>NZ_CP059154.1 GCF_013456555.2 Natrinema zhouii
GGCATAGACGAACTGTTCCTCGCCGTCGGCCGTCTCGTTGTTTTCGGTGTACGCGTCGCGCCCGGCCGAGTCGACGAGTTGCTGGATACCGAACGAACAGAGGAGCGCGACGACGACCGGATTGCCGACGAGCGGATCCGACGGTTCCTGGCCGGCCTCGGCACCCTCGTCGTCGAGCAGAGCGTTCATCGTTCCGACGTCGATCGCCCCGTAAAAGTACTCTGGGCGCTCGTTTGTCGGGAGTATCGAGGCGTACGGCGGGAGATCGCCATCGATCGAGTTGGTTTCGTCACTCCCGTCACTCTGGTTACTCTCGCCAGTCTCGTCACTGTCTTCGGTATCGTCGCCGTTCCCGTTTGACGACTCTGAACAACCGGCCAGAAGAGCCATCCCGCCACCCAGTAGACGCAACGCGTTTCGTCGGCGAAGCTCAGTCATTCAGTAATGGTGGGTATTGGGTGCGTATTACTGTACTGGCCGCCGAGGGCGGCTGTAATGACCGGTTTGACAAGTCTCGTTCGAAGAATCAGTTCTGTCCGAGGAATCAGTCTTCAGCAGGCCGTTCGGTCGCCCGACGGAGGAGTCCCAGCAGCGTGTTCGCCTCGCGTTCGGTCAGGTCGGCCCGCCCGAACACCCGTCGCAGCATCCGCATCGTCTTGTCGCGTTTCTCCTCGGGGCGGTTGATCTCCTCGAGCAGGGCGGCCCACTGGTCGTAGAGCCGATCGACGGTCGGCTCGGGGGCCCGAACGCGCTCGATGTCGGGCAACTGGGTCTCGTCGAGGGTCAACGACCGGAGTTCGTAGAGCGTAATCGTGGCCGCCTGCCCGAGATTGAGTACGGGGTAGTCGGCGTTCGCGGGGATCGAACAGATCTCGTCGATCCGCGCGAGTTCCGCGTTCGTCAGGCCGACGCGTTCGCGGCCGAACACGAGCGCGGTCGGGGACTCGACGGTCGGTAACCGGTCGGCCAGATCGGCCGGCGTTGAATAGGGAAACCGCATGTGGCTGTGGTCGTCTTCGTTCGTCACCGCCGTACAACCGATCGTGTGATAGTTCTCGACGAGGGAGTCGAAACTGATCTCGTCGGCGTTCGGAAGAACGTCCTCTCGAGCGTGCCCCGCGAAGCCGTAGGCTTCCCCGTCGGGATCCAGTTCCGGCGGATCGACGAGCAGGAGGTCGTCGAAGCCGAAATTCTTCATCGCGCGAGCGATCGTCCCGACGTTGCCCGGTGACTGGGCGTCGACGACTGCAACCGCCGGTCGCGTTCGGCTCGGAGACGGTTCCGCTGTCGGCGATTCGTCCGTCATTGCGCTGTTGGTGGGACAGTTGGCGGCTGGGATCGATCCGTTGTCGGTCCTCTCTCTGTCCCAATGACAGAAGTGGGACGGAAGGTGATTGCTGCAACGATGGTCATGTTCATAGCCGGAGTACCGAGTGCGAACGCAAAAAGGGACGCGTTCACGGTTCGATGCGTTCGAGCAGGGAGAGACGAGGGGACCATCTCGATCAACCCCTATTCTGCTTGCATCGATTCCGGAATTTGATTACTTCGTTACCGAGTAACGTTCACACTTACTCCTCTTTCTCTTCTAGCTAGGTTTCTAGTCTAGACTAGAACACGAAAACTAGATGGCAACTATGACATTACCAGTTATAACATCTCTAGCGGACTGTGGCGTGTGTTCTCGAGTGAAACCGTTCTAAGTGACGAATTGACAGTTTTCGTCCTGGGGTTGGATGTGAGAGGGACACACCTCCCTCGCGTTTGTAAGCGCTTCTACGTGTGGGGGTCTATCGTTGGAACACACCAGTGCCGCGGATGTAAAATTGCCTCGTTCATGGCTCTATCTTGTTGACATTCGGATATAATTCTCGATCACCCCTTCCTATTGCCGTTACAAACGCGAGGGGGGTGTGGGCCCCATGCGATGATCGATGAATCGCACGTTCGGACCGCTCGAGCCTTCGTTCGCCGAATGTCTGCGGATTCTGTCCTCGACCGTCGAACGGGAACTCACCGCCGAAACCGGAGGAAGCGTGGTTGTTACCCGGTCGAACTGACGAGCTTTACATCCGCGACGGGGGTGCCCGTCGCGACCGACGAGCAGTGTCGACGGTTAGAAGCGCGAGGCAAGCGTTCAGGGCGAATTTCGGTCATACTCACGCAGGATGCTGCCCGAGTCGCTCTTCCGTAATATTTACATCCGCGATCGAACCCTATACCTTTATTTCAATCCAGTTGGAAGAGGCGCGGTACCGCAATGTCCGCTAACGACGATCGAGACCCGCTCTTTCGGTACGACGATCCGGTCTTCGCCGACGAGCGCCTGCTCGAGATTACGCACCTTCCCGGTCCGGATCGGATCGTCGGTCGAGATGAGCAGATGCAACGGGTTGCGGACGCCCTGAACCCGGCGGTCTTCGGGAGCGAGCCGAACCACCTGTTCATCTTCGGCAAGACCGGCACCGGGAAATCGCTCATCTCGCGATCGGTCACCCAGCGCGTGATCACCGAAGCCCAGCACGACGATATCACCGTGAAGTACGCCTTCATCGACTGCGGCGAGCAGAACACGGAGGCGTCGATCGTGAAGACGATCGCTCAGCTCGTCAACGATCCCGAGGCAAGCGGGGTCAGCGTCCCCGACCGGGGGTTGGGCACCGGCGACTACTACAAGCGCCTCTGGCAGTCCATCGACCACTGTACCGACGTCACCATCGTCATCCTCGACGAGATCGACATGCTCGAGGACGACGAGGTCCTTCGGAAACTCTCGCGGGCCGGCGAAAACCGCCGCATCTCTGACTCGAGTATCGGCATCATCGGCATCTCGAACAAGATCGATTTCCCCGACCACCTCTCCGAGCGCGTCAAGTCGAGCCTCTCGCGGGACGAACTCGTCTTCTCGCCGTACGACGCCAACCAGCTCGTCGAGATCCTCGAGAAGCGCCGCGACGCCTTCCACGACGGCGTCCTTTCGGATGACGTGATCCCACTCACGGCCGCGCTCGCCGCCCAGGAACACGGCGATGCGCGCAAGGCCATCGACATCCTCCGCAACGCCGGCCGGATCGCGAAGAAGCGAAGCGACACCCGAGTGACCGCGGATCACGTCCGCGATGCCAAGGAGAAGACCGAGGCCGACCGATTCAACGAACTGATCGAGGGCTCGCCACAGCAGGCCAAGGCGATTCTCTACTCGCTGACGCTGCTGACCGAGAACAGCTCGGAAAAGGAGTTCCCGACGAAGATCATCTACAACCAGTACAAGGAGATCGCCCGCCGACTCGACTTCGACGTGCTCTCTGAGCGCCGCGTCCAGGAGATCCTGCAGGAACAGAACTTCCTCAACGTGATCCAGTCCGAGCGCGAGGGACGCGGCCGCGGTCGCGGTGCACACGCGAAACACCGCCTGCTCGAGAACCCTTCGATCGTCAGGAAGGTGCTCCTGCGGGACTCCCGGCTGGCCGTCCTTGAGGACAAATCGTAACTCGACGATCGCGTCTCCCCCAGCGACCGACCGTCACATAACGCGCGAAACGTCCAGACAGTGCCCAGGAGAAGGGGTCTCCGCCTTTTCGTTCCGCTCCCGTCTGTCTTCGAGGAGTGTTCTTCTTTGTCCAGATAATTTCGGTATCAGTCGACGATGTCAGACTATAATACGATCCTTGCTTTGGAGTCTGGTGTATAATGTGTCTCTACCTCCTTTCTGGAAGAGTTTATAACTATTGTAGTAACACAAACTATCACCGATGACGAATTTCGTGAAGGAGATCCAATCTGCGGCGATGACGAACAGGACGTCCCCGGCACTGACGGGAGGTGAACGGACGACGTTCTCTCAGCTGTGGTCGCTCACGGACTCGTTCGCCGGCGGCCTTCAGAACAGGGACATCACGGCCGGTGACAGGGTGACGATTCACCTCTCTACCCCGCGTTCGTTTCTGATCGCCGTTTACGGAACACTCAGAGCCGGATGCGTTCCCGTCACCGTACCGCCGGAGTACGATGGACGGGCCGTCAGTCGCGTTTTGTCCGAGACCGATTCGAAGGCGGTCGTCACCGAAACCAGTCCGATCATGTCACTGATCGTCGACAGCGAGGCGCTCCGCGTCGCCGTCACCGTCGATTCCGACGCGCGGATGGGGATCACCTTTCCGTCGTTTCTCGATAACGGCGGAATGAACGGGTCGAACTCTCGCACCGGGATCGACGTCGTCCGCCGATCGGACGACTCGCCGGGACTGATCGCTTACGTGGGGCAGGACGAACGGGAGCCGCTCGCCGTCGTCTACACGCACGATGCGTTACAGGCCGCTGCGACGGCCGGATCTTCGATCCAAGGAACCGCCGGAGACGACGGTATCGAGACGCATCTGGGAGCGGCCCCGCTCTCGAATCCGGTCGAACTCATGTACGGTGCGAACGCGACGCTCGTCGGAGGCAGCGAATACCGTTCGGTTGCGGTCCCGGACGTTGAGACGATTCAGTCGCTGCTCGTGACGACCGACATCGATCGCGCGTTCGTCACCCCACGACAGTACCGGGCGGTTCAAGCGAGCGAGACGTCCGTCGACACTCGACCGCTCACGGTCGTGGAGTCTGGGACCGCTCCGATCGAAGGACGAACGGTTGACGGCGACGATGCCGTCCATCTCTGGGGGACGCCGGAAACGGGTGCGACACACATCAGAACGCCGGTCGACGTCGAATCGGACCGGCTCGGCCGGTCGCTTCCCGACGTTCGAACGCGCGTCAGCTCGGGACCGGACGGCGACGAACTCGCGATCGGCGGTCCAGCCGTCATGGACGGCTACTTCGAGCGGCCGGACCTGACCAGCGAGACGATTGAGACGACCGAGGACGGCCGATGGATCAGGACCGGCGTTCCCGTTCAGGTCCGAGACGAAACGATCTTCCTCGAGACGGGATCGGACGTGGCCCGGCCGTCGTCAACGCTGTCGTGATCAGTCAGCGATCCCGTGTTCGGCCAGCTACTTCGCCGAGTCACCCTACACGGAGGTGGACGCCGACCGGAACCGCGATACCTTTTTGCCTCGCTTTCACAGTCCGTGTATGAACAGCGTCGACGCCGCCGGTCTGGGGATCGGTGACGAGTATCCGCCCCGGATCATGGGCGTACTGAACGTGAGCGAGGAATCCCCCTACGATCCGAGCGTCTTCGACGATCCCGGCGAGGCAGCTCGCTACGTCGACGAGGAGCTGATCGACGAGGGGGCCGACATCGTCGACATCGGCCTCGAGTCCGCGAACAAGCGCTTCGACGTGCTTTCCGCCGAAGAGGAACTCGAGCGGCTCCACGTCGCGTGTGAGACGATCGAGAGCGTTTCCGGAGACGCCATCTTTTCGATCGAGACGCGCTACGCCGCCGTTGCCGACGAGGCCCTCTCGCGGGGGTTCGACATGGTCAACGACATCTGTGGCTTCGCCGACCCCGAGATGCCCGCCGTCTGCGAGGAGCACGACGTCGCCGTCGCGAAGATGGCGAGTCCGCCGGACCTCGAGCGGCCGGGTGCAGTCGAGGAAACCGACTGGGCGGCCCGGAAGTCGCCCGACTGGGCGGCGACGGCCGACTACGCCGATCAGGTTTTCGAGGCGTTGAAACAGAACGGACTGACCGACAAGACGATCGTCGACCCCGCGTTCGGGGGCTGGAGCGAGGCCCAGACGCTCGATGACGACCGCGAGATGTTCCGCCGGCTTCGGGAGTTCCGCGCGCTCGAGCGGCCGATGCTGGTCTCGATCAACCGGAAGAACTTCCTCGGCGAGCTCGCGGGTCGGGAGACCGAGCAACGACTGCCGGTCAGCCTCGCGGCGACCGCGATGGCCGTCGAACGGGGGGCCCACGTGATCCGGACCCACGACGTGGCCGAAACGCGGGATGCGGCACTGATCGGGAAGGCGTTCACCGAGCGTGCGAGTACGACTGCGGGCGAAGTTACGATCTCGCAACTGGACGTCAACTCCACCCGCGAGTTCCGAACACAGCTTCGTGAACGTGGCATCGATCCCGCGGTCGCCGACGACTGGCAGACGCAACTACTCGAGATCGACGGCCTCGCGCCCGCCGAGAGCGACCGGCTCGCGGTGATCGCAGACGACCACGGTGCGATCGTCCGACGCGTGACTGACAGGAAACAGCTACTCATGGGGTCAACTGCGGCCGTTTCCACCGTTGCTGCCGATCTTGCCGCCGAAAACGCGCGTCTTAGCGATATCGGCGAGAAGCTGTCAGGGGTACTGCGTTAAGAGAAAGCTTATGCCGGATGCTTCGAAAAGGGAGACTGGACGCCGGGCGGCCTCCCGGGTAGGGGTACTTTGGAGGCGACCCCCGGCCCACAACACGGAATTATTGTGGTCTTATGCCAACCAGTGACGACTCTCAGTCGGCGTGTTACGATCGTTCCTCACGACCCCAGTGAACAGCCATATCTGTCGCCCAGTAAACGGCTTCCACGCCATCCAGTGACGGCTCCATGACCAACGCGTCGGCATCGACGATCTGGCCGGTAGCGCGCGGTCAATGACTGGTAGCGTACGGTCGAGACCGAACACCCAAACCGATAGCGCGACGAGAACGGACATGGAGTTCGACGAGTGGGAACCCGTCTACGAGGCCATTTGCAGCGATTTCGGCTACGATCGCGCCGATGACGAACGCGGTCGCGAGCTCCTCGCGTCGCTTCTCGAGGAGCCGTTCGACCTCGCTGACCTCTCGTTCGTCAGTGAGAAGACCGTCGCCGTGGCTGGTGCCGGCCCGTCACTCGAGACCGACCGGGACCTCGAGCGGGCGCGCGATGCCGACGTCGTCGTCGCCGCATCGACGGCCGCCGACACGCTCGTGAGCCACGGAATCGACGTCGACTGTATGGTGACCGATCTCGACAAGAATCCCGACACCGTCGAGCGACTCACCGCTCGAGACGTTCCGGTCGCGGTCCACGGCCACGGCGACAATCTCGCGGCGATTCGCGACATCGTCCCCGATTGCGACGACGCGTACGTACTTCCGACGACACAGGCCGCACCTCGCGGAGTAGTCCGAAACGTCGGCGGCTTCACCGACGGCGATCGCGCGGCGTTTCTCGCCGACCACGTCGGCGCTGCACGGCTCGAGTTCGTCGGCTGGGATTTCGACGATCCTGCGGTCGACCCCGCGAAGGCCCGCAAACTCGAGTGGGCCGAACGCCTCCTCTACTGGCTCGAGTCCCGCCGCGACGAGCGGTTCGCGGTACTCGACGGACGACGGGAGACGATCGATGTGGACGGGGTTCCCGTCGAGTCACAGTGATCCCAGTATTTCGCCCCCCGCAGGCGGCCGTCACCGGATTCGGTATTCGACGATGTCGGTGCCGCCACAGGACGGACACGTCGACACCGACTCGAGCGTCGTGCCACACCGCCGACACTCCTCGATAATCGTTCGATCGTCACTCCGAAGCAAGATCGACTCGAGTGCGTTCCGAATCGTCGACTGTGCGCTACCGTTCGGTCGTTCCTGACTCCTCATGGCCGTTCGATTGCGAATAACACAATTCGTTATTCTCTTCGTACTATGAATGACACGAGAGTCGATATTCCGTTGATGTTCAATCGCCGTGGTAATCGGACCCTATCCTCTCGGTCGATACTCGCGGTTCACCGATGCCTGCCGGTGGATTCGTACTCAACCGGATCGTCGTCCGTCCGTTCGAGCCGACTCGCCCGCTCGAGCGTCCAGAGAAGGGCCGTGACTTCGCCGGCACCGAACTCGACGTGGACGCCCTCGAGGTCGACAAACAGGTCGCGGACGAGTTCTCACTTCGCTGGTAATAACAGTTAAGACGAACAGGTGATCACGATACGATGTGGACCAACGAATTATCGTCACGACGCCGTTTCTCGTCTATCTGGCGTTCTGTGGCCTGTTCGGGCTCGCTCTCTCGACGGTCGCGGCCCCGCTCACACAGGGGCAACCGGCGTTTATCGCCATCGTCGGGCTGGTCGGGCCGCTGGTCGCGATCGGGCTGATCTGGGTTCGAAACTACGCCTACGGTGCGCCGGTACTGGTCTCGACGATGCTCACGAACGCTTGGTTCGTCGTCTACTTCTTCTTCATTCACGACAACCCGGGGAACGTTTTCGCCGTCTCCGGCGACGGTTCGACGGCGTATCTGGCTGCGACCGCCGGCCTGATCGCCGGCTCGCTGTTCACCGCCGGTGTCGGCTGCTGGCTGTGGTACTGCGAGAGTCCGGGCTTTCGCTCGGCGATCGATCGACTCGTAGGACCGTCGAACGTGGAGGACTGACTGTCGCTGCTCAGTCGGTGATGCTGTCCCTATTGGACGTCGGAACGAATCTCGAGCCGTCACGTTCTGGTTCTGAAATTAGCTAGTTGCATGACTACTCGAGCGAGTTTCGATAGGACCTCGTGGAAATCGGACTGGTAGCGAAGAGGGACGTAGTGACTGAACCGTCTCATAGTGTAGTTTGGTATTTGCTCCCACATCAATAACAGAATACTGAAAAATACAACGATAGCCCTCTCTTTGGATATACAAATAATGATCTAATCCAAACAATTTCCGTTTACGAAATAATTAGCTATATGAAGCTACAGCGTCTGTTATAAGTATAGATGTCAGTTGATAACAATCGACGTCAGTTTCTCGAACTGGCCGGTGCTGTCGGTATCGCATCACTGGCTGGTTGTATTGGCGGTGACGGTAACGGTGACGAAGACCGTCTCACGTGGCACGCCGGCGGCACCGGTGGAACGTACTACCCGCTCTCGAACGAGATCAAGACGATTGTCGAGGAGAACACCGACTTCTCGCTGAACGTTCAGTCGACGGGCGCGAGCGTCGAAAACGTCGGCAGCCTCTCGGACGGTTCGGCCGACTTCGCACTCATCCAGAACGATATCGCGTCATTCGCGAAGAACGGTACCGGGATCGACGCCTTTCAGGACAACTCGATCGACTCCCTACAGGGCGTCGCGACGCTGTACCCAGAGACGATCACACTCGTCACGCTCGCCGAAAACGACATCTCGTCGCTCGAGGACCTCAGCGGTGCGACGATCAACACCGGCGACCTCGGATCCGGGACGCAGGTCAACGCCCTCCAGATCCTCGAATCAGTCGGAATCTCCGACTTCGACGAACAGAACGCCGGCTTCTCGCAGGCATCCGAACAGCTCGCTAACGGCGACATCGACGCGGCCTTCGTCGTCGGCGGCTGGCCGGTCGGTGCGATCGAGGACCTCGCTAACACGAACGACATCGAAATCGTTCCGATCGCGGACGACAACCGCGAGGCCGTCAAGGAGGACGCCACCTGGTTCGCCGACGATACCATCCCCGGTGGAACCTACAGCGGCGTCGACGAGGACGTCGAGACCGTCGCGGTGCAGGCGATGATCGCCACGCACGCCGACGTGTCGGCAGACACCGTCGAGACGGTCACCGCGGCCATCTTCGACAACGTCGATGACCTCTCGATCAAGACCGACTTCATCACGGCCGACAGTGCACAGGACGGGATGTCTATCGAACTCCACGAGGGTGCGGCGGCGTACTTCGACGCCTGAGTCGGTTCCGACGGTAGAGTACCGATTCGACCGCACTCCCCTTGCGGTCGTGTACGCACCCCCGTGATCGATAGATCTTCACCGAGTTTCACGAGAGAATGGGCCGTGTCTCCCGTCCGAACGTCCTCGCTGCGATCCTCTTAGCGGCGGTACTGGTCCTCGTCGTCGTTGCCACGACGGTCCCGATCACATCGGTACTCGTCGTCGAGGACATCGAGACCGGCGAACGGTATCTCACTGAACCGGTCGACGAGGGGAGCACCGTGGCCCTCGAGTACACGCACAGCGTGGAGCAATCCCGAGTGTACGACGAGTACCGCGTGAACGATCGAACGCTGGTGAACACTCGAATGGAGTTCGAGTCCTACGGCTGGGGGCTGCCCGCTCGAGTCGACGTCACGAACGTCAACGGGACGCTCGTGTACGAGCCAGCCGAGCCGATCGCGGAACTTCGAAGCCTTTCTGTCTCACCCGGACGGATCGCCGGTCACACGTTGATCGTCGACGATCGACGACACGATCTGGTCGCAGCGACGAACGCTAACGACGTTCGCATTCGCGTGGAACGACAATCGCTAATCGAGATGATTTTATGAACACGAACGATCCATCGGACGGCGGTACCGACGGGCCGAACGACGATCAGGACGGAACGGACGACGGATTGACCGAGGAGGTCTCACACGAAGAGGCCGAGGAACTGATCCAGGAGATCGAGCGCCGGCGGTCGCTACAGGGGGTCGCCGCGGTAGCCGTCGCGGCGATCGGTGTTCTGTTTTCAGTGTTCCAGCTGTTCCTGGCCGCACGCAGCTTCTCGTTTACGGTCTGGTTGCCGATCGTCGACAACTGGAACGTCTCGCTACAACTCCTGCAGGCGAACGCGATCCACGTCTCGTTCGCACTCGTGCTCACGTTCCTGTTGTTCCCGGCGAGTATGGGCGACGGAATCGTCGCGCGAAACCTGGGTCGGATCGTCCCCACCGCGTCTCGCAGACTCGGGGAGCAGAACCTCATCACGCGCGCTCTCGAGAGCGCTCGAGCCGCCGCCCGATGGGCAGTTATCGACCCCGATCGGGAGCGGGTAACGCCGTTCGACCTTTTGTGTATCGGCGCCTCAGTGTTGTCTGCGATTTACTTCCTGACGGAGTTCGACGAGATTCGGAGCATGCGAGCGTTCGGGCTCCAGTCGGGGCGGGCGATCACCGAGGTGTACACGTTCCTCCAGCCCGTCCTCGGCGGCGTCCCGTTCGTCAGCGAGTACTCCTACGCGATGGCGCTCGGCGCGATCGGTGTCCTGCTGGTGCTCGAGGCCACCCGCCGAACGCTTGGATTGCCACTCATGATCATCGTCGCGACCTTCATCGTTTACGCGCGCTGGGGGTACCTCATCAACAGCGGAACACCCTTCCTTGGCCTGCTCGCGGTCTCCGAGTTGACCTGGCCGGACATCGTTCAGAACCTCTGGTATAACACCGAAAACGGGGTCTTCGGTATCCCGGTGACGGTGTCGGTGAGCTTCATTTACATCTTCATCCTCTTCGGTTCGTTCCTGGAGATGAGCGGTGCGGGCCAGTGGTTCATCGATCTCGCGTACGCGGCCACGGGGGACCGCAAAGGCGGTCCGGCGAAGGCGAGCATCCTCGCGAGCGGTTTCATGGGAACGATCTCTGGATCGTCGATCGCCAACACGGTCACCACCGGCGCGTTCACGATTCCACTGATGAAGCGCTCGGGATACTCACCGGAGTTCTCCGGCGCGGTCGAGTCCTCGGCGTCCTCCGGCGGACAGATCCTCCCGCCGGTGATGGGTGCCGCGGCGTTCCTCATGGTCCAGTACACGGCGACGCCGTTCGCGGATATCATCATCCTCGCGACAATCCCGGCGATCGTCTTCTTCTTCGGCGTCTGGGTGATGGTCCACCTCAAGGCGGTCGAGGAGGGGATCGGCGGCGTCGAGGACGCCGACACCGTCCCGCTCTGGTCACACCTCAAACGCGGGTGGTTCTACCTCGTCCCGATCGGATTGTTGCTGTACTACCTCATCATCGAGCGACTGTCCGTCTCGCGGTCGGCGTGGTTCACCCTCGTCGCGCTCGTGGCGTTGATTGCGCTCGTCTCGGCCTACAGTGAGGAGACGCGCGGGCGGCTCCTCGGTATCTTCGCGGCGATCGTCGGCGTCGAACTGGCCAGCTACGTCTACGCTGGCGTCCCGGTCACTGGACTCGTCACCGGAGCCGGCGGGGCCGGACTACCCGCTGGGGAAGCGATCGATTTCGTCGTCTCTCGGATCGAGTGGTACGCGATGCTGGCCGGCGCGCTGACGTTGCTATCCCGTCCGAATCTCGAGGCACCGCTGCTCGAGCTCAATCCGACGATCAAGTCGACCGCCGACTCCATCGGCGATCGGACCGGCCGCGATCTGGGTTCGAGCCAGCCGTTCCGTCTCGGGACGTTCGTCGTCAAGTCGATGGACGAGGGCGCGCGGACGGCCGTTCCCGTCGTGATCGCCGTCGCAGCCGCCGGTATCATCCCCGGCGTTATCAGCGTCTCCGGGCTCGGCCCGAACCTCACGTCGCTGCTCATCGCGCTGTCGGGCGGATCGATCGTGATCATGTTGGTTGTGACGGCCGTAGCCAGCATCATTCTCGGAATGGGGATGCCCACGACGGTCACCTATATTATCCTCATCTCGATGCTCGCCACACCGCTCGTCGAGTTCGGCATCCCGCTGCTCGCCGCTCACCTGTTCATCCTCTATTTCGGCGTCATCGCCGACATCACGCCACCGGTCGCCGTCGCCGCCTACGCCGCGAGCGGGGTCGCCAAGTCGGACCCCTTCGAGACGGGCGTGAAGGCGTTCTCCCTGTCACTGAACAAGGCGATCGTCCCCTTCGCGTTCGTCCTCGTCCCCGGTATCGTGTTGCTTCGCGAGAAGGAGAACGCTGCCGAGTTGCCGATCCGCGAGCAGTACCGCGTCGTCGGCTTCTCTGATCTCATGGAACTCTCGTACTCGGTTCCGGAGATCCTGATTCCGGTCGTCGGCGTCTTCCTCGGGGTGATCGCCCTCGGTGCGACCGTCATCGGAACGCTGTATACGGGCGCAAACCGACTCGAGCGAGCCGGTTTCGCGCTCAGTTCGCTGCTGCTCATGGCACCGGGGCTGCTTTCGACGGCGGTATTCGACCTCCTCGGATTCGTCGGCGTGACCGCCTCGGCCGACGCGCTCCTGCTCGACCTCTCGCTTCGCGGTATCGGTCTCGTGCTGTTCGTCGGACTCGCAGCGAAAAACAGGCAGGACGCGACGGCCCCGGGTGAGATAAATCAGCCGACGGTGGACGGAACTGGGAGATAAGTGGCAAATCCGCCAGCGATCGACGGGTTCGTCGACGAGATTCCACGTCTCTCGAGGAAATCTATCCCGGGTCTCGTACCGGTGAAGAGTTGTCGAGTCTCCGTCCTCGGGCCCGAATAACGAGTGTGCTGGCAGCCGTACTGTGCACTAACGGCTCCTGACTCGTGAACAGCTGGTTGTCGAGCCACTCGAAGAGCAGTGCACGCAAAGCTCTGTCTGATCGAGAATCAACTGTATTACTGTATATTACGCATGGTAATGGCTAAATATATTTGCCGTCATCCTTATCAATCGGACTGTGAAAGATTCGAGTATGTCCTACCCGGACAACACGTCGACGCCCGACGGGGCGGTTCCACCGACCCAGGCCATCATCGAGGCCATCGCATCGCGCGAAGGTGTCGACATCACCGATGTCGAGCCGCCGGCATACGCCCCGTTGTTTACGGTCGTTGACCCGGAAGCGCTCGACAACCTGTTCACCACCGCTGCCGGCACCGCGAGCACCGCGGTGGTCAGACTCGAGTACGAGGGCTACGAAATCATCGTTCGCGACGGTGGTGACGTCGAAATTCGTGATCTCTCGTCCGACGACTCCATCAATAGCCCCGTCGGGGAGTAGCCCTGTTTCGGCTCACTCGGCCCAGTGGGCCTCTCCGGGCTGGGTTTCGAAGATCGCCCGCTCGAGCAGGTCGACCGCTTTCTCGAGACCCTCTCGCGAGCTGGTCAGCGAGTCTTCGTGTTCGATGCTCAGGGCGCCGTCGTAGCCGACCATTCGGAGCGTCGAGACGATGTCCTTCCAGTGGGCTTCGCCGTGGCCGTAGCCGACCGACCGGAAGAGCCAGGACCGATTCGGCTCGTCGGTGTACGGCGTCGTATCCAGTACCCCCTTCTCGCGGGCCTGAGCGTCGTAAATTCTGGTATCCTTGGCGTGGACGTGGTGAATCGCCTCGCGCTCCCCCAGATACCGGATCGCGTCGGTGATCGTGATCCCCTGCCAGTAGAGGTGAGAGGGATCGAAGTTCGCGCCGATCCGGTCGCCGGTCTCCTCGCGCAGTCGCGCCATCCCGTGGGGCTCGTAGACCAGCATGTTCGGATGCATCTCGATCGCGATATCGACGGCGTGGTCGGCCGCGTAGTCGGCGATCTCGCCCCAGTACTCGATCGCCCGCTCCCACTGGTACTCGAGGGCCTCGGCGTGTTCGGGCGGCCAGGGCGCAGTGATCCAGTTCGGGGTCTCGTCGTTCGGACTCCCCGCCGGGAGCCCCGAGAAACAGGTGACGGTTCCGACCTCGAGCTGGCCGGCCAACCGGATCGCCTCGCGAAGTTCGGTATCGGCCGTCTCTGCTCGCTCGTCGTCTGGATGTATGGGATTGTTGTGGATCGCGAGCGCGCTGATTCGCATCTCGTACTCTTCGAGTAGATCCTTGAGTTCGGCCTGTTCGGTCTCGTCGTCGAGATACTCGGATCGCGTGATATGGTCCTGACCGGGATGGCCGCCGACACCGGGCTCGATCGTCTCGATGCCGATCCCGTCGAGATAGGGGAGCGCGCTCTCGAGCGGTTCGTCGGCCAGCGGTGGGGTATGAACGCCGATCTCCATGGGGGAAGCGACTACTGCCGGCGCAATAAAACGAGGGCAAGCGAACACTCGGTAGCGGGGTCTGCCCGCCGGTCGTTCGACGGCTCGTTCGCTCCGTCGATCTCGATCGATTCGTCAGTCTCTGATCGTCAGAATACCGTCGTTGACGGTCACGTCGCGTGCTCCCGCTGGGATATCGAACTCGAACTGTCTCCTGCCGACAGTGACGATCGCCGTGTCGTCGACGACGTCCACCGACGGCTTCTCGCCGGTCGGGCCGAAATCTACGGCGATGACGCTCTCGTCTTCGTACTCGCGGTTACTGATCGTGATATCATCTTCGTCGCCGGCCACGTCTCGAAGTTGGGGAGGCGTTTCCATATGTGCCGTTGGTGGCACCGAGCCGTAAACAGCATGCACGATATTGCCCCGTCACCCAGCGAACTGCTCAGTGGTGTCTCGATATCGTCACCAACGGCCCGTAGAGCGGGCGAGACGGAACGTGAGGCGATGGATCAGCAGAACGCACTACTCGTCGATCGTGATCGTTCGCTCTCCATCGCTCGAGCGGTAGATGCCGTCGATAACCTGCTGGACTGTGAGTGCCTCCGCGACGCTGTCGTTTCCTTCCCCATCGCCGACGATTCGGTCGAAAAATGCCCGCTGTTCGTCCGTGTGGGTATCGTTCTGGCGCGTCTCGATCGTCGTGTCCTCGAGGTGATCGGGACCGACCTTGCTCGCCGAATAGATGGAGAGATCGCCCTCGAGGAGGTCGAACCGGGCTGCCGCGTCGGTCCCGCGGGCGACGAACTCATGGGTCGCCGGCCGGTTGGTCGCCCACGCGACCTCGAGCGAGATCGTTTGATTCCCCGCACAGCGGATGAAGGCGCTGGCGGAGTCGTCGACGTCGAAGCCGTCGGGTCCCGCATCATCGGCCCACATGTCGAGATAGGCGTATTCCTCGCGGGAGCCGAATTCGCTTCGTGCGACGCCGCTCACTTCTCTCACGTCGGGGTAGCCGAGCAGGTAGAGGGCGAGATCGATGGCGTGGACGCCGAGGTCGATGAGTGCTCCCCCACCGGCGATCTGTCGTCGGGTGAACCACGATCCGCGTCCCGGAATGCCGCGCCGTCGGACGTAGTTCGCTTCGACGTGCGATATGTCGCCGAGCTCGCCCTGATCGATGCGGTTTTTCACGATTTGGACCGTATTCGCGAACCGATTGTTGAACCCGACCATCGCATAGCCATCAGACGCGGCTGCAGCGTCGGCGATCCGCTCTGCGCTTTCGATCGAGTGGCCCAGTGGTTTCTCGAGCAAGACGTGGAGATCGCGCTCGAGGGCGTCGACCGCGTACTCCTCGTGGTACTTGTTCGGCGTCGTAATGATGACGGCGTCGACGGCGTCGTACAACTCGCGGTGCTCGTCGTAGACGTCGACATCGTATCGTCTGGCAAAGCGCGTTCGCGCTTCGGCGGCGATGTCCATTCCGCCGGCCAGCGTGACGCCGAGGTCCACGAGCCGCTCGGCGTGGTACTGGCCGATGTTCCCCAGCCCGACGATGCCGGTTTCGATATCTGATCGGTTCAATGTCATTTCCTGTAGTTCTGGTCCTGCCAGCGTTCGTCTCGTTTCAGCCTGATACACCCTGTACCGCTATATCGAATCCTTTGACTCGAGCAACTTCGGTCCGTCGCCACCTCACAGCGGGCGGAGGGACCGTGACTGACCGCAGTGACTCGAGAACGGTCCGCTCGAACCCGTCGGTAGCCTCACCGTCCGCTCTGGACGGCTTAGCTATCCGCTTCCGTCGGGGTCGTTCCGGGCTCTCGTTCGGGGAGGTCGGTGAGCCCGTGGACCAGCGCGTCGCCGGTGGCGGTATCGAAGAGGTGGATCTTGGACCGATCCAGCACGACGTTAACGTCCTGATCCGCCTCGATGTCCGTATCGGGGGTGACGCTCATCAGCAACTGGTTGGGCGAGGTAGCAGCGTCTTTCTCCATCGATCCCGCTGCGGCCTCGGAGAGCAGCAGGTAGACGAAGACCTCGTCTCCCATCGGCTCGAGGACGTCGGTTCGAGCGTCGATGGGGTCCGTCGACGAGGCGAGCGACTCCGCGTATTGGGTCAGATGGACGTCCTCCGGCCTGATACCGAGCGTGACGTCGTCGCCGACGTTCACACCCGGAATCTGGGCGGGGTCGAAATCGACGGAGAAGTTGTTCGTCTCGAGGCCGCTCTCGACGAGTTTGCCCTCGACGAAGTTCATCGACGGCGAGCCGATGAAGCCCGCGACGAACAGGTTCGTGGGTTCGTTGTAACAGACCAGTGGCGGGGCGATCTGCTGGAGCTTGCCATCGTTCAGAACGGCGATCCGGTTGGACATCGTCATCGCCTCGGCCTGATCGTGGGTGACGTAGATGACCGTCGCGTCGAGTTCTCGGTGGAGCCGCTGGAGCTCCGTCCGCATGTGCACCCGCAGCTTCGCGTCGAGGTTCGCCAGCGGCTCGTCCATCAGGAATACGTCCGGGTTGCGAACGATCGCGCGGGCGATACCCACCCGCTGTTGCTGGCCGCCGGACATCTCCGCCGGCATTCGTTCGAGCATCCCCTCGAGTTGGACGATGTCGGCGGCCTCCTCGACGCGGCGTCGGACCTCCTCGTCGTCATACTTTCGCAACCGGAGGCCGAAGGAGATGTTCTCGTAGACGTCCATGTGCGGGAACAGAGCGATGTTTTGGAAGACCATCGCTACCCCGCGGTCCTTGGGGGCGAGGCCGGTGACATCGTCGTCGCCGATGTACACCCGCCCCTCGGTGGGTGTCGTCAGCCCCGCGACGGTTTCCATGGTCGTCGACTTCCCGCAGCCCGAGGGGCCGACGAAGGTGACGAACTCCCCGTCTTCGACCTCGAGGCTGACGTCGTCGACAGCCGTTTCCTCTCCGTACCGTTTCGTGATGTTCTCGAGTCGTACTCGTGCCATTGTGTTACTCTTTGAGTGCTCCTGCGGTGAGTCCGCTGACGATCTTTTCCTGTGCGATGACCACGAGGATCGCGACGGGAATTACTCCGATGATACTCGCGGCGGCCATCAGATGGTACAGCACCTCGTACTGGCCCTGGTAGGCGAGCATGCCCTCGAGGATCGGCGCCCAATTTTCCGGCTGCCCGTCCGTCATCAGGAACGAGAAGAAGAACTCGTTGTAGACGGCGATGAAGGTCAACACCCCGGCGGTTGCGACACCGGGTGCCGAAAGCGGGATAATGACCCGGAACAGCGCGCCGAGCCGAGTCGTCCCTTCGACGCGGGCCGCGTCCTCCAGTCCGTCCGGAATCTGCGAGTAGAAGGTCGTGAGGATGAAGATTGCCAGCGGCATGAAGATTGCCGACAGCGGTGTCACCATCGCGAAGGGCGTGTTGTAGAGGGTTCCGTCGCCCGTGATCGGCTCGAGGAGGAAAAACGAGGTGTTAAAGAGGTCGTTTAGCGGGATGAAGAAGGCCGCCGGCGGGAAGAACGATATCACTAACACGAGCAGCATGAGCGGCGTCCGGCCGGGGAACTCGAGTCGGCCGAATGCGTAGCCCGCGAGGCTGCCGACGATGAGGACGACCGCGGTCGACCCCAGCGCGATCACGAAGCTGTTGAACATGTACCAGTGGAACGGGATGACCTCGAACACCTCGACGAACGCGCCCGGATTGAACCCGTTCGGCGTGAAGACGATGTCCTGGAGCTGTCCCTCCGGCGTCAGTGCGACCATGAGCAGCCAGTAGAACGGGAACAGCGTCGTAAAGAGGAAGAAGATCGCCGCGACGTAGAACAGCGCCCGGTAGACTCGCTCCGGGTTCTGGATTGAGTCGGCGGCCCACTGCTGGAGCGGGCTGCGGTCGAGCTCCGCGTCGCGGCCCTCCTTGAGGACGTCGGTGCCCCCGTCGGGGCGTCGGAGCGTCGGATCTCTCGGTCGGTCGTCGCCGTCGGTACCTCCGGTGTCGGTCGGATCGGTGGAGTCGTGCGGATCGGACATCAGTACATTCCTCCTTCGGTGTCGCGGAACAGGACCACGTAGCCGCCGATGATGATTCCGATGACGAGCGCGGTCGTGAACGCGACGGTCGCCGCGGTCGCGAAGATGCGGGTGCCGCCGAACATCGCCTCGACGACTAGGCAGGTCAGCGACGGCACCGTCGTACAGCCGGCGGTCGACTCGATTAGCCCGAAGACCCGCATCGCGTCCATCGTCCGGAACAGCATCGCGACCAGCAGAGCGGGCATCACCAGCGGCAGGGTGATCAGCTTGAACCGCTGCCACGGCGAGGCGCCGGCGACCCTCGCGACGTCGTAGAGGCTCCGATCGACGCTCTGGAGCCCCGCGAGGATCAGCAGGGCCATGAACGCCGAGGACTTCCAGATGTCGGCCACGAGGATGATGATAAAGGAGTCCCGGCTGTTGGCAAGCGGGGCGTCGCTGAAGATGCCGAACCACTGCATCAGGTCAGTGCCGAACCCGACCTCCGGCTGGAACATCAGGAAGAAGATCATCCCCTGGATGACGATCGGCACCGCCCACGGCAGGATGATCGCCACGCGGACCCAGCGCCGACCCCTGAAGTCCTGATCGAGCACGTAGGCCTGGCCGAACCCAATCACCGTCTCGAGGACCACGCTGATGACCGCGAACGCGAGCGTGACGAACAGCGCCTGCTGGAAGAACGGCGTGCCGAGTTCGACGAAGGGGAACGACGACGTCAGCCCGACGTCGAGGAACTGGCGAGCCAGCCGCGCGTTCCCGGTGAGAATGTCGACGTAGTTCTCGACGCCGACGAAGGCGCCCAGCGGCTCGAAGCCGCGGGTCTGGTCCGCCCGCAAGGACATGACGAACGTTCGGAGCAGCGGGTAGAACGCCACCAGCGTCAGCAGCGCGAACGCCGGCAACAGGAGCAGGTAGGCGTAGGCCGCCTCGCTCAGGTTCTCCATCCAGTTGACGACGGCGTTCCCGGTGCGTTCGCGTTCGGTCGGTTCACCTCCGGTCAGCGTATCGGTATCAGTCGACATTCTGTTCGGCCACCTCCGTTTCGCTTGACTCCAGTCGACCCGCGAGGTCGCTCATCGCTCCCTCGGGTGATTTCGTTCCCCGGTAGGCGGCATTGACCTCCTGGTAGATCAGCGCCGACTGCTCCGGCCAGACGTCGGTCACCGGCCGCGGAATCGCGTTCTCGCTGGCCTGCAAGAGGACGTCCGTGTACCGGGCCGACGGACCGATCTCGTCGGGATCGGCCTCCTCGATCAGATCGACGTTCGGCGGCAGGAACCCGCCCAGTTCGTATATCGTGAGCTGTACTTCCGGATCGCTGAAGGCCTCGAGGACCTGCAGGGCCTCCTCGCTGCGCTCCGAGAACGGACTCACGACGAGGTTCCAGCCGCCAAGCGCCGCGGCGGAACCGCCGACACCCTCGTACTCGGCGTCTTCGGGCGCCGTCGCGTAGGGACGGGTCATGACGCCCAAATCCTCGCCGAACGCGTCCTCGCCGCCGGTCTCGGCGATCGCGAACGGCCAGTTGCGGTTGGCGACGGCGTCGCCAGCCGCGAAGGGATTGAGCGACTCCTGTTCGGTCCACTGGACGACGGCGGAGGGGCAGATCTCCGGATAGCCGTCGAGGCCGTTCGGATCGTCGCCGTTGATGAACGCGCGCATCATGCGGATCGCGTCGATGGCCGGCTCTTCGTCGATCGTCACCGGACGATCGCCGGCCGTGAACAGGTTGTCGACGCCGCCGAAGTACGCGCCGCCCCAGGAGGTCATCACCTCGTTGAACGTACAGCAAGCCAGCCCCTCGTAGGCGGCCCCCTGCGTCGTGAAGCCGTACTGGACGTCGGACTCGCTCATCGCGTCGTCGACGGCCGTCGCGAACTCCTCCCAGGAGGGCGGATCGGTCGCCCAGCCGCTCGTATCGTGGCCCGCGTCCTCGATGAGGTCCTGCCGGTACAACATCAGGCCGAAGTCCGGAAACAGCGGCACGGCGTGTAGGTCGTCGGTCCCCGGATGGCGGGCCGTCTCGACGATCGCCTCGCTATAGTCCTCCTCGACGCGCGAGAGGGCCTCGTCTCCGAGGTGTTCGCTCAGGTTGGTCGTCTGCTCCCGAAGGATGAAGGGAATCGTCCAGCCGCTGTCCATCATGTGGATGTCCGGCGGGGCCCGCCCCGCCTGAAGTGCCGCCTGGGCCTCCTGCATCCGCTGGACGGAGTCGCTGACGACCGTCTGAACCTCAACGCGGATGTCCTCATCGAGGCCGGCGTCCCACAGCGCCTGCTGGATCGAGGGATCGTCGCCGTCGCTGTGCATGATCCCTGCGACGTCTGAGGCGGCGGTCATCACCACAGTCCCCGGTTCGCGACCCCGGCCGAGACAACCGGTGACGGCGATCGCTCCTGCTGTCGACGCTGATGCAGCTTTCAGGAACGACCGGCGTCCCGGGCGGAAGCGGTCGCGTCTGCCGGCGGTATCGCGTCCCATGCGAGGAAACGAACCACGTTCTTTGACTTAATTGTTAGCTATAAATATGGTAATAATATGTGAATGTTCGGATAGAGCTCCAATTATGGTTACCAATTGGTGGATCCGAAGTGACCACTATCGATTCAGTTAGAGAACAAATCGAACGCTCGTCACTACTCATCTGTTACGCGCCGGCAGTCGGGCCGACTGCCAGCCGACGGACTCTGATCACACTCTCTCTCACGCTAAAAGTCAATCTCACGCTAAAAGTCAACAGTTCCGACGACCAGCACCGACAATTGCCTGATGAATCGGCGTTCGGTTCGATAGCTGTTTCACCGCATCGTGCGATCAGCGGTCCTCGAGCGTCGGTGGCTCGTCCCGACCGATGTGGATTTCGTGGGCCTCGATGTCCTCGAGGGCTGCGACGCGGCCGCCGACGGAGAGCTCCTCGCCCTCCTCGGTTTCGATTGTGAGGCTAGCGACTTCCTCGCTAACCTCGAAGGAGATGTCGCGAATTCGACCGCGGACGATCCGCTGGCCGCCGACCTCGACGTCGCGACCGTCGATGGTCGCGTAGAACTCGCCGCCCTCGTCGAGCAGGTCTTTGACGCATCGACGGATCGAGGCGTACTTCCGGGGGTACGATCGCGTGGTGTCGTCCTCGCCGAGCACTCGTTCGGCGGTCGTCCAGAGGACGGTCCCGAAGAACCCGGAGATGAGAAAGCCTAGCGCCGATCGGTTGAAGATGACGCCGTAGCGATCCTGATCGTCGCGCAGGGCGTCCTGGGTGGCGTAGACGGAGTAGTTGCCGTCGGCGACGGCGACGACCGGCGTCGTGATTCCCCGCCGGGCGCGGGCAGTCGATGCGATCTCACCGTACGCGAACTCGGCCGGATCGGGTGCCTCGCTCGCCGGCGTCACGATCAGATCGACGCTCACGCCGGTCTCGACCGCCTCGCGCAGTTCCGCATCGAACCGGGTCAGCAGGTCCGGCGTCAAGGAGAGCGCGAGTTCGAACTCCGCGCCGTTGATGACCTCCTCGAGGTAGCGCAGAATCGTCGATCGCGACTTCACGAGGGAGACCGCCTCCGTGTCGCGGGCCGGCGCGGTGTAGCGGGCCTCGAGTTCGTCGATCATCTGCTCGAAGGAGGACTGGACGTCGTCGAAAGCCTCCCCGGGATCGATCGCGACGACCTTCATGGGGCGGGATTCGCGCAGTTCGACGAGTCCACGATCGCTGAGACTGCGGACGGTGTCGTACACTCGAGGTTGCGGGATATCCGTTCGGTCCGCGATCTCGCTCGCCGTGAGTTGCCCCTGCTCTAACACGGTGAGGTAGGCGTCGATCTCGTACTCGCCGAGATTGAACCGATCCCCGACTCGCTCGACCGTCGAGCGTAGTTCGTCTGGTACCATACTGGCCCCCTACGATCCCGGCGACTAAATGATTTATTATATTCTGAGTAGCACGCGTTTTCGAAATCAGGTTGTTCCGCGATCGGTGCCCGAAACTGATGGTCAGAACCCTTAACCACTATCGGCCTGAGAGTGTTGCCATGCGCAGGGTCCTCCAGGCGAACGAACGCACGATAGCCGAGGACATCAAGAGTGAACTCCCCGATCTGGTACCGCTGGGGGTAGTCGAAATCGGTCTCGCAATCATCGTCCTGGCGATCGGTTGGTATCTCTCGAAACTCGCCGTTCGGATCGCCGGTCGGACAGTTGCGCGCCGAATCGAACGGCCGAGCGTCACGCGCACCGTTCTCCGCGGTGTCAAGGCCGCCGTTCTCCTCTGGGCGGCGGCCATCGCCGCCAGTATCGTCGGCGTCGGCGATACGCAAATCCTCCTCTCGGTGACCGTCATCTCGGCCGTGATCGCGATTGTCCTCGCGCCGCTGGCGGGCAGTCTGATCAATGGCCTCTACGTCCTCGCCGATCGGCCCTACGAGATCGGCGACATGATCGAAGTCACCGACGCCGGTCACCGCGGGTTCGTTGAGGACATCACGATCCGGTACACGAAGATCTTCACGCTCCAGAACACCTTCATCGTCATTCCGAACTCCGAGATTCACGCGCGCGACGTGGTCAATTACTCCGCGGAGGACGAACGCACGCGGGTCTCGGTCGGGTTCGATATCACCTACGAGAGCGATCTCGAGGTTGCACGTCAGGCCGCCGAACGGGCCGCCCGAGGCGTCGACAACGTCATCTCGGGGGGGCCGGATATCCGGATCGGTAGCGCCCGATACGCCGCAGCACCCTCCTGTTACATCAACGAGTACGGCGATCACGGGGTCGCGCTCGAGTTGTTCTTCTGGATGAAACATCCCTACAAGCAGACCGTCGTCCGGTCGGCAGTCCAGGACGCCATCGGCGAACGCTTCACGGATCTCGACGTGGAGTTCGCCTACCCGCACCGCCACCACGTCTTCGACGAGACGAGTGGTGTCGCGCGACTGGCCGTTGACGATTCGGAATCCGAGCGGACGTCCGCTGATTCGCCTGTCGAACCGGGCGGGAATCCCGCGGACCCGGCCGATCGGTAACGACTGCACTCTCGGTCACGACGACGCTCTCGTTCGCTCGCTGTCCATATCGTGATGGTAATTTATACGCCACCCAGTCTAATCGAAACGCACCCACAGATGTACGACGACGTTCTCATTCCCACCGACGGAAGCGACACGATCTCCGAGACGCTCGCTCACGGACTCCCGATCGCTGCGAACAACGACGCGACGGTTCACACGCTGTACGTGGTCGATAGCCGCGTCACCGCCGCCGCCGGCGAGGACACCAGTACGGACCTCGAGCGGACGCTCGAAGACGAGGGCCGGGCAGCCGTCGCTGCCGTCGAGGAACGAGCGACGGCCGAGGGGCTCGAGACCGTCAGCGAGGTGCGCCAGGGGACGCCCGCGAAGACGATCCTCGAGTACGCCGACGAGCAGGGAATCGATCTGATCGTCATCGGCACTCGAGGGAAGAGTCCGCGAGAGAAAGTGACCTCGCTCGGAAGCGTCTCGGAACGGGTCGTCGACAACGCCTCGATCCCGGTGTTCGTCGTACGAAACGCGGGCAACGAGTAACGGCGGTCGGCGAGAATCGAACGCGGAAGAGGTGAGCTCAGGCGCTCGCGCTTTCGACCGTAATGACTTCGCAGTCGAGGTGGCTTCGCAGATACCGATCGATATCGGGGTTGTCGGTAAAGCGCTGGAAGATGCGTCGGAGCCGACTCGCTTGCTTGCTGCCGATCACGACGGCGTCGGCTTGCTCCGCCGCGACTTCGTCGAGGATGCTTTCCTCGACGAGAAAGCCAGTCCGAACG
The DNA here is from genome assembly GCF_013456555.2 of Natrinema zhouii. GTDB lineage: Archaea > Halobacteriota > Halobacteria > Halobacteriales > Natrialbaceae > Natrinema > Natrinema zhouii. The sequence continues at coordinate 24,350 of NZ_CP059154.1, forward strand.
ACATAGCGGGCACTCTCGAGCCCTCCAAACACCCTCTCGACGGCGTTTTTGAGATCGATACGCGTCACTTTCCGCCCGTTCTGATAGAGGTCGACGTGGAGGATGGTCAACGCAGCCTCCCGCTCGCGGGCAACCTCGATCGCCCGCTCGAGCGTTCGCTTCGAATGCTTCGACAGTGGATATCGAACGGGAACCACGACCAACGACATTAGACGTTCGAACGACACCCGTGCGGGTAAACCTTTCAGTACGGACAGTCTATACTGCGAACCTGTCACACGCTATCATCCGAACATGTAAGATGTTTGGGTAGCGTGTCTCGGGTTCGCTAGTCGCTCGAGGCGGCGATATCGACCCGGACAGACAGTCATTTACCGCGAGCAACGGTATGGTCGGACATGCGAACCTGGTCGACCGACGACGGCGATACCGTCTATATTTCGGAGACGGACGGCGACAAGGGGTCGAAGGGCCCCTTCCTCGTTGCCTACGAATCCAGCGACGCCAACCGACGATACGGCTGGTTCTGTACGAACTGCGAGACCCTCGACAACGCGATGGACGCGATGGGTCGGATCCAATGCAACCAGTGTGGGAACTTCCGAAAACCCACGGAGTGGGACGCCGCCCACGAGTGACCCCGTCGTTCCCTGAACGCGTTCCGCGCCGGAAACCGGCGATCGGTAACAGACTATTACTACCCAAAAACACCTGCTACCGGACCACCGCTCGCTCGGAACCTCGAGGAAGTTCCGACTAGCCCGGCAGTAACTGGAGATTCTTGTTACGTACTAACATTTATGGTGGATGCCGGCATAGACGATAGTGAATGGGTCCTGTTAACATGCGACTCGTCGAGCAGGCCAGGTCGATCTTCGCAGAGCTGGGCTACACCGTCGAAGGTAACGGCCCCGAGTTTCGCGCCGAACGCGCGTGGAAAGTCGTCCACGTAAACGCCGTCCTCGAGACAGGGGAGCTTCCGTCCTCGTCGTCGGGACAGTTCCACTGTTTCGTCGCCGAACCCGAGGACGCGGACGATCTCGAGGCGCGCCTCGAACGGACGAATCCGAACTACGAGTGGGCGATTATGGTCGTCGACGGAGAGGACTATCAGGTCGAACGAGCGCCGCCAGGACCGCGAGTATCAGCGTAGCAAACGACGGTTTGCGGATCCGGCCGTTCGAAACCCGGCCGTCGCGGAACGTTCCTTATTCTTTCAGTGCGCGTCGCGTCGCAGTCACACCAGCGCCCGGATCGACGTCCGCGCCCATCGACTCGAGGACGTCGCCCAGCGCCGTCACGACGTAGATCACGTTCTCGGGTCGCGCGGAGTGTCCCATGCAGCCGATTCGGAAGATTTCTCCGGCGAGATCTCCCAGTCCGCCGGCGATCTCGAGGTCGTAGCGCTCGATCAGCGCGTCACAGACATCGCCGTCGTCGATCCCCTCGGGGACGCGGACGGCGTTCAGACTCGGCAACCAGTACTCGTCGGGTGCGTTCATCTCGAGACCCATCGCCTCGACGCCGGCTTTCAGCGCGCCGGCCAGTCGCTCGTGGCGCGCCCAGCGCTCCTCGATTCCCTCCTCGGCAACGAGGCGCAGCGCCTCCCGGAGCGCGTAGACGTTCGTGATCGGCGCGGTGTGATGGTATGCGCGTTCGTCGCCCCAGTAGCCCTCGAGAAGCGAGAGATCGAGGTACCACGAGCGGGGATCCTCCTCGCGCGAGAGCACCTTCTCCATCGCCCCGTCCGAAAGAGTGAGCGGGCTCGCGCCCGGCGGACAGGAGAGACACTTCTGGGGGCCCGAGTAGGCCACATCGATGTCCCACTCGTCGACTCGGAGCTCGACGCCACCGAGGGAGGTGACGGTGTCGGCGATCACGAGCGCGTCGTGGTCGTGGGCCGCCGCCGTTAGCTCGGGGACGTCAGGCTGGAGCACGCCGGTACTCGTCTCGGCGTGGACGAAGCCGAAGACGTCCGGGTCGTGTTCGGCCAGCGCGTCCGCGACGTCGTCCGGCTCGAGCGGTTCGCCCCACGGGGCGTCGACCTTGACGACGTCACCGCCCGCGCGCTCGGCCATCGAGGCCATCCGACCGCCGAAGTAGCCGTTCGTCGGAACGAGCATCGTGTCTCCGGGCTCGACGACGTTTCCGATGGCGGCCTCCATCGCGGCCGATCCGGTCCCCGAGACCGGGATCGTCCACTGGTTGTCCGTCCGGAAGGTGTAGCGCAGCAGCTCCTGGACCTCGTCCATGATCTCGATAAAGGCGGGATCGAGGTGGCCCACGAGCGGCGTGCTCATCGCCCGGAGCACGCGCGGGTTCACGTCGCTCGGTCCGGGCCCCATCAGGGTCCGTTCCGGTGGTGTGAGTTCGCCAACGGATGGCGCGCGAGCCGCCTCGGTCGACGGTTTCTGAGCCATACGCGTGTGCTCACTTGCCACCCGCAAAGACCTACCGGCAGCGGCGAAAGAGCGGCCGCCGGTGGCCCGAATACGTCGCCGCCTCCCGGTCTCACCCTCGACTCCAGATCCTGACGACCGCTCGAGCGCTCGCTCGTCGGCTCGAAATATGCCCACTGATACCACACCACATCGGTGCGAGTCGCTTAAGCCCACGCATTCCGTACTCGACATGTTGTGTTCATCGGTCACGCCCTGTTCGCGTTCGCCGTCGCGGCGCTGGTCGCCGACTGGCGGGGCTGGGATCGCCGACCTGCCCTGCTCGTCGGGATCGTCGCCGGCGCGTTCGCCGCGATTCCGGACATCGACGTCGCGTACGCGCTCGTCGGCCTCCTCGAGTGGCACGCAGCGGACGGCGCGCTCGGTGCGCCGACGGCCTTCTGGGACGCGAGTCGGGCAGTCCACCGCTCGGTCACCCACTCGCTGGTCGTGGGCGCGATCGCCGCGCCGGCGTTCGGGATGCTCGCCGTTCGCGGTCGCACCGGTCGTGCGCACGTCGTTCGTCTCGGCGCGATCGGGATCCTCGTGGCTCTCGTCGCGGTCGCACTCGTCTGGGACGGCCCGCTCGCTGCACTGGTAATGGGACTGTTCGCGGCGAGTGGGGTTCTCGTCGCCCGCTGGAGCGCGCGAGCGTCGTCGCTCTCGCCGTCGACGGTCGCGTTCGCCGCGCTGTGGGGTCTCTGGTCACATCCGTGGGGCGATCTCGTCACTGGCTCACCGCCTGACTGGCTCTTCCCCTTCGGCTCCCCTGCGCTCGAGTCGCGCGTCGTCCTTCACTCGGATCCAACGCTACACCTGCTGGGCGCGTTCGCGATCGAACTCGCCGCGATCGCGCTCGCCCTCGTGACGATCTGCCGGCTCACCGACCGGTCGCCCTTCTCGTCCATTAACCGCCGCGCCGGCGTGGGTGCAGCCTACGGCGTTGCCGCGCTCGCGGTGACGCCGCCAACCCTCGAGGTTTCCTACCACTTCGTCTTCTCCATCCTCGGCGTCGGCCTCCTCTGTGGCGTCGTTCGGGAGACCCCATCACTGACGCTCCCGCGAGCGAGCTATCGGCGACTCCCGTCTTCGGACGCAGTTCTCGAGCGCTCGCTTACGGCACTGGCAGCCATTGCGGTCGCACTGGCTGCGTACGCTACCGTCTACGTGCTCGTCTAGCTCTGGACGGCCTCGTCAGCTTCTATACGGCCTTCCTCTCAACGAACCACGACATATGCTTTTGTGAGGACGGTTAATACGAGTCAGTGTGTCTCAGACTTCACTCGAGGGATTGATCGCGGACGGGCGAACCAACGCCGCGATCGCGTGGGTGTTGGTCGCGGCGATCGCGATCATCGGCGTCAGCGAACTGGTGACCGGTGGGTTCCTGTGGGCGACGTTCGCGGCGACGCTCGTCGCCCTTGCACTACTCCCTCCGGTGGCCTTCCGGTCGTCATCCGTTCTGCTCCCCTGGGAGGTGCTCTTGCTCGCCGCATTGCCTATCCTCGGAATGGCCATCGGCGCGGATCGACTGACGGGTCACTTCACCGCATACCTCTCCGTCGCGGCCATCGCACTCGTCCTCGCCGTCGAATTCCAGACCTTTACGTCCGTGCGGATGACGCCCGGCTTCGCCGTCGTCTTCGTCGTCGTCACCACGATGGCCGCTGCGGGCCTCTGGGCGCTGCTCAGGTGGAGTGCTTCCCAGATGCTGGGGATTCCGTTTACCGCCGATCACGACGCGGTGATGTGGGAGTTCGTCTATTCCGCCGTCGCCGGTCTCGGTGCAGGCGTCGTCTTCGAACTCTACTTCAGACGTCTCGCCCGTTCGGCGCAGCGTCTCCCCGAGAACGCTCCCGGGATCGCGGAGGGGGACGATGCGTAATCTCACGAGCTGGTTGCCGTCCCAGCATCGCCAGCGGCAGCTCACCTATCTCATGGAGATCGGGCTGATCGGCATGCTGTTCGTCGGTATCGAGCGGGGAAACGGCGGGATCGTGATCAATACGGGTGTGGCGCTGATCGTGACCCAGCTTCCCCCGCTCCTCGAGCGCGACTACGAGATCCCGATGGATCCGCGCCTCACCCTGTGGATCACGACCGCAGTCTTCCTCCACGCGTTCGGGACCGTCGGGCTGCCGGGAGCCACCCGCACGCTCTACAGCCAGATCTGGTGGTGGGACCACATGACCCACGCGCTGTCGGCATCACTGGTCGCCGGCGTGGGGTACGCCACCGTTCGCGCACTCCACGAGCACACCGACGGGATTCACTTCCCCCAGCGATTCGTCGCCGTGTTCATCCTGCTGTTCGTGCTCGCCTTTGGCGTCCTCTGGGAGATCCTCGAGTTCGCTATCGCGCTGTCGGCCGAGGCGCTGGGAATCAGGGCCGTGCTCACGCAGTACGGGCTCGAAGACACGATGCTCGACTTCGTCTTCAACTCCATCGGTGGGCTCATCGTCGCGCTGTGGGGCGGTGCATACCTCACCGACATCACCGGTGCGATCCGCACGCGCCTCGAGTCGCGGACCGAGTGATCCGCTCGCTGTCGACGTTACCAGCGTGACTGACTTTCCAAGGCTGACAGCACTTTTACGTCAACATGGGTCGTAGGTATCGAGGCGATGGTATTCAAGAAAATCACGCTCATCGGCACCAGTCCCGAGAGCTTCGACGCCGCAGCAGACGACGCGATTGACCGCGCGGAAGCCACCCTCCAGAACGTCCAGTGGATCGAAGTCGACGAACTCGGCGTCGAACTCGCCAGCGCCGACGACCGCGAGTACCAAGCCGAGGTCACCGTCGCCTTCGAACTCGAGGAGTAACCGACGTCTCGAGCCTCGTCGATCGCTCGAGTCGATCCCATTTTTTGACGCTCGAGTGACGTCCGCATGGCTGTTGGCTGTCGACTTTCGATCAACGGGGCAGAACGGTGGACGGTGAGGATGGTTCGAACCGCTGTCCGAGCGATCGATTACGTTCGGAACGATTCGCCACAGCCGCACTCGCTGACGACGTTCGGATTGTCCACGTGGAACCCTTCGGCCTGCAGGCCGTCCTCGTAGTCGAGGACGCTGCCCTCGATGTACTTCAGGCTCGCCGGATCGACGAACACGCGCAGGTCGTGATGCTCGTAAATCGTGTCGTCATCGTCCGGTGCGTCGTCGAACCGCATCCCGTAGGAGAGACCGGCGCAGCCGCCCTGCTGGACGAACAGCCGGAGGCCGGCTTCGGTCACGTCGAGATCCTCGCCCTCGAGCAAGGAGAGGGCCTGTTCGGCCGCCTCCTCTGTCACTTCGATTTTCGGGCGCGTGTTCGTCTCCCCGCCGTCCATACTGTCCGTGCTCATACCCCATCATTCCGGCCCAACGATGTTAACTGTGACGCCATTTGCGTCCGACCGGACGAACACGAATCTGGCTCCGCCCTCGATTGAGCGGGCGCGGTCTCCCCATTTCTCGCGGTTGCTTACCAGTTCGAGCGCCGCCTGAACGACCGATAACAGGTACCGAACTGTCGTTTGTCGTTGCGAGAGAGTTCGATGTCGTGTTCCGCCAGTAGCTCGAGCATTCGTTCCAGCTCGCAGTCGTACCACATCGAGAGGAGCCGCACGTTCTTTTGCGCGTAATCGTAGTTGCGCTCGAGGACGCGCCTGTCCGTCGGATCGACACGCGGTTCCATCTCGTTTTCCACTCTCTTCTCCAGCTACGTAAAACCAGTTTGCAATTCAGCGAACTGAGACACCGTTGATCGGCAGTATTTCACCGTTCGCTACTGATTCGTCCCCTCGTCGAGTCGGGTTCGGACGCTCTCGGCGTGGGCCTCGAGCCCCTCGGCGTCCGCGAGGGTCGTGATCGTCTCCCCGAGTTCGGCGAGCCCCTCCCCGGAGAGGCGTTGGACCGTCGTCGATCGGAGGAACGTCTCCACGGAGAGGCCGCCGGTGACTCGCGCGCCGCCGTTGGTCGGCAGGACGTGGTTGGTGCCGCTGGCGTAGTCACCGGCCGCGACGGGCGTATTCGGTCCGAGGAAGACGCTCCCCGCGCTCTCGATCCGCTCGAGGATCGACTCGTCGTCGTCGGCGATAATCGAGAGGTGTTCGGGGGCGTAGGCCTCCGTAAAGAGGATCACCTCGCTCATCGATCGACCGTAGAGGACGCCGCTCGCGTCGTTCGCGAGCGCCTCTCGAATCACATCCTCGCGCTCGCGCGCGTCTACCTGCTCGTCGACGGCCGCAGCCACGGCGTCGGCGGTCGCCTTGTCGTCGGTAACGGCCACGACCGAGGCGTTCGGATCGTGTTCGGCTTGCGCGACGAGCTCCGCGGCGATGAGTTCTGGGTCCCCGGTCTCGTCGGCCACGACGACAACTTCGCTCGGTCCCGCGAGGAAGTCGATCTCGACGTCACCCCGAACGTCGGCCTTCGCCGCCGTGACCCACTTGTTGCCCGGGCCGACGATCTTCTGCACGCGGGTGATCGACTCCGTTCCGTACGCCAGCCCCGCGATCGCCTGCGCGCCGCCGACGCGGTAGACCGCGTCCGCGCCCGCGATGTGGATCGCCGCAAGCGTCACCGGGTTCAGTTCGTCGGCCGGCGGCGTCACCACCGACACGTGACCGACGCCGGCCACTGTCGCCGGGACGATCCCCATGATCGCACTCGAGGGGTAGGCCGCCGAGCCGCCGGGGACGTAGACGCCGACGCGCTCTATCGGTCGGAACCGCCGTCCCAGCGTGCGGCCCTCGCTGAACTCACGCCGCCAGTCGTCGGGCAGTTGGGCCTCGTGAAACTCCCGGACGTTCGCGGCGGCCGTCTCGATCGCGTCCCGGATCCCGTCGTCGATCGCGTCTGCGGCCCGCTCGCACTCGTCCGTGATCTCGAGGTTGCCGACTTCGATACCGTCGAACTCGCTCGTGAACTCGCGAACGGCGACGTCGCCCTCCGTGCGGACGCGCTCGACGATCTCGGTGACGTCTCCGCTGACCGCCTCGATGCCGGCATCGCGCTCGAAGAAGGCCGCGCGGTCGCCCGGTCCGAGGTCGGCGATCGCCTGAACGTCGATTGTCATACCCTCACGTTCGAACGGCGGTCGAAAAACGGTTTCCTTCCGGTGGGAGGCTCGGCTGTAGATCGGTATCGGGTCGATCGCACCACAGTGTTGCGATCAGCCGGTATACAGCGACAGCCGCCCGTCTCACGGGTCGGGGTTCTCTACCTCCCAGATTCCGACGAAGTCGAGGGTCGCTCTGACGAACAGATAGAGGAGGAGCCCGAAACCGACGATCGCGAGCGGTGCCTGCAGGAGGTTCGCGGTTTCCACGTCGAGCACGATCCGACTGATCCCGCGCACGAAGAAGCTCGCGATCACGATCCCGAACGCGATGACCGCGAGCTTGACGAATCCCGACTGGTCCATAGGGACTCGTACGACCACAGTCGCTAAATGATATCGGGTACTCCCGGATTGCTGATCACCGGGGGCTCAGCGAACGTCGGCGCTGGCGGCGCGGCCGATCGCGTAGACGGCGACCGATCCGAACGTGAGCGCGAGTCCCACGAGAACGGCGAGTGCCGGCACGAGCGTGTCCCACATCCCGCCGAACCGGGTAACTTCGATCACGGTCATCGTATCCTCGCCCAGCATCACCGCGCGAGCGGCGTCGACGCCGTAGGTAATCGGGTTGAACGTCGCGACCGTCCGGATCCAATCCGGAAGTGCCGGCAACGGGAGAAACGCGCTCGAGACGAACAGCAAGGGCAACTGAAGCAGGTTCGCCCCGATGATCGTCGATTCCTCGTCGCGGGTCACCACGGCCAGCACGTTCGAGAACGCGGTGAACCAGACCGAGAACACGACGCAGATGGCCGCGATTGCGATCGCGCCCGCGATCCCGGTTTCGATTTCGGCACCGAGCAACACGCCCAATCCGAGCACGATTACGACCTGTACGACGATGCGGACGACCTCGGCGAGCGTCTTCCCCAGGAAAACGGCGGTCCGGTTCATTGGACTGACCAGTATCTTCTCGAACATTCCGGTCTCGATGTCGTTGACCAGCCCGATCCCCGACGTCGCGGCCGCCACCAGCGCTACCTGGATCACGATCGCCGGCACGAGATACGTTTCGTAGCTAATTCCCTCGATAGCGGCCGTCGCGACGCCACCGAACACCTGCGTGAAGAGCACGAGGAAGATGATCGGCTGGACGAGCGAAACGACGAGCACGAACGGGTTCCGAACCGACTTGATCGTCCACCGGACGAACGTGACCCACACGTCGCTCGCGAAGCCCCCGCCGTGACGGTCGGCCTCGGGCGTACTCATCCGTTCACCTCGTCTCGATCGGTATCGTTCCCCTTTTCACTCTCGTCGCTTACCGTCGGTTCTCTCGAGTCACGGCCGCCGTTCCCGATCGTTCCCGATCGTGCAACGTCGGTTGTGTCCGACTCCCGTTCCGTTGACGGGCCGTCCTCGTTCCCCTCACCCGTTACCGCGAGGAACACGTCGTCGAGCGTCGGTGCGCGGACGTCGAACCCGATCACATCGATTCCGGCGTCCCGCAGTGCGACTAATAATTCCGTCCCACGCGTCCGTGCGTCGCGAGCCGTCACCGCGAGCCCCGACTCCGTTGTCTCAATCGTCGCCCCGTCCGCGAACAGCGACTCATCGCGGGCGACCGCTACTGCGCGCTCGCTCTCGTCGGGGTCAGCCAGTTCGACTGAGAGTATCTCGCCGCCGACGCGACGTTTCAGCTCTCCGGGCGTCCCCTCTGCGACGACCGATCCGTCCTGAATGACCGACAGCCGCTCGCACAACTGGTCGGCCTCCTCGAGGTACTGAGTCGTCAGGAAGACAGTCGTCCCCTCGTCGTTGATCCGCCGGAAGTACTCCCAGAGTCGGTTTCGCGCCGCCGGGTCGAGTCCAGTCGTCGGCTCGTCGAGGAAGACCAGCGGCGGCCGGTGGACGAGCGCGGTCGCCGCGTCGAGGCGCTTTTTCATCCCACCGGAGAAGTCGTCCGCGACTTTGTTCGCGACGTCGGTTAGTTCGACGAGCTCGAGCAGTTCGTCGATCCGGTCGTCACGCTGCGCTCGCGGGACGCCGTAGGCGTCACACGCGAATCGGAGGTTCTCTCGAGCGGTCAACTCGGGATCGATACTCGTCTCCTGAGCCATGTACCCTACCGTCGACCGCACTTGTCGGGGCTCCTCGATGGCGTCGAATCCGTTGACAACGATGGAGCCGTCGGTCGGTCGCAGGAGCGTCACCAGCGTCTTGATCGTCGTCGTCTTGCCCGCACCGTTCGGCCCCAGAAAGCCGACGAACTCGCCGCGCTCGACGAGGAGATCGATGCCGCGGACCGCCTCGGTTCCGTCCGCGTACGTCACCGCCACGTCGCGCGCTTCGATAGCGTAGTCAGTCACGGTCGTGCTATGGCAACTACGGGAATATATTTATAAGACCAGCCACACGTCGCCATGGACCCTCGTGTCGGCCAGTACCGTTTCACAGGGGCTCGTCAAACGGGATTGACTTTCTTTTCTGACAGCCGAGGTCTCGCCAGCGCATGATAGAAACGCTGTCAATCACGTACGTTGTCGCGTAAGGACGGCTTATCGAGTACTGCATCGACCGTCACAGTCCCTCAGACCCAGCTCAGCCGCGAGCACCACGACAAGCGAACCATAACTATTCGTTGAACAGCGGACCATCCAGCCATGTGGCCGTGGGAACACGCGATCGTCGGCTATCTCGCATACTCACTGTGCTGTCGCATTATTTTCCGTGACTCGCCCACCGGGCTCGAGGCGTTCACCGTCGTCCTCGCGTCGGTTCTCCCGGACCTGATCGACAAGCCACTCGCCTGGGAGTACGGCGTGTTCCAGAACGGCTACGCGATCGGCCACTCGCTTTTCTTCGCGGTGCCGCTGGCGATTCTCGTCGGAACGATCGCGCACGCGGCGACGCGGCCGCGGGCCGGTCTCGCGTTCGGACTCGGTTACCTATTGCACCCCTTTGGCGACGTCGTGGACTCAGTGTTCCGGCAGGATATCCTGCAGCCCGAACTCATGCTCTGGCCGGTCGCTACGGTCGAGGGCCACTCCCCTGGACCAGGGTTCCTCGAGGCGTTCTTCGACCTGTTCGGCCGGTACTCGAGTGATATGCTCGCCGGCGATATCTCGACGTATCTGTGGGCACAGCTCGGACTCGCCGGGGCGGCGCTGGTGGTGTGGCTCGTCGACGGTGCGCCGGTCCTTCGCGAGTGTCTGCTGGCCGGGGTGGGATTCGTTCGATCGATTCTCGGACGAGAACCCGACGCCTCGAGTTCGAATCCGACGGATCGGCGGTAGCGTCGATGGATTATCCGGGCGACGGTATCCGGATCGCTTGAGCCACCTCGTGACTGTCCAACGTGGCGCAGTGGCCGCTCGAGACGACGGCCTTATATGTTTACTCGGACTTCGATTGTAATGCGAACGACGTGGCGCACGCCGCCACGTCCCCTCCGGCCGCAACCCGGCGCGGAGGCAGACGTTACATCCGTCCTCGGACACCTCGTCGCTTCGATCCGACGAGAGACTGCGTACTCGAGGGCTCCACACGATCATGGTCGCGATCGGAACTGCCGGTCGCGATGATCCGGAGCCCTTATACGTGCCTGGGCGTTCAGTTGTGATCGTACACACCCCCGCCGGATGCGGTTTCCGGCGTGGGGGCGATCCGACGCCCTTATACGTTCGAGGGCATTTGGATGTGAACACGAAGATGTGGCGACGGGGCGTTTGGATACGCCGCGTTGTCACGGACGATTCGAGTCCGAAGGGGTTATGTACCCCAGACGACTTACGAATATGTCCGAAGGAAATGAGGATCCTACCCCTGCGGTCCGCCGTACAGATGGGATCTGATGTTAGCCTTGGTAGTTCGGTGACGCCCGATCGGTCACTCGATCAGTGTCATCGAACGTGGACCATTTATGTGTGAGTGTGTTTGCAACATTCACCGCCAACAGACCCTCCCAGCCAAGCTGGGAGTACATATATAGCATTCCGGTTGATCCTGCCGGAGGTCATTGCTATTGGAGTCCGATTTAGCCATGCTAGTTGCACGAGTTCAGACTCGTAGCAGATAGCTCAGTAACACGTGGCCAAACTGCCCTATAGACGGCGATAACCTCGGGAAACTGAGGCTAATAGCCGATACAGTTCAACGCCTGGAGTGGCGTGAACTCGAAACGTTCAGGCGCTATAGGATGTGGCTGCGGCCGATTAGGTAGACGGTGGGGTAACGGCCCACCGTGCCCATAATCGGTACGGGTTGTGAGAGCAAGAGCCCGGAGACGGTATCTGAGACAAGATACCGGGCCCTACGGGGCGCAGCAGGCGCGAAACCTTTACACTGCACGCGAGTGCGATAAGGGGACTCCAAGTGCGAGGGCATATAGTCCTCGCTTTTCACCACCGTAAGGAGGTGGTAGAATAAGTGCTGGGCAAGACCGGTGCCAGCCGCCGCGGTAATACCGGCAGCACAAGTGATGACCGCTATTATTGGGCCTAAAGCGTCCGTAGCTGGCCACGCAAGTCTATCGGGAAATCTGCGCGCTTAACGCGCAGGCGTCCGGTGGAAACTGTGTGGCTTGGGACCGGAAGACCAGAGGGGTACGTCCGGGGTAGGAGTGAAATCCCGTAATCCTGGACGGACCACCGGTGGCGAAAGCGCCTCTGGAAGACGGATCCGACGGTGAGGGACGAAAGCTCGGGTCACGAACCGGATTAGATACCCGGGTAGTCCGAGCTGTAAACGATGTCTGCTAGGTGTGGCACAGGCTACGAGCCTGTGCTGTGCCGTAGGGAAGCCGAGAAGCAGACCGCCTGGGAAGTACGTCCGCAAGGATGAAACTTAAAGGAATTGGCGGGGGAGCACTACAACCGGAGGAGCCTGCGGTTTAATTGGACTCAACGCCGGACATCTCACCAGCATCGACAATGTGCAGTGAAGGTCAGATTGATGATCTTACTGGAGCCATTGAGAGGAGGTGCATGGCCGCCGTCAGCTCGTACCGTGAGGCGTCCTGTTAAGTCAGGCAACGAGCGAGACCCACACTCTTAATTGCCAGCAACATCCTTGTGATGGTTGGGTACATTAGGAGGACTGCCAGTGCCAAACTGGAGGAAGGAATGGGCAACGGTAGGTCAGTATGCCCCGAATGTGCTGGGCGACACGCGGGCTACAATGGCCGAGACAGTGGGATGCAACCCCGAAAGGGGACGCTAATCTCCGAAACTCGGTCGTAGTTCGGATTGAGGGCTGAAACTCGCCCTCATGAAGCTGGATTCGGTAGTAATCGCGCTTCAGAAGAGCGCGGTGAATACGTCCCTGCTCCTTGCACACACCGCCCGTCAAAGCACCCGAGTGGGGTCCGGATGAGGCCCTGATTCCAGGGTCGAATCTGGGCTCCGCAAGGGGGCTTAAGTCGTAACAAGGTAGCCGTAGGGGAATCTGCGGCTGGATCACCTCCACAGACCGGGATCAGGCCGTCGTGCCTGACCCACCTTAGCGGATTGCGGTTCCACGTTCGATCGACCACCGTTTGGCCGATCGGGCACCTTAGAACTACCAAGGCTAACACCCAAACCATGCCCGTCTCAGTTTGAGATGGGCGTGGGCCCATAGCTCAGTGGTAGAGTGCCTCCTTTGCAAGGAGGATGCCCAGGGTTCGAATCCCTGTGGGTCCATGTCTCGGAAGACAACCGAATCGTGCCCCTTAAGTGGGGCAGGCGATTTCGGTTTAATCCGAACAACAACCGATGCACCAGCCCGTGTAAACGGGGCTGGGAAGGGTTAATGCATGCCGCGTCTACGGCGTGCAGATGAGACCGTGTGTACGTGTAGTCCAGGCGTCCACTGGACCCGTTCCCGGGTCACTCTTGAATTACAACTGCAGGTTGCAATTCAGATCCGATGAACGTGGCTACTGTGCCAGCTGGTGGATCGCTCGGCTTGAGAGCTGAAGAAGGACGTGCCAAGCTGCGATAAGCCTGAGGGAGCCGCACGGAGGCAAAGAACTCAGGATTTCCGAATGGGAATCCCCACCGCAATTGCTTCGCGCAATGGGGAACGTCGAGAATTGAAACATCTTAGTATCGACAGGAAAAGAAAGCAAACGCGATGTCGTTAGTAATGGCGAATAAACGCGACACAGTCCAAACCGAAGCCCTCACGGGCAATGTGGTGTTCGGACTGACGATCACTTCCCGAAAGATAACACGAAGTCTCTTGGAATAGAGCACGAAACAGGGTGACAGTCCCGTACTGTTATCGAGTAAGGAACGAGTCAGCTCCAGAGTATCGGGGGTTGGATATCCCTCGTGAATATCGCGGGCATCGACCGCGAAGACTAAACACTCCTCAAGACCGATAGCGAACAAGTAGTGTGAACGAACGCTGAAAAGCACCCCACGAAGGGAGGTGCAATAGGGCGTGAAATCAGTTGGCGATAGAGCGACAGGGCATACAAGGTCCCAGGCGAAATGAATCAGGTGCGAACCTGTAGTAAGAAGTTTGGGAAGCCGGTGTTCTGTCGTACGTTTTGAAAAACGAACCAGAGAGTGTGCCTGTTTGACGAGTCTAACTTGATTATCAAGGAAGGCGTAGGGAAACCGATATGACCGCAGTGCTTTGCACCAGGGTCACCGTGTTCAAGCGCGGGGAGTCAAACGGGCACGACCCGAAACCGGACGATCTAGGCGTGAGCAAGATGAAGCGTGCCGAAAGGCACGTGGAAGTCTGTTAGAGTTGGTGTCCTACAATACCCTCTCGTGACTTACGTCTAGGGGTGAAAGGCCCATCGAGTCCGGAAACAGCTGGTTCCAACCGAAACATGTCGAAGCATGACCTCTGCCGAGATAGTTTGTGGGGTAGAGCGACGGATTGGGGGATCGCACTCCGAGAGGAGTGCGCCCCCCTGTCCAACTCCGAACCTACAAACGTCGTTTGACGCAGGGAGTCCGGTGCACGGGGTAAGCCTGTGTACCGTGAGGGAGACAACCCAGAGCTGGGTTAAGGTCCCCAAGTGTAGACTAAGTGCGATCGAAGGTGGTCTCAAGCCCTAGACAGCCGGGAGGTGAGCTTAGAAGCAGCTACCCTCTAAGAAAAGCGTAATAGCTTACCGGCCGAGGTTTGAGGCGCCCAAAATGATCGGGGCTCAAGTCTACCACCGAGACCTAGCAGCACCATTCACATGGTGATCTCGTAGGTTGGCGTTCTGTTCGGGTGGAAGCACGGTCGAGAGATCGTGTGGACCGTTCAGTAACGAAAATTCTGGTCATAGTAGCAGCGTTAGTCGGGTTAGACCCCCGACGGCCGAACGAGTAAGGGTTCCTCAGCAATGCTGATCAGCTGAGGGTTAGCCGGTCCTAAGTCAGCCCGTAAGTCGAAGCTGACAAAAGGGAAATAGGTTAATATTCCTATGCCAGTGTGCACTCAAAGCCAACGCTTTGGGGCCGCCTCTGCTGGGCCTTCGCCCAGTCTAACTATCGAAATCCGTGGAAACCGTAATGGTACGAAGCGGACGAATGGTAGGATAGCGCAAGAGAGGCCAACCTAGAGCCCGTGAAAAGGCGAGCACACTGTCCGTACCGAGATCCGACACAGGTACTCATGGCGGCGAAAGCCAAGGTCTGTCGGGAGCAACCGACGTTAGGGAATTCGGCAAGTTAGTCCCGTACGTTCGCAATAAGGGATGCCTGCCTCGCGAAGAGGCAGGTCGCAGTGACTCGGGCGCTCCGACTGTCTAGTAACAACATAGGTGACCGCAAATCCGCAAGGACTCGTACGGTCACTGAATCCTGCCCAGTGCAGGTATCTGAACACCCCGTACAAGGGGACGAAGGACCTGTTAACGGCGGGGGTAACTATGACCCTCTTAAGGTAGCGTAGTACCTTGCCGCTTTAGTAGCGGCTTGCATGAATGGATCAACGAGAGCGCCACTGTCCCAACGTTGGGCCCGGTGAACTGTACGTTCCAGTGCGGAGTCTGGAGACCCCCAAGGGGAAGCGAAGACCCTATAGAGCTTTACTGCAGGCTGTCACTGAGACGTGGTCGCCATTGTGCAGCATAGGTAGGAGGCGTTACACAGGTAGCCGCGCTAGCGGCTCACCGAGCCATCATTGAAATACTACCCGATGGTGACTGCGACTCTCACTCCTGGCGGAGGACACTGGTAGCCGGGCAGTTTGACTGGGGCGGTACGCGCCTGAAAAGATATCGGGCGCGCCCCAAGATTTCCTCACTCGGGTCGGAGACCCGAGGAAGAGCGCAAGAGCAAAAGGAAGTCTGACAGTGTCGAACACAACGATCGACGCTGACGCGAAAGCGTGGTCTAGCGAACCAATTAGGCTGCTTGATGCGGCCAATTGCTGACAGAAAAGCTACCTTAGGGATAACAGAGTCGTCACCCGCAAGAGCACATATCGACCGGGTGGCTTGCTACCTCGATGTCGGTTCCCTCCATCCTGCCCGTGCAGAAGCGGGCAAGGGTGAGGTTGTTCGCCTATTAAAGGAGGTCGTGAGCTGGGTTTAGACCGTCGTGAGACAGGTCGGCTGCTATCTATTGGGGGTGTTACGGTATCTGACGGGAACGATCGTATAGTACGAGAGGAACTACGATTGGGTGCCACTCGTGTACCGGCTGTTCGAAAGAGCACGTGCCGGGCAGCGACGCACCACGGGGTAAGAGCTGAACGCATCTAAGCTCGAAACCCACCTGGAAAAGAGATACCATTGAGGCCACTCGTAGAAGACGAGTTCGATAGACTCGGGATGTACGCACCAAGGCAACGAGGTGTTGAGTCCGCGAGCACTAACCGGCCAAGCCACACATTCATACATTACATCGCATTGGATCCGTGACGCGAGAACGGGTCCGGACGTAAACTGGACTACACATACACACGGTTTGAGACACACCACCGATTACGGTTTCTTGGACTTCCGTCCAAGGCTCGGAAGACATCGTCTTCCGTTGTTACAACGGTTCGATTCCGTTGGTCGGCGTTAGGGCGGCCACAGCGGCGAGGTGCCTCCCGTACCCATCCCGAACACGGAAGATAAGCTCGCCAGCGTTACGGTGAGTACTGGAGTGCGCGAGCCTCTGGGAAATTCGTTTCGCCGCCTCCATTCATACCATCAACCCCGCAGAGCAACTGCTTCGGCAGTCGCTCTGTGGGGTTTTCTTTATTTATACCCGGAACTGAGTAGCAATGCGGAACGAACGGTTCAAGAGTGACGTTGTCACTGGTACACGACTATATTTTTCGATTGAAAGTAACAGTATCCAAGATGTGTTGTCAGCTGGCGGTATGGTAATCACGACTCCTGTATGACGGTAAATCGATACTGAGCGAGAGTGATCTCTCTGGACAGCGTAAATGTGCGCCCGGAACACTAACGTCCAGCCTCATCCCGAGGCGGCGTGCCGCGTCGGCTGGCTAACCCTCGTGCCGGGCGGGAGAACTCGTGGGAGCTCTCCGAAGTACTATTGTCGCGTGCCCGGGTTCGCCGTACTGTCATCGCACCCGAATGGGTCTGCTCGGACGGGGACTAAAGGCACGCACTTTCCGTAGGGACGCGGCCCGTTTAACTCTTGCAGACTCGAGCGCCTCGCTAAACGACGTGCATGGCTGGGAGTGAGAATGGCGATTCCAGCATACCATCGCCCTCGAGTATCGACTGCGGTCGCGAGCGATCAGTTGGGTTCCGGGGCTTCGGTAACGTTGCCCTCGTTCGCTTCAAGCCACTGATCGTACGTTTCCGATTCGACAACGACGACGTCAGTTTTCATCCGCGAATGACCGGCACCACAGAATTCGGCACAGACAGCGTTGTACCGTCCGGGTTCGGAGACTATCGTACGGGCACGGGTATAGCGGCCGGGGAATGCATCCTGTTTGATACCCAGCTCGGAGACGAACAGAGAGTGGATGACGTCGTCACTCGTAAGCCAGAGCGTTATGTTCTCGTCTGCGGGGATCACGATTTCGTTTTCAGTCGTAACGTTCGCCCCGGGGTAGTCCGCTTGCCATTCCCACTGGTAGCCGGTGACGTGCACCTCCTCGTCACCGGTATCGGGCAGGTCGCCGAATGACTCGAACCCCTCCTGACTGCGGTTGTCGCTCTCGAGTGCCTGTGATGGCGACACGTACGGATTGACGAGGACACTGTAGCCCGAGAGACCGACGAACAGCAAGATGATCGCTGTTGCGACGGTCCAGGTAATCTCGAGGGAGGGATCCTCCGTGGTCGGCTCGGGGTCGTCGTTGTCGTGAAACTTGATGGCAGCGTAGACCAGGATCACGAGGACGAACAGCGTCAGCGGCAGGGCGACGTAGAGCAAC
Organism: Natrinema zhouii; assembly: GCF_013456555.2. Taxonomy (GTDB): domain Archaea; phylum Halobacteriota; class Halobacteria; order Halobacteriales; family Natrialbaceae; genus Natrinema; species Natrinema zhouii. Next base: position 42,178 of record NZ_CP059154.1, read on the forward strand.
TGATACTCGAGCCCGTCGATGAGCTCGCGATTTTCCGACTGTGCAACGACCGTTCCTGTCAATGCGACGAGGCTCGCGAACGCCGCGGCGACAAGTGCGACGATCGGGCGTCGGCGGCTTCCCATTGGCGGGTATTCAATAACCGGCGTGAAATACGGTATTCATGAATCCGTGAAATTTCACGATCGCGAACTTGTTGTAGGCAGTGAAACACGGCCGTATATATCTATACGAATGACAGTCACGAATGAATCAGTGCAACTTTATTGCGATCGATAATGTGTCCACGGCTATGCACGGCGACGAGCGGTGCGGTCGGGCCACCAGGGGTGGCAGACGACGATGAATCGTGCGCTCGCCGAGGTCTCGTTGTTCGGGGCCGTCGTCGTCAGCTGTCTGCTGATTGTCCTCCTCGCACGGCGAGTGCGGGCTGAGCCATCGCCGGACGGCGGCTATGTGACGGGCCGTGAGCATCGGCTCGGACTCGGCGACGTAAAGTCCGCCGCTATCCGCTGGACGACGACGACGAACCACCGCGAGATCGGACTGCTCTACATCGCGTTCGGCACCGTCGCGGCGATCTGGGGTGGGATCGACGCGATGATGATTCGGACGCATCTGTTGACTCCGGAGGCCAACCTCTGGACCGAACAGACGTACAACGAGCTGTTTACGATGCACGGGCTGACGATGCTGATTTTCTTCGTTACGCCGGTGTTCTTCGGGGTCGGGAACTACTTTCTGCCGCTGTTGATCGGTGCCGACGATATGGCGTTCCCGCGGCTCAACGCCATCGGATTCTGGCTGTTGCCGCCCTCGTTGCTGCTCGCTCGGCTGGGGATCGTCGCCGAAGTAACGGGATCGATTCTTGCCGTCATCGTCCCGACGGACTGGATTTCGGTCCTGATGGCGTTTCAGGAGCCAGCGATCGGATGGACGATGTATCCGCCCTTATCGCTGGCACCGAACCCGCAGACGAATTTCCTTCTCTTAGGGCTCCACTTGAGTGGCATCGCTACCACGATCGGTGCGATCAACTTCATTACGACGATCATCTACGAGCGCGACGAGTCGATCGGCTGGGCGAATCTCGACATCTTTTCCTGGAACATGCTCGTCACGAGCGCGCTCATCATCTTCGCGTTCCCGCTGCTCGGGACCGCCTTGCTCATGCTCCTGTTCGACCGCAACTTCGGGACGACCTTCTTCGCGGTCGAAGGCGGTGGCCCGATCCTCTGGCAGCACTTGCTCTGGTTCTGGGGCCATCCGGAAGTCTACATCATCTTTCTGCCAGCGACCGGACTGATGAGTCTCATACTGCCGAAATTCGTCGGCCGCAAGCTGTTCGGATTCAAGTTCATCGTCTACTCGACGATCGCCATCGGCGTCCTCTCGTTCGGCGTCTGGGCCCACCACATGTTCGTGACCGGTGTCGACCCCCGCGTTCGGGCGAGTTTCATGGCGACCTCAATCGCCATCGCCGTCCCCAGTGCGATCAAGGTGTTCAACTGGATCACTACCATGTGGAATGGTGACGTCCGACTAGCGGCGCCGACGATCCTCTGCGTCGGCTCGATCGGTCTGTTTATCGTCGGCGGCGTCACCGGCATCTTCCTCGCGGTCATCCCCGTCGACGTCATCTATCACGGCACCTACTACGTCGTCGGTCACTTCCACCTCATCCTCATGGGAATTATCCCCCTCATGATGTTCGCCGCGAGCTACTACTGGTATCCGCTGCTTACCGGCCGGATGTACGACCGCCGGCTCGCGATCTTTCAGTCGTCGCTGCTGGTCGTCGGCTCCGCACTCACGTTCATGACCCTGATGGCGCTCGGCTTCCTCGAGCTCCCCCGACGGTACGCGACCTATCCGGCGGAATACTCGGGGCTACAGATCGTCGCGACCGTCGGCGCGTTCATCATCGGGATCAGCGTTCTCATGTGGCTGTACAACATGATCTGGTCGTACTTCCAGGGGACGCCGATTGAGAACGCCGATCCCTGGGAGCTGAAGGCGACCGAGCAGTTCACGCCCGAGTGGCAGTGGTTCGAGGACCGCCTCGAGCGCGAGCGCGGGGTGCCGCCGAGCGAACCTGACGAGGTTCGGCCGTCGTACGTACCCGCGCAGGACGACCGCCCGCTATCGCTCTACGGGCGGATCAAGCCGGTCGCACGAACCGTCGCGAGCGACGCCGGTATCGGAGCGATCGGCGGCTTCGTCGGATCGCTACTCATGACGGCCGTGCTCCTCGTGGCGGTGGGGCTGGGCGTGTTCGATCTCGAGTCCTTCGCGACCCTCGCGACGTTCGTCGGGTTACCGGCGAACCTCGCCCTCGGGTACGGACTCTTCCTCGTCGGTGGAATGACGGTCTGGCCGCTGCTGTTTCTCTCGCTGGGAGAGTACTTGCCGGGCGAGCTCACGTTCATCACGGGGCTGTGGTACGCGACGGTCATCGCCTCGGGATTCGCCCTCGCCTTCTTCACCGGTCAGAGCGGCCTCGAACTGGTGACCTATCTCATCTTCGTCCTGCTCGCGCACTGGATCTACGGGCTGGGACTCGCCGGGACGATCACGTATCTCGGTGGTCGCCAACGCCGTCCGTCGACAGGGGAGGGCGGGAACGAATGAGCGACGATGACGATGCGGCTTCCGATACGGACGAACCACACGCTCCCGATGAATCACCGATCACCGACGAACCACCTGCTACTGACAAGCCACCTGCGACCGATGAGACGGGGCCAGTAGAGCCGACCGCGTCCTCGGAGTCGCTACTGTTGACCTACGCCGCGCCCTTTCTCGGTGTCGTCCTGATCGCCATCGGGCTCCCCCTCGCGATCGTCGGCGGCTACGTCGTCGTCCAAGACGGCGTCGGCCTCTGTGGGGAGCCCACGATTACGGCGACGCCGGCCGACGAGTACGAGGGGGCGTTGGCGACCATCGAGACGCTGCCCGCCGAAGACCTCTCGGCGGCCGAACGGGCGGCCCTCGAGGAGGCGATCGACAGCCCGCTTCAGGAGGGAACGGTTGCCGGCGAACTGTCGAACCGGGAGACGCTGCTCGAGGGGGCGATCGTCGAGTACGAGGGCGAGCGCTACTACGTCCAGATCGCGTCCCTGAACTCCTGTCTCGAGGTCGCTCCATTGCTGTTCCCGATCGGAATCATCGCGATTCTCGTGGGAGTAGTCGGCGTCCTGACGCCGCCGATCTACCGGAAGATGGCCGGCTTCGAGGAACGCATGCGGAACGGTCGGATGGAGTGAGCGCGCTGAGCAGTCAGGTGCGAGACAGCCGTGGTCGCGCTGTTCGTGTTCGACGTTCGGAAAGAGAAAGGACGGTGACAGCCGTGGAAGACGGACTCGAGCGAGACCATCTTCTCGGGCGGCTATCGTCACCCGACCGGTCGGCCGATGCGTCGCGTCGGCCCTATTTGCTCGAGTCGTCCGACTCGTTCGTCCTGTTCGGCGTGTTGTTCGTCATCGGACTGGGTGGGGGAGCGATGACTTCGCCGTCACCCGGCTGTTCGGCGGCGTAGGAGAACTGTCCCTTGCAGTCCGGGGAGTCGCCCTGAGTCCAGGGATACTCGGGATCCGGTTGCTCTTCCCGTCTGGTCGACATGAACGTGTAGTTGAAATCCTGATTCTCCTGTTCCTGTGGGAAGCTCGCGGGCACCGGAACCGGGTCGTCGAGCGTCTCGAGGGCTTGTAGCCACTGGTTTTGGTGCATAGTGTCCCGGGCGATCAGATAGGAGAGCATGTCTTTCATGCCGGGATCATCGGTGTACTCCCAGAGGCGCGTTGCGAGGGTACGACCGGTCGACTCGGCCATCACGTTCGCATAGAGGTCGCCGGCGAGATTCCCCGACGCGACGATGTAGTTGCCAGTGAACGGAGCGCCGTTACTGTCGACGGGCATGGCCGACTCGCCTGCCGAGAGGAACTGACGCGGGTTCTGGCCGGTCATCGCCGCGGCCGTCGCGGCGGTCTCCTGAGCGTCGTCGCTCATCTGCTTGGACGAGCCACGGAGATTCTTCGTGACGGCCGATGCGAGCATCTCGATGTGGCCGAGTTCCTCGGTAGCGGTTTCCATCAACAGGTTTCGATACTCCTCGTATCCCTCGGGGAGGGCCCAGGCCTGGAACATGTACTGCATGGCGACGCGCATTTCGCCTTCCTGACCGCCGATCGCTTGCTGGAGGAGCTTCGCGAAGTGCGGGTCCGGTTCTTCGACGGTAACCTCGTACTGGAGCTCCGGTTCGTGGAAGAACATCCACTCATCACTGCCCACATCCAGTGGGATAAAAAACTGTTACGGCTCGTAGTGACATTTTGACAGACTGGTAATTATCCGGTATCGGTTACTCGGATCCCGAGGGAGAAACCCTCTCCGGTACGTTATCACTTCCCACGGCAAACACGTCGATCGTTGTGTCATCATGGCAAACAGTTATAACGGCCCCGGTAGTCGGGAATCAGCGCATGACTGAGGATAGCTGGTCGACGTCACGACGCACGTTCGTCAAGTACGGCGCAGTGTCGACGGGAACGCTGTTGGGCGCCTCCGGTGCGAGTGCCGATACGGGATCGAGATCCGCCGATTCCAGCGATGGAACGATCGATCACGGCATGATGCTCCCCTATCAATTCACCCCGGGTAGTCAGTTCACAGTCGTCGAATCCGACCTCGACTGGCGTCCCGGTCGGTTCGACGACACCTATCAGGCTAACGTGATCGCCTACGACCACGCGCCGTCGTATCGTGCCTTCCTTCTTACCGAGTCCGAGGCGACCCTCAAGTCGGATCGATCCTTCGAGCTGGGGGCCGTCCGGGAATCACCGGGAGCCGCCAGCCAGCGGTTCGTGACCGTCGGCCTCGAGTAACGCGCCGGGGACCGAACGTCGCGGGCCAGTTCGCGCCGGCCCCGTGGTCCGTCGTTGCTCGACCGGCCACAGGGTTTTTCCCCGCTCGCTGTCGTACGAAGCCGACACCGGAGGTGACCCTGGTGGGTAACAACGATGATAAACAACGAGCGGCGGCGAAGTGCGAACAGTGCGACGAGATCGGGATCGTCCAGATCTGGCCCGACGGCAGCCTCCAGCCACTCGGTCAGTCGAATTTCTGTGACTGTGCGTCTCCCACGCTTGCGGTCCTCGCGACCGATCTCGATCACGACGAAATACCCTGAACCGCTCCAACGAATGCTCGGCCGCCTGTCCAACCTAGTCGTCCAGTCTCCTCACACCGACGCGCCGACGTAGAGAACGACGACGAGGAAGAGCCAGACGACGTCGACGAAGTGCCAGTACAGCGAGACGGTCGCGACGGACGTGTCTCGCTCCGGGCCGTAGTGGCCCCGAAGCGCCCGCCAGCAGAGCACGGCGATGCCGCCGACGCCCAGCGTGACGTGGAGCCCGTGGAGCCCGGTCAGTCCGAAGAAGGCGCTCCCGAAGATGCCACTCGCGAGCGAAAACCCCTCGTGAGCCACGAACTCGTAGTACTCGTAGACCTGCCCGGCGAGGAAGACGAGGCCGAGTCCGAGCGTCGCTCCGAGCAGTCCGATGAATCGTCGTCGGTTGTCGTCCTCGAGTGCCTGATGCGCGTAGTGGAAGGTGATACTGCTAGCGATGAGGATCGTAGTGTTGATGACGATGAGCGAGCCCAACAGCGGCGGTAACTCCTCGGGTGGCCAGGATCCGATCCTGACGAAGAAGTAGTAGACGAACAGCGCACCGAACGTCGAGACGTCGGTCGCGAGAAAGAGCAGCGTCGTCGAGACGTACGATTCGCGTGATTCGAACGCCCCCTGTGTGTCTCGAGCCGGTGACAGAAACGCCTGGTCGACCCAGCCCGCGATGCCGGCCAGGAGGACGATCGTCCCGGCCACGGCCAGACCGATGCCAGCCAGGGGCGGGAGGAGGCCGGTTTCGTTCCCGAGGATGGAGATCGCGACGCCGCCGTAGAGGCCGGCGGCACCCGCGGCGGCGATGAGCGGCCAGCGACTCCGGTGCTCGTGCTCGTCGTGGTCACCGTGGCCGCGATGGTCGCCGTACTCTTCGGGAGCCTGCCCCTCGGGAACGTGATGTCCGGAGCCATCGGCTCGAGGGAGGGCTTCATCGGACGTCTCGGTGCGTCCACCAGAGTCCATACTCCCGCTTCTATGTCGACCCCGAAAAAGGCTCACCGTGTACAAGCAATTAGGGATTTGTTAGAGTCACAGCCGCGGTTTCGGACCCCCACACGACGGTTCGTCGGCACTCGAGTCCGCTGGCTCGATCCGAACGACGGGCGAACCGGCCGTCAGTAGAAGTAGTCGTCCTCCGAGAGCTGGACGTAGCGGTCGTCGCGGTATTTGAACTTCTGGCGCTTGTACGCCGTGAGGATCTTCGCGGCGTCGAGGCCCGCGGAGTACTTCTTGCTCACCAGCCCGTCGCCCGATCCGTTGCCCTGCATGTCGTTGATTGCGTCGAACGCCCAGTCCCAATCGTCGGGCCCGTAGTCCGCGACGATGTCCGCGAAGGCAACGTTGCGCAGGATCTCGTCGCCGATCGCGCGCTTCCAGACGTCGTTGTAGTTCGCGAGCGAGTCCGTGCCAGCGAGACGGCCGGCGATCTTGCCGGTACGAACCGCGACGTGATACCCGCCCTCGTGGAAGGCCGAGGTGGTGCCCATCGCGCCGCCGGCGACGGCGATGTTCGCGCCGACGGGCGACTCGATCGGTCGCGTCGAGGAGATCGGATACGTTTCGGTCCCCTTCGACTTCCCGCGGTCTTCGACGCGCGGAATGTCTTCCTCGATATCGTACTCGTCGCCGTACTCCTGCTCGAGGAGGCGGCTGATGTACTCCGCACCCGAGGGGATCCGTTCGTCGTCGGGTCGCAGGAGCTTGTAGGAGCCTGGATTCTCGACATCTGCGAGGTCCATTCCGATGGGCATCGTCAGCCCGACGCGGGCGACCGTACCGTCGTTCGGGAACACCCACGGATAGGCGGTCTCGCCGGGCATGTATCCCCACCAGAACTTGAGTCGATCCTCGAACTCCGCGAACAGTTCGGGGGGAAACTCTCGATACTCCTGATAGGCGATGTGATTCGCTTCCGGCGGCGAGAGGTGATCGGAGACGCTCCGGCCGGGTGCCGTGAACTGGTCGAGCGCGTCGAGCGTGATTCGCCGCTGTGGGCCGTCCGCGAGGACGACGTACTGGGCCTCGAGTTCGTCGCCGTTCGAGAGCGTCAGCGTGTGGGTCGGCCCCTTCGGACCGGACGCCCGGAGATCGGTCTCGAGGTCCTTGACGCCGGTCCCGACGCGCAGGTCGGCACCCGCATCGGTCGCGCGCTCGTAGAGCCAGTCGTCCATGCGTGCACGGTGGAAGGTGTACCCGAAGTGGGGGTAGCTGGCCTCCATCCCCGTCGTCCGCAACTCGACGTTGCTGTTCGGGCCGACGAATTCCGTGGCCTCGAGCTCCCGGTGGATGACCTCGTCGGAAATCTCCCGATAGTCGAACTCCATGATGTCGATCCAGTAGTCGAGCATTCCGGCGGCGTCGGTCGAATCCGGTCCCGGGCCCTCCCGGTCCTCTCGGGGAACCCCCTGCTCGAAGAGCACCGTCTCGGCACCGTGGACAGCAGCCTGCTCGGCCGCGGATGCACCAGCGGGGCCGCCGCCGACGATCGCGACGTCTACGCGTTCCATACGCCGTGAAGACTCAGTGAGCCATTATAAAAACTGCGAGGCGAATGTCTGCGCAGTGGACCGATTTTCGAAGTGGTCCGACAGCATGCTGCCGATCGGATGACCGGTCTCCCGTCGGCCGTGAACGCGCAGATCCGTTTATTGGCGTTAAAAGAAACCCCTGAGGAGGACCAGCAAGACGCCGGAGAGGACGACGAAACTGAGGAAACCGATGAAGATGATCGCCGCCTGCCGTCCGGTAAGCGTTTCGCCATCGAGGAACTCGTCTGAAGCCATTGTAATCGATTTCGTAACTCCCCCGCTTAAATATGATGGTCTCGTCACTCGACGGCTCACGGTCGGAGACCGGCTCGGAGGGCTGTAGACCGAGTTCAGACGGCTTCCGTTTCGACAGTGGTTGACCTTGAGCGAACCCGTCCGCTGCCGAACCGCGGGAGCCCGCGCCTGACCGCTGATCGAACCTTTCCCATCGAATCCAGCACTGTGCCGCGAGACGAACGTTTTTGATCGCACCGGACGAGTCGACGGACATGAGTGATACCGACGCGCCGGACGTGCTCGTCCTCCGGCGGGGTACCCACGGGATGCCGATCGAACAGTACGCCGACGCGATCCGTGACCGACTGCCGGATCACACCGTCGAACTCGCGCGAACGCCGGCCGACGAGCGCGAGGCGATCCGGGACGCCCGCTTCGTCGCGGGCATGACCCTCGAGGACGACCTGCTCGAGGCCGCCGAGAACCTCGAGGTTTTCGCCTGCGCCTACGCAGGAACCGGACACCTCCCGCTCGAGAAACTCGAGGAACGAGGCATTACGGTGACGAACGCCTCGGGGGTCCACGGGCCGAACATCGGCGAACACGTGCTGGGTTCGATCTTGTACTTCACCCGGCGCTTCCACGTCGGTGCGCGCCGTCAGCGCCGCCGCGAGTGGCGCCATTACCAGGCTCACGAGTTGCAGGACTCGACAGTCACCGTCGTCGGCCTCGGTGCGATCGGACAGTCGGTCTGCGAGCGCCTCGAGCCGTTCGGCGTCGAGACGATCGGCGCGCGCTACTCCCCCGAGAAGGGGGGACCGACCGACGAGGTGGTCGGGCTCGAGGGCGAGGCGTTCGACGACGCGCTCGCGCGGACGGACTATCTCGTGCTCGCGTGTCCGCTCACGGAGACGACGCGCGGACTGATCGACCGCGAGGCGCTCGTCACGATGGATCCCGACTCGGTGCTCGTCAACATCGCTCGCGGCCCGGTCGTCGACACCGACGCGCTCGTCGCGGAGCTGCGCTCGAACGGCATCCGTGGTGCCGCCCTAGACGTCACCGACCCCGAACCGCTGCCCGAGGACCATCCCCTGTGGACCTTCGATAACGTCCAGATCACGCCCCACAACGCCGGCCACACGCCGAAGTACTACGAGCGGCTGGCAGACATCGTCGCCGAAAACCGCCGCCGGTTCGACGACGGGGACGACGCCAACCTCGAGAACCAGGTCCTCCCCTGATCGATCGACGGTCGAACGGTGCGGCGATGAAACTCACTTTTTTAGCCGTCTGTCGTGAATCACGCGTATGGAACTGCCACTACCGACCGGTCCCGCTCGAGCGGAGGAGCGCCGATGACGCTGACGCTCGACGGAACGATTCTGGTTCCCGTCGCCGACCCGGACGACGGGGAGCGAACGGCCGCGGCGCTCGCACCGTACCTCACGCCCTCGAGTACGGTGCTCGTCGTCAACGTGATCGAGAAAGCCGGCGGCGCACCGGATAAGGCCTCGGTCGAACAGCGCGAGGAGTACGCTCGAGAGATCTTCGAGCGCGCACGGGGGCCGCTCGAAGGATCGGCCGGAACGGTCGAGACGGCGATCCTCTTCGGCACCGACGTCGTGGAGACGATCTTCGATGCGGCCGAGGAGCGACGCGTCGACGCCGTGGTCTTCGAGCCCCGCGAGGGGAACCGCTTCGTGGAACTGCTCACCGGCGACGTGGCTCGAAAACTGGTGAAGACGGCTTCGGTTCCGGTGGTTGCGCTGCCGCGAAACGAGGAATAGTGGGTGTAGACCGAATATAGCTCGTAACCGGATTTGCGTCCGCCGACAGCCGTTTCAGTTTCCGCCCGGGCGTCCGAAACGACCGTTACTGCTGGTCTACGAGTTCGATGCAGCCCGTCTGGTCGACCGTGACTCGATAGGTGGCGTACTCGAACGTGACGGAACCGACGGACCGTCCGTTCTCCCCTGGCGACTGAAACAGCGAATCGAGCGCGGTCGGATCGATTGCGTTATACAGCGGTCCGAACTCGTCCGCGAGCTCGAGCGCGTCCAGCCCGGATTCCGCCGCGACTGCGGCGACAACCGCTTCGCTGAGGGGTTTGTTCGACTCGAACTGATACGTCCCGCTCTCGTCGTGCAGTTGTCGCTCGCCGGTTGGTGACTCGATTTCCATACCTCACGTACCGGTCTAATGCGGGAAGCGACCACGATTGGATGGTCAACCCATTAAGAGGGGGTCCGTTCGCTCACCGTGTTCTGGAGCAGATTAGCCTGCCCCCGTCGAAGACGAGCGGACAGTGCTTGAGCCGAGATATCCAACTGCTCGGCGACTGCCGATAACGTCGTTCTCCGCGGAACGTCGAAGTATCCCTCCTCGAGAGCGACCAGCAACGCTTCTAGCTGGCTGTCAGTGATCCCGTATCGATCGCTGGACGGGTTCGATTCCCGGAAGAGTCGCTGAATCCGAAACGGAATATCCTTTTCGCGACAGACGTCGCGATACGCGAACAGCGCTTCCCGCGTCGGGACCCGCGCGCGAATCTTCGTCATCGTCGTGACGGTTATCTCGTGAAAGCCGATATCGTACTCCGCCGCCGTGGGATAGGTCAAGTGTTCCTCTCCCTGCTCCGATAGCGTCACGCTGTAGAGACGACGGCCGTCCGCTTCCTCGAGGAGCGAGTACTCGCGGATCGTCTCGTCGTCGTCCAGCGCTGCACCGATGTCCTCGAGGCTGTCGCCGTAGGCCCAACAGATGAGCTTCGTTTCTCCCGTCTCGGACTGATAGATCTCTTCGACGTCGATCCTCGAGACGGCGTCGACCGTCCGCCGGAGAATCGGCGTCTCGATTTCGTACTCGACGATAAGGACCATAACACTCTCACCCTCTCGACGTCCGTCCCGAACACTTGTTATACTGTCTCACTTTTCCGGTCGGCGCCTGACGGGAAGCGGCCCCGTCTCGCAAACTGCTCTCGATCGCGTCGGTAGCCGTCCGATCTGCTCAGTGCAGGCGAAAATATCGGTCGCGTCGATGGGGAAGCAACCGCTCGAGCCCGCCGTCTCTATATGTAGCCGTTCTCGAGCAGCAGTTCGCCGTTGAGGACGCTCGCACCGGCGGCACCGCGGATCGTGTTGTGCGCGAGACAGTTGTACTGGAGGCCGAACGGCGATTCCTGCAGACCGCCCGCGGCGATGGCCATCCCGTCGCCGAGGGTGCGGTCCATCCGGGGCTGTGGCCGATCCGGCTCCTCGAAGACGTGGATGAGCGGGTCGGGCGAGGAGCGCAGGTCCAGCGAGGGGTACTCCCGCATGGCTTCGGCGGCTGCCTCGGGGGTGAGCTCCTCCTCGGTCTCGACCCAGACGTTTTCGAGGTGGCCGTCGATCGTCGGGATGCGGTTACAGGAGGCGGCGACGTCCATGCCGTTGTGCGACAGTTCAGCGCCGTCGAAGTCGCCGAGCAGTTTTCGGGACTCCGTCTCGAGTTTGTCCTCCTCGCCGCCGATGTAGGGGATGGCGTTGTCGATGATCTCCATCGAGCTGACGCCGTCGTAGCCCGCCCCGGAGACGGCCTGCAGCGTCGAGACGTGAACTTTCTCGAGGCCGAAGTCGGTCAGGGCCGCGAGCGTGGGCACGAAGGTGATCGTCGAGCAGTTGGGGTTCTTGACCATTGCGCCGTCCCAGCCGCGCTCGTCGCGCTGGACCTCGAGCAAGTCGAGGTGCTCGGCGTTGACCTCCGGGATGACGAGGGGGATGTCGTCGTCCATGCGGCCGTTCGAGGAGTTCGAGGAGACGACGTAGCCGTCCTCACAGAAGCCGGGCTCGACCTCCGCGCCGACACTCGAGGGGAGCGACGAGAACAGGAGATCGATATCGTCGGGGACCTCGCTGGGATTGGTTGCCGTAACGGTCGTGTCGGCCACGTCCGCTGGGATGGGGCTGTCGACGCGCCACTTCGCGGCCTGTCGATACGTCTTGCCGGCGCTCGCGTCGCTCGCGGTCAGCGCTGCGATCTCGAACTCCGGGTGGGGGTCGAGAAGTTGGATGAGTCGCTGTCCGACGGCGCCGGTCGCACCGAGTACGCCTACTCGTACTGCCATTTTCCGCCACTCCGAGTCGTGTCCGCAAAACCGTTTGGGTTTTCGGTAGCGCATGTCAAACGCCGAAGTTGCCGGTCGAGGGGGTTCTCCGAACAGTGCTCCGGGGAAAAGCGCCCCGTCCGATGGCGCTGACATCGCGAGACAGCGGTTCGCGACGGTCGGATAGAAGATATTAAGAAACGGGAGCGGCACCTAGCAACCGATGCACTACCGACAGGATCGACTCGCGGCCGCCGGCCAGTGGTGGTCCGAATGACGAGTTCCACCACGAGTACGAGCGATCGGGGACTGCTCGAGACGCGGTTCAGCATGGGTGCGGCGGCCCTCGCGGCCGTCGCGACGCTGCTGGCCCTCGCCTTTGGTTATCTCGGGTTTATCGACGGCGTGTTGCCGGGGATCGGCTACCAGCTCAGCATTCTGACGGGTGCCGTCGGGCTCCTGTTCGGACTCGGCGTCGCCCTTCTGGCGCTCGTCGCCGCGGTCTACATGGAACCCGGCCTCGACGACTAACTCGATTTTCGGCCGCGTTACGACTGATTCCAGATCGCCGACGCTTCGTCACGGTTCCGACTGTCAACGAGTCGAAACGCTGGCGCTACGCGCGAACCGTCCAGTAACGGTGTGACGGATACTGTCGATCGATGGCGATCGAGCGATCCGACCGGGTCCCGCGGCTCGCTGTCGGTCGACGTAACGACTGTTCGCAGTGAGAATACCGGCTTATGCGGGCACTTGCGCGCCTTTCTTCCGAGTCACGTAGCCCGCGATACGGTTGCGGACGCCCTTGGACTCGACGTTGGTGAGCTTCGTGACGCTCTCTTTGTTCTGCTCGAAATCGGTCGTGAACGCCTCCGGATACCGCTCCAGGAGGAGTTTCCCGGTCTTCTTGACGTAGGCCGGTTTGATTGCCATGTGGAGTGGTTCCGTCCAGAGGCTCTTAATCCCTTTCTCTTTGGCGCTCGGAGAGACCGATCCGAGTCGGCACCCCGACGGCTCGTACGACGATCACTACGTCATCACCGCTGCGTCTCCATCCTTACCATTTCGAGTGCTCGCGCACGCGCTCGAGCGCCTCGCGCTCGCGCGGACTCCCGGCGCGATCGACGACCGAGGCGCAGAAGGCGAGCCGATTCCGGAGTTCGGCCTCGTCGAAGTCGGGGACCGAGAGCCGCGAGGCGGCGACGGTCGCCTCGACGACGGCGCCGAACCCGCGGTCGATCGTCGGGACTCGTTCACGAACGATCCTCGACTCGAGCGGCCGGAGCGTCCACTCCTCCCAGTCGGTGTCGCCGTCAATCCCGGATTCGACCGGTTCGGCGCTCACGCGCGCCCACGCGTTTGCGGATTCGAGGATCGGCTCCTCGCGTTCGACGATCGAGAGGGCGGCGTCGGCGAAGTCGACGGGGTCGTCGACGAACTGCACGTAGCCCTCGCCTCGCCGGTGGAAGTTCCGGCGGGTCCGGGTGTTCCCCCACGTCCGTGCGATGACGGGGTCGCCGGCGTGGAGGCCGAGCGCGGCGACGTTCCACAGGTCGTTGGGCCCCAGCGTCGCGACGAGCGATTCGGTGACGCCCGAAAGCGAAACGGGCCATTCGGCAGTCCCTGCGGCTCGATCGCCGCTCATAACCCGATCGCCTCGTGCTCGAGCGCGATGAACAGTCCGGCCGCGGTGACGTCCGCCGTCGTCCCCGGATTGATCCCGCGCTCGACGAGATTATCGGCGAAGGCCTCGATGGCGGCTGGCTCCGTCTCGAGGGCATTGTCCGCGACCAGTTCCGCCGCGAGGTCGGTCACCTCCCAGGCGGTCGCCTCGTCGTGGCGCGTCGCGACGAGCGTGTCGGGTCGATCCGCGAGCAGGGAGAGAAAGACCGCCGCGGTCCGATCCGATATCGGGCCGTCAGCGTCCGCGAGCCGTTCGGCGGCCGCAAACGAGCGGTCGAACCCTCGAACCCACTCGCGAGCGACGTCGTCCCCCGGGACGCTTCGCTCCATGATGTCGAACAGCGTCAGCCCGCGCTCCTCGAGGGCCGGGATCGCGTCCGCACCGCGGCGCACGTCGAGGGCCGTCATGTCCTCCGGTGGTTCGTCGACCCCCACGTCGACGTGATCGAACGCGCGGTAGAACGACGCCGCGTCACCGACGGTCGTCTCCCGCACGACTGCTTCGACGACGGGCTGAGACAGATCCTCGCGAGTGGCCCGGACGAGGGGCACGAGCAACAGGAGGGCCCCAAACTGTGTGTTCCCGCCCTCCTGATCGGCCATTCCCGCGATGGCTCGCTCGAAGGCCGGCCCGACCGCTGCCCCGTCGGCAGCCAACTCGAGTCCCTCGCGGGCACCTACCGCTCCCGCGAGGAAGTGTTCGAACCGCAGGTCTGCGAGATCGTGGTGCCGATCGACGTTGCCCGGTTTGGGCGTCCCCGCCACCTCGAGGAGCAGCGCCAGTTCCGCGTTCTGTGCCGGCGATCGCATACGTCTCGCTGCGTGCCGGGACGGCTTAGGGATGGGGGTTGTGGCGCTCGGCTGGTGGCCGTCGGCGAGTCTCGAGTGGCCATTACGTGAGCGGGTTCGTCGTCCCCCTGATTTAAGTCTCGAAACCCAAACGATAGGATATGGGCTACGATACCGCGGCCAAGACCGATCCGGACTCAGTCATCGACGAGGAGTGGGGCGGCATGTGGTTCCTCAAGGACGCGCTCGCGACCGACGAACTGGGGATTTCCGTGCTTGAACTCGAGTCCGGTGGCAAGGGGATGGAACACGCCGAGGCCGACTCCGGACAGGAGGAGGTGTACTACGTGGTCGCCGGAACGGTCGAAATCGAGCTTTCCGACGCCGACGAGACGGTGACGCTCGAGACGGACGAAGTGATTCGACTGGACCCCGAGGAAACCCGCCAGATCCACAACCGCAGCGACGAGCGTGCGAAACTCGTGCTGGTCGGCGCACCGCTGTAGCGGACGTATAACTCCCGCATCACGTCCGTCATGACACCGCGTTTCAACGGCGTGATATCGATTTCTGTCCGAGGTACGGAGCGGACGATGGCCATTCACTCCAGCTTTGAGCGCCCCGCCCAGCAGTCCGCCCTCTCACTCGATGGCGGCAAGAAACTCGTCTAGCGTGTCAGTGAGCGCATCGACACCGCCTGCTCCTCCCGTCTGCTCGCTCGAGTATCGCACGACAATCACACCGGTTTCGTCCGCGTTCCGGGCCGCATCGACTTGCTGAACGCCCTTCCAGATGCCGGTGATTTTCACGCGACCGTGCTCGGCGTGATCGTACGCTTCGCCGCGCTCAACTACCGATTTATGCCCGGAATTCTGTACGTCCTCCCTATCACTCATCGGAAACCCTCATATGAAATACTCATGTTGCGACTAATCTGCTCTATTTTCTTATTGGGTAAGAATACATCGGCCACTATATCGATTTCCGACATCCTGGGTCCTTGATTTGAAGATTCCGAGATAGCCTATGAAAACACATCTATGCTCTGACCTATAATAAGAAATCTCAATCTGACAATAGATCGAACTGGGAGAACGGTTTGTTGAAATCGTTTCGAATTAGCTTTTCAACATTGATTTCCGCTCCCAGCTCATCGACCTCGTGTGCGACCCGCGTAATGTCCTCAGTGTTCGTCCCGACACCCTCAATATAGATGTTCTCTTGGCCCGTCATGAATTCACGAACCTCGATCACCCCGGGAATACCGAGCGCGTCTCGTGTCATTTTCTCACGCTGACTGACGGGTGCCGTACACGTGAACGCGAAGTGCAGATCGAGGCCGGCTTCACGGTAATTGATATCGACGCTATACCCGTTGATGATCCCCTGTTCCTCGAGTCGTTCGATTCGGTTTCGAACGGTGTTCCCCGAGACGCCGACCTCGTTGGCGATGTCGGTGACGTTGTTGCGAGCGTTTTCCTGAAGGAGATGGAGGATGTGTTTATCGACATCGTCGAGCGATGAATCTACCATGTCAGTTCTTCCGGAAGGGCACTGAAGAGAATTTTTCTAGCAAGAACTAACGGTCACGTTATCGTGATGGTCTTCCCCCAAGGTCTATCGGACGATAGCGGACCAAACGTTCCTGACGCTTGGAGACAATCGATTGTTACGACTCGAGATCGCGCTGTCGGCCCTTCGGCACCATCGAGCGCAGTTCGCCGTGGACGTAGAGGCCGATGCCGAGGGGTTCGCACTCACCTCGCTCGACGGCCTCTTCTCGCGGGCTTCGCCCGCTCGAACTGTTCGAGGCGCTGCGCGCCTCGCTTTCGCCGTCTCGCACTGATCGGTCCTCGGACCCGGCCCCGACTTCGTGGGCGGCGATGAGATATCCCCAATCACCGTCCCACTCGAGTTCCTGGTCCTCACCGGTCGCGAACCGCCGGGCCTGCTCGCGCTCGAGTTCGATCACGCACTCGGTCGCGTGCTGGCCGAAGCGCTGGACGAAGTCCGTCGTGGGCTTCCAGTGTTCCTGTCTGGTCCGCAGGCAGGTCATGCCGATCGCTTCGATTCTGATCGGCGTCGGCGCGTCGCCGGCGTAGATCCAGATTTTGCCCGCGCCCTTCTCCCAGAACGTGTAGTCGGCGAACGTCTCAGGAGGAATTCCGAACCGATCGGCGAAGAGATCGACGACCTCCTCGCGCGTCGCCCGGCCCTCAACGGTTCGCTCCGCTTCAGTCGCGGGTAATCGATCGAACCGCTGACCGTCGTTCGTCTCTGAATAGCCGGCGTCGCGGTCGTCGCTCATTCGGCGGTCACCTCCAGTTTCGCGACGAAGAAGCCGCCCGTGTCGTTCTGGTGTGGGTAGATTCGTGCCGCGTTCACGAGACTCGAGTCGAACGTCTCGCCGTCCCACTCGGTCAGCCCCGGCGAGTGCTCGAGGCCAAGGTCGAAGTCGACGACGCGACAGGATTCGGTGTCAAGTGCGTGCTGGACGATGGCTTCGTTCTCCTCGGGTGCGAAGGTACACGTCGAGTAGACGACGGTCCCGCCCGCGCGAGTGGCCTGAATCGCTCGGCGGATGATCCCCTTCTGGATGCCCGCGACGGAGGAGATGTGGCCTTCCGACCAGTTGTCGAGCGCGTCGGGGTTCTTCCGGATCGTTCCCTCGCAGGAACAGGGAGCGTCGACCAGCGTGCGGTCGAACTCCTCGAAGTCGAAGCGCTCGAGCGAGTAGTTGCGCGCGTCGGCGTTGGTCACCGCGAGGCTGGTCGCACCGAGTCGCTCGGCGTTGAATCGCAGCGCCGAGATGCGCCCGAGGTTGTTATCGTTCGCGACGACCGTTCCCCGATCGTCCATCAGGGCCGCGATCTGGGTGGCCTTCCCGCCGGGGGCGGCACAGCAGTCCCAGACCCGCTCGCCGGGCTCGGGATCGAGAACGACCGGCGGCACCGCCGAGACCTCCTCCTGGCCGTGGGTAAAGCCGTGAAAGGAGGTCCACGTCGACCCCGGTGAGTCGGTCTCGAGGGTCAGAACGCGGGGGTTCCAGTCGGCCTGCTCGTAGCTGACGCCCTCCGCCGCGAGGGCCTCGAGCGTCCGCTCGACCGAGGCCTTGATCGTATTGACGCGGACGGCGTTGCCCAGCGGCCGCTCGCAGGCCGCCAGAAAGGCGTCGAAGTCGTCGATGATCGGTCGATACCGCTCGAGTGGCTCCATCGAGCGCGGATTCGAGCGCGCGGCGCTTGTGGGTTTCGAAGGCGAGAGAAACGGATCGTCCTGCGGTCGCGGCTGTATACCGCTGCATATCTCAGCGGATCTCTCAATAGACCTCCTAGAAACCGCTTTCAGCGAGGGCGAGAGACGTGCATTCGTATGTCAACGGGTTCACCGAGCGACGACGAATCGGCGCGAACACAGGCGATCCCGGAGTCGCGGGACCGTTCGACCGAGTGTCCCCTCTGTCAGCTGACCGGTGAGAGCCCGGATCACGTCTATCGCCACCTCCAGGTCGGCCACCGGAAGAGCGCGATCGCCGACGCGCTCGTCGACGCCGTGTCGGCTCGCGAGGAGGCACCTCTCTCCCCCGAGTGAGGGCGTCGAGCCGTCGGTGACGACGCCCGGTCGTTCGCATCGTCGTGCCGCCCTCGATTTTATGTCGCTGACAGTCATCGGTCTGAGCATGGCAGAAATTCGGATTCAGGGACCGGAAGCGGCGCTCGAGAACCCGACGCTCGTCGAGGGGTTCCCGGGCGTCGGCCTCGTCGGAAAGATCGCGACCGATCACCTCGTCGAGCAACTCGAGATGCGTTACTACGCGAGCGTCCACTGCGAGGGACTCCCCAGAATCGGCGTCTATCGCAGCGGTGACCGAACGGCGCGTCCCCCGGTGCGCCTCTACGTCAGCGAGGAACACGACCTCATCGCCCTCCAGAGCGACGCCCCGATCGCCTCGCAGGCCGTCGAGAGCGTCGCGGACTGTCTGACCGGCTGGATCGTCGATCAGGGAGCGACACCGATCTACCTCAGCGGGCTCCCCGCCGAGCGCGACGGCGAGGACCGACCCGCCCTCTACGGGATCGCGACCGGCGACGGCGGCGAGCGACTCGAGGCAGCCGATATCGCGATTCCGCCGGAGGACGGCGTCATCACGGGACCGACGGGAGCGCTCATTAACCGCGCCGCACAGGAGAACTACGACAGTCTCGGTCTCGTCGTCGAGTGCAGTCCGCAGTTCCCCGACCCCGAAGCCGCGAGCGTCCTGCTCGAGGACGGCGTCGGCCCGGTTGCGGACCTCGCGGTCGACGTCGGGGAACTCACCGATCGCGCCGAGGAGATCCGGGCGAAACGGGAGGAGTTGGCCCAGCAGATGCAGGCGATCGGCCAGGACGAGAGTTCGCAGGCCCAGCCGTTGCGGATGTACCAGTAGTCTCGCTCGATCACAACCGTTTATCTATAACAGTCCCTATGTCTCTGGCATGAATATTACAGACGCGCGCGCGGAATGCGACGCCGTCCTGGATGCCATCAGCGAAACCGTCATTGTGGACCGCGAGTTCCTCGAGACCGTCCTGCTCGGCGTCCTCGCACGGGGCCACGTGCTCCTGGAGGACGTGCCCGGAACCGGAAAGACGCTGACCGCGAACAGCCTGGCGTCGGCGCTGGGGCTGTCGTTCTCCAGGATCCAGTTCACACCGGACCTGCTACCGGCCGATGTCACCGGGACTCACGTGTTCGACGAGTCGGACGGGACGTTCGAATTCACGGCGGGACCGATCTTCGCGAACGTCGTCCTCGCGGACGAGATCAACCGCGCGCCGCCGAAGACCCAGGCCGCCCTGCTCGAGGCGATGGCGGAAGGACAGGTCACCGTCGACGGCGACACGCATCGGTTGCCGCAGCCGTTTTTCGTGATCGCGACGCAGAACCCCGTCGAGCAGGCCGGTACCTTCCAGTTGCCGGAGGCCCAGGTCGATCGCTTCCTCGTGAAACAGTCGATCGGCTATCCCGACGCGGACGGCGAACGGGAGCTGTTGCAGCGTCGACTCGGCCGCACCGACCGGAGCCCGAGCATCGACCCGGTACTGGACGGCGACCGCGTCCAAGCGCTCCGGACTGCCCCCGAGTCGGTCCGGGTCGACGACGACCTCGTGTCCTACATCGCCGCGATCGCCCGTGAAACCCGCACCCGCGGCCAGGTCGACGTCGGGGTCTCGCCGCGGGGGACCCAGCGCTTGCTCGAGGCGACGCGGGCCCGCGCCGTCATCGCCGGTCGCGACTACGTGACGCCCGACGACGTCAAACGCGTGGCTCGTCCCGTGCTGGCCCATCGACTCGTTCTCACTGCCGACGCCTCAGTCGACGGGGCCTCGAAGACGGCGATCGTTGACGAGGTGCTCGATTCCATCCCCGTCCCGACCCTCGAGTAGCGAGTGGCGATACCGACGGCTCGAGTGACTGCCATCGGTCAACGCGCCGTCGAGAACGATTATCGCTGTAACGCCGCCAGCAGGAGCAACGCCCCGAACAGCATGGCGATCACGGCCGCGACCGGCTGTCCGCTTGGACCGGCGACGAAGACCACGTAGCTCCCGACGGCGGCGACCAGTCCGACGAGGACCGTCGCGCCGACGTGGGGAAGTTCCGCCCTGGCCGTCGTCGCCTCCCGTCCGAGCTGCTCGCCGATCCCGATCGCGTGATGGCCAGCGTCCCATGCCAACACGGTCGCGGTAACGCTCGCGAGCATCGGCACCGGTGGGACGCCCTGAATGCCGCCACCAAGCAGCCCCGCGAGCGCGACGCCACAGCCGATCGTAACGGCCCGACGGGATCCCATCCAGAGACCGACACCGACGATCAACAGCGCAGCGACACCGCCGGCGAGCACGAACGATGAGTAGAGGGCGCTCGAGGCCACCCCGAGGCACAACGCGACGATCGAGAGCCCGCCGGTCAGGACCGCGGGTCTGTGATCGGGGTCGACCGCGTCGACGGCATCGGTCACGCCGACCACCGCCGGCGACTGCGCTCGAGCGTCGCCGCCAGCGATTCGTCCGTCGGCCAGTCGACGACCCGAATGCCCGCCGCTCTGAGCGTCGAGACGCGGACCGTTCGCTCGACCGCCGCGAGTCGTTCGCCGGGCGTGTCCCGCCCCGTCGGATCGGGGCTGACGACCGTCACGAGGTGGCCGTCGACCTCGAGCAACTGGGCGATGCGGACGATCCCGTCGTCGCAGAGCGGCGCGAACAGGATCACCTGGGAATCGGACGGCAGCCGCGAGCGGAATCGCTGGTGCTGGACGCGAAGCATGGCCGTCGACGACTCCGGCGGGGTCGGCGCGAACGCCGGATCGGTCGCGAGCAGTCGCCGGGCCGTCGCTCGATGGTCGCGTCCCGATCCCGGCGATAGCCAGCACTGATGCGGTCCGTAACTGGCGAGACCGACGCTGTTCCCGCCGGCGACGAGCGCGTCGAAAACGGCGGTCGCCGCCTCGGTGCTGCGACCGACCGCGTGGCGGGCCGTCTCGTCGGGACGACGGTACACCGCGGTTCGCGTATCGACGACGAGCATCACCGTCGCCGACCGCTCCTCGCGAAACGTCACCGTCGTCAGCTCCTCGCCGCGGGCCCGGCGGTTCCAGTCGATCCGAGAGAGCGGATCACCGCGGCGGTATTCCCTGGTCGCGTAGAACTCGAGGCCCTCGCCGCCGACGTCCGTCTCGACGCGACCCGTCAGCGGCAGCGTCAGCGACCGCAACGGGAGGTCGGCCGCCGTCTCCGCGGGGGGACAGCGGAGTTCGGTGTCGACGCGGATCCGCTGGACTCGCTCGACGGCACCGGCGAACCCTCGCGCGACGGCGACGACTGGTTCGAACGCGTGGGCCCCCTGGTAGGGGGTCACCGCGTAGGAGAACGTCTCCGTCTCGCCCGGCCGGAGCGCGGTCCCGTGTCTCGGCGATCCCTCGGTAACGACCAGTTCCGCCGGGACACCGTCGACGAGACGGAGGTCCGGAAGGATCTCGTCCCCGTCGTTGCGGACGCGCACCGTCACGCGAACCGGCTCGCCCGGCTCGGGGTCGTCCTCGAGTTCCCGGGTGATCGACAGCACCGGCTCCGGTGCCCGACTGGTCCGGGCGTAGGCCGCGTACGTGATTCCGACGACCGACGCCAGCAACAGCGCGGGCGCCGTGACGATGATTCCGACGGCCCCGAACAGCAAGGCGACGGCGGCAACGCCGGTCCAGCGATTCGTCTCCAGCGTAGTCGAATGGACGACGGATTCCCCAGCGTCCGTCGTCCCGGCATCGGTGTCGGATCGAGTATCAGCGTCGGTATCCGATCCAGTATCGGCGTCCGAGTGAACGCCGGTACCGGAGTCGGCGCCGGCTTCGGAGCGAGTGCCAGTCTCGATACCGACGGACTCGCCGCCGTCCGCTCTCTCGCCTCGAGCGTCAGTCGACCGCTGCTCGTCACGTCCCCTCATTCGTCGTCTGTCACCCCCGCGATTCGCGCGATTTCGGCTGCGGCGCGCCTAGCGCGGCGGGGACGGTTGCGACGTAGCGTCGCTCGGAGCCGGACCCGCCACGGCGTCCAGTCGGGCATGGTGTTCGTGAACTGCGCTGCCGCCCACGGATCGTCGGTCCAGGTTCCGTTCTCGAGCGCTTCTCGGGCCTCGTCCTCGGTCAGCCCCTCCGCGAGTACCAGCGCGTCGATGGCCGCCCGCTCGAGTCGCTCGCGCAGTTCCCTGCCCTCCCGTCGGTATCCCACCTGTCCCGAATCGATCGTCGCGTCGATCTCTTCGCCGGGGGTCGGAAGCGCCTGTGGCCGTTCCGGCGTCGGCAGTTCGGTCTGCCTGACGTCGGAGTGGCGCCGACTCTGTACCGTTCGAAGCCCCTGCAGGAGCGCGATCACGCCGATCAGAGACACGAACGACTCTCCGAGGCCGAGGGGACCCGTCAGTTCCGGGACCGCCACGAACGCCAGACCGATCAGGACCAGTCCGGCGCCGGCTATCGCGTACTTGTTCATGGGTACTCGTTCGTCATGGTGTGTCTCCGTTCGAGCGGTCGCGGTCGTCGTCACCGTAGGTCGCTTCGATCCGCCGCAGTAGCTCGACGGCGCGACGCTCGCGGTCGTCCGTGATGGGACGGTCGCCGTACCGGACGTCCTCGAACATCGTCCGCAACTCCTCGACGTGGGAGGGATCCAGTCCCGCGTCCCGCGCCGCGGCCGCGAACTCACCGGGCGTGCTCGAGGCGGGCCGATCGACCGCGAGCGGCTCCGTCAACTCGTGCCACGCTCGGTAGATGTCGTTCTCGAAGTCGTCTCCCGACTCGATCCGATCGGCGGCCTGTCCGGCCGCGCGGCCGAGGGCGCTTCGCTGAACGGCGTCGTCCGGTTCCGCGGACGATTCAGCCGATTCCCGGCTCTCGCTGCCGGTGTAATACAGCGCCGCGAACGCCCCGACGACCGTCACCAGCAGAACGGTCAACACGAGCAGCGAGGGCAGTGTCGGGCCAGGAACGGTGCTATCGCCGTCGCCACTGCCGAACGGACCGCCGGATCCGTTCTCCGCGGTGGGCGACAGATTAGCTGGAGAAGTCGGCGGTTCGATGGTCTGCGTCCCACAGCCGCTGGTGAGGACGATGAAGACGAGCACGGCCAGCGGGAGCAACGCGACCGAGAGCAGAATCGTCAGCTTGGCATCGTACGATCGCGTCGCCAGCGCGGCGATACCGACTGTCCCCAAAACGAGTCCGAGAAGTCCCAACCTCGAGTCGAGGAACCCGACGCACAGCCCCTGAAGACCGTACTGGATGTCACTCCCGGGGCCGGAATCGACCTCGGACGGCTCGTCCGATTCGTCGACGTCGCTACCGCCGCCGTCGGCACCGCCGAACCCGCCGCCGCCACCGTTCTCGACCATCGACGGTAACGTCGCCGCTGCGAGCACGATAGCGAGACAGCACAGGAGGGCGATCAGGACGACTCGACCCGTCTCTCGGTCCACACTCTTTCTTTCTCGTAATACCTAAAATAATTCACTCTTGTCCGGAGAAACCACGATCGCGCTCGAGTCACGGTACCGGTCGTCGAGTCGCCAGAGCGAAACCGCCGGCATACCGCCCGTTCCCGCCGTCGAGCCGCTCGTTGTCTTTCCGGAAGGCGCTACTGCAAACACAACCCCTTTTCGCGTTCTGTCCCTTGCCTCGCACATGAGAACGCGAGACGCCGAAGCGATCGCTCCCGGCACGTGTCCGACCATCAACGGCATGCCGATGCTCGGCCTCGGAACCTGGCAGAACGACGACCCCGAGCAGTGCGCCGAGAGCGTACAGACGGCCCTCGAAACTGGGTATCGACACATCGATACCGCCCAGGCCTACGGCAACGAGGCGGCCGTCGGCGAGGGCATTGCCGCCGCGGACACCGACCGCGAGGAGGTCTTCCTCGCGACGAAGGTCTGGCCCGAGAACCTCGCACACGACGACGTCCTCGAGACGGCGCGGGACAGTCTCGACCGGCTCGGCGTCGATTCCGTCGACCTGCTGTACGTCCACTGGCCGTCCCGGACGTACGACGCCGAGGAGACCCTCTCGGCCTTTTCCGAGCTCTACGACGAGGGGCTGATCGAGAACGTCGGCGTGAGCAACTTCCAGCCCGAACAGCTCGAGGTCGCCGTCGACGTCTGTGACGCGCCGATCTTCGCGAATCAGATCGAGTTCAGTCCGCTGCTCCCGCAGGAGGAGATTCGGGAGGCCTGTGACGACTACGATATCGAGGTCGTCGGCTACTCGCCGTTAGCCCGCGGGCAGGTCTTCCAGCAGCCCGAGATTCAGGACGTCGCCGAAAAACACGGCGCCAGCGAGGCCCAGGTCAGCCTCGCCTGGGCGCGCGAGAAGGGTGTTACCGTGATCCCGAAGGCGAGCGGTGCGGACCACATCGGCGACAACTGGGAGTCGCTGACCGTGGAACTCGATCGGGAGGATATCAACAGGATCGACGCTATCGACGAGACGAGCCGTCAGGTCGATCCCGGTTTCGCCCCCTGGAACTGATCGGCGACCCCGTTCCGTCGAGCACCGCTTTCATCGCTTTTTCCGAGCGAAGACGCGGCGTCACGAGACGAACGGAAGTAGCGTCTGGAGATATGTATGCTCGGAAGAATAAGCAGGAAAGTTTACGGTACACCGGCTTTTTGGCTCGCGTATGTCTACCCGCTCGCGAAGCGGTGGCGGTGGTGGGTTCGTCGGCGCGATTAGAGCCGACGTCCAGCGGTTACACGGTGCCTGGATGGAGATCGTCTTCCCCCGGCAGCGCGGCCGCGGCCACTCCGTCATGGGCAAGTGGAAGCCCGAGACCCTCCCCCAGAAGATCGGCTATCACGGCTGGAGCGTCCTCGGGGTCATCGGTCTGCTCGTCCTCTACCCGCTTACCGTCATCGGCCTCGCAACCCGCTACTATGCGGCGAAACTCGACTCGACGCGAACCCGTCTCGGCATCGTCGGCGTCACCGGCATCGCACTGCTCGGCTGGGGCCTGCTAACGATCGCCTGGGGTGCGATGTCGTACATGGATCAGGTCGAAATCCCACTCGAGGCGGTCCTCGCGGTCGCAGCGGCGAGCGGCGTCGCGACGGTTTCGACTGCGCTCGCCGCGACGTTCTCGAAGGTCGGCGGTCGCGCCGTAACGGTCGTTCTCGCGTACCCGTTCGCGATGACGGCACTGTTCCTGCCGCCCGTCGTCGCCGCGCTCGTGACGCCGTCGCTGCACCCGTACATCCTCGATCCGAGCTACGACTTCGCCGTCTGGGCGCTCGACAACGTGCTGTTCGTCGGCGGTCTGAGCGACTATCTGCGCGGCAACTTCACCCTCGAGGGGCCGGCCTACGCCGCGATGTGGGTCGGGATCTCGTTCCCGCTGGGCTGGTTCCTCGGGACCGTCGTCGCGCTGGCGAATCTGGTTCGGCCGTCGCAGTAGTTCGGTCGCCTCGTTTTCTTTTCCGTCCACCCGTCGTGAACGGGCTTTCCGATTCCCGATATCATTAGGCGTCCGCTTCCCAAGAGTCACGTATGGAGTTTGACCTCCCAACGACTGCGGCCGCGTTTATCGCCGTCATCGCAATCGGCGTCGTCGGCCTGATCGCCGCGCCAATGATGGCGATGGACACCGTATTGATGATGGTCGCACCGTCGATGCTCGTGTTCGGCCTCATCATGCTCGGACTCGGTATCAAACACGGTGAGTACCGGACGACAGGCCGGTAGTGACGGACAGGGAACTCTCTCGAGACGAACAGTCCCCTCGTATCGCTGGACTCGTATTGCCACTCCTTCGAGCGAACGAAAACCGAGAAATCGGTAGTTGCGTGTCAGTCAACGATCCACGGCGAGCGGCCTACATGTAACCCAGATCGCGCAGGCGCTCCATCAGGTCTTCCTTGTCCTGGGCGCGGCCCGCACGCTCGGTCGTTCCCTCGAGGTCCTGCAGCCAGGCGGGATCCTCGTTGGCCTTCTCCGTACTGACTTCGCTGCCCAGCGAGCGGAAGCCGGCGAAGTACTTCGGCGAGATCGGGATGTCGTCTTGCTCGACGCCCTCGGGGAGGTCGTCGTCGGCTTCGGGGACGTAGCCCTCGTCGGGGAAGTTCTCGACCGTGTCCGGCACCGCGAAGTTCCAGAAGGCGTCCCAGACGGCCGCCTCGTCGAACTGCAGGATGGGCTGGATGCGGTCGTGGGGCGGGTAGATGTCGGGATCGTGGCGCGGCGAGAAGAACGTCTCGTCGGCGCGGGCCTCCTGTTCGTCCCAGCGGACGCCGGAGATGACGCCGTCGATGTCGTGCTCCTCGAGCGCGTCGTTGAGCGCGACCGTCTTCAGCAGGTGGTTGCCGACGTAGGTGTCGAGCAGGAACGGGAACGTGTCCTCCTCGTACTCGAGGATGTCCTCGACGTGGTGCTGGTTGTGCTCGGAGAGCTCGGAAATGTCGATGTCGTCGCCGGGCTCGAGGCCGTGTTCGTCGACGTACTCGCCGACGTCCTCGTTTCGCGCGTAGATCACATCGAGGTCCCACTCGTCGGCCCAGTGGTCGACGAAGTCGTGGATCTCGTCGAAGTGCTGGTAGTGGTCGATGAAGACCGCCTGGGGCACCTCGAGATCGAAGCGGTCGGCGACCTCTTTGATGAAGTACAGCGTGAGCGTCGAGTCCTTGCCGCCAGTCCACATGACCGCCGGATTCTCGTACTCCTCTAAGCCATCGCGGGTGACTTCGATCGCCTTCTCGATCTTGTCCTGGATATGCGTGTAATCCTCCGGATCTTCGCCTTCGCCGTCGGAATAATCGACGTCTACGTACTCGGGGAAGTTCTCGGCCATCTCGTAATTAGATATAATTAGGAGAGGTAAATTCTTTGGGTCGCCGGAAAGCTCTGTCGGCATTCCGGACCGCGTGACGGTGTCTCTAGGCTGCCGGCGATCACTCCTCACGGGAGGGTTTCGCTCGCACAGTGGCCTGTACCGGCCACCTGCAACTCGAGTACTGGGTGCGGCACGTCGCGGCGTCTGAGATCTCGGCAAATTTCCCCGCTCGAGACGGCTCCGCCCAACGAGACAGTACGCTCAATTCCGACATGTCCCTGTTGGACGGACCGTCAGGACGACTTGAGTCGGTGTTGACAGCCGTGGCAATACGTCATCCCTGATCGATTCAATGTTCCACACGCCGGGCACCGGACGGTCGACGAACGGTCGGCCTCGACGCCCATCTCGTTGGCCAACACGGCGAGTACGTCATCGTGCTCCGTAATGTCGTGAACGTCGCTCCCTCTCGTCCGTGCCCACTCGTTGATCAGGTCGTCGTCCCGCAGCCGCTCGAGTCCCCGGACCAGTCCTAGAAAGCAAAGCGTCGGTGCGATCATGACGAAGATCGCCACGCCGAGACGACCGAGGAGCGCGTACGGTCCTGGTTCGTCCATATCCGTCGTTCGCCATCGGGCATACAAATCTCTATCGCTGGTAATGGGGCGTTGTGGGTGTCCTCGCGTAGGATTCCGTTTCTTGCGTGAAGACGAAATCGAGAGTCACGCGGCGGGGGCCGCTTGGTAGAGTCCATCGCCATCGGCTGGTAGAACGTTCCGTAGCGGGTTTCGGACGGCCTCGAGGGAGAAATAGCCTCTCCGGTCTGCGATGGCGCTGTTCGCACTCGACTATTCACAGGATCCAGTACTGGCCGATCGCTGACGTCGCCGCTGTTCACTCGGCGTCTCGGCTCGAGTCCTGATCCGACCTCAGTCCGTAATGAACTTGTTGTCCCGCCAGTTGACGCCGCCCTCGCCCGAGCCGCGGTCGCGTGGCCCTTCGACGACTTCGATGTCGGCGGGTCGGGGCTCACCGTCGACGATTCTGGTCGCGTTGAGATCCCCGTCGCGCTCCGAGATCGCGGTCAGGGTACCCTTTTCGGCCGCTTCGGCGATCTCACAGAGGACGAGGAACATCTCGTATTGCAGTAGTGAGTTCTGGAGGACGGTCTCCCGATCGCCCTTGAAGGCGGCGAACTCGACGAGTTCGGATTCGATCTCTTCTTCCTCGTCCTCGTCCCAGCTGAAGGACTTCTGTCGGCGCTCGTCGGGATCCTCCTCGTAGACCCGGTTTTCCGTGACGCTCGCCTTGAGCTGTGCCGTTGGCGTGTACTTGCTTACGGACTGGTCCTCGGCGACGGCCTTCAGAATGAGGGTGTTGTTCCGTCGCGTGATTTCGACGTCGGTGATTCCGTCAGGGAACTTCGCCTCGTCGATGTGCTCGCGAAGGTCTTCGAGGGGCAGTTCGAGTGTCGAGTGCAGCCGATATACGTGTCTGGATTCCTCTGTTGACATTGTGGGGAAGGTGTGTACGGCGATAGTCGTGGTCTTCTAGTATGCGGGCGTGACTTATATGACCTGCTATTAAATCTATGAAATATCAGATTCGATTAACGAACGGCGTATTCGACCGATTACGCCGCGTTGAGTGTCTCAGCGAGTTCGTCGCGCTCCTCGAGTTCCTCGAGGATGTCGGACCCGCCGACGAATTCGCCGTCGACGAACGTCTGCGGGATCGTCTCCCAGTCGCTGCGTTCCGACAGCGCCTGACGGAACTCGTCGAGTGACTCGAGGACGTCGACGGTCTCGTACTCGTCGCGGTGCTCACCGATCAGGCCGAGCGCCTTGCGGGAGTAGCCACACTGGGGCATCAGCTCCGTCCCCTTCATGAAGAGAACGACCTCGTTCTCCTCGAGTGCCTCGGCGACCTGCTCGTTGACCTCCTCCTGATCGAGACCCTGATTCGGTGGGAATTCCATACTCGTTCGTACGACAGTGAGCGGGATATGCCTTGCGTCATCATCACTCTCGATATCGGGGCGTCGCCGGTCGACTGATCGAACGGAGCGGACTCGCAGGTGGTAGGTGGTATCGCGGGTGGCGGGGTGTCGGCTCAGTCTGCCGATGCGGAGGACTCGAGGACATCCACTTTCTCGGCGCTGTAGCCGAAGACGTTCCGGTAGCCGTTCGACGACATGAGGACCGGATAGAACGATTCGGCTGCGACTTGCGCTTCGCCGTCAGCCGCGGCGAACGGTGCGCCGGCCTCGACTTCCGTGAAGTTGTCGACGAACACTTCGTAGGTGTCGGCCTGGTCCTTGCGGATGACGTCGGTGAGCCGATAGACCGGCAGATCGCGGCGGACGGTATCGCCGGGCAACGCCCCCACTGCGGTGAGAAACGCCCGTGTCAGTCGGTCGGCGTTTTCGGCGGCCGTCTCCGATCCCTGCAACCCGCACTCGACTTCGATGGTATCGATCGCGGAGAAGAGTCGCCCCTCCGCGAAGTTACTCGTCTCGACCATCGCCGCCACGGGTAGCTGCGGAACGATGTCTTTGGCCGTCTCGTTGACTCCGTTGACGATAGCGAAGGGATCAGCGTGGCTCTGGGTGGAGTGCATCGAGAAGGACAGACAGCCCTCGAGCTCGGTGACGAGTTCGTGTGCGAGCCGGCCTTCGTGTGTCTTTGCGTTCGGATCGCCGGGGAACGCGCGGTTGAGATCCTCGTCGACGAACCGCACCTGTCGCTCGAGCGCTTCTTCGTTAGCGACGATGAGTTTGACGGGGCGTTCGACGGCGGGACGGTCGTCGAGGAGTCGCTCGACGGCCCGGACGCCACAGGGTTCGTCTCCGTGGACGCCCGCGACGACTGCGATTTCCGGCGTTCCCGACCCCAGCTGTGCAACTCTCATTACTAGTTAGTTCGGCTGAAAGGGGAAAGGCGATTCGGTTGTTCACAGTGTCGATCAACTGATACCTGTCTCCGACCGTCCACTCGAGGAGCCGAACCACGATACACTCCAGACTGTGTCACTCCTCGAGCGCCTCGACGTACTCGTAGTCGGCGGCTCGAGCGATCGGTCGGTCGTCGTCCAGTCGAATCCGCCAGTCATCGATCCGTGTCGGCTCCTCGAGGGCGTTCGTCAGCGCGGTTCGGACCGCGAGCACGTCGACGCCGTAGTAGTCGTTCGGGACGCCGTGGAGGTACTGCAGCGCCGTCTCGAAGAGGCTCCGCATCCCGTCGTCGTTCTCGAAGTCGACGTGTTTGTAGGCCCCTGCGGCTACCTGGACCATCCCGTGGCAGAACTTGCTCTCCGTGGTGCCGGCTCCGTAGTTGTACCACTCCATCTCGAAACAATCGTGGGACTCGTGGAACGCACCGTCGTTGAACAGCCGAACGCCGTGGTCGGTCGCCCGGCGCAGCGTCGCGTGCTCCCAGCGACCCGCGGACGGGTCCCAGCCCGTCGGATTCCCGGCCGGTGGCTCGACGGTGGGGTCGCGGGTGTGGTCGTCCATGCTCGACTCGAGGGCCGTCGGGCGGGTAATTCCGTCGGTCAGGCCGGGGGTACCGCTTCGGAGCCCCGTCTCGACACGTTCTGTTACCGGTGAGGAATCGACCCGGAACCGGACGGGAATCGGACGATTTAACCCCTGCGAGGCTCTCAGACAGAGATGCGTGCGAGGGTAGCCAAGCGGTCAACGGCGGCGGACTCAAGATCCGCTCTCGTAGGAGTTCGTGGGTTCGATCCCCTCCCCTCGCACTCACCACAGTGCGCGGCAAGACGGAGCGTCTTGCCCTCGCAAACTTCTGATGACACTACTCTCGCTGAGTTGCGTCTCCGAACCCGGGTATGCTATCGGGCTGGGGGCTCGAGGCGTCCGTCACTGAAGTATCAGTTATCGAGTCGGTAGCCGACGGGTAGCACTCCTCGAGCCGTTCGGTTCCGGCACGATCGAGTCGCCGGAAAGTGTCCGGAGCGAAACCGGCCAGCGAGTCACCATCACGACCACTTTTCAGCCCGGATCACCGAGGAGAGCCAATGACCGAAGCCAGACCGGATCCCGACCGAGCGGCCGTCGCTGTTCGCGCGGCGGGCGAGGGTGCTGCCGTCGCGGCCGACTCGTTTCGAACCGAGCTCACCGTCGAGGAGAAAAACGGGAAGACCGACGTCGTGACGCAGGTCGACCGCGACGCACAGGAGACCGTCATCGAGACCATCCGCGAGGCGTTTCCGGACGATCCGGTCGTCGGCGAGGAGGAAGACGCGCTGAAGGCGGTGCCCGAAACAGGGCCGGCCTGGATCGTCGACCCCATCGACGGGACGAACAACTACGTCGACGGGACTCGAGCGTTCGGGACTGCCGTCGCGGCTGTCGTCGACGGCGAGCCAGTCGGTGCCGCGTTCGACTGTCCCGCCCTCTCCGATGTCTACCGCGTCGGCCCCGAGGGGGCGTTTCGAAACGATGACCCGCTGTCGGTCAGCGACTGCACAGACCCCGAGGTGGCTACCGTCTGCCCGACGTTCTGGTGGGACTTCGACCAGCGCGATCAGTACGCCGCGGCCACCCGCGCCGTCGTCGAGCGGTTCGGCGACATGCGCCGCTTCGGCTGTGCCCAACTCGAGCTGGCGATGGTCGCCTCGGGCGCGCTCGAGGGGACGATGACCAACCTCCGAGCGAACTCGTGGGACACCGTCGCCGGCGTCCAGTTGATCCGCGAGGCCGGCGGCGTCGTCACCGACCTCGAGGGCGACCGCTGGCGACACGATAGTACTGGACTCGTCGCCTCGAACAGCGGGATCCACGACGAACTGCTCGCGGCGGCTCGCGAAATCGAGGGCTAAGTGGCTTATCGGATGTGGTCGGGACCGACGGTCTGCGGGGAGGAGTTCCGATATCGCCATTCACTGGCTGCGTGAATGGAACAATAGGTTCTGGTGGGAGAGGATGAAAAGAAGTGTTCTGCTACCATGGCAACACGGGATCGCCACGCCCTCCCCATCCGATTCACTCGGTCGCTCCGCTCCCTCGCTCATCCCTCGCGTAATATCGTCAGCGAGGCGCTCCCGCTGGTCGCACCTCGCTGACAGCGCGCGCCACCGCACGCCGGTTGACCAGTCCGAGTGATGCGTTCTTCTCTTCTACTGAGACTCGTCGCCGAACCCAGTCGTATGGAACAGTCACGCGCGTTGAAAATCGGAAACGGTAAGCGCCCCCCACTACGGGATTCGGTATGGACGACTTCATCGACCGGTTCGGGGCCGAGCGGGTCTGGGCCGCGACCGTCGCGAGTCTCGCCGCCGTAGTGGTCCTCGGCGCGCTCCTGTTCCCACAGCGAGTCTACGCCGAGATCATCTGGCAGTACTTCTGGGGCCCCGTCGTCGCCGACGCCCACAGCTGGAACTGCGCCACGTTAGTCGACGGCCAGGCGGTGCCCTGTAACGATGCCCCCGCTAACGCCGGCCCGACCGCCGAACCCGGCTACACGTTCGTCTCCTACGCCGGCTACATCCCGACCCTGGTTCTGATGCTGACCGGGGTCATCTTCCTTATCCGCCGCCTCGAGATCGAGCGCTACCGCGCGGGCTTCTTCGCGCTGTTCCCGCTCATGCTCTTCGGCGGCGCGCTACGGGTCGTCGAGGACGCCAACGCCGCGGCCTACCAGTACACCGGAGAGATGGCCATCGAACTGCCGTGGTCCGGCTTCATTATCAGCCCGCTGATCTACTTCACCGTCTTCTTCGTCGCCCTGTTCGCGGTCGTGGCCTCGGTCTGGCTCGAACGCAACGACTACGTCTCGGGGTACGAGTACCCCTTGGCCGGGATCGGAACCGCCGCGCTGACGGTGACGCTCCTCTTTCTGGGCTATACGGCGGCGACGAAGCAGTATTCGGAATTCTACCCGCTGGTTCCGCTCGTTATCCTCGTCGGTGCGACGCTGACGACGGCGATCACGTGGGTCGCACTCGAGCGGTTCGCGCCGGAACTGAACCGCGGGACCGGATACATGGGGATCGTCGTCATCTGGGCGCACGCGGTCGACGGCGTCGCGAACGTGATCGGCCTCGACTGGGCGACTTCGCTCGGACTCCCGGCCAACCTCGTTCCGAAGCATCCGATCAACCGGGCGATCGCGAACACGACGGCCGACGTGCTTCCGGCTAATATCGTCTCGATTACCGGCTCGGCCTGGCCGTTCCTGCTCGTAAAGGTCGCCGCTGCCGTTTTCGTCATCTGGATCTTCGACGAGACGGTCTTCGAGGACAGCCCGCGCTACGCGATCTTGCTCATGATCACCGTCGTCGCCGTCGGTCTGGGTCCCGGCACTCGCGACATGCTGCGTGCGACGTTCGGTGTCTAATCGGCTCTTTCGGTTTTCGTCTCGAGTTTCCCATCTTTTCAGCCACTGCGTCGTCCGACGGCGGCCCCGCTCGAGCGGCGACGTGAACGGGGGCTTTAATCGCTCGCGGCGGGAACTGGCGTTCATGACCGATACGGACGGGTGGTTCGCGGCCGTCGACCGCGACGATCCCGACGCGATGGCGGCCGCGATTCGCGAGGGACGCGCCGACGGGCCCCGCGACTGGCCCGCCCTCGCGCTCGAGGCGGAGTTCGCGAGCGACGAGGACGAGTACTATGACGCCCTCGGGGAGGCGACCACAGCTGCGACGCGGGCCGCGGTGACCGAGCGCGAGCGGGCCGACGACCGCCAGCTCGTCCACGCAGTGCGGGCGATGGACGACTGCGATCGGACGGCCAACGAACTCGCCGAGCGACTGGCCGAGTGGGCCGGCACCGTCGACCCCAAGGCGGGAACCGGCGTCGAGTACGCTCGCAAACTGGCACGCGGCGAGACGGACGACGACCTCGAGGAGCCCGCGATTCGCTCCCTCGCCGAACGAGTCGCCGACCTCGCCGACGAGGCGGACGAACTCCGAGAGTTCGTGCAACGCCAGACGCCGGCCGTCGCGCCGAACCTCTCAGCGCTCGCCGAGCCCGTGCTCGCGGCCCGGCTAATCTCGCTCGCAGGGGGGCTCGAGACGCTGGCCAAGAAACCCAGCGGGACGATTCAGGTTCTGGGGGCTGAGGACGCGCTGTTCGCCCACCTACGGGGTCACGCGCCCTCGCCCAAACACGGGATCATCTACACGCACGACGCGGTTCGGGGCACCCACCCCGAGAACAGGGGCTCCGCGGCGCGCGCGGTCGCGGGCAAACTCGCCATCGCGGCCCGCGTCGATCACTACTCGGGCGAGTCGAAGCCGGAACTCGAGGCCGAACTCGCAGATCGGATCGAGACGATTCAGGCGCGGACGGTGGACGATGATGCGGGCACTGACGATGGAAGTGCCGATACTGGAGGTGCCGACGATGAGTGAGAACCTCCCGGCGGGCGTCGAGCGCCGCGCGTTCGACGGGACCGAGCGGCTGGCGACTCGAGGGGTGCCCGTTTACGGCGAGCCGACGGACGGCGAGTGGCGTGCCTGGAACCCGAACCGGTCGAAACTGGGTGCGATGCTCGAGCTGGGAATGGAGACGGGCCTCGAAGGCGGCGAAACCGTGCTCTATCTGGGTGCCGCGAGCGGGACGACAGTGAGCCACGTCGCCGATTTCGCCGGGCCGACCTACGCCGTGGAGTTCGCCGCGCGGCCGGTTCGGGATCTGCTCGAGGCCGCCGAGAGTCGCGATCGGCTCTTTCCGCTGTTGAAAGACGCCCGAAAGCCCGAAACCTACGCCCACGTCGTGGAGTCCGATGTCGACGTGATCGTCCAGGACGTGGCGACGCGGGGGCAGGCGCGGGTGGCGCTCGAGAACCGGCGCTTTTTGGCCGATGACGGGCGGCTACTGTTGGCTGTCAAGGCACGGAGTGAGGACGTGACTCGAGAACCGTCGGCCGTGTTCGAGGACGTTCGCGAGGAACTTTCGGAAGGGTACGAGATTTTGGAGACGCGGGGACTCGAGGCGTATCACGCGGATCATCTCGGGATCGTCGCGCGACCACGGTGAGTCGATCGGGTATCTCATTTGGTTACGTGGTGACCATGTTCTCCACATCGCCTCCGTTTGCATAACCTGAGAATCAGGCATTACAGAACGTGAGTCCACCGAAATACCCATATCGCCCTAGCTCTCAGACAGATACCGTATGGTCCGCTATGCCGAAGAGCCCTGCGCCGACTGTAATGGAAAGAAGATTCGACGGACGGACGGATCGGTGTGGTGCCCAAACTGCGCGTTATTCGATCCGCGTCAGCAGGCCACATGAGACGGTCGGCTGCGAGGGACAGCACGGTAGAGGCGTGAGCGACGTCCGACGCGATCCGCGGAGGGGCTGAAACGACTGTTAGATCTCGTGTGAACCGCTATCGCTCTCGCTCACCACACGACTAGAGACCGTGAACGAACGACGGGGGAGTCATGACCCTCCCCTCTCGTTCACTCGGTCGTCTCGTTCTGTTCCTCCTCGAGCGTGATCAGTGCGTCGTCAATCACTGGCTCGCCGTCAGTGATGTAGGGGTCGTCAGCCTCGGGGAACTCGTACGTCTGGTTGTCGTTGGTGTCCTGGTGGGCCATCGCGATCAACACCTGACTCTCCTCGAGGGACTCGTTGAGCTCGACGGTCACGTTCTCGTGCTCGCCGGAGTCGAGGTAAGTGGAGTTACCCAGGACCTCCCCGGGCTCGTACTCCTCGGACATGTTGGTCACGGTCTCGTTCTCAGTGGCGTTCTCTCCGTCCGTCGCGTTCTCGTCAGCAGGCGCGGCCGCGTGGACGACGGCGAAGCCGCCCTCGGGTAGCGTCGTGTTATTGACCGCGACTGCCGTTCCGTTCGACGTCTGGTTCTCGAACGTCACTGTGGCCGTTTCGTTTTCCGTTTCGTTCTCCGTCTCGTTGTCTTGGGTTGCCGTGCCGGCGTCGGTCGCGGCGAACGCGATGCTCGCCCCCGAGAGGAGGACGAGCGCCGCGATGACTGCGACGCCGATGGTTCTTGCACGTGACATTGCATCGATGGTACCGCCGTAGTTCGGCAAAAATCGGAAGATTCGTTCAGACGCTTCGGCGCTAGAAACGCTCGAATTCGGTAGAAGGGACGAGAGAAGTAATCGGATTCTTCCGATCGTTAGTCCCGCAATCGTATTTGTAATATCATATTCTATTGAAACGCCTTCTCGAGAGACACACTGGACTCACAGCAGTGTTCGGGGTGAGAGACAGTAGCCACCGACAGTTACTGCATATCCGATCGCACGACAGGAGTGCGGTTCGGAGCGATGCGCGGTTCGGAGCGAACACAGTGAGCGAGAACCGCGGGGATACGAACGGTGAGCGAAGCGAGCCGTGAGCGTGCACCGTGAGCGAGTGCCGCGGACTGCGCGATCGGCGTGTGAATCGTTCAGTTGCTACTATAACGGAGTACTGAACTGCTCCTCTCTTCCGGCTAACCCGGCGGACCTTCGAGACGATCCCGTGATAGTCAATCTCGGGTGTCGTCAGGACGCCTCGAGCGTGCAGCGCTGTCGGTGGCATCGTCGTGGGGCCGCGGTGACTCGATTGCCGTCTCAGTTGGTCACGTGGCGACCGTGTTATCCGTATCGACTCCGTCCCTGTAGCGCAAAAATTCGGCATTACAGAACGTGAGTTCCCCGAAATATCTATATCGTTCTCACTCCCAGACGGATATCATATGGTCCGCTATGCCGAAGAGCCCTGTGCCGACTGTTGTGGGAAGAAGATTCGACGGGCAGATAGTTCGGAGTGGTGCCCGAACTGCGCGCTGTTCAATCCGCGTCAGCGGGCGACGTGAGATGGTCAGCTGCGAGGGGAAGAGGAGAGCAGTGAGTGGCATCGGACGCAACCCGCTGCGCGCTCCGTTTCACGCCAACCGAATCCCGAATGTTTCCGGACCAGCGCGCGAAGACGGACTGGGTCGACGATGCGTTGATCGGAAGACCGATAAGATCCTCGCGGAACGGAGTCACTAATGACAGCAGCGTCACCCGGACGGCTCACTCGTTCGACCAGTCTCCGGGACCATCCCGAACTGGTGGCTGT
Organism: Natrinema zhouii; assembly: GCF_013456555.2. Classification (GTDB taxonomy): domain Archaea; phylum Halobacteriota; class Halobacteria; order Halobacteriales; family Natrialbaceae; genus Natrinema; species Natrinema zhouii. Next base: position 79,083 of record NZ_CP059154.1, read on the forward strand.
GGTCGTGGTCGCATCCGTCATCGCACTCATCGCGATCCGGTATCTCGTCGTCGACCGTCTCGAGATAGACGCATCGACCTCGTACATGGCCGGCGCGTTCGTCGGGCTGTTGATCGCCCAGTTCATACGGCGCCTCTGTGACTGGTACGGCGTCGAGTGAGAAACTGCCAGCAGCTAGCACTGAGAACGGAGTGTGCTGCTGTCGGCCGCCGGCCGGCTCGAGACCGCAGCGTCGAGTGCTCCGGCGAGAGACGGCCCGCGAGACCCTGATTCCGTCCTCTCATCGTCGACCCAATCGACGAGTCCGTAATCGACGATCCGTCGTCTGCCCCGGTGACTGCCGGAACCGAAAACCCCGCTCGACTCCCGGAAGCATTGGCCGCCTACGGAACTGAAACAACCCGAGTATTGCTAGGCACAGCAACGACTCACCCGTGGCGCATCCGATACGAACGATCAAGCGGTACGCGAAGGAAACGACGGATGACCTGTGGGCCGGCGGGCGCGGCTGGATTCTGCTCGCCGTCGGCGCCGGGTGGGCGCTCTCTATCGGCGTTCGGTTCGTCTATCCCGCGCTCGTCCCCTACTTTCAGGACGACTTCGGGATCGGCCTGACCACGACCGGACTGCTGTTGACGCTGCTCTGGGGGGCGTACGCCATCGGTCACGTACCCGGCGGATTCCTCGGCGACCGGATCGGCGAGGGTACCGTGGTCGTCCTCAGCACCCTCATTTCGGCCGGAACCGTCCTCGTCGTCGCCACGGCGATAAACGTCTGGATGCTGTTCGCGGGAACGATCGTGTTCGGCCTCGCGACCGCACTGTACGGACCGACTCGGTTCACCATCTTCACGGACATCTATCCGAATCGGGCCGGCTCGGCCATCGGGCTGACGATGGCCGCGGGCAACCTCGGAAACACGGTCTTTCCCGTCGCGGCGGCCGTTATCGCTTCCTACACCACGTGGCGGTACGGGATCGGTTCGTTCAGCCCCCTCTTTCTCGGCGTCGCCGTCGGACTCTGGATGGCGGTTCCGAACCGCACGTCAGGTGGGGGAAGCGCGGTCGACGAACTCTCGAGCGACACGCTCGCGCGGATCAGAAGCGGGATCACTCGCGAATCCATCCCGATCGTCGTCGCGATTCAGGTGACCGCCTCGTTCGTGATACAGGGATTTTCCTCCTTCTATCCGACGTACCTCACGGTGACGAAGGGATTCTCCCCGGCGGTAGCAGCGACGCTGTTCGGACTGTTCTTCGCCGTCGGGGCGGTTATACAGCCCTTCTCGGGAACCATGCTCGACCGTCTCGGGGCGCGTCCGACGCTCGTCCTGTATTTCGGCGGCTGCGTCGCCGGGCTGTGGTTGCTGCCCTTCGTCGACGGTCTCGTCCCGCTCGTCGCGGCCACGGTTCTCATCAGTAGCTGGAACGGGTGCGGCGTCGTCACGCAGACGTATATCGCGGACTCGCTCCCCGACGATATGCAGGGAACTGGACTGGGGACGTTGAAGGCGGGCTGGATGGTCGTCGGTGCGACGTCGCCCCTGCTCATCGGTACGCTCGCCGATTACGGCTCGTTCGACCACGGATTCCTGCTACTGGCTTCGGTCGGGACCGTTGGATTGTTGCTCTCGATCACTCGGCTCTAGGCGCGGAACGGACCAGTTCCTCTCGATTTCGTTCCGTTGACGACGTTCGAATGCCGACGGTGATGGATGCCGTAAAGACGACGCTCGAGCCCGTCTCGCCCCTTTATCAGTCATCCACGGACCTCGAGGAGCACCGACGAGCGGGACGCTAGTCAGGCACTTTCCGACGCTAATCCCGGCGATATGCGGGAAGAGGTGCGATAAAGAATATATGCACCCCCGTGGTACACGGCCGTGGTATGTCAGAACACCCCACTATAGGCGACACTCTCGAGCAAACCGTCGACCGCCATCCCGAGCGTGATGCGATTATTTACCCGCGAAAGGACCAGCACTGGACCTACGCGGCGTTCAATGAGCGGGTAAATCGGCTGGCCAACGCCTTGCTCGAGGCCGGGATCGAGAAGGGGGACCGGGTCGCGACGGTGCTGTATAACGGCTCGGAGATGGCACTCACCGTCTACGCGTGCGCGAAGATCGGTGCCGTCTTCACCCCGTTGAACTTCCGCCTGCCAGCGGGAGAGATCGAGTACATCGTCACCGACGCCGACGCTGAAATGGTCCTCTTCGAATCCGAAACGCGGGAGGCCGTCGAGGGGGCGCGACCGAATCTCGGGTCCGTTTCGGAGTACGTGTTCATCGACGACGACCGCGCTGACGTGCCCACCTACGCGAGCGGATTCTACGACATGCTCGAGTCCGGCTCCGTCGACCGGCCCGACGTCCGCGTCGACGAAGACGACGTCTACGCCTTCATCTACACCTCGGGAACCACGGGTCGTCCGAAGGGGGTCGTCCACGAGCACCGGAACATGGTCGAACACGACCTGCTCTGTATCACGGAGATGAACATCACCCGCGACGACGTCGGCCTCTCGATGATGCCGCTGTATCACTGCGCCGAACTCCACTGTAACCTGTTCGCGCGGGTCCACCGCGGCGCGGCGAACGTAATTCACCACGAGTTCGAACCGGAGGCGGTGCTCGAGGCGATCGAGGAGTACGACGTGACGGTCCTCTTCGCGGCACCGACCGCCTGGAACGCGCTCGCGATGACCGCCGCCGAGTCGGATGTCGATGTCTCGTCGCTCCGGCTCGGGCTCTACGGGGCGGCCCCGATGCCCGAACAGGTGCTCGAGAACTGCATGGAACACCTCTGTGAGGAGTACGTTCAGGCGTACGGCATGACCGAACTCGGACCCGCGGCCGCCTTCCAGTCGCCGGCCGATCAGCTCCCGAAACAGGGGTCGGCCGGACTGGCCGCGCTCAATCACGAACTGCGCGTGGTCGAACCCGACGCGGCTCCGGATCGGGCGGTCGACGAGGGAGAGATCGGCGAGATCCTGCTCGCCGGCCCGTGTACCATGCGCGAGTACTGGAACCGTCCCGAGGCGACCGAGCGCTCGCTACGCGAGGCCGACGGGTCGACGTGGTACTACACCGGCGATCTCGGCTACCGCGACGACGACGGTTACCTCTACGTCGTCGACCGCAAGGACGACATGATCGTCTCCGGCGGCGAGAACGTCTACCCGGCCGAGGTCGAGGACGCCCTGTTCGGACACGACGCCGTCGAGGAGGCGGCCGTCGTCGGCGAACCCGACGAAGAGTGGGGCGAGACGGTCGTCGCCTACGTCGTCGCCGACGACGACAGCACCGCGGCGGACCTCGACTCGTTCGTCCTCGAGAGCGACCGGCTGGCCGACTTCAAGCGACCGCGGACGTACTACTTCGTCGACGAACTCCCCAAGAACCCCAGCGGCAAGATCCAGAAGTTCAAGCTCCGCGAGGACGAGGCCGACCTCGAGCCCGAGTCCGAAACCGTCGCGTCCTGATCGATCGACGACGGTCCCGGATCGTCTTCGGGCGTGGCGCCTGCCCTAGAACACCAGTAGCAGTCCCAGCACGACGGCCGAGACGTACAGCGTGATGACGCCGGCGTATTTCGCGAACTCGAGCCAGTCGAACCCCGAAATCGAGAGAATTCCGGCGAAGACGAAGCCGAGCCAGAGGTTCGAGACGCCGGCCGCGTACATCACCGAGACGAGTGCGGCCACGAGATCGACGTCGGCGGCCGCGATGGCTGGTCCCTGGATCACCCAGACGGAGCCCGGATCTGGAACGAGCAGCCCCAGGGCGAACGCGAGGGGGTACGAGGCCACGGCTGGTATCTGGGTGCCGGCGATGACGTCGCCGATCGGGCCGTAGAGCTCGGCTTCCGAGAGCAGGGCGACCACGCCCGCGTAGAACAGGAACGGGATCGCCACGTGATTCGTCCACCGCGTCGCGTCCCGCGTCTTCGACTTGAAGGCCATCGGCGGCCCCTGCACAGCCAGCCCGAGGATCATCAGCGTGAAGGCGAGCCACGGCAGGGTCAGCGCGCCGCCCGTCGCGAAGTGCCAGCCCGCCGACGCGAGCCCGATGACGACCGCGAGCAGGCTGATGCTCTCGGCGTTCTCGAGCCGATCGCCGAGTTCCCACGACTCCTCGTCCCGTGTCGGCGAGTAGTGGGCGAGCGTCTCGGCGATCGAGCCCTCGAGAATTCGATTTCGAGCGTCGAGTTCCCTGATGTCGGTGTCATCACTCGGAGCCAACGCCACCAGTACGAGCGGGATGGTAACCACGAAGAGCACGCTCGAGAGCAGGTTGACCGGGTGAAGGACGAACTCGGACATGGCGACGGAGCCCGCGTCCTCGAGCATGATGTTCGCCACTCCGCTCTCGTCTGCCATGAGCAACGCGCCGGGACTGGAGAGGCCCTGGTTCGCGACGACGAGCGCCGACAGCCCGCCGGTGAGGACGAGCGGGTAGTGAACCGCGATTCCGCGCTCGCGGGCGCGATGACAGAGTCGCTGGCCGACGAGAACGCCGCCGACGAGACCGAGCGCCCAGTTGAGCCATCCCAGCGACAGCGAGACGAAGGCGGTCGAGAAGACGATCCCCCGCTGACTCGCGGGGAGGACGGTCGCGAGTCGATCGAACAGCGCGCCGACGCGGGGCGATTCCACGACCGTCGCGGAGAGGAGCCAGAAGAGAATCAGGAACATCTGGAGCGAGAACAGGTCGTAGAACCCGGTTCCGAACAGCTCGAGCTGGGTCATGGGCTCGAGGAAGGGGACGGTCACGACCAGCGCCAGCACCGCGAGCAGGAGCCCCGTGACGAGCGATTCGGGGAAGTACTTCCCGAACGCCGGGACGAACGCGTTTCGGTCGGTGTCGGTCGCGGTCGGGGTGCCGCCGTCGGTACCGACGGCACGCTCGCGGTCGTCGTCGGAGGGGGAGTCGTCGGCCATCGTGATCACCCCACGACCCCCATCAGGAGCGCACCGCCGCCCATCACGAACCCGACGAAGACGAACAGAACGGCGACGTAGCCCATCATGTCGCGGATGGTGAGCCCGGCGATACCGAGCACCGGGATGGCCCAGAACGGCTGCACCATGTTCGTCCACTGGTCGCCCATCGCGAACGCGATCAGCATGTGGTTCATCTGGGTGCCCGGGATCTGCTGGGTAGCCGAGGCGTAGACTTCGCCCATCACCGTCCACTGGCCGCCGCCGGAAGGAACGAAGAAGTTGACGATGCCGCCGGAAATGAATACCAGCAGGTACCACGTCGTCTCGGTCGCGTACTGCGCCGCGGTGTTCGCGATCAGTTCGACCAGCCCCGAGTAGACCATGATGCCCATGATTCCGCCGTAGAACTGGAACTGGATGATGATCTGGCTGGCACCCTCGATCGCCTCGCGAAAGACGTCGACGTAGCTCCGCAGCGACGCGTGAGCGAGGAAGCCGAGGCCGAACATCGCGGAGATGAGGACGTTGATGTTGAGCACGTCCATGAACGGCTCCGTCGCGAACAGCGTCGCGAGGTAGATCCAGATGAGCAGCCCGGTCCCGACGCAGATGACGCTGCTATCGAGCAGGAACGCTTTCATTCGTGTCTCTCGAGCGTGGTGGGGCGCAGCGGTCCCTCCGCCGTCGGCGGCCGTCGGCTCGCGTGCGGCCCGCAGCGTCTCCTTGGGAACGGTCGTGATGTTCTCCCTCTCGGGAGCCATCAGCGGCATCAGGACCACGACGACCGCGATGACGCCGGCGATGAGCAGGAGGTTGAACGGGTGGAAGATCGTCTCGGAGACGGGAATTACGCCCATACTCTCCTCGGCGAAGTGGCCCTCGGTCGCGACGAGCAACAGCGACGCGGCCGACAGCCCCTGATGCCACGGTAACAGCCCGGCGTAGGCGGCCGCGACGAGCAGCGGGTAGTGAACGTCGACGTCCTTCTCTGCCATCGAGATGCCGACCTCTCGGGCGAGGATCGCGCCGGCGATCAACACGACGCCCCAGTGGAACAGCCCCAGCAACTGTCCGCACAGCGCGACGACGAACACCGCTCCGGTCTGGCTGTCGGGAACGGACGCGATCCGGCGAAGGACGCGTTTCACCGGCGGCGAATCCGCGAGCGCCCAGCCGGTCAGCAGCGCCAGCGTCGACTGCGTCGAGAACGTGATCACCTCCCAGAATCCCTCGCCCCAGTGGGCCGCGACGCCGCCGGGTCCCGTATCGGTGACGACGACCGCGATCGCCATCGTGAGGAACGTCAACAGCAGCGCGAAGATGAACGCATCTGGGAGGTATCGCTTGACCAGCCGGCTCGCGACGTCGCCGAGCCGAGTGAAAAAGTCGCGGACCGCTCCCGGCTCGCTCGAGGCTGGGGCACTCATGGTTTCCTCCGCTGTACTGGACACATCCCAGACCGTTTCGGAACCGGTCGCCGTTGGCGCTCGGTATCGAGCAACGACATAGATACTACCACGCAGATATAAGTAGAGTGAAAAAGTCTGTGTCAAAATACTTTATTACCCGACGAATTCGAGAGGCCTAGATCCAGTAGCCGCGACCAAACGGGCGGCACAGCGCCACCCTGCTGCCGGATCCGACCCCGGACGGGTCGTTCCGAGTCCCAACCGTATTTATCGCCGCGGACAAAACGGTGAGACGATGGAACGCGGGTCGAGAGAATCGTTTACGCGCATGGGGACGCTGGGGATCGAGGAGGAGTGCTTCGTCGTCGACGCGGACGGCCGCCCGACCAGCGGGACCGACGAACTCGTCTACGAACACGACCCGCCCGAGATCCTCGAGGGCCGGCTGGATCACGAACTGTTCAAGTTCGTCATCGAGACGCAGACGCCATTGATCGAGTCCCCCGACGACGCCCGCGACTCGCTGCTCGCGATTCGCGAGGCGCTGGTCGAACACGCTCAGAACTACGACTACCGGATCGCCGCCGCCGGACTCCACCCGCTCGCGAAGTGGCAGGAGCTCGAGCACGCGGAGAAACCCCGCTACCGCTCGCAACTCGATCGGATTCAGTATCCACAACACCGAAATACGACCGCCGGGGTCCACATTCACGTCGGCGTCGACGACGCCGACAAGGCGGTCTGGATCGCCAACGAACTGCGGTGGTACGTGCCGATCATGCTTGCGCTCTCCGCGAACTCGCCCTACTGGAACGGGTTCGATACCGGACTCCAGTCCGCCCGCGCGAAGATTTTCGAGGCGCTGCCCAACACCGGCATACCGACCCACTTCGAGGACTTCGAGGCGTTCGACCGGTTCGAGCGACTGATGCTCGAGACCGAGTCGATCAACGACCGCGGCGAACTCTGGTACGACGTGCGGCCCCACACCGCCCACGGGACGGTCGAACTGCGCACCCCGGACGGACAGGCAGATCCCGACATCGTGCTGGCGTTCGTCGAGTACGCTCACGCGCTCGTCGAGGCCCTCGCCGAGGAGTACGAAGACGGCGCGAGCGGCCACCGACACCGCCGGGAACTACTCGACGAGAACAAGTGGCGGGCGATCCGCCACGGGCAGGACGCGTCGTTCATCGACCGCGACCTCGAGGGAACCGTCGAGTTGGGCGAACTCGTCGACCGCGAGTGCGAGCGCCTCGACATCAACGGCATCAGAGACGTGTACGAGCGGGAAAACGGCGCGGACCGACAACGCCGTCTGCTCGAGGAAGAGGGACCCGACGCGCTGTGTGAGTCGCTCATCTTGCAGACGCAGTAGGTTCGTGGCGGTCGCTCGAGGGGTGAGCGTTCGCAGATACCTTTCGTAGCGCCGATCGTGAGTTCGCGTGCACGATCACCGATCGGTTCGTCTCGATTCGGATACCACGGGAGAGTCGTCCGTCGCGGTCTCGTTCAGTCGTCCGTCGCACTCACGGACTCGTCACCGAACTCGGCCGGTGCGTCGGCCCAGACGCCGTTCGTGAGATCGATCGCGTCGTTCCACTTCGCGACGACCGTGGTCACTGCAAGGTCGCCCGCGATGTTGTTCATCGTCCGAAGGCGGTCGAGCAGCGGATCGATACCCGCGATCATCCCGATGACCTCGAGCGGGAGTCCCACCTGCGTCAACACCGCAGTCATCATGACGAGGCTCGCACTGGGGACGCCCGCAGTGCCGATACTCGCGAGGAGTGCGGTAAGCAGGATGGCGAACTGTTCGGCCAGCGTCAGGGAGACGCCGACCATGTTCGCGGCGAAGACGGCGACAATGCCGAGGTACATCGACGTTCCGTCCATATTGATCGTCGCGCCAAGCGGGAGTGAGAAGCCGTACACGCGCTCTTCGACGCGGAGGTTCTCGTCGGCGTCCGACATCGAGACGGGAAGCGTCGCGGTAGACGAGCGGATACTGAGTGCCGTGATGAGCGCCTCTTTGATACCACGCAGGAAGTCCAGCGGTGACGCGCCGACTGCCCCTCGGATGAGCAGGAGGAGATAGACGAGGGTAATCTGGAGGCCGACAGCGATCACGAGAGTCATGGAGAGAGAGAAGTACGCCCGAATCGCTTGCACGCCGACTTCTCCGAACAACGCTGCCATGAGCGCGAACACACCGAGGACGCCGAACTCCATAATTCCCCAGACGATTTTGAACATGACCTCTGCTCCGGCATCGACGATGTCAAAGATGGTGTCGATGCCGTTCCGGACCGCCGAGTCCGGTTCGACTTCCGCTCGCACCATCGTCATCCCGAGGCCGAAGATGAGCGTGAAAAAGATGATCGCAAGGATGTTCCCCTCAGCTATCGCAGCGAACGGATTCTCGGGGACGATATTGAATACCTGGTCCACGAACGACGGTGTCTGTTCGGTCTGGACGTCCGTCTCCTCGATGGTCATCCCCGTACCGGGATCGATGAGATTGCTCACACCGAGTCCCATCGCGATCGCAACGACCGTCGTGACGATATACAGGAGCACGACCTGCCCGCCGACCCTCCCCAAGTTTTTCGGGGAGAGTTCTCGCGTCGCCATCAGCAGTGTGAAGATGATGATGGGGACGATGATCATCTCGAGTAATCGGACGAACAGATCTCCGACCGGCTGCAGTGACGTTGCCGGCTGACCGGCTATCAGTCCAACGAGAGCACCGAGAACGAACGCTGCTCCGATTCGATAAACGATTGGAACTGACCGGTATTGTTGCCATGCCGAGCGAAATAATCCAGCCATATCCTTCAATATGAAGATTTGGAATCAGGTAATAATACTTCCGAATTAGAACAATTATATTCACAGTGTTATAATAAATAGTTACTACCATTCTGTGGAGAGAAATAAATCCGTGGTAGAATACGCGATACGACGTTGATTTTCGGCTGTATACTGTCAACAAGCGGTAGACAGAATTCGGCTTACGTGGGAGGTCGAACTCGCCGGTCGTGTTCAGGAAAGCTGGTTCCAGACCAACGCGAATGCCGTGTGACAATACGTCGAAACCTTCACGCCCACTCCGTCGACCGTTCCTGAACACTGTCGAGTTAGCCCCACAAAGGTTTAACTCCGCTCGAGGCCTCATCCTGTACGAGAACCCACATGAGTTCCGACGACACAGACGAGCATCCGGTCGATACCGACGACGGAGACGAATCGCTCGAGGGACCGGACGACTTCGTCGAGCGCGAGGCCGGCCGAAACCCGGCCGTCGAGGAGCTCGACCAGCGGATCGTCGACCTGCTCTCGTGGATCCTGGACACGGAAACCCGCGCGAAGATCTACGTCTACCTGCTGGCGAATCCCGGAAGTACCTCCGAAGAGGTCGCGAAGGGGACCGGTCTCTATCCCAGCACGGTCCGCGAGGCGCTCGCGGAACTCCACGAGGAAGACCGCGTCTCGCGCGAGAAACGCGCCAGCGAGGGGGCCGGGAACAATCCCTACGAGTACACCGCGATCCAGCCCAGCGAACTCGTCGGCGGCGTCGTCGATCAGGTGCAACAGGAGCTGAACACCATCTTCACGCTCGATCGCGTCCTCGACCGCGAGGGCGATCGCGACGCTCGAGCCGAGCTCGAGGAGCACGTCGAACCGGTGAAGATCACCGTCGACGACACGGCACCGACGAGCGACGACGATTCAGCGATGGATGCAGATCCCGATACCGACCCGGACGCCGACGTTATCGAGTTCGAGGACGACATGCAGATCGACACCGTCGATACCGAATCCGACGAGGGCGACAACGGCGAGAGCCACGAGAGCAGCGAGAGCGACGATACCGGCGAGAACGGTGACTCCGACAGCCGCGGGACCGACGAATAGCCCGCGCCTGTTTGCCGTCCGTTTCCGCAGTGCTACCCCTCGAGTTCGAGTACGTCCGGCCGCTCGAGTTCGAAGTCACGATCGACCGCGGAGACGGTCGTCGTCGGCCAGCGACCCGTCGCCGTCAGCGTCTCGATTTCCTCGTCGGTGACCAGTGCGGTATCCTCGCTTTTCGCGCCCTGAACCGTCGGATTCCACGCGTAGGCCATCGGTGCTTCGACCGGCGCGTCGTGGCTCGGCGTAGCGATCCACTCGCGACCGGCAAAGCCGGCGGCCCCGCCCTGATGGTGGTGCTCCCACTCGCCGTCGTAGCCAACCGCGTCGTAGGCCTCCTGAATGGCACCGAAGACGTCACCAGCGGTGCCGTCGCCGTCGGCATTGCCGGTACTGCCGCGGCTCCCAGCTGCTGCTTGTGTTGCGGCCAGCGCCGTCGTCTCCACGCGAGCGGCGGCCTCGTGGCGCTCTGCGAGCCACGACGGGGGATCGAAGGCGACGGTCCGCGTACAGCTCGCGTGGAGGCCGGCCTGTTCGGCGGTGACTGAGACGAGCGCGTACTCGCCGAGTTCGGCGTCGGTCGGCGTGTAGTGTCGGTACTGCTGGACCCGCTCCGAGCCGCCCACGAGGACGACGGGAGCCTCGATGTCACGGGCCGAGAGGGCGACTCGCAAGGCCGACGCGACCTCGTGTTCCGTATCCTCACGCCGGAGTTCCCTGCAGACCGATTCGACGGCGGACGCCGTCTGCCCGCCGAGCTCGCGGTATCGCTCCCGGTCGCGCTCGGTCAGCGGCTGCCGCAGCGCGGTCGGATCGACGCGCTCGAGTCCGGGAACTTCGATGTCGATCGCAGCCCGTTCGTCCCCGACGCGCTCGGTGATGGCTTCGGCCAGCGACGACGCGTACCAGGGGAACTGCTCGACTGTGACCTCGTTTCGGTCGAAGTCGGGCAGCTCCTCGGCGACGATGCGCTCGGCTTCGATGTTGTTCGCTACAATCGTGATCTCGTCACCGTCGTAGCCGACGGCGGCGACGCCGGTGTCTCCCTCGCGGTCGATAACGTTGTTTCCGCCAGTGAGCCACGCAAACGAGTTCGGCCGGGCGAACCAGACCGAATCGAGCCCGTTGGACTCGAGGAAGGCCTCGAGTCGCTCGCGTTTGTCCATGTCGGGTGCTGGCAGGGACGGTTCTTGAATGCGGCGAACACCGGGCCGTCGGTCGGCGTGAGCATTCGAAGCGAGCGAGCACACCTCGAGCCGAAGCCGGTCGCTCAGCCGTCGTCGACGAACGCCCGATCCCCGTCGAATCGGACGACTCGGTCAACCTAAGTACGGGCCGTCCTAACCCTCGACAGAACGCCCGTGTCGTACGACAATCACGCGCCCGACTCGAGACTTCGGTCGTTGATCGATCGGTTCAGCTATCCGCACCTGCTGACCGCAACGCTCGCGCTGGTCGCGGCGACGATTCTGCTGGGCGTCGCGGCGAAGGCGACCGGTTCGGGGCTGGCCTGCGAGGCCAACTGGCCCCGGTGTGACGCCGGGCCGTACAACCTGCTCCCGGGGAGCATGCCGAGTTTCTACGAGTGGTTCCACCGCTTCGTTTCGATGTTCGCCGGGTTCGCGATCGTCGGCTCCGCGCTCGCAGCGTGGCGACTCCCCAATGTCGACCGGCGGGTCACCGGACTGGTCGTGGCCGGAATGGTCCTGACGCCGATTCAGGTCGCGCTCGGCCGCGAAACCGTCCAGCAGTACACGATGGACATCCTCTCCTTGCACTTCTGGACGGCCGTCACCATCTTCACACTCTTTCTGATCGCCACCGTCCTCGTCTGGGCACCGCGACTGACGGGAACGCACGTCACCGGCGCGCTCGCGCTCGGAATCGTTGCACTGCCCGCACATGTCGCCCTCAGCCCGGTCGTCGGCGCCGAGATTTCGAGCTACTCGCCGACGATGCAACTGATCCAGTACGCCGTGGCTCTCACGCTGCTCGGCGCGGCCATCGTCGCCGCGCTGATCGGTCGCCGGCGATTTACGGGACGGGCCGTAACCTCCCTGCTCGCGGCACCGCCGATCGTGGTTGTCGTTCTCTTCTTCGGTCGACAGGCGGCGAACCCCGCCGTCGAGATTCCGTATCTCGCCGCTGCCGTCGCGCTACTGGCGACGTTCGTCGCCGGAATCGTGCTTACGCGACGGGGATCCGCCTCGAGCGAGACGTCAGACACACTCTCACCGTAGCGTTGGAGTCGCGTTGCGAGGGATGAATCAGCCGAAGACGACGACGATTCCGATTCCTGCGAGAACGGCGACGACGCCCAGTCCGAGCAGTCCGTAGTTGGCGATCGGGTTCGCAGCGGTCGTCACCGAGAGGGAGTATCGACGGCGCGAGACCGGCCAGAGCGGACGGATCCCCATTGGCGTCAGCGCGTCCGCGAGGAGATGAGAACCGATCGAGATGACGCCGACGAGGAACGCGAAGCTCACGACCCCGGCGTCGACGAACGCGGAGGAAGCGTCGATGAGAGCGGCGGTCAGAGCTGCGAGCCCGGCTCCGACGAGGAGCGCGAATAGAACCGTGTGGGTCGGGCCGCGGTGTTCGATCAACGGGAGCCGGTGGTCGTAGTCCGGCAGCGTCGACAGGGCGACACAGACGAGGCCGCCGACGATCGCGATCTCGCCGTATCCACCCATCGTAACGACGGTGCCAAGCGGCGCGTACGCCGCGAGCGCACCGCCGTAGTGCCCCACCTGATACATGTACGACACGAAACACGCGAATGGAGTATAAACCCACCGCCATCCGACTGAGCGGCGCTCCCGGCTCGATAGCGGGTGCGAAAGCCGGACGACTTCCGGATCGGTCCGCCGCGACCGCTGGGGTTTTTGCCGCTGACGACGTTCTCCCGGTCGTGCGAAACGTCACCGACAGGACGAGCAACCCGTTCGGACTCCGACCGCCGTTCGACCGTTCCGACCCCGGTGATCGAACAGCCGTCTTCGGCTACGGTGACGCCAACGCCGATTTTCACGTGATCGGTGACTACCCCGGCATCCACGGGGGCGAATCCACCGGCGTCCCGTTCACCGAAACCGAGAGCGGGCTCGCGGTCCAGGACGTCCTCCGCGAGGTCGGCTTCGCGAGCGGACCCCGTGACGAACCCGTCCTCGAGAACTGCTTTCTGAGCTACGTCCACATGTGTAGCCTGCCGGACGGGGAGCCACCGACCGCCGAGGAGTATGCCGACCTCGAGCGCTTCTTCGACGCCGAACTCCGCGCGATCAACGCCCATATCCTCCTGCCGGTCGGAGCCCGGGCGACCGACCGCGTCCTCCGGGAGTACACGACCCAGCGACGACGGTTCGACCTCGAGATGGGAGCGCTCCACGCCGCCGAGATCCGCGGTCGCGGTTTCATGGTCGTCCCGATCAAGGATCCTGTGGAGTGGGTCGACGGCGATCGCGAGGCGATCGTCGCGCGACTCGAGGCGCTACTGGCCAGCGATTACCGGCAGACGAAGGGAATCGCGACGACGGTCGGGTGAGCGGTCCAGCACCGTTCGACCGAGCGGGAACCGGAGCGCTCGTTACGAGTCAATTTTCGGCGCGAAGACGAGCAGCGCCGTACTATCATCGATCGCGTGCGGGGAGATATCCTGATCGCCGTCGAACTGGGCGATATCTCCCGATTCGAGGGGATAGACCTCGTCGTCGAGCGTGAGTTCGATCTCCCCCTCGAGCAGGTGAAGAATCACGTTCGACTCCGGATGGCGATGCGCAGGTACGCGATCGTCCGCCTCGAGGCGTAATCGCACCGTTCGCGGTGTCCGTTCCTCGAATACTTCGGCGTGTGGCGTCGCCTCGAGTTCGTCTACCGACGTGATCGCTGGCATGATCGAACTGTGATGATTCTCCCAGTTGTACTTTCGGATGAACTCGTTCGGGGCGATTGGTACTGACTCGATGCTGTTCGAGAGCGACTGCCGATCGTTTCCGCTCGGACGTCTCGGCCCGACCGGCGTAACCACTAATCGTCTTCGCCATACACACTCATGCGTATGCAGGTGATCAATCCGGCGACCGGCGAGCGAGCGGAAACGGTCGAGGAGCACGACGCGTCCGACGTTCAGGACGCCCTCGAGCGATCGACGGCGGCGTACGAGGAATGGCGCGAACGTCCGATTCGAGAGCGCGAGGAACTGCTCGCAGCCGCGGGCGATGTCCTCCGCGAGAACGAACGCGAGTACGCGGAAACGATGACCCGCGAGATGGGCAAACCGATCTCGCAGGCGCTCGCCGAGATTGAGAAGTGTGCCTGGGTCTGTGACCACTACGCCCAACACGGGAGCGCCTATCTCGAGGCGGACTCCCATCCGAGTCCGCCGGGATCGGACGTCGAAACCGTCTACGATCCGCTCGGCCCCATCCTGGCGGTGATGCCGTGGAACTTCCCGTTCTGGCAGGTCTTCCGATTCGCGGCTCCGCACCTCACCTCGGGGAACGTCGGGCTGCTCAAACACGCCTCGAACGTTCCCGGCTGTGCGCAGGCCATCGAGGACGTGTTCCGCGAGGCCGGCTACCCCGAGGACGTCTTCCAGTCGTTGCTGATTCCGTCCGACCTGGTCGATGACATTATCGAGGACGAGCGCGTCAAAGCCGCGACCGTCACCGGCAGCGGTCCGGCGGGTCGCGCGGTCGCCTCGACGGCCGGCGACCAACTCAAGAAGTCCGTCCTCGAACTGGGCGGGAGCGACCCATTTGTCGTCCTCGACGATGCCGACATCGAGGACGCGGCCGAGACGGGCGCGTGGGCGCGCAACCAGAACGGCGGGCAATCGTGTATCGCCGGAAAGCGGTTTCTCGTTCATACCGACGTCTACGACGAGTTCCTCGAGCGGTTCGTCGCCGAGGTCGAATCGCTCACTGTCGGAGACCCGATGGACGTGGACACGGACGTCGGCCCGCAGGCCCGCGAAGACCTCATGGAAACCCTCCACGAACAGGTCGAAGCGAGCGTCGAGGCCGGTGCTCGAGTGCTCACCGGCGGCGAGCCGATGGACCGCGACGGCGCGTTCTATCCGCCGACGGTGCTCGCCGACGTCCCGGAGGGGTGTCCGGCCGACAGCGAGGAGACGTTCGGCCCCGTCGCCGCCGTCTACGAGATCGACGACGCGGACGGACTCCTCGCGAAGGCCAACGACACGGAGCTCGGTCTCGGCGCGAGCGTCTGGACGACTGACCGCGCACGCGGTCAACGCCTCGCCCGCGAGATCGACGCCGGCTGCGTCTACATCAATCAGCTCGTCAAATCCGATCCGCGCGTCCCGTTCGGCGGCGTCAAGGAGTCGGGCTACGGCCGCGAACTCGCCCGGGAGGGGATGCTCGAGTTCGTCAACCGAAAGACGGTCTGGACCGAGTAACCGACCGATTGCGAGCGCGGACGACGAGATTCGGGTGGTGTTCCTCGCTTCCGGACTGATACCCGCCAGGCGTGGGTATCGGCGGTCCGCCGCGGATTCGTTTAAATAGTAACGGTGAACATGTTCTCGAGACTTCCCGATCCGTAAGAACTAGCTCGACCCGTTATACATCGATACTTCGTAGGATGAGTTGTTATGAGTGATCGTATTGGTGCACCCGGACTGGGGCTATCGCGACGCGAATTCGTTGCTGCGACTGGCGGTGTGGCAGCGCTAACTGGCATGGCGGGCTGTATGGGTCAGGG
This sequence comes from Natrinema zhouii, assembly GCF_013456555.2. Lineage (GTDB taxonomy): Archaea > Halobacteriota > Halobacteria > Halobacteriales > Natrialbaceae > Natrinema > Natrinema zhouii. Next base: position 95,073 of record NZ_CP059154.1, read on the forward strand.
GACTACACAGGATTCGGAGCTGTCGAATTCGTCCGAGGAGTCCTCGAGTGACTCCGGATCCGATCTCCCGTGGACGAGTTCCCCGGAGGTCGTGCAGGTCGACGAGCAGGGCGACAGCGTCACTCTACGGTCGGTGACGTCCCGACACGCCGTCCATCCGATGGATTCGATGGGCGGTCCGATAGAGCTCCCGAGCGTCTGGGCGTTCCAGGCCGACGACGGGAAGCCGAGCGTTCCGGGGCCGATCCTCCGGACGACCGAAGGCAACGACATCGAGGTGACGCTGGACAACTCCGACGCCAACATGCCACACACGCTGCACTTCCACGGCTCGCAGAAGACGTGGGAGAACGACGGCGTCCCGACGACGACGGGTGTCACGGTCAACGCCGGTGAGAAACACACGTACACCATCCCTGCGAACGTTCCGGGGACGCACCTCTATCACTGCCACTACCAGACCCACCGCCACATCGATATGGGGATGTACGGCATCTTCCGCGTCGACCCGAAGGGGTACGAGCCCGCGGACAAGGAGTACTTCTTCACCCTCAAAGAGTGGGACTCCCGCGTGAACCGACAGATGGCCGGCGAGGACGTCGACTACAGTCCCCGCAATCGCAATCCGGACGTGTTCACGATCAACGGAAAGAGCCTCCCGCGAACGCTTCACCCCGAAGACGGCTCGCCGATCATCGTCGACCACGGCGACACCGTTCGCCTCCACATGGTCAACGCGGGCTACATGTCCCACCCGATGCACACCCACAACCACCGGTTCCGACTCGTCGAAAAAGACGGCGGTCAGATTCCCGACGTGGCCCAGTACGAACAGGACGTCATCAACATTGCTCCCGCGGAACGATACACGGTCGAGTTCAAGGCCAATGCCGACCCCGGCATCTACCTCATGCACTGCCACAAGGTCAACCACGCGATGAACGGGAACTCCTACCCCGGCGGGATGGTCAACGCCATCGTCTACCGCGACGTGATGGATACCGACATCTTCGCGAACCTCATGGAGTACGCGGGCTACGAGGGCTGATTCCTCGAGCGATAGGACGCCCCGACATAGCTCCGTTCCCCAAAATAGCTCCAATCCAATCGTTTCCAATCGTTTTACGGTCGGCCTTTCGTTTCCGTCCGGCCATCCGATCCGCTGGGTGCCGGTTGCACGGCAGTAGCGAGCCGTCGACGGCCGGCCACGGTGATATTGTATCGGCCACAGCCGATCGAACGAATGTCTCCGTCATCGCGGAGGCGGTCGCACGCGTGTTCGACCGTTACCGGATGCTCGTCGACCGCCGCGGCGAGATCAACGACGTAGCGCGGAGCGCCATCGGCGAGCACCTCGAGTAGCTCCCGCTCGAGTTCGCGTCGGCTCATCGTCGGTCTCGAGTCTCCTCGTAGGCCGCCAGCAGTTCCTGGTATCGGTTTCGGACGGTGACCGAACTGACGCCGGTCTCGTCGCCGATGGTCTCCTGTGTGACCCGTTCGTTCGTCAGCCGCGCTGCGCCGTAGATCGCTGCAGCCGCCAGCCCGGCCGGGCTTCGACCGCTATGGAGGTCCCGCTCCATGGCCGCCTCGAGAATCTCTCGAGCGAGCCGTTCGGCGTCGTCGCTGATCTCGAGTTCGGAGGCGTACTGCGGGAGGTAATGGATCGGATCGGCGGGTTCGATCTGCAGGCCCAGTTCTTCTGAGAGATAGCGATACGCCCGCTGAACGGGGAGCTTCTCGACGCGACTCACCGAGGCGAACGCGACCAACGTCCGCGGCGTGCCGTGTTGCCGGGCGGCGGCGTACAGACACGCGGTCGTCATCGCCTCGATCGAGCGGCCGGGGAGCAGTCCGTCCTCGACGGCTCGGCGATACAGGACGCCGGCCGTTTCGCGACACGGCTTCGGCAGGCCGAGCGCCGACGCCATGCGTTCGAGCTCGCCGAAGGCCTGTTTGAGGTTGCGCTCCTGTGCGCTTTTCGCGGTGAATCGCTCGTTCCACGTCCGCAACCGGCGAAGCTGTTCGCGCTTTCGCTCCGAGAGATGGTTGCCGTAGGCGTCCCGATTCTCCCAGCCGATGGTCGTACTCAGGCCCTTGTCGTGTCGAAGCGGCGTCACCGGCGCACCGACCCGTCGTCGGTCGGTGGTATCGTCGAACGCCCGCCACTCGGGACCGTAATCGATCTCGTCCGCCTCGAGGACGAGGCCACACTCCCCACACGTCCGTTCGCCGTGTTCCTCGTCGTGCTGGATCGAGCCCGCGCATTCCGGACACTCGGATCCCCGTCGCTCAGGAGCGATCTCGCGCTCTCCGTTCCGGATCGATCCCTCGTCAGCCGTATCGACGATCGTCTGACTCATTGGTCTGTGTTCGCCGGAGTGCGTTCCGGCCGTGTGATTGCCTCGCTCGGATTTCCGTGGAGCAACGGTATCAACGACCTGTGGATTCCCAGACCCTGGGAACGGTCGGCGTCGTTCTTCTACTCCGGAATCGTGCCGTTCGACTTCGAGAGGAACAACGTTTATTCGCTCCGAGACGACAGCACAGACAGATGGATCGCGACGGGGACCGGACCGAACGAACCGAGTACGACGACGGTTCCGGCGTCGATACGGACCGCGAGACCAGCGACGACCGCGTCGAACTCGGGCTGGCGTTGCTCGCTCGGCTCGAGCACGAATCGCTCCCGCTGGCCGCGGTGATCGATCGGATCGAGACGGTTACGAGCGATCCGACGGTGATGCGGACGATCCTCGACCGTGCCGAGCTCCGCGGTCTCATCGAACGCGACGACGGGATCGTCCGCCCGAAGAGCCGTCAGTACGTCCGCTTCGAGCAGGACGTGATCACGAAAGAAGGCGAGTTCACCTGTCAACGCTGTGGCTCCGGGCTCTCGACCGGCTACTTCATCGATCTCGAGGCGGGCGAACTCGGCCCCTTCGGCTCCTCCTGTATTCGAAAAGTGACTGGACGCGACGATTAGCGGCCCTGCCGGAGTTCCGCGATCAGCTGCTCGATCATCTCTCCCTGTTTCTCGATGACCTCGCTCTGGCGCTCGACGGCCACCTCGAGCGCGTCGAGGCGCTCGAGGAGTTCGGGGTCGGTCTCGGCTGTGGCCTCGGCGGCGTCAGCGGCAGCTTGCGCCGTGGGATCGTCGACACCGGCTACCGCGTCGATATCGTCGTCCGCCTCGAAGAGGGAGCCGGTCTCCGCGGTTCCCACCGAGTCGTCACGGTCGCGGTTCGCCGGTGCCGACGCCTGCGACGTGGGCTGTCCGCCGTCGCTCCCACCCGACTGTCGTCCGGATTCGGCGGTCGCAACGCCGTTCGTTTCGCCGCCAGTGAGCGGATCCGCGGCTCCCGAATCGGTCGCGTCGCGAGCCCTCTCAGCGCTCGCATCGTGATCGTCCGGTTCGGGCGGGTTGGCATCGAGCGGGTCGACGCCGCCGCCGAAGTCGACGGACGCCCCACGACCGGCGTCGGTGTCGTCGTCTTCGTCCTCGCCGACCGTCTCGTTGAGTTCTTCGAGCGAGCCGACGTCGTGGTACTCGAAGAGGGCTCGCTGGAGCCGTTCCCGGAGATCGTTCGCCTGCTCGTTCGGCGCTTTGATCCGCTGGGGGCGTCCGTCGACGGTGAGGACGATCTGGGTGGCGACGCTGCCGTCCTCGAAGGCCAGCTTGGTCACGTCGTCGAAGTGGTACTCCTCGTAGTCGCCGTCCCAGACCGCACCGCCGATGTGCTTGACCAGTCGATCGCTCGTGATGATTAGGGTCAGCTCGCTGAACCGATAGGTCTTGACGACCGTCTCGCCGGGATCAGTGATTCCGTTACCGTTTAACACGCCGGCGAGGACGGGATGGAGCACGTCGTCGGTCGCACTCGAGGGAATCGTAAAGGTTCGTTCCCCGTCGAGTGCGTACTCGAGCGTGAACTTCGTCTTGCGCCGACCTTCGGAGAGCGTCAGTCGGTCGGCGTCGTGGGGGTATTCGTCAGCCGATTCGTCGCTCAGGAGGCCGTCGGCGCGGTAGACGATGGTCCGTGAGGGCGTAATGAAGAGCTCGTCGTCGCTGCCGAGAGAGACTCGCGCCGCAATCTCCTCGCCATCGAGAGTCGCGGTGACGATGCCGGGAACGCTCATGTCCTGCCGTTCGTAACACCGTATGATAAATCCGTGGGTCGACGTTGCACGGCGGCCTCGAATACAAAGCTTAAAGAAATGCACCCCACTACTCGTAACCGAGCCCGGGTGGCTTAGCTGGACATAGCGCCGCACTCATAGGGTTCAGAGATTCGGTGCGGTTTCGCCTTGGAAGCCTCCGTGTCCCTCGAGGACTCTGCCGAGCCTCGAACCTGGGACATGCGGAGATCGAGGGTTCGGAGCCCTCCCCGGGCACTCATCAAATTCTTCACATGACCACGTAAGAACCCCCTATAGTGGGCAGTCTGTACCGTATACTGGCGGTGTAGAAGCGCCGAAAACCATCGGATCGATCGAGACGACTGTTACATCTGCAGTCGCGGGAACCCGGACATCCTCGAGCGACACCACATCGTCCCGAAGCGGTTCGAAGGATCTGACGCCGACACCAACCTCGTTGACCTCTGCCCGTCGTGCCACCGTGCGATCGAGTCGCTCTACGATGAGCGATTCTGGGGCAAAGTTGGGTCGATCAGCGAGGAGAAGCAACTCGACCACATCGCCATCGACCTGCGAGCAAACCGTCGGTGGTCGGCACACTCAATCGAGCCGGATACGGCCTTGAGGAGATCTATCGAGCGTTCGAAGCCGCTCGTGGGAACGGGAACCTGTTCCAGATCACGGACGACGATGGTCGTACGTGGGGTCGGGATCAACAACCGATGGAAACCCCGTGAAAAGATCGAATCGAACCTCTCGAGAGTCGACGATCCGCGAGAGGAAGTGATCGGACTGGCGAACGACCGCGTCCAGCAACTCCGACTCCGGAGCGAGAATGATGAGTGACTTCTGCAGCCCGATCAACCACCATGATTGGGAAACGCGCCAGCATCCCTATTTAAGGGATAGCTAGTCATGCAACACGTTTCCGGCCCCTGGGTGTGGGGTGAAAGCGAAATTTCTGTTGATTGGGGCCGGTAAAGCGTACTCCATATTATTGGAAATAACTAATGCTTGCACAGTAGTCGCTGGATATAACGCTCTGCGATCAGTTGATCTAGGGACTAATCGCCCCGTCTCACAGTCTGAGAACTCTACGCGAACCGAAGGGGGTGATGACTCGTGACGACCGGCTACGTGGTCAACCTCGACAACGGCCATAACGGCTACTGCGTTGAGAGTCTCATCGGCGTCACGTACTGCGGACGGACGTTCGACCCCGAGGACGTCGATCGCGAACTCTACGCGATCAACCGAGGCCACGATCACCCTCACAACACGCTCTGTTTCGACTGCTCGAAGGTCGACTCGCGAACAGTCCGTGGTGCAGTTCGAGGTGAGAAAGCGTGAGCGTCTTCGAAGACAACCACGAACTCTGGCGAAACGCCCTCGAGCATGACGACGTCGCGATGATCTCCGGCCCACCGTCGATCGAGACGCTCCTGGAGGCACGCGACCACTTCGAGCAGCTGGGCAACGAGATCCACGACGGCGTCCTCGTCATCTCGATCGCCATGGCCCATGAGATCCCGCGGGGCTGGGTCGAGATCACGGGCCCGGCAGTTCCGTCGAACCACGAAGAGTTCCGGCCGTTCGACGACATGATCACGATCACCGAGCGAGTCGATGGCCGCGAGGCGTTGATCTGCCGGTCGGATGCCATCCGTCTGGACATGGAGATCCACGAGCCAGACGGCGTCGCGATCGACTTCGAGCAAGGTGGGTCCAATGACTGAACAACTCCCGTCGGTGATAACCGATCTCCTTCCGGGCGCAAAGCTCGTTTACAAAATTCTCGAGTACGAGGGTCCGCTAACGTATTCGGAGATCGTCTCCGAAACGAGCCTTCTGGAATCAACTGTGACTGATTCTCTCGATCGGCTTCGGAATCGCGATGCTGTGGTAAGTCAATACTGTGCCCACGATGCTTGGGTACACACTTATTCGACGGAATAAATCGATCGCACCGTATCTATTTAGGTAGGAATGTGTAATATCCTATTATGCAGCTCATTGAATCGATCACTCGGTTTATTCAGACAGCCCATGGAGTAGCGATGGATGGCGTCATCGCTTCTGGTCTCTGGCTGCTCTTCTTCAGGCTGACCGAGCACTTGATCCCTGCGGTTGCAGATGTGCTACCACATCCACGGAGCATCTCCCGATTCAATGAAAAGTTGGTTGGAGTCCTCCTCAACCAATTAGGCCCAAAAGTCGATGCCAGAACCCCTTCACAGACAATCACGGCCCCTCTACTTCTGTCTATAATCGGAACAATAGTAATTATCTCGATGGCTGTCGTTCAAATATCGTCTATGTCGGTAGCATGGGGTGGTGCCATAGTAACGTACTCCGCCATGGGCCTCACAATGCCGCTGGAAAACCTCTTCATGAGTATCGTAGTCTTATCCGCGTTATTCGCGGGAAGTGTTATGTTAGAAGCAAATCGACAAATTCAACGAGGCGTCCTTTACTCCTGAGATAGTTATCTAAAAAACGCCGAATATCGGTGTGGTCTGTTAGTTTATAGAACTATTATCACCTACTGTGACTGTAACGGTTGTCTCTACTTCGATCCCCGACCGAGGCAACAATGATATCGGGGGTCGGCTGACAGCCAGCGGATTCTCCTACCATGTTCATCACAGCTCACACCGTCGCCGAGGACCCCAGCGAGCAGCCGCCCCGATCGTTCGAACACGCGCTACGCTTGCTGATCCCATTCGATCGCGTCGACGTGATCGAGGAGGCCACAGAGGACGATGCCTGAACACGTCCCGAAGGAACTTGAGGCGATGCCGCCGACGGCAAAGCTCGTCTACAGGATCCTCGAGTACGAAGGGAAGCTCACCCAGCAGGAGCTCCGCAGAGAAACACTCTTGGCCCAGCGGACGGTCTACAATGCACTCCGGGACCTCAAGGAGCTCGACGCGATCGACAGTCACCCCAACTCACAGGACCTCCGTCAAACCATCTACTATACGAACAGTAGTTGATATCCCACTCTTTATACAGGATCTTGTTCCCTGTCTTTTCATAAGCATATACTCGCTTACCGCAAGATAATAGTCATTGAGAGATAATTTACTATAAAATGGATAGTAGCGCGGATAGGAATATCTCCATAGACCAATCAGAGGAAAGGTGGGACGTATTTTATGAAGAATTATGTAGAAGAATTGACCATCAGATATCGGAAAACTCCAGATTAGAGAATCAATCATTATTCATACTAAGGATAATACTGGCTACAATTGGACTCATTTTAACATCTTTTTCAGTAATCGCTTCAACGGGAAATCTCAATTCGGTGTATTCAACAATCAATTCTGTCGACATTACTAATATTTCAAGTGATATAGTAGCTATGCTGCCCTATTTTGGCGAAAACCAGAGGGAACTGGTAGTGGTCATTTTGACCACAATTTTTCTCGGTTATTTCATTAAATGTATCTTCTATCTCTTTATCCAGGTTCCAAGATATTCCTACAAAGTTCTTCAACCAACTGTTTTGGAACCGTCATCAGCTGCTCCAAAAATGGAAGCGTATTATAAAGAAGGTGTTGAGATGGAAAACATAAAACATTCAATCATAGAGGAATATTCAGACTTAGCTGAATCTAACCGGAACAAAATCGCATCTACACGAGCTAATTGGGAAAATTGTTACCGGGCAATTCGCAAAGGCACTCTCATATTGGGAATTTTTTCATTCTATCATTCGTTGTGTTCATGCTCGAGGCTATGATTCTAATGATGATGATCCCTATTTGGAAAGGAACCAACTTCATCTCAGAGATCGTATCTGGATTTAACCTTCCAAAGCTTCAAAGATGAGTTCTTATTCTTGAGACGTTTCCTGTTTTGAACAGAGTTCTACTTTTTTGCCGGCTTTAGAGGTTCAGGCAAATACTAAGAGGTAGAAGAGACTGCTGCTTCCTCACTTTTTAAGCGCAACAATCACTATACCTGATAATAACCCGTTTCTCCTGGAGTCGTTGGTAGCGGCCCGGGATCCCCATAGCCGTGTCTGTCCACACAACCACCCCAGAGCGTCGAGTGCGGACAGTGCAGCGATCAGTTCATCCTCCTCGCGGTTGAGGGCTCGTTCTGTTCGCCGGAATGCCACAACGAACACCGCCGCGAGAAGCTCGCAGATGGCTTCTTCGAGACTCTCGAGCACGGTTATCGCTTCTGCTCGACTTGCGGCCGGCAGCTCAAGGAGATTGAAAAGCCCCCGGAGCGCAACTCCGCAGGGAAGTCGATCACCAGCGCCGCGATCGGCTGGGAACACGTCACCGACCACGGAGAGTTCGGCATCAAGTCACATATCCGTGACGACGATCTCGACGTCCCCGATCTCGACTTCGAGGACGACCGACTATGATCGAGAACCTCACCGATATCGACGGCATCGGCCCAGCGATAGCTGAGGCGCTCGAGGAGGCTGGCTTCGAGACCGTCGACGATGTCCTCGTATTCGCTCGAGTTCATCGAAAATCATGAGGGCCGGGATGTTCTTGACTGCAGTCACCAGCGCAGTGATTAATTATTCGGCGTGTTCAGTGAGTTCCAGGAACGGGGAAACTATCTCCCGATCGACTGCTAGTTCCAGGAGTTCAGTTTCCTCCTCGTAGTGGACGAGACCGACATCACACAGGTATGGCAGGTGTCGGTGGTGAAGGTCAACGAGAATACGCTGATACCAATCGTATGATGGGTTGTTTTCCTTGAGCGAGATGTATTCGGCAAGGTCCCCGAGATGGATTGCCGCTGGTTTCTGAGCGAGATAAGTAAGCGCATACTGCCGCCGTTCTGCTGCAAAGGCGGCGAACAGCTCTGTTTTGGAAATGTTCGGTGTACCGGTCTCTGTGTCCTGTGAGGTTTGTGTATGCGGCTTCATGATGTCTGCGTACTTCACCTACATGCTGTTAACCGACCATGTCTCGCGTCGCGACTTCAGCAGAGTACACCGCGGTGTATGCTGGACACCCACATAACCTTTGTTGTGGGATGATTCCACTAGAAAAGAAACTGTGCGGTTCTTCTACTGGTTACTCCTCGAGGAACTCCGGTTCATAAGGTGATTCGTCATCGCTTTCGTGCTGTTCGATCGTAACTGACCAACGTGGGGCATCAGCGATAGGGAGTGTGATGTCCCAGGTACCTTCAATGACGGCACCTTGGCCAAATGCGGTTGCAAGAAGGTTGACGAGATCGTCTTCGAATGTATCCGTTATATCAGGGGAAGATGGAGGGTTCATGATGCAGGATGGAATTGCTGCCCCAATTCCTATACAGTTCAGGCTTGGCAGAGGGATAATGTTGTCTCTCCGCACGGAAGCACGCTAAGACATGCACGTCTCTCGAAGTCGACAGTGAGAAACCGCTTTGATTCCCGATCGAGAAAGCCGGGAGCCCACAAGGCCCGTTGGTGAGTCGAGTGCGATTGTCAATGTGGTTTATTTATCAATTAATTTATATATCTAGACATTATAGACGACGTGTAATAATACGTAGCTTAACTAGATCAGATCTCTAAAGAAGTGGATTTCAACAGAGCCGAAAGACCGTGTTTTCACGGTACCGTGCGCGTACCCGTCGGCTTTCATTGGATCCGTCCCGAGGTTCAGGGGCCACTTCAGAAGGTCTTCGCAGTGGGATCGATAGTCGTCCAGTTCCCGCTTCGACAACTGCTCTTCGGTGAACCCGGGAACGAGCTTGATGCCTCAACTGACATTGGTACAACAACTCCCTGTGATCGCACGACGACGTGGCTTTTGGGCAATACGGTGAATCGCGTTGGTTCTAACGGTGGACATGTGTTCGACTCCAGAGAACCAGAAAACCACCAGAAAGCGAGAGGAAGGAGTGCTCCGACTGGGATTCGAACCCAGGTCATTGCCGTGAGAGGGCAATATGATTGGCCGGACTACACCATCGGAGCGCAACGCGCCGTCTCGTTCCAGGCCCTGTCTTGCTGCTCGACAGGACATCGGAGCGGGCGTCGTCTCTATTCAATCGTTGCTCGGTACGATGTTTAAGGATTCCGTTTCGTTGCAGGGCTGTCGATCCCTGACACGCCAGAACGGGTCATTGATCAGTGGGTTGTCGGTGCCCGTCACTCCTCGAACGGTGACTTGGTCGCTTCGGGTTCGAAGCCCTCGAGGCTGATGATGTTTTCGCGGCCGACGCGGAGCTTGCTGATGGTGCCGTCGTCTTCCATATCGGAGAGCAGCATGCTGACCTTGGATTTCGACCAGCCGGTTTCCTCGACGATCTTGACCTGCTTCATCCGGCCGCCGTTCTCGCGGATGAGCGTGACGACGCGGTCCTCGTCCGTCATGAGTTCCTCGTCGGTGAGTAGCTCGGACTCGGCGGGGGACCCGGCGTTTGCATCGGCGGCTGCCGACGGCGTCGCCGATTCGTCGACGGAATCGCTAGCCGCGTCGGCGGTCCCATCAGCACCGGGCCCGTGTCGCCGGTACCAGACCACGGCTGCGATGGCGATGCCTATCAGGAGGAGTGCACCGACGAGATACCAGCCCAGTCCGATACCACTCATCGTCGCGAGCAGTCCGGCCTCGCCACCTCCGAGCGCGCCGGGGCGGTCGAACACCGCCCTAGGGCGGCCGTCGATGAACTCTCGCTGGCCGTTCCACTGCACGGAGTCCGCCTCCTCGATCGAGGTCCCAGCGTACTGTCCGTCGTCGGGCTCGATAGATCGGAACGTGAGGTCGCCGCCCGCCTCGATCACGATCGCCTGATTGGATGCGAGCGGGATGTTTTCGAAGACGTCACCGACGACGATCCGGTCCGGTTCGACGGCGGCGAACCCCTTCCAGGTAAACGACATTTCGACGATGCCCGTCGCGGTGGATTGGTTGCTAGCGCCCGTCGCGGTGAAGCGCTCTTCGACTTGCGCGGAGCGTCGGAAGTTCGTCGCTTCCATCTCCCGGCCGGTCTTCTGTGTGCCGATTTCGGTCAGCGTTCGTGACTGATTGGTGAACCTGTCGTACAGGTCCGTCTCGTTGGCTTCCAACTCCTCGGCGAAGCGCTCGAAGTTCTCCCTGGCGGCGGTCGCGTTGTCCTCGTTCGCAAACGACCGTTTGTACCTGAACGTCCACGTCGCACTGGCGTTCTCGTGAACGGTGATTTCGAACGTCGTATTGTCGAAATTCTGCGCTTCCTGAGCAACGAGCAGGCTCCCGTCCGACGGGGCGGCCATCTCCGCGGGTCGGGTTTCCATCGATGTCGGCTCCGTGGCCGACGGCGCGGCGGATCCAGTGTCGGCCATCGTGATCGGTCCGCTTACCCCGGCCACGAGAGCGAGGATGAGGAGAACGACGAATCCGACGGAGCCCGGCCGGTTCATTCGTCTACTCACTACGTGCCGGAGCTAAAAATCCTTGTGAATACTCGGATGGACGTGAATCGCGTCGCTGAACGAGCGAATCGCGTCACTGAATGATTGATCGGTGGAAGTGTCCCCGCGGGCAATCCGTCCAAAACCCTCGAAATGCCACGTACCGATATGTGCTCACCGCTCGCCCCGACTCGTGTCGATAGCCCCAAATCACTCGACCGTGTAGCGCCGGCCATGATCACGAATCTGGCGGCAGGCGTCCAGGCGTTTACGAGCAACGTCTTTCTCGTCTCCGGCGACCGGCCCGTACTCGTCGATACCGGTGCGAACTTCGACGTCGTCGACGCCGTCCGCGATCGAGTCGACGACATCGACGCCGTCATCCTGACGCATACGCACCGCGATCACGTCGGAAACCTCGAGGCGGCCAAAGACGCATTCGACGTCGACGCGTGGGGGTACGACCCCTCGATCGACGGTGTCGACCACGCGATCACGGACGAGGAGACGGTCCAGTTGGGCGACGACGACTACGTCGCGCTCCACACGCCGGGACACAAGGACGACCACCTCTGTTTTCACTCGAGCGACGCGAGCGTGCTGTTCGCGGGTGACCTCGTCTTCCAGAACGGAAGCTTCGGCCGGACGGACCTCGAGGAGGGCGATCGGGCGACCCTGATCGAGAGCATCGATCGCGTGCTCGAGCGGATCGACCCGGGGCTCGAGGCGATGCACACCGGTCACGGACCGAGCGTGACGACCGATCCCTACGAGCACGTCGAACTGTCGGCGCAGATGGCGCGACAGGCGTAGGTTCGGCTCGTCCGGTCTGGCGTTTGAGGGCTAAACTCTCGTTTGAGCGTCGGTAGACGCGTCGGAGAGCGTTAGACCGATACCCGTCCGACGGCGTCGAGTAACTCGTCGTAGGCGTGCTCGTACGCGCGGGCGATCCGTGCGGGATCGTCCCGTGCGTCGCTGTCGAGCGGTGGCAGCCGGACGCGCTCGAGCGGATCGAGATACTCGAGCACGTCGGGAACGCGTTTCTCGAGCGTTCCGTCGCTGGGGCTCGAACTGGTGATCTCGCAGGCCCGGCAGTAGCGATCGCCGGCATATATCCGGACGCGACCGGGTTCGACGGCCGCGACGGCGTCGATCGACGCCGGGTCCAGCGATGTGAGTGGGCGCGCGATGTCGCTGTAGGATTCGACGACGGCGATCTCCGTCGTCTCGATTTCGTCGGCCAGTCGTTCGAACGCGGGAACGTACTCCCGTTCGGCGAGGGCGTTGAGTTCGTCGACGGTCTCCACGGGAATCGCGTCCGCGAGCGGGAGCGCGTCGGCGACCGCGTCCGGTAGCTCGGCGGTCGTGTTGCGGACGAATAGCGGATCGTCGGCGCTGCGACCGATTCGGTCGACGACGAACTCTCGATCGGTCCGGCCGAGCAGGCCGCTTCCGCCGCCGGGTGCAGGTCGCCAGAGCCGGTGAACCGGATTGAGCCGTTCGGGCGGCCGCCCGCGACCGTCTGCTGCCGAGAGCCGCGCCGCGTCCTTGCCGTAGAGTCGCCCGTCGGCGAGTGCTCGCCGGCAGTCGTCGTGGTCGAACCAGAAATCGTTGCCGGCGCGGGGCTTGTAACCGACCGCGCCGGTCCGATCGAGCAGGCCGGCCGAGAACGTGGTCTTGCCGGCGTCGACGCGATCGGTACCGACCACGAGGAGCATCATTCCTTCAGGCCGTAGTAGCCGGGTTCGTCGTCGGACCGCGGCTCGGCGACCACGAGGTCATCCGCATTGGTCATGACCCAGGGAATCGCCCAGTCGAGCAGGACGTCCTCGGTCTCGGGCTCGATTTCGGCCTCGGGCTCGAGTCCCTGCAGGAGGCGCGCGATCTCATAGACGGTGTACATCTGGTCGTCCTCGAGTAGTTCTGCGGGCGTGTAGAAGTCACACGGCGGCAGCTCCTCGAACTCGGATTTCGGAACGGGCATACTCCCTCGTATCGGCGGCCGGTGCCTAAATGATTCGTTCGCGCTCGAGAACGCGCGATCGATACCGGATCGCGCCCGAGAGCGGTGGCCACAGTACTTTACACGGTTGCGACGAGAATCAGTGTGATGGCAATCGACCACGGCGTCATACTATCTCTCTATCTGCTGGCGACGGTGGTCAGTCTCGCGCTCAGTATCGTCGTCTGGCGCCACCGGGAGAAACCGGGGGCCATCCCGTTGGCGATATGTCTGTGTGCGACCGCACTCTACTCGGGACCGCTAGTTGTTGCGAGTGCCGTCGACGATTTCGCCGTCTCCCAGCAGATGGTCCGACTGCTGTACGTCGGGGTCGTGATCTCCGTCATGATTTTGCTTCGCTCCCGATCGCTGTACCGCGGACAGGCGGCGGCCGTGCTCGGGGCGACGCTGATTCCGTTGATCACGAGTGTCGCGGACGTCATCGGTCTATTCGACTTCGATCCGACTCCAATCGGGTTCCTTCTCGCTGGTATTCTGTTCACTGTCGCGATACTCCGGTACCAGTTGATCGATATCCTCCCGATCGCACGTGACCGCGTCCTCGATACCGTCTCTGACGGCGTCTTCGTCGTCGACACTCGGGATCGGCTTATTGATGCCAACCCTGCCGGGCGAGCCCTAATTGAGGATATCGAGGGCTCGCCAATCGGAACGGACGTCGACTCGCTGTTCGACGGCCTTCCCGAGTTACGCGACGAGTATCATGATCTCACGGCGCGTCAGGTTGGGGCTGAACGGGAACGAACACTGTTGGGTGGCCACTACCACGTCCGAACGACGCCGATCGAGGACGACCGCGATCGCCACGTTGGCTGGCTGTTTATCGTCCGCGATATCACCGAGCGCAAACGCCGAGAAACGCAGCTGCAGCGGCAGAACGAATGCCTCGAGCGGTTCGCTGACGTAGTCTCCCACGATCTGCGGAACCCGCTGAACGTCGCGGACGGCTACGTCGAGCTGGCCCGCGAGGCGGACGATCCCGAACCGTCTCTCGACGAGGTCGAGCGGTCTCACGATCGGATGGCGTCGATTATCGAGGACGTACTCGCGCTGGCCCGCGACGGCGGCGACGTCACCGATCCGGCGCCGACCTCGCTGGCCGCCGTCGCCGAAGCCGCGTGGGAGAACGTCGACACCGGTGAGGCGACCCTCGCAATCGTGTCGGACGCGACGGTGCTCGCGGATGCCGATCGGGTCACGCGCCTGCTCGAGAACCTGTTTCGCAATTCGATCGAACACGGTACTCCGGACGGAACTGAAGCGGGTGATGAATCGGCCCGGTCGGCGATCGAGGTCGAAGTCGGACGTATCGAAGCGAGCGCGGGTGATCGGTCGACGGGGTTCTACGTCGCCGACGACGGGCGCGGTCTCCCGGCCGACAGCGATCGGGTCTTCGAAGACGGCTACACGACCGACCCGGACGGCACGGGGTTCGGTCTAACTATCGCCGAGGGTATTGCGACGGCTCACGGCTGGACTGTCACCGCCGGCGAGAGCGAGCGCGGCGGTGCCAGATTCGAATTCCGCGGGATCGATTCGCCCTCCGCCTCGAGCCCGACGGATCCCGTTTCCGGAGCCGACATCGAGCCCGATTCTCTACTGGACTGAGCGGCTCGTTCGATTCGCTCCCATCGGACAGCACTCGTGATTCGTCCCGCCTCTCCCGTCATTCGTCTCGCGTCCCACCGTCCAGATAGTACCGGATCCGATCGCGACTCGACTCGGCCACCTTCACGAACTCAACGACGCGCTCGCCGTCCGTTCGGCGATCGGACTCGAACTCGAGGGTCAGTGATTGCTCGCGCAGGTGTTCGAGAAGTGCGTCGATCGTCTCGGGATCGCCCCTGACCGTGTGTCGTTCCCCGACGGTTTCGCCGTCCGCCACGTCCCGAATGGTCGAGACCATCGGCTCGAGGATCGACTCGCCGAGCGCGTGCGCCCGCGCTCTGAGCCGAGCATCGGTTTCGTCGAACTCGGCCGCCTGAAATGCGTCCCGAACGACTCGGGAAAAGACGAAGTCCCGGCCGTGATCGAAGGGAAGCGAGAAGGCGTACGCGAGCTCCTCGTGGTGCTGTGATTCGGTCGTGTACTTGACCATCGACTGCCCGTCAGCCGATTTCAGGACGACGCCCTCCCGTCCCACCGTATCCAGTTCGTCGATCGCCGCTTCGACCGTCGTACTCGCGATCGATGGCTCCATCCGTCCGAACTGCTGCGGTTGTCCGAATCCGTACTCCTCACAACAGGACCGTCGATCGGCGACGGCGAGGGGCGCACCGGACTCGCGGTCGCGGATGTCGAACACGCGGAACTCGTTGGTGTCGATGCCCTCGTAGTCGTGGGTCGTATACGGCGTCTCCGGCCCGATCAGTTCGGTACAGAGGACTTTCGCCGGATGGCTCGAAAAGAACTCTTCGAGCGGGAGGCGCTCTCGCGCTCGCGCCGTCGTGTACGGGCAGACGTAGCCGCTTCTGGTGAACGCGAGGGGCTCCTCGGAGCCCGCTCCGACAGCTGCGATGCGGACGTTGAACCCGTCGAGTTTCTCCTCGATCGCGACCGTCTCGCTCTCCTCGAAAAACGAGGGAATACCGGGCTCGAGAACGAGAATCCGCGGAACGCTCGGATAGCCGCGAACGACGACATCACTCTCCTCGACGATGACGGTTCCACGCTCCACGCCGTGGCGAGTCGCGGTGAGCACGTGGTGCGTCCGGCCGGCCGCCGACCGCTGCTCGAAGTGCTCGAAGAGGTCGGCGGCCTCCTCCGTGGTCGCCCCGAGTCGCTCGAGGTACTCGTCGCGGTCCATACGTCGTCCGACCACGTTCCCGATGAAAAACACCCGGTCGATCACCGATCGTCGATCGGTTCGGCCATCCGCCGCGCCGAATCGATCGCGGGATGAGGTCTATGTGGATTCCCGTTCAACTGACGACTATGCCCGGGGAACTGCCGCGCCAACAGTTCGTCCTCGACACGTCGCTGTTCATCACCGAGGAGATCCGTCGGGACGACGAATCGCTCGAGGACGCCGTGATTCGCTTGCTCGATCTCGTCGCGACCGCGCGGCTCGAACTCAACATCTCCTGTTACGTGCCGCCGTCGATTCACGACGAACTCGCGACGATGCTGCGCGAGCGGGACGTCGACGACGCCGTGTTCTCGCGGCTCGACACGTGGGTCGTTCGCAAGAGTCCCGACCGGTACGGCGTCACGATTCCGGCGAACATCGTCTACAACTTCATCGACGAGATGAACGACCGCGTGGACCGCGGTCTCCGCGTCTCGGAGAAGGCGATCCGCGAGGTCGAACAGCTCGATCCCGAGGCGCTTGCCGGCGGCTCGAACGCCGATGACGGGCGCGAGGAGTACATGACCGACGCCGATCGCATTCTCTCGGACATGCGTGACAAGTACCGTCGGGCGCTCCGGCAGGGCGTGCTCGACTCCCGCGAGGACTTCGACCTGCTGGTTCTCGCTCGAGAGTTGGACGCCGGCGTCGTCACCGAGGATCGGGGCATCATCTCCTGGGCCGACGAGTTCGGCCTCCGGTACGTCCGCGGGGGGCAGTTTCCGACGCTGCTCGAGGAGTACCTGCGGGCGACCGGCGTCGCAGACGACGACTGAGAACGTGGTGTGAGTCACCAGACCAGCCACTCGAGCGCGCAGACGAGGGCGGCGAGGAACACGTGTTCGCCGTCGACGACGAAGCCGTAGTACAGCGGGCCGCGCTCGGGCGTCGCGAAGGGAACGTACGCACAGACGTAGGCGTTCATCGCGAGCACGACGAGGAACTCGCGCGGTATCACGCCCGTCGCTACGAGGGCGACGACCGCGGCGGCGACGGCAATGGTTGCGACCAGCGACCCCACGCGCGTCGCTCGCGGGCCGAATAGGTTCGGAACCGTCGGAATGCCCGCTTCGCGGTCGCCCTCGATGTCCTTCACGTCGAAGATCACCGCGGCGATCGTGATCATGACCGTCACGTAGGCGAACAGGAACAGGATCTCGAGCGACGCGAGCCGGTCGTAGTAGTAGCCGACGCCCAGCGGGATCGCGCCCCACGCGAGGCCGACGACGAGGTTCTTCACGAGAAAGGTCCGTTTGACGCCGCCGAGGGAGTAGATCAGCGCGACCGCGAGCGGGAGGAACAGATACGCGGCCCCCGAGAGACCGAGCGCGACGGCGATCCCGATCGCGGTGACGTAGAGAACGATCCCGGCCGTCAGCCAGAGGCGGCCGTACCGCTTCGTAAACGCCGCGCGCCGCGGGACGTTTTGCTCGTCTTCCTCGAGATCCGTGAACCGATTGACGGTGTAGACGAACATCGTCGCCGCGAAGACGATGAACAGCGGCAGGGGATCGAGCGGGAGGTCCGCGAGGAGTATCGTCGTGACGGCCACGCTAACCGTCGCCAGCGAGATAAAGAGATTGCTGTGGACCAGAAACCGCAGCACGGCCGTTATCGACGACAGCCACCCCGACGATCGATGCGTTGCGGTAGAGTTGGTCACAGGGGTGGCCTCTAGGGGTCGTTCGGAGAGGCGAGCATTGAATGCTATGCTGGAGTTCACCGATCGACTCGACCACGAACCGTCCGGCTCCCAGTGCTGGCGGGCCGGGTGTGAATTTATGACACGGGGACGGAAACACAGTCGATCCGCTTGAGCCCCGGAGACGTCCGAACCGAGACCGAGCGGCTATCCAGTGACGATATTGAAAATCGACCACTCGTGCCGTCTCTGCGGGGTCGAGTTCGAACGTGTGGTTGCATCTCACCCACCTTCGATTGAAAATCCACACAAAGAAAGGAGAACGAGAACACGCTACGGGAGTACCAGCGGGAGTGTCGTTGATACATGTCGATGGATACGGGTAGCGAGTGGAAACTGGCAGGATTTAAGCAAGGTCGGAACGGCCGTTCGAATGGTATGAAATTACACGAGTACCAGGCGAAGCAGGTCTTCGCCGATGCCGGGGTACCGACGCCGGACTCGAAGCTCGCGTCCGACGTCGACGGTGTCGTCACCGCGGCCGAGGAGATCGGCTATCCAGTCGCGGTCAAGGCACAGGTACAGGTCGGCGGCCGGGGGAAAGCCGGCGGGATCAAACTCGTCGACGACGCGGACGAGGCCCGCGAGGCGGCCGAGTCCATCCTCGGAATGGATCTGAAGGGGTATCACGTGGATCGCGTCCTCGTCGAGGAAGCGGTCGACTTTACGAACGAACTCTATGTGGGGATCACGATGGACCGCGGCGAGGGCAAACCCGTCGCGATGGTCTCGACCAAGGGCGGCGTCAACATCGAGGAGGTCGCCGAGGAGGATCCCGACGCGATCGCTCGGGAACACATCGATCCCGCCTTCGGGATGCATCCCTACCAGGCCCGGAAGGCCGTCTACGACGCCGGCGTCGACCAGTCTATCGCGCGCGACGTCTCGAGCGTCCTCACCACGCTCTATCAGCTCTGGGACGACAAGGACGGCGCTGACGCCGAGATCAACCCGCTGATGGTCACCAGCGACAACGAGGTCATCGCGGCCGACGCCGTGATGAACATCGACGAGGACGCGCTGTTCCGCCAGCCCGAACTCGCCGAGATGGAGGAGGAAGCGGCCGGCGGCGGCGACGAACTCGAGCAGAAAGCCGACGAGTACGGCTTCGACTACGTTCGACTGGACGGCAACGTCGGCATCATCGGCAACGGTGCCGGCCTCGTGATGACGACGCTGGATCTGGTCGACCACTACGGCGGCGAGCCCGCCAACTTCCTGGACGTCGGCGGTGGCGCGAAGGCCGCCCGCATCGCGAACGCACTCGATATGGTGTTCTCGGACGACAACGTCGATTCGGTCGTCTTCAACATCTTCGGCGGGATCACCCGTGGCGACGAGGTCGCCCGCGGGATCAACGAGGCGCTCGAGCAGTTCGACGAGATCCCCAAGCCGGTCGTCGTTCGACTGGCCGGGACGAACTGGGAGGAAGGCATGGAGATTCTGAACGAGGACCTCGTGACGGTCGAACAGACCCTCGAGGACGCGGTTCAGCGTGCTGTCGAGTACGCTGGGGAGGTGAACGACCAATGAGCGTACTAGTCGACGACGACACGCGCGTCGTGGTACAGGGCATCACCGGCGGGGAAGGCAAGTTCCACGCCGAACAGATGATGGAGTACGGCACCAACGTCGTCGCCGGTGCAGTCCCCGGCAAGGGCGGGCAGGAAGTCAGCGGCGTGCCGGTCTACGATACGGTCCACGAAGCGGTCGACGAGGAGAACGCGGACACGTCCGTGATCTTCGTCCCGCCGGCGTTCGCCGGCGACGCGGTCTTCGAATCGCTCGACTCCGATCTCGACCTTGCGGTCGCGATCACGGAGGGCATTCCGACCCAGGACATGGCGCGAGTCAACAAGCGCCTCTCCGAGACGGACACGCGACTCATCGGCCCGAACTGTCCCGGCCTCATCACGCCCGGCGAGGCCAAGCTCGGCATTCTCCCCGGGAACATCTTCTCCGAGGGGAACGTCGGTCTGGTCTCCCGCTCTGGGACGCTGACCTACCAGGTCGTCGACAGCCTGACCAACCGCGGTATCGGGCAGACCACCGCCATCGGTATCGGCGGCGACCCGATCATCGGCACCGACTTCGTCGACGCCCTCGAGCTGTTCGAGGACGATCCCGACACCGACGCCATCGTCATGTGCGGTGAGATCGGTGGCGAGGACGAGGAAGAGGCCGCCGCGTTCATCGACGACTACGTCGACACACCGGTCGCGGGCTTCATCGCCGGTCGGACGGCCCCGCCAGGAAAGCGGATGGGCCACGCCGGTGCGATCGTCTCCGGCTCCGGGACCGGGACCGCGGAGAGCAAGATCAACGCGCTCAACGACGCCGGCGTCCCCGTCGGCGACACCCCCGAGGAAGTCGCCGACCACATCGAAGGCTTCCTCGACTAACGCCGCCTCGCTCTCGAGGCGGTCCGTGACCGACGCTGCGGGCTCTCTGTCTTTTCTTTCTCTCGTTTCGACGACTCGAGCGAATCCGTTGCTCGAGTGGCGAGTCGGATTGCAATTACCCGTCCGGAGTCGTCGACCCGTCGCTCTCCCGCAGTACGGTCTTGGGCGCGTCGCTCGTCAGCATCTCGTATGCCAGTCTGGATCGAGTGCGACAACTGTGGGGACGAGCACACGATTCCGGAGCGGGCCGACGAACCCGGCGGTGGGACGTGCTGTCCCAACTGTGGCGGGCGCCCGTACACGGTTCGGCGGGCCGATATCGTGTGGCACCCCGATCCGTAGCGTCTCGAGCGCACCACAGTTGAGCGCACAGAAACGGTCACTGATAGAATAGTCGATCACAGAACGGTCAAGCGCCCAAAAGGGGCGAGCGCACAGGAACGAACGCGTCTCGGTCGAACGAGTGCTTCCGTGACCGATTTCGAGGTCAGTTAGAAGAGCCCGCTGAGGATATTGCGGACTTTGGCCAGGAGACCGGCGGGGCCGTCGTTCGCTTCCGTGCGATCCGAATTGGCCTCGCTGTCGTCTCCGTCGGCGGCGGGTTCGGACGCGGTGTCGTCCCCCTCGAGATCGGGATCCACGTCGTCGCTCTGGTTCGCGTCGGCATCAACGCTCGAGTCCGCCTCGTCGATTTCGTCCGTCTCGGTATCGACGCTCGAGTCCGAAATCGTCTCGAGCCCGTCGTCGGAGCTGCGCTCGGTCGTCGACGTCGTGGCGGATTCGGCTGCTGCCCCGGTGTCGTTCGCGAAGGATTCCTCACTGTCGACGTCAGTGTCGTCCGTGACGGACTCGGCCGCGTCGGGTTGCTCATCGGGACCCGCAACGTCGGTTACGTCGTCGGACTCTCGGGTAGTCGTGTCCGCACTCGCCTCGAGCGGGCCTTCGTCACCCGTTACCGGATCGTCCGTCTCCGTATCATCCGCATCAGAACCGTCCATCTTCGTATCATCCGCATCAGAATCGTCCATCCTCGTATCATCCGCATCAGAATCGTCCGTCCCTGCGTCGTCCGCATCGGGATCGATCCAGAGGAACTCACCGTCGGTCTCCTTCGACCGGCCGGTGAGCAGCAGATCCGCGAGTTCGTCGTCGTCGGCCAGTAGATCCGCATCGACCGCCGCGTCGGGTTCGGGGTCCGGCTCGTCCGCGCTCGCGATGATGTCGTCCGGACTCTCGTCCGCGAGAATATCGTCGGCATCGCTCTCGTCGCCGGCGTCCGTCCGGAGCTGATTGAAGACGTCGGCGGCCGTTTGGTCTTCGACGGCGTCGGACTCCTCGCTGTCGTCGGTTTCGGCCCATTGGTCGCCGTCCGACTCCGCGTCCGACTCGATCTCCCCGAAGAGATCGTCGACGCTCGAGCCGACGTCGAACCCGTTGTCAGCCGACTGCGTGTCTGTTGTACTATCGGTCATGGACTCCTTCTCTGCTAGTATATTATCACGAGTCTTTAATTTTTGGAATTTTTTCAGTCACGTGAGATGAGAGTGATGACGTATTAGTGTACTGGCCATCAGCAGGGGTCGACGCGCGAAACGGTTGACAATCACCCACTGAAGCGCCGTCGAAGGTGTTGGTTCTGGAAAATCCGCTCCAGTGGGGCTGACTCGCGATTCGGGTATCGGGCCTTGAATCGAGTACGATGACTTTCTGGACCTCGGTGACGTCCCGAACACTGGAAACGAGCCCCTCGTCGTTCGACTGGTCGTTCGTTTCAGACACCAGGCCCGTATGGCTACCAGATACCATTCAAAAACTGTCTTCGCTAGCTCCAGACGAACGGTCACCAGCGGTTCGGCAGGGAGAGTCCACGGGAGGGCTCAGGTGCGATCGACGAAGTCGACGATGTGGTCGGCGATTTCCTCGCCGGCGTCCTCCTGCAGGAAGTGTGCGGCTTCGTCGATCCATACATCGGGCTGTTCGGTCGCAGTCGGAATGTGGTGTCGAAGCGGATCGCGGTCGTGGGACGTGATCGGATCCTCCTTCCCGAACAGGACGAACGCCGGTTTCTCCCACTCGCCGAGGCGATCCTGGGTTTCGGCGAGCAGCTCCGCCCCGGGATCGTCGGGTGACTGCGGGACGAGGCCGGGAAACGTCCGCGCGGCGGCCATGTATCGCTCGTCGGGGAACGGCGCTCGGTAGGCGTCGACCACGTCCGCCGAGAGATCGCGGTAGCAACCGTTTCGGACCAGTCTGCCGATGTCGAGGTCGTCAGCTGTCGCGACCATCTCGGCGAACTCGTGCCACCGCTCGCTCATCTCCTGGGACCCGTCCGGAACGCCGGTGTTCATCGGTACGAGACGGGCGAATCGTTCGGGCTCGTGCACCGCGAGCGGGAGCCCGAGGACGCCGCCCCAGTCCTGACAGACGAGCGTGATGTTCGTCAGGTCGAGCTCCTCGACGAACGTCTCGAGCGCGTCGTAATGCATCTCGACGGAGTACTCGTCTCGATCCTCGTACCGGTCGGAACGTCCACAACCGATCAGATCGGGGACGATCACGCGGCCGCGCTCGGCCAGCGTGGGCATCATCTTCCGGTAAAGGAACGACCAGGTGGGTTCGCCGTGCAGACAGAGAAACGTTTCCTCGACTTCGTCGCCGTCCGCACTGCCGCCGGTTTCCACGTACGCCATCCGTAACTCGCCGACGTCGACGTACTGCGGTTCGTAGTCGAAATCCGGCACGTCCCCGAATCGCCCCTCTGGAACACGAACGACCATACGCCGTGATATCACATACCACTATTCAAAGGTTGGGGAACCGATGTGAACGCTGTAAAAATTGTTCGAAACGACCGTTTCAACAGTAAACTCCACTCGTGGCTACGTGCCGGATTCACCCGAAGCGGACCGATCGAGGAGTATCCGACAACAGACACTACTATCCAAAACCATTATATTATCGTCAACCTATTCTAGTATTGTGGTTTACGAGACTGGAAACGAGACGGTCGACGACGCACTCGAGCGGGTCGTAGCCGGCGAGCAACTCGATCGGACGGACGGCATCGCGCTGCTGGCCCAGCCGGTCGATGCGCTCGCGGCGGCCGGCGCAGCCGTGCGCGATCACTTCGGCGACGGCACGGTCGACGCTTGCTCGATCGTCAACGCGAAGGCGGGCAACTGCGCCGAGGACTGCGGGTTCTGTGCGCAGTCGGTCCACTTCGACACCGGCATCGACACCTACGGCTTCCTCGGGCCCGAGAAGATCCTCGAGGCCGCAAAGCGAGCCGAACGCGACGGTGCCCAGCGCTTCGGTATCGTCGTCGCCGAGAAGGGCGTCTCGAAGAAGAACCGGCCCGAGGAGTGGGAAGAAGTCCTCGAGTCGATCCGACTCGTCCGCGACGAGTGCGATCTCGAGGTCGACGCCTCGCTCGGAATTCTCACTGAAGAGGAGGCCGCGATCCTCGCCGAGGAAGGGATCAATCACTACAATCACAACATCGAGACCTCCCCGCGGTACTTTCCCGAGATCGTCGGCTCTCACAGCTTCGAGGACCGGGTGGAGACGCTCGAGGTAGCCAAGGCGGCCGGGATGGACCTCTGTGCCGGCGTCATCCTCGGGATGGGCGAGACGCCGACCGACCGCGTCGAGGCCGCCATCGCGCTGCAGGATATCGGCGTCTCCTCGCTGCCGGTGAACGTCCTCAACCCGGTCGCGGGGACGCCGCTGGCTGAGCGGGGCGTCGAGATCAGCACCGAAGAAATCGTCGAGACAGTCGCGGTGTACAAACTGCTCCACCCCGACGCGCGGGTCCGCCTGACCGGCGGCCGCGAGGTCAACCTCGAGCCCGACGAACAGCACCTGCCGCTCGAGGCCGGCGCGGACGGCATCCTCACCGGCGACTACCTCACGACCGAGGGCCAATCGCCCGGCGACGACCTGGAGATCGTCGAACGCGCCGGTCTGGAGCCGAATATGGACACAAACGAGTTCGATCCCGAGGCGGTCAAGGCCCGCCACAGCGACGCTACAGAATCGTCGACCGACGGGACGGCGAGTACGGGCGCAGAACCGAGCGACGACTGACGACTATTCAGTAGATCCACCACGATACCCATGGACGAAATCACGTTTGCGGTACTCGGAACCGGCGGAATCGGCCGACGAGCACTCGAAGTGAGCCAGTACAAGGACACGCTGACGCCCGTTGCAGCGTGTGACCGCCACGGCGTCGCCGTCGATTTCGACGGCCTCGACGTGGACGAACTGCTCGCTGCGACGGAAGGAAATATCGACAGCGAACCGCGAGACGACGAGGTTGTGACGGACGGCGGAGCGGCGACGAGCACCGCTGAAGGCGGCGTCAAACAGCACGGCGAGGACAGGGGCGTCGTCGCCTCGAGTCAGGCCAGACCCAGCGAGGACCCCATTCAGGCGATCATCGACCACGGCGACCGGATCGACGCCGTCCTACTCGCCCTGCCGAACTACGAACACGACTTCATCCCGCGGACCGCCGACCGTTTCGCCGAGGGCGGCTACGCCGGGGTCGTGATCGACGTGCTCAAACGCTCGCGCGTGATCGACATGCTCGACGACCGCAGCGAGGCGTTCGAGGAGAGCGGTATCACGTTCATCTGCGGCGCGGGCGCGACGCCCGGACTGCTGACCGGCGCGGCCGCACTCGCCGCCCAGTCGTTCGTCGAGGTCACGGACGTCGACATCTGGTGGGGAGTCGGCCTCGAGTCCGGCTACGAGGACAACCGCGGCACCGTCCGCGAGGACATCGCCCACCTCCCCGAGTACGACATCGAGACCGCCCGCGAACTCTCCGAGGACGAGATCGAGGCGATCATCGACGACCGCGACGGCGTCATCGAGTTCGAAGACATGGAACACGCCGACGACGTCCTGCTCGAGCGCGCCGGCGTCTGCGACGCCGAGGACGTCTCAGTCGGCGGGATTCTCGACGTTCGTAACGACGAGAAGCCGACGACGACGACGGTCCGCGTCACCGGGAGGACATTCGACGGCGAGACGGCGACGAACACGTTCCGGCTCGGCGACGAGACGAGCATGGAAGCCAACGTCAACGGGCCCGCACTGGGATACCTCAAAGCCGGCGTCCGGCGGAACCGCGCCGGCGAGTACGGCGTCTTCGGTCCCGCCGAACTAATGCCGGGCTTCTGACCGATATGGACGCGATCGTTTTCCGCGAACGGAGAGTCCCGATCTCTCCGATACCGTCGCGTATCGGCCCGCTCGAGGCCAGAGCCAGCAGACTCCATCGACCGATCGGAATCGTGAAAGTCAAACCGTGGCGTTGAGTCCGTTTAGCCGAATGGCCGACCGCGGGTTCGACCTCAAGGCACGGATCGAGACCCTCGAGGCAAACGATTTGAAACGCGCGCTCTCGCCCGTCGATCGGGTCGCCGAGCGCGGCTACTTCGCCGAGCCGTCGGGTAGCGAGTTACCCGTCCTCGAAGCGGCCGAGGCGCTCGTCTTCGCCTCGAACAACTATCTGGGGCTGACCGACGACCAGCGCGTGCAGGACGCGGCTCGACAGGCCGCCGCGACCGTCGGTACGGGCGCCGGGGCGAGCCGGCTCGTTACTGGCGACACGATGGTCCACCGGGACTTGGAGCGCGCGCTCGCCGAGGTCAAGGGAACCGATCGCGCGCTGGCCTTTTCCTCGGGGTACGCCGCGAACGTGGGGACGATCACGGCGCTCGAGCCGGACGTCGTCTTCTCCGACGAGCTCAATCACGCGAGCATCATCGACGGCTGCCGACTCGCTGACGCCGAAACCGTCGTCTACGACCACTGCGACGCGGCGAGTCTGCGATCGAATCTCGAGGAGCGAGCCGACCGGGCAACTCAGGCCGGTCGCGAGCCGGCCGACGAATCGTGGCTGATCGTCACCGATTCGGTGTTCAGCATGGACGGGACCGTGGCTCCGCTGCGGGCGATCTGCGACGCTGCGGAGGAGCACGGCGCGTGGGTAATGGTCGATGAGGCCCACGCGACGGGCCTCTACGCGAACGGCGGCGGCGTCGTGCAGGCCGAGGGGCTCGAAGAGCGCGTCCAGATTCAGATGGGGACGCTCTCGAAGGCGCTGGCCAGTCAGGGCGGCTACGTCGCCGGCAGCGACGAACTGATTGAATGCCTGATCAACGACGCGCGCGCGTTCGTCTTCTCGACCGGGCTCGCGCCGCCGGCCGCCGCGGCCGCGAGCGAAGCGCTGCACGTCGCCCGGCACAGCGACGCGCGCGAGAAACTCTGGGCGAACGTCACACATCTCCGCGACGGCCTCGAGTCGATGGGCTTCGAGGTCTGGGGCGACTCCCAGATCCTCCCGGTGGTCGTCGGCGACCGGATGGATGCGATGACTCTCGCTGAGGGAATCTGCGAGCGCGACGTCGTCGCGCCGGCGATCCGGCCGCCGACGGTCCCCGAAGGGACCAGTCGGCTCCGCGTCGCCCCGATGGCGACCCACGATCGGGACGACGTCATCGACTGCCTCGAGGCGTTCCGGGCGGCGGGCGAGGAGACGGGGCTGTTATGACCGATGCCCGACCGACCGCAGTCGTCGGTACCGGAACGGACGTCGGGAAGACGGTCGTGACGGCCGGGCTCACCAAGCTGCTCCGGGCCGAAGGGTACGAGGCGCGGGTGATCAAGCCGGCTCAGACGGGCCATCCGCCCGACGACGACGCCGGGTTCGTCGCCGCGGCCTGTAACGATCCCGAGGCGGCGACCTGTCCGCACTTCCTCGAGCCGGCGCTCGCCCCCAGAGTCGCGGCCGAGGTGGCCGACGAGGAACTCGAGTACGAGACGATCCGCGCGGCCTGCGAGCGCGAGCTCGAGGGAACGCCGGTCCCGATACTTGAGGGAATCGGCGGCCTGCGGGTTCCGCTGGCCGGTGACCGGGAGGTGATCGACCTCGTCGCCGATCTCGAGGCCGCGGCGGTCCTCGTCGCGCGCTCGGGGCTCGGAACCCTCAATCACACCGCGCTCTCGATCGACGCGCTCGAGGCTCGCGGAATCGATATCTGTGGCATCGTCGTCAACGAGTACGCCGGCGAGACGGTTGCCGAACGGACGAACCCGGACGAACTCGAGCGGATGACCGGCTATCCGGTCGAGACGGTTCCATCACTGGACGAGGACTCGAGTGACGGGGTTTCCGAACCACGGATCCTCGCTGCCGGCGTCGTCGATGCGTTGTCGCCGGCGTTTCGCGATCGACTCCCGGTAGAAATTCCCTGATGGATCCCCGCGATCAGGCGGACGGTGCCGGTCGCTCTTCGTCGACGGTCGTCGGCTCGCGTTCGGACGAAATATCGGTTACCGCCGCGTCGAGTTCGACCAGATAGGAGACAAGTTCCGATTTCCGGTGTTCCACCTCGAGGTGGACCCGGAGATCCTTGTGGTCGTCGTACCTCTCCGTGCAGAGCGGGCAGCTATGTGTGTCTGTCATTCGTCACTCACCATGCGAGACTCTCATCGTTCATCGACGTAATAGTGTCGATCATCCTATGTATAGATATGTTCGCGATGAATAAAATGCGCCAGCGGGTTTCGGCGTTCTCGCACTCGTTCGTCCGACCCTGTGTCGTCGACGAACGACGAGCGATCGTCCCCGCTCAGAAAAAGTCACTCAACCCTGACTGATCGTCGTCGGGTTCGTCGGTTTCCGCCGCGTCATCCGATGCCGACTCGGTACCGCTCCCGTCGTCCGCCCCCGTGGCTGTGAGCGCCTGCTGCTCGTCGGACTCGTCGCTCTCCTCTTCGCTCTTGCCATCGACAGCGGGTCCCTCACTGTCGGCACTCGAGCGTTCCGCCTCGAAGAAGGCGTTGCCCGAGTGCTCGACCGCCGCTTCGGCTTTCAGCTCCGCGGCGTCTTCGACGATCGATTCGACCTTGTTGGTGTCCTTGCCGCTGCCGGTGACGAACGAGACCTCCGACTCGTCGAGATCGTAGGCCGCGGCCATCCGAACGGTGAGATCGCGGTTGTTGCAGTGGTGGGTCATCGCCGAGAGGAACGGGAGGATTTCCCGGCGGACCGTGGCGACGCTCGTCCCCTCCCGTTCGGCGATGCGTTCGGCGATCGAATCGCGGGTGTTTCGGGTTCCCTTGGTTCGACCGAGTTTCGACCAGTAGCTCGGCGGCCCGTAGCGGGTCCAGCCGCCCTTGTCGCCGCGGCGCGAGGCGGCCACGCCGGCGGTCATGTTGTCCGTCGCGTAGCGCCAGTAGGAGTAGTCCTGTGTGGCGCGCACCCGACCGAGCCAGCGGTCGGCGTTCGAGAGGAATCCGTAGGCGTCGGCCAGCTCCGCTCCCTCGTAATCCTTCGGAACGTTGTCCTCGATCCAGTTGAGTAGCTTGTCGGGAGTCTCGTCGACGTCGTAGGAGGCTCGCAGCGCGCCTTCGGCGTCTTTCTCCTTGATGAGTTCGTCGAGAAAGTCGAAGATGCCCTCGGTGGTGTCGCGCTCGCTCGTCACCACGTCCTCGACGGTCAGCCGCTCGGCCTCCTCGGCGACCGCCTGTAGGTCGTTGACCGCCGAGCGCAGGTCGCCGCTCGTCGATTCGGCGATCTTCTCGAGGGCCTCCTCCTCGAATTCGACGCCTTCGCGCCGGCAGATGTCCCGCAGCACGGGGACGATCGAGCGCTTCGAGACGTCCCGGAACTCGATGGTCTCGCAGGCGTTGCGCAGCGAGTTGCTCATGTCGTAGAATTCGTTGGCCACGAGGACGATCGGCTGGTTCGCGTCCTTGACGACACGCGTGACCTCTCGAGAGCCGCCGTAATCCGCGTTGCCGTGGAAGTTGTCCGCCTCGTCGAGGATGACCAGCCGGCGACCCGCTTCGCCCGCGGTGAGGGTCCCGCTCTTGGCGGCCTCGCCGGCGATCTTCTCGATGACGTCGGCTCCCCGGCTGTCGCTGGCGTTGAGTTCCATCACGGGCCACCCCATGTCGCTGGCCAGCGCGTGGGCGGCGGAGGTCTTCCCGACGCCGGGGCTGCCGTGGACGATCACCGACTTGCGGTGGTCGTCCCAACTTTTGGCCCACTCCTCGAGTTTGTCGCGGGCCTTGTTGTTGCCGCGTACCTCCGACAGCGTCGTCGGGCGGTACGTCTCCGTCCAGTCGGTCATTGGAGACAGGTTGGTGCGAGTCGCGTTTAGGGATTGCGGAGCGTCACTCCTCGCCGGCCGTTTTCAGGTCGAGATGGAGTACGGATGAGCTGCGTTACCCTCGAGAACCACCACTCGAGCAGACAGTCCCGCACCCTACCTCTAAGCGACTGGCCCCGCTGTGTTTCGATGATGGCGGCGTTCATCGACCTCGTCACGCGATCGCTCCGCGAGGAGACGCGAAACGAGTTCGACCGGCGCGTCGACGAGCAGGCCGCCCGTCTCACCGACGCCCTTCGGGCGGGGCGACTCGACAACCCCAGCTTCGGGCTCGGCATCGAACTCGAGGCCTACGTAGTCGACGAGGAACACCGACTCGCTCGAGTCCCGGACTCCCTGTTCGGGAGCCGCTGTGAGAGGGAATTCGGCCGACACAACGTCGAACTCCACACCGATCCGAACCCGTTCGACGGCGACGGAATCGAAACACAGGCGGCGACGCTCCGGCGGGACTATCGAGCCGTCCAGCGCGCCGCCGACCGCGAAGGGCTCGAGGTCGTGCTGGATGCGATGTGGACGACTCCGCCGCCGGACGGCAGCGACGACTACCTTACAGCCGTTCGCGAGAGCGAGGGGATGACGATCGCCGACAACATGACGCGGTCGCCGCGATACTGTGCGATCGACAACGACATTCTGGCGCGAGCCGGCGGATCGATCACCCTCTCGGTTCCGGGCGTCGAGCGCGCGTTTCCGTCGATCCTGTTCGAGTCGCTGGCGTCCTCGATCCAGCCCCACGTCCAGATTCCCGACGTCGAGGCGTTTCCGCGCTACTACAACACCGCGATCAGGACGCTCGGCCCGGTGCTCGCGCTCGCAACGAACTCGCCGCTGCTCCCCCCGGAGCTGTACGAGATCGACGATCCGTCCCGCTTGCTCGAGGAGACGTATCACGAGCTCCGGATTCCGGTGTTCGAGCAGTCCGTCAACCACGAATGGGAGAAGGTTCGCTTTCCGAACGGAATACAGGAGACGGTCGATACCGTCGACCGGCTCGTCGCCGACGGGACGTGCGCGCCGTTTCTCCGCGAGTGGCTCGAAGACGGGACTCGCGAGACGTTCGCGGCCCGGTTCTGGGAGCTCGATCACAAGCGGGGAACGTACTGGCGGTGGCTCCGCGCCGTCATCGGTGGACAGCCGGTCGAGCAGGGAGACCACTGGTCGGTTCGAATCGAATACCGACCGCTTCCCACGCAGCCGACCATCGCGGAGAACGTCGGCTTCCAGGTCCTGGTCGCGGGGCTCGTCCACGGCCTGTGTACGGCCGACCATCCGCTCTCGAGCCTCGATCGAGACGTCGCCGAACGAAGCTTCTACGCCGCCGTCGAAGATGGGCTCGACGCCGAGCTCGCGTGGGTCACCGCGGACGGTGATCGAACGACCGATCCGACCGTGATCTACGACGAACTCTTCGAGTTCGCTCGTCGCGGCCTCCGCGAGCAGGGGGTTTCGTCGGCGACCATCGAGGAGTACGTCGGACTGCTCGAGGCGCGCTGGACCGACCGGACGACTCCGAGCCGATGGAAACTGGCCCGCGTCGCGGACTATCTCGATGATGGCAAGCGATTCGACGACGCCGTGCACGAAATGCAAGCCGACTACGTTCGTCGAGCTGCGACCGCCGAACCGCTCGTTCAGTGGTCCTGAGTTGGGAGACGACCAGCGCTTCGTTCCAGCCGATTTCTTCGGTGCGTACTGCGGGCGAACGCGTCGGGACTAGGTGAGTCCCGCTCCGCTTTTGCCCAGTTACTCCCTTCCGTAGACGAGAACGGACCGCTCGGCCGCATCGTCGTCGGATTCGACGCGGACGGGGAACTCGTGATCGTTGTCGATATGGGGCGTTTCGTACCCCGTCGAGAGCTGGGTCCGCTCGCCGGCATCGAGGGACAGAGATCGCCGTTCGACCAGTTGTGCGCTGTCACCGACGAGTAGTTTGAGATCCTGCGTGCCGGCGGCCCCACCGGTGTTTTCGACCGTCACGCTCACCTCGAGGAACTCGCCGGCGTCGATCGGTGTGTTCGTCTCGAGCGAGCCGACTTCGAACGTCGCGTCGCCGCTGGTGTTGCTGTCGTTACTGTTGCCAGTGTCGGGCTCGATTTCGCTGAGACACTCGCCGGCGCGCGGATTCTCGTGCGTGGGTGACACCCGCTCGTAGTCCGCTCGCTTCGTCGTCAGCGACGTGAGGACGGTGCCGGTACTGCCGTAGTCCGGCACCTCGACGGTGATCTCGTCGGACCCCGCGCGCACGTTCGACCCGTCCGCGATCTCGAAGACGACCGTTCCCGAGAACGGGGCGGCGACGTCCTCGCCGAAGGTGATGCCGTCCTCGAGGATGGTGTCGCCGATGAGGCCGTCCTCGGCGTAGAACCCCGTGTTCGCGTAGGCGACGTCGCCGGCTTCGAACGTCCCGGTAACCGTCGCTCGAGAACAGGAGTCGAAGGTGACGCTCCGTTTCGTTTCGCCGTCCGAATCGTCGTCAGCCGCATCGCTTTCGTCCGAATCGTTGTCCTCCGATTCGGTGTCATCGTCCGTGCCGGTGTCGTCGGCCGAACTGTCGTTTTCCGCACCGGTGTCGGTCTCGTTCGTGCCCGAGCCAGTATCGGAACCCAGGCCCTCGGAACTCTCGTTCGTTCCGTTCTCGTCGCCCGTTTCGTTCTGGCTCGCGTCGAGACAGCCTGTCAGCCCGATTCCGACGCCGGTGGAAACGATGAGTGTTCGGCGGTCCATATCTGGACCAGTCCGTCCCGCACCATAAAGTGTCGCAAATATGTTATGTCCGATTACAGTCATCGATCCGGACGTGATGGTTCGGAGTGGCGTTCAGTCAGCTCGAGGCGAAACTCGTGGCTAGGATCTCAGTCCGTGGACCCCTCGGCCTCCGGAACGCCGTCACTGACGGTCACGCTCGAGATCCGCGTTCCCTCCACCTCCTCGACGGTCACCTCGTAACCGTCGGCTTCGATCGCGTCGCCGACCTCGGGCGAGCGGCCGAGCCGGCTCAGGACCAGTCCGCCGATGGTGTCGAACGCGTCGCTTTCGAAGTTCGTTCCGAGGGCGTCGTTCACCGAGCCCAGCGGGACACTGCCGTCCATCGCGTACCGGCCGTCGGTGAGTTCCTCGATCGACGGCTCCATCGAGGCGACGTCGAACTCGTCTTGAATCTCGCCGACGACCTCCTCGATGACGTCCTCGATCGTCAGGATCCCCTCGAAGGCGCCCCACTCGTCGATGACGACGGCCATCTGAATGTTTTCCCGGCGGAAATCGGCCAGTATCTCGTCGATTCGGCGGGTTTCGGGGACGATGAGGACCTCTCGAGCGAGGTCGCGTGCGGTCGGTTCGTCGGCTCGGTCATCGTCGGCCCGGTCATCGGCGTCTCGGTCATCAGTGGCCCGTTCGCCGTCGGAGCGGCCATCGCTCCCGTCTGCGTTCTCGATCGCTTTGAGCACGTCTTTCGCGTGGACGAAGCCGATGACCGGCTCGTCGTCTGTTTCGTCGACGACGGGGAATCGGGTGTAGGTCCCGCTCGCGGCGACGCCCCGGAGCTCCGAGAGGGGCATCCCGGCGCGGACGGTCGCCACGTCCGGGCGCGGGATCATCACTTCGCGGGCGATCGTATCGCCCAGATCGAAGACGGCCTCGATCATCTCGACTTCGTCCGCATCGACGGCTCCCTGTTCGCCCGACTGCGAGACGATGCGCATGATCTCCCGGGGCGTGTGGCTCTCGTCGCGTTCGGAGGCCGGCGCGACGCCGATGAGTCGCGTGAAGAAGTTCGCCGTCCCGTTGAACACGATGATGCCGGGGAGGAAGACGTAGTAGAAGAACTTCATCGGCGCGGCGACGAACAGCGCGATGCGTTCGGCGTCCGCGATGGCGAGCGTCTTCGGTGCGAGCTCCCCGAAGACGACGTGCAGGAAGGTGATGACGCTGAACCCAATGGCGATCGAGACCAGGTGCAACGTCCCCGCGGGCAACACCGGCCCTAACACGGGCTCGAGGAGCGAGGCGATGGCGGGTTCGCCGACCCACCCCAGTCCCAGCGAGGCGATCGTGATGCCGAGTTGGGTGGTCGCGAGGTAGTCGTCCAGGTTCTCCTCGGCCTCCTGGACCAGCTTCGCCGACGACCGGCCCTCCTCGACGAGCGTCTCGATCTGGGTCGATCGGATCCGGACGTACGCGAACTCCGCGGCGACGAAGAAGCCGTTCAGGAAGACCAGAAAGAAGGCGAAGAGGAGCCGCCCGACGGAAAAGAGGACGTCTACCATCGCGGGCTCGGAGTCGGGTCCGTTCGGCCCGGTGGGTTCTCGTCGGATTCGATTCGTGCTCGAGGACCGATTCGACGGGTCCGTCTCGTCGATCCGCCGGGGCGGCTATCGATCGGCGGGTGGGACGAACCGGTCGTCCCGTCGCCGGTGACTGTGATCATACGGATAGGTTGGCACACGAGTCACAAAACCGTGGCGCTGGCGACTGTGGGTTTGGTTGGTTCGCTCGAGAACGCGCTCAGATATCACTGATGGAATCTAGGGATCCGTAAGTCCGCTAGGGTGAGACCGATGTAGACTGAGAGTTCAGGAAAACACTTTCACTTACACTCTGCTATTTAATCGGTTTTATCACTGATACAATATATGTAGTAGATAACTCTTGAGCAAAAACACTATCAATTGAGAGGGATCATATCATACAATGTCACAACAGTCTTTCCAAGAACAAAATCCGCTATTGAAAGAGAGTCAATACTCTGGGAAAATATTTTGGCTCAATCGGCCGACCGGCTATACTCTTAGTCTGGAAAAATTATGTGATCAGATGAATGGACAAGATTTCTATGATGATATCTCTAGCGAGATAGATCGTGAAAATACATTCGTTCCAGAGGTTTTCGAGAAGAACAACCGGATTGTAAGGACAACAAGTATTGATAAAGCCCGCATTGCAAAAACTGACGAAGCGAAAATCTTAATCGGATCAATTACATTAGATGACGTCTCAAAAGTAAAATATCGTGATCAAAACATCCTTGTTCTTGGAACTACAGAAGCTGATTTCTTAGTTTTTGAATTTGATAGCCACTATTACTTTACAGTTCTTTCCCGACGTGAAACTTCAGAAAGCGTCGCTACTATTTTGCAAAGAGAGTATGATAAATTTGGATCAATGGTTAATCCAACTAGTTTTCCATCTGGATCAATAGAACGAATCAGGGAAAGTCTTGATGCCCAACTCCGGGACACAACGATTTCAGATTATCCTGAGGAGACTATTTCGCGTATTCAAATCACGGGTCAAGATTTGGAGGATGAAGAGGAGTTCAAACGTCAACGACGCCGTGGAAAAATCAAGACACATATGATTCAAACAGATATATTAACACCAGACGATAACGCTAAGACCATTAGCATCTCCCGTGATGGTCTAGTAAGAGTATATTCAAACGCCTCAATCGGAACATATGTTAATCTACTCACTAACCACATTCTACCAAATATACGCCGAAAAGTCGAATCATCTCCGTCAGTAAACGTATATCAAGGAACAGATGATGCCGAAAGCATATTCACTGATATAAATACAGAAGAGGACTGATAAATGCTCAACATTGGACTGGATGGTGGTTTAAGTGTTCTTGGGCTTGGTGTAGTCGCCTGGTTAGCTAGTAAAATAGTTGATCGAATACTTGATTGGGCTTTTGGAAAAAAGATCATTGAGCGCTGTATTAAGGAAGTCCGATGGAGAGTCCGTGCTTTCAAGACTCGAGGAGATCCACTTAAGATAACCTATGAAATCAAGTATTCACCAACATCCAACTACAGCGTCCGAGAGACTAAGAAAATAGTTTCTGAAGGTCTAAAGACAGCAGGAGAACATAGCAAAGGCCGTGCCGAGATCGATACGTTGGCTTGGGATGAACAGAGAGGTGAAAATGGGTTTGTAGAAATTGATTATATTGAGTGTGATTACCCATTCCAAATGGAAGTTTCTCTTATAGAGGATTTAGATA
Organism: Natrinema zhouii; assembly: GCF_013456555.2. Taxonomy (GTDB): domain Archaea; phylum Halobacteriota; class Halobacteria; order Halobacteriales; family Natrialbaceae; genus Natrinema; species Natrinema zhouii. The sequence goes on from NZ_CP059154.1 coordinate 130,749, forward strand.
ACTTGAGAGAGACCTTCTCTCAGCTCGGAGGAAAGAATAGTAGAATCAATCCACTTTAGTATCGACTTTAGCTTTGCTTTCGCAAATTTAGAAGAAACCATACAAAATCTAGGTGCTTTCGCGAGTTTTCTCCAGAAAGGGATGGAAAAGCAAGTCGAGGGGACATTTAGTCAAGGGCAGTTTGTAATCTATCCAGTTGAAAGTGATCTTACCCTTGACGAATGGATAAGGAATGAAGGCTTTGACGTGAGCCTTCTTCTTGCCAATACAGAGAGGATGACTCAAAGGACTGAAGTTGAGTTCTTCTCTGATAGAGCAGAAATTCATCCACCTCATTTAGAAATTGATTCAGAGACAACTCGTCATATTCGATTATTAATACTGAATTACTATTTGCAGAAAGAATGACGTCTGCCTAATAACTATTACACTAACATATTTCGTCCTTGATTACCAACATCCTGTAATATGCTCAAAGCGGAGATTAAGCAGGAAAATTTGCAGCAGATAATAGATTCATTATTCTTAGTCGATGAAGTGATGATTAATATATCTGAGGATGGGTTCACTACACGTGCTATAGATGAAGCAGCAGTTGCCAAGGTCGAACTAACTGTCAACTCGTCCGCATTCGAGAAATATGAAGCAACAAGCAGAACGCTTGGTGTTAGCTTAGAATCGCTGCAAAAAGTGGTGAACAAATCAGAGAAAGGGGATATGATTCACTTGAAATTAGTTGAAGAAGAGAAGACACTTAAAGTGAGGATATCTGAACATGAGTATTATTTAACACTCATTGATCCACGAACTATGGAACAACCCGGAAGTTTACCTGATCTTGAGGGATCTCTTCAAGTATCATTGGCTGCAGACAATTTCCAAAAAGGAGTTCGGGCCGCTAAAACCTTTTCAGACAAGATGACCTTCCGAACAAATTCAGAAAATAAACTAATTTTGGAATCTTCTGGTGATGATAATAAAACACGAACAACATTCTCAGAGGAACATTTCATTGAATCAAATTTAGGAACTGCAGATTCCGCATTTGGTTTGGGTTATTTGGATGGAATTCAACAGGCACTCAATGACACATCGTCAATTCGCTTAGCAATGGGCGTAGATCGCCCGGCACATATGGAATTTGATATTGCTGGTGGTGCAGGTAGAGTACAATATTTTATAGCACCAAGAGTCAGAAATAACTAATTATACGAAAGAGACTGCAACTCAGCCCGCTACTGGAAGAACGTACAGAGAAGACCGACGGGATTTGAACCACGGTCGCAGCGAAGCTGCTCCCTGATTCAAATCCCTCCGCTTGCATACCTGCCGCTCGCGAATTTGCTCGCGGCAGAGGAATGGGGTCGGAGGGATTTGAACCCCCGATCTACTGATATCTCCGGTGCGCCTCGGAACTCCAGAGGGTCATCACACGAGCACTGATCAGGTGCCCGATCAGTATATCAGTCTGGAGTGTCGTCCCGGGCGCGTTGCCTCTGGAGTCAGCCGCCATGCCTGGCTTGGCCACGACCCCTCGAGTCTCCGTTGGGCGATCCGACCTAAAGTGGTTTCGATTCGGTATAGAACCGCACTACAGCCACGGGGCCCGTCCCGCGGTATCCGTCCCGTCGTCGCCCGGATACGTCTCGGGCTCCTCGTCGGCCTCCGCGGCCGGCGGCTCGCTCGAGGCCTCGCTTTCACCGCCGTCGGCCACTGCGCCCATCTGCGCGGCCGCAGCGCCCGACTCGGTTCCGGAACTCGAGTCCGCGTCGGAGCCGCCCCACGGGAGGTCGACGGCGAACAGGGCGGCGACGATCAGCGCCGCGAGCGGGGCCTGTCCGAAGGCCATCCCGAGCAGGGACAGCGGCAGCAGCCCCAGCGCGACCGCGCTCCCGAAGCGGAACCGGTCGATGTCCATGTACTCCCGCAGGTACGGCCCGGTGAGGGCGATGGTCAGCGCGAACGCCACCCCGACGGCCGCCGCCAGCGTCGCGTGCACGACGAGGGCGGGATCGGTCATCACGACGAACGTCGCCCCTGAGGGATCGATACTCGCGACCAGCCCCAGGCCGATGACGACGATCGGGTTGGGGAGGTAGTCCCCGATGGTCGCGCTGGCGGTCTTGGCCGCGATGGCGGCGATCACCAGCGCCGCGAACCGCTCGAAGATGACGATATCGAGCACGCTCGCGATCGCCGGCGCGAGCGCGGCCTGGACCGCCGCGAGCAGTATGAGCGGGATCCCGACGAGCAAGACGACGATCGCCTGTTCTCGAGGCGTCCCGTCCATCTCCGCCAGGATCACGGCGACGGTCGCGCTCCCGCCGAAGATCAACAGGCCGACCTGAAACGCGCCCAGCGGCTCGTCGAGCGCGCCGGCCAGGATCAGCGCGGGGAAGACGCCGTCGACTAACGGCAGCATCATCACCAGCGCGAGGAGCCGTGCGTCACCGCCGACGATGCGCTCCATCTGGAGCGCAACTGGGTGCTGTGACGTACTCATCGGTCAGGGCCGATGGCCGTGACCCGAGGCCTGTGGGCGATATGACGGGCGATCCCGTACCGACCGGTTCGCACACCAGTCGATCGCATTGGGGTTGGGGCCTCGTGCTGTGAGTTTCTGTGTAAAATTCCCGAACTTGGCGACGAAGTCGAAACTCGTCCGGCCATCGGTTCGGGCGGTGGCTGCACTCACAGCGTACATACCCGAAGACACGAGCGGACCGTCAATAAACGTTGCGTGGGACTGCATTCCACGATCAGACAGTGTTTCAGCAGTAGCGCGCAGATCCGTACGAAAACGCACAGATCTGACACGGATGTGGGCACTCGTCGCTGGAATCGACGCGATTTGTGACACCGATTGCGACTCTCGCGCGGACGAAACGCCCGGGCGGGAACCCGGTTGCTCGAGGGCGAGTGCGGACGTCACGAGCGAGACCGATCCCGGAACACCGCTCGAGCGATGCCAGACGATGCGTGCTTGAGACGGGTGCCAGCGCGGCTAGACGATTCATCCACTGAGGCCCCCGTCAACCGTTATCACCCGTATATATCTCGCAATACTTTTTGCTCGGGGGTCCGGACGGTTTACATGGCGAACGACGTTCCAGAGCAAGAGCCCTATTCTTCGAAACTGCAGGTACCGGAAGCGCTAACCTTCGACGATGTCCTTCTCCGCCCCAAGGAGAGCCGCGTCGAACCCGACGACGCGGACCTCACGTCGAACGTCTCGAAAAACGTCGAGGTCTCCGTGCCCATCCTCTCGGCGGCGATGGACACCGTCACCGAGAGCGGCATGGCGATCGCGATGGCCCGCCACGGCGGCCTCGGCGTCCTCCACCGCAACATGAACATCGACCAGATGGTCGAGGAGATCGAGCGCGTCAAGAGCGCCGACGAACTCATCATCCCCCTCGATTCGGTCGTCACCGCCGATCCCGAGATGTCCGTCCGCGAGGTCGACGAGCGGATGGCTCGCAAGGGCGTCGGCGGCGCGCCCGTCGTCAACACCAACGGCGAGGTCCTGGGGATCATCTCGAGTACGGACATCCGGCCCCACCTCGAGGTCAACGAGGACGATCCGGTCACCGAAGCGATGACCGACGAGGTCATCACGGCCCCCGAGGACGTCGACTCCCGCGACGCCTTCGAGATGATGTACGACCACAAGATCGAGCGCGTCCCGGTCGTCGACGACGAGAACCTGCTCGTCGGCCTCGTGACGATGCAGGGCATCCTCCAGCGCCGCGAGTACAAGGAGGCCGTCCGCGACGATGACGGCCGCCTCTGCTGTGGCGTCGCCGTCAGCCCGTTCGAGCAGAATCGCGCCGAGGCCGCCGACGAGGCCGGCGCGGACGTCCTCTTCATCGACACCGCACACGCGCACAACCTGAACGTCGTCGAAGGCGCTCGCGAAATCAAGGAGTCCGTCGACGCGGACGTCGTCGTCGGCAACATCGGTACGCGAGAGGCGGCCGAGGACCTCGTCGACTTCGCGGACGGCCTCAAGGTCGGCATCGGCCCGGGCTCGATCTGTACCACCCGCATCGTCTCTGGGTCGGGGATGCCACAGATCACGGCCGTCGCGCAGGTCGCCGACGTCGCGAGCGAACACGACGTGCCGGTGATCGCCGACGGCGGCATCCGATACTCCGGCGACGCGATCAAGGCGGTCGCCGCCGGCGCGGACGCGGTCATGCTCGGCTCCTACTTCGCCGGCACGGAGGAGGCACCGGGCCGCGTCGTCACGATGAACGGGAAGAAGTACAAACAGTACCGCGGCATGGGATCGGTCGGCGCGATGAAGTCCGGCGACAGCGACCGATACCTCAAGGACGAACCCGACGAGGACGACGAGTACGTCCCCGAGGGCGTCGAAGCCGCGACGCCGTACAAGGGCACGCTCAAGTCCGAACTCCACCAGCTCGCGGGCGGCATGCAGTCGGGCATGGGCTATGTCGGCGCGGAAACCGTCCCCGAATTCAAGGAGCGCTCGGAGTTCGTCCGCGTCTCCGCGGCCGGCCAGGCCGAGAGCCACGCCCACGACGTCGTCATCACCGACGAAGCGCCGAACTACTCGCCCGATAGCGAGTAACGGACGCCGTTCCTCATTCGACGTCGGTTCACGCTAACTCCGTCCGACGAATTTTCCCCGTCGTGGTCGTTGGCAGCTCGTCGACGAACTCGATTTCACGCGGGTACTCGTACTCGGCGAACCGCTCGCGGACGAGGTCGCGGATTTCGCGACGCACTTCCTCCGAACCCGTCTCTCCACCGACTAGCTGCACGACCGCCTTGATGATCTCACCGCGGGTTTCGTCGGGAACGCCGACGACGCCGACCTGCTCGACGGCGGCGTGCTCGAGGATCGCCTCCTCGACTTCGCGGGGCGCGACGCGGTAGCCGCTCGTGATGATCAGATCGTCGTCCCGCGAGACGAACCAGAGGAATCCCTCTGTGTCGCGTTTCGCGAGGTCGCCGGTAAGGTGCCACTCCCCGAGCGTGACTGCAGCCGTCTTCTCGGGGGCGTTCCAGTACTCCTCGAAAATCACCGGATCGTCGCCGCGCCTGACCGCGATCTCGCCGATCTCGCCGGGTTCCACGGACTCGCCGCTATCCGGGTCGATGACGGCCACGTCGTGTCCGGGAACGGGTTTCCCCATACTGCCCGGCTTCGCGGGGAACCAGTCGCGACAGTTTGCAACCAGCAGGTTCGCCTCCGTCTGGCCGTAGAGTTCGTTGATGACCGTCCCCGCGAGCGCCTCGTCGGCCCACTCGAGGATCTCGCCCGTCAGCGGTTCGCCGCCCGAGCAGATCGCCTCGAGCGAGAGATCGTATCGCTCGCTCGGCTCGTCGATTTCCATGAGCATCCGGATCGCCGTCGGTGGAATGAACGCGTCGGTCACGTCGAACTCCGCGGCGATCTCGAAGGCGGTTTCAGGGTCGAACGACCCCATCGGATAGCCGACGACGGGCCGGCCGTAGTGCCACGCGGGGAAGACGAGATCGCCCAGTGCGCCGATCCACGCCCAGTCGGCGGGCGTCCAGTAGATCGAGTCGCCGCGGACGTCACGCTCGAAATACATGGAAAACGCCGGGCAGTGGCCGACCCAGACGTCGTGCGTGTGGAGAACCCCCTTCGGATCGCCGGTGCTCCCGCTCGTATACATGATGATCGCGGGCGTGTCAGCGTCCGTCTCGACGGGCTCGTACTCGTTCGAGCGGTCCGCAACGGCCGCCTCGAATGTGTGGACGGTCGCCGCTCCGACGAGATCCACCGCCGGATCGGCGTCGACAACCAGCACGTGCTCCAGCGCGGGACAGTCCGGCGCGACGGCCCGGATCGTCTCCCACTGGGCGGCGTCGACGACGGCGATTCGCGCCCCACTGTCCTGTAGACGATAGCGCAGCGCATCGTCGCCGAACAGCACCGACAGGGGGAGCGACACCGCTCCGCGTTTCCAGCACGCGAGGTGCGTGAGGACGTTCGCCGGTTTCTGTGGAACGACGACCGCGACCCGGTCCCCGTAATCGACACCCATCGACTCGAGGGCGTTTGCGACGGCGTTCGACCGCCGATCGAGGTCGTCGAAGGTGCGCGTCTCGCGGCGGCCGTCCGGGAACGCCTGGAGGAGTGCCGGCCGGTCACCGTCCGGGTGCTTGCCCACCAGATCGGTTGCCGCGTTGAACCCGGCCGGAACGTCCCACTCGAACGACTCGCGGGCCGCTTCGTACGAATCCGCCTCGAGCATAATGTGCCACGACATACCACGACGTACAACGAAGTCCGAAATAAACGGTCGGGAGAGACACAACTGACGGAGTGGTGACCCAGCGTTAGAGACGAGGGAACCGCGGCGTCTCGACGGTCACGTCGACCTCCTCGAGTCGCGGATCCGATCCCAGTTCGGTCACGAGTTCCCGCTGCGAGTCTGCGGTTCGCGACTGGAACAGGGTCCATTCGTCGGACTCGATGCCGCCGTCCGTCGCCCGCCATCCGACGACGAGTCGGGCCCGGCGAAACCGCGTCCCGGTAACGAGGTGAATTTTCTCGAGGAACTCGAGCGGAACACCGAAGTTCCGCTCGTCGAACGTCGCGATCGCTTCGGGGGGCAGATCTGCGACCACGGCCCGACCGCGCTCGCCCATGTCCGCCCGCAGGAGCAGCGAGCGGTAGGATTCACCGACGAAACACCACAGCAGCCGTTCGTCGGTTACCACGAGCTCCCAGAACTCGATCGAGTTCGGCCGCTGGCGGAACCAATGCGTGAGTCGAGCGATAACGGTCTCGTCTGGCATCGTCGTTTCGGTTACTGTCGGTTCCGGATCGGTGCGTTCGGCCGTCGTTCGGGGTATGCGGTCGGAGCTCATGTGATCAGCGCTCGAGCAGTGCGTGGAGATCCGCGGGTAGTTCGCTTCGGTGCTGGGTCAGCAGTGAGACGCCGATGAACAGGACGATCGCGACGAGGAGCGCGACGGTTCCGACCGGAAACACGTCGGGGAACGGATAGAAGCGCATGATGAAAGACGCAACTCCACCGTAACCGGCGACGTCTGCAGCCATCGGAACGGCACTGTAGAGAACGTTGACGAAGAGTCCCCCGAGAATAGCGACGATCGCGCCCCACTTCGTCGCTCCCTTCCAGTTCATTCCGAAGACGGCGATCGGGACGAACGCCGCGGCGAAGAAGCCCCAACCGATCGTCCCGAGGATGCCGACCAGCGCGTCAGAGAAGTAGACGACACCGGTCGCGAGCACCGTCAGGCCGGCCAGCGCCGCCTGCGTGACCCGGAGTTCCGTCTTGTCGTCATCGATCGGTTGTCCCATCGCTCGCGGAATGTCCCGAGAGATGGCCGCCGCGCCGATGTTGAGAAACGAGTCGCTCGTCGACATGATCGCAGCCAGCAGCGCCGCGAGGATGAGCCCGGCGACGATGCTCGGCGTGTACTCGAGGACGAAGACGGGGCCGACCTCGCTCGCGCTGAACGTCTCCTGAATCTCGCCGGCCTCGACCATCGAACGCATCGAGAGCCCCGCCGAGAAGGCGATCAGGCTCGAGACCGCATAGGAGAGGGCGGCAATCGGCGCGCCCCACTTCAGAATCTCGAGGTTGCGGCTCATGTAGAACTTCGTGATCAGATGCGGCTGGCCGGCGGCGCCGACCGAGAAGAGGATCCACCACGCGATAGCGACGAGAACGGCCGTCGTCGCCCCGCCCATCGCGCCGAACGGCGAAACGAGGGCCGGGTCGGCGGTCGCGAGATTGCGGGAGATGGTCTCCATCCCGCCGCCGAAGGACATCGCATAGGCGAAGACGAACACCGCACCGGTAATCATCGTCAGTGCCTGCAGGAAGTCGGTCCAGACGCCGGCGATCATCCCGCCGAGCATACTGTACAGCAGCAAGACGAGTGCGCCACTGACGAGGCCCCAGAGGACCGGAATTCCGAAGATTGCGCGCATGACGAACTGGAGCGCGGCGAGGTTGGTCGCCAGGTAGGCGATGACCCCGACGACGACGGCGAGGCCGGTGAGTCCGCGGACCCAGTCACTCTCGTATCGAACGTACATCCCGTCGGCGAGCGTCAGGACATTTCGGATGTCTGCGAGCAGGCGCAATCGTTTTGCGAGGACGACCCAGGTGATGAGAAAGCCCAGCGGAGCGGTAAAGAAGATCCAGAGAGACGTCGTTCCGAACTGGTAGACGAGTTCCGGGCCGCCGACGAAGCCGAATCCGGACTGGATGACCGAGAATGCGGTCATCGCCAGGACCCAGGTCCCGATGCTCTTACCGGTGATGAGGAAGTCGCCGGTCGTCTGCGTTCGCATGTACCCCCACGCGCCGATCAGGACGACGATCAGCAGATATGCCGCCCCGAACGCGAGGATGACCGGATCGTCCGCGACGGGGATTCCCTCGGACTGCAGCGGAACGAGCGGGACCGCGGCTGCGTCAATCATCGTCACCCTCTCCGTCAGCCGTTCCGTCGAACCCGTCGGTGCTTATCGTCCTGTCGATCTGCTTGGGTGCGAGGGGGAGTTCAGTTCGTTGCTGTCGTTCCCGTGCCTCGTCGATGATATCGCCGACGATCGCTTCGCTCCCGATTCGATCGAAGAGCAGTGAGTAGTAGATCGCCATAAATGCAGGGGCGAGCCAGAGGAGTCCGAAGTAAACGAGCGTCGGTATCGGGACACCGAGGACGTACGAGTAGCTGGTGACATCCGGGTTCCAGAGCAGCCAGATCCCCGTGAGTCCGACGAGAAACAATCCGGCGAGTCCGGCGACGAGACCGGTGTACGGCTCGAATACCGATCCGCGGTGTTCGATCGATGCGGACGCTACCACGGCGAGGATGAACGCCGCCGCAACGTACGAAAACGTTCGGTACAGTTCGAGACTCGCGGTGACGAGTGCCCCCACTGCGAGCAGACCGATCGCCGCCATCAACGTGTTTCGTGGCATGGCCGTCTCTCTCAGTCGTGGTCCCGGATGTCGCCGGTTCCGTCCCGCTCGAGTTTGGTCGTCCGTATCGGTCCGGGACGACGTGTGGGTACTCCCCGATCATCGCATCCACGACGCGTAGTAACACCGATCATGATCCCATATCGCACACGAAACGACGACCACCTATTTTACTAATTCGACAGTATCGTCGAGCGTCGCGAGTAAGTACAGCGTATCGACGATCCGGGCCGCGCCGGTCCGCCAATGATCGGTTCCGAAGGGTATCGAGTCGATCGATAGGGGTTGCAGTCCCATCGGTGACGGTGTTCCCGGCCGATACGTTCCGACGACATCCGTGACCCTATGGATCCATCTCGGGCGTGCGAAACGCCCCTTCGTCCGTCTCGGGATCGTACTCCTCGATCGCCGTTCGAACGATGGAGAACACGCCGCGCTTGCTCCAGCGGGCGGTATTGATCTGGAGGTCGTAGAACGTTTGGTCGGCGATGTCGATCTCGTAGTAGGACTGATAGCGGCCGGCCTCGCTGACCTCGCGAACGCGCATCTCCGCCTCGGTTTCGATACGGTCGTCGATCCGCTCGAGGCGGACGTCTTCGGGCGCGTCGAGCCAGATCCGCAGATCGGCGCGATCGCCGGCTAACCAGCCCGCCAGCCGGGACTCGAGGATGAACGGTTTGTTGGCCATCCCCCACTTTTCAGCGATCTGCTGGAGTCGCTGGTCGAGCGCACGGTCGATCTCGTCGGAGCCGTCGGCCTTCGCAGTGAGCTGGTTGAGGTTCATGTCGCGGTCGTCGGCGAGTTCGCGGAAGATGTCGCCGCCGGAGACGTACGGACAGCCCATCGCGTCGGCGAGGCGTTCACACAGCGTGGTCGCCCCACAGCCCGGCGGCCCGGAGACGGTAATGAACAGTGACGTGTCGATCCCCTCTGGTGAACCGTCTGTTGTGGCCATACGTTGCCCCACTCGCTCCCCCGTCAAAAGGGTCCGGCAACGACCGATCACTCAGCGCTCCCGAGCACGATGTCCTGTCAGCGAACGCGGGCCCGATTCGCGACTCCTCGAGTCCGTTCCCCACAGCCGGTCTCAGGTGGTAAACGAGTTGCCACACTCGGAACACGTCAGCCGGAAGTCCCCCTCGTCGGTGAGCTCGAGGCCGTGTCCGATCTCGGCCTCACAGGTCTGACAGTAGACCATCGACTCGAGCTGGTCCCAGTCGTGTTTCGATCCGGGAGCGCCGAAGGCGAAGCCGACGACTCGCTCGTCGGTGTCGTTGTAGCCGCGCTGGAAGTCCCCGGGCGCGAACCGGATCACCTCGTCCTCGTCGACCGTCACCTCACCGTCCCCGCTCGCGGTTTCACCGCTCGCGTCGGCCGCGTCGCGTTGCGACGCGCGCGTCTCGAACGTCGCGGTCCCCGCCTGGACGTAGAAGACCTCCTCCTGATCGTGATGAGTGTGAAGGCCGCCCGAAAAGGACTCGCCGGGCTCGAGTTCGAAGTAGTTCATCGCGAAGTCGGTAAATCCGAGTGCGTCCGAAATCGGCCGTCTGACCGAGTGGACATCCATCGGATTGGTTTCGATGTCGACGTCGTCGATAGCGACTTTCTCCATAGCTCGACGTTCGGTTCGGGACGCAAAAATCCCGTGGATGATGTTCTCTACCGCGGTCGGTTCCGTCGGCCCGACCGATCGGAATCGGAACTGGGGCCGAACAGCGGTGTTTCGACCCGAACCAGCGTCACCGACCGACCGCCGATCCGACGGAGGCTGCCCGGCCGGCCGGAAGAGAAACGCATACAGTCGTTCGACTCCGACGAGTAGACGTGAACCGTCGGACGGTACTTCGAACCGCGGGGGTGGCCGCGACGATCGGGCTCTCGGGCTGTACGGATGCGCTCCAGGAGCACTACGAGGGCACGCTCCAGGGCCTGGTCCCGATCGAGATCCACAGCGAAGCCGAAAATCACTACGACGTCACGCTCGAGGCGTACAAGCCGGAAACGAACCGTCAGACCTACGACGAGAGTTACACGATCACGGCCAATCAGTCGGTCTCGCCGCCCCATCTCGAGGCGAGCGAGCAACACTTTCGCGTGACCAAGTTCGAAGGGCAGAGCGAGGAACAGACCACCGAGGAGGCGACGATCACGCAGAACACCAAGTCTGTGACCGTCACGATCACCGACGACGATCTGACACTAGAACTCAGCAGCGACGACGGCGAATCGTCCGGGCCGACCGCTGAACCCGGAACGGACGGTCCAGAGACGGATGGACCGGAGACGAGTGATCCCGAACCGAACGAGTCCGCAGGGAGCGACGGCGGACCGAACGAGACTGATTCTGCGACGGATACCGACGAATAAGACTGATTCTGCGGCGGGTTCCGACGAAAAACGCGATTCGATATCTGCTCCCAACGAGCGATCGCCCCACGTTGGCGAACCACTCCGCACTCAGGGATACGGATGAAACGCCCGCTCGAGGTGCGGCTCGAAACCGAGGTCGTCGGGTACCGTCCGCGCGCGCTCGCCGAAGAACGGCTCGTCGGTAAACAGCGGCTGGGCACCGGGGACGACGACCCGGACCGCCTCGAAGCCGATCGCTTCGACGTCCCGGGTCGTGAGACGCGCCGCAAACGGCGTCAGCCCGGTGTCGGCCGTCCGCGAACACAGTGCTTCGAGGCGGTCGAGACCGGTCGGGACCGGATCGGGACCGACGCTCGCCGCGGGAACCGTCCGATCGGCGTCGACGAACGCCCGCGTGTGCTCTGGGAACGACGCGTACTCGCCGATCGCACCCCCGGCGTCGGCCGCCTCGTCGGGGCCGAGACTGCGCAGTTCCATCCAGTTTTGCAGCGCCTCCTCGAGCGCGCTCCTCGCGGCCGCCGCGGCGTCGAGCCCGGCCGCCGAGCCGACCGCGAAGGCGGGCCACGCGTCGTCGTCGGGCGAAATCGACTCGCCGTCCTCGAGCGCGTCCGGCTCGCGATGGACGGCCACGGCGACGACGGGGACGTCGATGTCCTGCGTGACGAGCAGCGGCGTTACTGACAGCCCCTCGCTTCGGGCGCGGCGCTCGAGCGTCGCGAAGGCGTCCGTTTCGACCGACAGTCCGAGCGGTTCGAACGTCGAGTACCACGCGAGCATCGTCGCGTCGCGCTCGATCACTTCCGTCAGTCCGGACACCAGCGCGTCGACCGTCGAGGAGCCGAGTCCCAGCCCGGTCGTGATCGCCGGAACCAGCGACGCGCCGGGCTGGGGGAACTGGACGGCCGCGGCGGGCAGGTGTACCGGCTCGCCGGTCTCGAGCGCTTCGCCCGGAACCCAGCGGTGTTCCGCGGCGGCGTCGTAGGCGGGTGCGTCGTCCGGCCGGACGAGCGCCGTCGGGGGAACCGCGTTCTCGAGGTCGTTCTCACTCGCGCGAACGAATTCGGAGTCGCGGTAGACCCCGGCGCAGTAGCGCTCGAGGCCCTCGCCGACGGCTTTCATCAGCGCGGCGTTCCAGTCGTCGGCGACCCCGGCGGCCTGTCGCGGCGCGCTCGCGTCGCTGAAGGCGGTCGTCTCCGCGACGGTCGCCAGATAGTAGGGCGCCGGGAACGACTCGACTTCGGCGATGCTCGAGACGGGGCCGACCCGGTCGTCGATCGCCCGTTCGGCGCGTTCGACCGCCGCATCGAGGCCGAGCGTCTCGGCGTCGCGCTCGAGCGACCGATCCCGTTCCGCCTCGGCGCACGCACAGCCCGGAACGGGAAGGAACTCCCGGCGGGCGTACGGGACTTCGCGAACCTGCCCGACGATCGACCGCTCGTCGCCCGAGAGGACGCCGACGCACTCTCGGCCGGCGACCGCGCCGGCGAATCGTGCCCCGGCGCGATCGGCTTGCGGGGCGTCGGCTCGCTCCTCGAGATTCGACGCGACGCGCGCGCGGAGACACTCGAAGCAGCCGGTTGCGGGCGCGAAGCCAGAGACGGCGGCGTCGACGTCCGAAATCGGGTGGCCGCCGACGCCGCCGATCTCGACGGCGATCCAGGGTGTTCTCCCCTTGAGGGCGGCCTCGTTCGCCCGGTCGAACGCCGCCGAGCCGGCGACGTCGCTGACGACCGCGAAGCGAGCGTCGGCGAGATCCGCGGGATTGGCGTCACGAACGCCGATATCGACGTCATCGAGTGCGGCGACGACCGCCTCGCGGACGGGATCGTCACCCACGACGTGGACTTGCATACCTCTCCCTGCTGGCGCGGGCGGCAAAAGCGCCCCGCTCGAGCGCGGCTGGGACGACGGCCGGCTCGGCGGGTGGCGACGAGCCGCGGCCGGCACTCAGTCCTCGGTCACGGCCGCCGAATCGACGTAGACGAGTTCGTCCGCCGACTCGAGCAGCCGCACGCCCCACGTAACGGTCACGGGGACGAGCGCGGTCGTGAAGACGGCGATGAAGACGAGTATCGAGAACATTTCCGCGTCGATGACACCGGCCTCGTAGGCGACCTGCGCGATGATGACCTCGACGGTCCCGCGGCCGTTCATCCCGAAGCCGACGACGAGGCCCTCGCGGGAGGTCAGCGACGTCGGCAGCGAGAACAGCCAGGAGCCGATGATCTTCCCGAGGAACGCGATGGCGACCAACACTGCGAGCACGACGAACGAGTCGAAGAAGACCCCGAACGTGATCTGGAAGCCGACCGTGACGAAGAAGACGGGCGCGAACAGCCCCATCGCGAGGTCGTACATGACCGTATGCATGTGCTCGTAGAGGCCGGGTTCCACGTCGGCCTGCCGGAGGAACATTCCGGCCATGAAGCCGCCGATGATCATGTGCAGGTCCGCGAGCGTCGCGAGCTGTGCGAACAGCAGGGAGACGAGCAGCGCGAACGTGAACGCGGTCGTCCGATCGACGAACCCGTACCGCTCGCGCTGGCGCTCGATGTACCGCCACGCGATCGGCAGGAAGCGGTAGCCGATCACGAGCGTCACCGCGAAGAAGCCGATCGCTTGCAGGAGAATCACGCCGATTTCGTTCGGATCGAGCCCGCCGGCGGTGACGTAACTATCGACGCCGGCGAACGCGATGAGCACGCCCACGTCGGAGGCGAGCGCGCCGCCGAGCAACACGTTCGCGATCCGGGTGTCCAGCAGCTCGAGGTCGGCGAGGATCCGGGACTTCGTCGCGAGCGACGTGGCGGCCATCGCGAGCCCGAGGAAGAGCGCCGCCCCGACGGAGACGCCGAGCCAGACGCCGGCCGCGTAGCCGAGTCCGAACGGGATGACGAAGGCCCCGAAGGCGATCAATAGCGACTGGGGACCAAGCTCGAACAGTTCGCGGAGGTCGACCTCCATGCCGACGTAGACCATCAGGAGGAACACGCCGAGTTCGGACAGCACCGAGAGCAGTTCCGAGGGGTGCAAGAGCCCGAGCAGTGCGGGACCGAAGGCGATGCCGGCGAACAGCTCCCCCATCATCGTCGGATAGCCGAGGCGCTCGGCGAGCGCGCCGAACACCCACGCGACCGAGAGGACGAGCAGCAGACTCAGAATATCGATACTAACGGTTTCGACCATCGGTCACCACCCCCTGTCGTCACTCGCGTAGCCAAAGTGCTGTTTCCGTCGGCCGACTTGCCAGTGTGGATGGTTCGTGGACTGTCCCATCGGAATTCGGCTCGGTCGATTACGTCGTCGCATGGGCACTTCACTGAAGGGGGTGGATCATCAGTCGTCGGTGCTGGCCTCCGTCTCGCCGACCTCGAGGTCGTCGCCGATCGCCGGTCCCGTCGGTCCCTCGGTGACGTCGGCCGTTCGCCACGTCCCCCGTCGGTACCAGCCGTAGGCGAGGCTGGCACCGACCACGTTCGAGACGGCGAACGCGAGCCAGATTCCGCGGTACTCCATCGTCGTCTGCGAGAGGAGCGCGGCGATCGGGAGGCGGACGACTGCGTAGGTCACGAGGACGATGGCCGCTGCGGTGAGCGTCTTCCCGGTACCGCGGAAGCTCCCGTTGTAGGAGCGCATCACGCCGATGAAGCCGAACGACGGGGCGACGTACCGGAGGAACGTCGTCCCGATTTCGACGACCTCCGGATCGGTGGTGAACACGGCGATGATCGGCCGGGCACCGATCCACGCGACGACGCCCAGCGCACCGAGGATAACGAACATGGTGCGGGCGGCGAAGTCGGCGGCGGCTTTCGCGCGGTCCGGTTTCTCGGCCCCCATGTTCTGACCGGTCATCGTTTCGACGCCTCGAGCGACCGCCACCGCCGGGAGGAAGATGACCGAGAACACGCGCGTTCCGACGCCGTAGGCGGCGACGACGGTCGACGGGAACAGTGCGACGATGACCAACAGCAGGTTGATCGACAGCGCTCGTCCCATCCCCTCGATCGACGCCGGAAACCCGATCCTGACGAGCTTTCGGGCGTACGAGAGGTCCGGTCGCATCTGGCGGAGTCGAATCCGGACGCCGCGCGTCCCGCGGAACATGATCGCCAGTCCGACGACGAGCGCGAGCCCGCGCGAGAGGACCGTCGCGATCGCGGCGCCCTGAATCCCGAGTTCGGGGAACGCGATCGTGCCCACGAGCGGTGCGTTCTCGACGACCGTCCACCCGAAAATCAGGAACGGGTCGAGGATAACGTTGAGAACGACCGAGCCGAACATCACCAGCATCGGCGTGATCGTGTCCCCGTAGCCCCGCATCAGCGCGATGAAGACGAAGAAACCGAACATGAATGGCATCCCGGCCGAGATGACCTCCATATAGTCGGTCGCCAGCGGCAACACGTCCGGCGACGCGCCGAGGAGTCCGAGCAGTTCCTCGACGAAGACGTAGCCGACCAGTCCGAGAATCCCCGCACCGAGCAACGACAGGGCGACGGTCTGCGAGGCGGCGTACTCCGCCTCCGATTCCTCGTCCGCGCCGATGTGCTGGGCGACGAGAACGCTCCCGGCGACCGACAGCCCCATGCCAACCGAGATGAGCAGGAAGACCATCGGGAACGCGAAGCTGATCGCCGCCAGCGCGTCCGTGCTGTACTGGCCGAGCCAGAACGTGTCGATGAGGTTGTACGCCGTCTGCATCAGGTTCGTCACCACGATGGGCAACGACAGGTAGAACAGCGGCTTCGCGATCCCGCCCTCGGTCAGATCGAACTCCTCCCGGCCCTTGAACAGCCCGGACAGTCGACCGAGACGACGCGAGAGCCACCCCACGAGTCGGTCGAGAACGCTCATTCGCCGGCCTCCGAATCCCCGTCAGTCGTCGGTGCGTCCTCACCGACCGCCCCGTCTGGTCGCAGGGTTTCGTCGATGTACTCGTGGACGTACTGGCGCGTCCGTTTCGGCGGGCGATCGACCGCGGCCGCTCGCGTCTGTGCGCCGTGAAACAGCGTGACAAGGAAGTCGGCCGTCTCGTCCGGATCGATATCCGCACGGAACTCCCCCGCCTTGAGGCCATCCGCAACGAGGGTCGCGATGCGCTCTCGAAGCGCGCGGTCGAACGCCCCGAGCTTTTCCTGGTATACCTCGTTGTACGGCGCTTGGGCCTTGATCTCGAGGATTGCCGTCCGGAACTCCTCGGCGGACTCCTCGTCCGCCGGCGTCAGCAGTTCCTCGAGGAACTCGTGGAGTCGTTCGGCCGGCGTCTCGCCGGAAATCGTCTGGGTTCGCTCCTCGAACCTGTCCAAGAGAAACTCCAGAAACGACTCGAGGAGGTCCTGTTTGCCCTCGAAGTGATAGTGGAGGGTACCCTTGCTCTTGTCCGATTCCGCAGCGATATCCTGCATCGTCAGTTCCGCATAGCCGTGCTTACAGAGCGCGCGATACGTCGCTTCCATAAGATCGTCAATCGTCTCGTCGGTCATTCAGTGGGTATCGAAACTTACTGACTGGCCAGTCAAAAGTCCTTCGTAACCGGTGGATTACAGTCGGTCAGTTGGACTGGTGAGCCGGGCCCGGAGAAGCGGATGTGACTGGATCGGTGAACCGTGCCAGTGGACGAGAACATCGAAATACGGGGGGATCGACTGTCGGCGCTGAACGGTAGCAATCGGCCAAAAGTCAGCGATCGATAGCGAGGACGGTTACTCCTGTTCGCGCAGTCGCTCGAGGACTTCTTCGGCGTTTTCGACGGCCTGTTCCTTCTTCGCCGGGTAGGCCTCGACCTTCCCGCGGAAGGTGATGCCCTGTCCGAGGCGGACGTCTCCGGCGAAGGCCGCCTGCTTGTCGAGGCGCAAGAAGAGCTCGGTGTTCTCGGTGACCCGCTCGTCGAGTTCGTCGATCAGTTCGTCGAAGGACTCGAGGTCGGCCAGCCGCGAGAGGACGTGGCGGACGTCGTCGGCCCTCTCGACGCGGGCCGAGAGGACGAGGATGCGGTCGCCGTAGTGGCCCTCGCTCTCCGCGCGCTCGATTTCGAACGGCTCGTCGTCGCCGTCGGGGAGGAAGGTTCGGAGCGCCTCCTCGACGCGCTTTTCGTCCTCGGTGGCGTAACAGAACGTCCGTAAATCGACGTAGTGAAGCGGGATTTGTGGCATCTGCGATTCGAAATTCGGTCTGGTGGGCGCGGTGGTGACGGTCGCCGAGACGGCTCGAGAGGTGAACCGACCCGCGAGCGGAATCTATTCTTCGTCGGCGTCTGCGTCTGTCTCCTCGTCGACGTCGTCGGCCGCCTCGAGGTCGTCCTCGGGAACGCCGGCCTCCTGGCCGTCGTCGAAGCTGATGGTGTAGGTGACGTCGCCGAACATCGACTCCATCGTCTGGGAGACGGTGCCGGTTTCGCCGTCGAACTCGCTGTGCTCGTCGTGGAGGACCACGCGGTCGTCTTCCTCGAAGCTCATGGATGGTGATTCCCTGTCTGCGTGTAAAAAGGGACTGATTCGCGGCAACGCGGGACGTCACGCGCGAGCGTCCATCGACCGCAGTCGAGAGATCGTCCTTACAGGCGTTCGCTCGAGCCGTCACCTCGCCGATCGCGCCACCACTCGTAGCCGGAGCCGACGGCGGCGGCGATGCCGCCAGTGCCGGCGAGGAACGGCGCCCAGTAGACCCAAAAATCGAGGCGCGGCGCGATGACGTTGCCGATCGCGGTCCCGATGGTATAGATCAGATATCCCGGGAGTGCGAGCGGCGAGAAGAGCCGCGTCTCGAGCCAGCCCAGTCCGAACGGAACGACCAGGAACGCGAACGTGGCGAGCGTCGCCGGACTCGTCGCGATCCGACGGAGCGAGAGACCGCCGCGCTCACCGTCGGTGGCCGCGCGTCGGTTTCTACCGGTCATGCGTCACCTCCGAGTTCGAGCAGTCCGTGCAACTCGAGGACGTGTGCGGCCGCCAATCGCGACATTTCGACCATCGTGGAGTGGTCGAGCAGGAACTCGGTGGTTTCGAAGATATAGGCGCTCGCCCCGAGTTCGCGTGCGGCGTGCTGGAAGAGCAACGGCCCGGAGAGGGTGCTCTCTCCGGGCGTAAACCTATGGAACGGCAAATACCACGGAACGGCATCCTCGTTGAGGCGGTCGGCGAGCCGCTCGCCGTGGGCGTCGGGCGAGTGAAAGATCGCCTGGCCGACGAACTCCTGATGGAGGCCGTAGATTCCGAGCGATCGGTGGAGGTCGAGCACGACGTCCGGCTGATAGGATTCGACGGCGTCCCAGATGCCCGCTGCGAGTTCGCTCTGGGGCCCACGGTCGGCCGGAAACTGTCGATTCAGGTTGCCGTCGACGCCGCGGCGATCGTCGTTCTCGACGGCCACGCGATTGGTCTCGGGAACGACGACGAGCGTCCCCGCGTCGGGATGCCAGTCGGAGATTTCGCGAGCGGCCTCGATCCCGTTCCGTTCGTCGCCGTGGACGCCGCCGAAGACCATCGCGGTCGGCCCGTCGTTCGGCGCGTCGAGCTCGTACAGCGACGTCTCGTGGTCGGTTCCCGAAAGGATCGTCTCCGTGTTCGAACTCCCTTCACCGGTACCGGACGGCTCGCGAGCCGCCTCGAGCAGGCGCTCGTTGCTCGGTGGCCGGCTCACAAGACCTGACACGGCGATCCCTGCGAGCACGCTCGCACCGCCGGCCAGATACGTCCGACGTCTCATTGGATGGGAGAAGAACGGATGACCTAAAATCCCTTCTCATTCGTGACGCGAACAGTGTCAACGGAAACCCAGGTCAACGCCGGCTGTTCGTCGCTTACCGCATGTTTTCGAGCGCGGCGGCGGTGTCCGACATGAGCCACGCGTCCTCGCTGTCGACGCGTTCGATACTGAGCGCGAAAAACGACTCCCGTCCGTTATCGACGGTGATGCGGTAGCCGTGACTCCGTACCGGACCGGTCTGTGCAGCGGTGTTCGATTCAGCGGGAACCACACGTTCCCCTTGGGCGGCGCGCGTATAACGGACTCGAATCGAGTGGCCCGTGAAGCCCGATCAGTTGTCCAGTTCCTCGAGCAGGGTGTCGGCCGCGGCACTCGAGGAGCCGGGGCCGCGGGCGGTGATGAGGTCGCCGTCGACGGTGACGCTCGTCTCGGACTCGAGTTCGGCGTCCCAGTTGCCGCCCGCTTCTTTCACTTCGTCCTCGACCCAATAGGGGAGCTTGCGGCCGTCGGGCATGCGGTCGGCCTCGTCGACGATATCTTCCTCCCATTCGTTGGGGAAGCCGGTTACGTCGCGGCCGTTGACGATGAACGCGCCGTGGCTGTCGCGGGCGAAGCCGAGCATGCCGACGGCGTGGCAGACGACGAGCGCCTTGCCGTCGTCCTCGACGATATCGCGGAGGAGTTGACGGGCGTGTTTGTCCTGATTGATGTCCCACTCGGTGCCGTGACCGCCGGGGAAGACGACGGCGTCGTACCCCTCGGCGTCGGCCTGTGCGGCCGGGATCGGATCGTTCAGTCGCTCATCGGTCTCGGCGACCTCCCGGACGTGTTCGGCGGTCTCCTCGCCGACCTGCTCCGGATCGAGCGATCGCTCGTCGACGACCGGCGGATCGCCCGACGGCGTCGCGACCGTGATCTCGACGCCCGCCTCGGTGAGCGTCTCGAGGGGCTCGACGCATTCCTCTCCCCAGTACCCTTCTTCGCTGACGACGAATAGTGCGTCCGTCATGCACGTCGTTACGTCCGGAAGCGTAAAAACGACCAGCCCACCCATCGGTTCTGCCGCTATTTTGCTGGGAAAATATTGAATTCACTGACAGTAACCGTCACTGAGGGTGGCCTTTTTCGCTGTCGAACGCCTCTGTTAGACAGGTGATAGCATGGCAGATCGACCTCGCCCGTTCGATGGGATCGACGAATTGCTCGACAGACTAAACCGGCGGATCGAGACGGCGGCACGGTCGTGGGAAACGGGGATGGACAACCGGAGCCAGCTCGATCTCTCGATGGGGGGCTCGGCGTCGAGTCTCGATCTCGCTGACGAGGGAGACGAGTTCGTGGTCACCGTCGACGTCCCCGGCTACGAGAGCGACGACCTCGAGTTACGGCTCTCCGGCGAGACGGTCGCCATTTCGGGTGAACGCGAGCATCGGGCGGAAAGCGGCGGTGACGACGAGAACTACATCCGGCGCGAACGGAAGACGAAATCGTTCAGCCGACAGGTTCGACTGCCCGAACCGGTCGACGCCGACGCGGTGCAGGCGAGCGTCAACAACGGCATTCTGACGATTCGACTTCCGAAACGCGAGCCCAGCGAGGAGGGTCACTCGATCAATATCGAGTGAGACGCTGCGAGCCGTACTGGCCGGTCGATGTCGGCGTCAATCGTCGAGGTTCAATGCATCGAAGAACCGTTTGGTGAGTCGCGAGCCGACGAACTCGAGCAGTTCGTCGGTGTCCTCGTCATTATCTGCGAACAGTCCGAGTTCGATCCGACCGCCGGCCATGTCGTGGTGGCCGCCGACCGCACCGAGTTCGTCGAACGCCGCGATGAGCGTCTCCCCCATGTTGACTCGCGGATCGATCGAGCGCCCGCTCAGACGGATCGCGTCGCCGACGATGCCGTAGGCTAACACCGTATCCACGCCCTCGAGATTGAGTAGATAATCCGCGGCCTGGGGCAGCGCGTCGGTCTCGGTCGTCTTCCCGACGCTCGCGATCAGCGCCGACCCTCGACGCTCGCGGCTGGCGATCGCTCGGCCGATCGCGTCGAGCGTTCCCGGGGTGAACGCACTGCCGTACAGTTGTTCTAAGATTTCGAGGTCTGCCTTCGGATAGACCGCCAGCGCGGCCTCGTACTCGCGTCGCGTGGGATCGCGGACGAAATCCAGCCGCTCGCGATGGAGGGCGAAGAGCAGCGCCGAAGCGAGCCGTGACGACAGGTCGACGTCGAGCTCGGACAGGTATTCGACGAAGATGGTCGCCGTCGCGCCGTACTCCGTTCGAACGTCCTCGAACGCGGCGTTGGCGGACTCGCCGGGATGATGGTCGATGACGATATCCGGGGTCACGCTCGTCGGAATTTCGGTGTTGGCTCCCGGTCTCGTGTGGTCGACGAAACTGACGCTCTCGTACTCGTCGACCGCAGTCTTCGAAAGCGTCTGCAGGGAGATGTCGAGCATGTTGACGAACGCGCGGTTCTGCTGATGCGAGATCTCGCCGCCGTAGGTGATCGTCAGCTCTCCCACGTCGTGGTCGTTCGCGATCGCCTCGAGCGCGAGCGCGCTGGCGAGACAGTCCGGATCCGGGTTGTCGTGGCAGACGATCGCCAGCGAGTCCGTCGCCTCGAGGACGGACACGAGCTCTGCCGCTCGGGACATACCTGAGATACGATGACGAGACGTTTGAATGTCGCGTCGCCTCTCACGGAGTACGAGCGGTCGCCGAATCTTCGGATGCGTTTTCCGCATCTGCCAACCGGTTAGTTGTGAGAACGTATTCCCGTGGTACGCTAAACACATAATTATAATATTTCCGACAGGTTATTACGTGCGAGAGAGTGCCTCCACTGTATGGGTCTTCGAAATTTCGATCCGGCTGTTCTTGCAACAGCGCTCGCAACGTTCGTTTCCTTCCTCGGAATCGGGATCGTCGATCCGATTCTGCCCAGTATCGCGCGTGAGCTGGGTGCGTCCCACTTCATGGTGATGTTCCTCTTCACGAGCTACCTCCTGGTGATGGGCATCGCTAACCTGGTTGCAGGTGCGCTTGCCACGCGAATCGGGAGCAAAAACACGATGCTCCTCGGGATTGCAACGGTTGCCGTTTTCGCGGGAGCGTGCGCGCTCGTGTCGACGATCGAATCCCTCGCGATTCTCCGCGGCTTCTGGGGACTCGGGAACGCGCTGTTCACCACGACGGCGCTCGCCATCATCGTCGGCGTGGCCGGCGGGAGCAGCGAGACGGCGATCACCCTCTACGAGGCGTCCCTCGGCTTCGGCATCGCCTGTGGGCCGCTCCTCGGCGGCCTGCTCGGTGCACAGTCGTGGCGACTGCCGTTCGCGGGGACCAGCATCCTGATGATTATCGCGTTCGCTTTCGTCGTCACCACGGTCACCGAACCGGACGCCGAACGCCAGCAAGGGATTCGCGACGTCGTCGGGACGTTCCGCCATACGGGCGTGCTCACGAACGCAGTCATCGGCATGCTCTACACCTTCGGCTTCTTCACGTTGCTCGCGTACACCCCGCTCGTCCTCGGCCTCGGTGCGCTCCGGATCGGTCTCGTGTTCTTCGCCTGGGGGCTGTTCGTGATCGTCGGATCGGCCGTCCTCTCGCCGCGCCTGAACCGGCGGTTCGGGACGCCCGAGGCAACCGGTGGCGCGCTCGCCGTCTTCGCGGGAATTCTGTGTCTGATGTGGCTTTCGAGCGCTACCGGGGTGCTCTCCGGACTCGTCATAATCGCCGGACTCCTCTGTGGAATGCTGAACGCGAACCTGTCGACGCTCGCGATGGGAATTTCATCCCACAGCCGGTCCGCCGCTTCGGGAGCGTTCAACAGTCTCCGGTTCACCGGCGGCGCGTTCGCACCGATCACCGCAGGGTATCTCGGCCAGCACTACGGTGCGACGGTCCCATACTTGCTCGGCGCGCTCGTCGTCGGAGTCGGACTCGTCGTACTGCTCGGTCGGTTCAGCGCGTTTCGGTTCTCCGAACCGGAACCTGCCACCGGCCACTGATAGTGTCCCGGTCGCAGCCTCTCCGACGATAACTGAACGCGAGAGGCGACTCGGACGGCAGAAACGTACCGGTGACGTATGGATCGATCAATACATTGCCTGTACGTACCGATGAAAGAACCGAATCCCTCACCTGCGACGGATTCCAAGAGATTCGGTTGTAATGCTTCTCTCTGCCCGCGACGACGAGTCTCCTCACTTTCGAGCGCTCAGTCTCCCGTCAGCGCCTCGCTCGCCGGTGCGAAATCGATCTCGGTCCCGCGCCCCTCGTCCCGTGCGCGCTCGTAGAGCAGGTATGCGGCCGCGACCGTCTCGATACCCGTCCCGCCACTGTCGAAGACCGTGATCTCGTCGTCGCTCGTTCGACCGGAGGCGTTTCCGGCGACGATCTCACCCAGCTCTGCGTGAATGTGATCCTCCGTAATGGCACCCTCCTCGAGCGCCCGCATGAACGACCCGGCGTCGAACGTCGCTCGCTCGCGGAGGTCGGGGACGTACGTCGCGTTCGCGACCGTCGTCGTATCCAGTTCCCGCTTGTCCGGCGAGTACTGCCCCATCGCCGTGACGTGCGTGCCGGGCTCGAGGTCGTCGCCATCGAAAACCGGCTTGCTCGCCTTCGTCGCGGTGATCACCACGTCCGCGCCGGTCACGGCGGCCGCGCTCGAGTCGACCGCTCGGACCGAGGCCTCGAGCGACTCGTCGAAATCGTCGGCGAAGGCCTCGCGATTCTCGGGCGTCGGCGAGTAGACGCGGACGTCGGCGAAGTCGCGGACCGTCGCGGTCGCGCGGAGTTGACCGCGCGCCTGGGCACCGCTGCCGATGACCGCGAGGGTGTCGGCGTCCGCGCGAGCGAGTTTGTCGACGCCGACGGCGCCGGCGGCGCCGGTCTTGTGCGGGTTCATGCTCGCACCGTCGAGCAAGGCGAGGGGCGCGCCGCTCTCGGCGTCGAACAACGGCGTCATGAACCAGGCGTCGGCGGCACCGAAGCCCGCGCTGTACATGTAGCCACCCATCGCCCCCGTTTCGGGAAGGATGGCGGCGTAGCTCGTGAACATCCCCTCGGGGTCGGCACGGAAGAACTTCGATCGCGGCTGTGCGGACGCGCCGTTTCCGCGCTGGCGATAGCCCTCGCGAACGGCATCGACGTATTCGGTCGGCGACGCGAGGTCGGCGACGGCGCTACTGCTCAGAAACAGCGTCTCGGTCATGTCCGATACGAGGAGGCGGAGGGTGGAAAAGAAACCGGAAGCGGATATGGAACGGAGAGCAGAGCGAAAACGGGAAGCAAAGCAGAGAAGAACGAACGGTGTTAGTCCGCGTGCGGGGGTCGCGCAGACCGAGACCGGGGCTCGTCGGCGACATCGGCCGGCGTATTGACGAACATCGCGTGCCCGATGATCGTCATCGCGACCAGCGAACCGACCGGTACCGCCGCAGTCAACGAAATGCCAACGAAGGTCAGGGCTGCGGTGATGCCGAGCAGTGCGACTGGGATGAGGCCGAGAACAATGTCGTAATATCCAGTCATAATGTATCCTATAGTATGTGGAATAACCATATAAGTGTTTCCCATAATCGGCTCGTGGTGGACCCATCCCCAATCGATATCCTCAGAATCAGATTTTCATAACTTATGGATAGGTTATTAAATGACGACGAACTCCCCCACGTTCGAAGATATTGTGATACTGATAAAAAATGAGGAAGTCTAAGATAGGTCTATAGGGGCTAGAAACGTGTTTGTAGGAGTAACCCAAAATCCATTCGTGCTGTCTGACGTTCGGTATCGGCCTGCAAGAACGGAGCCGGTCACGAACGACGTGACTTACCTCGACCGTGATAGGTACAGCGCGTATCCGAGTCGCCACCCGAGCAGGGCGACCAGAACGGTTCCGGTGATGACGACCGGAAACGGCCAGGTGGTGCCGCCCTCAAATAGTGGCGATCCACGAAGCATGAGGCCGACGTTCGCCGCCGCGATCCACGTGACGGCCGTTAGACGGAAGTCATCAGTTCCGGCGAACCGATTGCGCGTGTACACGCCTGCGAGCAGTGCGACGCCGACCCAGCCGATCACGAACGGGACGACGGTCTCGAGCGATGCGAGCGGTTCGGCGATCGGATTGCCGCCGTGTTCGACGTTCCCGAGGAGAACCAGGGCGACGACGATCACGAGGTCGACGACGCCCGTAACGACTCGTTCGCGGTCGACCGAACCGTCTCGAGAGCCGGTCTGAACTGCCGTGTCCATATCCGGTATTCGACAGCGAGATTATATTGGTTTCCCGATTCGGATCGACGAGAACGGACCTGACAGGAGAGGAGGAACTCGGCGACAGTGAGTCGCCGAGCACCGTCCAACGGACGGAGCGTCTCCGTGCGAGGGGTGCCTCGCACGATTCATCGCTCGATGGTCGGGCACTTTGTTATCGGTACCGTTCAGGGTCGGTCACTGAGCGAGGCGATTCCACCTCTCCGAGTAAGTAATAGCTACATCGGACGGTTACAGTAGTTCCCGATCGGACGATGCCGCGAAATGGATACCTATCGTGACTGTCAGCAGAAGAACTAATATAGGACGAACCCGAACCGATGTCGTGATGGCTGTCGTCGGCGACGATCAGCCCGGCTGTGACGGCTGTGGTCGAACGGTTGCACTCGAGGAGCTAACGACAGTGACGATGCCGGACGGCAACCAGGTCGTCTGCTGTCCGAACTGTGAGCCACACGCCAGAGCGATCGCCGAAAAAGGCGGTTCGCTCGATCAACGTCGTGACACGTGTGACGGCTGTACTGACACCATCCTCGTCGCCGAACTCGAGGACGTGGTGCTCGACGACGGAACCGTGCTGACCTGTTGTCCGTCGTGTGCCAGTGAAGCGCCGAGTCGTGACAGTGACGCATCGTCCGATCCTGACGACACGTCAACTTCCGACGCCTCGGTACCCGACTCCGGCCACACCGCCGATGCGGGGACGGACCTGGATCACCGCCGCTGTAGCCAGTGTCGCGAGCGGGGCTCCGAGGAACGCTTTCTCGTCACGACGATCGACGAGCGTACCGAACGGCTGTGTGCCGAGTGCAAGGCCGATGCTGAGGAGCGCGGTATCGTCGCGGCTGTGGAAATGCGAAAGACTAGGGCTCGCGAGGTGCTCGGCGTCGACGCCGATGCGACTGACGACACGCTCCGCGAAGCGTATCACAGTCAGGTCAAACGCGCCCATCCCGACCGATCAAGCGGTAGTATGTCCGCGTTCCAGCTCGTTACGGACGCTTACGAGCGGCTCCGGGACGGCGATTGACGTTCGATCCCGTCCTCGCGGCCCATGAAGCCGATCGTCGCCGGGTTGAAGTAGTACGTCGATTCACAGTCTGCACACGACGTCGTCAGATGTTTTCCGTGGGAGTGGAGTTTCCAGAGCTTCGTCTGTCCCTGCTCGAGTTCGAGCGTGACTGGATGGCCGCAGTCGGGGATCGTGCAGGGAAAGCGGATGTACCAGTTCGGGACGGAGAGCGCTCCCAGCGGCGCGAGCTCGCTCCGGAGCCGGGAGAGCAGGTTGAAAATCGTCACCGAGAGGTCCGTCCGATCGATCGTCACCCCCTCGACGTCGCCGATGTATCCGCGGCGGCTGACTCCCTCGTCGCGAAGCGGGACGATGGGGATTCCTTTGGCTACCGCATAGCCGATCTCTTGATCGATCCACGTGTTATTGACCGCGTCCTCCGTCAGCACCGCGACGACGACATCGCTGTTGGCGAGTCGCCCCTCGAGTCGCGTTCGCGATCGGCCGGACTCGATTTCTTCGAGCGCGAGATGGACGCCGAAGGGGAAGTTCTTGACCGTCGTGAACAGGTCCTGAACGAGTTCGAGATCACCGGGCGCGTGGGAAACGTACACCTGTTCTTCGGTCATGGAATCGTCTACGATAAGGAGGTGTGTCAACCGTTATTAATCTACCCCTGGGTAGTATTTAACTGCGGTTCTATTGCACCTGGTGATTTCTTACGGTATTTAGAACGCGCTGGGAAAACTCGAGTTGCGAAAGATCCGAACCGAGGCGCTCGAACCACTCGCGTTCGGCGTACCACCAGCCGCGGATGTCCCCATCGGTCGTCAGCGACGTCACCTCGAGGCGTCCCGGCGTCCACTCCCGTTCGTCACCGATCGTCAGCAGCGCCCGCAACACCGCGCCGACTTCGTCTCTCGTGACGCCGGGTGCCTGGGCGACGGCTTCGTACTCGAGTTCGATTCCGGCGCCGTCGTCCGCGGGCGATTCGTGCTCGTCCATCCACTCGAACGACGTTACGTAAATGCCGTGGCTCATCAGCCGATTCTCGAGCGCCACGGATACAGGTCGCTCCCCCGCTGCCGGATCACGTTCGGCGTCGGTTCCGTCGTCGATCATACCCCTTCCTTCGACGGAGAGGGAGAAAAGTCGGTCGGCGACGTGCGCCCGTTGCTCTATCTGCAACTCGTACCCCGATTCAGAGCGGCGCGACGAGATCTTCGAGGGCCGCTTTCGGGTCGTCGGCCTTCGCGACGCCGCTGGCGAGGAGGACGCCCTCGGCACCGAGATCGCCCGCCGCAACGACGTCGTCGCCCGTACTGATGCCCGCCCCACAGAGGACGGAGACGTCAGAGTCGACGTTCGCGGCGGCCTCGACGGCGTCTTCGACCACGTCGGGATCGGCCTGACTGACCGGTGTGCCGGTTCCGATGAGTGCCGGCGGCTCGACGGCGACGGCGTCCGGCCCCAGCGCCGCCGCAGCGCCGATCTGGGCCGGATTGTTCGCACAGACGACCGTCTCGAGGTTCGCTCGCTCGGCCGCTCGGACGGCACCGTCGATGTCCGCCAGCTTCGACCGTCGCTCGGAGTGATTGAGCAGGGTACCGACCGCGCCCGCGTCGGCGACGCTCTCGGCGAGGGTATGGCCGGTGTTGCTCCCGTGTTCGATCGGGTCGACGTGCTGGGCCCACGTCTCCGCACCCGTCTCGGCGACTCGCTCGAGATGAGCCGCCTGCGGCGCGATTGCCAGACGCGCGTCAGTCGTTTCGTTGACGTCACGGACGGCTTCCGCGACGGCGATCGGATCGCACGGATAGGTCTTCAGGTTAACGAGGACGAACATATCGGCAACCCCACCCGCACGAAAGAAATAGCTTGCGAGTCGGCGATGCGATCGAGGACGGGTGCCGGCGGTCCGTCTCATACGAACTCCTGTCCGTCAGTTCCGGCGCACTCGTGACCCGCCAGCGGGTGCGCCGGTACACAGGTACAGCGGACCGTCTCAGTCCTTGCGCTTGACGACGTCGCCCAGCGTGTAACTTCCCGTCGAGGAGCCGCCGGACCACTCCGAGTCCTCGCTGGAGCTTCCCTCGGCGTTCAGATTGATCTCGAGGAAGTCCTCGAGTTTGGTCTGTACCTGATCGCTCGGCAGGGTGTCGCCGCGCTCGATCTTGCGGACCAGACTGGCCTTCTCGTTGAGTTCGTTCGCGAGATCGGACTGACTCAGCCCCTTGTCCTCGCGAGCGTTACGCACGCGCTCGTCGTAATCGGTCGCGAGTTCGTCCATGTCGTCGAACATGTCCGACCGGCGCTGACTCGAGCCGCCCGAACTCGAGGAACTCGCGCTCGAACCGGTGGACTGGCCACCCCCACTCGACGAGGACGAACCCGAGCCGGTCGAGTACTTGGTCGACGCGCTCGAACTCGAGGTATCTTTGACTTCAGTGCCGAAGTCCGTGCAGTCCGAACACACGTCTAGCTTCGCGCCCTCGACTTTGATGGTTTTCGGGGACGACGTCTCGGCCCCACACATCTCGCACTGAACCATGTCCGTCTCTATATTCCGATGAGGGATAAAGGATGCGGCGCGGTTCCGTCCCGTAAAACGGCCCAGTTAGCGGGTGAAAACGCCGATTACTCGAGTGCGGCCCACGAGTAGTAAAAGCGCTGCAGCGCGGTCAGATGGCCGACGACCGCGAGGAAGACGAGCAGTAAGCCAACGAGGGTGAAATCGCCGACGATCGGCCCCGAGAGCGGGTAGGCCAGGAAGCCGGCGATGCCGATGATCGCCAGCCGGTCGGCCCGACCGACGAGCCCGCCGTAGACCCGGTCGAGGCCGACGGCCTGTGCCTGCGTTCCGAGATAGGAGGTCATCACGACGCCGGTCACTGCGGCAAAGCCCAGCAGGTAATCCTCGAGTCCCGCGGCCAGTCCGGCGATGACGACGATGTCTGCGTACCGGTCGAGGACGTGATCCAGCAGGTCGCCGCCGGCCGAGGCGACCTCCTGTTCGCGTGCGAGCGCACCGTCGATGATGTCGAGCCAGCCGTTCAGAAAGACCAGCGTCGCCGCGACGGCGTACCAGATCGGGTCCTCGAGTCCGCCGAGCGCGAACGCCACCGCGGCCAGGATCGCCATCCCGAACGCGACCACGCTCACGCCATCGGGCGTCATTCCGATGCGATCGAAGCCCTTGACGAACGGATCGAGGAACCGCGACACGTACGGGCGGAACTTATCGAGCGTCATGTGAGATACCCCATGTAGTCGACCTCGCCAGCACTCGGTTCGCGCTCGTCCGTCACGACCGCGACGAGTTCGTCCGCGACGCCGGCGGGCTCGCGCTCGGTCGTCTCGATCTCGTAGACCGACTCGAGGCCGTGTTCCTCGACCGCTTCGGATAGAATGACGTCCAGGGCCTCGCTCTCCGCGTTCTCCGCCGCCTTGGCATCTGTCTCGCCACGCTCGAGTAATCGGTCCTCGAGCGTGTCGGGGCGACACCGCAGGACGGCCACCCGATCGACGTCGAAGTGATGGGCGAGATGCGATTCGATCACGATGTCGTCGCGGCCCTCGAGCCACTCGCTCAGCGCCTCGAGGTCGGCGACCTTGCTCTCGCGGTCGGCGTCGACCTCGGTGTAGAGTTCCTCGTCCTCGAGGACTCGGTTGAGGTGGATTACCTCGAGGTCGGGCGTCAACTCGTCGTCCGTTGCGTCATCGGAATCGGCCAGCCGGGACTCGAGCAACTCGGTCGCGGTCGTCTTCCCGGTTCCGGGAGTGCCGGTGACGGCGACTCTCATTGATCGGCCACCTCCGCATCCGGGTCGTCGGCCTCGTCCGTCTCGAGTCCGAGATCGTCGAGGACGTCGTTGAGTGTTGCGACAGCCTGTTCGGTCTCCTCCTCGGTACCGCAGGTGATGCGGATACAGCCTGGGAGGCCGAAACTCGAGCAGTCGCGGACGATGATGCCGCGTTCTTGCATCTCCTCGGCGACGGCCGCGGCATCGCCGACGTCGACGAGGGCGAAGTTGCCCTCGCTCTCCCAGACGTGAGAATCGATCTGCTCTCGCATGTATGCGCGAGCGTCGCGCGCCGTCTCGACGGTGCGTTCGACGTGTTCCTCGTCGTCGATAGCAGCGAGACCCGCCCGGCAGGCGAGCTCGCTCGCCGCGAAGGGGGTGTTCACGCGGGCGTAGGCGTCGGCCCACTCGTCGGGGACGACGGCGTAGCCGAGTCGGACGCCGGCCAGCCCGTAGGCCTTCGAGAAGGTCCGCAGGACGGCGACGTCGTCGCGGGCGTCGAACCCGTCGCGGCCCTCGAGCAGGGCGATGGCGCTGTCTCGGTCGGCGAACTCGCCGTAGGCCTCGTCGACCACGACCAGCGTCTCGTCGTCGGTTTCGTCGGCGAGGCGCTCGACTTCTGCGAGCGGCATCGTCGAGCCGGTTGGGTTGTGTGGGCTGGTGACGAAGACCAATCGATCGCCGTTGTAGGCCTCGAGAACGGTCTCGGCGTTCTGGGCGAAGTCGTCGTCCTTCGAGAGTTCGTACTCGCGGACGTCGCCGTGGTGGTACCGGGAACTCATTCCGTAGTAGGCGAAGCCGGGCGAGGGGACGAGGACGGTGTCACCGGGTTCGATGACGGCCCGGTGGAGGTAATCGATCGCCCCGTCCCCGCCGTTGGCCAGCCAGACTTGCTCGTCGGTGACGTCCCAGCGGTCGGCGACGGCGCTCGTGAGGTCGGCGTGGGCGGCCTTCGGGTAGGAACTCACGCTCGAGGCCGTCTCGCGGATGGCCACGGCGGCGGCCGGCGAAGGGCCGTGCGGGTTCTCGTTCGAGGCGAGTTTGACGAACTCCGAGGGGTCGCGCCCGAGTTCGCGGGCGACCTCCTCGATGCCTCGACCCGCCTCGTATGCGACGTGATCGGACAGGTCGCGCGGTTGCATACGCGAATCCTGTTTCCCGTGGCTCTTAAGGGTGCTTACATGTGGTCAGTCGCTCTCGTTGACTGTCCACAAACTACCGTGCCTGCTCCCGTCCGAGGACGATTCTCTCACCCGGTCGCGTCGATTCGCGGCCGCGTTAGCCCGCCCGTTTCAGTATTTGCGGGACGACCGTAATCTCGAGCACTGCGAGACCGAGCACGAGCCATCGCATCGTTCCGTCGAGGAAGGCGAAGGCAACGACCGTCAGTATCGCGGCACTGCTGAGGCCCATACCGTAGCGGATCGCTGGACTGTCGAACACGGAGGACATACACAGTAATAATTGTCCTCTCTAATATATTATTTTATATTTAATTATCACCGACAGGTAGGCTCGGCGAGCCGCGATTACTGTGGCTGCAACCGCTCGAGGCGCTCGAGCGAATCCGCATCATCCGGGTCCTTGTCGGACCGAACTCCGACGAACCGCGGGAATCGCAGCGCGTACCCCGACGAGTACGTCGGCGAGGACTGGATCTCCTCGTAGCCGACCTCGAAGACGACCGCTGGCTCGAGTGCCGATCAGTTATCTTTACAACCCCAACCGAACGCCGTCCAGCCGCCATCGGCAGTGAGCACTTCGCCGGTGACGAAGTTGTCTCCCGAAGCGAGGAACTCGACGCAGTTCGCGACTTCGTCCGGCGTTCCAAACCGATCGAGCGGTGTCCGATCCCTGATGTCCTGTTCGTCGAACCCCGTCTCGTCTTGTGCCTGTTCGACCATCTCCGTCATGATGTACCCCGGTGCGAGCGCGTTCACGTGAATATCGTGCTCCGCCCACTCGACGGCGAGACACCGGGTGAGATTGTTGACGCCTCCCTTCGTCGTATTATACGGCGTTCGATCCTGTTGGCCCATACTCCCCATCATACTCGAGATGTTAACGATCTCACCGCCGTCGCCCTGTTCGATCATCCGGGCTCCGGCCGCCTGCGCACAGAAGAAGGGTCCCGTCAAGTTCACATCGATGACCTGCTGCCAGTCCTCGGGTGTCAGCTCCTCTGCAGGACCGCGGATGTTAATACCCGCGTTGTTTACCAGAACGTCGAGACGACCGAACCGGTCGACGGTTTCATCGATCAAGTTTTCGACGGACGATTTCTCGCTCACGTCGACTTCGACTGCGTGAGCGGTGCCCGCTTTCCCTTCGAATTCGTCGACGACCTGTTCACAGTCGTCGAGCGATCGCGAACAAATAACGACGTTATCGCCGTTTTCCACGAACCGCTCCGCGATACTCCGTCCTAATCCTCTCGTCGAGCCCGTTACGATAACCGTTTGCGTATCCGGTTTACTGGCCATGGTATAACCGATCCCCATGCAAACATCCTTAATTATTTTGATAATGAAACGAATATAGCGGTAGTTCGTGTGAATGATACTCGAGACGAGTTCGATGCTCGATTCGGGGAACGAATCGAGCGACTCGTCCCCCGTCGTTCAGTGACCACGTAGTCGCTCCAGTCGTTCGAGCGAGTCCGCGTCGTCCGGATCCTTGTCGTGACGCACGCCCTGAAACCGCGGGAACCGCAGCGCGTACCCCGACGAGTAGGTCGGCGAGGACTGGATCTCCTCGTAACCGACTTCGAAGACGACCGCTGGCTCGAGGTCGACTTCCTGACCCTCTTCGGCCGCGATGTGGGGCTCGAGCAGCTCCGTCAGCTCCGCGAGTTTCTCGTCGGTGATCCCGGTCGCGACCTTGCCGACCGTCTCGAGGGTATCTCCCGCTCGTACCGAGAGTTCGAAGGTCCCGAGGAAGGTCGCGCGCCGACCCTCTCCCCATTCCGCGCCGGTCACTACGCAGTCCAGCGTCTCCACGTCCGGTTTGCGTTTGCGCCAGTGCTTGCCGCGCCGGCCCGGCGAGTACGCGGAGTCGGGATCTTTGAGCATGATCCCCTCGTGGCCGGCCTCGAGGGCGTCGGCGTCGATCGACTCGATCTCGTCGGGATCGTCGGTGCGCCAGAGTAGCGAGAGTCCCTCGATATCCTCGTCGTCTGCGGATTCGGGGTCGGAATCGGCGCCCACCAACACCGACCGGAGCCGATCGTGTCGAACCGTCAGCGGGTCTGCGAGCAAGTCCTCCCCGTCGGCGTGCAGACAGTCGAAGAAGACCGGCCGCACCGAGACGTCCTCGCGGGCCTTCGCGACGTCGTGTTTCCGCCGGAAGCGCTTGAGCACCTCCTGAAACGGTAGCGGGCTCCCGCCTTCGTCGATCGCGACGACCTCGCCGTCGAGGATCGCGGGCTCCTCGAGCGTCTCCTCGGCGAACTCGACCACTTCGGGAAGCGCCTCGGTGACGTCTTCCATGTTCCTCGAGAAGACGCGCGTCTCCGCCGCCGACTCGCCCGCCGGCCCCGAATCACCGGGATCGTGGTGCAGTTGTATTCTGGCCCCGTCGTACTTCCACTCGACCCCGGTCTCCTCCCACTCCTCGAGCGCCTCCGTTACCGTCCCCGCCTGCGCGAGCATCGCCTGAACGGGTCGGCCGACCGCGAGGTCCAGCGCGTCGAGGCCGTCGACTCCCTCGTCCCGCGCGATCCGTGCGACTTGCCCGTAATCGTTCGAGACCTGCAGCGCGCGCTCGACTCGATCCTCGGGAACGTTGAAGGCCGCCGCGATGGCGTCCCGAACCGTCCCCTCGCCGACGCCGATGCGCATCTCCGAGAGCACGATTCGGGCGAGGTAGCGCGCTTCCTCGCTCGAACAGCGGTTGAACAGCCCGAAGAGCAGGTCGACCTTGCGATCCTGGCTGCCCGATCCCTCGGCAGCAGCGAGCTCCTCGAGGGTGTCGTAGACCTCGCGAACGGTGAGGCCACCGCTACTATCGCCGCCGGAATCGTCAGCGCCCCCGCCGGTGAACGCACCGAGTCCCTGCTGGCCGCCGAAATCGTAACTCGCCGCCACGTCGCCGATCTCGCCGATCTCCGCGAGACGGTCCTCGACGTCGTCGCTACTCACGTTCGTCCCCGCCGCGCGGGCGATCGCCTCGTAACACGCGCTCGGTCCGATATCGAGCGTCGTCGAGTCCCAGGCCGGAAACACTCGTCCCTGTGCGAAGCGCGCGACGATCTCGAGGGTCTGCGGTTCCCCCGCAGCGCCCGAAGAACGTCGTTCCTCGCTCTCGTCTCCCGCTTCGGCGAGCAGTTCCCGAACGTGAGCCACGATCTCGAGGTCCGCAGGCTCGGCGTCGATCGTCCCGGCGCGGTCGGCGAACGTGGCGAACTCCATCGCCGGAGTGTATCGTCGCGGCGAGTAAAACGGTTCTGAGACGAGCACGGATCCGACTGCTGATCGACGAGGTGCCGAAAAATGGTACCGGCCTTGGGTCGACTGTGATCCGGCTATGCGCTCTGCTCGGCGGTGTTACTTGCATCCTGAGAGATCGACAGCTCGCTATTGCCACCGTCGAGTACGGTCGCGGTCTGGATACCCGTGTTACTGGCATCCTGATCGGCGGTCTGTATCACGGGCGAATCAGCGTCGGAACTGGCGGTCTGTCCGGCGAGATTGCTCGCATCCTGATCGATAGTCAGGATCGCCGAGCCGTTCTGGACCTCCGCCCCCTGTTCGGCGGCGTTGCTCGCGTCCTGGTTGGTTGTCTGTTCGGTTCCTTCCTGTGCGGCCGCGGGACCGACGAACCCGGCGATCATCCCAACGGCGAGCACGACGGTCAACGTTGCGATCAATCTGGTTCTCATGGTGAAACGGCAGTGAGCATCAATCGACGGACTCTATTAAGCACACTACTGGAAATACCCATTGGTTATCTAACGATTTCAGGTCGATGTCGATACCGAACGCAGGAGTCGAGTTCGTCCTGCATCAGGTGCATGATAGCAGGACCGAACGGCGATGTCGTCGAAAACGCGCCTCGGACGTTCGCTATCGGTGCCGACGGGGAACTCCTATCAGGAGACGGTACCCGTTGTGACGAGAAACGTGCTTTCAAGGCGTTTGCGCGCGCACCCCGAGGTATGCCAGAGGAGGAACTCGCCGAACGGGTCGCGGCCGTCCTAACGGTCGATCCCGACGACTTCCGGGAGCAGGCCGAAGCGGACGCCGAGGTGATCAAAGACGGCGTCGAGGAGGGAGTGTTCGACAACCCGCAGGCGATCATCGGCCTCGAGTACGAGTTCTACGCGGTCAAGGCCGACGACTGTACGCTGCGGCGAGTTCCGCGTCGACTGCTCGAGCTAATCGGCTTCGAGAAGGAACTCGGACTGCACAACGCCGAGATGACGACGAGTCCCCAGCCGTTGAACGCCCACGGACTCTCAGCGCAGGAGTCGGAGGTAAAGTCCCGGCTCCGGACGGCACTCGACGTGACCCAGTCCGAGCGAATGCGACTGGTCAGCGACGGAATTTGGACGATCCCACCCGAGGGCGAGGAGGCGGGAACCTATCTCACGGACAGCGTCGAGCGGACGGCGGTCACACCGGACGGAACCGATCGTCCGATTCGTATCGCGACGAACATGAGCGACTCCGCCCGGTACCACGCGATGGCCAACACCGAGCAGGCCGACTCTGCTGGAATGTGTATCGACGCGCCACACGTCTCGTTGCAGGACGATACCGTCATGCCCGAGAGCCTCATCACGTCGATCCAGCCTCACTATCAGGTGGCCCACGCCCCCGACCTTCCGACCTACTTCAACTACGCGCTGCGGATCGCGGGACCGCTGCTCGCACTCGGCGTCAACTCCCCGTTCTTCCCTCCCGATCTGTACGACGAGGACGCGACCGCCGATGAAATCCTTCAGGATGGCTGGATGGAACACCGGATCAGTATCTTCGAGACCATGCTCAACGATCCCACCACGGGAGAAGGGAAGGTTCGCTTTCCACGCGACCTCACAACCGTCGACGAAGCGATCGATCGGATCGCGGCCGACGATACGATCGTCCCCATGCCGGTCGAGGCGGGCGAGCGCTTCGACGACCAGTTCCCCCACTTCAGCCGCAAACACGGGACCTACTGGCGCTGGGTCCGTCCGGTCTTCGGCGGGCCGACGCGCTCGGCCGCCAACGCCCGCATCGAGTTCCGACCGATCCCCGCCCAGCCCACGGTCCGCGATTCGGTCTCCTTCCTCGCCGCGTTCGCCGGCCTGATGGAGAGCCTGACCCGCCTCGAGCATCCCGTCGTCGAACTCGACTGGCAGCTCGCCCGCGAGAACTTCTACGACGCGATGGTCGACGGGCTCTCGGCCGAACTGACCTGGATCACCAACGACGGGAAGGAGACGACCGATCGGCTCGCGCTCTACGAGGACCTGCTGGCCCACGCCGAGGACGGCCTGACCAACCGCGGGCTGACCGAGGAGGATGCCGCGAAGTACCTCTACCCGCTCCGGCGGCGCGTCCGACAGTGCGTGACGCCGGCCAGTTGGAAGCGCGAGCAGGTCCGGGCGGCGCTCGAGGATGGCGACGACCTCGCCGACGCCATCGAGGGGATGCAACAACGGTACGTGGCTCAGCAGTCGGAAACGTTGCTCGAGGGGAGCTTCGCGGACTGGATCGGCGACTAACGACCGAGTGTGGTCAAACGGAGCGTCTGCGATGTCGCCGTCTCGATCCGACTCCGGTCGCGATGTAGCGCATACTATTGAAGACGATCGACCGCCTATACTCCGGCGGAGTCACGAATACCTGAGAGCTATCGCCGTTCAACGCAGGTGATCGAGCCATGGAATCCATGGAGGAACGCGTCTCAGGATTCGAGGTCAGTGGATCGTGGACGGACGTCGTCGAACTGGGCGAACGGATCACGGAAGCAATGAAGGACGCCGGCGTACACGACCCCGATCAGGCCTCCGGTGCCCACTTCGCTCGCGCCTTCGAGGAGTGGGAGAAGTGGCGTCTCAAGGCCCACGAACGACTCGACGAAGAGATGAGTTCGAAGACGTCGGCGCAGGCGAGCGTCGACGAAGGTGCCGGCGAGCGGTCGGGGACGTCGGCGAGCGCGGACCTTCACAACGCCGGCGAGAAGTTAGAAGCGGCGTCGGACGAACTCCGCGACGACGAGTCGACCGAAGCGATAGACCGAATGCAGGAGTCGCTCGGGCACGCGAAGCGCGCCGTCGATACGACCGGCCGGCAGACGCTGCGCTCGATCGAGGACTCGGTCTACCAGGACGTGATGACCCAGTTCGCACCGTACCACTTCGATAACGAACTCGTCAGTGCCAACATCCGGCAAACGAACCGGCTCGAGGACGGTGACGAGTTCGTCTTCGAAGTCAACATCAACGACGACGAGTTGAAAGCAGCGGTCAGCGATACCCTGTCGGAGTACGAGGAGAGCGTCGATCGCTGGCACATCGATATCCCGAAAGACACCTCGAGTCTCGAAGCGGCCGAAAACGCCGATGTTCCCGGATAACGGACCGTGAGACCCTCGGTATACTTTCCGAGGCGCCGGACACGCGCATCTCACGCGGGACTCGACACACCGTCTCGAGTTCCCTCGAATCGGCCGAAAGCGATTAAGTAGCCTCGCTCGAGAGTTGTGCGTATGGTAACCTTCCTCTCCGGGGGCACCGGAACGCCGAAGCTGTTGGACGGTGCAGCTGCCGCGTTCTCGCCGGAGGAGACCACGGTCGTCGCCAACACGGGCGACGACATCGAGCTCGGCGGGCTCTTCGTCTCGCCGGATGTCGATACGCTGCTGTTTCAGGGTGGTGGGATCCTCGACCGAGAGACGTGGTGGGGAATCGAGGGCGACACGCATCGAACCAACTCGGCGCTGCTGGATATCGCGACGGCCGCGGGGCTTCCCGACGGCCCGCAGTATCTCCCCGAGGAGCGACAGACCGCGGGCCGGCGACTCGCGAACTGGCGACGGTTTTCGGGGGTCGCCGAGTTCATGACGATCGGTGACCGCGACCGGGCCGTCCACATCACGCGGACGAGCCTGCTCGACGAGGGGAAGACGTTGAGCGAGGCGACCGAGCGGCTCGCGAGCGCGTTCGGACTCACGATCGATCTCTTCCCGATGAGCGACGATCCGGTCGCCAGCCTGGTTCACACGGACGAGGGGCTCATGCACTTTCAGGAGTACTGGGTCGCCCACCGCGGCGAGCCGACCGTCGATACCGTCGAGTTCCGGGGCTCCTCGAACGCCGAGCCCGCACCGGGCGTGCTCGAGGCGCTGTCCGATACCGTCGTCATCGGCCCGTCGAATCCGGTCACCAGCATCGGGCCGATGCTCGCGCTGCCCGGCGTGGCGGACGCACTCGCCCAGGCCACGGTGGTCGCCGTTTCACCGTTCCTCGGCGACGACGCCTTCTCGGGGCCCGTGGGCGATCTCATGGCGGCCGTCAATGCGGAGCCCAGCACCGCCGGGCTCGCGACCGCCTATCCGTTCGCGGACGCCTTCGTGATCGACGAGAGCGACGACGCGGACTTCGACCGGCCGACGATTCGAACGGACATCGAAATCGACTCCCGCGAGGACGCCGCACGAGTGATTCGTGCGGTCGACGACGCGATCGAGCGCGTGAGCTGAGATGACCGGACACGTCCCGTTCGCGCCGCCGCTCGCGCTCGCGAGCCTCAGCGGCGAGGCCGACGCCGACTGGGCGCGAGCCGGTGCTGACTACGCGGGTGCAGCGTTTCTCGGCGGAATCGCACTCGACGCCGACTCGAGAGCGGCCGCACGCGACCTCGTCGAACGGGATCGGAACGAGTTCCTGCCGGCCGATCCGCTCGCGTTCATCGACCGCGAACTCGAGGCGCTCGCCGACGTTCCGATCCAGCCGGCGTTCAACGTCCGGAGTGCGACCGTCGAACCGATCGCGGAGGCTGCCCGCGTCTGCCGGGATCGTGACGCCTTCCTCGAACTCAACGCCCACTGCCGACAGGACGAACTCTGCGCCGTCGGCTGCGGCGAGACGCTCCTGCGGGACGGCGACCGGCTCGCGGGATACGTCGAACGAGCGGCCGACACCGGCGCGACCGTCGGCGCGAAGGTCCGCGCCGAGGTTCCCGGCGTCGACCTGCCGGCACTGGCCCGAACTCTCGAGCGCGCGGGGGCTGACTTCGTTCACGTCGACGCGATGGACAGCGAGTCGGTCATCGCCGACGTTGTCGACGCGACCGACCTGTTCGTGATCGCCAACAACGGCGTCCGGGGCGACGAGACCGTCCGCGAGTACGTCGAGTACGGTGCCGACGCGGTCAGCGTCGGTCGGCCCAGCGACGATCCGAGAGTGCTCGAGCGGGTTCGTTCGGCCGTGGATCGGCAGTTCGGGCTCGAGACGGTCCGATAGCGGATAGCGATACCGTCACGGGGCAGGCGATCTACGACCGATACGAGCGCTACTCGGAAGTGAAACTCTCTCTATCGGTCATCTGGGGAAAGAGTTCGAGGAGTAAGCCGATCACGCCGACGAGAAACGCAAATATCAGGACCTACTCCAGCTCCCTCTGCACTGAGTTCGAGGACCCCTCCTAACAACATCACGAGTATCGCAAACCGCTGAAGTGCAGCGCCGATCATTACCGAGAAACTGATCGCATCTGGTCAAATCAGTTGTGTTTCTAACCAGTCGATCGCAGTCGCTATTCCGTTTCGAGGCCGCGGGCGAGCAACTCGACGGGATGTGCCGGCTGATCGTACCCCTCGAAGTCGCCGATCTGCGTCCGGCAGGAAGTTCCGGGTGCCACGACAGTCGTCCCGTCACGTTCGCCCGTCTCTGATCCACCGCGCGTGGAGCCGCGGTTCCGGCTCTCCTCGAGTTGGTCCCGCAGTAACGAACCGATCGCCTTCGAGAGGTCGTAGTGTTCGGCTTCGTAGCCGAAACTCCCGGCCATACCGCAGCAGCCGGAGTCGACGGGATCGACGGCGTAGCCCGCGCGTCGAAGGACGCCGACCGCGTGGTGGTCCGCGCCGCGAGCTTTCTGGTGGCAGTGGCCGTGAAACGTCAACTGCGCCGCTGCGGTCTCGCCCTGGTCGAACGATAGCTCCTCGTCGAGCCGGTTCCGATCGAGGTACTCGCAGACGCCGAAGGCGTTCGCTGCGAGCGTATCGACCCGGTCGTCCCCGAGCAGCGAGCGGTACTCGTCGACCACCATCGCGGCGTCGGAGGGTTCGACGAACAGAACCGACCAGCCGCGCTCGAGATAGGGCTCGAGGTCCTCGAGCAACGCCGCTCCCTCTTCGGCGGCGACGTCGAGCATCCCCGTGGAGTACGCCGCACGCCCGGTCGGCCCGAGATCGGGAATCGCGACGCGGATGTTCGCGGCCTCGAGCACCTCGACGGCGGCCTTCCCGACCGCCGGATTGGAGTAGTTGGTGTCCGTGTCGGGGAAGAGGACGACGCCCGCAGTGGCCGACTCGGAATCGACGCGAGGACCTCGCTTCGCTCGCGGCGCTGCCGCTCGCGTTTCCGAGGCTCCGAAGGAACCTCGCGACTCGAACCAGTCGACCAGCGACTCCCGCCGAAACGTCGGCAGCGTCCGGTCGGCCGCGATCCCGGCCGTCTTCTCGAGGGCCGTCCGCGCACCCGGCAATTTCGTGGCGCGGTTCGCCAGCGGCGCGAACGCGCTCCCCAGCGCCGCCAGCCGGTCGATGTCCGCGAACAGCCGCTCCCGGTGGCTCGTCCCCTCGCGGTCGTGGTACTGGTGTTTGACTTCGGCCTTGAGCTTCGCGAGGTCGACCCCCGTCGGACAGTCGCTCTGACAGCCCTTACAGCCGATGCAGAGGTCGAGCACCTCCTCCTGGAACCGCTCGCCGTACAGTTCCTCGGGATCGATCTCGCCGCTGATGGCCGCCCGGAGCAGGTTGGCTCGCCCGCGCGTGGTCGCGATTTCCTCCTCGGTCGCCCGATACGTGGGGCACATCACGTCACCGTCGGTCTGCCGGCAGGTGCCACAGCCGTTACAGAGCTCGACGACGTGCGAAAAGCCGCCCTCGTCGTCGAAATCCAGCGTCGTCCGCGGCTCGAGCGAGGTGTAGTCCGGACCGTATCGCAGATGTTCGCGGATATCCGTCGGCTCCTCCTCGCGGTAGACGACCTTGCCGGGGTTCATCCGCCAGTCCGGATCGAAGGTCGATTTGAGGTCCTGAAACGCGTCCCAGAGCTCGGGGCCGTACAGCTTGGGGTTGAACTCCGTCCGCGCGAGGCCATCGCCGTGCTCCCCGGAAAAGGAGCCGTTGTGCTCGTAGACGAGATCGGTGACGTCGTCGGCAATCGCACGCATCTTCTCGACATCGCCGCCCTCCTTGAGGTTCAGGACCGGCCGGATGTGGAGCGTACCGACCCCTGCGTGTGCGAAGTACGCGGCCGTGGTGTCGTGTTTCTCGAGGATCTCCTGAAAGCCCGCGACGTACTCGGCGAGTTCCTCGGGCGGGACGGAGGCGTCCTCGACGAAGGGGTACGGTTTCGGATCGCCCTCCATGCTCATCAACAGCGGAATCGCGGCCTTCCGGAGCTTCCAGAGCTTCTCCTGTTTCGCCGGCGTGAACGCCTCTATCGACCCGAACGCGCTCCCGCCCCCGACGAGATGGTCCGTGGCCGTAGCGATCGCGTCCGACAGGTCGTCGACGACTTCGGAGTCGAACTCGAGCATCAGCGCCGCCTCGGTCCCCTCGGGGATCGGTTCGGCGTACTCGGCGTACTCCGCCGACTCGGCGGCCAGCCGGAACACCTCCCGATCCATCAGCTCGACCGCGCTGGCCTCGAGCGCGAGGGCCTCGGGAACGGCGGTCAGCGCCTCGAGCAGGTCGTCGTAACAGCAGACGACCAGCGCCGTCTCGTTGGGTCGGGTCACGAGCGAGAGCGTGGCCTCGACGACGACGCCGAGGGATCCCTCGGCACCGACGAGCAGTTTCGAGAGATTCACGACTCGATTTCCGTCGGCGTCCGTCCGGATCACCTTCTGCAGATTGTAGCCGCTGACGCTGCGCTTGAGTTTCGGGTACCGCTCCTCGATCTCCTCGGCGTTGTCCTCGACCAGTCGTCGAACCGTTCGATAGATCGCGGCCTCGCGGTCGTCCGTCGAGACGATCCGGTCCCACTCGGGACTGTCGAGAACGATATCTCGTGTCCGGATCTGCGAGCCGTCCGCGAGGACGACCTCGCACTCCTCGACGTAGGCGTCCGTGATGCCGTAGCGAACCGAGTGCGCCCCCGTCGAGTTGTTCCCGATCCCGCCGCCGATCGTCGCCCGGTTCGAGGAGGCCGGATCCGGCGCGAAACGGAGCCCGTACGGCTCGAGCGCGGCGTCGAGATCGTCCTGGACCACTCCCGGCTGGACGACGGCGGTCTGCGCGTCAGGATCGATACTC
The DNA here is from genome assembly GCF_013456555.2 of Natrinema zhouii. Classification (GTDB taxonomy): domain Archaea; phylum Halobacteriota; class Halobacteria; order Halobacteriales; family Natrialbaceae; genus Natrinema; species Natrinema zhouii. The sequence continues at coordinate 173,369 of NZ_CP059154.1, forward strand.
TGGATGTCGTCCATGTGTCGGGACAGATCGAGGATCACGCAGCCCGGCCCGACCGCCTGCCCGGCGAGCGAGGAGCCGGCCCCTCGTGGTAACACCGGCGCGCCGTGATCGGCCGCGACACGTACGGCTGTGCGAACGTCGTCGGCGTCCCGCGGAAAGACGACGCCCGCGGGTTGTGCGCCGTAAATGCTGCCGTCCGTCGCGTAGAGGACGCGCGTGTACTCGTCGAATCGCACGTCACCGTCACAAGCGGCCCGAAGGTCGGCTGCGAGGGCCTCGCTTCCGTCTCTCGCTTCCGTCTCGAGCGGCGGTTGCTGTCGCTCTCGATCCTCGACCGTCGCGTCGACGCTGCTGTCCTCGGCGGCCATGTGCGCTGTGTGGTCGTGCCACATCCAGTTAAAGTATGGTAGTCGGTTACAGCGCGTGCGTCGGCCGACGACTGAACGTTCCGATCACTCATCGGTCGGCGGTTCCTGCTGCTCGAGCGGTCACACCCGCTGTCGCGTCCGCTATCCGCGAACGATCCGCAAGAAAAATTCGGGGTTGACTAACTCGCGCTTACTCGAAGTGATTGAGGCAGGTCTGGTACTCCTCTTCGGCCTTCTCCCAGTTGACGACGTCGAAGAAGGCGTCGATGAAGTCTCCGCGGTCCGGACCGTAGTCGTAGTAGTAGGAGTGTTCCCAGACGTCCAGCGCGAGGACGGGGTGGGAGCCCCAGAGTGCGCCCTGGTCGTGCTTGTCGACCGCGATGTTGCGAAGCTGCTTGGCAACCGGGTCGTATACGAGCAGTGCCCAGCCACCGGCGGCGCCGGCAGCGGCCTCGAACTCGCCCTTCCAGCCCTCGTAGGAACCGAAATCCTCCTCGATGCGGTCGGCGAGGTCTCCCTCCGGCTCGCCGCCGCCGTTGGGCGACATGTTCTCCCAGAACAGCGTGTGGAGATAGTGGCCACAGCCGTTGTGGGTAACATTCTTGAGGGCGCCGGGCGTGGAGCCGAAGTCACCCTCCTCGCGATTTTCCGCGAGGGTCTCCTCGGCGGAGTTGAGGCCGTTGACGTAGCCCTGATGGTGGGTATCGTGATGCCAGGTCAGTACCTGCTCGGACAGTGACGGTTCGAGCGCGTCGTAATCGTACGGAAGTGGTGGAAGTTCGTGATCAGCCATAGTGTGCACCTCACGTTCTGTATCGGTATCTCGCCTGTTAAGTTTTGAGGAGTGAGACGATATCACACCTCATAAAGTCACGGCCGTCTCGTCGTGCGATTTACCGACACTTCACTCCTCCCACCACGAACTGGGTATTAAAGCTTTCAACGATCGGTGGCCGATTGCTCCCCCAGCTGCCGTTCGTGGTTATCGGCCGATTCGGTATCCCCGCGATTACGCCGTTTCCTTGTGGTAGGCGTGCTCGAGCCACTCTTCGACCGACGGCTGGCTCCAGTATCGCACCGTCCCGCTTCGCCGATCGTGCTCGAGGAGTCCCGCATCCTCGAGCTTCGGCAGATGGACGTGCTGGAGTTCCGTTCGCACGTTCGTCTGCCGGTCCGTCGAGCCCCCCTCCTCCTGACCGGTTGTCGTTCGTGTATTGGCCGTTGTCTCTCCGTCGACGTCAGTCGCCTCCTCGAGAGCGATAACGTTCTCGACGAGGGTCTCAATCGTTGCGACGCCGTCCGGTTGGTCGTTGAGATAATAGAGCGCGTACCGCCGTCGACTATTCGAGAGGAGATTGAAGACGAGATCAAGCGACGGTGTCGCCTCCGATGTCAACCCTGTCCCCTCTCCCTCCGTTTCACGCATCCCCGAACCACCTACCGTGTGTTACCATTCGAAACCACCATGGGCCTCTTCTACAGCCGACACATTAGATGTTACGTCTCCCTAGAAAAATAGGTGTATTAAATACGTCGTTATTCCAAAGTAGTACAACTGGGAGAACGTCCGCACCTTGTCTACTATACACTCGTCTCACCGGTCGATACACGAGGCATCTCGACGGTCGCTCGAGACGCGTTCAACTGAGCGGAAAAATTCCGATCGAGAGCCGTCGTCCGATCGCGTTCAGTTACTCGTAGAGCCACTCGGCGTCGTGCTGATCGTAGTCGATCAGCTCGTCGTCGTCGAAGTGGATCCCGATTTCGCGTTCGTTCGCGCCCTCGTCCTCGTGGTCGGCGGCGTGAACGACGTTCCGACCGAGATCGAGGGCGTAGTCGCCCCGGATCGTTCCGGGATCGGCCTCGAGCGGGTCGGTCTCACCGATCATCTGACGGACCTGACGGGTCGCGTCCTGGCCCTCCCAGACCATCGGGACGACCGGTCCCGACGTGATGAAGTCGACGAGGTCGTCGTAGAACGGCTTGTCCTCGTGTTCGCCGTAGTGTTCCTCGGCCCGTTCGCGGGGCATGGTCTCGACCTTGATACCGACGAGCTTGAGCCCGCGGTCCTCGAGTCGGGAGACGACGGTGCCCACGAGCCCACGCGCGAAGGCGTCGGGCTTGACCATCACGAAGGTGCGCTCGTGATCGCTCATGCTTCCTCAGCTTCGGTCTCGGCTTCCTCGGCTTCGGATTCGGCTTCTTGCGTTTCGGTTTCCTCGGTTTCGTCGACGGTTTCGTCCCCGGCGGGCACGTCTTCGTCGTCTTCGTCGACGGCGTCGGTTTCCGTCTCGAGGTCCTCGTCTTCGCCGGCCTCGACCTGCTCGGTCTGGTCGACTTCCTCGTCAGCAGGCGTGTCAGCCTGTGCTGGACCCTTGCTGCGACGACCTTCTTCGGTCCACTCGAGGTCGCGCGGTTCGCGCCCGAGCTTGAAGTTTTTCTCCGCCTTGGAGTCGACGAAGTGGAGCACGGTACCGTTCGTCTGGACATACATGATGCCCGTGCCGGGTTCGATCTCTTCGCCAGTGTAGTCGCAGGTGCGTTTCTCGACCATTATTGTCCTCCGATGGAGTCGGCCTCCCGGGCGGTCTCGCGAAGCTGCAGTACGTCTCCTTCGCGAACCGGTCCGAGACAGTTGCGGGTAATGATACGTCCCTGATTCTCGCCCTCCTTGATTCGGCATTTGACCTGCATGGCTTCGCCGTGCATGCCGGTCTTGCCGACGACCTCGATAACCTCGGCGGGCGTCGAGCCGCTTTCTTCCTCTTCAGCACTCATCTCTGATCACCTCAGTCGAGGTCCTCGACCTTGTTGGCGATATCCTCGACGTCGTCTTCGGCTTCGCCGGTGTCGACGATCGCCGCGGCGGCCGAGCCGACCTCGAGGCCGGCGGCGTGGCCGACGTCGTCCTGCGTCTCGATGAAGACGACAGGAATGCCCTTTTCCTCGGCGAGTTCGGGGAGGTGCATGACGATCTCCTCGGGGGAGACGTCTTCGGCGACGTAGACGAGCTCGGCGTTGCCGCGCTCGATCGCCTTTGTGGTTTCGTTCGTTCCTTTCTTTACTCGGCCGGTGTCTCGTGCGACCTCGAGCGCCTCGAGGGCGTCGTCGGCGAGGTCGGCTGGGATCTCCGTGGTTACGTAAACTGACATTGGTTGTTCACCTCTCCTACACGTGGGCTCGCGCTCCCCTGCCGTCCGGGCACTGGGTACCCGTGCCGGGCCGATCCCGGCGGAAGTCCTGTGAAGCTAGGAGCATCATCAACCCCGCGTAGGGTGTACCCACGAATAGCGCTGCCCCCCTTAAAAGCGTGTTCAAACGTCTGAGGCTGTGGGAGGCCACCGCACGGACAGTTCGGACTCGTGAATCGTTCACCGTGAGCGCCGATACACGAATTAAATATTCAATGACACGAAGTACTGTCGCGGTTCGTTGCCTATTACTCTCGAGGCACCAACGCGAACACATGGACGTCGATCTCGTCGGCCTCGCCGAGTCGCTCGTCGCGGAAGCCGAACGGGCGAACGAGCGCCGACTGCTGGTTCTCTCCGGCCCTCACGAACGGGGGTACGATGCCCTCGAGTCGATCCTCGATACGCTCCCGGTCGGGATCACCGAGACGACGCTCGTCGGTCCCGACGACCGACTCCGCTGCGAACAGATTCCGCAGGTCAACGCGGGCGACCTCCTCGGGACGACGCGGGACGTAATCGCCATCGACGCTCACGAGGAACTCCAGCCGAACGCGCTCGGGAAAGTCGTCGGAGCGGTCGACGGCGGGGGGCTCCTCGTGTTACTCGTACCGCCGCTCGAGGAGTGGCCGAACCGCCGAGACGGGTTCGACGCGTCGCTGGCCGTCCCGCCGTTCGAACTGGACGACGTCACCGGCCGATTCAAGCGGCGGCTCGTCGAGACAATGCGAGCACACCGCGGCATCGCGATCGTCGATCTCGAGACCGATCGGGTCGAGTCCGACGGGCTAACCGATCCAGCACCGAGGCGAGCGAACGATACACCGACGCCGCCGCCGGACCACCGATTCCCGGCCGCCGCCTACGAGGCTTGCCTGACGACCGATCAGGTCGATGCCGTCGCCGCGTTCGAGTCGCTGTTCGAACGGGAGCGGGCAGTCGTGCTCGAGGCCGACCGCGGTCGCGGGAAGTCCAGCGCTGCGGGGCTCGCTGCGGGCGCATTTGCTATCGCCGGCGAGGACGTGCTCGTAACCGCGCCCTCATCCCGGAACGCGAGCGAGCTGTTCGAACGGGCGAGGGAACTCTGCGAGACGCTCGAGGGCGGCGCAGCCGAGGACAAACCGGCAGGGGACTCACTCCGGATCGAGACCGCGGCCGGCGGCTCGGTCCGTTTTCTCGAGCCGAGCGCGGCCATCGCGGCCCTCGAGTCGGCCGATATCGTCGTCGTCGACGAGGCCGCCGCGCTCCCGGTCGCCACCCTCGAGTCGCTGCTGGCCGCCAACCGCGTCGCCTTTGCGACGACGATCCACGGCTACGAGGGAGCCGGCCGGGGGTTCTCGGTCCGTTTCCGGGATCGACTCGCCGAGAGCGACCACGCGGTGACCGACTGTACGCTCGTGGAGCCGATTCGCTACGCGGCGGGCGACCCCGTCGAGGTGTGGGCGTTTCGCGCCCTGTTGCTCGACGCGCGTCCGCCCGTCGAACCGCTCGTGGCCGATGCCGTCCCCGAATCGGTCGACTACCGGCGACTCGAGGGCGACGACCTGCTCGCCGACGAGAGTCTGCTCCGCGAGGCCTTCGGGCTGCTCGTCCTCGCACACTACCGGACCGAGCCGAACGACCTCGCGCGATTGCTCGACGCGCCGAACCTCGAGGCCCGAGCGCTCGTCCACGACGGTCACGTGGTCAGCGTCGCCCTGCTTGCACGCGAGGGCAACCTTTCGGCGGAGACCCGCGCGATGATGTACGAGGGGGGTCGCGTCCGCGGGAACATGCTACCCGACATCCTGACGAGCCAACTTCGGGACGAGGCGGCGGGCGAGCCGGCGGGACTCCGTGTCGTCCGCATCGCGACCCACCACGCAGCGCGCTCGCGGGGGCTCGGCTCACGGCTGCTCGAGCGAATCGGGGAAGAGTTCACCGCCGGGGAGGGAAGCGACGACAGCGACGCGACGGGTGGGATCGACTGGCTCGGAACCGGCTTCGGCGCGACTCCCGGCCTCCTCGAGTTCTGGCGCGAGAACGGCTACCGGACGGTCCACGTCTCCACGACGCGCAACGACGCCAGCGGCGAGTACTCCGCGCTCATGCTCGCGCCGATCAGCGACGCCGGGCGAGCGTTACGCGACCGCCACGCCGACTGGTTCGTCCGGCGGTTCGCCGCCCTCAGTTCGGACGCGATCGACGACCTCGAGCCCGATATCGCCCGCGCGGTGCTCCGAAGCGTCGACGCCGACGCTGGACCGCCGCTCACACTGACCGATCACGAGTGGCGCGTCGTCGCGGGTGCCGCCTACGGACCGGGGTTGTTCGACGTCGATCCCGGCCCGTTCAGGGATCTCATCGTGCGGTATTTCGTCGACGATCCGGCCGCCGTCGATCTGACCGGTCGCGAGGAACGGTTGCTCGTCCTGCGCGCCCTTCAGGGACGGGACGCGGAGCGCGTCGCTGAACGGCTCGAGTATCACTCGTCGGGACAATGTATGCGAGCGCTCGGCGGCGCGTTCTGTCCGATAGTCGACCACTACGGGACAGATGTGGCGCTCGAGGTCCGCACCCGATTCGTCGACGAGTGATGCAATTATCGCCGTCTCCGCGATGTTCGAGCAGACACCGGTAACACGGAGAACGAGACGGGAGCGGGTCCGCGAGAGCGGTGACGCGATCACCGAGCGGCCGTATCGATTCCCTCACGGTCGGCCTCTTCCACAGCCGGTATCGTGAACGAGAACGTCGATCCGCCGCCGGGGCTCGACTCGACCCGAATCTCTCCGCCGTGACGTTCGACGATGCGTCGACAGAGCGCGAGTCCGATCCCCGTCCCGGAATGATCCTCGCGACTGTGGAGCCGTTGAAATACTTCGAAGATTCGATCGGTGTCGTCGGGATCGATGCCGATCCCCTCGTCGCGGACCGACACGTCCCACATCGCACCGCTTCGTTCGGCAGCGATCCGTATCCGAGGGGGTTCGTCGCCGCTGTATTCGATCGCGTTGTCCAACAGGTTCTGCAACACCTGCCGCAGTTGGCTGCGATCTCCCTCGACGCGGGGAAGCGATTCGGCCGTAATGTCGGCGTCGCTCTCCTCGATCTGGAGCCGGAGATCGGCCCGCACGTCCGACAGGACCGCATCCAGATCGATCGGCTGAAACGGATCGCCCTGCGTTTCGACCCGGGAGTACTCGAGCAATGCATCGATCATCTCGCGCATCCGCTCGGCGCCGTCGACGGCGAACTCGATGAACTCTCGAGCATCGTCGTCGAGGGCGTCGGAATATCGCTGTTCGAGGAGTTGCAGATAGCTCGTGACCATCCGCAACGGTTCTTGTAAGTCGTGGGAGGCGGCGTACGCGAATTGCTCCAACCGCTCGTTGGATTCCTCGAGTTTCTGCTGGTACGCCTTGCGCTCCGTGACGTCGCGGAAGTAGATCGACAGGCCCGTTTCGGAGGGATAGACGTTGAACTCCAGCCACGTGTCGATTTCCGCGACGTAGCGCTCGAACGTGACCGTTTCCTGGGTGTCCATCGCCGTCTCGAACTTGTCGCGATAGACGTTCGGTGCTTCGGGAAGTACCTCCCAGATCACCCGATCCAGTAACTCCTCTCTGGACCGTTGCAGGAGCTCGACGGCCTGGCCGTTGAGGTGCGTGAATCGCCACTCGTCGTCGAGCGCGTAGAAGGCGTCGGAAATCCGATCGAGAATTTCACTCAACTCGGTCTCGAGTTCCGTCTTTCGCTGCTCAAGCTGTCGCTCGCGCTTTTTGAGTTCGGTGATATCTTCGCCGGTCGTGATGACGCGTTCGATCGTCCCGTCGGTATCGAAGAGGGGAACGGCGTTGAGGCGAAATCGCATCCGTTCCCCGCTCGGTGGATCGATGATGATCTCTTCGTGGAGGACCGACTCGCCGGTCGCCAACGCGCGTGCTGACGGCGTTTCGGTCGGAGCGACCACGTCGCCGTCCGCATCGTAAATCTCCCACTCGTCGGCGTTATCCGGATTCTCGATGATTTCCTGCTCGGAGAGGCCGAGTGCCTCCTGGGCTCGTCCGTTCGCCAGCACGGTATTGCCCTCGGCATCCTGGACGGCGATCGCGATCGGTGCCGTTCGCAACAACTTCTCAGTCTGCTTGTACTCGCGGCGGAGTTGTTGCTCGCGTTCCTTCTGGTCGGTGATATCGTCTATAGAAGACACGACTCGGTCGGCGACGCCTCGCTCGCCCTCGACCGGAGCGGCATTGATCGAGAGCCACCGACGGCGACCGTTCGGAACATCGGTTTGGCACTCGTAATTGTAGATGGGGTCGCCGGTTTCGACGACTCGCGTCCATGGATACTCGTCGAGCGGAATCGGCTCTCCCTCGCTGTCGTAGATATCCCACGAGTCGACGGAGTACTCCGTGAGTTCGGATTCGTCGCTGTCGATCCGCTCGAGCGCTCGCTGATTCGCTCCGATGAACTCTCCGTCGAAATCGATCGTGTAGATACTGACCGGGACGGTTTCGAGGATCCGCTCCGTGAGGTCGCGTTCCCGGCGCAGTTGCTGTTCGTACTCTCGTCGCTCGGTCATGTCGCGCGTGACTTTCGTGAATCCCTGAAGCGTGCCGTCTTCGTTGCGAATGGCGGTGATCGTGACCGACGCCCAGAACCGCGACCCGTCCTTACGAACGCGCCAGCCTTCGTCCTCGACGCGGCCCTCCGTCGCGGCGGTTTCGAGGTTCCGTTCGGGCACTCCTTCGTCGATATCCTCGGCAGTGTAGAACGTCGAGAACCGTTCGCCGACGATTTCCGATTCCTCGTAACCCTTGATTCGTTCCGCTCCGGCGTTCCAGCTACTGATCGTACCGTCGGCCTTGAGCATGAAGATGGCGTAGTCTTCGACCGCGTCGACGAAGGCAGCGAACTCGCTTCGGTCGGAGCGGGGACCGATCGCCGCGCTCTCGTCGGGGCTCCACCAGACTCGGCTCGCCTCGTCGATTCGTTTCGATCGGAGTTCACCGCGCTCTGCGAGTTCCGTCAAGGTGGCCCGTGCAGCGTGTCGCTGGCAGTCCAGATCGGTGGCGACTTCCGCGGCAGTAATCGGTGTACACGGATGGTCCACCCGCGCGAAAAGATTCCGGACGTCGTCTCGAGTAACGCCCGGCGGTGACCCACTCATAGTGTCTAGCATTCGGTAGGGTTTACAAATGTGTACCGTTCGCAGGGATCGGCGTCCTCGAGCAGTCGATACAACGCGCCGACGATGATCGCTCCGCACTGGTGGGTCAGATTCCAGATGTTCGTTCCCCGACACGTATACCGTTCGCTGTCTGCCCACGACCGACTCCCGACGACCGACTCCGCCGGCACCCTGTGGATCCGTGAACTCGTTTCAGCGACCGACATACCAGTATCGAAGGCAGTACGCCTTTCCCGTGGTCCGTCGTCGCCACCGGTATGGTCGATCTCGTTACCGTCGCCGCGATCGCGTTGCTCGTCGGAGCTATCGTCGGGGCGGCCGTCCCGATGGTTCCGAGCGGCCTCCTCTCGCTCGCCGGACTCGGCGTCTACTGGTGGGGGGCCGGGCTCGCGGAACTGAGCGCTCTCACCTTCGTCGTCCTCGTCTTCATCGCCGTTATCACGACGCTCGTCGATTTCTTCGGCGGCTCGATCGCCGCGCGGGCCGGCGGTGCCTCCTGGCTGACGACCGCTGCCGCCGCCGTCGTCGGCATCGTCCTCATGGTCGTCACCGGCCCGCTGGGGCTGCTCGTCGGCCTCTTCGGCACCGTCTTCGTGCTCGAGTTCGTTCGAAACGGCGAACTCGAGGGGAGCACGCGATCGGCGGTCTACACGACGATCGGCGTCCTCGCGTCGACGGCGGTCCAGGTCCTGTTGACGGTGTCGATCCTGCTCGGCTTCGTCGTGGCCCTCTTCGTGCTGTGACCTCGGGGAAACACTGAAGCAGTGGGTATCGTTCACACAGACGGATGGAGTGTTCCGAGTCCGACTGCGAGCGCCCCGCTGCGGTCGAGTTGCACATCCCCTGGGACGAGAACCGACTGGTCTGTGCCGCCCACGCCCGCGTGCTGGGCCGTCAGGACGGCGTCGTGGCCGATCCGGATCCCGAACGGGGAGACGCGTTGCTCGAGGAAGAGTAATCCGCCGACGTGCGAGCACCAAATCGGGAACTGATCGGTTCGGGGACGGTCACTCGACGAGCGACGGAACCGTTTAGGGATGCGCGTAGTACGCGACCGTCTCTTCGTCCTCCTCGTCGTGCCGATCGATTCTCGCGAACCCGACCCGTTCGAACTGCACCATCTCGTCGGGAGCGAGGTCGCCGACGCCCGGTTCCGCGTGGCCCCGAACGTCGCCCTCCATCGTTCGCATGCGGACGGGGACGCGCTCGTCGGCCGGCACCCAGTGGACGACGTCCACGTCGCCCTCGCGGACCACGTCGATGTCCTCGGCGGTGTACTGGAGGACGTCGCGGGTGAACTGGAAACAGCCCAGGCCCTTGAGCCAGATGCGACCCTCGCGTTCTGGAAGGTCCTCGGGCTCGAGCATGACCGAATCGCCGACGGGAATTTCGCGAACGCCGCGCTCTTCGTGGTTGGGATGGAGCGGCGGATTCGCCTCGTCGGGCGGGCTCCCGCCGAGCGGGATCTGGTTGCCGTCGCGGACGAGGAACCGGCGGTCGGTCTCCTCGTCGATCAGGTCGCGGTTGTTCGCGTAGATCGAACTCATCGCGAGGTCGACGTCGGTGGTCGAGGTCCCGAGGCCGACCATCGATTCGACGATGGCCTCGCCGCGGATGCCGCGCCGGCGCAGGCTCTTCAGCGTCGGCGCTCGCGGGTCGTCCCAGCCGTCGAGTGCGCCGTCGTCGATCAGTTCCGAGATGGTCGACGTGCTCATCTTCACGTCGTAGTCGTCGAGCTGGACGTGGCCCCAGTGGATGACCTCCGGGTACTCCCAGTCGAAGTAGTCGTAGACGAACTGCTGGCGCTTCGCCGAATCCTGCAGGTCGATCCCGCGGATGATGTGCGTGATCTCGAGCAGGTGATCGTCGACTCCGGACTGGAAGTCGAGCATCGGCCAGCAGCGGTACTCGCTGGCCGCCTCGCGGGGGTGGGGCGTGTCGATCATGCGGAAGGCCACCCAGTCGCGCAGCGCCGGGTTCTTGTGCTCGATGTCGGTCTTGACCCGCAGGACCATCTCGCCGCTGCTGTACTCGCCGTCGACCATGGCCTCGAACTCCTCGAGCACGGTCGACTCGCCCTTCTCTCGGTGGGGACACGGCTCGGCCGAGTTCTTCAGGTCCGAGAACGCCTCGCCCGAACACGAGCAGGTGTAGGCTCCGCCCATCTCGATCAGGTCGCGGGCGTGGTCGTAGTAGGTCTCGAGGCGATCGCTCGCCCTGTAGGTCGCGTTCGGCTCGAAGCCGAGGTAGTCGAGGTCCTCGAGGATCGCGTCGTAGGCCTCGAGATCCGGCCGCTTGGTCTCGGGGTCGGTGTCGTCGAACCGGACGCAGAACCAGCCGTCGTAGCGCTCGCGGTAGGTGCCGATAACGGCGGGCATCCGGGCGTGGCCGACGTGCCACGGGCCGTTCGGGTTCGGTGCACACCGCATCCGGATCTCATCGTAGTCGTCGGCGTTGGGCAGGTCAGGGAGGTCGTGTTCGTCTTCCTCCTCCTCGGCCTCGATTTCGGCGAGTTCCTCGGGTGCCAGTTCCTCGAGGCGGGCGCGCTTGTCCGCGTACGAGAGGTCGTTGACCCGACCCACGACGCCGCCGACGACGCCGGGGACGGCATCGGAGTGTTCGCGAAAGTCGGGGTTGTCGCCCATCAGCGGCCCCATCACGGCACCGACAGCGGCGTCGCTCTCGTGTTTGACGGCGTTTAACAGCGCGTGCTTCTCGGCCTCGCGCTCGACGCGCTCGCGTAACTCGTCGTCCATTACCGATCGGTACTCGGTCCCGGCCCAAAACCTCCGCGATGTCCGCCAGCGGATCAGTTCTCGACGGTCGGTTCGTCGTCCCCGTCGTTGCCCCCCGTCTCGTTCGTTTCGGTAGACTCGTTTCTCTCGAGCGGATCCGTCGCTCTCGTCCGTTTCAGCCGACTCGATTCGCTGGCGGCCCGTATTCGACGACAGTACACCGTCGAGACAGCCGGCAGTGACGGCGATCGCTGCGGCTCCGGTTGCGCCGAGCAGCGATCGTCGCGAAAACCCGGAATTTGGCGGCCCGTGTTGCATACCCTCGAGTGAAAACGGACCGTGAACCCGTTCTCGGCCCGTCCGACGGCCTAGTAGCCGCGTTCGATCAGGTAATCCGCGAGTTGACAGAGGAGGTCGCGGGCCTCGTTGTCGGGTAGCATCTCGAGTCGCGCCTTCCCCTGCTCGACCAGCTCCTGGGCGGTCTCGTTCGCGTAGGCAATCGAGCCGGCCGCCTCGAGTTCGGCGACCGCCTCGTCGATCTCGGCTTCCGTGACCGCATCGACGTCGTCGGTGTCGACCAGTCCGTCGATGTCGACGCCTTGCTCGCGGGCGTGGACGGTGATCAGCGTCTGTTTGTTCTCGACGAGGTCGCTCCCCCGCTGTTTGCCCAGTTCCTCGCTGGGGACGGTCAGATCGAGCACGTCGTCTTGAATCTGGAACGCGCGGCCGATATCGAGCCCGTAGCCGTAGAGTTCGTCGATCGTCTCGTCGTCGGCCCCCAGCAAGATCGCGGGGAGACACGCCGAAGCGGCGTACAACACGGCCGTCTTCTGCTCGACCATCTCGAGGTACTCATCGGGCGAGACATCGGCTCGCTGCTCGAAGGTGACGTCCAGCGACTGCCCCTCGCAGATGTCCGTGCAGGTGGTGGCGAGGACGGAGAGCGCATCGACGATGCGATCCGACTCCGCCCCCGTCTCGAGCATGATCTCGAAGGCCTTCGAGTAGAGCGTATCACCCGCGAGGATGGCCGTCTCGAGATCGTACGCCTTGTGGACGGCGGGGACCCCTCGCCGGAGGTCGTCATCGTCCATGATATCGTCGTGGATCAGGGTAAACGACTGGATGACCTCGACACTGACCGCGGCGGCCATCATGTCCACCGGACTCCCGCCGTTGAGCGAGGGGAACGACCGGTACTCCGCCGAGAGCGGCTCGGTATCGGTCAGCGCCTCTCCCGTCGTCAGGAGGACGGTCGGGCGTAGCCGCTTGCCGCCCGCGTCCAGCAGGTACCGAGAGGCCTCGTAGAGCCGTTCGGGTCGCTGGATCGGTAACTCCTCTGGAATCGCGTCGTTGACCTGCTCGCGGCGCTGCCGGACCGCCTCGAGCACCGCCTCTTCGCGTGCCTCGGGACTCGTCATATCAGTCTACTAATTGGATGAGATTCCCGTTGCGCGTGACGTGGAGATCTCGGCCCATCTTGTACCCCTCGCTCTCACAGAGGTTGACGTAGCTCGAGTAGCCCTTCATGTCCTGGTGAGCGGGGATGATGTTCTGGGGCTGTAGTGCGTCGAGCATCTCGTAGTGACCCTCCTGGTTGAGGTGGCCCGAGACGTGGATGTCGTCGTAGACCCGTGCGCCCTGCATGCCGAGTAGCTTCTCGGCCTGATAGCGCTGGCCCTCGTTGGTCGGCTCCGGAATCACGCGGGCGGAGAAGACGACCTTGTCGCCGTCTTCCAGTTCGTATGGGGTCTCGCCGCGAGCCATCCGGGTGAGCATCGCGCGAGGCTCGCCCTGGTGGCCGGTGACGATGGGCAGGTAGTCGCCCTTGCCCTCGTTCATGATCCGCTTGAACGTGCGATCGACGGATTTGCGGTGGCCGAACATCCCCAGATCGGAGGGGAAGTCGACGAAGTCCAGTCGCTCCGCGGTCCCGGAGTACTTCTCCATCGATCGACCCAGTAGAACGGGCTGGCGACCGATATCGTCGGCGAACTCGACCAGCGACTTCACGCGGGCGATGTGGCTCGAGAATGTGGTGGCGACGATACCGCCGTCGTAGTCCTCCATGCTGTAGAGGACGTCCCGGAGGTGTTCGCGCGCGACGTTCTCGGAGGGCGTGCGTCCCTTCTTGTTCGCGTTCGTACAGTCCTCGATGTAACAGAGGACGCCCTCGCCCTCGCGACCGATCTCGCGGAAGCGCTCCATGTCGATCGGGTCGCCGATGACTGGCGTGTGATCCATGCGCTTGTCCAGCCCGTAAACGACTGCGCCTTCAGGGGTGTGGAGAACGGGGTTGATCGCGTCGATGATCGAGTGCGTGACGTTGACGAACTCCAGTTCGACTGCTCCGGAGTCGCCGATCGACATCGTCTCGCCGGCCTCCATCTTGACGAGGTCGTTCTCGACGCCGAACTTCTGTTCGCCCTCGATCTGCTGTTTGACCAGCTCGATCGTAAACGGCGTGGCGACGACCGGCGCGTCGTACCGGTGGGCCAGTTTGCTGATCGCGCCGATGTGGTCGAGGTGGCCGTGGGTCGGCACGATGGCCTTGACGTCGCCCTCGAGGTCGCTCATGATCCGGTCGTCCGGGATCGCGCCCATGTCGATCAGATCGAGACTGTGCATCCGTTCGGTTTCGACGTTGTCGTGGATCAGGACCTGCGAGAGGTTCAGACCCATGTCGAAGATAACGACGTCGTCGCCTGCGCGGACGGCAGTCATCTGCCGTCCGACTTCTTCGTAGCCGCCGATGGTTGCGATTTCGATTTCCATGGTTCCTTGTACTGAAAGCCGCTGAATGGACTCTCACCGAAATGGTCCGCGGACTCCCGGTTGTGCGGCCCCGGCGTCTTGCAGCGCGTCGGCCATCCCGCTATGCGCCCGGTACGACGGTGGCTCCGTCTTCGATAGCTCGCGACATCGCAAGCCCCGAACGCACTTGCCCGCGGGTTTCGCTACTGCTTCCTACACGCCCGGGTGTTAAAAACGCAGTGGGTTCTCTCGACCGGCGTAGTGTCGCCCGTGCTGTCGGTTTAGCGCGTTTTGGGCCCGCTCTCAGTTTCCTTTTGACACCGCAATTCATTTGCCGGTCGGCCCGAAATCGGTTTCAATAGCTATGATTTCGGAGGGACCGTCGTGTACGTAATCATCGTCGGGGCCGGCGAGGTCGGTCGTTCGATCGCCGCCAACCTGGAGGACACCCACGACGTTGCCCTGATCGATAGCGACGGCGACGTCACCGAGGAACTCACGTACTCGCTCGACGTGCTCACGATCCGCGGCGACGGAACCGACCTCGAGACGCTCCGCGAGGCCGGTCTCGAGCAAGCGGGGCTCGTCATCGCCTGTACGGATAACGACGAGACGAACGCGGTCGTCTGTGGCGCGGCGAAGGCCGCGGGCGACGTGTTTACCATCGCACGAGTGCGTCGCCGGACGCTGCTCGAGACGTGGCAGGGCTCGAAGGGAGCCTTCGGCGTCGATTTCATGGTCTGTACCGACCTCCTGACCGCCCAGGCCATCTTCCGGATTTCCGGGTTGCCGAGCGCGCACGACGTCGACACGTTCGCCGGCGGACTCATTCGCATGGCCGAGTTCGACATCCCGGTGGACAGCCCGATCGCAGATCGAACCGTCAGCGAGGCCGACTGTTACGATTCGCTCACGTTCGCCGCGATCTTCCGGGACGACGAGATGGTCGTCACCAGAGGTGACACCGTTATTCAGGCCGGGGATCGGGTCGTCGTGATCGGGAGCCCGGATTCAATCAACGACTTCGCCAACGAAGTCGCTATGACGCCCGAAGAAGCGGAGGAAGTCGTCATCGTCGGCGCCAGCGAGATCGGATATCAGACCGCCCGGGAGTTCGAGGACCACGGCTTTCGTCCGCGGCTGATCGAACGGGATCACGACCGGGCCCGC
Organism: Natrinema zhouii; assembly: GCF_013456555.2. Lineage (GTDB taxonomy): Archaea > Halobacteriota > Halobacteria > Halobacteriales > Natrialbaceae > Natrinema > Natrinema zhouii. The sequence continues at coordinate 188,763 of NZ_CP059154.1, forward strand.
GAGGTCGCCGAGTCGCTCCCGAACACGATGGTCATGGAGAGCGACGCGACCAATCAGGAGTTCCTCGCCCGCGAGCACGTCGGCGAGGCCGACGTCGTGATCGCCGCCCTCGACAGCGACGAGAAGAACCTCCTCGTCTCCCTGCTCGCCGACCGCCTCGGCGTCGACCGCACCGTCGCGATCATCGAGAACCCCGAGTACGCCGACCTCTTCGAGACCGTCGGCGTCGACGTCGCGATCAACCCTCGAGAGGAAACCGCGGAGGAAATCGTCCGTTTCACCCGGACGGACAACACCGAGAAGGTGGCGATGCTCGAGCACGACCTCGCGGAGGTCATCGAGATCGAAGTCGGCCCGGAGAGCGTCCTCGTCGACCGAGAGATCGTCGATGCGACGAACGACCTCCCGGAGGGCGTCGTCATCGGTGCGATTTCGCGGGACGGGACGCACATCACGCCGCGCGGCGAGACAGTCGTTCAGTCCGGCGACCACGTGATCATCTTCGTCGCCGCGGATGCTCTCGACGAGGTCGTCGAACTGATCTAGGACTCGAGGGGGCACTCGAACTCTCCCTTCCGAAGGGGGTCGAACGGTCCCTAGTTGCGGACACCGCGGTAGAGGACGTATGCGGTGAAGAAAACGACATAGGAGAGTGCTAGTCCGGTAGTAAGGATCGATCGTCCAACGAGGGCGATGAAGAGGATCAGGAGCGGACCGACGAACAAGAGCGAATCGAAGACCCGATCTTCGGCACCCGATTCGAGCAGATCGCCGACGATCGGGAGGTCGTTGACCCTCATCGGTAGATCCCTCCGCGGCGGAAGACCGCTCGCACCATCACGAGGACGGGAATAATCTCGAGGCGACCGATCCACATGTTAAAGAGGAACATGATCTTCCCGAGCGTCGGCAGCGATTCCGGACCAGTGATCCCCGCGGAGAGGCCGACGTTCCCCTGTGCGCTGGCGACTTCGAAGATCACGTTCTCGAGCGTGTACGCTCCCTGCGGGAGTAGCAAGAGGAGAACGAACGTGCCGATACCGAGGAAGACGAACCAGAGGAACGCGATGATCGCTGCTTCCTCGAACTCTTGGCGCATTTCCCGTTCGTCGAGGCGGCGACCGTTGATTTTCAGTCGCCGGACGGCCGTTTCGGGGTAGAACACGTCCGAAATCCGGAACCTGATTCCCTTCAACAGCGTGAGCGCCCGGATCAGTTTGATTCCACCGACCGTCGATCCGGCCGCACCGCCGACGATCATGCCGAACGTCACGGTGAGCTGGGCCTGGGCCGTCCAGCGTCCCAGTGCCACGTTGGTCGCGTCGACGGCGGTCTGGAAACCGGCGCAGGTGGCGGCCGAAACGAACTGGAACGACCCGTACCGGAACGCGGTGAACACGGAGTCGTACGTGTCGCCGACGTACACTAATGCGGTGAGAGCGAGTGTTCCGAGGCTCATGTAAATGAACACCCACCGGGTCTGCAGGTCCGCGTAGAGGTTCCGTAGATCGCCCTGCAGAATGAGATAGTGAATCGGGAACGCGATACTGCCCAGCAGCATAACCGGCAGCAGTGCGAAGTCGATAGCCGCACTGTCGTAGGTGGCGATCGAGTTGTCGGTGATCGAGAACCCGCCGGTCGCCAGGCCCGTCATCCCGTGGTTGATCGCACCCCAGATCGGCATCCCGACGGTCCAGAGGAGCAGGATCGAGACGAACGTAAAGAGGATGAAGATCCACCAGATCGTCTGGACGGTAGAGACGATGCTCGGATGGATCCGCTCCGAGCGGGCCTCGCTCTCGTAGAGGGTCAACGAACCGCTCCCGGGACGCGCGAGAATCGCCGTCGTGAGGACAATCACGCCCACGCCGCCGATCCACTCGATGAACGAACGCCACCACTGGAGGGTCCGTGGCAGGACCTCCTCGTTGTCGGTCATCGTCAGCCCCGTGCCGGTAAAGCCGCTCATGCTCTCGAACAGTGCGTTGAGCGGATCGGTAAACGCCGCGAGCGTCGTCGTCTGGGAGGGTGCCCCCAAGAGCGTCGGCGAGAACTCAACGGTCCACGCGATGAGATAGAAGGGCAACGATCCGAAGACCGCGACGCAGAACCACCCTGCCGCGGCGATAATCATCCCGTGTAGCTTCCCGGGTTTGGTCGCCTCTCGAAATCTAGTCGTGAAGAAATAGCCGATGGCCAACGGAACCAGTCCGGAGACGATCAGTGCAGGAATCGCGTAGTATTCGCCCCAGACGATCGGAATGAGAAGGGAGACGAACATCAGGCCGGCCAGCGCCTCGAGCATTCGCCCCAGGTCCCGACCGATCGTTTCTATCGCCTCTTTCATGTGTCGCTCACTGCCCGACCCGGGATCATATACGCGTTGAAATCCCGCCGGTGTACGCGAATTCTGGCATCCGATACCGACCGGCGCGACCGACGGTTACGGAGCCGTCGTCCGCTCGATTCGGTCGTCATCGTACCCGGTCTTCTGGATGGCCGAATACATCCGTAAGCGACGGTTCTGCCCCGAATGCCGAATACACGGTGAGTAAATCGTCGGCCTCGATACGCGTATTTCCCCGCGGCGTAATCGGTGGATCTTCTCCTTCGCGTTCGATAGCAACGATCAGGACGTCCTCGGGGAGGAGATCCTCGTCCGCTGCCTCGATGAGATTCTTCCCGTCGATCGGCGCGTTTTCAGTGACGCGGATCTCGAATACCTCCGCTTCCTCTCCGATTCGCATGTAGTCGACGATCGCCGGGCGAGCCACCGATCGGTAGAGATACTCGGCGATGAGCTCCTGGGGGTTTTCCATCGTGTTGACGCCGATCTGGCGGAACACGTTCATGTGCTGGGGGTCGTGAACGACCGAAACGATATTGGGAACTTCGTGTTCCTGCGCGAGCAGACAGACCATGATGTTGGTCGCGTCCCGGTCGGTCGTACTGATCATGGCGTCCGCGTTCTCGATTCCAGCGTCTATAAGCGCGTTGTGAGCCGTCGCATCGTCGTTGAGAACCAGACAGTCGTATTCACCGGCGATCTCGTCCGCTCGTTCGGGATCGTTTTCGATGACGACGACCTCATTTCCCGACTGGGTCGCGATGTCGATGAGCGGCAACCCGATATCGCCCGCACCGACGATGACGATATACATTGCGTCGGTGTTCTTGCGTGACGATTGAAAATATATCGTTTCAGTGACCTCGATCGTCCCCCGTGACCTCGTGACGGGAGCGAAGCATCCGTCGATCGTCCAATCGATGCCGGATTACGGATGACGGGCCGCTCTCGCGAGTATAATCATTTCCACGGTGGACGCCGCCGCTGTCGCCGCCTCGATTGTTTGCTGGATTCCGCCAGAATCCGTTCGATCGCCCAGCCAACCCACAGGAAGATGATCGTCATGAAAACGGCCATTTCTAACCGGATGACCGATCCGTACCGAACGGCGAGAACGAGGGCCGTGATCGCCACCGCAGTGGCGACGACGCCAAATACGTCGTAAAAGGAGTGCGGATGACGAACGCTTGGTAACCGAACGCTCATGAGTCAACGTACGCACAGTTCGTATATATATCCTCGTCTCAGAGCGGAGTGTCAGAGACAGCTGCTCCGAGACGATCGATCGCCGACGTTATTCGCAGCCACCCGGACGAGAGCGCCGTCGCGACGGAGTAGCGCCTTACGATGGATTAATACGATCAAATCAAAATGCCATTAGATACCGTGTCCAGACGTGACTGCGCAAACGGGGTGTTCTATGCGGCTCCGAACTGACTGGCGCGCCAGCATCGCGCTCGTCGGAACCGTCTTGAAGTATCTCGCGGTCCCATTGGTGATCCCACTCGTCGTGGCGCTCGTCTACAGCGATCCCGTCTTCCCGTTCGTCGCGACGATCGCCCTCACGATCGCCGTCGGCCACGGCCTCGAGCGACTCAGTCCCGATCCGGACCTGCAGGTTCGGGAGGCAATGCTGTTCGTCGCGATCACGTGGCTCGCCGTCGCGATCGTCGGCGCAGTCCCGTACGTGCTCGCGGGCTGGGGTACCGAATCGACGCTCGCCCATCCCGTCAATGCGCTGTTCGAATCGATGTCCGGCTTTACGACGACAGGGGCGACCGTTCTCGGGAAAATCTCGCTCGAGCAACATTCACACGCCGTGATGATGTGGCGACAGCTGACCCAGTGGCTCGGCGGGATGGGGATCATCGTCCTGATGGTCGCGATCTTGCCGGAGCTCGCGGTCAGCGGCGCACAGCTCGTCGAGTCCGAAGCGCCGGGACCGCAGCTACAGAAACTCACGCCGCGAATCGCCGAGACGGCCCGCATCCTCTGGCTCGTCTACTTCGCCTTTACCGTCGTCTTCATCGCCATTCTCTACGGCCTCCATCTCGCGGGGATGGCCCCCAACATGGGGCTTTACAACGCCATCGCCCACGGGTTCACGACGCTCCCGACAGGCGGATTCTCGCCGGAAGCGAACAGCGTCGCGGCGTTCTCCGCGATCGTCCAGTGGACGTTCATTCCGTTTATCGTCATCGCCGGGACCAACTTCGCCCTGTTCTGGCACGTCTTCAGCGGCGAGCGACAGCGCTTCGTTCGCAACTCCGAGTTCCGCGCCTACATCGGAGCGATCGGCGGGTTGACAGTGCTGCTCGCGGCGATTCTCTATACCGGTGCCGCACCGTCACTGGCGGAACTCGGCGGCGTGACGGAGGGGACGTTCGAGAACTCGCTGCGACAGAGCGCCTTCCAGATCGCGTCGCTGTTGAACTCGACCGGCTACGCGACCAGCGACTTCGCCGAGTGGACCTCGACGGGCAAAATCGTGCTCCTCTTCGCGATGCTCGTCGGCGGCTGTGCCGGCTCGACCGGTGGTGGCGTCAAGGTCGTCCGGTGGCTAATCGTGTTCAAGATCCTGCGTCGGGAGCTGTTTACGGCCTCCCATCCCGAGGTCGTCCGGCCGATCCGCCTCGGCGGCAACGTCGTCGACGAGAACGCCGTTCGCGGCGTGCTCGGATTCACGTTCCTCTACCTGTTCATCTTCGGTATCGCCGCGCTGCTCATCGCACTGGATGCCAGTCGAATCGGGTACTCGCTGACGCCGCTCGAGGCGTTCAGCGCGAGTCTGGCGACGATCGGGAACATCGGTCCCGGATTCGGATCGCTCGGCCCCTTCGGGAGCTACCTCGCGTTCCCGACGAGTTCGAAACTCCTGATGATCTTCCTCATGTGGATCGGCCGCCTCGAGATCATCCCCGTGCTCGTCATGTTCACCGGCGGGTTCTGGACCCGCTGAGAGAAGCGCGTGGTAGTTCCCTTCCGTCTTCTGTATCGCCGTCAATCGATCGTCGTTCCCGGGTTCTCCCCCTCGAGGAACGACTCGAGCGCGTCGAGGCCGAAAATCGACGCCTCGGCCTCGAGAGCCAGCAGCGTTCGGACCTTGCCTGCCATCCCGCCGGTCACGTCGGTCGCGTTGCTGGCTCCGAGCACCGCGGCGACCGCGTCGAAGTCGTCGATCCGATCGATCACTGCGTCGTCTTCGTCCAGTACGCCGGAAACCGTCGAGCAGAGACCGACACGGTTCGCAGTGAGGTCGCGAGCGAGTGCCGTGACGAGCTCGTCGCCACTGATCACCGTCGCACCCGCGCCGGCGTGGGCGATCATGTCACCGTGGAGGACGGGAACGAACCCCTCCTCGAGCATCGTTTCGATCTGCCCGGTCGCCAGATCGAGTTGGCCCTCACCGTCGCGATGAGCCGCCGAAAACGGGTGGACCGGTACCGCATCGATGTCCCGCTCGAGCAATCGACTCAGAACGAACTGGTTCAGCGTTTTCATCGCCCCGTGGATGTCCAGCACTGCGCTCGCGTCGTGCGTCCCCTCGGTCGTACTGACGCCGTGTTCGCTGGCGTTGTAGTGGCCGAAGCTCCCGCCGCCGTGGACGACGACGAGGTCCTCGAGCCCCGCCTCGAGCGCCTGTGCGACCGCGTCGGCCGCCCGCTCGAGGGCCGCGCCGTCGAGCGTTTCCGGCCGATCCTTCTCGGTGATGACGCTGCCGCCGAGTTTCAGGACGATCATTCGAGCCGCTTCACCCCCTCGTCGGCGAGTTCGGCGCGGAACGCGTCCTCACAGCCCGGCGTAAAGGAGAGAGCCGTCTCGGTCTCGGGCGTCGGGTCCAGCGCGACGATGCAGCCGCCGCCGCCGGCACCGGTCAGCTTCGCGCCGTATGCGCCCGCGTCGCGGGCCGCCCAGACCATCGTCTCGAGCGAGCGCGATGAGACCCCCAGCGCGGAGAGCAGACCGTGGTTGAAGTCCATCAATCGACCGATCTCCTCGATATCGCCGTCCGCGAGCGCGTCTTCGCCGTTCCGGACGATATCGCCGATCGCTTCGACCGTGTCGGCCGCGAAATCGTACTCCGAACGGAGCTCGCGAACGCCGGCGACCAGCTGGCCGGTATCGCCCGCCCCACCGTCGAAGCCGATCACGATCGGCAGGTCCGGGGCCTCGAGCGTGCGACAGTCCTCGCCCTCGACGCGGACCGCACCGCCCGTCGTCGAACAGAACGTGTCGGCTCGAGAGGCCTGGCCGTCCTGCACGTGCGATTCCGTCTGATAGGCCCGCTCGGCGAGTTCCTCGGCCTCGAGGGTGACGCCCAGTTCTCGAGTCGCGGCGTCGATCGCGGCGACGACGACGGCCGCAGAGGACCCCAGTCCGGCACCGAGCGGAATGTCGCTCTCGATCGTCACGTCGAAGCCGGCCTCGTCCTCGCCGGTGACGTCGCGGACCTGCTCGATCGCGCCGTCGACGTACCCCATCGCGGCGCTGACCAGTGATTCCGAAACGTTGATGTCGGGTCCGTCCTCCGTCGTCCCGTCGTACTCGACCGTGAACCCGTCCAGACTGAGATCGTCCGCCCGAACGCGGAGTTTGCCGTCGTCGCGTCGTTGCACGCCGACCCGTGCCCGCCGCTCGATCGCACACGGGACGGCGGGCTCGCCGTAAACCACCGCGTGCTCCCCGAACAGGTATACCTTCCCGGGAGCGCTCGAGAGTGTCATGCCCGGCCGTTCGTCCGAGGGCAAGTAATACCTGTCTGTGTCGTCGCCATCGTCTCCACGGCTCGGTTGGCAACCGATCAGAGTCGGACTGTTGCTCCCACAGATGACCGTCGGTCAAACGGAGTTCGATTTCTCGAGTGAATTCGTTGTCGGGCGATTTTAGCTACTGTATGGGTGATGCTGGCTCAGATCACGAACTGCTCACACCGACCGTCACCGTAACGGCGTCGAGGACGGTCGCGTTCTCGCCGCATTCAATCCTGATCTCATACGTTGCAGGCGGTTCGTCCGGAAGTGGTGGGTTGACAGAAACTCCGGTGTGATACCTGTTCGGATCGAGGCTGTAGACCCCGTCCCATTCGAGCGAGCCGTTTTGGCGCTCGTACACGACGAGGGAGTACGTCGCGTTGTCGGTCGCGTTGATCGAGTAGTCCATATCGAAGCGAGCACCATCTAGCTGGTTGATGGTATCGACGGAGACGCTATCGATCACGTCGCCGGTCGACGGGTCGCTGATCGTCGACGTGTACTCGCTGCTGCTGCCGCTACAGCCGGCAACGAAAAGTGCGCTGACGACCATCGCAGTTGCGACGACGATCCGCCAGTCCCGGTTGGAGGGTGCCGAGGACATTGTTATTGTCTTCTAACAATTATGTATAAGTCTTATTATTCTACTGATTTATGAGGCCCGATTTAAACTCCCGTTTGGTAGCACTCGTCGGGTCGATCGGATACAGTTTCAGCTGTCTCACGCCGTCTAAGCAGAATATCTGCCGCTTGTCGGATTGCCGGAGATAGCACTCGAGAAAGAGACGGCGCGAAAACGAACAGCGTCGGTATCGATACCGTTAGACCGTACTCTCGAAGTCCTCGAGCGAGTAAGACGGTTCGGCACCGCGTCGATCGAGGACCTCGTTGGCGAGGAGCCAGTAGACGACCGAGAGGGCTTTTCGACCCTTGTTGTTCGTCGGGACGACGAGGTCGACGTTACTGACCTGGTTGTTCGAGTCACACATTGCGATGACCGGGATGCCGACCGTGATGGCTTCCTTGACGGCCTGCGCGTCGCCGATCGGGTCGGTGACGACCAGCACGTCCGGCTCGATGTAGCCGTCGTACTTCGGGTTCGTCAGCGTTCCCGGGATGAAGCGGCCGGTGCGGGCGCGTGCGCCCACTGCCTCGGCGAACTTCTCCGCCGGGAACCGACCGTACTGGCGCGAGGACGTGACCAAGATCTGCTCCGGGTCGTAGTTCGCGAGGAAGTCGGCGGCCGTGCGGATACGGCTGTCAGTCTTCGAGACATCGAGCACGTAGAGACCGTCGGTTCGGACGCGGTGGATGAACCGACTCATGTCCTCGGTCTTCTGTTGGGTCCCGATGTGGACACCAGCGCCGAGATAGTCCTCGACGGGGATCAACAGGTCCGCCTCCTCGTCGGACATAACGTCGTCGTCGAGGGTCGGACCGGCGTCTTCTTCCTCGGCGTCGTCGTCGGCTGGTTCAGCGTCGACCGCGGGGGCTCCCTCGGTGTCGGCGGGCTGTTCGTCTACTGGCTCGACATCCTCCTCGGCGGCGGGGCCAGCCCCTTCGGCTGGCTCCTCGTCGATTTCCTCCTCGGCGGCGTCGAGCCCTTCCTGGGTTGCGTCGTTTTCTGTCATGTCGCGTCGTCTGCGATTCGAATGAGCTCGTTGAGCTTTGCAGTTCGCTCGCCACCGACGGTACCCGTTTTGATGAAGGGAGCGTCGGTCGCAACGGCGAGGTGTGCGATTGTCGCGTCTTCGGTCTCGCCCGATCGGTGGGAGACGACCGAGTCGTAGCCGTTCTCCGTCGCGAGTTCGATCGCGTCGAACGCGTCCGACAGCGTCCCGATCTGATTCGGCTTGATCAGGATGCTGTTGGCCGCGCCGCGGTCGATACCCTCGACGAGACGGTCGGTGTTGGTGACGAACAGGTCGTCACCGCAGATCAGCGTCTGATCGCCGACTTCGTCCGTGAGGTCGGCGAAGGCGTCGTAATCGTCCTCGTCGAGGGGATCCTCGACGTAGACGAGGTCGTACTCCTCGACGAGGTCGGCGATGTATGCGATCTGCTCGTCCGTATCGCGGCTCCGGTCGCTGTACTCGTACGTTTCCGACTCGGAATCGTACAGTTCAGCGCCGGCGACGTCCAGTCCGAAGCCGATATTGAAGCCGACCTCGTCCTGGACCAGCGAGACCGCCTCGGCGACGATTTCGAAGGCCTCGCCGTCGTCGATCGACGGTGCCCACGCGCCCTCGTCACCCTTGCCACAGGGAACGCCGCGTTCCTCGAGCAGGTCGGCGACGGCGGCGTGGACGGCCGCGTTCGCGAAGACTGCATCTTCGACGCTCGGTGCGCCGACGGGTGCGGCGAGGAACTCCTGAATGTCGGTCGCGTCGGCGGCGTGTTCGCCGCCGCCGACGACGTTACCGAGCGGGATCGGGAAGTTCTCGCCGCGGAACGTGCCACCGAGGTGCTGAAAGAGCGGCGCACCGAGCACGTCGGCACCGGCTTTCGCAGCGGCCATCGAGATCGCGACCGCGCTGTTGGCACCGATCTCCGAGAAGTCGTCCGTGCCGTCGGCAGCGTGGAGTGCGGCGTCGATGTCGCGCTGGTTGCCAGCGTAGATCTCGCCGACGAGCCGGGGAACGGCGCGTTCCCGGGCCGCGGCGATCGCCTCGCCCGGCGGCCGTTCGACGGCCTCGTACTCGCCGGTGCTGGCACCGCTGGGTGCCGCGGCGCGCCCGAAGCCGCCGCTCTCGGTCACGACATCGGCTTCGACCGTCGGATTCCCTCGCGAGTCGAGGATCCGACGCAGCCGGATGTCGGTGATGAGCGTCATTTCCGGTCGTACCCCCGCTTGACGGTAAAGGGCAGCACGCCGGCGTCGTACTCCTCGGCGGCGATGAGGATCGGTTGGGTCTGCTCCGTCTCGATCAACACCGGCGCACCGTAGGAGACCTGCAGCGCTCGAGCGCCGAGGATGCGTGCCTTCTCGTAGCGGTTGTGCTGTTGTTGTTGCATTGTTACTGGTACGGGGAGACGACGTCGACGAGGTCCTTGTGACTGACGAGCATGCGCCGACAGCAGTAGCGATCGACGCCGAGCTCGTCGAGGACCATCTCGGGATCCTCGTCGCCCTCGTTCGCTCGCTCGTCGAACTCTTCCCAGTGTTCGGCGACGACGTTGCCACAGGTGAAACACCGGACCGGTACCATCATACTTGAATCACCTTAGCGGTAGGACTTCTGGTAGCGCGCCCGAGCGCCCGGGCCGCCCCACTTCTTCGGTTCGGACTGGCGAACGTCGTTGACCAGCAGCGAACGGTCGAACTCCATGAACGCGTCGCGGAGTTCGGCGTCGTTCGAGTGCTGGACGATCCCGCGTGCGACGGCGGTACGGACGGCATCCGCCTGACCGCTGATGCCGCCACCCTCGACGCGGACATCGATGTCCATCTCGCCGCGCAGGTCGTCGCCGACGATGCGGAACGGCTCGAGCATCTTGAGTCGGGACGTCTCAGGTTCGACCAGTTCGACCGGTTGCGAATTGATTCGAACGCGACCCTCGCCTTCGCGCACCGTGGCGCGGGCGACGGCCGTCTTTTTCTTACCACTCGTGTTGGTTACCATGTGACGTTAGCACCTAACTGTTCGGACACTTCGTGTAGGTGGACGAAGCGGATGTTCGACAGCCGATCCAGTGACGTCCCCTCGAGCACTTCCGTCTCGTGGTCGTCGTCGTTCTCGTAGGGGTTGCCGACGTAGACGCGGACGCTGTCGAGTGCCTCGCGGCCACGGGTTTTCTTGTACGGCAACATCCCGCGAACGGACCGCTTGAAGATCGTGTCCGGTCGTTTGGGATAGTAGGGTCCGCGGTCCGAACCCAGTTCTAGCCGCGTGCGGTACGTCTCGAAGATGTCTTCCTCGTCGCCGGTGATGACTGCGTCCTCGGCGTTGACGATCGCGACGCGGTCGCCGTCCAGCGCGCGCTGGGCGACCTCGCTCGCGACCCGACCGAGAATACAGTCCTGTGCGTCGACGACGAGATCTGCGTCGAACTCTGCGAGACTCATCGAATCACCCGGATGTTGGACCCTTCGGGGTTGTCCTCGAGCGCTTGCTCGAGCGGTACCGGTTCGCCGACCTGGTCGATCTTCGTCTCTGCGGACGAAGAGAACTTGACGGCGGCGACGGTGACGTTCTTCTGTAGTGCGCCGGATCCCAGCACTTTGCCGGGAACGACGACAGTCTCTTCTTCGCGTGCGTACCGCTCGATGCGGCCCAGATTCACCTCAGCGTGGGTGCGTCGGGGCTTCTCGAGTCGATCCGCAACGTCTCGCCAGACGTCGGCGTCCGTTTCGCGGGACGTCGACTTCAGCTCGGCGATGAGATCGTTGAGCCTCGGATTAGTCTTGCTACTCATTGGTTTCCTCCAAATACTGCAACTGCTGGAACGTCGACGACGCGAGATACTGCGCCGTCGACGGTGGAATCGATTTGAGAGAAGTGATGCAGGGAGCAGGATTTGAACCTGCGGACTCCTACGAGACAGCGCCCTGAACGCTGCGCCGTTGGCCTGACTTGGCTATCCCTGCTCGCACTTCCGTCTACCCGTCGCCCCTTCAAACCCCTTTCGATTCCAGCAGGCACGCTGTCGCCGGTCTCGTTGCTCACGGCGTCGGCGAGCGGCGTGCCTTGATCGGGTTGGGGGCGTCGGTTCATGTCTAAAGCTGTACTGCGTCTTCGAGTTCGGTTGCACGCGTCGCGAGCGTGTCCGCGGCCCGCGTGACCATCTCCTCGATCGGGAACGAGCCGTCCGTCTCCACGTGGAAGACGAACGCGTTCGGCACGTCCTCGATTCGGACTTCCTTGCCCGGGTAGCGGTTCGAGAGGTCGTGATCGAACTCGCTCGTCGACACGAGTTCGCCGTCGTCCTCGATGACGCCCCGGATGATCCGACTCTCCTCGTCCTCGAACTCGGGGAGATCACCGTCGACCTCCACGCGCTGGAGGTGTCGGTAGCCGACCGCGACCCCGCCCTGATGTTTGGCGTGGTCCTTGCCGCGGTCGATCACGGCGTCGGCCTCGGCCTCGAGGCGCTGGTCGTCCTTGAGTTCGATAATCGGAATGTTCTCGTCCGCGGGTTGGACGAGTTCGTCGCTCGAAACGAGATCGCCGGAGTAGGCGGTGTCCGGCCCTTCGACGTCGATCGAGAGCGTAACGGTATCGTCCTCGGCGAACTCGCCGACTGGCGGCGTCGTCAGCGGGACGAGCCCCAGTCGGAGCGCGAGTTGCTCGTCGAACATGACCGACGAGTTCTCGACGAACCGGACGGTGTCGATCGCCATCGTGGGTACGTCGGCGATCATCGCGCGGCGGATGCCGTTAGCGAACGCGGGCGTCACGCCGCGAACGAGGAACCGCGCCTCACGATCCTCGCGTTCGACGAACTCGACGTCGTACTCCTCTGTCATGGTCTAGTAGCCGCCCTTGCCTTTCGGTGCGCGCGATCCGTCGTGGGGGATCGGCGTGACGTCCTCGATGCGCCCGATCTCGATGCCCGAGCGGGCGAGCGCGCGAATCGTTGCCTGCGCGCCGGGACCGGGGGATTTCTGGAGGTTGCCGCCGGGGCCGCGCACGCGAACGTGCAGGCCCGTAATGCCGGCCGCTTTGACCTCTTCGGCGACGGACTCGGCCATCTGCATGGCCGCGTACGGCGACGCCTCGTCGCGGTTCTGCTTGACCGCCGTCCCACCGGAGGACTTGGCGATCGTCTCCGCGCCCGTGAGGTCGGTCACGGTCATGACGGTGTTGTTGAACGATGCGTGTACGTGGGCTACGCCCCATTTGTCGTCGTCCTGGCTCATTGGTTACCCTCCGCGCGTTCGGGGTGGAGTTCGTCCGCGAACGGACTGGTCTCGTCGAAAGCCACCAGATCCTCCTCGTCGATGTCGACGACGTAGGACGGAACGCGGTGGCGCTGTCCGTCGACCACGATGTGGCCGTGGATGATGAACTGGCGGGCCTGCTGTGGCGTGTTCGCCAGTCCGGTCCGGTAGACGACCGTCTGCAGACGGCGCTCGAGAATGTCCTCGACCTCGAGCGACAGGATGTCGCCGAGTTCGTCCGTCTCGTTGAGGATGCCGACTCGTTTGAGTCGGTTGAGGAACTCCTCGGAGCGACGAATGACGACTTCGTCGTCCTGCGCCTGGCCGAGCAGCTCTCGAGCCTCGCGCCGGTAGGAGCGAAGCTCGGACTGTGCTCGCCAGAGCTCTTCTTTGTTCGAGAGCCCGTAGCGGTCGACGAGGGAGTGTTCGGATGCAATGCGCTCACCCTGGTAGGGGTGGTTCGGCGTCTCGTATTGCTTGGTGTCAGTGCCGAGTGGCATTATTCACCCTCGTCCTCTTCTTCTTCGGCTGCGGCTGCGGCCTCTTCGGCCTGTTCTTCGCGGATCTCTTCGACGTTGACTCCGATGGTGCCCTCCGTTCGGCCGGTGGACTTGGTTCGCTGACCGCGAACCTTCTGGCCGCGCTTGTGGCGAGACCCTTTGTAGGAGTCGATCATCTTCATCCGGTTGATATCGTGCTGTCGGGTCAACTGGAGATCGTTGCCGATCTCGTGGGTTGTTTCGCCGCTGTAGAAGTCGCCCTGACGGTTGTTGAGCCAGTCGGGGACATTGTCGGCGTAGTTCTCCACGGCCTCGATGACGCCGTCGATGACGTCGTCGTCGAGTCGGCCGAACGTCGCCGTTCGGTCGACGCCCGCTTCTTCGGCGATGAGTCGGGCGGTCCGTCGACCGATCCCGTTCATCTCCGAGAGCGAGCGCTCGACGGACTTCGTCCCATCGAGGTCAGTTTGTCCGATGCGGACGAAGTAGCGGAGGTCTTCGTCGTCTTCTTGTTCTTGAGGTTCTTCCGCGCTCATGTATCGTGTATTGGTCTCTGGTCTGCGTGCGGTGCAAATCGACTGGCGGGAAAACGCCAGTGAGGTGTCCGACGTTGTGGCGGGGATTTGAACCCCGGAGGCTTGACGCCACATGGTTAGCAACCATGCGCCTTGGGCCGCTTGGCTACCACAACACCGTCTGTCTATCATCGCCCGTGTGGACTCGGGGATCACTCCCCTACACGTATTGCACCCGGACCTACCCCCGTCGACTACTTAAGGGCAACGAAAGGTGGCCGCCTATCGTTCGAGCCGATACCACCGTTGATCCCGTTCGAGTCCCGATGATTCGACTCGAGCAAATGCCGGAACGAACGTGAGTAAAAGGTGCCGCGGGCGGAATCAGGCTCCGGCGTACTCTTCGATGTACTTCTCGTTGACTTCCCACTGCCCCTCCTCGTTCTGGATCATGTATTCGCCGTAGTAGGGGACCCGGTCCGCGACGGTATCGCGAAAGGCCTCGCGGATCTCCGATTTAGTCATCTCGCCCATCGACTTGAGATCGTCGTTGCGGTTGAGACAGCCCTTCAGGTAGCCCTCGTGGGTGACCCTGACCCGATGGCAGTTCGCACAGAACGTCGGGTTCTCGACGGGATCGACGATTTCGACCATGCCACCGCTGTTCCCCTCGTCGCCGCCGATCCAGTAGCGCTTCCGGTCGTGCATCTCCCGGTGTTCGATCTCGTCGGCTTGCTCGGCCAGCCAGTCGTGGACTCGCTGGATATCGATGTTCCACTCCGGCTTCCCCGTCAGCTCGGGCATGTACTCGATCAACTGGAGCTGGAGCCCGTCGTTTTCCGCGACGTGATCGACCATCTCCGGTACGTATCCCGCCGTGTGCTCGAAGACGACCATATTGAGCTTGACCGGGTCCAGCCCCGCCTCGAGCGCCGCCTCGACGCCCTCGAGGACCTTCTCGTAGGCCCCGCTCTTCGTCACCGCGGCGAAGTCCTCCGGATCGAGCGCGTCCTGGGAGACGTTGACCCGCTCGAGACCGGCGTCCACGAGCGCCTCGGCGCGGCCGGGGAGGAACGTGCCGTTCGTAGTCAGCGAAACCTCCATCTGATCGGGCGTCCGCTCGATTATCTCCTCGAGATCCTGTCGCAGCATCGGCTCCCCACCGGTGAACTTGACCGCGTCGACGTCGAACTCGGCGGCGACCTCGAGAAAGCGAACGACGTCGTCGGTCGACATCTCGTCGTCCTGCGGATCCATCGGTCCGCGAGTGTCCCCGAGACCTTCGTTGTGACAGTAGACGCAGTCGAAATTACACCGATCGGTGAGAGAGACGCGAACCCCGGAGACCTCCCGCCCGAATTCGTCGGTGAGCATGCTACCGAGTTGCAGCCGGATCCGCTTAAACACGCCGGGGATTTCGAGGTCTCGTAACCTATTTTGGTTACCGAATGCTGCCTATGAGTGTCGGGTGTCGTACAGTATCTGGAATTTCCATGGCTCGACAGGAGCTGGAACTCCGAACGGAACGAGTAGCCGCACGGAACTATCACTCTCCCAGCCGACGGAAGACATACTTCGCTCACGCTCGAACGAGGCGCATATGGATGAGGACATGCTCGCGGACCAGCGTCGCCTCGTGGAACTCATCGAAGCGGAGGGATGGGACGTCACCGACCTCGAGCTCTCGGCTTACGACAGCCCGTGGGCCGACGAGGACGACCCCGAAGCGACCGTGACGATCACTGCGCGGAAACCGTACGAGAGCGAGGACGACGATGACGAGGACGACGAGAGTCCGTATCGGCTGAAGTAGGGACCGGATCCGATTCCGGCAGAAACTCCGTCTTTACCAAGGCCGTGCGAATCGAGATCCGTTACCCCTTGATGTTACAGACGGGGAACGTCCGTGCCACCTTGTCGCCGATACCGAGTTCGTCCGAGACGCGGACGACCTCGTCGACGTCCTTGTAGACGCCCGGCGCTTCCTCGGCGATCGTGGCGCCGGACTGGGCCTTGACGTAGATCGCCTGCTGGTCCTCGAGGTCCTGCTGGACGTCGCCGCCCCAGAACTCGTTTTTGGCCTGGGTGCGGCTCATCAGTCGGCCCGCACCGTGAGCAGTGGAGCCGAAGGTCAGCTCCATCGAGTTCTCGCCGCCGCGGAGGACGTAGCTGCCCGCACCCATGCTGCCGGGGATGATCACCGGTTGGCCGACGTCGCGGTATGTCTTGGGGACCTCGGGGTGGCCCGCAGGGAACGCTCGCGTGGCACCCTTGCGGTGGACGTAGAGCTCGCGTTCGTCGCCGTCGTCGTTCACGACGTGGGTCTCTTTTTTCGCGATATTGTGGGCCACGTCGTAGAGTAACTCCATCTCCATCGACTCCCAGGATCGATCGAACACCCGCTCGAAGACCTGCCGCGTGCGGTGCATGATCAGCTGTCGGTTGACCCACGCGAAGTTGATCGCCGCGTTCATCGCGCCGTAGTAGTCCTCGGCGAGTTGTGATCCCGCGGGCGCGGCCGCGAGTTCCTTGTCGGGCAACTGGTCCAGCAGTCCCTTGTGTTGTTGCTCGATCTTTCGGAGGTAATCGTTGCAGGTCTGATGGCCAAGTCCCCGGGAGCCACAGTGGATCAACACGACGATCTGGTCTTCCTCGAGCCCGTAGGCCTCGCCCACGCCTGAATCGAAGACGTCGGTGACGCGCTGGACCTCGAGGAAGTGATTCCCCGAGCCCAGCGAACCGATCTGGTTCTTCCCGCGGTCCTTGGCCTTCTGGCTCACCTTTTCGGGGTCCGCGCCCTCGCGCATTCCCTCGTCCTCGCAGTGCAGCAAGTCGTCCTCGACGGCGTGGCCGTTCTCGAGCGCCCAGTCGACGCCGCGGGCGAGGATTTCGTCGATCGCATCGACGCCAGCCTCCACGATCCCGCCGCCGCCGAGCCCCGACGGAATATTGGCAAACAGCGAGTCGACGAGCTCCTCCTCGTGGCCCTGCACCTCGTCGTAGGTCAGGTTCGTCCGCATCATTCGGACGCCGCAATTGATGTCGTAGCCGACCGCTCCCGGCGAAATACAGCCGTTCTCGGCGTCGAGTGCGCCCACCCCACCGACCGGGAATCCGTACCCCTGATGGGTGTCGGGCATACAGATCGCGTGGTTGGTAATTCCCGGCAGATGCGTCGTGTTTTTGATCTGCTCGAGCGACTTGTCTTCCTTGATCTCCTCGAGCAGTGCCTCGCTCGCCAGTACCCGCGCTGGGACGCGCATATCGCCCTCCTGGGGAATCTCCCAGACGTACTCGCGCACCCGCTCGAGCGTGATACCGTTAGCGTCGAAAGTGGTCATACGCGAAACTCGGACCGCAGTGATGAAAGATGTTCGTCTCGCGTCGCGAATCCTCCCGGCAGTCGATTCTCGCGTCGCCGGATCCACCGACCGGTCAGACGTCAAAGACGACGTACGCCTCCCAGCCGTCGTCGGTTCGCTCGAGGCGCATCTCCGAATACGTCACGGCCTTCACTTCGCGGGCGTCGACCGCGGCGAGCGGGATGCCGCGGGCGCTGGCCTCGAGTTGCCACGCGGCCTGTCCGTCGTCGCCGACGGATGGGTCGATCGATTCGACGCGATTGTCGATGGGAAGTTCCGATCGGGTGTCTCGCAGGTAGATCAGTTCGTCGAGGTAGTCGAACAACAGCGCCTCGCGGTTCTCGGCGGTGACCGTCACGGAAAAGCGATCGCCGACGCCGGTCGGAATCTCGTCGCACGACGCGGCCGCGAGACCGTCGGCGACGGCTCCGACTGCCGCCTCGAGCGAGTCGCCGGTCGCCGCCACCGCGACGTCGGCCGTATGATCGCGGAGTTCGAACCCCATCTCGACTATCGATTGTTCGACCGGCCTCCTATGTCCGTCGTTTCGGTCGCGTCCCACGATGTTTCGCTCACGGATCCCGGTCACGCTGCTGTCGTCGCCGCACATGTCACAGGTGTCTGACGTTCCGAAGCGTTGGCTGCCGGTGGAATTATATTGACGACGATGGTAGGCTGTGATAGTGAGCGTCAACATCGACAGTCGCGTCGTCGCCCCGGGGAGCGACGATTACGTCGACGAAGCCTGGCAGCTAAAGGAGGAGATCAACCGTCAGGAGGATGTGCTCAAACAGCGGTACGACTTCTTCACTGACGCGTATCGCCGGTCGAAGGTACACTGTTACGTCCAAGACGGAAACCTCATCGGATTCGCCGCGGTTCGACGCGACGGCTACATTCTCTTTCTGGCCGTGGACCCCGAGTACCGCGGTCAGGGGATCGGGAAACGACTCGTCGCCCACGTGGCGGAGGACCACGACACGATCACGTGTCACGCCCGGACGAGCAACGAGAACGCCCTGCAGTTCTACGAATACCTCGGCTTCGAGATCAAGCGGCGGATCGACAATTACTACGAGGACGGCGGCGACGCCTACTACCTGAAACTCGGCTCGGACGTCGGTATCGCCGACCGAATTTCCGACCTGATTCGACGCTGACTTCTCCTGTGACGACAGCCGTGGCTGTTAGCGCCGCCTCTGCCGAGCGCGACTGAGCCACTGGGACGGCTCCGCCATCGATACCGCCGACAAACGAACGCGTTACGACGTCACCGTCTTCACCCATCTAAACCGACTCCCTCGATCGATGCAGCAAGCGGAGCGACCGCGTATCGACATCGACTACCGACGGTCTCGACTGTGGAACTCCTCGTGGATTTCGAGCCCTTCGGGAGTTCTGATGAACTCCGCGATTGGCCGCTCGTCTCCGCAGTGCTCGCAGGTGAACTCGTTTGCGGGAGCCGGCAGGTCGGCCGGATTGCGCTCCCACTGTTCGCTACAGGACGGACACTCGAGCGGTATCCACGCCTCTCGCATACGGTTGACCGTTCGCGCTGATCCGTAATAACGCCGACGCCGGTCGACGTCGATACCGAAACCCTCGCCCTCGACGGCCGACGTCACGGATCCGACGTCCCGAAACGGGCTCGAGAACGCGCAACGCCTGATTGTGACGAGCGACGCCGGCTTCCACCCCCGGACCTCGAACGGCCGACCACCGAATTCGTTTCTTTCGGCAGGGTTATAGCCCCCCACCCACGACTACTCGAAGCGCATGGAGGAGCGAACGAGGGCCTATCTTCGGGGGCGATTTCGAGATCACTACCGGCGGACAGAGATCACGCCGCCGCCCGCGGCCAACGAACGCGAGTGGGGGTTCATCCCCTGGACAGACGGCCCTGACACGACGATGGTCCGCCACCGTTCGCTCCTCGAGCTGGGCGATCTCTCGGAGTTTCTCGTCCGAAAACGCCCACGACACGTGTATTTCTCCGCGGGGCGCTTTCGCGACCCCGGCGCGAGTTCGATGCGCGAGAAGGACTGGCAGTCCGCGGATCTCGTCTTCGACCTCGACGCCGACCACCTGCCGACCGTCACGCTCGGCGAGGACACGTACGCCGAGATGCTCGCGAAGTGTAAGGACGCCCTGTTTCGGCTGCTCGAGTTCCTCGAGGACGACTTCGCCTTCGAGGACCTCGAGATCGTCTTTTCGGGCGGTCGCGGCTATCACGTCCACGTTCGCGACGAAAACGTGCTGCACCTGGAGCGGGAACACCGCCGCGAGATCGTCGACTACGTTCGCGGCATCGGCCTCGAGTACGAGGAACTGATCGAGACCGAGACCGTCGCCGGATTAGGGCGGAAGACACCCACGGAACGTCGCACCCTGCAGATCGAGGGCGGCTGGGGCGCTCGGACGCACGACCATTTCATGGCCTTCGTCGACGAGCTACTGGCGCTAGAGGACGACGACGCCCTCGAGCGGCTCCAGGAGTTCGACGGTATCGGCGAGGGGAAAGCCAAAGCGACGCTGAACGCGGCTCGCAATAATCGGGAGCAGCTCGAAGCGGGTAACGTGACTGTCCACACTGCGATCTCGCAGTTAGCCGAGCGCTTCGCCGCCCGAGCGGTCGAACGCGACAACGCACCGATCGACGAACCCGTCACGACCGACACGAATCGGCTCATCCGACTGCCGGGGAGCCTCCACGGCGGGAGCGGGCTGAAAACGGTCCGTCTCGAGCGCGACGAGATCGCCCAGTTCGATCCGCTGGTCGACGCCGTCCCCGAGACGTTCACGGGCCACGAGATCACCGTCGACGTTACCGACGGCGGCGAGATCGAACTCGGTGGGGATAGCTTTACGGTCTCGGAGGGAGACCAGTCACTACCCGAGTACGTTGCCGTGTTCCTGATGGCACGCGGCCGCGCCGAGAAGGAGAAAGAATGAATCTAGACGAGTTGCGTTCGGTCCAGAGCAAGGAGCGCCAGAAGGACAGCCTCCAGAATCTGCGCCCCTCGTTCTACCAGGAGGTCGGCGACTACATCGCCGACCTCGAGGCCGAACGCGACCGCGCCGCCGAGCGGGCCGACGACCCTTTTTCCGCGCCCGAGGTCGGTCGGCTGACCGACGAGATCGAGACCGCCAAGGATGTCGTCGAAGCGATCTACGAGCGGCGGATGGGCAAACTCGTCAAGCAGGCCAGCCTCGCCGCGGCCGGGATGCCGGCCGACGACGAGGGACTGACCGCGGAGGAGGCTGACCTGTTCGACGATCTCGTCGAACGCATCGGATCGAACAAGACGCGCGTCTTGGATGTCCTCGAGGGCCTCGAGACCGCAACACCCGATTCGGGAGCGGACGCTCCTGAGTCCGATGCCGACTCGCAACCCGGAGGACCCTCATCCGGTCGATCTCCCGCGGACGACTCTCCACCGGCAGCGCCCGATGAACGGCCGGTGGACACCGATTCCGTCGCCGGCGAGGATCCGCAAGCGGACGCCTCGAGCGGCGTCTCCCCCGCGGACGTCATGGGCGGTGACGGCCCGTCGATTGGTGGCGCAGGCGGGGACGATGGGGGGCCCGCACCGAAGTCGACGGACGCCGGATCCGTGCAGTCGACGGATCACTCGAATGTTGACGATCGGGATGACTCGAACGCTGTTCCCGGCTCCGACCCTGCCACTGGTTCTGACTCGGTATCAGCGGCTTCCGGCGCTGATCAACACGACGGCGAGCAGGCCGACGATATCGACCGGGCGACCGTCAGAATTACCAGCGATATCGGCGCTATTCTCGGCGTCGACGACCGCGAGTACACGCTGGCCAGCGACGACGTCGTCACGCTCCCGGAGCAAAACGCCGCCCCGCTCGTCGAACGGGAGGCGGCCGAACGCCTCGAGTAAACGCGTCTCGAGTGAGCGCCTCGATTTCTGCTGGAAGTCACGGCGTCGGAGTGTCTCGCCGTGTGAAACCGTAACGTATACAGTAGCCGTCGCTAACTCCCGTGCATGCTCGATGTCGGCGACGAAGCACCGGAGTTCGAACTGCTAAACCACCGCGGCGAGACGGTCAGACGCGCCGATTTCGAGGGGAAACGGCTCGTCGTCTACTTCTATCCCCGTGCCAACACGGAGGGTTGTACCACCGAAGCCTGCGAGTTCAACGATGCGCTCTCGCAGTTCGCGGACCGCGACGCCGCGGTCGTCGGGATCAGCGACGACCCCGTCGACGACCTCGCCGACTTCGCGGCCGACTACGACCTCGAGTTCGATCTCCTCTCCGACGAATTCGGCGAAGTCGCGACGCTCTACGACTCCTACGGCGAGAAACAGATGTTCGGCAACACCTTCGATGGCGTCTTCCGAAACACCTACCTCGTGGGTCCGGACGGGCGGATCGAGGCGGTCTACGAAGGCGTCTCCCCCGACGGCCACGCCGACGAGGTTCTGGCGGACCTCGAGCCAGTCGACGCCGCGCACTGAGCGGAAACCGCTTATGAGTCGGCCGTAGAGAGCGGTCCAACGCCTCCAGGTAGTGGTTCCACGGTTAGTGGTCCGAATCTACGGACTCGCTCGGACCGAGAACGCGGACGCGGCCGTCATCCGTGATCCGAAGCAGGTACTCGTCGAGAGAGAGTTCGACGGTGACACTGCTGTCGTGTTCAGTCTGCGTAACGAGCGCATCGAGGGCGTCCGGGTCGATGTAATCGTACAGCGTGAATCCCAGTTCGGTCGTACAGTCGACCGGATCGGTATCGAGCGCGGCCGAGATCGCGTAGACGGTGGCGATACTGGCCGGCATTCCCTCATCGTGTGCGCGTTCAGCGAGGACCGGCCGGTCCCCATCCGCGGGATCCCGATTCGGATCGGACATTATCCACGTTCCCACTCGTCATCTGTTCGTCGGGTATCAGTCTCCGGATCATTGTCTTGGAGTGGTCCTTCC
This sequence comes from Natrinema zhouii, assembly GCF_013456555.2. Classification (GTDB taxonomy): domain Archaea; phylum Halobacteriota; class Halobacteria; order Halobacteriales; family Natrialbaceae; genus Natrinema; species Natrinema zhouii. The sequence goes on from NZ_CP059154.1 coordinate 211,069, forward strand.
ATTACCCGTGGTACCGAATCTGCCACTACGAAAGTTCGCCTTGAATAGGAGAGTTCAATCGACATACCCCGCTCGAGACGCTATCGCGGCACTGATCGTCGCCGCTGTCGGTCAGCGGAGACGCGCTCGGCCGACGACTTCCCGCGTTGCGCTCCGTACTGTCTACCAGCGGCCGCATGCTGGTTACAGGAGGGGGTACTTTTGAGCGCCGACCGTCAGCAGAAGTACACCCAGAACCGGTGATCGGCCGGACATTCGACAGTCGTATGATCGCCGTAGAGTGCGACGGAACGCCTGACCTCGAGTTCTACATCCCCGTCAGGAACCGAAACGGCCGTTTCCTGCTCGCAGTACGGACACGGTATCGCTGCCGTCTCTCGGCGTTGCGTTATCGCCATCGTTATTCTCCCATCTTGGTTGCCATATGCTCGAAGACTGCCGTGTGATCCTCGTGTGGGCTAAACAGGATGAACTCCGTGTCCTCGTCTACCCAGAGCGTGTGGCCCGGCGGCCAGTAGACGAGATCACCGGCTCTGTTTACTTCCTCTGACTCGTCGGAATACCGGACGGAAATCGCTCCGTCTATTACGTACCCCCAGTGTGGACACTGGCACGTGTCTTCGTGAAGCCCCTCCAACAGGGGCGTGAGATCGGTTCCCGCGCTAAGTTGGAAATGTTCCGCGGCCAAATTATCGTACTCGGTTGCCGCACCGAACCCGGTCTGGTGTTGTACCACCGCGTCCGGCGTTTCCATGACGACCGTCAGCTCTTCTTTGGATTGATGCATTGTTGTCCCTCGAGTTCCGCGGGGAGAGCTACGAGTCAGCGGGATATGTAGGCACCTAGCGGTAATCGGCCAGTCACTGACCGCCGTGCAGACGATGACCGATAGTCACCAACTGCACGTCTCGGCCCTGTTTAGACGCAGAATGATGGTAGCTTTGTCCCACTGCTGAGAGTCAGGTGGTCAATTTCCCTGTACAGTACAGTCATTTTCCCATAAAATACATACACTCCGACTTGAAACGGGCACTCGTATGCCCTCCAGACGAGCGTTCCTTAGCACGGTTGGAACTGGCGTACTGCTCGCCCTTGCTGGATGTCTGAGCTCTCCCCAGCGAGTCAAAGGGTACGTACAATTCAAAGTAATCGACGGCCTCATAGAGGAACCGGGCCAGACTACAGAGATCCCGATCATCAACGTCGATGCCAGTTATGAAAACGCAACACCCCCGGATCTCGTCCACCTCAACGAGGAGTGGGCAGACCACTTTCCGATACCCCGAATGCCGACCGTCTCGGATTCTCTTCACGACACGCTTACCGAACAGTTCAATTCTGTGCGCTATGTGATCGGAACGACCAGTCCGGAGTGGGCCGAAGACGACGCGTCGCTCGGTAGTTTTAACGTTGCGACGACACGGGAGAATTTTAATCGAGTACAAGTTCACTCCGAGGTTACCGCTTCGTCTGATGGCACATACCTCACAATCCACTCGGTTGGCGGACTATGGAATTTCGATCCGAACGACTGATAGACGCTCTATATTGCCCGGCGTTAGAGAGCGAGTTCGATATTTCTCACAGTCGCTTTCAGAACGAGTTCACTGAATCGCCCGACCCAAGTTCTGCGTTCAGTTCTCATCGAGACGGAACACGGTGCACCGGCTGGAACTAATTGCAAAGAAGAACTGCTATTCGCGAACCGGACGACGGCTGGCCGCAGCCGTCGACCTTACTGGAAGGTGCGGCCGAGCTGTTCGTCCTGTCCGGGTTCGGCCTGCTGGAACTCCTCTTCGAGCTCCTCGTACTGCTCCCGGGTTTCGGGGGCGACGCTCGGGTTGACCTCCTCGAGCGCGTGCTCGAAGTGCTCGCGGCCGATGCGGACGTTGCCGATCGTGTCGGCCATCTCCTCGGGGTCGACCGAGTTGATGAACTCGCGGCTGGCGGCCATCGAGGCCTCGCGGCAGACCGCTTCGATGTCGGCACCGACGTAGCCCTCCGTCCGACTGGCGAGCCACTCGAGGTCGACCGATTCGGCCAGCGGCTTGTCGCGGGTGTGGACGTTGAAGATCGCCTTGCGAGCGTCCTCGTCGGGGACGGGAACGTGGACGTGACGGTCCAGGCGTCCCGGACGGAGCAGCGCGCTGTCGATCAGGTCCGGCCGATTGGTCGTGGCGATCACGACGACGTCCTCGAGCTCCTCGAGGCCGTCGAGCTCCGTCAGGAGCTGGGAGACGACGCGTTCGCCGACGCCGGAGTCACCCTGGCGCTGGCCGCGTTCGCCCGCGATCGAGTCGATCTCGTCGAAGAAGATCACGGTCGGTGCGTTCGACCGCGCCTTCTCGAAGACCTCGCGGACGCCCTTCTCGGACTCCCCGACGTACTTGTTCAGCAGTTCGGGGCCCTTGATCGAGATGAAGTTCGACTGGGCCTCGTTGGCGACGGCCTTGGCGAGCAGGGTCTTCCCCGTGCCCGGCGGGCCGTACATGAGGACGCCCTTGGCGGCCTGCATGTCCATCTGCTCGAACACCTCGGGGTAGTCGAGCGGCCACTGGATCGTCTCGCGGAGCTGCTCTTTCGTATCGCCCAGTCCGCCGACGTCGTTCCAGGTGACGTCGGGGACTTCGACGAAGACCTCGCGCATCGCGGAGGGCTGGATACCCTTGAGCGCGTCCTTGAGGTCTCGCTCGGTCACTTCGAGCGACTCGAGGATGTCGGCGTCGATCTCCTCGGACTCGAGGTCGAGTTCGGGGCGGATGCGACGGAGCGCGTTCATCGCGCTCTCGCGGGCCAGCGACTCGAGGTCGGCACCGACGAAGCCGTGGGTGTTCTCGGCGTACTGATCGAGGTCGATCTCCTCGTCCAGGGGCATCCCTCGGGTGTGGACCTGCAGGATCTCCTTGCGGCCCTCCTTGTCGGGGACGCCGATCTCGATCTCGCGGTCGAAGCGACCGCCGCGCCGGAGCGCGGGATCGATCGCGTCGACGCGGTTGGTCGCGGCGATGACCGTGACGCGGCCCCGTTCCTCGAGGCCGTCCATCAGCGAGAGGAGCTGGGCGACGACGCGTCGTTCGACGTCTCCGCCGGCCTCCTCGCGCTTTGCCGCGATGGAGTCGAGCTCGTCGATGAAGACGATCGAGGGCGCGTTCTCCTCGGCGTCCTCGAAGACTTCGCGGAGCTTCTCTTCGCTCTCGCCATAGTACTTCGACATGATCTCCGGGCCGGAGATCGTCTCGAAGTGGGCGTCGATCTCGTTGGCGACGGCCTTGGCCATCAGGGTCTTCCCCGTGCCCGGCGGGCCGTGCAGGAGGACGCCCTTCGGCGGCTCGATCCCCAGTTGCTGGAACAGCTCGGGGTGGCGCATCGGCAGTTCGATCATCTCGCGGACCTGGTCGAGTTCGTCGTCCAGGCCGCCGATGTCCTCGTAGGCGACGTTCGGAACGCCCTCCGCGGAGGTCCCGGTGCCGGACTGGACCTGTTCGGCGGGCGTCTCGGAGATCTCGATGCTCGTCGAGTCCGTGATGACGACGGTGCCCGACGGCGAGGTGCTCGCGATCTTCAGCGGGACCGACTGGCCGGAGCTGGCCATGGGCCCGAACGAGAGCGAGAACGGTACCGTCTGACCCTCGGTGACGGCTTGCCCGCTCAGTTTGTCGCGGACGAGCGGACCGATGTCGCCGCGGATCCGCAGGTTCTGGGGCAGCGCGACGGTGACCGATTGCGCGGGTTTGACGTCAGCGGGTTCGATGGCGACGTTGTCGTCGATCCCGACGTCGGCCTCCTGGCGCAGGCGGCCGTCGATTCGGACGATTCCCCGTCCTTCGTCTTCGGGGTAGCCGGGCCAGACGCGAGCGACGGCCTGGCTGTCGCCTTTGCCCTTGATGACGATGTAGTCCCCGTTCTCGAGCTCGAGTTCGTTCATGGAGACGCGGTCGATCGCGGCCAGTCCGCGGCCGGCGTCCTTTTGTTTGAGTGGTTTGACAGTGAGTTTCATAGTTCCTCCTCCAGTTCGACAGTGAGAACGCCGTTTTTGATAAACGTGTGCGGGTTCTCGCTATTTGCAGGGAGTTCAATTTCGTACTGATCGTCGGCGAGGACGACGATAACCGTGTCGTCGACGACGTCGACAGACGCATCGGCCTCTTCGGTGCCGAAGTCGACAGCCATCACCGTGCTGTCGTCGTATTCGTATCGACGGGCCACCTGCCCCTCTTCGGGGGTGAATTGTTCGAGAGTCATGCTGTAACTAACCCAAGGTAAGCTCCACTACTATATAAATATTTCGCCGATAGACCGCATGAAGGCAGTGTATCGACTGGATAATCGATTGTTCGTAGTTCACGGCCATAGTGAGAGTCCCCGCGGTTATTCGATCGGTCCGGTGGTATTCATTGGTCCGGAACGATCATATCCTCGTTGCTGGCGTACTCCGGTTCCCACCGAATCGAGTCTTTATGCCGGTTCCGGTCGTGTCGTTCCGTATGGAATCGGTAACACATCACGGTCGGGAGACGGCATACGATGTCGTCGACCGGGGCGGTGACGGACCGCCGATCTGTTGTATTCACGGGAGCGGTGGGTCACGCGACGTCTGGGACGGCCAGCGACCGCTCGCGGACTACGCTCCGGTCGTCACGGTCGATCTCAGTGGCCACGGTGACTCGGACGATATCGATGCCAGCGCGGGCTACTCGACGCTATCGGCCTACGCTGACGACGTCCTGGCCGTCGTCGAGGCGACCGACGCGGCGGTCCTCGTCGGCAACTCGCTCGGCGGTGCCGTCGTCCTCCAGATCTTGCTCGAGCGCGAGTTCGATCCCGCAGCGGCAGTCCTGACGGGAACCGGCGCTCGGCTCGGCGTGCTCGAGGATCTACTGGCGTGGCTCCGGTCGGATTTCGAGCGCGCAGTCGAGTTCCTCCACGGACCGGATCGGCTCTTTCACGACCCCGACTCGGGTCTCCGCGAGCGATCGATGGAACGGATGTACGACACCGGCCAGGCGGTCACGCGCCGGGACTTTCTGACCTGCCACGAGTTCGACGTCCGCGATCGCGTCGACGAGATCGATACTCCCACGCTCGCAGTCTACGGGGAGTACGACCAGTTGACGCCGCCGTGGTTTCACGAGTACCTCGCCGACGAAATCGACGACGCCGGACTCGCCGAGATCGAGGACGCCGCACATCTGGCGATGGTCGAGCGGCCGGTCGCGTTCAACGCGGTCATCGACGAATTCCTGTCGGAGATCGATGTCGACCGAAACCGAGACTGGTACTGAGGCTCGACTCGAGACGGCTGTCGGACAGGTGGTGACGGATCAGTAGATGTCCTCGAGATCGCTCTCCTCGTGACTGTGTTCGTCGGCGGGGAACTCGCCGGATTCGACTGCCGAGACGTACTCCCCGACCGCGGATTCCATCTCCTCGCGGACGTTCCCAAACTGTTTCGAGAAGGAGGGCGACCACTCACTGAGCCCGATCGCGTCGTCGACGACGAGCACCTGTCCGTCGCAGTCTGGACCGGCACCGATCCCGATCGTCGGGATGTCCAGCGCCGCCGTCACGTCGGCCGCGAGGTTCGACGGCACGTGCTCCAAAACGAGCGAGAACGCCCCGGCCGCCTCGTGGGCCTCGGCCAGCTCGAGGATGCGCTCGGCACCGTCCTGATCCGTTCCCTGCCGCGGATAGCCGCCGTACTGATTGACGTGCTGGGGCGTCAGTCCGAGGTGGGCCATCACGGGGATCCCGAGCCGGACTAGCTTCTCCGTGAGATCGACGGTGTGAGGACCGCACTCGAGTTTGACCGCGTGAGCGTCGGCCTCCTTGAGCATCCGGCCCGCGTTCTCGACGCTCGCCGCCTCGTCGACGCCGATCGAGAGGAACGGCATGTCGGCGACGACGAGAGCGTCGTCCGTCGAGCGGGCAACCGCGGCCGTGTGACGGGCCATGTCATCGACAGTCACCGGGAGCGTCGTCTCGTAGCCCAGACTCGTATTCCCGAGGCTGTCTCCGACGAGGATAACGTCGACGCCAGCCTCGTCGACGACCGCCGCCGTCGGCGCGTCGTAGGCCGTCAGCATCGTGATCGGCTCTGCACCAGCCTTCGCTCTGAGATCCCGCACGGTAGGCATACCCATAGGTTGGCCCCCCACGATTAAACGTCGTTGCTCTTGGACCGATATCGCTCGAGTCGTCCGCTGGGGCCGCACCCGCGGCGCTTAAGAGGGACCGGTTGCCATACTCACGCGTGCCAGAACACGTCGAAACGACCTCGCCCGATGGCGTCGATTACGGCTGGGTGATGCAAACGACCTTCGTCGTCACCATCGTGGTCGGCGCACCGGTCGTCGCGCTGCTGTCGACGACGACGCCCCTCCCGACGTGGGCCGCTCGGGTCGAGTTCGCGATCCGGGTTGGTGCCCCCGTCTGGTTGCTCACGTCGGTCGTGGTCTTCGCGTACGCCAGACGAAACCAGACGTAACCGACTCAACCATTCGGACGGACAGAACGGTCTCAGTCACCGGACGGTCCGTCGCCGACGTACTCGAAATCGATACCCGCACGGTCTGCAGTCCGCTGGTCCCGCAGGGAGTCACCGATAAAGAGCGCCCGCTCCGGTTCGACCTCGAGTTCGCGGACGGTCGCGAGCAGCGGTTCGGGGTCCGGCTTCCACGTCCCGACCGTATCCCGGCCGACGACCGCGTCGACCGCCGCGGTGAGCCTGTGTTCCTCGATCGCGATCCGGCAGGCCCGCTCGCAGTTCAGCGAACAGACGCCCGTCGGCAGCGACCGCTCGAGCAGGTCGTCGGCGTGGACGAGGCGATCGGAGGTCCGCGCCCCGTCGTGTTCGTGGGCCGCGATAGCTGCCTCGACCTCGGTGGCCAGTCCCACATCGGCCGCGGCCTCGAGCAGCTCCCAGAGACCATCGCTCGGCGGTTCGACGTTCGCGCTGTCGTACACCTCGCGGACGTCGACGGCGACGGCGTTCCAGTCGACGTCGAGATCGACGAGGGTTCCGTCCAGATCGTAGACGACGGCGTCGTACTCGGTCACGGCCGCTGATACGCGCGGGAGGCGAATATACTGTTCGCTGTGTTGCGCCGCGATTTTCGATCCGGCCTCACTCGAGCAGCTCTCGAGCGATCACCGTCTTCTGAATCTCGGTTGTCCCCTCGTAGATTTCGGTGATTTTGGCGTCACGATAGAGCCGCTCGACCTCGCCCTCGGTGACGTAGCCGTAGCCGCCGTGGATCTGGACCGCCTCGTTCGTCACGAACATCGCCGCCTCGCTCGCGAAGTACTTCGCCATGCTCGCCTCGAGCGCTGCGCTCCCCGCGGCTCGCTTCCGGGCAGCGTCTCGCGTCAGCAGCCGCGCGGCCCGAATCCGGGTCGCCATCTCGGCGAGTTTGTGCCGGATCGTCTGGATGTCCGAAATGGGGCCGCCGAACTGGTCGCGCTCCTGACTGTAGGCCATCGCTTCGTCGAGCGCACACTGCGCGAGGCCGACGGACTGGGCGGCGATGGCGATCCGGCCGCCGGTGAGGATGTGAAACGCGGCCGAGAGCCCCTTTCCCTCCTCCGTGAGCCGGTTCTCGGCCGGAATCCGGACGTCGTCGAAGGTCAGGCTCGTGGTGTCGCTCGCGCGCAAGCCGAGTTTGTCCTCCTTCTCGCCGACGGTCAGCCCGTCGACGTCGCCCGGGACGAGGAACTGCGTCACTGTCGACGGATCGTCGCGGTCGGTCTTCGCGAAGAGGACGTAGACCCCCGCACGCTCGCCGTTCGTGATCCACTGCTTTTCGCCGTTTATGACGTATTCGTCGCCCTCGCGCCTCGCTTCCGTCGACATCTCCGCCGGATTCGAGCCCGCGTGTGGCTCCGAGAGCGCGAAGGCACCCACCGGTCGACCCTCGGCCATCTCGGGTAGCCACCGCTCTTGCTGGGCGTCGCTCCCGAACTCAGCGAGACAGGAGGTCGCGAGCGAATGGACTGAGAGGGCGGTCGCCACCGAGAGCATCCCATAGGCGACCTCCTCGTTAACGATAGCGGCCGTGACGGGGTCGGCATCGTAGCCGCCGTACTCCTCGGGAACAGTCAATCCCGTCAGATCGAGGTCGGCGAGCCCGTCCCAGACGGCTTCGGGAAACTCCTGATTCCTGTCGGCCTCGAGCGCGGTCGGCCTGATCTCCTCGCGCGCGAACTCCCGGACGACCTCGCGGACCGCTTCCTGTTCCGCAGTGAGTTCCATAGCGGCTATTGGACGGCCGTCGCAAAAGTCCCAGTGTCGGAATCCGGGCGCGAGCGCAACGGACGAAACTCAGAGTCCCTCGAGTTCCAGCGCCTGAAGCTCCTCGCGCATCTCTCGAGCGGAGTCGTCGTCTTTCAGCCGAAGCGGACTCCGCAGCGGGCCGGCGTCGAAGTCCCGCATTCGGAGCGCGGTTTTGACGCCGGACATGTACGCGCCGCCGCCTTTGAACGCGTCCCGTACGTCGAAGACCGTACTTTGTAGTTCGCGCGCACGCTCCTCGTCGCCCGCGTCGTAGGCCTCGTAGCAGTCGACGACGAGTTCCGGGAAGACGTTCGCGACCGCGCTCACGAGACCCGAGCAGCCGATCTCGAGGCCGGTGAAGAGCAGCGAGTCCGACCCCGCGAGGAAGGTCAGATCGGGATGAGCGTCGATCGCCTGCGCGAGCCACGGCACGTCCTTGCTCGAGTCTTTGACGCCCGCGAGGTTGTCGATGGTCGCGAGGTCGGCCAACGTCTCGAGGGACAGTTCGTTGCCGGTCTTGCTCGGGATGTGGTAGACGTAGACCGGCAGGTCGACGGCCTCGGCGACGCGGCGGTAGTGCTCGAGGGCCCCCTCGTGGTCCAGCGGGTAGTAGTACGGCGTGACGACGACGATGCCGTCCGCACCGACGGATTCGGCGTGTTCGGCGTGGGCGACGGTCCGATAGGTGCTCGGCGCGCCGACGCCGGCGATGACCGGGACCTCGCCGCCGACCTCGTCGACGACCGCTTCGACGACCCGGTCGCGCTCCGCACCGGAGAGGAGGGGGAACTCGCCGTTGGTTCCCAGCGGGAAGACGCCGTGGACCCCGCGGTCGACGACGAAGCGGGCGTGGGCTGCCGTCGTCTCGTAATCGACGGACTCGTCAGTCTGAAACGCGGTGACGGTCGGCGGCACGACGCCATGAAGCGACAGCGGATCGGCAGTTCCGGGCTCGTGAAACGACATGCACACCCCTCCGCCGGGCACGGCCAAAAAACACCTGCCGACAGCTCGGCTCGTTCGTCCGGTCGGCGGGACGTCGCCGGTCCTGAATCGATCGGTCGTTGCTCGTTGTCCGTTCCTCGCTGGCGCGCTCGAGCGCTAGTCCGGCGTCGCGACCTCGCCCGACGGATCGTCCAACTGTTCGCCCGCGAGGACGCGGTTCGCCCGACGGAGCCGCTCGGAGAGCGCCTGATGCGAGATATCGAGTTCGTTCGCGAGCTCCTCGAGCGAGATTTCGCGCGGGACGTCGTAGTAGCCCTGTCGATACGCCTCAGCGATCGCCTCCTGCTGGGGCTCGGTCAGCGCCGCCGTCGTCTCGAGTTCCTCGTCCTGTCCGGCCTCGACCATGCGTCTCACGTCGATCCGGACACCGCGGTCTTCTATAGCCGAGACGGCGTCCGACAGCTCCTCGCGGTGGGGAAAGAGGAGCCGAAGCGTCCACTGGCCGTCGGTCACCTGCGCGTCGAGAACCGTCCCGCTGTGCGTGTAGACGCAGTCACAGACCGACTCGACGTCCGCCGCGTACTCGAGGCGGTAGAACAGTTCGCCGTCCTCGGTGTTCTCGAGCAGCTGTCGGTGCTCGGCCACGGTCGGATCCGCCTCGAGGGTCGCCTCGAGTTCGTTGTGGTCGACGTTCGAAAACCAGACGAGCGGGACGGTCCGGGCCGGCCCCTCCGCGACGACGCTTTCGACGCGGACGTCGAGGGTCGGTAGTTGCTGGAAGGTCTCTGCGAGTGCGAACTCGTCCGTCGAAAGCGATAGTTCTGCGATCGTCGTCATTAGGTGGTCACCTCGTAACGGTTGCTCGAGTCCGGTCTGCGGCCGACGCTGCTGTCGTGTCGGGGCTGGAACTCGATTCGTTTCATAAGTATCCAGCCGATCCGCTCTGTGTCGTCGCGAACGTGTCGTCCGAAACGACTGTGAGGGCGCCGCTGACGACTACGCTCGTCCGGATCGTGCTGGTAGAACGGAGGTCTCGAATACGCATGATGAGCGGGCCTTTACACGCTGGCCGTTTAAGTGAGCACGTCACCCCTCGTGGACGTCAAAATACTGTAGTGGATCTGAACTCGGACGGTTTCGGTCGGACAACGGCCTCGATCGGGCGACGGTTTCACTCGAGCGACATTCGGTCGAATGCTAATTCGGATCAGGCGACGTCACTCACCCGAGACGAGCCAGCCGATTGAGTGCGTACACCGTCCGGAGCACGTCGACGCTCTTCCCGCGATCGAAGACGAGTTCGTCCGTCTCGAGGACGTGCTGAAAGGTCTCCTCGGAGGCGTGTTCCGGGGCGGCTGCGATCCCAGCATCGGTATCGGCGACCCACTCCATCACGCGCAGATCGCTCTTGGAGTCGCCCATCACGAGCGCGAACGGGTCGTCGACCCCGAGCACGTCCAGCGCGCGTTCGACGCCGACCACCTTGTTCAACTCGAGGCTGCCGATCTCGGCCGCGTCGGCCTCGTAGTAGGCGACGTCGATTCGCTCGAGGGTCGCCGCGAGCTCGCCGGGAACGTCGTCGGCCGCGAGATCGGGGTACGCGCCTTCGCCCTCGAGGACCGCCCTGATCTCGGGGTCCTGTGCGGCGTAGAAGGCGCGGGTCCAGTCGATGATTGTTTCCCCATTCAGTACCGTCTCACCGCGGTCATCGGCTGCCGACGGCTCACTCTCGCCGCTCGTCTCGTCGTCCGCTTCCTCGAGCACCCGTCCGACGGCGTGGGCGAGCAGGTCGATGAGGTAGACCAGCGCCTCGTCGATGATTTCGCGGGCGTCCGCGGATCCCGTTTCGTAGTTGGGTTTCATCGTGACGTTGAACTCGTTGCCCTGGAGGTGACAGCCCCGCCGGAGTCCCTCGGGTGCCTCGGGCAGGACGCGCGACCGGACGTCGTCGAAGACGGCCCGGATCGACTCGTCGAGATCTTCGTAGAGCAACTGTTTCGTCTCCGCGCCGTGGCCCGGCGTGAACACGCCGGTCCCCGCCTCGTAGACGATCGAGAGGTTCCCCGAGTGGACGATCTCGCTGCCCAGCCCCTGGATCGCGAAGCCCTTGACGTTCTCGAGGGTCTGGCCCGTACAGATGACGATCGGCACGCCGGCCTCGTGGAACTCGGTCAGGAGGTGCAGGGTCTCCCGGGGGATCTCGTTGTCCGTCCCGCCCGCGGAACGCAGCGTTTCGTCGACGTCGAGCACGAGGACGTTCACCGCCCGGCCGTACTTCGCCTCGAGATCGAGCGCGGTGAAGGCCTGATCCCGGGTCGCGCGGGCGGCGATCTCCGCGAACGTCTCGCCGGCCGCGAACGCCGACCGGATCTCGTCCTTGCGATCCTCGAGTTCCTCGGTCGCCTCCTGCCAGTGGTCGAGCGCGACCCGCGAGTCGACCGCGGGGAAGACGTCGACGAACTCCTGATACTCCCGCAGCGTCTTCGTGTCGTGCTCGTCGTAGAGCCGATAAACGAGATCGTACCGTTCCATGTGGGCTACAGGCATGGGCAGTCGGATAATCGTTTCCGGTCACGGACGGTTCGCCACTCGATCGGTCCAAGCAGGTCGCTCTGACGGGTCCGAAATTCGAACGTGTCGATGTTTACTCGGAGAGGAATAAATATTTATCCTCACGGTTCTTACTAGGGTGTATGAAAGCCATTGTCGTCCAGCCCGGAGCGGGGAGCCCGGTGGTCGTCGAGCGACCCGTTCCAGAACCAGCGTCCGGCGAAGCGCTCGTACGGATCTGTCGCGTCGGTGTCGACGGGACCGATTACGAGGTCATCGAGGGGAGCCACGGCGGCGTTCCCGACGGAGACGATCAACTGGTACTCGGCCACGAGGCCGTCGGCGTCGTCGAAGACGCGAACGGAACCGAACTCGAGGAGGGCCAGTACGTCGTCCCGACGGTTCGACGGCCTCCTGCGGGCGTCGAGACGAACGAGTACTTCGAGCGCGGTGAGCCGGATATGGCTCCCGACGGCGAGTACGTCGAACGCGGTATCGTCGGCGCACACGGGTTCATGGCGGAGTACATTACGAGTCCGGCAGCGGATCTCGTTCCGATTCCGGCCGAGTTAGCGGAGTGGGGGTTTCTCGTCGAACCGATCAGCATCACCGAGAAGGCAATCGAACACGCTCGCGCGACGCGCTCGGCGTTCGACTGGCGGCCCGAATCCGCGCTCGTCCTCGGTACCGGTTCGCTGGGGCTGTTGACCGTCGCGATGTTCGCGACGACGCTCGACTACGAGCGAGTCTACTGTCTCGGCCGGAAAGATCGGCCGCACCCGATGATCGACATCATCGAACGGCTCGGCGCGACCTACATCGACTCCCGCGAGACGCCGGTCTCCGAGATTCCGGGCGCATACGAGCCGATGGACGTCGTCTACGAAGCGACCGGGTACGCGAAACACGCCTTCGAATCGATCGACGCGCTCGCCCCCAACGGCGTCGCCGCCCTGCTCGGCGTCCCTAGCGACTGGTCGTTCGAGGTCGACGGCGGCCGACTGCACCGCGAACTCGTGCTCCACAACAAGGCCGTCGTCGGCAGCGTCAACTCCAACCGCCGTCACTTCGAAGCGGCCATCGACACCCTCGACGCGCTGCCCGACTGGACCCTCGAGTCGATCGTTACCGGTATCTACGGCCTCGAATCGGTCGACCGGGCGTTTCCGAAGGCGACCGCGCGCGTCGCGGCCGCCGGCCACGCGTCAGCGGGGGCTCCGGATGACGACACGACTATAAAAACGGCGGTCGAATTCAGGGACATATGAAAAACGTCGACGACCTGATCGAGAGCGCGGCCGAGCTCGCAGCCCGGGGCCTCTCGAAGGGCGAGATCGCAGACGAACTGAACGTCTCCCGGGAGACCGCGAGCTGGCTCGTCGAGCGCAGCGGAACCACCCCGCAGGCGACCGAACAGCCACCCCAGCGAACCGATGAGACCGCCGGTCCGAGCGGTCCACAGGACATCCACGTCGACTGGTCCGCGATCGGCCGGGACAGCAAACGGATGAGCGCCATCGCCGAGGCGATGGCCGACATGCTCGCCAAACACGGTGAGGACGTCGATCTGACGATCGGCATCGAGAAGGCCGGTGGTCCCATCGCGACGCTGGTCGCCCGCGAACTCGAGACGGATCTCGGAACGTACACCCCCGCGAAACACCAGTGGGAGGAGGGCGACATCGAGGATCTCGGCGGCACCTTCTCCAGAAATTTCGCCGGCATCCGCGATCGCGAGTGCTACATCGTCGACGACACCATCACCAGCGGCACCACCATGCGCGAGACGATCGAGGCGATCCGCGCCGACGGCGGCAAACCGCTCGCCTGCATCGTCCTCGCGGACAAACAGGGCCTCGAGGAACTCGAGGGTGTCCCGGTCTACTCGCTGTTGCAGGTCATCAGCGTCGGGACAGACGAGTAGCCGACGCAGTCGCTGGATCGGATTCTCGATGCGATAAAAACAGGAGTGGAAACGGCGTTCAGCCTAGCCGTGAATGCCCATCGCTTCGATCTGCTCCTGGTACCGGTTCCGGATCGTCACCTCGGTCACCTGTGCGACGTCGGCGACCTCGCGTTGGGTCTTCTTCTCGTTGCAAAGCAGCGACGCGGCGTAGATCGCGGCCGCGGCGTAGCCCGTTGGTGACTTGCCTGAAAGCAGTCCTTTCTCGGCCGTCTTCTCGATGATCTCGTTGGCCTTGGTCTGGACCTCTTCGGATAGTTCGAGTTCAGAACAGAAGCGCGGGACGTACTTTTTCGGGTCGACGGGTCGCATCTCGAGGCCGAGTTCCTGCGAGATGTATCGATACGTGCGACCGATTTCTTTGCGTTCGACGCGTGAGACTTCCGAGATTTCTTCGAGGCTTCGCGGAATTCCCTCCTTGCGACAGGCGGCGTACAGCGCCGACGTCGCGACGCCCTCGATCGAGCGCCCGCGGATGAGGTCTTCTTTGAGCGCGCGTCGATAGATGACCGACGCGACCTCGCGGACCGAGCGTGGCACACCGAGTGCAGAGGCCATCCGGTCGATCTCGCTGAGCGCGAACTGGAGATTCCGCTCGCCGGCGTCTTTGGTTCGAATGCGTTCCTGCCACTTGCGCAGCCGGTGCATCTGGCTGCGCTTTTTCGAAGAAATCGAGCGGCCGTAGGCGTCCTTATCTTTCCAGTCGATCGTCGTCGTCAGCCCCTTGTCGTGCATCGTCTGGGTCGTCGGCGCGCCGACGCGGGACTTTTCCTGCCGTTCCTGGTGATTGAACGCCCGCCACTCCGGGCCGGGGTCGATCTGTTCCTCCTCCACGACGAGCCCACAGTCTTCGCAGATGAGCTCTCCCCGGTCGGAGTCCTTGACGAGATTGTCCGATTCACACTCGGGGCAGGCACGTACCCCCTCTTGATCCTCGGTCTCGTCCGTCTCGCGCGTTCGCTCCCGCTGGCGGGTGGACCGTGTCATCGCACTTTTATAGTAGTCTCAGTATGGTATATAAATGTTTGGTCCGCTATTTCGACCGTCGGCCCGTATTGCTTGAAAACGGCACAGACAAGCGTTCACTCCTCACTTTTACGATACGGAACCGGAAAGTCTTTATCCGACTCTGGCCGATCACGGACACGAATGCCGGTCATCGAGTGCGACGTCGAGGCAGCTCGCGAACGACTCGAGGAGGCGGGCGTCACCGTCGACTCGGGAAACACTGACCACGAGCGCTGGCGGGCGAGCCGCGGCGGCGCGACGGCCGTCGCCTACGATAATAAGGTCGTGATTCAGGGGTCGGACCCGCGAGATATCGAGGCGTTGCTCCGCGAGGGCGGCGGGCGCGCCCACGTCTATTTCGACGGTGGCTCCCGCGGGAACCCGGGTCCCGCCGCGATCGGCTGGGTGATCGTCACCGGCGACGGAATCGTCGCCGAAGACGGCGAGACGATCGGAACGGCTACGAACAACCAGGCCGAGTACGAGGCGCTGATCGCGGCGCTCGAGGCCGCGAACGATTACGAGTACGACGAGGTTCACATCCGCGGCGATTCGGAACTCATCGTCAAGCAGGTCCGCGGCGAGTACGACACCAACAACCCGGAACTCCGCGAGAAGCGCGTCACCGTCCACGAACTGCTGCAATCGTTCGACGAGTGGACTCTCGAATACGTCCCTCGAGAGGCCAACGACCGCGCGGACGGCCTCGTGAACGAGGCGCTGGATCAGGCCTAGGGTCACTCAATTCAGGGCGGATACGTTTCATTCTGGACCAACCATCCGGCGTGCGGTGGCGCGCGCTGTGGCGCGGTGAACTGCGAGGCCTGAACGAAGTGAAGGCCTCGATGGTGTGAGCGGTGACCGCAGGGAGCCGCGAACCACCGGTGAGCCGCGGCCCGAAGCTGCGCGAGGGATGAGCGAGTGCAACGAGCGAATCGGCTGGGGAGGGCGTGGCGAGTCCCTGTTGCCACGATAGCAGGACACTTCTCCTCACGATCCCCAGCAGAACCTACTGCACCATTCACTACTCGATCGTATTCGCGCCATATCGGAGCTGAATCAGCAAGGGGAAAACCGCTCGAGTGCGTACGCCCTCCTATGACCGATCCGAACGCAGTCGAGGCCGACGGCGAGGACAACCAACAGGACGGGGACGGTGCCGACAACCTGAAAGACACGGACCTTCCGAGAGAGGTCGTCGATGAAGTCGAACGACTGACCCGACTCGAGCGCACCGCGGTCGACGAAAACGAGGTCGAGGCCTACGAAACCCGGTCCGAGGAACTGCTCGACGAGCACGACTTCACGTCCCGCATCCGCGACGATGACGGCGACGATGTCCTGGTCCTCCATCCCGAGGAGTGGCACGAGGACGGCGTCATCAGGACCGACTGTATCGAGGACATCGACCGCGCAGTGGAGATTCTGCTCGAGGGGACCGGGGATCCGGACGACTGGGAGTCCGTCGACGAGCACAACCGAGACCTCGTCGCGGCGGTCAGGGAGGATCACGGCGACGTCCACGGCGACAATGCGGCGATGCTGGCCGATTTCGCGGGCAATCACTACGCGAAGCCGATCGAGTCACTGACGAGCGACGAGCTCGCGGAGTTCCGGCGGGAGTACGTCGTCAGGAACACCTGGCCAACCGAAAAACAGCAAAATGTGCTCGAGGACTCGATCGAACTGATCCTCGAGACTGCTGGGTCGGTCCCAGACTCCGAGCGTTAGTAGCTGTTCTCGACGATGTCGCTGATCTCGTCGGCGCGGTCGTCACCGGTGACGACCTTCGAGAGGGTCCACTGGATGCCGTCGAGGACGGCGTCGTAGCCGTCGTCGGTCAGCGAGTACTGGTTCGTTCGTTTGTCGAGTTCGCTCTTCTCGACGAGGCCCAGGTCGACGAGCTCGTCGAGGTTCGGGTAGAGTCGTCCGTGATTTACTTCCGTCCCGTAGTAATCCTCGAGCTCTCGCTTGATCGCAAGACCGTACATTGGCTCCTTCGCGAGGATGACGAGGATGTTGTTCTGGAAGGCGGTGAGTTCGCGTGCAATACTCTGTTCGCCGGTGATTGATTGTGCCTCTGACATACGTGTGCAAATGTCACCAGACTATTTAAGACTTGTCAACTAACCCTTCGTATCAGCCGGTTGTACAACCCGTTTCCGGCCGCTACAGTGCCGGGCACCGGTGGATGTGCCCGATTCGTGTCTCTTGTAGATCTGGCAACCGTCGCATAGTTAGTGACACTCGATTACGAAAGTACTTTTTGATCGACCGTCGACTCTCCGGTACATGGTCAACCTCTGGGAAGACCTCGAAACTGGACCGAATCCGCCAGAAGAGATCTACGCCGTCGTGGAGTGTCTCAAGGGCGAGCGAAACAAATACGAGTACGACAAGGACGTCCCGGGCGTCGTTCTCGACCGCGTACTGCACAGCAACGTCCACTATCCGAGTGACTACGGCTTCATCCCGCAGTCGTACTACGACGACGAGGATCCCTTCGACGTGCTCGTGCTCGTCGAGGATGCGACGTTCCCCGGCTGCATTATCGAAGCCCGTCCCGTCGCGCTCATGAAGATGGACGACGACGGCGAACAGGACGACAAGGTCATCGCCGTTCCGAGCGAGGATCCGCGCTACGATCACATCGAGGACCTGGACGACATCCCACAGCAGGAACTCGACGAGATCGACGAGTTCTTCTCGAGCTACAAGAACCTGGAGGAGGGCAAGGAAGTCGAAACGCAGGGTTGGGAGGACAAACAGGCCGCCTACGACGCGATCGAACACGCCCAGGATCTCTACGACGAGAACTTCTAGAGCCGAACTGTCGACTGCAGTGCGATCGGCGGTGCGGTCCGTT
The DNA here is from genome assembly GCF_013456555.2 of Natrinema zhouii. GTDB lineage: Archaea > Halobacteriota > Halobacteria > Halobacteriales > Natrialbaceae > Natrinema > Natrinema zhouii. Next base: position 228,670 of record NZ_CP059154.1, read on the forward strand.
TTCCCGTCTCGGCACCACGTCGATTCTCGAGAGTTATCTTCGACCGACCGGGACATGCATTATGAGCATGAGTAATTTTATCCCCGCTCCCGCCGTAGTTCTCCTTGTATGGCAGCATCCGATTCCGCCTCACAGGCGTCATCGTCGGCCGACGACGCAGCCGAGTCCGCTGCAGGCATGGCCCACCCCACTGTCGTCCCGACCAACTTCGATCCCGATGACTCGAGCGGACGCAGCGCGGAGTGATCCACGCACACGTAGCGCGTAACAACACTGACGAGCTGTCGGTCCCCGTCGTCCCGGATGGGTGACCACTGCGTTCACGACGACTGTCCGGCGGTGTCGCGACTGTCGTGTCAGTCATTCGCAAAACTCTGTCCCGAAACGAACCTTCTTGTATCCGGTTGAACTACGTCCGTTCATGGGTCTGTTCGATCGACTGCGGGGCGACGGCGACCCCCGAGTCGCGTTTATTGGGGTCGACGGCGTGCCGTATAGTCTCCTCTCGGAGAACGAGGAACTGTTCCCGAACTTCGCTGCGATCGCCGACGACGGGACCGCCGAGGAAATCTCGAGCATCGTTCCGCCGGAATCCAGCGCCTGCTGGCCGTCGCTGACGACCGGGATGAACCCCGGTGAGACGGGCGTCTACGGCTTTCAGGACCGAGAAGTCGGCACCTACGACACCTACGTCCCGATGGGTCGGGACGTCCAGGCCACCCGCGTCTGGGACCGCGTTCAGGAGAGCGGCCGCAAGGCGACGGTGATGAACGTTCCCGTCACCTTCCCGCCCCAGCGCGACGTCCAGCGGATGGTCTCGGGCTTCCTCTCGCCGGGCCTCGACAAGGCAGCCTACCCCGACGACGTCCGCGACTACCTCGAGACGCTGGACTACCGGATCGACGTCAATCCGAAACTCGGCCATCAGGACGACAAGTCCGAGTTTATCGAGGACGCTCACGCGACGATCGACGCGCAGTACGAGGCCTTCCAGCACTACATCGAGGAGGACGACTGGGACCTCTTCTTCGGCGTCTTCATGACGACCGACCGAGTCAACCACTTCCTCTTCAAGGACTACGAGCGAGACGGCGAGTACAAGGAGGAGTTCATCGAGTTCTATCAGAAGGTCGACGACTACATCGGCCGCCTACGCGACTCGCTGCCGGAGGACGTCACCCTGATCGTCGCCTCCGACCACGGCTTTACCAGCCTCGACTACGAGGTCCACTTCAACGAGTGGCTCATAGAGGAGGGCTGGCTCTCCTTCGGAACCGACGACCCCGAGGAACTGAGCGACATTTCCGACGACGCGAAGGCGTACTCGTTCATCCCCGGGCGCTTCTACATCAACCTCGAGGGTCGCGAACCCCGCGGGGCCGTTCCCGAGTCCGAGTACGACGCGGTCCGGGACGAGCTCAAGGCCGACCTCGAGGCGCTCGAGGGGCCCGACGGTAACAAAGTGGTCGACCGTGTCGTCGAGAAGGAGGAGGCCTTCCGCGGCGATCACGACGACATCGCACCCGATCTGGTCGCGATCCCGAACAACGGCTTCGACCTCAAGTCCGGCTTCAAGGCCGACTCCGAGATATTCGCCACCGGGCCGCGCGACGGGATGCACAGCTTCGACGATACGTCGCTGTACATCGATCGCCCGGACGCGACGATCGAGGACGCCGACCTGTTCGACATTACGCCGACGATTCTCGATCTGATGGAGGTCGAGTACAGCCGCGGCGATTTCGACGGCGCGAGTCTGATCTGAAGCGGCGACCGGTTCGACTCTGAGCGGCGATCGGTTCGACCAGCGGCACTTATTTATTCGGTGACAGTAATGCGATACGATGAACGATTCCGCTATCGTCGCAAGCTGTCTCGCCGGTGCGATCGTACTCGCCGGCATCGTCAGTGCTCTCACGGAGAGTCCGGCTGTTCTCGGGCTGACGGCAGTCGGAATCGCGATCTATCTGGCCGTCGGCGTTGGAATGCCCCAGTACGTGCTGTCGCGTCGAAGCGGCTCGTCCCTCCAGCTCGGGCTGGCCGCGTTCGCAGTCATCGGCGCGGTGATTGCGACTGCCGTCGAAATCGCGACGGGGTCTCTGCACGAGGAGTCCGGCATCGGACTCGTTTCGATCCTGCTCGTCGTCCTCCTCGGCAATGCGATCGGTGCCGGGGCCCGCGAATTCCGAGCGGGGTATCGCTCGGAATCGTAGCACCGTCACTCGAGGCTCGAGCCAGGACGAAACGCGACCCGCGACCGTTCCACAGCGCCGCTGTGCCGATCCGATTCGATCCCGTTTTCCGGCCGGCAACGAACCGCTCTCCATGGACGAGGTCATTCACGCTCGCGGCCACGAGAACGTCAGCGCCGAGCACGCGAGCACCTTCGAGGTGACGACCGACGACTATCTCACTCCGGCGGGCGACTGCATCCTCGCGATCGATGCCGATCGCGCGCCGGCGGACTTCGACCCCGAATTCGTCGCGGCCTGCCGAGACGCCGGCGCGACGATCACGGTCACCGTCGAGGCCGACGGCCACACGGCGTCCGTGACGGGACGCGGCGATCCGGCCCTCGAGTTCACGAGCGAGCGCAGCGCGGTCGGTCGGACGAGCGACTACGTCGACGATCGAACGATCGTGCTCGGAGCCGAGTTCGCCGCTGAGGGGTTCGACCGCGACCTCGTCGCAGCACTGGCCGACGGGGCCGAAGCGACGGTGACGATTTCCGTCGAGTGATCTCGGTCGCAGTACGGAACCGGTGGACTCGAGTCGGAACCGTCCGTCGCGGTTTTGGTCGCTGAGTCCGAACGGACGGCTATGAGCGACGATCCGGAGCCGACCATGAACATCAGCGGCGGCAGGGAAGGCGGTGGCGCGGCCGCTGAATTCGATCCCGCGACGGCTGACACTCGAGCGGAACGCGTCGTCGATCGGCTGGGCGAGCTATATTGGCAAAAGACCTACGGCGGACAGGACGCCTTCACCTGCCTCGTCCGGACGATTCTGAGCCAGAACACCAGCGACAAGGCGAGTCAGCCGGCCCACGACGCGCTGCTCGAGCGGTATGGCGGGAACAATGTGGATCTCGCCGGATCGCTCGCAAGCGCCGAGCAATCGATTCTCGCCGAAACGATCAGCGGTGCGGGGCTGTACAATCAAAAGTCTGAGACGCTCATTGACACCGCGGAGTGGGTCCTCGAGGAGTTCGGCTCCGCCGCGGCGTTCGACGCCTTCGTCAAGGACGAGGATCCCGAAACGGTTCGCGAGACGCTGCTCGAGGTCCGCGGCATCGGCCCGAAGACCGCCGACTGCGTCCTGCTGTTCGCGGGCGGTCGAGGCGGCGTTTTCCCCGTCGACACGCACGTCCACCGGATCTATCGGCGCATGGGGATCGCCCCGCCGAACGCGGACCACGAGGGGGTTCGGGCCGTCCTCGAGCGCGACGTGCCCGCGGCCAAGTGCGGGTTCGGCCACACGGCGACGATCCAGTTCGGTCGCGAGTACTGCACAGCGCGGAAACCGGCGTGTCTCGAGGATCCTGACGCCTGTCCGATGGCCGATATCTGCGATCAGGTTGGGGTCTACCCCGCGACGGATGAAGTCATCGACCCAGCCGAGACGCTCGAGTGACCGACTGACGGTCGAGTACGACGGTCCTGCGTTCGATAGCGTTCGAAGCCGTGCGTCGACGGCCAGTCACTGACTTTATACAACGCTGGTTGGAGAACTGAATCAATGGTTGCCTTCACGGAAGCGGAACGGGACGCGGTGTACAAGACGATCTACGCCCGGCGCGATATCCGGCGGTTTCGCAACGAACCAGTTCCGGACGAAATCCTCGAGCGACTGATTCGGGCCGCACACCACGCCCCGAGCGTCGGCTTTTCGCAACCGTGGGACCTCGTCGTCGTCAGCGACGACGGGACGAAATCTGCGATCGCCGAGATCGCGGCGCGCGCCATCGCAGCCGCCCGCGAGGGCTACGAGGAACCGGAGAAAAGCGAGTTCGCCGCGCTGAAACTCGAGGGGATCCGCGAGTCTCCGGTCAACGTCTGCGTGACCTGCGATCCGACCCGCGGCGCGCCCCACGTGTTGGGTCGCAGTTCGATGAGACAGACCGACGTGTACTCGACCTGTCTCGCGGTGCAGAACCTCTGGCTGGCCGCTCGAGCGGAGGGGGTCGGCGTGGGCTGGGTGAGCGTCCTCTACCCACACGAGGTTCGGGAGACCCTCGGAATTCCACCGCACGTTAAGCCGGTCGCGTACCTCTGTCTGGGCTATCCCGAGGACGGCTTCCCCGAGGAGCCGGTCCTCCAGCAGGAGGGCTGGCGCGATCGGCTCGAGGTGGAACCGCTCGTCCACGAGGAACGATGGGAGGACGAGCGGACCACCGACGACGGATAGGAGAGGACACTACTCAAGCCGTCACCTGCGTATCCCGGACGAACGTTTTTTCGCGTTGTTTTCGTACTGCCCGCAAGCGGTTGCTCCCGGCCGCCCACCACGATGGACGAGACACTTCGTCGTTCGCTCTACGATTTCGGCACGCTCGTCAAGATCTACGCCTTCTTACCGGCGCTCTCGACCGTCGTCGCGATCGCGTGGGGCGAGTTCTACGCGATTCCCGCCTTCCTGCTGACCGCCAGACTGGCGGCCGGGTTCGGCCTCGGTTTCGAGACCGTGTTCGACGCCCCGGAGGACGCGAACAGCATGTCCTCGGGCGTCATCACCGTTGCCGTCGGCTGGTTCGTCGCCGGCCTCCTGAGCGCCGTGCCGCTGTTGCTGGTTGCCTGGACGGTTCGGCTCCAGCCGCCGCTGGTCGCCGTCCCCGGAATGACGGGCTCGCTAGAGACGTTCCTCGCGCCGATCGACGCGGTTTTCGAGGGGATGAGCGGCGTCACGGGGACGGGATTCAGCATGGCGACCGATCCGGGTGAGCTACCGCGAAGCCTGCAGTGGTGGCGTTCGCTCGTCCAGTGGATCGGCGGCATCGGTGTTATCGTGCTCGCGGCGGCGTTCGTCAGCAGCGAGGAGAGCGATTCGTTTTCGGCCATTCACGGGAACATGGCACCCACGGAGGCGATTCGCTCGACGACTGCCGGGACGGCTGCGGCGCTGTGGTGGCTGCTCGCCCTGTTGACCGTCGCGAGCGCGCTCTTGCTCTGGCTCGTCGGAATGACGCCCTGGGCCGCGCTCAACCACGCGATGACTGGCGTCACGACCGGCGGGTTCACGATTACCGGCTCGAGTATCGAGTCCTACGACGACCCGATGATCGAACTCGCGTTGTTGCCCGTCATGATCGTCGGCGCGGTGTCGTTCAGACTCCTCTTTTTCCTCTTTCGTGGCGATCTCGACAAGGTCCGGGGAGACGCCAGACGACGTGGCTATTCGGCGCGCTCGGACTCGGAGCGGTCACGGCCGTCGGCTCGCTCGTCGTCACGGCCTCGTATCCGGACACCACTGCGGCGATCCGCTACGGCGCCTTCCAGCTGGTCTCGGGGCTGACCTGTACCGGGTTCCAGACCGATACCGGACTCGGCAACTCGTGGGCGGCCCCGGGATTGCTGGTCGTCACGCTGTCGATGATCGTCGGCGGCACGGCCGGCTCGACCGCCGGTGGCGTGAAGATCGTCCGCGTCCGCCGGATCCTGCTCGACGCATCCGAGCACGGTATGAGCGTCTACGAACCCAGCGACTCGAGTGCAGACACCGCTGGCGGTGCCTCGGCCGAGTTCGATACCGCCGCCGTCATTGCCGTGCTCTGGTTCGTCATGCTCTTCGTGACGAGTCTCGTCGCCCTGCTCGTCCTCCCTGCCGAGTACACGACCGCGAACGTCCTCTTCGAGGTCGCAAGCGTCCAGGGGAACGTCGGACTGAGTTCCGGAATCGTCGACGCGACCAACCCGACTTCGTTCAAGGTCGCGTTCGTTCTCGCGATGTGGATCGGTCGCCTCGAGATCATCCCCGTGCTCGTCACGGCCACACTCCTGTCCGAGGAGGTGTTCTGAGTGGTCGATTTCGAGCCGTTCCTCGAATCGCCGTTCGAGGAGGCCTCGAACGTCTCCTTCGAGGCGCTGCTCCTGTTCGGCATCGGACTGCTCGTAGCGGTGGCCGTTCTCGGCAGGTCGCCGGCGACGATGGCTGCCGTAGTCGTCTATCTCTGCTTGATTCCGGGCTACGTCGGCTACCGCGGCTGGATCTGGGACCGAGAAACGGCGACGACCGACGACCAGAGCGAGACGGACGATGAATCCAATATAAACGACGAGGACGTATCAGACACCTGATTCACCACTCCATTCCATCTCTTTGGTCTCGCTCGATCGATCCATCTGCGTCGGCCGACTCGAGTGCGCGCCTCGATCAGGAGGCGCGCGCTCGAGTCACGGGGAAGGGCAGGTCACCTGGCGCGGCGCGCAGATCTGCGCGCCGCGTTGCGGACCTGGCGGCCTGCGGAAATCGAAGATTTCCGGGCGACCGGAGCGCCGCAGGCGCTCCGGTAGAATTGAAAAGGGCGAGCGATCGCTGCCAAGCGATCGCGTGGGAGCTCAAAAATCGCTTCGCGATTTTTGGCTTCTCGAAAACGCTTCGCGTTTTCGGAGACTTTCAGAGGAAGCGGAAGGTCTCGAGGTTCTTCGGCGCGAAGGTGCGCATGTCGTAGTCGTGGTAGAGCGCCGAGGAGAGATCCTGCGTGGAGCGCTCGTCGCCGTGTACACAGAGTACCTTCTCGGGGCGCGGATTCATCGTTTTGACGAAGTTCTCGAGGCCGGCGCGGTCGGCGTGGCCGGAGAAGCCGTCGACGGTTTCGACGCCCATGTTCAGCGAGAGGGTGCCGCGACCGTCGCCGCCGCCCATAGCGCCGACTTCGCTGGTCGGAATCTCGTCCCAGCCGTTCTGGATGCGTCGGCCGAGGGTTCCCTGGGCCTGGTAGCCGACGAAGACGAGCGTCGAGTCCGGGTCGGGGCCGAGATGGCCGAGCCAGGACATAATCGGGCCACCGGTGACCATCCCGGAGGTCGAGAGGATGATGCAGGGTTCGCCGTCGGCGACCTCCTGACGTTCCTCCTCGCCGGCGTCGATGTGGTTGAACTGCTCGGCGAGGAACGGGTTCTCGTCCTCGTGGAAGATGCGGTCTCGCAGGTCGTCTCGGAGATACTCGGGGTAGGTGGTGTGGATCGCCGTCGCCTCCCAGATCATCCCGTCGAGGTGGACCGGCATCTCGGGGATGTCGCCGCTGCGCATCGCCTCCTCGAGGACGAGCATGATCTCCTGGGATCGACCGACCGCGAAGGCCGGAATAACGACCTTTCCGTCCTTTTCGTAGGTCTCCTTGATGACCTCCTTGAGGGTCCGCTCGGAGTCGGCCTGATCGGTCTGGTAGTCGTTACGACCGCCGTAGGTCGACTCGAGGACGAGCGTCTCGACCCGCGGAAAGTCGTTGACAGCGCCGTTGAACAGGCGGGTATCGTCGTAGTGAATGTCGCCCGAGAAGGCGACGTTGTAGAGGCCGTCACCGATGTGGAAGTGCGAGACGGCCGAGCCGAGAATGTGCCCGGCGTTGTGGAAGGTGAGTTTGACGTCCGGCGCGATGTCGGTGACGTCGCCGTACTCGAGGGGAATGCAGTGTTTGATGGCCTCGCGGACCTGTTCGCTCTCGTAGGGCGGGCTTCGGCCTTCCTTAGCCGCGACGTCGAGGTAGTCGAGCGTCAGCAGCCCCATCAGATCCCGCGTGGGCTCGGTACAGTAAATCGGGCCGTCGTAGCCGTACTTGAACAGCAGCGGAATCAGCGCGGAGTGGTCGAGGTGGGCGTGTGTGAGGACGACCGCGTCGATGGTCTGTGGCCCCGCTCCGAGTGCTTCGGGCGCGTGGAGATATGGTACTTCGCCCTCCGCACCGGGTTTGTCGCCGCAGTCGACGAGAATCCGTGTCTCGGGCGTCGAGAGAATGAACGACGCGCGGCCGACCTCGCGACAGCAGCCCAGCGTCGTGATGCGGACGTACTCGTCGTCGGACATCTCCTCGCGGTGGATCTGTCGGCCGACCTTCTCGAGGATATCGCGGCGGTCGTCGCGTTCCTGTTTCAGAAAGCTACGGACGTTCGAGACGGTCGAGGATTCGATCGGCGGCGTGCGGACGACTTCGGGCGTCCAGCCGACGGTCTTCGTTATTTCGCGGAGCGTCGACCCGTGACGGCCGATGACCATACCGGGCTTTTCGGCCTCGATGACGACTTCGCCGGTGTCGGCATGAAAGTCGAGATCGGTGACCCCTGCGTCCTCGGGGACGACGTTCATGATCTCCTCGCGCGCCTGTTCGGGTCGCGAGAGAACGCTGGGATCCGGCCGGACGGTGATCCGCTTGCGTAGCTTGCTCGCGAGCTGCCGAATGAGGTCTCCCTGCTGGGCGAACTTCTTCGGGTCGCGCGTATAGACCACCAGTTCTGGGCCTTCGTATTTCACCGAGGAGACCGAGATATCGCTCGGTAACTCGCTCGTGATCTGTGCCTCGAGATCGTCGAGTTGCTGCTCTACAGTGCTCATAGGTCGCCAATGTGGCTTGCGTGAACTCGCCGTCCGGGATCGAGTGCGCCGCCGGATGGGGCAGAATTGATAGGAGACCAGCGACGGATTGCAGTGTCGTGACGACCGTTGACCGGTGGCCGCCACGACATATGTGAGCGTTGTCCGAACGGGACAACGTAGCTCACACTCCGTCTCGTCTCCCGAATCATTGTATCCAACTCCATACCTGATGAAGACGCCCCCGGATCGGTTATCCTGGTACGTGCGGGACAATTCCAGGGAGAACCCGCTTACTCGAGGCTATTCTTTGCGTAGTATAAAAGCCTTCGCAAAACATGACCACAGCGGCAGTATACCGTCGGCAGCCAGTTACTGAACGCCCCACTGTGTCGTGATCACAACGCAGTCACATTCAGAGCGTGGTATGGTTCCATCGCACTCGTCGACGGCGCAGTTGTGACCGATGGTACAGCGTTTTGGTGACCGGTACCGTCTTCTCCGGTATCCCATCCCATGCACATCACGCCTGCTCGAGTCCGTGAGGAACGAAACTGGGTCGTCGACCGCGCCGATCGGATCGTCCCGCTCATCAACGACGTCCGCGCCGACCTCGGCGAGGTCTTCGGGACCGACGTGGACGCAGTAACAGCAGACCAGTATCGCGAGGAAGTCGACGCCGTCTTCGCCGACGGCGATCTGGCCGTCAACGTCGCCGTTCTGGTCGCAATCCTCAGAGACCTCGACGTGGAAAACGATTATCCAGGGTTCGTCGTCGATGAACTCCTCGGGCGGGAACTGGCTGCGACGATCGCCGGCAACCAGCCACTGCGGACGCTCGGCGAAGCGACCTTCCACTACGCCGATATCCAGGTCCACGGCGACGCGAGCGAGAACGCCGGTATCGACGATTGCGAGGCGGCGCTCGCTGCCGGCTTTCAGGAGCGACTCCCGGGCTGGAACTGGACCGAACGCGAGAGTCCGTTCGCTCTCGAGCGATAATTCAGGGGAAGGAGTAGCCGACTGTTGGCCGGTGGTCGAGTTACTCGGCCGTCTCGTTGCCGGAGTCGGGAGACTCGTTACCGGAACCGATCGTCTCATTACCGGAACCGGATTCGTCGGTCACGTTGCCGGAGTCGGAACCGTTCGTCTCGTTGCCCTCCTGTGCTTGCTGCTGTTCTTCGACTATCGCCTGTTGTTGCTCCTGGCGCTGCTGTTGCTGAACGAATAGTTCGTACTGCTCACCGGGATAGATGCCGCCGACGGCGCCGTTTTGAAGGGCATCCATGATCTCATCGTCGGGCCCCGTAACGCGGAGCAGTCCGTACTTCGGCTCCGACTCCTCGACCGAAATGTCGTTCTCGCCGGCCGATTCCTCGAACGACGTCGTGGCTTCTTTCGTCAATTCGCGTCGTCTCTCCTCGAACTCCTGGGCCGCCTCCTGATCGCTGAGATTGCCGTCGTCGATATCGGCTTGGATCTCTTCCTCGAGACTGGTCAGCTTCTCCCGGTCCGGCGTGACCGATAGCGTGACCGCGTTCGTCTCCTCGTCGTTCGACTGCCCCATCGAATCGAGTTGCGAACAGCCCGCGAGCGATGCGGCGACGCCGGTACCGGACAGTGCGAGGAACCCGCGACGGGTCGATAGGTTCGACATCGTATCGTGCGCGGGGACGAACGTGGATATACCTTCTGCGTTGGGCGGATTCGAGCCCGCCGAATCGCCGCGAATCCGCCCGACAGCGGGGTCCTTTTATCCGTCCCGGCGCTAGTACGGCCAGTGACGGACCCAGAGCACGCTCACCGAACGGAAACCCTCCAGGGGCCGACGCCGACGGCGGCCCGCGACGTGATCGCCCGCGGGATCGATCGCGACGCCATCGTGACCGTCTACGGGCGGTGTACCGTCGATTACGACGGCCGGGCGACGAGTTACCTCGAGGCGGGGGATCGCCACGTCATGCTCAAACCCGACGGCGCGGCGCTGGTCCACACCGACGAGGGCCAGCAGCCGGTCAACTGGCAGCCGCCGGGCTGTGCCCACGACGTGTCCTGTGCGGACGGGACGCTCGTCCTCGAGAGTCTCCGGTCGACGCCGGATGAACGGCTGTGTGTCAGGTTTCAGGAGGTGCTGCAGGTATCCGCGTTCTCGGGTACGGACGAGAACGAGCTCGCGCTCGTCGGGACCGAGGAGGATCTCCGCCAGCGGATCCTCGAGGACCCCGACCTACTCGAGACGGGGTTTACGCCGCTTGCGACCGAGCGGGACACGCCGGCCGGTGCGGTCGACATCTACGGCGAGGACTCGACTGGCCGAGCGGTCGTGGTCGAACTGAAGCGCCGCCGCGTCGGCCCCGACGCGGTGAGCCAGCTCCGGCGCTACGTCGACGCCCTCGAGCGCGATTTACACGCCGATGCGGCCGTTCGCGGGATACTGGTCGCCCCGTCGGTGACCGATCGCGCCCAGCGGCTCCTGACGGACCACGGCCTCGAGTTCGTCTCGCTCGAGCCGCCGGCCGAGTGATTTCGTTGCAACGCTGGGTCGAGTCCCGCTGCTCCGTCAGGCCGGATACGTTCCCTCGAGTTGCGCCCGTTCGATGACGTGACCGTCAATCGCCGACCCGAGGTCGTCCGCGCCGGCGTCGGGTCCGAGTTCGAGCGTCGTATCCAGCGCGAACAGTTTGAATCGGTAGGTGTGCTCTCTGTCCGGCGGATTCGGGCCGCCGTAGCCGGTCTCGCCGAAGTCGTTCGTCCCTTCTGTCGCGTCGTCCGGTGACCAGCCTGCCGAAATCGTCGTCGTCTCCGGCGGAATATTCCAGACGAGCCAGTGCTCCCACACTTTCCCGGCAGGCTCTTTCGCGTCGGGGTCGTCCACGATCAGCGCGAGCGAGTCGGCGTCGTCCGGAACGCCGTCGATCTCGAGGGGCGGGTTGACGTTGTCTTTCGTGTAGCCGTACTCCTCGGGGATTCGATCGCCGTGGTCGAACTCCGGGCTCTCGAGTGTGAGGTCTCCCATGTCGATCAGCTCCTTCGTGTAACGCCAGCGTTGGCCGTTCACCACCGGAATAGAAGAACCTTACAGCTCCTCGGGATGACGACAGTACCACCGGGGTTGTTGCAATCGAATTGGTTCCGGTCAGCGCAGATGTTACCGGCGAACAGTGAATATTATGATTCCCAGCACCAGCAGCCCGATTCCCCACATCCACGACTGCCCCGGAAGATACGATAGCAGTAGCGTGACGATGCCCGAGGTGATGAGCGACCACCCGATCGTTGTTCGATATGTCATGAATACCACGACAGCAGCGGGATAGTTGTGTATTGTGCTGGTCACTGCAGCCCGACAATGCACCAAACCAATGTCATTTTTCAGATCGGGTACACACTATTCGAGTATGGAGAACGATCCGAGGATCCGACGATATCGGCCGGAAGACGGCGATCAGGTCCGTGAACTGCACGAAACAGCCATGCGAGATGCGGGGGTCTACGTCGACACCGCTTCGGATACCGATCTCGAGCGAGTTTTCGAGACGTACGTTGACGGTGATGGGGAGTTCCTCGTCAGCGAACTAGACGGAAGTATCGTCGCGATGGGTGGGTTTCGTCCAGTGGAAGAGACGGACTACATCGCGAAGATCGTTCCCGACCTGATGGATGGCGCAGTCGAACTCACTCGAATGCGCGTCGACCCCGACTATCAGCGACGAGGATACGGTCGACGGATCTACGAGGAACTCGAGTGGCGCGCTCGATTACAGGCCACTCCCCAGATCGTACTCGACACGATGGCGAAACAAACCGCAGCGCGTCGACTCTACGAGGCACAGGGCTTCGAAGAAGTCCACCGCGAACGGATCGAGGGGTTCGACGATCCTTTCGAACTCCTCGTCTACCGGAAGCCGCTGGTCGACGACGGCTGAGGAAAGCGCCAGCCTCACTCCTCAAGCAACTGCTTCAGCCGATCGAGTTCCGTCAGCGCCTCGACGGGGGTGAGGTGTGCGAGGTCGAGCGCGCGGAGTTCTGCGGCTACGTCGGTCGGTACGTCGCCCCCATCTGCAGTAGCCGTCGACGCCGATCCGTCGTCCGGCTCGAGCGCCGTATCCTCGACCGTCTCGGCATCCGCGTCGGCGTCGGCGCCCGCCTCGAGTTCGCTGTCGTCCGCGTCCGCAACCAGATTCCGCGCGCGGTCGACGACGGAGCCGGGGACGCCGGCCGCGGTCGCGACCTCGACGCCATAGGAGCCCGTCGCCGCGCCGGGCGCGATTTCGTGGTGGAAGACGACCTCGCCGTCTACCTGATCGACCTCGAAGTGCAGCGTGAACGCGGCCTTGAGGTCGTCCGCGAGTTCGGTCAGCGGGTGGTGGTGGGTCGCGAAGAGGGTCGTCGCGCCGACCGCGTCGTGGAGGTGCTCGGTGATCGCCTGCGCGATGGCCGTCCCGTCGGCCGTCGAGGTGCCACGTCCGACTTCGTCCAGCAGGACGAGCGAGTGCTCGTCGGCTTCCCGCAGGATCGTCGCGAGTTCGTCCATCTCGACCATGAACGTCGATCGCCCGCCGGCGATGTCGTCGCTGGCACCGACGCGGGTGAAGATCCGGTCGACCGGCGTGATCCGGGCCGCGCTGGCGGGGACGAAGCTCCCGACCTGAGCCAACAGGACGATCTGCGCCACCTGACGCATGTAGGTCGATTTTCCGGACATATTCGGCCCCGTGATTACCGCCAGCCGCCGATCACGCTCGAATCGGGCGTCGTTCGGGACGAACGATTCCTGCGTGCGCTCGACGACGGGATGGCGACCGCCCTCGATCTCGAGGGTCTGGCTCCCATCGCGCTCGACGATCTCCGGCCGGCAGTAGTCGTACTGGGCCGCAGCGCTCGAGAGGGAGACGAGCGCGTCCAGCGTCGCGAGCGCCTCGGCGAGGTCCTGAACGCGTTCGACTTCATCCGCGATTTCCCGGCGGACCTCGCAGAACAGTTCGTACTCGCGCTCGTCCGCGCGCTCTTCCGCGCCGACGATCTGATCCTCGCGCTCCTTGAGCTCCGGCGTGACGAACCGCTCGGAGTTCTTGAGGGTCTGGCGGCGCTGGTAGTCGTCCGGTACCGACTCGAGGTTCGGGTTCGTCACCTCGATGTAGTAGCCGTGGACCGAGTTGTAGCCGACCTTCAGCGAGCCGACCCCCGTCCGCTCGCGTTCGCGCTCCTCGAGGTCGTCGATCCACTGTTTGCCGTCGCGGGCGGTCCCGCGCAGTTCGTCCAGATCGTCGTCGTACCCCTCGGCGATGATGTCGCCCTCGGTGATCTCGATCGGCGGCTCCGAGACGATCGCGTCCTCGATCAACTCGCGGACGTCCGTCAGCGGATCGAGCGCGGCGTGGAGCCGCCGGAGGCGGTCGCAGTCGGCATCGGCGAGTCCCTCGCGAACGTCGGGCACCACGGCGAGGGTGTCCCGCAGCGAGCGCAGGTCTCTGGCGTTCGCTCGCTCGCGGGAGATCCGTCCGATCAGTCGCTCGAGGTCGTATACCTCGCGCAGCCGGTCGTGCAGCCGCTCGCGCGTCTGGACCGCGCTCGTGAGTTCCTCGACGGCGTCCAGCCGCGCCTCGATCCGATCGGGCTCGAGCAGCGGCCGCCGGAGCCAGTCTCTCAGTTTCCGGCCGCCGAGCGCGCTGGCGGTCTCGTCGAGCACACCGATGAGCGTCGCGTCCTCCTGGCCGTGGACGGCCCGGGGTTCGAAGAGCTCGAGGCTCCGCAGGGCGACGGCGTCGAGCAGCAGGTACTCCCGCGGATCGTACCGCGTGAGGTGGGTGATGTACTCGAGGTGTGCGTCGTCGGCCTCGGTGTCGATTCCGTCGTCGTTCGTCTCGGCGTCGGCTTCGCCCGTGTCGGCTTCGTCGTCCGTCTCACCGCGCTCGCCCTCGTGTGTGCCGCCGCGAACGTACTCCGCGTAGGAGAGTAACGCGCCGCAGGCCCTGATTTCGGCGTCGCTCGCGAGCAAGGCGTCGGGGTTCCGGAAGTACGTCGCGAGTTTCTCACCCGCGCGGTCGCGGTCGAACGCCACCTCGTCGTACGGCGTGACCATACAATCCGTCGGGAAGACATCGGTGGGTGCCTCCGGTCCGACGACGGCCTCCGCGGGAGCGAATCGGCTCACCTCGTCCGCGACGGACTCCCTCGAGGTGGAACTCGTCGCGAGGAAATCGCCCGTGGAGACGTCGAGCAAGGCGAGCGCGAGTTCGCCGTCGCCGCTGCCGGAGTCGGATGCATCCCCGCGGGCAATCGCGGCCACGAAGTTGTTGTCGTCGCTCGCGAGCAGTTCGTCCTCGGTGAGCGTCCCCGGCGTAATAACCCGGGTGACGGCTCGCTCGACGACACCCGACGTCTCGCCGGGCTCTTCGACCTGATCGGCCACCGCGACTCGATAGCCCGCCTCGAGCAGCTCCTCGATGTACGACTCGGCGTTATCGATCGGGATACCGGCCATCGGGTACTCGCCGGTGTTGTCCTCGCGGCTGGTCAGGGCGATCTCGAGCAGGCGCGCGGTGCGTTCGGCCGCGCCGCAAAACGTCTCGTAGAAGTCCCCCACCTGGAAGAGGACGATCGCGTCGTCGTAGCGCGCACAGAGGTCGTGATACTGCGCCATCATGGGCGTCAGCTCGTCGCGCTTTGTGGCCATCGCCTCGGGCGGGCCAAGCGCCGGATCCATACCCGAATTCGGCCGCCCGACGCGGAAATACCTTGCTGGATTGGGCGCGTTCCGCACTCGAGAGCCTAGCTATCAGTTTCATGATTGTAACGAAATGGGAAACGGTAGTACGATCTGTCGTCCCTAGTCTCACGACAGCTATGGAGTCGGATTCGGATCAGTCGGTCACTCGAGGTCCGACGCCGCCGTCTCGAAGTACAGTTCGGCGTGGTTCGCACAGCTTGGATTGAAGGAAGCGTCGCAGGCCGGACACCTGTACTCGGCCTCGAGGTAGTCGGGAACGGTGAGTTCGGTCCCGCAGTCGCCACACAGCACGGACGGCTCGTCGAACCGGGCTCGAGGCCACGGCACGGCCTCGTGATCCGTCATTTCTTCGTGGCAGCGAAAACAGGGATAGTAGCGCTCGCAGCAGGCGAATTTGAATGCGACCACGTCGCGGTCCGTGTCGTAGTGGGCACACCGGGTTTCCGGACCGACCTCGACGCCGTGGACCGTGTGGCCTCCGATCGATTGCACGAGTGACTCGACGGCTAGGGCATGCTTCGGTTTTGTGGTTGGATGGGACCTCGATAACGAGTATTGTCGAGTCCGTTTAGGAGGGGAGAGATCAGGCTATGACCGAGCGGTAAGTACAGGTAGTGCTATTATCGGAGCACCCCTCGGTATCTCTGAATACTGTCAAAAACCTCGTGCTGCATACAGAGGGTGTATTCAGCAGAGTACGTATATTACCGGTCAGATTTTGTGAAGGGCTCAAGTGGAGCTGATTGGGTGGAGAGATGTGTATCCGTGAACCCGGACTCGAACTTGAGACCATAGCCGAATACTCGATCAGCGCCGATATGTCCAGCCCAAATTAGTGCGATGAGAAGAGCTATTCGGCTATCTGCCCAGAAACCGAAGGCACCGAGTACGAGCGGTAGTGTGTACGTGTGCACGATATTGTAGCTCAGACTTCCGAATCGCGGGCCTGCAAGATACCCGATCATGGACAAGTCAGGGGACAGCGCCAGAACTACCAGCATCCAAATTGGCCCGTCAAGCGTGAAATAGCTCCCCAACGCGATCCCCAGTGCGGCCAATCCTTCGATACGTAAGAGTGTCCGTGGCTCCATATGGGTCATCTTCTATCAGGGACGTGAAAAATATAGCAGGTCAATTGCTGACTATGCGCGTTCTATTCAGCACAGCCTCAGCAAATTATCTGGCAGCCGTCAGTAGACGTATGCGAGAGACAGTGGGTGAGTTTAGCACGACAGGTTCGCTTGTTTCGACACGAAACCTTTGAAACAACCACTCAGTAGACTTGCTAATCCAGTGCTTCGGTTACATTTCAAACTCAGTATTTATCCGGTTCCAACCACTGAAACCGATAATGGGACTCGAAAATCCGGAACAGCAGTTGCTGGTCGAGTACGAAATTCCGGAGGATGAATCTGTGAGTATGGCAGCTATCTATGCTGTAAGTTCACTAAAAGAGTGCGAGCCGTGGGAGTTGAGTCCATTATATAGGACGATTGATCCAGAAATGCTGGATGATCTATGCAAGTCACAGCAGAATGGGATCGTCAAATTCGTCTACAGCGACTTTCACATTACTGTTGAGCAGGGCGAGTATCTTTTACTTCGGCCAGCAGATTACGAGTGACTGTCACATTTGCGCTCTGTCTCTTGCACGATGCTACGAACATCATCTGAAATTGGCAGGAATTCCAGCAGTCAGTTCGCACACGTAGTTATGCGCGCTGTTCAGCAACCCTACGAGTAAATAGAAGATGGTGAACCACTGTTCCACTTCAACTGTCCTTGGGGTTGTACGTCGATAGAATCTGATCCCCGAATATGCACACGAGCTATCGATCGTTGTGTGTATAGTAACTCGAGATTGCCTACTGTCCCAGCATTGTACTGGCTCTACCGGCAGAATGTATAACCAGATACCGCTTAAAACCCCCGAAAAACCGAGGAATAGCGGGTCGTGTTCACGAGTATCGCTGCAAAAAGGAAACAACAGTGAGCGACAGTCGGCGTCGTCACTCGAGCCGGGACGACCGCGTTTCGAACCCGCGCTCGAGCGCGACTCAGTTACTCAAACTCGGTGGTATCGCCGCGGCGGTAGCGGTCGAGTCGGCGGTAGCCGTGGACGGTGGCCTCGGTGTCGAGTTCGATCTCGTAGCGGCCGATGATGTCCTGGGTGTCGGGGACGGCACGGCGTTCGACGACCTCGACGACGGCGCGCCAGCCGTCGTCGGTCGGGGAGATCTCGCTGACGCCGTCGAACTCGTGGCCGATGAGTTGACCGGCGGTCGACTGCACGGTGTTTCGGACCGCGAGGATGCCCGCGATCTCCTCCTGTTCGACGTCGGCCGCCTCGTCGACCTCCTCGGGATCGGTCTTCTCATCCGCAGTCATCGTGGTCGTCCCACGGGATCTGGGCTGCTCGACGTCGCCGCTTTCGGCCGTGTCGTCCGGTTGGTCGGCCTGTTCTTCCTCTTGGGCTGTTTGACTGTCGCTCACTGTTTGATCACTCTCGTCGTGTTGGTAGCAGAATCCGTTGTCCTGGGCCGGCCGTGAGCAGCGCTCGCCGTCCGTGGTGAGTGCCTTGCACTGCTCCTGTGATTGCGTGTCGGCTTCGGCCATTGGCCTGGGTTTGGTTCGTTCTGTCGTTCGTTCGGATCGGTCCGATCGCCGCCGTGTGGTTAGACCGTTTCGGTGATCTGCGATCGCAGGTCGTCGATGTCGCCGCCGTTCTCGCCTGCGATTTTCGGCGCGAGGACGTCCGTGAAGACGTTCGCCAGCGTCTCGTCGTCGAATTTACCGTCTTCGTCGTTTTCAGTGTTACCGTCGAAGACGGTCAGCCCCTTCGCGGCCGTGATCGCCGCGCGCGTGCCGACGACGATCTCGAGGTCGTCGCGAAGCGCTCGCGTCGTGTCGACGATGGTCGCGATCTCGTCTTCGGAGAGGTCGACGTGGGCAGCGACGATCTCGCGTTCGGTCTCGTCGTCGTAGTAGTCGACGTGGACGCCGATGAACCGATCGAGCAGCGCGTCCTGCTGTTCGTGGACGCCGGCGTACTCCACGTCGTTGGACGTGAGGATCGCCCGGAACTCCGGGTGGACGTCGATCGTCCGATCGTCGCCGTGTTTGCCCGGGCGCTCGAGGACGCCCTCCTCGAAGACCGAGAGGAGCACGTTGTGGGCGGCGGGATCGCTTCGCGAGAACTCGTTGTAGACGAGCGTCGCGCCCTCTCGCACCGCGACGGACAATGGGTTGTCTACCCAGCGTTCGCGGACGATCTCAGTCTTCTTGCTGACCCCGCTGACGAACTGATCGTTTTCTTCGTAGCGCTCGCCGCCGGCGTGGGAGCCGACGAGCGCGGCGGTGTCGACCGCTTCGTCACCGTTGAGCCAGACGACCGGCCGGCCGCGCTCCGCCGCGGCCGACAGCGCGAGGGCCGTCTTCCCGCAGCCCGTCGGTCCGATCAGGTGGACCGGCTGGTCCGCCTCGAGCCAGCCGTTGATCCGATCGCGCAGCGACCGAACCGCGTCGGTTTCGACGAACGGTTCGGGGACGACCGTTTCGGGATCGGAGAGGGGGCTGTCGCCGTTTCGTTCGCCTGCGTTCGATGCCGTTCGCGCGAGCTGTTTCTTCGCTTTGCGACCGTCCTTCTGCTCGCGGCTGGCCGTGATCTTCTTGCCACGGACCTTGCGCTTGCGCGAAGTGTCGTCGGCCATGGAGTGTTATTCCGCCGATTTCGGCGACGATTCGGGGCGGGGCTCGACCTCGAGCTCCTCGAGTTCGTCGAGGTCGCCCTCCGCCGTGGCTTGCTCAATTTTTGCGATCTCCTCCGCGTAGTGGAGGAAGGTGTCGACCGAGGCGACCACGACGCGGGCCTCGATCGTCAGCAGTTCGATCCCGACAACTGAGATGCGCGCCCAGACGTCGATGACGACGCCCTTGTCGAGGACGCGATCGAGTACTTCTGCCAGGCTCGAGGAATCGGGTGTTCGTTGGGACATAACACCTCCCCCTTGAGCGCCGTCTCGTAACACGGCTTGCGCTGCGTCTGCAAGTCTCCCTATACCAGCGGCCATTCGTCGGCGACGTGATTAGGCGGAGTAATACGGAAGGTTGCGTCTGCAAGCACCACGATAACCCGCAGCGGAACCGAACAGTCCGTGACGATACTCGAGTGCTCGTCACGGCGGCGCGCGATACCCGCGAGGAGCACAGCTATCGCAGCCCATGTCATCCAGACGTCCCATCACCGACCGAGCCGACGGATTACGCACGCGTCTATCGACCCGTGGGTCTCGGCAGCAGGTTCGTCGCGGGCGTCGGCTACTGGGCTCGAGTCAGCGACAAGGCAACGATATGACTAGTCAGCGAGTGATCTATCAATGAGCAATCGGTACGTCTACGGTATCGTCGAGTCGGACACCGTCGAATTCGAGACGGACGCAGTCGCGGGTGCCGAACGCGTTTATACGATCTCACACCGGCGACTCGGTGCCGTCGTCTCGGACATCGACACGACCGATCCCGAGGAGACGGACGAGGACGCCCAGATCCACGACGACGTCCTCCGGGAGATCATGGAGTACGACGGCGGAACGACCATCGTCCCCATGCAGTTCGGGATGGCCTTCGAGAGCGATCGAGCGCTGAAGAACGTTCTGCGCGGCGCGCGGCCGGCGTTCCGACGCGCGATGAACGATATCGAAGGCAAAATCGAACTCGGGCTCAAACTCGTCCGCGAGGAAGACGCCGACGTCGACCGCGAGACGATCGAGGCAGACGTTGCGGACCGTCTCGAGCCCATCGCCGCACAGTCCGTCGAAAACGACCTGTTCAGCGACCGGCTCGTCCTGAACCGCTCGTATCTCGTCGATGAAGACGAGCGCGAGGCGTTCGACGACGCGATCGCCGACTTCGAGGACGACCACGACGAGCTGATGGTCCAGTACACCGGGCCATTCGCGCCCTACAGCTTCGTCGACGTGAAAATCGGAGCTAAACAGTAACCATGTTCATCCTCGACGACCTCCTGTTCCGGCCGTTCGTCGGCATCGTCGACGCACTCCACTCCATCGCGCTCGACGAGATGTACGACGTGGAGGCCCTCGAGGCTGAACTCAAAGAGAACCAGCTACTGTACGAACTCGGCGAACGCTCCGAGGCGGAGTACCAGCGTCGCAAGGAAGAACTCGAGGCGGAGCTCGAGACCGCCCGCGAAGTGCACGAGCGGCTCTCGAGCGGCCGCGTAGAGGTGAAACGATAATGAGCGAACAACCCCCAAACGACGACCACGACGAATCGGACGACGATCGATCCGACGAGCACCGGACCGATGAGAGTCAGGTCGACGAGGACGATCACTGGCTCTCGAGCCTGCTGTCCGCCCTGGAATCGCTCGACGACGGCCCGGCGTCGACCTCAGGGCGGCGACGGAGCGACCGGACGGTCTTCGATTACGACATCTCGATCCGATCGGCCGACGATCTCGCGGACGAGTCACCGCTCGATCGGGATCGGTTCGGCGGGGACAGGTCGCGAGGTGGGAACGGCGATCGATCGCGGAAGCGCCGTATCCGATCGTCGGGTTCCTCGAGCGATCACCGCGTCGCGACCCGGAGCCGCGACGACGAACTGCTCGTCACCGCGGACGTCGCCGGTGCCGATCCGGACGACGTCACGGTCGGCTTCGACGACTCGATGCTCGTCATCGGTGTCGAGGAATCCGAACTCGATCGTATCGAGGTTCCCTGGCGGGAGACGGAATCGCAGGCGACAATCAAGAACGGAGTGCTGACCGTCCAGATCAGGCCGGAGCCGACGGAACGGACTGGCACTGAGAAGACGGACACTGCGGAAACGGAGGATGACGAATGAGTGACGCGGAATCCGAGGAGACGTTCGACGCGCTACTCGAGGACGCGACCGAGAGTCTCGGTCGACTCGAGGAGACCCTCGACGAGAGCGACGCGATCGACGATCTCGACGACGACACCCTCGAGACGGTCGTCGGCGACCTCGACAATCTCGTTCGGGTCGCCGAGGAAGTCGGCGAGTTACTCGAGGCGATGGATCTCAGCGACCTGCCCGAGGCGGTCGACGGGGACGAACTCCTCGACGCGATCGAACTCGGCGAGATTCCCGACGTGCTGGCGAACGAGGACGAAGGCGTCACTGAACTCGTCGACTTCACGGAGCTGTTCGACGCGATCAACCTGCTGAACGCCTGGAACGCCGCGGATCTGACCGATCTCTGGGAGAACAAACGTGAACTCGACGATGCCATGGACGATCTCGAGGACGGCGACGATGCCGGAATGGTCGAGGACGCCGTATCGGACGTCGCGAACGGCAACGAGGATGGCGATGGCCTGCTCGGAGACGAAGACGGGGACGGTGTGCTCGACACGGGAATGGACGCCGGCTCTGCTGCGAAGCAAGCGCTCGGTGACATCGACGTCGCCGAGGATCCGGAAGCGTATCAGGCAGCTATCCAGCAGCAGGCGATGGAAGGGATCGACGCCTTCCGGTCGGCGCTACTCGAGACACACGAGAAGTTCGAGCGACTCTACGAGTTCAACCGCGAGAAGATGCGCCGGCAGGACACGAGCACGAACTCGCGAAATCCGACGGCATCGTCGACGATTCCGACCGAACGAAACGATCTCGGTGGCGGTGCGCGCTATTCGACGGTGCCACAGGAGGTCAAGCTCTCGACCGCACCGACGCGGAAACGGATCTACGGCCGCCGGTTCGAACTCGAGCGGGAACGACAGCGGAGAAACAACAATGACTGACCCAACACTGCGGCGACTGAACGGCTGTGAGGGACGGACGACCACCCAGCGTTCGACGCCCGTCGGAGGTGATCGCGATGGTCGATGAGTTCCAGCCCAGTCGGCAGAAGGCCGACCTCGCCGAGGTCGTCGAGATGCTCCTGGACAAGGGAATCGTCATCAACGCCGACATCGCCGTCTCGATCGGTGACACCCAGCTGCTCGGCGTCCAAGTCCGGGCCGCGATCGCCTCCTTCGAGACCGCGGCGAAGTACGGCCTCGAGTTCCCCGAGGGGACGGACATGCGCCGCGTCGCCGAGGCGGTCGACGATCCCGAACTCGCGGAGACGGACCGACCGAATCCGGTGATCGACTCGACTCGAGGCGTCAACGTTACCGCCGATGAAGACGACGCTGACAGCGAAGCGAGCGCCGATAGCGGCCAGAACGACGCAAGCAAGAGCGGACGCGACGCAGACAGCGACGACTCGACCGAGAGCGAGCTGGCCGTCGGCGACGAAGAACTGGTGAGCGAACGGCTCGGTGCCAGACCGAATCCAGATCGACCGACCAGCGGCGGATTCGACCTGCTCAGTGACGAGTCGGACTCCGAGTCTGCGTCGGAGTCCGACACGGACTCGAGCGAGAACGAAACGGCATCAGCCGACGAGGAGTCAGCGGAGAACGAGGCCGCCCCAGAGGCGGAGCCGGAATCGGAGGGCGAGGAGTCATGACGGCGATCGACGTCGGCGACGGCGAGGACGCGCGACAGGGGCTCGTTACCCTTGTCATAACCGTTGTTGAAATCCTAATCGACGCCCTCGAGCGCGAGGCGGTCCGTCGAATGGAGTCTGGGAACCTGTCGGACGAGGAGATCGAACGCCTCGGAAGCCAGCTCGCAACGATCGAGGCCGAGATCGAACAGCTCAAAGCGGACGAGGAGATCGAGGACGGCGTCGACGATCTCCGGGGCGATCTGGACGGACTGGTCAACGACGCGATCGAACAGCTTCACGGCGAGCCGACCGCCACGCAGAAACCCGGCTACTCCGTGTTCGGAGGTGAGGGCGAATGAGCTCCGATGGCACGAACGACGGTGACGGTGCCGCCGAGAGACTCGAGGCGTTCGACGAGCAGCCGGCCGGCGAGGGAGCCGAGACACCGGCTATCGACGAGGGTCGCTACCTGTACTGTATCGTGCGGACCGACGAGGACGCCAGCCTCGAGACGACCGGCGTCGACGGCGAGCCCGTTTCGGTTATCGTCGAAGACGGAATCGGAGCCGTCGTCCACGCCTGTGAGGGGATCTACGACTCCGCGGACCTCGCACAGATTCGGCGCTGGCTCGTCCGCCACCAGACGGTCGTCGACGAGGCGGGACAGGCCTTCGGGACGCCGATCCCGTTCCAGTTCGACACGATCCTCCGGGGCGACGACGCCGCGGTCCGCGAGTGGCTCCACGAGGAGCGAGACACCCTCGAGCAGGCCCTCTCCGGGCTTGCAGACCACTGGGAGTACCGCGTCGAGGTCGTCGAAGTCGATCCGATTAGCGACGAGGCGCTGATCGAACGCGACGAACGACTGCGCGAACTCGACGAGCAGATCGGCGGCTCCGAGGAGGGAACGGCGTTCCTGCTCGAGAAGAAGTTCGACCAGCGGCTGACGGAGATTCGAGCCGCCCGTCGGGAATCGCTAACCGCCGATCTCGAGGAGCGACTGGCCGCCGAAGCGCGGGAGGTCCACGCGCTCGAGCGGTCGCCGAGCGCGAAACTCTCGGACGAGATGGCCGGTAGCGAGTCAGGGTCGGGCGGGGACTCGAGCGACGAATCGGGCGAGTCCGGCGATGGCGAAACCCTCTGCCGACTCACGTTGCTGGCCCACGAGGACGACGAGGGGGCCATCGGCTCGATACTCGACGACGTGGCGGCACACGAGGGCCTCGAGGTCCGGTTCACAGGCCCGTGGCCGCCGTACACGTTTGCACCGGAACTCGGCGGTGACGGGAACGCTGCGGACGAACGGGCGAACCCACAGCCATGAGACCGCAAAAGAACGACGACGCGCTCGTCGACGTGCTCGACGTGTTGCTCAGAGACGGCGCGATCCTCCGTGCCGACGTGATCGTCTCCGTCGCGGAGATTCCGCTGGTCGGGATCAAGCTCACGGCAGCCATCGCCGGCATGGAGACCATGACCGAGTACGGCCTCTTCGAGGAATGGGATGCCAGCCGCCGGAACGCGGCCGTCAGCCGACGACAGTACGACCGGTCGGTGCCCGACGAGGACCGTCCCGCGTTCGACGAGCTCGGTGTTGGAGCCTCTCACGAGGAAACAACGGACGGAGACGACGCGACGAACTGACTGGAAACCGGAAATACGCGACCAGCGAGACGGGAGAACCCGAACAGCGAGAACCGAGAGCCGCCACTGTACTCATGGACGGTCGATTCCGAGTTGGGCTGTAGACTGCCTGTGCCCCCGAGCGGGGGCCGGCAGTCAGGCGTACTTCGGGCGTTCGGTCGTGTGCTCGACCTCGCCCGTGACGGTCTCCTCGTCGCGATCGTCGTCGTAGACGTACTGGCCCGTTGCCCCACACAGGGTACACTCGTACGTTTCGGAGATTTCGTTGATCATTTCGCCGTCCTCGAAGTAGACGCGACTCTGCGTGATCTGCAGGAACTGGGCGGTCTCGCAGTTGGTGCAGGCGATCATATCCGATCGATAGCCAGCACCAGTTGTAGTTATCCGGCTTGTAACCGAAAGGCACGGACGACTATGAGGGTCTTACCGGGCTAGCGCTCTCGAATTGGGATCCGAGCACGTCCGCCCAATACTCGTGGCCACTCGAGCGGGAGTAATCGCGCTGTACCCCGGGTTGGCAGCGAAATCGACGCGATAGGCTGGCGACCGATCCGCGGGCGAAAAACCGTTTTTCCCGCGAAACGGGACGGTTATCGTGTCACTTATCGCCGTGAAAACGGGCTCGCAACGACCGCTGTTAGAAGACGGTTCGGAGCCGAGCGAAACGACACCGTCTCGCCGGTTGCACACCATTCGACGACCCGCCCATCGGCGACTACACCCATCGAGGAGGGCACGAACCAGCTTCACTGATCGACGACGACGCGCTCGCCCGTTCGTGCTGACTCGTATGCCGCTTCGGTCAAAGCCGTCACCCGAAGCGCGTCCCGAACTGTTGCCGGTGGCTCAACTTCCTCAGTGACACTTTCGAGGAACGCGTCGGCCCGGGTTCGCTCGCGACGGGGGTCGATGTAGGGAACGTGCTCCCCGGCGTCGGAATCGATCTCCAGGACCTCCCGCGGTCCCCACTGCGTTCCCTCGAGGTAGACCGCACCCTCGTCGTCCCAGAGGTGGATGTGCTCGCGGACCGATGGCGCGTCGCCGTGACACGAAACCGTCCCGGTCGCACCGTTTTCGAACCGGATGTCGAGGTGAGCGCGACGGTCGACCCGCCCGGCGTCGTCGTGGAAGTCCATGCTCGCGGCGACGGACGCTGGCTCGAGGCCGGTCGTCCAGAGGATGCCATCGAGGACGTGGCTGCCCGTGTCGTAGAGAAAGCCGCCGCCGGACAGGTCCGGATCGAGCCGCCAGGTTCCTCGCGAGTCGTCGATCCACCCCTGTGTAATCGAGGCGGTCAGCCATTCCGGTTCGCGCTCGACGAACCGTTCGCGAGCCGTTCGAAACGCCGTCTGGAGGTGGCGCTGGTAGCCGACCATCACGGTCCGATCGCTTCGCTCGACCCGATCCGCGAGGTCGCGGGCCTGCTCGAGGTCGGTCGTCAGCGGTTTGTCGCAGTAGACGTGACAGCCGCGATCGAGGGCGGCGACGACTTGCTCGTAGTGGAGGGTGTGTGGCGTGCCGACGAGCACCGCGTCGAGGGGTGCCTCCGCGAGCATCGTTTCGTACTCGGCGTACTGCCGATCGGCGGACACACCGAATTCGTGGCCCACTTCGTTGCGAAGTGTCGTATCGAGATCGCAGACCGCACTAATAGTCGCGTCCGGGCGGCGGTGAAACTGGCCACCGACGGTCGTCCCGATGTATCCCAGTCCGACGATACCGATCCGAATCGGCCGTGAGCCCTCGTCGTCGCTCATACGACCCTAAACAGGCTGCAGTCCCATCCCTCTAGAGGCGTCGCAAGCAAGCACCCACTGCCGGTCGACCATCGCGGACCGAGACCGGACGATCGGCTGGTCGTCTGTTTGCGTCTGTCTGGTCGTCCACTCGCGTCCGGCCGTCTACTCGAGCCCCTTTGGTCGCCTGCTCGAGTCCCTCCGCCCATCCGCTCGAGCCGATCCACTCATCCGATCGGGTCGATCCGGCTCGGTTTGTCGGTGTGAGAAAGGGAGTAGACGGGAAACGATCGGTTCGTCGCTCGGTAGCAGGGTGCTACGCGGAGAGTAGCCGGTGCCTGCGTGTGGTTCGGAGTTGCTACCAGGGACCAAGCGGCTGCATAACAATGGGTAACACGGGAAACATCCGATCTGCGGGGTTGCAAACCCCCACCGGGTACACGCTCGGCCCATCTGTGCGCTGACCGGCCGATTGCGTGCGTTCTGCCCGGATCGCTCGGACGTGGACTCGCCCCCGCTTCGAGTACGCTCATGTCTCTCACGCCCAGGGCGGTTCCCGCCCGCCCGGGTTTCACGAACCATGACCCAGACAGCGACGGCTCGCAGAGTCACAGCCCGTTAGTGGCCGCAGAGAGAGGAAATCGACCGCAGTTCGTATTCAGAACTCCGTGATGACCGGAATCCCGACCGTTTCGTAGTCGTCCATCGAGGCCAACGTTTCGGGTGCCTCCTCGAGCGAGAGGGTTTCACCGATGATTTTCTCGGGTTCGAGGGTTCCCTGGGCGATCAGACTGAACAGTTCGTCGTAGCGAACCAGCGGCATGCCGAAGGAGCCGTGGAAATCGATCTCCTGCATCGTCATGACATCGACGGGGAGGTCGATCTGCCCCTGTTCCTCGCCGGTCGTGAGCCCGACCTGCACGTGACTACCGCGCGTCCCGAGGCTTTCGACCGAGTTCTGGCAGGTCTCGGCGATACCCAGTGCGTCGATCGAGACGTCGGCACCGCCGTCGGTGATCGCCTTCACCGCCTGCGGTGCGCTATCGACCTCGGTACTGTTGATCGTCTCGACGGCGCCGAGTTCCTTGGCTCGCTCGAGTTTGCTGTCGAGGACGTCGATCCCGATCGGGTGTGCGCCCAGCGCCCGGGCGATGTGGATCGCGGAGAGTCCGACGCCGCCACAGCCGTGGATGGCGACCCAGTCGCCGGGCCGCAGACCGGCGCGGTCGGCCAGCGCGTGGTAGGCCGTCATGAACCGGCAGCCGAGACCGGCCATCTCCGTGTAGCCGACGGTATCGGGGAGTTTGACGCAGTTGAAGTCGGCTTCGCGAACGGGGAACGCCTCCGCGAACGCACCCTGAGAGTACTCCGACAGGCCGAGCGGAAGCACCGTCTCGCAGTTGTTCGCCCGCCCCTCCCGGCAGTGGGGGCAGGTCCCGTCACCGAGGTGAAACGGCACCGCGACGCGGTCGCCTTCCTCGAGCGTTTCGACGTCCGACCCGACTGCGGAAACGACGCCGGCCGGTTCGTGGCCGAGAATCTGGCCTTCGGGAACGCCCGCACCGACCCAGCTCCAGTCACCCTGCCAGAGGTGCCAGTCGCTGCGACAGATCCCACACGCCTCGGTTTCGACGATGACCTGATCCGGTGTCGGTTCCGGATAGTCGACGTTCGTGACCGCGAGCGGTTCGCCATGTTCCTCGAGTACGGCTGCTCGCATAGCTCAGTGGTTCAGCGGGGCAGTACAAAAAGAGTAGGCAGTGTGACCCGAAAGTACGGACGGTGGTCGGCGGAGGACGCTTCCACCGACCGTCTATGCGACCAGTTCCGAGCCCTCGGCGGAGAGCTCGACGGTCACGTCCTGACGCGTCTGGTCGCTGATCTGATCGATATTTCGCGTCAGCACCTCGAGAACGTCCTCGGGTTCGGGATAAACGAGCAGGTTTCCGTCCCCGTCTTCCATCACGAGCTGCGTGTCCGTGAGCGTCACCTGCTCGTTCTCGATTCGCGCGACGATCGCGGGCAACGCCTCCGCACCGCCGACGTCGCCTTCCTCGACTTTCGCGATATACAGCGAGTCGAGTCCGATCAGATCCTTGTACTCGCGGACGCGTTCCGCACACGCGACCATATCCCTCGTGATCGCCGTCTTCCGTTCGTTTCCGTGCGTCCCCTCGTAGCAGTGTTTGCAGACCCTGAGTTCCATCCGCATACACGGTGGTTCGCTCGCGGACTGCAAGCAATTTTTGCAGGAAATGGTGTCATTCCCCAAATTGCACGTATCGATACTTTCGTATTCGGTGTCGAAACACCGGATACCGTCCGTCCCGATCGGTAGTCGATCCGGAGAGTCACCGATCGGTTACGATTCCGGGGAACTGTTAAAGACCGCTCGGAGCGTATGTGCCAGTCAATGGCACGCGATGAACCAGCGCGCCTCCTCCGGGTGGATCTCTCGGCTCGCTCCGTCACCAGCGAACGGATACCGGAGGCGTGGCTCGAGGCGTACGTCGGCGGGAAGGGCTTCGGCGCGGAGTGGCTCGCCGCGGTGGGCCGGGAGTACGACCGCGAAGCGCTCGCGACCGCCGGCGAGCGAATCTGGACGCTCGTTCGACTCTTCAACGTCCGCGAGGGGTTCGATCGCACCGACGACGCGCTGCCGGACGCGATACTCGAGCCGAGTGCGGCGAGCCCGGACGACGGGCGATCGCTTGACGGAAACGCACTCGATACCGAGCGGATCCAGACGCTACTCGAGCGATATTATCGGTATCGAGGGTGGGACAGTGAGGGGCGACCGACGCGAGAAACGCTCCGTCGACTCGACCTTGAGGCCGCGGTCGACGACGCGACGGCCGTCCCCGAATCCGATCGTGACCCGGCCCGCACAGAGCGTCCCGCAGCGGTGAACGACGATGACTGACCGAATCGATCTGGACGGCCTCGAGACCGATGCCGACGAGGCAGCCGACGAAGGGACCGTCGGCGATCCGGTCTGGCGCGATGACACCGCCGGAGACGCCGCGACCGATCCCGACTCGCCGGCGGAGTTCGGCTCCGCCGGCAGTCGAGACCGTGCGGGAGTCGAGAGCGACGAGTCCGAGACGGAAAGCGACGAATCGGATCGCACTCGAGCGCCCACGCCCCACGTTCCCAAAACGGGCGACAAAACGCCGGCGGGGATCCCGAAACGAGGCGGTGATACCGACGGAACCGCGAGCGAGACGACCGACGGCCGGTCCAGCCAGACCGCTTCGCCGGAGACGCCGCGCCCGATGGGGTCCCAACCGAATTCGGGGTCGGAGCCGGCGTCCGGTCCACACGGCGGCGGTACGGACGAGATGACGATGGCGCTCACCTACGCAGCCGTGCGCCGGCTCGAGCACCCGCGGCGAGTCTTCGGCGACGCCGGCGGCTGGGCCGACTGGATCGGTATCGTCGGCGACGTCCCCGCACACGTCGTCCAGAAGTTCCAGCGAGAACACGGGATCGATGCCGACTTCTTCAACGGGACGGGGACGGACCCCGGCGAGCGCCTCGCCGAAATCGACCGAAATTCGATGTTTTACGCCGATCGGATGGTCGTCGTCGGCATCGCGGGCGAGGACGAACCGATCGCCGACGCGGCCGACTGGGAGTTCGTCCCCCTCGCAACGGCGGCCGAGAAAGCGGCGTGGGAACTCGAGACGGAACCGTAGATTGTAGCGAGATGCCGTCACCGATACGAGCGGTGGCGGAACCGGTCGGTATCGGTGATAGTCAGCATCGAGAGTCCGTCAGGGAAGCCATTTTACGCTGCGTGTGGTTGCCACGCACATGGGGATCCGCACTGCGATTGATCACAATCCGCTGCTCGCGTTCGGCTTGCTGATCGCCGCCGGTTGGACCGTCCTGGTCGGACTGCAGATCTTCACCGTAATGGGGAGCGTGACCGGCGGCAACTGGGTCGGGCGACACGGCCTCGGTGGCCTGATGGGACTGATCGTTCTGGCGGTCTTCCTCGGCGTCGTGATCGCCGCCTTCGGGGCCCTCAGCGAACCGGAACCGGCACCCGAGGAGTGGCCACCCGAGTAACGCCGTCGATCCGTCCCCGTTACTGACCACCAAGTAAACGCGACCCCGACACATCATGTATTACGAGTGCACTCGATGCGGCCACCTGGATCGATTCGGTCACCTCGAGCCCGACGAGGCGTCTCGCCCCTGTCCTCGTTGCGAGAATCACACCCGCCGGGAACCCGCGTTCGACGGAGAGGGGGTGTCGCCGTGACCCTCTCGATCACCGTCAGCGACCGGTTCCGCGACGCCGCGACGGCGTGGGGAGACGACCGGCTCATGGACGAGGAGGCGGCGCTGGAAACGAAAGCCGAGCAGGCCCTGCTCGAGATCGAACACCTCGTCTCGGGCGCGAACGAGGTCGAGTTCGACGTCGATGCCGCGAGCGGCGAGATCCACCACGAACCGACCGACGACCTCGAGGGGTACCTCGAGCGGCAGTCCGACGAGTTCGGCCTCGAGCCCGACGCGGTGCTGGCGCTGCACGTCGACCTGTTCGCGAGCGCGTTCCTCGACCGGGACGGTGGATCCGAGTCGTCGTCGGACCGGCCGGACGATCCGCGTCCGTACTGAAAATCGCGGCTAGTCGTCCCGTTGCCATCCTCCGACCGACGACGAGACGTATAGGCGAATCACGACAAAAGCCTAAGGCTATCAATCGTGCACATACAGCTATGACGCACACCGACTGGCGACCGGATCCGGAACTCGACAAGAAACGCGACAGGGAGGTCTGGACGCACACCGCGCCCCACCACATCAACGACGGCGAAATCGACGGCGATATTTCGTTCAGCGACGAGGTTCTCGAGCCGTTCGTCGACGACGAAGATACCGACGGCGACGAGTAACCGTCGCAACTCGAGCCGAGACGCGGCTCAGCCCATCTGCATCGCGATCTCTTCCTCGAACGCGATACAGCCCTCGAGCAGCGCCGCGACGGCCTCGTAGAACCGCTCGTCGGTTCGTTCGCGGACGTCTGCGGCGAGGTCGTCGATCCACTCCGAGAGGTGCTCCTCGTGGAAGACCCGCTGGTAGCCGAACGTTTCCACGTCTCCGCTGCGCTGCCGGCGAATCAGGTACCGGAGAAAGGCCAGTTCGACGGCGACGTAATCGTTCTCCTCGGGATACTCGTCGGGCGGCGACCAGCCGGCCGCGCCGTAACTCGCCTCGACGGTCGCCAGTCCTTCGCCGCGAAAGTCGGTGTCCTCGCGGTAGTAGGTCTCGTGGGGGAGGACCGGCGGTCGCGGGCCGACGAACAGCCGCGTGAACTCCCGCTCCAGGTCGTCCCGAACGGCGTCGGCCTCACGATCGCGGTTCTCGTCGATGAACGCCTCGAGCGCCGCGAATCCCCGATCGAGTCGGTCGCTGACGCTCGCGTCGGGGACCAGAACGTCCCCCGACAACAACGTCTCGACGAACGCCTCGGTCGGGACGTCCGCGAACGCGTCGATCAGGAAGTTCACCAGCTCGAGTCGGGCGTCGTAGAGGGCCTGTTGATCCATACTCATGATATCAGTCACCTCGGTCGTAGAGCAGTTGCGCGCGGCAGTCGCCGCAGTACTCGAAGATGCTCCCCTGTGCGCTCGGCGCGATGTCGGCGACGAGGTCGCCGACTTCCGCCTGGATCTTCCGGGCCGATCCCTCGCTCGCGAACGGCTTGCCGCAGTGGCGACACTCTCGCATCTCGCCGTCGAAGACCTCGGTCCAGGCGGGATCGTCGCCGTCGCGGTTCTCGGGCAGCAGTGACCGGTCGAGGCCGTCGCGCATCGTGATGACGTCCTCGACGCAGCCCTCCTCGCAGCACCCGCAGTTGACGCACTTCTCGTGGTTGAACTCGAGGGAGGCGTCTCGCTCGTTCCGGCGGATCGCATCGGTCGGACAGAGGTTCGAACAGGTCGGCGTGAGCGTACAGCCGTCGGCGACGTCCATGCGGCCGAAGTCTTTGAGACCGCGAATCACCTCGCGGGCCGGATCGACGTGCTCGAGGATCGCGCGAACGCTCTCGAGTGTCCAGCCGTGACTGTCGAAGGCGGGGTTGTCCCGGTCGGCGTCGATCTCCCCGGTCGCCTCGTGTTCGCCGACCGGAATCGGTGAGGTCGCGAGTTCGACGGCGAAGGTCGACATTTCCTCGACGAACTGGGCCGGTTCGTCCGGGTCGGGGGCGAAGAAGCCGATTCGCTCGCCCAGCTCGAGGTCCCTCGTGGCGCGGTTGAGCCGATCGACGAGGTCGGCCTTCGGCTCCGGGCCGGAGTGGTGACAGTCGCCGCCGCAGCCGACGATTGCGACGCCGTCCGCTCCGCAGGCCAGCGTGTGCATCGCGTGGGCCTCGCCGACGGTGTCCGTGCAGTTCACGCGAACGGGGAGGATCGGCGGGTACTCGATGGCCGCTTTCCCCGCAGCGGCTAACCGGCCGTACTCGGCGAGCGCGTCGTCGGCTTCCTCCGAGCAGACGAACGCGACGATGGCGGCGTCGATGTCCGACCCCGAGCGGTTCAGGAGCCATCCGCCCTCGTCGTCGGTCGGTCGGAGTAGCGCCTCGACCTCGCGGGCGAACCGCTCGTTCGACGGCTCCCGGAGCATCGTCGCCCCCGTTGGACAGGCGCTGGTACAGGCCCCGCAGTTCTGACAGGCCGCCTCGTGGAACTCGACCTCGTCGATCCGCGCCCGCTCGACTGCGTCATGGGGGCAGGCCTCGACGCACTCGTTGCAGCCCGGCTGGCTCGAGTTCCCCGCCGCGCAGACGTCCATCTCGAGGTCGAGGTGGGCCGGTTTCTCGACGCCGCCGAGCAGGTCTTTCACCGCGGCGATCGTCGCCGCATCGATTGGCGCGGTGTAGAAGCCGATCCGGCCGCCCCGCGTCGAACGGGTGGCCGCCGGGTAGACGATCTGGTCGAACTCGAGCGTCCGCTCGGTTCCCGTCATCTCGATCGCGTCGGTGGGACAGACGTCGGTCCACGCTCCGTCGGGCGCGTCGGGATCGATATCGACCGGGTAGCGCGTGACCATTCCGTCGGGTCCCTCGTGGACGCACTTCATACAGGAGATGCAGTCTTCCGTGACACGGGACTCGAGGCGGACGGTGAACTCTCCGAACCGTCCGTCGACGTCGACGACGCGTCCGCGCTCGATCGTCACGTCGTCGAGATCGGCCGCAGCGTCGACGTACTCGTCGCCGTCGGCGATCAGCGTTACGTCGGCGTCGTCGGAAAGCGCCGCTGCGGTCTCCGAATCGGCGACGACCGCGACGCGTTCGCCGGCCTCCTGGGATATCGTTCGGGAGACCGATTCGGCCTCGAGGCCCGCGTATCTGGCGTTGACCAGCCGTGCGGTCTTCGCCGTGGCACCGGCTTCGTCGTGGACCCACCCGGCGCCCTCGCGCTGGTCGACGAACGAGACCGCCTCCGAGTGTAACCCCTGCTGTTCGGCGACCCGCTCGAGCTTCCGCTGGGACCGCGACTCGGGACACGTGACGATCAGCTGGTCGAGGTCGTACTCGTCGATCACCTGCTCCATCGCGGGGAGGCCGTCCGCACAGAGCAGGCTCGAACTCGCCGCGACGTCGACGTGTTCGATCCCCTCTCGGACGCCCTCGAGATCGATATCACAGGTGTCCGCACACGAGCAGACGAAGCTCCCGACTCTCATCCTGTCGTGGTATACCGTGGCAATACAATAGTATTCCGTACGAATATGGTGAATGTACGGTAGAATACCAATACTACTCGGACTTAATCACGTATTTCGTTTCTTAACCGACGGAACGCTAGATCGAATACAAATTACCGAAAACCGTCCTTAGCAAATATTCATAGACCCCTTCGGTGAAGTGCGAACTATGGGCATGGGTACTGTGAACAAGGTGTTGCGAACGGATATCCGTCGAGCAGCGAGGTATCGCGTCCCATGAGTGCGGACGGCGACCCGGTAACGATCGACCTCGACCGTCGATCGTTCATGAAAGCGAGCGCGCTCGCCGGCGGATTGTTCCTCGGCGGCGGCGTCACCGGGCACGTCCTCAGTCAGGAAGAAGAGGGCGAGGACGGCGTCGTCGACGACGCCGACACGTCGAAGGTGATCTGCAACTACTGTGCCGTCGGCTGCGGCTTCAAGGCCGTCAAGGACGGCGATTCCTTCACGGCGATGGAGCCGTGGTTCGAGAACCCGATCAACAACGGCTCGCTCTGCTCGAAGGGCGCCGGTATTCTCGAGACCGAACACTCGGTCAAGCGGCTCAAACATCCGATGCAGAAGGTCGACGGCGAGTGGCAGAAGATCACCTGGGACGAGGCGTACACCGAGATCGCCGAGACCTGGGCGGAGACCGTCGACGAGTACAGCCGCGAGAGCGTCATGCTGCTGGGCAGCGCCCACCACGCCAACGAGGAGGCCTACGCCATCCGGAAGCTCGCGGCGTTTATGGGCACGAACAACGTCGACCATCAGGCGCGGATCTGCCACTCGCCGACCGTGACGGGACTGGCGAACACCTGGGGGTTCGGCGCGATGACGAACACGATCAACGACTACCGAAACTTCGACCTGCTCATCATCCTCGGACAGAACCCCGCCGAGTCCCACCCGATCGCGATGCAGCACATCCTCGAGGGCCAGGCCAGGGGTGGAACGATCGTCTCCATCGACCCGCGCTACACGAAGACGTCGGCTCACGCCGACTACTTCTACCGGCTGCGGCCCGGCACGGACGTCGCACTGGTCATGGGCCTACTCAACTACGTTCGGGATCGGGACGGACTCAACGACACCTTCCTCGATGAGCGAGTGATGGGCTGGCCCGACGTCGAACCCGAACTCGATCAGTACGACCTCGAGACGGTCTCGGACATCACCTGGATCGATCGGGGAGATCTCGAAGAGATCGGCGACCTGATCATCGAGAACGCGCCTCAGATACAGGTCGAGTGGGCAATGGGTGGCACCCAGCACAACAACGGGACGCAGAACATTCGCTCGTACGCCCTCTTCAGCCTCGCGACCGGGAGCGCGGCGCGTTCGGGGGGCGGTCTCCAGGTCATGCGCGGCCACGCGAACGTCCAGGGGGCGACCGACCTCGGCGTCGATGCCAGCATCCTCCCGGGCTACTACGGCGTCGATTCGCCGGGATCGTGGGAACACTGGGCGGACGTCTGGGACCGGAGCCCGTGGACCAGCGGGAGCACCTCTTTCGAGGAGCTGTACGACAAGTTCGAGATGATGCCGGAAGACATGTGGAGCGGCATGGAGACGCCGGCCGAGGCCGAGGCGGGGGGTGCGGGCGTCGACGTCGAGGAGGAGGAAGAAGGCGAAGGCGGCGAGGGAGCGGAGAGCGCAGGCGGTCAGGGAGACGAAGAGGAGGGCGAAGAGCAGGAAGGCGAAGACGACGAAGAGGGCCTGAACCAGGAGGCACCGATCGACGTCGACGAACGGTCGATGATGTTCCAGATCGGGCTGACCGTCGCCCGCTGGTACGAGGCCGCGCTCGGGCAGGAGGACCGCCTGCTCGAGTCGAACCTCTACCAGTCCGACCCGCTGAAGATGGCGTTCTTCTGGGGTCACTCGGCGAACTCCATCAGCGAGATGGACAAGATGAAGCGAGCGATGGAGTCGCTGGATCTGATGGTCGTCGTCGACGTCTTCCCCTCTGTCGCCGGCACGCTGCCCGACGATGCGAACGTCATCCTGCTGCCGGCCTCGAGCCAGTACGAACACGTCCGAACGGTGACGAACTCCCACCGCTCGGTCCAGTGGAGCGAGCGGGTCTCCCCGCCGGCGCACAACTCCAGGCCGGACCTCCGAATCATGCAGGAACTGGCACACCATCTGGGCTTCGGCGAGCACTTCGACTGGGGGAGCGGTCCGGAGGTCCACAACGGGCAGAGTTCCTACGAGGACGCGCTCAGAGAGATCAACCTCGGGACTCGATCGATCGGCTACCAGCAGTCGCCCGAGAAGCTCCAGCAACACCAGGAGTACGACTGGGCGTTCAACACGGACAACCTGCGGGCGGACACCAACGGACTGCCTGTCGACGGGGACTACTGGATGCTCCCCTGGCCGTACTGGGGCGACGACCACCCCGGATCGCCGATCATCTGGACGAAGGAGGCCGACCCCCGCGACGGCGGCCACGACTTCCGCGAGAACTGGGGCGTCAGAGCGCCGACCCCCGACGAGTGGAACGAACTCGGCATCGACAAGGACTATCCGCTCTGGCAGACCTACAACCGGGATGGCCTGGATGGACTCGATCTGATCGCCGGGTCGTTCGAAGCACCGTGGTGGGACGGACAGGAGATCAACGGCGTCCCCTCGTATCCGAACTACGCGACGATGCTGCCGGACGATCCGGCCAACGCGTCGACACAGACGCTGCCCGTCGAGTACGCGCTCGACGAGTCCGAGTCGGTGTACACCGCTGCACAGGCGCTCACCGATCAGTACGGGGACGAGGTCGACATCGACCCCGCGGCCTACGAGGAGTACGACTACGCTCAGCCCGACCCGCCGACGGGTCGCGGAAAGGCGCGCGGGGTCGTCTGGAACTTCCTCGATACGGTGCCCGTTCACCGGGAACCCGTCGAGAGCCCGCGTCCGGACCTCGTCGAGGAGTGGCCCGCCAACGGCGAACAGATCAACTTCTGGCGACTCGACCAGAACAACGCGTCGGTCCAGGAGACGGCGACCGAACGGGTCCACACCGAACTCGGCAGCGACGCCGAGAGCGGCCGAACGGTGATCTTGACCTCCGGCCGACAGGTCGAACACCAGGGCGGCGGTGCCGAGACGCGGAACAACGAGTACACCGCCGACCGCCAGCCACACATGTACGCCGAGATCAGCCCTTCGCTGGCCGAGGAACTCGACGTCGTCGGCGGCGACGATCACGTCGTCGTCACCTCCGCCGACAAGGGGTCGATCCTGGTGAAAGCGTACGTGACGAACCGGGTCAACCAGGAGGAGGTCTTCCTCCCCTACCACTGGGGCGGCGTTTTCCACGGCGAAGACAGGTCTGGTAACTGGCCCGAGGGAACTACGCCGCTGGCCATCGGCGAGAGCGCGAACATCATCACCCCCAGCGGGTTCGACGCCGAGACCCAGATGCAGGAGACCAAATCGGGCGTCGTTCACGTTCAGAAGGCTACGCAGAACGTTGTCGACGACCTCGAAATGGAGTTCATCGACTACCCGCAGGACGAGCACGGGCTCGGCGCACAGAAACGATACGACGTCCGCGAATGGGACATGATCGACGGAGGTGACACACCGTGACACAGGACGACCGATCCGGACAGGTGATGAGTCAGGGCGTGATGAGCACCGGCGAGGGGATGCGGATCTTCCCCGACGTCGAGGCCTGCATCGACTGCGGCGGCTGCGTCGTCGCCTGCAAGCGTACCTGGGACCGCGAGATACACAACCAGCGAATCGACATCACGACGATGGCCGAAGGGCAGGCCGGGCCACAGGGTGAGAACGCGAACAAGACGGATCGACTCGCTGCCGGTGAACGGCCCGGCGAGACGAGCCTCCCGATGCAGTGTTATCACTGCGAGAACGCGCCCTGCGTCTCCGTCTGTCCGACCAACGCGCTCCAGAAGGAAGACGACGGATTCGTGACGGTGACCGAAGACCTCTGCGTGGGCTGTCAGTACTGCCTGTCGGGCTGTCCGTTCGGCGCGCCGCAGTTCCCGGACAGCAACGAGGGTACGGCCCAGCTCTTCGGCACCGGCGGCATTATGGACAAGTGTACCGGCTGTCGCGAGCGCCAGGAGGTCCAGAAGGGACCGGCCTGCGCCGAGGAGTGTGCGACCGACGCGATTCTCGTCGGCAGCGCGGGCGAAATCGCCGACGAACTCGAGGCCCGCGACAGCGGCCCCTTCTTCAACGAGGAGGCCATGGAGATCATCTTCGGGGCGAACGACGCCCAACTGTTTAGTGACCAATGAGCGACGAACGACCACCCGATGGATCCCACGAGGGCGACGACGTCAAGGCCGCGAGGGACCGGGAAAAGACGACGGACGCGGTCGATCGAGCCGATCGCAACACAGCGGAGAACGGTCCGGGAGACGACGATCACGTCGGGGAATCGACCGACGAAACACGACCGGATCCCGACCGCGATCCGGGATCCGGAACGGGAACCGGAGGCGATAGGGGTGGCCGATGGGATCGGATCGCCTTCGTACTCAGCGCCGTCATCGGACTCGCGCTGGCGGGCGGTGCCGTCGCACTGGTCTCCGGCCGCGCACCG
Source organism: Natrinema zhouii (assembly GCF_013456555.2). Lineage (GTDB taxonomy): Archaea > Halobacteriota > Halobacteria > Halobacteriales > Natrialbaceae > Natrinema > Natrinema zhouii. Next base: position 267,099 of record NZ_CP059154.1, read on the forward strand.
TTCTTCGAAGACCTGCTTCGCGTCCGGCCGACTGTTCAGGGCGGCGGCGTCGGCGCGGACTGGGTCTTCGGCAACACGGAGTCGGTCCTCGAGATCGCGATCGCGATCGTCCACTTCGCGGACGTCGTCGTGGGGATCTTCATCCTCCTGATGGTGTTCGTTCACTGGGCGGCGTTCCGGCGGCTGGCCGCGCGGATGCGGCCGCCGACGGCGACGGCCAGCGAGCGGGAATCGGCCGCGGCGACCGACGGCGGTGAGCCGAGCGGAACGGGACGGTCGTCGGCGGACTCGAGGGCCACCGCGGAATCCTGGTCGGACTCGACACCGAACGACGATCCGACTCGGTCCGACGGGGGTGGGCCCCGATGACGAACCTCGACCACGGAAAGTTCTCGCGCGTGACCACCACGTTCCACTCGTTGCTGGCGCTGACGGTGTTCTTCCTGTTCTTTACGGGATACGCCATCGCGTTCAACACGGAGCTGTGGTGGATGGTCGAACTGATGGGGGGCAACCGGGGCGTGCTCCTGATCCATCGGCTCGCGGGCTTCTCGCTGATCCTTCTGACGGGGTTCTGGGTATCTTACATGCTCCTGCGGTCGACGAGCCGGTCTAACTTCCGCAAGGTGCTGCCGAATCTCCGGACGGATCTGGCAGCGTTCATTCAGGACGTCAAGTTCGCGCTGGGGCGAGCCGACGAACGCCACCCGGCCGCCCGCCAGTTCGCGGGCTACAAGGCCGACGAGGTGCCGCTGCTGTCCTACGTCGGCAAGGGCGTCATCTGGATCTTCACCGTCGAACTCCTCCTGCTGATGATTTCCGGGCTCCTGATCTGGCGGAAGACCTGGCTGATCGACTTCTATAACTCCCAGTCGGTCGTCATGGCCTTCGTTGCCTTCCACGGCCTCCTCGGGGTTATCATGCTGATGGGCGTGATGTTCCACACCTTCGAGCACGGTTTCCATCCCGCCTTCTATCCGGTGGAGATGAAGGCCTTCCTGCCGAAGGACCGGACGCCGAACTTCCACGACGACCCCGACGAGTACGAGACCACCGGGATCGAGCGGCTCCGGCTTCGCCCCTCGTGGCGGTGGGCGACCAACGTGATGGCCGTGTTCGTCGTCGTCGGTATCGTCAGCGTGATGATGGCCAGCCTCTCGTACGGCGGCTATCCGGTTCCGGACCGATTGCAGTTCAACGAAGGGAGCGTCCTGCGAACCATCGGCGTCAACATCGGCATGCTCGTGTTACTCATCGGACTCGTGCTCTCGATGTACGGCAACGTCCTCCGAGCGCGATACATGCGCACGCGCAGGGAGACGGCCGAGCGTGCGACCGCGGCCGACGGCGGGGAATCCGACGCCGGACGAGACGGTGGCCTCGAGGACGGAACCCGAACCGAAACTGACGGTGGAACGGGAGCGACCGACGTTCGAGCACTGGGCGACGGGGAAACGGACCACAGTTCCGACGAGTAACTCCATCCCCGATTCGTCCGATTTCCAGTCACAGCCGGTTCGGACTCGAGACGACGGTCGATAGCAGCCTCCTGCTCCGTTTCTCGCGACTCGAGTCGCTTTCATCGCGTTCCAGTCGGATTTTCGACCGATCCAGCGGGGATTTAGGTAATTTCGAAGCGTACGTGACCACATGGCGGAGACACTGTACTCGATCTACGCCGTCGCGATCGTGATTGTGGCCGTCGGCGGTCTCCTCGGGGTCGTCTTCGCGACGCCGGATCTCGAGGGTCGCTCGGAGTACCGGTTCGAGGCACTCGCAGTCGTCGCAGCCCTCTTCGTCCTCGCGATGGTCGGCGGGTTCGTCCTGTAACGCGAGTCGAACCGAACCTGACGAACCCGTCGACCATCGCAATCGATAGGTCGTCCCGCTGACCGAAGTAGTGACACGCGCATTTCTTTGAGCGTGTATTTATATGATATCCCAGAACAATTAAATTATCCCAGAAGGGACAATTCGATCACATCGGGGCGTTTCCTCGCCGTTCAGATCCGGCGTCTGTTACGCAATCAAGTCCGATCGAAACCGGACACTGATACCGGCTGAAACGGCAGTAGTGGCGGAAACGCCGTTCGATGGCGGATGACGCGAGTACTACTCCGGATCAACAGCAACTCAAATCGTTGTAAACCGGTGACTGAGGTGAAACACCAATCGAACGAATCCGGCTCTCGTCGGTGATCCGTTCGAGATAACGCCGCTCGATTCGCGTCTGCTCAGTGTCGGTATTCAGAGTGGTTCCGTCAGACACCAACGATATTAGCAATCTGAGCGGGTGTATTTCGACAGCGGAATCACGAGTCGTGGGTCCGTAGAACCGCACTTCATCCTCGAAGTACGACCGAACACCTCTCCCCATCCTCACGCTGGCTGAGCGCCCCGATTGGGTCTCGTCTTCCATGACCGAAACTCTTTGATTTCTGACGTAAATAATCACGAATAACAGGATTGGATTAGTAACATACTTCTTATGCTACTCTCGAATGGACAGTATTTGTATATTTAGCAGCCGAATAGCTGATGATCTAAAGTTGTATATTAGATACAAACGATTTTGAAAGCAATCTATTTATTCCCCTATTTATTACCAAAGTCTAATATAATGGTATATTTGTGATGGTCTATCACTCACCATTTCAATTACTGAATCAGACTGCGACAGCTACCATTTTTCAATACTATTTGAATTTTAGACAACACTTCCAGTAAAGCGCCAACCATGGAATTACAATCATAGGTCCGTAATTCTCATGGAGCGGTGTCGTTCATGTCCTTTCGCACCGAAGCCATCACTGATTTCTTGTCTACGCCTCACCGACTGAACCACGCGATCGCCGCGCTCGAGCCGAGACAACCGTTTTCGCAGGACTCAACGGAGGTTATGTAATACCGAACACAGGGCGAGCGTTCGTCGTGCTCTCTCGGTCGAGCACCCGAACTTTCGACCCTTCCACGCTGAACACGCCCTTCAGCCGCCCCTCTCAAACCGACTCGAGTCGAACTACCGATTCTCGTCTGGTCTCGAGGACGTTCGCTCGCTATCTGAGATTTCTATACCGAAACAGCCGTTCGTCTTTAATGAACATATCTGTTTTCCCCTGATGAACGTTGTGAGAAGACACCGCACAGAGCTGCGGCGCCTCGGCTTCGTTTTGTCGCCGCTAATTCCGAACGTTCAGTTAGCAATCGGATCTGTCTGTTCGTGAATGATGAACACACAGATATTTATAGGAAACGCAGGATAGCTAGCATATGGGCAAACGAGCCAACAATCCAGTCAAATCGGTCGTCACGACGTTCGATATTCTCCAGACGTTGCGTCGGCTCGACGGAGCCGGTGTGACCGAACTCGCGAACGAACTCTCCCTGCCGAAGAGTAGCGTCTACAACTATCTCAGTACGCTCGAGCAGGAGGAGTACGTCGTCAAGGACGACGGGAAGTACTACCTTGGCTTGCGGTTTCTCGACTTCGGTCGATACGTCCGGCAGCGCGACGACCTCTACGAAACCGCTCGCCCGGAAATGGAATCGATCGCCGACGAAACCGGGGAACTCGTCAACTTACTGGTCGAGGAACACGGACAGGGCGTCTACGTCTGTCGGACTCGAGGCGATCAGGCCGTCAACGTCGCGGCGAGCACCGGCCATCGGGTTTCGCTGCACAACACGGGGCTCGGAAAGGCGATTCTTGCACATCTCCCCGAAGAACGGGTCGACGCGATCCTCGACGGTCACGGGATGTCGGCCGATACCGAGCACTCCATCACCGATCGGGACGAGCTCAAGTCCGAACTCGACGTGATACGGGATCGCGGCGTCGCGTTCGACCGCGAGGAGCGGATCGGCGGCCTCTGTTGTGTCGCGGTCCCGATTCTGGATCGCGATCGCAGGCCGATCGGGGCGCTCAGCATCGCCGGACCGACGAGTCGAATGAAAGGAGAGCGCTTCGAAACCGAACTCCCCGAACTCCTGGAGAGCGCGGCGAACGTGATCGAACTGAACATGACGTACTCCTGACTTCTCTGGGAGCGGAGCCCTCGCTAGTCGACTGCGCGAAATCCCGTTCAGCAATGACGAACGTTCAATTCACGTTCGACGCCACGCAACGACGCCGTCAGCCGTCGTTCGCTCGAGAATCCCGCGGTCGACGTGGACGGCGAAGTGACCGGACAAGGGATATGCGAGGTCGACGTCGAGTCCGTAGCTACCGCGACGGTCGACGACGGCGTCGACCGCCTCGCGCAGGGTGATCGTTCCGCACTCGTCGACGAGCATCGGTATCAGCGCGTCCAGTTCCGACGCAAAGGCCAGCGATTCGTCGAGGAAGTCCTCGACTCCGGTTCCTTCGAAGACCTCGTAGTGGGTCAGCGACAGCGCGTCCGGGTCGAGGGTCAGGAGCAGGTCGATCGTGTTCTCGTACGCAGGAGCACGGTAGTATGGCGGCGGCTGAATGTAGTCGCCGTCGACAGTACACACGCCCCGGCCGAAGACCGCGTCGCCGCCGATCACGATGTCGTGGCCGGGATCGTAGAGCGCGAGGTGGCCGCGCGTGTGCCCGGGCGTGTGCAGGACCTGGAGTTCCCGATCCGCGAGCGACAACCGCTCCCCGCCTCGAAGTCGCAGATCGATCCGCTCGCCGGGCCCCATCATCCCCTCGAGCCATTCGCTGGTGTCGTCGTCGTACGTGATTCCGTGCTCGCCGGCGAACATCCCATACCGCTCGCGCATGATCCGGTCGGTGCGCTCCATCAGGTCCGCGTCGGCGTCGTGGGCCGCGAACGTGACCGACGGCGCGTGCTCGCGGAGTTCGTGATTGCCGCCGTGGTGGTCGGCGTCGGCGTGGGTGATGACGGCGAGCGAAACGTCCGCGAGCGACCAGCCCCGGTCCTCGAGGAACGGCCGATACACCGTCGTCGGCGCGTCAATGACGCCGGGATCGACGATGATCGGGCCGTCGGCCCCCTCGAGGACGTGATAGCCGTGCAGTTTGTCGTCGATGACGGTCTCGATCCGATAGATTCCGGGCGCTAACGTCCGTGTCGCCATCTCTCGCATTCGTCGACTGATATTTATCGAGTGGCTACAAAAATGTTGGTCAGGTCAGAACGCGCTGTCGGCGAATCCGCCGTCGACTGTGACAACCTCCCCGGTTACGAACGATGCAGCATCGCTGGCGAGGTAAATCGCCGCGCCCACGATCTCCTCGCGGTCGGCGACCCGGCCGAGCGGGGTTCGATCGTCGATTCGTTCCCGCTTCTCCGTCCCGTCGGCGTACGTGTCCGCGTTCTGGGGCGTGATGACGAAGCCCGGTGCGATCGCGTTGGCTCTGATCTCAGGAGAGAGTTCCTTCGCGGACGCCCGCGTGAACGCTTCGACGCCGCCCTTGGCCGCGGTGTACGCCGGCAGGTTCGCCATCGAGAGCCGGGCCGACAGCGAGGAGATGTTGACGATCGAGCCACCCTCGTCCATCGACGGTGCGAACGCTTGGGTGACGCGACGGACCCCGTCGAGCGCGACGTCGGTGACGAAATCCCACTCCTCGTCGGAGATCCCCCGAACGGTCGCGCGCGAGATCGCGCCCTGCGACGCGACGACGATATCGACGCCGCCGAACTCCTCGACGGCCGTCTCACGGACGCGCTCGAGCGACTCGGGGTCGGTCACGTCGCACGTAACCCTCTCCGTCTCGACGCCACGATCCTCGATCGCCGTCGCGGTTTCCGCGACCTTCGACTCGTCGCGACTCGTCGCGATGACGTCGGCACCTTCCGCCGCGAAGCCGAGGGCGATCGCCTGTCCGATACCACTGGTCCCGCCGACGACGACCGCACGTTTGCCGTCGACGGTCACTGGACTGTGTTCGTAGTTGACCATACGGCTACCGTAACTGTCCGTCCCTATTACGTTTACCGTCCTAGGGCACACCGAATCGGGAAATCCCACAGAATTATAACTGCCCGCGAACGACCCGAAGACATGCGCGGATTAGCAAAGACCAGTCGGAGTCAGGGAGCCATGGAACTCGTCGACCGCGAGCGGCCCGAACCCGGTCCGGGTGAGGCGCTGATCGAAGTCGACTACGCGGGTCTCTGTGGGAGCGACGCGGGGATCTACGAGTTCGAGTCGGCGTTCGAACGGATGGAACTGCCGACTGTCATCGGCCACGAGTACACCGGGCGGATACTCGAAATCGGCGAGGACGTCACGAAGTTCTCGGTCGGCGACCGCGTCGTCGAACGTCCGATTCGCGGCTGCGGCGACTGTTACCAGTGCGAGATGGGTCAGGAGAACGTCTGCCAGAACGCCGTGATCACCGGCGTCGACCACGACGGCGCGTACGAGGGATACATCGCCGTTCCCGAGACGGCTCTCCATCCTGTCCCCGACGAGATGAATCCCAAACACGCAGCGCTCGTCGAACCGACGAGTATCGGGGCTCGAGCGGTCATCCAGAACTCGCGGGTACATCCCGGCGACCGCGTTATGGTCGCCGGCCCCGGTCCGATCGGCCAGTTGACGGCACAGATCGCACGGGCGCAGGGCGGCGACGTCGTCGTCGCCGGCGTCGGGTCGGACACCGAGTACCGACTCCCGCTTGCGGAAGAGCTCGGATTCCCCACGATCAACGTCGAGGCCGACGACCTCGAGGCGCGTCGCAACGAACTGACCGACGGCGTCGGCTACGACGTGGTCTTCGACACGACCGGCCATCCCTCCGGGCTGACGATGGCGGTCGACGAAGTCCGGAAGGGCGGCCAGATCGTCCTCGTCGGTCAGACCGGCGAGACGACGATGCCTTACTCTCCGCTCGTGCGCGCGGAGATCGACCTCCAGTGTTCGTACGCCTCGATGTACGAGGACTTCGAACGCTCGCTCCGGCTGATCGCGTCGGGCGATGTCGATCACGCGACCTTCCTCGACGACCGGTTCAGTCTACTCGAGGCCGACGAGGCGTTCGAAACCTTCATCGCGGGCGGGACCTGCAAGCCCGTCTTCGACGTGTCGGTTCTCCGCGACTGAGGGGCCGCGGGAAATTTTCTCGGCAAGCGATATCGTTTCAGACGGAAGTTTTAGTAGCACCTGCCGTGATTCACGACTGTCGATGGATTACAGACAGCTGTCCGACCCGAACGCAGAGTATACGATGCGCGACCTCTCCGCGGAGACGATGGGCGTTACCAACGCCCGCGGACCGCGCGACGTCGAGATCACTGACGTCCAGACGACTATCGTCGACGGAAACTACCCGTGGACGCTGGTACGCGTTTACACCGACGCCGGGCTCGTCGGCAACGGCGAATCTTATTGGGGTGTCGGCGAACGGGAGATCATCGAACGGATGGCTCCGTTCATCGAGGGCGAGAACCCGCTCGACATCGATCGACTCTACGAACACCTCGTCCAGAAGCTCTCCGGCGAGGGCTCGATCTCCGGGAAAGCGATCTCCGCGATCTCCGGCATCGAACTCGCACTGCACGACGTGGCGGGGAAGATTCTCGACGTGCCTGCCTACCAGCTGATCGGCGGCAAGTACCGCGACGAGATGCGGATGTACTGCGACTGCCACACCGAGGAGGAGGCCGATCCCGACGCCTGCGCCGACGAGGCCGAGCGCGTCGTCGAGGACCTCGGCTACGATGCCCTGAAGTTCGACCTCGACGTCCCCAGCGGCCACGAGAAGGACCGCGCGAACCGCCACCTTCGCGGCCCCGAGATCGAACACAAGGCCGAAATCGTCGAGAAGGTCACCGAACGCATCGGCGACCGCGCCGACGTCGCCTTCGACTGCCACTGGTCGTTCAGTTCCGGGAGCGCACACCGCCTCGCCGAGCGCCTCGAGGACTACGACGTCTGGTGGCTCGAGGACCCGATCCCGCCGGAGAACCACGACGTGCAGGAGGAGGTCACCAAGCGGACCTCGACGCCGATCACCGTCGGCGAGAACGTCTACCGGAATCACGGCAACCGTCGACTGCTCGAGAACCAGGCAGTCGATATCGTCGCGCCGGACGTGCCCCGCGTCGGCGGGATGCGCCAGACGCGCAAGATCGCCGACCTCGCGGACATGTACTACGTGCCGGTTGCGATGCACAACGTCTCCTCGCCGATCGGGACGATGGCTAGCATCCACGTCGGCGCGGCGATCCCGAACTCGCTGGCAGTGGAGTACCACTCCTACGAACTCGGCTGGTGGTCGGACCTCGTCGAGGAGGACATCATCGAGGACGGGTACGCCGAAGTGCCGGAAAAGCCGGGCCTCGGTATCACGCTCGACGACGACGCCGTCGAGGAGCATCTGGCCGACGGTGTTGAGATGTTCGATGCGGCGTAAGCCGAAATCGAGTTCACGAAGCAAAGCTTCGTGTCGTTTGACGAAGCGTGAAGATCGCCTCGAGCCGGTCTCCCTCGTGTCCGACGATCCTCGTCGCTGAACACTCAGCCCGACTCGACTACTGAACGCGCTCGCGAGGGCCTGTCCCGCGCTGTCGCCTTCGCAACAATCGCTTTTCCCGGACCCGCCGTCGTCTGCTATTCGCTCGACGCCGGTTTCCGATTCGGCGTCCGACCTAACTACTGCTATGATCGAGATGCGTTTTAGTACGCCTGTGACGGTAGTTTTATATATTTGTGCAGGTATTCACCAATAGACATGGTTGATGATAACACAGGAGTCACCGGTATCGATAGACGAACGTATCTCACGGGTATCGCAGCGGGCGGCGCACTCGGCCTCGCGGGTTGTCTGGGCGAAAGTTCCGATGAGTTCGAAGTACTACACGGTTGGACGGGCGGCGATGGGAGAGCGGCGATCAATGCACTCACCAGCGGATTCGAGGATGAACATTCGGACATCGACGCGAACTTTCAGGCCGTCGGCGGGGACGGAAACGTCGACCTGAACGCGACCATCATGCGCCAGTTGACGAACCAGAACGTGATGAGTTCGTTCGCAAACTGGCCGGGAAAGAACTTGGAGCGGTATCGTGACAGCCTGATGGACCTCGAGGAGGACGTCTGGGAGGCTGAGGGCTACAAGGAGGTCATGCAGGATCGCGTCATCGATTACTGTACGTTCAACGATAAGATGCCGGTGGTGCCGATCGGCTCCCATCGGATGAACAACCTGTTCTACAACACGTCCGTCTTCGAGGAGGTGGGCGTCGACGCCGAGAGCCTCAGTAGCGTCTCTGATCTCATGGACGCACTCGAGCGGATCGACCAGCGAACGGACGTCACGCCGTTCTCGCACGCGATGGTGGCTCCGTTTACCGGGCTCCAGACGTGGGCGCAGATACTCACGAGTCAGAGCGGCGTCGACGCGTACATGAACTTCATCGAGGGCAACGGCGACCGGGACGCAATGATCGATGCGTTCGATGTCCTGCAGGAGATCCGGGAGAACTACATTCCGGGGGACGCGTCCTCGATCGGTTACACGGATGCCGGACAGAAGATCATCGGCGATCTCGGGACCGACCAACCGCCGGAAGCCGCGTGTATTCACGGCGGTAACTGGCTGTACGGAATGTTCCGCGACGACGACAGCTTCAACTACGGCGAGGAGTGGGACTGGATCCCCTTCCCCGGGACCGAGGGCGTCTACTTCTATCACGTTGACTCGTTCGTCACGCCGACAGACAATCCCACCGAGGAGGAAACGATCGAGTGGCAGAAATACGTCGGGACCAAGGAGGCCCAGATCGAGTTCAACAATCCGAAGGGGTCAGTGCCGCTCCGGACCGACATCGAACCGGACGAGCTGACGGACTTCTTATCGATGACTTACGATCACCTCACCGACTCGGAGGAGTACCCGCCGACGATCGCCCACGGTCTCGCCGTCGAGCCCGAGGTCCTCGACCGGTGCAAGAGCGTGATCGGGAACAACTTCCAGAACCCGTACAACGCCGAAGATGCGGCCGACGGGCTGCTCGAGGCAGTCTCTCAGTAACACACCGAAACGGAGAATTTCACTAACAGAGTAAATAATAGTCAATCCAATGGCAACACAGGACACGTCGGAACCGACAGCAGCACCGACCGAGGAGGTGGTAGACTGGCAAACGAAGCTCAGGTACTTCCTGAACAGCGACTTCGTCCGATCGTCGCCGTACTGGGGAATCCCCTTCATCCTCATGGGGATCGCCGTTTACGGCGGTATCGGGTACAACGTCCTCATCTCTCTCACCGACTACGCGGGGATCAGCCAACCGTCGTACGACAGTTTCGACCTCGAGATGTACAGGACCGCGCTGGCGAACGAGGCGTTCCGCGAGGCCGCGATAAACAACCTCATACTGCTCGTGGCCTTTACGACGGTGTCCCTGGTGCTGGGGCTGTTCCTGGCGATCCTCCTCGATCACGGGATCAGGTACAAGGATAAGATTCAGACCGTTTACTTGCTGCCGATGGCACTGTCATTCGTCGTCACGGCACAGCTCTGGCGCTGGATGTACAACCAGGAGAGCGGGTTCCTCAACGTCATCGTGACGGGACTGGGGTTCGAGCCGGTCGACTGGCTGGGAAATCCGAAAATCGCGCTCGCGTCGGTCATCTTCGCGCTGGTGTGGCAGTTCAGCGGCTACGCGATGGTCGTCTATCTGGCGGGCCTCCAGTCGATCCCGTCGGACCAGTTCGAAGCGGCGAAGGTCGACGGTGCGAGTACGACCCGAACCTACCTGCGGATCATCGTCCCGCAGCTGAAGGAGTCGTCGGTCAGCGCCGCCGTCGTTCTGATGGTGTTCGCGCTCAAGGCATTTACCTTCCTCTACGCGCTCGTGGGACAGTACCGACCGCCGAACGGGACCGACATCATGGCCACGCTGATGGTCCGCCAGGCGTTCAAGTTCGGTAAATGGGCGTACGCAGCCGCGATTGCGACGATGTTGCTCCTGTTAGCATTGAGCGTCATCGCACCGTATCTGGCGTACCAGCACCGACAGGGGAGCCTCTAACGATGTCACAAGCAAGCTCCGATTCGAACCTCGACGTCGCATCGCTCGTGGAGAACGTGAATCTCAGGCGAGTCGGCCAGTACACGCTGGTCGTCTTCTTCCTGGGATTCTTCTTCGTCCCCCTCGAGACGGGAATCATGACGGCACTGAAGACCAACGAAGGTGTCGCGCGTTCGCTCCCGTTCGCACCGCCGGTCGGTGAGTCGGTCACACTATCGAACCTCCAGTTCGCGCTCGAACGGCTCTCGAGTTCGTTCGTAAACTCGCTGCTGATGGCGATTCCTGCGACGATACTCAACGTGTTGCTGGCGAGCATGGCCGCGTACGGCCTGACGATGGTGAGCTGGCGGGGCCAAATCGGGATGCTGTCGCTGTTTCTGGTCGGCGTCTTCGTGCCGTATCAGGCCGTTCTGGTGCCGCTGTCCCGGTTCTGGAACAATATCTTTCCGCTCGCGGACATGCTGGAGCCGACGTTCGCACTGATACCGCTGCTACAGGGGTATCACTCGCAACTCGTGCCGCTGATAATCACTCACGTCGCGTACGGGATCCCGATCTGTACGATCCTCTTCCGGTCGTACTACAAGGGAATGCCAAACTCGTACGTCGAAGCGGCCAAGATCGACGGAGCGAGCATCACGAAGATCTACCGACGAATCGTGCTGCCGATATCAAAGCCGATGTTCGGCGTGGTGTTCATCTATCAGTTCACCCAGATTTACAACGAGTTCCTGTTCTCGTTTACGCTCATTACGGGGTCGAACGCGGCTGCAGCACCGGTCACGTTGTTGTTGCCGGCAGTCGGCGCGTCGACGTCCGGGATCGACTACGGGATTCGGATGTCGGCGGCGTTCCTCGCGGCGTTGCCGACGATCATCCTCTACGTCGCGTTCGCCGAACAGTTCGCCAAAGGACTACGCACGGAGAGTGGATGACCGATGGGACGAATTCAACTCGATCACTTGACGAAGCGTTTCGGAGACACGGTCGCCGTCGAGGACGTGACCCTCGACGTCGACGACAGCGAGTTCCTCGTCCTCGTCGGCCCCTCGGGCTGCGGGAAGTCGACGACGCTGCGTATGATCGCCGGCCTCGAGTCGCCGACAACGGGGAACCTCTACATCGATGGCGACCACATGAACTATCGCGTCCCCCAGAACCGGGACATCGCGATGGTGTTTCAGGATTACGCCCTTTACCCACACATGACGGTCCGGGAGAACGTCCGGTTCGGACTGGAAGAGGAGGAAGGCTACACCGACGACGAGATGGACGAGCGGGTCGAAGCGGTCGCGACGGATCTCGGTATCGAGGACCTTCTCGACCGCAGACCCGGCGAACTCTCGGGCGGCCAGCAACAGCGTGTCGCGCTGGGCCGGGCGATCGTTCGCGATCCCGAGGTGTTCCTCATGGACGAACCCCTCGCAAACCTCGACGCGAAGCTCCGATCGCAGATGCGGGCGGAACTCCAGAACCTCCAGGACGATCTCGACGTGACGACGGTCTACGTCACGCACAACCAGACGGAGGCGATGACCATGGGCGACCGGATCGCGGTGCTGAACGACGGTCGCCTGCAGCAAGTCGGCGAGCCCCTGGAACTCTACCATGAACCCGCAAACCGGTTCGTCGCGGGGTTTATCGGCGAACCGATGATGAACTTCATCCGGGGGCATCGGTCCGACGAAGGGTTCGTCGGCGACTTCCTCGCGTACTCGTTCGACGAACGGCTCGAGGCCGCCAGCGGTAAGGGAGACGATCTCGTTCTCGGGATTCGACCCGAGGCGATCGACGTTCGACGGGCGGCCGACACGGCGTCGACGGCGCTCGGCGATCACGAGTTCCGGATGACCGTGACCGTCACGGAGACGCACGGGAACCAGAACGTGGTACATCTCGCACAGTCGGACGGTGCACCCGACCACGACGTCTTGCAGGCGGTGACAGACGGCATGCACGTCGTGGAGTCGGGCGAATCAGTCGTGATCACCATCGATCCCGACAGGGTCCACGTCTTCGACGGGACGAGCGGCGACGCGCTCTGTAACCGACGGCTCGAAACCGAACGCGAACTCACACAGGTGTAACATGGCAAGCGTAGAACTCGACGACGTAACTAAGGTGTACCGAGGCGGTGAAGCGAGTGTCGTCGCGGTCGAAGACGTCGCGGTCGAGATTCCCGACGGTGACTTTCTCGTTCTGGTCGGCCCCTCCGGCTGTGGCAAGTCGACGACGTTGCGCATGATCGCCGGTCTCGAGACGGCCACTGACGGCGAGATCAAACTGGGTGACAGGACGATCAACGACGTCTCCGCGCAGGACCGCAACATCGCGATGGTCTTCCAGTCGTACGCTCTGTACCCGCACAAGACCGTTCGAGCGAACATGGCGTTCGGGCTCGAGGAGTCGACGGATCACTCCAGTGCAGAGATCGACGAGACGGTCGAGGAGACGGCGGCGCTGATGGGGATCAACGACCTGCTGGATCGCAAACCGGGCCAACTGTCCGGCGGCCAGCAACAGCGGGTTGCGCTGGGCCGGGCGATCGTCCGCGATCCGGACGTGTTCCTGATGGACGAGCCGCTTTCGAACCTCGACGCGAAGTTGCGCGCGGAGATGCGCACGGAGCTCCAGCACCTCCAAGAGCAACTCGGCGTGACTACCGTCTACGTGACGCACGACCAGACGGAGGCGATGACCATGGGCGATCGGATCGCGGTGTTGAACGAGGGGGAACTCCAGCAGGTCGGCACGCCCCTCGAGTGCTACCACGAACCGAACAACCTGTTCGTCGCGGAGTTCATCGGCGAACCGTCGATGAACGTCTTCGACGGCCGTCTCGAGGGGGACGCGATCGTGACCGATTTCTTCGAGTATCCGGTGCCCGCGGACGTGAGCACGGATCGCGAGGACGGAAGTGGTCTCGTTCTCGGGATCCGGCCGGAAGATATCCTGGTCAACGAACGAGACGCTGGTGACAAGGGACTCGAGGCGGACATCTCCGTCGTCGAGCCGATGGGGAACGAGAACACGGTTCACCTTCGGTTCGCCGGTGGGGCGGACGGAGACGAGTTCCTCGCGACGACGGAGGGGATTCCAAACGTCAGTGCCGGTGATCGCACCACCGTCGAATTCCCGGCGGAAGCGATCCATCTTTTCGACGCCGAGACCGGGGCGGCGGTGAAGAACCGACGGCTGTCCTTTACGGACGCGGCCGACGGCACACGTCCGTAAGCGTCTCTCTCTCTCTCGCAACGGACGGCTTACGGCCGGTCCGCGATCGACTCCTACCGAGACGACGGTCCCCGGGATCGTCCGCGGTGAACGAAGTCGAATACGTGACGCTTCTCGTTCCATTTCGGTCGGACTGCCGTCTCGGCAGTACCGGTTTCGCGACGGAGACAGGACAGTCAAAGCGGTGAAAACCTGGCCGTTCTCAGGCCAGCGGCAGGACCGTCGAAAACGCGAGGGTGCTCAGCAGTCCGACGAGACCGATGAGGATGGTCGCGACCGTCCACGTCTTCAGCGTCTCGGCCTGCGTGAGGCCGCCGACCTCCTTGACGATCCAGAACCCGCTGTCGTTGTACCACGAACAGAACGACGCGCCCGCGCCGATGGACATGACGAGGTACGCGACGTTGACGTCGAGCCCGCTTGCTAACGGACCCATGATACCAGCGGTGGTGACGATCGCGACCGTCGCCGACCCTTGGACGACGCGGACGCCCGCGGCGATCACCCACGCCGTCACGAGCAGTCCGAGACCGACCCCTTCCAGGCCGTTCGCGATATACTCGCCGGCACCGGCCGCCTGGAGCATCGCACCGAACGCGCCACCGGCGGCGGTGATGGCGGCGATATTGCCGCCGCTCTTGAGCGCGTCCGTGAGCTCGTCGGAGAACGTATCGCTGTCGAGATCGCTCATCCGGTAGTACGTAAGCGCCGCGGCGAGCGCGGCCGCCGTGAGCGCGAGGTTCGGATTACCGAAGAAGCCCGTGATATTCCCGATCACCACGCTCTCCCCGAGATTCGGAAGACCGAAGAAGCCCATGAGATCCCCCACGGTCGCGTCCCCTCCGAGGAGCGTCTGGGCGGTCGTGTCCGCGGTCACGAGGAGGACGGCGAGAAGAATCGGGAGTAGCGACTCAAGCACACCGGGGAGCTGACGCGTTTCGATCTGATTCTTCTCCTCGAGCTCTTCGACGGTCGTCCCCATCGTGTCGCGGAGCGGAATCTCTATTCGTTGGTTGATCCAGTACCCGTAGCCCAGTCCCGAGACGAGCGCGGTCGGGAAGCCGACGAGGACGCCGACCATGATGGTGCTCCCGAGGTTAGCGTCGAACTCGTCGACGGCGAGCAGCGGTCCGGGGGTCGGCGGAACGAACCCGTGCGTGACTACGCCGGCGGCCCCCATGGCGACGATGTACAGCGCGTAGTTCTTCCCGTCACGCGCGCGAGCGGCCCGCGCCAGCGGTGCGAGCAGGTAAAAGACGTTGTCGAAGAACACGGGGATGGACATGATGAAACTGCTACCGAACAGCGAAACTTCCGTGTTATCCTCGCCGAAGACACTCGTGAACGCCCGCACGATTCGATTGGCGGCTCCGCTCTCGACCATCGCCTTGCCGATGATCGCCGCCATCAGAATGGGGATACCGATCCCGGCCATGTTATCACCGAAGGCCGCCGCGAGCTCCCCGGGCACGTCGGCGAATGCGATCGCCGGCGCGACGACGCCGACCGTAATCCCTGCGACGACGAGCGAAACGAACGCCGGGAGGTCGAGGACGACTAGCAGGAGTACGATTGCTACGATGCCCGCTATGAGCGAGACGAGTGGTGCCTGTCCGCCTAACTGTAGTACTGTGGTACCGAACATCACACACATATATATAACCATTATACTTCATTGTTTCTACTATCCTTATAGTAGTAATATGTAACACCAATCCCACCAACGACGGCCGCTACCCGCAGATGAGCGTTCGAGACGTTCCCACAGTTCCTTCGAGATGCGAACAAAAGCGGACGTACAGTGGATCAGGACAGTCGTTCGAGCAGCAGTCTCGTCGATCGCTCTACGGCGACGGGGCCATCAGGACATCGGTTCCGATTAGACTTCGACGACCGGGTTCGTGAGTTCGCCGATCTCGTCGATCGTGATACGGACCTCGTCGTCGGGCTGGAGCGTGAAGCCGTCGTCCGGAACCAGCGAGGTACCGGTGAGCAGGACGCCGAGTTCGGGAACGACGTCGTGGTCGCGCCAGTACTCGACGAGTTCGTCGCAGGTGCGAGCCATGTTGCCGATCGAGGTCTCGCCCTCGTAGAGGACCTCGTCGTCTCGAGTGATCTCCATCGCCATCGTCAGCTCGTGGGGGTCGCCGACCTCGGCGGCGGAGGCGACACAGGGACCGATCGAACAGCAGCGCTCGTACATCTTCGCCTGAGGCAGGTACAGCGGATTCTCGCCCTCGATCTCCCGGCTACTCATGTCGTTGCCGATCGTGTAGCCGACGATCGAGCCGTCGTAGAGGACGATACCGAGCTCCGGTTCGGGAACGTCCCACGCGGAATCCGCTCGGATCCCGACCGCCTCGCCCGGCCCGACCGTTCGGCTCGGCGTCGCTTTGAAGAAGATTTCCGGCCGTTCGGCCTCGTAGGCGTGGAGGTACATCTCCGGCATCCCGCTTTCGGCCTCGCGCGCCTCCTCGCTGATCTCGTAGGTGACGCCCGCCGCCCAGACTTCCTGGGGGACGAGCGGGAGCGTGCCGTCGGTAAGCGAATCGAGAGAGACAGTCGGGGCCTCGTCCGTGAGCTCGCTCGCCATCTCGTCGATCTCGAGGTCCGCGATATCCGCCGCGGCTGCGAGCTCCCCGAAGCCGTCCAGTCGTGGTTTCACGGCAGTCAGATCGTACGCTGTCTCGTCGTCGACAGCGATGAGTCTATGCTGGCCGCCAGTCGATAGGCGTTGATACCGCATGCAGACATCAACTACCTAATCCATTATAAATGTCTCGTCCCCGGACGATTTGATCGGGCCGGAAGCGTCGGAACGGCAAGAATTATGAGCGGACGGAGCCATCATTTACACGTATGGCAGATCAGCGGCTGAATTACGTTAACGGCGAGTGGACCGAGTCACGTACCGGCGAGACGTTTGAAACGACGGATCCCGCGAGCCCCGAGGAAGTCATCGCGACCTATCCGCAGTCCGATGCCGAAGACGCGGAACAGGCGATCGAAGCGGCACGCGACGCGAGCGACGACTGGGGATCGACCCCCGGTCCCGAGCGCGGACGGATCCTCGCGAAGACGGGATCGATCCTCGACGAGCGCAAGGACGAACTGACCGAACTGCTCGTCCGCGAGGAAGGCAAGACCCGAAGCGAGGCCGGCGGCGAGGTACAGCGCGCGATCGATATTTTCCACTACTACGGCTCGAAGGCCAGCGACATCGGCGGCACGGTCAAGAGTTCGAGCGCACGCGACACGAACCTCTACACGAAGACCGAACCCCTCGGCGTCGCGGGACTCATCACGCCGTGGAACTACCCCATCGCCATCCCGGCTTGGAAGATCGCACCGGCGCTGGCCGCGGGTAACGCCGTCGTCATCAAGCCCGCCTCGCTCGCGCCCGGCGTCGTCCACGAGATGGCGGACGCGCTCGAGGAAGCGGGCCTCCCCGCCGGCGTCCTCAATGTCGTCACCGGTCCCGGCAGCGAGGTCGGCGGCACCATCGCCAGTCACGAGGCCGTCGACGCCATCTCCTTCACCGGTAGCACGGCGGTCGGCAACACCGTCTACGACGCGGCGACCGAAGACGGCAAGCGCGTCCAGCTCGAGATGGGTGGGAAGAACCCGACGGTCGTCAGCGACAGTGCGAACGTCGAGGAGGCGGCCGATATCGTCGCCAACGGCGCGTTCGGCGTCACCGGGCAGGCGTGTACGGCCGCCTCCCGCGCGATCGTCCACGAGGACGTCTACGACGAGTTCGTCGACGCCGTCGTCGACCGCGCCGATGCGATCGACCACGGCCACGGGCTCGACGACCCCGGCATGGGCCCCCACGTCAGCGAATCCGAACTCGAGAGCACGCTCGAGTACGTCGACATCGCACAGGAGGAGGGCGCGACCCTCGAGTGCGGCGGGTCGGCGCTCGACCGCGAGGGCTACTTCGTCGAGCCCGCGGTCTTCTCGGACGTCGACTCCGAGATGCGCATCGCCCAGGAGGAGGTCTTCGGCCCGGTGCTCGCGATCATCCCCGTCAGTAGCTACGACGAGGCGATTCACGTCGCCAACGACGTCGACTACGGGCTCTCGGCGAGCGTCGTCACCGACGACCACACCGAGGCGAACCGCTTCGTCGAGGAGGTCGACGCCGGCGTCGTCAAGATCAACGAGAAGACGACCGGTCTCGAACTCCACGTCCCCTTCGGCGGCATGAAGGCCTCCTCGAGCGAGACCTACCGCGAGCAGGGCGACGCCGGTCTCGACTTCTATAGCATCACCAAGACGGTCTACGACAACTACTGAGGACTGTCGCCCGCTCGAGTGCGATTCCAACGCGACGCGATTTTTTTGGTGCCGCCGATCCGCCGATACTCGAGAGTGATCGTCGAGTGCGGCGAGCGCCAATCCGGAACCGAATCCGACAGAGCGTCAGCCCGCGTTTTTCAAGAACAGACCACCGTTATCTAATGACGAACAGACAGCGGCAATATCCTATATTTCGCGCATTATTTACAAACATACGATTGTAAGGAAAGTGCGCGGTGGCCGAAACACCTCTGCGGTGAAACGGACGCCCTTTACGAGTCGAGAGGGCGAAATTATGTGTTAAACGGCAATGTGACGGCCTGTTATGGGTGCTCGCCTGAGGCCGCTCCCGTTCAGCAATCATGGACGGAAATAGTAGCAGCCTGAAACTGCCTGCTCGAACATTCTCGCGAGGAACGGTGTCTCGTGGCATGTGATAGTCTCTCAATCGACGGGACCTAATACTGCCGTCTCAGCGATAGCGAAACAGCGTTTTCCATAGATGAACAGGCGATTAGCAGGGATGATACGCAGTTCGTCGGTGGGAAACCGTCTGACAGCGGAGACTAACGGTGCGCAGGCGACGGATGCGGCAGTGATGAATACCGCGCGGGAACGCAACCACGCGACTCCGAACGTCTGGGTATCGGCTACTCGGCTCCGGGACGACTCCGGGTAGCGATCCGTTCGACCGCGACGATCCGTCGGAGCGAATCCGAGTCCGAATTATTAAGCCATTGGCTTGGGAGAGTAGAGATGATGCAAGCTAGTTCAGACCGTGGCGTCAACGGGACGCCGACCGAGCGGCGCGTCGCGGCCCTCCTCGAGGAGATGACCCTCGAGGAGACGGCGGCGCAGCTCGGCTCCGTAAACGCTGACAAACTCATAGACGAGAACGGGGAACTCGACGACGAAGCCGTCGACGAGCACCTCTCGAATGGTATCGGCCACCTGACCCGTATCGGCGGCGAGGGGAGTCTCTCCCCGACCGAAGCGGCCGAACGGACGAACGAACTTCAGGCGTCTCTCCGAGACGAGACGCGACTCGGGATTCCCGCGATCCCTCACGAGGAGTGTCTCAGCGGGTATATGGGTCCGGAGGGGACGACGTTCCCGCAGATGATCGGGATGGCGAGCACGTGGTCGCCCGAGCTCCTCGAGTCGGTCACCGATACCATCCGCGACCAGTTGGAGGCCATCGGAACCGCGCATGCGCTCTCTCCGGTCCTCGATGTCGCCCGCGACCTCCGGTGGGGACGCGTCGAGGAGACGTTCGGCGAGGACCCGTATCTGGTCGCGGCGATGGCGTGTGGCTACGTCGACGGGCTGCAGGGGGACGGTGACGGCGTCTCCGCCACGCTCAAACACTTCGTCGGTCACAGCGCCGGCGAGGGCGGGAAGAACCGGAGCTCGGTCAACCTCGGACGGCGCGAACTCCGCGAGACGCACATGTTCCCGTTCGAAGCGGCGATCCGCACGGCGGACGCCGAGTCGGTCATGAACGCCTATCACGACATCGACGGGGTCCCCTGTGCCAGCGACGAGTGGCTCCTGACCGACGTGCTCCGCGGCGAGTGGGGATTCGACGGGACGGTCGTCTCCGACTACTACAGCGTCGAATTCCTCCGGAGCGAACACGGCGTCGCCGCGGACGAACGCGAGGCGGGCGTCGCGGCCCTCGAGGCCGGCGTCGATGTCGAACTCCCCTACACGGACTGCTACGGCGAGCACCTCGTGGACGCCGTCGAGGCCGGCGAACTCGCCGAGGAGACGGTCACCGAGGCGGCTCGTCGCGTCCTGACCGCGAAGGCCCGGAAGGGGCTCCTCGACGACTCGACGGTCGATCCCGAGACGGCAGCGGAGCCGTTCGGCACCGACGAGGCGAGAGCGGTCACCGAGCGTGCCGCCCGCGAGTCGATGACACTCCTGAAAAACGAGGGCGACCTGCTTCCCCTCGTCAGCGAGGAGACCGACTCCGTCGCGGTCGTCGGCCCGAAAGCCGACGATGCGCAGGAGCTCATGGGCGACTACGCCTACCCCGCCCACTACCCCGAGGAGGAAGTCGAACTCGAGGCGACGACGCCGCTCGACGCCGTCCACGAACGAAGCGACGAGTACGGGTTCGAGGTCCTCTATGAGCAGGGCTGTACGACGACCGGTCCCGAGACGGACGAGTTCGACGCGGCCGCGAACGCCGCCGCGGACGCCGACGTCGCCCTCGCGTTCGTCGGCGCACGCTCCGCCGTCGACTTCTCGGACTCGGATAAAGAGCGGGTCAACAAGCCCAGCGTCGCCACCAGCGGCGAGGGCTGTGACGTGGTCGATCTGGGGCTCCCCGGGGTCCAGCGCGACCTCGTCGAACGCGTGCACGAAACGGGAACGCCGGTCGTGGTCGTCGTCGTGAGCGGCAAGCCCCACTCCCTCGAGTGGATCGCGGAAACGGTCCCGGCCGTCGTGCAGGCGTGGCTCCCCGGCGAACGCGGCGGCGAGGGCGTCGCCGCCACCCTGTTCGGCGAACACAATCCCTGTGGCCACCTGCCAGTCTCCATTCCGCGCACGGTCGGGCAGCTCCCGGTCCACTACAACCGGAAGCCCAACACCGCGAACGAGGAGTACGTCTACACGGAGAGCGACCCGCTCTACCCCTTCGGTCACGGCCTGAGCTACACCGACTTCGAGTACGGCGACCTCTCGCTGTCGACCGACGAACTCCCGCCGGCCGGCACGATCACCGCGGCTGTGACCGTCGAAAACACTGGCGACACCGCGGGTGACGACGTCGTTCAGCTATACGCGAGTGCCGAGAATCCCGACCAAGCCCGTCCGGTGCAGGAACTCGTCGGGTTCGAACGCGTCTCCCTCGAGCCGGGCGAGACGAAGCGGGTCAGTTTCGAGGTCGACGCCTCGCAACTCGCCTACCACGACCGGGACTTCGACCTGACCGTCGAAGCGGGGCCCTACGAGTTCCGCGTCGGCCACTCGGCCGCCGAGGTGGCCGCGACAGCCACCTTTGAGGTGACCGGAACGAAGGAAGTACCGCGGACCAGTCGGACGTATTTCACCGAGACCGACGTCGCGAACGTCGAGTAACGACGGGACTGTTGAGCCCCTGTCAGGGCGTCTGGTAGCATAACCCACACGTATTTATCGCCCGATGCGTATCACACGGGTATGACAATGGACTCGTCAGTGCCGCTCGACGGAATCGATCCCGAGTCGATCACCCGGGATGACATCGACGACGCGGAGCTACGCGCCGCGCTCTCGTCATCGGACCCGCTAGTCCGACAGCGAGGCATCGACGTCTGTGAAACGCTCGCCGAGGAGGGAGTCGACGCCGTGCGACCGGTCCTCGACGAGGTCGCGTCGCTCGCCAACGACGACAACTCACCGATCGCACTGCGCGCGATCACCGTTCTCAGGACCGTCGCCGAACGCGATCCGGGGGCGCTCGAGGGGCGGCTGACCGACCTCGTCGACACCGCTGGCGCAGATATCGTGGACGTACAGCTGACCGGCTCGACCGTCCTCGCCGCGCTCGTCGTCGAGCGCCCCGATCTCGTTGCGCCGTTCGTTCGACAGTTGCTCGAGGGAATTCGAGTCACCGAGCCCGATCCGCAGGGCGAAGACCTCAGCGACGTGGTAACCGACGAGGTGACCCGGCGCACGATACAGGATCACGAGGACGAAGAGCGCAAGCGGCGAATATCCGCCCGCCAAACGCTGAGTAACGTCGTCGTTGCCGCCATCGAATCGGAGCCCCAGTCGGCGTTCGACGCCGTCGATGCGCTCGTCGCGCTGCTGGACGACGCGTATCCGGCCATCTCCGGCGGCGCGATCGATGCGCTCGCCCAACTGGCAGCGGCCAAGCCGGCGGTCGTCGCCCCGGTGAGGGACCGCCTGATCGACTGTCTCGACGACGACAGCGTCGTCGTGCGTGCGCGTACCGTTCGAGCGCTCGGCCACCTCGGGGATGACGCCGCCGTGCCGAAACTCCGGGACGTGGCTGCGACGGACGCCAACCGAGACGTTCGAGAACTCGCAGACGAGACCGCGAACTTCCTCGCTAACGCGTCGTAATCACGACTTCTCACGAACATCGCGAACGCGTCGTCATTCGGGACCGCGTCAAGAACTGGCTTCGAGCGAGCCGATTTATTCGTTCATCTCGCGTTTCGTGCAGTACCAGTACGCGCCGCTGAAGAAAATGAACGCGCCGACCACGAGAACGATATCGATGATGAGGATGGGATACGCCTGGTCACCGGGCCCGACGAACGCGGCCGAGAGCGCGAGGAGGAGCCCCGATATGATCAGCAGGGCGATGATGACCTTCATCTGCTCGCGCTGAGCGGCGATGAGGTCGAGCAGCGTCGACGTTTTCGACATGGTGTGTGAGTGGAGAACACATGTGAAAAATTTATCGGTAATCGCAGCGCGAACTCGAACTACTCGTCTCGAGCGCGCCCTCGCTCGTCGGGCATGCCCGAGTACTCCCGGACGGTCGACGTGAGCACGTCCTGCCATCGCTCGGCCTGTGCGACCTGTTCGTCGAACCGCTCGGCGACGTGGCGGTATCGCCGCTCATCGACGCGTCCCTCGAGCGAGTGCCACAGGTTCCGGAGCCGCTCGACCTCTTCGACGCCCGCGAAGCAGTTGTCGTAGAGTCGCTGGACGACGGTCGTCCCGTCCGCGAGTTCGTGGTCCCAGGGGAGGTGGTGGAAGAAGAGGAGCAACTCCTCCGGGCACGTTTCCACGGAGCCGTAGCGCTCGGCGACCGGATCCCGGTACTGGGTGACGTAGCCGCTCCCGCTCTCGGTTCGGTCGACGCCGATCCCGTCCTCGCTCGCGCCGTGGTAACCGGGCCACTCCTCGGGCGACGGGTAGTAGTGGTTCTCGAGGTACTCCTCGCCGTTGTGCATCATGTGCATGAGCCCGAGGCCGCCGGTCTCGTAGTCGATGCAGGCCGCCCACGAGTCGCGGAGGATCTCGGTGACGGTGTCGACGACGTCCTCGTCGGCACCGAACGTCAGTCGGACCCACTCGCGGGTGATCGCCTCGGCGGAGCGGTCGGGGTCCCAGGCCGCGCGACCGAACGCGTAGAGGTTCGCCTGGGCGAGGTAGTGTCCCGTCCAGTTGTAGTCCTCACCGACGTTGCCGACGCCGACGACGCCCTCCCCGTCGCCGCGGAAGAGCGAACGCACCGGCGTCCCCTCGCCGTCGGCGTGCGTGTCGAACTCGAAGATTTCCTTCCACATCGGGAGATGGTAGGTCGCGTGGACGCCCTGTCCAGTGTATTCCTGGGTGATCTGTAACTCGAGCCCCAGATCCGTTTCCGGCATCGCGCCGAACAGCGTCGACACGGGCTCGCGGGGCTGGAAGTCGATTGGTCCGTTCTTGATCTGGACGGTGACGTTCTCGGCGAACTCGCCGTCCAGCGGTTCGAACGTGTCGTAGGCCTGTACCGCCCGGTCCTCGTGTGAGCCGTAGACGAAGGCGCGCCACCAGACGCGCCCGCCGTGTGGCTCGAGCGCCTGTGCGATCGCGTTCGCGCCGTCCACGTGGTCGCGGTCGTAGTCGTACGGGCCGGCCTGGCCCTCCGAGTCGGCTTTGACGAGAAAGCCGCCGAAGTCCGGCACGAGGTCGTATATCTCGTCGGCCTTCTTCCGCCACCACTCCCGGACGTCCTCGTCGAGCGGATCGGCGGTGTCGAGATCGCCGACGAGCATCGGCGCTGCGAAGTTGACCGAGAGGTACGGCCGGATGCCGTACCGACGGAACAGCGATACGAGCCCGGTGAGGTCCTCGAGTCGCCGCGACTCGAGCAGTTGCCATCCTTCGAACGCGTCGAACGCGGCGTTCGCGCTCGCTCGCTGCGGCTTGGTCGTGTTGACGTTGTTGAGGACGATCCCGTTGATCCCGACGGAGGCCAACAGGCGGGCGTAATCCTCGTATCGCGACCGGAGGTCGGGCAGTCGTTCCCAGTCGAAGATCGACTCGCCGGCGTACCCCCGTTCGACCGAGCGATGGAACGGGGTGTCCCACTGGTTGAGCAGTCGGTTCGCGTACGCCGGCTCCTCGCGCACGTCGAGGTCGTCGATCGGTTCGCCGGTGCCGAGCAGCCGGAGGAGGTGGAACGTGCCGTACACCAGCCCCCGGTCGGTCGGGGCGGTGACGACGAGACAGTCCGCGTCGTTCCACGTGACCGACCGGATGAGGTAGCCTCCGTCCTCGAGGTCGGCGATGTCGTCGCCCGGAACCGACTCGGCGATCATCGCCATGTCGTCCGGCGTGCCGATGGCAAGGAATCCGTCGACCGTCGTCGGTGGATGCTGCCAGAAGTGAGGGTCCTCCCCGAGAAGTCCGGACAGTGCCCGTCGGAGTTCGTCCCGGACCGCGCCGCACTCGGGTGACTTTTCGGCGACGTACGCGTGTCTACACCGGCGTTGGTACGAGTCGAGTCGTTTGTCGCTCCCCACTCGCTCGTACCGAAGCCAGCAATCGTCGTACTGATTCATCGAGAGATGGTCGAGTCGTCGTCGGCGACCGATAAAACGATAGTGGTTGACCGATCGTCAGGTCGCAGCTCGTTCGCTTCCGATTCCAGCGTGTCGGTTGAGAGAACGGAACCGATGCATCGCAGAAGTCGTTCTCAGCGACGAATCATGCCAACTGTACATCACAATGTTTATTACCAACTATGGTTATCGTTCACGTGTATGGGAACAGATAGCAGTCCCGGTGACTACAGCGATGCGATTAGTCGCCGAAAAATGTTAACGGTGGCAGGAGCGTCAGGGGCGGCCGCGCTCGCTGGCTGTTTGGGTGGTGGATCGGAGGATGGCACGTTCGTCAACGCGTACACCGGCAATCCGGCCGATCTTCACTTCAACACGTCGGGCGTACAGAACTACCGCTGGCCCGCGGGGCGATCGGTATTCGCTCCGTTCCTGAAGTACTCGTTCAGCGATGACGAGTTCCTCCTCGGGGCGCTCGAGGACCTACAGATCGAAGAGGAGGAAGTGACGCTCACGTTCCGCGACGATCTGGCGTGGGACGACGGAGACGAATGGACGACCGACGACCTCGATGTCCAGCTCGAGTTGGCAGAGATGTCCGGCAGCTCGATCTGGGGATATCTCGATGACTACGAGATCGTCGACGAGAAGACCGCGCGCCTGCTGCTCTCCGGGCCGACGAACCCGCGAATCATCCAGTTCGAACTCACGAATTTCTTCGTCGATACGAAAGCGGACATTCACGAACAGTTCCTGGACCAGGACGTGTCGGAATTCCTCCAGTGGGCGTGGGAGGACCCCGTTGCCAGTGGGCCGTTCTCGTTCGTGAGCAAGGACGAGCAGGCGTTCGAGTTCGAGCAGAACTCCGAGTTCTACAACGCCGACAACGTCGACATCGAGAGGTTCATGATCGAGAGCTACGGTGGGAACAACGCCCAGCACCAGGCGCTCATGTCGGGGACGGACGTCGACGCCTCTCCGAGCCTGTTTGCACCACCGGATGTCGTCGACCAGTTCCCCGACCACGTCGTCGAGGTCCAGATCCCGGCCAAGTGGGGCTACGGTATCGTGTTCAATCACGACGATCCTCACTTCGGACAGCGAGCGGTGCGACAGGCGGTCGCACACGTCATCAACCGACAGAATCTCGTCGACAACGCCGGTCCGCGATCGAAGTTCGTGACGCCGTCGCCCTGCGGTATCGCACCCAAGGACCAGGAGTACTGGCTCGACGACTGGCAGGACGACTTCGAGACCTACGGCGCTGATGAGAGTCAGACCGACGAGGCGACTCAGTTACTCGAGGACGCCGGATACACGCTTGACGGCGGAACCTGGCAGGACTCCAGCGGTGACACCATCGGCGGACAGTACAACTCACCCTCGGGGTGGACTGACTGGACGACCATGACCAACACCGTCGTCACCCAGCTGAACGACTTCGGCTTCGACTTCTCGATCAACACGGTCCCGACGAACGACTGGTTCAATCAGTACTCCAACAGCAACTTCGCGATGGGGAGCCTCTACTGGCTGCCAGGGGGATCGCGATCGTCGTTCCCGTACTTCCCGCTGCGCTACCAGCTGTGGGAAGAGGAGATCGGCGGCGGCCACAACTACCGGGAGAAGGCAGAATCCGAGCAGACGATTCCCAGTAGAGACGGCGGAGAGATGTCGATCACTCCGCTCGAGACGGTCGATCAGATCGCACGGCAACCGAACGACGACGAGGCACGGCCGTACGTCCAGGAGGCGGCGTGGCACAACCACATCGAACTCCCATTCCTCGGGCTCGTGTCCAAGCACGAGCAATCCTGGGTGACTGACGACGAGTGGTCGATCGCCGACGAGGACAGCACCAATTGGCAAGTTAAGTGGCCACAGTTCTGGTGGCCCCACGAGGGCGAACTACAGTACGACGGTTGACCCGGCGACGCGATTCCGTTTTTATTATCATTCAAAATGAACTATTACCTTAAACGGACGTTACAAATTCCGCTGACTATCCTCGCAGTGGCGACGCTCAGCTTCGGCCTGATCCGGCTGCTTCCCGGCGGTCCGTTCACGCAGTTACGGCTCCAACTCCTCCAGCAAGGGGTCCCCGCCGAGCAGGTCGACGCACGTATCGAGGCACTGCAGAACATCAGACCTGACGCACCGCTCTGGCAACAGTACATCGACTACATGATCGGCGTCGTCCAGTTGGATCTGGGCCAGTCGATCTCGCTCAACGAGCCAGTCATGGCGGTGGTCGCCCGAGCGCTCCCCTGGACCGTCTTCCTCGTCGTGACGTCCACGATACTCATGTTCGTCATCGGCGTGTTGCTCGGCTCGATCCAGGCGTACTGGGAAGGCTCGCGGTTCGACCAGATCGCATCGGGCGGATCGATTCTCCTGATGTCGATCCCCTACTACATCTTCGCCGTGATCTTCCTGTTCTTCCTGGCGTTCCAGCTCCGCTGGTTCCCGACCGGGAATACTGTAGAGCGAGGCCTCGACGCCTCGCAGCCCCTCCTGTACTTCTCGAGCGTGCTCTACCACGCTGCGCTTCCGATTCTGGCGTTTACGATCGGCGGGGTCGGATCGACGGCCCTCAACATGCGCGGGAACGGCATTCAGGTGCTCGGCGAGGAGTACGTCGAAGTCGCCAGACTGCGTGGCCTCTCGGACAGCCGGATCGCCACTCGGTACGTCGCCAAGAACGCTATCCTCCCGATGTATACGGGGTTCATCCTGATAATCGGGTTCCGGCTCGGTGGGACCGTCGTGCTCGAGGAGATCTTCTCGTACCGAGGGATCGGCTACCGCATGATCGAGGCGCTCAGGGCAAACGACTACCCGCTGATGATGGGGTGTTTCCTGGTCATCACGGTCACGCTCGTCGTCGGGGTCTACATTGCGGACATGACGTACGGGCTAATCGATCCGCGTATCAGTGCAGGTGAGTCAGATGAGTACTGAACCCGATACCGCAGGCGACGGAATCGACTGGCGTTCGGAGACATCGGACGTCGAGATGAGTCGCCGCGATCGACTGAACGAGTTCTACGAACAGAAGATCTACGCGCCCGCCACCGTCGCGTGGTCTGACAGACGAACGCGGATCGGGGTTCTCATCCTGAGCGTCTACCTCCTCATGGCGGTCGTCGACCTGCTCGGACTCTGGCGCGATGCCAGTCCGAATCAGGCCGGGCCGTTACTCAGCCCGTTCGAGAACATGGCGTATCCGCTCGGGACGACCCGCTCGGGGGTCGATCTGCTGGCCCTGATCATCGACTCGACGCCGTTCATCCTCCAGATGGTGCTCGCGGGTGGAGTATGGGCGACTACTCTCGCAGTCATCGTGGGCACCGTCTCGGGGTACAAGGGCGGCACGATAGACACCGTCATCACGGCAATCTCCGACTTCTTCATGGCGATTCCGGGCCTCCCGCTCGTCATCGTCCTGGCGCTCGCACTGAGCCCGGAGAACCCGATTTTCCTCGGGGTCATTCTGACGATCAACTACTGGGCCGGGCTGGGTCGTTCGATCCGATCACAGGTCCTCTCGATCCGAGAGGAGAGCTACATCGAAGCGTCCCGTACGATGGGGACGGGTTCGATACGCATCATCATCAAGGACGTGCTGCCGAACATCATGCCGTACGTGATGGTCAACTTCGTGCTCGCCGCACGCTACACGATCTTCGCGTCCGTCGGATTGTACTTCATCGGCGCGTTGCCCTATACGGTGCAGAACTGGGGCGTTACATTGAATTACGGGTACGAGCAAGGTGGCCTGTTCTCGATGGGCGCCTTCCACTGGCTCCTCGTCCCGATCGTCGCCATCGTCGGGCTGGCCTTCGGGCTCGTCCTGCTGAGTCAGGGGATGGACCGGATCTTCAACCCCCGCGTCCGAACCCGTCTCACCGGAGAATCCGAGTCCATTGAAGAGGAAGAAACCGACACGACGACGGAGATGATATAATGGCTACCGACAGCACATCCAGCGATCGAGTCGTATCACAGGAGGCCGTCGAAGATCCGATCTTCGAGGTCCGAAACACGAGCGTTACCTACAACGAGGGCAAAACGCGCGTCCTCGAGAACGTCAACGTCAGCATCGAACGAAACGAGGTCCTCGGTATCGTCGGCGAGAGCGGGAGTGGGAAGTCGATGTTCGCCTCCGCACTGCTCGACGCCATTCCCGATCCCGGCGTCCTCTCCGGGCAGATTACGTACAACCGGCAGGACGGTTCGTCGGTCGACCTCCTCGAGCTGAGCGACGAGGAACTCCGACAGTTCCGCTGGGAGGAGGTGTCGATGGTGTTCCAGGGCGCGATGAGTTCGTTCAACCCGACGATGAAGGTCGGGGCCCACTTCACGGAGACGCTCAAGGCCCACGACAAGAACGTCTCGGAGGGACTCGAGTTCGCCCGCGAACTCCTCGAGAACCTCTATCTCGAGCCGGAGCGAGTCCTCGACGCGTATCCCCACGAGCTCTCCGGCGGGATGCAACAGCGGGCCCTGATCGCGCTGAGCATGGTCTTGGATCCGGAGGTGCTGGTGATGGACGAGCCGACGGCCGCGCTCGACTTGCTGATGCAGCGGTCGATTCTGACGTTACTCGACGACTTGCAGAGCGAGTACGACCTGACGATCGTCTTCATCACCCACGACCTGCCGCTGGTCGCGTCGCTGGCCGACCGGATGGCGATCATTTACGCGTTCCAGTTCGCCGAGATCGGGCCGCGCGACGAGATCATCGGCAACTCGGCGCACCCGTACACACGGAAGCTGTTGAACGCGACGCCGAACATCGATGCGCCGCTGGCGGAGATGCAGCCGATTCCGGGCGAAGGTCCCGCTCCGGTGAACCTCCCGTCCGGTTGTCGGTTCGAACCGCGGTGTCCGCTCGCAACGGAACAGTGTCGGACGGACGATCCGCCGTTAGCCTCGGTCGACCAGGACAACAGCGATCACCGATCGGCGTGTCACCACTGGGAGCAAGCCCGCGAAGAGATCGAGCTCAACTTCGGCAAGACGAGCGACGACTTCGAGAACACCGCTTCCGCCGAGACGGCGGAACCGATCGCAAAAACACGTCACGAAGAACCGGGCGAGACGCCGCTCCTCTCGCTCAACGACGTCGAGGTCCACTTCGAGGAAGAACAGGGACTGCTCGAGCGGCTCACCGAAGACCCTCGCGTCGTCCGAGCGGTCGATGGCGTCTCGCTCGATATCGAAGAACAGGATCTCGTCTGTCTCCTCGGTGAGAGCGGCTGCGGGAAGACGACGCTGGGGAAGACGATGATCGGCCTTCAGGAGCCGACCGGCGGCTCGATCGAGTACCGCGGCCAGGATATCTGGGACGCGAAAAAGGGTGGCGGCGATATTCCGTACGACGATATCCGGTCGGCGCTCCAGATCATCCACCAGGATCCGGGGAGTGCGCTCAACCCCAACCGACGCATCGTCAACATCCTCTCGGAGCCGCTCAGGCACACCCATCCGAACATCAACCGAACCGAGCGCCGGAGTCGGATGCACTCCCTGCTCGAGCGCATCGGCATGGCCCCGGCCGACGAGTTCCTCGACCGGTACCCCCACCAGCTCTCGGGCGGCGAGAAGCAACGCGTCGCACTCGCTCGCGCACTGCTGATGAATCCGGACGCGATCCTCGCCGACGAGGCCATCAGCGCGGTCGACGTCTCGTTGCGTATCGAGATCATGGACCTGATGTTGGAACTGCAGGAGGAGTTCGAAACCTCGTTCCTCTTCATCTCCCACGACCTCTCGAACGCGCGGTACTTCGCCGAACACGGCGACGGCCGAATCGCCGTGATGTACCTGGGCGAGATCGTGGAGATCGGCACCGCCGAGCGCCTCATCCACGATCCGCGCCATCCGTACACCGAAGTGCTTCGGTGGGCGACGCCGGACCTCGACCTCGATTCGATGGAGGCCAGCGAGCCACCGCTCAGAGAGGTCGACGTTCCGAACCCAGTCAATCCGCCCTCGGGCTGTCGGTTCCACACGCGGTGTCCCGTCGCTCGCGAGGCCTGTCGCGAGGAGCACCCGGACCTGCAGGAGGTCTCCGACGGGGACGGGAAGGCCGCCTGCTTCCGCGAGGATCCGAATCACGAGTACTGGGACAGCGAACCCCTCGAAGGGGCCGTCGAGACGCGCGAAGAGCTCGCGGAGCACTGAGACGCGCCGTCCCCCTCGCGTTCGGTCGCGTTCGATCGAGACCGATCGACTCTCCTCGGTTCTCGAGGATGCCCGACCGGCGACACCACTATTATTATGCGAGCGGCTGTATGCTCCACCGATGACACGCTACGAGCCGGATTCCGTCGACGGGACGCTCTTCCTCACTGCCGAGGACGACCGGATCGAAATCGGTGCGATCGACGACGTCGTCGACGCCATTGGTGACGAGACGCACTCGATCGAGTACGACCAGAAACAGCGGACGCAGCCGTGGCTGGAAACCGACGACGGCGTGCTCGAGATAGACGTTCGCGAGACGGTGACGACGTTGCCCCACACCGAAGAAACGGTGTCCGAGCTCCGCGAGTACGATATGGGAACCGAACGGTACGGGCTTCCCAGGCGAACCGTCGAGTTCGCGAACCGACTCGTCGAAATCCTCGAGCAACAGGGAGAGAACGAGCCGGCTGCCGGCGGACGGTAGCGACTACTGTGGTCGGCTATAGTAGCCACTGAAACGATTCACACACTGATCGTACCGCTGTCGCGCGATCAGGTGTGCATTGACTTTCAGTGCTACTATAGTCCGATTCGAGCCGTTCTGCTTATCGAACCGACACTTCGCTCCCGGTCTCGGCCGCCTCGTAGATCGCTGCGAGCGCCCGCATATCGACGAGCGCGTGGTCGCCGTCGGGCGAGATCGGTTCTCCTCGGAGGACGCGGTCAGCGAAGTAATCGAACTCCTCGGTCATTTCGTCGCCGAACACGTCGCGCCGACCGTCGTCGAGTTCAAGTTCCCGACCGTCCATCCGGAGGGTCAGTGTCTGGGGTGACTCACCGAGGAACGTCGGCTCGAGTAGCAACTCGCCGTCGGTACCGACGATCCGGAGGTGCCCCGAGAGGGCGGCGTGCTGGCTCGCCGTGCAGGCGGCGAACGTCCCGTCGTCGAACTCGATCGTGAAGGTGGCGTGCTGGTCGGGCACCTCTCGGAACGCCTCGTCGTCGGAGCGCATCTGCGCGGTCACGCTCACGGGATCGGTGTCGAGGACGAATCGGGCGGTGTTGAGCGGGTAGATGCCGAGGTCCATCACCGTCGCGCCGTAGCCCGCGAGGTCGGGGTCGAGCCGCCACTGGTCGGGGTCGCCGGAGACGACGTCGAGCATCTGCTGGCCCATGTGCCCGTGGACGGCCACCGGATCGCCGATCGCCCCGTCGGCGACGAGTTCGCGCATCCGGCGGACCCCCGGATCGGTCTGCATCCGGTAGGCGACCATCAGGGGGACGTCTTCGGCGGCCGCGACGAGTTCCTCGGCGCGCTCGGCCGTCGCCTCGAGCGGTTTCTCACAGAGGATCGCCTTCCCGTGCTCGGCGGCCGCCTCCGCGTACGGCAGGTGGAGCGCGTTCGGCGTACAGATGTAGACGGCGTCGTACTCGTCGACCGAGTCGCCGTCAACGAACTCGTCGTACGTGAGTGCGACCTCGACGCTCGGCGTCGTCGCGGCGACATCCGCGCCCTTCTCGTGGGTGCTGCTGACGACCACGGTCGTCTCGCAGAACTCCGACGCTTCGATGGCGGGGATCGCCTGTTCGCGCGTCCACCAGCCGAGTCCGACCACGGCGAGGCGAAGCGTTCCCGATTCTAGCTGTTGCCAGTCGCGTTCCCGCACCGTTTGTACGTACTCACGTATCGACATGGTAGGTAGTTCGCCGCAATCAGCAAAAGTCTAGTGAACTACCCGTGACGGAGAACGACGGAGCCGGTCGAACGGGCGTCCCCGCCGATCCTCAGACGAGCCTAGTATTATACGGAACGAGGACGTGACACACTCCATGGAAGACGCATTAGTCGTACTCAACGACCGCGATGGCGATCGAAACTTGCTCCGCGAAGCCGCAGCGTACGCGACCGGCGCGGACGCCAACCTGATCCTCTACTCACCGCTCAGCGAGGCGCAGTTCGAGGAATCGGTCTCGAGCCTCGATCAGATCGGTCGCATGGAGAACAAGGATTACAGCGACGAGGACGCGATCGGCGTCGCCGAACAGATCGCCGATTCGCTCGCGAGCGAGGCCCTCGAGGACTTCGATGTAGAGTGGTCCGTCGCGACTGACGTCATCGATGAACTCGACGCCAATCGCATCATCGACCTCGCCGAGAAACACGGCTGCGACCATCTCTTCACCCTCGGACAGCCGCGGTCCCCGACGGGGAAGGCAGTATTCGGCGACACGACCCAGAAGCTCATTCTGAACTTCCCGGGCTACGTGACGGTATCGATGAACTGACCCCGCTGCCTCGCCTCACCAGCAGTGGTGGATACCGCCTTTCACAGTGTCCGCTGGACGTGACAGCACGCCTCGAGAGACGCTTCGTTCGGGGGACAGCCGGCGCAGCAGTCGCGGCGAGCGACGAAACGCGTTCGAGGGGCACATCCGTCGTATCGCGACAGCCGGTGTCGTCGACCGCCGGAGAAAGCCACAGAACGGTCGATCGTCTTCGGATCTCCGTCCGCCTCGAGGGGAGGTCAGTGATCGAACATCAGGCGGTGATCAGTTGCAACCCTTCGAGCCCTTGCCCTTCGAACCCTTGTCGCCCTTCCCCGGTGGAGTGAGCTCGACCGTCACCGATTCCGTCTCGTCGTCCACGGTGACGGTCGTCTCGCCGGACAGGGCCCCCTTCTCGGCGGTGACCGTGTAGCTTCCCTTGAAGCCGCGCGTGGCGTAGACACCCTCGTCGTCAGTCTCGCCGGTCTCGTCGGTCCACCACTCCTCGAAGACGAGTTCCAGGAACTGCTCGCCGTGTGCCCGCAGGCTCCAGTCGGAATCGTAGTAGGCACCCGTCGGCCGCCAGTGGTCGTCCGCCCAGAAGCCCCACGAGAGGACGCCTTCCACGGCTTCCTTGCTGAACGCCACCGTGAGGAAGTCCCGGAGGTAGTCCGCCTGGACCGCGACGTCCTGTGCGTTTCGCCGGTCGAATATCTCGATGTCGAACTCGGTGACGAGGAGCGGGAGCCCGAACTCCGCGAACTGGTCGAAGCCGGCGATCATGTCCGCCACATCGAGCATCTGGTTGTACTGCTGCTGGTGGTGGCCCATGAATCCGATTCCGTCGATCGGGTACTCGTTCTCGACCAAGTAGGAGATGTAGTCGTAGTACTGACTCCGCTGCCACTGGCCGCCGATGGCACCCATTTCGTTGGTGTAGAGTCCGGCGTCCGTAGCCTCGTCGGCGACCGACCACCACCGGTCGACGGCGTCCCATCCCAACTCGTCGTCGTCGCGGAAATTGGACTGCCAGATCGGGTGGTTGTGCATGTCCCAGTCGGAGACCTGGCCCTCGAACTCGGTAGCGTGGCCTTCGATCTTCTCTGAAATCTCCGCCTCGATCTCCGCGGCGGACTGGTCGGGGTCGACGTTCATCCCGCCGCCGCCGGCATTGCTATACTCCTCCCACAGGAGATAGTGGCCGCGCGTGGGGATGTCGCGCTCGTTGAGCCACTCGAGCGTCGCCCTGGTCGCGTCGTTGTCGATGTCCCAGTCGCCCTCCCAGGCGGGATACTTCAGCCCGTTCTCGACGACGGCCCTGTTGAAGTTCTCGAGGAACGTCTCCCGGTAGATCTCGTCGTCCTCGCTCTCGCCGGTGACGTGCTCGACGGAGACGGCGCTGCCGAAGTCGAACTCGTGGTCGGTCATCTCGAGGTCGACCGTCGCACCGTCCATCGGCTGGCCGCCGGGATTGAGAACCTCTACCTCGATGTCCGTCTTCCGGATCTCCTCGATGCGTTCGTGAGCGGCCTCGCGCCACTCGGCGTCCTCGGCTCGTCCCTCGTAGTGATACGGCGGGAGCGTCTCGAGCGAGACGTCCGAATCACCGTAATCGAACAGCGCGATCCCGCCGAACTCGATCGTCTGCTCGGCGTAGCCAGTGTGGAACTCGAGCGCCGGGACCTGGTCCGAGCCGGCCGGTTTCGCGCCAACCTCGATGGGGAAGAAGTATCGCATCCACTCGCCGCTCGGCTCGATAGCCGCGCCGCGCTGGACGAAGTTGTCGCCGGACGCGGTGGCCCCGTCTGAATCCGAATCTCGATACCCGAACGCCGCGTTCGCTTCGGCATCGTCGGACTCGCTTCGCATGTACGCGACGGCCAGGAGCAGATCCCCCTCGTCGAACGACCGGTCGGTGATCTCGCCGCGATACGCGTACTCCGCCGGGTCGTCGCTGGCGTCGGGAATCTCGAGCCGTTCGGCTTTCGTGATCGGGACGGCGTCCGTGTCGACCTGAATCTCCGTCTCCGTCCCGCCTCCTTCGAGCGAGAACGCGTCGATCGCCGCCTCCTCCGTCGTTCCGTAGACGTACGACCCCGCCGGCAGTTGCTTCTGTTGGCGGCTCGAGGCGGTGAGTTCGTCTCGGAGCGCCTGATGGTAGTCCGTGGCTGAGTCGGCCGATTCCTGTGCCGTTACGGCGGGGCCGGCGGCCGCCGCCGAAACGCCGAGGACGCCGAGCGATTTCAGGAAGGTCCGTCGTCTATTCTCGTTGCTGGGGAAATTCTCTAGCATGGGTACTGTTACCGCATCTGAACCGTTCCACAGCTTGCTATTTAATAGTGAGGGAGAGGTACCGAAACGCTCCGTTTGTGCGGTCGTCTCCCCGGATTGTCGCTCGGTTTGCCGGTGGTAATCGTGCCACTCGATCGACGATGCATCGCACAACAACTATTATCGGGCTTTCCGAAGGGACCGTGTGAACACGACGCTCATGCTCCCGCCGTCTCCCGACCGGCGGTGGACGCTCGCCAAACAGCTCGGATTGTCGACGGCCGAGCGCGACCTCGGCTGGACGCCCGAACACACCTGGCGCGAGGCCGAAGACGAAGCCGTCGAGAGGCCGAATTTCGAGTAGCGCGTCGAAAGCGGTGGATCACGCGGTGAACGAAAGAGATAGATTTTAGCGGTCTCGAAGACGGCGAGTATACGTTGGTACCTCGCACGAACCCGCTCCAGTTGCTCCTGCTCGGTATCGGGACGTTGCTCGCTCGCCTCGGGATCATCTCGCTCGAGCGGGCGCGCGAAACGACGGATCTGGCCTGGCCGCGAATCGTCACCGGCCTCGCCCGGATGTCGAAAGGCGTCGCCGACGTCGCCATGGTCGGCGTCGTCCTCGGACCGACGGCAATCGCGGGAATGGGATTCGCCGGACCGTACTGGGGGATGACGTTCGCCATCGGTGGCGGGATGGCGGCGGGAACGATCGCCCTCGTCTCCCAGCGATACGGCGCATCGGCGTACGACGAGATCGGGCAGGTCGTCCGGTCCAGTGCGTTCCTCGTCACGGCGGTCGCTCTCCCCGTGAGCGCGCTGTTCTGGGCCGTGCCGGTCGAACTCGTCTCGTTGCTGAGCGACGATCCCGTCGCGATCGGCTACGGCGCCGACTACCTGCGCGTCCTCGCGCTCGGCGTCCCGTTCGCCATTCTCAACCAGATCGGGAGTCGCGCCCTCGTCGGCGCAGACGACGCGTGGACGCCGATGGTCGTTCGGTCCAGCGGCGCACTCATCAACGTCGTCCTCAACGCGGTGTTCATCTTCGCGCTCGACATGGGCGTCGTCGGCGCGGCGCTCGGGACCGTCATCGCCAGTATCTGCGTCACGACCGCGTTCGCGCTCGGTCTCGCGCTCGGTCGCCTCCCGGGCGTCGGCGAGTTCCCGATTCGGGTTCGCTGGATCGACCGGTACCTCGAGCGGAAGATGCTCGCGGACCTCGTCGCCATCGGACTGCCCGTCGTCGGTCGCAGTTCCGTCTGGACCGTCGCCCGGTTTCCGATCCTCGTCTTCGTGGGTCTCTTCGGCTCGCACGTCGTCGCGGCCTACATCATCAGTCGACGCATCTGGGGGTTGATGAACACGCCGGGATGGGGATTCGGTCTCGCCGCGAGCAGCCTCGTCGGGCAGTCCCTCGGCGCCGACGACGAGGAGACGGCGGCGCAGTACGGGCGCGAGATAACCGTCTTCACTGTCGTCGTCTATCTGTTCGCAGCGGTCGTCGTCGCGCTCTTCGCGCATCCGATCGTCCGACTCTTCGTCGACGACCCCGCGTCGCCCACCGTTCCCGTCGCCGTCGCGCTCGTGTACACCGCGTGCATCGCCGTCGTTCCGCAGGGCATCACGAGTAGCGTCGCGGGCGCGCTGGACGCGACCGGCGACACGAACTGGCCGTTCTACGGCCGCGCGATCGGGATGTTCGGCTTCGCCATTCCGCTGGTCTACCTCGGCGCGACGACGTCGCTCGGCCTGTTCGGTCTCTACCTGTCCTTTCTCGCCGAGAGCGTTCCGGGCGCGCTGATCAACTACTACCGGTTCCGCTCCGGGAAGTGGAAGGCCATCAGCCGCGGCTACCGGCCGGGAGAGCCCGCAGTCGACGACTGACGCGCGCGGCGCGTCGGTGAGACGGTTGATAACGTTTATAGCGCTACGGTAACACCTCACAACCAATGGACGATCGATCCGAGACGCCGACGTACCGCCGGGAGTCGGCACCGACGTCGGAGCGCGTAGCGGACTTGCTCGAGCGAATGACCCTCGCCGAAAAGGCGGGCCAGGTGACGGGGTCCTGGGGCGGGAGTTTCAGGGAGGATCTCGACGTCGAGGACCTCGTCGAGACCGTCGCGCGGGACGGAATTGGTGCCGTCGCGCCGTTCGGCTGGGCCGGGTCGCTCACCAGCGATCCGGCCGAGGCGGTGCGGATCGCCAATCGACTCCAGCGCGTCGCCGTCGAGGAGAGCCGACTCGGCATCCCGCTGCTGTTGAACGTCGACGCGGTCCACGGTCACGCTTACATCACCGGCGCGACGTCGTTTCCGAACGGACTCGGGGCGGCCGCGACGTGGGACCCGGAGTTGCTCGAGGACAGCGCCGAAATCACCGCCCGGGAAATCCGTGCGACCGGCGCTCACCAGAACTACGGTCCGACCGTCGATGTGGGCCGCGAGCCGCGCTGGGGGAGAGTGTTCGAGACGTTCGGCGAGAGCCCGCACCTCGTCGGCGAACTGGCCGCCGCGAAAGTCAGGGGATACCGCGGTGACGGGGTCGGTGATCCCGAGGGCGTGCTCGCCACTCTCAAACACTTCCCCGCCTACGGGGAGCCCGAACGCGGCGAGGACGCGTCGCCGGTCGATATCTCCGAGTACAAACTCCGGAACACGTTCCTCCCGGCGTTCGAGCGGGCGCTCGCCGCCGGCGCGGACTCCGTGATGCCGTCGTACAACTCGATCAACGGTGAGCCCTCCCACGGGTCAGCCGCCGCCCTCACGGAACTCCTCCGCGACGACCTCGGCTTCGAGGGCCACGTCGTCTCGGACTGGGACGGGATCCGCCACCTCCACGAGGACCACCGGACGGCTCGCGACCATGCCGACGGCGTGCGACAGGCCCGCGAGGCCGGTGTCGACGTCGCGTCGGTCGGGCACGTCGACCACGCCGACCGCGTCGTGGAACTCGTCGAATCCGGGCGGCTCGAGGAGTCGGTCGTCGACGCGAGCGTGGAACGGGTGCTCCGCGCCAAGTTCGAACTCGGCCTGTTCGAGGACCCCTCCGTCGATGAGGGGGAGGTGATGGAAACGCTCGGGTCGGAGGACCACCGCGAGACCGCTCGCGAGGTCGCCAGCGAGTCGATGACGCTGCTGAAAAACGAGGGGGTCCTCCCGCTCGAGGACGACGAGGACGTCTTCGTCGGCGGGCCGAACGCCGACGACATGGTCCACCAGCTCGGCGGCTGGTCGGTCAGTCGCGACGACGGGCTGCCGGGGACGACGATCCTCGAGGCGATCACCGAGAGCACCGACGGCACGGTGACCCACGCGGCGGGGACGACGCTCAACGAACCCGTCGACGTCGACGCGGCGGTCGAGAAGGCGGCGGACGCCGACGTCGCCGTGCTCGCGCTCGGCGAGGGCTGGTATCTTCACGAGTTCGGTCCGCAGGCCGAGGCGGGCGTCGCAACCGGGGAGTGGCCCACACGGAGCGACCTTCGGCTGTCGGACGCCCAGCGCGAGCTCGTTCGGCGGGTTCACGAGACCGGGACGCCCGTCGTCGGCGTGCTCGTGACCGGTCGGCCGCTGATCGTCGACTGGATGGCCGAGCACGTCCCGGCGATTCTCATGGCGTACTTCCCGGGAACGGAGGGCGGCGTCGCCGTCTCGGAGACGCTGTTCGGCGAGAACGATCCGAGCGGCCGGCTCCCGATTACGATGCCGAAATCCCACGGTGATCT
Source organism: Natrinema zhouii (assembly GCF_013456555.2). Lineage (GTDB taxonomy): Archaea > Halobacteriota > Halobacteria > Halobacteriales > Natrialbaceae > Natrinema > Natrinema zhouii. Next base: position 306,581 of record NZ_CP059154.1, read on the forward strand.
CCCGCAACACCACGACGCGCTCGCTCATCCGACGCCGATCGGCGACCACGAACACCCCGATTCCTACGACCCGCTGTATCCGTTCGGCCACGGACTGAGTTACACCGAGTTCGACGTCGACGACGTCGCGGTCACGGACGGGTCGGGCACGTCGTCCGATGACGGCGGACCGGCGGCGACGGTCAGCGTCACGCTCTCGAACGTCGGGGACCGCCCCGGAACGGAGACCGTACAGGTGTACGCGACGCAGACGAACGCCTCGCGCGTCAGGCCTGAACGCTCGCTGGTCGGGTTCGAACGGGCTGACCTGGACCCCGGCGAGTCTACGACGGTCGACGTCGGGATCGATCCGTCCGCGCTCGGCTACTTCGACCCAGATCGAGGACACGTACTCGAAACAGGCGAGTACCGGTTCCACGTCGGTGAGCGGACGGAGTCCACTCGTATTAGCGGGGACGACTGAACGTCACACCGCGGGAGCAAAGCGGTTACAGCCGATTACGGACTGACTCATGTAATGCACTCGAGCCGTCGTTCGAAACGAATGACGTTTTTCACCGACTGCAGTCCGGTCATCGGTAGTATTCGATCGACTGATAGCGGCGTCGCTCCCTCGGTGAAACGCACTTGATCAACGGACGAATTTCGGAGTTCTCTCCTCGTTTCTCAGGACTGGGTTGCCGTTATGTAATGACGAACAGAATGTGCGTGGGTTTCACATGCGAGCAAGCGTGTTACAGTCTTATGTCTGTAATCGCGGAATCTGTCCGAAACACTTCTCTCAGGAGTAGCGCCGGTTATGCACTCGGTCTGAGATACTACTCAGGGAGAGCGCAGACGACTCGAGCGGTCGCCATCGACCGAGCGTAGTTATTCTTGTTTAGCAATCACGGACGGAACGGTGCCGTGAGTGCGGGGGCTGAATCGCCGTAACGGGGCGGGTTGTCGCATTCGAGAGCGTCTCTGACAGAATCAGTCGACACTCACCCCCACAATGACAGCGAACGATCGTTCGGCATTACTGAATCGTGGAAATGTGCCGGGATCGACAGCGTAGATTCACTCGGAAGCCACACGAGATTGATACGGTTCGGTTCCATCAGCGTTCTATCAGTTGCCGTGAACGCGGTCTCGCCGATCTCGAGGACCGAGCGGCGAGCGTTCAGCCGTTCGCTCGTGGTCGTGGAGATCAATAGCTATCCCGTCCGCGAGTAGCGAATCTCTGCGCGCCCGATCGATATCGTCAAGCGACCCGACACGACGCAACCACCGGTCGTTTTTTATCAGGCTGGTGACTAGGTCCGCTATGATCGAGTGGCTCGACAGCTACGAGGGGCGAACGTGGCAGACGACCGAGAGCGGCACTATCAGATACGCTTTAATCGGCCTTGGTTGGTGGACGACCGACCTCGCGCTCCCGGCGATCGAATCGTCGGATCTGGGCGAGGTGACGGTCCTCGTCAGCAGTTCGGCGGAGAAGGCGACACGAGCGGCCGAGGAGAACGGCGTCGAACGCGGGATCAGTTACGACGAGTTCCACGACGGTGCGGCCAGCGACGAGTACGATGCGGTCTACATCGGCACGCCCAACGCCACCCACCTCGAGTATGCCGAGACCGCGGCCGGTCTGGACAAGGCGGTCCTCTGCGAAAAGCCGATGGAGGCGACCGTCGAGCGCGCCGAACGGATGGTCGCGACCTGCGAAGAAGCGGACGTGCCCCTGATGATCGCCTATCGCATGCAGACCGACCCGGCGGTGCAACGGGCCCGCGAGTTGATCGCCGACGGCTTCCTCGGGGAGCCGGTGTCGGTCTACGGCCACAACAGTCAGCACCTGCTCGAGATGATCCCCGACCCCGATCAGTGGCGTCTCGACGCCGATCTGAGCGGGTACGGCACCTCGGTGATGGACCTGGGAATCTATTCGATCAACACGACCCGGTTCCTGCTCCGACGCGACCCCGTCAGCGTGCAGGCCGAGATGGTCTCGAACCACGAGGCGTTCGCCGACGTCCCGGACGAGCGGTCCTCGTCGCTGCTGGTCTTCGAAGACGACGTGCAGATGATCTCGACCTCGAGCCAGCACGCCCACGAGGACACCCATCTCAAGATCACGGGAACCGAGGGACGAATCGAGCTCCGGCCGGCGTTCCACGGGGAGTGTTCGCTGCACCTCTCGCGGGGCGACCTCTCGGTCACGGTCGAACACGGAAGCTTCGACGCGGAGCGCGAGATGGAGGAGGGGTTCGACTACTTCGCGGACCGACTTCTCGGCGACGGCGACCTCTATCCGGACGGTCGACACGGCTTGCGGGACATGCGTATCATCGAAGCGCTCCACGACTCCGCGGAACGAGGTGAGCCGGTCGACCTCTAACGGATTGCGATAGTTCCATCTCGCGTTCGACGGATACCACGCGAGGAACGGCCCATATCGGGTAGTGACCGGTGTGAGAGTCCAAACGCTTATTGGAGCGATAGCCATGCTACGTGGTATGTGTCCGCGAAGCCACCGAGCGGCGAGTGCTATCGACGGGACCGACATGACGATTACCTATATCGGCGGCGGGAGTCGCCAGTGGGCACCGAAGTTCGTTCGGGATATGGCCCTCTCCGAGCTCGACGGCGAGGTTCGGCTGTACGACGCGAACTATGAGGGCGCCGCGCTGAACGCGCGCTTCGGCAACTGGGTTCAGGACGAACACGAGACCAGCGGCGAGTGGACCTACGAGGCGGTCGACGCGCTCGACGCGGCGCTCGAGGGTGCCGACGCCGTGATCACATCCACGCAGTTCGATCCCACGGAGACGTTCGTCCACGATATCGATATTCCACAGAAGTACGGCATCCACGGCCCCGTCGCAGCGACTATCGGGCCCGGCGGGATCTTCCGAGCGATGCGCACGATCCCGCTGTACAGGGAGTTCGCTGCCGCGATTCGCGAGCACTGCCCGGACGCGTGGGTGTTCAACTTCACGAATCCCGTCCACTTCGTCACCCGCGCGCTCTACGACGAGTACCCCGATATCAACGCCGTCGGACTCTGTCACGAAGTAATGGGAACCCGATCGTACCTCGCATCGCTCGCGAGCGAGCAGCTGGACATGGAAGCGACCCGCGAGGACATCACCTGCAACGTGAAAGGAATAAATCACTTCACGTGGATCGACGAGGCTCGCTGTCAGGGAGTCGACCTCTGGCCGCTGTTCGAGGATTTCGTCGACGCCGAGGAAGCCAACCGAGTCTTCGAGCCGGCAGCCCTCGAGGACGAGTCCGTCTTCGTCGACAACCAGCAGGTAACGTGGGAACTGTTCCGACGCTTCGGGATCTTCCCCGCGGCCGGAGACCGCCACCTGGTCGAGTACGCGACGTGGTTCCTCAACGGGAGCGACGCCGACCTCGAGCGCTGGGGAATCACGTACACGGGAAGCGACTACCGATCGAAGCACTGGACGCCGGCCGAATCCGAGCAGACGACCGACGTGACGGCCTGGCTCGAGGGCGACCGCGAGTTCGAACTCGAGTCCTCCGAGGAAGTGTTCGCCGACATGCTCGAAGCGCTCGCAGGGGGAGAGTCGTTTACGACGAACGTCAACATGCCGAACGTCGGCCAGGTTTCTGACCTCGAGGACGGAGCTGTCGTCGAGACGAACGCACTCGTTCGAGAGAACGAGATCAGACCGCTCGCCGCCGGCGGCTTCCCGCGACAGGTGCGCTCGCTGATCACTACCCACGTCGATACGATCGAAACGATCGTCGAAGCCGCACGAACCGACGACGTCGACGAGGCGTTCGCCGGCTTCCTGCTCGACCCGCAGGTCCGGACGCTCCAGACGGAGCGAGCGCGCGAACTCTTCGCGGAACTGGTCGCTGCGGAGGAACGGTATCTCACGGACTGGGACCTCGACGGATCGGCGGTACTCTCGGAATCGTCGGCGTACGATAGTAGCCACTGAAACGATCACCCTGCGCGTCCACTGTTCCACGGCCGCGAGGTTCACGGTGTCGCACAAACCGGTTTGCCGCGGGAGCGTTGCTCTCGCCGGTCCGTTACTACTCCGTTCATGAAGACGCCGAAAATCTGCCCGCACCCTGTAGTCGCTTGCGGAAGTTACTCTTCCTGCGCGTCGACGGTCGCGACGGCCGCGAGGTTCACGATGTCCTTGACCTCGTCGCCTCGCTGCAGGACGTGGACCGGTTCGTCCATGCCGACGAGCATCGGGCCGATTGCGTCCGCGCCGCCGAGTCGCTGGAGCAGCTTGTAGCCGATGTTGCCCGCCTCGAGGTTCGGGAAGACGAGCACGTTCGCCGGCTTCTCGAGGTCGCTGAACTCGTAGGTCCCGGTCAGCATCTCCTCGACGACGGCGGTGTCGGCCTGCATCTCGCCGTCGACGGGGAAGTCGACGTCGGGGTCCTCGCGGAGGCGACGGGCCGCCTCGCGCGGTTTGCGGGTTCCCTCGTTGTCGACGCTGCCGAAGTCCGAGTACGAGAGCAGGGCTGCGCGGGGTTCGATGTCGAACCGACGCGCGAGGTCGGCGGTGTGGCGGGTGACCTCCTCGAGGACGTCCTCGTCGGGGGCCTGATTGACCGTCGCGTCGGCGACGAAGACGACGCGGTTCTTGAACGTGAGCATGTAGACGCCCGCGGCGTAGTTCGCGTCGTCGGCCGTGCCGATCACCTGCAGCGGCGGCCGCAGCGCCGACGGGTAGTGGTTCGTCAGCCCCGTGAGCATCGCGTCGGCGTCGCCGCGATCGACCATGACGCTACCGAAGTAGTTGGTATCATCGCGGATCATCGACTCGGCCTCGCGGCGGGTGATCCCGCTTCGCTTTCGGCGCTCGTGGAGGTGGTCGGCGTACGCCCCGTACTCGCCGCTTTCGGGATCGACGACGTCCGGTTCGAACTCAAGGCCGAGAGCCGTGACCGTGGCCCGAATGTCGTCCTCGTCGCCGATCAGGACCGGCTTCGCGATGTTTCGTTCGACGATTTGCGACGCCGCGCGGACGATCGTCTCATCAGTCCCCTCGGCCAGCGCGATCCGCTTCGGATCGGATTTCGCCTTGTTGATCACGACCCGCATCATCTCCCGGGACTTGCCCAGGCGCGCCTCGAGCGCTTCGACGTACTCGTCGACGTCGAGGTCGGCGCGGGCCGCGCCCGACTCGATCGCTGCCCGCGCGACTGCGGGAGCGACTTCGAAGAGGACGCGCGCGTCCAGCGGCTTCGGAATGATGTAGTCCGGCCCGAACTGCAGCGGCTGGTCGCCGTACGCCTTCACCACCGAGTCCGGGACGTCCTGTTTGGCCAGCTCGGCCAGCGCCGACGCCGCCGCGACCTTCATCTCCTCGTTGATCTCGGTCGCGCGGACGTCCAGCGCGCCGCGGAAGATGAAGGGGAACCCGAGCACATTGTTGACCTGATTGGGGTAGTCCGAGCGACCGGTGGCCATAATGACGGTATCGTCGCGGGCCGATTTGGCGTCCTCGTAGTCGATCTCCGGATCGGGGTTGGCCATCGCGAAGATGATCGGATCGTCTGCCATCGATCGGACCATCTCCTGGCTGACGATGCCGCCGGTCGAGAGGCCGACGAAGGCGTCCGCGCCGGCCATGGCGTCCGCGAGGGCTCCCTCGGGGCGATCCTGCGCGAACTCTCGGTTGTACTCGTTCAGGTCGCCGGATTCCGCCCGCCCCGTGGTCAGAATCCCGTCGATATCGCACATCGTAATGTTCTCCCGTTTGACGCCCAGCGAGACGTAGAACTTGGCCGTCGCGACCGCGGCCGCACCCGCGCCCGCGAACGTGACCTTGAGCGATTCGAGGTCCTTGCCGGAGATCTCGACGGCGTTGAGCAGCGCGGCACCGCTAATGATCGCGGTGCCGTGCTGGTCGTCGTGGAAGACGGGGATCGACAGGCGCTCGCGGAGGCGTTCCTCGATTTCGAAGCAGTGTGGAGCCGCGATGTCCTCGAGATTGATCCCGCCGAAGGTCGGCTCCATCGCCGCGACTGATTCGACGAACGCGTCCGGATCGTCGAGATCGAGTTCGATGTCGAAGACGTCGATATCGGCGAAGCGCTTGAACAGGACACCCTTCCCTTCCATAACCGGCTTTGAGGCCTGTGCGCCGATGTCGCCGAGTCCGAGCACGGCCGAGCCGTTCGAGACGACGCCGACGAGGTTGCCCTTCGTCGTGTACTGGTAGGCGTCGTCCGCGTCCGCGGCGATCTCTCGACACGGCGCGGCGACGCCCGGCGAGTACGCCAGCGAGAGGTCACGTTGCGTGTTCGTCGGTTTCGTCGTCGAAATCTCTATCTTCCCCGGTGGATCGGCACGGTGGTACTCGAGCGCGTCTTCGTCCATTGTTGTAGTCGTGTGTCGCCAGCGGACCGACAAAAGTGTACGCTTCTGATCGACCGGTTTGGGCCGGCAGAGCTCCGATCTATGCCGAAAATACGTTATCAATCCGCGGCATGACGCGGAACGTGACCGCAGTCCGCACACTGCCACGAACGCCGTTCGAACGAGAGCGAGCCCTCGCAATCGGGACATCGATACGTCTGTACCACTAGCTCTTCGGGAGCTGTCATAGCACCCCCTTTGGGGAGGGCCATGTTAAACTTACTCCCCGTCTGCCCGCGACGGACGTGAAACGAGATCGCCACGACGACGAACGGTGATTGGCGTTCGATCTCGCACGAAACGTCTGCCATCGCTCGCCGACTGGGAGCCGTCGTGGGTCAGCCGGTCGAATCGAGGCGACTGGCTCGAGCCGACCGGGTCGCGAACCGTTCGGTAATGGGAAACAAACGTTTTGGTCTCGCCGGTTTCACTGGCGAGCCAGTCGGCGGGGGCGGACACTGTCTGTCGGGAGCAGGTGTCCGACTCGCGGTGGTCGAACCGGTGACCTGCGACGCAGTCTTCGCCGCCACCCTGCTCGTTGAGAGGCCGGTCGCCGCTCGACGCCGAGAACTGGGCAATCGGATTGGAAGCCGAACGAATGCGACAACCCGTTCGGACACCGTGAACGCACCGTTCGTCAAGGCCAGCAGCAGATCGGACTCAGCATACAACCGTGCAAACGGAACTATTGCGTTCGAACGGTAAAAACGGCGGTTCGTCCGCCAACCGTCATAGAACCGTCTCGAAATAGAACCGCAACCGAACAAGCAAAATTACACCCCTATCCCTGTAATCTCAGGGAGCCAGCAAACCGCAGGGTGGCGAATAGGTTGTCACCGAATGACACGACCTCTGCTTCTCTCTCACGGGACTCATTTGACCGTTCCGACGAATCAGACTACAGTTGAGAAGTCAGCGCACACATACTGAGAGTACAATACGTGACAGTACTCCTCCTCTGTCGGACCGCTTCAATCCTGTCGCAACCGCACTCACACGTTTCATCGAAGCTCTCCAGCGTATAGTCATGTACGTGTGTTGTAAATAATCGGTCTCCGCTATGAAGGGTGTCTTATAGCAGCATAATTCGAACTGGTTTCGATGGAGAGATGCTACTTGAGTACGTCTGTGGCCGGTTGCGGTGCGGTAACCGCAACATTTGTACGATAGGCGTCAGTGAGTACCGGTATGACAGACGACTCGAGCGGCGGTCGTCGAACCAAGATCGAGCGGGTGATGGACGAGTACGACCTCGAGTCGTGGGGCGATCGCCTCGAGGCCGAGTGGATCGGCGACGGGACGGACCGAACGAGTCTCCGCGATCTCGCGACCGAGTTCAACAAGGCCGTCCTTCGAGCGGCCATCCGTGATGCGGGCGGATCGGTGCTCGATTCCGATATCGAAACCCTCTATCGAACGCTGACGGACGACGACGTATCGCGCTCCGACGCGGTCAGAAAGCGACGCGAACTGGAACGATCGGGAATCGACATCGACGACGTCCGCTCCGATTTCGTCACTCACCAGACGATCTATACGTATCTCACGAACGTCCGCGATGCGTCCCTCCCCGAAGAGGACACCGAAGACCGACTCGAGCGGAAGAAAGAGACCGTCCAGCGACTCGCCGGTCGAACGCAAGTCGTCACCGAATCCACGCTCGAGGAACTGGGGAACGCAGGGGAAATTACGGATCGAGAGTACGACGTGTTCGTCGATGTCCGCACCATCTGTGGGAACTGCGGAACCGACTATTCCGTCGCCGAGTTACTCGACCAGGGTGGCTGTGATTGTGACGTCACAGAGGGCGACAGTCGCCGCTAAACGTCGCTGCACGTCCGATCGTACGGCGACTGTGCGATCGGTGTGTCCGTCGTTTCAACTGAGGTTGTACGAAAGTGTCACGTCAAAAACCGGCCGTTACCGCATAGCATTTATAGCCATCGGCGTGAAACAACAATTATGTCATCTCCAGAGTCAGTTATTTCGTCGATCAGCGTTCTCGCGGAGAATATCGGCGGTATCGATCGCACCGAGGTAACGCTCGAACCCGGCGTAAACGTCCTGACCGGCCGGAACGCGACGAACCGAACCTCGTTCCTCCAGTCGATCATGGCGGCACTGGGCAGTCGGCACTCCTCGCTGAAAGGCGATGCGGACGCCGGACGCGCCGAACTGGAATTCGACGGGAATCAATACGACCGATACCTCGAGCGACGCAACGGCGAAGTGGTCTTCGACGGCGATCCCTATCTCGACGATCCGGAACTCGCGGATCTCTTCGCCTTCCTGCTCGAGTCCAACGAGGCGCGTCAGGCCGTGCGACGCGGTGACGACCTCCGCGAACTCATCATGCGTCCGATCGATACGGACGAGATCGAAGCCGAAATCTCCACTCTCGAGGCCGAAAAACGCGACCTCGACGATCGTCTCGAGCGGCTCTCGCAGCTCGATTCTGAACTCCCCGGGCTCGAGGCGAAGAAACGAGAACTCGAAGCCGAGATCGAATCGATGACCGAGCAAATCGCCGACCTCGAAGCCAACCTCGAGGCGTTCGATCTCGACGTCGAGGCGAGTCGCGACCGGAAAGAAGAGATCGAGTCGGCGTTTGCGGATCTCCAGGCGGCGCGGACCGAACTCGAGTCCATCGAGTACGATCTCGAAACGGAACGGGAGAGCTACGCCGAACTCGAGCGGGAACGCGACGAACTAGTGGCAGAACTCGAGGCATTCGACGACGATCACGAGTCGCCAGATCGGCTCGAAGGGCGAATCCAGGAGCTTCGCGCCCGGAAGCGGTCGCTCGATTCGACCGTGAGCGAACTCCAGAGCGTGATCCGATTCAACGAGGAACGGCTCGATGGCGACGGGTTCGAGCTGGATCTCGAGGACCCGGTCGAGTCGGCGGACGATGGCGACGGCGACATCACCGAACAGCTGCTCGCGGACGACGACGTCGTCTGCTGGACGTGTGGCTCGCAGGTCGGCCGCGACCGGATCGAATCGACGCTCGAGCGATTGCGATCGCTCCGTCAGGACCAGCTCGACGAACGGAGCGAGCTGCAAGCACAGATCGACGACCTCTCCTCGCGTCGGAAGGAGCTTCGCGAGCGAACGCAGCGACGCGGTGAGATCGAAACGCGACTGTCGGCGATCGACGATCAACTCGAGCGCCGAGAAGAGCGTATCGAGGAACTCGAGGCCGAACTCGCGGACCAACAGGACCGGATCGACGACCTCGAGTCAGAGGCCGAAACGTTCGAGAACGCGGAGTACGGCGAGGTTATCGAGACCCACCGCGAACTGAACCGGCTCGAACTCGAACGGGAGAATCTCGAGGACGAACGCGACGACGTCCAAGCCCGAATCGAGGAGATCGAGGGGACGATCGAGGAGCGCAGCGAACTCGAAGAGCGCCGCGAGCGCGTCGAAGACGAACTGACGGATCTCAGGACTCGCGTCGACCGGATCGAAGAAAACGCCGTCGACGCGTTCAACGAGCACATGCAGTCGATTCTGTCGCTTCTCGAATACAGGAATATCGATCGCATCTGGATCGACCGTCGTGAGAAAACGGTCCGGGAGGGCCGGCGGAAGGTCACGCGGACCGCGTTCGACCTGCACATCGTCCGCTCGACCGCCGACGGAACGACGTACGAGGACACCATCGATCACCTCTCGGAGAGCGAGCGCGAGGTCACCGGACTCGTCTTTGCACTCGCGGGCTATCTGGTTCACGACGTCTACGAAATCGTTCCGTTCATGCTGCTGGATTCGCTCGAGGCGATCGACTCGAACCGGATCGCCGACCTCGTCGAATACTTCGAGGATCACGTCGACTGTCTCGTCGTCGCCTTGCTCCGCGAGGACGCCGAAGCACTCTCGGACGAGTACGCGTACGTTCAGGAGATATAGACCGCTGTGCACGGTGGAGGCAGAATGTCTGTCTCAATCCGTCCAATACATTCTGAGATGCAGATAATATCCTGTTCACATCATCTCTGTTATAGTACTTCGAGCGGAACGATTCCGGAGAAACTCCTTCGGATCGTCTGATCGAAACCGTCAGTATGGAATCGCTCGCAGGTGGAATTAATCCGTCGACGGTATGCTCTCGATGAACTGAGTGAGCTCTATGGTTTCTTCACCTTCTGTCTAGTTAGAGAGGCCGAGCCCACGACAGTACTGTAGCGAAGAATGTTCGTACAACGGAGACAGATAGTCTACGTATCACTGTCATTGTGCAGAGATGTGGTTGATGAAGCACTGGCTAGTTCAGCACCTCCTCAGCCGGCATTCGTCCATTGAGCGCTTGATTCGGTCGATCGTGGTTATAATGGTGTCTGAAACGTTTCAGCCAGCGGCGTGCGCTGGCTGGACTGCCCCGCCAGGACGAGTGAAAGCGGTCGATCCTCATTGAGACAGTCTGAAACCACTTTTCGACGTGGTTTCGATCGCTGTAGTTGAGCTGACCGCTCAATTCATGACGAGCGAGGGCAGTCAGATAGCCGCCAGCATCTACGAGAAACTCTGTCTCGACAATATCGTGTTTCTCGATGAGTCGGTGCAGGAACGCCGCCGCGGGGTCAGTCTCGCGGCGGCTGAACACGTCGATTTCGAGTAGTAGCTTTGATTCTGTGTCGATCGCGGCGTACAACCACTTCTTTTCGCCGTCTACCTCGATCTGTTTCTCGTCGACCGCGACCCGCGACGGTTGCGCCGTCCTCAGAACGCGAAGCGTTCTGATGGGCCGCACGAGAGCTTTGCTCTCGTGGACGTCGGCGGGTCGCTCTGGGCCTCCGACAGTTTGTGCGTCCAGTTCCAAATTGCGCCGTGCGAACGGTCAATACCAAGTAATTCGAGCACTGCGACGACCTCCCGAACTGACAACCCTATCGAATGCAATCGCACCCCGAACACCCTGACGGGCGTCGGGGTGCGCTCGTTCTCCCAAACCTCATCACAGTCTACGTCTAAGGTCTCTCTGAGCAGGTTGGCGAACTGCATGGACACTTCTCGCCACCACCTGCTCGTTCGTCAAACTCTCATCTAGACAGTGCCAAATATGTCATGTATTTATTATCTAGTTCAAGGTGGTCGCATGTGCCCAACCGGTCGGCCCATCGTCGAACTCAACCTTCACCCAAGTCTCGTACTGCGTAGTCCAGGTCTCGACAACAGTCCCTACCATATTTCGGTGTACTCGTTCATCGACATGATCCCAGTTATCGGCGGGAGGATTCTTGAACAACCTCATAGTGGATCCACAGTCCAGACACGGCCATGCTGCCACGGTTTCACCAGTCTGATAATCTGTTTGGTCTGGAGAAGCGGAAGCGTTTCCGGAAATACCTGCGATACCAGCAACACTAGCTAATCCGACACTAGCCTTTCGAAGAACATTTCGCCGATCTACATCCGAATCATCATCGGCCATTGCGATTGGATATTATTAGCGGCCTTATTTATATTTTATTGTTAATCAATAACGTACTATTATTAACCAATACCGAGATTTTTGATTAAGACTTAGATATGACCGAAATCTACACGCGCACAGTCTAGTTGAGCCAGTTTGAAAATCAAGCAGGCCATTGAGTGAATTGGCTAAGATGTTCGCAGACCTGCTCAGCGAGAGCAATGAGACGGATTTAGAAGAATCTTGGGGGAAAGAGCGAATGGTGACGCCCGTCAAGGCGTTCGCAGTCCGTCTTCATCAGACCGGTTGTTTGCTTCGGGAGACAACGACGATTCTTGCTGAATTAGGCGTTGAAAGCTCTCACGGAGGTTCGGAACTGGATACATCGGTTGGCTGACAGCGGGCGCGATCCGCCGACGGCATCGCCGTGGGCCGATCGCTGTCGACGAGATCGCTGTCAAGACCAACGGCGAGTGGTTTTGGTTGTATGCTGCAATAGACCTCGGGACAAGTTTCTTGTCGATCAATCCGCCTATCGGACTCCCCTCTCGGTTAGGATTGAGCGGACAGGTCAACTTTGCCGTCCGAAGCCTAATCGAAAAGTGGTATCACACCCTCAAAATGTGTCTCGACGGCTTCCATAATTCGTGGGTGGGCAGTCGGTCGAGCGTACGAGAGTGAATTGAACGGTTTGTACATTACTACAACTACCAAAGACCACATCAATCTCTCGACGAAAACGTGCCAGTCAAGGGGTGTAGAACTAGACAATGCCTTGATGACTGTCTGTCTCTTCTCGAGCCAGTCTCCGAATCCGACATGAAAAATCGGGTCGATATATGTCGTACACTGCGACTATCGCGACCTATCGGTTCCGTTCACTGCCTGTATTGGCGATTGGGTACCGCGAGGGGTTGCATTTGCAGTTGTAAGATACAATATCGTCGTCGTCCTGTTTGTCGTGTCATCATGAGCGATCACGAAACGGAGCCGGTTCAGGACGATGCCGACGGTGAAATGACCGAACAGAAACGCGCTCACGTCGCCCAGTCTATTGGTCGCGGCGAACGACTGGCCACAACTGCCGTCGGCGGCGTGTTGCTGGCTGCCGGTCTCAGACGTCGATCGCTCAGTGGCGGAGCGATGGCAGTCGGCGGCGGCTGGCTCGTCGCTCGAGGCCTCAGCGGGACGGGTCGTCCCCTCCGGACGCTCGGTTCGGCAGCCACTGGAGAGCGGGATGAAGCGGCCCCCACCGATGGTACAGAACCGCTGACGGTCGACCGGGTGATCACGGTCGGCGTCCCTGCGGACGAACTCACAGCGTACTGGCGCGACCCCGAGCAGTTGACGCGGATCATGGGCCCCGTCGCGGAGGTGACGGGGGCCGGCGAGGACCGCCACCACTGGGAACTACAGCCGCCGCGGGGACCGAGCCTCTCCTGGGAGACGGAAATCGTGGATGACCGGCCCGGAGAACGCCTGCGATGGGAGTCGCTCGAGGGGGCGACGATCCCCACCGGGGGCGAAGTGCGCTTTCGACCGGCACCGGGGGATCGAGGGACGGAGGTGACGCTCCGGTTGCAGTTCGATCCGCCCGGCGGCAAACTGGGGGCTGCAGTGGTGCAGCGACTGGGGATCGTTCCGAAGACAATCGCGGAAACGGCGCTGCGTCGATTCAAGAGTCTCGCCGAAACGGGCGAGATCCCGTCGACTGAGGCCAATCCATCCGCGCGCGGGAGCGGTGATCTCGTGTGAAAACTGGCTACTGACACGACGGAACTTCCCGCGTGTTTCACCGCCCCGGTCGATAATCGGTGGTGGCGACCAGCGGTGACGCCACGAGACGGACGACTGCCTGTTATTCGGACTGCAAATCGGGGGTCGACGACGGGCTTTCCTCGACCGGTGTCATGTTCTCGAGGAGGGAGTCACCGAGTACGAGTACGAGAAGCGCGCCGACGAGATCGAACACGAGGTCGAAGAGCGTGTCGGTCTTCCCGTAGGAGACGAGGACGGGCTCGAGTCCGAGGCGAGTGGCCGTCGCGTGGATACCGTACTCGGCGAGTTCCCACAGCACTCCGGCACAGGCAACGACGGCGACGACTCGAGGACGGGGATCGCGGCCCCGTCGGCGGGCCGCGGCGAAGGTTACGCCGCCGAGCAGCGTCGCCGAGTGCGTGTGGGTCATATGGTCCCACCACCAGACATCATCGTACGGCCCCAGCATCCCGACGGCGTGGGTGAGCATCGCCGTACTCAGATACGCGCGTTGCCACGGTCTGAACGTCACGTCGTACCGGTGTTCCACGGCTCCGGGCAGGTACGTCGCCGCGAGCGCGACGATAGCGTTGCAGACCGCTCCCGGATCCCGCTGGCGGACGCCGACGACGAAGACGGCGAGGATCGCACACCGGATACCGCGTTCGGCCTCCCTGGATACCGTCGTCTGCATGCGTTTGGTGGCAACTTGCAGCCGAGACGCATAACGATACTGAACGAAGACGAGGTCGCGGCTTCCGACGGTCAGTGGTCACGACCGTCGCGGCTGACAGTTATTTGCCGCGCTCGAGCCCGTACCGAGCGGGCAACACAGCCAGGAGGCGATCCGGGAGCGTCCGGACGAGATATCCCGTGATGACTACTTCCGCGATCGTCGGGAGCAGCCGTCGGACGGCTGTGTACACGACCGCGACGACTACGGCGGCGGCGACGATCGCCCGGAGAACGCCGTCGAGAGCGAGCAGGAGGGGGACAGCAATGACTGCGGAGAGCAGCAAGTCTTCGGGCGCACCGTCGTACCGAATCCAGCGACGCGGCGCGAGCCACCGCCCGCGATGGTGGTCGTAGACGGCGCGACTCGAGGTCGCCTCCCACGGCCGCAGTTCCAACCCGCCGCCGAAGACGTCCATGACGCTGTGGACGGCCGCGCCGAGCAACAGGAACGTCGCGGCGACCATCGCCGCCGTCGGGACGAGCACCGCGACCGGGGCTGCTACGAGGGCGAGTGCCGAATAGTAGACGGGATAGTGGAGTGTCTTCCGGTGGCCAACGTACATATCCAGATCCGGGAGGATACCACCGAGCAAGCCTGCGGTGAGCGCGATATCGGCGAACTCGGGGGCGATGACGGAAACGGGGAGGGCAAGCGCCAGCCCGATGAGCGCGTGCGTTGGCAGCATCATTGTGTTGTACTCCAGGCAACACAGCCGTTTGAAGATGTCGGTCACTGGCGTCGACGTCAGAAACCCCTGACCGTCGAATACCGCGCTTTCGAGCTCTCAATTATCAGCTCCTCAGGAGTGCCCGAGCCATCGTACCGGCTTTTCCGTGACAGCTACTCCGACAGTTCGTCGGAAAACGGCAACCCGCGATCGTCGAGGGCGACCTTTGATGAGGATCGATGCAGAACCGCAACGTGATGGCCACCGACGATCGATACAAACTATTAGGCGTCTACCTGTCGGAGGACGTCTTCGACGCACTCGACGACTTCCTGTACGAAACCGCCGGTGTCGTCGACTACGAGGAGTACTTCGATTCGTCCGCCTCGACGATCCCCGCGGGCGATCCGGGTGCCGATGCGACCGATAGACTCCTCTCGGCGGTCGTCACGGACTTCGCCGATCTGTACGACGAGGCAGCTTTCGACGCCGCTCGAGGCGTCGATCCCGACGCGTTCGTCCTCACCCAGCTGGCAGCCGAGCCCCAAACGATAACTAACGCCCGCGAACGGTTTCAGGCGGCCGCCACGATCCGAGAGGCAGACCTCCGAACGGTTCACACCGCGATTCTCTCGGCGTTTCTCTCGCGAGAACCCGAACTCGAAACGCGGTAACGCTCCGCGCTGGCGGGACTCTATCGGTGAGTCAGCAGTCCCGTCGATCGACACTAGTCACCTAGTGGTCGACGGATTCGGCCCTCGTGGTCGCTGGCATCCTGTTCGTCTCGGTCTGCTCAGTGCACTCGTGCTCGAGGTCGCAGTTGCCCCACTGAGCCAGTATTGCATGGAACACACGTCGCGTTCGAATGGGCCGAACGGCCGTCGCTGGTACTACGAATGGGGGCGTATGTTTCAGTTACCGAGTCACTCAGCACGAAGCGAATTGATCGTTGCGGCGGAACGGTCGATTCAGGGAGTTCGATCGCTCGAGAGACGGCTCTAGCGATCGGTGAGTGGGCCGAGTCGTGGGAAACTCCGGACGCTTCGAATCCCGAGCGACGAGACGCCGTACCGACGGGGACGCCCATCGACAGAAACGGTTCGTAGCGCGGTGTTCTCGTCTCAGATCGGCTAGCGGCCGGCTTCGAAAGGACTGCTGTTGCACTCGTGTAGAGAGCAGATAGTTCCGTGTTGTGGTGAAACTACCAGTAACGGTCGGCCGTTCGATCCGTGATAATCGGTCGCCGATCGGGGTGGTTTTTCGTACACTGTCGTCTCTCGTTCGACAGTGAGAGAGTCCTCGAGGAAGTGATCGACGTCAGCGGTAGCGGTTCTATCGATGTTTGCGGTTTGCCGTGCCAAGTAGTACTGACATCGTCGTCTCGCACCATGACAGGAAGTGTTTTTCGACTGTCTCGTATATGTAAGATACGCAGAAAATGGCTGAACGCTGGATTGGTGGTACGCAGACTGAACAAATTGTACGAGTGAAATAACGAATACCTGAACGCTGTGACGATAGTGCTGTGTTCGACTCATGGAGAAGGTGACCGACGTTCATCGAGATTTCTCGGCTGTACTCGCAGTCACCGGTCGATTCTCCGGTCATCGAAACGAGGGAGCGACGGGCCGAGGAGTACGCGATCGGTCCGCGGAGTGGTGTCAGTCCCGGATGAGCGTCGGACGCGACGACCGCCCGATTCTACTGGGGGGTTGGACCGATGTATAGGCAACAGACGGTCGGCGTCGTCGTTCCGGCGTACAACGAGGAAGGGTTCGTCGGCGAAGTCCTCGAGACGATGCCCGAGTACGTCGACCGGATTTACGCCGTAGACGATACGTCGTCCGACGGGACGTGGGAAGAGATCCGTCGGACGGCGGCGAAACTGAACGAGAAGGCGCGAGCCGACGAAACACCACCCGTCACGGCGGACGGAGAGCTGGCGAGACGACGCGACGACGAGGCGACCACTGCCGCGACCGACGGCGGACCGGTGTTCGACCGTCGTGTCGTTCCGATCCGTCACGAGACGAATCGAGGCGTCGGCGGCGCGATCAAGACGGGCTACCTCGAGGCGCTCGAGGACAAGATCGATATCACGGCGGTGATGGGCGGCGACGGCCAGATGGATCCCGACATCCTGCCGCGGTTTCTCGATCCGATCGTCGAAGGCGAGGCCGATTACACGAAGGGCAATCGGCTCCTCCACCAGGAGTACCGCCAGGGAATGTCGCGGTGGCGGTTCTTCGGAAACTCGATCCTGACGTTCCTCACGAAGATTGCCTCCGGCTACTGGAAGACGATGGATCCCCAGAACGGGTATACGGCCATCTCCTATCACGCGCTCGAGACCGTCGGGGTCGAAGAGATGTACGAGTACTACGGCTACTGTAACGACCTCCTCGTGAAACTCAACGCCCGCGGGATGCGGGTCGCGGACGTCGCGATGCCAGCCGTCTACGGCGACGAGGAATCGAGTATCGAGTATCCGACGTACATCCGGAAAGTGTCGGGAATGCTGCTCCAGAACTTCTTCTGGCGGCTCAAGACCCGATATCTCGTTCTCGATTTCCATCCGCTCGCGTTGTTCTACCTCTTCGGTGCGTCGACCTGTGGCGTCGCCGTCGCCGGCCTCCTGTGGTCGCTGTACGCCTGGTTGATGCTCGCGTATCCGCTCTTCGTCCGCGGCTCGCTGAGCCTCCTCCTGTTTATCACCGGGAGCCTGTTCGTGCTGTTCGCGATGCTGTTCGACATGCAGGTCAACGAGTCCCGAGAGGTCCAGCTCCATGACTGATCGCGACCGCGTCGTGGTTACGATCCAGCACCCGGCTCACGTCCACTTCTTCAGGAACGCCATCGCGGTCCTCGAGGAACGCGGCTACGACGTATCCGTCTTCGCCCGCGACAAGGACGTGACCTGTGAGCTCCTCGAGGCCTACGGGATCGAGCACGAGGTGCTGGCGGGGACCGCCGACTCGCCGCTCGAACTCGCGAAAGTGCAGGCGGTCTACGAGTACCGGATCCTGAAACGCGTTCGGCGACTCGAGCCCGACGCGCTGCTCGCAATCGGCGAACCGGCGGTCGCACACGCGTCCTCGTTCGTCGACGGATACAGCGTGCTGTTTACCGACACCGAACACGCGACCCTGCAGAACGCGCTCGCGTTCCCGTTCGCCGACCTCGTCTGTACGCCGCGAGCGTTCCGGGACGATCTCGGGGCCGCTCAGTACGTCTACGACGGCTATCACGAACTGGCGTACCTCCCCCCGGACCGATTCACGCCTGATCCAACGGTGCTCACCGAACTCGAGGCACGGCCGAACGCTCCCGCGGCCGCCCCCGGGTCCGCTACTGGGTCAGCTTCCGAGGCTGCCTCTGGGACAGCCGCTGAGGCCGATTCGGGGACCGCGACCGACGGCGCTGGTGACGACTCGCTGGTCGTCCTCCGTCTGGTGTCGTGGAATGCCGCCCACGACTTCGGACGGCACGGCATGGACGGAATCGAACACCTCGTCACCGAACTCGAGCGCGCCGGCGCGACCGTCCTCGTGTCGGCCGAGGGCGACCTTCCGCCGGCGGTAGCCGATCGGCAGTTCGACCTGCCGCCCGAGCGGATGCACGACCTGCTCGCTCGCGCCGATCTGTTCCTGGGCGAGAGCGCCACGATGGCCATCGAGAGCGCCGTCCTCGGAACGCCATCGCTGTACGTGTCGGATCTCGACGCGGGCGTTCTCGAAGAACTCGAAACGCGGTACGGACTGTTACAGCGGCGCTCACGGGATGTCGGCCCTGACGCGATCGCCGACGCCGCTCGAGCGCTGCTGGCGACCGACCCGTCGACGTGGGACCGACGCCGGCAGCGACTCCTCGAGGAGACCGTCGACACCACGGCGTTCGTCGTCGACACCGTCGAGCAGGTGACCGGTCGATGATGGCGGCTCAGTCGTTCGATAGCGGCGAGTACGAGTTCGCGCTCTGTCTGACCCACGACGTCGATCGGGTGTACAAAACGTTTCAGGCGCCGTACTACGCCGTCACCGAACGCGATCCGTCCCACCTGAAATCGCTCGTGACCGACGAGCGGCCGTACTGGAAGTTCGAGGAGCTCATGGCGCTCGAGGATGAACTCGACGTCCGGTCGGCGTGGTACTTCCTCGACGAGAAACGGATCTGGGAGCAGGCGCCGGCCGACTGGCTCGATCCCCGCAGCTGGATGCTGTACACCGGCCGCTACGACGTCCGCGATCCGGAGATCGTCGACGTCATCCGGACGCTCGACGACGGCGGCTGGGAGGTGGGCCTGCACGGCTCCTACGACTCGTACGACGACCGGAAGCGACTCCGAGACGAGAAGGACACGCTCGAGGACGTGCTCGGACGGCCCATTCGGGGGGGCAGACAGCACTATCTCAACACGACCCAGCCCGACACGTGGGAACACCACCGATCGATCGGGCTGCAGTACGACGCCAGCTACAGGGCGAGCCCGACGTACGGGTTCGACGGCCAGTACGACGTCCTCCGCCCGTTCGACGACAACTTCGTCGTGTTCCCGCTCACGATGATGGAGATCGATCTGCGCTCGAACACGCCCTCGCTCGATGCGGCGTGGCGCGAGTGTCGTCGGCTGCTCGCGGAAGCCAGGGAACACGACGCGGTCATGACCGTCCTCTGGCACCCGCGGTACTTCAATTCGGACGAGTTTGAGGGATATCGGACGCTCTACGAACGGACGATCCGAGAAGCGAAGGCGATGGGCGGGTGGGTCGGGCCGCCCGGCGAGTGTTACGAACAGTTCGTGACGGCGACGCCGCGATAGGCAGTCTCGAGGGACGACCAGTTAGTCTCCGAGTGGCCGTCTCACGGCGAGGCCGTCATCGTGACATACCCAGGTCGATCCGCGTCTCAGTTCTCGAGTGCCGCGCGTGCCTCCTCGCGACCCATATTGAGACAGATATCGTGTTCGTCGTAGTAGAGCGACCCGGTGCCGTTGCCGACGACGTAGCCCATCGGGCCCACACCTTCGATCCGATTGTCGTCGCTGGTGGTAAAGCGCATCTCGGTGTTCTCGAACGCGAGCTCCCCGTTGATCCAGTAGCGCATGATCCCGTCGGGATTCGCCGTTCCGTTCTCGTAGGAGTTGACCTTGACGTGGGCCTCGATCTCGTTCCACTCGTCCATCTGTATGACGGCGTCGGTCATCTGGAAGTCGCCGGAACCGGAGTTGTCGAGGTGGTAGCAGTAACTGAAGAACTTGTAGCCCTCCGGCGCGGGTGAATCGTTCCGGTTGGCGAAGCCGATCGCGTTCGACCAGCCGTTGGTGCCGTCGGTCGCGCCGCCGCCGGACGACCCGGGCCCGTTCGTCAGCGGGGCCCAGAAGATCCGGATCGTGTCGTCCTGATTGAGGTCGAAGTTCTCCGGATAGAGCTTGAACCGCGTGTACACTTCGTCCTGATAGTCACCGACATGTTCCGGGAATCGGTACTCACAGTTGGCGATCTTCTGGTCGCCCGTGAACTGCAGACAGAGCGAGCTGTCGCCCGTCGTCGCTCGGTCCGACACGAACTGCGGCGTGTAACTTCCCCGAACGTCGTTGACGTCGTAGACGGCGCTCGGATCGCGATACTCGTCGTAGTCGACGGTGATCGTGTCTCCGCCGGAAGCCCCGTCGGTTGCCGCGCTCGCGACTCCGGAAAGTCCGAGTGCGGCCGCCGCCGATCCGGCCGCCGTGAGATAGGACCGACGTCCGAGCGTCGCCTCGGTGGCGCTGCGCCGCTCGTCACTGTCGGCCGATCGATCGCCGTCGAACTCCGATTGATCGCTCGTCATGCAACCGGGAAGTGAGATTATGGGATTATAAGCCTTTATTACTCATTAAAGTAATGTATTGGAGATAGTACGGGTATTTTATTTTAAATTTGGATATAGTACTGGTATCGATATTGTGTTGTAAATATGTTATTGGCAGATCGGAAAAACAGTATTACTCGCGGAACGAACACGGAACAGACCGGTTTCGGCGAGGGCTGACTCTCCTCGCCATCGAGTCGTGAAGTGGTGGGGCAGGTCGTCGCCCTACTCGGCCGGATCCACGGGCTCGCCGTTGACCGACACGCGGGCCGATCCGTCGACGGTCACTCGCTCGAGGTCGCCCGAAAAGCGGAACGGGTCTCGCCAGCCGGCGACCGAGCCGGTAACGTGTCCGGCTTCGATGACGTCCTCATCGCTGATCGACCCCTGCGCCTTCTTCGTCTGCGGGCGTATCCGGATAGTCGTCGGGATCGATCTGTTCGCCCGAGACCCACAGCTGGGACGGGCTCGGATCGGCGGAGATGGCGACGATCTCACCGTCGAAGAAGTAGCCGTCGACCGTGCCGGGCTCCGCCACGGCCTCGACGACCGCGTACTCGTCGGCAGTGATTTCGACCGTGTCGTTGTACGTCGCCTGTCCCCAGTCGGACTGGACGATGTCACCGTCGACGTACAGTCGATACTGGGCCTCCTGATCGACGTTTCTGTACGTGAATCGCTCGTCGTACTGATCCCGATCACCGGGTTCGATCAGGTTTGGATCGTCGTCGTACGGTGAGGAATCGTCCCTGTCCGCCGGCATTCCACCGATCGCGATCTCGTGGCCGTCGTAAACCAGGGCACCGCCCGAGAGGTTCGAACCGACGACGTAGCCCAGCGGGCCGACGCCCTCGATGCGGTTGTCGTCGCTCGTGGTAAAGCGCATCCCGGTGCGCTCGAAGGCCAGTTCGCCGTTGACCCAATAGCGCATGACGCCGTCCCGATTCGCTTGCCCGTTAGAGACGGTGTTACACCGGACGTAGCCCTCGACCTCGTTCCACTGGTCCATCCAGATCGGGGCGCTCGTCATTTCGAAATCGCCCGAACCGCTCCGGTCCATGTGGTAGCTGTAGCTGAAGAAGTTGTAGCCGTCCGGTGCCGGCGAATCGTTGCGGTTTGCGAACCCGATCGCGTTCGACCAGCCGTTGGTGCCGGAGGTGCTGTCGCCACCGGACGACCCGGTTCCGTTCGTGAGCGGGAGCCAGAAGATTCGGACGGTGTCGTTCGCCTCGAGCCGAATCCCGTCGGGATAGATGTCGAACCGCGTATACACCTCGCTCGGCATGTCGTAGCCGTTTTCTTCGAACCGATACTCCAGATTCGCCGTCTTCTGGGCGCTCGAGAACTCCGTTCGCAACGACTGCTCGGAGTCGGTCGTCGGCGAGGAAACGAACTCCGGCGGAATCCCGCTCCGGTTGTCGTCGACGTTGTACACGTCCGATGGGGTGCTGTACTGGCCGTAATCGAGGTCGATCAGTTCCATGCCGTCGGAACTATCGGTAGGTGCAGCGCTCGAGACGCCCGCGGACGCGCCGAGTACCGCCGCGGCTCCGCCGGCGAGTTTGAGGACGGACCGTCGGCCGACCGCTTCAGGTTCGGAATCGTCTGCACCGGATGACGAGTCATCCAGTCCCGGAAGTTTGCGTGCCATATACGGTGGGTAATACGAAGTTACCAGCATAAACTTTCTGTCTTTATTTAATCATAATTTCCGCACATTATTTCTATACATTACATTTCTACAATACCTATGTAGCGATATACATGGTATTTTTAATTTCAAGAATCTGTTATCGTAAGTGCGTTTTACCGGGGCTTCGAACCGCTTCTTTCGCCCACAGCAGTTACCGCGGAGTCCTCAAACACGGAGTTCTTGCAGGAAGTGTCGAACGACCACCGACAGCATCCGTGATCGTCCCCGGAAGTCGTTCGTCTCGAGTCACCGGTTCCCTGCCGGTCGCAGGAACAGTCCGTTTCGACCCGCGAGCCGCGGCTACGTCCGTGTATGGCTGACATTACAAAGCGGCTATAACTCCAAGTACGGCGAGAGTCTCGCTTGCGGCGACCGGACTTCCGTCGCAACGATATGCTGATCAACAATGAGTATTACAGTTTCGACAGCTGATCCGTCAGAACAGGACACGTGGGATCAATACGTCGAACGATCCCCCCAAGGAACCGTCTTTCATCGATACGGTGCGCTCGAGAGTATGCGGAATCACTCCGGCGGGACGCTCTATCCGCTAATCGGGTACAAGGGACAGGAACCGGTCGGGATCTTCCCCATTTTCGAACTGAACAGCGGCCCGGTCACGCTCGTCTTCTCTCCGCCCTACGAACTCGGGATTCCCACGCTCGGCCCCGCCTTGTTGAACATGGGGAAACTGAAGCAGCGAAAGCGGGAGAAACGACACGCCCGCTTCGTCGAGAGCTGTCTCGAGTGGATCGACGACGAGATCGACCCGCACTACACGTACGTCGAGACCGACTGGAACTACGACGACACTCGCCCGTTCGTCTGGAACGATTTCGACGTCTCGCCCGCGTATACGTACGTCCTTCCGCTCGGTGATCGACCCAGCGAGGAGGAACTTATCGGCCGATTCAGTTCGAGCCCTCGCCGGCGCATTCGGGACCACCTGGACGAGGAGTACACCGTCGAAATCGGCGGTCGTGACGCTATCGAATGGATCGTCGACCGGGTAACCGAACGGTACGAAGAGCAGGATCGGACGCCCCATTTTACCGTCGACTTCGCGCTCGAACTCTCCGAACGCCTTCCGGACGGCGCGGTTCGGCCGTACCTCCTCTCGATCAACGGCGAACCCGTGACGGGCTGTCTCATCCTCGAGCATGACGGGACCGCGCACCGCTGGCAGGGCGGCGCGATCCCCGACACCGACTTCCCCGCAAACGAGGTCCTCGAGTGGCACATGATGCTCGATGCGATCGATCGCGGGATCGATACCTACGAACTCGTCGGGGCGAACACGCCGCGGCTCAACACCTGGAAGGCGAAGTTCAGTCCCGAGATCAGGACCTACTACTCCGCGAAGCGATCGTCGACGAGCATGGACATCGCTGAGAGTCTGTACCTCAATCTGCGCGATAAGAGTTCCCTGCTCACCAGTCTGGCCCCGTCGACTGAGTCCGCGTCGAAAGGGAAATAGAGCGCTATGTGCCGGCATACGCGCGAATATCGGCATCGCCGACGCGAATCAGCCGTCGAACGACGACCGCTCGAGCTACCATAACCGTGTCAGAACTCGACCCAACCCTGTACCGAACTGTCGAATCGATCAACGAAAACCAGTGGAACAACGTCGTGACTCAGTCCGATCGAGGGACCGTCTACCATCGGGCCGGCTGGACTCGAGCGATCGAGGAAGGGTTCGACTACGACGGTCACCATGTCGTCGTCGAAAAAGGAGGGAACCCGGTCGCGCTCATGCCGAATTTCGCGGTCGAGCTTCCGATTCCCGACTCGGTCAGGGAGCGCCTCCCCGTCGCGGTCCCGCTGAAACAGCTGGTATCGGTCCCCACCGGGTTCGGCGGCCCGGTCGTCCTGACCGACGAGGCCGAATCGCTCGACTTGCTGTTCGAATGCCTCGAGGCGACTACCGGTCGGAGCGTCGTCAGCCACGCCATCGAGACGTACGACCTCGAGTACATTCGGTACGGACAGTACCTCCAGACCCGCGGATACGAGCCGACGTTCGAGTCGTGTCTCTTCCTGCTGGACCTGCGGGACGGCTGGGACGCCATCCTCGACGGGATGGACAAGGGACGCCGACGTGGCATCCGGAAGGGCAACGAGCAGGAGTATCGAATCGAGATCGATCCGCTCGGAACCGGCCTCGAGACGACCTACGACTGGTACGTCGAGAACCTGGAGCGAGTCGACGGCTCGCCGCTCCCGAAGGCGTTCTTCGAGGCGCTGGTCGACCACCTCGAGGATCGGATTCGCGTGTTCAGGGCGATCATCGAGGGTCGTGAGGTCGGCCGATACGTCTACCTCCTCGACGAGGAGGGCAGTGTCTTACACCACTGGTTGTCGGCGATTCCGAACGCGGACGACTACGAGTACTATCCCTCGGAACTCCTCCACGAGCGCGCAATCAACTGGGGGATCGACCGGGGCTACGAGCGGTACAACTTCGGGAAGACGGGCTCGCACTTCTCGAACTCCGTCTTCCGTTTCAAACACAAGTACGGGGGGTCGGCCGTCCCGGTTTTCAACGTCGAAAAAGGGTATTCGCGGCTGGCGTGGCCGATGTACCAGTTCGGGCGGGACAAGTACGTCGAGAAATCGCTCTGAGCCGGACAGCGCGTTGCGCTGAATCCTCGCTCACTCGCTGGGGGTGGACGGATACTCGGCTGGATCGACCCGGTCGCCGGAGAGCCACAGTTCCGCGAGCCCGGGATCGGCGTCGACGGCGACGAGTTCGCCGTCGAAGAGGTAGCCGTCAGCGGTGTCCGGACCGGCCTCCGCGTCGACTGTCACAGATCCGTTTTGGGTGTTATCGGCCAGGGAAATCTCGACCGCGTCGTTGGGTGATGCCTCACGACCGTCGACATTGTCCCACTGTGTGTGAACGATGTAGCCGCCGATATACAGCCGGTACGTCGTTTCTGTGTCGGCGTCGGTCACGATAGTAAGACGTCCCTCGTACTCGTCCATATTGGCCGGCTCCTCGACGAACGGTCCACGATACCGTGCCGATCCATCGGCGGCGTCGTTTCCCCGGAGTTCGTGGTCGTCGTAGTAGACGGCGAGATCGGTCGGTGCGGTCTCGCTCCCGCCGTAGCGGACCAGCGGGCCGGCGTACTCAATCGCCTGCGCCTCGGTCGTCGTCCAGCGGAAATCGGTCCGCTCGTAGACGAGGTTGCCGTTCACCCAGCAGCGAACCACACCGTCGCGTTCCGCCGTTCCGTCGGTGACCGTGTTCATTCGAACGTACGTCTCGAGTCGGAACCACTTCCCGGCGGGAATCGGCGCGTCGATGAGCTCGAACTCGCCGCTGGCACCCTGCTGGTCCATGTGGTACGTGTACGCGCCGAGATTGTACAGGTCGTCACCGTCGGTCCCCCTGTCGGTTACGGCGAGCATCGTCGACCAGCCGTCGTTGCCCGACGGCTTGCCGCGCCCCCCGGAGCCGTGCGTACCCGCCGCCGTGTTCAGTCCCGCGGACCAGAACCGACAGATGTCCCCGTCGGCCATCGTCCAGTTCTCGCTCAGCCGAATCATCGAGCGCTGAGCGACCTCGCGGGGTTGTTCGTATCCCTCGTCGGGAAACCAGAACATCGCGTTGCTTCCGTCGCTCGCATTCACCGGGATCGTACACCGCAACGCCGTCTCTCCCGTGTACGCTTCGTCCTCGACGAACGAAAACCGGCGCGGATAGCCCGTCCAGACGCGATAGATCTCGGTCGGATCGGCGGACGCTCCGTAGTCGATGTCGATCGATTCGAACGTTTTTCCGTCATCGTCGATACCCCCATCGCCCCCGTTTCGTGAGATGAGCGCGATTCCGCCCGCCGTTATACCCGCTGCGGCGGCCCCTCCGGTACACTTCAACAGCGACCGTCGCGTTACCATTCGTTTCCCTCTCCATGTTCGATGCCCGTAGTTACGCTCCGAAATCGGACGGCGATTCCGAGCGGAGCAGTCGCCGATCCGGGATATGTTCGGCCTACTCCCGATAGGAGACCAGGCCCGTGGCATCGGTTCGTTTCGTTGAGTCCCGAACGCGGTCCGTACCTGCTGTTCCCCGCTGTACAATAATCAAGGAGACCTGCCAGTATTGATTTTTGCCAGACATAATCTGCCATATATACCGGATAACATTCAAGAATACGATACTGAAATCGCGTGTGTTAGTAGCGGTATCTGCAATTCTTCTCCGTCATTCTCACGATTTGTGAACGGTGTGAAACGCTTAACGAAGCCCGTGGTATTAGACGCTGACAGATGATCTGTCTCACAGCGTGGCGTCTTCCGACGGTCGTGCGTCGGTCCCGGCCGCGAGCCGAACCGAAACGGGAGCCGATACCGATCGGTGAGACTCCGTGAGACGAATCACCCACCAGCTATACGGCATCTCGTCGATCGCGCTGCCGGTGCTAGCCGTGATCGGCATCAGCGTCCCCCTGCTACTCGGATCGGCGAACCTGGCGATCCTGGGGCTCTACTTCGCTATCCCGATGATCGCAGCGCCGGTGGTGGTTCGGGCGCTCGGCTCCGACCGATCGCTTCTCGAGCGCGGCGACTGGCACGTTCCACAGGTCGATTGGCGAGTGTGGTCGATCGCCTTCCACCTGCTTCTGAGCGGCCTGATCGCGTTGCTCGTCGTCACCGACGTCCGCCCGCTGTCCTTCTACGCGGGGGTCGCACTCGCGTACGTGCTCTGCTTTCTGCTGATAATGACGACGCCGTCCACTCGAGGCCGACACGTGATCTGCCTCTATCATCTGATGGCTATCGCGACCCTCGTCATCTACAGCGTGACGCTGAACTACGATTTCTTCGTCGGCCACGGAGACCTGACTACTCACGTCGCGCTGGTGTCGTCGATCGTCGAGACGGGCCGAACGGCGACGTTGTTACCCGAGTACGAGGCGTTCCAGCTGTGGCACATCTACGCCGCGGTGTCGTCCCAACTGTTCGGCGACTGGGTCGCCCATCACACGACGATGTACATACTCTCGGGCGGCGTGTTCGCCGCGGCGATCGGGCTCATGTACGGCGTCGCGCGGCGCGTCTATCCGAACGAGACGGTCGGCTTGCTGTCGTGTCTGGTGTTGATCTCGTTCCCGCTGTACCTCTTCTACGGCATGTACTCGATCCCGCGCAGCATCACGTCGATTCTCTTCCTCGCGCTCGTGCTCACGCTCGTCGATCGCCCGACGGCCGGGATGCGAATACTCGGCGTCATCTTCGTCGGTGCGATCGTCGTCTACCATCCCGTCTCGATCCCGTTCGTCCTCGCGATTCTCATCGTCCTCTCTCTCATTGAACTGACGATCGAAACCCCCATCCGCGTCGTCGATACCTACGTCCTCTCGGTGACGGCGCTGATTACGGCCGTCTACTGGCTCTACAACGCCGAGTTCATCGTCGGCCGGATCATCGACACCATCGCCGTGAGCTTCTTCGGTTCAGCGCCGTCCTCGGGGACACCCCAGGGCGTGATCTCGAGTCCCTGGATCGAAGTCGCCAACTACGCGTCCTACGCGTTCGCGCTGTTTTTCGTCCTCGTCGGCTTCCTGTTCTGGCAGCGGCGGATGGCGACGAGCGGTGCGGACGAGACGGCCCAGTCGCGACGAGGGCTCTGGCCGAGTCGAAGCGTCCCGCTGGCGACGTCGCTCGGCATCCTCACTGTCGCGCTCGTGCCGTTGGCCTTCCCCGGCCCGACACTCCTGCTCGACGCGCTGGCGGGTGTCAACGTCAGCCGATTCGGCCATTACAGTTTCATGTTCATCGCTCTGATCGCCGGCTACGGGCTGTACGAACTGCTCGATCGCGGCGGCGTGGCCGTGTTCCTCGCCCTCCTCGTTCTCACCTCCGGGTTCGCGGTTACGGCCGTCTCGAACGACTTCACCGCCTCCGACAATCCGGTCGTCGAGCGGCCGTTCTACACGTTCTACCTCACCGACAACGAGCGAGCGTCGTTCGAGGCGATCGACGCCGGCTACGACGGGGAGATCGCAAGTGATCGGATCAGCTGTCGGTATCTGAGCGCGCTCCACTCGTCGTCGTGTTCGGTCGTTAGCGTCGGCGGGGAGGATGGTCTGTTTACCGGCTACGACGGCGTCATCATCAGGGAAGGTGAGCTCGAGGACCGGGGTCGACCGTTGCAGTTCTCCGAGTACGTCGAGCGGGAATCGATTCCCGAGAACGAACTCGCGGAGCGAGACAGGGTGTACGATTCCGATGAGGTCGCGTTCTACGGCTGATCGGCGGGCCGTCGATCAGCCCCTGAGCTGGTCCGCGACCCGCCCGACGTTGATGAGATCGAACGCGTGACAGGCAACGAGCCAGACCACGCCGCTCGCGCCGATGGCGATCACCAGCCCACCGAGGCCCGAGACGACTCCTAACAACGCGTGGACGACGGCCGCCATGCCGACGGAGATCGCGGTCGCCGTCGCGAACGACCGGCCGACGGCTCGGACGTCGAACGGCAGTTCGGTCGAGACGATCCCCACCGACAGGATCGCGTACGTCCCGTACGTGATCACGGTCGCGATCGCGGCACCGACCGCTCCGAACCGGGGGATCAGAA
This sequence comes from Natrinema zhouii, assembly GCF_013456555.2. Taxonomy (GTDB): domain Archaea; phylum Halobacteriota; class Halobacteria; order Halobacteriales; family Natrialbaceae; genus Natrinema; species Natrinema zhouii. The sequence continues at coordinate 335,696 of NZ_CP059154.1, forward strand.
GGACGTTCAAGACGACGTTCGCGATCGAGGTGATCGCCTTGAGGACCGCGCGGGAACGGGCCCGGCCGAGGTAATCGAGTGCCGGCCCGGAGATGTTCTCGAGCGCCTCGAAGAGGACGAACAGCGAGAGGACCTGCACGACGAGAACGCCGCCGGCGTACCCCTCGCCGAAGACGGTGACGATGGCCGGGTCGGCGACGACGAAGAGTCCGACGCAAACGGGCACGTACAGCGTCAGCGTCTTGGAGAGGCTCTCCTGATAGACCGACGTGGCGGCCTCGGTCCGTCCCTCCGCCGTTTCCGCGCCGTAGGACGGCGACAGCGCGAATCCGATCGACGCCGCGGGGACGCGCGTGAACTGACTGATCTGCTTGCCGATCGTGTAGAACGCGACCTGCGTCGGGTTCGTCAGCGCGCCTACGAGGATCACGTCGAGGTGGCCGTCGACTTCGGCGGACAACCGCGTGACGCTGAGCGGCACGTTGTACCGGAGGATGTTCAGTCGGACATCACTGTCTCTGGTAATGCTCGATCGCTCGAGACCGCTGACCTGCCAGACCATCCAGTGGCCGAGCAGCGTCGCGATGCCGAACGCGAGGACGTAGCCGACGATGGCCGCCGTCGGAGTCCGCCAGAGCAGGACGGCGACGGTAACGAACAGCAGCGTCAGGAGCCCCTTTATCGCGTGGAGCTTGGCGGTGGCCGTGATCGCCTCGTACCCCTGTAAGATTCCCCGGTTGTACCGGTAGAGCGTGTAGAACAGGACGTACGCGGACCCGACGAGCAACAGCCCGCCGAGCCCGGCCTCACCCACCAGCGTCGCGATGAACTCGGCACCGATCGCCAGCGCGACCGCGACGATCACCGAGGCGACGACCACGAGGATCCACGACTCGACGACCGCCGCGACGGCTCGCTCGGACGCGTCGTCGTTGTCCGCTGCGATGTATCTCGCGGCCGCCCACGGCAGCCCGGATTCGCTGAGGAACCGGGAGAACGAGAAAATCGAGAGCGCGAGCGCGAGCAAGCCGTACGACTCCGGCCCGAGCGCTCGAGTGAGCACGAGCAAGAGGATCCCGGTCGATGCGACGTGAACGACGCGGCCGCCGAAATCGGAGACGATGTTCGATATCAGTCTGTTCGCCATGGGGAATGTGGGGCCATCGTATCGTCGCTGCAACGATCAGTCAGCACCGTCGTTCGGAACCCGATTCTCGGTCCGCGATACCATCCCGTCACGTGTTCTAACAACTCGTCATGGCGCGGGTGCAATACCGCGCCATCCGGACACTGCATCAGCTAGTCGCTCTGACCGTTTCTGCGAAGAGGATGCGAGACGTGATCGAATCTGAAGACAACTGTGTTCGTGCAACTGACGTTCTCATGATGAATACGGGACGTAACCATCATTGCTATTCACTGCCTTCACTTCCGGCTGAACGCGTAAGCGCGGGATTCCGTCATGCCGCTCTCTCGGGTTGTATCAGAAATTGGAAAAACGATCACCAATTGATATGGCTTCGAACGCTCTCTAGTTGCCACGATGTCTCTCATCAGTAAGGCTAGGAAGGCGAAGCTCGATCTCGCCGTCTACAGGTTCGCGGGCGACCTCCCGAGCGAGTCGTACGCGTCGACGGAGTACGAGCTGAGCATGGTCGACGACGCGGATGCCGTCCACCGATTCTTCGGAGACGACTCCCAATGGCGAGACCGGTACCTCGAGTACCTGGACGACGGGTACGTCGGCACGGTCCTCCACGACGGGGACGACGTGATGAGCTACGGCTGGATCCTGACGCCGGAGTCAAAGCGCGCCCCGCGAGCGCTGCCGGACTCTATCTGCGAGGAGGACTGGTACTGGCTGTTCGACGCGAGGACGATGCCCGAGTACAGCGGGATGGGCCTGTTCAAGGAGATCAACCGCGTCCGAACCGAATGGATCCTCGAGCGCGATCCGGACGCGACCATCTACACCGACACCGGCGTCGACAACGTCGCCCGGTACGGCATCGAGTCCTCAAAGTTCGAGCCGTACGGAACGATGTCCCTATTTAGATTCGAACTCCCGGGAACTTCACTCTGGAAGTGGTCGCGATGGGATCGACACACTGAGCACCCGGCGATGCCGGAGTAGGCCACTGTACCGACGGATAACCGACTGGTTCGTCGCCGACGACCGGTCAGCAGCGCACGTACTGATTCATTGCTACCAGTATACTGATTCGTCGCGACTAGTTGGGCGAACGGATTCGTCAGTGACGGCTGATTCGATATCGAAGTTGTACGAATCGATTACTGGTCGGTTGCAGTGAGTACTATCGCATGACTTTATGTCAGTACTCGTGATAGGTCGTCGGCAATGTCGACGCCGCTTCGCCACAGGTTCGTTCACGCACAGATCGCCTGGCTACTCGGGGTCGTGCTGGCGCTCACGATAGCGGACGCGTTCTCGTTCACGCTGTTTGCCCTGCTCGGGGTCATCGGCTTCATCACGATCATCGAACTGCTGACGCCGGCTGACGTCCCCACGCGCTGGCGCGACGACCTCGACGTAGTGGTCACAGTTGCACTCCTTGTTGCCGTGGTCGCCGTGAACGCCCGACTCGTGCAGCTGTTCGCGCCGGATGTGCTTCCCTGATCCCTACTCGCAGGTCGGTTCGGACGGTCGTCCGCATCGCTTGCGGTGAACTACAAATGTGGTCACCCACCGACGAAGACGACTGCGGCACAATCGTGTCAACCCAACCGCTCGCGGACCGAATCGGTCGAATCAAAATCGAGGTCAGATGCTGACTACACGCATAGTCATCCCTCGCTTCCCCTCACTCCGCCATCTGCTTACTCCTGGTCGGTGTTCGGCTCCCAGTGACAGCTAACGAGCCACTCCCCGCGATCCGTCTCGTCGGTCACCTCGAGTCGAACGGGTCGCTCGAGGTGCGTCGCGAGGCCGACCGCGAGGATCGAGGCGACGGGATGGTCGAACCGATCGACGGGCCCGAAGGCGCTGCCGGAGACGGCGACCTCGGCTCGCCCCGCTTCGACGATAGAATCGGTCGCCGCGACGAACTCGAATCGGTCCTCGAGCGCGTCGGTCAGTTGCTCGACCATCGCTGCCGGCGTCGCCAGCATCGCATCGGCCACCGCCCCCTCGACCTCTCGAACGAAGCCGTTACCGATCGGCTCGAGGACAAGTCCCTGCCGATCAGCGTCGCCGGCGACCAGCGCGTCGCCTGACTCAGGGAACTCGTCCGACCGGCGCGGAACGAACAGTCTGATACGACCGTCGTCACCCGGAAGATAGAGTCTATCCTCGGCGTGGTCGAACGTCGCGATCATCGCGTCGTAGTTAGCGGCACAGGCCGCGTACACCTCCTCGGCGTCGCCGCGTTCGATGAATTCACCCCGCGCCACCGCGTTGCTGAGCACGACGCCAGTGATGCCGATTCCAGCGATGGCGAGGAGCACGCTCTGCGCACTCGGAACGACGAACGCACCGACGGCACTCAGCACGCTCAGGCCGACGAATCCGAGCGTCGACGGGATCGCGCCACTTCGGTCAATCCATCCGACGTGGTCGTGAAGCCGCTCGTTTCGGGCCGTCAACCGATCGATCCGGTTCTCGAGGTCGGCGAGTCTATCCCGTGACAGGTTCCGGGGTCGTTCGACGCCGGCAAGGTTCCGGTCGACGTTTTCGTCGGGATTGTCGGACTTCATGGCTGGGTTCGACCCGTATTCGACTGCCTGGCCCGCCGTCGGCCACCGTGACGGTACGGATCGGGATGATCCGATTGACGGTCACCTCCCTCGGTAACGGCAAGCGTCGGGCCGCTAACTGGCGTAACCAACAACATTCGTCACGAATCTAGTGCTACTCCAGTTGAAAGTAATGGACGTGCTACGCTCTCGTCGGCTTGAAGGGCGCAACGGCGATGTAACTCGAGACAACCTCTTCTGGTCGTTTTTCGCGGCGCTCACCGCCTTCTTTCCGGTCAGTGACGGCTCCCGCCGTTACTCGCCTCCTTCACCGCTCGGACGGAAGGTTGGCGACCGATGCAGTGACATTTCGACTCCGTTAGACGGTCATGAACGAGCGAAAGTCATTGCAACCGTCCCCCCGATTTACGTGCGAGACGTTGAACGGGGAGTAAATGACTGACAGCAGTGCGTCCCAGAATGACCCCGCTCGGAACGGCCGGTCGCTCCCGGGGGACCTCGCCGCCGTCCTCGTCGCGACGGCGCTCGTCATCGCCGTGGCGTTCGCGCCGGGCCTTCGAGAGACGCCGTTGCGCGTTCCGGTCGGGATCGCGTTCGTTCTCTTCGTTCCGGGGTACGCGTTGGTCGCCGCATTGTTTCCGGAAGGCGACCGGTCCGTCGACACGGACTCCGGCGACGATCCCACTGGGACGACTGACGACGGAACCGACCGACTGCGCTGGTTCGGAAACGGGAACGGGATCGACGTCGTCGACCGATTTTCGCTGTCGATCGTCCTCAGCGCCGTCATCGTTCCGACGATCGGACTCGCGATGAACTACACGCCGTGGGGAATCCGGATCAACCCCGTCGTCGCCGCCGTGTCGGCCGTGACGGTCCTCGTAACGATCGTCGCTGTCTACCGACGGCGAGCCGTCGTGCCGGCCGCCAGGTTTTCCGTCCTCGGCCGGGAGTCGAGAGCACGGATCCGGCAGTCACTGATTCCCCGGAACACCCGTTCCGACGCCGTGTTGAACGGACTGTTGGCCATCGCCGTCGTCCTCGCCGTCGCGAGCGTCGGCTTCGCCGTCGTCGCCCCCGGACTCAGCAACGATGTCAGTGCCAGTTCCGACGACGGGTTCTCGGCGATCTCCCTCCTCGACGACGATGGCGACCTCCTGACCAATAGCTCGGCCGACGACGGGACCCCCGACGAGTTCACCGTCGGAATCGAAAACAACGAACAGCGAACGGTCACCTACACGGTCGTCGCTGTCGAACAGGAACTCGCCACGAACGAGTCGTCCGATACCGTCTCCGTCGAGGGTCAGCGGGAACTCGAGCGGTTCGAAACCGAACTCGCACACGGCGAAACCGGAACGATCGAGCACGAACTTGAGCCCGCGGACGAGGCGACGCGACTCGTCTGGCTGCTGTACCCGGGCGACGCCCCCGAAGAGCCGACCCCATCGAACGCCGATTCGTACGTCACGTTCTCGCTCGATGACGATGATGGGTGAGCCGCTCGAGGGGGTGCCAGCGCCGTCGTATCAGGCTAAATCATCGGACTTCACGCGCCAGTCTCCACTGCGCCCCTACTTACAATCATTATCACGATCATCTACTACTTATTTAGAATTAGATCTGGTGGACGTTAGCCGTCGAATTGCTCTCTACGGTTCGAGAATACTCGTAGATCATGGTCTACTTGCCCTAACAAGACGCTGGGATCATGTTCCCACAGCTATATTAGTAAGAATGCTACTCAATCTATCAAATACATCGGTAGTAAGAAATATATGGTTTTAATGAGAGTTTGCATGTAGTCTATGGAAATAACGCTCACTCTTAACCGTGGCCCTCTTGATGCCGAATTCAAGGGTGAAGACTTGACGGAACTTGAAGAGAACCTTCTCCAGTTCATGGAATTCTTGGAAAAAAATGAAGAGACACTCGAAGGTGTTGAACTCACCTACAACGAAGTTGATACAGAAGACGAACCTGGACTTGACGCTGATCATTGGGAGAAAAAGCAGGAAGAGTCTGCTCAAACCACACAAGATGATGACATACCAAGTCAAGGTTCAGTTGCGGTAAACTCGGATCTTAAAGCCATAGTAAAAAGAACCGACTTCTCCCCCAGTACGATTGATAACTATTTTGATATTGATCCAGAGGGAGAAGAACCACCTTACCTGAATTTTGATGTGGAGACACTAGGTGAATCGGGTAATAGTCGAAGTGAGAAACAAATGCGTGCTTCGCTTATTCTCTTAACACTTTGGCGAGAGTGTAATAAGATTGAAGAAGTGAGATCGCCATCTCTCAAGGACGCTCTACGCATTTCTGGTATAGATGACACTGATACGTTCAACATGTATCAATTCAATGATGGAGAAGGTGACCGTTATTTCAGACGAGACGGAAGCGGCGCCAACACGGATATTAGTCTAACCATGCCGGGTAAACGAGAAGGATTCGATCAAATCCAAAGAACAGTTGAACGATTGGAAGGCGAGGCTGACGAATAGATGGAGTACGACTATCTGTTAAGACATTTTGATAGTGGCGCTGGGCAAAAAGAGCAGGTAGCCCTAATAATATACTATCTAGAAAATGATAAGAATAAAACATCAATAAATCAATCAGATGCTAAAACCCTAATCCAACACTCCCGATCAACGGTTTCTCCCTCAAGCACTTCTACTTACTTCAGTCGGCTTAGAGAAACAGGCTGGATCACACCAACAGAAAATGAGGGATATCGGCTAACTCATACCGGGGAAAGAGAGGTTGAAGCTCTACTGGATGACGACGCTCTTGACGCTCCCCGAGATGAGAGCGATTGGTTCATCGATTCAGATGTCTTTGAAGATAACCATTATCAGAAACTGGTTGACGATATAAACAGGTCGTACCGGTATCGCATTTACGACGGGACGATGGTCCTCACTCGAAAAATGTTTGAGAATCTGGTCTTTGAGATTCTTAGAGGGGAGTACGCAGGCGATGATGTCCAGATGTTCTTTGATCAAGAGAATCAGCGCCATTATAGCTTTGACGAATTGCTCAACAATCTCAAAGTAGGAGTTCCAAATCTGAAGAGGTTCACAAAAGAAGGATTTAATCGGGAGATGGTAGAAAGCATCCGCAATATGAAGGATAAAGGAAATAGGAGTGCACACTCTATCCGAGTGGATTTCGATGAGGGAGAAATTGAAAGTATATCTGAAGACGCTACCGATCTTGCTGAAGTTCTATACGAAGTTTGGGAAGGAGTTCAGAACGCTAATGGTGAATAAGGCTAACAATAGGTGATTCTCTAATTAAATATTGATCAACTCATTTTCAACGTATTCCTCTCCTGTGATTGTTACGTGATATGTGACATCTCCATCTCTCTCCCCAACTTCGGCAAGATGACCGTCTTCAACTTTATAATTGAGATCACGACCTACGTTTGCTCCTAAAGTGAGCTTAGCTGATTTTGCTTTTTCTTCTATTTCCTTACGAGTAAAGTCGTCTCGACCCTCCTGTATCTCAAGATACCACCCAGTCAAGAAAGCAGTATCTTTCTTTGTTATACCATCTGTCATTTGATAGAACTCAGTAAGAGTCCGATTTTTTTGTTTAGCACCACCATTTGCTCTTGTACTTGTTGGATTATCCTGGTTGTTCGATTCAGAACCATTGCTGTGACCCGAAACTGCTCTGCTATCAAGATTGGTAAGATGGTCTTCTTTTAGGGCTTCAAACCATGTTTCAGCTTCATCAAGGGGTCCTTTAACCTCAACAGTTACATCACCTACACTCACGTGCAGATAGAGCTCCTCTTCTTCAGTTTCTTCTTCCATATTGACTGTTAGATAACAATACTACTTATCTGTTCCTCATCTTTACTATATTTGCTTGAAGGATTAATAGTAATATAATACAATACTGTATTTTATAATAGAAGTAAAATTATTATTAAATAATAGCAACTTATAGATATTAAAAATATACTATAATATATGGTGTATGTTGACACGGAGTCTCTGCTTGAAGATGAGCTTAAGCGCATTTAGAGCTCTTCGATATTTATGAATATAATTATTTTTTACTACTGAAAAACTCACTAATGTATGTTTGGAGGTGTGAATTGTCATACATCTTTCTGTGTACCAGTATATCGCTGAAGCCAACGATAATGAGACACTTGGGCACCTATACGGTCATTTTTATGAAAGAATCGATGCTAGTGACAGCACTATTAGAGGCTATTTTAGCAATTTGTATATGGGTTATCGTTCGCGAGAATGAAAAAGGAGAACAAAAACCAATTATTGACCGACTTAGTGAGATTGTCAATCAAATTGAATTCAAAATTGCTGAGAAAGAAGACTAAGGGGTGGGATTGATATTCTGCCAATCAGTTTTCCTCACATCTATCCCCTTCTCAGCTAGGTACTGTGTACTCTCGCGACCCCAGTCTTCTTCGCCTGAGCCTTCAGTGAGAATAATATATACATTCGCATCTCCTAATGGTCGCATTGTTCGGCCTGCTCGTTGCCCCGTTTGTGAGCGAGAGGATCCCATTGTCGATGCGATTATAGCCACCTCGGCATCAGGAAGATCAATCCCCTCATCACCGACTCGTGAGATAATTAACGCATCAATCGTCCCTTGGCGGAAACGGTCATATATCTCCTCTCGTTTGACGTGATTGGTCTCACCATATATAAATGGCAAATTGAGTTCTTCTGCAAGTTCTTTCCCTTGCTTAATCCAGTCAACGAATATGAGTTTCTTTTGCCCAGGGTGTTCTTTAAGGATAGAATTGATAACTTGCTGTTTCTTTGGGTTTCGAGCGGCTTCGATAAGACGTTTACTTCCTGAGGCACGCTGATATCGTTCGCGTATCTTGCTACTTGCCCATGGCACTGTGATGAGTTCGACATCAGGTTTCTCAACCCAGCCATCAGCAAATAGTGAACCCCAGTCTGTACCAATTGGAGGCCCGATGAGAGTATAGATTTCCTTTGGATCGTCAGCCTCTCGAACAGGAGTTGCAGACAATCCAAGACGCGCTTTCGATTGAATCTCACGAAACCGCTTCCAAGTTGAGGCTACTGAATGATGACACTCGTCAGCAATTACAAGTCCCCAATCACGTTCATTGAATAGTTCTCTGTGACGACTCATCGATGCTGTATCATATGTTGCAATGGTAACTGGACGAATTTGCTTTGTACCACCATGGTACTGTCCAACTTTTTGGGGTGCAAGGGTTGTCTTCTGTACTATTTCATCTTCCCACTGCTGAGCTAGCTCACGGTTAGGGACAATGATGAGTGTCTCTCCTCCGATCACTTCTATTGCACCTAGTGCGGCTATGGTTTTTCCACTCCCTGGTGGTCCCACGAAAACGCCAGATTGCCGTTCTGCAAAGTGATTGACCCATTTACTTTGATAGTCTCGGAGTTTGATATCCCCAGACAGCGAGATCTCGAGTGAGGCACCTTCCTCAAGTTTTCGTTCATCGATAACCGGATATCCAGCATCGTAAAGAGTTTCTTTTATACTAGACTCCTCCCCATTTGTAACCCTCATTTCGATTTCAGAAAGAAACTCGGAATAATGAGATCCGTACTCTAATTTCCTTTTTGCAACATTCTCAAAGACATCTACGTCCTTCGCTTGAAGGACCGAGTAGCCATCTTGATGGGTTCGAAGACGAAATTGATGAGCTCGATCCCAATCATCTTCAACCCGACTTTCGAATCCTCCATCCCATTGCTCCTCTCCAATAAGCCTAATTAGGTCGTCGCGGAGATCAGAAAATGAATCATAGGGAGCGTTCCAGATGTCAGTCTCATCAATCTTGTAAAGATATCCCTTTCCGGTTGAATCAACCAAATGAGATGTTTGAGCTAAAATCTGTTGGCTTCTATCGGTTGGTGAACCTACGACTACTTCACGCCGACTTGGAAAGAAAAAGACTCTCTCATCCTCTTTGCTTTCCAGAACGTGATGTCTTGAATTTTGGGGTGTGCCACCTCGGTTGCTCTCCCCCCTTGCATTTTCAACTACTGCCTTCTTCGAAGAGGCACTATCGTATTGCTGTGAGCTGACCCATTGAGGAGAGTACCAAACTTTTGCTCGTCCACCCACCCGTTGAGACTTCAGGACCCCTTGACTGACTAATTGTGTGAGTTTTACCCGTGCAGTCTCACGCGAGCAGCCAATTATTTTAGAGATAGCCTTGGTAGTGACGAAAGGTCGAACCTCATGTATCTCTTCCACCGCATCTTTTACTTCGTCGATGGTGAATTGTATTCTATTAGACATAATTCTAAATCCCGCTGTCTTCAGTTGATTTTGTGTCGCGCCACTTTGATAATTCCTTTGCTAAATCTCTTTCCCAAAAGCTTAGAAGAATAGATATAAACTTGAATATCAGATAAATTTGGAAATATATATAATTTTGAGTTTAATCTGTTTGGTACTCATTGTACATAGTAGAGCGAATCGCGCCATAGCAGAGGGCCGCCATCGTGAACCTGGTGAAATAGCGTCTCGGGATCTGAGAGTATATATAAGCACTCTCCGCCATCCCGTAATTCGTCAGGAATAGAATTCCGAGTGGGTTGGGGCGGATTTGAACCGCCGACTTCCTCCGTGTGAAGGAGGTATCATAACCAACTAGATCACCAACCCGCACGAGGGGATTCCCGTGCGTCCGACTTAAGGCTTCCTTTCAGCGATCGTCGGCGCTCGCGTTCGAGCGACCTACGCGATCGCGAGCGGAATCGACCGCCCCGAACAATTTCGTTTCGGCTCGTCGCTCGAGGGCGGTCACGTCCTCGCGGACCCGGTCGACGCGGCCGGGCTCCGGCTCGTGCTCCCGACCGAGGACCGACCGGACCTGATCCGTGTACTGGGTCGTCTGCTCCGTCACACCGAGTCGGGCGTGTTCGGCGGCTCGTCGCAGGTAGTACAGGCTGTCGTGGAAGTGTTTGTTCATGTGATGCTCTCCCATAGAGAGGCCGAGCGAGGATATAGTTCTTTCGCAGACAACAGAATCCGAAAGTGCGGCACAGCGCTGAGATCGAACGAGTCTCGAAACGGCAAACACGTCTCGAATCCGACCCAGTGTGACGAACCGACTGCTGGCAGAGGAGCTACTCCGAGACCCAATTCATCACGTGAACTGGTCCTCGTCTGCGAGCCATGGGACGACGTGAGCGAAACAGCGACCTCTAACGGCACCTGATCGGTTCGTAGCGGGGTCGTATTTGCTGTTTAGAAACCCATACCGGCCAGCGATCGGCAGTGAAATCCAACTTCTTTTGGGGGACAGTTCAAGCAGTCGGTCGTCGACTAGTCCTGTATGGCAACGAAAGAGACGGCCTCGAGTCACGAAGAGACGAAACGGTTCCTCGTGGAATGCAACGGGTGTTCGTACGAGCGATCGGCTGACGGCCGTCTGGAGGCGACGCGGATCGGAAACGACCATCGCCGAGAGACGGGGCACGAACTCGTCGCCATCGAGTTACCGCCGACGAGCCGGAACGCGTAATCCCCGCCGGTGCTCGGCTCGCGAACTCCCTGATGACAGATCCGACTCGAGCCCGTTTCGACACTGAACTCTGTGTCCCGCGTTCGACCCCCGTGATAGCAGCGGACGGATCGATGTTGCGACGGGACAGCTAGTACTCCGGCGCTTCCTCCGGTTGCCCGTCGCGAGCGTTGACGACGCGCGCGAACGTGAACAGCCCGTCCGAGAGCCGGTTGAGATACTGGACCGCGTCCTCGTTGATCTTCTCCTCGCCGGCGAGCGCGACCGCCCGCCGTTCCGCTCGTCGGCAGACGGTGCGAGCGTGGTGGAGCGCCGCCCCGCGTTCGCTCCCGGTCGGGAGGATAAAGGAGGTCAGCGGCTCGAGTTCCTCGTCGTACTCGTCGATCCAGTCCTCGACGGTCTCGACGTGGTCGGCGCGGATCGCGGGATCGTCCTCGTCGGGATCGGGATTCGCGAAGTCCGCCTGCACCACGTGGAGGTGGTTTTGAATCGCCGACAGTCGGTCGTCGATATCGTCGTGCTCGGTCGGCCGGATCGTGCCGAGCAGGGCGTTGAGTTCGTCGACGGTTCCGTAGGCTTCGATGCGTGCACTGGACTTCGAGACGCGAGTCATGTCCCGGAGATCCGTCTGTCCGTCGTCGCCGCGACCGGTGTAGATCGACATGGGTGGACCGACGGAGGGGTTCCACTTAACTTCCCTGTCACTCCCAGTGGTGCAGTCTCCACCGCCTCGAGACTCGAGCCGAATCCTGCGGGAATCAGTACGTTAAACTCGCTTCGCTCAGTAGGGGCAGGTATGGCTCTGGAACTCGATCACGAGTGTCCCGACTGCGGGAGCGAAAAGACGTTCTACCGCGCCGCGAGTACGACGCTCCATCTCGGGACGAAGGTCAAGTGGCACTGCCCCGACTGTGACTACGGCTTCGTCCAGATCGGCGACAACGGCACCGCCGTCGACTCGAGTAGCGCATAAGGCCGTTTCACTCCAGTTTCTTCTCCACGCTCAGAGAACTGTGAACCGCCGTTCTCTCGCGGTATAACTGCTCGAACGCCTCCAGTTTCGACTTCCCATCACGACGATACCGCTCGTCACCGGGTGGTACTGTCGAACGGCTACGGAATCGAAAACTGATCGTTCGTCGGCCTACGAATCGTCCGCGAGTGCCTGCCAGGACAATCGCGGGTTCCGCGCGGCGCTCGTCTGGTCTATCCGGCGCGCGGTGGTTCGCTCCGGCGCGTCCTCGAGCGTCGCGTCGTCCTCGCCGGCGACGGCGTTGAACGCGGCGGCGAGTCGGTCGAGCGTGTCCTTGCTCTCGACTTCGGTCGGTTCGGTCATCAGCGCCTCGGGGACGATCTCGGGCCACTTCGTCGTCGGCGGGTGGACGCCGTAGTCGAGCATCCGTTTCGCCACGTCGGCCGCGTCTTGCTCGCCCGCACTGGCGACGAACTCGTGGTGGAACGGGCCGTAGGGAACGTCGTACTCGATTTCCTCGGCGAGGTAGTTCGCGTTGAGCACCGCGGAGGCGCTGGCGTCCGCGAGCCCGTCGTCGCCGAGGCGGGCGATGTACGCGAAGGCCTTGACGAGCACCAGCCAGTTGCCGTCGAACCCGTGGACCTTGCCGATGGTGTGGTCGGACTCGAAGCGCTCGTAGACGGCTTCGTCCGCTTTCGATCCCTCGTCGCGCTCGCGGACGCGCGGCGCGGGCAAGAACGGCGCGAGTTCCTCGACGACGCCGACCGGGCCTGCACCCGGCCCGCCGCCGCCGTGGGGCGTCGCGAACGTCTTGTGGACGTTGTAGTGCATCACGTCGAAGCCCATATCGCCCGGCCGCGCGCGGCCGAGCAGCGCGTTCAGGTTCGCCCCGTCGTAATAGAGCAGTCCGCCGACATCGTGGACCATGTCGGCGATTTCCGTGATATCGCGCTCGAACAGCCCCAGCGTGTTCGGGTTGGTCAGCATCAGTGCGGCCGTCTTCTCCCCCAGGGCAGCCTCGAGCGCCTCGAGGTCGACCCGGCCCTCGTCGTCGCTGGGCAGGGAGACGACGTCGTAGCCGCCCAGGGCAGCGGTCGCGAAGTTGGTCCCGTGGGCGCTCTCGGGGACGATGACCTCGTCCCGGTGTCCCTCGCCGTTGTGCTCGTGGTAGGCCGCGGCGACGCGGATACCGACGAACTCGCCGGCCGCGCCGGCGGGCGGCTGGAGCGTCACCGCGTCCATCCCGCCGATCCGGCCGAGGTAGTCCTGCAGCCGATAGAGGAGCTCGAGGGTGCCCTGCACCGACTCCGCGGACCGATCGGGGTGGACGGCCGCAGACGGTAGCGCGGCCACGTCCTCGGTGAACTTCGGGTTGTACTTCATCGTACACGACCCCAGCGGGTAGGGGCCGCTGTCGATCCCGTAGATCATCTGCGAGAGCCGCGTGTAGTGGCGAGCCAGTTCGGGTTCGGAGAGTTCGGGCAACTCGAGTGAGTCACGCGTCAGGTCGTCGGGGAGCGGCGAACCGTCGGCATCGCCTCGGCCATCGTCACTGCTACTGCCACTGTCTCCATCGCTGATCTCGACTCGCGTCAGATCCTTCTCGGAGAGCAGCGGTTCGTACTCATCGTTCTCGATGTATCGGGCCTGATCGTAGCGCGACTGTGCCGCGTCGCGGTCGTCGGATCCCTGGTCACTCATCGCGCCACCTCCTCGAGGGCCTCGGCGAAGCGATCGATCCGGTCGTCGGAAACGCCGGCGACGCAGACCTGAATCTCGTGGTCACCGAGGACGTGAACCGCGAAGCCGAGTCGCTCGAGGTCGTTAGCGATGGCTCCGGCCGGCTGGTCGACGCGAGCGACGAACTCCCGGACGTGGTGTCGGTCGTGAACCGGCGCTTTGACGCCGACGATGTCGTCCAGGCGCGCCGCGAGGTCCCGCGCTCGCGTGACGTCGCGTTTCGCGAGGTCGACCATCCCGGTCGGCCCGAGGACGGCGGCGTGCATCGCGGTTCGGAGCGCGACCCAGGCCTGATTCGTACAGATGTTACTCGTCGCGCGTTCCCGGCGGATGTGCTGTTCGCGGGTCTGGAGAGTGAGCGTGAACGCCCGCCGGTCGGTCGCGTCCTCGCTGACGCCGACCAGTCGGCCGGGAACCTGCCGGAGGTACTCCTCTCGAGTCGCGAAGAGGCCGAGCCCCATTCCGTAGCTCGTCGGGAGCCCGAGCACGCTCGCGTCGCCGACGACGACGTCGGCACCGATGTCCGCGGGTCGCTCGAGCAGCGAGAGCGCGATCGGATCCGAGCCGAGCACGAACAGCGCGTCGGTCTCGTCGGCGAGGTCGCCGACCGCCGTGAGGTTCTCCTCGATCGTCCCGCGGACGGTCGGATTCTCGGCGTAAAGCATCACGACCTCCTCGTCGACGCGCTCCTCGAGCGCCGCGAGGTCGACGTTTCCGTCGTCGACCGGGTACGTTTCGACCTCGAGATCGGTACCAGCGACGTAGTTCTCGAGCGTGCTCCGCCGTTCCTCGCGCAGCAACTCGGGGACGAGCACGCGGTTCCCCGTCGTATCGCGGACGCGGTCGGCCAGCGTGGCGGCCTCGCCGAGCGCCGTCGCGGCGTCGTACATCGAGCAGTTCGCGACTGCGAGGCCGGTCAGTTCGACCAGCAGCGACTGGTACTCGAACAGGGCCTGCAGGAACCCCTGGGAGATCTCCGGCTGGTACTGCGTGTACGACGTGAGAAACTCCGAGCGGTCCGCGAGGTGATCGACCAGCGACGGGATGTAGTAGCCGTAGTGGCCGCGGCCGAGCAGTTCGGTCAGATCGTCGTTGCGACCCAGCATCGAGCGAACCAGTCGTCGCGTTTCCCGTTCCGTTCGCGCGTCGATGTCGAAGCGTCCGTCGAACGCGACGTCGGCCGGAACGTCGAAGAGTTCCTCGACGCTGTCCGCGCCGACCGCCTCGAGCATCGCCGTGCGGTCTTCGTCCGTGTGGGGAGCGTACGGGCTCCCCGTTGCGTGTGATCCGTGCATGACTAGCGGTGGTCTCGATCGATCGCTTCCGTTCGCCCCCACCCGCGTCGATTGCGGCGTTCGATTCGAGACACGATACATGTCTCTAGCGGGTACGGGGTAATGAACACACTCGTTTCGGTGCGATTGACCGGTGCTCACGGACTCGTCCACTTCGCCCTCGGTCTCGACCCTGCAGTCGCTACACGGACCACTATGCACGACCCCGGTGTCGGAGGGGCGCATGCCCGACGAACGTGAGACGGCAGATGCGAGCGATCGCGAGGATCGAGACGGGCCGCTCGATCGCGGCGATCAGGAGATCGGCGCGGCGGCCGCGGACGACACCGACTCGCTACTCGGCGTCCTCCCACACTTCTACCGCGGCGAGGTCAGTCAGGCGAACAGCGCACAGGACCGCATCGACCGCACGACCGACTGGGCGATCACGCTCCTCGCCGCGTTGCTCTCGATCGTCTTCTCGAGCCGGAACATGCCGGCGTTCTTGCTCCTGATCGGGATGTTCGTCCTCTCGATCTTCCTCTTCTACGAGGTTCGACGCTACCGATTTTATGACCACTGGCGTGCCCGCGTCCGCTTCATTCAGGAGAACGTGTTTGCCAACGCCTTCGAACCCGTCGGCGTCGAACATCCGGCCTGGCGCGAGGAGTTGAGCGACGATCTCCGGAATCCGACGTTCAAGGTGTCGACTCGAGAGGCCCTCTCTCGGAGGATTCGGCGCGTGTACGGGCTCCTGTTCACGGTGGCCGGGGTCGGCTGGGCGTTCAAAGTCACGATGTTCACACCGGAGCAGCAGTGGACCGAAGCCGCCGAACTGCCGGGAATCCCCGGTTCGCTCGTGGCGGCGCTCCTCGGACTCTTCTTCGTGAGCGTGATCGCGCTCGGCCTGTGGCCGGGCGGACGGGAAGCGAAAGGAGAGATTCACGGCGAGAAGCCAGGCCAGTGGAAAAACGAGTAACGGCGTCGATACTGCGGTTACGAGTCGGAATTCGGGTCGTCCGACTCGGTAGTCGATGTGGTATCGACGCCTTCGGTCGTCTCGGTCGCTGGCGTGGTATCGACGCCCTCGGTCGTTTCGGTCGCTGATTCAGTCTCGTCCGGATCAGTCACCGACTCGGTTTCGCCGGCCGAATTCCCGGTACCGACTCCCGTTCCCTCGCCTTCGGTGACTACCCCGCTGATCGGCTCATCGGTGCGTGCTCGAGCGAAGCAATCGAGGGTGAGTTTCGCGCCGCCGAGGACGACGGGGCCGATGAACAGTCCGACGGCACCAAAGGCGATGAGACCGCCGAAGATCCCCACGACGACGATGGCGGAGTTGAACGCGCTGGTATGGCCGATCAGCGCGGGACGCAGGTATGAATCCGAGAAGGTGACGAGCAGTCCGTAGACGGCCATCACTGCGCCGGCGGTCGGCCGCCCCATCACGACCAGATAGGCCGCCGCCGGGATCCAGATCCCGAACGCACCGACGAGCGGGAGCAGCGTCAGGACGAACGTCGCGACGGTGAGAAAGACGACGGCGGGAACGCCGGCGATCGCCAACCCGATACCGAGCATCACTGCTTGAATGGCCGCGACGGCGACGTTTCCGACGACCGACGCCCACATGAGCTGATCCAGTCCCGTTCGAAGTTCGTCCGTAATCTCGTCGTCGATCGGCAACACCCACTGGATCCACGCGACGAGTCGGTCCCCGTCCCGCAACAGTGCGAAGAGAACGAACAGCGCCACTGTCAGGCCAATAAATATATTGGGCAAACTGCCGACGACGTTGATCGCACCTGACGTAATCTCCTGAATGCCCGTCGCGATCCGATCCTGATTCGATTCGTACAGATCCACGAGATCGATCGCGTAGCCGTTGGTCTCGAGCATTCCTTCGATCGTCTCGACGTCGATCTCTCCCTGTCTGATAGACTCGACGACTCTGAGCGATTGGTCAACCGCGACCGAGATGACGTAGACGAGTGGGATCAGGACGACGAGTAAGGTCCCGATCACCACCGCGACCGCCGCGAACGTCGGTCTGATGTACTGCTCGAGTCGGCGCTGGACGGGCAACAGAATGTACGCGAGAACGACGCCGAAGAGGACGTACTGGAGATACGGAAGGAGAACGAACAGCGCGAGGAGAGCGCTGAGCAATGCGAGCGCGGTCAAGCCGGGTCGCTCGACGATCCAGTCCGGCGGATCGGGACTGTCTGGCATGTCCAGGTATGCAACACCCCTATAAATTAGTCCATTGATACGATTTGCCAGCCGTTCGGTTCTCGAGACCTATGAAACGACTTACAGACTCTCCACACGCCTCCTAGCGAAGGCTTGGTTTAGCCTAAGGAGTTCCGCTGCGGTCGAATCACAAGGAGTGCACCCGCGAGCGAGCGGCCTTTTTAGCGTAGATTTTTGGAGTTGAGCGGGACCAGAGGTCCCGCTGACCGTGCGAACGGGCGCTTCGCGCCCGTGAGCAGAGAGCGGTGAGCGAGCGACGCGAGCGAACCCGACGAGAAAAAGGTACTTCTGCTACTCTACGTATCGATACTTCCGTTCTCCCATACGGCCCCAGCCGTCGAAGACGAACTCCTCAGTGGGCGTCGTGAACTCCTCGACGTCGACGTCCATCTCGTGGTTGTGGGCGTCGTGGATCTCCTCGTAATCCTCCCAGGTCATCTCGTAGCGATCGGCGAGCTGTTCGTCGACGTTCAGGGCCTCGATCTCCTCGGCCCACCCCTCTCGAACCGTTTCGGCGTGGATTTCCGCCTGTGCACCGCTGCCGTAGGAGCCGATGAGCATTTTCTCGCCGGTCATCTCGCGCCCCTGCTCGTAGGCGTATTTGAGCGCGCTCGCGCGGGCAACGTGGACGGAGCCGGTGTACCAGTTGCCGACCTCGCGGGCGATTGTCAGCGTCGGGTCGATCGTCGTGTCGTACCACTCGGCGTAGCGGTCGGTGTCCTTGAGGAGGTCCATGTACTCCCGGAGCGCATCGCGGTACTCCTCGTCGGAGTCGAACGCCTCGGGACGGGGCTGGCGACCGATCTCCTCGGCCAGTTCGTCCTCGACTCCCGTATTTCGAGTGATGTGGCGGTAGGCGAGCAACGCGGCCTTCCGGACCATCCCCGGGAACGGCGTGTGGAAGGGGGCGTAGACGAAGTCCTCTTCGTGAACCTCGCCCGCGACGCTCTCGAAGTCCTCGAGGGCCTCGCGCATCCGCGCGAGGTAGACCTGCACGGAGCGCTTGCCGTCGACCGACGGGAACTGCTGGTTTGGCTTGAGGAAGTCGGTCTCGTCGGCCGAGCCGTAGCCCTGTTCGGCGGAGAGTTCGACGAGGTTCGGATCCTCGCTGATGAGCATCGCGACGGCCCCGGCGCCCTGGGTCGCCTCGCCGTCGTCACCGCGCGCGTAGAGTGCGGTGTCGGTCGCGATGACCAGCGCCGAGCGGCCGCGATTTCGGCCCGCACGGATCCAGTTGTATGCGTCGTCTAAGCTCTGGGTCCCCGCGATACAGGCGAACTTCCGCTCGCCCTTGTTCGCGTGATGGAAGTCGTCGTCGTACACCTGCTCGAGGCAGCCAGCGACGTACGTCGAAACCGGCTTCGAATTGTCGAACGCGCTCTCGGTGGCGACGTCGATTCGACCGATATCGTTCGGCTCGAGGCCTTTGCGTTCCATCAGCCGATGGGCGGCGTTCGCCCCCATCGTGACGATGTCCTCGTAGCTATCGGGGAACGAACTGACGTTGAGGCCGAGTCCCTTCGTGTACTTTTCCGGGTCTTCGCCCTTCTCGGGGGCGAACGTGCCGGGAAGGTCCAGTTTGAGATTCCCGGTCCAGATCTCGACGGCGTCGATACCGACTGCGGTCATGCATTGTCAATGCAGGTGATGATACAAGGTATTGTCGTTCGACGTTTCGACGGCTGTCGAAGTATCTTACTCTCCTTAGCAGGATCATCATCCGTGTGATTGACTCAGTAGACCAAGAATCGTAGACAACTACCGTCTATAGCAGCAACGGAGATCTAACTAGAAGAGATCAACCGCTGATAGTATACCAGCATCTGTTGGTAGCTACCTCCCTCTCGCTCGTACATGACGTTCAATTCCCCGTTTTCCTGAACGGAGGTCATCGCAGCGTCATTCAAATCGAACTCTAACTGTGCAGTTTCGCCTCCCCAGACGATCTCAGTGATCGGTTCACGCTGAAGTTCAGTCCCTTGCTCGTCAACGACGACGATTTCAAAGTCTCCGGGGTTGGCATCGTTCTGATTGTAGAACCGGTATTCAATCTGCATCAGATAACTATCGGCAGTAGTCGGGACGTTTGATGTTCGAGTCCCGAGTTCCATATACTGATTATCGGAAACGTATTCCGTTTTCAAGAGTGCAGAATCCCCAGCATCCCACGGGCCGTCGCGCTCTGGGTCCAGCATCGCTCCGAAATCGTCCATGACGCCTTTGGCTTCCGGGCCAGGGGGAATCGTCCCGTCATAGTACGGATCAGTCGAACCGCCACTACCATCGTTATAGCTCGTTACGTAGGAGATCTGTCCTGAATTGCTATCATCTATGTTGTAGGATCCGCTACCGTTCGCGTCAGCTGTTATCGAGGCGAATCCCCGTAGTCCTTCCTCATCAGTCGCTTCGATTTCGATTTGATATCCGGAACACGTGCCGTCATTTGTTTTGCACTCGTGTTCTAAGACCGTCGTTCCGGATTCCGAACTACCAGTTGACGAACCGGCGATCTCGGAATCAACGGTCGCACCCGTCTGATCACGTAACCGGATAGTAATATTACCCATATCATTGTTGGAATCGGAAACAGTCCAATCTACATTAAATGCAACGTTGTAATTCGGGCTCCCTTGTTGTTGCGTCTGATCAACCACGTCGAATTGCTCGATTGTAGGCCTGTGCTCATCAGTAGACCCATTCTCGCCAGTAGACTCGTTCTCATCACCTTCCCCAACTACCTTATTTAAGTCGGTACCAGGCACATTCACAGTAACGTTGTCATCCGTATCGACTTCAAGTCGGATCTGACCGTTACTACCTGTCGTCGTCGGTTTCTTGCGTTCTTCTCCGTTGACTTTTACTTCGACTGGAGTGTTTTGTACTGGATTGTTGAATACATCTCGCACCTCAACGGTGACAAAAGTATCTTGTCGGCCCACGTAGATGTATTCGGCACGCTCGACTGAATCGCTACGACTCGCGTCTCCAACACCAACCTCCGCCATCTGTAGGCTGTACTCTCCAGGTTCTAACTCGAACGTGACCCATTGGGTGCCTTCCACGATACTGCTTTTATCGACTTTCTCCGCGTCGGATAGCGTCTCATTCCAGTGCCGGGGACTCAAGGTCGGGAGCGTAATACTGATGTTCTCATTTGTACTCTCATTCTCGATACTGATCGTATTCGAAGATGTACTAAACGCTCGAGCATCGACAGAGATTGGATTAGTTCCAGATTCAGAGATGTTCCCTTGCAGCGTTACGAGCGTAATCTCGCTGCCATCGATCACGAGTTGGTCGCTAACAGGGAGGACAGCATCGTTTGGATGGGAATTGAACAGCGAGCCATGTTCGTAGACGGTTTCGGGTGCCGTACGATACTCGTTATAGCCCGGTGTGTACGTCAGCCCGTACGTCTCATACCCGTCACTCCAGACGTCAGAGAGTTCTCCCGAATCGCCAGCAACCGTCGCGTTCTGAATCCGTAGCTCTCCGACCGGTTCGGCCCGTAGCGATCCAGACATCGGGCCAGGGTTGAGCGAAAACGTTCTCTCGGGATAGGTTGCACCGAGCGTAACGGTATTCGAACCGCCGCTATTCCCACCTGAAACAGAGACGATCGTATTTCGGACATCCAAGAGCTGTGTCTGGACCTCTTGATTGTGATTGAATTCGACTTCGTGGTTCTCCGCGGGCACGGCGTTGACCTGATAGAGCGCGAGCGCGGCGAAGATGATGGCGAGCAACAGCACCGCCCCGATCTGGACGGTTACTGCACGCTCGTCGCTCCGCAATGACATAGCCGAGGATAGTCGTGATAGCGTAAACGTCTGGTGGCTACCGATCGGCGGACCCGTCGCCCGGGCCGAGAAAGAGTCCGCCCCGCTGTGCGTGCTCGTTACTCGTCCTCTTCGACGACTTCCGGATCGCTCATCGCGCTCTGAAGGCTATCAAGGCCGTTGATCCACTCCGTGACCAGTCCGTACTCGAGGTCCTCGGCGACGGTCATGTCGAGTTCGTCGCCGTCGATGATGAGCGTCCCCGCCTGGGCCGCGTAGCCGAGTGCGGCGTCGAGGTCCTCCTCGGCCTCCGCGTCAGCCGCAGCGCCGAGGTAGTCGCCGACGCTGCCCTCTTCGGCGGGCCCGTTGGCGACGTACTCCTCGGCCGCGAAGAAGACGCAGACCAGACTCGTCTGGACGCCGTCGACGAGGATCAGCTTCTCCTCGTCCTCGATGTCGACCTCGCTGAGGACGATCTCGCGAACGTCCGCGATCTCTCCGAGCGCATCCTCCTGATCGAGTTCGTCGTCGTCGTAGGCGGCGACGATCTTCGCGATCGCGATCGCCGTGTCGTCCTGCAGATTGAGCAGGAGCCGCGCCGACGATTCGTCTTCCGGATCGATGTCTTCGTCTTTGATTCGACCGATCCAGTTCTGCCAACGTTCCTCCGAGTAGAACTCGGTCGGGGGATTGCTCATACAGACACCTACACCGGCCGCTTGAAATGCCTTTCTCTACACTAGCCGCCTCGAGGGACTGTTTACGAGATCAATATAAAAACGAAATACCCGCCTACGGCGGCGATTGGGCCCCAAATACGCCGACTCCCGCTTCTGATTTCCCGAATCGGCGAATCGTAATCAATTGTTACTTCGTCGGCTCGAGCGTCGCTTCCGTGTCGATCCCGTAGACTCGCTTCGGCGTCTCGACGTGGGCGATCCGAACCGCAGTATCGTGACCGTTCTCGAGCAGCCACCGGACCCGCCGGGGGACCGTCTTGGGGCCGAGGACGGCGCCCGGCCGGTCCGGGTCGTCGATGTAGTCGGTCTCCATCAGGAACGGCTCGCCGCGCTCGGCCGCGGTCTCGAGGCGATCCTTTTCGCACATCACGCTCGGCGTCGGTCCCTCGAGCCGGCCGCCCGCGTAATGTTTGACGACGCGGTGGGCCGGCATGCCGGCGTCTTCGGCCCACTCCGCGACAGCCGACAGGTCCTCGCTGGCCTCGGTGTGGAGCTGGACGGCACACTCGAGGTCGGCCCCGTGTTCGAACGCGCGGCGCATGACCGCGTTCGAGGCGGCCCAAACGTCGTCGTCGACCTCGTAATGGGGTCGGCCGGATTTCAGCGCCAGTGCATCGCCCGACTCGACGTACTCGGCGGCGACGTCGATCCCGGCCTGCATGAGGTCTCGAGCCTCCGCGGGCACGAAGTCGCGGTCGTCGACCAGCCGTGAGATCAGGCCCGGGTGGACGCCGAGGACGGGCCACGCGCGGCCCTCGAGTTCACTCGAGGCTTCAGTGACGATTTCGATGGTGCGCTCGAAGACCTCGCGGAAGTCCTCGCCGGACTCGGCCTCGACGCCGAGGTGCCAGGAGGGTTTGTTCACCACGAGCAGGTGGGTGCCGCCCAGCCGAGCGAAGTCCCGAACGGCGTCGATACCGCGGTGGTTGTCCGGATCGAGATGGAGGTGGTCGTCTAGGACCGGCGTCTCGTCGATCATAGACGCTACTGGGCGGTCCGCGCTGGAAAATTCTCCGACTTCCGCGGAGTGTGGCGGTGGTCGCGCGACGGCCACTGAAAGATCGATGGATGACCGATCGAGATCCGAGCGGAATTCGATAGATAAATCACAACCTTCGGCCGTACTGAGTAAAGGATTGATACCGATCGACCGTCGAATTGGACGATTCTGTCAACAATAGTTATTATGACCCATCCAGATAGTGAGAATGTGTCACAGTATGAGTGATCAAGTATGAGTGCGAACGGAGAGTCGCCGTCCGACGAGGGGGCGGCCGACCAGTTCATTAGCGGCGAGACCGAGGGCGGTCCGACGGTCGAGTTCTACGGCGGCCGCGGGATGAGCGCGTTCCCGATCGTGTTCTTCATCCTCTGGGCCATCGTTCAGACCGCGCTCTGGCGAATCGGCGATACCGGCGGCCTCATCGTCGGGATCCTGGTCGGATTGATCCTCGGGATGTTCTTCGTTCGGGGGAACTGGCAGTCCTACGCCAACACGATCTTCGAGGGGATGACCCAGCCCGTCGCGGTGACGGCGATCGTGGCGTGGATCTGGGCCGGCATGTTCGCCCAGCTCCTGCAAGACGGCGGCTTCGTCGGCGGGCTGGTCTGGCTGGCCGACACCGCGGGCGTCGGCGCGGCGTTGTTCCCGGCGATCACGTTCGTCCTCGCCGCCGTCTTCACGACCGGAATCGGGACGGGCTACGGCTCGAGCGTCGCCTTCGTCGGCCTGTTCTTCCCGGCGGGCGTCTTGCTCGGTGCGAACCCCGTCTTGCTGTTCGGCGCGATCCTCTCGGGGGCAATCTTCGGCGACAACCTCGCGCCCGTCAGCGACACGACGATCGTCAGCGCCGTCACGCAGGACGCCGACATCGGCGGCGTCGTCGCCTCGCGGTTCAAGTACGTCATCGTCGCCGCCGTCATCGCCTTCGTCGGCTACGTCGTCGCCGGCGGGATGATGGGGGGCCTCGAGATCGGCGCGGAGGCCCAAGAAATCTTCCTCGAGAGCAGCGAGGCCCTCGGCCTCGTCCACGTGATCTCGATGCTGGCCGTGATCGGCGCGGCCGTCGCCGGCCGCCACATCGTCGAGGCGATCTCGTGGGGGATCGTCATCGCGATTGTCTTCAATCTCGTCTTCGGTCTGGCGAGCCTCGGCGAAATCGTCATGTTCAACGCGCCCGAGGACGCGCCGCTGGCCCCGCCGTTCGAGTCCCTACCGATCCTCACGATCGTCGAGGACCCCGACGCGGTCGGCGTCACCGGGAGCCTGATGGACGGCGTGGCGGGATTCCTCGAACTCTCGATCCTCGTCCTGCTGATCATCGGCGCGGCCCAGATCATGATCCGCGGCGGCGCGTTCGAGGTGCTGCTCGAGTGGTCCATCGAAAACCTCGCGACGAACGTCCGTAACGCCGAACTCACGATGGTCGGCACCGCGGCGCTGATCAATGCGATCATCACGATCAACACCGCCGCCGAGGTCGCGATCGGCCCCTACATCTCGAAGATCGGCGAGCGGTTCAACCTGAACGGCTACCGCCGGGCGAACATCTTGGACGGCCAGACCGCCGCCATGGGCTACATCTTCCCGTGGTCGGGCGGCGTCCTCGCCGCCTACGGGGCGATGCAGCAACTGCCCGGCGACTACGAGTGGTTCGAACAGTCGATGGTCGTTACGCCGATCGACGTCGTCCCGTACGTCTTTCAGGGATGGCTGTTGGTCGCCGTCTTCGTCGTCGCCGCGCTGACCGGCTTCGGCCGCGAGTACGTGACCGACCGCGAGACCGAGGAGGTGGCTCGCGTATGAGCCTCCTCGGAAAGTACTTCAAAGGGTGGCGGTTCCGCACGTCGCGGCCCGCCCTCGAGCGGGGAAGCGAAGTCAACGTCTTCATCGCGGAGTCGAACGGCACGTCGGGCCGCGCCTACATCGGCGACACCGAACTGGTCGTCGAGGGCGCCGGGCCGAACTGCGTCGAGAAGCAAGTGCGGGTCCGCGTCACGGAGTTCGACGAGGTGGCCGCGAGCGGTCGCGGCGAGTTCGTCGAGGTCGTCGGCGAGAGCTCCTACGACGGGTAGCTCATCGCAAAATCCGCGCGATACTTCGTTTTCAGCGATTCGAGAGTCGTCTCACGGCTCGAGCGTAACCGCCTCGTCGGCCGCGTTCCGGAGCGCGTCCGAGCGGCCGTGGGAACCCGGCGCGATCGCGATCGTTTCGATGCCGACGGTGCCCGCGTACTCGAGGACGGGTTTGAAGTCGGTGTCGCGCGAGGCGATCGCGAGCCGATCGATGGTGCCGTCGCTGGCGAGCGCGGTTGCGTCAACGGCGAGTTTGACGTCGACGTCGCCGCTCGTGACGATCACCTCGAAGCCGCGGGCCTCGGCGGCCTGGATGAGACCGGGCGTGGCGTGTTCGTCGAGATAGAGTCGGATAACGCCGACGCGGCCGAGTTCGCGGGCCGCGTCGCGAAGCTCGTCGAGATCCACGTCGAACTCGTCGCGGAAGACGTTCGGCCCGTCGACGAACAGACCCACTGTCGGCTCGGCGCTGGTCTGTGCGTCACCGAGTCGGGCGAGACGGGCGCGAACGCGGTCGAACATACCCGCCTTTTCCGTGGCCGCGAGATAGATGTGACGAAACGCGGCGCGACCGCGACGGTCTCGCGGACGGGACGCGCCCTGCGGTCGGACCACCGGCCGATCGCCGTTGACGCGGATCGGTTATACTCACCGTCTCGCTCGAGTGTGTGGTCTCCTTATACGGCACACAACCCAGTAGTGGAGTCCGGTATCGAAGTGAACGAATCAGTCGCGACGGGTACCGACTCGCCCGTCCGCGAACCGTTCGGGTCGATTTCTGGGAGGCCATCGATCGGTTCGGCCGACGAAAAGACATTACTACTCCGCGGGAGATATCTCGAGTATGCCGCTTCAGACGCCGCCGTTACGTGGGTTACACGACGAGCGCGGAGCGAAGTTCACGGAGTTTGGCGGCTGGGATATGCCGGTCGAGTTCGATTCGATTCAGGCCGAACACGCCGCCGTCCGGGAGGATGTCGGAATCTTCGACGTCTCGCATATGGGCCAGATTCACGTCACCGGGCCTGATGCGACGGCGTTGATGCAGGGGCTGACGTCGAACGACGTCTCCCGGCTCTCCGTCGGCGACTCCCAGTACGCCGCCATCACCGACGAGGACGGGATCATCCTTGACGATACGGTCGTCTATCGGCTCCCCGACGAGCGAGACAATTCGACCTACCTGTTCGTTCCCAACGCCGGCACCGACGAGACGACCCACGAACGGTGGATCAGCTACCGAAACGAGTGGGACCTCGAGGCGACCGTCGATAACCGGACCGACGAGTACGCGATGTTCGCTGTGCAGGGCCCGAACGCCGCGGACAGAGTTGATGGCGTCACCGAGGAGTCGGTGAGCGACCTCGAGCGGTTCGAAGCCCGGTACGCGACGATCGAAGGGAACGACTGCTGGACGGCCCGGACGGGCTACACCGGCGAAGACGGCTTCGAACTGATCGTCCACTGGGCGGCGGCGGAAGAGATCTGGACGGCCCTGGACTGCCAACCCTGCGGACTCGGGGCCCGCGACACGCTCCGCATCGAGGCCGGCTTGCTGCTCGCCGGACAGGACTTCAACCCCGAGTCGAACCCGCGGACGCCCTACGAGGCCGGCATCGGCTTCACCGTCGCGCTCGAGACCGAGTTCGTGGGACGAGACGCCTTAGCGGAGGTCGAGGCGGCGGGCGTCGACGAACGACTCGTCGGCTTCCAGTTGATCGACCGCGGCGTTCCCCGACACGGCTACGACATCACGAACCCCGAGAGCCGGGTCATCGGCACCGTCACCAGCGGCACGATGAGCCCCTCCCTCGAGCGACCGATCGGACTCGGTTACGTCCCGGTCGAGTACGCCGAGCCGGGGACGACGCTGCAGGTGGTCGTCCGTGGGCAGTCGAAGAAAGCAAGAGTTGAAACCACACCCTTCATCGACACAGTACAATGAGCTTCGACGTTCCCGACGATAGACGGTATCTGGAATCGCACGAGTGGGCACTCGAGACAGACGGCGTCGTCCGCGTTGGCATCTCCGACTTCGCACAGGACGAGCTCGGCGACGTGGTCTTCGTCGAACTCCCCGACGAAGGCGACGAACTCGAGGGAGGCGGCGAGTTCGGCGTCGTCGAATCGATCAAGGCCGTCTCCGACCTCTACGCGCCCGTCGGCGGCGAGGTCGTCGCGATCAACGACGACCTGTTCGACGCCCCCGAACTCGTCAACGAGGATCCCTACGGCGAGGGCTGGATGCTCGAGATCGAGGCCGACGACCTCGACGAACTCGAGGACCTCCTCTCCGCCGACGAATACGAGGAGCAGATCGCCTGAACGCGGCTGCGATGGCGGATCCGTTTTAGCGACTATCCCATTCGTCGGGAACGCCAGGTGACGCCCCGAAACCGTCGACTGAGCAGTTGTTCACACGACGGCGTTCCGAGCTACTCGAGCGTCACGAGGTGTTCGAGCACGTCGTCGAGCGGAGCCGAGGTGACGGCCAGCGAGTAGCCGTCGATGCGCGCGAGTTCCCGTGCGTGATCCCAGAGGTCCGCTTCCTCGAGTCCGTGGAGAATAACGGCGTTCGGCGTCGGGTTGATCATCCGGAGGGCGATGCCGACACCCTCCCCGCGCGTGACGTTGGTGAACACGAGCACGCGGCTCGTACTCTGCCCGTAGAGGCGGAAGAACTCCTCGCTCGAGAGGCGGGTAATCGCCTCGATGCTGTCGATGACCGTGTGGCCGCTGACCTGATCGGTGCCGCTCGAGGCGACTTCGGTCGCCTCGAGGTCGTCGTACAGCCGCGTGAGGGGAAGCGAGGTGGCGTACTCCCGGAGGTCGTAGACGATGTCGCTATCGAATCCCGCCGAGAGGACCCGACCGTACTGTCGAATGCGCTCGCCGCCGCGCTGCTCGTCGATCGTGAGTAGCCCCTCGACGAGTCGGCCGACGACGCCGATACCGGGGCTCTCCCGGCGACCGCTCTCGTAGTCGGAGATAACTGACGACGAGACATCGAGTTCGGCCGCGAGATCGGTCTGTGAGACGTTGAAATCCGTGCGCCACTTCCGTAGCGTGGCACCGGGGTCCTCGCTCAACGTGATCTCCCCGGCGATCTTCTCCGCGAGTTCCCGTTTCGGTCCGCGTCCGCTCATACCCGACGGTTGCCCGGTCGGGCCAAGTAGCTACCGGAGACGGGACGGGTCGGCCGCTCGAACAGCGGAGTTGACGACCGATGCCAGTACAGTCCGTCGACACCGTATCGGCTCGAGCACCCAACAGTCAAGCCCCCGCGGTTCGAGTCGGCGGAGTATGCCATCGACCGTGGTCCACGTCGCGTTCGCGGGACTGCTCGGTGTCGCGTTGCTCGGCGACGAGTTCGACACTCGAGCGATCCTACTCGTGATGGGTTGTAGTGCCCTCCTCGATCTGGATACGCTGATCGGGATCGTCGTCCCCGGAACCCACCGCGCGGCGTTGCACAACGTCTGGCTCGTGCTCGTCCCCGCTGCCGTCTTGCTCTGGGACGGCGCGGTCCGCGAGGAGTCGATCGCCCGAAAACGGTGGGGTGAGTCAGCCCCTCGCATCGCGTGGGTGACGCTCGCTGCGTTGTTGTTCGCACACATCCTGTTCGACGCCTTCTTCAACGGCGTCAATCTCCTCTGGCCGGTTCACGACCGGTTCTACGATCTGTCCGGATCGCTGCTCGTGACTGACCAGCGCGGACTCGTCCAGACGTTCGTCGAACTCGATCCCGGGGGCCTCGCCGAGTCGACGGCTCGCGGGACGACCGAAAACACCCACTACAGAACGGGGTTCGATCCCGCGCGAGACGAACCGGCAACGGGCGTCGAGCGGATCTTCCCCATCGCGGCGACCGGCGAACGGTTCGTGCTCACCGTCGCCGGCTTCACGGCAGTTATCGTTCGGATCGCCGAGGACCGATGATCGGACTGAGAGAACGGTTCTCCACTCGGAGACCACGATAGGTATCCTGCTGACCTGAGACCGGGATTGCGACGCTGTCGGTCCCTCGTCCGAGATACCTATTCGGCTTCGCCCTCACTCGAGGACGGCGGCGCTATCGTCTCGACGTGCTCCCGAAGCCACGCCAGAGCGACCTCGACCGTCGCGAGGTCGGTGCTGGAGACGCGAATCCGGCCGGGCCGGTTCTCGCTGCGGGGATAGCTCCCGACCGCGACGTCGAACCGGTCGCTGACTCCCTCGAGGGCCTCGTGGAGCGATCCCTCGGGTGCCGGCGTGTACAGCGTTCGAGCGACCGCATCGCCCTGGAACTCGTCGGCGACCGCCTCGAACATCGCTTTCATCTCGTCGGGGATGCCGGCGAAGACGTAGACGTTCTCGACGATGCAGCCGGGAGCCCACCCCTCGTCGACGACGATCGGCGTCGCGCCCTCGGGGATCGACGCTGCGGCGTCGATGTCGAGCTGGAGGTCGTACTCCTCGACCATCTCGGGGTTCTCGTCGCGGAACGCGGCCGCTTTGTCGACTAACCGCTCTCTGATCTCGCCGTGGACGACGAACTCGCGCTCGAGGCCGTCGGCGACGGCTTCGACGGTCACGTCGTCGGGAGTCCCACCGATACCGCCGGTGACGATCACGGCGTCGAAGGCGTCGCTCCAGCGGTCGACGTACTCCGCGATGAGTGCGCGGTCGTCGGGGATCGTCAGGATCCGCTCCACCGTGCTGCCGCGTTCGGTGATCCGTTCGGCCAGCCACGACGCGTTCGTGTTGGTCGTCGATCCCGCGAGAATTTCGTCGCCGACGGTAACGATCGCGACGTTCATAGACAGTCTTCGAACTCCGGCCAGTTATCGGCACCGGGAGCCGACCGGCGGTCAGCGGTGATCGCACGGCCGTCGTGCGATCGGGTCCGTCGTAGCAGCAGTAGCTACTCGAGGGCTGAGACATCAACTGATGGCCGAGACGCCAACCGATCCTGGAAAACGTGCTCGAGCGCGCTGTGAAACGGGTATCTTACCACGTTACGAGTCTGTGGGTGTGCAAACCGGACGGAGCGAGACTAGTCGCCTCGGAACAACACCTGTCGTCAGTTGACCGGAGCGGTGACTCAGGCGCTGTGATCGGGTCTGACGATCGCGAACCAGAAGTCCTCGATCGAGTGGACGAATTCGACGAACTCGTCGGCTTCCACCGGTTTCCGAATGTACTCGTCCGCTTCGAGACCGTGCGATCGTACGATGTCCTCGCCCATCTCCGAACTCGTGAGGACGACGACGGGAATCTCGCTCAGCGCCGGTTCGTTGTTCAGTTCCGAAAGGACCTTCATGCCGCTTATTCCGGGAAGTTGGGGCTCGAGCAGGATAAGATCCGGCTGTGGTGCGTCGTCGTAGCTGCCGCGTTGATGGACGAAATCGAGCGCGTCCTCCCCATCGGAAACACAGTGAATCGCGTTCACGATTTTCCCCTCCTCGAAATTCTCCTCGAAGAGCCGAACGTCGCCGTGATTCGGCTCAATCAATAGAATGTCGATCACCTCCCCTATCTCAGTATCATCCGTCTCGTCTGCCGAAGCCATACCTGACTATGCAGCCGAAAGGGTAAAACTGCAACTAAACGCCCCTCCAGACTGTTATCTAGCCGTTTCAGTGTCCAACAGCGGTGTGCCCCTCGTTCGGCTGACCAGCCGTCCGTCATCTAGTGGAGTGAGACGGATCCGCTCCGCTCTATCGACGACTATCAGTCACTTGTCCGACGACCAGCCCCTCGAGGCGCTCGATGCGCGTGTCGGTACTGGGAATGGTCTCTGGTGAAACCCGACTCCGTCGGGACGGTTGGTCGTCCAGGGAAGCCCTTAACCTGCGTCCCACGAAATGTACACCGAATGACTTCATCGTCCGGAGCGGATCTCGATCCGTCGGAACGTGCCCATATCCGCCGGCAGGAAGTCGTCGCCGAACTCGGAAAACACGCGCTCGAGACCGACGACCTTGAGGGCCTGCTCCACGAGGCCACCGCTACGATCACCGAAACCCTCGAGACCGAGTTCGCGGCGGTGCTCGAGTCGCTCCCCCTCACCGACGAGTGCGTCCTTCGGCAGGGCGTCGGGTGGCGCGACGA
This sequence comes from Natrinema zhouii, assembly GCF_013456555.2. GTDB lineage: Archaea > Halobacteriota > Halobacteria > Halobacteriales > Natrialbaceae > Natrinema > Natrinema zhouii. The sequence goes on from NZ_CP059154.1 coordinate 366,877, forward strand.
CTGCGTCGGGACCGCGACGATATCGACGACTCCCGACTCGCAGGTCAGCCGCGCACTGCGTTCCGAACGACCAATTGTTGCCGACGATCTACGTACCGACGAGCGGTTTTCCGATCCCGACTCCCTCACCGATTACGGCGTCGTCAGCGGAATTGCCGCCCGAATCGGCCCGGCCGAGGAGCCGTGGGGCGTCCTGGCAGTCCACGCGACCGACCGACGGCAGTTCACGGAACGCGACGCGACCCTCGTCCGGAACGTCGCGAATATCCTCGCGATGGCGATCGAGAACGAGCGGACGGAGCGGCGATTCGAGGCGGTTTTCGACGACCCGAACATCCTCGTCGGGCTGCTCGAGCCGGACGGAACGGTGATAGATATCAACCGGACGGCGATGGAGTACATCGACGCCGACCTCGCGGACGTAACCGGCGAGCAGTTCTGGGAGACACCGTGGTGGGGAGACGGCGGCGACGTCCGCTCCGACGTGAAAGCGTGGACCGAGCGAGCAGCGACCGGCGAATACGTCGAGTTCGAGACCGATATTTTCGAACCTGATGGGACGGAACACACGATTAACGGCGTCTTCAGACCCGTTACGAACGACGACGGAGACGTCGTCTCGATCGTCGTCTCCGATCGGGATGTCACCGAACGCAAGGCGCACGAACGGTATCTTCGCGACGCGAAGGCGCAACTCGAGGCCGCGACCGAAGCCGGTGCAGTCGGGACGTGGGAGTGGCAGATCCCCGAAAATCTGATGACTGTGGGGACGTCGTTCGCCGAAACGTTCGGTATCGATCCCGTCGACGCGCGTGACGGCGTTCCGCTCGAGTGGTTCATCGATGCGATTCACGAGGACGATCGCGACCGCGTCGAAGCGGCGATCGAGGACGCCGTCGAACGCTGCGGTGAGTACGAGGCGGAGTATCGCGTCTGGAACGCGGACGGCGAACTCCGGTGGGTCGTCGCCCGCGGCCACGTCGAGAGCGACGAGGACGGCAATCCCGTCACGTTCCCCGGCGCGCTCACGGACATCACGGAGCGAAAGCGAGCCGAACTCGAGGTCGAAAAGCAACGGAAAGAGCTCGAGACGCTCTTTCAGGTGTTACCCGTCGGCGCGGTGGTCGCGAACGAGGACGGCTCGCTGCTCAGAGCGAACGACTCCGCGAAGGAGATCTGGGGCGGTGACGTCTTCGACGCGGAATCGATCGCGGAGTACGAGAAGTATTCGGCAGTGTGGGCGGAAACGGGCGAACCGGTCGAGCCCGAGGACTGGACGATGGCGCAGGTACTGCGGGGCGAGGAAGTCGCGGAGCCGAACGTCTACGAGATCGAGACGTTCGACGGTGACCGGCGAATCATTATGGAACACGGGATGCCGGTCAGGGACGACCGCGGGAACGTGAGTCGTGCCGTCGTCACGCTGACCGACATCACCGAACGACGAGAGTTCCAGCGAAAACTCGAAGAAACGGTCGAACAGGTCGAGGAGTCGAACGAGCGACTCGAGCAGTTCGCCTACGCCGCCTCGCACGACTTACAGGAGCCCCTGCGGATGGTGACGAGCTATCTCCAGTTGCTCGAGAGTCAGTACAGTGACGCCTTCGACGAGGACGGTCAGGAGTTCCTCGCATACGCCGTCGACGGTGCCGAGCGCATGCACGAGATGATCGACGGCCTGCTCGAGTACTCCCGCGTCGAGACGCGAGGCGATCCGCTCGAACCGATCGACCTCGAGACCGCGCTCGAGGACGTGATCGACGATCTGCAGTTGCAGATCGAAGAGACCGACGCCGAGATCACGGTCGGCGACCTTCCCGTCGTCGAAGGCGATGCGAGCCAGTTGCGACAGGTCTTCCAGAATCTGCTGGATAACGCGCTCACGTATTACGACGACGACCCGCCCCGGGTTCACGTCGACGCCGAGCGCCGGGGCCGGGAGTGGGTGCTCTCGGTTCGTGACGAGGGGATCGGCATCGACCCCGAGAACCAGGACCGCGTGTTCACCGTCTTCGATCGACTACACAGTCGCGAGGAATACGAGGGGACGGGAATCGGGCTCGCGCTCTGTCAGCGGATCGTCGAACGCCACGGCGGCGAGATCTGGGTCGACTCCGAACCGGGCGACGGAACGACGTTTTCGTTGATGCTTCCGGCCCGAGACGAGTCGTAGCGTTCGAGCTATGAAACCGACCGAAACGGTTCACACCTCGATCGGCCGGCTCTCAGCCCGTGACACTCGCGGACCGCATTGCTCACGGGTCATTTCTCTCCGCTCGCGTCGCCGAAATCGTCACCCCGTTCCAACCTCGTGTTACTCTCCGGTCGCGTGGGGACAGCGCGCGCTACCGCATAGTCAACCCGCTGATATCGTCTCGCGGTCGCCCTTACCCCCGTGTATTGATATCGTTGAACTCGTGCCAGACACCGATTAGCGCGCCGATAAAGAGCAGAACGAGGACGGCGAGACCGACGGTTTCCGTCATGCCGCTCATCTCCGCTACGATATATCCTCCGAGCCACGCGACGATCATGCTGCCGAGGCCGACGACCGCGATGATCAGGATCAGGAGTCGATCAGTGAACTCGCTCATGGAAAAACGTTCATCCCCGACTTCGATAAGCGGCAAGTCTGAATTGGCACCGTTAGCGGAACCACCGCTGAGACGGCCGCGGAGCCACTCGAGATCGTGTCCGCTGTCCCGAGAACTATCGGGCCGCTGAAACCCAATATACACCATCGCACGGTGGCAATACGGCCGGTACGTGATTGGTTCCGTCAGTCGGAGGGACGCACTCCTTCATCGATTCCGCCAACGTATTGGATTTTATATGTTGTCGGTGGCCTCAAATACGAAGCGCTCGTTTGATTGCGTATGAGCGGAACACGGTCCGCGGACGATTCGTCAGTACTCGTCGAACGAACGGCCGGGTTGACGGCGGTACTCGGTCTGTTTATCATGGCGTCGACGATCGTCTTCACGATCTCCGGAACAATGGGGATCCACAACGTCCTCGTCGGCGCTGTGACGGTAATACTCGCCTCGGCTCACGCGTACCGGACCGGCGAAATGCGCTCACCGAGCATCGTCATCGCAGCGATTCTCGCACTGATCGGGATCTGGATTGCGGCGTCGCCGTTCGTGTTCGGCATCGACCGTAGCCTGGTAGTCGGAATCAACGGCATCAGTGGTGCGATCATCGCGATCCTCTCGCTCGTCGGTGCGTACGGGAGCGTTCAAACGTCGAACGCGACCGCAACGAGCGCGTAATCCGAACGCACTCGTTTTCGTCGCCGTTCGGTCACAGCCTCGCTCGAGTGACACCGAAAATCTGCGCTCGAGAGAGAGAGAGCGATGCGGATCACCTCAAAAATAGTCACTTTCGGGCGGCTTTTCCCGCACCCGGTCGTCCGAAGGGCCATGAGCGACAGCGACGTCCACGTGGCAGCACTCTGTGGCAGTCTCCGCGATGACAGCCACACCCGGACTGCACTCGAGGTCACCCTCTCGGCCGCACAACGGGCCGGCGCGACGACCGAGTTACTCGATCTCCGGGAGTACGAGTTACCGATCTTCGACGCGGACCGCGACCGCGAGGATGCGGGCGATGCCGAGGCGCTGGCAGCTCGAGTCCGTGACGCCGATACGATCATCCTCGGCTCGCCGATGTACCACGGGTCGTACGCTTCGCCGCTGAAGACCGCGATCGACTACTGCGGGTTCGACGAGTTCGCGGACGCGACCGTCGGGCTCCTCGCCGTGTCGGGCGGTGCCTTTCCCGTGACGGCTTTGGAACACATGCGATCGGTCTGTCGGGCGCTAAACGCGTGGGTGATCCCCCACGAGGCGGCGATTCCGAACGCGAGCGCCGCGTTCGAGGACGGCGAGTTCGTCGATCCGAAACTCGAGAAACGGATCACGACGCTGGGGCGACGGGCAGTGCAGTACGCGGCGATCGAGCCCGATCCGGACTCCTTCGAGAGCGACCAGAACGTGGGTGCTCAGGGAAAGTAATCGGTCGAGCACCGCTCGAATCATCCGTATCAGGGATCGAGAACCCGCTGAAATCGACGCTGGTGGGCGAGGAAGGTGAAGAGTCCGAAGACGAGCACGCCGATGTGGAGCGCCTCGATCTCGATGACGATCGTCGTGACACCGAGCGCGATCGGTGGGGAGGCGAGCCCCCAGTCGGTGAACCAGGCGGTCGCGAGGAGCGCCGACGCGCCGACGGCCATCAACAGTCCCGGAATCATCGGCGTGAACGTCACGCTCGCGGCCGCGTAGCGCCTGAACACGCGTCTCTCGAGGAGGAACTGTCCGGTGAGGATGCCGGTGAGTACGGCTGTCGCGACGACGATGCCGAGGCCGCCGCCGATCAGTTCGGCCACGAGTAACCAGACGACCCAACCGGACGTGAGCGCGACCGCCACGCTGAGCCGCCGCGGTTCCAGGAAATCGCCGAGATTGTTGACCGTCGCGCCGAAGACGCCCGCCCTGAACAACGACCCACAGAAGAGCAACCCGAGCCCCGCGAGCGCGGTCGACGTCGTCCGCGGGCCGGTGATGAGACCGAACCAGCAGCCGACCGCGAGCGCTTCGACGGACGCGGCCGAGAGCGCTGCGGTGACGCCCATCACGCGCCGCCGCGTCGTCCGGCCGAGAATCCCGGGCTGGCGGAAAACGCTCATGTCCTGACCTCTTTCGGAGGAATCCCTTTCGTTATGGAAGGCGTTCTGCGCCAGTACTGGGCGCTCGTTGCACTGATACGTCCTTATAGCACAGGAAGCAGTCCGTTTATCCATCGTCGACGCGATCAGACCGGTTGTAGTATCGCCCATATCGGTCGGTGATCGGGCGATGACTCGTAATCGACCGCGCACGCACGAACGAAACGTGCTCGAGGCCGACTCGAGACGCGTTCAAGCACAGGTTTCGACGACGAATCTGCGTCGAGACCGGATCTCCGGACCGTTCAGCCGTTCGTGATACGAATCATGGGTCGGGGTAACTAGTCACGGTGATAGGGGAGTTGATCGGTCGATATGCTGGGAAACAACTAGTTAAATAGCTCCTATTGTCGGACCGGCTGCTGAAACGATACGACGCGACGGAGCCAACAACGGAAACGGTGAACAGAACTATGTACGGCGGTGTGGTCGAGCGAATTATGCCCGAGATGGAACAACAAGACAAAACGTTGTCCGAGATTATCGTCAAAGAAGCAATCAATAAAGGAATGGACTCGTCGATGCGCGAGTCGATTCTCGAGGCGGTCGAGGAGTCGGAAGGGTCTCAGTCGGGTGGGCGGCTTCCGCTCGCGGGGGCGCTGTTCGGCCTCGGTGCTGCCGTCGGCTATCTCGTGGGCCGCCAGGCGCCCGAACTCGAGGACTCGCCGATCGAGGACCTCGAGGAACCGGAGATCATCGAGGACGTCATGGAGGCGGCCGAGGAGACCGGTGAGACGACGTCCGAGATGGACGACGAGTCCGAGGGAAGCTCCACATCGCGGCTGCCGCGACTCCTGCTCGCGGTCGGTGTCCTCGCTGGGGCCGCCTTCCTTCGTCGTCGCCTCGCCTCAGGCGAGGAAGAAGAGTGGGAGCCGATCGAGGAGTTCGAACCGGCGACGGGCGGTGACGCGGAAGAGGAAGCGGAGTCCGAAGCGGGTGAGGAAGCCGAAGCTGAGGCCGAGGAGACGGACGAAGAAAGCGAGGAGTAACGCGGAGAAGTGAGGTGGAGACCGAAGAACGGGAAGAGCGACGAATTTTTCGCTTGAGCGGATTCGGCCGATCCGATCGATGGCTCGGACGAGTCGTGCAAACCGTTTCGTCCTCGGCGGACAGGACCCGCGAGCCGCCGCTACAGCCGTTTCTCTGATCGTGAATCTTAGACTGTCGCGCTCGGTACGCGCGCACGGCGATCGGGACTATCACAGCAGGCGGTATCGACTTTTGGCGGTCGGTACCACTCACGAACGATGTGTAATCGCCCACCAGCGGAACCCGACGTCCGAGTGTCCGCTGGCGAGCAGGGCTATGAACCAGGAACTGTATGGGAACCTGATAGCAGAGCCCGTCGCGTCACTCAGACGCGACAGGCGTCGATTCGTGATTGAGGACTATTAACTCCACGCTCGGCGTGTCTCGCTCGAGAGACGGTGTCTCGAAAACACCGCGAGCGGCACGAGGGGAGATTGAAACGCCCGCTCGCGGATGACTGGGTCGGGGTGCGTCGCGTACTCGGGAACGCGACAGGTCATTCAAGGACTGCCGACCGCTTGAGTCCGATGCCAATAGAAATTGGGAGTCCCAGCTCGGCCCGCCACTACGACGGCTCGCAAAGCGCGCTCGGAAGTGACGAACAGCCCAGACGAGCGTTTCGAATCCACGCCGTTGTCGTGACGAAGGAGCTAAGGGACAGACGCCGACAGTATACGGTCAATGGAGACGACCCACCGTGTTTTCGTCGGTGATTCTCGAGATCTCTCGCGTGTGGACGATGAGTCCGTCGAACTCGTCGTCACGTCGCCGCCGTATCCGATGATCGAAATGTGGGACGACCTCTTTACCGACCTCGATCCCGCGATCGGCGGCGCCTTAGCCGACGACGACGGTCAGGCCGCGTTCGACGGGATGCACGCCCAACTCGAGGCCGTCTGGGACGAGCTCGAGCGGGTGCTGATCGACGGCGGTATCGCCTGCATCAACGTGGGCGATGCGACCCGATCGGTCGACGGGAGCTTTCGGGTCTATCCGAACCACGCCCGCGTGCTCTCGGCGTTCGAGGAGCGGGGATTCGAGCCGTTGCCAGACGTGCTCTGGCGCAAACCGGCGAACAGCGCGGCCAAGTTCATGGGCAGCGGGATGATCCCGCCTAACGCCTACGTGACGCTGGAACACGAGTACATCCTGGTCTTCCGAAAGGGAGACGCACGCCGCGAATTCGAGCCGGGAGCCGACCGGCGCTACGAGGCCGCGTTCTTCTGGGAGGAGCGCAACCGCTGGTTCTCGGACGTCTGGACCGACGTCACGGGTGAGTTGCAGGGCCTCGAGGAGACCGACGACGAACTCCGAGAGCGGTCGGCGGCGTACCCGCTGGAGATTCCGTACCGTCTAATCTGTATGTACTCCGCTTACGGCGATACTGTTCTCGACCCCTTCTGGGGCACCGGAACGACCACGCTCGCAGCGATGTGTGCCGGCCGCAACTCGGTCGGGATCGAACTCGAGGACGCCTTCCTCGAGGTGTTCGACGACCGGATCGACGACGTACCGGCGCTGTCGCGGTCGGTCGGTCGCACGCGCCTCGAGCGCCACCGGGCGTTCGTCGAGCGCCGCCGTCAGGACGGTGAGGCGTTCGAGTACGAGGCCGACTACTACGAGACGCCGGTCATGACGGATATGGAACGGGGCCTCCGGCTCCGAGAAGCGCGCGCTGTCGAGGAATCCGACGACGGCTACCTGGTCGATCACGGTCCGCTCGCTCTCGAGTAACCCGCTTCTCGACGCGCCACTGACGCGAGCTTTTTCCCTCCGCCGCCCCCAGCAGGTGTATGGCTCGCAGTCTCGCAGACCCCGAGCGGACGCCCGTCCGCGCCCTTTCCGTCGGCTCCTCCGAGTGGATTCGGACGGCGACGGCGGGGCTCTCGGACGAAACGGTGTCGATCACGGGGCCCGTTCCGACCGCGTCCGACCTCACGGACGACCGACTCGAGGCGGTCGATTGCGTTTTGACCGACGACCGCGACGCTCTCTCGGCCGTTGACGGGGCGTGTCCGGTCGTCTACGCGATCGATCCGGCTGCAAACGAGTCGATCGATCGACTCCGCGACGAGGGGGCGACCGAAATCGTCGCCGCGACGACCGGCCAGGAACTCCCGTTGCTCTCGCATCGACTCCAGCAGACGGCCGAGTGTACCACGATGGAGCGATCGGCCGACCATCGGGCGGCATTCTATCGAAGGTTGATCGAACAGTCCTCGGACCAGTTGCTCGTCCTCGACGAGACGGGCGCGGTCACCGACGTGATTCCGGCAGCCGAACGCGTTGGGGGGTTTACCGCGGATGAACTGGCCGGGACGAACATACTCGACTACGTCCACCCCGACGATTCACAGGCCGTAAAAGCCGAATTCGACGCCGTTTGTGAAGCGGAACCCGGATCGACGCGGACCATCGAGTACACGTGCAAGCACGCGAGCGGCTCCTGGCACGTCCACGAGGCCGTTCTCACGAACCGACTCGAGGACGATCTCGTCAACGGTGTCGTCGCGTCGATCCAGGACGTCACGGAGTTCCACCGTATCGAACAGGAGCTGAGTCAGTCGTTCAAACGCGTCACCGACGCGTTCTACGCCCTCGACTCGGACTGGCGGTTCACCTACGTCAACGATCGCGCGCTCGAGAAACTCGATCTCGAGCGATCCGATCTCGTCGGTCAACACATCCTCGACGTCTTCCCGGAGATGGCGGGGACTCCGTTTCAGTCCAGCGCCATCGAGGCGATGGAAACGCAGGAACCGCGGACGGTCGAAGGTCATTTCGACCCCTACGACACGTGGATCGAAGCCCGAATCTACCCCTCACCGACGGGAATATCCGTCTACTGGCGGGACGTGACCGAGCGCGTCGAGCGCAAACGTAATTTGACCGAACGGACGGAGCGATTACAGACGCTCGTCGAGAACGTCCCTATCGTGCTGTTCGTTCTCGACGATAGCGGGACCTTCACGCTCTCGGAAGGACAGGGACTCGCCAACGTGGGCTTCGAGTCCGACGAGGTCGTCGGTCGATCGGTCTTCGACCTGTTCGAGGACTACCCCGAGGTCCGTGCCGACGCGAGGGATGCGCTCAATGGGGTGGCGGTCACCTCGCGCAGACGGCTCGGAGACCGTCTCTTCGAAATCGCCTACCGCCCGATCACTGACGACGGTGTCGTCGATCGCGTCATCGGCGTCGCCAACGATATCACCGAACGGGTCCAGTATCAGGAGACGCTCAACGCGCTCCACGAGGCGACCAGTCACCTGTTGACGGTCGACTCGAAGGAGGATGCGTGCGAGTACATGGTCGACATCGCGGCGGACGTGCTCGAGCTCGAAACCGTCGTCTACCGATTCGACGAGGCGACGAACGAACTGTTGCCGGCGGCGCACTCGCCGGTCCTCGAGTCGACGTTCGGCTCGCCGGATTCCGTCCAGCCCGGCGACAGCGATCCGTGGCAGGCGTTCGTCGCCGGCGAGCCGATGGTTCACGACGACGGACGTGCGGGCCCGATCGACTGCGATGAACTGGCCGACGCTCGAAGCGGTCTCTCCGTTCCGCTCGGCGAACACGGGGTTCTCGTCGCACTCTCGACCGAAGCCGACGCGTACGACGACGAGACCGCCGAACTCGCCGAGCTGTTCGCGACGACGGCTGAAGCCGCACTCGACCGGATCGGGCGGAGCCGCCGACTCCGCGAACGCGAACGCGAACTCGAGCGGCAGAATCGGGATCTCGAGCGGCTCAACGACGCCAACGAGGTGCATCAGGAGGTCGAACAACTGCTCCTGATGGCCGACTCCCGGAACGAGATCGAACGCGGGGTTCCCGAGTGTCTGGCCGAACTCGAGTCGTGTTCGCTGGCCTGGTTCGGCGAACCCGATCCGAGCGGAAACAGTCTCGAGCCGCGACACTACGCCGGGTTCGAACGGGGGTATCTCGACGCGGTGACGATAACGACGGTCGACGAATCGGCCGCCGAACCGGCGGGTCGGGCGGCTCGAACGCGCACCCCAGTTTACGTCGAAAACGTCGCCGCGTCGGTTCACGACGGCGAGTGGCGGGGTGACGCGCTCTCGCGAAACGTCCAGTGCGTGTACGCGGTCCCGCTGGTCTACGACGGGTTTCTCTACGGCGTCCTCTCGATCTACGGGGAGCAACGGGACGCGTTCGACGAAACGCTGCGGTCAACGCTCGCGGAACTCGGCGAGACGATCGCGTACGCGATCGATGCCGTCAAACGAAAAAACGCGCTGTCCGGTGAGGGCCGTACCGAAGTGGAACTCGAGGTCGCGGCGGACGCGACGCTGTGTCGGCTGGCCGCGTTCCTCGACGAGCGCGTGAGCTACGAGGGCGCGACGGCGCGAGCCGATGGGGGCCAGTTCGTGTTCGTAGCCGTCGAGGAGTCGGTCGACGAACTGCTCGAGGACGTCGATTACACCGCTATCGAGGGGATCAGCGAGATTACCATAATCGCCGATAACGAGGACGAGACGCTGCTTCAACTCCGGATCTCCGATTCCTTCCTGGGTTCGATCACTGACACCCACGGCGCACGGTTGCGGGAGTTCGTGGCCGACGCGTCGAGCGGTCGCGCGATCGTCGACGTTCCGGACGCGGTCGAGATCCGTACCGTGTTGTCTGGTATCAGTCGAAGCGGCCCCTCGGTGTCGATGGTCGCGCGACGTGAGGGAGTCGACGATCGATCGACGGTCAGTAGCCGCGCGCGAAGCGCCCTGCTCGAGACGTTCACCGAGCGCCAGCGCGAGGTCGTTCAAACGGCCTATCACGGCGGGTTCTTCGAGTGGCCTCGCCGAGCGAACGGCGAAGAGATCGCGGCCTCTCTGGACATCTCCTCGCCGGCCTTTCACAAGCACGTTCGATCCGCCGAACGAAAGCTGTTCACGGCGCTGTTCGAGGGGGCCACCTCTTCGAAGGTTAATTGATTAACCGGGAGCTGTGAGGACCATTACACAGTTAACGATCAGGCTCTTTGCAACGACCCCTGAATCAGCGGACGACTTCCCACTGACGTACTGGGGGGTACGTACAAACATGACAGAGATGAGTTCACGATCACCATCAGCCGAAAGGGGGGATCACTATTCCGTACAATACGACAGACTCGATGACGAACCACTCAGCGTCGCCGTGGCGGATGCCGTCGCGACGTTTCGTAACAAAGACGTAACCGAACTCGAGCCACTCCATTACTCGATCAATGCCGATTCGCTCGAGCGGCTGTTCGAACCGCGTGCGAACGGACTCCGCTCCGGCGGCTCGGTGACGTTCGAGTACAGTAATTGTCTGGTGACTGTTACTGCGGACGGCGAGATTCGCGTCGACTCCAGCTAGCGATCCGATATCGTTGCAGATCGGCGCTCGCACTCGTTCTTTTGGCGCATCGAAACGACAGGCGAGCAACGGCTCGGCCGTGGCTTCGCTTGGTCCCACAAACTAAGCGGGTCCGCATCGAACGGCCGGCTATGCCAAACCGTCTCCTCGTCCCGACCGACGGAAGCGATTCCGCGACGGCCGCTCTCGAGCACGCACTTGACGTCGCCGCCGAGCGAGAGGCAACAGTTCACTTGCTCAACGTCGCGGATACGAAGGAACCGAGCCTCACGCGACTCGGCACTGATGTCGTCGACGTACTCGAACAGGAGGGTAACGACATCGTTTCGGATGCCGCCGCGATGGCCGAGGACCGCGGCGTGTCCGTCGTGACGGACGTCGTTCAGGGCGATCCGCGGCAGGTAATCGTCGAGTACGCCACTACCGAGGAGTTCGACCTCGTCGCGATGGGTGCGCACGGACGGCGCGGACTGGGGGAGTACGTCCTCGGAAGCGTCACGGATCACGTCGTGAACAGGAGTTCCGTTCCAGTCTTGACCGTTCGTGCAGCCGACGAAGTGACGCCGAGGTTCCCCTACACGGACGTCCTCGTTCCGACCGACGGAAGCGGCCACGCGACGGCGGCGCTCGAACTGGCAGCGACAGTTGCTGACCGACACGGCGCGAAGCTACACCTGTTATCCGTCGTCGACGAACTTCCGGAAGTGATCGACGCGGGGTCGGCAGCACTTTCTGAGCAACTCGAGGACAACGTCCAGCAAGTTCTGGACGATGCAGCGTCGACCGCCACGCAGGCTGGCGTCGACGACGTCACGACCACTATCGCGGCCGGATCGGTACCGCGGGAGGTCACGACCTACGCCGACGAGGAAGGGATCGATCTCATCGTGATGGGGACACACGGCCACACCGGTCTCGACCGGCACCTGCTGGGGAGCTTTACCGAGCGCGTGATCCGCACGTCTCCGGTTCCCGTCCTCACCACGCAGACGCACGATGCGGCGTGACCCACGAACCGATGCGCCGACTCAGTCTGATACCACGACGTGGCTCACCCCCACGACGCGTCTCGACCGTCTCGACTTCGCCTCACCCTCATCTCGGCCGTCGAGACGGGTTCTCGAGTCGCAGCCACGGTAGAAAAGGGACGACTCTCTCGGTTCGGAAACTGAGAACGATAGGTCCCCATACGGTGGTTCGGGACGATGTGGTGATCGAACTGTGACCGACAGCTCGCTGCCATCGCTCGATCGTGTCCGATCGGAGATTACGAGAAACAGGCTCCGAGCCGCGTTCGCCGTCCTCATCCTCATTTCGGCCGCCGCCGTCGTCAGCGCCGCGGGCGAGGGGGTTTCGACGGCGTCGAAGGAAGACGTTCCCGACGCACCGGAGACGGAGAACCACACCGTCGTCACGGAATCGGGCCGTGCCGGGACGATTACGGCCTACCAGCCCGACGGCGAGGTCCTCTACTACAACAACTCGCGGACGAAGTACTTCGACGCCGACCCGGTCGAGGGCGACCCGCTGACCGTCGAGTACGCCGCGACGGACACGATTCACACGGAGGGGTCCAACTGCGGCGCGCCGCCGTGTACCCGTAACGTCATCGAGCGGGCCGACCTCGAGACCGGCGAGGTCGAGGTGCTCTACGAGCGATACGACTACAAGGAGTACGCCGGCGAGTGGCACGACGTCGACCGCACCAACGAGACCCACTTCGTCGTCGCCGACATGGTCGCCGACCAGGTGTTTATCGTCAACACCGAGACGGAGGTCGTCGAGTGGCTCTGGGACGCCCAGAGCGACTTCCCGCTCGAGGGCGGTCACTCGTGGCCCCGCGACTGGGCACACATCAACGACGTCGAGTACATCGAGGAGGGCCAGATGGACGGTCGAATCATGGCCAGTCTGCGGAATCAGGACCAGGTCGTCTTCCTCGATCGAGAGGAGGGCCTGCTCGAGAACTGGACGCTCGGCTCCGAAAACGAACACGATGTCCTCTACGAGCAGCACAATCCTGACTACATCCCGGAGAGTCAGGGCGGCCCAGCAGTCCTCGTCGCCGACTCCGAGAGCGCCCAGATCAAGGAGTTCCAGCGCGAGGACGGCGAGTGGAACCGAACCTGGCTCTGGGAAGACGACCGGATCCAGTGGCCCCGCGACGCCGACCGACTCCCGAACGGCAACACGCTGATCTCCGACACCCACGGCAATCGCGTCATGGAGGTCACCCAGTCCGGCGACATCGTCTGGGAGGTCGCGTCATCGCTCCCCTACGAATCCGAGCGCCTCGAGACCGGTGACGAAAGCGAGAGCGGCCGGAGCGCCCAGGAACTCGGCCTCGAGTCTCGAACGGCGGCCGAGAGCAGCGGTGGCGGCGGGGGCGACGGCGGCTTCGGCTTTGCACCCCTCGGGTTCATCGGGGATCTCATCGAGTCTCTCCTCCCACACCGGATCTACAACGCCCTCCTCTTCGTGACTCCGGTCTGGATTGGGGCCTCGGAGTTCGCCGCCATCGGCGTGGCGCTTCTGACCGGCCTGACGTGGGCTACCATCGAGATCAAGTGGCAGCTCCGCGATAGAGGCATCAGGTTCCGCCTCCCGGTCTACCGACAGGGCGGTAACTGAGACGAAGCGAGAGCGCTTTTGCGGTATTGTATTTTTGTAGCCTGTCGAACCAGGAACGGGAACTATCGTTCCAGCGCGGCCGAATCCGTTACTCGGTCACGCCAGCAGGTGGCCGCCGAGGAGGTAGAGTGCCGCGAGGATCGACTGGAAGGACAGCGAGCCGACCGCCGATAGCGTGACGAACGATCGGCCGTCCATCTCCGAGAGTCCGGCGGGAACGGTCAACAGCCCGCGAACGAACAGCATCGTGTTGCTCACCGGGATGGCCAGCCTGCCCCAGCGATCGAACCAGCCGTCGAAGCGCTCGAGTTTCGACTCGGTGATCGGAAACCAGCGCTTTTGCAGGACGTACTCCCGGCCGGCGCGACGGACGAGACAGAAGAGCCCGAACTGGCCGACGGTCGTTCCGACCACTGCGATCGCAACGATCCCGATCACCTCCGGAATTGACGAGCCGATCAGCGCCAGCGCGGCCGGCACGACGAGCTCGCTCGGCATGAATCGCAGGAGCATCGCCCCCTCGAGGACGCAGATCCCGAAGAAAACCGCTAACGCGAGTTCCGACGTCAGCATCGACTCTACCCAGGGCGGCAGCTCTTCGATTTGCAGCGGGCCTGCGCCCAGTCTGTGAGTTGTTCCGAACGGAAGCATTGGTAGTTCGCCAACGGCAGCGATCGCGGCAGTACGAGTGGATCCAGCGTTCGGGAACTAAGTTATGCAGGGGGTTCGGTCGACGCCGTGAGCGATGGATCCGGAACAAGCGTTGGTTCATCGCGAGCACGTTTGAAAGTCACGCGTTCAGTGGTGACATCCTCGTTCGAGAACTCACTGCCGCCGTTCCGCGGATCGGAACGCGTCGGATTCCACCCTGATGCTGCCTTCCTCGTTCCCTCGGAGTGAGGATGGCTGTTTGTTCATCGCTGTATAACACCCATTCCCCCGTGCACGCTCGCGGTTCTCGAGCAAACACGCGACGCGAAGCCGCCGTGAGAGCACGATCCGTGCGGACCGATCAGCCTGTCGGGGTGACCGCTGCCGGCAACCACACGGTCAGCAGCAGCGACGTGAACAGGGCGACCGATCCGACGAGCAGGAGCGCGCGATTGATCCGGCCGTTCTTGGATTTGAACCAGCCGAGCGTGACGTGGGCTCGCCAGACGGGAGCGAACGGACTGATTCCCATCGGGGTTACGACGTCGCCCGCGAGATGGGCGAGGATACCGCATGTACCGACGACGAACCCGAACGCGAACGCATCCGGCGTCGAGGGGACGATGATGGCGGTGGCGATGCCGGCGACCAGCCCGACGAGGACGGCAAACCAGACGGTGTGTGTCGG
This sequence comes from Natrinema zhouii, assembly GCF_013456555.2. Taxonomy (GTDB): domain Archaea; phylum Halobacteriota; class Halobacteria; order Halobacteriales; family Natrialbaceae; genus Natrinema; species Natrinema zhouii. The sequence goes on from NZ_CP059154.1 coordinate 381,963, forward strand.
CCCGCGGTGTCGGAGTCGCGGCAGTGGCTGATCGATATCCGGGAGGTTGGCCACGCCGACGGCCACGAGTGCCCCGATCAGCGCCAACTCGAGCGACCAGACGTGACTCACCAGGGGCAGAAACGGCGCGTACAGCAGCGCGTTGAATCCGGAGTGACCTTCTTGGTACATGCCGGCCGATCGACCGACCATCGGGGCCGGACGGAAATTAACCGCTCGATTGTCGCCGCGGGCAAGCGATCACTGCAGCACTCGAGCATCGCAGCAGGCGGTCACTGCGGCGCCCGGTTGTCCGAGTCCGTCACCGCACCGCCCGAACACCGAACGTCGACACGGCCAGGCCGCCGATCAGAATCGGCAGCCAGTAGGTCGAACCGCGGAAGATGAGGACGACCGCGGTGATGGCCGACGCCTGAATACCGGTCGTGGGAACGAGCAGCGTGACGAACGCGGCCTCGATCCCACCGAGTCCCCCTGGAAGGGGTGCAGCGCCTGCAAGGTTCGCTAGCGGAATCGCGAACAACAGGACGTATACCGGGACGCTGTAGCCCAGCGCGGCGAACGCGACCGTGAGCGCGGCGACCTGAAAGAGCCAGCCACACAGCGACAGCCCGACGACGGCGGCCAGTCGCCACCGGTCCGTTGCCACGCGCTCGATGTTCTCGAAGAATCGTCCCAGTCGATCCGTGAGGTCGTCCTCGAGCGTCTCGGAATCGAAGCGGTCGAGTCCAAGCCGACTGAGTCGGGGGGCGACGATGCTGGGCAGTCGGTCGATGATCGTCTGGTGGTATCGCCATACCAGTCCGATCACGAGGACGATAGTGGCGATCAGCACGATCGCCGATCCGACGGCCGTCTCGAGGCGATCGCCGAGCGCGGCGGTCGTCGTATAGTAGCCGACGCCGACGAGAATGAGCGAGATCGAGGGGATGACGTTGAGGATGTCGACGCTCGCGATGCCGACGAGGCTGGTTTCGTAACGGGCGTCGGAAGTCTTCGAGATGAGTAGCGCCGCGACCGGTTCACCCCCGGCTTGTCCGAAGGGGGTGATGTTGTTCGCGAAGACGGTCCCTGCATAGATGAAAAACGACTTGCTGATCGGAACGATGACGCCCAGCGAGACGAGGATGGTCCGGAGCATCAGGCTCCAGGCGGCCAGCCAGCAGAGTGCGAGGACGAACGTCGCCGCGACCAGCGACGGCTTCGCCGATAGCAACGAGTCGACGATGTCGCGGGCGCCGACGACGAAAAAGAGAACGGCAAAGACCGCGACCGCCCCGGCGGCCCCGATGATGAAAGCCCGCCGATTTCGCTCCTCCATGACTGATATAAATCATTAGTGAACTTGAAACACATGATCGTTGTCGGCCGGAGAACACGATCGGAACGGTACTCGGACAATCTTGTCAGAAAAGTCATGGCCGCGTGAGGACTCTCTCAAGCCCGCACTAACTCCAGGGAACGAAACACAGCGGCTGAAGGTGTGACTCTCGAACCGATGATTAGCGCCCGATCGTCCCCTGACGGGTGATCGGGGCGTCAGGGTTGAGACAGAAGGCGACGATGATCGACTCCTCGGTGGCCGTTACGGATACGTCGTCCTCAGCAGTCACGAGTCCGCTTTCGGTGTAACCGATCTCTGTCTCGTCATCGCCGGCTGTCACCGCGCCGTCGAACACGTAGAGATAGGTGTCCCACGCTGGACGGGACGGGAGTGTGACGGTTGCGCCGGCGTCGAGCCGACAGTCGTAGAAGTTGACGTCGTTCCGGACGGATAGCGGTGCGTCACCGTCCTCGGGGCCGAACAGGTGACGCCATTCGTTGGGGACTGCGTCGGGAATCGGCTCGTGCTGGATGTCGGGCTCGAGGTCGAGACTGTGCGGACGGACGAATATCTGAAGCATCCGTAGCGGCGGGTCGTCCGCGAACGTCTCCTCGGCGTGCCAGAAGCCGCTGCCGGCGCCCATCACCATCAGGTGGTCCGAATCCGTGACCAGTTCGTTGCCTTGACGGTCGTCGTGGCGCATCACACCGTCGGGGACCCACGAGATGATCTCCTCGTTGCGGTGCTGGTGCATCCGAATCAGTGTTCCCGGGTCCATGAACGACTCGACGACCGTCGCCAGCGGCCCGTAGCCGTGATCATCGTGGTCTGGAACGGCGCGACCGGGGAAGTTGAGATGGATTCTGAACTGCCCCTGATTTTGTGAAACATCCGTCCGTGGGGCCGTGTAGATCTGTGGCTGTGTTCGTGTCGGCGCAGAATCGTCCATTACGAATACGAGATGCTCGAGCGCTAAATGCGTTCTGAGCGTCGGGATTCTGGGCGGCGGGGTTTGAGACAGAAACTGAAAGATGTGGGCGTAGATCGAACCCGAAGTTTAAGCCGCCCTGCCACTGTGACCGTTCGCCTCGGAAGGCCGTCGTCCCGTGGTGGCGGTTGCCGACCCACAGCACGTCCTCGAGCGTGGTCCCAGGATCACTCATCACGAGCCCGTCGAAGCGCGAACTCTCTCGTCCACTCCGATATATTTCTGCCTACAGTGGCTGTATATTGGTGGACTTAGGAACGTAAGGCCATCAAAACCGCTCTGTAGGGTTCTCCAGAGACGACTAAAACATGCTCACGGTAGTAGTACGGAGATTTATAAGTCTTAAATACGTCTTTTTAAGCGACCGATGACGGACCCGAAGGAATCCATCAACATCGAAAACGTCGTGGCGTCGACTGGTATCGAACAGGAACTCGACCTGCAGAGTGTCGCAATGGATCTCGAGGGGGCCGACTACGACCCCGAGCAGTTCCCCGGTCTCGTCTACCGCACCCAGGACCCCAAGTCAGCTGCACTGATCTTCCGCTCGGGAAAGATCGTCTGTACCGGCGCGAACAGCACTGACGCTGTCCACGAGAGTCTCGAGATCGTCTTCGACAAACTCCGTGAACTCAATATCCCGGTCGCGGAGGATCCCGAGATCATCGTCCAGAACATCGTCAGCAGCGCCGACCTCGGACGGACGCTCAATCTGAACGCCATCGCGATCGGGCTCGGACTCGAGAACATCGAGTACGAACCGGAGCAGTTCCCCGGACTGGTGTACCGACTCGACGAGCCGGAGGTCGTCGCCCTCCTCTTTGGCTCCGGAAAACTGGTAATTACTGGCGGGAAGCAGGTGGAGGACGCCAAACAGGCCGTCGACGTGATCGTCACCCGCCTCGAGGAGCTCGGGTTGCTCGAGTAGCAGGTCACTGCATCGAGAGACGGAGCAGTCTCACGGAAGACGGAGCGGCCTCGAGGGGGACCTACTGATCGTCGCGGTCGGTTTCGGACTCTCTGTGTCGCTCGAGTAGCTGTTGCACTCCGGCCCGGAGTGCTTCGCTCCGGGAGTGGTAGATATCGGCGTCGACGAGCGACTCGAGGGCGGCGAGCTGTTCGTCGGTCGCTCGGAACGTCACACGATCGAGCGGCTGACCGTCCGCCAGTCGGGAGTGGTCAGGTTCGATCACGATGTCGTCGGATGGCGAGCTACGCGACACCACTGCTCACCTCGTTCCGGTCGCGACCACGGCGCGACGCCGCTCTCGTCTCGATTTCTGTGACTGTGAGTCCCGTTCTATTTTTCGCGAGGACCATGTGATGAGAAGGAGACGGCCAGTAAAAAGGGCTCGCGTAGCGCGGTGAAAGTGAAACTATTCGACTCTGACGTTGACAGTCAGAAAGACGTCGGTTTCGGTTATCACGGAACGTCGTCTAACCAGTCCAAAGCAGCGGGGCGGCTCACGCGATCCCGGCACGACGGACAGCGTTATGCTCGTTCGGCCCTTGCACGTGACGCGGGCAACCGCAGAAACACACCATGCCCGAAGAGACGAATTCATCCACCCGGAGCAGTGTATCCGAGTCCGATCGGTTCGAGCGACTCGAGAGCGCCGAGTACGACCGCGTCAACGAGTTCCTTCGCAATCGCGTCGCCTTCACGGCCCGCGAGTGGGCGATCGCTCGCCTCGGGGCCGACTTTCGGACCGGGACAGGTATCGAGATGACGACCATCGGGGAGAACCTCCCCGACCTCGTTCCCTTCATGGACGACCAGTACACGCGCCAGGCCGTCTACCAGTCGCGGAAATCCTTCGAGGAGAAGGTGCGAAAAGCGGGTGCGACGTTCCTCTATGGCGCCTCTGCTGATTTCTTCACGGCCGACGAACTGGACGACATCGCCTACGAGGCGACTGAGACAGCACGGTTCCTGATCGAAGTCGAAGGGGCCTCTCTTTCGCACGAGACCGAACTGGACGCGGAAGAACGGGTCAAAGCGGCGATGGAGGCCGTCCATCGGGCGAGCCTCGAGCTCCGCTACGACCGCTGTCCGAACTGCGGTGAGCGACTCGGTGAGGACGCGATTGAATCCGAGTGACCGCAGCGAGCACGCCGACGAGCCCACTCCCGTCGCAGACGTGCTGGTCACGCGTCTCCGGATCTAGTCACGCGGATCGAACAGTCGACGTCGATCTGGTGTGGCTCGCTCGTCTTCCCGACGGTATGCGCGTTACTCCGATTCCGAGAAGAACCCGCCGATGTACTGTTCTTCCCACTCCCGACGCGCCTCGAGTTCACGGCGGCCACGAGCGGTGATCGTGTAGTAATTCGTTCGCTGGTCGAGTTCGCCTTTCTCGACGAGCCCTTTGTCGACGACTTTGTCGAGGTTCGGATAGAGCCGTCCGTGATGGATCTCTTTCTCGTAGTACTCCTCGAGTTCGTCTTTGATCGCGAGCCCGTGTGGTTCGTCCTGTCCGGCGATCGTGTACAGCAGGTCCCGCTGGAAGCCGGTCAAATCGTACATATCCGAATTCCGTCCTATCCGTGTATAAGCATTCCGTGAACAGGTTGGGGAGGGGATATCGCGACCCTGTCCGACCGTTGAGTGAGAGGGACGCTACCACGGGAACACCGGCGGGAGGCGGTACGCCACCGCTGACGCCGTCAGTTCGTCGCCGTCCTCGCCGTCCATCATCGCCGGGGAGGGCCCGAACGAGGTGGCGTGGGCAATGTACTGCTCGTAGCCCGACCGGGTATGGGGGGAGAACGGCGACCGAAGGTCCTGTTCCTCGAGCACCCACTGGCCGAACCGTTCGTTGACGTTCTCGTTCTCACGCCACTCGCCGCCCGAGAGCCGGCTACCCTTCTCGAACTCGGTCTCGTCGCGCTTTCGTCCGTCGACGTAGAGGTAATGCTTGGGATACGGGCTGACGTCCCAGACTCGAGCGAGCGTCGTTCCGTCGGCCATCGCTGCGAGCTCGAGGAACGTGTACATGGTCGGCGGCTGGATGATGAACGCGGGCACGACCGCCACGTCCATCCCCGTCGCCTCCAGGAACGCGACCGGACCGAGTTCGTAGAACTTCTCGCGCATGATCTCGATGTACGTGTCGCTCCCGCCGAAGAGGACGGAGGCGCGAACGCCTTCGACGCCGTTTACCTCCTCGTGCACGACATCGCTCTCGAATCGCTTGTCCGCTACGTCGGCCCGGAGCTTGTCTTTCCCGCCGAACCAGTCGAGATCATCGCGCTCGATGATGTCCCTGACGACGTTCTCCTCGCCCGGTTGGCCCTCGACGCCGACGTACGGCGGCGTTTCGTTCGCGTTCGTCTCAACGGTGACGCTCTCCTCCACGACGCGCCGGCCGTCGGGCGTGGCGAAGGAGAGGTCGATGTGGTTCTTCAGCCGGTACTGCCGGAGCCCGTCATCGTACTCCAGAAGCTGCTTGCGCATCGCCTCCACCTCGGCGAGGTCGTCCGGGAGGTCCGTGACCTGGTCGGCGACGAACCAGGCGTCGAGGGACTTCCCCCGTAGTCAGGCATCGCGCTGTTGCGGTCGTCGCCGCCGTTCGCGCTGTCCTCGCTGCCGCCGGGCAGGAGCGTGATCGTCGTCGCTGACGTCGAGTGGTCGACCATCAGAACCACCCGCCTCCGAGTTCGATCTCGGTGTCTGCGATCGTGAGCCGAACCGTGTCCGCGGCGAGGGTCTCGAATCGGTACGGTTCGGTCGCACCGCCGGCGAAGACGAGGGTGCCTGCCTCCCCGGTGTCGAACTCGTCGGTCACCTCGGTCCGGACGTAGGCGCCATGGTCGAACTGGAGGTCCCGCATCGTCGCTGCAATCCGGGCGCTCCCGACGGGATCGATCAAGGCGGTCGCATAGATCGAGTTGAAGACGACCCCGCCACGGTACGCGAACGTCCCATCCGTCGAATCAGGGTCGCGATCGGCCGGGTACCAGCTGATCTCGAGGCGGCCGGCCACGTCGAGGAGACCGGTTTCCACATCGCTCGCGTTCCAGTAGATGCGGCCCGGCGTGGCCTGCCGAACCGTCACCGGGTCGGACTCGGCGACCGGCTCGAGCGTCGATCCGACATCGAGTCCGTCCGTCAGTTGAGAGAGTCGAAATCGGAAGACGATAGGTGCGTCGGTTCCGTCGACCCGACCTGGTGTGACGTCGGCGACGAAGTACGGGTGCGCCGAAAGCTCGAGACCGGTTACCGACCGCGAAATCGCCGGAACCGGGTCGCCGTCGACGGTGACGTTGAGTGCATATTCGCCTTCAGTAACGGCGACCGGACGGTCGCGTCGGGTGACTCTCGATAGCGCGACATCGCCGTCTGTCTGCCAGCCGTCGAGTGTCGACTCGAAGGTCCCGAGCGGGAGTACGTCACTCGAGTCGGTCGCAGTCACGTCGGCGGCCGCGGGTTCCGGCGCAAACGCGCCGAGGGCGGCGACGCCAGTTCCAGCAAACGCTGACAGCACACCCCGGCGCGACGTCCGGAATGGCCGCTCGTGTTCGGGCATATGACTACCAGCTGAACGTGGTAGTCATATTAATTTTTATTACTAGGGGTGTGTTTCGCCCTCAGTCCCTCTTCCCTCCCACGCCGTCGCTCCTCTTTCGAAGACTGATCGGCTGTGTAACCGTAATTCGATGAATACGTCTCGTAGCCGTTTGGGTGTTGACGATCGACGTCTGGCCCCGGTTCATGTTTGATCGTCGTACGATTCGTTCGATGACTGAAGTCATACGCTCGCAGTCGCAATGCATGTCAGTATCCTCGTTCGCCCGTGAGACGACCTGATCGCTGTTCGACGACCGGCCGCCTCGGAGCCATAAGCTATATTCGAACCTCGTCCGAGCATCGAACAATGGATCCAGGGCGGATTTTCTTTCTGACGGTGGCGTTTGCGACGCACGCCGTCGTCGGCGTCGCGCTCGCTCGCGGATTCACCGGCGTCGACCAGCGGACGGGGACCGGGTTCGGTATCGTCTTCGGGCTGCTTCCGGACGCGGACTTCCTCTTCCCAGCCGAGTGGGGGTGGCCGTTCGTCCACCGCGGGATCACCCACTCGCTGCTGTTCGCGCTGGCAGTCGTTGTCGGCGTGTACGCGATTCGACGAACGCGCGAGGCCGCACTCGCCGCCGCGCTCGCGATCAGTTCACATCTCTTCATCGACTCGCTGTCGCTGGGAATCCAGTGGTTGTTCCCGATCAGAACGACCTGGAGTCCGGGTCTCGACGTCCACGGCGTGATCGGGACGACCCTGTGGTGGTCGGTTTCGATCGGCATCCTCGCGTGGCAAACGGACGATCTGAGCGCGATCAGACGTGGGTTCCCTCGCGACCGGTAACTATCGGTTCGACCGACAACGGCCACGCGGTTCGACCCTGCGGTACAGGCCCGAGACGTCACCGGTGCTCTCGAGCGGGACGAACGGCGCATAACGGGGGCACGTTGAATCCGACGTGGCCGTTTCGGTACATCGTTCCGGGTGGTCGTTCGCCGTCGGATCCCCGATTGGGTACCCCCTCTGGACCGGATCCGTGCTCTCCTACTTGATGGTCCGTATTCCGAACGCCGACACCGAGGCACCGCCGATCAGTATCGGCAGCCAGTAGACCGCTCCCCGGAAGATCAGGACGGCCGCGGTGACGGCCGATGCCGCGACCCCCGTCGTCGGGACGAGCAGCGTGACAAACGCGGCCTCGATCCCGCCGAGACCGCCGGGAAGCGGGGCTGCACCGGCGACGTTCGCGAGCGGGATCGCGAACAGCAGGACGTACACCGGGACGCTGTGTCCCAGCGCGGCGAACGCCGCCAGCAGCGCCACGGTCTGAAAGAGCCACCCGCACAGTGACAGCCCGATGATCGCGCCGAGACGCCACCGGTCCGTCGCGATCCGCTCGATGTTCTCGAAGAACCGCCCCATTCGATCCGTGAGATCATCCTCGAGGGTCTCCGAGTCGAAGCGACCGAGGCCGAGTCGGCCGATGCGGGGCGCGATAATGGCCGGCAGTCGATCGATGATCGCGTCCCGGTACCGCCAGAGCAGCCCCATGGCGAGCACGATTCCACCGATCAACACGACCGCCGATCCGACGGCCGTCTCGAGGCGTTCGCCGATGGCGGCGGTGGTCGCGTAATAGCCGACGCCGACGAGAATGAGCGAGATCGAGGGGATGACGTTGAGGACATCGACGCTGGCGATGCCGACGAGGCTCGTTTCGTAGCGAGCACCGGAGACTTTCGAAATAAGCAGCGCCGCGATCGGTTCGCCGCCGGCCTGCCCGAACGGGGTGACGTTATTGGCGAAGACGGCACCGGAATAGACGAAGAACGATCTGACGAGGGGGAGATCGACGCCGAGCGTGCCGAGGACGGTTCGAAGCATCAGGCTCCAGGCGGCCAGCCAGCAGAGCGCGAGGGCGAACGTCGCCGCGACCAGCGACGGCTCCGCCGAAAGCAACGAGTCGACGATCGGCCGTGCTCCCACGATGAAGAACAGGACGGCGAGGACAGCGATCGCCCCGAAGCCACCGATGAGAAACGCGGGCTTGTTTCGCTCGTCCATGGCTGGTATGAATCGTCAGTTGACTTGAAACGTCTGATTGACGTCGGTCGCTGATCGCGCAGGTCGTCGCGACCGGTCTCGTCCGACCGAAACAGCCGATCTCTCGCGGTCGATCGAGTCGGGAAGGGGCGATTGTCACCCTCTAATCGACGGTTATCCGCTTTCTCGACAGCAGAACGCTCCCCGTCCGACAGAGGTCGATGGCGACCGCTACCAGTTGTTCAATGATTCACTACGACAGTGTGTAGCTGATTTCGGGTCCTGTACCTGCTTCATAACGATTGCGGACCGGTCGAGTGAACGCAGTACGTTCCATGACTGCTCCGACTGTCCCGGCAGCACCGTCTCTCCTTCGCAGCGACGACGCGTACTCACGGTCGACGGCTCGAGCGACCGCGGCCGGGCGGGGGACGGCCGACGGGACCGATCCCCGCCCGTCGAACGTCCTCTTCGTCGTGCTGGATACAGTTCGGAAGGATCGCCTCGAGCCGTACGGCTACGAACGGGCGACCACGCCCGAATTGTCGCGGTTCGCCGAGGAGGCGACCGTCTTCGAATCGGCGGTCGCGCCCGCACCTTGGACCCTCCCGGTCCACGCCTCGCTGTTTACCGGCCGCTATCCGAGCGAGCACGGGGCCGATCAGGGGAGTCCGTACCTCGACGACGCGACGACCCTCGCGTCGACCCTCTCGGCGGCGGGGTACGACACGGCGTGTTACTCCTCGAACGCCTGGATTACACCCTATACCGGACTCACTGACGGCTTCGACGATCACGATTCCTTTTTCGAAGTGCTCCCTCGAGACGTGCTCTCCGGGCCGCTGGCCAGCGCGTGGCAGACCGTCAACGACAACGACTACCTCCGGGAGATGGCATCGAAAATAGTCAGACTCGGGGCGATGGCCCATGAGCGACTCGCCAGCGGCGAGGGCGCCGATACGAAGACGCCGTCGGTCATCGACCGAACGAAGTCCTTCATCGGCGACAGCGAGAGCGGCCGGGGCTGGTTCGCGTTCGTCAATCTGATGGACGCCCACCTCCCGTACTACCCGCCTGAGGAGTACCGCGAGGAGTTCGCACCCGGCGTCGATCCCGATAGCGTCTGCCAGAACTCGAAGGAGTACAACGCCGGCGTTCGCGATATCGACGACGAGGAGTGGGACGATATCCGGGGCCTGTACGACGCCGAGGTCGCCCACATGGACGCCGAACTCGGCCGACTGTTCGACTGGCTGCGTGCCACCGGCCAGTGGGAAGACACCGCGGTCGTCGTGTGTGCCGACCACGGCGAACTCCATGGCGAACACGACCGCTACGGCCACGAGTTCGCGCTCTATGACGAACTGATCAACGTCCCGCTGCTGGTGAAACACCCCGACCTCGAGGCCGAGCGGCGCGACGACCTCGTCGAGTTGCTCGACTGCTATCACACGGTATTGGATGCGCTCGACGTCGATCCCGATACCGTCGTCGGCACCAGCGGGAACGATGGTCCCGTCGCACGCGATCCAACGCGCTCGCTGCTCTCGAGTGAGTATCGAGCGTTCGACGGAGTCGCGGATCCGGACCCCGGTCAGCGGGCCGTCCTCGAGGCGGATGACGACGCCGATTACGCGTTCATGGAGTACGCCAAGCCGGTCATCGAGCTACACCATCTGGAGCAAAAGGCCAGCAAGGCTGGAATCACGCTCCCGGCGGATCACCCGGCCTACTCGCGACTGCGCGGGGCGCGTCGCACCGACGCGAAATACATCCGTGCGGACCTCATCCCCGACGAAGGCTATCGGCTCGACGACGACCCGTCCGAGCAGTCGCCCGTCGATCCGGCGGTTGACAACGCCGTCGCCGCGACCGAACGGGCACTCGCTCGGTTCGAAGACGCCGTCGGTGGCGCATGGACGGATCCGAGCGAGACGGACACCGACGCCGACGCGCTGGCCGAGGCCGACGAGGCGACCCAGGATCGGTTGCGCGAACTCGGCTATCTCGAGTGAGGCAACTCCATCGGTCTCCCGGAGAAAACGCGGGCGAACACGACGAGAGACGGTCGATTGGAGCGGTGGCGGTGACTTTCAGGAACCAATAAGAATACAGTGGTCGAATCGAAAGGTAGCCCAACGAATGGACGACCAGCACTTCCTCGAGTCGGAGTGGGATTACTGTCTGGTGCTGGATGCGTGCCGGTATGACGTGTTCAGTGACGTGTACGACGAGTACCTCGACGGGACGTTGGAGAAGCGCTGGAGCACCGGATCGTCGACCCCGGAGTGGGCCTACCGGACCTTCACCGACGAACACGATATCGCGTACTTCTCCGGAAACCCATTCATCAACGATCTGGGGATCCCGCTGAACGAACTCAAGTGGGGTGCCAGTTGCGACTACGAGTGGTCCGCCTCGGAGCACATCAGTGACGTCTTCGACGTGTGGAAATCGGGCTGGGACGACGATCTCGGGACGGTCCCGCCGGACAGTCTCGGTGCGGCCTTTCACGACAATCAGGACGCCGTCGAGCGAGCTGACCGGACGGTGCTCCACTACATGCAGCCGCACGCGCCCTACCTCTCCCGCGGGAAGGGGCAGAAACTCAAACAGATCCAGAAAGGAATCCGGAAACAGGAGGAAGCCGAGAAGGAAACCGACGGCGGGGATAGTGGTGCCCTCTCCTCGCTCGGGGATACGATCCGTCCGAAAGTCGAGGACACGCTCGAGGGCAGCGAACTCGCCCAGAAGGCGGGCCTCTGGCTCGAGCTCGACCCCGCCGACCTCGTCAAGAACGGCACCCGTGAAGCGGCGATGGCGCTCTACGAGGAAAACCTGCGGATCGCACTCGAGTCCGTCGCCGACGTGGTCGAAGAGCTCGATGGGACGGTCATCGTGACCGCAGATCACGGGGAAGCCTTCGGCGAGGAGGGCGTCTGGGAACACCACATCGAGACGCACATCCCAGCGCTCATGGAGGTTCCGTGGCTCGAAGTCGAGTAACGCCGTGCCCGGACGGCGACGAGAACACTATGTACCAATTCGCGGCGGCAGTCTCGAGCGGCCGGCGGTAACCGCATCACACAGGGGGAGTCCGGTATGAAGATCAGCCACTACTTCGAATTCGAAACGCACGTCACCGGCGGCATTCACGAGTCCGTCGTCCACCAGCGGAAGATGCTGGACCGGCTCGGTGTCGCGTACACGACGGCGCCGACGCTCGAGGCCGACGTTTTTCACTGTAACCTCATGGGACCGCGATCCGTCTGGTACGCGGCGAGAGCGCAGCGACGAAGCATTCCCGTCGTCGCGAACACGCACGTGACCGCGGAGGACTTCGGAGAGAGCTTTCGATTCACGAACGCCCTCGCAAAGCCCCTCAAGCCGTATCTCCGGAGGGCCTACGGGTTGGCCGACGCGCTCGTCTGCCCGTCGGAATACAACCAGCGCCTGCTCGAGACGTACACCGACACACCGACGACGGTCATCTCGAACGGCGTCGACCGCGAGAAACTCGCGGGGTTCGAATCCCTCGAAACCGAGTACCGCGACCGGTACGACCTCGAGTCACCTACCGTCTTTCTCGTCGGCCACGTCATCAAGCGCAAGGGCCTCGAGACGTTCGTCGAACTGGCCCGCCGGCTGCCCGAACTGGATTTCGCGTGGTTCGGCCCGCTGGACCTCTCCCTGAAAGGCCGGGAGACGACGCAGTTGATCGAGGAGTCCCCGGCGAACTGCACGTTCACCGGCTACGTCGACGACATCCGCGGCGCGTTCGCAGCGGGCGACATTTTCTGTTTCCCCACGCACGAGGAAAACGAGGGGATCGCGTTGCTCGAGGCGATGGCCGCCGGCAAGCCGGTGCTCGTTCGGGACATCGAGACGTTCTCGTGGCTCGTAGACGGCGAAGACTGCCTGAAGGTGGCGGGAGCCGGCGTCGACGGGTTCGAGGACGCCCTCGAGCGACTCACGGATCCCGACCTTCGGGATCGGCTCGGATCGAACGCGGCCCGACGGAGCGAGGAGTTTTCGCTCGAGACGGTCGCGAAGCAGTATCAGTCGCTGTACGACGAGGTGGCCTGAATGAAAATCGGATTCTTTACGGACAGTTATTTCCCCGAGATTGACGGCGTAACGTATACGATCAAGCTCTGGCGCGAGGAGCTAGAACGGAAGGGCCACGAGGTGTACGTCATCTACCCGGACGGCGACTACGAGCCCGGTGAGCGCGAAGTCCCGGTCAAATCGCTGCCGAACCCGTTTTACGCCGGTTATCGGATCCCCCTCACCCGACGGCCGTCCACGCTTCCCGAGCTGGATATCGTCCACTGTCACGGGCCCGCACCGATCGGCATCCTCGGCCGATACTACGCCTGGAAACGCGATCTCTCGACGATCTACACGCATCACACCCCGCTTGAGGAGTACTTCCACCAGAGCATCAAACTCGAGTCCGTCGCGGCTCTGCTCTCGAGCCTGTACGTCCCCGTCGAGAACGCGTTCCTCGAGAGCTTCGACGTCGTCACCGCGTCGACCGAGCGGATCGACCGCGACGTCGAACACGTCCAGCTCCCGGTGGGAATCGACATGGACTTCTTTCAGGCGACCGAGGCGGACTGGTATCCCGACCGGACGGTGATCGGCTACAGCGGCCGGCTCAGCATGGAGAAAAACGTCAGCGAGATTCTGCGGGCCGCCGAGGAGTTGCCGGAATACGACTTCGTCATCGTCGGTGAGGGCCCCTACCGCGACTGTCTCGAGCGCAACGCCCCGGAGAACGTCGAGATCCGAACGTTCCTCCCCCGGGAGGAGCTGCCTGCCTTCTACTCCTCGATCGATACCTTCGTCACCGCCTCGACCGCGGACACGCTCGGCCTCTCGACACTCGAGGCCAACGCCTGCGGAACGCCCGTCGCCGCCGCCGATGTCCCGCCGTTCGACCACACGATCGGCCCCGACAACGGCGAGCGGTTCGACTACGGCGATCTCGAGTCGATGGTCGACGCCATCGAGACCTGTCTGGCGACCGATCGCGAGACCAGAGCGGGCGTCGAACGCTACGCGGTCGAGTACACGATGGACCACCTCGAGCAACTCTATCACAACGTGGGGCTCTCGAAAGACGAGGCGGTCGTCGACGTCGAGAGCCCGTGGCGGTTCTCCGAAGAAGAACGCAGCTAACCACCGGTTCGCGAGTGCAGTCTTTTGTTCTCGATCGATTTCGATGTCCTCGAGTGACGAACCAGCCGCCGCAGGAACCACGTTCGATCAGACCTCGAAACGGTCTGAAATGGTGATATTCAGGGATAGGGGTCCTGACGGAGTCGACGAGAAGGCCTATAAGCGAACCGAACGGGGTGCCACATAACCCAATGGGCGGCTTCGCTCCGTCCGGTCCCACGATGGCAACTCGAACACGTACTGACGGGGGTGACTGGCTATCGACCGACGGACGCTGATCGCGTTCGGTGCGTTAGCACTCGTCCTCGTCGTGCTCGTCCTCGGCTCGTCTGCGACCACGCCGTCCAGCGGCGCCGCGGTCGACCGACAGGAGCAGTTGGTGACGGTGGACGAGGACTCGTCGCTGTGGCCGTATACGAGTAGCGCGACGAAATTCGAGGAGCGGACGCTCGCGCTCAACGTCGTAGTCGCCGGTGATCCGGCGGACACCCGTCGGCACCTGAAACAGCGAAGCCGCGGCGGCTGGAACGAAACCGCTCCCGAACAGGAGGACGTCAGCGCCGCCTCGAGCGACGAAGCCGTCGGAACGTCGACGGCCTGGGGGAGCGCCGACGGCTCGACTCGGTACGTCTACGTCGCTTCCGACGACGATCCGAGCAGCGGGCGATGGCTCGACGAGAGCTACCAGTTACACGACGGCGAGTATCTCGGCTCGCGCCACCACATTCGGGCCTACGCGTCCCCTGACGACGGAGACGAGTGGACGGCGATGCAGGCCCATCGAGAACACTGGGACTGGTTTCGGCTCAGCCACACGGTCACCAGCGCGGAGGACTCACAGCAGTACGTCGAACGCGAGTTCATGGGCCGTCGATACGTCTCGAACGTTTCGCGCGACTATCTGGGGAACGACCGCGGCTTCGATTCCGACGGCTGGGTGACGAGTATCGAGATAGATACCGATGTCGGGAATGACGGCGACGACACCGATGACGGCTCGCCGGTTCACCTCGCGATGATCGGGCTCCTTCCGGGCGCGCTGCTCGGCGGTCGCGTCGCATCGCGGACCGTGCCTCGAGAGTTCGATTCCCTGCGTGTCCGCCACTCGTTCCTCCTGGCTGGTTCGCTGATCGGACTCTATCTCTTCGTCCGATTCGGTGCGATCGCCGTCGAGGCGCGCCTCGGTTCTCTCGATCCGCGATTCATCGCGGGCGCGTTCTACCCACTACTCGTCATCGGGTTACCGGTCTGTACGTACTACTTCGCCCGCCCGCTCGATCGGCCGACGGCCTTCGCTGTCAGTTCAGTCGGCTTCGCGACGGCAATCTTGCTCGATTACACCGCACTCGGCGTGACACGGCTGCCGGTCACCGTCTTCGTCCACCGGTTCTCGACGGCGATCGCCCTCGGCTTCATCGCCGTCGGTGCATCACACGCGGAACGAATCGACCCCGAAGATCACGGCTTCGTTCGAATGGGGGCGCTCCTCTGGGGCGTCACGCTACTCGTGCCGCTGCTCCGATTCCTGTAGCGGTCGCCCGTCCGCTGACTACCTCCCGAAATCGTCGGGACTCACGTACGGCCGCGTCCACGATGTCGTCGCCTGCGTGTACCCGACGACACCGACGAAGGTGACGACGTAACACAGCCAGCCCGGGAGACCGAACCCCCGTATCCAGACCGTCATCACCAGCGCCCAGGTCACGAGCACTGCCGTATCGCGACAGATCCGTTCCCCGTTGTGCCGGCAGTACGCGATCAATCGGTGGCGTCGTGACTCGAGCAACGGTCCATCGTCGCGGCTGGATTTAGCCCCGTCGCGGTCCGCTCTGGCGGGATCGAGTTTCGTTCGAGCCACCGTTGCTCGGTGGTTCGGGAGCGCTGGAATACGCTTTTTGGTTCGATCCGTCCGTCGCGGCTTCGATTCGATAGCCGTTCGGAGTTCGGAAGTTCCTCGAGTCAGGCGCTTGTACTGGCGACTCAGTCACCGCCCGGGTTTCGACGCGCGATCATGCCGAGCGCAATCCAGGAGATGACGACATTGCCGTCCTGCGTGACTCCCTCGAGGAGGCTATCGACGTAGCCTCGTTCGGGGTCGCTCTCCGAGACGCGCTTGTCGATGACTTCGGTCCGGATCGAGAGCGTGTCCCCGGGTTTGACCGGTCGTTTCCACCGGAGTTCGTCGACGCCGCGAGCGCCCATGCTAGCGCGGTCCTGCATCGGGCCGTCGACAAGCAGCCGCATACACATCGCGGCGGTGTGCCAGCCGGAAGCGACCAGTTCGCCGAACGCCGAGTCCTCGGCGGCGTCCGCGTCGGTGTGGAACGACTGCGGGTCGTACTGCTCGGCGAACTCGAGGATTTCTTCTTTCGTGACGTGATACTCGCCGAATTCGTGGGTTTCGCCGACCTTGATATCCTCGTAGTAACGCATCGGCATGTCCTGTGCCATGTATCGGCAAGAACCTGTGGGATGAGGCAGTGGAGACGGCAGGGGCGGCTGCTCGGCCGTTCCGCGTCGGCCCCCGACTGGGGCGGGTCGTGTTGCCGGCAGTCCGCTCTCACCGGCATTGTCTCGCCACCGTCGGTGCTGCGTCATCGTCGTTGCTGGAACTTCCAAACACCTTTGCGTCGGCGAACGGGCTGTTTCGGTATGACGCTCGAGGGAGCCACCGTTCTCGTCACCGGCGGTGCGGGATTTATCGGATCGAATCTGGCGAACCATCTCGCGGAGTCGAACGACGTGACCGTCGTCGACGACTGTTATCTGGGAACGCCCGAAAACCTGTCCGACGACGTCGAGTTCGTCGACGCGAGTGTGCTTGCGGACGACCTGCCGACGGATGTCGACGTCGTGTTCCACCTCGCGGCGCTGTCGTCGTACGCGATGCACGAGGAAGACCCTACAACGGGGGCCAGGGTCAACGTCGAAGGGTTCGTCAACGTGGTCGAACAGGCCCGTCAGGACGGCTGTGAGACGGTGGTGTACGCCTCGACCTCGTCGATCTACGGGAGCCGGACGGAGCCGTCGCCGGAGGATATGCCGGTAAGCGTCAACACCGGCTACGAAGCCTCGAAGCTCGCTCGAGAGCGCTACGGCGAGTACTTCTCGAACCACTACGGGATGACCGCGGCCGGCATGCGCTTTTTCTCGGTGTATCAGGGTTACGGCGGGGCAGAGGAGCACAAGGGAGAGTACGCCAACGTGATCGCCCAGTTCGCCGACGACATCGCCGACGGGGAGTCGCCGGTCCTCTACGGCGACGGCACCCAGACGCGGGACTTCACGCACGTCTCCGATATCGTCCGCGGCCTCGAGGGGGCCGCAGTCCACGAACTCGACGGGATCTACAATCTTGGGACCGGCGAGGCGTACGATTTCGACACCGTCGTCGAGATGATCAACGACGAACTCGGCACCGACGTGGAGCCGGAGTACGTCGAGAACCCGATTCCCGATTCGGTGTACGTCCACGATACCTGCGCCGACGCGTCGAAGATTCGCGAGGAGACCGGCTGGGAACCGCGGATCGACTTCGAAGAGGGCATTCGGCGCGTTTGTGCGCAGTACACGGACCAGTAACGCTATTTCTGCGTCGGCTTTCACGGATCGGAGTAGTGGCGATTTCGCGAATTAGAGTCCGAGAAACGGAAGCGACGGGGAACGCCGTAACTGTACCGGCGCGATCCGTGCTGTGATAGCCGGGCCGGTGTGCCGGCTCGAGCCTCGATCGGATCAGCGTCGGATTTGGGGACCCATCGACTTCCGTGCGAGATGTATCTGGGGGAAATAATACGTGGTCGCAACGCACTCGCCGTTCGAAATTGAATGCTGCTCCCGTGAGTATATCCCGTCCCCTATTCGACCAGATTGAAAATGATTTACAATCGTAGTGAATTTTACTGCAAGGGTGGTGATACCGATAGTCAACGGACCGCTGAGCGGACAGGTCGACAGCGCTCGTGCGACGGTCGAATATCGGCACCGGTAACTGTCACGGAAAACGATGTATGAGACGATCAGCGCACCTGCTAGGGGTTTTTACCGTGGCACGAACATCCACACGATATGCGACTTCACAACAGGGACGTCAGACAGGACGTCCGCGAACTCGGCGCGTTACTCGGCGACGTCCTCGAGGACCAGACGTCCCGCAGGTCGTTCGAGACGGTCGAGTCATGTCGTCAAGCCGCGATCGACTACCGAGCAGGGAAACTCGAGTCACGCGAACCGCTCGTGACGGAACTCGAGGGACTGTCGCCTCACCAACAGCGGATCGTCGCCCGCGCGTTCACGACCTATTTCGAGTTGATCAACCTCGCCGAGGAACGCGAGCGGGTCCGGACGATCCGCACGGGGTCTCAGGACGGAACACTCAGCGATAGTCTCGAGACCGCAGCCGAGGAACTCGGCGAGGCCGACGTCGAGACCGTCAGGCAGATCCTGGACGACGTGCTGATCGAACCGACCTTCACCGCGCACCCGACCGAGGCCCGCCGCAAGACCGTCAAGTCCAAACTGCGAGAGATTTCGACGTACCTCGAGACGCTGGACGAACGGCTGCTGACCGACAAGGAGAAGGGACAGGCCTGGCGGGACATCGACGCCGAGGTGACGAGCCTCTGGCAGACCCCGCAGGTTCGAAACCGCCAACCCGAACCCGAAGACGAGGCGCGCAACGTCCAGTGGTACCTCGAGAACACGCTGTTCGAGGTCGTCGGCGAGGTGTACGACGAACTCGACGATGCCATCGACGAGGAAGTCGCCGGCTCGCTCGACATCCCGAAACTCTTCGAGTTCCGTTCGTGGGCGGGCAGCGACCGCGACGGCAATCCGTACGTGACTCCCGAGGTGACCGCGAACACGCTCGAGCGCCAGCGATCGGTCATCATCGAGCGCTACCACGAACAGCTCAAGCGCCTCTCGGGCGTCCTGAGCCAGGACGGCAGCCGGATCGACGCCGGCTCCGCGTTTCAGGCCTCGCTCGAGCGCGACCGCGACCGGCTACCCGGCAGCGCCCGCACCGCCGAGGAGCGCTACCCCGGCGAGCCCTACCGGCAGAAACTCAAGCTCATGCGCGAGCGACTCCGCCGCGTCGGCGACGTCCGACCCGGCGGGTACGACGAGGTCGACGACCTCCTCGCCGATCTCGAGGTCATCTCGAAGAGCCTGCGCAACAACGGTGCCGAGAGCGTCGTCGACGCCCACGTCGACCCGATCCGCAGACAGGTCGCCACGTTCGGCTTCTCGCTGGCGAGTCTCGACCTGCGAGAGCACCAGCAAAAACACACGGACGCCATCGCCGAAGCGCTCGAGGCCGAGGGTGTCGACTACCACGACCTCTCGGAAGACGACCGCGCCGAGTTCCTGACCGACGCCATCTTGCAAGACGAATCGGTGATCGATCTGAGCGACACCGACGAGCTCTCGGACGATTCGGCGCGCGTCCTCCGCCTGTTCGACAGCCTCGCCGACTGGCAGACCGAGTACGGCAGCCACGCCATCGACACCTACGCCATCTCGATGACCGAGGAACCCAGCCACGTCCTCGAGGTGCTCTTCCTGGCCGATCAGGCCGACGTCATCTCCCTGCCCGAACACGCCGGGATCGACATCGTTCCGCTGCTCGAGACCGAGTACGCCCTCTCGGGTGCCCGGCGGATCATGGGGACGCTGTTCGAGAACGACGCGTATTCGCAGGTCCTCAAGGCGCGGGGCCAGACGCAGGAGATCATGCTCGGGTACTCGGACTCGAACAAGGAAAACGGCTTCCTCGCGGCCAACTGGTCGCTGTACAAGAACCAGCGCCGCCTCGGCGAGATCTGTGACGATCACGACGTGACGATGCGGCTGTTCCACGGCCGCGGCGGCTCGATCTCGCGGGGCGGCGGCCCGATGAACGAGGCGCTGCTCGCGCTGCCGAACTCGACTGTGACGGGCCAGGTCAAGTTCACCGAACAGGGTGAAGCCATCGCCGAGAAGTACGGCAATCCCCGCATCGCCGAACGAAACATCGAACAGATGCTCAACGCCCAGCTCCGGGCGCGCAAGCAGGCGATGGACCAACCGGAGGAGGAGGTCCGCGACGAGTGGGTCGACGCGATGGAAACCATGGCCGACGCCGCTCGACGGGAGTACCGCGACCTCCTCGAGAGCGAGGGATTCGTCCGGTACTTCGAGCAGTCGACGCCGATCACCGTCATCGAGGACCTCGATCTGGGCTCGCGGCCGGCGTCGAGATCGGGCGAGCGCACCGTCGAGGACCTCCGGGCGATCCCGTGGGTGTTCTCGTGGACGCAGTCGCGGTGTATCCTGCCGGGCTGGTACGCGATCGCGACGGGCGTCGAGGCCTACGTCGACGACGGCGGGTCGATGGAGACGCTGCAGACGATGTACGAGGAGTGGCCGTTCTTCCGGACGACACTGGACAACGCCGCCCTTTCGCTGTCCCGCACCGAACTCGAGATCGCCGAACGGTACGCGGACATGGCCGAACCGGAGCTTCGCGATCGGTTCTTCCCACGCGTAACCGACGAGTACGAGCGGACCGCCGACCTCATTACGGAAATCGGGCAGCGCGATCGGCTCCACACCCGTGACTGGCTCGGGGAGAATTTGGAGCGCCGGAATCCCTACGTCGATCCGCTAAACATGCTGCAGGTCTACTTGCTCAACCGAACCCATCGAACGGACATCGAGGAACGAACGCTGCGGCTGACGGTCAAGGGGATCGCGGCCGGCATGAAGAATACCGGCTGATCGAGACGGAGCGATCGAGCGGTACGCCAGCGGGTACCGGTCCGTGTTCGGCCGCTCGAGCCGATCGATTCCGCCGCTTTTCTCGGACGTGAATCGATCACAGGGAGCGCCACGGATCGAAACGGGTAAAAACGTCTCTCGAGTAGAAACGGATGAGCCGAGATAGCCTAGCCCGGCCAAGGCGGTAGATTCGAAATCTACTGTCCTCACGGACTCGGGAGTTCAAATCTCCCTCTCGGCGTTTTCACGACGACAACGACGGTGAGCGGAGCGAACCGTCTGTCGTCGTAAAACCCATACGGAGATTTGAATCAGGGAGTGAAGCGAAGCGAAACGACCGTGGTTCAAATCTCCCTCTCGGCGCTTTTGCAGCAACAAACTGATGAGCGCCGCGTAGCGGCGCGAATCAACTTCCGTTGCTGCAAAGTGGTAAACGGGAGATTTGAACGAGACAAGTCGCAGTTCGCGCAGCGAGAGGGCGGTCGCTTCGCGACCGCGATTGCGAACGGCGAAGCCGTGAGCGAGTACGTCTTGGCGTTGTTCAAATCTCCCTCTCGGCGTTTTACAGCAACCACACCCGACGAGTGACGCGTATCGGCTCGAGTTATCCAGTTCCTGGAACCGACATCTTGAAAATGTACACAGAGAGAGTCAGCCGCTGCCGGTTTCGACGAACCGCTGATTGGAGTCGAGACGTGCGAATCGACGATTAGGGCTCCCGCATCTGCGTGGGAGTTTTCTGACCCCGTTGAACCGACCGGAACCCCATCACTCGCAAGGGGGACCACTATGCAAATTCTTGCCGTATGTGATGTGTCACGAGATACCAATGAACGTAACGATAGAGCTGACAGTTCTGACCGGGTGGGCGCGATGAATGCTGACGAACCGGGAGACGATTCGACCGCGAGTGACGAGACGTTTCACCCGCTCGGCGACGAGTGGCAGGACGACCTCGAGGACGTGCTCGACGACACCGAGTACGACACCGAACTCGGAATGGAAATGGGGAGGGACGCCATGCGGGTCACGAAAGGCGACCTCTCGGAGGAGGAGTTCCACGAGCGCTATCACGAGGACGTGATGGAGGAGTTCGGTGAGGACGAACGGCCGATCGCCAGCCCGGACGATATCGATGAGGAGTCGGAGTCGCTGCTCTCGTCGCTCACTGGCGACGAGTCCCGTCGGGAAGTACTCAAGAAGGGAGCCGCCGGTGCCGGGTTCGCCAGCCTCGGGTGGGGTGCGGTCGACCAGCAGGAGCCGGAGCAGCCGGCCGTCGAAGACCCGGGGGAAGTACACCCCGACGAGGACGCGACGCAGTGGGGAATGACGATCGACCTCGAGCACTGTGACGGCTGTCTCTCCTGTGTAACCGCCTGTAACGCGGAGCACCAGTGGGACGAGGGGGCGAACTGGATGTACGTCCTCGCCTTCGAGGACGGCAACGTCGAGTCGCCCGAACCCGACGAGTACGAGAGCGTCCACGACTTCAACTACCTCGTCCGGCCGTGTCAGCACTGTACCGACGCGCCCTGCGAGAAGGTGTGTCCGACGACGGCCCGTCACACGCGCGACGACGGGGGGCTCGTGCTGACCGACTACGAGGTCTGCATCGGCTGTCGGTACTGTCAGGTTGCCTGTCCATACGGCGTCAACTACTTCCAGTGGGACGAGCCGGACGTAGAACGGGAGGAGCTCAGCGAGGAGGGGGTCTACGACTACCGCGACCGGCCCGTCAGCCGGCGTGCACCTCGCGGGGTCATGTCCAAGTGCGTCTTCGATCCGGCTCGTCAGGACGGCAATCACGGCGAGGAACTGGTCGGCACGACCGCTTGCGAACAGGCCTGTCCGCCGAGCGTCATCCAGTTCGGCGACATGAACAATCCGAACAGTGATCCGCAGCGCTACGATGAGAACCCGGCCAGAGCGCGAACGCTGATCCGGGTGAGTACGGGGCTTCCGTCGCCCGACGACCTCCCGTCGATGCTCGAGGGAGTGGACTCGAACCTGGACGCGGTCACCGAGGCCGTCGACGGCCTCACCGAGGACTCGATCGCCCTCGCGGTGGCGGTCCAGCTCACCCAGGAAGACTACGAGGAGGAGGCACCGGCGGGCGACACCTTGCCAGATCAGGAGCAAACGATCCTCGATGTCGTGTCGGTCCTTCAGGACCACGGGCTCGACCTTACCAGCGAGGAGACGCTCTCCCAGCTCGGTCTCACGGTCGACCAGTTCGAGGGGCCGTCCGAAGACGTCGAGGTCTCCGACAATGCAGATGTCGCGCAAGAACGGTTCGAGGACTACATCGATGCGCCCGAAGAGCGGTTCGAACTCCTCGAGGGCATCGGGACGAATCCGAACGTCACCTATCTCGGCACGCAGCCGGGTCCGAACGCCCATCAGGTCGAAGGCCCGACCTCCTACGAGGAGGTCGACATGCTCGACAGGCGACAGGAGGCCCTCGACGACCAGACCGTCGGTCTCGGGCTCCGTGACGATTGACGCGTCCCAGTGGCTCGTCACCGCCACTGCTTCCCGACCGTCGATTAGACTTCGAAGCCGAAGTTGAAATCACCCTGCCACTCCGCTCGTTCCCCACTGAAGTTGGTCTCACCGTAGTGCCGATTGCCGACCCACAGCACCGACGAGAGCGTCGTGTCGGGGTCGCTCATCACGAACCCGCGAAGAACGAGCTTTCGACGGAGTGGTCCGCACCGCTCTCGGCGAACCGGAGGCTCGCGCCGTCGGCGCCGATCGTACAGCTATCGAGCCTCGCCGGCAGACGGGAGGCAGGAGGCAGGTGGCGTTACGACTGGTTGATCGTCGGGGGTCGGGACCGCTCGCGATCGGCGACTGCTGACTCGGGCTCGGCAGCGTCCCGAGAGAGGGCCGCGACGAGCGTCAGCAGTAGGTACTGCTGGTGGGTGTTGTAACCGCCCTGCGACCAGGTGATTCGCCGGACCGCCTCGCTCGAGAACGGGCTGGCCAGCTCGTCGGGTTTGCTCGTCGCGTCGACGAGGGCGGTCGGTGGTTGTCCGGACGAGCTGCCGCCTCGCCCCAGCATCTGGAGGACCCGTTTCTTGAGTGCGGGGTGCTCGGACAGCCACTCGTAGCCGGCGTGTTTGACGCGGTACTCGAGGGAATTGATGGGCGCACCGTAATCGACGTACTCGACGTCGAGGGTGTCCGGATCGAGCGCGGCGAGGAATTCCCGGTAGAGGTTCGTCCGCCGCTTCTGTTCGGGCGGACACGCCATCGCCTCGGTGAAAAACGGGAGGGAGTAAAACGGCGTCGTCGACCACATGTAGTATCGCGTCCGGTCTTCGCCGGTGTTGAGGTAGTTGAACCCGCGCTCGCGAACGAGGAAGTGAACGAACTTCCCGTCGTAGTCGGATTCGGGATACGAGACGAGTCTGTCCCGGATCGACGCGCGGAGCGTGTCCGGATCGGCGTCGATGAGGGAAGCCACGTCCTCGAGCGAGTACACCTGCTGATAGTCGAGAACCGCGTCCACGAGTTCGTCGATCGAATCGACGTCTTTCGACGGTGTCAGGTCGGGGAACGCCTTGTCGCCGCCGTCACCAGTGATGAACGTGGCGCGGGGATGGTCAACCGACACCTGTTCGGCGAAGTTGAGACCCAGGGACATGCTCAAGTTGTTCATTCCCTGCGTCATGTCGAGCAGCGTTTCGCGGTGGTGATCGGTCCTGTCGACGACGTACGACTCCCAGGGAACGTCGAGCGCGTTCGCCACCTGTCGTGCAACGTTGACTTCGGCGGTGTTCGCGCCGTCCGCTCGCATCGATGTCGCGGCCGTCAGTTTCCCATCGACGCGAGTGTACCCGGCGATCGCCGCCCGCGAGTCGAGGCCACCGCTGAGGGAGATGAGCGTTTCCTCGGAGACGCTGGCGCGGTTTTCGCACGCCTCGACGAATTGGTCCCGGAGCCGTCGGGCGTTCGCCTCGACGCTTCGATTCCCGTTCGCGTGGACGTCGAACTCGAACTCGTGTGTCGACGTCACCGACTCCGCGCCGACCTCGATCAGCGATCCCGGCGGAAGCCGTTCGACCCCCGCGTACAGCGTTCGCGTCCCGAGCGGGTAGCCGAGGAGCAGCAACTGCCCGAGGCCGATCGGGTCGGGCTCGAGTTCGTCGCCGAGTGCCCGTCCCAGTTCCCGAATGACCTTGAGCTCGCGCGTGACGACCGTCGTCCCGTCGATCGTCGCGCGATAGGTCGGCAGTCGTCCGAACGCGTCGTTTACGGCCCACATTGTTCCGTCCGCGTCGTCGATAACGAGGAGCAGGAAGTCGCCGTCTCTGGCGGCCACCCACTCCGAGAGCGCCTCGGTGTCGCCTTCCCGTATCAGCGTCGCGGCTTCCGAGACCGCCGCGTCGACGTCTGCGGTACCGTAGAGATACCCTTCCAGCACAACCGTCGATGCCTCCGTTTCGAACACGGATACCGGATACTCGTCGTACTTCGTGTACGCGACGACGGGGTCATCGGTCCGGACGTCGTGGCGCTGATAGGCGTCGGTAAACCGAACGGAATCGAGAACGTCGTCGACGACGTCGTTGGCAGTCGGCTCTCCGAGAACCGTAATTCCAGGCATACCGGAGTGGAGCCACTTGAGGGGGATTATTATTCACCAGTTAAATCCGTCGAACGGATCTCTCACGGTGATTCGACCGAACTGGCCGGTTCGACGCGGTGTCGCAAAAGCGGGTTGACTCCCTCGCAGTACCCTCCCGATCACCGATCGACGGGCCCGAGCGGACGCGGGCGGTGCGTCGGAGGCGATGCCCGACGGTCGGCGAGCGCGGGACTAGAGCTCGTACCCGAAATTGAAGTCGCCCTGCCACTGCACCCGTTCACCGCGGAAGTTGGTTTCGCCGTAGTGGCGGTTCCCCGTCCACAGCACGTTCGAGAGTTCCGTATCGGGATCGCTCATAACGAGCCCGTCGAAGAACGAGCTCTCGACCGAGTGATCGGCCCCGCTCTCGGCGAACCGGAGGCTCGCGTCGTCGGAATCGATCGAACAGCCGTCGATCCTGATCCGATTAATGCTGCCGTCACCGTCGGTGACGAAGAGACCGTGGCGATCGGTAGACGACTGCGACGAAACGTCGAACTCGCAGTCGGTGAACGTCACCCGCGACGATCGGACGGAGACCGCGTAATCGGAAACCGACGGGCTCGTCCGATCCCTCAGCGAGCAGCTGTCGAAGACCGCCTGTGCATCACCGCTGTCGTCGATACGAATGGCGCGGCCGTCGGTTCCCTCGTCGGTGAGGG
The DNA here is from genome assembly GCF_013456555.2 of Natrinema zhouii. Lineage (GTDB taxonomy): Archaea > Halobacteriota > Halobacteria > Halobacteriales > Natrialbaceae > Natrinema > Natrinema zhouii. Next base: position 408,073 of record NZ_CP059154.1, read on the forward strand.
ACACGTTCGTCAAGCGGGCTGGACCGTCCTGTGTCAACCGAACCAATTCGGTATCCTTCCTGACCTCGTTCGTCACGTTCAGTCCGTCGATCCGTTGGTTCCCGCCGTCCTCGAGCCAGAGGCCAGTCCACGCAACCCCGGGGTGTTCAGTCATTGAAATCCGGCAGTTCCGTGCCGAATCGTTCGTTCCGAGCCGGATATGCGCGGCGGCACAGTTGTGCGTGTGGCAGTCGGAGAGAACGTTTCGACCGGAATCGTGCGAGAGGTAGAACCCGTGAGAGATGTACCCCGCCGCCTTGCAGCTCTCCCAGTGGTTCGTCCCCCTGTTGTAGATTTCCGAGGCGAAGGGGATCGCGAACCCGAAGTGGGAGTCCCGATCGTAGTACGTGTCACCGTTGACGAGGTGACAGTTTCTGATGACGTTCGTCGTGGTCGGTAGCCTCCCGTCGACCATGATCGTGTGGAGGTCGCCACCGTAGGTCGGCTCCCGCCTGTTGCGCTGCCCGCGCATGGAGACGTTCTCGATGAGGCCGTACCTGTAGGTGAACCAGCGACAGATGCCGGCGTCGTACTCGCCGCGGATGTCGACCTGAACGTTCCGAAGGACCGTTCGCTGGGCGTTCGGAAGCGACGTGTCGATGGTTCCGACGGTCATCAGACGGTCGACGTCCTGATCGGTCACTTCGAGGACGGCGAACGGTTCGCCGACGATCCCCAGAAACTCGTGGGCGTCGAAGTGGACGTTGTCGGTGTCGACGTGCCACGTCCCCGCGGGAATCTTGTAACAGTGGTTTCGTTCCGTTGGCTCGAACGAATAGTAGTGATCTTCGATCGCGCCCCATAGGTCGTCCGCCTCGGGTTCGACGCCGAGATCGTCGCGGACGTCGACGACGTTCGGGTTTGTCTCGCCGCGAACGGTGACGGTGTCCATATCGGTGTCGGTCACCGAGATCGACTCTCCGAAATCGAGGTGCGACACGTCGTCGTCGACCGTCGTTCCCGAGTCGCTCACGGCTATCGACGCGGCCTCCTGACTCTGGGCCGCGGCGATACCGGCGTTCCGCGAATTCGTCGCGGCGACACCGCTGAGAGCGCCACCGAGCCCCAGGGCACCGAGCATTCGTACGTACGAACGACGCGACGTCTCACCGATAGCGCTTCCCGATCGATCTTCCTGATTGTCTTCGTCCATCACGAGCATACCGTCACGAATTCCCGGATTTGTTATGTTCATTCTACTGATAATTGTGCGCCAGCGAACATTGGCCAGTCCGTTTCCTCCCTGCAACGGTCGCTGAGGCGGTCGGTAGGTAGTCCCATCCGAGAAGTGATCCACCCCGTCGCCGTCGGCGAGAAACCGACGGCTATAGCCAGTCACGATTCCGACAGCCCGAGCGTACGAAGTACGTTCTCGTTCGAACGTATCCGAAACCAAATGTATTTCAAGTGATGCGAGCCGAACTATCGACCATGGACCGTCGAAAGCGACTGATCGTCGGAAGCCTCTGGATCGGGGTCGCGGCCGTAATGGCGACGACGCTCGACCTCGGTGTGCCGTCCTCGGCGAGCGAGATCGCTCGCCTGTTCGTCGTCGCCGTCGCCCTGTTTCTGGCGGGCGTCTACGTGTTCGATCCGTGGAACCTCGTTAGCGATCCCTTCCGGCAGGGCTGAACGCGATCGGCCAGGCGGCGCCGCTCCGACTGCCCGTCCGAATCGTGAAAAACGAGCCGCTCAACCGCCGGCTGACTCGCTCCCGGTCAGTCGTCGGCCGGTGCGAGCGGCTGCTGGTCGGCCGCGAGCAATCGATCCAGTGCGTCGACCATCGCTTTCACGCTCGCACGGGTGATGTCGGCCTCGCTGCGGGCGACCGTCACCGAGCGATCGTTGCGAGCCATCGTCACTTCGACGGTGACGACGGCGTCCGTACCGCCCGTCACCGCATCGACGTGGTAGGACTCGAGTTCGGCGTCGGCCATCGATCCCAGCGCCTCGCGGACGGCGGAGACTGCGGCGTCGACGGGGCCGGACCCGGTGCCGCTGGCGACGCGTTCCTCGCCGTCGACGGCGAGACGGATGCTCGCGGTCGGGACGGCACCGCCGCTGGTGGCGGTGAGATCGAGCAGTTCCACGACGCGCTCGCGGTCCTCGCCGGTGACGTCCTCGGCGATGGCCAGCAGGTCGGCGTCCGTGACTCTTCGGCCGCGGTCACCGAGTTCGGTCACCCGGTTCGCGATTTCGGCGACCTCGTCGTCGTCGGCGTCGACGCCGTGTTCCTCGAGCGTCGCCGCGACGCCCGCGCGGCCGGTGTGTTTGCCGAGCGCGAGCCGGCGCTCGCGGCCGACGGTCTCGGGCGCGTAGGGCTCGTACATCTTGTCGTCTTTGAGCGTGCCGTCGGTGTGGATCCCGCTCTCGTGGGTGAAGGCGTTCTCGCCGATGACGGCCTTGTTCGGCGCGAGCTGGATCCCCGTCGCTCGCGAGACGATCTGAGCGAGGTCGTAGAGCTCCTCGAGTTCGAGCGTCTCGAGATCGTACACGTGCGAGAGGGCGATCGCGACCTCCTCGAGAGCGACGTTACCGGCGCGTTCGCCGAGCCCGTTGACCGTGCAGTGAACGAGGTCGGCACCCGCCGCGATGGCCGCGAGCGCGTTGGTTACGCCCAGCCCGAGATCGTCATGCGTGTGGGCGCTGACCGGGCCGAGCTCGGCGAGCCGAGCGACGGCCTCGTAGGTGTGTTCCGGGCCGGTGTGGCCGACGGTGTCGGCGAAGCAGAAGCGATCCGCGCCCGCCTCGAGGGACGCCTCGGCCAGCTCCTCGAGGTAATCGAGATCGGCCCGGGAGCCGTCCTCGCCGATGACCTCGACCCAGAGGTCGTGGTCTTTCGCGTAGGCCACGAGTTCGGCGGTCTTCTCGAGGTTGTCTTCGCGGGAGGTACCGACCTTGCCCTCGACGTGGCGGTCGCTGGCGGGGACGACGATGTGGACCCCGTCGACGTCGCACTCGAGCGCGAGGTCGATGTCGGTCGTGATCCCGCGACAGAAGCTGGTGACGCGAGCGTCTAGATCGAGGTCGGTCACCCGTGAAATAGCCTGTCGCTCACCCGCGCCGGTACAGGCGCTGCCGGCCTCGATGACGGAGACGCCGGCTCGCTCGAGCGAGCGAGCGATCTCGACTTTCTCGTCGGGCGAGAGCGAGACGCCGGGGGCTTGCTCGCCGTCGCGAAGCGTCGTGTCGAGAAGGCGCACTGTACGGTCCGATGCTATCGTCTGTTCGGGGGTGTGAGTTACAGGCAAGAGTGGTGAAGGCGGGTTACGTTCGTCGGAGAATTTCGCATCCAGCCGGGTCGCCCCGACTTCCTCTATCCTCGGCGTGCGGCGTTGAGATGGTATCTCGTGCCATTGTACTGTGGGCTAACGTATCATGCCGACTTAAATCCGCCGATCGCGGCTCGATCGCTCGCTATCGATTTCGATCGTCCTCGAGCACCAGCCGATCGCCGGGCTCGACGTCGGCTGCGGTGCCGGCGGGGAGTTCGACGATCAGGTTGGCCTTCTCGCGAGCGAAGCTCCGCCACGGACGGAGGGTCTCAACCCGTTGAACGACGCCGTCGACGATCCAGACGGCGTCGATCGGGAAGAAGACGAACAGCATGTGGAGGTCGCGAGTCTTCGTCGAGTCGAACTGGAACGCGAGCGCGTAGTCGTCCGGCACGGATCGTCGAAACATGAGCCCCCGCGTCTGGCTCACGATCGAGTCCGCGAGATCGACCGCCGTCGCCAGGATCTCGCGGTCGGTCCCGTCGCCGGACGGACTGTCGGCAGCCGGATCGTGGACGAGTCGCACGCCCTCGAGTGAGAAGCCGGACGCAAAAAGTCTTCTCGCCGCAGCACTCTTCGAGTCGATACCGGCCACCCGAGTCGTCAACTCGGAACCGCGCCAGAGGATTCAAATCGGCTCGCGCGTAACCCGCCGTACGCGCATATGGAGAAAACCCCGCAGGGAACCTCGGTCGGCGTCGACGACCCCTACGAGTTCGCGGGCGTCTGCGACCACCTCACCGGTGAGGGAAAGTGCCGGTACGCCTTCGACCACTACGAGCACGACCCCGAGTTCGCTCGCGAGCGCGCGGACGACGACTACGATTGTCCCGTCGTCGACCCCGAATCGAACTGGTCGTGGGCCGACTGTCCCCACTTCCGGTCGCGCAACCGCGACCGCGAGTGCGTCCGCTGTGGGCTCGAGGAAAAGCGGATGGCTCACGACGACGAGCGACCGCTGCTCGAGGAACATCACCTCTCCTACGCTCGCGACGGCGAGAGCCTCACCCACGAGATCACGATCTACCTCTGTCGGTGGTGTCACGCCAAGGTCCACAACTCGTGGGCGCGGATCACCGACGACGCCGCGCTCGATCCGGAGGCGATCGCAGCGCTCGAGGAACGCCGGGGTCGCGAACAGTCGGAACTCGGGTTCGAGTCGGCGGCGGAGCGCTACGACGACGAGCGATGACTTTCGCGGCTGCGCGCCGGAGCGGAAATCAGGCCAGTTTTCGGAGGATGCCGTACACCGCATCGCGAAGTCGGTCGGGAAGGTAGCGAGCGTAGAGGCCGTACTGCGCCAGCGGCCCAACGGGATACCGCGCCGGCGGGTCGGGGCTGGTCGCCGACTCGAGAATCGCCTCGGCGACGTCCTCGGGATCGGAGGCGAAGGGGCCGCCGCTCCCGCCGCCGATCAGTTGCGCGTCATCGTACAGTTCGTACAGCGCCTCGTAGGCCGGCGTTCGCTCGTCCTCTGGGAGTTCGTCGTCGACGCGGTCGGTGAAGTTCGTCTCGACCGGTCCGGGTTCGACCACGATGACGTCGATCCCGAACTCGTCGACTTCCCCGCGCAGGGCGTCGCTCATCGCCTCGAGTGCGTGTTTCGAGCCGGCGTAGGCACCCGCGCCGGGCATTGAGATCCGGCCGATGACGCTCGAAACGTTGACGATCCGGCCCTCGCCCTGGGCGCGCATGTGCGGCAGGGCGGCGCGAGTGAGCCGGTGGGGGCCGTAGACGTTGACGTCGAACTGCCGGTGGAGATCGACTGTGGCAACGTCCTCGAGGGGCCCCATCTGGGCGTAGCCGGCGTTGTTGACGACGCAGTCGATTGAGCCCGCGATGTCGACAGTCTCCTCGACGACCCGCGCGACCTGCTCGGGATCGGTGACGTCGAGCGCGAGCGTCTCGCAGCCCGCCTCCTCGAGGGCTTCGATGTCGTCGACGTTGCGCGCCGTCGCGAAGACCTGCCAGTCCTCGGCGAGGAAGGCTCGGGCGGTCGCCCGGCCGATTCCCGACGAGCAGCCGGTGATGAGGACCGATTTCTTGCGCGTGAAACGATCGGAATCGGTCGTAGCTGTCGTCTCGCGACCGCGGTCGTCCTCGACGACGGTCCCGTCCGGCCCGTCATCGGCTGTCCTGTCGACGTCCTCAGCGGTGGCCATACGTGACCGGTTCGAGAGACGATACCTAAGTATCGACGGTTTGTCGCGCTCATCGTAATTTTCTGGTTGAGTACGTATACGGGGGAGTAACCGTCTGGGATGGACCGCAATGACGCCGAAAGCCCCTGGTTCGCTGGAGTCCCAGGACTCGTTGCGCGCTTCCCTCACTCCGTTCGGTCCAGTGCTTACGTCGTCCGGGTTCCCCCAGCGAACCAGCCCCTTTCAGTCCCGCCCACCGCAGGCGGTTGGTCGGGCGGCTGTAGCCGGTGGATGGTCGAGCTACTCGGTGAGTTCCTGCTTGGCCTCGTCGGCGTACTTGTCCGCCAGCCGAACCGGCTCGGGGAGTTTGTACGACGAGGCGAGCTCGAGGACGATCTCGGCCGCCGTCTCGGGGCCGACGCGGTGGCCGGAGCTGACGTACAGCGGATTGATGTACTGATTCGGCGAGTCGTACTGTCGGGTCTGGACGGCGTAGCCGATGAGGGTACCATCAGACGCGTCAACCCTCGAGTTGGATTCGATGGCGACTGTCGACCCTTCGGGGAGGTTATTTGTGTCCTCCCGCGGCGTTCCACAGAGCAGGCTCTTCGCGACGCCGATGCTCGGCACGTCCCGAACCACGCCCATGTGCGTCGCGATCCCGGCCTGTCGGAAGTGAATCCGACCGCTGCCGTCGAAGAGGAGGAGGTCGGGGTCGACGGACAGCTCCTCGAGTGCCGCGAGGATCGGCCCGCCCTCGCGAAAGGAGAGGAGGCCGGGGATGTAGGGAATCTCGAGGGGCGTCACCGCGTGGACGCGCTCGACGACCTCGCCGCCGCGCATCGCGACGACGGCGCTCAGTGCGCGATCCTGGTCACCGTCGTCGTTCGTGAGAAACGACTGATCGACGCCGACGACGACCGGTGGGTCGCCGGCGCTGGCGGTTGTCGCGAGCGGGTTCGAGAGCGCGGCGGGATCGAACGCGAACTCGTCTTCGAAGACGGCGACCGACGCGATTTCGCGCTGGAGGGCTTCCATTTCTTCGCGCGAAAGTCCAGAACCGGGTGCGAGATCGGGGCGGGGAGTACTCATCGATGTGGCGGTACTAAACGGCGGGCGAAAATCAGTTGCGGGGTTGTAGCAGAGAACGTGGGTGGCCGATCAGAATCGACCGCGGCCTGGACCGCCCGGGCCGCCAGGTCCACCGGGGCCGCCACCGCCGAACTCGAGGCGGTTCGGGGCGCTGACGTTTCGGTTTTGCTTGAGGTACTGTCCGTATGCGAGGCCGATCACGAGGCCGACGAGGTGGGCCATGTGTGCGATACCAGCCCCGAACCCGCCGCCAGCACCAGCGAGGAAGAAGACGCTGATGAAGGCGTAGCCGGCGGTGAGGAGCCAGATCGGGACGGGGATGATGAAGTAAAGGTACACCTTGAGATCTGGATTCAAGATTGTCAGGACACCCAGAATAGCGAGTGCAGCACCGCTGGCTCCCACGACACCGGAGGTGAACGGCGTTATCGGACTCACCTCTATCATCTGGATCGTTATCTGTCCGAGCCCGGCAAGTGCGCCACTCACGAGGAACAGAATCGCAAACTTCCGCGACCCGACGTAGCGCTCGACGAGCGGGCCGAAGAAGAATATCACGATACTGTTCCCGACGATGTGCATGAATCCTCCGTGAGCGAAAATCGAAGTGAACCACGTCCAGACGTACTCCGGATGATAGGGGCGAAGAACGAATATCGAGCTATAGGCCTCGTAGCTGAGGAACTGTTGCAAGATTAACTGACTGAGAAAGGTCAGCCACATCAGCGCGAGGACCGTGTACGTCATATTTCCGCGGAAGTACGCCAGCGGTCCGCCCGTGCCCGTATTGATCGGAATTTTGTCGGTGAGACTCGAGGCTCGTGACGTACTCCCGCCCGAATTGACGTTGTCGTCGAAGCCGCTATCGAAGACGCCCTTCGGGTCGTTCCAGTTCTCGAGTCCCGTACAGTTGTGGTTCTCGGGGAGCCGATGGTCGCCACAGTACGTGCCACCGCAGTGCCGACAGTTGTACGGCATGTTTTCGTCCTTCCCACACACGTCGCACTTGGCCATTGACCGGGGGTATGTGCGGAGTCGCTAAGGGATTTGGGGTTTTCACCGGATTATTTCGGCGCGGCCGATCCAATCAGTAGGCCCGATGGACGGTTCAGTACGCTCTCGCTACCGATCGACTGGAAGCCCAAACAGCGGCGAGTAACAGGGTATTGCTGTGAGGAGTCACATCCGGTATTCCCATCGATCCGAAATCGACGGAACGGTCAGGTCCCCACTGATCGACAGCGTGGACTGTACATTTTTGGCTCCCCACCACCATATCCGACTGTGCAAGAGTACGAGCGCAAGCAACTGCTCGAGCGCGTCGAGCGCGATGGGGCGACCGTCGGCGCGGACATCCCGGAGACGATCACGATCCAGGGGGAGGAGATCGACCTCCGGACGTTCGTCTTCGAGATCAAACGCCGCGAGACGATCCCGTCCGGTGAGCGCGAGCGCGTCGAGCAAGCGAAGAAGAACCTGCGTCGCGAACGGCTCGAGCGACTCGAGCGGATCGAGGCGGGCGATATCGCCTGGGACGAAGGCGAGGAACTCGCCCGGAGCATCATTGGCATCGACCGGGCGCTGAACGCCCTCGAGAGCCTGGGGCCGACGGATCTCGAGCGTGAACAGCAGGTCCAGCAGGCGCAGGACCGCAAACGCTGGATGTCGTTCCTGAAGAAGGCGCTGGGGCAGGAGGACGACGCCAGCGCGCGGAGGGGCCGATGACGACCAACGCCGAACTCGCCGCTCGCTTCGAGGAGTTCGCGGACCTGCTCGAGGCCGACGACGTCGAGTACAAGCCGCGCGCGTACCGCCGGGCGGCCGAGAACATCCGCGCGCATCCGTCGCCGATCGCCGATCAGATCGCGGCCGGCGACCACGAGGCCGTCGAGAACATCGACGGCGTCGGCGACGTCATCTCGTCGAAGATCATCGAGTACGTCGAAACCGGCGAGATCGACGAGCTCGAGGAGCTCCGTGCCGAACTCCCGATCGACATCGCTGACATCACCCGCATCGAGGGCGTCGGCCCCAAGACTGCAGGAACGCTCTATCGCGAACTCGGGATTCAAACCCTGGACGATCTCGAGGAGGCGGCCGAAGCCGGCGAGATACAGTCCGTGAAGGGGTTCGGGCCGAAAACGGAGCAAAACATACTCGAGAACGTGGAGTTCGCCCGGACCATCGGTCAGCGCCAGCTGCTCGGCGAGGCGCGGCCGCTCGCCGACGACGTGCTCGCGTTCCTCGAGTCGATCGACGCGGTCGAGCGCTGCGAAGTGGCGGGCTCGATCCGCCGGTGGCGTGAGACGATCGGCGACGTGGACGTTCTCGCGGCGACGAACGCCGGCGAGGACGTGGTCGAGCAGTTCGTCGCGTGGAGTTCAGTTGACGACGAGATCGAGTCCGGCCCCGAGAAGGCGAGCATCCGAATCGGCGAGATTCGCGTCGATTTGCGCGTCGTCGTTCCCGAGGAGTTCGGTTCCGCGCTCCAGTACTTCACCGGGAGCAAGGACCACAACGTCAGCCTGCGCAACTACGCGATCGACCGCGAGATGAAGCTCAACGAGTACGGAGCCTTCGATGTAAGCGGAGTACCGGACGAGGCGGAGGGACAGCGAGTCGGCGACCGCGTCGCCGGCGAAACCGAAGCGGGCATGTACGAAGCGCTCGGCTTGCCGTGGATTCCACCGGAACTCAGGACGGATCGGGGCGAAATCGCCGCCGCGGAAAACGGGGAGCTGCCGGACCTCATCACGCGCGACGACATCCGCGGCGACCTGCACAGCCACACCGACTGGTCCGACGGCAACACGTCCATCGAGGCGATGGTCGACGCCGCCGCGGAACGCGGCTACGACTTCTTCGGCATCGCCGACCACGCCGAGGGCCCCGGTATCGTCGGCGGCATGGGCCTCTCCGATACCGAGATCCTCGAGCAGGTCGAGGAGATCCGCGAGGTCGGCGCTGCAGCTGAGATCGAGGTCTTCGCGGGGATCGAAGCCAACGTCGACGCCGCGGGCGAGATCGACCTCTCCGAGGCGGTGATCGATGCCCTTGACGTGATCGTCGCCTCGACGCACAGCGCGCTCGGGCAGGACGCCGAAACCGCCACGGAGCGACTCGTCCACGCCCTCGAGAACCCGGCGATCGACGTGCTCGGCCATCCCAGCGGCCGGCTGCTCAACGACCGATCCGGCCTCGAGTTCGACGCGACCGCGCTCGGACGGGCCGCCGCCGAGCACGACACCGCCCTCGAGGTCAACAGCAATCCCCGCCGGCTCGATCTCTGGGGAAGTGCCGTCCAGGCCGCCCTCGAGGAGGGTGCACCCATTTCGGTCAACACGGACTCCCACCAGCCCTCGACGCTCGAGTACATGCGCTGGGGCGTCCACACCGCGCGCCGGGGCTGGGCCGAACCGACCGACGTGATCAACACGTGGGAACTCGACGACCTCCGCGAGTTCCTCCACTAAGCAACGGCATCTCGTCTACGAACTCATATGCGCTTGCTCGTCGACGTCATGTGCGGCGGCATCGTCTCCTCTCTGCGAATGTGCAATCACGACACCGCGTACGCCGGCGACCGCGGACTCGAGGCCGACGATTCCGTTCTCGCCGTCGCTCGGGACGAAAACCGGACGGTCGTTACGCGCGACAAACGGCTTGCAGCCCGCGCTGACGAGGCGGTCCTCCTCGAGTCCCGAGATACCGAGGCCCAACTCGAAGAACTGGCTGCGGCGGGCGTCGACCTCTCGCTGGCGGACGAGCCCGCCTTCTGCGGCCGGTGTAACGGCCCACTCGAGAGCGTCGATTCGACGGCGTCGACGCCGGAGTACGCGCCCGACGCGGCCGACGTCGAGGTCTGGATCTGTCGCGACTGCGGCCAGCACTTCTGGCGCGGCAGTCACTGGGATCGGGTTGGGAAGACACTCTCGAGGGTATCCGACTCTGACGAGGAATAGGGCGGTCCGGACGGGTCAGTACGAAATACGATTCGGTTCTCCGCCTAGAGCTCCACGTCGTCAAATCGTCCGTCGTACGCGATATGCTGGGGATGGGTCGGCTCCGTCCCCGACAGGAACAGTCGATCGAGCTTCTTCCACGTGTTCTCGTAGACGAGATGGCCGAGTTCCGCCGCCGTCGTCGTCCACCGCTCGAGGCCGTCGTCGTACACGACCCGGCGTGCGAGTCCGTCTTTGATCGCAGTCACCAGATCGCTCTCGCTCCCGATCGCCGTCTGGAACGCGGTGTGGGCGACGCCGACCGTTCGCGGGAGGTGGGCGTACGAAGAGGTAAACGGCGGTACAGAAAACGTCTCGGCGAGGCGGCGCGCGCGGCTGTTGTGCGGTGGGAAGTGTCTCGGGTTGTAAATCTCGAGCGCGTCGATCGTCTCCGCGTGCGTTTGCAGATCGGGCTTCTCGAAGCTCACGTTCGCGAACGTCGGATGCGGGACGAGCACCGCTGCGTCCTGTCGATCGAACTCGGCCATCGCCGTCTCGAGGGGGATGTAATCCGGGACGGGCTCCTCGAGCCCGATTGCGAGGACGTGTCTGCGCCGTCGCCACGATCCGGTGAACACCTCGCGGGCGGGGACGACCAGTAGCTCGTCGTCGGAGTGGGCCGCCGCGCGCTCACGAATCTCCGGAAGTCTGGTGAAGTGAGGCGCGTAGACGATCGCGTCGAGCCCGGCCCGTTTCGCACGCTCGACCACGCGGTCGTCGAGCACCTTCACGTGACAGTCGACTCGGAACGTCACTCCATCGGTCACGATACTCACTTTCGCAAGCGCCGAGTTATGAATTCTGATTTGCCGGCCACTCGAGCGTGGCCTTGATCGCGTCGACGATCGGGACGACCGGCTCCGCCGGATCGACCGAAATGAAGAGGCCGTCGTCGCCGACGTAGACGCGGAGAATCTTCAGGAAATCCATCGATGTCGTGATGTACTCGACGCGCTCTGCCTCCGGAAACAACGTGTTTCGGAAGAGTTTGCTCTGCATGAAGTCCATGTGGACGTTCGTGTGAATTTTCTCGAAGTGCTCGAGCATCGCGTCTCGACTGTCGTACGTGGAGACGGTGTCGTCGCTGAGGTAGAGCGGTCGAAACGACTCCGTGTTGTACTCACAGAACGCGTACAACGGCCCGGAAATCGTCTCCTGGACGGCCTGCCGTACGCGATCGGCGTCGAACGCCGCCAGCTCCGAGCGATTGGTCGCCGGCATACCCCGAGGTGAGGATCTCGAGGGCTGAAGCTCTGTCGGGCACGTGTCTTCTATAGTACCAACTGAAACGATTTACATACCGATCGTGCAGTCCGCGATTCTCGCTCACGTTGTTCGCTCCGAACCGCGCTACCGTCGAGCGGTCGGATGTGCATCGACTTTCAGTTGGTACTATAGCCGACGAACGTCGCTGCGAAAGGATGATTAGGGCGGCCGCCCGATTGCCAGTATCGAATGGCCTGGAAATGTGGGATCGACGGCTGTGGCTCAGTGTTCGAGGACGTCGAGTCCGCCGTCGTCCATCAGGCGGCGGACCACCAGCGCCGCGAGTGTAAGGTCTGTGGCACCATCGTTCCGGACGGCTATCTCGCCATCCGCCACGCCTTTATCGAACACAGCCGCGCCGAATACGTTCGCGCCTACGGTGCCAGTTCCGAAGCGGTTCGGGAACGCGAGGAGTTGCTCGAGGAGATCGAGTCCGTCGCGGATATGCAAACGATCGCCACGGAACTGAAACGCTAACGAAGCGATAGTAGCTCCCTGAGAGCCGTCAGTCTTGATCTCGGTATCAGTGGCCACTGATGGCGAACGATATTTTACCCCGATCTCAGTGTCAAACCACTAGTACTCTTCTCGTAGCGATTGAGACCGACAGCGCTCGTAGCGGTAGCAACCGACAGCGAGGGCTCATGTCGATGTCCGTATCGCTGGCCTGCGTGATGCACCCGGAGAATCAACAGCCGCGATCGACCGGACCGTCTCGAACCGCGCGATACCGTCCGTGCTCGAGTAGAAGGTATATCAGTAACTGAGAAGCGCGTTAGCGCTCGTCACTGTCTGCTCACGGCCACGAAGTGGCCGTTCGCATGGTCCGACGAACTATCGTTCGTCGCTATCCAGCACGCGAATCTGGTCGCCACGAACCGTCACCGGAATCGGGACCGTCGCTTCGTACAGTTCGACCGTTACTTGATCCTTCCCTTCGTCGATGCGCTGGACCTGTGCTTTCTCGCCCTTGAACGGACCGGCGATGAGTTCGACGATGTCGCCCTCGGCAATCCCCTCGACGTCCGGCTTCGGCGAGAGGAAGTGTTCGACCTCGGAGATGTCGGACTCGCCGGGAACGATGCTCCGCGCGTGGGGAATGTCCTCGAGCACGCGGTTGAGAGCCGCGTTGCCTTCGGCTTCGACCATCACGTAGGAGGTCAGCGAGTCGGGCGCGAGCGCGGCGTGGATATCGGGCTCCTCGCGGTTGATGATCATGTCTGCGACGGTGCGCTCCTGGCTCGCCGTCGTTTTGACAGCGAAAATGCCCATTAGATGCCACCACCGCTGGTCAGGAACACCATGATCGTACCGATGAGGAATCCGACGAGACCGATCAGCAGGACTCCTGCACCGGCGATTTTCGACACCTGAAGGAACTCCTCAGTAGTGGGTGTCGTCGCCATTTTCAACACCCGAACGTACGAGGTGAGGTCGTACGGAACGTCCATGTATGTCTGTTTACAGCGCGGGGTCTTTTATCTGTCTTTCGTGTCCGCCGACGGATCGCGGTCGTCCCGGGCTCAAAACGGCGCTCGATCGGAGTCAGCAGCGACGTTGCACTCGACGGCCTCGCGCCCAAACCGCTTGGCAACCAATCAGGTCATATGGCAGAAGACGACGCCGACAGAGCGAACGAGTACGAGGCGGAACGAGAGGCAGAGATCGACGACGAACTCGAGCGGATCGACCGCGATCCCGACGAGGTCGACGAGGGCGACGACGACCTCGGGACCCAGAACGCGCCCCGCGAGGACGCGGACGATCTCGAGGACCTCGAGGAGGAGGAACCGGAAGAAGCAGATCGAGAAGCGCCCGAAGAGGAGTGAGCAGACGGCGGAACCGGCGGAGAGCCGCTGACGGCGGACTCAGAACGACGGGAATACGTTTTCCTCGTAAAATTCGACGAACTCCGCCTGGTTCGAGCCGATCTGATGGACGACGACGCGGTCGTACCCCGCGTCGACGTACTCCTCGAGCGCGTCGACGTGTTCGTCGGGATCGTCACCGCAGACGATCAACTCCCTGATATCGTCCTCCGAGACGGCCTGCGTCGCCTGTTCCAGGTGGACTGGGGTCGGTAACTCCCACATCAGTTCGCCCGGGAGCCCCTCGATGGCCCAGATCTCGTGTGCGCGTTCGACCGCTCTGGCCTCGTCTTCGTCGTAACAGACGGTGATCTCACCGTATCGCGGCCCGTCGCCACCCGCTTCCTTGAACGTCTCGAGCAGCTCCGGGTCGGGGCTGACGCCGACGAAGCCGTCCCCGAATTCGCCCGCAAAGCGGGCCGCGTTCGGCCCGTCTGCGGCGATCGGAATCGGCGGGAGTTCGTCGGGGAGCGTGAACAGCCGCGCGTTCTCGACGGTGTAGTACTCCCCGTGGAAACTGGTCGTCTCGCCCTCCCAGAGCGTGCGGATGATCTCGATCGCCTCCGCGAGCATCTCGAGTCGGACGGCGTGTTCCGGCCATCGATGGCCCAACACGTGTTCGTTCAACTGTTCACCAGCGCCGACGCCGAGGAAGAATCGGCCGGGAAGCATCGTTGCGGCCGTCGCTGCCGCCTGTGCGACGATCGCCGGATGAACGCGGATGATCGGACAGGTGATTCCGGTCCCCAGCCGCAGGTCGTCGGTTGCCTGCGCAATCGCGCCGATCACGTTCCAGACCAGCGGGCTCTCGCCCTGACTCGCGAGCCAGGGGTGAAAGTGATCGGAGATCATGGCGAACTCGAACGCGGAGTCGTCGGCGAGCTGTGCGTACTCGACGAGATCGTTCGGACCGTGCTCCTCACAGATGAGTTTGTGGCCGATTTCGGTCATGGTTCCGTCGGGGGTCGTTCGCCCGGCGTTCCCGGAATCGGTGTCTGTGGGAGCTGGGATTCCGGCCGCGTCTCGAGCGTCACCTCCACCGACTCCTGCTCACCGTCCCGGACGACCGTGAGCTCGACCGTGTCACCGGGCGACGTCTCGAGCGCGAGATACGAGAGGAGCTGCGACTGATTCTGGACTTCTTCGCCGTCGATGGCGACGATTACGTCGCCGCTTCCGGGCCGGGTGGGGACCGCCGGCTGGAGAACGCCGTCGGCGGGCGCGTTCGGCACGACTTCCGTGACGAGGACGCCGGTAGCCGACTCGAGTCCGACCGCCTCGGCGATGTCCGGCACGACGGGCTGGACGCCGACGCCCAGGAACGGGTGCTCGTACGTGCCGTCCTCGATGAGCGCGGGGATGACCCGATTCGCGAGGCGGGAGGAGATCGCGAAGCCGATCGTCTGATCGGCTCCGGCGAAGACGACGCCGAGCACCTCTCCCTCGAGGCTCACCAGCGGGCCGCCGCTGTTGCCGGGATTGACCGATGCGTCGGTCTGGATCGCGGCCGGGATCGAGAAGCCGACCGGGCTGGGCAGCACTCGATCGACGCCGCTGACGATGCCCTGTGAGATCGAGGCATCGAGTCCGAGCGGATTACCGAGGACGAGCACCTCCTGTCCGATTGCGGGCTCGCGATCGACGATCGACAGTCCGGACGCACCGTCGGGCAACTCCTCGACGCGAAGGACGGCGAGATCGCTGTAGGGATCCGTTGCGACGATCGACGCGGTCCGCCACTCCTCGTTGCTGAACTGCAGTTCGACGCCGCCCTCGGTCGCGCTCTGGACGACGTGGTTGTTGGTTACGACGTGCTGCTCGTCGATGACGAATCCCGATCCCAGTCCGCCACCGCCGCGAGGGCCGGAGACAGTGACTAGCACGACGGACCCGATAGTGTCGCGATACGTCGCCGTATACGGACTGTCGACACCGTCGTCACCTTGCCCGCTCTGTCCGTCCTGCCCGTTCTGCGCAGCACTCGAGCCGACCCCGAGGCCGCCGATCGCCGCGGTGGCCCCGACCGCTCGCAGGACTCGTCTGCGCGTGCGCTGATCTGGAGTCACGCCCATAGCGACCCCGACAAGTGGTATAAAACGGCAACCAGCACACTCAGACGGTCATACTGCGGCCGTCCCGGGAGAAGCACCGCCGAGAGCGCCGCCGTCCGACTACTCGCTGCGCGCTGCTTCGACTGCGTCGACGAACGACGCCGCCGTCGCTCGAACCTGATCCATGTCGCCGTCGGCAATGGCCGCGTCGTCCACGATCGCGCCGCCGGCACCGACGGCCACGGCGCCGGCGTCGAAGAAGTCGGCGACGTTGTCGCGCGAGACGCCGCCCGTCGGAACGATGTCGACGTCGCCGAGCGGCCCCGCGAGCGCGCCGATGTGGCCCGGCCCGACCGTCGACGCGGGAAACATTTTGAGGAGATCCGCACCGGCTTCCATCGCCGTCACGGCCTCGGTGGGCGTCATCGCTCCGGGTGCGACGAGGACGCCGTGTCGGTTGCAGGTTCGGACCACGTCCGCGTCGGTATGAGGCGAGACAACGAACGACGCGCCCGCGTCGATCACCGACTGTGCGGTCGGCGCGTCGAGGACGGTTCCCGCGCCGACGACCGCATCAGTGTCCGCGAGTTCCCGGTCGACGGCCGCGATCTGCTCGGCCGCGCGCGTCCCGTCGGCCGTGATCTCGAGCGCGTCCACCCCCGCGTCGTACATCGCGCGGGCGACCGGGACGATTTGGTTCTCATCGACGCCGCGGAGGACCGCAATGACGCCGCCGTCGACGATCCGTTCCCTGACGACCCGTTTCTCGGTCATCCGTGCAGCCCTCCCGCAGCCGCCGTTCGATCCTCGGTTGCGATCCCGCCGCTGCTGAGACGATCCGTCATAGGTGAGCGTTCGCCCCTGGCCCACATAAATTCACTCATGGACGAAATAATCCGAATTTCAGACCGCTCACTCCTCGAGCGGGCGAATCGTGACGGACTCCGCCTCGTAGTCCTCGAGGAACGCGCCGGTGCCGCCGATGGTGTACCGGTCGCCGTCGACCTCGAGTTCGAACGCGTTCTCGATCGGAAGGGTCGAGGTGACGGGCCGGACGAGGCTCTGTCGGACGTCGACGACCTCGCCGGAGAGCGACGACGGGAGGTCCCGGTCTCCGACCGGCGAGCCGGTAACGGCGGCCTCGATTCGCGTGTCCGTCGCGCGGTGGAGCGCGATCTGGAAGACGGCGTTCCGGAATCCCTCGTAGGTACGGGGCAGTTCGTTCGGCGTGGTGACGTATCGCTCCTCCGCGGTGGGCCAGTAGTTCGCCAGGAACGAGCCGGCGAGGACGGGAGCGAGTTGCTCCTGCGTGATGGAGATTGCCCGCGTGTCGCTCGCGGATGTCGTCAGTATCTGACTCGGTGCGAGCAGTCCGTGCCGCCCGTCGACCGTCAACATCGTCGGCACGAGGGCGTCCCAGGTACGGACGGTGCTGGCCGTGCCGGCCAGTGACGCGATGTCCTGGTCCCCTTCGGTCGCACCAAGCAAGAGGAGAACGAGGACCCCTCGATCGACCGTCTCCTCGAGCGTCGATCGGACGCGCGGGAGTATTTCCGCGGGTAAGGAGAGTGTCACTTCCGTTTCGGCGCCGGCCAGCAGGCTCTCGATTCGCTTGAGCACCGTCTGTCTGGACTTGATGACCTCGAACTGTTCGTCCGAGCGCTCCGTCGTCGTGTACCGCGCCTGTAGCTCCGGTTCGATCTCCTCGACGCTGTGCGTGAGTCGCTCGACGACCGTTTCGGGCTGGACGGGACGGATCACCGTCGGCACCGAGTGGTCGTCGACCTCGACGAACCCCCGTTCCTCGAGTTCCTCGCTGATGCTGTAGACGTAGCGCTTGGACACGTCGGCGGCGTCAGCGATCGCGCTGGCCTTCGACTCCCCGTGGTCGAGAATCGCGAGGTAGGTGTCGGTCTCCTTCTCGGAGAGGCCGAATCGCTCGAGCAGCTCGGCGAGCTCGTCATCATCCATGTGTATTCGTTACGTCACAGATTGATCGGTCGATGTAAAATATGCTCGGTCCGACCACCCGTCCGCGTCCGTTCCGATCGATGTGACGAGCGCCCGGTCCGTTGACCGGAACGCGATGCGATCGTACGACTGGAAAAGTGAGAATACATTTTTCAACAAAGTTTATTGCCTCGGGAGTGAACTGAGAGAACGATGGAACTACACGGTGCCCTCAACGATTTTAAGCGGACGAAGGGCGATCCGCGGCGGTTTCCCGGCGAGCGCAGATCGACGGCGGGACTCTTCTCCGGGCTCGATGAACGACTGGTTCACGTCGCACCCGACGGATCGATCAGGGACTACTCCTACCCGCTCTCGGGGCTCGCCGGCATCGAACGCTCTCGGTTCGGGCTCGAGGCGGATGGCGACGTCCGCTGGTTCGACGACGGCGAGCAGCGCTACGTCGACGATACGGCGGTCGTCGAAACGACACACGCGGTCGGCGACGCGGCCTGCGTCCAGTACGACGTCACGATCGGTCGACTCCACCTAACCCACTTCGTGCTCGAGGAGGACAGCGACATCGCGACCGACGTCACCCTCCGCGCGTGCGTCGGGTTCGCCCCGGAAGGGAGAGCGGGACGAGTCGGACAGCTCCGCCACGGCGACGTCGTCGAGGTCCACCACGACACCGAGCACGACTTCCTCGCGGCCTCGACGACACTGTCCGTGACCGGGCAGGTCCCCGAGCGATTCGCGGAGTTACTCGCGGCGGAGCCGACCGATTTTCCGCGCTCACCGACCGACGACCGCTACGAGGAGGCCCGCCTCAGTCCGATCGCGACGACCGAAATCGATCTCACTGGCTCGTCGCCGAGCGCGACCGTCGCAACGTTGCTCTCGGACGGCGACCGGACCGACGCGCTCGAGCAGGTTCGGACCGATGTGGCCGAGTACGCCGACCGCGAAGCGATACTCGAGGCGGGCCGCGAGCAGGCTCGCGATCGGCTTCCCGATCCCGATGGCGGCGTCGAGGGCGGTTTCGCGGACCTCCGTGCGCTCGCGCTCCTGCGTGCGCCGACGGGTGCGCGGATGGCGGGCCCGGAGTTCGACCCGTTCTACCGGTACTCCGGCGGCTACGGCTACACCTGGTTCCGCGACGACGCCGAGATCGCCCGGTCCCTGCTCGACGCCGACCGGCGGCTGGCACTCGGGCTCGAGGCGTGGCACGCGAAGAGCGCCCGCTTCTACGTCGACGCGCAGCTGTCCGACGGCACCTGGCCCCACCGGGTGTGGCCGCACAACGGCGCGATCGCACCCGGCTGGGCGCACGGACGGGTAGAGGAGGGCCAGTCCGAGTCCGAGGAGTATCAGGCCGATCAGACCGCGAGCGTCGCGGCGTTTCTCGCGGCGTATCTCCGTCACGTCGACCCGGCCGACGAACGAGTCCGGGAGGCCCTCGCGGCGGCCCTCGACGGGCTGGACGACTCCCTCGCGGTCGACGGCCTGCCCGAACGCGTCCAGAACGCCTGGGAGAACATGACCGGCCGGTTCACGCACACGGCGGCGACGTTTCTCGAGGCCTACGCCGCGATCGCTCGGGCACCGGTCGACGAGGCGCTCGCGGCTCGGGCTCGAGAACGTGCACGAACCGTCTACGACGCCCTCGACGAGCTCTGGGTTCCCGAACGCGGCGTCTACGCCATGCGGACCGACGACGGTGCGGTGGACGACCGACTCGACGGGAGCACGCTCGCGCTGGCCGCGGCCCACCGGGAGTACGACGCCCTCGAGGGAGTCGACGACGACCGGCTCGACCGACTCGTCTCGCACGTCGAGACGACGCTCGACGGGCTCTACCGCGATCCCGAGGGACCGGTCGACGGACTCGCTCGCTTCGAGGGGGATCCCTGGCGAGTCCGCGAGCAGGACGGCGAAAAGATCTGGACCGTGACGACCGCTTGGGGCGCACACGCCGCCGTTGAACTTCGCGACCTCCTGGCGGCGAGCGACCGCGAGGAGACCGCCGGATTCGACGAACGCGCGCGCGACCTGTTCGAACTGGTCGGTCCCGACGGAGCGCTCCGGCGGCCCGGTGGCTACCTTCCCGAACAGGTGTTCGACGACGGCACGCCGGACAGCGCCACGCCGCTGGGATGGCCCCACGCCGTCCGACTGGCGACCGCGAGCGCCCTCGAGGAACCCGCATCGTCCGCGCTCGCGGACGCCGAGGGTCGCGCACCGCTGCAGGACTGAGGCGGGGGCGGGGACGGCGGCTCGATAGAAGTAGTGGTTCGATTATTCTGTTCGATGATCGACGGCGCTTCGCACAGCGGAACCAAACGAGAAATGGGCCGTTTAACCGCCGATTCGACCGCTTCAGGGCGTGACGGTCGGGGAATCGCGGTCGCGGGTGAGGACGTTGCGACCGGTTTCGGAATCGAACAGGTGGACGTCCGCTTCGTCGAACGTGAGCGTCACCCGGTCGCCGGGATCGAAGTCGACGTCCGAGTCGACGCGGGCGATGAACTCGTCGCTCAGATCGAGGTGGAGGAAGTTGTCCGAGCCGACGGGTTCGACCACGTCGATGGTCGCCGTGATCGAGTTAGCCGCGCCTTTATCGGTGATGGAGACGTTCTCCGGTCGGATTCCGAGCGTGTACCGACTCGAGTCGAGGGCGTCCTCGTGGCGGCCGACGTACGCCGCGGAGAGGTCGAACTCGAACCCGCCGTCGGGACCGGCCAAGCGGAGCCGGTCACCGTCGGATTCGACGGCGACGTCGACGAAGTTCATCGATGGCGACCCGATGAAGCCGCCGACGAACTCGTTGACTGGATTCTCGTAGACCTCGGTCGGCTTCCCCTGTTGCTGGAGTTCGCCGCCGTCGAGGATGACGATCCGATCGCCCATCGTCATCGCCTCGTGTTGATCGTGCGTGACGTAGACGGCCGTGATCCCGAGCTCTCGCTGGAGCCGCTGGATCTCCGCGCGCATACTCGTTCTGAGCTTGGCGTCGAGGTTGCTGAGCGGCTCGTCGAACAGGAACAGGTCGGGCTCCCTGACGATCGCGCGCCCGAGCGCGACGCGCTGTTTCTGGCCGCCGGAGAGTTCGTCCGGTTTGTCCTCGAGCAGGTCCTCGATGCCCATCATTTCGGCCGTTTCGACGACCCGTCGCTCGCGCTCGGTTTCGCTCAGATCAGTGCTCATCCGAAGCCCGAACTCCATGTTCTCGAAGACGGTCTTGTGGGGATAGAGCGCGTAGTTCTGGAACACCATCGCGATGTCCCGGTTCTTCGCGTGAACGTCCGTCACGTCCTCCTCGCCGATCCGAATTCGGCCGGACGTGGACTGCTCGAGGCCGGATAACATTCGGAGCGTCGTCGTCTTCCCGCAGCCAGACGGTCCGACGACGGTCACGAACTCGCCGTCCTCGATCTCGAGGTCGAGGCCGTCGACGGCGACGACCGACCCGGTGTCGTATTCCTTCCGGAGCGATTCGACCGTTACTCGTGCCATTTCCCTGTTCGTTCGACGAGGGAGGGTAAAACCTTTTCCCAAAATTAGGAATTTGAGAAGTAATATTACACCAAATATATACTTCCCTGTTGATTGCGATGTAATCGGATTCTCAGTCGAGGAAATTCGACGCCAGATAGCGACGCTTCAGCTCGTTGAAGGTGCACAGAGAAACCGACCTTGTTCCCTAAAAGGTCGATATGTAGCATATACTGTCCGCTAAAGTGATCGCGATCCGGTCCGGTGAGGCTCCATCCTAACAACTAAATATGTGAAGATATTATTCATCACCGTTTACCATGACACTGCATCGCAGGAACGCGCTCAAGGGTATCGGCGGGATTACGACGCTGACAGTCGCGGGCTGTCTCGGTGGATTGCTCGGCGGTGGCGACCAGGGGACGATGCTGTGGACGCAGTTCGAAGCGGGCGAGGAGAACTCGCTCGAGGAGCATCTCGGTACGTTCAACGAGGGGCGGGACGACGAGATGAACGCCGAGAACATCTCGGAGATGGAATCGCAACTCGAGACGGCGTTACCGGCGAGCAACGGACCACACACGTTCGCATGGGCCCACGACTGGATCGGCCAGTACCACGAACAGGACTTCGTCTACGACGCCGCTGACGACATCGGAGTCGACCTCGAGAGCACGTTCACGGAGGCCGCCGCACAGGCGGTTCAGTGGGACGGCGCGGTACACGGGCTCCCCTATGCGGCCGAGACCGTTTCGCTCATGTACAACCCGGACCTGGTCGACGGACCGCCGGAGACGCTCTCGGAGATGGTCGAGGTAATGGAAGATCACTACGATCCGGACAACAACCAGTACGGTCTCTCGGTGCCCGCGATCGAGACCTACTTCGTCAGCGCGTTCCTGAACGCGTTCGGCGGGACCGTCTTCGACGAGGAGAACGGCGAACTCGGTATCGAAGACGACGCGTTCATCGAGGGGATCGAACTCCTCGAGAGTTCCATCTGGCCGTACGTCGCGGAGGATCCCAGTCCCGAATCACAGATCCCGACGTTTTCCGAAGGGAACGCGCCGTATGCGATCAACGGGCCGTGGCAAATCAGCAGCTTCCGCGATGCCGGTGTCGACGCGACCGTCGCACCGCTTCCCGACATCGACGGCGGGGAGCCGTCGCCGTACACGGGCGTCCAGACGTGGTACTTCACGACGCAACTCGAGTCCGCGGACGACACGGCGCTCGAGACGACGCTCGAGTGGGCCGAGTGGTACACGACCACCGAAGACGTGATCCTGAGCAATGCCCAGGACCACGGGCTGATCCCGGTCCATCAGGAGTACACGCAGTCCGACGAACTCGGCGACGACGTCGAAGCGTTCGCCCAGACCGTCGAGATGGGCGTTCCCCTGCCGACCGACCCGAAAATCGGCGACGTCTGGACGCCGGTCAAGGACGGCCTCCAGCGGGTTTTCAACGGACAGTCGAGCGCCGACGAATCGATGGCAACCGCCGCCGAGGAGATTCGGAGCCGCTGGGACTAACTGACCGCGTTTGACACTGCCATCCCATGTCCACATCGTCATTTCTCAGACGCGTGTCCGAACGCGGTCGGCGCCGACTGCCGACCGGCCTCCGGGAGTACGATCTGTTCGGGATCTTGCTCGTGCTACCCGGAGTCGTCCTGTTCGGCTCTTTCATGCTGTTCCCGATCACGTTCCTGCTCTACCTGTCGGTGACCGACGCGACTCACGCCGGCACGGTCATCGGGGGCGGCTCGAGCGTGATCGGGGTCGACAATTACGTCGAACTCTTCTCCGATTCGCAGTTCTGGACCTCCCTCGGAGCTACGTGGCTGTTCGTCGCGGTGAGCCTAGTAATCAAAATCGCGCTCTCGCTCGGGCTCGCAATGGTCCTCACTCACGCCCGCGTGCTCGGAAAGCGGTACCTCCGAGCCGCGGTCATCATTCCGATGGGGTTCCCGACGATCTTCACGATCACGGTCTGGCGGGGCATATTCAGCGGCGCTCGGTTCGGGCCGTTGAACGAACTGCTCTACAGATACAACGACGCCGTGCTGTCGGTCACGGGGCTGTTCGATGTCGCGGCGCCGGAACTACTGCTGCTGGAGCTGCCGATCGGCTGGCTCAGCGGTCGGTGGAGCGCCTTTTTCGCCTATATCACGACGGAGGTCTGGCTGGCGTACCCGTTCATGGTGATCATCATCGTGAGCGCGCTTCAGGACGTCTCGGCGGAGCTCCACGACGCGGCGAAAGTCGACGGTGCGGGCTTCCTGAGCCGGTTCCGTCACGTCACGCTCCCGTCGATCAAACGGCCAGTCATGTTCGGATCGATCCTGACCGCGGCGACGTCGTTTCAGCAGTTCCTCATCCCGTGGGTCTTCAATCAGGGCGGTCCGTCTCGGCAGAACGAACTCATTATCGTGTACGGCTTCCGCGAGGCCTACGAACTCAATGAGTACGCGTTCGGGTCAGCGATCATGGTAACTGCTATCGCGTTCATCGGCGCGTTCATGTGGCTCGCGGTGAAGAAGGGCAATCTCGCCGAAGGGGTGAACACGTAATGACAGCATCCGAATCGGAAACGGAAGTCGGCGATCGAGACGAGAGTAGCGGGCGGAGTCCGCTGGATATTGCCAAGACAGTCGCCGCGACCGGCGGTGCGATCGGTATCCTGGTGGTCCTCATGTTCCCCGTCTACTGGATCTTCGCGGCCTCGCTCTCACAGGGGTCCGGGCTAATGAGTTCCGAAGGCATCTTCGCCGATCCGTCGACCTACAACCTCGAGGCCTACCGCTGGGTGATCCTCGAATCGGACTTCTCCGAGGCGCTGGTCAACAGCCTGATCGTCGTCTTTGTGACCGTCAGCGTCTCGATGTCGGTGGTCGTCCCGGGTGCGTACGCGCTCTCACGGCGGGACTTCGTCGGCCGGGAGAAGGTGCTCTACGGCTACGTCCTGTTCACGCAGGTCGGTGCCGGCCTCTCGGTCGCGACCCTCGTCGCGCTGTACGCCCTGTTCGTCAACCTCGGGCTGAGCAACAGCCTCCTCGTGCTCGGACTGTTCTACGCGGCGGGAGCGATCCCGTTCAACACGTGGTTGCTCAAGACCTTCATGGACAACATCCCGGTCTCCTACGAGGAGGCGGCGATCGTCGACGGCGCGGGGCGGTGGGACGTCATCCGCGAGGTGATCCTGCCGCTCTCGAAACCCGGCATCGCCGTCGTACTGGTCTTTACCTTCCTGGCGGGGTGGAACGAGTTCATCGTTGCTCGAACGCTGCTCCGGCCGGACAACTACACGCTCTCGGTCGAACTCTACTCGCTCGCGACGGCCGGGCGCTACGAGACGCCGTGGACCGAGTTCTCGGCGTTCGCGCTCCTGTTCGCGCTGCCGGTTGCGATCATCTACTTCTTCGCACAGAGTTACGTCGAGAGCGGCCTCTCCTTCGGTGGGATGGACGGCTGAACCCTCTCACTACTGTTGTTACCGTTTCGCTGCATCCCGACCGGATTTCCCTGTGCTTGCAGTGTCGCTCTCGAGCACGACGGCAGTGTCCACGGCGAGCGCGTGCGTCCACGAGTCGGTTCCGTTACCATTGTCGCTATTGACGCCCTCGTCACCATTGCTACCATCGTCGCCGTCGTTACCCTCCTCGCCATTGTCACCATCGTCGCCATCATCACCCTCCTCGCCATCATCACCCTCCTCAATACACGCCTCGCCAGTCAGCAAATCGATCCCGTTGATGGACTCGCCGATCCGCACCGTCGCCGCGCCGTCACCGAAGTGCAACGCGACGACGACTCGGCGATCGCTCGCCGGATCCTCCCTGGCGAACGCAACGGCGTCGGTCTCGCTCTCGTACGGGATTCGCTCGAGGTCGGCGGCGGATCGGAGCGCCGGTTCCGACTTCCGAAGATCGATCAGTCGCCGGTAGTGCGCGAGTAGTTCCCCGTCGAACGATCCCCAGTTCATCGGCTCACGTCGTCCGGTCACGCCGGTCTCCTGCCCGTAGTAGAGCATCGGCGACCCGGGGAGAGTGAACGTCGCGGCGCTCGCGGCCAGTTGCGCCGCCCGTCCGTACTCGGTGAGATAGCGATCGGTGTCGTGGTTCTCGACGTACAGCAGCCACTGGGAGGCGGGGTGGGCACCCCTGCGCTGCCGTTCGTCGATCGCTTCGAGGATCGCATCGGCGGTCGTCGTGTCCAGCCCGGCCGCGGAATCCGCAAACTCGTCTGCGACCGCGTCCCCCTCGATAGGTGCCGCCATCTCGGCGGTGCGCTCGTCCCCGTCCTCGTCCGCGGTCGACTCGCCCAGTCGCTCGAGCGTCTCGTGAAGCACGTCGTCGTGGTGCATGTGGAACCGGCCGCCGCCCATCTCGACGTCGGACGGCAGCGTCTCGTCCAGCAGGAAGAAGTCGCTGTCCGTGCCGCTCACCCGGTCGTAGACCTCGGTCCAGAAGCTCAGGGGGACACCCCAGGCGACGTCGGCGCGAAAGCCGTCGACGCGCTCGGCCCAGAAGTCGACGACCGAGAGCAGATACTCCCTGACCGCCGGATTGGCGTAGTTCAAATTGGGAATGTCGTCCCAGCCGAAGTAGGTGTCCGGGTCGCGGGCGTCGAAATCGTCCCAGCGATACCAGTCGCGGTAGCGCTCGTGCTCGGGATGCGTCTCGTCAACGGCGGCCTCGTAGAAGGGGTGCGCGTCCGCCGTGTGGTTGATCACGAGATCGAAGACGACTCGAATATCGCGGTCGTGACAGGCGTCGACCAGCGCCTTGAAGTCGGCCATCGTCCCGAGAGCCGGATCGACGCTGAAGTAGTCCGTCGTGTTGTATCCGTGTGGACCACCGTGCTCCATCGGCGTCCCGAACCCGCTTTCTGCCTCGAGAAACGGCGTCAGCCAGAGCACGTCGATGCCGAGGCGCTCGAGGTGGTCGAGCCGGTTTGCGATCGTCTCGAACGTGGGTTCGTCCGAATCCGGAAATCGCCGTGTGAAAATTTCGTAGACGATCGAATCGACGGCCCACTCGGGCGGTTCGAAGGGGTGGACGACGCTGACGGCCGGCTCGTCGTCACGGGGCACTAGATCGATCGCGTCCGGAACGGAGTGGCGCTCGTCGACCGCGACGGCGTAGATGCGGACCGGTTCGTCGATCGCAGCGACCGGAATCGTCCCGTCCGACTCGAGCACGTCCTCGTTCCGATCGTCGACGACGTACTCGACGGTCGGCTCCCCGTCGCCGACGACGCTCGCGGTCGCCGAGAGCCGGACCCGACCGTCCGCGACCGTCGCGTCCAGTTCGACCCGCGGTCGCGGCGCGTCCGCGTCGGCCGCGGGAAACGCGCGGACCGTCAGTTCGTGCGTCCCGTCGGGTGCCTCGAGCGCGAGCGTGTACTCGCCCGGAACGTCCGGTTCGAACTCGGCGACCGGAGCGTCGGTCGGTGCCGCGGTCGAACCGTCGGGAGCCTCGAGCACCCGCCACGCGTACGTCCCGTCACTGTCCGGGTTCCGCGGTGCGAGATCGTCGCGGCTCTCCATCTCGTTCCCGTTCGGATCGACGATTCCATCGCCGACGGTGACGAATCGCGGCGGACCGGGGTGGTGCGATCCGTCGCCGCTCCGAAACGTGCGATCGGACTCGGCTTCGCCCCCGTCTGCGCGCAGTCGTCGCTGATCCATGGGATTCCTTCCGGCTCGGGTGATAAATTTGTGGTGTAGTAGTACACCACAATTGTAACAGAGCGGGTTTGCAGTCACCGTCGCTGTCAACGACGGTGCGACCTCGTCGTTCGTCAAACGGCGCGAACCGGAGATTGGCTGGTTCGATGTCGGCTTACGCTTCGTCGAACAACGCAAATCAGAGATTTGCTGGCTCGACGCGGCTTACGCCGCGTCGAACAACGCTGAGCGTTGCTCAGCGAGCGTGACGAAGCTCACGCTTCGTCAAACAACTCCTCGCCCTCGACCATGTGTTCTTCCACGGTCTCCATGTCCAGCGTGACACCCAGGCCGGGTTCCTCCGGGACCTCGATGTAGCCGTCCTCGATGACGTCCTCCTCGACGAGGTCCGACCACCAGTCGAGCTCGTAGGAGTGGTACTCCACCGCGAGCGAGTTCGAGATGGCCGCGCCGACGTGGGCGCTGGCGACGGTCGCGACCGGCGAGGAGACGTTGTGCATCGCGACCGGCACGTAGTACATATCCGCGAGGTCGGCGATTTTCTGCGTCTCGCGCATGCCGCCGATCTTGGGCATGTCCGGCGCGACGATATCGACGGCCTGCTCCTCGAGCAGGCGGCGCTGGCCGTGTTTCCGGTAGACGTTCTCGCCGACGGTGATCGGCGTCGTCGTCGACTGGGTGACCTCCCGCTGGACGTCGTGGTTCTCCGGCGGGACGGGGTCCTCGAGCCACCAGACGTCGTACTCGTCGAGGCGCTCCGCGAGTCGTTTCGCACTGCCGCCCGAGAAGCTCCAGTGGCAGTCGAATGCGACGTCGGCCCGCGAGCCGACGCGCTCCGTGACCTTCTCGACGATTTCCGCCTTGTGTTCGATCTCGGGGTCGCGGAGGTGTCGGTTCGCGCGGTCCTTCTCGTGACCGCTGGGAACGTCGAGGTCGAACTTCAGGGCGTCGTACCCCAGTTCCTCGACGACGCGCTCGGCTTCGTCGGCGCAGGCGTCGGGATCGGCTTCCTCCTCGGTGTGACAGTCGCAGTAGACCCGGACCTCGTCGCGGTACTTGCCACCTAGCAGCTGGTAGGCCGGGACGCCGAGGATCTTTCCGGCGAGGTCGTGCAGCGCGACCTCGATACCCGAGATCGCGGTGACCGTGACGCCGCCGATCGAGCCCTCGCCGGACATCTTCTGGACAAGGTGCTCGGTCAGCCGGTCGATGTCCAGCGGGTTCTCGCCCTGCAGGAAGGGCGTCATCCGCTCGATCAGTTCCGGCACGCCGGCTCCCCAGTAGGCTTCACCGGTGCCGGTAATCCCCGCGTCAGTGTAGATCCGTACCAGCGTCCACGGGAAGTTGCCGTCGATCATCGTCGTCTGGATGTCGGTGATCTCGACATCCCGGTCGCCGCCGCGTTCACGGGTGACTCCCATCGTCTCGCTCGAGAGGTCACGCATCGTATACTCAGCGTTCGGATCGTGCAGCTGTGAGTAATCGATTCCCATAAGGCGGATTTTCACTCCTAAGGTAGTAATAGTTTCTACCTTCCGTGAGCAAGGTCCGGGGGTGCGCGTGGTCGGTGATTGGGAATCAACGGAAATGAACCCACCGCTTGCGAACGGCACCGCCGCTCGATCGAGCCAGAATCGCCGACCGAAGTCGTCCCTCACACCCGCTCGAGTTCGTCGATCACGTCCTCGAGATCGACGTCTAACGCCGACATCGCGGCGAAGGCGGCCCGCTTCTCGGCCGTTCGACGATCGATCGCTCGTGGGCCGACGGCGAATTCGATCCGGCAGACTCCCTCCGACGGGCTCGAGTGGCCGAGCACGGTGACGGGGCCGACCTCGCGGGTATTTCGAACGTGGGTCCCGCCACAGGCCGCCACGTCCCACGGGTCCGTCTGACCGGTCATTCCGGAGAGCCGGTTCCCGTTTCGGGTGTCGGTTTCGTCCTCGATCGTGACGATTCGGACCCGGCCCTTCTCGACGGCGCCCTCGTCGGCCTCAGCGTCGAACGCGACTTCCTCGCGCTCGCGCGCCGCCGAGATCGGCACGTCGTCCCACGACACCGGCCGCGACTCCCAGATCACGCGATTGACCGTCTCATCCAGTTCGATCAGCATTTCGTCGTCGACGGTCGCGGCCGTCTCGAGATCGACCCGGACCGTCTCCGGGCCGATCTCGAGCCCGGCGTACGAGCCGTCCTCGAGCAGGCGCCGCGCGGCCCCCGTGAGTATGTGGCTGGCGGTGTGGGCCCGCATGCAGTACATCCGGAACGACCACTCGACCGAACACAGCACGCGGTGGCCCGACCGAAACGACGGCTCCTCGGCCAGCACGTGGACCTGCTCGCCGTCGACCAGTTCGACGTCGCTCACGGTGAGATCGCCGATGGTCCCGCGATCGGCCGGCTGGCCGCCGCTCGCGCCGTAGAAGTGACTCCGCTCGAGCCAGACGCGCCGGCCGTCGATCGACGTCACTTCGGTCTCGAACCGCGTGGCGTACGGCTCCGCCGCCGCCCGTTGCCCGGTCATCGGTTGGAGTCTGTCGTCAGCCACTAAAAGTCTGCTCGCCGGGGGTGTCACCGAATCCGAAAGAGCGGTCGATTACTCGGCGAGCGTGACGTCCAGTCGCTCCTCGAGCGCCTCGATCAGGCCGCCACCGATGCCGGCCTGCGTCGCGCGTCCCTGTTCGACGGCGAGAAGGTCTTTCTCCGGTGCGCCGAGTTCGTCGGCGAGTTCCTCGCGCTGGAGACCGGCATCCCGTCGGGCCTCGACGAGCGTCTCGCCGTAGTCCGAGACGAGATACGGTAGCTGATCGTCGTCGTAGTTAGTCCCCTCGCTCTCCCAGTGTTTGGAGTCGCCGTCCCAGACCGGGTTCGCCTTCGCGACGTTCTGAGCCGCCTTCTGCTTGCGGCTGAGTCCGTCGTTCGAGGACCCGCCGGACGAACCGCTCCCGCTCGAATTCCCGCCGCTCCGGTTCCGGTCCCCGCCGTGGGTCTGCGAATCGTCGTGTGGCGCACAGTCCGGGCAGACCTCGAGTTCGGCGCCGGCGACCGTTGCGAGCCTGAGCGAGGGACTCTCGGCCCCACAGAGTTCGCAGTTCGTCCCGCCACCGCTGCCGGACGAACCGGTCGAGTATTTGGCCATGCGACACATTGGCCACTTGCGCATTTTAACCGTTCGGTACGGGGGATGGCGGACGGTAGCGGCTCGGCGGCAGTCACTCGAGCCGACTCGCTGGAGCGGTGAGAAATCAGCGGCCGAAGTGTTTCCTGATGGTCGTCCGCACGGGTAACGCCAGCCCGCCGACGAGCGGACAGAGCACGAACGCGGCGAGATCGACCGGAAGCGAGACCACACCGGCCGCCGCAGCACCGAAGCCGGCGGCCGGCGCGAGCACGGGGACTACGTACAGATACGACGGTGCCCAGCCGGGCAGCCGCTTTGTATGGCGGATGATCACGGCGAACAGGAGCGGCATGAGTACCGCTCCCGCGAGCAGGGGACCGCCGACCAGCGTCGTCGTGGTCGCCACCGCGACGGCGACGACGATCGTCTCGTTGATCGTCACCGCGCCCCACGTGTCTTCCCGGCGGACGGCGCGAGTCACCAGCAGCGCGGCCAGCGCGAGCGCGACGACGCCCGCCAGGGCAGCGTACCACAGCGTCGGCTCGAGCGGCGGCGTCACGAACTCGACGCGCTGGACGAACGCCGTCATCGTCTCGATTCCGTGGTGGCTCTCCGTGAGCAGCGCCCAGATCCCCGAGGGGTTCGCGCCGATCGCGCGTCCGTCGGCCCAGAGCGATCCGAGGGACTCCCCGTTCGCGAGCGCGAAGTCGATGATACCGGCGGCGTAGACGATTACTGAGAGCCAGATCAGCGGTAGCGAAAAGTTCTGTCGCCGCCACCAGCGAACGAGCGGATTGGCAGTCGTCGTCGATCGAGATCCGGACGCTGTTCCGGTTCCGGTCCCGGCCGACCCGCCGGTTCCAGTAGTCGTTCCGCCGCCTGCGCCACCGGTCTGACCGGCCGTTCCCGAGGCGCTTCCGCTCGCGGTTCCGGCGCCCGTTCCGGTTCCAGCGCTCGTTTCGTTTGTCCTCGAGGCCCCGCTTGCGGTCCCGGCTGCGGCTCCACTTGCTGTCGAAGTCGTTCCGCCAGCGCCGGCCGTCGCGGAGCCAGCCGTTCTAGAGCCGGACGTTGCGGACGAGGTCGACGCGGAAGCGGATGCCGTCTCCGATGCCGCCGATTCCGAGTAGCTCAGTTCCGTCCCGTCGGCCTCCTCGTCGTCGCCGTCGCTCTTCCAGACGTCCGGCGAGGGAAGGCCGCTGGTCCGTTTCGCGACGTAGTCCTTGTGCCCGAGTCGGTCGTAGGCCTGTCGCTCGACCGGGTCGCCGAGAATGTCGTAGGCCGTCTTGACCGCGGTGAACTGGGCCCGTGCGCGGTCGTCGTCGTTCAGGTCTGGGTGGTAGACCCGAACCTGTTCGCGGTAGGCGTCCTTGATCTCGTCCTGAGCGGCGTCGGACGGGATCTCGAGGAGGTCGTAAAAGTCATCTGTCATGTGAATGTG
The DNA here is from genome assembly GCF_013456555.2 of Natrinema zhouii. GTDB lineage: Archaea > Halobacteriota > Halobacteria > Halobacteriales > Natrialbaceae > Natrinema > Natrinema zhouii. The sequence continues at coordinate 439,504 of NZ_CP059154.1, forward strand.
GGGACGGTGTGGTCTGTGACGAAGATTGTCGGGGAGGGTTATAATTTCAGTGTTCTTTCCGGTTCGGTTACGAACCCTCGTCACTCGAGGAACGTGGGTATTTCGGCCGACTGCGTGAGACGCCGCTTACGAGAAATCCGCGAGCGACGACTGGCCGGCCGATCTGTCGTCGCGGATCGGCTCCGGCTCCGCTTCGGTCGACTGACCAGCCGAATCGGTCGCGGAGCCGTCCTCACTCCGTTCCCAGCTCTCGAGACTGGCCTGATCGGCGGCCACGAACTCGAGGTTTGCCACCCGAACGCCGAGTTTGCGCACGGGGTCGGTCTCGAACTCGGTGAATAGGTCGCGAGCGATGCGGTCGACGAGATCGGGGTCGTCGATCGGCCCGGGAAGCGACCGCTCGCGCGTGTTGACGTCGTAGGGCGGCGTGACCGCCTTGACGCCGATGGTCCGGTACAGTGCGCCCTCTCGCTGTGCGCGATCCGCCACGGCCCCTGCGAGCGTCTCGATCAGTTCGTACTTCGGATCCGGCGCTTCGACCGGCTCGGCGAACGCTGACTCCCGGGAGAAGCTCTTGGGGTCCCCCTTCGGCTCGACTCGACGGTCGTCCTCGCCGCGGGCGCGGTCGTACAGCTCTCGGCCGCGCTCGCCGAACGCCTCGACCAGTGGCTCCGGGTCGGCCGCGGCGACGTCACCCGCCGTCTCGAGGCCCATCTCCCGAAGCTCGCGGGCGGTCACGGGACCGACGCCGTGGAGCAGGTCGACCGCGAGCGGCGCGAGAAACTCCCGAATGTCGCCGGGTTCGACGACCGTGAGCCCGTCGGGTTTGTCGAAATCGCTCGCGATCTTGGCCGTGCTCATCGTCGGGGCGACGCCGACGCTGACGGTGACGCCGACCTCCCGACGGATGCGATCCCTGACGTGGCGGGCGAAGCCGTCCGCGACCTCCCAGGCGGTCCGTTCGGTCACGTCGAGATAGGCCTCGTCGATGCTGACCTCGCGGACCACGTCGGCGCAGTCGTGGAGGATCTCCCGAACGTCGGCCGCGACCGACTCGTAGTAGTCCATGTCCACCGGCCGGTAGTGGCCGGTTTCCTCGCGCTCGATCTCGTCCACTTCACCGGCCTCGTCGGCCGCGCGCCTGGGGAGTCGCTCGAGGGCCGTCGAGATGGCTTGCGCGCTCTCAACGCCGAACTCGCGGGCCTCGTAGCTCGCGGTGGCGACCGCGCCGATGGTGTCGCCTTCCTCGTACCCCATCCCGACGACGAGGGGTTCGCCGCGGAGCTCGGGCTCGCGCAGTCGCTCGCAGGAGGCGTAGAAGCAGTCGGCGTCGACGTGGCAGACGATACGCTCCTCGTCGTCCTCGTCGTCGACGCCCGGGAGCCGCGGCCCGTCAGACATTCGTCTACCGGTGGATTCGTCCGGACCGATGTGAACGTTGCGTCCCGGTTCGAGGGTCGGGGGACGGGCCATGCTCGGTCACGGTAGCAACGCTACAGCTCGTAGGCCATCATCACTTCGTCGACGTACTCGCCGTCGATCGTGTAGTGGTCCTTCCGGATCGCCTCCGTGTTCCAGCCGTGAGCCGTCAGGAACTCGAGTGCGGTCTCGTTGACCACGGGGATGCTGTTGTAGAGTTTCCGATACCCGTTCGCTTCGGCCCATTCGACCCCTCGCTGTAGGAGCGTGCTGCCGATCCCGTATCCCCGATAGGTGTCGCGGACGCCGACGGTCTGTTGGGCGACTTCACGAACCGGGTCGACCTGCTGAAGATCGAGGTGGGTCCATCCGATGACGTCCCCGTCGACAGTCGCGACGAAGAACCGCCGGGACTGCACCGCGTTGTGTCTGGTAACGGCGGTTTCGTACAGGAGTTTCTCGGCGATCGTCTCGGCGACGACGTAGGTCTCTTCGGCCGTGACGTCTCGGATCGTCTCGACGAGACCGTCGAAGTCCCGCTGACGAGCGGGGCGAACGGTGACGGTGAACTCGTCCAGGTCGTGCTTTTCGACGGCACCGAACTCGAGTGCGATCCGGAGGGTTCCGCCCGCCTCTTCCAGGTAACCGTCCGATTTCAGTTGCTCGAGACACGTTCGAAACTCTTCGGACGGGAGGGAGACGATGTCCGGTAATTTGCGTCGTTCGGCGGTCCCGTGCCGTTCGACGTACTCGTAAATGCGCCTGCTGGCATCGGAGGCGAACGCCGGCTGTTCTCTCGCGTCCATACACACACTACAGGCCGCTCTCGCTTATTCCTTGTTCATTGGTAACTCATCTCATTCCGTCCAGCTCGGTCACAGTTCGCCTCGGTACGATCCACCAACGATCCAGCCGTGAAAACGCATCTCGACCGACTATTCCGCCGGCGGTTCGGGGAACTCCACCAGTAACCGTTTGCTCTCGGGCATGAGATCGTCCCAGCTGACGGACCCCTGCTCTGCGATCGTCGCCGGTTCCAGCATCGAATCGCCGTACACTAGCGCCGCGGTGAGCGCCGGTGGGCGAAGTTCTACCTCACCGCCTTCGGTCTCTACGGTACCCTCCGGGCCGAATTCCGCCGTCGGTTCCCCGACGACGATCCGCATCACCATGCCGAATATCTCGTGGGGCGCACAGAGCACGTCGTAGACGCCCGGTTCGTCGAAACGGTACAGCCAGAACGCGTTCATCCCCAGTACCGGCGAGGAAAACGGCGGGACGCCCTCCGGAACGCGACGCTGGCGACCGAGCCGTGGATGGTACGCGGTGACGGTGTGATCCGGCGTCGCGAGATTGAATCGCACGATGTCTCCGGTCTCGACGAAGAGTCCCGTCGGCTCGAAGTAGAACTCCGGCACCGGTCGCCCCTCCTGCGGGCGCGTTTCCAGATCGACCTCGTGGTCGGGCTGTAACGGCTCTGGAAGTTGCCCGTCGCCCTCGAGGCCCGAGTAGCCGAGCACCGGATGGATGCAGTTCGGCTGCTGACACGACCGCCGCTTCGGGCCACCCCGATCGTCGTCCCCACTCGCTGCACCGAGTCCGGACGCGAACGGAATCGTCGACGTTACACCGGCCGCTTTCAGAACCTGTCGTCGATCCATGTTCGCCATCTGCTCGACCCCAGATTAGTTATGAAGGGGCATTGGGCGGCTAATCCGTTCTTGTGAACGGATCGTCACTTGAAGCTGTACATTATCGTTCCGTAGTCTCGAGTACCCGATGGAACGTCTCGAAGTCGAAATCAGTAGTATACGCACGTGTCTCGACTCGAGTCACGGAAGTAGTGCTCGAGTCACGAAATCAGTTGTACTCCCGCCATCGGTACCCGCACTCGGTACACTTGAAAAAGCGCGTCGGCGGTTCGTCGGCCGAGGCGGTCTGCTTGAGCGTGTACCACGCCTCCTCGGCACCGCACTCGTCGCAGATGACGTCCGTCGCCTTCGGTTTCCCCTCGAAGTTGGCCTCCTCGCTGGATTCGATCACCTCGCCGTCGGTCTGTGACTCCGTCGTGACGAACGCGTCTTCCTGCTCGCGGTCCCGTTCGCTCGAGGCCCCGCAGTCGTCGTTCGTACAGACCATGCGGTCGCCGCGGGCTTTCATCATCGAACCGCAGTCGTCGCAAAACTGCATATCGGACAGCTACGAACTCGGGACGCAAAAAGTCACCACTTCGCCCGATCCGCGGCGTCAGTGCCGTTTCTCGAGCGCTTCGTCCTCGAGCACGAACGGGCAGTCCGCGACCCGGAACGTCTCGGTCGACGTGACGGCGAGAATTTCGGTCCCGTCGCGAGTGCAGGCGACGGCGGGCGGGTCGGCGAAGTGCTCACAGCCCTGGCAGTACGAGCGTTTCTCGACCTCCCGAATCTCCCGGTTGACCGGTCGGAACTCGCTGCCCGGTTCGGCCGATTCGGGAGAATCGCTCGGCCCGTTCGTCTCACTTGACTCAGCTGCATCAAGCGATCGGTCCACAGATTCCGACTCGTCCGTCCGATCCGCCTCGAGTCGCTTCCAGAGGCGGTCGCCGTCGATATCGGCGGCGTCGTGTCGGTCGAACAGCTCGTCGAAATCGGATGTACTCGAGCGCGATCGGTCAGTGCCGTTCGCGACGGTTTCGGCGAGATCGTCGAGCGGATCGGATCGATCGCTCGCGTTCTCGTCCGGGTCCGCTGCTGGATTGCTGTTCTCGTCCGTATCCACCACCGGATCATCGTCCTCGTCGTGGATGAACTCCGTTCCGTTCGCGTCGTCGTCCGCCTCGTTCCGACTCGCTTCGTCGGTCATCGGTCAGCCTCTCCGGACTCGCTCTTCTCGGCTACATCGTCCCCGTCTCCGTCGCTACGGGTCGTGTTTCCGGATTCGGTGTCCGCCTCGATGGCCTCGAAGAGCTCGTTGCTCGCCGATCCAGTCGGGCTCTCGACGCGCCCCTCGAGCGCCGGCGGGTCGCCGGTCTCGAGCCGGTGGGAGCCGAAGATCGACGAGCGCTTCGCGATATCCGAAACCCGGCTCGCGCAGTGAGGACACGCCGGAGCGGTCAACAACGCGAGGTCGACGCTCGAGCCACAGTCGGCGCAGGTCGCCGTTCGAATTCCGAGCTGGTTCGCCGCGCGCTGGAGCCGTTCGGTCGCTGCTCGTTGTCGCCGTTGATCGGCGAGTGCATCCCGCTGCTCCCGAAGCTCGATCACTGCCCGTGCGAGCAGCGTCGACCGATCGTCGAGTTCGTCCGTCGTCTCGAGGAGGCTCTCGAGAACCGCCTCGTAGTTATCGAACCCGCGATCGACGCTCTCCTCGAGGGCAGCGAGATCGTCGCGAATCGCCCCGAGGTCGTCGGCGGTCGCGTACGCGGGGTGGTCGTGATCGGTCAACGCCTTCCCGTCGGTCTCGCGTTTGACCTGAACCACGCGGGACCGAACGTCCTCGAGCAGGCCCGTGAACTCCTCGCGCTGGGCCTCAAGCTGGCTCCGTACCGCAGTCAGCTCGTCGGGATCGGCCACCTCGAGGGTGTCGTCGGTCGCGACGGTGTGCGCTGCGGTTAACAGCTGCCGACAGACGTCATCGCGACTCTCGTCGCGTCGAGTCGCCTCCGCGGTCAGCCAGTCGTCGACTTCGGCAGGCAGTGGGAACGAAAAGCCGCCGTCGTCGTGGTCCTGGCTCGACATCTGGTCGTAGTAGGCTGATTAGTCGGATAAGTATTGGTTCGAACTCAGCTGCTGAGTCGGGGCAGTGAGAGGCTGTTGACGCCCGCTGCGACGCTCACCACTCGCCGGCACCCCACCGCCGCGTTCGCCGACACTCCACCACCACGTTCGCCGCCACTCCACCGCCACGCTCACCGCTGGAAACCCTATCGGATTTTCCGGACGTTGCTGATATCGAACCCGCCGTCGTGGATCTCGGTCTCGAACCGGACGATATCTTCGTCCTCGAGCCGGGAGAGCACGCCGCGGAACTGCTCGACGACGAGGGTGCGGGACCGCTCCGAGCCGCCGCTTTCCCACTCGAACAGCAGCGTGCCGTCGGTAGCTTCCTTGATCCGCCCGAGCTCCGTGGGCTCGAGGAGATCCGAGTTGATGAGCAACAGAATCACGCCGCCCCAGCGGTGTGACGCTCGTTTGAGTCCCTTCAGCAGGACGGTCAGATCCGACAGCCCGAGCCGGTCGTCGGCCACCGCGACGAGATCGGTCAGCGAGTCGATCACGACGAGGTTCCCCGTCGCGTGCTCGGTGAGGTACTCGCCCAGCGCCTCGAGGACGTCGGTGCGCTCGTTGTGAGAACCGAGTTCGGTGATGTCGGCCATCTCCTCGGCGTACCAGTCGGTCGGAACCGGCGTCAGCTGGAAGTACTCCTCGGCGAGTTCGACGAACGAGACGTCGTCCGTCCCCGCCCGGACGAGTTCGTCGTCCATGACGAACTCCATCTCGCTGACGATCGCGCGTTGCTCGTCCGTAAACGAGACGTAGTGGACGGCCTCGGGGACAGTCGCCCCCGGCTCGAGGTCGCCGTAGTAGAGGTCGAACAGTTCGGGATCGGCGTCGACGAGCCCGTTCATCGCGGCGCTCGTGTAACAGAACTCCCGCGCGCCGGCACCGGATTCGCCGGCGAGGAGGACGACGCTCCCGGTCGGTGCGCCGCCGCCGATCATCCGATCGAGCCGTGAGATTCCGAGCGGCATCCGCTCCATACCTGTCCGTTCGGACGGACCGAGTTACCTGTTGTGGCAGTTGCGGGCGGAGAGCGGACCGAGTCGACCGGCCCCCATCAGCAAAGCCGGTGGGGCGCGTACCGGTCGCATGGCCATCATCGCCGAAATATCGATCGAGGCCGACGAGTTCCTCCTCGGCCAGATCATCGCCGAGTACCCCGGCCTCTCCGTCGAGATCGAGCGCGTCGTCCCCGCGGCCAAGCGGGTCATGCCGTACATCTGGGGGTATGGATCGGATCTGCGATCGTTCGAAGTCGCCATGAGCGAGAGTCCGAACGTCAGATCAATCACCGCGCTCGACGAGTACGACGATCGGGCGCTGTACAAGATCAAGTGGGAGGACCCGGCCGAGCAGCTGATCACCGGCATCGCGCAGACGGATGCAACGATCCTCGAGGCCCACAGCGACGAGGAGTGGCTCTTTCGGATCCGCTTCGAGGAACACGCCGGGCTCGCACGCTTCAATCAGTACTGTACCGAGCACGACATCGCGTACCGGCTCAACCGAGTCTCGTCGCTGGCCGACATCGACGCCAACGGGGACGATTACGAACTCACGGAGGCTCAGTACGAGGCGGTCTCGCTGGCCGTCGAGCGGGGCTACTTCAAGGTCCCTCGCGAGGTCGAGTACGAAGAACTCGCCGACGAATTGGGTGTCTCAGTGCAGGCGTTCTCGGAGCGGGTGCGCCGTGGGGTTGACAAAGTGCTTCAGGCCGTTTTCCTCCGCCCGAATTCGAGAAATCCTTAATCGGATCTTCAGAGACGCCATTACTACTGAGATAAAGGTCATGAGTAGCCCGGCGGACAGGCTATCGTCGTCCCGAACTACTGACCGAGCATGGTAGAACGACTCCGGCTCGAGCAGGTAGACACGCCCGAATTCCTCGACGGGATACACGCGCTGCTGGCCGATTCGACGCGGCGGAACGCGCTCCGACACCTGACGACGTACAGCGGCCCGGTGACCGTCTACCGACTGACGACCGAACTCGCGGCGGCCGAATACCGGATACCGACAACCGACGTTCAGCCGGAACAACGACGGGAGATCGATCTCCTCCTCCGGCACGCACACCTGCCAGTGCTTCGCGACGCAGGCCTGCTCGAGTGGGACCGAGACCGCGATCTGGTTTCGCTGACGTCGCTGCTGGATCACCTGTCGGTAACAATTGCAAGCCCGCACAACGTGCTCGACATCTCGGTTTCCTCACGCCTAGAACTGTCCTGAGTGCGGCCACGTTCGAACCCGAGGTTCCGCCGATATCGCGAGGACGTTCTCTCCGTTACTCGTCGAATCCGCACCGAGCCCCGCCCTCCGCTGGCTCCGCGAGAATAACCCGGCCCTCGAGCCCGCGATCGGCGAGCGCGTCCGCGGCCGCGGCTTCGGCCTCGTCGGCGTGTCCGGTATCGGTCACGCCGTAGACAACCGGTCCCCACGACGACTGGCCGACGCCCGAGAGGACCTGACATTCCTCGAGCGCTTCGACGAGTTCGCCCGCAGGCGGCCGGAAGACGCCGCCCTGTGCATCTGCGTACCAGGCACCGTTCTTGCGGCCGATTTCGGCGACGGCCTCGCCGAACGGCTCGAGGCGGCCCGCGGCGGCGGCCGGCAGCAGTTTGCGGGTGACGACGCCGGCGATTTCGTCGGCGATGGCCGGATCGGCTCGCTCGACGACCGCCCGCATGCTCGCATCCTCGTCGTCGCCGCTGCGGCCGGGGTCGGCGTCGGGGACGACGACGAGGAATCGCCAGTCAGCGGGCAGGTCGTGGCGGGCGACGACCGGCGGCACCGTCCAGTCGCCTTCCGCCGGCGGCTCCGTCGTAAAGCGGTTCGTCGGGTGACCGGCGTCGACGACGAACCCGCCGCTCTCGAAGGTCGCGACGCCGACGCCGCTGCGACCGCCCCGCCCCATCGCCGGTGCGTGGGTCCGCACCTGGGGCTCGAGGCCGTGGGCTCGCGCGGTCGCCGCGAGCACGGCCAGTGCGAGCTGGGTGCCGCTGCCGAGACCGACGTGGCGGGGTAAGGACGCCTCGAGCGTGATCGCGACGCCCGAGACGTCGAGGACGTCGACGGCGCGGGTCGCGTACGTCCGAACCAGCGGATCGTCGGCCGTGACGGCGGCGGCCGGTTCGGCGGTGACGGTCACCCGGGGCTCCGCGAGTCCGACACCGATACCGCCGTAGAGCCGCTCGCGAGCGAGTGAGAGGTTCTGAAAGCCGACGTGAAGTCGCGCACCCGCGCTGACGGTGGCAGTCGCCATGATGCTATCCACCGCTACGAAAGCCCCCGGCAAGGGGGTTTCGACGGTGGCAACGACTGGGATCGTCGTGACAGTGTCACCGCTGCCCACGCGCTCGAGTCGACGGGACGCAGCGGTTATGTCGTTCCCGCCGACACTCCCCGACGATGCGGATAGTCGACGCCTCGGTCGTCGTCCCCGCCCGCGACGAAGGGAAGCGGCTCGAGCGAACCCTGGACTCGCTCGCCGCCCAGCGGTTCGACGGCGGTCTCGAGGTAATCGTCGTCGCGACCGGCGCGAAAACGGTGCGGATCGCTCGAGCCCATCCGACCGTCGATCGGGTGCTCGCCGACGACCGCAGGGAGGGTCCCGGCTCGGCCAGAAACCGAGGCGCAGCCGTCGCCACTGGCGATGTTCTCCTGTTCACGGACGCCGATACGGTCGTCCCGCCGTCGTGGGTTCGCCGCCACTGCCGCCACTACGCCACCCCCGAGGTCGTCGGCGTCGGCGGGCCGCTTCGCCCCCTCGAGAACGGACTCCGTCACCGAGCGTGCTTTCGGATTCTCTCGGACTGGTGGTATCGCGCGTGCTGGCCGATCGGCTTCGTCCAGCAGCCGGGGTGTAACTGCAGCGTGCGACGGAGGGCGTTCGAGGCGGTCGGCGGCTTCGACGATTCCCTGGGATACCTCGAGGACACGGACCTCTCGTTGCGACTGCGCCGCGAGGGGACCGTCGCGTACGATCGCACCTGTCCCGTCGACACGTCGACTCGCCGGCAGGAACGGGTCGGCTACGGACGGCTCTGCTGGACGTATCTCGTCGGCTACCTCGAGTACGCACTGCCCGGTCTGTCGCCGACTCGAGAGTACTTTTAGTCCCTGCGGCGACCGTTACTGACGCGGGAGTCGGTCGGAAGCGGGCACCGACGCGACCGATTCGATCGGTCCGAACGAGCCGAACGTCTATCCCTCCCATCGAACCGAATGAGTTCGGTCGAACCGCAACCCCGGGAACGATTGACCGGGAAAGGACGACTTATGCCCCTTCGACGCAAGATCCGACCATGAGCAGCGACGACGAGTTCGACTACGGAAAAGACGAGCAGTTGCGGAGTCGCGAAGTGACGGAGGGGCCCGACAAGGCACCCCACCGCGCGATGTTCCGTGCGATGGGGTTCGACGACGAGGACTTCGGCGCGCCGATGATCGGCGTTCCGAATCCGGCGGCCGACATCACGCCGTGTAACGTCCATCTCGACGACGTCGCCGACGCGGCGCTCGAGGGGGTCGACGAGGCCGGCGGGATGCCCATCGAGTTCGGCACGATCACGATCTCCGATGCCATCTCGATGGGGACCGAGGGGATGAAGGCTTCGCTGATCTCTCGAGAGCTGATCGCCGACTCCGTCGAACTCGTCTCGTTCGGCGAGCGCATGGACGGGCTGGTCACCATCGGCGGCTGCGACAAGAACATGCCCGGAATGATGATCGCCTCGATTCGGACGGATCTCCCCTCCGTGTTTCTCTACGGTGGGTCGATCATGCCCGGCGAGCACGAGGGACGAGAGATCACCGTCCAGAACCTCTTCGAGGGCGTCGGTGCCGTGGCGGACGGCGAGATGTCCGGCGAGGAACTCGACGAGATGGAGCGCAACGCCTGTCCCGGTGCGGGTTCGTGTGGTGGCATGTTCACCGCCAACACGATGGCCTCGATCTCCGAGGCGCTCGGCTTCGCACCGCTGGGCAGCGCCGGCCCGCTCGCCGAGGACGAAGCGCGCTACGAGGTCGCCCTCGAGGCCGGCGAACTCGCCGTCGAGGTCGTCGAAGAACAGCGCAAACCCTCCGACTTCCTCAGCAAGGAGTCGTTCGAAAACGCCATCGCGCTGCAGGTCGCCATCGGCGGCTCGACCAACGCCGTCCTCCACCTGCTGGCGATGGCCGCCGAAGCCGGCGTCGACCTCTCCATCGAGGAGTTCGACGAGATCAGCCAGCGGACGCCGAAGATCGCAAACCTGCAGCCCGGCGGCACGCGGGTCATGCAGGACCTCCACGAGGTCGGCGGCGTCCCGGTCATCCTGAACGCCCTCTACGAGGCGGACCTGCTCCACGGCGACGCGCTGACGGTCACGGGGAACACGATCGGCGAAGAACTCGAGCGGATCAACCCGCCGACGATTGAGGAGCTCGACGCCGACTTCCTCTACACCGTCGACGAGCCGAAAAACGAGCAGGGTGCGATCCGGATCCTGACCGGAAACCTCGCGCCCGGCGGCTCGGTCCTCAAGGTCACGGGTGACGACGAACTCCACCACGAAGGACCCGTCCGCGTCTTCGAGGACGAAGAAAACGCTATGCAGTACGTTCAGGAAGGACACGTCGAGAGCGGCGACGTGATCGTCATCCGCAACGAGGGACCACAGGGCGGCCCCGGAATGCGCGAAATGCTGGGCGTCACGAGCGCGGTCGCCGGTCAGGGTCACGCCGAAGACGTCGCGCTCATCACCGACGGTCGCTTCTCCGGCGCGACGCGGGGGTTCTCCATCGGCCACGTCGCCCCCGAGGCGTTCGCCGGCGGTCCCATCGGTCTCATCGAGGACGGCGACGTGATCACCATCGATATCGAGGATCGCACCCTCGCAGTCGACGTCAGCGACGAGGAACTCGAGGCGCGCCGCGAGGAGTGGGACCGACCCGAACCCAACTACGAGACCGGCGTCCTGGCGAAGTTCGCTCGTGACTTCGGCTCGGCCGCCAACGGTGCCGTGACCAACCCCGGCGTCAAAGAGGACTGATCGTCGGACGTGTCCGGTCGTATCGATTTACCCGTCTCCGGGTGACAGCTTCGCGATACCACTCCCTTCGCTTTCCTGCACGAGTCTTTCCCGCCTTTGTGACCGACTACCAGCTAGACCGACCGATGAGTAAGTACTGCCTCGAGTGTGACTGGCAGATCAGCACCGCCGACGGCTACACCGAAGCGGAGGTCTCCGAAAAGGCGATCGAACACTTCGTCGAAACGGGACACACGGTCGATTCGCTCCGCCTCCCGCCGCCGGTCGTCCTCGAGAACTGAACCGAGTCTATTCGAGATCGTCCCCGTCCGGGCGGACCGTCTCGACGGGTTCGTTAGCCTCGTCGCGCGAGAATCCGCTCGATGATGAGCCGCGTCGAGAGCAGTTGCTCGTCGTCGGCCGGTTCCCGAGCGCTCGCCCGACGAACGTCGCAGTCGATCCCGCGGCGCTCGAGTTCGGTTGCGATGGCCTCGTCGTCGTGGTGCTGGTCGTGGCCGAGCGCGATCACGTCGGGATCGATCTCCTCTATCGGAACGAAGATATCCGTCTCGTGGCCGAGTATCGCTTCGTCGACGGCCTCGAGCGCGTCGACGACGTCCCGCCGCTGCGTCGCGGGGCAGACCGGCGCTTCCTTGTGGTCGACGTTCGTCACTCGGGCGACGATGACGTACAGTTCGTCGCCCATCGCGGCGGCCTCCTCGAGGTAGTGGACGTGGCCGGGATGGAGGATGTCGAAGGTTCCCTGGGCGATGACCGTCCGCGTCATGACCGTCTCGCCCTCGATCCGGCGGCGTGCGGTTTCCGCGTCGATCCCGTCATCTGTGGGTCGGTAGTCACTGGTGGCATCGTCTCGAGTCTCACAGCGCTCATCGTCGCAGTTCCTCGTCGATATCTGCCTGCGTGAAATCGAAGAAGTCCTCGGTCTCGGGGAGGTCGACGTCGATCACGTTGAGTTGGGTCGGCTTACCCTGTGAGTCGAACGCCTTCCAATCTGTTTCACGGTAGGGTGCGCCGATAATGACGTGGACGCTCCCGCGACCGAACGTGTCCAGATCCGCGTTGCTCGGGCGGATCACGCCGTTGGGATGGGAGTGAATGCTTCCCAGCGCCTTCACGTCGTTCGGAATCTGGTTCGTCTTGACGGTCGCGCTGACGCTGTTGGACTCGGTGCCGGGCACCACGAGAATATCCGTGATGACCAGGCCCTCTCGGTCCAGATCCAGCCGATCGGCCTCGGTCCCCCGGAGAAACCCCATATACTCGTTCGGATGGGTCGCCTCCGAGGACTCGAGGGCGAACTCGAGGGTCTCCTCGGCGATGCCGAGAATCTCGCTCGAGCGAAACAGCGCGTCGAACAGCCCCATATCCCCACCTGCGGCCTTGCGGTTGCTAAACGTTCCGATGCGTGGGTTTGCCTCGACCCTCCAGTACACCCCTATTCGTCGGCCGAAATCGCATCTTTCGGAATGAGACCGTCGATCTCGGCTCGCATTACATCCTCTCCGTCCTCGTTCTCACAGACCGCTGTACTCTCCACGTCGTAGTAGCCGTCGCGCTCAGTTACCGACTCGAGTCGAACGGTACAGCGGATTCGCTCGCCGGTGTAAACGGGTTCGACGAACTCGAGCTCCATACCGCGTGCGATGTAGTTGAGATCGCCGCCGATCTTCGTCGGGAGCGTCGCAGTGAGCAATCCCTGAACGGTCAGCCGACCAACCTCGTCGGGCTCGGTGTGAATCGGTTGCTGGTCGCCCGAAATCTCGCCGAACTCGCGAACGTCCTCGTGGTCGAACGTCCGTTCGAAAGTGTACTCGTCGCCCTCCGCCGGTGGGAGCGAAACATCCATGGACGGATAACCCGGGCGATATCTGTTGTAGCTACTGGTTGCAGGTGGACTGGGTGATTTGGTGGCCTACTCGGGCGCGAGGTGGTGTCGAACCCGATTCAGAGAACGTCTGCACCTCGTTTCGAGAGCGTTTCAAACGTGGTCTCGAGGGCACGCTCTGAGTCGCCATCGCTTCTTGACAAGGGTTATACGCGACCACCCCAAACCTTCCACTCAAGATGACGCGTGACTCCGCCGGGGAACCCGGCGCAGACGACGGGGATTCCGTCGTCTACGATCTCGCTCCCGATTGTACCGCCGACGATGTAGTGCAGGGCCGCTCCTATCTCGCCGAGATTAACGGTATCGTCGATTACGGCGTCTTCGTCGATCTCTCCGATTCCGTCTCCGGACTCGTCCACGAATCCGTCCTCGAGGGCACCTACGGCGTCGGCGACGAACTCGTCGTCGAACTCGAGAGCGTCCGTGAGAACGGCGATCTGGCCTTCGAACCGGTCGACATCGACGACTACACAGTTGAGACCGTCTCCCACGACTACTCGCTGACCGGCACCGACCGCCTCGAGGCCACGCTGGGCGAACAGATCCACCTCGAGGGCGTGGTGACGCAGGTCAAACAGACCGGCGGACCGACGATCTTCCACGTCGCCGACGAGAACGGCGTCGTGCCCTGCGCCGCCTTCGAGGAGGCCGGCGTCCGCGCCTACCCCGCCATCGAAGTCGGTGACGTGATCCGCGTAACGGGAACGCCGGAACACCGCGAGGGCTCGGTCCAGATCGAGGTCGACGGCCTCTCGAAACTCGAGGGCGAGGACGCCGCCGAGGCCCGTGACCGTCTCGAGGGCGCCCTCGAAGCCCGCGCCGAACCCCACGACGTCGAACCGCTGATCGACTGGCCGGCGTTCGAGAAGCTCCGGTCCGACCTCGAGGAAGTCGCCCGACTGCTCCGCCGGACGGTGCTCGAGGGCCGTCCGATTCGCGTGCGACACCACGCCGACGGCGACGGCATGTGCGCCGCCGTCCCCGTCCAGATCGCGCTGCAGCGGTTCATCGCCGAGGTCCACGAGGACGAGAACGCGCCGCGCCACCTCATCAAGCGCCTCCCCGCGAAGGCTCCCTTCTACGAGATGGAAGACGCCACGAGGGATCTGAACTTCGCGCTCGAGGACCGCGAGAAACACGGCCAGCAACTACCGCTCTTGCTCATGCTGGACAACGGCTCGACGGCCGAGGACGTTCCGGCCTACGAGACGCTGGCCCACTACGACATCCCGATCATCACGGTCGACCACCACCACCCCGATCCGGACGCGGTCGAGGACCTGCTCGACGCCCACGTCAATCCGTACCTTCACGACGAGGACTACCGGATCACGACGGGGATGCTCTGCGTCGAACTCGCGCGGATGATCTACCCAGATCTGGGCGACGAACTCCGCCACGTCCCCGCCGTCGCCGGCCTCTCGGATCGATCGAAGGCCGACGCGATGGACGACTACATCGATCTCGCCGCCGAGGAAGGGTACGACGAGGATCGCCTCCAGGACGTCAGCGAGGCGCTGGATTACGCCGCCTTCTGGCTGCGCTACAACTCCGGCGACCAGCTGATTCAGGACCTCCTGCAGGTCGACAGCGACGACGAACAGCGCCACCGGGACCTCGTCGAGTTCTTCGCCGACCGCGGCCGCGAGGAAGTCGACGAACAGCTCGACGCCGCGATGCCCCATCTCGAGCACGAAACGCTCGAGAACGGCGCGCATCTCTACCGAATCGACGTCGAGAACTACGCCCACCGCTTTACCTACCCCGCACCGGGGAAGACCACGGGCGAGATCCACGACCGCAAGATCGAGGAGACCGGCGACCCGGTCATCACGGTCGGCTACGGCCCGGACTTCGCCGTCCTTCGCTCCGATGGGGTTCGACTGGACATTCCGAACATGGTCTCCGAACTCGAGGCAGAAATCGCGGGCGGCGGCGTCTCCGGCGGCGGTCACCTCGTCGTCGGCTCGATCAAGTTCGTCACCGGCAAGCGCGAGGAAGTGATCGACGCCCTGGTCGAGAAGATGGCCGAGGCCGACATCGACGAAGCGCTCTCGAGTGCAGCGCCGATCGACGACTGAGAGCGCGAGCGCCTATTTCGCCAGTCGTTCCGAGTCTGTCAACTGGGTAGCGACTGCTATCCGTTTACCTGTGGATCAATTTGCCTGTAAATCTCCGGGAAGCGGCCGATCTGCGTCGCGCTCGAGCCATTCTCGCCGTCTCCCGGTAACTATCTCGATCTGGGGAACAGTGGTACTACGAATCGTAGTTAATTTTTAGTGGACGTATCAGGACGTACGAGTGAGTATGGTTGATGAAAGATCACACCAAACATTCGGACGATATCGACGGCGCGGACTGCTCGGCGGCATGGCATCGCTGTTCGCGGCGACGGCCTACTCGCTGAACGTTTCCGCGGAGACTGCTTCGCCGGTCGACGAGGGCGATGACTCGACGACGCAGACGGTGTCATCACCGGGCGGGAGCGTGACCCTCAGCATCGACGTCGACGACGGAACGCCGACGTACAGCGTCTCGTTCGAGGGGACGACCGTCATCGACGCCTCGCGACTCGGGTTCGAGTTCCGGAATCAGCCGGCCTTCGGCGTCGGCAGTAACGCGGCCGACCTCGAGGTCACGGGGAGCGAGTTGAATCGGGTCGATACCACCTGGGAACCGGTCTGGGACCGGTACGACGAGATCGAGGAGCAATACACCGAACTCCGACTCGGTCTCGAGGAGACCGCGGACCCGGGCAGGGGCGGCACCCTCGAGATTCGGGTGTTCGACGACGGGGTCGGGTTCCGGTTCCTCTTCGACGAGCGCTTCGGCGAGCAGTTCGTCATCACCGCCGAGCGGACCGAGTACTCTTTCGCCGACGACTACGAGTCGTGGTGGATCCCCAACGACTACAACAATTTCGAGGTCGAGTACGAGGAGACGTCGCTGAGCGAGATCGAACCGACGCTCGAGTCGGACCTGGGCGGCGAGTTCGACGGCGTCCACACGCCGATGACGATGCGGACCGACGACGATCACTACGTCAGCGTCCACGAGGCGAACCTCGACGACTACGCGTCGCTAGCGATCGCGCCGCGGGAGGGCGGTGAGACCGCCTTCGAGTCGACGCTTGCGCCGCTTCCCGACGGGACGAAGGTGTCGGCGTCCGCGCCCCACCTGACGCCGTGGCGGACGATTCAACTCGGCAGGCGGCCAGGAGATCTCGTCGAATCGAACCTCATCGTCAACCTCAACGAGGACTACAGCGACGACGTCTTCACGCAGGGCGTCGACTGGATCGAGCCCCAGAGGTTCATCGGCGTCTGGTGGCTGATGATCACCGGCCGCGCCGACTGGGAGTACCAGGGTCCCCAGACCGGCAACCACGGCGCACAGACCGGCCGGGCGAAGCAGTACATGGACTTCGCGAGCGAGCACGGCATTTCCGGCGTGCTCGTGGAAGGCTGGAACCAGGGCTGGTCGAGCTACCCGGGCGACGGGAGCGACCTCAACTTCACGGAGTCGTATCCCGACTTCGATCTCGAGGGGGTGACGAGCTACGGCGCGAGCCTCGAGCCGCCGACGCAGATGACGATGCACAACGAGACGGCGGGGGACTTCCGGAACTACGAGTCACAACTCGAGGAGGCGTTCGGTCTGTACGACGACCTCGGCATCCGGACGATCAAGAACGGCTACGTCGCCGACAGCGGGAATCTCGCCGGGGAAGGGTACAGCCACCACAATCAGGTGCTGGTCAACCACCACACGCTGGTCGCGGAGACGGCGGCGGCGAATCGGCAGATGCTCGACGTTCACGAGCCGATCCACCCGACGGGTCGCCGCCGAACCTATCCCAACCTGATGACTCGCGAGGGCGTGAAGGGACAGGAGTACGACGCGTTCGGCGACGTCAGCCCCAGCCATCACGTGACATTTCCGTTCACGCGTATGCTCGGCGGCCCCGTCGAATACACGCCGGGCATCTTCGACACGGACTCCGGCTCCGGCGGCATCGAGACCACGCGGGCCAAACAGCTCGCGATGTACCCGACCTACTTCAGCGGGCTCCAGATGGTCGCCGACCTGCCGAGTTCGTACCTGGCCGACCGCCCCGCCACTCTCGAGATCGGCGAGGTCGCCCAGGCCCAACACGCCGAACTGGACGGCTTCGTTACGCAGTCCGAGTGGGCCAATGCACAGGGCGAGGCGTACGTTCCGTTCGACGCCACCAGCGCCGACAGCGGTGCGACGGTCAGCTGGACCCTCGAGGGCGCCGACGCCGGCGAGTACGACGTCCACCTCCGGGTCGCTAACTACGAGGCCGACAACGGGCTCGCCGAGGGCGTCGACGCGATGGCCACACTCCGGGTCGACGGGGAGCCGATCGAGCAGCTATCGATCCCCGGAACGGACTACTGGGACGTCTGGACCGCGACGGCGACGGCCGTCTCGCTCGAGTCCGGCGATACCGAACTCTCCCTCGCGCTAACCGACGAGGACACCGGCGGCTTCAACCTCGATTCGATCACCGTCACGGAACAAGGCGCGTCGATGCCCGAACCCGAGGAGCCGCCGATCACCGGGCCGACCGTCCCCGCGTTCCAGTTCATCGAGGACGTCCCGGCAGCGGGGTGGGACGAGACGCGAGTTATCGACTCCTCGATCGGCGAGTACATGGTCACCGCCCGGCAGAGCGGCGAGGAGTGGTACGTCGGCGCGATGACCGACGAGCACGGCCGCGCGCTCGAGGTGCCGCTCGACTTCCTCGAGTCCGCACCCGGTCGACGGCGCGGCCACGAGAAGGAAACGGAGAGGGGACATGAACGGGGCCGAGATCACGAAACGGGCCGCGGAAACGGTCACGGAAAGGGCCACGCGAAAGGCAAGTACGTCGCCGAGATCTACTCCGACGGCATCGACGCCGGCTACGACGACGAACTCGAGGCCGTTCGCATCGACGAGGCCGTCGTCGACGACTCGACGACGCTGCTGGCATCGACGGTCGGCTCGGGCGGCACCGCCGTTCGGCTCCGCCCGGCGACGCGGGAGGACCTCGAGACGCTCCCAGACTACGAGCGGCCCTCGCAGGACATCGACGTGTCGATCGATGCGGAGACGTTCGTGCGGGAGCCGTTCGTCGCTGCAACCGGCTCCAACGACAGTGACTACATCGGCGGAACGAACGTGGAACTCGTCGTCGACGGCGACGTCGTCGCGCTCGAGAACGTCCGGTTCGGACCGGGAACGAACGAGGGAACGTTCGCGTTCGGTGCGACGATCGACGAAGCGGGAACCTACGAGGTGACCGTCCGGACGCTCGAGGGGGAGCCCCTCGCCAGCCGAACGGTAACGGTAACGCCGCCGGAAACAGTCGCGTCGATTACCGATCCGAGCGGTGACGACCGCGGTCCCGGAGAGTACGCGTATCCGACCGCCGACGCGTTCGCGGACGGCGTCTTCGACCTCCGGTCGTTCGAGGTGACTCGGACCGCGAGCAGGGTCCAGTTCACCTTCGCGGTCGAGACCCTGAACAACGCCTTCGGAAGCGATCGCGGCTTCTCGCCACACATGTTCGTACTGTGGCTCCGCGATCCGAACGCGGACGGTGGCGCGACGTCCGAAGTCGGCGATCTCGGGCTGGCCGCCGACTTCGAGTCGGCGTGGCACTACCGCCTTGAGGTCAGCGGCTTCACGAAGAGCGGGGTCGACGCCGGGGGGAACTCGCTGACCGACGCCGACGGTAGCGAGATCGCGGTCCGGGACGTCGTGGACACCGACGCGAACACCGTGACGCTCGCCGTCGATCGGGCGGCGTTCGGCGGGACCGATATCTCGGAACTGGAAGTCGTGGCGATGGTCCAATCCGAGGATCGGGGCGCACTCCGTCCCGTCGCTGAAGACGCCGAAGCGTACGTGTTCGGCGGTGCTGTCTCCGGTGCGGCCGAGAACGCACCGCGCGTGATGGATCTGGTGACGCCTGCGGGCGTCACCCAGTCCGAGGCGCTGGCCTACTCGACGGACGAGCGGGCGACGCTCCCGTTCGTCCCGCTGAGCGACGCCTAATCGAAACTCGGTCGCGTGAACCCGAAGTGGGAAACGGTGAGGGCCCGCACCCGACCGCGACGCGCGGATCTTCCTCTCATCGTCTCAGAAAGAACGGAGTAGCGACGAACGCACCTCGAGAACGGTCGTAATCGAAACGATTCAACGGGGGGTTCGTTTAATCGGCACCGTGACGCGGCGTGTAGCCGCAGTCGTCACAGGTGAGTGATTCGTACTGAGCAGAGAGCGATCCCGCACATTCCGGACAGTGGTATTCGGATTCGAGTGAATGTTTGCTGATTGCCATGTGCGACTCGAGGAACTGAACACTGATAAGCTCGCCTATTATGAGGGTTGAATTATGCCGTGAAACTAGAATGCATACGACTACCACAATCGAACCGACAGCGAACCGTGGTGTTTTACCGGCGAGTCGTCAGTGAGCTCGTAGCCGCTAGAACTGATATCGTCGCTCGTCGTCCATCGACGGATACTGATCCGCACCGGTCATTTCCTCGAATGTCATGCCCGAAAGATACTCGTCATAGGTTACGTCGTATGCCGATCGCAGCTGGAAATCCAGTTTGCCGGTATCGACGGTCGACTGAAAGAGCATGTGAATCGCCCGACGGACCAGTTCGTCCGTCTCCTCGGGCTCGAGAGCGGTCTCGAGCAAGGCGAGTTCGTTGCGCGTTTCGCGATCGAGCGAGACGGTGAGGTCGTCGCCGATACCGGTATACGAGTCCGTCACTTCGTCGGTGAGATCGTCGAGGCTCATAGGGGAGGGAACTCGAGCGCGCCGGATAGACCTTTCGTGGTCACTCCGAACGAAGAAACGGCGTCCCGGGCTGCCGCGCTCGCTCAGCGGACGGCTCCGCAGTGTTCGCAGGTATCGGCGTCGGCATCGATCCGCGCACCGCAGTCGGCACAGTTGGTCCGCTCGAGGTGGTCACCATCGTCGTAACTGGGGGCCTCTCGCAGAGAGACCGCGATCCCGACCACGATGATCGACCCGCCGATGAGCAGCCATCCGACGGGACCGATCGCCAGGAAGAACATGACGACGAACGGGACGACGATTACTGCGAATCCGACACCGATCAGTGTCGGGCCGAGCGACTGCGAATTCATGATTATGAACTATCGACTCTCTGGAGAAAAATATACAGGTAATTCCGGCTTCGACTCCTCGTCGCTACTCCATCGCTTCTCGCGACCGTCGACTGTGATCGGTTGTAGATCCGTCAAGAGCGTCGGTGAATTGCGACACTGACTTACAGCCGACGGTGTAACCCCCGTCGATGACAGCAGGGGCCCAGGAGTGGGCGTTGCCCGACGACCCGGCGGCCGTTCGCGAGGCGCTGATCGGGTGGTACGAGGACGACCACCGCGACTTCCCGTGGCGGCGGACCGATGATCCCTACGAAATCCTCGTCAGCGAGGTGATGAGCCAGCAGACCCAGCTCGGCCGCGTCGTCGAGGCCTGGGAGGCGTTCCTCGAGCGCTGGCCGACGACCGCCGAGCTGGCCGACGCCGATCGTGCCGACGTCGTGGGCTTTTGGACGGACCACAGTCTGGGGTACAACAACCGGGCGAAGTATCTCCACGAGGCCGCTGGGCAGGTTCAAGAGGAGTACGACGGCGACTTCCCCGAAACCCCCGAGGAACTGCAGGAACTGATGGGCGTCGGTCCGTATACGGCCAACGCGGTCGCGAGCTTCGCCTTCAACAACGGCGATGCCGTCGTCGACACGAACGTCAAACGCGTCCTCTACCGCGCCTTCGACGTGCCGGACGACGATGCGGCCTTCGAGGAGGCCGCGAACGAACTCATGCCCGACGGTCGGTCTCGAGTCTGGAACAACGCGATCATGGAACTGGGTGGGATGGCCTGCGAGCAGACGCCACACTGTGACGAAGCGGGTTGTCCGTGGCGGGAGTGGTGTGGGGCCTACGCCAGTGGCGACTTCACCGCGCCCGACGTACCCACGCAGCCGAGTTTCGAGGGGAGTCGCCGCCAGTTCCGCGGCCGCGTCATCGGCACCCTCCGAGAGTACGACGAACTCGAGATAGACCCGCTGGGCCACCGTATTCGCGTCGACTACACTCCCGACGGCGAGTACGGCCGTGAGTGGCTCGAGGGCATTTTGGCTGATCTCGAATCGGACGGGCTGGTCGAACTCGACCGTGACGGTGATGTACCTATTGCACGGCTCCGCCGCTAGAACAGTCACACATCGAGACAAAACGCCGAGCAGCCTGCATTCCCTGTCAGCCAAATTTTGGTCTTTGGCCAGTCGAAAGGATGTTACGATCCTACTTGTACCTGACCGAGAGTTACAGGAACTGAGAACACGCTCGGAATCCGCTTCGATGCCGTTTGACGTTTTATTGTCATAGGACGTTGGAATCGAGCAGACAATTCTCGTCTCGCGAGACGAGAGCTGCTATTGGAAAGGCGACTATTGCATCCGTCTCTCTCAGCAACGACTACTCAGTGGAATAGTTCGGCGATTGCGACAGTCATCGGGATTGGGTGGCGGGAAAGGCTACCGGAAACCAAACCCGTCTATACGTCATCGTGGTGGACTTTGGTGATGACCACAGTCGTCGAACTCGAGGTTCCGGCTGCGCGGCTCGGATTCGCTCGGACGTTCGATCGCGTATCGACGTTCGAGTTTCAGGTCGGCGGAATGATCGGTGGCTCGTCACCGCTCGTCTGGACCAACGGCCCGGATCGCGAGACGATCGAGCAGGCACTCGAGGCGGATCCGTCGGTCGAAGTGATCACGCGCGTGGCCGACGGAGACGAAGAGCCCGCGACGGAAGACGGAGCCGCGACCGGCCAGAACGACCAGTGGCTGTTCCGACTCGAGTTCGGAGACGGCGTGAAGCTATTCAAACAGATCGTCACCGAGACCGACGGGGCGATCCTGACGGCTCGGGGCGCTGACGGACGGTGGATGCTGAAGTTACTGTTCGACGATCGAAAATCGGTGTCGACCTGTCACGAGTTGTTCGAGCAATACGAGTATCAGGTCGCCGTCACTCGAATCAGCGGCATCGACGATCTCGCGAGCGCACAGACACCTCTGACCGAAACCCAATACGAGACGATCTGCAAGGCTCACGAACTCGGCTACTTCGACGTCCCGAGGGGAGTAACGCTCAAGGAGCTGGCTGCGGAGCTCGACATCTCGCATCAGGCGCTCTCGGAGCGACTCAGGCGAAGTCACGCGGCGCTCGTCAGTGCGGAACTGTCCGAGCGAACCGCACCGATGGCGATCGATCCCTGAGCCGGTCCGCCGGCTCGACCGCGCTTGAACCCGATCCGTCGGATGACCCACACGCTGTCGCCGAGCGATCTGTCTCACGAATGAACGAGTGCGTAGATTTATCTGTTGGACAGGAATACTGTTGGCCGTGAACCCGAGTGTTCGAACGCAGCCAGACGGATGGCGTCAGTGAATCACCGCACGCATCTGCTGTCATCGACGATCCGTCTGACCTCTCACTCGACGATATTTACCATCTTCTACAGACGAAGCGCCGTCGGGACGTGCTCCGATACCTGCACGAGGAGGGTGGGCGGGTGCGGTTGCGCGACCTCGCCGAACAGGTCGCCGCCTGGGAGCAAGAGACGGCCGTCGAAAACCTGAGTTCCGACGAGCGCCAGCGGGTTTACATCTCGCTGTATCAGTCACACCTGCCGAAACTCGACAATCACGGAATCGTCAACTACGATAAAGACCGCGGTTGGGTCGAGCCGACGCCGCTCGTGGCACGGCTGCAGCCCTATCTCGAGCCACCGTATCGGACCCAGTCGTCCGAACGGTGGCCGCGACGGTACGCGGTGACGATCACCCTTTGCGGGCTATTTCTCGGGGCGATCGCAGCGGGGATCGTTCCGGTTTCCGGACTCGTCGGGGCGGGACTCGTGCTCGTCGCGTTCACCGTCGTAACGGGTGCACACGCGTGGTCGACCGATGCATTCCATCGATAACGATACCGTTTCGGCAGACACGTTCCGCCGATAGCGCTCCAGTGCTCTTCGAACACGATAGCCGAACGACGACCGTCAATCGG
Organism: Natrinema zhouii; assembly: GCF_013456555.2. Classification (GTDB taxonomy): domain Archaea; phylum Halobacteriota; class Halobacteria; order Halobacteriales; family Natrialbaceae; genus Natrinema; species Natrinema zhouii. The sequence goes on from NZ_CP059154.1 coordinate 462,732, forward strand.
CGCGGGAGGGGGCGATCGCATTCGTTTCGCGGGACCGCTCGAGGAGCTCGGAGGTGTGGAACGCGACCGAAAAGTCCTGCGGGCTGGGGAGCGCACAGGCGAGCCAGCCGATAGTCGCGGCGGCGATGATCGGCGTGTCGCTCGTCACGTAGCCAGCGAACGCCAGCCCGAAGGCGGGGATCGCGAGGAGGGCGGGTGCGAGTGCGGCAAGGCGCAACGCCCAGGGAGATTCGGTCCCGGTCGGTCGGGGGTAGACGGCGGCCCACGGACGGGTCGTCACTAGCGCGACGAGTCCGTCGGGACGGCCGGGAAGATAGGAGACGGAGTACTCGACGTGTGCGAGTCGAAGAACCGTCGCGTGTGCCCACTCGTGGGCCACCAGTCCGACCGCGACCGCGAGGGCAAGCGCACAACCAGCAACCACCAGAGTAGAGCCGATCATAGGAACGCGAGATGTAGGCTGTGAGGACCCGTCAGCCGGGATGAGGTGCACATCTCGCGCACTCGAGTCGACGAACCGTCGATGGAAGGTCCTCCGGCTGTACCAGTTGCCGTCTTAAGGTCCGATCGCGTCCCGAATCGGATCGTCCGTCAGTCTAGGGCTAGTGTCCGGTCGGAACCGAATCGGTCGGCCAACAGTTAAGTATTGTCTCGTGGTACCGCATAGCATGGAATCAGCAGAAACGCTCGAGTTCGGCCACGCTGACCGAAAAGAGATATACGAGTACGTCGAGCGCCGCGGCGCGGTCGATCCGGAGGAGACGCGAGACCGGCTGGGCCTCGATCCCGGCGGATTCCGCCATCACGTCGCGATCCTCAAACGAGACGGCCGAATCGAGGAGGAAGAGGGGACGCTTCGAGTTACGATCGACGCAGGTGCAGAGGAGGAGTACGTCTCCGAAGCGCTCGAGTTCCACATCCGGCCGGCGCGACAGGAGGATCTGACGGGGATCGTCGGGGCGATCCGCCAGGTCGCCGAGGAGAAGACGTATATCGAGGCGGAAAGCGTCGCCGACGAAATCGATCACGAGAACGCGTTACTCCGCCACAACGAACTCCAGTCGCGGATGTTCTTCGTCGCCACGGTCGACGACGAGGTCGTCGGCTGGGTCCACCTCCACGCGCCGGAGTTAGAGAAGCTGAGCCACACCGCCGAACTCACCGTCGGCGTCCTGGAGGAGTACCGCGCTCACGGAATCGGTTCACATCTCCTCTCGCGCGGTCTCGAGTGGGCCGGCTCCAACGGCTACGAGAAGGTCTACCAGAGTGTCCCCTCGACCAACGAGGAGGCGATCGCCTTTCTCGAGGAACACAACTGGGAGACCGAAGCAGTGCGCGAGGACCATTACAAACTCAACGGTCATTACGTCGACGAGATAATGATGGCTGTCGAACTCTGAGTTGACAGTTCGATTTATGTAACCGTCCCCGAAACGGAAGGGTATGCGATACGATACCCCCGTGCGGTTCGAGCCCGAGGGCTGGGGGGAATCGACGGCGGCCATCGTCGGGATGGGACTCGTTCTCTCGATCGCCGGCATCGTCCAGACGCTCGGCACGCCGGCCGCCCGGCCGGTCGTCGCGTACGAACTGTTCGTCTCGTTGCTCGTCCCGACCGGACTGGCCACCGGCGGCTACTGGCTGGCCGATCGAAACGTCTCGTCGGCCGATCGCTGGCGGGCCGTGACGAAGGTGTCGGTCGGGATCGTTCTCGCCTGCGTGCTCGCGCTCTGGCTGACGGGATACGTCGCCCTCGAGAGCAGTGCGATCCGTGACCCGCTGGGGCTGACGACGACGCTGGCCGGCGTCGGCGGTGCGACCGGCTTCGTGAGCGCCGTGCGTGAGCTGCCAGACGAGTCGATCGGCTCGAGCGGACCGCCGAGAGCGGCCGGTGTCGCGCTGTCGGCACCGACTGACCCATCCGACTCGACGGCGACGGCCACTGCGTCGAACGAATCGACGACGACCACTGCGCTCCCGTCGACCGCGCTCGAGTCGCAGAGCGACGTGCCGGCGATACCTGAGACGACGACCCCGCTCTGGACCGACGTCGATCCGCTCGGACGGGCCGGCGCTCCCGCGCGACCCGTGGAACCGTCCGAACGGACCGCGGTCGACGGTACCTTCCCCGACGCGTTCGAGGCGTCCGTCCGCGATGTGTCGGCCGATCCCGTCGGCTCGCACGACTCGCTCAAGTCGCCGACGGCGGCGCGGGATCCCGGCGTCGACGCCGTCGCGGCCGTTCCGTCGACGGCCGAGACGGTCCTCGGCGTCCTCCGGCGCGAGCGTGCCCGCATCGCCCTCGCGGTCTTGTACCACGAGTGGGACGGTGCGGAGCGATCGGTCGAGGCTCTCGCCAGCGCCGTCTCGTATCACGTAGACGACTCGGCCGATGCCGTTGCGGTCGGACTGCGACACGCGACGTTGCCCGAACTGGCGGAGATTCGAGCCGTCGACTGGGACCGTCGTACCGGTCGCGTCTCGGCGTCCGACCACGCCGTCTTCGAAGAGGGCGTCCGCGAAGCGGCGGTGCTGCTCGAGTCGTTCGAACCGGGGACGAGATAGCGCTCGGGGAGACTGTCGGCCGCTCGGCGGGTCGAGCGGTCGGCGAGGTCGGTCGAATCGAAAGACAATTCCTCCGGACGGCGCTACCGAAAGGCATGCTTTCGATTGCACTTGCCGGGAAACCGAACGCCGGCAAGTCAACGTTCTACACGGCGGCGACGATGGCGGAGGTAGACGTCGCCAACTACCCGTTCACGACGATCGACGCCAACCGCGGGGTGAGTTACGTCCGGACCGAGTGCCCCTGCCTCGAGCGCGACGAACGCTGTAACGCGGACAACTGCGAGGATGGCAAGCGCTACGTTCCGATCGAACTCCTCGACGTGGCAGGACTCGTCCCCGGCGCTCACGAGGGGAAGGGACTGGGCAACCAGTTCCTCGACGAACTCACGAACGCGGACGTGATCGTCAACGTCGTCGACGCCTCCGGCGGGACCAACGAGAAGGGCGAGCCCGTCGATATCGGCGATCACGACCCGCTCGAGGACATCGACTTCATCGAGGAGGAGATGGACCTCTGGCTGGCCGGCATCGTCGAAAACAACTGGGAGTCAGTCGAGCGCAAGTCCCGTTCGCCCGATTTCGATATCGACGACGTGCTGGCGGACATGCTCTCGGGCTTCGGCGCGTCGCCAAAGCAGATCGCGATCGTCCTCCGCGATCTGGACTACCCCGACGACCCGATCCAGTGGGAGGACGAACACCGCGAGGCGCTCGCGCGCGACGTCCGCCAGCGGACCAAGCCGATCGTCGTCGCGGCGAACAAGATCGATATTGCTCCCGAAGAGAACGTCGAACGCCTGCTCGATCTGGACAAGCCGGTGATTCCCACCACCGCAGAGGGCGAACTCGCGCTTCGCCGGGCCGCCGACAACGGATTGATCGAGTACGACCCCGGCGATGAGACGATCGAAATCGGCGACGACGTCAACGACGCCCAGCGCGAGGCGCTCGAGGGGCTCGCGGACACCATGGCCGAGTGGGGCGGCACCGGCGTCCAGACGGCGCTCGACTACGCGGTCTACGACCTGCTCGACCACCTCACCGCCTATCCGGTCGAAGACGCCTCGAAGTGGTCCGACGGCAGCGGCAACGTCCTGCCAGACGCCTTCCTCTTACCCGACGAATCGACTCCGGTCGACCTCGCTTACACCGTCCACTCCGACATCGGCGACGGCTACCTGCACGCGGTGAACGCGAAGTCGAATCGCGAGATCAGCGAGGAGTACGAACTCGAGGAAGGTGACGTGATCAAGATCGTGAGTACCAACTGATGGTTCCGAATACAGGCACTATCTAGTTCTGCACCTCCTCGACTGGTACGTTTCCGTCAAGCCGTGGATCAGTGCGAGGCGCTTCGGCTTGCGATGAGCACGCTGCAGCACCGAGCAGCTTCAATATCGGTGTCACGAACTACAGTTACGAGGCCGTCGAAGGCGAGCGAATCTTCGAAGTCGGCGACGTACTGGAGAAGTGGTCGCTCGAATTCGAGCCTCGCGGATACAGACAGACGTATGCGATTTTCGACCTGCCTGTGGGCGAATACGAGTGGACGGTGAGCATCGGCGAGGATTCCATAAGCGGTCACATTCGAGTCGTCCCCGGTGAGGAAGACTGTTAGGTCCGTCCGAACTGGGACTCCTCTTTTCGATTGGGATCTGTTTCAGAAACAGTGATCCAGTACGTCCGGCAATTGTCGCCTTGGTGTCGACTTCATCCCCGCTGTGAACGGCGAAGTTTTCCCCTCGATTTCTCGTAAAAGATGACGGAGAAACCGGACCGTTTGATGGTGATCTATCTGTTATAGACGCCTGTATTGGACTAGTGCGACCGTTGCGCATCGACTGATAAGTGCCGATAGTCACCGCGAGAGTCAGACGAGAGTAGATTGAAATTCAGGAGGTGTGTACACTGGGAGGACTCAGTATCTGTAATCGAAACGATATCCCGTAACGCCCCACCTCTGCCGGATCTGAGTACCGGAGGCCTTTTGTAGCGATAGCCAAGAAAAGGTGGTAGGCGGCACGGTCAGGCAGCACCTTTCAGCCCGCGTGGTTTCCACGTGAGGCTCTGTTGACTGACCTACCCCGTCTCTCTAATACCCGTGAGCGGCCGCTATCGCTCCTGCAGAGGGACGCTGATGGACGGGTTTTAATATCTCTCCTCGAGTTCGGAACATAAATCTCACCCGAGAGCCGGTAGCCAGCCGCTAGGAGTCTCACGAGGGCTGTCGCGTAGAGATGAGCTTTTGCTCACTGGCGTTCTACCTCACCCATGACGCCCCGTTCCACCCGCGTTCCCCGCCCACGTCGCGAACCCGAACCCTCGGATCAGTTGGCCGTTCTCGCGGATCGCCTGGATGCGACGGAGCGTCGACAGCAGCAACTGCAGAATACGGTCGCCGCGCTCGCTCGAGAAGTCGGCGTCTCGGTCGGCGGCCTGTGTGGGCACTGTGGGGAGAGCCATATGCTCATCAAAGACGGGAGCATGTACTGTCCCCGGTGTGGACACCGCCGATCGCTGTAGGATCGGCTCGAGACACCGGTCCGCTGTCCGTCAATCGACGTCGCAGACCAGCCGACACCCTCAGACGAGTTGCCCAACGGGGTCGAACCGGACGGCCGCAACGAGGACGGCGAGGAAGACGTACGAGCCGCGGATGAGTAACATGGTCGCGAGTTCGGGGTCCGCCCGTCGCGCGACCCCGGCGACCGCGGCGAACGCGAGCACCGCGAGGAGGGACGTGAGGGGGAAGAGGCGAGCGATGGCGAAGGCGACTACGACCAGGAGTGCGACAGTCATCAGCCCGTATGCGACGCCGTACGCACGGTCGGGACCGACCGAGACCGCGACAGTCCGTTTCTCGATCGACCGGTCATACGCGTAGTCCTGCGCATCGTCGATCACCTTGATCCCCGAGAGGAGCGTGAGGAAGACGATCGCGAAGCCGAGCGGAACGGCCGTGATCGTCGCGGCCTGCACGTAGAATCCCCCGAGCACGGAGAGCGAGATGCCGAGCGGGTAGCCGGTCGTCGCCGTCACGGGATTCATATCGAGCTGTGGCGCGTGATGGTAGGCGATCACCCAGGTCGGAACGACCAGCACGAACGCCAGTACGTCGACGAGAACGGCGAGTAGCACGCTACACAGCAAAAAGACCGCAGTCGAGAGAACGAGCGCGATTTGACACCCCGAGGCAGTCAACGGATGGTCGTCGTCCTCGCCCCGGAGGTGGAAGTCGACGTAGCCGTCTTTCACGTGGGCCGTATACACCGCCGCGAACATCGCGATGACGTGGATCGCTGCGAGCAACGGATCGACACTCCCAGCAAGGATCGCGCCGAACAGCGACGCGGCCAGCGGCGGTGTCATAAAAACGGGATGGACCTGCGACCAAAGCGCTCGAGCGGTCGCATCGATCCCGGTGCCGTCCCTCGCGAAGGCCATATGCGTGCGACAACGAACCGATGTATAATACCTAGGCCGGAGACGAACGCGTTGGAACTGCCGTCCGAACGCAAAAACTGGCGTCCGGAACACGAAAACCGGCGTCCGAGACGCGACGTTCGACCCGCTGGAACACACAATTTGATGTGAGTTGCCGTACCACGAGGGAGCATGACGAACGAATACACCGGAGCGGATCTCTTCACTGACGCGCTCGAGTCATACGACGTCGATTACGTCTTCGGTAATCCGGGGACGACCGAACTGCCGATCATGGACGCGATCAGTCGAAGCGACCTCGAGTACAGGCTCGGGCTCCACGAGGATATCGCGGTCGGGATGGCCGGTGGCTACGCTCAGCGGCGGCGGTATCACGCCCATCACGACGACTCGATCACTCCGGTCGGCGTGGCGAATCTCCACATCGCACCCGGATTAGCGCACGGCCTGGGCAACCTCTACGCGGCCAAGATTGCCGGCGCGCCGCTTGTCGTGACGGCGGGGAACCACAGCACCGACTTCCGCCACGAGGAGCCAATCCTCTCGGGCGATCTGGTCGACATGGCCGAGCAGTTCTGCAAGTGGTCCGACGAAGTACTGGACGTCGCGGCGCTGCCGACGATGCTCCGCCGAGCCTTCCGCGTCGCGATGACGCCCCCGACCGGCCCCGTCTTCCTCGGACTGCCCCTCGACGTGATGCTGGCCGAAACCGACGCCGAGCCGGAACGACTGGGTCCGATTCCCAACGCAGGAAGCGGCGATCCCGCTCAACTCGAGCGCGCGGCCGACCTGCTCGCCGAGGCCGACGATCCGGTGCTGGTCGTCGGCGACCACGTGGCCCGTTCGGGTGCCGACGCCGTCGCCGCGGCGGTCGAACTCGCGGAGGCGACGGGCGCTCGCGTCCACGGCGAGATCCTCTCCTGCGAGGTCGACTTCCCCACCGACCACGACCAGTGGGTGTCCTACCTGCCGACCAACGAAGGGCTCGCCGCGATGCTACTGGACACCGACACGATACTCTTCGCTGGCTGTTCGACGAACACGACGCTGACCCGTCACGAGGAGGCGTTAGTCGATCCCGACACAACCTGTCTCCACCTCAGCGACGACACGTGGCAGATCGGGAAGAACCAGCCCGCTGACGCCGCCGTGATCGGCGATCCGGGGCTCGTCATGCAGGGGATCACCGAGCGCGTTCAGGGGAAACTCTCGGACGACATCGTGGCGGATCGGCTCGAGGCGGTCGCCGAGATCAAAGCCCTGGCCGAGGAGAAGATGGCCGGCTACGGCGAAGGCAACGTGGAGGACGATCCGCGCGCCTCGAAGGCGGAGCTGGTCGACGCCATGGAGCGCGTGGCCGGCGACGCCGCCATCGTCGACGAGGGCGTCACCTCGAAGTACGCGATGCTGACCCGCTGGGACCTCGCGCCCGAACAGTACATCTCGAACAAGGGCGGCGGCCTCGGCTACGGCCTCCCGGCGGCGGTCGGCGCCGCCGTTGCGGAAGCCCAGCGAGAGGACCCCAGCGACGTGGTCGGCTTCATCGGGGACGGCTCCTATCAGTACTACCCACACTCGATCTACAGCGCCGCCCGCTACGATCTGGACCTGACGGTCGTCATCTCGGACAACCGCAACTACCGCATCCTGAAGGACAACACGCTCAATATCATGGGCGGCGAGGAGGACGACTACGAGTTCGTCGGGATGGACTTCGAACCCGCGGTCGATCTGGTGAAAAACGCCGAGAGTCACGGTGCGCGCGCCGAACTCGTCGAGACGCCCGACGAAATCGAAGGTGCGCTCGAGGACGCGCTGGCCCGCGACGGAACGGACGTGCTCGACGTACTGGTCCACGACTGAGTCCGGCGGTCGAACGACTGATTCTCGGCCGCCGTTACGACCGCCAGTACGACGGCGTCAGGATGACCAAGACGGAGAGGATCTCGAGCCGACCGATCCACATGAGGAAGGTCATGTACAGCTTCGCGGCGTTCGAGAAGGGCTCGTAGCTGTTCATCGGTCCGACGACGCCGACGCCCGGGCCGACGTTCCCGAGCGTCGCGATCGTCGCGCTGATCGCCTCGAGCCCCGATAGCGAGAGGTCGGATGTTCGGTGCGCATCGAGAAAGAGCAGGACGGTCGAGACGACGAACAGCACCAGAAAGAGGAGAACGAAGACGAAGATGCCGTGAATCGCCTCCTCGTCGATAACGTCGCCCGTATCACCCATCCGAACTGGCCGGATCGCCTGCGGGTGGACGGTCGTGAACAGTTCTCGCTGAATTGACTTCCCGACGACGTACCAGCGGATGATCTTGATCGATCCGGCCGCGGAGCCCGCGGAGCCGCCGAGGAACATCGCGAACAGGAGGATCACCTGCGTCGACTCGCTCCACGTGTTGAAGTCCATGCTGGCGTAACCCGTCGTCGTCACGATCGCGAGCGTCTGGAAGAGCCCGTGGCGCAGCGAGCGCTCGAGGCTCCCCGGAACCGCAGCGACGTTCTCCGGCACCGTCTCGAGGCCGACCCCGAGGAAGAGCAGCACCGAGAGGAGGGCACCGACGACGCCCATCGACAGGATATACGATCGGAACTCGGCGTTGCTCGTCAGGCGGTCGGGACGGCCGCGCCAGGCGTACCAGTAGAGCGCGAAGTTCGTCCCAGCGATTATCATGAAGGGCATGACCGCCCACTGGACGATCGGTGCGAAGGCCTCGATGCTGCGTCCCTCCGGCGAAAACCCGCCGGTCGGCAGCGACGTGAGCGCGTGAGCGACGGCGTTGTAAAACGTCATGTTCGGGGCCAGCCCCGCGAGGTGCAGGGCATAGTAGACGAGCACGGCGGCGAGCGTGAACCAGACGTAGATCAGCCAGAGTGCTCGCGCCGTCTGTTCGATCCGCGGGGTGAGCTTCTCGACCTGAATGCCCGGCGCTTCCTCTCGAATGATCTGTGTCCCGCCGACGGAGAGTTCCGAGAGGATCGCGACCATGAGCACGAGAATCCCCATCCCGCCGAGCCACTGGGTGAGCTGCCGCCATATCATGATCGACCGCGAGTGGGTCTCGACGGAGATTTCTCCCATGACCGTCGCGCCGGTCGTCGTGAACCCGCTCATGCTCTCGAACAGTGCGTTGACGGGGTTTGCGATCGTCCCCGTCCCGGCGACGAGATACGGGATCATCCCGACGAGCGGGAGTACGAGCCACGTCAGCGCGACGAGCAGGAACGCTTCGCGGTGCTCGAGAGTGGGATCGGGCTCGAGGCGCTCGAGCCCCGTTCCAACGGCGACGGCGACGACGAGTGCGACGAGGAACGGCAGCAGGCTCTCTCGATAGTACAGCGCGACGACGGTCGGAAACAGAAACGTCAGAGAGAGGTATTTCAGTACTGTGCCGAGTAGACTGCAACTAGAGCGGACATCGACGTGAATCCTGCGTGTCATAGGTATCGAGTTCCGTCCGAATCAGGGACCATCGCTATGGCGACCGAACGCGAGTATCTACTCGGATTAGTTGAGTCTCAATAAATACTGCGTTATACCCGGTTCACAATGTGCAGTGACGATTGGCTGCCAATATGTAGTGATGAGTGGCTCACAACACGCTGTGTCGACGGGTTCGTAGTGCGGGTTACTGCTCCGAATCGCGGACCCGCTTGCCATCAGCCGTTTCGGGGAATAGCTTCCCCGGATTGAGCGTGTCGGTCGGATCAAGCGCCCGCTTGATAGTTCGCATGGCCTCGACCGCACCGGCCCCGTGTTCGGGCTCGAGGTATTCCCGTTTGCCCTGGCCGATGCCGTGTTCGCCAGTCGCGGTCCCGCCCAGCTCGATCGCGAGTTCCACGATCTCTCGAGAGAGGCGCTCACCGCGTTCGACCTGCTCGGGATCGTCGGGATCGACGAGGGCGCTGTAGTGAAGGTTGCCGTCGCCCGCGTGACCGTAACAGGGAACGAGGAGGTCGTACTCGTCGGCCAGCCGCTTCGCCTCGTGGACGACCGCGGGATAGGAACTGATCGGCACCGTCACGTCACCGGGGTGAAGCGGCTCGAGGGCGGGATCGTAGCTCACGACGGCGTAGGCCAGTTCCCGACGCGCTTGCCAGAGAGCGTCCATCTCGTCATCGTCGTCGCTCATCTCGAAGCGGGCGACGTCGTGATCCTCGAAGATCGTCCGGCAGAGGTCGATCTCTTCCTCGATGCCGTGGTTGGCGTGAAACTCGAGGAAGACCATCGGCGCGTCGGGGAGCTCGCTCCCGAGATACTCGTTGGCCATCGTCGCGCTCAGCCCGTCGACGAGTTCGATCCGGGCGACGCCGACGTCGGTCCGAACCGCGTCGAAGACGGCCTCGGCCGCGTCGTCGAGCGTCTCGAAGATCGCTCGGCCGCCGCGGATCTGTTCGGGGCGGCCCGCGAGTTCGAGCGTCGCCTCGGTGACGACGGCCAGCGTTCCCTCGCTGCCGACGATGAGATCGGTCAGGTTGTAGCCGCTCGAGGTCTTGATCGCCCGCGACCCCGTCTGGACGACCGTGCCGTCGGCGAGCACCGCCTCGAGGCCGAGCACCCAGTCGGCGACCTCGCCGTACCGAACCGTCTGCATGCCGCTGGCGTCGGTCGCGATCATCCCGCCGATGGTCGAGATGTCGCCCGAGGAGGGCAACGGCGGGAAGAAGAGGCCGTCGGCGGCAACGTGCTCGTCGATGTCCGACCCGATGAGCCCCGGACCGACATCGATCTGGACGTCGTCGGGCCGGTAGTCGACGACATCGTCCATCCGCGTGAGATCGAGGCTGATGCCGCCGTGAGTCGGGACGGCGTTCCCCTCGAGCCCCGTTCCCGCGGCGTAGGGGGTCACGGGAACGCCGCGGTCTGTCGCCGCGGCGAGCACCGCCGAAACGTCGGCCGTCCCTTCGGGCCAGACGACGGCGTCCGGGAGAACGCCACGACCGTCCTTTTGCGCCGTTCCGAAGTCCGTTGCGTGTGATTCTCGTCGTCCGTCCGCGAACGAAACCTGGCCGTCCCCGAGCTCGAGCGCCTCGAGGAACGAACAGTCGTGTGTCATACGCCCACGTTGGCCACGACCGGTATCAACGTTTCCCACTGTTTCGACGGCTGTTGAAGGGTACCACTACGGAGCCCGCTGTCGTTCCCTTGAGTATGACCGATGAGACATCCTCGCCACCGGATTCGGACACCGGTGGTGCGGCCGACGGCTCGCGTTCCGAGACGACTCAACAGTTACACCACCACCTTGCGGCGACCGCCGAGTTACCGATCGATCGCGGGGCCAATCGCTGGCTCGGGGAGGCCGAAGCGATCGCCCGCGACGTCGCGATGAGTGACCTCGACAGCGAGACAATGCTCGAGCGCGTCGAGAAGATCCAGCGGTTGCTTTCCGAAATCGACCGGACTGGCAATGAGGAAGCCGACGATCACCTCGAGACGGCACGGCGGCTGTGTGCAGAGATCCTCGACGAGTGACTCCCGCTCGTCGCCTCCGTTCTCGCCACCTCCGTCCGTACCGCCCCCGTTCTCGCCCCGGATTGGACGGAAACGCTACAATTTTATGTGAGTGCATACCGCGGTGTGCGGTGATGACACTGCGACGCGCGACTCGAGCGCCGACGCGGAGGGGAGCACTGTGAACGCCGAACTGGACCTGCTGGTGCGACTCGGCGACTACGATCGGCCACAGGGCGTCGCCGAGCGCGCCGTGCAGGCGGAAGAACTCGGCTTCGACCGGATCACGGTCGGCGAGACGACCGGCTGGAACATCGTCCCGCCGCTGACGCTGGCGGCCGACCGCACCGAGGAACTGGGTATCTCCAACGACGTGATCTCGCCGTACGGGCGAACGCCGTCGATGCTCGCCCAGACTGCGCTCACCATGCAGGACGCTGCGGACGGACGATTTCGGTTCGGGATCGGTCCGAGTTCGCCCGCGATCACCGAGCGCTGGCACGGACAGGAGTTCGACCGGCCGCTCCGGCGGACCCGCGAAGTGATCGAGATCGTGCGCGCGGTCTCCGACGACGGCGATCCCTCGTACGACGGCGAGATCTTCGAGATCTCCGGACTGGGTTACGAGCGCGGCCCCCACGAGAACCCGCCGCCGATCGACGTCGGCACCCTCGGCCCCAAAGCCACCGAGATGGCCGGCCGCTTCGGCGACGGCTGGGCGCCCCAACTGTTCACGAAAGGCGGGCTCCGGGACCGACTCGAGGATCTGGAACGCGGTGCTGACCTCGCCGACAAGGACCTCTCGGACCTGCGGGTGGCACCCATCGTCCGCGGGATCGCCGCCGAGGACCGCGAGGAAGCACGCGCGAAGGCTCGCAGCACCATCGCGTTCATGCTCGGTGCCTACGGGCCCTACTACGGGAACTCGGTCGCCGAGCAGGGCTATTCCGACGTCGTCGAGGAGATCCGGGCCGCGTGGGATGACCGGAATACGGACGCGATGGCCGACGCGTTGCCCGACGACGTTCTCGACGAACTCGCTCCCGCGGGCACGCCCGACGAGGTCCGCGACTGGGTCGAGGCGTACAGCGAGATCGAGGGTGTCGACGCCGTTCGAGTCGGATTCGTCGATGGGATGACCGAGGACGACAAGCGAACGACGATGGAAGCGGTCGCCGACCTCGCGTAGTCGGTGCCGACCTCGTCTCGAGAAACAGCGGGAGTGTTTCGATCGGACTCACACGCTGTATAAATACCGTCTGGCACCTAGTGGGAGTATGATCCCGCTACTGAACTCACCCGAGAGCCTCACCGCATTTGGCGATTCACGTGCTGACGCCGTCGATACGGCGATGGATCTGCTGTCGAATCGACGCCGCCGTGCGATATTGGACTCTCTCGAGGAGAGCGACGGCTCCGCCACACTGACGGAGCTCGCAGTGGAGATCGCGGCACAGGAGGCGGGCTCCGAGCCGAACGCGATCTCGGATCACGGTGACGTCTCGGCGAGAGACCGCCGGGCCGTTCGGATCTCGCTCCACCACACGCAGATTCCCAAACTGGCGGCCGCGGAGGCCGTCGACTACGATTCCGCGACGGAGACGGTCACGCTTCGCGATCGCGGACGGGCGCTGCTCTCCCGGCAGGAGGCCGTTCGCGGCCCCCCGCAGGAATCCCGATAGCGGCCCGGCATGAATAGGCCCGTAGTATACCCGTCCGATTCCCTAGAAATGGGCATGTATGCCCACCGAAAGTCAGGCGGTGCGGCTCCTCGACGACCTCGGCCTCACTGAGTATGAGGCCCGCTGTTTCGTCGCACTCTCGCGCGTCCAGACAGCGAGCGCGTCCGAGATCCACACGCTGTCGGACGTCCCTCGTTCTCGCGTGTACGACTCCGTCGAATGACTGCACAGAGACGGACTCGTCGACATCCAGCAGACCGAACCCCGCAAGTACCGAGCACTTCCCCAGGATGTCGTCCTCGATCGGCTTCGCGAACAGTACGCGTCCATGCTCGAGGCCACCGACGACGCCCTTTCGAAGCTCCGCCGATCGAAAGGTCTCGAGGAGCAGGGCGCGTGGGCGATCGCCGATCACGATAACGTGACCGATCGCCTCGGGCTCCTTCTCGAGGATGCGACCGACGAGATTTACGTGCTCATCGCCGACGAGGACACGCTCGACGACGAACTGTTCGATCGGCTCGCAGCGGCGTCCGAGTCGGGCGTCTCCGTCCTGATCGAAGTCCCGTCCGAGGAGACGGCAGCACGGATTCGATCGCGCGTTCCCGATGCCGCCGTGGCGACGACCGCGCTCGCGGCGGACCCGGCGCGACTCGAGGGCAAGTGGCTGAGTCGGATCCTGCTGGTCGACCGTCGAGCGGTCCTCCTCAGCGCGCTGTCGGACGGGACGCGACCGAGTAACACGGAAGAGACGGCGCTCTGGGCTGAGGGCCCCGATCACGGGCTCGTCGTCGGCATTCGACAGCTGCTCGGCACGCGGCTCGATCGCGGCTCGGTGTTCGACTGATCGCTACGGCTCGATGACGAGTTTCCCGAGGAAGCTATCCGACATGACGGTCCGCTGGGCGTCGGCGGCCTCCTCGAGGTCGTACGTCCGCGCGATTTCGATCGAGAGCGCGCCGGTATCCATGAGGTGGGCGACCCCGCGCAGCGGCGCGCGCAGATCCGGCGTGTTGAACATGCTCATAAACTGGTAGGAGACGTCCTTCGATCGGGCCGCGCCGTCGTTCGTAAAGCCCGGATCGGGACTGTTCTCGCCGATGCCGACGACTCGAGCAGCTTCTGCGGCCACATCCGCGTCGAACTGCAGGTAGTCGTCGAGGCGGTGATCGAGAACCGCATCGACGCCGCCCTCGGAGGCCTCGAGCACGGCGTCGGCCAGATCGTCGCTGCCGTAGTCGAGCACCGTCTCGGCTCCGTAGTCGGCGAGGGCGTCGTGGTACTCCTCGGACGCGGTCGTAATCACCCGCGCGCTCACGGCGGCCGCGATCTGGACAGCCGCGTGGCCGACGCCGCCCGATCCGCCGTGGACCAGACAGTGTTCGGCCGGCTCGAGGTCGGCGTGATCGATCAGGGCGCGCCAGGCGGTGACGGCGGCGACGCCCGCGGCTCCCGCCTCGGTCAGATCAGCGTCGTCGGGGAGGTGGACGACGCGATCGGTCGGGACCGTCGCGTACTCCGCGTACGCACCCTGCGCGGCCGCCCCGCCGATACCGGTACCGTAGACGCGGTCGCCTTCCTCGAAGTCGTCGACGGCGTCTCCCACCTCGGCGACGATACCCGAAAAGTCGACGCCTGGCGTAAACGGCACGTCGACCGGCGTGTACGAGCCGTCCCGGAAGTAGGTGTCGACGGGGTTGACGCCCGCGGCGGCGACCTCGATCAGTAGTTCGTCCGCGGTTGGCTCCGGTCGGTCGATCTCGTCAACCTGCAGTACGTCCGCATCGCCGTGCTCGTGAAGGCGTACAGCGCGCATATCGTTCGAGACCACGGATCGGGGCCGTAAAATGGTACACGTGACGGCAGGGGAGACGGGGTCCTCGGAGCGGTCTCCCTGGTACTCGAGCGCGCCGCGTTGATCAGAGCGCTGCCCGGTCGTTTTGCACCAGCAAGTACAACCCTTGTCTGCACGAGCGCACTCGCTTTCAGTATGAGCGAATCTGGCCAGCAGCCGCTCGAGGAGACGACCGTCGGAATCTTCCTCGCACCGGAAGGCACCGAAGAGATCGAGTTCACCGAACCGAAGGAGACGGTCACCGACGCCGGAGCCACCGTCGACGTGCTCGGCAGCGAGACCGGCGAGGCGCAGACGGTGAACAACGATCTCGAGTGGAGCGACAGCTACGAGGTCGAGAAATCGTTCGACGAAGTCTCGGCGGACGACTACGATGCACTGATCGCCCCCGGCGGGACCGTGGGGGCTGATACGCTCCGAACCGACGAGGACGGCGTAGAACTCCTGCAACAGCACGTCGGGGACGGGAAGCCGGCGGGCGTGATCTGCCACGGCCCGTGGACGCTGGTCGAAGCCGATGTCGTCGACGGCAAGACGCTGACCTCCTACCACAGTCTCCAGACCGACATTCGCAACGCCGGCGGCGAATGGGTCGACGAGGAGGTCGTCGTCGACGAGGGCCTGGTGACGAGTCGGAACCCGGACGACCTCGAGGCGTTCTGCGAGACGATCGTCGACGAATTCGCGTCAGCACAGCGCTGAAAGCTCCCGGACTTTTCTCCGCCGTTTTGGGATCGGACACGTGGCTACTGCGAAAGCAGGAGCGTTCAGCGTCGATGGTCCCTGTATCGCTCAGACTAATCAACCGACGTGCGGTGGCGCGCGCTGTCGGTCGGCCGAACGAAGGTGAGGGCGACCGACGACATTGTGCGAGGGATGAGTGAGTGAACAGCGTGAACGAGCGAATCGGCTGGGGAGGGCGTGGCAATCCCCTGTTGCCACGACAGCAGGACGCATTTTTCACCCAACCGCCTTCAAGAATGCTGTTCTATATACATGTTAACTGATCGATTGACATAGAAAAACGAGAATGAGGCGGAGCGTCCTGCTCATCGTGGCAGCACGGAGTTGCCTCGCCCTCCCCAGCCGATTGCGGTCCTCGCTCCCCCGGGTCGCTGCGGTCCTCATCCCTCGCACGACATTGTCGGCCGCTCTCGCTGTGCTCACGGTTCCCTACGGTCACCGTTCGCTTTCCGAGGCGCTCACTGTGTTCGCGCCTCGCGACGCTCGCTCGGCCGACAGCGCGCGCCACCGCACGCCGGTTTCCCGGTCCGAAGTGAATATACAGCTCGTCTCCACAGCTCGTTCGATGGAAGACGCAGCGGAGAGAGAGAGAACCGACCCACAGAGACCCGCCGATGTACTGGTAACAGCAGTCGGCTCGAGAAAATCCTATCGAACGGCTCGAGTCGCGTCGTCGATAATCTCGAGCGCCTCCTTCAGTTCCTCGGTCCCGGTCGCATAGGAGAGCCGTGCGTAGCCCTCACCGTTCGCACCGAAGGCATCGCCGGGGACGACGACGACGCCGCGCTCGAGCACTTCGTCACACCAGCCGTCGGGGACCTTCGGCATGACGTAGAAGGCTCCTTCGGGGGTTGGCACCTCGAGGCCGGCATCGGTGAGCCCGTCCAGCACGAGGTCCCGCCGCTGTTCGAAGGTGTCGACCATCTCCTGGACCGGCTCCTGTGGACCCGTCAGAGCTGCTTCGGCGGCGTACTGTGCGGGCGCGGAGGCGCAGGCCTGCCCGTACTGGTGGACCCGAAGCATGCGCTCGATCCGTCGGTTGGAAGCGACGACCCAGCCGAGTCGCCAGCCGGTCATTGAGTAGGTCTTCGAGCAGGCGCTGACGACGAGGACGTTGTCCGTCTCGGCGAATTTCAGCGGCGAGTGGTGCTCGCCCTCGAAGACGATGTGCTCGTAGACCTCGTCGGAGATGCAGAGCACGTCGTGCTCGTCGGCGATGCGGGCGAACTCGCGCATGTCGTCTTCGCTCTGGACGGCCCCCGTCGGGTTCGCGGGGCTGTTAACGATAAACGCGGCCGTCTCGTCGGTGATCGCGTCCTCGACCGCCGCGGGATCGAGCGTCAGATCCTCCCGCAACCCGACGGGCTTCGGCGTACCGTCGGCGATGTGCGTCAGTGCATCGTAGGAGACGAAACCGGGGTCGGGGAAGATCACTTCCTCGCCGGGGTCGACGTGGGCCTCGAGCGCGAGATGGAGCGCCTCGCTGCCGCCCGAGGTGGCGATCACGTCTTCGGGGTCGACTTCGAGGCCGTAGTCGCGGTCGTACTTCGCCGAAATCGCCTCTCGAAGCTGTGGCGTGCCCTTGTTCGAGGTGTAGGCGTCGGCCCGCCCGGCTTCGATCGCCTCGATCGCGCCGCGGCGTGCGTGGGCGGGTGTCGGAAAGTCCGGCTGGCCGAGTCCGAGGTTGATCGCGTCCTCGTCGGCGGCCTCGAACACTTCGCGGATGCCACTGATCGACACCTGCTCGACTCGCGCTGCGAATTCGGTCATGGCTAAACGGGGGCAGTCGATCCCGATAACTCTTCATGTGTTCGTCGGCCCGTGGTCGCCGTTCGAGCGATCCCGACGAGCTGTCGATTCTGTCAACGAATCTATGGAGGCCACAAGGGATATGCCGCTCGTAGCGAATCTCTCCGATAATGACTATTTCCCGCCGATCGTTGCTCGCTGCGGGCGCGACCGGCACCCTCGCGCTGACGGCCGGCTGTATCGACGTCGTTCTCGGCAACGGGCCACTCGAGTTCGATTCCGACCGCGTCGCCCCGACCGACGGCGCACTCGAGGCGGCCGGCTACGAGGAAAGCGGCGTCAACAACGACGCGATCGAGCGAACGGTCGAGCTTCCCGGCGGCGTCGAACGCGACGTCCGAGCCGGAATCTGGCGTTCGGTCTACACGAAGGCGGTCGACTATCTGGGCGGAACGCACGAGGGTGCCGCCTTCGCCGCCGTCTCGATCCCCGGCATGACGGTCGCCGGTCGATCGCTCAACCCGCTCGACGATATGTCGAACAAGGAGCTTCTCGAGCGGTTCCTGAGCGAGGTGCCCAGCGATAACGGGGATATCAGGAACATCCGGCACGACGAGTCGTTCGGTCTCGATATCCTCGGCGACGGCCGCGAGGTGGATCTGTTCGTCGGCGAGAGCGACCTCGAGGGAGAGACGGTCGATATCGAGATCAAGCTGACGTCGTTCGATCACGACGGCGATCTGCTCGTGATACTCGGGACCTATCCCAGAATGCTCACGGCGGAATCCGCGAACGTCGAGGAACTGATGGAGTCCGTCGAGCACCCCGTCGAGAGCTAACGAACGGTGCAGCGTCTCGGTTCGCGATACCAATAGATCGTCGTCGAATCGAACGAAACCGAACGAGACACAGGCGACCGCGTTTTCGGTTGCACTGAATTAAACGCGAATAGCTGCTGGAGTGAGCCGCGAGTAACGTCCGGAGTGAACCGCAAATAGCGCCCACCGCAAACAGCGAACGCGGCGCGCAAAAATGACTAACGAACGGCGGCCTCAGTAGAACTCGCGGACGAGGTCCATCGCGTCCTCGGGTGCACCGTCGGGAATCTCGGACATGTCCTCGGTGACGCCGTGTTGTTCGTGGTACGGCACGGAGTTTTCGTCCTGATACATGATGCCCTGGTACTCCTTGTCGCTGTCGAGGATGACTTCCTTGGCAGCCTCGTAGTCGTTCGGATCGTGGTCCTCGTCTTCCTGCAGGTCGACGAGGTTGTCGCGGAAGTAGTCGTAGGTGTCGACGTCGTTGAACGTGACACACGGGCTGAAGATGTTGACGAACCCGAATCCGTCGTGTTCGATCGCCTCCTGGACGATCTCGGCGTGACGCATCGCGTCCGAGCTAAAGGACTGGGCGATGAAGCTCGCACCGGACGCGAGCGCGAGGGCGAGCGGGTTGACCGGCGGCTGCTTCGACCCTTCGGGGGTCGTCGAGGTCTCGAAGTCCGATCGCGAGGTCGGCGAGGCCTGCCCCTTCGTCAGCCCGTAGATGCGGTTATCCATGACACAGTAGGACATGTCGACGTTCCGCCGGACGGCGTGGACGAAGTGACCGGCACCGATCGAGTAGCCGTCACCGTCGCCGCCGGCGACCATGACCTCGATATCGGGGCGGGCCATCTTGACGCCGGTCCCGACCGGGAGCGCACGGCCGTGGACCCCGTGAAGGGCGTAGCTGTGCATGTAGGTCCCGATCTTGCCGGAACAGCCGATCCCCGCCACCACGAAGGTGTTGTCGGGGTCGTTGCCGGTGTTCGCGAGGGCTTTCATCATGCCGTTCATCGTCCCGAAGTCGCCGCATCCGGGACACCACGTTGGCTGCTTGTCGGATTTGAAGTCGGTGAATCGTACGTCGGAGCTCATTATGCTGGTACCTCTTCGGTGAGTTTGTCGGTGATGTCGTCTGCGAGTTCGTCCGCCTTGAATCGAACGCCTGTATACTTGTTAATGCGTTTCACACGGGTAAGTACGTCGTGTTCGATCACGTCGGCGAACTGCCCGGTCGCGTTACACTCGACGACGATCGTCTCGTCTGCGGCCTCGATATCCTCGGTCAGGTCCGGCCGGGGGAAGATGTAGGGAACCGAGATGACGCGGACGTCGATGCCGTCTTCCTCGAGGTAGTCGAGGGCTTCGATGAGCGCGCCCTCGTTCGATCCCCACGAGATGATGAGATTGTCGGCGTCCGGGTTCCCGAACTCGCGGTAGTCCCAGTCTTCCTCGTTCCGTGCGGTCTCGACCTTGCGATATCGCTTGTCGACCTGGTGGACGCGCTCGTCTTCTTCCTCCGTCCGGCGGCCGAGCTCGTCGTGCTCGAGGCCAGTGGACATGTGTGCGGCGTCGGTCGTGCCGGGGATGGCGCGCGGGCTGACGCCGTCTTCGGTGACGGCGTGAGCGCGGAAGTGACCCTGTGCGTCGAGCCACTCGTCGACGCCGTCTTCGTCGACGAGCTTGCCGCGATCGATCTCGACGTCGTCCATGTCGAAGACCTCCGGCGGGAACGTCTGTTCGGTGACCGACATCGCCAGATCGGAGACCAGGAAGACCGGCGTCTGGTACTTCTCTGCGAGGTTGA
Source organism: Natrinema zhouii (assembly GCF_013456555.2). Taxonomy (GTDB): domain Archaea; phylum Halobacteriota; class Halobacteria; order Halobacteriales; family Natrialbaceae; genus Natrinema; species Natrinema zhouii. The sequence continues at coordinate 482,863 of NZ_CP059154.1, forward strand.
ACGCCTCGACAGTCTTCCAGAAACACTCAGTGATCGACGTGGGCGCGACGACGAACCGCGGGACTTCCCCGTGGCCGGCGTACAGCGCCATGTTGAGGTCGCCCTGTTCCTGTTTCGTCGGCATCCCAGTGGAGGGACCGGAGCGCTGCACGTCGGCGATGACCAGCGGCGTCTCGCTGGTCGCGACCAGGCCGAAGGTTTCGGTCATGAGGTCGATCCCGGCTCCCGACGTCGCGGTCATCGATCGGGCACCGGCGCGTGCGGCCCCGAGCGACATGTTGATCGCCGATAACTCGTCTTCCGCCTGCACGACGTGACCCCCGTAGTCCTCGATACGCTCCGTCAGATACTCCATGATCGACGTCGCGGGCGTGATCGGATAGCCGGCGTAGAATCGGCAGCCGGCTGCGATGGCACCCATCCCGATCGCCTCGTTGCCGTTGAGGAGGACGTAATCGTTGTCGGTCGTGTCGATGTTGTAGCCGAGGTGGTCCAGATCGTAGTTCTCCTGGACGTACTCCTGTCCCGCCCGGGCGGCCGCCTTGTTGTTCTCGACGATCTTCGAGCCCTTCCCACCGAAGCGCTTCTCGAGGGCCTCGTCCAGATACTCGACGTCAAAATTGGTGATTTCACACGCGGCACCGAGCGCGACGATGTTGCGCATGATTGCGCCGCCAGCCTCTTCGGCCAGCGACTTCAGCGGAACGTCGACTGCGGTCGCCTCGTCGGGAATCTCGGCCTCCCACGAGCGCTCACCGTCGTAGATGATGACGCTGCCGTCGTGAAGTTCGTCGAGGTTTTCGTCGATCGTTCGCTGTGTGAGCGCGACGAGAATGTCCAGTCGATCGACGACGCTCTGGACCTGCTCGACCGACGTCCGAATCTTGTAGGCTGTGTAGCCGCCGCGGATTCGCGACGCGAAGTCTTTCGACGTGAATACGTGTCGTCCGGCTCGGGAAAGGGCCTGAGCGAATATTTTACCTGTGGAGTCGATACCGTCGCCGGCCTCGCCCCCTACCGCCCAGTTGAGATCCTCTGCCATGTTATGCTGAGGGTTACCCCCCACAAATGAAAAGGCTTCTGAAACCCCAGTCGAACGACCGCAATAGCGGGAACGATGTTCGAGCGGGAGAACCGTTCTGCGGTGGTCGGGAACGAATTCGCGGCGACGATTCGCGCAGGAGGAGAACGGTACGAAAACGCGTGAGCGGTGTGGCGTCGTCGCTCTCATCCGCGCGATTCGCCCGGCCGTGACAGCACAGTGGCGTCCGCCGGGATGGAACGGAACGCCTTTTCAATCGGCTTTCGAACAGGTTCGACATGGAAGGGACGTCAGTCACCGTCGCATCGGTCAGCGAAGTCGGTCCGGACACCGTCGCACTCGAGCTCGAAACGCCCGATGGGTTCGACGCCCATCCGGGACAGTTCGTCTTGCTGCGGGCCAGTCCCGACGGCGAGGAGGTTTCGCGTCACTACACGCTCTCGTCGCCGGACGTCGGAACGACGTTCGAACTCACGGTCGGCGTCGATCCCGACGGCGATCTCTCGCCGTGGCTCGCCGACCTCGAGGGCGGTGAAACCGTCACCGTCGAGGGGCCGTTCGGCACGATCACCTACGACGGCGAGGACGACGTCGTCGCGGTCGCCGGCGGGCCGGGGATCGGTCCCGCGGTCGCGATCGCCGAAGCGGCCCACGACGCGGGCCGCGACGCCGTCGTGATCTATCAGGCGGACGAACCGGCCCACACCGACCGTCTCGAGGCGCTCGAGGACGCCGGCGCGACGGTCCGGTTCGTCGGCGATGACGCGAACGACGAACTGGCGGACGCGATTGCCACGCACCGCGAGGCGGGCCAGCTATACGCGTTCGGCTTCGACGACTTCGTCACGTTCGTCGCCGAGGCGATCGACGACGCCGGCGGCGATCCGGACGAGGCGTTGATCGAGAACTTCGGCTGACGACCGACGGCAACTGCCGCCGACTGCCACGAGACTGGCCGCGAGGTACCGATCGGTCGAACTCACGCGTCGGATTCCTGCGCACGTCCCAGTTTCAGAAACGCGAGCGCCGCTCCCAGCAGGGCGGTGTTCTTCAAAAAGTCGGTGAGCTGCTGTTGTTTCTCCTCGGGATCGTCGACGTTCCAGAAGTCGTGCATCACTGGGGTGACGCTGGCGAAGAATCCAGCGATTGCGGCGGCGGACGCGGCCGGCACCCGCCACAGCGCGACCCCGATACCGCCGAACAGGAGGCCGCCGCTTATCGCCGGAACCGAAAACGACGGGGCCGGCGCGTTTTTCATCTCGGCGTACTGAACGCGACCCTCGAGGTTTTGGAGGTTGTCCGTCGCCATGAACGCGAGGACGGCACCGAACAGGACGCGTGCGATCCGAAACAGTCCGCTTTCGGCTATCGAACTCCCGTCCGTCTCCGACTGTCGACGCGTTCCGCTGGTACCGTCGGGCCGTTTCTCACGCTGCAGGAGGCTACGCATACACTGGCGTATACGCGCGGCGGGTTTCAGTCCGACCGTGACATTTGCCTGTCCCAGGAGAGCCGATAGTCGCTCTAGCGTATAGGTTAGAACGCGTGACAAAGGTGTTTATGCCGCTTTGTGGTGGAATCGCGTATGCGACGAAGAGACCTCCTCGCCGGCACGACCGGCGCGGTCTGTGGACTGGCCGGCTGTACGGGTTCGACGTTCGAACGACTGCAGACGGACCGTTCCAGTACCGACGACGATCCTGCTGGCGACTCGAGCGATACTACCCAATCGAACTCGGGCGACACGATCGAAGTCGGCGACCCCGACGAGGTTCCGTTCCCCGACGCCCACCCGCCACACGAGTTCGAACTGCGAAACGAGGGCAAGACCGATCGAACGGTCTCCGTTACGATTACGGCCGACGGAGATGACGACAACGGAGACGATGACAGAGACGGCGAGACCGGCGCATTGCTCGAGCGCGACCTCGAGCTGGCGGCGGGCGACGGACTCACGCTCGTCCTCGTCGAACCACGATCGTACACGGTCACCGTCACGACGAGCAGCGACGACGGCACGAGCGAGTCGACCGTAACCGACGGAGTCGACCGCGACCCTTTCGACTGTACTCGCTCTCGAACGACCCTGACGCTTCGCGATACCGGCACGCAGACGGAGTCGACCTCGACCTCGATCTCCTGTCCGGTTCCGGCGGTTGCAGACGCGTCTCTCGAGGTCGGCGAGCGAGAGTGTGCAGCGGAGACGGACGACGACAGTGCCACTGTCGAGTTCGCGGACGAAACGGTGATCGTCGACGGCGAGATCACGACGCCGACGCCGTGTCACGGCCTCTCGCTGGCCGAGACGGACTACGACGAGCGACGCGATATCCTCTCGATCACCGTCGCGGTCGGCGACCAAGAGAGCGACACCTGTACCGACTGCCTCGGCACTGCCGACTACGAGGCACAGATCGGCCTCGAGGGGCGGTATCCGGGGCACGTCGAAATCTACCACGAGACTCGTGACGAGACGCAGCGGATCACCGCGGCCGAGCATTGAGTGTTCAGCGGACGAGGAAACCGGGAGCCGAGGCGATCAGTGCTCGACGAGTTCGATGAGGATTCCACCGGTATCCTTCGGATGCAGGAACGCCACCGAGTGACCCCACGCGCCCGGTCGCGGCTCCTCGTCGATCAGTGCCACGTCGTGGTCGCGGACCGTCTCGAGGGCCCCCTCGAGGTCGTCGGTCGCGAGCGCGAGGTGGTGGATTCCCGCACCGTTGTTCTCGAGGTAGCGAGCGATCGTCCCGTCCGCTTCGAGCGGCTCGAGCAGTTCGAAGTAGCCGTCGCCGCAGTCGAGGAAGACGACGCGCATGCCGTCGAACTCCTCCTCGTGGACGACCTCGAGGCCAAAGAGGTCGCCGTACAGTGCTGCGAGGTCCGCTGCGTCGTCGATCGCGATTCCGGCGTGATCGTAGTGCATCGAACTATACTGTTCGGAGCGGCCGTGTTACTGTTATGATTTTTCGTCCGGTTCGATCGCACTCGAGGTGCGGGACCACCGCCTCGCGTCGGCCGTCACTCCAGCTGCAACTGGTCGGCCAGCCGATCCGACGGGCCGCCGTCGAGGTCGAACACCGCGCGCATCTCTTCGGGTGAGAGTTCGAAGTCGAAGACGTCCGCGTTAGCCTCGATATGCTCACGGCTCGCCGCTTTCGGAATCGCCGCGACGTAGGGGTGCTGGATCAGCCACCGCAGGGCCACCTGCGCCGCCGACTTGTCGTGGGGCTCGCCAATCGACTCCAGTCGGTCGTCACCGACGACGGCTCCCTCCGCGAGCGGACTGTACGCCGTCAGGAGAATCTCGTTCTCCACGCAGTACGCGATGAGGTCGTCCGGCTGGTGGTACGGATGGTACTTCACCTGGTTCGTGACGATCGGCGTCTCGGATTGCTCTATCGCATCCTCGAGCCCCTCGATCCCGAAATTGCTGATCCCGACGTGCTCGACCAGCCCGTCGTGCTGGAGTTCGTTCATCGCACCGATCGTCTCCTCGAGCGGTGCCTCGTCGCTCGGTCCGTGCAACAGGAGGAGGTCGACTGTCTGGAGCTCGAGCCGCTCGAGGCTCTGTTGGGTTGATTCGTGCACGTCCGCTCGAGCGGCGTTATCGGGATGGACTTTCGTCACGACGAAGACGTCCTCGCGGTCGACGTCGCTCTCGGCGACTCCCCGACCGACCGCGGCCTCGTTGTCGTACAGCTGGGCGGTGTCGATATGACGGTAGCCGACCGCCAGTGCGGTTTCGACGGCCCGCTGGCAGTCGTCGCCGGTCATACCCGCGGTGCCAAGTCCGAACACGGGTATCTCGGCCCCCTGTGCGATGACCGTTCCGCTCGTGGAAGTCGTGCTCATAGCAGGCGGTTCACCGCCACTCAGCATCAAGGTCCGGCCAGCAAGGAACGACCAGCGAGCCCGTCGCTACTCGAGGGATCCCCGACTGTCCGCTGAGAGCGCTATACTCGCTCCGCAGTTCACCTTCCGAAAAAAGCGGTCGATGGCGCGAGTGGATCGTCTTTCGATCGAGACCAGCGGCTCGAGTCGTTACGCGTCCTCGGATGTCGCGTTGTCGTCGGTCGCGGTGTCGTTCATCCCGCTTTCGTTATCCGCGGTCTCGTTGCCCTCTTCGATGGGCTCGTCCTGCGTGTCCTCCGTCGCGTTCTCGTCGGCCTCCTGCTCTTCCGGACTGCCGTCGTCTCCCTCGGGCATCGAGAGGGAATCTCCCTCGCCCGGTGGAACGATTTGCATGACCGCGCCCGTGTCTCCTTCGGGGACGCCCACCTGGTTCGCGAGGACGTACACGTTGCCGTCGTTGTCCTGCCCGAACTGCCGGACGAAGTAGGGGAACGAGCCGTCTTCGGTTCCCGCGACCTGAAGTTCCTCCATATTCCAGAGTTCGTCTCTCGGGACGACCTGTTCTTGACCGCCGGCACCGGCGTTCGCTGCTCCGTCACCGGCCGTCTCGTTGGTCGCGTTCGTTTCGTTCGTCCCGTCGGTTTCGTTATCGAATCCCTCGTCTTCGATACCGTTCTCGGCCGCCGTTTCGTTATCGCTGGCGTTGGTTTCGTTACCTCCGCCGATCGGCTCGTCCTGCGTGTCTTCGGTCGCGTTCTCGGGGGCCCCCTCCGCATCGGGACTAACCCCTTCCGTCTGATTACCGCCGTCTTCACCGGTCATCGGTTCGCCGTCGTCGTCGGGTTCCGAGGCGGCGAGAAGCCGTCCCTGCGGTGACTCCCGCGCCGGGTCCGCCGTCCAGTCGCCGAAGATGTACTTGCCGTTCAGCTCTTGGACGGCATCGGCTTCGTACACGTGGCCGCCGATGATCGTGATGCCGACCGTCTGCTCCTGATAGACGTGGGGATACTCGACGATCGGATCCTGCAGCTCTTGGCCGTTGTATGGAGCTTCGTCGGGGGCCGAATCGGGACAATCCTCCGGCGGCTGGCTCGGACTGTCCGTGCTGAAGCAGTGGGTGCCTTCCTTGACGTTCCAGCCGTAGTTGCCGCCCGCCTCGACGAGGTTCGCCTCCTCGAAGAGGTCCTGTCCGGCGTCAGAGACGAACAGCCGGTCGTTGCTATCGAACGAGATGCCGAACGGATTGCGCATTCCCCATGCGTAGTACTCGGGGAGGGCGTCTTCTTCGTCAACCAGCGGGTTGTCCTCAGGAATGCCGTACGGGCGGTCGTCACCCTCCGAATCGACGTCGATTCGGTGGACGCCGCCGAGCAGGTTCTCGCTGACATCCTGCCCGTTCCCGCCTTCGTTGTCGTCGTACCAGTCCTCGACGTGGCCCTCCATATTATCGTTCGCACCGCCACCGTCCCCCATCGGGACGTACAGGTAGCCGTCCGGGCCGAACGCCATCGGTCCCGCGTCGTGGTTGTACTGGGGCTTCTGGAACTCCATCAGGACCCGTTCGGACTCGGGATCGCCCTGACTCATGTCCTCGTTGGCCTGGAACTCGGAGACGACCTCGACGTGGCTCCAGCCGTCGGGCGTCTCGTCGTTCGGCGGCGCGCTGTAGTGAACGTAAAATCGACCGTTCTCCGAGAACTCGGGGTGGAACTCGATTCCGAGCAGTCCGCGTTCGTCGTAGTCCTGATTCGGATCCGCGTAGTCACCCTCGAACGTGCCGAGTTCGACGAGTCGATCGCTGATATCGAGGAACGGCTCGTCCTGCAGGCCGTCGTCGGTGACGACCCAGAGCTCGCCGGTCTGGTCGGCGACGAAGTATCGGTCCTGGTCCTCGTCGGCGACCGCCATGTCCGTCGGCGCGGTCATCCCCTCCGCGAGGGTCTGGACGCCAATCTCCGTCCCCGACTGGAAGAAGGCCTGGCCCTGCCCGTCTTCCGACTCTTCGGTCCCGTTACCGCCGCCGACCGAGACCTCCCCGCGCATCGTCGCCGAGTGGGGCTCACAGTAGTACTCCGCCATCTCGCTCGTCGCCTCGAACTCGAGCGTTTGGGTCTCGCCCTGCTGGCTCATGAGCTCGGTCCGCTCGAGGTCCTCGCCGTCCTCGCTTTCGATGACGAAGTTGTGTGAGAGTCCGTCGAGATTCTCCCACGTGACCTCGTACGTGGTTCCCTCCTCGAGTTCCAGCGTCGGGTTCGTCTCGCCGGAGATCGGGTCGGGCGAGACGCCCTGCCACCCGCTCGTTTCGCCGCCGAGTTCGATCGTCTGAGACTCGAACTGGGCGACGCCGATCCCGCTCAGACCGACGACTCCGCCCGCGGCCGCGGCGGCCTGTAGCACACGGCGGCGCGAGGTCGATGGATAGTCGTCCGATTCCGATACGGGGGTCGATCGCTCGTCGGGTTGCTCGCTCATAGTGCGCTCACGACAGGTGGTCGCCCGATATAAGGATAAACTGGTCCGGCCGTTCCTCCGAATTTCCCGTTTAATCAGGTGTTGTCCTCGAATCACCTGACGGGACCGGTCGTAAAACGGTATTACGCAAGTCCACCGATGCGATTACCCGACTCTAATTCGACGTTCAGTCGCTCACACCGCGCCGCCGGGTTGGTACTCCCCGAACTCGTCGCGCATGACGTTACAGATTTCGCCGACCGTCGCGTAGGCCTTGACCGCGTCGATGATGTACGGCATCACGTTCTGCTCGCTCTGCGCCGCGTCGCGCAGCGCCTCGAGGGCCGCGTCAACGGCCTCGTCGTCGCGCTCCTCGCGGACGGACTCGAGGCTATCGATCTGTCGCTGCTGATCTTCCTCTGTGACCTCCTCGACGTCCATCTGGGGGTCCTCGTCGACTTCGAACTCGTTGACGCCGACGATGATCCGCTCTTTGTCCTCGATCTCCTTCTGGCGGTCGAAGGCCGTGTCCTGGATCTGTCGCTGAACCCACTGCTGTTCGACGGCATCGCGCATGCCACCGCGGTCGTCGACCTCCTCTAGGATCTCGTAGGCCTCTTCCTCGACCTCGTCGGTCAGGGATTCGACGTAGTAACTGCCGGCGAGCGGGTCGATGGTGTCGGCCGCGCCGGACTCGTGGCCGAGGATCTGCTGGGTCCGCAATGCGGTGCGAACGGACTCCTCGGTCGGCAGGGCGAGGGCCTCGTCCTTCCCGTTGGTGTGGAGACTCTGGGTGCCGCCGAGAACCGCTGCGAGCGCCTGATAGGCGACGCGGACGACGTTGTTCTCGATCTGCTGGGCGGTCAGCATCGAACCCGCCGTCTGGGTGTGGAACTTGAGCTGTTTGGACTTCGGATCGTCCGCATCGAAGCGCTCGTCGATGATGTCGTGCCACATCCGGCGAGCCGCGCGGAACTTGGCGACCTCCTCGAAGATGTTGTTGTGGCCGTTGAAGAAGAACGACAGCTGGGGTGCGAAGTCGTCGACGTCGAGGCCGGCCTCGATCGCCGTCTCGACGTACTCGATGCCGTCGCCCAGCGTGAAGGCGAGTTCCTGGGCAGCCGTCGAGCCGGCCTCGCGGATGTGATAGCCCGAGATCGAGATGGTGTTGAACTTCGGCGTCTCGGAGGCACAGAAGTCGAAGATGTCCGTGATGATCCGCATCGACGACTCGGGCGGATAGATGTACGTGTTGCGCGCGATGTACTCCTTCAGGATATCGTTCTGGATGGTTCCGCGAAGCTCCTCGCGGTCGACGCCCTGCTGGTCGCCCACCGCGATGTACATCGCCAGCAGCACCGATGCGGGCGCGTTGATCGTCATCGACGTCGAGACCTCGTCGAGCGGGATGCCGTCGAAGACGGTTTCCATGTCGTCGAGCGAGTCGATCGCGACGCCGGCCTTGCCGACCTCGCCCGCGGCCATCGCCGCGTCCGAGTCGTACCCCATCTGCGTGGGCAGGTCGAAGGCCATCGAGAGCCCGGTCTGGCCTTGGTCGAGCAGGTAGTGATAGCGTTCGTTCGTGTCCTCCGGCGTCGAGAACCCGGCGTACTGACGCATCGTCCAGAGTCGCCCGCGGTAGCCGGTCGAGTACACACCGCGTGTGTACGGCGGCTCGCCGGGATTCCCCAGATCCTCTTCGTAGTCGAGGTCGGCGACGTCCGCCGGCGTGTAGAGTCGATCGACCTCCTGGCCGCCCGTATCGGTCGTAAACGTTTCCTTGCGCTCGCCGAACCGCTCGAGGACCGGCTCGACTTCCTCCTCGTGCCACTCTTCCTTGCTGGCACGGATCTCCTCGAGTTCGTCGGGATCGAACATTATGGTTACCGTGGACCGGCCGGGGCTTGAACTTTGATGAACGCGCCGCGTTTGCGCGGCCGTCCCGCCGACCCGCGTTCCGGTCGTCTCAGACGCTGTCGGTCGGATCGTGTTGCGCTGCCATCCGCGATGCTTCGTCGGCGTATCGCGCTCGCGTCTCCGGATCGTCGACGGTCCCCAGCGCGTCGGTTGCGACGAGCAACCCGGCTTTCGTCTCCCGCGCCGGCCCCGTAAAGCTCGTCAACGCGCGCTCGCGGCGGTGGTATCGCCGGCCGTCTTCGGTCGCGTACACGAGGATGATGAGATTGAGTTCGTCGTCGCCGTACGTTCGTTCGACGAGCCAGACGCGAACCTCGTCGCTGTCGTCACCGTTATCACTCTCGTCGGAATCGATACGCGAAGTCGCTACTTCTGATTGGTTTGAATCCATGAGTATCACTCCTCTCATCACAACCGCTTATGTCTCGCGCCGTCGATGCCTCGGTCATGGCAACGGAACTGACGGGCGGGTCCGACGATGCGGGTGATCGCCGTCGCGCCGCCCGCTACGTCGCGCCGTTTCTCGCGCTCGGATTGGTGAACCTCGGGCTCTTGCTCCGCTGGGGGCTGGATCCGCTGTGGGCCTTCGCCATCCTGCCCCCGATGCTGTTTCTCTCCGGCATCGGCTGGATCGCGTTCCGCCACGGCTTCCACGAGCGGTCGGCCGGCCCGGGTCCGAATCGGTGACTCGAGCGGGGACGCCACCGCCGTCGGCCCCATCGCTACCGCCCCATCGCTACCGGCCCGTATCGTACTTGTACGTCGCCGAGTCGGGGTCGATCCCGAAATCCTCCGGCGACTCCTCGTCGTCCGCGTCCTCCCGCCCGTCGGGAGCGTTCTTGAACGCGTCCCGAAGCCGGTCGGGCACTCGGAACTCGGCGACGTCGATCGAGAACGCCACCGCATCCGGGTCGACGCCGTCGCGTTTGGCCTCGAGTCGGTCCTGCAGAACGTCCGGGAGGCTCGATTCGTCGATCCGCTGGAAGCCGAACTGGGCGAGATATCTTCCCTCGCCGGTCAGGGAGTAGACGGTATCGAACCCCTCGTCGCTCGCGTACTCCACGAGCCGTTCCACGACGTGGGCCCCGACGCCCTGCTCGCGCCAGCCCTCAAGGACGCCGATGCTGGTCAGTTCGCAGACGTCCGCCTCCTCGTCGGGCTTGTGGACGCGGATGCGGCCGAAGCCGGCCTTCTCGCCGGACTCCTCATCGACCGCGACGACGTAGTCGCGCGAGCGGAACGCCGTCTCGTCGAGACCCATCGATTCGATGTGATCCAGCAACCAGACCTCCTCCCTGTTTTTCGCGTCCCGCACGTACATGACTCGATATAGGCGGCGTGCAGCCAAAAGGGTTTGTGGGATACCACGATCCCGCAGCGGGGCGACGGGGGATCGAAACCGTTACTCAGGTGTCTTCGACGTTGCTAGAGTAGGCTGCAGTCGAACGAGCTTCGACTGAAAACACGTTGCTGACGGCGAAACTCGTCTACCTCTTCGAGTCGTCACCGAACCGATTCCTGTACCCGACCGCTGGCTGCCCGCGCCTGCTCGAGCAGTCGCTCGATCCGATCGTCCGTCGAGGGGTGCGTCGAGAGGAGCCGAGTCCACGGATCCTCATCCTCGGTGTGGACGTACAGGGGAGAGAGCAGTCCGTGCGACGGCTCCGCGGCGCGCTGGATCGTCCGGAGCGAGCGGGCGAGCGCGACCGGTTTGCCGGTGACTGCGGCGGCGCGGTCGTCGGCGGCGTACTCTCTGCGACGCGAGTGTGCGCGAACGACCAGCGTCACGAGCAGCAAGCAAAGCAGTACCCCGCTCTCGATGATCCCCAGCAGCCGGCCGAACACGGTCCGCGACCACGATCGAGGGGTTCCGCGTATCCACGCGATCGCTCGAGCGGCCCCCGCGATCGGCAACAGGAGCGGGGTCAAAAGCATGAAGACGAAGCCGACGATCGTCCGGAAGACGCTGTACGCGAGCGTCTGAACGAACGCGTCGTTGCGCTCGAGGTGGGCGAGTTCGTGGGCGACCAGCGCCTCGAGGCCGTCGAGCGACAGCAGGCGAAAGAGCGAGCGGTCGAGCACGATCACGCCGTTGCGGCCGCTCCCCAGTGCGAACGCGTTGGGAACCGGCAGCCGCGCGATCATGACGGTCGGCGAGTCGACGTCCATTCGGGACTCGAGGTGATCGAGCCGTCGGTAGAACGCCGGCGCGTGCGACCGCGGCAGTTCGACCGCCTCGATGCTCGAGAGGAGCTGTTTCGTCCCGAAGCGGTAGCTCAGGTAGCCGAGGAGGAGGGCGATGCCGGCAATCGACAGGAGCGTCGTCGCGGGGTCGGGTGCGGAAACCCGGAGCAGCGACAGCGCCCAGTAGCTGACGGCTGCCAGGCCGAGATACCACACCAGTACCAGGCAGCCGACGAGCGACATCAGGAGTCGGGTTCCGATGCGACGGGCGCACATCGTTGTCGAACCGACCTACGGGCGGCCGATTGAAACGGGTATCGGACGGTTCTCCCGAGCGTCCCACCGTTCCCCTCGAGCACTTATCCCGCCGACAGCGCCTCTTCGAGCCGGTCTTCGATCTCGTCGAGTTCGTCGCGTAGCTCCTCGCCCTCGGCACCCTCGAGCTCGTCGATCCGGTCGGCGATCCCCTGCAGTCGCGAGTACTTCTCGTCCTCGTCGACGCCGGTCTTCTGCACGTAGACGTCCTCGTCGACGTCGTAGACCTCGTCCTCCTCGAGGTCGGTCACGGCGAGAACGACGTCTAGCTTGTCCCGATCGATGCCGGTGACCCACTCGCGCGGGATGCCGTGCTGGTCGAGGGCGGTGAAGACCGTTTCCGCGTCCTTCGGCCGCCGGCGCTCTCGCGTCGTTCGCCGGACGGTTCCGTACCGCCCGTGGAGTCGCTGCTCCGGGCCGAGTCGCTCGAGCAGCGGCTCGCGGGCCGACCGTCGCAACCGATCGGAGCCGTGCTGGACGTCCGACGCGAGCACGTACAGATCCGTCAGCGAGTCGGTGTCGAGCGCCGACGGCTCGTCGGCGTCGATCTCCTCGAGCAGCGCCGCGAACACCAGTGCGTCGTCGTGGACGCGTTCGGGCGGGTCCCGCGCGTCCGCCGCCGGGACGAGAAACGGGCTCTCCCCGCCAGCGGCGTCGGGGTCGTACCCGATCGTCTCGTCGTCGGCCGTATACGCGCCGGCGAGGGTCACGACGCTGGCGTACGGCTCGACACCCGGCTGGAGCTGGTCGATGGCGATCGACCCCTCGTCGAGGCGCTCGAGGAAGACGACGAACTGCTCCCGCCAGAGCGGCCGCCGCTCGCCGCTGTCCCCGAACCGGACGACGATCCGATCCTCGGCCGTCCGTTCGATCCCGAACGGCCGCTCGGAGACCGGCGTGAGCAGTTCCGCACCGGGCTCGAGGGCTTCACACTGTTTTCTGAGTGTGGTCCAGATGTCGTCGGGTTCCATACCTCGAATACGACGAGCGGGCGGAAAAAGCGCGGCCACGAATCTGCCATCCGAACCCGACCCGTTACCGCTCCCGCCTTGAGTCGTTGCCCGATCATCGGGTCGATCACTGCCTACCGAAGCATCGAGGGCAGTCGCGAGAGCGACGAGCAGTGATAGGTCGGCTCCACGTCCAGCTCAGCCGGGTCTCGATCCGCGGAGCGCGAGAGCAGTACCGAATCGATACCCGCGTTATCAGCCGCCCGGACGTCGACGGCCCTGTCACCGACGTAGAGCGCCGACTCCGCCTCGAGGTCCGCGACCGCGGCCTCGATGTTCGTCGGGTCGGGCTTGCGACGGGACAGCCCGTCGGGAGTCAGCGGACAGCCGTAGACCGTCTCGAAACTGGACCGGAGCCCGAACCGCTCGAGCAGCGTCGAGAGGACGACCGGATGGTTGTCGCTGACGATCGCGAGGGGCTGCTCGAGCGACCGAACCGCGGAGATGTCGTCGTAGACCGATCGCAGCCCGCGTTCGACCGCGTCGCACTGGGTCCGGACCATCTCTCGGGCGGCCCGTGCACAGAACGCGTCCGTCTCGATGCCGAGGCCGTGACACCGCCGGGCGATCGACTCGAAGTCGCCGGACGTGAACGCACGGAGCGTCTCGGCCGCCGGCCCGGCACACTCGAGTTTCTCGTACGTTCGACCGAGCGCGGCGGACAGCCGCTGGGAGGAGGGGGTCTCGACCACGACCCCGTCGAAGTCGAACAGGACCGCATCGTACACCATACTGCCAGGGCGTTTTCCCGCAGCGAATATAATTCTGTTGAGCCGATTGGCACCGCTGGCACTCTCAAATAGTCCGTCGAACGGATCCAGAGCTAAGAGGCTCCTCGTGGAATGGGGTAGCATGCTCCACGCAGACGGGCCACTCCTCTCCATCGATGTCGGCGAGCGAACGGCGACCGAGACGACCATCGACGGCGTTCTCGAGGCGGCCGTCGGTGGGCGGGCAGCCGCGACCCGACTGGCTCACGAGCGAATCCCGTTCGACGCGGATCCCTTCGGCCCCGAGAACCGCGCGTATCTCGCCACGGGACCGCTCCAGCAGTCCCGAATGTCCTTTACCGGCCGAATGAACATGACCGGGCTCTCGCCGCTGACCGACGGACTGGTCTCGACCAACGCGGGGGGCTACCTCTCGCGGAACTTCGTCGGAACGGGGATCAGCGTCCTCGAACTAGCGGGGCAGAGCGACGAGTTGCTGGCCGTCCACGTCACGGATGGCGAATCACTCTCGTCGGGCAGCGAAGCGGCGTCGCGTCCGCGCGTCGCGTTCGAGGCGGTCCCCGAACTCGAGGGAGCGACGGTTCCGGAGACCTCCGCGTATATGGCCGAACACCACGATCTCGGCCCGGACAACTGCATCGCGATCGGTCCCGCCGGCGAGAATCGGGTTCGGTTCGCCTCGGTGATGACGTTCGACTCGCGAGCGTTCGGGCGCGGCGGGCTGGGCGCTGTTCTGGGATCGAAGAACGTCAAGTGCGTCACCTTCGACGGGGACGCCGCGCCGCCGATCGAAATCCCGAACCCGCCGGAGATGGACGTTCACCGGGAGGCGGCACAGTCGGACGACCTGCTGCGACGACGGGGGACGACGGGCAGCACCGAGTTCATCAACGACAACTTCTCGCTGCCGACCAGATACTTCAGCGAGTACGGGTTCGAACACGCCGACCGAATCGGCGGTGCCGCCGTCGAGGAGAAGAAGTACGAGAAGGGCGCGTGCTCGGCCTGTGCGTACGCCTGCAAGCTCCCCACTCGGGACGAGGAGACGGGCGTCGAAACCGAGGGACCGGAGTTCGAAACCGTCTACGCGTTCGGCTCGAGCCAGGGTGTCGACGACATCGTCGACGTAATGAGAGCGAACGAGCTGTGTGACTCCCTCGGAATGGACACGATCTCCGCCGGGATCACCGTCGCAGCCTACCTCGCGAGTGAAGACGAGTTCGGCAACGCGGACCTCGCTCGTGAGCTCACGGAGCAGATCGCGTACCGCGAGGGGATCGGCAACACCCTCGCCGAGGGCCTCGACCGCTGCCACGACGAGCTTGACGTCGACAACTACACCGTCAAGGGGCTGGAGTTCGCCGCCCACGACGGGCGCGTTCTCCATGGGCAGGGGCTCTCCTACGCCGTCGCGAACCGCGGCGCGGACCACATGTACGCCGGACTGATGAACCTCGAGTATAGCGGCGAACTCGATCCGGAGGGAACCCTCGGAAAGGTCGAACGACTCGTCCGCGAGGAGAACGCGGCGGCGTTCCGCGATACGGGCATTATCTGTGCGTTCGGCAGCAGCTATGTCACGGAGGACCGTCTGGAAGCGCTGTTCGACGCCGACTACGAGGACCTCATGGAGATCGGGGCGCAGACGGTTCGCCTCGAGCGCCACTTCAACAACCAGCGCGGCTTCGACCGGGGCGACGACGAGCTGCCGTACGAGATCCCGGACCTCGAGCGGGCGATCGACGAGTACTACGCGACGCGCGGCTGGACGGACGACGGAATCGTTCCGGACGCGGCGCTCGAGTCGGTCGTGCCCTCGGCGGACTGAGAGCGGGGTAGCGCGAGAGGCTGAATCACACCCGCCCGCTCACCCGCCGTACACCGATGGAACCAGCCGAATCACGGCGTCGTCCGTCAGTTCCGTCTCGAGGCCATCGATGTGGACGACGTTCTTCGTGTCCCTGGTGACGACCGTGTCTCCCGCCAGCCCGTCCCCGTCGTCTGCCACGAGTTCGCCCTCGAGCGGGTACGCGTCCTCGAGTTCGGCCAGGAGTTCGCCGACGGTTTCGGCCTCGGTTTCGTGGGACACGGTCTTCTCGCCGACCGCGTCCCGAAAGGGGCCGAAGAAGACGCACTCGAGTTGCACACCGTCCCGTTCGACGTGATCGGTCTTGTAGGCGAGGGTTCGGTGGATGACCGTCGACAGAGCAGGAAGAAGACTGGTGATCGGTCGTCGCCAGTCGGGGTTATCGCTCGAGAAACGAGCGAGCCCGCGAATCGAACGTCCGTTTCCGTTCGTGGAACGCGGCGTGTTTCGCGCTCGGCGCGAGCGTCACGCTCCCGTCCGGAATCCGCTCCGCGGTCTCCCGGGTGATCGGCGGCGGGAAGACCGGATCGCGGCCACCGCCGAACACGAGCGTCGGCCGATCGATCTCCTCGAGTCGGTCGCGGCTATCGAATCCCAGTGCGAACTCGAGCGATCGCCACACGTCAGCGGGTTCTGCCGGGCGGGGCTGGAGGAATCGACCGACGGTCTGGACGGTAAGCGGATACGCGATCGCCCGACCGTCCGAGAACATCACGGTGGCGAGCGTCGACCGGATCGACGCCCAGTCGTGCTCGCGAGCGGAGCCCTCGAGCCGTCGGACGGTCGGGTGAGCGTCCTCGTCGATACGACAGCCGCTGTTCGCGAGCACGAGCCGGTCGATCAGTTCGGGGTGCCGGCGAGCCAGTTCCTGGCCGATCATCCCGCCCATCGAGACGCCGACGATGTCGACCGCTTCGTACTCGTCGGCGATTTCCTCGAGTGCTTCTCGATGTGACTCGACGGCGTCGTCAGCGTCGTATCCCGCCGGCAGACCGCGCGGCCGGCTGAGGAGGTAGACCGTGTACTCGTCGAGGTAGCGCGCGAAGTACGGTGCGAGCCCCCAGCCCGTAAACGGCGGATACTCTCCCGGAAACATCGCGTCGCCGATCCCGGGGAGGACGACGAGCGCTCGCGAACCGCGTCCGGTCCCGGCGCTCACGTAGGGGTGAGAACCGGGAAGCTCCCCGGTATCGCTGCGTATCACGAGTTACGACGGCGTCAGCCGATCCCACAGGGACTTCATGTCCTTCGCGGTCGCCAAGGTTTCGAGTTCGCGGAACGCGGATTTCTCCTCGTCGTAGTTCGACTCGAGCGGCTGTTGGACGTCGTTACCGAGTTCGAGTTGCTCCCCGAGCGTCGTCAGCCCCTCGTAGGCCGTCATCTCGACGCGCTCGGTCATCATCCCCGCGTTCAGGTAGACCATGTTGAGCAGTTCGTCGTCCTCGATCTCGGCCTCGAGTTCGCGCCGGTCCTCCTCGAGCCCGTCGAGGATGGCGCAGTCCCGCGCTTCCGCGGGTCGGTCGAGCGCCGCGAAGACGTCTTCGAGGCGCTGGACCTGCGTGCGCGTCTCGTCGCGGTGGTCGGCGAAGCCCTGACTCATCCGGTCGTTGGTGGTGTTGCGGGCCATCTCGTCGAGCGTCTCGACGAGTTCCTGTTCGATGTAGTACTGTTGGGCGAGCTTGTGTACGAACAGCTCGTGGAGATCGTTCATTGTCATACAAGTAGACTTTAGTGACCAGTTGCTTAGTCGCACGCCCCGAACACGCAGGCGTGGCGCTGTCGGCCGATTTCACTGCCCGGCTGCCGACGAACACCGACCGAGTTCCCCGCTTTGCCGTTCGATCACGGGACGTCGTCCGGAACGTCGAAATCGTGGAAGTGCTCGCCCTTCTCCTTGCTGAGAATGTCCAGCGCCGCCGACGCGCCGTCGCCCGCGGCGATCACGGCCTGCCACTCCTCGTCCCGGACCATCGCGCCCGTCGCGTACAGGTCCTCGATGCTCGTCTCCGTGTCGAGATCGACGTCGACAGTGCCGTCGTCGGCGAAGTCGACCTCGAGGTCCTCCGCCATCGAGCGGTCGGCACCGGTCGCGAGTACCGCGTAGTCCGCTTCGTACTCGCCGTCCTCGGTCTCGACCCGGAAGCCGTCGTCGCCGGGATCGACGTCGGTGACTTCCTCGCCGACGCGGACGTCGGCTCCGCGGTCGCGGACCTGTCCGCGCGTGAGTTCCATGAACTCGCTGCCGCTGATGCTTCGAATCCCGGGATAGTTGAACAGGTGGGCCTTGTGCATCCACGTCTCGTCCGTGTCGAAGACGACCGTCTCGAGGCCGTTCTTCGCGGTGAACAGCGCTGCGCTCAGGCCGGCGGCACCGCCGCCGACGATTGCGACGTCTGGCATGGCACCAACGACCAGCGGCGTACCGATAAAGCATTCCGTCAGTCGCGATGACAGACACGTATTACTGAGCCACGGCCGCGTCGGGACGGCCGTTTCGGGGACCTCGACCCCTGAGACCTTTTGCCTCGAACGTGATAGCGAGAGCCGCTGATTCCAATGTCGGACTCACCCGAATCCCCGCGCGAAGAGTCGCTGTGGCTGGCCACGACGCCGACGACCGAGTACGAACCGCTCGAGGACGGCCTCGAAGTCGACGTGGCAGTCATCGGCGGCGGCATCACCGGGCTGACCGCGGCGATCGAACTCCGAGAGGCCGGTCGCTCCGTCGCGGTGCTCGAGTCGGATCGAATCGTCGAGAGCACGACCGGTCACACGACGGCCAAACTCACCTCCCAACACGGACTGATCTACGATACGCTCGTCTCCCAGTTCGGCGAGCGGAAGGCGCGGCAGTACGCCGACGCGAACGAGGCCGCGATCGATTACGTGGAGCAGCGGATCGAGGAAGCGGATATCGACTGCGACTTTCGGCGGACGGAAGCGTACACGTACGCCGCATCGCCGGACGACCGCGGGACGATTCGAGACGAGGTCTCGACCGCCCAGCAAGTCGGCCTCCCCGCCTCCTTCGTCGATGAGACGCCGCTGCCGTTCGACACCGCCGGTGCGGTCCGCTTCGACGAGCAAGCCGAGTTCCATCCGCGGAAGTACCTGCTGGCGATCGCGGAACGGGTCCACGGCGACGGGAGCTACGTGTTCGAGGAGACGCGCGCGCTCGAGGTCGATCCCGGCTCACCGTGTCGCGTCGAAACCGAACACGGTGAGGTCGTCGCCGATGACGTGGTGGTCGCGACGCACTTTCCCGTCCTCGATCGCGCCGGCTACTTCGCGCGGATGCATCCCCACCGCGCGTATCTGCTCGCCGTTCGGGTCGCGGAGACGCCCCTCGAAGGGATGTTCTACAGCACCGATTCGCCGCCGGCGACGATGCGAACGTATTCACCGAGCGCGTCGGCCAGCGGCGGTTCCGACGACGGCGAGCTCCTCTTGGTCGGTGGGCAGAGCCACAAGCCCGGAATCGATGGCCCGCCGACCTCCGAACGGTATCGGCGTTGTGAGGCGTTTGCCCGCGAGCACTTCGACGTCGAGTCGATCGAGTACCGCTGGTCGACGATGGATTACTCGCCGGTGGACGACGTCCCCTTCATCGGGAAGATCGATCCACTGTCGGAGCACGTCTACGTCGGCACCGGATTCGGCGGCTGGGGGATGACCAACGGCACCGCCGCGGGGATGATCCTCGCCGATCTGATCGTCGAGGACTCGAACCCCTGGGCCGACGTGTTCGACCCCCAGCGGTTCACGCCGAAAGCGTCGGCCAAGAGCTTCCTCGAGGAGAACGCCACAGTCGGCGGCAGTTTCGTTGGCGATCGGATCAAATCGCTGCTCGCCACGCTCGGAGCCGACGGGACGGCCGATCTGCCCCCCGGCGACGCCCATGTCGTTCGGCGCTCGAGCCAGCCGGTCGGCCTCTACCGCGAGGAGGACGGAACGACCCACGCCGTGTCGGCGACCTGTCCGCACATGGGCTGTCTCGTCCGCTGGAACGACGCCGAGGAGACCTGGGACTGTCCCTGTCACGGCTCGCGGTTCACTCACGAGGGCGAGGTGCTGTCGGGCCCCGCCGTTGAGGACCTGTTGTACCGAGAGCTCTGATCGTCGCAGTGAGAATCGATCGCCGTTAGGGAAGCGTCACCGCATCGAGATCGATGCGGTTCGGTTCGGGAACCGACTCGAGAGGTTTGCTCGAGACGGCAAAATCTCCCCGTTCGACCATCCGTTCCTCCTCGTTGTCCGGGAGTACGATCACGCCCTTTGCCAGCAACGGCGCGAGTATGCCCGCCGCCACGGTCCGGGGGTCAGACAGCGGCGCTCGAACGACGACGCGATCGTCCGTCTCGAGCCCGGTCTCTTCGAGCACCGCGTGTGCGGCCTCGAGCAATTGTCCGTGCGTAACGGTTCGCTCACCGTCGGTCAGGATCGCCGTCTCGGGATCGATAGTTAGCGGCGGAAACGACGGGTTTTCGGTCCAGATGCCGGCGTCGAAGTGGTGGACGTCCGGCGCGTCGGGGTTCGATCCGTAGCCGACGCGCTGTGCGCCACGCGGGAGGTCGTACTCCTCGAGGGCCGAAACGGGTGCGACGAGGGCCCGAAAGTCGTCCGCGTCCGCGAGGTCAGTCGGCGGCTCGAAACGGGTGGTTCCCTCGAGTAGCGTCGTCCCGAAGAAGGCGAGCAGGGCGAGCGGGCCGTCGCCGACGACGCCGACGGTGACGCCCTCGCGAACGCCCGCGTGGCGCAGGAAGTTCCCGGCCTGCCACGAGGAGGTACACAGCCAGTGGTAGTCGTACTCCCGACCCGTCGCGTCGACGAGTCCGATCCGGTCGTCGCGGAGCTCCCGGGTGAACAGCTCGTCGACCGTCCCAGCGTTCATACTCGAGACTGGGCACCGGGGCGGAAAAAGGACGCCGACTCGCGTCGCCGGCGTCGCCATCGCAACCCGCCGTACGGCGGGCTGAGGTCAGTCGTCCGCGGCCGCCGGCTCTGCGTGGTCGATGTCCGTCCCGAGACACTCGAGGAACTGCGCGAGCCACTCGGGGTGGTCCGGCCACGCCTGTCCCGTTACGAGATTTCCATCGCGCGTGACGCCGTCTTCCCAGGTGCCGCCCGAGATCCGGACGTCCGCCTCGAGGGCCGGATAGCCGGTACAGGTCCGTCCCTCGAGCACGTCCGCCGCGGCGAGGATCTGGATTCCGTGACACAGCGCCGCGACCGGTTTGTCCGCCTCGAAGAAGTGGCGGGTTATCTCGAGCACCTCGTCGTACGTTCGGAGGTACTCGGGTGCGCGCCCGCCCGGAACGACGAGCGCGTCGTAGTCGGCGGGATCGATGTCCTCGAAGTCGTGGTTTAGTTCGAATTGGTGCCCCGGCTTCTCGGTGTAGGTCTGGTCGCCCTCGAAGTCGTGGATAGCGGTCGGACAGGTGTCCCCGGTTTCCTTCTCCGGACAGACGGCGTGGACCTCGTGGCCGACCATCTGGAGCGCCTGAAACGGGACCATGATCTCGTAGTCCTCGACGAAGTCACCGGCGAGGAGCAGTATCTGTTGTGCTGACATGGGTATCCTCGTCCGATCGTTCGGTCGCAACAGCCATAGTCTATGCTGTACGATACCGTAACACTCATAACAGCAGCCAACCCGCTCCCTCGACCGCTCGAGGGCGGCTGCTCGAGCGAAATCGCGTGACGAGTGTCCGAGAGGTGAATCACTCGAGCGCCGTCAGTCTCCTCAGACGACGCCGTGATCCCGGTAAAACCGTCGCGTTCGATCGTCAGCGAGCAGCGGTCGGTGTACCTGGAGCGATGCGACGCCCGGATAGCTGTTGGCCTCGATGATCTGGAACTCGCCTTCGTCGGTGACGACCAGATCCCAGCCGACGTAGGGTGTGTGGGAGAGCGTTTCCGCGATCTCGAGCAAGCGGTCTCGCGTTTCCTCCCAGCCGGGAATCTCTGTTCCCTCGATACGAGCGCCGGTCTCGGGGTGACTCTCGTGCCAGTCGACGATACCGTCGTGTGGATACTCCGCACCCACACTGAGCGCGCCCGTCTCGCGATCGATCTCTGCGCTCAATCCGCCGTTCGAGAAGTTGTCCACGGGGACGGAGTCCCCCGTTCCGATCCGTTGAATCGCGATCGGGATGAACGCCTCTCCCGCCCGCTCGTCGTACATCGTCAGGACCCGGAGCGTGTTCACCGTGTCGGGGAACAACTCGTCCGCGTAGTCGGCCTGTTGGACGAACTCGCAGACGAGGTAGTCCTCGAGGCCCGCGAGCGTCTCGACGAGGTCGGACTCGCTCGTCCGCTCGCCGTCGAACCGGTATTCGCCGTCCACCCGCTCGAGGAAGTGAACGTTGTTCCCGCCGCCGCCGCTGAACCACTTCAACACGAGCCGGTCCCCGTCCGAGAGGGCGTCGTCGAGCCAGTCGATCGGTTCCTCGGTCGGCCGCGTCGTCGCCGATCCGGGCGAATGCTCGAGTTCGATGCCCCCGTCGGTCAGCGCCGACTCTTCGGCGGGATCGAACGTGTGAAAGCGCCCGTCGTTGAGCAGCCCGTACACGGTCGGACGGTGAGCCGGGAACTCCCCGAGGACCCGGTGGAAGGCGAGTTTGTTGTCGATCAACGCGTTCCAGTGGCCGTTGATTCGCTTCGTTCCGACGAAGCGCTGGTAATCAGTGAGATAATCGGCGGGGTCGTTCGACTCGAAGTCGTAGATAACGCCGGACTTGCTCAGAAAGCCGCGTCGATAGAGCTGGAGTCGGCGACGGGGGGAAAGATCGAACGATGACCCGGACCGCCGTTCCGCCCGGAGTAGCTTCCGCAGCCGATTCGCCGACCGGTAGGTTCCAACGATGTTCATCACCGACGACTGACGGGCCCCAGCCCATATTTATCGGTGAGATAATGGTCGTGCCCGCTGTGGAAACTGTCCGCTCGCTAGAACGCGCGCTTGATCTTCTCGAAGAAGCCTTCCTTCACTTCGATCTCGTCGCCGCCGGCCTCCGCGAACTCCTCGAGCGCGTCGCGCTGATCCTCGTTGAGACCCTCGGGAGTGACGACCTGAACCTTCACGAAGAGGTCCCCCTGTCCGCGACCGCGAAGCCGGGGAATGCCCTTGCCCTCGAGGCGGAACGTCTCGCCGCTCTGGGTTCCCTTCGGAATCTCGAACTCGGCACCGCCCTCGAGCGTGGGGACCTCGACAGTGTCGCCGAAGGTGGCCTGCGGGAACGAGATCGGCAGCCGATACTGGAGGTCGTCGCCGTCGCGTTCGAACTCGTCGTGCTCGCTGACGGTCACGTCGATCAGCAGGTCGCCGTGGGGACCGCCCTCGGGGCTGGGTGCCCCCTCGCCTTCCATCCGAAGGGTCTGTCCCTCCTGAATGCCGGCCGGGATCTCGACGGTCAGCGTCGCCTCGTTTCGGACGTAGCCCTCGCCACGGCACTCGCCGCATGTCTCAGAGTACAGCGTCCCCTCTCCCTCACAGCGAGGACAGGCCGTCGTCTGCTGGACGCGACCCAGTGGCGTCTGCTGGACCTGCGTCACCTGTCCACGTCCCTGACACTGCGGACAGGTCTCAGCGTCAGCCTCCGGCGGATGACCCTCGCCCTCGCAGACGTCACACTCCTCGGGCCGCTCGACGGTAAATTGCTTTTCCGCGCCCTCGTAGGCCTCTTCGAGGTTGATCTCGAGTTCGGTTCGCAGGTCGCGTCCCTTGCGGGGTCGACGACGGCCGCGGCCGCCGCCACCGCCGCCGAAGACCTGTTCGAAGATGTCGCCGAGACCGCCGCCACCCATGCCGCCGCCCATTCCGCCACCGCCCATGCCGCCGAACGGGCCGCCCCCCATCCCGCCGGCACCGCCGGCGTCGCTCGCGTCGAAGCCGTGTTTCTCGGCCTGTTCGTAGCGGTCATGACCCATCTGATCGTAGGCCTCGCGCTTTTCCTCGTCGGTCAGGACCTGCTTTGCCTTCTGGATTTTCTTGAACTTCTCCTCGGCATCGGGGTCGTCGCTGACGTCCGGATGGTACTCGGTGGCCTTCGACCGATACGCCTGTTTGATCTCCTCGGCAGACGCGTCGGAGCTCACGCCGAGAACGTCATAGAAGTCCTCGCTCATTCGTTGTTCACCCGATAGTCGGTTGAGACACTTGAAACGAACGTTCCGGACGTACCTTTTTCCGCCTCGGGTTCGCTCGCTTCGCTCGGAACCACTCGGCGCAAAAATCTACGCTAAAAAGGCCGCTCGCTCCCGGTGGTCGCTCGCGGGTGCAGTGCTTGCGCCTTCACCGCAGCGGTAACTCGAACGCTGTGGAGGACTCACGTACTATAAGGCGTGAAATGCCCCCATTCGATCTCGTCTCGAGACGGATCGGACGGAGATGTTCCGAGAGGACGCCGTGCTCGCGATATTCCTAGTTTGAACCGTTTTTCGGAAACTCAGTGAAATTGGCAAGGGCTAATACGAGAAGGGCAACGACACCGGCAGCAATCACAGAACCGTCTAAACGTAAGAGTACGAACACTGCAGACATAACAATAATTACATGTACAACAATTAGTCTGGGTATATAGTTTCGTTTCTCTCCAATTATTTGATTTACCACGACAAATGCTGATCCCCAGAAGAAGCCAACTAGCAGTGATAACAGATCTATCCTAGACATGAATATTATATGTAAAATAATGTAATAACTGTTGTGGTAGAATCATGATCCGAAATAAAATAATTTCTTAGATGTTAGCAGCCGTATACCATATGATCCCCCGTCATCTCGCCGAGATGTTGAAAACTAGTCGCTTTAGACGGATCAGTCTCGTAGGCCCATCCCTTGAAGTTCTGATCGACGCTAGAATCGTCTGACGGGTTAACGAAGACTCGTTACTCGTCGTCTTCGGACTCGTCCTCGTCGAAGTCAACGTCCTCGAAGTCGGCGTCGACGAACTCCTCGCCCTCGCCGTCGGCAGCGCCCGCGTCAGGACCGGGGTTCGGGCCGTCGCCCATGCCGCCGGGGCCTGCGCCGGCCGCACCGCCTGCGCCTGCCGCGCCGGCACCCGCTGCGCCGCCGGCCGCACCGGCGTCCGCGGCACCGGCTTCCTGGTAGATCTGCTTGCCGATCTCCTGAAGTTCCTCGCTCAGGTTCTCGGTCGCCGTCTCGATGTCGTCAGCGTCGGCATCGTCGTCGTCGATCGTCGCCTCGAGGTCCTCGATCGCGTCCTCGATGTCCGCACGAAGGTCGTCATCGACCTGCTCGTCGTTCTCCTCGAGCAGCGTCTCGGCGCGCTGGATCGTGGCCTCGGCGTTGTTGCGGGCCTCGATGCGCTGGCGCTTTTGCTGGTCCTCTTCGGCGTGTTCTTCGGCTTCGCGCTGCATCTTCTCGATCTCGGAGTCAGAGAGTCCGGCGCCGCCCTCGATGGTGATCTCCTCGGTGGTGCCGCTGCCCTTGTCCTCCGCGCTCACGTTGACGATGCCGTTCTCGTCGATCGAGAACGTGACTTCGATCTGGGGCGTTCCGGCGGGGGCCGGCGGGATGCCGGTCAGGTGGAATTCGCCGAGCATCTCGTTTTCCGCGGCCAGTTCGCGCTCGCCCTGGAAGACCCGGACCTGCACCGTGGTCTGGTTGTCCGCCGCGGTGGTGAAGATCTTCGACTCCTCGGTCGGGATCGTCGTGTTCTTCTCGATGAGGCGCTCGAAGAGGCCGCCCTTGACCTCGATACCCAGCGAGAGCGGCGTCACGTCCAGCAGGACGATGTCGTCGACCTCGCCGCCCAGCACGCCGCCCTGAATCGCTGCGCCCAGCGCGACGGCCTCGTCGGGATTGACGTTCTTCTGGGGCGCTTTTCCGGTCAGCTCTTCGACCTTCTCGGCGACCTGAGGCATCCGGGTCGACCCGCCGACGAGGAGGACTTCGTCGATCTCGTCCGCATCGTAGCCCGCGTCCTCGAGCGCCTGCTCGGTCGGCTCGACGGTCCGGTCGATCAGGTCCTGCGTGAGCGACTCGAACTTGGCACGCGTCATCGACTCCTCGAGGTGGATCGGGCCGTCGTCGGTCGCCGTGATGAACGGGAGGTTGATCTCGGTCTCTTTTCGACTACTGAGTTCGATTTTGGCCTCCTCGGCGGCGTCCTTGAGCCGCTGGAGGGCCTGGCGGTCCTCGCGGAGGTCGATGCCGTGTTCGTCCTCGAACTCGTCGGCGAGCCAGTCGATGATGGCCTCGTCCCAGTCGTCGCCACCGAGGTCGTTGTCACCGTTGGTCGCGACGACTTCGTAGACGCCGCCGCCGAGATCGAGAATAGAGACGTCGAAGGTACCGCCACCGAGGTCGTAGACGAGTACGGTCTGGTCGGAGTCGTCGTCGAGGCCGTAGGCCATGGAGGCGGCCGTCGGCTCGTTGATGATGCGCTCGACCTCGAAGCCGGCGATCTCGCCGGCGTCTTTGGTTGCCTGACGCTGTCGGTCGGAGAAGTATGCGGGAACCGTGATGACGGCCTTCTCGACGTCGTCGCCGAGATAGTCCTCGGCGTCGCGTTTGATCTTCTGGAGGATCATCGCCGAGATCTCTTCGGGCGTGTACTCCTCGCCCTCGATCTCGACGGTGTAGTCTTCCTCGCCGATGTGGCGCTTGATCGAGGCGATCGTCTTTTCCGGGTTCTGAATCGCCTGATTCTTCGCGGGTTTGCCGACGAGGCGCTCGTCGTCGTCGGTGAAGGCGACGACGGAGGGTGTCGTCCGTTCGCCTTCCGCGTTGACGATAATCTCCGGATCGCCGCCTTCCATCACCGCGAACGCGCTGTTCGTCGTCCCGAGGTCGATTCCGAGAATCTTGTTGCTTGCCATAGTGGACGGGTATTGTGCGCACTTTGTTTTAAAGGTTACTAGGCAGAATGAGGATCCGAATAAAATCCGGAAACCACGGCTCTCAGCCTCGCTCGCGACAGTTGGGCTGCAGTAAAAACCAGGGTCAAATCCGGCCCTCTGTCGAGCAGTGGCAGACCGAAACGCGATACACCGACGACTCGAGCGGCGTCCGCTCGCGCTACTTGTTCGCGTCGTCTGCGTCGTCCGCTGCCGTGCCCTCGCGGTCATCGTCGGCGACTTCGCCGCCGAGTTCAATCGCCTTACCGTCGTCATCGTCGTCGGTAGTCGCCGATTCGTCGGTCTCGGTCGATTCGTCTGGGACCGTGTCGGCATCCGCGTCGGTTCCGTCGGCTGCCCCATCGTCAGCATCGGTCTCGTCAGTCGCGTCGCGCTGCTCGTCCGATTCGTCGGTCGCTACCTCCTCGTTCTCGTCTGCGCCGTCGTCGTCATCCCCGTCCCCATCTGCGAACTCACCGTTCGAGACGGTCACCTGAGCGTTCTGGATGACTTTCTCCCCCATCTCGTAGCCGGGCGTGTAGACATCGGCGATGGTTCCTTCGGGCTGGTCGCTGTCGACCTGCATCATGACCTCGTGGCGCTGCGGGTCGGCCTCGGTCCCGGGATCGGGGTCGATTTCCGAAACGTTCTCGTCCTCGAGAATGCGATCGAACTCGCGCAGCGTCATATCGACGCCGTCCCGGAGCGTGTCGACATCGCCGCTCTCCTCCTCGAGCGCGCGTTTGAGGTTGTCCCGGACGCCGATGAGGCGCTCGACGAGGTCCTCGGCGGCGCGGTCCTTGATCTGCTGTTGGCGTTTCTTGGCGCGTTTCTTGTAGTTCTGGAAGTCCGCCTGTTTGCGCTTGAGGCGACTCTTCAGGTCCTCTATCTCTTCCTCGTACTCCTCGAGTTGCTCGTCGCGCTCGTCCAAGGCCGACTCGTACTCGTCGAGCTGGTCCTGGAGTTCGCCGATCGTCTCGGCCTGGGACTCGATGCGTTCCGTGAGATCCTCGAGTTCCGCGCGCTGGTGTTTGACGGTCCCGTTGAGATCGCGGGCCTCCTCGACGATCGAGTTGACCTTGCGGGCGAGTTCGTCGTCGTACTCGGTCACCCGATCGAGCATACGCTGGACGTCCTCGCTCGTTTGGGGTGCCTCCCCGTCCTCGTCGGCATCGCCCGCGGTCGTTTCGGTCCCCGCTGCCGCTGTCTCGTCGGCTACGTCCGCGCTCGAGTCGGTCTCTGTGGCCGCTCCTGCCGATTCCAAGTCGGTCGATTCGGATTCCTGTTCCGAATCCCCGTCCATCGACGTCTCGTGATCGACGTCGGCCGTCTCGCCGTCGTCGGATTCCTCCTCGGACGGGACACCCTGGGCTGACGCGTTCGTGCCCTCGTCTTCGCTCATGTGGCAGTCAACGAACAGCGGTAATAAAAGGGTTGAGGTACGGCGGCTCGCATCCAGTGAAACGGAAAACTGAACTGATCACTACGGATGCGAAGTGAGCACTGAAGTTTTTATCAGGTTTCAATGGTATCTGGCGAGTCGTGCTGAACTGATAGCGCGTCTCTCGCTCCGCTGCTCCATTGATCAGTTGGCGATAATCCGGGCGATCCAGACGATCGGGATCACCGGGATGGCCAATCCGGTGACCAGAAGCACGATGGCGATTAGGACTTTCTCGGCGCGACTCGACCCGTGCCATATCGACTGCCACATATCATCGATCGCCTGTGCCGTTCGCTGAATCAATCCAGCCATAGATGATACTGAGAGTATAAAGACGGAAAATTTCACGGCATGCAAGGGATCGGGAGTCCCCGTTTCGCAGCGTCTGAGACAGTTGTTTTCACAGCTACCTCTTCCACTTCTCCCCGGATAATACGAGTGGAACCAGATCGCTCTATTGTGCCGGATATAGCCTCTCTATTCAGCAGGCCGTTCGTATCAGCCGCTGCGGATTTCAGGGGGCTGACTGATTCAAAGTGGTCCGCCATCGGTACCACCTGAAGCAATTATCCCGCTTGACCACCGAGGACCGATATGCAGTGGTGCGACCAGCCAGCGAAATCGTTCGGGAGCGAGGGTGTGAAGGCCCGGAACCGAAGCCAGAGGGGGCGAGTGGCGTGACCGACGACCCCCTCCCGGCAGAACATCTCTCACCGCTCGCCACGCTCGTCGACGAGGTACTCGCGGGTGTCGGGTACGAGGTAGCGGCCGCCACCGACGCCGTCGACGATACCGTCCCCGGCTACGGCGGCCTATTCGACCCCGTGACCACCCCGGCCGAGTTGCGTCGCGCGCTCGAGAGCCTGCTGGGGTCGGGACTCACCCGGCCACCCGTTCCCGAATCGACGAGCGACACGTTCGTCCTCTACATCGACGGCAGTTCACGCGGCAACCCCGGCCCCGCAGGGGCGGGCGCTGTCATCATGGACGATACGGAGGACCAACTCGCTCGTCTCGGCCGCCCCGTCGGCTCCCGGACGGGGAACAACACCGCCGAGTACGTCGCCCTCCAGCTCGGGCTCTCCGAACTGTTGGCTCGCTACGAGCCACGCAGGCTGGACGTGCGCATCGATTCGATGACGGTCATCCGAGACGTCTGGGGTGGCGATGACCCGACGGAACCGGGCGTCGAGACGTACAGCGAGGCCGTCGCGGCGGCACTCTCGAGCATCCCGGACCACCAGTACACGCATCTGGCCGACAGCGACCCGAACCCCGCCGACGCACTGGCGACAGTGGGAGCCGATATCGCGGCTTTCGGTCCTGGATAGGGGCGTTACGCCGCTTTCGATTCGAAATCCCGGCACCGTTGAAATCCGCAGAAGCGACTCGAAACCACGTACTGACTCCACCCTCTCTGTTTAGCGGTGACAGCTTCCGTTGGGCGCACGGGACTCGCTTTCGTCGATAAACGCCAGAAGATGCCTATCGCCATGGATACGTGTGCGTTCTCCGACTGTACTTGCCACGCATCACGAGTAATAGGCACCCACGTCTGGGAGAATGGGGTTGTCCACGAACCGATCGAAATAGCGCTCGTAGTGACGATCTCGAGGTCGCAAAATACCCGACCGTATATGTGGGTCTGCCCCCGATTGTGTCCCGTGACGCCGACACCGGCCGACGAATCGACCGCGATCGAACTCCGGTACGAGGACGGGACGATCCGGATCGACGGCCTCGAGAGAGCCACCGTCTCGCCGTCGTCGCTTCGCACCGCCGTCCCCGGCCCCGAGCCCGACCGGCGGACTGACGGGTGGCGCGTCCCGGCCTTCCGGTACGCCGACCTCCGTGCAGCGCTGGCGGGGACGGACGCCGTAATCGATGACCGCGTTCTCGATCTCGAGTCCGTGCCCGCCCTCGAGTCCGCGTACGAACTCCGCGATTATCAGGCGACGGCGCTCGAGGCGTGGCTCGAGACCGATCGCTGGGCCGACGGCCCGGCCGAGTCAATCGGACGAGCACCCGCCGGCATCCTCGAGCTCCCGACCGGAAGCGGCAAGACCGTCATCGCGCTGAAGGCGATCGAACGGCTCTCGGTGCCGACGCTCGTCGTCGTGCCGACGATCGACCTGCTCGAGCAGTGGCAGCGAGAACTCGAGCGCGAATTCGAGCGCCCGATCGGGCGCTTCGGCGGCGGCGAACAGCGTCTCGAACCGATCACCGTTTCGACGTACGACTCGGCGTACCTGAAAGCCGATTCGGTGGGCGATCGGTTCGGGTGCGTCGTCTTCGACGAGGTCCACCACCTCGGCGGCGAGGGCTACCGCGAAATCGCGCGACTGCTGGCTTCTCCCGCCCGCCTGGGGCTGACCGCAACGTTCGAGCGACCCGACGGCGCACACGAGGTGATCGAGGACGTCGTCGGCCCGCTGGTCCACCGCGTCGACGTGGACGAACTCGCCGGCGACCACCTGGCGAACTACGACGTCAAGCGACTCGAGGTCTCGCTCACCCCCGACGAGCGCGAGGAATACGAGCACAATCAGGAGGTGTTCACGAACTACCTCGCCCAGTCGAACATCGAGATGCGGAGCGGCTCTGACTATCAGGAACTCGTCAAGCGATCGGGCAACGACCCCGACGCGCGCGAGGCGCTGCTCGCCCGCCAGCGCGCACGGGAGATCATGTTCGGGAGCGAGGCGAAACTCGAGGCGCTGGCGGGGGTTCTCGACGACCACCGCGGCGATCGGGCGATCGTCTTTACGGCACACAACGACCTCGCGTACGACGTCAGCGAGCGGTTTCTGATTCCGACGATCACCCACCAGACCGACAATGTATTAGCAGACGGTCGTTCCGAGCGCGAGTATATCTTGGATCGCTTCCGCGAAGGTGACTATACGAGACTCGTCACGACCAACGTGCTCAACGAAGGAATCGACGTACCAGAGGCTAGTGTTGGCGTCATTCTCTCGGGAAGCGGGAGCGAGCGCGAGTTCAAACAGCGCCTCGGACGGATCCTCCGGCCAAAAGAGGACGGCGGTCGGGCGATTCTATACGAGATTATCTCCAAAAACACCAGTGAAGAACGGATAGCAAGACGTCGTCGTGACTAATGGCGATTTAGTATACCATGATCCAAAGGGGGTGATGCTACGTTTGCTCTCGTCGCGGTTAGCAGCCAGCGGACTGGTTTTGGTGGTCCAGTGTGGCGTGTGTGGATGCTTAGATGCCCGATTCAGTGCGTGATCTGCCTCTGATTTTCACGGCAACCGCTGGGGAAGATTATGGGAACATTTGTCAGTGGTAGGAATAGCCATTAGGCCGTCGATCGCAGGCTTGTAACGAATATTTGGGTGACGGTTTTGTAGCGAACTGGGAGCGTTCGGCCCTTATCCTGTACGTATTAGCCGGCTCCCGAATAGCAGATAGTCGAAGACAAGCTGCTCGGATCCAAGCCCGTTCCAAATCCGAGTAGAGTAGTCGAGGAGATGGCCCTATTAGTGTAGTCGTCGAGAGCGTATACTCGCGATGCCTCCAGAATCAGCGAAAGATATCGATCCCGGCAACGCAGAACATCGCGAAATCGGGGAGGGATTATTAGAGGAAGAAATGGCACCGAGCTCGTCGATGGCACACCTCTACCGAGGTGAGATCCATCGAATGAAATTTTGGCGCGAACGACTCGACCGAACGTCAAACTGGGCCGTTATCGTCATGAGCGGGGTCCTCACGTGGGGCTTTTCCGGCCGCAACCGACCGCATTACATCCTCCTATTGGGACTTGCGGCACTAACCGCCTTCCTAATTATGGAGGCACAGCGGTATCGCGGCTACGATCTCTGGCGTGGACGCGTTCGGACGCTCCAAAAAAAACGTCTTCGCGTACGGATTAGACCCGTCTACAGGCCTTGAAGATCCGTCGTGGCGGGAGAGGTTGAGCCAAGACTACCGGACGCCAGTTATCAAGATTACTCGAGAGGAAGCAATTGCGCACCGCCTTCGCCGGATCTACCTACTACTCTTTACAATTATGTTGGGTGCGTGGACGATCCGAGTTACCGCATTCGCACAAACACCATGGCCCGCCAGTGCATCAATCGGTGTGATCCCTGGTCTCCTCGTAACCGGTATCCTCGTCACGCTATACCTCTTCGCAGTTCTCGTCGCCGTGCGGCCGCGGACGTGGCGAGCCGAGGACGAACTCCATTCAGGGATTCCCGTGCGTTCCCAGAACACCTCTCTGGTATGGCCATGCGGCCGCGATGAGCGGTGCGACCGCTGGTTAGATTGACCGCAAACTTCACGAGTACGCGTTTCTCGACTCCTGTGATCTCCGTCTCGACAGAGACTAATGAACGACCATGACTGTACGGATATCAGTAAGAATACGTGGATCGACTCGAAAGGCCTACCCGGTTGATGGAGGATCAGCGCTTTCTCGAGTCGGAATGGGATTATTGTCTGGTGCTGGACGCCTGTCGGTACGACGTATTTAGCGAAGTGTACGATGACTATCTCGACGGAGAACTGGAAAAGCGGCGGAGTCCCGGCTCGTCGACACCGGAGTGGGCCTATCGAACGTTCACCGACGACTACGACATCGCGTACTTTTCCGGGAACCCGTTCATCAACGACCTCGGGATCCCCTTGAACGAACTCAAGTGGGGCGCCAGTTGCGATTACGAGTGGACGGCTGCTAACCACATTAGCGAGGTCTTCGACGTCTGGAAGACCGGTTGGGACGACGATCTCGGGACGGTCCCGCCGGAGAGCTTGGCGGCGGCGTTCCGCGATCACTCCGAGGCCGTCAAGCGGGCCGATCGGACGGTCCTCCACTATATGCAACCACACGCACCGTATCTCTCTCGCGGGAAGGGGCAAAAGCTCAAGCAGATCCAGAAGGGGATTCGGAGACAGGAGGAAGCCGAAACGGTGGCGAACCGGAGCGAGGCGTTCACGCTCGAAGCGGTCAGGGACCAGTACCGAACGCTCTACAACGAGGTGGCCTGAATGAAAATCGGATTCTTCACGGACAGTTACTTCCCCGAAATCGACGGTGTCACATATACGATCAAGCTTTGGCGAGAGGAGTTAGAACGAAACGGACACGAAGTGTACGTCGTCTACCCGGAGGGCGACTACGAACCCGGTGACCGCGAAATTCCGGTCACATCGGTCTCGAACCCGTTCTACCCCGGCTATCGAATCCCACTCTTTAGACGGCCGTCTACGCTCCCTGATTTGGACGTCGTCCACTGTCACGGTCCGGCACCGGTCGGCATTCTCGGTCGTTACTACGCGCGGAAACACGAACTGCCCGCGATATACACCCACCACACGCCGCTCGAGGAGTACTTCCATCAGAACGTCAAATTCGAATCGGTCGCCGCCGCGCTATCGAAGCTATATGTTCCTCTCGAGAACGCGTTTCTCCGGAGTTTCGACGCCGTGACTGCCTCGACCAAGCGGATCGAACGCGACGTCGAACACGTGCCGCTCCCGGTCGGACTCGATATGAAGTTCTTCCAGCCGACCGAGACCGACTGGTATCCGGATCAGACGGTAATCGGATACAGCGGACGACTTAGTATGGAGAAAAACGTCAGCGAGATCCTCCGCGTCGCCGAGACCCTTCCCGAGTACCACTTCGTCATCGTCGGCGATGGCCCCTACCGCGATTCCCTCGAGGCCGCCGCCCCCGAGAACGTCGATATCCGGACGTTTCTTCCTCGGGAGGAGCTGCCGATCTTTTACTCCTCGATCGATGTCTTCGTCACCGCGTCGACGGCGGATACGTTGGGTCTGTCCACGCTGGAGGCCAACGCCTGTGGCACGCCCGTCGCCGCCGCCGACGTGCCCCCGTTCGAGCAAACGATCGGTGCCGCCAACGGCGAGCGCTTCGAGTACGGCGACCGCGCGGCGATGGCCGACGCCATCGAGAGCTGTCTCCGTACGGAGCGCGATACGAGGGCCGCCATCGAACGGTACGACGTCCGGCGCACGATGGATAATCTCGAGTACCTGTATCGCAGCGTGCAGTCGTCAACCGACGAGGTGCCGACGACCGCCGACGACCGCTGGGGATTCTCCGAGGACTCGCAGGGATCGCTCGACTGACCGCCTGATCGGCGCTCCGGCGGCCACTCAGGCGTCGCGGCGATTCGTCGTCAAGACGGGGGTCGGCGCAGTGCGGAGTACTCGTTCGGAGATACCGCCGAGGAATCGCTCGTCCAGTCCCGTCCGACCGTGGGTTCCCATCACTACCAGATCGATCCCCTCGGCGTCGGCGTACGAGGTGATCTCCGTCGGTACCGATCCCGACTCGACGGCGGTCACGACGTCGTCGACGCCCGCGTCGTTGGCCGTCGCCTCGCCGTCCTCGATCAGGTCTCTCGCTCGACTCTCACGATCGGATTCCCCGCCGAGCGATCCGAGGAGCTGGTCCTCGAGAACGGCGAGGAGATGGAGCGTCGCGCCGTGGTGCTTCGCGACGGCCGCGCCCGTGCGCAACGCGGTCGTCGCGTGTTCGCTTCCGTCGGTCGGGACGAGGATAGACTCGTACGGATAGATCGGCGTGTCGTCGATCGCGCGAACCGTCAGTACCGGCATCGGCGCCGTATTGACGACCTGTTCGGCGACGCTCCCGACGACATATCGTTCCAAACCGTCTCGACCGTGGGTCCCCATCGCTATGAGATCGACGTCCTTCGTCTCGGCGTAGTCGACGATCGCTTCGTGGGGGACTCCCTGAACGATGTCCGTGGTAACGGGAGCATCGCTGTCCGCAGCCCGTTCCCGCGCGTCCGAGACGATCTCGTCGCCCTCGTGCTCGAGGACGTCCACGACGTCGGTCCCGATGCGAGTCTGACTCAGCTCGTTCGTGTCCGCGACGTAGAGGAGGGTGACAGGCGCGTCGTGATCGCTGGCGATCTCGAGCGCGTGATCCAGCGCTACCGTCGCCGAATCGCTCCCGTCGACGGGAACGAGAATGCGGTCGTACATGGCCGTCATCGACTACGACCCGGATCGGTATACCGTTTGATCCGACGACGGAGTGACATCCTCCCGTCGCCGGACATGATCGTCGACGAAGTGGCAGTGACACGGTGAACGATTATCCGGATCCCGGTAATGGTCTAGAACGGTTCGGATTCACTGTGACGGCACCAAAACCACGCGTCCGGCGAACAGGTGAAACCGGCGTTCGGCGGATCGTGAATCGCCTCTTGCACGCGGGAATTGTCGCCGCGCTCGCTGCGGGAATCCGGCGTCGCGATCCGAGCGTGATTGTCAACGGTGCCCTCTCGCTGACGTTCGGCTCGTTACCGCGATACCTCGAACGGCGATACGACGTTCACTTTCGGCCGTGGCAGCGGGAGTGGATCTCGACGGCTGCATTGGTCCACCACGCTCGGCATGCTCGGCCCGTACGATCGCATCTGGTAGTGGGACCATCTCGCACACACGCTCTCGGGGGTCGTCTTTGCCGGTGTCGCGGACGTGGTGTACCGATCCGACGTCGACGGGGAACGCCACGCTTCGAGTCGCTCTAGGACGGCGTTCGTCGCCGGAATCACGTTCGGACTCGGCTTCGTCTGGGAGGTATTCGAATACATCGTCCACGCGCTCGGCGATCGGATCGGGTTCGACCCCTTGCTCGTCCACTACGGACGGCTCGACGCCGTAGGTGATCTCGTCTTCGATCTGCTCAGGGCAGCGATCGTCCTCCTGTTCGGGCGGGATCGGTTATCGAATCTCGTCGACGCGGAGGGAGACGAATCATAACGCTCTGAACGAACTATTCTTCCTCGGGGAGATCGACTAGTTGGACCGAACTGAGAATATCAGTCCGTAACATGGATGCCTTCTCCTCGCCGAGATGATCGTTCTCTTCGAGCACGTCGATTAGCAGTAGTTGGTAGTACGGTTTCTTTATTCAGGGTTGGGAGTGAAAATCACGGTCAGTATAGGTGAAGCAGTTAACGGAACGGCTATCGATGTGACTGTTTGTCACTCCAAAATAATTAGCGAATAGATTTAACGAACTAGAGAGAGAAAACCCAGACAGCTACTGATTAAGCGATAGAGCCTCATTGATTTCTGTGACTAAAAGTAATACTACCCCTGATATTCTACTCGTAGAGGATAACCCTGGAGACGTTCGATTAACTCAAGAAGCCTTTCGAGGTGCCAAGTTTGATGTGAGAATGCATATTGCCTCAGATGGTAGTGAGGCGATTAATTTTTTAAAGGACAAGGAGTCACCGTGTCCTGATTTGGTGTTGTTAGATCTAAATCTTCCCCGCAAAGATGGATTTGACGTGTTAGAGGAAATGCAGAATGATTCTGAACTGGAGCGCGTTCCGGTGCTTGTCTTGACCAGCTCGACAGCCAGGGAAGATATTATTTCGAGTTATAAGCAACACGCGAATGCTTACTTAACGAAGCCTGATAGTCCAGAATTATTTATTGAATTAGTTAAGTCGGTTGAGGAGTTTTGGTTAAAGAGAGTACGATTGCCTCCCTGTTCTTGAGTAGATTAGAGGTAGGTAGTCACCTCGACGGTAAGTTCGCATCTGTAGTTACCGAATCACTCGATTCAGTTTCAGAGGCAACTTTAGCTAAAGAAACCATGTCACTATCTACTGTTAGTTCTACGATTGCATCGCAATAGGAGGGAATAGCGATAACGTGTTACTCGAGATAGCCGAGCTCGCGAAGTCGCTCGCGGGTCTCCTCGTCGGCGTCGGCCAGCGCCTCGTCCGGGTCGCCGGCCGCCGCGTCGGGATCGTCCCACGCACCGCCGACGGCCTCCTCGAAGCGGGCCAATGCCCGTTCGGCTGCGGCGACGGCGTCGTCGGCTGCTGGATCCACCGGTGACTCCTCTTCCGGATCTTCGTCGAGTCGGTAAGCCTCGTCGGGGATACGGTCTGCGCGGACGTACTTCGCGTCGGTTCCGCGGGCGGCTCGCATCCGCGAGTAGGCCCGGTGATCATCGGGCAGATCGATCCCGGCCTCGCTGGCCTTCTCCTCGAGGTGGTGGAGTTCGATCACTGGCTGGGCGTATTCGACGAACGCGTAATCTCCACCGCTGTCGTCGTCCTCGAGGATTGCCTGCTGGCCGGGGTCCGGCTCCGCAAACCCGTCGAAGGCGCGATACTCGTCGGACAAGAGCGATCGCGTCGAATCGAACCCGGTGAGGCCGCCGCCGTTCGTCTCGAGCGCGTCGTCGGGATCGACGTCCAGCGTTTCGAGGACGGTGTGATAGCAGTCGAGCAACTCGACGAGATCGTCGCGCCGATCGGCCTCGAGCTCGGGGTGTTTGATCAGCAGCGGGACGTTGATTAGCTGGTCGTAGAGCGCGAACTCGTGGCCGTAGAGGTCGTGTTCGCCGTGGAGTTCTCCGTGGTCGGCACAGACCACGACGGTGGTCTCCTCCCATTGGTCGGTCTCGCGTAACCAGTCGAAGAGCCGGCCGAGTTCGGCGTCCATGTGGGCGATCTCGGCGTCGTAGAGCCCGCGAATCGCGTCCCACTCCTCGTCGTCGATCTCCCAGGCGCCGGAATTGTACTCCTTGGAGTTCTGGCAGACGTCATCGGGATCGACGCCGGGGGCGAACTCTTCGCGGAACTCTTCGGGCGGATAGTAGGGTAAGTGGGCGTCCATCAGGTTGACGAATGCGAACCACCCCTCACCGCTCTCGCTATCGTCGATGAACGACTTCGTCCGATCGATGACCGACGGCGTCTTCGAATCTGCCCCTTCGCCGCTGGCGAGTTTAGAGTGGGCCATCGCACCGAGGTGGACGAGCTCCGACGCCAGATTACGTAGATAGTCGTTGTCGTTGATAGTCTGCCACGCGCTGGCCAAGGGTCCTGAGAGGACTTCGCCGGGGAGCACCTCGAAGAACGAGTCCTGCTCGTCGAATCCGTCGGTGAGACCGGTGTAGGGCGTGATCCAGGCGTTCGAAGAGTAACACGCCGTGTCGTATCCCGCCGCCGACAGGATCGACGCGAGAGTAGTCTCGTCCTTGAGGTACGAACTCCCCTGATCGGCCCCGTGCTGACTCGGGTATTGACCGGTAAACAGTGAGGCATGGACAGGAAGCGTCCACGGTGCGGGCGCAACGGTCGATTCGAAGACGGTGGCCTCCGCGGCGAACCGCGAGAGTTGGGGCGTCGTCTCCCGCTCGTAGCCGTACGGTCCGAGATGATCCTTCCGGACCGTGTCCAGAACGACGAAGAGGACGTTCGACTGCTGAGTTCCGTTCATTATCCGGGACAATTGAGTCCATCCCAATAAAACGAATCAACTCGGCACAATCATGGCACTCGTTGGAGAACTCGATTATCGTTGGCGTCGATCGACGGCGGAACGATACCAATTCCTGCCTTCTGCAGCGGTGATCAGACGTTTCAAGTTCGCTGATGATCAACACCCGCTATGGAAGAGCAGAACCGACGCGCACTCCTTATCGGCGCTTGTGGAACTATCGCCGTCTTTGCCGTCCTGTTTTTCGTCGTCGGTGCGCGCGACGTCGTCGACTCGCTTCGGTCGGCCGCGCCCTCGTTAGTTATTACAACCTTCGCTCTCGCGCTGTGCTGGCTGGCCGCGTGGAGCCTCATACTCCGGACGGTTCTCGTCTCCCTCGGCGTCGAAATTCCGATCAGCAAGGCGTTTTTCGTCTACGCTGGTACCGTCTTCGCCAACAACGTCACTCCGTTCGGCCAGGCCGGCGGCGAACCGGTCGCGGCGCTGTTGATCTCGAAAGTCTCCGACGCGCACTACGAGACCGGCCTCGCGGGGATCGCCAGCGTCGACGTGCTCAACGTCGTCCCTTCGGTGTCTCTAATCCTCCTCGGGGTCGGCTACTATGCAACCACCACTACCGTCGGGGAGCGCCTCGAGACGGCCGTCGGCTCGGCGGTCGCGCTGATCACGGGTATCGTCCTCGCCATGGCCCTCGGCTGGCGGTATCGGTCCGTGATCGTCGACCGCCTTCCCGCAGTCATCGCTCCTCCTCTCGGTCGGCTCGGATTCGCTCCGTTCGATAGCGAGACGTTTCGGGCGGACTTGACGGAGCGGCTGGAGCGATTCTTCGAGAACATCGAGCGCATCGCGACGGATCGACGGCGTCTCGGCGCCGTCGTTGGTCTCTCGTTGGCCGGCTGGCTCTTCCAGACCGCCGCGCTCACGGCCGCGTTCGCCGCGATCGGTTACAGCGTTCCGATGTACGTCCTGCTGTTCGTGATCCCATTGGCGAACCTCGCGGGAGCGGCCCCGCTCCCGGGCGGCCTCGGCGGCATCGAGGCCGCCTTTGTCGCGCTGCTCGTCCCAACAACTAGCGTCGCGGCGTCGGCGATCACCGCTGCCGTGCTCGTCTTCCGCGGAGCGATCTACTGGATGCCAGTTCTGATCGGCGGACTCTCGGTATCGGCGTTCGGCGTCCGGGCGTTGGAGTGACCGCTCGAACCCCGGATCGACCGAGCGGTCGATTTCCCTTTGGTACGAACAGTCAGGTATCCACCATTCGCGACGTCCGTCCCGAGTGGCTAGTCGGATCGTCGAGACAGCTTCTCGTCGTGCCCGCTTGCGGCGCCGCTATCGGACGATCGGTGGCGGTTCGACGGTAGTTCGTCCGTCCGCCAGAGGAGGACTCCGATCGAGGCCGTCCACCACAGTAGCGTTGCTACCATTCCGTGAACGGGAACTCCGAGGCCCGTAGTCGTCCCGAGTGGGAACAGCCATTTGATCCCCATCGGCGAGAGCGAATCGATTGCGAGATGTGAACCGATCGCCAGCCCGGCGGCGAGCGCGTCGCTTCGGTTCCGACGGACCACGTACGCACCGAACACGATTGCGGCCGCGAAAAGCGGCGTGTGTGTGAGCCCGCGGTGTACGAACGGCCAGCCCCACGCTGCGGGAAACCAGAAATCGACGTCAGGGAAGAGTCCGAGGGCGATCCCCAGTCGCGGGTCGGCGTCGGTGAACCCGCGAACGAGCGCGTAGCCCACGACGGCGTGGGTGGCGAACGCGCCGACGAGAAACAGGGCCCGTTCCGCCTCCATGGGGAAAACGTTCGGACGGCGACCCCACATAGCTTGTGATTCGATCACACGCTATGGCGACGAGACTCGAACCGGTTGAAAACCAACACTGCTTACATTCGGGACGGAATATTCCCGGCCGATGGGGCCGCTACAACTCGAGGGAATACCGACCTGGCTCGAGTCGCTGTTCACGTCGGAACTCGCGTTCGCGGTGTTGCTCGGAATCTGTATCCTCGAGGGCGCGATGATGCTACGGTTTATGCCCAGCGAACTGGTCGTTCCGGCCGCGCTGGCGCTGATCGGGTCGTCGATTCCGAAGGCAATCGCTATCGTCGCCGTCGCAGTTGTCGGTACGACGATCGGTCAATTCCTGCTCTTCTGTCTCGTCCGCCGGGCCGGGCGCGAGTACGTCATCCAGAAGCGCTGGTTCCCGCTGACTGAGTCGCGACTCGAGCGGTTCGACGGCTGGTTCGACCGTTGGGGTGGTATCGCCGTCGCCGCAAGTAATACGATGCTGGTTGTCCGGGGACTGCTCACCGTCCCCGCCGGTCTCTCCGAGATGGACGGCCGGACGTTCCTCGTCCTATCGACGCTCGGATCGCTGTCTTTCCAGTTGATTCTCGCCGCGCTCTACCTGTTCGGCGGCTACCTACTGGCGTTGTAATCCCGGACAGTTTCGATTCCGCTCAAGCGCAAGTCCGAGCCGGCCATGAATCCGATTCGGACCGTTCACGCCAATCCCGTGCGAGGGAAAACCGAGACCACTCTAGGCGGGACATATACTAGAACGTCCGCTCGCTACCGGTAGTCGCTCGTGGATGCAGTGTTGGAACCTGATCGCAGCAATGCCGCTCCCTTTCCGGTCGATTCAGTGAAATCTGGAATTCGGCCTGTCCCGTTCGATCGACCGAATCAGTCGCCCTGTCGGTAGACAGGGAGTCGGAACCGGACGCCAACGTCCCGGAGTTTCCATCTGGTCTCCAGTCCGATCCACGTCAGGCCGGTCAGCAGCGCGATCGCGACGGCGGCGAACTCGGTGGCGCCCATCCAGACCGGCGTCGCGAAGAGGAGCCCGTTGTAGACCCGGTGTGGAAGAATCGACTCGAGGAGGTCGCCGGCCCACCCGAGCGGGTTGAACCCGAAGACGCTGTCGTCACCGCCACCGCCGTCGTCGTCTGTCCGCGATTCGAGGCCGAGTTCGGCCGCGCTTTCGCCGCCCTCGCTCTCGGGCCCGGTCTCGAGGCGCTCGGCCTCGTAGGGCAGCGTCGACTCGACCTGCCAGACGATATCGCCCGACTCGTTGACTTCCATGACGCGGTTACCGTGGCTGTCGGCGATCAGCGTGTTCCCGTTGGGGAGTCGGTCGGCGTCGCGGGGCCACTGGATCCGGTCGTCCGCCCACTGCCAGGTGCGGTTCCACTCGCCGTCCTCGCGCTGGAACTCCTGAACGCGGCCGTTCTCGGAGTCGGCGACGACGATCGCGGGTCCGCCCTGCGACTCGGGAATGTAATCGGGGTTGTGCTGTTCGTACTGGATATCATAATCGTCCTCTTCCCCGAGCGTCCAGTCCTCGACCAGCCC
Organism: Natrinema zhouii; assembly: GCF_013456555.2. Lineage (GTDB taxonomy): Archaea > Halobacteriota > Halobacteria > Halobacteriales > Natrialbaceae > Natrinema > Natrinema zhouii. Next base: position 524,179 of record NZ_CP059154.1, read on the forward strand.
TTCCCCGGGATCGAGGAAGACGACTTGATCCTGGTTTCGGAGACTGGCCACGATCCGCCCTTCGTGTTCCCCCTCTTCGATGAATTCGACGTCATTAATGTGGGCCCAGTCCTCGGGGTACGGTCCGCCCTCCTCGACGGGGAAGTCGCTCTGGGCGTCCCAGAGCCACTCGACGACTTCCGTCTCGGTGTTCACGACGAACACCTGATCGGCGACGATATCGGCGATCGCGATATGCGTTTCGTTGAGTCGCGTCGAGTCGTGCCACTCGCCCGCGGTCTCCTTGTAGTCGTATCGCTTGTAGATCACTTCGACCTCGCCGGTCTCGAGGTCGGCCCGCTCGATGACGTTCAGGGCGCACGGCGGGTCGCTACACGTCGGTCCCTCGCTGTGGATCGTGTCTGTCGCGGCGTACTCGACGGTCAACGGATCGCCCTCAACGGGATCGACGTCGAAGTACTTCGTCCGCGTGTTATTGTAGTACATGACTTCGCCGTCGGGCGCGTAGGCGGTGATCGTCCCTGCACGTCCCGATTCCGTCACGACCGTGTGGTTCTCCGTCGCCGGGGCCTCCGGAACGTCTTCCTCGGACGCGGTCGAGAGACCGTTCGTCGACGCGCTGGCCACGGCGGCCGCCGAGAGGAGGATAATTACCAGGAGCAGTACTCGGAGCCGATTCCGAGAGAGCTCCGAACGGAACCGAGAAAGCACCGATCGACTGCTCACGTGCGACGCCAGTGATCGATCAGTCACGGTTCGGTCACCCGCGAGTATCGAAACGCCTGCTGGAAGCCCATTGGATTTTATTTTCTAAGCGAGATATTAGTGTCTTTTGTGAACGATTTAACCGGGGGTATAGACCGGTTAGCTGTACATCTCCGGAATAACCGGGTGCAGATCTCTCGAGAACGACGTTTCGGAACGACGCCCTGCCGACAACACGAACAGCGCGAAAACTTGGTCAGGATCATCTCGAGGTTCCGTCCGGTCGGATTGACCGATTAGTACGGACGCCCGCTCGGCTCGAGTCCGCATTTGTCTCTCCCATTCACAGGAAAGGGAGAACGATCGAGAGGGCCGTACTCTGCTCGCTCGCTCACCCCTCCGAGAATGCCGACGATTGATCGCTCTCGTCCGACGACTGTGGGTTATCGATCAGATGGCCATACAGCTTCGTGAACGGCGTGGCCGTGATCCCGTGGACGAGTATCGAACTCGCGATGACGAGACTGGTCGCCCCCCAGATGATCTCGTTGCCCAGTATTCGGTGGGCGACCGTCGCGTAGAACAGCGCCGCGATCCCGATCGGGCCGAACCAGCCCGCGAACAGCGAGTCGCGAGTCCCGTCGATCGGTCGAACTGCCTGCCGGAAGATCACCACTATCGGCAGGCGCCGAAGGAGCAAGACGCCGGCCGCGAGGGCCACGCCGGCCCAACCGAGCGAAATCCATTGGTCGATCGGCAGCGCGATACCGAAGAAGACGAAGATCGGGAACGTGAACAGGCGGAGCACCGTCTCCTGGACCTTCTGGTCGTCGGATTCGTCGGTAGCGTCAGCAAACTGATTGAACAGCAGTCCGGCGACGAAGGCCGCGAGGATGCCGTCACTGCCCAGTAACTTGACGCCGCCTAGTACGGCGAAGGTGAGCGCGACGGTGACGCTCAGCAGTGACGTCTCCTCGAGGAACTCGTGTTCGCGGGACTCGCGTTCGATCCAGCCGGCGGCCGCACCGATCGCCGCGCCGACGAGCACGGCGGCGCCGACCTCCCAGAGGAGTGTCGAGACCAGCCAGTCGGTGATCGCCCGCTGGGGCGGATGCTGGAGTACCAGAATCGGAAGGAAAACGAGCGGGTACGCGAGCCCGTCGTTGGCCCCCGACTCGGCGGTGAGGAGGTCCCGGATCGACGCCGGAATGTACTGCTCTGCGGTAGTGCCCGTGACGATCGTTCCGGCGAGGACCGGGTCCGTGGGGGTGATAATCGCCCCGATGAGCAGCGCGATCCAGAGCGGGACGCCCAGAAAGAGATAGACGAGTCCGCCGCTGACGAGCCACATGCCGATCATTCCGGGAACGAGGACCGCCACCATCGAGCCGATGTGTGTCCGGAGGTACCGTTGGGGGAGACGGAGCGCGGCGGCCATGACGGCCAGGCCGACGGTGAGACGGGCGAACTGTTCCATGATCGTGAACGGATCAGCCCAGTGTGAGAGACGGAACAGTCCCAGACCGAGAGGGCCGATCACGATCCCGAGAATTACCGACGCCATTGGCTCCGAGAGAAAGTATACCTTATTTCGCATCAATCCCGCAACGAGACTCAATGCCACCGTCAGGCCACCGATTGTGACGAGCGCGATATTGAGCTCTTGCATAGTATCGCTTCCGAACGTTGGTCCAGAATCCGAATCTCCCGAAAAACGGGCGCGTGTAACGGCCGTTTGCTGAGAAATGGCATAGAGGTTCGGCCTGCGAGCGTCGCGCCAGCCGCCGCACGGTCGTGACAGTAGTACCGTCCGCCGGATCAACACACGCACTGACGCGAACCGCCGAAGAGACCGTCCACCGGCCGATGAGAGTAATGTTCGCAAATACCATCATCGGCGGTGGACGCATGAGCGTACTGTCGTAGGTGCGGAAGAGTGACCGCAACGAGGCACAATCTCCCGGCCGCATCCGGGCCAGAGCACTTGAGCGCTCATCCCGTCCGATTCCGTCATGACCAGTGGAGACGCGGGTTCGACCGACGGGACGACCGAGGACACGCGTCGCCTCATTCTCAACCCGACGAGCGGGGACGGAGATCACGTCGAGCGAGTCAGTCGACTCGCCGCTACCCACGGGTTTCGAATCGTCGAGACCGAACGCGCCGGGCACGCGATCGACCTCGCGGCGCGGACCGCCGCCGATGGCGTCGACCTCCTCGCGGTCTGCGGCGGCGATGGAACCGTCCACGAGGCCGTTCAGGGACTCGTCGCGGCCGACGCGCTCGAGGACGTGGCGCTCTGTATCATCCCGGCGGGAACGGCGAACATCGCCGCGTCGGCGCTTGGAATCGAGCACCTGCGAGACGGGTTCGCGGCCGCGGACCGAGGCGAGACGAAGCGAATCGACCTGGGAATGGCCGACGGCGAGCCGTTCGTGCTGTCGGCTATTGCGGGGCTCCCCGCAGCGGCGAGTACGGCCGCCTCCGGCGGTCTCAAAGAGCGGGTCGGCACGCTCGCGTTCGTCATCGAAGGCCTGCGGACGGCACGGGAGTTCGACGGACTCGAGGTGGCGGTCGACGCCGTCGCAGGCGACGGGGAGTACGCCTGGCAGGGCGAGGCGCTGTGTCTGGGGATCGGGACCCTTCGGCGTTTCACCGGCGAAAACGAACCGTCAAACGCCCGGAACGGTCGTCTCGAGGTGACGATCGTCGATCGAGTGCCGCCGACGGACGTGATCACCGAGGCCGTCGAACGACGATTCCTCAGTCGCGAGACGCCCCACGTGACGACGATCGAAGCGTCCCAACTCGAGGTCGTCGCGCTGAAAGACGAGCCGGTTCGGTTCAGTCTCGACGGGGAACGCCGGGAGTACGAGACGGTCGAGATCGGCGTTCGGCCGCGAGCGCTCCGCGTTTGCGTGGGGGAGGAGTACGGTTCGCGAACGTGAGCCGGGTCCGAACTCTGTTTCAGAACGGAACGCGAACACGGGCCCGTCGTCGCCGATTCAACTGGAGCGGTAGCGCGGAGTCCCCCTCCTCAAGGAACGAGCGAAGCGAGTGAGTAGGGAGGAGCGCGTTCGTTTACCGGTCAGGAATAGGTCTGGAGATTCCACTGTCCGCCGAGTTCGGTTCGCTTGGCGGTGTCGAACGACCCGCCTTTGAAGCGCGTCACGCGGCCGGTTTCCTCGCTGAGCGTCACCGTCGAAATCACGTTCTGCCGTTGGGAGGTGTCCAGCGCGCTCATGTGACGCGCCCCCATCCAGTCTTCGTACTCCGCGGCCGGTTCGTCTGCGGCCTCGAGGTCGCCGGGCGTGAGGTCCCGGAACCGAACCATCTGTTCCTGGACGACGCCGTCGACGCTCACGACGACCGCGCCGTCTCGAGTCATCGCCACCTCTCGCGCCGTCTCGAAGAACGATTCCAGATCGAGACAGACGTCGCGACAGCGGTCCGTCGGCCACGTGTTGTGCCCCATCGGATCCGCGAAGTCTGCGACCGAGGGACCGGTGACGACGGCGACGTACATCCCCGGACCCTTGACGTACTGTTCGTCCCACCGGTCGAAGTCGAGACTGATCCCCTCGAGCGAGTGAACGAGACAGTCGATCAGTTCCCGAACGCCGTCGTGGGTCTCGTACGCGATCCGGAGGTCCGAATCGACCATACGAACCGTTCGGGACCGACGGTGGTAATTTCGCTGCCTGAACGGGGTCGCTTCCGACCGAGACAGCGTTCGATCGCGAATGCAGATAGAGACCCTGCTCTCGTCTCGCTCGAGACGGGGGTTCAATACATCACTTCGAACTGATCAACCGGTGCGATGGCGCACGCTGTCGACCGACCGAGCGCTAGCGAGGGCGGCGACGACACCGTGCGAGGGATGAGCGAATAGTGCGGGACCGGAGGTCCCGCATACCATTCGAACGGGCGCAAAGCGCCCGTGAGCAGACGAAGTGAGCGTTAGCGCGGGACCGACGGTCCCGCGAACCATCCGAACGGGTGCTTCGCACCCGTGAGGAGAAATCGGTTGGAGAGGGTGTGGCGATTCCGTGCCGCCAGCATGAGTAGACCGCTCCCCCGTCACCGTCACGAATGTTCACAGAAGAGGAACGCTTTCACACCGCCATTGAACTGCCGAGCCGTCACCGGCAACCGCTAAACGGTCACGCGAATTGGCCGCCGATATCCCATCAATCGGTGCTTGCGAGATAAACCGGCACAGACCCAATCGTCCCCTAGACTCAGCCACCAATTGACTCGTCCGGGTGACTTTTGACGCTACCACACCGACTCGAGGTAGATGCTGACGAAGGACCTGCTTCGCGTCTCGCGGGCCGGCGGTGGGTATCACCCCCAGTTCGCCGGCCGCGAACACCGCCCGCTCGCGGCCCGCGTCATCGGCACGTATCAGGGCCACGTCGGCGACCCCCGTGCGGAACTCGAGACCGCCCTGGCCGAACTGGAGCGCGGCGCCGAGGACTTCAAACTCGCGCGGGGACTCGCAGCGCTGCTCGAGCGGGAGACGTCGTTCGAGACGGACGCCGAAATCGAGCCCGAACGGGCGCGTAAAGCCGCGTTCGAGGCGGCCGAAGCGGTCGGTGTCGTCACCGAGGACGAGCGCACGATGGCGCTCATCCGCGCGAGCGAATCGATTGACGTGTCGGCGGACGGCCTCGACACCGCGTTGTACGCCGATCTCGAGGAACGGCAGGTCCTGACCGCGGTCGAGCCCCGGTGGGATCCGGACGGACTGCTCGCCCAGTACAACCTCTCGCTGGCAATGACTTCTCTATTCGACGCGACCGAGGTGCGGGTGCGCTCGAGCGATCCGAAGGCGTTGATCTCGGCGATCAAGCGGTTGCGGCTGATGTACGAGATTCACCGGACCGACGGCGACTCCGCGGACGACGATGCGGGGCTCTCCGAACGCGAAGTTATCGTGACGGGGCCGACCCACCTCTTTCGTGCAACCAGGCGCTACGGGACGCGCTTTGCGCGGCTCCTGCGAACGGTCGCGAAGGCCGACCGGTGGCGCCTCGAGGCGACGATCGACGACCGCGGAACCGAGCGAACCCTCGAGCTTTCGCACGAGGACCCCGTCCGGGTGCCCGACGCGGAGCCGATCGCGGACGTGTCCTTCGACAGCGGCGTCGAGGCCGATTTCGCCGCTCGCTTTACAGCTCTGGATCTGGAGTGGGACCTCGTCCGCGAACCGGAGCCGCTTGCCACGGGAACGCGGGTGATGATTCCCGACTTCGCGTTCGAGTACGAACACGGAGACTTTCGGCTCTATTTCGAGATCATGGGATTCTGGACGCCGGAATACGTCCGGAAAAAGCTCTCGCAGCTGGCGGGTCTCGAGGACGTGGACATGCTGGTCGCCGTCGACGAATCGCTCGGTGTCGGCGAGGAGATCGCCGCCCGCGACCATCGGGCGATCCCCTACTCCGGGACGGTGCGGGTCAAAGACGTCGCCGACGTCCTCCGGGAGTACGAACGCCAGCTGGTCGCCGAGAGCGCGGCCAGTCTCCCCAACGCGCTGCAGCCGGCGGACGACGCCGTCACGGTGGACGAACTGGCGGATCGCCACGGAGTGAGCGCGGACGCGCTCGCGGACAAGGCCTTCCCCGACCACGAACGGGTCGGCCGGACGCTGGTTCGACCCGCCGTCCTCGAGTCGGTAGCCGACGAGGTCGAGCCGGGGATGGCGCTCGCGGACGCCGAAGCGATCCTCGAGGAGTCCGATCTCTCCGACTCGAGTGCGATCCTCTCGCGGCTCGGCTATCGCGTTGAGTGGGAGGGACTGGCCGGAGGGACGCTCGTCGAACGATAACGGACGTTACCGGATAACGGACGTTACCGGCCGTAATCGAGAACGGCAGAGTTACCCGGCAACGGCGGCCGATCTTCCGTCACCGGTGATATGGATCCAACGTGCTTTGTGATCAGCCTTAAGCCCCCATCCCCCGTTTCGAGAGATACGTAGTGTCCCATCAATCATCTCCCGAACCTGTTTCCATCTTACTCGTCGAGGACAATCCCGGCGATGTTCGCCTCATAGAGGAGGCGTTCAAAACGGCGGGGTTTGAGACGGTCTTTCATACGGTTGCGGACGGCACCGCTGCCCTCGAGTTCCTGCGGGAGCAGGTGCTGTCCGCGGACGGTGCCGACGTCGATCTCATGTTACTCGATCTGAATCTCCCGAGAACGAGCGGATTCGAGGTGCTCGAGGCGATCAAGGACGAGACAGCGTTCACGTCGCTTCCGATCATCGTACTCACGAGTTCGGAAGCGACCGAGGACATCGTCAGGAGTTACGAACTGTGCGCGAACGCCTATCTCACCAAGCCGAGCGATCCGGCCGAATTCGCCGAACTCGGTCGTGCGGTCGAAGCGTTCTGGATCGACGAAGCGACGCTGCCACCCGTTCCCTCGTGAGTCGAGGCGGGTTCGTCCCGATCAGTCCCGATCCGTCTCGCTCCAGTCACAGTCCTGGCACTTCCGGCCGGTGACGAGTTCGGTCACCGACGGCATGTACGTCACCGTCAGGACGGAGCCGCCACACGCTGGACACTCCTCGTCGGCCTCCCCGATGGAGTCGACCTCCATGACGGAGTCGCCCTCGACGATCTCGGCGAGTTTTTTGGCCGTCACCATTCGCCCTTGAACGACGCGATTCTCGCTCACACTCGGAATTTCGGACGGGACACCCTAAGCGTTTCCTGACGCGGTCGCCGATCGACGCGGTCTGGTCGTCAGGTCGATCCCGTTTTCGAACCACTCCCCGAGCTATCAGCCCCGGCGGGCTTCGCAGGGGCGTCGTCCGCACGATCGGCATGTGTCTGCGGGCACAACCGTATAGATGCTCTTGCTCGAACGATCGGGTATGGAGACGCGATGGGCGACCGTCGACAATGTCACCCTCGAGCTACCGGCCGACTGTACCGTCTGCGAACTCCGGGACGCCCTGTACAAACCGGACGACGCCGTACTGATCGGAGTGACGGGAGACCTCGTCTCGATCGTTCACGATGAAGACCGACCGCTTTCGGAGTTAGTCGCCGGCTGTGCGGAGACGTATTACTTCCGGCGGCCGGAGGGGCCCGACCGAAACGAGGTACTGTCCGCACCGGAACTCGAGACGGCACTGGCGGAATCGAACGGCGAACGAACGGAGGCGGAAACGACGTTCCAGCGGCCCGGAATCGATCACTGAGTCGGTCGACGATACCGTCTATTGGTCGCCGTCGACGATTTCGATCGGATCGTTCACGTGGAGGGGCTTGCCGCGATCGGATTCGGGGACGCGCGCGATGATCATCAGCGAATAGTAGTGGTCGAACGCGTCCGCGTCCGCCCAGTCGGGGAACGTTTCCTCGCGGCGTCGAACGAACTGTTCTCGAAACGCCGGGGTCGGCTCGCCAGTGTTGGGATCACGCTCCGGGACGACGCATCGGCCACACGGCGTCACTCCGTCGAACCGAACGCCGCCGACCTCGAACGCCGGCGCGTCCGCGCCGACGAATCGGTCCTCCCAGAACGGCTCCACGCCGTCGATCTCGACGTTCGCTCGGAGCCGTCGCCGCGCGCCCTCGACGGTCATTCTGTCGAACCAGTCGGCGACGGTCCGAAGCGTCGCCGTGCTGATCACCGACGGCCCCATCTCGCGTCGGTCCACGAACCCCAGCGATCGATCCCGCTTGAGTGAGAGTTCGATACCGAAGAACTCGCTCAACCAGTCCGCGGCGGCCTCACGGTCGGTCTCGAGGTCGAATCGCTGGCGCTCCCCGTCGGGCGTCTCGAGCGCGACCTCCCTCGCCTCGAGATCGAAATCGGCGTCGAGGTCGTGGATTCGATCGGTCCGTTTTCCGTTGAACACGTCGCCGTCCCCGTCGAACAGCGCGAACTCCCGGTCGTGGGCGACGGTCCCGCCCTCGAGGATGTCGGCCGTCTCGAGGTCGACGCCGTCGAGCCCCTTCACCGGATACACCCTGAGTCGCTCGAGTCGTGCCATTGGCGATCCCTACCGGCCGATGTACCATTACAGTAGCGACCGAACCACGGGCTCGTCGATACCGAACACCGTCTCCCGGCTCAATCGATCGTCACGACGGGGTCTCCGATCTCGTCGAATTCCACTCGCACCTGATGATCGGCGTACGGAAATCCGACGGAGCCCGATCGGCGTTCACCGGACTCAGTGGCTGCAAAGATCGCCGCGAGTGCATCGGGATCGACCGCGTCGAACAGCGGCGGTAACTCCATCGGATCGGTTCCTTCGAGTGCCGCGACTCCGGTGACGATCCGCTCGTGCACCTCAGCGGTGTCGACCGCGAGGGTTTGTTTCATTGGCATCTACCGCTACATCTCTCCATTAATACCTTTCGAAACTCTCATGGCTTATCGTAATTTCCATTCGCTACAAATCGTCTACTGAACACGTGAGTTTGGCACGAGGACTACCACGATGATTGCCGCGTCCGTTCTCAGACCTGGAAAGAGTGTTCCGGCCAGAAAACCCTGACCAAGAAAAACACGTTCGAGGGGCTTCGCGCTCAAGTAGTCGTCGTCATGCCATCGAAAAATCGCTGGTGAAAGCGATTATTGGAATATCGCTGGGTGTCGATCGCCTCTCAGTCGCTGGTGACGAACGCTGCTCGACTGGATACTGCACGCGTTCTCGTCGTTACTCGTTGCCGGTCGTCTCGTTCGTCTCGTTTTCGCTACGTCCGTCGTCAGCACCATCATGCTCGTCGGTCGCCCCTGTCGTTTCGGCAGCGGTCTCCGGGACGTAGCCGGCCGTTCCGACGTCGATTCTCGCGAGACTCGGTTCGGCGGCCGTCTCGTCCTCGAGGAAGGTCCCATAGGCGAAGTTCGCGATGTACAGTGACGTCATGGTTTCCTCGGTGGTGCCGAAGTGGACGCCCGCGGGGAAATCGAGGGGGTCGCCGCCAACGACCGTCTCGATCTCCTGATCGTCCGTGATGCGAACGACCTCGTTTGCCGCGTTCACCGCGACGTACACGGCTCCCTCCTCGTCGATCGTCATGCCGTCCGCACCGATCAGGCCCTCGTCCTGGACGACCTGCTCTACCTGTCCGGCACTCCCGTCGTCGGCGATCGGGACTCGCATGACCGATCCCGCATTGAGATTGTCGACGTAGACGTCGCCGTCCGGATGGACGGCCAGCCCGTCCGCACCGACCGGCGTCTCGGCTTCCATATCCGGCTCGAGCAACGGATCCGAAACCCACGGCTCGGCCTCACCATCGGTCGTCACGCGCCAGATTGCGCCACCGAGGTGATCCGAGACGAGCAGTGCGTCCGAGGTCGTCGGGTCGGTGATGACCCCGTTCGGCATCGCCTCGTCGGGTGATAGCGACGCGATTCGTTCGGGCTCGCCGGCGTCCAGATCGACGCGCCAGATGCCGTGCGTCTCCGGCTCGCCCGATCCGTTCGCGGCGTAGAGGACGCCGTCGAGAACGGTACTTCCGAGCAGCAGTCCCTGTTCACCGGTCTCGATCGTTGCAACCGACGACTGATTCCCCTCGGAATCGACGGCGCGGATCTCACCCGACGGCCCCATGCTCAGGTAAGCGGTCCCCTGCTCGTCGATCGTGAGATTTTCCGGCAGGGCGGGTGGCTCGAACTCGGCCACTGTCTCGAGGTCGCCCGCCGCATCGTCTTGCCGTCCGACCACACCGGTCGGGAGACTCACGAGCGCGCCCGCCGCGGCGATGCTCCCCAGAATTGATCGTCGGGATGCGCGCGCTCGAGAACCGGTACCGGTCGTCGTCTCAGCTGTGTTGTCAGTAGTCATGGCTGCGACGGCGGGACCGACCAGCCGATATCGTGTAAATAGCTCACACCGTTTCCCGACAAATCGACCGGTTATTGCGAGTTACACCGGCGAAAAATCTCGTTTGTCTGGTCCACGACTCATTATGTCGGCCGAGCGGGAGTTAGATCGGTCCGCGCCGACGGCAACGTCGTACATACGTCTCCTGACTGTCTCTCGAGTCGGCAGATGGCAGTACCCCTCCACTGAACCGGCCGCTGTCGGTATCCACCTTCCGAACCGATCGCTACCGGCACCGCTCGACCGAATCGACTGCCATCGGCCCCCTGTTTGCCGAACCGACTGCTACCGACACTCGCTCGCCGGACCGACCGCTCCCGGACACTCACTTACCGAACTGACAGCTCGTCACCCCCCGACGGCTCCGTGAACTCGAGTTCGATCTCGAGTTCCCGCTCTCGTTGTTCGGAGAACTCGATCTCGACCTCGACGGGGTCGCTGTAGTCGAAGGGAATCTCCCACTCCGACGCGGAGATGGTAAACGACGTTCCGGCCTCGAGTTGATCAGCGAGGTCGTGGAGGAAGGCCGCCGTCTCCTCGCGGGAGAGGTAGACCTCCTGTTCGAAGAAGCCGCTCGTGATCGTCCGCCGGTCGCTGGTTCGGTCGTCGGGAAAGTTGACGCGATCACTCATGTGTTGTCGTCCCACGAGGACGCCGATAAAACTGCGTCACGCGTATCGATAAGTCTGATCGACAGCATATTCGACCGCCTCGACTGCAAGCGTCGTGAGAATCGGCGAAACCCTTCTTGATTCAGGTGTCCAAAGACGCGTGTGACACTGATCGATGCCCTGGGGAACGGAACGCGGTTGACGATTCTCAGGGAACTCTCGCGAGAACCGATGTACGTCTCGGAACTCGCAGAGGAGATCGGAATGGACGGGAAAACTGCCGTTCACCACCTCTCGACGCTCGAGGAAGCCGGACTGGTCGAACACTACAGGCGAGGGAACAGAAAGTACTACGAACTCGCTCGGCGCATCGAGTTGCGCATCGCCCCGCCGCCGGAGCGCGCGTTCGTCCTGCAGGCCGACCCACTCGACGACGAGAGTGAGTCGGAAACGGAGTCGTCGTGAGGTTCCCCGCGTGTCCGTGCGCGAGTCGGACAGTAGCCTCCTCGTGTTTGTGCGCAGGTCGGACAGTGGTGTAGACGTCAAACAGACCCGTGTAGAGATTTCCAACGAATTTCGTGGAGGGAGTTCCCATGAACTGTCTTCCCCGGCCTGTTAGCTATATGGCACTGGTTCGCATGCAGATTCCACATGCTCGAGGTCCTCGTCGAGAACGCCACCGCGTCGCGGCAGCCGAGGCCCGTCCGTGGGATGGACGCGCTCGGTGCGATACCCCTTCCATCTCGTCGATCGATCCGACGGAGTATCGCCGTTCTTCTGGTATTGATGACGCTCGTCGCAATCCCGGTCGCGCCGGTGCTCGCACAGGGCGACGACGGAAGTGCAGATGAGGACGATGAAGCGGCAGAAGAAGAGGGCGGCCTTGAGGGAGCGATCGAGGGATTCGTCGGAGCGCAAGGGCTGTTGGGTGCGGTGCTCGTCCTCGTCGCCGGTGGCCTCTTGTTGACGGTCTGCGTCGAAAAGCTGATCAGTTATCTCACTCGAGCGGCGCTGAAATTGAAGATTTCGCTGTTCGCGCTCGCGATACTCTTCACCGGATTCGAGTTCGACGACACGATCCTCGCGCTCGTTCTGTCGGCCGGTGACCTCGAGGGTGCCGCCCTCGGGACGGCGCTCGGGACCGGACTGGCGATTATCGGCGTGACGCTCGCGCTCGCCGCGATCATCAGGCCGTTCCCGGTCGATCTCCCGTCCGATTATATCGCCCTCTTTGCACTGGCACCGCTACTGTTGATTCCGTTCGTGCTCCTCGGAACGCTGACGTTCGTCCACGGACTCCTGCTCCTCGGCGCGTTCGTCCTCATGTTCGGCTACATCATCGCTCGAGAGTATCAGCGCGACACGCCGGTCTTCCGGAACACCGAACTCGGCGAAGAGATACAGGCCGACGGCGGCGTCGCGTTGCCGACGGAGTTCTCGGAAATTTCCGAGGATCGACTCGTCGGCGGGCGCTCCGCATCCGGGTGGATCTGGCTCTCCCTCTCCGTCCTCGCACTGATCGGCATCGTGTTCGCGTCGATGTTGCTCGAGGCCGGATCAGAGGTCGTTATCGACGGATTCGGCCTCGAGGAGACCGTCTTCGGGGCGACCATCCTGACGGTGATCCTCACGTTCGAGGACGTCATGCTCACGATCGAGCCGGTCAGACGCGGCGTCCCCGAGATCGGCGTTGGAAACGTCATCGGGAGCGTCCTCTTCTCGGTGACCGGAAACGTCGGCGTCATCATGCTCCTCAGCGACCTCGAGATCTCCCGGTCCGTGCTCACGTTCCATCTCCCGACGGTGGTCGTCGTGACCGCCCTCGCCGCGTACTTCCTCTACGAAGGGGAGTTGAAACGGTGGCACGGCTTCCTCCTCGGCGGGTTCTACGTCGCCTACTGGCTGATCGCCATCGTCGTCTTCGGTGGCGTTCCGATCAGTGGCTGATCCGCGGTGAGTTCGCGGAACTGACCGCTGGCAGCGCTGTGACGGCCACGACGGTCGGGGCACCGAGGGCATTGGGCTGGCGGTTTCCCCGCACGGAGACCGACTCCAGCCGGTCCGTCGCGTTTCGTCGTGACCGAAGTCGATAATTAAGTACGACCGTGGTGTAGGTTCACGGACATGGTCGTTCCGAGTTCACCGGTGGCTCTCGTCGGCCTATTTCTCGTAGGCGTCGTGCTGGTGATCTGGTGCGTCGAGATCTTCATCGAGGCCGTCGCCCAGAGCGCCGTCTCGCTCGGCGTTTCCGGCTTCTTTCTCGCGGTCGTGCTGGCCGGCGTCGACCTCGAGAACGCCGTCCTCGGCATCACCGCGGCGTTCGTGGAACTTCCCGGGCTCGCGCTCGGGACGGTGTTCGGGGAGTCACTGTTCGTCCTCGCCGTCGCCGTCGGACTCGCGGGTATCCTCGTGCCGTTTCGAATGGACGTTCCCAGGGCGTATCTCGCGATGCTCGTTCTCGTTCCCGTCCCCGCGTTCGCGCTGTCGATCGGCGGGACGATCGATCCGCTCGAGGGCGCGGCCCTCCTCGGTCTGTTCGTCCCGCTGCTCGCCTACATCTTCTGGCACGAACGCCGCTCCGAAACGACGTATCTGCTCTCGGCGGAACTACAGGAAGTGATCGACCTCGAGGCCGAACCGGGTGAAGGTGAGAGTGCAGAAACACCGGACGGCGGCGATGAACTGGGTGGACGACGGGACCGTGAGGGGGATCTAGATCTCGACCTCGATCTCGACGAGTTCGTCCCGTCGTTCGAACACCGGAGCGGGCTCTTCAATCTCGGCATCGCCGTCCTCGCCGTAGTCGGAATGACGGTCGGGTCCGGAATCACGGTGGTCAGCGCCGAAGGGATCTTCGTCGCCTTCGGTATCTCGGGGCTCGCGTTCGGTGCCACGGTACTGAGTTTCATCGCGTCGATCGAGGAACTGGCCCTTACCGTCGAACCGGTTCGGCGGAATCGACCGGAACTCGCCATCGGGAACGTCGTCGGGAGCACGGTCTTCTACATGACGGCCAACGTGGGAATTATCGCGTTGCTCCATCCGATCAGTACGGGCGGGGACGTCCTGACGGTCCACTGGCCGTTTCTCGCCGCCTGCGTGCTCGTCGTGACGGTCATGCTCACGCGAGGCCGCGTCACCCGAGTCGGCGGTGTCGTCCTGATCGGGCTCTACCTCGTCTACTGGGTCGCAAACTACCTGTAGCCACCGACGGTAGTCTCGTCCCGAGTCGGTTCGCGGATGGAACTCGGTTTCGCTGACTCGAGGGAAATTGGCCGATGGATTCGAGATGAGTTCGAGATAGATCGAGCACGGGACTCGAGGTGAGTCGACCGCTACTCTGCCCGGAAAAACGGTCTTAGGACAGACTAACTGAATATTGTCCGCTCGGCTATCAAACAAGTCTCCCTTGAGCGGGGAACGATCGAGCCAGTTTATTGCGAGATATCGACACCACGCTATCCAGTACGCTGGGTCGGATCTCGACGAATCCGCCCGCGTACTGGACTACTATGACACGGAACGACGACTCCAAAACGGCGACATCGAGGCGACGAATCCTCCGATCGACCGCAGCACTCTCCGTCGCAGGCGTTGCGCTGCCGGCGACGGCCCAGGATGATGCCATCACCGGTGAGATCGAACTCGGCGGGCGGACAAGTGGGTGGGTCGGCATCTCGCCGGATGCGATCACGGACGAACGAAACCCGACGCTCCAGTTGGTCGCGGGCGAGGAGTATACACTCACCTGGGAGAATCAGGACGGTGCCGGACACAACTTCATCATCGAGGGCGAGGACGAGGAAGAGAACTACGTCGCGACGGACGTCCTCTCGGACACGGGCGAGACCCAGACGGTCGAGTTCACCGCCGAAGAGGGAATGTCGGAGTACTACTGCGGCCCGCATCCCCAGTCGATGCGCGGCGCGATTGAATTCGCAGACGACGCGACTGACGGGGAGGAGACCGACGAATCCGCCCCACTCATCGGCGAGGGGCCGACGGTCGGCCTCGAGACGGTCACCGACGACCTGACAGCGCCGGTCACCCTCCAGGTAGCCGACGAAGAGGCCGACCGCCGCTTCATCGTCGACCAGACGGGGTACATCTACGTCCACGGCGAAGACGGACTGCAAGAAGAGCCCTTCCTCGACGTGTCTGACCAGCTCGTCGAATTTCAGGATTTCGACGAGCGCGGACTCCTCGGGCTCGCGTTCCACCCCGATTTTCAGGAGAACGGGCGATTCTTCGTCCGGTATAGCTCACCACCGCGAGAGGGAACACCGGAAGAGTACGATCACACGTTCGTTCTCTCGGAGTTTCAGACGGCGGACGACGATCACTCGACGGCCGATCCCGATTCGGAGCGGACGATCCTCGAAATCCCGGAGCCGCAGTTCAACCACAATTCCGGCCCGATCGCCTTCGGTCCTGACGGCTACCTCTACGTGCCCACTGGCGACGGCGGCGGTGCGAACGACACGGACGAGGGCCACGTCGAGGACTGGTACGACGAAAACGACGGCGGGAACGGCCAGGACACCGAAGAGAACCTCCTCGGTGCAATCTTGCGGCTCGACGTCGATGTCGAATCGGACGAACGTGCGTACGGCATCCCGGACGACAATCCGCTGGTCGACGCGGAGGGGCACCACGGCGAGTACTATGCGTGGGGAATGCGAAACCCGTGGGGCGGGATGTCGTTCACCGGCGACGGCGAGTTCCTGATGGCCGACGTCGGACAGGAACTCTTCGAGAGCGTCAACCACGTCCAGCAGGGTGGTAATTACAGCTGGAACGTCAAGGAGGGAGCCCACTGCTTCAGCACGGAGAACCCGACGGAACCGCCCGAGGACTGCCCGGATAGCACGCCCGACGACGTCAGAGGCGGCGAAGAGTTACTCGATCCAGTAATCGAGTACCCCCACGATCTCGGGATCCTCGAGTCCGATGGTGCCGAGAGTGACGAGGCGGACGATGGTGCTGAGAGTGACGAAGCGGACGATGGTGAGGAGACTGCGAGTACCGGCGAGCCGGTCGGCGTCTCCATCACCGGCGGCTACCTCTACGAGGGCGGCGAAATCGACGACCTCGAGGGCACGTACATCTTCGGCGACTGGAGCCAGGACGGCGAGGGCCCGGGAACCCTGTTCCTCGCTCGCCCGCCGGAGGGCTGGCCCGACGACGGCGACGGAGACGACCTCGAGGATATGTTCCTCGACCCGCCGACCGACGACGGCGATGACGGGAACGGTGGCAACGAGACGGAAACCTCTGGTAACGAAACGGACATCGCTGATAACGAGACGGCCGCCAACGGTGGCGACGAGTTACACGAGGAAGAGCAGGAACGCGGCGGGAACGAGACCGAATCGGACGAAGCCGCTCCGGGCACTACCCAGGAGGGACTGTGGCCCATCGAGCGCCTGCAAGTCCAGGGGAGTGCTGCGGAAAACGGTCGGCCGACCGGATTCGTCTACGGCTTCGGTCAAGGCGCCGACGGCGAACTGTACGTCCTCACCACCAGCACGTCGACGGTAGAGGGCGACGGCGCGGTCCACCGGATCGTTCCCGCGGACGAGACAGACGACGAGGGCGACACCGACGCCGACGCGACCGAAGAAGACAGTCCAGAAGTCGAACGGGAACCGGAAACCGAGGAAGAAGCCGAGGCGAACGGTGACAACGAAACCGAGGCGGACGACGACAACGAAACGGCGGACTGAACGGCGACCGGACGGTCGCACACCTGTCGTAGTGTGACGGCCGCGGCGCTCCTCTTTTCGACGCGAAAAATAGAGACCGAGCGTTCGAACGCGCTATTCCTCGAGCGAGAAGACGGCGATCGTGTTGCCCTCCTCCTCGACCTGATTCCCGCCACCGCCGGGAATCGCAACGTACTGTTTCCCTTCGTTCGGGTCGTACCAGCTCATGGGCGCGCCGTCGACGCCGTGATCGCCGACCTCGTGAGCGGCCAAGTATTCGCCCGTCTCGGTATCGAAGGCGTGGAGCTGTCCGGTCGGGCCGCCGGCGAAGGTTACACCCGTCGCGGTCGTCAGCGAGCCGCCCCACGGCGGTCCGGCTCGCCAGCTGAACCAGTTCTGCCACTTCACGTCGCCGGATAGCGGATCGATTCCAGCGATGACGCCGGCCATCTGGTTCCACTCTGGCACTTCCTCGTCTGCGAACTGTTGGGTCTCTTCGTCTTCTTCCTCCTCCTCTTCCTCTTCTTCCGCTCCGTCGTCCCCCTCCTCTTCGTCGGTTTCATTTCGCTCCTGTTCCTCCTCGTGTAATTTGTCCCCGCCGTCCTCCGTCTCGTTACCGACGGTATCCGTTTCGTTGCCGAGGGTATCCGTCTCGTTTCCGATAGCTTCGGTCTCGTTTCCGATTGCCTCCGTCTCGTTGCCAGCGGCGTCCGTCTCGTTCCCGGGCGTCTCGTCGCCCTCTCGTTGCTCGCCGACTTCCGCCTCGTCCGCGTCCGCCGTTTCTTCGTCTTCGGGCGTCTCGTCGCCCTCTCGCTGTTCGCCCTCCTCCGCATCGACCGGCTCCGTCTTTCGCACGGTGTCCATCCCGATATAGGTCGTTCCGGGCTCGTACTCCACCTCGAACCAGGAGAACTTGATCGGGTAGTTGGTCCCTTTGACGACTAACGTCTGCGTCTCGGGATCGTACGCGCTGGGCTGTGGATTGGTCCCACCGATGAGGTCCGGCATGATCCAGGGCGCGCTCTCGAGGTCGTCGTACGGCGGCAGATTGAACGTATTGAGGTGCTGGACGTACTCGTCGCTGCGCTGATGGAGTTGCCCGGTCTCCATGTTTACCGTGTACACCCAGCCCGTCTTGCCGGGCCACGTCGCGAATTTCTGCGTCTCGCCGTCGACGTCCGCCTCGAAGACGACCGGCGGACTCGGCGAGTCGTAGTCCCACCAGTCGTGAGGCGAGTCCTGGTGGTGCCACTGGTACTCGCCGTCAGAGGCGTTGACGGCGACTTTGCCACAGGAGTAGGGGTTGTATCCGGGCCGGACGGTTCCGTACCACGGGCCGGGGTTGGCCGACGGGATAACGACCGATCCGTTTTCCGGCTCGATCGCACCGGACGCCCAGGCGGTCGCGCCGCCGTGCTGCCAGGAGTCACCGACCCACTCGTGTTCCGGCGTCATGTTGACGCGCCACTGCGGATTCCCCTCGAGATCGATCGCGTCGAAGAAGCCGCTGACCCCGAACTCGCCGCCGAAACTGCCCTTCATGAGCATCCCGTCGTAGATCAGCGGTGGGAACGACGACGTTGTGCCCCGCGACCGCTCCCATCGGAGCTCTTCGTGCATAACGTCGTCAGCGACTTCGCCGCGATAGGCGGCCGCGCCGTTGTAGTACCACCGCTCTTCGCCGGTGTAGCGGTCGATCGCGATGACGCCCAGATCGAGCGTGCTCTTGTAGATCGTGTCACCGAGCACGGCAGGGCCTCGTTCGGCGGGCGGCGTCTCGTCGGACGCACCGACGACGGGTTCGTAGAAGTGCGTCCACAGGAGTTCGCCCGTTCGCGCGTTGATCGCGTACAGCATGTCCGGCCCGACCGTCGTGTACATGATCGGCGGATCGCCGTCCACGACGATCGGCGAGCCCTGGAAATCGTTGGGATCGTCCGCGACCTCGAGTCGATACTCGGCCTCGAGTTGATCGACGTTCTCCGGCGTAATCACGTCGGCCGTCGTGTGGCGCTGGGCCTCGTAGGAGCCGCCCATGATGAGCCAGTTGGTCGGCTCCTCGCCCGTCTGGGCGAGGTCCTCCTCGGTAACGTCCACTTCGGGTATCTGGTCGATATTGCCCTGTTCGATTACTGATTCGCCCGGTTTTTCACTCCACGGTGCGTCCTCTGGCAGGTCGATGAGGTGAGATTCGTACGTCATTCGTGTTCACCGTCGTTAGTTGGGTGCTGGGTTCCTCGCTGCACGCTTGTCGTCCGTAATCCGGATGACGTCGTCGATGAGGAACTCCTGGCCGATGATCATGATCGCGGTACTGGCGGTCGTCAGCGTCGTCAGCTGGTCGTCGGCGATATCGCCGGCCGCGAGGTCGCGCGCGGCCGAGCCCAACAGGTAGTAGCCGCCGAGCATCGACTTGGCGTCCCAGAGTCCCCGGTCGATCATCTCGCTGGTGACTAGCGGCTCCCGCTGCCAGAGGTAGTAGTCGAGTCCGTCGATCCACAGCAGCGACCCCTCCGCGGCCCGCTGGTGGAGCGGCGCGACGTACTCGTGGACGACGCCGTCGTCGACGGCGTCCGCCGGCGGATAATCGGGCGTCTTCATCCACCACGATAACTGCTCGCGCGAGTTCACGATGTTGACCACCAGTGCCGTCTGTTCTTGCTCCGCGAAGCCGACCTCGGAGAGCGTCGCCGGAAGCGCGTCGATATGCAGGAGTTGCCGCGTCGTCTCCTCGATGTGTCCCGGCTCGAACGCCGGCAAGTTCTCCTCGGCGCTCGCGAAAAAGCCCACCTCAGTCAGGTGCTCGTTGATTCCCCACGCCGCCGTGGTCAGCTCTTGATACGCCGATGCCCCCTCTTCGGGGATCCCCATCGACTCCAGTTCGGGCAACAGTTCGAAGCTCTCCTCGAGCCCCGCCAGTTCCTCGTTCAACAGCGCCGCGTCGAGCGTTCCCGTCAGTCCAGCGCGAACCGCCTCGCCCATCTCGGCGAGCCCGTCCGCAGCACCGCTCGAGACCTCCGCGCGGAGATCACGCAGCGTCGCACCGGCGATACCGCCGCCGGCGATGACGCCGAGGGCTTTGAGGAAGTCACGACGATCCGCGTCGCTCACCTCCCCGTAGCTGTACCTCTCTTCGGGATTGGTACCATATGCCATGATGCCTCTCGAGAGACAGCGTCGGCCTCAATAGATGCTTCCACAGTTGCGGGTATGGAATATATTTCTTCAGGAACGTCGGTTCGCTGTATTTGCTTCGTCTCTTCCCGTTAGTTGATGGCTAGTGTCAATCAGCAGTTAGCACGGGCCCTCGACGGACAAGAGATAGTTTCCGTCCCCGAAATCGGAGTAACTCGAGACTCCGTGCGAATAGTCACAGTCGGGCTACCGCGATCAGAAAGACGGAGACGGAGCGGCTACAGTAACTTTGATTCCGCTCAACGACTCGATGACGGCAGTCAGTCACTCCGTGTCGAGTTCGAACTGTTCGTTTTCGGAGACGGCGTTGAGCACGATGCTCGTATTCGATTGGTTAATGTCAGGATCGGTGATCAGGGACTTGATCTCGTCGTTCATGTCGTCCGTGTCTTTGAACTTCCCGATCGCGATGACGTCGTAGTCCCCCGTGACCTCGTAGACGGAGATCATCTGGCGGTGATCCTTCAGCGTCTGTGTAATTTCGGGAAGCGCGCTCCCTTCGGCTTTCAGCTGCATGACAGCGGTGACATCGTATCCCACCGCGTCGTAGTCGACTTTCGGCGTGTAGCCCTCGATAACACCTTCCTCCTCGAGATCGGAGAGGTGATTCGAGACCGTCGTCACCGAGACGTCGAGTTCTTCGGCGAGGCTACGGAGGCTGGCTCGGCCGTCGTCGAGGAGTTTGTTTACCAGGTCTGAGTCCAAGTCTTCGTAGGTCATTACCGGTACAAGGTGCTCCTTCTACTAGGAGTTTACGAATATCCAGTTCTATTCGCGCCCAGTGAGTCGATGTTGTGAGATACGCGGATGTGCCGTGTATGGGTGTAGATTACTGCAAATAGACGAATCGTCATCACCTCTCCGGTGTCATGTGCATCCAGCAACCGAACGAGCGTCACTACCCGACGAACCGATCGAAACTGCTGGTATCACTCGTCCTTTCCCGATTCGGATTCTCGTCCGTGACGTTGACGACTCGAGAATTCGGTCGTCGCGAATCTGCCGTTTGGGATTTGTACTAGGTTGGGATGAGCTCACGGCTCGAGAGAAGACAGCTCTCCACGGAACAAAACCAAAGGGTTCGTTCGGTAACAAGTGACAGCGGGGTTCTCCGTCCGGGATTTGAACCCAGATATATAAAACCTGTTTCGTCGACCTATAGGCGAATCGAATTATCAGGAAAACCGGCCCTGTTGAGAGCCTATTCTTCAGATGTATTTTAGCGTGAAACACGCGGTGATATTGGGCGAGAAGGGGCCCTCATAGTTTGTTTCCTGTGATATCGGCAGATACGGCATATTATCCACTTTGCGAGTCTGTCCACCTATCCGGGTTGCCATACAAGTGAGTTGTACACGTCATCTACTATTCTTCCTAATCACTTTCTCTTCTCAAGTAATATCTATTGGTTATTGAAATTTCATGGTCGATGTTATTGTGCATGGGTGACTGAATGACTGACTGCTATGAGGCTCAACAGACGACGGTTCATCGCAGGCACAGCGCTGGCAGCAGCCGGCATTGGTATCAGTGGAAATGTCCTCGCAGATGGGCACGAGCTACCGGTCAAAATCGTTGAAGTTAATCCGACCGAGGAAACGGTTATCCTCGAGAATACAGGCAGCGAGACCGTTGATCTTGGAGGCTATCTGCTGGATTGGGAGCATGAAAACGACGAAGATCAGACTAAAGCCTTTGAAGAAGGTGTGACAATTGAACCTGGCAAGCAGCTATCAGTCTGGTCAGGTTTCCAGTCAACTCAAATAGGTGACGTTAAGGCAGACTACCAAATCGCAGACTATGATCATGGCCGAATTAATGACCAGGATCCGGACGTTATCGCTCTTCTCTCACCCGAGGGTGAACTCGTAGCGACAAGTGATGGATATACCTCCGGAGGGGACAACTCATCAGGTGACAACTCGGGTTCGGATTCAGATTCTGATACGGATTCGGACAACACTGGTGACGAGTCGTCAGCAGACACCGATGAGACCACCAACGACGATACTGACGTTGAATCCGACTCCGACACAGGCGACGAAGATGCTGGCGGAGAAGCCGACGAAGACGTCAACGCTAATGCTGACGAAGAAGAGGAAGCTGAAGCCGAAGCAGAAGCTGAAGATGACTGCTAACTAACGCAGCAGTTCCATCTCCTCGTTTTCTCTCAGCTACCGTTATTCTACTTTGAGGAGACAGTGAGGTCCCTTGGAGTCCAGAAAGAACGCTAAATGTAGAGAGTCTTAAGAAGAGGATTCGGCTAAAAGGACAAGAAAAGTCACTATATAACAATGATTTATACCACGTGTGAAAACTGCGAGACGGCGAAGCTATCTTAGTGCTCCGTCTGGGATTTGAACCACGCGAAGACGTTCCTGCTCGCTCACTTCGTTCGCTCGCGGGCTGCGACGTCTCTGATTCAAATCACAGAGCGTCCGCTTTTTGCTCACTTCGTTCGCAAAAATGCTCCGTCTGGGATTTGAACCCAGGTCATCGGCTCGAAAGGCCGAAATGATTGGCCGGACTACACCAACGGAGCGATCACGCTGTTCTCGCACCGAGGCTCGCTTCACTACGTTCAGCGACCCACCGGAGCGATCCGTCACACGCGCTGTGTGCAACTGGTCGTTGCCGGGGGCTAGTAAAAAGGGTTCCGTTCCGGGCTGGGGATGGCACACTATCACGCACGCGTCCAGTTTCGCTCACGACTGCCGAAGTGACGACCCCTCGAGCGACATCGAGAGCTCCCCCTCGAGCCCGAGTAAATCCACGATCGTCGGCGTCACGTCCGTCGCGTCGACCGGTCCGTCGCCCTCGAGTTCGGGCGCTGCTGGTCCGCCGAGGCCGAAACAGCCGTAGGCGGATTCGTCGACGCGGCCGTGGGAGCCACTCACCTGTGAGGCGTCCAGCGAGACGAGTCCCTCGTCGCCGAAGAACAACTCACAGGGGTCGAAGCCGGGTTTGGCATGGATGTCCATCTCGGTCGCGTACGGCGGCGCGTTCGCGCGGTCGTCCCACCAGTAGTACTGGAACCAGGCGTCAGGATCCGCGACGAGGACGAGGTCACCCGCGTTCGGGTGGTCGATCCCGCGCTCGGCCTTCCCCGAGTCGTCGAGCACCGCGTCGATACCCTCGAGCCCCGCGAGCGCATCGCGAGCGGCGTCGACCGCTCCCTCGGCGTAGATGTGTGCGATCTGGTGGTCGACCATCGCGAACGCGTCCGAACCGCCGATGTCGGCGTCGCCGTCCGCGTCCGTCTCGAGCAGCCCGGCCTCCCGAAGCGCGCGGTTGGGGAATATCGGTCGATCCACCTCGTGAAACCCGTACTCGCTGACGAGGGTGAGGACCGTCTCGTCCCAGCGGTCCGTTTCCGAGAGGTCGGCGAGGAACCCCTCGAGGAGGTCGTCGACGGTCTCGAGTGCCGTCGCGAAGGCGTCGCTGCCGGGGCCGTCGCTCTGTCCGGCGTAATCCAGGTGGGGGACGTAGATCCACAGCAGGTCGGGATCGAACCGGTCGATCGCCTCGCGTGCTGCCGCGAGGATCCAGCGGCTCCCCTCCTCGTTCGCACCGGGCCCCCAGTAGTTGTGCAGCGGGAAGTGGCCGAGTTCCTCGTGGAGGTCATCGTAGAAGCCGTCGGGATTCGTCCAGCAGTTCATTTCGAGGAGGTTGTTGTCCTCGTCCTCGATCGGTGACGGCGTGACCGCCACGTCGGCGCTCGTCCCGATCAGGTGCTGGAAGTTCAGCGCGCCGGTGGTCAGCCCAGCCACGTCGCTCGCGGTCTCCCAGATCCGGTCGCGACCGTCGCGGTCGCGCTCCCAGAACTCGGCGGTTTCTCGCTCGCGGTCGTATTCGCCGCTCGAGACGTCGCCGTGCTCGCTGGGACCGCGCCCGGTCGCGAGGGTGGTCTGAGCCGGAACCGTGACGGCGGGAAACGGTGGTCTGAGGCCGGTCACGCGTTCGCTTGAGAAGTGCGACTCGAGCGTCGGCGTTCGGTCGGCGTCGATGTGCTGGGGCTGGAGGCCGACGACGTCGAGGACGATCGTTCGGCCGGCCATCTGGGCCGTCTCGGGAATCGTGGGTGCAGTCATGGGATCTCAGGGGCGTGTCGGGATGCAACGGGAATCGGTGGGGATCGTTGCGTCTCAGCGATGCTCCTCGGCGTAGTCGTACAGTCGGTCCAGCTGCCGGGAGAAGTCGTGCTCGTCGACGCCGAGCGGGGCTTTGAAGAACGACGCGAGCTGGGGCTGAAGCCCGCCGTCGCCGTGTTCGTCGGCGTGGGAAATCAGCCGCACCAGATCGAGCACGAGCGGCGCGGCAAGCGCGGAGTCCGACCCTTCCCACGTGAACTGCATCTTCATCTCCGTCTCGAGGAAGCCCTCGAAGTGGATGTAGTCCCAGGCCGTCTTCCAGTCGGCCAGCGAGGGCGTGTAGTCGATCCGGACCCGGTTGTGACCGATATCGGGGAGGATCGAATCGAGCACGTCGCCCTTGCTCGCGAGCTTGCCGGCGGCGTTCGCCTCGTCCTCGAGAACGAGGCCGTCCTTGTTGCCGAGGATGTTGTGGCCCTCCCAGCTCATGACTCGCAGGTTGCGGCCGGCGAACATGGGCGCGAGCGCGGACTTGACGAGCGTCTCGCCGGTCTTCGCGTCGCGTCCCATGTGCGGAACCTCGGTTTCGGCCGCGAGTTCGCGGACTCCCCCGAGCGTGTTGGCCGTACTCGGCGTGAAGTTGACGAACGGATGTCCGCTGGATATCGCGGCGTAGGCGTAGAGGACGCTGGCGGGAAGGTCGCGGTCGTCCTCGTCGATCGCTCGCTCGAGCGCGTCGCGCGTGTCGTAGCGGTCCGACTCCGCCAGTTCGGGTTCCGTCGAGGCGACGTTGACGACGACGAGTCGCTCGAGGTCGTGGCTATCGCGGAACGTCTCGTAGTCGTCTCGGATCTGGTCGACGACGTCCCGAATGGACAGGTCTTCGGCGAGCTGTTCGCTGTCCTCGGAGACGGCGGCACCGCAGTTGACTGCCGTGCCGACCTCGATCCGCTCGTCGATCGCGGCCAGATCATCTCGAACCGCCTCGAGCGTGTCGGCGTCCGGAACGCCGTTTCGATCGCGCTGGCGTTCGGCCTGCGCGACGAGTGACTCCGGTTCGATGTCGTGGCCCCCGAAGACGAATCCCTCGACGGGCGGGAGCTCGAGGTTCGAAACCGTATCGCGCTCGGTGACCATCCCAGTGGTGTCGGTCGCTCCCTGAGCGATGGCGCGAGCGCCGACGATCGACATCGTCGCGACGTTTCCGCGTGCCCCCACGAGCCAGACCCCCGTTCGATCCGCGTCGTCGACCGCTGGATGTTCCCCGTGGCTCATCGGGTCTCATCCCCTCCCGACGGCCGCTCGGTCCGGACTGTCGACGCGCGTTCACCCGTCCCCTTCTCGGGATCGATCCACAGCGGGTTCGTCACTGCCGTCGCTCGTTCGATCAGCGTCATTCCTGCGACCGTGGGGGCCGAACGGCTTTCGTTATGACTCGCGTAGCGGGAGTAACACGGTTTTGATCGCTCGTAACGCCGTATTCCGCCGCAGAGAGGTGTTGATTCACCATCATCAACCTCGGGTTTGGCGATCGAACGATCACAGCACCAAACCGTCGGGTCGTGGGACGGCAGAATATGCGGATTATCGATCCTCACATGCACATGGTATCGCGCTCGGCCGACGACTACCGACGAGCGCGGCGGGCGGGTATCGAGTGCTGTATCGAGCCCGCGTTCTGGAGCGGCCAGGACAAACACCACGCGGGTGCCTTCTTCGACTACTTCGAACAGATCATCGAACACGAGACCGACCGTGCCGAGCGGGCCGCCGGGATGGACCACTACGTGACGATCGGGCTCGAGCCGAAGGAAGCGAACTACCGCGAGATGGCCGAGGAGGTCGTCGACCGGATCCCGGAGTACCTCGAGCGCGACCCCGTCGTCGGCGTCGGCGAGATCGGCTTCGATCAGGTGACCGACGACGAGGAGTGGGCGTTCCGCCGCCAGCTCGAGATCGCAGAGGAGCGCGAACTCCCTGTCATCGTCCACACGCCGCACACGGACAAGCCGTCGGGCACCGAGCGGATCGTCGAGATCATCGAAGAGATGGGCGTCACGCAGGAACGGATCATTATCGACCACAACACGGAGAATACGATCGACATTTCGACGCGAACGGACTGCTGGATCGGCTTCACGCTCTACCCGGGCAAGATCGAGACCGAGTCGGCGATCGACCTGCTCGAGGAGTACGGCACCGACAACATGATCTTCAACAGCGCCGCGGACTGGGACCCCTCGGATCCGCTGGCGGTGCCAAAAGCACGTGACCAGATGCTCGACCGGGGCTGGGATCGCGAGGAGGTCCGCAAGGTCGTCTTCGAGAACCCCTACGAGTTCTTCGACCAGTCGCCGAACTTCGACTACGAGGCCTGACTCATGCAGTTCGGCTTCTCCACCAACGCCTTCCGGGAGTATCAACTCGAGGACGCGATCGAGGCCATCGCCGACGCGGGCTACGACGGCGTCGAACTACTGCTCGACGAGCCCCACCTCTATCCACCGAACGCAACCGACGAAGAACGCGAACGCGTCGAAGAGGTCCTCGATACGCACGGAATCGCCGTCAGCAACGGCAACGCGTTCATGCTGACCGCGATCGAGGGCTTTCACCATCCCTCCTACATCGAACCGGACGAGGAGTACCGCCAGAAGCGAATCGACTACACCCTCGCGGCGCTCGAGACCGCGGCCGACCTCGGACTGCCCTACATCTCGATCGAACCCGGCGGGCCGATTCCCGACGGAAAGTCCCGCGAGTGGGCGATGGACACCTTCGTCGAGAGTCTCGAGCAAGTCATCCCGACGGCCGAGGCAGTCGGCGTCGACCTCCTCGTCGAGCCCGAACCGGACCTCCTGATCGAGACCGGCGACGAGTTCCTCGCGCTCCTCGAGCGAGTCGATTCCGAGCGCGTGAAGTGCAACTTCGACGCGGGCCACTTCTACTGCGTCGGCGAGGATCCGGCCGAACTCGTCGAACCGCTCTGGGAGCACACGAGACACTACCACCTCGAGGACATCCCAGCCGACCGGACCCACGAACACACCCAGCTCGGCGACGGCGCGATGGACATCGACGCCTTCCTCGGCGAACTCGAGGACCGGGGCTACGACGGCTTCGTCACCGTCGAACTCTACCCCTACGAGGAGACGCCGATCGAGACCGCGCGGGAGGCGATGGCCTACCTCGAGGAACGCGGGTGGGCGTAGGGTGGCCGGCGGGGTGTCGTCGGATCGAAACGGGAACGCGGGGTCGGATGCAGAGGCGGAGGCGGACGCAGACGCGGAGGCGGACACAATCGACGGCGAGGGTGAGGGCGAATCCGAACCCGAACGAGGCCTGCAGGCGACCCTCGGGGCGTTCGCCGAACTGGTCCGCATGCCGAACCTCTTCACCGCACCGCCGGACGTGATCCTCGGGGCCGCACTGGTGAGCGTCGCCGGCTCCGATTTCGTCCCAGCCACTGTCGCCGGACTCGCGATCGCTTCCGTTTGCCTCTACGCGGGAGGAACGACCCTCAATGACGCGTTCGACGCGCCCATCGACGCTCGAGAACGGCACGAACGCCCGATTCCCTCCGGTCGCGTGTCCCGGCGCGCCGCGTTCGGACTCGGATTCGCGCTGCTGCTCGTCGCCGTCGGGATCGCGTTCGTCGTCGCCGGCGGTCCCGCTGCCGTCGCCGCCGGACTGGTCGCCGTCGCGATCGTCGCCTACGACGGCCTTCTGAAGGGAGCCGCCGCCGGCTTCCTCGCGATGGGTGCGACGCGCGGGCTGAACGTCCTGCTGGGTACGACTGCGGCCGGAAGCGCGGTGCTCGAGTCCCCGCTCCGACTGCTCGCCGTTCCCGCGGTCATCACCGGCTACGTCGCCGCCGTCACGTTCATGGCGGCTCGAGAGACCGAGGGTGGCAACCGAGGTGCCGTCGCGGTCGCCGCTGCGGGTGCGGTTGCAGCAGTGCTCGCCGTCGGCTGGTACCTCGTCGCTGTCGGTCCGACCGCGCTCGAGGCGGTAGTCGCGACCGCGTTTGCCGTTGCCTTCTGCTGGTGGGTCAGTCGTCCCCTGCGAGCCGCGTACGCCGATCCGGTACCGAGTACCGTCGGGCCGGCGGTCGGCGCGTGCGTCCTCGGACTCGTGTTGCTCGACGCGGCCTTCGCCACCGCAGCGGGGGTTCGCTGGGGACTTGCTGCCGGCGTCTTTCTCATTCCGGCGGTTGGTCTCTCGCACGTCTTCGACGTGACGTGACTACCCACATGTGGTGGTGCGCTGTGACGTCGCGGTGGCGCGCGCTGGGCCGCGGCGAAGAGTGAGTATCGACCTCTCAGAAGGATGCCAGAAATGGCGTGCTGAATATAGAACACGAGTTTAGCACAGTGGCTCCGGCAATGGTGTCCTCAGGCGACCCGCTCACTAAGCGTGAGACTGGTTCCTGAAACCCGAAACGAGAGAGCAACCCGCCGTCTTATGGTATCCAATCTAGGAGTGGTTCCAGACTCGGTTAGTACACGACGAACTTATCCAATCTGGGATTCATCATTGTTCATATGAGCGATCAAGCAGGGGCTCCAGGGGGCGGATTTTGGGCGGACGCTGCCGGCGAACGTGCACTCGATCGCTACTCTACGCTCATTAATATGATCGACGACGGCATCTACCAGCTTGACGCCGAGGGGCGGTTCGTCGCGGTTAACGACACCATCGTTGAATTAACGGGCTACTCTCGAGAGGATCTCCTCGGCGAGCACGCGTCACTTGTGCTCATCGACGAGGACGTCAGTCGTATCCAGCACGAGATCGTCCGGCGGCTCACTGACGACCGCCAGAACGAGGCTATCGAGTTCACAGCCTTGACGGTTGACGGCAACACAATCCCATGCGAGTTGGAGATGCACCTCCTCGTCGAGAATAGAACGTTTCAGGGGTCCATAGGGGTTGTGCGCGACATCACCGAGCGCAAGCAGGCGGAACGTGAACTCCGACAGGAACGCGATCTCGTCAAAGGAATCGTCGAGACCAGCCCCATCGGAATCGCGGTCATCGACGCCGATGGCGAGGTGACCTTCGCCAATGAGCGCGCCGAGGAGATATACGGTCGCTCCCGCGACGAACTCGGCGGTTTCTCCCACGACGACCCTCGCTGGGATCTCGTCAATGAGAACGGTGAGCCGCTTGAGACCGGGGAAGCACCGTTCGACCGTGTGGTCACGGAGGAAGAGGCGATCTACAATCAGGTCCTCGGCCTTCGCAAGCCCTCCGGTGAGCGCGTGTGGCTGGCAGTCAACGGTGCCCCGCAACAGAACGAAGACGATGAACTGGAACAGGCCGTATTCGCGTTCGAGGATGTGACTGAGCAACGCGAGAACGAGCGCAAACTCGAGAAGAGCGAGCGTCGGTACCGGACGCTCGTCGAGAACTTCCCGAATGGATCGGTAGGAATGTTCGACGAGGACATGCGGTACACCGCCGTTGGTGGACAGCTCTTGAAGACGCTCGATATGGAGCCGGAGGACCGAATCGGGAGCACCATCCACGAACTCCATCCGGACAGTCTCGTCGAACAAATCGAGCCATACTTTCAGGGCGCACTCGAGGGAGAGGCCGATACCTTCGAGATCGAGTTCGGGAGCCGACACCTCCACGCGCACGCTCTCCCGGTCAGAGACGCCAAAGACGAGGTGTTCGCCGGCATGATCGTCGTCTGGGATGTCACCGAGCGCAAGGATCGCGAACGCGAACTCGAGCGAAATAAAGAACAGTTCGAGACTCTGTTCGAAGTGATCCCAGTCGGTGTCGTCGTCGCGGAGGCTGACGGGGAGATAATCGAGGCCAACGATACTGCACACACTATCTGGGGCGGGGACGTGTTCGATGCCGACTCCATCGAGGAGTACGACCAGTACCCAGTGCGATGGGCTAATTCGGGCGAGCCGGTGCCCCCGGAGGAGATGACGCTGGCCCGCGTAGTCGATGGCGAGGAAGTGACCGAGCCAGACATCTTCGAGATCGACACCGCTGACGGCAAACGACGGATCATCCGAGCGGAGGGCATGCCGATCCGGGACAAGACTGGCAAGGTGACCCGCGGAGTCGTCACCCTGAGCGACATTACCGAGCGTAAGGAGGCCCAGCGTCAGCTCGCAGAATCTGAGCGACTCTACCGCACATTGGCCGAGCACTTTCCAAACGGGACGGTCGGCGTCTACGACCACGACCTCCGGTACACGCTGGCGGCAGGGGAGAAAGTGGGTGATCCCGCACCCAGCGCAGAGGAAGTCGAAGGGACACGAATGCCAGAGCTATACCCCGACGATGCCGTGGCGGATCTCGAGCCGTTGTTCCGGACTGCCATCGAAGACGGCGAGACCGGAACCATCGAAACCGAGGTCGTCGGTCGTGACTGGCGGGTGTGGGCCACGCCGTTACGGGATGCGGACGGCGAGATATACGCCGGACTGAGCTTCGCCCAAGATATCACCGAGCGCAAGGAGCACGAACGCGAACTTGAACGGGCACTCGACTTGCTCGAGCGGACTGAGCGCATCGCGGACGTCGGCGGCTGGGAGATCGATCCGCAGACCCAGGACGTGTTCTGGACCGACCACATCTTCGAACTCCTGGAGGTGCACACCGATGAGGAACCGCCCCTGGACGAGGCCCTCGACATGTACCACGAAGCGGACAAACCGATAGTCGAGGAGGCCGTTGAGGACGCGCTCGCCTCCGGCGACCCCTTTGATATCGAGGTACGGCTCCGGACAGCAGCCACCGATGAAATACGCTGGCTTCGACTTCAGGGGGCTCCGGAGACCGTCGGCGATAAGGTCGTCTCGTTCCGCGGGGCGGCTCAAGACATCACCGAACGTAAACAGCGCGAGCAGCGACTCAAAGAACTGATCGACAAGCTCGAGGAATCCAACGAACGCCTCGAACAATTCGCCTACGCCGCCTCCCACGACCTCCAAGAACCCCTGCGGATGGTCTCGAGCTATCTCCAGCTGCTAGAAAATCGCTATGCTGACGACCTCGACGAAGACGCGCAGGACTTCATCGAGTTCGCGGTCGACGGCGCCGACCGAATGCGCAACATGATCGAGGGGCTCCTTCAGTACTCACGAGTCGAGACACGGGGTGACAACTTCGAGTCAGTCGAACTGGACGCCGTCGTCGCGGACGTCTGTGATGATCTTCAAGTTCGGATCAAGGAGACCGACACTGAGATCACCGCTGACTCGCTGCCCCGTGTTGACGGAGACGAGGGGCAGTTGCGTCAAGTGTTCCAGAACCTGCTGGACAACGCCATTGAGTACAGCGGCGATGAACCGCCCAAGGTGGATATCTCAGCCGAGCGAAACGGGGCTAAATGGGTTATCTCGGTCAGCGACGAGGGGATCGGTATCGAGCCGAAAGACGCCGACCGCGTCTTCGAGGTGTTCCAGAGCCTCCACACCCCAGACGAACACTCCGGTACCGGGGTCGGGCTCGCGTTGTGCGAGCGCATCGTCGAGCGCCACGGCGGCGACATCTGGATTGACTCCGTACCTGGCGAGGGGACGACATTCTCGTTCACACTCCCTGTGGCGAGTGGCCAGAAGAGATAGACTCGCTTTACACTCGGTTTAATTTGTTGATTTGACACCGTCCGCAGTGATGCGTACGCGCCCTCTATTCAGTAGACGTGGACGAGATTCTCAATGCAATAGCATGAGAACGGTTGAGGGGTGTCTCATCACAAGCAACCCGCCACTGAG
The DNA here is from genome assembly GCF_013456555.2 of Natrinema zhouii. Classification (GTDB taxonomy): domain Archaea; phylum Halobacteriota; class Halobacteria; order Halobacteriales; family Natrialbaceae; genus Natrinema; species Natrinema zhouii. The sequence goes on from NZ_CP059154.1 coordinate 556,093, forward strand.
TGGGCGAATCGGCACCGAAAAGCACTGACGACCCGGCACACCCACGAAGATGTCCTCACCGACCGGCAGTTCGAACTCCTGCTGGAAGCGTGTTCAGCACTCCCAGAGCCGCACAACTTCGAGGCATGATTTATCTGTCTCACTGCAGGGCGACTCGGGCTACGCGCCGGGAAAATCGGTCATTTCCAGACCGGGTGGGTGAACTGGAACCGCCGAACGATTCGCATCTCGCAGCACGAACCATGCGGTGTGGGTACTGCCGACGGCAGGCCCGACAGGAAGCCGCCCACAACGATAGTCTGTCCGTCGCAGATGCTATCGCGTCTCGGTGGCATCCAAAGACTGTCGCCTCGGCTCGACTTCCTCTATCGATTTGTAGTCGCTTTCGAAAAGATTGCTGCTAAGTACTGAATCCATTTTTGTGATCTCTCGCGGATCAGACCCAATAGGCGCTTCTAATCTGGATCCACGATTTCGTAGACTCTCACGTTCGTATCACCGAGCACATCAATGAGATTACAGTCGGCCATCTTAGATGCTGTTCAGTACAGGTGGCATACTTATCGAAGAGCAACACGGTACAGCGATGATACAATGACTGCTTCGAGATAAAGAACAACGAGTGTAATCACCCATGAGACGATTCCACTTCCAATTCCGGGGATGAAAGGGGGTACAGTTAGCGCAAAATACGTAAGTGCTGGAACGATCACTTCTCTAAGATTCTACTGCGAACACAGGTTTCCTGCTCGCGTGGCCACGAGGGATTTTCCCGTCCTCCCCAACCGACTCGGTCGGTCGCGATGCTTCCTCCTTCGTCCCTCGTACGGCTCCGTGCCACGGCTTACCGCCGGTTCGCGGTGCCCTCCAGCCACCGCTCACAATAATCGCGCTTCGAGTGTGACGGGCCAACGAATTAGTGCCCCTCCGGTGTACGAGCCTCAGATCGATGGTCGAACTCGCTTTCTCGACGAATGCGTACACGCGTCACTCGCTCCCCGAAGCTGTCCGCCGGATCGCCGACCACGGCTACGCCGGCGTCGAACTGCTCGGCGACGACCCTCACGCCTACTTCCCCGACTTCGAGGACGCCGATCGCGACGCGCTGCTCGAGGCCCTCTCGAACACCGACCTCGCCGTCTCGAATATCAACGCGAACACGGCGATGGGCTACTACGACGACGCGCCGCCGTCGGCGTTCTTCGAGCCGAGCGTGATCCGTGCCGACGACGAGGCCCGCGAGTGGCGCGTCGAGTACACGAAGCGAGCGATCGACCTCGCCGAGACGGTCGACTCGCCGGCGATCTGTCTGGCGACCGGCCGTCCCCTCCCGGGAACGGCGCCCGAGGAAGCCCGCGACTACCTCCGCGAGTCGCTCCACGAGATCCTCGACTACGCCGAGGCCCGCGATGTGGAGGTCGGCATCGAGTTCGAACCCGAACTGCTGATCGAGAACACCCACGAGGTGCTCGAGTTGATCGACGAGATGGGCCGGGACTCGCTGGGCGTCAACCTCGACGTCGGCCACGCGGCCGTCTACGGCGAGGACGTGACCGAAAGCATCCGCGCCAGCGCCGGCTCCATTACGGGGGTTCACCTCGAGGACATCGTCGGCGGCCGCCGTGGAAAGCACTATCACCGGATCCCCAGTGACGGAGACCTCGACTTTCGGACGATATTCGACGCCCTCGCGGACATCGGCTACGACGGGTTCGCCACGCTCGAGCTCTACACCTATCCCGACGAACCTGACCGAGCGGCGCGGGAGGCGTTCGAGGCGCTCGAGGAGTACGTGTAGCGTCCCCACCTGCCAGACCCACCATCGGCTCATCGGTTCGAACACCCTCAAGCGCGCCGCCTTCTCAATCCTTTTTACCCCCTGCGACCATCCATCGACTATGAAATACGTCCGATTCCGAGACCCGGCCGGCGCAGTTCGCCGCGGCGAGTACGAGAACGGCACCGTTCACTTCGCGAACGAGAGTTACAGCCTCGAGAGCGACGAGATCGACGTTCTGCCGCCGTCGGAGCCCTCGAAGATCGTCTGTATCGGGAAGAACTACGCCGACCACGCGGCGGAATTCGACTCCGAACTCCCCGACCGACCGATGCTCTTCCTGAAGCCGCCGAACGCGCTCGCGGCCCACGGCGACACCGTTACCCTGCCCGCGGGCAAGGAGCGAATCGATCACGAGGCGGAACTCGGCGTCGCCATCGGCGAGCAGTGTCGCCACGTCCCCGAAACCGACGCGATGGACGTCGTCGAGGGCTTTACCTGCGTCAACGACCTCTCGAACCGCGACGACCAGAATCGGGAACAGAACTGGATCCGCGGCAAGGCCTTCGACGGTGCCGCGCCGATGGGGCCCGTCCTCGCGACTCCCGACGAAGTCCCCGCGGATGCCGCCGTCCGGACTCGCGTCAACGGCGAGACGAGACAGGACGGCTCCCGCGAACAACTTGCGTTCTCGATCCCCGAACTGATCGCCGAGATCACGACCTATCTCACCCTCGAGCCCGGCGACGTGATCGCGACCGGCACGCCCGAGGGCGTCGGCCCGCTCGCTGACGGCGACGAGATCGAGATCGAAGTCGAGGGCGTCGGCACGCTCGAACACTCGGTCCGCATCCCCTGAGCGCTACTCCGTTCCCGGTGTCCGCCCTCGGCCCGCGATCGATCCGATCCGAGGCGATCGGAGTGGAACGCTTTTCGGCCCGCTTGAGAAACGGTCTCGCATGACCGTCCGATTCGACGCGGTGACCGCCGACTGGTTCGGCCACGCGGCCGTCCGACTCGAGGGGCAAACCGGCACAGTCGTCTATCTGGATCCCGATCCCGAAGAGTACGGCGTTCTCGATGGGCTCGAGCCCCGTGACGGCGATCTGATTCTCGTCTCCCACGATCACCACTACGATCCCGAGTCGATTCGACGCGTCGCTCGCGAGGACGCGCTGGTCGTCGTTCACGAGTCGATCGACGCGAGCGAGATCGGCCGCGTCGACGAGCGACCGGAAGCGCTCCCGTTCGCGGTCGAACGCGTCGCCGCCGACGAGTCGTTCGTCCTCGGGCCGCTCGATCTGTTCACGACGCCGGCGTACAACGATCCGGACGGTCCACACACCGACGAAAACGGAACGCCGTCCCATCCCGAGGGGCGGGGCTGTGGCTTCGGCGTCACCATCGACGGCATCACCGCGTTCTGGCCCGGTGACACCGACGTGCTTCCGGTTCACGAGGACGTTCCGGTCGACCTCTTCCTCCCGCCGATCGACGGTACGTCAACGATGGATCGCCACGAAGCGGCGGCGCTGGCCGACCGCCTCGAGCCTGATCTCGTGCTTCCGGTTCGCTACGATCCCGCCGCGGCGACCGAAATTGACGTCGACGCGTTCGTCGTCGACGTTGCGCACCGGGGCGTTCCGGTCGTCCTCGACGAGTGACGGCCGGCGGCGCTGTCAGTCAGACGCCGACGCGCGACCAGGCGAACACGGCGATGACGACGAGAACCAGCACTCCGAACGCGATCCACTGCCCGAAATTGGTGTCGGCGATCGGTGCGAAGACGTCGACGAGACCGGTCCCCTGCAGGAGCCCCAGCGCTAGGACGACGACGGCCATGATCGAGATCAGACCGATCGTGACTCCCTCTTTCATCATCCACGCGGTTTCATCGGCCTCCTGCGCACCGGAGGTCGTCGGTTCGTCTATCGCTTCCTCGTCCGGGTCGCTGTGCATCGGCCGTTCGCTGTCTTTGTCGTCCGCCATATCACTGATTCTAGATGGTGACAAGCCGCGCGGACGGGAACCGGTTGCACCTGCAGACACAGGGCGTCACCGAATGGTCGTTTCAGAAACCGTCGAAAATCACCGTCAAACGAGGCCTCGAGCCGAACTTCGAGATACCACGGTTCGAAGAGTCTCTAGAGGATGCCCATATCGCCCAACCGCTCGGGCAGATACGTATCCGTCACGAAGTCCAGCCCGTGTGACGCCAGCGATTGCTGTTCGGACTTCTTTCCGATATCGAGTTGCAACTCGATCTGTTCCGTCCAGTAGTCGGTCTTGAAGCGCGGGTCCTCGAGTTCGCTCTCGAGAGCGTTGATGTCCGAATCCGAGAGCGGATCGGTCGGCAGTTCGTATTCGACGATGTCGCTGGGCTGGATACCGATGAAGTCAGCCTCGGGGGTCGCGAGGTACTCCGAGAGGTGAGCGGACTTGATCGAGCCGTAGGCGACGGAGCCGTAGATGCGGTACGACCACGGGTCGCCGTCAGTGAACACCACCACGGGGAGGCCGAGTTCGTCATGGAAGCGCTTCGTCAGTCGACGCGTGGCGCGCGCGGGCTGGCCCCCGAGGTGGACGACGATGGCGTTGTACTCCTCGTCGAAGCCGTTCTCGACGAGCCGGTCGCGCATGCCACCGGTCTCCACGCAGAGGACGAAATCGGCATCGTGGTCGAGGAACTCGATCGTGTCGGGGTTGTTCGGAATCTGGTATCCGCCCTGTCCCACGTCGAGCTGACAGTGGATATCGCGGTCGCCGCGGTTCGTTTGCTCGCGGATATGGAGTGGCCCCATCACCTTCGCCCCCGACTCCTCGGGGCGCATGTGGAAGTCCTCTCGAGTGACCCCGGAGACGATCTCTAAGTCCTCGATCATGCCGTTCGACTCGTCCTGGCTCGTGAACTGGGCCTCGTCGTTGTCCCAGCTCTCCGAGAGGTAGTAGAGTTCACGCAGCGTGGACGAGCGGTCTTCATCGAGTTGCTCGGCGAGGAATTCGATGGTGTAGACGGCCTTGAGGAGCTTCCGGGCGCCCCGAACCGAGTTCGCCGACCGGGTCGACTCGCGGTCACCGTAGACCCAGACGGACAGCTCCTCGTCGTACTCGATGTTGTTCTTCGTCCGCGTCGGCACGGACATGTGGGGGATCTCGCCCAGTTCGAACTGGTCGTAAAACTGCGCCGCGAGATCGATCAACTGCTCTCGTGCCTGCTGATTGTCGTCCGTGCTCATTGTTTCACCGTAATTTCGATTCGCTCATTCCGAGCCATCATTCGCACGCTCATGATGACACCGTCAGCTTCTCGCTTTCGACGCCTTTGACGTCCAGATCGAACGTTGTGCCGTCCGGTACCTCGTACTCGAGCGCTGCCTCGTCGTCGCTCGAGACCTCGGGTTCCCACGTGACGAACCACTCACCGTCCATCTCGACGACGTTCGCGCCGTCGGAGAGGTTCGTCGGCTCGGCCGAAACGATGTCGGTCACCTCGAGTGACTCGTTCGTACTCGAGTTGTTCTCGACGACGACGGAGACGGCCGTTCCGTCGCCGTTTTCCTCGGTCCGACGCTCGACGAGGACGTTGTTCATGATGCGCGCGATCGCGTCGTCAATGTCGGGTTCATCGCGACCGGTGACCTCGGCGACCTTATCGGCCATCTCCGGGAGGATCTTCCCGAGGACGTTCTGTTTCTTCCGGCGCTTCTGCATCGACCGGCGCTTGTTGAGGAAGCTCTTGAGGTCCCGAGCCGCTTCTCGAATGGCGAGTTCGATCTCGTCTTCGATCTCGGGGACGTTCGCGACGGCGTCCTTCGATTCGCTGGTGAAGGGAACGTTCGTCGAGGCGACGTGGACCATGATCACGACCGGCCCGTTGGGCAGGCCGGAGCCGCCGGGCTGATCCAGGCCGTAGTTGCGCCAGCCGATCGATTTGACGACGTCGGTCGTCGCACAGGCACCGCGCTGGTAGACCAGCGGGACCCGGTTCGCAAAGCGCATGACCTGCCCGGTCCCTTCGGCTGGGAGTTCGCCGCCGTAGGCGATCCCGGCCTCGACGATGAACGGATCACCGCCGGAGACGCCGGCGTCGCGCGTCGCGGACGCGTAAAAGTCGGCGTCGAACTCCTTCTCGAGGCCGGCGGTGATGAGGTCCTCGGAGATGGGCGCGAGACACCGCGTCGGCGGTGCCATGATATCGGTCGCGCGCATCGCGTCGACGAGGTTGCTGGTGGCGTCGCGGTCGCCGTTGAGTTCGCGAACCAGCGGCGGATCGTCCGGGACGGTCGCCATGACGTCCCAGATCGCCTCGATGACGTTCTCTCGTGCCGTCTCGCCGAAGGAGACGTCGTCGTACTCCTCGGTGAGATCCGCGGCCCGGTCGACGTGCGCTCGAAGTCGCTTCTGGGTGAGTCGGTGACGGACGTTTTCGTCCGCGTGTTCATCCTCGAACCTGGCCGCGAGGCGGTCGGCGAAGGCGTGAATCACCTCATCGTCCTTGCGGGTACTCGTCGCGTCGTCCGCGAGGTCGTACAGGTCGGCGACCAGCCGCGAGTCGCCGTCGACCCCGCTCCCGTCCTCGCTGTCCTCTGCGTCCGCTGCCGTCTCATCGTCCGCTTCGACGGCGTCGATCAACTCGAGCCAGACCGCCTCGACGGCGTTTTCGCGGACGGTATCGCCGAACGTCGAGCCGTGGTCGTCCGCGACCGCGTCAGCGGCCGATTCGACGGCCTCGCGCAGTTCGGAGTGGGCGATGCGGGGGGAGCCCTCGACGGCCTCGGTGATGGCGTCGGCGAACGCGGCCGTCGCGTCGTGGCCCTTGTTCGCGGTCGCGTCCTCGACTGCGGCGCGGAGGTCGACGGGTTCGTGTGAAGCGGGGGAACGCCACCGCATCTCGCGGCCGTAGTGGCGGTCACGAAACTCGTCGATGACCGAGTCGGCGGTCTTCTTCCCGACGCGGGTAAACTCCTCCTGCAGGAATCCCGAAACCGTCTGGGAATCCGTCGCCGTCAGCATCTTCATCACGGTGCCGAGTTCGACGCCGTGAGGGTGCGGGCGAATCTCTTCGGTCTCCTCGGGAAGCTGGTCGGTCGCCCGCTCGAACTTGAAGTGTTCCTGCGGTTCGCGCAGCTCGAGGCGGGCGTGAGGGTTGACGACCGCCGTGTGCTTGATGTAGTCGTGGAGCTGCTGGCGGGCGCGCATGTTGGCTTCCATCTCGAGTTCAATGCGCGTCCCGTGGGGTCGATCCCAGGTGGTCGTCCCCTCGACGCTGATCTCGGGCTCGTTGTCGTCGGTATTGATGATCAGCTCGAAGTACTCGGCTTCGCTCGAACCCTGGGTTCGGCTGGTGATTTTGGCGGGTTTCCCGCTCGTGAGCTGCGAGTAGAGGACGGCCGCTGAGATACCGATCCCCTGCTGGCCGCGGGACTGTTCGCGCGCATGAAAGCGAGAGCCGTAGAGGAGTTTCCCGAAAACCTTCGGGAGCGTTTCTTTCGTGAGTCCCGGTCCGTTGTCCTCGACGATCAGGCGGTAGTAGTCACCGGCTTCCTGAATCTCGACGTAGATATCCGGGAGAATGCCCGACTCTTCAGCGGCGTCCAGGGCGTTGTCGACGGCCTCCTTGACGGCCGTGACGAGGCCTCGAGCACCGCTGTCGAAGCCGAGCATATGCTTGTTCTTCTCGAAGAACTCGGCGATGGAGATCGACTGCTGACTTTCGGCCAGCTCCTCGGCGATCCCCGCCTCGTCACCGAGTGTCGACTGTAACGACGTCATCGTCTTCTCTTACTAACGGGGAGGCTAAAAGGTGTGTGCTACCAGAGTGAAAGTGAATTCGTTGTAGCGCCGACGGTCGGTTCGACGCGTTCGAGGGACCGATCGCGGAGTAGATCCGGGGCCTCGGAGCCGAATCCGTTCGGTTTCGCTGACCGGTGAGCGACGATTACCAGTGAGCAGCGATCACTGATCGTGGTCGTGATTGTGGTCGTGACCGTGATCATGGTCGTGACTGTGGCCATGATTGTGGTCGTGGCCGTGATCGTGGTCACGCGTAACTCCGTCGCCGAGCGTGAACTGCCCGGAGAACGCCCGCTGGACGACCTCCGAGAGCGCGGGATGGATGTGAACCGACTCCTGTATGTCGCGAACTGTCCCCGAGCCGGCCGTCATCGCGACGACGACCTCCTGAATCAGGTCAGAGGCCTCCGGGCCGATAATGTGACAGCCGAGGATTTGACCCTCGAGGTCGATGATCGGCTTGACGAACCCGTCGGCCTTCATCGCGCTCCCGCGAGCCGTCTCCTCATAGCGGTAGGTGCGCTTCGCGTACTCCCGGTCTGCAGCGCGCAGTTCCTGTTCTGTCAGCCCGACGCCGGCGACCTCCGGCGAAGCGAAGACGGCGAAGGGCATCGCCGAGTAGTCGACCGGCTCGAGTTCGTCGCCGAACAGGTTGCGCGCGACTGCCTGCGCCTCGTGATTCGCATTGTGTTTCAGCAAGTATTCGCCGACGATGTCGCCAAGCGCCCAGACACCGTCGGTGGTCGTCCGCAGGTACTCGTCCGTCCGCACGAACCCGGCCTGATCGGTTTCGATACCGGCGGCTTCGACGTTCAGCGTGTCGGTGTTGGGAACCCGACCGGCCGCGACGAGCAGTTCGTCGCCGGTGACGGAGATGGGGTCGTCCGGACTCGCGACACTGTCGCCAGCGTCGGCGAACGGACGTGCCTCGACGGTGATCGAACCCTCGTCTCCGGAGACGGCGGTCGCTTCGTAGCCGGTGTACACGTCGAACCGGTCGGTGTAGCGCTCGGTGAATGCAGCGGCCACTTCCTCGTCGGCATCCGGAAGCAGGTTCGGCCGACGGCCGACGATCGACACGTCGCTCCCGAACGTGCCGAAGAATTGCGCCAGTTCGGCGGCGATGTAGCCGCCGCCGACGATGACGAGGTGATCCGGCGGGGTTTCCAGCTGGAGTGCTTCGGTGCTGGTGAGGTAGTCGACGGTATCGATGCCGTCGATCGGCGGAATCGCCGGGCGCGTGCCCGCCGCGACGAGGACGGTGTCCGCGCGAATGCGTTCGCCGTCGGCCGCACCGCCCGTGAGCTCGAGCGTTCGATCGTCGACGAACCGGCCCTCAGCCTCGTACAGATCGATGGTCTCCGAGGAGCGGAGACCGCGCCGGATCGAGTCCGAGCTCCCGTGGACGTCCTCGTTGACCTCGCGCACGATGTCGGCGAACGCGACGTCGTTCACCGCGGCGTCGATCCCGAACTCGTCTGCGCGCTCGATCGTTTCCATCACGTGGGCGTGGTACAGCAGCTCCTTCGACGGGATACACCCGCGGTTGAGGCAGGTACCGCCGAGCCGCCCTCTCTCGACGACCGCGACGGACCATCCCTGATTCGCCGCGGCGTTCGCCACGTCGAGGCCGGAGCCGGAGCCGATGACGAGAAAGTCGTACTCCTCCATACGGAGTGCGTGGATGCCGAGCGCAATGAATATCGAGCCTGCTCATACGGATGACTGTCCGTCGTTCCGGTGCACCCGCGACCCGCCATGCGAGTGCGCCGGTACACGGCGACGGCAGACCGTCTCACTCCTCGAGCGGCGGCCACTCCCACGCGTCGGCTTCGACCACGGCGAGCAAGTGGCGGCGGCGGTCGGTTACCTCCGCGAGGGCCTCGGCGAACTCCTCGTCCGAGACGGTCGGAATGTCGTCCTCCCGGAGCCGATCGAGATCCGGCGCTCGGGGGACCGCCGGCTCGGGTTCGATAAAGGACTCGTCGAGCGTCTCGAGATAACTCTGGGCGCTCGAGCGGCCGTTTGCGATGATCGCGGGATCGAGGCTCTGTTCGTCCGGAATCCCGTACCGAAAGAGCATGAGCGCTTCGTCGAGGATGGGGACGGCGACGGCGGAGGCCTGCTCGCTCTCTTCGCTGTGATAGTAATGGAGGATCGGATAGGATTTGTGCTGTTCGGCGAGCAGGCTCAGCTCCGATGCGAGCGACTCGAGGGCCAGATCGAGGCCCTGAAAATCCTCACCGGTCCAGCCGGTGCGGACGAGCGCTTCGCTTCGCTTTCCGAGTCCCGTGACGGTACTGGCGAAGGAGCGTTTATCGGAGACGGCCCCGAGAACGGTGAGGATATAGGAGACGCCAAGCGTGACGAACGCCATTCCGGAGGCGGTCGTAAACGCACTGGCGATTTCCCAGACGTCGCCGAGCGGCGTGTAGTCGCCGTTGCCGTCCGTGAACATCGTGTAGGCGACGTAGTAGAACCGACCCGACCAGTCGGCCACTGCGCCGGTCCGCGTGCTGACGAGGGCGTGCGGGTGGCTGGCGAAGATGAGCGTCCATCCGAGCCAGATGAGGCCGATCCACATGACGAGCGTGAGGGTGAGAATGAGCGGACCGGCGATACTGAGTACCCTGTCGCGATCTCCGCTAACGGTCCGAAGGCCGTGCCAGACACCGGTCGTGAGCCGACCGGAGATTGGACCCGAACCGCCGTCGACCCAGAGGGTCGTCCAGAGAATATCCACAATCGCACCGACGAGGATGACGATGCCGGCGACGAGGTAGACGGGGTTCATTCCACGACTGCCCGCTGCTCGACGACGCCCGCCAGCACCTGCGCGATTGCCGCGTTGGTTTCGGGACTGTAGTGGCCGCCTTCTCCGCGTTCGACGTACAGCGACTCGACGTCGCCGTCGTCGGGTGAGAGGTGTGTGGCCATGTCGATCGTCGTCAGGTCGTCGTATCGCTCGTCGAGTCGATCCAGCAGGTCGCCGTAGATCGGCCCGTGTTCGGACTCGTATTTCGCGTATCGGAGCTGCTGAACCATTACGAAGGTCGGCTCGAAGTCCTGTTTGTCCGCGTAGTCGACGAACTCCTGGATGAGCGCGTCGAAGAGGTCCTCGTGGGTGTCGAACAGCCGCTCGTGGTACCGCACGCGGGGCTGCTCCAGCCGCAGCGCCGACTGGGTCTGGGCCAGATCGAAGTCGATCCCCGGAATCGACCGGCTGAGACGGCGCTCGAGTTCCTTCCCGGCCGTGTAGCCGGCGTAGCGGAGGTGTTCGTTCTTCTCGAGGAAGTCCGCCGTGTACGGCCGCGTCGCGAAGTGGGGCTTGAACCAGTGGTCGTAATGGAAGTCGTACTCCCGCAGGAAGTCGGCCTTCGACTCGAGGTCGAGCAGCTCCTCCTTTTCGTCGACGGGACTCTCGACGCGCTCGAGGTCGCCATCCTCGAGGACGTAGCGGGGTTTGACCGCGAGAATGTTGCCGAACTCTTGGTAGTGTTTCCAGACGCTGAGGATGCGCGCGATCGAGGAGGCAGTCACGACCATGAAAACGTGATCGGTCGGGTCGTCGGGATACTGGCGTTTGAGCCGCATAAGGGCCTGATCGAGGCCGTAGTTGCCGCCGCCGTAGTTAGCGACGTGGGTGTCGAGTTCCTGTGCGAGATAGTTCTGAAAGGTCTCGTCGTTGTCGACCTCTCGGCAGAAACAGTAGGAGTCACCGTAGGTCGAGACCCTGATATCGGCGTCAGGGTCGCGCTCCTTCGCGGGGCAGACCCGACTCGCGTACTCGTCGGTTGAGTACGTAACCGTTGTCCGGACCTCCTCGCCCGGGAGGTGATCGCCCGTGTCCTTCTGTTTCTCTCGGTTGGGCTGTGGAACCCACCCGAGTTCGGGATCGAAGCTACTGAACTTCCCCAGTAACTCCCGATCGATCTCGGGGAACTCCTCGGTGGCCACCGAGGGGATCCGTTCGAGCGCTCGATACGACACGACCTCGAGAATCACCGCACTGACGACGAGAGCGAGCACTATCGCGACGAGCGGAAGCATCGGATCACTGTACCAGAACGGGGGATAAGTGGATTTTGCCGGAGTGTGCCACTGTCATCGAAACCGACAGCAACACGAGCGTGACGTCGGTCCGCGAGAGATCACGTCGCCGTTCTCCGCACGTCCACGTGGCGACGCCGATCGCGGATCACATAGGCGCTGTACGACCCGATTCCGAACGCGAGCAACCCGACGATGATGTCGGTCCAGATGCCGAGATCGCTCGCGGTCTCGGCGATGCCCGACCCGGACCCCAGCAGGAACGGTGATGCCACGAGCCAGAGTCCGAGGAGTGCGACGAGGGACGCGACACCGATGCTCCCGAACTCCTCGTTCGACCGGCGGTAGTAGTTGTACCCACCGGCGACGAGCAGCGTCGCACCGACGAAGATATCGTTCCAGAACTGGGTCGCGACGAGCTCGAGGACGAGGGCCTGAGCGATCAACGCGAGCCCGAGCAGTCCGACGATCGCTGAAAGTTCCGTTCCTCGTTCGTCCGGGTTCGGTCCGTACGGAGTCCTGTCACCGCCGGTCAGTCCATCGTCCCCGCGATTGTCGTCTTCGGTCTCTCCATCGTCCCGCCACGGGGTTTCGGGATTCTCTGTGCCGTCGTAGTCGCTCATTGTAGCTCTCAGCTCGAGAGTCACCTCCTCGGCGCAAAGAGCACGCTGCCCGTGTGTGCAGGGTCTCGAGACGGGACTGCCGAGTCCAGTCCGCAGGAACCGTCACCGAACGACCGTCACGGGCACCGACGAGTGTCTGACGACGACCTCCGCAACGCTGCCGAGCAAGATCCGTGCGACGCCGGATCGACCATGGCTGCCGATGACGACGTGATCGACGGGGTCGTGTTCGGCGTACTCGAGAATCTCCTGGGCCGGCGTTCCCATTCGCGTCCGCGCTTCGATGTCGGTTCCGTGCTCGGTAGCGATGGCGTCAGCGGCGGTCAACTGGTCGGCGGCGTCGCTCAGCAGCGCCTGCGCATCGTCGCTCATCTCGGCGTCGTCCGCGACGTTCGGAATGTACGGCACCGAGGTGGTGTCGACGACGGCCAGCACGACGAACTCGCCGTCGGGAAACAGATCGAACGCGTACTCGAGGGCGTCGCGAGCGGGCTCGGAGTCGTCGAACGGGACGAGGATCCGCGGTGGCATGGGGATATATCGACGTCCACGCGCGTCGCCTTCAGTCTGGTTCTCCGACGTCAGGTTGATTCGTCCGACGCGCCGGTCCGCCGCTCACAGGGCGAGGTAGGGGCCGACGCCGAGGAGGACGACCCCCAGCGCGACTTTCAGCTTCTCGGGATCGATGGCGTGGGCGACTCGCCAGCCGACGACGACGCCGAGCAGGAGCGGCGTGCCGATGACGACCGCGAGCGGCACGAGGACGTTCCCCTGCAGGAAGTAGCCTGACGCCGCGAACGTCGCGATGAAGATTGACTGGACCTGCGCGACGGCGACGGCGAACAACATCGGGACGCCGACCAGTACCAGCGCCGGCACGGCCAGCACCGGCCCGCCGATCCCCAGCAGGCCGCTGCAGACGCCGAGGACGAAGCCGAGGCCGGCGAGTACGATCCGGCCGCCTCGAGTCAGGGGTTCGAGGTCGTAGATCGGGCTGAACCCGCGGCGCTCGCGGTAAAGGATGATCCCGCCGACGGCCGTCGCGACGCCGCCGAGCAGGAGGCCGAACACCGAGCGCGGAACGAAGGTATTGACGTACGCGCCGACGAGCGCGCCGAGGATACTCGCACCGCTGAGGACGATCGCGATCGCGCGGCTCTCGCCGGTGTTCATCTCGCCGGAGTGGAGGTAGGCGGCGCTGCCGACGAGCCCGGTGACGACGAACGTGGCGTGGGCGGTGCCGGCGACCTGACTCGAGGGGAGCGACGTCAGGGAGTAGAGCGCAATCGTGACGAAGATCCCGCCGGGACCGATGGTGGTAATGCCGATTCCCGAGAAGAAGGCGATCGAGACGAGCAACAGAACCAGGGAGAGTTCGAAGGGCAATTCGAGCATTAAATCAGAGGAGTTATCCAGTGGTCCGTGCCGATCGAACTAACTCTTCTGATTTCGAGACCCTCCGGTCAGCTACCGAGCAAACTGCGAATCACTGTCTCCCGTGAGCGAAAAAGCAGTCCGGATGGTCGCGATCATGCGACTGGTTGCGGATCAACTGACACGGCAGCGACTATCGATAGCGATCAGCCGACCCCGATTGCAGCCGTTGCGGGCGGTCGAAACGGAGAATCAGTGCACTCAGGAGACTGGTGTCGTCCGTTCGCCGGGAGATGATTATAGAATTGTCACGATCGTCTCGTAGAGCGATTGGACCGTCATGAGGCTACCGACCAGCAAGACGAGTCCAGCGGCTATGAACCCGATGTTCTCGTACCATTCGATGTCGTAGTACTTGTTCACGGCTCCGATGAGCGCGAAGACAGTCAACGGAAGCCCGATCGCACCGTTGACGGCCGGCATGATGATCGCCATCTCGACGGGACCGAAGCCCGTGTAGATCAGCATCGGCAGGGCAGTCGCCGCCGAGAGGACGATCAGCGCGATGACCGTTCGCCGGAACGCAGCGTCGCCAAAGACCGTGTGTCGCCCGAGCGACTGCGGAATGATGAACCCGGCACCGAACAGCGTTCCGGTCGCCGACGTGATGGTGGCACAGAGCACCGCGACCATGAACAGGACGAGTGCACCCTGACCGATAATCTCCGCGAGCGGGACGCCGGGCCCGGTTAGCGTCATGTCCCCCTCGGAGAGGGTGATCGCCGAGACGATCATCACAAAGCTTCCGATGGTGAGCGTCGTCGCGATCCCGGCGGCGTTGTCCCGGCGGTAATCCCAGATGTCCGTCCACTCTTTCGTCGGCTGGATGCTCGACTGGATGAAGAAGTTCGGCCAGTAGACCGTCGTCCCCAGCAGGGCGATGACTGCCGTGAGGTAACCGATCTCGGTCGCCAGTGCCGGTTTGAGTCCGGCTGCAACCGATTGCCACGGAACGTCGAGCCCCGCGAGGAGCAGGCCGTACGAACCGAATACGGAGAACACCATAACGGCGATCACCGCTTCGATCCGATCGTAGACCTTCATCTGCACGATGGCGATGCCGAATCCGGCCGCGAGTACGATGCCGACGAGCACGTTGTCGAAGAACGGAACGAGCCAGGCGAGTGCCGCCCCGGCGACGGCGTAATTCGAGACGGCCCACAGCGCGGACATCAGCGAAACCCCGACGAGGAGCGGCTGTCCCCCGATCGGAAGTATATCGACGATATAGTCGGCGAGGGGTTCGTCGGCGACGGCAAGTCGCGCACTCATGTCGTGCAGTGCGATATCGATAAGGAACGCCAGCGGGAGCACCCACAGCAGGGAGAACGCGAAGTTCGCGCCCGTGTCGGCGAGGATGTACACCGACCCCGCACCGAACACGTTCGCAGCGAACATGATACCCAGCCCGTACCTGTAGAGCGCACCGTGGATTGCTTCCCCGCCGGGAACGATGTCGACGACCGTCGATGTCGACGTCGATGCCGACGCTGACTGTTCGCTCACGCTCGCTCACCTCGAGCAGCGAATTGGGTGTCGTTCGCGTCGGGACTCGAAGCCCACTCGGATCGCAACTCGAGGTCAGTACTCGATTCAGGCGGAATGGTGGCGGACTCGGCTCTGAAACCGTTCGATAGCTGAGAGAGCGCGAGTCCGTCTCGGTGAATGGTTTTTATTTTCGTTTCGATAGGAACGCCGACTACGGTGCTGTATTTATACATGGATATTTATTTCCCGAAAATGTACAGGTTTGCTAACGCCTCGAGCCCACGGGTGGTTGGGTGCTCGGAGGGCCTCGACCGGTCCGCTGTCACCTGTTTACTGTAGTGCGGAATGCTGTACCGAAACCAACGGCAGTGATTCGTTTGAGTGGAAAGCTTGAGATGGCAGTCAACCTTTCATGTAGCTGGTTTGGGTAATACCGTATTTACTCGAGTACGATACACAAATCACGAGCGAAAACCCGCGTATCAGGTATGTACGACGGACCAACGAGAGTCGCAACCGAACTGAACCGTCGGACCGTCGAACTGTCGGCAACCGTTGAGCACTCCCCTTCGTGAACGGCGGCTCACTGTCGACCACGAACTCTCGTTCTGCCGAGGTTTCACATCTTCAGAAGCGTGTCGGCACCACATTCTTGAAAGTTCGGGCCGAACGACAGCGTACAGATGAAGTTGCCTTCAGACAAAGCCCTATATATTTCTATCCCTTACCAGAGGTGAAGACTCAATGCAAGGACAATCCAACCAGCAGGCGTACGACCGGGGGATCACAATCTTCTCCCCGGACGGACGTCTCTACCAGGTCGAGTACGCCCGCGAGGCCGTCAAACGCGGAACCGCAAGCGTCGGTCTCCGCACGCCCGACGGTGTCGTCCTCGCCGCAAATCGACAGGTCAGCTCGCCGCTCATGGAACGCGAGAGCGTCGAAAAGATCCACAAGGCCGACGAGCACATCGGCGTCGCGAGCGCCGGCCACGTCGCCGACGCGCGACAGCTCGTCGACCTCGCCCGCCGCCGTGCACAGGGCGAACAGCTCCGCTACGGGCAGCAAATCGGCGTCGAGACGCTGACGCGAGCGGTCACGGATCACATTCAGGAGTACACCCAAACGGGCGGTGCTCGCCCGTTCGGCGTCGCCCTCCTCGTCGGCGGAATCGACGCCGGCGAGCCGAAACTGTTCGAGACCGACCCCTCGGGGACGGACTACGAGTGGAAGGCGGCCGCCATCGGTGGCGACCGCGATACCATCCAAGGCCATCTCGAGGAGAACTACCGCGACGATCTCGACGTCGACGGCGGCATCGAAGTCGCACTGAGCGCGCTGAGCGCTCCCGAAGACGAGGTCGTCGACGCCGAGGACGTCGACGTCGCGACGATCACGACCGAGGACGAGTCGTTCCACTCGGTCGAGACCGACCACCTCGAGTCGATCATCGCGGAGATCGATCACCCGGAGGAGGAGACCGATGAATAACTGGAGCCAGGGTTCGACCCCGCAGGGGAACGGCGATCCGTCGCCGTACGAACCCGAACTCGGGTCGCTTCCCGACGGCAACCAGAGCGACGACTACGGCGAGAACGTCAACTCCACGGGGACGACGACGATCGGCATCACGACCGACGAGGGCGTCGTCATCGCGACGGACATGCGCGCCAGTCTCGGCGGGCGATTCGTCTCGAACAAGGACGTCCAGAAGGTCGAGCAGATCCACCCCACCGGCGCGCTGACGCTGGTCGGCTCGGTCGGCGGCGCACAGTCGTTCATCCGAACGCTGCGTGCGGAGGTCAACCTCTACGAATCGCGCCGCGGCGAACCGATGCCGATCGAGGCGCTGGCGACGCTCGCGGGCAACTTCGCCCGCGGCGGCCCGTTCCGAGCGATCAATCCGATCCTCGGCGGCGTCGACAGCGAAGGGAGCCACGTCTACAGCATCGACCCCGCCGGCGGCGTCATGGCCGACGACTACACCGTCACCGGCAGCGGGATGCAACTGGCCTACGGCCTCCTCGAGAACGAGTACGACGACGACCTCTCGCTCGACGAGGCACAGACGGTCGCCGCTCGAGCCATCAAGAGCGCCGTCGAGCGCGACACCGGCTCCGGCAACGGCGTCTTCCTCGCGGAGATCACCGACGAGGGCGTCGACATTCAGGGCCACAACGACTTCGACGCGGTCATCTAGACCGTTTCGACGGTATTCGATCGGCCAACTC
This sequence comes from Natrinema zhouii, assembly GCF_013456555.2. GTDB lineage: Archaea > Halobacteriota > Halobacteria > Halobacteriales > Natrialbaceae > Natrinema > Natrinema zhouii. The sequence continues at coordinate 573,489 of NZ_CP059154.1, forward strand.
GTTACGTTCGTTTTGCTCGCGCTCGCGCGCGTACACGTGACTTTTATTAGGGCAGGGGCGCTATCCGAAAGTAGGTTTTACATGTCCCAGGAAAGCGAGTACGGCGCCGGGCAGATTCAGGTCTTAGAGGGCCTGGAAGCTGTGCGAAAGCGACCGGCGATGTACATCGGCTCTACCGATTCTCGAGGCCTCCACCATCTCGTCTACGAAGTGGTGGACAACTCGATCGACGAGGCACTGGCCGGCCACTGCGACGACATCACCGTCTCCATCCACGAGGACGGATCGGTGAGCGTCGCCGACGACGGCCGCGGCATCCCCGTCGACACACACGAGGAGTACGACCGCCCCGCACTCGAGGTCATTCTGACCGTCCTCCACGCCGGCGGCAAGTTCGACAACAAGTCCTATCAGGTCTCCGGCGGCCTCCACGGCGTCGGCGTGAGCGTCGTCAACGCCCTCTCCCAGCGACTCGAGGCCGAGGTCAAGCGCGACGGCGGCGTCTTCCGCCACGCCTTCGAAGGCGGCGAACCCGTCGGCGACATGGAGCGCGTTCGCGACATGGAGTCCGACGAGGAGACGGGCACGCAGATCCAGTTCTGGCCCGACACCGGTATCTTCGAGACGGGTGAGATCTCGTTCTCGACGCTCTCGAACCGGCTCCGGGAACTGGCCTTCCTCAACTCGGGCGTCCGCATCACGCTCCGCGACGAGCGCGAGGACGACGACGAGGGCGAACCCGTTTCCGAGACCTACGAGTACGACGGTGGCATCCGCGAGTTCGTCAAGTATCTGAACGAGACGCGCTCGGCGATGCACGACGATATCATCTACTTCGAGGACGAAGAGCAGAACATCCAGATCGAAGTGGCGATGCAGGCCACCCAGGAACTGCAGGGGTCTATCCACGCCTTCGCGAACAACATCAACACCCGCGAGGGCGGGACCCATCTCACCGGGTTCAAGACCGCCCTGACCCGGACGGTCAACGACTACGCCAACGAGAATGACTTGCTCTCCGACCTCGACAACAATCTCTCGGGCGAGGACATCCGAGAGGGGCTCACTGCGGTTATCTCGATCAAACACCCCGACCCCCAGTTCGAGGGCCAGACGAAGACGAAACTCGGCAACAGCGAAGTACGCGGGATCGTCGAGAGCGCCATGCACGAGGGGCTGGGCACCTACTTCGAGGAACATCCCGACACCGCCCAGGCAATCGTGATGAAGGCCGTCGAGGCCGCCAAGGCCCGAATGGCCGCCCAGAAGGCCGAGGAGCTGACACGCCGGAAGTCGGCGCTCGATTCCACCTCCCTGCCCGGCAAACTGGCCGACTGCCAGACCAAAGATCCGGAGGAAGCGGAACTGTTCATCGCGGAGGGTGACTCCGCGGGCGGCAGCGCAAAGCAGGCCCGGAATCCGGATTACCAGGCCATCCTCCCCATCAAGGGGAAGATTCTCAACGTCGAGAAACACCGTCTGGACCGGATCCTCGAGAACGACGAGATCCGGAACATGATCACCGCGATCGGCGCGGGGATCGGCGACGAGTTCGACGTCGAGAACATTCGCTACAAGAAGATCATCATGGCGACGGACGCCGACGTCGACGGCGCGCACATCCGGACCCTGCTGTTGACGTTCTTCTACCGGCACATGCGTCCGCTGCTCGAGGGTGGCTACGTCTATGCGACCCAGCCGCCCCTGTACCGGGTTCGCTACCGCGGCGAGACCTACGACGCGATGACCGAAGCGGAACGCGACGAGATCATCGAGGAAAAGTGCGACGGGAATCCGACACGGGTCCAGCGGTTCAAGGGACTCGGCGAGATGAACCCGGAACAGCTCTGGGAGACGACGATGAACCCCGACAACCGCATCCTCAAACAGATCACGATCGAGGACGCGGCCGCGGCGGACAAGATGTTCTCCGTCCTGATGGGTGACGCCGTCGAACCCCGCAAGCAGTTCATCAAGGACCACGCGCCGGAAGCAGAGTGGATCGACATCTAGAGACGAACTTTTGCTCTGCGGGCGCGGCGTAGCCGCGCCCTCGGCAAAATCTTCAAAAGAGCGCTTTGCGCTCTTTTGGACATCGCGGGATCTTCGATCCCGCTCAGCTTCGATGAAAAGCACTCCTCCCTCCCCTCGCGCGGCAAGCCGCGCTCCGGGTCGGTCGTCGCCCGTTCGAGCGTCCGCAGAGCGGACGCTCTCACGGATGCAGTGCTGGTCACAGATATAATGGAAGCAACTGAAATGAAGACATGAGTTCAGAAGTACCCGATCCGACGGACGTCGAGGCACGGTCAGTCGAAAACGTCCGCATCGAAAACGAGATGGAGCAGAGTTACATCGACTACGCGATGAGCGTCATTGCCGGGCGCGCCCTCCCCGACGTCCGCGACGGGCTCAAGCCCGTCCACCGGCGCATCCTCTACGCGATGCACGAGATGGGCGTCTCCTCCGGGAGCAGCCACCGAAAGTCCTCCTCGATCGTCGGGGAGACGATGGGTGACTACCACCCCCACGGCGACAGCGCGATCTACGACACCCTGGTCCGGTTGGCCCAGGACTTCTCGATGCGCTATCCGCTGGTCGACGGCCAGGGGAACTTCGGCTCGATGGACGGCGACCCGGCCGCCGCGCCCCGATACACTGAGGCGCGGATGGCCCCCGTCGCCGAGGAGTTGCTCGAGGATATCGACAAGGACACGGTCGACTTCTCGCCGAACTACGACGACCGCCTCCGGGAACCCGACGTGTTGCCGGCGGCGTTCCCGAATCTCCTCGTGAACGGCTCCTCGGGGATCGCAGTTGGGATGTCGACGAACATCCCACCCCACAATCTGGGCGAAATCATCGACGCGACGATCGAGTTGATCGATAACCCCGATTCGACCGTCGATGACCTGATGAATCACGTGAAGGGGCCGGACTTCCCGACGGGCGCGAACATCGTCGGCCGGGACGCCATCTACTCGGCGTACAAGACCGGCCGCGGTCGCATCCGGGTCCGCGCCGAGTTCGAGGTCGAGGAGTGGAAGAACAATCGCGAGCGGATCGTCATCACCGAACTCCCCTATCAGGCCAACAAGGCCCGCCTCGTCGAGCGCATCGCCGAGGACGTCAACGAGGGCGAGATCGAGGGCATCTCCGACCTGCGCGACGAGTCCGACCGTAACGGCGTCCGCGTCGTTGTCGAACTCAAACGCGGCGCGAACGCGGAGGTCGTCGAGAACAAACTGCTCGAGAATCACCTCGAGCGAACCTTCGGCGTCATCAACCTCGCGCTGGTCGACGGCCAGCCTCGCGTGCTCTCGCTCAAGGAGACCCTGGCGGAGTACATCTCCCACCGACGCGAGGTCGTCCGGCGGCGCAGCGAGTACGATCTCGAGGAGGCCGAGGACCGAGCGCACATCCTCGAGGGTCGGCTAACGGCCGTCGAGAACGCCGAGAACGTCGTCGAACTGATCCGGAACAGCGAGGACCGATCGGCCGCGAAAGCGGCGCTGCAGGAGGCCTACGACTTCTCCGAGGAGCAGGCGACCCACATCGTCCGGATGCAACTCGGCAGCCTCACCTCGATGGAGGCCGCCGAGATCGAAGACGAGTACGAGGAGGTTCAGGCCGAAATCGAACGCCTGACCGCGATCCTCGAGAGCGAGTCGGAACTGCTCTCGGTCATTAAAGAAGAACTCCGCGAGATCAAAGACGAGTACGACGACGACCGCCGCACCTCGATCGTCGAGGACCAGGGCACGGTCACGCACGAGGATCTCATCCCGGAAGAGGAGGTGTTCGTCGTCATGACCGAGGACGATTACGTCAAGCGGATGCCGATCGACGGCTTCGACCCCCAGGGTCGAGGCGGCAAGGGCATCATCGGTGCGGACGTCAAGGAGGACGACCGCGTCACGACGGTCTTCCGGGCCAACACCCACGACTACCTGCTCTGCTTTACGAATCAGGGCGAAGTCTACCGGCTCAAGACCTACGAGATTCCGGAGATGGGCCGGACCGCGCGTGGGAAATCGGCGGTCAACATCCTCGATCTCGACCCCGGCGAGGACATCACGGCCATCGTCGACACCGACGCCTTCGGCGACGACGAGTTCGTGACGATGGTCACCAGACACGGCTACGTCAAGCGCACCGCCGGCGAGGAGTTCGATAACATCCTTTCGACGGGGATCATCGCCGCCGACCTCGAGGACGGCGACGAACTCGTCGACGTCGACGTGACGGACGGCTCGAAGGATCTCGTGATCGCGACCGAGGGCGGCATGACGATCCGCTTCGACGAAAACGAGGTGCGCGCGATGGGGCGGAACGCCCGCGGTGTCAACGGCATCAAACTCCAGGCGGACGACGCCGTTGCGGGTCTGGTCGCGACCGACGAACGCGACGAACAGGCGCTGCTGACGGTCACGGAGAACGGGTACGGCAAACGAACGCTGCTCTCCGAGTACCGCACGCAGTCCCGGTACGGCAAGGGGTTGATTGACATTAAGACGGGCGAGCGCAACGGACCCGTCACGGCCGTCAAGGCGGTCGACGCGGACGATCAGCTCGTGATGATGAGCGAGCGCGGCCAGATCGTCCGGACGCGAGTCGACGAAATCTCGAGCGTCGGGCGAAACACGATGGGCGTGATCGTGATGGAAGTCGAGGACGGCGACGCGGTCGCCAGCGTCGACGTGATCCCGGCATCGGCGGCCGCCGACGCGGACGATGCGGACGAAACGATCGATGCTGCTGACGCAACCGACACTGCTGACGCAGCTGACACCGGCGACGCAGCGGACGAATCGAACTGAGCGCTCGAGCCCCGGTTCGACAGCGATTATCGACCGTTTTCGTCGGTATTGCCGAAACAGAGAGCAAACGCTGGGAGGAGTAGAGAATGCGGCCGCCGTCCGAGTCAGTGTTCCGGCTCTTCGGCGGGTGCAACCATGTCGTCGATCTGCAGGATGAGGATGTTGTTCGTGTCGTCTTTCCCGTCGACGGTTCCCTCGATGAGGAGTTTCGAGAGCGGCGTCGGCCCGACGGTGACGGAATCGTTTTCGTGAATGTTGCTGAGGGTGCCCTGAATGTGGATCTCCGCACGGCAGAGCTCCGGATGGTGCACGCTCGAGAGATCGATCTCCTCGATGATGGTGTCCTCAACGGGTTCGCCCTCGTGTTGCATCGGGACCGCTGCTGGCTCGTCCATCTGCTGGATCTCGAGCGCCTCGTAGGCGGCGGCGGTGGGCTTGTAGCCGCCTTTCGGCCCCGGTACGCCCTCTACCAGTTGGAGCGCTTTGAGACTCTGCATCTGGTTGCGGATCGTCCCCGGGTTGCGGTCGACCTGTTCGGCAATGTCTTCCCCTTTGATGGCGTCTTCGGTCACCTTGTGGAGGTTCGTCAGTGCGCGAAGGATTTTCTTCTGGCTGGGGGTGAGTTCGATGGATGACATAGTTATATATTCGTATTTGGATTCCTTAAACCCGGCGGGTGAGCCGAGCGTTTCATCGATATTGTGACGGTTGAACCGGGGCTACGAAGGAGTTTCGGCTCGTTCTCTCGGGAGAGATTCGCAACCGTTTGGTCGAACACTACCGTCTCGGACCGAACCGATCGGGGCTGTGCTGTCGGTTACGACGGTGTGGGCTCCGCCGGCGTCGCAACTCGGACGTGGTGGGCGACGGATTCGGGCAGTGAAACGGGTTCGTCGGCCTCGCTCGAGCGGGCCGTCACCATCCCGAACGGCGCGATTTCGAGAATCTCGAGTTCGACACCCGGTTGGACGCCGTGGTCGGCGAGATACGACAATACGTCGGGATCCTGATCGGCGACCTCGGCGACGGTCACGACGGTCCCCGCCTCGAACTCGGTGATGGCCTCGCCGTCGGGTCGCTCCGGCGGCTCGAGGTCGGCACCGGGAATCGGCGACCCGTGGGGGTCGACCGTCGGTTCGCCGAGCGCGTCGGCGACGCGGGCCTCGAAGTTCTCGCTGATGTGGTGTTCGAGCCGGTCGGCTTCCGCGTGGACTTCCGACCAGTCGTAATCGAGGTGCTCCGTGAGGTAGGCCTCGAGCAGCCGGTGGTGGCGAACGACCTCGAGGGCGACGGTTTCCCCCTCGTCGGTCAGGGTCACCCCTCGGTACTTCTCGCGGTCGACGAGTTCGCGCTCCTCGAGTTTGTCGAGCATACTCGTGACCGTCGGCGACGTGACGTCCAGCTCCGACGCGATCTCGGAGGTCTTGATCCGCTCGTCGGTCTCGCGCTGGAGCTGGTAGATCGCTTTGAGGTAGTCTTCCATCACGTCGCTCAGCATCATGCTGTCCCCGGTTTAGACGCGTCTAACCCTAAAGCTATCGCCAGCGTCGTGTCGGACCGCCCACTGTCGAATCGAGTCGTTAGTACCACTGGATCACCGCAACACCTAATCGGCGATATCGCCACGACCAAACCCATCGACGGCGTAGCGCACGTATGGGACGAACAGTCAGAATCATCGGCGCGCCGATGGACTACGGAGCGAACCGGCGCGGCGTCGACATGGGGCCCTCGGCGATCCGGTACGCGGATCTGGCTGACGGCCTCGAGGGCGCGGGCGTCGACCCGGTCGACGACGGCGACGTGTCGATGCCCCGCGCGGAGGAACGCGATCCGGACGCCGACCAGCCGAGTCACGGGAACGCGAAGTTCCTCCGGGAGGTCGAGGACGTCTGTACGCGGGTGGGCGATCGGGTCGCGGCGACGCTCGCGGACGGCGAGTTCCCGCTCGTGCTGGGCGGCGACCACTCCGTCGCAATCGGCTCGCTCAACGGCTCCGCCCGCGGGGCCGACCTCGGTGCGGTCTGGTTCGACGCTCACGCCGATCTCAACACGCCGGAAACGTCGCCCAGTGGCAACGTTCACGGGATGCCACTGGCCGCAGCACTCGGCCGCGGGGCGTTCGGCGAGATGGCGTGGACACAGGCGCCCGGGCTCCGGGAATCATCGGTCGCCTACGTCGGTCTTCGAAGTATCGACGACCGCGAGCGCGAACTGATCCGAGCGAGCGAGATGACGGCGTTTACGATGTCCGATATCGACCAGCGGGGGGTCTCCGCAGTCGTCGACGACGCGCTCGCGGTCGCGACCGACGGGACCGACGGCGTCCACGTCAGCCTCGACCTCGACTGGCTCGACCCCAAGGCGGCGCCCGGGGTCGGCACCCCCGTCCGCGGCGGCGTCACCTACCGGGAAGCCCACGCCGCCCTCGAGGCGATCTCTCGACGCGACGAGGCCGATCGGATGCTCAGATCGATGGACGTCGTCGAGGTGAATCCGATTCTGGACGAGGCGAACGAGACGGCCACCCTCGCAGCCGAACTGACTGCGAGCGCGTTCGGGAAACGCATTCTCTGAGCGGTTCGCCGACGGCTGTCGAACCGCCCCCACGACCGAATCGATCGCATGAGAACTGAAGGCACACTGATTCTCGTTTCAACACCTTTGTATCATAGTGTTTCGCAGTATTGCGTATGACTGAGAACGTCGTCGTACTCGGTGCCGGATACGCCGGTACCGGTGCGGTCAACAAGCTCCAGTCGGAGCTCGAGGACAACGCTCGGTTGACCTGGATCGCCGACGTCGACTATCACCTCGTTCTACACGAATCTCATCGCGTGATCCGAGACCCGACCGTCCGCTCGGACATCACGTTCCCGGTCGATCGGATCGCGGACCCATCGACCCAGTTCATTCAGGACGAAGTCACCGGTCTCGACGTCGACGAACAGACCGTCGAACTCGCAGACGGCGACGATGTCGAATACGATTACGTCCTCGTCGGCCTCGGCAGCCAGACCGCCTATTACGGCATCCCCGGCCTCGAGGACCACTCCCTGACGCTGAAGAGCCTCGACGACGCTCTGGAGATCCACGAGGCCGTCAACGACGCGAGCCAGGCGGCGACCCGCGGCGACCCCGCACAGGTCGTCATCGGCGGTGCTGGCCTCTCCGGGATCCAGACCGCCGGCGAGATCGCCGAGTTCCGCGACGAGCACCGCGCGCCGCTCGAGATCCACCTCGTCGAAGCGCTCGAGGAGATCTTCCCCGGCAACGATCCGGAGGTCCAGCAGGCGCTTCGCGACCTGCTCGAGGAGGCCGGCGTCCAGATCCACACGGACGATCCGATCACCGAGGCCACCGAGGACCACATCGAGTTCGACGAGGGCGAGCCCCTCGATCACGATGTCCTCGTCTGGACCGGCGGGATCACGGGTCGCGACGCGATGGACGACGTCGACCTCGAGAACGAACACAACCGGGTGACCACCGGAGCGAACTTCCAGACCTCCGACGAGCGCGTGTTCGCGATCGGCGACTCGGCGATCATCGATCAGGGCGACCAGCCCGCGCCGCCGACGGCCCAGGCCGCCTGGCAGGCCGCGGACGTCGCCGGCGAGAACATCGCTCGCGCGATCGAGAACCGCCCGCTCAAAACCTGGGAGTTCGAGGACAAGGGGACCGTCATCTCCGTCGGCGAGAAGGCCGTCGCCCACGGCGTCAAGCCCGCCTTCGGCATCTCGCTTCCCGTCGACACCTTCGGCGGCTACCCGGCGAAGAACCTGAAGAAGATGATTGCCGCCCGCTGGATCGCGGACATCACCTCCTGGAACGTCGCCCGCAGATCCTGGTCGTCTCTCTAAGCCTGTTTTGGCTATTCCGTTTGCGCAGTAGCGGTCGTTTTGTCTTCGACTGTCAGTGGACGGAGTGTCGAATCGTCACTCACCGAGAGCCCGCTATCAGCCGATAAATCCGTAGATCGAGGCGCTCGAGGTCGATCACTGCCGAGCAGCGCTGCACTGGAATGCTGCGCTCGAGGCCGACTGTTCAGTCCCGATCCTCGGCGGCCGTCTCGCCAGCAGTCGACCCACCCATCGTTTCCGCTGGCACACCGGCAACCGTCGCCCCGGGCGGGACGTCGCGGGTGACGAGCGAGTTCGCCGCGATCCGGGCCTCCTCGCCGATCTCGACGCCGGGCAAGACGATCGCGCCGGCCCCGATCATCGCTCGTTCGCCGACGACGACCTCGCCGGTCCGATACTCGTCCTGAAGGAACTCGTGGCAGAGGATCGTCGCGTCGTAGCCGACAATCGCGTCCGCTTCGACGGTGATCAGCTCCGGCCAGAAGACGTCCGGCGTGGCCTCGAGGCCCCACGAGACGCCCTCGCCGACCGTGACGCCGAGCCGCTCCAGGAGCCAGCGTTTGAGCCGGAGGCTGGGCGAAATTCGGACGAGCCAGACGACGAGATAGTTGATCGCGACCCGGAGGGGGCTGCGGGCGGTGGTCCAGTGAGCGAGCGAGTTGCGCGGCCCGGGCGTCGCGTGGCGCTCGACGCGCTCGTGTCGCGGCGTCGTATCGTCGGAAGTCGTCACTGCCCCACCCTTTGACGTATCGCTACATGAAACTGACCACTGTGGACTGTGGAACCGTGAGACGACGGAATCGGACCGACGAACCGACCCTAACTAAGGAGGGAATATCGCTGTGTCCGTTCGCGAGGACGCATACAGTATGTCCCACTCTCAATCGAAGTCCCTCGAGGCGGAGACGATCTGGACGCTCTGTTCGAACCCAACGCGCCAGTCCGTGCTCGACGTGCTTCGGACGGTCGAGCGGGCGACGCCCGAGGAACTGGCCCATCGTCTCGTCCGGTCGGATCGCGATCTCGAAAGTGACGATTCCGGGCCCACCGCGAAACGAACGATCACTATCGCACTGATCCACAGCCACCTCCCACAACTCGACGCACACGACGTGGTCGACTACCAGGGTCCCGAAACGGCGGTAACGCCGGGGGAACACTTCGACGACCTCGTCTCGGTTCTCGACCGCCTCGAGGACCGGCCGTGACGAGAGCGAGTGGAACCAATCGCGGCACTCTGCCGCCGCTCGGCCGACAGCGATAATCACATACCCATCCTCACTCGCTATCGGGCTGCTCGACTGCACGTCCTCCCGGAAGTCCGACCAGATCCCGAAATTCAGGCCCCGAGAGTTCACAGCGGTAAGCCGGCTTGAACATCATGTTCGATCCGCCGGCCCGGACGTTCCACTCGGATTCGATTTCGTCGCGCAGGTAGTACTGCGGCCGTTCGTTGCCCGCTGCAACGTAGTAGTCGCTGAGTCGAATCGGCTCCCGATCGAAGAGCCCGCCGGGGGTCCGGCCGTCGACGATTACGACCGGCTTCTCGAGGTAGAGATCGTCCCCTTGGGCGCGTTTCGCGTGCGCGTTTTCCGGGTGGGCCGCGAGGATAGCCTCGCGCTCGGCCGGCGGTGTCTCCGGGCCGACGACAGCTACGTCGTCGACGGTGAAGTAGCCGATCAGATAGCGGTGGGCGCGGTCGCCGCCCGGTCGGCGCAGTCCGGCGTAGAAGCCGACGACGTCGCCCGGCTCGAGCGCGCGCAGCCGAGAGACGTACCCGCTGGTCCGGTGTTCGCCGTACGTCAGCGCCTCGAAGTTCGGATCCCGGTGGAGCGGCCAGGCCTCGAGGGCGTCGCCGGTGACGGTTTCGGTGCCGTCGTGGACCGGCTGCGGGGTGATTCGGGTCGTCAGATCGGCGGCGGTCCCGTCACCGGCTCGGAGCGCCCACGAGCCGAGGGTTTCCGACTCTGCCGTCTTGCGAGTCTTCTCTATAATCGGAACGTACTCGAAGCGGCCGTCGTCGTAGAGCGGCGCCAGCGCGCCGACGTTCGTGCTGTCAGCGCCGACGCCGGCGAGAACGACTGTCATTGAGCGATTCCTACTCGTCGATCGGAGCGACGCAGCGATAAGTCCGCCGAAAGATCGGTGCAGTCGGCCGGCCGAGTGCCGGCGGTGAGTCGGTGACCGATCCGATCAGGGATACGTCCCGCGAGCGACGTAATAGAGGGGGACGAGAAGGATGAGGAAGAGCACGCCGGTCGCGGCGACGCCGAGCCAGACCGTCGACAGCCAGCGCCCGGGAAGCATCCCGGCGACTTCCAGAATCCACAGGAGGCTGTAGACGCCGACGATCAGCAGGCTGGCGACGTACACCTGCAGGAGCCGGTCGACGACCCGGTACAGTGACGTTTTCGTGACCGCCGGCGGAAACGAGTCCTCGAAACGGCCGATCATCGACTCACCGGCCGGTCAGTGCAGCGACCGAGACCGTCGGTATCTGCGGAACGCACGTCGCTCGAGTGCTGGCAGCCGCGGATCGTCGATATCGAGACCATCGAACCGATACTCCACAGTGGTCAGTCAAATCGCTTGAATCTTTGTGCCGTTCGCGGCTCCTCGAGCGCACTCCGATCGACCGTCTGGACCGAGGACAAGTCGGGGCCAGGGTCAGCCTCGAGTCCTGACACAGAGCGGGCCGCCGTCGAACCGCGCCGCCCGTCCCGGCAGACGAGCGGCAGAGTGACGACGGCGAAAGGTACCCTTATCGGGCAGGGCGTGCCACTCTCGCCTATGCGTGTCACCTTTCTCGGCACGGGCAGCGCCATGCCCACGGGCGAACGCTTTCAGACAGGAATTCTCGTTCAGGCCGACGGCAGGACGCTGCTGATCGACTGCGGTGCCGGCTCGCTCCAGCGGCTCCAGCAGTCCGGCGTCGGCTACGAGAACGTCTCGACGGTCCTCCTGACGCACCATCATCTCGACCACGTCGCCGACCTGCTCCCGCTGATGAAAGCCCGCTGGCTCGCCGGCGAGGAGTACCTCGAGATCGTCGGTCCGCAGGGAACCAAGGCGCTGGTCGACGAACTGCTCGAGGTCTACGAGTACATGCAGGACAAACTCGAGCTACAGGTTCGCGAGATCGTCCCCGGCGAGTTCTCCGTCGCGGGATTCGACGTCTCGGCCTACGAGACCCGCCACTCGCTCCCGTGTCTCGCCTACCGCTTCGGTGATCTCTTCACGTTCAGCGGCGACAGCGAGGCCTTCGCGGGGCTGGCGAACTTCGCTGAGGGGTCGGCGATCCTCGCCCACGATTGTTCCTTTCCCGACGACGTCGACGTTTCGAATCATCCCACACCCGACTCCCTCGGGCGGGAACTGGCCGACCGTGAGATCGGCCGGGTCTATCTGACCCACCTCTACCCCCACACTGACGAGCGTCACGACGAGATGCTCGAGTCGATCGGCGCTCACTACGACGGCGACGTTCGGTTCGCCGAGGATCTCAAAACGGTCTCGATCGAGTAGTCATCACAGCGACAACCGCGTCATTGTCTCAGTTCCACGACCGCGTCGGCCCGCATTTTGCTCCGTCCGAACCCTGTCTCCAGTCTCTTGTGTAGCGTTTGTGCCAGTTCAGCGACGTGATTGCAACTTCCAAACACGTATATATGGCCGAGTTTGTAGGATCATAACAACAGAATGGTTCCCACCGAATTCTCACACACGAACAGAGAGGCGATCGAATGAGCGTGCCCGAACGACTCGCGGACGCCATCACTGCACACACACGGGTCGTACTCGTCGTCCTCTTGCTCCTGACGGCGCTCGTCGGAGCCGGAATGCCGATGGTCGACGACGACTCCTCCCTCTCACAGTTCGAGGGCGAATCCGACGAAGCGAAGGCCCTCGAGCGAATCGACGAGAACTTCACGAGTGATCAACGGGAAAATACGACCAGCGTCCAGCTGATCGTCCGCGGCGATAACGTCCTCGAGAAGGAATCCCTGATTTCGTCGCTCGAGTTCCAGCAGGAGATACGAGCCGACGAATCGATCAACTCGACGCTCGCCGAGAACCAGTCGATTACCGGCGTCGAGAACATCGTCGCGATCAGTGCGATCAGGAGCAACCAAGCCGCGGAACCGAACGAGTCCGGTGCGCAACGCCAGCAGCGCCAGGCAGCAGGGAACAACACGACCGAAGCGTCCGGAAACGGTGTCAGCCAAGCGCAGCCGTCGCTCGAGGCGCAGATCGAGGCACTCGAGGACCTGAGCGACGAGGAGTACGAGCAACTCCTCGAGCGGACATTGTCGGGAGAGAGCGCGGAGGACAACGTCGCGATCGCGTTCATGCCGACGTCCTACGAGCCAGGCAGTACGCAGGCCGACACCCGAATGACGTCGATCACCCAGTCGACCGCCGGCGACGGTGCGAACGGTATGGGTGGCGGCGCGATCAGCGACGAGATCATCGACAGTCAACTCGAGATCCGAGAGCTGGCTGAGACGCAAGAACAGGACTACCTCGTCTTCGGTGGCGGCATCATCACCGACGAGATCAACCGATCGATGGGCGACAGCCTCGCTATCGTCGGTCCGCTCGCGATGCTGTTCGTCGTCGTCGCGCTGTTGGTCGCGTACCGCGACCCGCTGGATATCGTCCTCGGGGTCGCCGGCATCGTCGCCGTTCTCGTCTGGACGTTCGGCTTTATGGGCTGGGCGGATATCGCGTTCAACCAGATGTTCGTCGCGGTGCCGGTCCTCCTGATCGGCCTGTCGATTGACTACGCGATCCACGTCTTCATGCGCCATCGCGAACAACGCGAGTCCGACGGGACTAGCGGGACCGTCCGCGGTTCGATGACGACTGCGCTGGGCGGCGTGGGTGCCGCCCTCGTCTGGGTGACGGCCACGACCGTCATCGGCTTCCTCTCGAATCTCGTTAGTCCGATCGGACCCATCCGTGAGTTCGGGATCGTCAGCTCGGTCGGCATCGTCGCCGCGCTGATCGTTTTCGGCGCGCTGATCCCGGCACTCAAGATCGAGATCGACGAGTTCCTCGAGTCTCGCGGCTACGATCGCCGCAAACGTGCGTTCGGGACCGGCGGCGGTCGCTTCAGCGAAATCCTGACGGTCGGCTCGAGCGCGGCCCGACGGATTCCGATCGTCGTCCTCCTCCTCGTCGTCCTGCTCACCGCGGGCGGCGCCTACGGCGCGACGCAGGTCGACACCAGCTTCCAGCAGGAGGACTTCCTCGCGGAGAGTCCTCCGGCGTGGACCCAGAATCTGCCCGGCGGGATGGCTCCCGGCGAGTACCACGCCAAGGACGACCTCGAGTTCGTCAACCAGCACTTCCAGCGCGAGGACAGCCAGGCACAGATACTCGTCGAGGGTGATGTCGACGACGACGAGTTCCTCACGGAGATTAACGAGACGCGGACCGACGCCGCCAGCGACGACGGCATCGCGTACACGTTAGCGACCGGCGAAGCCGACATCCAGGACCCGCTCTCGACGATGGAACGGGCCGCCAGACAGAACGAATCGTTCAACGAGTCGTTCACCGCGGCCGACACCGACGGTGACGGCGTCCCCGACGAGAACGTCTCGGCACTGTACGATCAGCTCTACGAGGTCGACGGGGAAGCCGCGAGCCAGGTCCTCCACCGGACCGACGGCGGCGAGTACCAGTCGGCTCGGATGATCGTCGCCGTCCAGGGGGACGCAACTGCCAGCGAGACGACCAGTGAGATGCGGACGATCGCCAGCGACCTCGAGGACGGGAGCGACGGGAGCTGGAGTGCAATCGCCACCGGCGATCCGATCGTGAGCTACATCGTCGAACAGGACCTGCTGGACACCGTCCTCGAGAGTCTCGTGATCACGCTCGTTGCGGTGTTCCTGTTCCTCACCGCGGCCTACTGGCTGACCGGAGCCAGCGCCTCGCTGGGTGCCATCACCCTGCTTCCGGTCGCGTTCTCCGTCAGCTGGATCCTGGGGACGATGTACCTCATCGGGATGCCGTTCAACGTGTTGACGGGGATGATCACGAGCCTCACCGTCGGGCTCGGGGTCGCCTACAGCATCCACGTCAGCGAACGCTACAGGCTCGAACTCGAGCGCCAGGGCAATGTCTGGTCGGCACTGCGGACGACCGTCACCGGCACCGGTGGGGCACTGCTCGGCAGTGCCGCGACCACCGTCGGCGGCTTCGGGACGCTCGCCTTCGCGATCCTCCCTGCCCTCCGGCAGTTCGGGATCATCACCGGGCTGACGATCACGTACGCGTTCCTCGCCAGCGTCGTCGTCCTCCCAACGCTGCTGGTGCTGTGGACTCGGTACTTCGGTCCGGACGTCTCGTTCGACACGTCGGGTGCGCGATCGGGAACGGCAACCGCGAGCGACGGTGGAACCGTCTCCGAGCAGGGTGACGAGGAGTGAGCGGCGATCGAAACGAGGCCGTCGAGGCCTTCGAACAGCTCGGTCTCACCAGCTACGAGGCCAAAGTGTTCATCGCGCTCCACCGACTCGGCGCAGGGACAGCCAGAGACGTCGCCGAAATCACGGACGTCCCGCGATCACAGGTCTACAGCGTCGCTGAGAGCCTGGAGGATCGCGGCCTGCTCGAGGTCCAGCAGTCGAACCCGATCCGGTACCGGCCGGTCAGCGTCGACGAGGCGCGGGACACCCTCCGGACCCAGTTCGAGCGCGAACGGGATCGGGCCTTCGAGTACGTTGAAACCGTCAAGAACGAGCCGACCGGCGAGGAGACGCAGGAGGACATCTGGACGGTTCGCGGTCGCGACCGGGTCGACGATCGAACCGCCGATATCCTCTCACAGGCGGAGGATCGGATCGTCTTCGGGACCCGTCTCCCCGAGCTCGTCACCGACTCGGTCGAACGGGCCATCGCGGAGCGCGCGGCGGCCGGCGTCGCGGTACTCGTCGTCAGTCGAACGGAAGCGGTTCACGACCGCTTCGCCGACATCGAAAACGTCGTCGTGGAACGGCCGCCACCACACCGGTCGGACGACGAGCGATCGGGACGGATCGCTATCGTCGACGACGATAGCATCCTCCTGAGCGTGATCGGCGACGGCAGCGAGACCGCGTTCTGGAGTTCGGGCTCGCTGTTCGCCACCGTGCTGATTCAGTTGATCGAGGCCAGCGACGAAGTACAAGTCGGGTAGCTGAAACGGTCCGCCGTCGCACAGCTACTCGAGGCGATACCGCAACAGCGCCGCGATCCCGCCGAGATTGGAGAGCTGCTGGCCGGGCGGAAACTCGCTCGAGAAGACCGTCACGTCGCCGCCTTTCTGTTCCGTCGTGCGAACGATTTCGTCGACGCTGATCGCCCACTCGCCGTCGGGACCGCGTTCTTTCTGTAACCGGTCGTCGAGGACGAGCAACCGTTCGATCGCGCCGAACTCGGCGGCCTGCTGGACCTGCTCGGGACCGTACGCCGCCTTCGCACCCTCGGCCATCCGCCGGGTGAGTTCGTCGATGTACTCGGCTTCGCTCTCGATGCGGGTCTCCTCCTGAACGTCGGCAACGGCACCGCGCTTGAGCACCTCGTGGACGCCGCGGTCGCCGACGGCCGCCGTGTCGACCATCGTGATCAGGTCGGCGACCTCGGGCTCGTTCTCCTCGAGGTACTTGTAGGCGTCCTGTTTCGTGAATCCAGGGCCCGCGAGGATGATCGCGTCGACCTCGAGTCGCTTGAGGACCGTCGCGAGCTCTTCGAACAGCTCCGATCGCCCGCGGGCGTACTCGCCTTTGCCGGTCGTCCCGGTGATCGTCGCCCGCTCCTCGGTGCCGTACTGGGCGACCAAGTGGACGTGGGCCTGTCCCTCCTCGACGGTCGCGATGGCGACGTCGGGGTTTTCCGTGGCCTCCTCGGCCTCCTCGAGGCGGGCCTCCTGATCCGGTTTGAACCGCTTCTCGATCGAGAGTTCGTCGCGCGCCTCGACGTTGAGCGTATGGTGAAAGCCGAGCTGATCCTCGCGCGAGCAGGCGACGATCTCGCCGCCGACCCGCAATCGATTGGCAAACTTGTGAAACTCGACGGTCTCGACGGCGATGGCGACCCACATGTGTTCGCGCTCGCCGCCCGTGTCCCGCATCTGGTCGTCGTTGCGCTGGATCCGCCGGGTCGTGTCGCCCGCGACGCGGTCGCCGGGCTCGAGGACGTACTGCAGGTGCCAGAGATCGTCCACGCTCTCCGGGACGACGGTGACTCGTTCGCGGCCACCCTCGACCTGCTCCCGGTCTTTGATCTGCATGGGCGTGGGTTTGCGGGGTGGCGGTAAGTGGACTGCGATCCCGCACTCGCGCGCTCGAGTCCGTTACCGAACGAGTGCGATACCCGCCGCTCGCCGTAGCGCCGATGAAAGCCGCTCGTCCATACCGGAAAACGCGGCCGCTATCCCGGTCCCGAGTCACGGTAGCGAGTCGCTTCCCTCGCGGGGTTTTCACCCGCCCCGTCGTCGGCATACGCCGGTAAGCATTGCCCGGGGCGACGGATGAAGGGCCGCGGGCGACGAACCGGTCGTATGACGATCGCAGTTCGAACGCTGGACGACGCCGCGTGGATCAGCGTCAACGACAGCCGTCAGGTAAGCGTCAGCGACGTCTGGACCCTCTCTCGCGGCGTCTTTTGCGACTGTGAACCCGCGTACGTCCTCCTGAAAGCCTTCGTTGACGTCGGCGTCGACGGCCCGATCGTGGTCGCGGACGCGATCGGACAGTGTCTCGACTGCGGCACCCGCGACTCGATCGACCGGCTGCCCGTCGGACGCATCGTCGACGGCGACTTCCGGCCGTACGACCCCGAGGGTGTCCAGTGGCGCGTGGAGCCAGATACCGAGAACCCGTGAGTCGATGGTGGCGAATGTGTCCGGGACCGGCGAGTACCGGGGAGAACTGACGGCAGACGGAGAGGCTTATACGTTCCCGCCATAAAGCGGATTCAATGGCTAGCGACGTCGAGCAGTGGAAGGACGAACTCTACGGGACAGATATTCGCGACGAGATCGAACGCTTCGCCGAGGAGGGTTGGGAGTCGATCCCCGAAGACGAGCGGGACGCCTGGTTCGAGCGCTTCAAGTGGTACGGACTGTACCACCAGCGGGCCGGCCAGGAGTCGTACTTCATGATGCGGATCGGTCCGCCGGGGGGCGTCCTCGAGCCCGGGCAGTTCCGATGCATCGTCGAAATCGCGGACGAGTTCTCCCGCGGGCCCGCCGCGAACCCGGAGTTCGGCAACGGCTGGCTCGACGTGACGACCCGCCAGGCGATCCAGCTTCACTGGATCCGCCTCGAGGACGTCCCCGAGATCTTCGAGCGACTCGAGGACGCCGGTCTCTCGACGGTGCAGGCCTGCGGCGACTCGTGGCGGAACATCGTCGGCTGTCCCGTCGCCGGCAAGGACAAACACGAGCACATCGACGCCGACGCACTCGCGAACGAACTCCACGACACGTTCAAGCAAAACGAGGCCCACTCGAACCTCCCGCGCAAGTGGAAGGTGTCGGTGACCGGCTGTGACGAGGGCTGTGGCCAGGGCGACATCAACGACCTCGCGTTCGAGCCCGCCGCAAAGGAGATCGACGGCGAATCGGTTACGGGCTACAACGTCCGCGTCGGCGGCGGCCTCTCGCGAAACGAACCGCGCTTTGCGCGCAACGTCGATATCTTCGTCACGCACGACCAGGCCGTCGAAGTCGCTGGCGGGCTCTCGGCGCTGTTTCGCGACCACGGCGACCGCGAGGATCGGTACAACGCGCGTATCAAGTTCCTCGTCGACGAGTGGGGGCCCGACAAGGTTCGGGACACCCTCCAGGCGGACTACGTCGACTTCGAACTCGAGACCGCGGGCGAGGACCTCCGCGAGTCGTACTCGTACAACGCAGGCGAGGCCGACGGTAAACACGACCACGTCGGCGTCCACGAGCAGGTCGACGGTAACCACTACGTCGGCCTGAACGTCCTCGTGGGCCGAATCGGCGTCGACGCGGGCTACGAACTCGCCGACGCGGCCGAGGAGCACGGCTCGGGCGAGGTGCGACTGACCCAGCGCCAGAACATCATCCTCACGGACGTTCCAACGGAGAATGTCGACGACCTGCGCGCGGAATCGGTGCTCGAGGAGTACAGTCCCGATCCCCACCCCTTCCAGCGCGGGTCGATCGCCTGTACCGGGACCGAGTTCTGTTCGCTCTCGATCGTCGAGACCAAGAACCGGCAGGTCCGGTTCGCCCGCTGGCTCAAGAGCAACGTCGAACTCCCCGAGGGCGTCGAGGACTTCCACATCCACCTCTCCGGCTGCACCGCGTCCTGTGCCCAGCCCCAGATCGCCGACGTCTCCCTGCGCGGCATGAAGACCCGCAAGGACGGCGAGCCGGTCGAGGCGCTCGACATCGGCCTCGGCGGCGGCCTCGGCGAGGAGCCGCAGTTCGCCTCGTGGGTCACCGAGCGCGTTCCCGCCGACGAGGTGCCGGGCGCGATCGCGAACCTGCTCGAGAACTTCGACGAGGCGCGCGACGGCGAGGAGAGTTTCCGCGAGTTCGTCGCAGCGCGCGACGACGAGGAACTCGCCGCCCTCATCGAACCCGAGGAGACGAGCTACGACGATCCGTACATGCACAACACGAAGCGCACCTGGTATCCCTACGCCGAGGACGACGACCTCGACGCGAGTCCCGCGCCGGCTCGCGCCGACGGGACGCCGATCACCTCTGACGACTGACACCAACCCGGTAGTCCGGATCTGCGGACCTCGGTGCTGACTGTTCTGCAACGGTCGTTTCGACGGTTCCGGCTGTCGGGCGGCCTAAGTGCGTTCGCCCGCTCTACGGAGACATGACCGATCGACTGATGAAAGTCAACGCGTACACGACGCTCGATCTCGTCGACGCCGTCGCGAAAGGGAAAGCGTTCGAGAGCGAGGCGTTCGCCGTCGCGAACGCGACCTCGGACAAGGAGAACCCCGACCGCGTTCGACTACAGTTCGAACTCGACAACATGACCGAAGAGTACCTGCCCGCGCACATGGAGGAACTCGAGTTGACGCCCGAGCAGGCCCGAACCCTCGCGGCGGACCTCGAGAAACACGCGACGCGTGTCGAGGAGGCGAGCGTCGACGAGTAAGACCACTGAGACCGGGGCCATTCGGGCTCACGCTCTCGACGGAGAACCCGCTCGGACGGAGCGCCGCGATCGGTGCCACCGGTGTTTGCCGCCCGATCGGAACCGCCAACTACCGATCGAACACGAGAGATACGTCCCACGTAGCCGAAATTCGTGCTAATTGACCTCATTTGACATAGGTAGGGAGCGACGCTATCCTCGTTGCGCGCCTTCGTTCTGGTATGAACCTGGGATACATAACTCAGTTAGAAGACTTCGGTGCCCGTTCGCTCGTGACCCACGCCATCATGGCACTGACGTTCGCGGGTACGATCGTGACCGGACTGTTCGTCGGTGGCGAGCTGGGACTCGTCTCGTTCGTCGCGTTTCTCAACTTCACCGCCGGGGTGTGGATCGCGCAATCGATCCACTCCCTCGGGAACGCACGGACCGACGATTCGTACAACGGGGTCCTGGCGGTGTTGTTCGACACGACCGGCGAAAAGAGCTACCACGGACTCGATACCGGTCGACTGGCTCGACTGCTCACGTTGATCGCGGCCGTGACGGCGAGCTCGCTACTGGTGTCCGGGGAGGTCCTCTCCGGTGCGGCAGCCTCGATCGGTGCCGTCGCGATCGGCGTCGTCGCGCTCGTGACCGCGATGGTCGGCTTCCTGATCGCGATGGGGTCATCGTACGACGCGTCCGAGCGAGCGGTGACTCGCAGCGCCGAACGCGACAGGGAGGGCGCCGAGTCGGGACAGTCCGTTCCCTCGACGACCGAGTTCGATGACGACTCCGACGTCCGGATCTCGATCCACGAGATACACATGGAGGACTCCTCCGCCGACCGTCGGTAGTCTCACTCCGCGGAATCGGTCCTCGCCCGTGCTATCCCTTCGACCAGCGATCCGTCGGACACGAACGGACGGACATCGACCGTGTCGAGAACCACGCCGACGCGGAAAAACTAGGTAGCGACGCGACCGAAACCCGACGGCTCGGTATCGGTACGGACGACGGCAGTCAGTCAGCTACCGTCTCAGTCCCGGAGTTCCTCGAGTTTCCCTTTCGCCTTCTCGAGGCCGGACTCGAACGTTTCCTCGATCTCCTCGACGGAGCGTTCGACGTAGTGGACGCGTTCTTTGGGGACCCGCCGAACGATGTCATTTCCGTCGTCGTCGGTCCCGTACGCGAAGAGCCAGTGATCTTGGAAGTAGGCGATTCGGTCGTTGTCGACGGTGGCCCGCTCGTCGTTCTCGCCGGGTGTCTCGTAGACGATCGTCGCGGTGCCCAGCTCCGGCTCCGTGTCGGTGTCTGTATCGATATCTACCATGGTCGTCACGTCCACCGTCGGCCGTGTAGTCGTGGACCCGGCAGGTGCAGCCCGTTCGAACCCCGAAAACGCGAACGCGTCCCAGCGAATCGCGTCCACACAGTCAATCGGACCCGGACTCGGTCGAGGAGTTCGAGTGCTCCTCCGCGTTCGTGTCGCGAACGCCGCTGTCATCTGTCGGCGTCGGTTCGGCGTGCTCCGCCTGATACGGTTGAGTGCCGGGGCCGAGCGCCAGGAACACCACGAACCCGATTGCGATTACCATCGCGGCGATGATGACCCAGCCGATGACGACCGGCCCGTCGAATCCGCCGAGCACCGCGGGGACAAGCGCCTCGAGTAGTGGCATCATCGGCTGCGCTAGTTCGGGACCACCAATCAGTGTTGAGCCGTCTATATCGGGGTCGCGGTCCGACCTCGAGCCACGCGGCATGAGGGAGTTACGCAGCCGTCGTCGATCCGACCAGTTCGCCGCGGATCCGTGTCTTACTCCTCGCTGATTCGACTGCCGCCCGGCGGCATGAAGTGCTGGATCCGGTCGGGGCTCGCGATTTTGCGGACGAACGTCTCGTCCTCGAATCGTTCCCGGAACGTGCGGTAGAGCCGCTTCGCCGTGTCGGCCTGTGCGTACCGACCGGGCTCGAGTTCGATCGTCGTCACCGCCCGATCCTCGATGGCCGACGACGGCCCGCCGATCACTCGCGTGTACGGCTCGCACTGAATGCCGACCGCCACGTCGACCGGCGTATCGCGGTAATACGTTCGATCGCCGCGGATCGCGAACCCGCCCTTCTCGAGGTACTCGCCGCTCTCGGGGGTCTTCGTGACCTGATCGGAGTCGACGGCGTAGACGTCGCCCGCGTAGCGGCCGTCCTTCCAGACCGACGAGTAGGAGACGGCGAACCGGGCGGCCTCCTCGATGCTCGATTCGGGGAGTTCGATATCGCTCGAGGAGGCTTCGCTGGGATCGGTCGCCTTCAATACGGTGACCGGAGCGCCGTGGGCCTGCGTGTGGAAGACTTTGTCACCGGGCTCGAGGTACTTCTTGACGAGTTCCTCGTTCTGGTCGGCGTTGCGCCCGCCGATCACGAGGAAGTCGTCGCTCGTCTTGAACCAGCGGAACCGATCGAACCACGGTTCGTTCTCGCGGATCGGCACCGACGGCTCCGCGAGCCAGTCGCGTTGTGTTTCCTCCTCGTCGGACTCGTCTTCGTCCGCGCTCTCGCCGTCGTCGGCTTCCCACTCGTCGCGGCGGCGCTTGGCGTCCTCGAGATCCTCGCGGGTGTTCTCGATGGCCGCGAGCGCGCCCTCCTTTTTCTCCTCGACGCGCTTGGCCTCGGTGTAGAGCCGGTCGGCATTCTGCTCGACGCCCTGCTGGGTGACGAGTTCGATTCGCTCGCCGCCGATATCGACGGTGACCGTCCCGTCGCTGCCGTCGACGTCGACGACCGCCTCGGCGGCCTCGATACCGCGGTCGGCTCCCGCCTCGAACCGCTCCCTGATCTCGTCCCACGGGCGGTCCTGCTGCCGGGCGTTCTGGATCGTCGAGAGGATCTCGTCGACCAGTCCGTACTCGGCGTAGAGCAGTTCGGCCTGCTCGCGCAGCGAATCGGCCTCCTGTTCGAACCCCTCGATCGCTCCCTGCTGTTGTTCGATGATGCGCTCGTGTTTGGCGATCTCCGACCCGAAATCCGGCTTCTGGTCAGTCGGGTTCGACTCCTCCTCGTCGTCCAGCTCGAGCCGGAAGAAGTAGTCGTCCAGCGCGGTCAGGAACGAATCGTACGGCTCCGCGGCCAACTCGGCCCGTTCCTCGAGCGGGAACGGGGTCACGTCGACGACGTGGGCGTCAGCGGCGTCGGCTTCGTCGGTCGCAGCGTCGTCAGCGTCGCCGTCCGCCCCGCTCTCGTCCTCGCCGCCCTCGAGATAGAGCCGCGGGTCGAAGTTTCCGTTCCGGATGTCGAGCGCGAGCCGCTCGATCGCCGCGTAGAGCCGATCGTAGACGTCCTCGTCGGCGTCCGGAATGTCCAGTCCCTTCTCGACGCCGGCGCGGGTACACAGCTCCTCGGCGTAGAAGCCGCCGAAGTTGAGCTGCGTCGCCAGCGTCCGGACGACGTCCGTATCGGAGTCGTTCATCTCGTGATCGAACGCCTCGCGGGAAATCGTCAGCGGGTTCGTCCGGGAGTCGGGGAACTCGTAGCGCGACCCCGGAACGACGGTGCGGGATTTGAGTCGGACGGTCTCGAGGCAGTCGATTACCTCGTACTCGCCGTCGGTGACGGCGACGTTGCCCTGTCCGAACAGTTCGACGATGAGCCGGGTCGTGCCGTCCTCGCGCTCGAACGTGAACTCGAGGATGCGGTCGAACTCGTACTGCTCGACGCCGGCGAAGTCCGCGCCGGAGAGTCGATTGCGGAGCATCATCGCGAACTGGGGCGGTCGGCCGGGGGCGTCGGGAACGCGCTCGGGGGCGACCGTGTGGGCTCGCTTGACCTCGCCGACCTCGAGAATCAGCTCCATGCGGCCGCGGTCGAAGTCCCGCATCTTGAGCCGGACGAGGTCGTCGCCGTAGCGATAGGCTTTGTCCACCTTCGCCCCCTCGTAGGCCCCGAGTTCGCCGACGAGGGCCGCGAGGTCGACGCTGGTGAGTTCCCGCTTTGGATCCATACCTCACACTGCCCGTCCCGGTCAAAAAGACGTGTCGCTCCGACGCCAGCGCCCAATTCCAGTCGACCGCATAGTGAGGAGCGGATCATCCCTCCCGGCGATCGCTGGCTGTTGTCGGATCGGTTCGGAGAATTCGAGGACGTTCAGCGGATGGTCGGTCGCGAAATAGCTGTTACCGAGTTGGGAGCCTTGTTCAGACCGGATATCATCGGTAGAACGTCCAAAATGTTATGTTATATGGTCATCCGTATCTCACTATGGCCCCCTCCAAAACTCGTCGAGAACTCCTCACGGCGGGCGGAACAGCTTCGATTAGTGTACTCGCAGGGTGTGCGGGCGTACTCGGTTCGAGAGAACTCGCACACGAGGTAGAAGTCTACAATAGGGAAAAGATAGCACGTACGCTTTCCGTGACGGTTACGGATGACGGTGGAGACGAACTCTACCAACGGGAATTCACCCTAGAGGGCGAACGCGCCGAGGAGGACACTGAACCATTTACCGGCTCCCCGACGACGATCACCATGGCAGTGGATAACGGCAGTCCGTCGGAGCAGTCCTGGCCGGAGACGAACTGTGAGGACCGGGGCAAGAAGTCGGCCGGCGGTATCGGCGTCTATCTGACAGCCGAAAGCGGAGTACAGATTGAATCCACATGTGCGACGGTTTACGCGGAATAGAGACTCCATCAGCGCCAACTCGAGAAGCAGCCGCCGTCGGAGGTCGGAAAGCCTAATCCTCGCCGTCCCCCAGCACCAGATATGCACAACGCTGTCGGCGGCACCACGCACGATCCGGCCGGGACGTTTCCGCGTCGCGGGCATCGAGACCAAGCAGCCGATCCCCCCGGAGGTCGTCACGCATGAGCGCGGACGACGATCTCCCGTGGCCGGACGTCTCCCGGTTTCCCGACTTCCTCGAGCACCTCCACGCGGAGGACGGGGCCACGGTCCAGGGAATCATCGATCGGGTCGACGCCGACATCGACATGGACGGGATGGCGTACCACGACCGGGGCATCCGCGTACCGGGCTACGACGCCACCTTCGTTCCGGAACCCGAAGGATCGCGGATGGTCCCCGCGTTCAGCGTCGAGGTTCACACCATCGGTCCCCGGAGCGTCTGGGCGGTGTTCGACGCGACGCTCTCGTGGGACTTCTACCTCCTCCAGTCCGAGGATATCGCTGCGATCGCCTGGGTGAGCGACGAGGAGTACAACGCCGAAGAGGCGGGGCTATTCATGTCGAAACACGACGCCCTCGCCGCGGGTCGGTTCTCCTTCGGCACGTTCGTCTACGCCGGCGAGGAGTGGGCGGAACAGCGCGACCTGATCGAAGGGACTGACGCGCCGGCGTTCCTCCGTCGCGACGACGGCAGCACTCTCGTACCGACTGATCAGGCCGATTTCTACGATGTCGTCAATTCGACGCCCGAGGACTTCCGCACGAACGGCGGGAACGCACCCTCCCACCTCGGATTGCTCGAGCTCGAGGTCACGATCGACTGACGAGCCGCGACCATCCATACCCAGCGGATCGGCAGCGACGCAGTGTCCGACCTCGACGCAATCGCGAACGGCAGTGTGTCCCTCGATCGCAAGCGTTTTCGACGCGGCAACGAACCGACTCGTATGTCACCGATGGGTGAGGTCGTCCTCATCGCGACGATCGCGGGCTGTACGACCGGGATTGGGGCGCTCCCGCTCTTGCTTACCGATCGGATCAGTCATCGCGTCTACGACGGCTCGCTCGGTCTCGCGTCCGGTATCATGGTCGGTGCCGCCGTCTTCGCCCTCATTCTTCCCGGTCTCGAACTCGGTTCGCCCCTCGAGGTCGTCGCCGGAATCCTCGCGGGCGGCGGGTTCTTGCTCGCGGTCAACGCCATCGTCCCGCACCTGCATCTCCTGTTCCGCGGCGAGCAGGTCGAAGGCACGTCGACGCTGCGCGATCCCGCGGGCGAATTGCCATCGGTCGAAGCGGAATCCGACGGCGGACCCGTCACCGACGGGGACGGCGACGACCTGCGTCGGGCCGCGCTGGTCGGCGGAGCGGTCACCATCCACAACGTTCCGGAAGGGCTGGCGGTCGGAATCGCCTTCGCCAGCGGTGAAACCGCACTCGGGCTCGCCATCGCGACGGCGATCGCCGTTCAGAACGTTCCCGACGGATTCGCGATGGCGGTCCCCGCAGTCAGAGCCGGCGTTTCCGCGCCCAAGACGCTCCTCTACACCACGCTCTCGGGCGGGGTGCCGGAACCGATTGCCGCGGCCATCGGCTTCTCGCTGGTCGCCGTCGTCTCCGGCATCTTCCCTGTCGCCGCCGGCTTCGCCGCGGGTGCGATGATCGCCGTCGTCTTCCGGGAACTCATCCCCTCGAGTCACGGCCACGGCTATGCTGACACCGCAACGGGCGCCTTCGTGCTCGGGTTCTCGATCATGCTGATCGTCGACACTGTCCTCGCCGTCTAATCGACAGGTTCTCGTCTGCCACTACGTTAGCCATCGCTCGACTGTCATCGTTCCGAAACATATTTCAGTTTATTTTCATAATCTCGAGTATGGCTTCTCGAGAGAACAAGGTCATCGCCGCCGCGTTCGTCCTCTTCGTTGCCGCCTTCGGTATCGGCGGAGCCCTCGGGCTCGAGGGGCCGATTTTCGGTGCACTGGTCCTCGTCGCGATTCCGATTCTCGGACCGCAGCTCTATCTCGCCACCACCGGCGACGACGGGGTCGCGCCCGAAACCTGAATCCGCGTGAGCGTACTGCTCAGTCTCCTCCTGCTCGGGCCGATTGCTATCACCGGGTCTGGCCGCGAGCGAACGGTCATCGGGGCGATCCTCCTCGTCTTGATCGTCGGACTCCTCGCGTACGAGTTCTACGGATATCGGAGTCGAGCAGCCGATCGCTGACGCCACCCGAGACGCTGACGGCGGTGCGTCGAACGACAGGGACAGGACGAGCGAACCGCGTCGAACTGAACGAACGCGGCAAAAGGGATGGCCGACGAGCGCGCCGCCGCGGTCGCTCCATGGGGGCCGAGCGACGGGGTGGGTCCGGCGCACTCGAGCGGGTGCAAGTGCAGTGTGCCGCTGTCGGGGTGGGGAGCTGACAACGGTGCCGATAGTTGCCGGCACGCGACACTATCACACTCGACACCATAAATTTTCCCCTATAGTTCATAATCACAAAGTGCTCTCAGTGAAATTGTTTTCACTCCGATCGGGTCACTGGGTCGAGTTTTCACAGAGAAACTCGAGGCGAACGATTGTGGCTATCGCCGGAGAAACAGTCAGAGCCGTTTGCTGACGTACGGTCCGTCCTGGTGATAGCCGAGTTTATTTCGATAGTACTCTCGAGCGCCGATGCCGGAGATCACGCTCAGTTTGTCGTAGCCGGCGTCGGCGGCGAGTTCTTCGGCGTGATCCATCAGACGGCGGCCGTAGCCCCGATGCTGGTGCTGGTCCGTCTCGCCCTCGCTTCCGACCGTCACTTCCGAGCCGTAGACGTGGAGTTCCCGGATCAGGGCCGTGTTCTCGAGTTCCGGTCGAACGGGATCGTTCGGGAACCGGAGCCGACAGAAGCCGACGAGGAGGTCCTTCTCGAAGTCCTCGAAGGAAATGAAGTGCTCGGTACCGCCACAGGCCTCGTAGCTCATCACGTCGAGTTCGACGTCGTCCGGTTCGTCGTCGTGCATCCCGGCCTCTCGACAGCGGATGCACTCGCACTCCCAGCCGTGCTCGTCCATGCGCTTGCGGGCGAGCTGCCGGAGGTTCGACTTCCAGACGCCGGCGTCGATGAAGTCCGCCGGAATGTCGCGCTGGACGCGCTGGAGTCGGGTGTAGCGGGGGATCATGTCCTTGATCTCCGCGACCAGGTCGGCGGCCTCCTCGTTCCCCAGGGGCTCGTACTCGTCTTTGTGCCACCAGTCGTAGGTCGCGGTGCCCCGCACCACGAGCGTCGGATAGATCTTCAGGTAATCTGGCTTCCACTGCTCCTGTTCGAAGAGCCGCCGGAAGTCCTCGAGACACATCTCCTTGCTCATCCCGGGCTGGCCCGGCATCATGTGGAAGCCGACCTTGAACGCCGAGTCCCGCAGCCGCTGGTTGGCGTCGATCGACTCCTGGACGCCGTGACCGCGGTGCATATCCCTGTTGACGCGCTCGTAGGTGGTCTGGACGCCGACCTCGACCTTCGTCCCGCCGAGATCGAGCATCCGATCGATCTGCTCGGGGTCACACCAGTCGGGCTTCGTCTCGAACGTCGTTCCGATGTTACGGATATCTGCGGTCTCGTTTTCCGCGATGACGTCCTCGAGATATTTGAATTCGTATTCTTCGGGGTCCTTGGCGAAGCTGACGCCCTGGGCCGGTTCGGGCTCCTTGTCGACGTCGTAGTCGTTCATCGCCTCGAGTGCGCGCTTGACGAACCACTCCTGGTAGTCGTGGCTGCGGGCGGTCATCGTCCCGCCCATCAGGATCAGTTCGACCTTGTCGACTGGGTGGCCGATCTGACGCAGTTGCTCGAGTCGCAGCGTCACCTGTCCGTAGGGGTCGTAGTCGTTCTGCACCCCGCGGGCGGCGGCGGGCTCTTCGCCCGTGTAGCTCTGCGACGACGAGAACTCGGAGTCGGGGCCGCCGGGGCAGTAGAGACACTTGCCGTGGGGACACCGCTCGGGCGAGGTCATGATCGCGACCGGCGAGACGCCCGACGCCGTGCGGACCGGCTTGCGCTGGAGCACGGGCTCTAAGTCCTCGCGGTGCTCCTCGGGCGCGTAGTCCAGCAGTTCGGAGTTCTTGGGCACCTTGGGTGCCGAGTGCTCCGAACAGGCCTCGAGTTTGGCCTTCTCGACCTCGTCGCGCTCGACGTCGCCGGCGAGGATCCGTTCGACGAGCGTCTTACAGACCCGCTCGAACGCTTCGGTTTCGGTCGGTTCTGGCGTCTCGGTACTCACTAGGGGTGATTCGTCGCCGTTCGCGAATAAGCGTGTCGGACTCGCCGATCGGAAACGGTCGGATTGGCTTGTGAGTGAATGAGTGAGTGAGTGTCATCCCCTGCCGTACGCGATTCCCGCAACCGGTCCGCCGACCGAAAGGTAACCGTTTAAGGGCGGTCTCGCCCTACCCCCGGCGTACTGAATGTCTCCCGACCTGGCGATGGTCGTCGCCGCGGTCGCGCTGCCGTTCATTGCCGCAGCACTGACGCCGCTGTTCTTTCGCGTCCTCGGTGAGGGAACCGGGTTCGCGGGAACCGTCGTTGCACTGGCGTCGTTCGGCCTCCTCGCGACCCAGTACGGAAGCGAGGGAAGCGTCGCCCTCGAGTGGATCCCAGCGCTGAATATCGCGCTCCGATTCCACGTGGACGGCTGGGCACTGTTGTTCGCGCTGCTGGCCTGTGGGATCGGCGCGCTCATCTTCACTTACTCGCCCGCGTACATGCACGGACAGGCGGGACTCGTCAGGTACTACGCCGCCCTGCTCGCCTTCATGGGTTCGATTGTCGGCGTCGCACTCGCAGCCGACCTGATCTCGATCTTCCTCTTCTGGGAACTCACCAGCCTCGCGTCGTTCGTCCTGATCGGCTACTACACCGCCGACGACTCCTCGCAGTACGCCGCCCGGATGGCCATGTTCATCACCGTCGGCGGCGGCCTCTTCTTGCTCGTCGGGTTCCTCTTCCTCTCGATCGTCGCCGGCGACGTCCTCGGTCCCGGAGCCGCGTTCGATCTCGCCGCGATGCTCGAGGAGTCCGACGCGATGGCGGCGGCCCTCCGAGAACGGGGCCTGTTCCTGCCGGTGCTCGGGCTGCTCGCGATCGGCGCTGGGACCAAGTCCGCGCAGGTCCCGCTGCACTTCTGGCTGCCCAACGCGATGGCGGCACCCACGCCCGTCTCGGCCTTCCTCCACTCCGCGACGATGGTCAAGGTCGGCGTCTACTTCATCGGTCGCGTCCGTCCGATGCTCGTCGGCCCCGAGTGGCTCTTCCTGTTCGCGACGCTCGGCCTGACGACGATGACCGTCTGTGCGATCATGGCCGTCGCGTCGACGGACATCAAGGAACTGCTCGCCTACTCGACGGCGAGTCATCTCGGGCTGATGGTCGCCGGTTTCGGCTTCACCTCCGTCTACGGCGCGGAGACCGGCGTCTTCCACCTGCTCAACCACGCCCTGTTCAAGGCCGCCCTGTTCTTGGTGGCCGGCATCGTCGCCCACGAGGCCGGGACCCGCGAGATCACCAAGCTCGGCGGGCTCCGCCACGATCTGCCGGTAACGGCGGTGATCACCACGGTCGTCGCGCTCAGCATGGCCGGTATCCCCCCGTTCAACGGATTCTACTCCAAGGAACTGCTCTTCGAGGCCGCCGTCGAGGCGAGCCACCACCACGACATCGGGATTCTGGGCTGGCTCTTCCCCGCCGTCGCCGTCTTCGGTAGCATCTTCACCGTCCTCTACTCGCTGCGATTCCTCTCGCTCTTCTTCGGCGAGCGACCCGAGGCGCTGGGCCACGTCCACCGCCCGCCCGTCACTCTGCTCGTTCCGCCGACAGTGCTGGCGCTGCTCGCCGCGGTCGTCAGCGTCGACCCCCAGCTCGCCGTGGACGCGATCGTTCAATCCGGCCTCGAGGCGACGGCGGTCGATCCCCAGGAGATGCACGTCGGCATCCCGACATCGTACTCGACGCCGGTGGGGATGAGTGCGGTCACGATCGGCGTCGGTCTGGTCGCGTACCCGTTCTACGGGCGACTCCACGACGGCATCCGCGGATTCGTGGGTTCGACACCGCCGATCCGTCCGAACTGGTGGTACGACACGATCGTCGAGGGGCTCTCCGACGAGGGCCGGTCGTTCGCCGAATACGTCCACGACGGCCACCTCCGGACCTACGCGTCGTGGACGCTGTGCGCGACCTGCGCGCTGGCCCTCACGGGGTTCGTCGCAGCCGGGGCCATCGCACCGGCCGAGTTCGGCCTCGAGGCGACCCCGTCGATCACGCTCGTGTTGCTCGTCGCGGTCGTCGGCGCGCTCGCCGTCGTGCTCTCCGATACGCACGTCGCGGGCGTCCTCACGCTCTCGATCCTCGGCTTCATGATCGCGATCTTCTACATCCTCGCGAGCGCGCCCGATCTCGCGCTGACTCAGCTCGTCGTCGAGACGCTCGTGCTCGTTATCTTCTTGCTCGTCATCGAGGAGATTCCGTCGTCCGACCGAATCGAAATCGGAGCGCCCGTCCGCGACGTCGTCCTCTCGCTCGCGGTCGGTGCGACCGCGTTCGTCACGGTGCTCGTTACGACCGGCGCGCGCCCGGACGGCTCGAGCGACATCGCCCGCTACTACGCCGAACGGGCCGTTCCCGAGGGCGGCGGCACCAACATCGTCAACGTGACCCTCGTCGACTTCCGCGGCTTCGACACGCTCGGCGAGCTCGCCGTGGTCGCGCTGGCCGCGATTTCGATCCTGACGCTGATCGTCATGCGGGGTCGCAGCGAGGGCGACGCACTCACTGATATGCCGAACGGGAACAACGAACTGACCGACGACGAACTACCGGACGACGAACCGGCCGGAACCCGTCGCGACGGCGGCAGTTCCGGAGGTGACGACGAATGACGACGGTCATCATGCGCACGACCGCTCGAGCGATCGTCCCGATCATCCTGGTCGTCGCGATCTCGCTGTTCTTCGAGGGACACAACCTCCCCGGCGGCGGGTTCATCGGCGGCGTCCTCACGGTGACGGCCTTCGCGATCGTCTACATGGCCTTCGGGCTGGACTTCCTCGAGCGGGGAATCCTGGGTCGCGACGTCGATCCGGGCAAGGAGCCCTCGCGGGACCGCGTCGTCGTCGCCTACCGCCGGCTCTTCGCCTACGGCTTCGCGATCGCGGTCGCCAGCGGACTCGCACCGTTGCTGTTCGGTCGCAGCTTCCTCACGCAGACGTTCGTCATGCTCGAGGGAGTCCCGATCTACGATCACCTCGAGGTCGCGAGCGCGCTGGCGTTCGACTTCGGCGTCTACTGCGTGGTCGTCGGTGGACTGCTCACGATCCTCTCGGTGGTGGGTGCGGAATGACGGCGATCGTCCTCGCGGCCGCAGTCGGCGCGCTGTTCGCCCTCGGGACCTTCCTCCTCCTGCGGCGGGACCTGATCCGCGTCGTCTGGGGACTCGCGATCATCAGCCAGGCCGCGAACCTCTACCTGCTGTCGATGGGCGGGATCGCGCCGGCGGTCGCCGACTCGGTCCCGATCCTCGCCGGCCACGGCGAGCACGTCCCGGAGACGGCCGATCCGCTGGTCCAGGCGCTCGTGTTGACCGCCATCGTCATCGGCTTCGGGATGACCGCGTTCGCGCTCGTCCTGTCGTATCGGGTGTACGAGGAACACGACACGCTGGACGTGACGAAACTCGGTGATCGCGAATGACGGCGATCGAGACGGTGACGACAGCGATGATGACGACGCTGACGGTGATAATGACTGATCGAAAACGGACGCTGACGGCACCGACGGGTGATCGCCGATGACGACGACGCCCGTCGGCACGGAATCGACGCTCGTGATCGCACCGATGCTGGTCGTACTCGTCGCGGCCGTCGGGACGCTGTTACTCGGCCAACGTCCGCGGGCTCGAGCGGTCGTGAGCCTCGCCGGCGGGGCAGGCTACGCGATCGCGGTCGCGGCGATCGACTGGTATATCGTCCTCGCACCGGACGCGCCGGGGATCGCGACCTACCAGGTCGGCGACTGGCCGGCGCCCTTCGGCATCACGCTCGTCGCCGACGGCCTCTCGGCGTTCATGCTGACGATGGTCGCGATTCTCGGCATCGCATCGCTCGTCTTCTCGACTCGCCACCTCCCCGGCGGCGAGGGACGCAGTTACTACTTCCCGCTCTTTCACTTCCTCGCGCTGGGGGTTACCGGTGCCTTCCTCACGGGCGATCTGTTCAACCTCTTCGTCTGGTTCGAAGTAATGTTGATGGCCAGTTACGTCTTCGTCGCCTACAGCGGCGGCCCCCAGCACACCCGTGCCGCGTTCTGGTACGTCACGCTCAACCTGCTCGCCAGCGCCATTTTCCTGCTCGGCGTCGGCGGGATTTACGCGACGACGGGGACGCTCAACATGGCCGATCTCGCCCAGCGCCTCGCCGAGCCGGCGGCCTACGGCCTCGATCCGATTCCGGTCGTCGGCCTCCTCGGCTTGCTCCTGTCCGTCTTCGCGATCAAGGCCGGGCTCGTCCCCTTCCAGTTCTGGATCCCGACAGCCTACCGGGCCGCGCCGCCACAGATCACCGCACTGCTGGCCGGCGCGACCAAGAAGGTCGGCATCTACGCCATCATCCGGCTCTCCTTTACCGTGTTCGCCGGCGCGGAGGTCGCCGTCGACCTGCCGCTCCCGCTGGTAGACGTGGCCATCGCGGGCGACTCGCCGCTGCCGTTCGTCGGCGCGGCGCTGTTCGTCATGGCCACCGGCAGCATCCTCGTCGGCGGCATCGGGGCCGTCGGCCGCGACTCCATGGAGGGCGTCTTCGCCTACTCGAGCATCGGCCAGGTCGGCTTCATCGCGATCCCGGTCGCCATCGCGGCGACGACGACCGGTCCGGCGCTCCGAGAGTTCGCCATCGTCGCGGCGCTGGTGTTCGCCCTCAACCACACGCTGGCGAAGGGACTGCTCTTCCTCGCAGTCGGCACGGTCCGGTCGGCAACCGGGACGAGCCG
Organism: Natrinema zhouii; assembly: GCF_013456555.2. Taxonomy (GTDB): domain Archaea; phylum Halobacteriota; class Halobacteria; order Halobacteriales; family Natrialbaceae; genus Natrinema; species Natrinema zhouii. The sequence continues at coordinate 607,001 of NZ_CP059154.1, forward strand.
CTTCGCCGACCTCGGCGGACTGGCCGGCCGATCGCCGCCGCTGGCGATTGCGGTGTTCGTCGCCTCGCTCGCGCTCGTCGGGATCCCGCCGCTCTCGGGCTTTTTCGGCAAGTTCCTCGTCTTCGACGCCGCCGCTCGAGCGGGGGCCGGTCCCGTCCTCGTGCTCTTGCTCGTCGGGTCGCTGTTGACGATCGCTTACGCGACCCGGATGTGGAATCAGAGCTTCTGGGGCGCGCGGACGCCGGCCGTGGAAGCCGCGACAGTGGATTCCGTCCAGGTAGCCGTGCTCGTCGTCCTCGCGGTGGCTATCGTCGCGGTCGGCGTCGGCTTCGAACCGGTCTACGAGTTCGCGGAAACGGCCGCCGAGGCCGCGCTCGACACCGAGGGATACGTCGACGCCGTCGATCCACAGGACGTGAGCGAACTGGGCGACTCGGGCGGGGGTGAGCACTGATGCGAGTGCGAACCTGGCCAGTCGCCGGTGTCGTCTTCGCGGTTCTGTGGGTGTTCGTCGTCGGACAGTCGCTCACTCCGATCTCGCTCCTCCGGGGCTTCCTCTCGGGACTCGTCGTCGGCCTCCCGGTCGCGTACGTCTTCCGGCGGCTGTACGGCAAGTACGTCGATCTCGGCCGCGGGGCTCGAGCGCTCCCCTACGCCGGGCTCTATCTCGGTACGTTCACCTGGGAGCTCCTGCGGGCGAACCTCGACGTCGCCTATCGAGTGCTCTCGCCCGGCATGCCGATCGAGCCCGAGGTGATCCTGGTGCCGCTCCGGGTCGAATCCGATATCGCGATCACCGTCATCGCCAACAGCATCACGATCACGCCCGGGACGGTGACGCTGGACTACGACGACGAGACGAATTCCCTCTACGTTCACGGCGTCAACGGCCGCGATCCCGAAGCGATCGCCGAGCCGATCCGGACCTGGGAGAACTACGCCCTCGAGCTGTTCGACGAGGACGCGTCGCCGTCGGACCCGCCGCCCGAAATCGTCGTCTCCGGCGGGGAAAGAGACAGTACCACGGGTCCCAAAGGCGGAGGTGTCGACGATGACTGAGAGCGATCCAGCCGCCCTCGAGATGGCAATCCGGGCCGCGTTAGTCCTCGTTAGCGGGCTCTGTGTGCTCTGTGGCTACCGCGTGATCCGCGGGCCGACGAACCCCGACCGCGTGGTCGCGCTCGACGCCATCGCGACGAACGTCGTCGCGATCGCGGTCCTGTTCGCCCTCCTGACCGACCGGGGACTCTTCATCACCGTGAGCCTCGTGCTCGCGATCATCGGCTTCATCGCGACCGTCGCGGTCGCCAAGTTCGTCACCGAAGGCGAGGTGATCGAATGATTCATACCGCCGTCATCATCGCGCTGATCGTCGTCGGCGTCTTCTTCCTGACCGTCGGCACGGTCGGCCTCTTGCGCCTGCCAAACGTCTACAACCGGATGCACGCCACGAGTAAGCCGACGACGCTCGGCACTGCCGCGATCTTCCTCGCCGGCTTCGTCGAGTTCGGGCCCGGCTCGGAAGGCCTGACTGCGCTCATCGGGATCGTCTTCCTCTTCCTGACGGTGCCGACGGGCGCGCATATGATCGCCCGCGCCGCCGAGCGGATCGGGATCCCCTTCCTCGGGAGCGTTACCTGGCCCGACCCGAACGCGGTCGAACGGTCGGAGCGATCCGAGCGTGTCGATCGGCCCGACCGCGCCGAACGATCGGACGAGACAGAACCGACCGACGACTGAAATTTCCGTCAGCGTTCGTACTCGAGGTCTCGATCTTCGTCCCGCTCTCGGTCATCGTTCCGATCCCGCTCTCGGTTACGCTCCCGCCCTCGAGCCCACTCCTGTGCCCCCTCGAGCGTCTCGGTATCCAGTAGCTGCTCGAGTTTGCGCTCGAACTGCTCGTCGGTCAACTCGCCGGCGGCGTAGCGTTCGCGAAGCGTCTCGAGGGCGTCACGTGTGTTCGTTCCGGAGTCGGTCGCCGTCGTCTCGGGTTCCGAAACCGTCTCCGATTCGTCCGTGCCCACGTAGTCGTCGGCCCATTCCCGCTGATCCTCCTCGTCGCCGAACAGGATCGCAACTAACGGCACGACGGCGACGTAGCCGACGAGCAACGCGGCGAGCCACCACGACTGGCCCGTGAACATCGCACCGAGCCAAAACGCCGTCACGAGCAGCGACGCGATTCCGGTCGCGTTCTCACGGAGGCGGGTTACCGGGGTATCCGCGTCGCGCTCGCGATCGGGCCTCTCGATCGCATCCATAGGGAATCCATCGTTCGGCTACCGGAAATACGTTATCGGCTCGAGGTGTTACTAAATCAGTCGCCAGCACTCCATTACTCAGACACAGTCGTAGAGGACGAGCAGTCCAGTGAACGCTATCCGTATCGGCCGTCGCCACTCCGTAAGCGCGTCGGTTCCGTGGAACCACACCAGAATCACGAGGAACGACCCGACGCCAGTCAGCGCGAATGCGCTGCCGACATAGAACGACGCGACCGGAGAACCGTCGGAATCGCCACGCTGAGTTCGACGGCAATTCGAGAGCGCCGTCGCTAGTGGACTGTGGACGACAGAGGAGAGCGAAGCGTTACGCGAGCGTCTCGCCGAGCGCCTCGAGTGCGGCCTCGCGGACCGCATCGCGTGCGCCGGGCAGGAACTCGACGTGACCGTCGCGGCCGCCGACGACGCTGACACCGCCGTTCGGTACTGCTTCGGCGATCGCATCGCCGAGATCGCGCACGTTCACGGGTTCGGTCGCGCGGACGTGCAGTTCGTCGTCGCCGACGCCCAGCGTGACGTACGGCGGATCGGCTCGATCGCGCTCGCTGCGGTGGAGCGCGTCCAGCAGCAGGATCGTCGTCGGGAAGTTGTATCGGTGCGTGAACGCGTCCGTGTCGAGCACGGAGACGGTCACACCGTCGAGCCCGCGAACCGTGAGGTTCTCGCGGGCCGTCTCGAGTTCGGTCTCGAGCTTGTCGCGGAACTGCTCGGAGACGTGGGCGGCCAGATCGCCGTCTCGAGGTCGCGCCGACTCGTCGTCGCCGAACAGCAGGTCGATCACGAGTTCGCGCTTGTCCTTGTAGGACTGGTAGTAGGCCTCGAGCGCGATGGCTTCGCGCCGTTCGGAGACGCCGGTCTCGTCGTAGCCGGCCTCGGTCGCGAGTTCGAGGTAGTCCTCGGGCGTGTTCTCCCAGTAGCTGACCGCGGGGAGGTGCTCGAGGTCGTCGCGAACGTCGTCGTTGACGTGTGCGGCGACATTGGTCGCCAGCGCGGTTGAGGTGACGTCGGTGACATCGGCACCGGCCAGCGACGGCGCGACGGCGACATCGACGGCGTCGCCGACCTCGTCGTCCGCTCGGCTGTCGTCGATGACGACCGAGTCGGCGTCGTACAGCGAGAGCAGTTCGTAGCCATCGGTGGACTCGATCGTCGAGCCGGCGTCGACCAGAACGACGAGCGGGAGTTGCTCGCCGTGACGGTCACGAGCCTCGAGCATCGAGGTGACGTCGCTCGTCGCGGCGTCCATGTCGTAGACGCGGCCGTCGAGCGGACGGCGCTCGAAGTAGTGGTACTCCGCGTCCTCGCGGGTGTGTTTCTCGCGGATCAGCGGGAGGACGGCGCGCTCGATGGCGGCACCGGCGACGTAGCCGTCGGCGGTCGCGCCGTGGCGAACGACGACCGGTCGCGCCTCCATGACGGCGCGGCGAATCGCGGTCGCCGCGTCGGCGACCTCGTCTTCGACGGCCGCTACTGCCTCGTGATCGGCCAGCAGCGCGACATCGGCTGGACGCGCCTCGCGTTCGATCGCGCTCTCGAGGCGGTCGACGATGGTCTGTTCGTCCTCACCCTCGAGAATATCGAGGGATTCGGTCTCGACCTGCAGGTCGCCGTGGTGACGTTCGACCTCGCCTTCCAGCGCGACGACGTCCTCGAGTTCGACGTCCGGGTAGGCGCGAACGCCGGCCTCCTCGAACGCCGCACACTCGACGGTTCCCGTCTCGTCGCGCAGTTCGAAGACCGTCGGACCGCTGGTCTGGCGAACGCCGGTGATCTCGCCCTCGAGGCGGACAACGCTGCCGACCTTGTTCTCGATCGACTCGATGGTCGTTCGCTTGAGCGCTGGCTCCGACTCGGACTCGGGTTCGGCGTCGGCCGCGTCGTCGGTCGCCGGCGTCGATGCGGCGGCGGACTCCGTCGCGACGGAACCGCCGCTCGTGACGGTGCCGGCCGCTTCCGCGGCCGCGGGTTGCCCGTCGTCGACTGACTCCGTCTCGGGTTCCGATTCGGGCTCGGTGTCCTCGGGGGCCGCCTGCAACTCGCCCGCCTTCGCCGCTCGGTCGTCGGTGAGCTCCTGGTCGCTCCCGTCGCTCGTCGCGGCGGGCGACTCGTCAGGCGTCTCGGTGGACGACTCCGACTCGTCGGTCGTCTCGGTCGTCGTCTCAGCGGACGACTCATTGGCGTCAGCGGACGCCCCGTCGGCGTCGTCCTCGAGCTCCTCGGGACGGTATTCGTCGTCAGCAGTTTCGATCAGTTTGCCGCGGAACTCGCGTTCGCGCTGGCGGATCGACCAGCCGAGGTCGACGTTGCCGTTGTCTCGAACGTCGAGCACCTGGACGAAGACATCGTCCCCTGGTTCCCAGTCGAGACTTTCGAGTCGTTGGTCGAGTTCGCTTCTATGCAACAGGCCGGTGACGTGGTCTCCGATGTCGACGAAGACACCGAAGTCGGCGTAGCCGTCGACGGTTCCCCGATAGTAGCGATCGGGGGTGAGCTGTGAGGCGGTCGTGCCGCGAAATTCGAAAACAGCATCCTCCTCGTGGCTCTGACAGATCTCGCCGTCAACGGGTGTGCCGCAGATGATACAGTTACCCATCTACTCGAACCAAGCAGTTTCGCCCTAAAACGGTTGTCGGAATGCGTTCGCGAGACGAGTCGCGATCGTGATCGGGATATCGGGCCGCCGTCAGTCGAAAACCGGCGAATCCTCCTCGAGCGCCTCGATATCGTCGACGATTTTCCGAACGTCCTCCGGGAACAGCGAGACCTGAATCTCGTTGTCGTCCTCGTCCTCGAAGACGAGTTTGACGCGCTTGTCGCCGAACTCCCTCGCTTCAGCGGAGTCGACGTCGAATAGTTTGACCGTCGCCGCCTTGTTGTTCGGACCGACGTTCTTGATCGCGCCGTCGTTCAGCTCTACCATGAACTCCTCGAGCGTGAGTGCGAGCATAGCTCGAGTACGGGCCAGGGGTAAAAAACGACACGGCATTGCCGGTCACGACGTGCTGACAGCGAGCCGGCGTTGTCGTCCGTCGTGATAGGTCGCCGACCAGTGGTCTCAAACCGCCTGGAAATCGCAGCAGGGTCGTCGACCGCAACGGACGGGCAATCGACCGGACCGCGATCCCAGACCGCATGCGTGGTGTGTCAATTCGCGTGCGGCCTTCAATCGTTGCGATAGAGCCCGTATAAGGGTTGGTGATCGTATACGTCTCTTGCAGGCCGTCGAACGGTCATTGACGTTCGACCCACCGAAGCGGGACACCCGATCCGCCGAGGTACCGACTCCCGAAACGGGACCCGATTCACCGGACGCGGACCGAGTCGCGGCGAACGACGGATCGTTCGCCTCGGCCACTTTTAAGTCGCCATCGCACGAACGCCTCGAGTGGTATGGAACTTACCTGGCACGGCCACTCGACGTGGTACGTCACCGTTGGGGAAACGACGCTACTGATCGACCCGTTCTTCGACAACCCGAAGACGGACCTCGAGCCGGCCGACGTCGACACGCCGGAGTACGTGCTGTTGACCCACGGCCACGCGGACCACATCGCCCACGCGGGCGAGTTCTCGGACGCGACGCTGGTCGCGACGCCGGAACTGACCGCCTACTGCCAGGAGGAGTTCGGCTTCGAGGACGCCGTCGGCGGGATGGGAATGAACCTCGGCGGCACCGTCGAGTGCGGCGACGCGTACGTCACGATGGTTCGCGCCGACCACACGAACGGGATCATGACCGAGAACGACGCGAGCGGTGGGATGCCCGCCGGCTTCGTCGTCTCGGATACGAAGCCGACACAGGTCAGCGACGAAGAGTCGACGGCGTTCTATCACGCCGGCGATACCAGCCTGATGAGCGAGATGCGGGAGGTCGTCGGCCCGTATCTCGAGCCCGATGCCGCCGCGGTGCCGATCGGTGATCACTTCACGATGGGGCCGTGGCAGGCCGCCGTCGCCGTCGACTGGCTCGACGTCGACCACGCGTTCCCGCAACACTACGACACCTTCCCGCCGATCGAGCAGGACCCTGAGGACTTCGCCAGGGAAGTTAAAGCGACGGGTAGCGATACGGAAGTCCACGCCCTTGAGGCCGACGAGCCGTTCGAACTCGAGCCCTGATCGCGACTGTCAACCGTTGCCGCTTTTCGGTAGCGATCACCGCTATTTCTGTCGACTGCTCGCCGTCAGTTCCGTCAGCTGTCCGCCGCGATTTCGTCAACCGACCGGATCGTCGCGCTCGCGAGAACAATATTTACAGCGCCGCCCGTGGACGACTCGACTGCCATGGCGAAAGAAGTCACCACCGTCTCCGAGGAAGGGTACAGCGCGACGAACGAGATCCGCGACTTCGAGACCACGATCGACGCGAACGGCGAGGAGGCTCCCGACACGCTCGAGACCGTGCTCGCGGCCTACGGCTCGTGTTACGTCCCGGCGCTGCGCGTCGGCGGCCAACAGCGCGGGGCCGACGACCTCGGACGGATCGAGATCGAGACCAGCGGCGAACTCAACGACGACGACAAACTCGAGTCGGTCCAGTTCGATATCAGCGTCGAGGCCGACGTCGACGACGACACCGGCGAGGAGATCATCGAACGCGCCTTCGAACTCTGCAAGGTCCACGACGCGCTGAAGGAGAGTCTGCACGCCGACACGAGCTTCGAGGGGAACGCGTTCTGAGAGCAGCCTGAAGCCCTCGATCCACAACACTCGTCGCACGCGTTCCACGTTTCGAGGGAGGTGGACCGTCGCTCGAGGGCTCCAAGATGAGTGCTCACTCGATCGCCGGTCGCCGGTCGCTCGAGTTCGAACAGCCGGCCATCGCGACCGACCTGCCGTCGGTTGATGGTGCTGCCGCTCCTACTGCATGGTGAAACGACATGCCTGAAACCTACACTACGGTCCTCGATCGGATCGTCGACGGGACGACGGCAGTACTCCTGCTCGAGGCCGACGAGACCGTCGTCGACGAACTCACAGTCGCCGTCGAGGAACTGCCCGATGACGGCCGGCACGAGGGTGCCGTCTTCGACGCGACTGTCGACCGAGACGCGGGGGAGTTACTCGAGGCGACCTACCGCGAGGAGGTCGAACGAGACCGGCGGGAATCGGTACGGAAACGATTCGATCGACTCTCCGAGCGATTGTCCGACGAGGAATGAGAGCGGCGGGGAGTGGCTGTCGGGTACGAAAGGGGATACCGAACTGTGGGTGGTTCGGGGGGATGACATGGCGTCACGACGCGATCCAAACGGATAGTTCCGTGTCGCCACGTCTCGGGTTTCACGGACGCCGTATTAGCCATGATGCCAACGTGTATTGGTATCGTGACGAAATTCCGTTCCACCAACAGGATAGAGACTGGAACCGAACAAGGAGGGACGTTACTGTCGGTGAGCCGATTCAACCGTTCAACCATCTGTGGCCGATCACCCGTAGCCCGTCCGCACGATCGACCACTAACACAACGAAGGCTGCCGCCACACAGCCTCCGCGGTTCGCACAGCCTGCAACGGGCGTCGCGTCGGACCCGATGGTCACCTTCAAGACCGTTCTCGAGACAGAACGGGTATGCTCAGATCGTTCGACGGCACGGAACCGCAGGTCGCCGACTCCGCGTACGTTGACGAGGCCGCAGTCGTCATCGGCGACGTCATCATCGAGGACGAGGCCAGCGTCTGGCCGAACACCACGCTCCGCGGCGATCACGGCACGATCGTCGTCGGCGAAGGGGCCAACGTCCAGGACAACGCCGTTCTCCACGAGACGGCCGAACTCGAGCCCCACTCGACCGTCGGTCACAGCGCAATCGTCCACGACGCGACTGTCGCCGAACGCGCGCTGGTCGGGATGAATGCGGTCGTCCTCGACGGCGCCCACGTCGGTGAGGGAGCGGTCGTCGCCGCCGGCAGCGTCGTCACGGAGGGCACCGAGATCCCGCCGTCGACGCTCGTCGCCGGTGCGCCCGCGGAACCGAAAACCGAGATCGACGATCCGGGCCTCGAGGCGACGGCCGATCGATACGTCGAACTCGCGAAAGAACACGCGGAGACGTCCGAACGACTCGACGACTGAGGCAGTCGGCTTAGCTGAATTGACCGCTACTCTCGTCGTCAGCGCCCGAGCCGTAGACGACCTCCCGAACGTCGTCGACGCCCGCACGCCGGACCACGGCCCGGACCGGCTCCCGCGCGCCGGCGAGGTTGTCCGAGTCGCCGTCGAGAACCAGCAGCCGAGCCTCTCGGCGGGGTTCGAGCAGGCCATAGTCGAGGCCGGCGATCTCGGCACCGTTGATCGTAGCCATTCGGAGGATCTCGTCGGCCGGTAGCTCGGAGAGCTTGGCGAGGAACTCCATCTCGCGGAACATCGACGGCGAGTTGAGCATCACGTTGTCCGTCCCGAGCGCGAGCGTCGTCCGCTCGTTCAGGTCCGCGTAGGGCGACAGTCCGACATCGGTGACGAGGTTCGAACGGGGACAGACGACGATCGGAATCTCGCTGTCCGCGACCCGGTCCAGATGGACCGGCTTCGGGTGAACCATGTGGACCAGAAAGTCCGGCTCGAGGTCCAGCGCCGGGTTGATGTCGCTCTCGTCGACCTCGCCGGCGTGGATCCCGAAGGGCTTGCCCGCCTCCCGGGTCGCCGTCCGTTCCCGGTCGAAGCTGTCGTCGTTCGCCCCGCTCGCGCCGAAGCCGTCGCCTGCGCGCATCGCATCGACGGAGCCGCGCGCGAACGAGAGCGCGTCGATCTCGCGGCCGTCCGCGGCCGCCTCGAGCATCCGAACGCCCTCGACGCCGCCCTCGCGGAAGTCCAGACAGGCCGCCGTCCCGGCCCGTTGCATGAACCCCAGCGACCGCTCCATCGCGCTCACGAGCTCGTCGCGGGAGGCCGCCCGGAGCAGCCGGTGTTTCAGCCCGTCCGGCGGGGCGACGAGTTCCTCGAGCGAGAGGCCGCCGCCGGCCTCCTTGGCGATCGAATCGCCAATGTGGGTGTGGGCGTTGACGAACGCTGGGAGGATGATATCGTCGCTTTCGACCGCCGTTTCCTCGATGGCCTCGATGCGGCCGTCGTCGTCGATGACCACCCGTCCCTCGACGGGGTCGAACTCGCGGCCGCGGAGAATCGTTCCCGTTCGTTCCATACGAGTCAGTTCGCGGCCAGTGCCTTCAACGGCAACGGTTTCGTGGAGCGGGAGTCGAAAATCAGGTTGACTCGTCGTCGATCTCGAGGGGTTCGAACAACACGGCGATCAGGCCTGACAGGGCGAGCAGGAGCAGTCCGACGACCGGGCCAGAGACTGATCGGTCGACGGCTTCGATTCCGATAAAACCGCTCGCCCAGCCGACCAGTGCGACGGCGATCACAGTCGCTGCAACGAGCAGTGTCAGGATCCTGAAGACAAATTTACTCATCACGTAGTTCTCGTCATCGACAGGGGATAAGCCGCGAGCCTGAATTGGCTACCCCGATCCGCCCACGCTCGAGCGGTCGGCAGCTACCGAAGTGGCCCGCCTCATACGGTCTGCTGTAACGATTTCTCGGCGCTAATCGCAGGGTAGTTCGCGGTTGCGCCGGAACTGACTGACAGTAGGCTGCCTCAATCGACGAACTGATCCAGCGTCGCATCCATTCCGTTCCGGACTTCGCTGACCAGCGCGCCGTCGATGTCCAGCCCGAGGACGTCGACGGCGACCCTGCCGACGCGATCGCGGAGCTCCGGCGGCGAGTAGATCCCGAGTCGCCACTGGGAGTACTGGGCCGCCCGCAGCGCCTCGACCAGCGGCGACTGCTGTCCTAGCTGACGGATCTCACCGTTGACCATCACGCGCGTCGTCGACTCCGTCATCGAGGGACGACTCGGGACGTCGAGAATGACGTGTGCCGGATCGAGATCCGCCCGATCGGCTATCTCGCGTTCGAACTCTCGAATCGTCTCGTGGTCAGCCTCGATGATCCCGCCCGGGACGTCGTCGATCTCGGCCCACACCGCCCGCTTGAACAGGTCGCGCTGATCCAGCCGCCGGGAGAACTCACCGGTCGCCTCGCACGAGCGCAGTGCGGCGATCAGGTCGTGATCGTCCATCCGCTGGAGCGTCTCGGCGTCGACGTCAGTCGCGGGTGCGTCCAGCAGCCGTTCGCCGGCCCGCCGAAGCATCGCCTTGCTGATCCGGGCGACGCTGTGGCTGTAGACGGTCGGGTTCATCAGCGCCCGAGCTACCAGCAGGCTCTCGGCGGTCTGGACGTTCCCCTCGGCGAGGACGAGTTCGCCGTCCGCAAAGGTCAACTCCCGAACGAGGCGGCCGTGATCGATCGTCCCGTAGGGCACCCCCGTGTGGTGGGCGTCCCGCACCAGGTAATCCATCCGATCGACGTCGAGTTCGCCCGAAACCAGCTGGCCGAACCGGCCCTCGCCGGCGACCAGGTCCGCGACTCTGGCCGGCTCGAGATCGTGCGCTCGTAACACCTCGCCGACTGCCCCCTCCGAAAGCAGTTCGTGAACGTCGTCGTGGTATCGGCCCGTCCGGCGGTGGGTCAGCGCCTCGAGGTTGTGGCTGAAGGGACTGTGACCCACGTCGTGGAGCAGGGCCGCGGCGTGGATTCGCTCGGCTTGCTGCCCGTCGACGTTGAGTTGCTCGAGCGCTTCGCAAGCGAGATGGTAGACGCCGAGGCTGTGTTCGAAGCGAGTGTGATTGGCCGACGGATAGACCAGCGAAACGGTCCCGAGCTGGCTGATGTTCCGGAGTCGCTGCACCGCGGGCGTATCGAGCAGGTCGCGAGCGACGCCGTCGATCTGAATGTGATCGTGGACGCTGTCCTTGATGACCTTCATTAGTTGCTATTGGGCGGGTTCGTACAAAAACGGTCGTCCGAGTGACGGCTCTCGAGTTGCGTATCCCGGCTCAAATACTACCGGTGTGGCGGTACTACGTTTGAGCGAATAATGACTGACCTGACGATTCCCCCCGACGCCGACACGGACCGGATCAAAGCGCTCGTTCAGGATCACGTCGAGATCGGCGATACCGTCGAGGTTCGCAGCGAAGAGCGAACGGAAGACCACCAGACGGCCGTCACCGGAGAGGTAACGGGCATCGAGCCGGGGCACCTCGAGATCGACGGCCAATCACTCAACAACGGCAGCGTTCGGTACGACGAGATTCACACGGTGTCCACAATCGAGTCGACGTAGGCGAGCGCGTCGGATCCGATCGGTCTCGAGCGCGTAGCCAAATCGGGCTCAAGCGCGCGTAGTCGAATCGCGCTCGACCAGCGATGTGCGCTCCGCCCGCAGCACGCTCACTCGTTGACGAGCAACAGCTTTCCGCGGAAGTCCCCGTTCTCGCCGCGTCGGTGTGCGTCGGCGGCCTCGTCAAAGGCGAAGCGCTCGTCGATATGTGGCGCGACCGCGCCGTCGTCGACGAGGCTCGCAATCTCGGTGAGTTCCTCGCCGATGCGCTCCTGTCGATCGCCGAGGAGGACCGGCAGGATAACGAGTACGACGCCGAGTTCGAGGGAGTTGGCGTGCATGGGCGCGAGATCCAGTCCCTCGGCCGCGCTCGATTCGGTCGTCACGACGCTGCCGTAGGGCCGGACCGCCTCGAACGCCGTCTCGAGGTGGTCGTCTCCGACCGGATCGACGACGACGTCGAAGCCGGCACCGCCGGCGTGCTCGTCGACGTACGTCTCGACGTCCGTGTCGGTGTAGTCGACCGTCGCGTCGGCACCGAGTCGCTCGGCGAACTCGCGCTTGTCCTCGCTCGAGCCGGTCGCGGTCACGGTCGCGCCGAACGCATCGGCCAACTGGACGGCGATGTGCCCGACGCCGCCGCTGCCGCCGTAGACGAGCACGTCCTCGCCGCCGTCCACGCTCGCCTTGTCGGTGAGCAGTTCCCACGCGGTGAGCGCGACGACCGGGAGGGCGGCGGCCTCCTCGAGCGGGATCGACTCCGGTGCGTGCGCGAAGGTTCCGGCGTGGCCGACGACGTAGTCGGCGAGCGAGCCCTGTCGGCCCGCGCCGCCGGGCATGCCGTACACCTCGTCGCCCTCCGCGAACGCCTCGACGTTCTCCCCGACCGCGTCGACGACGCCCGACACGTCACAGTGGAGCGTCGCCGGGAGTTCGGGAGCGAAGTCGGGCAGCGCGCCCTGTCGGATCTTGTAATCTACGGGATTGAGACTGGACGCGTCGACCGCGACGCGGATCTCGTCCGGTCCGGGTTCGGGGACCTCGAGGGTCGTCTCAGTGAAGACGTCCGGATCGCCGTACTCCTCGATAACGTAGGCGGTCATCTCCGAAGCCATAGCGAGTCGTCGTTGGGTGGCCAGCCGGGAATACTCGACGCCTCCGGCGATCGGCGAGCGCGAGTGGTGTCGTCGCTGAGGGTCCCGCAGTTAGCGATCCTGTTCCCGTTCCCGTTCGTAATCACGTTCGAGCGGTTCGGTCCGAGTCGCGTCGTCCCGCGTCTCATCGACTATCGCAGCGTCCGTCGTCATCTCGTCGACTGACCCGGAACCGATCACATCGTCCGGAATCTCGTCGACCGCCACGAGTCGCTCGAGTCGGCGTTCGAACTCCGCGTCGTCGATCTCCCCCGCCGCGTAGCGGCGTTTCAGTTCCTCGAGCGGATCCGATTCGGCGTCGGTCTCGCCGTTGCGCGTCGCGTCCGTCGCCTCGTCGTTCTCGAGCAGTAACGCGACCTCCTCGCCCCAGAACAGCAGGATCGGCGTCAGCAGGAACCACCCGACGATCGAGATCGCGCTCGCGAGCGCTCCGAGGCCGGCGGCTCCGGTAATACTCGCCAGTGCGAACGTCAGGATCGCCACCAGTAGCCAGCTCTCGTTGGCGATGAATCCCCGAATCCTGTCGTCCATTCCCACCGTGCTATTCTTAGCGGAGCTACAAAAAATCCTGTCAAGCGCTGAGTGTCGGTTGGGCGTCGGAACGCGATCTCGGCCTACTCGAGGCTGACCCACTCGCCCCGCTCGTCGCTTCGTTCGATCGCGTCGAGCACCTGCTGGGCGGCGAGTCCGTCCTCGAAGTTCGGTTCGAACTCGTCGCCGCTTTCGACCGCGCTGAGGAACTCGTAGTTCTCGTGGACGAAGGTGTGCTCCCAGCCCAGCACGTGGCCCGGCGGCCACCAGTGATCGACGTAGGGGTCGTCCTCGTCGGTGACCAGGATCGTCTCGTAGCCGCGGTCTCCCTCGCGGAGTACCTCGAGTTCGTTCAGCCGCTCGAGCGAGAATTTCAAGCTCCCCTCGGTGCCGTGGATTTCAATCGTGTGGTCGTTCTTGTGGCCCGCCGCGACTCGCGTCCCCTCGAGCGATCCGACGGCACCGTTTTCGAACTCGAGTTGCGCGGTGTAGGCGTCGTCGACGGTGACGGGACGGGTTTCGCTGCCGTCTTCAACTGGCCGCTCGTCGACGAACGTCTGCAGGTGACCGCTGACCCGTTCGATCCCGCCCGAGAGGTCGTCGGACCCGACGAGGAATCGCAGGAGGTCGACCGTGTGCGAGCCGAGATCGCCGAGCGCGCCCGAGCCGGCCATCTCCTCGTCGTTGCGCCACGACCACGGGGCCTCGGGATCGACCAGCCAGTCCTGCAGGTAGCGCCCGCGGACGTGACGGATCTCGCCGAGTTCGCCCGCCTCGAGCAACCCCTTCGCGTACCGAATCGCGGGCACGAACCGGTAGTTGAACGCGCAGCCGGCGGGCACGTCGTCACCCGCCTCGCGCGCCGTCTCGGCCATCACGTCGGCGGCCTCGAGCGTCGGCGCGAGCGGTTTTTCACAGAAGACCGGCGTCCCCGCCTCGAGCGCAGCGACCGACGGCTCGCGGTGGACGTGGTTCGGCCCGAGGTTGTAGAAGACGTCTACGTCGTCGACGACGTCTCTCCACTCCGTCGATATCGAGTCGAAGCCGAGCCGTTCGGCGGCGTCCGACAGCGCCGATTCGTCGCGGCCGACGAGAACGCTGCGTTCGATTTCCGGTGCGTCCGGGAAGAACATCGGAAGCCGCGCCATCGCGTTCGCGTGTGCTTTGCCCATGAATCGATAGCCGAGTACGCCGACCTCGAGTGTCATGGCCGGTCGTTCATCGGCCCGGTAGTTAGCGCTTTGGCGTGATCGTCGATCGGTTCCGATCACATTGATCAGTTTCGCGGCATACGATAGCGTTTCACACCTGTGGACCCTCACGACGTACCGGTGGGAAACCGATGACCGTCACAATCGATCTCGACGAAGCGGACAGTATTCATCTGACTGAGACCCTCGAGCGACGGCCGCCCGATCAGCTCGAATTCGCCATCGAGGGAACGCTCACAGTGACCGAGGCGCTGCTCGCCGAGTTCGAGGGCGCGACTCTGGATCCCGTCCGAATCACGGTGTCGACCGACGACTCGGACCCCGTCGAAATCGACCTGACGGGACCCGCGACGCTCCGCCTCGAGAACGCCGACGTCGGCGTCGCGACTCCGGATGCGGACGACGTTCCCACCAGTCTCGACGCGCTTCGCACGTCGGCGGGCGACGACTTCGAATCGATCAAATCGCCACCCGACGTGATCGCGTTTACCATCGAGGGCGTGATCCAGGACGTGCCGACTGCGACGCTCGAGGTGATCGCGGACGAGACCCCCGAGATCGAGTCGGTGACGTTCGCCGTCGAAGAGTCAGTCAGAAGCGACGGCGGGTCGGGCAATGACGTGATCTTCGAACTCACCCTGCTGGGCTACGGTATCGTCGTTCGACGCGACGGGACGATCGTCGTCGGGTGTCACGGGTCCCCGCCCGATATCGATCTTCCCTGACACCTTCGCTCGAGGGAGAGCAACGACTCGCTCGAGAAACGACGACGGCCGTGCGGGCGAGTTACCTGTGCGGAGGAGACCGCTTCCCGACATCGCCGCGTCGCTTGAGTCGGCGGTAGAGTTCCATGACGTCCTCGAAACCCTCGCTGCCATCGTTGTCGATGTCGTACCGACCGGGTGCCGGTTCGGGGTCGGTGACCGACGCTGTGTTCTTGACTGTCAGCGTCGTCGACTCGCCGCCGACCGAGAGTTCGTACTCGCCGGCCTCGACCACCTTGGCCCGGTTTCCGGGCACGTCGCCGGGAACGACCTCGAGCGTCGCGAGGTCGAGTTCGATCTCGACGGTCGCGGACTCGCCGGGTCCGAGCGCGACTCGCTCGAAGCCCATCAGCCGGCGGTGGGGCTGGAGCACCGACCCGTAGGACTCGGTGTTGTACACCTCGACGATGTGCTCGCCGGCCCGTTCGCCGGTGTTCTCGACCGTCACTCGGGCCGTGACGGGCGGGTTTCGAGCGGGGTTGCCGACGGTGTCCCGCGAGAGCAAGAGATCCGAGTACTCCCAGTCGGTGTAGGAGAGCCCGTGCCCGAACTCGTACTGGACCGTCCCGCTCTCCGCGCCGACGGACTGGCGCGGCGGGTAGTCGTCGTAGAAGAGGGGGACGTGACCGACGTTGGCTTCCCAGGTGAACGGGAGCCGTCCCGACGGGTTGTAGTCGCCGAAGAGTGCGTCGGCGACGGCGACGCCGGTGTCGCTACCGGGCTGGCCGGCGAACAGGACGGCGTCGAGGCGGTCGAACGTTTCCGCAGTCCCGCGCGGGCTCCCGGCGATGATCACGCCGACGAGCGGGACGTCGTCGTCGGCCGTCTCGTCGACCAGTTTCACGAGGTCCCGCTGTGCCTCGGGGAAGCGCATCTTGTCGCGGTCGCCGAACCCCTCGTTGTGCGGCCCCTCGCCGAGCACGACGACGACGGCATCGGCCGCACCGGCGGCGTCGACGATCGCCGCCTCCTGCTCGTCGGTCACGTCGAAGAACCCGTTGTCGAAGTTCTCGTAGATGCTCTCGTAGGGCGCGGCCTCGAACTCTGTCGGAACGTGCACAAGTTGGTCTCCGAGTCGGTCCGACAGTTCGCCCGCGACGGTGTTCTGACGCGGTCGCGGCCCGTCCTCGGTCAGGGCGCCGTCCTCGATCCCCTGCCAGCCGAGCGTCCAGCCGCCGTGTTGCATCAGGAACCGGTTGGGCGTTCCCGCCTCGACTCCGGGCCCGGTCAGCAACACGTCCTCGGACCCCTCGAGCGGGAGCGCGTCCGCTTCGTTTTCCAGCAGGACCAGCGACTCCTTGGCGAGTCGCTCGGAGACGTCCTGCGCACCGCCGACGAGACCGCCGATCTCGTCCTCGGGAACGGTGGGCCGGTCGAACAGTCCGAGGTCGCGCTTGAGCTCGAGGATGCGACGGACCGACTCGTCGATGCGGTCCTCCGAGAGCTCGCCGCTCTCGACGAGATCGATCGTCGTCTCGATGAACTCCGTCGGCGCCGTCTCCCCGCCGCACATGTGCATGTCGATCCCGGCCTCGAGTCCCTGCCTGACGGCCTCGCGCCACCCCTCGTCCGTGTCGGGACGGTACTCGTGGTTCGAGATCATCCGCTTGAAGTCGTCCCAGTCGGTGAGGACGACGCCGTCGAACTCGAAGCGCTCTCGCAGCACCTGCGTCAGCAGCCACTGCGAGGCGTGGGCGGGCTTTCCGTTGACCGCCCCGCTGTTGACCATCACCGTCTCGGCCTCCTCAAGCGCTCGCTCGTAGGCTGGGAGCTGTCTGGTGCGGAGGTCTCGCATCGACGTGCGAGCGTGGGCGCGGTCCTTTCCGGTGTTGGGCGTCCCGTACCCGGCGAAGTGTTTGACCGTCGCCGCGACGCGACCGTTCCGCTCGAACCCGCGGGCTCGCGCCTTCCCCAGTTCGCCCAGCAGCATCGCGTCCTCGCTGTGGCCCTCGAAGTACCGGCCCCAGCGCATGTCTCGCAGCACGTCGACCGTCGGTCCGAAGGTCCAGTGACCCCCCATCGCGGCGACCTCGTTCCCGGTGTGGGTCGCCGCCGCCTCGACCAGGTCGATGTCTCGGGTCGCGCCCATATTGAGCCGCTGTGGGAAGCTCGTACAGCCGTCGAGCAGCGTGTTCCCGTGGAGCGCGTCACAGCCCCAGATGAACGGAATCCCAGCGGCCGTATTCTCGACCGTATACCGCTGGAGCCGGTTGAGCCCCGCGACGAACTCCTCGCCGTCGAACGTCGGTCCCGTCGCCCCGCCGTTGAGGATCGACCCGACGTGAAGCTCCGTGAACAACTCGCCGAGCGTCTCTACGTCGTCGTGATCGTTGAACACGGTCTCGGGACCGAACCCCTCGCCGAGATCATCGATCGCAACCTGCGTCATCTGGCCTACCTTCTGCTCGAGGGACAACTCGTCGATCACGTCGTCGAGATCCGTACCGGTTCGATCGGCCGCGGCGGTACCCGCACCGACGCCGACCGCGGACGCCGCCGTCGCCGCACCGGTCGTCTTCATGAACGTTCGCCGTGATTCGTCGATCGCTTCCGATTCGTGTTTCGATGGTCGGTCGCCTGACATACGCCAGCATATAACAACTCAATATGTAATAAATATTTTCTCCGTAATCATCGGACGGAGGCCGTAGCGGAGGGCCAGGACAGAAAGAACGAGGGGTCGAACTCGCCGAAGACGAACGTCTCGAACGAGCGTTTCGGTCCCGATGAATTTCGACGGGCGGAATCGAGGGATCGACCGGTTCATCGCTGACGCACACAATCGTCGGTACGGGTGCCGGCTTCCCGGCGTGTATCCCTCGCTATCGGACCCACGTATCGTCCGTTCGGTCTGGACGAAAAACAGTCGAGTCGTGCGGGGACGAACCGGTTCCGATCGGGGACCGAGAACGCGACGCGCGGCCTACTCGAAGCCGCCGCGGTGGACGATCTCCGCGAGCGGTTTGCGGTCGCTCGGCTGTTCGCGTTCCTGCAGTTCCTCTGGAAGCGCTTCGGGCGGTGCACGTTCACCGATCGCGACCATCGCTTCGACCTC
Source organism: Natrinema zhouii (assembly GCF_013456555.2). Classification (GTDB taxonomy): domain Archaea; phylum Halobacteriota; class Halobacteria; order Halobacteriales; family Natrialbaceae; genus Natrinema; species Natrinema zhouii. The sequence goes on from NZ_CP059154.1 coordinate 625,185, forward strand.
GAACTCGTCGGGAACGTCGAGTTCCTCGGCCGCGCGCTCGTAATCGAAACCGGCCATTCCGTGGACGGCCAGATCGCGGCGCGCACCCTCGAGCGCGAGGTTCTCCCAGGCCGCGCCGGTGTCGAAAGAGTGGACGGGAGCCGGTTCGCCGTTGTGGTCGAACGTCGTTTTCGAGACGATGACCGCGAGCACGGCGGCGTCGGTCGCCCACGCCTGATTCGCGTCGCTCAGGAGGTCGACGAAGGTGTCCCACTCGTCGTCCTCGCGACTCGCGTACAGGAACCGCCAGTGCTGATTGTTGAACGCGGAGGGGGCCCAGCGGGCGGCCTCGAACAGCGGGAGGTACTCCTCCTCGTCGAGCGGCTCGCCGGTCATCGCGCGCGGCGACCAGCGATTGACGAACAGCGGATCGATATCGTACTCGGCAGCGCGGTGTTCGGCGACGTCGTCGCGGAGTTCGTGACGGTTCTGGAGAGACTCTGCCATTGATCCGTAGTCGGGGCTCGACGTACGTATACGTTATTGGACAAAAGAGTTACCAGGTAACACCTGTGTCGTGGTTGTGTCTACCGGTTCAACAGTGTCTACCGGTGTAATGTGTGTGTGTGATAGTTTCCCAAACGACCGCGTCAGCTCGGTGTCGCAAAGCGAGGGTTACGGGAGGACTAGGCGCAAAGCCTCACCGTTCACGCGGTGGCAACAGATCGAAACGGAACTCGAGGAGAGACAACCGGACGAGAGAAAACGGATGCGTGGCGTTTCGGTGAACCGAATCAGTCGTCGGCCGGGGTCGGCGCACCGGGCTCGACGTCGATCTCGCCCGCGTCGAGGCCCGCCTCGACGTTCCGGGCCGCCTCGACCATGTTCGCCATCTTCCCGTAGGCGACCTCTCGAGGGAGCAGCTTCACGCCGCAGTCCGGCGAGACGACCAGCTGTTCCGGCGGAACGACCTCGAGGCCTTTCTTGATGTTTTCCTCGATCTGCTCGACCGACTCGACTTCGGCGACGTGAGCGTCGCAGACACCGAGCGCGAGATCCTTGGAGAATTCGGGATCCTTGAAGACGTCCAGTTGCTCGTAGTCGCCGTTCGCGAGCTCGAGGTCGAACTCGTCGACCGGGAACTCGAGGATCTCGGGGTAGATCCGGGAGTAGTCGCCGTAACAGACGTGGAGGCCGATGCGGACCTCTTCGGGAATGTCCGCGACGATGTGCTCGAGGGCCTCGCCGACGATGGCGTGGTCGTCCGGCGTGGTCGCGAGGGCGGGCTCGTCGATCTGGATGTAGCGCGCGCCGGCGTCGACGAGCTTCTCGATCTCCTCGTTGACGAGGTCGGCCAGCTCGAGGGTGAGTTCGTCGTCGTCCTCGTAGGCCTCGTTAAAGGACCAGTTGGCGAGGGTGTAGGGGCCCGTGATCGGGACCTTGACCGGCCGGTCGCTGGCGGCCGCGGTGAACTCGTACTCGTCGACGAGCCAGCTGTCCTCGTACTCGACCTCGCTGACGACGCTGGGCTTGTCGAAGTAGTTGTGTCCCCAGACCTTGACGGGGCCGTTGAACTCGTAGCCCTCGATCCGGTGGGCGAAGAACTCGACCATCTCGTTGCGCCGCATCTCGCCGTCGACGACGACGTCGAGGCCGGCGCGTTCGTGTTCGTTCGTGATGAGACGAGCCGCGTCGTCCTTCGCTTCCTGATAGTCGTCCTCGTCGAAGCCGTGATCCTCGTCCTTGTAGAGCTCCTTCGCGCGGTTGAGCCACTTGGGCTTGGGATAGGAGCCGACGACGGTCGTCAGCAGGAAGTGGTCGTGCTCGTGATCGGGCTGTCGGAACTGATTTTTGTTCTCGTTCGTCATGCTGCTTTCACCTCCGCGAGGTCCGCGGCTTCCGCGAGGACTTCGAGTTTCTCGACGTACTTGCCGTAGGGCAGGTAGAACGTTTCCGTGTTCGTCGTCAGGTAGACCGTCTCGAAGTCGGTGACGCCGAGCTGGTCGTCGACCCACTCGACTCGGTCGCGGATCGCTTCGGGGTCCTCGACGAGGGTGTTCTGGCCGTCCGCGAGGCCGAGCGCGACGTCGTCGGTCGCGCCGTACTCCTGTAGGTTGTAGATATTGTCGTCCCGATTCGCGACGAAGTCGAAGCCGACCGCGTCGATGTCCGCGTCGAGCAGGTGCGCGTAGACCTTCTCCTCGAGCGCGCCCCAGTAGGGCTGGACGACGACGTCGGCGTCGGTCGCGCTCGCGACCCGATCGATCGCCTCGCTCGCGCGCTCGTCCTGGCCGTCCGCCGGCGCGTTCTCGACCAGCGAGGGCTCGAGCAGGAACAGCGTCTCGTGGTCCGGGAAGGCGTCGACCTCGCCCTCGAGGAACTCGGCGATCGCGCCGAGGAACTCGGCCTCGTCGCCGTAGTGCTCGTCGGTTGCGAGATCGGCCAGCGAGTACGGACCGGGGAGGACGGCCTGCAGGTTGTCGCCGTCGGTCAGCTCGGCGGTCGCCTCGAGCTCCGAGGCGATATCGCCCGTGGGCTCGAGATCGTCCTGAACGACGGGCTCTCGATAGAAGTTGTTGTTGTCGTAGTAGCGGACGATCCCGTGAGTTTCGACGGCGTCGGCGACGGCCAGCGGGTGGGCGAGCATGTCGTCCCAGCGCAGTTGGCCCTCGACGATGCGGTCGAGACCGGCGTCTCGCTGGACCTCGATCACGTCTTCGCGGGCTTTCTCGTAGGCCGCGGTAATCTCCTCACCTTCGTCGCCGCTGATGAGGTCGTGTTTCTGGTGCCCCTTCAGATCCGAGAGGTCGTCTTTCGCCCAGTCCGGGAGCGGATACAGCCCCGGCGTGGTCGAAACGTACTCAGTCATCGTAGCCCCGACTAGGCTATGCCGACGCTTAATATTTTCCATCCTTGCTAATACACCGGAGTAATTTTTGTGGGTTTCGCCCGTCTTGAGGGGTCGATTCGAGACCCGTGTGAACAGTCGACATAGGCCGAGAAGCTTCGGTTTCGAGATTACCGATTCGGAACGAAGTGTCTCGACATCGATCGGCGGGACACGCCGATCATCGAGTCACAACGTGTCGGGTACCGCCCATTGGGTTGACAGCAATCACCGAAGCAATTCGAGGACGGTCAGCGTCTCGAAGGGGAACGACTCGTCGGCGACGGCGACCGCGCTGAACCCGTGTTCGCCGGCTTCTTCGACGACCTCGTCGACCCCCGTCAGGCTACTGACGAGCAGGTAGACGCACCCATCGGGCGCGAGTACGCGACCGACCGCCTCGAGGAACGGATCGATGACGGCCCGTCCGTCCTCGCCGCCCGACAGCGCGCGTTCCATCCAGTCGTCCCACTCGTTTTCGGGATCGGTCGGCAGATACGGCGGGTTGAAAGCGACTGCGTCGAACGTCGCGTCTCGAAACGGTGAGACGAGATCCGCCTGCACCGTCTCGACACCCTCCGCTCGGGCCTGCCGCACGGCGTGTGGGTTCAGATCCGACGCGATCACGCGAGCGCCCGTCACGTCGGCGATCTGTCCGGCGATGTAGCCCGACCCGGTACCGACCTCGAGTACGAGATCGCTCGCCTCGAGGCGCTCGCAGGCCGCCTCGGCCAGCAGGTGTGAGTCCTCGGCGGGCTGGTAGACGTCCGGTTCCTCGTCGCGTCTCTCCTCGAGTCCCATCTATTTTTCCTCCGGTTTCGTCAGGTGGTGTTCTCGCGGTTCTTTGTCGGCAGTTTCGGTCGCCGTCGCCTCGTCGGCGATCCGGAAGCCGCTGGTCTCGGCCCGCCCGGACAGTTCACGCTGCGGGAACGGGATCTTGATGCCGTCGTCTTCGAAGGATCCCTTAATGGCGCTGATCGCGGCGGTTCGGGCCCGCCAGTATCGTCTGGCGCTCGGTTTGTCGATCCAGAAGCGGACCCCGAACACGACGGCGGAATCGCCGAACGACTTGCCGACGACCTGTGGCGACGGTGCGGCGAGCGCCTCCTCGACCTCGTCGATCGCCGCTTCCGCGAGGTCAGCGGCCCGGTCTACGTCGGTTTCGTAGTCGACGCCGACCTCGACCTCGAGTCGCAGGCGACCCCGCTTCGAGCGGTTGGTCACCGTGCTCGAGGCGATGACGTCGTTGGGGATCATGATGTACTCGCCGTCGAATGAGCGGAGCTGGGTGTTGACGATCGAGATGTCAGTGACGATCCCTTCGTCGTCCTCGACCGCGACCCAGTCGCCGATCTCGAAGGGACGGGCGAACATCAGGACGAACCCGGAGAGCACCGTCCCGAGCGTCTGCCGGGCGGCCATTCCGAGGACGATCCCGAGGAAGCCGGCCCCGACGAGCAGGCTGCCGAGGTCATCGATCCAGATACCCAAGACGACCACGATCGAAACGGACCAGATGATCACCTGCGAGAGCCGGTGCGTGACCTTGCGCTGGTGGGCCGTCACGGCCGTCGACGAGTTGAAGACCTCCTCGATCAGTCTGGCGACGAACCGGGTGACGATGACCGTGACGACGAGCAGGAGAAACGAGAAGAGTGCACGTGCCACGGTGTCGCTCCCTAACCCGAGATTCGAATAGAGCCGTTGAATCTCGGCCGTGCGGCCCCAGACCCCGGTCATGACGGCGATGCTCACGAGGCAGCTGCCGATGAGCAGCGACATCGACACGATATCTGCGTACAGCGGCCTCGCCCGCTCGCAGAGCCACGCGTGGAGCCGTCGGTAGGAGAGAAGGACGGCGATCACAGCCCCGACCGCCGCGAGAGACACCGCGAGTTTGAGCTCGTTCGTCGGAATTGCGTCCGATAGCCAGTCGAGCTCCGTCAGTAATTCGAGCATGCGTTCGTCTCGCGGTCCTGTCGTCCGTGCAGCTTTGAGTATCCGTTGATTGGTTCGTTCCGTTCAGTAGTTCAACGCGAATCATGGTGGCCACGCATCTCGAGCGCTCGTCGACCGAGATCAGTCGTCGGCCGGCGCTCCGACGTCCCGCGCGAGTTGCGCCAGCGCGGCGAACTCCGCCGGTGCCATCGCGCCGGCCCGCTTCCGGAGCACGTCCTCGTCTGCCGCGTCGACGACCGCCTCCGGCTCCTCGAGCCCGGAGATGTGGGCCGTGTTCCGGATCGCGTTCCGGATCGTCTTCCGGCGCTGGGTGAACAGCGCCTTCACGAATCGCAGGAAGAACTCCTCGTCCTCGACTTCGTAATCGGGTTCCCGCGGGATCGCTCGAACCACCGCGCTCTGGACCGCCGGCGGCGGCGAGAACGCCTCCTTCGGAATCGACTCGACGAGTTCGATATCCGCGTAGTGCTGGCTCGAGACCGAGAGCCGACCGTACTCCGACGTGTCGGGCTCGGCGACCATCCGCTCGGCGAACTCCTGTTGGAACATCAGGACCAGCGGCTTCGTTTCCGGAAACAGTCGGAAGGCAATCTCGCTCGAGACGCCGTAGGGCAGGTTCGAGACCGATGCCGTAAACTCGGGGAGGTCGACCTCGAGGGCGTCGCCCTGAACGACGGTCAACTCGCCGGCGTCGATCTCGTCGGCGAACTCCTCGCGCAAGAACTGGGCGAGTTTGCGGTCCCGCTCGACGACCGTCACCTCGTCGGCGACCGCGAGCAACCGGTCGGTCAGCGCGCCCGTTCCGCCGCCGATCTCGAGCAGGTGGCTCGTGTCGGCGTCGATTTCAGTGAGGTAGGTCGGCAGCCGATCCAGCACTCGATCGTCCACGAGAAAGTGCTGGTCACGGTCCGGATCGCCGCGGACGCCCGCCCGGGCGATCAGTCCGTCTGGGTCTCTCATTGACTGCGTTTGCGCGCCGGCGGGTGTAAACGCACCGTCTCTCAGTTTCGTTACGACCCTCGAGCGATTCTGCCCCAGACCGACTCCGTCACGGGCATTTCGAGGGCGTCGCTTAGAGACGGCAGCGAGTCAGTGATTTTGCTGAAACTCGATATAGCGATCGCCGCTGTTCGGATCGGTATGAAGTTCGATGAAGAGCCTATCAGTGCGGTCGTCGTCGTCCGCCAGCGCTGGATAGAAGTGATACGTCTCGCTCACCGCCGGCGCCGTCGAAACGGTGACATCGACGACGTACGCGTCGCTCTCGAGCGCGTCGTCGTCGGTCCGTTCCGACGCAACGGCGTCCTCGGGCGGCCGCGAGAGTTCGTACCGCTCTTGCAAGACGACCGCATCAGTGTACTCTTCGGCGTCCGCGCGGAACACCTCGACGTCGATCTCGTGTCGCTCCGAGTCGAAGTTCAGCAGCGTCAGTGACAGTTGGGGCGTCTCCGAATCGAAGTCGAGACAGCCCGAAAGCGCCGCGAGACCGCCCCCTCCGCCGAGTGCAAGACACGTTCGTCGGGATAACGCCATTGAATCGACGGAAACGCGTCAGTAATATAAACGCTATTATCGAAACAGTCTCGTTTGATCGCTTCGGTCGCTCGGGCGGGGAAACGCTGCGGAGAAGTGACTGTCGGCTGTGACGGATACCGGTCGCCGTCAGGAGTCCTCGCCGGTCGCGACGGGGTGGCCCTCACTGGTTCTGTTCCTGTTCGCGCCGACCCACGAACGTCTGGTACTTCAGGTCGTCGTCGCGCAGTTCCTCGAGAATCCGGTCGACGAGGATCTGATCGGGGTCGTGCAGCCCGGAGACGCGCTCGGACAGCTCCTCGAAGCTCTCGAAGGGCTTGCGTTTTCGCTCGTCGAGGATGCCGTTGCGGAGTTTCTTCCCGATCCCCGGCAGCAGGTTCAGCTGGTGGAGTCGCAGCGTGATCGGTTGGGCGTCGTTGTAGAAATCGACGAACCGCTCTTCGTTCTCCTCGACGAGATCCTGGACGACGTACTCGAGTTCCGACTGGGCACCCGACGAGAGGTCTTCGTACTCGACGCGGTGGCACTCGGTGACGACGTCCTGTTCGGCCGGCGGTTCGACGACGACCTCGCTGCCGATCGTGAGCCGCTCGTCTTCGTCGAACGCGACCTGATAGAGCTGGAAGTCCTCGATGCCGACAGCGTAGCCTGCCGGTGACTTCGCGTACTGCGGTCGGCCGTCGTCAGACAGCCCGTGTGCGAGGTAATCCAACACGACCGCGCGCCGAACGTCCGTCTCGTCGCTCTCGGCTTCGCTCATTAGGTTCTGGTACGGCGACGGCGTACTTAAAGAGTCGGCTCGCTCTCGGACGGTCGGACGGCAGCACCGAGCTCGCCGATTCGGTCCCTCGAACTCGTCGATCGCCTCAGGCGTACTGCGCGACGACGTTGAGAATCTCGTCGAGTTCCTCTCCGGACAGCGAGTACCGCTGCTTTGCGTACACCGACCGGAGTTCGTCCCGGTCGTGGGGCAGGAGGTTCGCGATCTTGTAGGCCGTCGCTTCGTCGACCTTCTCGAGCGCCTGCAGGTCGTCAACGAGTGCCTGGGCCTCCTCGGGCTCCAGAACCGCAAACCGGTTGGCGTGTTCGATCGCTCGCGCGAGCTCGTAGCGCAGCTCGCGATCCTCGTCCATCGCGCGTTCGGCTTCGATGTCGGCGAGCAGCTCCTTCGTCTCCGAGACCGTCAGGAACTCCTCGTCGACGATCTCTTTGAAGATCGTCATCCCTGATCAGATCCGGTTCTTTTCCTGGTTCTGTGCGCGCATGTGGGCCGCGGTGACGAGCAGCGTCTTCTCCTTATCGCCGTCAACGATCTGGACCTTGAAGGCGCTGCCCTGTTTACCGATGACTTCGCCGGTTCGACCGTCGAACCGCGGGTGGTAGCGACCGTCCGCAACGCTCGGGTCGATCTTCAGGTGGACTTTCTCCCCCTCTTCGTACTCCTGAATCGCACGCTGTGGCGGCGACGTACCGCGATCTCGAGGACTGTTCGCGAGCTTCTTCCGGGTTCCCTGACGAGGGCCATTAGATTTCGGCATAGTCGTACGACCGCTTTGTCCGGTGACGGTTATAAAACACACGTATTCCCACGCACCTTTTTTCACGGGGTCCTCGGTCAGCATAGCTGACCTCGAACCCCGTCAAAAAATCTGTCTTGCGAACGCTTTGCGTTCGCACGTGCCGCGAGACGCGGAGCGTCTCGCTTGCCACCAAAAAAAGGCCGCGCTCGCTCTGCTCGCGCGGTACGACTCTGTTCCGCCGACAGCGACCGCCCGATGTCGTCCCCAACAGTGATCCGGCCGCGCGGCACTCATACGAGTATGGACGAAGATGCAGACCGCCGGATCGAGACTCGCTCGATTCACGCCGGCCAGGAAGCCGACCCGGAGACCGGCGCGCTGATGACCCCAATCCACGCCAACTCGACCTACGAGCAGGACGCGCCCGGTGAACACCGCGGCTACGAGTACTCCCGCACCGGGAATCCGACCCGGACTGACCTCGAGGCGAACCTCGCGAGTCTGGAGAACGCCGACTACGGCCGCGCGTTCGCCAGCGGGATGGCCTCGATCAACACCGTCCTGAACCTGCTCGAGGCCGGCGACCACGTCGTCACCGGCAACGACGTCTACGGCGGCACGCACCGCATCTTCACGCAGGTGTACGAGGACTACGACCTCGAGTTTTCGTTCGTCGATATGACCGATCTCGACGAGATCGAGGCGGCGTTCCGGGACGAGACGGAACTGCTGTGGCTCGAGACGCCGACGAACCCGCTCATGTCGATCGTCGACATCGAGGGGGCGGCCGAGATCGCCCACGCTCGCGACGCGCTGTGTGCGATCGACAACACGTTCGCGACGCCGTACCTCCAGCGGCCGTTGGATCTCGGCGCCGATATCGTCTCCCACTCCCTCACCAAGTATCTGGGCGGCCACTCCGACGTCGTCGGCGGCGCGCTACTGACCAACGACGAGGAACTGGACGAGCGACTGGGCTTCTACCAGAACTCGGTCGGCGCGACGCCCGGCCCCTTCGAGTCGTTCCTCGTCCTCCGGGGCACCAAGACGCTGCCCGTTCGGATGGACCGCCACTGCGAGAACGCCCGCGCGATCGCGACGTGGCTCGACGACCATTCCGCCGTCGACCAGGTTTACTACCCCGGTCTCGAGTCCCACCCCGGACACGAGATCGCCGCCGAACAGATGGATGATTTCGGCGGCATGCTGAGCTTCGAACTCGACGCGAGCCTTGAGGAAGCCGGCGACGTCGTCTCGAACACCGAGGTCTTCACGCTCGCGGAGAGTCTCGGGGGCGTCGAGAGCCTGATCGAACAGCCCGCACCGATGACGCACGCCGCGATTCCCCGTGAAGAGCGCATCGAGGCCGGGCTCTCGGATAGCCTGATCCGCGTCAGCGTCGGGATCGAGCACGTCGACGACCTGATCGCGGACCTCGAGGGAGCGATCGACGCGGCTCTCGACTGAGCCACAGACGCATCCGTAGCCACAGACGCATCCGTTTCCGTGCCACTCGTCGGTCGTTCCCCGCGGCGAGGACGCAACGTTTTCAATTCACCCGTCCGAGCAGCTACTATGAACGAACGCAACGATCCCGGCGCGTACGCGCTGCCGCTCACCCTTGAGTACGGCGACCGAGAGATCACGGTCACCCCGACGGCCGTCGAGACGGATCGCGGACTGATACTGATCGACGCCGGTCCCGCCGGCGCGGTCGGCCAACTCGAGACCCACCTGATGGAGCTGGGCTTCGAACTCGAGGACATTTGGCTCGTCCTCCTGACCCACCACGACGGGGACCACGTCGGTGGCCTCGCGGAACTGCTCGAGCGAGTCGATGCGACCGTCGCGACCCACCGCGACGAAGCGCCGTACGTGTCGGGCGAGCGGGAACCGATCAAGGGCGACGGCGACCGGTATCCGCCGGTCGACGTCGACATAGAGCTGGTCGACGGCGTCCGGTTCCCGACGCTCGCGGGGCCGATGGAGGTCGTCGCGACGCCCGGCCACGCGCCCGGTCACCTCTCGATCTACTTCCCGACGGGGAACCTGCTCGTCGCCGGCGACGCGCTCGTCGCGGACGGGGGTGAGGGAACCAACGGTGAGGGGCCGCTTGCCGGTCCGAAACCCCACTTCACGCCGGATATGGATCGCGCGATCGAGTCCGTCGGTGCGCTGGCGGCCCTCGAGATCGACCATACCCTGTGCTATCACGGCGGCTACGTCGACCAGGGGACCGATCGAATTCGGGAGATCCACGAGCAGTTACAGGAGTGAGCGACGCGGCTCTGTCTCATCCGTCAGTGGCTGCAATTGCAGCGGGCCATCGGCGTGCGACCACAGTCGACTACCCGCGTACGACCGCAGAGTCAGTGCGGCGGTGAAGCGGAATTCTCATCGGTCTCGAACGCGAATTGCGGCTAATGCGAATCGAACTCCGCGTCTGTCAGCACTGTCTCGAGGGCGAACACGGCAACGAGCGACGAACTGCGCTCCTCAACGACATGGTCAACTGCGCCGAACAGATCAAGACGCACAAGGAGGTCATCGACCTTGACGCGGTCCACATCCGCAAGGTCAAGGACGACGAAAAGGGGAAGCCGGCCGCGCTGCCGGTCGTCTCGGCGACGATTCAGAACGATCAGGTCGTCCTGAACGACACGCAACTCGTCGCGGAGGGCCAGGACGGGAACATGCTGGTCTACACCAATCCTGACGACGTGCTGACCGTGCTAGCGGGGAACTTGGACGAGATCAGCAAGGCCGTCACCGAGGACGTGACCGTCGACCTCTCCTCGATCGGCGCGGAGATCGTCTCACAGGCCAACCTCGGCGCGAACAGAGAAGAGCAGCCCTAACCGCGAGCAGGCCCCTCTTCGAGGAGCCACGAGCGAAACGACTGAACGAGGAACCGACGGATCAACGGAGACACGGGTCCCAGTCTCTTTTCCAGCCACTGAACACCGTTCCTACCCGATCATTCGAGCGACGAAGCCGGAGAGACGCGGCTGCGATAGTGCGTGCACACCGGCGGCTCACGAGAAATAGCGAAACGGCTGCAAACGAACGGCGAGAGCCGGTTATATCCGACCGACGTTCTCGACGCCGACGCTTTCGACGCCCTCGACTTCACTGAAGTTCTCCTCGACGGTCTCCGTGCCGCCCGCGCCGTCGGGGACGATCACGGTCGGGTAGAGGGCGACGAGGCCGAACGCGACCTCCTCGCGCTCGACGCCGTTGATCTTCGCGCCCTCGGGGAGGGCACTCTCGAGGCGCTCCTGGAGCGCGTCGAGATCGTTTTCGGGGCTGTCCGGCATGACCTTGATTTTGGCAGCAACTTTTCCCATGGGAGATCTATGGGCCGGTGAATCCGCAGTCGGGGCACTCGTAGAGGTTGCTCTGCTTGCGGCACTTGGCACAGCGGTAGATCTGCTGGCCGCAGTCGGGACACTTGAACGCAGCCGCGTTCGTGCCTGCGATGTTGAGTCCGCAGGAGACACAGGAACGCGTCTCTCGGTCGTCGGTCGTACTCATACCCCTCTCTTTCCGCCCGCCGTTTTTAACGATTGTCTTTCTCGAGTCGGTCGCCATCGATCCGAGTGGCAGTCAAAAATACGGTCGGCAAGCGAGGCCACTTCTCATCGCGCACCGTTTTCCGACTCTGAAAACGCGCTACGGGGTACTTATCAGTCCGAAACGGAGACGTGAATGAGGTTCGGTGGGCCAACGTCCGGCCGAACCTCTGCCTCTGACATCTCTGACGGTCCCACGCTGACAGCGACTGCGCTCCGAAAACTCAACATTCAACACCGTGCCGCCCCTCTTTCGAGTGAATGCGCCTCGACGACTACATCGAGGATCTCGAGCCCGACGCGGAGGCAGAGCGCCGCCGCCTCGCCAAGGAGAAGTCCTACGCGATCACGGACCACCTCGAGGACTTCGAACGAAAGTTCGACGACGCCCTGAGCGGCGACACCCTCGTCGGCTCGACCTCGCCGTCGATCTTCGTCGGGCGATCCAACTACCCCGACATTCCCGTCGGACTGCTCTCGCCGGTCGGTGACGAGGACGCCGCCGAGGAGTACGTCACCGACGGCGACTGGTACCAGCAGGGGTACGCTATCGACGACGTGCTCCAGCGCCGCACCGGGCTCTTGAACTCGAGCAAGCGCGCGAACGTCGACTCGCCCTCGATCGCGAGCCGGATGACGCCGAACGTGGACGACGTCTGGGACGGCTTCGTCGGCGTGCAACGCGAGGTCGCCATCGCCGATCGGCCGGTCGACCTCGAGATCGGATTGGACGACAAACCCGATCTCGGTCTCGATACGGGAACAGACGTGGCGACGCCGCGGGGACCCCGCGCCAACGCCCGGAACGCGGAACTGCGGGAAAATCCCTACGTGCCCCGACCGGTCAAGAAAACGCTCGAGGACGACGACTGGCAGGCCGAGGGGGCGATGACCTACCTCTACCGGCGCGGCTTCGACGTCTACGACATCAACTCGATCCTCTCGGCGGGCGCGCTCGGCCAGACCAAGCAGCGCCGATTGGTCCCGACGCGGTGGTCGATCACGGCCGTCGACGACACCGTCGGGAAGTACCTGCGCGGGCGGATTAGAAACGCACCGAGCATCGACGAGGTGCAGGTCTGGGCCAACGAGTACGTCGGCAACCGCTACTGGGTCGTGCTCGCGCCCGGTAACTGGGAGTTCGAACTCGTCGAGATGAAGGCCCCGGGAAGCATCTGGAACCCCGATCCGGCGGACAACATTTGGCTGGCTAGCGCCTCCGAAGGATACGAGGGTCGCTCGAGTTACGTCGAGGAGACCGCGGGTGCGTACTACGCCGCCCGTCTCGGCGTCCTCGAGTACCTCGAGTCGATCGGCAGGCAGGCGAAGTGTCTCGTCCTGCGGGAAGTGAGCGACGACTACTGGGCCCCGGTCGGCGTCTGGCAGGTCCGCGAGAGCGTCCGCAACGCCTTCGAGGGGCAGTACGGCGAGGCCGAAACCTTCCACGACGCCGTTTCGGAGGTCGCGACCCAGTTGCCGGTTTCCTACGCGCGATTACGGCGTAAATCCGAACTCGCGGCCGGATTGCAGTCGAATCTGAGCGCCTTCTCGAACTCGGATTGATTCAGGAGGAGATTTTCCACTGAGAGTCAACCTGTGCGGCCAGCGACGCGTTGACCCCGGCTCTTTGGAGATTGTCGCTACTTATAGACCGTTACTACTCACAGACTCACCACTCACAGATCGTTGCGACTCACAGCCTCTCTCGATTCCTGCCATCTCGAGTAGTCCACAGACTGGCCGTCTCGAGCAGTCCGTGAATTGGCCATCTCTCGAATCCGAACTGTGTCCACTGGTACCGAAAAGCATACCCTTGGATAATAAAACGCGGATTTTTTATGCTTCGAACGCATATTGCAGTCAATGATAGGCGACTTTACACCGACGACGATCGACGATCTCGACCCCGATCGACGACCGTCGTTCGGCCTCGCTCTCGTTCCGGTACTCGCAGTCGTCGTCTTTCTCGGCATCGGATCAGCCCTGCTCGGACTGGCTCCCCACGTTCCGTTGCTCTGGAGTATCGTCTTCGTCGGCGCGTTCGGTCGCTATCTGGGCTACCGGTGGGACGAACTCTCCAACGGAATCTCCAACGGCCTCCTGATGGGGTTACAGGCGCTGTTGATCCTCTTTACGATCTACGCGCTGATCGCCACCTGGGTCGACGCCGGAACGATTCCGGCGATGATGTACTACGGCCTCGAGTTGCTGACGCCGACGGTGTTTCTGCCGGTCACGGTGATCCTGTCCGCGGTCGTCGCGTTCTCGATCGGGTCCTCGTGGACGACGGTCGGGACGCTGGGCGTCGCGTTCGTCGGAATCGGGACTGGACTCGGTGTTTCCGGGCCGATGACCGTCGGTGCAGTCATCTCCGGGGCGTACGCGGGTGACAAGCAGTCGCCCCTCTCCGATACGACCAACCTCGCGGCCGGCGTGACGAACACGTCGCTCTACGACCACATCCACCGCATGCGAACGGGCACGGCTATCGCGTTCGGCCTCTCAGTGGCCGGATTCGCCGTGCTCGGCCTTCAGGCGAGTGGCGAGATTCCGGTCGGCCGCGTCGCCGAAATCCAGACCGCGCTCGCGGGCACGTACGACCTCTCTATGCTCGTCTTTCTGCCCCTCGTGGTCACCTTCGGCCTCGCGCTCTACGGCTACCCCGCGCTCCCGACGCTCGTGGCCGGCGTCTTCGCCGGCGTCTTCACCTCGATTCTGGTTCAGGGAACAGGATTCGTCGCCGCTTGGGAGGTGTTCATGGGCGGCACCGAGCCGGAGACCGGGGCCGACCTCGTGAACGAACTCCTCGTGACCGGTGGCCTCACCGGCTCCGCCTGGACGATCACGGTCGTCGTCGCGGCGCTCTCGCTGGGCGGCCTCCTCGAGCACACCGGTGTGTTGGCGGTGCTCGCAAATCGCCTGTCGCAGGGCGTTCGGAGTTCCGGCGGACTGATCGCGGGTACCGGCGCGTCCGCGATTCTCGTCAACGCGCTCACCGCCCAGCAGTACATGAGCATCGTCCTGCCCGGACTGACGCTCAGAAACCTCTACGAGGAGTTCGGCCTCGACAGCGAGGAACTCTCCCGAGCCGTCGAAGCCGCCGGGACGCCCACCGGCGCGCTCATCCCGTGGCACGCCGGCGGTGTTTTCATGGCCTCGGCGACCGGCGTTCCCACCCTCGAGTACGCGCCGTTCTACCTGTTCGGGCTGCTCTCGCCGCTCGTGCTGTTCGCGATGGCGTGGACCGGCCGCGGCATCCCGACGACCGGCCGCATCGAGCAGGCCCAGACCGCCGACTGAGCGACGGTCGCTCCGTCTCGAGCGGGCCGGTTACTGCTCTGTGTCCGCGAGCAGTCGCTCTCCCTCGAGCTCGCCCTCGGCGTCAGCGTCGGCGTCCGGTGAGGAGCGGGCGATTCGATCGACGGTCCTCACGCAGACTTTGAACATCGCGAGAACGACGGGACCGACGAATACCCCCACGATTCCGAACAGGACGACGCCGCCGATGACTCCCACCAGAACGATCGCCGGATGGAGTTCGGCCCGCCGATCGACGAGAATTGCTCGAAGGTAGTTGTCGACGACGGCGAGCACCGCGATCCCGTAGCCCAACAGGAGTACGCCGCGGACGGGGCCGCTCGAGATTGCGTGGGCGAGCGTCACCGGGGCCCAGACGAGCCAGACTCCGATCGCCGGGAGGAACGACGCGAGAACGAGAACGACCGCCAATACGGAGGCGTACGGTACCCCCAGGAGGGCGAGGCCCAGCCCACCGAGTATCCCCTGGATGACCGCGACGAACACGTGACTGCGGAGGACCGCCCAGACGACGACGTGAATCTCTTCGAACAGGTCGTCGAGGACCCAGGGCTCGAGCGGGACGTACCGTCGGATCCAGGCGACCACTGCCGGCCCGTCCACGAGCAGATAGTACAGCACGAACACGAGGACGATCGTCCCCGCGATGACGTCGGCGGCGGTGGTCACGAACCCGACGGTCCGGGCCACGGTTAGGTCCGTTGCGCCCGTGATAGCCCCCTCGAGTTCGGTCGATATCACCGACTCGAGTGCCGTGATTGTCCCATCAGCCAGTCCGAGTTCGGTCCCCGCGAACTCTCGAGCGTTCGCCGCGATGCGGTCTATCGAAGTCGTCTCTCGAACCGACGCGACCGTCCGGAGAACGACCAGCGAGATGAGCACCAGCGGGACGACACCGCCGACCACAGCGAGGCCGGTAACCGTGAGTCCGGCGGCGCGTGTGCCGACTCGCGGTGCCAGCCGTTCGTACGCCGGACGGAGGACGACCGCGAGCAAACAGGCCGCCAGCACGTACTGTGCCAGCGGGAGCACGATCAGTGCGGCGAGTACGCCGAGGACACAGACCAGGAGGGCGAAAAACGAGGTCCGAGCGTCCATAGTTCGACTTCTCGGATCGGCGGCATAAATGCTTGTTTTCCTATTTCTTAATGGCAGCAATGAAAGGGATCCTCGGCCGCACGATCTCCGGTGAGACGAACAGGACGCCGGCCGCCTACAGGTTCGCGTAGGCTTCGTCGACCAACTCGCTGGTTTCGTCGACGATCGCCTGCCAGTCCTCGTCGTCGGGAGCGATCCCGAGCAGCCGCGCGATCTTCATAATCGAGACGTGATAGACGACCTGTCGGCCCGGCGCTTCCTCCCAGACGACGACGTTACAGGGGAACAGCGCACCCATCTTCTCGGTCACGTCCAACACCTGATCGGCAATTGTCGGGTTACAGGCCCCGAGCACGTAGTACGGGTCGCGATCCGCGTCCACCTTCTCGTTGAGCAGTTCCGACGGCGAGAACTCCGCCGGGACGCCGAACCCGGCTTCGGTGAACACCTCGCGGGTGTGTTCGATGGCTTCCTTGTGCTCCATCTCGAGGACCGCGCGGTGCTCGCCGTAGTCTTCCGGGTCGATCTTCGTCGGGTCGATGGGAAGGGTCATGCGCGACGGTTGGTCGTCCTGTCCCTTAATCGGTCGCCTCCGAACCGCGGGATGCGATCCCGTGGCGGCCTCGGTCCGACTCTAGAGCGGAACCGGGAGCCACTCGAGGAACCGGATCACAAGGATCGGATCGAACACCGGCTCGTGGATGACGAGCCAGTCGAGCAGGACCAACCCGCCGCCGTGGGCGACGACGGACGGAAGGATGGAATCGGATTTGTAGTCGACGGCGCCGAACAGGATGTCCGTGGGGCCCGACAGCAGGAACTCGATCGGCGGCTTGGAGGCGTGGTGAAGCATGTAGACGATGGGGCTGATGAACACCGCACCGATGCCGACCTCTCTGACGCCGACGCAGAGGAGGCCGCGGTAGTAGGTCTCGGCGGCCAGTGCGAGGAGGAACAGTTTCATCGCATGCGGGACGAAGACGGCTGGCGCTGCAGTCGTCTCCCAGATCGGATAGTACGCCCGGATCGTCGGCAGCGTCGAACCGACGACGTAGAAGGGGAGGACGAACAGCGCGAGCAACGCCGCGTTTCGGACCGCGGTGCGGTCGACGCGCCACCCGATACGGTTTCCGTGCGACAGTCCGAGCGCGAGCGGTCCGCCGATCAGGAGGACGCCGTCGACGACGAGCCGTTGCTCGAGATTACTGGGAACCAGTCGCATCCACAACAGCGTGAGCACGGCACCGACCACTACCGACTTCTGGACCCAGGAAAGCGACAATCGGCCCCGGAGCCAGCGGCCGCTGTACCGATCCGGCTCGGACGCCACGGTATTACTCGTCCGCGGTCGGAATCGGTCCGGTCCCGATCACGTCCCGGACGTTCGCTTCGAACTCCTGGTGCCGCTGGAAGTACGTCTCGTCGACATCCACGAGCACGGCAGACAGCTCGCGTGGACCCTCCGGCGTTCGGATCACGGTCTCTCCCTCGAGTCGGTCGACTTCGCTCTTCTCTTTCGGCCAGGTCAGCCGCGAACTCACGCGGGCGAGCGGTGCGCCCTCGACGGGGGTTTGCTCTCCGAGTTCGACTGCCGGCTCCGAATCCTCGTCCTCGTCACTCATGGGCGTCCCTTTACGAGGGGAGCGATTCAAGCTTTCGCTTCCGCAAGTCGACTCGAGGACGGCCCCACACCAGTCTAAATATCGACATGTGTCTGACGTATCGTTTTGTGGTGGGCCGCCGAACGGCTCCGTATGACAAGCCTGACGGAGGTCTACGACGGGACGGCACCGGAGGTGACGGGCCGTCGGCTGTACGTGGGGACGGTGTTCGTATTGCTCGGCGCGGTGCTCGCCGTCGTTGCGGTCCTCGTGGCAACGACTGACCTCGTCGGCAACTACGCGGTCGAATTTTCCGACGGCATGGCTGCCCAGTACGCGACCGTCCGTGCCGCAGGCGTCCTTGCAGGTCTCAGCGTCCCGACGATCCTCGTCGGTGTCTTCGTCGTCTTACCGTCCAGTCGCCGCGTCCAGGCCGCCGCCGCGATCAGTGCGAGCCTCTGCCTGCTCGGCGTCGCGCTCTTCTGGTACGCCTATCCGGACCAGTGGCGTTTCGGCGGCGACCAGCTCACCCTCGAGGTCTCCGTCGTCTACCTGCTCGGACTTTTGACCGCTGTCTGGTGTCTGTTCACGGCCATCGCGACGTTCAAGCGGCGCAACGATCCCGGCGGCTCCCTCCAGATGAACGTCACCCGACATAACAGGACAGTTATCGAGTCCGACGACAGCGACTCGGGCGGTCTCGGTGGCATCGGGTTCCTCGGCGGGACGCCGGACGGGGACGTCGACACGCAGACGAACGTGGGCACCGACGCGACTGGAACCGGATCACACTCCGGTCGACCCGCCGGCGCTGCCACCAGCGACGGCGGGACCGCAACCTCGGACCTCTCCTCGCCGCTCGAGACGGGCGACGGGACTGATGCGGAGATCGTCGAGTCGCCGACTGAACGGCCGGACGAGCCCACGGACCGCTACTGTGGGAGCTGCACGCACTTCGAGTACGTCCGCTCGTCGAAGGGCATGGTTCCCTACTGCGCCCGCCACGAGACGGCGATGGACGATATGGACGCCTGCGAGGAGTGGGCGCCGAACCGATAGGAGTCGAAACCCGAACGCGGTTCAGAACGAGGTAGTAGTGGGTTTTTCTCGGCTATCACTTTTCGGCTGTACTAAGCACTGTACGCGTATCCGTTCGCAATCACGAACAGGAGTTTACAGTGAGCCGTTCGTGGTCGTCCTGAGACTAGTTGACAGCTGTTGTTGCGTTTGCAGTCCCGTGTGGAACCGCTGAACGATCTCCGACTGGTGCTCGGGACACGCCATGGGGACGAGTACCCCATCCTCGATCGGTATCACGGGTCGGGACGAATTGTACGGCGCGAGGCGACAGCTGGGACAACAGATGCCGCCGGCCGGCCGGTGGTTCAGGAGATCGGCCGTCGATTCGCTGGTTAACCCACAGATCGAGGCGAACCGCTCGAGGTGGTCGTCACAGCTGAGAACGGGAATCGTGAGTTGGTCCAGGAGGAGAAACGAGACGGCCTGCTGCCGATCGGATCGAATGGCAGACCGACATTCGTCACAGTGAATGGGCGACTGGCCACCGGTGAGATCCGACCGTGGATGCTGGCGATCTGCTGATGGCATTCGTGTATTCGACAGGTCGCCAGACGGGTAAGTGATGGGATGGCCAGGTGATACTACCGTGATCTGACCGAAATCGCCAGCCGACTACAGACCGAGTAGCTGTCGCCCCATCGTGAAGCCCCACTGGGGAACTTCGAACACGATCGCAGCGGCCAGCGCCAGTTCACCGACGGTGACGACGACCATCATGAGGTCGGCGCGTTTGCTACTGACCGCGACACCGATCGGCAGCCCGAACTCCTTCTTCCAGATCGGATAGAACAGCGCGATCCCGCGCTTGCTTCCCGAGACGTCGAGGACGTAATGGGTCAACACGCCGATCCAGACGTACTCGAGATTGCCGAACACGGACGGGAAGACGACGAAGACGAGCAGGATCGGCAGGTTGTGCAGCGTCTTCCGATGCCTGCCGAAAGCGGTATCGACGTCCGGAAAGAGCGCCCCGAGCGTGACGGGGACGCCGATCATCGCAATCGTCTTGAACGTCTCCAGATCCCCCACCGGCTCGAGCAGATAGCCCAGCCCGATGCTCAACAGGACGGCATTCAGCACGTGTCCCTTCTTGTTCATCTATCCGCATCTGGGGAGTCGTATGAGGAATAGTTTTTCTTTCGGAACTATCACAAAGTCGGATAGGAATCGGGACTGTTACTGTGTCGAATTACGCTCGAGTGTATCACTAAACCGAATCGGTCGCTGGTGCGGTACCGGTACTCTCAACTGAAACGAGCTACAGACCGATCTCAGAGGTGTCGGTCGATCACCTGTGCAGTGACGGTCAGCGGGCACTATCCCGCGCCTCGAGTTCTGCGAGTAGATCCGCGAGCGCCCGATCGACGGTTTTCGCGCGAACGTCAGCGCGGTCGCCCTCGAAGACGTATCGGGAGACCGTCGCGTACGACTCCTCGCTCCCCCACGGGGCCGCGTAGGAAATCCCGATGTAGACGGTGCCGACCGGATCCTCGTCAGTTCCGCCGGTGGGGCCGGCGATCCCGGTCGTCGCGATACCCCACGTCACGTCGGCCACGTCCCGGACGCCCTGGGCCATCTCGCGGGCGACGGGTTCGGAAACCGCACCGTGTTCGTCCAGCGCCTCGCGACTGACCCCGAGGTGGCGTCGTTTGGCGTCGTAGGCGTAGGTCGTCAGTCCGGCGTCGAAGTAGTCGCTCGCGCCCGGAACGGCGGTGATCGCAGCACCGATCAGTCCACCGGTGCAGGATTCGGCGACTGCCAGCGTCTCCCCATGATCGCGAAGCGCGTCGGCGACATCCATCGGCAGGTCACGTTTGATATCGTCGTTCATATCCAAGCCGTGGACTGGCTCCGATGTGAAAGCGAGGGTTGCACTCGAGGCACCGATCCGCCGCGCTCGATGCGGAAACGGAAAGAAAAACGGGCCCTGCCCGCCGAGTATCCGCCATGAACTACGAGACGCCGCTATTCTTCCGCGTGATGGAGTATGCGGACGCGGCGGAGCGCGACGTTATCGACATGGTAAGCGGGAACCCCGACTGGGAGCCCCCCGAGGCGCTCCGAGCGGGGCTCCGAGCGTACGCCGACCTCGAGCCCGATCGGTTCCAGTATCCGCCCAGCGAGGGGTTACTCGAGTTGCGCGAGGAAATCGCCGCCCGGCGGGGCGTCGACGCCGATCAGGTCATCGTCACCAACGGCGCGGGCGAGGCGAACTACCTCGCGATGGCGCGGGCCATGGAACGCGATCGCGGGAACGAGATCGTCCTGACGGATCCCGTCTATCCCTACTATCCGGGGAAGACGACGATGCTCGGCGGCACGCAGCGGTTCGTCGCGACCGACGGCGAGGGGCAACTGGATCCGGACGACGTCCGCGCGGCCGCGAGCGAGGAGACGGCCGCGATCGTGGTCAATACGCCGAACAACCCGACGGGGGCGGTCTATCCCGCGGAGACGATGCGGGAACTCGTCGCCGTCGCAGAACAGTACGACGCCGTCCTGATCAGTGACGAGGTGTACGACCACTACGACCTCTCGGGTCGGTTCGCGAGCGCGCTCGAGACCGACTCCGCCCATCGAATCGTCACCAACGCGTTTTCGAAGTCGATGGCGATCACCGGAGTCCGAGTCGGCTACGCGATACTCCCGCCGGAACTCGTCGCGAACGCGAAAAGTCGGCACATGCTGGTCAACGTCGCCACCACCCGCCCCGGCCAGTACGCGGTCCTGCAGGCGTTGCGCGAGACGGGGCCCGACTACTACGAACGCAACCGCGAGCGGCTTCGCGAGCGCGTCGCGACGTTCACCGATGCGCTCGACGCTGCGGGCGCAGAGTACACCACACCGAGCGGCTCGTTCTACGTAATGGCCCGCTTCGAGGACTATCCGGGCACTATCGCGAACGTCGAACGACTGATCGACGAGGCCGGCGTGGCCGGCATGCCCGGCGAGGCCTTCGGCGATTCGCGGACGGAGTGGCTGCGATTCGCACTCGTCACGCCGCGCGTCGAGGAGGCGGCCGAGCGGCTGGCGGCGTACTTCGAGTGACGCACAGGCCGGCCGCAATACAAATACGCGGCTGGGCCGTCCAGCCGGTGAATCATGTTGCTCGAGGCCGTCGTCGCCGCGTTCGTCGCGAGCCAGATCTGCTATTTCGTCGTCA
Organism: Natrinema zhouii; assembly: GCF_013456555.2. GTDB lineage: Archaea > Halobacteriota > Halobacteria > Halobacteriales > Natrialbaceae > Natrinema > Natrinema zhouii. Next base: position 646,895 of record NZ_CP059154.1, read on the forward strand.
GCTGTGGGCTCGTGGGACTGTTCGCCCGTCGACCGCTCAACGTGGTCGACGAACGGACGCTCGGTCGGGTACTCGAGGAATCGAGGACCGACTCCGCGGCGGGTCCACAGCAGATGCGTGCGGCCGGCGACCAGCACCTCGCGGCGAAGCTGACGCCGACCGTCGACGGTCAGTACCTCGCGGCGGAGCCGACACCACCTGTCGAGGACGGTCCCGGGCCCGACTGTCGGCTGCCCGCGACCGCCCAGCGCCGAATCCACGTCCTCGTGCCCGTCTCCGGGAGTCGGGGGGAGGCACTCGAGGAGACCCTCGCGTCGATCGCGAGACAGAGCTACCCCGTTGGTCGCATTTCCGTCTCCGTCATCTCCGGGTCCGGCGAACCCGCCGTGGCAGAACTAACCGACGCCATCGAGGCAGGGCGAGCGAGCGGCTTGCAGGTGGTACCTGTCGAAACGGACGGCGAAGCGCGTGCAGCTGATCAGACCGCGACCGAGCGGGCACGTTCTGATTACGTCGAATCTCGAACCGAGGCGGCCACGGTCGCCGATGCGTTCGCGACGCTCTCGTTCGCGGATGACGACGTCGTCACCGTCGTCAACTCGGGCACGCGGCTCCCCGTCGACGCGTTCGAACTCGCCGTCGCCGGCCTCGAGGAGTACGATATCGTGCAAGCAAAACGAACTGCGGGGAACGTCGACGACGGACTCCTACCGTTGCTCGAGTCCGCGGGCTGTGCGATTCGGTCGGACCTGTTGTTCGCGAACTCGAACGCGGGGCCGTACCGATTGCTCGAGGAGGGATACTTCCTGACAGGTAGCGTGCTGGCCGATCTCGAGCGTTGGCGACGCGACGACGCGACTGGATCGATGGCGCTCGACGTGGCGGCGTTCCGGCGCGGGTACACACTCGGTGTCCTGAACCGGTACGTCCGGAGTCGTTGTCCGACCAGTGTCGACGAGTGGGTCCATGAGAAACGACGGCAGGTTTCCGAGCCGTACCGACGCCTTCGAGCGCCGAACTGGTCCGCGTTCGACCGACTCCGATTCGTGACAGGAACGAGTCTGCCGCATCTGCTCGCGATCACGAACGTGATCGGAATTCCGGTCGGACTGGTGGTGGTACTAGCGACCGCGATCGGGTGGCTCTCCCTCTCTGGCCCTCTGATCACCCTCGTCGCCTGCAACGCGGTCGTTTGGGCCTACTACAGCGTCCGGTCCGCTCGCGCGGCCCGACAGGCCGTGGCGCTCGAGAACCGCTGGGCGCGGCTCCGCTACTCGCTGCTCTCGAACCCGTTCACGCAAGCGCTGTACACGACGCTGTGGGCCGTGCCGCTCGCGCTGGCGTTCCGCGATGCCGTCTCCGGCGACGAGTCGTCGGTTTCGGGGACGCCGACGGAGTGAGAGCGATCTAGCGCTATCGCTCCGAAACCGAGACCGACGAATACTCGTGTTGGGACGGGGAACCGAGCCGTATGAGTGGCATCGACGTCGAACCGGTCGACGAGGAAGACGAGGCGAGGGAGGGGAACAACGACGACGCACACACCATCGAGGTGACGCCGACGGAGTCGGTCGACGACGCGGAACTGGACGAACGCGAGACGATCGACGTCGAGCCGTCGGACGAGCCGATTGACGGCCCCGAGTACGTCCTCTACGGCGGCAAAGGCGGCGTTGGAAAGACGACGATGGCGGCCGCGACCGCCCTCGACAGCGCCCGCGGCGGCACCCGAACGCTGGTCGTCTCGACCGACCCGGCGCACTCGCTCTCGGACACGTTCGAGACCGATATCCCGGCTGACCCCGAACGGATCCGCGACGACATCCCCCTCTACGCGGCCGAGATCGATCCCGAGGCCGCGCTCGAGAAGGGAGAGACTCCCTTCGGCGGAACGGGAACGGACGAGGGCTCCCCCTTCTCCGACAGTGAGGGCGGCGGGATCGGGAATGGGGTTGGAGGCGGGGGTGGGAGCTCTCCGTTCCCCGGTGGCGACGGCGGCAACGGCGGTCCGCTCGGCGGCCTCGGCGAGATGCTCGGCGGCGAGTCACCGATGGACGCCCTCTTCGGCGGCGCGATGCCGGGAGCCGACGAGGCCGCCGCGATGCAGCTCCTGCTCGAGTACATGGACGACGACCGCTTCGAGCGCGTGATCGTGGACACGGCGCCGACGGGTCACACGCTCCGGCTCTTGCAGTTGCCCGAGATCATGGACACGATGATGGGCCGACTCGTCAAATTCCGCCAGCAAATCGGCGGGATGATCGACGGCGTCAAGGGGATGTTCGGCGGGGGCGAGGACACCGACGAGGGCGATCTCGAGGATCTGGACGTGTTACGCGAACGCATCGAGCGTCTTCGAGCGGCCCTGCGAGATCCCGCGCGGACGGACTTCCGGATCGTCATGGTCCCCGAGGAGATGAGCGTCCTCGAGTCGAAGCGCCTGCGCCAGCAGCTCCGAGAGTTCGAGATTCCCGTCGGGACCGTCGTCGTCAACCGAGTGATGGAGCCGCTGTCGAACGTCACTGACGACGTCGACGGCGAGTTCCTGCAGCCGAACCTCGACGACTGCGCGTTTTGTCAACGGCGCTGGGACGTCCAGCAGAACGCCCTGGCGGAGGCGCAGGAGCTCTTCCGCGGAACCGACGTCCGTCGGGTCCCGCTGTTCGCCGACGAGGTCCGCGGCGAAGCCATGCTCGAGGTCGTGGCGGCCTGTCTACGGTAGTCGTCGCCGCGCCGTCGCTCGTCGGCGCCGAGCGACGTTACTCATCCTCATCGGTGGAAACGACCATCACTGGGCGATTCCCCTCGAGAATCACGGACTGGGTGACGCTCCCGAAGAGCGCCTTGCCGACGGGCGATCGCCCCTGAACGCCGACGACGATCGCGTCGCTATCGTACTCTGCCGCTGCCTCGAGTATCGCGTCCGCGGGATCACCCATCGCCGTGCGGACCGTCCACTCGAGATCCTCCGCCTCGAGCGTGTCGACCGCCGCCTCGACCGACGCGGGGAGGGACTCGTCGTCGGCGACTCGCGCCATCTCGTCGGCGTACTCCTCGGCGAACCCGCCCGCCGCCCACTCGGCGTCGGTTCCGCCCGTCTCCTCGCGGACGTGGAGGACGTCGACCGAGACGTCCGTCGCCGCGCCCGGGAGGTCGCGGACGGCGGTGGCCTGTGCTCGCGCTCGCGATTCGCTCTCGTCGACCGGAAGTAGAACGCGGTACATACGAGTCCGTACGGGAGTGTGACGGATAGTAGTTTCAGCGGCCGCAGAACGGTCCCAGCGCTCTCACCGCCGTACTCGGATCGAACACTGACGCACCTCGGATCGAAGCGATTGCGGACTCGAGGCTCACTCTTCGTTGTCGCTGTCCTCGTTCCACTCGCCGCCGACGCGGTCGACGCCCATCATCGCCTCGCCGGGGTGTTCGGTGAAGACGACCTTCACGTTCTCGTCGGGCACGTCGAAGCCATCGCGGACGTACTCCATGGTCGCGAGCGCGAACGCTCGCTTCCGTTCGAACGGCCGACCGCGACGGACCTCGGCATCGAGAAAGAGCAACGGTCCCTCGACGGCGCGTCCGAGGTGAAGATTGGCCTCGTCGCGCTCGCGGATCGTTACGGCGACGTGTCCCCGCGTCGTCTCCATCTCGGTCGCGTACAGCTCTGTCACCCGGTCGGCGAGGGCGGTCTTCTCCGCGTCCGACAGCGACAGTGTCGTATCGAACTGCAGGAGCGGCATATCTCGAGTTGTCCGGTCAGCGTCTTGTGCGTTCCGCGGTCTGTTGCGATTCAAAATTCGAGCCCGCTGCGAGGCGATTCGGCCTGTTCGCTCCAGTTTCCGCTCGTACAATCGACGTAAGTGATCACTAGTTATACGCCGTCCCGTGGGAACATCGGAGAGAATGGTGACGGAGCGAGAGTCGGCCTCTCGATCGATGACGCAGCGGCTGTGGACGTACCTGTGGGTCGTCAACGCCCGAACGAAGGCGTACCTCACGCTCGACGCGCCGGCCATGATCGCGGACATGGACGATCTCGAGCCCGAAGAGCGACGCCTCGCACGGCGGGTGTTTCCCGATGGGGGTCGCGATCGTGACGAGCGCGACGAACCCGATCCTGGCGACGGGGTTGGGAACGACCCCGGCAACGGCGGGTCCGGAAGCGACCGCGGCGACGACGGCGGCTCCCCGTTCGATGTCGGCGGCACGTACGACCTTCGACAGCGGGTCGGCTTCGTCCTCGGGCCGCTGCTGTTCGCGCTGATCTTCCTCTCGCCGACGCCGAGTGGGCTGTCAGCCGCGGGGAAGGCGGTCGCAGCCGTCACCGCGTGGGTCGCCGTCTGGTGGATGTCCGAAGCGATCCCGATCCCCGCCACGTCGCTGCTACCGATCGTCCTGTTCCCGCTGACTGGCGCGCTGCCCGTCGCGGACACGACGCCGTCCTACGGTCACCCGCTGATCTTCCTGTTCATGGGCGGGTTCTTCCTCGCGATGGCCATGCAGCGGTGGGGGCTCCACCGGCGGATTGCCCTGCGGACGATCAAGGCCGTCGGCACCGAACCCTCGAGACTCATCCTCGGGTTCATGCTCGCCACGGCGTTTCTCTCGATGTGGGTGTCCAACAGCGCGACCGTGATGATGATGGTCCCCATCGCGCTGGCGGTCATCTACCAGACCGCCGATCTGGTCGACGAGACCGACCTCGAGGTCGACACGAGCGAGGGCAACTTCTCCTTCGGTATCGCGCTGATGCTCTGTATCGCCTACGGCGCGTCCGTCGGCGGCGTCTCGACGCTCATCGGAACCCCGCCGAACGTCCTCTTCGCGGGCCAGGCCGACGCGCTTTTCGACCAGTCGGTTTCCTTCGCGGAGTGGATGCTCTACGGCGTCCCGATCTCGGCGATCGGCCTCGTCGCCGTCTACGTCTACGTCACTCGCGCGGTGTCGCCCGAGTTCGAGGAACTTCCGGCCGGTGCGGACACGATCGACCGCGAACTTGAGCGGCTGGGGCCGATGGTTCGGCAGGAAAAAATGGTCGCCGTCGTCTTCGTCGGGATGGCAGCGGCCTGGATCGGTGCCAGCCTGATCGATCCGCTTCTCGGAATTGCGCCGCCGGAGGACGCCGACACGATCGTCGCCATCGGCGGTGCAATGGTCCTGTTCACCCTGCCGACGAAGACCGAAGACGGCGACCACACCTTCCTGCTCGACTGGACGAACGCCGTCGACATTCCGTGGGGCGTCATCCTCCTGTTCGGCGGCGGCCTCGCGATCGCCAGCGGCTTCGGGGATACCGGGCTCGCGGCCTGGATCGGCGAACGCCTCGAGTTGCTCGGCGGCGTTCCCATGATCGTCATTCTGTTCGCTGTGGTCGTGATGACCATTTTCCTGACGGAGGTTACCTCAAACACGGCGACGACGGCGATGTTGATGCCCATTCTTGCCGGTGTCGCCGTCGGGATCGGCGTCCACCCCTTCGGACTCATGATCGCCGGCGCGACCGCGGCTTCTTTCGCGTTCATGCTGCCGGTCGCGACCCCGCCCAACGCGATTGTCTTCGGCAGCGGCTATATCACGCTGCCGCAGATGGCCAAAATCGGCGTCGGACTCAACGTCATCGGAATCGTTCTGATCACGCTCGTCGCAGTTGGCTGGCTGCCGATCGCCTGGGGGATCGAGATCGGAACGCTCCCGACGGAGTTCGCCGAAGCGTTCCAAGGGTGATCGATGCGGTTAACGGTCCGAGAACACCGGTACTTCCGCGAGCGCCGGAGGCGCGAGCGGGCCGACGACTGACCCGGAAGCCGCGCAACGCGCGGCTGGAGGGGAAGGAGGAGTGCTTTTCATCAAAGTTTTGCCGAGGGTGCGCCGAAGGCGCACCCGCAGCGCAAAAGTTTGTTAGTCGTCCGCGGGCAACTGCGTCCCACTCACGTCGGGACGGCTCACGTCGCGGTCGGTCTCCTCGCCGTCGATGTCGTAGGGGTACTCGCCGGTCACGCAGCCCAGACAGAGGTCGAGTCGGTCTTTCTCGAGTACGTCGGCCACGGCGTCGGTCGAGAGGTAAGCGAGACTGTCGGCGTCGATCGCCTCGCGAATCTCGTCGGTCGACTTGTCCGCGGCGATCAGCTCCTCGCGGGTGGCCATGTCGATGCCCATGTAGCAGGGGGCGATGATCTCCGGTGCGCCGATACGGACGTGGACTTCCTCGGCCCCGCAGTCCTTGAGGAGCTGGACGAGTTGGGTCGATGTCGTCCCGCGAACGATCGAGTCGTCGATGACGGTGACGGTTTTACCCTCGATCGTGGACTTGATCGGGTTGAGCTTGAGCCGCACCGCGCGTTCGCGCTCGTCCTGGGTCGGCATGATGAACGTCCGGCCGACGTATCGGTTCTTCATCAGCCCCTCGGCGAACTCGACGCCGTCGTCGTCCGCGGCTCGAGGTTCGCCGTCGGCGGTCGTCTCGCTCGCGGCGTCGGCGTAGCCCGAGGCGAAGGCGCGCCCGGAGTCGGGGACGGGCATCACGACGTCGGTCTCGACGCCGCTTTCCGCCCAGAGCTTGCGGCCGAGATTGCGGCGGGCCTCGTAGACCAGCGTGTCGTCGATGACGCTGTCGGGGCGCGCGAAGTAGACGTGTTCGAAGAAGCAGTGGGCGGTGTTCTCCTGTTCGACGAGCTGGTAGGAGTCGAACCCTGCGCCGTCTTCCTGCAGGACGACCAGTTCGCCCGGCCGAACGTCGCGGACGAGGTCCCCGTCTAACGTGTCGATCGCCGCCGACTCGGAGGCCAGAATGTAGCCGTCCTCGAGCTCACCGATACAGAGCGGGCGGTTCCCCTGCGGGTCGCGCACGCCGAGGACCGTATCGTCGTGGGTGATCGTCAGCGAGTACGAGCCGTGGATCCGCCCCATCGTGCGCTTGACGGCGCGGACGAGATCCTCCTCGAGGAGATTGCGCGCGAGGTCGTGGGCGATGACCTCGGTGTCGCCGTCGCTGGTGAAGGCGTGGCCCGCGGCGGCGAGTTCGTCGCGGATCTCGTCGGCGTTGACGAGGTTGCCGTTGTGGCTCAGGCCGAGCGAGCCGCTCTTGAACGAGACGGAGAACGGCTGTGCACAGGAGGAGTCGACCGAACCGGCGGTCGGATACCGGACGTGCCCGATCCCCGCCGATCCGTTGAGCGTGTCGAGGTCGTCCTCGCCGAAGGCGTCGCCCACGAGCCCCATCTCGACGTGGCTGTGCTGCTGGAAGCCGTCGTGGGTGACGATCCCCGCGGACTCCTGCCCGCGGTGCTGGAGTGCGTAGAGCGCATAGTACAACGGTCGTGCCGCGTCCCGACCGGCCAGTGAGACGCCGACGACGCCGCACTTTTCGGTCATTCCTGTTCGCCGGGGAGTTTCGCCCCGCCCATCAGTCATGGGAGTCAGTAGGGCACCGAACCGATAAAAGTCCCCGTGTTTGTGCTCCTTCGACTCCCTCCGAACGTGAATTGTATCCACAATCGTGGATACATTCCGAGAAACTGCGTAACAGCGTCGACTCAGCAGACCGACTGGTGCTGGTACCACGACGACTAGTGACTACCACGACAATGCATAGTGACCGACAGCACCCTTCGCCTGGCGGTTTCTCTCGTGGAGACGAGACGCAGTCGAGATGCGGGATAGATGTCGCGAGGACAACCTGGCGGAATCCCGGCGCTCGAGACACAGCGTTCAAGAGCGTTCCCCCGAGTCCACAGCGTATGCGACTCGAGGAGTACTGGGGGGTCGGCCCGAAGACGCGGGAGACGCTGGTCGAGGAGTTGGGTCGCGAGCGGGCGATCCAGGCGATTGAGAGCGGCGACGTGCGGGCGCTCGCGGATGCCGGGCTCGCTCGCGGGCGAGCGACGCGGATCTTGCGCCGGGCGACCGGCGGTGCGGGAATGGACGTTCTGGCGACCAGCGACGCGCGGTCGGCCTACAAGGAACTGCTGGATCTCGCGGTCGACCACGCCGTCACGCAGCGCGCGGCAGACCGAATTCGGGTGCTGACGCCCCTCGACGGTCGAGCGGCGATGGAGGAGCGTCTCGACGACGTGCTCGCGGCTCGAGACGCCTGGGCCGACCTCGCCGCCGACGATCGCGAGGCCGTGCTCGAGGCCTACGAACGTTACGACGAGCGCGACGGGAGCGAGCGCGCGGCCGTCGAAGCCGCACTCGCCTTGCTCGCGGCCGGCGTCGACTCCGGACCGTTCGCCGGGATCGCCGACCTCGAGCGCGACCGGCTCGCGGCGGCCGCCGAGGCGCTGGCGGCGCTGGACGGCGGCCGAGTCCGCGAGGGTGCCGACGAGGAACTCGACCGCCTCCGGGACGCGCTGGGTGCGGTCGAGGACATGGACGCCGACGCCCTCGCGCTGATCGAGGACCTGCGCTCGGAGGGCGTCCACGACGTCGAGGGCTTTCGCCAGTCCTTCGAGGACCGGCTGTTGAGCGAGACGGACGTGACGATCGATCGGGTTCGGGACGCAATGCCGACCGACGCGGCGGACGCGACGGGTTTCGTCGGTGACACGTTGCGCACGCTGCGGACCGACCTCACCGAAGCGGTCGATGAGCGGGAGGAAACCGTCGCGAGTGATTTCCAGGAAACGCTCGCGGAGGCCAGCGAGGCCGTCGATCAGGCGGTCGCAGCGGTCGACGACATCGCGCTACACCTCTCGCTGGCCCGCTTTGCGCTCGAGTACGATTGTACCCGTCCCATTTTCGTGACGGGAGAGGACGCTGCCGTGTCCGTCGTCAACGCGCGCAACCTCACGCTGGCCGCGCGAGACGAAGATTCGGTCCAGCCGGTTACCTACGGGCTCGGCGAGCACGGCATCACGAGCGTTCCGGACGACGTGAACGCGGTCCCCGGAGCGCAGCGCGTCGCCGTCCTGACGGGCGCGAACAGCGGCGGGAAGACGACCCTGCTCGAGACGCTGTGTCAGGTCGTCCTGCTGGCCACGATGGGGCTGCCGGTTCCCGCGGATCGGGCCGAGGTGACGCCCGTCGACTCGCTGGTCTTCCACCGCCGGCACGCGAGTTTCAACGCCGGCGTCCTCGAGTCCACGCTGCGGTCGATCGTGCCGCCGCTCTCGACCGGCGGGCGCACCCTGATGCTGGTCGACGAGTTCGAGGCGATCACGGAGCCGGGCAGCGCGGCGGATCTGCTCCACGGGCTGGTCACGCTCTCCGTCGACCGGGAGGCACTGGCCGTGTTTGTCACCCACCTCGCGGACGACTTAGAGCCGCTGCCTCCCCAAGCACGGGTCGACGGCATCTTCGCGGAGGGGCTGAACCCCGACCTCGAGTTGCTCGTCGATTACCAGCCCCGCTTCGGCACGGTGGGCCGGTCGACGCCGGAGTTCATCGTCTCGCGGCTCGTCGCCAACGCCAGCGACCGAGGCGAGCGGGCCGGCTTCGAAACGCTCGCGGAAGCCGTCGGCAACGAGGTCGTCCAGCGGACGCTCGCGGACGCACGTTGGGACGCTAGCGAGTGAGTCAGGAGGGTTCGCTTCGGTCCCCGTCGTCCGTTCCGTCACTGCTCGCGTCGTCGCTCGTACCATCGTCGCCGCTGGGTCGATTGTCGAATGGTCCGTTGTCCTCGGTTCGTTCCTCATCCGTTCGTTCCGTGTTCTCGAGCCAGTGGTCCGGCGTGGGTTCGTATCCGGCACCGGATTCGTCATCGATCGACTCACCGTAGGTGTAGACGAGCCCGTCGTACTCCTCGCAGACGCGTGCCTCGAGATAGGCCTGTGCGGCCCGCCGCGAGAGCGCCCCCATTTCGATAACGTCCGCCAGCGCGGTCTTGGTCGCGCGAAACCAGCGCCTGACCGTCTCGTCGTCGTCACGATCGGTCGCGATGACCGCTCCCCGACCATCGTCGCGGCCGTCACCCCACTCGAGCCAGCAGACTCGGTAGGCGTCGACCGCGTAGTCGGTCGCCGGATCGACCAGATACAGGGCTTCGTGGACGCAGGGATCGAGGTGGTCCGTCAGGATTCGATCGCGGCTGATCGAATCCGCGACGAGGGGTCCCGCGATCGAGCCGTCGGCCAGCGGAGTGGCGGCGGTGATCTCGTCGGCAAGCGATAGCTCCTCGCCGCCCCAGTGGCTGTATCGCAGGTCGTAGAGTCGATCCGGTCGCCGGTAGGCGACCAGTGCCCTATGTCCCATCGTCCACCCTGTCTGCGTGGGTCGAGTCGGTCCGCTCGAGGCTCGAGCGGGATACTGTGTGACGGGTCACGACGGCTCTGGCCGCCCGTCCGTACTTGAACCTGCGGTCGTCTGCGTTTTCGATGTCAGTCTCTCACTGAGACGCGAGGGTGAGCGATTCGTAGCCCGGGTGAACGATCGTGTCACGCTCGAGCGGTCGTCCTAGAATGGTACTCAGGGGCATCCGAAAGGAAGCAGTGTCCTGGTATCGTGGCAACAAGGAATCACCACACCCTCCCCAACCGATTCACTCGCTCCTGCCGTCGCTCGCTCATCCACTGTCAGAGCAAGCTCTGACAAGCCTTCCCTCTCCCCGTTCGCGAAGACCTCGCGCAGTTTCGGGCCGCGGCTCACCTGTCGCTCGCGGCTCCCGACGGTCACCGCTCGCTTTTCGAGGCCTTACTTCGTTCGGCCTCGCCATGCTCGCCACGGCCCAGCGCGCGCCACCGCACGCCGGGAAGACAGTTCAGATCGAGCCCGAGGTATCGCCCTCTCGAGTCAGGCCGTCGCGCTCGTCCGTCGTTCGGCACGGGCCGCGATCGCCTTGTTCATCGCCACGAACGCCCGTTCGACTTGCCCCTCGTCGAACACCAGCGGCACGAGTGCCCCGCGGACCGTCTCCCGCTGTAGCAACCGCGTCCGCTCCCCGTCGTCGATCGGTACGAGGTGGAACTCGTGGTAGCGATCGAGCGCGAACGGGAGCACGAACCGGTCGAGCCAGGCGAGGCGTCTGTACGGCTCGACGGTGACGATCATCGGCCCGTCGAGAAACCGGCGGGAATCGACGGGCTGGTACCGTCCCCGTCGCTCCGTTCCGTCGATTTCGACACCCTCGACGGTCCGGCTGATGGGATTCCACTCCGGATAGTACTCGAACTCGAGCAGTGTCTCCCAGACGACCGCGGGCGGCGCATCGATCTCGACGAACACCTCGACTTCGATCATAGTTACCGTTGGATACACAGCGGAATGGCTGTACCGGTACTCGTCCGTCGGCGGCTCACCGCTCACGGCTTCGAATCGAGAGCCAGCGGCGCGGTAACGGCCGCGACAGCGGGCCGAGGGTTCAGAGTGGGGCTCTCGTATCCCACGCCTGCAACGAGCCGATCGGCTCGAGATCCGAGTCTGCGTTACGCGCTGTCGTTGAACCGCCGGTTCGTCGAGAGTGGCGCGTCACCGGGTTCGCCTCGGACGAAGTGACCTGCCGGGTTGGTCTCTCCGTCTCGTTCCATCGAGAGGAGTTCGACGAACCACGCCTCGTGTTCGATCTCCTCTTGGAGGATGCGCTGGGCCATGTCGTAAGTCCGCGGATCGACGCCGTGGGTCATGTCACAGATCTCTGACCACGTTCGAATGGCACAGCGCTCCGCCTCGAGCAGTACCTCGAGGATGTTCTCGGCGGTCAGGTTCTCGAGGTCGAACCCCTCGGTTTCGTACGGGACCGGCATCTCCGCGTCCGGACAGGACGCACGATCCGCGAACTCCCGGATGTCGTTGGGCAGCGCGCCGCCGAGTTCGTACACCCGCGGCGCGACGAGTTCGAAGTGCGCCCGGTCCTCGAGGCGGGCGTCCTCGGTGATCTCCTTGTAGTCCTCGTGCCCAGCGAGGTGCATTCGCAGGTTCGTGTAGTAGTAGTACGTCGTGAACTCGGCCCCGATCGCGTCCAGCAGTTTCTCGCGCAGTTCCTCGGGCTCGAGCCCGCGCTCGCGGAGTACCGCCATTCCGACGCGCTCGCTCGTGTCCCCCGCATCGACGTTCCCTGCCGCGTGTGGTTTTTCGTCGGACATCCCACCGATCGACTCCCATAACTCGCTGTATCAATCTTTGCTTGCAACTGCCGTAACGACCCGAATATTGCCGACGGTTCGTTCAACCTGAACGTCGCCCCATCGGCTGCCGTCTCCCCGTCCGGCCGATCAGTGTAACCGCAATATCCTTAGCCGCCAACCCCCCATGGTCGTGTATGAACGGGCCGGATCGCGGACTCTCGCGTCGCGCGTTCGTCCGCAGCGCCGTCGCCATCGGCGGTGCGAGCGCGCTCGCCGCCTGCCTCCAGCGCGAGGAGACCGAGGACGTGCCACAGGCCGCGCTCGCCCCCGAGGAGCTCCCGGATCGCCAGCACGCGTGGAACGAGTTCCTCGCAACGGACGACGGCGGAAACGTTCGGCCACCCGAACACCACCTCCTGCTCGGCCTCGAGTACGTCGGCGACGGTCCCGCCGACGCGACGGCCGAACGCGAGCGACTCGAGGCCGCGTTCCGAACGCTCGAGCAGGCGTACAAACGCGGCAACGAGGGACTGGCGTTCACGATGGCCTACGGACCGGCGTACTTCAACCGGTTCGACGCGGACCTCTCGGGAGTCGACCTCCCCGAGCCGACGTCACTGACGCCACACGACGACCCGGAACTCGACGAGTACGACGCCTTGCTCCACCTGGCCAGCGACTACGGTCACGTCACCCTGAGCGCCGAGGAGGCCCTCAAGGGCGAACTCGACGAACTCAATGGGCTCGAGGTCGACGGGACGTTCGACGGAATATTCGAAGTAAACGATCGCAGAACCGGGTTCATCGGTCGCGGCCTCCCGGCCGACAATCAGTCCGGCGTCCGCGGCATCCCCGACGGCGATCCCGTTCCGGACGACGCGCCGATGTTCATGGGGTTCAAATCCGGCTTCAGACAAAATCAGGCGAGCGAGGACCGCGTGACGATCGACGAGGGTCCGTTCGCCGGCGGGACGACGATTCACCTCTCGAAGATCCAGTTGCACCTGCATCAGTGGTACAATCAGGACAGCCGCGGCCAGCGCGTCGCCAAGATGTTCTCGCCGAACCACAACGCGGAGGATCTCGTCGAGGGGGCCGGCCACAACCTCGGCGACTCGAGTCGCGTGACCGAGGTCGGCGGCGACCCGGCTGCGACCGCCCGCGAGGGAACGGTCGGGCACGCCCAGAAGGCCGCTCGCGCCCGCGAGAACGGCGAGCCAATCATCCTCCGACGGGACTTCGATTCGACCGACGACGACACCGCAGCCACCCACTTCCTCTCGCTCCAGCGCTCGATCGACAATTTCGTGAAAACCCGCGAAGCGATGACCGGGACCGACCTCGATGCCCCGGTGTTCAACAGCGGCATTCTCCAGTATATCAGCGTCACCAACCGGGCGAATTACCTCGTCCCGCCGCGCGAGCTTCGATCCCTCCCCGCGCCGAATCCGTCGGCGGAGTAAGACGGCGCGACGACCGCCCCTCGAAGAATCAGTTCGATCCGGTCGGGATATGCGTTCGATTCGCGTTCGATGCTAAATCATCGAACAGCGCCGCGGCGTCGTCGGCCAGCGGATACGCGTCGTGATAGGGATCGATCTCGTGGTCAGTCCCCGAAACCGACTGGATAGCGTCCGCGAACCGCTCGTAGTTCTCGTCGACGATATCTCGCACGAGCACTGGAATCCCGGCCCGCTCGCACAACTCGCTCGCGGCGGCTCGACCCGCCCAGACCGTCTCGGCCTCGATATCCGCGAAGAACAGCGCGAACGGAGCCTCGCCGAATTGGGCATCGAGGAACGCCTGTGCGGCCGGCTCCTCCCACGGGACGATGCCGACGGCCTCGAGCTGGCGCATCGCGGTCGAGGCCGCCGAGCAGAACGGGCAGTCGCCGTCGTAGAGCAGGATACCGGTGAACTGCGGTGTCGTCGGCTCCGTCATGGGAGCGCCTACGGTGACGGGGCGGAAAACGTTCGGCGGGCAGTTTCCGGTCCCGTCTCACTCTCGGTTCGGTCGCCCACAGCGGCTCGAGGATCCGACCCTCACTCGAGCTTCGACCGACCCGGCGGCCTGTCGTGATCGGCGCGGTGTCTGAGTAACTCGTCGTAGCGCTCGACTTCGATGACGCAGTCCGAGCGGGGACGCGCGACGCAAGTGAGGACGAACCCGGCCGCCTCGTCCTCCGGGTAGTACCGTTTGGCCTGACTGTGATCGACCTCGCCGGAGAGCAGTTTTGCGCCGCAGGTGATACACCAGCCCTGCTGGCAGTCTGCCGACAGCCAGAGGCCCGTAGCGCGGGCTGCCGCGAGGATCGCCTGATCCTCGCGGACCTCGATCGTTCGGGACTCGCCGGCGGCGTCCAAATCGGCGTCCGCCGGCACGCGAAGTTCGACGTCCCACGTCGTGGGGGCTGTCACGGGTAGCCGATCGTACGGCGGGCCGGGCGAAAAGCACACTGCCATCTGGTTCAGGCGCGTCTACTGGCGTCGTACCGACGACGGGACGGTTCGTGTGAGTTCGGCGTGAAAACGACAACGTTGCCGAGGCCGGCCTCGAGCCCGTCGAAAGGCCACCGTCGTCAGTGATCGTGACACCATGACCGCAGCCGACGCGTTCGACGACTTCCTCGAGTACGCTCGCGACCGCGGGACGGTCGTCGTGGCGAGTTGATAACGTCTTCTTTCGCTCGATCGTCGCCGTTATCGCCTTCCGGCAGGAGAGACACGATCCGATGAGACCGCCCACCGTGCGGTGACCTACCGCAGTCCCGCAACGGTTATTGTCGGTTCGCTGTAGCGTACAGTCGTTACAGCGATGACAACTGATCGTTCCCTCCGCGAGCTCGCGGCCGAGCGCGGACTGACCGTCGGAGCCATGATCGGTCCCGACTCCCTGCGAACTGAGTCGGACCATCGTCGAGTCCTCGCGACGGAGTTCGACGCGGTCACCCCGGGGAGTCCGTTGAAGATGGGCCCGCTCCGTCCCTCGCCGGACACCTACGATTTCGGTGACGCGGACACGATCGTCGACTTCGCTCTCGCGAACGACATGTCCGTTCGAGGGCATACTCTCGTCTGGCATCAACAACAGCCCGAGTGGTTCGAAACGTGGAACCACTCCGACGAGCGGGTCCGGGAGTTCCTTCGCGATCACATCTATACCGTCGCGGGGCGCTATCGGAAGAAGATCGATACCTGGGATGTCGTCAACGAGGCCGTCGCCGACGACGACTCGCTGCGCGAGACGATGTGGTATGACGCGATGGGCGAGGACTACATCGCGAATGCCTTTCGGTGGGCCGACGAGGTCACCCACGCCGACCTCTACTACAACGACTACGGGGGCGAGGCAGTCAACGAGAAATCCGACGCGATCTACGACCTTCTCGCGGACTTACTTGAGCGGGACGTGCCGATTGACGGCGTTGGGCTCCAGTTGCACGCGCTCTTCGACCGGCCCGATCCCGAGTCGATCGCCGAAAATATCGAGCGGTTTCAGGATCTCGGACTCGACGTTGAGATCACCGAGATGGATGTCGACTTTTACGAGCACGACGCTCCCGACGACCCGCTCGAGCTGCAGGCCGACTACTACCGCGAGATCACCGAGGTCTGTCTCGAGACCGGCTGTGACGGGATGACCGTCGCAGGCGTCAACGACGCGACCTCGTGGCTGCGATACTACGAGAACTTTCCAGAGCTGTTCATCGGCGATCCGCTGCTGTTCGACGACTGGTACGAGCCGAAACCAGCATACGAGGCCGTCGTCGAGACGCTCGACAGCTACTGAACTGGTTACTTTCTTTGTCCTCCTCGCCGACGTTCCACTCGATGCGAGCCGCAGCCTTCACCGACTTGATCGGCCCCGAGGGAGTGAGCGTGATCGAACGGGACGACCCCGAACCCGGCCCGACCGAGGCGCTGGTCGACGTCGAGGCGTGCGCGATCAATCGTCACGACCTCTGGATCCTCGAGGGGGACTCGGCGATGGTCGACGCCGACGATCTGCCGTTCGTCACCGGCCTCGACGTGGCAGGCGTCGTGAGCGAAACCGGCGGAGAAGTTCGCGGCCTTGAGCCCGGCGACCGGGTTGTCCTCTGTCCCAACCAGACCTGTGGCTCCTGTCGATTCTGCCGCGAGGGGCCCGAGAACATGTGCGAGCGGTTCTCATTGTTCCACGGCGGCCTCGCCGAGACGGCCCGCGTCCGGGCCGATCGGCTCGTTCCGTTGCCCGAGGGGATGGACGCGACGACGGCCGCCGCGATTCCGACGGCCTACATGACCGCCTACCACATGCTCCGGCGAGCCGAGGTTGGTCCCGCCGACCTCGTCTTCGTTCCCGGCGCGACCGGTGGCGTTGGCGTCGCTGCGATCCAGCTCGCGGACGTTTTCGGCGCAGAGACGATCGGGACGTCCTCGTCGGAAGCGAAGCTCGAGCGGGTCCGCGAACTCGGTCTCGATCACGGAATTCGATCGACGGACCTCGAGGAGATCCGCGACGAGGTCGAGACGATCGGCGCACCGGACGGGGTGATCAACCACCTCGGCGGCGAGTTCACCGAACTCGGCCAATCAGTCATGCGCCGCGGCGGGACGATGGCGATCTGTGGCCGCACGGCCGGCGGCGAATCCACGATCGACGTGACGAACCTCTTTCTCGGCCACAAGTGCATCGTCGGCTCCACGATGGGGACCCAGGACGACCTCCGGCGGCTCGTCGAACTCGCGGCCGACAGCCGACTGCGGCCCGAAATCGATCGGACGTACGCGCTCGCGGACACCGACGATGCCTTCGCGGCGATGCGGGATCGCGAGAGCGTCGGCAAGCTCGTCGTCGAGCCATAGATCAGCAACCGCGATTTCGAACGTTTCTCAGACAACCCGTGCGTTCCACCGCCGGGTGGGAATGAAAGGGGCTTCCGCGCTGGACGAACCCGGACGACGCAAGCACCGCAGGTGAGCGACCGGTGGGAGCGAGCCGAGGCGCACAGCGAGGCCCGGGAGTCCAGCGCGGAAGGGGCTTTCAAGGTACTGCTGACGGGGTTCTCGTCACAGTAGAGAGTAGCCCAGTTTCTGTATACAGAGGCGCGCTCGAATTGAACCGGGCGATTCGATAACTACGTGTGCGAACATAACGCGATTATACCGTCTTTTGCGGTCAGATATACTATATATGCGAAAATCATATATAATTTCAGAACCATTCCTATTTATGATTAAAAGTCCGAGACTTTTTGGGATCTTGTTTTTGGCCTTTTGTAGCTGGGCTCTCTATATCGAAGGTGGGTGGCTGTTTACGTTACCTATTGTTCTTCTCGTTGCAATACTGTTAGCACAAGTGGCGCTTGACCTCACTGACGCAGATTCCGACAAGTGAAAGCAGGTGCATCTCAATGGCTCATGTTTTGACAGCTATCAGTGAAGTCGATTTCTGCTTCGTTACCTACTTGACCTATACTAAACGTGGTTTTCACGGCCAACTCTGATCAAAGAAATTGTAGTGTCAACTACTGGTAACTAACTCGGTTCTACAGTACTAGCCGGAAGGCGCTGGCCCGACCTATTTCGGCCTCGTCGCTGTCTCTCAGGTATGACGAATATCGCGATCACCGGTGCGTCGGGGAACGTCGGCCGGGAAGCCATCGACGCGTTTCCGGACGGCGATCACGATCTCACGCTCTTTTCCCACAGCGAGACCGAGGATCTGGACACAACCCCACTCGAGATCACCGACCGCGAGGCGTTCGTCGATGCGCTCGAGGGCCAGGACGTCCTGATCCACCTCGCGGCCAACGCCTCGCCGCGGGCGGAGTGGGACGAGGTTCGCGGACCGAACGTCGACGGCCTCGCTAACGCCTTCGAGGCCGCGGTCGAAAACGACCTCGAGCGGGTGGTCTTCGCGAGTTCGAACCACGCGGTCAACATGCGAAACACCGTCTCGGCGATCCGGCCGGAGTCGACGGTGGGGAGCCCCGAGATCGTCCGGCCGAGCGATCCGACCGATCCGGACACCTTCTACGGCGTCACCAAGGTCTTCGGCGAGGCGATGGGATCGTACTACGCGAATCGGCACGGACTCGAGGTGGTGAACCTCCGAATCGGGTGGTTGCTCACCCGCGACGAACTCCGCCGGGTGTGCGACGAACGCGACGGTGCCGGGGAGCGCTACGCCCGCGCGATGTGGCTCAGCCCCGGCGACTGTCAGCGGGTGCTCAACGCGGCGACGACGGCGACGCTCGCGGAATCTCCCCTGATCGCCCACGGAATCTCCGACAACGCAGAGCGGTTCCTCTCGCTGTCCGAGACCATGCTCGAGCTCGGCTACCGGCCCCAAGACGACGCCGAGAACGTGCTGAGCGACGACTCGAGCAGGCGCAGCGGGCTCGAATCGACCTGATCCCGTCCATCGATTCACGTCACGGTCGTCGATCCGTTGACATTTGTTTCCGCGTGGACCCTTCGAATCGAAAGACGGAATACCGATACGTTCGTACCCGCACACATGTCGACAAAGGTGTCCGAGTCGTCGGGCTACGGGCCGAACACCCAGATGTCTCTGTTCGGCTATATCATGGGCGCAATACTCCTGATCGTTCTCCTCCCGTTGATCCCCGTTCTCGTCCCCGTATGGATTCTCTGGAAACTGTTCATCGCCGACGAGGAGTTCGAACACAGCTTCGAGAACTGGCGACGCGAATCCGGCCGCACCGGCTCCGACCGTCTCGAAGCCGCGGAAATCGAGCCCGCAGACGCCGCTGCTGAAGACACCGAGGCCGATGACACCGAGACCGAAGACGCCGAACCTGCAGACGCGGAAGCCGACCAGACGGCAGCCGAATCCTAACAGTAGATAGTAGTACGGCTCTTTCTATTCAGAACTCTCCGTGAAACCCACGGTGAGTACAGATGCGAACTGACCGCTGTTTGCTTGTTTTGATGATTTGGGTGAAACCCTATTTATCAGTAGATAGTAGCACGGTTTCTCTATTTAGAAGAACACCTGAAACCGAATCAGACGATTTGATAACTATGGACGACTATCTCACAGAAGATATTTGTCATCCCTTGTCTAAACTTTGGGTATGAACCGTCGTATCTTTCTCACATCGCTCGGTACTCTCGGTGTCTCGGGTCTTGCTGGGTGTTCTCAGTTTCTCAACGGCGACATTCCCGCCGGGAGTCTCCAATTCGAGAATCGCAGTAATCTCCCGCATACCATTGGAATTTCGGTTGTTGACGTTGGCGCTGAATCGGAGACGACAGCAGATGGCTACAGCGTCTCTGGAAATGTGACCGTCCCATCTCCGCAACGAACATTGACGGCCTCTGCGTCAGTCGCCCCCGATGAGACCAAGACCTTTGAGAATATCTTCACCGAATCGGTATACTACTTAATCGAGTTCACGCTTGACGGCACGACGCCCGATACTGGTGAGCCGGTCCCATATAACCCGTCGCTGTCTGGAGGACAGCACCACGCCATTATAATGGGAGTTGTATATGAGTCTGGCGAATTTTCGTATGTGAATCGTTCGACGGACAACGCTGGCGTCTTCAAACAATAGATCAACCATTTCTGTTGAAATAATTCTGAAATTATATATTTTGACCCCGCTGCGATAAGTACAGTTACTGTACTGAACGGCAATTACGTGTGCATATTTACTGGAAGGTCTCTTTTCGATCAGGTCTGCGAGTGAGTCCGCTTCGAAACGATAAAATATACTAGTCCAGAGGGCCCTGCGAGTAGGCCAATAGTAAACCAGACTCCCCCATCAGACAAAATTGAGAATAGCGGACGAGAGGGCTGCATTATCACTATCCACACGACACTGCCACTGACAAACATCAGTAGAAAAAACACTGTGCCAAGAAAAGGCCGTTTCCGTAGATACTCGTTCACTCTATTGGTCATATTTGTAGTTCTGCGTATAACGCCTACATAATCGTTACGCCGTACTGATCGCTAACTCTTCGTACTGTACTTACCGAATCGGGTATTTCGGTTTCGCACCTAATTCTGAATAAAGAAACCGTATCGCCAACTACTGCTAACGTCGTCCGTTCGTTTTCTCGAGGACGAGTCCTCGTTAGTCGTCGGCGTTCGCGGCCGCGACGAGATCGGACGGCGGGCTGCCCGGCAGCTCGTCGCGGTCGTGGGGTGCTTCGAACTCGAGGTCGGGACCGCGGGCGACGATCCCGTGCGGGTTCACGTCGGGGTGGGTCGTGTAGTAATGCTCCTTGATGTGGTCCATGTTCACCGTTTGAGCGACGCCTGACGTCCCATAGAGATCGCGCAGGTACGGCCAGAGGTTGTCGTACTCACGGATATACTGCACGTTACACATGAAGTGCGTGTGGTAGACTTTGTCAAACCGGACGAGCGTCGTGAACATCGCGACGTCGGCCTCGGTGAGTCGATCGCCGGCGAGATAGCGCTGGTCAGCCAGCACCTCGTCCCAGTGATCGAGCGCCGCGAAGAGGTCGTCGACCGCCTCGTCGTAGGGATCCTGCTTCGTCGCGAACCCCGCGCGATAGACGCCGTTGTTGATCGGCTCGTAGATCTCGTCGATGATCCGATCAACCTCGTCTCGATAGCCCTCGGGGTAGAGATCCACGTCTCGCGAGGCAATCTCGTTGAACTCCGTGTCGAGCATCCGCATGATCTCTTCGGACTCGTTGTTGACGATGGTGTCCTCCCGTTTGTCCCAGAGTACCGGCACCGTCACGCGACAGGTCGCGTCCGGATCCGCGCGCACGTACAACTCCCGCAGGAAATCCGCGCCGTGGACGTGATCGGGCGTACAGCCCTCCTTTTCGGGAGTGAATTGCCAGCCGTCCTCGTCGCGGTAGGGATCGACGATCGAGACGGAGATCGCGTCCTCGAGTCCCTTCAGTGCCCGCGTCACCAGCGTCCGGTGGGCCCACGGACAGGCGGAGGAGACGTAGAGGTGATACCGGCCCGCCTCGGGCTGGAACCGGGCGTCGGGATCGTCTCTGATCTCGTCCCGAAAGTTCGTCTCCTGGCGTTCGAACGAGCCGTCGTCGTCGGTGTACTCACCCGCGTCGGTCCGCCACTCGCCGTCGACGAGCATGTTCATACGCGTTCGTACGGCGGCGACGTTCAAATGACCTCGCTAACATTCGTGTCACCCGCCTCGAGCCGGCGCGGCTGATGACAAGCGTTTAAGCGGCCCGCGCGAGCACTCGAGGTATGGCAGACGACGGGGATCGACACCGCCAGAGCCGCCTGTTCACGGACGACGACGGCGGGTTCGACGCCGACCGCGCACGGGACGAGTCACTGCCGGTCGAGGACGGCGAAGTGATCGACACCGACGACCTCGCGGATCACCAGCGCTACGTTGAGGACCGGGGGATCTACGACGAGCGCAATCGAGTGAACGACCTCACGGGCAAGGAGTGGAAGTACGCCACGAAGTCCGTGCTCCCCGAGGGCTATCCGCCCGCCGTCCAGCACGACCTGCGCAGCGAACACGGTGGGCAGAAACCGCCGCGACTCTGCGCGGAACTGATCGGCCGATTTAGCAAGGCCGGCGACATCGTCCTCGACCCCTTCGCGGGCGTCGGCGGCACTCTGTTAGGCGCGAGTTTCTGCGAACACGAGGGCACCGGACTCCGGAACGCGATCGGTTTCGAGCGCACCCGACGATGGATCGAGATCTACGAGACAGTCCTCGAGCGCGAAAACGAGGAGCGCCGCGAGCGCGGCGAACCGCCGCTGGCCGAGCAGGAGATGCAACACGGCGACTGCGTCGACCTGATCGAGGACGTGCCCGAGGACTCGGTCGACTTGCTGCTGACCGACGTCCCCTACTGGCATATGGACGAACTCGAGCAGACGCGCAACGAGCGCGAGACGCGTGAGAGCAAACTGGGATCGTTCGATGGTGCTGCCGGCGCTACCGGCGCTCCCGACACTCCAGAGACCGATCCCGACGGTCGCAATGCGAACGCCGACGCTGATTCGGAGAGGGATCCCGACGACCGACAGACGAAGGCCGAGTGGCTCGACGATATGGCGGGCAAGTTCGACCGGTTCACCGACGCCGTCGCGCCGGACGGCCACGTCGTCGTCTTCATCGGCGATATGTACCGCGAGCAGTCCTACGAGTTCCTCTCGGCGGATCTCGCGCGGGCGATCGAATCGACCGCGCCGCTGACCCTCGCGGCGAACCTGATCTGGTACGACCCCACGAAGGACCTCCACGTCTACGGCTATCCGTTCTCGTACGTCCCCTCGATGGTCCACCAGAACGTGCTCGTCTTCCGACTCGAGGACGAGCGCGAAAGCGACGACTGAGCCGTTCCTGTCGGCTACCAGCGTGCGAGTTACAGTCGACAACCAGCCCGACGGACCCGAGACAGTTCTCGCAGCCGGCGCTCGTCTGACCCCCGTCAGTCGATCGTCTGACGCAGTTTTATTGGGGTCCGTCGTGATGAAAGGAACAGGCGCGAGGCGGCCTCCCCACTCCACCCCATCTACCCGCCTGCGCGCCTGCTCCCGTTTCTCTCCCCCCCTTGTCGCATCGTCCTCACTGGTCGAACAGCGAGAGAAACGAATACCCCATCCGGAACTACCCAGACGCTACGCGCTTGCGGGCAGCAACGTCGATCGGACCTCCTCGGCGCGATCGGCCTCGGTGATGACGGCGACCTCGTCCCCGACCTCGAGTTCGGTTCCCGGAAGCGGGATCGTCAGCGGTTCGCGGGCGCGGCCGTGGGCGTAGATCCGCGCGGACTCGGGGAGCTCGAGTTCGCTCATCCGTTTCCCGACCGCCGGCGATCCGTCTCGGATCTCGAGGACGGTCAACTGGAGGTTTGCGGCGAGGTCGGCGACGACGTTGAAGTCGCCGCCCAACAGGGCGGTCTTCGCGCCCGCAGCACCGAGCCGTTCGGGGTAGATGATCTCGTCGACCTCTTCGGCGTATTTCTCGTAGATGTCCTCGCGGTAGTCTTCGTCGATCCGCAGGACGGTCCGACAACCGTGGTGGGTACCGACCATACACGCGGCGAAGTTAGCGTTGAGATCGGGCGTGAACGCACCGATCGCATCGGCGGTTTCGATCTCCGCGTCGACGAGGACGTCCTCGTCAGCGCCGTCGCCGTGCACCGTCTCGAACCCGTCGTCAGTGGCGCGCTCGATCCGGTCCATATCGTCGTCGACGATGATGACCTCGTGGCCCTCCTCGGCGAGGATCGTCGCCGTCCGCGAGCCGACCCGACCGTATCCCACGATGACAAACCTCATGGTATCACGGTACGCGCTCCGAGGTGAAATACGTTGGTCTCGCCGACAGGAGTTTCCGTTCGATCGGCTGATCGGCTCGAGCCTTCGTCTGGAATAGTACTCAACAATCAAACAATACCCACGAACGTGCCCAAATAGCGGCCGATTCGGACAAGAACGTTTAACTCACCGGTGTTGTTACGCTCGAACATCCAATATGGGGGCATTCGAGACACTCGCAGCGTACTTCGGCTTCGACGAACACGATACCGACCTCGGAACGGAAACGATCGCGGGGATAACGACGTTTCTGGCGATGTCGTACATCATCGTCGTCAATCCGCTCATTCTGAGCGAGGCGATCGCGATCGACGGCTACGACGCCGGCGAGATTCAGCAGATGATCACCGTCGCGACGATCCTCGCATCGGCGGTTGCCATTTTCGTCATGGCGTTCTGGGCCAACAGACCGTTCGGCCTCGCGCCCGGCATGGGGCTGAACGCGTTCTTCGCGTTCACGGTCGTTATCGGCCTCGGCGTCCCGTGGCAGGTCGCGCTCGCGGCGGTCTTCGTCGAAGGGATTATCTTCATCGCCCTGACGGCGGTCGGCGCACGGAAGTACATCATCGAACTGTTCCCGGAACCCGTTAAATTCGCCGTCGGAGCCGGGATCGGCGTCTACCTGCTCTTTCTGGGACTCCAGGAGATGCAGATCGTCGTTGACCATCCGGACACCCTCGTCACGCTGGGAAACGTCGCGACCAGCGCCGTCGCCGCGCTTTCGGTCGTTGGCCTCGCACTGATGCTCATCCTCCACGCTCGCGGGACTCGCGGTTCGATCGTCATCGGGATCCTCGCCACTGCCGTCGCTGGGTGGGTACTGACTATCGCTGACGTCGTCTCCCCGGGCACGCTCGTTCCCGCACAGACCTACGAGCAGGTCGCCAACGACGGAATCCTGAGCCTGATCGCGAGCGTTCAGTACGACTTCACGCCGCTGGTCGCCGGCTTCATCGAGGGACTCGGATTGATTACCGACGACCCGCTCGTGTTCGCGCTGGTCGTCTTCACGTTCTTCTTCGTCGACTTCTTCGACACGGCCGGGACGCTCATCGGCGTCTCGCAGATCGGTGGCTTCCTCGACGAGGACGGCGACCTCCCCGAAATCGAGAAGCCGCTGATGGCCGACGCGATCGGCACTACCGTGGGCGCGATAATCGGAACGTCGACAGTGACGACGTTCATCGAATCTTCGGCCGGCGTCGAGGAAGGCGGACGAACCGGCTTCACCGCCCTCGTCGTCGGCCTCCTCTTCGTGCTCTCCTTGCTCATCGTCCCGCTGATCGGTGCCATTCCGCAGTACGCGTCGTACCTCGCACTGGTCGTCGTCGGCATCATCATGCTACAGGGCGTCACCGACATCGACTGGCAAGACCCGTCCTGGGCGATTTCAGCCGGACTGACGATTACGGTCATGCCGCTCACCGCGTCAATCTCGAACGGACTCGCCGCCGGGATCATCAGCTACCCGCTCGTCAAAGCCGCAATGGGGAGGGCCGAAGACGTTTCCGTCGGACAGTGGGCACTCGCCATCGCGTTCATCCTGTACTTCGCCGTCTTCTTCGCCGTCGACGCCGGCATGTTCTCGTTCTGACGACCATTGTTTCGGGTATTGCCAGCACGCTTCCGTGATCCGACCGTAGTACTCCCGAAACCACGATTGCGGCAACCCCCCGGTCGACCGGTGGGCTGATACGTCTTCCGCGGCAATATCCCGTATGGCAGACATCACGATGTACGAGCTTCCCGGCTGTCCGTTCTGTGCGAAGGTCCGCTCGAAGCTCGACGAACTCGAGCTCGAGTACGATATCATCGAAGTGCCCCGCTCGCACGACGAGCGCACCGAGGTCGAGAAGGTAAGCGGCCAGACGGGCGTTCCCGTCATCGTCGACGAGGCGAACGGTGTCGACGGGATGAGCGAGAGCGACGACATCGTCGAGTACCTCGAGGAAACGTACGGAAACGGCGCAACCTGAAGTCTGGGAGTCGATTGTAGTCCGTTCTTCAGCAGGCAGTTCGCCGGCGAGCCCAGCGACTACTGTTTCCACCAGAATCGGTTCGAAAGCAGGCTGAGTACCGTAAACACGAGGTAACCACCGACGACGTAGACGCCGCCGAATACCACTGCATCGGCCGCCGTCGTGACGGTCGTCCCGTAATTGAAGACGAGTCCGAGAGCTGTGATGGTAAGAACGAGGAACGCGCGCCGCCGACTGACGATTTCGACGGTCCACTGCCTCTCCATAGGCGTTCCTCGCGGTCGGCACTCGAAAAACTGTCGTTCGTCGTGAGTGTTATCGGCCGGATCAGGCCGCTTCTTCGTACTCGGAGCGTTCCCGGATGACGTCCCGAAGTTCGTCGGTGTTCCGGAACGTCGCGAGTTCGTCGCGCTCGACCAGGGCGGTGCCGTCGACGGATTCCTGTTTCGCTCGGTCGACGACGTACACGGATTGCGTGCCCATAACCTGGCCGATCGAACTCATGATTCGGGCGCGTTTCTCCGCGGCCTTCGTGAATTTCGAGTGGCCGGTCAGCACGATATCGCTGTCGTCTTCGTCCTCGCTGACGGCCGTAAACGGCGATCGGGCCGTCGGGTGGACGCTGTAGCCGGCCCTCGTGAGGACGGCGACGACCTGTTCGTCGTCCGGATCCGCTTCGGGATCGTCCGGCGTCGCCTCGCTCTCGTGAACGTCCTCGGCACCCTCGAGCACGTCGACGGGGCTCGTCAGCGGCGCGTCGAACATCTCCTCGAGGGTCATCGCGACCTCGACGGAGGCGTTCATGCCGTCTTCGTACTTCGAGACGGTCCGTCGGGAGACGCCGAGTTCGCCGGCGAGTTGGCCGAGGCTCCAGTCGCGGTCCTGGCGTTCGCCGGCCAGCAGGTCGCCGTCGATATTGACGTAGAGGCCGCCGGGGGCGGCGTAGATCAACGGCGGGACTTCCTCGATGAACAGGTTGTACGCCGTGTCGGGGCTGAAGACGGGGACGCCGTGTCGGAAGTAGACGACGTCGGGTTTCAGATCCTCGTCGCGGCTACGCAGGCCGATGACCAGGGGCGTCGCGTTGAGGTAGGTCCCCAGGCGTCGCATCTCCTGACCGGTCGCCCGGTTGAACGCGTCGATATTCGCGAGGATCTTGACGAGGATGAGGTCTTCGCCCCGTCGGGCGGCGATATCGAAACTCTTCGGTCGAATCGCACACCGATCACTCACCATGAATCCCGCGTCCTCTAACATCGCGGTTACGTTACCGACAAGCGCGGAGCGGGACATACGGGATTGTAAGTGATTCCTCCTATAAGACGTTTTCCCCGTCATGTCCGTGTCCCGTGTTGCGATTAGGGCCCGAATCGGGAATATACTTATATAGTTGTTTGAGCAGTCGCGCAGCCGGCGAGAGATCCCGAAAGGCGTTACTCGACCGGCGTGCAAGCACGGGCGATGACCGTCGTCGGGATCGATGATACCGACTCGCGAGAGCGGGGAATGTGCACGACGTACGTCGCCAGAGCGATCGCCGATCGGCTCCGCGAAGACGACTCGGTGAGCGTCTCGAGGCTCCTCCTCGTTCGACTCAATCCCGCCGTCGAGTACAAAACGCGGGGGAACGCCTCGCTGGCGATTCACACCGATTGCGATCCCGACCGCGCGTTCGATATCGCTCGCGAGCGCCTCGAGTCACTGGCCGAAACCGCCGACGAGCGGACGAATCCCGGACTGGTCGTGGCGGATCACGAGCCGGACGAAGACGTACCCTTCGACGATATGAGTCGATTCGCGCACGCGGCGGTCCGGGACCACCTCTCGATCGCCGATGCCACGGCCCTGATCGAGCACCACGGCTATCGGTCGTGGCACGCCGGTAACGGCCGCGGTCGGATCGGTGCGCTGGCCGCGGTCGGTGCGTGGACGGCACTCGGGGAGTGGACCGACGAGTACATCGCCTACCGCGAGCCCGAGCGGTGGGGGACGCCTCGCGAGGTGGACCGCGAGAGCGTCTTCGCAGCGGCGGAGTGGGGCTACCCCGACGTGTGGGATACGGTCGACCGCGGCGAGGACGAGACCGTCTGCGTGCCGCACACGCCCGGCCCGATCCTGTACGGGATCCGTGGCGACGAGACGGACGCCGTCCGGGCCGTGGCCGACCGAATCGAGAGCGAACCCGTCGCCGCGAGCCAGCGCTTCGTGACCAATCAGGGCACCGACGTCCACCTGCGAGACGGCGCGATCGGAGCCGTCGCGGACGGGCGAGCCTACCGGCTCGAGGGCCGAGTCGCGAGCGAGCCCGAAACGCGTCGCGGCGGCCACGTGTTCGTCGACCTCGAGTCGCCAGCCGGTGGCGATGCGGATAATGACGGTGCAGTTGGTAACGAATCGCCGAACCGACTCGCGTGTGCCGCCTTCGAGCCGACGAAGCGCTTTCGGGATCGCGTGCGAGCGCTGCGCGTCGGCGACCGGCTCACCGCCTGCGGCGAAGTGTCCGACGGAACGCTCAAACTCGAGAAGTTCGCCGTCCGCGACCTCGTGCGAACCGAGCGGGTCACCCCCGTCTGTCCCAGCTGCGAGCGAACGATGGAAAGCGCCGGCCGGAACCAGGGCTATCGCTGCCGGGATTGCGGGACTGCGACCGGGGGGAAAACGGACCGATCGCTCGAGCGCGACCTCGAACCCGGCTGGTACGAGGTGCCGCCGTGTGCGCGCCGTCACGTCGCGAAGCCGCTCGTTCGCGGCGGGTTCGACGCACCGACGCATCCGGAGCACTAGTTCGGGTCGGTCCCAGCTGAACGGCCTGAAAGTGATCGGCTGAGTACCGAGCGCAACGCGACCGTCGTTCGAAACCGCGGTCAGCGAACGGTGATGCCGCGGCGAGCGAGAAAGGCGCTGGCCGCCTTGATTTCGACGGGGCTGCCGACGATCCGACAGCGGTCCTCCCCGTCCGGGAAGACGGAAACCGTGAATTCGTCGTCGAGCTGCGGCTCCAGCCCCTCGAGTGTCTCCCGCGGGAGGACGATCTGGGTACTGTCACGCAGCTGCGACGCGTCCGACATGCGTACTCGATTATTTTCCCGTCGTTTATGAGTGTCGAAATCCGTTTGTATCGGTAATTATAGTGGGTAGTGGAAGCCGCGCATACACGGCCGCGACCGCAGAGAGCTCAGTTCGACCGACGCTCGAGGCGTTCAACTGTCGCTCGAGGGCCGACCCGCGAGTATAGTCAACTGGCGTCAGTCCGTCCCGCGGACCGTCACCGTTCGCCTGTCGCTCGCGTGCGGCGATCGCACTACTATCGGGAAGGTGTCGTCGTTGGCCACGGGGTAGGTTTCGTAGCCGAGCGAAAGTCGCTGGGACTGGCCGGGCTCGAGGCTCACGCGGAGCGTATCGACCACCTCCGGCGAGCGACCGACGACGAGCTGGACGTCGTGTCTGCCGGGCGCGCTCCCCACGTTCTCGGCGACGGCAGCCACCGACAGCCATTCGCCGCCGGTCACCGGCACGTTCGTCCCGGTGATCGAGACCGCGAACGTCGCCTCGTCCCGTTCCCCACCGTCGCCGGTATCGTCCCCGCTGCGGCCGTAGACGAGCACCGACTGTGTGGCAGTGTCATCGCTCGTATCCACGGAGACGGGGAACTCGTCGTCGTTCTCGACGGGATAGGTCTCGTATCCCAGCGTGACGGTCGTCGTCTCGCCAGCGCCGACGGTCACCCCCTGTGTATCGACCGTCGTCGGGTCGTCCCCAACGACGAGTTCGACGTCGCGGTCGGCCGGCCCGTCGCCGGTGTTTTCGAGCGTGGCCGTCACTTCGAGTCGCTCTCCACCCGTCACGGGCGTATTCGTCGTCATCTCACGGACCTCGAGGGAGCCGTGGCTCTCGGCGTCTTCGGTCCCGATGACCGTGACGTCGGTCTCGGACGCCGCGTGGCGAGTCTCGACGCGGACGGGGAACGTCTGCGTGTTGCGCACGGTCGCCGTGGTGAACTCGAGTCGGACCGTCTCGCTGTTCCCCGCGAACACCTCGACCGTTTCGCTGTCGACGTGTGTGGGGTCGTGTCCGACGATCAGATCGGGCTCAGCCTCGACGAACGCGTGGTAGGTGGAGTCCCCGTCGATCGCGATTTCGGCGTCGACGACGAGATCGTCACCCGATCGAACCGGCGCATTCGTCCCGGTGATCGTGACGTCGCGGAACGCGGCGACCGACGGCCCCTCGGTGCGGGCGGACGACAGTCGGCCGTCGCGACAGACGACCCACGCGGTCATCGGATAGCCGCCGATGAACCAGATAGCGCCGCCGGATGTCGCGTACGTGACCGTCGCTGTCGACCCCGACAGCGCAGCGTTGTCGACGTACGTCGCGTTGCGCCCTTCCTGCCAGAAGAGCCGCCGGAGCAGCCCGGATTCGTCGGCCGATGACGCGGTCACTTCGACATCGTCGCGCACCGTGATCGTGGCGTCCGGCCCCGGGTCGCAGGTCACGTCCACGCTCGGTGCCGCCGGCGCGTTCTCGGTGACCTCGACCGACCAGGCGATCGTCGTTCCGTCGACGGTCACGCCGACTTCGTGCGTTCCCGACTCGTCGAACTGACCGGAAGCGGCCGGATTGCCCGTGACGTAGGTGTAACTGTAAAACGGGTCGTACGGCGTGATAGCGTCCCCGTCCGGGCCGTCGACCCGCCAGTCGGCCGTCTGCGGCTCGACTCCCGGAGTCGCCGCGATTTCGAATCCGATGCCGTCGCCGGGTCGGACGGCCGTCGTGCGCTCCGCCGGGAAGACTCGCTTGAGGGTTCGCGTCTGCGCACCCCCGATTCCCGTCGTCGCGATGGCACCCACGCTACTCCCCACTGCCGTAACGTATTCTCGCCGTCGCATACGATGACAGATGTATCACAGAACGGTATAGCTAACACAACCTTGGCTAGCGGAACACAATCGAGGAAACGAGTGTTCAGTTCGACGGAAGGACTGTGACGGGTTCGACCTCTCGGTCGATGTGGTCGTTCGGCCGCTCGGAGCGCGGCGGGGAACTCGTTCGGACGCCGTCGCCTCGGTCCCTCAACGCGTGTCTCGAAAGGGTTTTTCGGCGCGACCGGTTGCATACTGACAAATGGGGCTCGAGGATGAGATCGAGAAAATCGAGGAGGAAATCGCCGATACGCCCTACAACAAGTCGACGGAGGCCCACATCGGCCGGCTGAAGTCGAAGCTCGCGGAGAAGAAGGAGAAACTCGAGACGCAGCAGTCCGGATCGGGCGGTGGTGGCGGCTATTCCGTCGAGAAACACGGCGACGCGACGGTCGCGCTGGTGGGGTTCCCGAGCGTCGGCAAGTCGTCGCTGCTGAACTCGCTGACCAACGCCGAGAGCGAAACCGGCTCCTACGAGTTCACGACGCTGGACGTCAACCCGGGGATGCTCAACCACCGCGGCGCGAACATCCAGATGCTCGACGTGCCGGGGCTGATCGAGGGCGCGGCGGCGGGCAAGGGCGGCGGCCAGCAGGTGCTGGCGGTCGTCCGCAACGCCGACCTCATCATCTACATGCTCTCGGTGTTCGAAATCGAGCAGTACGACCGACTGCAGGAGGAGCTCTACGACATCAACATCCGCGTCGATCAGGAGCCCCCGCAGGTCACGGTCCGACCGAAGATCAAAGACGGGATCAAGGTCACCTCGAGCACCGACCAGGACTTAGACGAGAAGACGATCAAGGACGTCCTCCGCGAGCACGGCTACGTCAACGCCGACCTCAATCTTCAGGAGAACGTCTCCATCGACCGGCTGGTTGACGGCCTGATGGAGAATCGGGAGTATATCCCCTCGATCACCTGCGTCAACAAGGTCGACCTGATCGATCCCGACTACAAGGAGACGGTCGACGAGGAGTTGCGTCAGCGCGGCCTCGATCCCGAGAAGGTGACCTTCATCAGCGCCGAGGAGGAGAAGGGGCTCGACGTGCTCAAAGACCGGATCTGGGAGCGACTCGGTCTCATCCGGGTCTACATGGAGAAACCCGGCCGCGGCATCGACTGGGAGGAACCGCTCGTGGTCCAGCGGGGAACGACCGTCGGCGAAGCCATCGGGAAACTCGGCGGCGAGATGGAAGAGCGGTTCCGCTTCGCTCGGGTCACCGGCCCCAGCGCGGCCCACGATCAACAGCAGGTCGGAACGGATCACGTGCTCGAGGACGAGGACGTGTTGAAGCTGATTCTGCGGCGGTAACAGGTGCGCAATCGGTCGATCTCGAGGACCGGAAACCGAGTATCGCCTGTCGTCGGTATTCAACCGGGTACGATCGTTGAATCGATAGTCGGATCGGAACGATCAAGAATATCCGGCAGCCCGAAGACTAGGTAGATATGGCTACGTATGGGGCGCTCTCGGTGTTGCCGCCGCTGCTCGCGATTGGGCTGGCAATCGTGACTCGCCGGCCGATGCTCTCTCTGTTTCTGGGCATCTGGTCCGGGGCGGTCATCGTCACCGAGAGCCTCGGCGTCGCACAGACCTTCGAGTGGATCATCAGCGCGATCATCGGGCCGGAAGACACGCCGGGCCTCAACGCCGAAATCCTGTTGTTCACGCTTCTGCTCGGCTCCGGCGTCGCGCTCATCTGGCGGCTCGGCGGCGCGATCGCCGTCCGTCGGTGGGCGACCGAGCGCCTCGAGACCCAGCGGACCGTTGGGCTGACCACGTGGATACTGGGACTCGTCATGTTCTTCGACGACTACGCCAATACGGCTATCGTCGGGAGCACGATGCGAGAAATTTCCGATGAACTGCGAGTCTCCCGCGAGAAACTCGCCTACATCGTCGACTCGACGGCCGCACCCGTCGCGACACTTGGCATCTCGAGTTGGGTGGCGTTCCAGTTGACGCTGATCGGAACCAAATACGAGGACATGGGCGTCGAGGACGAGGCACCGACGGCGTTCGCGACGTTCGTGGGCTCGATTCCCTACAACACCTACGCGCTGCTGGCGATCGTCATGGTCGGCATCGTCGTCTTCACCGGCCGGGACTACGGCGAGATGCTGGACGCCGAACACCGCTCGCGGACGACGGGAGCGGTCAACCGCGAGGGCGCACAGCCGCTCCAGAAGGTCGAGGAAGACCTGGGCGAACCGATCGACGACCGGCCGATGCTGCGGACGTTCTTCGCTCCGGTCGTCGTCCTGATCGCGGTGACGCTCGCGGGCGCGTTCTGGACCGGATACCAGTCGTGGCTCTCGAGCCAGGCCGAGGCGGGAGCGCCGACGGCGTTCGGTGCCGCCGCGAATGACGCAGGGCTGACGCAAGTTCTCATCGACATCGTCGGCGCGGGCGACTTCGCGACGGCGCTGACCTGGGGCTCGTTCGCCATGGTCGTGACCGCGATCACGATCGGACTGGCCTACGGCCTGTTCGATATCGGCGACGGCGTCGATACCGTCATCGACGGCTTCGGTATCATGCTGACGGCGGTGACGATCCTCGTGCTCGCGTGGACGATCAGCAGCGTCGCGGAGACGCTCGGCACCGGCGAATTCGTCGCGAGCGTCGCCGAACCGTACATCACGGCGGAGTTGCTGCCCGTGCTCATCCTGCTCGTCGCCGCGTTCGTCGCGTTCACCATGGGATCGTCGTGGGCGACGATGGGACTCGTGACGCCCATCGCCATCCAAGTCGCCTACGAGTTCGGGACCGGGTTCGAACTGGTTCCGGTTGCCGTCGGTGCCGTCTTCTCCGGCGCGATCTTCGGCGACCACGCCTCGCCGATCTCCGACACAACGGTGCTCTCCGCGACGTTCAGCGGTGCGGACCTGATCGACCACGTCCGCACGCAACTGCCCTACGCACTGACCGTCTTCTTCGTGGTCGTTGGCTGTTACCTGCTCAACGGCTACCTCGGCGTGCCGCCGATCGTCTTCCTGCCGCTCGGCGCCGTCGCCCTCGTCGGCCTCGTCGTCGGCCTCTCGAAATTCGACGCCGGTCGAAAGGGGCTCGAGCCGGTCCCGACGAGCCCGGCCGCCGACCTCACCGAACGAGACGCCGAGGTCGACGCCGATTCGCCTGAGCGGTCCGGCTAGACCGCCGCCTTCGCCAATTTTTTGGAGCGCGCAGGCCTCCGTTCGCGTATGGACGGAACGCTCGATCACACGAT
The DNA here is from genome assembly GCF_013456555.2 of Natrinema zhouii. Taxonomy (GTDB): domain Archaea; phylum Halobacteriota; class Halobacteria; order Halobacteriales; family Natrialbaceae; genus Natrinema; species Natrinema zhouii. The sequence goes on from NZ_CP059154.1 coordinate 680,335, forward strand.
GATCCGCGTCGCTGACCTCGAGGAATCGCTCGAGTGGTACCAGACGCATCTCGAGTACGAGGAGAAGGACCGCTTCGAGGGCGACGACTTCACCATCGTCTACCTCGGGCCGGAAGACATGCACGAGGACGGGGCGATGCTCGAGATCACTCACAACGTGGGCGAAGAGCCCGAGGTGGGCGATGCCTGGGGCCACATCGCGGTCCGCGTGCCCGAGGGAGAACTCGAGGACTGCTACCAGCAGCTGATGGATGAGGGCGTCGAGGACTACCGTGATCCCGAATCCTGTGGCGGCCGCTACGCGTTCGTGAAAGACCCCGACGGCCACGAGATCGAGATCGTGCAGCGCGACCCCGACGAGGGCGCACTGTGGTCGATCGATCACACCATGATCCGCGTCGAGGACGTCGACGAGGCGCTGGGCTTCTGGACGCGCAAGTTCGAGTACGACGAGGTCGGCCGCTGGGAGTCCGACACCTTCGCGAACTACTTCGTCGAACCCGCGGACGCCGCCGACGAGGCGATGTCCGTCGAACTCACGTACAACTACGACGGCCGCAGCTACGAGATGGGCGACGCCTGGGGGCACCTCTGTATTCGGATCGACGACCTCGAGGAGGACTGGGATCGGCTCATGGAGCGGGAAGCCGCGGACTACCGCGATCCCGAGAGCTGCGATAACATGTACGCGTTCACGACGGACCAGGACGGTCACGAGATCGAACTCATCGAGCGCGACCTCGAGGCCGACTCGCTGTTCCCCTTCTAAGGGGAGTCTCAGCTCGCTCGCCCACCGGTCCCGCCGGTCAGTTCAGCGGTGCCACGGAGTGGTAGCAGCGTCTCGAGTCGCTCTCGAGCACGCACGTCACATGCCCGTGGGTCGCCCTCGAGCACGTCACATGCCCGTGGAGGGCAGCGTCTCCTGGGTGGGTGGCTCGTGGTGGTCGGGAACCGTCGTCGCCTGTTCGAACTCCTCGAGTGACTCGAGGGTCGCACAGTTGTTGTAGCGATCGGCGGTGTAGTCGGTAAACTCGTCGGATTCGAACGCGGCCCGGAGCTCCTGACAGTGGTCGCGGATGGTCATGTCGTGCTCGTAGCCGAGCGCGTCCGCGATCCGATCGAAGGCGACTCGGTAACTTCGGTTGTCCGTCCGATCGTCGTGGAACTCGATTTCGGCGTCGGGGAAGCAATCGGAGACGATCGTTGCGAGTTCGTCGATCCGGTAGTTTTGCAGCTGTGATCCGACGTTGAAGACGGTATCGCCGACGTCCTCGATCGGGGCGGTCAGGCAGTCGATGTACGCACGTGCGGCGTCGGCGACGTGGACGTTCGGCCGGTACTGCTCGCCACCGAAGACGGGAACGACACCCTCGTGGTACGCTTTCGCGGGTAACACGTTCCCGACGAGATCGAACCGCATCCGCGGCGAGCGACCGTAGATCGTCGCCATCCGGAGGATCGTCGGCGAGAAGTTTCCGTCGGCGAAGGTCCGGAGCACCCGTTCGGACTGGATCTTCAACCGGGCGTACAGCGAGACGGGATTGAGCGGCGAGTCCTCGGTACAGCGCCCGTGATCGGTCTCGGCCCGCCCGTAGACGCTACAGGTGGACGCGAACAGGAAGCGATTGATCTGATAATACTTGCACACCGACGCCAGTAGCTGCGTCGAGTGGTAGTTGTACTCGAGGGTCTTCCGCGGATCGAGTTCGGAGGCGGGGTCGCCGACGATGCCGCCGAGATGGATGACAGCGTCGGCTCCTTCGACCGCGTCGACGACCGTCTCGACCGACCGGGCGTCGCCCCGGAGCAGGGAAAACCGGTCGTGCTCGAGGAGCGCTGCGACGCCGGCCTCGCCGTACAGCAGGGGATCGAGCACGCGAACGTCGAACCCGTCGTCGAGCAGTTGTCTGCAGAGAACGGATCCCAGATATCCGGCACCGCCGACGACGAGAACTGTCTCGACAGCAGTCGGATCGATCCCCTGCTCGTGCGTTCGGTCGCCGTCAGCCACTGCGGTCACGTCGACGACGCTCCCGTCCGAATCGATGACCGGAGCCACGGTGGAGCCGCTGGGATCCGCTGTCGCTGTGGATCCGCTCCAATCCGCTGTCCCCGTAGATCCGGTCCCATTCCGATTCGTCGTAGACCCGGTTCGCTCCCCGTTCGCGACGGATCCACTCCGATCCCACTCACTCTTCGGAGTCGGTTGTCCGTCGATCGGACATCCCGTTTCGTCCGCGTCGATGACGGTCGGATCATCGTCGACGACGGCCGATAACGGCGTCTCCAGTGCGACCCCCGCATGCAGCTTCCGTCTGAGACGTTCGTTCGTCGCGGTTCCGACGAGCCGATTCTCCTCGTCGACGACGACGATACCTCCCGACCCGGAACGATCGATCTGGGCCATCGCGTTGCGGATCGACATCCCTTCGTCTGCGGTGACTGGCCATCTCATAGTTGCATTATGGACTGCCGCTCGTAGCCGGTCTCGTACCGACGCCGACACGGCTTGTTCAGTCTACCATGACGATTCCCCTTTGTTATGGATAGTGTGAGCGGCAGAACAGCCCCTGATTGATACGATTTCTATCCGTAGCAACTGAATTACTGGATAGTTGAAGAGGACCCAACTCACTTCGACCGGACGTCTCGAGCCTCGAGACTCGGTGCAGTGGAACGGCAGCGTTCGATGCCTGCACTGACGCCAGCGACGACCCGGTCGATCTCGTCCGGAGACAACTCGGGATGGATCGGCAGGGAAAGCACGCGACTGGCCACGTCCTCGGTGACGGGCAGCGACGCCGATCTGGCACCGTCTCCCTCGCGGTAGGCCTGCGTTTGGTGGACGGTGGGCTCCCAGTAGACTTTCGACGCGATGTCTCGTTCGGTCAGGGTGTCGATAACGACCGATCGATCGATGTCCGGCCCGAGCGTGACCGTATACAGCTGGTAGACGTGTCGGCCACGACCGACAGCCGTATGCGGTTCGACGCCGGGAACGTCAGCGAGTTTAGCCGACAATTTCGCGGCTGCACGCCGCCGACCGGCGATGTTAGACTCGACCTTCTCGAGTTGGGCACAGCCGATGCTCGCGACGAGATCGGACATCCGGACGTTCGTTCCGATGTCGACGTACTCGCCGCTGTCGGTCGACTGGAAGTACTCGTCCGACGCGCGACCGTGAGACCGGTAGCGTTCAACCTGGGCCGCGATCTCGTCGTCGTCCGTGACGACTGCCCCGCCCTCGCCCGTCGGAAGGATCTTGTTTTGACAGAAACTCAGCGCTGTGGAGTCCCCGAACGTCCCGAGAAGGTCACCCTCGTAGTCGGCGCCGAACGCCTCGGCCGCGTCCTCGATCAGCGGGATTTCGGCGTCGGCGGCCAGATCGGCGAGGGCGTCGATCTCGCAGGGGGCTCCGTACGGGTGGACCGGCACGATCGCAGCCGTCTCGTCGGAGATCGCGTCCGCAACGGCGTCCGGATCGAGCCCGTAGGCCGTGCGCTGGATGTCCGCAAACACCGGTCGCGCACCGGTCTGCCGAACGGCGTTCGCCGTCGCGATGAACGTAAACGACGGGACGATCACCTCGTCGCCCTCGCCGACGCCGTGGGCCGCCAGCGCGGCCACCAGTGCGGTCGTCCCCGAACTGACCGTCACCGCGTGTTCGACGCCCAGATACTCCTCGAGGCCCGCTTCGAACGCCTCGACGTACGGCCCGTTCGCCCAGTAGCTCCCTCGAGTGATCGAGTCGACGGCGTTGGCCACGTCCCGTTGGCCCCACGGAATTTCGAACAGCGGTATCGAGTCTTCCATCGATCGAGCCATCACCGACCGATGAATTAAGTAGCCGCTCGTTACCCCTCGAGAGACTATCACTTCGCCTGTTCTGTTCGCAAAACAGACGGATACCCTGGCCGTCCACTCGGTCGTTCCCCTGGGAGCGTTGCAACGTGGAGTACGGCCGCATTCGAACTCGAAAACCATCACGTGCCGGAGCATTCCGTCACATATCGAGACGGTCGCTCGACCGCTGGGGTACTGAATAATAGCTCAAGTCCGCGATCAGATAGTGAATTACTTATCGTTAGTTGACAAAACCACTGCCGAATGCCAGACTGTCCCCGCCGAACCCTCCTCAGTGGCCTCAGTTCGACGGTCGCCATCGCGGCCGCCGGCTGTCTTTCGATTATAGACGACATCGCCGAAACGCCCGCAGACGAGATCGAGCGACACGAGAGCCCGGGTTGGCTCGAGCCCGACGAGTTAGACGCGGACGAGAAGTACGTCGAAATCGAGGTCCAAAAGGGCGATCCGACGCCGGTCGACGAACTCACACTGAAACTCGACGGCGAGCCCTACGATGCGGAGATCTGGGCCGACGGTCGAGACGAAATCGAGGCGGGAGCGACGATACTCGTCGCGACCGAGGACGCCGAGCTGAATCTCCGGATCACGCTCCACCACGAGACCGAATACGGCATGCCCGCCCAAGCGACTCTGTACGGTGACTTCCAGTTCGCATTCGACTACGACTCGGACGCGAGGACGGTCTCGGTCCGCTATGAGGATGAGTTCCCGCTCGACGGCGATCACGTGATCCTCGCCCTGTACGACGCCACTGACTATCGACTGGAGCCCGAGCCGCTTCGGACGACCAGGCCATGGACCGGCTCCGACCTCTCAAGCGGTGACGAAGCGACCCTCGAGAGCGTCGATCCCGGGACGGCGGTCCACGCGTGCTGGAAGCGTCCCTCGCGCCACGAGTCGCTCGCCGACGCACGAACGTGAGTAGCGGGAGACGCCGCAGTCGACGAAGAAGAAACGAAGACGACGAGTCTCTCGAGGACGCGGACGACGGGCCACGGTTCCAGCGCGGAACCGTCGTTCGCGGCGTTAGAGGTCAGGAATCGGGACGACGACGACCGGCAGGGTCGCGTCCGCGAGCAGCCGTCGCGCGGTCGAGCCGAGTTCGCGCGTCGCGTCGGGATCACCGCCGTGTGCGCCGATCACGATCTCGTCGGCATCGATCGCCGCCGCTACCTCGGCGAGCGTGTCCGCAGGGGAACCGGACCGACGCTCGGTCGCGACGTCGTCGACGGTCGCGAGCCGAACGGAAGCCACGTTCAGCGCTTCGTCGCCGTCGCGGCGCGCCGTCGGATCGTCGGACGGAACGACTGCGATCACGGTCACGGTGTCGTCGGCCGTCGCTCGACCGTCGAGATAGTCACAGATCGCCGCCGCCGTGTGGACGGAGTCGGTTCCCGCGAGATAGTGCATAGCGGACCGACGGCGGCGATCTCGAAGAAAGCTATGAAACAGAAACGGAAACGAGACGCCGCGGGTACGTCGTATTTTCCGACCCAGAAAACGCACTGGTCTCACTAATACGATGGGAACCACACGAACGCATGGGGGGCAAGGGAGTCCATCCCCGCCTTGGTGGTTTCCGCCTTCCCCGCATCCGATCATCTCAGGGTCGCGACGACTGTTCCACGCGGCTCCGCGATTCCCTCTCTCACGGGGCCGTATTGCGTCAGCGACCCGTCTCGCTGCCGGCAGGACTCGATCGTCACTGGATCGCTTCGGCCCACTCCCGTCGCTCGCGAGACTGTAATCCCGTTTTCTCGGTCGGCTTCCGAAAGCTGTCGTCAATGATGACCGTACAACGAATAGGTAATCGCAACGAGACCGAACAGTCGACTCACGTTCTCGAGCAGTGCGATGACGACCCGTTCCGGATCGACCAGCGTCGTGACCGCGATGTTGAGCAGGAACGGAGACACCGTCAGCAGGAGGAGCCCGAGTGCGAGATACAGCATGGACCGGGCGTCGTTCCGACGGTAGCCGCGGTAGGCCTGATAGGCGATGAGCGTCCCGAAGAGCGCGACGAGGAGGAGACTCGCGACGGTCAACAGCTCGAACATCGTCGCCTCGTCGACTCGCACGACGTTCCGACTCATCGCATCCCCTCCCACATGCGAGTGAACGTGTCGGCGACGTCTTCCTCGCGGTACGTCAGATCCAGCGAGAACGAGCCGTTCTCCAGCGACAGTTCCAGCCGATCGAGGTTCGCACTGTAGACACTGTAGTGGTTGCCGTCCGGCGCGAGTTCCGTCTCTTCGGTGACGAGGTGACACTCCTCGAGTCGGTCGAGTCGCCGATAGATCGTCGGGAGGGAGGCGTCACACCGTTCGCTCAGGGTACTGGCAGACATGGGTTCGACGCTCGTATGGGTGAGGATATCCCGTGCGTACTCGTCGTCGAGCACCGCGAGCAGCGTCGACAAGTCGGTATCCTCACTCACTGGTATACCTGTTTGTTTCGGTATAACTATGAAAAGCAGTCCGGTTTTTCTGAGTGAGAAAAGACTCCCGAAAGTCGTCGGATGAGAAATGGATTTCGGCGCGATCAGGCGGCAGAGTCGGTATCGGCGTCCGCACCGACGTAGTCAGTTCGCAGTGCCCACACCGCGAGCAAGCTCGGGAGAACGAGGATACTCGCGAGGAACGCGTATCCGATCGCGATGCTCGTAACGAACCCGAACCGCTGGAGCGACGGAACGAGCGCGAAGACGAGGACGCCGAACCCGGCCGCGGTCGTCACCGCGCTGGCCAGCAACGCGCCACCGGTTCCGCGCACCGTCCGCCGAAGTGACGCGATGTGATCGTCGCCGTGGTATTCCTCGAGGAACCGTTCGCCGATGTGAATGGCGTAGTCGACGCCGATCCCGATCCCGATTGCGGCGATGATGGCCGTTTCGGGGGTGAACGCGATTCCTGCGAGGTACATCGTTCCAAACAACCACGCCTGTGAGAGCAAAACGGGAGCCATCACGACCGCGCCGAGCGTGAGCGTCCGATACCGGAGCCAGAAGATCAGCGTCAGGAACGCCACGATGACACCGAACGTGATGAGGAAGCCCTGGACGAGCGTCGTGAGCAGCCCTCGCTGGACGAGTTCCTCGACGATCGGCTGGCCGGTCGCAGTCACCGTTAGGTCGGAGTCACCCTCGATCGTCGTCGCGACCCCGCGCATCTCCTCCGTGATGGTTCCGGTATCCGCCCCGCCGGAGAGCCCCACCGAGAGACGAAGCGCGCGGTACTCGCCGTCGTCGCGGTGGATCGTCGCTTCGGCCGCCTCCGCGTCGGCGGCGTAGACGGCGTCGTACACCGCGGTAAGGTTCTCATCGGGCACCCCGTCGCCGTCCGTATCTACCTCGTCCACGACAGCTGCGACCGTCTCGTTGGTCGCGGCGACCGACTCGATCGTCTCCAGCGGCCCGGTCGCCTGCAGGCTCCCGTCGGCCAGTTTCACCGCGGAGGACGTATTCGACGCGTGGGCCTTGCCGTCCGCGATCCGCTCGAGCGTCGTCGGATCAGTGACCGGCCCCTCTATCAGAAATTCGGCCCGCGACTGGTCGTTCGACTGGGCGAAGTTCTCGTTGAGGTACTCGGCGTTCGCGCGGAGTTCGTAGTCACTCGGCTGGAACGGTCCGGGGAGCGAGTCCATCCAGTCCGGCGAGTCCCGCGGGAGGAAATCCGTCTGGTCGAGCGACGTATCGATGTCGGCGGCAGCGGCACCGCCCGCGACGCTCAGGAGGACTGCGACGCCGATGACGACGTACGGCGCTCGCCGGGCGATATCGGCCCCGACACTGAGAACGGTTCCGGCGACGCCGCCCCGACCGAATGCGGGTGATCGGCGCGAAAAGCCGAGTCGCCTGAGCAGCCCGTCGACCTCGAGTTTCAACGCGGGGAGCAACGCGCCGAAGACGAGAAACGCCGCGACGATCCCCGCTGCGCTGACGATGCCGAACTCCCGGATCGACTCGAGCGGACTGACCGCGTTCGAGAGGAAGCCGACGGACGTCGTGAACGTGGCCGCACCGATGGCGATGACGACGCCGGTGAGGCCGCGGCGCATCGCTTCTCGAGGCGTCGCGCCGGAATCGTCGAGTCGGGCCTCGCGATACCGCATTACCACGTGTAACGCGTAATCGATACTCAGCCCGATCAACAGGAACGGAACGGCGATCAGGATCTGCGTCACGCCGATCCCCGCCCAGCCCATGAATCCGGCCATCCACGTGAGCACGAGCGCGACGCCGACCAGCCCGAGCGCGACGTCGACGATATCGCGGTAGGCGACGCCGAGAACGACGAGAATCAACAGGAGCGCGATCGGTGAGATGATCGCGAAGCTCTCGCCGGTCGCCTCCGTGCTCTCCGCGCCGACGATCCCGGCACCGAACACGAAGCTCTCGGCGGACAGGAGACCGCTCGCCGAGAGATCCCGTATCTCGAGTTGGGCGTCGACGACGTCCTGAGGCAGGTCGTCGCCGGTCGCGTCGCTCGTGTCCTGAAACACGTACATGACGCGCCCCGTCGCAGTCGTCGACCCCTGCTCGTAGTCGGTCGTCAACAGCGCGTAGGGGTCGACCGGTCCCCGAACGTCCGAATCGAGAGCCAGCACCCGTTCGACCGTCGCTTCGACCTCGCGTTCGGACATCGACTCGAGCTGTGAGATCTGTGTGCGCAGCGACGGCGTCGCAGACGGGCTCATATTACTCGCCGACTGCTCGGAGCCGTTTCCGTCCGCGGACCGTTCGTCCGCCGACTGCCGAACGGCCGTCGTCGCGACGATATTCGAGAGGCCGACCGTCGGTTGGCGCTCTCGTAACGTCGCGTTCACGGCCGACTCGTTCGTCACGGCTTGCTGAAAGCGCAACGTCTCGAGGAGGGAGTCCTTCGTGAGGACGTTCTCGTCCCGGACCACGACCTGGACGACGGTCGTGTTCTCGCCCTCGGTCGTGAAGTTCTGCTGGAGCATGTCGTATTTCTCGGCCTCCGTCGAGTCGCCCTCGAAATTCGCGATGGTCAGCCCCGAGTCGACGTTCCCCGCGGCGCTCCCGACGACGACCGTCATCACAAGCAGAACCGCGATAATGAGTTTACTGTGGTCGGTCACGAACGCCGCGTACCGTTCGGCCGGGTTCATTGCTCGAGCGTTGCGGTCCGACCAGCATAAATATTGTACGTTTCTACTAAATATGTACACCGACGAATCCCCGTTACTGATAGGCCCGCTGAACCAAGGGGCCACAATCGGAGCACAGAGTCACGATCGGCAGACAGGATGCGAACAACCGAATCTAGCTATGAGTACACGAGATGCGGTCGCGGCGTTGAAACGACTCGGGTTACCGAACTATCAGGCGCGCGTCTTCGTCGCGCTCCAGGAACTGGGGGAGGGGACCGCTCAAGAGATCAGCGATATTTCTGAGGTTCCGCGTTCGCAGGTGTACGGCGCAGCCGACGACCTCGTCGAGCGCGGGCTCGTCGAACTGACCGAATCGTCGCCCAAGCGATATCGGCCGGTGAGCCTCTCGGCAGCCCGCGAACAGTTGACGAATCGCCTCGAGCGCGAACGGGAGCGAGCTTTCGAGAACCTCGCCGAACTTCGGACGATGCCGCCTGAACGCGCAGATGACGGAGCCGTCTCGACGCTTCGCGGCCGGCAGCCGATCGACGACCGGATCGCGGAGCTGCTCGAATCGGCCGACTCGAGCGCCGTCTTCGTCGCGCCGGCGGAGAACTCGCTGTCCGAGACGATCGAAACGACGCTCCGAGAGCGGGCCGCGGAGGGAGTAGCCGTCACCGTCGTCACGGCCGAAGAATCGGGAGGGGAGCGGTTCGCTGACAGTCCGATTACCGTGATCGTGATGGGTGAAGACAATCCGGCCGATTTCGCCGGACGAACGCTCATGGTCGATGACAGCACCGTGCTGTTAGCGGTTGCGACGGACGGCGATACCGTCGCCGAAGAAGCGATGTGGACGGCCGGGAGCAGTATCGGCCGCATTTTAGCGCAGTTCATGCAGTCCGGGATCGAGTCCGGCAAGAACCGCCACTCGTAGCGGACGGCGTTCGCTCGACCGCCCCATTTTGTATATCATCATGAGGTTTATTTACCAGATCGAAGAGCGACTGAGCCGTCTCAGGAGCGATCGTCCGTCCACTCGAGCCAGCCGAACAGCCGCTCGAGTAACCGCTCCTCACCGTCTCGCGAGAACCGATGGCCTTCGCCCGCGAATCGCTCAAGGAGGACGTCGGTCTCGAGTCGCCGGGCGGCGTCGAAGCTGTCGGCGGGATCGACGACGCCGTCGTCCCCGCCGTGGAAGATTGCGACCGGAACCGACAGCGTCGACGCGACGTCGCCGAACGGATACCGATCGAGGTGGTCGAAGAACCGCCGATCGAGACGCTCGCCGGTGTCGAAGGCCACCTCGCCCTCGCGTTCGACCGTCGCCCGATACTCGTCGAACGTCTCGTTGGTCGTCACCGGCGCTCGCGTGGCGATCGCTTCGACTCGATCGTCGGCTGCTCCGGCGTGGAACGCGACCTTCCCGCCGAAACTCGAGCCGAACAGGGCGTACGAGTCGGGGTCGAAGTAGTCGACGACGCGACGGAGGTCGGTCAGTCTCGCCTCGAGCGTGGACTCGACGAACTCGCCGTCTGAGTTGCCACAGCCGCGACAGTCGAATCGAACCGCGTTGTAGCCGGCCGCGACCGCTCGTCGGCATCGCCGCTCGTAGCTGCCGGACTTGTCGCTCCGAAGGCCGTGACAAAAGACGAGCCAGTCGTCGGACGGTGCCTCGTGATGGACGACCGCGAGTTCCGGTGGGCTCCGTTCCGTCGCCGCGGTTTCGATCCGGATTCGGTGTCGGTCTGGCATTCGTCTCCCACTGACGGCCCCAGCTTCCTTGACAGCGGTGTTCCCGGGTGATACGACTGGATTGATCGATACTCGAGCGCGTCGACCGAACGGACGTGACTCAACGACGCGGACGTCCTCGAGTCGAGCCGCGAGGAACGGCTCGTGGACGGATGAATCCCGGGTTAAGGTGTCCGAACCGTCATCGTCGCAGCCTAGGAATACGGCTGATATTTCCCAGGTCAGCTCTCTGGTCGGGCTTTCCACCGATAGCGGCTTCCTCTTCCCACTCAAGGAAACGGGCAATACGACAGCTGTCTCTCTCGAACCGATTGCGAATCGCTGCCGATTGTCGAATTAGCCCGAGTTTTTGCGGAACGGCCTCCGTCGGACTCGGCGACAGAAACGTGCACCGATGGTCAATCACCTCCGCTCTCTCACGGCAAACCGTTTTTCCGCTCCGAGAGAGTCGGTTCCGCTATGACCCGCACCACCTACCGTTGTGCGTGTGGCGCACACCTCGAGTTCAAACAGGACCTCGAGAAGGAGTCCGGAACGACGACACCGACCTGGAAGTGCACGGACTGCGGGACGCCGGTGCCGGGGATGACCGCCGAAAAGATCCGACATCAGGACCCGTCCTGAGTCGTGGTATGGCCAGGAGCGTCCTCGAATGCAGACGATTGTGATTCGATAGCTACGGTCCCGCGTTCCAACGCCTGAGACGTGCTGTTGCGAGGCTGCCGATTGTTCTCTGACGAACTACTCCCCTCTCCCCCGATGTTATAAACCAATAAATGCTATACTAAATTGGTGGGGCAGACGGACACGTCGCCGTTCACCGTCGCTGGGGCCCCGTGTGACCAAAATAGGCTGCGTGTGACTTCTGGACGGTGAAAGCATGACCGCTGTGGCAGCTCTGGAGCCGAGTGTTGTCCGGATCCCTCTGCCAGTGATACTAGCATAGACGTACTCAAGTACGGGTTGTCTCTCTGATTGACGCTGTCTGTCCGGCAGTCGTTGAGACGAGTTCAGTGACTACGAGAGAGGATGGCTTATGAACCTACATCCTCCATACTGGTACAATGGGCCGCCATCCGGAAACTGAACAACGAATTAGAGAAGCCGCGTTTCGCGCGCTTGTCGAACACGGATACGCGGACCTCTCCATCAAGGATATCGGTGACGAGTTGGGCCAAAACCCATCGCTCATATACCACTATTTTGATAGCAAGGACGATCTCTTACTCTCGATGCTCGACGTCTTCGTCGAAATATTCCTCGACCAACGGACCGAGAAGCCGATTACGGACCCGGAAACGGAGCTTCGAGAGTTCGTCGGTCAAATACTCCATCCGAAGCCGGCACAGGTCGAACAGGTCATGTTTGCCCCGCCATCTGATATCGAGACGGCGGTCTCACGGATTTTCGTCGAGCTGTGGGCGCACGCGACGTGGGATCCTGACTTCCGCAGAAAGACCACGCTGGTAGAGGACCGCCTCCGGGAAACGGTCACCCGGATACTCCGCGCCGGAATCGAACTCGAGCAGTTTCGGCCAGTCGATCCCGAGCTCACGGCAGATCACATCCTCTTTCTCCTCAAGCAAGGGATACACACGGGGACGACGACGAACCGAGATGCGGCCGTCGATCGAGTCCAAACGATCGTCGACGGAATTATAACCGATATCTCCCGCGAGTAACGGGAGAGTCAGCCAATACGTATCAGGTCGATCCCTTTTCCGCCCATTCGGTTATCCGACCCCTGCCTCGTTCCGCTGACCGATCTTCGGTACTGCTATCATCCGTTTGTGTTTGCGAGTCTATATTAATAAGGGCAGGAATGCCCCAAAAGGACTACAACTGATTAAACGATCAATTAAATCATGGAGTCCCCCGATTCAGTCGTCGGAGTGGGCCGGTCACCAGAAGCCATTCGAAGCCTCGAGGGGCAACTCTCGCCGTTCGAGTGGTACGCTGAGATGCGTCAGGAGACGCCAGTTCACTTCGACGAGCAGCGAGAGACGTGGGACGTATTTCGATACGAAGACGTCGAACGCGTGCTCAAAGACCACGACACGTTTACGGCTAACCGGGCTTTCGAAGCCGACGAGTCCTCGAACGACGGTGACGACAGTGACGACGGTCTCCCGATGCTTCAGACGATGATCACGACCGATCCACCGACACAGACCCGACTCCGAGGGTTCGTCGACGAGCGATTCCAGCCGGGAGCGATACGGGAGTACCAACCGCAAGTAGCGGAGGTAACGGAGACCCTGTTGGACGATCTCGAGGACGAGAGCTGTTTCGACTTCGTCGACGAGTTCGCGATCCCGTTTCCCGTCATCGTCATCGCCGAACTACTGGGGATTCCCGCCGACCGTCGCGATCAGTTCAAAGAGTGGTCGGACGCACTCGTCGCGCGACCCGAAGACGACACCCCGGAGGAGATGAAACGGGTACAACGGGAACAGGAGGAAGCCCAACGAGCGATGGGGAGGTACTTCGCGGAGTTGCTGGAAGAGCGCGATGGCGGCGACGGCGACGACCTCATTACGCTCGCGGCGAACGCGGAGGAGTTATCCAGGGGTGAACAGATCGGGTTCTGCATGCTGCTCCTCCTCGCGGGCAACATCACGACGACGAATCTCCTCACCAACGCGATATGGTCCGTCGAAGAACACGGGTTGACGGACGCGATTCGCACGGAGGACGTCGATCACACACAGGCTATCGAAGAAACGCTTCGATACCGATCCCCGATCCAATCGTTGAAGCGTATCGCCGTGGAGGACGTCGAGCTACACGGTCAACGGATTCAGGCCGGAGATGTCCTCACGCTCTGGCTGGGTGCCGCAAATCGCGATCCGGAAATCTTCGATACACCCGACGAATTCCGGCCCGAGCGGCGTCCCAACCGCCATATGGCGTTCGGCACGGGAGTCCACTTCTGTCTGGGTGCCCATCTCGCACGGATGGAAGCGGACGTCGCCCTGGACCACTTATTCGACCGTTTCGACCGCCTGGATGCGGATTTGTCGGGCCTCGAGCCGTTGAGTGCCCTCTACGGTCTCGAATCGCTCCCCTGTGAAATGAGTCGAAACGCGTAAGCAGACGGATAGCGGCGATATCACTGGATTTTTTGGCTCCCATCGAACTTGGTTGTCAGATCGATACGTAATAGGGCGGTCGCTTAGTCGGCCGCCTGACCGCCGTCGACGGGGAGCGTATGGCCGGTGATACACGACGCATCGTCAGAACAGAGGAACGCGACCGCGCCGGCCATCTCTTCCGGGTCCGCGATGCGGTCCATCGGGACGTCGATCATTGCCGACGTGTCGAACTCCATTTCCGACGGATCGCTGCCTTCCGACATCCCGGATTGGATGTTCGTGTTCGTCGGCCCCGGTGCGATAGCGTTGATCCGAATACCCCGCGTCGCGTACTCGAGCGCGACCGTCTTCGTGAGGCCGACGACGCCGTGTTTACTGGCCGAATAGCTGGCGAGTCCGCCTATCCCTACTAACCCGGATTCGGAAGCGGTGTTGACGATCGCACCGCTCCCCTGCGCTTCCATGACGGGAAGTTCGGCTTTCAGACACGCCCAGACGCCTTTCAGGTTGATATCGAGCAGTTTGTCCCACTGTGCCTCTTCGATGTCAGTTACTCCTGCAAACCCCGTGAGAATTCCCGCGTTGTTATGCGCAAAATCGAGGCTTCCGTATGTGTCGACTGCGATGTCGACCATTCGCTCGACCGACTCGAAATCGGCGACGTCAACTTCGACGAACGTTGCATCACCGCCGGCGTCCTCGATCAGGTCGACCGTTTCGCGACCGGCTTCCGCAGCGATATCTGCGACGACGACGTTTGCGCCGTCCGCTGCAAAGCGTTCTGCTGACGCACGTCCGATTCCCGATCCCGCTCCCGTCACCAGAGCCGTCTTTCCGTCTATTCCGTTCATTATTGACCTGGGCGCTAATTAATTGTTCAATTAATATAGTCCTTTGGCCGATTTCTGTGGCGACGACCGAGCGCTCTCGCATCCGATCGCGATCGATGTGCGTTTTTTCCGGCTCCGTGAGACCGAAACACAGATTTAGGATCGTGGAACAGTATGAGACAACTGATGACTCGAGGCGTCACCCACACGATCCGCTCGTGGCGCGGTGATAGCCCTCTCGAGCAGCCGAGCGGCAGCCGAAATCCGAATCGGCGGTCGCCGGTGAGCTGCCGCGCTGAGCCAGGATGGGTGATCACGTCGTGACTGAGGTGGCGATCACGGACGCGGTCGACGCCTATCTGCAGCGAAAGGCCGTCGGCGATCCGAACGGATCAGGTGCCGGAGCCTACGCGTCCAACGCGGAATCGATTCTCCGCCGGTGGGCCGACTGGCTCGAGCAGGAACACGGACTGACCTCGTTGTTCACACTCGAGGTCGACCACATGCGCGCGTACGCCGAAGAGCTCCGCCGACGAACCGGTCGCGGCGAGTACACCGCCTCGACTGCCGGAACGTACTACGCGGTCGTCCGGGCGTTCCTCTCGTGGTGCATCCGCGGCGGAATTCTCGCGGAGAACCCCGCCGCGACCGACCGCGCGGAGGCCGCGTTGCCGACCGCCGACGAGCGACCGACGAGCGATTTCTGGACCGCACGACAGCGTCGGGAGCTCGAGCGCTACGTCCGTGAGCGGGCGCTCGATACCGGTCGGTCGATGCGCGAGCGACGCGGCCGACTGCGCGAGTACGCGATGGTGGCCGTCCTCGCTCACTCGACAGTCCGCGGCTCGGAACTGTTTCGGGTCCCCGACGACGACCGACGCACGGGTGCCACATGGGACGACGTCGATTTCTATACGGGAACGATCCGCGTCCTCGGGAAGTCCCAGCGACTCGAGGACGTTCCCCTCCCCGCCCGCGCCCGGACCCCGTTGCGCCGCTACCGGGTCGTCCTCGATCCGCCGTCGAACGACTGGCCGCTGTTCCCGACGGCCCACGCGCCGTCGATCGCCGGTCGCGTGCGCGACGTTCTTCGTGACCGGGGGCACGACCAGGAGACGATCGAGTCCCTGCTCGAGGACACGACGGCGACGGAACTCGCTCGCGAGCGCTCGATCGCGCCGCCGGCGATCACCACCGAGGGGGCGCGGTCGGTGTTGCGCCGGCTCTGCGAGGGTGCCGGGATCGACGTCGACGGCGACTATCTGACGCCGCGGGGCGTCCGCCGAGATCGATCGGGGGCGTCGTACCGACAGGAGGCGACGGCGTCGAAGCCGACGCTTCGGGCGTCGGTGCTCGAGCAGTCGATCGTCGTTCCTGAGTCCCGGTCGTCGGTGGTTGACGCTGAGCCTGTCGAGGGAGACGAGTCGACGAAGACGGACTGAGAGGAGACGGACGATCGTTCTATCGTGAGTTCGTATTCGATGCTGGTGATTTTCTCTCGATTCGTATTATGTACAGGAGCGAACGGAACAGTGGGTTCTGTGAACAATGAGTGAGACAACACACCCTGCTATCGTGGCAACGGGGAATCGCCACGCCCTCCCCAGCCGATTCGCTCACTAGCGTTCGCTCATCCCTCGCGCATCTTTGGGCCGCGGCTCACCCATCGGTTCACCGCGGCACAGCGCGCGCCACCGCACGCCGGTTGACAAGTTTCGAGTGAGATGTCCTCCACCTATAACTTACGCCAGACCAGTTCACTTCGGCCCGGTCAAACGACCAGCAGCCACAGGATCACCGTCAGGACGAGCGTCAGCAGGAGAACGCTCGTTCCGATGCTCGTCCGGAGGTGAATCGTCGAAGCGCGGCCGCCATCGGTCGGTTGTCGGTCGTCAACATCGACTAACGGGAGCCGTCGTGCGGCCGCATCGACGGCGAGGACGGGGTTGTTTCCGGCCCAGTAACACCGTTTGACTGCTCCGACGACGGCGGCGTCGACGATGGCGTAGGTTTCCGTCACCGCGAGCATCGTCCACCGGCTGAGGTGGTAGGTCGCGGGGTAGACAACCATCACCGGATCGCCCAGATCGAGTTTCGAGAGCGGTTTCCGGACGAGGACGAACGTGACGGCGGCGACCGCCGTCAGGATTCCCGCCGTCTCGAGGTGACTCGAGCTGTAGGGATGGAGCTCGCTCTCACCGCCGGGGTACGCAAATTCGAAGTGGCCGGCCTGAGCGTGGAGCGTCGGCGCGAGGTCGGCAAGTCCCTGCCACCAGACGCCGAAGAGGAGACAGGCACCGCCGAGGCCGAGCATCGCCACCGTCTGGCCGGGTTTGGCGTCGGCGACCTCGAAGTCGCTCTCGCCGTGGAAGAAGACGTAGTAGCCGAGCTTGATGAACGAGAGGAGCGTTCCGATCGCGCCGAGCCAGAGCAGCCAGTACAGCGCCTGGAACTCCGGTTCTCCGTAATAATGGGGATCCGGATTGGCCGCGTCGAAGAGCATTCCCTTGCTGACGTACCCGTTGAAGCCGGGGATCGCGGTGATCGAGAGCGCGCCGAGTCCGAAGGCGATCGCGGTGAGGGGCATCTCGCGCCAGAGACCGCCCAATTCGTATAAGTCCTCCTCGCCAGTGCGGTAGATGACGACGCCGACGGACATGAACAACAGGCTCTTGAACAGGATGTTGTTGAACAGGTGGCTCAACGCACCTGCGACAGCGATTTCGCTGGTCACCGTCCACGCACCCATCCCGATCCCGGCGACGATGTAGCCGAGTTGGGCCTGAATGTGGTAGGACAGCAGCGCGCGCATGTCGTGTTGGAGCAGGGCGAAGGTCGCGCCGTAGACGGCCATCAGGCCGCCCATGTACGCGATGTAGATCCCCAGTTCGCTCTGAGCGTCGACGGGGAACGCCCGGTAGAGGACGAACGCGCTCGTCTTCGTCGTATAGACCGAGAGGAACACCGAGGCCGCGATGTGCGGACGCGGGTAGGTGTCGGGCAGCCAGGTGTGGAACCCGATGAAGGCGACGTTGACGCCCATTCCGAGCACTGCGAGCAGCGCCGGAATCCCGTCGGCGATCCCGGCCTCAGTGTAGACGAACGTGCCGGTCTGGACGTAGTGGACAGCGACCGCCATCATCACGAGCACCCCGCCGGTGCCGTGGAAGAGCGCGTACCGGAAGCCGGCCCGGACCGCCTCGCCGCCGTAGTGCCAGACGACGAGCGTGCTGGTGACGGCCATCAGCTCCCACATGAACAGGAGCACGAGCCAGTCGCCCGCGAACGCCGCCCCGATCGACGAGGAGACGTAGACGAGCGCGAACGCGACTAACGTTCGACTCGCCTCGCTCGAGTAGGCGTAGATCACGCTACAGACGCCCAAAAAGCCGAGACCGAGGCCGACCATTCGGGAGAAGTCGTCGACGTAGAACGGGACGACCTCGAACCCGAGGAAGGTCCCTGCCAGGTGCTCGCCGCCGGGGGCGACCAGCGAAATCGCCAGCACCGCCGCGAGGCTGAGCGCGCCGACGGCGAAGCCGGCGATTCGCGGCAGGACGAGCACGAGCAGGGCCGCCGCAAAGACGATGAGCGGCGGGTAGGCCAGTGAGAGAAATTCGAGTTCCATCAGTTGTTCACCTCCGTCACGAGTTCGTCGAACGGAACGTCACCGAGCTCCCCGAACGGCATGCCGAAGACGCCCTCGACGATTCGGGTCGCTAACTCGAGGAAGACGGCGTAGTCGGGGCCGATCCCGAGGGCGATCGCGCCCGTCGCGATGACGGCGATCGGTGCGAGCATGAGCCACGTGCTCTCCGTGAACGGCGAGTGGCGTTGCCAGCCCTCCGCGGGCGGGCCGCCAGTGAGGTGATCATCGTGGTCGCCGTGGTGATCGACGACGCCGACGGCGTCGCTAGTGTCGCTAGTGTCGCTGTGGTCGTCGTGGCCCGGCGCTTCGGTACCATCGTCGTGAGCACCGGTTTCGGACGTTCGAGCGTCGGCGGACTGACTCGCCGCGTCCGCTCCGTCGGCGGTCGTGTGATCGCTCGGGTACTTGTCGACGGCGTACTCGAACTCCTCCTCGCCTGCGGGCTCTGCATCCGTCGCGTCGGCCGTCTCCGTTCGGTCGGTCGGATCCCCGCCGTCGGCAGCGACGTGGTCGTCGGTGGTCCCGTAGGATCGCAACACGCCACCCCGCGGGAACTCGAGGAGCGGCTTGGCGTCGTGGCGGTCCTCGCTCTCGAAGAAGGCGGTGTAGACGACCGGCCAGAAGTACGCGACGTTGAGCACGGCCGAGAGCAACAGTGCGCCGGCGAACAGCCAGTACTCGCCGCCCATGTAGCCGGCCCCGATCAGTATGTAGAACTTGCTGACGAAGCCGGCGACCGGTGGGAGCCCGGCCATGCCTGCCGCACCGACGGTGAAGGCGGTCATCGTGAGCGGCATCCGTTTGCCGATACCGGCCATCTCGCTGATGTAGTCGGTGTGGGTCTCGACGTGGATCGCGCCCGCACAGAAGAACAGGGTGAGTTTCGCGAACGCGTGCGCGGGGATGTGGAACAGGGCCCCGACCATCGCGTAGGGATGGAGCATCGACAGCCCGAGCACGATGTAGGAAAGCTGCGCCGTCGTCGAGTAGGCCAGCCTACGCTTGAGGTGATCCTTGCGCATCGCGATGATGCTCGCCGCGGTCAGCGTGAACGCGGCGACGACGGCGACCGGGATGTTCAGTCCGATCTCGCCGATTCCGGGCACGTCCAGGGGCAGGTCGTGGATGAGTCCGGGTCCGTAGACCTCGAGGATAATCCGAGCGATGCCGAACGCGCCGGACTTGACGACCGCCACCGCGTGAAGCAGTCCAGAAACGGGCGTCGGCGCGACCATCGCGTCGGCGAGCCAGGAGTGCAGCGGCATCAGCGCGGCCTTGACGCCGAAACCGGCGATGAGCAGGAAGAAGGCGGCCTGCGCGTAGACCGGTTCCGCCTGCGCGGCCGTCGCGAGCGCCTCGATACCGCCCGACTCGAAGGCGAGCGTCGGCCCGCTACCGACCAGACTCGTCAGCCAGTAAACCATCGCGGTGCCGGCGAGCAGGAAGACGCCGCCGCCGAAGAACGTGTACGTGAGGTACTTCCGGCCGGCGATGCGGGCCTCGTTGTCCTCGTTGTGGGCGACCAGCGGATAGGTCACCAGCGAGAGCAGTTCGTAGAAGACGAAGATCGTCACCAGGTTCGCCGCGAAGGCGATCCCGACCGCGGCCGAGAGACTGGCCGCGAACGAGGCGAAAAACCGGGTCTGGGAGTGCTCGTCGAGTCCGCGCATGTACCCCGTTGCGTAGAACGACGTGAAGATCCAGAGGAAACTCGCGAGGAGCGCGAAGAAGATCCCCAGCGGATCGGCGCGCAGGGCGAAGTCGATGCCCGCGAGGAACTGAATTCCCGTCGACTCCGCGAGACTCCACCGGAAGACGGTCCCGGACATGACCGCGGGGAGCATGCTGACGATGATGCCGAACTTCGCGAGGGCGGCCAGGACGGACCAGCCCTCCCGGAGGTTCGGCCGGCGATGCGACGCGACGATCAGGATGATAGCGACCGCCGACACCAACACGGCGGCGAGCGGTCGGAGATCTGCGACCATTAGTTGAACACCTCCGTGATGAACGGCTCGAGCAAGTCGGCGAACGTCCCGCCCGCAAATCCGAGCGCGACGGCGCCCAGTGCGGCGACGACGACGATAGCGACCATGCCGACCGAGACGGCGTCAGGGGTCTCACCGTGGGAGACAGCGGCGGCGACGGTCTCGTCGTCAGCGTCAGCAGTCCCGCCGTCCGTCGCGATCGAGTCCGACACGTGCGGCGAATCGACCGAGAGCGGTGGTGTGAAGTACATTTTCTCGAGCAGACGGGCCGCATAGGCGAGGGTGAGCATGGTGCTGAGGAAGATCACGGCGGCGACGGGCCACAGTTCCGACTGGACGGCCCCGAGTGCGATGTACCACTTGCCGACGAAGCCGACGCCCGGCGGGACGCCGACCAGAACCAGCAGGAGGACAGCCATGGAACCGGCGACGAACGGGCGCTCCTTGGCGAGTCCAGCGTACTCGTCGACGGTGCGAGCCCCGTAGCTCGTCGCGACGACGGCGGCCGCCAGAAAGAGGCCGGCCTTCAACAGCCCGTGGCCGACGAGATGGATCGTCGCACCGATCAGCGCCGTTTCGGAACTGCCCGCGATGACGACTCCGTAGGCGGCGATGACCAGTCCGAACTGCGAGACCGAGGAGTACGCGAGCATCCGTTTGACCTCGGTCTGGATCACTGCCAGGACGGTTCCCGCGAGGACGCTCACGCAGCCGACCGTGAGGACGATTGCCGCCGCGTTCGGCATCGCGGCGAGGTAGTCGACTTCGAAGACGGTGACGATCACGCGGCCGAAGGCGTAGGCGGAGGCGGTCGAAACCAGCGCGGCGATCAGCGGCGTTACGCCGTCGGGAGCCCGCTGGTACGCGCTCGGCTGCCAGGTATGCAGGGGCCACTGGGCGACCTTGACGGCGAAGCCGACGACGATGAACGCGAAGCCGGCCCGGATCAGGACGGGGCGTTCGGCCGCCGGAATCGCGTCGGCGAGTTCGATCATGTTGAGCGTCCCCGTCGCCATGAAGACGAACGCGACGCCGGTCAGGTACATCGACGCGGCGACCGTCCCCAGGATCAGGTACTTCAGGGAGGCGACCGCCGCCTCCGGGCCGTCGCCGCTCGCGACGAGCGCGTAGGTCGCGATGCTCGTGATCTCGAGGAAGACGAAGAGGTTGAAGACGTCGCCGGTCAGCGAGATGCCGAGCAGGCCGGCGACTAACAGCAGGTACGCGGTGTAGAACGTGTTCCCGCGCGGGCCGCCCCGGCGCGTGTACGCGAGGACGCCGGTGGCGACCGCCGTCACGAGCAGAACGATCAGCATCGAGAACTCGTCGGCGACGAGCTGGATCCCGTACGTCCGGGGGTAGCCGCCGAGCGTATGGGTTACCGCTTCCCCACCGGTGTAGACGGCGCTCGCGATGGCGAGGGCTCCGGCGAGGAGACCGGTCGTCGTGAGCGCGGCGACGGACCAGCCCGTTCGGTCGTATCGGAGTCCGAGGGCAATCGGGAGCGTCGCGGTGATGATCGGGACCGCGATCAGCAGCGGCAAGAGCAGGTCGACGCTACTCATCGGCACGCACCTCCCGAAGCGTGTCCTCGCGGAGCGTCCCGTACTCCGCGTAGATGCGGATGATCAGGGCCAGTCCGACCGCCGTCAACGCGATGCCGACGACGATGGCGGTCAGCACGATGACCTGTGGCAGCGGGCTCGCGACCATGACTTCCCCCGCAACTCCCTCGTGGGGGACGATCGGTGCCGAGCCGCCCTCGATGTAGGCCATCGAGATGAAAAACAGGAAGATGGCCGTCTGGAAGAGATTCACCCCGATCAGCTTCTTCACGAGGTTCTCGCTGGCGATTACCATGTAGATCCCGAGCCCTAACAGGACGAACAGTAGCACGTACGTGTAGTGGCTCGTCAGGAGGTCAATCATCGTCGCTCACCTCCGCATTGGGCGAGTCGGGAGCATCGGCGGCATTGTTAGCACCGCTGACCCCGCCGGTCCCGCTCGGTCGATCAGGCGAGAACCCCGCTGCCATCGTAAAGAAGAGGCTGATGATGGTCCCGGAGACGATCAGCGAGATACCGGCGATCTCGACGGCCTCGAGCCCCCACTTCGGTTTGATGTGGAAGACCTCTTTGAGCATTGTAAACTCGAGGAAGTCCCCGCCGAGGGCGACCATCGCGAGGCCGATCGCGCCGAAGATGACGACGCCGCCGGTGACGAGGCCGGCGAGGAACGAGTTCCGGAGCCACTGTCGGGTCGGTTCGATGCCGAAGGCGAAGGCGAGCATGAGGACGGTGACACCGACGATGGTTCCGCCCTGGAAGCCGCCGCCGGGGGCGTCGCCACCATGGAACGTCATGAACAGTCCGTAGGTGAGCGTAAACGGTGCGATGATCTTGACGGTGGTCATGATCACCTGACTCTCGGTGTAGGTATCGTCGACGGATTGAGACATTAGGCGAACACCTCGCGTTTCAGGACGAGCAGGGTCGAGACGCCGGCGGCGAAGACGACGACCGCCTCGCCGAAGGTGTCGAAGCCACGGTAGGCGGCGAGGACGGACGTCACCGCGTTCTCGACGCCGGTTTGGTTGTACGTCTCCGTGATGTAATGTTGGGTCACGTCCGGGTTCGACCAGACCGGGGTATCCGTGCCGCCGACCGCGTACATCTCGGGCAGGACGGCGGTACAGAGCACGAGCACGAACGCCCCGACGACGACGACCGCCGGAACGTGAATTCGCTCCGTGAGCCGATCCGTCGAGGGCCGCGTCGTGCGCGCGATCGTCAGCAGTAGCAACAGCGTCGTCACGCCGGCACCGATCGCGGCCTCGGTCATCGCAACGTCGGGAGCCAGCAGGAACGTGTAGAGTATCGCCATTCCGAGGCTGTAGGCACCGAAGACGATAATCACCGAGAGCACGTCGCGGAACAGCGCCGTCGCAACGGCCGTCACCAGGATGAACGCGACGAGGGTATACGCGAACAGACTCATCGCGGCTCACCGTCCGTTTCGGTAGCGACCTCGGTTTCGTCCGTCTCAGCGCCCTCTTCGGCGAGCACGGGTTCGACACCGGTCTCCGCGGCGGAGCGAGCGATCGCGTGGGCCGCCGTCGGGTTCGTGATGAACACGAAGAACAGCAGGAGGACGGTGTAGATCGCCCCGTGCTGCCAGCCGAACGCCAACGCGACGCCGGCGAGTGCGAACCCGGCCCCGAGGGTGTCCGTCTGGGACGCGGTGTGAGCCCTCGCGTAAATGTCCGGGAGGCGGATGACGCCGATCGTCGAGACGAGCGTAAAGAGCACGCCGAACCCGAGAAGGACGACGATCGCCCAGAACCGGATCGTCTCGATCACAGGACACCACCTCGTTCGACGGTGAACTTCGAGATCGCGATCGACATCAGGAAGTTCAGCAATGCGTAGATCAGCGCCACGTCGAGGAACCACGCCTGATCGAGCCCTGCGGCCAGTAGGGCGAGGATAACAACCGTGTTCGTCCCGAGGACGTTCACCGCCAGCAACCGGTCCTGCGTCGTCGGGCCGACGATCGCGCGATAGAACATCGCGATCGCGAGGACGACGAACAGCGCGGCCGCGGTGAGGAAGATGTCCTCGAGCGAGGTCGGCGTCACAGTTCGTCACCTCCGACGATTTCCGCATCGCCGCGTTCGCTCGGCGAGGGGATCGCCGCCGAATCGCGGCCGTAGAAGACGAAGCGGACGCCGCGCTCGAGCCCGCCGTCGAAGAGATCGTCGCGGGCGGCGGGAATCAGCGTGTGGACGAGCAGTTGCTGATTGTTGGCCCGGACGGTCAGCGTCCCCGGTGTGAGCGTGATACTGTTGGCTAACGCGAGCAGCGGCAGTCCGCTTCGCACGCGGGAGTTGACGCGAGTCAGCGTGGGTTCGATCGGCATCGATGGGCGGAGGATCACGGCCGAGACGGCGATATTGGCCTTGACGATCTCCCAGAGCAAGTACGGGATGTAGATGGTGAAGCGAACGATCCGGAGCGGCGACTGAACGCGGTCGAGCGGGATGGTAAACGTCACCTGTGCGAGCGAGACGGCGACGATGCCGGCGACCGCAGCGCCGGTGAGGAGATCGAACCAGTAGGTCGGATCGCCGAGGACGAGATAGAAGCCGTAGGAGATCAGAAACGTCGCGAACAGTCGATCGAAGTCCTCCGTCCCGCCGGCGAGACGGCCGCGACGGGCCGATCGCTCGACCGGTGCTTCCTCGTAGGCCAGTCCGATGCGCTCGAGTTCGCGCTCGAGAGGCTGGAGCATCTGTGCCGTGACCCCTGGCTGGTACTCCGGATCGAGGACGACGCGGTCGATCCCGTGTTCGGCGGCGTAGGCGTCGAAGATCTCGGCGTAGTCGCGTGGCCCGAAGAGGTATTCGTCAGTCCCGAGCGTCGCCGTCTCGATCGTGACATCGGCGTCGCTGGCATCCTCCTCGACCCAGTTTCGCGCCCGCGAGAGCAGTCCCTCGGCGTCCTCGGTGTATTGGTCGCTCTCGGGAACGTCGGCGTCGTAGGGCATCGCGACGACGAGGTGACACTCGAGCGAGTCGCTCGTCTCGAGGCCGGATCGAACGGCGTAACCGACCGTCTGTCGGACGGTCACCGTGTCCGACAGCGGGACGAGCAGACGTTCAACCCCCACGGCGTTCCCCTCCGGGTGACCGTCGTTGGATACTCATGGCTCTCGTTGTTACTCGAGTCAAGCGGTAGCCGTAGGAAAACTATTTCGTTATTCGTCTATAGCGACGGGTTCCGACGGATTCGTTCGGGCCGATTATGGCATTTTGGGCTCGTTTTCGTCAGCCGGTTACCGCGAGTGACCACTCGTCGAAATCGCCCGGTGATCGGTAGTTTTACAATCGGAGTTTCAGTAGGGAAAGTTGACTTGCATGACGACGACCGAAACTGTCCACGATCGAATCGGGACCGCACACGATGACCTCACGACCGGCCAGCTTGTGGCCGTCTTCGCGTTCGCCGCGGCGCTGGCATTCACACTGCTGTTCCTTCAGGAGCCGCTGGCCCACGACTCGATGCACAACTTCCGGCACGCAGCCGGCGTGATCTGTCACTGATGCTCGTCGACTACCTTGAGCGGGGGGTTCTCGCCGGCGCGATTGCCGGAATCGCGTACGGCGCATACATGGCGCTCGTCGCGAACCCGCTGATCGGCTACATGGAAACAGTTGCTGACAGTGCCGAGAGCAGCGAACACGCCCACGGGGCAGGCGAGCACGCTCACGAAGCCGGGGAACACGCCCACGCGGCCGGCGAGCACGCCCACGCGGTGAGCGAGGCGACGACCGCCGCGGTGAGCGTCGGTAGCGGCGTCCTCTGGGGAATCCTCCTCGGCGGCGTCTTCGCGCTCGCCTTTTACTTCCTCGAGCCGGCGCTTCCCGGTCGCGGGCGAGTCAAGACCTACGTGCTGGCCGGTGCCGGCTTCCTCACCGTCTCGGTCGCACCGTGGCTGGTCCTGCCGCCGACGACGCCGGGTGCCGAACAGGCGTTCGATCCCACGCTTCGAATCGGTATCTACGTTGGAATGATGGCCATCGGCGGGCTCGTCGCCGCAGCGTCGATCTACGGCTACGGACGCGTGTCGGCTCGGAGCCGACCGCTCGGAATCGCCGCTGTGGCGATTCCGATTATCACTCTCGTCGCTGTCACCGCGATCGCGGCACCGACGATCGTCGAGCCGGGGACGATGCCGGTCGATCTCGTGACCGCGTTCCGCGGACTGACCGCGTTGAGTCAGGCCGCGCTCTGGGCGCTCGTCGCGGGCTGCTTCGGCTGGCTCCAGTCGCGAGCGAGTCCCCGATCAGCCGCCGACCAACGCGACGAGCTGCTGACCAGTCCATGAAGAATCGGACAGAAGAACACCGCGAGCGCCTCGAGGCGCACGTCTTCGTCTGTACCAACGACCGTGATTCCGAGTATACGAGCTGTGGCCAGGTCGGTGCCGAGGAGACGGCCTCGGCAGTCAAAGACTGGCTTCGGGAGCGCGACGCCTTCTGGACGGCAGTGTCCGTCAGCGAAACCTCGTGTCTCGGACTGTGCAGCGAGGACGGCACCGCGATTTCGATTCAGCCGCGAAACACCTGGTACTCGGACGTGACGCCCGAGACGGTTTCCGAGCTGCTCGAGTCGGAATTCGGCCCGAACGCGGAGCGCGTCGGCGATGACGGGTGACAGCGTCCCGTCTCCCGAAACCCGCGCATTTCTTCGCAATCGTGTCGTCACGTTTTCATTGGTGACGAATCACTCTCACCAAACACTGTTGGTGGTACAGTTATCACTCTCGAACCGTAGTTTCAATACAGACGGACACTGCGAACTGGCGGTGCGCACTCGCGGATCACGTCTCGGCACTTGAGCAGCTGCTCGGGTATATAACTATAGATCTTTCTATAAAATCATGGATTAGTGGTGGCTATTCCATTATTTGTGTAAGAATATTTTAGTTAGAATGAGGTGACGAAGGATTTACGTAGGCATGGTTTCGTTTCCGATTGTAGCGTATGACCTCCAGATTCGATATCCCATCCCGTACTTCGGATACGCCCTCCAGCGATCCGCAGTCCGACGAGACGGCTGAGCTATCCCCGGACGATATTTTTCATATACTCCAGACGAATCGAAGACGAGAGGCGATCCGATACCTGCTCGAAAAAGACGAACTCGTCAAAATGCGCGACGTCGCCGAGCACGTCGCAGCGAAGGAACACGAGACGACGGTCACGAAACTGACATCTGCGCAACGACAGCGCGTCTACATCCCGCTCTATCAGTCCCATCTTCCAAAACTCGACAAGAAGGGGGTCATCGAGTACAACCAATCCCGCGGGGTCGTGCGGTCGACCGATCGGCTGGAGATTTTTCGACCGTATCTCGAGGCGTCCGATGACGAGTTCGAGTACTCGGGAACGGATACTACCCAATCGACAGCGGCCGTTGGTGACGCCACGTATTTCCGGTCGGCTGTCGGCGCGAGCATCGGTCTCTTGATCGTTTCCGCGACGGGCATACTCTCGATCCCCGGGTCTGCCCTTGGAGCGATCATCACGTTCCTGTTCGTACTGGCGATGGTTGCTACGAACCGCAGTGATTCACAGCTTCGAAGCGGTCCACTCCCCCGCAGTGGAGACGATTCTCGGTAGTGCGAGAGCCGGCGTCTCGAATAACGATTGGTGCGAGAATTCCGGTTGCGTGTCGAACGCCCTCAGGTGCGGTTGCAGTCGAGACCACGTTGGCCCGACTGGACGACCAACGGTCGGGAGCGAGTGTTGTGAACCTCTCGAGTTACTTTTGCCCTGAATCGCACGGAAGATCGAACGAATCCAGCGCTTCGAGACGTTTACGTATCAGCCGTTCCGACGTGGTGGCAATGACGCTGTACTCGCGGGTTCGCCCCCTCGCGTTCACGCTGCCGGCCGAGACGGCTCACGATCTCGGCAAACGGACGCTCCGGGCGGCCCAATCGACGTGGCCGACGCGGGCGGCGCTGTCGGCGGCCTACCGGTACGAGCATCCCGCCCTTGAGGTCGAGCTGTTCGACGCGACGTTTCCGAATCCGGTCGGTGTCGCCGCCGGCTTCGACAAGAACGCCGAAGTGACCCACGCGCTCGAGGCGTTAGGCTTCGGTTTCGTCGAAATCGGAACCGTCACGCCCTATCCGCAGGCGGGCAACGACCGCCCGCGACTCTTCCGCCTGCGCGAGGACGAGGCGATGGTCAACCGAATGGGATTCAACGGGCAGGGAATGGAACGGGTCAAATCGCGACTCGAGACCGACGGCACCCCGAAAATCCCGCTCGGCGTCAACGTCGGCAAGATGAACTCCTCGACCGAGCGCGAGGCGATCGAGGACTACCGACGCGTCTTCGACCGGCTCTCGTCGTTCGCCGACTACGTCGTCGTCAACGTCTCCTGTCCGAACACGCCCGACGAGTTCGACGAAGGCTCGCCCGAGCACCTCCGGGAGATCTTCGAGACGCTCGAGGCCGAAAACGATCGGGACGTCCCGATCCTGGTGAAGATCGGGCCCGACGAACCCGAGGAGTCGGTGTTTGATCTCGTCGACATCGTCCGCGAGTTCGATCTCGACGGAGTCGTCGCGACGAACACGTCGACGAGCCGCGAGGGCCTCGAGTCACCGCGTCAGGAGGAGTGGGGCGGGCTCAGCGGGAAGCCGATGGCGGATCGCTCGACGGCAGTCATCCGCTCGCTCGCGGAGTACACGGATGGCGACCTGCCGATCATCGGTGTCGGCGGCGTCGATTCGGCGGAGAACGCCTACGAAAAGATCAGGGCCGGCGCATCGCTCGTCCAGTTGTACACCGGCTTCGTCTACGAAGGGCCGTCGACGGCCAAGCGGATCAACCGAGGCCTGGTCGAACTGCTCGAGCGCGACGGGTTCTCGTCGGTCGAAGCGGCGGTCGGTGCGGATCTCGAGTAGGGAGTCAACGATCTCCTAATCGGCCGGCTCGAGATCGTCGATCGCGTCGCCGAGTCCGTGAAGTTCCGCCGGGCCGACGGCCCCGTCGGCACGCTCCTCACGGATCTCTTTCGTCGTCGACGCTTCTTCCTGTGGTTCGACCACGGGATCGGTTTCGCCGTCAGTGACGGAGAGATACACCGCTCGAAGCCGTTCCGTCCTGTCCATCTCGCGGCCATCGTCGCCATCGGAGTCTGAATCAGTCATGGCTCGCAGTTCGTATTGATCTAATCGAACGGGTGACGAATATAAACCGACTACCGCTTTCACGAACTGAAAACAGTCGCCGAAAACGATACTCGGTCCCACTTCGACCGAGACACCGCCTCGATGGTGAACGATCGTTCCTGTGTGGGGGTGCACTGACCCACCATCGAGTCGATGTCCCGTCGCCGATGTCCGCTACCCCAACGTCCATCAATCGACGTCCACGCGCGTACCGTAGCCCGAGTCGCCGACCACGTCGCCGTCTTCGGCGACGATCTGGCCGCGGACGACCGTCGCCACCGCCTTCCCGGTAAAGGACTCGCCCTCGAACGGCGTCACGCAGTTCTTCGAGTGTAACTCCCGCCGGTCCTCGAGCGTCCACTCGAGATTCGGATCGACGATCGTGAAGTCGGCGTCGGTCCCGATCTGCAGCGATCCCTTCTGCGGGTACATCCCCCAGACCTGCGCCGGGCGCGTCGAGTGGCGGCGGACCCACTCCTCGAGCGCGAGTCGGCCGTCATCGACGAAGGAGAGCATGGCGGGAACCTCGGTCTCGAGGCCGACGAAGCCCGAGATGGCGTCCCACGTGTTTCCGAAGGGATCGTCGACTTTCTTCTCTGCGGGCGTGTGCGGCGCGTGGTCGGTGGCGATGCAGTCGATCACGCCGTCGTCGATGCCGACTTCCCAGAGCCGGTCGCGTTCCTCGGCGTCCCGAATGGGCGGTTGGACCCGCGCGACGTTGCCCTTCTCGCGCATGACGTCCTCGGTGAACCAGAGGTAGTGGGGCGTCGTCTCGGCGGTGACGTCGACGCCGCGATCCTTCCCGCGGGCGACGGCTTCGGCCGCCGACCCCGACGAGACGTGGAACATGTGAATCTTCGCGCCGGTCTCCTCGGCGAAGGTGATCATCCGCTCGACGGCTTCCCGTTCGGCGATCACGGGCCGCGAGTGGGAGTGATCGATCGGTTCGTTCCGTCCCTCGGCCTTGAAGCGCTCCGTGTAGTGGTCGATGATCTCGCCGTTTTCCTCGTGAAAGCCCAGCCGTTTGCCCGTCTCGCGGATCCGCTCCATCGCCTCGAGGATTTCGCCGTCGCTCGGCGGCGGCACGTCGCCGACCGTCGAGCCGAGGAAGACCTTGAACCCGAGCGGGCCGGCCTCGTCGATGTCCGGGATCAACTCGAGATTTTCGGAGGTGACGACCGCGTAACTCTGAAAGTCGACGTGGGCCGAGGCCTCGCCGCGCTCGAATTTGAGCTCGAGGTTCTCGGGGCTGTCGATGACAGGGTCCGTGTTCGGCATTCCGACGACGGTCGTCACGCCGCCGGCGGCCGCCGCCCGGGTCGCGGACTCCCAGTCTTCCTTGTACTCGAGACCGGGCTCGCGGTTGTGGATGTGGCAGTCCACGATTCCGGGGACCAACACCGCTCCGTCGGCGTCGAAGACCCGATCCGCCGCCGGGAGTCGATCGCTCCGGCCGACGGCGACGATTTGTCCGTCCTCGACGGCGACGCCCGCGTCGGGCGAGCGACCCGCGGGCGTGATGACGGTACTGTTCCGCACGACGAGATCCACAGTCATTGCCCTGGAGTTGCCGAGGACCGCGCATATAGCTTCCCCAACTGGCTCGCGCTCCCATCGGCTCGAAAGCGGAACGTGTCGACGAGCGTCGCTGGTAAAGAAGATATTCCCCGCCCATCCAACCGCCAGCGGTGACCTCCGTTGTCGGTCGACCGAACAGTAGTGAGGAAACCGATATCGAATGCGTCGGCGGTGTAAGCACTGCCTTACGCCGGATCGGGCACCGAAAGCGCGGGGGTACGAATCGAATACTAAACAGCGAGGTGGTGATACCACCGGGAAATGGACTCGCCAGCGATTCGCGACAGCACGGTGCTCGTGACCGGCGGCGCGGGCTTTATCGGTAGCCACCTCGTCGAGGCGCTGACCCCCCACAACGAGGTCAGAGTCCTCGACGACTTCACGACCGGCGACCGAACCTACCTCCCCGACGACGTGACGGTGATCGAGGGCGACGTTCGCGACCCGATCGCGCTCCAGCGAGCCGCGCGCGGCGTCGACGTGATCTTCCACCACGCCGCACTCGTCAGCGTTACACAGAGTATTAACGAACCCCGACAGAGCAATCGCACGAACCTCGAGGCGAGCCTGCTGGTCCTCGAGCAGGCCCGCCAGGAGGATGCCCGGGTCGTCGTCGCCTCGAGTGCGGCGGTCTACGGCCATCCGGAAGAGCTCCCGATCACCGAAACGGCACCCACGAATCCGACTTCGCCCTACGGCGTTCAGAAACTCGCGCTCGACCAGTACATCCGTCTTTACGAGGAACTGTACGATCTGCCAACCGTCGCACTGCGCTATTTCAACGTCTACGGCCCGCGCCAGCAGGGCCCCTATAGCGGGGTTATTTCGACGTTTCTCGAGCAGGCGCGGGCGGGCGAGCCGATCACGATCGAGGGGGACGGCCAGCAAAGTCGGGATTTCGTCCACGTCAGCGACGTGGTTCGGGCGAACCTTCGGGCGGCGACGACCGACGCGGTCGGCGAGGCGTACAACGTCGGAACGGGCCACCGAACGACGATCCTGGAGCTCGCTGAAACCGTTCGAGCAGCGACCGGATCGACGTCGCCGATCGTCCACCGCGACTCTCGGTCCGGCGATATCAGACACAGTGGCGCGGACACGTCGAAGGCGACGCGCGAGCTCGGATTCGACGCTCGAGTCAGCCTCGAGTCGGGGCTCCGATCGCTCGTGGCTGAGAGCCGGCGGGACCCTCTCGAGGAGGACGACGGTGCGCTACTGGAATCGAACCGAGAGAGCAGTTCGTACAATTGATCCGGACCAAAGCAGCCGATGTCACGCTCCGACTCGATAGCATCACCGTCGGGAACCGCCAAATCGGTGCGAATTCGGCCCGAGCGCCGTCGAGACGAGGACTCCACGCGATCGTGTTCGACTCGCTGAGAGTCATTCCAACGGTTTTTTACTCCGTGAATCCGGAACGAATCCGTTCTAACCGATCGAAACGTCCGGTCGAGTTTATTCGGTCCGTCGAACAAAGACCGGTGATACCATGACTGACGAGTGTTTGTCCACAGTGGTCACGGACCAGGTCGGCACGCGTTTGCCATCACTCGGGAGTGGCCGGCCAGAGAGACCACCGCGGAATCCGTCCGATACTGACCGTTCGGAATCGGTCGATCGAGCGGAATTCGCGATCTGGGAGAGATATCGATAAAATACTAACAGCACATGGACTATAAAAAACCATTTGTAGAACGGTCACGACGGTACAGGACATGAACAACGCGAACACGGGTTTCCCAGAGCCATGAGCATCTATCGACGAGTTCCCACGCCCTTCCTCACGTCCGGTTCGGCGACCAGTGGAGCGATCGCGTCGGGGGTAGTTACGGGGTCTCGACCCGGATTCGCCTCGTGGCCGGTCCGACCGCTCCAACTCGAGGGAAGTGCCCACATTGCGGCGCTTGCCGGGATGATCGCGCTCGCGCTTCTCGGGGGAATACTCGTCGCTCGCAATCGATACGAGGAGCCAACCTCGCTTTCGTCCGGTCCGGAGGCGTCCCACGAGGAGTTCGTGACCGATCGGGATCGCGTCCGGCAACTCCTCCAGGAAAACGGCGGACGGATGAAACAGTCGAACATCGTCGACTCCGTCGATTGGTCGAAAGCGAAGGTCAGCCGGCTACTCGCCGACCTCGAGGAGGACGAACAGATTACGAAACTGCGTCTCGGGCGGGAGAACCTGGTCTGTCTGCCGGGTCACGAACCGACGGCGTCGAAGTCGCCCGAACAGGCAAACGACGACTAGCCTCTCGTCTCTCCCGGGCCGATAGCGAGTGGCGAGAGCCCAGTGTCGCGAGTCGATCCGTCCCAGTCGGTGCCGATAGAAGCGAGACTGACAGGAGGCAGTTCCTATCAGCAATCGTTGTTTTCCGCGAACGAACCCGCCACTGAACGCCACTGCTGAGCCGTAGTATTCGGTTTCTCGGCGTAATGATTCTGCCAGTTTATCCGCCGAAGGAACGACGAAACTGGTGCCTTCAGGGCAACCATGAACGCACGCAATCAGTTACTCGTCGTACTTACCGCGCTGATGCTCGTTTGCTCGAGCGGGGCGATGGTCACAGCCGCAACAACCGGTGAGACCGTCGAGCAGGGCAGCGAGGCCAGCGAGGACGAGTACGACTCAGCGAACGATTCAACGAACGAAACGACAACTGAAGCGGTGAACGAGACGGACGATGTCCCAACGGGGATCGATGAGAACGAAACGGCAGCCGACGACGGAACTGAATTCGACAACGAAACCGCGGATGCGGACAACGAGTCACAGCCCGCGTACGTGACGTTCGAAGAACAGACGACCGATGGCGAGACGGTCGTCGTCGAAAACGTCACGCTGGCGAACCCCGGTTTCGTGACGATCCACGATAGCAGCCTCCTCGTGGGCGAGGTCTTCGATAGCGTCATTGGTACCTCGGAATACCTCGAGGCCGGCACGCACGAACAGGTCGAAGTCTCCCTCAACGAGTCGCTCGAGGAGGACGAGACCCTGACTGCGATGCCCCATCGCGATACGAACGACAACCAGACGTACGATTTCGTCGAATCGGAGGGGCAGTCTGACGGTCCCTTCCTCACGGCCGACGACGAGCCGGTGACCGACGGAGCAGTGGTCACCGTCGAGGAGGCGGTCGATGAGGGGGCAGTCGAGGATAACGAGACCAGCGAGGACGTTGAGCAGCCCGACGACAACGTCAGTGACGAAGAACCGATTGACGAGGAACCGACCGATAACATCACCGACGAACCGGTTGACGACAACGAAACCGATGATGACCTCGTCGACGACAACGAGACTGATGAGCTAGCTGACGACACCGAAACTGACGACGGTCTCGTCGATGAGAATGAAACCGACGAAGACGGGCTAGCTGACGACGACAATGAGACCGACGACGGCCTCGTCGACGACAACGAGACTGACGAGGACGGGCTAGCTGACGACGACGAAACCGATGACGGTCTCGTCGACGACAATGAAACCGACGACGGCCTCGTCGATGACAACGAGACTGACGAGGGCGAGTTAGCCGACGAAGAGCCAGTCGACGAGATGCCGATGGAGGAGATGCCGGTCGACGGTGACGGACAGCCGATCTTCGTCACCGTCGAGAATCCCACCATCGAGAACCTGAATGTCGAGAACGTATCCGTTTACGTGCTCGTCATCGGTGAAGATGTCGAGGCCGACGAAATCACGGACGAGATGGATAACGTCACCGATGGTGAGATGCCAGTCGATGCCAACGTCACCGAAGACGACGAGGTTGACGACAACATCACTGAGGACGACGAGACTGACGATAATATCACGCCGATCGACGAGATGCCGATCGACAACGAAACGGAGGATAACATCACCGAGGACGACGAAACCGACGATAACCTTACTGAGGACGACGAAACCGACGATAACCTCACGCCGATTGACGACGACGAAACTGAGGACAACGTCACCGAAGACGACGAGACTGACGATAACCTCACACCGGTTGACGACGAAACTGAGGATAACATCACCGAGGATAACGAGACCGACGATAACATCACGCCAATCGACGAAGAGCCGGTCGACAACGAAACGGAGGATAACGTCACCGAGGACGACGAGACCGACGATAACCTCACGCCGATCGACGACGAAACGGAGGATAACATCACCGAGGACAACGAGACTGACGAAGACGGGCTAGCTGACGACGACAATGAAACCGATGACGGCCTCGTTGATGAGAATGAAACCGACGAAGACGGGCTAGCTGATGACAATGAAACCGACGACGGCCTCGTCGACGACAACGAGACTGACGAGGACGGGCTAGCTGACGACAATGAAACCGACGACGGCCTCGTCGACGACAACGAGACTGACGAGGACGGGCTAGCTGACGACAATGAAACCGACGACGGCCTCGTCGACGACAACGAGACTGACGAGGAGCCAGCCGGCGAGATGCCGATGGAGGAGCTACCGGTCGATGGTGACGGACAGCCGATCTTCGTCACCGTCGAGAATCCCACCATCGAGAACCTGAACATCGAGAACGTGTCCGTTTACGTGTTCGTCATCGGTGAAGGTGTCGACACCGACGAGATCACAGACGAGATGGACAACGTCACCGATGGTGAGATGCCTGTCGACGACAACGTCACCGAAGACGACGAGATTGACGACAACATCACTGAGGACGACGAGACTGACGATAACATCACGCCAATCGACGAAGAGCCAGTCGACAACGAAACGGAGGATAACGTCACCGAGGATGACGAGACCGACGAGTCCGACACCGAAGACACCGGATTGGACAACGAAACGAACGATACCGGGATCAACGAGACCGAAGACGGTCTCAACGATACCGGTGAGAACACTACCGACGGCGTGACGGCCGACTAACTCGAACCAGCGGTCTGGTTCGGTAGCCGACGGCCGACCGATCCAACGGACGGCGCATCTTTTCTCGCCGCCGTTGCGAGCGTTGCGACGGTATTCTTTCGTCTGCCCGGTGAACGACCCATTAGATTCACAGTTACTAGGCCGTGGTGATCGCGCTGTGACAAACACGTCACATTCGAGTCGATCGACGTGACGGTGCAGACGAAAAGCGAATCGGGGCTAGCGGCCGGTGTCTGTCGGACGCGAACTGACCCGACCGTACTCCGTTTAGCCGAGCAGTTGGTAGAGACTGCTCGCCGCGACGGCGAGAAACAGCAGGACACTCGAGAGCACCGGATCGATGCTCGAGACCACCGGTAGCCCGAGGCCGGCGAGCGCGATGATCGCGAGCCCGAGAAGACAGATTCCGAGGTGAAGCCACAAGACGCGCGAGTGGTCGTCGTTGTGGCCGTCGACGTACTGGAGAACCTCGTCGAAGTGACGGCCGGGCTGGATCGTCTTCGCGTCCGAGTCGTACTCGATCACGGCGTCTTCCTCGAGCTGGGGGAGATGCGTCTGTTGCAGGGAGACGTAGACGCTCTTGTAGAGGTTGTTCGGAACGGGCGTCGTATCGGTTTCAGTCGAAGCGATCTCGGTCGCGACGTCGGAAACGTCGATCTGTCCGCCGTCCTCCGCGAGTAGTTGAACGATAGCCCGTCGTCTATCGTTACCGAGGATGTGAAACACCTCACTCTCCTCGAGTGGCTCAGTTCTGTTCGTTTGAACTGACATCGATCGGAGAGAAAGGGCAAGGGTATTCGAACGACAGTCCACCACCAGTGACCATGTATCCCCACTTCACCCACCACTAACTTTAACTTTTGCAGGTTACGCTATCGACCGATTCACACCGCGAGATCCGGTTGCGTGTGACGCGTAGTAAGGAAGGGGTACAGTCACGCAAGCGACCGGTTCCGCACCTCGGCCCTCTCTTCGAAAAGAGTGAGAATCGGAAACGGGTGCGGCGATGCGAAACGTTCGTGAGAGCCGATGAACGTATCGCTCATCCGAACCGAGAGCAGAAGGGGAGAAAAAGGACTGGGAATGAGACGACACTCCCAGCGCTCCGGCGGCGATCAGTCGCCAGGGAGATGACCACCGGATTGCATCTCTCGATAGGTCGTACAGGATGGACAGCCGTGGACGATGTCACCGTTGTCACCGAAGACGCGCGCGAACTGTTGGGTTACGTGCGTCCCGCAGTTTTGACATCGAGCGCCGGCTGTCGACGATTCCATGGGCTTCCAGTTGTGTTGTGTGGAGTTCATGGGTTGTGGGGGTGTGTACTCGGACGAGTACGATCGGGGCGCTGCCAACCGGATGAACCGTCCGTCGGATCGATCCGGATGCGACACCGCCGAGCTGCCGCGATACCCGTCCGGGCATCATCGTATCGAGGGGAGCAAACGCGAATAAAGGAGGTTGACCGTTCACCCGGAGAGCCGGTCTGAGAACCTGGAAACAACCTGTTTCCGGCCGGATTGGGCGTACAGAAGCGCCGAAACAGCTGTGTAGTCACTCACACACCGATCGACCTCAACCCGAATTTAGCCGCATTCGGCGGTCAAACCGGTTGTTTAGCTACGTATTGAATCAACGAAACATATTGTTTCCGATCCGAAATACAATCTTACGTTGCGGAACGAAGTGGCGGCAGAGAATAAGGTACATCGTTATAAAATACCACTATCGCTTACCGATTTTTGTGCCGGAATATAATGGTGGTACCTCCGACAGTGGTGGTCCAGCGACGTCCTCTCTCGAATCGTCACCTCTCACACAGAGCGAACGGACCCTGCCCGTCCTGAACGGGTGACTACGACTATGTCAACGCAAGCAAGTAACACGCGATCCGAGTCGACTGCCAATCCAGCGGCCAAACTCGACGTCCTCGGGGATGACTGCGCCCGGACGATCCTCATCGCGACGAGCGAGGGGCCGAAGACGGCAAAGGAACTGACGAAACGAACGGATAGCTCGTCGGCAACGGTGTACCGACGAATCAACAACCTCCTCGAGAGCGATCTTTTGGCGGAGTGCGTGCGGTTCGAGAACGACGGCTCGCATACGACCGCCTACGAGGCGACCGTCGATGTCCTTCGCGTTCGGATCGACGCGGACGGCATTACCGTCGTAGTCTCGGATACCGACGACTGACCGGTCCCAATCGTATCAGTGATCCGTCATTAGTGCCCCCGACGTACTGATCGTCTCTCACACCGAGGATACGTTCCCCGAGCGCTCCACTAATCGGCTCTTCGAAACGCGAGTGACAGTCCTGGGAACAGGATATTTCGCTCGGGTAAGACAGAGTAAACCGAAAGAACAGGAGCTGTACGAGACGGATAACAAATATCTATTCACTGGAACGGTCAGTGTGATTGAGCAATGCACGATCTGACCGGCTTCCAGCGCGACCTGCTGTACGTGATCGCAGGTGCTGACCGACCGTCGGGGCAGACCGTCAAGGACGAGGTCGAGAAGTACTATAGTTCGGAGATCAATCACGGGCGGTTGTATCCTAATCTGGACACGCTCGTCAACAAGGAGCTGGTCGAGAAGGGGCAACTCGACAGGCGAACGAACTACTACGCGATCACTGATGCCGGTCGACAGCAGATCGAAGATCGACGGGAGTGGGAAGGACAGTACATCGACTTCTAGGGCGAGGTTTCGCTTTCGGCGGCGGACGACCGCGAATGGTGTCGACGGTACGGATTCCCGTTGCTTTCGGTTCCACTACAGCCCTCACCCGGCGGTAACCCGGCCATAACAAAGCCCAGAAGGGTGTATCGCTCCAACGAGAATGCCATTCGTCTTGTCCGTACAGGGAGTAAATGCTACACGGCAACTCCCGGTGGATCGTCGATGAGTCATCGAACGAGTAGTTCGACGCGGTTCGGATTCGTTCGCCGCTACCCGTTCGATCTCGCGGTCGTCTCGATCGGTGCGCTGCTCGCATACCTGATCGTGACGATGGTCGGGACCGGAAGTAGCCTTCGACTGTTCGTTACGGTGCCGCTGGCGCTGTTTCTCCCCGGCTACGCGCTCGTTTCAGTCCTGTTTCCGGCCCGCGAGCGGGACGCGCGGGAGACGGCGGCGACGGCCACGGACGCCCGCCCCCGCGGAATCGATATCACCGAACGCGTGGGTCTGGGGTTCGCCCTGTCGCTCGCGATCGTTCCGCTGGCCGTGCTGGTGGTGCCGATCATCGGCCTGGAGTTGACCGCCGCGTCGGTCACAGCGGCGCTCGCTCTCGTGACGGTCGTCGCCGCACAACTCGGGGTCGTTCGACGGCTTCAGACCCCGGACACCGAACGGTTCAGTGTCTCACCGATCTCGAGTCTGGGGCGGCTCCGCGGCGACGATAACGCGGTTGCGACGGCGTCGTCGGTACTGCTCGTGGTGGCGATCGGTATCGCAGTCGGCGCGTTACTCGTGGGACTTCTGCTCCCCGTCTCAGGGGGCGGATACACCGAGCTCGCGCTGTACAGCGAAGACGAAGACGGCGAGCTGGTTGCCGGCGCGCTACCGAGCGAGGTCGAGTCCGGTGAGTCGATCCCGGTCACCGTCTCGATCGAAAATCAGGAAGGGGACCAACAGCGCTACACGGTCGTCATCCAGGAGCAGGTCCTCGAGGACGGCGAGGTGGTCGAACGAACGGAGTTGCAGCGGATCGACACGACCGTCTCGGACGGCGCGACCGCAAGCGGGGAGCGGTCGGTGACGCCGACGGCCGGGTCCGGCGAAACGGTTCGAATCAGCGTGTTACTCTATGAGGGCGAGCCGCCGGCCACGCCGACGAACGATAACGCCGCGGAGGAGACTCACTTCTGGGTGGAAGTGACCGGAGCGTAACGACGCCTCTGAGCACAGATTCGATCGAACGCTGCAGGGACCTCCCTTTTTCGACTCGTTTGATACCGAACACTGGTCTCCCGTCTCGAGATGGTAGTACCGTTTTGAGACGCGGAACTAACCCCCATCAACAACGCCTCTGGCGGTTGTTGTGCGGCAGTTGAGTTCACAATCGAACCGGTACGAGACGACTTCAAGGCACGCTGAAAACGCAAAGAAGGTACTCGTCTGGGTGGCGGGAATGAGCAAGAGCGTAACCGACAGCGACGGACATCGGACGACGAAGACCGACTATCGGCTCGCCAGGCCAAACGGGAGGTCCATATTCGGCCGGCGTGAGACGTGCTGGATTACCGAAAGGACGAGAACGATGAAACAGATCGCCAGCGCAACCATCGGCGCGAGACCGGTCGTCAGGGGGCCGACTGCGAGCCACGACAGCCCGAACGCGACGACGCCGATCGTGGTAACAGCCGCGTAGAGGCGGTGCCACGCCCGATCGTTCTCGAGTTGCCGATCGAGATACGGCTCGAAGCGGTCCTCGCTCGGCAGTAACTCGATCTTGTGTCCGTCGGGATCCCAGTCGACGATGCCGTGGTCCTCGAGCATTGGCAAATGGGTCTGGTACAGCGAGATGTAGACCCGACGGCGCTGGGTCCGGGTCACGTCGTCTGGATCGGTATCGTTCTCCCACGCGGCGACCTGCTGGACGAGCGGCGCGAGATCGCAGGAACCGCCCTGTCGCTTGAGGTACTGTACCGCTCGCCGTCGCCGCGCATTGCTGAAGACGTCGAATAGCTCGGCCTGCGTGAGTTCGGTCTCAGACATGGCTACTCTCGTCGTGTCGTCTCGCGTTCCGATTCCGATTCCGTCCGCCGGGGGTGCTCGGATAGTTCACACCAGTGAATGCCAGCGTGTCACACTTTACTATCACTCGGCTACCCGCGCGAAAGGGATTTATACCAGTTAGCGTCCGTGACAAACGCCTAATCCAACGTTTCGACGGCCGATACCGCTGTGATCGGGTGATCCCGACAGCGAGCGACCGGCTCACCGCGAGACTCGAGAGCGGCGTCTCGACGAGGCCGTAGTTCGTGACTACGGACCCTGCAAGCCCGGGATAACAAAGCCTCGCTACCGGCTGTTTCAGCATGATTACCCACGCGGGTATCGATTGACTATGAAACGAATACGCGACCGACCACGACACCGAGTAGCGGGTCGAACGCACGCCACGATTCACCGTCGCGGTCGCTCGAGCGACGTCTGCAGCAGCGACGACGGAGGCAGGACACGATGAGCGAAGCGGTACGAGAGGTCGTCCGCGGCGACGGCTGTACGATCGACGCCGACGCGACGGTCGGCTACGGCGAGTTCGACGAGCCGACTCGAATCGGCGACGACGCGACGATCAGAGCGGGTTCGATCGTCTACGGCGACGTGACGATCGGCGACGAGTTCGCGACGGGACACGACGTCCTCGTCCGCGAAGGGACGACGATCGGTGACGACGTGCTCGTCGGAACCAAGACGGTCATCGACGGGCAGACCACGATCGGCTCGCACGTCAGCCTCCAGACGAACGTCTACGTTCCGACTGAGACGACGATCGGCAGCAACGTCTTCGTCGGCCCGGGTGCGGTGCTGACAAACGACGAATACCCCGTCCGAACGGACACCGGACTCGAGGGGCCGACGATCGAGGACGGCGCGTCGATCGGCGCGAACGCGACGCTGTTGCCCGGCGTCACGATCGGCGAGAACGCGTTCGTCGCCGCCGGAGCCGTCGTCACGGAGGACGTCCCGGCCGACAGCCTGGCCGTCGGTTCGCCGGCGACCGTCCAGTCACTCCCGGAGCCCTTAGCGGAGGAAAACCAGCTCGCATGACGGATACCGAAACGAACCCCGAAGCCGACGGCGGCATCGAGACGAGTGCGGACGGCGGCACGGGAACCGAGACCGCGGAAACCGACGTCGAATCCGAACGGGAGGCGACGACAGCCGTTCCGATCGCCGACCCCGAACTCAGCGACGACGCCGTCCAGCGGGTCGAATCCATCCTCGAGGACGGCCGACTGGCAGACGGGCCGGAGGTCAGGGCCTTCGAGGAGGAGTTCGCGGCCTGCTGTGACACCGACGAGGCGGTCGCGACGGCCAACGGGACGACTGCGTTACACGCCGCCCTCGAGGCGATCGGGCTCGAGGACGGCGAGGCGGTGATCACGTCGCCGTTTTCCTTCGTCGCGAGCGCGAACGCGATTCGACTGGCGGGCGGCAAACCCGTCTTCGCCGATATCGATCCCGAGACCTACACGCTGGATCCGGCCGACGTGGAACGAGTGCTCGCCGAGCGCGACGACATCGCCGGAATCCTGCCGGTCCACCTCTACGGACTGCCCGCGGACATGCCGGCGCTGTGTGACATCGCCGACGACCGCGACCTGTTCGTCCTCGAGGACGCGTGCCAGGCCCACGGCGCGACAGTCGACGGCCAGCGAGTCGGCACGTTCGGTGACGCGGCCTGCTTCTCGTTCTATCCGACGAAGAACATGACGACCAGCGAGGGCGGAATGATCGTCACCGACCGCGACGACGTCGCCGAGCACGCCGCGAGCTACGTCAACCACGGCCGGGACGTGAGCGGGACCGGCGGTTACGACCACGTCGCGCTCGGACACAACTTCCGGATGACCAGCATCGAGGCGGCGATCGGTCGCGCCCAGCTCGAGCGGTTGTCGGAGTTCAACCGCGCCCGCCGCGAGAACGCCGCCGCGTACGATGCGGAACTCGCCGACCTTCCGCTCGAGACGCCAGCGGAGCCGACCGGCTCCCGCCATGTCTACCACCAGTACACGGTGCGGACGACGGATCGGGACGCCCTCGCAGCGACGCTCTCGGAGCGAGGGATCGGGACCGGGATCTACTACGAGACGCCGATCCATCACCAACCGGCCTACGAGACGGTTAGCACGGCTGCGGCACGGCTTCCCCACGCGGAACGGGCGGCCGATGAGGTGCTATCGCTGCCCGTTCACCAGGGCCTGTCGGCCCGCGACAGGAGAACCGTCGTCGAAGCAGTGCGGACCCACTTTACGACCCAATGAGCACGGACTATCGAACGGACGAGACGAGCGACGAACAGATTCGGGCCGGCGTCATCGGCGTCGGTTCCATGGGCGAAAATCACGCGCGTATCTACGCCGAACTTCCCCGCGTGGAACTCGCCGGCGTTACTGACCACGACGATGGGATCGCCCGACGAGTCGCCGACAAATACGAGACCGAGCCGCTCGACCTCGAGACGCTGTGCGAGCGCTGTGACGTCCTGACGGTAGCCGTCCCGACCCGCGCTCACTACGAGATGGTCTCGACCTGTCTCGAGGCGGACGTCAACGTCCTGGTCGAGAAACCGATCGCGGAAACCGTCGAACAGGGCCAGCAGCTGGCCGAGCAGGCCCGCGAGGCCGGGCTCGTCTTGCAGGTCGGCCACATCGAGCGGTTCAACCCGGCAGTACAGACAGTCGAGGAACTGATCGACGACCTGGACGTGATCGGCATCGAGGCCGAGCGTCTCGGCCCGCCGATCGACCGGACGACATCTGACAACGTCATCCACGACCTGATGGTCCACGACGTCGACGTCGTCGGCTCGATACTCGACGATACGCCCCACTCGGTCACTGCGATGGGGACCGAGAACGGCCAGTACGCCACTGCGACCATCGAGTACGACGATGTCGTCGCGACAGTGACGGCGAGTCGCGTCACCCAGAAGAAGGTGCGAAAACTCACCGTCACCGCTCGCGAGTGCCTCGTCGAAGTGGACTACCTCGAGCAGTCGGTGTTGATCCACCGCGATTCCTACCCCGAGTACCTCACGGACGACGGGCAGTCCCGATACCGCCACGAGAGCGTCGTCGAGCGGCCCCGAGTCGACACCGGCGAGCCGTTGCGAAACGAACTCGAGTCGTTCGTCGAGGCCGTTCGCACCGGCTCCGAGCCGGAAGTGACCGCCGAAGACGGGATTCACGCCCTCGAGACGGCCCAGTTGATCGATCGGCTCGCGATGGGACCGCCGGACGAGACGGACGACGAACCGCCGCGAGAAACGGAGGTCGAAGCCTGATGCCGGAAGCTTCGACCGGTAGTAGCGATGAAGCCGAATCCCAGACTACTGGCGGAACTGACGGTCAGCCCACGGATGGTGACGGCCAGACCGCTGCCGGAGCCGACGGCCAGACCGCTAGCGGGCTCTACGGCTCGAGCCAGTCCCCGGACCGCCAGCGCGACCGCCTGACGAGCGGCGAGATTCCGGTCGCCGTCTACGGGCTCGGCAAGATGGGGCTCCCGCTCGCAGCGGTCTACGCCGAGACCACGGGGAACGTAACTGGCGTCGACGTCGACCCCGCCGTCGTCGAGACGATTACCGCCGGGGAGAGTCACGTCGTCGGCGAACCCGGCCTCGCGGACCTCGTCGCCGACCAGGTCGATGCGGGGCGACTCGAGGCCACGACCGACGGATCGGCGGCGGCGTCTGCGGCGCGGATTCACGTCATCATCGTCCCGACGCTGCTGGACGACGAGAACGATCCGGATCTGACGACGGTCGAGTCGGTCGTCGACGACATCGCTGCCGGTCTGGCCCCCGGCGATCTGGTAATCGCCGAGTCGACGCTGCCGCCGGGGACCTGCCGCGACGTCCTCGAGCCCCACCTCGCGAGCGAGAGCGGCCTCGCACCCGACGAGTTCGGGCTCGCGTTCTGTCCGGAACGGACCGCCTCGGGCACGGCGTTGCGGGACA
The DNA here is from genome assembly GCF_013456555.2 of Natrinema zhouii. Classification (GTDB taxonomy): domain Archaea; phylum Halobacteriota; class Halobacteria; order Halobacteriales; family Natrialbaceae; genus Natrinema; species Natrinema zhouii. The sequence goes on from NZ_CP059154.1 coordinate 724,558, forward strand.
TCCGCGGCCAGTATCCGAAGGTCGTCGGCGGCGTCGATCCGGAGAGCACTCGGGCGGCTACGGTCGTCTACGACGAACTCTCGGACGACGAGGTCCACCCCGTCTCGGACGCGACGACCGCGGAGGCCGTCAAGGTGTTCGAGGGAATCTATCGCGACGTGAACATCGGTCTCGCGAACGAGCTGGGCCGACTCGCGGACGAGCTCGATATCTCGGTCCGCGAAGCGATCGACACGGCAAACGACCTGCCGATGTGCCAGCTCCACGATCCCGGCCCGGGCGTCGGCGGGCATTGCATCCCCTACTACCCGCACTTCCTGCTCGGCCGGACCGACGAGCCGATGGCCGTGACCGAGACCGCCCGCCAGGTCAACGACGAAATGCCCGCCGCCGTCGTCGACCGACTCGAGGGCGAACTCGAGCAAGCGGGCACCGACCTCGCGGACGCCTCGATCGTCGTCCTCGGGATAACGTATCGACCGGGCGTCGAGGAGACGCGCGCCTCGCCCGCGCTGGGAGTGATCGACGACCTGCTCGAGCGGGGAGCCGACGTCGCGGGCGTCGACCCGCTCGTCGATCCGGCTGACCACGGCGCGCGGCCGGTGGCGATCGATGAGCTACCGAACGAGACGTTCGACGCCGCCGTAGTCGTCACGCCCCACGAGGAGTTCGATCGAATCGACTGGGCCGCCCTCGAGCCGATGGTCGTCGTCGACGGCCGGGACGCGTTCGACCTCTCGGAAACGTCCCATCGGGAGTACGACCTCGCCGGCTCGAGCGACGGCCGGCCGCCGCGGGATTCGCGTGATCCCGACGATAGTACCGAACGCGATGACACTGAGCGCGATGGTACCGAGCGCGGGACGTCAGAGGCGGTGAGCACGAGCACGGACGGAGGAAACGATGTATAAGGGCAAGCGAATCGGCGTCGTCGTCACGGCCTACGACGAGGCGTCGTTCGTCGGTCGCGTCATCGAGACGGTCCCGGACTTCGTCGATCGGATCTACGCCATCGACGACAGATCGCCGGACGAGAGCTGGCAGGTGATCCAGCGCGTCGCCGAGCGGGTCAACGCGGAGGCGGAGAGCGACGGAGTCGAACGGGTGGTCGCGGTCACCGACGGCGGCGACGACCGTCGCGTCGTGCCGATCCGTCACGAGGAAAACCGCGGCTACGGTGCGGCGGTCAAGACCGGCTACCGCCGCGCGACGGAAGAGGGGATGGACGTCGTCGCCGTCATGAACGGCGACGGCCAGATGGATCCCACCATCCTCGATCGGATCATCGATCCGGTCGTGACCGGCGAGGCCGACTACGCCAAAGGGAATCGGCTGCTTCGACCCGAAGACCGCGGGGACATGTCGACGTTCCGGTTCGTCGGAAACGCGATCCTCACCGGGCTCTCGAAGTTCGCCTCGGGCTACTGGTCGATCGGCGACCCGCAGAACGGGTACACCGCTATTTCGCGGGACGCGATCGAGCGACTCGACCTCGAGGCGATCACCGACCAGTACGGATTCCTCAATCACCTCCTGACACACCTCAACGTGGCGGGCTGTCGCGTCACGGATGTCCCGATGACGGCGGTCTACGGCGACGAGGAGAGCAGCATCCGGTACGTCCCGTTCGTCCGGTTCGTCTCCCTGCTGTTGCTCCGGAGCTTCTGCTGGCGGCTGAAAACGCGGTACGTCGTCCGGTCGTTCAATCCGGCCGTCGTCCACTACGCCGTCGGCGCAGTGGGTCTGGCCGGCGGCCTGATGGGACTGGGCGTCTCGCTCGTCCGGGTGGCACGCGGCGACGAGGCCGTAACGGCCGGCCTCGCCTCGTTCGCCGCACTCCTCACCGGGCTCGTCTCGCTCGGCAGCGCCATCCAGCTCGACGCCGAAGCGAGCGACGAACTCGAGGTCTCGTACGACGAACGCACGTCGACGACTGACGGAGTATCCGATCGCGACGATCGACCGCCGGCTCAATCGATCGAGTAAGTCACGATCGCGTCGCTCTCGCAGGTCGGACACTGGGTTGTTCCGGCCGAGACGTTCGTCCCGCAGTTACGACACTCGTGGACGACCGTGACTGATTTGACGCCATCACCGCTTTGCGCGGCGGTTTCGGGTGTATCCACGGTGGAGTCGGAGCCGGAGAACAGTTCACTAAGTAGTGTAGAGAGACTCATAGAACAGGGTTGTCGGCTCTATTCCAGAGATAGCTATAAGTTTTTCGTGAGTCGTTCGATACTGTCATCGGTACGTATAATTCCGTGAACTGACCGATTCTGTGGCTCGTGATAGCTTGGCACGCCCTCAGTACAGTCATCATTCCGACGGCGTCACATCGACTGTGATCGCGGCTGTAACACCCGCTTGGTCGACCGGTCGAACCGGTCGACCGTTCCCCGCGACCGGGCGACGTCGACGAGCAGGTCGGTGAGGTTCACGAGCTCGTCCACGTACTCCCGCCGCCGCCGTTGCCAGCGATCATCGGCCGTGTCGTCGGCGAGAATCTCGAGCGAGCGAGCACGGACCGCATCGTACTCGTCGAACTGCTCGGTGAGGCCGGCCCGCTCGAGCGCCTGAAACTCGCCGTACTCGTGCGTGTCGGTGCCGCGATACCGGAAGGCTGGCGTCCCGAGCAGTGCCGCCTCGTTGACCATCGTCCCAGTGTCGGCGACCAGCAGCGACGCCTCGGCCATCGCGTCGTGGATCAACGCGGGGTGGAGATCGTACGCCCGCGCGGGGAGGTCCCGGAGGTCCATCTCGTCGCCCTCGTCGGAGACGAAGACAGTCACCTCCTCGCTGAGTCGTTCGATCAGGTCGCGGCGCTGTTCGGGACGGAACCCCTCGATACCTGCGTCGTGAAGGGCGTCGAGGGCGTTGAACCGAACGAGCACGTACGGTTCGTCCGGGGCCACGTCGAGGTACTCCCGCACGTCGACGTTCGGTTCGAAGACGTCGGGATGGAGATAGGCACACTCCTTGAAGCCGTCGAAGGTGTAGTGGGCGTCGCCGAGGTCGCGCCGCGTCACCGCCGGCGAGAGAATACAGTCGGCGAAGGGCCGGGAGACGGTGTGGTTGAAGTCGCCGGGCTCGTCGTCCAGGACGAGCACGACGGGGCTCCGCGTCAGCGTGCCGGCGGTGGCCGCGTAGGGTCCCCGGCCGAAGATCACGTCGGGATCGAACCGGATCGATTCGGTCGCGATGGTGAGGAACTGGCCACCTAACTCGCGGGCGAACCCCAGTTTCGAGTATCGCTCCGTTCTGTGATCGCCGTACACCCGGTAGGGCATGTCGAAATAGTCGAGTAGGTCGGTCGTACAGGCGTACTCCCTGGTGAGTACCAGCACGTCGTGACCCGTTCGCTCGAGACGGTCGACGGCGTGTCGATACAGGTGAACGTGGGCTGGCGTATTCGCCAAGACGAGGATCCGCATCGCTGCAGACTACCCCCGCTCGACCCTTTGTAATCCCATCGCTACGGACGGAATCGATCGGAAGCCCCCGTGTACGGAGCCAACATCTAGGTGTAGGTGAAGAAAAACCAGTCTCGGTCGAGCGGATAACAAAACGGTTTCAGTCCGTTTCGTCCGATACTCGAAATGGACGTCCTCACGCTCACTGCGTACGCCGATGCCCCGTTCATGATTCAGCAGATGGACGCGCTCGAGGAGCGCGGCGTCTCGTTTACGACGATGTCGGTGGCCGGTGAGATCGACGACGACACCGACCGGAGTCCGGTGGACTACCTCCGGACCGTTCCGAGGGCCATCCGGGAGGCGGGGAACGGCTACGACCTGATACACGCTCACTACGGGTTGACGGGGCCGATCGCGCTCGCACAGCTCCGCAAGCCGGTCGTCCTCTCGCTGTGGGGATCGGACGTCCACGGCCCGGTCGCGCCCGTCAGCCGGGCGTCCGCGCCGTTTTGTGACGAGGTCGTCGTCATGTCCGAGGAGATGCGCACGGAACTCGGCCGCGACTGCCGAGTGATTCCTGACGGCGTCGACCTCGAGACGTTTCGTCCGGAACCCCAGGATCGGGCCAAAGCGCGGGTCGACTGGGACGACGATGAGGACGCGTACGAGGTACTCTTCCCCTACTCCCCCGCACGCGACGTGAAGAACTATCCGCGGGCCGAGCGCGTCGTCTCCGTGGTCGACAACCTCCTCGAGCGACCCGTGCGGCTCCGGACCGTCTCCGGCGTCGATCACGATGCGGTTCCGGACTACATGAACGCCGCCGACGCGCTCCTGTTGACCTCCCACAGCGAGGGGTCGCCTAACTCGGTGAAGGAGGCGCTGGCCTGCAACCTCCCCGTCGTCGCCGTCAACGTCGGCGACGTGCGGGAGCGACTGGCCGGCGTCGAGCCCTCCTGCGTCGCGGCGAGCGACGAGGAACTCGCCCGGGGACTCATCGACGTCCTCGAGCGCGGCGAGCGGTCGAACGGCCGCGAGGCCGCCCGCCAGGTGAGCATCGACCGGACGGCCGATCGGATGCTCGAGGTCTACGAGGGGGTCGCAGGGCAGGTGATCGAGACCGAGGATGACAGGGAGAAACGACCTGTGACGGGAGCGGCTCGACTCGAATAGCTCTCATACTACCGACCTCGAGCCGGTATGGTTCAAAATTTAGTTTCCGACCCAAAACATATCTTTCACCAGTGCGTGGGGTCCCGTATGGGAGCGGACGACTCGAAAATTTCCGACGTCGATCCGTTTCCGGAAACGGAAACGGAAACCGAGGTGAACGACGCAGCCGAGCGGGAGTGGACGGCCGCGACGACGGCGTTCGAGCGCGTCGAATCGGTTCTCGGTCGAACGACCGACTGGCAGAGCGCGAGCGAAATCGCTGACCGGGCCCGCGTCTCCGAACCGACCGCACGAAAGCATCTCACAGCGCTGGCCGAGACAGGGCATGCGGCGACGAGAGAGACCGGAAATGCGACTCGATTCCGACGTAACCCCGACCGACGGCGACTCGAGCGAGTGCAACGACTCGCTGACGATCACTCGCGCGGTGAGCTAGAGCGTTCGATCCGCGAGATGAAAGCGCGGATTCGGGCGTTCGAAGACGCGTACGAAGCGACGAGTCCCGAGGAACTCGTCGATAGTCTGGAACCGGACGACGAAGACGGGTGGAACGATCTCTCTCGGTGGAAGACGACGCGCCGAAATCTCGCGTTCGCGAAGACGGCCCTCTCGTTTACGGAAACGCGACTCGTCGACTCGAGGAGCACTGGTGAGGAACGCGCAGAGAATGCCTGACGAACGGGGACCGATCGACTGGGACGCGTTACGCTCAGTCGAGCGCGTCTTTCGCGATCGACTCGACGGACTGGTCACGGACGTGACGTACGCTCCGAGTGCTATCGACCCGGTCGAACTGCAGATCACACTCGCCCTCGGCTTCGACGGAGACAGCTGCCGGTTCGACATCCAGTGGTGGCTGAATCACGGATACAAGTACCACTACACTGAATCCGATCTCGAGTTCCGGTTCGGCTGGGAAATTCGTCCGAGCTACCCGGACAAACACTTCCACTCGCCTGAAAACCCGGCCGAGCATCGCGAGTCGTGTATCACTCACGAGGAACCGGAACTGGTCACGCTCGCCGTCATCAAGTGCTGGTGGGACGCGCTCGAGGCCGACGATCCGTCGCTGCTGAATTCGCGCGAAAATCCGCCATAGCTGGGACGATATTCGATACTTGGTGGCCGTTCTATTTCGGCGCTACTGCACTTCCGCCCGATACCACTCCATTGCCTCGGGCACGTGCGCCTCGAGCGGCTGGTACTCGTAGCCCAGTTCCTCGCTGGCTTTCCGCGAGCTGTAGAACAGTCGCTGGGTGGCGAGTTTCGCCATCTGCCGATCGAAGGGGAACATCCGGCGATCGGCGACGGCGTCGACGACCTCGGCGACCGGCCCGGCGGCCTGGATCGCCGCGGCAGGGACGCGGATCCGTGCAGGTGAGCCGCCGGCCGCGTCGGCGATTCTGGAGACCGCCCGGTCATAGGTGAGGTTCTCGCCGCCGAGGATGTAGTGTTCGCCGCTGGTCCCGCGCTCGTACGCCGCAAGTATGCCGTCGACGACGTCGGAGACGCCGACGATGCTCAGGCCGCCGGGGAGGTGGGCGGGCATCGTCGGCTCGACGCCCATCGAGAGCAGTTGCGCGGTGAACTCCTCGTCGCCCGGCCCGAAGATCGACGTCGGGTGGACGGTGACGGCGTCTCCGTCCGTGTCGGCGTACCGATCGACCAGCGCCTCCGCCTCGGCTTTCGAGGCCTGGTAGGCACCGATCGGCTCGGCCACGTCCGTCTCGTCCGCGAAGTCGCTCCCGTTCTTCGGGCGACGCGTTCCGGACGTACTGGTAAACACCACGCGGCCCACGTTGCTGTCTCGACAGGCCTCGAGCACGCGCTCCGTCCCGTCTCGGTTAACTTCCCAGACCGTCTCCGGGCCGGCGCTCCAGAGGCCGATCCCCGCGAGGTGGAAGACGACGTCGATCCCGTTGACGAGTTCGCGCAGCGTCTCGTCGTCGAAGAGATCGCCGACGTACCACTCCACGTCGTCGAGATCACCCCGATCCGAGGTCGGGCGACTGAGCCCGCGAACCGTCCAGCCGTCCTCGAGCAGACGTTCACACAGCCGCGAGCCGAGGAAGCCGGTCGCGCCGGTGACCGCCGCGGTGCGAGATTCAGTCATGGTCGTCATCGACCGCCCTCGAGTTGCGGCGGGACGGCGTCGCCGGCGACCGCCGCGTAAACGCGGTAGGCGGCCGAGACGGCGGGGTGGGTCTCGTCCGAGGGCGGGAGTTCGCCGTCGGGGATCCGATCTCGAAGCCGCTCGAAGTCGACGTTAGCACCCTCGACGGAGACCGGTCCGGCCTCACCGCGGGCCGTCTTCAGCGCCGCGTCGGTCTCGATCGAGCGCCCGAGCAGCGAGGTCGCGACGGCGTCGACAGCGGGAGCCGAACCCGCGAACAGCGCGTTCCCCGTAGCGGGATCGCCGCCGTAGGCAGTCGTCGCATCCAGAACGCTCACGGCGGGCTCGATGACGCGCGTCGCCGCGACGGGAACCCGCTCGGGATCCGCGGTCGAGTCGACGAGCGCGGCGAGCGTTCGCATCGCGCCGGCGACCGGCCCGTCCTCGCTCGGTCGCAGCGACGGGACGACGATCACGGTACTCTCGACGAGCCGCTCGGACACCGAGATCGCCATCGGCGTTCCGTCGACGGTACAGATGTCGTCGGTCCGGGACTCGTCCGCCAGATCGACGAGTTCCGCGTCGAACCGCTCGAGCAGGCTCGCGTAGCCGAGGTACGCCGCCGTCCGGCCAAAGGAGATCCGCTCGTCGCTCGCACCGGCGACGGCGACGTCGGCGTCCGTCCGCCGCTCGAGGCGGGCGACGATCGACCCGATCACCGCGGGATCGGTGACCATCCCCGACGACGGGTGGAACGGGTAGTGAGCGTCGGGGACGAGCGTAATCCGGTCGGCCTCGGCGAGCGTCTCGAGCGAGGGCTCGAACAGGTCTCGAACGGGCGACCCGAGGGCGGCCATGCGGTCGTCGACGTCGGGGTCCCAGCCGCCGCGGCGTTTATCGGCGTCGACGGCGGCCGCGCGGACCGATGCCTCCGTCGTGGAATCACCCATCGCGCTCATAGCGTCACCTCCGGCGTCTCGAGTCCGTCGATCTCGTCGGCGGCTTCGTCGGTCTCCGCGGCCAGTTCGTAGGCTCGCTCGGCGAGCGCGAGCGTTCGGCGACCGTCGGCCCCGTCGATCGGCGGCTGCTCGCCCTCGCGGATCGCCTCACAGAAGTCCGCCAGGGCGTCGTAGTGAGCCTGCAGGTAGAAGGACGGTCCGAAGACGTCCGGTTCGTCGCGCGTGAGTCGACTGGCGACGTTCGAGAGGGCGGACTTGGCCGCGCCGGCGTAGAAGTTCTGTGGCAGGTGCTCCTGATTGCTGATCGTCCCCGTCACGCCCTCGAGGCGCAGGCGGGTGTTGACCTCCGGGAGTTGTTCCCACTGGTAGGAGCCACAGTGGAGCGTGATCGTCGTCCCCGCCTCCGGCGCTTCCATGAGGACGGTCGCGGCGTCCTCGACGTCGATCTCGAGCGTCCGTCCCATCGACGCGTCCCGGACCCGGAGCTCGCCGAACAGCCACTCGAGGACGTCGAAGCAGTGAACGCCGAGCTCGAGCAGGGAGCCGCCGCCGACGGCGTCGGAGTCCAGCGGCCACGAGGGTGGTGCGTTCTCGACCGGCGGTCGACCGAGCGGGCCGTCGTTGAGTCGGGTGATCGAGGCGTAGGGGACGTGACCGACGCTCCCCTCGTCGTAGGCCGCCTTGACGCCGGCCATGTCCGGCTGGTAGCGCAGCGTGTGGTCGACGCCGACGGCGATCTCCGCCTCGCGGGCGGTCTCGAGCAACTCGTCGGCCTCCTCGGTCGAGCGAGCGAGCGGTTTTTCGACGAAGACGTCGACGCCGGCCTCGGCGGCCCGCTCGACGGCTTCGGCGTGGAGGAACGGCGGGAGCGCGACGACCGCCGCGTCCAGGTCCTCGGAGTCGAGCAGCGTCGCATAATCGTCGTACGTGCGCGACGCACCGACGCGTTCGGCGCGCTCGCGATTCTCGGGGACGGCGTCAGCGGCCGCCACGACTTCGACGCCGGGCATCGCGGCTGCTGACTTCAGGTGTACCATGCCGATGTTCCCGACGCCGAGGACGCCCAGCGAGAGCGCACTCGAGTCGGTCAACCGATTCAAAAGAGGTGTTGGTGCCATCTGTCCGAAAACGGGCCGGCTGCGGGCTTTGTTATCGTCGCCGTACCCTCCGGAGCGCTCGAGTAGCGAATCCCTTCAGTCGATCGTCTCGGTCAGCTCCAGCTTGCTGTCGCCCGCTCCGTAACCGGCGACGGTCCTGAGACGCGGCAGGCAACGTCGCCCATCGTCTCGACCGTGAGATCGGTCGCGGTCCGCCGGCGCTCGAGGTGGGCGAGGATCGCCCGCATGCGACGATCGTCTCGCTCGTGGGTCAGGTTGTTCGGGTGAAGCCACATGTGAAAGAGCCCGTCAGTCCGAGCCGCCTCGTCGATCCCGCGGCGGGCCAACTTGACCATCGGATCCGTCCAGATCGACTCGGCGACCGTCCGCGCCGGCCCCTCGAACCCGAAGAGGAACATCGACGCCGGGACGTTGACCAGCCCGTGCTCGTCGACGGCCGGTTCGACCAGCATCGACTGGTCCCGAACTGCCGAATCGAAGAGACCGCGCACGCCGTCCCGCGTGGGCGACGTGCCCCGATAGGTCGTGATTCCCTGTGCGGCCAGCACGTCCCGGTGGCCGATATCGTTGCGCGGATAGACGAACGAGTCGATCGACTGGTCCCAGTCGCCCGCGATTTCGCGGCTGCGCTCGAGTTCGGCGACGGCGAGTTCGCGGTCCGTTTCTGGCCGACCGAACAGGACGTGCGAGAAGGAGTGGCTGGCGAACTCGTGGTCGGTGTCCGACTTGAGGAGATCCGTCACGAGATCGGTGCCGAATCGGAGCTCCTCGCGGTCCGCCCAATCGGTTCGCTCGCGGTCGAACCAGCCGTCGGGAGCCGGATGATCGGCGTGGACGCCGTCGCAGTCGTCGAGCATGAGGTGACCGACGACGGCCCACGTCGCGGGGATATCGAACTCCTCGAACAACTCGAGCATGACCGACCAGCCGCGGCGACCGGCCTCGACCCGCTCGGTTGGCGGATCGGCCAGATCGTGGAATCCCCAGCCGAGTTCGGCGTCGAGGGAGATTACGACGCTGCCCACGAGATCCACCACTGTTGAACGCGTTTCATATCGGGACGGTCCGTCTGGGGTGACTTCGTTATGGATCGCTTGTCGAGACGGGAACCGAGAACGGTCGCGTTTACTGCCGGCTTTCGACCCGCCGCGATCGCGCTCGTGCCGTCGCGGGAGTTAATCGGACCGAACGCGATCGCGTGCGACCGAATACCGCCTGAAACCTCTCTATAACAAAGCGCTCGTCGGGCAATTTCTGTCTATAGACGTCTCCGACGTCTCCCTACGTAATCATGAGCGGATCTACAACTCCCTCCGAGCGAGCGTTCGTGCTCGGACTCGACGGCGTACCGTGGAGACTCATCGAGCAATGGAGCGACGAGGGGGAACTCCCCAACTTCGCACGGATGCGCGACGAGGGCGCATCCGGAACGCTCGAGAGCACCCGCCCGGCGACGACGCCACTCGCGTGGCCGTCGATCGCGACGGGAGTCTGGCCGGACAAGCACGGTATCTACGGCTTTCAGAACCTCTCTTCGGAGTACAGCCACGAAATGTACACGAGCCGGGATCTCGCACAGCCGGCCCTCTGGGAGCAACTCGGCCCGGCCCACGTCGGGAACGTTCCGATGACGTATCCGGTCAGCGAGATCGACGGCACCATGGTCACTGGCATGATAACGCCGTCGACGGACCGGGAGTTCACCCATCCGCCGGATCTCCAGGCGGAGATCGAGTCCCGGATCCCGAACTACGAGATCAGCCTCGATTACCCCGAGTACGCCGACCGACTGGACGATTTCGAGGACGCCGTCGACGACGTGCTCGCCAAGCGCCGCGAACTGATGCGGATCCAGATGGATCGCGCGAGCGACGACTGGCAACTGTTCTTCTTCGTCTACACCGCACCCGACCGATTCCAGCACCTCATCTGGGATATGGATCGGCTGCTCGCCCACTACAAGAAACTCGACGACGTGCTCGGCGAGGTCATGGACTACACGGACGATCACGACGCGGACCTCTACGTCGTCTCCGATCACGGCTTCGGCCCGATCGAGGATCTCGTTTACGTCAATCGTATCCTCGAGCGAGAGGGGTTCCTGTTCCGACGCGAAGACGACGGGACCCGCGGCGCACTCGCGAGCCTCGGCATCTCCCGGGACGCGATCACCGGCGTGCTCAATCGCGTCGGGATCACCGAAAAGGCGCTCGTCCAGTCGCTCCCTCGGCAGCTGGTCGACTCCGTCGCCGAGCAGATTCCCGGTGATCACGCCCTCTACGACGTCGACTTCGACCGCACGGTCGCGTTCGTCCACGACACCGGCAACTGCTACATCAATGACACCGAGCGCTTCGACAGTGGCGTCGTCGACCCGAGCGAGATTCCCGCGGTGAAAGCCGACATCAGGGCCGCCCTCGAGTTGGCGACCGACGCCGACGGCGACCCGCTGCTCGAGGTGGACGACGGGGACGAACTGTTCCCGACGGACGACGAGTCACCGGACCTGGTCGTGAGCGGTCGAGGAACCTACGAGGCGCGGAGCACGGTCGCTGACGAGGTGATCGGCGATACCGGGGTCTACGACGCGAGCCACCGGAGCGAGGGAATCGTCCTCTGTCGTGGGCCGTCGATCGACGCCGGTGCGACGCTGCGCGGGGCCCGCGTGGTCGACGTCGCGCCGACGCTACTCCACGGGATCGGCGAACCGGTGCCGGAAAACGCCGACGGACGGGTACTGTTCGATGCGTTCGCCGAGGAAGCGCGCCCGGCGTCGACGAAAGTCGACCGCACGACGATCAGCAAGACCGACAGCGACGACGCGGTCGACGAGGACTTCGACGAAGTCGAGGATCGGCTGAAGGGACTCGGGTATATGGAGTGAGGAACCGTCCCGTCCCCTCGAGACCTGTTTTACGAACCGCTATCGGTCCGGCCAGTGTTCAACCCCGTCGCGCCGTCGTTTGGCAGTCGACTGGCAGCAACGAGGGTGCAACGGAAACGAGCATTCACTGATACCCCGCGCCGTTCGATCGGCTGTTGAACGACTGGCCTCTCCTCGAGTTACGACTGATCGCGCGGTAGCGTCAGGGTGATGGTGTTTCCCGCCTCGGACCGATCGAACGCGATGTGGCCGTCCGAGAGATCCACGACCCAGTAGACGAGCCACAGACCCAGCCCGGACGTGTGATAGACGTCGTTCATCTTCCAGTCGCCGGTGAGAATGCGAAACTCGATTTCCGGAATCGGTGGGCAGTTATCCCGGATCGCGACGGTGACCGTCTCCGGGCGCAAACGGACGGACACCGACAGATTCGGGACTCCCCGGGGTTCGTGGCGGACCGCGTTCTCGAGGAGTTCGACCACGGCTAACTCCACTTCGGGGACTGCGAGGGCAGTCGCCGCGTCCGGACACGTCGTCTCGATCGACGCGTTCGGATACTGATCGCGTATCGTCTCGATCGCGTCGGTTGTGACCTGGACGAAGTCGATCGGGACCGGCACCGGCCCCTCCATCAGCAACTCGATGATTTCGCGTTGCTTGGCCGCGGTCTCGAGGAGTTCCTCCCCCTGCTGATAAATTATCTCCGCGCGCTCGCGGGACGGGTCATCGGCCTCTCTGGCGATACACTCGGCGTGGCCGAGAATAACGGACAGATCGTTTCGCAGATTGTGACGAAGGAGCTTGTCCATGATCGCGAGCTGGCGTTCCCGTCGGCGACGGTTAGTGACGTCCCGGGTGAATCCGACGATGCGGTCGACCTCGCCGTCCTCGACGATCGCTTCGGATCGAACCCAGACCCAGCGGCTGTAATCGGTGTCCGGATTGACGCGATACTCGACGTCGACCGATTCGCCGGCCGAGGCGCGACGCATTACGTCTCTGACCCGGGAAACGTCGTCGGGGTGGACGACGTCGAGAAACGACTGCGGATCGGCTTCGAGCGCGTCGACGGACTGACCGAAGACGTCCTCGTAGGCGGGATTGACGAACAGGAGCTCGTTCCAGTCCGCGTTGAACATCCAGAGGACGTCCCCGACCGTCCCGGCGATCGTCTGCAGTCGACTCTCGGCGTCGCGGCGATCCCGTTCCGCGGCGACCTGCTCGGAGATATCCCGCGAGCTGACGACGTACCCCTCGAGCGTGTCGTCCGGAAGGTCCGTAATGCGGCTCTCGAGCCACACCCATCCGCCGTGTTGGCTCGCGTGACGATAGCGGACTGACTCCGACGATACTCCCGTCGTCCCGGCCTGCTCGAATCGATCTGCGACCGCCTGTCGATCGTCCGGGTGAATGTACTTCCGGGTACTCTCGCCGACGAGTTCGTCCGGTTCGTAGCCGAGGATAGAGCGGCTCGCCTCGTTGACGTAGAGATACGTCCCCGTCTCGTCGACGACGGCGAGCTTGTCTCGAGCGTGCTCGAGCAAGATCGAAGCCAGATCGTCGATTGTGACGGTCATCGCACTAGTCTAGTGGTCATTCACGCAGGATAAGCAAAAGCGTGGTGGGCGTCCCACGGACCGGTCCTCGCCTACCGTTCGGACCGAACAAGCCGAAGTCCGGCTTTCGCCGTCGTCCAGGCCGGATAGACGGTATTATAGACGCCGTTCGGGGCGTTTCGCGCACCGGCCCAGAGGAGTCGGTGGGCCAACGGCGGGCCGGACGACGAGATCAGGGCGTCGAGATTCGTACTCTCGAGCCACTCGAAGAAGGCTCGCTCGGCCGATGTCGCGGGTTCGGTCTCGCTCGCGCGCTCGCGGATGTCGGCCCACATGTGGCGTTCGTCCTGCCCGAGCACCCACTCGCCGCGCTCGAGGGAGCGCCGGAGGTCGCGGTAGTCCGCGTCCGAGAACGGATAGCCGTGGTTCGACGGCTCGAGACCCGACAGGCGAAGGCCGACTGCTGTCCGATAACACTTCTCACACTCGCCACAGTTGCCGTCCATGCGATCGTTACAGGTCTGGAGTTGCAGGTCGGGATCCGCCGCACGGACGTAGTCGGCGATGACGTCGAGGCGTTCCTGCCGGGTGAGTTCGTACGCGTCGTGGTGACACCGTGTCCCGGCCCACCGGACGTGCTCGTCGATGTCGGGGCGCGACCCCCACTCGAGGTCGACCCCCTCCCAGTGGGTCGCGGCGACGTAGAGGTCCTCCATTCCGCGCGCGTAGGCCATCGGCGCACAGAGGCCGAGCAGCCCCAGCCCGTGACCCACGGAGCTGTACCAGCCGCCGTCGACGTAGCGCTTGTAGTGGGCGAGCAGCATGGGATGGTCGAGAAACGAGAGCATGTTGGACTCGACGAACGCCGTCTCACAGTCGTGATCGGCGGCGAAGCCCGAGACGCGCTCGCGGAGGGCGTCCCACTTCCCGTCGTCGGCGGAATCCGGGGTGATCGTCCAGCCGCGAACGCTGATCAGCGTCGGCGACTCCTCGCGGTGGCGGACGTACGAGCACGTCGAGTCGACGCCGCCGGTAAATAGCAGGCCGCTCTCGCCGGTCGCGTCCGGCTCCGGTTCGATAGTTCGGCGCGCGTAGAGCGTTCCACCCTCGAGGAAGTTGTGCATGTCACACAGCGATTCCTTCACGTCCTCGAGCGCGCGGGCGAACGTCGCGTCGACCTCGTCGACGTAGACGTCGGCCCCGTTAGCCCACGCAACTGGACAGACCTGTGCGAGGATGGGGATCGCGAGCACGCCCTCGGGAACGTCCGCGATCGGAACGTCGTAGCTGGTTCGAAACGATTCGTCGGTGAAGAACCGCTCGAGGTCGGCCGAGCTGCGGACCGAACACTCGAGGGTTCCGTCGTGGGTAGTGATCCCGTCGATGATAATCGAGGACATAGGTGAGTGCGAATTCGGGTGTCGTCTCGACCGATCACGACCGGCTACAAAAACCGGCACAATCGTTGATCGGTTCCGTCTCGAGAAGTCAATCCGTAGCTGACTGTTCCGACTCTCTAGGGATCGCCTACTTCGATCTCGATCCTCACAATAGCTGTTTTCGAGGGTAGGATGCCTATAACAAACCTCGGTAGCACCGACGACTGGGCCAACACATGCGTCTCGAGACTGGACTGACAGCACTCGGTGAGACGGCGTGAGACGATCGACGTTCAACGCGATGGGCGCGATCGGTTTTCTCGCGGTTGCGATGGGGATTCTTCTGGCGAGAGCGAACCCCGCGACCGACTACGAGCCGTCGGTTTACGCGGGAGCCCCGACGATCACCTGGGTCGGATTCGCACTCGCGCTTGCGATTGCGGTCGGAACGACCCTGTCCTGTCGCGGCCGCCAGCAAGGACTCGGAATCGGCCTCGGGGGACTGACGGTCACGGCCATCGTGAGCCTCCCGCTGTTCCAGAACTATCACTTCGCCGGAATGGGCGATGCACTCACCCACCTCGGCTGGACCCGAGACATCGTCACCGGTGGAACCGCACCGCACGAACTCTTCTATCCGGGATTACACGCGATCGCGACAGCGCTGCATTTCGCCGGCGGTGTCTCGATCGAACGCGGGCTCCTGATCGGGATGGTCGTCCTCTTCGTTCCGTTCGTCGTCTTCGTTCCGCTCGTCGTCCGCGATATGAGCGGTGACGGGCTGGCGGTCGGTCTCGCGGCAATCGTCTCCTGGATGGTGTTGCCGATCAACAACATCGCGACGCATATGGGAGTCCACACGAACTCGAACGCGCTGTTTCTCGTCCCTCCCGTGATCTTCGCGATCGTCGCCTATCTCCGGCGGCGCTCGACGCTCGAGCGGCTCCCGTTCGGCGCGTCGCCGTTCAGCGTGCTCATCTTTCTGACCGGCCTGGCACTCCTGCTGGTTCACCCCCAGCAGATGTTCAACGTCGTCGTTCTCGTCGGTGCGATCAGCGGCGTCCAGTACCTCGCCCGACGGCGCTACGACGACCACCCGATGCTCGAGCATCCGACGACCCACGTCCACACGATCTCCCTCGGAGCCCTCTTCGGGCTCTGGGCGCTCGGCAACGAACGGTTTAGGGAGGCCGCTGCCGGCCTCGTCACCGGCCTGCTCGCACAGGAGATCGGCGGCGGCACCGAGGTCGACCAGCGGGGGGCATCGCTGACCGAGATCGGCGGGAGCCTCACCGAGTTGTTCGTGAAGATGTTTCTCGATGCAGCGATCATCGGCCTCATCGTCGGCTGTTTCGTTCTGGTCGTCTGGCTCGGACGGTCGAGCCTCGACGGAGAGACCAGATCCTTCGTCAACTACATCGCGCTCGCGCTGTTCCCGCTCTCGGGCATGTTTCTCGTCTACTTCCTCGGGACGCCGACGATGGCGTTCCGGCAGATGGGATTCATCTACGTGCTCCTGACGATCCTGGCCGGCATCGCCCTCGCACAGTTCGTCGGCGGCCTCTCGGGCGTGATCTCGAGGCCCGGGGCGAACGCAGTCACGGCGTTGGTGCTGGGAGCGTGTCTCGTTCTCGGACTGATGACGGTGTTCGCGTCGCCGCTGATATACACTTCGGGTCAGCACGTGACCCCTGAAATGATGAGCGGCTACGAAGACGGGTTGGATCACGGGGGCGATGACGTCCCCTACGCGGGAATGGGGTACGATCCGTACCGATACGACCACGGAATCAACGGGATTTCAGGCGGCGGCGGCGACACCATCGGCGGCGCGTCGGCTACCACCGGCTCCGTCAATGCCAGCGTGTTCTCGGACGGTAACTACAGCGGGGCCTATCCGACCGACGAGTACTACCTCGTCGTCACCGACTGGGACGAGTCGAGAGAGATCGACGTCTACCGGGAACTCAACTACCGCGAAGCCGCGCTCGACGGGCTCGAAACCGAGCCGGGCGTGAACAAGGTCATTTCGAACGACGACTTCGAGATGTACGCGGTCGACAGCGAACCCTGAGTTCCTCGAGCGGTCGATGCAGTAGGGCTCTCCGAAGGCGCTGCGCGTCGATGCAGTGAGAGATGACACGACGCTTTGATTTAGGTAGTACGCGCGTGCGCTCGAGAACGTCTCTCATTTTCATCGACCGTCGGGGTCTTCGGAGTGTAATTCGATGGACCGTCCATCCCGTCGACCCTGCATCGACGTCGCGATGGCAGTTGCGCTTTCCGCCCGCACCAGCTTGAGGTCACAGCTGTCTCTCCGCTATCGCCCGGCAAACGGCCGGTAATACCGTATTACGGACGGGGAAACGCGTAGCTGGCCGGACGAAACAGTATCTCCACGCGCGTACCAGTACATCTGACCGATGCCTGAAGCCTGCTCTCAGACGCCTGCTATCCGGGTAATTCGATCCTTTCTCGAGTAACAATGGAATTAGCCGCCCCGGTTTGGCCGTCGGTTCGTTCGTATGTTCGTGAATAAATTGTCGTATATTATGACCCTTTCCGCAACGTTAGAATCTATGTCTGTAAATTTAAGCTATATCAGCAAGGAAAAGTTTATGAGTGTAAGTCATCGTTACGAGATTGTATGGCGCAGAATCCCCGTCCGTCCGAAACGGAATCCGCTCCGACGACAGGCCGAAATTCCGGATTAACCCGCCGTAACTACGTTCGCTCGCTCGCCGCGGTGGCGACCGCAACGTCCGTGCTCGGTGGTGCCGGTGCAGCCTCGGCCCAAGAGGACTACGAGGTTATCGAAGCCGAGGGACAGACGATCACCATCGACGCCGGTGAGACCTGGGAGAACAAACTCATCGACATGACGACCGGTCAGGACATCATCGTCACCGCCCACAGCAGCGACTGGACGATCCGAAACATCGGATTCAAGGGCGAGAACACCTCCGGCACCGGCTCCGCCACGTTCGGCATCTCTGACACCGCCGGCGGCACCTGTACCGTCGAGAACGTCTACCTCGGCGACGGCTCGAGTACGGGTAACAGCAACCCGAACGGGCACGGCCAGACCGCCTTCTGGGTCGCCCCCGACCACTCCGGTCACATCAATTTCAAAAACGTCAACATTCAGAACTTCGCGGACAACGCGATCTACGGCTCCGCCCCCGGCAACAAGGGCGGCGGCACGATCCACATCGACAGCAGCTTCGCCGCGAACTGCTACGTTTCGCACTTCCGGCTGGCTACCGAGGGCAGCAAGGTAACCAATTCCAGTGTCTACGTCGACAGCAGTGAGGGCTACGTCGGCCGCGGTATCTGGGCGTGGGCCCCCGGGACGATCGAGGTCGACAACTGCCAGATCGAGATGAACGGGCAGAACTCCGCCATCGTCGCCGGTGCGAACGGAAGCCCCACCCAGGTCTCCGTGACGAACACCAACTACGACGACGGGGCCGGCATCTCCGAAGAAGCGGGCTCGAGCGTCCAACTCGGTGACGGCGTCGGTACCGAACCCGAAGCAATCATCCCGGACGGCGTCCCGACCTCCCCCGAAGAAGCCGCTTCCGGCGGCTCGAACTGACCCGTCCTGCATCCGCTGCTGAAACGCCGCTCCCCGAATTCATCCGCGCTGATGCGGCCGTCCATCCACAGCCGATCCCTGCTAACGGGACCGTCAACCTTCCCCGCTGACGCACCCCTCCACCGCAAACCCGGTCCCCGCTGACGCGATCCGCTATGAATTCGGTCCCCGCTGACGCGACTTTCCTCCCGGCACGGACCGTTGCGATCTTCCCTCCCGCGATTGCGCTGCCGTGTCCTTCCACCGCCGTTTCGCCAGTATTTCTCGGTCGGACAGTATCCGACTCGATCGCTGTCGATGGGTTCTGTACTGCCCGAACTACGCGCTCGAGACCTCACCGATGCTGTCTTTCTGTCCGGTCCACCAGTCATGCCGCTCGAACGAAGTCGGCTGTGACCGGTCGTTCACGCCGTTCACTCCGGTGGTAAAATAATATTACTCGCGGACAGATTATTCGAGGAGAAAGCCCGGAGTGATCTGCGGCCGGGTTCCGCCCCGGTAATACGATTTTACTGGCGATGAGTCAAAATGTGGCGGGCGGAAAAATACGCCGGTGATAAACACACAAACTACTACTAATAATGCAGAGAAAAGGTAGAGTCTGTAAATTTTAAGTGCAGAAATGCGGAAAGTTTAAGCTGGTAGTTTCGTATTACCTGATTGCATGGCACGCGACCCTACGGTACTGGACGACGAGTCGTCCGCCTCCACCGACGCGGAGGCGACCGATGACGGCGGTAAAAGCGTATTACTACACCGACGATCGTACATGAAGCTAGCCGGTGCGACGACGGCGGCCGCGGCACTAACCGGAGCCGCGAGCGCCGCCGGAGATGACTACGAGGTTATCGAGGCGCGCGGACAGACGATCCGGGTCGGCAGCGGCGAGACCTTCGAGAACAAACTGATCGATCTCACCACCGGTGAGGGGTTCCTGATATACGTCGAGGGAGCGAACTCGGTTATCCGAAATATCGGTTTCAAGGGGCTCTACCGCGGGGACTCGTTCATCATTTCGATCAAGGCCGGACAGGGAGACGTTCTCTTCGAGAACATTTACCTGGGCGACGGCGCGACGAAAGAGGGCTCGAGCTTCGTTCACGGTCCCGGTGCCGTATTCATGCACCAGGACAGCGACGCTGACCTCACCTTCCGCAACTGCAACGTCCAGGGATATCCGAACAACGGCTTCTACTGTTCCAACACGCCCTCCGGCGGCAGCGTCCGGTTCGAGAGCTGTTTCGGGAAGAACAACGGCGTCACGACCTTCCGATGTGGTAGCGAGGACGACGAGATTATCGACTGCGTCGCTTACAACGACGACACCGACTACGGGAGCGGCTACGGCGGCTACGGCGAGACCAACGGCCGACCGGTCTGGGTCTGGAACGGCGGCACCGTGACGATCCGCGACTCGCACTTCGCCGACGGTCCGTACCCGTACGCGATGGTGGCCGGCGCGAACGGTTCGGCGGGCAGCGTCGACTTCCAGAGCGGCGGCTATCGCGGCCAGATTCAGCGTGCGGACGGCTCGACGGTCTCCGTTGGCGACGCTGTCTCGAGTGAGCCCGATCTCTCGATCCCCGATGGCGTTCCGACGTCGCCCGAGGAGGCCGCATCGGGCACCCAAACCGCCGACTCGAGCGGTGGATCCGGCAACACGGAACCGACCGATGACGAGGAGCGTTCGCAACTGCCGAACGTCCTCCTCGTCGACGGCAGTCCGTCGGACGCGACCCGCTACGAGTTCACTGTCGACGGTGCGGTCGAACACGCCAACTACGAGGGCGCTTCCATCGACGGCGAGGAGACCATTGATGGCTCTCGCGTTCAGGGCAGCGTCGCCAGCTGGAAGGACGCGTTCCGGTTCGACGGCGAACTGACGGAACTCACCGTCGACGGCCCCGGCTCAGTACTGCTCAACGGGGAGCAGGTGGATCCCGTCGACTACGGGCAGCAGCTTCCACACGTCCTCGAGATCGCGGGCCGCGGGACGCCGACGAGCTACGAGATTTCGGTCGACGGGACGATCGAACTCGCGTCGGGCGACCAGCCGGTGGCAGACGCGACGATCGTCTCCAGTTCGACCGTCCAGAGTACGCTCACCGACGAAACCCAGACCTTCCGATTCTCGGGTGCGCTGACGGACGTCACCTTCACCAACGGCACGGCGGACGTAACGGTCGACGGCGAAGCGATCGATACGAGCGAGTACGGCGAACAGGAACTGCCTCCCCACGCCCTCGTGATCGACGGTGTCGGTGCCGACGGGCCGAGTACGTACTCCCTCGAGGTCGACGGCCCGGTCGTCCAGTCGGACTACCGGAACGCCTCGATCGACGACGAAGACGTGATCGAGGGTCGAGCCGTTCGCGGCGGCGTCGGGAACTGGCTCGACGCCTACTGGTTCGACGGGGACATCACGGACTTCCGACTCGACGGGAACGCGACCGTCGACGTTCAGTACAACGCGCGAAACCAATAACGTCCGATCGGCGTCTCGAACCGACTGTCACGTCCTCACTTCGGCATCCACGGTTCACTTCTCGAGCGCTTCCCGGGACCGATAAGCCACGACCGAACTCGGGCTCACGTTAAATTTGCGATCGCTTCGCTCGGATCGACCATCCCGCTCAGGGTCGCCAATACGCCCCAGACGGCGACGCCGACGCCGATCACGCCGACGAGCGCCGGAATGTTCGATGCGTACGGAACGAGGAATACCACCGTGATTCCCATACCGGCTGCGATGGCAGTCGCCAGGCCGAACGATCGGCCGATACGGACGAAATCGAGAGAGAGTTCTCGGTGCATAACATAGAGGTTCGCCAATGTGTAGGCACCGAACGTAATAACAGTTGCAGCCGCCGCACCGGTCGCGCCATAGAGTGGGATTAGAACGACGTTGAGGCCAACGTTAGTGACCGACGTCGTTCCCTTCGCGACCGCACGGGCGTTTGCCCGCCCGAGGTAGTCGAGTCCGTTGGTCGTTACCTTCGTCACGGCCTGAAAGACGATGTAGACGCCGAACACTTGCAAGACGGGTGCCGCACCGGTGTAATCCGAGCCGAAAAGCAGTGTGATCGCCGGCTTTGCGACGAGCAAAACGCCGACCGCAGCCGGAACGTAGAGAAGGAAGACGTACTGAAGCGTCGTCTCGTAGATTCGGGCCGCCCGATCGAGAGACTCGTTTGCTTTCTGTTCGCCGTAGGTCGGGGAAACTGAGAAACCGAGCGAGCTCGCGGGAACCATCACGAACTCGGAAATTTGCTTCGCGAGGACGTAGTAGCTAACCGCCACCGGGTTGACGAAATACGCGACCAGGACGGTATCGACGCGCCGGTCGATGATGCTCGCGCTATGGGTGGCCGTCAGCGGGACGCTGTATCTCAGGATCCGGTTGCGAAGTGAGCGGTCGCCGCCACCATCCTCGTAGCTCACGTACTGACGGTAGAGCAAGGCCGACCCGACGACAAACCCGAGGATCGCGCCCACGATGTAGCCCATGAGCGCACCGACAACGCCCAGTCCGATCGCCGTCAGACCCACGACGAACAGAAGCCGGGCAACATTATTGATAATCTCGATCGTCGCACTCAGATCTACCCGATTGAATCCCTGGAAGATCGCCAGATAGTACGAGTACACCGACTCGAAGGCGAGGTAGATGACTCCGACGAGCAACAGCGACGATAGCTCCGGATTCCCGAGCACGTCGGCGATAACTTCCCGTCCGAGGACGATCCCAACGGCGACGATCCCGATCAGGACCAGGCGGTACCGCAGAGATGTCCGCAGGATGAACGGCACCGTTGACGGATCGGACTCCTTCCGATCCGACACGTACCGTGCGGCCGAGCGGGCGATCCCGAGATCTGCACCGAGTTGAAAGATGGCGAGGATCGAAATGACCAGAAACAACAGCCCGTACTCGTCGGGAGACAATAATGCTCGAGCGAGCACGAGCATCAACAGTCCGTTGGCGACGTTGCTCACGATACGGGCGCCGAACGTCGCCTTGAACCCGCCGATGATACGGTCAGTAACCGACATTTTCACCGGATCCGAAATACAAGCAGTCCGTTGGGATGCGATCTACCGTCGATGACAGCCGACGGAGACCCGAGAGCGTGGATCTGCCACCGCTACAGCGTACAATCACCAATGGATTCGACCGCCGGAGACGCTGAGACGACAGTATAGTCATGGTAGATATCTGTCCAACGAAGTGGATAGTAATCGACTGTATACCACCGGTTTCACGATCCATAACCTCGGGGTGGCCCGTCAGTCTGCTTGGGACTACCGCTCGTCCACAAAGCCGAACCGTGCGAACGGCGTCGGCGGTCGTAGCGGACCCATACGAGCGAATCGAACCGCCCGTATCAAGCCGGACGGGTGCAGCGAACTCGACCGTCCCAAACTCGGACAGCCCGTCAGCGATCCGTCGTTCGAAACCGAGTGAAGGACGGCCAAACGGGACGAGAGGCCCCGTATTGGTTATTCACCCCGGGCGTTGTACTGGACGTCGACAGTCGCGTCGCCGCTGAGTCGGAAGTCCCGATGTCGCCGTCGAACCAGTAGGCGTCCAGTTCGTCGTCGACGCTGCCGGTGACGGATCGGCCGTCGATCTCGTCGTCGGGGTCGATCGACGCGTCGCGATAGCTCGCGGTGATGACATCGCTGTCGATCGTGGCTCCCTCGACGGCCCCTGCCACCGAAAACTCGTAGCAGGCGCCGGCGGAGGTACCGACGCCGTCGATCAACAGTGTTCTCGAGGTTGGGTTAATCGCCGTTGTACTGATCGGGATCGATCGCCTCGCCGTTGACCTTGACGCGAGCCGAACCCTGCTGGAACGCGACCTCGTGGAGGTCGCCGGCGAAGCGGAACTGCTCGACGTGAGAAGACGTCGTCACCCAGCCGGTCGCGCTCGTGCCGTCGATCTGATCGTGGGCCTCGAGCGAGCCGGCGTTCGGATCGGTGACGAGTTCCTCGGTAATCTCCACGAAGTACTTCGTCGGCTCACCGGTACCGGTGACCGTCAGGGTGTTCTCAGGGAACTCCGCGCTATTGTCGCCACTTGAGGGTGGACTGGACGTCACGCTGCCGCTCGCAGCCGCCTCGGGACTCTTCGGGCAGTTCTCGGGGACGGAAGGGTCGGGGCTACCGTGAGTTCCGGAGCCGTCGTCGGTGTAGACGCGATCCATCTCGATGGACGGGGAATTCCGCGAGACGATACCGCCACCGGTTCCGTTCGTTATGATGTGCGTGTTTTCGATCGTCGCATTACCGCCGGAGTTGCCCGCCCAGACCCAGATACCGCGGTTCGCAGCCCGGCCTCCGCTCTTGTAGATAACCGAGTTGGAGATTTTACAGCCGTTATCTCCGATGCGAAGCCCCGTATGGTGGTTGTCGTGGGTGTAACAGCCGTCGATGTGGATGGTGCCACCGTTGCCGTTGTAGGCGGGTGCAGAGCCGTAGATCCCGTTACAGCCGGCATGCTGGAAGTTGACGTTTCGGACATCGAGATGGCCGCTGTGATCGGGATCGACCCACATCAATAGCGGGCGCTCGTTCGACGGTCGATCAGGGTTCCCGCGTCCCCAGAAGATGTTCTCTAGTGTGGAGGTCCCATTGCCGGTGTCAGCAATTCCGAAGACGGTCCCGCTGCGTGGTGCCGTACCGGTCGCACCGAGCGTTCCGCGGAATCCGATATTTCGAACGGTCCAGTTCGTTCCTTTGGCGATAATGGAGATCGCATTCCCGCTCCCAAGGTCGATGAGTTTGTTCTCCCAGGTCTCGCCGGATCCGATGGTGATTGTCTGTCCGCGCGCCTCGATGACCTCGTAGTCACCCTCGGCCGCGCTCGCCGCGCCCGTCCCAACGCCCGCTGCGATGGCCGTCGCACTGGCTAACTTCAGGTACGATCGTCGGTCGATTATACTGTGTTCGCTCTGTTCGTCGTCACTGACTGTCGGTTCGGCGGGACCGTTGGTGTCCCGTACCGGTTCGTCGCGTGCCATGCGACCTGTGAGAGAACACTACCGGGCTATAAACTTTCCTTCCCTTATATCAGTAAGATTCCGTGATTCTAATTATACCATCTACATTATTTGCTCTAATTACCCAATTTTATGATGAGCTATTATATTTCTAATCACGGAGCGGCGTCGGGGTGACGGATCCACTCAGCAACGACAGATATTATATAAAGATAGTAGTGGTTTCTCAACTGTCAAAAGCCGAGAACCGAACGTCAACGCCAGAGTTGTGACCTGACGATTCGCCTGTCGAACAGGCGGCCCTGACAGTCAGCAGAAGACGACATCGCGCCGCTCGTGTCCGAGACGAAGTAGCGGCATCAATTCCGGTTGCTGGAGGAAGACAGCGATGTACCGAGAGGATCGTGTGCAACCGAAAGCGAACTTGAGAGGGATCGACTGACCGGTTTCGCGCTCCCGCGGTGCCCGGACTTCACTCGAGTCGAGAACGAGCAGGTTAGTCCTGTGCCGTTTTCGTGCTGGCCGTGGCTTCCGGTGGAGCAGTGATATCGTACCCGTGAGTGTGGAAGGAGCCGAGACAGAGGTACAGTCCCCGCTCGTAGATATCCGGTTCTTTCTGAATGCCGAGGTGAGAGCCGATCTTCGCGTCCGCCCAGTACGCGCTGTGCGGGCCCTCGAAGAGTCGCCTCAGCAGTCGGGGATCGGCCTCCAGTTTGACGTACCCGGTATAGTCGTCGGTGTCGGGATCCGTGACGTACCGATATCCGTCCCCATTTAGCGTCAGTTCGAGGGAGACGCCATTGACGAGTGGAATGAGTACCGTCGTGTCAGAGCTGTAGCCGATGCGTTCACGTTTCGCTTCTATATTTTCGTATGCGCAGGGAACGTACGCCTGCAGTTCCGACAACGTAGGCATCGGATCGGCTTCGTAATCGAACGACCGCGACGCCAGTTCCGCTTCGATGTACCGCTGTTTCGCATCCGGATCTGCCGGTTGGAACGGCTCGGAGCGCTCGCCCGTCTCGAGGTCGATGTGTTCGCCGGAGTTGAGGAACACGCACTCGTGTTCGTCGGGGTCGACGGCACTCGTGAAAAACTCGAGCGCTTCCTCGCGCGGCGGGTTGGCCGTGTACTCGTTGAGGTGAGCGAGGTCTCCGGTCAGGACGTACTCCCCCGCGAACGGCATGTAGTAGTTCGGTTCGAAGATGTGGAGAAAGTCGATGGCGCGCTCGTGTTTCTCTCGAATGACGCGGTCGCGCTCGCGGATTTTCTTCTCGTGGCTATAGTTGGTTACGGCCTGCGGATAGAACTGCGCTGCGCTGTACTGGTGACAGAGGAGGTCCACCTCGCCGTACTCGTGTTTGACACGGTGACAGACCGGTTCTGAGATCGAGAAGGGGACGTCGTTGGTGTTGACCACGGTGCACGCCCCGTTGTCGATAACCGCCATCGAATCGACCTGCGTCGACCCCGGTGTCTCCGCCTCGGTGTCGTACCACGTACAGCCGAAGTAGTTGCCACAGCGCTCGGGATCGCAGCCGTCGGCCGCGAGGACGTTGATACGGAGATCGCCAGTGAGATGCGTCCGTTCGCCGTGTGGCAGTTCGATCACCTCGAACCCCAGCTCGCCGATTGCGTCCTTCAGATAGTCCCATCTGTAGTCGTGGATGAGAACCGGAATGTCCGCGTCCAGCCGCTCGAGCGTATCGGGATCGAAGTGGTCCGGATGAATGTGCGAAATATAAATATAGTCGACGTCGTCGAACTCCTCGGGCTCGAAGTCGGGTTCGGGATAATGCGCCCACGACCCGTAGTACGCACCGTCGAGCAACCACGGATCACAGAGAACCGAGTCGTCTCCGTCTTCGATGAGGATCGCTGCCGATTCGAGATACGTGACTCGCATACCGAACAGCCAGGAGATGATAGTAATTTGTAATGACACCGCTACCTGAGAGTACGAGCGTGCGAAATCGTCATAGGGAATACATTATCGGAGGGCGATCGGCCGCGTTCGGTCGAGCGGGACGGTCAGACGAACACGGTATCGCGCCGCGACTCGAGGACGCTCTCTGCGGAGTGAATGTCGTCGATAAACGACGTGAGCGCGAAGAGGCGATAGACCGACACCCGATCGTGATCGGCGTGGGCGTCGAGGAACGCGTGCAGTTCGTCTGTCGAGAGCACGTCGTCGACGGCTTCGCACTGTTCGATCTGGTCTCGAATGCAATCGACCGTATTCGGTTCCAGCTGTGACTCCGTCTCGAGGCCGTTGAACGATTTGACGATCGGTCGCACCAAATCGAGCAGCGTCGGATACCGCGAGAGCAAATCGTCGACGAACGCCGCGGCTTTATGGCGGGTCGAGTCGACGGGCACCCCGTAATCGGGGTGGGTCAGATCCGCTGCGGGGGGCGCGAGTTCCGTGAGGAACGAGCGATAGAGGTCGTAGCGGGCCTTCTGGTCGGGCGGACAGTTCATCGCGTACTGGAAGAACTCGATCGAGTAAAACGGGGTCGTACTCCAGAAGAAGAACCGGTTCCGATCCTCGCCCTCGAACAGGAAGTTGACGCCCCGCTCGTAGACGAGGAAGTGGACGTACTTCGACGCGAGATCCGTCTCGGGATACAGTCGAAGCCGATCGCGAACGCTCCGCCGAATCGCATCCGCGGAGAGTCCCGTAATCTGGGCGACCTGCTCGATCGAGAGAAAGCTGTTCTCCGCGAGGACGTAGTCGACCAGCGCCGATTCGTCGTCGATCGGTTTCGCGGGGGTGAGATCGGGGAGCACCTTGTCCCCGCCGTCGCCGGTGACGTAGGTGAGGCCGGCGTCGTACTCCTCGCGAAGCTGGCGGAAGAAATCGAGGATGAACGAGGTCAGAAGGCCGATCTGTCCGTTTTTCGTCTTGATGATTCGATTCAGGTCAGAGCCGTTGGGCGGCCCGACGTCGTAGCGCTGCCAGTCGGTGTCGAACTCGTCGGCCAGTTCCCGGGCGATTTCGACGTCGGACGGCGGCACGAACTCGTCGGAGGCCATGGTCGCCGCAGTCGTCGGAACCCCCTCGGCGTGGTAGCCGGCAAGCACGGACCGGGAGTCGAGCCCGCCGCTTAGCGAAATTACATCGCGAGTCCCATCCCCCGACCGTTGGCGGCAGGCCCGTTCGAACCGATCGACGAGTTCGGCGGCGTTTCGCGACCGACTCCGATCGGCGTGGGCCGGGCCCCCGAAGTCGAACCGGTGGAGGGTGGTCTCCGTGATCGCGCCGCGATCCGGGTCGACGGTGAGCTTCGTCCCGGGACGCAGCCGGTTCACTTCGGGAACGAGCGTTCGATCACCGAGCGAGTAGCCGAAGAGGAGACACTGAGCGACGCCCATCGGATCGAACCCCTCGATCGGCGCTTCGTTGATGAGATAGCGCAGTTCCCGCGAGAACTGGAACGTCTCCCCGTCGTGAAAGTAGTACGTCGGCAGCCGGGCGAGCGGATCGTTCAGCAAGCCGAGCCGATCGCTCTCCTTGTCGGCGGCGACGAGCAGGAACTCGCCGTCGGTCTCGAGCAACCACCCAGTCAGGAACTCGTCGTCACCGTCGGCCGCGAGCACGTGTGCGGCGACCTCGAGGAGTTCGCGTTCGAGCGTCTCGTCGTCACGATCGTAGATCCGGCCCTCGAGACAGACCCAGTACTCGTCGTTCTCGACGATCCTGATCGGATACTCGGGATACGCCGTCGTCCCGACCGAACGCGACGCCGATTCGAAGATCACGTCGGCCTCGTACCGATCCGTGTGAACGAGCGGCTCGAGCGAGCTGGCGAACGATCCATCGTCCGCGTCCGGCGTTCGACCAGTGATGCCAACCATATCGGGAACCGTGATAATCGGCGGTATAGTAATGGCCGCGTTTATATTCTCCAGCAGTGGGCTATCGACTACGGCGCTCGAGTCGCAGTCGTGCGGTGGTCGGCCGGAGCGGTGTGGATATCGTCCACAGTCGTATGGTTCTCGGTCGCAGTTGGACCGGGACGCGAAGTTCGATCTGGCAGACACTGTGTCTCTACAGTGGTCCGGTGTGTAGCTGCCTCGAGGCGTTCGCCAGGAGTTGGCCGACTCGAGAGCGTGGTCACTGCTGGCACGAATTCACACGATGAGCCGAGCCGCTCTTCTCAGAAGGCTCCCGCGCCGAGAACAGCTGCTGGCACGCGACTGCTCCGGTACTGGATGACGGTCGTCGGGAGCCGTTTGAACGTACGAAAGCGGGTGATAAAAACCCTTCTTAGCGGTTGCGGCGAGGGTGCCAAGCCCCCTCGAGACACGAGCTCACAGAGAGAACTCATCGCAGCCAGGAGACGGGACCACCGTCGTGTGGACTTCGGGTTACTCGATACGAGAGAGTTTGCCGTCGACGTTGCGTTCGTGATTACGGTTCTGAACGACGTGGGCGCTCGAGAGACAGAAAAAGGCGACGACGACGAGACCCGCGAGAGCAGTCATCGGCACGGCCGACAGGAGCGGGACGCCGAGGAACGCTGCACCGAGGAGGGACGCACCGACCACGCTAAGCCCGGCATACCATCGGTCCCACCGATCCTGTCGATGGTTGTCCGTATCGAGATACATCATCAACAGGTCCGCGTTGTCCGCGAGCGAAATCAGCCCCCGATCCTGGTCGTACTCGACGATGCCGGCGTCGTCCATCTTCGGCAGGTGGGTCTGATAGAGGGCGACGTAGACTCGTTTCCGCTGGTCTGAACTGAGTGCGTTGATGTCGGTATCGTTCTCCCAGGCGGCGATCTGTTCCGCGAGTTCGCCGAGCGTCACCGTTTCGTCGGCGTCCAGGAGGTACGCGAGGACTTCGCGACGGCGACGATTCTTTAAGAGTTCGAAAATGACATCCTTCGAGAGCCGTTCGTTCTCCTCATCGGCGACCGACGCGATTTCGTCCGGCAGTGACGTATCTATCGACGACATTATCGCGACCCTCCGATCGTAGCGGTTCCATTCGCGTTCGCTGTTCCCTGTACTCGGCGGGAAAAGTCACCGGAGCATCGGCTCGGCGGCGACCGCTGTACGTTCGAACGGCAGGTCCAAATCACGTATGACACACCAAGTTGAACACCAACAGAGATACTCTTAAAAACGACCACGTTTCGCACCCTCTGCAAAGGAGGTACGGAACGACTTCCCGATGGCGTTACAGCGGCGACTTCGCGCCGCCGCGACGGCCGCTCGCGATCCCCGGCGAAGCCGATCAGTACCGATCGCTTGTACGCGCGTATCGATGGCGTACGGAGACGCGGGCCGAGAACGAATTTGTTACCGACACGACTCGGGGGAGTGAGTGAGAACACGACACCGATACCGATCGTTCGCCCCAGCGGATATAAAGTCGATCGACAGTTCACATACGAACGACGCCTTTCTCTGTCGAATAACGGGATTTACGCCGGAGGTTCGAGGCAACAATCCCCTCGTTTCATGTGTCGTGCTCACATATCTCATTATGGGTCGAAGCGACCGGTACCGATCGTTTCGCCCGGACACGACCGATGGGACACGGTCTCGACGCGACTGTCACAGTTGTTTGCTTGACGGAGTGACGGTCGCGTCGGTCGTCTTCGTGGTTCGGTTTGAGCATCGGCGACGTGACACCTTACTGGCTATCGCGTAGACGTCCGTCGGATCCATCCAGCGAATCGTCTCACTGACGGCCAGCCGGCAGAATAGTAAGTCGGTGTTTCTCGCGAAACCATGTGAACCCCTTACAGTGACTGGACGGTTTCGGACGAATACTGATGACGCGGTCTATAATCGATCACGCGAGCAACGAATCGCAGTCGGAGGCGGTCGAGGCAGAGCTCTGTCCCGACTGCGAGACCGATACGATCATCCACGATCCGGACCGCGGCGAACGGGTCTGTGAGGAGTGTGGCCTGGTCCTCACCGAGGATCCCATCGATTACGGGCCGGAGTGGCGGGCGTTCAACGCACAGGAACACGACGAACTCTCGCGGGTCGGCGCGCCGCTGACTCAGTCGATGCACGACCGAGGGCTGACCACGACCATCGACTGGCGCAACAAGGACGCGAACGGCCACTCGATGTCGGCCGACAAACACGGGCAGCTCCATCGTCTCCGGGTCTGGCAGGAACGAATCCGAACGAAAAACGCGGGCGAACGGAACCTCAAGTACGCCCTCTCGGAGATCGATCGGATGGTCAGCGCGTTAGGCGTCCCCAAGCCCGTCAAGGAGACCGCGAGCGTCATCTACAGACAGGCGCTCGAGCAAGACCTCATCCGGGGCCGATCGATCGAGGGCGTCGCGACCAGCGCGCTCTACACCGCGTGCCGTAAGGAGGATATACCGCGGAGCCTCGAGGAAGTAACCTCCGTTTCACGCGTCGATCAGCGCGAGATCGGTCGCACCTACCGATACATCGCGGACGAATTGGACATTAATCTCGAGCCGACGAACCCTCGGCAGTTCGTCCCGCGGTTTTGCTCGGAACTGGACGTCGACAACGACGTCGAGACCAAGGCCATCGAGATCATCGACCTGACGACCGAAAAGGGGCTGCACTCGGGCAAGTCACCGACGGGATTCGCCGCCGCGGCGATCTACGCCGCTGGGCTGCTCTGCGACGAGACCATCCCGCAGCGAGCGGTCGCCGACACCGCACAGACGACCGTCGTCACCGTCCGAAACCGATATCGCGAACAGCTCGAGGCGATCGATCAGCAGCCGATCACATGATCGAGCGGTCGTTCTCGTCCTCTTCGTAGACCTCCTCGTCGAGCAACGCGTGGAGGTTGCTGTAGGGAACGAACGCGAGGAACCGGTCGTTATCGTCGTATAGCTCGAGTCCGTTATCGGTGTGATCGTAGCGCTCGCAGACGATCTGTCCTTCGGGGAGGATCGCGCGGTACATACGATACCGTACGTACTCATCCGGCATATCTGTTGGCCGTGATCGGCGAGCGAAATCGGTTTACCCCCACCGCCGCTACGACCGGGCAGTGACCGACGAACGTTCTTCGACGTCTCCCGACGAGCAGCGAAGCGATCCCCACGACTCGAGCGACGGGGAGACGGCCGACGCCGACGCGACTTCAGACGAGAACGACGTCAATGAGAACGACGCCGACGGGAACGACAACGCTGACGAGTTCACCATCGCCGACTTCCACGACGCCAGTCAGCAGGAGGGACGGCCGGTTCTCACCGCTGCGGCCGTCTCCCGCGCACTCGAGCTCTCCCACGAGGAAGCGAACGAACGACTCGAGGCGCTCGCCGACCGCGGCGCACTCGAGCGACTGGCCGTCTCGACGGATCCCGTCGTCTGGTACCCGACCGAACTCGAGGACCTGACGGATCGCGAGCGGGTGGTCGTCTTCCCGAAACAGCGGGAGATCGTCGTCGATCGGCCCGACCAGTTCACGCGCGCGCAACTATCTCAGTTCGCCCACCTCGCGGATGCGAACGGAGAGCAAGGGTATCGGTACGTCGTTCGGCCGGCCGATATCTGGGGCACGCCTCACGACTCCTTCGAGGACCTCGCGCGGACGATGCGGCAGGCGCTGGGCCAGCGCTCGGACGCTCTCGAGGAGTGGGTCCACAGTCAGTGGGACCGGGCCCACCAGTTCCGGCTGACGACCCACGAGGAGGGCTACACCGTGCTCGAGGCACAGAGCCCCGAGATCATGGGCAACGTCGCCCGGCAGAAACTCGACGAGGAACACGTCCACGCGCCGATCTCCGAGACCGAAGACTGGGTGCGGGAGGGCTCTGAGGCCGCGATCAAACGCATCCTCTACGAGGCCGGCTATCCGGTCCAGGACCACCGCGAACTCGAGTCCGGCGAGGAACTGCCCATCGAGCTCGAGGTGCGATTGCGGGACTACCAGCAGACGTGGGTCGACCGCTTCGCGGAGGCCGGCGAAGGCGTCTTCGTCGGCCCGCCCGGCAGCGGAAAGACCGTCGCCGCAATGGGCGCGATGGCCCACGTCGACGGCGAGACGCTCGTGTTAGTCCCGAGTCGCGACCTCGCCCAGCAGTGGGCCGACGCGATCCTCGAGTATACCTCGCTCGAGGCCCACCAGATCGGCCAGTACCACGGCGGCCGGAAGGAAGTGCGGCCGGTGACGATCGCCACCTACCAGATCGCGGGGATGGATCGCCACCGCTCGCTGTTCGACGACCGCGAGTGGGGACTGGTAATCTTCGACGAGTGCCAGCACGTCCCCTCGGACGTGTATCGGCGGAGTACGCACCTGCAGTCCAAGCACCGTTTGGGGCTCAGCGCCAGCCCCATCCGGGAGGACGACCGCCAGACCGAGATCTTCACCCTCGTTGGACCGCCGATCGGCACCGACTGGGAGGCGCTGTTCGAGGCCGGCTTCGTCGCCGAACCCGAACTCGAGATCCGCTACGTGCCGTGGGGCGACGACGAACAGGCCAACGCCTACGGCTCGGCCGACGGCCGCGAGAAGTACCGCATCGCCGCGGAAAACCGAGGGAAGATCGACGAGGTCCGGTACCTGCTGTCGGCCCACCCCGACGCGAAGGCGATCGTCTTCGTCGACTACCTCGATCAGGGCCGCGAGCTATCCGAAGCGCTCGAGGTCCCGTTCCTCAGCGGCGAGACGCCACATCACGAGCGCCGGCGGCTGCTCGAGGAGTTCCGGCGGAACGAGCGCGATCTCCTGCTCATCTCGCGGGTCGGCGACGAGGGGATCGACCTGCCGACGGCGGATCTGGCGATCGTCGCCTCCGGTTTGGGCGGCTCGCGGCGTCAGGGAACCCAGCGCGCCGGGCGAACGATGCGTCCCGCCGGCGGCGCGCTCGTCTACGTCCTCGCGACCCGAGGGACGCGCGAGGAGGATTTCGCCCGGAAACAGCTCCAGCATCTGGGTCGCAAGGGGATGACGATCCGCGAACAGGCCGTCGAGCGCGGCGAGGACTGAGTCGGGGCGGTCGGGCGGAGAGAGGGAGACAGAACGGCCCCACGGATGGAACGGCCCGCGAATGCGACCCCGAATCGAGGCCAATATTCAAGGTTGCGTGTTCGAACTGTACTCATAGTATGAACGAGCCACGCGGTCGCGGGGTGAGGTGGCGGTGAGCGACGGAGGGACCCAGCGCCAAATTCTCGTCGGCGAAACGGCCGACGGCGTGAACCTGAAACTGCCAGTCGTCGAACTGCTGACCGGTCGCGGGTTCGTGACCGGGAAATCGGGCTCCGGCAAATCGAACACCGCGTCGGTGATCGCCGAGGAGCTGCTCGAGGCGGGCTATCCCCTCCTCATCGTCGACACGGACGGGGAGTACTACGGGCTGAAAGAGGAGTACGAGATGCTCCACGCGGGGGCCGACGAGGAGTGCGACATCCAGATCGGACCGGAGCACGCCGAACAGATGGCCACCATCGCTCTCGAGGAGAACGTTCCCGTCATCCTCGACGTTTCGGGCTACCTCGACGAGGACGTGGCGGACGAGTTGCTCCGGGAGGTCGCCCGCCAACTGTTCGTCAAGGAGAAGAAGATGAAGAAGCCGTTCCTGCTGGTGGTCGAGGAGGTCCACGAGTACATTCCGGAGGGCGGCGGGGTCGGCGAGACCGGAAATCTGCTGATCAAGATCAGTAAGCGGGGCCGCAAACACGGCCTCGGGATTCTGGGGATCAGCCAGCGACCGGCCGACGTCAAGAAGGACTTCATCACGCAGGCGAACTGGCTCGTCTGGCACCGACTGACCTGGGACAACGACACCAAGGTTGTCGGCCGGATCATCGACACCGAGTACTCCGAACTCGTCGCGGATCTCGACGATGGCCAGGCGTTCGTCCAGACAGACTGGACCGAAGTCGACGTTCGGAAGGTCCAGTTCCGCCGCAAGCGGACCTTCGACGCCGGCGCGACGCCCGGTCTCGAGGATTTCGAGCGCCCCGAGCTCAAGTCCGTCTCGGACACGCTGGTCGGCGACCTCCAGGACATCTCCGAGCGCAAGGACCGCGAACAGGACCGGATCAACGAACTCGAGAACGAAATCGAGAAGAAGGAAAAACGAATCGAAACCCTCGAGGACGAACTCTCCTCGGCGCGGGACGTCTCGAGTGCGGCCAGGCAGATGGCCGACGCACTGCAGAACACGGAGTCAGTCCAAGCGGAGCTCCCCGGCTCCAGCGACGACCTGCGTCGGCTCCACGAGGAGATCGCCGAGCTAGAGACCGAACGTGACGAGATTCGGGAGACCCTCGACGCGCGGGACGAGCGAATCGAGAGCCTCGAGGCCGAACTCGCGGCTCTCGAGGACGAACTGACGCAACGACGGAAGGAGAACGAGCAATTACGCGGCATCGTCCGCGACCTCGAGCGCGAACGGACCGACGCAAACGAGGCGGACGAGAGCGGGGCCAGCGAGGAGTCGCCCATTCTGCAGGCCGACGGCGACGACATCGAGTTCGGTTACACGCCCGTCGACGCGGATTCCGATTCGGACGGTGAGAGCGGGTCAAATGGAGCTGGGGGCGGGTCAGATGGAGCGATGACCGACGATTCGACGCTCGTCGTCGCGGACGAAGAGCGCGAACTCGCGGAGCTGTTCGAGGTCTCGTGGGTCCGCGACCGAGTCACTCGAGCGTGCGAGGGATCGCAGTGCTCGGTCGATGCGGCACGCGAGGTTCTGACCGTCTTCGCCCAGTACGGCTCGCTCGAGGTGGAGCCGGTCGCCGGCCGGGTGAATCGGTCGACGATCGCCGTACAGAGTCTCCTCTCGGAGCTGCGGACGGAAGGAATACTCGAGCGAACCGGCGAACGAACGTACGCGCTGTCCGACGACGTTCGCGCGGAACTGACGCCGTCCGCCGGCGGCGACTGAGCGGAATCTCTCTGTCAGAGGATATTATCGGCGGAGGCGGTCGGCGGCCGCCTCGATCTCGGACGGCTCGATTCCCTGGTGGACGGGAAGCGCAACGAGTTCCGCCGAGAGCCGGTTCGCGGTCTCGTACTCGTCGTTACCCCGAACGGACTGTCGAAGTATCGGCCAGGTGTGTGCGCCCGCGACGCCGGCCGCCTCGAGTTCCGCGAGCAAACGGGCCGGATCGTCGGCCCGGACAGGGAATTCGTACGGGGAGATCCCGGGTGGGAGCGAGTCATACCGGATCGTCACGTCGTCCCGTTCGTCGAAGATTCCTCGCCACGTCCGGTAGTTCTCCCGCCGTGTCTCTCGAATCTCGTCCGGATCGGCGCCGTCGGTGACCGACGCCGAGAGTTTCGACATGGGCACTTTGGCGGCCTCGTACCTCGCCTCGGGGTCGACCGACTGCGAGCCGTCCACGCCGTCGGAGAGGGCCGCTTCGACCGACCGATAGAGCGATGGACTCCGCTCGAGGACGGCTCCGACGACCGACGTTGCGACGAACCGGCAGTCGGCGGTCCCGACGCGCTCGGACGGGCCGGCGAGCGGTGACGGGGAATACCGCTCGCGGAGCTCCTCGTCGGTTCGATAGAGCAGGGCCCCGTCGGGAACCGGGAGCAGTTTCCGCAGCGTCGTGATGCCGAGATCGCCGTACGTCCCGAGTAGCGTCCCCTCGTGGACGCTGAGCGGCGAATGCGCGTTGTCGTCGATGTGGTAACAGTCGTACTCGTCCGTCAGGGAGGCGATCCGCTCGAGGCCGGGCTGTGGAAAGCCGAAGTAGTTGACGGACATGACGGCGACGGTCTCGTCGTCGATCCGCCCCTCGAGATCGGCGACATCGGGGGCGAACGACTCCTCGATCGCGTAGAACCGCGCCTCGAGTCCGAGTTCGCGGAACGGTTCGACGACCGCCGGCGAGAGGTAGGCCGGAACGACGACGTTTCCGCCGGGATGGGCGACGCCGGCGAGTCCGTCCCTGAGCGCGACTTTCCCGGAGCCGTAGTACGTGGACGCGACGTCGGGGGCGTGGCGGTCGACGAACGAATCGATTCCGCCCGTTGCCGACCGAGCAACCGAGAGATCGAACATGGAAGGGGTAGCACTGATCATACGGAGGACCGCTGTGTTCCATCGATACCAGGAACGACGGTCATCGAACCAGTTCGGGCTTGCGTCGTCTTAGTGAACCGGAGGATACAGCCCGTGAACCAGCGGCAATGGGTACTTACAGCCGACGATAGTCCGCACCCTCGCTCTGCAACCTCGAACGGACGGCCAAAGCACTCGCATAACAAAGCCCAGGCGGACGGACAACGCATCCATGGCGAGTTCGACCGACGACAAAGACCTCCGTCTGCTCGTTGTGGGGCTCGACGCCGGCTGTCGAGCGGTGCTCGAGCCGCTGTTCGAGTCGGGCGAACTGCCGACCCTCCAGCGACTGTTCGAAACGGGCACCGCGGGACCCCTCGAATCCCAGATCCCACCCTGGACGGCGAGCGCCTGGCCGTCGCTGTACACCGGGAAAAACCCGGGCAAACACGGCGTGTACGATTTCCTTTCGTTCGATGGCTACGATTGGGGCGTGGTCAACGCGACGCACGTCCGCGAGCGGCCGGTCTGGGAACTGCTGAGCGACAACGGGTTCTCGAGTGTCGTCGTCAACGTCCCCGTGACCTACCCGCCTCGGTCGTTCAACGGAGCATTGATTCCGGGGCTGACCGCTCCCGAGGACCCGGACTGCCATCCCGAAGGGATCCTCGAGGACGTCAAGCTGGCTTGCGGCGGCGAGTACTGGCTCTACCCCCAGCGCAGCCCGTTACCGGACCGGTCGATCGAGAGGTACGAACGAATGATCGAACTCCGGGGAACGGCGTTTCGCTATCTCTCCCGCCGGTTCGCCCCGGACTTCGGCTTCCTCCAGTTCCAGCAGACCGACTCGGTGTTTCACGAACGACCCGGAGACAAGGAGGCGATCGAAGCGGTCTACCGCGCGGTCGACCGCCAACTCGAGGAGACGCTCGAGCGGACGGAGCCCGAAAACGTCCTGGTCGTCAGCGATCACGGGATGGGAAAAGTGACCGGCGACGAGTTCCGCGTCAACGAGTTCCTCCGGGACGCGGGTTACGTGAGCGCCCAGAGCGGGGGTGAGGGAATGCCCGACTGGTCGAAGTCCTGGGAGAACGACCTGCTCGAGGGGACGGACGCCGGCGACGCCGATCCCGGCGTGCTCGAGCGGGTAATGAACCTGGCCGCGAGCGCCGGGATTACAACACAGCGGGTCGCGAACGCGCTCGACCGCGTCGGACTGAAGGAGCCGATCGGCGCGCGAGTGCCCAACGATATGATCCGGGCGGCGAGCGAACAGGTCGACTTCCCGAACTCCCGGGCGTACGTCCGGTCGAAGAGCGAACTCGGCGTCCGGATCAATCTCGAGGGGCGCGAGCCGAACGGACAGGTTCCGGCCGCAGCGTACGAGGCCGTCCGCGAGGAACTCATCGAGACCCTGTCGGCGGTTCGAACGCCGGATGGCGAGCCGATGTTCGACGCCGTCGAGCCCAGAGAGACCTACTTCGAGGGGCCACACGTCGACGAGGCACCCGACATCCTGACGGTCCCGGCGGGGTTCGACAACGCGATCGTGGCCGACCTCGGCAAGGAACGGTTCGGCGAGCCGATGGAGCCGTGGAATCACAAACGGACCGGCATCGTCGCGGCCGCCGGGCCGGCGTTCGACAAGTCCGCCGCGCTCGAGGGGGCGACGATCTTCGATATCGCGCCGACGATCTGTTCGCTGTTCGACGTCCCCGTCGATGTCGCGATGGACGGCGAAGCGCTTCCGGTCGTCGACGGAAGCACGGAGCGACCGTACCCGGCCTACGACACAGAGCCGATCGAAGCGACCGATGACGGCACCGTCGAAGAGAGACTCTCCGACCTTGGGTACCTATGAGCGTCGAAATACGCATCCTCGATCCGCGAACCGATGCCGACGAGTGGAACCGATACGTCGAACGATCCGACGGGTCGAACCCGTTCTTCCGGGCGGAGGCGCTCCGATTGCAGGCCGAATACACCGACACGACGCCGTTCTTGCTCGCGGGGTTCAAAGGCCAGGAACCAGTCGGGATCTTCCCCGTCTTCGAGTACACTAGGGGTCCGGTTACCGGCGTCTTCTCCCCCGCACCGCACTCGTGGACGTCGTACCTCGGGCCGGCCCTGTTGAACGTCGACAAACTCAAACAGCGCAAGGCCGATCGGCGGATCAAACGGTTCATCGAGGGCTGTCTCGAGTGGATCGATACCGAACTATCGCCGCTGTACAGCAAGTTCGTCACCGCCGAGTTCGAGGACATTCGGCCGTTCGTCTGGAACGAGTACGACGTCGAGCCCGGCCACACGTACGTCGTCGACCTCGAGGGGACCGAGGACGAATTGCTGAAACGATTCAGCAGCGACGCGCGGAGTAACATTCGAAACGCCGACGAAGAGACCTACACGATCGAAGAGGGCGATACCGACGATGTCGAACGCATCATCGAGAAAGTCCGAGAACGCTACGAGAGCCAGGATCAGCCGTTCCGGCTGCGTCCCGAGTTCGCCAGATCGCTCCACGAACAACTCCCCGACGGCGCGATCCGACCGTACGTCTGTCGCGTCGACGGCGAGTTTCTGGGCGGCATCCTCGTCGTCGAGTCCGACCGGACGCGGTATCGGTGGCAAGGTGGGGTCAAACCGGACGCCGACGTCGATATCGCGATCAACGATCTGCTGGACTGGTACGTCATGCGCGACGGCCTCCGCAAGGGCATCGAGGAGTACGATCTCGTCGGGGCCGGCGTCCCGAGCATCAACCGGTACAAGGCGAAGTTCAACCCGCGCCTCGAGACCCACTACGAGATTACGTCGGGTGCGTTCGGAATCGACCTACTGGTCGATCAGTATCAGAAACACCGGTAGCGTCTCGGACAACTACGTCGGACGCGCTTCTCCGTTCGTGCCGCTCGAGAAGCACTATCACCGATTCAACTTAATACTTAAAAACAGTAATACTGATACATTCCCGACTCCCTCACTTGGAGCCACCCTCGTTTTCCTCGAGTGAGAGTATAGAGATGGAATCATAGAACTCTCCCCAAGGATTGCTTTCATCAGATTTCCGGTGAACTAGCCGATAGGTGGACGTGCGAAATGACCAAACTTCTAAATTCGTTCTGACCGTTGTTTCACAGAATGATGGAGGATAGACTAAAAGAAGAGAGACTCAAGGACTTTCTCCTGATGACTATTGCTATTCAACTATCCATTGTGGGACAGGCTCATCCAGATGGTTTGTGGATACCACATTCTTTATTGGTATATTGATGACCATCGTTGTGATTATCAAAGAACTTGGCCGCCGATTTGCGGAATATTCTCACCGATAACTGTTTCACCGGTACTGAACGGCAACTACGAATGCGAACTGAACGCCAGAAGCTTAATCGGTTCACACTTTGATAAAAATGTATGGATGACCTTCAACGGAAGTGGGACACAGCTACTCTCCCTGAGTCAAGTATCGTACTCATTGGTTTCTTACTTACTGCCGGTGGTCTACTATTCCGAGATTCAATTGGTGTCACGCCACTTCTCACCGCGGTAGGAATTGGACTTCTCATCGCCGGAACAGTGTATATTGCTGCAGGAGGTTCTGAATTGACTCGTCTCACTCTCGCTTTCGTATCACTTGTCGCTGTCCAATTAGTCGCCTTCAGCGGTGTCGTTCAGTGGATTGGCGGAGTCATGATTGTAATCGTCGTCGCTGCCATTTCGTACAGTCGATTATCGAACTAGATGGTACACGAGTACCCTGTACTGAACGGCCCGACACTGCTTGCCCCAGACATATCAGCCTAAAACAGGCTATTGAAGTAACCGACAGGGTCGTAGAACTCATCGGTAATGCAGATGATTACATCCATTTCATCATTGCCGATGAGACAATGCTTGAACAGGCTGCTCTTGGCCGGTTGGCGGCAGCTAGCGAACGCGGAGTCACAATCCTTGTAGAAGCACCATCAGACCCACTACAAGACCGATTTCAACAGGCTGTTCCAGACGCCCACATTGTGGTCCAGGGGTGCTTACAAGAGCTAAGAAAGGTCATTAACAAATGGCCAGGACAGTTGGTGATGGCGGACCATCAATCCTTATGAGCGGAATTGAAGAGAATAGACTGCCAAGGGTTAACGACGGGACTGCCATGTGAAGCCATGGACGCAACCACGGTTTCGCCGCGTGGATGCCAGAGTTATTAGAAGACCAGGTAGATGAGAGTGAAAGTTTCGACTGAGCGTCCGTAGACCGTGCAATGACCATGTTCACGAAATATCTTCAAAGTGATACGGGTAGCAAGCACCCTCAATAGAGGCGATATCCCACCATATAGCATAACCTCCGTGTCGATTTTGATTCTAAACTATTCAGGGGAAGTCGCCTTCAAGGAACACACCGGTTGGTAGAACGGATGAGTTCATACCAACTTGATGACGTAGATAAAGGGATTGTACACTTGCTCCAGAAAGATGCCCGCAACAATACGACCGCAGAGATAGCAGAAGTAGTAGATGTATCAGCTAGCACAGTAGGAAACCGAATCCAAAATATGGAAGAAGAAGGTGTTATCAAAGGATATGATCCTGATATAAATTATGAAAAAGCCAATCTCACACTTCATCTTCTGTTCGTCTGCACTGCCCCGG
Organism: Natrinema zhouii; assembly: GCF_013456555.2. GTDB lineage: Archaea > Halobacteriota > Halobacteria > Halobacteriales > Natrialbaceae > Natrinema > Natrinema zhouii. Next base: position 765,402 of record NZ_CP059154.1, read on the forward strand.
TCGCCACACAGACCGAACTTGCAAACGAAGCTCTTGACGTATACGGCGTCATCAACGTACGAGAAATGCTCTCCGGAACCCGCAATGTTCGAGTCGAAGCGATCAGTCAAAATATGGGAGAGATCGAGAAGACCACTCAAGAGTTGGACGGCCTCGGACTCGAAATCGAAACGTCAGAAGTTGTAAAACAACAGCACACACGGCCATTCGATCACTTTGGCTCTGATCTCATAGACGACTAATTACCACTCCAGAAATTCAACACGTCTATTTTGTTTCCGGGAATCCCAGAATCAAAGATACATGTACCGAACCCTGAATGTATAATTACAACACAGTTAAGTCGGAAATAGGCCTAACAGACTTAGTGAGCCATCCCCGACCCCAGTCTTCCAACGAATCACTGAGTACTAAAGTTGTCACTTCTGCGCTAGCCAAATTATTTGATGACAAGGCATTGCGTGTTGGCCAACTCTCTTTCCAATATCACGAGTGTAAAGTACCTGTCGAGAGTGATGGACGTTTTCATTAACAAAAACATCAAGAATATTATAATAACCTAATGACCATCAATATCCTGCTCGTTGACTCTAACCCCGACGACGCACAATACATCAAAACCCTATTTAATAAGACAGACCACCCCAACACCGTCTACATTGCTAATACCGGGAATGATGCACTTGACGTTCTCCACCAGCGTGGAGATCATTCAGATACTCCGTTCCCAGATTTCGTGATACTGAATCCACATCTACCACAAATAGAGGGATACAAAATCCTTGAAGAAATAAAAAACACGTCAGAATTGAAATTAACTCCCGTTATCGTTTTATCTGAGTCTGAAGAAGCAGAAGACATTACAAAATCGTACACTCTCAGTGCGAATGCCCACATCAAGAAACCAGCCGGTCCAGACAAACTAAAGAAAATTATCGCGGCTGTTGAAGCATTTTGGATCAATACTGCTCAACTCCCCTCAGTGAAATAGCAACGAAACAGATTCGGTAAGTACGTGTGCATACGTACCTTTTTCCGCCTCGGGATTCCTCGTGGTTCGAGAGACCGGAGGTCTCTCGTCATCACGAAAGACGCTTTGCGTCTTTCGAACGACTTCGCTCGGAACTGCTCGGCGCAAAAATCTACGCTAAAAAGGCTGCTCGCTCCCGGTGGTCGCTCGCGGGTGCAGTGCTTGTGGCATGACCGCAGCGGCAACTCCTTGCCCTGTACTTACCGCTAATCACAATTGATTGTCCGGCTCTGTCTGTGTTCTCGGACGCAGCGCTTTCGGCAACTACAGCTGCGAGCTGAGCAAAAACGAACTTTAGATGAGGTTCTTAGTGAGCGATTTGGCCCTGTAGGGGCACAAGGTGATGGACTACTTCACGATGGGTATGCTTCTTGACAAGGTGCTTTTCAAGCGGACGGTCTGGTGCTAATATTGCCTCACAAATCGGGCACTCTGTTGGCAGGTTGAAGGTCATAGTTTCTACTCCCAATCGGAATCTGCGTCTACTAATTCGAAGGCTGATGCTCCACATCGACAGCCATCTTTTCGGCCAATGAGTTGAATCGAGTCGTCAGGCAATATCCACGCTGCATAGACTGCACCACACTCACAGCATCTGGCAGCATCTTTTTCCCGTGTTGATTTACTCATAATTCAATTGATTGTGAGAAAATCCTGATGTTGTTCAATGTGGTTGGCCTGCTCTGCAAGCGTGACTGAATCTTGCTCTTGGTCGTAGAGAACGAGATCTTCCTCTTCCAATTTTGGGATATGGGTATGGGAGAGCGACATATAGATCCGCTTCACCTCGTCAGCTGGGATGTCAGTAATTAGTGTTTCATTTTCTCGAACAGCGATTTCATCAGCTAAATCGACGAGTTCCATCGGATTCGCGTGCCGCCGTAACTCGCGGAGGGCATATCGACGACGATGGCGAGCGAATACCTCAAACATCGAATTGATGCTTTCCTGCGCTTGCTGTAAGTTACTCATACTCTCTTGTAGTCGCTTTACTCCTATGGGGTGGAGGGTTGTACTGACCACTCACTTAAGTAGAAACGGGCTGCCGCTATTCTGATTCGTCGTCTGGGTGGCTGATGGTCAAGGTGCTTGTAATGAGATTTTTATGACCTGAGTGGAAGCGTTTCGAGAGGGCTTGTTGAGAGACTCCTAATTCATCTGTCAGATCACTCATCGTCGTCTCCTGCGGGATATTGTAGTAGCCCGCCTTGAGTGCCGTAACAAGGGTTTCTCTTTGTTTTATCGTTAGATCGTACTGTGCACTCGCCATTGGTTGTTCCTGTTCTTTGAGAGAGTTTAGTTCAAACGATATGTCGTTTTCAAAGCAATACTCCTGAAATTGTGAGAGCTTATCCTGATCATCGAACCGCATTCGTAGTTCCCAATTCTCGTTTCTCCCGACCGCTTGGAGAATGGTCGCCCCAATTTCGACGTACGCATAGATAATTGTCTCAATATTTTCAGTCCATTCCGCCCGGTATAATTTCCCACCATCAACCTCGTCAATAGCAGTAATATTCTGTACAGAATTGTCATCGCGTAATGCGTCTTCGAACTCCGTCTTGTCACCACCACTGACCCAGAAGTAGGGCATAACCTTGTCCTCAAGTGTTGCGACGACACGTTCAATTTCAACAATCATGCCTGGTGCAGCAGTCAACGATTCATGGAGGGCGAAATCGTCCGAGTCAACGGAAAACTCTGCAATAATGCTCATAAGACCAGTTCAGTCTCACGCGGAATAAGACCATGGCTGAACGTGATACTGTCCCAGAAATAGGTGATGATTTCTATACTTGTACTGAACGGTATGTGCTTCACCTCTACTGATCAGTAACTACGTGTGCTTATTGAACTTGAATTCGCCCCTGAGCTTCCGTCTATTGGAAGACAGATAGTTGAGAGAGATAGAAGACAATCAATGATGCCGCAAATACCATTCCTATAATTCGCAATCCTCCAGCCAGATTCTGACGTTCTTCCGGAAGAAGTTCTGGAATCCCCATTATCACCCACAGTGCGCCGAAGTGTAGTGCCAGAGATGCCCCTCCTTGATTGACAATACGATAGAAGACGTATAACCCGAGAAACAAGAGACCGATAGATACCCACATTAACCCTGTGCGCCATCCCTCAGGTTTCCTGAAAATTCTTTTAATCACGTATATGTGATCAACTCATATAGCTTCTCTGTAATTAGCCGCATCATAGTACGTAGTGGTTGTACTCTCCTCCGTTGTATGAATCATCTGTACTGACCGGTAACTACGCGTGCGGACGGAACCCCCACAGTTCCGCATGTTTAACATCTTCCCGCCCCGACGTTCGAAATATGGTCTCCCGCCACTGGCTGTATTTTGGTGGATTCGTGATAACCGGTATTCTGCTGGTCGGTGTTGGTTTGGTCGGAATCCTGGACGCTCTGTCGGTGCTAGCCGAAGGCGTGTCGTACAGCGAAGAGTTCGTGCTACTGGCGATGCTCGGGGAAGCCGCTGAGTGGGTCGTGATCGGACTCGCCCTCGGGCTGTTTGCAGTAGTGTTTCTCGTTGCGGCTGTTGTCTCTGTCCTGCGAAGTGCGTCACTCCCTCGTGATGACCGACTGGTCTCTATCGTCACGTGGCTCGAGCGGAAGTACCCGCTCCTCCGCCGATTCGATGTCACAGAAAGGGTCGAACCAACGATTGAAGACCGGAAACGACAGCTCAAAGAACGGTACGTCGCGGGCGAGATTAGCGAAGAAGCGTTTGAACGCGAGCTGGCGCAATTGATGGACGATACCTCCGCCGATTCGAACTCACGATCCGGAAACGAAACGGCCGTGGAAATAGAAGACCAGTCGCAGTAGGATACCGCCCCCGTCTGTGCGAATTGAGCGGAGCGATGAGCCGTTCCTCGAGTACTCGAAATGAACGATAGCAGCGACCGTCTCAATCGTCGTTCTGTTGGCGACTCCCATCTACTCTGTCTTCGAGTAGTTCCGGCATCCACGCGGCAAAGCCATGGTCACGTCCGTGGCTCCACATTGCAGTTTCTTCTTCAACACCTGGAAGTTCACGGTCCGCAACACCGCTCACAAGGATTGCCTGCTTGTCCACCAGTACCAACTGGCCCGGCCACTTCTCTACGACCTTCCGCGACTCTTGCAAACTCTCCGTCACCACGACGGTCGCATCTTGAATCGCCTGCTGAACACGGGTTTGCACGTCGCTAGACGCTACTTCTACGATAACTGCGACACCACGGTCACTGGCCGCCGCCAATCGGTCAAGAGCGGCCTGATCGAGCATCGTCTCATCGGCGACGATGAAATGAACGTGGTCGTCTGCGTTGTCGATAAGTTCAACGAGCCGGTCGGTCACGTGCTCGGCGTTCGCGATCGCCCAGACTCCCTTATCCTCCTGAGTCGTGGCCGACTCAACTTGGTCTAAGGCCGCATCTGCGGCCGCAATGCTGTCGTTGTAGTCCCGGCGCAGCGTCTCAAATGCTTCCTCTTTCGAAATCGCTCGAAACTCCCGCGGATCAGATTGCTGTATATCCACGAGTCCACGCCGATGGAGTCGATCGACTGTATCATAGACCCTCGATCGAGGGACATCGGAAACCTGACTGATGTCCTTCGCAGTTCCCTGTGCAATGCGGGTGAGCGCCACGAAACACCTCGCTTCGTACTCGGTTACGCCTAACTCCTCCAGCGCCGTGACAGCAGCTTCTTCGTTGGACATGATCCACCAAGGGCCTTTAGACGGTTAATACACTGGAAAACTCGTCATCAGTCACTCGCCGATCCGATACGTGGACTGGCGAGCGTCCTCGAGACAGACACGGCTGGTCACGATCCCCCCGTCCTCGAGTTTCCCGAGCGCGTAGCGGACGGTCCGAGGACAGAGTCGGGATTCGGCGGCGATCCGCTCCTGGGTCATCGGTCCTTCGTACTCGAGGACCTTGTAGACGAGTTTCGCACTAGGCGGGAGGTCGGCGAGCGTGCGATCGGCCGCTGGCTCCTCGTTCTCGTCGCCCTCGATGGTTTCGGCAGTTTCGGCCGATCGGTCGTCGGCTTCGGTGGCCCCGTCGGCCTCCTGCTCCGAGTCGGTTGCACTCATGTGTCTCGATCGAGAGGGTCGCCACGCGACAGTTCAAAAGACCGTCCACCGGGGCCGGTCCGATCGGGACGGGGTGTGGCGGGCAGTCGGGTGAGCCGTGGGGTAGCCAGCCGAATACCAGGCGCGGCAGTCGGTTGGCTACCACGTCCGTCGATCAGCCGACTGCATCGGCGGGATGCGGGTTGTCTCATTCTCACTCGAGCCTACCGGCGTCGCTCACATATACGGCACTGACAGTTCAAAATTACAGGGAGGAACTAACGACCGTGCAGTTGCGCTCGTCCCCCACTCGTGTAGTCCCGCGACGACTGCCGGGGCCGCTTACGGTGACGGCAGGGCCACCGCGGAACCGACATCGGAGAGCGGCATGGACGGGAGTAACCCGTGCATAGTAAGGCAGTCGCCCGCCTCAGAGGGCAGTATGTTTGGAACCAGCGGCATTCGCGGGCGGGTGGGCGACGAGGTGACGGCAGCGGTGGCGCTTTCGGTCGGCCGCGCAATCGCCTCGGAGGGATACGAGCGAGTCCTCGTCGGTCGCGACGTTCGAGAGAGTGGCTCGATGCTCGTCGAGGCGGTCAACGCGGGGCTGCGCGAGTGCGGCGCCGACGTCGTCACGGTCGGCGTCGAAGCGACCCCGACGATTGCCCGGGCTGTCGAGGGCCTCGAGGCCGACGCCGGGGTCGTGGTAACGGCCTCGCACAACCCGGAAACTGACAATGGGTTTAAGCTCTGGAACCCGTCAGGGAAGGCCTTCGGCCCCGACCAGCGCGCGGCCATCGAACGGCGGGTCCGCGAGGACGACTACGAACTCGCCGCGTGGGACGGCGTCGGCGATCGATACCATCGCGAGGGCGTTCGTGACCACCACGCCCACGCGCTTCGGGCGGCAGTCGACCTCGAGCGTGCGCCGAGCATCGTCGTCGATATCGGGAACGGTGCCGGCGGCGTAACGGCGGCGGTACTCGACGGGCTGGGCTGCCAGGTCCGGACCCTCAACGGACAGGAGGACGGCTCCTTCCCCGGGCGACCGAGTGAGCCGACAGCAGAAACCCTCGAGACGCTATCGACGCTCGTCGCGGAAACGGACGCCGAGCTGGGAGTCGCTCACGACGGCGACGCTGATCGGATGGTGGCCATCGACGAGACGGGGACCTTCGTCCCGAAGGACGCGTTGTTGGCCCTGTTTGCTCGAGAGGCGGCGGGCTCGGGCGACCGGGTTGCCGCCCCCGTCGACACGAGTCTCGCCGTCGACGACGCGCTGGCCGATGTCGGTGCGTCGCTAACCCGGACGCAGGTCGGTGACGTGTACGTTGCAGAACGGACGACGGAAGCCGATGTGGTCTTCGGTGGCGAGCCGAGCGGTGCGTGGATCTGGCCCGAGGAAACGCTGTGTCCGGATGGCCCGCTCGCGGCATGCAAACTGGTGGAACTGGTCGCCGAGCTGGGGGCGCTTTCCGAACTGGTCGCCGGAATCGAGGGCTACCCGATCCGGCGAACGTCGATCGAGGTGGAAGCGAAGGCGGCGGTGATGGCCGACGTCAGCGAGGCGGTGAGCGAGCGATACGACGAGATCGATACGCTCGACGGCGTTCGAGTCGAGACCGCAGACGGCTGGTTCCTGCTTCGCGCCAGTGGGACACAGCCGTTGATCCGTGTCACGGCGGAAGCGCGGTCGGCAGCCGATGCCGAGGCGCTGTTCGAGGATGCGCAGGCGGTAGTCACCGAGGCCGTCTCGACGAGTGGGTGACGGCGTCGGACAACTGATCGAGTCGATCCGCCTGCGGACAGTCCACGCGGATCGACGGCTCGAGACGGACGGCAGTTACGACCGGGTTATCTGGCTTCTTCCGGGATAAAATCGGAAGTCTTCATCTCGCGGTACGTCGCACAGTCGGGGCAGGCGTGGACGACGTCGCGATTATCGCCGAAGACGCGAGAAAACTGTCGGGTTACCTGGTTGCCACAGTTGACACATCGGGGGGCGGTCGTTTGCTGGCCGGACGTCATTGGCGTCCAGTTTGCGGATGGGTCCGTCGACATCAACAACCTGTAACCACAGAACGGTATTTACTATAGACCGCATAATGGGCGCAACAACCGGCTGTTCGAGCCGTGGGAGAGTACTAGCACTCGAACAACACTATTCGGATATCGAACGTATCAGGCCCACATTCGTGAGAAATACGATATTACCGGATCGAAATACAATGTTTCACCCCGGTTTACTCGCTCAGCGGTCGTCCTCCTCGAGAGTGGAACCGGATCGGGATATCGGTCACTCGAGTCCCGTTCAATCCGAATCTTTATAGCAAAAATTGAAAGCTCGGATATATAGTAAGAAATCTGACCGATGAGTCGGCCTGCCGCTCGAGTCAGTCGGCGTGACATCTTTGTTACATTTATTCACGGTTATCTTGTGCTTCCTGCACCCCGTTCGCTTGGTGGAAGAGTACCTTCCATGGCGAACGGGGAGCCTCGATACTGACTCAGTAGGGTAGTAGCGACGAGATGTCGTCTCTCCGTCGCGATCGAGCGCGGTCAATTACGCCGGTCACCCAGATCTATCAGGTGCACCCTTTATACAGTGTCGAACTCCTAGACTACTTGGAGGGTATGGGTTGATACCCACGAAATCGGTGACGTTGTCATCGTGACTCGATCGCCACAATGACCCTCCACGTTCGATTCCGATATCGTTCGAGTACGGGTCGTCACCACCGATGCCGTGTGGATTCGAGACTACGGGGGTGGTTTCGCGTCCTGCGGCCTCGAGACCCGGCTCCGATCGATCGGAGTCGACTGTGTACTGTTCTTGGCCGAGCGGGAGCGCTCTCTCGAAACGGACGCTCGAGTGCGACGGATCGACGTGCGACTGCGACTGATCACCGTTCGAATGATACAGATCGATACACGAGGGTAGCGATTCGACTGGACTGTATGTTTGTTCTCGAAGTATACGAGGTGGAGAAGAACGTATCGCACCAACGGCGTCAGTTGCGTGTGAGTCGGAGTCCGGACACGCGTGAGTGTCGGGTGTGAACGGTTACTCGACGGTAACGCTCTTGGCGAGGTTTCGCGGTTTGTCGATCGGTCGACCGAGGAGGTCGGCGGCGTAGTAGGAGACGAGCTGCAGCTGGACGTTCGCGACCAGCCCCGCCAGGTCGGAATCGGTGTCGGGAATCGTCAGGTGTTCGTCCGCCACCTCGACGGCGGGATGGCCGTCGGGGCAGACCGCGACGACGGGTGCACCGCGGGTCTGTGCTTCCTCGGCGTTTTTCAGCGTCTTCTCGTCTTCCTGGCCGGTAAAGATCGCGAACACCGGCGTCTCGGGCGTCACCAGCGCCAGCGGGCCGTGTTTCAGCTCGCCGGAGGCGAAGCCCTCGGCGTGCTCGTAGGTAATCTCCTTGAACTTCAGGGCCCCCTCGAGCGCCACGGGGAAGCCGAGCCCGCGGCCGATGAAGAAGTACGACCGGCTCTCGCTGTACTGTTCGGCGATCGACGCCGCGTTCGAGTACTCGAGCAGTTGGTCGATCGTACTCGGCATCGACTCGAGTTCCGGGAGGAGGGTCTCGAGATCGGCCGGCGGTTCGCCCTGCACGTCATCGGCGATACGCTGGCCCAGCAACGTGAGCATGACCGCCTGCGAGGAGAACGTCTTCGTCGCGGCGACGCCAATCTCCGGGCCGGCGCGGATGAAGAGCGTGTCGTCGGCCGCCCGCGCGGCCGTCGAACCGACGACGTTGGTTACGGTGAGCGTTCGCGCGCCTTCGGCCGCGGCCTGCTTGAGCGCGCTCAGGGTGTCGGCCGTCTCGCCGCTCTGGGTGACCGCGATGACGAGCGTGTTCTCGTCGACCGGCGGCGCGGAGACGCTGTACTCGTTGGCCAGTAACGCGGTCGAGTGGACCCCGGCCTGATTCAGCGCGAGCGACCCGTACAGCGCGGCGTGGTAGGAGGTCCCGCAGGCGACGAACTGGACGCTGTCGACGTCGTCGAACGTTCCCGGTTCGAAATCGGAGAGCGCGATCCGACCGTTCACGGGGTCGATCCGGCCCTCGATCGCCTGGGCCAGCGACGTCGGCTGTTCGTTGATCTCCTTGAGCATGAAGTGATCGTACTCGCCCTTGCCGGCCTGTTCGGGATCCCATTCGACCGTCTCGGACGTGCGCACGATCGGGTTCCCCTCAAGGTCGGTGAACTCGACGCCGTCCTCGTCGACGACGACGACGTCGCCGTCCTCGAGGTAGACCACGCTATCGGTGTACTCGAGGAACGCCGGGACGTCACTCGCGAGGAAGTACTCGCCGTCTTCCATACCCACGACGAGCGGCGAGCCCTGTCGGGCCGCGTAGAGGACGTGCTCGCCGGTGACCATCGCGGTCACGGCGTAGCTCCCCTCGAGTTCGTCGATCGCCCGCCGGAACGCCGTCTCGCTGTCGAAGCCGGCGTCGAGGTAGTACTGGATGAGATGGGGGATGACTTCGGTGTCGGTGTCGCTCGTGAACTCGTAGCCGCTCGCTGCCAATCGCTCTCTGAGTTCGACGTAGTTCTCGATGATCCCGTTGTGGACGACCGCGACGTCCTCGCTCTCGTCCGTGTGGGGGTGGGCGTTCGCGTCGGTCGGCGGTCCGTGCGTACTCCACCGGGTGTGTCCGATTCCGACCTCACCCTTGAGGGGTTCGCCGATCGATTCCTTCAACTCCTCGACCTTCCCGGAGCGTTTCTGGACGTTGATGCCGGAGCCGTTCTGGACGGCGACGCCGGCCGAGTCGTAGCCCCGATACTCGAGGTTCTCCAGTCCGGTCAGGAGCGGCTCGAGGGCGTTGCCGTCCCCGACGCGACCGATGATCCCACACATCCGCTATTCACCACCCGTCGGGTGAATTGGACTGCTCGTGTGGCCCGGACACGAGGTCAGTTTTTGTCGACGATGCATCGGTCTCTCTGCCCCCGAACACGGCCGTAGAAGTATCGTGGAGGACTGCTGACTTGCAGCAACTGATCGAGACGACGAACGGTACGCTGCCATGAGAGGAATTCAAACCTCCTGAACCCATTACTATAGACGGACTACTGAACCCCGTAGAGAGAGGGTACTCCGGCGGTGACTGCGAACTGCGGCGAACGCCGGTCCCGCAGTTGGACGGAATCGAGATCTGATATCGAATACAAACTGTCGGTTTACGGGGTTCTCTCACCGAAAAACGTGCGACCTATTACAGCGGCTTGAAAAGTACGCCTGACGTACAGGGAATCATCGCTCGAGTATGGGGCGTCGAATGAGCAGTAGCGGTGACCCAACTGGAGTAGGACCGGGAAACAGTCGGCTGGGGTTCCCAACGCTTCACACAGCACCGCTCGGTCGTCAAAATAGTGCGTGACGCGACCGTTGATCCAGCCAGTTCGTTCGTGGAGCGCCAACCGGGACGGCCGATGGAACCGTCACACCTTTTGTGGTGGGCCGGATGGTATGCGTATGGGTTTTGGTAGCTACGATGAATCCGAACAACAGGAGCAGACCACGGACGACGAGGACGTAGAAGCCGTCAACGTCCATGAACACGAACACAAGGGCGAGATGTCGTTCGAGTCCGATGTCTCGACGGACGAACTCGTCTCCCAGCTGGGTTCGATGAAGGCGGACGAGTCCGACGACGAATCCGACGAGTAACCGCCCGAACGTAGCGGGGTCGAGACGAGTCTGGCCGTACTCAATCGACACTACCCGCTCGCGCGTCGTCGACCACTATCGGTCCGGTCACTGATTCGATTTTTCTCACAACTATCGCGCTCTAGTAGTCACTGAAACGATTCACACGCTGATCGCACCGCTATCATGGGATCAGGCGTGCATTGACTTTCAGTGACGACTATAGCCATCGGATTGGTCGAACAGGGGATACGCGACGGCTTGCCGCCGGGAGACCCGGATCCGTCGTTCAGGAGAGCGTTGCGGAACAGAGTTCGCCGATCGCCCGTCGCAGCCGCTGGGAGACGGCCGACTTCGAGACGTCGAGTCGATCCGCGAGTTCGTCCTGGGAGATGCCACGCGGGACATCGAAGTAACCTTCTTCGTAGGCGACGGTAAGCAATTTCTGTTGTTTCGGCGTCAGCGCAACGACACCCTCGTCCCCGTCGTCGGAGACGCGCAGATGATCGACGGTGACTGAGATTCCGCGGTCGCGACAGTAGTCGTTGAACGCGACGAGTCGATCTCGATCGGCGAACCGAAGCTGGACCTGCCAGCCGTCTCGAGAACTCGAGAGTTCGAGCAGGCGGCCACCGACGCCGGTGATCGCGGCGGTGAACGTTGTCGCACGGTCGGTACGCGTGACACGGTAGACTCGTCTGTCGGGGTAGCGGTCGACGAGAACGGGATCGGTGATAGTCGGATCCGTCTCGAGGCCGGTTTCGAAATCGTCGAACGCGGTACCGTAGACGGTGACGAACACGAGCGTCCGACCCGGCTCGACGCTGGTCCAGTAGTCGGGTTCGACAGTGACGGCCGGCGCGTGTCGAATCGTCGGTCGCAAGAACAGGTTCGGGTGGTCGAGTCGAAGCTGGGCGACGATCCCGCCGTCGGCCTCCGATCGAACGCTCGATCGGCCCTCGTTCGCGTCGGCGACCGATTCGAGACTCTCGTCGGTGTCAGTGACTCCCTCGATGCCCTCCTCGGCGTCAGCGATATCGATGCTCACGAGTTCATCCGCCATCCGGAGAGATGACCGTCGTAATTACGTCTTACCTCGAAGGCACTCATTGAATACTGCATTAGATGCCGGCGGCATGATCGTGGCCGCTATATACGGAAACGGGGATGGGTCGTCACTCAATCTATATTCATCTGTATGCTGGGTGATCAGTTCCGATGGGACGGGAAATATAGTATTACTGAGTCGGACGGGTCGACGTAAGAACGAAATACCGGTGACGAGACCGGGCAATACGACCTAGTCGGACTCGAACTCATCGAACAACAGTGCGAACAGTTTCCGCTGGGCCAGCCGGAGATGGCGACTGAACGTCGGCTGGGAGATTCCGAGCGATTCGGCCACCTCCTCTCCGGTATGCTCGCGCGGCCACTCGAAAAAACCGCTGTAGTAGGCCGCCTCCAGCGTTCGCCGCTGGCGCTCCGAGAGCCGCTCACGCAACTCGTCGAACGGGCGTACTGGGCGGTGTGATCGATCGCGTTTCCGGCGAGCGACCAACTCCGTTCCGGGATAGGTCCGCTCGAGGAGCCCGAGAAACGAGCGGACGTCGACCGGCTCACCGAGTTCGATCACGAGCCGGCAGCGATCGTCGACCGGCGTGACCGACCGGAGGATGCCACCGTGGTCCGCGATCGTTCGCGCGATGGTGGGTTCCCGCAGACCGATCTCGAGGGCGGTGCCGCCGCTACCGCGGTCGACGATCGAAACCGCGTCGACCGCTGCGAGCGCCCCGACCGTCTCGTGAATCGCGTCCGCATCGCCCCCGTCGACCGTACAGAACACCGTCGATCCGCCCGACGACCGCGGGACGATCGCTTGCACGTCGAGTCGCCGACCGATCCCGCGGGCGACCGACGACAGGGCTTCGGCATCGTTCCGGAGGACGACCTCGAGTTCGGTGATCCGATCGGCGAGCAACGCGCGTTTCGTCTCGATCGCTGCGATCACCGCACCGGCGATCGACGCGAGGTGGTGGCAGACGCGACGGGTGCGCTCGTCGAACGCCGACGGCCGGTCCGCGTACGCGGTCAGCGTGCCATGCCGGACCCCGTCAACGGTGAGCGTCACGCTGAGCGCGGACCGAAATCCCCGCTCGAGCAACTGGCGTCGCCACGACTGGCTCTCGGTCGCGTGCTCGCTCCCATCGATCGAGAGGTCGTCGAGGACGGTCAGCTCGCGTGTTGCGGCCGCGACTCCCGTCGGCGCGTCGGCGTCCGTTGCTAGGGGAACGGTCGTCGACTCGAGAAACTCGCCGTCGCGGCCGGCCCACGTCGATGGGACGACCCGCTTGCGACCGTCGTCAGCGTGACCGACCCACGCGAGTTCGATGCTCCCGCCAGACTCGAGCGGGGCCAGCGACACGATCGCCTCGCAGAGCCGCCGTTCGACCGCCTCGCGCGTGTCGGCTGCCAGCAGCGACTGACCCGCGTCCCAGACCCGTTCCATTCGTTCGAGGACGGTTTCGAGGCGGGCTCGGTCGTGCTGACACGCTCGAAGATCGTCGGCGTTCTCGAGTGACTCGAGCGCGACCGACGCGGCGTCCGACACCGCTTCGATCGGGTCCGAATCGCTTCCGTCGAACGTCATGGGATCCATCCCGGTCGCGAGGACGATGCCTCGGTCCGCAATCGGGGCGGCCAGCACTCGCTCGGCCCGGAGCCCAGCGCGGGCGAGGAAGTCCTCGAGTTCCGCGCGCTCGTACACCGTCACCCCCTCGCTTTCGGGGTCAGTAACTGTTTCCCTGTTCTCGAGGGTGTCGGCCAGTGGACTTCCGTCGGGATCGATCGGCGGCAGTTCGATCGAGCGGTGGTCGCCGATGTGGTCCGCCATCGCAACCGTTGCCGGGCGAAGCCAGTCATCGTCGGCGCGATACCAGACGGCCACGTCAGCGGCGGCAAACTCCCGGACGGCATCCGTGGCAGCGTTTCGAACGGCCGACGCCGTCTCGGCCCGACGGAGCGTATCGAGCGTCCGCCGGATCGACGACAGGGCAGCCCCTCGAGAGCCGCGCCTGTCGCGGACGACACAGAGCGTCCGGTCGGGATCCGTCAGCGGCGCGACGAAGACCTCGACCGGCGGGGCCGCGTCGGTCGCGAGCATCCCCGAAACCGGCTCCATCCATCGGATGACCGGTGACCGAGCCCGCTCCCGAACCGTCGCCGCGAGGTCGGCTGCGAACACGTCCTCGAGTTCCCGGCCGACGAGCGCGTCCGCATCGGCGAGCTCGAGCAGCGCTGAGTTTACCAGTCGAATCGTCGTCCCCTCGAGGACGGCGATGCCGTCGTCCAGCGCGTCGACGACGGACTCGAGGAGGGCGAGGCGGTCCCGGTCCGACGAGGCCGTAGCATCGGCGGGCCGTTCCCGCGCATGGACCGAGACGCCGTCGTCGCCGGGGTGAACGGTTACGGCGAGTCGTCCCTCGATCGAGGGGAGGGTCGTTCTGACCGTCTCGGCCGACCCCGTCGTCTCGGCCGCGCGAACGCGGTCGTAGAGCGCCTCGCTGAGTTCGTCCGGAAGGAGGTCCCAGACGACGGCTCCGATCAGGCGGGGGTGGTCGCTCGAGTGCTCGTCAGTGTCTGGGTCGATTCCCGGGTCGGTATCGGTCACCGTGTCGGGACCGGTCGCTGCGTCGGTACTGGCTTCAGTATCGACATCGGTGAACAGCGCTATCGCGGCATCGTTGGCGTAGCGGAGTTCGTCTCGCGGACCGAGGGTGAAAAACGCGTCCTCGAGCCGGTCGACGCCTCTACGAATCCCATCGGGGACTGTCGAATCGGCTGCGGATCTTCCCCCGGTTCGGGTGACGACGACGCCCTCGACGGTCGGATCCGCGAGGCGGTTCGTGAGGGTCAGTTCCGAAACGTGCCACGTGCCGTCAGCATGGCCGAGCCGCGGGCTAACGCGGTCGGTCGTCCCGACCGGCGCGTCGGTCACGGTCGCGAGCGTCTCGAGAACGGTCTCTCGATCGTCCGGATGAACGAGCCGGCGTATCGCCGTCCGCTCGAGTTCGGCCGGCGTGAACCCCATCCGGGACTCGACCGCCGGCGTCGCGTACTCGATGTCGCCGTCGGCGTCGAGCACCCAGACGACCGCGGCGGCGCTCTCGAGGATCGACCAGTGGCGTCGATCGGAGTCCGCCGCGGCCAGCCGGAGTCGGGCTCGCTCGGCTGCGTTTCTGACGCGAGCGGTCAGCACCGTCGGCGACTCGTCGCGATCGACGACGTCGCTCGCTCCCGCCGCGAGCGCGTGGTCGGCGTCCTCACTATCGGTGACGGCTACGATCGGCCGCTCGTCGGAGCCGGCAGCGAGCCGCTCGAGCAACGAGTCGGCCGATCCCGATCGTCCGTCGGTGGCCGGGCTGAACGGGCAGACGAGACAGTGTACCTCGCGGTCGGCGAGTCGCTCGCGAGCCCCCTCGAGCGTTCGCTCCCTGAGTAGTGACGCGCCCTCGAATCGTGCGGCGAGTGTTTCCATCGCATCGTCGGCAGCGTCGGCGTCGCCGACGACCAGTACGCAGGGGACGTCGCCGACGGCTGTCGTTGCAGTGTCGCTCACTCCGTGGTCACCTCGAGTCGAACTGGCGGGCTCGAGAGCGCTCGCGGTCGGCGCGCTCTGGCCGGACCGATTCGCGTGCGAACGAGAACGCGAGCGGGCACGATAGCGGTCGGGTCGCTCTCTTGCGAGATAATTATGGATCTCGTACCCGCGCGTAGCGGGGATAGCGGTGGACTATCCACCGGCGCTGCGGGACGCTAGGACTGCTCCCGAACCGTGAGGACCGGGACCGGTGCGTTCCGGACGATCTCCTCCGCGACGCTGCCCGAAATCAGGTGATCGAGCCCGGACCGGCCCGCCGTCCCGACGATAATCATATCAGTCGGATTCGTCTCCGCGAAGTCGACGACCTGCTCTTGCGGAACGCCGTGGCGGATGTCCGTCGTCACGTCGACACCCTTGCGCGATGCCGCCTCTTCGGCCTCTGTGGCGGCTGCGGCGGCCTCCTCTTCCGGCTCGCTCCGGAGCTGATCCGTTTTCTCTACCGCCTGCGGGCCATCCTCCGAAACGGACAGCACGTGTAGTCTCGCATCGAGTTGACTCGCGAGTTCGATCGCCTGGTCGGTCGCCCGACGGGCCGCGTCGCTTCCATCCGTTGCAACGAGTAACTCCTGATACATCGGTTACCCATCCATTCGAGCGATGGCCGGATACATCCCTGACCTGCCGTTGCCTGCCGGGTATCAGTCAAACGGGTTATATTAAAATATGACTTCCCAGACGTGCCCACAACTCTGACACTCGAAGCGGCGTTTCAGGCCGGCGTCGGTCACCGATCGATCCGCCACTTCTCCTGACTCCTCGAGACAGTTGGGACACCGATATCGGCTCACGCTCTTCTCTTCACGTGACCGGGGATAAAGAGCCGACTCGGTTAGTTTGGATTACCAACGATTAGTCTCATTTCATATGGGAGCCGGCCGCCACGACCGGACCATCGAATTCCGGTCTGAGCCCCAGGACGACCACGGCGATCGCACTACGAGTGACTGCAGTCAGAACAGGCCGAAAATAGCGTGATGCAGGTCGAAAATAACGATCGCGAGATACAGTTGGCCGATCCCGGCGACGATCATCACCACTCCCGCGATCCGTTTGAGCACGCCGGAGTAGGCCGCGAACCGACCGGCACCGGCGACGAGCCCCATCCCCGTCGCGACGGTCAACGAAACCATGAGCACCACGACGGTACCGACGTAGGTCCCGAGCAGGACCAGCGCATCGGCCGTCGACAGCGAGAGCGCACGGGTGACGACGCTGATGAACAGCGGCGCGACACAACCGGCCGACGCCAGCGCGTAGCCGACGCCGAAGACCCCGAAGCCGAGCGTGCTCGAGCGGCGCTTCGGGAGCGGGATCGAGAGCGACGGCGCGCGGTCGACGACGATCAATACGCCGAAGCCGATCAGGACGAGGCCGGCGATGCCTTCGAACCACTTGATCGACGACAGCGTCGACTGGCCGACCCAGAACGTCGCCCCGAGCAGGGCGGTGAAGGTGACGAGGACGCCGACGCCGGCGAGCAGCCCGCGGCTCAGTGCCCCGCCGAGCGACGCGCGCTCGCCGTCGGTCTGACTCACGTAAAAACCCACGTACCCCGGTAGGAGCGGGTACGCACACGGGGAGAAGAACGTCGCGATACCGGTCGACAGCGCGAACACGATCGAGGTGGTGTTCGTCGCGTCGACCATCCTCACTCGGCCCCGCTCTCGAGCGCGCGTTCGATTCCCGCGACGAGTTCGTCGGCGGTTTTGATCCCGGAATCGTGCCACCGAACGGTCCCCGAGGCGTCGATCGCCACGGCGGACGGATATGGCGATCCCCAGTATCGGCTGGTGAGCTCCGAGGTCGGATCGAGACCGATCGTCCAGTTACCGTCGTTTTCGTCCCACCACTCGGCGAGTTCCTCGCTGGTAATCGACTCGCCGACTGGTTCGCTCGTGACGGAGAGGAAGACGACGTCGTCGCCGACTCGCTCGTGGGTCGTGGCGAGTGCGTCCATCTGTTTGATGCAGGGATCACACCATGTCGCGAAGAAGTCGATGAACGTCGGTCGATCCGGCGCGGGGACGGTGACGGTGCCGGCTTCGCTTCCCGGCGCGTCAGCCGTCTCGATCTCGTAGGGATCGTGCTGTCGGCCGACGAGTCCGGACGACCCGTCGGAGTCATCGTTGAACGAGGGGACGCCGAACGCTGCGACGGCACCGGCACCGGCGACGACACCTGCGCTTCCGAGGCCGGCGAGGACCTCACGGCGACGCATCGCTACTCGTCCACCCCCACGACCGTTCTCGTGTCTTCGACTATTACCTCGGTGTTGACCGCCTCGCGCTGGTTGTGCGCCCGGGGATACGCGCGCTCGACGATTCCGCGTTCGTTGACGAGTTGGACGTGAGCGGAGTGCGTAAACGTGTACTCGAGATCGTCGGTATCAGCCGATTCGTTCCCGGATTCGTTGTTCGATGCGGTTTCGTTCCCGGACTCGGTGTTCGATGCGGTTTCGTTCGCCGATTCGTTGTTCGACGCCGCCCCCTCTTGCCGAAGCGGGAGTTTGAACGTCTCGTTGAGAACCGTTTTGGCCGCCTCGTTGTCCTCGGGGCGGAGGTAATGCCAGTGCCCCGTGTCGGGTTCGATTCCCCGTTCCGTGCTATACGTCCGAAGGACGTCGGCCGTGTCGCGCTCGGGATCGAACGTCATCGCAAGCAATCCGACGTCGTCTTCGTAGCCGCTCTCGACGGCGTCTTCCTGTATTCGACGGAAGTGCTGCATGAGCTGATCGCACATGCCGTCCGGACAGGACGCGTAAAAGTACGTCATCACAAAGGGGCGTTCGTCCACGAAATCGTCGCGGGAGACGGTTTCCTCCGTGAGCGGGTCGGTGAGCGAAAACGACGGGAATTCGTCGCCGTACGACGGATACTCGAAATCCGCGTGTTGTGCCTCCTCTTCCGGTGGCTCGAGTATGGTATCCGGGTTAGAGTCACCGCCGAGTAGATCACCGAGACAGCCGGCAACGCTCGTGATCCCCACTGTCCCGAGCGAGCCGAGGTATGTCCGCCGTTGCATGTCTAGTTCGACGGAACCCGTAATCAAAGGTTCATTGGTTCGGTCGCCGAAGACAGTCCCGTCGGTTCGGTTTCCGATACACCGACGATCGGCTCCGACCGTTCGATCGGCGAACCAACAGGCGTTTTATCGCTGATACCCAACCCTCATCCAATGAAGCGCCGGGGTTTCCTCCGTGGAACAGTCGCGATCAGTGCCGTCGGAACCGCTGGACTCGCCGGCTGTCTCGAGCGACTCGGGTTCAACGAGGAGTCCGCCTGGGCGAACCCGCCGCTCGTCGAGAACCGACCCGACGCGGTCTATCTCCCGGCGTCGCGCGAGGAGATGGGGACCTACGGAACAGCGACCGACGGCGACTACGCGGCCGCGCTCTCCTACACTTTCCCCCATCGGTTCTGGATCGTCGAATCCACCTCCGAGGAAAAATCGCTCGTCGAGGTCGACACCGACGACAGTCTCCACCTCATGGCCACCGTCTGGGATCGCGAGACACATACCGTCCTTCCGGCGAACATGCGCTTCGAGATTTCACAGGACGGCGACCCGGTCGACGCCGGCACGTCATCGCCGTGGCCCATGATCTCCCAGCGGATGGGGTTTCACTACGGCGATAACGTCCAGCTCCCCGGGGAAGGCGAGTACACCGTTCGGATCACTGTCAGCCCCCTCAGCGGGATCGAGCGAATCGGCGCGTTCGAGGGGCGGTTCGAGTCCTCGGGCTCGCTCGAGATCGACTTCGAGTACGCGCGGTCGGATCTTCACGACCTCTCGTTCACGACGATCGACGAGGAGCGACGGGGGAGCCGCGAGGCGTTACCGCTGATGGACCACGGGGATCACGGCGGCGACGGTGGGCACAACGGTGATGTGGGAGACGGTAACGGCGGACACGGCGACGGGGCCGGGCAACCGCCGATGGGACAGGGCGTGGCGATCGAGGAGCTTCCCGGCGAGGTCCTCGAGCCCCAGCAAAGCGGTGACGCGACGTTCGTCGCACTCGTCTCCGACGCCGAGCGATTCACTGATGGCGGTACCTATCTGGCGATCAGTCCCAGAACGCCGTACAACGGCATCGTCCTCCCGTTTACGTCCCTGTCGGCGTCCGTCGACGGCAACGGCTCGGTCCGCTCGGAGGGCCCCGCGGAAACGCTCGATCACGAGATCGGCCACCACTACGGGGTCGCGGTCGACGACCTCGCGTCCGGCGACCGCGTAACGATTTCCGTCGACTCGCCGCCGCAAGTGTCCCGCCACGACGGGTACGAAACGGCGTTTTTCGACTTCGACGACCTGACCTATACGGTCTGAGCTGCTTCGGTGGCTGAGACGGACGGTGTCGGTTCGAGGGCTGAAACGGTTTGAGACAGTTTATGAGACAGTTCAATATATCGTTCATTCGATCGTTCACTACTGTCTCGAATTGCTCGAGGCGGAGCCACTCGGTGCGACAGTCTCCGGATGGGTTGTCGATTTCAGCGTGGAAACCACGGCTTTCGGACGGAACAACGGCGAGAGTCGGTCGACTGTCGAAGTGAGAGCCGGTCCACCGTCGAAAACCGTTCGTGCGGGGGCTATGTTTCAGTCCATAAATTCGTTCGTACCGCACTCGATCGATCCGGACCGGATACTGGTAGTTCCTTACGGTTATGATAACTATCGTGGATCATCGACTACGTCCGACGTATGTCTCGGACAGGTCACGCAGCGATGGACATCGGTTGTCCGGCATGTGATGCGACGATCGCCGCATCCATCCCACCGGGCCCGGGAATCCACTCGGAGAGAGACTCAAATCGCTTACTCGGAAAGGAGACTCAGTGCCGAAACTGCGGTCACGAACTCGAGCTATACTACTACTGAATGGCGCGTCTGGCACAGGTGAAACGACGTATCTGACACAACTGAAACGACGTGGCTGACGGCGATTCGCATTTGGGTTCTCGACGGACGGTTTCGACGTCGTAGTCGCCGCCCTGTCCTCAGCGTTTGCTCGCAGCGGCTCGCCGTTTCGACTCACCGGCCGGTCTCCCAGCCGCGCGGCGTGTCGTTCAACCGCTCGGCACCATCCTCGGTCACCACGACGAGATCCTCGAGCCGAACGCCGAACTCGCCCTCGAGGTAGATGCCCGGTTCGACGCTGAATACCATGCCGGGCTCGAGTTCGCGGTCGTTTCCCGCGGCGATGTAGGGCGGTTCGTGCACCTCGAGGCCGACGCCGTGGCCGGTTCGGTGGACGAATGCGTCGCCGTAGCCGGCCGTCTCGATGACCGAACGAGCGGCGCGGTCGATCGATTCGGCGGTGACGCCCGGCTCGACGGCATCGATCGCGGCTCGCTGTGCCTCCCTGACGGTCTCGTGGACGCACTCGTACGCTGCGGGCGGTTCGCCGACGACGATCGTTCGGGTCTGATCGCCCGGATACCGGCCGGTCCCCGCCTCGAGATCGGCCGCGACGAATGCGCCGAAATCGAGGACGATGGGGTCGCCAGCCTCGATCGCCCGCGAGTCGCCGTGGTGGTGCGGGCGAGCCCCGTTCGGGCCGCTGGCGACAATCGTCTCGAAGGCCGGTTCCTCGCCGCCTTCCGCCGCGAGCAGGTGATCAATTTCGGTCGCCAGTTCGGCTTCGGTCGTCCCGATCAGGTCGTCCCCGCGCTCGCGAATCTCGAGCGAGACGCGATCCGCGAGTTCGCCGGCCCGACGGAGCGCCTCGAGTTCGACGTCGTCCTTGCGGATCCGCAACGGCTCGAGGACGGTACTCGCGAGCCCGAACTCCGCGTCGGGGAGCAGTTTGCGGAGGTCCTGCGTGAACGTCGTCCACATCCGGTCGTCGACGAGGACGGTCTCCGGGTCTGGCCCGCCGAGCGAATCGGTCGCCAGAGCGTTCTCAACGGCCTCGAGCGGGTCGTCCGAATCGGTCCACAACTGCAGTTGCAGGTCCGCGATTGGCAGGTCAGAGAGCTCGGCCTCGTACATCGCTGGCGCGACGAGTGTGGGATCGCCGCGCGCGGGAACGAACAGCAACAGGTGCCGTTCGGACGGCGATTCCTCGAATCCGGTCAGATAGGTCAGGTTCGGGCTCGGGAAGCAGACTGTCAGGTCGGCCTCTCCCTCCTCGAGTCGCTCTTGACAGGCCGCGATCCGGTGTTCGAACGGTGATTTCATGGAGTGGAGTTCGCTTGAGTGAGGAATCAACGTTTGGTTGCCGGGGTGGAGTGGGTAGTATAATTGAAAGGACTGAATGACTACTCACAGTGGAAGAGCGTACTGTATTCTGCTATCGTGGCAGCAGGGAATCGCCACGCCCTCCCCAGCCGATTCGCTCGGTCATTCTTCCCTCGCTCATCCCTCGCACGGCATCGGCGCCCGCCCTCACTGTCGTTCGGGCGGCCGACAGCGCGCGCCACCGCGTTTCGGTTGGTCAGTTTGAGCATACGGCTGTCTTCGAACGCGTCAGTTCCGAGCGGTGACTGTTTCCTCGAGCGGACAGTCGGCCGGACGCGATTGGTAGCGGGAACCTATTAGCCCCCCTGCGGTCGCAGGCCGCGGAGCAACACGTCGTGGCGCTCTGGTATTTCAGCGAATGCGAGTTACCGAGCGGTTGTCGTCGATGGCTGTGCACAGTCGACAGCTTCGGGCCGACGGCCGCGGCCGAACGGACGAAGCGTCCGCCGACAACGGCCCCAGCTGTCCCGGTTCGCTGATCGTCGTCTCGAACCGGCAACCGTACCGCCACGAGTACGAAGACGAGCCGGACCCGGCGCAAATGTCCGATCCCGCGGATAGGGATGGAGATCCGCCAGCGGGAACTGATGGCGGCACTCAGACGGGGACGCAGCGCTCCATCACGGTCGACGAACCGACCGGCGGGCTGACCGCCGGTCTCGATCCTGTGGTTCAGGCGACCGACGGGACCTGGATCGCCTGGGGCGACGGCGACGCCGACTTCGCGGTCACGGACGATCGCAACTGCGTGGCCGTCCCGCCGGACGAGGAGGCGTACACGCTCCGTCGGCTCGACCTCTCCGAAGAGGCGGTCGACTCCTACTACTACGGGTTCAGCAATCGCGTCCTCTGGCCGCTCTGCCACGGCTTTCCCGATCTGATCGAAGATCGAACGGACGACTTCGAGTGGTATCGGACGGTCAACGAACAGTTCGCCGACGCGGTCAGCGAGCACGCCGACGACGACTCGGTGATCTGGCTGCAGGACTACCACTTTGCGCTCGCACCGCGGATGATCCGGGAGTCGGTCCCCGATAGCGCGACCGTCGCTCACTTCTGGCACATCCCGTGGCCGACGCCGGAGACCTTCCAGCACTGTCCCGCCGGCGGTCACATCCTCGAGGGACTGCTCGGAAACGATCTGCTGGGATTCCACATCGATCGGTACGTCGATCAGTTCCTACAGTGCGTCAATCGGTTCCTGCCGAGTGCGACCGTCGACTTCGCTCATCGAACGGTCCGGTACGACGGACGGACGACCCGCGTCGTCGCGACGCCGATGGGCGTCGACGCCGAATCGTACGATCGGGACGCGCGGTCGACTGATCCGGATCGACTCTCCGCCCTGTTCGAGGAGTACGGCATCCCGGAGAACACCAAGATCGGACTGGGGCTCGACCGCCTCG
Source organism: Natrinema zhouii (assembly GCF_013456555.2). Classification (GTDB taxonomy): domain Archaea; phylum Halobacteriota; class Halobacteria; order Halobacteriales; family Natrialbaceae; genus Natrinema; species Natrinema zhouii. The sequence goes on from NZ_CP059154.1 coordinate 788,488, forward strand.
ACTACAGCAAGGGGATTCCGGAACGGCTGGCCGCGCTCGAGCGATTCTTCGAGCGGAACCCGGACTGGCGCGGCGAGTTCACGTTTATCCAGAAGGCGACACCCTCCCGAACGGAAATCGAGACCTACGAGCGCTACGGCGAACAGGTCCGGAACGAGGTCCAGCGGATCAACCGGCGCTTCGAGACCGCCGACTGGCAGCCGATCGTCTACACCGAGGACGTGTTGCCCCACGAGGACATCTGTGCGCTCTATCGCCACGCGGACGTGATGGTGGTGAGCCCGCTGATCGACGGGATGAATCTGGTTGCACAGGAGTACGTCGCCGCGAGCGTTGACGGCGACAGCGCGTTACTACTGAGCGATCGAACCGGTGCTCACGAGCGACTCGGCTCGCACGCGCTGACGATCGATCCGACCGACACTGACGGGGTCGCAGCCCAGCTCGAGCACGCGCTCTCGCTGTCCGCCTACGAACGCCAGTGGCGGATGAACACGCTCCGTCAGCGCGTCTTCGACGGCGATATCGAGTCGTGGATGGAGACGCAGTTCGACTGGATTCGGCGCATTCACGACGGTTCCCGAACCACTGAATCGCAATCTGAACGTAATTCAGACTCCCGTGAACCGACCCCACCAGCATAATCAATGACGAGGGCCGAATCATCACCGCGGCCGATCGACGAGCAACTGCCCCGGATCCGCGAGACGCTCGAGGGGGCCGACAGGGTACTCGTCTGTCTGGATTTCGACGGCACGCTCGCGCCGATCGTCGAGGATCCGGACGCCGCGGTCCCGACCGAACAGAATCGGAACGCGGTAGCGACGCTCGCGAACACGCCGTCGGTGACGACGGCGGTCGTCAGCGGCCGCGCCCTGACGGACGTCCGCGAGCGCATCGACGGACCGTCGATCTACGCCGGGAACCACGGCCTCGAACTCGCCCGCACGGGAACGATCGCCATCCATCCGGTCGCGCGCAAACGCGCCGCCCGCGTCGACCGGATCTGTTCCGTCCTCGAGACCGCGCTTCGCCACATTCCGAACTGCCGTATCGAAAACAAGCGCCTGACCGGGACGGTTCACTTCAGGTCCGTGCCGCCGGCCGCCGAACCGATCGCTCGCCGGATCACCCGCGGGGTCGTCGACCGCTTCGGCGGCGACGCCCTCGAGCTATCGGCGGGAAAACGGATCCTCGAAATCGGACCGGACTTTCCGTGGGGGAAGGGCAATGCCGTCGAACTGATCGCCGCCGACGAACCGCCGGCGACCGCCGCCATCTATATCGGGGACGACGTCACCGACGAATCGGCGTTTCGAGCCGTCGAACCGGACGGGATCGGGATCCGAGTCGGCAACGATGCGCCCTCGAGTGCATCCTGTCGAGTCGAGTCGCCCGCCGAGGTCGCGTCGTTTCTCTCGTGGCTGGGCTCGACCGGGGCCGAGCTGGTCGCGCGATCCGATGTGCCCACCGCGACCCCCATCGAGGCGCAGTAACGGTTCCGAGGAAAGGGAGACACGAGTGACCTCCTCTATGCCCTAAAGGGCGTGGCATCCCACCATCGATATGGACCTGACTACTATGATACGGCATCTCGTCGGGCCACTGGTCCTGTCGTATCACCCAAACCAAATCTAATAACCAGTAGTTACAAGCGTTTTCGAGCCGAAAGTATTAGTTACCACTGGAAATATAGTCCGGTACGAGAGTGAAAGAGAGTGAAACTCCGACAACCAACTGATTTCCTGATCCTCGAGGCGCTCGAGGACAAGGGCCGTAACGTCGCAACGAATCTGGCTGCACATACGGGGAAAAGCCGGAAGAACATCAACACCAGACTGCCGGTGCTGGAGGATTACGGTCTCGTCGAAAAGATCGGTCCGGCAGAGCGATCCGGGCTGTACGAAATCACCTCGATGGGGAAGGCAGCACTGGTCTACAAGGACCAGTACGACGAGGCGGACGACTTCGAGGCGCTCATCGAGGGGCCGAACGCGAACGCGAGCGCCGAGCAAGGGGAGACACAGTCGAGTTTCGCCCGCAGTGAAAACGACGACGAAGACGACGAGTAACGGGATGGCGTGGCCGGTATTTCCCCCTTCCCCGTTTCGATTCGGCGCTGTTTTCCGAGACGGTGAGCCGGTAGCAACGTCGGTCCGGTATTCCGGTTACGGCCAGTGAAGTGAACCTTAGAACCGGATTTCGCCGTCGTAGTTCGCGAGACGACGACGAGCACACGACGAAAAGGCGAAGCTGAGCATCTGTTTCCGGTCGTCCGAGGCCGGGATCGTCGTCCCACACGGCGATGCGTTCCGCTCGTACGTGGGATCCCACGCGTAACTGCTGAGCATCGGCGTCGCGACCAGTGCACCGTCGTGGACAAACGCGACGCCGTCTTTGTGGTCCAGCCCGAGCGCGTGCCCGATCTCGTGGAGGAGGACCTGCATCGTCCGCGCTGGCGTCGTGTTCGGGACGATCGATCGCGCATCGTCGACTACTATGTCATCAAACGACTCGAGGGCAGCGATGTGTCGAGCCCCGCCGACCGATGCGATGTGAGGCACGCCGTACCCGGTAGGTGCCCGCTCCATCCCGCCATCCGTCACCAGCAGGTTGACGTCCGACGCGGGCTCGAGGTCGCGCCCGCCGAGCGTTCCCGATGCGAGTGCCATCGGCCACTCCCCGCGGTGAGTGAGGCGAGCAGCAGCTTCAGTCGATACCGAGACGCTCCCGCCGATCGAAGTCTCGAGCGTCCAGTATCCGAGGGCGAGCGTTTCGTCGAGATACGCGCGGATCCGATCAGCAACCCCGTCGTAGGTTGCGGCCCGCTCGGAGAGCCAGATCCGCACCTCGAGCGTGTCGCTGGCCCCTCGTGTCGCATACGCCAGCGTGCCGAGCGAGGCCGTCGATCCGATCGTCCCGAGGAACGCGCGACGCTTCACCAGCGTGCGTCTCGCAACGAGGCCGTAGTGCCTGCGGGTGTACATGCGTACACATTAAATACGCGTCATTTCCTGCGATATGGACTGCCATGACTGATACTGTACAGGCCACCGAGACCGACACGGCATGGATCACCTCAGTTTTCGACGCAGACGACTATCTATGGCGCGATCTAACCCGTCGGCTGACGCGACTCCCTCGGTGGCACGCGCCTGGTATCGACGACACGGGCGCGGCGTTCGATGATCCGAATCTCGAGCCCAGTGGGGAGTTCCTCTGGGTCGGTCGGTGCGAGCAAGAGCAACGCGTCGTCCGCAGTTTCGACCAGTCGTCGGTGTGGCGCTCGTTGTTGCATACAAAAGATCCACTCGCCGGTCCGCAGCCGTCGCCTGACCTGCCAATCGGTGTAGTACTGACCGTCGGATCCCTCGAAAAGAGTCTCGAACGGCAGTGCTACCACGGGTTCATCACCCCCTGCACTCGAGAGGAGGGACCTTTCTGCAATCGACCGACAGCGTGGGCGATCAGAACGGTCCCGGTCATACTTACGCGATCGGACGATTGTCACGTATATCGACACTCGGATTCATATGGACGACGTTTAAGCGGGTCGGACGTTCTTGAAGGAGAGCCAGTTCGGGAATATGGAGGGACTAGCGAGTGGGCTGTCCGTTGTAGTAGCGGAACTTTCGCAGAGAGAGGAGACGACCGTGATGACCAACTTTCGCGGAGATAAGAGGCGACTATGCTGACCAACTTTCGCGGAGATAAGAGACGACCGTGCTAACCGACTATCGACGGAGTACCCCGTATTCCGCCACTTTCGACGGACTACTCCGCGTTTCCGCCGTCCTCGAAGAACTCACCGAGAATCGAGTTGAGTCCCTTTCGCATGTGTTGGTGCATCGTCGGCGGCGAGATGTCCATCGCCTCGGCGATATCCTCGCCGGTACTTTCGCGCGGCCAGTCAAAGAACCCGCCGTAGTAGGCGAGTCGCAAGGTCGTGAGCTGGCGGTCAGTGAGCCGGTCGAGGATTCGGTTCCGTCGCTCGGCCGCCGTCCTGACCGGCCGATCGACCTCCCGCCTGGCAACGAGTTCGGTGTTCTCGTAGATGACGGTCAGCGCCTCCGCGATCTCCCGGATATCGGCGTCCTGTGAGACTTCGACCAGAAAGGTCCCGACCCCGTTCTCGACGGAGACGTCACGGATCGTCGCGCCATGATTCGTGAGCGTGCGGATCCCTGACTTCGACAGCCGCAGTTCGATCGTACAGCTATCGTCTCCGCCGTGAATGAGCCGACACTCCTCGACGGAGTCGTGAGCCATCGCCTCCTCGAGCACCGTCTCGCCGTCGAGTCCGTCGATCGTCACGTACTGAAACGTGCGCCCGCCAGCGGTAGTGCCCGCCCACTCGAGCGAGCAGGTGCAGTCGTATTCGCTCGAGAGGTCGAAGGAGAACGTGTCGCCGCCGTCGATCCGGAACTCGAGTTCGACGACGGAGTCGGCAAAGAGCAGCTGACGGTTCTTGACCGCCATGATCGTAAAGCCGATCGTCTCACCGAGCAGTCTGAACCCGGCTCGCTCGCGCTCGCTGAAGGCGTCGTCGCGGCTCGCGAGCACGGTGAGCACGCCATAGCTCGCGTCTTCGTGCGTTATGGGGACGGCGATCGCGGATCTGACGTCGTCTTCGCGGGCCGCCGCTCGCAATTCGTCGGGGATCGACTCGTCGTCGAGAACGCGGCTCGTCGTCTGTAACTCGCCTGTGAATGCCGCCTGCGCGACTGGGTTCTCCTGATCGGTACACTCACGAACGTGCTCGAGGACGGTCTCCGCCTCGCCCGCACCGGTTCGGTAGGAGAGACACTCGTCCCCGGTCCGTTCGGCGATCCACGAGCCGCAGTAGAGCTCCGAGTCGACGAGCTGGTTGCAGACCTCGTATTCGATGGCATCTCTCGCTGGTGCCTCGACCAGCGTCTCGATAACCTGTCGGACGACCGCATTGATTCGATTGAGCGTCTCGAGTTGGTCCTGACGCGAGCGGAGTTGTCGCTCGCGTTCGACGCGTTCGGTGATATCTCGCGCCAGCCAGACGACAGCACGTCGTCCCTGAATCCGTTCGTCGATCGGGACGACGCGAGCCTCGAACTGTCGAGGGCCGTCGGTCGTGTTTGTCTCGTATTCGACCGACTGAACGTCGGCGGTCCGGAGCGCTCGATCAATGCACTCCTGTAACTTCGCGGCGACCGAGTCGGGGAACGCGTCGTCGAGCGTCGTTCCGGTGAGTTCCTCCGCAGGCATCGAGTACAGGTCTGCGGATTCGGGCCGGACCTTCGCCTCGAGATAGGTGCCGTTCTCACCGATAACGAAGGCTTCGTCGGGCAGTTCGTTTGCGAGGATGCGATGGTAGTGGCCGTCACCGTCGTCCGATGGAGGCCCGGGAGACGATTCAATCGTCGAGACGATCCGATCGATCGGGTCCGTATCGCGTTCCGTCGGTACGTATTCGGTCGCGTCGGCCCGGAGTGCCACCGTGGCGAGTCGTTCACTGCCCTCGTGTGGTGCGACGATCGTCGGCACGTCAGCCAGTTCAGCGTGAACCCGCCGGAGCACAGTCTGTATTTCGCCGGGACAGTCGAGTTCGATGACGACGGCGCTCGGTGTGACCGGTGCCGTCTCGCCGTCGGTGACCGCGTTTGTGTCGTCGGTCGACTGCGATTCGCTGTCGTCTGTCGGGGGTAACTCCCCGCCATTGTGCTCGGCGTCGCGTTGCGCCGTGATCGACTCGAGGATAGCGTCGCGGTCACCGGTCGCAGGAACCGTTCGAACGTCGTGGTCAGTCGCCTGCTCGAGGCGGGTTCGGAGACGGCTCTCCTGGGTCCGTGCATCCGTCACGACGACGATCGGTTTCGATCGATATGCGGCCTTCATCCCTGTGTCTCCGTCCGTAACCCGTCCGATTGGTTCGTTTCCGAACCCTTTTCTATCAAAACGCCACTGTAGAATAAAAATCTACTGGTCGGACATTTAACTGCTCGAGACCGCACGATCGGTGGTGACGCCTCGAGCGCGGTTCACGGGCGCACAACGCTACCGCTGTCCACGCGAAGCATCGTCTCAGCGACTCGGTCGAATCAACCGTTCGGACGGCTCAGAGCTCGTCCGCCGCTTTCAATTCGGCGATCAGGTCGTCGACGAGGGAGTCGACGTCCTCGTAGGGAAAATCCCCACCGGCAGTCTTGGTGTTGAGTTCCATCGCGGTCATCGAGAAGTCACCGGACTCGAATCTCGTACTCGGACCGTCGGGGAGCGCCGGCACGAGATCCATCGGACCGGAGACCGGGTAGTCGGCGTTCTCGAACGCATCGATCATCTGCTCACGGAGTTCGGCTTCGTCTGCCATGAGTTCGTGTTTTCGTGCGAACACCAATAACTCTACAGGGATCTGATGGGGCGAGAGTGAATGCCGGTGACTACAGTCGTCGCATGAATTCGGGGAGGATCCCTCGCTCGCTCGAGGCGGTTGCCGCGGCCGGTTCGGCCCCGGGCGGATCGAGCTCCGCATCGCCGGGATTGTCGAACGAGTCGGAATTCGAATCACCGACACTCGAGGAGCCGGTCGACGCGCCGTCGGTTTCAGTTGCGGTCGTGCCAGCTGACCCCGCCGTCGCGGCATCGTTCGATACGCTACCATCGGATTCGGTGTCGGACTCGGCGTCGATGACTGCGTCGAACGCTTCCTCGGACGCCGGACCGAAGTAGTAAGGATCGCCGGGAAGCACGGTCCGAAGCTGGATGTTCGCATAGGCAGCCAGCGCCAGTGCGGGGACGAACAACGGCTCGATTCCGAACAGCGTCGGCCCGGCCGTCAAGATGACGAGAAAGACCGACAGCGGCGAGTAGAGGAAAAAGGCGACGAGTCGGAAGGCGTTACCGACGTAGCCGTCGACGACGTAGGCGTAGAGACCGTACGCGCCGACCAGGAGACCGACATCGGCGTAGAGCCCGACGAGAAGGCCAACGTCGCCGGCGACGAATCCGTGGATGAGGACGGCGAGCGCTCCCGTCAACACCGTCGTTCTGTTGACGTAGGTCTCGTCGAGCGCCATCCCGAATACGAGTACCGCGAGCTGGATCAGCGGTGCTGCCAGCCACCACGGGAGGGAACTGAGGAGAACGCCGAAATACACGTCGATTACACCCACGTATCCGAGTGGAGTCGGGCCCGTACCTTTAACGTTCGTTCCGTTTCGAGACTCGATACGAACCTCACCGGTCGACGGGGAGTGAACGCATGCGTCAGCGGTCGCAGGCAGCGACTTCGTGTCGGCGCTCGGCCCGTCGCTCGTCGCGGCCATCGCTATTCGGCGGAGACGCCTCACCGCTGAATGCCGTTCAGCGGGTGGTCGAAACAGTAATTAGTCAGCGGCGAACAGTATGCTGATATGGCAAAGGATACCGTCAGGTACCCCGACGACGTGGTCACGGAGATCGACGCGCTCGTCGAAGACGGTATGTTCGAGAGTAAATCCGAGTTCTATCGGTTCTCCGCGGAGTACGTTCTCGGTCTGATCGATTCGGACCACGAGGTCAAGACGTTCAACTTCGACGAAATCAAGTCCGAACTCGATATCAGCGACCGCGACCACGCCAAAGCGCTCGGAACCGACGGTGGCACCTTCTTCCTCGACGCCGTGATAAATGTCCGGAAACACGGCCTGCGCGGCAACTACGAGGCCGCCGAACGATTCATCGACACCCACTACGACGAGACCGATCAGGAGTGTATCATCCTCGAGGAACTGCTCGGAACCTACCGCGACAAATCGGTATAGAACGGACTCCTCCCAGATACCAGACCGTACTGCAATCGAGTAGCGGAACCGATCACACGCATCGACTGCCGACTGTTATTTCGTCTGCCGAAACGGCTCGCCGAGCGCCGCCAGATCGACGTGGTCGCGAACGAGCCGAGCCGCGTTATCGTAAGGGGTCTCGCCGGTTGCATCAGTCGCTGCTATCGACGCTGCTGTGACAGCATCCCCGGGCGTCGGCCGATCGACGCCCGCTTCGGCCGCGACGTGATCGAGAAACGCCGTTCGAACCGACTCGTTGTCGAACAGACCGTGCAGATAAGTTCCCAGCACCTGCCCGCGGGCGGCGCTCGAGTCCCCGAGCGGCCGATTCACGTCCTCGAGCGCCCGCGTCCGGCCGGCGTGGATCTCGTAGCCCGACGCGGGACCCGTGGCACCCTCGAGTAGCGGCGATGCGTCCCCGTCGGCGGAAAGCGTCGTCTGCTCGAGGTGTTTGTCACCCTCGAAGCGTGTCTCGACCGGCAGCAGACCCAGTCCCTCGACGACGTCGTCCTCGCCGGTCCCCTCGAGCGCGGCGTTGGTGATCCGCTCGCCGAGCAGTTGGTAGCCGCCGCAGACGCCGACGATCGGCCCGTCGAACCCCGCGAGCGCGTCGGCGAAGCCGGCGTCGTGGAGCGCCAGCAGGTCGTCGACCGTATTCTTCGTCCCCGGAAGGACGACCGCGTCGGCGTCGACGCCCTCGAGCGGATCGGATGTATTGCCGCCGACCGGCACGTAAACCACCGAAACGCCGGGTTCGGCCGCCAGCGCCTCGAAGTCGGTCGCGTTCGAAATTCGAGGCAGTCGGGGCACTGCGATCCGCACTCGGTGGTCCGCTGGGACGCCGTCGTCGTCACCGATAACGCCTCGCTCTTCGGTATCGGGGAGGCCGACGCTGTCCTCCTCGGGAAGCCCGGGGTCGTCGTAGGGGAGCACGCCCAGAATCGGAACGCCGGTCTTCGACTCGATTTCTTCGATTCCGGGCTCGAGCAGCGAGGGATCGCCCCGGAATTTCGTGATGAGCGCGCCGACGATGCGCTCGCGGAGGGCGTCGGGGACGAGTTCGATCGTGCCGTAGAGGCTGGCGAAGGCCCCGCCGCGTTCGATGTCGACCAGCAGGAGGATGTCGGCGTCGGCGAACCGGGCGGTCTCGACGTTCGCGAGATCCCGATCGTGCAGGTTGATCTCGCCGATGCTGCCCGCGCCCTCGGCGACGATCACGTCGTTGTCGGCCGCGAGTCTGTGATACGACTCCTCGGCCGCCTCGCGCGCCCGCTCCCAGTACTCGTCGTAGTAGGTGCCGGCGGGCACGTGGTCGTGGGCCTCCCCCTGAACCACCAGTTGGCTCTCCCCGTCGCCGCGGGGCTTGAGGAGCACTGGATTGCAGTCCGTGGTAGGGGTCGTGCGGGCCGCTCGAGCCTGGACGAACTGGGAGACGCCGATTTCGCCCCACTGATCGTCGGTGGTATCGCTGTCGCCTTCGTCACCGTCGCTGTCGGAGTCACCGCGTTCCCGGCCGTTCGCGTCCGGCCGAACGACGACTCGAGCGTTGTTGCTCATGTTCTGGCCCTTGAACGGCGCGACATCGACTCCGCGATCGGCGAGCAGCCTGCAGAGGCCGGCGGCGACCGTCGACTTGCCGACGTGGCTCGCGGTTCCGGCGACGAGGAGAGTTCTGGTCATCCGCGTTGGGTGGGACTCGAGTAGCGGGGAGTATCGGCCTATCGGTTCAGGTTCAGTACTTCAATTCACCGACCGAGTTTCCAAACACATCGTATCTAACCGATTCGCATTTGAGCGAAACGCTTTTTCACGTACCGGCTGAATTGACGGGTATGGGCACGCCGGATCGAACGTCGACGGGCCTTGAACGCGTTCGAGAGCGATTGAACGTTGTCACCCAGGAGACGCGGTTCGCCCTCGTACAAGACCTTCTGGGCCATCCTGAGGGACTGCCGACGCTGAAAGAACTCGATTACGTGAACCCGAGCAAGAGCCAAACGACGATCCGGCAGCACCTCCAGCAGCTCATCGAAGCCGGAATCGTCGAAGAGGTGACCCTCCCGAAAGATTGTCGGCAAAACGACCTCCCGTACAAGTTCTACGGTATCAGCGAGGAGGGACGGCAGTTCCTCGAGGCGCACGACCTCCTGCGAGCGGAGGAAACGCTCCGCGACATCTATACGCGGGTAGAGAAGACCGACGAGATCGAACGATACGAGACCGCACCGCGACCTGAACGCTAAGTTCGAGCCGAGATCGCAGCGTCTCCGAACCGACTATTCTGCCCGGTACCGCGCGTCCCAGCGCGGTCCGGCGCGACTCGAGAGCACGAGCCCGACGATCCCCAGTCCGATTCCGGCGAGCCCGAGAACAATAGCGAGCTCCATGGACGGCGGGACGACGACGAAACCGGCGACAAGCGTCGGGACGAGCGCGACGGCGACGCCGACGGTAAACGTCATGAACCGGACGGCATCGAAGAGGAACTCGTTGGGATCGAAGCCAGCGATGAAGACGGTCAGACCGTAGTAGTACAGCGCGTAGCCGGCCAGCAGTATGGCCCCGACGACGGCGTCGACGAGCGTCGCGTCGAACCAGAGAACCGCTGTGAGGTAGGGCACCGCGACCGTCGGCGCGCCGACCAGAACGAACGCGATTCGCTTCGCCCGGAAGACATCCGCGATCGAGACGGGGTAGGTGAGGTAGTCCTCGAGCGAGTCGAACTGCGTCAGCCAGTTGTAGGTCGTAAAGGCCGAGAGGCCGAGGACGCCGCCGAAGAAGATCCCGGGTGAGGGCGCGATGCCGGTGATCGAATCGACGACGCCGACGAGCGCGGCCACCAGCGCGAGCAGAATGCTCGCGGAGACGAACGGCTTCCAGACGCCGCCGGAGGAGCGCGCGAGGTCGAGCAGCGTCTTCGTGACGAGGGGTGCGTTATCGATGGGGAGCACGTCACTGAGTCGTGCGAAGCGATCGGTCGCAGTCCGCGAGGGCCGCCCGTAGGTCGGATCGTAGATCGCGAGCGACCCCATCGCGATGACGAGGGTTCCGACGGCCAGCCCGCCCGCGGTGATCGCGGATCCACGCAGCGGAACGAGAACGGACCCGACGAGACCGAGTCCGCCCATCGCCCAGCCGCCGACGACGGCGAGGCCGATCGCCAGCCCGATGGTCCACGTCGGCGTGCCGCGCGTGCGAACGGCGATCAGCGCGACGGTGGCGGCCATTCCGACGGCGAAGACGAGGAAGAGCGAGAGCCAGAACAGCCCGACGTCGAGCAGCGTCGCGGCCGACAGTCCGTCCAGGGCCGCGCTCCCCAGCGCCATCGGCAGTACGAACGCGACACCGTAGAACAGCGCGTCCTTCAGCAGGAACGCACCCAGCAACCGTCGTCTCGAGAGCGGCAGCGTCGTCGACGAGGAGAGCAGTAAGGAGAGCCGGCCGAAGACGTTCTCGAGCATGTCGGAGCCGGCGAAGCCGGCGGTGCCGCTATAGAGCCCGAAGGCGAGGGCGAGGACGTGAAGGCCGCTCACGATCATCCCCGGCGCGGTGCCGGTTTCGACGAGGGCAAACGTCGCACCCACGGTGAGCAGCGCGATCATGAACGGAAAGAGCGCGAAGCGCCAGCCCCCGAACAGCTGGGTGTGCATGCGCCACTCCTCGCGGAAGAGAATCGCGAGCAGCCGTCGGAACGAAAGCCCCGAGTTGGCGTGATTCGAACCCCCTCGAGCCGCGGGCTCGGCTCCGGTTCCGGTCATGCGTCCAGCCCGTCCATCTCCTCGAGCGTCGGCACGTCCCGTGCGTTAGCCCCGTTGACGCGGTCGAGGAAGAGTTCGAGCAGCGATTCGTCGCCCGCGTCGCCGTCGCTGATCGACCGTTCCGTGACGAGCCGGCCATCGGCGACGATGCCGACGCGGGTGCAGATGTCCTCGGCGACGTCGATGTTGTGCGTCGAGACGAAGACGGCGTTGTCGCCGGCCGCGTAGGAGACGAGGAACCGCTTGACTTGCTCCTGGACAAGCGGATCGAGGTTCGCCAGCGGCTCGTCGATGAAGACCACGTCCGGCTCGTGGATGAACGCCTGCGCGATCATCACCTTCTGTTGTTGGCCCCGGGAGAGATCGGTGTGCAGCGTGTCGAGCTTGCTCTCGAATCCCAAACGCTCGGCCCACGATGCAGTCTGGTCGGCGACCCGGTCGGGCGACAGATCGCGGACCTCGCCGACGAATTCGAGGTACTCGCGCGGCGTGAGAAAGCTCGGCGGCGACCCCTGTTCCGGCAGGATGCCGACCCGCCGACGCGTCTCGATCGGCTCCGTCGTCGGATCGGTCTCGAGGACGCGTACCGTGCCGGCGTCCGGTCGGATCTGTCCCGTCAGCGTCCGGATCGTCGTCGTCTTGCCGGCACCGTTCGGTCCGAGAAAGCCGTACAGTTCCCCGCGATCGACGGAAAACTCCATCCCGGCCACCGCTTCGACGGATCCGTAGGACTTCCGCAGCCCGTCTACACGAATTGCAACCATTGAATGAGAAACTATTCTCACGAATTGATAATAACAATGCTGGTAGCGGAACCGACGAGTTGTTGATCCGAACGCGGGTCGCGCGGAATTCCGATCCGAACGCGGGTCGCGCGGAATTCCGATCCGAACGCGGGCCGGCCAGAACTCGCTCGAGGCCGAACACTGCCCAGCCCGCTGTCCGCAATCTTCAACGGTCGGCCGGTCGAACCCTTGCGTATGATCACAGGCGAGCGAATGGCCGCCGTCGATGCGAACGCCGCGGCACTCGGCGTGCCGCGAAAGCAGCTGATGGAATCGAGCGGACACGCGGTCGCCCGGGCGGTTCGGGCGGTCGCGGATCCGGGCGCTCGAGTCGTCGTCGTCGCCGGCCGCGGGAACAACGGCGGGGACGCGTTCGTCGCCGCCCGGTTTCTGGACGAGTACGACGTGACGACGCTGCTGCTCGGTCGCGCGGACCAGATCGGCACCGAAATCGCTCGCGAGAACTGGGACGCCCTGCAGCGGTCCGACTACGACACGCGATCGGTGACCGACTCGAGCGAGTTCGCGTCCGACGCAACTGCGCTCGATCTCGATGAAGCGGACGTAATCGTCGACGCGATGCTCGGAACGGGGATCAGCGGCGACCTTCGGGAACCGGCGGCCACCGCGGCCCGGGCGATCAACGACGCCGCTACGACCGTCGTCGCGGTCGACGTGCCCTCCGGTTTCGACGCCGACGGGGGCGACCACGCGGACAACGCCGTGGAGGCCGACCGCGTCGTCACCTTCCACGACACGAAACCGGGATTGGACGAACTCGCGGCCGACGTCACCGTCGCGGACATCGGCATTCCGGACGCCGCCGAGCGATTCGTCGGCCCCGGCGATATCGACCTCGCGCGACCCGACGGCCGCGCGGGGCGACCCTACATCATCGGCGGCGGTCCCTACACCGGAGCACCGGCGCTCGCGGCACAGGCCGCGCTTCGCGCCAGCGCGGAACTCTCCTTCGTCGCCGCTCCCGAGTCCGTCGCCGGCGAGATCCAGGGCTACAGCGAGGACCTCATCGTCCAGTCGTACGAGAGCGACGTTCTCACGCCCGAGCGGGCCGAGGACCTGCTCGAGACCGCGGAACAGTACGACAACGTGGTCGTGCTGGGCCCGGGGCTCGGAACCGCAGACGAGACGCTCGAGGCGGCCCGGCAATTCCTCGAGTCGTACACCGGTCGCGTCGTCGTCGACGCGGACGCGCTCGAAGTCGTCCCCGACCTCGAGACCGAGGCGACGCTGGTGTGTACGCCCAACCGACGGGAGCTCGCGGGAATGGGCGGGCCGGACGTCGACGATCTGGCCGACGCGGCCGACGAGATCGAAGCGTTCGCGGCCGAGCTGGGTCACGTCGTGCTCGCGAAGGGGGCGAACGACGTCATCACCGACGGCGAGCGAACGCGGATCAGTCGCTCGGGAACTGTGGGGATGAAAGTCGGCGGCACCGGCGACACGCTCGCCGGAATCGTCGCAGCGCTGCTGGAACACGCCGAACCGCTCGACGCCGCCGCAGCGGGGGCCCACGTCAACGGCGTCGCGGGCGAACGGCTGGCGGAAACACAGGCGTTCGGTTTTCTCGCGTCCGATATGCTCGAGGAACTTCCCGCGGTCCTCTGGGGTGGTGCGGATGAGTGAGACCCCCGACGAGCAGCCGACGACAGAGGAGTCCGCGGACGCCGACGATCTCACGCACACCACCGACGATGGCGACGTCCAGATGGTCGACGTCGGCGACAAACCCGACAGCGATCGACGCGCGGTCGCAGTCGGTGAGATCCGCCTTCAGCCGTCGACGATCGAAGCCATCCGAGACGACGGCATCGGCAAGGGCGATGTCCTCGCGACCGCTCGCGTCGGCGCGATCCAGGCCGTCAAGCACACGTGGGAGACGATCCCGATGTGCCACCAGATTCCGATCACCAATGTCGACACCGACTTCTCGCTCGCCGAGGACCGGATCGAACTCCAAGTCGCCGTCGAGACCACCGGGAAGACGGGCTGCGAGATGGAGGCCCTCGAGGGCGTCACGACCGGACTCAACGTCGTCTGGGACATGGTGAAGGCCGTCGAGAAGGACGAGGACGGGCAGTATCCCGACACGGGTATCGAGAACGTGCGGGTACTCGCGAAGGAGAAACAGCGAGCGTGAGCGAATGCGTGGTGCCGACGAAATGGGTTGCAGACGCCGTGCTGTGACCGGCACGAGATCGAGTATCCGATCGTGCAGGCACCGATCGGGAGCGCGACGACCCCCGAACTCGAGAAGGGGCTTCGAACGATATTCAGCTAAAACGATGTCCAGTTGGCGACGGAAACGTCGTCCATCCGCTCGAAGTGGTCGACGTTCGCGGTTAGTAGTGGGAGTCGTTCGACCGCTACAGTTGCTCCGACATAGATATCGTGGAGAGCACGAACGTCGGCGGCCCGATCGTTGCCGGCGGGCAACTCACCGCGGACAGTGAGTACGGCGGCGTCCATGGGTGTGGAAATGGCGGAAGAATGCGGCGCGTACGGGACCGAAAAGCGACCGCACGTCGGCTACAGCAACCGACGGAGTGCGCGCAGCGGGAACGTAATAATTGCGATGACGAGGCTAATCGCTTCTTTGAGTATCGACCGTATTGCGTTGATCATACTCAGGATAACGAGAACGAACGGGTTGTCGATGCGGCCTGCCGACGCAAGCGACGGGGTCGTCCGCAGTTTAATTCCAACTGACACCGGTACGCTCGGCGCACTTGTCGCTGGCTGGCGGGCGACACGGTACGCCTGCATCGACGTTCTCACCGCCTGATCTGTTTCATATGTAAACTACTCGAATATCGCGATGAGAGCATGCGTCGGCGAGAAGGACTTTCGACCACAAGAACAATAATAGTGTATTACTCTCACCCACGACATGGAAATCCGGTCCGCAGTCGTTCTCGCAGCGGGGGAAGGCGCTCGCCTCCGGCCACTGACGGAACATCGGCCGAAGCCGATGCTTCCCGCGGCGACCAAGCCCATTCTCGAGCACGTCTTCGATGCCCTCGTCGACGCCGGTATCACGGAGATTACGGTCGTCGTCGGCTACGGCCGCACCCACGTGCAGTCGCACTTCGGCTCGACGTACCGTGACGCGTCGATCGACTACGTCGTCCAGGACAAGCAACTCGGAAGCGGCCACGCCCTCCTGGAAACCGAATCCATCGTTTCGGGCCCGCAACTCATCCTCAACGGCGATCAACTCGTCGAGCGCGGGGTCATCGAGGACGTCCGCGAGGCACACGACAGCGAGGCCGTCGCGACGCTCGGCCTCGTCCGGGACGCGGACGTCGCCAACTACGGCGGCGTGATCCTCGCGGACGACGGCCGTATCACAGAGATCGTCGAACGACCCCATGACGACCGAAGTTACCACCTCAACGCGGGCGTCTATGCGTTCGAGCCCGAGCTATTCGAGTACCTCCACGGGCCGGAACCGCAGTTCAACGAGTACTCGCTCGTCGACGGGATTACGAACGCGATCGACGCCGACGAAATCGTCCGCGGCGTCAACTCCGACGGGTTCTGGATCGACGCGACGTATCCGTGGGACTTGCTCGAGGTGACGGAGACGCTCCTCGAGAGCGCGGACGGCGTCGAAAGCACGGTATCAGCCGACGCCCGGATCCACGACTCCGCGACGGTCGTCGAGCCGGTCGTTATTTCGGCGGACTGCGTCGTCGGTCCGGGGAGCGTCGTCGGGCCGAACGTCGCGCTCGGCGAGAACGCGACGGTGGGGACGAACGCCGTCGTCGAGAACAGCGTCGTCGACGTCGACGCGCGTATCGGGTCGAACGCGACGCTGATCGATTGCGTTACCGGCCGCCGCGTCCGGATCGGCGCGGGCTCGACCATTGTCGGCGGGCCCGGCGACGTCCGAGTCGGCGATCGCGTCCACGAGAACGAGCGCCTGGGCGCGTTGCTCGCGGATCGCGTTCGCGACGAGGGCGGCGTGACCTACGCGCCGGGAACGATCGTCGGCTCCGACGCCGTTATCGCCGCCGGCGCGTCAGTCCGCGGGACGATCGGCAGTGAAACGGAGGTGCAGTGACGATGTGCGGAATCGTCGGGTACGCGGGGACGGCCGACGGCGCCGACGCCGTCGATGTCATCCTCGACGGACTGTCGCGCCTCGAGTATCGCGGGTACGACTCGGCCGGTCTCGCCGTGCCGACGCCGTCGATGAGGATCCATAAGGCCGAGGGCGAGCTGTCGGCACTCGAGGACGCGGTTCCAAGGGCCGACCTCGAGGGTACGGTGACCGGGATCGGGCACACGCGCTGGAGCACACACGGTCCGCCGTCCGACGTCAACGCTCATCCGCACAGCGACGAGGGGAATCGCGTTGCCGTCGTTCATAACGGCATCATCGAGAACTACCAGCAGCTGCGCGACGACCTCGTCGACGCCGGCGTCACGTTCCGGAGCGAGACCGACACCGAAGTCGTCCCGCACCTGATCGGCCGCGCCCTCGACCGCGGCGCAGAGCCCGAGGAAGCATTTCGGTTGGCGATCGACCAGCTCGAGGGCAGTTACGCGATCGCCGCCGTCTTCGACGGCTCCGAAACGGTGTACGCGGCCCGGCAGGACTCCCCGCTCGTCGTCGGCCTCGGCGAGACCGGCACGTTCCTCGCGAGCGACGTCCCCGCGTTCGTCGAACACACCGACCGCGTCCAGTACGTCGAAGACGGCGATTTCGTTCGGCTGACCGCCGACGGTGCGGTCATCACCGACGCGGCGGGACGCCCCGTCGACCGCGCGACGGAGACGGTCGCGTGGGATCCCGAAGACGCGGAGAAGAGCGGCTACGACCACTTCATGCTCAAGGAGATCAACGAGCAGCCGACGGCCCTGCGGCAGTGTCTCCGGGGCCGCATCGACGAACTCGACGGGACGATCGACCTCGACGATATCGCCGATCTCGACCACGACGGACCGATCCAGTTCGTCGCCTGCGGAACCTCATACCACGCGGCGCTGTTCGGGGCGGAGCGGCTCCGGACGGCCGGCGTCCAGGCACACGCGTATCTCGCCAGCGAGTACGCGAGCGAGCGCGTCCCCGTCGACGAGGGGACCCTCGTCGTCGGCGTCACCCAGAGCGGCGAGACGGCCGACACGCTGCGCGCCCTGCGGGAGGCCGCCCGCGCCGGCGCAACGACGCTCGCGGTGACCAACACGGTCGCCAGTTCCGCCGCTCGAGAGTGCGATCACGCCCTCTACATCAGAGCCGGTCCCGAGATCGGCGTCGCCGCGACGAAGACGTTCGCGAGCCAGCAACTCGCGCTCGCCCTCCTCGCGTTCGCGCTCAGCGACGGCCCGACGCGCGAGGAACTCGAGGCGCTCCGGGATATTCCCGGCCAGGTCCAGACCATCCTCGACACGACGGACGCACGGGCCGTGGCCGAGGCGTACGCCGACGCCGACGCGTACTTCTTCATCGGACGGGGGTATCACTACCCGGTCGCGCTCGAGGGCGCGCTGAAGATGAAGGAGATCACCTACCGACACGCGGAAGGGTTCGCCGCCGGCGAGCTAAAACACGGCCCGCTCGCGCTCGTGACCCAGAACACGCCGGTGTTCGCCATCGTCACCGGCAACGGCGAGACCGCCCGGAAGACCATCGGGAACGTCAAAGAGGTCGAGGCTCGCGACGCCCCGATCGTGGCGATCACCGACGGCGAATCCGACGTAACGCGCTACGCCGATCACGTCCTCGAGATCCCCGCCGTCGGCGATCTCGGCGGCTCGGTGCTCGCGAACGTCCAGTTGCAACTGGTCGCCTACTGGGTCGCGAACCTGCTGGGCCGATCGATCGACAAACCGCGCAATCTGGCCAAGAGCGTGACGGTCGAGTGATCGAGGTTCGATTCGGCCGACCGAGGTGCGATTTGTCTCCCAACTCGAGCGCGGACTCGAATCGGGCTCATTTAAGTAGCCACACCCTCGCACCATCACCGTGAGCCGAATCGACCTCGTCGTCGCAATCCTCGCCGGGATCGTTCAGGGGATCGTCGAGTGGTTGCCCGTCTCGAGCCAGGGCAACCTCGCGCTGTTCCTGACGTTCGTCGGGACGGAAACCGACGTGGCGCTCCAACTGGCGCTCTTTCTACAACTCGGCACGACCCTCTCGGCGACGGTCTACTACCGCGACGACATCGCGACGGTCGTCCGCGCGGTGCCCGGTTGGCGACCCGCGACTGCCTACAGCGCTGAGAACGCCGTCGCGTCGTACGTCGTCGTCGCGACGCTGCTGACCGGGATCGTCGGGATCCCGCTGTACGTGTACGCGGTCGACCTCGCCGGCCAACTCACCGGCGGCGTCTTCATCTCGATCATCGGCGTCCTCCTGATCCTCACGGGAGCTCTCCAGCTCGCCTCGGAGTCGGTGTCGATGGGGATCCGCGACGCGCCGACGCTGCCGGATTCGATCCTGGTCGGGGCCGTTCAAGGCATTGCAATCCTACCTGGAATTTCCCGATCGGGAATCACGACGAGCGCATTGCTGTTCCGGAGCTACGATCCGCCGGCGGCGTTCCGCCTGTCCTTTCTGCTGTCGATCCCCGCGAGTCTCGGGGCGGCCGCTCTCACCGTCACGGGCGCCGGTGGTCTCCCCGGTATCGAACCGGTGCCCGCGCTGGCGGCACTCGGCGTCAGTGCGCTCGTCGGGTATCTCACCATCGACACACTCATGCGGGTCGTTGACCGCGTCCCGTTCTGGGTCGTCTGTTTCGGCCTCGGTGGGCTCGCGATCGTCGGTGGCGGGGTCGTCTCCGTCGTCGTGTGAGAGACGACGCTCCGGCTTGGACCGACATATTCTGATAAGAAGTCCGTATTTTGACGAAGAATGGCCAGAGACGGAAAGTGACTGATGGCAACTGTTAACCCAGATCCTCACACAAGGTAGTAGTGGAGATGACTGAGGATAACGAGAAACAACGGGCAGCAGCAGTCTGTGATAACTGCGGGACTGCCCACGCAGTTCACCTCGGTCCTGACGGTGAAATACGGCCGATCGGAACCGGAAAGGGGCCAGCCTGTACGTGTGGAGATGGCGACCTTCGTATCATGAGCGACGATACGACTGTTCTCGAAGATGTAGACATGTAGTCGCTGTACGGATCGGCTCAGAGGATTGTTCTGCGAGTTGGTTGTACTGACCGGTAACTACGTGTGCGAAGTAACTGCTGAGGTTCTACCAGTTTTAGACTATGTTCGGCGAGTCGTGCTGAAGAGAGGGCACGAATGCAGCACAGATAGAGAGCCGATCTGCGAACTGTTGCACGGTGACGTCGACGACGAGACCGAACGCTCGAAACGCGAACTCGAGGCCGAAGCAGTTGCCTACATCGCCGGACGGTACTTCGGGCTGGATACGAGCGGTTCGGTGTTTCGTCGACGAGATAGTCGAGGATAACTGATTGGAACTCTTAACTGGTGACAGGTTTAGCACCCTCAGCGATAAGGACGGGAGATAGAACGGTCGGCCGGCACAGAGTTCTGCGTGTTCGCTTGGGCACTCAACGGTACCCACTGACGATGAGGAAGAGTCCATAGAGGACACCGAGTACGATAAACACACCACCGCTTACCCCATAGAGCTCTCCTGAGGTATACTCGAATTGATCGCCATATCTCATTATCCCTGCAGATACCAAGAGTGTCAGCCCCGACCCGGTGAGAACTGTTGCAACGTCGAACCCGAACGGGTTCCCAATGTCAGTCATACATGATATAACGCATTGGCTATAAATAGGACTGCTGCTTGAAGGACTACTGAAGCAGACAAGAAGCACGTGTAGTGAGCAGTTGACCCTCGAACCGTCCCCTCCCGGATAGTCTTCTGGCGTCGTCACACGGAGTTCACCGTCGACCTCGTAGAAGTAGCCCCGCTCGAGGAGGCGATCAACGGCCATTTTGAACTGAAGATCGGTGAAGACATCATCGAGAACGGAATCCAGGTCAACAGTGTCAAACGGATCCCCTTGTGTTTCGATCCGCAATGAGAGTTCTATAATGAAGTGCTGGCTTTGAATGAATATATTCGTAATATTCAATCAATTTAGTCTCGACGGTCGTGTTTAGTTTGTAGAATTCTGCCGGACGACGAAGGCTTGGAGCCACGATTCTGCGGTTGATGGTCTGACGTGACTAAAACAGTTTGGGAACGAAGAGGTCCATTATTTTATATTTCTAATGATATGTTCAACAGGGTTCCGATTTCCATGTATTTCATATCGAAATCGGAGCCTGCATCGCCGGAGTGCTATCTGGAGATGTTGTGCTCCATTGAGGAGAAACACAGTGTCTTCGATGTCGTGTTTCTCGGTTAGTTCTCGAAAAAAGAGTTCAGTCAATGCGGTCGTAGTCGTCGAAAGCAGCCGTATATGGAGGACTCTGTTTGTTTCAGGATCGACTGCAGCGTACAGCCAATACTGTTGATTGTCGATCCGAACCACGGTTTCGTCGATCGCAACGTGATTCGGATTCGCGTCAGTTGCTGGCTGTAGATCAGCTTTCTGTACCCAATCGTGAACAGCCTTCCGTTATCGGTTGACTCCGAACTCCTCGAGTTCTCGAATAGTATTCGAAAGCGACAATACAGCAAGATGGAGTCGAATACTCAACTCCATCAGCTGGCGCGGTGCCCGCTCTCGCTCCACAAAACTCAAATCAATCCAGTCGCTACACCCGCTGAGGCGGTCGATTTTTGGCATGGACGCAACAAAACCGTGCCACCTCACTTTTCACGCGTAACGGAACAGTGCCCTCTGGTTCGTCCTCGATAGTGTCATGGTCATTCGATATAGATCGTCCCAAACGGGGCCGGAATTCGAGTACGTGTCCGGCCTTAATGACAAGACGGGTGCGGGTGAGATGACGCTCTGACTCCAGACGTTGAACATTGTGTATCTGACGCTAGAAGAGGCCCCAAGCCGCAAACAGCCGCAGAGATTGCGATCGGTTGTGACCTCACCGAATCACGCGTCGAAAGTGATCTTGGGTATCTGAAAAATAAGGGTCGTGTTGAGCATGTAAGGGACCAGTATCGTGCGGAGCCACCCCGATTGGAGAAAGTAACTCCTATCGTTGAGTTCCTCTTGTGGGTCCCGCGTCGGATTTCTCGTCCGTTCCACCGGGTAGCCGCGAACGCTTAACTCTATACTGAACAGCCAGTTCAATCGGAATGAGGTGAAAATAAGCAATGCACAGATTTTGGCATTCGGAACTACTGTTCAGGGGGGAGGATGTCAAAGGAGTAACGGCGTTTAGTTGTCTCCCAGGTCCCGTTTCAGCGGCCGGGACGATCGTAGATCGTGATTTATGGTCTCTTTGTCCCGCTGGAGATGCACGACCGGCACGAGGGCGTCGTCACGTGGCAGTCACGAACCTGGGAGCGGGAACGGCTCTCTCTTGTGTCCGCTCGTAATCGGGTGTACGATGTCCATACCCTACTTCGATGGCGTTCGCCGAGCGCGAACAGAACGCATAGCTATGTACCGGTAGGGTGAACGCACGGCCGTGACCGACCTGCGTGCGAGTAGCACCGTCTTCGTCGTCGCCGTACTCGTCCTTGCGAGCGGACCCGGCGGCGGCATTACAACCGCGACCGCCGCCGGGTTCGAGTCCGATTCAGTCGTCCAGACGGTACAGCCACCGCTCGCCGTTCAGGCCGACGAGAACAATGACAGCAACGTGACCACCCGGCACGCGAATCCGAGTGAGTACGACGAGTCCGGCGACCTCACGGCGCTGGAACATCGGCTGGCGACTCGCATGACCGACACGCTCGACGAGGGCGCGATCCGACTCAGAGAGGGTGAGTACGATCGCGCCGCCCGCTCCCTCGACGGTTCATACTCTGAGTTGATCGATCAGTACGACGAGATAGCGGCGGAGACCCCGAACGAAAGCCGCAGCGAACTGTTCGAACTTGCGGGCGAGAACCAACGAACCGTGATCAACACGGTCCGGGAGTACCACGAGGTCAAAGATGCGTATGAGGAGGCGCGGGCAGCCGGCAACGAAGAACGGGCGCGATCACTCGCGCGCGAACTCGAGAACCTCGCCGCGACCGCCAACGAGTCGAGCGGCGAGTTGCGCGAGAACTACGACGAACTCGAGGCCGAGACCGACCGGAACCTCTCGGAGGCCGACACCTCGATCGAGGAGGTAAACGAGGAAATTCAGGCTCAACAGACGACGATCCGCGAGACGGAGTTCGTACCGACATCGCTCACGGTCGATGCCGAGCGCGAGGAGATTTCGTTCCGCGAGCCGTTGACCGGCGTCGGACGGATACGGACGGCCGACGGGCGGCCGATCGGGGACGAGACGATCCGACTCGAGGTCGGGAACGAGTCGCTCAGGACGATGACGGACGCCGACGGGTCGTTCACGTTCGAGTACCGCCCGACCGACGATCGGTTATCGACGGAGCAACTCACCGTCGAGTACGTTCCGACCAACGGCTCGGTCTTCCTCGGGAGCGAGACGACCGTCGACATCTCGATCGAGCAGGCCGAACCGACCGTCTCGAACCTCGAGACGACGGACGAGGTCGCCTACGGCGAGACCGCGACAGTCAGCGGTGACCTCCACGTTGACGAGGTCCCTGTCGACGGCGTTTCGCTCGCGGTGACCCTCGGCGACGAGCGGCTCGGGACCGTCGAGACGACGAACGGATCGTTCGAGACGGACGTTCAGGTCCCCGCCTCGGTCGCCGCCGGCGAGCGGGAGTTGGGCGTCCGACTGAACTACGAAGACCGCGCACTCGCCCCGGTGACGGCGACGAACGACGTGACGGTCCGCGAAACCGATGCCGTGATGGACGTTTCGGCCAGTCGCCTGACCGACGAGGGACGAACGGTCGCGGTCAACGGCACCCTCGAGACGGTCGATGGGACGGGGATCGCCGGGCAACCGGTATCTCTCAGCGCGGACGGAACCACGCTCGAGACCGTGACGTCGGACCCCGACGGCTCCGTCTCCGCGACGGTGGAGATCCCCGAGGAGGCCGCGGTCGGTGACGTTCGGATCGTCGCGACGCACGACGGCTCCGGGTCGAACCTCGCGTCCGCCACCGCGGCGTCGACCGTGTCGTTCTCGGCTGCGAACCAATCGTGGATGGGGCTCCCCGCATGGGCGGT
Organism: Natrinema zhouii; assembly: GCF_013456555.2. GTDB lineage: Archaea > Halobacteriota > Halobacteria > Halobacteriales > Natrialbaceae > Natrinema > Natrinema zhouii. Next base: position 812,007 of record NZ_CP059154.1, read on the forward strand.
ACTCGGACTGGGAGTCGGACTGCTCGCCGCGCTCGGACTCGCCGCGTTCGCATGGCGGTCACGCGCTCGCTCCTCGCAGTCGGGCGACCAGCGCGATCCCGAAGTGACGGCGGACAGGCCCGACAACCCGGACTCGAGATCCGAGCGATCGCGGACCGCGACCGCCGAATCGCTGCTCGCGCGCGGACACGACTCGCTCGCACGCGGTCGTCCCGACCGAGCCGTCGAAATGGGGTACGCGGCCGTGCGTCACGCCCTGTCCGGTCGCGTCGATACCGGCGACGCCACCGACGCGCTGACCCACTGGGAGTTCTACCGCCGCTCGGCCGATCGCGGGATCGGCGGGTCCGACGGCGACCGAGACAGCGAGTCCGGCGACTCGGAGCGCGCCCTCCTCCGCCGCGTGACCGAACACTACGAGCGAGCGACGTTCGACGTCGCGGACGTCTCGCCCGAGGAGGCCGAACACGTCCTCGAGACCGGGCGTCGGTTGTGCGATCTCACCGCGACTGACGACCGCGACCCCTCAACTGAGTCGGCCGATCGATAACGGTGTCGCGTATCGCTGTCCTTACCGCCGCGGGCGACCGGGGTTCGGACTGGCTAACTTTCAAAGTCCCCCGTCGCTAGTCGATATCGATGACAGTGTCCGGTACACTGTGGAAGTTGCTCCCGCGATCGGTCCGCGAAACGCCAGCCGACCTCGTCGCCGTCGTCGGCGTGATCGTCGCGACGAACGTGGCCGTCTTCGCACCGATCGTGAGAGAGACCGCCGTCCGAATCCCGCTCGGGCTCGCGTTCGTGCTGTTCGTTCCGGGATACGCGCTCGTCGCAGCACTCTTTCCCGAAGCCGACGATTCAGCCGGCCCCGACAGCGCGACGGACGCCGCTGAGGGTCGCGATCGGTTTCGTACCGAATCGCCGCCAACTGCGATCGGCGGACCCGAACGCGCCGTCCTCTCGCTCGGCTCGAGCGTCGCGATCGTCACACTGGCGGGGCTCGCGCTGAATTACACGCCGTGGGGAGTTCGCCTCGGCCCGGTACTGCTCGCCGTGAGCGGAGCGGCGGTCGGTGCGACGGCGATCGCCGCGGCCCGTCGGCGGGAACTCCCGCCACGAAATCGGTTTCGAGTCCCGTATCGACGGTGGATCGCCGCGAGTCGGACGGTACTACGTGGCCCCGATTCGAGAGCTGATGCAGCGTTGAACGTCTTGCTCGTCGTCACGGTCCTGTTCGCCGTCGGCGGCGTCGGATACTCGGTGGCGACGCCGTCGGGCGGCGAGCGGTTCTCCGAAGTGGCCGTTCTGACCGAGGACGACGGCGAACTCGTCACCGGCGACTACCCCTCGACTATCGGTCTCAACGAGTCCCAGGAACTCGTTTTCGAGATCGACAACGACGAACGACGGCCCGTCGACTACACCGTCGTCGTCGCTCAACAGAATCTCGACGGCGACGGGAACGAAACGGTCGTCGAACAACGCGAACTCACTCGGTTCGAGGCCCAGCTCAATCACGGCCAGACGTGGCGTTACTCTCATAACATCACGCCGGCTGCGACCGGTGATGCCGTCAGGTTCGTCTGGCTCGTGTATCTCGACGGTGACGTGCCGGCGAATCCGTCGCTCGAGAACGCCGATTACTCGACGTACCTGTGGATCGATGTCGATGACGGGGCGGTGTCGTCCGCATAGAGCGGGCTGGCTTCGCACGACCGGTTTCGGTTTCACCGTCTCATACGGGAGCCGTTGTGCTGTTTCGCACCGCTCGCGGACGCTCACGTCCGGTAGCCGAGTTCTTGTAACCGTTCTTCGACGACTGCGGAATCGCCTCGGTCGCGTGAATCGGGCGTCGAATCGGCGCAGTACTCCTTTCGGTCACCGTTTTCCCACACGAACCAGGGAACCTTCACGGTCTCTTCCATGTACACTCCCTGCGGATGCCCCCACTCCCGAATCGGGATCGGAAACGACCGCTCGCCGATAGCGTTGCCGTGGTCCGCGGTGACGACCGTCTTTCCTCGCAGTTCGGCGAGTAACTCTTCGACGGACGGGAGCGTCAAGCGAAGGTTCTCGTCGTACAACGGTCGGATATCCTCGGCGGTGAGATCCAGTTGGCCGGTGAAGACCTCGTTCCAGAACGCGGGTCGCTCGTCGTCACTGTGAAGTTGTCGCTTATCGAACGACGTCTTCGAGCCGATAAACGGATAGTGCGGCTGAATGAAGTGAACGAGGAGACGCTTTTGCGGATACTCTTCGGCGGCCGAGAGCGCGTATTCCGCGACCGTCTCGGGCAGGACGGTCTTGTACTCTTCGTCCCACCCGTCGTCCTTCCAGACGTCGATACGAGCGTGGAACTCCGCTTCCAGTTCGTCTCGATGGCGGTGAAACTGCGGGTTCGCAGTGACGTATACGGTATCGTTCAGGGTCTCGTTCGCAACGTTCGCCCGGAGAAATTCGACAGTGCTCGAGCCGCGCGAGTACCGAGAGTCGAGAGCGCCGTCCCAGTCGACGTGTCGAGCGAACGTGTCGTACCGGCACCCGTCGAGGAGTATCAGATTGTCCCAGTCTTCTCCCAATACCGCGACCCCGTTCCGATAGTGCTCGTCCCCGTGAACGAGGGTGTGATACAGCCGATTCAGGTATCTGGCAGCGTGCTCCGGAGAATCGAGAGCGCGCTGCATCATCGCGAGCGGACGCATACTCCCGTGATGACCGAAATGGGGCAAAAAATCACAGGTCCGTCCGTCGAGTACGGCACCCCTACGAACACGCTCCCATGAGCAGAACACCGTGTACCCGATGCGAGGCGAACTGGCCGAACCGGGACACCGTCACTGACGATCGGCCGGGTCAATCACCCAGAGTTCCGTCTCCCCGTTCTCGTAGACTTTGTTCGCTGCTCGATCGTCCGCTAACCGGGCGTGCTCGGATTCGGTGTACGCGCTTTCGGACCCGTTGTACGGGGCTCGTCGGTCGTGTTCCGTCAGGAACAGGTACTGGGGATACGTTTCGAAGGCGTCCCCCAACCGGTCGTCGTCGTCACCGTACCCAAGCGACGGCGGTGGCTCCGTTTCGGTCCCGCCGCCTCGGAACGGCTGAACGTCTCGTTCGGTCGCGCTACGGTAGCCGAGCGAGTACCAAGCGATATCTCGAGACGTGCTATACGACGCGGTCTCGTACTTGCCGGTCGCCGTCTCGATGGTGTGTGCCGCTCCCGATGCTTCGGAGTGCGTGAGGTGGTTGTGATCCGTGTAGAGACCGCCGACCGCGAGGAACGTGACCAGCAACACGAGGAGAACGCCGATAGCGCCGACGTGTGCGAACCCGCGGCGCTGTTCCCGTCCGTACCGCCGCGATAGGAGAAGGCCGACCGCGAGCGTCATCGCGAGTATCAGATATCGGAACCCCCGAGTCGGGCTCATCGTGAAGTAAAAAACCAATACGATGGCGATCCCGCCGCCGGCGATCAACTGGACGGCGATGTCCAGGTCGCGTCGCTTCGCAGTTCGGTTCGCGACGGCGACGGTGACGGCGACGAAGAACAGACCCGAGAGGAGCGCGTAGACGGCTATCGAACCGTACATCTCGAGGAATTGCACGACCAGTTCGGTCGGCTTCAGCCCCATCGCTTCGGCTTGCTGTGCCTCGGCCGCCGATTTCCGCGTGCGGAGCGCCGGAGCGATAAACTGGACCAAATTGGTCCCGAGCCGCTCGAACCGTGTATACCACGCCGAAAACCCGACGAGAACGAAGAGGAATACCGTCGCGGTCCGTCGATCCGTCGTCGGTGTCGTGCGACGAACCATCCGCGTAAGCCGCGGTGAGACCGTATACGCAACGATGAGGACGGCGACTAACAGGGTCGTGATCGGATGGAAAAAGAGAACGAACGAGGCGAAGACGAGCGAGAGGGCGGTAAATCGCCGCTGCTCTCTCGCACCGCGATGTGACTCCAGCAGATAGAGGAATACCGGAGCAACGAAAAACGAGAGGACGGACGGATGGAGGCTCAGATGGAATCGTCCGAACAGCAACGGGAGCGCACAACCGATCAGGACGATCGATTCCGTTGAGTCGGACGCGACGCGGTCGGCGTAGAGCGACACGAAGCCGAGATACATGCCGAAAAAGAGGAGCGGGACGAGATACCTGCCCTGCTCGAGGGAGATTCCGAACTGCTCGAGAACGGCGAGCAGGATGTGAATCACGGGATACCAGTTATCAGGGCTTATGAACCCAGTGTTCACGATCGTTCGCGCTTCACCGAGATGAAACAGGACGTCCGAGTTGCCGCGGCCGTAGAGCGCGTAGCCGCGGAACAGCGGCAAGCAGAACAGGAGGAGATACGAAACGAAGAGCGGGATCAGGAACTTCCACCAGTAGCGTTTGCGCTCGGAGGTGGCGTCCACGAATATCCCGAGCAACGAACTGACGGCGACGGCTCCGAAGAGTTCCATCGAGTACGCCGAAGTGACTGACGTCTCGTACCCCGATGCCGGTGGCGTCGAGAGGACGTGGATAACCGAGGCGAGCGAGAGGACGAGTGAGAGTCCGAGCAGGAGCCGCTGGAGCCGCCCCTCTCGGATCGCGCTATACCCGCGCATGGATCTCTCCAATCGCGTCGACGAGTTCCGTGGCGATCGCTTCTGCGGTGTTCTCCCGACGAACGCGTTCGATCGACTGCGTGCCGATCCGTCTGCTCACGTCCGGCCGTTCGAAGAGGTGTTCGAGTGGCTCCCGTATCGAGCCCTCGGTAGACGGGTCAACCAGGAACCCGGTCTCACCGTGGTCGATCTGCATCGGCATCCCGTGGGCCGGGTTCGAGATGACCGGCAGGCCCGCCGCCTGCGCTTCCAGAACGACGTTCGGGTAGCCGTCGATGTACGAGATGTACACGAACGCGTCCGAGAGTTCGTACAGCGCTTCGATATCGTTGACGTGGCCCGGCGTGTGAATGCGGTCCCTGACCGGGGGAGATGATACCTCCTCGACGTACCGTACGAGTTCGTCGTAGTACAACCCGCCTCCCGCGATGATATATGCGGTGTCGGGGTCCTCCCGGAGGAGACCGGTTATTTCGTCGACGCAGTCTCGAGCCCCTCGAAACTTCCCCTGGTATCGCAGGTTCGTGACCGTAAGGACGACGTTTTCGGCGTCGGGCGTGCACGCTGCCGTTCGCTGCTCGCCGGGCTCGAACCGGTCGACCTCGATATGCGGTGGAACGACCTTGATCCGGGATCGCGGACACGAGGTGTTCTCGTGCGTTATCTCTCGTAACTCTTCGGAGACGACGATATACCCGTCTGCCAGACGATACGTGATCGCGTTCAGAACCGTGAGACCGCGGAAACTGAGATAGCCGAAATAATCCCGCCGCCGTAACTGCTCTCGTCGCTTCTCGGTGCGTTGTCGCCACAGGTCCCCTCCGTGACGGATCACGACGGGCGTATCGTAGACCATCCCGAGAAGGATCGCGACGAATCCGACGAGGTCCGCTCCGTTCGCCAAGAGGACGTCCGGCCGCTCGCGTCTGATCGTGTGAGCACCCGTGAGCAGCATCGTCTTGTACCGGTCGAACCCGTTTCGGTCCGCGACGGAGATGTAGTCACACCTCCCGCCGAGGGTTTCGAACGGTTGTCGGAACTTCTCTGCTCGGTGGGCCGTAAATCCCAGTACGTTCATGTGTTTCGCTCCAGATTCCGCACCGGATGTCGCCACTTCGGAACCACTTGAGTACGCCGAGAGACGAGACAATTACGTTTAGTGTTTTCCCCGCATCATTCCGCGAGTACGAGTTACGGACATGATTCGATTTCGGTAGGAACGGCTTTCCGTATCAGCAGTCATCTCTATCGGCCATTTCCTTTATACCGGCGTTGCGTTACGGCCGACAGCAAAATGCCATTCCTTCGCGACCCTGTTCGGGCACCTCCCTTTGACGTCGGTAGAATGGGTATCCGGTGAACGATGAAGATCGGTCAAACCTCGCTCGTCTACTACGGGACGACGGTCGCGGCCACGGTGATCGGGTTCCTCTCGACGGTGTACTTCGCTCGAGTGCTCGGTGCGGAGAGATACGGCGTCTACACGCTGGCGATAGCGGTCGTCCTCTGGTTGAAGATAGGGGGACAGTTCGGGATCACGACCGCGGTCACGAAACGCCTTAGCGAAGGGGACGAACGGGGGGCATTCGTCGTCGCCGGTGCAGTGATGCTCGCGGTTCCGATCGCGGCGCTGTCCGCGGCGATACTCCTGTTCAGAGAACAGCTGAACGCATACGTCGGCGTGCAGGCCGCGAGCCTGATCGTGTTGCTCTTTTTCGCCAGTCTGTTCTTCGAGTTCGCTATCGCCGTGCTGAACGGGTACCGCCTCGTTCACGTCTCGGGTTTCGTCTCTCTGGGTCGAAAACTCGGTCAGGCCCTGCTACAGGTCGGACTCGTCGCCGTCGGATACGGGCTGATCGGCATGTTCGTCGGCTACGCGGTCGCCGGTCTCTGTGCCGGCGCGATCACGTTCGTTCTGTTCTCCGTGAACTACGGCATTCCGAGGCGACGTCACTTCGTCAGCGTCTTCGACTTCGCCAAATTCTCGTGGCTCGGTTCGCTCCGGGCGCGCTCGTTCAGCAACGCCGACATCCTCGTACTGGGTGCGTTCGTGCCGTCCGGGTTGATCGGTATTTACTCCGTGGCGTGGTCGATCGCCAAACTCCTCGATATCTTCGGCTCCTCGATCAAGGCCACGCTCTTCCCGGAGATGAGCAAACTCTCGGCCGAGGACGAGACGGGGACGATAGCCGACCTGGTCAACGTCTCGATCGCGTATACGGGTCTCTTTCTGATCCCCGGGCTCTGTGGAAGCGTCTTACTCGGTGATCGGATCCTAGGGATCTACGGTGACGAGTTCGCCGCCGGAGCGACCGTTATGTGGATCCTCGTCGCGGCCGTTCTCATTTACAGTTATCAGCGCCAACTGGTAAACGCCCTCAACGCCATCGACCGCCCCGACCTCTCGTTCCGAACGAACATTGCGTTCGTAGCGAGCAATATCGTACTCAACGTCGTGCTGATCTCTCTCTACGGCTGGACCGGTGCCGCGGTCGCGACCGCGCTCTCGGCCGTGATCGGGTTCGCGTTGGCAGCACATTACCTCAACGCGGAACTCCCGCTGACGATCCCGGGACGGGAAATAGCGTATCAGTGGCTGTCCGCCGGCGTGATGTCCGCCGTCGTCTACGCGGGGACCCGTCTCGAAACGAGCCGCGGGCCGTTGCTCAACGAATACGTGTCCCTCGCCGTGCTCGTCGCCGTCGGCGCTGGCGTTTATTTCCTCTGTCTGTTCGTTCAATCGTCCCGGTTCCGATCGACTGTGCGGCGGAACGTTCCGCTGGATACGAGCGGAATACCGCTCTAGGACCGGTTTCCTCCGGTGTCCGTGTCGCGGCCTCCGACCGAGTATTCAGTCAGATACCCATACAACCGATTTCCAATGGAGATAAGGGACACATTTCACCGAAGCTTTCGTTACGGAGCGGATGATACGGGGCGATGATGTCATCCAGCCGTACGCTCGAGCGGGCCCTCGAGTCGCTCGATGTCGAGAACGTATTCGTCTACGTCGGCGATGCCGTGCGATGGGACGCCGTGCCCGATCGGGTGACCGACCGGGCGGCCACGGTGCGGTCGGTAAGCGCCTCGACGCACAGCCCGAGTTCGTTCGCCTCGCTCGCGACCGGCCGCTACCCGACGACTCACGGGGTCGTGACGTTCAACCACCGACTGTCGGCCGACGCCTTCCGACTGTTCGACGTTCCGGGACGCGAGACGCGCTTCGTTAACTCGATCTTCGCGTACGCCGAACGGGAACACGGCAACGCCGTCGACCCGATCCACACCGTCCTCGGCGTCGAGCCGCCGGCCGTCGACGACCCGCTCGAGGGCCTCGAGTCGCCGTTCGTCGCGATGGAGCGGGGGCCTGGCGGCCACGCGCCGTACGGCGACTTCTCGGGGACCGCATCGGACTACTTCCGGCGGCGGCGAGCGGCCGACACGGCGACCCTCCGGGAGGAGTATCGGCGGAGCGTCGAACTGGACGCGGAACTCTTCTCCGAGCGGCTGCGTCGCCTCGAGAAGACGGGGCGTCTCGATGACACGCTCGTCGTCTACACCTCGGACCACGGCGAGTTGCTCGGCGAAGGCGGCGAACTCGGGCACAGCTCGCCGATGCGGCCCGAACTTGTCTACGTGCCGACGGCGCTGTTCCATCCGGACCTGCCGACGACCGCGGTCGACGATGCCGTGTTCCACCACGCCGACCTGCTCCCGACGGTCCTCGACGTGCTCGGCGTCGAGGAGCCGAGCGACCGGGCGCAGTTCGACGGCAGATCGGCGGTGCGGTCGCTCACGAACGAGCCCCGACCCTGCACGTACGAGAACCGGGTGCTGCCGTCGTCGCTGCCGTTCGGCTCCGGATCGCTCCACTACGAGGGCCTCTGGGACGCCGACGGGGGCTACGCGTTCGCCCGGACGTCGCTTCCCGAGCGGCTGCTCGTCCTCGCCGGGAAGACGGTCGCGAGCGCGAAGCGGGGGTACGTCCGCCGGAACCTCCCGACTGCGGTCGGCGCGTACGCCGACGGCGGCGCGAGTCGCTACGGCGAGCCGTCGTTCTCCGAACGCGAGGCGGAGCAACGGCTCGAGCGGCTGGCGGAAGGCGCCGTCGCCGGTGAACAGGTGTCGCTCTCGGACGGGGCCGAACAGCGGCTCCGCGATCTCGGATATACGTAAGCCGTCCGCCTCGAGTCGGCATAGCGTCGCCTTACGGCCGTCTCTCGTGGCGTCGACTGGACGTAGGTGCCGAGTTCTCTCGCGGCCCGTCGGTACGTTTTATGCTGGTTCGGATCGAACGCACCGAGCACGAATGCGGGTTCTCAATAGCCTCGCCGACCCTCGCGTGGGCGGTCCCCAGCGCCGGTCGCTGGCCGTCGCGGAGGGACTGCGCGACCGCGGTATCGAGACGGTGTTTCACCTGCCGGACGGCGACGACGCGTTCGAACGAATGGCAGCCGACCGCGGCTTCGAGGTCGTCCGACCCGGTCCGCCGCAGTTACGGCCACCCCGGAACGTGCTCGCGAACGCGCGCTTTGCCGCCCGGCTGCTCCCGTCGATCGCCCGGCTCGCGGCGGCGATCGAGCGCCGGGATATCGACGTGGTCCACGCGAGCATGACGCTCTCGTTCCCGGCCGCCATCGCCGCCCGACGCACGGACACGCCGCTGGCTTGGTTCTTCAACGATACCGGTACCCCGCGACCGCTCGCCCGCGGGATGGCCTGCCTCGCTCGAGCCACCGCGGACGAGATCGCGCTCGCCGCGGACGCGGTCGGCGACTACTTCTTCGACGGGCAGGTCCGGTCGCGGACGGTGTACCCGCCGGTCGACGTGGCCGAGTTCGATCCGACGACGGTGGCGGCCGGCGAGCGGTCGCTCCGCGAGGAGTTGGGAGTCGCCGAGAGCGTGCCGATCGTCGGCACCGTCGGCAACGTCAACCCGGTCAAGGGCCACGAGTACTTGCTTCGGGCGATCGCGCGCGTTCGCGATCGAATCGGCCCGGTCGTCGTACCCATCGTCGGGAAGGTACTCGAGTCGCGACGGGGGTACGCCGAGCGATTGGGGCGGCTCCGGTCCCGGCTGGACCTCGAGGAGACCGTGCGATTCCTCGGGCACCGATCGGACGTGCCGCGACTCCTCTCGTCGTTCGACGTGTTCGTCCTGCCCTCGGTGACGGAGGCGTGCCCGATCGCCGTACTGGAGGCCATGGCGATGGAGTCGGGAATCGTCGCGACGCGCGTCGGCGGCGTTCCGGAGCAACTCGAGGACGGGACGCACGGATGGGTCGTTCCCCCGGCCGATCCGGCGGCGCTCGCGGGCGCGATCTGCGACGCGCTCGACGCTCCCGCGGAACGGCGTCGACGGGGCGAGGCGGCTCGAAACCGCGCCGAAACGCTGTTTTCAGTGGATCACTGTGTCGACCGCCACCGCGAGATGTACGAGGCGGCCCGCGGGAGCGAGACCGCTCCCACGGTCAGTCGAGCGGTAGGGACTCGGTAGGGACGTTCGATAGAGCGGGAGCGCGGCGAAGCACCTCATTACTCACTGAGGATTCTTTACGGTCGACGTGATACCGCGGCAACACATGGCTGCCCCCAGAATCGCGTTCGTGCTGGGAACGCGTCCGGAGATCATCAAACTCTCGCCGCTCATTCGGGCGTGCGACGATCGAGACGTTCCGTACGTCGTCGTCCACACCGGACAACACTACTCGGACTCGCTCGATACCGTCTTCTTCGAGCAACTCGAGTTACCGACGCCGACGCACAACCTCGAGGTCGGCTCGGACGATCACGGCGCACAGACGGCCGAGATGATCCGCGGTATCGAATCGATCCTCACCGAGACGCGGCCGGACCACGTGATCGTCCACGGTGACACGAACTCGGCGCTGGCCGGCGCGATCGCGGCGAGCAAACTCGAGCCCTCGCTCGCCCACATCGAGGCAGGGCTGCGGAGCTTCGACCGGTCCATGCCCGAGGAGATCAATCGGGTGTTAGCCGATCACGTGTCGAACTACCGCTTCGCGCCGACCGACGAGTCGGCCCGGCTGCTCGCGGCGGAGGGGATCGACGACGAGCGCGTCGTCGTCACCGGGAACACGATCGTCGACGCCGTCTCGCAGCACCGCGACCTCGCGACCCGGAAGAGCACGGTCCTCGAGGACCGCGACCTCGAGTCCGGCGAGTTCTACCTGCTCACTGCCCACCGGGCGGAGAACGTCGACGATCCTGACCGCTTCACGGGCATCCTCGCGGGCGTCGGCGAGTTTGCGGACCGGACCGACCGCGAGGTCGTCTACCCGATTCACCCGCGAGCGCGAGAGAACCTCGAGGAACTCGGCCGATCGGTCCCCGATCCGATCCGGCTCGTCCCCCCGCTCGATTTCCTCGACTTCCTGACCCTCGAAGATCACGCGCGGCTCGCGATCACGGACTCCGGCGGCGTCCAGGAGGAGACGTGTATCCTGGGGACGCCGTGTCTCACGGTCCGCGACAACACCGAACGGCCGGAGACGATCGATATCGGCGCGAACCGCTTGGTCGGTACCGACCGGACAGCGATCGTCGAGGGAGCCGAGGCGATGGTCGATCGCGACGGGGCGTGGCCGAACCCGTTCGGGGACGGCACCGCCGCGGACCGGATTTTGGAGACCCTACTGTAACATATCGGCCCGTTTCGCCACGCCAACCGCCGCAAGGTAATTACCACCGCTTGTAGAGCGTGAGAACATGGCATCAGTGCTCGTAATCGGAGGACTGGGAGCGATCGGCGCACCGTTGACAGACGAACTCGAAAGACGCGGTCACGACGTCTGGGTGGCCGACCTCCCCTGGAACGAACGCGACCGGTACTATCGCTGTGACGTCAGCGAGTACCGCCAACTCGAGCGGGTCTTCGAGGATCGCGAGTTCGACTACGTCTACCACCTCGGCGCGGAGTTCGGCCGGAAGAACGGCGAGGACTTCTACGAGACCATGTGGCAGTCGAACGCGGTCGGCACGAAGAACGTGTGTCGGCTGCAGGCCGAACACGACTTCCGACTGATCTTCTCCTCGAGCAGCGAGGTGTACGGCGATTACGACGACGTGATGGAGGAGTCCGTTCCGCTCGAGGAGGGCCCGCGCCAGTTGAACGACTACGCGATCTCGAAGTGGGTCAACGAGCAACAGATCATGAACGCGGCCGACCGGCACGGCACCGAGTCCGTCCGGGTCCGGTTTTTCAATACGTACGGGCCGGGCGAGAAGTACAGTGAGTATCGGAGCGTCGTCTGCAAGTTCTGCTACCGGGCGCTGCACGACCTGCCGTACCACGTCTACGAGGATCACCACCGCTCGTTCACGTACATCGACGACACCGTACGCACGCTCGCGAACGTCATCGACTCCTTCCGCCCCGGGGAGGTGTACAACATTGCCGGCGAGGAGTACTACGATATCAAGGAGCTCTCGGACATGGTGCTGGGCTACCTCGGCAAGGACGACGAGCAGGTCGAGTACCGAGGGACCGAGACGCACAACACGCTCAACAAGAAAGCCAGCGTCGAGAAGGCGAAACGCGACCTCGATCACGAACAGCGCGTCTCCCTCGAGGAAGGGATTCCGCGGACGATCGACTGGATGCGTGAGTACTATGACCTCAAGTGAGCCGCGGCCCGAGCGGACGCGGTCGGCGCGATCCGCAGACAGTGGCAGTGGCGGTAGCGACGGAGATCGTGGCAATCGCGGTGACCGCGATACCCGCAACGCCTGCGACGACCCGGCGATCGAGCCGATCGAGGACGTGGTCGTCGTCGGCACCGGGTTCGTCGGCCTGCCGCTGGCGCTGTTGCTCGCGAACAACGGCAAGCGAGTCGTCGGGGTCGACATCGACGGGGGCCTCGTCCGGGAGATCAACGACGGGACCCTGAACCTCGACGAGGACGAATTGCAAGCGCTGCTGGCGACCGACGCGGTCGAGCGAAACCTCGAGGCGCGGACCGAGCCGACCGACGGCGACGCGTTCGTCATCTCGGTCCCGACGCCGCTGACCGAGCCGAACAAGAGCCCAGACCTCTCGGCGCTCGAGGCGGCCCTCGAGTCGATCCGGCCGTATCTCGAGCCGGGCGACATCGTGAACGTGGAGTCGACGGTGCCACCGCTAACCTGCGAGGAGACAGTCGTGCCTTTCCTCGAGGACGCCGGGCTCGAGCCGGGCGAGGATATTCAGCTCGCACACTCACCGGAGCGGATCCTCCCGGGAAACGTCTTCGATGAACTCGTCACTAACGACCGCATCATCGGCGGGATCGACGAGCGGAGCCGGCGACGCGCCGCGGCGATCTACGAGCCGTTCCTCGAGGGTGACGTCTACTATACCGACCTGCTGTCGGCCGAACTCTGCAAGCTCATGGAGAACACGTACCGGGATGTCAACGTCGCGCTCGCGAACGAGTTCGCGCTGATCGGGGAGGAACTCGACGTCGCCATGAGCGAAGTGATCGACCTCGCGAACAACCACCCGCGGGTCGACATCCTCCGGCCGGGGATCGGCGTCGGCGGTCACTGCCTCCCGATCGATCCGTGGTTCCTGAACGAGGTCGATCCGGAGCACACGAACCTCATCACGACCGCGCGCCGGATCAACGACAAGATGCCGGCCGTCGCCGCGCGCAAGATCCGCCGGGCGCTCGCCCCGCTCGCGGACCCGACGGTCGTCGCGCTCGGGGCCGCGTACAAACCGGGCGTCGACGACCGTCGAAATAGCCCCGCGACGCAGATCGTGACCGACGTTCGCGAGGACGGCTACCGCGTTCGCCACTACGACCGTCACGTCGACGCGCTGGCCTACGACGAATTACGCTCGGTCCTCGAGCGCGAGTCGCCCGACGTGGTCGTCCAACTGGTCCCCCACGAGGAGACGGTGGCCGCCCTCGAGGAGCACCGCTCGTGGTTCGACGACGCGGGCGTCGAGCTGCTTCAGTTCGGCGTCGAGAACCCGATCGAACCCTGATTCACTACGCATGTCAGCATCAACAGCATCCTCGAGTCGGAGCCGCGCCCGCGACGAGAGCGCCGCGGACGCAGACGCCGAGGGCGATACCGACGAGTCGTCCGTCTTGGTCGTCTCGCAACTGTTCCCGCCGGAGTCGATGGCCGGCGCACACCGGTGGGAGAAGCTCCTCCGGAACACGCCCGAGGCCATCGAATCCCGCGTCGTCTGTCCCCAGCCGTCCGTCCCCGTCGGGGAGTTCGAGCGCCGCTATCGCCCGTGGTCGACCGATCGGATCGGCGGCGTTCCCGTCACGCGCCTGTTCACCTATCAGCCCGTCGACGATCGGACGGACCTCGAGCGGATCCTGAACCACGTCATCTTCTCGGTGCTCGCGACCGTCTACGTGCTCGTCCACGGCCGCAAGTACGATTGCGTGGTCGTCCAGATCGGCCCGCACACGACGCTCGTTCCCGGCCTCGCGGCGCTGGCGACCGGGCGCGGGCTCGTCGTCGACGTCTACGACCGCTGGCTCAAGAATGCGGTCGATTTCGGGTTCACCGACGAACGGTCGCTCGTCTACCGGCTGCTGCGGTGGATGGAGTGGGTCGCTATCGAGCGGTGCGACCGACTCATCGCCCTCACGCCGACGATGGCAGCACAGTACCGGTCAGAGTACGATATCGACGAGGACAGGATCGAGACGGTTCCGTTCGGCGTCGACGACGACCTCTTCGACCCGTCGATCGCGACCGACGAGGAGCCGCGGATCATTTACACGGGGAAGTTAGGCGAGGGGCAGGCCTTCGAGCCGTTTCTGCGCGGATTTCGACGCGCCGAGATCGAGCACGACCTCGTCGTCTACGGCTTCGGCGAACGCCGGGAGGAACTCGAGGCGCTCAGTTCGCGGTTGGATAGCGACGACCGCGTCCGGATCAACGGGCCGGTCCCTCGCGAGGAGATTCCGGGGCTGGTCGCGTCGTCGGCGATTAGTCTGGTGCCGCTGAAGACCGAACATGCGCTCGATTACGCGCGACCGACGAAATTCCTCGAGACGATGGCCGTTGGGACGCCGTACGTCGCGAGCGCCGTCGCGGAAATCGAGTCCGTCACCGAAGAATCCAGTGCCGGACTCGCCGTCGAGAACGATCCGGACGCCGTCGCGACGGCGCTCCGCGAGCTCGCCGCCGACCCGGACCGGCGCCGATCGATGGGCGAACGGGGCGTCGCGTTCGTCGACCGGCAGCACCGGTGGGACGAACTCGGCGACCGGGTCGGGGACCTCCTCTCGGACGTCGCCCGCGAGCGCGAGGTCGCGGGGTCCGGGCTCCGCGCCCGGTTCGGTCGGCTCGCAACGGCCGCCGGCTTCCGTCGGTAACCGGCTCGGATTCGGCCTCCGTGTCTGCAGCGACGACCGATCTGACCCGGCCGAGAAGACGCCACAACTCGGACAGCGACGACCCGTCTCACTGTACCGCTTGTTGCTCTCTGGCACTCACTACGAGTTACGACACCCCGCTCACGGGGACGGTCAGCGATGCCTCCGCTCGAGGAGAGGCGGGCAGCGACCGTTCGAGAACGGACAGGTGTGAAATACACGGCCGAAAACGAGTGGAATCGGCTACCGTCGGCGATCGGTTCTCCGAAGCGGCCGGTTACTCGCCGCTGCGGGTGGCGACAACGGCGAGCGTGCTCTTCCCGACGCGGTCGGGCAGGAGGCGCTCGCACAGCCAGCCGCCGGCCTGCAGCGGATCCTCGGGCGTGAGTCGACAGTCACCGACGTACGTGACCTCGGTCGGCTCGAAGCCGTATCGCTCGAGTAGCTGGGTCAGCGTGGTCGCGTCGAACCAGCACGTGTGATCGGTGTTGACGAACTCCTGGTCCAGCAGGCGTAGCGCGACCCAGTGGACCGCCATCGCGTTCGGCGTCGTAATGACGAGCTTGCCGCTCTCGGCAAGGTGGTCGTCGATCGATTGCAACAGCCCATCGAAGTCGACGAGGTGCTCGATTAGTTCGCCGATAACGATCACGTCGAACGTCTTCTCGAGCGCGAGTGCCTGTGCGTCGCCATGAACGACATCGTAGCCGGCGTCGTCGAGTACCTCGAGTTCGTCCTCAAGGATGTCGACGCCGACCGCGTCGTCGGCCGTCCGAACGACGAGTTCGTGTAACCACGCCTCGTCGTGGCGTTTGTCGGAGTCGTGTGCGACACAGCCGATGTCGAGGACGGACGCGTCCCTGACGTAGTCTTCGATACAGCGTTCGAACGTCTTTTCCACGTTTCGTTTGCGCGTTTCGTTTACTCTCATGGTATCCGAAGGGGTGTTCGCTGCGGCCGCGGGCGCTGGACCGGTACCCGCCGGTCGAGATCGGCGGAGCAGTGCGGTGTCATCGCAGCCACGCGACGAAGATGATGCGCGTCAGGCCGATCGCAAAGCCCAACTTGGGTTTCTTCGTGTCGCCGTCTTTCCGATCCTCGATCCGGATCGGGATCTCCTCGAGTCGGAGGCCGTTCTTCCGCGCTTCGATGATCAGTTCGGGCGCGTTGAATCGCTCTTCGGTCAGCGTGAGCCGCTCGAGCATCGAGCCGCGGATCGCGCGGTAGCCATTCGTACAGTCGGTGATCCCGGTGTTCATCAGGACGTTGATCACGCCGGTGAAAAACCGGATACCGGTCCGACGGACGACCCCGTTTCCGGAGCGATCGACGCCGAGATAGCGCGACCCCATGACGTAATCGGCCTCGGCGTCGACGATCGGTGCGACGAGTCGCTCGAGTTCGTCCGGCGGATGCTGTCCGTCACCGTCGAGAGTGACGACGATGGCCGCATCGTTCTCGAGCGCGATCTCGAACCCCGTTTTCAGGGCCCCTCCCTGTCCCTGATTGATCGGGTGTTCGACGACCATTGCGCCGTTTTCCGCGGCGTTGGCGGCGGTCTCGTCGGCAGAACCGTCCGATACGACCAGCGGTTGGACCTCGTAGCCGCGGACCGAGTCCGGCAGCGACGAAACGACGGTGCTGATGGTGTCGCCCTCGTTGTACGCGGGGATCACGACGAACACCGTTTCGACGCCGCCGTCGGTCGTCGGGGCCTGATCGACGGACAGCGATCGCGTCAGCGCCGATACCTCGTCGTTGGCGCGTCGGGCGAGACTCAACACGTGGAAGACGAACCCGAGCAGGACGACGTTCGCGAGCAGCAAGACGACGATGTATCGCCGCTCGATGTCGAGGACGCCCCCGACGACGTCGAATGTTTCGGGGACGAACACGAACGACAGCACGCCGCTTGCGAGCGCGACTGCGATCAGGAGGTCGCTCCGCTCGAATCGGCGGCGGTACCGGTCGAATCCCCAGTAGAGGATCCCGACGGTGAGCACGAGCAACGCTGCGTCGAGCGGGTCGAATAGAACCGGAATCATGGGTCCCGTCTGAGCTGCTTTCGGATCGTGTCTTCGACCGTGTGTGTCGAGTCCCAGCCGAGGATGTCGCGGGTCCGCGTCGTCTCCACGGGGAAGGCGTCGACGCCGGTCGGTCCGGTGTCGGCCGCGCTCATCGGTACTCACCGTCCGAGACCGGTTGCCGCGGCGACGCCGCCACTGCCCGTCCGACCTCCCTCGATCGGGAGAACCGGTCGGCCAGCGAACGGATGCCCTCTCGCAGCGTCCACTCCGGCTCGAACCCGGTCTCCGAGAGCCGGTCGAACTCGACGTGGTAGGACGGCCTCGGCTGTTCGCCCTCAAGATAGACGATCTCGAGGTCGCAGTCGAGTTCCCGCCTGACGATGCGGACGATATCCCCGATACGGAAGTTTTGCTCGGTGCGTCCGACGTTGTACAGGTCTTGCGGCCATCGCTCGGGGAATACTGCCGCGTGTTCGTACGCTCGGGCGGCGTCCTGGACGTGGATGAACGGCCGCCAGTTCTCGCCGTCACTGTAGACCGTCAGTGGTCGGCCGGTTAGGCCCCGAAAGACGAAGTGATTGACGACGAGGTTGAACCGAATGCCGGGCGCGTAGCCGTAGTTCGTACTCATTCGCAGCGACGTCGCCGAGAAGCCGTGCTCGGCCGCCGCCTCGCGGACCACCCGTTCGGCCTCGACTTTCGCCTCCCCGTATGGATTGAGCGGGGCCGGTGTCGTCGTCTCATCGAGGTTCGTACTCGCCGCGCGGCCGTAGCTGTTACACGAGGAGGCGAACACGACCGAGTCGACGCCCGCCTCTCCGGCCGCTGCCGCGACGGTCTCGGTGCCGCCGACGATAACGTCACGCGTCTCCTCGGGTCGGCCGTGCGTGCTCGTAGCGCCGGTGATCGATGCGAGGTGAATCACGCGGTCGACACCGCACATCGCACTCCCGACATCGTCCTCGTCCCGAACGTCGCCTTGCCGGAACTCGAGGCCGTCGACCACGCCCAGCAGCGAGCGCGGCGAACCGGTCGCGAGCGAGTCGAGAACGACGATGTCGGACACCGCCTCGTTCTCCGAGAGGCGACGGACGAGCGCGCTTCCGATGTACCCACAGCCGCCGGTGACCAGTACCCGCATGGGTCAGCCCTCGCTCAGTATGTCGGGAAGGAACCGGTCCTCGTGGGCGACAATGGTCGACTCGTTCTCGAGCAGCGTCTCGATGATCGAGCGGACGCTTTCCTCGAACGTTACCGATTGGCCGCCGATCAAGGCGTCGTACCGGTCGTTTTCGATCTCCATCTCGTGTGTCTCGTCCTCTTCACGGGGGTTCTCGAAGTGTTCGACTTCGACGCCGAGCCCGTATTCGTTGGCCACGTCGGCGATCGTTTCCGCGACTTCGACGATGCTGATCGCGCGGGTGACCTGATTGTAGACGGTGTGGTTGTCGGGCCGGTCGTCCGGATCGGACAGCGCGAGCCGGGCCAGTCCCTCGACGGCGTCTTCGAGCGCGATGAAGGGCTTGCGCTGCTGGCCGCGGCCGTAGACGGTCATGGGATAGCCGGCGACGGCCTGTGCACAGAACCGGTGAGCGACGACGCCGAAGTAGTAGTCGAAGTCGAACCGTGTCCCGAGCCGGGGATCCGCGGCCGTCTCCGTCGTATCGGTGCCGTACGTAATCGCCGTCCGAACATCGGAAACGGGTATTCCGAACTGCTCGTGGGCCAGCCGCATGTTCGCCGCGTCGTGAGATTTCGTCAGGTGGTACCAGCTCCCGGCCATCGCGGGGAACGGGACGTCGTCGCGCTCGCCCTGATTCTCCATCGTCGCGCCGCCTTCGGGGACGGTGAACGAGGGGGCTCCGTAGACGCCGGTCGTCGTGGTCTCGACGAAGTGCGTGTCCTCGAGGCCGTTTTCGTGAAGCGACCAGAGGAGGTTCCGTGTCGACTGGAGATTGTTGTGCTGGGTGTAGTTTGCTCGCTCGCGGCCGATCTGCGAGTATGGTGCGGAGGGCTGTGCCGCGGTGTGGACGATCGTCTCAGGCTCGTGGACGCGGAGCAACTGGTCGACGAAGTCGCCGTCGGTGAGGTCGCCCTCGACGAACGAGAGGTTCCGGACGCCGTGGACCTCTTCGAGCGCCTCGAGGCGGTCGTCCATGGACGCCACGGGAGTGGCGCTTGTCGAGCCGACGGTCTCGACCCAGCCCCGTCGCGCGAAGTTGTCTACGAGGACGACGTGGTCGTCGGTCCGAGATGCGATCCGAACTGCCGTCGGCCATCCGAGATAGCCGTCTCCTCCGGTGAGCAGTACTGACATGATGCTATCATTAGTGTTCCAAGCGGGGCCAAAAGTGTATCTATTGGTAAGCACCGAGAACAATCAAATAGGCGGTGTCTACCGGATAGTTACGCCGTTTCACCGTTCCAATCTCGTGAAAGTATCAGGGTCCAATAGTGCAAACTTATTACCACCGGTGACTCAAGATCGGTTCGTATGGCCGACACGAGCGATACGAAGGAGGAGACCGAACCGACCGACCAAGCCGACGAGGCGGACGACGAACTGGTCAGCGATTTGCGGGACGGTGCGGGATGCGTCGAAATCTGGAAGCACCTCAGCGAGCAGCGCGACGACGAGTGACGGTCGGTTCGCGCGCGACACGCGTCCAACGATCACACGACGCCACGGTATGGAATTGCACCAATCGCCGATGACCAGTACCTTCAAACCCATTCCGGTGGGACGACCAATATGCGCGTGACACGTCACCTGTGGGGTTGTGTCTCTCTCGCCGGCTTTCTGGCCGCGCTCGCGGTCGTCCTCGAGCGTCCCCTCCTCTTGGCCGGTGTGGTGCTGATCGGCGCGTGGCTCCTCGCAGCCCAGTCCGCGTTTCTCGCCGCCCTCGAGCGGACGCGGCGAGGGCTCTCTGTCACCCGGTCGATGCCGTCCTCGAGCGTCCGCACCGACGAATCGGTTCCGGTGACGCTCGCCGCGACGCTCGAAGACCCGGCCCCGCTGCATCTCGATGTCGACGCGGGACTACCGACGGCGACGAAGACGGCCGACGGTGACGCGACGACCGTCTCCGTCGAACCGGAGGCGACCGGTGCGGAGCGGACCGCGGTCGCGAGTTGGCCCGTCGTGGGGACTCACACGTTCGATCCAGCGCGGGTAACCGCGACCGACGGCCGCTTCCGCGAGACGTTCGCCGCGGGCGGTTCGCCGACGGTCTCGGTCGAGTCTCGAGGGCCGCAGGCGATCCACGTCGGCGAGGGCGGCGATCGGCTCACGAGCGTGTACGGCGAGCACGCGCTACGGCGATCGGGCCGCGGCCTCGAGCCGTCCGAACTCCGAGAACACGTTCCTGGCGACGCGGCCAAGCAGATCGACTGGAAAGCGACCGCGCGGCTCGCGACGCCGTACGTCCGCGAGTACGAGACCGAGACGACCCGCCGGACGCTCCTCGTGGTCGACCACCGACGGCCCCTCGCGTCCGGCCCGCCGGCGGAGACGAAACTTGACTACCTCCGCGAAGTGATGCTCGCGACGGCCGAGAGCGCCCGCGACCGCAACGATCCGCTCGGGCTCCGCTGTGTGGGCGATCGCGGCGTGACGATCGATCTCGAGCCGGCCGCGACGGCAGAGGCGTACGCGACGATCCGGCGGGAACTCCTCGACATCGAGCCGACGCCCGCGGCGTCGTCACCGCAGGCCTCGGCCGCCCGTATGCGATCGCAGGCAACCGACGGCGGGCGCTCCGAGACGCCTCGAGCGTCGCGGGAAGACGCCGGCCCTTCCCCCTCGATCCACGGCGGCCCGACGCGACGGACGGCCCGTCACTCGGTCCGGGACCTCGAGGGCGACACCGATCCGTTCGCCGAGACGCTTCGCCCGTTCTACGCGGAATCGCGGCGCGATCGCCGCCGGGCTCGAGACCGCCCGCTCTCCGACGCGGTCCGGACGTCGCTGACGTCGTCCCTGTCCGCGACGCGGACGATCGTCTTCACCGACGATGCCGATCCGGCCGAGGTCCGCGAAACGGCCTCGCTGGCCAGACGGAACGACAGTGACGTCATGGTATTTCTCGCGCCGAGCGTCCTCTACGAGCCCGGCGGACTCGACGATATCGAGCAGGCCTACGAGCGCTACCGGGAGTTCGAGTCGCTCCGCCGTGACCTCAGCCGACTCGAGGGCGTCAGGGCGTTCGAGGTCGGACCCGCCGATCGACTCGGAACTGTCCTCGAAGCGGCGCGCGATCGAGGTGGTCGCCGGTGAGTGAGCAGCCGACCGTGGCCGCCGAGTCGGCCGGAACCCGCGAGACGGACGCGAGCGTTCGGGCCACCGTCGGCGGCCGGGCGACCGAACTCGACGCGCCGGCGATCGTCGCGCTTGCAGCGCTCGTCGGGGCGTTCTGGG
This sequence comes from Natrinema zhouii, assembly GCF_013456555.2. GTDB lineage: Archaea > Halobacteriota > Halobacteria > Halobacteriales > Natrialbaceae > Natrinema > Natrinema zhouii. Next base: position 833,407 of record NZ_CP059154.1, read on the forward strand.
TCGTCGCCGGATGGCCGGGGCTGATCGGTGGCGTCGCGACCGCCGCCGTCTGGTACGCGCTCGGGCCGCCGTACGCGGTGGCACTCGGCCACGTCGCGCTCGTCGTCTGCGTTCCCGCCGCGATCGATCCGATGTCGTTCGCGATCGTCGAGGCGGGGTTCGTGGCGCTCGTGCTCGCGTCGGCCCCCCGAACGGCGGCGACAGTGCCGATCCGGTACGTCGCGACCGCGCTCGCCAGCGCCGGTGCGCTCGCCGGGCTCGCCCGACTCGCGTTGGGTCCGGCGGGACAACCGCTGTGGGTGGCCGCCGCCGCGCTGCTCGCCGCAGTAGCCGGCGGCATGTACGGGCTCCACCGGTACGGGCTCGTCGTCGTCCTCGAGCGAGGAGCGATCGATCGCGGCGAGTCACACCGGCGGACGACCGACGAATCGACGACCTTCGGCATGACCGACGGCGAGCGGTCAGTGCCAGACGGAACGACGTCCGACACAGACACTGAACGATGAGCATGACAACCGACGATCCCGATCGAACCGACTCCCAGTCCTCGCCGACCGACGACACCGCTGTGCAGTCGTCTCAGGATCGAGCCGAGCTGGCCGCCAGAGCCGAACTCCTCGCCGAGGAGAACGCTCGGCTCCGGGACGAGTACGCCCGCGCCACCCGGGCGACGTACCGCCGCACCGCGCGGTGGCTCGCCGTCGTCGGCGCGCTCGCCGTCGTCGGCGGTTTCCTGTTCCCCGACGGGCGGGAGGTACTGTTTGCCCTCGGCGGCACCGGTCTGTTCGGCGGGATACTCACCGCGTATCTCACCCCCGGGCGATTCGTCGCCGCCGACGTCGGCGAGTGCGTCTACGCCGCCGCCGCGACGAACGCGGCGGCCCTGATCGACGACCTCGCCCTCCGCGACGAGCGCCTCTATCTCCCAGGGAGCGACGGCGCGTCCGTCCGGATGTTCGTCCCACAGCGAGCGGAATACGAACTTCCCGACGACCGATCGGGGCCGATCGTCACCCAAGCGGCCGAGCGGGGGCTCGTCCTCGAGCCGACCGGTGGGCGACTCTTCGCCGAGTTCGAGCGCACGCTCGGCGAGCCGCTTCCGGCCGAGCCGTCGGCCGCCGCGACGGCTCTCGCCGACGCGGTCGTCGAACAGTTCGAGCTCGCGCGGCGCGCGGAGCCGGCGGTCGACGCTGACGACGGTCGCCTCACGGTCGCGATCGACTCGAGCGCGTTCGGCGACGTCGACAGAGTCGACCATCCCGTCGCCTCGTTTCTCGCGGTCGGCGTCGCCGAGGCCCTCGATCAGCCGATCGAACTCGCGATCGACGCGGGCGAGACGCCCGACGAGTGGCTGATCACCTGCCGCTGGGACCGAGCGGACGAGAGAACGGAGTGAACACGGTCCGAATACTAATCGATACTCGCGATCCGACCCGCGATGCAGCGCGGGTTACGGTTGCTCAGAACTGTCGACGCCATCACGGCCGTCGCTGACCGCTTTCTGTTTGTTTGCATTGTCGATCACCGGAACATCGACCGACTCGAGGATGTCCGCGATGACGTCGTCCGCGGTGACGTCACCGAGTTCGGCGTCGGCGGACAGCACGAGCCGATGGATCAGCGTCGGTTCGGCTAGCGCTTTCACGTCGTCGGGAATGACGTACTCGCGGCCGTGGATCGCGGCCCGCGCTTTCGAGACGTCGAGGTACGCGAGCGTCGCCCGCGGCGAGGCACCGTGAGCGACGTCGGGGTGATCCCGCGTCGCGCCGACGAGATCGACGAGATACTCCTTGACGGGTGCGGCGACGTGGACGGACGCGGTACGCTCGCGAGCCGCGAGGAGGTCCTCGCGGCTGACGACCTGCTCGACCGCGCCCGGTCCGAGCGTCGGCTCGTCATCGAAGCGATCGACGAGTTTCAGTTCGTCGTCTTCGTCGGGGAGCTCCATTCGGTGTTTCAACTGGAATCGATCGCGTTGGGCCTCCGGCAGTTCGAAGACCCCTTCCATCTCGATCGGGTTCTGCGTCGCGATCACCATGAACGGCGTCGGCAGTTCGAGCGTCTTCCCGCCGATAGTGACGTGGCGCTCCTGCATGGCCTCGAGCAGGGCGCTCTGGGTCTTCGGCGTCGCGCGGTTGATCTCGTCGGCGACGATCACGTTCGCGAAGACCGGGCCGCGCTGGAGTTCGAACGTCTCCTTGTTCTCGCGGTAGATCTCCGTCCCCGTAATGTCCGCTGGGAGGATGTCCGGCGTCATCTGGACGCGGTTGTGCTCAAGCCCGCTTGCTCGCACGAAGAGGTCCGCGAGCGTCGTCTTCGCCACGCCGGGGACCCCCTCGAGGAGGAGGTGTCCTCGCGTCAACATGGCGATCGTGAGTAGTTCGACCGCGTCGTCGTTGCCGACGAGGACGCGGTCGATCTCCGCGCACAGTGCGTCGTGAATCGTCGCCGGATCGACTGGACTAGCGTCGTCGGATCGTGGATCGTTTTCGTTCATTCGTCGTGTCATGGGTTGGTGGTGACTCGGTCAGTCGCTATCGTCGCGGTTCCTGCCCCCTATCACGCGCCGAATCTGATCGTCATCCCAATCGGGATGGCGCTGTCGGAGGATCGCCACCCGCTCTTCGTCGGACAGGAGCGAGTCCGAACGGTGTCGCTCTCGAGGAGCGTCCCCGGAGCGGTCGCCCGAGCCCAGTCGCCGGACGCGGGCTCCAATCGAGCGAACGCGTTGGCTGGACAGCGCCGCGATCGCAGCGATGCCGCCGGCCCCGATCAGCGCCTGAAGGGGTCGGACGGAACGGACCGTCAGGACCGCCGCAGCCAGCGGCGGAATATCGGAAACGTGCGAGACGTCCAGCAGGACGCGATCGTTGCCCTCGTACAGTTCACGGACGAACCGCTCGTTGTCCGAGCGGGTATACATCGAGTTGATCACGATGCTCGGATCTCCAATCACGACGACCTCCCCGCTGCTGACGTTTTCGACGGTCGCGACCGGGTACGAACCGAGTTCGGCCTCCTGTCCGAGACGCTCGTCGTCTTCTGTGAGGTAGGAGACGTTACTCGTTTCGGCGAGTACCGTCGTGTTCTCCGAACCCGGCTCGACCGCCGTCGCGTAGTTGAGCGTCAACCGGTCGACGCCGGTGGTCATCGAGTGGTTCTCGACGCCGGTCGCGACCGGCATCGCTGGCCCGCCGTCGTGGTTGTACTCGTCGCGCACCAGTCTCCCGTCCACACGGGCATCGGCACCGACGTCCGCGAGCAGCGAGTTGCCGTTCTCACCGAAGCTCTCGAGGACGACAAGCGTGCCTCCGCTCTCGACATACTCCCTGATCCGCGCCGCGTCCTCGTCCGCGTACGGTTCGTCCGGCGCGACGACGAACGCGACGGTTCCGTTGGCGGCGGACTCGTTCGCGAACGCCTCGTACCTGGCCGCGTCCCGGACGAGTTCGCTCTCGACGGCGGGATCGTCCTCGAGCGAATCGCTGAGGTCGGTCGTCCCGTCCCACGAGGGATTGTACGGACTGAACGCCGCCGCGGACGTGGCCGCGAGGACGCCCAGCGCGACGACGGTCGCCACGGCGAGCGCGACCAGCAACGCGCGAGGCCAGACGACCTCCCCGTCTTTCAGGACGCCGGCGTGCCAAGTCACGGGATCAACCCCGATCGCGTCGATAGTCGTGTGACACCGGCAGGAAACCAGACGAACGCCGCTCGAGCGTCGGTCACCACGGGATCACCTCTGGCGGGAGCAGCCCCATGATTCGATGGAGTGTGAGGGCGGCGAACCCGACCAACCCGAGTAGTGTGAGCCACCGCAGGCGGACCCGCCACTCCGGCGTCACGTTGACCGGTGCCGTGAGCTCGGTGACGACGAGCAGTCCGAGCAGTGAGAGGACGAAAAAGAACTCGTACGAGAGCGAACCGAGCAGCGAGAGGACGAGCACCGTCGCTACCATCCACGCGAGTTGGCTGTGGACGAATCGCATCCGTCGCGAGGTCGCCATCCACCGTCCGTACCCCGATTGGGTATATAAACATACAGCAAGTAATTCGGGATACGGAACTCGTATCGATTCGCCGTTCCCGTTCCTGGTACTGCAATCGTTACGTTCGTTAGGATCGCTGTTCCAATCGGAATTCCCCATAGTTATTGCCACCGTTACTTTTCACATACGATGCGTAGCAGACCCCTTCAGCCTCGAAACGATCGATGGGTAGAGGGCCACCGCAGATGAGTCGTCGATTCGGCTGTTCGAAACTCTGGGCCAGTGAATTACATTCATATAGGTGTAATATAACGTGGTGTCTGATTCCACACCGCACTGAGAGAGTTACATGAATTCGGTACGGCAGGCCACGAATGAAATGAGTGCTCGAGTGAGTATTCAATTCTATGTGACACACCTCCACGAGCGACGGAAGCGAAACGGCATCAATCGTCGCAACGGTCAATACGCAGGACGCCTGTCCTTGACGGGCCGCCGGTTTCGGTCGGCGCTTGTCAGATTCGGTGAGTGGAGATGTCCGGTTTGGGGTCTCCCGTACGACACTGCACCCGCTGTCCCAAGACATGGTCACCTATCCATGATTGATGAACGATAACCATTGAGGTCGACTACCGGCGATGGCTTGGTATTCAGACACCTTTCCGTCGTATAACTGGTCTTCAGCGAACATAGGCCTCAATCTCACTGGAGATGTCTTTTATCGATTCCTATTCTTACAGCCATATGGATGTAATGTACCGGACGTTATTATGAGACCCCACCGCACTTTGTTCAGTATTACATAACAGATGGATTTTCTCGAAAAACGTGAGACAGGTCCCTGTTCGAGTGGAAACGGAAAATTCGATCCCGGCGAATCGGTCGTCAGTTCGGTTCGATCGCCGACGTAGAACCGGTACTCTCCCGCTTCGAGGACGTGTCCCTGGCCGGGAACAGAGTAGCCGAACGTAGACGGGGCAATCTCGACTTCTGAGGTGTCGCCGATTCGCGTGCGTTAGTTTGGCCCGCTCGAACCCGACGAGTAACCGTTCGGGCCTGACGCGCAAGGCGTGCGTCTGCGTCGCGTACACCTGTACGGTCTCCTGATCGGACGCGAATCGCCTGGCGTCGGTCGTTAGACACCGACGATACAGGTTATATTTACTATATGTGTAGTTGGATAGCTTTTATTACTAATAACCATATACTATGGGTCGTGGTATCAAATTACCATGAATAACGAAATGCGGTAGATCGACTGCTGATGAACCAGCTAACGACGGGTAGGATGCCGACCTGGACCGTCGAAAATCGAGGAGAATCGGCTCGAATAACAACGTGACTACATAACGATCACCACAGAACGATGACGAACGACGATACACGCGACACGGGAGTACTGACGGACGAACTGAACGATATCGAAGCACTCGAGGACTCGACGGACGCCAACGGGCCGAACGAGACCGAAGTGGTCGGCGAGGAAGACAGCGGCCTGCGCGAGATCGACCGGCGCAATTACATGAAAGCGGTCTCGGCCACCGCAGTAGCTGGCCTCGGCGTTGGAGCCGTGGCGTCCCCGGCCGCCGCCGCCCGGGACGTCACTTCGAACGAGACCGGTACCCACGACGGGTACTACTACTCGTTCTGGACCGACTCCGAGGGGACGGTCACCATGACGCTGGAATCCGGCGGTGACTACAGCGTCGAGTGGAACGACACGGGCAACTTCGTCTGCGGCAAGGGCTGGGAGACCGGCGCGCGCAGGACCGTGGACTACTCGGCCAACTACAACCCGTCCGGCAACTCGTATCTGTGCCTGTACGGGTGGACGACGGATCCGCTGGTGGAGTACTACGTCATCGAGAACCACGGAAGCTACCGGCCCGAGCACGACTACAAGGGCACGGTCAACACCGATGGCGGTACCTACGACATCTACGAGTCCCTGCGCGAGAACAAGCCCTCCATCGAGGGCGAGGCGACGTTCCCGCAGTACTGGAGCGTCCGCCAGAACACGCGGTCGAGCGGGACCATCACCGCCGGTAACCACTTCGACGCGTGGGAGAGCAACGGCATGAACATGGGTAGCCACGACTACCAGATCCTGGCGACCGAGGGCTACCAGAGCAGCGGGAGCGCCAGCGTCACGGTCGGAAGCTCCGGCGGTGGCGGTGGAGGCGGTGGCGGAGACGACGGCGGCGACAGCGGCGGTTCCACCGGCTCCGTCGCGACCGGCACCTACCGAATTACCAACGTCAACAGCGGCAAGGTGTTCGACGTCGCGAACTCCTCCACCGAGGATGGCGCCAACGTCCAGCAGTACTCCTACGGCGGGGGGTCGAACCAGCAGTGGAACGTCGAGGACACCGGCAACGGCGTCTACCGCATCGAGAACGTCAACAGCGGCAAAGTGCTTGATGTCGCGAACTCCTCCACCGAGGACGGCGCCAACGTCCAGCAGTACTCGGACGGCAGCGGTGACAACCAACGCTTCTATCTGCACGACCAGGGCAGCGGCGAGTACCACGTTCAGCCGGTTCACAGCGAGAAGGCGATCAACATCGCGGACTCGTCGACCGAAGACGGCGCCAACGTCCAGCAGTACGATTGGCATGGCGGCGACAACCAGCTCTGGACCTTCGATTCGGTGTAGACGGAAAACGCCCTCTGCGTCCGGCTTTTCGCCGGGTCCTCGAGATGTTTTCTTTCAGTTCGACCGTAACGATCCCGGCCTTGAGTATTCGACCGTTCGCCGTGAACGCTACTGGAGGACGCCCAGAATGGGCCGTCGATGCCGATAGATAGTCTCGAATGCCGCTTCCTATACTCACCACAGACCCCTCGAGATCGAGGGGCGAGACGTTGAATACCGGCGCGATCAACGCCGGCAACGAGAACAATAGCCATTCGGAAGAGTTGATTTCGTAGCGGAATTCGGGACGAAAACCGGACTGTTCGCGATGTGTCCAATCGATCAACCGTGAGGACATTGACTTCTGGCAAGGCCGTCGTTATACTTGTGGATGAACTACAGTAGTTTCAAATTATACGAGGTATTTAATGCAAATAATAAGGCATAGGGGTCGTATAGTTAGCGTGGTTTGAGAAGTGAGCAGGTCGTAGAGCTAGTTTGGACCAATGCTCGCAGACCTGCTCAGCGAGTGCTATGCGGCGGAATTTGATTATCCTTGGGAACGGAGCAGACGGAGACGCCCGTCAGGGCGTTCGGCGTCCATCTCCCCGCGACCGGTTGTTCGGCTTCGAGAGACACAAGCAATTCTTCGCTTGCTCGGCGTTGAACGCTCTCATCACGCAATCTGGAACTGGGTACATCGGCTGGCTGACAGCGTATCAGATCCGCCGACGTTCACAAGAGCGAAGATTTCGTGCGGCCCATCAGAACGCTTCGCGTTCTGAGGACGGCGAAGCCGTCGCGGGTTGCTATTGATAAGAATACTGCTAAGACCAGCGGCAAATGGCCTTGTGTATATGTTGCAATAAAACTCGACTCACGGCTGATTCTCGATGTCGCAGTCTTCGGACGACAAGACACCGACCCAGCCGCTGCGTTCTGCATAAATTGACCGAGAAACACGATCGCTCCGACACTGTGCTTCTCGTTGGTGACTACGGCTATCTGACTGCACTCTCTCGATTAGAGTTGAGCAGTCAGCTCGACTATATCGACCGAAAACCATATCGAAAAGTGATTTCACACCCTCAAATGCATGTCAACCGCTTCCATAACTTGTGGATGGCCAGTCGGGCGAGCGTCAGAGAATAGATTGAGAAGACCGTACACTACTATAACACTCAACGGCAGTACTAGTCAATCAACTGATGCACGCCAGCGGAGGTGCTAAACTAGACAGTGCCGGCAGAAGAATCGATTCACAGTCTGGAGGCAAATACCAGTAAGACTATTCCGATGAGAACCACAATCGTTCCAATCGTCTCACTACCGAAAGCGGCCTGCTGAGTGCCACCGACGAGTAATCCGAAGCCAAGTAACTCGGTTATTACTTGTGTGACGCTATTTACCAGAGTATCTACGACCCCCATATTACATAGCTTGACTTTTAGTTATTTGTGCATATATAGGGCCAAGGTGGCGAAACCACGCCGTTAACGACGAAAGACGTCAGGTCGACACCCCATCCGTAAGAGACAGTCTCGTCGGTTAGTCTGGAGAGCATGGGAGTGGTCCGGATTATCCCTACCCATTTACCAGTCGGTTGGCCTCGGGGAGCGACCGCAGCCACAGCATTGCACCCGTGCCCACGGGCGGGCCGACAACGAGTGAGATGAATGTCCACCGCCAACATATAGGATCTGAAGCGGGAAACCGTGAGATACTACATCCGAAATCTCTCGCCTCGTCACGGCGATGCGCGGGCTGGTACACGGGAGCGCGACGGCCGGTGAGATCGGTATCGGGCTCCTCATGTCCGCGGTGCTTGTCGCCATATTCTGACCGCTCACCGTGTTCCTCTTTCGCCACGAGCAGTAGCGGGCTTCACGCTACGCCGGGGTAACGGTCCATCCGTCGACCACTCGGTCGTTCAGTCGGCCGTCAATCCCCTAGCGAGCGTCGTGATTAGCAGTTCCTGAACTTGCTCGTAGTAGTCCTCGTCGTACTCTTCGTAATCCTCCCTGTGGAGAGCTAGCAGTTCGATCATTCCGACCAATCCGAGAATCGTCACCGGATCGCGTTCCGCGAGCAACCCGTCGCTGCGCTCTTGAAAGAATTCGATGTACGGAACGATTTCGGCGACGCCCTCCTGTTCGATCTCCGCGAGTCGCTCCGGTGGAACGGTATCGCGAAACATCCGGTAGTCATCTTCGCGGAACAGCTGTTGGACGAGCGGATTATTTTCGACGAACGCCTTGTAGCACCAGCACAACCGTTCGAACCCCTCGCGCGGGTCGTCGACGCCGTCGAGTTCGTTATCGAGGTTCTCGGTGAACTCGTCGACCTCGTGTCGCATGATCTCGAGGTAGAGTTCGGCTTTCGAGTCGAAAAACAGGTAGAACGAACTTTTGGCGATTCCAATGGGCTCGGTGATGTCCGCGACGTTCGTCTTCTTCAATCCGAACGCGAGGACCTTCTCGCGTCCGACCTCTAGGAGTTCTTCCCGGATTCGATCCCGCTCTTCGTCGCTAAAGCCGTGCATGGCCAGTTTTAGCGCTGAAACTTGATAACTAACTCGGTCATCGGTCATGACTTCATGACCGCAAAAGATATCTATTCATGGAGTCAAGGTAAAGATATGGCAGTCATCGAAGTGACCGATCTGACGAAGGACTACGGGAGCGTCCTCGGTGCCGATTCCCTCTCGTTCACCGTCGAAGAGGGGGAGGTGTTCGGGTTTTTAGGACCGAACGGAGCCGGGAAGACGACGACGATTCGTACGCTACTCGGACTGCTCTCACCCACCTCGGGAACCGCGACCGTGCTCGGGGCCGACGTTCGAGACGAAGCCGCGCTGCTCGAGGCGAAACGCCGGATCGGTTACCTGCCGGCTCACCTCGGATTCGACGAGGACGTGACCGGCAAGCGGGTCCTCGACTATCACGCGTCGGTCAAGGGCGACGGACGCCGGGATGAACTCCTCGAGATTTTCACGCCGCCCGTCGAGCGCCCGATCAGGGAGTACTCGACCGGGAACGAGCGAATGCTCGGGATCGTTCAGGCGTTCATGCACGATCCCGACCTCGTCATCATGGACGAGCCGACGTCGGGGCTCGACCCGCTCAAACAGGAGGCGTTCAACGAGTTCATCAGGGAAGAACGCGAGCGCGGAACGACGGTTTTCTTTTCGTCACACGTGCTGAGCGAGGTTCGGCGCATCTGCGACCGCGTCGGCATTCTCCGCGAGGGGCGGCTCGTCGGCCTCGAGGACGTCGAGACGCTGCTCGATCAGGGCGGCAAGCGTGTTCGCGTCCAGACGGCCGACGGGACCAGTACGGGGCTTGCGACCCTCGACGGCGTCATCAACGTGAGCACGTTCGCCGACGGCGTTCAGTTCATCTACACCGGTGACTACAACATGCTGCTCCGCGAGCTTGCATCCCACGACGTCCGCGAGGTGGAGATCAGCGAGCCGCCGCTCGAGGACGTCTTCATGCACTACTACGGGACGGACGAGCCGGAGCCGTCCGGTCAGGAGGTTAAGTCCAATGTTTGAGACCACCCGGTACGAGGCGATCCGTCGCGTTCGAGGAACGGCGGTTCTGACGGTCGCACTGAGCCTCTACGTGGCGTTTATCGTCTGGTACTTCACCGTCCTGGAGGGCGTCGATTACGATCAGATGCTCGAATCGATGCCGCCCGCGTTGATGGATGCGTTCGGCATCGAGACGATGGCGACGATCGAGGGCTTCCTCGGCTCACAGATCTACAACTTCGTGTGGCTGCTCGCGCTGGGACTGTACTTCGCGTACACGGCTGCTGGACTCGTCGCGAAGGACGTCGAGCGAGAGCGAATGGATCTGTTGCTCTCGTTCCCGGTCTCCCGGTCACGGCTGCTCGTCGAGAAGGTCGCTTCGCTACTGCTGCCTCTCGTCACGCTCAACGTCGTCATTGGCGTCGTCACCTACGTGCTGGTGCTGGCGGTCGGCGAGACGATCGATCCGGTGAATCTCGCGTTGGTTCACCTGCTGTCGATTCCGTACCTGCTCGTCTGTGCGGGGATCGGCGTGGTCTGCTCGGTACTCGTCGATCGAACCGCCGTCGCAGAGCGAGCCGCGATCGGCCTCGTATTCGCGCTCTTCCTCGTGGAGTCGGTTGTCGGTGGCGCGAGCGATTTCGAGTGGATTCAGTACATCAGCCCGACGTACTACTACGAGCCGACACCTGTTCTCATCGACGGCACGTACAACCTCGCCAACACCGGAATCCTACTTGCGCTCTTCGTGGTCTTGCTGCTCGTCAGCCAGTTCCTCTTCCGACGGCGGGATATCTAACTCCGCTCCGTCTGCGTTTTCTCCTCGTTTCGTCGGCGGACGCGGCCGTCCGCTGAGCCGAAACAATAGCACTGCCCCACTCGAGAGAAGGTATGTGACACTCGCTGCCGCCGCGGCGACGACGCCGGGCTCCCTTCGGCTCGTCACAATCCCCGTCTTCGCCTGAGTCGTGATTCGCGATATCAAGACTATCTTGAATCCGTTAATTACGTCCCGGATCCCTTGTACGCTCCGCTCGCCTTTCGGGGACGGTTCGAACGGGATGAAGAGGTTGCCCGTCGCGTAGCCATGCCGGTGCCGAGGGTGATCGCGGGGAACATGAGATGGGCGAGCGTGCCGCTGCCGGAGACCGGCGTCAGCCCGAGCCAGAGCGAACACACGAGGATCAGCACGTACCCGAGCCAGAAGTTCGGCATCGAGACGCCGATTAGCGCGGCGAACTGGCTGGTGCGGTCGATCCAAGTGTCCTGGTAAACGGCACTCAAAACGCCCGTCGGGACGGCAAGCAGCAACGAGATGACGATCGCCGCCAGCGCGAGTTCGAGCGTGTTCGGCAGGTACTCGAGCAACAGCGACGTGACGGGTTGGACCGGTAGTACGACGTCCCGAGATCGCACGTGACGAGATCAGTAGCGCCGCTCGGTGTTCCCGAGGACAACTGGAGTGTGCATACACCGCAATGAACACCGAACTCGAGTTACCGATACCCGTCCCACGTCCGCAGAACGTTCTGCCTCGACTTGCAACGACGCTCGAGGTTCCAAACGAAGTGCGATATCGAGCGCTCGAGGTAGCTGATTTAGCAGAGAAAACCAGAATCACGATCGGCCGACACCCTCACGGAGTCGCTGCGGCGTGTCTCTATATCGCAGCACAAGAACTCGGACAGCAGCTTACGCAACGAGTGATTGCCGATGTCGCTGGTATATCGGCAACAACACTTCGAACCCATCGAACTGTCCTTCTCGAGGCACTCAACGATCGCGAAGTGGAACACTGACTATTGATACCACACGAGAACCAATTTTTCGTGGATCCGCCTCAAGGTCAGTGACGAGACGCTCGAGTCCGATCCCACTCGACTCATCGGTGGTCATTTCTTCACTCATGTGCTCCTCTGTCAATCGCCGACTCCGTGGAGACGGTATCTCGTTCCACATCGTCACCGAGCCTTTCTGCGACAAGGACACCCACCTGATCATGCACGCGCTCAGCTGCCGTGACGACGAATCCTACGTCAGTGAGTACGTCCACGAGCATCCCGACGGTAGCCGCATCGACCCCGTGGTCGAATAGCGGTTCTTCAGGGTCGGACGACCCGAAGAACATTGCATCACCGAGGACGAACCGACGCGGGCCGAGGTTGGCAATGGCCTCGATAGCCTCGCGCTTTTTCTCGTTGGGGAGATGATGCAGGGCGAAATTCGAGACCACGATGTCTACTTCGCCGTCGTAGTGCGGGTCGCGGAACTCGCCGTAGCCGAACTCCACGTTCTCGAGACCGCTGTCGGCAGCCTTCGACCGCGCCTGCTCGATCATTCCGTCACTGATATCGCGACCGACGACGTGGCCGGCATCCTCGGCCAACGCGAGCGCGATTAAGCCTGTCCCCGTTCCGAGATCGAGAACGACGTCATCGGGACGAGGGTCGGCGTGTTCGATAACGAGTGTGGCGCATGCGTTGTAGACCGGCTTCTCTTCACTGCCGTGTTTGTCGTCGTACTGATCGGCGATCTGCGAGAAGCGATTGGCGAGATCCTCGAGGGGTTCGTCCATTATTGCCACCCCCGTTCGAAGTCTTCTTTGGACAGTTCCATATTCACGGTCGTGCCGACTGCGTATCCATCGGCGACAGCGGACGGGATGGACGGAGGAGCACCACTAGAGGCGTCGCCAGCAATGAACAGCCCCCCGACCGATGTAAATCCGATTCCACGCTGGGAGCGCGTTGCATCGACGAGTCCAGCCTGATTCACTTCGAGACCGAGTCGTTCTGGAAGCTCGCTGTGTTGCTCCATCGGCGGTGGGTAGAACAGAGCGTGGCGAGCTATATCGCGGCCATCCGCGAGAGAGATGCTTTCGAGATCTCCATCGGAGCCGGTGAGTGCGGTAATCGGTTCGTCTTTGATTTCGATTCCTCGTTCGACAAACATCGACCGTGATTCATCATCGAAGACGTCCTGCCCATCGGTGAATACGACGAGGTCCTCACTCAGGTTGTAGATGAGCTTCGCGTAGTCGACCATGTGTTGGTTCGTGACCATCACGCCGAGGGGTTCACCACGAACTTCGTAGCCATGACAGTAGGGACAGTGATGCACGCCACTCCCCCAGAACTCCTCGAACCCGTCGGTATCAGGAAGGTCGTCCCTGACACCAGTCGCTAGTACGACCTTCCGACTCGTGACGGTCTCGCCGGAATCCAAGGAACTGGTGAATCCGTTGGTGTCCCTACTGACATTCATTACTTTCGTGTCGCGGAACTCGCCTCCATATTTCATAACTTCCTCACGACCGAGACGGCGAAGTTCCTCCGGTGGGATGCTGTCCCTCGTCAGGTAACCATGGGCTTCAGTTGCTGGACCATTACGGGGTTCGCCGTTATCGCAGACCAAGACGCTGCGGAGCGAGCGCCCCAACTGGAGAGCTGCACTCAAGCCCGCAGGCCCGCCCCCGATGATGAGAACGTCATACTCCAAATCACTTCCACCAGTTGTTTGCATATCTACTGCAATGAGGATGCCAGTCATAAGGCTGTCGCTCACGGAGACGAAAACCACCAAACGGATTAGAGAGCAATAGTACGGCCCGAATGGGCAGATTTCTTCATCAAATGGATTCGACTGGGTCTAATCAACTGCTCGACAACCATTTTGAGCCTGTGAGAAGGTTGCACTAATATTGCAAACCTTATGGGGGAGCAGTACCAATCCTCGATAACAATGCCAGATGCCATACAAAAGCAACTCCAGAGCGAACGGGAGTGGGAAGATCTTCTTGACTGTATGTTTGGGCTGAATAAGCTCGACAGAGGTGTCTTTAGACTGCTAGCAGAATCCTCTGAGCCCCTTACCGTAGATCATATTGCGAAATTCATCGAAAAAGAGCGGACCACCGCGTACCGTTCAGTCAAGCGGCTCGAGGAAGCTGGAATTGCTGTGCAAGAACAAGAAACCTGTCCGAAGGGAGGCTATCATCACGTGTATCGAGTCTCCGACCCGGACGAGATAGCGGATAACCTCCAACGAATGCTCAACCGGTGGTACGCTGAAACTGGACAACTCATTCAGGAGTTCCGGGATATGTCTGGCGAGGATCCTTCTTCTGAAATAGATCGATAGCTTCCCACTTTTGATATTTGATAGCAGGACAAGCTTCGTCACTGGGAACGAGACTCGAGATCGATGACTGAGGAGACCGTTTCTGCTGACCGACTCAACCGAATTCTGAACGCCGTCGATACGATCGAAGCGAGTCTGGGTATCTTCGCTCGGAAGCAATCGCTGAGCCGCGAACGCACCGCACTGATTCGGACAGTCGTGATATCGTCGAGCGGCGGTTCGTGAAGATGACCGAGACAGCCATCGACATCGGTGAGGAACTGGTCAAGCACGAGCGTGGCTCGCCACCGAGGAGTAATCCGGAATCGATGCGGGCTCTCGGGAAGCTTGGTATCCTGTCCGATTCGACAGCCGAGGAAATGGCTCAGGGTGCTCAGTTTCAGAACGTTCTAGCACACACCTACGGCGACATCATCAATCACGATGTGGTCTACAACGCACTGCAGGACCTCGAGCGGTATCGTCAGTTCGTCATTGAGGTTCGTGACTATCTCGAGTCCACTGGGTCTCTTGAGGAGTGATAGTCTTCACATGCCCACGGATTGCTACAATTCTTTTCTCGATGATACCGAAGCGCTTACTCATCCGGCTCAGTTGGTTCAGCTCGGCGGCGGAGCCACTCGAGACCGAGTGCGCCACTGAATACACTCGCACCAGTAGTGAAACCAGGGACACCATCAGCATCGATCTCAACGGAGATATCTCCCTCGTCGTCTTGACTGCTGTTCTGATTCTGGTCCTGACCGTCGTCGAGGTCGTCGCGATCGGTACTATTGTCGGAGCCGTTGTCCTGGTCTCCACTACCCCTGTCATCGCTACCGGAGTCTGCATCGCTATCAGACTCGTCACCGTTCATTCCGTCGGACGAATCTCCGTTACTGCCACCGGCATCGTCGCCGGCGCTATCGTCACTATCGGAGTTATCACCACTACCGGGATCACTCTCATCATCGTTGCCGGACGAATCGTCATCATCGTTGCTGGAGTCATCGCCAGGATCGTCACTGGCATCGTCGTCTGAACTGTCCTGCTGGGAGGACTGAACGGCGACGAGACGCTCGTCTCTCTGAACGTAAAGGCCGTTTTCACCAGCGGTGAACGTCTGCGAAACGCTCAACTCGTCGAAGGTGTCATCAGTGATCGCCCATTTCTCTGCCCCATCGTGGATATCGAAACCGGTGATCGAGTTCTCGATAAAGGAAGGTCTGGCGTAGACGATCACAGTTTCATTGGCGATCTGTAGGTTGTGGTACGGGTCAATTCCACCAGGCTGGTGGGACCATCCGTCGCCTGATATGGTATATCGCCCGCCGCCAATCGTGATGTCGCCTGTACTGGCAGGAGTGATACCTTCGTAGATCCCGCGGAACGTCCTGAGGCTCTCGTCTGGACCAAACGTTAAGTCGGGGGTATTGCAGCGAACGTAGACGGTATCGTCGGTAACGATGATCGGTCCCCCATACTGGGTCCCCCTATCCAGGCCGACCCAATGTGTTTCTCCGGAATGAGCGTTGAGCACGACGAAGGCCTCGAAATCCTCACCCATGGTAGTCGCGTAAATACGCTCATCTTCGATTGCCACCGGCGTCGGTTGGAACTCGTACTCTCTCGTGACGTAATTTCCTGGTGGCTGGTCGGCGTCTCGTACGTCCACTCCGACAGTCTCTTGCTTCCACTCGAGGTCGCCGGTATCGGCATTGAACGCGTAGAGCCCGCCGTCAGCAATGACGTAGACGGTCCCATATGCAATCGTCGGGCTGGTCATCTCCGGGTCAGTCTCGAATTCGGCCTCCCAGACGAGTGAATTATCGTCGACATCGAGCGCGGTCAGCTGATCACCGGCGACATAGACGATCCCATCTGAGACAGCGGGCGTTCCAGTCGGATTAAACTCCTCGTCTTTCTCCTGAAAACGGCTCCGTTGCCACTCAAGCATCCCATCTTCAGCGTCAAGGACGCGGAGATCGTCCGCAGTTCGCAGGAATACGCGACCGTTCGAGACTGCGAGCTCGCCGGTCGCATCATGTGTCCAGGCGACGGTATCGGGTTCAGGGAAGCTGTCCGTGGCACTATATGCGCTGTTGGCGGCATTTCCACGATAGGACGACCAGCCTGGCGTTTCCGCAACTGGCGTTGGACTCTCATCGGTCGTTTCATCCCCTGTCCCAACAGAGGCAAATACCCCACCAGCTGCGAGTGCTGCACCACTTGCAATGAAAGAACGTCTCTGCCAATTGGACATGTTTCCTACTAGTCAGACCGGCCATATTCCTATCAAGTTCTTAGCGTTCCCTTGCACAGCGCGGGACAGTTTCGAAGCAGAAAGCGTAGTTGTGGATCGATATTTGATCACACAGCTGGTGATAAGGATCTGGTTCAAAACGGCAGCATCCACGTGTTAGCACCGTTATCGCAATCAATTATGAACTCGGACAGCATAGTGTTACTCAGCGGCTTTTCGGCTGATCGCATTTTTGAACGTAATCACTTCAATGCCGAACTCGTCACACCACTTGAGCGTTTCCGCAATACGTTCTTGAGTCACCACCTCGAGGTGAGTGTGGGCGCCAACGATACCATATAGATTCTCTTCGGCAATCTGTCGGAGGTCGTTGTACACTGTCTCTCGATTGACTCGCTCGGCAAAGTACGAACGGTTCGTGTCGAACGGATCGAACGGGAGCTCGTTCACTGGTGTGCCAAAATTCACATTAAACACACCGTCGTAGTACTCACGCACGAGATTGAGGTGTCGATCGTCGATGACATCGTACGGGGCTAAAAGCGTCGTTGGACTGAATTCTGATAGCGCGTTCTGCGACTCGAAGAGTTCATGGCGGACGAACGATTCCGGATATCTCTCGACTGTCTCTTCAGCGGTGAACGGGTCAGTAATCGGCTCGGCAAGCTCTAAGTACTTCCCAATATCGTCGGTATTCGAGTCGACGACCGTCCGCTGCACGGACTTCTCTCCGTCAGTGACTTCAATTGGATCCCCATACGAGAATCCGTGATTCCCTCTTCCTTCGGGGTAGATACGACTATCGCCCGGTAATATGTCCTCAACGAGTTCAAACGAAGTTAGCGCTACATGAGAAGCTGTGTGTGACGCAATCTCCCAGCCAGCATCAACGAGTCTTTTGATGTCGTTAAAACCCATCCAGTTCCCGTCGTCCCGGTCTATCCAGTTAGAGACAATGCCGACCGAAGCTGGCGCATCGTACGTCTCATGTGCTGGAAATGCCTGTTGGATATCCTCGAGCGGACCATCATCATAGATAAATGTGACTGCGCCGTTCTCGAACCAGTCATCTTTACTCGCGACTTTCGACGCGTTATCACCATCGCTACCCATAGTAGTATCAGAACGGAAACACCCGGCTAGACTGGCAATTCCAAGTGTCGCAGTCTGCTTCAGAACCGATCTCCGCCCCTCCTGATTAGAATCCCCCATGTGGCACTAGGATATGCTTTCATCTCGTGGTAAGTTTTTTGAATAAGTCTTGTCGACTTAATAATATCTAATGGTGAGGGGCAACGGCTACTGCCTAAAGTACTAATAAGCCACTCTCGGACGCTGGCCCGACTACCAACCCACGAGTTGTGGAAGCGGTCGATCCGAATTTTGAGGGTGTGAACCCACGTTTCGATCAGGTTTCGGTCGGTATATTCGACCCGACCGCTCAACCCTACTCGAGAAAGGAGTCCGATAGCCGAAGAGGCAGAAATTCGGGAGCTTGTGTACGATGAGAGTGCGGATGTTTGCTGACGAGGTTCCAGGCCAAGACTATCTACTGTGCGTGGAGACGATTCAGTATCGGACCATCGGCTCCATTACGACGGCGACCCGGCTGAACCGTCCCTGCGGTGGTCGGCGACGCCGACGTACCCACTGTCGTCCGTGACGAGGATGGATTGTACGTTACCGATAGAATCGACGACAGAGACGTCGTGACCAGCGGCGTTCAGTTCGTCGACGACGTCGTTGGGTACACCACCTTCGGCCTGGACCCACGTGCCGGTCGCGGAGTACACACGCGGTTCCGCGACAGCTTCGTCGATGTCCATGCCGAACTCGGCGACGTTGAGGATGATCTGGGCGACGGTGTGGATGATCGACCAGCCGCCGGGTGATCCGACCGTCAGGAAGGGGTCACCGTCGCGCGTAACAATCGTCGGACTCGTGCTGCTGAGCGGACGCTTCTCCGGCTGGACCTCGTTCGGTCCTCCGGGGGTGGAATCGAAGTCTGTAAGCTCGTTGTTTAGCATGAACCCCCGCCCGGGAACCATGATTCCCGATCCGAACAACTGTTCGATGGTGCTGGTCCAGGAGACCATGTTCCCCTCAGCGTCGGCCGTCGTGAAGTGCGTCGTCTGCCCGGGATGAGTCACGGCACTGTTCTTGTGGGGCTCGTTGCGTTCTTCTTTCCGTGCGCCCGAGGCGTTGCTACCGTGTTTGGATTGCTCGATGTCTCTGGGGCTCGTGTAGTACTGTTCGCCGGGCTGGTACGCGAAGGGGTCACCGGGCTCGCGAGTCGCGTCCGTCGCTTTCTTCGGGTTGATAATCTGCCGGCGAGCGTCGACGTACTCGTCGTCGAGCATCCCCTGCCACGGGATATCAACGAACTCCTCGTCGCCGAGGTACTCGTTACGGTCGGCAAACGCGAGCTGGAACGCTTCGATCAGTCGGTGGTAGACGTCGAACGACCGCCGATCGTAGTCTGCGAGATCGAACGGCTCGAGGAGGGAGAGAATCTGCGCGATGACGTATCCACCGGAAGTTGGCGAACGCATCGTCCGGACGGTGACCTCGTGTGCGGCACCGTTGTAGGTCTCATAGGTGGGCCTGGTGATATTGACGTTGTATCGGCCGAGGTCGTCGACGGTCATGCTCCCGCCAGTCTTTCGGTAGCGTGCTGCACCCTGGACTGTCTCGGCGATGTCCGCCGCGATCTCCCCCTTGTAGAACGGACCGATGCCGTCGTCGCGGATGAGACGGAGGGTATCGGCGAGGTCCGGCTGGACGAGTTCGTCGCCTACCTCGAGGGGCTTGCCTCCCGGAGCGAACACGTTCTGGGCAGTCGGGGTGAGTGCTCCGTCTTCGACGTTGTCTGCGATCGAACTCGCCAGGAACTCGTCGACGGTAACTGTTCGTCCGTCTGCTGCGGCCAACTCGATCGCTGGCTGGATGAGTTCGCTGAGTTCCGTTCGCCCGAACCGTTTGACGGCTACGTCAGCAGCCTTCAGCGTTCCGGGGACGCCGACTGCCTTCCCGTTCGTGTGGCGCGCGAGGAATGGTACCTCCTCGTCTTTGTTGTCCAGGAACATATCGGATTGGGCTCCGAGGGGTGCTCGCTCCCGGTTGTCGATCGCGATGATCTCGTCCTCTTCGGCGCTATAGACGAGCATGAACCCACCCCCGCCGATCCCCGACGAGTGGGGCTGAACGACGTTGAGCGCGAACTGGACGGCGACCGCCGCATCGATAGCGTTCCCACCGTTCTCGAGGACCCCGACGCCGGCTTCCGTCGCCTGCGGATGGACGCTCGAGACCATCCCACCGTTCGATTCTGCGACGGCAGTGGAGTCAGTCGTGATCGACGACTTCTCGAACGCGCTACTGGCTCCGACTGGCACCATGCTGGCTCCCAGTGTGGCTCCTGTACCTTGGAGGAACGTCCGCTTTGTTGCCGTAACGCGTTCTGTGTTAGCATCTGCCGGGTCATTCGACTCTGCTGGAGGCCTATCTTGTCCCATAGATGACTATCCTGAGTGAATGTGATGAGTATTCACACCATATGTGATGGCGGAAATATTATTAATTTAGTCAGAGCAGTGGAGTGTGAAGGCTCATCCTCAAAGAGCAACCGACCACAGTGAGTGAGCGAGTAGAGCGGAGATACGACGCCCTCACAATAGTCGAATTGACGGACTACGGATCTTTACTAAAATTCGATCTCTTGTGTTATCGGCTCCTTCTTCAACGATGACTGTTCTTGTGGTGAATACATCATCGCACATCTGAGCTAGCTCGGTTCACTACGCCGATGGCTCACCATACGGTGAGAAAACCATTGCTCGAGCAATCGAGCACACCTCTGACTTCTACGAGCCGACCGAGGCGACACCGGATGAAACACAGACGCAGGAAGTCGAGTCGTCGAAAGATCGGGAACAGGCCTACCTCGAAGAGAAGCTTTCACTCCTTCGAAAGCAGAACACGACCCTCGAGGCGCAACTAGAGGAGAAAACCACACGTATCGAACTGCTCGAACGTCGACTCGAGAGATATGAGGGACGACCGATGACTCGAGAGAAGTCGCTTGAGCAATCGCCAGAGACTCGGTCACGATCGATCTTCAATTGGTTACGGAACGTGACTAAACGGTGATCTGACCGCCTCGAGAGTCACTTTTCAGCTTGATTGATTGCTCTGGTAGACGAAGGCTTCCACAGTCCCACTGACACTCATGTCTCGGCCTGAACATATTCGTTCAGAACGAAAATATGATAGCATTGTACACTCACCAGATGGATAATGCCTACTGACGGCGTCCCAGGCGACATCGCCGACGCCACGGCCTCGTTCCTCGAGGACCGTGATGACGGCAATCAGGCGCTTGAGATCGTCCTCGCCGCCGACGCCAATCACGAAACATGGACGTTCGACGACGTGGACCTGGATTCTGGAACCTTCGGAGAACTCGTCTCCCGAGGGATCGTCACGAAGGTCGACGGCGCGTACCGGGTCGCCGATCCGGCGGTCGTCGAATCGGTGATGGCGGGTGAGGAACTCGAGCCGGAAACAGGGACGGCCAGCTCTGGGTTCGACCTCGACCTCGAGCGGCTCCGGGACGCTGTCGATTTGCGGGCGCTGACGGCGCTGCTGGGGGCCCTGCTGGTCGTCGCAGCGGCTCGGATGACGGCGTTTCGGTCGGTGTTCCAGCAGGGCTACGTGGTCTCACCGGGGAACGATCCCTACTACTTCCGCTACTGGATGGAGGAATTGATGGCGACGGCGTCGGGACCCGCGGATTACGAGGTGTTGGTAGATGCGCCGACCGGCGTTTCGGGAGTCCGACCGCTCGCGCACGCGACGAACTGGTTCATCGCCGAGTTACTCGGCGGTGGGCAGGGGGCTGCGGATACCGTCGCGGCGTGGCTTCCCGTCGTCGCCTCCGTCGCGCTCGGGCTCGTGATCTACAAACTGGCCGTCCTGTTGACTCGAGACATCCGGGTCGGCGTCGCGTCCGTCCTCGTCTTCGCCGTGACGCCGATCAACGCGGTCTACACGGGCCTCGGGTTCATCGATCACCAGCTTCACCAGTACTTCTGGCTCGGGATCACGCTCCTGACGCTGACGTGGCTCGCCGTCGACCTCCAGCGGCGACTCGAGGGCGGCGTGGCTTCCCGCGTCGGTGTTCGAGCGCATCTCCGAGCGCCACAGACGTGGATCGTCGCCGTCGCCTTCGGCGGCTCGGTCGCGGCCGGTATCCATGCCTGGGGCGGCTCGCCGCTCCTGCTGGTCCCGCTTGCGGCGTACGTCGGCCTCCGGGTCGCGATGGACGCTCGAGCGGACGTGTCGCCCGCGCTCGCGAATCTGCCGTTGCTCGCCGGATTGGTCCTGGGGAGCGGGCTCTCGCTCGCCCTCCACCACCGCTGGGGCTGGCACGCGGAGTTCGTCGCGACGACGCCGGCGCTGGTGCTTGGAGGAACGGTCGCCGCCGTCGCGCTTGGCGAGCTATGGCAGCGATCGGACGTGCACCTCGGCGGCTTGCTCGCGCTCGAGGGACTGGTCGCGGCCGGCGGGCTCTTCGCGTTCACACGGTTGCAGCCCGAGGCATGGGCCGAGGCGATGACGCGCGTCGACGATCTGTTCTTCCGGGAGGGGGCGACCGAGACGGCCTCGCTGTTCGCCACGGAGTACTACGTCATCTTCGGCCCGCTGTACCAGCTCGGGATGGGGTTTTACGTCGCGCTCGCGGTGCTGGGCTGGGTCGCGTGGATCGTCGCGCGGCGGTACGAACCCGGCTGGTTACTCGTTGGAACGTATGCGGGGTACCTGCTCGTGCTGGCCGGGATTCAGGTCCGCTTCGCCGGGCAGTTGGCGATCCCGCTAGCCGTGCTGACCGGGCTTGGGATCGTCCAGTTGCTTGCGGTCGTTGACCTGGCCCGAACGCCGATCCCGTTCCGCGAGTCAGACGTTTCAACCGGCGGCGCTCGAGGCGGCGGGCCGGCCGCCGCGGACGGCGGTGAGCGAACCGATGAGTCGCAATCCTCGTCGAAGCGCGGTTCCGACAGCAGTCGGTCACTCGAGCCATCGATTTCGATACCGGACGGTCGCCGGATCGGCTATCTGCTCGGGATCGGGCTGCTCGTGTTCGGACTGAGCCTCATCTACGTGCCCGGGCTGACGGCGGACGTGACCCACGGCGAGGCAAAGATCGAGGCAGTGAGCGCGATCGGCGACCACGCCGACGCGGCGAACCAGACCTACCCCGAAAACTTCGTGCTGAGCGAGTGGGGCGACAACCGGATGTACAACCACTTCGTAAACGGCGAGTCACAGAGCTACGGATACGCTCAAAGTAACTACGGCGAGTTCCGATCCGGGACGGATCCGGACGGCCGGTACGATCAGTTTAGCGGGCGGGTCGGCTACGTCGTCGTGACTGCAGTCGACGGCGACGCGCCGGCTGAAAGCGCGCAGGTTCGGTTGCTCGAGGAGTACGGTGCCGGCGGCAACGGCACTGACGGGCTGGCTCATTACCAGGCGCTGTTCGTCGACGACGAGGCTGCAGCGTTCGCGGTGGTTCCCGGGGCGACGCTCGAGATTCCCGGCGAGTCCGGAGAAAACGTGACCGTCGAGACTGAGGTGTCCGTCTCCGGCGAATCGTTCACCTACGAGCGCGAGGAGGTTATCGAGGATAACGGGCAGGCCACGGTGACGGTGCCGTACGCTGGTGAATATACGGTAGGTAATCGGACGGTGCGTGTTTCCGAGGACGATGTGTTGAACGGGAGTTCGATTTCGCTCGAGGAGTGAGCGCTCTGTTCGTTGCGGGAAGATGTGTGTCGATTTCGTCAGGTGTCACGTGTTCCGGGGCTCGAGTGGTAGCGAACGTGAGCCACCGACGGGGAAGTCATTCGAAGAGCTGTGTCGCCTGGTGGACGTACGCGTTTCCGTCCCAGCTTCGACACTGCGGGATTCCGTCCAGCAGGGATTTCGCGTCCGATTTCGAGAGATTCCCGTGGACGACGAACGCCTTCAGTAGCCGCGGCGTCGTCACGAGCCGTGCGTCGGGCAGCGACGCATGGATGAGCGCGAGCTGATTGTACTCATCACAATAGAAGAACGCCGCGCCGATTCGTTCGGCAAACTGGATCGCGGCGTTTTCGCCGTCGTCGAGCGGAAAACCGGGATCGAGATCGACGGAATGGATCGTCAATTGTGCTCGGCTATCGAGGACAGTTCGTGCTGCCGTTCCGTGTTCGTTGTCGTACTGTGCGATGGTTTCGAGCTCGTCGAGAACCACATCGGGCACGGCGACATCGTAGCCGTCCAGGAGCAGCGGTAGCGCACTTCGGCGGACCGTATCAGTACTCGCGAGGCTCACGAGTGCGGACGTATCGGCAACGAGATTCATTCGTCGAGGGCAGCCGCGAGGTCATCGCTCAGTTGGTCGTCTGTCAGTTGGTGTTTGAGCACGCGAAAATTCTGCGCGGTCTCGACGCCGACGATCGCTTCACCTGCTCGAAGTTGAGTCGGTCTTCGTAGTACGCGTTCGCGATCGCCTGCCGGACGCGGTCCTCGTCACTCGCGTTTTCGAGGTACTCACGAAGTGCTTCGACGAGGACATCGCTCCGGTTTTTCCCCTCCGCGATCGCGAGCGCATCGGCCTGTTCGATCAGCCGCTCGGGAGCGCGGCGTACACACGCGCCTTGGGAATTCCGGTCGCTTCGGAGATGTTCGATGCGGTCGTTCAACCGGCCCGGAGCAAGTGGGCGAGTACCGTCGCCTCGTACTCCTTCAGGTTCAATCGCTGAAGCAATTCAGTTAAATCGGTTCGCGTACCCATTATTGTTCTCTCGCCCCTTGTAACTGTAAATAGCGGTGTTCGAAAGCCTTCGTATCGGTCAGTGAACTGGCTGGTCACGGAAGTGGATTATGCCGATCGACGGATCAGTTCTCTAACTGATGCCTCGACCGTGTGCCGCGCCTCCCAGCCGAGTCGTTCGTTCGCTGTTGAGGTGTCGACTACGAAGTTTTCGACCATTGTCTCGCCGCTACGCGGGTTTTCGACGAGTTCGACATCGACCGAAACACCGAGTTCGTCGGCAGCGATCGACTGGATCGTTTCAGCGACGGACATGACTGACGGATCCTCGTTTCCAGCGATTTCGTACGTTTCGGTCCCTGTCTCCCCGTTCGATAGCTGATCGAGCAGTCGCTCCGTACTCCGAACGTACGCCCGTGCGACATCTTTGACGTGGACGAAGTTTCGGGACTGCGTTCCAGGTTCATAGACCGTCAATGGTTCCTCCGCCCTCACTCGGTTGGCGAAGAAGTTGATCACGGTCGGCTTCGAAACCACGGTTTCGTCGACAACGTGCTCGCCGTAGAGATTCGACTTCAGGAACAGATGGGCCGGAAACGATCCGGATGCAAACGACTCGATAGCCCGTTCACCGAGCAGTTTCGTTCGTCCGTACCAGTTCAGCGGATCCCGCGGCAAGTCGACGGTGATTGGAAATATCTCCGGATCGCCTAGAACGGCCATACTGAACGGAAAGGCGAGTGCCGTACCGCTTTTCCGGCAGAACCAGGCGACGTTGTTCGTTCCCGTCACATTGACCTCGTAGGCCAGGTCGGAGTTCTTGTCACAGTCGTCAACACCGCTTATCGCTGCGAGGTGTAACACGACATCTGTTCCATCGAGATGTGCCTCGAGTCGATCACGGTTTCGAATATCGACGTGGTCGATATCGATGTCGCCAACGGAGTCGACCTGCCCCCGATACTGGTTATCGATCGCTCGTACGTTCCACTCCGGGTGCGTCGACTGTAACTGCTGGAGAACGCGACTCCCGATGTATCCGGCCGCTCCGGTGACGGTGATCGTCGGGGACACAGCAGTATCTCGTGCGGTCATGCGGAGATCAGCTCCGATTGCGTTCGCTGCATGTGTTTCGCGAGGTCACGGATTCCGTCTCGAAGCGTCCACTCAAATTCGAATCCGGTTTCCTCGAGTCGATCGAAGTTCACGTGATAGGATGGACCGGGGTGTTCGTCCTCGAGATAGGTAATATCTAATTCTCGGTCGAGTTCCTCCCGGATGAGTTCGGCGATTTCGGAGATCCGATAGTTCCCCGCGTTCGAACCGACGTTGTACACCGTTCGGTACCACGACTCGGGGTTCAGTGCGGCATCCGCGTACGCCCGTGCGGCGTCGACGACGTGAATGAACGGTCGCCAGTTGCTGCCGTTGCCGTAGACGGTCAGCGGTCGGTCGGTGAGCCCCCGGAACACGAAGTGATTCACCACGAGGTTGAACCGAATTCCCGGAGCCCACCCGTAGTTCGTACTCATCCGAAGCGCGGTCCCGTCGAAGTCGTACTCGTTCATCGCTTCCTCAAGGAGTCGCTCGGCTTCGACTTTCGACTCGGCGTAGGGGTTGAGCGGGTCCTGTGCCGTCTCTTCGTCGATGTCCGTACTGGCCGCTCGCCCGTAATTGTTACACGACGAGGCGAATACGACGCGATCGACATCGAATTTTCCGGCGGCGGTGAGCACATTCTCCGTTCCATCGAGATTACTCGCGAAGGTTTCCTCGCGGCGATCGTGGGTCGAAGCGGCTCCCGTAATTGCTGCCAGATGGATCACGGTATCTACATCACGCATCGCGCTTTCAACATCGCCGTACTCACGTACGTCACCGCGTCGGAACTGCAGCCGGTCGTCGATACAGCCACTGAGGTTCGCTGGCGTCCCTGATGAGAGCGAATCGAGGACCACAACGTCGTTGACCCGTTGGTCGTCGAGCAGTGTCGGGACGAGAACGCTCCCGATGTATCCGCAACCTCCCGTCACGAGAACGCGCATCTCAGTCATCTTCCGTCGATGCCTGAACGGTCTCGGACGGACTGGACTCCTCCTCGTACTCGATGGTCGTATCGTCGCCCTCGTCGGTATCCAGCACGCCGGGAAGGAACCGATCTTCGTGCGCGACGACTGTCTCCTCATAGTCGATTAACGTCCCCAGAATCTGTCGAATTCCCTCCTCGAACGTGGTCGACTGCCCGTCGATCAGGTCGTCGTACCGATCGCTCTCGATCTCCATCTTGTGAGTCTCGTCCTCCTCACGCGGGTTCTCGAAGTGTTTGACGTCAACGTCAAGGTCGAATTCATCGGCGACGTCCGCGATCGTCTCAGCGATCTCGACGATGCTGATCGCTCGCGTTACCTGATTGTAGACGACGTGATCGTCGGGGCGCTCGTCGGGATCGGTAAGGGCGAGGCGAGCGAGACCTTCAACCGCGTCCTCGAGCGCAATGAACGGTTTGCGCTGTTCGCCCTTGCCGTAGACGGTCATCGGATAGCCGGCGATGGCCTGGGCACAGAAGCGGTGAACGACGACGCCGAAGTGGTAATCGAAGTCGAACCGTGTCGCCAGCCGCGGATCGGCCGCCGTCTCCTCGGTCTCGGTGCCGTAGGCGATGGCGGTCCGCACATCCGAGATTGGAATCCCGAACTGCTTGTGCGCCAGCCGCATGTTCGCTGCGTCGTGGGACTTCGTCAAGTGATACCAACTCCCGGCCATCGCGGGGAACGGAACCTCGTCGCGCTCGCTGCCGTTTTCCATCGTCGCCCCACCCTCGGGGATGGGAAACTCGGGCGCGCCATAGACGCCGGTCGTCGTCGTCTCGACGAAGTGGGTGTCCGAGAGACCGTTCTCGTCGAGCCCCCACAGGAGATTGCGTGTTGATTGGAGGTTATTGTGCTGGGTGAAGTTCGCCCGTTCACCGTTGATCTGCGAGTACGGCGCGGAGGGCTGGGCCGCCGTATGGACGACCGTCTCCGGTTCGTGCAC
The DNA here is from genome assembly GCF_013456555.2 of Natrinema zhouii. Classification (GTDB taxonomy): domain Archaea; phylum Halobacteriota; class Halobacteria; order Halobacteriales; family Natrialbaceae; genus Natrinema; species Natrinema zhouii. The sequence continues at coordinate 860,797 of NZ_CP059154.1, forward strand.
CGAGAGGAGTTCGTCGACGAACGCCCGATCAGTGAGATTACCCTCGACGAACGAGAGGTTTCGCAGCCCGAGCGTCTCCTCAGCTGCCTCAAGTCGCTCGTTGATGTCTGCGATGGGGACTGCACTCTTCGAGCCGACCGACTCCACCCATTCCCGCCGACCGAAGTTATCGACCAAGACCACGCGGTCGTCAGTTCGCGTCGCGATTCGAAGTGCCGTCGGCCATCCGATGTACCCGTCTGCTCCCGTTATGAGAACACTCATAATTACTCAGGATCTGAGTATGTCAGCACGGAGTTATAGTCTTTCCGTTCAGCAGCGCCCGAGCGGCCACAATAGTTATATCGAGTTCACGAGGTGTTGAGAGATTGTGTTATATGGAGACCGAACCAAACACGACTGAACCAACAGACAAGCGAGATGACGATTGCCTCAAGGATGGGGCAGATGGGTGTGGCTGTACCGAAATTCAGGAGCATCTCACCGTATCTCGAGACGACGAGTGAGTGGCGATCTCGAGCTGTATTGATCAGATTACTTTTTGGTCGAATTTCATAGTCTTTTGAAAGACTTCTTAGTGAACAATAAGGGGAACATTCCACTGAATGATTTCAGCCAGAATTCCGCTTTGTCGATTCTAATCTTCGATCAGTTCTCATAACCGGAATATTGGACTTGTCGTTACTGAGTCCTATAAATCATCTAGTCGGGTACGGTGAGTTCAATTACTATTGAGTAAATATAAGCGAAACATAATGTGGTCGTCTTCTTTCGAGTGATATCTAGAATCCAGTACCGACGAAGTTATCAGGGTCCTTTCCAGATTGTGGCATAGTTGGATTCGTCATATGTCACTCACAGATTCTGAAGAGGTCTCTCGGCGCGAAAAGATCAACGCTCTTCTTGATGTTGCCCGGTTCGATCCGAAGTTTACTATTCTGATCATTGGGCTCGGGTTGATCGCGGCGATCCTCGAAGGGATCGGAATGAGTTTTATCCTCCCAATTATCGAGATTATTCAGGTCGACGATCCTGCGGCGGAGGCGGACGGGATGATGGCCGTCTTCGTAACTGCGTTCCAGACACTGGGAGTCCCATTCACGTTGGGGTACGTCGTCGTCGGCGTGTCCGCTGTGATGGTCGTGCGGTATACATCCAGTTTTTTCGTCGACTGGTTCCGCGAGGCATTACGGACCTACTACATCCGTGATTTGCAGATCCGTGCGTTCGGGAACGCGCTCGATGCTCGAATCGAATACTTCGACGAACAGGGATCGGATGATATGCTCAATGCGATCGTCACACAGACATTCTACGCCGGACGGGTGATCGTCCGTGTCGTGCAGTTGCTCGAACAGTTGTTTCTCGCGCTCGTCTATCTCGTGCTCGCCTTCGTGTTCGCGCCACTCCTCACACTATTCGCCCTCGGGGTGCTCGGTGGACTTACGGTAGTACTTCGATACGTGATCGAACCCGGGTACAAGATTGGAGACGTCGTCGCTGATTCGAATGAGCGCCGCCAAGAGGCAGCCCAGGCCGGAACACAGGGGATTCGCGACGTTCGGATTTTCGGCCTCGCAGAAGAACTGTCTCGTGATTTCGTCGACGCAGTCGACCAGTACACTAACGCACGAATCTCCCTTCAGCGAAACGAAGCTGCAATTCAGCGGTTCTACAATCTCGGTGTTTCGGTTTCGGTATTCGTGCTCATCTACCTCGCGCTCACCTACGCCGAGCTTTCGCTCGGTGCATTAGGGGTCTTTCTCTTCGCGATGTTTCGTCTCGGACCGAGGGTGAGCAACGTGAACCAGAAGTTCTACCAGGTCGAGAACGATCTCCCGCACTTGGTTCGCACGCAACAATTCATTCAAGAGCTGAAAAATCAGGAAGAGCCGAACGATCCTAGCCACGATGTCCCGACGGAAATAGAGCGCGTCGAGTTCGACGACGTTCGATTCTCCTACGACGACGAAGAGCAGGTTCTGAGAGGACTCGACTTCGAAGTCGAGAAGGGTGAATTCGTTGCGTTCGTCGGGCAATCGGGGGCCGGTAAATCGACGGTCGTTTCACTGCTGGCTCGACTCTACGATATAGATAGCGGTGAAATTAAGGCCAACGGGATCCCGATCGACGAGATGGACATCAACGAATGGCGAGACCGACTGTCTGTCGTCCGCCAAGATCCGTTCATCTTCAACGATACCCTCCGTTACAACCTCACCGTCGGACAGCGTGACGTTTCAGACGAAGAGTTAGACCGGATCTGTGAGATTGCCTGTGTTGACGAGTTCTTTGACGACCTTCCCGCCGGGTACGAGACCGTTCTTGGAGACGACGGTGTCCGATTGTCTGGCGGCCAACGACAGCGGGTCGCCCTTGCACGCGCGCTATTGAAAGACGCTGATATTCTCGTTCTTGACGAGGCAACGAGTGATCTCGACTCCAATTTAGAGAAAGAAGTGCAAGCAGCCGTAGAGTCGATGGATCAGGATTATATTATGATCGCAATTGCTCACCGTCTCTCAACCGTTACCAACACGGATCGAATCTATACAATGGACAGAGGAGAAATAGCCGAAGTTGGGGGGCATGAAAAATTAATTAATAGTGATGGAAAATATGCTGACCTGTACACAATACAATCTGAGAGTTGAAATATTACTGATGTTCACGAGTGTCGGTAAACCAGCAGAAGTTCGACGAACGTCCCTGACGTCCGCAGGAGGGTGAGTTCCTAGCTTGCAGTGGTGTCGATCGGTTCGATGAACGATGCCGACGAGCGCGGAAGGGAAAGAGTGCGGCTTGAGGCCGTCGCGATGCCCCGGACGATCCCGCTGCCGAGCTGGTGCAAGCTCAGGCGTGATCTCCGAACTGGCCAACCTCGTAGTCAAATTCAACAAGGATGAACGACTCCGACGTCCTGCTCACAGAGTTCTCTCTATTGGACGTCGTCTGGATTGGAGAGCAGTAACTCTCGGCAACTCGCATTATTGCAGGCGCTGTGCTCAACCGGTGCTCAGACAGTCTCGAGAATTCTAATCGGAGCATTGGTGTTGGTAGTGTCGTGGTCGTGCCGCAGCTACATGGCCTGTCGAAACGGGGTGTTTGCTAAGCGTCGATGCACCTACCGCGTCTCAATATGCAGTATATATATTAAAGCGCAATGTCTTGCCTTTGTTATGAAGGTCACATACCTTACCAGTACATTTTGGGGGATTCCAGCATCTACCTTTGCGAAATTTAATGATGTCATTCATTATTTGCAGGTGATGAAGAATCCTCCTTTTGATTTTGAAATCGTGAGTGCAAATGCTCGACACGTTGATTCAACTGCCAAGTGGAGTCTTTCACATTCACAGCATGAGTGGCGCCCTTGCCAGTTAAGCGAATACATTAAGAAGGTGAGTGAGGTTAAATCAGAGACAGACGTCTTCCATTTGAACCAGGCAGATCTCAAACTACTCTTACCGACAATAACTGCTATTAGATCGGAGTGTCCACTTGTTGTCGGGCCGAATATATCCACTTCTCATCAGTTGGCACATCACCGATACTCTCCCCTTTCTCGGTGGATTGATGCGATTGAAGTGTTCACAGACCACCATGCCGACACCCTTGTGGAGTCGGGAGCCGCACGGAGACAGTTGATCCGTATCCCGTCGGGTGCTCGGCCGGATTTATTTTATCCAGATGATTGTTCTGATGTGTCACAGTCTGATTGCACGGACATCCTGTTTGTCGGTGACGCGTCGGCAACGTACTGGAAAGGGTTTGAGATATTTATTAATGCGATCAAGAAAGTAATCGCGGAGGGACGATCGGTTGAGGCCACCGTGGTTGGGACACCGCCAGATGATGCGTTCTGGGCGGACGTACCTGCAAGTGTTGAATCACGGATAACCCTTGTAGGCCATGTTCAGCGATCCGATTTACCGCAGTTTTATCGATCGGCAGACGTGCTTGTAAATCCGTCACGGAACGAAACTGAAGGGATGACCTCGGTTGAAGCTCGTGCGTGCGGAACACCAGTTATCGGCAGCGACATCCCACCGTTCGAAAAGAAAAACACGCAGACATTCCCGGTGGGCGATCCAGACGGTCTTTCCACAGCTCTTTGTGCGTTTCTTGAGAGTCCCTTAGAGTATAAACAAGTAGCTCGGAGAACAGCCAATAAGTGGAGTATTGAGCAAAGCATTGGATCTCTTGCTGACCTGTACGGACAAATGAGATAAATCTCACTCCGGTAGAGTGATCAGACCTAGGTACAACCAAACAGCTCGACTTCGAAGAAGGTCATGACGCCATTTCCTCCGACAGCTTCAAGCGTCCCATCCGACCCCTGATAAGTTTCGACTATGAGTATGTCCCCTTCGGAAAGGTGCTCACTGGTTATCCCACCAACGGACTCCAGGCGGCACCATGCACGCCGCCGTAGCAGAAACCAGTCATGGGTTTCTCTTGCTGCCGTTTCAGAACGTCTCATTTTCTCGAGCGCCGCCATGAGAAATTCATCTCAGGATTGTACATCTGGTGCTGTTGAATCAATATTAGCTGTATCCATAATGAGATATCCTAATGAGAGGGATATCAACACGGGAAAAATCCCGGCCCCTATCAAAAGAGACGCATCAAACAGGAACACAATCGCCCATGCGACACCTAGTGCCCCGATTGCTGGATTTGTCTGGGGTGCCTGATAATGACGAAAAATTGTCCCCCAGAATAATAGCAGGAACGTTATCACAGTAACGATCCCTCCGCGGAGCCACCATCGATAGTAGGCGTTGTGAGGGCCATGATTGTGCCAACGTTCAGGTAGATATGGATCAATTGTTTCTGATGCTGGCATGAACCCATACCCAATCCAAAATTTCTCCCCCTTCAGAGAATTCACTACCCCTTCCCAGATGATTAACCGTCCAGAAAAGTGAATGTCATTTAAAACAAACGGAATCCATCCAAAGTAGATTATGGTCAGGAAGCAGAACAATCCTGCGAATAATCCAGATACGCATAGGATCGCGGCAGATGAACTGATACGAGTTTGAATAAAGTATACAATCATTGCGATAACAATACCGACTATCACTGCCCGGGAGTAAGATAAAAGAACAACAATTGTCGTTATGAGTAATAATACTCTCGCGACGTTTGTTTGATACCGATTATACTCTAAAAGTGCGCCAAAGAATCCTACCATCGCGAATTTAGCAAGCGCATTTGGGTTGGCAAAGATGCTACTAATTTGAAGGAAACTATCATCCCACCGAATGAGTTTGATGACACCGACATCAATCGGGGCGAAGAACCAGATCGGTATCGCAAGGAGTGCAAAAATTGCTGTTATACGGGAAATGGTCCCAAAAAGTATGTCAGAGGAAACCGCCTGCGGAACGATAAACAGGTTCGTGAGAAGAATTACTGCTGTATACACTGGGAAGAATAGCAAAGATTTAGATGAGTATCCACCTGAGAAAATCCTAATCGCTACGATAATGAGTAGAGTTAGTGCTAATAGCAGTTCACGTTTAGGCACCTTCCACGTCCTTTCGTCATATATCAACATATATGTCAAATATGTGGTATAGAGACCAATGATAACCACGGTGAAGACAGAGCTAGAAATGGTTATGTCTATTTTCTTTGTGAGGGAAGTCAACAAAATACCCATCATAAATAATAGACTAATACGCCTCATGATACTCGAAATTAATTCCTGGCACAAGTCAGTTTCGGTGCAGGACCTTGTCAGTCACCATCAGGCACTATGATTTCGAGGTCATCAAATGATGGTTCTCGGACCAAATCAATCGCCCGCTGGATGTTGTTCACCTCATTCAGCGTGGAAATGATACGCCAACACGAGAAGAAATATTGTATTACATACATACTTCGTATTCTGAATTAACCTATTTAAATCGACTCTTTCGATGGTTCTCCCTCGCTGCGGCAAGAAAATCCGAACGGAGAGACTACACCGCTCGAAGCAGATAATCGCCAGTCGAGGGAAGTTTCGCCTTATCGATATTCTGCCAGCCATTTCGGTCAGAACGGTGGTCTACCATCGTTAATTCGTAATCGTGTTTTTCGAGCTCATCGATCAGTTCGTTCTGCGTACTCCCCATTTCCTGAAGATACTCAGGATGAACTTCGATGAACAGTTCCGGCTTCTCTGTGGCGATTAGATTTAGCGCACCCTGAATAACGGCCATTTCGGCCCCCTCAACATCAATTTTTACCACCGTTGGTGAATCGTGAGTATCGGCATACGTGTCTAAGACAATCTGGTTCCCCCCGCTGCTATCGCTTACAAATGCGTTTGTAATATACCTGTGTTCGGCTAGGTTTCGTTCGAGTATTTCAGCAGACTTGGCGTTCGCCTCAAAGCTATGGATTTGGTGTTTTGGGAGGCCGCATTTCTCAGCAAAAATGGAGATACACCCCCACCTTGCACCCACGTTGTACAAGATGCTATCTCTATCAAGACGGTTGTATAACGATTGTAACAGTATGGGTTCATAAACACCACCAGAGGCGATCGAAGCTAATCTCGGCCATTCTGGGTCGACTTCAAACTTAATCTCACCAGCAGGCGTCTGCATTGGGAGCACAGGTTTTCCAATAGCAGTGTAGCGTACATTATAGTATTCTTCTAGTACTTTCCTCGTAAGGTAACTTAATGATTTGTTAGTTAACTTCACTGGCCCGTCTTCTCTTAGAATCTGTTTAGACCTCGATAATTTCGACATTGGTTTCTACTGTCGGCACAGGAATAAGTGGTTTTTGATTAGGAAAGAGGGGGCCTAGTCGCTACTCGCTCCGGTCGATCACGGTCGCGCCGTACACGACCAACTGCGAGCGGCCAGATTCACTGTTCGCATCGTTCACCCGATCTCGGACCAGCAAGCATGATCGCGTGGTTTCCGGGTGAAGTTCGCCGCGAGCGCAGACTCCGACTTCAGCGACTCGTAATCCGATCCAAGTTTCTTTTTGGTGCAGGTGCGAGAGTCAGTCCTCTCAGTCTATCAGACACATTGGACAAATTCCAGATATCCCTTTCCTACTTGCCTATATTGAGAGTAACCAAGATGCGGTACGTCACCAATCGCGAGGCACTCCAGACGGTGAGCCCACCCGCGGAGGTATACATCCGCGAAAACGAGTTGACGGCGCTTCGACAGACGCTCCAGCCGATCCAAGACGGTCACCCCGCGACCGGCGCGGTGATCTATGGCCCATCGGGCGCGGGCAAGACGCATTCGGCCCAACTCATTATCTCCTGACTTATCGACGCTGTTCACGAGACCGCTGAGAGAGATACCGGGTGCTTCAAGCCGACAGTCGCCAGCGTCAACGGACCGGTGAACGTCACGACCACGCATATCGACTGTTGGGACCATAGCTCCGCAACAGCGATTTTGACGAAACTCCTCGCCGGGCTTGGCGAGACGCGACTGGCGAACACACCGAGTTACGAGCTGGTCGACACACTACGGAATCGTCTCGAGCACCCCTATATCGTGATCTTAGACGGGGCCGGCCAGATCGCCGACGACAACGTGCTCAAGACGTTGCACAAAATCCCCGAGGTGACGCTGATGTGTATCGTCAACGAGTATCGGCCCTTTTTGCGCTCGCACGAGATGGGCATCGAATCCTGGCTTGAGGAGTATACGGATATCGAGTTCGAGGCCTATACGGAGGCCCAGTTACAGACGATTTTCGAGGGGCGCATTGAGCATGGTGTCGCAGACGGCGTCGTGCCTGACGAGATCATGGCATTCCTTTCGGAGGGCGATCGACAACCTTCGGCGCAGCGTCTACGAGGTGCGCGACCGTGGCATGGACACTGTCACGCTGGCCGTCGTGCACGAGGTCGTCCCCGAGACCGAGAAGGAATTGATCTACACGACGTTCTCGAAGTTGACCCGTGACCAGCGGGTGCTGTACGAGATCCTGGTTGAAGACGGGGGCGAGAGTCAGGTATAGTCGCCCGATGCGTTTTGTCTGGGTCTGCGTTGGTCGTAATCGACAGTCGTGGCTCAGCAGGTCCAGACGGAAGATCAGTTGTGTGCGTCAGTTCGTTCTGATCGATTTGGGTACTACTGAGATAATCAGCACGGGTGTTCGACATACAGAAATGATTTATCCCACATAGATATTATTTTTAATCTCGTAGACATATTCCTCTCTGGCAGCGTAGCTGCCCCTAATGCCCGTCTGCGTGATTATGTCGTGAACATATTATATGCCAGATGTACAGATGCCCCAACTCGTTTTGTGAGAGCAATCGGGGCCTCGGTTACGGACCAATCCATAGTCAATAGCGCTCTAAATCCGATAGAGGTATTGTGATAAAAGCTTCTCGAGGGTGAAAAATTTCGGCCTCCTCTGCTGGTGCGCTCGATCGTTTGGGTGAGCGGTTCATTGATGTTCATTAGCTCCCAATTTTTTGCCAGTCGGATCATAAGGTCATAATCGCCGAATGGCCGCCTTCGATAGCCACCAGTTGATGCAACAGCCTCAGATCGCAAGAGAACAGTAGTATGATGAAGTGGATTGGTTCGAATTGCCATCCATTTGAGTTCGTCACCTGTGGGTGCCTCAAGCTCTCGGACTACCTCTCCTGATCGATCTCGAAATCGTAGCCCAGTTCCAACAGCTGCGGCAGCGGGATTCTCATCCAGAACCTGGACTTGTTTCTCGAGTTTTCCAGAGAGCATCTCTGAATCAGCATCGAAGATAGAGAGATATTCCCCGTTGGCAGCGTTGCAAAGAGTATTATATTGAGACATTAGCCCATTTGTATCGGTCAACAGTCGGAGATCCGGGGCTATCTGGGATTTCACGATGTCGGTTGTATCGTCCGATGAACCAGCATCACACACTATTATTTCATAATCAGAAAATGACTGGGATTTGACTGAATCGATCGCACGTTGAATATTCTCTTCTTCATTGAGGGTTGGAATGAGAACACTGACACGAGGGGAAGCACTATCATCCATATAAGAGATGTCACAGATTACTACTACTTAAACAGATACTTTGAGAAATTTCTCGAGCGCTAATGAGCCTACCGAAACTCAGTAATTGATAGAGCTGAAATCTAATCCAAGAGATGAACGAGATGGGGCCGCTCGCAGTGTTCGTCGGTTCGGCGTCGGCACCGAATGTCCGTCGTGTTCTGAAAGATATCGCATCGATGGTACCAGTCGATCGCGATATCATCACAACTGAACGCGACCTCGCAACTGTAACTGGTTTCGAGGTTTTTGGCGTAAACTCCTCCGGAACATACCGCGGTGAAATCCAAGCGCTCGAGCAGTATCTCGATACGCATGATCCCAATGTCCTTCTGCAGATTACCCGTCCACCGACTCACGGAACGATTGCCGGCGTTCTTGCACGTCGCCACGACGTTCCATTCGTCTATCGCTATAGCGGTGATCGGTTTTACGAGTACCGTGTTGCCAGAGGCAGTGATCGACTCAAGGCATTCGGGCTCGGCGCTACACTCGGACGACTCCCAATTCGGCTTGCAACACGCCATATCACGCTCGGACCGACCGGTAAACGCCGGTTGATCGCTCGCGGCGTCTCCCCGGACCGTATCACGATCCTCCCGCCGACGGTGGATCCAACGCGATTCGATGACCCAGATCCGGTCTCTCTCGACGTTCCCCGAGATCGAACGGTCGTCCTGTTCGTCGGCCGACTCTCCCATCTCAAAGGTGTCGACACGCTCGAGCGCATTATCCCAGAAGTACTGAATCAACGGGATGACCTCCAGTTCGTCTGTGTCGGCGACGCCGAACGAGAACTGGACCTCCCACAACATGCTCGCGATCACGTCTCGATCATCGGACGCGTTCCACCGGACGCTGTACCGAACTACATGGCCACGGCCGATCTCCTCGTTCACCCGTCCTTGACCGAAGGCGTCCCACGCGTCCTGCTCGAGGCGCTTGCCGTCGGGACACCGGTTCTCGCTCGCGACGTCGGCGATGTCGCATCGGTGACTGACAATACTTTCAGGACCGATACGCAACTCGTCGTCAAACTCATGCATCTCGAAGCTCTCCCGCTCGACGATGTCGCACCGTTCACTCGCGAACATCTCGCGCCCGCTTATCAGCGCTTTTTCGAACACTGGTGAACAGATAGCTTTTCCCGTTCCGAGATAAACGCCAACCGATGACTACGCGGCCCACCATCGTCTTCGGTCTCGATGGCGCACACTACGAATTGCTCGAACCTTGGATCGAAGCGGGACACCTTCCGAACATCGAACGAGCAATCGATAGCGGCATCAGTGCGGATCTCGAGTCCGTTCTGCCGCCGGTAACGTCGCCAAACTGGAAAGCCTACGCGACTGGAAAGAATCCGGGTAAAATCGGGATCTTCTGGTGGGAAAACATCGATACTGACAATCGTCGAGTGCACTATCCGTCGAACCGAAAGCACGTGAATACGGAGTTCTGGGAACTCATCGCTCGAGACGAACCTGTCGGTGTCCTCGGTGTCCCGACGACGTATCCACCGAAAGACGTCGATTCGTTTCTCGTCTCTGGCCCGCCAGATGGAAAAAACACCGGCTATGCGCATCCATCCGAGCTCGAATCCCGTCTGGATGAAGAGTTCGACTATCGCGTCCGAAAGCACCACCGACTCGACGGCGAGCGAGAGGCGGCCGCAGAAGAGATTCTCGAGCTGATCGACAGTCGGTTTACGGCCGCGGAAATGCTCCGAAGTGAGCACGATGTCTCGTTTCTGCAGGTGACGACCTTCTACATTAATTCCCTACAGCACTACCTCTGGGACGACGAATACACGCTTCAGGGGTGGCAAATCATTGACGAACACTTAGGCCAGTATCTCGATGGTGACTTCAACGTCGTCCTGATGAGCGATCACGGTTCAAATCCGATCCGAACGGTCTTTCATATCAATGCATGGCTCGAAGCGAACGGGTATCTCGCGACGGATACCGACGTTGCTGACACGTTCTACCGCGCCGGTATCACGAAAGATCGACTGATTCAGTTGACTAACAAGCTTGGACTGACAGCGTTAGCAAAGCGAATTGCTCCGCGGAAACTACTGCAGTACTTGCCGGACAATACCGGTGCGGTAAACAAGGAAGGGAAAACGGACGCAGTCGACTGGGAAGCGACCGATGCGATCGCCAGTGGACAAGGTCCGATCTATCTGACCGCTGATCGCGGGACGACCGAGTACGATCGCATTCGAGATCAGTTGCAGGCCGAACTCGAGTCGACGACCGACCCCGACGGAAACGCGATTTCAGATGCAGTCTACAAAGGCGAAGAAGTATATTCGGGGTCTTATGTCGATGAATCGCCTGATCTGGTTATCGATCAGACGACAGGCGCGCACATCCCGGGTGGAATCGGACGTGAGGAGATATTTACTAAACCGACCGAAGAAGGATGGCGAGCCGAAAACAAACGCCAAGGCTTGTTCGTCGCAACGGGACCAGACTTCGCCGGCGGAACCCATGATCCAATTTCGATTCTCGATCTCGCCCCGACGCTGTTACATCTTCACGACCGACCCATCCCCGCGGACATGGACGGAACAGTACAACAATCGATATTCGATCCGGATAGTGACTCAGCACGCAGAGAAGTTCGGACAGAGCACATCTCGAAGCGGAAACAGGAGCGGGCACGAATCCGTGTCGTCGCGGCCGACCTCGACCTCTAATTATAGATACCCCAAGTCCTCGAGACGATCCTGAACGTCTTCGTTGGCTCCAGCGTCGTCTTCGGACTCTAGTTCATCGATTACAGTTTCGATGATAATAGTCGTATATTCTTCAGGCGAATCGAAGTTGTGGCGATTCGATCGGCGCACCACTTGGTCGTATACTTCGTCATCGAGGTCAAGCGTAAGCTCCATAGTCGTATCGTCGTCTCAATCGGGTTAGTGGTTTTGTTCGGCCATTCTCGTCTCGAACTCGTCAATCGTAACTGGGGTAGTAAACTCGCTTACTCTCGCGAGATACCGCTCGACACGCCCCCGACGAGAGCGGGAAGTAAGATCGTAATCGTGGAGCCCGACCATGAGATATGGTTGTTCAGTGGCCAATATCCGCCACGTCGCGATGTAACAGGCGATACTCCGGAAACTACTCGCGAGTAGTGCATCGATAGAAAGAGGGAGCGTCTCCACGTTCCATGGAAGGAATTGGCTTCGGAAAATCGACGAACCAAACACAGATAGTGGAAGTTCGACCACGTCATGAGATGTATACGGTGCACACGGATCGACTGGCCGGTGTGATGCATCGAATTCAAAGCCTGTCGCAGCAAGTGCCCGAAGCAGGTCGTCAGAAAATGACCACCGTCCTGCGCGGAAGGTTTGGGGACGTTCTCCAAGATTTGACTCGAAGACAGCAATACCTTCTTCAAGGAACGATTCGATAGCGTCTTGTCCGTATTCCCCGAGCCAATCGGAATCGCCACCTAAGCGTCCAGGATGAATATGCAAACCGACGGTGTGGTCGTCGTCAATCCACTGTTCAACGGTCTCTGTCCGCTCTCTAATGACTTTCGGCGTAACGAACATCGTCGCAGGAAGCGATAAATCAGCCAGTACCTCATCGAGTATATCCACGCTGTGGCAACTCCCGGTTTCGACGACGCCTTCGACATCGATAGTGACGAGCAACGGTGTTCGGTTTGTCACGCCTCGATCGCCCCCAAAATCTGGTTCGCAAACTGTTCCATCGAGTATTCCTCAAGCGTATTTACATCGAGTTCTCGAGTTCGGTCGAGTGATGCCGATTGAATTGCTTTGGAAAAGTCCTCGACAGGAGAGAGATGAAGCCGGGGGTGTTCGACCTCAGTAAGGATTCCGACAGGCGTTGCAAATACAGTACAACCGAGTGCGAGTCCTTCGAAAGCGACTGTCGGATACGCTTCAGTGTGAGATGGCAGCAGTAAGCCATCGGCAGCGTCGATTAGCGATAATGTCTTTTCGTGAGACAATTCTCCGCACATCGTTACGCGTTCGTGCTCCTCGTGGCGATCAATAGCGTTCTGGACGGCTTCGCGCTGTGGTCCACCGCCGATTATGACGAGTTGATATGACTGCGGAAGTTCGTGGAGCACATTGACTGCAGCGGGAACGTTCTTTTCTTCACTCAATCGACCAGCTACGACGAGCAGTTGTTCGTCAGGATCGGCGTAGGTCGATCGAATTTCCGCTTCCTGTGCATGCTCGTGTGCGGATCGAATTCTATCATCGTTTAGTATACCGTGGATGAGTTGGACATCCGCTTCTGATCGTTCTGCGATTAAGTCCCTGATGGCCGGAACACGGCAAAACACGTGGTCGCCCATACCGTGTGAGAAGTTGAGTCGTTCGAGGGCGAGTTTGATACTCGATTGTGTCTCTGGACGCATCGATGGCGTATATCCGACGAACGAAAGGCTCGGAATCCCGCGCTGACGACCGAGCGCAGCTGCGACCCAGTGAAGCGTATTCGATGCCGAGTAGACAGCATCGAACCGCCGGCCACGAGCCCACCATTGTAACCAACCGAACAATGCCCCTGAGTGGACGATCCGTGTCGCAGTCGATATCGATGATGCTGGTGGAAGCGACGAGGGATGAGAAGGGAACGGTCGAGTAATCTCAATATTGTCGACGAATTCGGAGACCGGCGTGTCCGGGAGACGGGGGGTAACTACAGTAACGTCGTGTCCACGCTGCGTGGCAATCTGTGCAAACCGCCACCGGGCGTGCGCCCCGCCACTTACGCTCGGATAGAAGTCCTCAGTGAGGACGAGAAGATGCATATCGGTGCCTATCCAGAGCGTATATTTGGGTTTTTCTTCTTCGATTGGAAGGAAAACATATGTGACGGATATATGTACAGTAAATAAATGTATAGCTGAGCTATTTATTAACGGGAATGTTGTTGCAGTGGACGGATTGAGCAAAGCATATAGAGAGAAGGCCAACAAGGCAAGTAGGAAGCCGAGAGACGAGATTAGGAGAAACAGCGTCTCTTCGATAGGCAGTTTCCTTCAACAGGGAGGAATACATCTCGCTCAAGGCCATTTAGAACCCCCCAAGCGAAAGAACACGAAAATGAATATAACTCATCCAATGTTAGTTATCGATGAACAAGTATTCGGTGGATCAGTATCGCAGGAATATCCGACTGTTGCCATCAGTGAATCGAGTAGGTGGTAGGCAGTATGAACGTCCTTCAGGTAAGCAAGTTCTATGCTCCTCATGTTGGTGGGATTGAGCACGTCGTACAACAACTGGCGGAAGGACTCGATAACCACGGACACGACGTAACTGTCCTCGCATCTGCCCGGTACGGGAGCGGTACTCGAGAACATATTAACGGAATTCCAGTTGTAAGGACTAGTAGCCTCGGTACACTCCTATCAACACCACTGTCTCCGACATATCCGATTCGACTACACGAATTAAACGACGTTGATATCATCCATATTCACTTACCGAACCCACTAGCGACCGTTAGCGAACTACTCGCCAACCAGACCGACGCTTCTATCTTTGTGACCTATCACAGCGATATCGTCCGGCAACAGATTGCTGGGCGAGTTTATCAACCGATTCTCCACCGATTCCTCGATCGTGCAGATCAAATCATCACTACATCTCCTAGGTTACGAGACAACTCTGCGGTCCTTTCTCAATACCGTGATAACTGTGCGGTTGTTCCACTATCTGTCTCACTTGATGAGATGTCTAATCCGCTATCAAATTCACCATCGATTGATATCGACGATTCCATCGTCCTCTTTGTTGGACGGTTGAACTACTACAAGGGTGTCGAGTACCTGATTGATGCAATGTCATCTGTCGATGGGACACTTCTCGTTGTCGGTGACGGCCCACGTCGACAGAAACTCGAAACGCAAGCTGCAAACAGCGATGCATCGGTCAAATTCCTCGGACGTGTCGATGACGCGACGCTGGAAGCTTGCTATACGGACGCCGATGTGTTCGTTTTGCCATCGGTCGAACCCAGTGAAGCGTTCGGTATTGTCCAACTCGAAGCGATGGCTCACGGACTCCCCATAGTGAATACGAACCTCCCAACTGGGGTGCCATGGGTTAGTAAACACGGTGAAACCGGGTTAACAGTCCCACCACGCGACAGCGATGCCCTCGCCAGCGCGATCTCAGAACTTCTTACCGGTGATAAACGCCGCCAACTCTTCGTTGAGAACGCTCGCAATCGAGTTCTGGAAATGTTCCTTGAGGACAAAATGATAGAATCGACAATAGAATTATACAAAAGGGCGATATAATATTCAGACCTAGTACGATAACAGTGTCCCTACTTCGGATCTCGAAAATCCCATCTCAATTGCTAGAAGCGAACTCTCTAATATCGGATACCACTTTCCAGATCTGCCGGATCACGATCGTAACGTCGAACCAGAACGATTGACTACGGACGTACTCGAGATCGTACCGGAGTTTCTTCGCGGGCTCGTGTCCGGTAACGTCGTTGATCTGAGCGAGTCCCGTCAGCCCTGGTTTGACGAACCAGCGCTTACTCCAGTCGACGCCGTCGTTCTGAATTTCGGTATCAAACTCCGGTCGCTCGGGTCGTGGACCGACGACGCTCATGTCGCCGACGAGGATTGACCAGAGCTGCGGGATTTCATCTAGATGCGTCTGCCGCAGGATACGACCGATACGTGTCACACGTGGGTCGACGTCTCCAGCGTCTTCTTCACTGATCTTAGCCCCCGTCTCGGACTCCGCGTTCTCGATCATACTCCGGAACTTGTACACAGGAAACGATTCGCCGAATACCGCAGTTCGATCCTGCTGGTAGAAGATCGAGCCGCCGTCCTCGAGCTTGATCACCACCGAAATCGCGGCGATAAGTGGTGCGAGTACCACGAGCGCGGGCACGGCAAACGCAATATCGAAAATCCGTTTGAATAGGTGATCCAGCGGATCCCACGGCTCGAGGTCCACGTCCACGAGTTCCCCAATGTCACCCTCGGAGACCAACACGCTCTCGGCGTACTCTCGGTGAACCTTAGCCTTCACACCGTGTTCATGACAGGCGTCCAGCGCCCCGAAGAACTCCGCGCGGTCAGCGTTCCGGAACGCGAGTACTACGGTGTCAATATCGTACGCGACGAGTACGTCCTCGAGCCGTGAGAGACCACCGAGCCGAGGCAATGCGTCGAGTGCGTTGAGCGGCTCCGAACCGTCCTCGAGCTCAGCGGTCGCATCGTGTCGAAACTCGACACCACCATCGGCGATCGCCTCGCTATCCATGTTCGACATGTTCCGCAGTTCATCCCGAACGTCGGTGATCGTCGGGCAAAGGTAGCCAATTATGGGTGCATCGACAGCAGGTGAAACGAGATCGATCTGCTCGGGATCGTCACCGACGATCAGCGTCCGACCATCGGAGTCGTTCGGCCGGGCCCGAATCAGGAGGAACCAGGCGGGAAGCGCAACCGAAAGCGACCCGACGATCATCACGAGCGTCGCTCGGGGCAGGCGATGCGACCACTGGAAGTAACCCAGCGTCGCCAGCGCGAGCCCGCCGACGAGGACACGCTTCTGAACGGAGAAGACCGTGTCGAGGATCCGACGCGGCCGCGGCTTAAATAGCGGCCAGACTGCCCCCGCGATCGCGAGGACGCTCAACGCCAACGCCCACTGAAGTGACGAGCCGCTGAGGATGGTCGGCTCGAGACGATCGAACAGTGGAACGACCGTGGTAAAGAGAGATTGAGTGACCGAGTGATTAGCGACGAGCACGGCGACAACGACGAGAGATGCCGTTCCGATTGCGCTCGCGAACCGATACCGCCACCCGGTAAGCATTGGATAATGGGGTGGAGCTACACACCCATATAAGCTTTGAACTGACTGGTAAAGCGATATACCTCCATATAGTGATTGTGGCCAGTTTGTGATGATCGAGTGCGAATTCCATCCGAAATTGGTCCCGAACGCGAAACCAATTGAGAGAATCACGACAGTCAGCGCTGATGCGCATCTGGTCGACGACCTCGTTTTGGACGCGGACGTTGTCTACCAGGCGGCCTAGGCGGGTGTGCGATCGAGCATCGACGAATCGAAAAAAGTCAACCAGTACAACGTCAACGGGACGATCAACCTCCTCGAGGACGACAGCGCCGACGGCGAAATCATGAACATCGGTTCGACGGACAACATCGACATCCACACGCTCGCAGAAGTCGTTCGGGACGAGATCGACCCGAGCCTCGAACTCGAGTTCGGCGAGGCCCGTGAGGGCGACGCCGAACACACCCATGCCGACATCTCCAAAGCTAACGACGTACTCGGCTACGAACCTACTGTCGACATCCGCGAGGGCGTCTCGAAGTTCATCGACTGGTACCGAGAGAACCGGGAGTGGTACGATCCGCTCGTTCGGGCATCGTAGTGTCGCTAAATACTTATTGTGCTATTTAAATACGATAGTTGTGAGTAACGCCGAGGGGGGATCATCGACGCTTCTAGTTCAGGATGTGGCTACTGGCCGGCTTGCCGATGGTGTAGCGTACGGGCTGTTCGGAATCCATCTGCTCCTGATGATCACCGCACACGCAACTGACGCGGTATTGGCGTGGCAGCTCGCCGCCTCTTCCGTCATCCTCAGTGCGGCCCTCGGTTGCCGTCTCGCTGCGAAAACCTATCGAGACGCCGAACAACTCCAGGCAGCCATCCTCTCGATACTTGGCCTGGCATTCATCGTTCTCAGCATGCTTTATCAGAGCAGTTCACCGGGGCTCGGTCTCGGACCGAGCCGATCGTTCGCGATCATCGTCGTTTTCTTGGGTATCGTCACCGCCCTGCTCGTTGCTACCGACCCAAGACGGTACACAGGTGGTGAATGGGTCGCAGTTGTCTGTTTTGCGATACTCGTTGGAATCTATTTCAGCCATACGCTCGCGTTCCACCCCTCGAGCTCGCAGTCCCGATGGCCGATATGGGCTGCAGTCGTGATGGGGTGTCATCTCCTGGTGATTCCACGACTCATCTCCGAGCGGGTCTTTCTCTGGTTTCTCCCTCGTCTAGCGGCGGTTATCGTGGTGCTCGGTTTGATCACCTACCTCATCGGAGACTATACGCTCTGGATCTTTGAGATTCGTCAGTACTCTAGCTCCCCAGGGGTTCCTGGATTCGATCCGAACATCACCACGATACAATCGATCTTCCCGAACCCGAACTCTCTCGGCCTCTTGTCGTTCGCCGGCCTCGTCGCAGGGGTCATCGAACTTCACCGTTCGGTCGTCGCTCGACGTCCGCTTGGTGCGAGTATCGCCGTCGCTCTCGCCGGAATCTGTGGGCTTGGAGTGTTCCTCTCGAACGCTCGGGCATCGATGCTCGCTGCGGCCGTCGCCGTCGCGATCTACGCCGCCTACGTAGTCGGTGGTCGGCTCACCGTGCCTCCACTGGTGATCGCAAGCATCCTCGGCGCGTTCGGACTGCTTGCGGGGATGTACATGAACGTCATCGACATCTCCTCGTCGAACCGCTTCGAACTCTGGTCTGCGAGTCTGCGAGCGATCCAGGACGGACCGCTGCTATTCGGACACGGAAGCGGCCCGATGAGTAGCGTCATCCAGCCCTACCTCAACAGTGATTTCTCCTTCTCGCCGCATAACGCCTATCTCACAGTGTTCCTTCAGGCTGGATTCGTCGGCGGCTTCGCCTATCTCGGCCTCGTCGGCGGCAGCATCGCTGGCGGTATAATCAACTATCGCGAGGTCAACGTCGCGATGCTTGCGTTCGTCGTTGGCTGGGCGATCCACCAAGGATTGGAATCCTATACCCTGTTTCGGTGGTCGCTTGGCTCCGTACTCGCCACTCTCGCAATCGGGTATCTTCTATCCAGTGACCCAGTGACTGACTGATTTGAATTCGCAGCGTGGCGGCCGACCGATGACGGCTACGCGACCTATCTAGGTGTTGCTAGAGCACTCGAGAATCGACTCGATCGCGAAGTAGATGTCAACGAGATCGACTTCGTCAGTTTCGACCTTGAAACCAGCTGCGACGCAGTCGAATGGAGGACCATCGATTCTCAAAACGAGGTGACGATACGGTTCCGCTAATCGGACGTAGTCGAAACGGCAGCCTCATCGTCCGCCTGTAGCCGCTCTTCTGCCTCGTCGCGATCCTCCGGGTACCCCACGTCGATCCGCCAGCCCTTGAGGCCGATCGCATCGATCGTCCGTCCGCTCTGAATCAGCAGGTCGATCGCTTCACTGATCTCGTACTCGCCGCGGTTCGATGGCTGCACCAAATGACAAGCGTGGAAGATTGCCGGCGTAAATGTATAGAAGCCGGTCATCACGAGATTCGACGGCGGATCGTCGGGTTTCTCGACGACGTCCGTAATCTCGCCGTACTTGTTGGTATCACAGACGCCGTAGCGCGAAGCCTCTTCCCAGGGCACCTCCTCGACGAGGAACGCTGCATCCGCACGTTCCTCCTGCTGGCGTCGAACGACTGCCTCGAGGTTCGCGTCGAAGATGTTGTCACCGAGGATCAGCATGAAGTCGTCGTCGACGTGCTCTTCGACGGTCAACAGCGCGTGAGCGAGCCCCTTCTGTTCGCGCTGGTGAGCGTACGTGATCGGCACGCCGCGATACTCGTCACCGTAGTGGTCGATGATCCGCTCCTTGAGATACCCTACGACCACGACGAACTCGTCCGCGCCGAGCTCGACAAGGTTGTCGAAACAGTGAGTGAGAATCGGCTTCCCGTCGACTTCGACCATGCCCTTGGGTTTGTCTTCCGTTAACGGGCAAAGCCGCGTTCCCTCACCCGCGGCGAGTACGACTGCGTTCATCGATTGAACGTGACAAGTATAGAAGCAAGAACCTTCTGGTCAACCGATACTGAACCATCGGCCACTTACTACCGAATTGTCACGTTCCAGATATGGCTCGAGAGACGTTCGACGACCGCGCTAGGAATACTCGAAAGTCATCACGAAGCAGAAGCAGGGTGCGAGGTCGGGAACCATCGCGGAGTAACAAGCTCCTGATAGGCGACAGTCGCCGCCTTACTATCTCCGACGGCGGAGCACGATTCCCTTGTGGTGGTTCGCCTCCCTCGCTGGTCGTCAGCACTCCGATGGATACCGGCCGTGCTCGTCGCCGGTCTCATCAGTTACTGGTCGGTCGTCACAGCGCCGCCACCGATCACGCTCGAGATACCACCATCGACCGGAGCCGACACTATGCAGGCGACGACCATCCCCAGTGACCTCGCGTGGTTTGACCCGCGTCACGCGATCGCCTACGCAACGCTCGCACTCAGCCTCGAGTACGCGCTTGACTACCGCGAGACGACATCGCCTCAGACCGACGAGCGGCGAAGCTATGAACGGACGATCGCCCGCATGGCCCTGCTGGTGCTCGTCGTGACAATTGGGTACGGAGCGCTCATGGAAGCCGGCCAACTGTTCCGGCCCGACCGCGTCGCCTCGCTGGCCGACGCCGCGAGTAACGGCATTGGAGCGACGGCTGCACTCGTCCTGTCCGGCCTCGAACGATGGACCTGACCGATCCGTTGTCTGGAGTCGGCCCAACTGCCAACCCAATAATCGATCGACTTGCTTAGCCTCAAGTATCGTAGCCTCCCTATTCAACAGTTTATAACGTACTATACCGTTCTTCTTCCCAAGGATTTGCAGTGTTCGAGTAGCCGCGTGTTTCCCAGTACCCTCGCTTGGGCTCAGAAAGGAACTCAACGCTCGTGACCCACTTAGCACCTTTGTACGCGTATAACTGTGGCGTCACAACGCGAAGCGGTCCACCGTGTTCCGACGGAAGTGGTTGTCCCTCGAGTTCAAGGGCGAACAACACCTCATCACGCAGACACTCGTCAAGCGGGAGATTTGTCGTGTATCCATCCAGAGCGCGAAACAGAACGTGCTCAGCATCATCTAAGACGCCGGCTCGTTCGGCGATCGACAGGAACGTCACACCGGTAAACTCGTTATCAAATCGGCTCCAGCCGGTTACACAGTGGAAATCCTGGCGCTGCGTTTCCTGGGGAAGGGCATTGAACTCGTCCCACGAATACGATAGCTCGTTTTCGACGGCACCAGTCACCGTAAACTCCCATGTGTCCATATTCCACGAGGGTGTTGCGCTCTTCGAGAGCACCGGGAAACGTTCAGTTCGACGCTGTCCGGGCGGTAATCGATTCTCACCAAACTCCTCGTAAATTGAAGTGGTGTCCCTGTCCACCATATCCTGCTCCAGTATGAGGAGCTACAAGAATCTGGACCCGACACTCGTCAGCACCTCATACGCATTCGCGAGACGAAGTAGCCATAGGGAGTGGTATTTTTTCGCTGGCGTCCGTTGGTGTTGATGAACCTCCATGCCACTCATTCACTTCGAGATGGCCGACTCGACTGAACGAACGCAGATCGGAGAAGGACTTGTTCGGTTCGCTGTGCAGGCCGGGCGATTAGAAACGGGTCAGGATGAGGGAAGATACTTCCTAACCCACGCTGACGGTTGTGACGCCGATGGAAAGCGAATCAAACCAGGGGACGGGTTTTGTTTCGATACGGAAACGGGCGATATTCTCTGTGAAGAACACGGGAAAGACCGAAGCGAAAATGGGTGAATTCTACAGACGGCTCTACGGTGCTTTGATGTACCCGTACCCCTCGTCCTGAAACCGTGCGAGCGCACCCGATCCGGATGGGGCCTCCTCGACACCCGGAAGCAAGTCGGCGTCGGTCGCTCCCATCCCATCAAGCGAGTTACGGCAGGCTAGCAATGTAACATCTTGCTCGCGGAGAGTGTCGACCATGTCTCGATTCGAGGCGGTTTCCGTGACGAACATCCGGACACCGGCCCCATTTGCAACTATTGCGACGTCGTCAGCGGACGAGGAAACGCTGTTGTCGGCGAGTAGATTCAGAGCGTTCACCATCGCGTGCTGCTGGTCACCTGGATCCGGGCTTGACACGTGAAAGACGGTCTGCATAGCGAGTAGAACGACGGCGATCAGTATAAACCAACACGTACTAGCACGTCTACCAGTATGTTTCAGGTCGCTCTGGGCACAACAATGAACACTAGCCGAACAATGGCCCCGATCTGATATCGTTTAAGAGACCTGAAGACAGTAAGCGAGGAACCCAGTGGGAACGCGTCGGCAAGTAGCTCCATGCGGAAGCCATCATCCCGATCACGACAAGCGTTCGTCAAACACTCAGGCATAATTCGGATTTTCAGTCCATACGTACAATCAAATCGTCTATCGTAGTGCATTTATGTCGTTCAATGACGTGCAGAGATGGTGATGGAAACAACACCAATAGAAGAGCGACGCGCCGCAGAACTCAACCCGGATGCCCAAGCTGTGTTGGACACGCTAGTAGAAGTGGATGCACCCGATATTTCACAGCTATCCCCCGAACAGGTCCGGGCGTTGCTCGGCGACTTTTTCACGCCGGATATCGAACCCGAACCGATCGCGGCGGTTGACGAGCGTAAAATCCGGGCAGACGCACGCGACATCCGGGTACGAACCTACAATCCAGATCCGGACCAATCCCTCCCTGTCGTCGTTTACTTCCACGGTGGCGGCTGGGTCGTTGGCAACCTGAATACGCACGATAAAGTCGCTCGCGCGCTGGCGAAAGAGGGTGAATGCGTTGTCGTCTCTGTTGATTACCGGAAGGGACCAGAGCACCCCTTCCCCGGTGCCGTCGAGGATGCCTATCTTGCGACGAAGTGGGCAGCGGATAACGCGAACGAACTCGGGGCCGGGAACGGACTTGCCGTCGCTGGTGAGAGCGCAGGCGGCACTCTCGCCACCGTTGTCGCGCAGATGGCCGTCGAGAAGGAGATCGGTTCCCCAGAAATTGACCATCAATTGTTGTTCTATCCGGTGACCAACTACTCGTATGACACCCACTCCTACGAGGAAAACAGAGATGGATTCTTCCTCACGGCCCGAGGAATGGCGTGGTTCTGGAGCCACTACCTTCGTGACGAGACTGACGGAGCAAACCTTCGAGCGTCACCACTTCGCGCTCCCGAGCGAATCCTCGCCGAACTGCCGCCAGCGACGCTGATCACCGGCGGATACGATCCCCTCCGCGACGAACAGTATGCGTACGCCGAAGCGCTTGAAAACGCAGGCGTTCCCGTCGAGCATATTCACTACGAGGACATGATTCACGACTTCGCTAACATGAGCCAACTCTCGGAGCCGTTCCCTGATATCGAAGCGGCGAACGATGCGCATGAGCGAGCTGGCGAAGCGCTCAGGACGGCCTTCGAGTAATGGCTACCGTCGCCTACCGGAGTTTTCATGACCGAGGCGGTGGAGGATCCGGCTGAGTTAACCCTGTTGAAAATCTTAGAACATGATAGGTTTGCCACCCTGTGCGGTAAGTCCAAGCGAAGGCGTTACCGGAGCGGCCACCCACATCTCGGATGAATATCAGAAACGACCTGCTGAATAAGGTCCAGAGAATCTATTCAGCAAAAAGTCGACTTTCTGTTGAATACGTCTCTAAGTAAAAGCAGAACGATCCGGTATTTCAAGATAGTTTATACATGGGTTTAAACTTATTATGGAACGTAAATCGTTATCGCCAATATTACAAAAACAGTGGTTCTTCAGCTCAATAAACAAGTATAAGCCGAAATATCTGCCTAGAGCAGGTTCTTTGTGGGAATAGAACTATCAAATGGTCATAAATGTGGGCTGGGCATTTATATACTCACGAGTGGTCCTGAACCTTGGTCAATATGAGCCGAATACAAGTTGAAGAGGGAGTAGAGCTGTTCGTTCAGGACTGGGGATCAGGTACGCCGCTCGTGTTTATTCACGGGTGGCCACTGAACCACAGGATGTTCGAATATCAGTACATCCAACTCCCAAGAGAGGACATTCGGTGTATCGGTATCGATCTCCGGGGCTATGGACAGTCAAGCAAACCGTGGAGTGAATATGACTTCGACATGTTCGCTGACGATCTCAAGACGGTTCTCGATGAACTCGATGTCGATGATATAATACTTGCGGGTTTTTCGATGGGAGGGGGAGTCGTCACCCGGTATATGAGCCGCCATAACGAAGAACATGTAGCAAAATTGGCGCTACTTGGTGCTGCGAGCCCCGTTTTGGCCAAGAAACCCGACTTTCCGGAAGGCGTCGATGAAGCTGCATTCATGGACCTTGCCGAGGGATGCTATGAGGACCGGGCGAAGATCAGCAGTGATTTCGCCGATTCGATGTTTCACTCCGCACCAAGTCCCGAGCTGAAAGATTGGCTCCAGAACATGAGCATGGAATCGTCGCCGCAGGCCATGGCCGATTCGATCGAAGCGGTCGGCGAGATGGATCTTCGTTCAGATCTTGCGGACATCTCTGTTCCGACCCTCATCTGTCACGGTGTCCATGATCAAGCTTGTCCGTTCGATCTGACGGCAAAGAAGCTCCACGACGGAATCGAAAACACGGAACTCGTTCGCTTCGAGGAGAGTAGTCACGCACTCTTCTACGAGGAAAAAGAGAAACTCAACCAAGAGCTGACTGAATTCAGCAAATAACTCCAAATAAACGATGGGTCCCATCGAAATGAGCCCCGTCGTATTTTATCACCGACATAAACCTGCCAATCCACCGGAAACAAGGATGCGAGAGATATGCGCTCTGTATTCAGCACGATTCTCATATTCCACTGTATCTGATAAAAACTACAGGGGTAAGTTTGCACGTGTAATGTTCGTGTATTTCACTCTAAAACATAGATGAATAATAGGATTTCAATAGAGCCGCTGAGTTCTTCACCCAGATGCGTGAGGATCCACCGTGTGCTGAGATGGAAGCGATCGCACATACGCTAGGGTACTACGACACCATCATTGGAGATACCATGTCGGACAATCCGCTGTCGACTGACCAATGGACTGATGCGACGGTTCCGCTGCTCGTGATGGGCGGTGGACGGAGCCCACTATTCTTCTAGATGGCGCAGAAGAACTCGTGGACATCTTCCCCGATCCCGAACTTAGGATTCTGGATGGACAGGAAGACGATGTCGACGCGAAGGCTCTCGTCCAAGTTCTGACAGCGTTCTTTGGAGCATGATCTGAGCGACTGAGAACTCCGTACTGGCGTCGTTTATCCTCTCGTGTCACTCACTGTCTTGTATTCAGTCTCTGGGATCAAAGGAATCCCGGGAGAGCGCCGAACGAATCCACGCAGTGCTGATGCGCTTCGATGACCGCCAGTATAGGCTTATATTTGATAATTTGCCCTCAGTATGTCACGACCCTCGATTGAAAGTGTGGAAAGCGGAACTGACAAGTGTGGTATCGGTCAGTGCAGAGACGAATGCGCACCGCGAGCAGAATCGTCATCGTCGCCGCGTTACTCCTCGTCCTCGGCGGACTCTGCGTCCACTACGGCGCGACGTACGACGACAACTGGCCCCATCCGACTGGCGACCAGCTCCAGGAACGGGGAACCGAGCCGTTCGTCGGCGAGCGCGTGCTCCTGTTCGGTGAGGTCAGGGCCATCGACGGGGACACGATCTCCATCCACGTCACGGACGACAACGATGCGGTCGCGGCCGAACTCGAGGTCTACGACATCCACACCCGAGTCGAACCGGGCGGCGTCGTACAGGTCTACGGCGTGCTCGAGTCCGAGACGGTGCTCCGCGCGGATCGAACGGTGGTCGTGAACCGCGGTCCGAACGCAGCCGCGTTCAAACTCGGCGCGTCGGTCGTCGGCCTATTGCTGGCGGTGGGCTACTTCCTTCGACACTGGCGGATTGAGATCCGCGAACTCACGTTCCGACCGAGAGCGATCGATGACAAACACGGCAGCGAGCCCGCTCCCGACACGGAGGGTTCCGACCGTGGCTGACCTGCTTTCACACGTCCTGCTCGTGTACGCCGGCTGTACGATCGCGGGCTGGTACCGACCGATACCGGATCGCTGGATTGCCGTAGCCATGATCGGTGCGATCCTGCCGGACCTGAATCGGATCACGATACTCGTCACAAACGGGACGCTCGAGGCGACCCTCGGAGTTCCGTTCGACGTCGATGCGGTATCGACCCTCGGGGGTGTCCTCGTCCTCGCCGGCATCGGTGCGATGGTCGTCGCTGACCGGCATCGACGAGCGTTCGCCGCCCTGTTTGCGGGTGCGCTTTTGCATCTCCTCGTCGACGCGCTCAAGGCCTACGCCGACGGAGCCGCGGGGATGTGGCTGTATCCCGTCACGTGGGCGCGCCATCCGACGCCGAGCCTGTACGTCTCGTCGGATCCGACCGTTCTCGTCCTGGTCGGCGCGCTCGCTGCCATCGTCGCCGGGATCGATCGGTACGTCGTCGGTTCCAACAGAATCGTGGCGTTCTCGTGGCGACAACCGTAATCGGCGACTCGAGAAGAGCGGACCGTTGTTCGATCGTGAGTTACAGCAAGAACTGACATGACAACGCCTATTATCCCGGCCCCGACTCTCTGGTCTATGAACTTCCGGAGCGATCTATGCCGCTGATCGACGATGAGGGCAACCTCTTCGGCGTGGTCAACGTCATCGACGCGCTGGCGGTCGTCCTGCTCCTCGCGGTCATCGTCGCGGGGATCACGTTTGTCGGCGTCCTCGGCTCGGACTCGGGTGGCGAATCCGAACCCGAGACCAGGTACGCCACCGTCGATCTCGGTGGCCAGCCCGACTACGTGGTCGACCGCGTGAGCGAGGGCGATACCGTCACCGTCAACGGCTCGTCGAACGGCCACACGATAACGGACGTCTATGTAACGCCTGTAAACACAGAAAATGGTGGGAGCCAGGCACAGATTACAGTCCGCGTTGCGGTCAACGGCAAGGCCGTCGAAGTCGAAGAGAGGGACGACCCAATCTTCCAATTCGCTGGTAAGCACCCTCGTGCCGGAGATTCCCTCACAGTCGAAACTGGCGACTACACTGCTAGTGGTCATCTAACGAGTCTCGAGTCGGAGGGAGAGTCCCTCTCAACCGACAAAACGCCCATCTTGCTCGAGTCAACACTCTCAGAGAGCACTGTCGACGAGCTCGACGAAGGAGATACTGTTACCCTCGGACCACACACCACGGCAACGATAACCAACGTGCAGTTATATCCGGCGAGTGGGGATCAGTACCGGGCGCTTATCGGCGCTGAACTCAGCACACTCCAACAGGGATCGATGCCGGCGTACGGTGGCCAGACAGTCACGGTTGGGAGTCAGATCAGTCTGAGTCCTGGCAGCTATGATCTGACCGGCGACGTAGTCCGACGTGGAACTGACCAGGAAGTCGGGGAACCAACGACGACCGGTGCCCAGATTGAACTCGAGAACGTCCACCCCGAGGTCGCAGACGAGTTCCAAGCCGGGATGACCGAGACCGTCCGCGGCGAGACGTTGGTCACGGTCCAGTCAGTCGAGACCGAGCCCGCAGCCGTCGTCCTCGAGAGCGAGGACGGAAACATCTACCAGCGTGAGCATCCGCGGAATAAGGACATCACGCTGTCCGTCGAGTTGCAAACACAACGGACGGATACCGGATTGCGCTTCCACGGCCAGTCACTCCAGGCCGGCAACAATGTCACCCTCGACTTCGGGACGACAACCGTCGAGGGATCGGTCGCACAACTGGAGTAGTCTCCCCACTCATGTTCGATACCGCACGTGACGAATCGGCCGTCGTCCGGGTCGGGCGTCGGCTCGCCGATCGGATTCGGACGGCCGTCCGACGATCGCGATTGGGCACCCACCTCGGCGGGATTGCCTCCGACGAGAAAGCCGGATCGGCAGATGCTGACGGGTCGACCGCCTCGCTGGCTGCTGACGACTCGAGTGGCTCACCGACAGACGACAATTCGAACGGCTCACCGACGGCCGGCGACTCGAGCGTCTCGTCGCCCCTCGAGACGCTCCTTGCGGGATCGGCGATCCGGAGCGTCGTCACGGAGACGAGTGCACGACTCCGAGCGGGGACCGCGAGGGCGCGGATCGCTACGTTCGGAAGGAGTGGACGGCGGTACGTGACGTCATCGTTCGGCTACCGATGGCTCACGGCCGAGCCCGACCCCGATGTGATCGTCATCGATCTCCGAGAGACCCGGACTATCGGTCCGTTCATCGCCGCGCTAGATCGAGCGTTGGACGGACTGGCGACCGCCGCTCCGACATCGGGTCTCACCGATTTCGCGGCGAGAGTCGGCGGATCCGTGCGCGATCGACCGATCGCCATCGCGAGTCTGTTCGTGCTTTCCGCACTCGTCCTCTCGATCGCCGTCCTCGGAACCGCGCTTTCGCCGGCGCTGTTCGGACTCCGACTCGTCATCGCGGTCGTCGCCGTGATCGGCCTCCGCTCACGACAGTCGCTCGAGGACCTCCTCGAGACGCGCATCGTCGGACTCCTCGCCGCAGCGTTCGAACCGCCCGAGCCGCCAGCGGACGAGACGCGAACCGACGACCAGACCGACGAGCTGGACAGCGATTAACGGTAACTCGAGGTCCCGCTACGCTCACTGTTTCCGAACTCGAGCGTACGCAATTTTCACGGCAACGGACACGGTTCGAGAAGTATCGATACTCGAGGCGAGACTAGAGATCCATGCCACCGTTGACGTCGATCACTTCCCCCGTCACGTACGAGGAATCCTCGCTAGCGAGGAAGCGCACGACGGCTGCGATATCCTCGACGGTCGCGAGTCGCTCGAGCGGGATGCCAGCGATGATCCGGTCGAGGACCTTGTCGGGGACGCCCTCGACCATATCGGTCGCGGTGAAACCGGGGGCGACGCAGTTGGCCGTCGAGCCGCCCTGGGCGAGCTCGAGGGCGATTGTCCGGGTGAAGCCGAACATGCCGCTTTTCGCGGCGGCGTAGTTGGCCTGGCCGAAGTTGCCCTGTTTGCCGACGACGCTCGAGATGTTGATCAGCCGGCCCTCGTCGGCGTTCCAGATATCGTCGTAGAACAGCTGCGTGCAGTTGAACACGCCGCCGAGATTGACGTCCATGACGCGATCCCACTCCTCGCGAGACATCTCGGTGAACTGCTTGTCGGCCGTGATCCCGGCGTTGTTTACGAGCACGTCGGCCGGGCCAAAGGCCTCGTGACAGACCTCAACCATGTGCTCGACCTCCGCGCGGTCGGAGACGTCGGCCCTGGCCGCGACGGCGGAGCCGCCCGCCGATTCGATGGCGTCGATGGCCTCGTGTGCTGCTCCTTCGGACGACCGGTAATTGATAACGACGTTTGCACCCTCTTGCCCGAGGTACTCCGCGATCCCCCGGCCGATCCCCTTCGCTGAGCCCGTGATAACACAGGTACGACCATCCATTGACATGGATCACACGTTCAATGGCCGATGGTAAATAACGACCCGTTAGGTATCTGAGGATAGTACCTGATATAAACCCGACTCGAGGTCGACGAACAGTGCTCAGCAATTTCCGTCGACTCGTGCCGAACGGGTTTCGTGAACTCGCTCTTGCGTACATCGTCCACATCTCGACCAAACCTGCTAACGCTCCTCCCTCAAACGGTGTGGCGAGCCTCTCGACCATCGGCTCAATATCACCGTCTCGGAGCTTCATGAGCCGCCGGCTGACCTCGTATCTGATGACGCGTCGATTCCGTTCCTCCTCGTGCATACGCACAGAACGGTCATGTCGCCTCTTAGCGCTAACCGAACAGGTTCCGATTCTTCCGATATTGAAAGGGGGGGATGGGGGTGGGAAAGGGGGATGGCAGATCTGAGACATTCTATTACTTTCGGTGATTACTATTAACTGTTTTCCATAGTGGCAGCGAGCCAATAAGTTATTGTCACGAGAGTTGCAAGGGGTAGATGGCGAGGGAAAGGATTCGGTCGTTTACCCACAACCGATCCCCGAGACATGGTCCCCTCGCCCGCCGAGATCGGATCACGTTCCGACATCAATGATCTAACTGACACACCACCGATCTCGAATCAACACTGGGCACACTACAAAGGGATGGGGAGACTCAAACGCTGACATCCCCCTGTCGGCGTTTTCTGCGGATGCATGAATTTATATACAGAGCCGCAGCCAACGCCGAACTCAAGAGGGGGCATTACGAACTACTCGAAGATGACTAACTCAGACGGCCATTCCACCGTTCGAATCTACGGGTGTCCATCGCCCGACGACTGCGACTTTGCGGCCGGCGGTGCGGCCGAGCTCCTCGAACATGTAAACACCGAACACTCCGGAGAGTATCAACAAGAGGACTGGCCGGCCACCGACGTCGCCAGGGAAGAACAGTACCTGGACGAGGACGACAGCGACGAACCAGCCGACGAGTAACCGAACTGTCCCCACATTTATCGGCCGGTAACAGTCCTGTAACCTCTCTACACGGCCAATAGAGTTAATCGTGAACGGACTCCAGATGATGATGACGAGGGAGGGTTTGGTTGACTATTCAACACTGACCCGTTCCGAGACAAACCCTCGTCAAACTGAGATCGGATCGCGTTCCGACATTGGGTCAATAGCCAAATTGACAGGGTCCGATCTCGGCCCCACCCTGGGGCACATCACAAAGGGGATGGGGGCTCTAACGCTGGCCTCTGGCCGGCGTTTCTGCGATGCGTGAGTTTATATACTGAGCCGCGGTTAACGCCGGCGATGTCTCTCACCGATCGCAGGAAGACCTCCTGATCGCCGTCGCACCGACTGAGTTCAGCGTCCACTATGAGGATGCTAGTTCCGAACTCGCCGAGCACGCGTGGCAGCTTGCAGCGAGCCGCCTTGTTGATCGCGATGTCGGGCCCGCCGAGGCTGTCGACGTACTGTTTAAGAATTGTTGATGTGAAAGTATACTCAACGCTACGAGATCTCTAGTCGATTAACTACCATTCGCGGGATAGGAACTCGTCAGCAAAGATCTGCTACGATGAATCTGTCCTCTAAGAGATGTTAGTAGAGAGCCAGTCCCAACTGCCGTCGACGTGCTCGAGATTGGATAGCTATCGCTCAGCGTTTGTCGACTCGAGAAAACCTCAAAAGCCGCCCAGATGGGCACAGGTGGATGGCCGCCGGGCGGCATGGAACCAAGATCGGGGTGGGGTTGGATGCTGATTGGATCGTGTCGCGTCGTGGGAACGCGACAGTGAATATGTTCGTCCTGACCTATATCAACCTCGCTCCGATTCCAACAAACTTGGAATCGACCTACTGACCCTTTGGAATCCCGTCGAGATCAGATAGCTACTCTTCTGCGAGCTCGAGCTCAACACGCCAGCGATCATCCTGGTAGCCGGCGAACGACAGCCGCCAGTTCTGGATGAGGTACGTCCCCGAGTCGAAACTGGCCACTGCTGGCGCGTCGATCGTCACGGTCTGGGAGCCAACTCGAGTCCTCATGGCAATTCTTCTCGTCCGAGATGGATCGCTCGACGATTGCGTCGGGGAAGCCTGCGGTGTGGACGATTGTCGCCGCCTGGAGGTCCAGTCGACTCTCGATTAGCAACGCGAGGGGAAAACGGACGTCGAGGCCGTCCTCGGCGAGTCGATCAAGAAGACCGATCTTCGCGAGGCCGCGCTGTTAGTTGGCCTCGAGCACGTCGACGAGGTTGCCGACCAGCTCCGCGAGTGAGGCTACGACTTCGAGTAGTGGTCATATTTAGAGAAATAGGACCTCGTAGTTGTCTCCCTCTTGTTGACTTCCAATAGTTGGCAACATGAGACCAGTAAAAGGGCCATGGAAGACAAGAAAGCCCATCATAGTCGCAACAGACGGCTGGCCGGCTTAACGAGGAGTGCGCGGAGCTTCTCGGATGGAATACAGAACAGTAATCCTGGCTCACTCAGCTGCTGGAAGTGTAAACGAGAACGTCGATCCTTCTCCGGGTTCGGAGTTAACCCATATGCGTCCGCCGTGACGTTCGATGATTCGTTGACAGAGTGCCAGTCCGATTCCAGTCCCGGAATGCTCCTCACGACTATGAAGTCGCTGAAATACCTCGAAGACGCGATCTTGGTCGTCGGGATCGATGCCGACACCATTGTCGTGGACTGAAATCTCCCATTTCTGTCCCCGGCCATCAGCTTTGACGTGGATTTTCGGTTCCTTGTCCACTATACGTGATCGCGTTACTGAAGAGATTTTGGAATATCTGGCGCTTGACTGTCGTCACCTTCTACGTGGGGAAGATCTTCGGTTGTAATTTGAGCGCCACTCTCGGCGAGCTGCATCTGTAGGTCTTCCTGTACCTCCGCAACGAGGCGATCCAAATCAACCGGCTCAAGCGGGTTACCCTGTGTATCGACTCGCGAGTACTCGAGGAGACCGTCGATCATTTCGCGCATCCGATCGGCACCATTAACGGCAAACTCAAGGAACTCTTCTGCCTCGTTGTCGAGGTCATCGCTATACCGACTTTCGAGAAGTCGGAGATAGCTCGAGACCATTCGAAGCGGCTCTTGGAGGTCATGTGAGGCTGCATATGCGAACTGTTCGAGACGCTTATTCGATTCCTCGAGTTTTTCGACGAGTTCCGTAAGTTTCTCCTCGCGTTTGATCTGCTCGGTGATGTCCTGCGCAAAGCTCAATCCCGCGAAAATCTCGCCGTCGGCGTCCTGTAGCGGTGTCGCCCATACCTGCCAGCGTCGGCCAACGACAGTAGTTCGGGTACTTCCGATCTCGCCGTCCTCGATGGCCGCGCGGAACAGCGGCTCGAGGTCTTCGACCACCTCGTCCGGGTAGATATCCCGCATTCTCGAACCTTCAGCTTCTTCTGTACTGGGTGCCGGGTCTCCGATTAATTCACCCGCTGCCAACGAGTAGCGGAGATCAGAGTCGTAGACGCCGACAACTCCGTTCGGGAAGTGTTCGGCCAACGTTCGATAGAGTCGTTCAGACTCCGCGAGCTGGCGTTGAGCTTCCTTCCGCTCGGTGATGTCGGTCAAAGTGACCACTCCGCGGGTCACCTTGCCGCGCGCGTCACGAATCGGCATCCCCTCGGTCCGAACGATTCGCCGCTCGCCGTCGGCGGCTTCAATCTCGAAGATCTCGGGCTCGGTGACTTCCTCGCCGTCGAGTACACGCGCGAGGGTCATCTCTTCGGGCGGAACCGTTTCGCCGGAGTCGGCCCACTGCACCGGATACCGTTTGTACTCCTCGACAGAGTGGACGTTGAACACGTCCCCGCCCCAGATCGCGTGTGCGGTCTCGTTGGCCTGGAGTATTCGACCGTCCTCGTCCGCGACGACGACGCCGACTGGCAGTACTTCGAAGAGGGTCTCGAGTTCGCGTTCGCGTTCCTTGCGCTCAGTGATATCCTGAGCAGCCCCACGGAGCGAAACAACTTTCTCGTCGACGATCTCGGGCACGCCTTGCAGCCGAAGCCAGCGCACCTCGCCATCGGCTGTACGTATTCGTGCTTCCACGTCGAACGGATCGCCGGAGTCGAGTGCTTCCTCAACGGCGTCTGTAACGATCGGTCGATCCTCTTCATGGTATTGGTTGAGTGCCTCATCCAGCGGCGGTTCCTCATCAGAAGTGACCCCGAGAAGTTCAAAGAGGTTGTCGGACCAGAACACGTCCTGCGTGTCTGGATCGATCTCCCAACCGCCAACGTCCGCGATGTGCTCTGTTTTTTCGAGCAGGTCGAGCGCTCGCTTGAGTTCGCGCTCGTGTCGTTTTCGTTCGGTGATATCGGTGATTGCCCCGTTCAATTGGACCGGTTCGCCGTCGTCATCGTATTCGGTTTCCCCTCGGGCCTCCACCCACTTGACATCGCCTGCTGCGTCCCTGACGCGGTACTCGACCTTGAGTTCACCCGTCTCCTCAACGGCCCGTGTGAGCTGTTTCCGTGTTCGAACCGTGTCGTCTTCGTGGATCGGTTCGTAGAAGTCTTCCATCGGAGCGCCCGCCGCAGCAGTCTCCGAGTCCACGCCGTACGACTCCGCGAGATACTCATCCGCGGTGACCACGTCTTCCTGGATATCCCAAGTCCAGAGACCAATCGACGCAGCCTCGGTCGCTAAATCCAGTTGGATTTGCTGTTCGTGCAGCTGCTGTTCTTTCTTTGCGCGATCAATCGCTGCTGCCAGTACATTTGCGACGTTCTTGACGAACGTAGCATCATGTTCCGTGAACTCCCGTTTCTTGGTCGTGTGCGTTCCCAGAACGCCCCATGGCTCTTCGATCGAGCCAATAATGACGCTAATACCGCTGATGACGTCGTGTTCACGCAGCAGATCAGGACCCGAAAAGCGCTTCTCCGTTCGAAGATTATCGACGATAATCGGTTCTTCAGAGAGTAGTGTGTATCCCGCCTGTGAATCCAAATCGGTCGGGACCGTCGCGTTTCCGACCAGTCCGTCGTGCCAGCCGACGCCCTCTCGTAGGAACACCTCATCCCCGCCGGGGAGCAGTTCGAGAATCTTCGCATACTCGTTGTTGAGCGTCTCGGCAACAGCGACGGCAGCGTCGTGCATCAACTGATCCAGGTCGTCAATCTCGAGTGCTTGTTGCCCGAGTTCGGCAACGACCTCCTGTTGACGGATGCGGGTATGAACGTCTGAGTCCACATCTGCACGAGGAGATGAAGTCATTCACTGTCAATATTAGATGACACGGTATAAGGGCTTCTGCGGCAGCTGGTCAAATCTTCTTGAGCGTTCCATCAGTAAAGATGACATTCTCTCATACCAAATTATAGTGGAAAATGTGTTTTCACCCCTAGATCACATTCTCTAAGCATCCACCTAGGTCACGAAATGATGGTCAAAAGAGACTGCCCCTCTAGCGATGTAGAACCGGACGAGATGTTGAAACTCTCCAAAGATGAAATCTTCCATCTCCTCCAAGCAAGCCGCAGAAGAGACATAATCGCCCATCTGTTGGATAACGAGAGGCCGATCAAGATGGGGGATCTCGTCGAGATAATCTCGGCGGAAGAACACGAGACGACTGTCGCAGAGCTGACCTCAACCCAACGCCAGCGCGTCTATATCCCACTCTACCAAGAACATCTCCCGAAACTCGATAAGAAGGGAATTGTTGAATACAACCAGCAACGCGGAATCGTCCGACCAACTGACCGATTAGAGGTCTTTCGACCACATCTCGAAGCAGTGGATCGAATCGACGGAGTTGATTATGCGGACACCGGTCCTGTCCGCTCCCTTATCGCGCGTGCTGTTAGTCTCATTATATGATCAATTGACGCAAGCAGTAGCCTGCTTACTGCCTCCGTGATTGGACACTTCCACCTCTACCATAAGTTAGGGGACAGTATCATAGCAGCCAGCATGGTAATCTTGGTTGCCCTTCTCATCAGAGGCTAACTCTCGAGAGTTCATTATTTATGTCAATTCTGTGGCCAGATCTCGAGTTTACTCGTAAGTACTCTTTAGATAGGATGAGTGAAATCGTAATCATTGCTACCCTCAGTCTGGGCGTACAAATACTCGATGGCGTGAGGAGTATAAGCGCCGGAAAGAAGCAGAGAAACGACACCCACGGACGGTGCTTTATCACGGATGATGCAGCTAGCAGCTATGTTTGGTGTAGATGTCCAATCTGACAATAAATCATAAGCGATACCGCTTTCCTCGGTCCGCTTGGTCCACCCAAGTTTTCGCCTCCGATCGACCACACCCAGCTTTAGTTCTCCTATTCTGGACCTCGACCTGTGACCAGCCACAGTGCGATCAAAACGATGAGGAAGGGGGCGCCAGCAGTTGGTAATACGATTTCTTTATTCAAAGTTGGTCAGAAAACTCGCGTTCAGTACAGATCAAGTAGTGAACGTCGAAAGTTGATTATATCAGGGACCATCTACTGGTCAACTTCTTCGTGCACTGACTCACCCTTTCCAGACTTCGATTCCCATTTCCACTCGTCTTCAACTCTGATACGACCATCGTCGAGAAGTTCGACATCACCGATAGAGTGTCCGGTAGCGGTTTCGTTTTCTGTGTTTATTTGGGTGTACCGGATGTCCCACTGTTCCCCGTCGAAGGTTCCAACCAAATGTCCGTCTACAACACTGCCACCAGAATAATTCGCGTATATTCGTTCGCCATTCTGCTCAAAGTGAAAGACGGTATTTGCACCCACTTCTCCGCCTTCATCATTTGCAACGCCAGCAAGTGTCCGTCCATCCAATGAGAGCTCGTCTGTCATACGTTACCCGTGTCAACTCAGCGAATAATACTTCCGGTGTTCCATTCGCATCTGTAATTGCCGTCCAGTACAGCTAATATAGGCATTATTTCTTGACTCTAAACTAGCTATAACGTGCTAATCAATAAGCGCAAGGAGTGTGTATCCCGCCATCATTGTCACTACCAGAAAGAGACCCATCACTAGGACCTGACCCAGTTCAGATGATGCAAAGTGAACATTCAAAATGAAGCCAATTACCACGCCAATAGCGGCTAAAAACGGTGTAGCCACGATGGGAACCCATTTATTATTCCATGCATCCCAGTTGGTTGTAAACACCTTGGATTTTAACGAGTTGTTCATATAACGTGACTATGAGACGTACTATTATAGCTTCTCAGTGTTCAGTTCGCACGTATAGTTGCCGTTCAGTACAGGACAGGAAGTAGACGCGTACTCACTGTGAGCAAACGGGTCAACATCTTACCCAGAGAGCGGTGCGCTACGCGCCGCGGCAAGGCGAACGGCCAACGGCCGTGAAGCGAGGGAGAGGAGTTCTTTTCGTCGGATCTAAGCGGTATCGAAGATTCCGTGAGGTTGTCGGCACGAAGTCGTTCGAAACGGCTTCGACGTTTCGTGATGCCACAAATTTGTAATTTGTGAGCCCGCCGACTGCTCGAAGAACTCTGTCTCCCGTTGTCGTCGGACGGCGTTGATGTCCGACTGGAAGCGATTTCTTCGGGCTCGTCCAGTCCGAGCGGGCTTCGCTCTCTCGAACGACAGCGCAAACGTTCGGTTCGCACTGAGCGACTCGTCTCAGTCAGTCCATACTCTCGCTCGGTTGCGGTCGGTTTTCGGAGACGGAACGGCGGGCCACGAAGACAAGCGCCATCACCGTCAGCAGCGTCGCGACCAACAACAGTCCCGTTCCCGCTGAGAGCTCGAGTAGGGCCGCGACGTCGGCGTAGAACGTAAAGAGGAGAAACGCCGGGAAGAGGGTCCCGATCGCGTATCGCCACGGGACCACCAGTGGGCGTGAGAGCTGTCCCGCACCTTTGAGGTACTCATCGATCGCGGCCGGACCGAGGACCCAGGCCGTGTACACCATGAACCCGGTCAGGCCGAGCACCAGGAGTAGATCGACGAGGTGGTCCGCGAACAGCGTAAACACCGCGGGGCTGAACGCGTTCACGCCGCCGGTGAGTGCGACCAGTGCGAATAGCCCCCGGGTCGCCGTCGACCGCTCGAGATCGAACTCGTCGACCAGAAACGAGACCGGAATCTCGAGCATGCTGATCAGACTCGTCAGGGCTGCGAGGAGAACGACGAGGAAGAAGACCGCGCCGAGAAGTCGCCCGGCGGGCAGGCTCGCGAACGCGCCGGCGATCCCGACGAACAGGGCGCCGGGGCCGCCCTCAGTCGGTCCCGGCGCGAACGAGAACAGCAACGGGAACACCACGAGTCCGGCCAGGATGCCGATACCGAGATTGAACACAGCGATCGCCGAGGCGTCGAGGGGCAGCGAGCGGTCGTCGTCGACGTAGGAGGCGTAGGTGATCATCGTCCCGCTGCCGATCGAGAGGGTGAACAGCGCCTGGCCGGCGGCCGCTCCCAGTACCGAGAGGAAGTTCTCCGCGAGGTAGGCACCGTCGAACTCGAGGTAGAACTCGTATCCCTGCGCGGCGCCGGGTTGTCGGGCCGCCCAGATCGCGAGTCCGATGAGCAACACGACGACGCCGGGTATCATCACCTTCGTCGTCGCCTCGATGCCGCGTCTGATCCCCGCGGCGACGATCAGAGACGTGGCCACGAGGACGGCGAGTTGGTAGCCGAACGCTTCGGCACCGTAGCTGATCGCCGCGAAGTGGGCTCCGGGATCCGCGAAATAGGCACCCGTCGCGCTCTCGAGGAAGTACCGAAGGATCCAGCCACCGACGACACTGTAGAACGACATCAGCATGATTGAGGTCACGACACAGAGCACGCCCAACGCCGTCCAGAAACGCGATCCGGCGAGCGTTTTGAACGCCCCCACTGGGTTTCGATTCGACCGTCGACCGATCACGAACGTGGCCAGCAATCCCGGTACCCCGACGCCGAGGACGATGAGCAGATACAACAGCAGAAAGGCACTCCCGCCGTTCTCCGCGGTCATCCAGGGAAATCGCCAGATGTTCCCCAGTCCGATTGCGC
This sequence comes from Natrinema zhouii, assembly GCF_013456555.2. Lineage (GTDB taxonomy): Archaea > Halobacteriota > Halobacteria > Halobacteriales > Natrialbaceae > Natrinema > Natrinema zhouii. Next base: position 899,190 of record NZ_CP059154.1, read on the forward strand.
TTCCGACCGCGGCCAAGATGAATCCGGCGTGACTCGCCCAACTCTCACGTACCATTCTGTCTCAGGGAACCGACTCGGCGCGCATAAGAATTGTTTATTAGTGGCTCAGCTCATTCGCGGTGGCGTGGAATCAGGTAATACGATTTTTATCTAGAATCAAGTACAAAACTGAGATACCCGGTTCAGTAAGTACAGGGTGGCTATGGTTCAGACGTTCTTCCGACGGTAACTAGTTCCGCGGGCTATGAACAAGTGTCATAGTAATACAAAAAATATATACACTATCTAATTAAAATTCTCAACAATGGACAATGAGCCGATACTATTCCGACTGAACATTATCATTGGGCTTTTGATTGCGATTCTTGGGATACTGCTCATTCCTCTGTTTTCTATAGAGATAGTATCCCTCGGAGTGATTCTGGTCGGTGTTTTATTCCCATTACTCTTTCTGGGTTGGATTCTACTTCGGTAAGCGCGTACACCTACTGAGCGGCTGTTTGACCCCAAATCAGATGGTGAGAACCCGCCTCGATGGGTGAGTGCCTTCGGTAAGTACAGATGCGTACTTACCGAATCGAAATCTTTGTAATAGAAATTGTTCCAAGTTGATACATGAACAGAACAGATTGGTTCCTCGCGCTCATCACTTTTTTCTTGGCTGTAATCACCCTTGAAACCGTCTCAGGTGCCACGAACGAACTCTTTCGAGATATTGGTGGTAGTATCTCTCTATTGGTACTCTTCCTCTTGCCGCTCTATCTTTTTGCCCACGTCGTGATGAACCGTGATGAGCCGGACTGGTAATTGATTCCTCTGGCTCTATTGAACTACTTCGAAGTCGTCGCTCGAGGGCAAACACGACTCGAGCGACCAGCTGCCTTCGCGGCCTGATCCTGTGGCTCATTCGACCAGAAACGCTCAGAAAGGGAAACGGCCGGAACGTAACTGAGAGCTACCTAAAACAGCGAGAGAGTCCCGCCGTTTACGGCGGGCGTGAATCGCGTCTCTCGACGACGCGAACCACCGGTTACTCCCCGGACGGAGTCTCCAAGTCGTCGCGGCGTGGATCAACATCCCGCGCCACGTCAGACCGTGTTCGTTTTTCACGCGTTTGATGCGCTCATACTGTTCGTCGTCGGGGACTTCGATGTTAACGTGGTTCGACATAGTGTCTACGAGAATTCATAGGTTTATGTTAGTTGCACTCGTGCACAGAAGTAGCGATGAAGCGCACCAACGAGTTCGAAGTAGTTCCCCAGTCCGACGCGGACGAGGAGTTGCTTCGACGGCACTTGGACGCTTCAGCCGCTCTCTGGAACGAGATCAATTATCAGCGCCGAACCAACTTCGAAGACCCGGACGGCGACGTTTGGGAGATCGACGAGTACCGCGGACGGTACGGCGGGACGCTCGGCGCGTCAACCGTTCAGCAGATCGAACGCAAGAACCGCGAAGCGTGGCGCTCGTTCTTCGCACTCCGAGAGAAGGACGAAGCCAACGGCAAGCCCGGCTTCTGGGGCAACCAAGACGAGGGTCGCGAACTGCGGACATACATCCGAAACACGTCGTACTCGGTCGAATGGGGCGAACACTCTCGGCTCGAGATTCTTGTCGGCCAAGAGCTGAAAGAGGAGTACAGTCTTGGATACTGCGAGCGTCTCCGGCTCAAAGTTCGGGGCGAGCCCAACTGGAAAGAGTACGACAAACAGGGCCGATTGGAACTGTATTACGACGATGTGAGCGAGACGTTCAGAGCCTTTCAGCCAGTCACAATCGACAATTCTCGACTGGCACAACCACTGGCGGACGAAACCGCCGCTCTGGACATCGGCGCGAACAATATGGTCGCTTGTACGGTTTCAACCGGCGAGCAGTACTTGTACGAAGGGCGCGACCTGTTCGAACGGTTCCACAACACCACGCAACGAATTGCCGATCTCCAGTCAAAACTCCGCGAAGGGCGGTACAGTTCGAATCAAATCGACTCGCTGTACCGACGACGGACCCGACGACGTGACCATGCACAGGACGCGCTCTGCCGGGATCTGATCGAGCGTCTGTATGACCAAGGCGTTTCCACGGTGTATGTCGGCGATCTCACCGACGTACTCGAGACGCACTGGTCTGTTCGGACGAACGCCAAGCTGCACAACTTCTGGGCGTTCCGACGATTCGTCGGACGGCTCGCCGATACCGCCAAGGAGGTCGGCATAATTGTCGAAATACGCACGGAAGCGTGGACCTCGCAGACGTGTCCGAACTGCGGCTCGACCAAGGACACAACGCGGCACCAGGACACGCTCACATGTCGTTGCGGCTTCGAAGGCCACGCGGATCTCGTCGCAAGCGAGACGTTCCTGAGACGGCACGAAGAAGTAGCACGGCCGATGGCACGGCCCGTGTGCCTCAAGTGGGACAACCACGAATTGCTGGAGTCACCACGCTCTCCCCGTCCCAACGAGGAGCACACGAACCCGCAAGTTGCCTCCGTGGACTCGGCGTAGCCGAGACTCCCAGCGAGAGGAAACCCCGGCGTTCACGCCGGGGAGGATGTCATTGCTCTCGAGCCTGTTCCTTCCAGTCTTCGATTCGGTTGGGGGAGATCGCCGTTTCGGTGGCGAGTTCGGCGACGTCGGCGGCCGCGAGCTGGTCGAACGTATCGATACCGGCCGCGGCGAGGTCCTCCGCGTACGCCTGCCCGACGCCCGACAGATCGGTGAGATCGTCGGTTTCGGACTCGATTGCGGAGGCGGCCTCCTCGCCGGCGACCTCTTCGACGACGTCCTCGTCGACGGTCATCTCGCCCGGCTCCGCGGGTTCGTCCTGAACGTCGTCTTCGGCGCGCTCGACGATCTCTTCGTCCGAGCGATCGCTCGTCTCGACCTCGAGATCAGCGTCGGCGTCGGTGTCTGTGTCTGCGTCGGCATCGGACCCTGACTCGACGCTCGTGCCACCGTTCGCGAGGTCTTCAGCGCCCGACTCGTCGCCGGTGGCGTCCTCGGCGAGGGCAGCGTCGGCGTCCTCGGGCTCCGGCGTTTCGGGCTCGGATTCCACGTCCGTGCCGTTCGATCGCTCCTCGAACCACTCGGAGACCTGTGGCCAGAGTTCCTCGTGGCTTCGAGAGGAGACGGACATGCCGATGTGACCCGTCGGGAACTCGAGGATCTCGGTGTCCTCGGAGGTGATCGCGTCGTTGAACGGTTTGGAGGCCGCCGGCGGAATGAGGTGGTCGTACTCCGCGACGATCTGGAGGACGGGCATGTCGATGGTGGTGATATCGACGTGTTCACCGCCCAGCGTGAGCTCGTTCTCGTAGAGCTTGTTGTCCTGATAGATATCGCGGATGAACTCCTCGTAGGCGACGCCGGCCACGTCGATTCCCTCGTCGAGCCAGCGCTCCATGCGAGCGAAGTTCTCGACGAAGTCCTCGTCGTCCATGTTGTCGTAGAACCTGGCGTACTTCGTGATGTTGTTCGCGACGGGATCCATCAGTGCGAAGCCGACGTCCAAGAACCCGGCGGGGACGTTGTCGAACGTCTCGGTGACCGTTTCGGGGTCGTAGTAGTCGTCGGCACCCCAGAGTTCGAGGACGCCGCCGTCGCCGGCGAAGCAGAGACCGGCAGCCATCAGCGCCAGGTTCTCGACTTTTTCGGGATACAGCGAGGCGTACATGGCCGACTTCGTGCCGCCCATGCAGTAGCCGAGGATGTTGATCGAGTCCTGCCCGGAACGCTCGCGGACGACGTCGACGCAGTTGTCGATGTACCGGTTGACGTAGTCGTCGAGCCCGAGCGAGCGATCCAGCTTGGACGGCTCGCCCCAGTCGATCAGGTAGACGTCGAAGCCGGCCTCGAGCAGCGTCTGGACCACCGAGCGGTCGGGCTGCAGATCGAGGATGTACGGCTTGTTGATCAGCGCGTAGACGATGAGGATGGGGATGTCGTGTTGCTCCTCCGTCATCGGCTCGTAGTGAAGGAGCTCGAGCTTGTTCTCTTCGTAGACGACCTCGCTGGGCGTCTGCCCAACGTCGATGTTCTCGATGGTTTCGGTGCGCTCGGGGGCGACCTGCGTCTTCTCGGCGAAGTCGGCGGTCGCCTCCCAGGCCTGCCGTTGCATGTTCAGCGCGGTGGCGAAGGGGTTGTTCATTGCTCGTCTTCTAAGTGCTCGAGGACGCGGTCGAGTTTCTGCTCGACGGCGTGCTGACGGCGTTCTAGTTCGACGAGGCGGTCACCGATCTCGACGACGTCGTCTTCGGTCGCGAATCCGAGCGAGCGGAGCGTTTCCTGGGCTGCCTCGTCGGCCTGCTGCTGGAGTTCGAGGACGTCGCCGACGGTTTCGCCGGTCATCTTGGCGAACGCCGTCGTCGACATGACGTCCTTGAACGCGTCGTTCGCGGTGTTGAGCCAGATGTCGCGGAACTCCTCGACATCGACGTCCTCGCCTTCGAGCTGGTCGTTCGCCCGCTCGACCATCTGCTTGGAAGCGTTCATCCACGTCTCGTAGGCGCGGGCGTAGCCCTCGACGCCGTCGGAAATCTCGGAGTCCTCACTGGCCTCACCGACGGTCTCCGACCAGCTCTCGACGAACTGCGCCTGTGCTTCCATATTGTCCTCGAGAGCCTCGAGGAACTGCTCGTTCCACTGTTCGGCGAACGCGTTCCAGTCTTGCATCGGGGGTTGTGAGTCTGACATGGGTGAAAATTGACGGTGTACTGTAAAAAACGGCTCCCTGATTTACGCCGAGACGTCGAACTCGTCGGCGGCTTCTTCGACGTTTTCGGCGACGGCACCGACGTTCTCCTCGACCTGCTCGTGGGCCTCGAGGGCTGCGTCGAACGACGTGTCGACGACTTCGGAGTAGCTCGCGGCGAACTCCTCGTAGGCGACCTCGGACTCCTCGAGCGCTTCGAGGTAGGCGTCGATCGACTGCGACTGGGCCTCGGTGGCCGAGTCGAAGCCCTCGTCGACGAGCTCGCGGAGCTCGCCGAAGTCGGCGGCTTCCTCGGGCAGCGACGCTTCGAGGGCGTCGAAGTAGGCGTGGATTGCGCCCTTGGTCAGCTCGGCGTTGGATTCGGCGAGCGAGCTCGAGGTCTCGATCGCGTCGGCGAAGGCGCTGATCGAGGTCTGCTGGGCCTCGAGGGCGTCGTGGGTCAGGGACTGGCTCTGTTCGATTGCGGTTCGCTGTGCGTCGAAGACTGCGGTGAATGGGTTCTGTGTCATGATTGATCCTCTCGGTTGCGTTTGACGGGAACGACGATCGTCTGGACGATATCGCCCTCTTCGATGTCGAGGGCTTCCCGTTCGGGGCCGGGAATGCTGATACGACCACCGCTCTGAACGCGGGCTTTGAACGTCGCCGTGCCCATGTTCATGGGCCCGAACGCCGAGGCGTTCTCGAGCGGGTTCGCCGACGTGGCCTGCAGCAACTGTTTCATCATCTCCTGCTGGGATTCGGCGACCTGCTCGCCCGCGTCCTGCATTTCCTGCACTCCCTCCGTAAACATCGCGGGAGGGAACCAGAGCGATCGGTCGGAGTCGTCCGTCATCAACAGTACATTGGATCGCAGACATCATAAGGCTTTCCACTAGATACCATCTGATGGCATGAGATGGTTTAGTCTGGATCGATCCACCGCTCTTCGACTCGGATGAACGGTGCTCGCAATCGAACGCTGAACGTGACAGACAGGTGAAAATGGCGATATCAGTCGATAGGGGCGCTCTAACAGCGTATTACCCCAGATAGGGAGGAGTAAAACGGTGTTGGAGAAGCCAAAGAAGTCATATACACGCCACACCTAGCCGTCCATAGATGACATCCCAGAACGCCGGCGAAGAGAATCTCGCGGCCATGACGAACGCATGGTCGGCTATGACGCGAGGGTTCCTTCGATCCGCGACCGCGGCGAACCGTGCCGCCGTCTCCGCGATGCTTCCATCCGTCGACGGCGAGACCGATTCGGAGACGAACAGAGTCGCTCCATCGATTCCGTCGATCGACTACTCCGATCTCGACTGGCAGTTCGATCGCACCGTCGACGATCCCGATCACATCAGCGTCGGCGACACCGTCACCTTCGAGAAGGCGCTCACCGACGAGGACGTCCGTGTGTTCGCCGCGGTCAGCGGCGACACGAACCGCCTGCACCTCGACGAGGCGTTCGCGTCCGACACTCGGTTCGGTGAACGTATCGTCCACGGGACGCTCGTCTCCGGGCTCATCAGCTCCGCCCTCGCTCGGCTTCCCGGACTCACCATCTACCTCTCACAGGACCTCGAGTTCAGCGGCCCCGTCGGCGTCGGCGACCGCGTCTCGGCCCGCGTCGAGATCGTCGAGGACCTCGGGAACGACCAGTACCGCCTCGAGACGGTCGTCCGAGACGAGGACGACGACGCGACCGTGATCGACGGCGAGGCCGTCGTCCTGATCGACGATCTGCCCGCCGAGTAACGTTTTTCCGCCGGCCCGAGGCCATCGTTTTCTACAGGCGGAGCAGGCCGAAGCGGTTCACTTATGTCACCAGATATGACTCGCAGTTTCTATTTATGACTGGAATTCAAAGAGGTGAGTATGCCACATGGTCAAGACGTTGAAAACGATACGTCAGAAATAGCATCCGAATACGAGTGCCTTCAGTGTGGGAGGATAGTCAAGGCCGAGACGAGCCCCGGCGAGTGTGAGGAGTGTGGCGGCGACTTCCAGAATCGAGCGAAATCGGTGGAATAGGGTTCTACCGGCTTCCTACGCGGTCTACTAGCGGACTCTGTTGAAGCTACCGTGAGTTGAGATTTAGTACTGCTGACTGGGCAAAGCGAGCATCGAAGTGACGCCCCGACTCGCCAACTGTTCTTGTGTCGAGTCGTCGAACCAAAACAAGCTAAGTAGCTCCTCGCGGAACGGCCGGACATGACGCTCTTTGGAACTGCAGGAATTCGCGGCCCGGTCGAGGACGTTTCGCCCTCGCTCGCGCTCGCTGTCGGTCAGGCCGCCGGCGACCCCGGCGAAACGTTCGTCGTCGGTCGCGACGGCCGAGAGACGGGACCGGCGCTCGCGGCGGCGATGACGGCTGGCCTCGAGAGCGCCGGGGCCGACGTTCGCCAGATCGGACAGGTGCCGACGCCCGCACTCGCGTTCGCGTCGCGCGGCCGACGCGGTGTGATGCTCACGGCGAGTCACAACCCGCCCGCGGACAACGGCATCAAACTCTTCGTCGACGGCGTCGAATACGACAGCGATGCGGAACGGACGATCGACGACCGCGTCGCGAGCGAGAACGCGCGACTCGCTCGCTGGGACGAGTGGGGCGAGTCCGAGCGCCTCGCAGTACTCGATCGGTATCTCGAGGCCGTCGAGGGCTACGTCCGAGAGCGCTTCGGGACCCAAAACCCCGAGGACGAAACGCCGGATGACCCGCTCGCAGGGCTTCGCATCGCCGTGGACTGCGGAAACGGCGTGGGCGCGCTCGCGACACCGCAGCTCCTCGAGCGACTCGGTGCGACCGTCGTCGCGGTCAACGCGTCCGTCGACGGCCACTTCCCCGGCCGCGAGAGCAAACCCACGCCAGAGACGCTCTCGGAGTTCATCGCGTTTCTCCGTGATGGCGACTTCGATCTCGGGCTGGCCCACGACGGCGACGCTGATCGGCTCGTCGTCCTCGGTCCCGACGGTGCGGTGATTCACGAGGACACCGTCCTCGCCGTCGTCGCAGCCCGATACACCGCAGACAGCGACGCCGATGATCCCGTCGTCGTCACCACGCCAAACGCCTCCGCGCGCATCGACGAGCGGGTCCGCGCGGCCGGCGGTCGGGTCGAACGCGTCCGGCTGGGTTCGCTCCACGAGGGAATTGCACGCGAACGCTCCCGCGGATCCGCGGACACCGAGATCGTCTTCGCCGCCGAACCCTGGAAACACATCCACACCGCCTTCGGCGGCTGGATCGACGGCGTCGTCAGCGCCGCGGTCGTCGCTGCGCTCGTCGCCGACGCCGGCGATACCGACCAGCTCAGGGACCCCGTCACCGAACGCCCCTACCGGAAGGTCAGTATCGACTGTCCGGACGCGGTCAAAGCCGACGTAATGGCCGCACTCGAGACCGAACTGCCCGCGGCGTTTCCGGAGGCGACGGTCGAGACGGAGTACGGCATCCGCCTCGAGTTCGCGGACGCGTCGTGGCTGCTCGTTCGACCGAGCGGGACGGAGCCGTACATTCGCCTGTACGTCGAGAGCGACGACATCGACGCCCTCGTCGCGGACGCACGGGCCGTCCTCGAGTCGGCAGTGGCGGACGCGACGCCCGATAGCTGACGTAGAAACGCAACCAGACGGGACGACTGAATATTTAGTGAGTTTTTCCCGGGTCGAAACGAACTCTCCGACGGATATTTAGCAGATGGTTACTGTACGATAGTGCATGTCACGAGAGAGACGAAGCGTTCTTAAAGGACTGAGTGCAGTCGGCCTCGCGGGGGTCGCCGGCTGTATTGGTGGGTTCGGTGGAGAGAGTGACGCAGAGTATCAGGTCGGGATGGTGTACGCAACCGGCGGGCTCGGAGACGACTCGTTCAACGACATGGCCAAGCAGGGAGTCGTGGACGCACGGGACGAATTCGACCTCGCGTTCGACGAACGGGAACCGGGGAGAGAAGGCGAGTTCCCCAGTGCACAGCGCGACTTTGCGGAGTCCGGTGACTACGATCTGATCAACTGTATCGGCTACGCACAGGCCGAGGCGCTCGGGGAGAACGCTCCCGACTATCCGGACCAGAACTTCATCATCGTCGACGCAGTAGTCGAGGAGGATAACGTCCGGAGCTACGTGTTCGAAGAGCCTGATGGCTCGTTCCAGGTCGGCCACCTGGCCGGGCTGCTGACCGATCGGGAGTTCGCCGCCGGTGCCGGCGAGACGAACCCCGACGCCAGCACCGTCGGATTCATTGGTGGCACCGAATCTGCCCTGATCCAGTCGTTCGAGGCCGGCTTCCGAGCCGGCGTCGAGCACGCGAACGCCGACGTCAACGTCGTCTCGTCGTACGTCGGTGACTTCAACGATACCGCCCAGGGACAGTCGAGCGCTCGATCGATGTACCAGAACGAGGACGCAGACATCATCTTCCACGCGGCCGGTCGAACCGGTATCGGCGTCTTTCAGGCGGCCCAGGACGAAGGTCGGTTCGCGATCGGCGTCGACAGCGACCAGTCGCTCTCTAACGAGGACTTCGCGGACGTCATCCTCGCGAGCATGGTCAAGCGCGTCGACACCGCTGTCTACAACGCTATCGAATCCGTCGTCAACGACGAGTTCGAAGGCGGTGCAGCCGAAACCCTCGGCCTCGAGCAGGATGGCGTCAGCGCCGTCTACGGGGACGAGATCGGCGGCGAGATCCCCCAGGAGATCAAAGACGCTCTCGAGGAGTCCCGGCAAGCGATCATCGACGGCGAGATCGACGTCCCAAGCGAACTGTAACCGTATGAGCGAGCCCGGAATGGGGACGACTGACGGGATGGGACCAACCACGGAGGTGGGGGAGCACACTGCCGAGACGAAGGGCACAGGCAGCGACCTCGCCGTCCACCTCGACGGCATCACCAAGCGGTTCCCAGGAGTCGTGGCGAACGACGACGTGGATCTCCGCGTCGAACGAGGGACCGTCCACGCCTTGCTCGGGGAGAACGGGGCCGGGAAAACGACGCTGATGAACGTCCTCTATGGACTCTACGAACCTGAGGAGGGGCGGGTCGTCGTCGATGGCGAGGAACGGACCTTCGACTCGCCGCGGGACGCCATCGACGCCGGCATCGGGATGATCCACCAGCACTTCATGCTGGTCGATCCGATGACGATCGCCGAAAACATCGCGCTGGGGAACGAACCCACGAAGTGGTTCGGCATGGCGGTCGATCGCGACCGCATTGACCGCGACATTCGCGACCTCTGTGATCGATACGGCTTCGACGTCGATCCGGGAGCCACGGTCGAAGACGTGGGCGTCGGCGTCCAGCAACGCGTCGAGATCCTCAAGGCGCTGTTCCGCGGTGCGGACATCCTCATCCTCGACGAGCCGACCGCCGTTCTCACGCCCCAGGAAGTCGAGGGCCTCTACGACGTCCTCGAGGAACTCACCGATCAGGGGAAGACGATCATTTTCATCACGCACAAACTCGACGAAGCGACCCACGCCGCCGACGCGATCACTGTCCTCCGGGACGGGAAGTCCGTCGGGACGGTCCGTCCCGAGCGCACGAGCCGGGAGGACCTAGCCGAGCGCATGGTCGGCCGGGAAGTGCTCCTCGAGGCCGAATCGGAGCCGGTCGAAACGGGCGATGTCGTCCTCTCGACGCAGGACGTCGTCGTCGAGGACGCCCGCGGCGTCGAACTCGTCTCGGGGATCGATCTCGACGTGCGCGCGGGCGAAATCCTCGGGATCGCGGGCGTCGACGGCAACGGACAGGCCGAACTGGTCGAGGCGATCACCGGCCTCAGGACGCCCGACGAGGGGACGATCGCCTACGAGGGAGCGGATATCACGGAGTGGTCTCGACGTCGACGGATCGAGAGCGGGATGGCCTACATCCCCGAAGATCGCCACGAGCGAGGGCTCGTCATGCCGTTCGACCTCGTCGAGAACGGCGTCCTCGGAAGCCAGCGGTCGGCCCGATTCTCCGACGGCGGTCGCATCGACTGGACCGGCGTCCGCGACCACACCGAGGAGCTCATCGAGACCTACGACGTTCGACCGCCGAACGCCGACGCCGACGCGCAGTCCTTCTCGGGCGGCAACCAGCAGAAGTTCATCGTCGGTCGCGAGTTCGAGCGCGATCCCTCGCTCGTCGTCGCGACCCACCCCACCCGCGGCGTCGACATCGGCTCGACCGAGTTCATTCACGACCGCCTGCTCGAGCTTCGCCGCGAGGGGGTCGCGGTCCTGCTCGTTTCCTCGAAGCTCGACGAGGTGCAGTCGCTATCGGACCGGTTGGCGGTCATCTACGAGGGCGAATTCATCGACGTCACCGATCCGGACACCATCACCGAGGAAGAACTCGGCTTGCGCATGGCCGGTCACCAGCCGGGAACGGACGCAGTCGACGGACCGAACGCAGGTGAGTCCCGATGAGGGAGCGACTCGAGGGGGTTCTCGAGCGCCTCGTTCGGGCATCGGTCTTCCATCGGGTCGTTATCAGCGTCGCGGCACTGTTCGCCGCCGTTCTCATCGGCGGCATCCTCGTCTTCGTCTCCGGCGGGTTCGCCTCCTGTCGGGCCGGTCTCGACGTGGCAGGCATGACGTTCTGTTACAACCCGATGCAGGTCTACTACGAGCTGTTCTTCGGGGCCCTGGGCCACCCGCTTGAGGTCGGCTGGCAGCTCACCAATGGGAGCCTCGCGACGACGCTCCAGCAGATGACACTGCTGATCTTCGCGGGGCTATCGGTCGCGGTTGCGTTCCGTGCCGGCCTGCTCAACATCGGCACGCAGGGTCAGCTGGTCGTCGGCGGGCTTGCGACGGCGGTCACCGTCGTCTACGCGGCGTCGATCGTTCCCGACGGGTTAATCGGAACCGTCGTACTCATCCCGCTCGGGGTCCTCGCTGGTGCGCTCGTCGGCGGGTTCTACGGTGCGATTCCAGGCGCGCTCAAGGCCTACGCCGATGCCAACGAGGTCATCACGACTATCATGCTCAACTTTATCGCGGTCGGCATCACCTCGACGCTGCTCTCCTGGCGGTTTCAGGATCCGAACAGTAACAATTCACAGACGGCACCGATTCCCGAGTACGCCGAGATACCGACCGTTCCAGTGATCGGCTTCGCCGGTCGAGTAGACTTCTCGCTGCTCGCGCTGGCTTTCGCCGTCGCGCTCATGATCGCCATCGCGTGGCTGTTCGCTCGAACGTCGTTCGGCTACGAGCTTCGCATGAGCGGCACGCAGCCGGAAGCGGCCGCTTACGGCGGCGTCGACGAGAAGAAGATGACCGTCGCCAGCATGACTCTCTCGGGCGCGCTCGGTGGCATCGCCGGGGCGTTCTGGGTGCTCATGGTACACGGCCGCTGGCTCGAGAATGTTCCGTCGATCGGGTTCGACGGGATCGCCGTCTCGGTGCTGGCCGGCAACGGTCCGATCGGTGTCGGCGCGGCGGCGTTCCTGTTCGGCGTCCTCGAGAGCGGCTCGAGCAGGGTCGGGACAGCAACGGACGTCCCGCCGGAACTGGTCGGGATCCTGACCGGGCTCATCATCCTCTTCGTCGCCATGCCGGAGTTCTTCCGGATGGTGGGTCGACGATACGTCGATGTCGGTTCGGCGGAGCCGGTTCGGGCGGACGGCGGTGGCTCGGGAGCCGACGACGGAGGTGAGAACGATGCGTAAGCGATTCCGCCGAACGCGCGAAACCCTCGCTCGATATCCGCTCGCAACGGCTCTCGGTGGCCTCGTTATCTGTCTGCTCTTCCTCTGGCTGACGCCGGCAAGCTGGCAGACATCGACGCTCCGGCTCGCCGTCCCGATCGCGCTCGCGGCGATCGGCGGTATCTTCGCCGAGAAGAGCGGCGTTATCAACATCGGCATCGAGGGGCTGTTGATCGTCTCGTCGTTCAGCGCGATCATCGCCGTCTACTGGCTGGGCAATGGCACGACGCTGGGTCTGTCGAACCTCTGGTGGGGCCTGCTGATCGGCGTGCTCGTCAGCGTCGTCTTCGCGCTGATCTTCGCGATCGTCTGTATCGAGTTCGAAGCCGATCAGATCATCGCCGGACTCGCGATCTGGCTCATCTCGCTCGGTCTGGCGCCGTTCGCCTCGCGGATCGTCTTCGGGAGTCCGAACACCGCGAACGTCGCGCTCTTCGACGACGTGACTGTCCCGGTGCTGTCGGAGATTCCGATCTTCGGCTATCTGCTGTTCGACACCGAACCGCAGGTGTACATCATGCTCGTGGGCGCCCTCGCGGGCTGGTACCTGCTCGCTCGGACGAACTTCGGGCGGTGGGTGGTCGCCAGCGGCGAGAACCCGAAGGCGCTGGATACGGCCGGCGTCGACGTCCGCAAGATCCGCTACGCCGCGGTGCTCCTCTCTGGCGTCTTCGCCGGGCTCGGCGGCGCGGGCTTCGCCCTCGGTACCCTCGGCACGTTCACCGGCACCGGCGACACCGCGATCAACGGTCGGGGATTCATCGCGATCGCGACCTACCTGCTCGCGAACTACCACCCGCTTGGTGCCCTCGTCGGATCGTTCCTCTTCGCGGGACTCAATTCGATGCAGGACACGCTTCAAACGGCGGGATACGGCCTTCCGACGGAGCTCATTCGGACGATTCCGCACATGACGGTCATCCTCGTCCTCGTGCTCGTCGGGCGCACCCGCCTGCCGGACGCCGCCGGCGACCACTATGAGTCCGGCGAGGACTGATCACCGTCGGCCGTCTCGGCCGTCGAAACCCAACCGGTCGATGCCTTCTTGCCCCCGCTCGGGCTACCACCCGTCGTGACTGAACACGAGCTCATTACCGCCGCTCGCGACGTCCAAGACCGAGCACACGTTCCCTACTCCGAGTACCAGGTCGGTGCTGCCCTCGAGACGGCCGACGGAGAGGTCTTCGTGGGCTGCAACCTCGAGAACGCGAACTTCAGTAACAGCCTTCACGCCGAGGAGGTCGCGATCGCGGAAGCGGTCAAGAACGGCCACCGGGAGTTCTCGCGCCTCGCCGTGAGTTCGGGACGCCGCGACGGCGTCACCCCCTGCGGGATGTGTCGGCAGACACTGACGGAGTTCTGTGACGACGACCTCGTCGTCTACTGTGACGAGGGCGAAGGTGAGGAGCCGACCGAGTACACGCTCGGCGAACTGCTGCCGAACACGATCACGCAGGAAACGCTCGAGTAGCTCGCAACGCGCAATTTTCAGAACTGTCGTTCGAACGCCAGCGGATCGGAAACAGTATGACATCCACCCCACCGTAAACGGCGGGGTTTCCTCGGGCTAGGAGTCTCGGCTACGCCGAATCCACGGAGGCAACTTGCGGGTTCGTGTGCTCCTCGTTGGGACGGTGAGCGTGTGATCCAGGCGATCGGTCGCGGAGCGACGACGGTTTTGACCAGGCGTGCGATCTCGCCGTCCGTTCGGTCTGCCGTCGCGAATTCGTGCATTTCCTCGTCGGTAAGCACCCCTCTTACTCAAGCCTCCGCTTCGAGGAACTCTCCTAGAATCGTCCGGTGACAGCGCTTCTTCTCGGTGTTCTCGAAACAGACCAGCGCCAGCGACTCGCCCGACGACAATCGATCGTCCAGCGCAGCAACCGCCGCCTGTGCCTCGTCATCGCTCTCGAGGTACTCGCGATACGCCTCGCCGAAGCCGACCTGATCCCACGCGGCGTTGTGGGCCCCCTCCTCGCAGAGCCCCTGCATTTTCATGTCCTCCTCGACGTCGCGCATCGACTCGAGCAAGTCTGTGGGCGGCCCGAGTGCTGGGATGTTCTCGTCGACTGCCGCGTGGAACCACGGCGTCGGCTGTCGAACGACACCCACGCGTGTCGTATCCGCCGGCAGGTCGACCAGTTCGTGCTGGATCGCAGCGACGTAGGTGTCCGTGAGCGTCCCTCGAACCATATTCGGAACGGTACGCGCGCCCCGCATTTATATACAGCGTCGGCTCGAATCGCCGGTACTCATGCCTCGCGACAGCGAAGACCCCAACGTCGACGAACAGTACCACCTCGAGGTCGGCCCCGACGACGTCGCCGATACCGTGCTTCTCCCGGGGAACCCCGAACGGCTCGAGAAGATCGTCGCGTTCTGGGACGACCACGAGATTCGGGCCCATCACCGCGAGTACCGAACGGCGACGGGGAGCTACGAGGAGACGCCAATCTCGGTCACGTCGACCGGGATCGGCAGCCCCTCGGCCGCGATCGCCGTCGAGGAACTGGCCCGCGTCGACGTCGAGACGTTCATTCGAGTGGGCTCCTGTGGAGCGATCCAGCCCGAGATGGCCGTCGGCGACCTAGTGATCACGACCGGTGCAGTCCGCCAAGAGGGAACCAGCGACGAGTACGTCCGGGAGGACTACCCGGCCGCCGCCGATTACGAGGTCGTCTCGGCGCTGGTCGCCGCCGCCGAGCGACTGGGCTACGAGTACCACACTGGCGTGACGATGAGCGCGGACTCGTTCTACGCCGGTCAGGGCCGACCGGGCTTCGAGGACTTCGAGGCCGCCGGAGCCGACGAGCTGGTCGACGACCTCAAAGCGGCGAACGTCAAAAACATCGAGATGGAGGCCAGCGCCATTCTGACGCTCGCGAACCTCTACGGCCTCCGTGCCGGGGCGGTCTGTACCGTCTACGCCAACCGCGAAACCGGCGAGTTCAGAACCGAAGGGGAGTCCCGCGCCGCCGAAACCGCGTCGCTCGCGACGCACCTGCTGGCGAAGATGGACGCCGTCAAACGCGAGGCGGGCGTCGACCGCTGGCACGCCGGCCTCTCGCTCGAGTAGCCACGCAGAAGAGACGCCGTCCGCGTCAGTCCCGTATCCGGATGATTCCGTTCTCGAATACTTTTCGATTCGGGACGATATACTCCTCCGAGTCGTCTTCGATCTTGGTGACGAACAGGTCGACCTCTTGGACGATGCCCGTCTGATCGCCGATTCGGATCTCGTCACCGATCCCGTAGGGCTGGTTGAGGAGCAGATAAATACCGGCGGCGCTCGAGACGAGGAACTCCTTGAAAGCGACGGTGCCGACGATGACGATACCAACGGCGTACACCGTCAGCAGGATCAACAGCGCCAGCACGTGGACGCCGATCTGGCCGAGCGCGATGATGAAGGTGACGTACAGCACCGTGTACTTGACCAGTTTCGGGATGATCGATACCTCTGGGAGCTTGACGCCCCGCAGATACTCGCTGACGATCAGCTCCGACTTGTCCGCGACGACGAACCCCAAAATGAGGACGAGCACGGCGATAAACAGCTGCGGAATGAACTCCGTGACCCGAAGCCAGAAGGCGTCCGTATCCAACAGTTGGGCGATATGGATCGCGGTCAGCACCGCGATGCCGTAGATGAACCACGAGCTCAGCCGCGCGACGATTTCGACCGTCGACGTGCCGATCGACTGCGCGGTCCGCTCGAACGGCGTCCCCTCGACTGCCTCCGGGACGCCCGAGGCCGACAGCAACTCCTCGTTGAGTCTGCCGACGAGGTAGCCGACGACGAGCCCGAGTGCGAGGACCGCCGCCGCGATGACGGCTGGCTCGTTGACGAGCGTCTGCCACTCTACCATATCAGTACGCCTCCGGATCGACCTCCAGAATGAGTTCACCGCCCTTGAACGCCCGGACGAGCCCGTCGCTTTCGGACAGCACAATCGCGATCGCGTTGGTATCCCGCGTGATCGCGCCGCCGGCCATGTGCCGCGCCCCCAGCCCCTTCGGAATGTCGACCCCCTCCGCCGACGGCTCGAGGTAACGGTACGCGGAGACGATCTTGCCCGCGTCCGAGATGATAAACGCGCCGTCGAGCCGCGAGAACTCCTTCAGCATGACGTTCACGATCGGGTCGCCGACGTGGACGTGGGACTTCTCGAAGGGGTTGTACGAAAGCGGCCGGGACTTGTTCATCACCTTCCCCGCGTCGCCGACGATGAACAGCGCGCCGACGGGTTTCCCCTTCTGGCCCTTCTGCCCCAGTTCGATTGCCAGCTCGAGGACCGCCTTGACCACTTCGGGGTCCGCGCGGGACTTGGCGAAGATATCGTAGATGCCGGTGTGGCTTTCCGCGTCCGCACGGACGCGAGAAACCGTATCGATTCCGTCGCCGAAGACGCTCGTCGCGCAGGCGAGTTCGTCCCCATCCTCGATCACACCCTGCTCTAGGGCGCCCTCGAGTCCGAATCGGATCCGCTCGGAGATGTCCTCGAACTCGAGGGGGAGTTCGACGAACGTCTCCGCGCCGACGGCGTTTTCGGTGCCGACGACGACGACGTCGAGGTCCTCGACGGCCATGAAGCGTTCGTAGTACGAACCGCTTGGCGAAAAGAGCACGACTGCATCAACACTTGCGAAGATGTCCCCAAACACGTCGTCTAAGCCGGCCATTGATGATACAACTCGGTCCTGCCCGAATAAGCGTTTTGGGACGTCTGACGCGTGTCTGTCGATTCTATCCGAATTCGCTCGCGTTCAATCAGCTGTGATCTCTCCCTATTCGATCCAGGGAGGAAGGCGCAGTCGTCAGCTATAGAGTGAGAGTCAGCGGCCACACCCCGTTTCTCAGTCAGTGAGAGCGGTTTCGAAGTCCGATTTCTTCAGTATCTATTGGAAGATCAAACCGTGCTATCGACGGTGGTTTGTGGAGGGTATTGTCGGATTCATCCCACCCTAAAGCACAGGGCTTTCTCCTTGCCCCTTCGTAATGGCTCAGGCCGGACTACGCAGCGGATACATTCAGCAGACCGGTTCGGCAGGACGTGGCTTCAAAATATTAGCAATCGTCGATGAGACTGCAGTAGGAACCATCATCGGTTTCTCTGTCTTAACCCGGCCCGGACAATGATGATTCCCACGGACAATGATATTGCACCAATGACCGTCCACTGCACTGATCTTCCGGTGATCGGTTCGCAGTCGGCGACGCACAAAATGGGATCTATCTGGATGATTCCGAGGCCTTGAACTACCCATAACATTCCAAGAAGCGCCACGATAGCACCGAGGATCGTCAATACAGTCGCTTTCGTGTTCCACGTGTGGATATTTTGATTCTCCATTAGAGAGAGAGAAGGACCGTTTATCCTCGGGTTTTACGCCGAGCATGCACGCTATCTTTATAACCTGCTGCAGGATCACAATTTGCATAATGGGATCTGTCGCTCTTCAGCGTGAGACACGATACGGGAGGGGACGAATAGACGGCCGAGTACGTGAACACCGACGGTGATGAGATACATAACCGTCGTCGTAGCCTTGGAAGAATACATTCGATCGAAGACCGATCAACGGATGCAGAGAGGCGTCAACGATCCGAGAGAGGTTTGGATCGATGGCGCGCTCGTCGCGACACAAGAAGCAATACAGTATCTCAATCTTCTCGATGATGGGACCGTTGTTGGGGTCGCCCGGTTCAGAGGCGATGCTGAGCAGCTCGCAACGATAGAAGACGAGATTCCGGAGATCATCTCGTGCACTGTGACAGGTGGTGAGACGTGGCTGGCGTATATGCACTACGAGCCTGACGAGCTTGAAACGACCCTTCTTGAACGTATCAATACCGAGGCCATCAGTATCGACTGGCCGATGAGGGAGACCGATGATGGGCTGCAAGTCACCCTCTTCGGTGAGGACGCAGCCCTCCAGCAACTGATCGCGGGCTTCCCTGACGAAGTAGACGTAACTCTCGAACGCGCAGGAGAGTATCAACCACAGATGGGTGACCCAGCGGGGCAACTAACCGACCGGCAGAAAGAGATCCTCCGGACTGCACTCGCCGCAGGATACTATGATATCCCTCGTCGTGCAACACAACGCGACTTAGCCGCCGAGCTTGGACTTTCACGGGGAACGATTGGAGACCATCTTCGGCGGGCGGAAGCGAAGATCATCCGGTCGATCATTGTCTGAAGTACGCTTTACTTCACCTGATTCGAATCGCTCCTGCTCCCTCACTCGTTTTCTCACTTCGTTCGGAAACTCGTTCAATTCTCACGGCTCACTTCGCTCACCGTTCGCAAAACCGAGACGCGATCCTAGTGAGCGTCTCGCAGTGCGCGGGACCGGATTCGAACCGCGAGGACTTCGCTTCGCTCGTCCTCTGGGCTACGAATCCGCTGGCTGCACTCTCCGCTCACGAAGTTGTTCGCGGAGAATGCGCGGGACCGGATTCGAACCGGCGGACCCCTACGGGACAGCGTCCTAAGCGCTGCGCCGTTGGCCTAGCTTGGCTACCCGCGCCCAGTCCCGACTTTTCTCGAATCGAGTAAGTACCTGTCGGTCCGCGTCAGGGGTGTTTCACTGGCTCCTCCGGTGACCAATCCGGCGGAACGATGAACGTCACGTGCTCCGGATCCCGAAGCTGGTGTAACTCCGCGGCCTGTTCGGCCAGCGGTCGCTCCCGATACGGCATCTCGAGTCCGCAACCGGTACAGACGAGTTTGCAGGTTGGCTCTTTCATGAGGCGGCGTCAACCGACACCGACGGCTGGCGTCGAATAGAGTGTCGATAGACGGCTGGTTTAGTAGTTGTCTCCTAGTGAAATCGGCAGAGAACGGCCGAATTTCCGATGTTTTCGTAGTAGAACGTTGCCATCCGTAGTACCGGATTGGGACGGCGACTGAATTCGTCTCGGCCGGCCGGCGAAACGGCGTGCTCGGACCACACGTTTATCTCGTCCGATCCGATACCCGGACGTATGCACAGCGCCCGGGATCGCATCGAATACGAACCGTGGCTCGAGGAACTCGAGACCGTCGCCGACCGGCTGGAGCTGACGAGTGAGGCCAGATCGTGTGCGGCCGATCTCTTCCTCACAGACGTTCCAGACGCCGATCGCTCGAAGCGAGCGGTGCTCGCTGCCAGCCTCTATGCCGGCTCGCTCGTCGCCGGTGACGGCCGCACCCAGGGTGCAGTCGCCGACGCCGCGGACGTCTCCCGCCTGTCGATCCAGTCCCGCTGGAAGGAGTTGCTCGAGTCGGCCGGACTCGAGCCGCCACGCTGGTAACAGCCTCGTACAACAACCGTTTAGCAGCCAAGTGGCGGACTACTTGGATAGGTATCTGCTACGAGAACGGCGCGAGGCGGATTCTCTGGAAAATCAGTTCGTGTGACGAGGGATCAGTTCACGCGACAGGAGAGACGGGTCACACGCGTCCGGCACGAGCCAGTATCCGCGTTAGTCAATCGTCGATGACGGTCCCGTGTTCGTCGATTTCGCCCGTGACGATCCGGGTGCTCGAGATGATGTCGCCGTCGTCTGCGAGAACGTGCGGGACGACGACCACCTCGAGCGGGTCGTGACCGTTCTCGCGGCGGATCTCGTTGATTCGTTTGCCGCCCTCGCGGGTTTCGGGCGAGACGACGAGATAGTCGTACTGCGGTTCAGTCGCGATTCCCGTCGGGGACTCGAGCATCCGAATCTCGAACTCGCGGTCGTGGTCGGCCGCGATGGACTCGAGTTCGGCCGCGAGGTCGTCTTTCCGTTCGGCGAACGATCGGACGTGTCGGTCGACGTCTCGTGACTTCGGTGCGAGTTCGTCGCTGGTCAAGCCGACCGTCACGTCTCCGAGTTCGAACGCCCGTTCGAACAGCCGTCGATGGCCGTCATGAACGGGGTCGAACGTCCCACCAAGCGCGACGTCCATACCCAACGTCACTTGCGCGGTGCGTATAAAACGGTCGAATCGGCGTCTCTGCTCCCGGGAATCATCTACGCTGTGCCTCTGCGATTTCGACATATGTCGAAAGTGACCTTCGCATTGTTTTTGTAGTCCCCTGCAGTGTGCCCGGTATGGGATTAGACGAGGATTCACTGGAGTATCACCGAAGCGATCCGCCGGGCAAAATAGAGATTTCGACGACGAAACCGACGAACACACAGCGCGACCTCTCGCTGGCGTACTCGCCGGGCGTCGCCGCGCCGTGTCTCGAGATCGACGAGGACGAGACCGATGCCTACACCTACACCGCAAAGGGCAATCTCGTCGGCGTCGTCTCGAACGGCTCGGCCGTGCTCGGACTCGGCGACATCGGTGCACAGGCCTCGAAGCCGGTCATGGAGGGCAAAGGCGTTCTGTTCAAGCGCTTCGCCGATATCGACGTCTTCGACGTTGAACTCGACGAGGCCGACCCCGACAAGATTGTCGAAGCCGTCAAGATGATGGAACCCACCTTCGGCGGCGTCAATCTCGAGGACATCAAAGCCCCCGGCTGTTTCACCATCGAAGAACGGCTGCGCGAGGAGATCGACATTCCGGTCTTCCACGACGACCAGCACGGCACCGCGATCATCTCCGGTGCCGCGCTCATCAACGCGGCCGACGTGGCGGGGAAGTCCCTCGAGGAACTCGAGGTCGTCTTCTCGGGAGCCGGCGCGAGCGCCATCGCGACGGCGCGGTTCTACGTCTCGCTGGGGGTCGAACGGGAGAACATCACGATGTGTGACTCCTCGGGAATCATCACCGAGGAGCGCGCAGCGGCGGGCGACGTCAACGAGTACAAACAGCAGTTCGCTCGCGACGTGCCCGAGGGCGGCCTCGCGGACGCGATGGAGGGGACAGACGTCTTCGTCGGCCTCTCCATCGGCGGGATCGTCTCCCAGGAGATGGTCCAGTCCATGGCCGACAACCCGATCGTCTTCGCGATGGCCAACCCCGACCCGGAGATCGGCTACGAGGAAGCCAAGGAAGCCCGCGACGACACCGTCATCATGGCGACCGGGCGCTCGGATTACCCCAATCAGGTCAACAACGTCCTCGGCTTCCCCTTCATCTTCCGCGGTGCGCTCGACGTCCGCGCCACCGAGATCAACGAGGAAATGAAGGTCGCCTGTGCCGAGGCGCTGGCCGAACTCGCCCGCCAGGACGTTCCCGACGCGGTCGTCAAGGCCTACGGCGACGAGACGATTCAGTACGGCCCGAACTACATCATTCCCAAACCCGTCGATCCGCGCGTGCTCTTCCGCGTCGCACCGGCGATCGCCGAGGCCGCGATGGAGTCCGGCGCCGCTCGCACCGAACTCGACCTGGAGGAGTACGAGGAGGAACTCGAGGCCCGCCTCGGGAAATCGCGCGAGATGATGCGCGTCGTCCTCAATAAAGCGAAGAGCGACCCCAAGACGGTCGCGCTCGCGGAGGGCGAAAACGAGAAGATGATTCGTGCGGCCTACCAGATCCAGGAGCAGGGGATCGCCCTGCCGATCCTCATCGGCGACGAGGACGAAATCCGGGGAACGTCCGCAAACCTCGGTCTGGACTTCGATCCGCAGATCGCCGACCCGTCCGTCGGCGACTACGAGGCGTACGCCGACCGGCTCCACGAGCTCCGGTCTCGAAAGGGTATCACGCGGAGCGAGGCCGGTGAACTCGTCGAGCGCGACTCGAACTACTTCGGCAGCGTCATGGTCGAACAGGGCGACGCGGACGCGCTCCTGACCGGCCTCTCACACCACTACCCATCGGCACTCCGGCCACCGCTGCAGGTGATCGGCACCGCCGACGACGTCGACTACGCCGCCGGCGTCTACATGCTGACGTTCAAGAACCGCGTCATCTTCGTGGCCGACGCGACGGTCAATCAGGCCCCCGACGAGGACGTCCTCGCGGAGGTCACCAAACAGACCGGGAAACTCGCGCGACGGTTCAACGTCGAACCGCGGGCCGCCCTGCTCTCGTACTCGAACTTCGGCAGCGTCGACAACGAGGGGACCCGAAAGCCGCGCAAGGCGGCAGCCATGCTGCAGGACGACCCCGAAGTCGACTTCCCCGTCGACGGCGAGATGCAGGCCGACACCGCCGTCGTTGAGGACATCCTCGAGGGGACCTACGGCTTCTCGGACCTCGATCAGCCCGCGAACGTGCTGGTCTTCCCGAACCTCGAGTCGGGGAACATCGGGTACAAACTGCTCCAGCGACTCGGCGGCGCGGACGCGATCGGGCCGATGCTGGTTGGGATGGACAAGCCGGTTCACGTCCTCCAGCGGGGCGACGAGGTCAAGGACATCGTGAACCTCGCCGGTGTGGCGGTCGTCGACGCCCAGCAGGAGTAACACGGTGAGCGAGCACACCGCCGACCGTCGGGACGGCGACGCCGATCGGACGGTCCACGAAGCGGGATCCGATCGGAACGTCTCAGCGGCCGGCAGTGCTCGAGTCACCAGACGGCAGCTTCTCAGCACCGCAGGAACTGCCGGAGCCGTCGGCCTCGCCGGCTGTGCAGACCGACAGTATCGGTCGCCACCCGACTGCGCTGCCGTCGCGACCGCCGGCGACAACGCGGACGGCTCCGTGCCGCTGCCAGCGGACGACGACGTGTCGATGTTCCGTCGCGGACTGCGACGGTACGGCTACTATCCCGAGGAAACCGTTCCATCGTCCGTTCAGGTCGACTGGTCGTTTCCGGTCAACCGCATCGGGCACACCGCAGCCAAATCGTCCCCCCGTCCGACGCCCGACGGCGAGACGGTGTTGATCGCCGGCGACGACGGCCGGCTCCACGCCGTTACGCCGACCGGCGAGCACCGCTGGGAACGCGAGATGGGGGCCGGCCGAAGCCTCGGCTTCCACGGGACGCCGGCGATCGTCGACGACACTGCCTACATCGGCGGCTACGACGGCGAACTCTACGCCGTCGACATCGACTCCGGTGACCTGCGCTGGCAGACCCGAATGCATGAGTTCGGCGGGGCGATCGCGATCGGCTCGAGTCCCGCATACGTCGACGGCTCGCTCTATCTGCTCACCGAACACAAGAACCCCGCCAGTGGCGTGCTGTGGGAGGTCGACGCGGCGACCGGGAATCCGACCTGGAGCGACGACCGCATCTGGGGCATGCCCCATCCCTCGCCCGCGATCGACTGCGAGGCGGGCCGACTCGTCACCGGCTCGAACGACGGCGTCGTCTACTGCTGGGAGTTTCCCTCCCTCGAGTTCGCCTGGTCATTCCAGGCGGGCGGCGAAGGCGGCCCCGACGGCGAACCGATGGCGGGCGGTCGATTCAATCTCGGTGCGCAAATCAAGGGGACGATCCCGACCTACGACGGTGCGGCGTTCGTCGGTTCCTGGGACGGCCGGTTTTATCGCCTCGATCTCGCTGACGGCAGCGAGGAGTGGTCGTTCGACACCGGCAACGTCGTCATGTCGAATCCGGCGATCGACTCCGACCGGGGAGTCGTCTACGTCGGCAGCGACGACGACCACGTCTACGCGCTCGAGGCCGCGACCGGCGACGAACTGTGGTCGACGGACATCGACGGCCACGTCATCGGCTCGATCACTGCGACGGCCGAAACGATACTCGTCGGTTCCTACGACACTCACCTGTATGCACTCGACAGGGAGACCGGTGACCGACGCTGGCGGGTCGAAAACCGCGGTCACGTGACCAGCGGTGCGATCCCCCGTAACGGCCGGATCTACTACGCCGAGCGCGGCGTCTTCTCGAACTACTACGACGATGACGAGGAGACAGTGCTCGGGAAGCCCGGCCGTGCTTACTGTTTGGTTCTGGACGAATGACGACTATCGTTTCTCAGTAGCGATCGAACGTTACCTCCTTCGCTCCAACGGACGGAGCTTATCGGTGGTCCCTCATTCCGGCCGATATTACTCGGCAGACGAATATTCGCCGTTCACGTTCAGCGTCCGACTTCAGGGCAGATGAATGAGCCGTTTGAAACACTCAGTGGTACGTACAGGTCGCTCCTGTATCGACACGGCCACCGTGTTTTCAACCGAATGACCGCAGCGAAGAGATAGACTGTTTAGGTCGATATCGAATCGCTTTGTGTGGGGTGGGTATCTGCCTTGTCGGGCACTGCTGGTAACGAAAACGTAAATGTCGTTCCCTCGCCAGGTGCGGAATCGATCCGAATCTCGCCGCCGTGTCGTTCGACAATTCGTTTACAGAGTGCGAGTCCGATTCCCGTCCCTGAATGTTCTTCTTGGCTGTGAAGCCGTTGGAATACCTCGAAGACGCGGTCTTGGTCCTCTGGATCGATCCCGATGCCGTTATCGCGAACCGAAATGATCCACTCTTCGGTATCACGTTCAGCGGAAACGTCGATCCGTGGCGCTTCGTCGCCAGTATACTCGATCGCGTTCGAAAGGAGGTTCTGAAAGAGTTGGCGTAATTGACTCTCATCACCCTCAACGCGTGGTAACTCGTCGGTTTCGATAGTGGTTTGGGTCTCCTCGATTTGTAGTTCGAGATCCTTTCGAACGTTCGCAAGCACCTCATCAAGATCAACGGGTTCGAACGGTTCACCCTGTGTATCGACGCGTGAATATTCAAGCAGCCCCTCGATCATCTCTTTCATCCGCTCCGATCCGTCGATCGCATAGTCGAGGAACTCTTCACCGTCTTCGTCGAGTTCGTCACCGTATCGGCGCTCGATAAGCTCCAGATAGCTTGAAACCATTCGGAGCGGCTCTTGCAGATCGTGAGACGCAGCGTACGCGAATTGCTCGAGCCGTTGGTTCGATTCTTCGAGTTGTCTTTGCGTTTGTTCCAGCAGGCGATTTTGTCGTTCGAGTTGATAGTTGCCTGTTTTCGCGTGTGCAGCGTACGTCCCGACGCCGTATCCGGCGACAGAACTGAACCCTGTAAGTATAAGCACGGACCGAATTAGGTTGGAGAGGCCCGGGCCGGGCTGGAAGTTGTAGAGCGCGAGAATGGCGAGCATCACCCCGATACCGACGAGACACCAGACGGCAATAGTGGAGTAGAACCTCGGGAGGATGTCGGTTCGGGGCAATCGATATCCGCCACCGAGGAGGAGGGCACCAGAACCGCCGATAAAGCTGACGACGATGAGAGTATTCGAAGGAGCCATCTCCGGAGGAGTTGGCATGAACACCCAGCCCGCAACAAGTACGAGGTACAGCACACCAAGTGCCATAATTATATTTCTCCCGCCAATAACGCCCACGAAGCGGTCCCAGAGGCGCATTGCAGTAACTGTGGGAGGGCCAATTATAGCCCTTTTGAATTGATCAGTGAGTTCTAAACAACCTATGAGGACGAGTTCCCGACCCACCGATAGGTATGTGATCGCAGTATTCGAGTGACCCCGCTATTCGATACGGAGAGGAGGCGACGGTGGCGTGTTAGATGGTCTTCGCGTTTAGATAGTCAGAAAGAGGGGCGTCGACATCCCCGTGGCGCGCTCACAGCGGAATTTCGTAGCAGTGCATTCAAGTAGACGCCAAGATTTTGATTGGGTATGCAAGATCAGGGACGCTCTGCGCGCAAGCGAACCGGTGGCCGACTGAAGAACGTTCGAAATCGCCGCAAGGACGAACTCGGTCGACTGCCGACGGAGACGGAGGTCGGCGAGCCCCGATTCCGAACCGTCGACGTCCGCGGTAACGGCACGAAGACGCGAGCGCTCGCGACGAACGTCGCAACCGTCAACAAGGGCGCCGAGACGGTAACCGCGGATATCGAGGACGTCGTCGAAAACGACGCCAACCCGAACTACATCCGCCGAAACATCATCACGAAGGGTGCCGTCATCGAAACGAGCGAGGGCCAGGCCCGCGTCACGTCACGACCCGGCCAGACCGGTCAGGTCAGCGCTGTCCTGCTCGACTAACGTGAACTGATTTTCGTCGCGACTCGCGAGTCCATCGTTCGGTAGCGGGTAGTGTCCCCGTTGTTGTCAGTGCCGTCGGCGCTGTCGCCGACCCGACGCTAGTTTTGGTCACACGTCGCCAATATCCGGATTCCAGACGGGCGTGATCGGTTCTTCCAACTGTTCGAGTTCTCCGTCGGTGAGATCGACCCCGAGCGCGCCGACGGTGTCTTCGAGGTGATCGATCGTTCGCGGACCGACGATGGGCGCGTCGACGACGTCCATGTGGAGCAACCAGGCGAGCGCCACCTGCGCCGGCGTCGCGTCGTGAGCATCAGCGATATCGCGGACGCGCTCGAGGACTGCCCAATTCTCCTCGGTGAACCGTTTCTGCATGAACTCGTCAGTCGCGGCCCGACCCGAGTCGGGCTCTTCGTCCCGTTGGTATTTGCCCGTCAGAAAGCCGCCGGCCAGCGGTGACCACGGAACGACGCCGATATCTTGATCGACACACAGCGGTAACGCGTTCGCCTCTTCGTGTCGATCGACGAGGTTGTACTCGCACTGCATCGAGACGAAGCGCTCGTAATTGTCGATATCCGCCGCGTGTAGCGCCTTCATGAACTTCCAGGCAGACATCGTGCTCGCACCGATGTACCGAACCTTGCCGGCTTCAACGAGGGAGTCGAGCGCCGAGAGCGTCTCCTCGATCGGCGTCTCGTCGTCCCAGCGGTGGATCTGATAGAGATCGATGTAATCGGTTCCGAGGCGCTCGAGACTCGCGTCGGCCTGATCGAGGATGTGTTTGCGGGAGAGTCCCTGTCCGTTCGGTCCCTCCTGCATCGGGCCGTACACCTTCGTCGCGACGACGAGTTCTGACCGAGCGCGGTCCGCGTCTGCAAGGGCTTCCCCGAGGATTTCCTCGCTCTCACCCCCCGAGTAGACGTTGGCCGTGTCGAAGAAGTTGATTCCGAGCTCGAGCGCCCGGTTGATCACCGCGTGGGCTTGCTCGCGGTCGTGTACCATCCAGGGCTGTTCGGATCCGAAGTTCATACAGCCGAGACAGAGGCGAGAGACTTCCAGTCCCGTCTCACCGAGGCGCGTGTACTCCATGCCCTCGTTCTTCGTGACGGCACGGGTTAAAGCCGCCACGGAACCCCTTGGGTACTGATACGACGAAAACGAGCGCGGAACCGTGTGCTCGACGGCGGCTCAGGGCCGCGGCGCAGCCTTCTGTAACGCCGTCTCGGCGATGTTACCGCCGTAGTCGGCACTTCTGGACAGCGAGTCGACGATCAGTCCGAGCGACTGGGCCCGTGCGGGCTCGAGATCTCGGAGTTTGTCGTCGATCTGGCGAGTGTGCTCGTCGATCTCGAGGACGGCCGCGAGCGCGTCGTGTCCCAGCCGATTCGCCTCGTCGGCGTCCTCGGCGAACAGCGCGTCCATCGACTGCTCGAAGACGCTCGCGGCTTCGGCGTGGAGTCCGTGGAGCGCGTCGGCGACGTCAGCGGGAAGCTCGTTGAGCTTGAGTGCGATGTCACTGATCTTGACGGCGTGGTCGGCGATTCGCTCGAGCTGGCGGGCGCTCGAGTGGAAGTCGAAGCAGGCCTCGCGCGAAACGCCCAGTTCCTCGACGGCGCGCGGTGATCGTAGCGTCGCGCGGAAGATCCGCGAGACGACGAGCCAGAGCCGGTCGACGTCGTCGTCGCGATCGATCACGTCGCGAGCGATGTCGTCGTCGTTCTCGATCAGTGCGGTCACCGCGTCCTCGAGCATCGATTGGGCGATCAGGCGCATCCGCGTGACGGCGTTGATGATCGACAGTTCCGACGAATCGAGCAGATCCTGGATGACCACGCTGTCGTTCGTCTCCTCGAGGACTTCGACGCCGACGAGACGCTGGGTCGCGTCGCGGATCGCGCTGCGCTGATCGGTCGTGATACGGCCCGCCTCCAGTGAGATGACGTCGAAGCCGCTGACGTACATCGTCATCACTGCCCGCATGAGCTGTTCGTCCGCGAGCCCGGAGACGTCCAGCGTCCCCTCCTGCCGGCGCGTTTCCCGTTCTGGAGTCAGAAGGAGTTCGTCGCCTTCGGGGTAGAATTCGACCGTCGTCCCGCTGCTCACGTCGTTGGTTGTCGCCCACGTTTTCGGCAGCGATACGGTAAACGTTGACCCGCCAGTCACCTGGACTTTTCGCGTCTCCATACGAGGCGCATTCTACTGCAACAATATAAATCTACTAGTCTATAGAGAAATAGCCATCTCCACTATTCGGGCATCTATAGCCATCCTTCCCCTATTTCCGGTCCTTATCGGGGTGTACCACTCCAGCGATAATCGTTCACAAGCATAGGTCTATATAGACTGGGGTCGAGCAAGCGACACTCGGTTCCCATCGGGTCAGACCGGAGACGATTCGCTGCTATTGCATATCGGCGAGCTCAACGAACGCCCCGACGTCCGCCGACAACCAGGTGGTCAACTGGTCGATCTCGGAGCACTCGCGCGGTGCGATCGTACATCGATCGGGCCGGTCCTCGTACCGGACGACGATCGACTCGAGCGCGGGTGCGTCGGTCTCGTACTGCGCGGCCGTCGCGAGTCGCTGCCGAGAGGATGGGTCGTCGTAACCGCTGGTGAATCCAGTCATGGGTTCGGGTAACCGTGTATTCGAATCGACTGCCGACGCGTACAAAGCCGCTGCTAATTGTGATATTGTGCGTTCTATACCGGTTCTAGGCGCTCCGTACGAGGGCGAAAATAGGTCGGGACGAGATCCGTCCCGACAACGAGTCGGTGAATAGCTACGTAGATTGCCCGCTTCGGTACTGACTATTCGCTACCAATGCTACCTGTCAGCTACCGATACTGATCGCCAGCAAATAGCGGTCACTGACGGTCGATGATCTCGTGGAGTCGGCTCAGATGACGACCCGCCATTGCACAGTTGATGATCGGAACGATCCGAGAGGCGAGCGCGAACAGGGTCGACTGCGCCCGGGTTCGGAGCGCCGTAGCGCTACGTCCGGGGATCGTTTCGCGCGTCGTTCAGCGCGGAGCGTATGAACGTCTCGTGGACGTCCGTCGTCGATCCGTCCGCGGCGGGCCGACACCGGTCATAGCTCCCGTCCGAACGCATCACCCACCGATTCCGATCGTCCGCGAGCAACGTCTCGAGGATCGTCTCGAGTCGCCCCTGAAGCCCCGAGTCTTCGATCGGCGTGATCGCCTCAACCCGGCTGTCGAGATTGCGGGTCATCCAGTCGGCCGAGCCGATGTAGTATCGGTCCTCGCCGCCGGCACGGAAATAGAAGATCCTCGAGTGCTCGAGGAAGCGGCCGACGACGCTGTAGACGTCGATCGTCTCGCTGATCCCCGCGAGTCCGGGGCGAAGTCGACAGATATCGCGGACGACGAGATCGATATCGACGCCGGCCATCGACGCCTCGTAGAGTTCGCGAACGATCGCCGGATCCTCGAGGCGATTCATCTTGGCGATGATGCGGGCGTCGTCGCCGTTGCGGGCGCGCTCGGCTTCGGCCCGAACGAGTTCGACGAAGCGATCGCGCATGTTTCCCGGTGCAATGAGCAGTTTCCGGTAGTCCCGGTGCATCGAGTGGCCCGTGAAGTAGTTGAACAGTCTAACGAGATCCTGACCGATGTCCCGATCGGCCGTGAGCAGCCCCAGATCCTCGTAGCGCTTCGCGGTCTCGGAGTGGTAGTTACCGGTCCCGATGTGGGAGTAGAGCCGCACCCCGTCGTCCTCCTCGCGGACGACCAGTGACGTCTTGGTGTGGGTCTTGTACCCGATCGTCCCGTAGGCGACGTGGATCCCCTCCTCTTCGAGTTTCTTCGCCCACTCGAGGTTGTTTTCCTCGTCGAAGCGGGCCTTCAGTTCGACCATGACGGCGACCTGTTTGCCGTTTCGGGCGGCCTCAAGGAGGCTCTCGATCACCTGCGAGTCGCTGGCGGTCCGGTAGATCGCCGCTTTGATCGCGAGTACGTCGGGGTCGTTAGCCGCGGCCTCGAGGAACCGCTGGACGGTCCCCTCGAAGGAGTGGTAGGGATGGTGGACGAGCACGTCGCGGTCGCCGATCGCGTCGAACACGGACGTCCCGTCCTCACACCGCCCCAGTTGCGGATGGGGCTGTGGCGACCACTCGGGAAGTTTCAGTTCCGGTCGGTCGAGATCGGTCAGGTCCGCGAAATCACGATACTCGAGGGGGCCGTCGAGAGCAAACACCTCCCGATCGTCGAGGTCGAGTTCGCGCGCGAGTATTTCGCGGATCTCGTCGGGCGCGTCGCGCTCGATCTCGAGCCGGACGGCGGTGGCAAAGCGGCGTTCTTCGATTACCTCTTCGATCATCTCGATCAGGTCCTCGGCGACCTCCTCGTTGCGCCGGACTTCCGCGTTGCGCGTCACGCGGAACAACGCGGTGTCGACCACCTCGACGTCCGGGAAGAGCAGATCGAGGTTCGCCCGAACGATGTCCTCGAGGCGGACGTACCGCGCGTCGTCGCCGAGCTGGACGAATCGGAGCTGGTTGCGCGGGATCTTCACCCGCGAGAAGGTGAGATCGACGCCGGGCCGCTCTCGTGTCAGGACCGCCAGCGAGAGGCTCTGATTCGAAATGAACGGGAACGAGTGGGCCGGATCGAACGTCAGCGGGGTCAGGGTCGGCAGGACGGAACTCTCGAAGTACTCGCGCAGCTTCCGGCGCTCGACGGCGGCGAGGTCGTCGTATTCGACGATGCGAATTCCCGCGTCCGCCAGCGCGGGCCGGATCTCCTCGCGGTACCACTCGGCCTGGCGCTCGAGCAGCGGTCGGGCTTCCTCGAGAACTTCCGCCCACTGCTCGCGGGGCGTGCGACCGTCCGGCGTCTCCTCGGTGATACCGGCCGCGATCTGCTGTTTCAGGCCGCCGACGCGCTTGCGGAAGAACTCGTCCATGTTCGTCGTGACGATCGCGAGGAACTTCACGCGCTCTAACAGCGGATTGTCTCCGTCTCCCACCTCGTGGAGGACGCGGCGCTGGAAGGCGAGCTCGCTGAGTTCGCGGTTCAGGTAGTACGAGGGCTCCGTGAGATCGACGCTGGAGGGGGCAATCTCCGGGTCCTCGGACTCGATGGTCGATCGGTCGACCTCCTCGGGTGCCGTCGCCGCAGCGGTCTCGGCGGACCCGTTGGTACGGCCAGCGTCCTCGGCTGGATCGGGGTGCGCGGCCGTTTCGGTGTCGGCGGTCGAGTCGATATCGGCATCATCGGTTCCAGCGGCCGCCTCCGACGCTGTCGAGTCGGAACCACACCACCGCACGGTTCGCCCGGTCGGACTCGAGTCGGCGCCACTCTCGGCCGTGGGTCGATCGATCGCCCCCGAGTCAGCATCCTCGTACGGTTCGTCGTCCAATATCGACCGAAAGGCGAACGCTGCCTCCTCGGTCGACGGTTCGGCCGGTCGTTCGTCCGGTTCCGAACCCTCCTCGTCGTTCTCGGTACTGTCTCCGTCGTTCATTCCGAATTCCCCCTCAACTGCCGTCGAGCGTGACGAACTTCTCGGACGATCGCTCCACGTGATCGGCTCCAGTGACGCTATGAAACCGATCGCGTCGGACGTCGTAGGCCGTGAGCTTCCCCCCGTAGACACATCCTGTATCGAGGCCGACCGCCCACTCGCGCTCGATCGGCGCGTCGAGTACGGTGTGTCCGAAAAAGACCCGCGGCGGTCCCTCGTACGTCTCGAACCAGAAGGGGCCCTCGTAGCCATCGCCGTCCGGCGACCGCATCGTCAACACGTCGCCGGCGGAGTGGGTCGATAGCGGCCGACTCGGATCGACGCCGCCGTGAACGACGACGCCGCCGTCCCACGAGATCGCCGTCGGAAGCGACTGCAGATACCGGGAGTCGGCCGCGTCGAGACCCGGAAGCGAGGCCTCGCCCTCGAGCAGCTTTCGCTCGTTATTTCCCCTGACCGAGAGCAGTCGTGGCGACTCCCTGATGCGATCGAGTACGGCCTTGCTCTCCGGTCCCTTTCGAACCAGATCACCGACGAACACGGCCAGATCGTTGCCGCCGAGTTCGAGCGTCTCCAGCAACGCCTCGAGCGCGTCGAGACAGCCGTGGACGTCACCGATGACGTAAACGTCGTCCCGATCCTCGAGGACGATATGCCGGTGGTCGAACGATACCGTGTCGTCGAACGCAGAGGTCCCGGTCGTCACGTGTTGTACGTCCGAATCCTCCGGCGGTACCGGATAAGTCGTTTATATGTTTTGTATTGAACAGTATATAGAACAGTATAGCCAGCGTGTAGACTCCGTCGGCGGCTCGTCGCGATTCAAAAGTCGGACGAGACACGAGACTTCTTTACCGCCGACTCCACAGCAGGAGTATGCACGTCGTCGTCAACGCCGCCGCGAGCGCGGACGGCAAGCTGTCCTCGCGCCGGCGCGAACAGATCGCGATCAGCGGCGAGGCGGACTTCGAACGCGTCGATCGACTCCGGGCGGCGAGCGACGCCGTCGTCGTCGGCGTCGGAACCGTCCTCGCGGACGATCCCCACCTGACCGTCAAAGACGAAGCCCTGCGTAGCCAGCGCTGCGAGGACGGCCGCCCGGCCAACCCCGCGCGGGTCGTCGTGGACTCGAGCGGTCGAACCCCGACTGACGCGGCGATCCTCGACGACGCGGCGACGACCTACCTCTGTCTGAGCGAGGAAGCACCCGTCGATCGCCGCATGGCCCTCGCCGACCACGCCGAGTTGGTTACGGCGGGCGACGAGCGTGTCGACCTCCTGCGGGCGTTCGCGACGCTGCAGGAACAGGGCCTCGAGCGGATCATGGTCGAAGGCGGCGGCGAACTCATCTTCTCGCTGTTCGAGGCCGGACTGGTCGACGAGCTGCGGCTGTTCGTCGGCTCGAAAATCATCGGCGGTCGCGACGCCCCGACGCTCGCCGACGGCGAGGGCTTCGTCGCCGACTTTCCGACGCTCGAGCTCGCGGACGTCGACCGGATCGACGACGGCGTGTTGCTGACCTGGCGAGTCGACGAACGTTAGAGAGAGACTCGAGTTACTCGAACTCTGGGTCGCGATCCTCGACGAACGCCGCCATTCCCTCGCGCTGATCGTGCGTCCCGAAGAGGCTCGCGAAGGCGCGTTTCTCGTAGGCGAGTCCGCTCTCCTGGGAGCCCTCGAGTCCCTGATTAATAGCCTGTTTGGCGGTCTGCATCGCGAACGCCGGCTGTGCGGCGAGCCGGTCGGCTAGCTCGCCGACGACATCTGTGAGGTCGTCGTCCGGGACGACCTCGCCGAACAGACCCGCTTCCGCAGCGGAGGCGGCGTCGAGCCGTTCGCCGAGGAAGATCATCCGCCGAGCGGTCTCGTCGCCGACCAGCCGCGGCAGCCGCTGGGTGGCCCCCCAGCCGGGAATGATGCCCAGATCGATTTCGGTGTTGCCGATCAGCGCCGATTCGGCCGCGACCCGCAGGTCACAGGCCAGCGCCATCTCGCAGCCGCCGCCGAACGCGTAGCCGTTGACCGCGGCGACCGTCGGCGCGGGGAACGCCTTGAGCGCGTCGGCCACGTCGTGGCCGAGTTCGCCCCAGTCCTGCGCCGCTTCGGCGGAGAGCTCCCGCATGTATTTGATGTCCGCGCCGGCGATGAACGCGTCGCCGGCACCCGTCAGGACGAGAACGCGCGCGCCCTCGTCCGCGGCTTCCTCGAGCGCCTCGCCCATCGCTTCGAGTGTCTCGACGTTCAACGCGTTGAGCGCGTCGGGGCGGTCGACGGTCAGTGTCGCAACGTCTCCGTCCCACTCGAGTCGGACTGTGTCCCATGACATACACCGGCGTTCAGGAGCCACCGACAAATCTTTTCGCACGCGATTCACCCGGCGAGCGGGGCGCCGTCACTGGCCAGTCGGTGTGGTACCCGTCACATCTTTCCTCGGTCGCACCCTACGGACGGCTATGGAACGAGCCACGTTCGGCGGCGGTTGCTTCTGGTGTACCGAGGCGGCGATGAAGGAACTCGAGGGCGTGGAGTCGGTCACATCCGGCTACGCCGGCGGGCACGTCGAAGACCCGTCCTATCGCGAGGTCTGCTCAGGGAACACCGGGCACGCGGAGGTCGTTCAGGTCGAGTACGATCCCGACGCGATCGGCTACGACGAACTGCTCGAGGTGTTCTTCGCGACCCACGATCCGACGCAGCTGAACAGACAGGGACCCGACGTCGGAACGCAGTATCGCTCTATCGTGCTGTCTCACGACGAGGATCAGCGGAGACAGGCAGAAGCCTACATCGAGGCGCTCGACGAGGAATACGACGACGACGTGGTGACCGAACTTGAGCCCCTCGAGACGTTCTATCGCGCCGAGGAGAAACATCAGGATTACTTCGAAAAGAATCCCAACGACGCCTACTGTACGATGCACGCGGCCCCGAAAGTCGAGAAGGTCCGGGAACGGTTCGAAGAGAAGGTGGCGCCCGCCACTGGCCAGTAAGGACTGCAGAGCTCATCATTCTCGACGCCTGTTCAGGGCGGGGGAGAATGTCAAGGCGAGTCCCCTGGCACGTCGCCGACTCGGACGATCGGCGACGGATCATCGCGAACGCGCCAATAGAGTCCACGCGAATAGACGAGGAAGCCATAACGGAGAAACACCGATGCTGGGCACCGGTGAGGGAATCCGTTCTCCGTCTAATTTCGAGGGAGATCTGACACCATCAGTTGCGGGTTTGACGCCTCGGTTTCGAGTCTTCGGCCATCGGTTTCGTATGAAAGGACCCGTTTGAATAGCAATCGGGGAGTCGTTCAAACTGAACTATGTCCGTCGGAAAACTCGGTCCCCAAGATGTCGTCACAACAAGTCCAGACAGCGAACTCGAGGAGATCACGGAGACATTGGACGACGAAAACGTCGGTGCGATCGTCGTCACCGAAAACGACGAACCCATCGGGATGATCACCGACCGCGATGCGGCGCTCGCGATCCACGAGTACGACGACGTCGGGTCGGTGTCGGTCGACGACGTGATGACCGAAAAACCAGTGACGGTCCACGAGGACGACGATCCGGTCACGATTTCGGAGGCGATCCGCGATAACAACGTTCGCCGCTTCCCGGTCGTCGACGACGACGGCGAGCTGGCGGGCATTGCGACGCTGGACGATCTGGTCGCGACGATCGGTGAAGAACTCGAGAACGTCGCCGATACGATCGAAGCCCAGTCGCCCGACTACAGCCCGTAGCGCCGACGTTGTCGATTCTCGAGTCGCCGTGTGTCGAACCCGATGTCGACTCGAAGTTCCCTTCTTTGTCCGCGTCTGGCCCGTCTCGACCGAGCCCGTCCTCCGTCGAACAGTGAAAGGTACGTCCGTTCGGGACGCGTTGTGCGAATATGAACAATCGAACGGACGTTCTCGTCATCGGCGGCGGCGCGACCGGAACGGGGATCGCCAGAGACCTGACGCTGCGGGGCGTCGACGTCACACTCGCCGAACGAGGTGGACTGTCGTCGGGCACGTCGGGGCGGTCACACGGCCTGCTCCACAGCGGCGCTCGCTACGCTGAGGCCGACGGCCCGGAGGCTCGATCGTGTCTCGAGGAGAACCGCATTCTCCGGGATATCGCCGGCGAGTGCGTTCGAGAGACGCGAGGGCTGTTCGTCCAACTGGCAGACGACGACCCGGCCTACTTCGAGGCGAAGCGTGCGGCCTGCGAGGACGTAGGGATCCCGACCGAGGTGGTCGACGGGGAGAGCGCTCGCGAGGCAGTCCCGGGGCTCGCCGCCGACGTCGAACGGGCGATGTGGGTCCCCGACGCGGTCGTCGCTCCCTCCCGGCTGGTCGCCGCGAACGCGGCCGACGCTCGCGAGCACGGCGCTCGAGTCCGCACGCACGCGCCGGTCACGTCGATGACCGTCGAAAACGGGCAGGTCACGGCCGTCACACTGGGTGGTGACGCCGACGAGACGATCCGACCGAGCTACGTCGTGAACGCGACCGGGCCGTATGCCGGACAGATCGCCGATATGGCAGGCGTGTCCGTCGCGATGCGACCGACCCGGGGCGTCATTGTCTCGATCGCGTACGACGGTCTCGAGCCAGTGCTGAACCGCTGCCGCGAGCCCGACGACGGTGACATCGTCGTCCCGCACGACGGCGAGGCCGTGCTCGGGACGACGAGCGTTCAGGTCGACGATCCGGACGACTACGAGCAGGCCGACTGGGAGATCGAGCGGACGATCGAAGAGTGCGCGGCGATGCTCCCGTCGGTCGCCGATAGCGAGCGCGTTCGGACCTGGTGGGGCGTCCGCCCGCTGTACGAACCCGACGAAGCCGCCCGCGGCGGCCGGGGCATTTCGAGGGGGTTCCACCTGCTCGAGCACGCCGACGAGGGCGTCGAAAACTGCTGTAGCATCGTCGGCGGGAAGCTGACGACGTACCGCCGGATGGCCGAGGCGACCGCCGATCTCGTCTGTAATCGGCTCGGCGTCGACGCCGACTGCGAGACCGCGGAGCGCCGGCTCCCGGGCGCATCGGATCCATCACGGCTCGACGAGTTCGTCCGGCAGTTCGACGGGCAGGGGCCGACGGATGCGGACCTCGTCAGACGAGAGTGATCGCTCTCGCGGACGGGTAGTCGGTCTCGAAGAGGCCGAGTCCGGCAAGTAGAGAGCGCGAGGCGACGCGTTCAGGACTCTCGTTGCGTGTTGGACCAGATGCCCAGCCCACTCGATCGATCGATGTCGGCACACAGCTCGTTGTCGTCGTCGAGTCCGATCGAGATCCGATCGAGATTGGCGACGTAGCGTGCCGTCCGGTGACTGCCGTGACGCACGCCGGCGGTCTCTTCGACCAGCCCGGCATCGGTCAGCAAGTCGAGTTTACGATACGTCGTCGAGAGCGGATGGTCAGTCGCCTCGGCAATATCGTGGACTGTCATCGGCTCCTCGAGTACCCTGATGATCTCCCGGCAGGAATCGTCGTCGAGCGCGGCGATCACGCACTCGAAGGCGGGAGTGTCATCGGACGATGAGAACTCGAGAGACATTGGCTGAACCCACGTTAGAAGTGAGGCCTAAAGACACGTTTGGTTAGGTGTGTTGGTACGCTGTGACGACTCGGGTTGACTAACTACATGTACGCTCGGGTCGACCGATCGGGTATGAGCGACGACCGGAAATCGGACTCAGCGATCGAGAACACGCCGGGGCAGGGACGAACGCCGGAAGCCGAGCGGATCGAGCCGGCCGCACCCGAGGAGTTCGGCCTCGTCCAGGTCTGGTGGGGCGACGGCAAGGGGAAGACGACCGCGACGCTGGGCATGGGAGTGCGCGCCGCGGGCCACGGCTACCGCGTCCACATGCTCCAGTTCATGAAGGGCGGGGCCTCAAGCGTCGACGCGGTGCGCGGCGAGTACAACGCGATGGCCATGCTCCCCGGGCTGAGCTACGAGAACCTCGGCCACTACGGCTGGCACGGGATGGCGGACGGCAGCGACGAGGCGGATCACGAGGCCGAAGCACAGGCCGGACTCGAGCGCGCCCACGAGCTACTCGAGGCGGCGGGAGAGACCGACCTCGACGAGCCGATCGATCTCGATGCGGAGCCGGAAGCGGGCGTCCACATGCTGATCCTCGACGAAATCCTCTATGCCGCGGATCGCGGGTTGCTCTCCGAGTCGGACGTTCACGAGCTCATCGACGCGAAGCCGGACGGCCTCGAGCTCGTGTTATCGGGGAGCCATACCGAGCCGTCGTATCTGGCGGACCGTGCTGACCTAATCACGAACGTCCGGAAGGTGAAACACCCGATCGACGACGGGCAGCGGGCACGCCGCGGCACCGAATTCTGATCGGTTCACCGACGGTCGCCGTCGTCTGACCGACCGATGCCAGACCTGCTCCGTCGGTCCCACCGCCCGCGACTCGAGCGGACCCGGATTTTTGGCGGTCGGGACCGATGGCTCGCACATGGCAGACCGAACCCGCGCACACGTCTTCGTCTCGGGGAAGGTACAGGGAGTCTACTACCGCGCGAATACACGCGATACGGCCCGCGACGAGGGTGTCGACGGCTGGGTGCGGAACCTCGAGGACGGTCGCGTCGAGGCGGTCTTCGAGGGGCCCGAGGATGCGGTCGAGTCGATGATCGAGTGGTGCCACGAGGGCAGTCCCGCGGCCGACGTTGAGCGCGTCGAGGCCGACTATGAGGACCCGCAGGGGGAGGACGGGTTCGAGATTCGCTACTGAGGTAACCGAGAGATGACCGTCGAGGGAGCCAAGCGACGAAGCGACAACGGGACGGTCCTCGAGCCCCTAGCCAGTCCAGTGACCGTACGGCATCGAGACGGCATCCACTTCGAGAGCGAGGACGGCGAGCCGCGCGTCGTCGCCGACGCCCGCAGCGCCGTCGGGAGGGTCAACGTGGTGAGCCACGCCCACGCCGATCACACCTTCCGGACGACGCCGGAGACCGTCGTCTGCTCGGCCGAGACCGCGGCGATCGCCGAGGCCAGAACCGGCTCCGGCTTCGCGTTCGTCGAGGACGCCCCCGGCATCGAACTCGTCCCGGCCGGCCACGTCGTCGGCTCCCGCGCGGCGATCATCGACCTCGAGGCCGGCGACGAGGGCAACGCCAGGGAGGCGGCCGACGCCCCGCAACGCTACTGTTACACTGGCGACTTCTCGACTCGAGATCGCTGCTACCTCGAGGGGTTCGACCCGCAAGCGGTCGACGCGGACGCGCTCGTCATGGAGACCACCTACGGGGTCCCGAAGTATCGATTCCCACCGCAGGAGCGTCTCGAGGCCGAGATTGTGGACTGGCTCCGCGACAACGACGATCGACCGTGCTTCCTGTTCGGCTACTCGCTCGGTCGCTCGCAGAAACTGCAGTGGATCGCCCGCGAGGCGACCGGCGACGACGGCCGCGAGATCCTGGTTTCCGAGTCGATTCACGACGTAAACCGGGCCATCGAAACGGCGACGGATGGTGACCTCGAGTTCCCGGGCGAGCGCTACGACTCGCTGCGGGGGCTAACGGACGAGATCGTGATCCTCCCGTCGAATCAGGCTCGGGTCGACTGGGTCGAGGCGACCGTCGATCGCGAAGCGGGAGTGAAAGCCGGCTTCTCGGGATGGGCCGTCGACGACTCCTTCCTGTACCGGGGGAACTACGACGTCACCTTCCCACTCACCGACCACTGTGATTTCGACGAACTCGTCGCGACGGTTCGAGCGATCGACCCCGAGGTCGTCTACACCAATCACGGCTTCGACGAGGCGTTCGCGGATCACCTCGCGACCGAGCACGGCTATCGGTCGCGGCCGCTGAAGCGAGACCAGACCACGCTCGAGGAATTCTGTTAATGGGAATCATCGACCGCTTCGAGGAGGAGTATCTCGCCGTCTCGAGTAGCCGCGCGTCAGTTCGGGAACTGCTCGAGTTGTTCGCCGGTGCGGTGCTG
Source organism: Natrinema zhouii (assembly GCF_013456555.2). Lineage (GTDB taxonomy): Archaea > Halobacteriota > Halobacteria > Halobacteriales > Natrialbaceae > Natrinema > Natrinema zhouii. Next base: position 938,936 of record NZ_CP059154.1, read on the forward strand.
TTCGTCGTCGGTGCGAGCGCGCTGGCGTACTATCTGCTCGGTCAGCAGATAGCGATATGGGTCGCTGGCGGGCTCGTCGTCATCTTCGCGATTACACTGCTTTCGCAGGCCTACTGGGCCGTGACCGGCCGCGAGGACTACGAGGAGTAATCGGCGGGCCGGCGCTCGACGCCGTTCTCACCCTCACTCCGTGGTTTCGAAGCGACGAGCTCCGCGGATCATTCGGACGGTCAGGAGCCCGACGCCGACGAGGAACGCGATCCAGATCACATCGGCGCCGTCGAACGGCTCCGCGTACTCGACCAGCGCGACGAGCGAAACGAGCGCCGCGACGTAGAGTGCGTTGGTCCCGGTGAAATCCGTCAGCCCCTCCTCATCGTCGACGCGATCCGGATCATAGCCCGCGATCAGCCGAACCGCCCCGAAATACTTGATCAGGATTCCCAGCGTCGCGATGAACGCCGCCGTTGCGAGGGGGCCGACGACTGACCCGGTCACCATACGGCAATAGTGACAGGCCGTTCATAAAAATCGTTCCGGGAGCCTCGTTCGGCGACGTCCCTACGCTCCAGTCCGAAGATGATGGAAGATGTAGGTCTGGGAGTACCCCGCGTACTCGCCCCCGAGCCGTTCGCGAAGGGCTCGAGAGGTGTCGGCGTAGGTCCCGCGATCGCAGTCGGGATAGTACTCCTCGATCGCCGACTTGAGCCAGGTGTCCAGCGGGACGGCCTCGTCGAAGTCCAGCGCGAAGAGGAGCACGCAGTCGGCCACCTTGTCGCCGACGCCGACGAACCGCGTCAGATACTCTCGCGCGTCCTCGTACTCGAGGTTCTGCGCCTCGGCCGGATGCGCTTCGCCGGTCGCGACCATCTCGGCGGTCCGGACGACGTAGGGAGCGCGGTATCCCAGTCCGAGCTCGCGGAGTTCGGCTTCGGTCGCGGTCGCGAGCTGTTTCGGCGTCGGAAACGCGTGATACGTCTCGCCGTCGAACTCGATTTTGTCGCCGTACTCGCGGGCCAGCGTCGAGACCATCGTGTGAATCCGGCCGACGCGCATCTGGGCCGAGCAGATAAACGAGATCAGACAGCCGAAGGGCGGATCCGCGACCAGTCGCATCCCGCGGTGGGCCTCGTAGGCCTCGCGGAGCAGTGAATCGTCCGGGCCGGCCGCGACGATCGCCTCGAGGTCGTCGTCGAGGCGCAACAACCGGCGCACGGCCGGTTCGGCGTCGGTCGTCGACTCCCACTCGAGATTGCCGTCGCGGACCCGGACGCGGATCACGTCGCCAGCGGCCGCGGCGTCCGAGTTGCCGGAGACGGCGTCCGAGCCGACGACCGTCGAGTACCACGCCCCGGGAGCCGGCGTCTCGGTGTACATCTCACCGTCTTCACGCTGCCAGAGGTAGCTCTGTCCGCTCTCGAGGGTTCGGTACAGGTCGAGTCCACCGGTGAGTTCGTCGATTGGGATCGTCCCCGTCTCCATTCGCTCGAGCCTTCGGGGGCGTGGACCCTTTGCCTTTCGAACCGACGCTCGGACCGATCGAGTTCTGGACGGCCGTTCGGCAGTCACACGGAGATGTTCCCGTCCCGGGGCGAACCTTCTTACTGGAGGCGACCGAATGCCTTGGTATGGATTGCAGGGTTGTGGTCGAAGCTGCCGTGCCGGTCTTCGACGTTGAAACGGAGGACGAAGCGATCCGTATCGCCATCTCGAAGACAGGAGAGATGTTGAACCCTGATCTGAACTACGTCGAAATCAACATGGGCGAGCGCACCTCTCCATCGGGAGAGGAGCTCCCACCGGCGTTCATCGCGGCCGACGAAGCGCTCGTCGCGCTTGAACTGGAGATGACCGTCTTCAACGTCGAGCGCGAGGAACACGCCTCGCGGATCGCACGAAAGGAGATCGGCCAACTCCTCGAGAACATTCCACTCGAGGTCATGGAGGTCGAGGTTCTGGAAGACGATGCGAACGAGGACAAAACGGCGGACGAAGACGAAGAGACGACCGCTTCTGGCGACGAGTCGACGGAGACGGATTCGACCGACGACGCCGATGATGACGACGAAATCCTTCCCGAGTTCGAAGATCTCGTCGAGTAACGGTCAGATCGGCCGCTCGACCCCCTCGAAATAGCGAACCGACCATCCACGGCTCCGGCGGTTGCGGGAGAGGGAATCCTCGAGCCGAGAGCAATATGACGAGTCTTTCCAGTCGGCAGTGTCGATGGTCGAAGGGTACGACGAGAATCTCAGTCCGCGGTTGCGGCGACGGCTTCTTCCTGCTCACCTTCCCGCATGTTCATCGTGATTCCCCCAGCGAGCGCAAAAACGGCGGCTTTGTGATCGGTTTTTGATTTGTGAATTGATGTCGGTCGAATCCCCTTCGCTTCGTATTCACCGAGATCAATCTGACAGTTCTCCCACTCTGCACACTGATTGGATACCTCCGCGAGAAGGCCGTGAAGGTGAATGAGCTCCTGCTTCTTCATACCATCTTCTCCTACCCACTGCAGGGTTATATTATTATCTTGAGTTGCGTTAACACGCGACCCGTGCTGTCTGAGCGGTGTATCATCGAGAGAGACGATTCGAATGCGGAGCCTACGCGATGAGATTACGCGACGGAGATGTGTTATGGCGCTGTTTACCGGTCTAATAGCAGCTTTCGATATACTTTCTGAGAGGCGACAACCGGAACGGTAATCCATCCCTACGACCGGATCAACGAGCAGCGAAAAGGTGGTTGCGGAGCCCTATCCGAGCTGTTTCAGCGTCTGGAGGTCGCGATCCGTTCGCATAAATTCGGCCGTACGATGAGAGGCGTGACAGTTCGGACAGTGATACATGTTGGCTGCCGCAGGGAGTTCGTCCGGAGAAACCTGCCAATCTTTCGTACATTCAGGACACAACAGTTGCACAGTCGTTCTATCCATGCTACACACTTTCACACGAGAGGGCAAAAACGTTGTCGCAAATTCACGCCACGAAACACCACCCGCATCAGCGCGGCGCGACAGATAACAGCCGTCGACCGACGGCTCAGTCGCCGAATCCGGATTTATGCGGGTGCGGCCGTGTCAGACGCCTCGAGCAGCTCCTTGTAGCGGTTCCGGATGGTGACCTCGGAGATGCTGGCGACCTCGCTGACCTCGTTCTGGGTGACCTTCTCGTTGGTCAGCAAGGCGGCGGCGTACACCGATGCGGCCGCGAGGCCGACCGGCGACTTGCCGCTGTGGACGCCCTCCTGACGGGCCGACTCGAGCAGTTCGCGGGCCATCCGCTCGGTCTCGTCGGAGAGGTCGAGGTCGCTGACGAACCGTGGCACGTAGTGTTCGGGGTCGGCCGGCTTGACCTCGAGGCCGAGCTCCCGAATGATGTAGCGGTAGGTGCGGGTCAGTTCCATCTTCTCGACGCGGGAGACGGCCGAGATCTCGTCGAGGCTACGCGGTGTACCGGCCTGGCGGGCTGCGGCGTACAGCGAGGACGTCGCGACGCCTTCGATGGACCGGCCCGGCAGCAGGTCCTCCTCGAGTGCGCGTCGGTAGATGACGCTGGCGGTCTCGCGGACGTTCTCGGGGAGGCCGAGCGCGCTCGCCATCCGGTCGATCTCGCCGAGTGCCTGCTTGAGGTTGCGCTCCTTAGAGTCACGGGTGCGGAAGCGCTCGTTCCAGGTGCGCAGGCGCTGCATCTTCTGGCGCTGGCGGCTCGAGAGCGCGCGGCCGTAGGCGTCCTTGTCCTGCCAGCCGATGTTCGTCGAGAGCCCCTGGTCGTGCATCATGTTCGTCGTCGGTGCACCGACGCGGGACTTCTCGTCTTTCTCGCTGGCGTCGAAGGCTCGCCATTCGGGGCCGCGATCGATCTCGTCTTCCTCGACGACGAGGCCACAGTCCGTACAGACCGTCTCGGCGTGTTCGTCGTCCGAGATCAGTCGGCCGCCACACTCCGGACAGTGCTCTTGCTCGTCGGAAACCGCCGTGGTTTCCTCCTCTTCGGTTTCGGTCTCGCGGTCGTTCGTATAGGTTCGGATGCTGGTATCTGTCATGGTGTATCGGGTGAGTTACTCGGGGCTCCCGGGTGGGGTAACCAGAAGAAACCCGGTCGCCTCAGCTAACAAAGAGTTAGGCCGTAAGCCATATAAAGATTTCGCCTACTTTATAAACTAACCGGGTTTGCTGGTATATATGTTCCGGTTACATAGTGATTAATCATCTTGGATAGCAGGGCCGGAGTTCAAGTCCCCGGTCGACGAGCGGTGCCCGCTCACTCGACGGTGAAGAGGTGGCCCTCTCTCGGCACGTCGAACAGTCCGACGCGGGCCCCCGCGTCGAGCCACGCGTGCCCGTACGAAAACGATGCCAGCGCGTTGACGAGATCGTCTCGCTCTCGAAAGTGGTTCCCGTCCTCGAGATACGATGACGCCATCTCGTAGCAATCGGCGGCCGCTTCCGCCATCGGGGTTCCGTCCGGCGGCGCGATCGACGCCGCCGCGAGCGCCTCCGCGAGCAGTTCGCCGTAGCGGTTCGTCTTCTCCTCGAGCTCGGCAGCCATAGTCGGTCCTCGTCGCTCGGCCCCGTAAGTGCGTCGTCGCGCCCGCGGCGAAGTCCCCGACTTAACGACTGTATACGTATGACCGACCCCGCCATGGCTCTCGAGAGTGCGATTACTCCAGGTGTTCGTGCCGGACGACACGCGGGACGAGGCGCTCCAGGTACTCGAGGGCGAAGACATCGATTACGTGTTGACTGCCGAGAACAGTGACCGGGACAACGGCGATCTGGTCACGTTTCCGGTACCGACCCAGGCCGTCGACCACGTGCTCACGTCGTTGCGCGAGATCGGCATCGATGACGACTTCATCGTCGTCTCCTCGATCGAGACCGCACGCACCCCGCGGATCGATGAACTCGAGGAACGGTACGTCAGCGGGGAGGAAGCGGACGACAGCATCACTCGCGAGGAGATTCGGACGCGGGCGCTGAATATGACCCCCAGTCGGGTCACCTATTACGTGATGACGGTCCTGAGCGCGATCGTCGCGACGGCGGGCCTGTTGCTCGACTCGCCCGCGATCGTCGTCGGTTCGATGGTTATCGCCCCGCAAGTCAGTGCGGCCCTTACCGGCACCGTAGGGCTCGTCCTCGACGACCGAGAGATGGTCCGTAGCGGACTGTCGTCGCTGGCGATCGGGCTCGTCGTCGCGATCGTCAGCGCCTTCGCCTTTGCCTGGCTGGTACGTTTCAGCGGAGTCATTCCCTCGACGATCGATATCACAGCCATCGCCCAGGTTCAAAACCGAATCTCACCGGGCCTGCTCGCGCTCATCGTCGGGTTCTGTGCCGGGGCAGCGGGTGCGTTCGGTCTCGCGACGGCGATCCCCGTCTCACTGGTCGGCGTGATGATCGCCGTCGCGCTGATCCCGGCCGCCGCCGCAGTCGGTATCGGGCTGGCCTGGGGCCATCTGCCTGTCGCCCTCGGAGCGTTCGTCCTGGTCGCGGTCAACGCCGCGTCGATCCTGCTGGCGGGGCTCGCCGTGTTCTGGTACCTCGGCTATCGACCGCTGGACTGGACGTCGGGAACGCTCCGCGGAAACGTCTCCTGGGACCGCGTTGGCACCCTCGCCGTCGTGCTCGTCCTCGGAATAGTCGTTATCACCGGTGCTGGCATCGTCCTCGGCCAGCACGTCGCCTTCGACAACGAGGTCAACGAGGAGGTCAGAAGCGTCCTGAGCGACGCCGAGTACGACCGACTCGAGCTGGTCGAGGTGCGCGCCGAGTTCAACGACGGCGGCCTTGTTAGCGACGAGACGGCCGTCACAGTCGTCGTCCAGCGGCCTGCAGACTATCCGTATCCCAACCTCGCCGAACGGCTCGAGACGGCACTCGAGGATCGAACCGACCGCGAGCTGGTAGTCACCGTCGAGTACGTCGACAGCGCGACGACGGCGAACGACACCACGGGCCCGTCACAGTAAGCGGGACCCGATTGCTGAGAGCGCAAGCGGTTTAGGCACTCTATCCGAACTATGAAACATGAGCGAACAGCCACGCGTCGAGATATATACCAAAACGGACTGTCCGTACTGTGAGAAGGCGAAGGATCTCTTCGATAGCAAGGGCGTCGAGTACGAGACGTACAACGTCTCCGACGACGACGAACTGTTCGAGGAAATGGTCGAGCGCGCGGACGGGCGCAAGACCGCCCCCGAAGTGTTCATCGACGACGAACTCATCGGCGGCTGGGACGACACCAGCGCGCTCAACGAGACCGGCGAACTCGACGAGAAGCTCGGTATCGCCGACGAGAGCGACGGCGAAATCGTCGAACACCGCACGATGATCATCGCCGGTACCGGGATCGCCGGGCTGACCGCCGCGATCTACGCCGGCCGCTCGAACAACGAGCCGCTGGTCATCGAAGGCGACGAACCCGGCGGTCAGCTCACCCTGACCACCGACGTCGCAAACTACCCCGGCTTCCCCGACGGCATCGGCGGCCCCGAGCTGGTCAACAACATGAAAGAGCAGGCCACGCAGTTCGGTGCCGAGCTGAAAAACGGCATCATCGAGTCGATCGACGACTCGAGTCGTCCCTTCCGCGTCGAACTCGCGGACGGCGACGTCTACACCGCGGACGCCGTCATCGCCGCGTCGGGGGCCAGCGCCCGCACCCTCGGCATCCCCGGCGAGGACGAACTCATGGGCTACGGGCTCTCGACGTGTGCGACCTGCGACGGCGCGTTCTTCCGCGACGAGGACATGCTCGTCGTCGGCGGCGGCGACGCCGCGATGGAAGAAGCCACCTTCCTCACGAAGTTCGCCGACACCGTCTACATCGCCCACCGCCGCGAGGAGTTCCGTGCGGAGGACTACTGGGTCGACCGCGTCCACGAGAAGGTCGAAGACGGCGAGATCGAGATCATGAAAAACACCGAACTGACCGAGATCCACGGCTCCCAGGCCGAGGGCGTCGATCACGTCACGCTCGTCGAAAACGACAAGGGCCACCCCACCGACCGCCTCGAGGACCCCGAAACCGAGGAGTTCGAGTTCGACGTCGGCGCGGTCTTCTTCGCCATCGGTCACACCCCCAACACCGACTACCTCGCGGACACCGGCGTCGAGATGGACGCCGACGGCTACCTCAAGACCAAGGGCGGCGAGGGCGGCGGGCAGACCGAAACCCACGTCCCCGGTCTCTTCGGTGCCGGCGACGTCGTCGACTACCACTACCAGCAGGCCGTGACTGCGGCAGGGATGGGCTCGAAGGCCGCACTGGACGCCGACGAGTATCTGGAAGACCTCGAGCGCGCGGACTCGAGCGTCGAGGAAGTGGAGCCGGCAGCGGCTGACGACTAACGGTTTCTCATCGGTACCGCATCTGACCCCGCGTTTCCGGATTCAGATCCGTTGTTCACACGTACTATAGGCCGAGATAGGAGACAAGAGTAGCGACAGCGTCGTCGACGATTGCTTCGTCCAGCGTTCCGAGTTTCCGATCGATAGCAGCTTCATCGATCGCCATTACCGACCACGGCAGAATCGCGCTCTCGTCCGGGAGTCCGCCGGTGACCATGTCAGCATCGTAGATCGGAATCCGTTCGTCGTACCAGGTCTTCGTCGAAAGCGTGAGACAGATGTATTGGTCGCCGTGAAACGGCATGTCTGTAGTATTGAGTACGAGCCAAGGACGGGCCATTTCTGGCCCTTTGAAAGGATCGTCACCGTAGACGATTGTGCCGCGGTCGTACGTCATCGATCGTCTCGGTCGGCGGCATGTTCGACCCACTCCTCGCGATCTTCCGCCCCGTAGAGCTCGTTAAATAGTCGGTTCGCTCGGTGGATATCGTACGCCTTCCGCAATCGTTCCGTGTCGTCCGTGATCGCCCAGTACGACCCCTTGTGGCGGACGAGGTCGCGCTCCTCGAGTCGAGCGAGGACGGTATTGATCGAGTTCCGGTTGATATCCGTCCGGTCGGCAATCGCCGTTGCCTTCCAGGCACGATCATCGTTTTCGAAGAGGAACACGAGTACCCGCTCGGGATTGCTCATCTCCTCGAGTTCCTCCTCGCTGCGTTCATTGAAACGGTCGATATCGATAGACATAGTGGGTACTAGCGATGCCGAGCATATAGTTGTACCCTCTGTCACCGATGTACGATACTTCCGTGCGTACCTACTGGTAGCGAGTTTCGGTCAACACGAACTCGAGTAAGACAGGGAAAGGATTTCGAACGCGCGGACTCGAGCGTTGAGGAAGCGGAGCCGGCGGCGGCTGACGACTGATAGGTTCTCGAGCGAGGCAGCAGAGATCGGTTCTAGCGCATCCTCTTTTGGACTGTGTTCGGCGAACTGGAACTCGATTCGATCCGTGTAGACTGCGCTCTCGAATCCTCGCACCCATACCATCACACGTCGAGACGTAGCAATACCCGTATTCGGGCACTCACGCTCGAGCACGTTTAGCCGTATCAGATTTCGCAAAGGCCAGCGCCGTTTCGGACTGACCCACGTCGATCGGCACCGAGTCGAGTTCTCGACTCGGCGAACACGTCGTCGTCACCGTTCTGTGACTCGAGTTTAGCGACGTGTACTCGAGTGAGCTCGGCTTCGGTCAGGTTCAAAACGGGATCCGATGCATAGCCGAACGATATCGAATTGGGTCAGTGATACCGACACCCGCTGCTGTGGCTGGTGGGTGTAGCGTCAATAAAAGAAACCGCGGAAATTAGGGCCGGCGGAAGCCGGTAGTTCTACAGCTTAGTTCTGGCGGCGGAGTGCCAGCATGGCAGCGCCGAGGAGTGCGACGAGAGCGACGCCGACACCGAAGCCGGGCGTACCATCGTCGTCATCGTCTCCATCGGAGCCGTCGTCACCGTCGGATCCGTCACTACCGTCGGAGCCGTCGGAGCCGTCGGATCCGTCACTACCGTCGGAGCCGTCGGAGCCGTCGGATCCGTCACTACCGTCGGAGCCGTCGGATTCGTTGACGGTCAGCGTACCTTCGTCACTGGCGTCGCCAGCGGAGGTACTCCAGCTGATGTCGCCTGCGGAGCTGGTGTCGAAGTCTTCGCTGACTTCGTGCGTGCCACCAGCTTCAACAGTGATTTCTTCCTGAACGACGACCTCGCCGTCGATCGTGACGTTGAAGTCGACAGTAGCATTGGCGTCACCGTCGTTGGAGACGGTCACGTCGAGTGCTGCATCTTCATCAACCTCGACCTCAGAGGGTGCGTCACCCTCGACGGAGATGTCGGATTCAGGCTCGGGTTCAGCATCGACGAGGACAAGGTTTTCGACAGTTGCACCGAATTCAGATCGCTCTTCAAGATCGAATTCGGTACCGTTCATTTCTCCAGAGAAGTCGAACGTCGCTGTGAAGGTTCCGTCACTAGCGACATCGGTGTCTACGGTGTTGACGAAGTTCCCGGATGCGCTCGCGGTTGCCGAGAGTTCCGTGCCAGGCGCGATGTTCGTCTCGCCCACTAGATCAGTCTCTTCAGTGATTTCGACTTCGTCTCCGTCTTCGAGAGTCCACTCGAAGTCACGCTCTTCAATCGAGAGCGAGTGCTCGTTCTCGATCTCGTCGTCTTCGTCGGAGATGTAGTTGTGGTCTGTCTGATCGACGTTGTAAGTCACGTCGTAGCTGGTGGCCTCCAGAGCGTCAGCGTTGTCGACCTTGAGCAGGAGGCTGTCACCATCGTACTCGGAACTGTCAACTGCAACCAGTTCAAGCAGACTGTCACTGCTTTCGGTACTGCTGTTCCAGATAGCTGGTTGAGCGTTCGTACCGGGGTTCGATTCTTCGAGTTCGATGGAGACACCAGCATCGGTGAGGATACTGTTAATGGGGTCGCCATCCTCAACACCGGCGAGTGCACCGGTCAGACCGAGATCTTCGACGTCGACGACCATGTAGTCGCCCTCGGCGAAGGTGTTCGTCTCCGTCAGCGTGGTCTCGGTAACATCGTCGGCGTTATCGAGATCGTCCTCACCAGGCGCGGTGTGCGTGCTGATGTCGCTGTTCTCGGAGCGCTCGGTGAGCGTTAGGTACGAGGAGTCTTCCTCGTTGATGATTTCGGCATTACCGGTAGAGTCAGAATTGTCGAAATCATCGCTCTCAGTATCGAACTGGTCGCCGATGATCAGTTCGTAGTCACCGGCACCGAGTCGGTCCGGGAGCGTGCCGTCGTCGCTGATGTTAGCGTAAACGACACTAACATCAACGTCGCTGGAGCTGATCTCCTCACCGTTTTCGTCGATAGCGGTGAAGACATCTCCTCCGTTCTGACCCGCGGTGTAGGTGTTCATCACGAGAGTGATTTCGTCCTGGTCGTAGTCTGCAGAGTCAATTTCGAGACCAACTTCGTAGTTAGTGTCTTCGTGTTGACCAACCTGCAGGGCAGTGCTGCTAGTGCCGTCGGTATTGATGTCGATGGTTGCGAGTTCGCCCTGCTCAACCATTTCGACGTCACCAAAGCTACGCTCGGCTTCTTCGCCTTGGGTGACGTTGATCGTGGCGCTGGCTTCAGCGGTCGTGTCCGTCACACTAAAGGTAAACTCATATTCACCGGCATCGATTTCGTCGAAGTTGGCATCTTCGAAAGTGCCTTCTGCGTTATCGAGAGTGACCGTATCGTCGTCACCGTCAGAGTTGTTGCCAATGACGTCGTTGCTTTCGCTGGTCTCTCCGAAGATGTTCTCGAGATCATCAACGTTGAGGCCGTCAGCGCTGACGTTCACGTCGTAGTTCGCGCGATTGGAGTCGAACGTGAGGTCGGTCACCGTATCGGAGCCTTCGTTCGTAATCTCGCTGTCGTCGAACTCAGCGTCGAGTTGCTGCGTAGTCAACTCAAAGGAGTTCTCTCGAATTTCCTCAACACCGTCACCACGGAGGAAATAATCCCCCGTCTCGAGGTTCTCGGTGTCGATTGTGACTACGCCATCATCGTTTGTACTGACCTCGGTTTCGAATGTACTCGAGGTAATCTGGCCGTTGTCGTTGAACTCATCAACGCTTCGAAGCTGATAGGCTGTATTTGCTTCTGGAGTCGTAGCGTTGATTTCTTGACCCTGATAGTAAATCGTTTCATCAGGATCGAAAGTCACGTCATTTGCAGCCGCCGTCGCCGAGCCCGCAAACGCAGCGGACATGGCAACAACGGAAAGGACCATAAGCGCGGCCAGGACAACTGCACGTCCCTTTTCGCGATATGTCGTTTCGTTTGTCATTTAGGTTGTGTTATTATCGTGTTTGGATTAGTTAGCGCGCGATTCACCTGGAGAGCGAGTCCACCGCAGCACCGTACTACCGGACTTATTGGTCGACTCACACCGGGTAGGGGTAATCAGTTCTTTAGACAACTCCATAATAAGCTTTCTGTCTCATATATTAAAAATGATATGCGGTAAAATTCTATTAACGCCCGACAGCGTCGGGGTGATAGCGAAGCAGTAAGAGTGTTGTGGCCGATCGAAACAGTCCTCCGGGAGTGATATTCGCTCGAGCGATGCTCTCTAACGGGATGGTAACTCAATACTACCGCCGTCAATCGCGTCTCTCGGCTGGGACGCGGTCCGCTGTCGCAGACGAATCGTGTTAGGAAGAGTGTTCTTCAAGCCAGCAAGACACGAGTGGTGATCGCGACCGGCTCACCGGAGACCCCAGCCAGTATCACAGGAAAACTAGGAATTATATTCTGAACCGCCCTTCGCCTACGCATGCACCGAGAATTCATCGAGTTGCTCGAGGCCAACGCCGACCACGCCGAAACGCACCAGTCACAGTTCGACGACGTCCAGGAGTCTCAGGAACCGGACGTCGTCACCGTCTGCTGTTCCGACTCGAGGGTTCTGCAGGATCACATGTGGGGCAACGACGAGCCCGGCCGGATCTTCACGTGTGGCAACATCGGCAACCGCGTCGTCCAACGCACGGACGCGGGCGAGGTCGTCTCCGGTGACGTCCTCTATCCGGTCGCCCACACCGGCACGGAGACCGTCGTCGTCGTGGGCCACACGGGCTGTGGAGCCGTGACCGCGACCTACGACGACCTGACCGAGGGAGTGTCCGAACCCGACGGGATCAGTCACTGTCTCGAGCTCCTGAAGCCACACCTCGAGCCGGGCGTCGAACTGCTCCCGGACGATATCGACCGAACGGACGCGATCAACCGACTCGTCGAGTACAACGTCGATCGACAGGTCGAGTTCCTCACGGCCAGCGACGACGTCCCGGAAAGCGTCGACGTCGTCGGTGTCGTCTACGACTTCCAGGACGTCTACTCCGGAAACCGAGGGGAGGTCCACGTCATCAACGTGGACGGCGAAACCGACGCCGACGCGCTGCGAGACGAGTATCCCGACCTCGAGTCGCGGATCGAACGCCAGTGGGAGTACTGAACGTCTCCCATCGTGCGGTTCATCGGGAGAATCGCCGAACTGATCGAGGAGGCTGTCGGTAGAGCATTGGCGGCGACGATACCGGCGGACGTCACCGAATCGACGTCGCCTCGATTCTCATCTTTCCGGACTTCTCGACGATCAGCGCTTCGTCGGTCTCGAGTTTGTCGTGACAAGCTTGGGTATCAGACATCGGATCCGAGTGTGAGGGTCTCGTCGTAGCCGTCTCCCTACGATGTATTCGACGAGCGTGGAAAACCCTCCCAGATACACGAACGGTTATCTCACAGGATACTAATCGGGCTGTATATGGACCGGACATCTCGCCGAGATATTCTCAAAATTAGTTCGACTGCGATCGTGGCAGGGCTTGCAGGCTGTACAGACACAGACGGTTTTTTCGCTCCGTCGAACACCACGGAAAACGCCGAAAATGACGCGCAGAGAGAGCGTATCGAGGAGCTCGAAGACAGAATCGAATCGAAAAACGAACGTATCGAAGCGCTCCATCGAGAAGAATCGATATCGGAGTTCTCGACCGATATCGTTGAGCAGGCAGAAGCGATGGCCAAAGCGGCCAGAGAATCCGTCGTGACGGTGAGCGGAGACAGAGCTGGCGGGACCGGGTGGGTTCTCGATGCGACGAAAGGACACGTTGTGACGAACTCCCACGTCGTCACTGGCGACGAATCGTTCTCGATCGAAACGTTCGGTGGCGACACCGGTAGCGCAACCCGTGTCGGGTACTACCGAGAGATGATCCCTGACGTTGCGCTTCTCCAAACCGATCTGGACGGACTGCAAGAACTCCCGACTGGGGACGAATCGACCCTTCGCCCCGGCGACCCGCTGGTAACGATCGGACACCCTGGCAGTATCGGTAACTGGATCATGAGTATGGGGCGCCACGAAGAATACGACGCAAGATTCGAGACGCTGTACTCGACAGTCCCCACGTCACAGGGCAACAGCGGTGGGCCACTGCTGACGCTCGAGGGAGACGTTGTCGGCATTGTGAGTGGATCGAGAGTGCCGGAGAGGGGCGGCGAGGGTGACTTCTCGAAATCCGAGGTAGTGTACACGCAATTGCCTGAACCTGAGCGGTCGACAACGAGTGCACCGGTTGAGACGCTTCTGGAATCGGTGGACGAGTGGACGTGAGTCAGCTGAGTACGAGTGTACTGCTATCGAATCGTTCCGTAAAAAACACGAGTTCGTTATCGTGCTCGAGCGTAACAGTTACATGTATATTTTCGCGCTACTCGACCTTGTTCAACTTGCTAAAATTTGCTAGATACTCTACGAATATCGTACCACTAGTCGATTCTTGATGGTAAGATTCTTTGTTCGTGGTAACATAATCACTTCTATGTCAGCGGAAACCGATGGGCAAGGGCGGCTGTACCTTCCAAAAGAGCTGCGTGAGAAGTACGGCCAGAAGTACCATATCGTCACGTACGAGGATAAACTCGAGCTAATTCCGGTGGCAGACGACCCCCTCGCTGCCGTCCGCGAGGCAGCAGGCGAGCTTCGTGATGCATCGGTCAAGGAGATCCGAGAGGACATCAAGGCGGAGGCGAAAGACGAGGCCAAGGAAACCGGCGGTGACAGATGACGGTGTACGTCGAAACGGATTTCCTGCTTGCACTCGCCAAAGACTCCGATTGGTTGCAGGGCTCTGCGGAGGACGCCCTCGTCGAGTACGACGTCGAAGCATCACCGTTCTCGTATCTCGAATTACTCCTCGCCCGAGAACGCTACGAGTTCGACTACGTTCCGCTGGTGGCGAACCTACTCGAACTTGTTCCCGTGCGGGACGAAGAAGAGAAACAGGTAGTGCTGAAAGCCATTAACTACTACGACGAGGGAATGACTCCGTTCGACGCGTTCCACGCGGCGACTGCGGAAACGCGAGCGATGGATGTACTCTCTTCCGAGAAAGACTACGCAGACATCGAGGTAGAACGAGTCCCACTCGAACCGACCGACGAAGAATGACTTCAGACTGAAAGAGCATCGTGTTGCTTCCAGTTGTCGTGGGTTACTAGCCCTCCCGTTCGCAACACCTCTTCTGCCTGTTACTCGAACGACACAACTCACTGACTACTGTCCAGAACAGCATTCTCCGATAAAGTGTCTAAGACGGTCGTATACCTGACTACCGACTCTCCCGCTGCTCGACCTTGTTCAGGTCTATAACTCACGTTACACGGTTGCGTGTACTTTTCCGGTTTCCGAACGAGTGAACCGCAGAAACTCAACTATCCACTGAATCGCTCAGTACGCGTGCGTATCTCCCGATGTAGTCGGTAAGTGTTTGAGGAAGTCGTACCGAGCAGCGCCAACAGGATTATTCCGCCCGCTCACATAGAACGGATGATGGGAGACAACAAAAAGGGCCGCGACAAGCAAGCGGATGATGAAGAGCGACGCCAGCGAGAGCGGGAACTTGAGGAAGCGCGTGACCGGGGCGACGAATCCGAACCGGTACACGACGAAACTGGTGAGAGGCTTGGTGATCTTGATGAAGCGCTCGAAAGCCAAGACTATCCAACGATGACGGATGAATTGATTGAGGCCCACGGCGATCGTGAGGTCGAAACGCAGGAGGGTTGGAAATCAATCGACGAGGTGCTCGCCCCGATCGATAACGAACAATACGACTCCGCCGATGACGTTCGAAACCGGATACAGGGACTGATACATCGTGGATGAGTGCGTCCAAATCAACACTGTATCCGTATTCACCTACCCATGAATCACACTAGAAATTGAAACAGGGCCCGGAACAGCACTACTGTATATCGCGTTCGTCATAGCCGCGATTATCGGGATCTATTACGCATCTACCGCCGTCGTCAAGTCGTCCACTACATGTTAGATCATATACACTATTGAATCTCGGATGCTGTGCTATTACAGAGATTTGTCAATCAGATGGTGGATTTGATAAGGAGATCGGTAATACTTCACAAGGATGTGTTTTGCTACGCCCACCTCCTGTACTGAACAATATGTACATCATTTTCACAAAGCAACACTAGCTACTCTCTTGATGGCTATGGTCAGTAAGAATGACAATAGTGGGGGACAGTTCCGGTGCCTACTATCGGTTTGTAATGTTATGCGCTACCGTTTATCACGCTGGGAGATTTTGTTCAGCTCGATCAGCAGTCGGAAGATCGCCTTCACGAGATTCGCATCGACGTCGAACTGCTCGGCGTTGTCACCCGCTCGCTCCATGACCTGCTGTTCCTGTTTCTCGTCGGTCGTCGGCAATTCCCGTTCGTCTTTGACCGCGGCGATCGTGTCCGCGACGTAGGTCCGTTGGGCGATCAGCTCGACGATCTCCTGGTCGATCGTCCGGATCTCCTCGCGCAATTCGTCGAGGTCCATCTCTTCGGGTGTGCGGTTCTCCTCGTCGATTCCGCCGTCCGTTGCCGTCTCCGTTGGCTCTCGAGTCATGTCGTTCGTGTTCCGTCCGTTCGCGTCTGCAGTAATCGTGTCGTTCCGTCCCGCTCGTCCCACCGTGGTTGCACTGTCTCGAGCGTCTCCCGCTCGCCGACGGCGACGTAGCTCGGCCCGGTTCCGGAGAGCGAAACCCCGGTAACGTCGGGTAAGACGTCGATCATCGGCCCTGTCGAGAACTCGAGCGCCCCACAGAAGGCGAAGCCGTTGACGGTCATGGCTTCGCCGTAGCGTCCCTCGAGCGCGAGCTCTTCGACGAGGTCGGCCATCGGAGCGACGCGCTCGCAGGCCGACACGTCGGCGTCCGCGCTGTAGGACTGTTCGGGCGGCGTGTAGACCAGTGCGTGCCAGTCGACCTCCTCGCGGGCGAGCAGCGCGTCGGCCGTGTTGTCGGTCACCGTCACGCCGCCGAGCATGCTCGCGCTGGCGTCGTCGAACGCGCCGGTCGCCGTCACGCCGGCCTCGCGGGCGGCCCGAACGCCGAGTCGGCAGGCCTCGATCCGGTCGACCGAGTCCGCGACCTCGAGGGCGTCGAGCGTCGCGAGCACCGTCGCGTTGGCCGCGGCGCTGGAACTCTTCAGCCCGGAGGCCATCGGGACCTCGCTCTCGGTATCGACGCGTGCACCCACGTCGGTTTCGTCCAGCCCGGCCCGCCCGGCGTAGTCGGCGATCGTCATCGCAACACAGCGCTCGACGAGCGTCGTATCGGCCTCGGGCCGGCCGGCGATCGCACCGACGATCTCGCCGTCGTTCGTGAGCTCGACGGTCGCCGTCGTCTCGAGGTCGATCGCGAACGCCGAGCCGGTTCCGGTCGCGAGTGCGTTGAGTACCGTCCCGGCTGCGGGGGCGACAGCGCGGCCATCCATACTCGGACACTCTCAGAGAGCGTACTTACGGCTAACGATCCTCGAGACCGATCGCTGGAGGGCCGCCTCCGAAGCGAACCAGTGAGACCAAAGAACGCACCGTTTTTCCCCGATCCGACCGAAGCGGAGAGCATGAGCGCGCGCAACAACGTCGCCCCCGGCACGATCGGGGTCGATCTCGTCGATGGTGGCGTCGTCGTCGAGTACCACGACGGCCGAGACGTCTTCTACCACGGCCCGCCCGAACCGGTCGACGGCGCCCTGACGACCCCACCGGGCAAAGAAGTGCACGTCCTCGTCACCGATCCCGACGGGGTCGAGGGCGTCATGACGTACGTCAACGATCGGAACACCCACGACGACATTCTCGAGACGACCGGCGTCGGCCGCGTGATGCTCGATCGCGACGACGAGGAGGTGCTGTTCCCGGGCGTCACCGTCGCGACGGAGGCCTACTCGGTCCGCGTCGAGGCCGATCTCTCGGTCGTCGACGGACGCGTCTTCGTCTTCGCCGAGGACGAGATGAGCGAACACGCCTACGAACTCGTCGAGGAGACCGACTGATGCCGCTGCAGAAATCCTGGCGCGACCTCGAGCGGAAGACGGTCGCCGCTGCGCCGGATCGGCCCGGGGTCTACGAACTCGGTGACGACTCGGGAACAGTGCTAGCAGTTGACCACGGCGTCCTCCAGGACGAACTCAAGAGCGCGCTGGCCTACGGTGACGGCGACCGCGTCCGCTGGACGGAGACCCACACGCTCGAGCAAGCACGCGAACTCGCGGCCGAGCATCGCGAGCGCCTCGAGTGATCGGTGCCGGAAAACAGCTGCCTCACTGAATATAGGACGGATCGCTGTCGTCACACCGCGATTCGTGTTCCGTCGCGTCCGACTTCTCGTCGAAGAGGAGCCCGCAGGTCTCGCACTCGTACCAGGTAGTGTCGTTGCGTTCGGTCTGGACTACCATATGAAACGATCAGGACACGAACGACAAAAGGCGTTTCTCCGGTCCCTGCAGCGACTCGCGCGAACAGTACTTGCGCGGACTACTTTCGCGCGAACGGTACTCGCGCGACCTGATCTCAATAGGTATCAGTCCGTCGTCGCCGTCGACGAAAGTGAAACGTGCTACCGCCGTCGCACAACGACGATATTGATTCCAGATTGGACTGGCTCACGCCGGCTCCCGAGGGGACAATTCTCAAGGCGACCCGCCCGAAAGGACGAATATGAGTTCGTCGGAACCGAACGGCGTCACGTTGTCGGTTCGCGCTGCGGAAAAGGGAGATGCCGGGCGGGGTGTCGCGCGAATCCCCGAACCGGTGCGACGACAGCTCGGTATTCTCAGCGGCGATGCCGTCGTGATCGATGGCGAGGAGTCGACGGTCGCCAAGATGTGGCCCGCCGATCCGTCGGTCCCCGATAACGCCATCCAGGTCGATGGCGATACCCGCGCGAACGCCGGCGTTCACGTCGGTGACACGGTTACCGTTCGACCGAAAGACAAGTCGACCATCGCCGACGCCGATCGGGTGACGCTCGTCGCGCCGCCGGGACTCGCCGAGAATCAGCGGCGAGCCGCCGAGACCAGCGCGGCGGAGAAGCTACGCAATCGACCGGTCCGTGCCGGGGAGCAGGTCCGAATCGAGGGGATCGATCAGCAGCCGTTCAGAGTCACCGATACGGATCCCGATGGGGACGTTCGAATCACGAGCGCGACGACGATTCAACTCGTCGACCTCGAGACGGGATCGAACGCCACCACCGCTTCGAGCGGAGCCGGATCCAACGACCGCGGCCGACAGTCGGACGGCTCCGCCGGAGCAACGGCCGGGACCGACTCCCGTCTCGAGACCGGAACGACCGAACTCGAGGCGGGCTCCGGCGTCACCTACGAGGACATCGGCGGCTTGGACGAGGAGCTCGAGCAGGTCCGCGAGATGATCGAGCTACCGCTGTCGGAGCCCGAACTGTTCAGACGCCTCGGCGTCGAACCGCCCTCCGGTGTTCTGCTGTACGGCCCGCCCGGAACCGGGAAGACGCTGATCGCACGCGCCGTCGCCAACGAGGTCGACGCCGCGTTCGAGACGATCTCGGGGCCGGAGATCATGTCGAAGTACAAAGGCGAATCGGAGGAACAGCTCCGAGAGACGTTCGAGAAAGCGCGCGAGGAGGCACCCACGATCATCTTCTTCGACGAGATCGATTCGATCGCCGGCACGCGCGACGACGACGGGGACGCTGAAAACCGGATCGTCGGTCAGCTACTGACCCTGATGGACGGCCTCGACGGCCGCGGCGAAGTGATCGTCATCGGCGCGACCAACCGCGTCGACGCGATCGATCCCGCGCTCCGGCGCGGCGGTCGCTTCGACCGCGAGATCCAGATCGGCGTCCCAGACGAGTCGGGCCGCCGAGAGATCCTCGAGGTCCACACCCGCGGGATGCCGCTGGCCGACGACGTCGATATCGACGCGATCGCGCGCCGGACCCACGGCTTCGTCGGCGCGGATCTCGACGCCGTCGCGAGCGAAGCGGCGATGGCCGCCATCCGCGATCGGCCGACCGAAACCGACGAGCGCCGCGAGTGGAACAGAAATCCGACCGTCCGAAAGAGCCACTTCGACGCCGCGCTCGCCGCTGTCGAACCGTCGGCGATGCGCGAGTACGTCGCCGAGTCACCGACGACCGACTTCTCGGATGTTGGCGGCCTCGAGGAGGCGAAGCAAACGCTTCGTGAGTCGGTCGAGTGGCCGCTGACCTACGACAGACTGTTCGAGGAAACGAACACCGATCCTCCCTCCGGCGTCCTCCTCTACGGCCCGCCCGGCACTGGGAAAACGCTGCTCGCGCGCGCACTGGCGGGCGAGACCGACGTCAACTTCGTCCGCGTCGACGGCCCCGAAATCATCGATCGCTACGTCGGCGAGTCGGAGAAAGCGATCCGCGAGGTGTTCGAACGCGCCCGCCAGTCGGCGCCGTCGATCGTCTTCTTCGACGAACTCGACGCCATCGCGGCCGCTCGAGGCGACGGCCACGAGGTCACCGAGCGCGTCGTCTCGCAACTCCTGACCGAACTCGACGGAATGCGGGAAAACCCCAATCTCGTCGTCCTGGCCGCGACCAACCGCAAAGACCAGATCGACCCGGCGCTGCTCCGACCCGGTCGACTCGACACCCACGTCTTCGTCGGCGAGCCCGATCTGGACGCCCGCGAGAAGATCCTCGCGGTTCACACGCAGGGCAAACCGCTCGCCGACGACGTCGACGTCGACGAACTCGCGGCCGAACTCGAGGGGTACACCGGCGCGGATCTCGAGGCGCTGGTCAGAGACGCCTCGATGCGGGCGATTCGAGAGGTGGCCGCGGAGTCGGATCCCGAAACGGCCAACGAACGGGCCGGCGAGGTCAGAATCGAACGACGACACTTCGAGGCCGCCCGGGAGTCGACCGACGGAATGTGAATGCTTCGAACGGCCTCGATCCGGCGCTCGAACACGACTATTGCGACACGGAACGGTCCCCGTTCGGCGAAAGGGGGGCCAGTTCGCTGGCCGTCCCGAGGACGGAGAGCTCGTCGCCGTCCCGTAGCGTCTCGTTGTCGTCCGGGAACGGGATCACCTCGTCGTTGCGGACCACGACGAGAACGGTCCCCGATAGCCAGCCGACGAACACGTTGTCGAGGGTGCCGCCGTCCTCGACGGTGATGGACCGCACCGTCTCGTCGGCAGCACGGACCACGGAGCACAGCGCGTCCCCGTCGTCCGGCGCGTCCGATCTCGACGTCAGTCGATAACTCGAGTCTAGATCGAACGCGAACCGGTCAACGACGTCGGCGTCAACGGTGATCGTTGCGACATCCCCGGTGGTGGCCCGTAACGTTCCGGTCGCGACGAGTCTGCTCGAGTCGCTCGCGGTCGACCAGACCTCGATCGGATCGCCCACGCTGGCAGTCAGTGCCGGATCGGCGCGGATCGCCATCGCCACGGTCCCCGTCGGGAGCATCGACCCAATTCCGGAGCGAGCGCGTCCGACCACGAGTCGCTCGATCGCCCCGTCGGCTCCGATCGTGATCGACGCGTGGCCGAGATCGTAATCGCGCTCGAGGCGAGTCGCGAGGCGAGAGCGAAGTACCGATTCGTCGCTGCTCTGGGGAAGCAACACCGTCCTCCCGGCGAGATCTCGTTTGATCGACGGATCGACCGGCGGATAGCCGTCCGCGTCGTCGATCTCCTGCGGTAGCTGAACGACTATCGAGAGCCGTGCCGATCGGACGAGCGAGGCGATTTCGCCGGTCGCTTCCATCCGATCGATATCGAAGACGTCTCGAGCGACCTCGTCACCGATTCGTCGACCGGTCTCGGCGGCGACCGCACTGACGACGACCGCGCCGAGGAAGTACGTCGCGGTCGCGTGGTGGACGAGCGGGGTTTCGTCGATGATCGTCGCCTGCCCGAGACCGGTAGCGTTCAGCCAGCCCGTTACGACGGCGAGCCCGGCAAACGCGCCGACCCCGATCGGAGCCGCTCGAGTGCTCGTGGCCCGGTAGCCGAACGCGACTGTGGTCACGACGATGCCGGCGACCAGCGCGAACCCGAGTATATTGAGCAGTGCCGTTTCGGTCCACTCGGTGACGATTGTCTGCAACACGACGGCTCCCATCATGAGTCACCCGCAACTGCAGGTAGCACGGTCGACTTCGGGTTCGAGTCACGATCGTCGTCGATCCGTCGTCGTAACGCGGTTCGTTTGCCGACGACGAACACCTCGTCCCGGTCGTCGAGCGTCGTCACGTCGGGATCGAAACACCACGTCTCGCGTTCGGCGACCGTCGTTAGGTTCGTTGGACTGGAAGCGTTCTCGTCGGGATTGGAGCGATTCGCCGCGAGGACTCGGATCGAATCGTCGCTCGCTCCGTCGGTCTGCTCGACGGCCGCCGCAACCGAACCGAATGTCACCCGGCGAACCGAGTACGCCGCTCGCTCGAGTCGGGACAGCGCCTCGCGGTCGGCGTCCGGGCCGGTGGCGTGAGCGACGATTCGGGCGCGCTCAGCGGTGAGTAGCGGCTCGGCATCGGCGGACGGAACGGCGACAGTAACGCAACCGTCGCCACCGGTCGTTTCGGCGGTCGGTCGCCGGGCCGCGTTCACCGCCCCGACAGTTGGGTGGTGCCCGTTCTCGAGCGTCCCTCTCTCGCTGGATCCGGCCCCGGAATCAGTGACCGGATCCGACGATGGGGATATCTTTGACGCCGAAGTGCCCACGTGTACGTTCCTGGACTGACCGTCCCCACTGACACGCAGAACGGTCCCCGTCACTGATCGGTCTCGGACGGGGACACCGATGATGTCACCCGGTGCTAACCCGGCCGGACTGAGTGCCGAAATCGAAACGGCACGCCAGCCATCGGGAATTGCCGTCGCAATATCACCGGACGCCGGTGCGGCGGCAACGGCCGCTCGACCACGCCCGTCGATCGACACGGAGACTGCGGCCAGTTCGTAGCCGGTCCGGAGTCGCGTCTCGAGTCTGGTCTCGAGCGCGGACAACGGCAGGTCGACGGGGAATCGCCATGCGTCCGCCTCGAGCGCCGTCCGAACGTCGGGCGACAGCGGTGGGTAGCCGTCGATATCGCGGATTCGACCCGTCGTTCGGATCGTCACCTGTCCCATCGCATCGACCGAGTCGATGGCTTCGGCGGAGAGCGATCGGCCTCGTCGGATCGGCCGCCCGGATCCGAACGGAAGTTCCGACGCGACGCGTTCACCCTGACTGGTCGCGTACATCGATAGGAGTGCGACAACGAGCGTCCCGGCTGCGAGGCGAGGAAGCTGCGTTCGAACGAGACCGGGCTCGAGCACACCGACGAAGTAGCCGTTGAGGGCGGCGAACCCCGTGCCGAGCGTGACGCTCGCCGACAGCGGTAGCCTCAAGCCGCGGCCGCTACACACAGCACTGAGGACTCCGACGGCGATCGCCGGGCCGATGCCGATGACCAGCCCGAACGCGATTCCGATGATGAGGTCAGTCGTCGTTTCGATCATCGTTCGAATCGATCATCGGTTATCGAGCGACGACCCGAATGTTCGGGTTCGGTTGTTCGTCGATGTAGTTGCTGTCGGACGGCGGGATGACCTCGAGCTGGATCGTTCCCATGTCCTGATCCGCCCGAAGGCTCTGTGCGCCGTCGAAATCCAGCTCTGCGTGGTTGTCGTCGCCGGTCGATTCGTCGAGGACGCCATCGAGCTGAGCGGAATCTGCGGTCGCGACGATCGTCGCGTCCGAGACGTTGTTCCCGTTTTCGTCCATCGCGTACGCATCCACCGTCGCAGTGCCGTCGTCTGCGTCGATCACCTGATCGTCGTCGGCGATTTTCACGGTCACCTCCGTATCGCCGACGCTGCCAATCCCGCCGAGCATGTTCAGCATGATCGCCAGCGCCGCGACGCCGACGACCAGCGCGATCACCAACCGAATCGGTAATCCCTCGATCGCGCGGTCGTCTCGAGCGAACGAGGTCCGCGATCGGTTCGTCCCATCCGTCGAATCCGAATCGATCCGTTTCGAAGTCACGCCTCGCTTGGCCGCGGCTTCGCACTTAAACGGTGGCTCGAGGATTCAAATACGATGCCGCGGCAGTTCCGTCCGTGAGTTTCGTACTGGGTCGCGACGGCGATCGCGAGGACGGTCCGGTCGGCCGCCTCGGTTCCTACCGGGCGCTCGACGGCAGCGACGGCGCGGCCCTCCACCTCGATCTGAACGGGCCACACGCGATGTTGCTCGTCGGCAAGCGCGGCTACGGGAAGTCCTACACGATGGGCGTCATCGCGGAAGATCTCGCCCGGTCCCGCGGCGTCGCGCCCGTCCTCGTCGATCCGATGGGTGCGTTCGACACGTTGGCGGAGCCAGCCGACGGCGACGCAGTGCCGGCGAGCGTCGTCGAGGAACCAGCCGTCACGGCCGGCTCGCTCGATCCGCGATCGTGGTGTGAACTGCTCGGTCTCTCGCCGGAACGCGACGCTGGCAGTCTGCTCTGGCGGGCCGCACAGGAGGAGTCGACGATCGATGGCATGCAGGCACACGTCGCGTCCGCCGGCGCCTCGAGCGTCGCAACGCGTGCCGCGATCAACCACCTGCGCCTCGCCGATTCGTGGGGCGTCTTCGACCCTGACGGACTCGACGCGACGGCACTCGGCGGTCCCGAAGTGACGGTCGTCGACGTTTCGGGGCTCGCGGACGCACCAATGAACGCCGTCTCTCGCGGCGTCGCGGAGGCGCTGTACCGAGCGCGGATCCGTGACTCGATTGACCGGCTCCCGTGGCTGTTGCTCGACGAGGCTCACACGTTCTTCGACGGCGTGGCCGAACCCGCCCTCGAGACGATACTCACGCGCGGCCGTGCGCCCGGCGTCAGTCTGGTCGCCGCGACACAACGGCCAAGCGCCATCCCGGAGGTCGGCATCTCACAGTCCGACATCCTCTGTGCACACCGACTGACCGCCCGGGACGATCTGGCGGCGCTCGAGGGCGCACAACCGACGTACATGAACGGCTCGCTGGTCGACGCAGAACGGTTGCCGGACGTGCCCGGTGAGGTCGTCATCATCGACGACGAGACGGAGACGATCCACGCCGCACGGATTCGGTCTCGAGACACTCCACACGGGGGAACAAGCCCGACTGCGAGCGACGTGATGGACGACGGAGTCACGCAAGTCGAGTAGCAGTGGTCGTCGAATACGACGCGGGGAACGAAAATCCGAGCGACGGAGAAAAGACGGGAGTGAGCGTGACTACTGGAAGCCGATGCGGCTGCCGCGGCGACCCGACGGATCGGGGCCGCTCGTGCCGCCCTGGAACTCCTCTTCGATCTGCTCGTAGTAGTCGAGGATATCGTCGGTGATCGTCGGCCGGACGTTCTCCATGGCCTGTCGGAAGTGGCGCATTTCGACGATGTCGGCCTCCTCGTCCTCGCGGAGGGCCTCGATGGCCGCTTCGCGGGTGATCGACTCGAGGTCACTGCCGACGTAGCCGTCCGTAATCTCGGCGATTTCGCGCAGCGTGACGTCGGCGGCCAGCGGCGTGTCCTGGGTGTGGATCTCGAGGATGCGTTCGCGGCCGTCGACGTCTGGTTCGCCGATCATGACGAGCCGGTCGAATCGGCCCGAGCGCAGCAGTGCGGGGTCGATCATGTCCGGCCGGTTGGTCGCGCCGATGACCATCACGTTCTCCATCTCCTCGAGTCCGTCGAGCTCGGTCAGGAGCTGGTTGACGACCCGCTCGGAGACGTTCGAGCCGACTTCACCGCCCCGGCCCGGTGCGAGCGCGTCGAGCTCGTCGAAGAAGATGACCGTCGGGGAGACCTGCCGCGCCTTGCGGAAGGTCTGTCGGATGGCCTTCTCCGATTCGCCGACCCACTTCGAGAGGAGCTGCGGGCCGCGCACCGAGATGAAGTTCGCGTTGGTCTCGTTGGCGACGGCCTTCGCCATCAGCGTCTTCCCGGTCCCCGGCGGGCCGTAGAGGAGGACGCCGGCCGGCGGATCGACGCCCAGCCGATCGAACCGTTCGGGGTTCGAGAGCGGCCACTCGACGGACTCCTGGACCTGGTCTTTAGCGTCCTGCAGGCCGCCGACATCGTCCCAGGAAATCTTCGGCAGCTCGACGAGGACCTCCCGCATCGCGCTCGGTTCGACCTCGTTGAGCGCCCCGCGGAAGTCCGTCCGCTTGACGATCATCCGATCGATCAGGCTCGGCGGGATGTCCTCCTCGTCGAGATCGATTTCGGGGAGGTAGCGCCGGAGCGCCTTCATCGCGGCCTCCTTGGTCAGGCTCTCGATGTCGGCACCGACGAAGCCGTGGGTCTCGTCGGCGAGGTGGCCGAGGTTGACGTCGTCCGAGAGGGGCATCCCGCGGGTGTGGATCTGCAGGATCTCCTCGCGGCCCGTCTCGTCTGGAACGCCGATTTCGATCTCGCGGTCGAACCGGCCGGGTCGACGCAGCGCGGGGTCGACCGAATCGACGCGGTTGGTCGCGGCGATGACGATGACCTGCCCTCGCGACTCGAGGCCGTCCATCATGGTCAGCAGCTGGGCGACGACGCGGCGTTCGACCTCGCCAGTGACGTCCTCGCGCTTGGGTGCGATGGAGTCGAGTTCGTCGATGAAGATGATCGACGGCGACTCCTCGGTGGCGTCCTCGAAGATTTCACGGAGCTGTTGTTCGGACTCGCCGTAGTACTTCGAGATGATCTCCGGGCCGGCGATAGAGAAGAAACTGGCGGAGGTCTCGTTGGCGACGGCTTTCGCGAGCAGGGTCTTCCCGGTCCCCGGTGGGCCGTGCAGGAGGACGCCCTGTGGCGGCTCGATGCCGAGTTTTTTGAAGATCTGCGGATGCTTCATCGGGAGTTCGACCATCTCCCGGACCCGCTGGATCTCGCCTTGCAGGCCGCCGATGTCCTCGTAGGTGATCCCGCCTCCGGTCTTCTCGAAGCCCGAAATCGGCTCCTCGCGGAGTTCGACGTCGGTGTCTTCGGTGATGAGGACCACGCCCTCCGGTTCGGTCTCGACGGCTATGAGTGGGATCGCCTGACCCGGCGATCGCATGAACGGATGATTCGTCGAGCTCATTACGGGGACGATGTCGCGGCCGACGACCGGCCGCTTGAGGATCTGGCGTTTCACCATGCCCGCGGCGTCGGAGCCGAACTGGACCGACGCCTCCTCGGGGGGCGCGAGGACGAGTTTCTCCGCTTTCGTCGCTTCGGCCTTGCGAATCGTCACGCGTTCGCCGATACCGACGTCGGCGTTCTGTCGGGTGAAGCCGTCGATACGGACGGTGTCCGTGTTCCAGTCCTGCCGGTCTGCGCGCCAGACCTTCGCGGCAGTGGTGTCTGCACCCTCGATTTCGATGATGTCGCCCGGACTCAGCTTCAGATGTAACAGCGTGTCCGGGTCGAGTCGGGCGATACCACGACCCGAGTCGTTCGGGTACGCTTTCGCAACCTCCAGTTGGACTTCGTTCATGGTTTAGGGATGGACGGCGATGTCTTTCACTCCGGTTCGTGAGCGGATAGGTTTTGTGTTAGCCCACATTTCTGTGCTAATCACTATCATAGAAGAGTGGGACTGGACGCTACAAAGATGTACCGGACCCGGTCGGTTTTGAGCGTATCGACAGCCCGTCGAACGGCCGGACAGGTGGCTTTTTGCGTCTTCCCCTCCGGGATGCAGGCATGCGAATCCTCGCCTTCGACGGCCGCATGGGTGCGAGCGGCGACATGATCCTCGCCGCGCTCATCGACGCCGGTGCCGACCCCGACGCCCTCGAGCCCGTGACCGACGCCCTCGAGGTGGAGTATCGAATCGACGAGGCGACGAAGCGCGGCATCGCCGCGACGACGGTCGACGTGTTTCTGACGGGCGACGAGGAGAGCGGCGGAGACGGACGCGACCGCTCAGACGACGATTCGAGCCACGAGGGCGACGATTCAGGGCACGGTGAGCACGATCACGAGGGAGATGACGATCACGAGCATGGGGGCAGTCACGATCACGACCACAACCACACCGACGGCGTTCACGCCGAAGGCCACGGCCCCCACCGCAGCTATCTCGAGGTTCGCGAGATCGTCACCGACATGGACCTCGAGCCGCCGGTCGAACGCGACGCGCTCGCGATCTTCGAACTGCTCGGCGAGGCGGAGGCGAGCGTCCACGGTGAGGATCTCGAGGAGATCCACTTCCACGAGGTCGGAGCCGACGACGCGATCGCGGACGTGGTCGGTACCGCGGCGCTGCTCCGCGATCTCGAGCCGGAGCGAGTCGTCACCACGCCGCTCGCGACCGGCGGCGGGACGGTTTCGATGAGTCACGGCGAGTATCCCGTGCCGACGCCGGCGGTGGTCGAGATCGCCGAACGGGCCGATTGGTCGCTGCGCGGTGGGCCGGTCGACGCCGAGTTGCTTACGCCCACCGGCGCGGCAATCCTCGGCCACGTCGCCGACAGCATCGACTCGCTACCGGCGCTCTCGCTCGAGGCCTCGGGCTACGGTGCGGGCGGCTACGACCTTGACCCGCATCCGAACGTCCTCCGGGTACTGGTCGGAGACGGAGCGGGGCGTGGCGAACTCGCGAAAGACGATATCGCGGTCCTCGAGACAAATCTCGACGACGCGACGCCCGAAGTGCTGGGCGGGCTACAGGAGACCCTCGCGGACGCGGGCGCTCGAGACGTCTCGATCCTCCCCGCGACGATGAAGAAGTCCCGCCCCGGCCACCTCGTGAAGGTCATCTGCAAGCCCGCGGATCGGGAGCGCGTCGCTCGAGCGCTGGCCGAAGAGACGGGAACGCTGGGTGTTCGTGACGCGGGCGTGACGCATCGGTGGATCGCCGAGCGAGAGTTCGAGACGGTGACGCTCGAGATCGACGGCGACGAGTACGAAGTCACTGTAAAGATTGCGAGCGATTCCGACGGTGAGGTGTACGACGTGAGTGCGGAGTACGACGATGCGAAAGCGGTGGCTCGAGAGACGGGGATACCGACTCGAGACGTACTGAGTAGAGCAGAACGGGCTACCAGTGAATCCAGCTCTCGAGAGTAACCCGCAACGTTGGTGGGATCTCAGCTGACTACAAGAACAGCTCTACTGGCAGCAGCGCAAAAATAAAACGAATATTTCAGCCGTGGAGATTACTTATGCAACAGTCTCGTTACCAGCGTCGTCGCCACCGACGCCGACACCGATGTCGATGTTGTCGAAGATCGTCTCGAGGATACCGGTTAGATCATCGCCAACGAGACCAGTTTCGGTCGTCGAGTTATCGGTCGTGTCATCGTCGCTCGCGTTGGCACTCGAGTCGACCTCAGCGTTGTTCGAGGAGATCGTGGTCGTATCCTCAACCGAATTCTCGTTCGATTGGGCGACCTCTTGGGATTGTGCCGCATTCGTCTCAGCGTGACTCTTGTCCGAGCTGCTGTAGGACGACGCAGCCTGCGTCTGCGAGTTGCTGTTACTCTGTTCGTTTTCGATGGTGGTCTCCGCTTCCGATTCCTGATCGACGCTAACGTTAGAGTCAGCGTCTGCCTGTGCCGCTGCTGTTCCAGCGAACCCCATAAATGTGAGGCCGCCAATTAGTGCTACCGTCAGTGCAAGTGTGATTGCGCGTTTCATTGATTCGGTCACCGTATTCGTCATCGGGCAGCACGCGTGTGGACCACAACGGAAGCAGCTATCACGTGTGACGGCGCTGTTGCTCGCCGTGCGTCACGCCGACACCTCCCGGTTCTCCCGCTGTGGCGCGTTGCCCAATCGCTACTGTTTACAGACTCCCATTTGAACCCGGCAAACGGTTTCGCAGCGAATCTGCACGTTGGGACCCGTGTTGCCTTCCCCTATCACAGTGTGATGGTTTTTATCTGAATTTGGGTAGAATTTGCCCTCGTTACAGCGACACTACAGCTTCAATTTCCGGTCGTTTCGAGGACGATATGCAGAACCGCCGTCCCCGAAATACCGTTCGGATCATCTGATCAGTTGCGGATACTGCGGAGTAATGAGTGTCTTCGATCGACGAAACGGTTCACAGTGGCGGAACGAGCCGGTCGCGGTGGCCACTCGAAAGCCCGCGCAGTCTCTCGATTACGCATCGAAACTGGGTAACGATCGTTCCGGGGCCGATTCGGCGCACCATTCATCGGTTGCAGTCGATTGTTACCGATTATAAGCAGTTACGTTCCCTACTATATCCCCATTCAAACCGGATTCAACCTATCGATAACAAAGTCGGTCATGGAGGAATGATGGTTTGCGTCGCAAAGACTCAGAAACGAAAGACACTCACGAAACATATCGAACGCTCAATGAAAAGCAACACGACGAGACGGTCACGAACTACGACACTCCTTATGGCCTGTATGGTCGCCCTGGCGATGGTGGGAGCCGGCGTACCGGCAGCCACCGCGGGCGGCGACGGCGAACTGGACAACGGCACAGTACACACGCTCGCGGACGACGACGAACTGTATCTGGTTTTCGGCGCTGACCTCGGCGATCAATCGCTCGAGGAGTACGTCGACCAGCACGCGAGCGGCTCGGCCGAGTCCACGGCCGAGGTCATTCAGTACCAGGACGTCGATCAGGTCAACATCAACGAGCAAGGCTCCGCGGTGTCGATCGCGATCGACGGTGGCGAAGCGACCGCCATCCAGGAAGCGAACCAGTACAACGACAACGAACAGCGCGGCTCGGCCACCGCCGAGGATCGTCTGCAGAGCGCGGAAACGCAGTTCGAGAACGTCGGTGACGTCAACATCGTCATCGGTAACGGTGGCGACCAGCAGTTCGACGGCTGGGGAGTCAAAGACAAGAAGGGTGACGACGAGACGATCACCCAGGATGCCCTCGCCGCCGTGACGCAGTCACAGGACGTCGCGCAGGTCAACTACAACAACCAGAGTACCGCGTTCGCGCTGGCGGTTAACGACAGCGACGCGACCGCGCTCCAGCAGTCCTACCAGCGCAACGAGAACCTGCAGGAAGGTGTCGCCAACGCGTCCAACGTCTACCTCGGAGACGGTGACTTCGGTCACAAGAAGGACAAGAGCGGCGATAGCGGTCCGAGCGCCGACCAAAGTTCCGACGCGTTGCTCACGCAGCAACAGGACGTCGAACAGGCGAACCTCAACGAACAGCGCGGTGCCGTCGCCATCGCAGTCGGCGAGGGCAGCACCGCGACCGCGATCCAGTTCACCGATCAGAGCAACCTCAACACCCAACTCGGTAGCGCAGACGCCTCGAACCTGCTGGCGTCTTCGGCCGGGATGAACGTCGCGACTGCGGGCGATGTCAGCGGCGACGTCCTCTCGACCGAAACCCAGACAGACAAGCCAGACAAGAAGGGCAGCGACGACGGTGCCGAGCAGACGGCGACCGCCGGCGTGGCCCAGGAGCAGGGCGTCGAACAGCAGAACATCAACCTGCAAAACAGCGCCATGGCCATCGCAGAGAACGAGAGCGAGGCCGTTGCCATCCAGATGGCGTACCAGCAGAACTACAACGCGCAGATCGGCTACGCCGACGCGCTCAACGTCTACGCGAGTCCGGGCTACGTCTCCGACGACGTCACCCGCACCTCGAGCACGACGGTCACCCTGGACGGCAACTCCGGCTCCGACAGTCCCGGCATGTCGTACGATTACGCCGGTAACGCCACGCAGACGAACGACGTCGATCAGGAGGCGAGCACGGCAATCGAACAGCACCAGTTCATCACGCAGCAGAACGTGAACGAACAGCACACCTCCGTCGCGGTCGCCGAAGACGGCGGGAGTGCCGGCAGCTCGCAGATAAGCATGCAGGAGAACGAAAACGTTCAGCTCACGTCCGTCGCGTCGACGAACACCTGGGTTGAAGCGTAACTGCAGTCTGTCACACGGTCGATCTTCGACCGACGTGACTGGCGGCTTCCGTTTCTTTTGGGTCGTTCCACGAGAGTGAGACGACTCGTCACGACGCACTCGAGATAAAACGAATAGGGCTACGACTCGCCGGAGTGGTCGGTTTCCCCGGACTCGCTCGAAGACGAATTCCCACCGTTTCGATGCTCGAGGAGCGCCTCGTCGACGGTCAACTCGCCCGCAGCGACCCGGCGCGCGAGCACCTCGTCGATCGCCCGATTGTGCTCACTCTGTTCGCGCGAGCGGTCTTTGATGACCTGAATCTCCCCCTCCGTCGGCTCGATCTCGCGCGCGTTGACGACCTCTCCCTCGAGCCGGGCGATATTGACCGCGGCCAGTACGTCTCCCATCCCTCGCGTCCCGGTGCCGAGGTAGGGAGTCGTCCCCGTCTCGTCGACGAGTTCGACCGTGACGGTATCGAGCTCGTTGACGAGTTTCGCGCTCTCGAGGCGGGAGCCGTCGCCGATACGGACGACCGGGGACGGCGCTTCGGCGGCCTCGCGTTGGATCACGTCGACAGCGTCGCCGAGGGGTACCTGGAACGCGGCGACGATGGTCTCACCGGCGAGGATGGCGATGCCAGGTCGCTGGCCCGGATCGACGCCGATGACCGTTCGCCCGCTGTCGCCACGAACCGCGGCCAGCGCCTGATCGACGGCACGCCTCGGGTCGTCGGGATCGGCGACGATCGTCGTCACGTCCGCGAAGTCGTCGGTGTGGTCGGCCCCGGTGACGACGACGGTGGCCTGCTCCGGCAGTTCCTCGTCCGGCTCGACGGTCGTAAACGTCGTTCCGCGGTCGCGGAGTTCGTTGACGACGCCGTGGTACACCTCGAAGTCTGTCGTGGCGACGACTATCACATCTGCGCTTCGGCCCCGGACTCAATAAACGTGTACGCCACCACGGAGAAGGCCCCAGCACGAATCCGATAGCGGCAAATCGTCGAGCGTAGCGACAGAGTCTCGAGCACTCCGATTGGACGCCTCGAGTCGATGAGCAGACAGACGCAGCCCGTTCCGGGGCCTTTTTGCGCATCCCCTGTCAACTGAAACCGTGACCGAAGAGGCGATTTCAACCGGCTGTGGCCCGGTCGACGAGTTGCTCGGTGGGGGGTTCGAACGCGGGGCCGTCACGCAGTTGTACGGTCCTCCAGCCGCCGGAAAGACGAATCTCGCGCTGTCGGCGGCCGTCGAGACTGCGGTCGACGGCGGCACCGTCGTCTACATCGACACCGAAGGCGTCTCCGTCGACCGCTTCCAGCAACTGCTCGAAGCCAAAGCCGACACCGAGTCGCCTCGAGACGGAGAGACGGATAGCGACGCCGACGACGTGGAGGCCGTCGCCTCGCGAATCGTCATCGAAGACGCACTGGACTTCGAGGAACAGGCCGAGGCCGTCCGCGACGCCGAGGAGTTCGCCGAGCGCGCGGACCTGATCGTCCTCGACAGCGCGACCGGCTTCTACCGGCTCGAGCGCACCGCCGACGGCGACGACGGGGAGGCGTTACGCAGCGTCACTCGACAGGTGACCCATCTGCTCTCGCTGGCCCGGAAACACGACCTCGCCGTCGTCCTGACGAATCAAGTTTTTGCGGACCCCGACTCGGATCGAACCCGGGGACTCGGCGGGAACACCCTCGAGCACTGGACCGGAACCGTCGTCCGCCTCGAGCGCTTTCGCGGCGGGAAGCGACGGGCAACCCTCGAGAAACACCGCTCGAAACCCGTCGGGGACTCGGTGCAGTTCCGAATTACCGACACCGGACTCGAGGGCGGTGACGACGACACCTGGTCCTGATCGCGTCCCGTTCCCGCTGAGACGCTGCGACTGCAACTCGTTCTGACACCGTCGGTTTTCGGGACGTATCGCTATCGAACCGCTGGGCCGTCACCGACGTGGCTGTCAAACGGGCCGCAAAGAGACCGAACGGAGAGGTCGAATCAGCGCAAAAACGAGTTACCGGAGCGAGATCGTGCGTACTCCGACTACAGTTCGTTCAGCTTCCGCAGCAGCTGCCCGCGGTACTCCTCGTCGCTGGTAACGCCCTTGACCTCGAGGACGTTGCGCTCGAGTTTGTCCAGTGCGACGCGGAACGAGTTCTCCGCGCCGTAGCCTTCGCCGGTGCCGGCGACCTGGCCCTTGTTCGTTCGGAGGCGGATCTGACACTGCACGAGCGGCGTGCCACGGAGCTTCTCGTTGTGTTCGTGGAAGCGGACGTGGGCGTGCATCACCTGCATGTCGGCGTACTTGTCCGACACCTGCTCGATGCTCTCGACGATCGATTCCCGGGTGATGGTGTCGAGCATCGAGATGTTGGTGATCTGGACGTCCATATGATCCTCCTCGGTGAACGTCAGCGCGCGCAGGACGTCCGTCTTGGTGATGACGCCGATGACGACACGGTCGTCGTCGTCCGGCGTGACCATCAGTCCCGCGTAATCGTCCTCGAGCATCGCTTCGACGGCCTCCTTGGCGGTCGCGTCGAGCGTCGTCGTCTCGACGGGGCTCGTCATGATGTCGTAGACGGGGACGTCGAGCAGGCGATCGGTGTCACCGACCCGGTCGCCGGTCGTCGTCGTGTGGTTCTCTCGGATGACGAAGTCGGCGATGTCGTGGGTGGTCACGACCCCGGAGAGGTAGCCGTTCTCGTTCATCACGGGAAGTCGCGAGATCCCGTGTTCGCGCAAGAGATTGATCGCTTTGCCGATTCCATCGTCCTCGGTGAGGGTGATCGGCTCGTCAGTGTAGATATCTTCGACGGTGAGCGCGTCGAGGTTCTCCAGTACCGCCTCGAGGATCGCGTCATTGGTGATGATGCCCCAGAGGTCGCCGTTCTCGAAGACGGGGGCGACCTTGGCGTTGCTCTCGACGAGAACGCGTGCGGTCTCCCGAATGTCCTCCTGACGGTCGACCTGGGGTGACGGCGTGCTCCGGCTGGGTTTGGTGAGCGCCGCGACCTTGGCGTCGTCCTCGACGTGCGATTGGAGCACCTCCCGCTCGCTGATGACCCCCTCGTATTCGCCGTCATTCGTGACGATGATTCCCTTGGGATTGCCGTTCTCGAACATAGAACGAACTTTCCCCATTCGCGTCCCGACATCGACTTCGATAAACTCCGTGGTGGCGATATCAGCGATATTCATCCTTCTGGATGAACGTAGTGCCGCCGGGGTATTTAACATACTGCCCGTTTTGGCCGGGTGGCCCCAGTCACCGGGATTTTTGTCCGGGCCGTTGAAGCGTCTCGCGATGCGTGACATCACCGTCTTCGGCCGATACACCTACCTCGTCACCGAAATCGTCTGGGGGCTCGTCGCCGCGCTCCTCTTGCGCCGGGCGAACGCGCTCCGGAAAGCAGCGGTTACCATCCTCGCACTGTATCCGATTGCGTACGTCTGGGATCGCTACACCCTCGCAGTCGGCGTCTTCGACATCAAACTCAGGATCGGCATCGATATCGCCGGCATTCCGCTCGAGGAACACCTGTTCATGGCGGTGGTACCCGGACTCGTCATCGGGATCCACGAGACGATTTTCGGCGACGAATCCGACGAGGTGATGGTACCCGCGGAGTGATCGTCACACTGATAGATGGCTTTCACTGACTGTAACTAACCGCGACTATCTTGTACAGCCGGACCCTCAGTTGACGTGATGGATAGCCGGCGGCTCGCGACGGCCGAAACGGACGTGGACGAGAGCGCCGACCGCGCACTACTTCGGGGACTGCTTAACTTCCTCGTCGCCGTCGCACTCGTCTGCTCGCTCGCACTCGGTGCCGCGCTCTTCGCACCCCAACTCCTCGACGGAATCGGCCTCGACGAACGCCCGTCGCCCAGTTCCGACGCGCCGCCGGCCGGCGAACGCAACCCCGACGTGACCGATCCCGACGATCCGGGGAACTCGAGTTACGAGACCGACGTCGAGATGGTCAGGTCCGCGACCGTCGAAGACTTCGTCCACGCGGAGGTCAACGAGCGTCGGGCCGAGCACGACCTCGAGCCGCTCTTGTGGGATGGCACCATCGCGTCGGTCGCGCGCGCCCATAGCGGGGATATGGCCGATCGCGACTACTTCGCCCACAGGAACCCCGACGGAGAGGGACCCTACGACCGGTTTCAGGACGTCGGGGGCTACTGTCGGGGATACGGCGAGAACATCGCCAAGACGTGGCTCGATCGACGCGTCGGGCAACCCGGCGGCGACGGGTCCGTTCGACATCGGACCGCCGAAGGGCTCGCGACGGGGCTGGTCAACCAGTGGATGAACTCCACGTCCCATCAGAAAGCCATCCTCGAGGAAGACAACACGCCCAGCTGGGATCGAGCCGGTGTCGGCGTCTACATCACTGACGACGGCGAGGTCTACGCGGGACAGAACTTCTGTCGCGAGTGGTGAGTGGCCGGGAACGCGCCCTCTCGCGCAGCGACTGAGGTCACCGACGGCTCCGTTCGAAGCGGTGTTCCACGAGCAGGTCCGTCTCGAACGAGAACTGGTTCGTCAGTAGATTTATCTCGTCGATGATAGGTGTAGCGAAAACCGCGATACTAGCCGGGGCACAGGAATTGCGAACGATTTACAGATCCATAGACTGCAATGACAAACGTTCCTATGGATTTTCCAGAGACGCTCATCACTATCTATCGGACAGCGAGCGACCGCGATCTGACCTTTCTCGCCGCCGGCTTCGCCTATTATGCGTTCGTTTCGTTGATCCCGCTGATCCTGCTCGCGCTCGTCGTCGGCTCGCTGGTCGGCGGCGAGCAAGCGGCCCAGCGGTTGATCACCGTCGCCGGCGACTTCCTCCCGGCGGCGGGCGGAGAACTGGTCACCGAAGCGCTCACGACCGAATCCGGGCGCGCGGAGGCGACTGTGGTCGCGTTCGTCGTCGCCGCCTGGGGTGCGCTCAAGGTCTTTCGCGGACTGAGCCTGGCGTTCGACAAGGTCTATGACGAGGTGGCCGAGGACTCGATCGTTGACCAGATCAGGGACGGCCTCACCGTGATCGTCGCCGGCGCGGGTGCGCTCGTCCTGATGATCGGGATCGGCGCGATGCTCCGGATCGTCGCCGGCTCCGTCCCCTTCGCCGGCCTGCTCGGCTGGGTCGTCCTGATGGGCGGGCTCGTCCTCGTCTTCCTGCCGATCTACTACGTTCTGCCACCGATTCCCGTCGAACTGACCGAGGTTCTTCCCGGTGTACTCTTCGCCGCCGTCGGCTGGACGATCCTCCAGATCGGCTTTCAGCTCTACGCGTCGAGCGCTAGCCAGTACGAGGCGTACGGTGCCGTCGGTGTGGTGTTGCTGTTCGTCACCTGGCTCTATTTCGCCGGCATCATCATCCTCGTCGGTGCCGTCCTCAACGTCGTTCGATCGCGTCCCGCGATCGCCGAGTAGTCGACCGCTCGAGTCCGTCGTTTCCTGAACCGGTCGCGCAGGGGAAAGATTATGGCGCCGGCAGCGACAGACCACGACTATGAGCGACGAGCGATCACCCACCTCCGCCGCGACCGACGATTCCGGTGGGGCCGACGAGGCCGAGTCCGACGGCGACTCGAGCGAGCCCCTCGAGTCGAGCGGCGGCCCCAAGCGCGTCGTCTCCGATCAGAGCGTCGACGACATCCTCGACTCGCTCGACGCGACGAAAGCCGGGTCGACGGACTCGAGCGACGCCGTCACGACGAACGGACCAAGCGATGCCGTCACGACGAACGAACCGAGCGACGACGCCATCGATACCGCGGTCGACGAGGACGGCGTTTCGGCAGCCGACGAAGATGGCAGTGACCCGGCTACCGAAACGACTGACGAGAGCGCTTTCCGGTCCGACGAGAGAACGAACGCGACCGACGCGACATCGGTCGACACGGCCGCATCGTCGCTCCCCGACGACGCGTCGCTCGAGGAGCTCGCCGCCCGCGTCGACGACGGCACCGTCACCGGTGCGGACGTTCGCGCGGCCGAGGCCGGCGACGGCCGCGAGTCGACTCCCGAAATCGACGAGATCGACCTCTCGATGGACGATCTCGAGACGGCACGGTCGGGAACTGGTGGCTCCGGTGGCGATACCGATGTCCCCGCCGACGCCGGCCCCCTCGCCGGGTCGGTCGACCCCGACGCGGACGGCGGGACGAGCGACGATTCAACTGCTGAGGGCGGCTTCCTCGGCCGACTCAAGCGATTCTTCTCGCGATAGCGGGCGGGTTTCGCCGGCCTGTCTCTCCGGCTCGTCGTCGCTCGAGGGCCACCAGACGCAGCCAGCGGTTCCGTACTACCCGACCAGCGTGATCAGCACGAACAGCGTCGCAACGGAGGCGAGCGTCGTGACGAAGACGTTCAGCGACGCGAACTCCCGGTCGCCGCCCAGTTCGTTCGCGAAGACGAACGTCGAGACGGCGGTCGGCGTCCCGAGCATCACGACGCTGGCGGTAAACGTCGCCGGGTCGACTGCGAGGGTGGAGAAGACGGCCCACGCCAGGGCTGGCATCAGACAGACTTTCAGCGCGACGACGGCGGCGGTCGCCCCGACATCGATCGAGGGCACGTCGACCTGCAGGGACGCGCCGACACAGAGCAACGCGACGGGTAAGGCGAGCGAACCGATCGCGTCGAGGCCAGTCGCGGCGGGCGAGGGAATCGAAATCCCGAGCGAGCCGACCGCGAGGCCAGCGATCAACGTCGCCAGAATGGGGTTCGTTGCGAGCCCGCGGAGTTCGCGTGCGATCGAGGCGTCGGCACCATTTAGCGTCGAGAGCACGAGGATCGTCAACGGCAACTGGGTCAGCGTCACGACGCCCAGCACGACGCTCGCGATCGCCGTCACCGATGCGTCGAACGTCGCGGCGACCAGTGGCAGTCCGAGATAGCCCAGATTCGAGTGATACGACTGGACGATCGCGACGCTCCGGCGGGCCCTCGAGTCGCGGTTTCGGTGAACGAGCGCAGCGAGCCCGGCGGTCGTAAACAGCACGACGAGGAGGCCGGCAAGCAGCGCCGGCGAGAGGAGTTCTCCGATCGACCGGTTGTACGTAGAGACGAAGATGAGCGCCGGCAGCGCGACGTAGTAGGCGACGGCGTTCAACAGCTCCGTCCGACGCTGATCGAGGATCCCGCTCGTCCGCAATCCGGCCCCGACCAGCAACACCACGAGCAACGCCAGCAGCCGGCCGACGACTTCCATATCTGCTCGAGTCGACTCGCGGGTTTGTACCGTTCGATCTTCAACGACGATGAGATGGAGTACCCTTGGCCCGGTCGACTCGAGATCGGAAGCGACGACCGTGTCGCCCGACACGATCAAACGTTCATAATGCTGGACGACGTTGCACGCCTCGAGGAGGCCGAGTTACAGTGACAGCGAGTTCCCTTTCGACCACCCCGACCGGAATCAGAGCGGGACTACGGAATCGACTACAGCGCCTTCGCTGGTGGGTCGCGCTGCGAGTCGGCGGCGCTCCGACCTGTGCGGTCTGTGGCGATGAGGCGGCGTGGATCGCCGAGACGGAGGACGAGCCGCGTTGCTTTCGCCACATTCCGAGCGAGGGGATGGACGTGATACGCGACGTCCAGCCTGCCGACTGTTTCACCGACTGGGAGGATAGTACGTAACCTCGAAACGGAACGGGAGGATCATCGGCGTAGTCGATAATGCGGTTCCGTTGTTCAGAACTGGGGGCGAAACTGGAACGCTGGATTTGGCAACTACAGATGCGAACTGAACATACTCGATTCTGCGTTTCGCTCGAAATCAGTCATCTGAGTTGGGAGCTGACCGTTGGTCGTCCGACGGTTCAGGCTGTAACTGGCGGACGAGATTCAAATGCATCAAGTGAAGATGCATTCCGATTCCGTATAGGATGGTACCAAGTCCGACGAACGTAAGCGGCATAAGTACCGACTCGATTGCCTGTGATGGTGTCTCAAGATTTGCGGGAAGGACGACACCAACGGCTAACAGAAACGCAGTTAGTATGATCAACAACCCTATACGAACCATGCGGGAGTATCTACCGACCTGTTGAATGCGTTCTTCAATCTCCCCTCGGGAGGGTGGTGTCTCACGGGCCATAGTGTATGGTTTCTAGCATCGCACAGGGTTATCTAAAGATGATGCCGACAATACGCTAGTAGCAATGTATGGTTTCTAGCATCGCACAGGGTTATCTAAAGATGATGCCGACAATACGCTAGTAGCAAAAACAGAAGGGTTGGTGGAGGGGCAGGATTGGTTGCGGGTTCTACGCCGACGCCATCTCCTGGCAGGACTCGGCACACTCGCGAAGCACGTCAGCACAGACCTGGCAGTGTTCTTCATCGTGTTGTTCGCACTCGTCTGCACACTCTTCGCATGCATCAGCACAGGCTTCTGCAAGTTGCGTACTGTAGTTCGAGTTCCGCGCCATGAACCGTGCGTGCATCGTCGTGAGATCGGCGACATCCCGACAGAGACGAAGACACTTGGCCATCCCTTCGCCTTCACCAGCGCATTCATCAGCGCACCATTCACACGCTTGAGCGGCTTCGAAACAATTGTCGATGCACTGTGCCATCTGGTCATTCTCGCCTACGTGTTCGATTTGAGTTAGCGCCATCACTCACTGTTCTAGTAACCTACGGGGTAAAGCGTGGGCTGGAATAGGCAACTGTTCACTGAACACTCTGTACTTACCGCGAGTTTCACGTAACATCCTGAATAAAAAATTGTGCTACTATCTACTGATAACAGAATGAACCCGCTACTCGAGAAGTTGCGCGTAACAGAAGTATGGGTTGGGGCAGAGTTGAACTGCCGATCTCCTCCATGTCAAGGAGGTGTCATAACCAGACTAGACTACCAACCCGCCTGGTTTCGCGTTCGTACAGCCTGACGCACGCCGTCACGCTGTCTGCAATCAGTCGTTGCCCGCGGTTACAATTGAAGGTTTCGAATCGACCGCCGTACGCGAGTCGCCCCCACGCACCGGGGCGATACGCTTAAGTTGATGTACTCATTTGATCATTGTAAGACAACTACGTACATTGGTGTCTACTATGCAGGAATACGTCGAACGAGTCACGGAGGGGGAAGATCTCACGCAATCGGACGCTCGAGCGGCTTCGACGGCCGTTTTCGAGGGTGCGACGGAGGCACAGATCGGTGCGCTGCTGACGGCGTTGCGCGCCAAAGGAGAGACGGAAGCCGAGATCGCCGGGTTCGCCGAGGGAATGCGCGACGCGGCCAGAACGATCGCCCCCGACCGCGAGCCGCTGGTCGACACCTGTGGAACGGGCGGCGACGACTACAACACGATCAACGTCTCGACGACGAGCGCGATCGTCGCCGCCGGCGCTGACGTCCCGATCGCCAAGCACGGCAACTACTCCGTTTCGTCGTCGTCGGGCAGCGCGGACGTGCTCGAGGAGATCGGTGTCGACGTTGAGGCCGAACCGCCGGCCGTCGAGGAGGCCATCGAGGACGACGGCATCGGCTTCATGCTCGCGCCGGTGTTCCACCCGGCGATGAAGGCCGTCATCGGACCGCGCAAGGAGCTCGGTATGCGGACGATTTTCAACGTGCTCGGGCCGCTGACGAACCCCGCCGGGGCCGACGCACAGATCGTCGGCGTCTACGATCCGGAGCTCGTTCCCGTCCTCGCGGACGCGCTGTCGCGGATGGACATCGATCGCGCGCTGGTCGTCCACGGCGCGGGCACCGACGAGATCGCGATCCACGGTGAAACGGTCGCCGCCGAAGTCGACGGCGACTCCGTCGAGGAGTACATGCTCGAGCCCGCGGATCTCGGTCTCACGGAACACGATATCGACGACATCGCCGGTGGCCTGCCCGAGGAAAACGCGGCCGACATGCGCGGGATCGTCGAGGGCGACGTGACCGGCGCGAAACGCGACGTCATCCTCGCGAACGCCGGCGCGGCGATCTACGTCGCCGGCGAGGCCGACTCGCTCGAGGCCGGTGCCGATATCGCCCGCGAGGCGATCGACTCCGGTTCGGCTGCACGAAAGCTCGAACGGCTCTGCGGCGCGACGGCGCGGCCGGAGGGACGATGACGCGCGTGAAGATCTGTGGGCTGGCCACGGAATCCGACCTCGAGGCGGCGGTCGACGCGGGTGCGGACGCGGTCGGCATCATCTGTGACGTCCCGGTCGACACGCCGCGGGAAGTCTCGCTCGAGCGGGCCGAATCGCTCGCGGCCGCCACGCCGCCGTTCGTGACGAGCGTGCTGGTGACGATGCCCGCAGATCCCGGCGAGGCGATCGAGTTGGTCGAGACGGTCGAACCCGACGCGATTCAGATCCACGGCGGCATCCGTTCCGGCGACGTCGCGTATCTGCGTGCGAAGCTGGATATCGACGTCCTGCTCGCGGTCGACGCCGACGACGTGGCGACCGCTGAAACCTACGACGATGTCGTCGACGGGCTCGTCGTCGACACGGCGGGCGAGGACGGCGGCGGCGGAACCGGTCGAACCCACGACTGGGACCAGACCCGACTGGCTACCGCGGCCCTCGAGTCGCCGTTGATCCTCGCGGGCGGGCTCACGCCCGAGAACGTCGGCGATGCGGTCCGACAGGTCGAGCCGTTCGCCGTCGACGTGGCCAGCGGCGTCGAAAAGCGCGGTGGGGTCAAGGACGTCGACGCCGTCCGATCGTTCGTCGACCGAGCGAAGAACGCCCACCGAGCGGCGCAGCCGTAACGTGATCCCTATGGACGATTCCACTGCCGCCACGGCCGAGCCGTCGACGCTCGACATTGACCGAGAGACGTTCCGCGAGCACGCGGGGACGAGCGCGGACCGCGCGGACCGACCGGTCGTCGTCCGTACCGCCGCGACGCTCGAGTGCGAGACGACGCCGCTGGCCGCCTACGCCGCGCTCACCGGTCGATCCGACGCGAGTGACCGCGGTCGCGTGCCGTACGCCTTCCTGCTCGAGAGCGCCGAGAAGACAGCCTCGAGCGACCCCGACGGGGCCTTCCGGCCGAGCGCCGCGGACGCCGAACGCCACGCGCGATACTCCTACGTCGGCTACGATCCCGAGGCCGTCGTAACGGTCGAGTCCGGCGAGGCGACCGTCGAGGCGCTCACCGACGACGCACCGCTCGACGCCGTTCGGACGGACAGCGAGGGGGACACCGTCGCCGCGCTCCGGGCCGCGATGCCGGACGTCCGCCTCGAGAACGCCCCC
This sequence comes from Natrinema zhouii, assembly GCF_013456555.2. GTDB lineage: Archaea > Halobacteriota > Halobacteria > Halobacteriales > Natrialbaceae > Natrinema > Natrinema zhouii. The sequence goes on from NZ_CP059154.1 coordinate 981,304, forward strand.
GATCACGATCGCCAGCACCTTGAGGGCGGGCTGGTCGGGTTCCTGGCCTATGAGGCCGTCTACGACCTCTGGCTCGAGGAAGTGGGCTGCGAGCGGCCCGACTCCCGGTTCCCCGACGCCCAGTTCCTCCTGACGACGAAGACGCTAGCGTTCGACGAGCGCGACGGAACGCTCTCCCTGGTCTTCACGCCCGTGCTCGAGGCCGACGACGACCCGGACGAGGTCTACGACGCGCTCCGTGACGAGGCCGCTGCAGTGGCGGCGACGCTGCGCGAGGCCGAGCGGCCCGAGACGGGCGGATTCGTCCGCGAGAATGAGAGTTCGGGAGCAAAAGCGGCGTACGAAGACAGCGTCCGCCGGGCCAAAGAGCACGTCCTCGACGGAGACATCTATCAGGGCGTTATCTCACGGACGCGAGAACTGTACGGCGATATCGACCCCCTCGGTTTCTACGAGGCGATGCGAGACGTGAACCCGTCGCCGTACATGTACCTGCTCGATCACGACGAACTCACCGTCGTCGGAGCCAGTCCCGAGACGCTGATCTCCGTCCGCGGGCGCGAGGTCATGTCCAACCCCATCGCCGGCACCTGCGACCGCGGCTCGAGTCCCGTCGAGGACCGCCGGCTCGCGGGCGAAATGCTAGCCGACGGGAAGGAACGCGCCGAGCACACGATGCTGGTCGATCTCGCGCGAAACGACGTTCGTCGAGTCTCGGAGCCGGGTTCGGTGCGCGTCGACGAGTTCATGAACGTCCTCAAATACAGCCACGTCCAGCACATCGAGTCGACCGTGACCGGGAAACTGGCCGCCGATGCGGATGCGTTCGACGCGACTCGAGCGTCCTTCCCCGCCGGCACCCTCTCGGGCGCGCCGAAGATCCGGGCCATGGAGATCATCGACGACCTCGAGTCCGAACCCCGCGGCCTCTACGGCGGCGGCGTCGGCTACTACTCGTGGACCGGCGATACTGACTTCGCGATCGTGATTCGGACGGCGACCGTCGAGGACGAGGGTGACCGCGATCGAATCACGGTCCAGGCCGGCGCGGGGCTGGTCGCCGACAGCGATCCCACCGCCGAGTACGAGGAGACCGAGCAGAAGATGGGCGGCGTCCTCGCGGCGCTCGAGGAGATCGAACTGCCGGCTGGCGACGGTGACTCGAGTCCGAACGACGAACCCGATGCGACGGCGGAGGTGAGTCGATGAGCGCGACCACGACCGATGAGATGAATGTCGATACGGACGGGGATGAGAACGAGAACGGGAACGCGGACCCGCTGACGGTCCTGTTCGTCGACAACTACGATTCGTTCACCTATAACCTCGTCGAGTACGTCAGCCAACTGGCCGGCACCGAAACCGAGGTCCTGAAGAATACAGCCTCGCTCGAGGCCGTGCGCGCCGTCGATCCCGACGCGATCGTCATCAGCCCGGGGCCGGGCCATCCGAAAAACGACCGCGACGTCGGTATCACGATGGACGTGCTCCGAGAGGTTTCTCCCGACGTGCCGACGCTCGGCGTCTGTCTCGGCCTCGAGGCCGCCGTCTACGAGTACGGCGGGGCTATCGGCCGCGCCCCCGAACCGATCCACGGGAAGGCCTGCGCGGTCGACCACGACGGCGAGGGCGTCTTCGCCGGCCTCGAGCAGGGCTTTCGCGCCGGTCGGTATCACTCGCTGATCGCGACCGATGTCCCCGACTGTTTCGACGTATCGGCGACCGCGGAACACGGCGACCACACGCTCGTCATGGGCGTGCGCCACCGCGAGTATCCCCTCGAGTGTGTTCAGTTTCATCCGGAGAGCGTGCTCACGGCCGTCGGACACGACGTCATCGAAAACTTTCTCGAGTCGGTCTGAGCGTCGAACCGATCACGAAGTAAAGAGCGCGGTTTCAGGAGCGAATACCGCAGTCGACGGTTCAGAAGGGCAGAAACGAGAGATCAGTGAAGCCGGCGGCATACAGTCCTGCGAGGACGACGGCGGCGACGATACCGATGCGAATGGCCAGTTTGATCGCGATCTTGATGGCGACGACGGCGACGGCGAAGGCAGCCAACCCCGCCAGTACGAGGAGGAGTGTCGATCCTGATGTCAGTGCTTCGATCATATATACTCCCGTGTACTGCAGGGACGTAATCTTTCTGGGTATCGTGACTGACTGGCAACAGTGACTGACTCGAGTGGTGACCGGCGACAGCTCGAGCAACGCTGTTTCGCTGCCGCTTTGGACCGCTGCGAAAGAGAAATTACGTGAATGCAACGGATTTGCGCCGCTTACAGTCAGTTCCAATCTAGTCTGAAAATTGTTAAGGCGGTCGGCGACGTAGGATGTACTGACCACAAAGGCGGCCGTTTCGACGGCCGACGGAGAACAGAGAAAGGATAGGTTACAGAGACATCTTTACAACCCAACTTTCAGTAATACAAGCAGCATAGAACAACAACACCACGTTTTAAGATGGATGCATGAATATCGAACCTTCGTTACGAATGATGAGAGCAACGACCCGGACCGACGTTAGAATCGGTATGCGGCAGCGGTGTAACGACGAGGTGACGCGCGCATGAGCGACGCGGAACTCTCCGCGGCGGATCTCACACTCCCGATCAAGCGTTCCGACGGGGACACCCTGGCGGAGCGATTGACCGACAACGCCTACGAGAACATTCTGCCGGCCCGCTATCTTCGGAAGGACGCTAACGGCGACCTGATCGAGACCCAGGAGGATCTCTTCGATCGCGTCGGCACGAACATCGCCCTCGCAGAGGCCGTCTACGAGGCCGAAAAGCGCGACCTCGAGATCACCGTCACGCCCGACCAGCTAAAGCCCGACCACCCGCGCCGCGACGAGCTCGCCGCGGAGGTCTTCGGTGAGGGCGTCATCGCGGACGACGATGTTGAGACGACGCTCACCGAGCGCAACGTCAACAAGTTCGCCTACGACACGATCGTTCCCGAACTCCCCGACGAGGTTCGAGCCCACGTCGAGGACGTCGCCGAGACCTTTACCGACGGAATGGAGTCGCTCTCCTTTATGCCGAACTCGCCGACGCTGATGAACGCGGGCAACGAGCTCCAGCAGCTCTCGGCCTGTTTCGTTATGTCGCCCGACGACGACCTCTCGGACATCCACGAGACCGCCAAGAAGGCGGCCGAAGTCTTCCAGTCCGGCGGCGGCGTCGGCTACGGCTTCTGGCAGCTGCGACCCTACGGCGACTCGGTCGGCTCGACCGGCGGCATCGCGTCGGGCCCGATCACCTTTATGCGGACCTACGACCAGCTCTGTGAGACCATCGCGCAGGGCGGGACCCGCCGCGGTGCCCAGATGGGTATCATGCGCGTCTCCCACCCCGACGTCATCGAGTTCATCCACGCCAAGAACAAGGATGTCTCGCTCGCTCATACGCTGCGGCTGAACGACCCGGACGACTACACCTATACCACCTTCTCGGAGGCGCTCGAGGAAGCACGCGACCTCATCGACGAGGACGGGCGCGTCCCCAAGCACCTGCGGAACGCGGTCGAGGGCCACCTCTCGAACTTCAATATCTCCGTCGGCGTCACCGACGACTTCATGGACGCGGTCCAGAACGACGAGGAGTACACCTTCACCAACCCGCGGACCGAGGAGCCCCACATCGCCACCGAGGAGACCAAGGAGATGTACAGCCGGTACGACCTCGGCGAGCACGTCGAGGTCGGCGAACCGCTCTCGATCCCCGCGGAACTCGTCTGGGAGCGCATCGTTCAGGGGGCCCACGAGAACGGCGAACCGGGCGTCATCTACCTCGAGCGCGTCAACAAGGAGCACTCCTTCGACGTCGAGAAGCAGGACGACCACCGGATGCTCGCGACGAACCCCTGTGGCGAACAGCCGCTCGAGGAGTACGAGGCCTGTAACCTCGGTCACATCAACCTCTCGACGCTGGCGGCGCTCGACGCCCCCGACTGGCGCGTCTGGTCCGACGAGCACGGCGACGAGTACGATTCGCAGGAAGCGGCCGTCGACGCCTTCCTCGAGGAGGCCATCGACTTCGAGGAGTTCGACGAGCGCATCGAGTACGGCACGCGCTTCCTCGAGAACGTCGTCACGATGTCGGACTTCCCGGTCGAGGAGATCGAGGAGAAAGTCCACGACATGCGCAAGATCGGTCTGGGCGTCATGGGTCTGGCCCAGTTGTACGTCCAGCTCGGCATCAAGTACGGCAGCGAGGAGGGCAACGAAGTCGCCAGCCAGCTGATGACCCACATCAACCACGGCGCGAAGGCGACGAGCCACGAACTCGCCGAAGAGCGCGGGTCCTTCAACGACTGGAACGAGTCGAAGTACGCGACCCCGACCGAGTACCGCGAGTGGTTCGAGCGCCAGACCGGCGAGGACGCCGACGACTGGGAAGACGGCTTCCCGATCCGCAACCACAACGTGACGACCATCGCCCCGACCGGGACGACCTCGATGGTCGGCAACACGACGGGCGGCTGCGAACCCATCTACAACGTCGCCTACTACAAGAACGTCACCGACGACGTGCAGGGCGACGAGATGCTCGTCGAGTTCGATGACTACTTCCTCCGCGTCCTGGAGGACAACGACATCGACGTCAGCGCGGTCAAGGAAGAGGCCCAGGAGCAGATGGCGACGAACCAGTTCGACGGCGTCGAGGGGCTCTCGACGGTGCCGGACGCGATCGGCGAACTGTTCGTCATCACGTCGGACGTTTCGGCGAAACAGCACGCTGCAGTGCAGTGTGCCTGCCAGAACGGCGTCGACTCGGCCATCTCGAAGACGGTCAACGCGCCGAACGACTCCACGCTCGAGGACGCCAAGGAGGTCTTCGAGTGGGTCTACGAGAACGGCGGCAAGGGCGTCACCTACTACCGCGACGGCACCCGCTCGAAGCAGGTGCTGACGACGCGCGCGGACAACGCCGATTTCGCCGACGAGACCGAGGCCGCACAGGCGCTGGTCGAGCAGATCGACGAAATCTTCGGCGGCCTCGAGGCCTTCCTCGAGAGCCAGGAAGTCCAGGACGTCCTCGAGGAAGACGTCGAGGGACTGCTCGGCGGCGACGGACACGACGGACAGCCCGTGCAGGTGGACTTCACCGAGAAGCGCGAGCGACCCGACGCCCTGCAGGGCGTCAGCCAGCGCATCGACACCGGCTACGGGAAGATCTACGTGACGATCAACGAGGACCCCGAGACCGGCCAGCCGTTCGAGCTGTTCGCGAACATCGGCCACTCGGGCGGCTTCACGAACTCCTTCACCGAGGCGCTCGCGAAGGTCATCTCGACCTCGCTGCGTTCGGGCGTCGATCCCGAAGAGATCGTCGACGAACTCTGTGGCACGCGCTCGCCGAAGGTGGCCTGGGACAAGGGCGAACAGATCCAGTCTATCCCCGACGCCATCGGCACCGCGATGCGGCGCTACCTCGAGAACGAGATCGACAAGCCGTATCCGAAACAGCAGACGCTCGAGGAGTCGGCCGACGCGGACCTCGGCGAGTACGACGGGCCCGAGACCGACGGCGGCGCGGCCGCCGCGGAGGGCGGGCCGTCTGCGAATGCCGACGCTAACGCGGACGCAGACGATACGACGCAGGACCTCATCGACGCCGGCGAGTCGCCGGAGTGTCCCGACTGTGGCTCGCTCGCGCTCGAGTTCAGCGAAGGGTGCAAAACCTGCAACAGCTGCGGTTGGTCGGAGTGCTGAGCACTGAGTAAGGCCGCTTCGGCGCTGTAGGTTCTACCGTATTTCTCTCGTCTTCGTGTTCTCCGCTCGCGTTTCCGTCGCCGAGCCGCGGGAACACCACACTTAGCAGTGCCCGGTGAGAACACTGACGTATGACTGCCGACGGCGGCGGGACGGGGTCGGATGGTGGTGCCGACGGGGACGGCTCCGCTGGGGGTGCCAACGTGGGCGACGCCAGTAGTTCCGGCGCGGCCGACTCGAGCGACCGGGCGACTGGTGCGCCGCGCTGTCCGCACTGCGAGGCCCCGATGTACAAACGCCACTGCAAGTACGTCTGCCCACAGCACGGGGTCATCATCGACTGCAGCGATCCCTTCCGTTGAGATCGCGGTAGTGGCGAGCCGAACTGACTCTTTCAGCGGCCGACTCGAGCCGTGAGTCGCCCGGAACCCCTACAAGACGGCGGTCTGTGGTCTCGGACAACGAGTACTATGTCTTCGCAACCGACGATCCTCGTCGTCGACGACGAACGGGAGCTCGCCGATCTCTACGCGATGTGGGTCGGCGAGAACTACGAGGTCGTGACGGCCTACGACGGGCACACTGCACTCGAGCGAATGAGCGATGCGATCGATATCGTCCTGCTCGACAGGCACATGCCCGATATCACCGGCGACCGGGTGCTCAAGGAGATTCGAGCGACGGGCTACGACTGCTGGGTGCTCATGGTGACCGCGGTCGATCCCGGGCTCGATATCGTCGAGCTGGACATCGACGACTACCTCACGAAGCCGGTCACGCGAACCCAGCTCACGCGGATCATCGAGAACCTCCGGGTCCAGTCGCGCTACGGTGACGGCGACCGGCGGAAACTCGAGTCAATCTCGAACAAGATGGAGACGTTGGAGGACGAAGCGTCCATCGAGGAGCTGACCGATACCGAGGCCTACCGGCGACTCGAGTCGGATCTGAAGGAGATGAGCGATTCGCTCGTCGAGGGTCTCGGCGACGAGTGAGCCGTCGGTCGATCCCTCGCGGTTGCAGAACGGATTTTCGCGACGCGCTTGCTCGTCACCAGTCGGAGTCCCTGTATTCGAAGCTGTTAGCTGTCCGCCGATCGGGTCGCGTTCTCCGCCTCGTCCGTTCCTGGTCGACTCTCCGTTCGGATGGCGCGGTATGCAGGGCCAGCGAGGAGGAACACGGCAGCGGCGGCACAGACGAGCGAGAACGCCACGCCGAGTTCGCCGAGCCCGCTCGAGGTGATCGTCGCCGCCGAGGCACCGACGACGACCGCGGCGGTCGTCCACGGGAGTTCACCGATCACCGTTCCGACCACGAACCGACGGAGCGAAACGCCACTGACTGCGGCGGCACAGGTCGCGATATCCGACGGAATCGGCGCGAGCCGCGAGGCGGTGACCCCCCGGAGCGGGCCCGCCGTTTCGTAGTAGCGCGCAACGGTGTCGCCGGCCCGCTCGAGGAGCCCCCCGTCTCCGTCCTCGCTCTCTGGAGGAATGTCTCGAGTACGACGGGTTGGCTCCGCGTCGTCCGCGGTGAGCCAGCGGGCGGCGACGAAGACGGGGAGCACGGTCACGACGACGCCGAGGAGTGCGATGGGGAGTCCGACGGCCGCGCCGAAGCCGTAGCCGACGACGACTGCGAGCGGCGTCGTCGGCCACGCGAGCAGCGGTCGCACGAGGTAGAGACCGACGACGAGGAGACCGAACAGGAGCGGGTCCGCAGTGAGCGAGTCGACAGCGCCGAGCATCGTCGACGGCGAGACGATGAGCCCCGTCGCGACCATCCCGCTGGCCACGATGGCACCCGCGAGCGCACGCGTCCGAGCCGACGACAACGACAACGACATCGATCGACAATTTCGCTCGAGTACTGAAGCCTTTGTGTCTCTGTCGGGTCGATGGACGACCTCGCAGTGAGGTCTCGCGGGAGCGTGACCATCAGATCTCGCGGGACGACCGGCTCGAGTATCCGTCGCTCGCTGGCCGTAATTCCGTGGGACTCGGCCGCAGTCACCGACCCAAAGGAAAGGGCTTTTATAATCACACTGGATACGATTGAGTGCAGACAGAGACCGCGAGCGTGGGTAGCCAAGCCAGGCCAACGGCGCAGCGTTGAGGGCGCTGTCCCGTAGGGGTCCGCCGGTTCGAATCCGGTCCCACGCATCGCACAGGTGGCTGAGCTCCACCACGATCGATGCAGGTGATCTCCTTCGAGGACATCACCCACGCATAATTCGTTTCGATGCTACACCGACGAGCGGTGGCTGCGGCTATCGCGACAGTTCTACTTGAGGCCGAGAGAACAGCGTTACCAGCCGACAGTGCGGAGAATATCGACTAATCGTGTCTGAACCGCCGGTCGACGAGCAGTGGTACGACCGTTTGAAGAGTTTCATTCACCAACATGTATATGATGTCCCTCTCTGAATTGCTGTTGAATGCCCGCGATATCCCTGTTCGGTCTCGTCGCGTTCGTCCTCCAGGTCGGTGTCGGATACCACGTGTACCGGTCCATTGCTGCCACCGGAAACGGTTCCGCAGCAATCGCTGGAGTGATCGCCGCGGTCGCAGGTATCCTCTTCCTGATTCGGTACGGGTTGCTGGCGGCGCTCGTATTCGATTTCGTCCTCCTGCTCGTGTCCGTCCTGATGCGGGGTCGATCCGAGCGGCGGCCCGCCGCGAGGTAGGCCAGTCCGTCGTGGCCTGTCAGTCCCCGCTCTGTCGTCCTCCGTCACGGGGTTGCCCAGCCGAGAGAGCAACCACTTTCCCGCTCCACTCGAACGGTCACACATGGAATACGTCCCTCGAGAGCGCGTGCGCCTCCTCACCGGCGTGTTGAGCGTCGTGTCGCTTGCGGTCGTCTTCGCCGCCGCGGGCGGTCGGATTCCGTCCTCGAGCGTGCCGGCGGCTCCGGAGTGGTTTCTCGAGGCGATTCCGCTCGTCAACGCCGTGCTCAGTGCGATCGCGATCGGGACGATCACGGTCGGCTGGCGGGCGATCCGACGCGGCGAGGTCGATCGCCATCGGGTCGCGATGGTGTCCTCGTTCGGCCTGTTCGTGAGTTTTCTCGCGCTCTACCTCTACCGACTGACCGTGACCGGCGGGCCGCAGGACTTTCCGGGACCGGCGGCTATCGAACAGTTCGTCTACCTGCCGATTCTGGCGATCCACATCCTGCTCGCGATCGTCTGTATCCCCTTGCTCTACTACGCGCTCCTGCTCGCGTTCGCCTACCCGGTCGCCGAGCTACCAAAAACGAGTCACGCCCGTATCGGTCGGATCGCGGCGACGCTGTGGCTGATCTCGTTTTCGCTCGGGATCGTCGTCTTCGTCCTGCTCCACGTCGTCTACTGAGGAGAGCCGTTCGAAGACGCGGGTCGACCGAGTCAGTCCAGAATATCGCCGATACGGCGGGGCTCGCCCTGCAGGTTCGGCTGTTTCGCCACGATCTGCAACACTTCGTGGTCGGTCACGTCGTGGTACGATTTCTCGGTGGCTTCCTCGATGAGTTCCTGCTCGAGGCGGAACTCGGTGCCTTCGTAGACGACGTCGACGCCCTCGTCGTCGAATGCGAGCGTAGTCATGGCTGGTCGTACGCAGCGGGAGTGTAAAAGCGAGGCGACTGTGTCCGACGACTGCGAGACGCGAGCGATCGGAACGGCAGACGGGCGTCAGACGAACGACTGACGACGCGCGAGGTTTATTAGGTGGTACTCCCTTTGGATGCGAATGTGGCCTTCAGCAGGGATCCGCTCGACGAACTCGTCGTTCCCGACGGAACGGAAGCCCAGGAGCGCGACCTCGTAACTGACGGGGACGTCCTCGTGGGCGGCCGTTCAACCATCGAGTTCGGCGTCCGCGGCCGAAACGTGCTGGCCGGCGAGAGCGCCGAGTTTCGCGGCGCGATCGAGGCCGAGGGCGACTGCCGACTCGACATGTGGTGTGACGTCGCGGAAAACGTCCTCGTCGGGCAGGACGCCTACATCGGCGAGCGCGTCCACATCGGCGGCAAACTGAAAGTCGCGGGCGACCTCGACATCGGCGACGACGTCGAAATCGAGGACGGGTTCGAGGCCAACGGCTGGATCGTTATCCGGAATCCGATGCCGACGATCGTGTTCCTGTTCGTCTACCTCAAACACCTCCTCTTGATCGGCGAGGAAGACGCAGCCCAGCGGCTCATCTCCGAACTGGTCGACGACGAAGACGGCGAGCCGGAGGCCGACCCGCTCGTGATCCCCCGGAACGCGACCGTCGGGGACGACGCCTGGCGAGTTTCGACGCCCGCGACAATCGGCGACGACTGCCGGCTTCACGGCAACGTCCGCGCCGAGACGATCGACGTCGGTGCGGACTGCAACATCTTCGGCAGCCTCCGGGCCCGCGGTGACGTCACCGTCGGCGACGGAACCCGCATCCACGGCGACGTGACCACTCGAGACGGCGACGTCACCATCAGACGGGACGCTCGCATCCTCGGCGACGTCTCCTGTGATGACCTCGAGCTCGGACCCGACGCCGAGGTCGACGGCACGATCCGTGCCGACGGCGAGATCACGATGGGGACGACCGAACGCGAACGCGAGTAACGCGGCACTTTTTCAGTCCGTTTGCGACTCGGTTCGCTGCTCGAGGGAGTGGATTCGTTCGTCTCGCTCGAGTCGGTATACCCGTCTGAGAAGCGTTCGAGGCAGGGACTGCGTTTTTCACGGCGGTATTTACCCCTATTCTTAATACTGATACTATGATAGAGTGCCACAGGCATGCTACTGAAAGCCACATACGGACGGAGGTATCCATGCGGTCGATCGTGTTGACGAAAGGCGTTCCGGACTTCTCGGAGGGGGCCGTCTCGTTCGACGAGGACGGCCACTTGGAGCGCGGGAAGACGCCGACGGTGATGAACCCGAACGACGAGTTCGCGCTCCAGGCCGCACTGCAGACCAAGGTACGCCACGGCGGCCACGTCACCGGGATGAGCATGGGACCGCCGGGCTATGCCGACGTCCTGAAAGGGGCGATGGAGACGGTCTACACTGACGACAGCTACCTGCTTTCCGATCGGGAACTCGCCGCCTCCGACACGTGGGCGACGGCGATCACGCTCAGCGCCGGCCTCGAGACGTATCAGGAGGAAGTCGCGGATATCGACATCGTGTTTGCGGGGTTCAAGACGGCGGACGGCGAGACCGGCCAGACCGGTCCCCAGACCTGCTGGGCGATGGACTGGCCGATCGTCACCCACGTGGTCGCACTCGACATCGATCCCGACGAGCGAACCCTGCGCGCGAAGCGACTCGTCGAGGGCGATATCGACGAGATCGAGACGGTCGAAGCGCCGCTGCCCTGTTTCGTCGTCACCGATCCCGAGTTCGAGCCGACCTATCGGAAGGCCTCGCACCGACTGACCCACAAGGAGCTCCGGGCGGAAACCGAAGAGCGGGCCGCGGAGCACGACGACCATCTGACGACGTGGGATCACACCGACCTGAACCTCGATCCCGACTACATCGGACTCGACGGCTCGCCGACCATCGTCTCGTCGGTCGATCCGATCCCCAAAGCACCCTCCGAGCGGGAGGCGACGATGATCGATCCCGACGACGGCATGGACGAGGTACTCGAGGAAATGCAACCGTACGCGGCAGGTGACTGATCATGACGAACGTAGACCCTGACGAGCACACGGTCGACGAACTGACGGCGGAACTCGAGACGATCGACGACGAAGCCGAACTACAGGCGATCCTCGAGGCCGAGCGGGCCGGTCAGGATCGAGCGACGGCTCGCGAGGCAGTCCACCGGCGGCTCGAGGAGATCGGTGCCGACAGCGGCGAGAGCGACGGTGTCGAGGAGGGAACAGAGACGGAAGGCGAGTACGAGGAGACGAAAGAAGACGTCGGTGACGAAGCGGAAGAGGCGGAAGAGGCGGAAGAAGCAGAGGAGGAAGCGGAGGAAGCAGAAGCCGAAACGGAAGAGGCGGACGATGAACCGGCAGAAGAAGACGACGGCCTCTCACATCCCACTCGCGACAAGAAACACGTCCGAGCGCTCGCGGACGGCGACTACGCGGACCTGTGGGTGTTCTGTGAGACGCAGGGCGGCGAGTTGCTCGAGGTCTCGAAGGAGATGCTCGGCAAGGGCCGCGAACTGATGGACCAGTTCGAAGTGGATTACGGCGACGAGGAACGCGTCGTCGCGTTCCTGATGGGCGACGACTGCGATGGCCTCGCCGAGGAGTGTATCGCCTACGGTGCCGATGTGGCCGTCTATCACGAGGACGAGCGCCTCGAGCGGTTCCTGCACAAACCCTACACCGAAATTTCGGCGCACATGGCCCGCGGGGAGGGAACCGTCGAGAGCACCGACTGGCGCGACTACGACAAGCCGCGCTACGTCCTGTTCCCGGCGACGAACAACGGGCGGGATCTCTCGGCGAAGGTTCAGGCCGAACTCGACTCCGGACTGGCCTCGGACTGTTCGGACCTGTTCATCGAAGAGAACGAGATATCGAACCCGGTCAAGACCGGCGAGCCCGGCGTCAAGAAGACCGTCGAGAAGGTCCTGCACATGAAGCGACCGGACTTCTCGGGCTTCGAGTACTCGACGATCCTCTGTCTCGACAATCCGGATCGGGACTTCCACCCGCAGGGGTGTTCGGTCATTCCCGGTAGTTTTGACCCTATGGAGCCGGATTCTGACCGGGACGGGCTCGTCGTCGAACACGACATGGACCTCGAGGACGAGTGGTTCCGCGTCGAAATCGCCGAGTACGACCAGCTCGAGGCCGGGATCGACCTCACCGGCCACGACGTGATCGTCTGTCTGGGCCGCGGAATCGCCGACGATCCGACCGAGGGGATGGAGATCGGGCTCGATCTGGTCGACGCGTTCGATGACGCCGAACTCGGCATCACGCGGGGAATCGTCACCTCTACCTACCAGTTCGAAGGTCACGTCGAGGCGTACTCGAAGGAGGAACGCCAGATCGGCGAGACCGGACAGGTCGTCGCGCCGGCTCTCTACATCGCCGCCGGCGTCTCCGGTGCAGTCCAGCACAAGGTCGGCATGGACGAGTCCGACACCATCGTCGCGATCAACACCGACACCGACGCCCGGATCCGTGACTTCTCGGATTACTTCATCGAGGGCGACCTCTTCGAAGTGTTGCCGCGGCTCACCGAGGCCGTCGAATCGGGTGAGACAGCCCTCGAGCCCGAAGCCGTCGCCGACGGGGGTGACGAGTGATGGCGGCCGCGACGGACGACTACGAACACTACGAGGCCGTCGTCGTCGGCTGTGGTCCCGGCGGAGCCGCAGCGGCGGCGCGGCTGGCCGACCACGGCGTCGAGACGCTCGTCTTAGAGCGCGGGACCGAAGCGGGCTCGAAGAACGTCTCCGGCGGGCTGCTCTACGCCGAGGACTCGGCCCCCTATACGCTCGACGACCTCTTCGATGGCTTTCGCGAGGAAGCCGCCGAGCGTCCGGTCACGGACTACTACATCCACAACGTGGCCGGGAACTCGGTCAAGACCTACGACCTGGCCGATCTCCACGAGCACGACACCGACTGGTGTGACGCCGTGCTCCGCCGCGAGATGGACTCCTGGCTCGAGAAGCGCGTCCACGAGAAGACGAGCGAGACCGGTGGCGGGGTCCTGACGAACGTTCGAGTGAACGGCCTGCTCAGGGATGACGGAGAGATCGTCGGCGTCACCTGCGACGAACTCGACCCGATCAGAGCCGATCTGGTCGTCGCGGCCGACGGCGTCAACTCCGAACTCGCCCGCGAGGCGGGACTGATGGACTGGGAGGAACCCGACGAGTGGTTCCAGGGCGTCAAGGCCGTCGTGGATATGGATCCCGACGCGATCGACGATCGGTTCGATATCGGGCCGGACGAGGGTGCGGCACACCTGTTCTCGGGCGACCTCTTCGAGGACGTCCGCGGCGGCGGCTTCCTCTACACGAACGAGGATTCGCTCTCGATCGGGACCGTCTTCCACCTCGATAGTCTCGTCGAACAGGAGGCCGAACCCCACGAGCTGCTCGACGCCCTGCTGACCCACCCGCTGCTGGCGGGCTGGTTCAAAAACGAGTACCGCGAGCGCGAGTACGCGGCGAAGCTCGTCCCCGACTCGAAGAAGGTCGCTCACCGTGAGCCGTATCGAGATCGGCTCGTGCTCGTCGGCGACGCCGCCGGCCAGATGCAGGCCCAGGGGCCGATCATCAAGGGGATGAACCACGCCGTCACCGCCGGCGCGCTCGCGGCCGACGCCTTCGACGTCACCCGGGGTAACGGCGATCCCGAGGCGGCCGGCCGACGGTACACGAAGATGCTCGAGGACTCCGGCACGATGGGCAAACTTCGCCCTCGGCAGTACGAACTGAGCCGGACCGTCGGCGAAAACGACACCGTTACCGCGGCGGTCGAGCGGGTGCTCGAGTCGCCGATCGGCTCGCTCGCGGTCGGCAACCCGATCGCGGACCGTCTGCTCCAGCGGGCGTACAACTCGCCGTTCCTCGTGTCGATGCTTCCCGATACGAAGACCGGCTACGTCTCCTTGCCGACGCTGATCGCCGAGGAACACGGCAAGACGATGCACTGGGAGAACGAGATCGAGCCGCCGACCCTCGAGGAGCGAATCGGCGATCTGACCTACGATACCGACGTGGGCAATCCCCACATCGAACTCCGGGACGAATCCTACGCCGCCAGCGGTGCGGCCGTCAGCGCCTGCCCGGTCAGCGCGGAGGATTTCGGCGGCGGCTGTTACCGCTCGGAGACGGTCAAAACGAACGGCAACGAGGAGACGCTGGTCAGCCTCGACACCCAGCCCTGCGTCGAGTGTGGCACCTGTGCGATCGTCGCCGACACCGAGTGGGAACACCCGCGGGGCGGCAAGGGAGTCGAGTACCGCGAGGGGTAACGTGAGCCGGTACGGTCCTCGAATCGCCGCGCTCGCCCGTCGCGCCGAACGCGAGCGAGCGGCGCTCGACGCCGACGGTTCGGACGGCGAGACGGCCGTCGATCCGAGTCCGGACGCCGCCGACGAGTACCTGCGCGAGGGAGCGGGGCAGGCCATCTGGCTCTACGTCGAAGCCCGAACCGGCGGTCGACTGGTTCCGTTTACCGAACCCGAACTCGCCGCGCTCGAAGACGCGATGAACCGCTGGCTCGAGTGTTACGCCGCCTGTCACGGTGTCTCCCTCGAGGCCAAATTCACGGTCCGGGAGGCGGCGGAGTTACTGCTCGAGACGCGGAACGTGATCGATACGGCGCAGCTGTTGACGTGCGTGCCCGAGCGTCGCAGTTGCTAACAGCCGTACCCGAGCGTCGCTGTGGCTGACGTGAAAGCTTACTTGAACCTATACCTCAGATGACGAAATTAGTTTCTATCATTCTATCGACGATACTGTTTCGAGCCGGAAATCGGCGAGACACCGCCTCAAACCGACCCGTACTTGACTCCCACGCAGTAGACGGGTATTCGACTATTCCCGTTGAGTGCAAAGTCACGGTGATGGCACGAGACGATCGGTTATCTCGACGACGCATGCTCAAGCTCACAGGTGTCGCAGGTTCGACGGCGTTCGTCGCCGGCTGTGGTGGTGGTGGCGGCAACGGCGGTAACGGCGGTAACGGTGGTAACGGCGGTAACGGCGGTGGCAGCGATGGCTACGAGATTGAACCCGGTACGGAGATCGATTTCAGCGGCCAGACCAGCGAATGGGAAGGCCTCGCACCGTCTGATATCGAAGGAGAATCGAATCCGACGCTCATTCTCCAGTCCGGCGAGACGTATACGATCGGCTGGTCGGAGGGTGACGATCAGGCGCACAACTTGGAGCTACGGGACAGCAACGGTGAGGTCATCGATGACTACACGACGGGCGATCCAGTCGCGAGTCCGGACGAGCCCCAGACGTTCGAGTTCGAGGCGAGCGACGATATCGCCGTCTACCGCTGTGAACCGCATCCACAGATGGAAGGCGATATTGAGATTCAAGATGGTGGCGGTGGCGGGAACGAAACCGGTGGCAACGAAACTGAAGATAACGAGACCGGTGGCAACGAAACCGGTGGCAATGAGACCGGTGGTAACGAGACTGACGATAACGAAACTGGCGGCAACCTGACCGGGTAGATACGGCCATCGCGCGCGAGTACGTCTATCGTGTCGAACCGTCCGATTAGTAGATCAGTTCGTCGTTGTTTTCGACCATGTACAGCGTCCGCGCGGCGATGTTGACCGTGTGATCACCGACGCGCTCGAGGTCACGAATCGTCAACAGAAGCCGCGAGACATCCTGTAGCAACCGCTCGACCTCGTCCGGCGACTCGAGTTCGCGCTCGATGAGGTCGCGGACGACGATCTCGCTGGCCCGTTCGGCGAACTGGTCGAGTTCGTCGTCACGGGTCGCCAGTTCTCGACAGGCCTCCGTGTCCTCGGTATCGTAGGCGAGCATCGCGTCCTCGAGCATGTCGAGGGTCAGGTCGCCCATCTCCTGGACGTCGACGTCGGGGAACAGGTCCTGTTCAGCGTCGAACGTGTACTCGCCGAGGTTGGTCGCGAGGTCGGCGATCCGCTCGAGGTCGGTGATGATCTTGAACGAGGCGGCGATAAAGCGCAGGTCGCTCGCGACCGGCTGCTGGAGCGCGAGCAGGTCGATGCAGTCCTGCTCGAGATCGAGATACATTCGGTTGACCTCGCCGTCGCCCTCGATCACTTCGCGGGCGAGGTCCTCGTCTTTCTGTTCCAGGGCGTCGAGACCCATACGGAGCCGTTCCATGACGACTTCGCTCATATAGAGGACGTCCTCGCGGACCTCCGTGAGCTTATCCTGGTAAGATTGTCTGGCCATACGTGTGTCACGACGTCCATCCCTGATAAAGACTGTGTGCGTCGATCGGTTCGGCGGCGGCGACGGCGAGAGCAGGACCGTCGTGACGCCCTCCTCGCGCTCGTCGAACCGATCGGCCATCTCGGGCCGAGCTATCGGAACCACTCGAGCGACGGGGTCGGGAACCGCCGGGGGAGCCACCGTCCGAAATCGTATTTCATGTCGAGCAGCCCGCCGAGAATCATGGTTATCGCGAGGACTGACGTGATCGCATTCAGAAGCAGCCAATCGAGCGATATCCCATAGAGCGTCTGATCGACGGGGGCGAACAGTCGCACACCGCCGGACAGGGTATCGAGGACGACGTGCGAGCCGAAGCCGACCGCGGCGGCCCGCCAGGGACCGAACGGGGAGAGAAGCGCGACGATAACGACCCCGCCGAGAAGCGAGTGCGTGAGCCCCCGATGACTCCAGAGGAGACTCGAGACGTATCCGAGTTCGATCAACGGGCGGAAGACGAACGTATCGATGTCGGGGACGGCGGCGGCGAGCGCGGCAACGAGGTATGGCTCGGGCCGGTCGGATCGAACGACGAGCACAACCAGTGCCAGACCGACCAGGATGTGAACACCAGTGGCGACCATCGTTCTCCGGACCACAACATATCTAATAATAAACATAATGGTCAGTAGACGTCACATATTCGACTCGCTGACGTTCTTTCGTTCGACTAGTCACCCTCTCTGAGAGGAAACGTGTCCGGTAACTGAAATAGTGAGATCGAACGGAAACACGGACCGAGCGGAACGCGCCGGCCGGCTATCCGAATTTGCCGGTGATGTAATCCTCGACGCGGTCGTGCTCGGGATTCTCGAAGATTTTGTCGGTATCGTCGAATTCGACGAGTTCACCGCCGGTCAGGAAGACCGCCGTCTTATCGGAAATGCGGGCCGCCTGCTGCATGTTATGGGTGACGATGATGACTGTGTACTCCTCGGAGAGATCCTCGATTAAGTCCTCGATCTTCGAGGTCGCGACCGGGTCTAGCGCCGAAGCCGGCTCGTCCATCAAGATCACGTCCGGGTCGGGCGCGATCGCTCGAGCGATGCACAGCCGCTGTTGCTGGCCGCCGGAGAGTTCCAGGCCGCTCGAGTCGAGTTGGCCGTCGACTTCCTCGAGTAACGCCGCCCGCTCGAGTGCGGTCCGGACCTTCTCGTCGACGTTGTCGTCTTTCCCCTGGACCTTCAGCCCGTAGGCGACGTTGTCGCGGATGCTCTTGGGGAAGGGGTTGGGCGACTGGAAGACCATCCCGATCTTCCGGCGCAGCGCGACCGGATCGACGTCGTCGTCGTAGACGTTCTTCCCGTCGAAGAGTAGCTCACCCTCGACGCGGGCGCTGTCGACGAGGTCGTTCATCCGGTTGATACACCGGAGGAACGTCGATTTCCCACAGCCCGACGGGCCGATTATCGCCGTGACCTGTTTTTCGGGGAGCTCGATGTCGACGCTGTCGAGCGCCCGTTCCTCGCCGTAGAAGACGCTCAGATCTCGCGCCTCGAGGAGCGTTCGATCCATCATCGTCTCCCCGTCGGCGTCGGCACGGTCTTCGAGGCCGTCGGTTCCCGGCGTCGGGGCGAGCTGGTCGTCGGTCGGTTCCGTTTCCGAGGAAGTCATTTGTTCGTTAGTCATTGTCAGGTGCGCTGTTGATAGCGGTTCCGGATGATGATCGCGATCGAATTGATCGTGAGCAGGACGACGAGCAGCGTGACGACGCCGGCGGCGACGACGCCGTACTGGAACTCCGTCTGCGGGTAGGACGCCCAGTTATAGATCTGCAGCGGCATCGCGCTGACCTTGCTAAACAGACTGTTGGGCATCCCGAAGACGGTCGTCGGCGCGGCGATCATGATCAGCGGTGCCGTCTCGCCAATGGCACGGCCGAGCGCGAGGATGGTCCCGGTCATGATGCCGGGCATCGCCCGCGGTAAGACGACGTTCCGTATCGTCTGCCATTTCGTCGCGCCCATCCCGTAGGAGGCCTGTCGTTGGGAGTCCGGAACCGCCCGGATCGCCTCCTGAGCCGAGATGATGATGATGGGGAGAATCAGCAGGCCGACAGTAAACGCCGCGGCCAGTATTGTCCCGTATCCGAATCCCAGGAGGCCCACGAACAGTCCCAGACCCAACAGGCCGTAGACGACCGAGGGGACGCCGGCGAGGTTGGCGATGTTGAGCTGAATGAATCGCGTGAGGTAGCCGTCACTGGCGTACTCCTCGAGGTAGACCGCCGCTCCGACGCCGACCGGGAACGTAATCAGCGCGATTACGAGCATGATCGCGATCGAGCCGACCAGCGCGGGGAGGAACCCGGCCTCGTACGGATCCGGATGCGGCGGACTCGTGAGGAACCCCCAGTTGAGCCAGCCGACGGCGTCGACGGTGACGTTCGCCAGCAGGGCCGCGAGCG
Source organism: Natrinema zhouii (assembly GCF_013456555.2). Classification (GTDB taxonomy): domain Archaea; phylum Halobacteriota; class Halobacteria; order Halobacteriales; family Natrialbaceae; genus Natrinema; species Natrinema zhouii. Next base: position 1,000,334 of record NZ_CP059154.1, read on the forward strand.
AGACGATGCCGACGAGGGTCGCCGCCAGCGCGAGCAGGCGGAAGGCGACGTCTTTCGTTCGGCTGACCTGCCCGAAGCCGGAGTCGGCGGGCGCGTCTCGCGTGTCGGCCGCCATTAGCGATACACCTCTCGATAGCGCGAGGCGACGAGTTCACTGATGAGGTTCATGACGAACGTGATGACGAACAGCGTCAGTCCGACCGCGAAGAGGCTCTTGTACGCGGGGCCTTGCCCGACGAGGTCTCCCGTCCCGATCTGGACCATCGCGGCGGTCATCGTCTGGATCGAATTGAGGAACAGCCCTGCGGGATCGGTCACGTCGATCAGCCGCGGGGTCTGCCCCGCCGCGATGGCGACGATCATCGTCTCGCCGATCGCCCGCGAGAGCGCGAGGATGAACGACGAGAAGATTCCGGAGAGCGCGGCCGGCACGACCACCGAGGTAGAAACCGTGAATTTCGTCGCTCCGAGGCCGTAGCTGGCCTCACGAAGGGAATTCGGGACCGCGCTCATGGCGTCCTCGCTGATCGAGGAGACCATCGGGATGATCATGATTCCGACCATGATCGACGCCGAGAGCGTGTTGAACGTCGAGAGCGGCAAGAACGTATCGAGTGCCGGCGTGACGTAGACGAGTGCGAAGTAGCCGTAGACGACCGTCGGGACGCCTGCAAGCACCTCGAGTGCCGGCTTGAGGTAGGCTCGTCGGCGCTCGGAGGCGTACTCGCTGAGATAGATCGCAGTCAGCAGACCGATCGGGAGCGCGACCATCGCCGCACCGACGGTGACGGCCAGGGTTCCCGAGATCAGCGGCAGGACGCCGAACGAGACCGGATCGTTCGTCGGACTCCACCGCGTGCCCGTGAGGAACTCGACGGGCGAGACCGTCTGGAAGAAGTCGATCGCGTCGACGAGCAGCGTCAACACGATCGCGATGGTCGTCAGGATCGACAGGAGCGCACAGACCATGAAGAGGTACCGAAACACCGTCCCCCGCGCCGTTCGAATCCCGTCGTGAGAGAAGTCCGGCTGGCTCATTCGGACACCTCCGCGATCGCAGCCTCGAGTTTCTCGAGGTTCTCGTCACGCTGTTCTTCGGTGGTCGGGACGTAGCCGACATCGGAGACCAGCTCCGTCGCGGCCTGCTCCATGTAGAAGCGGGTGAAGTCCTGGACCGCGGGTTCGGCGAGTGACTCCTTCGCGACGTAGATGAACAGCGGTCGCGAGAGGGGCGTGTACTCGCCGGACATGGCCGTCTCGATCGACGGCTCGATACAGCCGTCTCCGTTATCGATCGAGATCGCCTTGATCGAGTCCGGGTTCTCGCTGTAGTAGGAGAAGCCGAAGTAGCCGAGCGCGGCCTCCGAGCCCTGCACGCCCTGTACGATCGTTCGGTCGCGCTCGGTCGCGTAGTAGTCGCTTCGGTGGTTCAGTTCTTCACCGAGGACCGCCTCGTTGAAGTAGTCGAACGTACCCGACGTCGTCGCAGCGCCGTAGAGTTCGAACTCCTGGTCGGGCCACTCCTCGTTGATATCGCTCCAGCGCTGGGCACCGTCGGCGCGCCAGATCTCGCGGAGTTGTTCGATGGTGAGACAGTCGATCCAGTCGGCCTCGGGGTTGGCGACGACCGTCAGCGCGTCCGTCGCGACCGGGAACTCGAGGGGAGTAATATCGTTGGTTCCACACTGTTCCGTTTCGGCGTCGGCGATCGCTCGACTTGCGTTGTTAATGTCGGTCCGCCCCACACAGAAGAAGTTCGCAAACCCACCACCGGTTCCGGTCTTACTGAGCGAGAGGTTGACCGTGGGGTTTTCTTCGGAGAAGGCGGACGCAATCGCCTCGGTCACGGGAAACACCGTACTGCTTCCCGCGATGTTCACGTTGTTGCCCTCTGCAGCGAAGACACCGGTGCAGCCAGCCAACCCACCGGAGAGAGCAACGCTTGCCGCGGCGAGAAAATCGCGCCGACCGAGTCCGGCCGGCAGAGACGCCGTGGTATCTCTCGACATCACCGGATCGAAGTCACAGAGTAGGTAAGTAGACTACTATGAGGCCTATATAGTGCTATGTACCCCGGAGGTCGTTCGGCGGCAATCGCCCCAGCACCGATAGTAGTGCAACGAGCGCATACATATGCCAATGGTTGTCGTTTACCACTTTCAGGGAGGATATAACTAGTGCGAAATCGATACGATCTCAGCAGATCGGTCAAACATATATAGACGCCCGGTACGGCGAAAGCAGGTACTCGAGAAAGACCAGTTTCGGATGGCAACAGTCCGTCAGCCGGGACGGCTGTTTGCATCCAGCTCAAGGGCCAGCGGCCAACGGTGCTTTCGGGGATGTCGGAACCTTCGGACGCAACTCGAGTTCAGACGAGCAACGTCTCGTTGTTCTCGAGCGCGTACAGCGTCCGAGCGGCCACGTTCACCGCGTGATCCCCGACGCGCTCGAGATCGCGGACGATCACGAACGTGCGCGAGACGTCCCCGAGTACCGCCGCCAGTGACCGGTCATCCGGTCGATCCGAGAACACCGTCTCACCGCGGACCCCATCGCCGTCGGTGCGGAGTTCGACGAGAACCCGAACGAGACGTTCGGCGACAGCGCCACAGCGGGCATCCAGTTCGTCGTCCCGCGTTGCGACCGCAAAGCACGCCTCGACGTCGTCCGTGACGAACGCTTCGATCGACTGCTCGAGTTGCTCGAGCGCGAGCGCGGCGATCCGTTCGAAGTCGACGTCCGGCAGCGCCGGGGCGGAGCCGGTCGACTCCAGCGTGTGCTCGGCCAGGTTGGTCGCGAGGTCGCCGACCCGCTCGAGGTCGGTGACGATCTTGAACGCGGCGACGACGAATCGAAGGTCGCCCGCGACCGGCTGCTGGAGTGCGAGCAGGTCGAGACAGTCGTCTTCGATCTCGAGGGAGCGACGGTTGACGGCCCGGTCACCCGCGATAACGTCGCTCGCGAGTTCTCGATCGCCGCTAAACAGCGCTCTGAGGCCGTTTGCGAGTTGCTCGCGGACGAGGTCACCCAGCGCGACGACCGCTTCGCGGAGGCGCTCGAGGCGCTTCCGGTAGTCTTCGCGGGCCATCAGCCGAACTTGCCGGTGATGTAGTCCTCAACGCGGTCGTGTTCGGGGTTCTCGAAGATCGTGTCGGTGTCGTCGAACTCGACGAGTTCGCCGCCGGTGAGGAAGACCGCCGTCTTGTCCGAGATTCGCGCGGCCTGTTGCATATTGTGCGTGACGATGACGACCGTATACTCCTCGGCGAGTTCCTCGATCAAGTCCTCGATCTTCGAGGTCGCGATTGGATCGAGCGCAGAGGCCGGTTCGTCCATCAGGAGCACGTCCGGATCGGGTGCGATCGCCCGGGCGATACAGAGGCGCTGTTGCTGACCGCCCGAGAGGTCCAGCCCGCTCGAGTCGAGTTGGTCTTCGACCTCCTCGAGCAGGGCCGCTCGCTCGAGGGCGGAGTGGACCGTCTCGTCGACGTCGACGTCCGTGTCCTGAACTTCCAGTCCGAAGGCGACGTTGTCACGGATGCTCTTGGGAAACGGGTTCGGTGTCTGGAAGACCATGCCGATCTTCCGACGCAGGGCGACGGGATCGACGTCGTCGTCGTAGACGTTCTTTCCGTCGAACAGCAGTTCACCCTCGACGCGCGCGGCGTCGATGAGGTCGTTCATCCGATTGATCGATCGAAGGAAGGTCGACTTTCCACAGCCTGACGGACCGATGAGCGCCGTCACCTGCTTCTCCGGAATCGCCATGGCAACATCCTGTAACGCCTGCACGTCATCGTAAAAGACGTTAACGTCGCGAGCCTCGATGATCGTATTGGCGGCCCCGGTCGGTGATCGGTCGTCAATATCGAACGACTCGTCGAGCAACGAGGTGCTCTCGTCGTCGGCCGAAGTGGTCTGTTCGGAGACGGTCGTTCCGCTGCCGTCCGTTCGCTGTTCGACACCGTCGTCGGATTCGGATGTATTTGTTCGGTTCATCTTACTCTTGGCGCTGATACTTGTTGCGGAGGAGGATCGCAGTGCCGTTCATCATCAGCAGGACGACGAGCAGGACGAGCACGCCGGCGGCGAGAACCCCGTGATAGAAGTCGGGCTTGGCCAATCGCGCCCACGCGAAGAGCTGTCGCGGCATCGCACTGAACAGCCCGAAAAACGACGTCGGTGGGATACGGACGACTGCCGCGACGCCCACCATCAACAGCGGTGCCGTCTCGCCGATCGCGCGACCGAGCGCGAGGATCATTCCGGTCAGAATGCCGGGCATGGCCCGCGGCAGGACAATCGTCCGGACCGTCTGCCATCTGGTCGCACCCATCCCGTAGGCGGCCTGCCGCTGGGAATCGGGAACCGATCGGATCGCTTCCTGCGCGGAAACGATGACGATCGGCAGGATGAGCAGTGCAATCGTCAGCCCACCAACGATCACGATTCCCGGTCGCAAGCTGCCTATCTTGACGAACAGCGCGAGGCCGAGCAGCCCGTAGACGACGGACGGGACCCCAGCGAGGTTCGCGATATTGATCTCGATGAGGTCGACGACCGATCCAAGCACCCCGTCGTTGGGTGCGTACTCCTCGAGGTAGATCGCAGCGCCGACGCCGAGTGGAAACGCCGCGATGCCGACCACGATGATCATCATGATCGAGCCGACGAGCGCGGGATAGATGCCGGCCTCTCGAGGGGTCCTGCTGTGAGCGTCCGTCAGGAAGCCCCAGTTCGTCCAGACGTTCGGGGCGCCGAATCCGGCGACTTCGACGATGATCGCACCGACGGCGATTCCGGCGACGATGACGACGGGGAACGCGAGTCCGGAGACACCCGTTCCGCGGCGGCGGACCCGGTCGACGTACAGGCCGACGGGGACTCCGACGACCGTTGTCAGAATCAACCACGACACCGCCGAGAAGCCGGCTAGCGGCTCAACGATGAGCCCGAGTGCCGCCACGACGACGGTCGCGCCGCCAGCGAGTAGTCCCGCTCGATCGGTCCCGCGAACGTCGCGAACGTGCCACGCGACCACCGCGGCGATCGGGACGACGAATGTGAGCAGGAGCGACACCGACGCCATCGGTAAGACCGGCAACGAGAGAATCAGTTCCCGGAGGCCCGGAACGAGGTCGGGAATCGACACGGACAGTCGGAACAGCTCCCGACCGAAGAACGGCGTTTTGATCGGGACGTCGACGCCAATCCCCGGAATCCCGACGAGTGCCAGCAGCGGAACGACCGCGACCACGAGGGATCGCTCGATCGCGCCTGCGTCGCGGATCTGATTGTGGACCGAGAGCACCCCGACGGCGACGGCGACGGAGACGACGAGCGCGAACCACTCGTATGGAGTCAGGATGTGGTTGAAGAAGATCGTGATGCCCCCGGCGAGCAGCGACGTGACGATGGGGAGGCCGAGTGCAGTGTACGCGACCTCACCTGCCGCCGGATCGTACCGGTAGTAATACGCTGCGAGAGCGAGCGCCGGCACCGGAATCGTCGCGACGACCGTCACCCACCAGCGGGGGTCAGCCGTCAGCGGCTGGATCGCGTCGTTAGCGACGTAAACGAGGAAGACGAACACAAGAAACAACGTGAGTAGCGTCGCACCGAGACAGACGGCTTTGAACAGACGCCCGCGAAGCTGGTTGATCTGCCCGTCCGCACCGAACCAGGCACCGACGGAATCGCCGGCGGTCGCCATCAGCGGGTCACCCCCGAAACGGTCGCGGTAGTCGGATCCGTGGCTCGATTCATTGGTATTCCTCCCGATACCGTGCGGCGATACGGTTACTGAGCAGATTCATTGCGAAGGTGATGGCAAATAGGGTCAATCCGATCGCAAACATCGAGTAGTAGCCGTCGGTTCCGCCGGACAGATCGGTCGTCACCGCCTGAACCATCGCGCTGGTCATGGTCTGTCCGGAGTTGAAGAGGTTTGCGAAGGGGTTCGTAGGGTCGAACATGCGAGCTCGACTTCCGCCGGCCACGACGACGATCATCGTCTCACCGATCGCCCGGGAGAGCGCCAGGATGTACGACGAGAAGATTCCCGAAATCGACGCGGGAATGACGATTTTCGTCGAGACCTCGAACTTCGTCGCGCCGAGGCCGTAGCCCGCCTCTCGGAGCGAGTCCGGGACCGCGCTCATGGCGTCCTCGCTGATCGAGGAGACCATCGGAATGATCATGATCCCGACCATAATCGACGCGGAAAGCAGGTTGAACAGGCTCAGATCGAGCCCCAACTGCTTGAGCCACGGCGTCAGGTAGACGAGTGCGAAGAAGCCGTAGACGACGGTCGGAATCCCCGCTAGAATCTCGAGTGCCGGCTTCAGTACCGATCGCGTTCGGTCGCTCGCATACTCGCTCAGGTAGACCGCGGCCGCGGTACCGATCGGAATCGCGACCATCGCCGAGACGATCGTCACGACGAGCGTGGCGGACACGAGCGGCAGGATGCCGAGAATCGGATTCTCGCTTCGCAGGACCCACTCGGTCCCGGTGAAAAACGCGTGTGGGTCGACCCGCCGAAAGAACTCCAAGGCGTCGACCGCCAGCGTCGCGACGATACTGCCCGTGATGAAGACTGTCAGCGCCGCACAGCAGAACAACAGTCCGTGGTACAACCGTTCCTTTGCAATCCGTCCGTGTGCCGATCGGGTGAGATCGGCGTCTACTGGTGATTTACTCATATTCCATTCGTTTTTGGCAAATAAAAACCGAAACGCCGTTCGACTATACGTCCGCCTTCTCGTCGAGCGTACTCAGATTCTCGTCGGCCTGCTCGTCGCTCGAGGGGACGTAGCCGACGTCGTCCGCGATCCAGTCCTGATTCGACTCCTCGAGGTAGAACTTCACGAACTCGTAGACCTCCTCACGCTGGATAGCCTCCTCGGAGGGGTAGATGAACAGCGGACGGGCCATCGGGTAGGAGCCGTCTTTGGCCGCCTGCAGACTCGGTTCGCCGCAGTCGTCGTCCTCGCTCTCTTTGACGTCGAGCGCCTTGACGCGGTCCTCGTTTTGCGCGTAGTAGGAGTAGCCGAAGTAGCCCATCGCGTACGGGCTATCCTCGAGTCCTTCGATGATCGTATTGTCGTCCTCGGTTCCCTCGTACTCGGTGGTGTGAGTCCCACCGATGACGTTCGAGGAGAACCAGTCGTACGTCCCGGAGGTCGTATCGGGACCGTAGAGCATGATCTCCTCGTCGGGCCAGTCGGAGTTGACGTCAGCCCACGTGGTGGCACCGCCGTCGCCCCAGATCTGTGCCATCTCGTCGAAGGACATGCAGTCGACCCAGTCGTTTTCCGTGCTGACTGCCATCGTGAGCGCGTCCTTCGCGATCGTCATCTCGATCGGCGTGACGTCGTTATCGGCACAGTGATCCTGCTCTTCTTGCTTTATCGGCCGCGACGCGCCGTTGATGTCGGCGTCACCGGGGCAGAAGTGATTCTCAAACCCGCCACCGCTGCCGGTCGGGTCGACCGTCACGTTGACCTCCGGGTGATCATCCATGAACTCCTCGGCCATCGCGTCCGAGATGGGGAACACGGTACTCGATCCCTTGACGATGACGTCGCCCGACAGCTCGTCACTACTGCCACTCATCTCGCTACAGCCGGCGATAGCGGCCGCGCCGACAGCGCCGCTCGTAGCGATGAACTTCCGTCGCGATACCCCATCGACAGAACGCCCGAACTGGTTGTCTGCCATCACGTGAGATATTCGAGAGGTTATAAAAATAGGATGCTATGAGCCATATATATGGCTCAGTGTCCACATATTTCTATATAGACTACTGAGATGGAGAGACCGTTGCGGTGACGAGACAGTTCACTCGAGCGGACGGTCCCCGAGTCGACTCCTCGACGGCTCACTGAGCATCCGATTCGCCGCGAACGCTCGACGAATCGCTACACTGACTTACGGCCGGCAGTAACGGTCGAAGTATGGTTTCGCTGCAGGGGGTCGCAATCGCGGTGGTTGGGTTCGCGATCGTCCTCGGCTGTGCCGGCATCGTCTATCGGGATGCCACTCGGCTCGAGGTCTCGAGACCCGCGCTCTGGGCAGGAATCGTGTTCGTCACCTGTGGCGGTGGGCTCGCTCTCTATCTCGGGCCGCCGGATGTGCCGATCCCCGGTCTGCTCGTGATCGTTGTCGGGGGGCCGGCGCTCTACCTGTTCGAACGCGACGACACCAGACACGGCGACGAGCCGCCCGACCCCCACTCGCTGCCGGACGGCCCCGGCGGCGACTCCTCGAGCGAGCGGCAGCGCGACGAGTAGGCGGTCGTCGGGACGAATCGCCCGGAACACCACACGTCTTTTGACTGCGCCCGCCCAACGGCCGACAACATGAGCGACTCCGCGAATCCCGGGGCCGACGGAGCGAGCGCCGACGCCACTACCGACGCCGACGGCGGCGACGGCGACGGCGGACCTGCACAGGTCTCGAGCCCGGACTACCACAGCGAGAATCACACGGCCGCCCAGACCTGCGGCTGGACGGCGAACGCACTGCGCGGCGAGGGGAAGTGTTACAAGAACATCTTCTACGGCATCGAGTCTCACCGCTGCATCCAGATGACGCCGGTCGTCCGGTGTAACGAGCGCTGCGTCTTCTGCTGGCGCGACCACAAGGGCCACTCCTACGAGATGGACGACGTCCAGTGGGACGACCCCGAGGCGGTCGTCGACGCCTCGATCAAACTCCAGAAGAAACTGCTCTCGGGCTTCGGCGGCAACGAGGAGGTTCCCCGCGAGGTGTTCGACCAGGCGATGGAACCGCGCCACGTCGCGATTTCGCTGGACGGCGAGCCGACGCTCTACCCCTACCTGCCCGAACTCATCGAGACCTTCCACGACCGCGACATCACCACCTTCCTCGTCTCGAACGGCACCCGCCCCGAGATGCTTCGGGACTGCGATCCCACGCAACTGTACGTCAGCGTCGACGCCCCCGAACGCCACACCTTCGATCAGGTCGTCGGCGCGATGGAGGACGACGCCTGGGAGAAGCTCCTCGAGACGATGGACGTCCTCGCGGACAAGGACGAGACTCGGACGGTGCTCCGGACGACGCTCGTCAAGGGCGAGAACATGCGGGATCCCGACTGGTACGCCGGCTTCTACCAGCAGGCCGACCCCGACTTCATCGAGCTAAAGGCGTACATGCACGTCGGCCACTCGAGGGGGCGACTCGACCGCTCGGCGATGCCCGAGCACGAGGAAGTCATCGAGTTTGCAGAGGAGGTCCGGGAGTACATGCCCGGATTCGACGAGGTCATGGGCGTTCCCGCCTCCCGCGTCGCGTTGCTCTCGCAGACCTCGGACACGTGGGTCCCGAAACTGCAGAAGGACAGCGAGTTCTGGGAGCGGGATCCGGTCACCGGCGACTGACGGACCCCGATCCCGCAGTCAGTTCATCACACTGTGCACCGACCACAAGCGCAGAACCGCAGGTTCCGCGAGCAGTCGAAAACGCCTGCACCGATGCTCGGAATCAATCGAACGGTTTTCTCCAACCGGTGGCTTTTTCCACTCGTCTCGGAATGTCCGAGTACGCGATAAACGATCCTGAACTGTACCACAGTTTCGTGATGCGTTCCACATCCGATATACTTTTACGGGGCTGCGGTATACTTTCTCGTATGTCAGTACTAGCCGAGTCCGCCGTCGGGCACGACGAACTCGCCGTGCTCAAACTCCTCGCACTCGAGGGCGGACTCGAGGGCGACGTCAAGATCTCCTGTTCCCACCTCGCGGAGCGCCTCGACGCGTCGAACCAGACCGCCTCGCGACGGCTCCAGCGCCTCGAGAGCGCCGACTTGCTCGAGCGCGATACCGTCAGCGACGGCCAGTGGGTCGCGATCACTGAAACGGGCGAGCGGACGCTCCACGCCGAGTACGAGGACTACCGCCGCATCTTCGAGACGGACTCACAGATCGCGCTCGAGGGAACCATCACCAGTGGGATGGGCGAGGGGCGCCACTACATCTCGCTGGCGGGATACAAACGCCAGTTCGAGGAGCGACTCGGCTACGAGCCGTTTCCCGGCACGCTGAACGTCGACCTCCGCGAGGACAGCGTCCGCCGACGCAGCGCCATGGCCTCGCTCGAGCCCGTCCCCATCGACGGCTGGGAGTCCGACGAGCGGACCTACGGTCCCGCCGTCTGCTACCCCGCGACGATCGAGACTGTCGACGGCGAGGTCTACGAGGATGCTTATACGATCGCCCCCGAGCGCACGCACCACGACGACGACCAGCTCGAGGTCATCGCCCCCGACAAGCTCCGCGAGGAACTCGGCCTTGAGGACGACGATCACGTCACCGTCTCCGTGGGGGATCGAGAATGACTGGTCACCACGCCGGTCCGCGATCGAACGCCGAGGGCGGGACGAACACTGGAGCGAACTCGAGCGTCGACCCGTCCACGGGTTCGTTCGAACACGCCCTTGAGTCGCTTCGGGCGGGCGAGCCGATCCTCGTCCACGACGCGGCCGACCGCGAGGGTGAGACGGACCTAATCTACCACGCCGATAACGTGACGCCCGAGGCCGTCGCACGACTGCGAAACGACGCCGGTGGGCTGGTCTGCGTCGCGCTCGGGCACGAGATCGCAGAGGCGTTCGATCTCCCCTTCTATTCGGACGTCGTTGATCATCCCGCAACGGCCGACCACGAACTCGGCTACGACGACCGCTCGTCGTTCTCGCTGACGGTCAACCACCGAGACACCTACACCGGGATCACCGACAACGACCGCTCGACGACGATCCGAGCACTCGGCGAGGCCGCCGCCGCTCCCGAGGAAACCGAGTTCGCCGAGGAGTTCCGGGTTCCCGGCCACGTCCACCTGCTCAGAGCCGCACCCGACCTGCTCGCCCAGCGCGAGGGCCACACCGAACTCGGGGTGGCGCTCGCGAACGCAGCCGATCTCTCGCCCGCCGTCGTCGTCTGCGAGATGCTCGACGACGAAACCAGCGAGGCCCTCTCGCCCGCCGACGCCCGCGCCTACGCGGATCGACACGGGTTCGCCTACCTCGAGGGTCGCGACGTCCTCGACCACTGCAGGTGATTCGCCGCTCTCGAAAGCGGTGGCTGATCTTAAAGAATTTGATATTCGATTTCAGCCTTCCCACATTTAGGCCTCAACTATCCTGTTAATCGGATAGGAACTGTTATCTCCTTATCTGACCAGTATGTAGTATGACATCGAAGCCGTCGACGTCACTCGACACTGATCACGCTGCAACCAGTACCGTGACGACCGAACGTAATCGGCGGCGTTTTCTCGCTGCACTCGGGGCTGGGAGTGCGGTCGCGATAGCTGGCTGTCTCGGCGGTGACGAAACCACCAGTGATCCGGACGCTGACACGAACGGAACCGCCGATGAACCGGTGATCGATTCCCGGTTCGGCTATACGCTCCTCGCAGACGATGAAGAGACAACGATCGACGCCGATCACACCGTTCAGTTGGTCATCGGTCCTCGAGACGGCTCACCAGTCCCCGAATTCTACTTCGAGCCAACTGGGCTGTTCGTCAACCCCGGCGATACGGTCGAGTTCGTGATGGCAACACCCCACCACAACGTGAACGCCTATCACCCCGCGTTCGGCTACGAACAGCGAGTCCCCGACGACGTCCCGGCGTTTTCCTCGCCGATCCTGGCCGAGGGCGACTCGTGGTTCTACACGTTCGAGGCGGAGGGGGGCTACGACTTTACCTGCGCACCGCACGAAACGTACGGTATGGCCGGTCGCATCGTCGTCGGCAGCGCAACCGGTCCCGGCGCAACCCCCATCGGCGAGGCTCCCGGCGACGAGGAAGCGCGCTCGCCCGACGGAACGGCCGGCACCGTTCTCGCCGATCCGGCGCTCGAGGGGGAGGCAATCGTCGAGGCCGAAGCAGTTGTGTGGGCGGACCTCGCGGTTGAGAGCAAGCAACTACTGCAGGGCGGCGGTCACGAAGCGTAATCGAATCGCCCAGCGCCCGGATTCGCCTGCTTCTCGGCGGGAACCGCGAACACTTAGTACGGTGGCTTGCAACACTCTCGATCATGGGATTCGACGAGATGGACGTCGACACGATCTGGATGGACGGCGAATTCGTCGACTGGGACGACGCGCAGATTCACGTGCTCACGCACGGGCTCCACTACGGGACGGGGGTCTTCGAAGGCGCACGCTGTTACGATACGGAAAACGGACCCGCACTCTTCCGCTGGGAGGAACACTTGGAGCGCCTGTTTCAGTCCACGAAACCGTACGAGATGGACATCGAGTACACGAAAGAAGAGCTCACCGAGGCGACGAAGGAGCTCATTCAGCGCCAGGAACTCCCGTCCTGTTACATTCGCCCGATCGCCTACTACGGCTACAACTCGCTGGGCGTCAGCCCCAAGGACTGCCCGACCCGGACCGCCGTCGCCGCGTGGCCGTGGGGTGCGTACCTCGGCGAGGAGGCCCTCGAGAACGGGATCGACGTGATGATTTCCTCGTGGCGGAAACACGCCTCGAGCCAGATTCCGACGAACGCCAAGACGACCGGTCTCTACGTCAACAGCATGCTCGCCGGCGAGGAGGCCCGCCGGAACGGCTACGCGGAAGCGATCGTCCTCAACAAGGAGGGGAACGTCGCGGAAGGCCCCGGCGAGAACATCTTCCTCGTCCGCGACGGCGAACTCTACACGCCCGGGCTCTCGGAGTCGATCCTCGACGGTATCACTCGAGACTCCGTCATCCGGATCGCCGAAGACCTCGGATATACGGTCCACGACAACGTCTCCATCTCGCGCGGCGAACTCAACACGGCCGACGAGCTGTTCTTTACCGGCTCTGCGGCTGAAGTGACGCCCATCCGGAAGGTCGACAACGTCGTCATCGGCGACGGCTCTCGCGGTCCCGTCACCGAGGAACTCCAGCAGAAATTCTTCGAAATCGTCGAAGAGGGCTCCGAGGAGTACGACGAGTGGTTCGAGTACGTCGACGTGTAAGGAGAGTTGATTCCCGATAGAGAACGCGTTTAATCGATTTCGAATAGCGACTTCGGGACGAAGTGAACCGGATTCTTCTACTGGTCTGTACACGATCCGTGCTGTGGCCGGGAGCGCACCTCGAGCACCGCGAGAGGTGCGCGACTCGGGGGAGGGCAGGCGGTTGACCAACATTCACCGCGAGCGACCGAAGGGAGCGAGCGGGCCGACGACCGACCCAACGGGGAGGGAGGAGTGCTTTTGCTCGAGCTTTTGCCGAGCGAACGACCGAAGGGAGTGAGCGCAGAGCAAAAGGTCGGTGTTAGTCGTCGTCGGCGCGGTCGGTTCCGGTGCGGTCGGGTTTCTTCGCCTTCGCGTCGTCAATGACGTCGATGGAGACGCCAGCATCCATGCCGCGGTGGTTGGCGTCGCCGAAGCCGGCGCTCAGGACGCGAGTGAGCGCATCCTCGACGTCCTCGTCGAGTTCGGTGATCTCGTCGGGTTCGACTTCGACGACGTACCCCGTCGTGATGTTCGGCGAGGTGGGCAAGAAGAGCACCTCGCGGCCGTCGTCGGTCACCTTGCCGGTCTTGAACGCCGTCATCCGCAGCCCCTCCCAGGTTTCGATCTTGACCGGTTTCTGGAGCGAATCCTGGTCGCCGAACGCCGTCTCGGCGGCCATCTTCGAGGCGTTGTAGACGACGCGGATCACGGGGACGCGATTGGCGATGTTGTCGACGAGCCGTTCGACCAGCCCGCCGACGGTCGTTCGCATGAGATAGCCCACCGAGAACGTGAGAATGATAAAGACGGTCAGCGCGACGATCACGCGGAGGAACTGGGCGAGTTGCTCGCGCGTCTGGACGGCCTGATCGCTCGAGCCGGGAATAAGCGGCGTGAGTGCGTCGGCTCGGAGAATGAGACCGGGCGTCAGTCCGGCGACGAGCCCGTAGAGCCAGTAGATCGCGTAGAGCGTGATAAGGATGGGGCCGAGGACGACGAGCCCGCTCGCGAAATCCCGCTTCCACGAAGCCATGTGCAGGATCTCACACTACTGGCTAATGAGCCCTTCCCTTTGTCGTATCCGTCTGCGTCGGCGCTCGCGTCGGCCGACGGCTCAAATTTCAAGCCGTCCGCCTGCAAAGCGACATCCATGAGCCTCGAGCAGGAGTCCGCGGGCGAGGAAGCCGATCCGCTGGATCCGTTCCGGCAGTTCTTCGCGCTCGAGCGCGACGTGCTCGTCCTCTCGGCGGCGATGTTCGCGTTCAGTCTCGGCTTTCAGATGACCAATCGGTACATGGCCGAGTACATGTCGGCGCTGGGCGCGTCGGCGGTCGTCATCGGCCTATTCGGCTCGTTCGGGAACGTCATCAGCGCTGTCTACCCCTATCCCGGCGGGGCGATCTCGGATCGAATCGGCTCCCGGTACGCCCTGACGGCCTTCGGTCTCTGCTCGACGGTAGGGTTTGGAATCTGGCTCGCTGCACCCGCGCTCGCGGGCGTTTCGATCGGCTCGACCTCGCTGGCCATCGGTGCGATCTTTCTCGGCCTCGTGCTCGCGCAGGCCTGGAAATCGTTCGGCCTCGGGGCGACGTTCGCGATCGTCAAGCAGTCCGTTTCGCCCTCGAAGCTGGCCGCCGGCTTCGCGAGCACCGAGACGTTCCGCCGCACCGCCTTCCTCGTCGGCCCGCTGTTCGCCGCCGCGCTCTTCTATCCGTTCGGCTCGAGCGACGGCGAGATCGTCACCGCGTTCCAGCTCATTTTGCTCGTCGCCGTCGTCTTCGGCGTCCTCGGAACGATCGTCCAGCACGTCCTCTACAGGCCCGACGAGGACGATATCGGCAAGGAGTTCGAGGGGGTCTCCCAGCTCCGCACCGATCTCCGGACGATGCCCGACGAACTCAGGCCCTTGCTGGTCGGCGACACCCTGGTCCGCTTCGCCAACGGGATGGTGTACGTCTTCTTCGTCATCGTTGTCACGCGCTTTCTCGGAGTCGGTCTCTCGTTGTCCGTCCCGGTAGCGGGAACCGTCGATCTCTCGCCACAGTCGTACTTCGGGATCCTGCTCGGAATCGAGATGGTGGTCGCCCTGCTGACGATGATTCCGGTCGCCAAGGCAGCCGAACGCGTCGGTCTCAAACCGGTCGTCGCGCTCGGGTTCGCGGTCTACGCGGTCTTTCCGGTTTTGCTGATCAACGCGCCCGAAGACGCGGCCGTCCTCGCGGCCCTCTTCGCGTTCTCCGGGCTGCGGTTCGCGGGGCTGCCGGCGCACAAGGCGCTGATCGTCGGCCCGGCGGAACGGGGTGCCAGCGGGCGGGTGACCGGCGCATACTACCTCCTGCGGAACCTGATCGTCATCCCGAGCGCGGCACTGGGTGGACTGCTGTGGGACGGGTTCTCGAACCCGCTGACCGGTGCCGAAGTGTTCGCCGGCGATCCGACCGTCGCGTTCAGTCTTGCGACCGTGATCGGGCTGCTCGGAACGGTTTACTTCCTGCTGTTCGGCGAGGAGTTCGAGGCGTATCAGTAGCTGCTCTGGATACAGGCACACTCGGTGAGCTCGACAGTACAGCGCGGTCTCCGTCTCACTTCGGCCTGACCAATCATCGTGCGGTGGCGCGCGCTGTGCCGCGGTGAGTCGCTGACGAACCGCGGCGCAACGTCGTGCGAGGGATGAGTGAGGGGAGAATGACCGAGCGAATCGGTTGGGGAGGGTGTGGCTATCCCCTGTTGCCATGACAGCAGGGCACTTCTTCGCACGTATCTCCAGCAGACTCCACTGCTCTACTCACACGCCTACGTATCGAACGCTCACTTCGGGTAGCGGCAGTTCGTTAGAGGAAGAACCGATAGTAGTACGGACTGACGAACCCCTCGATAACCGCCGCGATCGCCAACAGGATCCCGATCCCGACTAGTACCCAGAACGCCCGCTCGAGCGCGTCCGCGAGATCCGTCCGCGTGGCACGCCCTCGCCACGTCCGCCAGGCGGAGACGCCCACGGAAACCCCCAGCGCGCCAGCGATCAGAATCGCCGGAATCTCGAGGACGCCGTGGGGAACGACGAACGCGACGAGTTCCATCGGCTCGGCCTCGAGGCGAGCGGTGATGCCCAGGAAGATACCGTTGAACAGCAACGAGGCGATCGCCGGGATCACGAGCGCGACGCCGGCGAAGGCCGTCATGAGCGCGACCAGCCAGTTATTGCCGAACAGTTCGATCGCCATCGCCGGCGGGAGCCACCCCTCGAGGCGGGCCGCGATGGACGCCTCGAAGGTACCGACGAGGGGATCGGCAGCTATCCACCCCAGCCAGAATCCGAGGAGACCGAGGCCGACGACGAACGCGTGCGTCCCGGGCCGCGCTCGGACGAACGACACAAGCTCACGCCAGCCACGACGGAGTCCGGCCCGAGCCCCGTCGCGAAGCGATCGCGTCGGCGGCGCCGGCGGAGCCAATCGGTCCCGATAGCCACAGTAGACGGCGGTCTTCAGCAGATCGAGGGCCGGCATCGCGATCAGCGCGGAGACCAGCGAACCGATGGAGACGACGTTGACGATCGAGAACAGCCCGGTGAGCGTCGAGATGCCGACCACGATCCCGATCGCGATCACGTAGTAGAAGCCCGCTTCCACCGGCCGTGCGCGAACGAACCCTGCGGCGCTCCGCAGCGAGCCGAACACGCCCGCGTCGTCGACGACGATCGCGACCGGTGCGAAGGCGAACAGCGCGCGAACGACGAGTAGGACGACGAACGCGACGAGCACGCCGATCAGAGCCGCTGGAAGCGCGAGGGCCATCGATCCGGTTACAAGCGAGACGATACCGGCGACCAGCGCCGTTCCGATGGCGATGGCACCGAGTACTGCCATCCAGCACAGTCCCTCGAGGACGAACAGCCCGAGAAACCGAAGCCAGTAGCGGCGAACGCCGTCGATTCCGGCGACGAGGCCGCGTTCGTCACGGAGCCGGCCGTAACAGGCCGCGAGCTGGCCGGCGGCGACGACGGCGGACAGCACCACGAACAACAGTACGCTCACGATGATCGTCACGACGGCGAGGGCTACCAGCGATGGCGTCACCAGCTGGTCGACAACGGGCTCGAGACCGCTCGCCCAGGCGTCGAACGCCTCTTGATCGTCGCTGGGACTCGGCGGTGGGTCGAGTTCCACGAGGTGGGTTCGGATCGACTCGAGCCGCCCGGTCCGCGAGAGGACGAGATAGGCGATTCCGATCGCGAGAAACGGAACGACGCGTACGATCGCGGGCACCGCGACGCCGAGCAGGTACACGGGCAGGAGATCGCCCGGGCGACGACGGAGGACGGCGACGACGGCGGCGACGAAATCTGAGAGGGCCATGGTCGGTCGTTAGTACGTGTATCAGTTAAATGAACCCTCTTATCGACCGTGCGATGTGACTGGTCAGGATCAACCGTCGATCGATACCACAGGTGGATAGCGATCCTGGCAACTGACGCCTCGTTGTTTACGACGGTGGCCACCGTACGGCCGTGTATGGTCACCACAATCTCGCCCGAACGGCTCGCCGAGCTGCAGGACGAGGACGCCGATTTCGCGCTCGTCGATACCCGTCCCGAAGACAGCTACGAGTCCTGGCACATCGCGGGCGCGCTCCACTTCCCGTTCGGCCCCGAGGAGGAACTGGACGGCCAACTCGAGGACCTCGAGGCCGTCGTCGGCGACGCCAACCGCGTCATCACCGTCTGTGCGAAGGGGCTCTCCTCGGGCAACCTCGCGACGCGCCTCGAGTCGGCGACCGACGAGTACGAGGTGGCGGCCGTCGACGGCGGCATGAAGGGCTGGAGCGGGGTCTACGACCGAGTGGAGATGGACGTGGCCGACGGGATGACGATCGTCCAGATCCAGCGGCGCGCGAAGGGGTGTCTGGGCTACGTCGTCGGCTGTGCGGAGACGGGCGAGGCCGTCGTCGTCGATCCGACCGCGGACACCGACGAGTACGCGGCTGCGGCCGAGGAGGCCGGCCTGACCGTTACCGGCGTGATCGACACGCACGTGCACGCCGACCACATTTCCGGCGGTCGAGAGCTGGCGGACGACCTCGAGGTACCGTACTATCTCGGCGAGCGCGCGAGCGAGCGCGACGTCGAACGGGAGTACACGCCGCTCGAGCGCAACGAGGTCCGTTCCGTCGGCGAGCGCGAGATCAAGGCGGTGTCCGCACCGGGCCACACGAGTGAGATGATCAATCTGCTCGTGGACGACGCGGCGCTACTGACCGCCGACACGCTGCACGTCGACTCGACGGGGCGGACGGAACTCGAGTTTAGTGAGGACGAGGGGAAACGAGGCGCTCGAATGCTCTACGAGACGCTTCACCGGACGATTCTGGCCGAACCCGAGAGCCTTGTCGTCCTGCCGGGGCACGTGACGGTGACCGCCGACGGCGAGTTCGAACACGGCGCACCCGGCAAGCCGATTCGGACGACGATCCGCGCTGCGCGGACGGGGATCGACCTGCTCGGACTCGAGGAGGACGAGTTCGTCGAGCGCATGGCCGACGCCGGCGAGAAGCCGTCGAACTACGAGGAGATCATCGAGTATAATCGCGGCGCAGCCGAGATTCCGCCCGAGGAGCGGGTCGAACTCGAGCTGGGGCCGAACAACTGTTCCGCTTGAGTCAGCCGAGTCAGCGCGAGTAGGTCTCGAGACGATCGATTCGCCCGTCCTTGATTTCGAAGATATCCGCGAACTCGAAGAGGATCGTCCCTTCCTCGGTGACGCAGCCGCGTGCTGCGATCTGACCGTCCTCGGCGATCACCGACTCGAGTTCGTGACTGGTGTCCGGGTTCGGCCGCTTCTCGCGCATGAATTCGATGAACTCGTCGCGGTTCTCGAACGTCCGATCCGGCCGGTGCTGGACGAACGTCGGTGAGAGGATGTCCTCGAGTGCGTCGTAGTCGTGTTCGTCGAGGGCTGCGTAGTATCGCCTGGCGAGAGCGGCCGAATCCATATCCGACGTTTCGTCGCGACCGACAAAAGCGTGCGACTCTCCTGACTGGTCCGGGGACCAACTCGAACGCCGGGTTCGGGGAACCCTTACACAGTTGCACGGTGGTTGTTCACATATGGCGACGGTAGACGACTTCCAGGCGACAGTTTCGCTGGGCGATCTCGAGGCGGCGGGCCGCGAACTGGTGTCCGTCGACGGAACGGCGATCGCGCTCTTCCACCACGAAGGCGAGGTTCGAGCGGTCGATAACCGCTGTCCGCACATGGGGTTTCCCCTCTCCGAGGGGAGCGTCGCGGACGGCATCCTCACCTGTCACTGGCACCACGCGCGGTTCGAACTCTCCTGTGGCGACACGTTCGACCCCTGGGCCGACGACGTCCGAACGTATCCGACCGAAATCCGGGACGGTACCGTGTTCGTTAACCCGAATCCGCCCCGAGAGTTACCGCCCGACGAGCACTGGGCGGACCGTCTCGAGACCGGACTGGCAGAGAACCTCCGACTCGTCGTCGCGAAGTCGACGATCGGGCTACTGGACGCCGGCGTCGACTATCGAGAGCCGATGAGGACCGTTCTCGAGTTCGGAACTCGGTACCGGGAGTCGGGTTGGGGATCGGGACTGACCGTCCTGGGCTGCATGACGAACGTGATCGACGACCTCGACCCGACGGACCGAAAGCGGGCGCTGTACACCGGCGTTCGCCACGTCGCGGACGACTGCGCAGACCAGCCGCCGAACTTCGATCAGCCGTCGTTCTCGACCGACGAGGTGGCCTTCGACAGACTGAAATCCTGGTTCCGGGACTGCGTCGAGGTTCGCGACGCCGACGGTGCGGAGCGCTGCCTCCGCACGGCCGTCGCGACCGGCCGATCCGAACCCGAGGTGGCCGAGTTGCTCTTCGCCGCCGCGACCGACCACCCCTACCTCTCGAGCGGGCACGTCCTCGACTTCGCCAATACGGCCTTCGAGTGCCTCGAGCGCGTCGGCTGGGACGACGCGGACGAGACGTTGGCGAGCCTGATCGACCCCCTCGCGAGCGCCGATCGCAGCGACGAGCGGTCCTCGTGGCGACAGCCGATCGATCTCGTGGCATTGCTCGAGGATGTCTACGGCGGCGACGTGACGGCGACGAGCGGGCTCGAAGACCTCGCAAGCGAGGGAGCGGGTCAGTCCTGGTCACCGCCGGCGGCGTTCCAGGAGACGCTGCGGTCGGACGATCCCGAAGCGATCGTCGACGCGCTCGCGAACGCCGTCCGCGACGGGGCGACGACCGAAGCCCTCGCGGCCGAAGTCGCACACGCTGCCGCGACCCGCGTCGCCCGGTTCGGCACCGCGAACGAGTTCAGCGACTGGAACACCGTCCACCACACGTTCACGTACGCCAACGCGATCCACCAGAGCGCGCGGCGGACGGACGCGATCGAACTCTACCGCGGCGTCTTCGACGCCGCACTCAACGTCTACCTCGACCGGTTTCTCAACACGCCGCCGACGCCGATCCCCGAACCCGGCGCGAACGAGACCGGACGCGACGCGGAGGCGATCCTCGAGGACCTCCTCGAGACCTTCGACAGGGAGGGCGCAGTGAACGAAGCGGGTCGACTCGTCGCCGAGTACTTCGACTGCGGCGGCGACCCCGCACGCCTGAAGCGAACGCTCGGTCACGGACTCCTGCGCGAAGACGCCGGCTTCCACACCCTCCAGAACCTCGAGGCGGCGTTCCGCCAGTTCGATCTCGTCGCGAACGCGGTCGAATCGACCACCGGAACCGATCGCGACCTCGAGCACCGGCGACGAGTACCGCTGATCGCGACCGCCCGCTACATGGCCGCACACTTCCCGACTCGTCGGCAGGCCGAGCAGACGTTTACGATCGCCGCGCGGCTCAACCGCGGGGAGGCGATCCACGACGGATAGGTCCGCCGCCCTCGGCGCTCGCTCGCGTTCCGGGTTCCTTTTCTCCCGGCTTCACCTACCCCCTCCCGTGGAGTGTCACGTCTACTACGAGGGCGACGACGACCCCGACAAGTGTACCGCGCGTCGCCTCGAGAAGTTCGACAAGGCGACTCTCTATCGATCGATGGGGCAGGTGCCCTACGGAGTCGTCCTCAACCCCCACGCCGAGCAGGCGCTCTCGCCGGCAGACCTCGAGGAGGGGCTGGGAACGCTGGTCGCCCTCGATTGCTCGTGGGAGTCCGCCGAGGCGGCGTCGTTCGAAATGCGCGGGGTCCACCGGGCACTCCCCTTCCTCGTCGCCGCGAATCCGATCAACTACGGCCGGCCGTTCCGGCTGACCACCGTCGAAGCGCTCGCCGGCGCGTGCTGCATCTTCGACGAGTGGGAGCGCGCCGAGGACCTGCTCGAGCCGTTCCGCTGGGGCGAGACCTTCCTGACGCTCAACGAGGAGCCGCTGCGGCGCTACAGCGAGTGTACGGACTCGAGCGATGTCGTCGCGGTTCAGGAGGACTATCTGGCCGACGAGGAATGACGATACGGCGGCGGTGACCGGCTCTTACCGTCTCCCCTCGGACGGCACACCGTCGTCATCTGTCCGCCGACTGCCACCGCGGCGTGCGAGCCACGATTCGTAGCCGGCGTAGCCGAGCGAAATGGCGCCGAACAGCGCGAGGAGGACGACGGGATAGAACACGCGTCCGCCGCCCGTCTCCCCCGATCGGAGGACGAGCGCGGTCAAGCCGACTGCAGTCACGACGAACCCGATCCCGATCGCTGCCAACACGATTCGCATCGGACGAGTCGTTCCGGCCGTCTTCGGCTCCGCGGTCGGGGGCAATCTTTGTCCGCTCTCGAGCATGCGATCGAACGGCTCGACGTGGCGGTCCGGAACCGGGACGAACAGCGGAGGGCCCTGAACCCGACGAAGTACGACGACCCGCCAGGGCGAGAGCGGACCCAGCGAGAGCCGCCAGGCGCTACGGACGTTCTCGAACTCGACGACGACCGCGCCGCCGAACCGGTCGTCGTCCCCGAGCGTCAACCGCCGTTCCACGAGCTCGAGTTCGACGTCCGTTGCGAGCGGACTGACGACGACGAGCGACACCAGCAGGCCAGCGAACAGGACGGCCAGTAGTTCGACCGCGACGGCGACCGAGACCACGATGAGGGTCGCACCGACGACCGCCGCGATGGCCACGCCGCGTTTCGTGAGTCGGGCCGGTCCCGTGTACCGGTCGAACCACTTCGATCCATTCGATCCGTACCGCACGAGGAACAGGAGGTACAGCAGTGACATCGGTCCGCCGACGAGGGCGAGTATCAGCACTACTGCCAGCGCCGACGCATCGAACGCACCGAGCGTGACGAGCATGACACCGCTGATCACGAGCAAGAGGCCGAAGCCGCCGAAGAGACCGTAGGGAGCGTAGGTCGCGACCAGCGAGAGCCAACTCTCACGTGGACCGAACGTCCACCGCACCGATTTCGTCTCCATCGTCGGCCCCTACGGACGGTCCGCCCCTAAGTGTTTACACAGTAACCGGTTTTACGAGCTGCGATCTGGCCCGTCGGATCACAGCGATTAAATGCACCACGGGCGAAGGCCGGGTATGGCCAGCTTCGATGCCGCTGAGAAACGAACGCTCGAGAAGATGATCTGCATGCGCTGTAACGCTCGCAACTCCAAGCGAGCCAACCGGTGCCGGAAGTGCGGCTACAAGAAGCTTCGCCCCAAGGCGAAGGAAGCGCGCGCCGCATAATCGATCGCGACGGATCCCGTATCGATCCGTTTTCTTCCGCTTTCTGTCTTCCAGCTACGACGCCGTCCGGACAGGACGGTCGGAACGACCGCTACTCGTCGGGGTACTTCGGCTCCCGCTTTTCGGCTCGCTCGAGTGCCGTCGTCACCACGTCGCGCACGTTGCCGTGGAAGACGCCGCCGTGGCCCGCGTACATGTGCTCGACGCCGGCAGACTGACTGCCGTCGGGCATGCGCTCGAGCAGCTCCTGAATGCTTTCGATGAGTCGCTCCCTGGACTGGCCGGCCATGTCGGTGCGGCCGAAGCTGCCGTACTCGAACGCGCCGTCGTCGTGGACGACCACGTCGCCGGAGAACAGCGACGAGTCGGAGACGAACGAGACGTGGTCGTCGGCGTGGCCCGGTGTGTAGACGACGTCGAACTCCTCGTCGCCGATCCGGACCGTATCGCCGTCGTCGATCTCGTGTGTCCGCGTCGGATGATCGTCATAGGCGTACACCTCGGGATCGAAGGCCTCGACGACGGCCTCGAGCTGTGCGACGTGGTCACCGTGCTGGTGGGTCATGACGACGGCCTCGAGGTCGTCGGTGTGCTCGCGGATTTCGTCGACGACGCCGTCCATCGCACCGGCGTCGACCAGCGTCGGCCGATCGCCGGTGACTAGATAGGCGTTGCACGTGAACGTCTCTGCGTCCTCGGTGACGTGGTGAACCTCCATACGGGGACACTCGCGGGCCGACGGCAAAAACGGTACCATCGATATCACAGGAGATCGCCCTCGAGGTTCTGAACGGGCACTATCGATTTCCGATCTACAATCGTCCAGCAGTAGTTGGTAAGATGGTCTCATTATTCAGAATTTGGTGCGAAACTGAGCGGTCCAATTCGGTAGCTAAAGTCTCGAATGTAACGAACCATCGGACCAACCGTTGTTTGGTCTTACAGAAAGCACTTATACAAACAGTACGGACTATTGATATGAATCGGCGCGGTTTACTATCTGGTGTTACTCTAATTACGGCTACTCTCGCCGGCTGTCTCGGTAGTCCGGGAAACGATTCAGCCCGCCCCACAAAAGTCGAGAATTCACAGTTTGAAACGGGAGTCGAAACGAATAGTAGAGGGATTTTCGGACCGAAAATCACCGTTGATCAGGAAGCAGCAACCGTCACGGTTGAAGGGATATCTGAATATGGGTCATCTAGCTGCGGATATCTTCGCCTGCAACACGTTGACTACGATACTGAGCAAGCTGTTCTACAGGTTGCTATCGGGAGTGGAAGCGACGAACCGTCTGAGGAACAAGGATACTGTGGTGACGATGTCGGAGCGGACTCGTACCGTGTCGTTGTCCGGTTCGACGAAGGTGTTCCTAAACGAGTTGAAGCGAAACAAACGTTCGGACGCGAGAACACGGAAGAGTTCGACTGATTACGACGCTTATCCCGTTCTCCGTTATATTATTTCCATTCCCTGTACTTATCGTGGGTTTCACGGGTAGCTCTGAATAAAGAGATCGTGCTACTATCTACTGGTAGCGATACGGGTTATCTCTGAAATAGATCAATTACCGCATTCACAGCAGTTCCCTTCCCAGTGTCGGATATACTGTGTGATGCATCAGTTATATTTCATACACTGAGAGCGCCAGTACCGCTGAATTTTTCAATCGGAATCCCATAGGTTACACTGTATGGGATTCGGGAGCTACGACGAATCCGAACAGCAGGAAGTCGACGCTGATTTTGACGACGATGACGCAGTGACATCGGGAGAGAACAGCCACGACGGAACGATCGAGTTCGAAAACGGCGCGTCAAGCGACGAGTTGCTTGATCGGCTCAAAGAGATTAAAGACGAGACCGACGACGACGAACCCGACGCCTGATGAAGCCCGGGGTGCGGGCACTGGGCATCGCCGAATCGTACCGCGACGATCGGACCAACGGCCGACCCCGAAGTACGCTCGCCGGTGCCGTCGTTCGTGCCGATCACGTGTTCGACGGGCTCGCGTACGGCTCCTGTCGCGTCGGCGGCACCGACGCGACCGACGCCGTCATCGACCTGATCGACGAATTCGAGCGGCCCGATGTCCGGTACGTCCTGCTCGGTGCCGTCGCCCCCGCCTGGTACAACCTTCTCGATCTGTCGAAAATACACGCCGCAGTCGAGCGACCGGTACTTGCCGTGACGTTCGAAGCGAGTACCGGCCTCGAGGCCGGTCTCCGGGACGCGTTTTCGGGTGACGAACTCGAGGCGCGCCTCGAGACCTACCGGGCGCTGCCGGAGCGACGCGAACTATCGGTCAACGACGAGACCGTCTACGTCAGGTGCGTGGGTCTCGAGCCCGCTGACGCCGACGAAGTCGTTCGGGCGTTCACGCCCGCAGGCGGCCGTCCGGAGCCGATTCGTGTCGCGCGGGAGGCGGCTCGGGCGGCCGATTCGTACGCTTGGTCGCTCGAATGAACGCAATCCGACGGATACGTTCGGCCCGTGTGATGACTGGCATCTGCGTCCCGAAAGACGTAGGAGGCGACCCCGCGAGCCCCATATATGGGAGAGATGGAGGATCTCTGCGTGACGGAGTGTACGCGCTGTCCGGCACTCGTCGACTCTCGCAGTCGGATCGTCAACGGTGCCGGACCCGACGATGCCGACCTGCTGTTCGTCGGCGAAGGGCCTGGTGCCAAGGAAGACGAACAGGGCGAACCGTTCGTGGGCCGCAGCGGTACCGTCCTGGACGACGGGCTCCGAACCGTCGGTCTCGCACGCGAGGACATCCGTATCAGCAACTGCGTGCGCTGTCGGCCCCCGGAGAACCGCGACCCGACGAAGGACGAACTCGCGAACTGTCGCGGCTACCTCGAGCGGGAGATCGAACGGCTCGATCCCGAGGTGATCGTCACGCTCGGGAAGGTCCCGAGCGAACACCTGCTCGAGCGCTCGGTCGCGGTGACCAAGGAGGCAGGCGACCTCGAGGAGGTTCGAATCGACGGCACGCCACGACGATTACTGATCTGCGTGCACCCGGCGGCGACGCTGTACGACCGCAGCCAGGAGGAGACGTTCGAGAACGCCCTCGAGCGGGCGGCGGAACTCGCGGGCGTCGCCGACAGCGAGGGCGGGCAGTCGCGGCTCGATGGCTTTTGAACTGGCGAGCGTGACGCCGTCGGGAGCCATCAACCGCTGACCGAAATCGGCGAAACGGCGCACTTCGACGGCTCGCTGGCTGGAGAACGATAGTTCATCGAATATATTATAGTTAGTTGGCAAGTGGTGACTGTCTATGTCTCAGTTCTCCGCTTCCGAATCCGCCGTCCCCGCCGACCAGTCGTGGCGGTATGGCGTGTATCTGTTCCCGCTCGGACCGCTTTCGATGCTCTGTTCCTATGCCGGGCTCTGGCTCTTCACTCGAGCGACCGACGCGGAGTCGATCGGCGTCGGGGTCGCTGCCTTCATCGTGACCGTTCTCGCTGGATGGCTGTCGTACCTGTTCGCCGCTATCGTTGCGATAGCGATATCCATGGACGCGCGTGCGCTTCGCGATCACCCGACGTGGAATCCCAGCCCGTGGCTCGCGGTCGGGGCCGGACTCGTTCACTTCGCCGGGGCAGTACTGGCGGGTCCGTACCTGCTCTCGGTCCCGGCGATCGCGTACTACGTATACCGGCGGCGACAGCACGTCGGCGGTGACGGCGGGCGTGGGTCGGCCGAGTCGGCACGTGATCGGGCGACACTCGAGTAGCCAGCGATTGCGCGAACGGTAACGCACTTCAATGCGCTCCACCAAGTACCAGTATGAGCAGCGTCTCCACCACACAGGAGCAGTCCCTCGCCTCCGTCGTCATCGTCGACTACGGACTGGGCAACCTCCGCAGCGTCACTCGCGGCCTCGAGCGCGCGGGTGCCGACGTCGAGATCACTGACGACCCCGCTGCCTTCGCCGCGGCCGACGGCGTCGTCCTGCCGGGCGTCGGCGCGTTCCGCGAGGGCGTCGAGAACGCCGACCCGCTCCGCGAGGACCTCCTCGAGGTGGCCGACAGCGGCACCCCCCTCTTCGGTATCTGTCTCGGGATGCAGATGCTACTCACGACGAGCGAGGAGGGCGAAAACGAGGGCGAGTCGGCCGTCCAGGGGCTGGATCTGATCCCCGGAACGAACGTCCGATTCGCCGAGGGCCAGAAGGTTCCGCACATGGGCTGGAACGAACTCCACGTCCAGCGCGATCACCCGCTCGTTGAGGGCGTGGACGGCAACTACGCATACTTCGTCCACTCCTACTACGCGGCCCCGGACAACGAGGACGCAACGGTTGCGACGACGGACTACGAACTCGAGTTCCCCTCGATCGTGTCCAACGAGGCGGGGAACGTCTTCGGCACGCAGTTCCACCCCGAGAAGAGCGGCGAGACGGGACTACAGATCCTGCGGAACTTCGTCGAAATCTGCGCCGAAGAGTGATTGATCGAGCCAAGTGACGGAGAGACACACCCCGCGGTGCCGCTGTAAGTTCCCGGGATAATCGCCGAGCTGCGGTATTTCGCTCGAGCTGGATGAATATATCATTCAGCTGTCGTGTCGTCCAAACCGGGAGACGGTGCTATTAAATACGACTGGTGTGTCACCATCCACTGAGTGTTTTGAACGCAAGTACGTTCAGCCGGTTTTGAACGCAGAATCGCCACTCGAGTCGATTCAGGCCAGTACCGCCGCCCACCTAATCAATCTCCTGAGCCGGTCTTTCGCACGATCTACACGCTCGAACCATCGATTCTGGGACACCTCCACCGTCGCGTCGTTACAGCGGCACCACGGGGTGTGTGACTCCGAATACAGCGGCACCGAGGGGTGATGAACGGCTGAATCAGGCCATCTATAAACCGTTCCGACGATAAACAGCAGAAATCCGGTACGCAACTGCAGGTGAACCCGGTGAATCGGCTCTCGAGAGGACGGAACTGATTATGATACAGCGAGCTCGCACAGTCACGGACGAACAATACAGCGGAAATACGGAGTTGTATTCCGATCATACAGCGGCATTGGGGGGTCTAAATTCCCAGTTTTAAACCCTCTAAAGAGAATTTAGTCGATATACAGCGGCACCACGGTCCGAATGGGTTAAGTGGTCTCCGATGAATCGTTCGACCAACTGAATGTCCGACTCGATGGATTACTTCGGCAGCGAAAACGAGGTCTTCCGGAACAAGGAACTCCTGCAGGTCTCACACCTCCCGGACGGCGACCGGATTATCGGCCGTGAGGACGAACTGACGAACCTCGCGAACGCGATCAAACCGGCCACGCGCGGGAACACGCCGAACAACGTTCTCGTCTACGGAAAGACGGGCACTGGGAAATCCCTTTGCTCGAAGTTCATCACGAATCACGCCGTCGAGCGTGCGAAGGACAACGACGTATCGATCGGCGTCGCATACGTCGATTGTCTGCAGGAATCGACGGAGACACAGGCCGTGCAATCGACCGGCCATCAACTCAACGAGCAGGCGGAAACGGAGATCTCGATCCCCCACTCGGGGTTGAGTACGGCCGAGTATTACCGCCGCCTCTGGCGAATCGTCGATACTCGGTACGATGTCGCGCTGATCATCCTGGACGAAGTGGACAAGATCGAAGACGACGAAATCCTGATGCAACTCTCGCGGGCGGTCGAATCGGGAAAACTCACCGAGAGCACGATCGGCGTCATTGGAATCTCGAACAAAGTCCGGTACAAGGACTCGCTGGACGAGCGGATCAAATCGAGCCTCTGTGAACGGGAGTACGTCTTCTCCCCGTACGACGCGACCCAGATTCGAGAGATTCTTCGATCGCGCTCCGACGCGTTCCACGAGAGCGTGCTCGAAGACGGCGTCGTCCCTCGCGTCGCCGCGCTCGCAGCCCGCGAACACGGCGACGCACGGAAGGCGATCGATATCCTCCGATTCGCCGGCGAGATCGCCGAGGAGAACGACCACGACTCGGTCACGGAGGACTGCGTCGATCACGCCCACGAGCGCGAGGAAACCAGTCGCCTCGCCGAACTGATTTCCAAGAGTCCGAGTCACGCGAAACTCGTTCTCGAGGCGATGGCGCTGCTCACCCAGCAAAAGGAGGGGGACGATGCACCGATAACGACGAACGAAGCGTACGACCTGTACAAGCGATTGTGCGATCGCGATCAGTCCGAGCATCTGAAGCTCCGGCGCGTCCGAGACATCCTTTCGGAACTCGAGTTCCTCTCGATCATCGAGCAGGAGCGCAAGTGGGCCGGCAGAGGGAAAGGAAACTACATGGAGAATCGGCTGATCGACGATCCGAAAGTCATCATCGCCGCCTGTAACGAATCCGAGTGACGGAAATCGATCGACTAATCGGCGATTCGAACCCGAACTGGCGGCAGTAACAGTACAGCACGACGGCAACCAGCTACAGCAGTTCGCGGACCTCCGAGTACCACATATCGTGGTAGTCGACGTGGCCGACCCGGCGCGCAATCGCGACGGCCAGCGAGTGCCAGCAGCGCTCGGTCGGATCGTCCGCGTCGAGGTTGTACTCGCTGTCCTTGCAGGTACAGCCGCCGTCCTCGACGATGTACTCGTCGTCGTAGCCGACGACGATCGTGAAATCGCGGTAGGCCTTCACCCGGTTTTCGCCGACCGCCTCGATGGCGCGAACCCCGCGGTCGCCGTGGACCTGTGAGATGTCGCCGACGATCTCGGGCGTGAGTTCGCCGGCTTCCTCGAGGGCAGCCTGCCATCGATCGACGGGGTTGGCCTTCGACACGTCCGTGACTGTGTCCCGAACTGTAAAATCGGTTTGGTTGTGTCGCCGCGGTAGTGAGACGATCGACACGGCCTGCCCGCGATTCGTCCGCGTCGGTCGGTATCCAGTGGCACCATCTTAACCGTCGCGTCGCTCATCGAGACTGGAGACGTGAAAGAGGGCGCGAAAATCGGACGAACTGATCGCTAGCACAACCCAAAAATAGACGCGATGCCGAGCGATACTAATGGTCAACTGGCGTCGAGTCCCGTTTCCCGTCCGGGGGAGATGGGCGATCACAGCCCTCGGAGCGCTCTACGTCGCGCTCGCGTTCGGGTGGGCGTTGAGTCAACTGACCGCCGGAAAGCCGGTTTCGAACGTCACGCTCGTCTCGACGTTCATCGGCGTCCCCGGACTGGTACTGCTCTACGGGAGCTATCGATTACCGCGGACCGACGTTCGTCCCGAATTCTACCCCACGGTCACGAACTGGTGTCTCGGCGGACTCGGGCTGTTGCTCGGTATCCTCGCGCTCTACCAGCTCGAGCCCGCCGAGAGCGTGAGCGATCCGGTCCGAGCCGTCCTCGTTCTCACGGCGTTCGGGAGCGCCGCCGGTTTCGGCGTCGGCCTGCACGATGCATTGGCCAAGACACAGGCGTTCGAAGTCGAACGCCGCAACCGGGAACTACGGCAAACGAAGGAGCGACTCGATGAAACGGTCGCTCGACTCGAGGCGGCCAACAGCGAGTTCGAGGCGTCGAACGAGCGGCTCGAGCAGTTCGCCTACGCCGCGTCTCACGACCTGCAAGAGCCGCTGCGAATGATAACGAGTTACCTCACGCTCGTCGAAGACCGGTACGGCGACGATCTCGATCAGGACGGTGAGGAGTTCATCGACTACGCCGTCGACGGCGCGGAGCGCATGCGCGAGATGATCGACGGGCTCCTCGAGTACTCCCGCGTCGAGACGCAGGGCGATCCGTTCGAACCGGTCGAACTCGAGGACGTGTTCGCGGCCGTCCGGAAGGACCTTGAGGTACGGATCGCCGAAAGCGACGCCACCGTGGAAATCGGGCCGTTACCCCGCGTCGAGGGCGACAGCAATCAGCTGCGCCAGCTGTTCCAGAACCTGCTCTCGAACGCGCTCGAGTACAGCGGCGACGAACCGCCGCGGGTGGACATCACCTCTGAGCGAAACGGATCGAACTGGACGATTGCGATCGAGGACGAGGGGATCGGTATCGATCCAGCCGACGCCGATCGGATTTTCGAGGTGTTCCAGCGCCTTCACGGCCGCGAGGAGTACGAGGGAACGGGAATCGGGCTCGCGCTGTGCAAACGAATCGTCGAGCGCCACGGCGGCGAGATCCGGGTTGACTCTGAACCCAGCGAGGGCGCAACGTTCTCGTTTACCCTGCCGGCCGCGAAGCCTCGAGACGGCCCCGGCCAGTGACGCCCCCGTCGATGCGCCGAGCGAGACCACACCGTTTTTCGCCCGCTACCGCCGAGACGTGGTATGCGCGTCACCGAGGGCGGGGTCGAACTCGAGGTCCCCGGCGAACAGACCGAGGGTATCGAGGAGGCGGTCTTTTACAATCCGCGACAGGAACTGAACCGGGATCTGACGATCGCGACGCTGCGAGCCTATCGCGAGCGCGAGGAGCGCGCCACGTCGTATCTGGACGCGATGACCGCGAGCGGCGTCCGCGGCGTCAGGGCCGCCGCCGACGGCTGGGACGTCACCTGCTGTGACGTCGACGAAGAGGCGGTCGCCCTCGCGCGGGACAACCTCGAGCGAAACGGCTGCGACGAACACGCTCGGGTCGAACACCGCAACGTTTCCGCCCTCATGCACGAGGAGCCGTTCGACGTGATCGACCTCGACCCCTACGGGACGCCGATGCCGTTCGCCGACGCGGCCTTCGCGAACTGTCGCGATCTGGTCTGTGTCACCGCGACGGACACCGCGCCGCTGTGCGGGGCCCACTTCAACAGCGGCGTCCGCTCCTATTCCGCGATCCCCCGGAACACGGACTACCACGCGGAGATGGGCGTTCGGATCCTCGTCTCCGCGCTCGCCCGCAGCGCCGCGCGCGTCGATGTCGGTATCGAGCCACTCCTGACCCACGCGACCAGCCACTACGTCCGAACCTACCTCGAACTCGAGCGCAAGCCCACCGCGGCCGACGCCGCGATCGACGAGTTAGGACATCTCTACCACTGTGAAGACTGTCTTTACCGGGTGTCCGATCCCGGATTAATCGCCGATCCACTCGAGACGTGTCCCCACTGCGGCGGGAATCGCATGCTCACCGCCGGACCCGTCTGGCTCGGTTCCATACGGAATCCCGAGTTCGTCGGCGCGGTCCGCGACGAAATTCCGTACACGTTCGACACCGCGCCCGAGGCTCGAGCGCTGTGTGACGCGCTCACGGCCGAACTCGACGAGCCGACCCACTACGACCAGCACAAGCTCTGTCGGAACTGGGGGCTGCCCGCGAACGCGATGGACGAGTTCCTCACGGACCTGCGCGAGGCGGGGTACGCGGCCTCGAGGGCCCACTACGGCGGGACGACGTTCAAGACGGACGCTGACGTAGGCGAGATCCGCGCGGCGACCGAGGGGAACCTCGTCTGACCGGTTTCGACTACACGCATTACTCCACGTCGGCGTAGAGGCGGACGAGCCCGCATTCCGGACAGCAGACGCCCTGCAGTTTCGTCGTGTTCTGCAGACCGATCTTCCCCAGCAGTCCGTCGCGTTTCCCGGTCGCGATGGACGGCTTCATGCCCTCGCCATCGCGGACGCTCACCGCTTCCATCGTCACGCCGCAGTCTGGACAGCGTCGTTGCTCCATGCGATCGAGTTTACCTACTGACAGAAAAACGAGGCGGGTTCGACTCGCTCGACGGCACGGTCACGAGGTGATGCCATTGACGGGCCCGGTTGCCAGGCGCGAGCAGGGCCCCGACAACGGAGCTCGATCCGCATAGCAGTGACTAATCGGCTCGTACAGCCACTAACGGGACCGTACGACCATCTCCCGAGAGAACCGAGCGCCGTCGTCGCTCCTGACTCGAGGACCGGACGCCGTCGCACCATCGTAACGGACCGTTGCAACGCCGTGCCGGGCGATTACATATTGCGGACCACGTCGAAGGGCCGCGCGTGATCGACCACAGGCGGGGACTCGAGGTGACGGGCGAAGCCGTTCGGCTCGCCAGGGACGAACAGTTGACGCTGCTCGCAGCGGGCGTCGCGTTCTACGGCTTCCTCTCGCTCGTCCCGCTCATGCTGCTCGCGCTGGGGATCGCGGCGTCGATCGGGGGCGAGGCGCTCGCAGCGCGGCTCACCGCGGCGGCGAGCGACGTGCTCACGCCGGCCGCACAGGAGCTGCTCGCCGAGACGATCGTCGACGACACCGGCCGTCAGGGAGCGACCATCGTCGGCATCCTCGGGTTGCTCTGGGGCTCGAGCCGGGTCCTCCGCGGTCTCGATCGAGCCTTCTCGCAGGTGTACGGGACTGTGGGAGAGAAGTCGCTGCTCGACACCGTCTGGGACGCGACGATCGTCTCCATCGGCATCTCGCTGGGCCTCGTCGTCGTCGGCGCGCTCGAGCTAGCGATCCTGTTCGTCGCCGAATTCGGCGTCTCCGTCCTCGGACAGCTGTTCGTCGTCCTCGGGCTGGTCGCGACGTTCCTGCCGCTGTACGTCATCTTTCCGGACGCGAACGTCGGCCTTCGCGAGGCCGCACCGGGAACGGTCGTCGCCGCGGTCGGCTGGTTCGCACTGAGTCGCACGTTCTCGCTGTATACCGGTCTGGCGACCGGATACGCGGTCTACGGCGCACTCGGTGCCGTGTTTCTCGTCCTCGTCTGGCTGTACATCGGCGCGATTATCCTCATCTTCGGTGCGGTTCTCAATGCCGTCCTCGCCGACCGTGAAGTGGATCGGCAGCTACAAAGTCCCGGACATCGACAGATTTCGACAGAAGCGATGACCGACGACGCCACGGGTGCCGACGAGGGGACCACGGAGGATCGCGCCAGTGACCGCGCCAGCGCGAGGGCGAGTCGAACGAGCGCTCGGACGCGCGACCGCGCGGACGACCCCGAGGTACTGCGCGAAGAGATCGAGCGGCTGCGCGACCGCGTCGACTCCTTCGAGGACGACGTCGAGGATCGAACCGTCAGGAAGGAGTCCCTCGAGGGCGAGCTCAAACGCTACGTTCGACGGCGAGTGCGACGCGGCCACGCCCACGACTGGGGGCCGTACCTCGTCTTGCTGTACGGGACCGCGATGTCGATCGCGGCGTTTTACTTCCTCGCGGGCGGCTGGTCGATCCTCGCGATGTTCGTCGTCTGGACCTCGACGCTCGGGCTGTACGTCCTGATGGTGCTGTTCGGGTTCGGAATCTCCCTGCTCGGACTCCCCGGCCGGCTGCGCAATGCGATCGGCGACCGACGTTCCTGAACTGCCGCGGCGACCGCCGCTCCTGCGCCGTCGGACACGTCCGGCCACCCGTCAGTCGACCCGCCCGAAGCCGCCGTGAGTCTGTAATTCTCTCGAACGTTCGCGTCACTACTGATACAGGCGTATACGCCCTCGAGCAACCGTACGTCCGGTGTTCGAGCGAACACCCGGCGACGAACGCCTGACCTACTGCTGCGTCGAGACGGTCTGACTGATGAACTGTCGGACCCGATCCGTATACGTGGCCGGTCGGTGGAGGTTACAGATGTGGCCGGCGTCCGCGAGGACTTCCACGCGGCCGTCACGTGCGGCCCCGGCGTGGGCCCGCTCGCCGCGGCGCATCAGCTTGTCGTTCTCGCCGTTGAGGACGAGCGTCGAGCCGGGATACGTGGAGAGTTTCGACCGGAAGTCCTCGCCCGCGATGTCCGGTGCCGCGTCGCCGAACTGCTTCGGGTAGAAGCCGGACTCGATGATCTCCCGCTCGATATCCGGCGGGAGGTCCCGATTTTGCACCCAGCGCGTCGCGAGTTTCTCGACGGCGCGCTTCCCGAGGTCGGGTTTCGTCAGGAGCCGCGACAGCCCCCCGGTCAGCCGCGTACCGAGTTCCATCGTATTCACCGGGTTCACGCTGCTCCCCGACAACACCAGCGCGTCGACGTCGTTGGGATGTCGATACGCGTACTCCGTGGCGGCATAGCCCCCGAGCGAGAGCCCGACGAGGACGGCCGACCCGTCGACGTGCGTCTCGAAGGTGTCCTCGAGGACGTCGATCGCCGGCTCCATCCGGAACGGTTTGCCGGCTCGCGTCCCGTGACCGGGGAGATCCGGCGAGACGACGTGGAACGACTCGGAGAGTTCCCGCTGCTGGGGAAGCCACATCTTTCGGGTGAACATCGCGCCGTGTACGAACACGATCGACTGTGCGTCCGACGGGCCGTCGACATCGACGCCCTCGAGGCCGCTGCCTTCGTCTGTCCAGGCCATAGCCCACGTATCAGCAGGAGGGGCTTAGTAGGCAACCCGGCGAACCACGGCAGCGGGTCTGCTGGCGCAGTCACACGAGCGCCGCCGACGCAACTAAACTACGTTACTCGTCCTCGCGGTTGTCGTCGGAACCGGCGTCCGCGAGCCGCTCCGTTTCGGGGTCGTCCTCGAGCCCCTGTGCGCCGTCCTCGGTCGTCGGCCCGCTATCGGTCGCGTCCGACTCGCGGACCGCGTCCGGATCCACCGCGGCGTCGGTACGGCTGGCGTCCTCGTCGGGATCGACGGCCGCATCCGTCCGCTGCGCGTCGTCGCCGATATCGACCGCGGCGTCCGTCCGCCGGTCGTCGTCATCGGGTTGCGCGGAGAGCCCGGAATCGCGGCCCGCTAGCTCGGTCGGATCGACTTCCGCACCGCGGGACTGAGCTTCGATCTGATCCATCTCATCGGCCGCACTCAGACCGTCATCGTCGGCCATGTCGTCGGCGATCTCCGTTTCGTCGATCCCGCTCATTCCGCCGGCCGGCTCCGGCGTTTGGCCCGACGACTCGTTGGGTTCGACGTCCACGTCGGCCGTCGAGTCGTCCCGAATCGGAAGGTTCCCCTCGAGCCGAACGGCGTCAGCGGTAATCTCGCGAACCGATTCCCGGTCGAGCACGATCGTCTCCTCGGCCCCCTTCTCCCAGCCGAGCGACGACTTGATCGACTCGACGACCGTCGGATCCGGCCTGACGTGGGCGACGTCCCCTTCGACAGCAGTGACGACCCCGACCGCTTCGCCGGCGTCGTTCTCGACGGGCTTGTCGACGTCGTCGTCCGAAAACGTGGCACACATACCGTCAGCTATCGCGACTCGAGCCAAGCCGGTGGTGCCTGCAACAGCCAGTCGGCGCCAGAGAACCGGTCTCCGCTCGTACTCAGCCGTCAGCAGATGGTATTGCAATACGGATCGCCGGCGGAACGGAATCGCAACCGAGCCGTCAGTCGATCGGGAACCGCAACAGCGCGCCGACGCCGTCGAACGCATCGCGGAATCGATTGCCGTCCGGGAAGTCGTCCGGAACGACGACGGGTTCCCCGCCCTGTTCGGCCGTTCGATCGCCGAACTCCTGGAGCTCGGGGCCCTCGAGCCCCGTCGAGAGCAGTAGCGTTTCGACCGCGTCGTACGCGAGGGCGTCGTCGACCTCGTCGTGCCCGTAGGCGACGGGTTCCTCGTCGTCGCGGACTCGTTCGAAGAAGTCCGACAGCGTCTCGCGAACGTCTCCGCGGTCGCGCTCCTCGATCGCGTCCTCACCCTTCGCCGCGAGCTGGCGAAGGCCCTGTTCGGAGGCGTACTCGACGGCGAACTCCCCGACGAGGCGATCCTCGAGTCGGTGATCGAGATCCGCTTCCTCGCGGAAGTCCTCGACGGTGCCGGTGGTGCCCCCGAGCAGGATCCCATCGGCCGGATCGTCGCCGAGAAACTCCATTTCGGCGCGCTCGGCGACCTCGTCGAAGAACTCGCGCTTCTGTCGTTCGCGGTCGCGCTCGAACCGCTCGGCGGACTGGCCGCCCGCGCTCGATTTTCCTGGGACGGCGCTGTCGAACGTCTCGATCGGCTCGACGCCCTCGTCGTCCAGCCGGCCCAGCGCGGCCCCGCCGCGCTCGACGACGAGCAGCCCGTAAGTCGAGTCGGGCTCCGTCACGTCCTCGAGGGGCTCGAGATCGAACTCGTTGCCGTGTTCGTATCTGAACTCGTCGATCGGAACGGGCAGATCGTCGAACGTCGCGGCGACGAGGTCGCCGTCGACGACGCCGGCGTAGATCGCCAGCCCGCTCTCCGGAATCCCGTCGTAGTCGTTCAGGCGGCTCCGTGCCTCTTCGAGGGCATTGACCAGCGGTCTGGGAGCCGACTGCTCGTCGAGCTGGGTCGCCTCGGCGTAATCGGTCTCGACGGGCTGTCGTGCCTCGCCGATCGACTCTTCGGGCGGGACGGTCAGCGTGACGAGGACGTCGCGGTCCGCCGACGCGCTCGAGAGACGGTCGAGTCGCTCGTGGAGTTCGTAGTTTGCGAGAGACATACGTGAGACGAGTACTCGCGGCTACGAGCGAACCGGGATTGAATCCCCTGCCGGCGTGTTCAGCCGTCGCCGTTCGACTGACTCCCGCGACCGGGTTCAGTCCCCGCGCTCGAGTTGGTCGCCGCCGAACTCGTCGTCGCTCTGGATTCGGGAGGCCTGCGGGCCGTCCTGATCCTGGTACTTCGAGCCGCGATCGCTGCCGTAGGGCCGCTCCGCGGGCGTCTTGAGCTCGGTGAAGGTGAGCTGGGAGATGCGCATGCCGGGCGTGAGCGCCACCGGTGCCGAGCCGAGGTTCGACAGCTCGAGCGTGATCTGGCCCCGGTAGCCGGGGTCGCACAGACCCGCAGTAGCGTGGACGACGACGGCCAGCCGGCCCAGCGAGGAGCGGCCCTCGACGTGGGCGATCAGGTCCGCCGGGATCTCGACGCGCTCGTGGGTCGTGCCGAGCACGAAGTCGCCGGGATGGAGGATGAAGTCGTCGCCGTCCTCGACGAGCGTTTCGGTGACGTAGTCGTCGACCTCGTCCTCGGAGTTCGGATGGATACAGGGAATGTTCGTCCGCTGGAACTCGAGGAACTCACGTCCCAGTCGGAGGTCGACGCTCGCGGGCTGGATCTGCAGTTCCGGGTCGTCGAGGGGGTCGACGACGAGGTCGCCGGCCTCGAGGCGCTCGAGGATGTCCGCATCGGAGAGGATCATACCGTGTCAGAGCGAGTACGGGGCCCTAAATTTCCCGGTCCGACTTCGGCTCCGAGCGATCAGTGCGGCCGTCACCCGTTCGTTCTGTGCCCCCATCCGAATTCACCGCGTCCACGCAGCCAATCAATTTAATAGCTTCTCTCTACGTAGGAACTCACATGAGGGGACAGAAGGGGGAGTTCAATGGGGACACGGCGGTTCTCCACCAGCGAGGAGTCAGAACGCCGCTTCCGGACGCGGAAGCCGAGCAGGTCTTCCACGAGAACATGATGCTCGTCGCGGACGCCCAGGAGCGAAAGGCGGACCTGCTCGCCGATCCGGATGTCCCGTTGTTGAACGCCCACGAAGCGAAAATCGATCGAGTCGCTGAGAGCTTCGAGCGGCGACTCCGTCGGATCGCCGGTGACGACTACCGCGAGGCCGCGATGGCGTACAACCGCGGTGAGCGCGATGACCGGATCGGGGCGCTCGCCGCATACTACTTCGAGGGGCTGTGGCGAATCCAGCAGCGGACCACCGTGACGGACATGCTGTTCGCCCCCATCATACTTCGCTACCCCGATAGCTTCACGGTGAACATCCGATTCGCCAGCGGGTACACTACGACGAAATCGATTCGATACGAGTCGCCGGAGCACTCGAGGGAAGAGCTAGATGATAAGTACGCCGAGACGTACTACGAGGAGTGTTTGTACTCTCAGCGGCAGGCGGCGGAGTACATCAGGGAAACGGCACGGATCATTCGCGAGGAGTTCCCCCACCCAGACGAGACCTCGTTCGAGGAGCGCAAGTACGGTGGAATCTTCTATGCCGGTGGTCGGCGCGGCTCGGTCTTTTCCACGATGCTCGAGCGCGTCGAGCCGGACCCGGATCGGTTTTCGGAGCCCGTCACCGAGTCGACGCTCGTCGACGCGGGGCCGGAAGCGAGACGAACGGAACGAGAGCTCCTCTTCGACAGCGAAATCGTCCACTGAGCCGGGACTCCGCTGTCGAGCAAAGCGGCCGCCCGCTACTCGTTTCGAAGCGCAGTGGCGATAGGCTCGAGTTCCGCTTTTCGGAAGGGACCCCCAGAACGGTCCGGATCGTCTCCGTCCGCGAGACCGACCCGGTGGCGAATACCCGCCCGCATCCGGGATTTAGGTGGGAGACGGTTCGCCTCGATATCGTCGTCCACGGCATCACAGATCGCAGCGAGGGCTTCTTTGGTAAAGGCGGTCGATTCGACACGTTCGTATCGACCCACGGCTCGTCGGATCTCGTTCCGGAGGTCGTCGACGGTTGGTGACATACGGACGGAGACGAGCCGACCCGTGCTGTACATTTCGGTCGACCAGGAACCGTCCTCCTTTGTGGGTGCTCTCCCGCGACGACGGCGAGCACTGCTCTGCCGTTGATCAGGCCGACAGATAGTCAGGGCTAACATCGTCCCCGTCCTCGTCTCCGCCATGAAACAGGCCATCGTCGCTCGGACCGACATCGGCATGGGACAGGGCAAACTCGCCGCGCAGGTCGCGCACGCGTCGCTGTCGGCCTACGAGAAGGCAGATAGCCAGTTACAGACGCAGT
This sequence comes from Natrinema zhouii, assembly GCF_013456555.2. Classification (GTDB taxonomy): domain Archaea; phylum Halobacteriota; class Halobacteria; order Halobacteriales; family Natrialbaceae; genus Natrinema; species Natrinema zhouii. The sequence goes on from NZ_CP059154.1 coordinate 1,039,581, forward strand.
GGAAACAGGGCGGCCAGAAGAAAGTCGTCCTGAAGGGGACGAGCGAACGCCAACTGCACGAACTCTCAGAAATCGCCAAAAGCGAGGGGATTCCGACCGCTATCATCCGGGACGCCGGCCACACCCAACTCGAGCCGGGGACCGTCACCGCACTGGCCGTCGGCCCGGCGGCGGACGGCCGCGTCGACAGCGTGACCGGCGAACTCTCGCTGTTCTAATCGATCGAGACGCAGCGTGGAGACGGCTCGAGAACGAGGCCGGACCGTTAGTCCGAACGGTAGCCGCGCGGTTCCTCCCTGACCGCCGACTCGTCGTCGCGGAGCGGCGCGTCGGTGAGGCCGTCCGGAAGCAGCGAGCGCAGCGAGCGGACGTCGATGGACTTGCTGCCGAGCACCGCGAAGCCGGCGAAGATCGTCAGGAAGCCGGCGATCGCGAGGGCGTCGATGGTCTCACCGAGCAGCGCCCAGCCGCCGAGCGTCGAGACGACGGGGACGACGTAGAAGATCAGATTCGCGCGGATCGCGCCGACCGTGTCGATCAGGCCGAAGTATGTGATGTACGCGATGACGCCGGCGAAGATGCTGACGTAGGCCAGCGCCAGGACCGCTTCGGTGGTCCACGTGATCGCGGCCGCCGACTCGCCGCCCGACCAGGCCAACAGGTGACACAGCGCGGCGGCGAAGGGCAGTCCCCAGGCGACGCGAACTGTACTCGAGAGGTCGCTGTCGGCCCGGCGAATGAGGACGGCTCCGAGCGCGGCGGCGATCGCGCCCGCGAAGAGGATTCCCTTGCCGACGGCGCCGCCCAGCAGATTCGTCGGGTCGGGACTCACGACGAGTCCGACGCCGAGCAGGCCGAGCCCCATCCCGGCCGCACCGCGGGGAGAGAGGCGCTCGTCGGAGAGCAAGAACGCGGCGAACACCGGCGTCATGATGGGGTTGAGACTGTACATGATCGAGGCGACGGCGCTGGTGACGTACTCCTGACCGACGAACAACAGGGCGTTCGTCAGGCCGATCGCGAGCACGCCGGTCGCGAGGATACCGCCGACGTCGCCGCGGGTTCGCGGGATCAGTTCCGATCGCGACGACGTCAGGCCGACGTACGCCAGCATGACGACGGCAGCGACGTCGAACCGGAGGGCGACGAACAGGAGCGGCGGGAAGTAGGCGAGTCCGGCCTTCGCGGCGACGAACGTCCCGCCGAAGAACAGACTCGAGAGGGCGAAGAAAACGGCAGTGCGACGAGAGACCATCTACGCCGTCACCTCCGTTCGAACCACGTGCGTCGAACCGATACCGGCCGACGTGCAAATAGCGAAGATCATCGTGTTACACCGTAGGAACTGCGGGTATATAGTTTCGTTCAGAAACAATTTCATAGCAAGAAATACCAACGGGTCGGGAAAAAGCGGCGGACTGCGACACCGCGGTAGACCGTGAAAAACTTTCACGCTGCGAAACCGGTTTACCGCGGCGGGTCGGAGTGGCCGTATGGAATCGGCGCTCGAGGAAATCGAGTTCCTCGCGCTCTCGGCGAACCGCGTCGAGGTGCTCGGGCTACTGGCGGAGGGACGACACACGCGTAACGAGCTAGCGGCTGCGACCGGTGCATCGCAGGCGACGCTGGGACGAATCCTCGGGGATTTCGAGGATCGATCGTGGATCAGACACGACGGCAGCGAGTACGTCGCGACCGCCACGGGTCGGCTCGTCGCAGCGGGGTTCACCGACTTACAGGAGATCCTCGAGACGGAGCAGAAACTCCGCGATATCGTGGACTACCTGCCGACGCACGCGATGGACTTCGATCTCCGGCGGCTCTCGGACGCCACGATCACGGTCCCCAGCGCGACGCGGCCGAACGCGCCGCTCAGTCGGTTACTCGATTTCATCCGTGACGGTGACGACGTCCGGACGTTTTCTCACACGTTCAACGGACAGACGCTGCGCGTCGTTCGAGAGCGCGTGACCGCCGGCGATCAGCGGTTCAGAGGTGTCTTCGGCCGCAGCGCGATCGACGCACTGGCCGACGAGTCGGAGCTTCGAGACCAACTCGAGGCGCTACTCGAAGCCGAGGACGCCGAAATCAGAGTCCGCGAGGAGGGCGTCCCGATCGCGATAATGATCGTCGACGATGTCGTCTATCTGCTCTTGCGCGACGAGAACGGCATCCTCCGGGCCTCCGTCGACACCGAGGACGACGCCGTCCGCTCGTGGGCCGAGGACTCGCTGGATCACTACTGGCGGACGGCGACGCCGCTCGAGGGCGAGACGCTGTCCGACTGAGAGTCGGTCGGAGGGCGGGTGTTCGGTCAGAACGCTACGCCGGAACTGGCCCGGTCCGTGTCGGATCGGCCGTCACTGACTCGAGCACCGGCGCGGGTCGTGCGAGCGCGAGCGGTTCCGATCCGCCCTCGAGCGGTTCCGATCCCGTCCCGATCGACGCGGGTTCCGGCTGTGTTTCCTCCTCCCCGGTTTGTTCGATGACGTACTCCTGGCCCACCGTCGACGCCTGGAGGCTGTCGACGGGCGCGTGGTCCTCGGTCAATATCGGGACATCGTCGGTCCTGGGTTCGTCCAACGAGGTCTCGATTTCGGCGCTCAGGTCGATCCCCACGTCGCGGCGCTCGTTTCGCTCGGCGAGCTCGGCTTCGGTGAAGTCCGTGTCGGCCTTCGTGGCGACCACCTCGATATTCTGGACGGAGTTCCTGCTCGAGGTGCGGTAGCTGTAGGTCGAGGCGAAGGCCTCGTCGATCGTCTTGTACTGCGCCCGGTAGAACTCGGAGCCGGCCCCGCTGGGCGCGGCGATGACGTTCGCGAGGAAGACGCCGTCATCGGTGAGTCGCTCCTCGGCCAGTTCCATGAACCCCAGTTGCGTCAGGTGGATCGGGACCTGATCCTTCTGATAGGCGTCGAGGACGATCAGGTCGTAGGTTTTGTCAGTATCCCGGAGGAACTGGCGTCCGTCTTCCGTGTGCGCGGTCATGTTCTCGCCCTCCTCGAGGCGGAAGTAGTCCTTCGCGGCGTTGGTCACCGCGGGATCGAGTTCGGCCACGTCGACGTTGACGTCGTATTTCCGTTCGAAATCCTTCGGCCCCGTATAGCCGCCCCCGCCGATGAACAACACGTTCTCGACCTCGTCGGGATCGTCGACCATCAACATCGGCAGGTGAAAATATCGCGTGTACTCGAAGACGTGCCGGTCGGGATCGTCGAGATCCATCGCGCTGTGACGGGCGTCGTCCAGGTACAGCGTCCGGACGTCGTCGCTGTCGTCGATGACCTCGAGTTGCTGATAGGCCGTCTGGGTCTGGTAGACGACGTCGCCGCGGTGGTCGAACGTCACCGGCCCGAGGCCCGCCGCGACGACGAGCAAGAGCGCGATGGCGACGCTCGCCGCCGCCGGCTTCGGGGAGAGGGCAGGAAGCGTGAGCGCGAACGCGGTCCCGACGAGGATGAGCCCGAACAGGAGCCCGATCATGTCGATCGTGAGCGTCGGGATGAGGAGATACGTCGTCGCACCCGCGCCGACGATGCTGCCGATGGTGCCGAGGGCGTAGACGTGTCCCGACGCCTCGCCGATCCCCTTCTTCTCGGAGAGTTCGGCCGCGTACGGACTGATAAAGCCCAGCAGGTAGGTCGGCGGCCCGAAGAGGATGAGCACGGCCGGTAGCGAGGCGTACCGGGCCGGCAGCGGCATCGCAGATGCCGAGAGCAACAGCTGGCCGCTCCCGTAGACCACGATCGCGACGTAGGCCGCCGTGCCGAGCATAATCCAGGTCATTCGACGGTTCGATGCCGTTTCCGCTCGCTTTCCGCCCTGCCAGTACCCCAGACTCAGCGCTGCGAGGAAGACGGTGATGATGCTTCCCCAGGTGTAGATGCTACTGCCGAACTGGGGGGCGATGATCCGGCCCGCGAGAATTTCCAGCCCCATACTGGTGACGCCGGAGACGAATACTGCGACGTCGGGTTTCGTCGGTCGGTAGCCGGACAGCTGCCGCATACTCATTATCGGACAGTAGCGATCCCGTAATGAGAACTTGTCGCCTCACCCCGACAGTCGCCGGTACTCGAGCGGCGAGATCGCTACGGCGCTTCTACGCCGTCGGTACCCGTTTTCCCCTTGCCAGTAGCCCAGACTCAGCGCGGCGAGGAACGCGGTAATGATGCTCCCCAGGCAGACAGTTGCTACAGATTCCTATCAACCATCGTGAACTCGCGAAGGAACCTGTCACATCGCCACTGTTGTCCGTTTTGGTGTTCGTTGTGAGTCAGTCACCGCTTCCTGGGACGGTGGTGCAGAGAACAACAGCCGTTCAGAACGCGGCCGTTTCGAGCACGAACAGCGCCGTGATGATCACACCGAGGATCAACCCGGGAAGCTGGAGTATCCCCACCACAGACGCGAGGAGAAGGCTGAGGCTGACGCCGATAGCGGCGTACTGCTGGTCGTTGACGCTCGTCCCGGTAGCGTCTTCCTCCTCCTTTGCCTCTTCCATCGCGTCGTCCGTCTCTGAAGGGACGGAATCGAGGTACTGCCGGAACTGCTCGAGGCGCTCGCCCGGCCGCACGATGCCGCGAGGTTTGTCGTAGTCGATGATGCCCGCTTCGTCGAGTTTCGGCAGGTGCGACTGGTAGAGCGGAATGTAGACGCGCTGGCGCTCGTCCGACAGCAACTGCTCGACGGTCGTCTCGTGTTCTTTCGCGGCAACGTGTTCGGCGACGTCACGCATCTTGACGCAGTCGTCCGCTTGCAGCACGTACCGGATCGTCTCTCGACGGCGAAAGGTCTGCAGAATGTGAAACGCGTCATCGAGAGAGAGATCCGCCGTTTCTTCGGTTGGCGATTCACTATCGCCCGCGTCCGAAGCGTTGGCAGATTGGTTTGTAGCGGCTGTCATACTCATTCGGATATCACACTTTCCTACTCACAGGTAGGGATCATTATACTTCCTCCAAGATAACAGGGTATGTTTTGGAATTACCATTTCCAGCGCGGAAATATCGTTCGTGGTCAGTAGATACTGCTGAAATCACAACTATGAGGACATATACCACGGCTTCAGTTCACACCGTTGTCGAGCCATCGACGATTCGATGGGGGCGCTCCCCGGTACTCGCATCAGTTCGTCCGACAGTTCGCGGATCCCGGGTCGCACACCGAGCGCAACCACTGCTCGAGTCCAGAGCGGTCGCTCAGTTCGTCGTGATGACCTCGATCACGTCTCTCGCTGCGACCTCGTAGTCCTTGCCGAGCTGGCGGTTGCTCCGACAGTCGATCGCGTGCAGGAAGCCGTCGCCGATGTCGGAGTGGAGGCTGTAAGCGAAGTCCTCCGCGGTCGAGTTCGGGGGGATCAGATAACAGTCGGGCAGCACCTCGCCGCGTTCGTTGCCCAGCCCGTTCGCCCCGCCGGGGAACACCGGCGTGACGCCGAGGACGTCGAAGAGCGCGGTCTCGAGGGCCGCCTGGACGCCCGTCGCACCGAACTCGTCGAGGAAGTCGCGGATCTGCTCTAATCCCGCTTCCTGATCGCTCGAGACGTCTCTGACGATCTCGAAGTCCGCGTCGCCGGGTCGGTAGTCGACGACGCCGGCCTGCTCGGCCGACTTCAGCGCCTTCTCGGCGTGGGCGCTGCAGGGAACGATCGTCAGGTGGTCGTAGTCGGGATCACTGGTGATTTCCTCGTAGTTTTCCTGCGCCTCGGGGGTGTCCATCTTGTTCGCCGCGATGACCATCGGCTTGGTCTCCTTGCGGATCTCGCGGGCGAGCGCGAGTTGGTCGTCCGCGTCCCACTCCGCGGGATCGAAGCCGACGCCGACGCGCCGAATGAGTCGCTTGATCTCGTCCTCGCTGGTCTTGAACGCGCTCATCTGCTCGGCGAGTTCCTCCTCGATGGCGTCGTCCTCGGTGGTGTAGCCCGTCTCGTACCGGTTGATCCCCTTCTCGAGGACGCCCAGATACCACTGGTCGAGTTCCTCCTCGAGGAACGCGATATCGTCTCGGGGGTCGTGGCCCTCCGTCGCTTCGCCCTCGGCGTCCGTCTTGCCGGAGAAGTCGACAACGTGGACGAGCACGTCGGTCTCGTTGAGGTCGGAGAGGAACTGGTTGCCCAGCCCGTTGCCCTCGTGTGCGCCGGGGATCAGTCCGGCCACGTCGACGAGTTTCGTCGGGACGAACCGCGTGCCGTCGGCGCAGTAGCCGACGTTTGGGGTACACTCCTCGTCGAACTCCGGCGCGGCACAGTCGACGCGGACGTAGGCCTCGCCCACGCTGGGATCGATGGTCGTGAACGGGTAGGCCCCCTCGGGAACGTCGTTCATCGTCGCGGCGTTGAAAAAGGAGGACTTGCCGACGGACGGTTTGCCGACCAGTCCGATTCGGTAACTCGTACTCATTATCCGGAGTGGGCGAGCAGCGCCTAAACGGGTTTCTGTCCGACGGCGGAGTGGTATGGGCATCCCTGGCACGACAGCATCCGAATCGATTCTCTCGCGGGATATCGTCGCGAACGAATCGGTACGGACCGCCGGACCACACTCGAGTGCCGATCGACGGCCACTCGAGTTAGACGTGCGTCGGCGGCTCGGAAGCCGTCTCGATGTCGAGTTCGTCGGCGACGTCCGCCAGGAGATTGCCCTTGACCTCCGAACTCCGCCAGCCGATTTCGGCGACCAGCGGCGGCTCGAACTCCGAGCGGATCGTCTCGAGGCGTTCCGTTTCCGTCTCGACGCGCTCGCGGAGGTAGCGAGCGCCGCGACCGTTCTCGTCGGGGTCCGGCGACGGCGTGAGTTTGTTTGCGACGAGGCCGCGGACCGCGAGGTCCTTCTCTCGGAGATCGTCGATCGCTCGATCGGTCTCGTTCAGCGACAGTTCGTCCGGGTTCAAGACGAGGAAAAAGGCGGCGTCGTCGTGCAGCGCCGAACCGGCGAACTCGAAGAACTCCTTGCGTTGTTGGAGCCGCGCGAGGACGGGGTCGCCCTCCATCACGCGGCGCGGTTCGTTGTTGCCGACCGCGGCCTTCTCGAAGAGGTCGATGCTCGTCCGTCGCTTGTGCATCAGCCGGTCGATCCAGCCCTCCAGCAGGTCGGGAAGTCCGAGGAGTCGGAGCGTGCTCCCCGTCGGCGAAGTATCGAAGATGACGCGGTCGTACGGCTCCGAGTTCCGCATCACGTCGACGAATCGGTCGAACAGCGCCGATTCGTAGGCCCCCGGCGTCCCGTGGGACATCTCTAATTGGCGGTTGATCTCGTTGACCATCGACGCCGACACCTGCTCCGAGAGGTCCTGCCGGATCTCGTCGAGGTGGCGCGTCACTTCGTCTTCGGGATCGATCTCCATCGCGTCGAGGCCGTCGATCCCCGCGACCGGCTGCGGGGAGTCGTCGAACGGTTGATCGAACACGTCAGTGACGGAGTGGGCCGGATCGGTCGAGACGACGAGGGTTCGCTGGCCGTCGTGCGCACAGCGGAGCGCGTACGCACAGGAGACGGTCGTTTTGCCGACGCCGCCCTTCCCGCCGAAGAAGACGAACGGCTCCATCAGAAGTGGTACTGCTGTCCCTTGCGTTCGAGGTACGTTCCGCGGTCCCACAGCCGCCGCTCCCACGATTCGAACTCGTCCTCGAGGTACGGGAGTAGTTCCGCGGTGTAGTACGAGACCGGCGACGGGATGCCGAACGCGTCCGGGAAACACGCCAGGATGAACGCGTCCTCGGCGTCCTCGGCTTCCTTCTCGATCTTCTCGTAGGCCGGGTGCGAGATCATCCCGTGGTAGAGCCCCCGCAGCCACTCGTCGAGCGTCTCGCGAAACGCTTCGATCCGATCGGCCAGATCCATGTCCGTACGTCTGTACCGCACGCTAAAAACCCTCGTGGCTCGGTTTCAAGGCGCTGCGATCCCAGTGACCGGATATGAACACGGACACGGGCGAGGAAATCCCAGTGACGATCCTCTCCGGCAGTCTGGGTGCCGGCAAGACGACGCTGCTCAATCACCTGCTGTCGAACGCCGGCGACCGGACGCTGGCGGTCCTCGTCAACGACATGGGCGAGGTCAACGTCGACGCCGAACTCGTCGCCGAGGGGTCGGAACTCGAGCTCGACGACGGCGTCGCGGAGCTGTCGAACGGCTGTATCTGCTGTGAGCTCCAGGACGACCTCGAGACCGCCGTGGTCAGGCTGGCTCGCGACCGATCCTTCGACCACCTCGTCGTCGAGTCGTCGGGCATCTCCGAACCCGCGCCCGTCGCACGGCTGTTCACGACCGAGTCCCGCGTCGCCGCGCTCTACGACGTCGACACGCTCGTGACGGTCCTCGACACGCCCGCCTTCCTCGAGGCCTTCGCGGGCGAGGAGCGGCCGGAGCGCCGGGGGGACGAGGACGATCGGCCGCTTTCGGACCTGCTCGTCGAGCAGCTCGAGGTCTCGAACCTCGTCTTGCTGAACAAGGCCGATCTCTGTAGCGAGGCGGAACTCTCGGAGGCCGAGGAACTCGTTCGCGCGCTCCAGCCCGATGCCGAGACGATCCGCACGGAGTTCGCCGCGGTCGATCCCGACCGCCTGCTCGGCGCCGACCTGTTCAATCCCGGACACGTGAACGACCTTCCGGGCTGGAAGCGAGCGCTGGCGTCGGCCGACGGCGATCACGAATCGGATGGGAGTAGCGATCATGGCCACGACGATCACGGACGCGATGGGAGCGGGGACGGCGACCACCGCGGCCACCACCACCCCGACGAGGTGTACGGCGTCTCGTCGTTCGTCTACCGGTCCCGCCGGCCGTTCCATCCCGAACGGTTGGCCGACTTCTTCCGAGACCTCCCGCGATCGATCGTCCGCTCGAAGGGGACCGCCTGGCTCGCAAACAACGAAATGCGGGTGTCGATCGCCCAGGCCGGTCCGTCCGTCAGGGCCACCGCGCAGGGCCCCTGGATCGCGAGCCTCCCCGAGGTCGAGCGCGACATGTATCGGTCGAATCGACCGAACCTCGAGTGGCACGACGAGCACGGCGACCGCCGGACCGAACTCGTGTTCATCGGCACCGACTACGACGAGTCGACGCTCCGGGCGGCGCTCGAGGACGCGCTCGTCACCGACGGGGAGTGGGAGACGGATCTCGACGGGCCCTTCCCCACCGAACAGGGCGACGAGGCCGTCATCCGAGAGCCCTGATTAGCACGCACAGTCGCGGCCGGTCGACCGCTCGAAGCGCATCTCCGCGCCGCAGTCCGGGCAGACGGGCCCCTCCTTGAGGTCGACGTCCCTGATCCGGACGGCGCAGTCGTCACACCAGTAGGCCCCCTCGGAGCCGTCGGCGGGGCGGTTCTTCGGTGCGGGTGATGCGAGCGCCGCTTTCACCGATTCGATGAGTTCCGTAGTCGATCGTTCGTCCGGAACGCCGATAATGCTGTGCGATAAATTAGCACGCTTTTGCGATCGCGGTTCGCGCCGGACGTACCGTCCGGTCGCGTCCGCTAACCGACGACTAACGGGACCGCGAGCGCGACGATCAGCGCCGTGAGGATGGGAATGAGGTAAAACAGTCGTTCGGCGCGGACGGCTGATGGGACGGCTCCGATCGTCTCCGGCCGAGCGGTCCACACCTGGCGGTAAAAGGCGACGACGGCGGCGACGCCGAACAGCGCGCCGGAGAGCGCGATCGCGGTCTCGAGCGACAGTCCCAGCGCCTGCCCGTACAGCGGGCCGAACGACAGCAGGATCATGAAGGTGAGTCCGGCGACCACGACGAACGGCACCGGGTCCACGTGCGATCCGTGACGGTTACGAAGTCGCATACGAGGCGTTCTCCCTCGAGCGGCAAAGAGCTATACCGCGCACTGTCAGCCGTGATCGACCTCGTCGACATCGATGGTGAACTCGTGAACGCCGTTACGGTGAACAGTTAAGTGGCGGTATCATCGTCTCCCTGTATGAGCGATGGGGACTCCGAGCGGGACGGGTTCGAGGCGGGCGTGTCGTCCTCGCAGGGCGATCCGCGCGTCCTACTCGCGATGAACGCCGTCCTGTCGACGCTGTTCGCGTGGACGATCGTCTGGGGGCTGTCGTTTCTGGGATTCCTCGACTTTGGAATCATCAACGTCGCTACGGCCGCGATACTGGTGTTCGCGATGACGTATCTCGTGACGATGTCGTAAGCGACGACCGCTCGTCTCGCTACCGGCCGTAGATGAGCCGGCGACCGAGGTCGTCGAGCCGGTCGGTGACGCGCCCCGCCCAGGCGCCCGGCGAGACGCGCCGGAGCGTCTCGTCGTCGACCTCGATAGCGGATTCGCCGAACACATCCCGCGTCGACTCGTCGTCGTCCTCGTCGCCGGACGAGGCGACATCGACGACCGTTGACATGGAACAGCGGCCGCAGGCTTCGGTCTTCTTTCCTCCCATGTGTATCCCTTGCACGATAGTGCGTCTCCGAGGGCTAAAGTCTACTGCCGACTCGGGGAACAGTGATGACGAGACGGGAATATCGGACCGGTTTCACCGACGATTATTTGATACCACGATGGTAACCAGTGGTATGAGTAATAGGGGCACGAAGCCGGGTCAATTCGAACGGGAGTCGGGTCGTGAACGATCGCAGGCGTACCTCGTCGACGCACGATGAGCGAAAAAGCGACGCCGGAGGAACTGCCGGCGGAGATCCGCGAGGCGGTACCCGACTGGGACGACGAGTACCTCGACCGAGTGTCCGACCGGCTGATGTACAACTACGACCTCGAGAAGGATCGTCGCGTCGGCGGCGAGCGCTGGGATCTCTACGGGGAGATGCGCGTTCTCAGCCAGAAACAGTTCTTCCATCCGGCGCTGAGCTACGCCGATCACGAGGCCGAGGAGTACCTCTTCGCCCGGCGCGAATCGCGGCCGACCGTCGCGGAACTCGAACAGCTCGTCGATCTCGGTCACGAGCTCGCCGACGAGCGGGTCGTCCCCGACGAGGAGCACTTCGGGACGGACTTTACCTTCGTCCTCGTCGCGGACGAACTACCCGACGATGTCCGCGAGTTCGTCGCCGGCTTCCGTGACCGAACGTTACTGAAGTTCGGCTACCACGGCCACTATGAAGTGAATCTCCTCGTCGTCGTTCCCGAAGCCGAAACGTACGTCGCCAGCGAGGCCGCGGACGTCGTGGAGGCGTTTACCCTCTGGGAGGACGTGAGCGCGCCCGAGGAGGGGATCCTCTCGCGGTTCGCGAAACGGTTCTGGCGATAGCGTCGTTCCGGCGGTCGCAGACTGTTCTGGTGAGACGTCGTATCCAGCGGCTGAAAGAAAACGAACGTCAGTCGGTCGCTGTTAGTCGTCGCCCGGTTCGGCCGCGGGCGTCTCGGGGCCACGACGGACGGTCCGAATGTTCTTGTACCCGAGTCGAACGAGTGCGAGAGCCAGGCCAATGAGGGTGAGGCCGATAGCCATCTGCACGCCCGAGGAGATCATCGCCTCGGTGGTTTCTGCCCCGCCCTCGATCAGGTTCAGGTAGAGGTTCTCGTAGAACACCAGGATCGAGAGTCCGAGGACGGTGATCGTGACCATGATCGCCATCGGAACGCCGGTGGAGATGAGCTGTTTGTTGTCGTCCCAGTTGGCGAGCCAGACGGTCGCGGTGAGCAGCGCCAGCGCCGCGAGCAGCTGGTTCGCGCCGCCGAACAGCTGCCAGAGGACGACCCACTGGCCGGAGACGACGAGCAGGTATGCGGGAACGATCTGGACGATCGGGTTCGTGTACCGACCGCGTGCGATCGAGCGCGGATCGAGGTTCAGCCCGGTATCGCTCCGCCCCGCGGGCGTGCCGACGATCTCTTCCATCATGTACCGACCGAGACGGACGGCCGTGTCGGTCGACGTGAGCAGGAAGCTACAGAGGACCAGCGCCATGAACACGGCACCGACGGTCTGGGGAATACCGAAGCTCGTGAAGATGATACCACCGCCCGAAGCGAAGTTCGGAAGGGCAGCACCGATACCGCCAGCCACGTCGGGGGCACCCCACACCGCGAGCGTGGAGAGAGCGACCGCGGCGAGCAGGCCTTCGCCCAGCATCCCACCGTAGCCGATCAGCCGGGCGTCGGTCTCGTTGTCGAGCTGTTTGGCGGTCGTTCCCGAGGACACCAGTGAGTGGAATCCACTGATCGTCCCGCAGGCGATCGTGATGAATAGCAGCGGGAACAGCGGAGCGTATCCCGCCGCTTCGACGCCCCAGAACCCTTCGAAAGCGCCGATGGAGCTGTCGACGACAAGTGGCTCGGACGACGTTCCGAGGAACGTCCCGACGATGATCGCGAGGACCGCTCCACCGACGCCGGTATACAGCAGGAACGATGACAGATAGTCTCGTGGTTGCAACAGCACCCACACTGGCAGTGCGCTCGCGATCGCGGCGTAGACCATCACGATCGGAATCCATCCCGCGGTGTTACCGCCACCGACTCCCTCGAGCGAGGCGGCACCGGGAACCCAACTCCCGTCACCGCCGAGCAACACGATCGTCCCGGCCGGGTAGTCACCGGCGAACAGCGCCAGCGGGTACTGGAGCCCCACCCAGACGGCCGCAAAGACCCCCGCGACGAACAGAATCGTTCCGGGGATGAACGGGCCGTTGAACTGGTACAGGTAGACGCCGAACACCAGCGCCAACCCGATGTAAATCAGGGATGCCGTTACCACCTGTGGATAGGCGTTGAAGACGATCCCCACGACCAACGCGAACACTGCCACGACGAGCATGATCGTCAGGAACGCGAACCACAACAGCATGTTTTTGCCGCCCTCTCCGACGTACTCACCGATCATGTAGCCGATCGACTTCCCTTCGTGGCGGAGACTACCCGACAGCGAAACGAAGTCGTGAACGGCACCCATTAGCGGATTCCCGATGGCGATCCACAGCAAGGCGGGCACCCATCCCCAGATGGCACCAGCCGTGATCGGTCCGACGATCGGGGCCCCACCCGCGATACTCGAGAAGTGATGGCCCAACAGGACCGGTTTATTCGATGGGACGTACTCCTGTCCGTCCTCGTATTTGTGAGCCGGTGTTTCCGCCTCCTCGTCGAGTTCGACGAACTGGGTGAGGTACCGCGAGTACCCCACGTAACCGACGGTAAACGTCACCAGTACTGCCGCGATGATCCAGATTATCTGAGTCATGTTACGTCTACGCAAATCCAGTGGGTTCGATAACCTTAATTGTTATTTATATTCCTTGGTGGATATATTCGTATTTTTAATTAGAGCCGAGGACAGGGATTTTTGGAAGTAACACCGCGTCTGAAAGGAGAAATAGAAGAGAAGGACAATTTAACGCATATCTTATCATTGATGTCGTCGGTGAACAATCGATACTATCTCACAGGTCGTCTTCTCGGGAAATCGTACAGTTGATAATCCAATCAGGGAACGAGTGCCGGTTTCGGACGAGACTGCACGAAACGGACCGATCTACTCCCAAATGCGGTCGAGAACGGTACAACCGGTCGATACACTACTCCAGAACCGCTGCTAGCGCATCCATCGTCCGATCGACGCGGTTGACGCGCGCATTGTGTCCCGTATGGCCGATTCGGAGGATATCGTCCTCGAGGTCGCCGAGTCCGGTCGCGAGGACAATATCGTGCTCGTCGGCCAGCGTTTCTCGGAGTGCTGCTGCGCGTCCGTCGACCTCGAGCGCGGTCACGGTCGGTGACGACCGCGCTTCGTCGGGATAGAGCGACAGCCCGAGTTCGGTAGCGCGCTCGCGACAGCGCGCCGCAGCTACTTCGTGGCGCTCGAAGACGCTCTCGAGTCCCTCCTCGAGCAATAGGTCGATCGCTGCGTCGAGTCCGTACAGGTTCGAGACGAGGTGCGTGTACGGAAACCACTCCTCGTCGGCCGCGTCGCGCCACGGCTCGAGGTCGGTGTATAAACTGTCTGTCTCGAAGGACTCGATCTTTCGCCAGGCGCGGTCGCTGACCGAGCAGACGGTCAGTCCCGGCGGTGCGCTGAAACACTTCTGCGAGGCTCCCAGACAGACATCGATTCGGTCGGTCGGGACCGACACGCCGCCGAGCGAGGAGACCGCGTCGACGACGCTGATGACGTCGTGTTCGTCGAGCGCCTCGAGGACCGGCTCGATATCGTTGAGCACGCCCGTCGGCGTCTCGCAGTGGACCATCGTCGCGGCGTCGAACGAGCCCTCCTCAAGGCGGGACTCGATCGACTCGAGATCGAGCGGCTCGTCCCACGGCGCGTCGCAGACCACCGCCTCGCCGTCGGCCATCTCGACGAAATCGGCGAACCCCTCACCGTAGAGGCCGTTCGCGATACAGAGCACGCGGTCGTCCGGTTCGACCAGCGAGGCGACGGCGGCCTCGAGGCCGAGGATGCCCTCACCGCCGAGGATCGCGATGTCGTCGTCGCCGTAGATCGCCTCGAGTTTCGCGGTTAGATCCCGATAGAACTCGAAGAATTCCGGCTCGACGTCGGGGTTCGGCGTCGGCTCGCTCATCCGCTCGCGAACGGCCGCCGGCACCTCGGTCGGCCCGGGCGTCATGCGCAGTCGATCGTCGGTCATACGGAGGCTACCGGGACGTTCGGGCATAAAACGCTCGAGACGAGTGGCATTCTCGAGTGCGCTTTTGGGATCTCGTTTCAAATCCTATTCAGTCCCACTATCGATCCGCGTTGGAAGATCGGTGAATGGTGCGGTGAGTTCTGATGGAACTGTGTCTGAAGAAGTGTCCTGCTATCGTGGCAACAGGGAATCGCCACGTCCTCCTCAGCCGATTCGCTCGCTCGCGGGCTCGCTCACTCATCCCTTGCGCAACGTCGGGCCGCGACTCACATATCGGTTCGCCGCGGCCCAGCGCGCACCACCGCATGCCGGTTGGCCAGCTCTACGTGATGCGTCGCTCGTCCATATCCACTCTCACATCCCCGATCGGACCACCGAACAGTTCCTCAAATCACATACGAAGTCTCGAGCACCGACGGGAAAACGGGTTTCAGTCAGGTCACCGTCCGTTGGACCGAGTGATACGATGGCAGACAGTACTCCACGGTGCGCCGCGGGCGATCGGACGATCTCACACCCCGCGTTCGCCGCGCTGTACGATCGGTTCATGCCGGATCGGTTTCTGATCGGCCCCCACCGCGAGTACCTCGCGGCCGACCTCTCCGGACGCGTTCTCGATATCGGCGCGGGAAATGGTGTGATGATTCCGTACATAGCTGCTGCCGGTGACGACGACCTCGAGTACCACGCGATCGAACCGGATCCGAACATGCGACGCCGGGCCGCCCGCGAGGCGAGGGGAACCGACCTGGAGGTCCACCTCCGCGGTGACCGCGCCGAGTCACTGCCGTACGCCGACGACAGCTTCGACGCCGTCCTCTCGAGTCTGGTCTTCTGTACCATCGCGGATCCCGAACGGGCGCTCGAGGAGGTCGCCCGCGTCCTCCGGCCGGACGGGGAACTGCGCTTCCTCGAGCACGTCCGCAACGACGGCTGGCGCGCGCGGGCACAGGACCGTCTGAACCCGGTATGGAAACGCGCCGCGGGCGGGTGCCAGTTGAACCGGGAGACGGTCGACCGGTTCGTCGGACACAACGCGTTCGGCGTCCTCGAGGTCGAGCGGGTCGGTGTCGGGGTGTTCCCGGTGACGCCGATCGTCCGCGGACGGCTTCGGCGGCGACGAGGTCCGTGAGACCCGTGATCCGATCGGGTCGATGAAACCGACTCGCGGTTCGGAAGCGCCTAGCGGATCGTGTTCGGAATCCGCTCGATGACATCGGTCGCGACGACGCCGGGTCCGTACTCGGCCGTCGCGAGTTCGCCGGTTTTGCCGAGGATCCACGCGCCGAGTTCGGCCGCCTCGCGGCGGTCCATGCCCTGCCCGAGCAGCGAGGCCACGATACCCGACAGCGTATCTCCGGTTCCGGCGACAGTCATGGCCGACGTTCCCGTCTCGTTTTCGATCCGCTCGCCCTCGGCGACGATCTCGTCGACGCCGCCGGTTAAAGCGATGACCGCCCCCGTCTCTTCGGAGAACGTCTCGAGCGAGCCGTAGGCCTCGTAGATCGGGTCGTCCTCGGAGCCGCTGGGCGTCAGGATTGCGTTCGAGAGGTCCGCCTCGAGGGCGGGTTCGATCGCCAGCGCGTCGACGACGATCGGGACCTCGATCTGATCGACCGCCTCGCGTATCGCATCGGGATCCGCGTCGACGAGCCCGGGGCCGATCACGAAGGCGTCGGTCCAGTCGGCCACCTCGAGGGTCCGTTCGACGGCGCCGTCGTAGAACTCCTCGCGGTCGTAGGAGTCGACGAGCAGGTTCGCCGAGTGGCCCGCGACGATCTCGTAGATCGGCTGGGCGACGAACGCCCGGACGTGATCGGAGCCGGTTCGCAGCGCCGCGCGACCGACGAGCGCGGGCTGGTTCGGATACGCGACGCTCCCGCCGACGATCCCGACCCGGCCGTTGTCGTGTCCCGACTCGTCGCTGACGTTCGAGAGCGTTTGCTGGAGGCGTCCCATATGCCCTCTCCCGAACGACACCGTGTATGCATTTGGCAGGCGAGTTCCGGTTCGATCGACACCATCCCAGCATCACTATCCCGGCGTGTGCGGCGCAAACGCGTAGTGCGTTGATACCGTACGATCCGACAGGACCATGTTCAACGACAGAACCGACGCCGGCGAACGCCTCGCAGCGGAACTCGAGCAACGCGACCTCGCGGTCGACATCGTTCTCGGGATTCCCCGCGGTGCCCTGCCCGTCGCGCGGCCGGTCGCAGACGCGCTCGAGGCCGATCTCGACGTCGTCGTCGCGCGCAAGATGGGCGCGCCGCACAACCCCGAAGTGGCGCTCGGCGCGGTCGCCAGCGATGGCAGCGTCTGGGAGAACGACGATCTGATCGATCGGCTCGACGCTTCCGAGGAGTATCTCGAGGAGATCCGGGCCGAAGAAGCCGAAAACGCGCGAGAAAAGGCCGATCGCTATCGCGACACGGACGGGCTACCCGACCTGCAGGGGAAACGAGTCTTGATCGTCGACGACGGCGTCGCGACCGGGGCGACCGCGACGGCCTGCCTCCGACAGGTGCAAGAGACGGGCGCGAAGTGGGTCGGCCTCGCCGTTCCCGTCGGCTCCCCGCGGGCCGTCGACGACCTCGAGCGGGAGGCAGACGAAGTCATCGCTCTCCAGACGCCCGCGGACTTCCGCGCCGTCGGCCAGTACTACCGGACCTTCGGCCAGGTGAGCGACGAGGAGGCGATCGAG
Source organism: Natrinema zhouii (assembly GCF_013456555.2). Classification (GTDB taxonomy): domain Archaea; phylum Halobacteriota; class Halobacteria; order Halobacteriales; family Natrialbaceae; genus Natrinema; species Natrinema zhouii. The sequence continues at coordinate 1,056,849 of NZ_CP059154.1, forward strand.
TACCTCGCTCGAGAGTCGTGAACGGGCTCCGAGTCGATCCGGACGAAAGACGTACTGCAGCAAACGGTCAACCGGTATGCGGTGGCGCGCGCTGGGCCGCGGTGAGTATCAACGAACCGCGGCACGATGCCGTGCGAGGGATGAGCGAACGCTAGTGAGCGAATCGGCTGGGGAGGGCGTGGCGATTCCCTGTTGCCACGATAGCAGGACACCTCTTCTCGCTCTCATTCTGTTGGAGTGACCGTGATAAGCGAAATGGCCTCATCACGGTCGACACACTCACATCTTTACGGCCAGAGGCCGCGCATCTCGTGGGCGTCGGAAACCCGGTCGAGCGCGACGGCGTACGCCGCATCGCGCCAGGAGACGTCTCGCCGTTCGACCTCGTCTTTCAGCGCGGTCCAGGCCGTCACCATCTCGGCCTCGAGTTCGTCGTTGACCCGCCCGAGCGACCACTGGCGGCGGTTGATGTCCTGGAGCCACTCGAAGTAGCTCACCGTGACGCCGCCGGCGTTCGCGAGGATGTCCGGAATCACGCGAATCCCGCGGTCCTCGAGGATGGTGTCGGCGTCGAACGTCGCCGGGCCGTTTGCCCCTTCGACGACGATGTCGGCCGCGATGGCGTCGGCGTTGTCGGCGGTGATGACGTTGCCGACGGCCGCGGGAATCAGCACGTCGACATCCAACTCAAGGAGCTCGGCATTCGAGATGCGGGAGACGCCACCGTCGTCGTCCAGGATATCGGTCGCGAACCGCGTCACCGCTTCCGGCTCCTCGTCGTGGGAGGGGATCAAGTCGACGTCGATCCCGTCGGGATCGTAGACCGCGCCGTTGACGTCCGAGACGGCGACGACCGTCGCGCCCCACGCCTCGAGCAGGCGCGCGGCGTTCGCGCCGACGCTCCCGAAGCCCTGCACGGCGACGGTCGTCTCGTCGAGCGGGTAGTCGTAGTACTCGCAGGTCTCCCGGGTGACGATGGCGACGCTCCGGCCCGGCGCTTCCTCGCGGCCGAAACTCCCGCCGATGACCGGCGGTTTGCCGGTGACGACGCCGGGGATGGTCTCGCCCTCCTGCATGCTGTAGGCGTCCATCAGCCAGGCCATCGTCTGCGGGTCGGTGCCCATGTCCGGTGCCGGGATGTCCGTGTTCGGCCCGATCACGTCGCGGATCTCCTGCGTGAACCGGCGCGTGAGCCGTTCCTTCTCGTCGTCGCTCAGTGACTTCGGGTCGACGACGATGCCCCCTTTCGCGCCGCCGAAGGGGAGGTTCATCACCGCACACTTCCAGGTCATCCACATCGACAGCCCCACGCACTCGTCGCGAGTCACGTCGGGGTGGTAGCGAAGTCCGCCCTTGTAGGGGCCGCGGACGCTGTCGTGCTGGGCCCTGTAGGCGGTGAAGACCTCGAGCGACCCGTCGTCGCGCTCGAGGGGGATCGTCACCTCGTGGACCGCCGTGGGGTGGGAGAGGCGCTCGATGACGGCGTCGTCGATATCCAGCTGTGCGGCGACGCGATCGAGCTGTCGGCGCGCGGTCTCGAGTGCGGATTCGGAGCCGGTCGATTCAGCCGTCGCTTCCTGAGTCGGCGGCGAAGAACGGTCCTGAGAGGACATCTTATTCGATCGGTGTCCGCCGGTTGCGCATCTCGGCACCGCACTTCGGGCAGGCGTCCGACGCGGTCGCACGAACGACGGTCCCGCAGTCGAAGCATTCGTAGGTCGATTCCGCCTCCGGGTCGAATTCGGCGTCTTTCTGGTTCATGGGAAATGACTGTGAGCCGCGGCGCTCGTTGCACCTAAGAATACAAGGTATATTAGGATGAGTATATCCGTCAGATAACTAGCGTCAGCAAACGAGAGGGGTTCACTATTCAACCCCCTCCGATCGGGTTGCAGGGAGTCCGATTTCGTCGAATACGACGTCGAAGAGCTTCCGCTGGACGGTCCGAATGTGACGATAGAACGCTGCCGGCGAGATCTCGAGGGTGTCAGCGACGTCTTCGCCCGAGTTTTCGCGGGGCGATTCGAAGTAGCCGCCGTAGTACGCGAGCTGGACGACCTCGAGCTGGCGATCGGTGAGTCGGTCGCGCAGTTCCGAACGGAGATCGCGCGGCGTCGTTCGCTCGACGGTCCGCTTCGATCGGAGGTCGACGTCCGAGAACGCCGACGAGACGATCGCGGCGCTCTCCCTCGCGTCGGCGGCTCTGGGGACGTCGATCACGAGCCGACTACTCGAGGGCGTCGCCTCGACGCCGCGCAACACCGCCCCGTGATCCGCGAGTCGGAGCGCGAGCACGGGCCGAGAGAGATGCAAAAGGATCGCACCACCGACGCCGTCGGCAGGATCGGGGCGATCGGGATCGGTACTCGTCTCAGTATCGCCGCCTTCGCCGTATCCGTCGGTGCTGATGACCTGTGTGCGCTCGACGCCGACCAGCTCCGCGGCCGCAGTCGCGACGGCCGTCGGCGACGCACCGTCGACGGTCACAAACACGGACGCACCATCCTCCTGTTGGCGAATACCGCCGTCGAAAGAGAGCGCGCAGTCGGCCCGTCGGGCGAGCTGCGCGAAGACGAACGTCTCGTCGGCCACCTCGAACTCGAGTCGGGTGCTCTCGTCCGAGACCAGCGCGCGCTTGCGTTCGACCGCGGCGATCGCGGACGCGATCGTCTCGCCGAGTTCCGCGAGCACGGCGCGGATCATGTCGTCGAACGCCTCGGGCCGATCGGCGTAGACCGTCAGGACGCCGTACGTGAACTCGTCGTACGACAGCGGGACGCTCGCGGCCGACTGGTACTCGCGACCGAGCGCCTCCGACCGCCACGGGTCGTCGCGGAGTCCGTCGGCGACGTTCGAGACGACGGTCACGTCGCGATCGGCCGCCGTCCTGACCGCGGGTTCGCTCGCGTCCGCGAGCGAGAGCGACACGCTGTCGAGGTACTCCCGGCCGGTGCGTGCGCCGCCGTGAGCGCGCGGCTCGAGGCGGTCGCCGCTGGCGTCGACCTGGCCGATCCAGGCGAAGGAAAACCGGTCGGCGGCCGTGAGCCGATCGCAGACGGCGCGTTCGATCTCGGCGCGGGTCTCGGCCCGGACGAGCGCCTGATCGAGATCCCTGATGGTCTCGTTGATCCGATTGAGGCGGGTGAGTTGCTGGTTCTGACGCTTGAGTTCGCGATCCCGCTCGCGCAGCGTCCGCTCCCGTTCGACCCGGTCGAGCGCCGCTTCCGCGGTCGCCGCCAGCAGGTCGGTCAGCTCCCTTGCGACGTCGTCGAACGCGTCCGATTCCGTCGACCCCGCGACGAAGACGCCGTGATCACCGAGCGGGACGTACGCCGCGCTGCGCAGGTCGGTCTCCGGATTCGAGAGCGACGCGGCGGCGTGAACGTCCGCGAAGAACCGACTCTCGCCGTCGATGAAGGTGTGACCCGGAATGCTGTCGTCCGTCGCGCGGTGGTCGCGGATCGGCCCGTGTAACCGCTCCATGCCCGACGAGGACGCAGCCGGTCGTAACACGTTCTCGTCCGTATCGAACAGGTACGCGGCGCTCGCCTCGAGGTCGAGGACGTCCGTCGCGTCGTCGACGACGATGTCGGCGATCTCGCGATCGGTTTCGGCGTACAGGAGCTCGCGAGCGGTCCGGTGGAGCGCCGTCAGCGCCTCCTCGCGGCGCTTTCGCGTCGTCACGTCCCGACAGCTGTAGAGGATCGTCCCGCCCTGAATCGAGACCTCGCGGACGTTGACTAGCAGCGTGTGTTCGCGGCCCGCGCGGTCGGTCGCCGTGCACTCGATGTTGGTCAACACGCCGTCGTCCCGGAGTTCGTCGCGGTCGAAGAGGTCCGGCTCGAGCAGTTCGTCGATCGTCCCCATCTCGTGGATCTCGTCGTCCGAATAGCCGAAGATGAAGTGGACGTTCGGGCAGACGTAAGTAAACTCACCGTCGTCGTCGGTGATGAGGACGGTGTCGGTCATGTTGTTGAGCGTCACCCGGTGGAGTTCCTCGGACGCCCGCAACTCCTGCTCGAGTCGGGCCCGCTCGGTGACGTCGCTCGCCCGTGCGAGCAGCGAGACGACGTCACCGGACGCGTCGCGGACCGGTCGGACGGTCACCTCGAACGTGTGAGCGTCGGTCGGGTCGGCGGACTCGCTCGCGGCGGCGCTCCCGTCTCGCTCGGCCGCACCGCTACCGTCGGTGCGGATCTGTGTCAGTTCCCGATGGGCGATCTCGCCGCGCCTCGCCTGATCGATCGCCTCTCGGAGCGCCGTGCTCCCGTCCGCGGTCGAGCGCCACCAGGGAAGCGCCGCGAAGGGGCGGCCGCGGACGTCGCTCGCGGTCGCGTCGATCGCCTCGAGCGCGGGTTCGTTGGCCCGTCTGACGGTCCCGTCCGGCTCGAGGACCCACGAGTACGTCCCCGGATCCTCGAAGATCGCGTCGAACTGGCGCGCTCGCTCTCGCCGCTGTCGTCTCTCGTCGCCCGCCGAGAGCGCTCGTTCGATCGCCGCTCGGCAGTCGCCGCTCGGGTCGGTGACGTGATCGCGCGGAACGTACGCCGTGACCCCCGCCGCGATCGCCTCGCTGGCCAGCGACTCGTCGCCATCGACCGGCGCGAGTACGACCGGGAGATCGGGGTCGCGCTCCCGAACCGCCTCGAGGAGGTCCAGCCCGGTCGTCTCCGCGTCCGAACGGGACTGTGCGATCAGGAGACAGTCGACGTGGTCCGTCTCGAGCCGCTCGAGCGCCGCGTCCGCTGTCGACACCGTGAGCACCTCGAGGGCGTCGTCTTCGGCCACGTCGTCTTTGAGTACGGCGTCCGAAAGGGCGTTCGAACGGTCACCGGCACTCGGGTCGGGCGGCTCCACGACGAGGAGGCGGGCGTCGTCGAGCGTCCGTGTGGAAGCCATTCGTTCCTCCTACGGCCCCCTGGGGATAGAAGGCATCGGTCCGTTCACGCTCGAGAAACCGACACTCGTTCATCGCTCGAGTCCGTACGACGAGTATGCGCGTTGCCGTTACCGTCGACGATCGGGAGCCGGCGGGTCTCGTCGAGGCGGTCCGGGCCCATCCCGACGTGACGACGGTCGGCGTCGAGCGGCTGGCGACCGGCGATATCGCCATCGATTCGGTCGGCGTCGAACGCAAGACCCTTCGAGACTACGTCTCGAGTGCCATGGGTCGAAGCGGCTCGGATCTCGCCGATCAGGTCGAGCGAATGGCCGCGGCCTACGACCACTCCTACGTCCTGCTCGAGGACGATTTCACCGGTCTCGAGTCGCTGCGGACGGGCGTCTCCCCGGAATCGATTCGAGGGTCGATGGCCTCGATCACCGCCCGCCACGGCGTCCCGGTCGTCCCCTGTACGGACCGCCAGCAACTGGTCGATTTCGCGATTCGACTCGGCCGAAAGCACGCGGAGGACCCGACGAGCACCCGGCTGCCGGCCGGTTCGGTTCCCAGTCGGCGCGAACCGACGACGAAGCGGATTTACGGCTGTATCGAGGGGATCGGCCCCGAACTCGCCGCGACGTTATACGATCGGTATCCGACCGTCGAAGCGCTGCTCGAGGCGGATCCGGACGACCTCGCGCTGCTCGAGGGAATCGGCCCGACGCGAGCGGAGACGATTTACGCGGCGTTTCGCGACGACGGGACCGGCCGCTAGGCGAGATTTATCGATGTACGACTCGAAAAACGTGTGCGATTCGTCGCGCCGCGATTCGCGAGAAATTCGACCGAAGCGGCTTACCGACGTCCCTCAAGGGAGACGGCTTCGGACTCGGAGACGGCGAGCCAGGCGTCGTCTCGAGCGATATCGGCGATGACAAGGTGCGATCGACCGTCGATCTCGTCGACGGCCGCCATCACTTCGCTCGACCCGTCCACCTGCCGTTCGACCGGCGTCGCTTCGGGAGCCATATTCGGATATTTCACCACAACCACCATGAATGTTTCGGAGTTGTTTCGATTAGTGGTTGAACATCGAATATAATGCGGCTATTTGCGTTATATTCCATTCTAATCGCGATATCTGGTCAAACAACGGAAGTTGGAGGAGGGAGAGCCGTTATTCGTCGGGGGCGACCGACTGGACGTGGCCGACGACGCCACTTTTCAATTCCACGTGCGGACCTTCGGGTTCGTCACCGTAGATCGTCCCGACTTCACCGATGATCGGTTCCGTGTCCTCGGACTGTGGGTCCGCATCGTCCTGTACGATTTCGACGGTCATCCCCTGTCGCAGTTCCTCGGCGGTCGGCCGTTCGTTGGACATGGTCAGAGATGAGTCGGGTATCTGAAAAAGGATACTGCCTGCATTCGATAGTGACCGACCGATATCCTGCGGAGGGGACCGAAAGCGATTCAGCAGTCGATCCGCGTCCGCCGATCACTCCTCGTCGAACTCGAGGGCGGCGGAGTTGATGCAGTAGCGCTTGCCCGTCGGTTCGGGACCGTCGTCGAAGATGTGACCGAGGTGGCCGCCGCAGTTGGCACACAGGACCTCGGTGCGGCGCATGCCGTGGCTGGTGTCGGTTCGGGTCTCGATCCGGTCGTCGTCGGCGTCGTAGAAGCTGGGCCAGCCACAACTGGACTCGAACTTCGTCTCGGAGTCGAACAGTTCGGCTCCACAGCCGGCACAGGCGTACGTGCCATCGTCCTTGTGATCGACGTACTCGCCGCTGAACGGCGACTCGGTTCCCGCCTCACGGAGGATGCGGTACTCCTCCTCGCTCAGTTCCTCGCGCCACTCGTCGTCGGTTTTCGGCAGGTGGTCTGCCTCGTTACTCATGGTGAGTCCTAGGGGAGAGATACTCAAGAGTCTGTCTGCAAACTCGGCCTCGGAGCGCGACAGCGTACCGCCACTCGGGACCGCCGGCTCGAGGAGCCGTCGTCACCGGCTGGTGATGACGTCCGTACTCTCGCAGTCGGGACACTGGGTCATCCGGCCCAGTTTGGGGACCTCGATTCGCTGCCAGTCGTCATCTCCGCCGGGTGCTTCGAAACCGCAGTTACGACACCGTGACCGGTCGTGGGTGGCTCGGGTACTGGCCATACCTCGAGCTATGCCAGTTACACCCATAGATGTTGGTTCAGTCGACAGTGACTGTCGTCCGTGCTGGAACCGCTCTGGAAGGGAGTAGTGAGACGAAGTTCGCTGCTCGCGCGGCAACAGGGAATCGCCAGTGGAATGACTCCGTCGTTCAGTGGCGACTCCGTAGCGCGCTGACGGGTCGCCCGACCGGCCGTCGGTCGACGGCCGATCGCGCAGACGACCGCGAATGACAGGGGTGAGCGTGGACGGCGCTACTGGGTGAGGTCGGTCGCCGACGACGGCGTCAGTCGGCGAACCGACCCGTCCGTTCGCGTGGATCGAATCGGAGATCGCCTCGTCGGTTCGGCCACCGTCTCCGAGCGCCCGTACTCGAGCAGCCGTCGTTGCCGACGTACCCGCCCGGTTCCAGCGCTCTGATCATCGTTTGCGGGAGCTGTCTCCCAGCGTGCCCGATCTCCGTGGAAGTCGTCCACGAACGACTACAAAAGTATTGTCGAAGATGTCAATTCGGGAATTGGATAGGTCAGTACGCTGTAAGACACGAACGGCGCGAATCACATAGTGGAACGGGCGTACGGAACTGTTCTGATTAACCGACAAGACGGGCTGGTGACATAGTGAGGGGGTGTTACTTTATATGCAACTGTTGTAGGATCAACATCAGATCGACACCAAGCGGGTCAACGGATCAGAGAATGAAACAGGAACACATCGATGCGAGTAAGGCGATACAGAAACGAACCGGGAAGACGTTCTATCTCGCGACGCGGTTTCTCCCGGAACGCGTGCGACACGCGACGCACGTCCTCTACGCGTTCTTCCGGATCGCCGACGAAGTCGTCGACGACGCCGGCGGCGTTCCTCCGGAAACGCAACGCGCACGACTCGAGGCGCTTCGCGCACAGGCCCTCGGGGAGCGACCACCCGACGATTCGGTGCTCGAGGCGTTCCAAGAGCTTCGGGCGGAGTACGGCATCGCCGACGAAGAAATCAACGCGTTCATCGACGCGATGGCGACCGACATCGAGACGGACCGATACGAGACGTACGCCGATCTCGAGTCCTACATGCGGGGCTCGGCGGCATCAGTCGGCGTGATGATGACCGCGATCATGGAGCCCGACGACGAGGAGACCGCGCTCCCTCACGCGATCAAACTCGGCGAGGCGTTTCAGTTGACGAACTTCCTGCGTGACGTCCGCGAGGACGTCCTCGAGCGGGATCGGATCTACATTCCACGGGAGACGCTTCGGGAACACGGCGTCGATCCCGCCCGGATCGAGCGCCTCGAGTTCTCCGACTCGTTCGCGGCGGCAATGGCCGCGGAACTCCAGCGGACGGAGGAGCTCTACCGCGAGGGCGTCGCCGGCATCCGGTATCTTCCCGAGGACTGTCAGATCCCGGTGTTGCTGGCAGCGGTCCTCTACGCGGAGCATCACACCGTCATCCGAGCGCAGGGATACGACGTGCTTTCACAGAAACCGTCGCTATCGACGAGCCGAAAGCTCTGGTGTCTCGCGAAGACGCGGTGGCACTGGCACTGGAACCGGAATCCCGAGGCGGTATTCCAGCGCGTGTCGGCGGTGCCGTCGGGTGAACCGGACCACCGCGGCACCGAACACGGGGATACCATCCCGACGCAGTGAGTGCTCGCGGGACTATCACGGCCGACGCTACTCGGCTGCGTCGCCGTTGGCCAGCACGGCCGTCTCGGCCACGATGAACTTCGCTAGCTTCTCCTTCGAGTGTTCTGCGAGGAGGTGATCCTCGAGTTGCTCCCCCACGTCGGTCGGCTCGCGACAGACCGGACATTCGACCGGTTCTCTCGTCGCCATAACAATGGTACACCCCTCGAGCGCAAAAGGTACCGGCCGGAATTTCCCGCTGACGGCGTCGATCCCCGCATCGCTTACGACCGATACTCGTCAGGTTACCGTCGGTCTCGATTCCCCGGGAGCGCCGTCCGAACCATCTCGAGGTCGTAGCGATCGGTCCGAAGGAGGACGAGACAGAACAGTCCGGCGACGCCGACGGCCAGCCACTGGCCGTAGAGCGCGTTGATCGCCCCCCACAGCACCAGGAAACTCACCAGGTCGTCCAGCGCGAACTCGCAGTCTCGGACGCGCTCAAGCACGGCCGCCCGGTCGAAGGCGAGATCGACGAGCACGACGGCGACGGCTCCCGAGAGGAGCCAGCCCCGGTAGTTCGAGGCCGGGACGCCGTAGTAGTCTCCCGGCGGGACGTACGTCCAGAACCCGATCGCGACGGCCGCGGGATCGAGCACCAGATCGATCGCGAGGACGACGGCGATCGCCGCGAGCACGCGCGGAACGACCCGAACGGCTCGCTCGCCGAGCGCCAGTATCGCGAGCAAGAACGCGTTCAGCACCAGCGGGACGAAAAACAGCGGCAGCGCGAGCGGAACCTCGCCGTCCACCATTGGTCCGAGCCGAATCCCGTACTCGAAGGCCCCGTAGGGCCAGCCCGTCCGTACGCCGACGATTTCGATCGCGTACGTGTACACCGTCAGGACCGCGAGCGGGACGATCGCTCGTCGGTCGATTTCGGGGAGCAGGGCCACGATCAGCGGCGAGCGCATTACCAACGTTCCGAACAGGATAAGCAGCGGGTTGTACGAGAGAACCGGCGGGAGGAGCCCTTCCGCGCTCGCGACCAGCGTCACCGCGCCGACAACCGGGAAGACGACCGCGATCGTGAACCGGTTCTCCCGGACGAGAGCCTCGAGTCGCCGCTGGACGGTTGCCCGCGCCGTCTCGTCGGTGTTGTCACCGGTCGAATGCGTCCTCGAGTCGGCATCGGTACCCGTCCCCGGATCTGCCCTCGAGTTCGACGGTGAGCGGTTCGACTCCCCGTTATCCATACAGCAGCCTCCAGAGCCCGCCCATCGTCAGGAGCGTGCCGACGACGGTGTTGATCGCCGGGAACCACCAGTAGGCGCGGTCGACGGCAACGCTCGCGACCGCGATCGAGCCGACGAGTGCGGGATAGACGAGCATGAGCGCGCCGAGGCGCACGTCGAGCGCACCGAACGCGGCCGCGCTCGCGAGCCAGCACGCGCCGCAGTAGGCGTACGATCGGCGCTCGCCCAGTACCGTCGCGGTCGTTCGGATCCCTGTCTCGCGGTCCGGTTCGATGTCGGGGATCGCCGAGAACGTGTGCATTCCCATCGCCCACAGCCAGCCGCCGCCGATCGCGAGCAGGGGCGGCTGCGTCCCGGCGACGGCGGCGTAGGCGGCCGCACCCGGCGTGACGTAGAGTCCGTTCGAGATCGAATCGAGCGGCGGCGTCGTTTTCAGTCTGGCCGGCGGGGCGCTGTAGGCCGTCCCGAGGACGAGAAAGGCGACCAGCCACGGCAGCGCAGCCGTCCCGACCAGCGGTGCGAACAACAGCGGCAGCGCCGCACAGAGCCCGACGGCGAGCGGAACGTATCCCTGGCCCCGATAGCGGGCCTCCCGATCCTCTTTCTTCGGATTCGCTGCATCGATCTCCCGGTCGTACACGTCGTTAATTCCGTAGAGAAAGACGTTCGCCGGCAGGAGGAAGTAGGCGAACAACGCGACCGCCGCGGGGGCGAACAGGTCGCCGACGGCGTCCGCGGCGTAGGCCACCCCGACGAGAACCGGCCCCGCGAGATACAGCCAAAACCGGGGCCGCGAGAGCGTCAGCAGGTACGATAGCTGGTCGCCCACGCTTCCCCCGCCCGCGGCCGTCGGCTCCGAACTCATCGATGGCGTCGCGGGGAACCCTCGCGTTCGTTCGAATCTCTCATCCGTGATCCTCAAGCACTTTCTCGGCGGTCAGTTCGCCGCTGATGAGACACATCGGCATGCCGATTCCAGGCGTCGTATCGCCGCCCACGAAGTAGAGGCCGTCGACCTCCTTCGAGCGGTGTGGCGGGCGGAACAGCGACGTCTGGCGGAGCGTGTGGGCCAGTCCCAGCGCCGTCCCCCCGTAGCTGTTGTACCGGCTGGCGAAGTCGTCGATGCTGAACCGTTCCTCGAGGACGATCCGGTCGCGGAGGTCGGTCCCCGTGTTCGAGGCGATGTCCGCGAGGATCAGATCGCGATACCGGTCGCGAACCCCGGGCGTGTCCTCGAGACCGGGGGCGACCGGGACGAGGACGAACAGGGCGCTGTGGCCCTCGGGCGCGACGTCGTCGTCGGTCTCTGAGGGGACACAGCAGTAGTAGGCGGGGTCGTCGGGCCACTGCGGCTCCTCGAAGATCTGATCGAAGTGGTCCTCCCAGTCGGTCGGCAGCACGAGCGTGTGATGGGCGAGTTCGTCGACGTCGCCCTCGACGCCGAGATAGAGCAGGAACGCGGAGGGGGCGTACGTCCGTTCATCCCAGTAGTCCGCGTCGTAGCCGCGGCGCTCGGGCGTGAGCAGTTCCTGTTCAGTGTGGGCGTAGTCGGCGTTGCTCACGACCAGATCGGACCGCACGGGCCCCCTCTCGGTTTCGACTTCGAATCCGCCCGTGCGCCCCTTGATCTCCGTGGCGGGGCGGCCGGTGTCGTACTCGACGCCGAGTTCGGCCCCCAGTTCCGCGACACCGTCGATGACCGCGCCGATCCCGCCGTCGGGGTACCAGACGCCGAGGTTGAAATCGACGTGGCTCATCAGGTTGTACAGCGCCGGCGTGTTCGTCGGCGAGCCGCCCAGAAACACCAGCGTGTACTGCATGATCTGCTGGAGTTTCGGGTGATCGAAGTAGCTCTCGACGTGGCCCTGCATCGACCCCAAAAGCGACAGGCCCCGTGCCTGCCGAGCCACGTCGGGATCGATGTAGTCGCGCAGCCGCGTCCGATCTTCGTAGACGAAGTGCTCCATCCCGACCTCGTAGTTCTCCCGCGACTTCTCGAGGTAGCGCTCCAGGGCCTCGCCAGCGCCCGCCTCGTACTCCTCGAAGACGGCTTTCGTTCGCTCGAGGTCCGGCGTGACGTCCACCCGATCACCGTGTGCTCGCGGGCCCTGCCCGCTCGCATCGTCCGCGGAACTTCGTTCCGCGCTATCTTTGAAGAAAATCCGGTAGTGTGGGTCGAGATGCGAGAGTTCGTAGTAGTCGCTCGGCGTCCGATCGAACTCGGCGAAAAAGCGCTCGAAGACGTCCGGCATCAGATACCACGAGGGACCCATGTCGAACCGGAAACCGTCCCGCTCGAGGCGGCTCGCCCGGCCACCGAGCTGTTCGTTCTTCTCGACGACGCGCACGTCGGCACCCGCGTCGGCGAGGTAACAGGCCGTCGAGAGCCCGCCGATGCCGCCCCCGATCACGACGACCGACTCACCGGCCAGCGATTCCATACCCGGACGTGAGTATGGGGCCGGTGTTAAACGTATGTCATACCTATGTAGGGAATCGAACCGTTCGCTCGAGAGCGGGTGGGACAGCGCAACCGCTACGGAGGAGTTGTCGGTACGGAGAAATCTAGTTGGAAGCGGAACCGATACCGGGGTTCAATCGATGTGGCCTTCACGACGCAGTTGATCTGCGTCCTGACCAGTGTAGCGCCACTCGATCGTGGCCTTTTCGTCTTGCCAGTCCCAGGGCTCGGCGACGACGATGTCGTCCGGCTCGATCCAGGTGCGGTATTTCATGCGACCGGGAATGCGGCCGAGTCGTTCCTCGCCGTCCTCACAGCGGAGGCGAACGTGATTGCCACCGAGGTGTTCGGTTACGACGGCGAATACTTCATCGCTGTTGGGCATACGGAGGTTCCGTCGCCCGGAGTCTTCTGACACAGTCTGATTACGTGCGGCAGACTTTTAAACACTTGGAGAGGCGTGGTAGCGCACCCCGTGAAAATAGGAGGCAATATACCCGTACGTAGTCCGGGAGAGACTGCCGACTCCACCCCTCGAACGGTTCCGGTCGGCTCCCTGACTATAGCTCGCGATCCGAATCCGGATTCTCGAGGTCCCACAGCACTTCCGGCAAGAAGGCCTCGAGATTGTCGATAACGCTCCGGTCGCTGACGTTTAGCCCCTCGCAGTGCTCGTGGGCCGAGTCCCGGATGTCGACGTGCAGCTCGTCGTCCTCGAGCCAGACGCCCAGCGGGAAGACCGAACACCGGGTGGGTTTCCAGTCCTCCTCGAGGTGCAGCGAGCAGAGGCCGTCCTCCCGGAGGAACGCACAGGCATGGCCGTCCTCGTCGACGTGGTCGTCGCGGTCTTTCTCCTCGCGCGTGACGAACTTCTCGCCGCGAAACTCCGTCGTGGTCTCGGCGAGGTTCGCCCGCTGGGCCAGCTCTACGAGGTCTCGGTCGTAGAGGAGCACGCCGTGGTTGCAACACCACGTACAGTCGTCGACGCACTCGAAGGTGAGGTCGGGGTCGAACTCGACGACGACCTCGCGGTCGGGATAGACTTCGACACGTCGCGTAGCGTCAGCACTCACGGGTCAGGAGAGGAAGCGCGTCCGGAAGTGCCTTTCTTCCTGCGTCCGCTCGCAGTCTGCTCGACCGTCCCAAGCGATTAGTAGTCGGTAGACGATACCATCACTATGAATGAAATAACAGATTGTTTGAAAGTGATAACGCCGGTGAGTGGGGGGAATATCGGCGATCAGTACGAGCTCACGTACAATCACGTTAATTGGGATTCAGCCGAATCGGTTGGTGACGAAACGATCGTGGTATCTGGTCGGCACGTCTTCGAGGAAGTGGACGCTTCGGGCATCGAGGCAGTGAAAGCGTCTGTCGATGCGTCGACCGAGTTCAACGACGTGTACGTGACGGACGATGAAGTGTACGTGCTGAAACACGCCCTGAGCGACGAGCGGAGGACCGGCGGTCTTAGAACTCGAAAGATGGCACGCGCTGTCGGAACGGCGATAAGCGAACTCTCCGTGCAGGGAAAGATCGTCGGTCTCCGTCCCGTCGAGGAGATAACTCCCACGGCGGTACAACTGGACGAAGCGCACTATTTCAGCGATGCTATCGAGGCCTCGTTCGTCGACGGCGATCCGCGAGACGAATCGACTGACGCCGTCGTTTACGTGCTTCCAACGAGTGACGATATTTCACGGGAACGCGTGATATCCGATTTACGAACGGTTTCGGGGGTTCGATACGCGGTCCCGGATGACGTTCGCATCGTCGATAACGAATCTGCGATTCCGGAGCCGGATTTCTCGTAGTTCGGCGGCTTCCCGTCAGTGTGAAACGCCGGTTGATTCCGCCCGCTCGCTCGAGTTCACGATCGTGTTCCGAAGCGTACCGACGCCCTCGTAGGTGATCTCGACGGTGTCGCCGGGTTCGACGAGGCCGGGATTCGCGGGGCTGCCGAAGGAGATTACGTCACCGGGGCGGAAGGTGAATCGTTGCGAGAGAAAGGCGATGATCTCGTACGGGTCGAACAGCATCAGTTCGGTGTTGACCTCCTGCCGGCGCTCGCCGGACACGTCGGTGTACATGTCGATTCCGGTCGGATCGACGGCGGTTTCGATCCACGGACCGAGCGGGCCGGAGGCGTCGAACGCCTTCCGGGCCGTCCGCCCGTCCTGATCGAGCGCGTCCATGTCGTTCAGGATTGTGTAGCCGCGGACGACCTCGGGCACCTCCTCTTCCGAGAGGTTCCGACAGGGGTCGTCGATGACGGCCGCGAGCTCGCCGGCGTAGGTCACTTCGTCGCTGAACTGAGGGTACGGGACGGGGTCCTCGTGACCGACGAGCGACGCGGGCGGCTTGATGAAGAAGTCCGGTTCGTCGGGTCGCTCGTACTCCATCTGATCGAGGGTCGCCGCGAAGTTCCGTCCGACGCAGTACAGCGCCGAGGGGTCACAGGGCGGCAGGAACTCTCCGTCCGCCCCGACCTCGTAGGCACCGTCGTCCGTGTGCACGACGCCGTCCTCGTATCGTCCGGCGACCGGTCCGTCGTCCGTCGCGATCCGTGCGAGTTTCATTATCGGCGGTCTCGATTCCGACGGATTAGTGATATCGGTTTGCTCGCGAACCGGTTCGGACTCGAGCGCGATCCTCGAGGCCGACGACGGATTCCGACATCGTTCGGGTTCACCCGTCGCTCGCACCACGCATATGACGGTCCAACACATACCCCGTCGCCCGGCCAACGAGTGCCCATGTGCGCCAACCTGACGGTCGACGACGAAGGGAAGCGAGTCGTCAACACGAACGGGAAGGAGATCGGCGTCGTGCAGGATATCGATGCGGACGTCGCATACGTCGAACCGGGTCCGGAGATGAGCGAGTCGATCAAATCCCGGCTCCGTCGCGACCGGGAGATTGCCGACGGGATGGAGAACTACCGGCTCGACGAGGACTACATCGACGAGATAACGGAGCACGAAATTCGCTTGCAGCGGTTCTGACCGACGAAGTCTACGGAGACAGCGAAGCGCCCAGTCGCTCATTGAAGCAACCCAGCCGCTTATCGGAGCAACCCAGCCGCTTATCGGAGCAACCCAGCCGCTCATCGGAGCACTCCCTCGAGGTTTCGAGCGCGGATATTCGCCCACGCCTCGGTCTCGAGGTCGAATCGGTCGAACATCGTCACCTGCGGAATCTCCTGGCTCGGGTAGATGTAGTCCGATCCCCAGACCAGTTGCTCGTGGTGCGTCTCGAGGAACCCCTGGGCGAATTCCGGGTCGCGAGTCAGCGCGTTCCAGCCCGAACCGGCCGAGAGGTCGCCGTAGAGGTTGTCGTACACCGCGAGGAGTTCGGGGACCCGTCCGCCGGGCTCGACCGGCCCCTCGGGGTAGCGGCTCCGATCGGCCGCCGTTACGTCCGCCGAAATGTGGGCCCACCAGAAGTGCGCGTGGGCGATGAAATCGACCGCGGGATAGGACCCTAGCACGTTCTCGAGACCCGGCAGCCCGACATCGTCCAGCAACGCCTTGTCGTCCAGATGGCACAGAATCGGTAGCTCGTACTCGGCGCAGAGTTCGTAGATCGTCTCGAGTCGTCGGTCGTCGATCGGCAGCCCGGGTTTGAGTTCGCCGAACCCGCGAGCACCGCGGTCGACGTACCCCTCGAGCAGGTTCTCGACCGCCTCCGCTCCGTAGACCAGCGTTCGAGGATCGACCGAACAGAACGGAATCAGGCGATCGGGAAACGATTCGACCTGCTCGAGGATCCACCAGCTCGGGGCCTGCACGGGGTAGCTCTCGGGCGAATCCAGCGCCTGGACGACGGCGCGGTCGACGCCCTGTTCGTCCATCCAGGACACCAGTCCGTCGGCGGACAGTGGCTCCCTCCCGAGGGTCTCGCGGGGAATCAGGTGCGTGTGGGCATCGAACAGCGGCAGATCTCCGACGGCGTCCCCCTGCCCGTCGGCCTGTAAATTCCGAATCGTCTCTTCGCCGTCTCGAGGCCCGCCGATGTCCGCGTTCGTCCCCGTCGCGATCGATCCGAACCCACTGCCGAGGCCGGCGGTTCCCGCGACCGCGAGTATCCGGCGTCGCGATGTGGCGTCGCACGATCGGTCAGGGTTGCAGTCGCTCGCTCGAGGATCGATCATGTGGCTCAGTCCGACGAATCAACGGAAAATGCTACAGGGGACAGGTTCCGATTCCGACCGATCGAGAACGGGAAACAGATCGAACTGGTCGTTGTTCCGTGCCGCGAGAATAGTGCCAGGGTCGCCGGACTATCGTATTCCAACTGCGCTGTTTCGGCTGCTGTCCCGACCGCAATGTTTCGGCTGCTGCCCCGACTGCGGTGTGAACGCTGGACAGACCGCAAGCGCGTCGTCGTCCGAGGGGTCGTCGCTCACTCCTCGAGTCGCAGGTACGTTCGGCTGCCGCGGTGCTCGAGCGAGACGTCGTCGGTCTCGACGTTCGTGCGGACGTATTCGTCGATCCCCGCGGCGTGCAGATCGGTGATGTCGATCCGTTGGTGCTGTTGGGTCGCTCGGTTCGTGTGGTCGACAGTCGAGCGACGGTCGCGTCGGTTACTCCCTTCGTCGTGATCGATCCGTTCGTTTGCCCCCTCAATGATCAGTGACATACGTTTCAGTTGGAGTGATAGTATGTCAAACCGATCCGTCCGGAGTGAAAGTGAAAGTACGGGACGGAGTCCCGTTCGGTGAAACGGGACTGTGATGGGGGTCACAGCAGCAGTCACCGCTCACTCGTCGGTCGACCGATCGCTATCCGAGCGTCTTGAGTTCGACGCGGTGTGAGCCGTCGTCGGTCTCGAGCGTGACCGTCTGGACGATCGCCTCGCGGGCCCGCTCCCGCCACGCTTCGACGGCCTCGGCGTGGCGTTCACGAATCCGATCAGCCTCCTCCGAGTCAGTGGCCTCGTCCAAGTCGTCGTCCGCGTCCGAGTCGTCGTCCGCCTCCGCGCGTGCCGACTCGAGGTCCGGATACTCGGCGACGACGTCCTCGGCGATGACGTCGGCGGGCGAGAGGTGGACCGCGCCGGTCAGTTCGGTGTCGTCGACGCGGTAGACGTGGATGCGGGCCCGCATTCGGCCGTGAAACGGCGGCGTTACTCGAAGGACGGCCTCGCCCGGATTCTCCCGGCTGTAGGCGTAGGCGTCGACGGCGTCGTCCGGCGAGAGCGCGATCGAGCGGATTGCTGACGGATCGTCGGCGTCGACTGACGGATCGTCATCCTCCACCATTGGCCGAGGATTGCACGCGCGGCCGGTTAACTGCCGGGATTCGAACGTGTTCGACGTCCGTGAATGGAACAGTGGGTTACTGATGGGATCGTGGGAGACGAGGCGTCCTGCTATCGTGGTAACAGGGAATCACCACGCCCTCCCCAGCCGATTCGTTCGCGCCTCGCGGCGCTCACTCATCCCTCGCGCAATGTCATCGACCGTCCTCACTCTCGTTCGGCCGGCCGACAGCGCGCGCCACCGCACGCCGGTTGGCTGGTCTGGAGTGATACAGAGGACCCCGCTCTCGATCATTGGATCTCGAGCATCCGTGGTGACTCGTACGGAACTCGTTCGATGGAAGCCGTCAGTTCGAGGCGGGCCTCGAGTCACTCCGTCGCAACGCGATCGTCGTCGGCTCCCGGCTCGAGTTCCGGTCGAAAGACCTCGGCGCGATCGTCCGTGGAAACGCCGTACGCCGCGTCCGCGAGCGATTCCGGGAGGGTGACGTCGCTGTCCGTGTAGTGGACGCGCAGCGATGCTTGAATCGCGTCGCGGACGCATGCACGGGTCGCCGCGCCGACCTCGGTGCCGCTGCCCGAAAACGCCGCCGGCGACCCCGACGGATCGTGGCCGACGATGATCGCGTCCGTCGTCGTGCCCGGAAACCCGGTTTCGGCGAGCAGCGTCGCCGCCTTCGCCTCCGCGGCGACCGCGATCAGATTCGCCAACGCGCCCGGCGCGAGGGCCCGCGTCGTCCCGACGATGACGTTGACGGTCCCTCGGCCCTGCTCGAGCGCCGATTCGTCCGCCGCTGGCCCGTCGAAATCAGCCGCTTCGGCGGGCTCGGGATCCATCGGCAGCGCGGCAGGATTCGAAATCCCCGCGGTCGCGTAGGCCGTCACCGGACCCAGACGAGCGCCGCGAGCGTCCGCGATGTCGACGCCGGTTAGCAGGGCCGGTCCGGCCGTGTCCGCGGCAGTCGGCTCGAACCCCGCCCGCTCGAGGCGTTCGTCGACGTACGTCCCGAGATCGGTCCGCTCCCAGCCCTCGGGAACCGAGACGTTGTACGCGCAGTCTGCCGTACAGCGGCCACCGCTCCAGCCGGTCGAGAGCCACTCGGTCTCCGGTCGAGTGACTCGGAGGACGCCGTCCCGTCGGATCGCATCGTAGTCCATGTTCGGTTCAGTCATCAGTCGATTTCGCGGTCGTCGGCCTCACGATTGTCAACGCCGAGCGCCGCGAGCAGCCGGTCGTTCGCCGCGCGGTCCTTGACCGCAACCCGGATATGAGAATCGAGTCCGCGGAACGTCGTCGCGTCACGAATCGCGACACCGTCCGCTCGTGCGTCGTCGATCACAGTGGAGACGTCGCGATCACCGACGTCACATAGGAGATAGGGGGCGTCCGATTCGTGGACGTCGAATCGCCGCTCGAGCGCCTCGCGCATCCGTTCGCGCTCGCTGGCGACGCGTTCGCGCGTGTCGCGAACGAACTCGTCTCGCCGCAGGCAGTGCGCCCCGACTCGAGCGGCCGGCGTCCCGAGCGACCACGTCCGACGGGCGGTCGCGAGCGCGTCCCGCTGCTCGCCGCTCGCGACGGCGAAGCCGGCGCGCAGCCCCGGCAGGCCGAACAGTTTGGTGAGCGAGCGGGCGACAATAACGTTCTCCCGCTCGAGTTCGGCCGCCGACGAGCGGTCGGTGAAACCGAGGAAGGCCTCGTCGACGAAGAGCGTCGTGCCGGCGTCCGCACAGCGGGCCGCAAACGCCGCGAGCGCGTCCGAATCGATCGCGTCCCCCGTCGGATTGTTCGGCGTACAGATCACCGCGAGCGCGGACGCCTCGAGCACGGTCGGTCCGATCTCGCATAGCTCGTCGTAGCGAACGAACCGCGGTGTCGCTCCCTGCAGCTCGATTTCGCGGGCGTACTCGCCGAAGCTCGGATAGGGGAGTAGCGCCTCGTCGCCCGGCTTGAGCGTGACTTCCATCGCCAACCGAATCGCGGCGAGTCCGCCCGGAGTGGGGATCACCCGGGCCGGTTCACAGCCGACGAACGCCGCCGCGGCGGCCCGGTAGTCCGGGTAGTCGTCGTCCGGATAGCGGCGGGACTCCTCGAGTGCGTTAGCGTACACGTCTGCGACGCCCTCGGGAGTGCGCGGGTTGGTGTTGGCCGAGAAGTCCAGCAGGTCGCGATCGGTCTCGCCGCCGTGGGGGACCCGCTCTGCGGTCCGGATCGAATCAGGGTCCACGGCTCCCCTCTGCAGGCTCGCTCCCGGTTTCGTCGTTTTCGGCACCCGGTTCACCGGCGTCCTCGCTCTCGATACCCAGTCGGGCACAGACCGCCTCGAGACGATCCCTCACCTCGCCCATCCGCCCCTCGGGGACCAGTGAGAGCGCGCCGCCCATCGCGACGCCCTCCTTGGCCTCGCCGGCGCAGTAGCGCGCCATCGCGACGTGATCGCGCTCGTCGAAGCCGGGATCGGTGACGGTGAGCTCGCAGTCGAAGCGCTCGCAGGCGTCCGCGAGTTGACTCCCCTGCTCGTCGGCTACGAAGGAGGTGGTCGCGATCGACAGCGGCGCGTCGATCCCGGCGTGACGTAACAGGGCCGCGACGGCGATCATCTGGGTCCCACCAGCCAGCGTTACCTCGGTCCCCGACTCGAGCGCGCCGGCCGCGATCCCGGTCACCGTCGGCTGGACGGGATCGCCGACGGCTTCGATCGCCTCGAGCGGCGCGTTCTCGCAGTCGCCCGGCTCAAGGTCGCTCGCGGCGAGCGCCTCGTCGACCACTCGGCGCTTGCGCTCGATCGGGTTCTCGGGCAGCGAGGAGGAGACGCCGGCGGGCTCGCCGAGCGCGGTGAGGACCCCGAGTGCGGTCGTCGTCCCGCCGGGGACCGTCTCGCCGATCACGAGCCGGTCGTCCGGCAGGCTCGCGCCGTAGTCGTACGCGCGGTCGAAGGTCGCTTTCGCGTCCGGCACGGCCACCGATTCGCGGATGTCGCCGCCGGGCCCCGCGTCGAGGTCGACCGTCGGCGCGGCCGTCGACTGGGTGAGTCCCGCGTCGATCACCGACGCGTCGAAGCCGACGACCTCCCGAACCGCACGGGTCACGGCGGCGGGCGTCGGACAGCCGTTCGGACTCACTGGCGTCACCGGCGACATAACTGGTTCCCCGTACTCGAGGATCTCAACGTCCGCCGAGGGCGTGTGTTCCATCAGCTCCGGGGCGGCCCCGGCAGCGCTGATACCGTCGATCAGCGCCGTCTCGGTCGTTCCAGCGGGGAGGAGGAGCCGCATCGTTACCGTCCCTCCGCGGATCGGCGCTGCAGTCGGTCGGCCGCGACGCGGGCGCCTTCGAGTCGGTTCACGTTCACCGCGAGTCGTGGATCGTAGCGTACGTCTGTCATGGTCGTAGAATCGTCCGTTTTGCCGACGACGTTGACCCCGGTCGGCGCGAGGTGGTCTGCGGGCTCGAGTCGCGCGTCGATGCTAACGCCGAGGCGCCGTTTGAGGGCCGCGGGAACGCAGACGGTCCGCGATGCGGCGCTGTCGCCGTGAGCCGCGAGTATTCGGTCGACGACCGGCCCCTCGAGCAGCGGCAGGTCCGCGGCGACGGTCAGAATCGGCGGCGCGAGTTCGGGCCGCTCGAGGAGGGCCATCAGATCGGCCACGTAGCCGTCGCCGGTCGTCTCGATCGTCGTCGCAGCATCGGCTCGCTCGAGATGCGCCTGCGTCGCCGGCGCGTTCGGCGAGACGGCGGCGTAGATCGTCTCGATTTCGCTCTCCCGGAGTCCGGCCAGCACGCGATCGACCATCGCCGTCCCCTCGATCGGGTGCAGCGGCTTTTCGTGGGGACTCTCGAGGCGGGTGCCTTCCCCACCACACATCACAACAGCGTCCACGCGATCACCCCCAGATGAACGCCGGCGACGCGGCCGATCTCGTTGACCGCGCCGAAGATATCGCCGTTGATCCCCCCGAGGTAGCGGTTCGCCCAGTACCAGGGGAGTCCGATTCCGGAAACGGCACCACAGAGGGCCACCGCGCCGGGGTGTGGCCAGACGACCGCGGCTGCGGCGAGGGCGAGAGCTGCGGGAACGAGAAACGAGCCTGCAGTGGCCCCGTCGGTGAACCGTTTGCCCATCCCGTCGGACGCGGCGCGGCCGAAGCAGGCCATCGCGGCCATCCCGAGTTTCGTTCCGACTTCGGCGCCGATCGCGACGCCGACCGCCGCGCGGACGGGAAGGCTCGCTAGTCCGAGCCCACCGAGCGCCAGTGCGGCGACGGTGATCGCGACCGCCAGTAGCGCACCGACGCCGGTCGTCGTGTCCTTCAGTACTTCGCGTCGTCGCTCCGCGTCGCCGTGGACGACCAGCGCGTCGCCCAGGTCGGCGATGCCGTCGAGGTGGTGGATCCCCGTCACGGCGTACACCGACAGCAGGTATCCCAGCGCGACGGTCGGCGCTGCGAGCGTCCCCGCGGCGAGTAGCGGGATCGCCGCCAGCGCACCCGCCACGAGTCCGACGATCGGAAACGCCGCCGGCGTCGCTCGGAAGGCGTCCCAGTCCCCGTCGCGGTGGCCGATCGGGAGCCGCGTCAGGAACCCGAGCGCGCCGCGAACGGCACCGATCCAGCGATCGGTCACCGCCATTTCGCGCTCACCTCCGCGGTCCGTCGCAGGACCGAGACGCTCTCCGACCCGCCGATCACCGCGAGTACGAGCTCGCCGACTGCTCCGCGGGCGGACTCGAGCCCGGGGAATTCCGAAACGATCACCGCGAGCACGACCGCGGCGACGACCGAGACGACGGCCGCCCGCCCGACGACTGAGACGGCTCGCTCGCCGTCCGCCAGCGTCGGGAGGGCAGCGTCGGGATTGAGCACGTAGACGCCCGGCTTCTCGAGCCGAACCGAGAGCGCGCAAGCGAGCGTCGCCATCGGCCAGCCGGAGTTGGGCGACGGTGGAACGCGCGCCCACTGTCGGGCGCGACCGAGCGCGAGCGGGTCGGCCGCGGCGACGGCGATCGCACCGGCCGCGATCCGAGCGGGCAGGTACATGACGAGATCATCGAGCCGCGCGCTCCCGGTACCGACCGCCTTCGAGGGGTAGCCGAGCATCGAGTCCATCGTGTTGACGCCCTTGACCCATGCGGCGACCGCCGCGGCGGCCGGCAACGATACCGGTGCGAGTACCGCGAACGGAAGTAAGGTCGCGACGAGTCCGTCAGCGAGGTTCTCGGCCGCGCTCTCGACGGCCGCACTGCGAAGTTCGCCGGCCGAGAGTGTCGACGTGTCCCGGCCGACCAGTCCGCGGACCCGTTCGCGAGCCGTCTCGAGGTCGGTATCGGTGGCTGCGACGACGTCCGCGGTGAGCTCGAGCAACGAGCGCAGGCTGGTCGTCAGGAAGAGTATCAGCGCGGCGGCGATCCCGCCAGCTAGCGGATGAGCCGTCGTCGCTGCGAGGACGGCACCGCCGGCGATACCGGCGGGAACGAGGGGGGCGAAAACGGCGAGCGCGACGCCGGCTACCCGCTGGCCGCGCTCGGTCCCGCTCCACTTCCGGTCGAGGGCGTCGACGAGCCGGCCGAACCACGCCACCGGATGGGCGGCGGTCGGCGGTTCGCCAATCAGGAGGTCGAGGCTGACCGCGAGCCCGATGACCGAAAGCGTCGTCAGCACCGCGTCGCCTCCATGCCGTCGGCAGAAATTCGCTGCTCAGTCATGACTGCGGCGTTCGGCCAGCGCGGCCAGCCGTTTCGGGACGTCCCCGAGTGACAGGTCCTCGAGCACCAGCGCCGTTCCGCCCACGGCTTCGATTCCGCCGTCGGCCTGCGGATCGTCGCCGACGTGGACTAGATCCTCGGTGGTGACCCCGAGTTCCTCGGCCGTCAGTTCGAAGATTTCAGGAGCGGGCTTGCGCCAGCCACAGCCGACGCTCGTCACGATCACGTCGAAATCGGCGCGCTCGAAGTCGGATCTGACGAGCGTTCGACCGACCAGCTCCGGGACGCTGCAGTTCGAACAGATCGCGACCGGGCCGCGTTCTCGAGCGGCGTCGACCGCCTCGAGCGCGCCGGCTCTCGTCTCGACGGCCGGATCGAACGCCGCGACAACGGCCCGTCGGGCGGCGTTGTGCTCGTAGTCGACGCCGCGACTCGCCAGTGCACGGGAGACGTGGGCCGGCAGCGGAACCTCCGCACCGTCGGGCGCATCGACGTGTGGCTCCGCGTAGGCGTCGCCCCAGTCGTCGGGTACCGTCACGTCCCGCTCGGCGAGTTCGGTCGCCACGGCCGCGGCCGGATCGTCCGGCCGGTCGGCGGTCACGAGCGTTCCGAAAAGATCGAACGATACGGCCATGGAACTGTGATTAGAACAAGCTGACTTTAATTCCTCGGTCCGACAGTGTGGGTCGGTACGTCGCGCAGTAGACCGCTCGAGCGAAACGAGCGCGGACTCGAATCCGTCTCAGTCGAGTCGGGCGAACGCGAGGTTCCCCGAGATGTTCTTGATATAGATCTCCACGACGTCGCCCTCCTCGGCACCGGGGACGAAGATCGTGTAGCTGCCTTTCTCCGCGACACCGTCGCCCTTGCGGCCGGTGCCGGTGATTTCGACCGTGTAGGTCTGGCCTTCCTCGACGGCGTCTTGCTGTTGTTGCTGCTGGCTGCTGGTCGAGCGCTTGGTGACGGGCCGGAACGCACCGCAGGCGTCACAGCGCAACATCGGCGTTCGGTCCTCGCGGACGAGGCGGGTGTCCGGCAGGCCACACTCCGAACAGAGGACGTACTCGTCGACGTAGGCGTCGATTGCCGCGCTGAGGTCCGTCTGGGAGAAGGTCCCGTTGTACCGGCCGCGGCCGTTCTCGAGTTTGCCGCTGGTCCCCAGTTCGCGCTGGATGAACCGGTGGAGGTGCTCCGTGTCTCGGGAGAGCACGTCGGCGATCTCGTCGAGGTTCGTTACGCGCGTAAACGCGCCGTCCTTCTGGGGCTGTGGGTCGGGAATCTGTAACCGCTCTTCGTCGCCCCCGATATCGGGGACGTCCTCCATCGCTCGGTCGAGACTCGCTTCGTAATCCATACGCGAGAACAGGTGATGAGCACGTAAATCCGTTCTGCTATCACAATATACCCGGCGGCGAAGCGATAGCGGGGCAGCGAGCGATTCGGTGACGGCGATACTGGGGAAGCGGTCGATACCGCGATATCCCGCCGACTCAGTACGTGCTTCCCCCGCTCTCGCCGAGCGATCCCTGTTTCTCCTCGTCCAGTTCGTCGAGATCGCGTTCGGCGTTCGCCTCGTTGGGGCTCCCGGCCTCGCCGGTAATCTCACCGTAGGCGGCCTCGCGGACTGCCTCCGGGGAGTCGTACTCCTCGTCCGCCAGCCGATCGAAGACGCTGCCCAGCGACTCCGTCTCGTTGGGCATGTCGATCGGCTGATCGGCGTACTCCGAGGCGAGTTCCTCGCTGGTCACCGGGTACTCCATCTCGCCGAGGTGGCGTTCGATGTCCTCGAGGATCGATTCGGTGCGATCGGCCCGCTCGGATTTGCGCTGTTCGGCGCGATCCTGCACGCGGTCGTGGTCGGGGCCATCGTTGCTCATAGATGGTGGTATCGCGACCCGGCGGAAAAGCGGCTGGCCGGCGCTCGCGGGGGCCCGTGGCGAACGGCTGTCAATTGCGGCTGCTCCCGACGCGATTCGATGCCACCAACTCCGGGACGACCATCCCGATCGAGCTCGCTGGCGGTGTTGTTTCGATCGAAGTGACACCGACGATGTCACTCGATTCCTCACAGCGGATACTTGTGATCCGTTTTCCGAGGTAACAGTGACAAGATGGACGAAAGTGACGAGAATCGACGAACGATCGCCGCGTGCGAAGAGTGCGGGTCGCTCTACGCGGCGCTCGAGCTGTCCGAAGACAAGCTTCGCCCGATCGGTCGCAGGGACGGGTGTCGGTGTGGTGGAACGGATTTCTCGGCAGTCGATGGATCGCTCTCGGATCCGTCCCTCGACGAGACAGACGAATAACCGCTTCGAACGAGACGATCCACGGCTGCCCAGTAGCAGGCGTTCGGTGACCGATTCAAGGCCCAAACGGCTGCCTACTATACGTAGCAACTCGTTACTCCAGGAGTACGCGGCTCATATATAGAACGGGGAACCCGGTATCCACGTTCGATGACCAGTACACTTCGACGACAGTCATCGTCGTGGAACAGTCGAACGATCGGTATCTCGGCAGTCGAACTCGGGGACGTGAAGTAACCATGTCGGGACAACAAGGGCCGCAAGGGCCGTTCCCGGGTGGACGTCGCGGTCTCCTCACCATCGGGCTGGGCCTGGTCGTGATCGCCAGTCTCGTCGCGACGGGTGCAGCGGGCACGTCCGCAGGCGTTGTCGGCCCGGATTCGAACGAGAACGTCTCGGAGGAAGCGTACGTCGAACCCGCACCGGAGCCGGGCGATCCCTACTTCGAGGCGGCGGCGAACGACGGTAGCTGGGTCAGTTACGAGAACCCGCGTGACGAGTACCGCAGTCCGTACCTCGGAGACGGCTCCGGGAAAGTCTGTGTCACGCTGGTCAACGAAAACGGCGACCCGGTCGTCGGCGAGTCGGTTCCGAACACGTCCGTAACGATCCCCACGAACGACGTGACGCGCTGGCACTCCGATGCCGACCCGATGACCGTCGACTTCCCCATGACGGACAACTACGAACGGCCGCTCGACGCCGACCAGTTCGGAACCAACCCGGACATCGCGCAGGGTGACGGCTACATGGACTCCCACTGCATCGAGCTGCACGGCCTCCCGGAAGACGCGACCGTCGAATACGGCGAAGCGAAGCTCTCCGGCGAGCACGCCGACCGGATCGACGTGGCCGGCTACATTCAACAGGTACCCGAAGGGAACGGCTGGGACACGGACATCGACCCGGTCGCGGCCGCGGAGCCGTACGCGGACGCCGGCGGCGGCTGGACCTACGAAACCGAAGCCTCCCACGGACAGGTCGTCGTCGTCCTGCAACTCGACGCACCGGCCGACGAGCGACTCGAGCCCGGCGGATCGAACGTGACCGAGCCGGCGAAGAACGACTCGAACGACTCCCAGCAGGGAGCCGACACGCAGTCCGACGGGGACGGAGGAGACGACGAGATGCCCGGGTTCGGCGTACTCGCGGCCGTCGTCGCGCTGTCAGTCGCCGCCCTCGCTCGACACTGGGGGTGAGGCTGTATCGACGCCACGTCTGAATCAGTCAGAGTCCACTCCCGACACGTTCACCGCGGAGAGTGACCGCGGATAGCCCTCCTTCTCACTCACAGAAACGATGGCTCGGAGAAAGACAGGGAACGGCTACGGGTGTAGCCGGGAACCATGGAGTTCCTCGCACGTCGTGACGGGGTGACCAAATCGAGCGGAATGACCCACTGACAGACTGTCGTACCCCCGTCTATCAGAGCGTTCGACCCAACCACTATAATACTGCTGGCCGACGGCACCGGGAAGCGACGAAAACGAACCGATAGACCGGGTCAGCCGTGATGTTTGTGTTGGTATACCATACCAGAAGAGCTCCTGTCGACGAGCTATCAACGCCGGATGAGCCGATACACGACTGCGTCGGACGGGAGTCCAAACCAATTAGGTTTTGACGATCGCCGCGAGATACACGACAAATGACGAACACAAACGAGTCGGACGAGGGCGCCCCACGCGTCCCGGTCGTCTGTCCTGACTGTGAAACGACCTCTCGCGTCCCCCTGTCGGAGCTCGCCGACGCCATCGACCGACATAACGAACAGCTCCACGACGGCGACGACGTCGCTGCGGTCGATCCCGACATCGCCGACCGAATCGCGGACCTCGCCGCTACCGATCTCGGACTCCTCGAGGGCGATCAGTAAATTCCGTCGAAATCCGACCTGTGAGCTTATATTTCACCGGTTCTTACCGTTAGTTCAGTGAGAAGGTTTATACTGGTATACTCGACTCTGTCCACCATATGGAACGTGAGAACGCAACGGGAGACGCCGACGATAGCCGTGTCGGCGCGGAATCCCCAGACCAGGACAGCACAGCGATTCCCATCGAAACGCCGGCGACAGCGACGATCGCGGCGACGGGACCGATGTCGAACGCTGCCGATGCGAACGGCGACCGGCCGAACGCGCTGACGATAATTGGACAGGGAACGCCCTCGAGTTTCGAACTCACCGTCGACGGTGAGATCGAACTGGCCGACGAAGATGGGGAAGCGAACGTGACCATTCTCTCGGGGACTACTGTCGAGGGGACGATCGAGACCGGAACGGTGACGTTCCGATTTACCGGCGATCTGACCGACGTCACGTTCGTCGATCGCGGAATCACGGGCCATAAACCGGCGACGACCCCGAACGTTCACGTCGATTACGCCGCGCCGGAACGATAACAGTCGACACCGGGCCCCGCCGGTCACTCTCGATCTCGTCCTGTGGCCGCTCGAAAGGACGGTATGGGGTTTCGGCTCGAAGACAAGGGGCCCATCGGATTGACGCGGCCTCGAGCGATTGGGAAACACATTCCTCCGAGGAGGCAGTTCCTTTCAGTATGGACGATTCGACGACCGACGATCCGGCGGAGCCAGCGGCCGGAACCGACGACCCCGAAACCGGTGCCGACGAATCCGAGAGCGAAACGGACGCGGATGCGGAAACGGACGCAGACGCGACCGAGGAAACGGAAGCGGAAACGGACGCCGAGTGGATGGAACCCGCGGATAAGCCGATCCTCGAGTTCCTCCAGTCCGAAGACGCCTTCGAGCCGACCCAGATCGACGACGAGGGACTCGCTCCGGCCAAGTACGCGGCCTATCGATGCCGCGAACTGACCAAGTACGGGCTCCTGACCAAACACATGCCCGGCGTCTACGAGGTGTCCGATTTGGGGGAACGCTACCTCGCGGACGAGCTCGATCCGAGCGAGCTCGAGGCCGACAAGTAGGAGTAGGATCGACGCGCCCGTATCGAATCCGTTCTCGGTCGCATTTTCCGCCGCCCGTCACGGCTACGAAATCGATGCGGGTGGCCGACGCTCGGTGCCGTCGTCGGGATCGGTTTCCGACTTTGAGAGCAACGCGGCCGGATCGCACTCGCCGAGCAGCGCGTCGATCACGTCCGTCGCCGCGGGCGCGTACAGCGGCCGGTTGTCGTTGCCACAGCGGTCGTCCATGAGACAGGCGGGACAGCCCTCGTCGCGCCCGCACGGGCAGTCGGTCATCAGATCCCGCGCCCGGCGGGCAACTGCCTCGTACTCCTCGTAGATGCGCCGAGAGAAGCCCAGTCCGCCCTCGACCCCGTCGTAGATGAACCAGCCGCTCGCGTCGGTCCCGTCGGGGAGCCGGTTGGTCGCGAGTCCGCCGAGATCCGCAGCGTCCACCGTCAGCTCGAGGGGCGCGACGGCGATCATCGCGTGCTCGATGGCGTGGATGCCGCCGAGGTAGCCGTGGAGTCGCGGCGGCAGCTCCTCGCACTCGTCGTTGTGATAGTCGCTGTGGGCGGACGTCACCGCCCGTTCGACATCGTCGGGCACTTCGGCCCAGCAGAGCTGGGTCCGCATCTCCAGGGGCGGGACGCCCGTCTCGAGCCCTACTGCGAGAACGTCGCCGGTCCCGATCTCCCGTTTCATGAAGGTGTCGTGGTGGACCGTGACGGTGCCGTACCCCCAGTTGAGCCGGAACGGGCCGACGTCGCGGGACTCGCGGACCTCGGTGTCGTAGATCGTCGTCCGGCGCTGGGACTGGGTGTAGTAGTCGACATCGACCGGCTCGAGCGTGACGAACGGCTGGGGGCGGTCCTCCCGCAGTTCGACGATCTCGTACTGATCGCCCTGATACAGGACCGTCGCGCCCTCGTGGTAGTCCCGGTACGCACGCGCTTTGCCGATGGGCTGGTGGCCGATGGTCTCTTCGCCAGCCAGTCGGACCTCGAAGGCGTTCCCGCCGGAGGCGTAGAGATTGAGCTCGCTCTGTGGTCGGTCGCGGTGGGCGTACGTGACACCGCCCTCGAGCGAGCCCTCGAAATCCCCCGTCCGTCGGCCGTACTCGACGGCTTGTTCCAGTCTCTCGATCCCGCCGAACCGGTCCGCGTCCTCGCGGCGCAACGGCAGTTCCTGGGCGGCACAGCGCAGGTGCTGGAGGTAGACCGGGTTGTTCGCGAGGTCGACGACCGCGCTTTCGGGCTCCTCCTCGAGGAGGTACTCCGGATGGCGCAGGATATACTGATCCAGCGTCGAGTGACTGGGAACGAACACCGAGAGCGCCTCGCGCTCGTCGCGTCCCGAGCGGCCGAGGCGCTGCCAGAACGACTGCCGGGAGCCGGGATACCCCATGAGGATCGTGCCGTCGATCCCGCCGACGTCGATGCCGACCTCGAGCGCGCTGGTCGTCGCGACGCCGTCGAGCCCTCCGTTCTTGAGCCGGTTCTCGGTACTCCGCCGCGATCGCTTCCCGTGGCCCGCGTTGTACGCCGCGAGGTCGGCGGTTCCCCGGTAGGGTAAGGTGGGGTTCTCGAGGTGCTCCCGTGCGCGCCCGACGGCCAGTTCCGTTTGCTTGCGCGAATCACAGAACAGCAGCGAGGGAACGCCGTGATAGCAGCAGTGTGCCCAGACCTCGGGAGCCTCGACGGTGGCGGGGCGTTTGCTCGGCGACCACCCAGTATCACTATCACCGCTGTCACCGTTACCGTCGCTGTCTCCCTCACCGTCACCGCCATCACTCCCACCTTCGTACTCGCCCCCACCGCCGTCCGTCGGCGGATCCCAGAACGCGAGGTGTCGACGACCGCTGGGCGAGCCGTCCTCGTCGATCACCGTCGCCGGCTCGCCGGTCAGCGCTCGAGCGTGTTCGGCCGGATTGCCGATCGTTGCCGTGGTCAGCACGTACTGCGGGTTACCGCCGTACCAGTCGATCAGCCGCCGGGCGCGCCGGAGGATCCGAGCGGCGTGCATCCCGCTGATTCCCGTCCACGAGTGCGCCTCGTCGATCACGATCAGTTCGCAGTTCGCGTGGAACCCGGCCCAGCGGTGGTGGCCCTCGAGGTACTGGTTCAGTCCAGCAAAGTTCGTGATGACGACGTTCGCTTCCTCGCGGATGCGGGACTTCTCCTCGCGTTTCGTGTCGCCGTCGTAGACGCCGACGGCGACGTCCACCCCGAGCGAATCGAAGAGGTCGTTGAGTTCCCGCTCCTGATCGCGGCTGAGCGCCTTCGTCGGATAGACGAGCAACGCGCGCACGTCTAAATTCTCCTGAAAGCGTCGCGCGATCTGCAGTCCGTACACGTAGGTCTTCCCGGAGGACGTCGAGGTCGCGACGCAGACGTTCTCGCCGTCGGACAGCGCCTCGAGCGCTTCGGCCTGGTGGCTCCAGAGGTCGACCTCGATTGTCGCCGCGAGGTCGGCGGGCAACACCTCGCGGGCCGGAACGTGGCTGGCCGGCTCGGCCGGCAGCGTGAACTGTTCGTGGAGCTGTCCGTGGTAGCGACGCGACGGATACGTATCGCGTAGCTCCGCGCCGGTCAGCGCGAGGCCGTCCGCTCCGGTGCTGTCCTCCCCGTCGGTCAGCGTCTCGATATCGTCAGTTGGCATAGTCAAAAGTCGGCGATCCCGGTCTGCGTCGTCGAGTCGTCGGTCGATCGCTCCTGTCCTTCCGCCGTCTGCGCTCCGCCCGTCTCGAGCGGGGCTGCCGCGATCGCGTCGGCGACCGCGGCCAGTTCCCTGACGTCCGCCTCGCAGTACTGCCGGGCGGCCGCCCAGTCGATATCCGGTCCCGTCGCGGCCCGAGTCGGGGCTGCGCCGTCGTCAGATCCAGAAACCGATGGACGCTCGCTCTCGAGCAACCGCCGGATCCGCTCCGCGAGGCTCTTCCCGTCGAGGGCCGCCGCGGCTCCCGAACGGTCACAGCCCAGCGCCTCGGCCACGTCCTCGAGCCGGTTCGTTCGACCCGGCAGCACGGCGTGTTCGCGCCGCACCGCCCAGTCGTAGAGGTCGTACGTGAAGACGTTCTCCTGCCAGTAGTCGCGGAACTCGGGCACGTCGCGGGCGATGAAGCGCTCGAGGTGTTTGTAGTCGAACGCGTGGCCGTTCCACGCGACGAGCGACGGTGCGTCGTACTCGGCGGCCAGCCACGAGACGAACTCGCGGGTTACCGCGCCCGGGTCGTCGCGGGACGGATCGGTGTCGACGAAGTCGACGTACGCGTCGCGTTCGGGATCGTAGACCCCGATCAGCCAGATAATTGTCGGCTGTAGCCCGTCGGTTTCGATGTCGACGAACAGCGGCGTCGCGGTCTCGGCCGCCGGCGGAACCGGCTCGTCGGTGCGACGGACGACATGTGACTCCGCGAGCGAGCGTGCGCTGTGGCGAATTGCTCGAGCCGTCGACGCGCCGACGCCGTCGATCGCGCGGAGGTCCGTCTCGGTGGCCTCGGCGACGGCCGCGCGCGTCTCGTACCCGTTCGTTCGGAGCCGCGCTGCCGTGGTCGGCCCGACGCTGGACAGCGCCAGAAGTCCGAACCGGTCAGCCGGGGCCGACGAGACCGCCACCGAACCGCGTCGGTCACAGGTGAGACAGGCGAGTTCGGCCGCGCCGGAGCGGCGCAACGGTGCGACTCCCCGAACCGGTATCTCGATCCGCTCGCCGTCGACGGTCGGCTCCCAGACGTGATCGTAACTCGCCTCGAGCGCGCCGGTCAGCACGCTCGCGGTCCCGCTCGCTCGCGACTGGTAGCGGGCGATCGACTCGCGGCCGGCGAGGGTCGCCTCCAGCATGACGGCGTCGGTCGTCGGCTCGATATCGTCGCAGACGACGTACTCCGCGGTCGGCGTCTCCTCGTCTTCGGGAAGGTCCTCGAGCAGTGCCACTGAACCCGCGAAGACGAACGTGATACCGGCGACCGTCTCCGTCCGAACGTCGGCGGGGCCACCGGCGGAGACGACCGGCCCGTCGAACGCGCGCCGGAGACGGCTCACGACGCGGACGTCCGACGACTCGCGAACGACGTAGACGAGATCTGGATCGAAGTAGCTGAGTGCGTCACGCAGCGCTGTGTCATCCAGATCGGCGACGGCGTCACAGCGGAGTGCCAGCAGGTCGGCACCGTCCTCGGCGGACATAGAAAGGGAATACGAGCGAGCGATGATAAGCGTTCGCGGACTCGAGCGAGGGCGATCGCGAAATGGGGCGGCGTGCTACAGTAGCGCACCGGCTGCGTCAATTCGCGTCGACGGCGCTCGGAACGTGCTCGGCCAGGAACTCGGTGACGGCGTCGCCGCCCTGGAACCCCTCCGCCAGCCGCGCGGTTTCCTGCCCGTCCTCGAAGAGGATCAGCGTCGGCACCGACCGGATATCGAACCGGTCGACGAGTTCGATGTCGTCGCCGGGGTTGACCATCCCGATCGTGATGTCCGTGGCGCGGGCGACGTTTCCCAGCACCGGTTCCATGGCCTGGCACAGCGCACAGCCGCTGGTGTAGAACTCCACGAGCGCCACGTCGTGGGCGTCCACGAAGTCGTCGAGTTCGTCGCCGGTCTCGAGTCGGCTCGGTTTGCTGGTCGTGGCCATGATCACGCTACGGGTCGTCCGCGGAAACCCCTGACGGACGCTGAGATGCATCGGGGCTGCCAGTCGCAGACGGAGTGGGTCGTGACACGTGGACGGACGCCATTGCTCGGATCGGTTGACGGTCTCGCAGGAAAGATTCATCGGGCAGTTTCTTTGTGTGAATTGCTACCGGAGTGTGACTTTATAGCTGGGGACCGTAGCGATGCTCGATGACCCAGCCCGCATCCACTCACGAGAACGGTGCGCCGACACAGCGGAAAGCGACGCTGTTCTGCTGGGAGTGTGACCACACGAGCCCGGCCGAGGGCGACTGGTTGCTGGAGTCGGAGGACCAGTACGTCGCGTACGTCTGCCCCGACTGCGAGACCACGCTCACGAAACGGCCGCGGTCGAACGAACCGGCTCGCGAACGAACGGTAGCCGGCCCGCTCACGCTGTGGCAGCGAGCCGTCCGCACCTCGATGACCGTCTGGCGGGCGAGCCTCGACATGGGGTTCTCGAGCCTCAACGCAGTGATCGGCGTCCGACCGCTGGCGTCCGAGAGCTCAGACGCGCATACGACGAACCAAGTCACCCGTCACTCGGGGTGACGATCGGTCGTCACGAGAGCGACGGTAATTGACCAGTGAATCGGCTGCTCGAGCCATCCCTAAACGAATATCCAATTTCCCGTCCTGTTTTCGGCCGATCTCATCCCTTCTCCGAATATGCCATATTATAAACTACAAACGGTCAATTTCTAACCTATTTGCGTATATTCGCCCACAACAGTAGAATTTTAATAGTAGAATCCATTTGCTTAGGCGAGCAGAAGATGACGAACGGAAACCTGACCGCTGCGGAAGAAGACGTACTGGACGAAATCGAGGAGGAAGACATCGACTTCCTTCGGCTACAGTTTACTGACATTCTGGGGACGGTCAAGAACGTCTCCGTGCCGGCCCGACAGGCCGAGAAGGCGTTCACCGAGGGAATCTACTTCGACGGCTCCTCGATCGAAGGGTTCGTGCGCATTCAGGAATCGGACATGCGACTGAAGCCCGATCCCGACACGTTCGCGGTCCTCCCGTGGCAAAACCGTGAGGACGGCGCATCGGCCCGGATGATCTGCGACGTCATCGATACGTCCACCGGCGAACCGTTCGAGGGCGACCCGCGCCGCGTTCTCAAGAACGCCCTCGAGCGCGCCGACGACCTCGGATACACGGTCAACGCCGCGCCCGAACCCGAGTTCTTCCTCTTCGAGGAGGACGAAGAGGGTCGCGCAACGACGAAGACGGGCGACCACGGCGGCTACTTCGACCTCGCGCCGAAAGACCTCGCGAGCGACGTCCGCCGCGACATCATCTACGGTCTCGAGGACATGGGCTTCGAGGTGGAAGCGAGCCACCACGAGGTCGCCAAGGGACAACACGAGATCAACTTCGAGTACGACGACGCCCTGACGACGGCCGACAACGTCGGCACTTTCCGCACCGTCGTCCGCGCGATCGCCGCACAGCACGACCTGCACGCGACGTTCATGCCCAAACCGATCCCACGCATCAACGGGTCGGGGATGCACACGCACCTCTCGCTGTTCGAGGACGGTGAGAACGCGTTCCACGACGGCGACGACGAGTTCGACCTCTCGGAGACCGCTCACTCCTTCATCGCGGGCATCCTCGAGCACGCGCCGGCGATCACGGCGATCTCGAACCCCACGGTCAACAGCTACAAGCGACTGGTGCCCGGCTACGAGGCACCCGTCTACGTCGCCTGGTCCGATCGCAACCGCTCGGCGCTGATCCGCAAACCGGCGGCCCGCGTCCCGGCCGCCTCGCGCGTCGAGGCCCGCTTCCCCGACCCCTCGTGTAATCCCTACCTCGCGCTGGCCGCGCTCATCCACGCGGGGCTCGACGGGATCAAACGCGATCTCGACTGCCCCGACCCGGTTCGCGAGAACATCTACGAGTTCGACGAAGCGAAGCGCGAGGAGTACGGTATCGAGACGCTGCCGACGAACCTCGGCGAGGCCGTCGAGGCCCTCGAGGAGGACGAGGTCATCTACAGCGCGCTCGGCGAGCACGTCGGACCGAAGTTCGTCGAGGCCAAAGAACAGGAGTTCGAGGACTACCTCGTCGATGTCTCCGAGTGGGAACTCGATCGCTACCTCGAGACGTTCTAACCGACTGACGACGGCTCTCTCGACGACCACCATACCGTGCGAACGGCGATTCGTCTCATCGAGACACGATTTTTACCGTACTTTCGCGGGAACAACAACTCGGCTGTCGGCTCCGACGCTCCGTTCGACGATCAGTTCGCGACGACGTACGCCGACCCAGCCTGTTCGACGTAGCCGGCGCTCGAAAGCGAGTTCAGCACGCTCAGGACGTTGATTTTCTTCATCGACAGGCTCTCCCCCAGCTCGTCGGTCGTCGCGCCACCGGTCGCCTCGAGATAGACGTAGACGAGTTTCGCCTGTGCCGACTCGAGATCGTCGGGAACCGGATCGATACGCGCTTCGTGGAGGGGTTCTTGTGCTTGCATTGTCATCAAAACGGACCTCGTTCTGGTATATAAATCTACACGTGGATGGAGTACTGATGGATACTAGGACTCAATACAAGCCGCGTCAGCACGTCACAAAGCGCAATTGGCGAGCCGATCTCGAGCGGAAAACGACGTTTTACGGTCGCCCCGTCCCCATCGACGGATATGACCGCGGACGAACGGCCGACGGCGCCGCCGGAGCTGAATCGGATGGAGCGCGACGCGCTCCGCGAACTCGCCGACCGAGACGCGGCGACGCTCCGTGCGGTGAGCGCCTATCTCGAGGAGCTGGCAGCGTGGAAAACACAGCAGGGCGACAGTGAGAAGGGGGGAACATCGGGCGACGATTCCGACACGTATCCCGACGGCGTCCCGGCGGACGCGAGCGTCTCGGTGACGGAAATCGACGGAGCCGAGTACTACTACTACCAGTGGCGCGACGGTGACGAAATCAGGTCGGAAACCGTACAGCGGTAGGAGACGGCGGAAACTGCTGTGTCCGATCGGCCGAGATCGAATCGTCGGACCTGAAAGCGGCGGGAAGTCCGATCCTTTTTCGGACTGAGTGAATTTCAGTAACTAATGAGCCAGCGCACGGACCGAACAGTGACGGTTCTCCGGGCGATTCTCCACGAGATCCGGGTCGAGCGGATCACGTTCATGGCGGGCAGTATCGCCTACCACGCGTTCGTCTCGCTGCTCCCGCTGTTGTTAGTCTTGCTGGCCGCAGTCTCGGCAGTGGGCGGCCAGCAACTCGAGGAGGCGTTGCTGTCAGTGACGCAGGCAGCCTTCACCCCGGGCGCAGCCGAGGTACTCGTGAGCGAACTCGACAACGCCTCGGTCGAGGCGTCGGCGCTCGGAATCGCCGTCCTCGTCTGGGGCGCGTTGCGGATCTTCCGGAGCCTCGATGCGGCCTTCTCTGACATCTACGAAACGGAGTCCGAGAACACGGTTACGAACCAGTTCGTCGACGCCATCCTCGTCTTCGTCTCTATCGCGGCCGTTGTGGTCGCCGTCATCGCGATCGAATCGGTGCTGTCGCCGTCGACTGCAACGACGTTCGGATGGATCGCCCAGCGCATCGGACTCGTCGTCGCTATCGCGGCCGCGTTGGCTCCGATGTACTATCTCTTCCCGGACGAGCCGGATATGACGGTTCGGGAGGTAGTCCCCGGTGTGGCCGTGACCGCCGTCGGCCTCGTCGTCTTCGAGTCGCTGTTCCGGTTCTACCTCGAGTACAGCAGCACGGCCGCCGAGGGACAGTTCCTCTCGAGTATCCTCGTCTTCCTGACGTGGCTGTACTTCAGCAGCCTCCTGCTCCTCGTCGGCGTCGCGGTCAACGCCGTCCTCTCGAACCGGAGCCGCGACGTAAACATCGAGCCGGTTATCGGCGGCGTCCCGCTCGAGGAGTCACCGCCGGACGCCGGCGAGGAGGCGACCGTGGATCCCGCGGTCGCGCTTGAGCGACTCGAGCGCCAGCTGTCGACGGCCAGTACGATGACGTTCGTCGTCGACGGCGAATCGGTCACGGTCCCGGTACCGGACAGGGTCGAGGTGACCGCCGGTAGTTCGGTGCTCCCGGCGATTGATGGCGGGACGGGAATCGAACTCAGGTGGTCGACGGCGGACGGCGAGTTCGTCGTTGGCGATGCGGATTCGGAATCGTAAGTGAGAGAGGATCTCGTACTCAGGTGAACGTTTGCGAACGGTCAGTTGCGGTCGTCCACCGGCGTGGACGTGAGTACCCGTGTGAGTTCGTCCGCGACCCACCTCGGTCGTCTGATCGTTGTGGTGGCACATCGAATCGGAAACGGCCACGGGAACCCGCGTCGGATCGCGAGCCGATCGTCCGTGAGGTCGACCGACCGTAACTGCCCCTGAGGAACGAACTGGTAATTGATCGTGCCCGGTCGGTGGACGCACAGCCCGCTTTCGAAAAGCACGTATTCACGAGGTCGACCGGCGAGAAACGCTTGGACCAGCAATACACCGCCAATGCCGGGAAATGGATTGACGATCAGATCGACGACGAAACCGAGGACCAAACACCCGCAACCGATACCGACACTGATCGCTCGAACGAGTCGACAATATCGGGCGTCCGGCTCCGCGACCCAGTCAACCACCACCGAGTCCCGTTCGTAGCGGATTGCGACGTGACGATTTATCGAAACGAAATAAAAAACGAGACCTGCAACGGTGATCACGAGCAGTTCGGGGAGCCACGTCGTCAGCCAGCTCTCGTACTTCGGAAGATCAACTAGGGGGAGCAGTGTCCCGCCGAAAATCAGGACGAACGGGACTCCGGCCAGCAGATGCGGCAGGCGCATCCGGACGAGTCTCGGCGCGAGGTTAGCGCGGGTATAACTGCCGGCAGCCGCGAGGAGGTCGACACACGCGCCGACCGTCAGGGGCCACAGCGTGACGTATCCGACGCCCAGCGCGAGGCCTGTTATTCCGAGGGCGAGCAAACCGACGTACCAACCGGTAGCGACCGCAAAGAACAGCGCCGACGGACGCCGAAACGACATACGCACGACTATCACTTCGGCAATTAAGTATTTTCTGAATGATACGTTGGCGTTCGATGTTCGAGTCTCCCCAAGGCTGTATCATTGCGGGCAGTCGTCCACCGAATCCGATCCGTTCCGTCACACCGACTCGTAGGGACCGAGTCGCGTGCCGTCCAGCAGGTACGCCTCTGCCCCGGCCAGCCCCGTCGGCAGGAACGGCGAGAGAAACGACTGCCCGGCCACGTTGATCCACGTTCCGCCGACGAGGTCGTTGAACGCCGGCACGACGACCACGCGCGGCGGGGTTTCGTCCGCATCCTCGAGCCACGATACCCCCTCGTACTCGGGCCGGTCGCGGAACGGCTCGGGATCGAGCCGGCCGCGCAGCCACGCGCGCTCGACGCGACTCCCACCGATTTCGTCCTCGAGTCGCACGCAGGGGTGTTCGTGACCCAGACAGACCATCTCGCTCTCGAGGACCGCTCGGGAGGGCCAGGTGTGCCCGTGACAGACGCCGATATCGCCGAGCGCGATTCCCTCGCCGGGGACCACGGTGATCGTCGCCCCGATATCGTCGCTGTCCGCCAGCCAGGTTTCGATCCGACCGTCGTGGTTTCCCTTGACGACGGTGACCTCGAGATCGCCTGCAAAAGACTCGAACAGCACCTCGAGTTCGCCGCGTTCGGCCCCGCCCGGATCGCCGATCGAGTGCATGAGGTCGCCGAGGACGACCAGCCGATCGGGACCGGTGCGCTCGAGCAGCGCCAGCAGCCGCTCGCGGCGATCGGGCGCGCGGCTGGGAACGTCGACGCCGCGCTCGTACCGCAGGCCGGCCTCGTAGCCGGCGTGGTAGTCAGTGAGCAGTAACGCGTGGTCGCCCTCGATCGTGGCGGTCGCGGCCGGTTCGCCGGGGACG
The DNA here is from genome assembly GCF_013456555.2 of Natrinema zhouii. Taxonomy (GTDB): domain Archaea; phylum Halobacteriota; class Halobacteria; order Halobacteriales; family Natrialbaceae; genus Natrinema; species Natrinema zhouii. The sequence goes on from NZ_CP059154.1 coordinate 1,096,039, forward strand.
GGGTCGACGGCGGCGGGCGTCGACCCGGTTCCGGGTTCGGAACGGCGGGATTCGTCTCGCATCGCCGTCGATCAGATCGCTTTCAGCGTCTCGTCGTCGGGCTCGTAACACTGGCCGCCCATCAGCGCGTCCTGGATGGCGCTCTCCACGTCATCGGCGGACGCGCCGGTGTCGGCGGCGACCGTCTCGATCAGTTCCGTCCGGTCGGCACCGTCGCCGTCGTCGAGTTCGTCCATCGTCTCGACGACGTAGGCCTCGAGGTCGACGTCGTCGGCCGCTTCGTCGTCCTCGACGGTCCCATCGTCAGATTCGGTACCGTCGGCCTCGGCTTCCTCGTCGGCCGCGGATTCCGAGACGGCGGTTTCGTCCGGCTCATCCGATTCGTCCGATTCCGCTGCCTCGAGTCCGGATTCAGGCGGTGTGCCGATATCGTCGTCAGACTCGTCGGATTCCGAACCAGCGGTCTCGCCATCGTCCGACTCGTCCTCGGGTTCGGAAACGTCGATCCCCGCTTCGCCGGGCTCGTCGACTTCGGAGCCAGCGGTAAACTCCGTGCCGAACTCCTCCTCGAGCTCTTCGCGTTCCGACTCGTCCATCTCGTACATGCCGTCGTCTACGTCGCCGGCGTCGAAATCGCCGAGTTCGTCGTCGGCTTCGTCATCCGTTTCGTCGGATGCAGCCGCTGCGACGTCGGTAGTCTCGTCGTCGACCTCGCTCGCCGCCTCGTCACTGCTTGCCGTCTCGGCACCGTCCTCGGCCTCGAGGGCGTCGGCTGCCGTCTCGCCTGCATCGGCCTCGGCATCCGGTTCGTCAGTGTCGTCCGATTCGACGTCCGGTTCGTCGGCACCGTCGAATTCGTCGGTATCGTCCACCTCGGCATCGGGTTCTGCCTCGGCGTCCTCGGTCTCGAGATCCGCATCGATGTCGGTACTCTCGTGCCCCTCACTCGTCGCCGTTCCCGCCGCGGAGCCGGAATGGGCGTCGTCGGGGTCGGCTGCAGCCGTACCGCTCCCGTCGGTTGTCGCCGCGACCGGTTCCGTCGCCTCGGGATCGGCTTCGGATTCGAGGCTGGCCTCGAGCACGTCGATATCGACGCCGTCGAGGTCGGCGAGCGAGGCGAACGACGCGTCGAACTCGGGGCTCGTCGCGCCGGGTGCGAGAGCGAGTCCGCTCACCTGATCGCGCTCGCCCGCGACGACTTCGACCGCCTCGAGCGCGCACGCTCGCAGCGCCGCGAGGTACGACGGCGTCGTCCCGTAGTGCTCCTGCGCGAGCGGAATCCCCGCCGCGAGGCCGGATTCGACGCCGGCCTCGAGCAGCGCGTCGGTCAGTGCTTCGCCGTCCAGTTCGAGATCGGCGGCCCCAGCGTAGGTGCCGATGCGATCGAGGGTCTGCTCGGCCGCGCTGACAACCCAGCGGTCCCGGGTGTCGGCGTCGACCGTCGCGATGCTCTCCGGCCGGATCGAGGTGTAGACCTGGTCCGAATCGTCGGGCTGGAAGGTCCGGGCCTTCCCAGTCACCGCGACGAAAGCGGGGGGTTCGGCCTGTTCGAGGAACGCCAGTTCATCGGGCTGGTACTGGCCGGCGTAGACGACGAACGCGCCGGTCGGGTCGACGACGCGGGCGCGAACCATCTCGTCGTTGACCGACGTGACCTCGGTGAGCGTTCCGACTGCGAAGACGCGGTTGAGTCGCGCGCCGGTCGGCGTGATCACGTAGTTCGGCGCGCGTTCCTCGTCGCTCTCCGCGTAGGAGAACGAGGCGTCGTCGTACTCGGCCGCGAAGAGCCGGTAGGCGAGTTCTCGCCCCGGAATCTCGTCGTCGCCGTTGCCATTCGCGCTCATGCGTCCACCTCCTCGAGGAAGGTCGTCGCACGGGCGGCCGGATCGTCGTCGCTCTCCTCGAAGAGTTCGGCGTCCAGATTCGCGCCGTACTCGTCGACCGAGAGGTGTCCCCGGACGCAGTACTCGCGGCCGACGATGCGCTCGCGGATCCGATCCGCGACGACCTCCTGGTCCATCGCTTCGCGGGCCTGCTCGAGGGCGTCATCGAGAGTGCCGTCGTAGACTCGCTCGGTGAGTTCGTCGTCGAGGACGACGGTGACGGTACCGGTACCGTCGTCGAGGATCGCCTTGACGCGCAGGTCGTCGATCCCGTCGACGTCGCCGTGGGTTCTGCACTGCCCTTTCTGGATAACCCGATAACACTCCGGACAGCGCTGAATGAGTCCGGAGCCGTCACGGACCGCGAGCAGGTTCCCCACGACTTCGACGTCGTAGATGCCGCCGGTGCCGACGGCGTCGCCGACGTCCATCGTCGACGTGTTGGTTCCGACATCGACCTCGCGGTCGAGTTCGGTGACTCGCGAGAACTCGGAGACGTTGATCTCGGGAACCCCGCGGAACTCCTGTACGTAGGCGTTCTCGATGCGGACCGTTCCGCCGTCTTCGATTTCGGGGGCCGGATCCCAGTTCGTAAAGGGGAGCCGGCCGCTCTCGTCGCCGAAGACGCCGCTCAGGATGTCGGTCTCGCCGTCGCGGCCGTCGATCGTCTTTCGTTCACACTCGAGGACGCTGACCTCGATGGTGACCGCGCGGTCACCGGTCCGCAGTTCGGCTAGTTGCGCGTCGCCGCCGATCTCGTAGGGTACCTCAAGGGATTCCTCCTCGAAAGAGAGCGAGGTGCTCTCGCCGAGGTTGAGTTCGGGTTCGCCGTCCCACTCGCGGACGCCCGCGTTGCCCGCGGTGATCGTGTCGCCGGGCTCGAGGCCGAAGTCCTCCCACGCGGTGTAGTCGATGACGCCGGTGTCGTCGGCCAGTCGGCCTTCGACGATGACGTGATCGGAGCCCTGATAGCGGATCGACCGCTCGCCCGCGGTCAGGACGACGCCGGTGACGGTGACGTTGCCGTCGTCGGGCGTTATTTCGGCGATATCCTTGGCTGACGGTGTCCCGCTACCGCCGCTGGACCCGCCGCCGTACTTTCGCCGGAGGCTCTGTTTCGCCTCGTCGACCGGGACGCTGTACTCCACCAGGTTCTGCAGGTCGTCTATGACCTCCTCTTTGTCAACACCGAGGTCGGAGGCGAGATCCTCGGCATGATCGTCGAGTTCCATCACTTGCCTTTCGAGTCGGGGCGTAAAAAGCGTTCCCGGAGGAGGGTGAAAGTGAATCCGCCGGATAACAGATCAGACTATTGGTCATCAATAGCGAAGTCATCCACCCGGCATGCGGTGGCGCGCGCTGTGCCGCGGTGAATGCCAATGAACCGCGGCGCGAAGCTGTGCGAGGGATGAGCGAGGGAAGCATGACCGAGCGAATCGGTTGGGGAGGGCGTGGCGATCCCCTGTTGCCACGGTAGCAGGACACTTCTCTTCTCATGTATCCCATCAGAATCCACTGCTTCATTCACCGTTCACTGAGATGATTGTACGCAGTGTGATCGTCTTCTCAGGGTCTCGGTGCGGCCTTCTGCAGCGCCGTCTCGGCGATATTGCCGCCGTAATCGGCGCTCCGTGACAGCGAGTCGACGATCAACCCCAGCGACTGGGCCTGGACCGGGTCGAGATCCCGGAGCATATCGTCGATCTGGCGGGTGTGCTCGTCGATCTCGAGGACGGCCTCACGGGCGTCGTGGCCGAGTCGGTTCGCCTCCTCCGTTTCGTCGGCGAACAGCGCGTCCATCGACTTCTCGAGGACGGTGGAAGCGTCCGTGTGCAGTTCCCCGAGCGCCTCGGCGACCGGGTCGGGGATCTCGCCAAGTTTGAGCGCGATGTTACTGATTTTGGCGGCGTGGTCAGCGACGCGCTCGAGCTGGCGGGCGCTCGAGTGAAAGTCGAAACAGTCCTCGCGCGGGACGCCGAGTTCCTCGGCCGCCCGCGGGGAGCGAAGCGTCGCGCGGAAGATCCGCGAGACGACGAGCCAGAGCCGGTCGACGTCGTCGTCGCGCTCGATCACGTCGTGGGCGATGTCGTCGTCGTCCTCGATCAGCGCTCGGACGGCATCCTCGAGCATCGATTGGGCGATCAGGCGCATCCGCGTGACGGCGTTGACGATCGACAGCTCCGAGGAATCGAGGAGGTCCTGAATGACCACGCTATCGTTCGTTTCCTCGAGCACTTCGACACCGACCAGCCCCTGCGTGGCGCTGCGGATCGCGCGACGCTGGTCAGTCGTAATGCGCCCCGCCTCGAGCCTGATGATATCGAAGCCGCTGACGTACATCGTCATGACAGCGCGGGTCAGGCGCTCGCCTTCGATGTTCGAGATGTCGAGGGTCCCCTCCTGGCGCTCCGTTTCGCTCTGGGGCGTCAGCAACAGCGCGCTGTCTTCGGGATAGAATTCGACGGTCGTGCCGGCGCTGACGCCGTTCTCGGTCGCCCACGTTTTCGGCAGCGAGACGGTGTACGTCGACCCGCCCGTCACCTGGACCTTGCGCGTCTCCATGTCCCCGGATTCAGACCGCCCGAATATAAATATGGGCAAATCTATAGAGAACCGTCGGCGTACCAGCAATACCTGACACGGCCGGCTGTTATCACGGTCCTGCCCGAGGTATTTGCCGAATAGAACGATGACAGTTGGTGAGACTCGACATCTATATAGGCGCTCTCGAGTCGGACTCCGTGTTGCGCCGTTGGTCTCACCGATGATCCCTGACGACGATCAGCGCTTCCGTACGAAAGCCTCGCCCTCTTCCGCGTTCCAGCGCAATCTTCGTTCATGATTGGCGCCTACACGATCGGCAAGAAAGCGGTCACGTTCGGCTACAAACGCTACGGCGTTCCGGGAGCGATCGCCTCCGGCGGCGCGGCACTGGCGGGCTATCTGATCGTCCGACGAGCGCTGAAATCGTCGACGAACGGCGGGAACGTTGACTCGGCGATCGACGCCGGAGAGATCAAGTCCGCGGTCGAAGAGAAGGGCTTGAGCGCGGTGACCGATACGGGGACCCTCGAGCAAGCGATCAACGAGGAGGAAGTCGGCTCCACCTTCGACATGGACGACGTGCAGTCGTCGGCCGAGGAAGAGACCGACGAGTTCGCCGATAGCACGGGAGACGGTGACTCGAGCGCCGAGAGCTGAATCGGGAACTCGCTCACTCGTCACGAGACGGGTGTCAGCCACCAACCACCAGCAGCCAGCCACCAACCACCAGCAGCCACCACCGACCAGACACGTTTCCTACCGTCACCGCGTTCTCACTACTCGATAGATCGCCTGCGACGGATCGAAACAGCCAACTCGAACATGAGCAAGCGAGATCCCACCACCGAAACCGGCGACAGTTCCACGACCGAATCCGAGCACAGCGAATCGAAATTCAGCCGCGAGTCCGTCTCGAGGGCGCTCCAGTCCGTCCGAGGGGGCATCGAATCGGGCCTCCCGGCGGGTATCGGCGGCGGGGTGAGTCTCCTCCGGGGCGTCCGAGCGCTCCGCCGGGGCGAGCGCGAGCACGGCGTCGGCCAACTCGTCCTGAGTGGCGTGCTCCTCGCGGTCGCGATCGCCCAGCGACGGTCGGACGAGAGACGCGGCGCGCGGAGCGACATCGATCAGACGGACGTCGTCAGCACCGGACCCGAGATCGACGACCTCGAGGAACGAGACGCCGGCGGCGGCCGGCACACCGGAGACGAGGCCCAGCGCGTCGCCGGGACTTCCATCGATATCGAGGACGTCGACTCGAGTCCCGACCCCGAGAGCGACGTGGACGCGGCCGAGATCGACCAGACGGACGTCGTCGAGACCGGCACCGACGAGGAGCGACTCGCCGACGTGGCGACCGAGTCCGCTGAGTCCGACAGCGAGACTGGTGATCTCGAGAGCGAGTCCGACGGTCCCGAAAGCGAGTCCGCTACCGCTGAGAGCGAATCGGAGAGTCCCGATAGCGCCGAGAGCGAATCCGACAGGTCCGTCAGCGCCGAAATCGAGTCAACCGAATCGTACGAGCGCCTTGGTGCAGCGGCGTTCGACGAACACAGCAGCGAACTTCCGGTCCCACAGCGCGCGTTCGATCAGAATATTCTATCGCTCAGTTCCGAAGCGTTCTGGGGGATTCGCGAGGACGACGCCGTCTTCGTCTCACAGGAGTTCGATCCGATTCAGGACGCTGACGGGATCCGCTACGTCGCGAGCACCGAGATCGACGGCGAGCGAACCCTGACGATCCCCGACACCGTACTGAATCACTGGGATTCCGTCGCGGGCGGGGGGATGGCCGTCGCCGGTGGCGACGAGATCGTGTTCGTCACCGCGGACTCGCTACAGGCTGACAGTCAGATACGCGTCGTCCCCGAGCAGTGGGTCGACGATGTGCTCGAGGACAACGAGTAGCGACGGGCGAGGGAACGACGGAACGAACTGATTTATTTCTCGTTTCGGACGCGCTCGAGCACCGCGAGCGTCCCGTCCGCGTGCAGGCCGTCGAGCACCTCGTCGGCGGCCGCCTTCGCCATCTCATCGGCGTTGCTGACGGCGAAGCTCCGGCCGACCGCCTCGAACGTCGAGACGTCGTTGATCGAGTCGCCGACGGCGACGCAGTCCGCGAGGTCGATACCGACGTGATCGGCGATCCGCTCGAGTCCCTCGCCCTTGTTCGGATCGGTGTCCTTGACGTGGTAGGCGTAGCCGGTGTCGATCACCTCGAGTCCGTGTTTCGCGGCGATCTCGCGCAAGGGTTCGATCGGCTGCTCTAAGTTGACGGCGATCTCGGTTTCCCGCCAGCGGTTGACGGTGTCTTCCGTACCCCAGCCGAGGTCGTAGCCGGCGGCCCGGTACTCCTCGGCGACGGCCCGGGCGGCCTCGCGGTCGGCGGTGAAGTAAACGTCGTCGCCGGTGTAGACGACGCCGCCGTTTTCGGCGACGACGAGCTCGGGGATGCCGACGAAGTGACAGAGCGCGACGGGGTAGGGGAAGGCCTTCCCGGTCGCGATCACGACGGGCGCGTCCCACTCGCGGAGCGGATCGAAGACGCGCGGATCGATCCCCCAGCCTTCGGGACGGGTCAGGGTGCCGTCGATGTCGAGGACGAGCGGCGGATCGGCGGTCATGTGCGTCACTCGAGGGCTGCGCGCCCTAAAAGAGTCGGTTCGGGCGTGCTCGAGACTGACGGACCATCAGTGACGCCCTCGGCCACCCGATTGGGAATTCGTTCTGCAGGCCCTGCCGAAATCCGTTTCTACGGACTGTTTCTTCGCGGAACACGCGTTCACTACACGGACGTACTGACCGATAACAGGAATCGATAGTCGATAGTGAAGGTCTGGAATCCCGTCCAGTAGCTACCTCACCGAATCTCTTATATCGAGTTACCCAATTCATCACACCATGGGAAGTGGGTCATCAGAGGCAGTGATACTCCTGGTAGAAGACAATCCCGGGGACGTTCGTCTCATTGAAGAAGCCTTCTCGGACGGCAACATCGAAAACACGCTCAACGCCGTCACTGATGGCCAGTCAGCACTCGACTTCATCTATCAACGTGGAGAGTACGAGGACGCTCCCCGACCGGACATCGTATTACTCGATCTAAATCTGCCGAAAGTGGACGGTGAAGACGTTCTACACGAAATCAAACACCACCCCGAGTTGGATCACGTCCCGGTGGTCATCCTGACTGGAATGAAAGAAGACCTGATCGAGTCCCGTGACCTCGATCACGATGCGGACGAAGACGCAGTCCTCAAAAAGCCAGTTGACCCCGGCGAGTTCGTTGAGGTAATCCGGTCGTTCGAGAAGTTCCGATTAGCAGTTATGCGAGAAGAGTGATTGAGACAGCTTTCACGATAACTCCTTTCCCTATACTTGCCGCTCAGGGGACAATCGTCGCTCTCGTTGCGTTTCAAGAGTGCCGTAAACCGAAATCTCCACCAGTCGATCGGAGAGACGGAGCGCAGTTGGAGTCCGAATTCCGTTAGAGCCCGAGGTAGCCCGCGTTGGGGAGCACCCCGAGCAGATAGAGAATTCCCAAGACGAACATGAACGCCGCGATCGCCATCGCCGGCGGGTCGACGTGCGTCCCGGAGTGCGAGTAGAACACCCGCTGGCTCACCTCACCGATGAGGCCGGAGATCGCGCCGAACGCACCGGCGACGAGCAGCACTATCGGGTCGCTCCCGACGGTCGACGCTGCAATCACCGCACCCGTCGAACCCAACAGCGTGATGTGGTGGGTGACGGGGATCTTCTCGACGCCGAGATTGAGAAACAGCAGACTCATCGCGGAAATCGCATACCCGAGGAAGATGCTCCCGGTCTCGAGCCAGATGAAGCCGCCGAGGATCCCGCCGACGATGCCGATGGCGGTGACGCCCGCCCACTCGTACTGGTGTGGCAGCCAGGGTTCGGTCGCCAGCCGATTGGCCTCAGTGCCGCCGTCGGCTGCCACGCGTTTCTCCTCGCGCTCGAAGGGGGACATGTCGAGAATGCCCGAGCCGCCGACCCTGCCGACGAGCGGGTAGCCGAAGGCGAGCCGCGCCAGGAACGCCGTCGCCACGACCGAGAGCGCGATGTTGTCCGTCGGGAAGCCGAGCCCGTTCATCACCTGCGTGATGAACATCCCGAGGACGCCGAAGATCGCACCGACCGCGAGGATGTCGGGCTTGGTCCCGAACGCGTACAGAATGTTCTTCCCGAAGTGGTAGTCCCAGTCGTCGGGCTCCATCTCGGGGTACTTCCGGCCGGCGTACGCCGTCGCGGCCACACCGCCGGCGAAGGCGATGTGGGGACCGGTGACCGCGCCAAAGCCGATCGTCCCGGTGATGCCGGTCGCGATGTCGCCGGCGCCGACGGCCTCGAGTCCGCCGAACTCACCCTCGAGGACGGCCAGCCCCTCGCCGAGGAAGACGACGAACCCCGTGAAGACAAACGAGGGAAGCGCTCCGAGCGCCGCGCCGAACGCGCCGCCGGCGAGGGCGGCGATAAGCAAGACGGCGAACGCCTCGAACTCCATCCCGATGACGGGGACCTGCAGAAGTACCTGAAACATGGATTACTCCTCCGCGTCCCGCGCCCAGTCGCGCGATCTGTCAACGGCGTCCGACCAGCGGTCGTACTGCCGATCGGCGACCGCTCGATCCATCTCGGGTTCGAACTCCGCGTCGACCTGCCAGTTGCTCCGCAACTCATTGGGATCGCTCCAGTAGTCGACCGCGAGCCCGGCCGCGTAGGCCGACCCCAGCGCCGTGGTCTCGTCGACGACCGGGCGAACGATTTCCGAGCCGATGATGTCCGACTGGAGCTGACAGAGGAAGTTGTTCTTGACCGCGCCCCCGTCGACCTTCAGCGAGCGCATTTCGATGCCCGAGTCCGCCTCCATCGCCTCCGCGACGTCACGCGTCTGGTAGGCGATCGACTCGAGGGTCGCGCGAACGACGTGTTCCTTCCGCGTTCCCCGGGTCATCCCGACGATGGTCCCGCGGGCGCGCTGGTCCCAGTGAGGCGCTCCCAGTCCCGTAAAGGCGGGAACGACGTAGACGCCGTCGGTCGTGTCGACGCTGCGGGCGAGTTCGGCCGTCTCGGCGGGATCGTCGATCAGCGTCATGTCCTCGAGCCACTCGATCGCCGCGCCGGTGATGAAGATCGATCCCTCGAGCGCGTACTGTACATCCTCGCCCGAGCGCTGGAAGCCGATCGTCGTCAGCAGGCCGTGATCGGATGCGACCGCCTCGTTACCGGTGTTCATCAGGAAGAACGAGCCCGTTCCGTAGGTGTTCTTCGCGTCGCCGGCGTCGAAACAGGTCTGCCCGAACAGGGCCGCTTGCTGGTCGCCCAGCGCCCCCGCGACCGGAATTTCGGCCTCGAGGAAGCCGTCCGGATCGGTCGACCCGTAGGTGGCGTCGTCGCTCGAGGGCCGAACCTCGGGCAACATCGCCTCGGGAATCGAGAACTCCGCGAGGAGGTCGTCGTCCCACGCGAGGTCGTGGATGTTGTACAGCATCGTCCGCGAGGCGTTCGTGACCTCCGTAATGTGCTCGCCCGTGAGGTTGTAGATCAACCACGAGTCGATGGTGCCGAACAGGACCTCGCCCTCCTCCGCGCGGTCGCGGATATCCTGGGGACGAGAGCGCTCGAGTTTGATCGGATCGGCGTTGTCGAGCAGCCACTCGGCTTTCGTCGCCGAGAAGTAGGCGTCGGCCTCGAGGCCGGTCTTGTCGCGGATGGTCTCGACCATCCCGTCGTCCTCGAGCCGTTCGACGCGGTCGGTCGTTCGGCGGTCCTGCCAGACGATCGCGTTGTGGACCGGCCTCCCGGAGTCTGCGTCCCACAGCAGCGTCGTCTCCCGCTGGTTGGTCACCCCGATGGCCTCGAGTCGGTCGGGACCGATGTCCGCTTGCCCAAGCGCCTGTCGGATGACGTCTTTGGTGTTCTCCCAGATTTCCATCGGGTCGTGTTCGACCCAGCCGGGCTCCGGATAGATCTGTTCGTGTTTCTCGTAGGCGTTCGCGACGACCTGCCCTTCGTGATCGAAGACGATGAAGCGGGTCCCGGTCGTCCCCTGGTCGACCGCACCGACGTACGTGGTTTCTGTCACTCGTATTCACCCGGTGTTGTGTCGCCACGCGACAATTTACTGATGGTCGCGCGATATCGGTAAACAATTTTGACGATCATTATAAATGTTTCTGAACGTGTCACAACATGACATAGGGTTACCAGTACAACGATGAACAGACGTCAGAACGGTCCAGATGCGGGAATACAACGGACCCGAAGTCATCGGATTGGTCGTATAACTGCGTTGCCCCGCCGTGGACGAACCGGCCCGCACAGGAATTTACGGCCGTTCGACCACCACCGATAAAATAATGGGAGGGGTGATCGTAGATGCGGACGAAGGGATGGCAACCGATACGGAGGTCCTCGTTCTCGGCGGCGGCTCGACCGGCTGCGGTATCGCCCGCGATCTGGCGCTCCGCGGCCTCGAGGTGACGCTCGTCGAGCGAGGAACCCTCACAGACGGGACGACCGGCCGGATGCACGGCCTGTTGCACAGCGGCGGGCGGTACGCGGTGTCCGACCGGGCCAGTGCGCGTGAATGTATCGAGGAAAACGAGGTGCTCCGGGAGATTGCGGGCCACTGCGTCGAGGAGACCGGCGGCCTGTTCGTCCAGCGGCCCGAGGACCCGGACGACTACTTCCGCGAGAAACTCGAGGGCTGTCGTGAGTGCGGGATCCCCGCTCGCGTGCTCTCGGGGCGGGAAGCCCGCGAGGTCGAACCGCACCTCGCGACGGACGTGAAGCGAGCGATCGAGGTCCCCGACGGCGCGGTCGACCCGTTCCGGCTCTGCGTCGCGAACGCGATCGACGCCGAAAACCACGGCGCGCGGATCGAAACCCACGCCGAGGTGGTAGACCTCTTGCGCGCCGGCGACAGCATCTACGGGGTCGAGGTGCGCCACGAATCGGGGCCCGGAAAGCGCACGCACGCGACGCCCGGCACGACCGAGGAAATCACCGCCGACTACGTCGTCAACGCGACCGGCGCGTGGGCCGGCCAGATCGGTTCGATGGCCGACCTCGAGATCGAGGTCCGTCCCTCCAAGGGCGTGATGACGATCATGAACGTCCGGCAGGTCGACACGGTGATCAACCGCTGCCGGCCGAAGGGCGACGCCGACATCGTGGTTCCCCACGAGACGACGGCCATCCTCGGGACGACCGACGAGGAGGTCTCGGATCCGGACGACTATCCGGAAGCGGGGTGGGAGGTCGACCAGCTGATCGACACCCTCTCGGAACTCGTCCCGATCCTCGAGGAGGCCCGAACCGTCCGCTCGTTCTGGGGCGTCCGACCGCTGTACGAGCCGCCGGGAACCGGCACCGAGGACCCGACCGACATCACGCGGGACTTCTTCCTGCTCGACCACGCCGACCGCGACGGCGTCTCGGGGATGTCAAGCATCGTTGGCGGCAAGTTCACTACCTACCGGGCGATGGCCGAGGAGATTTCGGATCACGTCTGCGAGAAACTCGGCGTGACCGCCGCCTGTGCGACCGCCGAGGAACCCCTGCCCGGTAGCGAGAACATCGAGACGCTCGAGGCCGGCATGGACGACTTCGGGCTGCGCTCGCCGGTGGCCCGCCGGAGCAAGCAACGGCTGGGAAGCCGGGCGCGTGACGTGCTCGAGACGGACGAGCCGAACCCGGTGATCTGCCAGTGTGAGGGGGTAACGCGCGCGGAGATCCGGGACGCGATCACGCAGTCGGGCTCGGATCTGAACGCGGTTCGGATCCGGACGCGCGCCTCGATGGGGAACTGTCAGGGCGGCTTCTGCTGTCAGAACATGGCGAACGAACTCCACCCCGAGTACGACGAGGAGACGGTCCGCGAGGCGCTGGACGAACTCTTTCAGGAGCGCTGGAAGGGGGAACGCCACGCGCTGTGGGGCGAACAGCTCTCACAGGCGATGCTCAACTACGCGCTGCACGCGACGACGATGAACCGGGATCGCGATCCCGCGAGCGCGGACGCGGACACGGCGGCCGTCGATTTCGCGGCCTTCGACGGAGGAGGTCGATAAATGGCGATCGAGGACGACGTCCTCGTCATCGGCGGCGGACTCGCCGGTGCGACCGCCGCGCTCGCCGCGGCGGATCGGGGGAGACAGGTGCGTCTCGTTTCGTACAAGCAGAGCACGCTCCGCCACGCCAGTGGACTGATCGACGTACTGGGATACGCGCCGGCGGGCGACGGCCCGCTGGTAGATCCGTTCGACGCGCTCGCCGACCTTCCGGAGGGCCATCCCTACGAGCGCGTCGGGAGCGAGGCGGTCCGCGATGCTCTTGCCTTTTTCGACGATATCGCGGGCGAGGCCTACGCGGGGTCACACACCGACGCGAACGCGCTCGTCCCGACCCACGGCGGAACGGTCAAGCCGACCGCCCGATATCCGGTCTCGACCGCCGCCGGGCTCGCGAGCGACGACCGCGACGCCCTGCTCGTCGGCTTCGACACGCTGCCGGATTTCGAAGCGCCGCTGGCAGCGTCCCACCTCGAGGCGGCAGGCGTTCCCTTCGAGGCCCGCGGCGTCACGGTTCGGTTCCCCGGTATCACTCGAGACGACGCGAAGATCACGCGGTACGCGCACCTGCTCGATCACGACGAGTCCGTGGAGACGGCAGCCGGTGAGACGACCGCTCGTGACGCCCTTACCGAGACCATTCGCTCTCACCTCGAGGGCGAGTCCCGCGTCGGCTTCCCCGCGATCCTCGGCGACGAGCGCGCCGACGCGGTCAGGGCCGACCTCGCGGACCGACTCGGCGTCGACGTCTTCGAGGTCCCGATGGGGCCGCCGAGCCTGCCCGGGATGCGACTCGAGGACCGCCTGTACGACGCGCTCGAGGAGCGGGGCGTCCGAGTGACGACGGGGGTTCCGGTCGTCGATTATGAGACCGGCGCGGGCGAGACGGGCCCGAACGGCCCCGAACGAATCGATCACGTCGTCGTCGACCGAAACGGGAGCGAGATTCCCCACCGTGCAGACCAGTACGTGCTCGCGACGGGCGGGCTGGTCGGAAAGGGCGTGCGATCGGAGCGCGAACGGGTGTTCGAACCGATCTTCGACTGCCACGTCCCGCACGCAGCGGACCGCTACGACTGGTTCGTCGACGACGTCTTCGGTGACCAGCCCTACGCGCGGTTCGGGCTTCCGGTCGACCGCGACCTCCGCCCGCTCGACGCCGCCGACGAGCCCGAGTTCTCGAACCTCCGGGCGGCGGGAGCGGTGCTGGGCGGCTACGACTTCGCGGCGGAGAAGTCGGGCGCCGGCGTCTCGCTCGCGACTGGCTACGTCGCGGGCCGACGCGCTGCCTCGGAGGGCGAACGGTGATGGACGACGTGTGCGCCTCGAGCGGCGGAATCGACCGACGCCACGTGCGCGATTTGATTCGCCCGATCGACATGAGCAGCACGGGCGATACGAGCGGCACAGACGATACGAACGGCATGGACGGCGACAACCGACTGATTCAGGTGATTCAATGAGCGACGCAGAACGACCGACCGACGACCCAGCGGGCGACGACGAGTTCGAGCCGATTCAGGTCTTCCCCGAGGCCGAGGAGATGGACCTCCGGCCGGGCGCGGACGACTGCTACAAGTGCTCGACCTGCGACACGAACTGTCCCGTCGCCGAGGTCGACGACGAGTTCCCCGGGCCGAAGTTCCAGGGCCCCGAGCAGTGGCGGCTCAAGCGCCAGGACGACCACGACGTCGACGACTCGGTGATGAAGTGCTCGAACTGCATGCGCTGTGACAGCGCCTGCCCCTCCGACGTCCCCCTCTCCCAGATGCACAACACCGCTCGAGGGGAGTACGTCGAGGAGCAGATGGACAAGTTTTCGCGGGAGTACGTTCGGAATCGCATCCTCGCGAACTACCGCCGACTCGCTCCGCTCGGGTCGATGTTCCCGCGGACGGCGAATTTCGTGATGGGGCTCTCCGCGACGCAGTGGCTCGGTGAGAAACTCCTCGGAATCTCCGGCGAGCGGGAATTGCCGGAGTTCGCGACGGAGACGTTTCGCGAGTGGTGGACGAAGCGAGGTGGCAACGCCACCTCGAAAAAGCGAGCGCAGAAGGCGCGAGCGAAGCGAGGCGGTACGCAGGTTCAGAGCGACGAAAAGCGCATCGCCTACTTCCACGGCTGCTATGCGAACTACAACACCCCCGAAGTGGCCAAGGCCCTCGTGCGTGTCTACGAACACTTCGGCTACGAGATCATGGTCCCCGACCAGCACTGTTCGGGGACGCCGATGTTCGCCAACGGAATGCTCGAGGACGCGCGCCGATCGGCCGAGACGAACGTCCGGGAGCTCGCCGCGGCGCTCGAAGACGGCGCGGATATCGTCGCCTCCTGCAGTTCGTGTTCGATGTCGATCCGGCAGGAGTACCCCGAACTGTTCGACTTCGAGGGAACCAAGAACGTCGCCGGAAACACCTGGGACGCCGTCGAGTACCTCCGGGTCCACGAGGACCTCGAGGGCGAACTCGAGGGGACGTCGATCGACGGGGCGCTCGCGGATTCGAACTTCGCCTACCACGCGCCGTGTCACGCGCGGAACCAGGGCCTCGACGGGCAGACGATGGAAGTGCTGGCGGCGATCGACGGCGTCGACGCCCACGACGTCGGCGACTCCTGTTCGGGGATTTCGGGCACCTACGGCTGGAAGGCCGAGCATTACGAAACATCCATGAAAATCGGGTCGGAAATGTTCGACCATATGGAAGACGCGGACGCGAAGACGGGACTCACGGAGTGTCCGACCTGCTCGATGCAGATGGAACACGGGACCGGCTACGAGATCACCCACACGCTCGAGGTGCTCGAGGCAGCACTCGTCGGAACCGCGAGGGAGGCAGGCGCGCAGTAATGGACCTTCAGGAGCGAATCGCGCGACGACGGTCGGCGCGGCAGGGGCGACGCATCGTGGTCGATCGCGATCAGCTCAGCCCGATCGTCCACCGGCCGGAACCGGTCGGTCGGGGCCCCGTGCTGGAGCAACTGCTCGACGCGCTCGAGCCGGTCTTCGACGGGGGGTTGCCGCCGCCGGTCGCGATCGTTGGGCCACCGGGGTCGGGCACGTCAGCGGTCGTAACCGCGATGTTCGACGCATTGAACGAGCAGTTCGGTCGCTCGAGCCGCGCGATCGCGACGACGACGAGGGGCGGACACACCGACCCGGTGACGTGGTTCGTCGCCGTCGACGGCCGTCGGGTCGAGAGCCCCTTCGCCTTCTACCGAGCGGTGCTGTCGGGGCTCTCGTCGGAACGGGTGCCCGAGAGCGGCGTCGGTACCGACGACCTCCGCGAGCGCCTCCGCGACAGGCTGTCCCGTCCGGATCGACGCGCCGTCGTGGCGATCGACCACCACGACGAACCCGAAACGCTCGCGATCGATCGCGTTCGCGACCTGCTAGCACCGGTCAAGGACCGCGTCGCCGTGGTCACGGTCGGACGGACCGAACCCGATGATCACCGGGGCGAAACGGTCACCGTTCCGGCGTACCGCGATCACGAACTCGTCGATGTCGTCACCGACCGCGCCTCGACGGGGCTCGCGGCGGGCGCACTCGATCACGACGACGTTCGCGAACTGGCCGCCTGGGCCGACGGGAACGCCCACGACGCGCTCGCGGCCCTGTTCGGTGCCGCCGTCCTCGCGAGCGAGGACGAGGCCGAGCGGATCGAACCGCGCCACCTCGAGACGGCGCGGACCGACGTGCCCGACGACGGCGTCCACGTCGGTCAGGTACTCGCGCTCTCGGCGACCCGCCAGCGGGTGCTGCTGGCGCTCGACGAGATCGATTCGACGGACCTCCCCATTCGCGAGATAGCGACCGCTATCGCCGCTCGGTCGTCACTAACCGCCGGGACGGTCACGCGGTTCCTCTACGAACTCGCGGACCGAGGCGTCATCGAACGGATGCAGCTGTCGGCAACCGGTCACGACGGCGGTCGGCAGCCGAGCACGGTCGAACCGCGGTTCCCGACGATTGCGTTCCGGTCGCTAACGACGGTATCGCTCGACGAGACCCCGTGACCGACGGCTGATACAATCCTTTTTGCCGGTGCGGCGTATGAGTAGGATGATAGCGAGAACAGATGACGATAGAGATCGCGGAAACGGCCGATCCGGCCGGACTCGAGGTATACGACTCCATCGAGCAACGGCGCCTGCAGATCGAAACGCCGGGGTCAGTGTCGGTCGACGCCGTCGAGCCGGAGCGGTTCTGTTTCCCGATCGACGAGACGTGTCGGCTCGAGACCGACTCGCTCACGTTCAATCAGCTCTACTCCGTCACCGTTCACGACGAGACCGGCCGCACGGAGGCGAGTTTCGACGCCAGCGAAACGGTTCGACTCGAAGAACGAACCCAGTTCGTCGGGTTGAGCGGCCCGATCAAGCTCTACTGTCGCATCGACGCACCGGGTACGATCGACATCGGGCTAACGTCGGTCCGAGTTTCGACCGATCGGGAAACGACGATCGAACTCGGTGTCCGGTCGCTCCACGAGCAGCCGCGGGGAACGATTACCACGCCGCCCGACATCGAATCGATGATGGAAGCCGTTTCCGCGCTCCCGTCCGCCCTCAAAACGACCTCGCCCGAGCGGACGTGGCCGACGCTACGCGGCCATCCGCCGTTGATCGAACTCGGCGACCGGCTCGAGATTCCCGACACGATCGATCGACCGGACGGCAGTATCTCCCTCACCGTCCCACGAGAGTACTCGGCGGTGTATCAGGCCGCCCCGCTCGCGTTCTTTCTGGGAGCGACGATCCGGCCCGGGACCGAGCCGACGCTCGAGACGCCGCGATTCGAGCACTCGCTCTCGACGTCCCGCTCGTTCGAAGACGAGATGGCCCACCTCCTGAAACGATTCTTCTTTCTCGACGCGATCGTCCGCATGGACGGCATGTTCCGGTACGAACTGCTGGAACGGGCCTCGCTCGAGGACGAGCTATCGTTCGATTTCGCGGAAACGTACGACCTGTCGCTTTCTCACCGACTGGAACGATACCTCGACGTTCCCTTCGAGACGATCGAACCACACGTTTCGCGGTGGCCGCTGACCGCTCATGTGCCGTCTGATCCGGAAAGCGCCTCGTTACTCCCGTTCGTCGTCAACGAACTCGGAATCGTCCGCGAGACGCAGGGCAGATGCCCGGGTCGATCCCGACCGCGGAACCGACGAGCTCGCAACTCGTTCGGTCGTCGACGATCTCTCGCTCCCCCTCGCAGCTCCGAGAGGGGTCGGGGTTCGTCGTCCCGACGGTTACGAATGAATCGGTCGAACACGCCTGGTTCGGGGATGGGGTTCCCCAGCAGGCCTCGAAAGCGACGCTCGAAGCGTACCGAAACCAACTGAACCACAGGGAACGAGTGGAGTCGATCGAGCTCTTGCTCGTCTGTAACGACGCCCGGATGATGGACGAACACGACCTGCTCGACGGCAGCTACGGCAACCGGGAGGACCTCCCCTTCGAGATCGACTCGGAGTTCGGCGTCAACTCCGACCGACTGGCCACGCTGCTGACCGACGGGGGCTACGACTTCTTCCACTACATCGGACACGCGACCGAAGACGGGCTCTGCTGTCCAGACGACGATCTCGACGTCCGAACCCTCGAGTCGGTCGATCTCGGCGTCTTCTTCCTCAACGCCTGCCGGTCCTACGAACAGGGTCTCGCGCTCACCCGCCGCGGCGCATTCGGCGGCGTCAGTACGTACGCGGACGTCATCAACGAAGACGCCGTCACGGCCGGCGAGACCATCGCCAGACTGCTCAACCGAGGGTTCCCGCTTCGGGGGGCGCTCGAGATCGCTCGAGAGAACGCGATGCTCGGCGACCAGTATCTCATCGTCGGTGACGGCTCGACGGATATCGCCCAGTCGGACGGCGGTGCCCCGATGCTCGTTGAGATCGAGACCCGCGACGGAGACGGGTTCGATTTCTCGGTCACGTCGTACTCGACGAAAGAGTTCAAACTGGGGACCACGACGGCATCACCGATCGATTCGGTGTCTGACTGTCACCTCACGCCGGGACACACCCCGCGATTGCCGATCGAGACGACGGAGCTTCAGGAATACCTGACCTGGACGGAACTCCCGGTCGTCGTCGACGGTGAGTTCCACTGGAACGACGGCATCGGGACGTCGGTACTAGAATGAGAACGGCCCTTCAACGCGACTAGTGACTCAATACGGTTTAGCTGCTGCTCGCGACGTGTTTCCGTTCACGACAAAAACCTCGAATCGTGCGTCCCGATTCAGGGGCCAACCTGGGACATACTTCCTGCCGCGACCGACCCTGCCTGACTGAGCAGGACGAACAGGGTGAACAGCGCGCCGATCATTCGAGGATGCGTTGCGAGGTAGTCTTTCATGCTGTCTTTTGCGGACATTGCAATCCAATGGTTGCCGCCAATGGAAATAAATTTACCGTATAGAAACATATACGAGATATTATGATACAACGAACATCCGGCATGAAACGGGAGACGGCGGTAGAACGCCGATTCGGTGCCCGTGTCAGGTCACTCTGTGCTCGATACTGATTGTCAGTCTGGGTGATACCACTTCCGTTCCGAAGCCGACGGCCGCGACGATCGTCCCACCGCTGGACAGCCAGACGATCTATCCTCGAGAGTCGTCACTGGCCTCGTGAGCACAGCCGACGCAATCCGATGATCACGCGCACGGCAAACGCGATCGTCGCTCTCGAGACGCCGGGAACGACGTCGACCGATCCAGTCGGGATCCCCTCGAAAGGCGGCAGGAAAGTCGTCCGTATCGCTCGCGTTCTATCTCGAGGCCGATCGAAATCGGTCCCGCGTTTCGCACTGATCGAGAGTCAGACGCTGCCGAGCGCACCGATCACTTACGGTGCGCGCGCTGTTGCAACGGAGTTCGCGGTCCCGTTATCGGCTGTTCCGTCGTCCGACGAATTGGAGTTATCCGCATCCGTACTTCCGTCGTCGGTTTCGTTGCCGGCCGTTTCGTTCCCTGCTGTCTCATTGCCCGCCGTCTCGTTCCCGGACGGGTTCTCGACTTCCTCGAGGTCGCCGACGCTGACGGTCTCGCCCTGAATCACTGCGGGCTCGGGAACGGTCGTCTCTCCGCTGAACTGCTGCAGTCCCTGTTCGCCGGACGCGAAGGCGGTGACCGTGTAGTTACCGGTCGCCTCGACGCTGCTGTCGGTGTAGCCGTCCTCGACACCGAGTTCGTCGTTCGTCGCGTACGGGACGGACAGCTCGAAGGTTCCGTCGTCCGCTACGTCCGTTCGCTGGGTGTAGTTGAACGTGCGATCCGAGTTGGTCTCGAGTTCGACCCTGGCTGAGACCGTCGCGTTCTCGGTATCGGACACGCCGTCGACGCTGCCCGTGATTGTTGCGCCGTCGACGCGTTCGAACGTCTTCACGGCGGCCGCGCTCTTGGCATCGAAGACCTGCACGTTCGGATGGTTCTGGAGCTGTGGCAGCTGTGATCGGGGGATTTGCCGGTTGACGACCACTGCAGGTCGTCCCTGACCGGGGGATACCTGTTCACCGTTCCCGTCGACGTGGATGACCTGTCCGCTATTGTCGACCTGTGCGTAACTGACGAAGACCGCCGTTCCCGCGCTGGCGTCCTCGTGGACGAGCCGGTAGTGCTCCATGCCGTTGGTGTCGTCGAAGTACAACTGCGACAGCATCGTGTCGTCGTACGGCAGGTCACCGTAGACCTGCCCGAGTTCGGTCGCATTGATCGGCTGACCGTTGTAGTTCTCTGGCGTCACGTAATGGGAGTAGTCCGGCCCGGAGAACTGGGTGATCGCGCCGAACTTCGAGCTGGCCATCTGGTAATCGGCCATCACGTACCGGATCGGCTCTTCGGAGTCGCTCTGGGCGGCAGCCTGACGGAGTTCCTCGTTGGACTGATCGGCGACCGGTTCGCCTGCGGCGATCGCGTCGAGAACCAGCTCACCGCGCTCCTCGGACTCGGCGGTCAGGAACGCCGACGACGACCGCGCGTTCTGCTGGAACGGATTCGAGTGTGGAATCCGCTCGGCCTGGGTGGTTATCAGGTGGCCGTAGTCCCACCACGACATGACGCCGTAGGCCCCCGCCGGATACTCGTAGTCGTCGTTCGCGGGATTGTACGTCCCGTAGTAGTCGAGTTGGTCCGCGTTCGATGCGTTCCCGTAATTCCCCGGGGCAGGCGTGTTCTCCTGCATCCACTCGTTCGATCCTTCCCACATCGTGGAAGACGAATGTGGACCGGTCTGTTCGGCATTGTCCCACGCTGTTGCCTGAGCGAGCGGCGGGAGTAACGGTGCAAACAAGAGCAAGAAAACGAGTGCGATGACGATGACCTGATAGGTCTCGATCTGGCGAAGCGACTCGCGACTGCCCGCGAGATCGAGATCGAAGAGCTGTACGAGCTCCGCGACGAAGGCGGCGTTGACGACAGCGACTGCGAGCAGGAGGTAATACGAGAAGCGAACCTGTGTCGCGGCCATGCTGATCAGGAACAGCGACCAGACGATGACGAGCGTGTGTTCGGCGCGGAACCGGCGGCCGAAGAACGGCCGGATCGCGAGGAAGGCGAGGCCGGCGAGCATCGTGTAGAACGCGGTTCCGAATTCGGTAAAGACGTGATTGAAGAAGTCGTCCGGCGGCTGGACTTCCTGGACAGTGAGCGCAGAGTCAGATGCGCCGAGGGGAAGCAGCCGTCCCGTCAGGTTTCCGATCAGGGTACTGTAGAGATTCGGTAGCGCGAGCCACATGACGAGCAACGCAGCAGTTATGATACCGACGATGGCGACCGGGTAGTACCGACGCTCGATCTTCCGGTTGTTCCACTCGCGGGCGAGCCAGGCCATGAAGAGACAGCCGACTGCGACCGAGATGGCGAGGAGCGGTTGGAGGTAACTGAACGCTGTGGTCTCCAGACCGGGCTGCTCGATAAGCAGTGTCGTCACGATCGTCGTCACGCCGAGACTCACCGCACCGACGAACGCAACGTGATCCGGGGAGACTCCCCGGACGTAATCGAGACAAAGCTGAATGGCGAAGAAGACGCCGAAGATACCGATCAGTACGATACCTGCCGGCCAGACCCAGATGTACAGTGCGAGTGCGAACCCAGCGAGGGCGCTGTAGAGGGCGGGCGTCCGGAGGGCCGACCAGTCCCTGTCTGCGACCAGTTCGTAGATCGGTTTCTCGCGTTCACCGACGGTGAGCGCAACCATCATCGCGAGCACCGCAATGGCCATGAACAGCGCCTCACCGGTGTGGTGATCGAGTTGGCCGACCGTGGATCGAGACAGAAACTGTCCCTTCGCGAGTGCGAGAATGACGATCGAAGCGATGCCGCCCAGCGTCCCGCCGAGGCGCCGACCCATGTAGAAGACGGGGATCGCAATGAGGGCGGCCATGACGGGGATGGAGAGCAGGGCGACCGCGTACAACGTTTGGCTCGACGGATCGCCGAGACCGACGATCATCGCCGCCGTGACGATGAGCTGATCGAACAGCGTCCCGAACTGACCGACGTAGTGACCGGTCGGGAACCCCGTCCAGACCTCGTACGGCATCGTATGCGGATAATTCTCCGCCGTCCACTGGATCGACCGCCAGTGATACCACGAGTCGATTCCGGCCAGGGCGGGCGTCCCGTCGTCCGTGACGAACCGGTCGTATGACTGGGTTCGCAGCCACAGCATGAACAGCATCACGACCCCGAGTACGGGGAGGTGATACCAGTTTCGCCACGCCTCGAGGATGGAAGTTTCGGTCCCCTCGTCAACGTGTTCGGTGTCGGTGCTCATTAGGTTCCACCAGACCCAAGTCAAGAATAAGCCTTGTCATATACCTGCGTAGTTTTCCCATTTGAGGAACTGTCCGACACACTGACGGGGGTCGGTCGAGAACGTAGCTCCAATGGACGTTTCGGTCATCCTCTGCACCTATGCCCTCGATACGTACGATGACTTCTGTGAGGCCGCAACGAGCGTCCTCGAGCAGACGTACGATGGAATCGAGCTCGTGATCGTGGTCGACGGCGTCGAGGCCGTCTACGACCGCGTTCGCGAGGACTTCGGTGGTCGTGACGATATCGTTATTCACTGTAACGACGAGAACCGCGGACTGCTTGCGAGCCGAAACCACGGCGTCGAACTCGCGAGTGGCGATATAGTCGCGTTTCTTGATGACGACGCTGTCGCCGACAAGGCGTGGATCGAGTCGCTCGTTGAGGCGTACGACGAAGAGAACGCGATCGCGGTCGGCGGGAAGATGACGCCGCGCTGGGTCGCCGGAAAACCGGCGTTTCTCCCCGAAGAGTTCTACTGGCTGATCGGCGTTACCCATCGCGGCTTCGCCGACGGTGCGAGCGAAGTTCGAAACACGTTCGGTTCGAACATCTCCTTTCGTCGCGACGTGTTCCTGAACCTCGACGGCTTCGATACGGATATCGGCGGCCGGAAAGGTGACAAAAACCTGCAGGGAGGGGAGACGGAATTGTGCGCGCGGATGCAACAAGAGTACGGTCGCGGTGTCCGGTACGTTCCCGACGCGACGGTCGAGCACAAGGTCTTCGAGTATCGAATTGATCCGACATGGCTCCTCGAGCGGGCCTTCTGGCAGGGGTACTCGAAACGAGCGATGGAGACGCTCGTTCCGAACTCGAGCGACGAAGAGAGCGCGTTCCTCGGCAAACTCCTCTTCGATTTCGTCCCCGACCGAGTGCATCGCCTCGCGACCGACCCGAGTATCGAACGGGCGACCAGGCTACTCGCACTGTTCGTCTTCACCGCGGTCGTCGGGTTCGGATATCTGTACGGTATCACGCAGTACCGATGACTGTCATGACCGCCACACCAGCAGTACTCTGGCTCACTCCCGACAAACCCGCCGATATCAGCGTCGGCCGACAGCGTATCGCCGATCACCTCTCGAGCGACGGGATCGCAGTGACGCTCCGCGGCACCACACCGAAGACGGTACTCGGATCGCTTCGGGAAGCCAACCGCTACGACGTGATCGTCGGAACCACGCGGGCGGGTGCCATCGCTGGGACAGTAATAAAACTCGCGACCGGGACGCCGCTGGTCGTCGATCACGTCGATCCCATCCGTCAGTTCGAGGAGAACAGTTCGCGCTGGCTCGCGGCGATCGTCCGCCGACTCGAGAACGCGGCGTTTCGCATTGCAGACCACGCGCTGTACGTCTACGACGAAGAGAAAACCCGAATCGAGCGGTTCGGATCCGCGACGAAGACGGAGCTCGGCGTCGAGTACGACCGATTTGCGAACCCGCCGATGGAGACGGTCTCACGGGCGAGATCGGCGCTTGACGTTCCTGATACGGAGAACGTCGCGATATACGTCGGTGGACTCGAATCGATCTACCAGATCCGAGAACTGCTCGCTGCAGCGACGGTCCTCGAGGATTGGACACTCGTCGTTCTCGGTGCGGGATCGCTCGGTAGTCTCGTCGAGCAAACAGCGGAAACACACGAAAACGTGATCTTCCCCGGGACTGTGGCACACGATCTCGTTCCGGGCTACCTTCGGGCCGCAGATGTCGGCATCTGCCTCGTCGACGACCCGCACACCCTGAAGGTGCTCGAGTACGGTGCCGCAGGGTTGCCGACCGTTCAAGTTCGCGGTCGTGCCGAGGCCCGATTCGATGGCCTCGTTGAGTTTTGTGAGCCGACACCTGACAGTATCGCTCGTGCTATAGAGCACGCCGCGGCGACCGATCCGACGCCGTTGCAGTCGTTCACTCGAGACTTCGATTGGTCGGAGATCGCTGAAACGTATAAACAAGTCATCAAAATCGTAAAATAACGGGAGAATGCAGTTACCGGCATGGACGATATCCTTCTCGTTACTGTCGACTCCCTCCGCGCAGATCACGTCGGCTGGCAGGGATACGAGCGGGAGACGACGCCGAATCTGGATGCTCTCGCGGATAACGGACACACCTGCACCAACGCGTTCGCGCACGCATGCAGTACTCGGCCGTCGTTTCCGTCGATTCTCACGTCGTCGTACGCACTCATGTACGGCGGGTACGAGCGGATCTCCGAGGAACGAACCCTTCTCTCGGAAGTGTTCAACAGCGCTGGCTATCGGACGGCCGGGTTTCACTCGAACCTCTATCTGAGCGCGGATTTCGGGTACGGTCGCGGATTCGACGAGTTCTACGATTCCAAGACGGATCCGTCGGCGACCGCACGAGTTCGCCAGTTCGTGAAAGACCAGTTGGACTCTGACGGACTGCTCTACCAGACGCTCGCACAAGCATTCGAGACCGCAGAACGGACCGCCGGTGCGAACGTGGGATCAGCGTACGTGAGCGCGGACGAGATAACTGACCACGCGCTCGAGTGGGCGGAATCGGTCGCGAACGACGGCCCGCGATTTCTCTGGGTCCACTACATGGACGTACACCATCCGTATGTCCCGCCAGAGCGTCACCAGCGGGCGTTCCGCGATGAGCCGATCAGCGATCGACGAGCGATAAAGCTCCGACGCAAGATGATCGAATCCCCCGACGAGGTCACTCAGGGAGAACTCGACGACATTATCGACCTCTACGACGCGGAAATCCGCTTTACTGACGAACAGATCGGGCGGTTGGTCGAAACGGTTCGAGAATCGTGGGACGGTGCTACCACGCTCGTCACGGCCGACCACGGCGAGGAGTTCCTCGATCACGGCCAGTTCAGCCATTATGCGACCTTCTATGACGAGGTGCTCCACGTTCCTCTGTTGTACGACGATGAAACCGGATCCGGTGGCAGCCACGACGAACTCGTCGGCCTGCTCGATATCGCGCCGACGCTCGTCGAGCGCGCGGGACTCGAGCCGCCGTCGAACTTCTGCGGGGAGAATTTACGCTCTCTGTTCGACGGTGACGGGTGGTCCCGGGAACACCTCATCGGCGATTGGGCCAACACGAATACGGGCGAGCGTCGCTTCTCCTACCGCGACCACGAGTGGAAGTACATTCGGACCGGCGATGGCGAGGAACTCTATGACCTGACGACCGATCCCGAGGAACGGGAGAGCATCGTCGACACCGAACCAGAGATCCTCGAGCACGCACGGGACGTGATAGACGATCACGAACGGGCTATCGAGGAAACAGCGACCGATCTCGGTGAGGTGGAGATGGAAGAGGCGGTCAAAGACCGATTACGCGACCTCGGCTACAAAGAGTAAAATGAGCGATCGAACGCCGCTGGTGAGTGTTATCGTCCCGACGTACAATAGACCCGAACGGTTGGTGCGGTCCCTCGAGAGCGTCGCCGACCAGACCTACGAGCACCTCGAGGTCATCGTCGTCGACGACGGATCGGAGACACCTGCCACGGACGTCGTCGCGCCAGTTCGCGAGGAACTCCCGTACGAAGTCACCGTCATCAGACACGACGACAATCGCGGCGCGAACGCAGCCCGTAATACGGGTATCCGTGAAGCATCGGGCGAATTCCTCGCGTTTCTCGACGACGATGACGAGTGGTGTCCGTCGAAGGTAACCCGGCAGGTAGATGCCTTTCAGCGGGCGTCTACTGATCTCGGACTGGTATACACCGCGCTTCGACTTGTCGATGACGACGGAACGGTCCTCCGAACAACCGACGCGTCGGTCGCCGGTGACGTGACGCGACAGCTCCTGTGTCGGAACGCTATCGGCTCGTTCTCCTGCGTGATGGTTCGGTCCGCAGCGGCCGCCGACGCCGGCCCCCTCGACGAGGCGTTTCCGAGCTGGCAGGATCTGGACTGGTACATCCGTATTTCGGAGGACTGGACCGTCCAACCGATTTCCGACCCGCTCGTCACGAACTACGCGGGAACGCACGACCGAATCACCGACGACCTCGAGTCGCTTATCGAGGAGACCTATCCTCGATTCCTCTGGAAACACCGCCCTCGAGCGGCGGCGTACGGTGGACTGTTCGAACGCAAAATGCTCGCCTGGGCCGCGTTCCGGATCGGCGCATGGTACGCGCTCCCGGCCGGTCAGTACGCGACGGCGCGCCAGTTCCTCCTGCGCGCGATCACACTGTATCCCTTCGATCCGCGGTTCTTCCTCTACGCCGCGATCGCCGTCGGTGGCGACCCAGCAAGAATCGCCTTCGATCGAGCGAAACGGTTGCTCTCTTCCATGCAAGGTTGACTTAGAGCACGTTGCACCACTTTCCGGCTCGAGTTCATCCTTCGACGGTTCACACCGCACATTAAATATATATCACAGGTCAAGTTCTCGTCAAATTAGTTAAACCGCCTGCAGTCATAAATACGGTAAATGCGACAGACAGAAACAGCTTTTACGAGCTGGAAGTGTCTCATGCTCGAGTACACGACGTCGCTCAGATTTCACGCCAAGTATGTCGCTGCATCACTTCCAAGAGGCGTGACAGAGAGCAACTCGCTTGGGATCTCAGAGGGATATTTATGACTGAGAATGAAGGAGATACATCTGGTGGCTACGCTTCCAGTAACGGAGGTTGTGTGAAAAACCAGGAAGGGGCGGCTAAGAGACGTAGTTCCCCCTATCCAACTGACGATCCGATATTAGCCCGTATCGGGAGAACACCGCTCATCGAGTACCCCGAACCGACGAACGGTGCGGATATCCTTCTCAAACTGGAGTCCGACAACCCGACCGGTTCAATGAAGGATCGTATCGCCCTTGGCATCATTCGCGAGTTAGAAGACGACGGAGAACTGGCAGATGTTGATATTATTGTCGAAGCCTCGTCAGGGAATACTGCCGGTGCCGTGTCGTTAGTTACGAATCGGTTGGGCTACGATAGCGTACTGACAACCCCTGCTGGAACGAGTTCGCAGAAAATCGGCTATGTTCGATCGTTCGGCAGTGAAATCGTTGAGTGTCCGAACGTCGATTCCGACCACGAACAGCACTATCGGAAGACGGCAAAACGCATCGCAGAAGAACGGGACGGTATTTGGTTAGACCAGTATTCGAATCAGCTAAACCCGACAGTTCACTCCAAGTGGACCGGTCCAGAACTGTGGGATCAGACGGGAGGTGATCTGACACACATTGTCTGTCCGATGGGGACCGGCGGTACGCTATCCGGTATAGGAAAATACGTAACAGAGCAGGATTCGGACGTACGCATTATCGGCGTTGACGCCGAGCAATCGAATATTTCCGCTTCATTTTACGGAACCGATTCTGGGACGTATGATACTGATGTCGAGGGACTCGGGAAGGGTCACGAGCTACCGACTATGTGGTTCGAGTACGTGGACGAGGTGCAGAGTGTCAGTGACGAACGAGCATTCGTTCAGGCTCGACGTGCTGCCGCTGATTGCGGGATACTCGTCGGTGGGTCGTCCGGAGCGGCATTAGCTGTCGCTCGTGATATTACAACCGAGCAGCCGAATGCGTGCATCGCGGTGATCGGCTGCGATGGAGGAGAGCAGTACTTTGACACGATATTCGACGACACGTGGATGCAGGAGCACGGCTATTCAACGGAGTATCGGTGAACAGAAAGTCGAGTTCGGATACCGGCGCAGTTCGATCCCTCTCGCTCGAATAGTCGGTATTCTTTTCTCTCCGTTCAAGTAACGATGTGAACATGGTCGGCCTCTGTGGGATACTGGGTGATCCTCAACACAATATCGACGCAGTCAGTCACACCATCGAATGGTCCGAGGACGAGAACGGGGCCATTTTCCGAGACGATACCGCCCAGATATTCCACTCGGTCCATCGTGAATCCGACGCACATCAACCAGAACCGACTGGCGGAGAGCAGTTGCTGTGGATCTGGGGAGATGTCATCGGGTTCGAGGATTCGACGGGCTACACGCCGCGGGGTAACCAAGAGACATCGGATGCGACGTATTGTGCATCCTTGCTAGAGTCGCACGGGCCGTCGTTCATCGAGGGTCTGAACAGCGAATTTGCGGGAGTGATTCTCGACCAAGATCGAACGAAGGCAACACTGTTCACAGACCGACTCGGTGCGCGACCGATCTACGTCACCGATGAACTCGACGACTCTGTCCTCTTTTCGACCCACCTAAATAGTATCCTGGCACATCCTGCTTTCGAGCCGTCAGTCGACGACGAACTCCTGTCGGAATTTCTCAAACTCGAGCGAACGTTCGGCATCTATACGCCGTTTGAGGGCGTACATCAACTCCATCCGGGCTCGACGCTTACAGTCGATCTCGAGGACGGATCGACCTCGCTCGAGCGGTACTGGGTGCCGCAGTATCGACCCACGGATCGACCGTACAATGAGCTCGTTCAGGAATTCTCCTCGATCATCCAACGGAGCGTAGAAGAGCGGAGCGATCCGTCGGCGGACGAAGGCCTCTTCGTCAGCGGCGGGAGCGACTCGAGACTGCTCCTGTCCCTGTTGGCCGACGACGTCACGGGATATCATCTGAACGATTCGATAAACACTGAGGCCGAAATTGCACGGGAAGCATGTGAAACGGCGGGCGTCGATTTCAGATTCCTGCAGCGAGAACCGGACTATCTAACGGATGTGCTCGAGCGGGTCGCGGACTTTCAGCTCTTCCAGTCGTTCTTCGACCAGGCGCACTTTGCGGGGTTCGAAGACGAACTCACCAACGAGGTCGACGCCGTGTTTTCCGGCCACACAGCGGACACGATACTGGAGGGGTTTTATTTACCGACGCGAGAGGTCCCCGTCCCTCACCTGGGATGGACAATTCCGTTACCGATTCTCGAACCCGTCGAGAGCGTTGGCTCGTACGCCGAGTACATCGTCAACGATTATCAGTATAATCGAGGGCCGTCGACGAATACGCAACCGGAGTACGTGACGCTCGACAAATCTCCCGAGGCGGTGTTACGTGAGTACATGACCGAATCGGATGATGGCGTCGTTCACCACGGCGTGAAATATCCGTCGATCGATGCGTTAGCGCACGCTGGTGGATTTTATCCGATAACCAATAATAAGGCGTACTTCACGTATTACACGGCGAATCAGATGTTGCCAACGCACTATCCGTTTCTGGACAATCGGGTGATCGACTTCTCGCTATCCGTTCCGCACCGGCACCACGCCCGACGCAGTATCGTCAACCGCACCCTCACAAACCGGAATCGTCCCCTTGCAGAGATTCCGAAAGCGGGGATCGGACTTCCGTTAACGTACCCGCGAACGGTGTACAGCGTCGCAGAGCTGTGGCGGAGCTTCAAGAATAATATCGTTCCCGGTTCCGGATCTGGCGGCGGCTCGTGGAGCGACAACGCCGCGGTACTCAGGGAGACAGATATAGCCGAGTCGTACCTGTTGAACGGTGAGTGTTCCGAACAGTATCCGGCTATTATCGACAGGGAGAAGATCGAAACGCTGTATCAACGCCACCTCGAAGGGGAGAATAACTACTTCGACCTATATGCGTTGCTCTCACTCTGTAACTCGTATCCCGTGAAAAACGATCGCATGACATTTCAGTAATCGCGACTATTGATGACACTATCTCGTCTAGTCACTCGATTCGACCATCAGTCGTCAGTAGGCTGGCACGCTCGAGGAGAACGCATCGAACTCACGTTCGATAACGTTTTTTCACGAGCGTCCATTGGTGAGATAGACGATCACGACGATAGATGATAGTATGAAGCTAGGTCAAATCTCGTTCATTAATTTCGCGTCCCAGATCGCATCCTCGGTATTCGGTTTCATCGCGACGATTTATCTCGCTCGCACGCTGGGTGCGGGCGTGTTGGGGACGTATTTTCTCGTCGTCGCGATCGTGATCTGGGCGAAAGTCGTCATGTTCGGCGGCGTCCAGTCGGCACTCACGAAACGTCTGAGCGAGGGCGAGGAACCCGGAGCATACCTTGCTGCCGGGACAGGACTTTTTCTCGGCCTCTATGCGGTCCTTCTCGTCGGGCTGTTTCTCGGGCGCGATCTCGTCAACGCCTACATCGGGCGAGCCGTAGCGCTTCCGATCGCCGTCGTGCTCCTCGCGACAGTACTGTTCATGTTCGTCTCGGGAGCGCTGCAAGGGCAGCATCGAGTTCATATCTCCGGCGCGCTCCAACCCGTGGACACGTTCTCGCGGAGCGCACTGCAGATCACCGCCGTTTTGCTCGGCTTCGGACTGATCGGTCTCCTGACCAGCTACGCGCTCGCGAGCGTGATCGCGGGGGTCGTCGGTGCGGTGTTCGTCACTTGGAAGTGGGACCGCCCCGCGCGCCGCCACGTTTGGAGCCTGTTCGACTACGCCCGATACTCGTGGCTCGGGAGATTGAGTTCGCGTACGTTCTCGTCGATGGACACGCTCGTACTCGGCGTGTTCGTCGCTCCCGATCTCATTGGGGTCTACGAAATTTCATGGAATCTCGCGTCGCTGCTCGCGATTTTCAGCCTCGCGATCCAGCAGACGCTATTTCCCGAAATCAGTAGCGTTGCGAACGACGACCGCGACCGAGTCGTCAGCTTGCTCGACGACGCGTTCGCGTACGCCGGTCTGTTTCTCATTCCCGGCTTGATCGGGAGCGTCCTCATCGGCGATTTCGTCCTCCGGATCTACGGCTCCGAGTTCAGCGTCGGACACACCGTGCTCGTGATACTCGTCGCGTCGCGGCTCGCCTATGCGTACGGCGAACAGTTCCTGAACGCGCTCAACGGTCTCGACAGGCCCGATCTCGCGTTCCGTATAAACGCGGTCTTTTTCGTAACGAACATCTCGCTCAACTTCGCGCTCGTGTCCGTGTACGGCTGGGTCGGTGCTGCGGTCGCGACGGCGGTTTCCGCGCTGGTAACGGTCGCGATCGGATACCGGGTGCTCACTCGCTTCATCACCGTCTCGTTCCCGATCCGAGAAGTCTCGATACAGGTCCTCGCTGCGGGCCCGATGGCTGTCATGGTCGGGAGCGGACGGCTGTTTCTCGAGCCGAGCGAAGTGACGGCTGTGATTCTGGTTGCTGTCGGGGCGGTCACGTACTTTGCATCGCTGTTCCTCCTTTCCGGGCGCTTCCGGACGACGGTGGTTCGCAACTTGCCGATAGAGTACGGCGGCTCGTAGTTCGCTCGAAACGAACGTGTCTGACCCCTAACCGGCGTCCGCCGTATGTGGTCCCTACTAGACGGGAGGACACCAGGTCAGGATGAATGGACTCCCTGACACCCCGGTCATTCATTAGCGGACGGGCGAATAGACGAGGATATGCAAGCCGTCGTTCTCGCCGCGGGTGAAGGAACTCGTCTCCGTCCCCTCACCGAAGAGAAACCGAAGGTGCTCGTCGAGGTCGACGGGACGCCGCTCATCGAAGACGTCTTCGATAACCTGATCGAAATCGGTGCGACGGAGTTCATCGTCGTCGTCGGCTATCGCAAGGAGAAGATCATCGAACGGTACGACGACGAGTATCGGAACGTTCCGATTATGTACGCACACCAACGCGAGCAACTCGGGCTCGCCCACGCGATCCTGCAGGCGGAGCCCCACATTGACGACGACTTTATGCTCATGCTCGGGGACAACATCTTTCGCGCCAATCTCGGCGACGTCGTCAACCGGCAGCGCGAGGACCGTGCGGACGCAGCGTTCCTCGTCGAAGAAGTCCCGTACGAGGAAGCCTCGAGGTACGGCGTTCTCGACACGAATGAGTACGGTGAGATCGTCGAGGTAATGGAGAAACCCGACGACCCACCGTCGAACCTCGTGATGACCGGATTTTACACGTTCACGCCCGCGATATTCCACGCGTGTCACCTCGTCCAGCCGAGCGACCGTGGTGAGTACGAACTGCCGGACGCAATCGATCTACTCATCCAGTCCGGGCGGACTATCGACGCGATCCGCATGGACGGCTGGCGCGTCGACGTTGGCTACCCGGAGGACCGCGATAGGGCCGAAGATCGGCTGGTCGCAGAAACGGAATCGGATCGAGACTAACTGACACGGATCGCTGCAAACGACGAAACGCGATCCCGGACGGCGAGACGGCGCGTCGCGTCGCTCAGATCGAGGGCCGCGTTTCGAGGCTCTCGTACTCCCAGATCAAGTCGAAGTACCGTTTCATCCCGGCGACGAACGACCCGTTCTCCGTAATTGCGGCCTGCCGCCGGTGGTTGGGAACGTCGGTCTCCTCGACCAGAAAAATCGCCTTGCCCGAATCGTAGTCCATACTCGGATCGATGAAGGTACCGCGCCAGGGCAGCACCGTTTCGCTAAACCGGTAGTCGACGGACGGATAGTCGGTCGCGATCCGGTCGACGATGTCCGCCTGCACTGCCGCCTTCTCGGCCGGGAGATTCCGCGGGTCGAGAAACAGGACCGAAATATCGATCCCCCGCTCGAGTGCGTCCGAGACGGCTGGCTCGACGTCGTCGAAGTACGCGAAACTGTTCGTGATGACGGAGACCGTCTCCGACGCGTTTTGATAGAGCGCTCTGGTCTCAGTCTCGCTCGGGCCGCCGACGTCGACGACCGAAAACAGCTCCGACATCGGCGTCACCTCCTCGTCCGCCTGCTCGTATAGCGGACCGAACTCCTCCAGGAACTCGTCCTGTAACTCCTCGACCTCGTTGCAGTAGTCCTCGTACTGTTGTCGTCGGTTCTCCTTCGCCCGCTCGAGGATCTCCTCGGGGGATTTCGGCTGGTACTGCTTCGGTCGGCCGGGAATTACCTTGATGAATCCGTAATCGGCCAACGAATCGAGGACGCCGTAGACCCGCGCTTTGGGGATGCCGGTCGCTTCGGAGACGTTCGGCGCGGTCGTCCGGCCGGCGCTCAGGAGGTGGGCGAGCGCCGTCGCCTCGTACTCCTTCAGGTCCAATTGCTGAAGTAGGTCCGTCGAACCGGTTCGGGTACCCATCGCCCGCAGATTGGCAGCGGAACACCGTAAACCCAAGTGGTCGCAGCGCCCGCAGCGTCTGGCGCTCGGCATCTCAGCGCTCGTACCGTCTGCGTGCGTGGGGAGCGCTCTCCGACGGGTACGGCGGATCTACGCGTTCCGTCGTAGCAGTTCGCGAACCGACTCCGCAACCGTGTGACGCGCCTCCCATCCGAGTACCTCGTTCGCTTTCGAGGTGTCGACCGCGAAGTCTTCAACCAGCGTCTCGGCGCTTCGGGGGTTCTCGACGAGTTCGACGTCGATAGAGACGCCGAGTTCGTCGCGGGCGAGTTCCTGAACCGTCTCCGCGACCGACATCACGGACGGATCTTCGGTACCCGCGATCTCGTACGTCTCGGTGCCCGTTTCGCCGTCGGCCAGTTGCTCGAGCAGTCGTTCCGTGCTCCGAACGTAGGATCTGGCTACGTCTTTGACGTGAACGAAGTTTCTGGACTGGGTTCCGGGTTCGTAGACCGTCAGCGCCTCGCCGGACGTCGCTCGATCGACGAAGAAGTTGATCACGGTCGGCTTGGAGACGACCGTTTCGCCGACGACGTGGTCGCCGTAGAGGTTCGACTTCAGTAACAGGTGGGCGGGAAACGAGCCGTCGGCGAACGATTCGATCGCCCGTTCGCCGAGGAGCTTCGTCCGGCCGTACCAGTTGAACGGGTCCCGGGGGAGGTCCGCGGTGATCGGGAACGTCTCGGGATCGCCGAGGACGGCCATACTGAACGGGAACGTGAGCGCCGCTCCGTTCTTCCGACAGAACCAGGCGACGTTGTTCGTCCCCGTGACGTTGACCTCGTAGGCCAGCTCGGCATTTTCGTCGCAGTCGTCGACCCCGCTGATCGCCGCCAGGTGCAGCACGACGTCCGCTCCCTCGAGGCAGTCCTCGAGCCGTTGCCTGTTTCGGATGTCGACGTGGGCGATGTCCGTCTCGCCGACCGACTCGACCTGTCCGCGGTACTGGTTGTCGAGTGCGATCAGGTCCCACTCGGGATGTTCCGTCTGGAGTCGGTGGACGACGCGACTGCCGATATACCCGGCAGCGCCGGTGATTGCGATCGTCGGTGCGTCGCGAGCGGTCTCCGATCCGGTCACGCTTCGAGCACCTCCGTTCGAGTTCGCTGCAATCGATCCGCGAGTTGGCGGACGCCGCGCCGGAGCGTCCACTCGGGTTCGAATCCCGTCTCGCCCAGCCGATCGAAGTTCACGTGGTACGACGGGCCGGGATGTTCGTCTTCGAGGTACGTGATCTCGAGTTCGCGGTCGAGTTCGTCGCGGACGATTTCGGCGATTTCGGCGATTCGATAGTTCTCGTCGTTCGACCCCACGTTGTAGACCGTTTGCGGCCACGACTCGGGCACGAGCGCGGCGTCTGCGTACGCCCGTGCCGCATCCTCGACGTGGATGAACGGCCGCCAGTTGTTGCCGTCGCCGTACACCGTCAGCGGGCGGTCGGTCAGGCCGCGGAAGACGAAGTGATTCACGACCAGATTGAACCGGACGCCCGGCGCCCAGCCGTAATTCGTACTCATGCGCAGCGCGGTTCCGTCGAAGTCGTAGTCGTCCATCGCGTCGGTGAGCAGCCCTTCGGACTCGACCTTCGATTCCGCGTACGGGTTGAGCGGGTCCGGTTCGGTCTCCTCGTCGATATTCGTACTGGCCGCCCGGCCGTAGTTGTTACACGACGACGCGAACACGACGGAATCGACGTCGAGCTTACCGGCGGCGGTAAGCACGTTCTCCGTCCCGCCGCGGTTGATCGCGAACGTCTCGTCGCGGCGGTCGTGCGTCGACCCCGCACCGGTGATCGCCGCCAGGTGGATCACGCTGTCGACGCCGCGCATCGCGCTCTCGACGTCGCCGTACTCGCGAACGTCGCCGCGGCGGAATCGCAGCGTTTCGTCGAGACACCCGCGGAGGTTCGCGGGAGAGCCGGACGCGAGCGAATCGAGGACGACGATCTCGTCGACTCGCTCGTCCTCGAGCAACAGCGGAACGAGTTCGCTCCCGATGTACCCGCAGCCGCCCGTCACGAGGATGCGCATGTCACTCATCCTCTGGAGTCGCAGAGGAGTGGGCCGCTTCGGACGAATCGTCGTCGTCGAATTCGACGACCGTGTCGTCGTTTTCGTCGTCGACCAACACGCCGGGAAGGAACCGATCTTCGTGCGCTTCGACCGTCTCTCGATAGTCGACCAGCGTGCCGAGAACTTCCCTGACTCCCTCCTCGAACGTGGTCGACTGCCCGCCGATCAGGTCGGCGTACCGGTCGTTCTCGATCTCCATCTTGTGCGTTTCGTCCTCTTCACGGGGGTTCTCGAAGTGTTTGACGTCGACGTCGAGATCGAACTCGTCGGCGACGTCGGCGATCGTTTCCGCGATTTCGACGATACTGATCGATCGCGTCACCTGATTGTAGACGGTGTGATCGTCGGGCCTCGTCTCGGGATCGGCGAGGGCCAGCTGCGCCAGTCCTTCGACCGCGTCCTCGAGCGCGACGAATGGTTTGCGCTGCTCGCCTCGCCCGTAGACGGTCATCGGGTAGCCGGCGACGGCCTGCGCGCAGAAGCGGTGAGCGACGACGCCGAAGTAGTAATCGAAGTCGAAGCGGGTCGCCAGACGCGGATCTGCGGCCGTCTCCTCGGTTTCGGTCCCGTACGCGATTGCCGTCCGAACGTCCGAAATCGGAATGCCGAACTGTTTGTGTGCGAGCCGCATGTTGGCCGCGTCGTGGGACTTCGTCAGGTGGTACCAGCTCCCGGCCATTGCGGGGAACGGGACCTCGTCGCGCTCGCCCTGATTCTCCATCGTCGCTCCGCCTTCGGGGATCGGGAACTCCGGCGCGCCGTAGACGCCGGTCGTCGTCGTCTCGATGAAGTGGGTGTCGGTCAGGTCGTGTTCCTCGAGCCCCCACAGCAGGTTGCGCGTCGCCTGGAGGTTGTTGTGCTGGGTGTAGTTCGCTCGCTCCCCGTTGATCTGGGAATAGGGCGCTGACGGCTGTGCGGCGGTGTGGATGATCGTCTCCGGTTCGTGGATCGACAGCAGACGGTCGACGGTCTCCTTGTCTGTCAGGTCACCCTCGACGAACGAGAGGTTGGTGAGGCCGTGAACTTCTTCGGCGGCGGCGATTCGCTCGTCAATATCGGTGACCGGAACGGCGCTAGTCGAGCCGACCGACTCGACCCATTCACGCCTGGCAAAATTATCGACGAGGAGGACTCGGTCGTTCGTCTGCGTTGCGATTCGCAGCGCCGTTGGCCAGCCGATGTAGCCGTCCGCTCCCGTTACGAATACGGTCATGGTTACTCAGATACTGAGTAAGTAGAGATAAAAGTTTTGTCGTTGATAATTGGTTATTTTTCATTTCGAATGCAAAGGGAGGAAACAATCCGAGTTTTCACCCGAGATTTGACGCGCCGAAACACCCCAGACGGCCAGAGTTCCATTTGTGAGTCCGTAGAAAATGACGATGAAACGGATGCTCGACAGCTATTTGATACAATTCGGACCGTTCAGCGGCAGAAAGGAGAGAGTTACGCCAATTACAGTCCCGTAACGACTGCTTTTGCACGGCACTCGCTGATCGACCCACCGGAATAGCCGAAGAACTTAATTAGCTGGTTGGAGTTACTCAGAAAGTGAGTCCCCTATGAACACCGAGAGAGACGTGCCGGACGACGAGGAAGACCGGGATCGAGACCACCTTTCGGCCGTCGACGACGGATGCGGCTGTACCGAGATCTGGGAACACCTCGCCGATCAACGATCGGACGAGTAACTAGTGGTACTCATTCGACGGTCACGCTCTTCGCCAGGTTCCGCGGTTTGTCGATAGATCGCCCCTGAAGGTCTGCGATGTGGTACGCGAACAGCTGGAAGTAGATGTTCGCGACGAGCGGCGTCATGTGGCCGATCTCCGACACCTCAAGCGCCAGATCGAGCGAGTCCGTCTCGACGGTCCCGTCGGTAACCCCGATCGCCGGCGCCGCTCGCGTCTGTGCCTCCGTGACGTTGTTCAGCGTTTCTCCCGGACGTGCGCCCTCGGTCAACACCGATAGGACCGGCGTTTCGCCGGTGACCAGCGCCAGCGGTCCGTGTTTCAGTTCTCCCGCGGCGAATCCCTCGGCGTGATCGTACGCGATCTCTTTCAATTTCAGTGCCCCTTCGAGCGCGACTGGATAGCCGAACTGTCGGCCGACGAAGAAGAAGGCGTCCGCGTCGACGAACCGTTCGGCGCCCTCGAGGACGCGCGCTTCCTCGTCGAGTACTTGCTGGACCGCTCCCGGCAGCTCCCGGAGGTTCTCGAGCACCGCTCGAGCGTCGGTGGCCGCGAGCGTCCCCCGTTTGCGGCCGATTTCGACCGCTAACAGCGCGAGCGTCGTCACCTGCGAAGCGAACGTCTTGGTCGCCGCGACGCCGATCTCCGGACCAGCACGGATGAACAGCGAATCCTCGGTTTCGCGCGTCACCGAACTCCCGAGCGTGTTCGTCACCGCGAGAGTTCGAGCGCCCGCTCCGCCGGCGCGACGAATCGCACCGAGCGTGTCCGCCGTCTCGCCGCTCTGCGTCACGGCGATGACGAGCGTTCGCCAGGGATCTCGGCCGCCGTCGAAGGTGTACTCGCTCGCGATTTCCACGGTCGTCCGAACGTCGGCGAACTGCTCGAGCAACCGCGCCGCGTACAGGCTCGCGTAGTAGGACGTCCCGCAGGCGACGAGCTGGATCTCCTCGAGCGACTCGAGATACCCCTGTGGGAACGAGACGTCGAGGTCGGCGTCGCCGCGTTCGATGTCAATCCGTCCCGAGAGCGTCTGCCGGAGCGCGACGGGCTGTTCGTGGATCTCCTTTCGCATGTAGTGTTCGTACCCGCCTTTTTCCGCCGCATCGGCGTCCCACTCGACGGTCTCGACGTCGTGATCGACGACGTCGCCGTCCCGATACACCGTTACGGTGCCCGCCTCGAGCGACGCGATATCGCCGTCCTCGAGGTAGGTCACGTCGCGAGTCCGATCGAGGAACGCCGTGACGTCGCTCGCGAGGAACGACGCGTCGTCGCCGTGGCCGACGACCAGCGGGCTCTCGTGGCGCGTCGCGACGATCCGATCGCTCCCTGCACGCACTGCAGCGATCGCGTAGCTCCCCTCTATCGCGTCGACGACGCGCTCGAGCCCGGAGAGCAGGTCGTGGCCGCTCTCGAGTTCCCGCTCCAGGAGGTGCGGGATGACTTCCGTGTCCGTGTCGCTCGAGAATTCGTGACCGGCGTCGGCCAACTCCGCCTTGATGGACTCGTAATTCTCGACGATTCCGTTGTGGACCACCGCAACGTCACCGGCCTGTCCCGTGTGCGGATGTGCGTTCTCGTCGGTCGGCGGACCGTGCGTCGACCAACGGGTGTGACCGATCCCGCAGGTGGCACCCGGCACGTCGGGAACGTCCAGTTCGCTCACTTCGCCTGTGCGCTTCGCGATGGTGAGTTCCTGTTCCACGAGCGCGATTCCGGCGGAGTCGTAGCCGCGATAGTCGAGATTCTCGAGGCCGCTGTAGACGATCGGGCCGGCGGGTTCACCGCCGACGTACCCGACGATTCCACACATGTTATCCCCTCCTGACGATCGCGTCCGGTTCGATTCGGCCGCCGACGCTCACGCCGTGGTCGACGGTCGCGCCGTCGCCCACCACGGTCCCGGGCGCGACGGTGACGCCGCTTCCGAGGATCGCATTGTCGCCGACGACGCCGCCCAGATCGACGTCGTTGTGGACCTCGCCGTCAACGACGACCGTCGTCGATCCGCCCGCGATCGTCGCGTTGGCACCGACCCTTCCGTTTTCGGCGATAATCGCGTCGCGAACGACGGCACCGGCTTCGATGACTGCATCCGAGAAGACGACCGCGTTCGAGAGAACGGCGTTCGCTTCGATCGTCACGTTGTCCCCGATCGCGGTCCCACCGCCGATAGTCGCGTTCCGGCCGAGCGTCACACCGGTCCCGATCGCAGTGTCGTCGGCGACGGCACCGTCGAGCGGTTCCGATTCGCGCTCGTCGACGTTGGCGATCACGGCGGCATTGATCTCGAGCAAGTCCCAGAGATGCGAGACGTCCTGCCAGAGGCCGCGATAACGGACGGTTCGAATCGGTCGGTCCGCGGCGATTCGTTCGAGCGTCGTCGTGATCGCCAGTTCGCCGCGCTCGGTCGGCGTCTCTCGAATCGCGTCGAAGATCGATTCGTCGAATCCGTACACGCCGGCATTGATCACTTCGGCGGTGACCGGTCCACCCGGCTTCTCGGTGATTCCGGTGACGCGACCGCCGTCCAACGAGACGACCCCGTAGTCGCTCGCGCGGTCGGTTCGCGTGACTGCCATCACCGGCCCAGCACCGCTCTCGATTTCGCTCCGGACTCGCTCGACGAGCGACGACTCGACGAGCCGATCGCCGTTCAGCACGAGGAACGACCCCGTAACCGCCGACTCGGCCTGTAAAATGGCGTGGGCGGTTCCGAGCTGATTCTCCTGGACGACGTACTCGATCTCGATCCCCCAATCGTCACCGTCGCCGAAGTAGTTCCTGATCCGCTCCTGTTGATAGCCGACGACCAGCACGACCCGCTCGACGCCCGCGTCCGCGATCGCCGAGACGACGTAGTCGAGTATCGGGCGGTTCGAAACGGGAACCATTGGCTTCGGCCGCCGATTGGTCAGCGGCTCGAGCCGCCGTCCCTCGCCGGCCGCGAGGACGACGGCTGACGCGTTCTCGTCTTTCATACCTCATCTGTGGAACCCGAACGCTTGAATAGGTGCCGATAAACAGGATATTTGACCTAGAAACGACGCTCCGAAACAGCTCGAAAACGATTCCACCCATCTCTCAGTCAGCCTTTTCCATCCGATCGAACGTCACAGTTCGGTGGGTCAATCGCCTGCTTCGCTCGCGCCGCGCTGCCGGCTCGAGTTCGAGCATCGCCGACCGGTGTGGCCACTGCTGGCCGAACCATCAAGCGGGGAGACATCGATAGGTCCGGCTACGGAAATCGGAGTTCCGATCCACCGACGGGCTCACAGACACGAAACTATGGTTGACAATTCGCCAAACGAAACCGCGTTCGATAGGTCTCGCCTCTCCCGTCGCGGCTACCTCGCTACCGCCGGCGTCCTCGGAGCCGGGTTGGCGGGCGGATACGTCGGTCTCGACCGGTTCCGAGATCAGCAGTCGACCGGTGGCGAGTCACCGCCCGGTGACCCACCGATGTCCGGCGAGGACTTCCTCTGGCTTAACAGCGGCCTCTGGGAGGACGAGGCGGTTCGGGAGAACCTGTTCGCGTTCGCGCGCCGCCACGACCTCGCGGTGATCCTCGTCGAAAGTAACTCGAGCGAGGACTCGCTCGAAGAGACCTTCAGACCAGCGTTGACTACCGCGAGCGAGTTCAATCTCGACGTCTGGCTCAATGTCGGGCTGCTGAACGACATCTCTGTGCCCGCGTTCGTGACCGACGACGATGCCCGCGAAGAGTCCCTCCGACGGCTCCGGGAGGTGGTGTCGATGCACGGCGAACTGTTCGATACCGGTCGAGTCATCCTCTGGCAGGAAGCACCGGTCATGGGCCAGTGGGTCGAGGGTGGTGACTGGAACGAGGCGGCGGTCGACAACCTCGTCGAGTTCGGCCCCGAGATATTCGACGCCCAGAAGCGGGCCGTCGAAGCGGTGAACGACGCGCTCGAGGTCGGTCTCTTCGTCCACTTTCCGTACATCGTCGACTCGAAGCGACCCGAGGTGTTCGACTCGCTGGCGCAGGGCCTCCGGCGGCGAAACGTCATGCCCGACTTCAGTTTCGTCGACTTCTATCGGGGCTGGTACGAGAAGGACGTCGGACCGGAACCGACCAACGCAGCCGTCCGCAGCCTCATCTCGAACGCGCGGACTGCCCTCGGAGACCGCCCCGTCTTTTACCTCGGACAGAGCCACACCATCAACCCGAACCACACCCCGAGCAAGCAGGCCATGCGGATGAATCTGCGCGCCTCGATCGAGGCCGGGGCGGCTGGCCTCGGCTGGTACATTCGGAGCGGGTACGTGCCGACCGAGAGCGGGTTCGATCCGTTCGTTCCGAACGTCAACGGCGCGGAGGTCGACGGCGACTCGATCAACACGCTGACGATTGCTCGTGACCGCTTCCTGTATCCGTCGATGGCGACGCTCGATGCCGGAGACGGGTTCGAGGCGGACGACGCATTCGATCTCTGGATGATCGGAAACGAATTCGGGTTCTACGACCATCGGTTGTCGCTACGAACGACTGATGGAACGTGGGAGTATATTGGCGACTTCGGTGGCTACGCGGACGGCGACTACCCCGATGGGAGCGAGGCCACCCACTGGGCGACCGTCTTTCGTGCGCTGGATCGCGACCGGTTCCTCGAGGGAGACTCGCTCGAATGCCGCATCGAGACGGCCGACGAAAGTTCCAGCGCCGACCTGCGGTCGGCGTCCGTCATGCCCTGCGAGCCGGATTCCTACGTGAGCGAGCGGGAAGCCGCAGCGTTGGCTCGCGGGGACGCGCCGCTCGAGGAGTTCAGTCTCGGACGAACGACCGAGGGAACCGCGTTAGTTCCGAATGAACGGCGACGAGTCACGATCCCCGTTTCCGAGACGGACGGCTCGTCACTCGAGCGATTACGCCACCCCGATCACGTTCAGCTGATCGACCGACTCGCGTCGTTCGAGGAGCGGGAGGACGTTGATCCGTCTGCCCGCTTCGACCTCTGGGTGAGCGGCTCGGGACTGGCGGAGTCGTCCGCCGTCCCGTCGATTCTCGATCGAGACGGCACCGCGCGAACCCTGGCGGATGTCGGCTTCGTCGCGTCGACGGACTCGCTCGCTATCTGCTACGGGCTCGAGCGGGATCGGTTCCTCGGTGAGGCCGGGCTCGAGTTGGCGGACGACGGAAATGTGTCCGTCGAGACGGCCTACGCGATGCCGTACGCTGGAAGTGCTACGTTCCATACCCCGTCTTACGCGGCCGAGCTACTGGACGAGCAACCCGGCGAAGCGAAGATATTCTCCCTCGAGTACTCGATATCGGAGTGACCGAGTCGGAACTCGAGTCGACCCGCAGTTTTGATGGAAAACACGGATTTACTGTTGCTCGA
Organism: Natrinema zhouii; assembly: GCF_013456555.2. Classification (GTDB taxonomy): domain Archaea; phylum Halobacteriota; class Halobacteria; order Halobacteriales; family Natrialbaceae; genus Natrinema; species Natrinema zhouii. The sequence continues at coordinate 1,138,553 of NZ_CP059154.1, forward strand.
GCGACGCCGACTCCTCGCTTCGCCCCACACCGACCCGTCGCTTGGCTGCCCAGACGAGTACCGCACACAGTCCGGAAACGAGCGCCGGCCAGCGATCGGTACTCAGGTAGAGCCCGCCCGCCGGCGGTCGATACTCGGTCAACGGCCAGAACGCGGCGTAGGAGTACCCCGTCGACGTCATGAGGCCCAGATCGAGGACGTGGTGTGATGCCGCGCCGATCGCGACGAGCACGATTGCGTCCCGGCGGTACTCGGGTGCGAGCAGAAGCGAGCCGAAGAGGGTCACGACGATCGTCCCGCCGAGAACGTGTAACGGTGCCCACGAGAAGGGGATGCCGAGCAGATAGCTGACGAACTCGTCCGGGAAGAAGAGGTCGATCTTCGTGAAGTCGGGCGAGAGCGCACCGACCATTACGAGCGTCACGTGTGCTCGCCGCACCCGTTCGTACCGAATCGACAGGAGCGTCCCGATGACGTAGCCGGCGAGGACGTGGGTGAGGACATCAGGCACCGTGATCACCGCCACTCGTGTCTCCTCGAGTCCCAGGGATCACGTCTCGGAGCGAGAGCGGACCGTCCCGCCGGACGAACGCGAGTCGGTCGAGATCGAATCGCCAGTCGCGGACGAACCGACTGATAACCCAGAGTCCGCTGAGGAACGAGACGAGCAGCATGTACGCTGTCCCGGCCGTGTCGCCGACCGTCGTGCGGTCGACGACGAGAGTCGACTCGTTCTCGAGGGTTCCGAACGCGCTCACGCGATCGCCCTGCTCGAGGGACACGTCCGAGTTCTGGAGTCCTTCTTCTGCGTTTACGAGGGTGAATCTGCCATAGCCGTTGGCGCGAGTCGCGATGACGACGGGGTCCGTATCGACGATTCGACCGCCGAGGACGACCTGCTCGCCCACGTAGGCCTCGCGGTTCGGTGTCACCTCGACTTCGTCCGGATAGCCGCTCGTCATCAGGTCGGAGGGAACCGCACCCGCCCATAGCACGAGTACGGCCAGAACGGCGAGGAGGACGACGCCCGCGGCGACACGGCCGCGTTGGCCGAAAGGTTCCTGCATGCCTCTCTAGGGTGGTCCCGGACTGCACGAATAGGTTTCGTGTTCGTGACGGTCACCGATCGGATTCAGTTGGTATGTTCAATCGCGCGAAATCGACGGCTGGGACGAGGCGAGTCGACGAACTGAGCCGAGTACGGGTCCGCTCGAACCCAAAAACGTCTAACGTCCACCGCTCGTCTCACATCCTATGAACGTCTCCATCGTCGGCAGCGGCTACGTCGGCACTACGATCGCCGCCTGTCTCGCGGATATCGGCCACGACGTGGTCAACATCGAGATCGACGAGTCCATCGTTGAGACGATAAACGCCGGCGAGGCCCCGATCCACGAGTCGGGCCTCGAGGAACGAATCGCCGACCACGCGGGCACGACCCTCCGCGCGACGACGGACTACGACGCGGTCCGCGACACGGACGTTACATTTCTCTGTCTGCCCACGCCCCAGTCCGAGGACGGCAGTCTCGATCTCGCGATCATGCAGGCCGGTGCGGAATCGCTCGGCCGCGCGCTCGCCGATAAGGACGACGAGCACCTCGTGGTCGTCAAGAGCACGGTCCTGCCCGGCACAACTGAAGACGTCGTCGGGCCGGTCCTCGAGGCCGAATCCGGAACGGAAATCGGCGACGGCCTCGAGCTCGCGATGAACCCCGAGTTCCTCCGGATGAGTACCGCGGTCGAGGACTTCCTCGAGCCGGACAAGGTCGTCTTCGGGACTGCGAGCGAGGGGGCCGCTGCGACCCTCCGAGAGCTGTACGCGCCCGTCCTGGAGCGCGATGAGACGGACCTCGTCGAGACCGACGTCCGCGAGGCCGAGCTCATCAAGTACGCGAACAACGCCTTCCTCGCGTCGAAGGTCTCGCTGGTCAACGAACTCGGCAATATCGCCAGGGAGTACGGCGCGGACGCCTACGAGGTGCTCGAGGCGGTCGGACTCGACGACCGAATCTCCGAGCGGTTCATGCGCTCGGGGCTCGGCTGGGGCGGCTCCTGTTTCCCCAAGGACGTCAACGCGCTGCGCGCCGGCGCTCGCGAGCAGGGGTACGACCCCGAACTGCTCGACGCGGTCGTCACGGTCAACGATGCACAGCCGCGTCGACTCGTGGATCTGCTCGAGAATCACGTCGCTCTCGAGGGGGCTCGCATCGCGGTCCTCGGACTCTCGTTCAAGCCCGGGACCGACGACGTGCGCAAGTCCCGCGCGCTGGACGTGATCGAGCACCTCCGGGATCGCGGCGCGGCTGTCGTCGCCTACGATCCGGTCGCGATCGAGAACGTTCGGCCCGACTACCCCGAGATCGAGTACGCCGATTCGGCCGACAGCGCGCTCGAGGGGGCCGACGGAGCCGTCGTCGCGACCGACTGGCCCGAGTTTGACGACCGCTCCTTCGAGGGAATGGCCCGCACCGTGGTTGTCGACGGACGGCGGATCGATATCGACACGGATGCGCTCGAGGTCTACGAGGGACTGACCTGGTAACGAGTCGATAACCGCGGCATAGCGCGCATCTGAGGGAAACTCGGCAGTAATCAATCAGTAGCCTTTTGCAGTTCGGTGGGGGAGTACTGTCAAATGGAAGACGACGCGGTTCGGACGGGCACGAGCCCCCTCTCGGACGGCGGCGAGACCGTCGCCGTAACCGAGGAAACCCGCGAGGTCTCACCCGACGACGTCTGCGTTCTCATCCCGACGCTCGACGAAGCGGCCACGATCGGCGACGTGATCGAGGGCTTCTACGAGCAGGGGTACACGAAGGTCGTCGTCGTCGACGGCAACTCTACTGACGACACTCGCGAAATCGCTCGAGACCACGGTGCCGAGGTATTGGTCCAGTCGGGTGACGGAAAGGGCCAGGCCGTCCGCGAGGCCCTCGAGTACATCACCGTTCCGTACGTGTTGATGGTCGACGGCGACGGGACCTACGATCCGGCCGACGCCGACAAAATGGTCGAACCGCTCTCGCGGGGGTACGAGCACGTGATCGGCAACCGCTTCGCCGAGATGGACGACGACGCGATGCGTGCGTTGAACGGCTTCGGCAACCGAATGATCAACCGCGCGTTCGGCTTCGTCCACGGCGCCAACTACGAGGACATTCTCTCGGGCTACCGCGCGTTCACCGTCGACTCCTTCGAGCGGCTCTCGCTCGACTCCGACGGGTTCACGATCGAAACGGAACTCGCCGTCGAGTGCGTCAAACACGGGGTCGAGACGACGGTCGTCCCGGTCGGTTACAGCGCCCGGCCCGACGAGTCCGAGACCAACCTCCACCCGGTCAAAGACGGCGGGACGATTCTCCTGACGCTGTACTCGCTGGCCAAGACCAACAACCCGCTGTTCTACTTCGGCAGTCTCGGGGTCGCCGGTATCCTCTCGGGCAGTCTCATTGCAGTCTACGTCCTCTGGGAGTGGGTCCAGTACAACCAGAGCCACGAAGTCATCGCCCTCGTCTCGGCGGCCGCCATCCTCCTGGGCGTCCAACTGCTGATGTTCGGCGTCCTCTCGGACATGCTCGTGACCCTCCACCGCGAGCAGCGGCGGCGACTCGAGCGGATCGCTCGAGAGTCGAACGACGAGTGACGGCCGGAGTCGTGAACAGGCCAAAGAGCGTCGCGGTCTACTCAGCCAACCCCGGAGATCCATTTATCACCTTCAACCGATCAACCGCTATGCGGTGGCACGCTGTCGGCCGTCCGAGCGACAGTGAGGATGGCCGTCGATGCCGTGCGAGGGATGAGCGAGGGAAGAATGACCGAGCGAATCGGTTGGGGAGGGCGTGGCGATTCCCTGCTGCCACGATAGCAGGACGCTCGTCATCGTCGTTTCTACATCGAGTCTGAATCTACCGGGGACAGCTGAAAGGATCGCAATATAGAACTCAGAAGGGCAATAGCGAGCGGAACTGAGCGACGACCCCGTTCGAGTTGTTTCGACGGTACTCCTCGAAGGGCTGGTGGAGCGCGTTCAACAGCTCCTGGCGCGAGTCGAACTGTTGTGCCGGGACTCTCTCGAGCATCTCGCTCAGCGGCACGTCGTTCCCGTGAACGTCGTAGGGGATGCGCTCCTGGCCGATCGCTTCCCTGACGTCGTCTTTCGTAGCCGGAAAGGAGAGGTCAGCACTCCTGAGATGAGCGTCGACGGCCGCGATGCCGAACTCGATACTGTCGGGTTCCTCGTCGTCTCCGCTCGATGGTGGCCTGACTCCCATACCTATACCTCTCGCTACGGAGCCGGGTATAAAAATGGCTGTGGATGTGGAGACGAAACTGGAGTGTCACCGGTCAGTGAGTATTACTCGAGAGCCACTACCAACTGAGAGCCGCTACCAACCGAGAGCCCCCAGACCGATAGCCGCGAACAACTGTCCGCGGCCAGTAGCTACGGAACCCCCGTCTCAACCAACGACCTGTCGACACGCATTTGGGGCCCGCGACGGAGTATGGCGTATGACCGAATATACCACGGTATCGATCCCGAAGGATCTCGCGGACCGCGTCGAGGACACCATCGAGGGAACGAGTTTCCAGAGCACGAGCGACCTCGTCCGATTCCTGCTGCGAAGCATCGTCATCCAGCACCAGAAAGAGGGCGAACTCACCGAAGCCGAGTTCGAAGAGATCACCGAACAGCTCCGCGGACTGGGCTATCTCGAGTAAGCCATCCGAATCGAGTGAACTGCCCGGTCCTGAGCGACCCAGACAATCCGGGACGCCCCGCTTCGAGCGTCCCCTGTCGGACCGCAGCCGACCACCGCTCGAGGGGTCGGGGTAGCGTTTTTCCGCCTCGAGACGGCTAGTTGCTCACGGGGAGAGACATGCCTCACATCCCGGATTTCCCAGCCAACGACAGTGACGACGATGGACGCGATCGGAACCCCGGCCGCATCATCGACCGAATCATCGGTGACGGAGAGGTGCCGGTGTCGGCCGGAGAGTGACACCACAGGTTCGCTTTTTTCGGGCCCGCGATACGGCAAGACTGGACGGGAGTTACTGCACTGACAACGCGTTACGACGGCTGCGCGGCCGATGTGTTCTCCTCGCGTCCGACGATATCGCTCAGTCCGTTAGTGACTGCCCCGGCGGCGAGGCGTCGATGATCTCGAGGGTGTGGCGCTCGCCGCTCCGATCGAACGCGCCGAACGACCGGTCGTCGACGTTCCACGGTGGGACGGCGACGAAGACGACTTCGGCGAGGTCGTCTCGCTGGGTCACCTCGAGTTCGCCGACGGGGTGGGAGACGAACCGGCCCTGCGCCTGTCGGGCGGGCGTGGAGAGATCGACCCCGAAGACGGCGGTGACGGGATTGCCGGGATTCGGGAGGAAGAAGTCGGTGAAGACCGGCGTCTCGGGCGGGAGCCCGTCGGCACCCTCGAGTTCGCTCGCAGGCGTGACCGAAACGCCGGTCGTCACGTCGTCGGGGTCGGCGTCGCTCGCCAGATCCAGCAGGACGTCGACGAGGGCGCGAGTTACGTAGACCACAAGGCACCTTTGGGTGGCTGGAAGTTTAGATCTATGCCCAACGAGCGAACCCCGTTTCGCTCCGTTTCCGACATATTAGACGGGAAGCAGTTCCCAGACCGTCGTGGCGTACAGCCGTGGCGCACCCTTTCGGGAGTTGGCGAGTGCGGTCTCGAGGACGCGCGCGGCGTCCGCCATTACGCCAGCGCCGTGGCCGACGAGCACGCGCTCGGGTGCGACGCCGCGGAGGGCCGTCCGCGGTGGGTTCAGTCGCAACATCGGATGGACGCCGAGTTCCTCGTCGCCGGCCCGGAAGAACGCGACCGTCCCGACGGTTTCGGGGACGACGAGCGTCCCGTCGGCCGGGTTGTAGAGCGCGACTTCCTGCCAGAAGCGGTTGTCGACCACCGTGATGGCGCGGATCCCGGTATCGGAGAGTTCGTCGTCGAAGCGGGCGACCGCGGCGTCGATCTCGTCGGTGACGCCGTCGAAGAATTCGGGCAGGTAGACGGGGACGTCGTGGCGGTTCGCGACCGCGGCCGCGTCGCGCTTGTGCCGGTCGAGCGTGACGACGACGCCGGTCACGTCGCCGAACTCGGCGAACAGCTCGTCGATCCCCTCGGCGTCGACCGGGTCGATCACCCAGACGTCGCCGTCGACCGCGAGGGCGTGGCTGGCGCGTTGCATCCGTTCGTCGGGGTGGGCGATCCAGCCGATGCCGTCCTCGAAGCGATCGATCTCGCGGAACTCGGTCGCACGCTCGTCGGCGCGTGAAGTCATACCGCCATCCTACGAGTCGTCGGTCTATAAACCTCGGCGACCGAGGCCCGCACTCGAGCGTTCGTCCGTGCTCCAGTGTCCGTCCACGCTCGAGTGCGCCCGTCTACAGGTAAGCGACTGTCCGAGACAGTCGGCAACGCTCCGCCGCGAGCGCCCGCAGCGAGCCCACATATATGCCTCTCCCGCGCGTACGGCCACGTATGCTAACCGGGCTCGCCTGGCTCGCCCTCGAGGCCAAGTACCTCGAGGACGCGGGGACGTTCTACGAGGAGACGCTGGGATTGTCGGTCCGCGAGCGCAGAGCGAACGAACTCGTCTTCGCGGCCGGCGACACCGATCTCGTGCTCCGGCGACCCCGAACGCTCCCGCGCGGCGGGCTCCATACGCACTTCGCGTTCTCGATTCCCGCGGCCGAGTACGACGACTGGTGGGACCGCCTCGGCGACGATTACGACCTCGAGGAGGTCCAGTTCGGCACCTCCCGATCGCTGTACCTGTACGATCCCGACGGCAACTGCGTCGAACTGGGCCAGCAGGACGTCGCCGGACCCGGAATCGACGGCATCTTCGAGGTCGTCCTCGAGGTCGCGGATCTCGACCGCGCGCAGGCTTTCTACGAGGTTCTCGGGTTCGAAACGGTCGACGAAGGCGACGACCGCAAGCGCGTCCGACTCCACGGGCCGATGGCCCTCGAGCTCTGGGAGCCCCATCTCGGGATCGCCGACGCCCGCGGCGGCGTCCACGTCGATCTGGGGTTCGAGACGAGCGATCCGGGGGCGGCGCTCGAGGCGGTCCGTGATCGGATTGGGTCGCTCGAGCGGCGGTCAGATGAGAAGATCGTCGTTCGCGATCCGGACGACCACTTCCTGACGTTTACAACGGCATAAGTACGCCTACATTCCGGAACGGGAAATACGAATAGTGTGCGGGACTGCCGATCTCGTAGACCATCTGAATGAGCTGAAAGCCTGCGAACAGACGGCGGCTCCGCCGCCGTGAGCAGACGGCGCTTCGCGCCCGTGAGGAGAAATACGGCTGGGGAAGGCGTGGAAATTCATTTCCGCCGCGATAGCAGGACGCGTCGTCTCAGTAATTCCATCAGCATACACTGTTCCATTCACACTGCTCACTGAGCGCCGGGCTCGATCCAGATAACTGCTCGTCCGGGCGGCCGATCGAAACCAAAGTTGGTATGTCCGCCTCGGTTCCTTCACTGAGATAAGATGGTACAGACGAGCGTTATCGGTTGTGGCAACATGGGGAGTGCCCTGATCAAGGGACTCTGGCGAGACGGGAACCATACGGTGACCGCGTGCGATCTCGATCCCGACGCACTCGAGTCGGTCGCCGACTACGTCGATCACACGACGTCGGACATTTCGGAAGCGGCCGACGCCGACGTCGTGATCGTCGCGGTCAAACCGGACATCGTCGGCGCGGTGCTGGATGATCTCGATCTCTCGCCCGAGCAGACCCTCATCTCTATCGCTGCGGGCGTCTCCACCGACTACGTCGAAGCGCGGACCGACGCGAACGTCGTTCGGATCATGCCGAACCTCGCGGCCGAAACCGGGGACATGGCCGCTGCCGTGACCACCGAGGGCGTCACCGACGAGGTGCGAGAACTGCTCGACGACGTCGGCGAATTCGCCGAGATCGACGAGGCGAAGATGGATATCGCGACCGCCGTCAACGGGAGCGGACCGGCCTTCGTCTTCTATCTCATCCAGGCGATGGCGGACGCGGGCGTCGAGGGCGGCCTCGAGGCCGACGACGCCGAGACGCTGGCCGCCCAGACGTTCAAGGGGGCCGCCGAGACCGTCCTCCGGTCGGACCGGAGCGTCGAGGAACTGATCGACGCCGTCTGTTCGCCCAACGGGACGACGATCGAAGGGATGGAAGTCCTCTGGGACAGCGACGCCAAAGCCGACGTCGCCGCGGCGGTGACGGCGGCCGAAGAACGCTCGGCGGAGCTTGCACGCGAATTTAACAGTGAGGACGATGAGTAAGGGACTCGAGGAAGGGGCCGTCGCGGCGGCGCGACAGCTGGCGGCCGACGCGGACCGCGTGATCGTCAAGGCGGGGACGAACTCCCTGACCGACGAGGATTCGAACCTCGACGACGAGAAGCTCGACAAGCTCGTCGACGACCTCGAGGATCTCCTCTCCCGGGACAAGGAGGTCATCCTCGTCTCGTCGGGTGCGATCGGCGCTGGCACGGGCCGGATCGGGGAGTCGACCGGAACCGTCGAGGAGTCCCAGGCGCTGTCGACCGTCGGCCAGAGCCACCTGATGCACCGCTACACCGAGAGCTTCGCCCGATACGACCGAAAGGTCGCCCAGCTCCTCTTGACCCAGCACGACCTCGAGAACCCGGAGCGGTTCACGAACCTCCGGAACACGATCGAGACGCTGTTGGACTGGGGCGTCGTTCCGATCATCAACGAGAACGACGCGGTCGCGACCGAGGAGATCCGGATCGGCGACAACGACATGCTCTCGGCGGCGACGACGATCGGTATCGACGCGGACCTGCTGGTCACGCTGACCGACGTCGGCGGCGTCTACACCGGCAATCCGAAGCACGATCCCGACGCCGAACGCATCGAAGCGGTCGGCACCAACTACGACACGGTCCAGGAGATCATCACCGAGAGCACGTCCGACGGATTCGGCGGCATCCAGACGAAAGTCGAGGGCGCACGCGACGTCAGCGAGCACGGCATCCCGGCGTTTATTGCGAAGTCCACCGAGCCCGACGTGCTCGAGAAAATCGCTACTGCCAAGCCCGTGGGAACCATATTCCTCCCTATCAACGGTGTGAGCGATGACTGAGACAGATATCGAACGAGACGTCGACGAAGCACAGACCGCGGCCCTCGAGCTCGCGAAACTGTCCGACGAAGAGCGGAGGCGGGCGCTCCACGGAATCGCCGATGCGATCGAAGCCCGGACCGACGAGATCCTCGCGGAAAACGAGCGAGACGTCCAGGAGGGTGAGCGGCTGCTCGAGGAGGGCGAGTACACGCAAGTCCTCGTCGACCGACTGAAGCTCTCCGAGTCGAAGATCGAGAGCATCGCTGAGATGGTCCGCAGCGTCGCCGGGCAGGACGACCCGCTGGGCAAGACGCTCTCAGCCAGAGAACTCGACGAGGACCTCGAACTCTACAAGGTCGCCACCCCAATCGGCGTCGTCGGGACGGTCTTCGAGTCCCGGCCCGACGCGCTCGTCCAGATCGCCGCGCTCGCCCTCAAATCGGGGAACGCGGTGATCCTCAAGGGCGGCAGCGAGGCGCTGCACTCCAACCGAATTCTCTTCGAGATCATCGAGGACGCCGCAGCCGACGCCGAGATACCGGATGGGTGGGCCCAGCACATCGAGGCCCGCGAGGACGTCGACGCCCTGCTCGAGATGGACGACGCGATCGACCTCCTCATGCCTCGGGGGAGCTCCGCGTTCGTGAGCTACATCCAGGACAACACGAGCATCCCCGTCCTCGGCCACACGGAGGGGATCTGTCACGTCTACGTCGACGACGAGGCGGACCTCTCGATGGCCGAAGACATCGCGTACGACGCCAAGGTCCAGTATCCCGCGGTCTGCAACGCCGTCGAGACCCTGCTGGTCCACGAGGACGTCGCCGCTGAGTTCCTGCCGGCGATCGCGGATCGCTACGAGACCGCCGACGTCGAAATTCGGGGCGACGAGGCAACCTGCGAAATCGTCGACGTCGAGACCGCAACCGACGCCGACTGGGACACCGAGTACGGCGATCTCATCGTCTCGATCCGGATCGTCGACTCGCTCGAGACCGCGATCGATCACGTCACCACCCACGGCTCGAAGCACACCGAATCGATCGTGACCGAGGACGCCGACCGCGCGAGCACCTTCATGCGGAGTCTCGACTCCGCGAGCGTCTTCCACAACGCCTCGACCCGGTTCGCCGACGGCTACCGGTTCGGCCTCGGCGCGGAGGTCGGCATCAGCACGGGCAAGATCCACGCCCGCGGCCCCGTCGGCCTCGAGGGGCTGACGACCTACAAGTACCACCTCGAGGGCGACGGCCAGCTCGTCGCCACCTACGCCGGCGAGGACGCGAAACCGTTCATCCACGAGGAGTTCGACGGCGAGTGGTCTCCCGGTCGTCTCTCTGACGACTAATCTCTCGATTTCGAAACTCCCTCCTCTTTAGCACCTACCCGCGCGTAGGCACTGACCGATAGCCGCCTCCCGTTTTCGTCGCGAGTTCGAGCAGGACGGCCCACTCGAGGAGTCGCTCGGTTCGCTCACGCTGCGCTTCTTCGACACGGCTCGGACGCCGTCCGCGTTCGCCGGATCGCTGTCGCTCTTCGCGGATCGCCGTAGCGATCTCACCAGCGGTCAACGGGCCGTCGACCTGCTCGAGCACTGAAATCACTGCGTCGGCTCCATCCACCCGCTCTCGAAACGCTCGACGGAGCCGGTCGAGTTCGAGCGCCGGCGGAGTGTCCGGATCGATCTCCCCACTCGAGTCCGGATCGCGGCGGCGAAAACCCGCCGGCTCCTCGGTCGCGAGCTCGAGCGCGCGCAGAAAGGTGAGCCACGTCGCCGCTTCGTCGCGCGTCTCGAGGGGCGTCTCGTCGATGAGACGCTGACAGCAGTCGTCGACGTCGCCGGCGGTCGCGGGGAGGGCTCGCTGGACCGTCGCGAGGACCTCGGGATCCGCGGGCGGCTCCGGAACCGGCTTGAATCGCACGGCTACAGGCCGAAGGAGTCGACGAGGATTTCCTCGTCCGTTTCGCCGTGGACGTACGTCGGACCGCCGATCACGTCGATCGTCACCGTCGCGGGCGCGAAGAGGTCCGACGAGACCTCCGAGAAGTCCCACTCGAGTTCGTCGAAGACCTCGCCGAACGGCCGGCCGTGATCTTCGGCGGCGGTCGACGGCACCGAGTCGAAGACGTCGGCGTCCTCTCGGACGGTGAGGTGCGCGCGCCCGCCGTAGGCGATCGCGTCGTTCGTCCGCGCGATGGCCGTTCGCTCGTCGCCCGCGACGGGCGCGACCGGCGCGCGGCCGGTCGCCGAGACGATGTCGAGGGGATCGTAGCCGAGTTCCGAGAGCCGGAACGTCGCGAGTTCGGCGGTGCGGGCGGCGTTGGTGATACTACCGGCGAGGCTCGCGGTCGAATACGCCAGCAGGAAGACGCTGCTCGTCTCGACCTCGGCGCGCTCGGCGACGTGTTCGGCCACGGACTCGGTCGGATCCGCCTCCGTCTCGATAGCCAGCGCCGTCAGGTCGAACGCGTCGGTGTAGCCGATGCGGCGGAACTCGTCCTCTTCGGCTACCAGCGCTCGAGCGGGACCGCTGCCGAGACCCTCGAAGTCCTCGGTCAGCACCTCCCAGCCAGCCTTCTGGGAACACAGCAGCGAGAGCGCCGGCTGATCCGTCGACAGCTCGACGAAGGGGATCGACGCGTCGCCGACTTCGCCGAGTTCGTAGCTCGGCGTCGCCATCCCCGCCGTCTGGATCTCGGTCAGTAGCAGTGCAGCCTCGATCCCGCCGTCGAACTCGAGGCCGAAGTCGAGTACCGTCGCGTCGTTCTCGAGGTCGTAACCCCCGATATTCAGCTCTTCGGCGTAGTCGAGGGCCTCGTCGACCAGCTCGATTGCCATCCGATTGAGACTTTCCATGGCACCGAATTCACCCTCCGTAGTAAAACCGTTTGTCAGTTCGTGTCTGACTGACGTCTGACAGGTTTGCCCTGATCCGCGCCTCACGTTGCGATTCCCACAGATGGCCGCGTTTCACCCCTCGCGATTTCGGGCTGGTCGCCCGAGCTGTTCTTCGACGGCTGAGACCTTCTCTGCGGCGTCGACGTCTCGGGTCCGTTTGTCGTCGATCTTCAGAACCGTGCTGACTCGGTCCGCGTCGACGGCGTCGTGAGCCGCCTGCGCGGCCGCGAAGAGTTCGTCCGTCGTCTCGGCTTCGATCACCGTTCCCATCGGGTTCGTCTCGTAGGTGACGTCGTACTCCTCGAGCGCGTCGACGGCTTTCGCGACTTCGCCGGCCATACTGTCCTCGATCACTGGTGCGACGCTCAGTAGTGCGACTACCGTCATACGGATCACTGATACTCGGCAGGAACCTAAATCCGTTCCCGACGGATCGTCTCACCGGGGTTGTCGTCAGCTGCTCGTGAGCGCCGAACGGATGCGGTGCTCACGGTCAGTCGACAATGTGAGCGTGGAAAAACGATCAGTGTGACTGGATCGGGACAGTGACCGATGGACGGTCAGTTCGTGGTCGGCGTCTGGGGCGTCTCCGCGGGCGGGTAGATAATGACGTCGCCGTTCGCGTAGACGTACACCTCGTGCTCGAGGGCGGTGAACGCGACGTGGCCGCCCGTCCGGTCGGAGCCGTCGGCCTTCTGGCTGAAGATGCGGTCGAGTGCGTCCGGGTCGACGCTGTCGTACAGGGAGAACTCTCCCTGCGAGACGTCGGTGTCCGCGATCGATGCGAGCGCGTGGACGATCGTCGTGGTGATAGTGGCGGTGCCGTCGATATCGTGGTTGAAGACGTAGCGGTCGTTGGGCTGGTCGTACTGGAGGTCGTCCGTGCCGTCTGCGGGTGAGAGTTCAGTTTGCATTGCTATATCTGATCGTTCAATCGTGTATTAGACAGTAGTTACTCGCAGTATAAAAGCCACTCGTCGCCGACAATAGTAGTCATATGTGAGATACACACCTCTATTAGTAAAATACGTAAACTACCGTTTGGAGCGGCTGATTAGCCGATTTTCCACCAGCGTCACGACGAGGCTACACGCGACAATATCTGCTTTTGCGACGGAAATCAGTTGTTTCTGATCAGATCAACCTCGCAACCGTTTGTGCCGTCCCCATCGCGAAGCTCGCGCCTCTTCGAGCCTCCATGGGAGGGAGTCAGTCGTCGCACTCGTCGGTGAACGAAGAGCCCAACGGGGCTATGATTCGGCCGTTCGGTCCGCGAACCGCTTGCCACGGCCGCCCGCGGGCTTATCCACACTGGCGTCCAATCGGTCCGTATGACTACCGGTTCAGCAGACGATTTCAGTTCGGAACTCGAGGAACTCATTGAAGACCTCCCCGCTGCCGTCGACGAGGCGGCGATCAAACGTATGCGCGTCGTCGCGCACGCCCTCGACGAGGGGGTACCGATTCCGGGAACGAACTTCAGAGTCGGACTCGACCCAATCGTCGGGATCCTCCCGGGGGCTGGCGACGCCGCGGCCGCGGGCGTCTCGCTGTACCTCGTCGTCGAAGCCGCCCGCATGGACGTCTCCCAGTCGACGCTGCTTCGCATGCTCGCGAACATCGGCGTCGACACTGTCATCGGCTCCGTCCCCGTCCTCGGCGTCATTTTCGACGCCTTCTGGAAAGCCAACAAGTGGAATCTGAAACTGGTCCTCGAGGACCTCGCCGAGACCGACGGCCAGTCCGACGGCGGACCGGAAGTCGTGACTATCGATTAGCGCAGTCGCTCGAGGTCGTTGCGTCCGGTCATCGGTCTTGTTTCTTTTTGGCTGTGATCTCGAGGTCACACTCACGAGTGGTGGTCGCGATATGCACCGACTCAGAGAAACCGATGGCAAATGGTGAGTTCGGAGACCGGGCTGGCTGGGATTTGAACAACGCGAAGACGGTCCTGCTCGCTCACTCCGTTCGCTCGCAGGCTGCGACTTCCCTCGTTCAAATCCAGAACGATTTCTCTGAACACGAATACTCGCGTTGCTACGCAACGCTCGCGATGTTGTGTTCAGAGAAATGCGCTGGCTGGGATTTGAACCCAGGTTGTGACCATGGCAAGGTCACGTGATACCACTACACTACCAGCGCCCTGCTGCACTCATACCTACTGCCGGACGGATGTATAAGGGTTGCGAATCAAATCGCCTGCGGCATGCCGCAGCATGCCGATTCTCGAGTAATCGTACTGCCAATTTCCGCACATTCTCGGCAGTATTCCCCGGATCTTCTCGTCTGTCGAATGCAACTGGTTGCCGAGGAAGAATGTGTGTCCGTTCACCACGAATTCGGGGGTGTGAGGCGGTGACAGCCGGAATCGAATCCGCTATTCTTTTAAGACCCTCTCCGCAATACATCGCTACAGTCTAGTGACGCGGCGCCGAAGCGTTTCGGTATGACTGTCAGCGTACTCGTGCCGTCGTCAATCAGCCGGGAAGCCGAGGACAAACGCGAGGCAACTCGCAAACTTGGATACGTCGCCCGCGCGGCGACGATCTTCCGGGCCGATCGCCTGGTCGTCTATCCCGATCGGGATGGAGAAACCGGGCGATTTGACGGCGGGTTCGTAAGCACAGTGTTGCGGTACGCCGCAACCCCCCCATACCTCCGCAACGAGGCGTGGGGGATGCGGGACGAACTGGAGTACGCGGGCATCTTGCCGCCGCTCCGCGCCATGTCACAGACCGGCTCCGAATCTACCGGTTCGGGGTCGTCAAGACAAGGAATCGTGACCGAGGTCGGACCTGAAGGGCGCGTCCGGGTCAATTGCGGACTGCAACACCCGATCTCCCTCAACGTACCGCCGAAAATGGCGGTCGAGGAGGGGGAGCGCGTGACCGTCAGGATCTATTCGCGACGACCGGTCCGGGCGAAGCTCGTCGACGATCCCCTCCCGGGGCTTTCGATCGAGCAGACGGACCTGCAGGCAGCACTCGGCCGTGAGGACGCCGGCGTTCGCATCGCGGCCTCCCGATTCGGTGAGCATCTCACCGTCGGGCGGCTCGAGACGCTGGCCGGACGCGTCCAGCGCGACGGGATGACCGTCGCCTTCGGCGCGCCCGAGAGAGGGCTGCCGGCTATCCTCGGAATCGAGGAATCGGCCATCGAAGCGTCGTCCGGACATGGCGACGCGGCCGATAACGGAGTCGAACCCACTGCCGATCCGGGGTTCGACCTCTGGCTAAACACGGTTCCGGATCAGGGAAGCGAGGTCGTGCGAACGGAGGAGGCTCTGTTCGCTACCCTCGCACCCCTCTCACTGAGAGAGTGATAGAATGCCACAAGCAAATACACCACGCAAAGGCTCACTCGGGTTCGGTCCACGACAGCGGGCGACCAGCGAGGTCCCGCGCTTTAACTCGTGGCCGGACGACGACGGACAGCCGACGCTCCAGGGCTTCGCGGGCTACAAGGCCGGCATGACCCACGTCGTCATGGTCGACGATAAAGCGAACTCGCCGACCGAGGGGATGGAAGAGACCGTCCCCGTGACGATCGTGGAGACGCCGCCGATGCGCGCCGTCGCTCTGCGAGCATATGAAGACACGCCGTACGGTATGAAGCCGATAACTGAGGTCTGGACCGACGAGTTCGTTCCCGAACTCGATCGCGTTCTCGACCTTCCCGGTGACGAGAACGACAACGGCGCGACCACGGACGAGCTCCGTTCCCTCCACGAGGAGGGTCGCGTCGATGACGTTCGCGTCATCACCCACACGGTTCCGGGGGACCTGCCCTCGATGCCGAAGAAGAAACCGGACGTGATGGAAACGCGCGTCGGCGGCGGCTCCGTCGACGACCGCATCGACTTCGCCCTCGAGACGATCGAGAACGGTGGCGAGCACGTCATGAACGATGTGTTCCGCGCCGGCGAGTACGTCGACGCGAGCGGCGTCACGAAAGGGAAAGGGACCCAGGGTCCCGTCAAGCGATGGGGCGTCCAGAAACGAAAGGGCAAGCACGCCCGGCAGGGATGGCGCCGCCGCATCGGTAACCTCGGCCCCTGGAACCCGTCCCGCGTTCGGTCGACGGTTCCCCAGCAGGGGCAGACCGGCTACCACCAGCGGACGGAACTGAACAAGCGCCTCGTCGACATCGGCGACGGCGCAGACGCGACGGTCGACGGCGGCTTCGTCAACTACGGCGAAGTCGATGGACCGCACGCGCTGATCAAGGGCTCGCTCCCCGGGCCGCAACAGCGTCTCGTACGCTTCCGCCCGGCGATCCGACCCGGAGACCAGCCGCGCCTCGATCCCGAGGTTCGCTACGTCTCCACCGCATCCAACCAGGGATAACACATGGACGCAACAGTACGAAACCTGGACGGCGACGACGCGGACACGATCGAGCTCCCGGCGGTCTTCGAGACCACGTACCGCCCGGACTTGATCGGCCGCGCCGTACGCGCCGCACAGGCAAACCGAAAACAGGACTACGGTGCCGACGAGTTCGCCGGCCTTCGAACGCCGGCCGAATCGTTCGGTAGCGGCCGCGGTATGGCCCACGTCCCACGGCAGGAGGGTCGCGCTCGCCGCGTCCCCCAGGCCGTCAAGGGACGCAAGGCACACCCGCCGAAGGCCGAGAAGGACCAGTCCGAATCGATCAACACGAAAGCAAAGAAACTGGCCGTTCGCAGCGCGATCGCTGCGACGACCGACGCCGAACTCGTCGCCGAGCGCGGCCACGAGTTCGACGAGGAGTGCGAGCTTCCCGTCGTCGTCGACGACGAGTTCGAGGACCTCCAGAAGACTCGAGCGGTCGTCGACTTCCTCGAGGCACTCGGCCTCGAAGACGACATCGAACGCGCCGACGAGGGTCGCAACGTCCGCTCCGGTCAGGGGAAAGCCCGTGGCCGCAAGTACAAGACGCCGACGTCGATCCTCTTCGTCACGTCCAGCGAGACCGGCCCGTCCCGTGCGGCCCGGAACCTCGCGGGTGCCGACGTGACGACGGCCGCCGAGGTCAACGCGGAGGATCTCGCCCCCGGCGCACAGCCGGGACGACTCACCGTCTGGACCGAAAGTGCACTCGAGGAGGTGGCCGACCGATGAGTTCGGCCATCGAACACCCGCTCGTCACCGAGAAGGCGATGAACGACATGGACTTCGAGAACAAGCTCCAGTTCGTCGTCAACCCGGACGCGACCAAACCCGAGATTCGGGACGAGGTCGAAGAGCGCTTCGAGATTTCGGTCGAGAACGTCAACACGCAGGTAACGATGAAGGGTAAAAAGAAAGCGATCGTCCGCCTCTCCGAGGAGGACGACGCACAGGAAGTCGCTTCGCGCATCGGGGTGTTCTGAGAATGGGACGACGCATTCAAGGACAACGACGCGGCCGCGGGACCTCCACGTTCCGTGCCCCGTCGCACCGATACAAAGCGGAGCTCGAGCACAAGAAAGAGGAAGACGACGATATCGTCCGCGGGACGGTCGTCGACATCGAACACGACCCGGCTCGGTCCGCACCGATCGCGGCCGTCGAGTTCGACGATGGCGATCAGCGCCTCATCCTCGCACCCGAAGGCATCACCGTGGGCGAGGAGCTCGCAGTCGGTGTCACGGCGGAGATCAAGCCCGGCAACACGCTCCCGCTCGCGGAGATTCCCGAGGGAGTGCCGGTCTGTAACGTCGAAGCGAACCCGGGCGACGGCGGTCGATTCGCTCGCGCCTCGGGGACCAACGCCGACCTGATCACCCACGACCGCAACGCGGCGGTCATTCAGCTTCCCAGCGGCGAGGTCAAGCGCCTCGATCCGCAGTGTCGAGCCACCATCGGCGTCGTCGCCGGCGGCGGCCGCACGGAGAAGCCCTTCGTCAAGGCCGGCAACAAGTATCACAAGATGAAGTCCCGGGGCACCAAGTGGCCCCGCGTCCGCGGTGTCGCGATGAACGCCGTCGACCACCCGTTCGGTGGCGGCGGCCGACAGCACCCCGGCAAACCCAAGTCCGTCTCGCGGGACGCCCCGCCGGGACGGAAGGTCGGTGACATCGCGTCCCGAAGCACCGGTCGAGGTGGAAAGAAATGAGTCAGGAGTACCGAACCGGCCGTGAAGGTGAGTTCACCTACCGCGGCCACACGCTCGAGGAGCTGCAGTCGATGGAGCTCGACGAGGTTGTGGAACTGCTCCCCGCACGACAGCGGCGAAGTATCAAACGCGGCCTCTCCGTCGAGAAGGAGAAGCTTCGCGAGGAGGCCAGCGAGAAGGGCGACGAAGAAACGGCGAACGACCCGATTCGAACGCACCTGCGGGATATGCCGATCCTGCCGGAGTTCGTTGGACTGACCTTCGAGGTCTACAACGGGCAGGCGTTCGAACGCGTTCGTGTCGAACCCGAAATGATCGGCCACTATCTCGGCGAGTTCCAGCTCACACGGACCTCCGTCGAGCACGGACAGGCCGGCATCGGCGCGACCCGATCGTCGAAGTTCGTCCCACTGAAGTGATCCACGTATGGGAATCAACTACTCTGTCGACGCGGATCCCGACGCCACGGCGAAAGCCATGCTTCGGGAGCGTCATATGAGCAACAAGCACAGCAAGGAAGTCGCACGCCAACTCAAGGGCCGGACCGTCGGTGAGGCCCGGGCGTACCTTCAGGACGTAATCGACAAAGAGCAGTCGGTGCCGTTCAAGTCCCACAACGCCGGCGCGGGTCACCGCTCCGACATCGAGGGCTGGGACGCCGGCAAGTACCCCGAGAAGGTCTCGGGGGAGTTCCTCGACCTGCTCGAGAACGTCGAAGCCAACGCGGATCATCAGGGCTTCGACGGCGAGTCGATGGAAATCGTCCACGTCGCCGCCCACAAGGTCGGCGAGTCCGTGGGCCGCAAGCCCCGCGCGATGGGGCGTGCGTCGGCGTGGAACACGCCGCAGGTCGACGTCGAGATCGTCGTCGAAGAAGTCGAAGACGAGGAGGACGATAGCTAATGGCTGACGAACACCAATTCATCGAAAACGGCCTGCAGCGGTCCCAGATCGACGAGTTCTTCCAGGAAGAGCTCGGCCGCGCGGGCTACGGTGGCATGGACGTCGCCAAGACGCCGATGGGAACCCAGATCGTCCTCAAGGCCGAGAAGCCCGGGATGGTCATCGGCAAAGGCGGCGAGAACATCCGGAAGGTCACGACGGCCCTCGAGGAGAAGTTCAACCTCGAGGACCCCCAGATCGACGTGCAGGAGGTCGACGAACCCGACCTCAACGCACGGATCGTCGCGGACCGACTGGCCAACGCGCTCGAGCGCGGCTGGTACTTCCGGAAGGCCGGTCACACAACGATCGACCGGATCATGGACGCCGGCGCGCTCGGCGCGGAGATCGTCCTGTCGGGGAAGGTCACCGGCGCACGATCGCGCGTCGAGAAGTTCAACCGCGGCTACATCAAGCACAACGGCGAGCCCGCCGAGACGGTCGTCGACCACGGCCAGGGCGTCGCGGTGATGAAACTCGGCACCATCGGTGTCGACGTCAAGATCATCCCGCCGGGAGCCGAGCTCCCCGACGACTTCCAGGTCAACGAGGACATGGATCCGGAAGAGGTCGTCCCGGACGCCGTCGAAGTCAACGCGGAAGGCGGCGTCGAGGAACTCCTCGAGGGCGAACCCGAGGAGGCCGAGGCCGCCGAGAGCGGTGCCGAGGCTGCGGCTGACGAAGCCGTCGAAACCGACGAAGCCGACCTCGACGAAGACGTCGTCGAGGAAGTCATCGAAGAGGAGGTCGAGGCCGACGCCGACGAGGAGTTCGACGAAGTCGAAGTCCCCGACGACGAAGACGTCGACGAAGAGCTCGAAGAGCTCGAGGAAGACGTCGAAGCGGAAGCCGAAGAGCTCGTCGAGGAGATGGACGAGGAGGCGGACGACGAGGCAGACGCGGACGAGGGAGGTGACGCCTGATGGCGATCCTCCACGTCGAAGAGATCCGCGACATGACTCCCGCCGAGCGGGAGGAAGAACTCGAGGAACTCGAGACCGAACTGCTGAACCAGAAGTCCGTCCTCGCCGCCGGTGGTGCCCCGGAGAATCCGGGTCGCATCGGCGAACTCGGTCGCACCGTCGCTCGGATCAAGACGATCCAGAACGAGGAAGGCGATCTCGAGGACGAAGCGGACACAGACGCGGAATAACGACACACCAATGGCACTGACACCCGAGACCCTGCCGCGACACGAACTCAACGGGCTCCCCGTGCGAGTCGTCGAGAGCGACGACTCCTCGCGGGTCGGCCTCGAGGGACGGGTCGTCATCGAGACGACCAAAACTCTCTCAATAGAAGTCCGTGACGACGGCGAGTCTCGGGTCGTGATGGTGCCGAAATCGGGCTCGACGTTCGAGTTCGCGATCACAGATGAAGCCGCCGACTCCGCGAAGGAGTCGGGGACTGCGTCCAAACTGGCCGACACTGAACCCGCCGGGGGATCCGAGGAACGAACCTCACCCGCTGCGGACTGCGCTGGCGAGGATGTAGCCTACGTTACGGTCGATGGATCGCGGCTGCTCTCACGACCCGCCCGACGCACGGAAACGAATGGTGACTCACCATGGCAATAGGACTAGACGTTGAAACCCCTCCGGAACCGAACAATCCGGAGGAATACGACTACGAGAAGTGTCCGTTCTACGGCGACCTCTCCGTTCGAGGACAGATCCTCGAGGGGACGGTCGTCTCGACGGACATGGACAAGACCGTAGTCGTCGAGCGAGAGTACGATGTGGCGGTCCCGAAGTACGACCGACACATGAAACGACGCTCGCGCATCCCGGCACACGTACCGGGCGTGCTCGAGCCGCTCTCGGTCGGTGACACGGTCAAGATCGCAGAGACCCGACCACTGTCGAAGACGAAATCGCACGTGGTCGTCGAAGTAACCCAGAAAGCGACAGCGGAGGACCTCGCCGAACTCACGAGCCAGGCCGAGCCTGAGCCGGAGCTTTCGGACGAGGACTTCGCGACCGACGAAGACGAGGGTGACGAGTGATGGAGGCGATGAAAGCCGACGTCACGCAGGGACTCAAGAAGGGATCCCTGGTCACGTGTGCCGACAACACCGGCGCGCGTGAGCTGAAAGTCATCAGCGTCGCGGGCTACCACGGCACCAAGAACCGCCAGCCGAAGGCGGGGATCGGTGACAAAGTGACCGTCTCGGTCACCAAGGGTACCCCGGAGATGCGCCGACAGGTCCTCGAGGCCGTCGTCGTCCGCCAGCGGAAGTCGATCCGCCGGCCCGATGGCACGCGGCTCAAGTTCGAGGACAACGCGGCGGTCATCATCGACGAGAACGAGGAGCCCCGCGGCACGGAGATCAAGGGGCCGATCGCCCGCGAAGTCGCAGAGCGCTTCGGAGCAATCGCCAGCACGGCGACGATGATCGTATAGATATGACCACGCAACCAGACAAACAGCGAACGAAGACGAGAAACGCGCCGCTGCACCAGCGAGGAAAGCAGCTGCACGCGACGCTGTCCGACGACCTCCGCGAGGAGTACGACACCCGTCGAACCCGCGTCAACGCGGGCGACACGGTCGAGGTCATGCGCGGCGACTTCGCCGGCGAGGAAGGCGAGGTCATGCGCGCGATTCTCGAGGATGGAACCATCCACGTCGAGGACGTGACGGTCGAGACGGCCGACGGCGAAGAAGTGCCGCGGCCGCTGGACCCGTCGAACGTCCGTCTCACGGAGCTCGACCTCGAGGACGAGCGTCGCGAGTCGCGTCTCGAAGGTGATACCGAATGACGAAACACCAGAAGCGACTGTCAGTTCCGAAGTCCTGGCCGGTCGAGCGGAAGACCGAGACCTTCACGGTGAAGGCCGGTGCCGGCCCGCACGGCGAGGACGGCGTGCCGCTCGTCGTCCTCCTGCGGGACGTGCTCGGCTACGTGGACTCGCGGAAGGAAGCGCGCTACGCCCTCTCGGAGGACTCGATCCTCATCAACGGGGACGCGATCAACGACGAACAGCGCCCGATCGGCATGTTCGACATCGTTGCGTTCCCTGGTCGCGAGGAGTACTACCGCGTCTTCCCCGACGAGGGCGGTCGGCTCGCGCTGACCGAAATCGACGAGGACGCCGCAGGGAGCCGCCTCGGCAAGATCGAGGGCAAACAGCAGGTTCCGGGTGGCGAGACGCAGCTGACCCTCCACGACGGGACGAACGTCCTCACCGATTCCGACGAGTACCGCCCGAAGGACTCGATCGTCGTCGACAACGACGACAAATCCGTCGTCGCACACTTCCCCTACGAGGAAGGTGCGCTCGTGACGGCCGTCCGTGGCAACCACGGCGGCAAGGTCGGCGAGATCGACGCGATCGACATCACGCCGGGCAGCGGCTCGAACAGCGTCGGTGTCTCCATGGACGACGGCGGCTTCGAAACCGTCGAAGAGTACGTCGTCGTCATCGACGAGAACTTCACTGGCGACGCGGACGAGGAATCCGCGAACACAGGTGATGACGAATGAGCGAAGCCAGCAACGCTGACTTCCACGAAATGCGCGAGCCCCGCGTCGAGAAGGTCGTCGTCCACATGGGCGTCGGTCAGGGTGGTCGCGAACTCGGCAAGGCCGAGGACATCATCGAAACGGTCACCGGCCAGGAGAGCGTCCGCACGCAGGCCAAGCGGACCGAACCTGACTTCGGCATTCGACAGGGCGATCCGATCGGCGCGAAGGTCACCCTTCGCGACCAGGACGCACACGACTTCCTCGAGACAGCGCTCCCGCTGTCGAACATCTCGTCGTCGCAGTTCGACGACACGGGGAACTTCAGCTTCGGTGTCGCGGAACACACCGACTTCCCCAGCCAGGAGTACGACCCGAACGTCGGGATCTACGGGCTGGACGTCACCGTCAACCTGGTGCGTCCGGGCTACCGCATCGCCAAACGCGATAAGGCGACCCGATCGATCCCCTCGAGCCACCGATTGACCCCTGAGGACGCCATCGCGTTCCTCGAGGGGAACTTCGACGTGACCGTAGAGGGCACAGACGATGAGTGAAAGCGAAACAGAAAACGACCGCACGGGCGAGCACGCAGCAAAGCGGACGGGACAGATCGAGTCTTGTCAGCGCTGTGGCCGCGAGCAGGGACTTGTCGGGAAGTACGACATCAACCTCTGCCGACAGTGCTTCCGCGAGATCGCCCGCGACATGGGATTCAGGAAGTACAGATAACATGACCGGAAACGATCCACTCAGCAACGCGCTCTCGGGAATCGATAACGCCGAGAGTGTGGGTCATCTCACCCACGAGGTAACGCCCGCCTCGAACGAAATCGGCAGCGTACTCGAGGTCTTCTACGACCGCGGGTACATCGACGGCTTCGAGTACGTCGACGACGGTAAAGCCGGTCAGTTCGAGGTCGAATTGAAAGGAGCGATCAACCAGTGCGGCCCCATCAAGCCCCGCTACGCCGTCGGCTCCGAGGGCTTCGAGAAGTGGGAGAAGCGCTATCTCCCCGCTCGAGACTTCGGTGCCCTCGTCGTCACGACGAGCAGTGGCATTATGAGCCACTACGAGGCTCGCGAACAGGGTATTGGGGGCCAGGTGATCGCATACGTCTACTGACCATGCGAGTAGAACTGGAAATCCCCGAGAACGTAACCGTCGAGGTCGATCGGTTCGACGTGACCGTCGAAGGGCCGGAAGGCAGCGTGACGCGCCGCCTCTGGTACCCCGACGTGACCGTCGAGACCGACGACGATCAGGTGGTCATCGAAAGCAGTGCCGAGGACGCGAAGACGAATTCGACCGTCGGCACCTTCGAGAGCCACATCCGAAACGCAGTCCACGGCGTGACCGAGGGCTGGGAGTACGAGATGGAAGTCTTCTACTCTCACTTCCCGATGCAGGTCCGTGTGGAAGGCGAGGAGATCGTCATCGAGAACTTCCTCGGCGAAAAGGCACCGCGACGAACGACTATCCACGGTGAGACCGACGTTACCGTCGACGACGAGCAGCTCGTCCTGTCCGGCCCCAACAAGGAGCACGTCGGACAGACGGCGGCCGACATCGAGCAGCTGACGAAGGTCAGCGGCAAGGACACCCGCGTCTTCCAGGACGGGGTCTACATCACCACTAAACCCGCCAAAGGAGGTGTCTGATAGATGGCAGACGATCAATCGAACGACGAGCAAGACTCGGACGAGCCGCAGACGCTCGAGGACATCAGCGGCGTCGGCGAGAGCAAAGCGGACGCACTGCGCGATGCCGGTTTCGAGTCCATCGAGGACGTCAAGGATGCCGACCAGGACGACCTGGCCGATGCCGACGGCGTCGGGAACGCGCTCGCGGCCCGTATCAAAGCCGACGTCGGCGACCTCGAGGTCACCGACGAGACCGAGGCCGAGATCGAAGACGAGGGCGCCGAAGAAGAAGAACCCGACGAAGACGTCGAGACGGAACTGCAGCCACGCGGGCTGACCGAGAAGACGCCCGACCTGTCCGAGAACGAGGAGCGACTCCTCAACCGTCGACACGTCGAGGGGAAACCGCAGTTCAAGCGGCAGGACTACCACAAGAAAAAGCGGACGCCGGAGTCCTGGCGTCGACCCCGCGGCCAGCTGTCCAAGCAGCGCCGCGGCGTCAAGGGCAAAGGTCCGAAAGTCGAAGCCGGCTACCGAACGCCGACGGCCGTCCGGGGCAAACACCCCAGCGGCTTCGAGGAAGTCTACGTCGAGAATCTCGGCGACCTCGAGGGCGTCGACGGCGACAGCGAAGCGGTTCGGATCGCCTCTGCGGTCGGCGCGCGCAAGCGCGAACGGATCGAAGAGGAAGCGGAAGACCAGGGCGTGCGCGTCCTGAACCCGACCTACGAAGAAGTCGAGGTGGAAACAGATGACTGATCTGAGTGCACAGAAGCGACTGGCGGCCGACGTCATGGACGTCGGCAAGAACCGCGTCTGGTTCGACCCGGACGCGCAGGGAGACATCGCCGAAGCGATCACTCGTGACGAGATCCGCGATCTCGTCGACGAGGGTCGCATTCAGGCCGACGAACCCTCGGGCAACTCTCGCGGCCGCGCCCGTGAGCGCAACGCGAAACGCGCCTACGGCCATCAGAACGGCCAGGGCAAGCGCCGCGGCAAGAAAGGCGCCCGCCAGAACGAGAAAGAAGAGTGGCAGAAGAAGATCCGCGCACAGCGACGGAAGCTACGCGACCTCCGCGACAAGGGCGAACTGACGCCCACGCAGTACCGCACGCTCTACAAGAAGGCGGGCGGCGGGGAGTTCCGTAGCGTCCAGTACCTGTTGAACTATATCGACGACAACTTCGGTGACCAATAATGGCGACAGGACCACGATACAAAGTGCCGATGCGGCGTCGCCGTGAGGTCCGGACGGACTACCACCAGAGGTTGCGCCTGCTGAAATCGGGAAAGCCCCGCCTCGTTGCTCGCAAGAGTAACAAGCACACTACGGCGCAGCTGATCACTCCCGGACCTCAGGGAGACGAGACGCTTGCAAGCGCGCACTCGAGCGATCTGGCGGAGTACGGCTGGGACGCCCCCACAAGCAACATTTCCGCGGCGTATCTGACCGGCCTGCTGGCCGGCCAGCGAGCCGTCGACGCCGGTGTCGAGGAAGCGGTCCTCGACATCGGCCTCAACACGGCGACGCCCGGCAACAAGGTGTTCGCGGTACAGGAGGGCGCGATCGACGCCGGCCTCGAGATCCCGCACAACGATAGCGTACTCGCGGACTGGTCGCGAACGCGCGGCGAGCATATCGCCGAGTACGCCGAACAGCTCGACGAGCCGCTGTACAGCGGCGAGTTCGACGCAGCGGATCTCCCCGAACACTTCGACGAGGTACGAGAGGCGATTCTCGAATGAGCAACTACAACGATAGAGGATGGGAGCCCGTCACCCGTCTCGGTCGGAAGGTCCAGGAGGGCGAAATCGAGGACATGGAAACCGCCCTCAACTCGGGCCTCCCGCTGAAGGAACCCGAACTCGTCGACCAGCTCCTTCCCGGACTGGAAGACGAAGTGCTGGACATCAACATGGTCCAGCGGATGACTGACTCCGGACGACGCGTGAAGTTCCGCTGCGTCGTCGCCGTCGGCGACCGTAACGGTTTCGTCGGCTACGCCGAGGGTCGAGACGACCAGGTCGGCTCTGCCATCCAGAAGGCGATCGGTATCGCGAAGCTGAACATGATCAAGGTGCCCCGCGGCTCGGGCTCCTGGGAGGACCGCTCGGATCGGCCCCACTCGCTGACGCGGAAGACGACCGGCAAGGCCGGCTCCGTCGAGGTCGAGGTCATTCCGGCCCCCGAAGGGCTCGGACTGGCCGCCAGCGACACCGTCCGTCACGTCCTCGAACTGGCCGGCATCGAGAACGCCTGGACCAAGAGCCACGGCAACACTCGAACGACGGTCAATCTCGCGAAAGCGACGTACAACGCGCTCGAGAACGCCTCGCAGTCGCGACAGCCGCGACAACGAGGCGGCCGTGACGAAGCCGAGGTGGCTGACCAATGAAAGCGATCGTTCAGATCCGTGGCGAAGT
This sequence comes from Natrinema zhouii, assembly GCF_013456555.2. Lineage (GTDB taxonomy): Archaea > Halobacteriota > Halobacteria > Halobacteriales > Natrialbaceae > Natrinema > Natrinema zhouii. The sequence continues at coordinate 1,165,131 of NZ_CP059154.1, forward strand.
GAACCGACAGGAAGACGTTCAGGACACCCTGTCGATGCTCAACATCCACAACGTCAACCACTGCACGCTCGTCCCCGAAACCGACCCGTACGAGGGGATGATCGCCAAGGTCAACGACTACGTCGCCGTCGGAGAGCCCGACGCCGACGTGCTCGAGACTCTGCTCGCGAAGCGAGCGGAGCCCCTCGAGGGCAAGCAGGCGGACGTCGACGAGGAGTGGCTGGCCGACAACACCGAGTACGACACCTTCGGTGAACTGGCCGACGCGCTGCTCGACGAGGAGACGACACTTCGTGACGAGGGACTGTCACCGACGCTTCGACTCCACCCACCGCGGGGGGGTCACGACGGTATCAAAAAGCCGACCGTCGAGGGCGGCCAACTCGGAAAACATACAACCGGGGAGATTAACGACCTCCTAGAATCGATGCGATAACTATGACGAGCAAAAAACGACGCCAGCGCGGATCGCGGACCCACAGCGGCGGTTCCCACAAGAACCGACGCGGTGCGGGCCACCGTGGTGGCCGCGGCCGTGCCGGGCGCAGCAAACACGAGTTCCACAACTACGAACCGAAGGGCAAACACGGCTTCAAGCGACCTCACGACATCCGCGAGACGGTCGCGGAGATCGACGTCCAGAAGCTAGACGAGGACGCGATCCTCTACGCCGCAGAGGACCTCGCTGAAGAGACCGACGACGGCTACGCACTCGACGCACGCGACGTCGTCGAGGACGGCCACGAGGTCGACGTCGTCAAGGTCCTCGGCTCCGGGCAGGTCCGCAACCAGCTGACGATCACTGCGGACGCCTTCTCCGAGACGGCAGCAGAGAAACTCGAGTCCGCCGGCGGTGAAGCGATCCTCTCCGAGCGCGGCGAGGAGCGAGCCGCCGAGGCCGAGGACGACGAAGCCGACACTGAACAGGACGAGGAATAACTATGGGATGGAAGGAAGCCGCTGAACCGGTCCTGACGAGGATGCCAACAGTACGCCGTCCGGAGGGGCACGTCCCCTTCAAGCGGAAGCTGATGTGGACGGTCGGCATCCTCATGTTGTACTTCTTCCTGACGAACATCTCGCTGCTCGGGTTCCAGTCCGGGGGAGCGGACGACCTCTTCGGACAGTTCCGTGCGATCCTCGCCGGGGCGCACGGATCGGTGCTACAGGTCGGTATCGGACCGATCGTCACCGCGAGCATCGTCTTGCAGTTGCTCGGCGGTGCGAACCTGCTCGGGCTCGATACGGACGATCCCCGTGACCAGGTCCTCTATCAGGGCCTCCAGAAGGTACTGGTCGTCATGATGGTCATCCTGACCGGGCTCCCGATGGTGTTCGCCGGCGGCTTCCTGCCAGCAGTGCCGCAGCTCCAGCTCGGCGGGCTCACCCTCGATCAGACACAGGTGCAGTTCCTGATGTTCGCCCAGATCGTCGTTGGCGGTATCCTCATCCTCTACATGGACGAGGTCGTCAGCAAGTGGGGCGTCGGCAGCGGGATCGGCCTGTTCATCATCGCTGGCGTGAGCCAGCGACTGGTCTCCGGGCTCATCAATCCCGTTCCGGGCGGGTTCTTCTACGACTGGTACCGCATCCTGACCGGACAGGTCGAAATCGGCTCGATCATCGGTGGCAGTGGCTTGCAGACGCTACTGATCGGCGATGGGCAGATCATCGCCTTGCTGACGACGCTGCTGATCTTCGGGATCGTCGTCTACGCGGAGTCAGTCCGCGTCGAGATCCCATTGAGTCACGCTCGAGTCAAGGGTGCCCGTGGTCGGTTCCCCGTGAAGCTCATTTACGCGAGCGTCCTGCCGATGATCCTCGTTCGCGCAGTGCAGGCGAACGTCCAGTTCATGGGGCAGATCCTCAACCGCCAGTGGGACGGGATGCCCGCCTGGCTCGGTAGTTACTCGAGTGGACAACCCGACGGCGGGTTCTTCTACTACGTATCTCCGATCTACTCGCCCCAAGACTGGATGTGGTGGTCCGCTAACTTCACCCAGGAGTGGTGGCAAGCGATGATCCGGATCGGTATCGACGTTACCTTCATGGTCGTCGGTGGTGCGATCTTCGCCATCTTCTGGGTCGAGACGACGGACATGGGGCCCGAATCGACGGCGAAGCAGATCCAGAACTCCGGGATGCAGATCCCCGGTTTCCGACAGAACGTGGGCGTCATCGAGAAGGTCATGGAACGGTACATTCCGCAAGTGACCGTCATCGGCGGCGCGCTGGTCGGCCTGCTGGCCGTCTGGGCCAACATGCTCGGTACCATCGGCGGTGTGAGTGGTACCGGGCTGCTGCTGGCGGTCTCCATCACGTACAAGCTGTACGAGGAGATCGCCGAGGAGCAGATGATGGAGATGCATCCGATGATGCGCGATATGTTCGGCGGCGAGTAACCCCGCTCTCGTTTCTCTTTCCGTTCTTCGGTCCGTGAGCGGCTGCTCTATTGCTCCATTTACCAGTCGGTACCACGCTGTACGCGGTGAGGGACATAACCCGCTGTGTGACGTACCCGACACATGGTCAACGCCTTCTGGCTCGATCGCGACCTCGAGCGAGCCGCGGCGTGGCTCGTCGATCGCCACGTTATGAGCAGCGTCTTCGAGTGTTCGATGGTGCTAACGACCGCGGTCCAGCAAAACGGCTACCCCGAATCAGACGCGCTGTACTTCACCCATCCGAATCACCCGCTGACGCGCTGGGCAGCGCGATCGGCCGCTAACTGGCGGTCCCTTCGAGACTACACCGAGGCGGCTCACGAGGAGTGGCGCTACCGCTGGGATCACGAATCGACGGACCGACACGGCTGCTGGGCGACCGTTCGCTCCCTCGACGTGGATCGCGTTCGCGGCCTCGAGTGGCCGGCCGAGGGCCGCGAGGATCCGCCGCAGGTGACGGGAGCGTGGACGGCTGACGACTACGTCGATGCCTACCGGTACTACTACGCGAACGAGAAACGGCACCTGTTCGAGTGGTCGAAAGACCGGTCGATGCCGCCCTGGATTTCGGCGTACACGGTCGACGAAACGGGGTGACGTCCGCTCCGCTCTCGCGTCACGATGGGGACGCGCAGTCTGCAAACGCCACGTGAGACGCGGGGGCGAGACCGATCGCTGTCGACGCGAGCGATCGGACCGCGTTTGACTGCCGGCGCTGCTCAGTCCGAGACCGGCTGCATCTCGACCTGGTCGTGGAGGGTAGCAAGATAGCGGGCGACTTCGTCGTGGGTGTGGGCCCCGACGAGGTGGTCCTCGAGCGTCCGATCGAGTTCCAGTACGTCACGGCAGATCGGACACTCGATCGGCGGTTTGAATGCCATCTGTTCTTCACCATCCGTCCGTTCGAGGGAAAGCGCTACAGCATGCATGTGCCCGCCCGCGATCCGTCTCGAGCGGGCCATCGACCGGCGTGGTCTCCGGTGGTCATCGACGGTTCCCGGCGAGAGGACCGCTCGCCGACCGGCACGGGACCGACGGATCGGTGGGCGACTACCTCGAGCGAGCGGTACCCCAGCCGTCGGCGTCGGATCTACCCGTCGAGCGACGGCCGCCGTTTCGACCGACCCGTCGGGTAGCGTGCGCAGCGAAAAGGTGTTTCCTCGACGCGGTCGGAGCCCCACTCGATGAGCGACCGAACCGCGACCGACTGGGAGTTCGACGCGGAGTTCGAAACGGTGCTCGAGGCGGTGCCCGACGACCAGTTCGATCCGGAACGGTTCGTCCCCGGGATCGGGCCGCTGTCGGCGGATGCCATGCTCGTTGGCGAGGCCCCGGGCAAGCAGGAAGTTACTCAGGGCGAACCCTTCGTCGGCCAGGCCGGCCAGCAGCTCGATCGAGCGCTCGAGGCGATCGGCTCCGACCGCCGCGACCTCTATATCACCAATCTCGTCAAGGTACGGCCGCCGGAGAACCGCGATCCCCACGTCGACGAGATCGAGGCCTGGTGGCCGGTGCTCGAGGCGGAGATCGAACGCGTCGATCCGAACGTGCTCGTCCCGTTGGGAAGTTTCGCGACGACCGAGCTTCTCGACACCGACGAGACGATCACCGACCTCCACGGGCGCGAATTCGAGCGCGAGGGCCGCTCCGTCGTGCCGGCGTTCCATCCCGCGGCGGCGCTGTACGACCGCAGCAAAGTCGACGCCATAGAGTCGGATCTGCAGACAGCTCTCGAGTTGGCGTGAGCAGAATCTGGGTCGTCGGACCGTGCAGGCAGAAGGGCTTCTTGGGAGCGGTGGTATGGCCCACGTGATGGATTCGTCCCTCACTGACGACGATGTCGGCAAGCCCGTCGAGAGCGCGGACGGCGAGACGCTCGGTACCGTCGCCACTGTCGACGCGGCGACCGCACACGTCGATCCGGAACCGGAAATGACGGAATCGATCAAGGCCGTACTCGACTGGGAGCCCTCGTCCGGCGATATCGTCCCGCTCGAGGACGACGCCATCGACGAGGTCACCGACGATGCGGTCCAGCTTAGGGCCGAGTTTTCGGCGGAAAGCGTCGCATCGGACGAGGACCCCGAACTCGAGGCGGACGATGGTCGTTCGGACGGCCGCGACGACGAGTTCGAACGGTAAGCGGCGGCGGGTCGACCTGTGGACCAGTGGCGTCCCAGTATTACTGACGATTCTCGAGCGACAGGGGTTTCTTTTCGATTACCTCGAGAAAATCCGGACCCGAATCGCTCGCCAGCGAACGGGGTCTCCCACCGGTAGCCGGCGTCCGTTCCGCCGGCGACATGGATCCGATCGAGGTCATCGCGAGCCTGTTCCGCCACGGATGTCGCTGTCGACCGGTCGAGTCACCTGCGTTGTAAGCAACGAGTCTGTTCCAACGAGAGATCGGAGTTGATATCGTCTGAAACGGCGAGAGAAGACACAATTTCGGTTTCCAGCCGACTGCCGTCGAGAGCCGCGTTACTGAATCGAGTACCCTGCTGCGAGAGTGAGCAGGACCACCATGAACACCGCGGTGAGCATCAGGTAGGTGATCGACCGCGGCTCGTCTTTCAGGTGCTGGAAGTAGCCAGCGATCAGGGATACCTTGATGACTGCCAGAATCATCGTGCCACCCACTGCGAGCTCGTAGGTGAATATTTCCGGGAAGTGGAAGAAGACGAACTTCCCCGTCGCCAGCAGTATCAGTGCCACGTAAATCAATGCGTAGTTCCGAATACTCGCCATTGGTGTGGAATGCGGCTGACGGATACTTATACCTTCCTCATACGATCGCTCGCCGGGCTGGCCGGCATATACGCGACCGCTGGAGGTGCGTGTCAGACCGACACCCAGCGGGGTCAACGGTGGCCACACGGAAGCGACACGTAGATGGGCCGCGGGCGCGAATCGCCGGCAATGAGTGGACGTTCGGCTCTCGTTCGCCGGACCGGTATCGCGTTCGCGTTCGCCCTCGCGGTCCTCGCCGCGAGCACCGGCCTCGCCGCCGCGAGCAACGTCGCCGCCGGCCTCTCCGGTGGCGGTGGCGACGTGTCCGTCCCGACGTGGCTCTACCTCGCGACCGGCGGCGGTGCCATCGGCGCCTCGGCGCTGTTGACCATGCTCGTCACCGATCGCGACGTGATCGGAACCTACCACGACCGGGCGCTCGAGACCACGACGGATCGGCTCCTGACTGCGGGCTCGCTCCTGTTCGGCGTCCTCGGTCTCCTGGGACTCGCGATTATTCTCGTCGCCGGGATCAGCGGTCCGAATATCGGACTCGTCAGCGCGACCGTTCTGCTGACGTTCGTCGGCGGGCGGGCGTTACTGACGATCGCCGCGTACGCCATCGGAAACCCGTGGCCGGCGCTCAACCCCTGGCGACGGATCGCCGCGGCGCTGCCGAACGGCTACGAATCGTACCCATCGGCCTTCGGCTCCTGGCCCGCCGTCGTGGCGCTGTTGACGTTCGTCTGGCTCGAGGTCGTCGCCCCGCTGACCTTGTCGGCGCGAGCGCTGGTATCTGTCCTCGTCATGTACTCGCTGTTTACGATCTCGAGTGCGGTAATCTTCTCCCCCGAGACGTGGTTCCGTCGCGGCGATCCGCTCTCGCTGTGGTTTCGACTCTACGGGGCCGTCGCGCCGATCCAGCGCACGGACGACGGGTTCGAACTGCGGTTTCCCGGCTCACGGCTGAGCGACGACGACCTGATACCCGACACCTCCGTCGTGGCGTTCGTGCTCGCGCTCGTCTGGGAGCTTACCTACAGTGGGTTTATCGTCACTCCGGTCGGCGTTCGGACCGTCGAAACGCTGGTTGGGCTCGGCCTCCCGCCGGTGATCGTCTACCTGCTCTTGCTCGTCGGTGGCTTCGGCCTGTTCTGGAAGGTGTACTGGATCGCGATCGACCGGACCCGCGATCGGGCCGAGACGTATCTCTCCAGTCGATATCTCGGGCTCCGCTTTGCCGCGCCGCTGCTCGCGATTGCGGCCGGCTACCACTTCGCACACTATATCGGCTTCGCGATCTCGCTGTGGCCGTCGTTGTTCGACGCGCTGGCGATGCCGCTGAATCCGCCGCCGAACCCAACCCGGTACACGCTCCCGGGCTGGTTCGGCTACGTCGAGATCGCTGGTATCCTGCTCGGGCACGTTCTCGCGGTGTGGATCTCCCACACCGTCTCCTTCGATCTCTTCCCCGGCAAACTTCAGGCGATCAGGAGCCAGTATCCGCTCATCGTCGTGATGGTATTTTTCACGATGGTAAGCCTCTATCTTGTCTCGCAGGGATCGATGAGTCCACCGTACGTTCCAGGGTAATCTCCCGCAATCAGCTCCTCGGCATTGTTCCCGCTTCGGCCCTCTAATCGTCCAAATTACTGATTTGTCCCCTACTGACCGCTCGGACTACTGAACCGGCAAACACTTCCTCTCGCTCTCGCAATTGTCGATCGAATGGCGACCAATCGGCCACTCGAGCGGGAGTACGAGGTACCACCGGAGGAAACGCCCGGCGAGACCTGTCCGTACTGCGGACGGCCGTTTCAATCCGAACGATACGCCACGTTCCATATCGGTGTCGACCACGCCGAGGAGTGTTCCGAGGACGAATACGAGGCGTTCGAAGCCGAACGCGACGACGAGGAGTACGACCTCTTCACGTTTCACTTCAAGGCGGCCATCTCCGTGTTTCTGGTCTACTTCCTGTTTACGTTCATCTATGCGCTGGTCTGGGCCGGCTAACGCCCGGACTCGAGTCGTGCTCGTCACTCGGCTGTCGATGCCGCACTCTCCTCGTCCGATCGTCGCTCCGTCTCGCACGTCATTGTCGAAATGTGTGGCCGATTTCGTTTACCGGTTTTATGCTATCTCGCCGCCTTCTCGAGTTGGTTCAATCGTCAGGATCCGGTGGAGCTGTCGCCTCTCGAGTAGCGGGGAATCAAACGACTGAGCGGGACACAGTTTCGGTACCGACGAGTGTCGTCGGCGAACGCGATGTCGAGAACTCGCACTCTCGTCTTCGTCCTCGTCAGAACAAACGAAACTGCAACCGAGCGCAGAACGAACCCGTGTAGCGGCGGACCGCTACATCAGGTAGAACAGTGGGAACAGGAAGACCCACACGATGTCGACGAAGTGCCAGTAGAGACCGAAGTACTCCACTGGCATATGATCCTCGAGGTAGGCGTCGATCGAGACGACGCGGTAGATCATGAACCCGGCGATCAACAGTCCGAGGATGACGTGGAGCGCGTGCAGGCCGGTCGTCACGAAGTACAGCGAGTACTCGATTCCGCTGAACCAGTAATGATTGTCAGCGAACTTGCTGCTGTACTCGAAGGCCTTGACGCCCATGAACACGAACCCAAGCAGGACCGTCGCGCTGAGCGCGCCGAGCAGCCCCTTCTTGTTTCCGCGTTCGGCCATCACGTGTGCGAGGATGACCGTGAAACTCGAGGTGAGCAGGACGTACGTGTTGAACAGCCCCGCCATGGTGATCGACTCGAGGTGCCAGTTACCCCAGCCGCTGTGGATGCGCATGAAGATGTACGCACCGATCGCGGCCCCGAAGACCACGACGTCAGAGGCCAGGAAGACCCAGACGCCCATCTTTTCGTTGCTGATGCCGCCGAACGGCCAGCGTTCAGCGATGGCCATCTCGGGAGCGTCGAACTGCTCGCGGCCGAACTGGAACAGCGTGACCCCCATCAGGCCGAGTCCGAGCGCGGTCAGTATCGGGTAGACGATACTCTGGTTGGGTGCCGAGGCCAGGCTCACGAAGTCGCCGACATCACTCGCGATGTTGGACTCGACGAACGAGAAGACGTACGGCGTGATCCCGCTGAGCCCGAGGAAGAAAACGAAGGTCCCGGCACCGATGCCGAGCGGCCAGATGCTGGCGTGATCGGCGTGTTCCTCCTCGTGGCTCTCGGCCGTCGTGGTCGCTCCGTGGGCGACGCCGCCGTCAGTCGCCGTGGGTGCGTCGTCGACGAACTCGAGGCGACCGCTCGCGTAGCTGGGTCGGTTCGGCCAGTTCTCGAGCGGCGGGGGCGAGGGAATCGCCCACTCGGCGGTTCGCGAGAACGTCCACGGGTTGTCTGGCGCGTCGGGGCCGGACAGGAAGCTCTTCCCGAGCGTGATGAACACGAGCAGTACTCCCGCACCGAGGACGAACGCCCCGACGGTCGCCATCTGGTGGTAGATCTGTGCGCTCTCGGCGTAGTGGAAGACGCGCCGCGGCGTCTCCCACGCGAGGAACATCGGGAAGTACAGCAGGTTGAAGCCGAGGAAGTAGACGGCGAAACTGAGCTTGCCGAGCCGTTCGTCGTACATCTTCCCGCTGATCTTGGGCCACCAGTAGTAGAGGCCACCGAACAGCGCGGTGACACCGGAGACCATTACGTAGTGGAAGTGAGCGACGACCCAGTAGGTGCCCCGGAACTCGTAGTCGAGGACGACTGCACCGAGGAAGACGCCGGTGATCCCACCGAGGATGAACAACACGAGCGCACCCAGCGAGAACAGGAACGGCGTCGTAAAGCGCACGCGACCCTTGACCATCGTGTAGATCAGCGCGAAGACCATCAGGTCGAAGGGCAGCGAGATACCGATCGTCGTCGCCATGAACAGCGTCTTGATCGGGAGGTTGATCGTCGACAGGAACATGTGGTGCATCCAGACCAGGAAGGACTGGACGGCCACCAGGACCATCGCGATGATGACCCACTTCCGGCCGACGAGTCGTCGACCACAGAAGGTCTGGAACGTCTCGAACATGATTCCCAGCGCCGGGAAGAAGACGATGTACACCTCCGGATGGCCGAAGAACCAGAAGAGGTGGGCCCACAACAGGCTCGAGCCCTGGTCCGTAGCAAAGTACTGTGTGAGGAACAGGCGGTCGACTGACAGCAACAGGAGCGCTGCCAGCAGTGCCGCGAACGCGAACAGCATCATCCAGATGGTCAGCAGCCACGACCACGAGAACATCGGGATGTTCCAGAGGCCGAGCCCCTCGGCTCGAGACCGGTGCATCGTCACGAGGAAGTTTACCGACCCGATCGTGATCGACACGACGAACAGAGTCAGTGCGAGAATCGTCGCGTTACTGCCAGCAGTCGCGCCTATCGCTGGTGTATACGTCGGAACGTTCAATGGGGCGTACATCGTCCAGCCGCCGGCGAACGTGCCTCCCTGGAAGAACGAGATTCCCATGAGGATGCCCGAGAACAGGTAGAACCAGTAACTCAGGGCGTTCAGTCGTGGGAACGCGAGGTCTTTCGCGCCGATCTGCAGGGGAACGAAGTAGTTCGCAAAGCCGCTCGCGATCGGCGAGAGGAACCAGAAGACCATTATCAGCCCGTGCGCAGAGACCGACTGATAGTACTGATCGTTCGACAGCAGCGTGCTTCCGCCGAACTGCATCCCGCCCGACTCCCAGAGGTGGGCACGGAACAGCAGGGCGAGGACACCACCGAAGATGAGGAAGAACAGTGATGTCGTGATGTAGAGGATCCCGACGTCCTTGTGGTTCGTCGTCACCAACCACCGCTTGACCGAATTCATCGGCGGGAGATCACTCATCAGGCCTCACCTCCGTCGTTCGTGTCGCTTTCATTGGTTTCACTTTCCGTCGCGTTCAGCTCGAGCGTGAAGGACTCGTCGACCGGACCGGTCATGTCGAACTGCTCCTCGACCGGTTCGAACTGCTGGCCGTCGTCGGTCGGCGTGATCGTCACGTTGTAGACGCCGCCTCGCTCGATGTCGCTGACGTTACTGACCTCGATCGTCCCGTTGTTGAACTGGTCGTCCGTGTACGTCTCTTCGAACTCCCACTCCTGACTCTCGAGGGTCATCTCGTATCCGACATCCCCGTATCCGGTTTCTTCGGAGACGGGAGTCTCGTTCCCGTCTTGAACCGTAATCGACATCGTTAGCTGCTCGTTCATCCAGTCTTCGAACGCATCGGGCTCCATGACCTGCACCTCTCCGGTCATCGTGGTGTGGAACTCGCCACAGAGCTCGAAACACTTGATCTCCTGTGTCTGGTCGGCCTCATCGGCCTCGAACCACGTTTCGTCGTACTCGCCCGGGATCGCGTCGGCTTTCACCCGTTGATCGGGGATACCGAACGCGTGCCAGACGTCGCCAGACGTCACCTGAAGCCAGACTCGTTCGTCCGCGGGGACCCGAAGTGTAGTCGTCGATTCGATCCCGTTGTCGTACTCGAAGTACCACGCGAAGCTATCACCGGTCACTTCGACTGGTCCCTCGAGCGCCTTCTCCTGCTCGGTCGTGTCGGGGTCCTCGACGTACAGGAGCATCGTGTACGTCCAGATCACCAGTGAAATGACGATGACGGCGCTGATGCCGAACGAGAGGAACAATTTTTTCCCGCCCTTTCCGCCTGTCGGTAACTCCCCAACGGATGGCAGATCCTCGTCTTCGTCGGTCTCGCCGGTATCGCGATATTTGTACGCGTTGTACAACATGTACGCGACAACGATGATACCGACGAGCGTCCCGAGTCCGAGGAATACCACGAAGATATTCTCGAACACGTCGACGCGGGTCCGCTGCATCGGGGCAATGAGTGCGCTATAGATTGTATTCATCTCTTTTGTCGGCCAGTTATATGTCGGACGATGGTTGCTGGGGGCACTTATCTATTTGGAAACCGCCCGGATGAGCCCGGTTTTCGAGTCAGATTCTGGTTCGAAGTCCGATCGGTGGTCCACTCGACTCCGTCAGGTTTCCACATCACGTGGTCGTTGGTGCCGATGACCTTTTGTTTATCGTTGTTCCGTTCGGATCGGTCCGTTCAGCAACGGATTACTGGTGATTCTGGCGAACACGTTCGTGTCAGTGAAAACCAAAATGGGAGGTGCCGTACTTGGCCGGCTGTCGATTCGACGAGAGCTTTTACGCCCGCCAGCCGAAGAGGCGTTCACGGAGCGATCGGGCGTGGCGGCGCTGGGCGAGCACCACCGAGCAGTCGACGGTTTCGGCGACGTCGTCGATCAACGAGTTCCTCAGGAGTCGGGTGAGGAGGCCCCGTTCGGTCGCACCGACGATCACCAGCGTCCGGTCTCGAGCGGCCCGCTGGATAGCAGTTCCAGGATCTCCGGCTTCGATGAGCAGCGTTGCATCTGCGAGCTCGTGATCGGTCGCCCAGTCCTCGAGGAAGGCTTCGGCGTCGGCGGTCGACTCGTCGTCGTCGCGAATGTACAGCAACGAGACGTCGCTGTCGTACTCGTCGGCGAGCAACTTGGCGACGGTCGCACCGAGTTCGGAGTCGGGTCCGCCGGCGGTCGGCACGAGGATGCGCGACGCGTCGAACCCGCGATTCTTGTAGACGAGGAAGTCACACGGGAGCTCACCGACGAGCTCGTTTCGACGCTGTTCCGCACGCCCGTGTGCGCGAGGCCCCCATCCCATCACGACGAGGTCAGCATCGGTCGTCTGTGCAGCGTCGAACACCTCGTCGAACGACCGATGTGAGAGGATCGTTCTCGTTTCGACATCGACCCCGAACGGTTCGGCGTCCCGTCGAGCCTGTTCGAGGAGCTGTTTGGATTCGGCGTCGAACTCGGCCACGTGGTCGGCACCCTTCTCGAGGGGCGTCTGATCGGGGACCTGGACGATGTGGATCGCGACGACGGTACCTCCTCTCTGTTTAGCGATCGTGCTGGCGAGCGTGATCAGGTCCGTCTCGTGATCCGGGTTCGCGACGGGGACCATCACGCGGTAGCGTCCGCCGTCGGGTTTGACGCTCGTGGCGGCGGTGACGGCGGGTTTGGGCATTTCGTCGGTCTGGTTGCGAATGAACTCAGTGAGGGCGTCCTGTTCTTCGGTCGTATCGCGGGTATCGAACAGATGCCAGAGCGCGGCGACGATCGCCGTCCCGACGCCGATCGTCAGCATGGCCAGCGGACCGAGATCCGTCGCTAACTCTTCGTCAGTCATTGTAAGAGCGGTGACCGTCGGTCACTGGTCGTCGAACGGTCGTCGATGGCGGACCCCAGTCCGGACATCGACCGCCGTAACTGAATTGGGGATAGCTCCGTTTCTCGAGGGGTCGGTCGGGCCGTCGTGCGAAGTCCATATCGACTCTTGTACTGTTTCGTCTTGTAGTTCCCCGAGACCGTTCATCCCGGCATCACGGCCTCGATCGAGGATTCGTGGCCGTTCACACCTCGACGGCCCAGACGCGAAACTCCGAGGGCAGGTCGTACACCTCGAGGAAGACGTCGTCGACGAACTGGGCGATCCGATTCGAGTCCGCCTTCGCGCTGATCCGAGCGTTGACCCCCGCTGCCTCCTCGGGCCGGAGAAGTTCGTCGATCTTGAACGCCGGAAACTCCCCGAGGACGGTCTTCAACGTCTCCAGTTCCGCGTCCGTACAGTCGAGGTTGACCGTTCCGTCACCGAACTGGACCCATGGAACGCCCAGCTCGGCAGCGGACGCGTCGTCCGATTCGCCCTCGGTCTCGAGCGCTGTCTTTGCCTCGTCGCCAGCATCTGTCTCCGCCTCAGGGATAGCGTCGTCGGCCTCGAGTGTCAGAAAGGCGCTTCCACGTTCGCGATGGGCAGCGATGGCATCGACGTACAGTTTCCGACGCTCGGCGGGCTCGGCCGCATCGAAGCGAGTCATAGTCGGAGGGTCGTGCCCGATTCTTTAAGTCTTTATGTGGTGCCCATGAACGGTGGCGTATGGCTCAGCCACGAATCCTGATCCTGGGCGCGCCCGGGGCCGGGAAAGGGACCCAGAGTGCAAAGATCACCGAGGAGTTCGACGTCGATCACATCACTACCGGCGACGCGCTCCGGAACAACAAGGAGATGGATATCTCCGACATGGACACTGAGTACGACACGCCGGGCGAGTACATGGATCAGGGCGAACTCGTCCCCGACGAGGTCGTCAACGCCATCGTCGACGAGGCCCTTTCCCAGGCCGACGGCTTCGTCCTCGACGGCTATCCGCGGAACTTAGAGCAGGCCGAGGAACTCGAGGACATGACCGACCTCGACGTCGTCCTCTCCCTCGAGGTCGGCGAGGAGGAACTCGTCCACCGGCTGACGGGCCGACGCATGGACCCCGAAACGGGCGACATCTACCACGTCGAGTACAACCCGGCCGAGGATCGTGAGGTCGAGGAACGACTCGTTCAGCGCGACGACGACACCGAGGAGACAGTTCGGGAGCGACTGTCTGTATTCCACGAGAACACCGAGCCCGTTATCGAGTATTACGAGGAGGAAGGCGTGCTCGAGCGGATCGATGGCGAGCAGGCTCCAGATGAGGTCTGGGAAGACGTGAAGGAAACGATCGAAGACGCCGCGTAGAACGATCAGACACGTTCTATACTGAAACATCGATTTCGATACTGCGCCACGTTTTAGTCACTTGTTTTTCACTTCGATCCTATGTTCAGCGATGTTGAGATACGACAGTTTTGGTGGGAAGACATATCCCTCTGGCGACACTTCCGGGCTGAATGACCTGAGCGATTCGTCGTACACTCCCTCCGGCGCCTTACTGTGGATGTGGGCGGACGAGACGACGATCGACCCATCCATGTTGCCGTTGGATTGCAATGCGAACTGTCCATCTAAGTTAGTGATGTAATTGTTCGATCCCTCAAATGACCCATCGCCCGGTGCGTATATCATTCCCTCGAAATATGACTTCCCTTTCCCGATCGCGATATGAGTTTCTGACGTCCCATATACTTGAAGGTACTTCGAGTCTACGCTGGTTGATGAACAGGGATCGACACACATCTCGCTATTTCCACCATCGACGTGTAGCCCTTTCTTTACGTAGATCTGTAGAGTATGGTTCTCACCAGGCTGGTTCCAGTTCGTAACGTGGAGATTGCCGCCGCTAACGATAAGTTCATCTTCGACGATGAGCGTCGCGTCCCCGTCGGAAAGATTGAAAGTCAACTCATCATTGATCGTGGCGCTATCCGTATAGTACGTGCCGCTCGTTGCCGTCTCTTCGACCTCGCTTAGATCCGTGACGCTGTCATTATCTCTCATATCCGACACCATCTGTTCGATCATGGGATCTAGCGGCGGGAGAGTCTCGTTTGTTTTGCTGATATCGACATCCTCCGTATGTACGTCACGTCCGGACACATTCCCAGCGACGATCCCGTCTTCGAATGTACCTTCGGGAATGTCCATCCGTCCTAGTTCGACTCGGAGGGTGTTTTCTTCCCCTTCACTACATGCTTCCTGAATCGCTCGTCCATCCGCTTTCTCCATTTCCTCCTCAAAATAGGTCTGCCATCCGACACAGTACTCGCTCGTAATGTTGACCTTGATCGTACTCCCTTCGACGTACGATGTGTTGCGATGTGCAGTACTATCCACATAGTCGAACGTCACGTCACCCGAGGTGAGTTCTGTGTCCTCCTCGAGTTTCAGGACAGGGAACGAAAATGTACTCGTCTCTGTATCGTATTCGAGCGGGGGTTTCGAGACGACCCGAGTTTCACTTCCCGTTTCGCGGAACACGCCGCCCGCCTGAAACGCGATCCTAGTGCCGTCATCGCCCTGATACTCGATTGCACCGACCTGAATCGATGTAGTACGGTTATCACCGGAGATATTGATGTAGGCCGTGTTCGTCTTCACGATCGCTCCGCTATCGCCGGCATCAAACGCCATTGACCGCGGCGTGTCGCGGCTGATCGAAACGGTCGACATCTGCTGGCTCAGTTCAACGAACGATTGTTCGATACGCTCGTTTTCCGACTGTTGTTCCGCACTACTCATGGCGTCTCCCGCGACGAGCAGAATACCAACGCTGATGGCGGCGACCATCCCAATCAGCAACACGAGACCGAGCAGTGTAGACTGTCCGCGTATCGACGGAATCACAACTCCGCCATCGCTTCGTGAACCCATTATACGCCTTCCACATTCGCGAATCCTTATGATAAAAGGTTCGACTGATCAAACAGTTTATATCGGTTATGGAACAGAGATGATTATGATTTCAATCAGTTGTCTCTTGCCATTTACTGCTCATTATGGTTACCTACTATTCACAACAATACAGTCATCAAGTGCGAACTACGTGTGATCAACGAAATCAGCTTTTGTTCGCTTCGCAGACTGGCTGGGGCCACCGAAGAAAAACACTTGTATATCGGACCCACCCTAGCACAAACCAGATGACGCGTACAGCCGAGAAGATCGACGCCCTCGTCCGCGAGGATTCCTCGATGGCGGCCGCCCTCGAGTCGATCCGCGAGGAAGCCGACAGGAACGGCGGCGAGGTCCAGTGGGCCGACGTCAACGACGAGTTGACGAGCGGCCAGTGGGGGCGCCTGATCGAGAAAGGAGTGTTAGTCGACGGCGACGAGGGGTTCGAAATCGCCGATCGTGAGGCCTACGACCGGGCCCTCGACGGTGATGGCGACGGCGGCAGCGGTGCCGCGGCCGACATCGATATCGACGAGGACGAATCGAGCTGGTCGCAGTGGGACAAGCTGGCGGGTCTCGGTGCGGTCCTGTTGATGCCCGGCTACTGGTTCGATTCGATTCAGAACGTCGTCGGGAACGCGGTCAACACGGTTCTCGGGCCGCTCGATGCGGCGTTGCCGTTCTACGCCGTAATCCTCTCCGTTGCACTGATTACCGGCCTCTACTCGTCGCTGCTCCAGGCGAACCTGATGAACACGGAGGTCATGGGCAAGTATCAAGAGCGGATGAAGTCCGTCCAAAACGAACAGAAGGAACTCCGCGAGAAAAAGAAAGACGCCGAGGAACGCGGCGCGAGCGAGGCCGAAATCGAACGCATCGAGAACGAGATCGAGAAGGCCCGCGAGGAGCAGATGGAGGCCATGGCGGACAATCTGGGCATGTTCAAAGAGCAGTTCCGCCCGATGGTCTGGATCATGCTGTTGACGATTCCGCTGTTCCTCTGGATGTACTGGACGATCCGGACGGGCGCCATCGGAACTGCAGAGGAGACCGTCGTGATGCCCCTCGTCGGCGAGATCGAGTGGCAGGAGGGAGTGCTCGGACCGATGCAGGCATGGATTGTCTGGTACTTCCTGTGCTCGATGGGGTTCTCCCAGCTGATTCGGAAGTCACTGAACATCGATATGTCGCCGTCGAACACCTGAGCTGATCCGTCAGCTCCCGACGCTCGTCTCTTCTCATTCGTTTCGTGCTGGGCCGATGCGCCTCGCGCATTCAAAACCCATTTCACCTGCCCCCTCGCAGATCGACTATGTTACTCACCGTCTCCGGCCCGCCGGGAAGCGGGAAGAGCACGACCGCCGAGTTGCTCGCCGACGCCTTCGATCTCGACCACGTCAGCGGCGGTGACATCTTCCGGGAACTGGCCGACGAACGCGGCTACACCCCCCTCGAGTTCAACAAGCTCGCCGAGGAAAACGACGAGATCGACCGCGATCTCGATCGGCGGCTGCGCGAGATCGCCGTCGACGCGGACGATCTGGTGCTCGAGTCCAGGCTCGCGGGCTGGCTGGCCGGCGAGGAGGCGGACTTCCGCTTCTGGCTGGACGCACCGGCACGGGTCCGGGGCGAACGCATCGCCGAGCGCGAGGAGAAAGAGCCCGCTCGCGCGACCGAGGAAACGAAGGCCCGCGAGGCCAGCGAGGCCCAGCGCTACGAGGAGTACTACGGGATCGACATCCAGGATCTGACGATCTACGACCTCTCGGTGAACACGGCCCGCTGGGGGCCCGACGCCGTCCTCGATATGCTCGTTACCGCCGTCGAACGCTACGATGCCGCCGGCGACGAGGGGAAAGCACTCGTCGACCTCGAGACCGACTTTTGATGAGTCCCCGTGACCCACCGGGCGAGCGCTCGCCCGCCGAGTTGCTCACCTTCGGCGTCGTCAATCTCGACAAGCCGCCCGGCCCGTCGTCGCATCAGGTCAGCGGCTGGCTGCGCGACGCCGTCGACGAGACGCTGGCCGAGCGCGGCGTCGAGTCGCGGATCGGTCGCGCCGCCCACGCGGGAACGCTCGATCCGAAAGTGACCGGCTGTCTCCCGATGATGCTCGGCGACGCGACCCGGCTCGCACAGGTCTTTCTCGAGGGGGGCAAGGAGTACGTCGCCGTCCTCGAGTGTCACGCGCCGGTTCCGGCCGACGCCGAGTCGGTCGTCGCCGAGTTCGAGGGGCCGATCTACCAGAAGCCGCCGCGCAAGAGCGCGGTGGCCCGTCGCCTGCGCGTCCGGGAGATCTACGACCTCGAGGTGCTCGAGGCCGAGGACCGGCGGCTCCTCGTGCGGATGCGCTGTGAGAGCGGGACCTACGTCCGCAAGCTGTGTCACGACCTCGGACTGGCGCTGGGAACGGGCGCGCACATGGGGCACCTGCGCCGAACCGCGACGGATCCGTTCGACGACCGGACGCTTCATAGCGCCCACGACTTCCTCGACGCGCTGGGGTTCTGGCTCGAGGACGACGATCCGGAGCCGCTGTACGACGTCGTCGAGCCCGCCGAGCGCATGCTCGAGGGGATCCCGAGCGTCGTGATCGCCCGGAACGCGGCCCGCGAGGTGGCCGAAGGCGCGCCGGTCTACGCGCCGGGCGTGCTCGAGGCCGACGACGGGATCGATCGGGGAGCGCTCGTGGCCTGTTACACGCCCGACGGTGCGGCGGTGTGTCTCGGCGAACTGGCCGGGGATGTCGACGCTGACAGCGGTGTTGTGGTGGATCTCGAGCGCGTGCTGGTCTGAGCGGGCTCGATCGTTCGGAGACGAACCACGTGTTGTCGCGGTCACGAAACGACACGCTTAAGCAGCAGACGGGCATCGATTCAGGTACGGGACCGTGGGGTAGTGGTATCCTCTGCGGATGGGGTCCGTAGGACCCGAGTTCAATTCTCGGCGGTCCCATTTTCACGACGTAACGAGCGAGGGAGCGGAGCGACCGTTGCGACGTAAGGAGGGAAAATGGGAGCAGGGAGCAGCTCCGCTGCGACCGTGGTCCCACTCGAAAGGCGCTCGAGGACCGAGAGATTCGTGCTGACGGTGGACACTCATCAAGCGGTACTGATCAACCAAACCGACGAAAATCGGTACAGCCACAAGGGCATTCCTTCCCAGTTCCGATTGGGAGGAACACTCCATCTGGTAGTTCCCGCGAAGCTATTGGGTTCCCACAATCTTCGCAAATAGCGACAGTTGTCGGACGATCTTGCAGTGCAGTCATCGGTACAAGTGATAGATGGCTCAATTCTGGCTTAAATCGAACTAGGAGACACCATGTTGTCTCCACTCATCTATTGACCGCTATATTCCAGCGTCTGCATCGGACATTACAGTCGGGTACTGATCATGAGGACGGTCGTTCGAGATGAACCGCCTCGTTGAGTCGTTGATACTGACATCGCTGTCACTACTGATTGAATTCTCGGCTCGAGAAACGCTGGCTGAGAGCCAGCGTCGGACCCCCCACCCCCCATAGGTGGTGTGTCAAGTGGTGACTTTGAGATCGAATTTGACGAGTTGACTTTCAGGTCGGAACGATCTCAGGGGTCCGGCGAGGTTCTGTATGTCTCGAAATCGGACAGACTCTGTTGGGCAACAACTGAATCCTTTCCCCGCTACCTGTCTCTTTGAATTACACAGAGATAGTCTTGTTGGTAGTGTGATACCTATCGAAACAATCAATAGTGATATCCGGGAACAATTAATCGCCTCCGACCATCCTCTCCCCACCCGTTCGGAGGCATCCCCACCTGCCGTTCTATCGAAAAATGGTATTGGTCGCGATTTTCGCTTGCTCGGTTCCGCGGTGATCGTTGCTACCGTGCCACCGGAGTAACGGGAGATCGCTCGAGCGAACCATCTTCTCACAACGGATCGTGCAGCCCGATCGCCCATGTGGCCGGTAGACGACGAAACAGTACCAGCCGTCGTGCCGCCGGAGTTTCTCGAGGGACTCGCGGTAGCCCTTCCGGTTACCGGGCTGTCCATCGGAATGCTCGTGCATCGTCGACGTAATCTCGACAGGTGTTCCGGTGCCGAATCTCGCATCGTGCCAGCTCGCCCGCTCGAGATCGAAGCGACGCTTCTCGGCCATTCGTTTCTCGACGGCGGTCCCGAAGTGGTTCGCCCGTTTCGACCGATTCATCGAGTTCGTCCACGTGTGAACGGCCGGCGTCATCGACCGTTTGACGTGCGTCTGACGTGTATCTGCCGCGTGTCCGCTGTTCGTCCGCCTAGGATCGAGGGAATTATTTGGGGCCTCATTGCTAACGGTTGTATGTCAGCGCCATTGCCGACCAGTATCAAGGTCGTTCAGGGGGTGGCGGCACACGAGGGGATCGATCCGACGGAGCTCGAGCCGCCGCTGCACGCGGTCATCGATACGGACGCGCTCGATACACTGTTTCGCCCGGTCGAAAACGCAACCGAGGCCACCGCGGCGGTCGAGTTCTCGTACCGAGGCAATCACGTGCGCGTCGATAGCGCCGGACACGTCGATGTGACGGCGGGCGACACCGACTGAAGCGGTCCCGCCGGGGCCAGTCCGGAACGATAGTCCGCGAATTCGGAACCCAACCGGCGAAATCCGTCGAACGTCGCGTCTCGAGTCAGCCGCCCACGGTGACGGACGTCGTCGACGGCGTAAACATGTGCTCGTCGAGATAGCTCCAGTCGTCGAAGTCGTTGGGACCGGTTCCCGAGGAGAAGCCGTAATAGTCCCGCGGCGCGTTGTAGTTCATAGCGCTCCTGTAGCTCCGGAAGCTGTACGTGGCGGTGTCGATCCCCTCGAAGTCGGTGTTCGACAGCCCGAGCGAGTGGCCCAGTTCGTGCATCACGGTCGTCCCGGTGTGGTCGCGGCCCCGCTGTGATTCGACCATCATCGTTCCGAGCCCGGCCTTGCCGATAATGTTCCCCCGCGCCGTATCGCCGGCGACGTTCTCGACGATGGCCAGGTAGTGATACCCCTCGCCCGCCCGGTCGAAGTACTCCGACCGGTAGCCGGTCAGGTCACCCACGTCGGTCGACGACTCCCACGGGATCACATCGCTATCGATCACGTGCAGGGCCGCGCCGGACGATCCGTCGGGGTTCCCGAGCGGCGCGGTGTCGAACTCGTCGACGATCCGCTCGAGCTCGGCGCGCTCGAGGTCGAGTCCCTCCATCCGGTCGACTTCGACGTAAATGTCGGTTCGGAGCGGGTCGGCGTCGGGATAGCGGTCCTTCTGGTGGACCTCCGCGCCGTCCGAGAGCCCGTCGTCGTCCGTATCCGACGCGGTCGGATCGGTTTCGTGCGCGTGGACTTCCGGGCCGTCGTCGAGGCCGTCACCGTCGGTGTCCGCCTCGAGCGGGTCGGTCTCGTAGTCATCGATCTCCGGGGCGTCCGCGAGCCCGTCGTCGTCCGTGTCTGCCTCGAGCGGGTTCGTCTCGTACGTCTCGAGTTCGTCGGGATCGGACAGCCCATCGTCGTCGGAATCGGCCGCCAACGGGTTCGTCCCGTGCTGGCTGACCTCCGTTCCATCGTCGAGGCCGTCGCCGTCCGTGTCCGTCTCGAGCGGGTCGGTTCCGTGCTCGCGAATCTCCGAGCCGTCCGCAAGGCCGTCACCGTCGGTGTCCGCCTCGAGCGGGTCGGTCTCGTGGTCGCGGATCTCTGTCACATCGTCGAGTCCGTCGCCGTCCGTATCCCCCTCGAGCGGGTCTGTACCGTGGTCGTGCACCTCCGGCCCGTCCGCAATCCCATCACCGTCCGTATCGGCAGTGGTGGGATCGGTCCCGCGTTGTTTTTCCGCGCCGTCGTCGAGGCCGTCACCGTCGGTGTCGTCGTCGAACGGGCCGGTCCCGTCGCGAAATTCCACCAGAACCGGCTCCCCATCGCCGTCGGGATCGACGACCGTCGCTCCGGCGACGACCCCGGTCGTCAGCAGCCCGACGAGAAGAACGAGAACAGTGAGCAGCCGAGAAGATCGCATTTCCTGAACGTCTCGAACGGAAGAATAACTAGATTGTGGCTATCCGCGAGCGGAACCGATCCGAGTCGCTGTCGATTCGAGACCGGTGGGACGCAAACTGCCGGCCGCTTCACTTTCACCGTGCTGTCCAAACCCTCTTACACGCCGGCCCCCGAACGACGGTAATGGACGGGAACGAGCGCCTCGAGTTGCCGGTCGCCGACGACGCCCTCCCCTTCGATCCGGCCGCCGCGACGATCGAGGACGCCGACGTCTTCGACCTCCTCGAGCCGGCGGTTCAGGAGTGGTGGCTCGCTGAGTTCGGCGAGTTCGTTCCGGCGAACGAGGGCTTCTTCACGCCGCCGCAGCGGGGCGCGATCCCGAAGATCCACGAGGGGACGAACACCCTGGTCTGTGCGCCGACTGGCAGCGGCAAGACCCAGGCCAGCTTCTGTGCGATCATCAACGAACTGTTCAAACGCGACAGGGCGGACGGGCTCGAAAACTCGGTCTACTGCCTCTACGTCTCGCCGCTCAAATCCCTCGCGAACGACATTCACCGCAATCTCGAGGTCCCGCTCGAGGGCATCGAGGAAATCGTCGCCGAGCGCAACGGAGACGGAGCGATGGGCGAGATTCGCCACGCCATCCGCCACGGCGACACCTCCTCGAGCGATCGACAGAAGATGCTCGAGGAGACGCCCCACATTCTCAACACGACCCCCGAGACCCTCGCGATCCTCCTCAATTCGCCCAAGTTCCGCGAGAAACTCCGCACCGTCGAGTACGTCATCGTCGACGAGATCCACTCGCTGGCGGCGGGCAAGCGAGGGACGCACCTCTCGGTGAGCCTCGAGCGACTCGAGGCGATGGCCGGGAGCGATATCACCAGGATCGGCTGTTCGGCGACGATCGAGCCGCTGGATCGCGTGGCGGAGTTTCTGGTCGGATGCGAGCGACGAGACGTCTCGGGCGAACCGAGCGGCGATCATCGGGAGCCGCCAGCGGGCGAGGAACCCGGCTGGCAGCCCCGCGACTACGAGATCGTCGACGCTCGCTTCGCCCGCGAGTTCGATATGCAACTCGAGTGCCCGACGGACGACCTGATCAACACGCCCCGGCAGGTCGTTCAGGACCGATTCTATCGGATGCTCCACGATCACGTGCAGGACCACACGAACACGCTCATCTTCACCAACACGCGCTCGGGCGCGGAACGGGTCCTCCACAACCTCCGGGAGCGCTTCGACGCCTACGACGAGGAGAACTCGGGGTGTCACCACGGGAGCCTCTCGAAGGAGGTCCGACAAGACATCGAGGGACGACTGAAAGACGGCGACCTCGACGTGGTCACCACCTCGACGAGTCTCGAGCTGGGGATCGACATGCCCCACGTCGACCTGGTCGTCCAGGTCGGCTCGCCGAAGTCCGTCGCCGCCTTGCTCCAGCGGGTCGGGCGAGCGGGCCACCGCGTCGGTCAGACCGTTACCGGCCGGGTGATCGCCCTCGATCGGGACGAACTGATCGAGTGTGCGGTCATGCTCAAGACGGCCGCGGAGGGGTTCGTCGACTCCGTGTCGATCCCCGAGAACGCCCAGGACGTGGCCGCCCAGCACGTCTACGGGATGGCGATCGCCGAGATCAGACCCGAGTCCGAACTGAAGGCGATCCTCCGACGGGCGTACCCCTACCGCAACTACTCCGAAGCCGAGTACGAGTCGCTCATGCGCTACCTGACGGCGGAATATGCCGGCCTCGAGGACCGCAACGTCTACGCGAAGGTCTGGCGCGACGAGAACGATCCGCCCGGGGGCGAACACCACCACGAGGAGCATCCGGTCGGCGAGGTGCTGATCGGCAAGCGCGGCCGACTGGCGCGGGTCATCTACATGACCAACATCGGGACGATTCCCGACTCCTTTACCTGCGACGTCAAGACGCGCGCGAGCGACGAGTGGGTCGGCCAGCTGGACGAGTCCTATCTCGACACCCTCGAGAAGGGCGACGTCTTCGTGCTGGGCGGCGATCACTTCGAGTACAGCTATCGGCGCGGATCGAAGGTCTACGTCGACCGCACGAGCGCGCGGCCGACCGTCCCCTCGTGGTACTCCGAACGGCTGCCGCTCTCCTACGATCTGGGCTGCGAGATCCTCGACTTTCAGGGCGAACTCCTCGCACACTACGAGGACGGCGGTCCCCCGCGGGTCCGCGCGTGGCTCCGCGAGTTCCCCCTCGACGACGACAGCGTCCGCGCGGTCGCCCGCCTGTTCGAGTACCAGTGTCGCTACACCGGCGCGGCGAGCGTGAGCACGCCCGACCGGCTCGCGATCGAGGTCGTCCGGGACCGCGAGGAGTACGAACGCCACTACTACGTCCACTCGAATTACGGCCGCAAGGTCAACGACGGGCTCTCGCGCCTGTTCGCGTACCGCTGTGCGCAGGAGGCGACGGCCAACGTCCGCGTGGCGGTCGCGGACAACGGCTTCGTCCTCTCGATGCCGCTCAACCGCAAAGTCGACATCGAGGGCGTCATCGACGACCTCGAGCCAGCCGACGTCCGCGCGGATCTCCGGGCGTCCTTGGCGGGAACCGACCTGCTCCAGCGCTACTTCCGCATCAACGCGACGCGGTCGCTGATGATCCTCAAGCGCTACAAGGGCTACGAGAAGTCCGCGAGCGAGCAGCAGGTCTCCAGCGAGATGTTACTCGGGTTCGCCGAAGAATTAGAGGAGTTCGCCGTGATCGAGGAGACCTACCGCGAAATCCTCGAGGACAAGCTCAATGTCGCGGAGATCGAGGGAATCGTCGGCGCGATCGACGCGGGCGAACTCGCGGTCTCCCGGCAGCTTCTCGATTCGCCGACGCCGCGGGCGTTCGGCCTCGCGACGCTGTCGGCCAGCGACGTCGTCCTCGCCGAGGACGAGAGCGCCGCGCTCCAGTCGTTTCACGACCGCGTGCTCGAGGAGATCGGTGAGGAGTCGCTGGCGGGGCTGTCGACGGGGCCGGAGGGCGAGTAACGGAGACTGCGTTACCAACGGTAGCTCTCCCCCAAACTGACTTTATGTTGGAAAGTGAACTGGCGGTGTATCACGATGATGTGCCAGATAATCCCACGGGATGAGGGTAACAGTCAGCTCTGCATGCCCGACTGCGTGATCCGTCTTCCACCAAGTAGCCGTCCGAACGGAGGCCGATAGATGGTCGATCACGAACGCTGGAGCGACGAGCAGTCGACGACGACGGTCTCGGTCGATGGTCACGATCTCGAGGTGGCCTACCACGAGGCGGGCCCCGACGAGAGCGAGGAGCCGCCGGTCGTCTTCGTCCACGGCATCCCGACCTGGTCGTACCTCTGGCGCGATATCGTGCCCGCGGTCGCCGAGGACCGACGGACCATCGCGCTCGACATGGTCGGCTACGGCAACTCCGCGATGAGCGACGACTTCGACCGCTCGATTCGCGCCCAGGAGGAGCTGCTCGAGGTCCTCCTCGAAGATTTCGCTATCGATCGAATCGCGCTCGTCGCCCACGATATCGGCGGTGGCGTCGCCCTTCGCTTTGCCGCACACAATCCCGAGAGGGTCGACCGGCTCGTCCTCTCGAACGCCGTCTGTTACGACTCGTGGCCGGTCGAATTCGTCTCGACTCTGGGACTGCCGTCGACGGCCGAGCTCGAGCGCGAGGAACTCGAGGGACGACTCGAGTCGGCGTTCGTCGAGGGAGCCTACGGCGAGGCGGATCCCGAGTTCGTCGCGGGAATGAAAGCGCCGTGGCTGACCGACGAGGGCCACGTCTCGCTGGTTCGCGACGCCGTCGCGACGAACACGAACCACACGACGGAGATCGACTACGGCGCGATCACCGCCGAGACGCTACTGCTGTGGGGCGAAGATGACGTCATGCAGCCCTACGCTTACGCCGAACGACTGGCCGAAGAAATCGCGGAGACGGAACTCGCGCCGCTATCGGCGGCCTACCACTGGGTTCCCGAGGATCGGTCGGACGCCTACGCCGACCGCCTCCGCGAATTCCTGACAGGAGCGGAAGTGTAACAATATGCCAGCGACGACAGTCACGCACGTATGAGTGGCGACCCACCGAACTGGGAGTTCAAGGATCGCGATATCGCGATCCTCTGTGAACTCTCGAACGATCCGCAGTTGTCTTCGCGTGAACTCACGCAGGTACTCGAGGACGAGTACGATATCGACGTCTCCCACGTCACCGTCAGCGAGTCGATCCGACGGATGCGCGACGAGGGCGTCTTCCGCGAAGCGATCATTCCCAACGAGGAGTACTACATCTTCGCGCTGTTCGAGTTCAAGTTCAATCCGGAGAACTTCGCCGACAGCTGGCGCGACGCGATGGAGTACATCAAGGCGGACAAGCACACCCTGTTTTTCTTCCTCTCGGACGGGGAGTACCAGTGGAAGACGGTAATGATGTTCCGCGGCCGCGAGGAGGTCTCCCGGTGGATCCACGACTGTTACTCGGAACACGGGGACGTCATCGCGAACATTCGCAACTCGGCGGTCCACAACGTCCTCAAGTTCCAGACCGATCCGCGGATCTACGAGGACCTCCGAGACGAACAGGACGAGCAGTGATGCCGCCGCTCGGCCGCTCTTTCCGCGGGAATCCCGCTACTCCCGAAATAGCCGATAGGTCGTCCGACCGACCGCGGCCTCGCCGTCCGCGCCCTCGACGGTGACGTCGGTGACGCCGGTCGAGCCGCCGACTCGAAGGACGTCCGCTGTGGCCCGCAAGTCGCCGGTCGCCGGTCGCAGATACGAGACGTTGAGGTCGGTCGTCGTCATTCGTGCCTCGGCCGGATCCTCGAACGTGCTCCGCAGCGCGAACGCGCTCGCGGTGTCGATCAGCGTCGCGACGATGCCGCCGTGGACCGGGTCGTAGCCGTCGTTGCCGATGGGATTTTCGAAGTCTTCGTTCCGCTCGATCGCGAGGACCGCCTCTCCGTCTTCGAGGTGTTCGACCTGCAGATCGAGCCACGACAGGTAGCCGTGGCGCTGGACGAACGACTCCCACTCCGGCCAACCCGACGCGTCCGTCGGCCCACCAGTCATGTTACTTGCCCTCGAATTCGGGGTCGCGATCTTCCGCGAAGGCCGCGGTACCCTCGAGCACGTCGTCCGTACTGATCAGGAGGCCGAAGCCCTGGCTCTCCATGGCGAGCGCGGCGTCGAGGCTGGCGTCTTGGCCCTCGTTCATCACCTTCTTGGCGACCTTGAGGCCGATCGGCGGGCCGTTGCGCAGGTCGTCGACGAACTCCTCGATGGTGTCGTCGAACTCCTCGCGCTCGACCGAGCGGTTGATCAGTCCCCACTCTTCAGCGCGGTCGGCATCGATGTGGTTGCCGCGGAAGACCAGTTCCTTCGCGCGGGTCTCCCCGAGGATGCGGGTCAGCCGCTGCGTGCCGCCGCCGCCGGGGATCAGACCGAGGCCGATCTCGGGCGCCCCGAAGGAAGAGCGCTCGGTCGCGATCCGCAGATCGCAGGCCAGCGCGAGCTCGAGGCCGCCGCCGAGACAGAAGCCGTCGATTTTCGCGAGGACGGGTCGCGGGAAGTCGTTGACCGTCTCGAAGGCGGGCGTAACGTCCATCAGATCGGTCGGCTCCGCGTCGCCGAAGCCGGAGATGTCCGCGCCGGCGCTGAACGCGCGGTCGCCCGCGCCCTCGAGTGTCACACACCGGACCTCGTCGGTCTCGACCGCGGTGAGCAGGTCGTCGATTTCTGCCAGCAGGTCGTTCGAGAGCGCGTTCATCCGGGACGGTCGGTCGAGTTCGATCGCCAGGACGCCGTCCTCGAGGTCGTAGTTCAGGTCGTGGTAGGGGCCGAGTTCGTCGTCGCTGTAGTCGTAGAAGCCAGCGCCGGCCTCCTCGCCCGTTTTACCCTCCGCGACGAGTTGCTCGAGGAACGGATGGGGCTCGAAGCGGTCCTCGCCCGTCTCCGCGTAGAGGGTCTCGAGCTTCTCGAGGACGGTATCGAGCCCGATCTTGTCGGCTCGGCGGCAGATGCCCTCGGGGAAGCCCAGTCCGAGCTGGACGCCAGTGTCGACTTCCTCGGGTTTTGCGACGTCCTCGCCGACGAGGAAGGCCGCACGGTTGATCATGCGGGCCTCGACGCGGAGCCAATCGAAGTCGCCCGCGTCCTCGGGCTCGTAGTCCGCGCCATCGCCGCCCTCGTAGTCGTAGAAGCCCTTGCCGGTCTTCTGGCCGAGCTCCTCGGCCTCGACCTTCTCCTCCGTGATCGGTGGAATCGGGCTATCGCCCTCCTTGCGGACGTGGTAGCCGACGTCGATGCCGGTGAGGTCGGCGAGTTCGAACGGTCCCATCGGGTAGCCCCGCTCGTGAACCATCGTCGCGTCGGCCTCGCGGATCGTCGCCTCGTCGTTCGAGACCATGAACGCGGGTTCGCCGCCGAAGGGACCGACGATGGTGTTGACGACGAAGCCGCGGACGTCCTTGCGGACGTAAATCGGCGTCTTGCCGATCGACTCGATCCACTCGTAGCCCGCTTCGGCGGCCTCGTCGCTGGTGTCTTCGCCGTAGATGACTTCGACGAGGTCCATCTTCACCGGCGGGTTGAAGAAGTGCAGGCCGAGCACGCGCTCGGGCGTGTCGACGGCCGCCGCGATGTCCGAGATCGGCAGGCTCGAGGTGTTCGTCGCCAGCAGCGTCTCTTCGCTGGTGTACTCCTCGAGATCCGAGAAGATGTCGTGTTTCAGGTCGAGATCCTCGGGCGCGGCCTCGATGACGAGGTCGGCGTCGCTGACGGCTTCTTCGAGATCCGTCGTCGTCTCGATTCGCGAGAGGACGTCATCGGCCGATTCGTCGATCAGCTCCTTCTCCTCGAGTTTCTGGAGGCTCCACTCGATCGATTCGTAGCCGTCCTCGACGAACTCGTCTTTGATGTCGCGCATCGTGACGTCGTAGCCGGCCATGGCCGTTACTTCCGTAATGCCGTGTCCCATGTTTCCCGCGCCCAGCACGGCGACGCGGTCGATGCTGTCGAGTGACATGGCCGTGTTGTCTCTCGGAGCCGTCTTAATACCACCGAACGGAATTAGCAATGTTAAGCCAGTTGTGTATCGTTGTATAGTAGGTGAGCCGAGCCAGTTTTTCACTGAACGTCGGTAACAGTGACTCGAGTTTGGTATTGATCTGCTGGCTCATCGTCGGTACATCCGAACGACATCAACCCTGTAGTCGAATCTGTCCTGGATCTAGGAATCATCCTCGTTGTGCCTCCGGCAAACGCTTAGGACGTGTGATCGTGGTGATTTCGGACTGGCCAACCGGCATGCGGTGGCGCGCGCTGGGCCGCGGTGAACTGCGAGGCCTGAACGAAGTGAAGGTCTCGATAGTGTGAGCGGTGACCGGAGGGAGCCGCGAACCACTGTGAACCGCGGCACAACGTTGCGCGAGGGATGAGCGAGGGAAGAATGACTGAGCGTTAGCGCGGGACCTCCGGTCCCGCGAACCATCCGACCGGGCGCTGCGCGCCCGTGCGGAGAAATCGGTTGGGGAGGGCGTGGCGATTCCATGCCGCCAGTA
This sequence comes from Natrinema zhouii, assembly GCF_013456555.2. Taxonomy (GTDB): domain Archaea; phylum Halobacteriota; class Halobacteria; order Halobacteriales; family Natrialbaceae; genus Natrinema; species Natrinema zhouii. Next base: position 1,194,086 of record NZ_CP059154.1, read on the forward strand.
TGAGCAGGACACTCCTCCTCTACTCTTATCACTCTATAACGCCACTGGCTCAATCTGCACAGCACAACAGCGAAACTGCGCCTCGAGTCTCGCTACAACGGTTCGTCGCCCTCGATGATCCGCTTCGCCCGCGCGGCCAGCGCCGGCACGCGGTCTTCCATCTTCGGATACATCGGGTCGTCGCTGTTGCCCTCGAGGTAGCGTCGGAAGAACATCTCGCCGAGGGCGGCCAGCTTGTAGACGGCCAGCGTCCGGTAGAACCGTTCGTGCTCGAACTCGTAGCCGGTCTGATCCTCCCAGCGCTCGACCAGTTCGGGCCGGCTCGAGTAGCCCTCCCGTTCCATGAAGCGGGTCGTGAGTTCGGGGACCGACGGTTCGGGGTCTTTGGCGTCTCGCCAGTAGGAGAGCATCCAGCCCAGATCCGCCCGCGGGTCGCCCAGCGTGGCCATTTCCCAGTCGAAGACGCCGACGAGTTCCGGCGGGTGCTCGCCGACGGGGTCCGCTCGCTCACTCCGGGACGCGTCGCGTCCCGAGGCCGGCGCGAACATGACGTTATCGAGCTTGTAATCCCCGTGGACGAGCGTGTGGGGGTGGTCCTCGGGGACGTTGTCCCGGAGCCAGTCGCCGACGTCGTGGAGGACCGGCACCGCTCGCTCCTCCTCGGTGACCTCGAACGCCCACGCGAGCTGTTTCCCCCAGCGGTCGACCTGTCGCTGGGTGTACCCCTCCGGACGTCCGAACTCGCCGAGTCCGATCGCCTCGTAGTCGAGGTCGTGGATCGTCGCCAGCGTGTCGACGAGTTCCTCGCCGATCCGCGCGCGGTGGTCAGGACCGGCGAGCCACTCGGGCTCGCCCTCGCGGAGCACGTCGCCCTCGAGTCGCTCCATCACGTAGAAGTCGCTGCCGATGACGTCGTGGTCCTCGCAGGCCAGGATCGGCGTCGGAACCGGGACGTCGGTGTCGGCCACCGCGTTCGTCACGCGGTACTCGCGGAGGACGTCGTGAGCCGTGTCGGCGGTTTCGCCCGGCGGCGGCCGCCGGATGACGAGTTCGCGGTCGCCCCAGGTGACGAACAGGGTCTCGTTCGAGTGGCCCTCCTGATGGCGCTCGATGTCGTAGTCGTCGGCCTCGCCGATGTGATCCGTCAGGTACGCCGCCAGCGCGTCCTCGTCGACGAGACGCTCGTAGTAGTTCTCGCTCATGGGACTCGATCAGTTGAACCGCCCGAAGCGACGGTTGATGCGGTCGCTGCCCTTGGATCGCGGTTCGCACTCGACATGATGTACGGTACCATAACCGCACCGCCTAACGAAAATAGTTACGCTGTCTTTCTTATCTTACAATGTTCACTACTATTCGGGGTGTAATCGGCCAGTCACGGACGAATTGCTCGTCTGTCAGTCCGTCTGCCCCGGCTTCCCGTCGACGATCTCGAGCACCTCCTCCGGCGTCTCGATCCGATAGGAGACGGCAGGCCCGTTGTCGGCCCCGAAGGCGACGCCGTGCATCCCCGCATCGGCGGCCCCCTTCACGTCGTGGTCGTAGCGATCGCCGATCAGCAGAGACCGGTCGGGGTCGACGCCTGCTTTCTCGAGCGCCGTCTCGAACATCGCCGGATCGGGCTTCGTGCGCCCGACTTCCTCGGAGGTGGTGATCGAATCGAAGTGCTCGCGGACGCCGAAGCGCTCGAGCATCGCTCGCCCCTCCGCGTCGTCGACGTCGCTGATGACGCCGACGTGGAGGTCCCGCTCGGCGAGGCGTTCGATCGTCTCGACGGCTCCCGGAACCGGCTCGATCGACGATCTGACGATCTCGTCGAACCGGGGTTCCCACTCCGCTCGCGGAATCTCCTCGCCGACGATGGCCGTGACTCCTCGGTGATAGCCGTCGCGTGCCGATCGAAATTCGGTGCCGTCTCGCTCGCGGAAGTGGTCCCCGACCGCCGTTCGCCACGTGTTGATGGCTTCCTCGACCGTGGCGTCGATCGCGTGGCGCTCGCACAGGTCCGCGACGAACTCGGCGTGAGCGCCCTGAACGGAGTCGAGTTCGAGGATGACGCCGCCGATGTCCCAGAAGACGGCTTCCCACTCGTCGGTTCCGTCGTCGTCGTCGACCTCGTTCTCGCTCATCGCTCGGCCCGCCGGATCGTCGATCGTTCGATTTCGTCGAGGCTCGCACACCCCGATAGCCCGACCGTCAGGTCCAGATCGGCCAGGAGGTTCTCGAGGACGGCCCGAACGCCGTCTTCGCCGCCAATGCCCAGCCCGAGGGCGTAGGGGCGACCCAGCAGGACTGCGTCGGCACCGAGCGCGACTGCTCGGACGACGTCGCTCCCGCGCCGAATGCCGCTGTCGAAGAGGACGGGAACGTCGCGGTCGGCGTCGGTCGCGTCTTCGACCGCGTCGACGATATCCGGCAGCGCGTCCAGCGCCGGAATCGCGCCGTCGACCTGCCGGCCGCCGTGGTTCGAGACGATCATCCCGTCGACGCCGCGCTCGACCGCTTCGCGAGCGTCGTCGGGGTGGAGCACGCCCTTGATGATGACCGGGAGGTCGGTCTGTGACTCGAGCCATGCGAGGTCGTCCCAGGTCAGCGAGGCGTCGCCGAAACACTCGTGCCAGGACGCGATCGCGGCCTCCTCATTTCCCCGCGGGTAGTCCCCCTCGAGTCGATCGCGGAAGGCCGGATCCTCGAAGTAGTTCGTCAGACCCTCCCCCTCAAGGAAGGGCAGGTAGCCGAGTTCGATGTCGCGTTCTCGCCACCCCATCTTCGGGGTATCGAGCGTGACGACGACGGCCTCGTAGCCCGCGTCTTCGGCGCGCTCGAGGAAGCTGGCCGCCACGTCCCGGTCGGAACTCCAGTAGAGCTGGAACCAGCCCGGACTCTCGCCGAGTTCGTCCGCGACGTCTTCCATCGAGTACGAGGAGACGGAGCTACAGATCATCGGCACCTCCAGCGCGCTCGCCGCGCGGGCGACGGCCAGTTCGGCCTCGTCGTGGAGGATCGACTGGACGCCGATCGGTGCGAGCATGACGGGAGACGGGTACTCCCGGCCGAAGAGTTCGACCGACAGATCGCGGTCGGAAACGTCCCGCATGATCCTGGGGACGATCTGCCACGCGTCGAAGGCACGGTCGTTCGCGGCGACCGTCGACTCCGAGCCCGCACCGCCCGCGACGTAGGCGAACGCCTCCTCGCTGAGGTCCTCGCGGGCGCGTTCCTCGAGGTCCTCGTAGGAGACGGGAAACTCGGGAGACTCGTCCTCGAGCATCCCGCTGAGATAGACCTCGGCCTGTCGATCCGGTCCGTAGTCGGGGGTGTCTGGTGTCATAGTGTCTCTGTGACGACGGTTGGTCCGCCGTCGTGTGTACCCGTGCCAGTGCTTGCCATTCACTTAACGGTACGGCATCCACACCTACCTTTATTAACGCCTGCTGCAAATCTTTCGTTGTAGCTAACAATGGTAATCTACCAACAGCAGTCTGCAGTCGACGGTGATCGGCCATGAGTACCGACCAGTTCAGCGTGGACGGCGACGTCGCGATTATTACGGGGTCCTCGAGCGGGATCGGGAAGTCGATCGCGGAGCGTTTCGCCGACGACGGCGTCGACGTCGTCGTCTGCTCGCGCGAACAGGGCAACGTCGATCCGGTCGCCGAGACGATCAACGAGAGTGACAGTCCCGGGCGGGCGCTGGCGGTCGAGTGCGACGTCACTGACCGCGAGGCGGTCGACGCCCTCGTCGAGGCGACCGTCGAGGAGTTCGGCGGGCTGGACATCTTGGTCAACAACGCCGGCGCGTCCTTTATGGCCCAGTTCGACGATATCTCGCCGAACGGCTGGAAAACCATCATGGACATCAACGTCAACGGCACCTACCACTGCACGCACGCCGCCGCGGAGCACCTGAAAGACGGCGGCGGCTCGGTGATTAACCTCGCGAGCGTCGCCGGACAGCGCGGCTCACCGCTGATGAGCCCCTACGGTGCGGCCAAAGCGGCCGTCATCAATCTGACGACGACGCTCGCCTACGAGTGGGCCGACGACGACGTCCGCGTCAACGCGATCGCGCCGGGCTTCGTCGCCACGCCGGGCGTCGAGAGCCAGATGGGCGTCTCCGCGGACAACATCGACCGCGAGGAGGTCGCGCGACGAATCGGAACCGTCGAGGAGATCGCCGACGTGACGCAGTTCCTCGCCAGCCCCGCCTCGTCGTACCTGGTCGGCGAGACCATCACCGCGCAGGGCGTCCCGCAGATCGAAGAGGATCTCGACGTCTGAGTTCGCGCGTTTCCGTCCGCTCGAGTCGGTCTCCGAATCGGTAATCCGTTTCAGCGCCCTGATTTCTGCTCCCGTTCGGAGCCACTGCTTGAGGGCGAGCGACGGTTCAACTCGGGAGTCGTCCCCGTCGCTCGAAGAGAACGAGGACGACGATCGAACCGCCGAGGAGGAGGGCGGCACCGCTGAACACCGCGTCGAAGGTATAGCCCCGCTCGAGGAAGAGGCCGACGGCGGACGAACCGACCGCCTGTGTTAGCATCCAGACCGAACTGAACACGGCGTAGGCGCTCGCCCGCGTCGAATCCGGCAACGTATCCAGAAGGTACGTGTCCGTCGCCGGGAACAACGTGTGAATGACGAAGCCGACGACAGCGGTGACCGCGACCAGCGCGAACAGGTTTTCGACCGCCGTCAACACGAGGAGGCTCGCAGCGAACGTCCCGACGATTCCGAGCAGGTACGGGACCTTCGGGAACCTGTCGGCCAGATCGCCGCCGAAGTAAAACGCGGGGACGCCGGCGGCGAAGATGATCGTGAGCATCATACCCGCCACTTGATCGGAGAGCCCCTTCGACTGCATGTACAGTTCGTAGAAGTTGAACAGCCCCTGCCAGACGAAGACGGGTGCGCCGACGATCGCCAGCGCGGTGACGATGAGCCGCCACTCCGAGAGCGCACCGGCGACGAAGTCCCGATCGGCCCCGCCCGCACTCGGCATTTCGGTGTTCCTCGCAACGGCCCACGTGGAGACGGTCACGACTGCTGCACCGACGGCGATCGCCCACAGCGAGAGTCGCCAGTCGACGATGAGTGTGAGCGCAACGAACGGGGCAGCGATCACCGCAGCGATCTGGCTGGCGGCCCCGTGGATCCCCATGACGCGACCGACGCGCGACGGGAACAGTTCACTCAACAGCGGATTCGCCGAGACGAAGTAGACCCCGGAGGCGATGCCCATGAGGAACGCTCCACCCATGAGATGTGGGACCGTCGTCGCGGTCGCAGCGAGTGCCGAGGACGCGGCGAGAATCAGTCCGGACACGACCACGACGCGGTGTCTCGGGACTTTCGTGAGGAGCCAGCCGGTCGGCAGGCGAAGGGACGCGCTCCCGATCCACGCGAGCGTCACGATGAGTCCGGCGGTCGCCTCGCCGATCGCGAATTCGGTGATAAACACGTCCAGCAGCGGTGCGAAGATGACTCTGGCGAGGTTGAGGAAAAAGACGAGGCCACAGAGAGAGGCGAAAAGTCGTGTGCGGGTCACAGTTCATAGTTCCAACAGCGGGCCTCAAGCGTTCCGAAATCGGGATGTTCCTGACAACCTGGTGGCTACTCTGGGCCGGACTGACGCGCGTCCAGTACAAGCCTAGACCGTAAACGATACTCCTCGGGCTATCAGTTCCCATACACCCAAAAGGACGTCTGTCGTCTGTGATTGACGATGACTGACAGAGATGTCCACCTGCCAGTGGCCGCACAGCCGACGATCGATTCGATCGTCGACTACGCTCAGACCGCCGAAGCGGGCGGGTACGACTGCGCGTGGCTTCCCGAGACGTGGGGCCGCGACGGCGTCACCGTCCTGACGGCGATGGCCGAGCGCACCGAGTCGATCGACGTGGGCTCGAGCATTCTCAACACCTACTCTCGATCGCCGGCCCTGCTGGGACAGACGGCGGCGACGCTGCAGGAACTCTCCGAGGGCCGGTTCCGGCTGGGGCTCGGCCCGAGCGGCCCCGTCGTGATAGAGAACTGGCACGGCGTCGAGTACGGGAACCCGCTCAGGCGAACCCGCGAGACAGTCGAAATCGTCCGACAGGTGCTCTCGGGGGAAACGGTCGACTACGACGGCGACGACTTCGACCTCTCCGGATTCCGACTGCGCTGTGAGCCGCCGGAGACGCCGCCGCCGATCGAGGTCACCGGCATGGGCCCCAAGGCGGTCGAACTCGCAGGCCGGTTCGCCGACGGCTGGCACGGCATCATGCTCACGCCCGAGGGAACGAGAGACCGGCTCGAGGACATCGAACGCGGTGCCGAACTCGGCGACCGCGACCCGAGCGACGTGCAGGTCACCGCCGGCGTCACCTGCTGTGCGCTGGACGACCCCGCAGAATCCCGCGCGCTCGCCCGCCAGCACATCGGTTTCTACGTCGGCGGGATGGGCACGTTCTACCGTGACGCGCTCGAGCGCCAGGACTACGACGAAGCCACCGAAATCCACGACGCGTGGCAAGCGGGCGACCGCGAGCGCGCGCTCGAGCTGGTCGACGAAGCTATCCTCGACGACCTCTGTGCCGCCGGCGATCCGGAGACGGCCCGCGAGAAACTCGAGGAGTACGAGGCTGTCGACGGCCTCGACGCGATCGCGGTCAGCTTCCCGCGTGGCGCGAGTGAGGACCAGGTTCGGCAGACGATGGAGGCGGTCGCGCCCGACAACTGAGCGGTTTTCGAGATCGACGTTGTTTCTCCGCCCCTGTAATCGCTCCTGCGATAGCAGCCCCGCCAAACAACGTACGGGCGGGAATGAAAGGGGCGGCGGCGCTCACGGTGCGAGCCGACGCAAGCACCGCAGGCGAGCGAAGCGAGCCGAGGCGCACAGCGAGGCGTAGCCCGTGAGCGGCGTCGGGGCTTTCAGGGTGTTGCTGTCCGTCGTGCCACCGTTTTCTGCTGAGAAACGAATTCTTCGACAGCTACAAACGGCGCATCGTCCCAGTTCGTGGTATGCCCGGCAAGGTGAGCCCGGACGACCTGCTCGCGCACGTCTTCGAGCGGACGGGGGCGGCCGAGACGGACGAGACGATAGTACAGGGTCCCGCGGATGGCGAGGACGCCGCCGCGATCGACTGGCCCGACGGCGAGGGGACGCTCGTCGTCAGCTCCGATCCGATTTCCCTGGCCGCCGCCGAGGTGGGTACCCTCGGCGTTTACGTCGCTACCAACGACGTCGCGGTCTCGGGGGCCGACCCGCGCTGGCTGACGGCCGTCGTGTTACTCCCCAATGGGGCCGATGAGCGCGTTCTCGAGGAAATCTCCCACGATCTGGACGCCGCCGCACGAGAGGTCGGCGCGTCGATCGTCGGCGGCCACTCGGAGTACGTCGACCAGCTCGAGCGGCCGCTGCTCTCCCTGACGGCGATGGGAACGACCGAGCGGTTCGTCCCGACCGGTGGCGCGGAGCCCGGCGACGCCGTCGTACTCACCAAAGCGGCGGGGATCGAGGGAACGGCTATCCTCGCGGCCGACTTCGGCGATGAACTCGGCGTCGGTTCCGAAACCCGCGAGCGCGCCGAGGGGTTCCTCGGAGAGATTAGCGTCGTTCCCGAGGCCCGGATCGTCCGCGAGTACGCGACAGCGATGCACGATCCCACCGAGGGCGGGGTCGCGGCCGGCCTGCTCGAGGTGGCCCGCGCCTCGAACGTCCGACTCGAGGTCAAGCGCGACGCCGTCCCGATCCGCGAGGAGACCGCGGCGCTGTGCGAGGCTGCCGGCGTCGACCCGCTGCGGATCTTCGGCTCCGGCGCGCTGGTCGCGACCGTCCCCGCGGACGCACTGGACGACTGTCTCGAGGATCTCGCGGATGCAGGGGTCGAGGCCGCCGAGATCGGGACCGTTCAGGGCCTCGAGGGCGGCGAACCGGAACTCGTTCTCGACGGCGAGTCGATCACCGAGCCGATCGAGGACGATCTCTATCCGCTGTGGGAGGCCGCCGACGCGGACGACTGACCCGCGACCCCGTCGGTCCCGAGCAGCGCGTCGACGGTCGCCTCGATCAGCACGGTTTCGGGGTCGACCACGACGTCCGCTTCGGTTCGTTCGGTGGACTCGTTTTCCCCACCACCCGTGAGGGCCACGATTCTGGCGTTCGTACGCGACCGAGCTGAGGCGATCACCGCGTCCGCGTCTCGCAGGGCGCCGGTACCGACGAGTACCGCATCGCACGTTTCGAGGCCGGCCCGCTCGAGCGTGCCGTCGGCCGTCGGGTCACCGGTGATCACGTCGACGCCGTCCGAACGCCGTGCGCGCTCTTCGCTCGTCACGACCGCGACCGACGCGCGGGACGCGAGGGCGTCGACGATCGGTGCGGTCGTCTCGTCGTCCCCGAGAATGACGATTTCCGTGCCGGTCTCCGGGTTGCCTCCGGCCACGGCAGCGTCGGAACCGAGATGCGCTGTTGCCTCGCGATCGGTTCGGGGGAGGTGCGTCTCGAACGCGGGCCCGAACAGGCTGCCGGCCGTGGCGGCCAGGGTCGCCGGTCCGAGGACGACCAACGAGATAGCGAACAGACGCGCCGCTTCGGTGCTCGCGTGGACGTCGCCGTAGCCGACCGTGCTCGCGGTCACGGCGGTGAAGTAGACCGCGTCGACGACGGTCGTGACCCCGTCGAACCCGGTTCTGAGCGCGTACGCTCCGGCGGTTCCGTAACAGAGCACGCCGACGATAGACAGGAGCGCACCGATCTGCGTCGCGTCGGGGGTACTCGAGCGCGTGAACCGCCCGCTCGTGGCGACGAGGACGACGAGTCCGCCGACCGAGAGGACGACGAGCGGGACGGACACCGCTCGAAACTGGACGATACCGTGTGCACCGGACAGGACGATGAGGAGGACAGCGGTGACGTACGCCAGCCGATAGCCCCGACGCATTCCCCAGGCGGTGACGAGCAGGGCGAAGCCGACGATGGTCCCGCTGAACTCCGCGACGGCCTGGAGATCGCCGAGCGTGCCGCCGGTCTCGAGGGCCGGCCGAGTGAGAATCGCGCCGACGCCGGTCGCGATCGACGTGAGCGCGATTGCGGCGACGATCCAGACAGCGACGCGACCGCCGGGTCGACGCGAGTGAAACGCCTCGAACATAGCGATTCCACACCGACGGCGGCGGTAAACCCCCGGTCGAGTCCGCCGCCTGACGGGACGCGCGAATTTCGGACTGTGAGGGTTCTTGGCACGGACTTATTGACGGGGATCTCCTCCTAGAGTCATGGCGAAGATCACATACGAGGGTCCCGACGGAACGGCCTCGGAGGAGGTAGACGCCGATCACATCACCGACTCGGGAAAGGTCCAGGGCGTTCGCGTTCGACTCGAGGACGAGAGCTTCATTCACGTGCCCTATACCCGACTGTACTGGATCCGGATGAGCGAGGACGAGGGGCGAGTGGACTACTCGCCGGCGTAGACGGCGGTGCCTGTCCGCCGACCGGCCGAACCCGGCGGCCGGCGTAGCGACGCGACGAGGCCGCACTCATGATCCCGTCTCAGGGCGTCATCACGACTTTGATGCAGTCGTCTTCTTTGTTGTTGAACGTCTCGTACATCTCCGGGCCGTCCTCGAGGCCGACCTGATGACTGATGACGAACGAGGGATCGATCTCGCCGTCCTCGATCTTCTCGAGTAGCGGATTCAGATAGCGCTGGACGTGGGTCTGCCCCGTCTTGATCGTCAGCGCCTTGTTCATCACCGAGCCGAAGGGGAGGTTGTCCGAGCGGCCGATGTAGACGCCGGGAACCGAGAGCGTGCCACCCTTCCGGCAGCACTTGATCGCCTGCCGGAGGACGTGGGGCCGGTCGTCCTCGAGTCGCGCCTCCTGTTTGACCTGATCGGCGAGACCCATGACGCCCGTGCCGTGGGCTTCCGTCCCGACCGCGTCGATGCAGCGATCCGGTCCGCGGTTGCCGGTCATCGACATCAGACGGTCGTAGACGTCGTCCTCCTCGAAGTGGATGATCTCCGCGTCGCCGTGGTCTCTGGCCATCTCGAGTCGTTCCGGGATTCGGTCGATGGCGATCACGCGGTCGGCGCCGAGCATCCACGCGCTCTGGATGGCGAACTGGCCGACCGGCCCGCAGCCCCAGACCGCGACCGTGTCGTTTTCCTCGATCTCGGCGTTTTCGGCCGCCATGAACCCCGTCGGGAAGATGTCGGAGAGGAAGAGCACCTGCTCGTCTGGCAGGTCGGACTCGATTTTGATCGGGCCGACGTCTGCGTAGGGGACCCGCAGGTACTCCGCCTGTCCGCCGGCGTAGCCGCCCAGCATGTGTGAGAAGCCGAGCAGGCCGGCCGGCGAGTGGCCCATCACCTCGCTCGCCATCTCGGCGTTCGGGTTCGAGTTGTCACAGAGGGAGTAGAGGTCGTGGCCGCAGAACCAACACGAGCCACAGCTGATCGTGAAGGGAACGACGACGCGGTCGCCGACCTCGAGGGTCTCGACCTCGCTGCCGACCTCGACTACCTCGCCCATCGGCTCGTGGCCGAGCACATCGCCCTCTCGCATGCCGGGCATGTAGCCGTTGTAGAGGTGGAGGTCGGAGCCACAGATGGCGGTCGCCGTAATCTCGATTATCGCGTCTGTCGGGTTGACGATCTCCGGCTCGGGAACCTCGTCGATACGGACGTCCTGTTCGCCGTGCCAGGTGAGCGCCCTCATCGATTCGTCCTCCGTTCCTCGAGTCGATTCGACTCGGCCGACGCGCGCTCGCTGCTGCCACTCATTATCAAATCCGGTCGTAATGTCACTCAAGGCGGCACTAAACGTGGGCCCTGCGTCTGCAACGGTCGCTGTGAGCGGTCGGCGGTCGGACGATTGTCGTTGCTGGTATCGGGGTCACGTCCGCTGTGACTCGAGCGCAGCAACCTCGAGTCGGCCGACTGCGACCGGTGCGAGAAAGATTCCACCCAGGAGCATCGCGTAGAGGACGGCGAGCAGGGGCTCGACCGTCGCGACGACGGGTTCGACAGTCTTGATGAGGACGACGAACCCGCTCCCGAGGCCGGCGAGGACGGCGCCCTCGAGTCGGGATCGCAGCGCCGGCAGGGCCGGGAGCCGCTGCGAACCGAGCAGTCCACCGATCGAGCCGCCGAGTCCGAGCAGCACGTCGCTCGTCCCATTGACGAGTACGACCGCGGGAATCGAGAGGCCGAGCGCGATCGCGAAGCCGATCGTCGGCTCGCCGCGGGTGAGCCGATTCATCGCGAGGAGAAAGCCGATTCCGAGAGCCACGCCGACGATCACGTCCCCCAGATAGTGAACGCCGAGGGCGACTCGCGAGAGCGAGACGAGGACGACGAGCGCGCCGGCCGCGGCCAGCGCTCGCCCGTCTCGCGCTCGGTCGAACGCCGAGACGAGGCCGCCGTAGACGACGGTCGCCGCGAAGGCGTGTCCGCTCGGGAAGCCGTACCCCTCGTGTTCGCCCTCGAGCGGGAGCAGCATGGCGTCCGCTGACGGTCGCGGGAGGCCGAAGACGGCCTTGAGCGAGAGCAAAAGCGCCAGCCCGGCGACCGCGTAACTGATCACGAGCGCGCTTCGGCGGCGATCCACACACCAGAACAGCACAGCAAGCAAGAGCATGAGGAACGTCGTCCCGCCGAGTTCGGTGACGGACGCGACGAACTCCGCGTACTCGGCGGGGACGGCATCTCGGACGACCGCGCTTTGCTCCTCGAGTCGCATTTCATCGGTCGTTACTCTCACCGGGAGATAAATGTAGGGAGTCGCAGTTCGGGCCGGGTCAGTGACTGCTCCGTGTCGCGTCGCGACGTCTCATCGCCGTCTCACTGCTCGACGGCTTCCCGTCATCTCACCGCCGTGCCCACTCGAGCATCCGCTCGTAAACGGGATCGGACGCGAGCGCGCTCGAGTCGCCGACCAGCACCAGTGCGCGCTTGGGACGAGTCAGGGCGACGTTGATCCGCCGGTAGTCCTCGAAGATCGGTCCCTCGAGCGAGCCGGTCGCGGTAAAGGAGACGATGATGACCTCCTGGCTCGAGCCCTGGAAGCGGTCGACGGTGTCGACCGCCACGTCATCTGGGACGTGCTTGGAGATCTCCGAGACCTGCGCGCGGAAGGGCGCGATGACGCCGATCTCAGTGCGCTCGAGGCCAGCGGCCTCGTACGTCTCGATCAGGGCCGCGATCCGCGCGGCCTCCTCGCTGTCGGTGTACTGACTCCGGTCGCCTTCGACGTCGACGAACGAGACGGGATCCCGCAGACTCTCGGGAAGCGCGTCGCGCGAGACGCCCTCGAGGTCGTCTAGGTTCCGTCCCGCTACCTCGGGCGTCGCTGGTCGAAGCTGGCCGTCGTAGAACTCGTTCGAAGCGAAGACCTGAATGCGCTGGTTCATCCGGTACTGGTGGGTCAACATGACGCCGGCCTCGGGATGGAGGTCGACGAGCCGCTCGAACAGCGACTCGGTGAGGTCGTTTTCGGCCCGAACGACGGGTGGGAGCTGCTCGTGGTCGCCGACCAGCACGAACCGCTCAGCCAAGTTGATCGCCGCGCAGGTTCCGGGTTCGGTGAGCTGTGCGGCCTCGTCGACCAGCGCGACATCGAAGGCCTGCTCTTTCATGATCCGCGAGCCGCAGGTCGACGTCGTCGCCGCTACCACCTGCGCGTTCTGGAGTTTCGCGACGCGGTCCTCGGGCTCCCCCGAACGCTCGAGGCGGTAGGGCTCCATGTCGTCGCGGATCCCGCTCTCGGAGCCGACCCGAACCACGCGATCTTCGTCGATCACGTCGTCCAACTGTTCGAGCAGGGCCTCGAGCGCGTTGTCAACCGCCCGATTCGTAAAGGCCGACAGCAGGACGCGCTCGCCGCGTTCGACCATTGTTCGGATGGCTCGGGCGATGGTGTAGGTCTTCCCGGTGCCCGGCGGGCCGTGGATCAGCGCGCAGTCCTTCGCACCGACCGCCTTCGTCACGGCCTCGTTCTGGCGTTCGTTGTTGTCGATGAACGTTTCATCGATGGCTTCGAAATCGGGGTCTGCACGCCCGAACAGGATGTCCTTTCGCCGCTCGTCGCCTTTGAGGAGCGCGTCATGCATCGCGACGAGCAGCCGGTCGGTCGTCAGTTCGGAGGGGTAGACGTCGAGCCGCGTCACCTCGACCGGCTCGTCCGCCGTGAGCACGACCTCGTCGTCCAGTCGTTTGACCCACGCTAGCTCCGAATCGCCGCGAACCGGATGGCCGTCGCTCGCGAGCACCAGGTCGCCCTCGCGGAGCTTCGAGGTCGCGCCGCCGGTCCGCTCGGCCCGCAGTTCCCAGCGCCCCTCCTCGAGCGGTCGCTTTTCGACGAACTCGAGATTAATCAGTGCGCGGTCGTCGTCGGCCCGCTCCTCGGCCGTCTGTTCCCAGAGCTTGGCGTACTCGCGGTGGACCTCCCGGCGCTCCTCCTCGATCGCGTGGTAGAATCGGTCGAAGTACTCGAGTTCTTCCTCGGGCAGCGACTGACCGATCTGGCCGGCCTTGGACTCCTGATCGAGCCGACCCGAGACGACCATGCAGGTGTCCTGCTCGAAGCAGTACTCGCACTTCGCGTCGGCCTCGTAGCCGGTCGGGATATCGCCGGACGTCTCTTTCGCCGCGATCTCGTTGCGCAGGCGAACGACGTACTTCAGGAGGCCGTCGCCCATCGTGAACTCCTTCGCGGGCGTGAGGTCGCCGGTCTCTTCGTTGCGATCCAGCGCCGAGTTCTTCGTGTAGAGGAGCGTTCCGATGTCGACGTCGCCGCCGTGTTCCTCGAGCAAGAGCGCGTAGCAGGCGGCCTGGACCTTGTCCTTGAACCGCGGCTCCTTCTTGAGGTTCTTGCCCGTCTTGAGTTCGACCGGCGCCCCGCGGCGGACGGCGTCGGCCCGGCCCCGAATCCCGAACGTCTCGCTGATGAGCAGTTGCTCGGAGCGCCAGCTATCTTCGTCTGTCAGCCGGCCCTGTTCGAGCCAGCCCTCGATCGCTTTCGCATTCTCTCGGATCTCCTCGGTGACGGCCTCTGGCGTTTCACCGAGCAGGCCGAGCTGGAGTCCCCGTTCCTCGACGCGGGCGTCGATCGACTCCTCGAGGTCGCGCCCGCGGAGCAGGTCGCCGAAGACCTCGTGGACGAGCGTCCCCTTCACGACGGGGTAGTTTAGCGGCACCCCGGAGAGCTTGTTCAGGTAATAGAGACGGGGGCACTGGACCCAGTTGCGGATCGACGTCACACTGACGAGGAAGGATGGCTCGACGACGACGTAGGAGTCGCCCGTCGTCGCGTACTGCGTCTCGCCGTCGTACTCCTCTTCTTTCGCGTTCGTGACGAGCAGTTCCATCCCCGGCTCGAGCAACTCCGCCGACTCGGTCCACTTGTTCCAGAGGGTGACCGTCGTGGTTTCGCGGCCGTCCGGAACTGTCACCGACCCGCCGTCGCCTCGAGCGACGGGCGTGTCGTCGTCGACCGAGTCGCCGTCGGTCGCGTCCTCGGCCGGCCGGAGCGGCACCTCCGCGAGTTCGCTCTCGCCGTAGCTCGTGGACACCGACCGCACGTCGACCTCGCCCGCGACGGTTCCGCGTACGTGCACAGCTATCGTCAGGAGCGAGCGATCAAAAACGCTATCGGTCGCGGGACCGGGATCGGGACGACACCCCGTCCGCGTTCGTTCGTCGACGCGAAACGAGCCGTGCGATCGGTGTTCAGTGCCGGTAAAATCTTCTTACCGACGGTCGCAGTTCTCACTCGGGCAGTGGCCTGTCGGAACAGGCACGCCGCTTTTGGGAGCGCAAGTCGTACGCTCGGTGCCATGAGTGACCCGAACCGCGACGATCGTCGGACGAGCGACGAGTCCGGGACCGGGATCGATACCGGGGCCGGAGCCGACGGGCCGACCAACCCGCAAGAAGAAGCGTCCGCGGACATCGACTCCGGCACCGGCGTCGGCGACGGGGAACCATCCGGCGGCCGCGATCCGCGCGACGAGTCGACTCAGGTCGCGAACGAGGAACGCCGGCGCAAGACGTCGGTTCGCAGCCTGCTCATCGCCGTCTTCGGCGCGTGGGTCGCCCTATCGGTACTCGTTTTCGAAACCGCACCAGCCCCGCTGTGGAACGACGTGCTGGTCGGACTCGTCGTCTCCCTCGCCGCCGGCTACAACTACTACCGACTGACGAACGACATCCCGCTCAGTACGGGCATCACGTCCCTGACCGCCGTCCTCGGCATCTGGCTGATCGTCTCGGCCGCGCTGCTCGAGATGACCGGCGGGCTGTTCTGGAGTACGCTCGCGACCGGGTTCCTGATCGCCGGACTGGCGGGGTACAACGCCTACGAGGCTCGCGAAGCGCGATCGGTCGCGACCGATCCCGGGACGGGTGCCTAGACTCGCTCGGGACCGTACTCGGCCTCGAGTCGGTGGATACGATGCTCGGCCGCGTGGTGACCCATCGCGACGACCGAAAAGCCGACCATGACGACGGCGAAGGTAATCGAGACGACGGGCGAGACGCCGTTAACGTAACTATTCCATAACTGACCCAGCGCCAGCGCGAGCGGTGCGAGCGTCAGCAACGCGCTCTTCGCCGGCGTGGCACGAAACAGTTCGACGAACGAGAGTGAGTGGCGACCGGACATGGGGAAATCGTCGGTTACGGTTTCTGCCGGGGGAGTCATCGTATTCTTTTTGGTTCGAACTAACCGTTAGCGGGTCCAACAGTCCCCTCGCGGCGTCTTTCGGCGGAACCGATACGTTCTTTCTGCCGGCGACCGTCCCGTCGAGTATGCGGATTCGCGAGTGGCAGGACGTACTCGAGGACGTCACCGAACGGAACGTCGATCCGGAGGACTGGCGCGCGGTCGCCGGTGACCGCGCCGGCGGCGTCGGCGAAGACATGTACCTCGCGCATCCCCGGGCCGGCGTCTTCTTCCTGAAAACGTACGCGAAGAATCCCTTCGAGGTCCGCGGCGTCGGGACCCGAGTCGCTCGCAACCTCGACGACGAGATCGGCTCGTTCCTGCCTGAACGGGACTCGGGCGGGCGGTTCGCGGTCCAGGTCACCGCCCGAAGACGAGGAGCAAGCCGAAACCGTCGGGAAGCGCCTCGAGACCGTCCTCGAGACGCACGCGGACGCACCGACCAGTCCGCAGGACCTCTTCGACGACGTGATGGATGCCCTCGAGAGCCCCGCGTTCGGGCCGATGGCGTACGATCAGTACGATCGGCCCGACGAACTCGAGGACCTCGCCGATCGGTTCGACGAGGCCGACGAACTGCTAAATTCGGAACTCGAGGAGCTGATCGAGACCGACGAGGTCGACCGGGGCTTCATGTGAGCGGGCGGTCCGCGGTACTCGCGGCTACACTCGTCGCCGCCTGCGTCTGCGTCCGGTGATTCTTTGGGATCGGGCTTCGACGGTAGAGCCATGTCACCGAGTGCGACCCCCGAGGCTGTCGTCCGCGAGTACTACGAGGCACTCCGCGACGGCGACCCCCTCGAGCCCTATTTCTGCGACGACGAGTCCACCGTGAAGTTCGGTATCAGCGAGTCCCTGTTCGGCGGGAGCGAGATCGCTGCGGCCCTCGAGGAACAGACCGAGACGACGGCGGAGTGGACGGTCGAGAGCGCGAACCTCGTCGTCGATGAACGCGACGGATTCGCGACGGTCGCGGACGAGGTGACGATGGCCTGGACGGACGCGACGACCGGCGAGCGCTACCGGTTCGAGAGCCGCTGGAGCGGGACGTTGGTCGAATGTGACCCCGACGACGGCTCGAGTGCGAGCGAGTGGCGGTTCGCGGTGTTGCACGTCAGCGCTCCGCACCAGCTATGAGCCGCGGTCGCGGTCCGGGTCGTGGTCCCTCGCGCTCGAACGATCTGCCGGACGGGGGTGATCAGCTCAAAGTCGTCTTCGTTCTCTTGGTCGGGCTCTCCGGCGGCCTGATCGCCCTCCAGAGCAACGCGCCGTTGCTGGTGATCGGCGCGGCGATACTCGGCGGTATCGTCGCCGGCGGCGCGTTGCTCTGGTACTTGATTTGGATTACGACCGATTGAACCACGATGCCGAGTCCACGTGCGGTGGCGCGCGCTGTGCCGCGGCGAACTGCGAGGCCTGAACGAAGTGAAGGCCTCGATGTCGTGAGCGGTGACCGCAGGGAACCGCGAACAGACTGTGAGCCGCGGCCCGAAACTGCGCGAGGGATGAGCGAGGGAAGAATGACCGAGCGAATCGGCTGGGGAGGGCGTGGCGATTCCCTGCTGCCACGATAGCAGGGCGCTTGACGTTGGCACCGCTCTTGTCGAATCCACAACAGACTGGATCAACTCATCGGACCAAGGGACAGCGCCCTGAAAAACAACTCCGAATTAGCGATCGACGCGCTGGATCCACGTCCCCGGCGCGTCGAGTTCGTCGTGGCTGGGGAGGTTCTCGGGTTGCTCCCAGACGAGACTCGCCGTCTCGAGGTCGCGGACGGCGACGACGTGTTCGAAGAAGTTCTTGCCGCGCTCGTACTGGCGTTCCTTCAGCCCGAGTCCGAGTAGGCGACGGAAGAGCTTCTGGAGCGGCCCCCGCCCCTGTCGGCGCTCGTCGAGTTTGCGGCGCAGGTCCTCGTACTCCTCGTCGAAGGCGTGATCCATCAGGAGTTCTGCGTAGCCCTCGACGACGGTCATCGCGGCGTCGAGGTCGCGGAAGGCCGCCCGATCGAACGAGCCCTGCGAGAGCGTCGCGATCCCGTCTTCCATGCGGGCCTCGAGGTGGTCGGAGAGCCACGGCGCGGCCCCGAACTCGGCGGCGTGGGTCACCTCGTGGAAGGCGATCCAGCGGCGGAACCGATCGGCGTCGACGTTGAGCGTCTCGGCGGCGTTGAGAATGTTCGGCCGGACGAAGTACAGCGCGTGGTCGTTCGCGGGCGCGTCGGCCAGGAGGAGCGGGTCGTACTGCCCGAGGACGTTCCGTCCGAGGAAGGAAAGTAGGACGGTCATCGTTCCCGTGTTGATCGTTCGGGCGACGCCGGGGAACGCGCCGGTGTGGGTCTCGAGGGTTCCCATGACCCGCTCGAAGGTGGCGACGTTGGCGTCGATCCAGTGGTGGCGGTTCTGGATCTCGACGGTCTCGGGGACGTCGAAGTCGGCACCGGAAACCGTCCGCACGGCGGCCCGCGCATCCCGAACATCGCGAGCGTAGGCCTCGCGTTCGCCGGGCTCGAGCTCGAGCGAGCCGGGATCGGTCGCCGCCTTGGCGGCATCGGCGGCCGACCGCCAGTCGATCGCATCGTCACCGGACGCCCCGGCAACGGCCCGGGCGCTACGATAGAGGTTCACGAGTATCGGTATGGGAAGGACGCGCAAAAGCGTTCGGCTCGGTTCGAGTCGGTGCGACGACTCCACGCCGTCTGCCAGCTACCGACCGATCGCGGACCCGTCAACGGCGGGCCGCGAACGCCGGCGGTCAGTTGACGATGACGTCCGGTTCTTCTTCGGCCTCGAGCTCTGGTTCCTCGTCACCGCCGCGGAACTTCTTGGCGGCGACGGCGATCCCGACGAGGACGACCAGTGCGACCAGCGCGCCGACGGCGCTTTTGCCCTTGCCGCCGGACTCGTCGTCCGCGCTCTCGTCGGTTTCGGCTTCCGTCTCGAGGTCTGTCCCTGCCGCCGATTCGGTACTACTGATCGGCAACGCGTCGCCGATCGATCCGAGTCCGAACTGTGCTTCGCCGTCGAAGTGCAACTCTACGAGGGTGAATTTTCTGTCTCCCATGAGCGGACGCTCAACGAGGGCACACTTAGCCGTTGGGTTCGCTCTATAGGGGCCACTGAAACGATGTAGACACCGATCGCAAACTATCGGTCGGTCGGGTGTACAGTGGCTCTCAGTGACTACGATACGCTGTTAGGGTGTGTAAGGAGCGGTTACGGTCTTCGTCACCGCGTCTGTTCGCCCGATTCGGCCTCGAAATCGCCGGAGGGAACCGTCGTACTATGTCGTCAGTTCCCGCGGCAGACGGTAGCGTCGCTCGCCCAACCGGAATCGGGCTCCGGACCGGTACGATTAAGTGTCCGTCACCTGCGGTGTTGCGTATGAGTGGACGACCGCTGGACGTCCTCGAGGCGTCGCTCGGCGAACGCGTGACGGTGCGACTCAAGAGTGGCGACGAACACGTCGGCGACCTCGCCGGCTACGATCAGCACATGAACCTGGTGCTCGAGGATGTGACGGTTCCCGTCGAGGGCGAAGTCGACGACGAAGCGCCAGTCGAAGACACAACCATTATACGCGGCGACAACGTCGTTTCGATAACTCCATGACTGGTGCAGGAACCCCGAGCCAAGGAAAGAAGAACAAGACGACTCACACCAAATGTCGTCGCTGCGGAGAGAAGTCTTACCACACCAAAAAGAAGAAGTGCTCGTCGTGTGGCTTCGGCACGTCCGCCAAACGCCGCAGCTACGAGTGGCAGTCGAAGACCGGCGACAACTGAGCGCTCCGTTCTCCCCTTCGATTCTGCCGTTTTCTCGAATCACACCGTAGTCACTGCTATTCTCAATCTCGGCTCTCTCCGTTGATTCTGTACTCAGTTTCGTCTCTCGGGGCCAGACCCCAGTTTCGTCTCCCAGAGCCAGACCCCCGTTCCGGCTCTCGGCCCCGTCCCTCGAGCCGTCTCGCTGGGGCCGAATCGCCGATGAACAGCCCTTAGTTCGACGCCGCGAAGGGTCGCGTATGGAGACGACAGACGCCTTTACCGGCCTCGAGTGCGTCGACTGCGGGGCCGCCGTCGACGCTTCCGAGTCCCACCGCTGCCCGGACTGTGGCGGCGCGCTCGATCCGAGCTACGACTACGACGCGATCGAACTGGATCGCGAAACGCTCGCCACCCGACCGTTCGACTCGCAGTGGCGCTACGTGGAACTGCTCCCGTTCACTCGCGAGTCGGCAGTGACGACCGGGGAGGGAGCGACGGCGCTCGTCGACTGCCCCGAGCTGGCCGACGAACTCGGCGTCGGACGCGTGCTGATCAAGGACGAGGGCCGGAATCCGACCGGCTCGAGCACGGATCGCGGCGCGTCGGTGGCCGTCACCGCGGCCGCTCACCACGGCGCGACCGACGTCGCGCTCCCCTCGACGGGCAACGGCGGACAGGCCGTCGCGGCCTACGCGGGCCGAGCGGGGCTCGACTCGCATGCGTATCTGCCCTCCCGATCCGGCTTTACGAACAAGGCGATGGTCAACGTCCACGGTGGCGACATGAACATCGTCGGCGGCCGGTTCGGCGACGCCGCCGGCGCGTTCGAGGAGGGGCTGGCCGAACACGACGACTGGTACTCCCTCCGATCGTTCGACACTCCCTACCGCCACGAAGGCGCGAAGACGCTGTTCTACGAGACCGCCGAACAACTCGAGTGGGACGTTCCCGACGCGATCTGTTACCCAACGGGAGCCGGCACCGGGCTCGTCGGACTCGCCAAGGCCGCACGCGAGTTTCGGGAACTGGGTCTGACGGACGACCTGCCGGCTCTCTACGCCGCCCAGGCGTCGGGCTGTGCACCGATCGTCGATGCGTTCGATGACGACCGCGACGAGCACGAGCCGGTCGAACATCCCGATACGATCTGTGGCGAACTCGAGATCCCCGACCCCGCGGCGAGCCCGCGAGTCCTCGAGGCGATTCGCGACACCGACGGCGGCGCGGTCGCGACCGAGGACGCGGACATCCTCGAGGCCGCCGTCCGGGTGGCCCAGACGACGGGACTCGAACTCATCCCGAGCGCGGCGGCGGCCGCGAGCGGGGCGTGGGAGCTCGCGGAACGCGGCGCGTTCGACGGCGACGAAACGGTCGTCATCGTCAACACGGGATCCGGAAACAAGGAGGCCGACGTGTTGCGAAGCCATCTGATGAGTCAGGGCGTCTAGCGTCGATCCCGTTCTGTACTGCGCTCGAGAACTGAAGCGATTCTCCGTTTTCGGCATCGTTTCTCGAGAGGGACGGCTCTCACCCATCCCGCGCAGTAGCGGGTAATATCACGCCGTACAGCCGTCAGAACCGGCAGCGGGGGCGAGGGGCGACTAAAAAAGACCGAACGGTTCCACCGACAACGTCTTGCCTGCGAGGGGAGTAAACGAACCGAGTACCAATGTGTGAACATTCACCAGAGTGTTCGAACGGGGACATGTGCCAGCTCGTCCTCGAGAACGGGCAGACTGGTCTCGAGACTGCCGAATACTACTGCAAGGCACACCTCGTGCTACGTATCTGGGAAGTCGAGAACGACAGCTCGATGCGAGCTGTCAGCGCCGAGCAACTGTGATCGGGCCGAGTGCGCCGGTCAGTTGCAGCCGCCTGTAGCGTACCGACTCGCCGTCGCACAACGCGATCTGCCGCCCGCGACTGGAGACTGAGATCAAACGCGGTCGACCGTGCCGTGTGGCGCTCGAGCGGACCAGCAGGTCGAATCTGAATCCGACCTCGATCCTGATCCGCTCCCGGGTTCGATGCGTGATTCTCGAGACGGGGTCGTTCCGTAGCGCTTTTGCTGGTTGTCGGGAAACGACGCGGTATGACTACCCCCTGGGACGATTGGAACCATATTCTCAAGCTCGATCCGGACAAGGAGCTTCCGGACGGCGTGACCTACGGCGATCTCTGTGCGACCGGAACCGACGCGATCGAGGTCGGCGGCACCATGGGAATCACCGAGGAGAACATGGGTGCAGTCATCGAGGCCTGCGCCGAACACGACGTCGCGCTCTATCAGGAGCCCTCCAACCCCGAGGTCGTCCTCGAGGACGACGCGCTGGACGGCTACCTCATTCCGACCGTCTTCAACGCCGGCTCGCCGTTCTGGATCACCGAGGCCCACAAGGAGTGGGTCCGACTCGAGGGCGAACTCGACTGGGAGCGAACGACGACGGAGGCCTACATCGTGATGAACCCCGAGGCCGACGTCGCGGAGCTGACGGAGGCCAACTGCGATCTCGGTGCCGACGACGTCGCCGCCTACGCGACCGTCGCCGAGCACATGTTCGGTCAGGAAATCGTCTACGTGGAGTACTCCGGCATGCTCGGCGACGAGGGCGTCATCGAGGCCGCCGCCGAGGCCACCGACGAGTCGACGCTGTTCTACGGCGGCGGCATTCACGACTACGATTCCGCGTACTCGATGGCCCAGTACGCCGACGTCATCGTCGTCGGCGACCTCGCACACGACGAGGGAATCGAGGCGGTTCGGGAAACCGTCGCCGCGGCGAACGACGCGTAGATTGCGATCGACCCGTCTCGAGTCTCCGATCTGCGAGTAGTCTCCCTGATTTTGTTCCGTTGTAACGACCGCGTCCAGCATCGCGAAGCAGTCACTCGTCGGTCAGTTCCCGAAGCCGGGGAAGCGCGTCTGTCACGTCCTCGCGATAGACCACGTCGGCGATATCGTCACACGGCGTCGGCTCGAGATTGACGATCCCCACGGTCCCGCCGGTCGACGCGGCGAGTCGCGGGAGCGAGGCGGCGGGCTCGACGACGAGCGAGGAGCCGATCGCGAGGAAGACGTCGCTCTCGCGGGCGAACGAGCGGGCGCGCTGGATGACCGCACCGGGGAGCTGTTCGCCGAAGAGGACGACATCGGGTTTGAAGACGCCGCCGCAGTCACAGGTCGGCGGCAGTTCGCCGTCGGCCGCGCGTTCGAAAATCGGATCGCCGTCCCGGCGCTTCCCGCAGTCGGTACAGCGAACCCGCCGAGCGTTGCCGTGGAGTTCGAGGATGGGCGGGTCGCTGTTTCCCCCGCTGCCGTCGACCGCCGCGGCCGCGTCGCCGTGGAGGCCGTCCGTATTCTGGGTGAGAATCGCCTCGAGGTCGCCGTCCTTCCCCATCTCGGCCAGCGCATCGTGGGCCGCGTTGGGTTCGTAGTCGCCGCCGAACAGCTCCCGCTGGAGTTCGACGCGGTCCTCCCAGAAGCCCTCGGGATCGCGCTGGAACCGACCGTAGGCGAACTGTCCCTCGTCGAATTGTTCCCAGACGCCGTCGTCGCCCCGAAACGTCGGGACGCCGGAGGGCGCCGAGATGCCTGCGCCCGTAAACGCGACGACTGCGTCTGCGCTCCGGACGTCGGCGGCGAGTCGCTCGAGGTCGTCCATACAGTCGGAATCGTACTGGCACGGCAAAACGGTTCGTCTGGCACTGTTGAATGCCGCTCTTCAGACGTACCTTCGTGTCAAATATTCGTATTGAATAGCTGCGTGCGACGGAGACGACCGTAACGACCCCCATGCTTTTATCGGATCTAGAGGAAGGTCGGTACAGATGAGGCAGATTCCTGCATGACGCGACCGGATCAGGACGGGGATGCCGTCAAGGAACTCGTCCGACAGCACTGGAACGGGCGCGCGACGACGTTCGATGACGCGAGCCAGCACGGCATCCACAGCGAGGAACAGCGCGACCAGTGGCTGGCAGTCCTCCGCGAGTGGACCGGTGACGACCCGCTGCAGGTGCTCGATATCGGGTGTGGGACGGGGGTTGTTTCGCTGCTACTGGCGGAACTGGGCCACGACGTCACGGGCGTCGACTTCGCGCCGGAGATGCTCGAGCGCGCCCGGAAGAAAGCCGAACAGGCGGGCCGGTCGGCCGATTTCTACCGCGGAGACGCGGAGGCCCTCGCGGTTCCCGACGACACCGTTGATCTGGTCACGGCTCGCCACCTCCTCTGGACGCTCCCGAACCCCGAGGCGGCGATCGAGGAGTGGCAGCGGGTCGTCGAACCGGGCGGTCGGATTCTCGTGATCGAGGGCTACTGGGACCACGCCGAACCGTGGGACGAGTACGAACGAATCCACGATGACCTGCCGATGTACGACGGACGACCGCCCGAAGAACTGCGTGCGGTCCTCGAACGATACGGCCTCCGAGACATCGAGTACGAACCGCTCGTCGATTCGGTGTTGTGGGGGCGGGAGCCACACCACGAGTATTACGTTCTGGCCGGCACGGTTTCCCAGTGAGTCGGGTGAGTCGGAGCCTCGCTGGTCGAACCGTGTTCCGTTTCGCACGGACCGTCGCGATGCCGAACGGATTACCGACTGTGGGTTACGACGGGCCCGCGCATCTCGGTGCGAACGACTGTGCTTAAGTTCCGCCTACGTGAATCGGGTGGTATGCAGGACAGAACCTACACTGCCGACGCCGAGCCGGGCGACGACGCGACGGTCGCCGGCTGGGTCCACGAGATCCGCGATCTCGGGGGCATCGCCTTTCTGATTCTCCGAGATACGACCGGCAAGATCCAGATCAAGTTCGAGAAAGACGAGATGGACGACGACCTCGTCGAGACGGGGCTGGGTGTCTCCCGCGAGAGCGTCGTCAAGGTTTCGGGCGCAGTCGAGGAAGAGCCCCGCGCGCCGACGGGCGTCGAGGTCACGCCCGAGTCCGTGGAGGTCGTCGCCCCCGCCGACCCCGAACTGCCGCTGGATCCCTCGGGGAAGGTCGACGCCGACCTCTCGACGCGACTCGACAACCGTACCCTCGACCTCCGCAAGGACGAGGTCCAGGCGATCTTCGAGATCCGCTCGGAGATCCTGCGCGCCGTGCGCGAGCAGTTCCGCGAGTTCCGCTGTACGGAGATCAACACGCCGAAGATCGTCGCCACCGGCACCGAGGGCGGCACCGAGCTCTTCCCGATCACCTACTTCGGCGAGGAAGCGTTCATGAACCAGTCGCCGCAGCTGTTCAAACAGCTCATCGCCGGCTCGAACGTCGAGCGCGTCTTCGAGATCGGTCCGATCTTCCGCGCCGAGGAACACAACACGCCGCGACACCTCAACGAGGCCACCTCGATCGACTTCGAGGGCGCGTTCTGTGATCAGAACGACGCGATGGACGTCGTCGAGGGCGTCGTTCGCGCCGCCTACGAGGCCATCGAAGCGAACTGCGGCGACGAACTCGAGGCGCTCGGTCTCGAGGACGAGTTCGGCGTGCCCGAGGAGGCCTTCCCCCGCATCAGCTACGAGGACGCCATCGAGCGCATCAACGCGACGGGCGAACTCGACGAACAGCTCGTCTGGGGCGACGACCTCTCGACGGAAGCCGAGAAGGCCCTCGGTCAGGACGTCGGCGGCCACTACTTCATCACGGACTGGCCCAGCGAGATCAAGCCGTTCTACATCAAGGATCACGACGACGATCCGCAGCTGTCGACCGGCTTCGACCTGATGCACCCGCGCATGGAACTGGTCTCGGGCGGCCAGCGCGAACACCGCCACGAGAAGCTCATCGAGGGCTTCGAACAGCAGGGGCTCGACCCCGACCAGTTCGAGTACTACACCAAGATGTTCAAGTACGGGATGCCGCCCCACGCCGGCTTCGGTCTCGGCGGCGAGCGACTCGTTATGACGATTCTCGGACTGGATAACATCCGAGAAGCGGTTCTCTTCCCGCGAGATCGCCAGCGTTTGTCGCCGTAGGCGACAAACCTGGGAGCCAGCGAGACGACCGCAGGGAGTCTCGCCGGACCGGCAGCGACTCTCGCCGTAGGCGAGGTCGCTGTTCGTCGATCGGGGGCTCGTTGGACGACCGGAGGGAGTCCAACGGTGTTCCCGCGAGATCGCCAGAGATTGAGCCCGTAGGGCGAAATCTCTGGGAGCAAGCGAAACGAGTTTTGCGTGAGCGCCAGCGTCTGTCGCCCTAGGCGGCAGCCTGGGAGCCAGCGAGACGAACGCAGTGAGTCTCGCCAGACCGGCAGCGGCTGTCACCGTCGACGACGAATTTTCGAGCGTGTTCGAGACCGTCGTCAGATCGGACAGACGAGCCGAGCGCCGAATCTTCAACGTTATACCGTTCCGGCCGAAAGCGAGGGCGTAATGCGCGAGGAGGCGACGGCGTTCGTTCCCGGTCACGTGACGGGATTTTTCAGCGCCCATCCGGCCGATGACCCGACAAAGGCCGGCTCACGGGGTGCGGGACTGACGCTGACAGACGGTGTCGACGTAACGGTCGAACCCGCGACGGAGACGACCGTCGTACTCGACGGGACGGAAATTGACGTCGAACCAGTAGCGACCGTTCTCGAGACGCTCGACGTCACCGCTCGAGTCGAGGCGGACTCCGAACTCCCGCTCGGAGCCGGGTTCGGCGTTTCCGGAGCGATGGCCCTCGGGACGGCACTCGCGGCGAACCGCGTGTTCGAACGAAAGCTCTCGCTCAACGAACTCGTGACGATCGCCCACGGTGCCGAGGTGCAGGCCGGAACGGGGCTCGGCGACGTGGTCGCGCAGGCCCACGGCGGCGTTCCGATCCGCCTCGAGCCCGGCGGGCCACAGGACAACAAACTCGACGCGATTCCGTCGCGGGCGCGCGTCGAGTACCTCTCGTTCGGCGAACTCTCGACAGCCGAGGTGCTCTCGGGTGACACAGAGGCGTTGACGGCTGCAGGGAAGGAGGCCCTCTCTCGAGTCGTCGAGGAGCCGACGCTGTCGTCCTTCATGTACGCCTCGCGGCTGTTCGCACGCGACGCCGGCCTGCTGACCGAGCAGGTCATGGAAACGATCGCCGACGTCTCCGCGGTCGAGGGACAGGCGTCGATGGCCATGCTCGGCGAAACCGTCTTCGCGCTCGGGTCGGGGCTCTCCGACGCGGGCTACGAGCCGTCGGTCTGTGCGACGCATCCGGCCGGTGCCATGCTCCGTTGAGACTCGAACGACGGTGAACCCATGCAGTCGTGGTTCGGCTGTACCTGGTCAGCCTGTCGAGACCGGACAGAGAGAAAATACTCATACATCGGTTGACAACCCAGCGGTCACCTCCCTTCGGCCGCTATGACTGTCTCCCGATCCGAACCGACGGCTCCGAGCGATGACGTATCGACAGCGACGTGGCTTCGAGCGCGCATCCGCTCGCGTCTCGGGATCGATACTCGAGCACTGGGGGCGTTCCGGATCGGACTGGGGCTCGTCATCCTCCTCGACCTCCTCGTTCTACGGGTCCCGGGGCTAGCGACGTTCTACACGGACGCGGGGATTCTCCTTCGGTCGACCCTCGCCGAAACGGCACCGTCGCTCGCGCGGTGGTCCTCCGTACGCAATTTCGGGGTCCGTGGTGGGACAGGTGCTGTTAGTCGGAATTACCGCCATCGTCGCCGCGTGCCTGCTCGTCGGCTACCGGTCCCGACTTGCAACGGTCGGCTCGGCACTGCTGCTCGCGTCACTGTACGCTCGCAATCCGTACCTGGTCAACGGCGGCGATACCATTCTCGTCTCGCTGCTGTTCCTGGCAGCGTTTCTCCCGCTCGACGCGCGGTGGTCGCTTCGCGGTCGACGTCGGCAGGGCGACGATCGGATCGTCTCGATGGCGACCGCCGCGATTCTCCTGCACATCGTCGTCATCTACGTGATCAATGCAGTCCTCAAGTTCCAGAGCGACGCCTGGACGAGCGGCATCGCTGTCCGGCGTATCTTCCAACTGGAGGATTTCGTTTACGTGCTCGGTCCGACCGTCGCGGAGTATCCTGCGGTCCTCACAGCGGTCAACTGGCTCTGGATCGCTGTGCTCTCCGTCTCGGTGCTGCTCGTATTCGCGACCGGTTGGCTCCGGATCACGGTCGTGGCCGTATTCATCGGCGCACACCTCGGGATGGCAGCGACGATGCGGCTGGGTGCCTTTCCGTTCGTCATGTGCACTGGCTTGCTGTTGTTCCTCCCGCCGCGAATGTGGGATCGCATGGACCGGTTCATCGTCGAGTACGGGGTCACGGATCGCCTCGAGTCGCTCGCGAGGGAGAACAGCGACAGTTCCGGTGGACAGTCGTCCGAGTCCACCTTCTCACCGCGTATCCGACGCGGCGTACATATCCTTACGACTGGAATCCTCGTCTGTTTTCTCGTAACCGTAGGGGGCTGGCAGGTCGTCGCAGCGGGTCTCGTCGATTCCCCGGCCGCGGGAGGAGATGACGTACTCTCGAGTGCGAGCTGGGCGTTTTTCGCGCCGGACCCGCCGAATTCGTATAGCTGGTACGTCATCGAAGCCGACCGCGAGTCCGGGGAATCGACGGATCTCGTCGACGGCAGTGAGGCGGATTTCGACCGTCCGCCCGATGCGATGGATCGGTATCCAACGACGCTCTGGAAACGATACGGAACGAAGATACAGGGCGCGAGTAGCACTCACTTCGAGTCGGCAGCAGCGTATTTCTGTGATCGCGCACCAGCGGACGTCGAGTCGGTAACGATCTATCGCGTCGAACAGCCCGTCGACGCGGACGGACCGGTCGGAGAGCCGATTCCGCAGACGCGAGCCACTGCCGTCTGTGGCTGACGAGGGTAACATACTGAACGCGATACTGGATTTATCAGCCCCTGATCGATCACTGATACCGATACATCGTCAGCGGATCGTCTTGGATACCCGTCAAACCGACGTTCTCGGTCGCTCGAGTATCACTTTCAACGGCTCCGAACCGGCCGTGTCGACCGTTCGAGCCCGCCGGATAGCGTCCTGTTCCATATATCAGAACTAATACTGGTAGCCAGAAGTTTATTATGGTCCGTTCTAGTTATCCGGTCAAGTTTGACAATGGCTTCGAAAACTGACATTCACCAAAGCTTATTTCAGCTGTACGAACATTACGTCGGTGAACCCGACTCGAGTAAGGACGTCTACGGCTACTGGTTGTTCATCGTCGGGTATATTATCGGTGCCGCTGGCGTGGCAACCTTCGTGGTCGGCTACGCGGGCGAGGGGAACCCCTACACGCTCATCCGTCTCTCCGGAGTGACGGCGGCGACGGGGCTCGCGTTCTGCCTGCTCGGAATCGTCCTGATGTTGCCGGTCCGCCGACGGGGCATTCAGGTCAGTTTCGTCGGGCTGTTGATTTCACTGGGGGGCGTCGGCTTTTTCGCGTGGGCGTATCCGTACAACTGGCGACAACTCGGGACCGACTACAGCGTCGAGGTCATTTCGGTCTACACGCTCGGTATCGGAATCATCGCGGGCGTGACCGCGCTCGTGCCGGTCCTGACGGGCCAGAAGGGAATGTTTGTCGAGGAAGAGGGCAAGACAGAAGATCCGCCGATTCTCACCGGCGACGCGACGGAAGGCGCGCAGTTCGCCGTCTTCCGTGACGAAAACGGCGACTGGAAGTGGCACGTCCTCCACCTTGAGGCGCTGGCCCAGAGCAACGAGAGCGCCGTGACGCGGCCGGACGCCACAGCGGGTATCGAGCGCGTCAAGTCCCAGATCAGCTCCGCGGGGCTGATGGAGCTGACGACCTCGGCGTTCCGACTCTACGAGGACCGCGACGGCACGTGGCAGTGGACGCTCGCACGCGACGACGGCTCCATCGTCGGCTCCTGTGCCGGCGAGTTCGACCAGCGCGACGGCGCCGAGGAGTCGGTGAGCTTCCTGAAGGATCGGGGTCCGGACGCCGACGTGATCGAAATCGAGGGCGCCGCCTTCACCTACGAGGAGCGACGTGACCAGTGGTACTGGCAACTGGTCGACGACGAACGCACCCCGCTGGCCTCGAGCGAGACGGGCCACTCTACGCAGGAACGCGCCGAAGAAGCCGCTCGGACGTTCGCCGAACGGTTCGATCAGGCGCGGGTGCTCGATGTCGAACACGTCGGCGTGGAACTCTGCGAGCGGGCCGACGGCTGGACCTGGCGGTTCGTCGACGCCGACGACGCGGTCGTCGCCAACAGCACTGATACGTTCGGCTCCCGGCGTGACGCCGAAAAGGCCGCCGACGCGTTGCTCCCGGCGCTCGAGTCGGCGTCGGTCACCGTGGCCGGCGAGCCGACCTACGAGCTCTACGAGTCCGGCGAGGAGTGGCGCTACCGGCTGGTCGACGAGAACGAGCACGTCGTCGCGCGCGGGCCCGAGGGAACCCCCGAACGCGACGGCTCGGAACGGTGGACCGACCAGTTCGGCGAGAACGCCCGCGAGGCCGTCGTCGTCGAGATAGAGGACGCGGAGTACGAGGTTTACCCGGCGAACGATGCGAGTTCGGGTGGAAGCCCGGCTTCCACGCCCGACGACGACCTCCCCGCGACGGTCGACGAGCCCGAACCGGCGGCCGACGGCGGAACGACCGTCGATGCGGCCGAGGCGGCGGACACGAGTCCGTGGCACTGGCGACTCGTCACCGACGACCGCGACGTCGTCGCCGCGAGCACGGAGCCACACGGTGACGCCGAGGCGGCGACGACGGCGATCGAGCGCGTTCGCCAGCAGGCCAGCGAGGCGGAGCTCATCGAGTTCGAGAACGCCGCCTTCCAGGTCTACGAGGCCGACTCCGGCGAGTGGCGCTGGCGGCTCATCGACGAGGACGGCAACGTCCTCGCCGACAGCGGCGAAGAGCACACCTCGCGCGGCGACGCCGCCGAGGCGATGATGACGCTGAAAGAGCAGGCGCCCAACGCGGAACTGCTCGAAATCGACACCGCGGCGTTCGAACTGTTCGTTAACGAGGACGACGAGTGGGGCTGGCGGCTCATCGACGAAGCCGGCAAGCTCGTCGCCGAAGACCCGGCGACTCACCCGACCCGCGGGGCGGCTCGACAGGCGATGAACCGCTTGCTCGAGCATCTCGACTCCGACGTGCGGACGATGGACCGGTCGATCTTCCAGACGTACGCGACCGATGACTGGCACTGGCGGTTCGTCATGCCATCCGGTGAAACGGTCGCTGTCGCCGGCGAGGATCATTCGACTCGTGACGAACTGGTCGACAGCCTCGACAACGTCCGCGAGGCCGCCGCATCGGCTCGCCGCTCCACGATCGGTGACGTTTCGGTTCAGCTGTACGGCACCGACGAGTGGCACTTCCGACTGCTCGACCGTGACCGCGAGGAAATCGCCGACTCGGCCGTTTCCACCGCCGACCGCCAGGAAGCGATGGCCGGCGTCGAGACGCTCAAGAGCCACGCGCTGGACGCGCCGATCTTCTCGATCGAAGACGCCGTGATCCGGCTCGACGGCAACGACGGTTGGTCGTGGGAACTCGTCGATCGCGATCGCGACGTCCTCGCGGCGGCCGTCGGCACCGCCGAGAGCAAGGACGACCTGCTCGAGACGGTCGAAGTGGTTCGTCAGCTCGCGCCGATGGCCGGACGGGTCGACTTCGACATCGCCTCGTTCGAACTCGTCGCCGACGAGGACCAGCGCTGGCGCTGGCGGCTCATCGACGAGGACGGCCGCACCGTCGCGTCCGGCTCCGAAACGCACGAGACGGTCGACGCCGCACGCAAGGCCCTCGAGGACGTCCGCGAACTGATCGAATTGGCGAGCATCCTCGAGATCGACAGCGTCTCCTTCGAGTTGCACACCGCCGAGGACGGCTGGGTCTGGCAGCTCATCGACGAGTACGGGACGACGATGGCGGAGAGCACGCAGACCTACGAGAACCGCACGGACGCCCGCGAGGCGATGAACGACGTGAAGGCGCAGGCACCCGACGGCTGGATCACCTTCACCGAGTAAGTCCCGCACCGATTCGAATCGGTCGCGCACCGGCATCTCTTTTTCACCGTTTTCGTTCGAGAGACGCCACAGTCTGACGAGAACGGGATGGGCCGGCTGCGTGTACGAGGAGCGTCACATCTGTTCCGTTGCGATCGAGCAGTTATATGCGTCGAGAGACATGCTCGAGGCATGAAATCGATGGGGATCCGACTCGAGTACGCACCGGCGGCGATTCCACCGATTCACGAGGGGATCTGCGAGTCGCCCGACATCGACCGAGAGGTCATCGTGGGCGGACAGTCGGTCGACGGCGTCGAGACGATCACGTCGTTCGTCTACGGTGACCCCGCAGCCTACGAGTCGCTGTTGTGCGACCTTGAGGGCGTCCGCGAGTACGATCTCACGCCGTCCGACGACGGGTTCTTTTGTTATCTCCGTCGTGACCTCGGTCCGGAGGGGCTGTCGTTGCTGAACGCGCTCGCACAGCGGACGGCCGTGATCGTGCCGCCGATCGAGGTCAGATCCGATCGAACGATTCGACTGACCGTCGTTGGACATTCGTCCGCCCTCACCGCCGTGATGGAGGACGTTCCCGACGGACTGCAACTGGATGTCCGCTGGGTGAGCGACGAGGTGACGGTCAGCGGTGCGCCCGTTTCCGACCGCCAGCTGGCCGCGCTTCGGGCGGCCCGAAACGTCGGCTTCTACGAGATTCCGCGAGACGCCGGCATCGAGGCGGTGGCCGCCAAACTCGAGTGTGCCGTCTCGACGGCCTCGGAACTCGTTCGCCGCGGCGAAGCGAACGCGGTCGAACGCGTCCTCGAGAGCGGACCGTAATATGGTTCGGTCAGCCGCTCGTCTCAGGCACTCTTGCGTTTCTCGCAAACGACGGTGTACGTCGTGTCAGCCATATAGGTATCGACGATAGTGCAGTTATCGAAGACGGCCTCGAGCGACGCCACGACGTCACCGTCGGGATTCCAGTTGGCGTACCAGCGCAAGAAGCGCCGGATGAGTGGGTTCAGGACCCGAGCGGGACCGTCGGGGATCGTCCCGATATCGAAGACGACGAACGTGCCGTCGGGGACCAACGACTGGGAGACGGTCTGGGTCGCGCGGCGGATGTCAGGCATGACGCTCAGTGAGAGCGTCGCCAGCGCCCCGTCGAACGGTTCGTCGAACTCGGCCGTCGTGGCGTCGGCGCGACGAACCTCGACGTTCTCCCAGCCGTGCGTCTCGACCCGCTCGCGTGCCTTTTCGACCATTTCCGGGCTGTAGTCGACTGCGACAAGTTCGCCCGCCGGACCGATCTCGTGTCGAATCCGCTCGAAGTTGACGCCCGGGCCGCAGCCGATTTCCAGCACTCGGTCACCCGGCCGGAGGTCGAGCCGATCGATCGCCGCCTCGCGCATCGGTTCGAGATCCCGCTCGCTCATCTCGTACCAGTCACTCCAGCGATCCCAGACCGTCCGACTCCGCTCGAGGTGGGCGATATGGTCATCGTCCGTGCTCGAACCACTGGGTGGCGAGTTGCCGTCTCGTCGGTCCGTGACCATACGTGACGATGACTCCGCTCGAGTGAGTAGTTTCACGCGAAATATATCGCGACTTTATATAATTAGCTCACGAAGCGGTCGAGTCGATCCGTCGGAGAAAGTCCTCTCGAATCCAGTCGGGGTGGCGTCTTCTCGAGACCGATCGGATCGAGATTTTCGACCTGACCGCGAGTATCCGTCGGATCGGTCTGTTTTTTATCGACCGAACCCAGTGATCGGTCGTGAGCGACTACGACAGCGTCTCCGCCGACGTCGAGCACGAGGAGGAGATTCCGGAGGACCACCCCAGATATCAGGACCTGCTCACCCGCCACCGGATCGAGCGGGGCGTCGAGAAGGGAATCACGCACCTCCAGGGGATGCACGCCGAAGGGCGGGGCAGCGCGTTCGACTACCTGCTCGGCGAGGAGACGATTCCCAGCGCCGACGACGCGGAACGGGCCGCCGCCGCACACCTCCTGCTCGCTGAACATCCCGTGCTCTCGATCAACGGCAACGTCGCGGCGCTGGTGCCTGGCGAAATGGCCGAACTGGCCGATGTCGTCAACGCCGACCTCGAGGTCAACCTCTTCAATCGAACGCCCGAGCGAATCGAAGCCATTGCCGACCACCTGCGAGAACACGGCGCGGACGACGTGAAGGGGCTGACGGCCGACGCGCACATTCCGAACCTAGAGCACGAGCGCTCGAAGGTCGACGCCGATGGCATCTACGAGGCCGACGTCGTGCTCGTCCCCCTCGAGGACGGGGACCGCGCCGAGGCGCTCGACGAGATGGGGAAGATCGAAATCGTGATCGACCTCAACCCGCTGTCGCGCTCGCCGCAGGTCGCCGACGTGCCGGTCGTCGATAACATCATTCGCGCGATCCCGAATATCACCGAGCACGCGCGGCGGCTGGCGGACGCCGACGAGGCCGAACTCCGGGAGATTATCGAGGCGTTCGATCGCGAGGGGGCGCTCGAGGACGCCGAGGAACGGATCCGATCGGGCGACCTCTGATACCTCTCTCGATCTCCGTCTCGGTCCCGCTCAGAGCTTCCCCGTGATCGACGGTGAAACGGAGTTCCGAGCGCCGTCGCGTTCGATGAGCTGTGGCCTGTCGGCCGGATCGACGAACGGGAGTTTCGATTTGATCGCCGCCACCGTCTCCTCGACGCGGTAGTACGACAGCGAGAAGACCTCGCTCGCACGACGAGCGAGGGAGTGATCGATCTCGTAGGGAACGGCCGGGCCGCTCGCGAGTTCGTCCCCGTCGATCAGCCAGTCTCGGGCCAGTGCGACACCCTTCTCCGCGTCGTAGCCGCGGGCGAGGTAGTGTCTGTAGGGATGCCGGATCCACGAACACTCCCAGTGGGCGTAGACGTCGACGCCCGACTCGTTCTCGAGGTCGTGAAGGACGATATGTAACTGCTCGTCGGCGAACAGCGACGGTCGCCACACCCACGAGCCCTCGGAGGTGTTGCCGTCCGTTCGAACCTTGAGCGCGGCGATCGGATTGCGCGAGAAGCCCACCTGCTCGAGGACGTCCTCGATCGTCTCCTCCGAGCAGTGGGCCGTGAGCACGTACTCGTCGGCGGTCGTGTGGCTGATCGCGTATCCGCCGAAGGTCCCACGCAGGAGGAAGTGTATCTGCGGGTAGATGGTTCGACGGAAGGCGTTAATGGCGTCTTCGCTGTCGAGCATCGGTCGGCGGGGGTTATGACGACTGTCCAGAAGAGTATTCCGACAGCGTTTCGCGGGTCGATCCTGTCGTCCACCGGTTTACAGCGCTGTCCCGCTCGAGTTGACCACGACGGTGCTGTCTCGCTCGAGTTAACTACGACAACGCTGGCCCGTGACGGGCTCGTGCTGCGACGGGACGCCGTTTCGCAACGGATCGAAAACCAGTGAAACGCGATCCGCTCCAGCCTACTGCGGTCTCTGTAGCGGGGCAGGCAGTAGCCGGTGCAATAGTTACCAGTCGGGGACGCTGACAGTCATGATATCGATGACCGAACTGACCAACGGTACTGCCGACGACGGCGTGACCCGACGACGGCTCGATACTGATAAGGAGGACCCGGAAGCCCAACTCGTCGAAGTCATCGCTGACATCGACGGCGTGGAGTCGACGGACCTCGCTCCGATATACCGCCGTATCGATGGCCTCATCGACAGCCTCTTCTCGTCACCGTCACCCGTCGAGGCAAACGCGCACGTCACGTTTTCGTACGAGGGTTACCGTATCCGCGTCCACCAGAACGGCACGGCAACGGTTCGCGAACTATCGGCCTGACGCGTCTCGGGACCGCACGCGACCGCGTCGAGTCGGTCCCGACGTCGTTCTCCGCCCACCCGCCCTGATGGCTGCTCGAGTCGGGATTCAGGAGGTATAAATTCCTCCTCCGGTTTCAGTCCACACATGGACGCCTACGAATTGCTGACGCGAAACGTCGAGGAGGTCGTCACCGACGAGGAGGTCCGCGACCTCGCGGCGGACCCCGAGGGCAAGCGGGCCTACGTCGGCTACGAGCCCTCCGGCGTGCTCCACCTCGGCCATCTCCTGACCGCGAACAAGCTCATCGACCTCCAGGAGGCGGGCATGGAGGTCGTCGTCCTGCTGGCGGACGTTCACGCCTACCTCAACGAGAAGGGGAGCTTCGAGGAGATCCGAGCCACCGCCGAGCAGATGAAAGCTCAGTTCCTCGCCTACGGCCTCGAGGAGGCCCAGACCGAGTTCGTCTACGGCTCCGAGTTCCAGCTCGAGGAGGAGTACACCCTCGACTTGCACCACCTCGAGCGCGAGACGACGATGAACCGCGCTCAGCGCGCGATGGCCGAAATCCAGGGCGACGAGACGGCCAAGGTGAGCCATCTCGTCTACCCGCTGATGCAGACCCTGGATATCGAATATCTCGATCTCGACCTCGCGGTCGGCGGGCTCGACCAGCGCAAGGTCCACATGCTCGCCCGCGAGAAACTGCCCGAACTCGAGTACGATGTCCGTCCCGCGATCCACACGCCCATCGTCGCCGACCTCACCAGCGGCGAGGGGAAGATGTCCTCGAGCGAGGGGATCAGCATCTCGATGGAGGACTCGACCGCGGACCTCGAGGAGAAGATCAACTCGGCCTTCTGTCCGCCGACCCGGGATCCCGAGGGCGACCTCGAGAACCCCGTCCTCGAACTGTTCGAGTACCACGTCTTCCCGCGCTTCGACGAGGTCGTCGTGGAGCGACCCGAGAAGTACGGCGGCGATCTCACCTACGAGGCGTACGAGGACCTCGCTGCGGACCTCGAGTCGGGCGAACTCCACCCCGCCGACGCGAAGGGAACGCTCGCGGCCTCCCTCGACGAACTGATCGCGCCCGGCCGCGAGAAGCTGCGCGAACTGCGCGACTGACGACGCGACGATCGCGGTTCGCCGTCGGGAGGTCGACGAGGGTCGGTCTCACCGACACGGCGGCCGCCCGCTCGGGGACGGGGCAGCCCTGTAGCGATCGGCTATCAACGTAAACGAGACGCATCAGCTACGGAGACGCCGTAAACGGCTGATTTTCCGCGTTTACGACGGTCAGGCTTATCACTCCCTTCGGTGGAGGTCCGATCGATCCATGGGACACGACACGGAGTCCGACGGTTCGTCCGCGAACGCATCGCGCCGCTCGTTTCTACAGACCGGGACGCTCGCCTCAGCGGGCCTCGCTCTGGGGCTGTCGGGCGCGGCCCCAGCAGCCGCGGCCGGCGACGGATCGACCGAGACCGACGGGATGGCGGCGACCGACGGCTCGAGCGACGGCGAGCTCAACCTGGCGGACGTCGGCTTCCTCCAGTTGATGGCGTATCACCACCGCGCGGGCATCGAAGCCGCTTCGCTGGTCCCCGAGCGGACGAACCACGAGGCGCTGGCTCGGTTCGCCGAGCGGGTGATCGAGGGCCAGCGCGAGGGAATCGCACGCATCGAATCGATCCTGGCCGACGCCGGCATCGAGCCGGCGCACCTGCTCGAGGTCGATCTCGACGCCGTCAGGGATATGGTGACGTCGATCCCCGGCAACCTCCGGCCGAACGAGCTCGCGTACCTGTCACGGCTTGAGGCGACCACGTTCGATCTGCGATTTATCGAGACGTTCGCGAACCACCACCGCGGCGCGATCCAGTTGTCGCACCTCGTCCTGCGGGAAGGGCAGTCGCCCGCGGTCGAGCGGATGGCCACCGACATCGTCGAGACGCAGCAGTCGCAGATCGTCCAGCTGTACGCGTGGTACCTCGACTGGGTGTAGCCCATCGCCTCGAGCGAGTCGAGTCGTCCGCGGCGACCGCGACGGGCGATCCCGCCGATTGAAGTGCCAGCGGCCCCCTTGCGAGGCTATGAACGAGACGCGACAGGCGGTTCTCGAGGCGCTCGCGGACGGACCGGCATCGGGACCGGACCTGGCGGAATCACTCGATATCTCGCGGGCGGCCGTCTGGAAGCATATCGAGGCGTTGCGCGAGGCGGAGTTCGCGATCGAGAGCGGGCCGAACGGCTACGAACTCGCAGCCGTCGAGGCGTACAACGGCCCGTCGGTCGAGTTCGGACTCGAAGCCCCGTTCTCGATCGAGTACCACGACGCCGTGGGCAGTACGAACGATCGGGCGCGCGAACTGGCGGCCGACGGCGCGGCGGACGTGGCGGTCCTCGCGGACGAACAGACCGGCGGCCGCGGCCGCCTCGAGCGCGAGTGGGCCGCGCCGTCGGGTGGCGTCTGGGTGAGCGTCGTGACGCGGCCCGCGATCACGCCCGCGCAGGCCCCGCTGTTGACGCTCGCGGCGTCAGTCGCTACGGCGACGGCGGCTCGAGAGGCGGGCGTCGACGCTCGGATCAAGTGGCCCAACGACGTGGTCGTCCCGGTCGGCGACGACGGCGACT
Organism: Natrinema zhouii; assembly: GCF_013456555.2. Classification (GTDB taxonomy): domain Archaea; phylum Halobacteriota; class Halobacteria; order Halobacteriales; family Natrialbaceae; genus Natrinema; species Natrinema zhouii. The sequence goes on from NZ_CP059154.1 coordinate 1,231,989, forward strand.
ACCGAAAGCTCGCGGGGATTCTCACCGAGATGGAGGGGCAGACGGATCGGGTCGACTGGCTCGTCGTCGGGATCGGGCTCAACGCGAACCTCGATGCCGACGCGCTCCCCGAGGGTGCGACCAGCGTGCGTGACGAAGCCGGCGACGTCGACCGCCGACGCTTCGTCCAGCGCTTGCTCGAGGAGTTCGAGCGGTATCGGACCGACCTCGATGCCGTGGTTCCCGCGTGGCGCGAACTGGCGCTGACGATCGGCCAGCGCGTGCGGGTCGATCGGCCGTCGGGCGAGGTCGTCGGTGAGGCGGTCGACGTGACCGAATCGGGTGCGCTCGTGATCGAGACCGACGACGGTCGAGTGACGGTCGCTGCGGGTGATTGTGAACATCTGCGCCCCGTCTGAGTGCTGGCGAATACAACGGGCTCGGGGATTGAGCACTGAACTCGCGGGTCACTCGCGGCAGCGACAGCCGCTCAAGGATCGGATGAACAGTTGTTTTCCGGAGGTTCGACGGCGTTGCGGTCTCAGACGCCCAGCAGGATCGAGCTGGCAGCCGCGGCGACGACCCACCCTGTACCCGTCCACGACAGCACGAAAAACGCCTCTCGAGCGCTGGCTTCCGTCCACCCGGAACTCACGTCGAGGTGGTCTTGCATCCCCTCGATGGTTCGTCCGAGACCGACCGCCGTCGACCAGGCGGTGACGCCGAACCCGAGGACGAGCGCGCCGAGCGCGAACGCCGTGTCGGTCGCGGTTCGCGACGTCCAGACCGTCAGCAACGCGAGCGAGACGACCGCCCCGAGCACGGCACCGACGGCCACCCAGCGAGCGGCGGCGACCACGAGTCGGCGGGCACGCTCGAGGCGGGCCGGCGAGACAGGGAGGCTGGAATCAGTCGACGGCATCTCGCATGCGGGGGTCGAGGGCGTCTCGCATCCCGTCGCCGAGGAGGTTGAACCCGAGCACGGTCAGCGCGAGGAAGAGGCCGGGGAAGAACGACCACCACCATGCGTCCGAGAACAGCCCCTTCTCGACGCCCTCGGAGAGCATCATCCCCCACGATGGATCGCCGACAGCCGCGCCGAATCCGAGGAACGACAGCGCCGCGATGTCGATGATCGCCAGTCCGTAGTTCAGCGTGGACTGGACGGTGATCGGTGCCAGGCAGTTCGGCAGCACGTGGCGAATCAACAGCCGTGGATCGTTCGCACCGAGAGCGCGCGTTGCCTCGATATACTCGTCCTCGAGAACTTTCAGCGCGGCGCCGCGGACGACCCGGGCGAATCGCGGCGTGTACACGAGCGTGAGCGCGATGACCGCGCGCCACAGCCCCATCGACTCGGGGAAGATGCTGACGAGCGCGAGCGCCAGCAGTAGCGACGGGAACGAGAGGAGCACGTCCATCGTCCGCATGATGACGTTGTCCGTGAGGTCGCCGTAGTACGCCGCGACGATGCCGGCGGTGATGCCGAGGAACGTGGACGCGAGGACGGTCGCGGTCCCGAACTTCAGCGCGTACCACGCACCGTACAGTACACGCGGGAAGATGTCGCGGGCCTGTCCGTCGGTCCCGAACCAGAACTCGATGCTCGGTCCCGTCTTCGTCGGGTTCGTTCCGAAGGTCGTGGCGACGATGGCGTCGTGGTCGTAGGCGAACCGAGCGTAGATGGCGACGACGAACATCCCGATGATGAGGCCGAGGCCGAGAAGGGCGATGCGATTCGATAGCAGTTCCGTGAGGAACGGATTCGAGCGGATGCGCTCGACGGTGCTGCGTTCGATGTCCGCTGATTTGGTTTCCGTGCTCATTGGTCAATCCGTGGGTCGAGGATGGAGTAAGTGATGTCGACAAAGAGGTTCACTATCGTGTACATGAACGCGAAGATGAGAACGGTCGCTTGAACCACTGGGTAGTCGCTGCTGTTGATTGCCCTCACGAGCAGCGTCCCGATACCGTTGATCTCGAAGACGGTCTCGGTCAGCACGGAGCCGCCGAGCATCGAACCGAACTGGATACCGATGATGGTGATAACGGGAATAAAGGCGTTCCGGAGCCCGTGTTTCATGATCGTGGTCTTCGCGCCCTGGCCTTTCGCGCGGGCCGTCCGCATGTAGTCCTGTCGGACGACCTCGAGCATCGACGACCGCATCATCCGGGAGATGAACGCCATCGAGTAGATGCCGAGTACAAGAACGGGCATGAAGAGGTGGCGAGCTGCGGACTGAAACGCCGCCATGTCTCCCGCCAGAAGAGTATCGACGAGGATGAACCCGGTCTTCGAATCGATGAAGTGCGTCGACCCGATGCGACCGCTCGTCGGGAGGACGCCCAGAATCTGTGCGAACAGCAGGATCAGGAGCGGCCCGCTCCAGTAGATCGGGATGCTGATGCCCGCGAGCGCCCCAATTCGGGAGAAGTGATCGGTCAACGTGTCCTTCTTGACGGCACTCAGGATTCCGAGCGGGAGACCGAACAGCAGGCCTGCGATCTGGCCGAGGATGGCGAGCTCGATGGTGATGGGAAGCCGATCGGCGAGGATTTCACTGACGTCGGTGCCGCGCCGGATCTGGTAGGACTGTCCGAAGTCGAGCGTCGCAGTGTCCTGCAGGAATCGGACGTACTGCTGCCATAGCGGATCGTTGAGTCCGAGATCCGTCCGGATCTGCTCGACGAACTCCTGGCTCGGGTTTTTGCCCGCGATGGCTACCGCAGGATCACCCGGTGAGAGATGGAGGATGGCGAAGACTACTGTCGCCACTCCGAACAGCACCGGACCGAGCAACAGCAGTCGTTTGGCAATGAACCGCTTTGATACCATTATTCGGAGGTAAGTTTGATACCTTAAAAACTTCCCGTCAGCCGGACGCCTTACTCGAGTTCAACCAGATGGAGGTGCGGGCCACCGATGGCCGATATGTCGTAATTACTTACATTCTCCCGGACACCGCGGATTTCGTCGGCATAGTCGATGTAGACCCACGGAGCCTCGTCGTGAGCGATCTGGGCTGCCTCGTGGTAGAGGTCGGTACGTTCCTCCTGGTCTTCCGTCCGCTGGGCTTCCTCGACGAGGTCCATGAACTCTTGATTCGCCCACGCGCTCCGGTTGGACGAGTTGTAGCCCTCCGTCCCCCAGTCAACCCAGTCCTGCCCGTCGGGAGAGTCGACCTGCGGGTGAAGGAGGACGTAGTAGAAGTTGTCCGGGTCGGCGTTGTCCGTATACCAGCCGGCCAGAGATGCGTCGTGCTTCCCTTCGGCGGTGTACGTGAGGTAGTCCGAGAACTGCCGCTCGTCGATCGTAACGTCGATGCCGATCTCGCCGAGATCGGTCCGGATGGTCTCCGCCGTCGAAAGCGGCGCCGGATTGTAGCCCCGGGCGTTCTGGAAGGTCGTCAGATCGAAGGAGAACCCGTCACTGTAGCCGGCCTCATCTAGCAGGGATTGTGCCTCGTCAGTGTCGTAGGCGTACGGACTGAGGTCATCGTTGTGTCCGAAGAGGGCCGGCGGGCACGGCTGGTCGGCTTGCTCGGCGATACCTGAGTAGACTTCGTTGACGATGGATTCGGTGTCGATAGCGTAACTGATCGCCTGCCGGACCCGGGGATCACGGAACTCCTCCACGCGGGACTGATTGAACGACATGTAGCCGATGTTGATGCCCTGTCCGGACTGGACTTCGACGCCGTCGGCGTCCTCGACCGATCCGATGTTGTTGGGCCCGAGGTTGTCGATGATCTCGAGTTCCCCTTCGATGAGGGCCTGCGTGCGCGTGGAATTCTGTCCTTTCTCGATGAACAGGAGCTCCTCCACGTTCGGGCCGTCGCCCCAGTAGTTGTCGTTGGGTGTGAGCAGGATGCGGCCGTTCGAGTTGTCGAGTTCCTCGAGCTGGAACGGGCCGGTACCGTTGGCATCTGCATTGAAGTCAAAGCCGTCCTCGATGCCGTCTTGCGGAAGAACGACGGCAGCGAACATCGCGAGGTTGCGCAGGAACGGCGCGTACGACTGGGTGAGCGTGATGTTCAGCGTGTAATCGCCGTCGGACTCGACTGAGTCGATCCAGCTTCCGAGCGTGAACGGCCCGTACGAGGACGCGTCATCGAAGTAGTGCTCGTAGTCCTCGTCGACGAACCGTCGGTAGGTCGCGATGAAGTCCTCTGCGGTGAAGTCGGTGCCATCGTCGAACTGCGCGTCCTCGCGCAGCTCGAGCGTGACCTCTTCGCCGTCCATTGACCAGTCGGTTGCAAGGCTTTCCGTAATGGCCGCCTCGCCGGGCTCGAAATCGATGAGACCGTCGTAAATCTGATTGGTGACCTTCGAAACCTCGCCGCTGGTCGTGGCCTGCGGGTCGAGGGTGCCCGAGTGCGAGCTGCGACCGTACCGGAGCGTGCCGCTGCTATCACCACTACCGCCGAGACAACCGGAAATGGAGCTCGCCGCGGTTGCAACGACCGTCGCACTGCCGGCAGACTTCAAGAAACTACGCCTGGATACCTGACTGCCATTACCTGACATAACACTATCCCTTGCGTCAACAAGGATAATACTTTCGGCTGAGCTGATTAACAGACTATGTGAGATATACTATATTCTCATCTTATGGTTAATTTAACGGAGAAGGCAGCAATGGATGCTCCGTCGGTTACTCGTCGGTAAAGAGGTGGCAGGCCGCCGGATGCTCGCTGTCGTCGAGGGCGGGGCTTTTGCGCTCACAGACGCTCTCGAACGCATCCACGAGGACGGCCTCGGCGGCCGCCCAGTCGCCATCGTCGAGGTGGCGGTAGGATGTTTCGACTGCCTCGCGAGCGCGTCCCGACAGCGGCCCGCTGAAGAACTGCGCATTGAGCGCGGCGGCGAAGTCGCTGCCCCCATCCGCGACCGCGCGGGCCGGTGGCTCCTCGCTGATCGCTGCCTCTCGGGCCGCCTCGAGGTCGATGTCGCGAGACTCTACGCGCTGCCGATAAAACATGATCTCGCGGTACCGCTCCTGGTCGATGTCGAGGTCATCGGGCGGGATGATCGACGGACACCGCGTCCGGAAGTGACAGCCCGACGGTGGATCGATCGGGGACGGCACGTCCCCTTTCAGGATGGTACGGTCGGTGGTGTCTGCCCGGGGATCGGGTTCGGGGATCGCCGAGAGCAGTGCGTTCGTGTACGGGTGTTTCGGGTCCACAAACAGATCGTCGGTCGCCGCGATTTCGACGATCTCGCCGAGATACATCACTGCGACGCGGTCCGAAATGTGGCGGACGACCGAGAGGTCGTGAGCGATGAACAGATACGTCAATCCGAACTCCTCTTGCAGATCCTCAAGGAGATTGATGATCTGTGCCTGCACGGACACGTCCAGTGCCGACACCGGTTCGTCGGCGACGATGAAGTCCGGGTCCACCGCGAGGGCGCGAGCGATACCGACGCGCTGGCGTTGCCCGCCGGAGAGTTCGTGGGGGTAGCGGTCGTACTGGCTCTCGTCGAGTCCGACCTCCTCGAGGAGGGTGCGGACGCGGCGGCGGCGGAGCACGCGCTTCGAACCGCTCGTGGAGACGTCCACGTGAACGCTCGTGACGCGGCCGTCGTCTTCTCGCACGACATCCGTCGTTACGTCGAGCACGCCATCGACATCCACGGTAACGTCGCCGTCCGCCACGGTGACGTCCACGGAGACGACGGTCTCCCCGTCGCTATTCCCGAGTAACGCGTCCACGTCGTCCGCGACGTCGACGGACACCGCGTCCGCGGAGATACCGGTCGTCGAGACATCTGCGCGGGGCACAACGTCGGGATCGGACTCCGGGAGCCCGTGAATCTTCAGCGGCTCCATGATCGTCTGTCCGACGGTCATCCGCGGATCGAGACTCGACATCGGATCCTGGAACACCATCTGCATGTCCTTGCGCTTCTCCCGAAGCTCCGATTTCGAGAGATCGCCGAGGGTTTCACCGGCGTACACCACCGTGCCGTCCGTCGGCGGGGAGAGGTGAAGGATTGCGCGACCCGCGGTCGACTTTCCACAGCCGGACTCACCGACCAATCCGAGCGTCTCGCCCTCGTACACGTCGAAGCTCACGCCGTCGACGGCCTTCACGCTCGGTTGCTCGCCGACGAATCGGTCGAGGAACCCCTCCTTTTGCCCGTAGTACTTCCGCATCTCGCGGAGTTCGACGATCGGTTCTCCGATGTCGTGTTCGGCCGCGGACGGGATGCCCGCCGACCCGTACTCGCTCTCGTCGAAGGTCTCGAGGATACACTTCGACCGATGGTCGACGTCTTCCGGCCCGTGCTGGAGGAACGGAATCTCGCCGGTGCGACACTCGGGTTGGGCCCACGGGCAACGGTCCGCGAAGTGGCAGCCGTCGGGCATGTCGATCAGGTCCGGGACGTTGCCCTCGATGGGTGTCAGGCGGTCTTTCTCCTCCGTCGGGAGGGACTCGAGGAGCGTGTACGTGTACGGATGGCTCGGGTTGTAGAAAATTTCCTCGACGGGACCCTCCTCGACAATTTCACCGGCGTACATTACCGCGACGCGGTCGCAGGTCTCCGCGACCACGCCGAGGTCGTGGGTGATCATTAGTACCGACATCCCGAACTCGTCCTGAAGGTCGTCGATGAGGTCCAGGATCTGGGCCTGGATGGTCACGTCGAGGGCCGTCGTCGGTTCGTCGGCGATGAGGAGACTGGGCCGGCACGCGAGCGCGATGGCGATGAGGACGCGCTGGCGCATGCCGCCGGAGAACTCGTGGGGATACTCCTCGAGGCGCGTGGTCGCCTCCGGGATGCCGACCTCCGTGAGAATCTCGACGACGTCCGCCATGACCTCCTCGTCGTGCTCGCGGCCGCCGATTTTCGGGAGCATCTCCCGAACGGCGTTCAGCCACGTGTCCCGTTTCCGTTCGCCGTACTGGTGAAGCCGCAGGGACTCCGCGACCTGCTCACCGACGGTCACCGCGGGGTTCAGGGACGTCATCGGGTCCTGAAAGATCATCCCCATCTCGCTGCCACGGACCTTCCGCATCGCCTCCTCGGGCGCGTCCGTCAGGTCGACGACGCCGTCCTCGACGGCGATTGATTCTGCGTCCGTCCCGCTTTCGAATCGTTCGCGCGCTGCTGCATCCAGGTAAACGAATCCGTCGTCGGCGTCCTCGACGGCGTTCTCTAGCGCGTCCGCGACCACGGACTCGGTCACGCCGCTGTCGAGTCGATCAGCAGCGTCCCGGAGGGCTGGCGCGAGCCCCGCTGGGTCATCGTGGCCGACGAGGTCAGCGGCCATGCCGCGCAGCTCCGATCCGGCCGAGTCACCCCCGTCGCCGACGCGGAGGTCCGCGACGATCTCCCGGACCGCGTCCACGAGTTCGAAGGGGTACGGGACGACCGCACCGTCGAACTCGGCTGCGAGGTCCGCGGCGAGTTCCGCGCGCCGCAAGGTTACCCGTCCGTCCACGACATCGCCCGGATCGTCCACGAGGTCCATCGCTGAGAGTGCGGTCACGCTCTTGCCGGAGCCGGACTCGCCCACGAGGCCGACGGTCTCGCCTTCCTCGATAGTGAGGTCGATACCGTCGACTGCTTTCACCGCACCGCGTTTGGTGTCGAACTGTGTTCGAAGTCCGGAGAGGGATAAAAGATCAGTCATGGCACCAGTTCTCGAGGCAGCGAAGAAATAGCTTATGGGACTTGGGCAACGTTTATCTCCGATGGTGCACGCGGTGGGGACATGAACGAGGACCAGGCAGGCGACGCCCCCAGCAACGTGCAGGCCCAGTCCGGCTGGCAAGCAGTCATCGACGACATGGCGGTGACCGCCGACGAGTACCGCGACCGCGGCTGGACGGCCCTCGAACTCCACCCTGGCGACTCCGTGCTCGTGGACTCCGAGATGCGAACGGGGCTCGACGTGGTCCTCCCGGGACCCGAGTACGAGGACCTCGAGTCACTGATCGAGGACTGCACGTTCGCGGACGTGGACGTGTTCCGCGCGCCGGGCGACAGTATGATCTACCTGCTCGTCGTCGAGAAGGACCTGGACAGCAAGACGGCCGTGCTCGTCCCCGCCTACTACGACGCCGGGTCCGGACAGGAGACACTCGAGACCATTCGGTCGAACGGTGAACTTCGGCTGTTCTGCAGGCGACTGAACGACGATTACGTCGAGTTCGTCCACGGCGACGTGGAACCGTTCCTCCCCAGCCCGTTGCAGGGCGAGTAGGCGATAGCGATCTGGTTTCCGTACCGTGATCGGGCCCGCGCTCCGATCGGTCTCGTCCCCGTATCCCGATTCGTCAATCCTCACTGCGGTGGCTTCCGACATTGATCGCGCAGAAAGCCGACTGACGGATCGTTGCAACCGTCTCTGAACACTGTTCGTTCGTCGATCCGGACGGATCCCGTTACTCGACGGCGAGCCGCGGCTCCTCCGACCGGTCGTCGATCTCGTCTGGATCGACCTGCACCGTCAGCACGGGGACTGAGGCGCGCCGGACGACCCGTTCCGTGACGCTGCCGAGCAGGAGGCGATCGATCCCGCCGCGACCGTGCGTTCCCATCACCACCAGATCACACTCCGCGGGATCTGCCTCGTCGACGATGACCCGACTCGGTGACCCCTCGAGCACCTCGGTCTCGACGGTGACGTCGTCCGGTGCGAGCGCTTCGGCTCGCTCGACCGCCGCCTGCCCCTCGCCGCGGAGTGCCTCGCTGACGCCGTCGAGGGCGGTTTCCATCGGTAGCCCGGCGTAGCCGGCCGCGTTGACGACGTACAGCGCGCGGATCGCCGCGTCGTGTGCACGAGCGAGGTCGAATGCGTACTCGAGTGCGCGTTCGACCTCTCGAGAGCCGTCGGTCGGGACGAGGATGGAGTCGTACATTGTCATATGGTAGCATACACAGAGCAGCTACATTAGCATTATCCTGACACGAAAGATTATCAGTTCGACTGACGTCTTCTCGAGCGAACTGCAGATCGGTTCGGGATATCGAAGCTCGAAACGCGGGGAGGGGAAACGCTGATACAGCCGCCACTCAAATCGGGGGCCATGAGCGATACCCCGTGGACGGATCGGATCGTCGGCGAGCGGATGGCCGTCGATCAGGAGTTCTCCGAGCGGATCCAGCAGTCGCGCTTTTCCAACCAGCAGTGGAGTCTGATCATGACCGCCACGGAGTTCGAGATCGAACACCCCGACGACCCCGACCGGGCGCGGATCGTCGCCAACACGGACAAAATCGACGGAATCATCCCCGAACTCGAGAACGTCCAGGCGGGGATGGGTGCGATGGGTGGCGCGGGTGCCGGGAGCACTGGTTCGAGTTCCTCAGGCGGTGGGATCTTCGACTCGATCAAGGGCGCACTCGGCATGGGTAACGGCGGTGGCTCTTCCGAGAAGGAGCAACGGAAGGCGGCCGAACGGCTCACGCAGGAGTACGCCGACGAACTCCAGTCCCACCTCGAGTCGAAGGGAAAATGGGAGACGATTCGTCATTCCGCCGACGACGGTAGCTAGCGGCGGGCGTCGAGCGCCGTTTACCGACCGTCGATCACCGCCGGTCAGTCACCGGCGTGAAACATCGTGTACTCGCTCGTCTCGTAGATGTTGATGAGTTCGGTCACGAGCTCGTCGTATGACTCGTCATCGACGCGGAGTGCATCCAGCCGTTCGATCGTCTCCTCGTCGAGTTCGACGGATGGCATACGCGAACGTCCGTCGTCGATCGACAAAAACGCAACGGGGGTGCGCTCCTCGGTCCAGCGCCGGACGAGGACCGGGTGCGAGTCACAGCACCTTTAGGCACGCTTCCCGACCGGTAGTGTATGAGCGACGAAGTCCAGACGACGACCTTCTCGATCAGTTCCGAAGACGGCGCGACCGACGAGATCACGATTCCGTCCGGCCTCCTCGACCTGGTCGCCGAGGGTGACCAGACCGACGCCGAAACGGTCGGCGACGTCATGCTGCTGTCCTTCGCCAGCCGCGCCCACCACATCGTCCACCACGGTGAGGACGCCGACGAGGACCTCGAGGCACAGGAAGCGGAAGTCATGGACCTCTTCGAGGAACGCTTCGGCGTCACGTTCGGCGAAGCGACCGGTCATCAGCACTGAACGGCCGACGACCGAATCACAGCCGCGGTTTCTCCGCAGCACTTCTCTCGAGTGAAATCGCTAGCGATCGGGCAGGAACGACCGCTATCCGGTTCCGGCGGTTTCGTTTTCGGTTCCAGCAGTTCCGTCTTCGGTGGCTCCAGACGCTCCGGGGTCGTCCGTCTCGGTTGTTCCACCGTCGGCCGTCTCGGCCGTCCCTCCGTCAGCCGTCTCAGCCGTTTCATCGTCCGTCGTCTCAGCCGCCCCGCCATCGGCCGTCTCGGCGGGCCCCGTATTCGTTTCCGGCTCCGGTGGCGATTCGTCTGCGGGCTCGTTCCCGTCAGTGGCCGGTTCGGAGTCGCCGTCTGGACCGGATTCGTTCGGCTGTGCTGGGTCCTCCGGCTGTTCCGGCTCTGGTTCTTCAGGCGGTACTGGCTGTTCGGACTCCGGTGATTCTGGCTCTTCCGGCTGTTCGGGCTCCGGCTCCTCGGGTGACACCGGCTGTTCGGGTTCGGTCGGGGGTTCCGGCTCTGGTGGCGTCTCGGGTTCACCATCCGGCTCCACCCCATCGTCCCCGTCCGCCTCTGTACCGTCCTCCGGGACTGACTCGACCGTCACTGTCGTCTCGGCCGTCTCGTTTTCGGTCGACACCTCGAGGGTGTGTTCGCCGGGCTCGAGGGTCGCCGTCCCGTAATTCAGCGTGACCGCCTGCGTCTCACCGGACTGGAGCGTAACGGGCACCGGCTCACCGGGAACGCCGTCGACGGCGACCTCGATGTCCTGGGTCCCCGCTCGATCGCCGACGTTTTCGAGGGCAGCTTCAACCGCGATGGGGTCACCCTGCTCGACCGGGCTATTGGTCCCCGTGATCGAGACGCCGAACGTCGCGGGCTCGCCGGGCTCCTCGACGGTCACCGTCGTCTCGACTGTCTCGTTCTCGGTCGACACCGTGAGCGGGTACTCGCCGGGCTCGAGGCCATTGGTTTCCGCACTGAGAGGGACTGTCTCCGTCTCACCCGCCTCGAGCGAGACCGACGTGGCGTTCACGGTAGTCTCACCGATCGCGAGCGAGAGGTTCTGCGTCCCGTTCTCGCCGCCGGTGTTCTCGAGGTCGGCTTCGACCTCGAGCGGCTCTCCCTGTTCGACCGGACTGTTCATGTCCGCAATCGAGACGTCGAACGTTGCGGGGTCGGACGGCGCGATCTCGCCGGCAGGCGGCGTCTCGGCGGTGATCGGCCCCTCGTAGCCGAACGTCGAGAAGTCGGCCTGCCAGACGAGTCGTTCGTCCTCGCTCTCGGGCGTCCACTCGACGGTGAACGTCTGCTGGCCCGGTTCGAATTCGGACGGCGGCTGGTCGGTCGTGGTGCCCTCGACGAACCGACTGTTCGCGCCCATCGGGGCGTCGTTCGGGTTCTCGTAGCCGAACGTGACGTCGATGCCGTCCTCGGTCGCGGTCGTCTCTTCGACCGCGATCGACGGCCGTTCGGGCCGCACTTCCTCGTCGCACGTCTCCGACGGGTTCGGATAGTCGATACCGCCCACGGGGGCCGCCTGGGGCGAACTGATCCCCGAGATATACGTGCCGAAGGTACCGTAGTCCGGTACCTCGACGATCACCTGCTCGCCGTCCACCGTGACGTCGCGCTCGGTGCCGATCTCGAAGACGATCGTTCCGTCGTACGGTGCCGGGATCTCGTCACCGGCGGTGACGAGGTCCTCCACGATGGTGTCCCCGGCGCCGCCGGAGGTGTAGAACCACGTGCTCGCGGCGACCCGATCACCCGCCTCGAGCGATGCAGTGACCTCCGCGCGCTGGCAGTTCACGAACTCCACGTCGAACCCCGCGGGCGCACCATCGACCGTATACTCGACGTCCGCCGTCTCGATGGGCGTTCCGTCGTCGGCCGCGACGACCGCTACCTCAAGCGTCGCGTTCGCTGCGAGGGGCGGCTCAAGGTCGAACTCCTCGGGTCCGATCGTCTCGTTCGCGTCGAAGGTCTCGCTCGTCGCGAGCTGGGTCCCGTTCCCGTCGCTGACGGTGATCGCGTAGTCGACGGACGCGTTCGCCTGCGTGACTGTGAGCGTCTCGCCGTCACCGGTCTGGTCGGCCACCGAGAGGTTCGCCGTCGGCTCGCCGGGCTCCGGTTCCTCGACCGCGTACTCGATGGAATCGTTCGCCAGCACCGCGTCGTCGGCCGCGGCGCGAACGGACACGTCGACCGTCGTGTTCTCTGCGAGCGGCGGCTCGAGCTCGAGGGTTTCGTCCGCAACCGTCGCGTTCGCCTCGATCTCGTCGCTCTCGACACGCTGGCCGTCGTACTCGGCCGTGAGGACGTACGGCACGGACGCGCTCGCCGCGTCGACCGTGAGAGTCTCGCCCTCGCCCGTCTGGTTGTCGACCGATAACGACGCTTCGGGGTCAGTGTCGTTCCCGACGGTCTCGTTTGTCACCGTGTACTCGAGGGAATCGGTCGCGAGCGCCGTGCCGTCCTCGTCCACGACCGAGACGTCGACCGTCGCGTTCGACTCGAGCGGCGGCTCGAGTTCGAGCGAGAGATTCGATACCGCCTCGCCGGCCGCGAACGTGTCGCTCTCCGTCGTCTCGCCGTCGTACGATGCGGTGACGGCGTAGGGAACAGAGGCGTTCGCTTCGTCGACGGTGAGCGTTTCTCCGTCACCCTGCTGATCGGTAGCTGACAGCGTCGCGGTCGGCTCGTCCGGTTCCTCTGGTTCGTCCGTGATCGTCACGAACGCGCCGTCGATCACCGGCGCGCCAGCGCCGCTGACGTACGGCACGTCCTCCTCGCCGTCGGACTCGACGTACTGGAACGTTCCGTCGTCGTTCGTGTCGTGATGGGCGACCGCCACGACCGACCCGCTCTCCTCGAGCGGCTGGTCGAGTTCGATCGTGACGTTCTCGTGATCGCCGGCCTCGAGGAACTCCGAGACGCCGATGACGGCGTCCGGATCGGCGTCGACTGCGAGTCCCTCGTAGACCGCGACGAAGCCGCCCTCGGAGAGCGACACGTCTTCGATAGTGACCTGCTCCCCGTCGGACTCCTGATCGGGGACGTCGATCGAGGCCGTCCCCTCGATCCGGTCGATCGTCTCGATTCGCTGCGTGACCGTGATCTCGACGTGCTGCGTGATCTGGGTCACGTCGTCAGTGCCTTCCTGTACCGCATAGGCGGTCGCCTCGGACGCGGTTTCCTGAGTGAGAACCTGCAGTTGTGTGACGCTAATCTGCTGGGACTGGACGATGTGGGCCGTCTCCTGGCAGGCAGATCGCGCCGCGATCTGGATCTGCGTGACCGTGGCCGACTGCGCCTGGACGAGGGCCCCGCTCCCACCGCCGTGTGCGAGTCGCTGGACCTGGGTCACCTCGACGAGTTGCGTCTGCGTCACCGCGCCCTCACCGGCACCGAACGCGGCCGCCTGGATCTGCTCGATCGTCACTTCCTGGCGCTGGATCGCGGACGTGACCGCACCCTCCGCTGCACCGACCGCGGCATACTGGACCTGCGTGATCGAGACCGACTGGCGCTGGACGAGCACGCCGCCCGCGCTCCCGTGGGCAGCGGCCTGAATCTGATCGACGGTCGCCGACTGGCTCTGGGAAATAGCGCCCTTCGCCGCGCCGAAGGAGGCCTCCTGCACCTGCGTGATCGTCACCCGCTGGCGCTGCTCGAGGCGGGCAGACTGAACCTGTTTCAGCGAGCCCTGCCCGGCGCCGCGGGCGGCGGCCTGGGTCTGCTCGACCGACACCGACTGCTCCTGCACGAGCGCGCCCTTCGACGCTCCGGCCGCGGCCTTCTGAATCTGCTTGATCGTCACCCGCTGGCGCTGCTCGACGTCGACGCGCTGTTCCTGTCGCACGTCGACCCGTTGCTCCTCCTCGAGCACTGCGGGCGAACTCCCCACGAGCGATCCGGCTGTACCGCCGGCGGCGGCGTGCTGGACGTGCTCGAGCGTCACCTGCTGGCGCTGTTCGGCCGTGATCGACTGATACTGCGTCAGGACGCCGTACGCCGAGCCCTGGGCGGCCTCCTGAATGTGCGGCGCTTTGCCGACGTCACTCGTCCCCGCTTCCTTCGTAGCACCCGCAGCCGCACCCTTGCTCGCGACCTGAATCTGTTCGACGCTGACGTTCTGGCTCTGTGCGAGGGCCCCATGCGTCGCGCCCCAGGTCGCGCTCTGTAGCTGAGTCGCGTTGGCCGACTGGGACTGGGAGAGCCCGCCGTCGGTCGCCCCGCCCACTGCGTACTGAATCTGGGTGACGTTCACCGACTGGGACTGGACCAGTGAGCCGTGGACCGCCCCCTTCGTCGCCGCCTGCACCTGCTCGGCGTCGACGGTCTGGTGCTGTGTGACTGCCGACCGCGCCCCCTCGAGCGCCGCCGCTCGCTGTTCCTGTGTCACTTCGATGCCCTGCGATTGGACGAGTTCGATCCCTTCCTCGACACCGCTCTCGACGGCGGTTTCAGCATCTCCTTGGATCTCCGCCTGCGCGTTCGTCCCACCGTCGTCATCCGTCGCATCGGCCTCCTCGAAGGCGACCAGTTCCGAACTGGCGTTCTGCGCCTGAGCGCCGCCCGCCTCGAGCGCGGCCTGTGACTCACCCGCGGCTGCCGGTTCGTCGGTCGTCTCGGCGGTCACACCGTCGGCCACGTCAATCGGTTCGGAGACGCCCAGCATCGGCAGCGCCACGACGCTGCCGACCATCGCGGCCGCGACCAGCACGACGGCGATGACAGTTCGGCCGCGTTTCATCGCACGATCCCTCCGCGAGCGGAACGGCCGGTTCCGTCTTCCAGTTTCGATTCCGTCTCCGATGATCCTGATTCGGTCCGCCACCACCCTGATTCAACCCCGTCCTCGCCCCGTTTCCGTCCGCCTTCACTCTGTTTTCGTTCGTCCCCGTCTGCTCCCTGTCGATGCCCCGGATTCGCCGCGTGGTTTCCTCGGCTGCCAACCGCTACACAACCAGTTCGCATTTTCCCACCACGGGCCGAAAGACGGCATAAGACCGCCGGTCGTTTCAGTTAGCGAGACGAGGCAATTAGCTATTACTCAGTTCTCCCGAAGAGAGACCGGCAGAAACGACGGACTGACGCCCGAACACCGCGACCGCTGGCGAGCCCGCGGCCATCGCAACTATCTCCGAAACTGAGAGGAAGCGCGCTGTTTCGACCCGCCCTCGAGCCGCCCCCGAGCCGAGACCGGTGCGATAGCGACTCGAGAAGGCGTCTCAATTAGACAACACATGCTCTCGGAAACCGAAGTCTTGATCCGGGTTTACGAAAGAGCGAGTGTATGGCAACGGAACGGAATTCGGTCGATCTCGTGGACGACACCGTCGTTCGGCAGTTCGCTCGAGCGGCGGTGCTCGCAGCGCTGATCGGGGCGTCGGTACTGGTGTCGATTCCGATCCCCCTCTCGCCGGCGCCGATCACGCTGCAGGTACTGTTCGTCTTCCTCGCCGGGCTCGTCTTAGGGCCGATCTGGGGTCCGTTTTCGGTCCTGCTCTACCTCACGACGGGCGCCGTCGGCCTCCCGGTATTCGCCGGCATGAAGGGCGGTCTCGGTGTCCTGATCGGACACACGGGCGGCTATCTGTGGTCGTATCCGATCGCCGCGGCCCTGATCGGGGTCGTCGTCCACCGCGGAACGGCGCTGCGCGATCTCCGCACCGTCCCACTCTCGCTGGTGGTCGGCGCACTCGTCATGGCGACGATCCTCATCTACGGGCTCGGGACGGCGTACATGGCCTGGCTGCTCGAGTACACGGCCTGGGAGGCCATCACGGCCGGTGTGCTCCCGTTCATCCCTGGCGAAATCCTCAAAATAGCCGCCGCGGTCGCCATCGTCAGATCCGGCCGGATTACGCCGGTTCGATCGTGACGAGGAACCGATGATCGAGTTCGAGTCGGTCTCCTACGCGTTCGAGGATGTTCCCGTTCTCGAGAACGTCTCGCTCTCGATCGACGACGGCAAATTCGTTCTCCTGGCGGGGGGCAACGGCAGCGGGAAGACGACGCTGTTGCGCCACTGCAACGGCCTCCTCGAGCCCGATTCCGGCGACGTTCTCGTCGACGGGACGCCCGTCGCCGAGGACCTGATTGCCGCCCGCTCAAGCGTGGGCATGGTCTTCCAGCACCCCCGCGATCAGTTCGTCGCCGCGACCGTCGGCGCGGACGTCGCCTTTGGCCCCGAGAACCTCGGGCTCGAGCGGCGGGAGATCGACCGCCGCGTGACGGCCGCGCTCGAGGCGGTGAACATGGCCGGTCGGGAGGACGATCGGATCGACGCCCTCTCGGGCGGCGAACAGTCCCGCGTCGCGATCGCCGGCGCGCTCGCGATGGAGCCGACCCACCTCGTCCTCGACGAACCCTTCACCGGGCTCGACGAACCCGCCCGCCGGTCCGTGCTCGACCGCCTCGAGTCGCTGGCGGCCGACGGCACCGGCGTCCTGCTCGCGACCCACGACCTCCGAGACGTCTGCGGACTCGCGGATCGCATCATCGCCATGCGGGACGGCTGCGTCGCCGTCGACGGACCGCCTGCGGCGGCGCTGGCGGAACTCGAGGGCCTCGAGGTCCGGGTACCGGGGCGGTGATCGCGATGACTGATCCGAGACGACCGCCACTGCCCGCAACGACCGCCGGAGACAATCGATGCTGACCTACGAACCCGACGCGACGCTCGCACACCGACTCGATCCCCGGACCAAGCTGGCGGTCCAGATCGGGTTCGCGGCCACCGCACTGGCGCACACGACGCCGCGATCGCTGGCCGTCCTCTCCGCAGTGACGGCGATCGTCCTGTTTAGCGCGCACGTTTCGATCCGACGAACGTTGGTCGACTACCGATTTGCGCTTCTCATCCTCGCGCTCGCCCCGCTGATCGCGGGCGTCACCCTGGGAGCGCCCTGGTTCGACACCGCGGACGCCATCGCGTCGGGGCTGGCGAGTTACCGCGTCCTGCTCATCCTGCTCGTCAGCGCGGCCTACGTCCGGTCGACGCCGGTTCGGGACTCTCGAGCGGCGATTCAGCGGACGATCCCCGGGAAACCGGGCCAGCTCCTCGGCATCGGTGTCGCGCTCGTCTTCCGGTTTCTCCCCGTTTTGCAGGCCGATCTCCGGACGATCCGCGAGGCGATGGCCGCCCGGCTCGGAACCAAACGGAGCGCGGTCGACCGCGCCAGCACGATCGGGATACTCGGCCTGACACGGGCCTTCGATCGAGCCGACCGGCTCTCGCTCGCGCTGCAGGCGCGGTGTTTCGCGTGGAATCCCACACTTCCGCCGCTCGCCTTTTCGCGTCTCGACTATCCCGTCCTCGTGCTTGCCGTCGCTCTCGCGTTCTCGGCGTTCGTCTAGCTCAGTCGGTTTTGAACGGTACGTTCGACAGATACGGTACAAACGCGCGGTGAGAACAGGGACGAGCTTCGCTACCCGGAATCGAGAACTCGAGAGCGGCGACGTCGTTCGGTCGTGGATCGAACCAGAGGGGTTAGTCCGCACCTGCGGCCACGGGCTCCGTACTCGCAGAACGGCTCCACCACCGGCCCTGCAGGTACGCGCCGAGGAACATTCCGGCGATCGCCCAGAGGATGGCGACGTTGCCGATACCGAGGCTGGCGTAGGCCGCCCCCGGACAGATACCCGACAGTCCCCAGCCGACACCGAAGATCCCGCCGCCGAGCAGGACGTTTCGGTCGAAGGACTTCAAGCGGCGTTCGAACGTGTCGCCCGTAAGCGGGGCCCGGCCGAGCAGCCGCGGGGCGAGGAAGAACGTCAGGCCCGTGACCGCAGCGCCGCCGAACATCACGAACACCAGTCCGAAGTCCTCGAACTGGAGGAAGTCCAGGACGACCTCCGGACGGGCCATCTGGCTGTAGGCGAGCCCGAAACCGAAGATGAGGCCGCCGATCAGGACGAGCGGCATGAAGAGCGGATTGCAGCCGCTGCTCGCGGGTCGATCCCCTTCCCGATCCCTGTCTCGAGACGCGTGCGTTTCGCTCGCCATCGTTAACGATATCAAGGGCTACTTCGCGGCGATGCTACTCGCGAGGAGCGTCGCAGTCGCGGCGAAAGAGGTCGGGACCGTGTACGGGATTGGTGCGCTCAACACGGTGAGTATCGTACTCATCATCGGTGCGACGGTTTTCGTCAGTGGTGCGGTCGTCCTCGCTGCCATCTGCCAGCTTCGGAGCGACAGTACCGGGACGCTGTGTCGGTTTACGATGATGTGACTGCCGAGACTGAAATTTCTCTGCGTAACGAACCTCGGCTGAGAATCGAATACGTCGCCACTGACACCGACCGATGTCGGCGCAGGATTGTGTAATCTCTACACAAATCTTTTAACTGCGTGATACCTACCCGGTACTGATTCCAATGCCAGATTCGATGTCTGAACAACTGCAGCAGGATATGCAGTGTGAAGGGCTCCTCGAGTGTTTCCACGGCCTCAAGCAACTCGATAAGGAGTGTTTCCGGGCGCTCGTCAACACCGAGGAACCGATGACCGTCGACGAGATCGCTGCTGCCGTCGATCGCGAACGCTCGACTGCGTACCGGTCCGTCCAGCGGCTCCTGCAAACGGGCTTCATTCAGAAGGATCAGATCAACTACGAGCAGGGCGGCTACTACCACGTCTATCATCCGACCGACCCGTCCCAGATCGCAGACGACATGCAGCGGATGTTGAACGACTGGTACGCGAAAATGGGCCAGCTCATTCAGGAGTTCGAAACGAAATACGAGCAAGCCGAGACGACGACGCCAGTCGAAGGCTAGCCTCGAACGCGACGACGTTGCTCCTGCGCAATCCGTGGGTACGCACTCATCTCTCTTTTCCTCTCTGTTCGACAACTATCGGGAAATATTTCCACAACCTAGATTTTTGTATTTCGGATAAGCGGTACGTAACTGCTACCGGCCGACCTCGATGGAATGGACCAGCGAACGACACCACTATCGAACCGAGAGTGTTCTGGATTCGTGGGGTATCGGTTACTCTCATTACTGGTGACGGATTTGGTATCGGCCAGGGACGACACATCATGGACGAAACTCAGTCGACAGCCGCGGTACTCGGTGGCTCCGTCTCCGGGCTCGCGGCAGCAACTGGACTGACTCGAAGAGCGAATTTTTCTCGAGTGACCGTTTACGAACGACAGGAGTACGACGAGAAGCGAGTCGACTGCGGCGAGGCGATAAACGACACGACGCTGATCCCGCTCGCAAAGACGCCCGAAAACGGGTTCGTCAACGACGTCGACGGGTTTCAGCTCCGCGTGTACGACGGTACCGACCGACCACTCGATGCACGACCGTTGGCGACGTCGAACGTGAACTGCGAACCGGGATACATCTGCGAGCGAGACGTCATCGAGCGACGGTGGGCGGCAGCCCTCGAAGCCAGGGACGTCGACTTTCGGACCGGCCGATCCGTCTCACCCGACGAGTACGCGGAGATCGTGGAGTCGTACGATTACGTCGTCGACGCGTCGGGGCAGCCCTCCCTGACGCTCAAAGCGATGGGAAACACGCGAGCCTACACGGGCGATATGGTCGCACTCAACGCGACCGTCGAGGGCGACTTTTCGGCGTACAGGAACCGGCCGCGTCTCTTCTTCGAGGGATACGTCGGCTACGCCTGGGCGTTCCCGAAGTCCGACGGCCACGCGAACGTCGGCATCGGTTGGGCGGGCGACCGGCGACCGGACGACTACTTCGGCGCACTCGAGGCCGCCGCCGAGCGGAATTCGTTTCCGGTCCCGGACCGAGCGGACGTGAACATCGCCACCATTCCGAGAGGCCCGAGTCTCGATCCAGTCGAGACGTACTATCCCGAGCAGAACGTGTTTCTCGTCGGTGACGCGGCCGGAATCGCCAATCGGTACCAGGGAGAGGGAATCTGCCAGGGGATCAGATCGGCGTACCTCCTCGCGGACCTGATCGCGGACGGGAACGAGTCCACGTATCCGCGGAAACTGTCCGCGCTGATGCGCTCAGAGTATCGACTCGCGCAGCTGATGCGCGGCGCGTGGGTCGAACACGAAGACCCCAAACTGCTGGCGTCCGTCGCGGAAGCGCTCGACGGGCTGACGATCGACGACATCACGCGGCGACCCGCGGCCGTGGCGCGACGGGTCGCGAGTCGGCCGAGGACCGCGATCGACCTGATCGCCGACGCTGGAATGATTCGGCGTCTCTACGGAGTTGCCACCGACTCGTGGGAGTACACCGCCGAGCGCGACGCTCGCTACAACCGGTGACATAGATTACAGAAACCGAGCGGGAATGGCTTATCCGAGGAGATCGATGGCGAGGCAGGTCACCCCGCGTTGCTCGAGCCCGAACGATTCGAGACACTCAGCCTGCCTCGCCTGTCGACGGTCGAAACGTGATCGATAGCACGTGGACTTATAAGCCTTAAATACCTCTTTTTGAATGACTTATGGCTGACCCGAAGGAATCCATCAACATCGAAAACGTGGTGGCATCGACTGGTATCGGACAGGAACTCGACCTGCAGAGCGTCGCAATGGATCTCGAGGGGGCCGACTACGACCCCGAACAGTTCCCCGGTCTCGTCTACCGAACCCAGAACCCCAAATCCGCCGCCCTGATCTTCCGCTCGGGCAAGATCGTCTGTACCGGCGCGAAAAGCACCGCCGCCGTCCACGAGAGTCTCGAGATCGTCTTCGATGAACTTCGTGACCTCCAGATTCAGGTGGAAGAAGATCCCGAGATCATCGTCCAGAACATCGTCAGCAGCGCTGATCTCGGCCGGAACCTCAATCTGAACGCGATCGCGATCGGGCTGGGCCTCGAGAATATCGAGTACGAACCCGAGCAGTTCCCCGGCCTCGTCTACCGACTCGACGAGCCCGAGGTCGTCGCTCTGCTCTTTGGCTCCGGGAAGCTCGTCATCACTGGCGGGAAGAAAGTAGAAGACGCCAGTCAGGCCGTGGACGTGATCGTCACCCGTCTGGAGGAGCTCGGCCTGCTCGAGTAACTCTTCCGTCCGCGTCGACCCTCGAATTCGGTAACCGTTAGAGAGACTGCGCCCGAGACAGTATCAGTAGTCGGTTCCAGTTCGGAGACCCTGAACTCACCGAACCGACCGATAGTAGCCACTGAAACGAGACCACGTTACTGGCTACTGGTACCGCTGACCTCGAGCTCCTCCCCGTGGAGAATGGCGAATATGTTCGTTCGGATTCCCACCCAGTAGGAACGAGTCTACTCCCTATCCAAGGGGAGCTCAGAGACACATGTAATGAGAGAGCAGCGTAGGACGCCTGGAACCGGTATATCTCGCCGGAAGTATCTCTTGGCAACTGGAGGCACGGGTATCGCAGCGTTCGCGGGCTGTTCAGCACCAACAACTGGGTGGGAACCAGCGACGACCATCGCGGAGCATTCATCGCCCGAGCTGGAGAAGTGGGTCGATGAAGTCCCTCGCCCGGGAGTCATTGAACCGGCTGGAACGAAGAACGGACAGCCCCGGTACGAGGTAACAATGGCTGAGATCGAGCAGAAGATACACCGCGACCTTCCGCCGACGACCGTCTGGGGGTACGACGGCCAGTTCCCCGGTCCGACGATCGAAGCCCAGCAAGGCGAGCCGATCTACGTGCGGTGGGAGAACGAGTTGCCGGACAGCCACCTCTTACCCGTTGACACGACGATTCACAGCGAGACAATTCCGTACGATACGCCTGGCATCCGGGCCGTGCCGCACCTTCACGGAGGTAACATCGAAGCTGCGAGCGATGGCAAAGCGCAGGCGTGGTTCACCTCGGACTTTCAGGAGACGGGACCCGAGTTCGAGAAAAAAGACTACTACTACGTGAACGACCAGCCGCCAACGACCCTGTGGTACCACGATCACGCGCTCGGAATCACGCGGTTAAACGTGTATGCCGGTCTCGCGGGTTTCTATCACCTCCGGAACGAACACGAACGGAATCTCGACCTCCCAAAAGACGAATACGAGATTTCACTCGCGCTTCAGGATCGCAGCTTCAACGAGAACGGGTCGTTGTTCTATCCGACGGCCGTCTCGGGCGAGCAGGGAGACGGAGACGACTCATCCCCAGACCCGAGCATCGTTCCGCAGTTCTACGGAGACACGTCGGTCGTCAACGGGAAGGCCTGGCCTCGGCTGTCCGTCGAACCCAGAGCGTATCGGCTCCGACTCCTTAACGGAGCCAACAGTCGATATTACAACCTCAAACTGCTCGAGTACGATGCGGCCTCCGGAGAGACCGGTGACGAGGGGCCATCGTTCGTCCAGATCGGAAACGACGGTGGTCTCCTCTCGGAACCGGTCGAAATCGCCGACCGTCTCGAGCTCGGCTCGGGCCAGCGTGCGGACGTCGTCGTCGACTTCGCCGATTACGCCGGGCAGACGCTACTCCTCCACAACGACGCACCGTCACTGTACCGTGGCACGCTGGAGAAGAGCGAGGAGACGCAGCCGCTTCCGGAAATCATGCTCGTCGACGTAGACGACACGGGAAGCGGACGGGACACCAATCAGGTTCCGGACAAGCTGACAACGGTTCCTGAGATTCCGGTCGATTCGGTGGACCGAAACAGACATCTCACGCTCACTACGCAAACCGACGAGTACGGACGGCTGTTACAACTCCTCGGGACGCAGGACAACGCGTACAAAGTGACTGATCCTGTTACCGAGGATCCCACGCTCGGTGACACTGAGATCTGGAGTCTCGCTAACTACACCGGGATGTCCCACCCGATGCACATTCACCTCGTGCACTTTCAGGTGTTGGGGCGGCAGTCACTGGCCGACTACGATCCGGATGCGAACACCGTTGAACTGGACTCGGTTGAGTCTCCCGAGCCCTACGAGCTGGGCTGGAACGACGTGGTTAACGTCAATCCCGCTGAGGTGGTCCACGTGATTGTACACTTCGGGGAGCACGAAGGGTTGTTCAACGACCAGACGGGCGAGTATATGTGGCACTGTCACATGATCGAGCACGAGGATCACGATATGATGCGTCCTTTCAGAGTACTGCCCGATTCTGACGACGAGAGCGGTGCTGACGACGAGAGCGCCTAAGAGACCGGCATCGGAACACGAGTCGGCTATTTTGCGCGGTTTTCCGTCCCTCGCTCGAGACCGTCGTCCTGACCGAGTACTCAACTATACTCGTCGAGACGCCGATCGATATCTGTCCGATCTCGTCGATCCGAGTGACTTCCACCTCCCTTGTCGTTTAAGTATTGTGCAATATGCACAAAACCCTTAAACGCTGTCGTCCCTTATAGAGACGTGATGACAACTGATGCACACAGCGGATCTGCCGAAGCATCGATCGACGAACCGCTCTTTATCGAGAGCGAGGGACACCTCGACGACGTCGTTGCCGAGCACGAGGTCGTACTCGTCGACTTCTACGCCGACTGGTGTGGCCCCTGCCAGATGCTCGAGCCCGTCCTCGAGGAACTGGCTGATGAGACCGCGGCCGTGATCGCGAAGATCGACGTCGACGAACACCAGCAACTCGCGGAAGCCTACGGCGTCCGAGGCGTGCCGACGCTCGCGCTCTTCGCGGACGGCGACCAGGTCGAACAGTACACCGGCGCGCTGCCGGCGGACCGGCTCCGTGATCTGCTCGAGGGATACACGAACGAATGAACGAGGACGGCACTGACTCCGCCCCCGTCCGCGACGTGATCATCGTCGGTACCGGCGTCGCTGGCCTCTCGGCGGCGGTTTACACCGCGCGAGCCGACCTCGAGACGCTCGAGCACACGGTTGAGGAGGCGCTCGAGGTCTCGCCGTAATCGGCTACTCGCAATCTACTCGCCCTCCGCGTGGCCCCGCGACATTTGATTTGGTATCGCAGTATGCGATTTATTACGGTCGCTGATCGGCGATTATGCGCCGCTGTGTCGGTCGAACCGCAGTAGTAGCATCGATGTTCGAGTTACCCATAGGCGTCTCTCCCTTTGATCACCGAGACCACTGTGCTGCCGTCATAACGACGATCTCAACGGAATTCGGACCTATGGTCAGTAACGTGGAGGAAATCGACTACTTGAGGATAACTGAACGACGGTCGTAGCGAAACAGCTCCGATACAACCACCCTCAAGCGCGTCGCTCTTCAATATTGTTTACTGAAGCGGTAAGCCGATTCGAACCGTCACTCACTCCGCTTGTGACGATGCCGCAAAAAGAGCCGGTGAAGGGATTGTGAACCACGGTCGCAGCAAAGCTGCTCCCTGATTCAAATCCTCTACGGCTTGCTTCGCACTTCACGTACTGTTCGTCGCAAAAGCAAGCCGGTGAAGGGCTGTGAACCCGAGGTTCGAAGCCGAGGTTTTATGCATTCGCGACCCGGTTGGTAATGCATGGGGAAAACGCCTCGAGACCGAATCGAGACACTCCGAGAGCGAATCAAGGAGAACGACGACATCACCGTCGCTGATCAGCTTTTGCTGAAGTTCAGCGACCGTCTCGATCTGCACGCCCAGACCTACAGCGACCACCGGCACGAGAAGTTGCTTCGTCATTGCACGATCATCGCCGAAGAAATCGACGACAGGTTGCTTCGGAACGCGCTTGAGGAACGAAAAGCCACCGAGTCGATCGTCGCATGGATCAACCGAACCTACGACAACGAGGAAACGAACCGGGACTACCGGGTAGCACTTCGCGTCTTTGCGAAGCGAGTCACCGATGGGGACGAATGTCCATCGGCGGTGGACTGGGTTCCCACTGATACGTCCTCGGACTATGATCCGACACCGGACCCTCGCGAGATGCTTCGATGGAAGGAGCACGTCGAGCCGATGATCGAGTCGGCCTTCAACGCTCGTGATGCGGCTATGATCGCTCTGCAGTTCGATGCCGGACTTCGGGGCGGCGAGTTCAAGCAACTCACCATCGGCGACATTCAAGACCATGAAAACGGCCTTCAGATCACCGTCGAAGGGAAGCAGGGACGGCGAACGATCCTGTTGATCCCTGCAGTCCCACACGTCAATCGATGGCTCGATGCCCATCCTAATCGTGAGGACCCAGATGCACCACTCTGGTCGAAACTCCACGAACCGAAGCCGATCTCCGACCGCATGGTAAGTAAGATCTTCGACGAGGTAGCTGACCGTGCAGGTGTTTCGAAGCCGGTCACGCTGACGAACTTCCGGAAGTCGAGTGCGGCGTTCCTCGCCTCTCGAAACCTCAATCAGGCTCATATCGAGAAACACCACGGCTGGGTTCGTGGCAGTAAGGCCGCAGCTCGGTACATCTCGGTATTCAGCGAGGATTGCGATCGCGAACTTGCTCGGCTTCATGGGGTCGATGTCTCGAACGAGGAACCGGACTCGATCGCTCCGCTCGAGTGTCCCCGATGCAGTCGAGAGACGCCACGGAAGGAACCGTTGTGTGTGTGGTGTGGTCAAGCGTTGGATCCGCAAGCTGCAACCGAGGTCGACGAAATCGACGGAGAGGTCAGCGAGAGCCTCGCCTCGCTTTCGCCTGAAAAGGCCGAAAGACTCCTCGAACTCGCTGATGCCCTCGACGATCCCGAGATCAAAGGAGCGCTGCTCGAGTCGGACTGAGCCGATCGGATCGCTCATTCGTACCCCTCCTCCTCGAGACGGTCAAGGAGTTTACGAGCGCGATCAGCAAACGGGACATCCTCCTCGATACACATCTCGAGGACATCGCGATACTCGGCAAGTTTTTCCCACGGATCCGAGGAATCGTCGGCTGATACCGTCATTGCTCACCACCACCATCCGGTTGATGTCCTTCACCAGTATCATGCAGCTTCTGTCGATCATGGTCCGTAAACTGGTCAAGGTCGATTTCATCTGGTACTTCCTCAGGACACTGGAATGCACGATCGATCCACTGCTCGAAGACTGCGTCCGAGAGTAGTCTAAGCTGCTCTTCGGTCACCGGTTCGAGGTCACTCCTGGCAGATGTCGACTTCGTTTCGATTGCCTCGAGACCGTACTGCGCGGCGATACGGTCCATGTAGCTCGCAACCGTCTGCTTCGTTGAGTTCATGACTCGAGCGATCGCAGCGTGCGAGTAGCCCTGCTCGCGATAGCCAAGCGCGAGTCCCTCCTGATCACGGAGGTCGGTAGTCCTGTCGAGATACCGAGCTCGCTGGGTAGCCACGCGGTCCGAGGATTCGTCGGTCGTTGAGCGATGCTGCTGGTTCGTAGAGTTGATGTCCGTCATTCGATGGATTCGAACAGATGAGGCACTGTTCCGGCCTTTAACGAGCACAGCCATCCCGGCGAATGGAACAACCAGAGATTTGACCCCACGTGACCTACCTTCGATCACGGGTCTCACCTCGGCGAACCGTCCAGTGGGTCTGCTGGCGCAGTCCGGCGTCCCATCTCGCGATGAGTTCGTCGAGGCTGCGCCCGTGTTTGATCCAACGATAGCGGTCAGGGGGGCACCAACCATCCAGACCGCTATCGTTGTCGATTCTACTGCCGACGAGAGGGATCACTCGCGATCACCGTTTGGATCTCGCGAGAACTCGCCTCGTGGGTACTCCTCCGGTTGGTAGCAGTCCGCCATCTTCCGAAGGAGGGAGTCCCAACTCTCGTCGCCTGTTTTGAGACGCCGAACGGATCGGAGCGTCTCTCGTGCACAAGGGATGCGCGTCTCTGTCTTCTCGGTCATGGACGCTCACCTCCTGTCCGCAGTGGTTGTCTGGGCATCACGACAGTCAGATGTTGGGCCGGGGGTACATTCAGCCTTTCGCCTCGTGACACAATTTCGATGTTAGACCCTGACGAAGAAACGCCCTCTATCTGGCGTAATAGCCCTTATTAAGCTTTAGACCGAAAGCGATTGTCAGACTCAGTACCTAATATCTAAAACAGGATTGTTGAGGTCCAATAGCCCCCAAGTCGTCCCTCAATTAGTAGGGACGTTTTCGTCTAACAGAAAGTTACACGTAGGTCCGATTACTGGATGGTGGTATGGATACTGAGCAGGAGACGCTTCCGGGCGACGAGAACGAGCCCGAGATACTCGAGCTCGAGACGCTCCGGTCGCATCTCTGGGAAGCTGCCGATATTCTTCGTGGCAGCATTGACGCAGCCGACTACAAGAACTACATCTTCGGGCTACTCTTTTTGAAACGCGTCAACGATCGATTCGAAGAGGAAACCGAGGAAATTTCCAAAGACCACGATATCCCTGAGGATGTCGTCGAGACCGATCGCGACCTACACGAAGAGTTCTGGGTCCCAGAACGCGCTCGCTGGGACCACATTGCTGCACAGGACACCGACATCGGTGCAACGCTGAACAAGGCACTCGCGGCGATCGAAGACGAGAACGATGAGATCGCCGACCGAGTGCTCACCTCTGTCGACTACAACGACAAGGACCGCCTCAGTGACGCCACGCTCGACGAACTCGTCACCCACTTCTCGAAACACCGATACCGCAATGCCGACCTCGAGGATCCCGACATCTTCGGGCGAGCCTACGAGTACCTCATCCGGAAGTTCGCTGACGACTCCGGGAAGAAAGGCGGTGAGTTCTATACGCCCCGCGAGGTCGTGCAACTTCTCGTCGAGTGTGTCGACCCTGATGCCGGTGACCGCGTATATGACCCAGCATGCGGATCTGGCGGGATGCTCATCTATTCGGCCCATCACGTCGAGCAGGAGGGTGGTGATCGAGACGACATTTCCCTCTACGGGCAGGAAAAGAACCTGAATACGTGGGCGATCGGCCAGATGAACATGCTCCTGCACGAGCTACAGGACGCCACGATTGCGAAAGGCGACACTATTGTCGAACCAAAGTTCGTCACCGAACACGATGAACTTGAAGTCTTCGACCGAGTCGTTGCCAATCCGCCGTGGAATCAGAAGAAGTGGAACAAAGAGTGGGTGCAGGAGAACGAGCCATACAATCGTTTCCAGTACGGATTGCCGCCAAAGAACCGAGGCGACTGGTCATGGATTCAGCTCATGCTCGCATCGCTCTCGGAGACCGGCAAGGCGGGCATTGTTATGGACAACGGTGTGCTGTTCCGCTCGCGTTCGGAGAAGAAGATCCGAAAGCCGATTCTGGAAGAGGATCTCGTTGAGGCCGTTATCGCACTGCCTGAGAATCTGTTCTATAACACTGGATCGCCGGGTTGCATCCTCATCCTAAATAAGGACAAGCCCGCAGGCCGCAAGGGCAAGGTCCAGTTCATCTACGCCGAAGATCAGACGCTTCGGGAATCAGAGGTGCAAGTTTACGAAGAACTCTCGAACCAGAACCAACTCACTCAAGAGGGCGTCGAGTATCTCGCTGAGACACACCTCACCAGTCGAGAAGAGGATCATCATAGTCGGTTGGTCGCCCTCGAAGAGATCGAAGAGAATAACTGGAATCTGAACGTTCCGCGTTACGTCGATACGACCGAGCCCGAGGAGCCAATCGACGTGAGCGAGAAGCTGAACGAGTTGGATAGGCTGGCCGAAAAACGCCAAAAGACTGACGAAGAACTTCAGGAGTATATGGAGGAATTGGATTACCGATGAGTGAAACGGCTGGGCAATCCGACCTTCGAGAGAGTTACAAAGAGGTCAAAATCGGGCCAAAATCGTTTGATATACCCGAAGAATGGAGCGTCGAAACGATTCCCGATCTCTGTAACCTCGATACGGAGTCCTTCGACGCTTCAAATCACAGCGAGGAGACATTTGAGTACATAGATATCGAATCTGTTTCACGAGGGACTATCAACCAGTCAAAGACGATCCCTGTTGAAGATACTCCGAGCCGTGCGAAACAGATCATTAGTACCGGGGATATACTCGTTGGTAAGGTCCGTCCCTATCTACAAGCGTTCGCCCCCGTGACTGAAGAGCACGACGGCAAGGTTTGTTCGACCGGTTTCGCCGTACTATCTGCCAAGGAAGACGTTTACTCATCATACATCACGCAGGCTATCCTCAGTAAGTATTTCCTTGATCAGATGACAAATAGGATGACAGGCACGAGTTATCCTGCAGTAAACAAATCCGACTTCGAGAACGTACGACTGTTTGTTCCACCACTCATCGAACAGAAGATTATCGCCGACATCCTCTCAACGGTCGACGAACAGCTTCAGCAAATAGACGAGATTATCCAAATAACGACCACGCTAAAGTCAGCGGTGGCTAATCGGCTTTTCGTGAACGGAATTAAAAATAACGGACAAAAATCTGTCAAACTCGGTCCAAAATCAGTTACTCTCCCTAACAACTGGGACGTGACGAAACTAACTAATCTTGAATCTCCGGAAGAGAACGCCGTTCAAACTGGACCTTATCAACTTGGAGATGTAGAATTCAAAGACAGTGGCCTTCGGGTCTACGGACAATCAAATGTCACCTCCGACAATTATGAGTCAGTCAGTAATCACATATCTCTTGATCTTGAGGACGATTTTTCCAGATATAAAATACGTTCCAGAGATGTGCTGTTAACCCGGATGGGGACAGTAGGGGATGCATCACTATTTCCAGATGATGCACAACCGGGTATTCTGAGCTATCACCTGCTTCGTATTCGACCTGATCAAAATAGTTGCTGGTCGCCATATCTACACCATTTATTAAATGACGGAAAGATAGTGATGGATCAAATAAAATCTCTTAGTCACGGATCGATAATGGATGGTCTGAATGTCTCAACTTTACGCCAAGTGAGGGTACCTCTACCGCCATTAGACGAGCAACAGAAAATTGGACAAATATTGGATCAGTTTGATAAAAAGATAGAAGAATATTCTCAATCAAAGCAGAGGCTTCAAGAACTCAAAAATGGTCTCATGCAGGACCTCCTCACCGGAAAAGTCCGCGTCAACACTGACAACTGACTATGTCCAATGAGTACGCCGAAGCCGAACGCCCCGCCCTCGAGACACTTGGCCAGCTCGGCTGGGAAGTCGTCGATCAACAGCAGACGACATGGGACGACCCTCGAGAGTCGGAATCCTCGGCTGTACTCGAACCTCGCATCCGCGATACCATCGAACGGCTAAATCCGTGGATCAACGAGAACAACCTCAACAAGGTCGTTCGCGAGATTCAGCAGGTCGCAGGAACGAGTACAATGGACGAAAACGAGCAAATCCACGAGAAGCTCGTCCGGCATACGTCGGTCAAACAGGATCGCGGCCACGGCCTGAAACACCAGACGGTCAAGTACATCGATTACGAGACGCCCGAAAACAACGATTTCTTCGCGCTCAATCAGTTTCGCGTCGAGGGACCGATCGAAACCATCAAGCCCGATATCGCGCTGTTCGTCAACGGCATCCCTCTCGGCGTCATCGAGTGCAAGGCCCCGGGCATTGCAGAACCGAAAAGCGAAGCGCTCGAGCAACTCCAGCGCTATCAGAACGAACGCACAGAGACCGGCAAGGAGGGCGCTGAAGCGCTATTTCGATACAACCAGTACTCGGTAGCAACGTGGCTCGAGGGCGCTGTGATGGGGACCTACGGGACGCCAAAGGGCCAGTACAAGCCGTGGCGTGACCCGTACCCCGTCGACGATGAGTACCTCGCCGATCGCTTCGATCTCGAGAGCTACGTCCCCGACCAGTACCGGATGCTCTACGCACTGTTCGAGCCTGAGCGGCTGCTCGACCAGCTTCGGCACTTTACGGTCTTCGAGACCAAGCAGAACGGCCAGATCAAGATGATCGCTCGGTATCAGCAGTACCGAGCCGTACACAAGGCGCTCGAGCGTATTGAGAAGCGCAATCAGCGGGAAGCACCGGGAGGTGTGATCTGGCATACCCAAGGCTCTGGGAAATCGCTCACGATGCTATTCCTTGGGCTCAAACTTCGCCGTGAGAAGGCCGATCCGAAGCTCGTACTTGTGACCGATCGGCAGGCACTCGACGACCAAATTCACGCGACGTTCGAGCGGTGTGGGTTTCCGAACCCAAAGAAAGCCGAAGGAATCGAGGATCTCCGCGAAAAGCTCGGTACCAGTGCTGGCGAGACGATCACGACATTGATCCAGAAGTTCCAGTTGCAGGAGGACGAGGACGGTGACTTTCCTGTGCTCTCCTCCGACAAGGACATCTACGTGATGGTCGACGAAGCCCACCGGACTCAGTACAAACACCTTGCGAACAACATGCGGACAGCACTTCCGAACGCCTTCTACGTGGGCTTCACTGGAACACCGATCGAGAAGGACGACCGGGATACGCGCCAAACGTTCGGCAACTACATCGACACGTACACGATCGATCAATCGCTCAAGGACGACACAACTGTCGAGATCCTCTATCAGGGTCGGCTCGCCGACATGCATCTCGAGGGCGAGACGCTGGATACGATGTTCGATCGGATCTTCGACGATTACACCGACGAGGAAAAAGCGGAGATCAAGAAACGCTATGCCCGTACGCAGGACCTTGCTGAAGCAGAGACTCGCATTGAGCGCGTCACGCTCGATATCATCGAGCACTTCGAGTCGGAGATCGCGGACACGTTCAAAGGAATGGTCGTCACCACGAGCAAGCGTGCGGCGATCAGCTACAAGGAGAAGTTGGACGAACTCAACGGTCCGGAGTCCCGGGTCGTCATCTCGCACGATCATAACGATCCCGAGTCCGTCAAAAAATGGGCACCGTCTGACTCTGAACTGAGCAAGTACAAGGATTCGTTTGTCGATCCCGATGGCGAGGTTGAGTTGCTCGTTGTTTGCGATATGTTACTCACGGGATTCGACGCACCGGTGGCACAGGTGATGTATCTCGACAAGCCGCTGAAGGAACACAACCTCCTACAGGCGATCGCTCGAGTGAACCGACCGTTCCCCGACAAAAACCACGGGCTGATCGTCGACTACTACGGCGTCTCGAACGAACTCCGGGAAGCGCTGGCGATGTTTAGTGCCGAGGACGTCGAACGTGCGATGGTTCCCCTGGAGGACAAAGAGCCCGAGCTCGAGGCAGCTCATCGAAACGCGGTCACGTTCTTCGATGATCTCGAGAATGTCGAAGCGTGTCTCCAGACGCTCGAGCCGGAGGATCGCCGTATCGAGTTCAACAATGCGTTCAAGCGTTTCTCGGGGTTGATGGATATCGTCCTTCCGAATCCGATGGCAAACCCGTACAAGGACGATCTCGAGCGTCTGAGCACGATCTATGGGCGGGCAAAGGAACGCTATCGCGACGATGAGATGAACCTCGAAGGTACCGGCGAGAAGGTGCGCGAGCTGATCCACAAGCACATTCGTTCATCCGGGATCGAAGTGCTGAACGATGAGCCGGTGTCTGTGATGGACACAGACGAATTCGATACGAGACTTGATACGTTAGAAAGCGACGAAGCTCGGGCGAGCGAAATGCAACACGCTGTCAAGCACGAACTCAACGTTCGCTACGACGAAGATCCCGTTCACTACGGTTCGCTGCAGGAACGCGTCGAGGAACTCATCGAAGAGTACAGACAACAGCGTCTCTCCGACCGCGAGGTCATCGAGGAGCTACGTGAGATTATGGATGAGATGCGTTCTCGCCAACAAATTGCCCGAAAGAAGGGGTTCGTCGGCACGACGGAACTGTCGTTTTATCACGCACTGGAGGATGTCCTCGAGGCCGAAGAGTGCGGAATCGACGAGGAGTCGCTGATCGAACTCACGGGTACGCTCGTTAGTGCCGTTGAAAAATTCACCGCTATCGTCGAATGGAAGCAGAAGGTGAATATCCAGCAGCAGATACGAAAGCAAGTGAAAATCGAGCTTTACAAGTCCGATCTTGACCTGAGTGATGTCGAGCGCGACGAACTCACGACCCGCGTGATCGAACTCGCTCGAGCTCACTACGAATGAGAGAGCATCATATCGGCCAGACAGTGGTTCCCTACGAGATCGACTGGAGCGAAGACCGAGACACAATTGGGCTCTCGGTGGATCAATCGCTCGAACTCACGGTTCGTGCTCCGATGACGGCGACAACCGATGATGTCGAGGACGTCCTTGAGAGCCGGCAGGAGTGGTTGCTCGAGAAGCTCTATGGACTCAAAGAGCAATCAGAGCCACCGTATGCGAAGGAGTTCATGAGCGGCGAGAAGCTTCCGTATCGCGGGCGGCAATACCATCTCGATGTCGTCGAGACAGATGTGCCGGAACCTCAGCTCTCCTTCGACGGAACTGAGTTCACCCTACGCGTGCATCGTTTCGACTCACCCGCCGATGGGGTTAGCGTCCGGCGCAAGCGCCAAGCAGTGATCGACTGGTACCTCCGTCGCGCCAAAGCGGAGTTGCCCGACCGATGTCCACAGTACGAATCGAAGCTGGGCCTCTCCGATGTTGCGATCGATGTTAGCAGACTCTCTGGCCGCTGGGGTGAATACGACAATGGTACTGTTCGACTGAACTGGCGGCTCATTCTCGCTCCCGTCCGTATTCAAGACTACGTTCTCGTCCATGAGCTGGCCCATGTAGCCCACGACGATCACTCCGATGCATTCTGGAACACGGTTGGAACACTGATTCCGGATTACGAGGAGCGTCGCAAGTGGCTCCGACTCAACGGTAACTCGCTGACCGTCTAAGTCAGATACTCCAGACAGCTACTATACTACCCGTACAACTCGCCAATCCGGTCGCCCTCGGGCGAGTTGGTGATGTTGTATCAACCATTATAAACGTCCAAAAATGGCAGAAATATAAGTATTATTGTGAGAGGCCATAGAGAGTTATACACCGGTAGCCCTCCCCCGCTCGATCGAGATAGGAGTCCCATTCGCCAAGGGGGGTAGATTATGAGACTCGAGCAACCGGTAAGTATAGGTAATGGAGTGATCACCCGTCTCGAAACAATTTCAGAGAATCGGTGATTCTCGGAAGACGATTGGATACTCTGGAAGGGA
Organism: Natrinema zhouii; assembly: GCF_013456555.2. Classification (GTDB taxonomy): domain Archaea; phylum Halobacteriota; class Halobacteria; order Halobacteriales; family Natrialbaceae; genus Natrinema; species Natrinema zhouii. Next base: position 1,265,972 of record NZ_CP059154.1, read on the forward strand.
ATTATCCAATTGGGCACTATATAGACATAATAGTCCAGTTATTTTCTTTGTCTGGGGACTTTCTATAGGGCTTTATCACTGCTCGTAGCGTCACTCGACGTGTGGAAAATCAGATGAAGCGGCGTGGAATGCTTGTACTGACGGCTGGAACACTCACTGCTGGATTTGCAGGATATGTTGGTGCTGCTCAAGAGGAAAGTAATACGACACAGGATGATACAGAGTATAGTCCGCTTGACGCGGCGGAAATCGATGATTCGTGGCCTATCGAGAACCGAGAGAACGCAGACGTAATCATCGACAGTGATACGGACGACGACATAGAGAGCGTTGGCGATGTCGTCGTCACTGCTGATGTCGAACTCGATGGCAACCTCACTGCGAACGGATCGGTCGTCATCGAAGAAGATGCAGCGGTTGATGGAACCGTTACAGTGGGCCAGCATGCTCGACTCGAACCGGATGCGGCAGTCGATGACGATGTGAGCGCAGGGGGGCATGTCGCGCTCCAAGAGGACGCTGAAATCGACGGAACAATCGCAGCAGGCGGTGACGTACTCCTCCAATCAGACGCGGAAGTCGATGGCGATCTCGGTGCGGGTGTTTTGTTTGAACAGCGAGACGATCTCGAACCAATTCCGAATGCGGACGGGAACGTCCGCCTCGAAGAAGACGCGGAGGTTGGCGGTAACATTACCGCAAATGCTGTCGAACGCCATCCGAGTGCCGAAGTTGACGGTGATATCTCCGGGGAGACAACCGAATCATCCCAACAGAGTCGACAGAACCAAAGCAGTGATGACGATGCTGATGATACCGGCGGTGATGACGATGCTGATGATGACGATGACTAAGTCAACTCACTCTCATCAGTAGCATCAATTACACCCTGTTCTGTTTTGATTGCCAGTCTGCTCAGTTCGAACATATACTTGCCAGATGGTTCACGGCAAGTCTGGCCGGAATTAACGGTAGATGATTTGATCTCAGATTTCCTGTTTTCGAAAGCCAACTCCCATAGTGACTCCTTCAATCTTCAATTCAGGTGGGACCACATGTGATTGTGGCCCACCAGCGCGTTGTCAGTGTGACCACACAATCTGCTGCGATGGATCACTCACGTCCGAATCGAAGGCAGCCAGCGTCGTCTGTCGCGTCCGTACGAGCACCACATCGACTTCGGAATCTCGCCACTTCGCACGGCAGACACGATCACAGAACGACCGCGTCCGATCGTTGCCAGCACCAAAGCCCGTCGAGACGATTGCTTGAACGGCGGTCACCGGCTCGAGGACTGCCCCGCAGTGGTCGCAGCAGTTGTCAGTCATTGTCGCTGGCCACGTAGACGATGCCACAGTGACCGCGACAGTGCTGCGCGTTCTTGTCGTCGATCTCCACCGGAAACGTCTCACACTCACACCGGGGGCAGCCGGCTCGAGTCATCGGTCCAGTCCCCGCAGCAGTTGAGCACGGCGCTCCAGTGCGACAGCCGTGCGCTGCTCGAGGTCACGGAGTGCTGCCTGCTCGATCCCGTCGAGTCGCTCAGCAGCGTGCTCGTCGGGTTCTACCTCCGGCACGTCGCATAGGTCTGCTTCATGGCCGCATCGTCGGCAGCGCCACGCCACGACACTACTGGGCACATGCTCAACGACACTCCCTGGCCGCTCGTGCTCACAGTCGGGACACCATCTTATCTCGTCACTGTGGTCTCGGCACTGATCGAACACGGGGCCGACTCGAGTCACGATCATATCGCCGTCTCGAGCCCGCAGTCGCTCACCGCCCTTTCGACAGTTCTCACAGCGAACCGCTTCGGTCACGTATCGCTCATCGTCCGAACTACCCGCCCGCACGAGGCGCAGGTTACCATCGCAGAGCCGACAGCGCTCGCTCATCGGTCATCACCTCCAGTGTGCACATTCTCTCGAAATCCAGCGTTGTAGCACATGAAGCACGGCAGATCATGGCCTTCGACACAGCAACAGTCAGCCGGTCGTTGACCTCCGTCTGCAATCGCTCGCTCTGCCGTCTCAGTGTCCGTGTCAAGCGAGTCTTGCGGTGGCACGACCTTCGGCTCGCCATCAACGTGTTCACCGTTCAGCTGGTCGGATACGTCAAGCTGGTCGAGGAGCAGCGCGTCCAGTGGCCGCATCCCCGTCTCGAACGTCACACGCCGAAGGTGTTTGCAGTGATTGTTGTTGTGTTGGCAGTCTGGGCAGGTACACGTCCCGCCGAACGCATCGACGAGATACGTCGAACCGCTCTCACTCACAATCTCGAACTCCCCGTCCTCGAGCGCAGGGTTGATTGAGTCGTCCATCACCGTCAGTTCTTGCTCAATCGCCCGCACATCGCGAGCGTCGATACACAGTTCGTCGGCTTTACGGCCGTCGGTCGCGTAGGTTCGTTGGGTCATTGTCTCGCACCTTGGTTTCGAGGCAGACCCGAGCTCGCGGCGTTCCAGCGCCGTGGGCAATTTCCGATTGCCCATGAGCCTTGTCTCCCTCTACCTATGCCTACAACGGAATAGGCCATAAAGGTGTGCAGATGCCGAATTTCGCAACTTTCAGGATTCTAATGCCGTTGTGCGCAATGATCTTATGCCATCGTAGGCCCACGACATTAATGCCGTTGTGTGCATATACCAGATATACCGATGGCTGACCGCGAACGTTCCGACACGGGCGAATTTGATGACCACATTCCAGTTGATCGCGTCCGGGCCGTCTTCGATGAACTCGAGGATAGTGCCGAACCCTTGGATGCCGGAACTGTCGCTGAGCATGCCGACATGGCCCGTCGCACTGCCCATAACAAACTAAACGATCTCGTTGACGAGGGTGAATTACGAACCAAGAAGGTCGGCGCTCGCGGTCGTATTTGGTGGATCCCCCATCGTGAATGATCGACTGGTGCCTAATGAACAGCAACAGCTACGAGCGGTATAGGGCAGCAAATACAATGCAATCTCGGCTCGACTCAGAGGCTGGAACAACTGATCGGTCGGCTGTTCCACCTGCCTCGAGGAGATACCATTATTCAGCATCATCACACATAGACGTTCTGAGACCATTGCTAATGCGTTTGACCCGGATAGGACGCTGTTTGGGTGGTGATCTACCCGCGTTCGTAGCAAGATGATCCACAAGCCGACGAATAACTGGGCCGGCACCGTCGAGTACGACCTCTGATAACCGGTGCTCTATCCAGTTGAATTGAACATCCTGAAAGATAATTAATACTATTTTATTATCAATTCTCCTTCTGACATAGTCCGGGTATTATAATGTGGTATGGTGACTATTACCACGGAGGGTGGAAAATGGCGCAACCAAGTCCAACGGAAACAGTAGACGAGAAGAGAGATCCAACTGAGCTGAGTATCGGTGGTATTGTTGCATGGTTAGTTGGTGTGTTAACTATACTTGCTGCAGTCGCTTCCATTGCACAAGGCGTGATGATCGGTGGCTCGATCGTTCTGTTTGTTGCTGGTATCTTTGGGCTACCCCCAACCCGGAAAATGATCGAAGAGGAACTTAACGTGAGATTCTCTCGGTGGTTAGCAATACTGGTTTATCTCATACTCCTCATGGTTGCTGGCGGAGTTGGAGCATAGTAATATAATTCTATTATCAATGGTTTTCCCACTCATGACGGTACATTCGGTCAAATTAGTGAAATAAGGCTATCTACCGCCCAAAGGGCTGATTCGCAGGCGGGATAAGAATCAGAAATGTGCACCGCGGGTCGGGATGTTTCGCGGGCCATCTTGGCAAGGATAGACAACATATGAGAAGACCCCTTCATTGACTCTGCACCGCCGCTGCCTGAACGCTTGGTAGATATCGCCGACGGCGTCCAAATGTGGTGCTATGGCCACATCCCGCGTTGCTGGCCGGTATCGCTATTCAAAGAGAGCATGGACCGCTAATGAGAGGACCCTTTCATTCATCCGCCTCGAACCACCGATCTTCACCAGCGAGCGCTATGATTACGTGGTCATTCTCACCTGACTATGGGGTGTGATTCTCGACGCTACCAGCGCTGTGAGTTTCATCCGGAATCGTGAGGAATAGAAGGTCAGTGAGACAGTGCTATCGCTGGCCGTCGTTGCGAACCCGCCGCAGTCGCGTCAGTTAGTCCGCAACCGGCGCGTCAGTATCCACATCCGTCGGTGGTGGATCATCGACTGGCTCAGGTTTGCCAAGGTCTTGATACTCGGTATAAGCGTCCTTGAGGCCATCTAATCGACCTTCGTCGATCGTTTCGCACCAGTCTACGCTCTCGAGGTACTCCCCAGCGCAGCGGATCGGTCGCATGGTCGTCCCGCAGCGCTCTGTTGACTGCGTCAGTGTTTCACCGCATATCGGCTCGTTGATCCAATCCGGTACGTCCGAAAGCAATCCCGTCTGATCGCCACCCGCAGCGAACGGTCGTGACGTATCTGTCCGGTGCCCAGTCCCAGCCGATGCTGTCGACGATCGTAGGCTCGAGGTTGCTGTGGTTGGCCCCAGACCCGATGAGTTCATGGCCTCGATCGGGTCATCAGTGTCGTCTGGTGTGACCATGTCCTCGTTGTCCGTCGCTGGTTCGATATGCGCGTCACACTCTGGTTTCGCGAGCGAGAGGCCGAGTACATCCGATGCCGTCTCACGACATGCGTCGTCGGCCTTCGCGAGCGCCCAGTCCTCCGCGGCATGGTTTGCAAGCCGCCCGAACGCCTGATAGCATGCCCGGTATGAGTTCCCCCGCTGCTTGAGCCCAACGTGGGAGAGTGCGTACATCGTCGCTGCCGCGAGGTCCTCAATTGTCTCGAGTGACTTCCCGTCGTCATCCGAAATTCTGTGGATCACCACGCCTGTATCGTCGGCAATCTGCTTGGTCACTGCTCCGCACTGAACGAAGTCAGCGACAGCAAAGACGTGGAAGTGGGGCGCGTACTCGAGGAACTCATCATAAACCGCGGCCGCTGGCCACTCTTCGCTCTCGAGTTTCTCACTGAGGATATTACACCAATTGAGATCTCCGTCGCCGCTCTCGTGACCAAACACGTCACCGCAGTACTCGGGTTTGATCCGGTAGTTGTGGAAGACTGCAAGTCCGTGCTCAACGCCAATCTGATCGAGGAGCGCCTGCGTGATCTTCCGCAGCTGCTTGACCGGGTCATCGGATCGAACTCGCACGTCAGGTCGAAAACTGACTGTTAGGTGGTGGAACTTCTGCCAGCCCGATTCCCGCTGTTCGAGGTCGTGGCGTAGGCTCTCGAGTTTCGCCACCTGTGTCTTCGCTCGCCGGAAACACCATGACTTGTAGCACCTCTCGCACCGCGATCGTTGGCACGTTTGTCCTACCTCCTGTGTCGCCGCGCAGTCCGGGCAGAATAGGCCATGGAACGGGTCGCCGCAGGTGTCGTATCGCTCGCCCGACCCCGGGATATGTGGCGCTGTCGGCCGCGCGTCGTAGGCCAGCGTGTCCACGTCAGGTTCGGCCGTTGTGATCCGGCTACCGTCTGCTGGGTCGACATCTTGGTGAATCGTGATCCGTCGCTGGCCATCGTCACCCGTCACGTTATGCTCGAATGACAGTCCGCCCTTCGAGCGCGTTCGATCCCGCGCCGATGTCGTATCGGTGCGGACCATCACTGAACACCCCCGTTGTCCGCACCTGCTTGGGCAACGATCGGCAAGGATCGATGGAACCACCGCGTTGTCGATTCGAACGCCTCTAACCAAGTCTGACTGCCGGAAATCGATTGCTTGACCGTCTGAGTTAGTGATGTCGCAATCGTATCAACCGCCTGCAGTCCGATGATCAGGATACAGTCTCCGCAGTAATCATCACCGGATGTCTCGACCGCTGGCCGAGCCTCATGGGAATACTCGGCCGACATCCCGATTTCTATGCGTGTAGCCGAGCGATCATGCTGGGCTTTGAACCTCAGGTTCCATCTATGAGGAGATCCTGAACGTTCAGAATCGACGATACCAGTAGGTAGAGGCTTTGAACCTGAAGTATTAAGCCGGTGAAGGGATTTGAACCCTTGACCTAATCCTTACGAAGGATTCGCTCTGCCAGTCTGAGCTACACCGGCGCGAGTGCATTCATTCGTAGGACCGATACCAGCCATAAGGATTGCGAATTGATGCGCACGTGCGACGGGTACGTGTCAGACGACGATCCGATTCGCCTGGTTACCGCTCGAGGCGGACGTCCAGACAGACGTTCAGCTCGTGGGGAGCGTAGGATCGGACGGTGTGACGCGTTTCGACGGTGACCGAATACTCGGGTTCGGCAGCTGCGCGAATTGCACGTTCGCCCGGCCCGAACGGGTCGTCTTCGTGCTGGATGTCGTAATAGTGGAGCGTACAGTCGTCGCTGGCTAGGAGAACGGCCGACTCGAGGAACTCGTCGGCGCTGTGGGGGAGGTTCATCACGAGTCGGTCGGCCCAGTTTTCGTATTCGGTAGCCACATCGCGAACGTCGTCGTTGAGGGCGGTCACGCGGTCTGCAACCCCGTTCCGCCGAGCGTTCTCGCAGAGGTACTCGATCGCCTCGGCGTTGATGTCCACGCCGACACACTCCGCGCCGCGTTTCGCGAACGGGATCACGAAGGGGCCGACGCCCGCGAACATATCGAAGGCGTGCTCGTTCGCGTCTACCTGCTCGGCCACGCGGTGGCGTTCGGTCGCAAGCCGTGGCGAGAAGTAGACCGTCGCGAGGTCCAGCGCGAACTCGCAGCCGTACTCCCGGTGGACGACCTCCGTGTTCTCGCCGGCGAGCAGCTCCCAGTCGCGCACGCGCGTCTCGCCTTTGACTTTCGAAGCCTTGTTCAGGACGGTCTCGACGGGGAGATCCGACTCGAGGATGGCGTCCGCGATTTCTCGTGCGCGCTCGGGGTCGTCCTCGTCGATGAGCGCGGCCTCGCCGAGTCGTTCGTAGGTGGGGTCGAAGGCGAGGAGCTCCCCCGGCGTGGTCTGACTCTCGCGCTCGGTGACGTTCTGGAGGACGATCTCGTACTCCTCGAGCACCGCCGACGCGGCGTCGGGGTCGGTGACCGGGATGTAGAGCTGGCCGTCCGCGACGCTAATCTCGTACGCGTCGTCGATCAGGTCCGCCTCGGCGAGCGATGTTCGCGTCGCTTCTCCAGCTTCGCGCGCGACGCGGACGCACGGCACTTCCATACGCAAACTGGCCGGTGGGTCGCCGTAACGCTGACGTTTTTGACAGCAGCGCCCGGAGACGAACGGCGGCTATAAATCAAGGCGTGCTATATAAAAACCGTCTGCAGAAGTCAGACACGTCAAGAATAATTGGTTGGATTGGTCTGTTGATTGCGAGACGAGTAGAGCAACAAAACCTATAAGGGGAGCAGCCTCGTCGATGTCAGTATGGTGTCCACTTCCCACGCCAATTGCTGGCGTTGGCACGCGTCTCGGGAAGCGGACAGTATCGCGGTTTAGGGTCGGACGGGCTTCACCCGGCGGATTCGACCGCGATGCTCACTCCCTTTCTCAATCGCATCGCCTCCAAAGTGACTACAACTATCAAACACAGATGCCAGCAGAAGACAACTTCACCGTAACGCCATACGCCGTCGAAGGCGACATCGACTACGACCGACTCCTCGACAAGTTCGGGGCTGATGCCCTCACTACCGAGCAGAAGGCTAAGTTTCCTGACCCCGGCCATCCGCTCGTGCGCCGTAACGTGTTCTATGCAGAGCGGGACGTAGACCCATTCCTTGACGCCGCCAGCGACGATAAACTACACTCCATCGTGACGGGACGCGGCCCCTCAGGGCCGATGCACATCGGTCACATCTTCCCGTTTTACTTCGCTAAGTATCTGCAAGACCGGACGGGAACCCTCGTCTACATCCCGTTCTCCGACGACGAGAAGTATTTCCTCAAAGACAAGTCGCTGGGCGAGATTAGCGACTACACCCGCGAGAACCTCCTCGACCTTCTCGCGGTCGGGTTCGACCCCGAACGAACCCGAATCATCGTAGACACGGCTGACGCTGACGTGATGTATCCTCTAGCAACTGCATTCGCCAAGGAAGTGACGCAAGCGACCGTGGACGCAACGTATGGAGACCCCGAGAATATCGGCCTCTCGTTCTATCCTGCCGTCCAAGCTACACACCTCCTCTTCCCACAACTTGTGGAGGGTCGCCATCCGACGCTCGTCCCGATTGCGGTTGACCAAGACCCCCACGTTCGAGTCTGCCGGGACATCGCGGCCAAGGAACGGTATGACGTGGCCAAGCCCGGTGCCTTGCTCTCGAAGTTTCTCCCGAGCCTCGAAGGGCCGGGGAAGATGAGTTCGTCCGACGACGCACCGAGTATCCTCCTTTCAGACGACCGGGAAACGGTCTTCGATAAAATCCGCACCCATGCTTATTCTGGTGGCCAGACGGGTCTCGAAGAACATCGAGAGCAGGGAGGGAACCCCGAGGTAGATGTCTCGTATCAGTTCTTGTATTACTTCTTTGAAGAAAGTGATGAGCAGGTAGAACGGCTTGCACGCGAGTATCGAGAGGGGTCGCTCCTGAGTGGTGAACTCAAAGAGATGGCGGCAGAGAATATCGCGAACTTCCTCGAAGCACATCAAGAACGTCGTAGGGCACTCGGCTCGCTCGAAGACGAGTTGGAACAGTTCCGCTTGACAGAGAGTGAGCGACAGGATGCGCGGCGACGGGCAGGATACCCCGACAGCTCTCTGGTTCAGCAATAGACACTCTTCCCCGAGGCCTTCCGCCTCTAAAATTACCGAGGGTAGATGTATTTCAGTTCTCGTGCTACCGAGTAGTGTCGGTCGCTCACCCTACTGAATCCCATTCGACCACGACGGGTGCCCGAGTCTAGTCTGCAATACCGTTCACTCCAGAAAACATCAGTATTTTAGTAATTTATACGCCGTCGACTCGTTGTCCGGATGCAGCATGGACGAATATACGCTCGAGGTTCCCGACATGACGTGTGAAGGCTGCGAGATAGTAATCACCGGCGCAGTGGCGGCTCTCCCCGGCGTGGGCCGCGTGGATACCGATGCAACGACCGGCCGAGTGACGGTCCACGGGGACCCGTCGGCGAAACCACGAGTTCGGGACGCGATCGAGCAAGCCGGTTACGACGTTCTCGAATAGTGATGTTCGGTGACAACTCGTCGATCTCCCGTCCAATGTGCCATTCGGACCCTGAACTGCTGGCGTCGGCCCATCGCGCTCTCGAGCGCGGGATCCCCCCATGAGTGTCTCGCTCCGGTCCGTATTCGAAGGGACGACAGATCGCTGCGCCGTCGACATCGATCGGACGACCGCAGTCGTCGCGGCCATGCTCGGCCTCGACGCGATCTGGTGGCTGCTGTTGTACGGTGGTCACGTCCCGATGCCGGGGAGGCAGTGGCTACTCGTGACGGCCGAAATCCCGATGGCCGCGCCCGGCGCGATGGAACGCGGCGTCTTCCACGTCGGGACGCTCGAGGCGGTCGCCGGCTACACCGCCATGTGGGGCGTGATGATGTGGGCGATGATGCAACCGGCGATGATGCGGTTTACCCGGGAATACACCGCCGCGTATCGAGGATCGGCTATCGGCGCAGCGCGGGCGCTGGCTTCGTTTCTCGTCAGTTACTACGCCGTCTGGCTGATCACGGCCTGCGTTCCGCTCCTGTACAACGCGGTTCTCCCGGGCGGAATTTACGGCGTTACCCGCGAGTACACACACTTCGTCGTCGGTGGCGTCCTCGTCCTCACCGGGATCTACCAGCTCTCGAGGTTCAAACGGTCGTTCCTGCGGACGTGTTGTGCCAACGTTCCGTCCCATCAGGACGGCGTCCTCCTCGCGATCCGGGAGGGGTTGTATCACGGCGTGCGCTGTATCCTCACCTGCTTCGGGGTCTTCTTCCTCGTGATGATCGCGTTCGGTGAGATGAACCACGTTTGGATGGTCGCACTGACGGGGATCGTCACGATAGAACGCCTCCCGTCTTGGGGTGAGGAGATCGCCGTCGGCATCGGTCTCGTCTCGCTCGTTGCCGGCGCGATCGTTCTGGTGGTCCGTCCGGCTCTCCCCATCGCGTTCGCCCTCTGAGGCGACCGCGTACCGCGGCCGCCGTGAGCCGTCGGAAACGGGGACGTTGCGTTCGCCGCCTCGAGAGCGCTTTTCCGTTCGGCGCGCGTACCTCTATCGAGATGAGCGAGCGCCGCCGACTCACGACCGTCGAGACGGTTCACGAGAATCGGTCGTGGCTGTTTACGATCCGAGACCAGTACGGCGAACCGGACGAAGCGATTCTCGTCCCCTGCGAGGACAGCGTGGAACACGGTTCCACGAGCAGTCGGTCTGCGGTCGACGACACCGGAAGACGCGGAGCGCCTTCCGAGCCCTCGGTCGCTGACGCTCCCGACGACGGCGTCGAGGCGTGGATCAATCGCTGCACCCACGAAGCCCAGCGACTCGATACGGGCCGCGGGGCCGCGATGCGCGACGGACAGATCATCTGTCCGAAACACGGCTCGATGTTCGACTCCTGCTCGGGCTATTGCGACAACGGCGAGGCGGCCGACACGACGCTTCCAGCCGTCGAAATCAGCGTCGACGACGGCGTCGTCTATCTGACCGACGGCCATGTGACCTTCGCCCACGAGGGCGGGATCAACGAGGGCGATGACGACGGCGGTCCCGCGTCGACCTCCCATATCGGGTTCTGATCGTCCACGGCAGCGACTGACTCTCGAAGGATTGTACGCGTCTCGAAAACGTATTCCGCGCGCTACGACTACGAGCGCCTATGCTCACCTTCATCGGCCTCGGTCTCTACGACGAGCGCTCGATCACCGTCGAGGGCCGGGACGCCCTGCAGGCGGCCGACCGCGTCTACGCCGAATTTTATACCAGTCAGCTGATCGGGACGACGATCGACGACCTCGAGTCGTATCACGACCTCGAGATCGAGGTCCGGGACCGCGCCGGCGTCGAACAAGATCCCGGCGACATGCTCGCAGCGGCCGAGAGCGAAGACGTCGCGTTCCTGACGGCGGGCGATACGATGATCTCGACGACCCACGTCGACCTCCGGCTGCGGGCCCACGACCGCGGAATCGAGACGCGGGTGATCCACGGCGTCACCGCCCAGACGGCTACCAGCGCGCTGACCGGGCTACAGAACTACCGATTCGGCAAGGCGACGACGCTGCCGTTCCCGTACGCCCACGGCGCCGACGGCCTTCCGGCGAGCGTCACCGAGACGATCGACGATAATCGCGCCGATGGCCTTCACACCGTCGTCTATCTGGACATAAAGGCCGAGCGCGGGGAGTACATGACCGCCGACGTCGGTGCTGATCTGCTCGCCGAGGAGTACCCCGACCTCGTGGGCGTCGTCGTCGCCCGCGCGGGCAGCCCCGTTCCACTCGTCGCGGCCGGAACGATGGCCGAACTGGCAGATCGCGAGTTCGGGGAGCCGTTACACCTGCTCGTGATCCCCGGTGAGTGTCACCTGCTCGAGGCCGACGCGCTGGTCGAACTGGCCGGGGCGGACCGGGACACCCTGGATATCGCCTGACGCCGGATCTGACTGCGGGGCGGTGCGTTGTATCAGCTCCAGAGTACGGTGTATCCACCGGACCCGGAGGCCGGCATATTTACGACCGGGGTGGGAAACAGTGGCCTATGAGCAGACGGGAGGGCACAGCGGGGGCGGCCCGTCCGGACGGATCGGAGACGGAGGGCGATGAAACCGATCTCGACCGGGACACCCTCGAGCTGGCCCGCGAGGAACTTCGGACGACGTTCGACTACCAGGTCGAACGGATTCAGGAGATAGACGAGAAGGCGATCGAGATTCTGAAAGCGAACCTCCTGTTGATCGGCCTGGTCGTCACGGGCGGTTCGATCGTCGTTCAGACCGACCTCGATATCGCGCCGTTCGTCAACATCTTTTCGATTACCAGCGCACTCCTCCTGTTGGTCTCGACGGGGCTCGCTGGAGTAACGTACACGGCTTCGAATCTCAGAGGCGGCATCGACGGAGACGCGGTCGACGCCGCGCTCGCGACGGCTCGGGGCGATCCCGAGAGCGACGCGGATCGGTTCGAGGTGCGACTGCTCCGGAGCTACGGGCAGTGGATCGAGTACAACGCGCGGGTGACGGCCGTCAACGACATGTTCGCGACGATTACCGTCCTCATCGTTATCGCCGCGTTCGTCTACGTCGTCGCCGGAATCGCGGTCGGTGCGCTCGGCCCGTCGATGCTCGTCTCGGTGATCGCCTTTCTCGCGCTCACGGCCGCGCTGGTGTGGCTCGGCGGCTTCGCCTACTACATGGACCACCTCGGCGCGAGCGACGAGCGCTGGGCGGGCACGTTCGACGGCGTCAGGATCTCGAAGGGCGTAACCCGGAACCGCGGGCTGTCGACGCTTCGGTCGATGTCGAGAACGGATCCGAACGACGACGAAGCGGAGTGAGAACGACCGGGTCGCTAAGAACGGTCGAGGCGCTCAACTCGTCCATCACAGGCAGCCGATACCGGACTGGCGGTTAGTCTAACACCGACTCGAGTCGATCCAGGAAGTCGCCGGGGACCTCGACGTGGGGCGTGTGTCCCGTGTTCCCGAAGACGACTTCCTCGAACTCGCCGCCGCGGTCGGCGTAGGTCTCGAGGACGGCGCGGGTCTGGTCGACCATCGGCTGGGGCGGGAAGACGTCCTCGCCGGGCCACTCCGGGAGTTCGCCCATTCGACCGAGCGTACCGAGATCGAACAGGGAGGCGTTCGAGACGATCTGGTCGGAATCGCCGCGGATCCACAGCACGGGCGGTTTCTCGTCGGGATCGATCTCGGTGATCGCCTCGAGTTCACAGTACTTCGGCGAGATGGCGTTGTTCACACCGGTTTCGCCCGGTGCGATGCCGGGCCAGTTGTCGCTCGGCTTCGAGGAACCCGGATAGTTCCCGTCGCCGGTCGCCGTATCGAGCATCCCCGTCAGATACGATTCCTCGCGCTCACCGTCGAACTCGTGGGTCGGGTCGACGTAGTAGGTTCGGAGGACCTTTCGCGGGGACGTCTGGCCCTCCACGCTCCGGTCGCGGTCGGCGAGTCCCGCGACGAAGTCGTCGTTGCCGATTCCGCCGCCCGAACCCGCGTAGTCGTCGAAGCAGGGCGTTCCGTCGACGTCTTTCGTGCCGCCGAACCCGTACGGCGAGAGCGGGTTAACGAGGACGAGTTCGGAGACGGCCTCGGGGTGATCGATCGCGTACCGCATCGCGACACCGCCGCCGTTCGACCAGCCGACGAGAACGAACGGTCTCGCAAGGTCGAGTTCGGTCACCAGCGCGTGCAGGTCGCCCTCGAAGTCGCCGAGCCCGTTCGTCGCGTCGACCGGTTTCGTCTCCGAATCGCCGTAGCCCCGCAAGTCGGGCGTGATCGCTCGGTGACGACTCGAGAGGTCCGCCATCACGTCTTCGAAAAATCGCGAGGAAGAGACGTTGCCGTGGAGGAAGACGACGGTTTCGCCCTCGTCGGCTCGACCGGACCCGCCGGACTCGAGGTAGTGCGTCTCGAGGCGGTCGGTTTCGACGGTTCGCGAGTCGACGCCAGCGAGGGTGTCGTCCCGAGGCATACCTGCCTCAATCACGGCGAGTGTGATAGGTGTCGGGATTGCTTTCACAACCGGTGTCGGTTCGAGCGCGATGGCTACTCCCGTCTCCCGGATTCGGGATCGGTCACGATCGATGTCACTCAGTGAACACTGGCAATATTAATTCTAGAGTATCGATCAGAAACGATCATATCCGAAAATAATTCATCACTGGATTCGAATGGGACGAGACATGAAAGCGTTCGACGAGACACCGATCAGTCGAAACGGGAAATCGCTCATCCTCGCCCACGACCACGGCCTCGAGCACGGGCCGACGGCGTTCGAGGGCGTCGAGGATCGGCTCGATCCGGAGACGATCTTCGAGATGGCGACCCACGACGCGGTCACCGCGCTGGCCGTCCAGAAGGGACTCGCCGAGACGTACTACCCCTCCTACGAGGACGACGTGGCGTTGCTCGCGAAGTGCAACGGGACCTCGAGTCTCTGGGAGGGCGAACCGTACTCGCCGCGGACGTGGTCGGTCGAAAGTGCCGTCGAGATCGGCGCCGATGCGATCGGCTACACCGTTTACCCGGGCACGAACCGCGAGCCGGAGATGATCGAGGAGTTCCGCGCGGTCCAAGAACGAGCGCGCGACCACGGTCTTCCCGTCGCCATGTGGTCGTATCCGCGCGGCCAGGCGATCAAGGAACACCGACGCCCCGAGGTCATCGCCTACGCGGCCCGGATCGGACTCGAGTTGGGCGCCGACATCGCGAAGGTGAAGTACCCGCGCAGTCCGGAGGCGCTCTCGCACGCGGTCGACGCGGCCGGCGACGTCCGGGTCGTCCTGAGCGGCGGGTCGAAGACGAGCGATTACGAGTTCCTCTCGACGGTCGAAGCCGCCATGGACGCCGGTGCGGGCGGGCTCGCCGTCGGTCGAAACGTCTGGCAGCGAGAGAACCCCGAACGGATCCTCGACGCCCTCGAGCAAGTGATATTCGAGGGCGCGTCGGCCGACGGCGCGCTATGACCGTGGCCGATCCGGACGCCGACCACGAACCGATCCTGGACGCGGTCGGGGCGGTCGCCGCCGACGTGCCCGCCGAACTGCCGCGTCTGCGCGGCCACCGCGACGCCGCTACGGCTCCCGCCGCCACTGGCGGTGACGACGACCGGGCGACCGACGAACGCAACCCGACCGGCGACGATCAGTCGGCGGCCGATCGATGGCTCGACGACCGCTTTCGCGAGGCGATCGCGTCGCTCGAGGCGGTCGGCGCCTACGCGAGCGAGGAACGCACCGAGGCGCTCGACTGCGGCGACGGGTACGGCGTCGCCATCGACCCGCTCGACGGCTCGGACAACCTCGCCGCGAACGCCCCGATCGGGACGGTCCTGGGGATCTACGACGCGCCGCTGCCGGCCCGCGGCACCGACCTCGTCGCGAGCGCAATCGTGATCTTCGGGCCGACTGTCACGATGACCGTCGCGGCCGACGGCGACGTGGTTCGGTATCGGGTCGACGAGGACGGTGAGCGAACCGATCCACACCGGGTTTCTCTCGCGAGCGAGCGTGCCGCGGACGGTGCTGGCGACGAGATCGACGGCGTCTGTGGCTACTCCGGCCGCCGCGACGATCTGTCGCCGACCCTGCTGGATCTCTTCGATTCGTTCCGCGCCGAGCGACGGTTGCGGTACTGCGGCGCGGCAGTCGCCGACGTGGTGACGCTCCTCGAACACGGCGGGGTGCTCTGCTATCCGGCCACCGATCGCCGACCGGACGGCGTCTTGCGCCTGCAGTACGAGGCGAATCCGATCGCACACGTCGTCGAGACTGCCGGCGGCCGAGCGATCGACGGTTCCACGGTCGGGGGTGAGGCCGATACAGACACGGCACCGAGCCGGCTCCGACAGCGGGATCCGAACGGTCTGCACGAACGCGTGCCGGTCTTCGTCGGCTCTCCGGAGCCGATCGGCCGGATAGAATCCGCCCTCGGGACCGAGTAACGAGTGTGACTTCGATTGCTGAACCGAGGTTCGTTACCAAGTCGAGGCGCTCGCACCCGAAGAGATCAAGCGGACTGTGCGGGCGGAGAACAGAGCGAACGCACCGAAACGATCGGCGTTAAGAAAGAAGCCGCTTGAGCCGGGCGAACAGCCCCTTCGAGGGGTCGCCGCCGCGTTTCACGGATTCGCTCGAGCCCTCGATGTCGCCGTCGGTGCCGGCGGCGACGTCGGTCTCCACTCCCGGCTCGCTCCGGGTCGTCGCCGTCGCGGTCGTACCGTCGGCCTCCTCGATCGCGCGTTCGAGGAGCCCGTCGGCGTCGTTGACGGCCTCTTTCACCGGCGCGTTGACGACCGGCATGTCCGCGAAGCGGTCCTGGTTCACCGAGGTGTCCGCGGCGATGATGACCGCCTCGGCCGCCTCGATGGCCTCGCTCGAGAGTTCGTTCTCCTGACCCATGGCACCCTGGACCTCGACGTCGATCTCGTGGCCGTTCGCTTGGGCCGTCTGTTCTAAGTTCTCTGCCGCCATCTGGCTGTGTGCGATACCGGTCGGACAGGACGTGACTGCGACGAATTTCATGGTGTTTCGGAATCTGGATCTGAATCGCGGTTGTGGTCGCGGTTCGCTACGCGCTCGCGGACGGCGGCGCTCGCGGCCGCGTCCGTCGCGCTATCGGCGAGCGTCTCGGTGTCCGCGGTATCGACCGCCGCGATATTCGCCTTTACGTCGGGGATCGTTACGGCACTCATACTGAGTTCGTCGAGCCCGAGCCCCACGAGCAGTTCGGTCAGGTCGGGATCGCCGGCCATCTCGCCACACATGCCGACCCACGCGTCGCCCGCGTGGCCGGCCGCGACGGTGCGCTCGATCGCCCGGAGCACGGCCGGCTCGCAGGGATCGTGCAACCCGGCGACGCGGTCGTTCTCCCGGGCCGCGGCCATCACGTACTGCGTGAGGTCGTTCGTGCCGATACTCAGGAAGTCGACGCGTTGGGCGAGCGCCTCGGCCGTCAGCGCCGCGCTCGGCGTTTCGATCATCACGCCCAGCTCCGGCACCTCGTGGTCGAGTCCCTCGGACGCGAGGTCGTCGGCGACCGACGCCACGGTCTCCAGGGCGGCCTCGAGTTCCGACACCGTCGCGACCATCGGGAACATCACCGAGAGCGTTCCCGGCTCGGCCGCGTTCGCCCGGAGCAGCGCGCGCAACTGCGTCTCGAAGAGGTCGGCGTCGGGACCGAGCGATCGCCGGATCCCACGTTCGCCGAGGAACGGGTTCTCCGGGTCGGGCATGTCGAGATACGGGATCGGCTTGTCGCCGCCGACGTCGAGCGTCCGCACGACGACCCGCCCCTCGGGAAACGCCGCGAGCGCCTCGCGGTAGACCTCGAACTGCTCGTCCTCGTCGGGCGGCGCCTCGCGGTCGAGAAAGAGGAACTCGGTCCGGAAGAGACCGATCCCGTCCGCGCCCTGCGCGACGGCGCCCTCGAGTTCCGCGGGGGTACCGACGTTGGCCGCGACCTCGACGGAGCGCCCGTCGGCCGTCGCGACCGGCTCTGAGCGAACCTCGACGTCGCGACCTGCGGCCGCGCGCTCGCGCTGGTCGGGCGTCGGGTCGGCGATCACCGCGCCGTCCTCCCCGTCGACCAGCACGTCGGCCCCGTCGTCGATCGACTCGAGGTCGTCACCGACGCCGACGACGGCGGGGATCCCCAGCGAACGGGCGAAGATCGCGGCGTGGGAGGTCCGCCCGCCCTCGATCGTCGCGAAGCCGGCGACGCGATCGGAGTCGAGCTGTGCGGTGTCGCTCGGCGTCAAGCGTTCGGCGAGGAGAATCGAACCCGTCGACAGCGAGGCGAGGTCGACGCGGTCCGCGTCGGTGAGCAGCCGCAGCAGTCGGTCCCGCACGTCGCGGAGGTCGTCGGCGCGCTCGGCCATCCGACCGTCCATCCCCTCGAACTGCGCGATGGGGTCCTCGAAGGCGGCGTCGACCGCGTGTTCGGCGGGCAGGCCGTCGTCGACGGCCGCTTCCACGCCGTCGATGATCTGGGGATCGTCGACGAACTGCTTGTGGGCGTCGAACACCGCCGCCTCGTCCTCGCCGACGCGCTCGGCGGTCCGCTCGCGTTCGCGTTCGAGTTCCGCTCGGGCGCGATTGCGGGCGTCTTCGAACCGCGCGCGTTCGGCGTCCGGATCGACCGTCTCGGCCGCCGGCGGCTCGCCGAGCTCGAGGTCGGCGTTCGGATCGTACCAGACGGCGCTGCCGACGCCGGACAGCGGCGTGACGCCGGTTCCCTCGTGCGATCGCGGTGCGGTCTCGTTGGCGGCCATCGGTTCAGGTCCCCGAGCTCGATTCGGCCGCGGACTCGGTCTCGGGCGTCGAGAGCAGTTCCTCCAGGTCGTCGAGCGCCGCCTCGGCGTCGTCGCCCTCCGCGATCAGCCGGACGTCCTCGCCGCTGGCGACGCCGAGGCTGGTCACGGCGAGCATGCTCGCGGCGTCGACCGGATCGTCCCCGTCGGCCGGGGCGACCCGCACGTCGGCGTCGAACTCGGTCGCCGTCTCGACGAACGTCGCAGCCGGCCGCGCGTGGAGCCCGTCCTCGGGGACCACGGTGACAGTTCGCTCCATCACGCGACCGCCTCCGTGATCGTCTCCTCGATCGCCGCCTTCGAGTCGGCCTCGTGGAGGCGCTCGCGGACGTCGTCGTGCATCAGGGCCCGCGAGAGCGAACTCAGGAGCTCGAGGTGGTCCTCGCCGCCCTCTGCGGGGACGAGCAGCATGAACAGCAGCGTCGCCGGCTCGCCGTCCATCGCGTCGAAGTCGATGCCGGCCGAGGAGCGCGCGAAGACGATGGTCGGCTCGGCGACCGCGTCGGTCTTCGCGTGCGGGATGCCGATTCCCATGCCGACACCGGTCGTCGTCTCCTCCTCGCGGGCGAGCAGCGCCTCGAGGGCCGCCTCGCGGTCGGTGACGCGGCCGGCGTCGACCGCGCGGTCGAGCAGGAACTCGATCGCGGCCGCCTTCTCCGCGGGCGGTTCCTCGAGCGTGATCAGTTCGGGAGTCAGTACGGCGTCGATTTCGGGTTCGGTTTGAGTCATCGTCTGGTTGCTGTGGTAGTATCGGCCATCGTGGCGTTAGTCGTTTATCTGTCCTGCGTTCGTCTGTCCGGAGTCCGTCACGGACTTTGCGGGTTTGGCGCCGGCGACTCGCTCGTGGTAGTCCGGCTTGATCAGCGTGGCGACCGTGGCCGTGATCGCCGTCCCGAGCGCGATGCAGCCGAGGAACAGCCAGAGGCTGTTCGAGAGGAACATGACGAAGATGCCGCCGTGGGGCGCCGGCATCGTCACCCCGAGCCAGAGCGCGGCCGCGCCGGCCGTCGCGCTGCCGACGGCCGCCGACGGGATGACCCGAAGCGGATCGGCGGCGGCGTAGGGAATCGCCCCCTCCGTAATGAACGCGAGGCCGAGCGGCACGGCCGCCTTCGCGTTCTCGTACATCTCCGCGGCGTACTTCTGGGGTGCGATGAAGTTCGAGAGCGCGAGGCCAAGCGGCGGGACCATCCCGCCGATCATCACGGCGGCCATCGGCGCGAAGATCTGCTCGCCGACGAGAACGGTCCCGAACACGTACGCGACCTTGTTGATCGGACCGCCCATGTCGACTGCCATCATCCCGCCGAGGATCGCCCCGAGCAGGATGGCATTCGACCCCTGCATCCCCTCGAGGGCGGATGTCAGCGCGTCGTCGAGGATGGCGATCGGGACGCCGAGTCCGAGGATGACGATCGGCGCGAGCAACAGCGTTGTGAAGACGGGAATCACGAGGATCGGCATCATCTGCGAGACGACCGACGGCACCGTCCACCCCTTCATCCAGCGGGCGACGTAGCCCGCGAGCAGGCCGGCGACGATCGCGCCGAGGAAGCCGGCGGTCGCCCCCTCGGCTTCGAACCCGATGACCAGACCGGCGGCCTCGATGATCGCCTCCTGTTGGATCGCCCACGAGAGGATGAATCCGGGTGCGAGTCCGGGTTTGTCTGCGATCGCGTACGCGATGTACCCGCCCAGTACGGGGATCATCATCGTTAGTCCGAGGTCGCCGATCTGAGCCAGGTACCACGGAAGGGTCCCCGTGTCCTCGAAGACGGTCTCGGTGGTCGCTCCGGCGCCGGGTACCGTGATTCCAAGAACTGTCTCCGGCAGCTCGGCGACCATGAACGCGAGCGCGAGGCAGATCCCGCCGATCGTCACGAACGGGATCATAAACGATACGCCCGTCATCAGGTCCTCTTTCACAGACGTGAGGTGCGTGCGAAGTCTGTTTGCTACCCTATCGTTCATTATTATCTAACACGCTATAGCGAAACATTCGCATCTCTGTGGCAAAATAGTTTCGAGTATGTTTGTTTCATATCGTATTTTATCTTATTAAGTTGCGGGCGGAGACGGACGGGACGCGTCGAGGCGGTCAGTACGGGAGGAGTACAATCGGTTGCGGCATCGTCGGTCACACCGATCGGTTCGATCGGATGCAATCGCGCTCGATCAGTACGTCGACACCGCGATCGCGTCCCGCTCAGTGCTGACGTCGGTCAGCGACGGGACCTGGGTCCCCGAGACGGAGACGACGCGCGACGAGACCGCGACGCCGGATCGGAGCGCCTGAGCGGCCGACTCGCCGCGCGCGTACGCGGCGAGGACGCCGGCCAACAGGGAGTCGCCGGCGCCGACGGTATCGACCACGTCGACGTTCCTCGCGGGCGCGTGGAGATGTCGCTCCGGGGTCGCCATCACGGCGCCCTCGTCACCGAGGGAGGCGACGACGCGCTCGAAGCCGTCCGCCCGAAGGGCGTCGGCGGCCGCGAGCGCGTCCCGAACGCCGTCGATCCGGCTTCCCGTCGCCGCTGCGAGTTCCTCGAGGTTCGGTTTGCAGAGCGCATACTCCCCGTCAAGTTCCGAGAGCGTCGCGCCGTCGACGTCCACGACCGTCTCCCAGGGTCCGGCGTCGGCGAGCCGATCGATCGCGTCGGGGCCGACGCCCTTCGGGCGACTGCCGGCGATGACCACCGTCTCGGGGTCGTACTCGCGCAGCCGGTCACCGATCGTCTCGATCGCGACCCCCGAGACCTGCGGACCGTTCTGGTTGATCTTGTACTCGCCGTCGGCCGTGAGGACGGTCGTGTTCAGCCGGGTCTCGCCCTCGATCTCGACGAAATCGGTCGCGATCCCGCCCGTCGACAGTTCGTCCCGGAGGAACCGCCCGAGCCGACCGCCGGCCAGGCCGGTCGCGACGGTGTCGACGCCGAGTGCCGTCAGGTACTTCGAGACGTTGATCCCCTTGCCGCCCGCGTCGTAGCGGTACTCGTCGGCGCGCGCGATCGCGCCGTCGGCGAGCGCGTCCGGCAACTCGACCGTGTAGTCGACTGCCGGATTGAGTGTGACGCTCGCGATCATCCGGCCTCCACCCCGACAGTCACGTCGGCCGCCGAACATGTCTCGGCGAGTTCACCGGTTGGTTCGGCGTCGGTCACCAGCACGTCGACGTCCTCGAGGGTGGCGAACTGGGCGAAGCTCCGCTCTCCGAACTTGGTCTCGTCGGCGACGAGCACGACGCGCTCGGCGCTCTCGACCATGAGCTGTTTCATACGGGCTTCGTCCTCGTTGGGGGTCGTCAGGCTCCCGTCGTCGGAGAGGGCGTTCGTTCCGAGAAAGAGGAGGTCGAAATTCGTTCGCTCCATGAACGCCTCCGCGCTCGGGCCGACGAGCGCCCGCGTCCGGTGGCGGAGCGTCCCGCCAGTGAGCTTCACGTCGGTCGCCTCCTTCCCAAGCTCGAGCGCGAGCAGCGGGGAGTTGGTCACCGGAATGAAAGAGATGTCCGTCGGCACCTGCATCGCGACCTGCATCGTGGTCGTCCCCGAGTCGAAGAAGACGACCTGACCGTCGTGAATCTCCGTCACCGCCCGCGAACCGATCGCGGCTTTCGCCTCCAGGTTCTGGACCTCCTTCTGCCCGTAGGTCTGCTCGCGGCCGACCGCCGTCACCGGTACGGCCCCGCCGTGGGACCGCTCGATCAGTCGCTCGTCCTCTAGCTCGTCGAGATCACGCCGAATCGTCGCCTTCGACACGTCGAGCTCGTCGGCGAGCGCGTCGACCGAGCAGCCGTCCCGATCCGAGACGAGTTCGACGATCTTCCGCTTCCGCTGTTCGGGTAACATGGGGATCGTCTTCGATACCGTCTCGGGTCTGCACGGTTTTATTTGTTTATGCCGATCTATGCGATCGTTTCTGTTTGCATAGAACGATCGCGGGACGGATCGCGTTCGCTCGTCGGCTGCAAGCAGCGCGAAACGACGGCGGGCGAAAACGAAACGCGAACTTGGGCCGGTGTCGGACTCGAAAACCGACCTCGGAACCGGATCGAGAGCCGGCACCGAAACTGAGCGGAACTCGCGCCGGGCGGTTACAGTCGGTCGATGATCGCTTCCGTCATGTCCTCGGTCGAGGCGTCGCCGCCCAGATCCGGCGTTCGAGGTCCGTCCTCGAGCGTTCCCTCGACGGCCTCGTGAACCGCGTCGCTCTCCGCGTCGTGGCCGAGGTACTCGAGGAGCATGGCGGCGGAGACGATCGTCGCGGCGGGGTTCGCGATCCCCTCACCGGCGATGTCGGGCGCGGTGCCGTGGACGGGTTCGAACAGCGCGCGGTCGGGGCCGATGTTGGCCGAGGGCAGGAGGCCGAGGCCGCCCACGAGCCCGGCAGCCAGATCCGAGAGCACGTCGCCCGCGAGGTTCGGACAGACGACCACGTCGAACTGTTCGGGGTCGAGACAGACCCGCGTCGCGAAGGCGTCCATCAGCACCTGGTCGGTCTCGACACCGTTCTCGTCGGCGACCGACTTGACGGTATCGCGGAAGAGGCCGTCAGTCTCGCGCATGACGTTGGCCTTGTGGACGATCGAGAAGCCGTCGTGGTCGTCGCCGGCGACGTAGTCACAGGCGAACTCCGCGAGCCGTTCAGAGGCAGACTCCGTGACGACGCGGGTGAGCGTCGAGACGTCCTGGGTCAGTCGGTCCTCGTGGCC
The DNA here is from genome assembly GCF_013456555.2 of Natrinema zhouii. Lineage (GTDB taxonomy): Archaea > Halobacteriota > Halobacteria > Halobacteriales > Natrialbaceae > Natrinema > Natrinema zhouii. The sequence goes on from NZ_CP059154.1 coordinate 1,288,641, forward strand.
CGCGTAGACGCCTTCGGTGTTCTCACGGAGGAAGATCAGATCCGTCTCGGGGCGCACGGCGTCGATCCCCGGATACGCCTTCGCGGGCCGAACGTTGACGAACGAGTCGACCGCCGTCCGGAGCGGCAGGATCACGTCCGCCGCCGTTTCGCCGGCCGCGCCGAACAGCGTCGCGTCCGCCGACGCCGCGAGGTCGTACGTTTCCTGAGGCAGCGCCTCGCCGGTCTCCTCCTTTACCGCGTCGCCCGCGTCGGCTTCGACGAACTCGAAGTCGATCTCGAGGGCTTCGAGGACCTCAACCGCGGCAGGTGTCACTTCCTGTCCGATCCCGTCGCCCGGAATGACGGCGATTTCGTGAGTCATGCTCGAACATGGACTGGGGGGCGAAAAGAGGGTATCGATACCGGCGCTGGGGAGCGAGTCGGCGTCGCCTCGAGACGAGTCGGCCATCAACTGGCGGTCCCATCGGCTGGCCGGTAGTCGCGGGTATCGTCGAGTTCAGGGACTGCTGACACCGGTTGAGAAGCCGATCGCCTCGGCGAGGGCACGCCGCTTGAGCAGGACGAAGCCGACCGCGACCAGCCCGAAGCCGGTGACCGTCAGGACGCCGATCTCCTCGCCGAGCAGGAAGACGCTCGCGATCGTCGCCACGATCGGGACCAGGTAGCCGATCAGTGCCGCCTCGAACGCGCCGTGTTCCTCGAGGATGGTGAAGTAGATCATGAACGCGATGGCGGTCGCGAACACGCCGAGGTAGAGCAGGGCACCGACGGAGACGGGACCGATCACGTCGGCGCTCGGCAACTCGCCGGCACCCAGACTGACGGCGTGCAAGACGAGCCCGCCGACGAGCATCGACCAGCCGACCAGCGGCAGTTGCTCGAGCGTCGGCCCGGCCCGCTGGATCAGGACGCCGCCGAGCGCGACGCTGCACACCTGACCGACGATGAGCAGCCGTGCGGCGGTATCGCCCACGAGGAGGTTCCCCGGATCGGGCTGGACGACGAGGCCGACGCCCAGAAAGCCGATGGCGACGCCGACGGCTCCGAGCCCCGAGAGTCGCTCGCCCAGCAGCGGGATCGCCCACAGCGCGGTGAGGATCGGGACCAGCCCCTGCAGAATTGCGGCGACGCCGCTCGGGACCGTCTGCTGACCGAGAAACAACAGGCCATTGCCGGCGATGAGGAAGACGCCGCCACCGGCGACGGCCGCCAGATCGTTCCGCGCGGTCGGTCGCCACTTCTCGACCCGAACGACGGCTGCCGCCAGTAGCAAGATTGCTGCGATGTCGTATCGGGCGGCCGCGAACAGCAGCGGCGGGAGGTACTCGAGGCCGATCGAAATCGCGGGAAAGGAAAAGCCCCAGAGAACGGCCAGCAACACGAAAAGAGACGCATCGAGAGCGCGAGACATAGGAGAACGTATCCGGCAGTCGCCGAAATATCTCGCGCTTTCGGCGGTCGCCTGCCGCTTTCGGTGTGGCAACAGGGTTCAAATCGATCGCTCGAGGCAATTACGAGCCGGACGAAAGACGAGCAGTACGAGCGATGAACGAACGATCGAAAGCGAGCCGCGAGGCGCTTCCTATTCGGCTTCGGGAATCGCCGCGTCGTCGACGTACGGCAGTTCTCGAGCCTTCTCGCGGACCGCGCCCGCGTTGGACTTCATCAGCGCCGTCGTGTCCCAGACGCCGTCGACGAGCGCCTTGCGCTGGGCGTCGTCGACGGTGACGTCGATCGTCTCCTCGTCGTAGGTGACGGTCTCCGCTTCGATATCGATGTCAATCTCGCCGTCGGGGTTCGCGTCGACCCAGTCCTGGAGGCCCTCGATTGTCTCGCTGTCGGCGGTCACGGTCGGAATACCGAGCGCCAGACAGTTGCCCGCGAAAATCTCGGCGAAGCTCTCGCCGATGATCGCGTCGATCCCCCAGCGCATCAGCGCCTGGGGAGCGTGCTCTCTCGAGGAGCCACAGCCGAAGTTCGAGTTAACGACCATCACCGAGGAGTCCTGATAGCGGTCCTCGTTGAACGGATGCTCCTTCTGGTTGTCGTCGTCGTCGAACCGCAGATCGAAGAACGCGAACTCGCCCAATCCGTCGAAGGTGACGACCTTCATGAACCGTGCGGGGATGATCTGGTCGGTGTCGATGTCGTTGCCCCGGATCGGGACGCCGGAGCCGGAGACGTAGTTGACCTCCGGGATCTCCACTTCATCCGTCATGCGAGGTTCACCTCCTTCAGGTCGCGCACGTCAGAGACCTCTCCGGTGATCGCCGCCGCGGCGACCATCCGCGGACTCATCAGCACCGTGCGGCCGTCCTTCGAGCCCTGACGGCCGACGAAGTTCCGGTTCGAGGAGGAGGCACAGGCCTCGTCGCCCTCGAGCTGGTCTTCGTTCATGCCGAGACACATCGAACAGCCGGCGTTTCGCCACTCGAAGCCGGCTTCTTCGAAGGTGTCTTTGAGGCCTTCCTCCTCGGCGGTCCGCTGCACGCGCTGGCTGCCGGGGACGACCATCGCGCGGACGTCGTCGTCGACCTGGCGGCCTTCGACGATTCGAGCGGCGCGTCGCAGGTCCGGCAGGCGGGCGTTGGTACAGGAGCCGAGGAAGGCGACGTCGATGTCGTAGCCCTCCATCGTGTCGCCGGGCTCGACGCGCATGTGTTTCTGGGCGCGTCGGGCGGTGTCTTGCTTCTCCGCTGGAAGCGACTCCGGTTCCGGAATCGGATCGGAGATGCCGACTCCCTGTCCGGGCGTGGTGCCCCAGGTGACGACCGGCTCAAGTTCGTTCGCGTCGATGTGGACGACGTCGTCGTACTCGGCGTCCGCGTCGCTGCGGATGGACTCCCAGTAGGGTTTGAGTTCGTCGAACTTCCCCGGGTTCTCCTGGAAGTAGTCGGTCTGCTCGAGCCACTCGTAGGTGGTCTCGTCGGGGTTGACGTAGCCCGCGCGAGCGCCGCCCTCGATGGACATGTTACAGATCGACATCCGCCCTTCCATCCCGAGGTCCTCGATGGCCTCGCCGGCGTACTCGTAGACGTAGCCGACGCCGCCCTCGGTGCCGAGTCGGCGGATGATCTCGAGGATGATGTCCTTCGCTTCGACGCCGTCGCCGAGTTCGCCGTCGATCTGGATCCTGCGCACCTTCTGTTTCTCCATGGCGACGGTGCCCGTCGCGAGCACGTCGCGGATCTGGGAGGTGCCGATGCCGAAGGCGAGCGCGCCGAAGGCGCCGTGGGTGGAGGTGTGGGAGTCCCCGCAGACGATCGTCTTGCCGGGCTGGGTGATGCCCTGCTCCGGTCCGATGACGTGGACGATCCCCTGATCGCCCGTCGTCGGGTCCGAGAACTCGATGCCCGCGTCGCGGACGTTTTCCTCGAGTTCGGCCATCATTTCCTCGGCCGCGTCCTCCTTGTAGGGACGGGACTGGTCGGCCGTCGGCACGATGTGGTCGACCGTCGCGTGGGTCAGTTCCGGAAAGGCGACCTCGAGGTCGCGCTCGCGGAGCATCCCGAACGCCTGCGGGCTCGTGACCTCGTGGATGAGGTGGAGCCCGACGAACAGCTGATCCTGTCCGGTCGGCAGACGGGTTACTTTGTGTCGATCCCAGACCTTGTCGTACAGTGTGCCCTTGCTCATTCCTCTACTACCGTGTCGCTATCGGACTGTCGTCCGTGTTCGGTCCCGCGCTCGAAGACGCGGTTCGCGTCGTCGGCCCGCTTCGGCGGCGTGTGGTCGACGTCGCTCATCGTTCCGTTCGTGTCGGTACTCTCTTCCGTTCCGTCGGCCTCGGTCGTCTCCGACGTGCCGCCGTCGGCGGCGACGATCGGCCCGCGGCTGAACAGCCGGCCAGCCGTCTCCCCCGTGTAGGGATTCGTGTGGCTGATCTCGCCCATCGTGTCCGTCGTCTTGTCGTTTTCGCTCATGGTTGCTCGGGTTCTGGTGTTAGTCGTCCGCCTGCACCTTGGCGGACTCTTCTTCGTCTTCGGTCGCTTCGTCGGCCCAGGTGAACAGCTCGCGCAGTCGCTCGCCGACTTCCTCGATCTCGTGGTCCTTCTCGGCCTGGTTGAGCTGCGTGTAGACGGGCCGATTCGCCTGATTCTCCGAGATCCACTCGGTCGCAAACTCGCCGTTCTGGACCTGATCGAGCACTTCTTCCATGTTCTCCCGGACGTGATCGTCGATCACGTCGTCGCCCCGGGTGAGCCCGCCGTATTCCGCCGTGTCCGAGACGGAGTCCCACATCGCGCCGAGTCCGCCCTCGTACATGAGGTCGACGATGAGCTTCATCTCGTTCATACACTCGAAGTACGCCATTTCGGGGCTGTAGCCGGCGTCGACCAGCGTCTCGTAGCCCGTTTTGATCAGTTCGGCGATGCCGCCACAGAGAACGGCCTGCTCGCCGAAAATATCGGTCTCGGTTTCCTCGCGAAAGCTCGTCTCGACGACGCCGGCGCGAGTACAGCCGATCCCCTTCGCGTACGCGAGCGCACGTTCCTTCGCATCGCCCGTTTCGTCCTGGTAGACCGCGAGCAGTCCGGGAGTTCCCTCGTCGTTCTCGTAGTTGCGGCGAACCAGATGGCCCGGTGATTTCGGCGCGATCATCGTCACGTCGATGCCCTCCGGAGGCTGGATCTGGTTGTAGTGGATGTTGAACCCGTGGGCGAACTGCAGCGTGTTCCCCTCCTCGAGTTCCGGTTCGATGTCCGCGTAGACCGCCGGCTGAACCGTATCGGGCACCAACACGGAGACGATGTCGGCTTGCGAGGCTGCCTCGACCGGCGTCGTCACGTCTAATCCGTCGGCTTCGGCCGCGTCGCGCGAGGACGAGTCCTCGCGCAAGCCGACGATCACGTCGACCCCGCTGTCGTTCAGGTTCAGCGCGTGGGCGTGTCCCTGGCTCCCGTAGCCGAGGACGGCTACCGTGGCGTTTTCGAGCTGCGATCCGTCCGCGTCGTCGTCGTAGTAGATGTCGGTGTTGAATTCGTCAGTCATCGTTAGCTGTCTCTGTGTATTGTCCGTCGTAGTTCGCCTCGTCGGCGGCCGATGCGTCTGCAGTGGTCGCCAGCGTGGATACGGCAGTGTCGTCGATGCCGCGAGCCAGCGCCGTCGGTCCGGTTCGGGAAATCTCGCGAATGCCGAACTGGCTGAACGTGTCGATGGCGGCCTCGATCTTCTGGCGCGCACCCGTCACTTCGAGCGTCGCCGTCTTCGGACAGGAGTCGACGGTCTTGGCACCGTACATGTCCGCGACGGCGGCGACCCGGTCGGGTCGCTCGGCGTTGACCTTGATCAGCGCCAGTTCCCGACGCATCGCGTCCGGCTCGAGTTCGCGCACGGAGATGACCGGGACGAGCTTGCGCAGCTGTTTCTCGACCTGATCGATCCCCGGATCGGGCTCCTCGACGACGATCGTGATTCGCGCGCGGTCGTCGTCTTGAGTCGGCCCGACGGTCAGGCTCTCGATGTTGAACTGCCGCCTCGAGAACAGCCCCGAGACATCCGAGAGCACGCCGGGTTCGTGTTCGACCAGCGCCGAGATGACGGTGCGCCGGGACTCGTGCGTCGCTTCGGCCTCGGGGTCGATGCGAATGCCCTGCTTGTTGCGCCGTCCCGCGGGGGTCGGTCGCTCGTCGGGTTCGGGGCCCTCGAGTCCGCGTTTCATGCGAAACACCCCGTGATTCGCTGAACGAAGTGAAGCGAATCTCGAGACGGCGGAGCCGTCTCGGTGTTTCGGTTGCAGTCGGACGCGGTTTGTCCGACAGTCATAGCTGGTCCTCCGCCAGTGCGAACTGGCCGTTGTCGCCGCCGCTTGGCACCATCGGGTAGACGTTGGCGTCGGGGTCGATATGAACGTCGATTACCGACGGGCCGTCGTACGCGATCGCGGCCTCGATCGTCTCGGCGACGTCGTCGTAGTCGTCGATCCGGAAGCCCTCGGCGCCGAACGCTTCGGCGAGCTTGTCGAACTCGGGCATCCAGCCGTAGTCCGACGCGGAGTGGCGGCCGTCGAAGAAGGCGTCCTGCCACTGTCGGACCATGCCGATGTACTCGTTGTTGAGGACCGCGACGGTGATGTCGAGTTCCTCGCGGACGGCGACTGACAGGCCCTGGAGCGTCATCAGGAACGAGCCGTCGCCGTCGATGCAGACGACCTCCTGGTCGTCGTCGGCCGCGAGTCGCGCGCCGATCGCGGATGGGAGTCCGTACCCCATCGCGCCGAGCCCGTGACTCGAGACCCAGGTGCGGGGCTCGGTGTAGGTCCAGTACTGGCAGGCCCACATCTGGTGTTGCCCGACGCCGGTGGTGACGATGGCTCGATCGCTCGTGGCCTCGTCGAGCGCCTCGACGACGAACTCCGGCTGGACCGGTTTGTCCTTGGGCGCGTCGTAGGCCATCGAGTAGTCGGACTTCCACTGCTGGCACTGCGCGCGCCACTTCTTCGCTTCCGGCGAGGAGTCGACGGCGTCGGCCAGCTGCTCGACGACCGTTTCGGCGTCGCCGACCAGCGGGTAGTCCGCGTGGATGTTCTTCGAGATTTCCGCGGGGTCGATGTCGACGTGGATGAGCTCCGCGTCGGGCGCGAAGGTCTCGATGCCGCCGGTCAGGCGGTCGTCGAAGCGGGTGCCGATGCCGATCAGCGTGTCGCAGTGCGTGATCGCCATGTTGGCGTAGCCGGTGCCGTGCATCCCCGCCATCTCGAGGGAGAGCTCGTGATCCTCGGGGAACGCGCCGATGCCGGGCATCGTCGTGATGACCGGAATCTCGTGTTCGATGGCGAACTCGCGGCAGGCCTCGCTGGCCTCGCCCTTGATGACGCCGCCGCCGAGCAACATTGCGGGTCGGTCCGCGTTCTCGATTCGCTCGGCCGCGGCCGCGACGAGCTTCGGGTCCGCTTGTTCCTGCACCTGATAGGTGTCGGGAACCTTCGGATCGTCTGGCTCGCAATCGGTTTCGCCGTTCGTGATGTCCTTGGGCAGATCGACCAGGGTCGGTCCCGGTCGGCCCGCACCGGCGAGCGCGAACGCCTCGCTGACGTCGCTGCCGACGCGATCCGAGTCGCTCGAGAAGGTGTTGTCCTTCGTGATCGGCGTTGTGACGCCGGTGGTGTCGGTCTCCTGGAACGCGTCGTTGCCGACGAACTCCGTCGGGACCTGTCCCGTCAGCGCGAGCAGCGGATCCGAGTCCATGTCGGCGTCCGCGATTCCCGTCACGAGGTTGGTCGCGCCCGGCCCCGAGGTCGCGAGGCAGACGCCCGGCTCGCCCGAGACGATGCCGTAGGCGTCGGCCGCGTGGGCCGCGCCCTGCTCGTGGGCCATCGTCACGTGACGAATGTCCGAGTCGTAGAGCGCGTCGTAGACGGGCATGATCGCCCCGCCCTGAACGCCGAATGCGTACTCGACGCCCGCGTTCTCGAGCGCGCGAACGACGGACTCGGCACCCGACGTAACAGGTCGGGGTGTCGTCTCGGCTCCGGTGTCGGCCGCCGAGTCGTCCTCGGTGGCCGCGTCGGGCGCGGCGCTGTCGGTGATCTGGTCGTCGTCCTGTTCGTCGTCCGGGGTGACCTTTGCTGCGCGTTCGCTCATCGATTGCCTCCCGCCGGTGTGCGGCGATCGGGTGGTGTACGGTAGTGTGTCATCTGCTGGTTTGGTGATCGATCGGAGAACGATGCGGATTCCGGTCCGAAGCTGCGAGGTACTGAGAGTGGGGCTAGAAGGCCCCTACAATACGAATCGGAGCGAGCGCGCTGGTGTCGACCGTGCGAACGCGAGCCGACAGGGAAGCGCGGACCGTCATTACTGTCTATGTAGTTCACTCGAGGGGTATAATCCTTACGAGTCGTGCGGCCGCGACCGCTCGAGCGCGACAGCAGGGGCTCGCGGCCGGTGGCAAACGTGGGAGACATTACTCAGGCGCGCACCTCCTCCTGATCCTGCTGGCGTTCGACGCCAGCCTCCTCGGCGAAGCGCTCGAGGATGTCGACCGTCACGCGGCGCTTCTCGGCCCCGTAGTCCTTGACGCGGCGGGTGACCGCTCGGACCTGTTCGTCGGTGGGGTCGAAGCCGCACTCGGTGAGGCGTTCCCGGACCGAATGGGTGCCGGTGTGTTTGCCCATGACGAGCTTGCGTTCGGCACCGATCATCTCGGGGGTCATGACGCCGGGCTCGAAGGTGTCGGAGTTTTCGATGACGCCGGCGGCGTGGATGCCGCTCTCGTGGGAGAAGGCGTTGTCGCCGACGACGGGCTTGTTGCCCGGCGTGTCCATCCCGCTTTTCTCTTCGACGAGCTCGGAGAGTTCGGTGATCCGCGTCGTGTCGATCCCCGTATCGCACTGGTAGAGCGACTCGACGGCCATGACGTACTCCTCGTAGGCGGCGTTGCCGGCCCGCTCGCCGATGGAGTTGACCGATACCTGTGCCTGAGCCGCGCCGGCTTCGATGCCGGCCAGCGCGTTGGCGGTGGCCAGCCCGAAGTCGTCGTGGGCGTGGACGTCAATTCGCGCGTCGGTGTGGGCGCAGACCTTCTCGATCATGGCCCTAAAGCGGGTCGGCGTGGCGACGCCACACGTATCCGGAATGTTGATCCAGTCGGTACCCGCATCGGAGACCGCTTCGATGACCTCGATCAGGTACTCCTCGTCGGTTCGAGTCGCATCCATCGGCGAGAACATGCAGGTCGCGCCCGCCTCCGTGATACGTTCGACCGAATTGACTGCGCGCTCTACGACTTCCGCTCGCGTGGCGTGCATCGAATCCTCGATTTGGACGTCGCTGGTGCTGACGAACACGTGCACCATCTCGACGCCGGAATCGAGTGCCGCTTCGATGTCACCGTCGACGACGCGGGCTAACCCGCAGGTCGTCGAACTGGTTGCCGATGCGATATCACGAACGGCCTCGAACTCGGCGTCCGAGTTGACGGGGAATCCAGCCTCGATGACGTGGGTTCCCATCTCGTCCAAGATGGACGCGATCTGCCGTTTGTCGTCGTAAGAGAACGATGTGCCGGGTGACTGTTCGCCATCCCGGAGGGTTGTATCGAAGACACGTGCTGACTCTATTTCGTCAGTGGAATCTAACGTGCCCTGGAAGAACTCGACCCCCCTGATTGGTATCAGAGGATGGGCTGTCTTGTGAAGACATTGTATCTGAATCCGAGGTGCGACGAGATATATAAAACTATCGCTGTGAACGGCGAGCGCCGGCCGTAGATACTATCACTATCGTTCATGATAGTTGCAAAACCGCACGACTCCGTCGACCTATTATCAGGTTGTATCTCCTAGTACTGTTTAGGCGCCGTCGCGGAATCAGCGCGAATATCGAGTCTCGAACTCGAATTACCGTCCGTTCGATCCCAGTTGGCCGGCTCGAGCGCTGGCGCGCGGTTGACTTTGGACGTTCGCTCACTGCGACCCGTCTCGAGTCGATCGAAACATGTCCTCCACTGATTACTGCGACCACTATTGGATATTCGTCCAACCTCGGCCATGGAAATCACATGGGCAGAAGAGAACGCAAACGCGACTGGAACGTACCTCATCCGTGCGAGTCAGGACCCGACCACAGGGCCTCGAGGTGACGGTCACGGAGCATACGCGCGTATCAAGACTTTAAGCCCGGTCGTGGTAGGATGGCGCGCATGACAACTGACGAAATTACCGATATCCTGACGAAGGCGTACATCGACGAACTCGAGACCGTGATGAACTACCAGACCAACGCGATCGTCCTTGACGGCATCCACGCCGAGGAGGTCAAAACGAGCCTCGAGGAGGACATCCAGGAGGAGCTCGGCCACGCCGAAATGCTCGGCGAACGCCTGAAACAGCTAGACGAGTCCCCGCCCGGCTCGGAGTCCTTCGAGGCCAACCAGCACAGCCTCCAGCCGCCCGAAGACACCACCGACGTCCAGTCGGTCATCGAGGGCGTGCTCGAGGCCGAGGAGGACGCGATCGAGACCTATCGATCGCTGATCGAGGCCGCGACCGATGCGAACGACCCGGTCACGGAGGACGTCGCGGTGACGATCCTCGCGGACGAGGAGGCCCACCGAACCGAGTTCCGTGGCTTCCAGAAGGAGTTCCCGATGGATTGAGTAGTTGTTTCCGATAGCAACCGCGAGCGAACGAGTGCGCGGCGCGCAGCGTTCGAGAATCGCGGTGCGATTCTCGAGCCCATCAGAAGTGCTTTGCACTTTTGAGGACGCCGCGGGAAGGCGAACGGCGTAGCCGTGAGCCAGTGAGCGAGCGGGCCGACGACCGATGTGAAGGCTCGCTACGCGAGCCGAAACGGAGGGAGGAGTGCTTTTGATCAACCTTTTACCGAGCGACCGAGCGAAAGCGAGGGAGCGCAGAGTAAAAGGTTGGAGGCGAACGTTTTTCTCATCCCGGTTCGACCCACCCCGTATGAGCGATTTCGACCTCGACCTTCGAACCGTCGAGGAGCACATTGACGACGAACTCGAGCTCGAGGGAAGCATCATCCTCGGCTTCCTCGACGGGGAAACGTCGGACGACGAGTGGCTCGAGGCGATTTCGAAGGGGAACGTGCTCGTCCTCAACGTCGACGGTGACGTCAACGAACTGGCCGCGGGATTCGCTCGAGAGGTCAAAGAGTCGGGCGGGAATCTCGTTCACTTCCGGGGGTTTTTGCTCGTGACGCCGCCGGGCATTGACGTGAGTACGAACCGACTGTAGAAACGAATCAGTCTGCGGGATAGACGTCTGTCACCGTCCCGACGCCCTTGCTGCGGCCCTCGCGGAAGACGAACTTCTGACCCTCCTCGATCAGATACGGCCGGAACTTGAATCGGACGGTGGTCTCGCCCGTATCGCCCGGCAGCAGGCGACCGTTCTCGGGGTAGAAGGCCGCGGCTTCGCCGATCGTCTCGAGGTGGACCACCGGTTCGTACCCTTCGCCGATGCGAGTGGGGTGGTTGAGCACCATGACTTCGGCCTCGAACTCCCGAACGGGTTCGGGGTCGGCGTCTCGCGGTAACAGGACCATGCCGCGTTCGATCGCGCTCTCCTTGATCCCCTTGAGCGCGATCCCGACGATCCGGCCCGCCTGGGCCTTGTCGACCCGGTGGTAGTGCATCTCGATCGAGCGCACCTCGACCTCCTGAAACCGGCCGTCGGCCATCGGGCCGATCAAGAGTTCGTCGCCGGCCTCGACCTCGCCCGACATGACCGTCCCCGAGGCGACCGCACCGACGCCGGTGACCGAGTAGCTGCGGTCGACGTACATCCGGAACTCGCCCGTGTCCTGTGACGTCTTCGGAAGCCGATCGAACAGTTCGTCCAGCGTCTCGAGGCCGTCCATCGTAATCGCGCTGGTTTCGACGATGGGAACGACGCGCTCGCTGACCTCCTCGACGGCGGCGTCGACGCCGTGGCGGGCGACCCGCAGCGGCGACTTGTCGACGTCGCGGAGGAGCCGTTCGACCTCGCGTTCGACCTCCTCGACGCGCTCCTCGTCGACGGTGTCGGTCTTCGTGATCGCGACGATCGTCGGGAGGTCGGTGGCGAGCAGGACGCCGAGGTGCTCTCGCGTCGTCCGCGTCGGGCCGTCGTCGGCGGCGACGACCAGCATGCCGTAGTCGAGTTTCTGCCCGACCAGACCGCGGATCGTCGTCCGGAGCCACGGCTCGTGGCCGACGGTATCGACGAAGGAGACGAGTCGATCGGCCTCCTGCACGACCTCCGCGCGGTCGGCCTTGCGGTTCGGGTTCCGCACTCGAACGGGACCGTCGTCGTCGAAGCCGTAGACCGCGTAGGAGAGGTCGGCCGAGAGGCCGCGCTCGACCTCGTGGGGCTGCACGTCGAGGAACGCGCGGGTTGCACCGTCTCCGTCGTCGGGTTTGCCAGTTACGAGCGACCCCACCAGGGTGCTCTTTCCGTGGTCGACGTGGCCCGCCGTCCCGATAACGACGTGTTCGTCGTCCGTCTCGAGGACGCCGCCTTCACGGACCTGGGCGACGCCGACGATCCCCTCGTTGATCCCCCAGGTCTGCACGTCTTCGATGTGTGCGTCGGCCTCCTCGGCGAGCAGGGAGAGGACGTCCATCGTCTCGGAGAAGGTGTCGGGATCGATGCCGGCGAGACCGCCGTCGTCGGTAACGCCGACGACGTACGTCGCCTCGCCGTCGCCCGAAAGGAGTCGGTGTCGGAGTTGCGCGGCCAGGCTCTCCCGTCGTCCACCCTCGAGGTGGACGTCTCGTGACAGTCGTTCCTTGAATTCGACGTTGCCACCGTCCTGTTCGCCACGGTCCAGGGCTCGCTCGAGGAGAGCCCGGTCACGGCTCATATCCCCTGGTAGAGGGCCACACGGCAAAAGCCTTCCCGTGTATCGACAATATGTGACATGGTATAACTCCCGAGTCGGAGAAAACTACGCCGACAGGCACTCAAACGCCGCTGAAGCGTCCGGAATTCCGTGTGGCCGCGCAGCCGATACCGTGTAGCCGCACGGCCGGGCCGAACGTGCCGGGGCCGCTTTCAAGCCCCTCGAGTCCGTACCGCACGGTATGAGTGTCAGTGGCCTCTGTCAGATCTGTGAATCCCGTCCGGCCCAGGAGCGGTGTTCCAACTGCGGGACGCTCGCGTGTGAGGTTCACTACGAGGACAGCATGGAGTTGTGTGCCGACTGTGCCTCGCAGGCCCAGCCGGGCCCCGGGAACGACGACGTAGAGATCAACCGGCTCTGACCCGGCCAACGAAACCGAGGACGCCCGTCCCGTGACCTCGATACGAGACCTGCTCGGCGAGTCACTCGGCGTCGGCGAGACGTATCGGCTCCGACTCGAGGAGCGCGACGGAACCCTCGTCGCCGGCCACCCGAACGACGCCAGTCCGATGGAGATTGCCGTCGTCGAGGGACTGGATCGGCTCGAGGAGCGGCCGCCGGCAGGGTCGGTCACGGTGGAAGTCGTCGCTCGAGTGGTCGACGGTCGGATCGCGGGGCGGGTAGTCGATGCTGATCCGGACCACCGGTAGAACGCCAGCGAGAAGGCGAGGATCGCTACTCGTCTCGGTACTGATTGAGCCGCTTTTTGAGTCGCTTCGCGGCTTGTCCGCTGGCAGTAGCGAACTCTTCACCGTGATCCTCGCCAGCGAAAATGATTCCGCGCGAGGAGTTGACCAATCCGACGCCGTCGGCCAGCCCGTACTCGACCGCCGCTTCGGCGTCGCCGCCCTGCGTCCCGATTCCGGGGACGAGGAATGGGAGATCCGGCACCTGTTCGCGCAACTCTTCGAGTTCCTCGGGCTGGGTCGCGCCGACGACGAGCCCGACGTTGTCGTTTTCGTTCCAGAGATCCGCCAGCGCGGCTACCCGCTCGTAGACGGATTCCCCGGTCTCGAGTTCGAGGTCCTGGAGATCCGCACCGCCGGGGTTCGAGGTCCGACAGAGGACGAAGACGCCGGCCTCCTCGTTCGCCAGAAACGGCTGGAGCGAATCGCGGCCCATGTAGGGATTGACGGTGATTGCGTCGACGGTCTCGAGCAGCTGTGCGTACTGTCGAGTCGTGTTCCCGATATCGGCGCGTTTGGCGTCGAGCAGGACGGGGACACCCTTCCCGTGGGCGTAGGCGACGGTCTCCTCGAGGGCTCGCCAGCCGTCGGGGTCCTCGTAGAAGGCCGCGTTCGGCTTGAAGACCGCGGCGTGCTCGTGGGTCGCGTCGATGATGCGGCGGTTGAACGCCCAGCGCGGAAGGTCGTGTTCCCGCAGGTGATCGGGGATGCGCGACGGGTCGGGATCGAGGCCGACCGAGACGACGCTGTCGACCGTTCGGATGCGGTCGTGCAGCCGGTCGAAGAAGTTCATGCCTGGAATGGTTTCGCGACGGTCGAAAAGGTTACTATACGGACGCCATCGACCGGTAGTGAATCGGTATCGGTGCTACTCGGCCCGACAACGGACGAGCAGTGGCATGCCACGGTACATCGAACCATTCCAAATACTTTAGACATCAGCTACTTCGTACCTATAATCGTTTGCTACTGTATGGGAATTCAACAGAACGCGATGTCGGTTTCGCGTCAGCTTCGCGACCGAGTCCGATCGACGTTGACAAACGAGACGGAGACGGCTGACGACGAGTCTCCACACAGTGAACACGGGGACGCGGATCACGTCTCGTTCGGAAATCTCTTTCACTGCTCGCGATGTGGCGACGTCTATATCGCCACCGAGAAACGCGTCTGCTCGGGCTGTGACACGGAAGTCGAACAGGTCCGATCGACGCTGGCCTGACGGGACGCTGACGACCTCGGATACCTTCTCGTGCGCCGCGTTCGAACGTCGATTCTCGTTCCGACTCGTTTCGACTCGTTACGTCTCGAGTACTTCGATCAGGTTCCCCTCGGGGTCTCGCAGAAACATGATCGTCGTCCCGCTCTCGGTCGTCCGGGGCTCGCTGAGTGTCGGAACGTCATCGGGAAGCGTCTCAGCGAAGGACTCGAGATCGTCGACCGAGAGGCCGACGTGGGATGCGCCCGGTTGATTGAGTCCCCCCGCCGGAGAGCCCCGCGCTTCGGGGTCGTACTCGACGAGTTCGATTCGGGCCCCGCCCGCCTCGAGATGCGCGAAGTTCGCACTCGCACCCTCGACGCCGACGGCGTCGGAAAAGGCCTCGCCGCCGACGCTGAACCGGTCGGCGACTGAGAGGTCGAGCACGTCACGGTAGAACGCGAGCGTCTCCTCGAGGTCGGCGACGGTGATCCCGACGTGGTGTGCGCTGAGGTCTGTCATTAGGTGCATCGTACGAGCGCGCCCGAAAAACGCTTCCGTCTGCGCCGTCCGCGCGGTCGGTAGTGAGCGTCGGGTCCGCCGAGGGGTTACTCCGCAGACAGGTCCGCGAGTCCGGCTTCGATCTCGTCGCGCCGGTCTTCCAGCCACTCGGGGAGAACGAGACGCTCACCGAGTGACTCGAGGTCCTCGTCGACCGTGTACCCCGGCTCCTTGGTGGCGAACTCGAAGAGGATCCCGCCGTGCTCGCGGACGTAGACCGATTCGAACCACTTGCGGTCGATGATCTCGGTCGGCCGGAGCCCCTGCCCCTGGAGCACGTCGCGCCACTCGGGCTGGTCGTCTCTCGTCGTTCGAAACGCCACGTGGTGGACGGTACCGGCACCGGGCTGTCCGCGGGGTGCCTGCGGTTCCTCGCAGAGATCGACGACGTATCCCAGCTCGCCGTCGCTCTCGTAGCGCCGACGGCTGCCGGCTTCGTCGGTTTCGCTGTAGCCCATCGTCCGCAGGAGTTCCGCGGTCGGGCCGGCCGTCGCCAGCGACAGCGTCACGCCGAAGAAGCCCCGAATCGCATGCTCGTCGGGAACCGGTCCCGCCGGCGGATCGCCGGCGGGTGCGTCGGATCGGGCGACCAGCTCGAGCGGGAGGCCGTCCGGATCCTCGAACGAAACGACGGTGTCACCGAACCGCGCTTCCGTCTCGGCGTCGACGCCGGCGTCCGCCAGCCGATCGGTCCAGAACTCGAGCGACTCGGCCGGGATCAGGAACGCGACCGCGCTGGCCTGTCCGGTCCCGACCTGCCCCGGACGAGCGTCGGTGTAGGGAAAGAACGTCATGCTCGTCCCCGGACTCCCACTGTGGTCGCCGTAGAACAGGTGATAGACCGAGACATCGTCCTGATTTACGCTTCGTTTCACCAGACGGAGCCCGAGCGTCTCAGTGTAGAACTCGAGGTTGTGGCGGGGATCACTGCCGATGGCGGTCACGTGGTGGATGCCGGGAATGTCGTCGGGCATACGCAACTGTACGCGGTTCAGCGCCAATAAACCCGGGACGAACGGAGAAGACAGCCGGGACGAACGGAGAAGACCGCCGGGACGAACCGAAAAGGGCGCTTTGGAGGGCTATGGGTACGGATCGGCACGACGGTCGTGTGCGTCGTTCGTCACGAACGTGCTGTGTGCCCGAGCCGTCACGACTGCGGCTCTCGTGCGTCCGATTTCACGAACAAGGCCTCGTTGAGGGAGTAGACGTGCTGTCTGGCGTCCGCGAACGAGATCTGCGAGTCGACGAGGTCGCGTTCCTCGAGTTGTTTCAACGCGTAGCGGACCGTTCGAACGGGGAGCATCGTTTCCGTCGCGAGTTCGGACTGCGTGAGGGAGCCCTCGTGGGCGAGGACCGTGAGCACGAGTTTGGCGCTCGGCGGAACGTCATCGACGGCGTCCGGAGCGGTCGTCGACGAGAGGGCGAACTGATCACTCATCTATCGGTCCTCTCGATGCGGACGGTCTTTAATGATTCTCTACGGGACGATTGGTCCACACAGCCGCGGCTACCGTATTACCGGTGGGACCGGTGAACTCGCGGTGTCGAAGCGTAACAGTGTGAGCCACGAAGCCACCGAACGCGTCTCGAGGGACGCCACCGTTTCTCTGCCGGACCGGCTGCAGGACACGCTCGAGGGCAGACCGGGAAATCGGGAAGACCCGAGCACCATCACTCGACGACGGCCCGAACCTGGAGGTACTCGACGCGGATCGCGTTATCTCCGAACCAGTCCTCGAGCGCGGCGACCGCGTCCCGGCGCAGGGCGGCCCGCGCGTCGTCGTCGTCCATTTGTCGGAGGACGGGCGAGAGCGGGCCGGACTCCTCGGCGAACTCGCGCCAGAAGTGGTGTGGAGTGGCGTACCGGAACTCGAGTAATCGGCGCTGGAACGAGCAGTCGGTGACGTCGGCGAACTGCTCGCGGACGAAATCGGGGTCGCCCCACTGGAGGTGCGACCACGGATCGCTCGGAGGTTCGGCGACGTGATCGGTCAGGACCTCGGTGAGATCGCCGACGACGCCGTTCGGCGACCACGCGGTGAAGCAGACTCGGCCGCCGGGTTTCGTCACGCGACGGAGTTCCGCGCCGGCGCGGGTCGAGTCCGGTGCGAAGACGTGGCCGAAGTTCGAGAGGACCACGTCGAACGCGTCGTCCGGGACGGGAAGGGTCTCGGCGTCGCCGGCGACCCAGCCGATATCGGATTCGGCGGCGAGCGAGGCGTTGTCACGAGCCAGCTCGAGCATTCCGTGAGCGAGATCGAGGCCGACGACGTCCGCGCCCGCTCGACGGGCGGTTAACGCGGCGTTGCCGGTCCCGCAGCCGACGTCGAGAACGCGGTTGCCCGGATCGATCCCCGCGGTGTTGACCAGTCGCGCGATAGCGGGCAACATGTTCGGCGCCATCGCGGGATACCGACCGGCCGACCAGACGTGTCTCGCCGATCGGTCGCCAGGCTCGGTCGGGTCGTCCATAGTCGGTAGTCGGTCGCCAGGGTCAAAAGTCGATAGCCGCCTCGAGCCGTCCGTCGATCGCCGCGATTCCCGAACCGATCCACGGTCACCGTTTTGTGGCGCGCGCTCGTGCTATCGCTATGACGCAAACAGCCGTCATCGCCGGCGTCGGTCCCGGCCTCGGCGCATCGCTCGCCCGAAAATTCGTCGACGAGGGCTGCCAGGTCGGGCTGTTCGCCCGTTCGGCGGACTACCTCGAGGAACTCGCGAACGCGCTCGGCGACGACGCGCTCGGCGTTCCGACGGACGTCACGGATCCCGACGCAGTCGAGGCGGGCTTTCGGGAGGTCCGCGACGCGTTCGGCTCCGTCGATATTCTCGTCAATCACGCGAGCGGCGGTTCGTGGACGGGACTGCAGGGTATTTCACCGGACCAGTTCGAACGGGCGTGGCGGACGTCGGCGTACGGGTCCCTGCTGTGTTCGCAGGAGGCCGTCGACGACATGCTCGCTGCGGACGGCGGGACGATCATTTTCACCGGTGCGACCTCGGCGGTTCGCGGCCGCGGCGGCGCGCTCGGATTCAGTTCGGCCAAGTTCGCCGTCCGCGGGATGGCGGAATCCATGGCTAGGGAGCTCGGTCCGGAGGGGATCCACGTCGCCCACGTCGTGATCGACGGCCAGATCGAAACCCCAGAGGTTCGGGAATTACAGCCCGACCGCGACGAGGACGAATACCTCGATCCGGACGCCATCGCCGACTCCTACTGGCACCTCGTGACGCAGGATCGGTCGGCGTGGACGCTCGAGCTCGACGTTCGGCCCCACGTCGAGGAGTTCTGACCCGAAATCGAAGGTCTCCCCGCAAGCGAGCGCTTATTTTCCGCGAGGTGGACGTTCCGGGTATGACGCGCGTCGCGCTGATCGCCCACGACGAGAAGAAGCCGGACCTCATCGAGTTCGCTCGAGCGCACGAGGAACAACTGCGGCAGTACGACCTGATCGCGACGGGGACGACGGGACAGCGGCTCATGGACGAAACCGACCTCGAGGTCGAGCGCAAGGAGTCGGGACCGCTCGGCGGCGACCTGATGATCGGCGCAGAGGTCGCGGAGGGGAAACTCGACGGGATCGTCTTCCTCCGGGATCCGCTGCGAGCCCAGCCGCACGAGCCCGATATCTCGGCGCTGTTGCGGATCTGTGACGTTCGCGACACGGCGCTCGCGACGAACCTCGCCTCCGCGGAGTTCCTCATCGAGGGACTCGCGGAGTAGTTTCAGCGAGGTGCTCACGGAGTAGTTCGTCGTCGGCCACGAGGAGCGATCACTACGGGGGAGCACCGAGCTCGCATCTCCGAGAGGACACGCTATTTAATACGTCGGCTTCGAATATACTGGTATGACTGTCTACGAGAGCGACCTCCCCGGCGTCGGGAAGAAGTTCGAGGTCGAACTCGAGAACGGGGAACGGCTCGTCATCGTAACGCACAACACGGGGAAACGGGAGGTGTACCTGAAATCGGACGCGGATGCCGACAGCGACAAACTGTTCGAGGCCTCAGATCGGCTCGCCCGGAAGATCGGCACGATCCTGGAGGGGGCGTACTTCCAGCCGGTGCAAGCTGAGCAGGTGGAGACGATGCTCTCCGACGACACGTACCTCGAGTGGTACGGCGTCGCCGAGGGTGCCGAAGTCGCCGGCCAGAGCCTCGCCGAGTCGAACATCCGCGAGCGGACGGGCGTCTCGATCGTCGCCATCCAGCGCGGCGAGACGTTGATTTCGCCGCCGACGCCGGAGACGGTCCTCGAGATCGGCGACACCCTGGTCGTCGTCGGCGACCGCGAGGACTGCGCCCAGTTCGAGGAACTGCTCGGAGCAGGGTTCGAGGAGTGAACGGGACGATTGCCGCCGCAGGGGTGACCGTTAGTGGCGACTGAAACGGCACTCGTCGACGTCGGGATCCTCTTTACCGCGGTCGCGTTCGCCGGTATCTGCTCGAGCCGAATCGATCAGTCGGTGATCCCGTTCTATATCATCATCGGGGTACTGCTGGGGTCGAACGTGCTCGGCGAACTCCCCGCGCTCGTCGGGAGCGAGGTCGGTATCGGCGGCGTCACTGTCACCGTTCCCGAGGTGACGGTCGGCGGAGTCGATCTCTTGACGGCGCTGGGTGGGCTCGCACTCGGCGAAACCGACTTCATCGTCATCGGGGCCGAGATCGGGATCGTCCTCCTGTTGTTCTTTCTGGGCCTCGAGTTCAATCTGGACCGACTGCTCGCGAGCAGGGACCGGATCGGCAAGGCGGGGAGCGTCGATCTGGTTCTCAACTTCGGTATCGGTCTCCTCTTCGGCTACCTCGTCTTCGGGAGCTTCCTCGCGGCCTTTCTCACCGCCGGGATCGTCTACATCTCCTCGAGCGCGATCATCACGAAGTCGCTGATCGATCTGGGCTGGATCGCGAACGACGAGGCCGAACCGCTGCTCGGGACGCTCGTCTACGAGGACCTGTTCATCGCCGTCTACCTGGCGATCGCGTCCGCACTGGTCCTGGGCGGCGGCGATATCGGGGCGGCCGCGGGCCAGATCGGGATCGCGATCGCGGTCATCGTCGCCCTGCTCGCGCTCGTCACCTTCGGGACCGGCTTCTTCCAGCGGTTTCTGGACGCCGACACCAACGAGTTCGTCGTCGTCCGGGCGCTCGGCGTCACGATCCTCGTCGCCGGCATCGCGCTCGCGCTGGGCGTCAGCGAGGCCGTCGCCGCGTTCTTCGTCGGCATGGCCTTCTCGTCGACTGACCACGTCCACGATCTCGAGCGACTGCTCGAGCCGCTCCGGGACGCCTTCGCGGCGATCTTCTTCTTCTGGATCGGCCTCGTCACCGATCCGGGGCTGTTCACGCTCTCGATTCTCGGGATGATCGTCGCCGCCGTCATCGTGACGACGCCGACGAAACTCGTCAGCGGCTACCTCGGCGGCCGGATCTATGGGCTCGACGACCGTCGCTCGCTCCGAGTGGGCTTCGGGATGGCCACCCGCGGCGAGTTCTCCCTGATCATCGCGAGCCTCGCGCTCTCGGGGGCCGGCAGCGGCCTCGCCGCTGAGACGGCACAGACGATCTACGCCTTCACCGTCGGCTACGTCCTCGTCATGAGCATCCTCGGCACGTCGCTCATGCAGTACTCGAGTCGGATCGAACCCGTCGTCGTCTCACTGCTCGAGCGCAGACGAGAGGGGACGACCCGGCCGGCCGACAACTGACGCGGTGCCGTCGGCCCCGTCGCTGGTGGAATGCCCTCGACACCGTTCCACCTGCGATCAGTTCCACCGTCGGATCGGAAGGGATAGCTTCAACCCGCTCGAGTCCCGTTTCACGTCTATGCCACAAGCGGTCGTCTTCGATCTCGATTACACGCTCGCCGTTCCCCGGCGGGATCGGGCGACCATCCTCGAGGAGGCCACGTCGGTCACGGACGCGCCCTCGCTCACGCGGGAGGCGTATCTCGCGGCCCATCGCCGGAACCTCACCACCGAGACGCGCGAGCCCATCTTCGCCGACCTGCTCGCGGACAGCGAGAGCAACGCCGATCCGGCCGCGGTCGCGACGGCCTACCGCGAGACGATCGCCGACGACCTCGAGGCGCTCCCCGGGGTCGAAGCCATGCTCGCCGACCTGCGCGGCGAGTACCGGGTCGGCCTGCTCACCAACGGCCCCGTCCGCGCCCAGCGGCACAAACTCGAGACGCTGGGCTGGGAGGACGCCTTCGACGCCGCGCTCGTAACGGGCGAACTCGAGGCCGGGAAACCCGATCCGCGCGCGTTCGAGGCGATCACCGGCGAGCTGGACGTGGACCCCGCCGACGCGGTCTACGTCGGCGACGAGGTCGAGGCCGATATTCGGGGTGCGACCGAGGCGGGGATGCGAGCGATTCAGGTGCTGCTCGAGGACGGTCCCGAGCCCGATTCTCGCGCGATCGCGCACGTCGAGCAGCGGGAGATCGCGGCGACGCTTCCGAAGCTCGTTGCGACGCTCGAGTGAAACGGACCCTGTGAGATCCGCTTCAGCCTGACGGACGTTTTCTTGAGGCGAGCCATTGTGCGCTCCACAGATCGTTCAGTACAGAGGAAGGACGTGTCACTCGAGATTGGTCGACCGGCGTGCGGTGGCGCGCGCTGGGTCGCGGTGAATGCCAATGAACCGCGGCACGACACTGTGCGAGCGAATCGGCTGGGGAGGGTGAGGCGCTCCTAGTTGCCAGAAGAAGTCGTTGTAGAATAATAGAAGGGTTGTTTCACCAAAAGCATCTAATGAGAAGGAATGAGATCGGGTGTCCTGCTACCGTGGCAACAGGGAATTTCCACACCCTCCCCAGCCGATTCGCTCACTAGCGTTCGCTCATCCCTCGCGCAACATCGTTGGCCGCCCTCACTGGTGTTCGGTCGGCCGACAGCGCGCGCCACCGCTCGAGAAATAGTCAGGTCGGAGATATCCGTCCTAGGCGTCGGGTTCCTCGAGCCGCCGGCTCACTTCCTGTAACACGTCCGTGGCTCGCTTGACCTCGGCGCCGCTCTCGACGAACACGAGCGTTTTCGGGGGCTGCGTCGCCTTCGGCCGCACCCGAAGGTCGACGTCCGATGCGGCTTCGGCCGCGCCGTCCTGCCCTGCCTCGAACTCGAGGTGCGCCCTGTCTTCGTGAACGAACGCGCGAGCGATCCGCTCGTCGTGACGAGTGACGTCGTAGGCGCGAGCGCCGTCGGCCGTCGGTTCGACGTCTCGATCGGCGTTGGTCACGGCGAAATGTGCGAGTTCGCCGTCCTCGCGGCCGTCGATCTCGCTCGAGAGGAGTTCGGCGATCCGGCGGCCGTCGGTGATCCGGTTGTCGACCATACCGGTCGGTCGGGGCGGCGGGATTAACCGTCTTCGGTGTCGAGCACGGCCTCCCGGGCGATCGGGGCGAGGTCGCCGACGTCGATCCCCTGACGGCGGGCGTAGACGACCGCGGCGGCCTCGATGGTCAGGCCGAGTTCCTGCTGGAGCGTGTTGATCGCGCCGACGGCCTCGTGTTTCTCCATCCCTTCGGCGACCAGCGAATCGAGCACGCGCTCGAACGCGGAGCGTTCCCGCAGGAGGTCCTCGTCGGGGACGAACTCCTCCGGCACCGTCACCTCCGACGGGTCGAACGCGATCTCGAGGCCGTCGTCACCGCGCTCGAGGAGCCCCTCCTGGGTAGCGACGTCGATCAGCCGTTTGGCCTGATCGGGGGAGAACCAGTCCCGATCGAGCGAGAGGGCGACGACGACCTCGTTTTCCTTGAGGCGACGCGCGCCGTGCTGGATGAACGGGGCGGCGACCGCGACGCGAAGGCTCATCGGAGACGACTTGCTCGAGCGGTGAGAAAACGATGGCGGTTCCAGGCGACACCCGACGCCGAAATCGAGGCCGATGCCGAAATCGAGGCCGATGCCGAAATCGAGGCCGATGCCGAAATCGAAACCGACGCCGGCGATCAGTCAGAGGCGCGACCGCCGCCGCTGCCACCGCTGCCGCCGTTGCGGTCGGCTCGAGACGGCGGTGGGAACTCGGTGGCGGTCGCCTCCGGTGTTTCAGGGAGGACACAGCGGTCGGGCTCCCGGTTGACGTGATAGTACTGCTCCGGTGCGTTCGCGAGGGGGTGTGCGGGATTCTGGTCGCTATCGATGCGGGCGGCCCGGACCTCGTCGAAGCCGCTGAGTCGGGCCTGGATACCCCGCCAGTGATACTGCGTCGCGGTCGGGACGGTGACCGGCCGGGGCGATTTTCCGTCGGGATGGCGGGTCGCGAGGATGGCGTTGTTGACGTTGCTGGCGAGCGCGTCGTGGTCGATGAGGACGCCGACGGCGGCGTCTCGCGGTGCTCTCGCAGCGAGGACGTCGAGTCCGAGATGCAACGCCCGATACTCGGCGACGTTGTTGTCCGGCGGCGTATCCGCGGTCGCAACGCGTGCGACGCGCGTGCCGTCGCGCGTTTCGATAACGGCACCCAGCCCACCGCCCGAGTCCCGGAATGACCCGTCGGTCGCGACGTAGAAATCACGGTGGTGGGTCCGCGGGGGATGGGCGATGTGGGGTGTGGGCGACTCGTCGAACAAGTCCCGCAGTGCGGGCCGGCCGTGAGCGGCCATGCTAACGCGTAAGCTATTTGCCCACTTAACGATACCGCCCGTGGTAACAGCTGTCAATGTTTCGCACGGGAGTCAGCTATTCTGCACAGTATCGGTATGCGTTCACTCGAGGAAAATAACCAATCCTGAAGGTCAGCCAAAATGGTATATTTTGGCAGTGTAGCGGCTACAATAGCTGAATTGCCGATCAGGGAACCGTTCGCGTTTCGCCCGATCAGCCCGGAACCTATCTGTGTTGGCAGCAGGTGTAATACCACTTGGTGCTTGGTCGAAGTATGAACCAGACGAACGCCAGTCGGATGGAAGCGGCGTGTTCGCTCCTCGCGGAATCCGAACGACGGTTTCTGCTCTACCAGCTGGCGGACGACCGAACCGCGAACCTTGCGGATCTCGTCACGCAGGTCGCGGCCCTGGAACTCGACGTTCACGCTGGCGCAATCGACAAGGAGAGCAGACAGCGCGTCTACGTCTCCCTCGTCCACAACCACCTGCCGCGACTCGCGGATTACGATATCATCGAGTACGACCTTCGAAGCGGCGATATCGTACTGGCCAAGGGATTCGACGACATCAAACCCCTGCTCGAGCAGTTCCGCCAGACCGAGGAGAAAACCGAGATCCGCGAACGACCGCCGCTCTGAAAGCCAGCGGATCCTGTAATCTGAAATCCACCGGTTCTGAAGCGTTGCGTCCCGGTATCCGTCAATTACATTTCTTCTGACCGCGACAGAAGTAGTGCACTGCCGACTCGTCGGAGCCATTTCGAATCGAAACGCATAGGAGATTTCTCTCGAGACAGCCACCGTGAACCGGTATCGGAATCTCGGTCTGTTCGTGCTGCTCGCAACGCTGTGGGGCGGCGCGTTCGTGGCGATCAGTGCGGGACTCTCGTATATCCCGCCGATCCTGTTCGCGGCTCTGCGCTACGACATCGCCGGCGTGTTGATGCTCGGCTATGCCGCGTTCGCCGTCGATCGGTGGCGGCCTCGTACCGGGGCCGAATGGATTCAGGTCGCCGTCGGAGCCCTGCTCCTGATCGCGGCCTACCACGCGTTCCTGTTCGTCGGCCAGCAGAACACGACGGCGGCGGCCGCCGCAATTTTGGTGAGTCTCTCGCCGGTCCTGAGTACCGGGTTCGCACGGCTACTCATGCCCGTCGACGCGCTCTCACCGGTGGGTATCGTCGGCGTCTTCGTCGGTCTCGCCGGCGTCGCGGTCATCGTCCAGCCGGATCCGTCGAACCTCCTCGCGACCGACGCCGTGGCGAAGGGACTCGTCTTCTGTGCCGCAGCGGCGTTCGCACTCGGCAGCGTTCTCACCCGCCGTCTCGACGCCTCGCTACCGATCGAGACGATGGAAGCCTGGTCGATGCTCGGCGGCGCAGCCGCGTTACACCTCGTCAGCGTCGCGCTCGGCGAGCCGCTCGAGCCGGCCGCGTGGACGCACCCTGAAGCGATCGGTGCGCTCGCCTACCTCTCGCTCGGCGCGAGCGCGGTCGGTTTTCTCATCTATTTCGACCTGCTCGAGCGACTGGGAGCCGTCGAGATCAACATGGTCTCGTACGTCGCGCCGATCGTCACCGCAGTGGTCGGCTGGCTCTATCTCGGCGAAGTGGTCGACGTGGCGACAGTGATCGGGTTCGGGCTCATCGCGGTCGGCTTTCTCCTCGTCAAACGACAGGCGATCCGACGGGAGATCGGCTACGTTCGGTCGCGGGGCTCGAGCGAGTGACCCCGTCCGCTACCGGCGATGTGCGTGACCGACGTACAACGCGAGAAGGTTGCCGACGAGCAAGCCGAGAAACAGGACCCCGTCGAACGAGGACGAGAGCCCGGTTGCGAGCACGGGAACGTACAGGATCGGCATGGCGACCGCCGTCCAGAACCCCGCCGCACGAATCCGGTCGGCGAGTCCCGGTGTTGCTCGCTCGAGCGCGCCGTGTTCGTCGTCACGGCGTTCACTCGGCGGGCTCGAGTCGGCGGACCGACGGTCGGTGATGGAGGGTGGGCTCGCCATTGGGAGAGTTACGTATTTTTCGCGACGGCCCAAATATCGGCCCGACAGTTTCGATCGATTGCCGCGGATTCACGGGAATCGGCAGTAGTGAACGACCGATTAACCGCTCGAAGGATACTGTTGGCTGCGACTATAGGAACTGCAGAACGTCACTACACTTACACACCCGGTCATATGACGACTGTTCAATTGGTGGAAATCGTTTCAGTCGTTACAACGGGTTGCTGATTCGCCTGAATGGATCGTCAACGCGACCGGTCTCGAGGACGATCGAACGGGTTCGGATCCCAAAGTTCAGATGAGGGTTTAAGCGGGAAGGGGCGGCAACGCTCGCTATGAGCGATATCGAACGCATCGAACAACGACTGTCGGCCGTCGAACGCGCAGTCATCGACGGCGACCTCGAGCTCGCTGCGCTCGACGACGTCGCGTCCCTCGCCGAGAATCTCGAGGCCCTCGCCGAACGGATCGACGTGCATGAACAACGGATCGCGGAGCTCGAGGGACGGATCGACGCACTCGACGGACTCGTCGGTAGCGTCGAATCGGTCAACGAAACCGTCGAACAGCGAGCGAACGGGGCCGTCGCGGCCGTCGATCGACTCGAGTATCGAATCGACGAACTCGAGCGCGTCGTCGACACCGGCGATCCTGACACGGTCAGGGGGACACAGGCTACTCGGGACGGTGTCTCGAGTGACAACGGGGCGGCAGTCGAGAACGAGGCGAGAATCCCAAACCACGGGGAAACTGTCGGTGTTCGAGAGCAAACGGTCGCGACACCTGACTCGGCTCCCGATCGAAGCGACCGAGCGGCAGCCGTGCCAGTCGTTTCGGACGACCAGACCGACGCCTCGCTCCCCGTCGAACAGGCTGCCACGGAGATCGTCTCAGCACCGGTTACCAATGGCGAGAGCCCAAACCGACAGGACGATCTCACACCCGACGATCGAGCGGAGCCAACGACGACGAGCGACGAGGACGCCCGAAGCAGGCGGGAAGCCACGCAGGACTCGCTCGACTGTCGGCTCGCCGAATCGGCGGACGGCGACCGCTCGAGCGGGGAATCGTCGCCGGACGAGGACGACGAATCGGAGAGCGGCGTGTTACAGTTGATCCGGTCGAAACTCCCGTGATCCGGGTCATTGTCGCCGTGTTGCTCTCGATCGCCCTCATCGCACTCGCCGTCCCGGCAATCGAGCGGGGAGCGTCGCTGAACACGCAACGACAGGTCGAAACGAGCATTTCGGCGATCGACGAGGCAGCGACGTCCCTCGTAGAAACGGAAGCTGTCTCTCCCGACGGACATCCGAACCCGCGGCGGGTCGTCGACCTGCAACTGCCGCGAGGGTCGCTCACGACCGAACCCGTCGATCACTTCGAGATAGTACCCGTGGAAAACGGGAGTTACAGTTCCGTTCGGTACGTTCTCGAGGACGGAACGACGCGAACCGGGGTGATCGACCAACGGGTCATCTGGAACGATCCGCTCGGCACCGAACCGGTCAAACTCGACGGAGATGGGGGAGTACAGCTCGTGTTGACGCTGCAGGCCGACGAGAACGGAACACCGGTCGTCGTCGCCGCCCGTGCTCGAGTTTAAATCGGATGCCGCTGCCAGCATCGGTATGTCTCTGGACGGGACCGCACGCCTCCGCTCGGTCATCGATGATCTCGGACTCGGCAGCGTGTTCGGGAGCCGAACTGACACTGCCTCGGCGTGTGGCTGCACCCTATCGTTCGAAGACGAGACGCTGGTTCTCGACGCGGCGGAGTGTGACGGCGACCTCGAGAACGAAACCGCATGCCGTCGAACGGCGATCGAAGCCCTCGCCGATCGGGAGGCCGCGCGTATCCTCGTCAGATCGAACGGGCTCGAACGCCGGTACGACGATCGCGGCGTCGAACTCCTCGGGTCGGCCGGCCGATTCATCGCGCTGCTCGGTGATCGCGACGAACGGCTGGCCGACGCGGCCGCCCGGGATCCGCTCAGTGTCGCTGCGGAGGTCCGAACGAGAGCCGGGGCGATCGCGGATATCGGCATCGAATCGGGACTGATTGCAGCGGCAACCGAACTCGAGGGCCACGAGACGATCCTGCCCTCCACCGTCGGGCTCACTATCGGCCAGTACTTTCTCGACCGAACGATCGGCGACGGCGCGCGTCTCAGGGACCTCCAGTCGCTGCAGACGGGAAGCGAGGCGCGGATCTATAGCCGGCCGAACGACGTTCCTCGCTACGCCCTCGACGTGGTCGATACGGCCCTCTCCGATCGGGATCGACAACGCCTGCTCGAGGGGTACGAGGCGATCGCCGAAGGAGTCGTCGAGGGTGATCGTGCACCCTCCCGGGCGATCGAGTCCGTTAGCGACGGGCCGGCAGACCCGCTCTTGACGACTATCCTGACGAAGCATACGAGCGGCTACGGGATTCTCGAGGATCTGTTCGCCGACCCCCGCGTTACCGACGTGTACGTCACATCGCCGGTGGCAGCCAATCCGATTCGCGTCGTTGTCGACGGTGAGTCGATGCCGACGAACATCCGGCTGACGCCGAGCGGTGCGCGAGCACTCGCCTCGCGGGTTCGCCGCACCAGCGGGCGGGCGTTCTCCCGAGCGAGTCCGACGGTCGATGCGACGGCCTCGCTCGCAAACGGGACCGGGATTCGAGTCGCGGGTGTCACCGATCCGGTCGCGGACGGGATCGCCTTCGCCTTCCGGGAGCAGCCAGCCGACGAGTTCACGCTTCCGGCGCTCGTCGCGAACGGAACCGTGCCGCCGGCGGTCGCGGCGTTTCTCTCGGTCGCCGTCGAACGCAACGCTGCGACCCTCATCGCCGGAACGCGAGGATCGGGGAAGACGACGCTACTGGGAACGCTCCTGTACGAACTCACCCCGGACACGCGAACGGTTCTGATCGAAGACACGCCCGAGCTTCCGGTCGAGCCGTTGCAGTCGGTCGGCCGCGACGTTCAGGCGCTCCGAACCGGGACCGGTGACGGCCCCGAGATAACGGCCGCGGCGGCGCTCAGGACGGCGCTGCGGCTCGGTGACGGAGCCCTCGTCGTCGGCGAGATCCGCGGCGAGGAAGCACAGGTCCTCTACGAGGCGATGCGGGTCGGTGCCAACGCCAACGCAGTGCTGGGAACGATACACGGCGACGGTGCCGACGACGTCTACGAGCGGGTCGTTTCCGACCTCGGCGTCGAACCGTCGTCGTTCGGCGCGACGGACATCGTCGTCACCGTGCAGGCCCACCGGACCGCCGACGGACGAAATCGACGTCTCGCCAGAGTCGAGGAAGTCGTCGTAAACGGCGACGACATCCAGTTCGAACCGCTGTACGAACTTGAGGGCGACCGGGCTGTCGCGACCGGGCGGATCGACCGGGGTGAGAGCCGGATCGTCAACCAACTCGCGGGGCCGACCGAAGAGTACGCTGCGGTTCGGCGGGCGATTTCCTCGCGAACCGAGCTCCTGTCGACGCTCGCGAACGATGGCCGGACGAGTCCACGGGCGGTCGCGACGGCGTACGCCGATCGCGACGACGAACCGGTAGACACCGATCACGGCAGTGAAATACCAGTTACCGATCAAAGTGGCGAGACACTACCGGTCGATCGGAGCAGCAAGCCACTAGCGATCGATTGGAGCGACGAGTAATCTCGAGATGGAGGGAGTACCGTTCCTCGTTCAGTCGCTCGCCGCACTGTACCCGGCCGACGTCGATCCCAGTGATAACCTCACGGAGTCGCTTTCGTTTACCGACTCCCGCTACGATGGCGAGACGGTCGTTCGAGCGGGATACGGCGCTGGTATCGTCGCCGCCGTCCTGCCACTGCCGTTGTTGGCAACGTCAGCACCGATCCCGTTCGTGCTGTTTTTCGTGCTCGTGTTACCGCTCGCGGCGGTTCACAGCGTCCACTCGTTGCCGCACGTGCAAGCGGCGTTTCGCAGAACCGAAGCGCTCGGCGACACCCCGAACCTCGTCGGGCGGGCGGTGTTGCGCATGCAGGTGCAACCGGCGCTGGAAAGCGCAGTTCGGTTCGCGGCCGAAACCGGTTCCGGCCCGTTGTCCGCGAGTCTCACCGGCCATATCGATCGGTCGATGGGAACGTCCGGGACGGGTCTGCTCTCGTTCGCCGAGGAATGGGCCGAGTGGTTCCCGGCGCTTCGGCGGTCCTCGCATCTGCTCGTTGCTGCCCAGGACGCACCCGACGCCGAGCGCGTTCGAACGCTCGATCGGGCGCTCTCGGCCGTGCTCGACGGCACCCGCAGCCAGATGGCGGATTTTACGTCGGCGATCCGCGCACCGGCGACCGGGCTGTTCGCCTTCGGGATCATGCTCCCGCTCGCACTCATCTCGCTCGTTCCGACGGTGCCGATGGTCGGCTACTCCGTCAACATCTGGCTGTTCGTACTCCTGTACAACGTCGTGCTCCCCGGGGTCCTGATCGTCGCAAGTCTCTGGTTACTCGTCCGTCGGCCGGTCGCGTTTCCGCCACCGACGATCGATCACGATCATCCGGAGATCCCCGATCGACTCCGACTTCGACTGCTGTGGGGCGTCCTCGCCGGTCTCTGTGGGTACGTGGCGATCACTATGGTCGGCCCCGCCCACCTCGCCCCGGTTACCGCAATCGGTCTCGGCGTCGGCGTCGCACTACTCGCAATATATCACCCCGTCCTCGCGGTTCGACACTACGTCCGCGACGTCGAAGCCCATCTGACCGATGCGCTCTACATCGTCGGTCAGCAGGTTGCTGAAGGCGAATCCGTGGAGTCGGCGGTCGAACTCGCAGGGGATCGCGTCCCCGGCGAAACCGGTGCTGTCTTCGAAGACGCCGCCGGGCTCCAGCGGCGGCTCCATACGGGCGTTCGAGCGGCATTTCTCGGCCAGTACGGTGCTCTTCGAAACGTTCCAAGCCCTCGAACTCGAGGGACCGCCGCGTTGCTCGCGATCGCCTCGGACGAAGGGAAACCCGCCGGCCGCGCCATCGTTTCCATGGCCGACCACCTCGAGGAACTCGAGGCA
Organism: Natrinema zhouii; assembly: GCF_013456555.2. Lineage (GTDB taxonomy): Archaea > Halobacteriota > Halobacteria > Halobacteriales > Natrialbaceae > Natrinema > Natrinema zhouii. The sequence continues at coordinate 1,319,093 of NZ_CP059154.1, forward strand.
GTCGAAGCCGAGACGAAACGAAACCTCGAGCAGGTGACCGGGACGCTCGACAACACAGCGGCGTATTTTGCGCCGCTCGTGGCCGGAGCGACAGTCGGTATGGCCGCCATGATGTCGAGCGAGGATATCATCGCCTCGGGCGAGATGAGTGCTGCCGCGTTCCCCGCGGAATCGCTCGCGGTCGTCGTCGGTCTCTATCTGATCACGCTCTGTTTCATCATCACCCCGCTCTCGATCGGGCTTCGCCACGGGCTCGACCGGGCCCTCGTCGGCTATCACGTCGGTCGCACGCTCGTCTCGTCGATGGTGCTGTACGTCCTGACCGTAGCCGTCATCGGCGTCTTACTCTGATCACATCGGTGACGGCGCTCGTCGCATCAGGAGGATGGATCACCTCGTCTCGTCATCCTCTCGATAGCCTTGCTTCGCCACCGCTCCTCCGCTCTGCTCGAGTTTAAATACGAACACGCGGCCACCAGCAGCATGGATCTGGAAGCCCCGGTCGATGCGTGGTACGTCTGGCTGGCCGTCTCGATTGTCAGCGCCGCCATCGCCGGTATCGCGCTCGGATTGCCAACCGGACCGCCCCCGGACGCGAATCGAGCCGCAAATACTATCGAGCGAACCGCTGGAAGCTCGTACGACACAAGTGCAACGTACGATCACGACGCGACCGAGATCAAGTTCGATGGCCGAACGCTCGCGATGCGAAACGAGCACGGTACCTCCCGGGCGAGTCTCAGCTACGGGCACGTCGTCCCCGTGATGGGGCACGAACGCCTCGAGAACCTCTCTGAAGGACGGTCTTTCGAGGAAGAGTACGCGGCGGAGTTCGCGGACACGGAGACGAACGCGTTCGACGTATTTCTCGAGGGCGTCGAAAGCGCCTACGCGGACAACTCCGGAGAGTGGCGGACCGCGGACGACCAGTTACGGACGCGAACTGTGAGTACAACGCCAGTGCCGTCGATACGCGCTGCCGTCGAGATCGAGGAGAATTCGGGCTCGACACACGAGGTTCTGTTCGCGTACGAATCGAATACGAACGTCCCGCTGGAATTTTACGCCATTGACAGTCAGGGAAGGGGAGAAATCCGGAAATCAGTCGAAGCAAGGCCTTCGAGGAACACTAGAACGATCGGACACGACGAGTTTCACGGACACAGTTCACTATCGTTTCCGATCGATGTGGAGATCATCGTCGAGGATAACACCATCTGCAGAGACACCATCGGCGAGGATCGCGGTGACGAACTGGTAGACATCTGTGAGTCAGGCGAAGAAACCGTCAATACTGCGGACGATATCGTCGATAACCGCGGATACGTTAAACGCAATACGGAATCGGAGTCGTTCTATGTCACACTCGTCGCCGTCTAACAGCCAGCGCGGCCAGACCGAGCCGCTCGCCGCACTCGTCGCCGTCTCGGCGCTCATCGTCGGCGTCGGACTCTACGGCCTCTATCTGACGGATACGCTCCCCGGAACTACCGACCGGACGACCGAAGAGACGGCAGTGACTCGGATCAAAGGGGACATCGAAACCGACGGCGTCGTTCGCAGCTATGATCACGACGAACTCGAGGAGGTGATCGAGACGGGAGCGCTTCCTCACGGACGGAACGTCTACGTGCAGGTGACGATCGTCGAAGACGGCCGCGAGACCGTCGTCGCCGATGCGTTGTTCGGGACTGACGGGCAACCGAATCGGGATCCGATCGAGAGCGGCGAACTCGAGAAGCCACCGGCCGAAGCCGGCGTTGCCACCCGCCCCATCGCCGTCGCCACGAGACCCGGAGACGTCCGGGGTGGAACGCTACTCGTGGGGGTGTGGAACGGATGAGCGCCGACCGCGCCGTGAGTACGGTTATGGACGTCGCGATGGCCCTCTTGCTCATTAGCGCCAGCATCCTGCTCATCGGGATCCACCTGCATGACTCGGACGACGAGTTCGACGAGAATCGAGCCGACCGGACCGCCGAACTCCTCGGTGAATCGACCATCAGCGTCCGGTACAGCCTCGAGGACGCGGCACCGATCGCCGATCGACAGGGGGAGTACCACCGGACCGAGTACGGCTCGGCTACCGGACTCCTTGCGGACGCGGCCGTCGCGAACGTCCACGTCGACGGCACTCGAATTCGCCCTACAGGCGACGAGTTCGAAACCGCCGTCGGCGCGTCCGTCGAAAGCGCCCTCATCGGCTCGAACCGGGATTTCTACGTCGTCGCCGAGTGGGAGCCCTACGACGACGCGGCAATCAACGGCACGGCGACGGCCGGCGAACGACCACCGCCGAACGAGGACGTCTCGAGCGTCACGTTGACCGCCTCGAGCGGGATCCCTGCCATCGATTCGGACGAGATCGAAACCGCGTATCTGAACGCCGATACCTACTGGAACGACTATCTCGGCGATCGAACCGACCTTGTCGAGAGCCCGGAGAACGCGTCGTTCGAAGCGGCCGGAACAGTGATCGGGAGCGCGATCGTCGATGGCTACTTCCCGCCGGCGGCAACCCAGCGATCCCTCGAGAGCCAAGGACTTTCCCACGAACTCACCGTCTCGCACTACGAGCAGATGGTGAAACCCCTCGAGTACGAGTTTACGGGGACGACAGCACCAGCTCACCACGGCCCGCTCAAGCGCGACGAAGCGGACGCGGTCGAAGCGAACGCTCAGGTGGTCCGCGGGATTGCGGACGCGGACGCGTTCGGCCGGAACGGTCTCGGGCAGTGGATCGGGGAAGATCTGCAGACGGCCCTGGCAGACGAAATCGCGGCGATAGACGAGGCGTACGACGGCCGGCAGCGAGACGAGGAGATCGCGGCGTTGCTCGCCGACGAAGTATCGACCGACGAGGTCACGATCACGATTCAAACCTGGAACGCATGACGACCCGACCCCACACAGTTTCGATCGCAGACGACGACCGTGCCCGGATTCCATTCGCACTGATCGCGGTACTGCTGCTGATCAGCAGTATCGCGATCGTCGGCGTATTGGAGTCCAGAGACACCCCAGACGTCGATACCGATCAGGCGCTCGCCATGGACCGCGCCGAGTCGGTTGCGGTCGCCGAGTTGCGGCAGGCGGTCGTCCGCGCGACCGAGGATGCCGCCAGCGCCCCTGTCACGTCCACCGACGGAGCCGATGCTCCCGTCAGCGCCGCGATGGACGACGACGAGGCCGTGTTCGACCAGTATCTCAAACTCCTCATCTATCGGGAAGTGTCGGAATCGTTCGCGAGTACCACCCAGCAGTTCGACGGGGAGACGACCGCCAAAGCCTCCGTCGAACGGCTCGACTGGAGCGACAGCGACGACCTCGAGGCGGCGATCGATCGAGTCTCGCTCGAGCACGGCGAATCGGGCGTCCTCACCGTCGCGGTCGATGGCATCGAGCTCACCGTCGACGAAACGGAGGGGCAGACCGTCACGGAGCACCGAGAGCTGTCAGTGACGGTCGGCACGCCGCTCTACCAGCTCAAAAACCGAACCGACGAGTTCCAATCACAGCTCAATACGGGCTTTTTCGAAAGCGACGGTCGCTACGACGGCTTCGGGCGGTACTTCGCCGCTCGAATATATCCGTACACGTGGGGGAAAGCCTACTACGACCGACTCGGCAGCGGTGATCGCGCCTTCCACAATCTCACCCCAAACGAGCACACCGAAGTCATGGTCAACGATGCCGTCTTTGGGCTTCAGGAGAAAACCTTCGGTACAACCGACCCGTACAAGGACCGCGCTATGCTCTTGCCGACGCTCTGTATGGCCGGCGATCTCACCTCGAGCGCAGGCGATATCGAGACTTCGGACTTCCTTCCGGACGGAAAGGCGAGCAATCTCTCTAATCAGACAGCTCTCTGTGATAGCGATCTGATCGACCAAGACGGGGAACTGCCGGATCCGCCTACCGTACAGGATATCGTTTTGACTATGCTCGAGGACAACGTCGAGACTGACGTTGAGATTCAGGCCCATCCGTTTGCCGACGTTGCGTATATGCAGATGGCGAGTGGGATGAATATTAAAGAGGTGGAAGCAGAGTTTGACAAAAAATTGCTGAAGTCTGACCGTTTCAATGATTATTACTTAGATAGTTATTTTTCTGATCAGGTGGAAAACGGAGAGATAGCCGATAATTTGGGGAACTATGATGAGAAGGTAATGTCAGGGATTAGGGGGATGTATGATAGTGCTGAGGATCGAGATGAGATAAAAGAGGTAATAGAGGACATATACAACGTTGAGATTCATACACAAGAGAATGGGCCTTTCAAAGATAATATGCTTCCAGTCCCTTCCCCACCGGAGAAATGGGCTCAAAACCCTGGAAACTGGTCTGGTCCAATCAATGTAACCTATTATGCTAGTAGTTCACCAGCGGATGCTGATGTCTCAATTAACATTGACTCCAATAATGAAAATATTGAGTTTGATAGTCAAAATCTAGCTAAAATTGATATTAAATACAAAAATTCGATCAATGTCAAAGCAGAATGGAAACATAAGGATGAGAACCGATCATCACACACATACTGGGACCGAGGAAATAATATAACGTATAACTCAAATTATGAGATTACAGGCGATTTCGTCTCGGATACTATTGCAGTGGAACGTGGGTCTCGCCGCATTCAATCGCTCTTTGAGGAAGATGTTTGGGATGAGGAGTATAAGACTGTTCAGAACTTCAAAGATATTGAAACAAAAGCTGTTAGAGAGACATTTGATCTCAGTTCAACTTCTGTAGAATCACAGGAACTGGAACTGGAACATGAAATTGAGAGCTCAAGCCATTCGATAATCACGGAAAGCGATTTTGACGAAGTTGTCCCATATTCTCCTAACCCGGATATAGACGTTGAGCCACGGGACAAGGGCGAACTGTACAAGTGGGCACTATCCGAACTTAATCAGACGCATCACGAGGTCGTAACATCCACTGAGCCGCATCAGACTGATCTCTGGAATATGATTGAGAAACCAAGCCCGCTCAAGAAAGTCAAGAAGAATGTAAGTAGATTGGAAGGGAAGTTAGTGTATCAAAACGTCTCCGAGCCGTACGACAATACAGCTGATCTCCTCCGGGCAGAGGTTCGGAAGCAATATTTTGAGAACACATACGATAATATCGAACAAATTAACGGCTGGCACGACGATACACTCGGTGAGAGTAATGCCATACTCAATGGTCTCCTTGGCGGTCTTCTCGATACCAGTAATGATCTCCTCGGGGGTCCAATGAACTTCGTTGATCAGATGATGGATCCCGAAACGCGTCCTGAAGATGCACGAGCATCACTTGAGGATTCACCGTTGCTGGAGGACGTGAACTATCAGGTCGAGGCATCGCCAACGTATCTTTCGCTAGAAACTGTTAATCGAACTGATGTCCCTGCAGTCAGACCAGCAGGGGACGATGCACTCGCTATTAATAATATCAATGAGACAAATCATACTCCGTTAGGTGCTGGATACTTCAACGGTGTCGGACATCCCGGTTTCCCTCTCATGCCGTGGCCATCCTTGTTCTACTTGCAGCTCGATGCATATTATCTTGAAGTACAAGGGGAATACGCCCGATTCGAAGTACGTGCTAATAGTGGTGATCCGACGAGCAGTAGCGAGATGACCTATGTACGGGAAGATACAGACGTGACGATTGAGACGCCAACTTGGGCCGAAGAAAAGGAACTTACAGTCGGATCTGTTGAACCGATCTCGTTCGATAATAATCTTGTAATTCCAATAGTTGTTCCAAGTCCACAACTGATGGCAAAGGGATCACTAGGGGTCGGTGATACGTGGCGATACAAAAGTTCGAAGTCACCGCGCCAAGAATGTTCAACCACTTGGAACAATGTTGGCGCTAGCTTTAACGGGGGTAATAAAAATAACTGCATCGCAAAAGAGGCATCAGACAGTCTGCCAGTATAAAAGGAAGTGAGAGCTTCAGGTGTCTTTTATTCTACAAATTTTCCCCTCTTCAGTAGGCAGATACAAATATTTGTCAGAGACTGAGGGAGATGCTGTGAAATTTTCTTTATAATCCATCACCTGTCACTGAAGTTCACCATTTTTTGCGTCAAATGCATATATATTATTTCTATTGGAATGGTAGACAGATCCATTAGAGATTACTGGCTTTTCTTTAAGCCTAGATTCGAGATTTTTCTTCCAGATTATCTTTTGTTCATCAACATCGATAGCAAGCAACCATACGTCACCACCAGTAAGAACAGAACCACTGGCCATTAGATAGACGACACTATTTGCTAATGACGGACTCCCTGGGTTCTCTAAAGTATCTATAGACCACTTTTTTGATCCATCTTTCACATCAATAGCATAAAGTCTCTCATCTTCCCCAGTAATATATACGGTGTTATTGTCAACTGTTGGATTAACTTCACCCATTAATTCTCCACGAGGGTTCTTAAATGTCCATTCTAACTCGCGATCCTCTATATTTACAGAGAACAGGGTATCTTCTGCAGCAAAATATGCCGCACCATTATTTAAAGCAGGTACAGTTGAGATAGGTAAACTAGCAGACTTTTGCCGGGTATTATATATCGTATCATCGTTACCGGTTTCGGGATCAAATTGGTGGAGAATTCTGTTTTGAGTGCCGATTACTCCAACGTTAGTTGGGATCGGGGCTACTTCCCAAAGAAGAGAATCCTGTTTCCACCTAAGTTCTCCATTTTTTCGATTAACTGCAGCTAACCCTTGATCAATTCCAGTATAAATACGTTCATCAATTATAAGTGGATAACCATTAGACGAAGTGTTAATATTTTTCTCCCATTCTGATTTGTTTTCCGCTATATTTATTGATAGAAAACTTCCATCGGCTGAAGTTGCGTATAATTGATCATTATCAATTATAAGATTATTGTGTATAGCATCATCAGCCTTAAAAACAGTCTGAATTTTTACATCCTCACCGCTTGGCCCAGTTGCCGTCGGATGATGACCTGTATTCTGTGGATCGACGCCATACATCGGCCACTTGGTGGGTGGTAGCTGATCGCTGTTCTCGGGTTCGTCACTCGTCTCGTCACCACTCATACAGCCGGCGAGAGTTGAGAGCCCCGCAGTGACGCCAGCACAACTCGCTAACCAGCTCCGGCGAGTTCGAATCGGTTTCCGACCCATAGTACGTATAATATTTCTATCTTGATAAAATATAATTCTTAGGTTTTATGCAAACCAAAGATGTCGCCGCCAAAGCCGATCGGCCTGTCCCAACATAGTGCATGGCTATCGGCGTCTTCATTGCCTCGAGCAACAAGCACACACGAACACGAAAGACCAGCACTCTGGGCCGGCACGGAGGTTCAAAAAGGATGCCGCGCCACTGTCGGTATGATCGCTATTGCCGGCGCAAAAGGAGGGTGTGGAACGACGGTTACGACGATCGGACTCGCGGAGGCCGTCGGTCGACGTGGAACGGTTTCGATCGCGGTCGACGCCGATTGCCAACTGCCGAACCTGCACGTCGCAGGCGGTGTCGATCGGACGCCGACGCTCGCGGCCCTCGAGTCCGACGCCAACGTCGAATCGGTTGTGCAACCGAGCCCGCGAACGTCGAACGCGGGGCTGCTGTCGGCCCCTGATTCGTCGGACGAGATCGACTTCGAAGCGGTGTTTGAACGGCTCGAGTCCGACACCGGCCGCGCGTTCGTGGACTGTCCGTCGGGGGCCGGACCCGACGTCGTCGAACCGCTCTCGGCGGCCGATGGGATGATCGTCGTCACGACCGATAGTGAGCGCAGCATCACCGCCGCGGAGACGACGATCGAGATGGCTCGCCGGCTCGAGGTACCGATACTCGGAACGGTAGTGAACAGATGTGAGAGCATCCCACAGGCAGTCAGATCATGGACCGACGTCCCGGTCCTGGGCCGGGTCCCGAACGGGACATCGCCGCTGACGGACGAGGTGACTCGAGCGGCTTACGACGATATCGCGGCGACGGTCGCGACGAGAACCGCGAGGGATGGAACGGTCCCATCGTACGACGAAAGCCTGCTGCGGACCGGATGCGATCCTCTCGATCGGGCGTTCGGCGGCGGGCTGGAGCCGGGGTCCATGGTTGCGGTCGTTGCCGCGCCGGCCAGTTGCTCCGAACAGGTTCTCTCCGAGACCACCGCTGTCCGCGGGACGCTCTATCTGTCGACCGAACGGTCGGCAGCCAACGTTCAGCGGGCACTCGAAACCGTGCCGACGACGACTGGAAACCCGACGGTTCGCCGTCTCAGTCGATCGGACAGGCTCGCTGAGGCGGCGGCGATGGCGGATAAACTCCCGACGTCGTCCACGCTGATTATCGATCCCGTGAACGCACTCGAGCGGCACGATCGGGACGAGTACGTCTCGTTTCTCGACGACCTCAAAGAACAGCTGGTCGCAACCGGGAGCATCGGGCTGTTACACTGTCTAAATGGACCGGCAATACCGTCGAATCGAACTGTGACGACGCACGCGGCCGATGCGGTCTTCGAGATCGCGGCAGTCACGCCTGAGGCCAGTGCGGACGTCGAGCACTATCTCTCGGTTCCGAAGTGCAGAGCCGACGGGACGATGACGGAACCGATCGAACTCGAGTTCGGAGACGAGACGGATGGTCCGATCCGTGGCGGTTTCTGACCTGCTCGCTACGGTGCAACAGACTCAGATTGGATCGATCAGTAAACACCGATCCGGTCGGTGAGTCGTTTCTCGCAGCGTTCGATCCGCTGTGCGACCGTCCGAACGGCGTCGACGGCCGGGCAGTCGGGATGGACGTCGCAAACGGGACGACAGCGCTCCTGGGCGTCAGCGACCGCCGGCAGTTCCTCGATACTGATCGCTGGCGCGCCGAAGTGCCGTTCGGCGCGGTCACCGATTCGGTCGATGGCCGCAGTGTCGACTCTGTTGAGGACCACGGCTGCGATCGGCGTCTCGAGATCGAGGGCGAGCCGCTTCGTCCGGAGCGCATCGGTCAGAGCCGGCTCGGTCGGCGTCGTCACGAGGACGGTTAGCTGGGCGCACTCGAGTTGTCGGCCTACGTCACGTGCCAGCCCGGCGGGACAGTCGACGACGACGCGGCCGAACTCGCGTTCGATCCGCTTGACGACTCGCGGAAACGCGGTCAGGTCCGCAGCGCGTGCACCGGCGAGCGTTCGCCCACACGGGAGGACGCGAACCGCATCTCGGCGGTCGATCGCCTCGATCGGGTCGGCGCGTCCGGACAACACGTCGTGGAGGTCTGGGCCGTGACCGCGAGGGAGATCAGCGGTCGTGAGGTCGCCGTCGACGACGACTGCGTCCAGTTCGCGACCGAGATTCACTGCGAGCGTCGATTTGCCGACACCGCCTTTGCCGCCGCTGACGGAGACGATCATTGCTGCCGTTCGAGAACGTCGGTCGTCGGTTTCCACGCGGTCAGTGACGCGAGCGCGTCGGCCGCGTTCGTCGACCGATCGATCGTGGCCCGCCGAGCGGAGACCGCTTCGATCGGCGGCTCCACGGGTGCTGCATGGCTCGCGAAGCCGATCCCGCGGCGCTGATTCGGAGCGACGATCCCGTTCCAGCCGGAGTCAGTCCATTCGGCGGCTGGATCCGATCCGCGAACGGGGGGCCAGATCGGCCCGTCGAGCCGGCTGTCGATCCGGACTCGCTGCGGCGTCGTCGCGGTGGTCGCGACGGTCGCCGAAACCAGCGTCACTCCCTCGGTCCGGTCGATCTCCCAGTCGAGTTCGATCACGGCCGTGTTGGCCGCTCGATATCGTATAAAGGTGATTGCCGGATCAGGCGACGGAGTCAAACTCACCGGCCAGCGCGTCGGCCGATGACTCGAGCACGACGGTCTCCCCGGCAGTCATCGAGTCCCCGATCTCGACGGCGATATCCTCGACGTCGACCGTCGGCGGAAAGAGCAGGTCGACGCGACTACCGAAAGCGATGTGGCCGACCCGTTCGCCGCGATCGAGGTCGTCGCCGCGCTCGGCGTAGGGGTGGATGCGACGGGCGAACGCGCCGGCGATCAACGTTACCTCGGCGTCGTGGTCGGGTTCGTCGGGGTGGGCGTTCGGGTCGTCCGCTGCGATTGATTCCGTCCCGTCACCATCGGCTTCCGCTGACGGCAGTTGTGAAGAATCGGTCTCGAAGCGGACGTGGACGCGTTCGTTCCGATCGGACTCCTTCGAGAAGGCCGGGCGGTTCGCACCGGAGACGTGTTCGACGTCGGTGACGCGACCCGCGAAGGGGGCGCGAACGACGTGGACGTGCCAGACGTTCATGAAGACGCCCAGGCGAACCCGGTCGCCTTCCTCGCGGAGCACGGAGACGTTCCCGTCGGCCGGCGAGACGACGCCCGTCGGCGGCGGAGAGCGCTCGGGGTCGCGAAAGAATGCGAGGGTTCCGGCACCGACCGCGAGCGCGAGGAGGCTCGCCGTAACGCTGATGAGAAGGGCAAACGGGGCAGCGAGCAACGGAACGATGGCGTACTTCCAGGCCCCCGGCGCGACGTTCATAGCGGTGGTAACGGGATCGAATCGTATGGCCGTTACGGATGAGACGGAGCGAACCGCGGCCGGAGACGTCACCGAAGCGCTACCGTGAGCCGTCGGCCGGGATCGTGAAGGTAAACGTCGACCCCTCGCCGGGTTCGGCGTCGACCCAAATCTCCCCGCCGTGGCGTTCCACGATGCGACGACAGAGCGCGAGCCCGATCCCCGTCCCATCGTACTCCTCGCGAGTGTGGAGCCGCTGGAATACCTGAAACACGCGATCTTGATCGTCGGGATCGATGCCGATCCCGTCGTCCCGAACCGAGATCTCCCAGTTTCTACCGCGCTGCTCGGCGGTGACGTCCACCTGTGGTGACTTGTCGCCGCTGTACTCGATCGCGTTCGAGAGCAGGTTCTGGAACAGCTGGCGGAGCTGTCGCGAGTCGCCCTGCACCTCGGGTAACGGCTCGACGGCGATCTCGGCGTCGGATTGCTCGACCATCATCTGCAGATCTGTCAGGACGTCCGCGAGCACGGCGTCGAGGTCGACGGGTTCGAACGGGTCGCCCTGCGTGTCGATTCGAGAGTACTCGAGCAGGCCGTCGATCATCTCGCTCATGCGGTTTGCGCCGTCGACCGCGTAATCGATGAACTCCCGGCCGTCCGCATCGAGTTCGGCGGCGTACCGGCTCTCGATCAACTGGAGATAACTCGAGATCATCCGCAAGGGCTCTTGCAGATCGTGGGAGGCGGCATAGGCGAACTGCTCGAGTCGTTCGTTCGAGGCCTCGAGCTCCGAAACCGTCTCGTTGAGGCGTCGCTCGTATCCCTGGCGCTCGATCGCCGTCGCGATGATCGTGGCGACGCTCTCGAGGAAGTCGACGTCGTGGTCGGCGAACTCCCGTCGATCGGTGTCGTAGACGTCGAGGACGCCCCACGGATCTGCTGTCGGGCCGATGGTGACGGTGATCCCGCTCCGGACGTCGCGGTCGGGCACCAGCGACGGCCCGTCGAACCGCGGGTCGCTCTCGAGGTCCTCGATCACGACGGGGCCGCCGTCCGCCAGTGCGGCGGCAGCGATCGAACCCGCCGCGGGCGTCGTCTCACCGTCGGCGACGTCGAAGCCGGTACCGGCCCGGAGCCGAAGGACGGCTCCGTCGGGGCCCGCCGCGTCGTGTTCGAAGACGGTCGCGTACTCCGCGTCGAGCGCCGCAGTGACCAGTTCCGTCGTCTTCTCGAGCATATCGTCGATATCCGCGTTCTCGAGGGCGCGCCGGCCGAGGTACGAGACCGACTCGAGCTGGACCACCTTCTCCGTCAGGGTTTGCTCGGCCTCCTTGCGCGGTGAGATATCCCGAAAGAGGCCGACGAAGTAGCGATCACCGTCGAAGGTGAAGTCGGTGAGCGAGACGCCGAGGGGGACCTCGTGGCCGTCCGTGTGTTGGCCCGGCAACTCGACGTAGGACCAGTTGATGTTTCGCTCACCGGTCTCGAGGTAGCGCTGGAGCGCGGAGAGGTGGCTCTGGCGCAGTCGCTCCGGGATGATCTCGACCTTGCTCGATCCGACGAGTTCGTCGGGGTCGTGCCCGAGAATGCGCTCGACAGCGGGGTTGGCGTACTGGATGTCGCTGTCCGTATCGAGGACGATGATGCCGTCGGGGAGGGCGTTGGCCAGCGCCTCGAAGGTTCGGCCGTACGTGAGATTGGAGTCGGACGCGGCCGACGAGCGGGCGGGAACGTGCTGTTGGCGGACGATTCCAGTGATCACTGGCTCCCGTTCGGTGTCGTCCTGCGGCCGTCGCTCGAGGTGGACGGTACAGGGAACCGTCTCCGTCTTCGTTCGAATCGAAACCGGCGTCGACGCCGGCGACGACTCCCCTTCGTCGAGCTCCGAAACGAGTGACTCGAGGGTCGTTCCGTCCTCGAAAAGCGCGTCGAACGGCAGTTCGTCGAGTTCGGTCCGCGTGTAGCCCGTCAACCGCGTGAACGCGTCGTTACCATCGACGATCGTTCCGGTCGGTGCGACTCGAAAGCACGCGATGTCCGCTGCCTCGAGTAGCCCCTCCAGCCGGGCGGGGAACGAACCGACTTCGGACTCGTCCGCAGCCACGGACGGGTCATTTGACGGGCCGGGCTCCATTGACCCGAATTTAATCGGAATGTAGATAAGCGCTGTGGAACGGGTAGTGAGAGTCAGTCAGTTGGTCGGACGGCGGTCGTTGCTCCTGAAACCTGTTAGTCCCAGAACGCCTGCGTCCGCGCGTATTCGCGCTCCTTCGAGAGGATATCCCGATAGAATTCGGCTTCGTCCTCGCGGAGTTTGTTGATAATCTGGGCGGCGTTGTGCGGACCGACGCCGCGGGCGGCCATCGCGATGACGGCCTGTTTGCCGTGGCTCTGGACGAGGCTCGCGGCCCGGAAGGCGCGTTCGGTCATCTCCCGTTGCTCGTCGTCTTTCTCCTGAGACCGGACCGCCTGCACGACCTCGTCGGCCCACGGGTTCAGGGAGGCGATCCGCGTCGACCCGCACTCGGGGCACTCGGGCTGGTCGGGTACTCGCTTGACTTTCGTCTTCACCTTCCACTCCGTGCAGTGGGTACACAGCAGAATGACCCGGTCGTTCTGAATCCGCTCCCTGACCGTCTTGATGACGCTCGCGTCGGCGTTTTCGGGCGCGAGCAGCTCCTTGCCGCCCGACGAGCGACCGCCCAATCCGATCGGCGTCCGACCGCGGTGAGTCACCAACTCGAGGTCGCCCGACTGGATTCCCGCGAGCACCGAACTCGCGCGCTCGACGTCCAGATCCTCGTGGAACACCTCCCGAATCGCTTCCTCGTACATCGGCGTGTCCTCGAGCGCCGCCAGCAATCGGTCGTTCGAGATACGGCCTGATCCCCGATTCTGCCAGCGCTTGAGCGCGCCGAACTTCGCCGACACTTGCGCGAGTCGAAAGGCCAGCGCGTCCGAGCGCTTGAGCCCGAGTTCGACGATCGCCTCGACGTGGTCGGGATCGGTCTCCTCGAGCACCGCGAGCACGTCGCTCGTCGCGATCGAGTTGGGCACCTCGAGTTCGATCCGGTAGGGATCGGTCTCGAGGCCGACAGACGACCCCGCACGCTGACCGAGCAGTGCGGAGAGGATCCGACCGAGCGTCTCGTTCGCCGTGTGGCCGAAGGGCGCGTTGAGCACGATCGTTCGTCCCTGTCGCTCGAGGACGAGCCGGTCGGCCGTCGGCATCGGCGCGTCGGCATCGATCTGTTGCTCGAGTTGGGTGCAGGCCTCGGTCAGGGTGTACTCGTCGGACGGATAGCGGCCCGCGAGTTCGCGGCCGACCGCGGCGGCGTCGGCACCGGCCTCCAGTTGGGGCTCCGCGACGGCCCGAATTTCGCCGACCTCGCCGGCGACCGCGGCGGGGACGGGGATCTCCTGGCCGATCCACGACGGGACCTCGCCCGCGGGGTCCTCGATCGGGCTGACCTTGACTCGAGCCTCTTCGTCGTCGATTTCGGCGATCCGCCACATCTCGCCGCGCTGGATGAACACCTCGCCGGGCTGGGCGAAGTTGACGACGAATCGCTCGTCCAGGGTCCCGATCTGGCCCCCCGAGGCGATATCGTGGACCTCGTAGGTCTCCTCGTCCGGGATCATCGAGAGATTGGCGTAGACGTACTGCCAGGTGCCGCCAGTAGTCTCGATGCGGTCTTCGGCCTCGTCGAACCAGAGGATCCGATTCCGATGCAGTTCGGAGATAATCTCGCGGACGGTCGCTTCGGGGACGGTCCGGAACGGGTACGCCCGCGTGACCGTCTCGACGGCCTCGTCGACGTACGTATCTCCACGGCTCTGGACGATCGCCGGGAGCTGATTCGCGACCACGTCCAGACTGCCCTCGTGGATCGCCGCTGGCTCGACCTCGCCGTCGCGGGCCCGGCGGGCGATCGAAAGCGCCTCGAACGTGTCGTCGGGCCGCGTCGTGACGATCGTCCCGCTCGAGACTTCGTCCTGTCGGTGGCCCGCGCGACCGATCCGCTGGAGGAGTCGGGTGACCTGTCGGGGACTCTTGTACTGGATCACGTGGTCGACCTGTCCCACATCGATTCCGAGCTCCATCGAGGACGTACACAGTAGCCCGTCGATCCCGCCGGCCTTGAATCGGTCCTCGACGTCGATTCGGGCCTCCTTCGAGAGCGAGCCGTGGTGGACCCCGATCGGCAGGTCGAGTTCCTTGAATCGCGAGCCGAGCGCCTCTGCTGTCTGCCGCGTATTGACGAAAATGAGCGTCGACTCGTGTTTCTCGACCAGGTCCCGAATCAGCCGGACGTGGCTGGCCGTGTCGGCCTCGGTCATGAGTTCGCCGGCCAGCCGTTCGTCCTCCTCGGTCACCGCGGGCTCGCGGACCGTCACGTCGACGTTGCTTCCGACGTCGATCTCGCGAATCTCGCAGGGGCGGCCGCCGGTGAGGAACTGGCCGACCTCCCCCGGATCGCCGACGGTCGCCGAGAGCCCGATCCGCTGGAACGGGCCGGCGAGGTCCCGGAGTCGCTCGAGGCCGATCGCCAACTGCGCGCCTCGCTTGGACGCCGCGAGTTCGTGCACTTCGTCGATCACGACGTGAGAGACGTCCTCGAGCGCCTCCCGCAACCGCTTCCCGGTGAGCATCGCTTGCACGGTCTCGGGCGTCGTGACCAGCACGTCCGGCGGGTTCTCCGCCTGCTTCCCCCGCTGATACTGGGTCGTGTCGCCGTGGCGAACGTCGACCTCGAGGTCGAGGTAGTCGCCCCACCACTCGAGGCGCTCGCGCATGTCTCGGTTGAGCGCCCGCAGTGGGGTGATGTAGAGCGCACCGAAGCCCTCCGGCGGACCACCGTCGGAGGTTTCCGCCGACGAGGATCGCCTCGCCGTGCTCGGCTCACCGTCACCTGCCACGAGGTGATCGAAGACGGGTAACATCGCCGTCTCGGTCTTGCCACTGCCGGTAGGTGCGATCACCAGCGTGTTCTCGCCGGCCGACAGCGGCGGAATCGCCAATCGCTGCGGTGCCGTCGGCTGCGAGAAGCCGCGTTCGGAGAGCGCCCCCCGAACCGTCGATCCGAGGCGCGTAAACGCCGCGACGTCCCCGTCTGTCATCGAAACGCGCTAGGGGCGAACGGCGGATAAGGGCCACGTTTCCGGTCAGTTACTCACGACTGAAGTCGCGGTCTTTCGCCTCGCTTTCGTCTCCGCGAGGGGGACTCACTCTTCGGTTTCCTCGTCGCGATCGCCGACAGACTCCGCGCCAGTATCGTCATCGACGAGATCGTCTGCGACGTCTTCGTCGACCGTCATTTCGCCCGGTTCCGCCGGTTCGTCTTGCACGTCGGACTCGGCGCGCTCGGTGATCTCCTCGTCCGAGCGGTCGTCGCTGAAGCCGGTGTTCGTCTCCGTCTCGTCGATCGCGCTGTCGTCCTCATCCGTCCCGCTTTCGTCGAGTTCGTCGCCGTTGCGCTCGTCCAGACCCGTCACGTCGGATTCGTCGCCATCCTCGGTCGTCTCGGTAGACGACTCGAGATCGGACTCGCTCTCGGACGCCTCGCTTCTGGGCCCCTCGATGGCGATCTCCGTGATGTCGTCGGGAACGGTCTGACTGGTTCGGTTCCGGATCGTCTCGATCCGATCGTCGGGAACGGCGTCCACGGCACGGTTCTGGACCTCGTCGGGGACGGTCTCAGCGGCTCGCTCCTGAATTTCGTCGACTGCGGGGATCGCGTCTCTCGAGTCCAGAAGTCGCGACACGGCGTACGCGAGCACGAAGACCCCGGTGGCGACGAGAAGGTATCTGGCGAGGCCACCCGTCGACGAGGAGTCAGCCGTCGATTCCGGTCCGGACGCTGCGGTCGCTCGATCGCGGGCGGGTGTTCGAAGTCGCATTACGATCCGTACGAGCGCAGTCGGCAAGTGGATTCGGGGTGAGAACGCCGGCAGCGATTCTGCTTCGGCCGGCATCGCTCGGTCAACACCACTCGATCGATATTACTTAATCGGCAGCACTCGATCGCAGTCAAGCCTCGAGGTGCTCGATGCGGGCGTACCGGCCGGCCCGCCAGCCGGCGACGATCGCGACGATCGTTCCGGCCCCGAGCGCGAGCGCGAACCCGCCGGCGTAGATCTCGGGCGGCGTCCGGAGGAGTCGCTCGAAGCCGATCACCGACGCCGAGAACCGATTCAACCCGAGCACGGCCAGCGGCGTCACCGCGACGGCGAGCAGCCCGCCGGCCAATCCGATAACGAGTCCCTGCGTCCCGATCGTGCCGGCGAGCAGCCGACGAGAGAGCCCGATCGCGCGGAGCGCCGCGAGCTCCTCGCGTTGTTGGTGGGCCACGAGCGCGAACAGGTTGGCCGTCAGGACGATCCCGCCGAGGACAGCGAGCCCGACCAGCGTCGCGCCGCTCGCGAGCACCATCGTCCGCTCCTCGAGCATCGACTGCACCTGTTCATCGCTGGTCCGAACGTCGTACTCGGGATGCTCCTCGCTCAGGTCGTCCGCGACGGCGTCGCGGTCGGCGTCGTCCGCCACGTCGGCGGTGAGGTACGTCGCCCGATCGGTCCCCGACGTGCCGGCGATGGCCTGCAGGTCGCCCAGCGGGACCGTCACCGCCGGCGAGCCGAGGTACTGCGAGTAGTAGCCGGAGAGGCCGATGACGGTGAGCTCGTTCGCCGCCGCGGTGTGTCGGCTGGTTCCGACGTAGACCGTGTCGCCGACCGAGACGCCCAGTTCGTCGGCGACCCGCGGATCGAGGATTATCTCGTCGCGCTGGGGCTCGTCGGACGGGGGACTCGCGGCGGTCTCTTCGTCCACCTCGAACCCGTGGCCCGCCTCGAAGTCGAAGCCGTCGTGGGTCTCCTGAACGCCAACCGCGGGTCTGCGCTCGAGGTCCGACGGGTCCGTTCCGAGGTAGACGTCGTACATAGCGATCGGGGAGGCCGAGGAAATGTCGTCCCGCGCGGTGAGCTGAGCCGCCGTCCCGTGAGCGCCGACGATCGGGTTTTCAGTGCCGCTGGCCGCCGGATCGACCGGAGAGCGAGAGATCCAGATGTCCCGATCTGCGCTGTCCAGCCCCTGCTCTCCCTTCTCGACGACGCCCACGCCGAGGCTCGCGAGCACCGTCACCGAGAGGACGGCCAGGGTGACCGCGAGCACGGTGAGGACGGTCCGGCCGGGCGAGCGCCGGAGCTGTGCGAGCGCGAGTCCGATGACGGCTCGCGTTCGAACGATCGCGCCGCCGACGCTCATCGTCCCACCTCCGAGAGGACGGACGTCCGCGCGGCCACCGCGAGGGGATAGGGAACGGCGACGAGGCCCGACAGGAGGGCGACGGCGATCGCGTACGGGACGAACAACGGATGGAACTGCGCGACCGCTCCCGGGGCGACGGTCGCGCTGGCAATCGCGTTGACGCCGACGATTCCTGCCGCGCCGAGGCCGATCCCGACGAGCGAGCCGACGAACGTGGTGACTCCCGTCGAAATCGCGACCACGGCGAGCCGGCCGCGAGTGGGGATGCCGATCGACTCGAGGACGGCCAGCGTCCGCCGGTCCTCGTCGACGGTCATGCCCATGGTCGTCGCGACGAACGACGCACAGATCGTCACGCCGACGATCAGCGCGATGACGCTGGTCGCGAACGCCAGCCCGTCCTCGAACAGCGCGGCGGGGTCGGCGCTTCCGGCGACCTCGACTGACGCGTCGGGATACGCGTCAGTTGCGGCCGACTGCGCCGCGTCGGAGTCGCCCCAGACCAGCACTCGATCGGCGAGTTGCCCGTCGTCGGCCCCGGAAACCGACTGGAGCTCGCTCGCGTGAACGAGCGCGATCGGGGCACCGGTCTCCTCACCCTCGGCGTCCGCGACAGCCGTCACCGTTACTGACAGTTCGTTCGACCGCATCGGCCCCCTCGAGACGGCCAGCTCGTCGCCGTCGGACGCGCCGAGTCGGTCGGCAGCGGTGTGAGAGAGCACGATGCCGCCGTTTTGCGGGCCGTCGTAGGACCCGTTCGCGTAGTGTGAATCGCCCGGCTCGAGGCGGTCCGTCGGCAGCCCCGCGACGGTCCGCGACTCGCCGTCGGGAACGACGCCGACGAGACGGACCGTTTTCGGCTCGCCGCCGTCCGCCTCGAGTCGCACCGTCTCGACGAGCACCGGTGAGGCGTGGTCGACACCGTCGTGTGAGCGGATGGCCCCAGCCCGTTCGTTCGTCGCCCCGAGGCGCGGTCCTTCGACCCCGTCGACGGACGATAATGTGCTCCCCTCGGTCGGCGTGATACGGACGTCCGCATCGTCTCGAGTCGTCGCGCCGCCGTCGGCCAGCGCCAGCGCGATGCCCGTCACGACGAGCAGGAACGCGATCGTCAGTGCGACGGCACCGATGGTCGACACGATCCGGCCCGCCGTCGTCCCCGTCGCTCGCTGCCACCACCGACTGAGTGTCAGTCCGACGAGCCCCGTCCACCGCGTTCGTCGCTTCGTCTCGACGCCCTCGGGTAGCCCGTCGGTCTCATCGGTCATCGTCCACCCGCCCGTCGCGAAGCGTGATGACGCGATCCGCAACCGACAGCGTGGCCGCGTCGTGCGAGGCCACCAGCACCGCACGATCGCGCCCGATATCGGTCAGGAGTTCGAGGACGTCACCGCCGGTCGCCGTATCGAGTTCGCCCGTCGGCTCGTCGGCGACGATCACGTCCGGATCGGTCGAGAGCGCCCGTGCGATCGCGACACGCTGTCGCTCGCCGCCGCTGAGTTCGCCGGGCAGGTGCGCGGTGCGATCACCCAGCCCGACCGCCTCGAGCAGATCGGTCGCACGCTCCCGCCGGTCGGACCGGGGGACGCCCGCCTGCACGAGCGGCAACGCGACGTTCGCACGAGCGGACAGCGACGGCAGGAGGTGGAACCGCTGGAACACGATCCCGATGTGGCGTCGCCGCATTCGGGTTCGCTCCCCGTCGGAGAGCGCCGCGAGGTCGGTGTCGCGCAGCCGAACGCTGCCCTCCGTCGGCACCAGCAGCCCAGCGACCGCGTGCAGGATCGTCGACTTCCCGCTCCCGCTCGGCCCCTCGAGTCCGACGATGGTCCCCGTCGGCACGTCGAAGGAGACGTCGCGGAGCGCGGTCACCGTCCGCTCGTCGCTCGAGCGAAAGCGCCCGCCGCTCGAGCCGTAGCGGTGAGTGACGTCCTCGAGACGAACGGCCGTCGTCGATTCGCGGTCATCCGTTCGGTCCCTCGACGACGATCGCGACTCGTGAACTGATTGGTTGAACATCCTTACAGGGGTCTCACTGCCAGCGGACGGCGCACCGACTCATTGTTTCGACCCGGTTACCCCTGTCAGCCGGGCGCTACCCGCGTTCCCGTGGACGACAACGGTCGGGTAGCCGGCACGAGACGCGAGCGTCAGCGACGCTCCATCGGGTTGTCTGCCGTTCGCCTATTCGAGGGTGTTCCGCCGCGGTAGGGATGCACTGTCCGCCGGATCGACGCTGAAACGAGGACGTACAGGTTAGCGGCCGTGGTAGTCAGATTCCCTTATTTGTTCGATCATTTTGAGTGGAGTCGAATTTCGAAGAGACCAGTCGACCAGCGGGTCGCGTTCGGGTACCGCCACGCCGCAGTCGGGACACCGTTTCGGCTCCCTCGAGGTGAGTTGTCCTCGAAGATCGGGTTCGGATACAGCGATCACGTTCGACAGGTTCTCGCGGAGAAACCGTGTACCCATCGAAGTTCCGATACTATTGGCCGATTGTAGTGTATTTCCGATACATGAACCACCTTTTCGATGAATGAACCATATTCTTCATGCTTCTACTAAACGATCGTCTCACAGGATGGCGTTCAAGAAACCACTGATCGCGCTCGTAATGCTTGCAGTGTTGATGACCGGTATCGCGACGCCGGGTATGGCCCATGAGACACAGAACGTCGAAGGGTATGACATCACCTTCGGTGGTGCGGATGAACCCCTCATCACTGGCGAACGGATGTGGGTAGAGTTCGAGATCGTGAATAACGAGACAGGCGAGCCAGTCACGGACCAAGCCGAGAATCTAACCGTGTCCGTCCAGACCGCCGAGAGCGAGAAAACCGCGCTCGAACTCAGTGAGAAACACGGGGAACCGGGCGTGTACGAAGCACCAGTCATCTTCACGGGGTCCGGCGACTACGTCGTCCACCTCGAAGGCAGTGTCGAAGGGACGGAGGTCCACACTCACTTCGAGAAGGAGGTTCGAGACCATATTACGCTCGAGTACCCCAGTGACGATTCACAGACCGAAGGCGGCGATAGCGAATCGCAAACCGATGATAGTCAGACTGACGAAGCCGGGTTCGGGTCCCTTAGCGTCGCCATCGTCGGCACTGCCGTGGTGGCTGGTATCGGAACGCTGCTCTTACGCCGGCAGCGCTAATCCACCCGATCACCGGTTCCCGCACCCGTATTTACCGCAGAATACATGTCCTCGAGGACGGGTTTGGGGACAGGAAGAGCGAAGGGAGAAGAGTACGTCGGAGAAAAAAGCTACCCGTCGGCCAGCCCGTCGTAAATATCGCGGTGACAGAGTATCTGACCTCTATGGAATCCGCGCCCATTCGTCACTCCAGTAGAGCGAATCGATCAGTAGGTACGACGGCCACTCGAGCACATTACCGAACTGTCGACTAGCCGGCGATGTTACTGGATCCGATCACTGATGAACGACTCGAGTACAGTTCGAACGGCGGCAGTTGGCAGTCTTCGTGACGAGCACACGGACCACCACTCTACTGCGGATCGGCGACTCGAGACCGTCACTATTTCGTCGGAATCTCTCGGTGGTGTTCTCGAAACCGCAGCGAACACGCAGACGAGTAACGGGGTCTCCGAGATAATTACAATGGCAGCGCCTAGTCGGTACTGCTAAAAATTCTGAGAGGAATATCAGGAGATAGTCTTGAATATATACTACAAAATAGCCGGGACAAAACGTGTTCTTGCTGTCGCAGTTGGTAGTCGATATGGTACCGACTAGCTGCTGCGCTTCTGTCTTGGCTATCCGAGAAGCACGATCTATTGGGGAGACTCTGTTTCTCGATAGTGATTCTGTGGTCTGACTGCTCTCTCGAGAAAGATTGAACGATCAACTCGCCTCTGTCGAACAGGATCTGGTTAACAGCGGTTTCGTACGCTCAAAATGAAAATTAGCCATTTTATTACTCGTGTGTCAGCAGTCGGGTAAGCATCAGTAGGTGTCTTGGAGATATATCACACTATTATAACGTTTGTCCCCTGTACTAGTAATATGATAAACAAGTTCTGGTGGGGATGCTACACTATATATTGTCGCTGCTTCAATCGCTCCCACTTCTCGTTCGAAGGTGCTCCAGTTGGTGAGCCAGTGAGACGCTCCATCAACTGTTCTATTCCCGTTCGAAAACGGAGAACAGCTCCGCGAAAGTCTGATCCTCACTGCCCGGATTCACTCGAGACGAGTACAGTGTCCGATCCGTGAACGGCAATAGCAGCGGCGGATAAGATAGAATTACAAATACACGTCTGTAAACTACTGGTCTCAATTGGGAGGATCGTCCGAATCCGTACGTGGCCAACGGAGACCGATGCTCTCGAGCCACATCCGACTGGGCCAGACGTGATCGGCGAACCGCGACTGATGAGCGTCGAGTCGCGACGCTCGACGTTCCAGGTAGCCCTGCCGGTCTCTCGAGCGAGGAGACGCCGAACGACGACCCGAAGACGTATTGGGAGTCCGACGCAACCCATTCACCGAACGATGTCACCGACCGCTCCGACGAGGCGACCGACCGACGCAGCGTTCGTCGACGAGGACGAGTTCGATCCGCCGACCGACCTCCTCAATCTCCCTTGGATCGACGTTCACAATCACGCGCAGACGCTTTCGTGGACGGATCGAGAACGGTACGCGCTTTCGGGCTGTGAGGCGATGATCATGGTCGCCTCCGGCTACCACTGGACGCCGTACAAACCGGTCGAAGCGGACGACGTTCGCTTTCTCTGGGACGACGCGGTCAATCGTCGAGCGGCTATCGAGCGGAATCACTTTTTCGAGGCCAAACTCGGCCTCGGTATTCACACCGGCGTTCGAATCGAGGACCCGGACGAGCTGTTGGACGCGATGGACGACTACTGCGAACTGGACGCGGTCGCAGCGATCGGAGAGACGGGCGTCACGCCATCTCAACACGTCAGTAGCTGGGACGTGGACGAACAGCGAGCGATCGTCCAGGCGCAGATGGAGCTCGCGGATACCTACGAGCTGCCGATCATACTCCATACGCCCAACCGATCTGCCGAATCGAAGCGGTCGTACCGCCCGGAGGTACAGACCCCCGGCTACGAGAAGAACACGGGGCTCAGCACGGAGCCGGTGATCGATGGCGACAATCCGGCGCTCGAGGCGGTCGAGCTCGATGTCGAAGCCATGCGCGATGCGGGTATTAACGACGAGCGGGTCGTCGCCTCGCACGCGGACCAAAACAATACCGCGTATCTGATGGAGCAGACGGACTGCTATCTGAGCTTTACGATCGGCCACTCGTGGCTGATCGGCGTTACCGCTGCGGATGTCGCCGACGCGATCGACGAGTACGGTCCGGACCGGATCATGATCGATACGGACTGCGCGAACGTCCTCCGCACCGATCCGTTCGCGCTGAAACGAGCGATCTTCGAACTGTATCGCTACGGGATCGACGAGGCGGCGATCCGGAAAGTCGTGTTGGAGAACCCGCGGGACGTGTTCGGACTCGGGAGCTGATCGGGCACTCGAGAACGACTCGGCCTACGATACCAAAGAGAGGGGTAAACAGGTCAGTCGGTTTCGAGCGGCGGGAGCATCTCTTCGATCCGCTCGATGTCGACATCGAGCCAGTCGGGGACTTTGAGTTCGTCGCCGTACTCGGCTGGGTCCTGATCGATGGTGAAGCCGGGGCCATCGGTCGCGTACTCGAAGACGGCACCGCCGGGTTCGGTGATGTACCGCGAGTGGAAGTAGTCACGATCCTTCGTCGAGGTAGTGATGTAGCCGTTCTCGCGGAGAGTATCGCTAATCTGGTCCTGTTCCCAGTCGTTAGCCACGCGGAAGGCGACGTGGAGGTAGGTCCCGATCCCCATCCGTCCCTGTGGCGCGTTCGGACGGATGAGGACGTCGACAGTGGTGGCACACGGCGCGTCGCCGGGCGCTTCGTACCGGATGCGGTCGCCCGCCTGCGGGTGGGTCGCCTCGCCGACGCGGTCCCAGCCCATCGTCTCGAGGACGTCCATGGTGCCGGCGGGATCGTTCGAGTGCAGCGTCGTGTTGAACATCCCGCGGATGCCGTGTTCGGCGGGGACGTCGTTGCCGTCGGTCCACGGCTCGATATCGGAGTCGCCGGTGACGAGTTCGAACGGGAGACCGTCGGGATCGGTGAACTCGATGGCGGTCTCGTCGAAGCGCTCGTCGATCGTGTGTTCGACGTCGTGTTCCTCGAAGCGGTTCGTCCAGTAATCGACCGATCCCTCGGGAATCGTTAGCCCGACCGAGCGCATCATTCCCTTGCCGACCATCCCCTCCTCCATCGGCATGTTGGTCATCGGGAAGTAGGTCACAATCGTGCCGGGGGTCCCCTCCTCGTCGCCGTAGTAGAGGTGATAAATTTTTTCGGGAACGTCGAAGCGGACCGTTCGCTTGACGAAGCGCATTCCGAGAACGTTCGTGAAAAAGTCGTAGTTCTCCTGCGGGTCGTCACAGAACGCTGTCACGTGGTGTATCCCTGGAATCTCTGGCATGGTATGGTACACCATTACGTTTAGAGAGGACCGTAAAATAGCTTTCCATGAAATATCGGCCAGTTAGGATCCTGCTACCACGTTTTGGATAGTGTCAAACAGCGGAGTTGGGGTGAGTCTGTAAGCAGTTCCACAGAACCGTTTGTGTCCCACCTGCTGTCAAATCAGGACGGTGAGGTTCACGGGCCGAGCCGAATGGAGTCGAAAAGACGAAAGAACGCATCGGGACGAGCAGGGCTCAGTCCCCTAAACATATTTATCGAATGAGGGTCTTGGTGTAGTGTGATGCGTGCACAAGAAACACACCCACAGTTACAGGCGTTCATCGAAGAGTCGGAAGACGCACCGGCGTTTCACGAACTACCGGTCGAAGACGTTCGAGCGATCACCGACGACGTGTTCGCGGTCGAGGAACCCGAACCGGTCGGAGACGTCATCGACCGAACCATCGACGGACCCGGCGGCGACCTTCCGCTTCGGATCTACCTCCCGGAGGGAGAAGAGCCGTTCGCGGTGACGATGTTCTTCCACGGCGGCGGCTTCGTCGCCGGCGGACTCGAGAGTCACGACCAGTTCTGTCGGACGTTCGTAAACACCGCAGATGTCGCCGTCGTTGCCGTCGCCTACCGACTCGCACCGGAACACCCCTTCCCGGCGGCCGTCGAGGACGCGTACGCGGCGACGGAGTGGGTCGCCGAGAACGCGACGGAGTTCGGTTGCGACCCCGACGAACTCGTCGTCGCCGGCGACTCTGCCGGCGGGACCCTCGCGGCGGTCGTCGCACACATGGCTCGAGACCAAGACGGTCCCGACATCACGTATCAGGTGCTTCTCTATCCATCAGTCTCCCCACATGAGGATTGGGACTCAATCGACGAGAACGGGGAGGGCTACTTCATCACGGCAGCGGACCTGACCTGGTTCGACGAGCAGTACTTCGAACACGAGATCGATGTGATGAACGTCTACGCGTCTCCGCTCTTGGCTCCCGACTTCGAAGGGCTGCCGCCCGCGACGGTCGTGACGGGCGGATTCGACCCGCTTCGCGACGAGGGGGTCGCGTATGCCGAGCGACTCGAGGAGGCCGGTGTCGACGTCTCTCATCACCACTACGACGACGCCATCCACGCCTTCGTCCAGTTAGCCGCAGAGCCGTTCGAGTTCGATCGGTCCCGGGAAGCGCTCGCGGATATCGCCGACGATCTGCGAACCGCTCTCGAGTGAGGCCGTCAAACCCGTTGGATCACGTTTCGAACGGCTCGTTTCTGCGCGTCGGGCCGGCACCGAGTAGTCGCCTACTGCTGCCGGCACGTGTTCGTCAGTTCGCCGACGCCGTCGATGCCGATAGTGACCGTCGTTCCGTCGTCCAGGAGAACCGGCGGGTCGCGGTAGACGCCGACGCCCGGCGGCGTCCCGGTGAAGATGAGGTCGCCTGGGGAGAGCGTGAAGGCCTGACTACAGAACGAGACGAGTTCGTCGATCCCGAAGATGAGATTCGACGTCGTCGAATCCTGGAGTCGTTCGCCGTCGATTTCGGCCCAGATGTCGAGGTCGTGGGGATCGTCGATCTCCTCCAACGTGACCAGTTCCGGGCCGGTAGGCGCGAACGTGTCCAGACTCTTCCCGCGAACCCACTGTCCGTCGCTGTGTTGCAGGTCGCGCGCCGAAATGTCGTTCCCGACGGTGACCCCGGCGATATACTCCTCGGCGTCGTCTTCGCTCACGTTCCGCGCTTCCCGGCCGATCACGACGACCAGTTCGGCTTCGTAATCTACCTGCTCGGTGTACTCCGGGTCCCACGTAATCTCGTCACCGGGCCCCGTCACCGCCGTCGGAAACTTCGAGAACAGGACCGGTTCGTCGGGGATCGGATTGTCACCTTCCTCGGCGTGATCCTCGTAGTTCAGTCCGACGCAGACGACCTTCTGCGGGTCGCCGACGGGCGCGTGTCGCGTGAGTTCGTCGATCTCGTACTGATTCGTGCCGGTTTCCGTCGCATACTCGAGCGCGAGATCGACCTTCCGCTGCCAGTTCCATTCCTCGAGCAGGGCCGAGAGGGTCCGCGGGATCTCGATCCCCGCTGCCGTTCCGGACGCGGGGAGATTCACGACAGTGTCATCGTCGACAAGCGCGCCACACCACTGCTGCTCGGTTTCTCCCGTGCTGAATTGCCCAATTCTCATTCTGACTCGAAAAACACGCCCGTGGTACTTAATCCCGAGGACGGGAGGAGCGGGCTCGATTCGCATTCGAAGACCGGCGACTCTGGTTCTCGATCGACGACGGCGGTCATCTCGCGAGAGCCGACAGTATCGCTTGCCGTAAGATGTATAGTGCTAACAGTTCGTATGGTAGGACGATGTTCGAAATTCGTGACCGGCACCAGACCGTATCAGGTGGGAAACGATCGCTCCGGGAGGAGGCCAATGGCACTTGAAGGCGAGTTCCTGTTAGCCGGCCGCCTCCTGTTCGGCGTCCTGTTCCTGTACAACGGGTACAATCACTTCGCGGAGTACGAGGGACGCGTCGGATACGCCCAGTACAAGGGTATGTTCGCCCCGTCACTGTCGGTGATCTCGTCGGGAGTCGTCCTCGTCCTCGGTTCGCTGGGGATCATTTTCGGGGTGTATCCAGTGATTTCCGCGGGAGCGCTCGCCACGTTCCTCATCGTTGCGACGCCGTTGTTCCACGATTTCTGGAACGCGTCCGGCGAGGATCGACAGAACGAGCTGAACCACTTCCTGAAGAACGTCGGCCTGCTCGGCGGGGCGCTGGTTCTGCTGTCGATGGGAAGCGAAGCGTGGGCCTACGCCGTGAACGTGAGTCTGTTCTGAAGACGAACGGGGACTGAAACACGATATGAAACTCGGACAATTCGAATCTGACGGCAGCGAACGGCACTGGACAGGCGTCGTCTCGGACGACGGGGTCGTAAACCTGAACGAATCCGGGCGTGGCGCCGGCGTCGAACTCCCGCGAGAGCTTCGATCGATACTCGGGACGTGGAACTGGCGGGAGAAGCTTCTCGAGGGCGGGGATTCCGTGACGGTCGGTATCGATGGACTCGGGGAACTTACAAACCCCTGCCAGTACACTGAATAACCATGTCGCAGGAGTATCCCACGCGGCGTCCGACGGACGCCGAGTACAGTCTCGAAGAGAGCGAACCGATTCCGCCGGAACTGACCAGTATGCCGTGGATAGACGTTCACAACCACGCGCATACGCTCTCGTGGAACGAACGCGAGAAGTTCGCGATCAGCGGCTGTCAGTCGATGGTGATGATGGCCGCGGCCTACTACTGGACGCCCTACAAGCCCGTGGCACCGGAGGATGTCCGGTACCTCTGGGACGATGCGCTCAGCCGACTCGCACAGATCCGGGAATCGCACCTTATCGACGCGAAGGTCGGTATCGGCATCCACACCGGTGCGCGCGTCGAGAACTACGAGGAACTCCTCGACGTCCTGCCGGACTACTGCGAACTCGAGGAGGTCGCTGCGGTCGGCGAGATCGGCATCACTGAGGCCCAACACGTCTCCGGCTGGGAGCTGGAGGAACAGAAAGACGTCACGAGACGGCAACTCGAGATCGCCGCAGACCTCGGTCTTCCGGCGATCTTGCACACGCCCGCCGACCTCGAGGACGTCGATTTCCCGGATCGAGTACGCGGAGATATTCCGGGGTACGAACTGGACCTCTCCCTGCAACAGGAGCCGGTCCTGACGTCGGACTACCCGAAACGGGAAGCGATCGAGATCGATATCGACCTGAAAGACGACGCGGGACTGCCGGACGAGCAGCTGGTGTTGTCCCACGCGGACACGAAAATCGCGCCCTACGTCCTGGAGAACACCGATTGCTACCTCAGCTTCACTGTCAGCTACCCGTGGCTGCTCGGCGTCACGCCCACCGATGTCGCCGAAGTAGTCGCGGAGTACGGCCCGGATCGCATCCTGGTCGAAACCGACAGCGCGGGCGTGCTCCGGAGCGACGTGTTCGCCTTCAAGCGGACGATCCTCGAGATGTATCGAATGGGACTCGACATCGAGACGATTCGGCAAGTCGTGTACGAGAATCCGCAAGACGTTCTGAGCTGATCGACGACTCGTTCGTCTCCTTCCCGGACTATCGCCAGACACGTTCGACAACAAAAATTCAACATATTCGGAATCGAGGACTGACGAGATCGGGGTGAAACGGGCTAGCGCACGTAACCGGACGGGTCCATCGGGACTGTATTCTTTCTCTAATACGAGACGGAACGATCGATCGAAGCGCTACCGAGACGGCCCTATATCTCCGTTATCCGCTCGTAGTCGGCGTCGAGCGATTCGGCGTCTTCCGGCAGCAGCGCGACGACGAGATACTGACAGTAGCCCTGAAAGTAGTCGACCAGCTTTGCGATCCGTTTCGAGTCGATCGCTTCGAGGGAATCTAACACCATAAACGGAAGCGTCTCGTAGACGTCGTGTGCGAGATACCCGGCCAGCGCGAAGACGAGTCCGGCCACGTTCCGTTCGCTCTCACTGAGATGGTCGACGGTATCCTCGTAAGAGGTGCCGGACGCGGTCGTTCTCACGATGTGGAGTTCGAACATCGTTTTGGAGACCGTCTTCCGGCCGTCTCGGACCTCACTGTCGACTCGTTCGAGCCAGATGCGCTCGAGGTTTTCGTATCCGAGGCGGTCGAGAATCTCGTTCATATGTTGGTTGAATGCTTCGACCGCTTCCTGCTCTATTCGATCGATTCTCGTCCGGAGCCGTTCTATCTCGTCCCGTATCTCGTCCGCCTCGTCTTCCAAGTCGCGCTGCTCGGCCAGTCGTTCCTCGATCGCGGTGATTTCGTCATCCACGCGCTCGCGCTCGTTCTCGAGTTGTCCGAGTTCGTACTCGAGCTGGTTCGCGTCCCTGTGAAGGGAGAGTATCTCGCTTCGCTCTTCGTCTTCCCGTTTGTCGATCGTTTCTTCGATGCGTTCGATCTCCTGAGTGAGGTCGTCCCGTCGATCCTGCAGGTCTTCGATGCGAGCCGTACTCCGCTCGATGTGTTGCTCCACTTGCTCCAGCTTCGTATCCAGCCGTTCTCGACGCTGTCTCTGCTGTTGTATCGCTCGCTTTTTCTTCTTCAGTTCCTCGAGGTCGTCGTCGATCTCCCGTACCGTTTGGAATTTCGTTCGGCTGAGTTCGCGAAGCGTGTCGACGGTCGCTTCGATCTGGTCGGCCTCGACCGTACTGCCACAGGTCCAACACTGGACGGTGTCGTCGGGCACCAATCTATCCGTCACCGATTCCTGTTCGCTCTCTTCGAAATCGAGAGCTGAGAGGATCTCGTCGTCGACGTCTTCCAGCATTCCCTCGTTGAACTGCAGAATACTCTGGAGCTCACTAATCTCCGATTCTACCGCTCGTTTTTTCGACCGAAGACGCTCGACGTCTGATTCGATCCGCTGGAGTTCACCCGCGTTGATCTCGGAGAGTTCGGCTCTCTCGTCCTCTAGCTCCTGTAATTCCGATCGCAGCTCAGCGACACTGTCCCGTTCCGTTTCGAGATCGTATCGGACGTCGTTGAGTTCGCGTCTCGTCTCCTGTAACTCGTCGAGTTTCTCGTCCGCTTCGTTCGCCGTTTGTCTGCTTTCCTCGATATCGGCGTCTCTGTGATCTATCTCCCCCTCTATTTCCGAGAGCTCGGATTTTTTCTCCTCGATTTCGTCATCGAGTTCACGCTTTTCTGCCTCCAGTGACGGAAGCTCCCGTTTCAGGGAGTCGATCTCGTCCAGTCGACGTTCCACGTCGCTTCGTCGCTCTCTCAGCCGGTCTATCTCCGCCTGAATCTCCGCCGTGTCGATCGGGCGCATGATAATCTCGCGGAGATCGCCGCCTCGAGCGACGGCTTGCCTGGCCTCGTTGTCCTCGAGAAGAAACGCGAAGAGATCGCCGAGCATCGGATCGTCGAGATACGCGTCGCCAGTCGTCTGAACGGCCGTTCCGTCTCGGTTCAACGCCCGAGAGTAGGTTTCGCCGTCGATCGACAGTTCGACGTGTCCTTCTTCGGCATCGCCTTTGAGAGAGACTCGATCGCTTCCCAGTGCGGCCATGAGGGCAGTCTGGAAGGAGGTTCGGTTCGTCGCGTTTCGACCGACCAGTACCGTGACTCCCGGTTCGAACGAGACGTCCGTCCGGTCGATACCGCCGATATTCTGGATATCGACGTGCGCCGTTCCGTGCTTCTTTTGTGCAGAATCCATATTGTCGCTCATTTTCGCTCCGATACGGATAAATTATTTGCTCTATTCAAACGACTGTATTCCGCCGTCTCCGAACGCGGTTACGTTCCAGTAGCGCTCGGCGTGATCTGTTCACGCGACAGCCATCTAGCAGTAGCTGTATTTTGGAAGGAGGAACTACTCTCGACAGTCACAGCCGCCGTCGTCTATGAGCGTAATCACGTCCGTTTGCGTGCCACAGTTTTCGCAGACGGCACGGACATCGACGATAACGCGGAAATCGCCGGGGAGTAATTCGCCCCGCTTCGCTAACCGGGATAATTTGCTCTCCGTGATTTCCGTAATCCTGCTTCGTAACTGCTGAATCGTCTCTTTGATCGACTTCGTGGATTCGGCATTCTTCGTGTAACTCGCGTCTCGATAGTCGGTGAGATAGGTCCGTATCGCCTGGTACGAGACGAAATCGGCTCGGAGCGCGTCGACGTCGACGCCGTCCCGCTCGAGTCGCCGACGCGTTCGGGTGCGATCGGCACTGGTAACGCGCTCGTCAGTGAGGAGCCGGTAGATATTCTCTACCTCCCCATCGAGCGATTGCACTCCGGCGTCTTCCATCGCACTCTCTACCAATCGTCGATTGAATACGGTCGCGAGTTCGCGCAAACTCTGTCGCTCCTCGCTTTCGTCGGCGGTCCATAACCGTTCGAGCTCCCCGCCGAGCCCCTGCAGTCCGTACGTCTCTATGAGACGGTTGACCTTGCTGTTACGACCTCGAGTTTCGTCTAAGTCATCGTCCATCGGGGGCATACCGCAAAATTGGATGTGTCGAAGAAATACTTTGTGAACGCATCGGAGCTCGCCGTTCACGGGCCTCGGTTCGCTGTTTCGTCTCCGGTTTATAGCAACTATTGGTGTCAATTATCGGAGGTGTAATGACAGTAGCACCACTGTTACGGAAACCGCCGGTTAGGATAACAGCAGTACCTTTGTTATGAAAACGTTAGCCGCGCGGACAAACCGGAGTGAATGCGATTATCCCGCAAATTAGGGTTTACAGACAGATGATACCGATCCGTTCCCAATCTCCGAATATATCCAAACTTCTTGCCCTACAGGCCGATTTTGTTTATCCATACGCTTCTTTCAATAACAATCCATAACAGAAACTCGTCTCATATGCACAGTGTGACGATTACACGAATAGTGTACACTCGTTCTCAACTCACTCATCGAGCGTATCCGCTACTGCTGTAGCGGAGCGCGGATATCGAGATGCTACTCGTTATCCTGGTAATGCCTGTCACGGTTAATTTTCTCACCCTATCGTCGTTTGTAGTTCCGGTGCGTGAAAGGATAGCGAATATCGTTTACTAACAGTAAAATATACGGGGGACAACGACCATTCGATAACTATGAACAAAGATAACAATGTACATACCGGATCGGGCGTGCAGGCAGTCGAAACGTCGATTGCGATTCTCGAGGCGCTCAAACGGATGGAGGGAGGAAAAGTCACAGCGATCGGCGAGGAAACTGGTCTCTCGAAAGGAGCAGTGTATAAACACCTATCGACGTTGACGAACCACGGATTCGTCGTCAAAAACGGAAGCGAATACGAACTCGGGTTTCGGTTTCTCGACTACGGTGGCTGGCTCCGATCGCGCTACGTCGGCTCGGAGATCATCAAACCTCGAGTCCGGGAACTGGCGGAGGAGACGAACGAAGTAGCGCTGTTCTCCATCCTCGAGGGCGGTCGGGCTATCACGCTGTTCCGAGAAAACGGGACGCAGGGCGTTTTCACGCGGACCCGTCTCGGCCGGCGGCTCTATCCCAACCAGAACGCGGCCGGGAAGGCGATCCTCTCCCAGCTTCCGGAATCGGCAGTTCGAAGCCACATCGACGATGTCGGGCTCCCGGAGGCGACGGAGAAGACGATAACCGACGAGGCGGAGTTACTGGCGGAACTCGAGCAGATTCGCGAGCGCGGCTACGCGCTCAACAGAGAGGAGAGTACCGACGGGCTCGTCGCCGTCGCGGTCCCCGTCGTCCCCGAGGAAACCGTCATCGGCGCGTGTTCCGTCGCGGGGCCGCGCCATCGAATGGACGACGAGTACCTGAAAGCGGATGTCGTCGAAATGCTTCTGAGCGTCGTCAACGAAGTGGAGCTGAATATCGCCCACTCGCAGGAGTCGGTCAGCAGGTTTGGATCGCGATAATCGAGTGTCGTTCGTGGAGATCCCAGATATCGGATCCGGTTACGGTCGGACCATAATCTTCACTTCGTCGCTCCCGTCCACCATGAGCCGCTCGAATCCGTCCTCGACGATATCCTCGAGCTCGATTCGTGACGTCACGAGCCGCTCCGGGTCGAAGTCGCCGGTCGCGAAGTCCCGAACGGTTGCAATAACCGTTGGTACGGCATTGATGGCACCGTGGCGGCACTACTACTGGGAAAAATGGAGTCGAAACTGATCAGGTAGTTTCGAGCGGCGGGAGCATCTCTTCGATCCGGTCGACATCGACCTCGAGCCAGTCGGGAACTTTGAGTTCCTCGCCGTACTCGGCGGGATCCTGGTCGATGTCGAAGCCGGGACCGTCGGTCGCGTACTCGAAGATAGCGCCGCCGGGTTCGGTGATGTACCGCGAGTTGAAATAGTCGCGATCCTTCGTCGAGGTAGTGATGTAGCCGTTCTCGCGGAGGGTATCGCTGACCTCGTCCTGTTCCCAGCCGTTGGCGACGCGGTAGGCGACGTGGAGGTAGGTCCCGATCCCCATTCGTCCCTGTGGCGCGTTCGGGCGGATGAGGACGTCGACCGTGGTGGCACACGGCGCGTCGCCGGGCGCTTCGTACCGGATGCGGTCGCCTGCTTGCGGGTGGGTTGCTTCGCCGATGCGATCCCAGCCCATCGTCTCGAGGACGTCCATAGTGCCGGCTGGGTCGTTCGAGTGAAGGGTGGTATTAAACATCCCACGGATGCCGTGTTCGGCGGGGACGTCGTTGCCGTCGGTCCACGGCTCGATGTCGGAGTCGCCGGTGACGAGTTCGAACGGGAGTCCGTCGGGATCGGTGAACTCGATGGCGGTCTCGTCGAAGCGCTCGTCGATCATGAACTCGACGTCGTGCTCCTCGAAGCGATTCGTCCAGTAATCGACCGATCCCTCGGGAATCGTCAGCCCGACCGAGCGCATCATTCCCTTGCCGACCATGCCCTCTTCCATCGGCATGTTGGTCATCGGGAAGTAGGTCACGATCGTGCCGGGGGTCCCCTCCTCGTCCCCGTAGTAGAGGTGATAAATCTTCTCGGGAACGTCGAAGCGGACCGTTCGCTTGACGAAGCGCATCCCGAGTACGTTCGTGAAGAAATCGTAGTTCTCCTGCGGGTCGTCACAGAACGCTGTCACGTGGTGTATCCCTGGAATCTCTGGCATGGTATGACCCACCAATAGCTATCGAAGGCATGCTAAAATAACTTTTGTTAGAATTCTTATTTATATGCATTCTGAGAACGTTCAAGAGGACATCTCGAGCGGTCTCGAGAGTGGATAACCGATACACGGCGACAAGATTTTCACTCCGTGTAGACGCCGTCCGGATCCAGCTCGTTTCGGATGAGATCGAGCTCCTGCTCGGTCGGTGGCACCGTCTCGACGAGGTCGGAGCCGAACTGCAGTTCCCAGCCGGTCGCGTTCTGAACGACGTCTCTCGTCACGCCGGGATGCAGCGACTCGACGTACAGCTCGCCGCCGTCGTCGAAGCGCATCACCGCTTTGTCCGTGATGACGGCTTCGGGGCCGCCGCGGAGGCCCAGTTGCTCGCGGTTGTCGCGACCGCCGACGTAGCCGGGGCTCGTGACGAAGTCGACTTCGTCCGGGAATCGGCGGCTACTGTGGGGCGTGATAATTATTGTCCGATCCGTGTTGCTCGCGATTTCGCATGCACCACCGCTGCCGGGAAGGCGCACGTTCGGATCGTCGTAGTCGCCGATGACCGTCGAGTTGATGTTTCCGTGGCGATCGATCTGTGCGCCGCCGAGAAAGCCGACGTCGATGCGTCCGGACTGGAGGTAATAGCCGAACCCCTGTATCATTGGAACGATGCTCCGGGCGCCCGTCGCGAGGACGGGATCGCCGATGGAGAGGGGTAATTTCGACGGGTTCGAGTCGATGGTCCCTGACTCGTAGATCAGCTCCAGGTCCGGCGCGTGCGTTCGTTTCGCGAGATTGCAGGCGAGGTTGGGGATTCCGACCCCGACGAGCGTTGTGTCGCCGTCCTGTAGTTCCTGTGCCGCGCGAGAAATCATCAGTTCGGTATCCGTGTACTCGGTCATCGTCAGTAGTCACCCATATCGATCGGTGTCGCGTAGCTCGTCTGGGGCTGCAAGTCGAGGAACCGGTCGGTCGCCACCTTCTCGAGGTACTCGGCTCGGTCGTCGACGCCGTACACCCACTCGTCGAGCCACTCCGTCGTTGATTCGTGCGTCTCGGATTGACGGTCCCACTCGAGGTACGCCTCGTTGTCCCTGTCGTAGTACCCCTGCGCGTACGAGGGGTGCGAGCCGTAGGGCTCCTCGACCACGTAGTCGACCGCCGTTCCCGAAATGAGCGTTCTGTTCGGATCGCTCCGGATGACCCGTTTGTCCACGATTTCTTCGACGCTCAGGACGACGGTGTCGGCGGCGAACGCCGCCTCCACGATCTCGCCAAGGATTCCCCACAGCTGTGCGCTCCCCTCCTCGTCGGCTCGCTGGGCGCGGACGATCGCGACGTCCGGGTTGAGGGGTGGGACCACCGGGATCTCGTCCGGGCCGTCGTCGTACGGGTTCTCGAGGATCCTGATCGCGTCGGTGTGATCCGGGTAGTCCGATCCGATGTACGTACGGAGCGGCAGGAACGGGAGGTCCTGCGCGCCAGCGGCCAGTCGGGAAACGAGACCGAAGTGCGAGTACTCCTCGATCGCGATCTCGTTCGGAATCCCGTCTTCGACTGCCCGCCGGAACGCGCGGAGGCTGCCGACGCCGGGGTTTCCCGCCCAGGAGAAGGTCACCTTGCTCGCACAGCCCGCCGCGATCATCTGGTCGTAAATCAGGTCCGGTGTCGCCCTAACGAGATCGAGATCCCGGTATTCCTGCCGAATTATCTCGTGCCCTGCGGCGAACGGGATGAGATGCGTGAATCCGCCGAGGTACAGGCGTTGTCCGTCGTCAACGGCCGCCGAGATCGCGCACTCCATGTTCACTATGTCTGCCATTTTGTACTATCCTCCATGGTAACAACTCAGACTGTTGGTTGTCCGAACCACGGTAATCGTTAGCCAGCATCATATAATAAATCTCAGGTTCCACAATGGATATCGTACCGATAATTTCGGCCGGTTATGAGTCGCGACAGCAGTATCGTACCGATGCCCTATTGAGATGGGCTCCAGGACCGAATTGTTCGTCAACCCGAGTTTCGGGCTCGAAGGCTCCGATGGACCCGTGTTTCAGTGCGATACCGCAGCAGATGCCGCCGTACCGACGGCTGTCTTTCCGGTCAGTAGTCCCGACATGAGTTCACAATACACAAGCGAAGAGAGAACAGCTATGACCAGTCGACCGGGATCGAAGGCTAACTCGAGTCCGTTCGCTACCGCTGATCGCGAGATTCCGGCGGTATCCGGACTGACGGCTGTGATCCCAAAAATGAATACGTATCGGAAGAGATACGTTACCATGGTTTCCCACACCGTCTATAGCGGCGATCTGGCGCTTCACGTTGAGGCGGTCGGCAGCGGCCAGCCGGTGTTGCTCGTTCACGGCTACTCCCAGAGTCGGCTGTGCTGGCGAAAGCAGTTCGAGTCGAGACTCACGGACGAGCTCCGA
The DNA here is from genome assembly GCF_013456555.2 of Natrinema zhouii. GTDB lineage: Archaea > Halobacteriota > Halobacteria > Halobacteriales > Natrialbaceae > Natrinema > Natrinema zhouii. Next base: position 1,355,488 of record NZ_CP059154.1, read on the forward strand.
CTCGTCGCGATGGACAACCGCGGCCACGGCGACTCGGACAAGCCTCGCGACGCGTACGAGGCGTCCGAACTGTGGGCCGAGGACGTTCGCTCGGTCATGGAAGCGCTCGACCTGGACGACGTCATCCTCGTCGGCTGGTCGTACGGTGGACTGGTCGTCCTCGACTACGTCGAGGCCTTCGGAACGGACGACGTTGCAGGTATCAACCTCGTCGGCGCGATTTCGTCGATCGGCACGGAGGTAGCGACCGAACGGCTCGGACCGGAGTACATCGAGCTCGTACCGGGATTCGTTTCGACCGACGCCGAGGAGAGCGTCGAAACGATGCGGCAGTTCGTGGAACTGTGCGTCTCCGACGATCTCTCGCCGGAAGACCGATCCTACATGTTGGGATACAACGTCATCGTCCCGCCGCACGTCCGCGACAGTCTCCGTGATCGAACGGTGAGCCACGAAACCGAACTCGAGGAACTAGACGTCCCCCTCCTCCTCACGCACGGCGACGAAGACGCCGTCGTGCTCCCCGAGGCCTCGCGACAGTACGCCGAGCTCATCGACGACGCGGAGCGGTCCGTCTATCCGGAGACGGGTCACTCGCCGTTCTGGGAGCGACCGGAGCGGTTCAACCGCGAACTCCGGGAGTTCGCCCTCAAGGTGTAGTGCACCGACCGAATCTTTTTACTCCGTTCACTGGGAGAGTACGGTATGCCGGAACTGCAAATTACCAGACTCGAGGACGTCGGTAATCGAACTGCCGCGATCGAAGTCGAAGCGCCGGCCGATTTCGAGGCGTACCCCGGACAGTTCGTCTTGGTCCGGGCGACCGTCGATGGCGAGGAAGAAACCGGGTATTACACGATTTCGTCTCCCGACGTCGAGGAGCGATTCGAACTGACGGTCGCGGCCGATCCCGACGGGACGCTCGGACCCTGGCTCGTCGAACGCACGCTCGGCGAGACGATCACCGTCGAGGGACCGTTCGGCGACATCCAGTACGTCGACGACGGTGATGCCCTCGTGTTCGCGAGCGGACCCGGTATCGGCCCGGCGGTCGGCATCGCCGAGCGCGCCCGGCGGCTGGATCACGACGTGACGATCGTCTACGGCGGCAGTCAACCGCCACACGAAGATCGGCTCACGACCCTGGAGGAAGGCGGTGCAACAGTCATTTTGTCGGACGATCTCGAGGCCGCAGTTGAATCGCTCGAGCTCTCCGCGGTCGAAATCTACGCGTTCGGCTTCCAACAGTTCGTCGAAGAGACGAAAGAAGCGCTCACTCGAGTTGGAGTCGACCTCGATACCGTCGAGATAGAGAGCTTCGGGCCCGAGTAATCGATCGAGCCGCTATTCGGAGGTTCTATTCAGAGATGCCATACCGGGGAGACTCGAGTTCCCCGGTTGCTATCGCCCTAGAGCCAGGGATACTGCTCCGTGTCCGTCCCCGCGTAATCGGGGTCGAGATAGATGAACAGGCGCTGGATTTCGCCGTCCCGTACCTCGAACACGTCACACCAGCGGCCACCACCGGGCGTTCCGTCCGGTCGCCACTCCGTTCCCGCTGCGGTCTCGCCGGTACTCGTCCCCTCGACGACGACGATGTCGCCGTCGATAACGTAGTTGAACGTTTCGTAGTCGTGAGACATCGACGAGACGATACCGCCGACGTCGCCGAACATCTCTCCGATCTCCTCGTGTCCGGTCGCGATCCCCCACTTCGGATAGAACACGCGGGCGTCGTCCGCGAAGAGTTCGAGGAGGTCGTCTCCGCGATCTAACCGCCTGAAGTACTCGAGGACGATACCTTTTCGTTCGATAGCTGCGTCTGGGCTCTCTCCCATGGTAGTAATTGACGCACGTACGGTCCAATAATACTTCCGCCGGTTGCTAGAACCCGCTCGAGCGATCGGGGCGGTGCAGAATATATCGCCGGTTCAGACGGTCAGCAGGTACTATTAAGTGGTACCATGTGAACAATGACCACATGGAAACCTTTGTGTTCCATCTGATGCCGTATCAAGATATTGATAATATCACCGAAAAGAAATCCGCCTGGCCCTGGGCCGAACACGAGTACGATCCGGAGAAGGGGGCACAGTATTATCAAGATTATCTCAGCCAACTCGAGTACGCTGCCGACCTGGGATTCGACGGGATCGGCGTCAACGAGCACCACTTCAACGCCTACGGGTTGCAGCCGAGTCCGAACATCACGGCGTCGAACCTGGCGGCCCGCACAGACGATACCACGATCGCGTTCTTCGGGAATCTGCCGGCGCTTCGCGAGAACCCGATCCGACTCGCGGAGGAACTCGCGATGCTGGACAACATCACCGAAGGTCGGATCATCAGCGGCTTCCCCCGCGGCATCCCCAGCGAGTACCTCGCGTACGGGATCGACATGGAGGAGTCCCGCAGTCGCTTCGAAGAGGCGTGGGATCTGATCATCAAGTCCTGGACCGCCGACGAGCCCTTCGACTGGGACGGCGAACACTACCAGTACGAGAACGTCTACATCTGGCCCCGACCCTATCAGGATCCGCACCCGCCGCTCTGGATGCCGGCCGAGAGCGAAGAGTCGCTGCGCTTTACCGCCGAAAAACAGGTTCCGACGGGGCTGGTCTTCCAGCCGGTCGAAACCATCACCGAGAAATTCGGCGAGTATCGCCAGTACGCCGAGGAAGACTACGGCTGGAGCCCCAGCGACGAAGACTTCAGCGTCATGCGAGCCATCTACGTCGCCGAGACGATGGAAAAAGCCCGCGAGGAAGCGGAGCCGCACCTCCGGAAGTTCTATCAGACGCTCACCGCCGGCGTCCACATCGGCGTCTCGGCGGGCATGATGGGCGATCAGCCCTACGACCCCGAGAAGTGGGACGAGTACGTCGAACAGCTCCACCCACATGGCGAGTTCGCGTTCAATTACGACTTCGAGGAGTTCCAGGAGTACGGCGAGACGATCGTCGGCACCCCCGAGTACGTCGTCGAACAACTCGAGAAACAGTACGAAGCCGTCGGCGGGTTCGGGCGGATCGTCGGTCAGTTCCACTTCGGCGACCTCCCCGACTGGAAGGTCCGCAAGAACCTCCGACTGTACGCCGACGAGGTCAAGCCCGAAGTCGACAAGATCGGCGACGTCAACCCCTGAGGCGGGTCGAAGACAGCCATGTCGCCATCGCTTCACCAGACGCTGTTGATGGTCTCGGACCTCGAGGCCTCAGTGGCGTTCTACCGGGACCTCGTCGGGGTAGCGCCCGCGGAGAGAAACGACGGGAACGCGGAGTTCGACACCGGGGAGTGTACGCTCGTCCTCGAGGCGGACTTCGATCGGGAGGTACTGGACGCGTTCGGACTGGACGAACCCGGCGACGAACGGGGACGAGGCGTTATCGTCGCGATCGGCGTCGACGAGCCGGACACAGTCGACGCCATCTGCGAGCGGGCGGCCGAAGCGGCCGAGACGGTCCGGATGGAACCGACCGACGTCGAGTGGGGACGACGGATGGCCCTCCTGTCCGATCCCGACGACTACACGGTCGAAATCTCGGCCCCGCAGTAGGGACGATCGGAGTACGATCATAGATCCAACACATGACAGTTACCGTAAACGGAACCGTTACCAGTGGGTTCGGGAGAGGCAAAGAGTTCGTCTCCCTAGAGGGATATTCTCGGCAGTTTCGGGACGAATTGGGGTACGAACCGTATCCCGGAACGCTCAACCTCGAGCTTCCCCGTTCGGTCGCTGAGCGACTCGAGCGACTCGAGCCGATACGTATCGACGGCTGGCAGGACGGGGACCGCTCGTTCGGGATCGTCTACTGCTATCCCGCTTCAGTCGTCGATGCCGACGAGTCCGTCCGCTTGCACGCCATCGTTCCGAAACGGACCGACCACGATACGTCGACGCTCGAGCTCATCTCCCCCGTCAATCTCCGGGAACGGTTCGATCTCTCCGATGATGCGACGCTTACGATTCGCGTCGAATCTGCGCCGTCGGATACCGATACCATGGATAGTGGATCGCTCTCGAATTAAAACACTGGATCGGTGGCGCGTTCCAGCGCCGATCGCTCACGATGTGACAGCAACGTTTATTTGGCATGTCATCATACCACACGGTGTTTCATGCGAATCAACGAATTGCGGACGACGACGGTGAGTTTCGATGTGGAGTGACAGTATGCTTCCGGATAGCTACAGTTACCGCCAGAAAGACCCCGACGGCGGGGTAGAGAACGCCGTCGAGGCGTTCAAACGGGGCGAGCCGGTGTTGATTCACGACGCCGCCGAGCGCGAAAACGAGGTCGACCTCGTCTATCCCGCGTATGCCGTGACCCCGTCCGACGTCGCTCGCCTCCGGAACGACGCGGGCGGACTCATCTGCGTTGCGCTGGCGTACGACGTCGCCGAGGCGTTCGGATTATCGTTCATCGACGAGGTGATCGACCATCCGGCGACGACTGACACCGAAATCGAATACGACGATCGATCGTCGTTCTCCCTGACGGTCAATCACCGAGAGACCTTCACCGGAGTCGTCGACAACGACAGGGCGCTCACCATCTCCGCGCTCGGAGAGGCGGCGCAGCGCCCGAGCGAGACGGAGTTCGCCGCCGAGTTCGACGTTCCGGGACACGTTCACCTGTTGAAGGCCGCGCCGAACCTCCTTGAGGACAGGCAGGGACACACGGAGCTCGGTGTCGCGCTCGCCGAGCGGGCCGGCGTCCCGCCGGCCGCCGTCGTCTGTGAAATGCTCGACGACGAGACTGGCGGTGCGCTCTCCCGTACCAACGCGGCGTCCTACGCCGCAGATAACGATTTCGTCTTCCTCGACGAGTCGACGATCATCGACGAACTCGGCACGGCCGATTGAAGCGAAAACTGGGGCGCTACGAGTCGAGTAGACGGGCAGGATTTGCTCACATTGACCGGAAAATACCCGGCGGATGGCGCGGTTCGCTCCGGTGACGGCATTCGGCGGCGACGACTATTATATATTCACAGGTCGAAGCGGTCAGTGGTCGAAATGAACGGGAATTCCTTTACCTTCGAGTACGAACCGGCCGCGATCCACCACGGCCCGGGTATCGTCGCGACTATCGAATCGGAACTCGACCGTCACGGCCTCTCGCGGGCCCTCATCGTCACCGATGGGACCCTCTCCGAGGTCCCCGTCGTGATGGAGCCGGTCGAGAACGGGGCCGGCGACCGGCTCGTCGGTACCTTCGACGGAGTGACGCCGGAGAAGTACCTGCAGACCGCGTACGACGGTGCGCAGCGCGTCCGCGAGGAGGACGTCGACGCGCTCATCGCGCTCGGCGGTGGGAGCAGCCTCGACATCGCGAAACAGATCAGCGTTCTCGCCGGACACGACCGACCGCTCGAGGACGTCGCGGACGAGATTCTGGACCGGGAAACAATGGTCCTCCCCGACGAGGGCGTCGAACTGACGGACATCTTTGCGGTTCCGACGACCCTCCCCGGTGCCGATCTCTCGCAGGTCGCGGGCGTCAAACTCAGTCTAGACCCCGACGGCCAGGACAAATCCGAAATCCCCAGCGCCGGCGTCTCCGACAGCCGGCTGATGCCGACGGCGGTTTTCCACGACCTGGAACTGTTCGCCACGACGCCGGAACGCATCCTCGCCCGGTCGGCGATGAACGGGTTCGACAAGGGGATCGAGATGCTGTACACCAGACACCACAACCCCATCACCGACGGAACGGCGGTTCGGGGCGTCCAACTGCTGTACGAGGGGCTGCCGGCGATTACCGCGGACTCGACGAGCGAGGACGATCTCTCCCGAATCGTTCGAGGGATCGCCGCGGCCCAGTACGGGCTGTCGACCCCGAACGCGTATCGAGCCTCCGTCGTTCACTCGTTCGGCCACGCCATCGCGCGGAACTACGAGGTCCAGCAGGGAGTCGCACACGCGATCGCCGCACCGCACGTGCTCGGCTATCTCTTCGAGCAGGTCGACGGTCGCCGGGACCTGCTGGCCGAAGCGTTCCGCGTTCGCGACGAGACGGCCACCGCCGAGGAGACAGCCGACGCGGTCGTCGACGCCGTCGCAGAGACGCGAGACGCCCTCGAGCTCCCGTCGGAACTCCGGTCGGTCGAGGGGACGGAGCGGAGTCACTTTCCCGAACTCGCGCAGGCGGTCGTCGAGGATCCGTTCATGGAAGCCGGGCCGCGGGGACTCGAGGCGACGCAGTCCGATATCGAAGCGGTGTTCGAGCGGATGTGGTGACGTGATCGACGCGCTCACCGCGAGTACGATCCGGGGCGTCCGACTGCCGCCAATAGTCGAGACCGACCGCGCGGATATCGTCGCCACGCTGTCGGCCATCGGTGTTGTCGAGGAATCCGCACCCCTCGAGTTCGAGGAGACTCACTCCACCGGCCGAACCTTGAATCCGTACCGAGTAACGCCTTCCTGCGTGTAGATCCGGCGGATCGTCGTTTCGATCCGGTCGCCGACCGCGAACGCGTCGGGGTCGGCGTCGGTTCCCATCGCCGCGATGCTCGCGATCCCGTCGCCGCGCTCGGCCTCGAGGGCGACGATCATCGCCACGTAGTCGCCCGACCGAGCCTGCTGTTCGGCGAACTCCGGCGGGGCACCGCCTTGAGAGATCGTCGTGACGGCCTCGACGGTTCCCCTCCCGGAGAGGGCGGCCGATTCGTACTCGACGAGCGACCCGCACTCGCTGCAGGCACCGCGCGGCGGGAACGAGAGCGCGCCGCACTCGGGACAGCGGCCGGCCTCGAGCCGGTAGCGCTGGGGAATCGAGCGCCGCCACGCGGGGACGCTGACGTACGCGCCGCCGCCCGATGGCGGCCCCGTGGTCACGACGCCGCGCTGGCGCAGGTACTCCGCGTACGAGAGCGGATCGTCGCCCTCGAGTGCGGTGCTCGTGGGTACCTCGCCGTCCGTCTCGACGACGAACGCATCGGCACCTGCACCGCTGCCGTGGGAGACGGACAGCACCGAGTCGTAGCCCTCTTCCAGTGCGGTCGCGACCGAGACGGGGACGCTCGCAGCGCCGAGGTCGCCCAGCTCGTGGACCACTGTGGCGGCCCGAATCTCGTCGGTGCCGACGCCGGCTGCACCCGTCGCGCGGTAGGGAAGCTTGCCATCGGGGGCCTGGATCGCGGCCGCTTCCGGCTCGGGATCGACCTCGAGGCCGGCGACGGCACCGCCGATGGTCTCGGTGAACGCTTGCCGATCGTACTGGGTAACTCCGAGACCGCGGGTCTCGTCTTCGCCGGAGTTGCGAAACCGGGTTCCCGGATACGGTGCGGCGTACTCGGCGCGATCGACGATTTCGACCGGGCCATCCTCCTCGAGGACGAACGCTGCCCCACCGGCTCCGGCGGCGTGATCCCTCACGTCGTCGGAGTCGCCCTTCGGCGCGTCGGCCGCGACGACGAGCGCGGTCGTGGCGTCGGCCTCGAGTGCGTCGAGTCCGGCCCAGAGCGCGCGGGTTCCGGCGCGCGTGCTGCCCGTAAACAGCTGGCGGGTCGCCGACTCGGAGAGGGCGACCATTGCGCCCAGCCGAGCGGTCAGATCCTCCTCGGCAGCCGGCGGCCGGGAGGACGCGAACGCGAACCAGTCGACGCTCGCTGCGTCGATGTCGGCGGCCTCGAGCGCACGGGTCGCGGCCTCGTAGCCCATCGTCAGCGGGTCCTCGTCGGCCGCGGGGACGGCCTTCTCGTTGATGCCGGCGGCGTGGAACTGCCCCCACGCGTCCTCGAAGGCGTCAGCCGTGATGCGAAAGCGCGGCGCGTATGCGCCGATACCAGTGATCGCCGTCATCACGCGCTCACCTCCGATTCCTTCTCTCGCGGACGGGGTCCGCTCGAGTTCCTCGAGGAGCGACGCTCCTCGCGCTCGAAAACGTGAACGACGGCGGCACCACCGCTCCCGCCGACGTTATGGGTGAGTCCACGGATCGGATTCTCGACCTGTCGTTCGCCCGCGTTCCCCGAGAGCTGTTTGAACACTTCGACGACCTGGCCGGCTCCCGTCGCGCCGATGGGGTGGCCCTTGGACTTGAGTCCGCCCGAGGTGTTGACCGGAAGGTCGCCGCCGAGTTCGGTCGCACCGGACTCGATCAACTGCCCGGCCTCGCCGCGTTCGCAGAAGCCCAGATCCTCGTACGCCAGTAGTTCGGCGATGGTAAAGCAGTCGTGGAGTTCGGCGAAATCGAGGTCGTCGGGACCGATGCCGGCCATCTCGTAGGCCGATTCCGCGGCCCGCTGGCTGGCCGGGATTCCGGTGTACGTATCGCGCTGGAACAGACCGATGTCGTCGCTGCCGGCACCGACGCCAGCGACCCGAATCGGATCGTCAGTGTACTCGTCGACGACGTCCTCGCTGACAATTAGGGCACAGGCCGCGCCGTCCGAAGTCGGACAGCAGTGATAGAGGTTGAGCGGATCCGCGACAACGGGGGCGGACTGGGCGTCCTCGAGTGAACACTCGAAGTTTAGTTGTGCGTGGGGATTCTTCGCGCCGTTCGAGTGGTTCTTGACCGCGACTCGCGAGAGCTGTTCGCGGGTGGTGCCGTACTGTTCCATATGGACCGAAGCCATCTGGGCGTAAACCCCGGAGAACGTGGTGCCCGAGAGGCGCTCCCACTCGGTCTCGCCGGAGACCCCGAGCCAGTACTTCGTCGCATCGGAGCTCATGTCGGACATGATTTCGAAGCCGCTGGCGAGTACGACATCGGACATCCCGGACTTGACGGCCTGGACAGCCTGTCGTGTCGCGTACCCGCTCGCCGCACAGGCGTTCTCGACCCGGGTACAGGGGACGCCGCCGAGGCCGACGTGTTCGGTCACTGCAGGTCCCGAGAGGCCGAGTTGGCGTCCGCCGACACCGAGCGTGCCGACGAACGCTTCGTCGATGTCGCTGCTCTCGAGCCCGTTCGGAACGCTCTCGATAGCCGCTTCGAACGCCGTCCGAAACAACGACCGGTAGCTTTCATCCGGAAAGGAACCGTACGGCGATTGGCCGGCACCGATTAAATAGGCCTCGCTCATACAAACAGTATGGTCGTCACACCGGAATAAGTATACCGTTGGTTTCCCAGCGGTGTTCAGATGCATTGACGGGATACGGTGTGGCGTTTTCTATGCGATCCATGCCGAAAGCGCATACGTCACTTCTGGTATCAATCGGGCTGACTGGGGTTTTGTGGAGTGGAAAGAAACGTTGAAGGCGTTCATAAGTCTGAGTACTCTACCTATCCCGATGAACTACTGCTTTCGAATACTGATAGAGTTACGGACATATCCGATGCCAAATAGGCTCGATCGGCCGTCCAAAACTGAGTCACAACACTGATTTCCAACCTGATACTGACCGCAATCCGGATCGCGTTTCGATCGATGAAACCGTGATCCAACTCGACGGTGAGAAGTACTAGCGCTACTATTGGCCCATAATTAGATGATTTTCACTACTCAAATCTCCGGCCGGCAAGAAACAAGCTCATTAGGTTTTCACAGGAACTGCACAATAAATACAACATCAATACTCCAGTATTTCCTTTTATTTCATATTAACCAAACGAGACCTACCGCGGTCTCGATAGCAGAGATGAGAGACATGGGAATCGGACTAGTATTGAACATATCTATTGCGAGATAGAATTGCAAACATTATCGTTTTCAAATGGTTTTGGTGATCCTTACGCAGAAACGGCTAATCGGTTGCTGAGATCGTTCGCGTGAGCGATGGCGATCACGCTCGAGCGTCGCTGTCCGGCCCTACGCAACTGGTCGTTTGCTTCGAGAGACACAAGCGTTCGTCGCCCAATCGGTGTTGAACGCTTTCATCAGTTGATTTGGAACTAGATACACCGGCTGTCTGACAGCGTTTCAGACCTGTTGACGGTTACGAGAGCAACGTTCTATTACATCCATCAGATATCTCTATTTCTGGGGTGACACAGCCGACACGAACTACCATTAATAATATTTCTGCCAATAGAGAGGAGATATGGTTTTGGTCACAATCCACAATATGAATGGCGAGAAAACACTTCTCGCTATCGCAGTTGTTGGTCGGTGTGGCACCAATCCGGCTGCGATGTTTCTGCAGCGACTCCCCCGAAAACACGATCTATTCGGGACTTTGTTTCTCGCCTATATCTCCATCAATCTTACTCCCTTCGTTCCGTTATGTCTGAACACTCAACTCAACTATGCTAAGCGGAACATGATCGAGAAGTGGTTTCGCTCTCTCAGGCTTCGAGTTAATCGCTTTCACAACTCGAGGGATGTCAGCCGGACAGGCGTCAGATAGAATCTTGAATAGTTTGTACAGTACTATAACACGTATCGGATACATCTATCACGTGACGAATGTAACTTGAGGGTACGAAGCTAGATACTGCCGTCGCAATCTATGAGTAACCAACGGAAACAAAGGCTGCCCCTCCTCGCTTGAACACTGTAAGACGTAGAACAACTTCGCTTGGGCGCGTGGGCGCACGGCTTCCGTGCCCGAATCGTGTCGCGATCTACTTTTTGAATTTTCGCGACTCGCTTCGCTCGTCGGTTGAAATCCCTAAAAGTCCGCCCTCCCCGATTTGAACGGGGGGCAAGTCGATCTACAGTCGACTGCTCTACCAGTCTGAGCTAAGGGCGGGCACCCAAACGTAGCCGCCGTGGTACACATAAGGGTTATTATTCGACGTCGGATAAACGTGTAACCGGCGGTGAAAAGAAGAATGATTGATATAGGTGGAATGATAACATAGCGGTAGTTCGGCTATGAGCAAGATCACGTTCCGCGCCGACGATGACCTCGTCGAGCAACTCGAGGAGCTCGACGCCTCCAAGAGCGAGGCGATGCGAGCGGCGCTCCGATCGTTCCTCGAGGGCAACGAGGCCGCAAGCGGCGAGGACCGCTCGGCATCGGACCCCGTCCGGACGGATGTGATCGACGACCTGGTTCGCAAGAGCGTCGACGACCGACTCCGGGAACTCGGCATCGACCCCGCGGGTTCACACGCCCGTGAGCCGACGCCGTCGCCCGAGCCACAGGACGTCAACGTCTCGATCTCGCTCGAGGGGGCGACGATGCAGTCTGACGAGCACGGATCGCCGTCAGACAACCGACGACAGACTCGGACGCGCAATCCGACACCGAACGACGGAGAGTCACCGGGCGGCAGAGAGCCAGCGGAGGCTCCCGACCGAGCAGGGGCGCAATCCCCCGATGGGCGAGGCGGCGGGCAACAGTGCAACCAGTGTGGCGACCGACTCGACGGCGATCACATGTACTGTCCCAACTGTGGCGAGAAGGCCTCCCGACGCTTGTTCTGTGAGTGTGGCGACGAGGTTCGATCCGACTGGTCGTTCTGTCCCAGCTGCGGTCGTCGGACACCCGCAGCCGATGTCCTCGAGTCCGACAGTACCCAGTACTGACTGATGTAAGACGGGGAAAGTCATAGTCGCCGGAACCTTTATTATCCATGGGAAACATCGGCTTAGTCGCGTAAGACGGATTGTCTTACACCCGTCGTTAAGACGGGAAATCGCCCGATGACGGGTGGTTCAAACGTAAGACACGCTGCGTCTGACAGGGGCGCGCCACCGTCTTACCCAAACGGGGAATACAATCATGGAGCGTGTGACACTGCGAATCCCGAAACAGCAGATCGATGAGGTAGAGCAATTAGTCGACTCGGGCGAATTCCCGAACCGGAGCGAAGCGATCCGATCAGCCGTCCGTGAAATGATAAACGAACAAGGGGACGGCCCCACCGAACAATCCAGTAAACGCAACTGGGCCAAGGTGTAACGATGCAGGATATCGTCCAGGACGCCTTGGAGAACGCGGAGGAAGAAGCCCAGAAGATGGACACCCCGATGGACGGTGACGACGAGTTCGGGGAGCCCCGAATCGTCATCGTCGGTGCGGGCGGTGCCGGTAACAACACCATCAACCGACTGTACAACATCGGCGTCGACGGTGCTGACACCGTAGCGATCAACACGGACAAACAGCACCTCAAGATGATCGAGGCCGACACGAAGATCCTCGTCGGCAAATCGCTCACGAACGGGCTCGGCGCCGGCGGCGACCCCTCGATGGGCGAGCGAGCGACCGAGATGGCGCAGGGAACGATCAAGGAGGTCCTCGGCGACGCGGACCTCGTGTTCGTGACTGCGGGGATGGGCGGTGGCACCGGTACGGGTGCCGCCCCCGTCGTCTCGAAGATCGCCAAAGAGCAGGGTGCGATCGTCGTCGGGATGGTCTCGACGCCGTTCAACGTCGAGCGTGCCCGCACGGTGAAAGCCGAGGAAGGCCTCGAGAAGCTGCGCGAGCAGGCCGACTCGATCATCGTGCTCGACAACAACCGGCTGCTCGATTACGTCCCGAACCTGCCGATCGGCAAGGCGTTCTCGGTGATGGACCAGATCATCGCCGAAACCGTCAAGGGCATCTCGGAGACGATCACCCAGCCGTCCCTGATCAATCTGGACTACGCGGACATGTCCACGATCATGAACCAGGGCGGCGTCGCGGTGATGCTCGTCGGCGAGACGCAGGACAAGAACAAGACCGACGAGGTCGTCAAGGACGCGATGAACCACCCACTGCTGGACGTCGACTACCGCGGTGCGTCGGGTGGACTCGTCCACATTACCGGCGGCCCCGACCTCACGCTGAAAGAGGCCGAGGGGATCGCGGACAACATCACCGAGCGCCTCGAGGCCTCGGCGAACGTCATCTGGGGCGCCCGGATCCAGGAGAACTACAAGGGCAAGGTGCGGGTCATGGCGATCATGACCGGCGTCCAGAGCGCGCAGGTGCTCGGACCGACGACCCAGAAACAGGCCGACAAGTCCCGCCAGAGTATCGAGGGCGTGAACGAGGCCGAGTTCGACGCGAGCAAGAACGTCGAAAAGACGGGTTCCGGATACGGCGCACAAAGCGACGGCGGTCGCGAAAAAGTCGACCGACAGAACGGCGTCGACGTCATCCGATAGTCGGTGATCGGCCGATCGCGGCACGGACACACCACTGACACACCACCTTCGTGCCGACTCGGTTTCGTCGATCGCGTTTTATCGCAGTTCAGTTCCCTCGAGAGCCATCACTCGCCACAGCGTGACGTCCGTCTCGAACGACCGCCAGTCCGCCGGATGACTCGCCAGCATCGCTACTCCTGAGGCGGCCGTTTACGGTCGTATACAACCGTGCTTCGAGATTTGTCTGGGGACACAGCGAACCCATCGAGGGAAAGAGTTTCATCGAATTATCTATTGAGAACACAGTGTGTCGCTCAAAATCGCCTTGAAGGCCGTCGGACTTCTCGTCGGCGGGTATCTGCTGGTCGGGCGTTCGTCGCGATGGGACCCATCGGCTGGCTGGTGTTCGGAACGGTACTCGCGGTCAGCGTCATACAGGTCCACCGAAAGCGAGCGAAGGAGACCGACCGAACGCACGATGAGACTGGGTACTGCCCCGACTGCAGCGTGACGGTCGATCTCGTGATTATCGACGGTAACGGAAAGGGCGGAGACCGCCCGGATCCGTCAAACCCATCGGTTCGGTACTGTCCGAACTGTGGCGAGTCGATCGACGCGGACGGAGACGCCGAGAACGCTGCCGACTCGAGAGACGCTCGTCGGGCGACCGGCACGACGAACTGTGCCGCCTGCGGTGCGCCGAACGATCCGGATCGAACGACGTGCAAACACTGTGAGGCGGCGCTCTCGTGACGCTCGGTCAGGCCAGCGACTCGAGCAGCGTACACTTCCGGCAGACCTCTCGCGTCGTCGTCGAGCCGCACTCGACGCACTCCTGGAGGTCGGCTCCGTCGTCGCCGGCGTACTTCTCGGCGGCGATCGCTGCTAGCTCCTCGTATCCCGAGAGGATCGAGTGGCGGGTCCCGGGGTGGTTCTCCTCGAGGTCGTAGACGAGTTGCTGGATCTCGCCGCGGTACGCTTCGCTGGCGTGGGGGCACTCGGTGATGTGGGCCGGGAGGTCGTTGACGTGGGCGTAGAGGGCGACCTCTTTCTCGGGGACGTCCCGAAGCGGCTTCGCGCGCGGAACGAACTCGTCCTGTTCCTCGCGGTCGGATAACGGGCCGAGGCTGGCGTCGAAGTGTTTCGCCATCTGTTCGACGTCGCCCTCGAGGACGTTCATCAGCGCGGTCTGGGCCTCGTCATCGAGATTGTGCCCCGTCAGGAGGAGGTCGGCCTCGAGCGCCTCTGCGTACTCCGAGAGGAGGTCCCGCCGGAAGACGCCGCAGTAGGCACAGGGAGCCATGTTTTCGGGGTCGTCCTCGACGACATCGTCCATCCGGACGCCGAACTCCTCCTCGTAGCTGACGAGTTCGTGGCGGATCCCCAGTTCCTCGCTGAGTTCGACGCAGGCCTCGACCGACTTGTCGCGGTAGCCCTCGATCCCCTCGTGAATCGTCAGGCCGACGAGTTCGATGCGGGGGTCCTCGGCGAACGTGTCGTGGAGGATCTGTGTGAGAACGACGCTATCCTTCCCGCCCGAGAGGCCGATCACCCAGGTCTGGGGGTTCTCGGGCGTTATATCGTGGGGGACGAGATCGTCCCGACGGATCCGGCGGCGCACCCGCTTTTCGACCGACTCGCGGAAGTGGTCCGTACACAGGTGTGCCCCGGAGTAGGCGGCGTGCATGATCGCCTCCTCGTTGCACCGATTACAGTCCATTAGCGGTCCGTTGTCGGTCACCGCCAATCACGGTTTCGTCTGGCGGAAGCGAGGTCGGTGTCTCACGGAGTGTCTTACAGCCGGTGTGGAGCAGCGAAGCCGCGTTCCCCGCTCGAGGGGCGGGCGCGACTCCGTTGCACTGGTCGAGACGCTCCGAGTGAGCCGCGGCAACGAGACGTCGGGTGGAGTTAGGCGGGGATCCGGTCTGGCTCCTCGACGGCGTCGGCTCCATCCTCGAGTGCGGTTAGCAGGCGGTCGACGTATCGCTCGCGACCGGTCGAAGAGAACAGTTCGTGCCCGCCGTTGTAGAGGACGACGTGCTCGGCGGGGACCCGTTCGCCGATCGGTCGGAGGCTGATGACGGGGTCGCGCAGCGAGCAGAAGACGACGGCGTCGTGGTCGATCGCCAGCAGGTCTTCCTGTGCGCGGCGGGTTTCCCGGACGAACGCCGGCGAGACCCACGATGGGGTCGTCGCGAGCTGGTGGTCGGTCGCTTTCTCGCCCAGGGCCTCCCTGTCGAGGGTGCCGATCGGGAGACACGGGAACGTGGTCGGCAGCATCGATACCGCCTCGAGCAGCGGCTCCGGGAACCCCTCGCCGTACCCCCACCACGGACTCAGATAGACGTGGTTGTCCGCACCGTCGAGGGCCTGTGCGACGAGCGCCCCTGCGCTGTGGCCCAGCAGCTGGTACTCCTCGATGTCGCGGACGTACTCGGCGACCGGCTCGAGCCAGTCGGCTTTGAAGTCGTCGATGTTCGTGGGGAGTTCGAACGCGTGGACACGGTAGCCGGCCTCGGTCAACTTCCCGATGAGCCAGCTGACGTTCTCGTGCGTCCAGCGGTTGCCCCAGCCCATGACGAAGACGAGTTCTTCGTCGCCGTCCTCGTTGAAGATCCGGTGTCGCATGGGGTTTCGTTCGCCGGGAGACGGTAAAAATCTGCGTGCGTGACACAAGTGGTGCCGGTAGCGTCGGATCCAACGGTCGAACACGTGCTCGGCGTTTGCAAACGGCTTTCGGCGACCCCTGAGAGAAGTGGGACATGCTCGAGTCAGCGCGCGCTCGTCTCTATCGGGTCGGGTTCAATCTCTTTCCAGCCTACCGCGGAACCGGTGCCCGCGTCACCCATATCGAACCAGACTGGACGGAGGTCCGCGTGAAGCTCCCGCTGAACTGGCGGACGAAGAACTACGTGGGAACGATCTTCGGGGGGAGCATGTACGCCGCCGTGGACCCGTTTTACATGATGATGCTCCTGAAGAATCTCGGCGACGACTACGTCGTCTGGGACAGGGAAGCCGAGATCCGGTTCAAAAAGCCCGGTCGGGAGACGCTGTACGCGACGTTTACGATACCCGACGAGGAGATCGAGGCGATTCGCGCCGAACTCGCGGCTGCGGAAACCGATTCCGTCGATCGTCATTACACGGTCGAACTCGTCGACGAGGACGGCATCGTTCACGCGACCGTTCGGAAAACCGTCTACGTGACGACGGACCGTTCCAAGGGCGCGTGAATACGCGAACTCGAGTGGGCATTCGGAGTCGATTCCGCCGCCGGCTCAGAGACGCTGACGGAAACCGTTTTGCGACTCGAGACCCCAGAACCGCGTAATGAGTGGATTCGACCGGGAGCACGCGGTCGACCGCCTCGAGGGGCTGGTCGACACCGTCGAGGACGAGCGGATGCCGGTGCCCGTTCGCGAGGTGTGGGCCGTCGGCGACGTGGCGCTCGGCCTCGATCCCGTCGAGCGACTGGACGTCTACGTTACCAAGGACATCCTGATGCGCGACGACAGCGAGCCAACAACCTCGAGCGCGGACGGCGACAGATCGGACCCCGACACCCAGTTCCGGGACTCCCACGGCATCGAGGGCGTCGGCAAGACCGTCCGGGCCGACTGGGCCCGCGAGTACCCTCGCTTTCTGCGGGCGAACGCGAACGGCCACGCCGCACCCGAGCAGTGTCTCGCGGCCCACCTCCTCGGGGACAACGAACCGATCCACCTCGAGGTCTGTAACTCGTCGTTCGAGGACAACGTGACCCAGCGGCTGCGCGGGGCGCAGTTGCGCGAGGATTACACGCAGCTGCTCGACCCCCGCGGAGTCTGTCTCTGGGCCGACGGCACCAGAAGCGAGGAGGCGTTTCGGAAGCTCCGGGAGGGCGAGCTGGCCCTGCCGACGCTGTCCGCGGCGCTCGAGATGCTCGGGATGGACGACGTCGAGGCCGAGACGGCGGCACGGGAGCTCCACGCCTGGCGCGAGCGACAGGACGGTGTGACGGTACGCGGCGACGTGATCTGACGTCGTCGGTACCTGTAGTAGCCACTGAGAGTCAGTGTGTAAATCGTTTCAATGGCTACTAGACCTTACACGTCCTGCAGGTCCGCGATCGTCGCACGGGTCCGCTCGAGGCGGTCCGCGATCGTCGCGCGATCGACGCGAACGACACCGCTCTGGTGGTCGTACTCGATCAGTCCAGCCTCGGCCAGCTTCGGCAGATGGACGTGGCGTAGTTTTATCGCAACGGTCCGTCGGTCGGCGTCCGCCGCGACCGGCTCCGGCGTTCGTTCGACGACGTAGTCGACGAGTTCCTCGTGCGTAACGCGCGTCGCCTCCGTCCGCATCGCGTACCGACAGAGGGATCGACGATACGGATCACTCAATGCGATAAACGACGAATCGATCAGATTGGAGTCCTCGCTCCCTGCTCCATTCCAGTCAGTCATTACCTCCCAATGGGCGGTTCTGTCGGATAGTGGCGGGGCGTAAGTATTCACGGTCTTTATCCGTCGTTCATGATCGTCCGCAAGAATGGGCCGAAACCAAGAAGCCCCACTAACACGTATCAGCGGTATCTCATGACGATGCTACTTGCGACGCTCCTCACCGACTATCCTATTCTCCGCGAAACACTGTCACGCGCTCCGAATACGAAAGTCACGTGGGAACAGTCGGACCTCACCGAGGACGGCGACCACCAGATGCTCGTCTGGGTCGACGGCGAGGTGGCAGCGTTCGACGCCGGCCTCGAGGCCGATCCGACCGTCAACGCGCCCCTGCAGGTGGTCGAGTTCGGCGACCGCCGCCTCTACCAACTCGAGTTAACGGACGACGGTCAGCAGGCGAGCGTCTATCCGACCGTGATCGAAGCGGGCAACGTCTTACGAGAGGTGACCGCGACGCACGAGGGATGGCACTTTCGCGCCGCGTTCCCCAGCGACGAGGCGATCGAGCGGTTTCACGCCTTCTTCGTGGATCGCGGTCTCGATGTCGAACTCCGGCAGTTGTACGATGCGCGCGAGCCCACTGACGGCTCTCGCTTGCAGTACGGGGTAACGGATCGACAGCGGGAAGCGCTCGTCGCCGCCGTCGACGCCGGCTACCTCGACATTCCGCGATCGTGTTCGCTCGCCGAACTCGGAGAGCGGTTCGATATCTCATCGAACGCCATGTCGGAGCGGTTCCGGCGCGGCGTCGGGACGCTCATCGAGAACACGGTGTACCCGGACGGCCAGTCGCCGTAATGCGCGAGTCACTCGTCCGGTACGATAGCAGGGGCCGAGGTCGGTTCCGAGGATTCCGAGACGAGCCAGGCCGGGACGACTCGAGTGAGGACGACCATGCCCGTCAGTTCTACGAGCGTCTGCGTGACGACGACCGCCGGTGCCAGCTCGTAGCCCGCCGGGAGCGCGAGCGCCAGCGGCAACACGACCAGCGAGTTTCGCGTGACGGCCGTGAAGACGAGCGCGCGGCTCTCGCCGGTCCCCAGCCGGAGCGCTCCGGCCGCCACTCGGCCGAGAAGCGGCATGACGACGAGGAACGCGACGTACACCGGGACGACGGCCGCGACCTGTCCGATCGAGTCCTGCACGCGGGGGAGCTGTGAGGCGATCACGACCAGCAGGGTTGCGCCCATCATCGGCACGGGAAGCCACCCCATCGCAGCCTGCCATCGGCCGCCGATTTCCGAGCGCGCCGCACCCACGTCGGTGAGCCACGCGAGCGCCAGCGGCAGCGCGATGAGCAGGAGAAACGCCTCGAGGAAGGGTTCGGGGTCGATGACGGTCGCGATTTGACTCCCCATGAACAGCCGGAGGTAGACCGGCAGGAGGAGCAATTGAAGGACCAGTAGCACCGGTGTCGCGGCGGTGACCTGCTCGGCGTCCCCCTCAGCGAGGTCGGTAAACGCGATCACGTAGTCGATACAGGGCGTCAACAACACCATGAACGCGCCGACGAGGAGCACCGGCTCCTGCGGGAGAAATCGGGTGAGCCCGTAGACGACGACCGGGACGACGAGGAAGTTCAGCCCGAGCGCCCCGGCCATGAACCGACCGTTCGTGAACGCCGCTCGAAATCGGACGAAGGGAACCTCGAGGAAGGTCACGTACAGGAGCACCGCCAGGACGGGAGTGATGAGGCGCTCGAGGAACGACGCGATCGACGGTCGTCCGACACCGATCCCGACGGCGAGTGCGACCGCGACCGCGTAAACGGCGATCTGGTGGCGCTGCAGCCACTCTCTGGAACGCATTACGCGACGTTCGGACGAGAATCGTAAATCAGTCGCGGTCTCGTAGCAGGTAAACGGACCGCGGAGACGAGAGCCGCCACCCGACGCTCAGTTCGCGAATTCGACGTCGCTGATCTCGAAGCGCGCGCCGCCGTCGATTCCCTCGGTGACGCCGACCGACCAGCCGTGTGCCGTGGCGATTCCCTCGACGATCCCGAGCCCGAACCCCGTTCCATCGCTCGTGGTCGAGTAGCCGGATTCGAAGACTCGATCGCGCTCGTCGACCAGAATCCCGGCGCCGTCGTCCTCAATGAAGAAACCGTCCTCGAGGTCGCCGACGGTGATGGTCACGTCGTGACCACCGTGCTCGACTGCGTTACGGACGAGGTTCTCGACGAGCTGTTGAAACCGAGAGGCGTCAGCGGAAATGATGTGATCCGTGTCGACGACGAGTGTGGCGTCTGCAGTATCGACGCTCTGCCAGCTCCGTTCGATTGCACATCCGAGATCGACGGCAGTGGGGTCCGTGACTTGTTCACCCTCCCGTGCCAGCGTCAGGAGGTCCTCGATCAACGCTTCCATTCGATCGTGGGCGGACGCCACCTCGTCGAGGTAGTCGCTGTCGCACTCCTCTTGTGCCAGACCGAGGTTTCCCTGGGCCACGTTCAGCGGGTTTCGCAGGTCGTGGGAGACGATGTTGGCGAACTCCTCGAGGCGCTCGTTCTTCCGCTGGAGGGCCCGTTCCCGCGCCTTTCGTTCGCTCACGTCACGAATGACGCCGACCCGCTCGAGTTCGTTTCCCGGCTGCGAGACGGTGCTGAACTTCATTTCGACGGGGATGCTGCCGCCGTCGATGGTCGAGAACTCGAACTCGGCGGTCCCGGTATCGCCCTCGTGAGTGATGGTCTCCTCGCGGGCCGCTTTGATCCGTTCGATCGCGCTTTCCGTCGCCCAGTCGTAGATATTGGTCCCGATGAGGTCGTCGCAATCGACGCCTTTCATCGCCGCGTACGCATCGTTGACGTACACGATCTCCCCGCTCGGTTCGATCGCGTACACGCCGTCGTCCAGCGAGTCGAGGATGATCTTGTACCGGCCGATCGTTCGTTCCCACTCCTTTCGATCGCCGATTTCCCTGGAGACGATGCCGTAGCCGTCCGTCTCCGGTTGCTGCCGGGGTCCGCTGGTCAGTTGCAACCAGACCCAGGAGCCGTCGGCGTGGTGAAACCGGTAGTCGATGGGAATCTCGACTGACTCCTGGCCCTGCTTCCGGAGCGCGGGTTCGATCCGTTCCAGATCGTCCGGATGGACGTACTCGAGGAACGACTCCCCGACGAGGTCCTCGCGCGCGTAGCCACACACTCGTTCGATTCCGGAGCTCTGATAGCGGATACTCCCGTCCTCAGCGAGAACGGTAAAGAGATCCGGGCTCCCTTCGACGAGTGCTTCGAAGTCTGGCATCGGTGTGGCCTTTGTGATTGTGCGGTATTACTCATACGGCCGGACTACTCGGTCAACCGCGTCGACCGCCTCGAACGGTGACGATTCGTGCTCAGGAGATGTCTCGCCGCCGAAACCACAGTTGGCTCGCGACGACGAACGCCAGCGTCATCGCGAGGAGGATTGCCGCGCCGCGGAAATCGTAGCTCCCTGCGAGCAAGATTTCGTTCGGATCGTAGTACCGCATCGGCGCGATTGCGCCGACCGCCTCGGCGTCGGTCCCGGAGAGCAGCGACTCCGAGAGGAACAGCGCGAACGTCACGCCGAGTGCGACCCGCTGGGCGATCGCCGCCCGATCGAAGACGACCGACGCGAGCAGCCCGATTCCCGCACAGGCGAAGAGATAGGGGATCGAGAACAGGTGGACCGCGAGCACGTCCGCAGCGGCGAGCGGTTCGTCGATCAACTGCGCGCCGACGTAGACGACGACCGGCGGCAGGACGTTCGCGCCGACGATCGGGACGGCCATCGCGGCGAAGCGCTCGCCGATCAGTCGCCCTCGAGAGATCGGCATCGCCAGCAACACGTCCATCCGTCCGCGATCGACGTCGTCGGCGATCGTCCCCGCCGTGGCGTAGGCCAGATAGAGACCCAGGAGGATGATCCACCCGAACGTGTAGAGTTCGAACGAGAGAAAGCCGCCCAGACTCGCCATCGTCTGGACGCCCATCACCTGCAAGATCGGCTCCGGATAGGCGGCCAGGAGCTGATCCAGATCGACTTCGGCCTCGAACGAGGGATAGACCCAGATGACCATCGCGGCGAGCAGGGACAGCCCGATCGAGAGATAGATTCCCCCACGAACCCGGTGCCGGCCGTCGTAGCGCGTCAGTTCAAACATCGTCATCACCGTTCACGCTCCCGGTGGCCATCCGATCGGCTCCTCCAGCCGTTGGATCGGTTCCTCCGGCGCTCCGATCGTCCCTGGCAGCGCCGTCGGTCGCCCCGTCGCCGTAAAACCGCATGAACACCTCTTCGAGCGGCGCTTCCTCGATCGTGCAGTCGAGCAATCGATACTCCCGAAGTCGCTCGAGCAGGACGTTGACGTCGCCGGTGAACGTAAACACGTATTCGGTCTCGGCGCTCGGTCCGTCGCTCGAGCCGGCATCGCTCTCGAACTCGAGGTCGTGGACCCCGTCGATCTCGAGGGCGTCGCGCGAGATGGGGTCTGCAGTCCGGACGCGGACGAGTTTCCCGCTCCTGTCGAGCAGCGACGCCACCGGTTCGACGGTGACGAGCCGACCGTCTCGGATGATTCCGACCCGGTCGCAAAGCCGTCGCACCTCACTCAGGATGTGCGAGGAGAAAAAGACGGTCAGCCCGCGCTCCCGTTGGCCGCGGAGGAACGCCGTAAACCGCTGTTGCAACAGGGGATCCAACCCGCTCGTCGGCTCGTCCAGGATCACCAGCTCGGGATCGTGCATGAACGTCGTCACGAGCCCCAGCTTCTGGACGTTCCCCCGGGAGTACTCCCGCACCGGCCGGTCCAGCGGCGGGTCGAACAGCTCGAGCAGTTCCTCGCTGCGCTCGTCACCTTTGATCGACGCGTGCAGGTCGAGGATCTCGCGCCCCGTGGCCGTCTCGTCAAACGCCGGACTGTCGGGGAGGTAGCCGAGTCGGCGTTTGGCCTCGAGGAGTTCCCCTTCATCGGAGACGTCGCGACCCAGCAGCCGCGCCGTGCCGGCGGTCGGCGAAATGAATCCCAGCAACGTCCGGATCGTCGTTGTCTTCCCCGCGCCGTTCGGGCCGAGGTAGCCGAAGATCTCCCCCTGCTCGACGTCGAACGTCACGCCGTCGTTGGCGAGCACCTCTCCGTAGTCCTTCGTGAGTCCCTCGAGTTCGATTGCGGCCATACCGACTATTGACGGCGTGACATCATTGCTGTGGTGGTCGGGCTACGGCCCGGCGACCGGTTGCGGCCCGAGCCCGGTCGTAGCCCGACGAGTAAACGGAGACGTGACGAGTGCGTCGATTCAGAACTCGGTACAGACCGGGATTCCCATCGTGTCGTACTCGCCGAGCCGGTCCATCACGTCGGGAACCTCCTCGAGCGCGCAGGTCTCCGTGACGATCTTCCCCGGATCGATCTTTCCGCCGTCCATCATCCGGAAGATCTCGTCGTACTCGTTGGGTGGCATCCCGTAGGAGCCGTAGAACTCGCGCTCGTCGGTGACCATGGTGTCGACCGGGACGGAAACGTCACCGCCCTCCTCGGACGTCGTCATTCCGATCTGGAGATGCTGTCCGCCCTTGCCGAGCGAGTTGATCGAGTTCTGAATCGTTTCCGCGATCCCGAGCGCGTCGATCGAGACGTCGACGCCGCGGCTCCGCTCGGTGTAACCCTTCACCGCCTGGGGAACGTCGTCGACGCGCTCGGAGTCGACCGTCTCGATCGCACCGAGCTCCCGGGCTAACTCGAGCTTTTCGGGGACGACGTCGACCGCGATGACGTTCCCGCCCAGCGCGCTGGCGATGTGAACCGCGGAGAGGCCGACGCCGCCGCAGCCGTGGACCGCGACCCAGTCGCCGGGGGTGACGTCCACGCGGTGGGCGATTCCGTGGAACGCGGTCGCGAACCGACAGCCCAGCCCCGCGACCTCGGCGGGATCGACCGATTCGGGCACCGTCACGAGGTTTTGGTCCGCATTCCGGACGGGGTACTCCTCGGCGAACGCACCCTGCTGGAAGGGGACGAAGCCCATCGGTACCGATTTCTCGCAGATGTTCGCTCGGCCCTCTCGGCAGTGCGGACAGGTCCCGTCGCTCAGGTTGAACGGGTTCGTGACGAGGTCGCCCTCGCTGAAGCGCTCGACGCCGTCGCCGACCTCGACGACCCGGCCGACGGGCTCGTGTCCGAAGATCAGTCCCGGCGTGGGCATCAACCCGATCCAGTCCCAGTCGCCCTGCCAGGCGTGCCAGTCGCTCCGGCAGATGCCGCAGGCTTCGGTTTCGACGACGACGCCGTTTTCCTCGCACGCCGGCCGGTCGACGTCCCGTATCTCGAGGGGTTCGTTCGCTCCCTGGAAGACTACTGCTTTCACGGCTACTCAAACGACGCCCCCGACCATAAATATAATGATTAATAATTATATATTCTGAAGTGGCTGTCGCTGACGGGATGTCCGACAGCCGTTTCAGTCCGATTCGGAGCGGGTTTCGGTCGACCCCGAGCCCCATCGAAATCGGATCCTCCCGAAACCGGGTTCCGCCGAAACCGAGTGTTCAGCCCATCTTCGGAACGCCGCCGAGGTTCACTTTGACCGTCTTCACCTGCGAGTAGTCCTCGAGCGCCTCCTCGGCGAGCTCTCGGCCCGTACCGCTCTCCTTGTAGCCGCCGTGTGGTGCCGGATCGAAGAGGTCGTTGTAGGTGTTGACCCAGACCGTCCCCGCCTCGAGTTCGGCCGCGAACTCGTGGGCCGCGCCGAGGTCCGTCGTCCAGACGCCCGCGGCGAGCCCGTACGACGTGTCGTTGGCCCGCCGGAGAACGTCATCGCGGTCGCTCCACTCGAAGACGGAGAGCACGGGACCGAACACTTCCTCGCAGCCGACACGGTCGTCGTCGCCTATGTCGGTGAGCACCGTCGGCTGGACGAACGGGGCCCCCTCGAGGTCGTCGCCGACCGCGTCGTTCTCGCCGCCGGCACACAGCGTCGCGCCGTCGGCGACGGCGTCGTCCACGAACTCGCGGACGATCGACTGGTGGGTGTGATCGATCATCGGCCCGACGTCGGTCGTCGGACCGAGCGGATCGCCGACGGTGAGGTCGTCGATCGCGTCGCGCAGGCGCTCGAGGAACTCGTCCCGGATCTCCTCGTGCAGGTACAGCCGCGAGCCGGCGGTACACTGCTGGCCGGAGTTGAAGAAGATGCTCACGAGCACCCCCTCGATCGCCTGCTCGAGGTCGGCGTCGGGAAAGACGATGTTCGGGCTCTTTCCGCCGAGTTCGAGCGACGTCGGCGTGATCGTCTGCGCGGCGCTCTCGAGGGTCGCGACGCCCGACGCGTGGGAGCCGGTCAGGCTCAGTTTGTCGATGCCGTCGTGGGCGGTCATCGCCGCGCCGACGTCCTCGCCGCGGCCCGTGACGACGTTGACCGTTCCCGGCGGGAGGACGCGATCACAGACCCGCGTGACCTCGAGCGACGAGAGCGTGGCTCGCTCGGACGGTTTGAGGACGACCGTATTGCCGGTCGCCAGCGCCGGGCCGAGCTTCCACGCGACGAACATCGCGGGAAAGTTCCACGCGGAAATCGCGCCGACGACGCCGTACGGTTCGTGGCGCGTGAAGACGTGTTTCTCGTCGCCCGTCGGCACGACCCGGCCCTCGTCGACCGACCGCGCGAGCGCCGCGAAGTGGCGGAACTGCTCGATCAGCACCTCGCAGTCGACGAACAGCGCGTGGAGGTTCGGCTTTCCAGCCTCGAGGCTGTCGAGTTTCGCGATCTCCGTCTTGCGATCCTCGAGTCGGTCGGCGATCTCCGCGAGGCGATCGGCGCGCTGTCTGGGTGAGAGCTGTCCCCAGCTTCCCTCGAACGCCGCCCGCGCGGCCTCGACGGCCCGATCGACGTCCGCGGGAGTGCCGATCTGGACCGTCGCGAGCGGTTCGCCCGTGGTCGCGTCGATTGCCCGTCCCTCCTCGCCGTCGACGGCGTCGACCCACTCGCCGTCGATCAGGTGGCCGTACCGGTCGCGCGAGAGAACCGACTCCGCCGCCGAACGGTGGCGCTCGAGGACGGAGTCACTGACGTCGTACCGATCCTGGTCGTAGTATTCGGTCTGCATTGCCGATCACCGCACCTCCGTCGCGGGTCGATCGCGTCGCGCTATCGTCTTGAACGCGCTATCGCCCCGTCGCGTTCGCCCCGTCGTCTGTGAGTAAACACCACACATGATCTCTAGCGGAGCCATCGCCACCGAGACGCCTCAGCGTGACCCCTCGGAAACGCGGTTCTCTTTAAACGTCGTCGGTCACCAGCAACCTTGATCAAATACGCGGATCGATCAATTGAGCGTGAACACGTCTCAGTTCGGACTGGTCACCCAGTGTGCGGTGGCGCGCGCTGTGTCGCGGTGAGTCACTGACGAACCGCGACTCGACATCGTGCGAGGGATGAGCGAACGAACGTATGTGAGTGAGCGAATCGGTTGGGGAGGACGTGGCGATTCCGTGTTACCACGGTAGCAGGACGCTTCGTCTCGCACAATTCCAGCAGAATATACAGTTTCCTCCACTCCGTTACATACCCGGCAAAGAGGCGAAACCGATGATGCCGATTCAGAACGCGTCGAGTCCGAGCAGGTCGTTCTGGACGCGTTCACCGACCCGGATCTCGCTGTCCGCTCGCGGGTACGAACAACAAAGCAGTACGTAGCCGTCATCCTCCTGTTCAGGGGTGAGCCCCGTCCCCTCGCGCCCGTCGAGTTCGCCCTCGAGTAACTCGCCGGCACAGGAGGTACACATCCCGTTTCGACAGGAGTGGGGCAGCTCGAGGCCGGCGCGCTCGGCCGCGTCGAGGACGTACTCGTCCGGGCCGACCGCGACGGTCTCCGTCCCGTCCTCGAGGTGAAACGTGACGTCGTACATCTAGATTCGCTGGCGGAGCTTGTACAGTTCCAGCGCCTCGAGGCGCGGGTCGCCGGTGCCGACCTCGTCGTGCTCGAGGCTGGCACCGCTGATGCTCTCGTTGAACGACGTGCTGACGCCCTCCTCGTCGAACGTCGAGTCCATGATGTAGGCGACGTTGTCGCGCACCGTCTCGAAACTCTGGCCGAGTTCGTCGGCGGTGTCCTCGATCGCGTCGATCACTTCGTCCTCCGAGGCGGTGAACTCCGCGCCACGAGACAGTTCCTGCAGTTCGGTATCGGTCGATGCACCGGAATCGGCCGTCGTGTCGATGTCGTCCGTCATACTATCGCCCTCCGTCTGCCGCGACGCCGCGTTTGCGCTGGTAGATCTCCTGGTACTCACGGACCTCCTCGTCGATGTCCTTCTCGAGACACTCCTGATGACGATCGGCGACGAGGCCGATGATCTTCCGGTGGTCGATGTCGAGGGCCAGCGCCTCGTTGAACTGGCCGTCGATGAGGTGTCCCACCCGCATCAGGAGGTCGTCGAAACTGATCTCGAGGGGGTCGCCGACGGCGTCCGTGAACATGTAGCCGAAGTCCGCGACCGACGCCACGTTCTCGTAGAGGACGTCCTCGATGGCCCGGCCGACGCCCTGAAACTCGGGCTCGCCGGCGCGTTCCTTCGCGAGCAGTTCGCCCAGCGCCTCGACGCCGTGGGTCATGTGCCGCCCTTCGTCGGTGCTGATGAACTTGAACCCGTGGTTCAACAGCGGTAGCGGGGCGTTTTGCGAGAGTTTGTTGATCGCGTAGAAACCGCCGCGGGCGAGCAGCCCCTCGACGATCATGTGGTACACCGTCAGCGCCTTCGCGATGTCGACGGGGTCCTGCGAGTGAGCCGCTCTGGCAGTCAGCTGTCCCTGTCGATCGAAAATCTCGCCGAGCCCGGTCGCTTGGACGATCGGGATCCGAGCACCGCCGCGTTTCGGATTCAGGTCGGCGAACACGTCCTGGTCGCCCATCACCTCGTGCATGTAGACGTCGAGGAACTGCGTGTGCTTGTGTTCAGTCAGCGTGAATATCGACATGTACATCTCCATCTCCTCGCTGTCGTCGAAACACGGTGCTCCCACGATGCGCTGGAGGTGGTGACTCGCGTCCTCGCCGACCGCGAACTCGCCGTCGAGAAAGCCCGATACCAGGTATCTGATCTGCTTCTGCTCGACGGGCTCGAGCGAGCGCCAGATCTCGCGGTCCTCCTCGAAACCGACCTCGTCGAACAGCTTCTCGACGTTCCACGTCCCGAGTTCGACCCCCTTCTGGAAGAGGTCGTACCACTTGCTCGCGGTGTCGATCCGTTCCGCCCGGAACCCGTCTGTTGTGGTAACTTGTGACACAAGCGTAGGTCGCCGGTGCCGACAATGAGCGTACTCGTTCGAATAACCGGCAGTTGAAGTCACGCCGAGAATACTGCGTTCTCACCGAACCCTTCAGAACAGGTACCGCGCGTCGGTCTCGCCGGCGACGTCGCCCATCGCCGCCGCGGCGTCGCCGTAGTGGATGACCCGCGTCACGCTGCCGTCGAGTGCCATCTCGTTGGACATCACCGACTCGATGACGTCCGCACCCTCGAGGAGGTCCTTCCAGGTCTCGTAGGGAGCCTCGAGTTCGAATCCCACGTCCCGCGCCGACGGCTCTTCCACGAGTTGGGCCCGCCGACAGATCCCGTCTTCCAGTTCGAGGTGCGCGTGGACCCGCGAATCGTCGACGACGTACGTCTCCAGTTGCGCGAGCAGCGAGTCGAGGTCGCCCCGGATCCGGTCCTCGAGCGCCGGCCAGGCAACGTCGGGAACGTCGGCGAGTGCCACTCCAGAGAGGGCTCGCCGGAAGCGCTCGCGCTCGTCACCCTCGGCGGACGCCAGTCGCTCGTCGAAGGCCGGCGTCGCCGTCTCTCGCAGGCGGTCGAACTCGTCGTCCGCGAGCGCGTCGATCCGGTCGTACAGGTCGGCGGTCAGTTCGTCGGGGAGGTCCCCGAGCGCGGTCTCCTCGAGCGGGAGTCGCGTCAGGACGAACCGGAAGTCGCCGTCGAACTCAACGCCCCAGCCGTCGCTCTCGGCCGCGTACGCGTCGTCCTCGTTGAGATTGGCGCGATAACTCTCCAACCACTCTCTGGACGGAAACCAGTCTGTCATGGGTTCACAGACAGGATTCGGCGGCTTCAGCGTTCGTCCGCGAATCCGAGGCGATATATGTGCGATCGGTTCGCACGGGAATCGATCGACGGATACGGAAGTCAGTGGGTGGTGTAGCCACTGAAAGTCAGTGCACACCTAATCGCACGACAGCGTTGCGATCAGTGTGTAAACCGTTTCAGTGGCTACTATAGTGACGAAACTCGCCGACCGGGTACGGCCGGCAGTGAGCGGCTCATCTCGAGCGTCTCCCGCTGGCTGATAAACTCCCTCGGATACGCGGAGCAATCACAACAGGCGTTCACATTGTGCACAGTTCTATATCGGGTCCGTCGAAGCCCGGTGGCCACACATGAGCACGCAACAACTCCAACCGATCGAACAGTATTTTCCGACCGAGCCGTGGCTCGAGGCGTATCGAGACGCGATCAACGAAAGCAACGAGTACGCCGAGCACTCGGCGGGCTGGGGCGTCGACTTCGACGGCTCGTTCATCTTCCAGATCGAGGGCGTCCCCCTCGAGAGCAACACCATCGCCGACCTGCCGCCGGAAATCGTCGACGCGGCCGAGGACGAACTCACGGGGCTCTCCGAAAGCGAACTCGAGTCGGTTCTCGAGGAAGCGCCGGCCGAGGTGCGCGAGCGCATCGAATCCCGTAGCGGGCCGCTCGAGGAGCGAGTCACCGAGGAGGTCCTGGAGACGACGATGGCGGAAATCCCCGACCACACCTGGCCGGAACTGCGGGCGGAATTCCCCGACCTCCTCGCCGAACTGATCACGCAACTCGAGGAGAACATCGCCGACGACGGCACCGTGTACGCGTATCTGGACCTCTACGACGGCGAGTGCCGGGAGGTGGATACGATCACCGACCTCGACGAGCGGGAGTACGGGTTCCGGCTCGTCGGCGACTTCGAGCAGTGGAAGACGCTCGTCCGCGGCGAAGGCGGCGTCATCGACATGCTGATGTCCGGCGACTTCGAGATCGACGGCGACATGCAGAAGATCCTGCAGTACTCCGACGCGGCGGTCGACCTCGCCGAAACTGCGGCCGACGTGGACTCCCGGTTCATCTTCTGACTCCACCCGACGGCGGGCGGTCTGCCAGCCACCGGTCGGCGGTGATCCGGTGGCAGTTCGTTCGCGATCGCTCGAGCGCGGTGACTCGTTTCTGTTCCGTCCTCGGTCGCACTCCCCTTTTGCTCCGTCCTCAGCCGTACCTCCTTTCGCACCGTCCTCAGCCACACCCCCTTCCGCTCCGTCCTCGACCGTCCCCTGGCGAGCGATTCAGAGCCATTCCTGTCGGCGAAAGTGGACGAGCATCAGTCCGGCGAGTAGTCCCATTCCGAGCATCGTCGCCGGATAGCCGTACGTCCAGTACAGTTCGGGCATGGCCAGGGGCGTCTCGGCGAAGTTCATGCCGTAGACGCCGGCGATGAACGTCAGCGGGATGAAGATCGTCGCGACGACCGTCAGCGTCTTCATCACGTCGTTGGTCGACTGCGAGACGGTGTTGAGGTAGATGTCCCGCGACCCGCCGGTGAGGTCGCGGTACGTCTCGATGAGGTCGACGACCTGAACGAGGTGGTCGTAGACGTCTCGGAAGTACTTCTCGTTCTGATCGGCGATCTCGGGAACGTCGCCGCGCGAGAGGAACGAGATCGCCTCTCGAGCGGGCCAGGCGACCTTTCGGAACGCGAGGAGGTCCCGCCGGACGTCGTTCAGCGTCGCTAACAGCTGGGGGTCCGGCTCGTCGAGAACGCGCTCTTCGACCGCTTCGATATCGGCTTCGATCTCGTCGAGGAGAACGAAGTAGTCGTCGACGATGGCGTCCATGATCCGGTAGACGAGGAAGTCGGTCCCTCGGTCGGCGAATCGGCGGCCGTTCTTCGCCCACCGGGACGCTGAGGGGTCGACGAGCTCGACGTCGGTCGTCGACATCGTCACCACCCAGTCGGTGCCGATAAAGAACCCGACGGGGCTCGTCTGTACCTCCTTGTGGAACGCGATATCGTCGCGCTGGCTGAGCCGAACGGTCTTCAACAGCACGAACGTGTGCGTCTCGTACTCCTCGGTTTTCGGTCGCGTCCCCTCGTCGAGCACGTCTTCGATGGCCAACTGGTGAATATCGAAGCGCTCCGCGAGCGCGTCCATCTCGCTCGGCACGGGGTCGGCAGCGTGTATCCACGTTTCTCCCGGCGTCTCGATCGCGGTCGTCAGATCGTCGTACTTCTCCGCGCCATCGGCCGTATACACCATCGCGTCGAGGCTCATACGCGCTCTCCCGAGTCGGACCGTCCTGCGATCGCGACGAGAGCGATGCCGACGATGGTCGCCGTGATCGAAAACGCCCGCCCGGGGTACTCAACGTAGACCCCGACGACGTACCCGATAAATCCGACGGCAAACAAACCGGCTCCTGCGAGTCTGGCCCAATTCATGGGCGTATCCATTCGAGTCTACCGAGAAGAAAGTACGGTGCCGGATCGAATCCGGAGCAACTACTCCGTTTTCCGTCGGGTGATTGTTGTCCGTTTGACCAGTGGTTCCCGTCAGTACTCGAGGATCAGCCCGTACACCAGCCCGAGCGTCCCGCCGTAGAGGGCCCACGCGATGACGCCGACGAAGCCGCCGATGGTGACGTTGGGAATCGCCATCGGCACGCCCATCGCGACCGTCAACCAGACGGGCGCCAGGAACAGGGAGAGGACCACGCCGACGGCGACCCCGTAGCCGTTGCCGAGCGCGAGCGTCGTCATCGTGAGCGCAGACCGCTTGAGCAGCGGGACGAGGATTGTCTGGAGGTGTTCGTTGCGACTCGAGAGCAGCATTACTTTCGAGACGAAGGCGTCGATCGAACTCGAGACGAAGACGCTAAACGGGAGTGCGAACAGGACTCCGAGCGCGAACATCCCGAGCCAGCCGCCGTTCAGGGTCGGGACGCCGAAGATCGCGCCGACCCGCTTGATCGCATCGGTATCGTATACCTGGATCACCAGCGCGGCCTGAAAGCCCCCGGCGAGCCCGCCCGCGATGGCGGCTTCGATCTCTCGAGCGTCGAACTCGAGCGATTCGATCGTCTCGAAGACCGGGGCCAGAGCGATGCGGTACGGCGGCTCGTCGGGGTCGGCGTTCGAGCCGGCGTCGGTTCCGGTGGTGGCGTCGGAATCTGCCATCGTCGAACTGTATCCATTGTTCATCGGTGGCACGCCTCAACGTTGTTCCGCGCATCCGCGGCGATTTATACCGTTGGACTGGCCGACGTCGCGAGACCGATGTCGCCACCACGAGACCGCAGACGCGCCAGACGCAGGTGTGACCAAGCGCTCGAAGGAGCGCTGAGCGGGGGACTGACCGGTGATTCCGTGTCGGGTGTCCAATACACCAGTCGAAAGGGCTTCACCGACGGCAAGACACAAACCATTTATTACGGGATGTGGGCCGAAACCATATGAGTGAAAAATTTGCCCGAAGTCTCAGCGGAAAGCCTATCGTCGGAATCGACGGCACGGACTACGGGACGCTCTATACCATCACGATGGATCCCAAATCCGGCACCCTTCGCGATCTCGTCGTCGACTCCGGGAAACAGTCCTCGTCACCGATTACCAGCCAACCTAATGACGATGGCAAACTGCACATCCCCGTCAGCCGCATCGAGACGGTGAAAGATCAGATCGTCGTTCACACCGGCGACTGAGGATCCGTCCGGCGCACATTATCGCAGCGACGAAATCGGAGCGAAGCCGAGCAAAACTGATCGAAGCCGAAGCGAGAGCGACTGCTCAGTAGGCGCTCATCCCGGTCAGCTCCTTGCCGACGATGAGCTTCTGGATTTCGGTCGTACCGTCCGGGATCGTCATCACCCGAGCGTCCCGATAGTAGCGCTCCATGCGGTTCTCGAGGTCCAGTCCGGCAGCGCCCAGCACCTGCAGCGCGTCGCTGGTCGCCTCGATCGACTGTTCGCAGGCGTACCCCTTCGCGAGCGAGGAGAGCAGTCGGGCGTCCGGATCCCCGTCGACGAGCGCTTCGGCGGCGCTGCGAGAGAGGCCGCGCGAGGCCTCGATCGACGTCCGAACGTCGTAGAGCTTCTCCTGGACCAGCTGGTGCTGGCCGATCGGTTCGCCGAACGTCTCGCGCTCTTGGGCGTACGCCAGCGCGTCCTCGAACGCCGCCTCCATGATCCCGACCGCCATGAACGCCATCCCCGTTCGCATGAACGAGAACATGACGTTGAGCGGCTTGTGCTCGAAGAACAGCTGACTGACGTTCTCGGGGAAGGGGACGATATCATGGATGTCGTGGCCGTCGGCGATCGCGTCGCCGAAGATGGTCGAGAACCGGTTCTCGACCGGGATGCGCACGTCGTCGAAAACCATTCGACCGTTCGGGACGCCCTTCCAGCCGAGCTTGTTCATCTCCTCGGTCTCGAAGTCGGCGTTCGCCCGGTCGACCAGGAACATGTCTTGCGCGTCCTCGGACGCGTCGTGGGCGATGACGAGCGCGACGTCGGCGATCTGCGCGTTGCCGACCCACACCTTCTCGCCGTTGAGCACGAACTCCTCGCCGTCCTTGCGCGCGACGGTGTTCGGATGGGCCGTGTCGCTTCCCCCCTCGGGTTCGGTCACCGCGAGACAGCCGATACAGCGGTTCTCCTCGAGTTTCGGGAGCATGGCCTGCTGTGTCTCGTCGGCGGCGAAGCGGACGAACAGCGACGGGAACGACATCTGGAGCGCGACGTTCAGGCTCGGCCAGATGCGGCTGATCTCCTCCGAGGCGATGACGAACCGCCAGACGTCGCCGAAGTACTGGTCGACGGTGTCGGGGGTGAAGCCGATCCCGAGATCGTGCAACCCGTCGAGATAGCCCACGAGGTCGTCGCGCGTCATCGGGCCGTTGCGATCCGCCTCGTCGACGATCGGTTCGATCTCGGACTCGAGGTACGCCCGGAGATCGTCGCGAAACGCCGTCTGGTCCTCGGTCAGGCGCATTCTATGACTCCGCGGGGACCTGTTCGGACAGCGAGTTCATGATTGGCGCGAGGCGTGTCCCCTTCTGCACCGGCCCGTCCATCTCGTACTTCTGCTTCATGAAGCCCTGGATCGGATCGACGCTGCCGACGATGAGGCCGACGAGCGTGTCCGCCGGGCCGGTGATCTCGAGCATCGGATCGTCGAGGTGGCCCGCGCCGCCGTGCATCGTCTGCGAGTCCTCGTCGACCTTGAGGTGGCCCTCCATCGGGCAGTCGTCGGCCTCGAAGTTGACGGTGATGTCCTCGTCGATGCTCTCGCGGACCTCGGGCGAGGTCTCGACGAGGACGTTCATGCCGGCCCAGAGCAGTTCCTGGAACTGATCGGCGGTGTCGGGGTTCTCGGAGACGAACGACGCGATGTCCATCGACTCCATTCGCTGAACCACGCGGCCGAACGTCTCGGGGTATTCGCGGACGAGTTCCTCGGTCTGTCCCTCCATCTCGCCGAGTAGCGCCGGCAGGTCGTCTTCGAGTTCGTCGTTCGACTTCTCGAGCGATGCGTCGATCTCCTGAATGAGTTCGTCGTTCGTCATGGCTATGGGTTCGGGCCCGCCGGATGGGCGGGTCCCGCTGTCAGTGACTACGGAGCAACCGACGAACAGTGTGATCCGTGGAATACGCGGAGGTTTATATTCCGATCCGTGGCGGTCGGCGGATCGATCCCGACTCGAGTTACGTGTCTCCCTCCGTCAGAATGGGAGAGTGTCAGCTGCGTCCCGATGAAGACGGCTTCTGACTGACGTCTCCTCTAGTTCGAGCATTGCATCCATTACACGGTCCGGTACACATCATTTTTATGACTGATAGTCGTTGCGGACATGGGAAACGTCATTATTATACTATCGTACCAGTGCCCAGTGAATTTCCGCTGAAAAGCGCCATTATAGAGCGCTATGGAATCCTATCTATCGGTGTGAATTTCAAAGGCAAGCACTGGAAAGCACTCTGCAGTTTTCACGTGACACATAAGAGGGATGTATGAGACGAAAACAAACCGAGCGAACCGAAGACGACTCGAGAAGCCTCGTCGACCGAGTGAAAGGGCGATCCACGGAACCAACCCAGGACGACTCGAGAGGGCTGTTAGACCGTGCACGGGGCCGATCGACAGAGCCGACGCAAGACGACTCGAGAAGCATGTTGGACCGAGCGAGGGGCCAATCGGCAGAGCCGACCCGGAACGAGACGGGGAGCTGGTTCGATCGAGCCAGAGCGAAGTACGGCCTCGGTGCGCTGCTCGTCGCCGCCGGGGTCGTGCTTTTCGTCTTCCCGGAACCGATCACGTCGACCGCGGGCCTCGCACTGATCGCAGTCGGGGCCATCATCTGGCTCGCCGGCTAACACCGGTAGCCGAGCGCCGTCGGTCGAATTGAGGACACCGGTCCTCGAATACTCGATTTTTGGGCGTCGTCGGTCTCCGCACAGAGCGGGCCGACAGGTGAGAGAGCGGAGAGACCCGCTCGTATTTACACGCGACGAAACGATCAGTCGGCCGGGTCCGCCGTCGCGCGCTCGCGAAGCGCCTCCTTGTCCGTCTTCTCGATGTCGGTCAGCGGGATCGACTCGACGAACGTCACCCTCGAGGGCATCGCGTGTTTCGGCACGTTCCCCTCGAGGTGCTCGATCACGTCCGCCTCGGTCAGGTCGGCGTCCGGTTGCGGTTCGATGAAGATCCGGACTCGTTCGCTGCCCGGCCGCTCCGGGTCGGGGACGCCGACCGTCGCGGGTCGTTTGACCCCCTCGAGAGCGAACAGGATCTCGTCGATCTCTTCGGAGTAGACCTTCAGCCCCGACACGTTGATCATGTGCTTGACGCGGTCGACGACGTAGAACCGCCCCTCCGAATCGACTTTCGCGATGTCGCCGGTGGCGACGTACCCCTCGTCGTCGAAGGGGTCCCTGTCCTCGTCGAGGTATCCCTTCATCCGCTGTGGGCCGTTTACCAGCATCTCGCCCTCGAGTCCGTCGGCCGCGGCCGCCTCGAGCGGAATCTCCTCGCCCGTATCGACGTCGCGGAGTTTGACGTCCGTGTCCGGGACGGGGATGCCGATGGTCGGCTGATCGAGGCCGTCGTCGTCCGACGAACCGGTCAGGAACCCGTGGACCCCGTGGATGTTGAAATGCGTGATCGGGGACATCTCGGAGAGCCCGTACCCCTGAGAGACGCCGCCGGACTCGCGCTCGAACTCCGATTTCGTCTCGCTCGCCAGGGGTGCGGAGCCGGAGATGCCGAGCACCTCCGCCGACAGCTCCTCGTCGACGAGTTCCATGAACTGGGTCGGAACCCCGAACATGATCAGCGGGTCGTGCGTCTCGACCAGTTCGCTCATCTGTGCCGTGTTCCGCGCGTCGGGAACGACCAGGAGGTCGAGCGCGAGCTCGAGCAGACTGTTGGTGATCGAGTAGCCGTACGAGTGATACATCGGCAGCGCCATCACCGCCGCCTCGCTGCCGCGCATCATCTCGGCGAGCTGGGACTGCGCGGCGACGCCCTGCAACGCGTTGGCCACGAGGTTGCGGTGGGTCAGCAGACACCCCTTCGGGAGGCCGGTCGTGCCGCCGGTGAACAGCAGCGTGTGAACGTCCGTCTCGACGTCGAAGTCGATATCCGGGGGCGCTCGCTCGGCCTCGTCGATAACGTCCGGCAGCCACTCGGCTCCGTCGACCGTCTCGTGGTCGGCCGGCGGGTCCGCCGAGTAATCGTCCAGCGACGTGAGGATAACGTCGTCCAAGTCGAGGTCGTCCGCGAGCGAGCGCACCAGCTCGAGGTGTTCGTCGTGGCCGATCAGGACCTCCGGGTCGCCCTGCTCGAGCCGGTAGGCGAGCGAGTCCTCGGCGTCGAGGAAATCGTTCGGAATGTGGACGCCGCCGGCCCGCGAGATGGCGTTCGAGGCGACGACGAACTGGACGGACGTCGGCAGAATTGTCGCGACCCGGCTGCCCTTCTCGACGCCGCGCTCGCGCAGCGCCGTCGTCAATCGTTCGACGTCTGCGAGAACCTCCGGATAGGTGTACCGCTCGCCGTACTGGACAATCCCCTGTTCCGGGTAGTCGGCCGCGGCGTTCTCGAGGAATCGGTGGACCGGTTCGTCGGGATACGGCTCGAGCGTCTCGGGAATGCCGAACCGTTCGTACGCCGTCGACCAGAGAGTCGCGTCTCGGGACATTCGTTCTCGTTACCGCCCCAGATTCGCTAAAGGGTACTCACTGCTATCCGGGGGTGTTGAAGGTCGACACCGGGAGACTCGTGGCTTCCGTGCGGAGGGTCGGTTACCGAATCAGTGGCCGAACCGTGATCGATACGCCGGGGACGGGCCCGGCGGCGATATAAACGACCTGCGATCCGTCGAGCAATTTCCTTCGTCGTCGCCGTTCTCTCTCGGCGCATGGACTTCGGACTGGACGACAAGACCGCGCTCGTCACGGGGGCGGGCGGTCGGATCGGCAGCGTCGACTGCGAGGTACTCGCTGCAGAAGGAACCGATATAATCGCGCTGGACGTCGACATCGATGCCGCCGAAACGGTCGCCGACGACATCGAAGACGCGGGCGGGACGGCCCGCGCGCTCGAGTGCGACCTGACCGATCGCGACGCGGTCGCGGAGACGGTTTCGGCGGTCGATGAGGATGTCGGCGGCATCGACGTGTTGATCAACAACGCGGGGCTGGTTGACGCCCGCGACAGGGTCGAGGACTTCG
Source organism: Natrinema zhouii (assembly GCF_013456555.2). Taxonomy (GTDB): domain Archaea; phylum Halobacteriota; class Halobacteria; order Halobacteriales; family Natrialbaceae; genus Natrinema; species Natrinema zhouii. The sequence goes on from NZ_CP059154.1 coordinate 1,392,696, forward strand.
ACGACGAGGTCTGGGACCGCGACGTCGCGGTCAACCTGACGGGAACCTACAACGTCACCCGCGCGGTCTACCCCGGGATGAAAGAACGGGAGTGGGGACGCATCATCAACATGTCCTCGGTCGCCGGCTGGCAGGGCGGCTTCGGGCAGGCATCCTACAGCGCGACGAAGTCGGCGCTGATCGGCTTCGGCAAGACGCTCGCCCTCGAGGGTGCCCAGCACGGCATCACGAGCAACGTCGTCGCGCCGAGCATCGTCGTCGGCGCGCTCGCGGACCTGCCGGTCGACCAGTTAGAGGGGGTCGACGAGCACTTCGCCCGGATCGCCGAGGCGACGCCGATGCGGCGGCTGGGACGGGAAGAAGACGTCGCGAACCTGATCGCGTATCTCTGCTCCGAACAGGCCAATTACATCACGGGGCAGGTCGTCGGCGTCACCGGCGGCGTCGACCTCTTCAGTTTCTAGCCGATCGTTGCTGCAGCGTCCCATTTATCCGTTGGTCGAGCCGGCGATCCCGCGAGATCAGTGACCGGATCGGTCGCTGTCGGTGCTCGAGACTGACTGCGATGGATCGTCACGACGGCGTACCACAATCGCACGAACGCGGTTTCGTGAGAAAAACGGCCGTCCGCTCTCCGTCACACCGCGCCAGTTGCAGCCAACATTCTCACTGCACCAGCCACAGCCGACGTTGCTCGCACCGCACCGGCGTGACCGCAGTCGTCACGGAATGATCTGTGCGAGGATTTTGGACTCGATCTTCCGCAGGTGGCCGCCAACCGTCCCACCGGTACAGCCGAGTTCGTTGCCAATATCCTCGTGCGTCACCGCTCGAGGCACGTTGTAGTAGCCCATATCGACGGCGGTCTGCAGGATCTCCTGTTGGCGCTCGGTGAGCTGGGAGAACAGGCGATCCGTGTTCGGTTCGTATTTCCCCGTCTTGAGGAGTTTGAGCCTGATCCCGTCGGGGACGTCCGGGATGGCCTCCTGAAAGCTCTGTACGTCGCCGATCATCGTGACGCGCAACCCGCCGCGCCGCGTGAACTCGAGGGGCGTATCGAAGATGAACTCGAACTCCTTGAGCATACTCAACAGACCGACGAGCCGCTCGTGTGCCTCGACGTGGATGTAGGCGTGAATCTCGTCGCCGACGCCCGAGAGCTGGTACTTGCATACCATCGGTGAGTCTTCCAGAATCGTCTCGAGGGCCTCCCGATCACCCGCGAACTGATAGATGGTGACGATCGTCTCGTCGGCGAGGAGATTGACGTTGTGGAGGAGCTCACGCGAAACCTCGGGATGGTCCGCGATCCGCTTATCAACGGGATGCAATCCCTCGTCGTCGGGGATGATGATGCATTTTGCGTATCTCATCTCACGACCGTCACCACACTGTGAACATACTTCTTGGTACCGTTTGTCAGTGGCGTTGCGAAGCGAGGGGAGCCATCGGTCGGCTCGCGCTTCGAGACGGTCGTCTGCCGCCGATAACGACGCTCAGTTCGGAATCGTCGATAGATCACTGGAAACGACATCAGAGACGCTACTCGGGAAGTTCGGCGGTGAAGTTGCCGTGGACTGCGATTCCGCGCTTGATAATCTCGTACTGGTGGTACAGGGTCACGCCCTGATCGACGGACGCGTCGCTCTTGAGGCCGAGTGCGGCTGCGGCCTTGAGGAGGGGCGTAACGGCCAGTGAGAGCAACCACTGCCGTCGCGCCGATGGGATGATCTGCTCGTAGTGGTCGTCGAACGTTACGTCCGTGAATCCGAGCTCCTCGAGGGTCTCCCGAAACTCGCTGATATGCGCGAAGTCGGGAACGGCCCACCCATCGAGGACCGTTCGCAGCTTCTCCGCCTCCGGGTCGGTCAGCGCGGTTCGACTCCGGAACCCGTCGGCTATCATGAGACGGCCGCCCGGCGCGAGGACGCGACGAATCTCCTCGAGGACCCGTTCTTTGCGCTCCGAGTGACAGACCGTTTCGATACCGGAAACCGCGTCGAACGTTCCGTCGGGGTAGGGAATGTCGTGGTAGTCCCCGACGCTGAACTCGGTTCGCTCGGAAACGCCGCGATCGCGAGCGTTCGCCCGGGCTTCGCTGACGTGCAGCGGATCGATATCGATGCCGTGGACGTCGGCCCCGTATTCGGCCGCGACGTGCGTCGGGAATCCGCCGCGTCCCGTCCCGATGTCCAACACCGTGTCCGTCTCGTCGACCTCGAGCGTGTCGGCGTAGACGCTGTTGGAGTTCGTCATGGCCTCTCGATGGGTCGTGGATTCGTCCTCGTAAAAGCCGTAGTGGAGGTTGGTGGTACTCCAGAAGACGCGATACTCCCACGCGGTCTCGTTGTAGAAGTCGACGATTTCGTCGGTTTCGAACCGTTGCGTTTGCATGCTCTGAGGCGGACCGTTCTATCCGATAGTCCTTCTCCCGCGTTTCCACGCCGCTTTATATCGTCTCACTCACGAACGGTGTCACTCGGTTCTCGCTCGACCCCTCGAGACTGCAGAGAAGCGGGAACGCGCACGGAGATAGCCTCAAATATATAATAATTATGGCCGAATCGCGTATAAACTCCCCCGGATACAAGGAGGTAAAATGATTACAAATCATGTTGGGTGTGTTCTTGTGCCACACATAGCAGAACTCCGACTCGGCCGATCAGCGGACGATTCGGGCCCGATTTCGGTGAATCGACGCAAAGCCGTGAGAAGACTGACCGAGAAAAGAGCATAATATGTACAACAAAAAGCGACTATTGGGCGGAACTGGCGCATCGTTTCTGGTCGTCGCGTTAGTTGGAATGATCGTCCTCTCATCGGGGACGGCCTACGCTGCGCCGCTGGCGAGCGGCAGCGGATTCACCGTCGAGGCCGACGAGATTCGATCCGACGAGTTCCTCCTCTACCCCAGTGCCGGCGAAGGCGATAAAGGGGAAACACCGGTCGTCGTCGTTGAGCAACGCGGCGTCGAAATCGACGGGCTGGTGTTGACGAGAGAGCAGGAAGTACCCATGATGGACGGGACGATGGAGATCGAGTTCACCGCCGACGAGACGGTCACGGCGGACGAGCAATACATCAAACTCACCGGACTGGACGCAGAGAACGCGGAGTTCAACGGCCAGGTCATCAACGCCCAGTCCAGTGATAATCCCGAACAGCAGTTCCAGCAGACGGCCGGAGAGAACGCCGATCCCGAAGACGGCTACCTTACCAACGTGAGCGGAGAAGGGCCCGGAATGGTTCAGGAAGACGTCGAGATCGACATGGTGTACCTCGCCTCGAACGAGATCACCCTCCCCGGTCTCGACGTGAACGTGGATTACAACTCCGGCGGATCCGACAACTCCAGCGGGTGATTATCGATGGCAACTCAAAACAGACAGAACGACTCCGAAACCGATCCCAGCCACGTGAAGAGCCGGTGGAACCGGTTCAACGACTGGCGGACGCAGCGCCCCTTCATGGGCGGTGTCCTGCTCTGTCTGGCCGGATTTCTCATCACCTGGGTGCCGATGCAGATCCTGCCCGACCTCATCTTTATCGGCGGACAGATGGCGGGCTTTCTCACCATCGGTGCCCTGATCGGCGTGTTCGTCTTCCTGACGGGCGTGTACGCGCTGTACAGACCGGCGCGATCCCACGAGATCGGCGTTATCGGCGTCGTCCTGTCGATCTTCTCGCTGTTCGGTTCGCTCGGCGGACTGTTCGTGGGGATGTTGCTCGGCATCCTCGGCGGCAACCTCTGTATCGCGTGGAAACCCGGCGACGACGTTGCCGATGAAGCCGTGGCGGAACCGAGCAAGGTCGACAAGGCGATCGCGAGATTACAGGAACGGGTCGGGCGTATCGTCGAGAAAACGAACGCCCGACTCCACGAGAGCGCTGAAACCAACACCCAACGGAGTGCCGACGAATGACACCGGCACGAACGCATCCAGGGACCGTCTAGACACATGGGCCGACCCCGCACGCTCGTCGTCGTCTTGCTGGTCGTCGTCGGTAGTACCGCGACTGGAATCGGTGCGCTCCCGGCGGCCGCGCAGGAAGACGAGAGCCTCTCCACGGTCGAACTCGGCGTGATCGAAGGAGCCACTGTCTGCGTCCAGCAACTCTCGTCGGATACCAATCAACTGGTCGTCCAGAACGACGCGTACGAGGACATCACCATCTACCTCGACGAGAACAGACGAGTCGAACTCGAGCAGACACAGCCAGAGGCAACCATCGTGTTGCAGACCGACCGGCAGAACGAGGGAGTGAACAACCTCTCCGAGGTCGGTGATTGTGTCACCGCCGACCGGAGTGACGTCATCGTCAACGCCTACTCGATCGCGATGCAGGGACTCTCGGCGAGCGAATACTCGATCGAGGTCGGCGCGAACGACGGTATCCCCGAGCCGGCGATATTCGACGTCCCCGCCAACGAGAGCGACGGAGCGGACAACGAAACCGACCGGGGTCCAGGCGAGAACAAGACCGATGATTTCGAAAACTGGCCGGACGGGGACGATAGACCCGACGAGACCCGCAACGACACCACGGGAACGGCCGAAGACTCACTCGACCAACCCGAAGAGACGGTCAACGATACCGTCGACCCCGCCGAAAAGACGGTCAACGACACCGTTGATAACACCGAAAAGACAGTCAATGACACCGTTGATTACACGACTGAAACGGTCAACAATACTGCTGACCACACCGAGAAGACTGTCAACGACACCGTTGATCATACAACTGAAACGGTCAACGATACCGTCAGCCATACGGAAGAGACAGTCAACGACACTGTCGACCACACAACTGAAACGATCAACGATACCGTCGACCACATTGGGAATACTACTGAAGACGTGACGGAGACGGTCACCAGCGAACCGAACGAGACGGACGAACAGTTCGTCGAAACGACTGAAGAGACGGTCAATCACACAGCGGAGACCGTCAACGAAACCGGCGACCACATTGAGGAGACAGCGAACGAGACCGGAGATCACGTCGAAGAGACGGCCGAAGATACCGGTGACTATGTCGCGAAAACAGCCGAAGAGACGACGGACCCGCTGAGCCAGTGATGCAGACGCACGCAATCGGTACGCCGTTCACAGCGATGGAGCAACAGACATGAGTGAATACGAGACGGTCGACGTCGGAGCGAGTGAGCTATCGCTCGAGGGGATCGATACGTGGATTATCGTCGGCGCGACCACCGTCGGGGTTCTCGTCAACCTCACCGGGCTGATGGTCCCGCTGCTCACTCGGATCGGCGGCGGTATCGTCGCCGGATTCATCGCCGCATACGCCGTCCGACAGGTCGCGTCCGGCATCGTACACGCGATGATCGCGAGCGCGCTCGTCGGCGGACTTGCGGGAACGGTGACGGCGTTCCTCGGGACGATTCTGGGACTGTACAACGAACCGCCGCTGCTGGTACTCGCGTCCATCGGCCCCATCAGCCCGATGCTTACGGGACTCGGACTGCCGAGTTTCGTTCTCCTCGTACTCGCCTTCTCGCTGCTGACCGCCGTCGACGGACTCGTCGGTGGACTGGTCGGCAGCGGACTGCGAGCGCTCCTCCCGTGGTGAGCCAGCAGGCAACACGTCCGCTGCTGCCGCTCGACGCATCCGGTCGAAACGAAACTAGGCAATCCGTCCGACAGTGACGAAGAACGGAACCGTTTCCGCGCGACGATACTCCTGTGTCCCCATCTGTTCGATGACAGTCCGACCCATCTCCCGCCACGAACTGCGGAGATCGTCGTACTCCGACTCGGTCACCGCTCCCGAGAGTATGGTTTGCCGGTCGTCGGCCAGCCCGTCGCCGGTCGCCTTTCGGCGGGCGGCCGTCAGCGCGCCGTCGCTGTACGGCGGCTCGACCGTTCGGACGTGGTCGTACCGGCGAGTCGCGAGCACCTCGAGCCCCGCCGCTTCGATGGCTCGACGAGCGTCGGCCCCGAGGGCTACATCGGTGTCCACGCCGTCGAGGTAGGCCTGCCGGGCCCGGCGCTCGAGGTCGTCTTCGGCGTCGACGCTCGAGTCGATCTCGACCGCGGCGTTGTCCGGTTCGACGGCCGCGACGAGGTCGGTGGAGACGCGTGCGAACTCCTCGAGCGCGGCCGCTGGATCGGGGAGGTTGATCAGGAGCGCCTGACAGATCACGAGGTCGAAGCTGTTGTCAGGAAAGGGTAGTCGGAGAGCGTCGCCAGCGACGACCGGGACGGGGTCGTCGCCCCTGGCGACCTCGAGTAATTCCAGATCGGCATCGCAGCCGACGACTGTCGTGTCGTCGGCCGTCTCCTCGCGAAGGACGCGGCTCAACTCGCCGGTCCCGCAGCCCACGTCCAGGATCCGATCGCGGGAATCGAGGGCGAGCGGCTCGAGGGCCGCGCGGGAATCGGCCCACATCCCCTCGCGGGTCCGGCTGAGATAGGATTCGGAGAACTCGCGCACGGGATCCCATAGCGGCGTTGCGAGTAAAAGCGGGTCGATTTCTCGAGCGATCGAAATCCCAGTGTTAGTCGTCGTCTCGGAGTTCCTTGACCTTCTCGATGTTCCACGCGAAGCCGCGGCCGTCCTCGGTCGGCGTCTCGAGCGCGAACGGCAGCTCCTGGAGATCCGGATGGTTCACGATGGCCTTCATCCCGTCTTCGCCGATGTAGCCCTCGCCGATGTGGGCGTGTTCGTCCTTGTGGGTGCCCACGTCGTGTTTCGAGTCGTTGAGGTGGATGTACTCGAGGTGCTCGAGGCCGACCTCGTCGTCGAAGCGGCCGACGGTCTCGTCGACCGCCTCGGGCGTCGTCAGGTCGTTGCCCGCGACGAGCGTGTGGGCGGTGTCGATGCAGATTCCGATGTCCGTCTCGGTGCGGTCGATGATCCCCGCGAGGTGCTCGAACTCGCCGCCGAGCTTCGTTCCGCTGCCCGCGTCGGACTCGATGAGGATCTGGACGTCGTCGGGCACCTCGAGGTCGTCGATGACGCTCGCGGCGTTGTCGAGACCGCCCTCGACGCCCGCACCGGTGTGGGCTCCGAGGTGGACGTTGACGTACGGAATCCCGAGTCGCTCGGCGGCGTCGAGTTCCGCCTGCATGCTCTCCATGGACTTCCGGCGGAGGTCGTCTTTGGGCGTACAGAGATTGACGAGGTAGGCCGAGTGGATGACCCACGGCCCCTCGAGTCGTTCGTCGCTCTCATCTCGGAAGCCCGCGGCCGCCTCGTCGCTGATCTCGGGCTGTGCCCAGACCTGCGGCGAGGTGGTAAACACCTGCCCGCAGTTCCCGCCGAACGCGGTCTGGCGATGGACCGCGTTGCGGAGGTCGTCGTACGGCGGTGTTTCCTCGTCGGACGAGACGCGCGAACCGGAGATCGAAACGTGTGCGCCGACCTTCATGGCCACTCGTCAGTACCCGTTCGTGATAGGTACTTCGGAGCGACTCGAGTTCGGACGGCGTCTCCATATTGGCCGATAGACGTGCAGTGGCGCGTGCTGTGCTACGGTTCGCCACTGGCGAACCGTCGCTCGAATCCGCGCGAGGTCTTCGCGAGCGAAGTGAGCGTTAGCGCGGGACCGACGGTCCCGCGAACCATTCGAACCGGGCCAAAGGCCCGTGAGGAGAAATCGGCTGGGGAGGACGTGGCGTCCCTAGTTGCCAGAAGCAGGTGGCAACCGTTTACCCCACTATGATTCAACCTGTCAGTTCAAAATCGATCACCAGTTCTCATACTGGCAACTAGGGATTTCCACACCCTCCCCAGCCGATTCGCTCGGTCATGCTTCCCTCGCTCATCCACTGTCAGAGCAAGCTCTGACAAGCCTTCGCTCACTTCGTTCGCGAAGACCTCGCGCGGTGTTCTCCTGCGATTCACTGATCGTTCATCGCAGGACAGCACGCGCCACCGCAGCAATCGTTCGAGTCACGCCACGAGCAACCGATCGATCGCTGAGTATCACTGTTCACCCGCCTCGAGGACCTCCCGATTCCGAACCCACGCGTCACGTCCGAACTTCCGGTCGGCGAGCTCGCGAGCGGCCTCGAGTTCGCCGTCGTTCCAAGTCGATTCCTCGGCAGCACACCAGTCCCGCAGCGCCCCCGCGATCGTCTCGAGTGCTTCCTCGCGGTCGACCCCTACTTCGTCACGAATGCTAGTCACTCGATCGGTGAACGTCGACTCCTCGAGTTCAGTATCGAAGACACCGACGTGTTTCCGTGGCTCGAGATCGTAGCTGATCGAACCGTGCTGGATGACGACGTCGCGCTGGCGGTACTGAGCGTTGCCGCTGATCTTCTCTGCTTGCGCGCCCGCATCCGCAGGCGCGACGATGTCGTGTGCCGGGTTGATGTCCCGCAGATAGCACGAGGGCTGGTAGATCGAGTCCTGTTCGGCCGACGCGAAGGCCGCGTCGACGCCCATTCGATCGAAGGCCTCGAGAACGGGTTCGCAGAACAGTTCGTAGCACTCCATCAGGTTTCCGGGGACCTCGTCAGCCGGGGCGACGATCGTATACGAAATATCGGCGTACCGGTCGTGATAGATCCCCCCGCCGCCGGTCTGTCGGCGGGTAACGTCGATCCCCTCTCGCTCGCAGAACTTCCAGTCGACCGTGTCGGCGTCCTGCCGGTACCCCAGCGAGAGCGTGCTCGGTTCCCACGAGTACGTGCGGACGGTTCGAACGTCGTCCTCGAGAGCCGTTCGCGCAGCGATCTCCTCGAGGGCCATCTGCGTCGCCCCGTCGCGGGGCTCGTCCCGGAGCAGCCGCCAGTCCCGATCGGCCAGTGCCGTCATGTGCGAGGCCACGTGGACGAGGTGGAAAGTGATTCCGACGGTGACGGATTTCTGTATAGCACTATAGAGTTTGTTAGGGGAGAAGCGCGGGTCCGAGTCACCTCGAGCGAGCGCTCGACACGCTCTCGACAGCGGTAGAACGCCGTTCTCCGATCGATTCCGATGCACCGCCGCGGCCGCGTCACGTCGTTTTTACGTATACGCCGGCTATCAACACGTATGGTGCGCAACGTCGCCGGGTTACTCCCGGAACTCGAGACGGAGGACTTCTATCTCCTCTCGGGGGTCGAACAGGGGATGCGGTTCTCCGAGTGGGTTCAGCGAGAAAAGCTCCCGAAGTTTTCCGATCTGCCGGAAGAGGAGGTCGAGTATCGGCTCGGGCGCTGTCTCGAGCGCGGACTGGTCGAGAAAAAGACGATTCAGTACGAGGGATACACCCTCCAGTTCGAGGGGTACGACGTCCTCGCCCTGCGGGCGCTCGTCGAACAGGACACGATCTCCGAGTTCGGCTCGCCGCTGGGCGTCGGCAAGGAGAGCGATGTCTACGAGGTCAAGTCGTACAAGCCGCTGGCGCTGAAGTACCACCGCGAGGGGTATACGAACTTCCGGAAGGTCCACAAGGAACGGGATTACACGTCGGAAAACGACCACGTCTCCTGGATGTACACCGCCCGAAAGGCCGCCGAGCGCGAACACGGCATCCTCGAGGAGCTCTACCCCGATGTCGCGGTGCCACAACCCATCGGGCAGAACCGCCACGCCATCGTCATGGAGAAGATGGACGGCGTCGAACTCTCTCAGACCCGACTCGAGGACGAGCAGGTCCTGGGCGTCCTCGATCTCCTGCTCTCCGAGGTCTCGCGCGCGTACGCGAAGGGCTACGTTCACGCCGACATGAGCGAGTACAACGTCTTCGTCAACGAGGAGGGTGTGAAGGTCTTCGACTGGCCCCAGGCCGTTCCGACGGACCACGAGAACGCCGACGAGTTCCTCCGGCGCGATCTGACGAACATCGTCGGCTACTTCCGGCGCAAATATCCTCAGCACGTACCCGACGATCTGGAGAGCGACGAACTCGCCGAGACGATCACCGACGGCTCGTTCGAGACGGTTGTCGAATTCGTCTGAGAGAACCGCGATTTTCCGAGAGTCCCGATTCGAGTTGATTCCCCCGATACCGGAGCCGTGCGTCTCGACCTCTCTGCGATGTATTGGAATCCGGGATCGCAAACAGATACACGCCAAACGACAGTGACCGATGACGGTCCTCATGAAAGACGCGTTCTTTCCGTTCAGCACATGGCTCGACGACGCTGACAGCTTCGAACAGCGTTCTCGAGACCGTTCGATCTTAGGCGTATCAGCGGAATGTGACCCTCCGTTCGGGCCAATGAATTATATAACAATATATGAAATTCGGAGCGGCGTGATGATAGCCCGCTCGAGGAGCGGCCGATCGAAGCGCCCGAAGAGCGTCTCAGGCGGCCATCCCGGCAGATTCCGGTCGCGAATCCGCTTCGACGGGGGGCTCGAGGCCCCGGAGTTGGTCGTACGCGCGGGCCGTGGTCGCGATGATGTACACCGTGACGGCCGCGGCGACGACCTGCGTGAGGACGAGCCCGGCGGTACCGCCGAGCAGGAACGTCGGAATCGCGACGGTCGCGTTGACGGCGAGACCGAGGACGAGTACGGCGATTCCGAGGCCGAACAGGCGAAGACGACTTCCACGGGTCAGCGCCCAGCTGCTGCGGAACGCCCGGACGAAGTTCTGATCCTCGATCGCGACGAATGCGCTCCAGTAGTAGAGACTGACGAGGAGGAACAGTCCCGGCACGAGCAGGAAGACGCTACCGGCGGCGACGAGCGAGACGAAGACGATCGTCCCGACGAAGGCGTTGAGCGTGGCAGTGGCGATCTTCCGGCGGCGGAACTCGCGAGAGATCGTCTCGGTTTCGTCGGACGCGAACGTCCGGAGCGCGACGATCGCTGTCGCCATCGTCGCGAGCCCGATCGCGAGCGAGAGCAGTCCGGTAAGGAACCCAACGAGTCCTGCGGTCAGCGTTACGCCGACGGTAGTCCCAGTTTCCACCGGGGCGACGAACGCGTTCAACAGTGCGAGGACGGCGAATATGGCGACGAAGACGAGTCCGTTTCGCTCGGTAGTGCGGGAGAACCCGTCGGTCATCGCGTCGATGATGTGAAAGACCATAGGTGTAGTACACGGCCGGAGGATATATAGTTATCATTACATTTGTCTGAGGAACAGATGTTTACAGGGCCATGAACGACTTTTGAAGCGCATCTAACCTATCACTTTTATAGCCTGATTCGATCCTCGAGTAGAAAATGGATGGATACGACAGAAGCGAGCCGGCGACGCAAACCGGCGACACAGTGCTGTGTTCGCCGCGCCGCCGAGTCGGGTCCGTTACTGTTCGTCGCTGCTCGGCGCAATCTCGATTTCGTCGAACGTCGCGAGGTCGCCCGCTTCGGCGCGTTCGACGGCCGCGTGAACGTCGACGTACCCTGCACCGACGGATTCTGCAGTGTAGGACTCGAGCCGCCGTTCGTCGGCGGTCGCCTCGAGCGTCACGAGCACGTCCATCGGGCTTGGCACGTCATCGTCGGCTCGTCGCTCGATAGCGGCGTCGTAGACCAATGCGGCGCAACCGGCGGTGACGGGACAGGACATGCTGGTCCCGGACATGGGGCCGTAGTAGAGCGATTCGTCGGGTGCGGTGACGTTCAACACGTCGAGGGGCCCGAGCGTGCTCATCACGTCTTCGCCTTTGGCGGCGACGCCGTTGCGGTAGACGCCCAGCGGCCCGTCGATCTCGTCCTGCGGGGTTCCGTCGTGGAACGCGGTGAGATTTTCGTAGGCCGCTCTGCGATCGTAATTATCGGCGTCGTACGAGCCGTCCTGCGGACGGCCACGCGAGGAGAAATCGGCGACGGCACCCTCGTCGTCGGTGGCCGCGACGCCCAGGACGTGCGGGGCCGTCGCGTACTGGTTCAGCGTTCCCGCCTCGGGGCCGTCGTTGCCCGCCGAGAAGACCGGGAGGAGCCCCGCCTCGTGGGCACGCCACGTCGCGACGTTGATCGGATCGTCGGGGACGAACGAACGGTCGTCCTGTGCCGGTCCGTACGAGTTCGAGACCACCTGAATATCGTGCTCACCTTCACGCTGTCGGCGGAGCAGATCGTCGTATGCGGCGACGATGAACACGATCGACAGCCCCAGCCCCGTCGCGTACATCGTCAGATCGGCATTCGGGGCCATCCCGGCGTACTCACCGTCGCTCCGGTCGCCGGTCCCGCCGACGCTCCCCGCACAGTGGGTTCCGTGGCCGTTCGCGTCGGTGTCGCCGCCGCCGACGTCCTGCCACCAGAGCGGGGCGTCCTGGACGACGGGGACCCCCACGTACTGGTAGTTCGCCACGACGTTCGCCTGCAGATCGGGGTGGGACCCGTCGATCCCTGAATCGATGAGGGCGACGTGAACGTTCTCACCGGAGTAGGCCGTCTCGAGTCCCTCACCGGCCTGCACGGCGTCGGCGTTCGCGCCTTCCCGGGCACCGTCGTTGTGGTACTCGAGGTCGTAGTTCGACGAGACGTACCGCACCGCGTCCCAGCCGGCGACGGTCTCGATGAGTGATCCGGGTAGTTCGGCGTAGCCGATCGGGAGGACGTCGAAGCCGATCGCTACCTCGACATCGAGCGCCTCGAGTCGGACGAGGTCCGCGGTCGACTCGAAGACGATCAGCACCTCCTGAAGGACGTCGCTCCCGAGGTCGAGGTCGTCGTCGACGAGCGTGTCGCCGACGGTCACTATCCCCTCGAGCGCGTCGCCGACGAAACCGTCGCCGAGCGCCGCGGCGGAGCCGGAGAACGCGACGGTACCGACGACGCCGGTCCCGAACGCCTCGAGGACCGTTCGACGAGTCGGTCGGGTCGTGGGATCGTCGTCAGTCATCCGTCGTCACCGCGAACGGGCGGGTTCGTCCCTGTCATCGTTGAGCCAGTGTGGCGCCTGCGAAGCGCGGGCGAACGGCTGATTGGACGGCTGTGTTTCGTCTCGGCTACTGCTCGAGACGACACTGAAACCGGAATCGAGCGAAGTCTAGCGTCCTCGCCAGCAATCGTTACCAATGGTTGCATCTTATCGTAACCCGAGATGACTGTCTACGAACTAATTTAAAAGTATTATGACTATCATAGTAACGGATTAATCAGTGGTAGTTATATCTCACGTTCGAGTTATTTTCTCGATAATCAGTCAATGGAAGAATTGAACACACACGCATCCGTACCACTATCTATGAGTGAGAATGACAAACAAACTCTCGACGGTATCGGCGTGTGGGGAGGTGGCATCACGGGCGGACTGGTCGCCGGGATCGCCATGGGACTGGTCCTCCACCTCGGCGGGAACCAGATCGAGTTGCTGGGCGGACTCGCGACGGATCCCGGGACGGCGGTCGGCGTCGGCTGGACGATTCACCTGATGATTAGCATCGCGTTCGGGCTCCTGTTCGCCGCGATCGCCTCGAGGTCGTTCGTTCAGCAACTGGCCACCTCGTTCGGCGATTACGTCATCATGGGGCTCGTCTTCGGTGCGGTCATCGGGCTCTTCGCCGGCGGCGTCGTGTTCCCGCTGGCGATGGAGCGGGCCGAGGTCGCGGCGTTGCCGCTGCCGTTCCTTCCCGTCTCGGGGGCCACGGCGGAGCTCTTCAGCGCGCTCGTGTTCGGCCTCGGCCATCTCGTCTACGGGCTGATCCTGGGGGCCGTCTTCGCGACCGTCAACGGGATCGCGCCGAGCGGCGTGCGCGATCGCGCCCCGGTGCGATAACCCGGTCGACGCGATCGGCGGGCGCTCACCCGCCTCGCTGGAACCGTTCCGCATCGGAGTTCGAAGCCCTTATACTCGAGAGTTGGATAGATTCGGTAGACTCGCTGGTTCGCGCGGGCATCAGCGGGCACCTGTACGACGCGGTGTCACAGGTCGGGATGTGATCCGCGGGGCTCGGCCCCGGTCGGGATTGAACCACGCAACGCCCGCGGGTGAATACAATGGCAAAAAGCTTCTATTCCCACATCAAGGACGCATGGAAGGACCCCGACGACGGCAAGCTCGGGGAGCTGCAGTGGCAGCGCAAACAGGAGTGGCGCAAGGAGGGCGCGATCGAACGGATCGATCGCCCGACGCGACTCGACAAGGCGCGCGAACTCGGCTACAAGGCCAAACAGGGCATTATCGTGACCCGGGTCTCGGTCCGGAAAGGGACCGCCCGGAAGCAGCGACACAAGGCCGGTCGGCGCTCGAAGCGCCAGGGTGTCAACCGCATCGGGCGGCGCAAGAACATCCAGCGCATCGGCGAAGAGCGCGTCTCCCGGAAATATCCCAACCTGCGCGTGCTCAACAGTTACTGGGTCGGGGAAGACGGCTCGCAGAAGTGGTTCGAGATGATCCTCGTGGATCCGAACCACCCCGCGATCGAGAACGACGACGATCTCAACTGGATCTGCGACGACGACCACACGAACCGCGCGTTCCGCGGACTCACCAACGCTGGCAAGTCCAACCGCGGCCTCAACAACCGCGGCAAAGGTGCCGAGAAGGTCCGCCCGTCCAACAACGGCGGCAAAGGTCGCGCGAAGTAACGCGGGCAGTCACCGCAGCCGATTTCACGTCGATTTTTCTGCGCTTCGACTCGAGAGCGACCGTGCAGTCACCTACCCAACGACTCCCACAGCAGTGCCGAGCGCCGGCCACGCGATGGCCGAGACGGGCACTAAGTGGCCTACCGTCGTACCAGCGATATGCCGCGCTCTCAGGTCGCCGCGTTCTCGATCGATCGCGTCCAGGTGCTCGATCAGGAGGGGCGAGTCGACGAGTCCCTCGAGCCCGAAATCGACGACGAGCGCCTGCTCGAGTGGTACCGGACGATGAAGCGATCGCGGCGACTCGACCGGCGGGTGATCGCCCTCCAGCGACGGGGTGAACTGGGAACGTTCGCACCTGCGACGGGGCAGGAGGCCGCCCAGGTCGGAAGCACTGCGGCGCTCGACGAAACCGACTGGACGGTGCCCGCGTTCCGCGAACACCCGTCGGCGCTGGCCCGCGGCGGGTCGGCCCAGGAGATCATCGAGTACGCGATGGGACTCGAGGAGGGCGGGGAGCCGCCCGAGGACGTGCCGATGATGCCGCCGTCGATCGCCGTGGGGACCCAGCCGCTCCACGCCGCCGGAATCGGCTGGGCGGAATCGATGAACGACAGCGAGTCGGTCGCGCTCACCTACTTCGGGGACGGTGCGACCAGCGAGGGCGAGGTGTACGAGGCGATGAATCTGGCCGGCGTTTACGAGGCCCAGACCGTCTTTTTCTGCCAGAACAACCAGTACGCGATCTCGACGCCGCTGTCGAAACAGACGCGGGCCGCGACCCTCGCACAGAAGGCCATCGCTGCGGGAATCGAACCGATTCAAGTCGACGGCAACGATATTCTGGGCGTCTACGCGGTCACGAACGAAGCGCTCGAGCGCGCTCGGCGCGGCGTGCCGACGATGATCGAGGCGACGACCTACCGCCGTGAGATGCACACGACGGCGGACGACCCCTCCGTCTACCGGACCACCGAGGAAGAGGAGTCGTGGGAACCGCTCGACCCGATCCTGCGGTTCGAACGCTACCTCCGAGAACGCGGACTGCTCGACGACGAGACGATCGACTCGATCGAGTCCGAGATCGAAGCCGATCTCGAGGAGTCACTCGAGGCGGCCCGGGAGACGGAAGCGACTGCCGAGCCGGTGAATATGTTTGATTACGCGTACGCGGAGCGACCACCGTACCTCGAGCGCCAGCGCGAGGCGTTCGTCGCGGACGACGGGCACACGGTCGCACCAGCCGAGGGGGGCCGGCGAGGTGACGGTGGGTCATCGACGGCGGACACGGGCACCGGTAACGGAAGCCGCGCTAGCGAGACGGCAGAAGCCACCGAGACTGCCCTCGAGGACGCCGACCGACTGAACATGGTCGAAGCCATCCGGGGGACCCTACACGCCGAACTCGAGCGCGACGACGATGTGCTCGTCTACGGCCAGGACGTCGGCGTCGACGGCGGCGTCTTCCGGGCGACACAGGGGCTGCTCGACGCCTTTCCCGGACGGGTCCACGACGCGCCGGTGGCCGAGGCGGGCATCGTCGGCCTCGGTGTCGGCCTCGCGGCGGCGGGCTACCGGCCGGTCGCCGAGATCCAGTTCGCCGGGTTCACCTTCCAGGCGTTCGACCAGATCCACCAGCAACTCTCGCGGATTCGCAGCAGGTCACGCGGGAAGATTACCTGTCCGATGGTCGTCCGCGCGCCGTACGGCCTCGGCGTCTCGGCACTCGAGCACCACTCCGAGAGCTACGAGGCGGGGTACGCCCACATTCCGGGGCTGAAAGTCGCGATCCCCTCGACCGCACGGGACGCGGCCGGATTGCTGCGCTCGGCGATCCGCAGTCCCGATCCAGTCCTCTTCTTCGAACCCATGCCGCTGTACCGGGCGGCACGGCGACCGGTCCCCGACGAGACTGTCGTCCCGCTCGGCGAGGCACGCGTGGTCGAGGAGGGAACTGACGCCACGGTTATCGCGTGGGGCGCGATGGTCCGAGAGGTCGAGGACGCGGTCGCCGAGCTCGAGGCCGATATCGAGGTGATCGACCTGCGGACGATCAGCCCGATGGACACCGAAACAGTCCTCGAGTCCGTCCGCAAGACCGGTCGCTGCGTCGTCGTCCACGAGGCGCCGCGGACGGGCGGGTTCGCCGGTGAGATCGCGGCCCGAATTTCTGACGAGGCCGTCTGGTCGCTCGAGGCACCCATCGAGCGGGTGACGGGCTACGACGTGCCGGTTCCGCTTCCGGCCCGCGAGGACGCGTACCGACCGGACCCGGATCGGATTCGGGCGGCGATTGAACGGGTGCTCGCTCCGTAGGGGTATCCGGTTCCCGACTCGTCAGGCCCAGAGGTGGACTTATTCCGTCGGCACGTGTATGGCCGGTATGGCACAACACGTTCTCGTGGCAGTCGATGACTCGAACCAGTCGACCGAGGCGCTCGAGTTCGCCTGCACGGAGTATCCGGAGGCGACGATCACCGCGCTCTACGTCCTCGATCCGGGCGACTTCTACGCGGTCAGCGGGATCGAAGGGACCGCGATGGCGAACTACGACGAGGTACAGGGCCACCACGAGGAGCGGGCCGAAAACATCCTCGAGACGGCGCGCGAACAGGCGGCTGAACACGGCGTCGAACTCGAGACGGAACACGTCCTGGGCAACATCTCCCGGTCGATCGTCGATTACGCCGCCGAGCACGACATCGACCACATCGTCGTCGGTAGCCACGGCCGGACGGGCGCGAGTCGAATTCTCCTCGGCAGCGTCGCGGAGACGGTCGCTCGCCGGTCGCCGGTGCCGGTGACGATCGTTCGGTGATCAGTCGCTCGCCGTCGGAGTCCGTGTTGCAGACGTCGATAGCGACTACTCGGAGTAACGGGTACAGCGACTACTGGTCGAGCGGTGTGACGCGAAACGGAACGACAAGAAACGGTGCCGGTTAGACCGAGACGGTCTGGCCTTCCTGTTCGGACTCGGTCGAGTGCATGTCCAGATCGGCCTTCAGTGCCTCGATGGCCTCCTCCGGGTCGGTCTCGGAGTCAAAGACCCGATTGAAGCCCATCTGTCGGAAGAACGACCGCGTCTCGTCGAAGTCGTCCTGTCCGACGGCGAGGTTCCCACCGATGTAGGTCGTCGCGTCGATGTCGGCGTCGGCGATTCGCTGGTGGAAGCCCTCGCAGTCCTGCTTGGCGTGGCCGTAGAGCGACGAGACGAGGACGGCCTCGGCGTCGTTGGCGGCCGCGGCCTCGACGAACTCCTCCTGGGAGCTCTGTACTCCCAGATTGACGACGTCGAATCCGGCTGCCTCCAGCGCCTGTTCCAGGATGGTAATCCCGACGACGTGTGCGTCGGACCCGATCACGCCGAGGATGACTGTCTTCGTCATGTGCGTACCACCACAAAGAGGCGGCACCACCATAAACCTAATGATTAATAATGTGCTACTCGTTCACACGGATCCCCTCGTGCGATTAGCCGACACGTGATAGCGAACATCGCGGTCGACGAATCATCCGTACACTCTCGAGAAGGATCCGTATCCGATCGTCGACGTACCGATCGGAAGTCAAGTCAGTCGGTCAGGCGGATTGCTGTGAGTCGTTTTCCGGTGCGCCCGAAGGACGGTCACAGTTGCGCCGGTAATCCGTTACAGCAATCCATCTCAGACGCGGACGAGCGAGCCGATCGGCGCGTCGGTGCGTTCGCGGGCGCGCCGAATGCCGTCCTCGCCGGCCGCGATGAGCGTGAAGACGCCGGCGACCTCGGCTTCGGCGGTCTGGGCGATGTCTAACAGGAGTTCCTGGGTCTCGCCCGACCGAATAAGGTCATCGACGACCAGTACCGATTCGCTGGGAGCGATAGCCGAAGCGGGCAGGTAGTAGGTGAGTTCGATCCCCGACTGCAGGCGCTGGCGGGCCTCGATGAACTCCTCGACGGCGGTCTCCTTTTGCTTTTTCGCGTAGGCACACCGGACGCCGTAGTAGCTCGCGAGCGCCGCCGCGAGCGTGATCCCGTCGGTCGCGGCGGTGAGGACGACGTCGGGTCGCTCGAAGTCGAAGCCGTTAGCCACGACCGGGGCGGCCAGATCGAGGAAGGGCTGATCGAAGACGGTCGCCGAATTGTCCACGTACCCCTCGTCGTCCACCCGAATGCGGGCATCGAGTTCATCGGCCAACGCCTCCCGGCCGAGTTCTTCGACGACCTCACGTGCGCGGTCCGTTCCGGGGAGGACGTGCCCGTTAACGTACCGGTTGAGATCCCCCGCCGGCAGCCCCGTCGTTTCGGCGAGTTCGTCGTAGGTCCGCGTCTCCTTCAACATCCGCAACACGTCGACGGCCCGCAACTGGAGGGCTGCCTTCTCAGCTCTGTTCATACGGATATGCATGATTCCGCAACTATGGGTATTACGATTGGAAAATCAGATGGAATCACCACGAACGTGTGTGACTCGGCTGCGATAGCGAGACCCTCGAGCACCACCGATCAATACCGGTCGATAGGCGTGTCTCGGCCACGACGCTGGACCAGCCGCCGCATAACTCGCGCCTGGGCCTTCTGTAAGAGCCGTGCGGCCGTACTCGAGGCACAGCCCAACTCGTCGGCGACCGCGTCGACGCCGGCGTCGCGGGGGACCTCGAAGTAGCCCAGATCGACCGCGCTCTCGACGGCCTCGAGTTGGCGTTCCGTGAGGTTACCGCAGAGCGGTGCGTGTTGACGGTCGTACTCCCCGATCACTCGGACGGTGGTGTCGATCTCATCGGGGAGTCCCTCAAGCATCGCCTGCAAGTCCTCGCCGGCTCCGATGACGATCATGTAGAACGCGGCCTCGGAATCGTAGACGATCGGCGGCACGACGACGAGGTTCAGGGCGGCGAACGCCTCGCGCCAGCGCACGTCCTCCGGGCGGGTTTCCTGGCAGATGTAGACGTAGAACGAGTTGTCGTCGATCGGCGTCAGGTCGTACCAGCGGACCGACTCGACGGTCCCGAGCGCCTCCTCGTAGGGTTCGCGCTCGGCTTCGGCGTAGAACAGTTCGTACTCGAGGCCGTCATCGCGGCCGGCGCTATTCCACGTCCGAAGCTCCTCGTACCGGACCGCGTCTTCCTCGCGGATGAACCGCTGCATCGGGTGGAGCATCCAGTCGGGCTGGGAGAGGCGCACGTCGAGGTACTTCATCGGCTATCGTTCGGATCTTCGCTCACGATTCATTTATAAATTGACTAGTAGACTCGTGAGAAAGCCCAGACTCATCGTGGGGCAATGATCAGGTATGTGTCTCCACCAGTTGACGACGATCGAACGGCCGACGGGGGAGAGTCCGTGACCGTACTCGGGTCAGTGTCGCCGACGACGGCGGCGTTCGTCGCCGGTCTCGTTCTCGTGCTCGCCAATCTCACCGGGATCGTCGCCAGTGCGCTCGGCATCGCCGAGTACTGGCCGCCCGGCGAACGAGGGTGGCAGTTCTACGCACACTGGGGGATCTCACAGCTGCTCAACGCCATCCTGTTCGCGCTCGCGTACCTGGACTGGAACAGCCTCGGCCTCCCACGAGTCACCGCCTTCGTCGCAGGTGCGACTCTGTTCGGCGGCGGCTTCGCCGTCGCGCTCGCGGCCGGCTACGACCTGGGTGTCGAGGAGACGAAAGGACTCTCCGGCGAGTTGCGAACCGGCGGCTGGTATCGGTACTCGAGGAATCCCCAGTACGTGGGCTACATCGCCGCGACGGTCGGCTTCGCCGTGCTAGCGAACTCCACGCTGGTGGCCGTCGTCTGTGCGCTCTTCCTCGGCTGGTGGCTCGCGCTTCCGTTCGCCGAGGAACCGTGGCTCCGCGAGCGGTACGGCGAGGAGTACGAACGCTACGCCGAGCGGGTGCCCCGGTTCGTAGGACTTCGGACGGTACGTGCGATCGCCGAGACTGACGGGGTGAGTACTTCGAGGTGACTACGCTTCGAGTCGATCCTCGAGAACGACGATTGCTTCGGGCAACGCCTCGAGTTGTGCGCCGATCACGACATAGTCCGCGTACTCGCTGAACAGCTCCGTACGCCAGCCGTCGTCGATCGCACCCCGAATTCGGGAATCTACCAGTCCGAGCTGTTCGTACCCGTCGGCGAGGTGATCCCCGCCGAGCGACGACTCTTCGGGTTCGAACGGTACGTCAGCTGCGGACTCGAGCGCGGATTCGCGAACGGTACGGGCATCGTCTGCCGTTTCGAGGGATCGGTGTGCGCCGTCTTCGATCCGTTCGCGTATCGTCTCGAGCGCGCGTCGGTCACGTTCGAACGCGCAGGCGTACCAGAGGGCGGTCGACGTCTCGTCGTTCGTCGCCGCATCCGTCGTTTGTTCGCTCGCATTCACGACCGCGATCTCCCCCTCGAGAAGCACCCGTTCGGCGATCGTCTCCGAGACCTCGGCGTCGACCAGGTCCGTCGGTTCGGTCGAGTCGTTCGGGACGTTCGCCTCCTCGATCGCGTCGAGCGATCGTTCGAGTGCAGTTTCGAATCGAGATTCGAACGAGCGCTCGTCCTCGAGCCGTTCCTCGTGTCGCCGCTCGAGCTCCTCGGCGAACGAGACCGCCGCTCGGGCCCGCTCGACGACGCCGCCGATCGATCCGACAGCGAAGGTGCCGCTCGTGCCGTCGCGCGGCCGATTGTCGAGCCACCACTCGGCGATCTCCAACTCGCTCTCGAGACAGTGCTCGAGGAGTAGCGTTCGCTGTACGTCGTCGCCGACGTGGTCGACGGCGGCGCGTCGGTTCTCGATTCGCGTTCTGACATCGTCGCGTTCCGATTCGACATCCTCGAGGGTGCGCTCGTCTCGAACCGCCTCGATTGCAACTGCCGCCTCTCCGGCGTACCGACGCGCGACGACGCTGCGTTGAAGCGCGTGGAACCGATCCGACGAGTCCTCCAGCGCGTCGCGTCTGGCCCGTGCGATCTCGTGCGTTCGATCGATTTCGTCTCGGACGGCCTCGTTCGGCACGTCGTCGGCCTCGAGCGGCTCCGGGACGACGTCGATCAGTTCGTCGAGACGGACGATGGCCTCGCCAACGGACGACTCGTTCGGCTGAACAGGGGCCGGGCGCTTGATTTCGGGGCGGTCCATCGCGAGGATCGGCGCGAGTTCGTCGGCTTCGAACCGTCGCCGCGGGTCGTCCGACTCGAAAAATTCGAGGCAGCCGGCGGTCGCTCCGAGAACGCCAGTCCCGATCGAACCGAGCACGGTTCGTCGATCGAGACCCGTCATTCGTCATTCTCCGCGTCGCCGTCGCATTTGTTCTCGGTGGTTGCGTCGTTCCCACAGCCCGCAATGAACGGAGTGGTCGCCGCCAGAACCGTGCCGAGGGGTTGGCGTCGAGAGGACCAGAGGGAGAACATACGATCAGGTTCGTGACATCAGATAAATAACTTCTCATCGGCTATCGATCGAATTATCGCACGGGGACTGTACAGAACCGAGATAGGTCGTCAGCCCTGCAGGAAGTCCGGCTCCGTCCGCTGCTCGTCGTGTTCGGCCTCGAGATGGCTTCGAAACTCCTCAATTTCGACGTCGTACTCCTGGTCCTCGAAGCGGTCCCGAACCGAGATGTTGCCGTCGTCCTCCTCGTTGTCGCCGACGATGATCTGGTAGGGCACTCGATCGTCGTGAGCGGCGCGGATCTTCCGCTCTAACGTGCTGTCGCGGCCGTCGACCTCGACGCGGAAGTCGTCGAACTCGTTGGCGACCCGGTGGGCGTAGCCGAGGTTGTCGTCGGAGATGGGCAGTACGCGGACCTGTTCGGGCGCGAGCCAGAGCGGGAACCGGCCCTCATAGTGCTCGATGAGCATCATGAAGAACCGCTCGTAGCTGCCGTACAGCGCGCGGTGGATCATGACGGGGCGGTGTTCCTCGTTGTCCTCGCCGACGTAGTCCAGGTCGAAGCGCTCGGGCATGTTGAAGTCAAGCTGGACCGTCGGGCCGTCCCACGAGCGGCCGATGGCGTCCTCGAACGCGAAGTCGATCTTCGGCCCGTAGAACGCGCCGTCGCCCTCCTCGATCTCGTACTCGTGGCCGTGAGAGTCGAGGACGCTCTCGAGTTGCTCCTCGGCGCGGTCCCAAATCTCGTCGCTCCCGACCGATTTCTCGGGGCGCGTGGCCAGCGCCATCTCGTACTCGAGGTCGAACGTGTCCAGCACGTCCGTGATCATGTCCATGATCTGCTCGACTTCCGACTTGATCTGTTCGGGGCGGACGAACAGGTGACCGTCGTCGATGGTAAAGGCCCAGACTCGAGAGAGCCCGGAGAGTTCGCCGCGTTGCTCCTTACGATACACCTTCCCGTTTTCCGCGTAGCGGATCGGGAGGTCGCGGTAGCTCCAGGAGTGGTCCTGGAAGATGGCGGCGTGGCCGGGACAGTTCATCGGCTTCAGGCCGAACTCGTCGTCGCCGACGTCGAAGATGAACATGTCGTCCTGGTAGTTCTCGTAGTGGCCCGACCGGTGCCAGAGGTCCGTCTTGAAGACGTGGGGCGTCTCGACGTAGTCGTAGCCCGCGTCTTCGTTGAGATCCTCGACGAATCCCTCGAGCTCCTTGAGCACGGTCTTCCCGGCGGGGTGATACAGCGGGAGGCCGGGCCCCGTCACGTCCTGAATCGAGAAAAGGTCCATCTCGTTGCCGATCCGGCGGTGGTCGCGCTTCTCGGCTTCTTGCTTCCGATTGAGGAACGCCTCGAGGTCGCTCTCGTCCTCGAAGGCGGTGCCGTAGATGCGCGTCTGCATCGTGTTCTCCTCGTCGCCGCGCCAGTAGGCGCCCGCAATCTCGAGCAGTTCGACCGCGCCGATCTCGCCCGTCGACTCGACGTGCGGGCCGGCACAGAGGTCCTCCCACTCGCCTTGCCTGTAGAACGTGACGGTGTCTCCCTCCTCGGCGAACTCCGCGAGGAGTTCGAGCTTGTAGGGCTCGTCGGCCAGTCGCTCCTCGGCCTCCTCGATCGAGACGACCTCGCGCTCGATCTCGTAGTCGTCGGCGATGATCTCCTCCATTTCGTCCTCGAGGTCGGCGAGGTTCTCCTCGTCGATATCGAGGTTGTCGAAGTCGTAGTAGAAGCCCTCGTCCGTCGGCGGGCCGATGGCGAGGTCGACGTCGCCGTAGTGGCGCTCGACGGCCTGGGCGAGACAGTGCGAGGCGGAGTGGCGCATGACCTGCAGGTACTCCTCGGACTGGTCGGTGACGATCTCGAGTTCCGCGCCGTCGTAGACCGGCTCCTCCTTGGCGACGAGTTCGCCGTCGAGTTTGCCGGCGACCGTGTCGCTGCCGAGCCCGGGACCGATCTCGTAGGCGCAGTCCTCGACCGTGGCGTCTTCGGCGACCTCGAGTTCCGATCCGTCGGGTAGTACGACTGCGATCTGCTCTTGTGAATCTGATTCTGACATGACTGTGGGTGTGGTGAAAATCCCGGTGGCGTGTCCGCGCCGTGTCCCGCACACTGGTCGACCGTGGCCGACACAATACGCGGTAGGTGGGAATTAAAAACGGGCAAACGCCCCTGTAAAGCGGACACCTACCATCGTGGCTACGGCTACTCTCGAGCGGGATAAAAGTATTATGATGGGGCCGAGCCGGTCGGAACTGGTCGATCGTCGCGTCCGCTCGACGGGCGAGTGCGACCGGTACTCGTTTTTCGCGTCCCGTCGATAGGCCGGTATGAGCGTCAACGCCGTTCTCTTCGACTTCGACGACACGTTCTATCCCTACTCGCCGTGTAACGAGGCGGGAAAGGACGCCGCTCGAGCGACTGCACGGGACCTCGGCTACGACTTCGACCGCGAGTCGTTCGAGGAGTTCTACCAGACGGGACGCCGTGCGACGAAGCGCGAGCTCCCCGGGACGGCGGCCTCCCACGAGCGCTTCCTCTACTTCAAACGCGCCCTCGAGCGCCGCGTCGGTCGCCCGAGACCGGCTGACGCGCTCGCGCTCGGTGAGGCCTACTGGGAGGCGTATATCGACGAGATGGCGCTCTATCCCAGGGTCGAGCGAACCCTCGAGACGCTACGCGAAAACGGGATCGACATCGCCGTCGTCACGAACCTCACGACGCGCGTCCAACTCAAGAAACTCGCCGCGCTGGGGCTCGAGTCCCACATCGACCTGCTTCTCACCTCCGAAGAGACCGGCCGGGAGAAGCCGGGATCGGTCATGTTCACGCTGCCCCTGTCGCGACTCGATCGACGGCCGTCGGAGGCGGTGATGGTGGGCGACGATATCGAGGCGGATGTCGCGGGCGGGAACGCCGTCGGGCTGGAGACGGTGCTGTTCGACCCCGACGGCGATCACGACGGCGAGGCGCTCGAGGGGAATCGCCGCCCGGACCACAGGATAGATTCGTTCGCGGCGCTAACGGAGGTGGTACTGTGATTCTCGAGTCCCAGCGACGAGCGGTGGTCGAGCACGCGCCGGAACTCGCCGCGCTGACGCCCGGCCGGACGGGGAATCTGAGCGTCCGCGACGGCGCCAGCGGCGACGCCTTCGCGGTCACGCCCACCGGCGTTCCCTACGACAGTTTCGAGGTCGATGACGTCCCGGTCGTCGGCGTCGACGGCGATCGGCGCGACGGCGAGATGGCCCCGAGCAGCGAGGTCCCGATGCACGCCGCGATCTATCGGCGCGAAGACGTCGGCGCGATCGTCCACACCCACTCGCCGTGGTCGACCGCGATGGCCGTCGCACACGAGCCGCTGCCGCCGATTCACTACATGATCGTCGCGGTCGGGAAGCGCGTCCCAGTCGCCGAGTACGCGCCGTACGGCACCGACGAGCTGGCCGAACACATCGTCCGCGCGATGGACGAGGCCGACGCGACGGCGACGTTCGTCGAGAACCACGGCCTCGTCGTCACCGCGTCGGACATCGAGACCGCCCTCGAGAACACCCACCACGTCGAGAGCCTCGCTCGACTGTACCTCGAGACCCGCGCGGCCGGGCTCGAGCCCCGGACGCTGTCGGACGAGCAGTTGGAAACGGTGCTCGAGAAGTTCGAGTCCTACGGGCAGTGAACAGCCGTTCCGCTCGATGCCGGGACACCGGTCGGTCAGTCGCGATCGGCGAGTAACTCGCTCGCGGTCACCAGCGCTTCCGTCTCGACCCCGGCGTCCGCGATGTTCTCGCGGCCGCCTTCCTCGCGGTCGACGACGACGAGTGCGCGCTCGACGGTCGCGCCCGCCTCGCGGAGCGCCTCGACGGCTTCGACGACGCTCGTTCCCGTGGTCACGATGTCCTCGACGATGACGACCTCTTCGCCGTCCTCGAGTCTCCCCTCGATCAGATTGCCGGTGCCGTACTCCTTGCGCTGTTTGCGCGCGATGACGTAGGGAACGCCGGCCGCGACGCTCGTGGCGGCGGCGAGGGGCACCCCGCCCAGCGCGACGCCGCCGAGTTTGTCGTCAGCCGACAGTCGGTCCGCGAAGGCCTCGGCGACGAGCTCAAGGCAGTCCGGATCGGTCTCAAAGAGGTACTTGTCCACATAGTACTCGCTGGTACCGCCGTGGGAGAGCTCGAACTCGCCGAACTGGACGGCGTCTGCCGCACGAAGGGCGTCGATGAGGTCCTGATTCGCCATTGCTCGAGAGAGCGCACCCCATCGAAATAAGCGGTGTGGAACGGGGCGTCGGCGACGAGTGCTTAAGCGCGCGTCGCCGAACGACCGTCAATCGGTTCGAGACCGCGGGTCGATCGGCCGACTGCGGCGCTCTGAGCGCGTTCCGGTGCAGGGAGCTTTTTGCGCTCGCCGATACGTGTGTCATATGATGACATCATCCAGTGCGAACGAGCCGCATCCGGACGTGCAGGCGTTTCTCGAGCTGTACGACTCCCTCGACGCCCCGTCGTTCGACGAGGTCTCGCCCGAGGAGGCTCGTCGAATGTTCGACGAGATGCGCGTCACCGGCGAGCCCGACATCGAACTCGAGCGCGTCGAGGATCGCACCATCGACGGGCCCCGCGGCGACCTTTCGATTCGGATCTACGACCCCGGCACCGAGGGCGAGGATCGACCGCTGCTCCTGTACTTCCACGGCGGCGGCTGGGTCATCGGGAATATCGACACCCACGACGGCGCGTGCCGGAAACTCGCCGCCGACTCCGGCTATCCCCTCGTCAGCGTCGACTACGGGCTCGCGCCCGAACACCCCTTTCCGGAGGGACTGGAAGACTGTTCTGCTGCGCTCGAGTGGGCCGCCGATTCGGCCGACGAACTAGACGCCGATCCGGATCGGATCATCGTGGCAGGTGACAGCGCCGGCGGGACTCTCGCAGCGGGCCTGTCGCTGCTCGTCCGGGATCGGGGCGGTCCCGATATCGCCTATCAACTGCTGATCTACCCCAGTACGGGCGACGTGACCGAAACCGACGCCTACGAGGAGAACGGAGACGGCTACTTCCTCACGAAAGACGACATGGCGTGGTTCCGCGAGCACCTCTTCGACCGCGAGATCGATCAGGGGAACGTCTATGCGTTACCGCGGCTCGCACACGATCTCTCGGACCTTCCGCCGGCGACGGTCATCACGGCCGGTTTCGACCCGCTTCGCGACGACGGGGCCGCCTACGCCGAGCGGCTCGCGGACGACGGCGTCCCCGTCGAGTACCATCACTACGACGATATGATCCACGGCTTCTTCAACATGATCTCGGAGCCGGTGAATCTCGAGCGCGCTCACGAGGCCTACGACGACGCGATCGCGGATCTGCACGCGGCGCTCGAGTGAGTGAAACACCGCTCGAGACCGTGCTCGGCAGCGGACTCGCTCGGGAGAGCGGGGACGGTCGCTGTCCCTTGCCGATCGGATACCGGTCGGAACCGTCTGCGAGAAACGTGTCGGATCGAGTGCGGTTTCCGAACTGCTCGAGGGCGGGCTACCAGGGCTCGTTCTTCAGTCCGAGCTGGTACGCGATCATGTTCGTCGTCACGTGGAGGATCGGCGTGAGCACCACGACGACGAGGATGACCTCGAGCGTAAACCAGGACTGAAACCACTCGAAATCCAGCAGGGCGACGAGCGGGAGCGAGACGACGACGAAGTCCAGCTGATCGAGTCCGGGGAACATCGCGCCGCGCTGACGACCGCTTCGGCGTTTGAGGAACGACGCGAGGATGTCGCCGAGCATGGCACCGCCGGCGAGGCCGAGCGCCGCGAGCGGCGTGAACGCCGGCACGTCGAAGCCGAGCGCGCTGCTGACGTCCTGTGCGATGAACGTCAGCACGGCCGCGAGCGCGAGGCCCGCGGCGATTCCCATCGCCGTCCCGCGCCAGGTTTTCCCGTCACCGAGCACGCGTCTGTCGTCCCACGTCCGACCGCCGTCGATCGGCCGGCCACCGCCGGCCAGCACCGCGGCGTTGTTAGGAACGTAGGCGGGCAACATCGCCCAGAACGCAATCACGATAGTCTCGAGTATTGCCATATCCGCTGGGAGGAACCGACGTGTCTTAACCGGCGGTGGTTTGGCGGAAACGATTCGGTGGGACTCGAGTCGAACGGTCCCGGACGGCGCTCGACGCGTACCGATCGCTCACATCCGCATCGGGGCCGAGGTTGTAAACAGTATCTGTATCTTCTGTACACGAAAAGCTTTTAGTTCTCCTGATTGACTCTCATCACAGAGCCCTGTTATCATGCCACGAGAGCATATCTTCGACGAGGCCGAGTACGAGCGACGGGTCGCTCGGACCAGGGAGCGATTGCGCGAGGAGGAGCTCGACGCGATCGTCGTCGCCGATCCGGCGAACATGAACTACCTGACGGGGTACGACGGCTGGTCGTTCTATGTCCATCAGGCCGTGGTGGTCACGCCCGACCGAGACGAACCTGTCTGGATCGGCCGCGATATGGACGGCGGCGGCGCGCGAGCGACGACCCACCTCGGCGAGGAGAGCATCCGCGCGTACAGCGACGACCACGTCCACTCGCCCCACGACCTCCACCCGATGGACTACGTCGCGGGCGTCCTCGAGGAACTCGAGGTCGCGGACGGCCGGATCGGCCTCGAGATGGACGCCGCCTACTTCACCGCGAAGTCGTACACGCGCCTGCAGGAGAACCTCCCCGAGGCCGAGTTCGAGGACGCGACGCTGCTGGTCGGCTGGGTCCGAATCAAGAAGTCCGAACGGGAACTCGAGTACATGCGCGAGGCCGCCCGAATCTCCGAGAACGCGATGCAGGCCGGACTCGACGTCATCGAGGAGGGCGTGCCGGAGTACGAGGCCGCGGCCGCGATCTACGAACAGCTGATCACCGGGACCGAGGAGTACGGCGGCGACTACCCCTCGATCGTCCCGCTGATGCCGTCGGGCGACCACACCGGGACGCCGCACCTGACCTGGACCGATCGCGAGTTCGAGGACGGCGATCCGGTCATCATCGAACTTTCGGGCTGTCGTCACCGGTATCACTCCCCGCTGGCCCGCACGACGTTCGTCGGCGACCCGCCCGCGGAACTCCAGGAGACCGCCGACATCGTCGTCGAGGGACTCGAGGCGGCGCTCGACGCCGCCGAACCCGGCGTCACCTGCGAGTCGGTCGAGAAGGCCTGGCGCGACACCATCGCGCAGTACGGCCTCGAGAAGGAGGACCGCATCGGCTACTCGATGGGACTGGGCTACCCGCCGGACTGGGGCGAGCACACCGCGAGCATCCGACCAGGCGACGAGACTATCCTCGAGGAGGACATGACGTTTCATATGATCCCAGGGATCTGGACCGACGAGATCGGCATGGAGATCAGCGAGACGTTCCACGTCACCAGCGACGGCGCGGAGACGCTGGCCGACTTCCCGCGAGAGCTGTTCACGACGTAACTCGGGCCGTCCCGTCCATAGCACGGCAGCCATACTACTGTCGCCGACACCACCACCATACTGATGACCACACCATCGCCCGCCACGGAGAACGAACAGGCAAACGAACTCGATTCGGCGCTCGTCACCGCCCGTCGACAGCTCGAGCGAGCCGCGACTCACGTCGACGTCGATCCGGGCGTCGTCGAACGGCTGAAACACCCGACGCGAGTCCAGCAGGTATCGGTCCCCCTCGAGCGCGAGGACGGCGACATCGAGGTCTTCACCGGCTATCGGGCCCAGCACGACGACGTTCGGGGGCCCTACAAGGGCGGTCTGCGCTACCACCCGGAAGTCACCGCCGAGGAGTGTACCGGCCTCTCGATGTGGATGACCTGGAAGTGCGCGGTGATGAACCTCCCCTTCGGCGGCGGGAAGGGCGGCATCGCCGTCGATCCGAAGTCGTTGACCGAAGACGAGACGGAGCGACTCACCCGCCGATTCGCCGAGGAACTGCGCGACGCCGTCGGGCCGACGAAGGACGTTCCCGCGCCCGACATGGGAACCGACGCCCAGACGATGGCCTGGTTCATGGACGCCTACTCGATGCAGCAGGGCGAGACCATCCCCGGCGTCGTCACCGGCAAGCCGCCCGTCATCGGCGGCTCCTACGGCCGCGAGGAGGCCCCCGGCCGCTCGACCGCGATCGCTACGCGCGAAGCAATTCAGTACTACGAGCGCGAAATCTCGGAGACGACGGTCGCCGTGCAAGGCTTCGGCAGCGTCGGCGCCAACGCCGCGCGCCTGCTCGAGGAGTGGGGCGCGACGGTCGTCGCCGTCTCGGACGTCAACGGCGCGGTCTACGATCCCGACGGGATCGATGTCGACTTGATCCCCTCCCATGACGAGGAGCCGGAAGCGGTCACCAGCTTCGCGAACGAACTCGACGACGGTGACGGCGTCCGTCGACTCTCGAACGCCGAACTGCTCGAGTTAGACGCCGACGTGCTGATTCCCGCGGCCGTCGGCAACGTCATCACGGCGGAGAACGCCGACGCCATCGCGGCCGACATCGTCGTCGAGGGCGCGAACGGCCCGACCACGTTCGCCGCCGATACCATCCTCGAGGAGCGGGGGGTACCGGTAATCCCGGACATCCTCGCGAACGCCGGCGGCGTCACGGTGAGCTACTTCGAGTGGCTTCAGGACATCAACCGCCGCCAGTGGTCGCTCGAGCGGGTCAACGACGAACTCGAGGAGCACATGCTCGATGCGTGGGGCGACGTCCGCGCGGAGGTCGACGCCGCGGGGCTGACGTGGCGCGACGCCGCCTACGTGGTGGCGCTGTCACGGATCGCAGAGGCGAAGGAGACGCGCGGGCTCTGGCCGTAAAACTGGCATCGGTCGTCGCAACGAAGTCGTGGACGGAACGCGACCGTCGGCGACGCACTGCTCGGCTCGCTCGCGTTCGACCGAATGGAAGCTATCATGTCCCAGCAGTCACACGCTAGAGACATGAGGTCGTGGAAGCGTGTCTTTGCGAGCGGACTGATCGTTATCGGTCCGATCCTCGTCACGCTGTACGTCGTCTATCGGGTCTACGCGATCATCGCTGGGGTCGTGCCAGTGTTCGTCTTCGAGAGCGAACTGGTAGGCGGCCTGATCGACCACGAGCCGACGCGCGAGTTCGCAGTCTCGCTTCTCCGCGTCGTCGTTCCGCTAGCGGTGTTCGTCTTGCTGGCGGTCGTCGTCGGCTCGCTCACTCGAACGACGGTCGGCGACGTCATCTCGCGGAGCGTCGATGGCGTTGTGAATCGGGTTCCGGGACTCCGAATTCTCTACAATGCGTCGAAAGTCGCCGCCGAAACCACATTTGGAGAGGAGCAGGCACTGCAGGAATCGGTCAGAGTCACGAGCTGGAACGGCGTCGAGATGACGGCGTTCAAGACCGGACAGATCACGGCCGACGGCCGAGTCGTGTTGTTCATTCCGACGGCACCGAACATCACGTCGGGGTTCGTCGTCGAAGCCGAGGCCGAGCGCGTCACCGAAACCGACGAGTCGGTCGAGGTGGCGCTGTCTCGGCTCCTGAGCGGCGGGTTCGGTGAATCGAAACATCCCCAGAAAACGGACCCGACGACGCCGGTCGAGACGGCAGGCGACCGATCGACGGACGACGGGTCGCGGTAGTCGCCGAGTGACCCTCGTTACCGCGAGAGCCCGGCCGCGACTTTCTCGATCGGATGCGGTGGATCGTCGCAGTTCTCGGACTCCGAGAGCTGCGTCCGACAGGACGCGCCCGGCGCGACGACGGTCTCGCCGTCGCTGTCGTCGACCTGATCGAAGAGGATCCTCCCGATCGACTGGCTCAGCGAATAGTGCTCGGCCTCGTAGCCGAAGGAGCCGGCCATGCCACAGCAGCCCGAATCGAGCGCGTCGACCTCGTAGCCGACCGTCCGCAGGACGGCGGCCGCGTGGCCGTCCTTCTTCGTCGCCTTCTGATGACAGTGGCCGTGGTAGGTCAGCCGTTCGTCGAGTTCGGCGCTCGGCAGTCCGGCAGCCAGGTCGAACCGATCGAGATACTCCATGACGCCGTAGGTGTTCGCCGCGACCCGCTCAGCGTCGCGTCCCGAGAGGAGGTCGAGGTAGTCCGACTGGAGCATCACCGCGTCCGAGGGCTCGACCAGCACGACCTCCCAGCCGTCCTCGATTCGCGGAGCCAGCGCCC
The DNA here is from genome assembly GCF_013456555.2 of Natrinema zhouii. GTDB lineage: Archaea > Halobacteriota > Halobacteria > Halobacteriales > Natrialbaceae > Natrinema > Natrinema zhouii. The sequence continues at coordinate 1,424,679 of NZ_CP059154.1, forward strand.
CGACGTTGGTTCGAGCGCGCTCGCGCGAGACGTCGAGGAAGCCCTTCGAGTGGGCCGGACGGCCGGTCGAGGTGACGCCGTCGGGAATTTCGACGTGAACCCCCGCTGTCTCGAGCACCTGGACGGTCGCCTTCCCCGCCCGCGGGTGGTTGTAGTTCGTGTACGTGTCGGGGAAGAGGAGGACTTTCCGGGTGGCTTCCTCGAGCGGAATCCGAGAGCCCCCTCGCTTCTCGAACCAGTCCTCGAAACTCTCGCTCTCGAACGTCGGAAGGTCGCGCTCGCGTGCGATGCCGACCGTTTTCTCGGCGATCGTGCCCGCACCGGGCAGCGACGCGGCCCAGTTCGAGAGCGGCGCGAGCGCGGAGCCGACGGCGTTCAGTCCGTCGACGTTCGCGAACAGCTTGTCGCGGAGGCTCGCGCCGTTTTCCTGATGGTTCGCGTGCTCGACTTCCGCCTTGAGTTTGGCCATGTCGACCTCGCTCGGGCAGTCCCGCGCACAGCCCTTGCAGCCGATACAGAGGTCCATGATTTCCGCCAGAAACTCCGGATCGGTCGAATCGGCGTCGAGTTCGCCGTTCATCGCACCGCGGAGCATGTTCGCGCGCCCGCGAGTGCTCAGGCTCTCCTCTTCGGCCGCGCGATAGGTCGGACACATTACGCCGCCGGTCGTCTCCTGAGACCCCCGACAGCCGCCACAGCCGTGGCAGAGTTCGACCATTCCCTGCATGCCGTTCTCGGTATCCCACTCGAGCGCGGGCTCGAAGCCGGCCTCGAACTCGTACTCCGGCGAGAACCGCAGGTGCTCGGTCATGTCGTGGTCGCCACAGACGTTGCCGGGATTGAGGAGCCAGTCGGGGTCGAACGCGGTCTTCACGTCGCGGAAGAGCGACCAGACGTCCTCGCCGTAGAGTTTGCGGTTCCACTGGGTTCGGGCGCGGCCGTCGCCGTGTTCGCCCGAGACCGAGCCGCCGTACTCGACGACGAGGTCCGTGACGGCGTCGGAAATCGCCTCAAACTGGTTCAGCCCCGCCGGGCTCTTGGTGTCGACCAGCGGCCGCATGTGCATACAGCCCGGCCCCGCGTGGGCGTAGAAGCTCGCGAACGTGTCCTGTTCCTCGAGCACGTCCTGAAAGTCGGCCACGTAGTCCGCGAGGTTCTCGGTCGGGACGGCCGTGTCCTCGATGAACGAGATGTGCTTGGCGTCGGACGTTCGAGAGAGCAAGATGGGGGCCGCGCTCTTGCGGAGCTTCCAGAGTTCGGCGCGGTCGTCGGGTGCGTAGGCCTCGAGGGCGTCGAACGCGCGGACGGGGTCCGCGTCTAAATCGGTGTCGACGTCAGCCGCTCCGGCCCCGTCGCCCCCGCCGTTCGGTGCCGGAGCCTGCGACTCGGGCAGCCGATCAGCGAGCATTTCCGAGACCTTTCGCCGCGCGTTGGCCTCGCTCTCCGCGTAGAACTCGACGAGCAGCGCCGTCTCTGTTCTCTTGGGGAGGTTCGCCGCGACGTCGGCGAACTCCTCCGTGTTCCGGGCGAGCTCGAGCAACACGTCATCGATCGCCTCGATCGCCGCGGGGTCGTAGTTACGGACGATGGTGTCGACATCGGCCATCGCCTCGAGCAGGTCCTCGTAGGTCAACAGGACGACACCTGTCGTTTCGGGGACCGGCTCGAGCGAGACGGTCGCCTCCGTCACCACACCGAGGGTCCCCTCGCTCCCGGCGAAGACGCGGGCGAGGTTGACGGTCGCGTCCGGATCGGGCTCGTCGCCGATCTCGACCGTTTCGTCGGTGTTCTCGTCGAAGGCGTCCGGATCGCCGTAGGCCTCCGCGACCAGCCGATCGAGGTTGTAGCCGGAGACGTTCCGTTTGAGTTGCGGGAAGACCTCGCTGATCGCGTCGGCCTCCTCGTCGATGACCCGTCGAAGGGCGTCGTGAATCCGCTCGAGGAGGTCACCGCTCGAATCAGCTTTTTCGCGGAGTTCCGCGACCGTCACCTCGCCGAAGCGTTCGACGGAGCCGTCGGCGAGGACGACTTCCACCGCCTCGACGTAGGCGTCGGTCTTCCCGTACTGCAGCGAGTGTGCGCCGGTGGAGTTGTTCCCGATCGCACCGCCGACCGTGCTCCGGTTCCCGGCCGCGGGATCGGGCGCGAACTTCAGATCATGGGGCTCGAGCGCGCCGTTCAGGTCCGCGAGGACGGTCCCCGCCTGCACCGTCGCTCGTCGCTCGTTGGGCTCGACCTCGCACAGGCCGTCCATGTGCGTCGTGAGGTCGAGGACGACAGCCTCGTTGACCGCCTGACCGGCGAGGCTGGTGCCGCCGCCGCGCGGGAGGACCGGAATCCCCTCGTCGGTGCAGTACTCGACGACTGCGGCGATGTCGGCCGTCGAGCGCGGGAGGACGACACCGACGGGGGTCACCTCGTAGGCGCTCGCGTCGGTCGCGTACAGTCGCCGACTGTACTCGTCGAAGCGGACCTCGCCGTCGACGCGCTCGTCGAGCGCCGAGACGAGTTCGGGGCGGTCGATATCGCCGCCGACGTAATCGTACTCGGCGCGCGAGTCCGTTGCGGGATCCCCCGCTCGCGGATCCGACGGCGGCCCGAGGTCCCGCTCGTCCGGGGTCGACGTCTGGTCGCTGTGATCGGTCGTGGAGTCCGGCTGTTCGGTCGCCATCTTACTCGGGGCTCGCGTCGGGCCGGTACACGGCGTTCTCGAGGTCGCCACCGTCCCCGCGGCCAGTCTGACCCTCGAGTACCGCGACGTTGTGCGCGACAATGTCGGCCAGTCGATCCCAGTGTTTCGGCGTGTGACCGCCCGTGTGGGGCGTAATGAGACAGTTCTCGAGGTCCCAGAGCGGGTGGTCGGCGGGGAGTGGTTCGGGATCGGTGACGTCGAGTGCGGCCCCGCGGATCCCCTCGAACTGCAGCGCCGAGACGAGCGCGTCGGTGTCGACGATGCCGCCACGGGCCGCGTTGATGACGACCGCGTTCGGCGGGAGCGTGGCGAGTTCGTCTTCGCCCACGAGCCCGCGGGTCAGATCGTTGAGCGGACACGCGAGGACGACGTAGTCGCTCCGGGAGAACGCCTCGTGGATATCATCCTCGTCGAAGCCCAGCACCTCGTCGGTCGGACCGCCCTTCGAGGGCGTGTAGCGGATGCCGATCGTCTCGACCTCGAACCCCTCGAGGCGCTGGACGATCTCCTGACCGATGGAGCCGAGGCCGACGATCGTGACGGTGCTGTCGGTGAACTCGTGCGACTGGAAGTGCCGCCACTCGTCGTTTTCCTTCCGCCGCCAGCCCTCGTGGAGCCAGCGGGCGAAGACGAGCATGTTGCCGATCGACTGCTCGGCGATGCCGGGGGCGTGGATTCCCCCGGCGTTCGTCACGGCGACGCTGTGGTCGGCCAGCGCGTCCATCGGCAGGTGGTCGGTGCCGGCGAAGGTACACGCGAACAGTTCGAGCCGGTCGGCGCGCTCGAGGAGGGCTTCCTCGATCGTGATGCCCGTCACGACCCGCGCCTGCGGAACGAGTTCGCGTTCTTCCTTTGGCGTTCGCGCGAGCGCGACGGTGTGATCGGGCAACCGCTCGCGCAAGGTTTCGGCGTACGACTCCATCGACAGCCCTTCCGTCCCCTCTCGGAGAACGACGACGTCTGGATTCGTGCTCATGGAGAGTTCCGTGTTGCCCTACCATTGTCACGCCCTCTCTTATCCTTTTTGTGTACCCGTCGTAAACACTGATTGTGTATAATTAAGTCACTGGGGCGCGTCAGTGACTCGCATGACCGAGCCGATACGGGACCGTCTCGTCAGCCTCCGGCGAAGCTTCCACCGCCACCCCGAGCCGGCGTGGCGCGAGTTCCTCACGACGACCCGCCTCGTCGAGGAGATCAGGGCCATCGGCGTCGACGAACTGGCCGTCGGCCCCGACGCCTACGACCCCGCCGATCGGATGGCCGTCACCGACGACGACCTCGAGCCCTGGATCGAACGCGCCCGCGAGCGCGGCGCGGACGAGGACCTCCTCGAGCGGATGACCGGCGGCAACACCGGCGCAGTGGCCGTCCTCGATCGCGGCGAGGGACCGTCGATCGGGCTGCGCGTCGACATCGACGGGCTGTTCATCGAGGAATCGACGGACGAGGAGCACGATCCCGCGGACGAGGGCTTCCGCTCGAAGATCGACGGGACGATGCACGCCTGCGGCCACGACGCCCACATGACCTGGGGGCTGGCCGTCCTCGAGGCGATCGCCGAGAGCGACATCTCGGGGCGGCTGGTCGTCTTCTTCCAGCCCGCCGAAGAGACCGGTGGCGGCGGCTGTCCGATGGCGAAGAGCGAATTCGCGGACGACCTGGACTACCTGCTCGCGATCCACGTCGGACTCGATCATCCCACGGGCGAGGTCGTGGCGGGGATCGAGAAGCCGCTGGCGATGTGCCACGTCGATGCGACGATAACGGGGACCTCCGCGCACGCGGGCAAGGCGCCGAACGAGGGGGCCAACGCCATGCACGCCATGGGGGCCGCCATCGTGAACGCCTACGGCATCCCCCGACACAGCGACGGCATGACTCGAGTGAATATCGGCAAGGCCGAGGCGGGCACCGCGAGCAACGTCATCGCCGAGGAGGCCCACATGGCGGCCGAGGCCCGCGGCGAGACCACGGAACTGATGGAGTACATGGAACGGCGACTCGAGCGAACGATGAAATCGGCGGCGAAGATGCATGGCTGCCGGGCCGAGGTGGACGTGGTCAGCAAGTCGCCGCGGGCCGACAGCGACCCCGAACTGCAAGCGCTGGTGAGCGAGGTCGCCGGCGGCGTCGAGGGCGTCGAGCACGTGCTGCCGGCCGCGGACTTCGGCGCGAGCGAGGACGCGACGTTCCTGATGGAGCGGGTTCAGAACGACGGCGGGCTGGCGACCTACATGATCGTCGGTACTGATCACCCGACGAGCCACCACACGCCGACGTTCGACGTCGACGAGGCGAGCCTCCAGCACGGCGTCGACGTGCTGGTCGGGACGATCCGGAAGCTCGAGCGGCGGCATCCGGTTCCACGCGTCGAGAGCGGCGGTGACGGAGAGCGCGTCGAGAGCAAAGCGACCGTGGAGCACGGGGAAAGCGGGCCGCTCGGGGAGAGCGGAGTGCTTGGCGAGACCGGAACGCGCGCGGAGGACGACGGATGAGCAGGGATCGCGACGCCGGCGAGGCGCTCGTCACCCGCGAGGACGTCGAGAACGCCCGAGATCGAATCGCCGACGTCGTCCACCGGACGCCGCTGGATACGTCACGGACGTTCGCCGAGCTGAGCGGCGCCGAGTCGATCGGGCTCAAACTCGAGAACGTCCAGCGGACGGGCTCGTTCAAGATCCGCGGCGCGTACAACACGATGGCCCAGCTCTCGGACGCCGAGCGCGAGGGAGGCGTCATCGCCTCGAGCGCGGGCAATCACGCACAGGGGGTAGCACTGGCCGGCGACCTGCTCGATATCGACACGACGATCGTGGTACCGGAGGTAACGCCGGCTGCGAAGGTCGAAGCCACCCGCGGCTACGGAGCCGACGTGGTCGTCGAGGGCGACATCTACGAACGATCCTACGAGTACGCCCTCGAGCGGGCCGCCGAAACCGGCGAGACGTTCGTGCATCCCTTCGACGACGAGGACATCGTCGCCGGGCAGGGGACGATCGGGCTCGAGTTGCTCGAGCAATATCCCAGCATCGACACCGTGCTGGTCGCGATCGGCGGCGGCGGGCTCATCTCGGGCATCGGAACGGTCCTGAAGGCTGCAGAGCGTGATATCCGCGTGATCGGCGTCCAACCCGAGGGAGCAGCCCACGCGAAGCCGTCGCTCGAGGGCAGCGAGATCCACGAACTCGCGGACGTCGACACCGTCGCGGAGGGGATCGCGGACACCCGCATGCTCGAGACGACGTTCGAAATCGCCCGCGAGGTCGTCGACGACGTGGTCAGCGTGAGTGACCGCGAGATCGCCGCCGCGGTCACCCTGCTGGCCGAGCGCGCGAAGACGGTCGCCGAGAGCGCCGGCGCCGCCCCGCTGGCCGCCGCGCTTTCGGCCGATCTGGACCTCGAGGGCGAGCACGTCGGCGTCGTCGTCTCGGGTGGCAACGTGAACCTCACCGAACACGCCGAACTGACCAGAACCGGGCTGCACGAACTCGAGCGGTATACCGAAGCGAGGCTCGCGCTCGAGGGCTGGCCGACGACCGTCGGCGAGGTGGTCGAGACGGTGGCAGCCGAGGGCGCCGAACTGGACGTCCTCGAGCGTGCTCGGCGGACGTCGGTCGACGAGCCGAATCGGACACCCGTGACGATCGGGCTCGAGGGGAGCGGCCCCGAGCATCTCGAAGGGGTGCTCGAGGCGCTGTCGGCGGTCGATGGCGTTTCGGTCGTCGATCGGTCGCTCGACTGACTGTCCCCGATTCTCGGCCGTATCGCAGACGAGGGAGACGGAGTGGCGGCGAAATTATTTAGATGGCTGTCAGGTAAGGAGGAGTGTGAATCGACCTCTCGTTTATCACGCGTCCCAGATGATCGTCGGTGGCGGATTCCTGCTGTTCGCAGTAGCGTCGGTGCTGGGTGACGGTTTCGACGACACGTTCCACGGCATCATCGCGACGATGATGGTGATCAGCGGGGGTGGAATCACGCTCGTAAATGGCTATCAACTGCTCCGATCCGATGCCGATTCAGTCGAACTAACTCCTGCGCTGTTCCGGCTCTCGGTGGTCGGAGCGGGACTCATGGTGCTTGGAGTGATACTCCAGGTCGCGCTCTGAGAACGGGCGAGAAACGGACTCGGCCACGAGCCGTCCGTGCACCGGGTCGTCGTTCGACCTCGCACCACTCACCGCAGTCCAGCGCGCGCCACAGCGAACTGGATGGTCAAGTAAGGAAATAACACTTCAGCCTGTAGTGCCGTAGTGACCGCTGAATTCGGAACGGAGCAACGGCAGCGAAGACGACGACAGTGATCGGAAGCGATGAACTGCCCGTCTGCAGTAACCGAGGGACTTTGTGACCTGCGTCGAAAGACGGTAGTAGAATGGGATCGCCCCCCTCAACCGACTCCAGGGTTCAGGCTCGAATCCGGCAGCAAGAGGTCATCGCGGAACTCGGTCAGCGAGCGTTAGAGACCGACGATCTCGATCAGCTGATGCACGACGTGTCAGAAGTCGTCGCCGAGACGCTCGACAACGAGTACTGCAAGGTGCTCGAGCGGATGCCCGGCGGCGACGAAGTCTTTCTGCGGCAGGGCGTCGGCTGGCGGGACGGTCTCGTCGGGTCGGCGATAGTGCCCACGGATCTGGATTCGCAGGCCGGCTACACGCTCATCAGCGAGGAGCCGATCATCGTCGACGATCTCCGCGAGGAAGAGCGCTTCTCCGGCCCCGAGTTGCTCACGAGCCACGGCGTGGTCAGCGGAATCAGCGTCGTCATCGGTTCGGTCGACGAACCGTGGGGAGTGCTCGGAACGCACACGGCCGACCGCAAGGAGTTCACCGCGCACGAAGCCAATTTCGTGCAAAGCGCCGCGAACATTCTGGCGGCGGCGATCGAACGCGCGAACAAGGAAGACCAGCTCCGCGAGCGCGAGGCCCAACTGAGCGTCGCGACTGACGCCGCGTCGATCGGGCTCTGGTTGTGGGACGTACCGGAGAACGTCTTCACCGCGGACGAATTCCTCGCGGAATCGTACGGGATGGATCCGGAGGTGGTGACGAGGGGCGCCCCGATCGAGGCGTTCTTCGACCCGGTTCCCGAGGAGGACAAGGACGGAATCTGGGAGCGACTCGACCGCGCGCTCGAGACCGGCGTGTTCAGCGCCGAATACCGCGTCGAAGACGCGGACGGTGACGTCATGTGGGTTGTTTCTCGCGGCGAGGTGGAGTACGACGCGAGCGGCGACCCGGTTCGGATGCACGGTGCCGTCACCGATATCACGGAACGAAAGCAGCGCGAGCAGCAACTCAGAGAGCGAGAGGAGCGGTATCGGGACCTGTTCACCTCGATGTCCGAGGGGTACTGCGTCATCGAGAGAGTCGACACGCCGCCGGCAGAGCCGATCGACTTCCGCTACGTCGAGGCGAATCCGGCGTTCGAAAAGCACACGGGACTGGCGGACATCGTCGGAGAGACGATTCGGGAAGCGGTGCCGGGAGCGGAACGAGAATGGTTCGAGACCTACAATACCGTCGTGGAGACCGGAGAGTCGGTGAGGTTCGAGCGCGAACTGGCGGCACAGAGTCGCGTCCTCGAGTGTTACGCGTTTCCGGTCGGCGGCGAAACGGACGCGCAAGTGGGGGTTCTCTTCATGAACGTCACCGAGCGGGTGGAACGCGAACGGCGGTTAGAGGAGCTTGTCGAACGGTTGGAGATCTCTAACGAGCGCTTAGAGCAGTTCGCCTATGCCGCCAGCCACGACCTGCAGGAGCCCCTTCGAATGGTCTCGAGTTACCTGCAACTCGTCGAGCGTCGGTACGGCGACGAGCTCGACGAGGACGGGCGGGAGTTCATCGACTACGCCGTCGACGGGGCCGACCGCATGCGCGAGATGATCGACGGCCTGCTCGAGTACTCCCGCGTCGAGACGGCGGGCGAACCCCTCGAGCCGGTCGACTTGAACGCAGTCCTCGAGAACGTTCTCGACGACCTCCGACTCCGATTCGAAGAGAGCAACGGTGAGGTGACCGCCGACTCGCTACCGATCGTAGAGGGGGACAGGGGGCAGTTGCGACAGGTGTTCCAGAATCTGGTGGATAACGCCATCGAGTACAGCGGCGACGGCCCGCCTCGCATAACCGTCTCGGCCGAGTGTCGTTCCGGAGACGGCCCCGAATGGGAGGTTTCGGTCAGCGACAATGGAATCGGAGTCGATCCGGAATACAGCGATCAAATCTTCGACGTATTCCATAGTTATCCCGACCGAGAGGAATACGACGGAACGGGGATCGGGCTCGCTATTTGCGAGCGGATCATCGAGCGACACGGCGGCGAGATCTGGGTCACCAGCGAACCGAGCGAGGGCTCGACGTTTACGTTCACGTTGCCGGCGGCGAGCGATTCCGACTAGGGGCCGATTTACGGTGAATCACGGGAATCGACGCCGCTCCGGCACGTCGGGGTTCGGTTACGGACCTCCCGGGGACGATCACCGAACGAACTCGAGGCGACGCCGAAAGTGGACATCGAAGGGGACGCCGAACCTCGACGGACGCAGTCTCAGTCGGCCACTTTCGCGCTCGGGCTGACGGCCTCGATCGCTTCGAGGAAGATGCCGATCCCGAGTTCGATCTCGCGCTCGCTCGAGTCCAGCGGCGGGAGCAGGCGGATGGTCTTCTTCCCGCAGCCGAGGGTCAGCAGGCCGCGCTCGAGGGCGGCTTCGACGACGGCGGACCGCCGTTCGGGGGTGTCGAACTCGACGGCGAGCATCAGGCCCTTGCCGCGGACGTCCACGACGGAGTCGGGCGCGTCGTCGCGGAGGAGTTCTTTGGCCTGCTCGCCGCGGCGAGTGGCGTTGTCGAGCAGATCGTGTTCCTGAATCGCCTCGAGCGTAAAGGCGCCCATCATCGAGCCGAGCAGGTCGCCGCCGCCGAAGGTCGATCCGAGACGGTTCTTCTCGCTGGGGAAGACCTCCGAGCGGGAGATGGTCGCGCCGACGCGCAGCGCCTTCGCGCTGGCGATGACGTCCGGCTCGATCGGGTAGTGATCCGAGGCCCAGATCTCGCCGGTGCGGCCGACGCCGGACTGGATCTCGTCGACGACCAGCGGGATGTCGTAGGTGTCGGTGACGTCGTCCACTTCCTGCATGAAGGCCTCGCTGGGGAAGCGGTAGCCGCCGACGCCCTGAATCGGCTCGAGCGTGAGAAAGGCGATCTCGTCGGGGTCGATGTGACCGCCTTCGGGCGCGAGCATACTGCGGAGCTGCGAGCCGCCGCCCGCGAAGAAGCCACAGTCACAGCTGCCGGCGTCACAGCCCCGGTCGTCGCAGAACGGGACCGTCTCGATCCCGCTGATTTCGGGGTAGTGACGCGTGTAGACCTCCTTGGACTTCGTCAGTGACAGCGTCCCGAGGGTACGGCCGTGGAAGCTCCCGGCGAATGCGACGCCGTACTTCGACGGCGCGCGGTAATCGTTTGTGATCTTCATCGCGTTCTCCATGGCCTCCGCGCCGGAGTTCGAGAGGAAGACCGTGTCCATTCCGTACTGACTCGAGACCTCGGTGAGCTTCTTCATGAGGTGACTCGAGCCCGGGAAGTCGGCCTCGTCGGGGTTCGGGCCGGAGCCGAAGTACATGTCCTGGCCCGCGATCTTCATCGGTTCGACGAGGTCGAACTCGCGGACCTTCTCGAGGACTTTCTCGTTGTTGTAGCCGAGCGGTGCCGCGCCGATGTGGCAGGTGAAGTCGAGGAGCACGTTGCCGTCGACGTCCGTGACGAACGGCCCGTCGGCCTCCCGCGTCACGTCCCAGACGAACTCGTGGGAGTACTCGCTGGGGGCGGAGTACTCCTGATGGAAGTCGACCCACTGCTGGGCGTTCGGACCCGGAAGCGCGTCCGCGTCGGGTTCCGCCGTGTCCCTATTCATACACAATTTATGTGTACCACATACATTAAAACTTGTTATCGGTTGTCGAGGGGGTCGCCACGAGACGAGTGCGGTTCACCGGGGCGAAAAAAGCGGACAGCATGACGGCCGAACTCGGTCCGCCTGCGAGGTGGCGGACCGCAGGCGGTTCAGACGGACTGCGGCAAGTCAGTTCCGGCGCAACCACGAACCGTCCTGTGGTTGCGCCGGTACCCCGTTACGGCAGACCGTCTCAATCGTCGTCCGATTCGACGGGACCTCCTGGTCCGGGCGATTCAGGCTCGGGTTCGGTTTTCGTACCCGAGCCGATGAGGACGGTTTCGTCCTGCAGTAGTACTCGGCCGTAGCTCGAGCTGAAGTCCTTGATCAGCGAGCACATCGCGAGGAAGCAGACGAACGCGAACGGCGCGCCGGTGATGATGACCGCGTTCTGGAGCGCGCTCGTCCCGTCGCTGCCGCCGATGATCATGAGGATCGCCGCGGTCAAACCGAGGACGACGCCCCAGAAGACCCGGTTGATCGTCGAGGGGTTCGCCTTCCCGCCGGTCGTCATCATGGAGACGGCGAGCGTCGACGAGTCCGCCGAGGTGATGAAGAACGTCGTCACCAGGATCATGAAGGCGATCATGAACACGGTCCCCAGGGGGAACGCTTCGAAGAGGATGAAGCCCGAAATCTCCGGAGTGTTGTTGGCGATCACGCTGCTGAAGTCGGCCGTTCCGTTGTGGTGGTATCGCAGCGCGGTGCCACCGACGAACGTGAACCACGGGATGGTCGCGGCCGAGGTCGCGCCGATCCCGGTGAAGGCAACTTCGCGGACGGTCCGGCCCTTGGAAATGCGGGCGATGAACAGTCCGGCGAACGGCGACCACGAGAGCGCCCATGCCCAGTAGAACACCGTCCAGGAGTTCATCCACCCCGTGCCGCCGTCGGAACCGGTGCCGGTGTAGAGGCTCATGGACGTGAAGTCAGCGATCATGCCGCCCATCGCCTGCGAGCCAAGTAGGAGCAAGAACAGCGTCGGCCCCAGAATGAACGTCGCGAGCATGAGCGCGACGAACAGAATCATATTGAAGTTCGACAGCCGGCGGATCCCCTTGTCGACCCCGAGCACCATCGAGATGGTAAACAGGAGCGTCATCGTGGTCACCACGATGAGGATGCCGACGTTCCCGAGGTCGATTCCCCACTGGTAGCTAAGGCCGGCGATGAACTGACTTCCGATGAAGCCCAGCGACGTCGCCACGCCGCCAATCGTCGCGAAGACGGCGAGGATGTCGACGACTTTCGCGGCCGGGCCGTCGAGATTCTCCTTCCCGAGGATCGGCGTCAGCGCCGACGAGACTCGGAGCGGGACGTTCTCGTAATTGTACGCGAAGTAGCCGATTGCGAGCCCCATGATGGTAAACACGGCCAGCTGGGGGAGCGCCCAGTGGAACAGCGTTTGCTGGATCGCGATCGGGATCGCTTCGGCAGTTCCACCCTCGACGCCGAACAGTGGCGACGGGTTATCGTAGTAGAACAGCGCTTCGGTGGGGCCCCAGAACACGACGCCCGCTGCGAACCCGGCGGAGTACAACATCGCGAAGAACGAGAAGAAGCTGTACTCCGGATCCTCGTCTCCCATCTTGATCTTTCCCCACGGCCCGACGATCAGGAACAACAGGAAGAGGACGATCAGGAACACGATCACCAACAGCGCCCAGTTCAGGTACTCGACGACCCAGCCGTATACGTCCCCGATCGTATCCGTGACGGCACTCTGGTTGATGAAGAACGCCGCGATCACGCCGACGGTCAACAGCGCCCCGAACGCGAAGACGACCAGATCGATCTCCTCGAGGAACTCGTCGACCATCCCCTGATCAGCGTCGCTCATCCCGTCTCACCCCCGATACGCCGGTGAGAGCGTGCGGGTTGCTCGCGACTCCACCTGCCGTTCGCCATGCTGTATGATGGCATACCGCCACCATTGACGGCGTATACAATAAGTGTTTCTCACTCAGCTAGAGTATCCACAGATTGCGTTTATTATATATTTCACAAGAGGTATACAGAATACCTCTCCTCCTTCATCGATCATAGTTAAATGCGCCAGAGGGACAGACAATTGCTGTCCTCCTTGGAGGATAGTATAGATTTAGTCAATCGGAATAGCAATCAGTAACTGAGTGCTACCGTGCCTGACGGTGTGGGGAACGGCGTTGGGACCGACGATTCGGCCGACCGAAAACGAAATCCGAAGACGGCTACGTTGGTTCGTCAGTTCGTCAGTTCCTCGAGCGTCTGCTCGCGGCTCTCGGCGCTCTCGGCCACGCGCTCGGCGAACTCGTCGACGCGATCCTTGATCTCCTCGCGGGTGTCCTCCGGTGAGAAGCCGTCGGACATCGTTAGCAGGCGCACGAACGCGCGGAGTTCCTCGTCGGTGAGCTGGGCGAACTCCTCGTTCTCGAGTTTGTCGACGACTTCGTCGACATCGATCTGGCCGACCGGTTCGACGTTGAACTCGACGTTGACCATCCGATAGTTCGAGCCGGCGAGTTGCTGTTCGGCCTTGCCGACGCCCTCCGAGAGCATGTCCTTGAACGGGGTGTGGTACCCGATCGTCCCGAGGTGGAGAAAGGCGAGCATGTCGGTGATCCCCTGGGTGTAGGCGTCGCGATCCTCAGCATCGGGGTCGAAGACCGTCTCTCGATCGCGTTCCTCCATGTATTCGAAGAGGATGCTGAAGTCGAGCATCGCGTTACGAACCCGGCGTCGGATCCGGTTTCGCTTCTGTTTCTTCGAGTGGTCGGTGTAGTCCGTCTTCCGACCGAGCAGGAAATCGCGGTCGGAGGGTGTGAGAATGCCGCGCGGGCGATCCGAGTCTGCCGCCGTCCGTAACGACTCCGGCACGTCGTCCTGGCTCATAGAGGATACACGGAGGCCCGTGAATTAACGTTTCCCATCCGGCGAACGTGATTCTCGACGAACAGAAGCAGTCTCTCGAATACCAGTCGGCATCACGGCTCGCCGAACAGCTCTCGGTGAATCGCACACAGACACACGGTTACGACTGACGAGAGAGACCGGAACCATCGACAGTAGAGATCGAAATACCGCGACAGGGATCGAACCCCACTCCTTACGGCCGGCGGCGGGACAGTTCGGTAACCGTCTCGGTGAGCAGCGAGACCCCGATCTCGAGGCTCTCCTCGTCGATGTCGAACGTGGGCGTGTGGTGGCTCGTCGGGTGGTCGGTGCCGACGAGGACGTACGACGCGAGGCCGCCGCCGTCCTGAACGCGTTGCATCAGATAGGTCACGTCCTCGCTCACGCCGAACTCCTCGCTCGGAATCACTCGATCGACGCCCTCGACCTCCCACGCGACGTTCCCCACGAGATCGCGCAGCGCGGGATGGCTGTCGACACGGGGCGACTCGCTGATCATCCGCGGGGTGACGTCGCAGTCGTGCATCTCCGCGGCGGCGTACAGCACCCGCTCGAGTTCTGTTCGAATGTACTCCATCAGCGCGGTCGTCTCGCCGCGGACTTCGGCCTCGATCGTGACCTCTTCGGCGATGACGTTGCTCGCGGTCCCGCCCTCGATCCGGCCGACGTTCACCCGGGTCAGCCCGTCGCTGTGCCGCGGGATGCCGTAGGCGTTCTGAATCGCGCTCGCCGCCGCCTGCATGGCGTTGGCACCCTCGTTCGGTGCCTTGCCCGCGTGGGCGCTCGCCCCCTCGAACGTGGCTGTCAGGTGGGCCATCGCCAGCGGTTTCTCGATCCCGGCGACGATCTCGCCGGTCGGGTGGTCGAGGCCGATGTGGAGCGCGAGCAGGTAGTCGACGTCCTCGAGGTAGCCGCTCTCGGCCATCGCCTTCCCGCCGCCGGAGATCTCCTCGGCGGGCTGGAAGAACACCGTCAGCGTCCCCTCGAAATCGCTCTCTTTGACCGCCTCGAGCGTGCCGAGCGCCATCGCGAGGTGGGCGTCGTGCCCGCAGGCGTGCATGTAGCCGTCGTGTTCGGACCGGAACCCCTCGGCGGCCGGCCGGTGATCGCTCGCGTCCGACTCCCGCATCGAGATCGCGTCGAGATCGACGCGCAACCCGATTCGGGGACCCGCTCCCTGCTCGAGGGTCGCGATCACGCCCGTGTGGCCGTCTGCGGTGCGCTCGAGGATGTCCGACCGAACGCCCGCTTCGCGAGCGCGATTCAGCCACGGCTCGAGCTCCGCCGACGGGGGCACGGCCATGCGCTCGTCGGTCGCGAGCGCCTCGCGGCCGACGGCGATCTCGTCGACGCCGATCCGCTCGAGTTCCTCGACGACTCGCGCGGTCGTCCGGAACTCGCGCCAACCCGGTTCGGGATACCGATGAAACTCCCGCCGGAGATCGCTCAGTCTGTTTCGCGCGTCATAGGACATTCTTGCCGGTTCTACGCATGGGAGATACTTAATCGTAGCCGATAATCGGATCCCGGTCACGCGCGAGAGAGACGGAGAGTCACAGATCGAAGGCAGTTCGTCTGATTTCCCGCTCGCTCTCTCGTCGACGGTGAGCCCCGGCTGACGGCCGCTGAACGTGACTAGCCCAGGTACGCCGTCGCGTCCAGTTCGACGCGGACGTCTTCTGGCAGCCGCGAGACCTCGACGCAGACTCGAGCTGGCGGCTCCTCGCCGAATCGCCTCCCGTAGGCCTCGTTGACGCGCTCGTAGTCCGCGAGATCGGTCAGGTAGACGGTGACTTTGACGACGTCCTCGAGTCCGTCGCCGCCGGCTTCGTCGACGACGGCGGCGATGTTATCGAGTACCCGGTCGGTCTGGGCCTCGATATCGCCGTCGACGACGTCGCCCGTGTCGGGGTCGACGGGGCCGTAGCCGGACACGTAGAGCGTGTCGTCGGCGCGGACCCCCTGCGAGTAGGGATTGTCGTTACTCGGTGCGTCGTCGGTTTCGATGGGATCGATGTCGGACATAGAATCGGTGTCGGACGTGGTGTGATTGGTCTCGTCGCTCGAGTCTCAGGCGGTCTGTGTCGCTTCGGCAGTCACTTCGTCGATCGCCTCGACGACGACGTCGAGCGCCGTCTCGGCCAGGTCGTGCGTGAGCACCAGCGGCGGCAGGAATCGCAGGACGTTACCGTGGCGACCGGCCGTCCAGATCAGGACGCCGCGCTCGAAGCAGTACTGCTGGATCGCGTCGACGAGATCCCCGTCCGGGTTGCCGTCGCTATCGACGAACTCCGCGCCGATGAACAGCCCCTTGCCGCGGATGTCGGCGAGGTGCTCGTTGCCGTTGGCAGCCTCGCGGAGCCGGCCCTGAATGTACCCGCCGAGGTCGCGAGCGTGCGCGAGGAGGTCGTGTTCCTGAATGTATTCGATCGCGCGGGTACCGGCCCGCATGCCGACGACGTGACCCCGGTAGGTGCCTGCGTGGTCGCCCGGCCCCCACGTGTCCAGCTCCTCGTGGTAGATGGTCGCCGAGAGCGGAAAGCCCACGCCGCCCAGCGCTTTCGCGGAGGTCATCACGTCGGGAGTGACGCCGTCCCAGTCGCTGGCCCACCACTGGCCGGTGCGGCCCATGCCGCTCTGAATCTCGTCGAAGACGAGAACGACGTCGTTGTCGTCGGCGATATCGCGCAGTCCCTGCAGGAAGCCTTCCGGCGGCGTGACGATGCCGCCCTCGCCCTGGATCGGTTCGACGATCATGCCGGCCGGATTGGCCAGCCCGCCGTAGGGGTCCTCGACGATGGCCCGGACCTCCTCGAGCGCGTGATCGACCGCTTCCTCGGGGGTCTTGTCCTGTCGGAACGGGTGCGGATACGGCGCGTGGACGACGTCGGAGAGCAGCGGCGTGTAGTGGCCCTTGAACTTCTTGTTCGACGTGACGCTCATCGCGCCGGTCGTCGCGCCGTGGTAGGCACCGCGGAACGCGATGAGGCCGTCGCCGCCGGTGTTGTACTTGGCGAGTTTGATCGACGCCTCGATGGCGTCGCTACCGGTCGGGCCGCCGAAGACGACTTTGTTCTGGCCCTGCAGGCCTTCGGGAACGATTTCGTCGAGTTTCTCGATGAGCTCGAGTCGCGCCTCGGTCGGGAAGTCGACCGTGTGAACGAACTTGTCGGCCTGTTCGTGGACCGCCTCGAGCACGTAGGGGTTCGAGTGGCCGACGTTGAGCACGCCGATGCCCGCGAAGAGGTCGATATAGGTGTTGCCGTCCGCGTCGCGGACCGTCGCGCCCTTGCCGTCCTCGAAGGCGATCGGGATGTCGTCCGGATAGGCGACCGCGCTACTGTCGATTTCGCGCTGTTTCTCGAGCAGCGCCCGGGTGTTCGGGCCGGGAACGGAGTCGACGTCTGGTGCGTCCTCGAAGTGGAGTTCGTCTATCGGCGGTCCTGCCGTCATACGTAGTGGCAGGTGAAACAATTATAAATAACTTGTCCACAGTATCCATGAAGGCAGTATACAGTTATTGACTACAGTCGACGTATCGAACCCCGAAACGGGGGTCCGATACCGGAAAGCCGTATACGAATTCACAGGGACGGCATCCAGCGTTAGAAGTTACTTTTAATCAGAGTTCTGAATTAATAGTTGTAAAATATAACTAAACTACTCCCCATCCAAGTTAGCTATTACATATGATTGATACAAGACGGTCAAACCTAAAACGACTGCCAACAATAAGACGAGTGGAAAGGGAGAGTCAAAACCTAATTTCTGGTATACATGGGCCAATTCACCTGCGAGTATGAAGGAAACCATCATCACGATTACTACGAGGACCAAAAGCCACTTTCTACTCATATATTGAACCACTCTTCACATGCAATAAATATTTCTTCTAGTGGTACCCACGAAAAGCGGGTACCACCTGCCGTAGGTAGCGGATAACGGTCGCTTGTGGTATTTGAATCGCCGAGGAGTACTGCTATCGGCAGCAGGACCCATCTCGAGCGAGGCAGACACCGGTTTTAACACCGGATCCGAATAGTGGATGCCGCCGGTGCTTTGTAATCAATAAGATACCGTCAGGAAACTAGGAATCAAGTAATGTAATCAGGGAGTTTATCACTCTCTCCTTCACAAATCCGTATCAATGAACGCCCGAAATCGTGCGCGCGGTCCGCCGGAGGGATCGGTAGCGAACGCGGCCAGCCGGGGGAATCGGCGGTCGAGACGGCGTGAGAGTGGTGGTGAGTTTTGGTTCGATGCGTTCTTCGAGACGGCGCTGCTTCGCGTCGCCGACGGAATCGGGGCCACGGAAGACGCGTTCGCCCCCCGGACCGCCGACCCGGTGATCGACTCCGGCTCCGGATCGGGAACGCGCGTAAGCGGGGATGACGGGGTTGCAATCTCATGAGCGCCGACGAAGAACTCGCGAAGGACCTCGGGCTGCTCTCCGCGATCGCGATCGGCATCGGCACGATGATCGGGGCCGGCATCTTCGTGCTACCGGGTACCGCCGTCGCTCGAACAGGCCCGCTCGCGGCGCTCACCTTCGTTATCGGCGGTGTTACCGCGCTGTTTACGGCGCTCTCGGCCTCGGAACTCGGAACGGCGATGCCCAAATCCGGCGGTGCCTACTTCTACATTAATCGTGCGCTCGGCCCGCTGTTCGGATCGATCAGTGGGTGGGCCAACTGGCTAGGCTTGGCCTTCGCATCCGCGTTCTACATGTATGGGTTCGGCGAGTACGTCAACCAGCTCGTGGGCGCGCCGGCACTCGCGCTCGGCCCG
Organism: Natrinema zhouii; assembly: GCF_013456555.2. Classification (GTDB taxonomy): domain Archaea; phylum Halobacteriota; class Halobacteria; order Halobacteriales; family Natrialbaceae; genus Natrinema; species Natrinema zhouii. The sequence goes on from NZ_CP059154.1 coordinate 1,443,010, forward strand.
ATGACGATATCAGCGGCCCAGGCAATCGGGCTCGTCGGTGCGGCACTCTTTATCGCCATCAACTACATGGGTGCCAAGGAGACCGGCGGGCTCCAGATCGGCATCGTGCTCACGCTGCTCGCCATTCTCGGCGTCTTCACCATCGTCGGCCTCCTGAACGCCGATCTCGACTCGCTGCGACCGCTCGCGCCGGCGGGGACGACGGGCGAGGTGCTCCCGGTAACCGCCATCGTCTTCGTCTCCTATCTCGGCTTCGTTCAGATCACGTCCGTCGCCGAGGAGATCAAGAACCCCGGCCGGAACCTCCCGCTGGCGGTCATCGGATCGGTCGTCATCGTCACGGTCGTCTACGCGCTGTTCCTCCTCGTGTTACTGGCGGCGGTTCCCAATGAGCTCGTCGCGAACAACGACACGGCCGTCGTCGAAGCGGCCGAACTACTGTTCGGTCAGTACAGCGTCTTCGGGTTCAGTCTCGGCGCGCTCGGCTGGGGGCTGTTGCTGCTCGGTGGGCTGCTCGCGACGGCCTCGAGCGCGAACGCGTCGATCCTCTCGTCGTCGCGGATCAATTTCGCGATGGGGCGAGAGCGGATTATCTCGCCGTCGGTCAACGAGATCCACTCGCGCTTTGGCACGCCGTACAAGTCGATCCTGATCACCGGCGCGCTCATCATCGGCTTCCTCCTCTTCGGCAACCTCGAGATCCTGTCGACGGCCGGATCCGTGCTCCACCTGATCGTCTACGGCCTGTTGAACATCGCGCTGATCGTCATGCGGGAGGCCGAACCCGCCGACTACGATCCCGACTTCGAGGTCCCGCTATACCCCTTCGTTCCGATCATCGGGACGATCTCGTCGTTCGCGCTGATCGCGTACATCGAGCCGTTCGTCATTCTGCTCTCGGCGGCGCTCGTCGTCTTTGCGGGAGTGTGGTACCTATTGTACGCCCGCCAGCGCGTCGAGAGCGCCGGCGTCTTCGCCGGCTGGATCCTCGACCGGTCCGAGGAGATGCCCGACGCAGCGGTGGCAGCCGCCGACTCGGTCCGTCCCGACGCCGCCAAGGCCGCCACGGGCACGAACGGCGGCGACTTCCGCGTGATGGTGCCGCTGTCGAACCCCCGAACCGAGAAGGAGCTCATCACGCTCGCCGGCGCCATCGCGAAGCAACGCGACGGCACGGTCCACGCGGTTCACATCGTCCAAGTGCCCGACCAGACGCCGCTCGAGCACGCCGAGGGAAGCGGGCAGATCGACGCCGAGTCACAGAAGCTCCTCGAGAAAGCGCGGGCCGACGTCGAGACGTTCGGCGTCCCGGTCGAGACGCATACGGTGCTCTCTCACCGCTCGTTCGAGGAGGTGTTCGACGCCGCCCGCACCTTCGACGCCGATCAGGTCGTCATGGGCTGGGGGCCGACCTCCCACGGTCGCGCCGAGTCGCGAATCGACGAACTGACCCACGACCTCCCCTGTGACTTCCTGATGCTGAAAGGGCGAGAGTTCGATCCCTCTCGGATCCTGCTGCCGACGGCCGGCGGTCCGGACTCGGTGCTGGGCGCGGACGTCGTCCGGCTGCTCCGCGACGAGTTCGACTCCAGCGTCACGCTCTTGCACGCCCTCTCCGGGGACGAATCCCGCGCGGAGGCCGAGCAGTTCCTCGAGGAGTGGGCCGACGAGAACGGACTGGGTGACGCCGAACTGATCGTCGACGATCGGGACGTCGATACCGCGATCGGCGACGCGGCCACGGACGCGACCCTGCTGGTCATCGGTGCGACCGAGCGCGGGCTGCTCTCGAGAGTCGTCCGCGGCTCGCTGGTACTGGACGTCCTCGACGACGTCGAGTGTTCGGTGTTGCTCGCCGAGACGGCGCACGAGCGAACCCTCCGCGAACGACTGTTCGGGCTCGAGAAAGAGGAGTAGCCCGCTCCCCGCGCGACTCAGTCGTCGGAACCGGTCGCCACTCGAGAAACGGAGGAACACCCTTAGGCGTCGCCCCCAGACTATCTGATATGATCCCACCCATCGCGAACCGGTTCGTCGCGGGGGAGTCTCCTGCGGAAGCGCTCGAGCACGTCCGTCAACTGAACGATCACGACGTGAAGGCCATCGTCAACCTGCTGGGCGAACACTACGACGAGTACGACCCCGTCGAGGCCGACGCCGCCGAGTACCGCCGGCTCGTCGCCGACATCGCCGACTCGAGGCTCGAGGCCTGCATCTCCGTCAAACCCTCGCAACTGGGGCTGGATATCGGCGAGGACGTGTTCCGATCGGAGCTGGACGAGATCGTCGACGCCGCCGCCGATCATGGCGTCTTCGTCTGGATCGACATGGAAGACCACACGACGACCGACGCCACCCTGGACGCGTTCGAAGCGGTCGTTCGCGAGCGGGGAGGGGGCGTCGGCATCTGTGTGCAGGCCAACCTCCGACGGACTCGAGCGGACGTGCGACGGCTCGCCGACGTGCCGGGAAAGGTCAGGTTCGTCAAGGGCGCCTACGATCCGCCGGCCGACGTCGCGTACACGGACGGGGAGCGGGTTGATCAGGAGTACAGGGCCCTGCTCGAGTACGCGTTCGAACACTACGACGGCGGAATCGCGGTGGGAAGTCACGATCCGGCGATGCTCGAGTACGCGACGGCGCTCCACGACCGCTACGGCACCGCGTTCGAGGTCCAGATGCTCATGGGCGTGCGCGAGGACGTCCAGTACGAGTTAGCCGAGGAGTACGAGGTCTGGCAGTACGTTCCATACGGCGATCGGTGGCTATCCTACTTTTACCGCCGAGTCATGGAACGGCGGGAAAACCTCCGGTTCGCGCTTCGGGCCGTCCTCACCGGCTGATCGATAGTGGGTCCGCGTTCGTCCCGAAAAACGGATCGATCCACCGTCCTCCCGCCCTCGAAGCGGGTGCCCGCTGATCGATACCAAAGGATAGTCTAAAGGCAAACGGCTCCATCGTGATGGACATATGACGACGACGCTCGGAACGGCGAGCGCGGGGCCCGGTGAGATGGATACGGGCCGTCTCGAGGTCGGCGAGACACGAGACGGAAGCCCGTTCGGACTCCCGGTCGCCGTGATCAACGGCGCAGCTTCCGGAGACACCCTCTACATGCAGGCTGCCAGTGACGGCGACGAGCTCAACGGCGTCGGCGTTATCCAGCGCGTCGTGCCCCAACTCGATCCCGCCACCATTTCGGGAACGATTCTGATCGTCGGGATCGTCAACTATCACGCGTTTCAGGTCGCCGAACACCGCAACCCGATCGACGACACGAAGATGAACCGAGCGTACCCGGGGAACGAGAACGGCACCTCGAGCGAGCGGATCGCGGCCGCGACGTTCGACGTCGCGACCCGGGCAGACATCATCCTCGACCTCCATCAGGGCTCGACTAGTCGGATGCTCGACGAGGTCAGGGTGCGATGCGGAACGCGCCATCGCCTCTACGACGAGTGTCTCGAACTCGCGAAGGTCTTCGGCTGCGGCTACATCCTCGACCAGAAGGGACCGGACGGCCAGTTGGCTCGCGCCGCACCGAACGAGGGAATCCCGACCGTCGACCCCGAACTCGGCGGTGCCGTCGGCTGGGACCGGGAGAGCATCCGGAAGGGTGTCGACGGCGTCTTCAACGTCCTCCGGTACTACGGCTTCCTCGAGAGCGATGCGGAGCTAACACGGCAGACTCGGGCCAGTGGCTTCGAGCAGTACGGCGCTCCCAGTGGCGGCCTCGTCGACCTCCAGAAGGAACTGGGCAACCGGGTCGCGAGCGGCGAGACGCTGTTCGAGGTGACGACCCCGTTCGGCGAGCCGAAGTCGACCGTCACCGCCAACAGCAACGGGATCCTCTGGCGGATCCGTCGACTTCCACAGGTCGCGACCGGCGAATACGTCTGCTCGGTCGGAACCGATATCGACTCTTACTAACAATGCCCGCAAATCTCACGTGTCCCGACTGTGGTACCGTTTACGAGGCCGGTCCGGACGAACCGTGGCGCTGTGCCTGCGGTCGCGGCCTGGAGTTTACCGAACGACCCCACCCGCAGGGCGATCCGCTCCCGCTCCACAGTTTGGACACGAGCGAGGGGCTGTGGACGTTCTTCGAGTTCATTCCGATCGAACAGCACGTCACGTTCTACGAGGGGTTTACGCCAATTGTCGACGCCCCCGAGTGGGACGCCCAGTTCAAACTCGAGTACGTGTTTCCGACGGGGTCGTTCAAGGACCGCGGCGCGACGACGACCCTCTCGCGGGCCGTCGAACTCGGCGTCGAGAAGGTCATCGATGACTCCTCCGGAAACGCGGGTGCATCGATCGCGACCTACGCTGCTCGAGCCGGGCTCGAGGCGGACATCTTCGTCCCGGCGGACGTCAAGCAGTCGAAGCTGATGGCGATCCAGCGGGCCGACGCTCGTCCCGTTCGAATCGAGGGGACGCGCGAAGACGTCACGGCGGCCTGTCTCCGGGCCGTCGAAGGCAACGCGGGCGGAGACGACGGGGCGGGAACCGACGGAAGCAGTGCACCGAGACAGACGGGCGAGGGCTGGTACGCCAGTCACGCCTGGAATCCCGCCTTCTACGCTGGGACGATGACGTTCGCGTTCGAGGTGGCCGCCCAGCAGGGGTGGACCGTCCCCGACGCCGTCGTCCTCCCGATCGGCCACGGCACGCTCTTCCTCGGCGCGTACCGGGGCTTCTCGCTGTTGAACGAGGCCGGCATCGTCGACGGAATGCCCCGCCTACTCGGTGCGCAGGCGGCCGGCTGTGCGCCCATCGTCGCGGCACTCGGCGGTGATACCGTCGACGCGGACGATGCGGGAACGGATATCGCCGACGGGATTCGGATCACCGAACCGGCCCGCGGCACCGAGATCCTCGAGGCGATCGAGGAGACCGACGGCGACGCGATCGCGGTCGGTGGGGACCCGATCGAGACCGCACTGGATCGACTCCACCGCAACGGGTTCTACGTCGAGCCGACCTGTGCGGTCGCGCCGACGGCCCTCGAACAGTACCGCGAGGCCGGCGTCCTCGACGACGACGCGGACGTCGTCGTCCCACTGACAGGAAGCGGATTGAAAACACTATGAACCGCCGGTTCTGACGGTCCGATAGATGGTCAGTCGACCGCCGACGTTCTGCCCCGATTGCGGCACCCGCCTCGAGTCGTTCACGTTCGAGAACCGCGAGCGCAAGCGCTGTCCCGCCTGCGAACGGATCGCCTGGCACAACCCGGTTCCCTGTGCCGGCGTCGCAGTAGTCGACCGATCCGGCACGGAGTCCGCCGTCCTCTGCGTCGAGCGCGGCGTCCCGCCGGGCGTCGGCGAGTGGACGATCCCGGGAGGACACATGGAGATCGGCGAGGAGCCCCCCGAAGCGGCCGCTCGCGAACTCGAAGAAGAGACCGGTATCAGCGTCGATCCCGCCGACCTCGAGGTTCTGAGCGCATCGACGATGCCGCCCCGAGAGGGGAAACACGTCGTCACGGTCCACTACGTGGCCGATCTGGCCGACGCCGAGGGGGAGCCGGTGGCCGGGAGCGATGCCACGGCCGCCCGGTTCTGGACGCCGGCGGCGTTCGATGCGTCCGGAGAGACCTTTCGACCGGTCCACGAACAGCGGTTCCGCGAGGCCGCCGCGTTACCCGAGTGAGCGATGTCACTCGAGGAGTGGACCGATCCGTTGGATCGAGACGGCGCGGGATCAGGGGATTCATTAGCGACCCGACCCAGATTCGGACGATGAGCACACCGTCGTTCGCCATCGGAATCGCCGGCGGCACGGGAGCCGGGAAAACGACGGTCGCACGCACGGTCGCGGAGACCGTCGGTGAGGCGGTCACGCGGATCCCGATCGACAACTACTACCAGGACCTCTCTCACCTCGCGTTCGAGGAACGCCAGGCGGTCAACTACGATCACCCGTCCGCGTTCGAGTGGGAACTGCTCCGGGAGCAACTCGAGACCCTACTCTCAGGTCGGCCGATCGAGATGCCCCAGTACGACTTCGAGGTGCACAACCGCACGGACGAATGCGTCACCGTCGAGCCCTCCGATATACTCGTCCTCGAGGGAATTCTCGCCTTACACGACGAGGAGATCCGCGAGCTACTCGATCTCCGGGTGTACGTGATGACCGACGCGGACGTCCGCATTCTGCGCCGGATCGAACGCGACGTCATCGAGCGCGGGCGCGACCTCGAGGGCGTCATCGACCAGTACCTCGAGACGGTCAAACCGATGCACGAGCGGTTCGTCGCGCCGACGAAGAAGCAGGCCGACGTGATCATTCCCGAGGGCGCAAACCGGATGGCGATCGACCTCCTGATCGACAAGGTTCAGGCAGAACTCCCGGACGGCTCGAACCGTCTCGACCCCGTCGACCGCAAGCTGTCGTTCAACGATCGAACGGTAGACTGACCGTTCCGTTTCGGTTCGACGCTGCGCGACGGCGCGCCGAGACGAAACCCGACATTCCTTTACTTGAGCCCTGAATACGGGCGGGTATGTTCCTCTCCCTACGCGCGGAGGTCGAGGACGCCCTCGAGGGGGCGCTCTCCGAACTCGGCTTTCCGACGGACGATCTCGGCATCGAAGAACCGCCGGACGACGTCGAGAGCGTCCTCGCCTCGAGCGTGGCGTTCCGACTGGCCGGCGAAGCGGGTGCGCCCCCGCCGCAGGTCGCCGGGCAGGTCGCCGACGAGATCGACGCCGACGAACTGACCTACGTTTCGGACGTGCAGACGCAGGGCCCCTACCTCAACTTCCTGCCCAGCGACGCCTACCTCGCGGCGACGCTCGAGGCGGCGACCGACGATACCTACGGTAGCCTCGCCGACCGCGAGGAGTCAGTCGTCGTCGAGCACACGAGCGCGAACCCGACGGGACCGGTCCACGTCGGCCGCGCCCGGAACCCGATCATCGGCGACGCCGTCGCCAACCTGCTCGATTACGCCGGCTACGACGTGGACCGCCACTACTACGTCAACGACGCCGGTCGACAAATGGCCGTCTTCACCTGGGCCTACGAGACGTTCGACGAGGACGACCTCGAGGACGAGCCTGAGCGCGACCGCATCGAGTACGATCTGGTGCGCTACTACCGGAAGGGCAACGCCTTCCTCGAGAACGCGCCCGACGAAGCGGTCGAGGCCGCCGAAGCAGAGATCGAATCGATCATGCAGGGCCTCGAGGCGGGCGACGACGAGGCCTACGAACGGGTCAGCGAGGTCGTCGATCAGGTCCTCGGCGGCATGACGGAGTGTCTCGCGCGCCTGCCCGCCGAGTTCGACGAGTTCGTCAAGGAGACGCGGTTCATGCGCAACGGCGCGACCGACGACCTCGTTGCTCGGCTCAAAGAACTCGACGAATCGGTCTACGAGGAAGACGCCTGGCAGCTCGAACTTGAGGACCACGGCATCGACAAGAACCTCGTCTTTCTGCGCTCGGACGGCACCTCGCTCTACGCCACCCGCGACCTAGCCCACCATGAGTGGAAGTTCGACGAGTACGACCGCGCGGTGACGGTGCTGGGCGAGGACCACAAGCTACAGGCGAAGCAGGTCCGGACGACCCTCGAGTTGCTCGGTAACGAGACCGACCAGCTTCGGCAGGTGCTCTACTCGTACGTCAACCTCCCCGAGGGGAAGATGAGCACGCGCCGCGGCACGGGCGTCGATCTGGACGACCTGCTCGACGAGGCGATCGACCGCGCCCGCGACGAGGTCGAGGATCGGCTGGACGACCGCATCCGCGACGACGATCTGGACGAGGACGACATCGAACGCATCGCCCATCAGGTCGGGATCGGCGCGGTCCGCTACGATATCGTCTCCAAGCAGCCGACGAAGGCGATCACCTTCGAATGGGACCGCGCGCTGGACTTCGAGGCCCAGTCCGCGCCCTACGTCCAGTACGTCCACGCGCGTTGCTGCGGGATTCTCGAGGAAGCGGGAATCGACCCCGAAACCGGCATGGACGACGTCGAGACCGCCGTCGACGCCGACCTGCTCGAGACCGAGGCCGAACGGGACTTGCTCGAGACGATCGCGCGCTTCCCGGCGGTCGTCGACGAAGCGGCGGACGACCTCGAGCCACATCAGATCGCGACCTACACGCGCGAGTTCGCCGACCGATTCAACGGCTTCTACCGGGAGTGTCCAGTGCTGGCCGACGACGTCGATCCCGAGGTTCGCGAGGCTCGACTCGCGCTGGTCGCGGCCTCGAAACACGCGGTCGCGAACGCCCTCTCAATTCTGGGCGTGGCCGCGCCGCGGTCGATGTAGCTGGTTGACCACACGGCTGTTCACTATTGCGACCGAAAGAACACCGCTTCCGCCACCGAGCGGGCAGTCAATTCGTTTCTTCGGTCGTCTCGAGAACGCGACCGATGAACTCGTCCTCGTCCATCTCGTCGTTGATGTACGCGAGCGCCCACTGGACGTCGACGTAGAACGACATCACCTTCGCGCCGTCGGACTCGAGCACCCAGGTGACGCTCTTGACCGCGGCCACGAACGCCTCGGGGTCGGAGATCGCTGATTCGATATTGCTTGCGAGCGACTCGAGTTCGGCCATCAGCACGTCGGGGTCGGTGGTGGTGGTCGTCGCGACGATATCGACCTTATCACCGTCCTTATTGACGTCTTTGATCGAAATCTTCTCGCTGTCGATCTTCAGCTTGTCATGGTCGAGCCCGGGAATGTCGGGTTTGTCGTCGGTCCCATCAGTTCCATCCGTTCCGTCGTTCCCGTCGTCGGAGAGCGACTCGTCGCCGTCGTCGTTCGAGTTGGATTCATCGCCGGTTTCGTCACTGGAACAACCGGCAAGCACGGTTGCGAGCGCTGCGCCACTGCCAAGGAGGATCTTTCGTCGCTCCATGGGCAAGGCATCGAGAACGGCAGTGATTAGTAATCAGTTCGTTACTATCTCGAGCGCTGAAACGCCGCTGTACCGTCCCGATACCGGTGTAGAGAACACTATAGCGGTATCACGCATCGGTATTGCAGACAGTCCAACTGAGTCAACCGACGCCTAACTCGGACGGAGCGGACCAGTCTGTAGTACGAACGGCCAGTGAAGATATCGAGCGTGACTCCCGAAACGGCTGTTCTCGTTCGCCACAGGCGGTTCAGGTGCCACCTACCGGTGACTGATTCGCTGGGTCTGTCCCGAGAAGGAGTCCACTGAGTGGATTCTGGGGAGAGGGCGCTGAAGCTGGCACCGGTGGCGCGTCAGGTGTCCGATTCGGCTTCCGTAATCGCGCTCGAGACATCGTCGTGCGCCGCTTCGTGCTCGGTTTGTGCCGCTTCGTGATCGGTTTCGTTTTCATCGCCGTCGTCCGCATTCGGCTCGGCCGTCGGTTCTGCGGCATCAGTGGACGCGGTACTGTCTCCACTGGTGTCGTGATCGGGCTCCGGCTCGTCGATCTCGATCCCGGTCAGCTCGGCCGCGAGACGACGGTAGGCGACGGCGGCTGGGCCGTCGGGCTCGAAGACGACCAGCGGTGTCCCGGCGTAGACGCTGTCTCGAGCGGCGGGGTCTTCGGGAATCGTCCCGAGGAGGGGAACCTCGAGGCGGTCGGCGAGCTCGTCGTGGGAGACGTCGCCGTCCGGCCGGGTGCGAGTGAGGACGAGGCCGGCGATCTCGCCGCCCGCGCGGTCGGTCAACTCGATCGTCTTCTTCGAGTCGTGGACGGCTGCGGGCTCGGGCGTTGAGACGAGGACGACGGCGTCGGCCAGTCCCAGCGGGAGGACGGTCTCGTGGCTGATGCCGGCGCCGACGTCGAGGAAGACGTAGTCGAACTCGGACCGGAGTTCGTCGACGGCCTCGCGGAGTCCTTCGGGGGACGTTTCCGCGTAGTCGTCGAGGCTGGTTCCGCTGGGGACGGCGACGATGTTGTCCGCGAGTCGGTAGGTGGCGTCGTCGATCGATGCAGCTCCGGCTAAGACGTCGTGGAGGGTGGTCGAGTCGGGTGTGAGGCTAACGAACCCGGCGAGGTTCGCCATGCCGAGATCGACGTCGACGATAGCGACGCGCTCGCCGGCCTCTGCGAGGGCCGTGCCGAGGTTGACCGTCGTCGTCGTCTTCCCGACGCCGCCCTTCCCGCTCGCGATGGCGTAGACCGTCTCATGAGACATACTCTGATACTGTCCGGACAGTAGAACGGCACCACCTTAAATCGTGACCACGTCACCCTCGTCGTTACAGGCGGAAAACAGGTCGTCGATACCGCCCCAGACGTTCGCTCTGACTCCGTCACCGACACGTGACGGGCCCGCTCTGACCCCGCGCTGGCAGCCGGTGATATCGGCAGTGATCGGCGAACGGTTCCACGTCGGCAGGTGTGTCAAAGGATTCTTACCCACAGCCCCGTTTTATACGGCTAATGAGCCAGGAGGGCGAGCAGGAGCACTCGGACCGGAAAAAGTACGAGTTCCGGAAGGTCATCGAGGACCTCAAGGACTACGACGGCTCCGGAACGCAGCTCGTGACGATCTACATTCCCGACGATAGACAGATCAGTGACGTCGTCCAGCACGTCACGCAAGAACACAGCGAAGCGGCCAACATCAAGTCCAAACAGACCAGAACGGCCGTCCAGGACGCGCTGACGAGTATCAAGGACCGACTCCGCTACTTCGACACCTTTCCACCGGACAACGGCATCGTGCTCTTCTCCGGTGCCGTCGACTCCGGCGGCGGTCGCACCGAAATGGTCACCAAGGTCCTCGAGAGCCCGCCCCAGCCCATCGAGTCCTTCCGCTATCACTGCGACTCGGACTTCCTGACCGAGCCGCTCGAGGAGATGCTCGCCGACAAGGGCCTCTACGGCCTGATCGTCCTCGACCGCCGCGAGGCCAACGTCGGCTGGCTGAAGGGCAAGCGCATCGAACCGGTCAAGTCCGCCTCCTCGCTGGTTCCCGGCAAGCAGCGAAAGGGTGGCCAGTCCGCCCAGCGATTCGCCCGGCTGCGACTCGAGGCCATCGACAACTTCTACCAGGAGGTCGCGGGGATGGCGAACGACCTGTTCGTGCCGCGACGCCACGAACTCGACGGGATTCTCGTCGGCGGGCCCTCGCCGACCAAAGACGAGTTCCTCGACGGCGACTACCTCCACCACGAACTACAGGACACCGTCCTGGGCAAGTTCGACGTGGCCTACACCGACGAATCCGGCCTGAAGGACCTCGTCGACAACGCCGAAGACGCGCTCGCCGACGCCGAGGTGATGAAGGACAAGAAGGTGATGGAGGAGTTCTTCGAGGAACTCAACGCCGGCGACCTCGCGACCTACGGCTTCGAGCCGACCCGCCGGAACCTGATGATGGGGTCGGTCGACCGCCTCCTGATCAGCGAGGACCTTCGAAAGGACGTGATCACCTACGACTGTCCCGACTGCGGCACCACCGAGCGCGAGGTGGTCGACCGCCGGAAGTCGACGCCGACACACACCTGTACCGAGTGTGGCACCGACGTTGAGGCGACCGACGAAGACCGCGAGGACGCCATCGACCACCTCATCGATATCGCCGAACAGCGCGGCACCGAGACCAAGTTCATCTCGACGGACTTCGAGAAGGGCGAACAGCTCCTCAACGCCTTCGGCGGCTTCGCCGGTATTCTGCGGTACTCGACCGGCGTCTAAACGCTGTCCGTCGCTACGGGCCAGCGAACCGGTTTCGGATCCGTATTCCCATCTCTCGTCTGCTCCTCACTTCCTCGAGAGAATCGGGACTTCGCGCTGCCCTCGCTGTAAGCGCCTCTCGAGGCGGGAACGGAGCGTCTGAGACGAAGCGTTCCGAGAGGAGCAGGAGTGGGAGCGGAAGTGGTGCTCCCGCCGGATTTACGTGTCACGTTATACTATATGAGATATGGAACGAGCGCTCGTCGTCGTCGAGCCGACGGAGGAAGCCAAAGAACTCGTCCGTGAAGCCGGATCGCTCGCCAACGGGGTCGACGCATCCGTCGTGCTCATTCACGCGACGACCGATGAGGAATACGCTGCTCGCAAGCAAGCGATGTCATCGATCGCTAGCTCGGGCGGTGAGTACACGGCCGATGATGCCCGCGAAGGGGCGGAACAGTTCGCACGGGACGTCGCAGCGGATGTCCTTTCCGACCTCGAGATTCGGTACGAAGCCGTCGGAGACGTGGGCAAAAAAGGCGACGTCATTCTTCAGGCTGCCGAGGAACACGAGTGCGACCATATCTTCCTGCCGGGCCGGAACCGCTCACCCACGGGAAAAGCCCTGTTCGGAGACACCACGCAAAAGGTGGTGTTGGGTTTCGACGGGCCGGTCACGGTCGTGACGAACTGAGCCGTCGTTGCCGGGAGCCGACGACAGGTATTGCCGTCTGAACGGATCGGTGGCCGAAACGATTTATCACGCCGACTCGAGCGGTTCGACCAGCGACGGCTCGTCCGTCGACGCATCGTTCACCGCCGTTGACACCGGATACGCCCGCATCCCGTCGGCCGGATACGGCTCGAGCAGCGCCTGCGGATCCTCGCCGGACAGCCACCGCTGCTCGGCAGCGGGATCGAGGATCACCGCCATTCGGTGGTGCAGATCCGCGACGAGGTCGTTCGGCTCGGTCGTGACGATCGTGAACGTCTCGAGCGGACCGCCCTCGGTCTCGTCGTCGACCCCGCCACCGAAGGCGTCGAGTCCCGTCTGGGTCGTCTCCGGTTCCCAGCGCTCCCAGAGGCCGGCCATCGCGAACACCCGGTCGTCCGCGAAGCCGATTCGATAGGGCCGTTTTCCCTCGTCCGTCTCGACCCATTCGTAGAAGCCGTCCGCGGGAACGAGACATCTCCGTCGCTCGTATGCCGCCTGAAAACTCGGTTTCTCGTCGACGGATTCCGCCCGCGCGTTGATCAGCCCGCCGCTATCGTCGTCGGCCCACGAGGGCACCAGCCCCCACTCGAGGCGCTGGAACGTCTCCGGCTCCTCGTTCGTAATCACTGGCAGTTCCTGGCCGGGAGCCATGTTGTATCGAGCGGTGAATCCCGAGTCCCGAAACCGGGCGTCGAAGCGCGCCTCAAGGTCGTCCTGCTCGACGACGAGCGTGTAGCGACCGCACATACTCGACCGTCGAGTCGCTGGGCCAAAGAGTTGTCCAGTCACTGTCTCCGTGACAGTTCAGTAGCGATCGGACTCGCCGTTCACTGCCGCTCGACGCCGCGAAATATCAGTCCAGAAGACGCCCGCACACAGTAGTATGAAGCGCTTACCCCGATTTGGGCGGCCGGTACGGGCCCTGTTACGATATCCGATCCCGGTGGAGTCGCCAACGGGGTCATCATGAACGACCAGTACGAAATGGTGGTGTGTCAGAGCGGCAATCTGGAGCTCAGAGATCCGGATGACCCCGACTGCTGGATCGCGACCGATTCGCCGATCGAACTCGAGCGCTAACGCGCTCCTTCCCTGTACCCCTACCCTTCGGAACTCGTCCTCTTTGTCGCTATCCCTGTCGTCGGTGAGTCGCCGGTCTTCCCGAGTCACGAATCCGTTACCCGGTCGCACTGCCGCGCCGCGGCTCCGACCGGCGTTCTTTTGCGGATGCAGCGTCATAGAACCGGCGTATGGCGCTGTCGGTGATATATATCGTCGGCATAGCCGTGGCCGTCTTCGTGGGCGTCAATATCGGAGGATCGTCGACCGGAGCAGCGTTCGGTCCGGCGACCGGAAGCGGTGTCCTGTCGATGCGACAGGCATCCGGATTGATGGCCGTATTCGTGCTGCTCGGCGGCTTCACCCTCGGGACGAACGTCGTCGACACGCTGGGAACGGAATTCGTGCCGCGGGGCGCTCTCACCCTCGGCGCATCGATCGGCATTCTCCTGTTCATCGGACTCGGCATCCTGCTCGGCAACGTCCTCAAGGTATCGACCAGCACGAGCATCACCGCGGTCGCCGCGGTGGTCGGGATGGGGGCGGCGCTCGGCGTCCTCGACTGGCGGACCGTCGGCGTCGTCGTCATGTGGTGGCTCATCTCGCCGATCCTCGCCTTCTGGATCTGCGCGTTCATCGGCCGCTACCTCTACGACGATATCGTGGCCCGACTCGACTTCGACGCCGAGGAGCGCGGTCGGGTCGCCGAACTCGCCGTGATCGGCATCGGCTGTTACATGGCGTTTTCCGCCGGTGCATCGAACGTCGCCAACGCCGTCGCGCCGCTGGTGGGCTCCGGACGGATGGGAATGACGACCGGCGTCGCCCTCGGCGGCGTGGCGATCGGTGCGGGAGCGTTCGTTCTCGGGCCCAGAACGATGGGCACCGTCGGGGAGGACATCACCGACCTCTCGCTCGAGGCATCGCTCGTCGTCGAACTGATCGCCGCGTCGATCATTACCGGGTTGAGTTGGGCCGGCATTCCGGCGAGTCTCGCCGTCATGCTCACCACGTGCGTGATCGGCCTCGGCTGGGGGCAGGCGAGCCGCAGGGTTCCCCTCGAAGCGATCGCCCGACCCGAGGGCCTCACCGCCGAGGAGCGGGCGACGTGGGCCACAGATCAACTCGAGTTGTTCGATCCGACGACCGTCAAGCGAGTCGTGGCGACGTGGATCGCGACGCCGACGGTCGCGGGCGTGACCGCGTTCTTGGTCTTCGGCGTCGCACGGCGGTACCACCTCGCTCTGTGAGGCGAGCCACGTTTTTGGCTTCGCAACGAGAACGTTCGCTAGAGGTGGTGTGATGGCAGTTCGAAGTCGTCTTCAGGGAAAACAGACGCAGTTTCACATCGAGCTGGTGTACGGATTGCTCTTCATCGCCGGCTTCGCGGTTCTCGCGTTCCGCGTCGACCCGCGGATCGCGGCGTTCGAAGGCGGACTCGTCGTCGGGTACCTGCTTCGCATCTGGGAGAAGATGGCGATCTACGAGCGGATTCTCGAGGAGATGGTCTCTCGAGAGGCCGAGACGCAGGTCGCCTCCGAAGTCGACGACCAGGTCGCGGCGGAAGTCGAGGAGCAGGTCGGAGACGAGGTCGCTGCCGAGGTCGACGACCGGATCGGCGAGGAAGTTCAAACGCAGGTCGAGGAAGAAATCGGCGACCTCGACAAGCAGATCGACGAACGCGTCGCAAAACACACCGAGGAACGCCGATGAGTGTCGCGCTCTCGAGGCACAGTAACAGTAGGACAGGGATTGAACCACGGTCGAACGCGCTCGCTCTGCTCGCTGTGCGCGACCTCCCTGATTCAAATCCTGACGGTTGTGTTTCTGCTGAAATCCGACCCGCGTTGCTCGTCGATCGGTTTCGACAGAAACGCCAGGACAGGGATTTGAACCCTGAATCCCAAAGGGAACACGCTTTCCAGGCGTGCGCCTTACCATTCGGCCATCCTGGCTCAGGTCATCCTAACCGCGTCCGTTGTTTAACTGTTACGAGATGTGCTCACTCCTTCGCGCGATTCGCCGCCCGCGCAGCGAGTCGCGGCTCGAGCAAGTACGCTCCGATCCCCGCTCCGAGGCCGACCAGCAGTCCGAGCGCCAGCGCCTGCGTGATCGTGACGATCGGCTCGGCGAGCAGGGTGTAGCCCTGAACGAGCACCAGGAACGACAGGAATCCGACCACGCCCCACAGGAACGCGGACTTGGCTCGCGGGTCGATCCCCATCGTCCCGGACGGATAGCCACTCACGCCGGACTCACTCGGCTTCGTCGACGGATGCGATGGCTTCGATTTCGACGCCGACGCCCTTCGGCAGCGCGGCGACCTCGACGGCGCTACGGGCCGGCGGCTGGTCGTCGAAGTAGTCGGCGTAGGCCTCGTTCATCGCGTCGAAGTCGTCGATATCCTCGAGGAAGACGGTGACTTTGAGGATGTCCTCGGAGGACGCACCCGCTTCGTCGAGGACGGCGTCGAGGTTGTAGAGGGCCTGATCCGTCTGGCTCTCGATTGGCTCCTCGTCGAGCAACTCGCCGTCGTTCGTCAGGGGAATCTGACCGGCGGTGAACACCAGCGAGCCGTTGCTGGTCGCCTGACTGTAGGCACCGACCGCGGCAGGTGCGTCGTCGGTTTCGATAATTCGTTTCATGCTCACAGTCTCGGGCCGGGACGGCTTAAAAGCGGGCGAAGTCGCATCCCAGTTACTGTCTCTGATACGACGATACACTGCGCGGGTGCGTGCTCAGTACAGTGCATGCAGCGAACAGGTAATCCCAAAGTAATGGCAAAACGGTAGTTAAGAGCCGTTCAACGGCTTTTCACAGAATCGGCAGATTTCCCTGCTCGCATCCTCTTTCGCGTGGCAATGAGGGCAGTCGATCAGGGTAGGCTGTTGAGCGACCGACTCGTCTCCCGCGGGCCGCTCATCCCGACCGATATTGAAATAGAGAAGCAAACCGACGATTCCGGCGAAAAATACCGTGAGACCCCACAATAACGCATCATGTGAACTGTTTGTGGTCGCATCGATACCGACCTAGAGACTCACACAGAGCCACGCGAATACTGTTATCGCTACTAGACCCGCGAACATTATTCGTACTGTGAATCAGAGATAGATAGTTCTTCTGCGACAGGTCGTTTCCGTATTACACGACAGACTCGAACGTATCCTGAACGGACGTGCCACGGAGAGAGGGTCCGTGATTTCCCGTCAGGCGAGCACGTCGACCTCGTAGCCCGCACCCCGGAGCGCCGACAGGAACTCGTCGACGTGGTCGGGACCGCGCATCTCGAGTTCGAGTTCGACTTCGGTGTCGCTCATCTCGACGTTGCGGGAGGTGTGATCGTGATGGATGGCATAGATGTTTACGCGGTGTTCGGTAAAGATGTCCAGCAGATCGTCGAGCGCGCCGGGGCGGTCTTTCAGGACGGTTTCGATCTTCAGATAGCGGCCGGTCTCGACCAGCCCGCGGACGATGACGTTGGCGAGCGTGTTGAGGTCGATGTTCCCGCCGCAGAGCGCGGGGACGATGACCTCGTCCTCGACGTAGTCGAACTTCTCGAACAGCACCGCCGCGAGCGGGACCGCGCCCGCGCCCTCGACGAGGGTCTTCGAGCGCTCGAGCAAGTAGACCAGCGCGACGGCGATCTCAGGATCGGAGACGGTGACGACTTCGTCGACGTACTCCTGAATGTACGGAAACGTCTGCTCGCCGATACTGCGGGTCGCGATCCCGTCCGCGATCGTGTCGACCTCGTCGATCGAGACGCGCTCGCCCTTCGAGAGGGACGCGGCGGCGCTCGAGGCACCGTCGGCCTGCACGCCGATCACGCGAACGTCGGGGTGTTGTTCCTTGATCGCGACCGCGATACCGCTGATGAGACCGCCGCCGCCGATGGGGACGACGACCGTTTCGACCTCGGGGCAGTCCTCGAGGATCTCGAGGCCGATCGTTCCCTGGCCGGCCATGATGTACTCGTCGTCGAAGGCGTGAACGTAGGTGCGGTCCTCCTCGCGTTCGATCTCGTGAGCGCGCTCGGCGGCCTCGTTGTAGTCTCGCCCGGAGAGGACGACCTCCGCGCCGTAGCTCTTGGTCGCCTTGACCTTCGAGATCGGCGCGTGTTCGGGCATGACGATCTTCGAGTCCACGCCCGATCGCGTGGCTGCGAGCGCGACCCCCTGTGCGTGGTTGCCCGCGCTGGCCGTGACGACGCCCGCTTCCTTCTGATCCTCGGAGAGCGTCGCGATTCGATTCGTCGCGCCGCGGATCTTGAACGCGCCCGTCCGCTGGAAGTTCTCCAGTTTCAGGCGGATATCGGCCCCTGTCATCACGGAGTAGGTATGCGAGTGCTCGAGCGGCGTGTGTCGAGATGTCTCTCGTACTCGCTCGCGTGCCTCGAGAATATCCGAATGGTCGAGCATACGACCGTCTACTCGGGACGAAGTGTAAGGATTACTGTCGGGGACCGGGAGAGCCGTTTCGGGCCCACCGCCGTCCCCCCAACAGCGATGTGCTGCAACAGGGCAGCACGACAGGGAATACAGGGAATGCACGGCGTGTGACGTGCGACTGGAAAAGGGGACCCGGAGTATATAAATCTCATGCACCCGCGGCGAAAGTGAAATCGCCAGACGGGAGCGGGATGAGCGGGGCGTCAGACGGAGGACAGACGGACGTCATTCGCGATTCCGTACCACTGCATCGGTTTGCGAAACGAACGTTTCGACGCGGTCGCGGAGCGGGCCGTTTCCCGGCCATGGTGCATCGACGCCGAGCCGATCCGGATCGCCGACGTACACCCAGCACTGCTCGCCGTCGGTGCCGGCCGCGCCGGTCTCTGGCACTGCGACGCGGACGTATAGCCCGCGCTCGACACCCTCGTACCGATCGAGGCGCTCGAGGCCCGCATCGTCGACTGCGAGCAGTCGCCCATCGACGCTGCCACCGGGCACGAGCGTTGGATACCGACCGTCGACACGGTGAAGTCCCTCGAGCGTCGCGCGGCCGGCGAACTCGTAGTCGGCGTCCCCGAGGACGGTCGCGACTCGCTCCCGTTCAGTCAGCGTTCCGTAAACGAAGACGTCCATATCGGTCGTCGTGGCTCGAGTGACTTGCGCGTACCGACGTTCGATCGATTCCGACACGACTGTCGTCCAGAACGTCGAACGTTATCTATTCTGCATCCAGTTTCCTCTCGGCAGGGAAAACCCACCGAGTCGAACGGGTCTCAGTTTTGAAACTGCTATGTAGACTAGCAAGGCCCCGAAGAAGGTTGCAGGGGTCAACACGAACTGCCAGAGGATCGTATTTTGTACCTCGTAACCGCTCGAATTGAGCACCTCAGCTCCTTCCTCGAGAACGAATAACACGGGCGGATGTGCAACGTAAATACCGACTGCATAATTCCGTCCCCACGATGGTACCGCGGTTGACGTTCCGAGATCCGGTCGTGAGAGGAGGAAGACGAACAGCGAGACGGTAACCAGCGCAGTTCCGATCGTGTAACTCGACCAATAGACACCCTGCGCAACGGTACTGTCGGTAATGACGTAGCCCAGGACGTATCGTTCACCGATATGGAGCGCGCCGAAGAGGACAGTCAATCCGAGATAGAGCGTGCTTCGATCGAGATCCGGCTGCCAGTCGTGCGAGTAAATGGCGTAGCCGAGGCTCGTGTAGAAGAACCCGAAGAACAGTCCGTCTCTGACCACGAACGGGATATCAATGAACATCGTATAGCTCGAACCGAGCAGTCCGACGAGATGAAATCCGAGCGAAATCGGCAACAGATACGCACTCAGACCGTGATTGAGACAGAGATAGATGAACAGGTACGAAAAGAGTAGTGCCGGGAAGAACCACAGTATCTCGGAGACGGATGTCCCGTAGTAGATCAGTTCGATCGGCGACGTAAACGCAGTCAGGTCGTGGACGACGCTGGTCATGATATCGCGATTTTCGATGCTCGCTCGGACGACCGTTTCCGTGAGGAAAACCGGAAACGTAAGCAGTAGCCCGAACAGATAGAGCGAAGAGATCTTGGATACCCGTTTGCGGAACTGGGTAGTCGGATCGCTACGAGCGATTTGGAGAGCGAAAAAATATCCGGACGCCAGGAAAAAGAACGGAACTGCGAACCGCGCAGTAGATTCTATCAGGAAGTTCGCGAGATTTCCGTACGTCCCGACCCCCTCAAACGGATTCGTATGAATGACGACGACACTGGCCATTGCAACGATTCGCATCGCGTCTATACTGGAGATGCGCTCGGACATTAGTCGAACCGAACCCGCTCCGTTTGTGGTTTCTCGGCCCGGGTGAACGACCCTCCGACCCGCAGAAGCGTCCGGGACGAACACTGGTTTGCCGCAGTCTCGCGTATATGCGTCCGAATATAGCGAGTACGTGGATACACCGGAGACGATCCGAGAGAGATCCCCATACGATCAGTTCGTTCCATCATACGGCTCGTCAGACCGTGTGCCGACTGAATAAGGCCAGTTACCGTTTGCACGCTACTGATGGATTTGTCCGGATTAAGTCCAGTTGGACAGTATTTAGCGTCTGATTATCACCCCAATCAACCAAAGCGAACACCGTCTCGAGATCGCGTTCGCCGCAGCTAGTGATCTCCGATGGGAAACAACCGATTCGGTTGCAGTGATCGAGTACGCATCTGCGCGTCGAGTGATCCACTGTGCGGTCGAGTGGGTCGGGACGGTCTCACTGGCTCGTCACTGGCGGAGGCGTCGCTCCTGCAAGCTCGTCAACGTGCTCAGAAATCGAAGAGTTGTGGCATCACGAAACGGCAAAGCCGTTTTGAACGACCGCACGACGACTGCAAGCGATTCCGATGACTGTTTCTCCTCGGGTGTGATTGAAGCCAGTCTCCGAGTGAAGACGTGACAGACGAGTACGAACTGACGGTGGCATCGACTCGAGAGGTGCCAAAAACGAAGGGGAAGCGAGCGGCGTAGACTGTGCGTTATCGCTCTTCGAGCGGGACGAACTCCTGGTCCTGCGGACCGGTGTAGCGGGCACGGGGGCGAATGAGTCGGTTGTCCTCCTGGTACTCGAGGACGTGAGCGATCCAGCCGCCAGCGCGGCTCATGGCGAAGATGGGGGTATACATATCGATCGGGATGCCGAGCTGGTAGTAGACGGAGCCGGAGTAGAAGTCGACGTTCGGGGCGATCCCCTTCTCGCCAAGGCCCTTCTCGTCGGTGAGGTACTGTTCGATGGTCGTGGTGTAGTTGTACCACTTGTCCTCGCCGTTCTCGGCGAGTTCCTTGCTGCGTTCCTGGAGGATCTTCGCGCGGGGATCCTTGACGTTGTAGACGCGGTGGCCGAAGCCGGGGATGCGACGGCCCTGTTCGGTCGCCTGTTCGACCCACTCGCGGTGGTCGAGCTCGCTCTCGTCGATCTCGATGAGGACCTCCATGACGTCCTGATTCGCGCCGCCGTGGAGCGGCCCCGAAAGGGCGCTGATGCCGCCGGTGACGGCGCTGTAGATGTCGGCCATCGTCGAGCCGATGACCATCGACGTGAAGGTCGAGGCGTTCAGGCCGTGGTCGGCGTGCAGGATCAGCGCCTGATCGAACGTCTCGGCGGCAATATCGTCCGGCACCTCGCCGGTCAGCATGTAGAGGAAGTTCGCCGCGAGGCCCAGCTCGGGGTTGGGATCGACGGGCTCCTCGCCGAGCCGATAGCGCTCGAAAGCCGCGAGCGCGGTCGGGATCTTGGCCGTGATCCGGCGACCCTTCCGGAGCGTCGCGTCGAGGTCTTCCGGATCGGCGTCGTCTTCGGGTTCGTAGGCCGAGAACATCGAGACCGCAGTTCGCAGCGCAGCCATCGGCTGCTCGTCGGCTTCGGCGAGTTTCTCCATCGTCGCGAGGACGGTATCGTCGACCTCGCGTTCGTCCATGAGGGCGTCCGCAAACGGCTCGAGTTCGTCCGCAGTCGGGAGATGTCCGTTCCAGAGCAAGTAGAGAACCTCCTCGTAGCTCGCGCCGCGAGCGAGGTCCTCGATCGTGTAGCCGCGGTAGATCAGTCGACCGACGTCGCCGTCGATCGAGCTGAGTCCCGATTCGGCGACCAACACACCCTCGAGCCCTTTCTTGAGGTCGTCAGACATACTCAGGGATTTCGGACCCCAATGGAAAAGTATTATCGTTTGTCCGGAGACGGACGTCGACACATCGAATGTCCGTATTTTGCCGCTTTTACGACTACAGACGAATACTAGTTTCGTGATTGAACGAACAGATAGTCAGTCGATACCCGGCCCGACTACTATAATCGTCTTTCGTGGAGGATCACTCGAGCGCCCGAGTCGAGACGGCAGTGAAACGGAGGAGAATGACGGTCACGGAAAGCCGGTCAACTGCCAACTCGACTGCTCGTCGTCACTCGTTTCGAAGCGGGGTGCCAATTTTGATGCGCCTTGCCGCAGACGACCGGAGTATGGATCGGTCGTACTGGCGAACGGTGTCGCTCGTGACGACGTGGCAGGTTTCTGCGAGTATCTGCTACTACACGATCTTCGCTGCGACGCCGTTGTTCCGGGACGAGTTCGGGCTGTCCCGATTCGCGGTCGGACTCGTCGTCACGACGCTCACCCTCGGCTACGCCGTCTTCCTGTTACCGCTCGGTGCGCTGACCGACCGATTCGGCGAACGACTGACGCTGACGCTCGGCCTCGTCGGGCTCGCGACGGGGACCCTCCTGGTTGCGGGCGCGCCGACGTACGCCCTGTTGCTCGCGGCGGTGTTCGTCCTCGGATCGCTGTACGGGACCGCGATCCCCGGGACGAACAAGGCGGTCTTCGATCGGATCGAGCCGGGTCGCCAGAATTTCGCGATGGGTATCAAGCAGGTCGGCGTCACCGGGGGCAGCGGTATCAGCGCGCTCCTGGTCACCGGCCTGGCAGGTGCGCTCTTCCCCCGAGCCGGCTTTCTCGTCGCCGCGGGAATCGGCGCGGTCGTCGCCGTCGTGTTTTACGTCGGCTACTCGAGCGACAGCGGTGGCGGCGTGGCCGACTATCCCGACTTCGGCGCGTTGCTCTCGAATCGCCCGTACGTCGTGTTGACGACTGCCGGTCTCTTTCTGGGTGCGGCCCTCTTCACGACCACCGGCTACACGGTCCTCTACGTCGAGGAATCCATCGGGGCGTCCGTCGCGTTCGGCGGCGTCGTCCTCGCGCTCGTCCAACTGTTCGGCAGCGTCGGCCGCGTGCTGACCGGCTGGCTGAGCGACGTCTTGCCCGGAGAGCCCCGCGTCAGAATCGGGCTGTTACTCATCGTCCAGTCGCTTGGCAGCGCCGTCATGTTCGTCGTCGTCGCCTCGACGACCACCGAACGCGGCGCGGCGATCGCGTTCGGTCTCCTCGGGTTTTTCGTGCTCGGCTACACCGGCGTCTACTACTCCGTCATGGCGACGCTGGTCAGCGCCGACGAGATGGGCGGCGCGACCGCGGGCGGTCAGCTCGCGCTCACCAGCGGCGCGCTCGTCGCACCGCCGGCCTTTGGCTATCTCGCCGACACGGTCGGTTACCGCGCCTCGTGGCTCTTTCTGGCCGGCGTCGTGACCGTCGCGGCCGGCCTCCTCGTCCAAGTCGTCCGCACGGAGCCGTCGATCACGGATCCCGCCGCGGCCGACGTCCCCGAGAAGTAGTCGCTCGAGCGGGACGAGCGCCCCATCGCGGCGCTCGCGTTCTCACTCGAGTTCTTCGACCAGTTCGACGACGTAGCCGTCCGGATCCTCGACGAACGCGACGCGGACGCCGATATCGCTCATCGTCGTCGGCTCCGTCTGGACGGTCGGCCCCTCCCGTTCGACCAATCGCTCGAAGGTCTCGTCGGTGCTGTCGACGCCGACCGCGACGTGTGCCATCGTCCCCGAATCGATTTCCGGTCCGCCCGCGGGGTCGTACTTGAACTGGAACTCCCCGTTCTCGCCGCCGATGTAGACGTTTTCGACGCCGTCGTCGGCTGTAAACGACCAGTTCTCCTCGAGTCCGAGCCCGTCGACGTAGAACTCGCGTGTCCGCTCGAGATCCGATACCCAGAGGGCCGTGTGAATAACGTCCATAGCTGCGAGAACGGGACGGGATGTCAAAGGGTTACTGGGACGGGGCGAGAGGGACCGGCAACGATTTCCTGCAGCGGCGTCACTGCTGACGATGGTCCGTCTCGAGGATCGCATCCATCAGCTTCGTCTGGGCCGCCGCGAGGTGTTCGGTGAGGGTCGATCGGGCGACGCCGAGTTCGTCGGCGACGTCGGTCGCGTTCGCGCCCTTGGGATAGTCGAAGTACCCCAGTTCGTGGGCTGTCTCGAGGATCTCTCGCTGTCTGGTCGTGAGCCGATCCCGGTCGACGACGATAGGATCGCCGGAGACGTCCTCGTGGTCCTGCGAGAGTTCCTCGACGACGACGCCGTCGAAATACGCGCGCAGTTCGTCGACGATCGCGGTGATTTCGGACAGCTCCACGGTCCGAAAGGAGAGGAGCAGCGCGCCGTCTTGGCCGCGGACCGACGAGACCGGCGTTCCCGTTCGCTCGATAACTTCGCAGGCACAGTTGGCGGCACTGTCCCGTTCGAATCGGTAGATGGCCTCCCGATCGTTGGACTGGATCGGCGTCAACTCGACGTCGTGGTCCCCGTCGACCGAGGCGTCCGCCGCGACACCGAACTCCTCGACGATCGTTCCCTCGGCCGTCGGCTGCGACGATCGGGAGACGGAGTCGACCGGTTCGTCGGTAGTTGCGGAGACGGTGGCGACCGGACAGTCCCCCGGACTGTGGACGACGACCGTTGCGCGAAATCCCGTCATACTCCGTGGTACGTCCGTTCGGGGAAAACCGGGATCGGGAATTCCCACCGGGTGAAAATTACTCGAGCGCCCGCAGTCAGACATCTTGACCAGTTTGAGGGCAGGCTGCCAGCAATCGTCGAACAGCACTAGCCGGTATTCGCGCGAAATGATGGTCGTGATACCACGACCCTCGCAAGTGTTATCCCTGATCCGGCTCTACGTATGGTTGTAATGGCAGAAGGTAAGGTCGATTTCTTCAACGACACAGGCGGCTACGGTTTCATTGAGACGGACGACGCGGACGACGACGTTTTCTTCCACATGGAGGATGTTGGCGGTCCGGATCTCGAAGAAGGCACAGAGATTGAATTCGATATCGAGCAGGCCCCCAAGGGCCCGCGCGCGACGAACGTCAAGCGCACGTAAACTCGACTTCAGTTCGTCGCGTCGAGCGACACTACACTAAATTTCATTTTATCGACGACCCAGATCGGTAGTGCGATCGCTGTCCTCACGAACGCTCACGAGAGACTCCTAGCGAAGCAACTGAGCCATGGCGACCGCCGAGAACTAACTGAGCGACGGCGACCTCCTTAAAGTAACTCAGCGACGGCAACTGCGGAGAAAGCGAACGAGTGGCTTCGACTCGAGCGTAGTTACAGTGCCGAAGCCGGGACGAGACTCGTCGTCCAGTGACCGACGCTAGAGCTTCTGGCCCAGTTTTTCGCGGCTGATGTGGACGCCCGTCGGCGTGATGATCATCTGATCGTCACCCTTCCGGACGATGTCGCCGTTGACCTCCTGGGCGACCTGCCGCAGTTCGTCGACGATGTGTTCGACGGTGCTATCCTCGGTCCGCAGGCGCGTGATATCCGCGATAACGATATCGCCGTCGTAGACGGCGTCTTTGATATCGATCGCATCGGCCTTCGTGCCGACCTCCGCGATATGTACCTGCATCGTCGCCTCGGCCGATCCCATGGAGGCGTCCTCGAGGTCCAGTTCGGCGTAGTCCTCGACGGTTCGGGACTGGTTCCCGCCGAGAATTTTGCTCATCAATCCCATACCGGAGAGAGTCCGGCGCTGTCTGTATAGTTCTTACGTCAGACGGGAGTGATCCCGTGACTGAAATACACTGTCAGCGGTTATTCTCCCTTCAGAGAGTGTCTTCATTTCTAAAAAGTAGTCGCGTGATCAGAGACGGTCGGCACGCTGCGTTACAGAGAGGAAACCGAAAGCCAACGAATACAACCGAGCGGTGGGACGAGACGTGGCGAAGGCGACGGATCGACTACCCGGTGAACTCGTAGAGTTCGTCGCCGACGTGGTGGAGCGAGTCCACTACTTTCCCCTCGTTGCCGACCATGTCCGCGCCGTCGACGCGGGCGCGGCCGACTGCAAGCACTTTTCCGTGAGACTCCTCGGCGATGACGACCAGATCGTCCGGCGAGACGTCGTCGGTCGCCTTGGTGATCCCGGGGCGCATCACGTCCGCACCGTCGCTGACGAACGAGACGGCCCCTGCGTCGACGGTGACCAGTCGCTTCTCGGGTTCGTATGCGTTTGCGCCGCGGACCGTCAGGAACGGCTCCTCGTCGAAGTACGCAACCCGCGGCTCGCCGTCGATGAGGACGACCTCCCAGTCGGTCTCCTCGAACTCGACGCGCTCGTAGTCGTCACCCTCGGGCGAGACGCCGAGTTGCTCCTCGAGCGTCTCCTCGAGCTCGGACACGGCGTCGCTCCGGAGGTGATGTCGCGATTTGACCTGCATACTCGTGCTACCGCCCGGACGCATTTAATAGATGAGATTCGATGTCGCGGATCGGGAGACCGGATGAGACAGGCGAATATGCCGTATAGAGAACTCGATCGGACGGACCATCGGGGACGGGGAAACCACTATCCCAGCCGGTCTGGTAGTACCCCGGACCCGTCCGATGGCCAGCGAGTACGTCTTCATCAGCGATCTCCACATGGGCGGCGACGAACAGCTAACGGCACTCGACTTCGAGGCGGAGCTCCTCGACTTTCTCGCGGGCCTCGAGGAGCGCGGTGGCGACATCGAGCTGATCATCAACGGCGACGCGTTCGGGCTCTGGGAGTACGCCGAGGTGACGGGGCCGGCGAAACTCGAGCGGGTCATCGACGATCACCCGCGCGTGTTCGAGCAGCTCTGCGCGACCGGTGCGGAGATCGACATCACGCTCATCCCGGGCAACCACGATTACGACCTCGCCTGTTACGACTCCCACGTCGATCGCCTCGAGGAGTTCAACGTCGCCCTCGAGCAGGAAATAGCGATCATTCGCGAGGTCGGCGACGGGGAGATCTGGATCGAACACGGCCAGCAACGCGACGCGAACAACCGGCTGCCGGACTGGGGAAGTCCCGACGCGCTCCCGGTTGGCTACTTCGTCGTCCAGCGGATCGTCGCCGCCGCCGGCCGCTACTCCGGCCAGGCGAGAGGCGACTGGCTGCGCGACATCCAGTCGGTCGCCCCGATGGAAGAGATCCCGCGCTGGCTCCTCTCGAACTACTTCTACCGGGAGATGAGCCCGTTCCTCCGCGCGATCGTCGTCCCACTGTTGGTGTTTTTCAACCTCACGCTCCTCTACCTGTTCGGCACCGTCCTCGAGACGGTCGGCCTCCTCCCGGCGCGGTTTTTCACCGACAATCCCGTCGTCCACGCGCTGGGCGTCGCCGCGATCGTCCTCGAACTCATCGTCGCCGTTAATCTCGTGATCATCGCCGTTCTGGCGTTGGTCGCGGTCCCCCTGTGGCTGTTCAGACGCGATCTCAAACGTACGCTCGAGCGCTTCGGCGTCGTCCTCTCAGGCGTTCGCGTCGGGCAGGGCGACGAGCCCTTCCTGAACGCGGCCAGGGAAGTCTTCGAGTCGAATCCTGACATCGCCGTCTTCGTCTACGGGCACACTCACCGCGCGTCGCTCACCCGCTGGGGCGATCGAGTCGTCGTCAACACGGGGACTTGGCTGAAGAAACTCCAGCACGTCGAGACATGGTTCTCGCGGCTGCCGGGGGTGTACTACCCCTCGTTCCGGTTGAATTACGTCCGTATCTTCGCCGAGGGAGATCGGATCGTCGTCGAGTACGAGGAGATCGAGACTGAGCAGTCGGTGGATCTTACCCGCATTCAACGGCTGGTCGCGCGCCGTCCGCCGCAACCGGAGCCGATCCCGGCGCGAACGGTAATCGATCCCAACGGGCGACTCGAGCTCCCCGAGGTGGAGTCGGATTCCGACCTCGATCGCGACGTCAGCGCTGACGCTGGGTCGCGGTCCCCATCCGTCGACGAAGGCGTCAAACGTGCGGACGAGGGCGGTCGCGTTGACGAGGAGCGCGAGCGACCCCGGTAGATCGGTTGCCCTGACCGTCAGGACGGGGTGACCAGTGTGCCAATCGCTAAGTGGGCCCACGCCGTCAGGTCGAGTATGTGGCCCTCTCGGACCCGCACGGAGACGGTGACCTGTCTCGCCTGTGGCACCGAGCGCCCGCGCGAGGAGGCCCGCGAGTACGACAAACACGGTGACCGCTGGGACCGCGACGACAAGACGTTCGAACACCTCTGTAAACCCTGTCACAGCGACCTCTGTCACCACCCGCGCGACGAACTCGAGGCGCTCCTGGTCGACCTCGAGGCCGGCGAGCGGGAGCGCGACGCGTTTCTCGCGAGCTATCTGTCGACGGTCGAAGAGCGATATGGCACGCTCGAAGAGGAATCCTGAGGGCGGTGCTCGGTGGTCCCGACAGTGCCAGCTCGGTCCGCGATGCGCTACCGACGCTCTCGCGGTCGGCGTCTATCATCGCCCCCTCGTTCCTCGTCGATTGTTTCCCGTTCCGCCGCAGCTGACCGGGACGCGCCGTCGGTGTCGAACTCGAACCGAGCACCGCCGTCGGCGCTCTCGGTAACCCGGATCTCCCAGCCGTGACCGTCGACGATCTGCCTGACGATCGCGAGACCGAGTCCGGACCCCGATGCCGCCGTGGTGTGGCCGTACTCGAGAACGGCCTCCCGCTCGTCGGCGGGAATCCCCGGCCCGTCGTCTTCGACGAAAAATCCGTCGGGGGTCGTGCTAACCCGGACGTTGACGGCGCTGCCGCCGTGTTCCACAGCGTTTCGGAACAGGTTCTCGAACAGGTGTAACAACCGGTCTCCGTCGGCAACGATCGCGCGATCACTCGAGACCGAAAGCGTCGCCGCGGCGGTATCGACGTTTGCCCACGCGCGGTCGACGAGCCGCTCGAGGTCGATCCGCTCGGTGTCGCCGATCGGTCGCCCTTCGCGAGCCAGAAGCAACACTTCCTCGATGATCGTCTCCATCCGATCGTGGGCGATCGCGATGTCATCGTGAGACGCACAGTCGACGGACTCTCTGGCGATCTCGAGATATCCCTGCGCGACGTTCAGCGGATTGCGGAGGTCGTGGCTGACGACGCTCGCGAACTGCTCCAGTTGCTCGTTCGCCCGGCGGATCTCGCGTTCGCGTTTCTTGCGTTCGGTACTGTCGCGAGTGTTCAAGACGACGCCTTCGACGAACGGGTCGTCGAGCAGGTTGCTGCCGATGGTTTCGACGTCTCGCCACTCGCCGTCGGCGGTCCGAAGCCGGTACTCCGCTCGGTCGACGACGATCGATTCGTCGAGTCCGGTTTGAAATTGCTCGAGGAGCCGCTCCCGATCGTCCGGGTGGACGAACTCGAACGCCGACTGTCCCACCATCGTCGACGGTTCGATTCCCAGAACGCTCCGACTCGAGGGGCTCTGGTAGCGGATTATCCCGCGGTCGTCGACCATGGTGATGAGATCGGACGAGTTCTCGATAAAGGACTGATATCGCTGTTCGACGGCGTGTTGCTGGGTGACGTCTCGCAGGAGGAGCAACCGAATCCCGTCGGCGTTCGAGAGACGTTGCACCTGCACGTCGAAGAACCGGCGGCCGTCGTCGGCGTCGACGACAATCTCGGTCTGCCCCGTCGACGCCTCGTTGCTAACGATCTGAGCGATCTCGGGGAAGACCTCGGTTACATTCCGGCCGACGAGAGGGGTGGAGCCGCCGCTCGAGACGCTGTGCCGAACGGCCGCGTTGGCGTCCCGAATGCGGTTGGTTTCGTCGATCACGAGAAAGCCGTCGCGCATATCCTCGACGACCGCAGTGCGGGCGATCGGGGCGATATCCAGCAGGTGATGTCGATAGATCGCGACGGCGAACGCGAGTCCGGAGACGGTGAAGGCGATCGGTGTCAGATCGAGGTCTCCCGTGGGCCCCAGACCGAGAAACCACACGATATTGGCGACCAGCGGAACGAGAATGGCGAACAGCACCGCGAGCGCCTGCTCCCGGTAGACGTGTTGTGATTCGTACACCGTCTTGAGCAGGAATCCGGCACCGACGACGAGGAGGCTGTACAGGAACAGGACGTGAATGATCGCCATCGGTCCGAACGTTCGATCCAGGACGACGAGGTCGCCGGCGACGACGGTCTCGAGCGGTTGCTCGTACAGGTGACGGTACTGTGTCGCGTACAGGACGAACGCGACGATAGGTTCAACCGCGAGAATGCAAAGCGTCCGCCAGGAGAGCCACTCCTCGTTGCCCGAGTACGCGACCGCAAAGGAGAAACAGGAGAGTGAGACCAGGACGGCACCGACGAAGGCGACGCCCAACCAGACGCGTTTCGTTTGGACGTCGACGCTCAGCAACTGCAGCGCGTACGCGCCCGACCAGAGTGCACACCCGACGTTCAGGCCGACGAACGCACGGACGCTCGGCTCGTCCAGCGCATCCGTCCGTTCGACCACGGTATAGACGGCTAATGCGGCCGAAATAAGCATCGCTGAAAAGAGAACCCCGATAAACGGAAGGAGCTGAGTAGTGTACTGCCAGGCCATAGTGTCGAACGACTCGTCTATTGCTCTCGACCATTATACCGGTTCTGGCTGGGTCACTGCTACCCCCTGACCGTCGGATCGCCACCTCACGATCCTGGGATCCCGTTCCAGACCGGGCTCACCCAGATATCGACCGAACGTCCACTGTCCGCGTTCCAATCCCGACACGACTTTCACCCTTACGTCCGTAGCCCTCGCTATGAGTGACGACGCACAGGCCGAGGCCGGAACGGTGGAAGGCCAGGGCCCTGTCGAAGTCTCGGAGGAGCTCGCGCGCCATCTCGAGAACAAGCGCGAGGAACTCTTCGAGAAGTTCGAGCTTCGCGACGAGTTCCCGCCCGAGGTCCTAGAGGAAGCCGAAGCCCGAACGGAGGGCGTGACGGCGGAGATACAGGACGAGATCGACGAACGGCAGGATCTACGCGATCTGACGACCTGGACGACGGACCCGATCGACGCCCAGGACTTCGACGACGCCATCTCGATCGAGGAGCGAGACGACGAGTATGTCCTCTGGGTGCACATCGCCGACGTGACCCACTACGTCAACCCCGATACGGCGATGTGGGACGAGGCCGTCGAGCGCGGGAACACGGTCTATCTCCCCGGCTACACGGTTCACATGCTGCCGCCGGTGCTGGCCGAGACGGTCTGCTCACTGGTGCCCAACGAGGACCGTCTGGCCCACACCGTCGAGATGCACCTCGACAAGGAGAACCTCTCCTACGAGAACATCGAGATCTACAAGTCGGTCATCGAATCCAACGAGCGACTCACCTACGCGGAGGCCGAGAGTCGACTCGAGGACCCCGACGCGCCGCTGCACGACGAGAACGCGCTGGTCTACGACCTCGCCGAGCAGATGCACGAACAGCGCAAGGAAGACGGCTCGCTCGTCCTCAACCCCGCCCGCGACCGCGCCCACACCATCATCGAGGAGTGCATGCTGAAGGCCAACAAGGCCGTCACGCATGTGCTCATGTGGGACCGCGGGGTCTCGGCCATGTACCGGGTTCACCCCCAGCCGAGCCCCGACGAGTGGTCCGAGGCCCTCCGGGAGATTCAGGACCTGGACGGCGTCTCGATCCCCGGCAGTACGTGGGACGACCCCCGAAAGGCCGTCAACGCGACGCTCGAGGACGCGCCGGACCGCCAGCTGGACAAGATCCAGTGGGCGGTGATGAAGGTGATGCCTCGAGCGCGGTACATGAACGACCCCTTCGGCGGCCACCACGCGCTGAACTTCGAGATCTACGGCCACTTCACGAGCCCCATTCGGCGGCTCAGCGACCTGATCAACCACTGGATCGTCTACCAGAACGACGTCCCCGAGAACCTCGTCGAACTCTGCGACCGGGCCAGCAACAAACAGAAAGACGCCGAGCAGTGCGAGCGCGAGTACAAGACCTTCCTCCAGGAGGTCGGCCTCGATCCGATGGCGGTCAACAACCGCGGGATCGAAGTCGTGGACGAAGAAGAAGCCGACAAGACGCTGTAAGCGAGCTCGAGTGAGCAACGCGAACGAGGCCTCGAGAGACGAGCGGCGAAGCCGCGAGGTGAGCGCAGCCTCGAACAAACGAACGATGAACGGAGTAAGCCGTAAGCAGAGCGAGGCTACCAAGACGCTGCGGGCAGACTCGTTTTTCTGTACAACCTACTCATGGGCACTCGCGCTCGAGGAACCGGCGTCGCTACGAGTATCGTCCCGACTGCAACGAGTGAAACACTGATTAGACTCTGTTGAAAGCCTTAGAACTTGATGGGTTTAGCATCCTCTGCGGTAAGTACAGGTGAAGGACATATCGAGTTACTCGGCTTTCAGCGGTCCGAGATGCGCTTCGTAACCCACCACGGTATGTCAAGCACGATAGCAAGTATAATTGCCATACCCAATCCTGCGAGAAATCCGTCTGTGATACGCAGTGAGATGTATATGGATAGTCCAGCCGCAATAACTCTGGAAACTCGGGCCACGTCCCAATCGAATAGTGCAGATCGAAGAGCAGACATTACTTCAAAAGTAGACCACTTTAAGCATGAATATGCTGACTGAATCGACACTACTGGAATCTACACCAAATAGTCAGTTCGCACATATAGTGAGCGTGCTTATCACGCTAAAATACATCTGAAGAATTGGATTTCAACAGAGCCACCGTTCGATCGAGCGTGCAGTAATGGTCAGCGATTGTGAGAGCCGTCCGAATTCGATAGCCGCCGTTCGTACACGTGTTCCTCGAGGTCCGCCGCCAGATCGGACGGTCGCGTCCCGATTCGATCGAAGCCGCGCGATTCGTAGAACGAGAGGCCGATATCGTTGGCGGCGAGGACGGCCAGCCGAATCCGGTCGAACTCCGCCGAGAGATCGACCTCGAGGCGCTCGAGCAACGCGGTTCCGGTCCCCTCGTTCCAGCTGTCGGGACGGACGTACAGGCGAGCGAGAAACGCCACAGCGGAGTCTTCCGGCCACGGGACGGCGTGGGCGAAGCCACGCGGATCGGATCGGCGCTCGGACCCGTCAGCGGATGGCTGTCCCGGCGCTCGCTCGGCGACGAGAAACGCGGCGTCCTCGCGGCCACTGGTGTCCGTGATCGCGGCCTCGAGATCGCCGATCGCGTACCAGTCGTCGACGACGTCGTCGACAGTTTCGGGGCCGAGTACGTCGTCGTAGGCGGCGTGCCAGCTTTCCCGTGCGATCTCGTGGATGGCCCAGATGTCATCGATCGTCGCCCGTCGAACGACTCGAGTCACGACGGTAGCTATCACGGCAGCCGCCAAAAAGCGGTGGCCGACCGCCATCGATCCGTTACCGTCGCCGTCCGCAACGAATCGAGCACGTACCGGTCTCCCGCAGTCGTTTCGAACGGACGGGATGGACTAATGTGCCGGGGAGTACGTTCCGGAGAGCACGTTGAGACAGATGACGCCGCCGATGATGAGTGCGACGCCGATCAGACCGGCGATATCGACGGTTTCGTCGAACAGAACGACGCCGATGAGAACGGCAGCGACGATTCCGAGCGCGGACCACGTGGCGTACACGAGTCCGATCGGGAACGCCTGGAGCGTAAGACTCAGGAAATAAAAGGAGCCGATGTATCCCGCAATAACGACGATAGTGGGGACGACGTTAGTGAACCCGTCCGAGAATTTTAGCGCCGTCGTGCCGGTCACTTCGGCCGCGATCGCGATTCCCAAGTAGAGATACTCTCTCATATCTGATTGGTGTTAGAAAATTAATGTAAATTCTCCGTTCTGCCGCAGATGTTCGTTGTCGTCACTCGAGTCAGCGACGAAACGGGACTAGCGACGTTCTCGAGTGACTCGGTTGCGGACGGTGGCGTGACTAGGGAATCATATCCTGTGAATCGGTCTCCGCCACGCAGTCCTCGCGCTCCGCCAGTTCCGCACACGCCGCTCGGAAGAGTCCGTCGAGGATTTCGGGCGTCGTCGGGTGGTAGGCCCGCTTCGGGACCTCGCGGACGTCCAGTCCCATCTCAACGACGACCTGCATCGTCTTGGCCATCACGTCGGCGTGACGGTGCAACCCCTGAAATCCCAGCACGGTGCCGTCGTCAGCGCTGACGATCAACGTCGCTCGCCCCTCGGAATGGCCTTTCGTCTCGAAGACGCCGTCCGACGACGCCTCGCGGGTGACGACGATCTCGTCCATGTGCGTCGCCGCCGCGGTCGCCGGCGTGTGCCCGATGCGGGCGAACGGGTAGACGCCCAGCCCCGAGAAGATCACGTGATGGGGAACGCTCGCGTACGGTTCGCACTCCGTCTCCCGCCAGTGGTTGACGATGTTCTCGCCGGCCGCGAAGCCCTGTTCCTTGGCGACGTGCAGGATCGGCTCGCGGCCGTTGGCGTCGCCGACAACGAACACGCGCTCGTCGTCGCGGGCCTGCATCGTGGACGTGACCCAGCCGTCCCCGGGCTCGAGTCGGGTGTTCTCCAGTCCCAGCCCGTCGAGGTTCGGTCGGCGGCCGGTAAAGCAGTAGAGTTCGTCGGCTTCAACGATTATCTCATCGCCGTCGCCCGCACCCTCGCTGTCCCCCTCCCATTCACCGTCGCCCGCCCGTTCGGCGACCAGCCGGAAACCACCGTCATCAGTCCGCTCGAGACGCTTCTCGTCCGTGTTCGTCAGCACCTCGATCCCGAAGTGATCGCGGTAGATGTCGAGAAGGGCGTCGCCGTATTCAGGTTCCATTTCCTCGAGCGGCCGTTCGTCGTGCTCGATCACGGTGAGATCGACATCGCCGACTTCGCTGAGGTAGGGCCCGAGTTCGAGGCTGATGTAGCCGTTGCCCAGCACGATCCCCGAGTCCGGAAACTCGGTCGTGTCGAGGACATCCGCACTGGTTCGAGTAGGGACCTCGTCGATCCCCGGCAGCTCGGGGATGTTCGGCACGGAACCGGTCGCGACGACGACGTAGTCGGGCTCGAGCCGCCGTCCCCCGACGTCGAGCACGCGGTCGTCGACGAAACGGGCGGTGTCGCGGACGAGTTCAACGCCCGCCTGATCGGCCAGGTCGTGGACGTGACTCCGGCGGTGTTCGGCGAAGTTCGAGACGTGCTCGTCCTTGCGGGCGACGATTCGCTCGGGATCCGCCTCGGGGACGCCCTCGAGTCGATCGTCGTGACGCGCCAGATACCGGTGTTCACCGGCCGAAAGGACGTCCTTGCTCGGCATACAGCCGCGGAGAATACAGAGCCCGCCGCCGGGATCCCCGTCGTCGATCAGCGTTAACTCGAGGTCGTCGGAGAGTTCGTCGCGGCGTTCGAGAAGTTCGTCGGCGACGGCAACACCCGCGCTGCCGTAGGCCCCGACGATCGCAACGTGTACCATAGCGGTCGTTCGGGGTCGACACAAAAAGACGTTTGTTCGGACTGTCCGTTCTGTAGCGATCGAAAAGGCAGAAAACCAGGGACGGCTCGTTATTGGCGGATCCGGGACGCGGCACCGATCAGCAGAGCGACCAGCGCAGCGCCGGCACCGAAGCCGGGCACGCTATCGTCGCTGTCGTCGCTGTCGTCACCGTCTGAATCGTCAGCGTCACCGTTAGCGCTCCGGATCGCCACTGCTCGCTTGCAGTGGGTGATAGCGAAATTTCTGACAGAGCCTTCCAACTGTCGTGCGCATCAAGTCGCGCCGAAACGTCGCGAGCCGCCAGCCGATACCCATCTGCAGTCCTCAGCCGTGGCACTGAGATCCTATCGCGAAATCTCTTCGCCGCCCTCTTTGACGAGGCGCTCGACCTCGTCGGCGGTGACGAGCGCGACGTCGCCGGGGATCGTCCGCTTGAGCGCCGCCGTTGCTGCAGCGTACTCGAGGGCGGTCGGCACGTCGTCGCCCTCGAGCCGGCGGGCGATGAAGGCACCCGTGAATGCGTCGCCGGTGCCGATCGGGTCGACGGTGTCGGTCTCGTAGGCGTCGTGGTCGTGGACGACGCTGTCGTGCCAGCCGACCGCGCCCTCCGCACCGCGGGTGACGACGACGGTCGTGAAGTCGTACTGGGAGCCGAGTTTGTGCGCGAGCTGGCGCGGGTCACCCTCGAATCCGAGGACGGTCCGCGCGTCTCGAGCGGCGATCACGAGGATGTCGATCCCCGGGAACAGCCGGGTCAGCGTCTCTCTGGCCTCGTCGGGCGACCAGAGCTTGCGCCGGTAGTTGAAGTCGAAGGCGGTCGACGTCCCGCCTTTGCGGGCCGCTTTGAGCAGGTTCAACGTCGTGTCTCGGAGCGTCGAGGAGAGCGCGGGCGTGATCCCGGTCGTGAAGAAGATCCGGGCGTCCTGAATCCGATCGATGTCGAATTCGCGGGCCTCCGCCGTCGCGATGGCGGTGTTTTCCCGGTCGTAGACTACGTTCGTTCCGCGCGGTTTGCCCGCTTGCTCGAGGTAGTAGGTCCCCTGCCGACCGCGGTGGCTCCAGACGACGTCCGTCTCGATTCCGTAACCGCTGAGTTCGTTGACGACGCGGCGGCCGAGCGCCGTTTCGGGGACCTTCGAGAGCCAGGTCGCGTCGGCACCCAGCCGGTTGGCCGCGATGGCGACGTTGCTCTCGGCGCCGGCGGCGCGAACCTCGAACTCGTTTGCGTTCTCGAGGCGTTCGTTCCCCGGCGGCGACAGCCGGAGCATCGTTTCGCCGAACGTGACGATGTCGCTCACGGGTCGACCCTCCGGCTCGCACGGCCGCGAACGGCGGCGTGTCCCTCGGTCATACCCCAGCCAACGGACGGGGCGGATATAAGTTGTGGCGGTGTTCCGACGATCGAAACCGTGTATTGCTCCCAGACGGACGCCCGACGTGCGGTGGCGCACTGTCCGCGAAGCACATCTAGTACGAGATCCTTGGTTCCACGCCAGATCGACCGCCGAAACGGTCGGATTCCACTCAGTGAACGACGACTACTCGAGCCCCAATCGCGAACCGACCAGCCGGTTGATCCCCGAAGATCGAGAGCGAATCGGACTGGGACTCGAGCGGACGGGTCCTACTGTGACGAAATAGATAAACAGTTGGATCTTCAATACTTTTCCAGATGGTATCGTCAGAGGGGCTCAAAACGTGGTTCGACTACCAACTCCTCTTTGTGGGGATCGCTATCGCGTTCATGGTCGTCATCGTTGCGTGGAGCCGACTCGTGACGTATCTGGGGACGCTTCCGCTCGCGGACTCGGGCTTTGATCCCGCAGACCCGACGTTCGCGCTCGCGGTCACAGGGGGCGGTATTCTCGTGATTTTCCTGCTGGTCGTGCTGGTAGGACTGCTGAATCGAGAGCGGCAGTAAATCCAGAAGCAACGAACTACTGACCTACGTCCAGCGACGGCGCGACCGACACCACCGTCGTCTCAGCTTCCCGCTCGAGCCCCACGTCGACCCCGAACGCCTCGAGCAGGTCACACCGCGTCTCGACGTGGTCAGTGACCGCGGGCACGCGCACTCGGCCGCCTGCGAGCGCGAGAAAGACGAGTAGTTGGTCGGCCATGTGCCGGTCGACCGGCGCGGAGCCCTCGAGAAACCGATTCGCCGCGTCGGCAGCGTCTTCGCCGACGCGCTCGGCCGGTTTGCCGCGCTCGCCGAGGGCCGAAAAGCCGGCAACACCGGTCCCGTGATCGACGCGGAGGACCAGCGCGGAGCCGGGCGAGGGACTCGCCGCGGTCGTCTCGCAGCGCTCCGTGAGTTCGAGGTCGGGATCTCGTTCCAGTCGCTCGAGCGCTCCCTCGGCCTGCCGGTAGGCCACGTCGCGGTCCGCAAGCGATTCCGACTCGGTCGAGTAGAGGCGAAGCCCCTCGAGCGAGCCCCGCTCGAGGAGGTCGATCCGCTCGAGGCTCGAGGGCGCGAGCCGGAGCGTTACTTCGCCGCCACCGTCGGGATAGAACCCCCGACGGTCGACTTCGCAGGTGGCCTCGAGGCCGAACCGCCGACACAGCGGCAGTGTCACGTATCGGAGGTAATCCAGCGGCGGCGACCACGCCACGTCCGTCCCGCCGGTGACCGTCACCGACAGCGGCGACTCGAGGATCGTCGCCAGCGGCAACAGGGCGTTGCACAGCAGTGTGGCGCTGCCCGCGGTGCCGATATCGACGGCGTAGCTGCCGCCCTCGAGTCGCTGGCGGCCCGCTGGATCGGTCCCGCCTTCGAGTCCCGGCTCGAACTCGATCGTCTCCGCGCCGTGCTCGTTGCCGGACACGTCGGCATCACACAGTTCGGCCATCGTCTCGAGCACCGCCAGATGCTGGTGGCCCAATCCGGGCGTCGACCGGTCGCCGCGGACGTGCTCGAGGCGGACCGGCTCGTTCTCGAGGACCGACACCGCGAGCGCCGTTCGGAGGAACTGGCCGCCGGCGCTCGAGCCGTCGAGTTCGAGAGGGGTCGTCATGGGGTGGGGTAGTGCCTCGAGTCACCTACCAGTGCCGACGTGGGACCGTATCGACGGCATCGGTTCGGCTGCGACGTGACAAACGTATCGTTCAATAGACGTGTTCGTCGAGTGGAACATTCAGGCGAGAGTAGATGCAATGAAATGTTCTGCTATCGTGGCAACAGGGAATCGCCACGTCCTCCCCAGCCGATTCGCTCACTCCCCGCGGTCGTTCGCTCATCCCTCGCACGAAGTCATCGGCCGACCTCGCTCTCGCTCGGCCGGCCGACAGCGTGCGCCACCGCGACCGGTTGGCTGGGTCGGAACGGCACGTATACTCCCCGCTACTGCTCGTCCGAAACCCGACTCGAGCGAAATCTACCCGCCGTGGCCGGGATAATCCCGCTCGAACCGGTCCTCGATCTCCGCCTCGTCGAACTGGACGATCACCGGTCGGCCGTGCGGACAGGCGTAGGGGTTCTCGCAGTCGTCGAGGGCTGCCAGCAGGTCGACGACCGATCCCTCGGTTAGCGATGTGTTCCCCGTGATCGACGGATAACAGGCCAGATCGCCGAGGAACTCGTCGGCTAACGCGTCGACCGTCTCGGCACCCGCCTCGCGGTCGCCCGCGACGAACGACGCGAGGACGTCCCGCAGCCGATCGGGCTCAAGGGCCTTCTCGAGCACCGCGGGCACGGTCGTCACGGCGACCGTCCGGTCGCCGATCCGATCGGCGTAGAAGCCCAGCCGCGAGAGCGCCTCGCGGTAGTGCTCGAAGGCTTCCGCCTCCGCCGCGGTCAACTCGAGTTCGACGGGTTCTGCGAGCGCCTGCGCGGTCGGATCGTCGGCGAAGGCCGCCTGCAAGCACTCGTAATTGACGCGCTCGTCGGCCGCGTGCTGGTCGATCAGGACGAGCCCGTCGGGCGTCTCGCAGACCAGATAGGTGTCGCGGAGCTGGCCGAGCACCCGCAGCGACGGCAGCGAGTCGAACTCGGCTCGCTCGTCCGCCGCGACCTCGCCGGTCAGCGTCCGCTGGTCGGTGGCGGCGTCGAACTTGCGCGCTGCGTCGGAATCGGTGCCGCGATCTCGATCCGCTGTGGAGCCGTGACCCTGATCCGAATTCGGCCGGCTCGAGCCGGAATCCGGTTTCGTCGAACCGGACCCCGTTTTCGCCAAGTCGGACGTGGCACTCCCGCCCGCGTCGGAAACTGGGTCCGCGCTCGTCTCCGTCGGGTTTGTCGCTATGTCCGCCGAGTTACTCGAGTGCGACTGCGCCTGCGGCGCGTCGACGGCGACATCGACGTCCGAATCGCTCGAGTCGGTCCCCGAACCGGCCCTCGCGGAACCGTCAGCCGACGATGCGTCGTCCGTTTCGGAGTTCGGATTCGAGGCTGCGGATTGACTCCCGCCGTCGTCCGATTCCGCTGCAGTCGACGCGGTCTCGGCACTGCGCTCGAGCGTTGTCGACTCGGTAGCAGACGTGCCGGACTCGGCAGCGCGATCACTGCCGGGATCGACTCGCGCCTCGCCGGGTGCCGACCGGCCGCGAGGTGCGCCGGATCGGAGGAGACCGTGCTCGAGCAAGGCACTCTCCACGGCGGCGTCGACCTGCCGGCGGACCGCGTCGTCGTCGTCGAAGCGCACCTCCCGCTTTCTGGGGTGGACGTTCACGTCGACCGCACCGCCGGGAACCTCGAGGAAGAGCGTGACGAAGGGGTAGCGGTCGCCGCCCAGTTGCGTGCCGTAGGCGCCCATGATCCCCTCGCGGACGGCGTCGGCGGTCACGGCACGACCGTTGACGTACGTCGCGAGGTAGTCCCGACTCGAGCGGTTCGTTTCGGGATGGGAGACGAGGCCGGAAACGGACTCGAGCGGACCTGGCGGGAGTTCGTCGCCGTCGGCGTCGACGGGGATCATCGCAGCAGCCACCTCGCGGCCGTAGACGGAGAGAACTGCAGCCTGCAGGTCTCCCTGCCCGGTCGTCGAGAACACCTCGCGGCCGTCGTGGGTCAGCGTGACCGCCACGTCCGGATTCGCGAGCGCGTAGCGCGTCACGACGCGGTTGACGTGGGCGAACTCCGTCGCCGTCGTCTTGAGGAACTTTCTCCGGGCGGGCGTATTGTAAAAGAGGTCGTCGACCTCGACGGTCGTTCCCTCGGGACAGCCCGTCGGCTCGACGCTGGTCACGTCGCCGCCCTCGTAGACGAGTTCCGTCCCCGCGCCGTCCGCGCCGCGGGGTCGCGAGCGGATGGTCAGCCGCGACACCGAGCCGATGGTGTGCAGGGCCTCGCCCCTGAATCCCAGCGTGGCGACGCCGGACTCGAGGTCCTCGAGCCCGTCGATCTTGCTCGTCGTGTGCTCGCGGACGGCCGCGCGGACGTCCGCCTCGGACATCCCCCGTCCGTCGTCGGCGACGCGAATTAGTTCGGTACCGCCCTCCTCGACGGTGATATCGACGCTGTTCGCGTCGGCGTCGAGACTGTTCTCGACGAGTTCCTTGACGGCGCTGGCGGGGCGTTCGACGACCTCGCCGGCGGCGATTCGGGCGACGGTGTCCTCGTCTAACTGGTGGATGTCCGTCTCGGTTCGGGATCGTGTGCTCTCGTCACTCATGATGATGTGGCGTCGGCACGGCGAGCAGTTCCGACGCGCCTGCTGTGGCTGAATACAGGTACGGAATGGGGCTGGTTAGGTCTTACGTCCCGCTGAGCGCCGTCGGGCTGTCAGGGGCCAGTGCACCGATATTCGGACGTGGTATCCGGTACTCGAGCGGATCGTCGCCAGTACTCGTTTCGGGCCGACACTGGTCGCGTCACCGGTGCTCGTTTCGAGCCGGCACTCGTCGCGCCGTCGGCGGATGGCGAGTGCCTGCGCCGTCCTTTTCGTGACCGCAGTCCTCCGTTCGGTATGGACCTGCGACGGATTCGATCCGTCGCTCGAGACGTGATCGCAGTGGTTCGCGAGCACAATGTGACGTTCATGGCGGGGAGCATCGCCCACGCCGCGTTCCTCTCCTTGCTGCCGCTCTTGCTCCTGTTGTTGATCGTCACCGGTGCGGTCGGCAACGAGTACCTGACCGAGCAGATCGTCTCGGTGGCTCGAGACCACCTCAGCCCCGCCGGCCAAGGGCTGGTGTATGAGGCGCTGACGCACGCGTCCGAGCGCGCCGGGGCGTCGCTCATCGGGATCGTCTCGCTTCTGTGGGGCATGTTTCGCATCTTCCGAGGGTTGACCACCGCGTTCGACGAGCTGTACGAGGACGGGGAGAGCTCACTCCGCGGGACCCTCATCGACGGCCTCGTCGTCTTCGTCGTCATCCTGATCGCGACCGTCGGGGTCGGGATCTCGACCGCGATACTGGCAACGGTCGATCATCCCGTCGTCGTCGCGCTGACCCCGCTCGTGCTGTTCTTCGGGTTAGCCGTCGCGTTCTTTCCAGTCTACTACGTCTTCCCGGAGCCGGACGTTTCGGTGCGCGAGGCCCTGCCCGGGACCGTCATCGCCGCTGCCGGCTGGGTCGTCCTCGAGGCGCTGTTCGGAATCTACGCGGACCTCGTGAACACCGTCGGAACCTACGACACGTTCGGTGCGATCATTCTCTTGCTCGTCTGGCTCTACGGCACCGCGTTCGTCCTGCTGGTCGGCGCGTCGGTGAACGTCGTGATCGGCGAGTACCACCCAGAGGGTAGCGCCGGTCCCAGCGACGGACGGGACGCGACCGGCTCCGTCCGCGGGTAGCCGGCACGAGAGAAGCGATACTCGCACCACGCTCCGCATGTCTTTCGATCGGAGAGTGGATCTGCGACGGTTCGGTGCATAACGGAATCTATAGCCGGCCTGCGCCGATACCTCGGAGTGAAAATGTCGTGGTATCTCCTGTTCGTCGCGGGCCTGTTCGAAATCTGCTGGGCGATCGGCCTCCAGTACTCCGACGGGCTCTCGAAACCGGTTCCGACGGTCGCCACAGTCGTCGCCCTCGGTATCAGTATGGTGTTACTGGCGCGAGCCATCGAAGACCTTCCCGTGGGCACGGCCTACGCGGTCTGGACCGGTATCGGAGCCGTCGGAACGGCCTCGCTCGGAATCGTCCTGTTCGACGAGCCGGCCACCCTCGCTCGGGTCGCGTTCATCGGCGTCATCGTCGTCGGTATCGTCGGCCTCCACCTCGTCTCCGGCGGCCACTAACCAGAAGCCGCTCGCTGCCTTCGATCCGATCATCGGACACGCGCGCACTGGGTGTTTTCCCGCTCACTCCTCGAGTCGCTCCTGTAGCTCCTGGACTTTCGAGACGAGTTCGATCGGCGGCGTCGTGTTCACGTCGATCGACTCGAGGTCCTCGAGGACGGCCTCGGTGTCGGGATCGATCGGGCTGGTATCGGATTCGGCATCTGTCGGTTGCGTGTCGGAATCGGCCCCCATCGGACCGCCATCAGTGGACGCCGCGTGGGCTTGAGACTGCCCGGTCGCCTGCGTTTGCATCGTCCCGCTTCCCAGATCGAAGACGGCCTGCACGGGCTCGCTCGAGGAACCGCCTTTGGCCTCGATGGCCTTCTCCTCGCGCAGCCGATCGAGGACGTCTCGCGAGCGGTCGACGACCGGTTCGGGAACGCCGGCGAGGTCGGCGACGTGGACGCCGTACGAGCGGTCGGTCGGCCCGTCTCGAACGGTGCGAAGGAACGTCACCTCGCCGTCCCGCTCGTCCGCCGCGACGTGGACGTTGGCGACGCGAGGGAGATTCTCTGCGAGCCCGGTCAGTTCGTGGTAGTGGGTCGCGAAGAGCGTCTTCGCCTTGACCTCGTTGTGCAGATACTCCGTCGCGGCCCACGCGATCGAGATGCCGTCGTAGGTCGCGGTTCCCCGCCCGACCTCGTCCAAAATGACCAGCGACTCCTCGGTCGCCGTGTGGAGGATGTTCGAGAGCTCGCTCATCTCGACCATGAACGTCGAGCGGCCCTGCGCGAGTTCGTCCAGCGCGCCGACGCGGGTGAAGATGCCGTCGACCAGGCCGATATCGGCCTCCTTC
The DNA here is from genome assembly GCF_013456555.2 of Natrinema zhouii. GTDB lineage: Archaea > Halobacteriota > Halobacteria > Halobacteriales > Natrialbaceae > Natrinema > Natrinema zhouii. Next base: position 1,486,019 of record NZ_CP059154.1, read on the forward strand.
GCCGGGACGAAGCTTCCGATCTGGGCCAGCAGGACGATACAGGCGACCTGTCGCATGTACGTTGACTTGCCGGACATGTTGGGTCCGGTCACCACGAGGAAGCCGCGATCCTCGTCCAGCCGCACGTCGTTGGGAACGAACTCCGTCGTCTGCTCGACGACCGGATGGCGGCCCTGCTCGAGCGCGAGTCGGTCGCCCTGATGCAGGTCGGGCTGAACCCACCGGTTCTCGGCCGCGTGGGTCGCCAGACTCGCGAGCGCGTCGACCGTCGCCAGCGCTCGCCCGACGTCCTGCAGCAGTTCGGCCCGCGCCGCGACCTCGTCGCGGAGTTCCTCGAAGAGTTCGTACTCGAGGTCGCCGCGTCGCTCCTCGAGCCGAAGGATCTCGCGTTCCTTCTCCTCGAGTTCGTCGGTCGTAAAGCGCTTCGAGTTCTTCAGCGTCTTGAGCTCCTCGTAGTGGTCGGGGACGCCGTCGGCGGCGGACTTGCCGACCTGGATGTAGTAGCCGTCGGTCTTGTTCCGGTCGACGGTGACGTGCGAGAGGCCGTACTGACCCTTCTCGCGGTCGGCGAGCGTGTCGAGCCACTCCTTGATCGCCTCGTGGCGGTCGATCACCTCGTCGAGGTCGTCGTCGTATCCCCGCTGGAGGAGTTCCCCCTGCGTCACCGTCGACGGCGGCTCGTCGGCGATGGCCTCCGCGAGCGTCTCCCGAAGTTCCCGCGCAGCGTCCCGATCCGGCCGATCAACGATCTCCGAGAGGGGAGAGTCGGCGAGGTCCGGATTCGACGCGATGGCGTCGGCCAGCGCCGGGAGAACCGCGAGCGTCTCCTGAACCGCGAGCAGGTCCCGCGCGTCCGCGCTGCCGTGAGTGGCCTTCGAGGCGAGGCGCGCCAGATCGTAGGCCTCGCCGAGCGCGTCCTGCAGTTCGTCGCGGGCGAGCGCCGCCGTCGAGAGCGCGGCAACGCTTTCCTGTCGTTCCTCGAGGGTCGCGAGCGAGCGCCGGGGTCGCTGGAGCCACTCCTTCAACAGGCGACCGCCGGCGCTGGTCCGCGTGTGATCGATCGTCGCGAACAGCGACCCGTCGCGCTCGCCCTGCATGGTCTCGGTGAGCTCGAGGTTGCGCTGGGTGGTCGCGTCCAGCGTGACGTGATCGTCGCCGTGGTGGGCCTGAATGCGAGTCATCGAGGCGAGCACGCCCGCGCCGGTCTCCTCGACGTAGGACAGGATCGCGCCCGCGGCCGCGAGCGTCGGCTCACCGACTGACAGTCGATCGACCGTCTCCGTACCGAACTGTTCGCGAACCGTGTGGCTGGCGCGCTTCGGGGCGAACGCCTCTGTTTCGTGGAGCGTGAGTGTCGTGTCGGTCCGCTCGCGGACGGTATTCAACAACTCGTCGTCGGTCCGTACGCCCGGTCCCGGCAGGATTTCGACCGGATCGAACCGGTACAGTTCCGTCAGCGCGTCGTCCGCGTCCGCGGCGTCCGCAACGAGAAACCGGCCGGTCGTCACGTCCGCGAACGCGAGGCCGTACGCGTTCTCGCTTCCGCTCCCGCTCGAGCCACCGGCGCTCCCGCCGTCGACGACCGCCGCGAGATACTGGGCGTCGGCGTCGCTGGTCTCGAGTAAGGTGCCGGGCGTCACGACGCGGACGATCTCCCGTGCGTGGCCGGAGTCGGTCTCGTACTGGTCGGCGACGGCGACGCGGTAGCCGCGTTCGACTAAAGCCTTGAGATAGGGCGTGAGATCGTCGACCGGTACGCCGGCCATGGGATAAGACGACCCGTGCGAGGATTTCTGGGAGACTTTGAGATCGAGTTCCTCGCTGACTGTCTCCGCGTCTTCGCCGAAAAATTCGTAGAAATCACCGCACTGCATCGCCACTAATTCGGCGTCGGTTTCCTCTTTGAGGGAGAAGAACTCCCCGACGATCCCCGTCGCCTCGGTCATATCCGGAGACTATCCTTCCACCGCAAAAACCCTGCGGGATCCGCGGTGAAAGTGATCGACTCGTCGCTCGAGCGTGTGAAGCCGTGTTCGACGCAGTTTCGCTCACCAGCGGGACGCCATTTCAGTTTCACTGCGGTTGGATCGGGTATATGTCGATTCATCCGCTACGACTGGAGTAGCGCGACACCGATCTCATGATACTCGGATGCTTCAATCAGCTGGCGTCTTTGGTTACAGGGACGGATATCATCTACGAGTGCCGACACTGCGGGGTCAGCGTCGACGAACAGACCCTCACCTGCCCGGAATGCGGATCGGAAGAGATCGCTCAGTATCCGCTCTCCTGAACCCATCGGTGCTGAGCCCCGCCAGATCCCCAGCTATATGCGGTGAAACAGAGAAATCCGCGTATGACGAGGCTCGAGGCGGCCACGGACACGTTCTGGATGCGGCACTCGAACCCGAAAAGCGGCTGGAGTCGAATGCTCGTGCTTCCCGCACTGCTGTACGCGGTCTATCGCCGAGAGTGGCGAGTAGCGGCCGTCGCCGTCGCGTTCACGATACTCAACCCGATCTTGTTCTCCCCACCGGCGGACGACGACGCGTGGATGACTCGTGTGGTATACGCCGAACGGTGGTGGACGACGGACGAAGCGCGAGGCGTCCTCGATCTCTCGTATCCGAACGTCCTCAACGTACTCAATATCCCCGCATCGGGGTATGCGTTCCTCACCGCCTATCGGCGACAACCGTTTCGGGCAGTTCTCGCCGGACTCGTCTCGATGGCGTTGAAGCTGTGGTACGTCGGCGTGCTCGTCCGCAGATACGACGCTGAGAAATCACGGTCCTCGTGAGCTGTTCGCTACGGAAACGGCGTCACGATTGCCGGACACTGCCGGAATCGCCGGTTCGATTCAGTTAGTACTCGAGTCGGCCGATTCGTCGGCCAACAGTGCTAGACTGTCGTCCCCGTCGTCGGCCGCGTCCGGAATCGCGAGCATAACCTCCTCGATCCCGGCGTCGGCGTACGCCGCGAGCCGCTCGCGGACCGCCGTCGGCGTTCCGGCGGGAGCCGTCTCGAGGTACGCCGAGAGGAAGAACTCGCGGGGCTCGCTCGGCTCGTCGGAGAGCATTTCGTCGGCGAACGCCTCGCGCTTTCGTTCGGCCGCCTCGGTCGTCTCACCGACGAAAACGAATAGCTCGGCGGATTTCCGGATCTCATCGTACCGATCCTCGCTCTCGCAGTGCTCGCGCAACACGTCGAGCTTCTCCGCGAAGCCCTCGGGCTCGAGCGTGCCGTAGTTCCAGCCGTCGGCGAGTTCCGCGGTGTAGCGCAGCGTGAACTCCTCGCCGCCGCCACCGATCCAGATCGGCGGGTGGGGATCCTGGGCGGGCTGGGGCTCGCAGAAGGCGTCCTCGAGGTCGATCTCGAGGTGTTCGCCCTCGTGGCTGTACGTCTCGTTGGTCCACAGCCCCTGCAGGATTTCGACGGTCTCGGCGAGTCGCCGGAGCCGTTCCGCCGGCGGTTCCCGAAACTCGTAGCCGAAGCGGTCGTACTCGGCCTCGTACCAGCCCCCGCCTAGCCCGAGTTCGAGCCGGCCGTCGCTGACCCGATCGACCGTCGCCGCCATCTTCGCGAGCAGCGCCGGATGGCGGTAGGACTGGCTGGTGACGAGCGTTCCCAATCGGACGCTGTCAGTCGCCTCGGCGACCGCACTCAGCGTCGTCCAGCACTCGTGGGTGTTCCGGCGCGGGTCGCCGATCCACGACTGGAAGTGATCCTCGAGCCAGACCGCGTCGTAGCCGAGCGATTCGGCTTCGAGCGCGGCGTCCCGAACCGCGTCGATATCGGTGCCGTACTGCGGGAGGATGTAGCCGACCTCGAGGTCAGCTACGTCGGAGTCGCTCGCGCTCATTCGGTCACCTCTCGATCGAGGGCCAGCGTCCGATCGGCGAGCGTCTCGGGATCGGCGGCGACGAGTTTGACGAGCGCTTCCTTACCGACCGAACCGCGGTCGATAACGGCAACGGGAGACTCGTCGCGGTCCGCGAACGCCTGCTGGGCACCCCAGCCCATCGTGCTTCCCTCGATCTCTTTGACTGCGTCCGGTTGTGTGTCGCGATCGTACTCGGCGACCGGCCACTCGAGGGACTCGAGCGCCGCCTCCACGTCCGCGTCGAACCGACAGTTTACTGCGAAACGCAGGTCGGGGACGAACTCCCGCGCCGAAAGGAGGAAGCGGGCGACGTGGCTCGAGGCACCGAACCGAACCCCGCGGTTCGGCCGGGCGCCCGAGAAGGTTTTCGTAATGCGACCCTCGACCGCGGCCGTTTCGGCAATTGACTCGGCATAGGGCGTCGCGCCGACGACGTTCATCCCGACTTCGGGAACCAGCGCAGAGACATCGGCGTCGACGAACCGATCGACGATCGCCTGGACTTCCTCGGCAGTGGGTTCTCGAGCGGCTTCGTTTCGCAGCGGGACCATGTGGTTGACCGCGCCGTGGCCCTCGCCCACGTCGGAGTAGTAGCGCACCGCGCGGGCGAGGAAGTCGGTCGCGCCCGCCACTGCGGGCTCGAGGGCCTCTCCCTTGGCGAGGCGGGCCGCGATCGCGGCGGCGAGCGCGCAGCCGGAACCGTGGGTCGCGTCGGTGCCGACGCGGGGGTGTTCGAACGCTCGAACGGTGTCGTCAGTGACGAGCACGTCCTGCACCCGCTCGCCGGGGACGTGGCCGCCCTTGACGAGGACCGCATCGACGCCCGTCTCGAGGATCGCCTTCCCGGCTTCGCGAGCGCTCTCCCCGTCGATCACGGTGACATCGGTCAGCACCTCGGCCTCATCGACGTTGGGCGTCACCAGCGTCGCCTCGCCGAGGAGATCCTCGTAGGCGCGTTCGGCTTCGGGCTCAAGCAGGCGATCGCCGGACGTCGCGACCATCACGGGATCGACCACGAGCGGGAAGTCGAACTCGCTTGCGCGGTCGGCGACGGTCCGGACGATTTCCGCGGTCGCGAGCATTCCCGTCTTCGCCGCGCCGACCGCGAAGTCGTCGGTGACGGCCTCGAGTTGGGCCTCGATCTCCTCGAGCGGGAGGACGTGCGAGGACTCGACGCCGCGGGTGTTCTGGGCGGTGACGGCGGTGATCGCCGACGTGCCGAAGACGCCGTGGGCGGCCATCGTCGCGAGGTCGGCCTGGATCCCCGCGCCGCCACCGGAGTCACTACCCGCGATTGTCAGCGCGACTGGCCGGCTATCGGGTGCTGGTGTTCTCATAGGAGACCGTATTCTCGGATTATACTAAGCGGTGATGGTCAGCGAACGGGAGTGTCGTTCTCTGTCCCAACTGTAGCGGACCTGTCGGGATTCGGAGCGACTCACCCGTCAGTAGCGAGTGCGAAGTACCCCTGTTCGTGTTCGATTACACCCGACTCGTGGAGCGCTGAAATCGCTTGACTGACGGCTTCCTCGCTGCAATCGTGCTCGGCCGAAACCGTCTGCCTGAGCGACTTGTGGGTGTGTCGATCCCGCTCGAGTACGTCGATGATCGCCGCTTTCAGCTGTTCGTCATCACTCATCGGTCTCAGCGTTGGTAGGACGCCGAGACGGGTACTCCTTGCCCCTTCGGGCGTGCCTTAGTGAGACACCCTCGCACCGAAGAGATGGAATCGCTCTAGTCGGTCGTCTCTCCTGCCAGTGCAGCGTACGCTGCCCACGACGGATCGGTGTTCGGGTGCTCGAGCCGATCCCCGTTCACGAACACCTCACTGCCCTCGTTCCCAGCGGCTTCGACCCGGCCGATTTCGGCCACTGGCGTGTCCCGAGCCTCGAGCGCCGCATGCACCGCATCGACGCCGTCGGGATCGACCGCGAGCAGGAGCGAGCCGCAACTGGTCGCGGCCCAGGGATCGAACTCGAGCTGGTCGCAGACTTCGCGGACACCGGGGCGCATCGGGACGGCCGCGCGGTCAATTGCGAACCGGACGCCCGCGCCGTCGGCCATCTCGTTGCATGCACCGGCGAGTCCCCCTTCGGTGACATCGTGCATCGCCGTCACCGGTCCCGCGGCGGCCGCGGTGAGAGCGTCGCGGACCGAAAACACCTCCTCGAGGCGTTCCTGTGCGTCCACGATTACGTCGTCCGGAAGATCGATGCGATCGCCGAAGAGGGTGCTCAGCAGGCCGACCGACTCCACGGCGGGGCCGTTCGTCAGGAGGAGCTGATCGCCCGGGCGGGCCCCGTCGGGGCGGACGATATCTTCGTGATCGCCGACGCCCATCGCGGTGGCGGCGCCGACCCACGGGTGCGAGATGTCCCCGTAGCGGGCCGTGTGACCGGTCACGACCGAGACGCCGAGATCGACACACTCCGCGTGAATCGTCTCCCAGACGGTCGCGAACTCGTCATCGGTCATCCCCTCCGGGAGCGTGAAACAGATCGAGAGATGGGAGGGGGCGACGCCGCTGACGGCCACGTCCGCGAGCACGAGGTCGAGTGCGAAGCGCGCCGCTCGCTCGAGGCCCAGCGCGGGGAGGATCGACAGCGGATCCGTAGCGGTGACCAGCGCCCGGCCGCCGATATCGAGGACGCCGAAGTCGACGCCGTGGGTGGGACCGACGGCGACGTCGTCGCGGTCGGCACCGAGGTTCGGTGCGATGTGGTGGTCGAAGAACGCCCGATCGATTTTTCCGAGGTCGCTCACGGCCGACAGGTCCCACCGAGCGGTCTTAGCGATGGTGATCTGAACTGACGGCAGTCCCCGTAACAGATCGTTGAGTACCGGTTCGATCCGGTCACAGCTCGAGCGTATAGATCGCGGTCGGATACAGCTCGCCACCGATTTCGAACGCGGCCGATCCCGTCCGCTCGAAGCCGCGAGCATCGTAGAACCGGTGGGCGACGTCGTTGCCCTCGAGGGTCTCGAGTCGCACACGGTCGACGTGCGACGGGAGCCGCTCGAGGCCGCGCTCGAGCAGCGCCGTCCCGAGACCGTTCCCCCAGTAGTCGGGCTCGACGTAGAGTTCCTTGAGTCCGGCCTCGGTCTCGCCGACGAACGACTTCGTCTCCTCACCCCACCGGACGTAACAGTACCCGCGGACGGCGCCGTCGGCAGTCGCCACGAAGACGCCGGAGCGGTCGTCACGCAGTCGGTCGGCGAACTCGCGGACCCGTTCGTCGGGTGGATCGGGATCCCTATTGGCGAGTAGTTCGTCGGGCAGCAGGTCGTCGTAGGCCTCGCGCCACGCCAGCGCGTTGACGCGGGCGACGGCGCGCGCGTCGGCCTCCCCCTCGAAGCGACGGATTTCCATACAGACATCTCTGCGCGAATATACAAATAGTCATCAGGAGACGAACCACTCGCGATGTGATCCATCCGTTTCTTGGATATCCAGCCGTAGGAACGGGCATGCACGGCACTGGCGTTCCGCTCGCGACACCGTTCGACGATTCCGGCTCCGTCGATCACGACCGCCTTCGAGCCCTCGTCGACTGGTTCGAGGCGAGCGGCGTCGACTTTCTCGTCCCCTGTGGCTCCTCTGGCGAGGCACCGCTGCTGACGGCCGACGAACGGATTCGAGTCATCGAGACGGTCGCCGCGGCGACCGACCTCCCGGTGCTCGCGGGCACCGGCCACGAGGGGTACGAGCCGACGCTCGAGACCACCGAACGCGCCGCCGCGGCCGGTGCGGACGCCGCGCTCGTCGTCACGCCCTCGTACTACGGCCCGGACGGCGAGGCGCTGGCCGACTACTACCGTGATCTCGCCGACGACTCGCCGATCCCGATCTACCTGTACAGCGTCCCGAAGTTCACCGATCACGCGCTCTCGCCGCGCACCGTCGCGTCGCTCGCGGGCCACGAAAATATCGCGGGCATCAAGGACTCGAGCGGGAGCCTCGAGTCGCTCCAGCGGCTCGTCCGTCTCACTGACGACGACTCCTTCGCGGTGCTGGTCGGCAGCGGAAGCGTCTACGCGGCCGGCCTCGCGACGGGTGCCGAGGGCGGCGTGCTCGCGATGGCGAACGTCGTTCCCGAACGGGCCAGCGAGATCGACCGGCTGCACGACGGCGGCGAGGGCGACGCGGCACGAGCCCGCAACGCCGACCTCGTCGAACTCAACCGCGCCGTGACAGCCGAGTACGGCGTGCCCGGAATCAAGACGGCCCTCTCGTTGCGGGACCAACCCGTCGGACTGCCGCGACGTCCCCTCCGATCGCTGGATACCGATTCGAAACGCGACCTCGAGGCCACGCTCGCGGCTGCGCTCGAGGCGACAGCCGAAACGTAATCGAACGCGTGTGCCGGACTCGCAGCCGCCGTAACCACATTCCCGCTCATCTACGACGATACGAAACTGATACGGATTACTGGCAAGAGTGAAGGTTCTGCCTCGGCTACCGGGGATAGATGGCGTACTCGTTCCGGTCACGGGCCGATAGCGACCTCGAGTTCTCCGCGAGCGAACTCGCGGGTGCGCTAGGTGATTCGGTTACGGTCCTGCCGCTGTTAGTCGCGCTCGGTGCGACGACGAGCGTCTCGCTTCCTCACGTCCTCGTCGGCTTCGGCGTCTTTCAGATCGTCTGGGGCGTCTACTACGGACTGCCGCTCTCGGTCGAGCCGATGAAGGCGCTGGTCGGGCTGGCGATCGTCGGGGCGCTCACGTACGCCGAACTCGCCGCCGCCGGGTTGCTCGCCGGCGGTGTCCTGCTGACGGTCGGACGGCTCGGACTCGTCGGTCGGCTCCAGCGGGTCGTCGGTGAACCCGTCATCCGCGGCGTCCAGTTGGCCGTCGCGCTCCTCCTGCTCGAAGCCGCCGTCGACCTCTCGCTGGGGAACCTGCCAGTGGCAGCGGGCGGGATCGCTGTCGTCGGCCTGCTGGCGCTCGTCGGCTACCGAGGGGCGAGCGTGCTCGTCGTCCTCGGGCTCGGCGGGATCGCGGCCGTCGCGACGACGGGGCTCCCGACGCCGACGATCCCGGAACTCGCGGTCTTCCCCGCCGGGTCGCCGCGGGTCAGCGCGGCCGCACTCGAGGGGACCGTCGCCCAACTCGGCATGACGGTGGGGAACGCGGCCATCGCGACCGCCCTGCTCTGTGGCGACCTCTACGACCGGGATATCTCGGCGGACGCGCTCTCGCGGAGCATGGGCGTCACCTGTCTCGCGGCGATTCCGCTGGGCGGCGTCCCGATGTGTCACGGCAGCGGCGGCCTCGCCGGGAAGTACGCATTCGGCGCACGAACCGGCGGGGCGAACGTCCTCCTCGGAGTCGGCTACCTCGCGCTCGCGCTGGTCGCCGCCGGCGCCCTCCTCGCCGCCTTCCCGATGGCGATCCTCGGCGTGTTGCTCGTCGTCGTGGCGCTCGAGCTGGCTCGAGCGGCGTTCGCACCCGTCGACGATCTCCGGGCGCTCGCGCTCGTCGCGGGGGTCGGCGTCGTCGGCCTCGCGGGCAACATCGGCGTCGCGTTCGTCCTCGGGACTGTCGCGTTCTGGCTGCTCTCGAGAAAGTCGTGAGCAGCTGGGCGGTCGCCGGGAGACGCGAGCCGGACGACCTTTGATTCCGTAGCGCCAACCGCCGCCAATGGCTACGAGCTGGGCCGACCTGTTCGACCGCGGGGCGGAGTACGAAGGTGATCTCGAGGCGATACGAACCGAACTCGAGTCGCTCCGGGAGGAGAGCGATGCCTGAGCGCGACGAACCGAACCCCGCCCGCGTCGTCGCGGACGCCGACGTGCTCGCGGCGGACCTCCTCGTCGGTGGCGACGCGCGCGAGGCGCTGGATCACGTCCGCCGTCACTCGTGGGTCGAACTGGTCGCGAGCGACCCGCTGCTCGAGGAGACGGAACGGCTCGTGGCGAACCTCACCAACACCGAACTCGCCGCTGAGCATCGGGAACGGCTCGAGGTCGAGCGCGTCGCGGTCGATCAGCCCGAGGGCGACCATCCCGGACTGGCGTCGGCCTATCGAGGCGAGGCGGCGCACCTGCTTTCCTCCGACGAGCGCCTCCGCTCGGCGAAAGCCGGGCTCACGCTCCAGCCGCGCGTGTCCGTCAGCGTCCGTCCGCCCGACGCGTTCGCCCGCCTGTTCGACCCCGAGAGCCTGTACGCGGTCGTCGAGGACGGCGACTATCCAGGACCGGATCGGGACCCTCGAGCCTGACATTGCGGACTTCCGCCGATGGATACCGCGTGCGAATCGAATAGTCGAATCGGTTCACTCGGACCGGCATATCCGAGTCACAGAGACAGTGCAGCCATATTGTAAAAATTCTTATTTATGCTTCCGCTGTACGCCGCATACTTCCCGGCTGCGGGAGGTGGCGTCCAATGAATATTCATACCGAAGAGTTGACCGTAGAGGCATATATCCGGTCACGACAGCCGCCGGAACCGATCGACACCAACGTTGAGACGTTACATCGGCTCGAATCGGCGAGCGTCATCGACGACCTATCGCTACACGCGTGGCCAGATACGATCGCGCTCTCGGAACGAACGCCCCACAGCAGGGCGGTCGACGCGTTCGAGCGGATGCAGATGTGGGCCGACGAACACGAGTTCAGTATCCGACCGCCGTTCAGCGTTCGGACGACGACGTCTACCTATACGGACGAAACGCGGACCACGCTCAGAACTCCGGTGATGTGTCTGGCCGTATACGCCGACGAACGGTTGGCCAACGTCTTCCCGCATTCGTGGGGCGACGAACGGGACAGTGTCGCGGACGGGATCGCCGCCCTCGAAACGGCGGACCTTGAGGCGTTCACGTCTACCCCGACGCCGTCGGCATCGCCCCCGGATCGGTGCCCTGCGTGCGATAGCGGGTTGACGATCGTCCAGGGAATCGGTGTCTGCCAGGGCTGCGACCGAATCGAACTCGGCAACGCGCCGAATCGCGATCGCGGTCAGCGCTCTCACGTCACGCACTGAAGCTGAACTGAGACCGCCAGTCGTCCTACGGTTCGCTTCTGTACTCGAGTGGGAACGACTCGCAGTGAACGGCTATCGCTCTCGCTGATCCGCATACCACTCCGTAAACTCGGCCAACGCGCGACCGCGATGGGAGATTGCGTTCTTTTCCGCAGTACTCATCTCGGCCATCGTCTGCCCGTTGTACTCGAAGATAGGGTCGTAGCCGAAGCCGCCCTCGCCACGGGGGGCGACGAGCGTTCCAGCGACCGAACCGTCGAACGTCTCGGTACCGGTTTCGTCGGCGTAGGCCAGAACCGTCCGGAACCGCGCGCGGCGGTTCTCCTCGGCGTTCGCGAGCCGCCAGAGCCGTTCGACGCCGACGGTGTCCTCGACGTACGCCGAGTACGGGCCGGGAAAGCCGCCCAGCGCGTCGACGAACAGGCCCGCATCATCGACGAGTACCGGTTCGTCGCGTCCCAGTTCCTCGAAGGCCTCGCGGGCACCGTGGGCCGCGATCTCCTCGAGTGAGTCGCTCTGGATCTCAGTGTAGTCGTACTCGACCTGCTCGACGGACTCTACGTCCGCGAGGTAGTCCCGCGCCTCGCGGACCTTCCCCTCGTTGCCGGTGACGAATCGAATGGCCATGTCCGAGTCGGCGTCCGCAGACGGAAAATAGGCGTCGGTTGTCCGGCTCGAGTCACGGCGGCGAGCTGGCGGCTCCGGTCCCGGTCGCGGGTCGCGTCGCTTTTCGGCTGATCTGCGTCAGCACCGAACTTCGAAAAACGCGTCAGTGAGCGCCCTCAGTCGTCGGTATCGTCGACGATGACCTCGACGGGCTCGTCGACGCGGTCCTCGCTCTCGTCGGAAGCGCCGCTCTCCTGTTGCCACAGGAGGCCGCCGGCGACGAGGACGACGATCCACGACCGCCAGTTGGCGAGGTTGAGGGTGTAGCCGACGCCGAACGGTTTCTCGACGAGCATCCCCTCGCCGGGCTGCCAGTACGAGGCGAGCATGCGACTGATGCTCGGTCGTTCGAAATTGTACGGTACCCCGAGAATCTCACCGGAAGTCGGCTTCTCTGCCATGGCGGGTGATACGTCCTCCCCTATTAAGAGTATTGTGTGCTGCGACGATCGGTGCGACCGGTCGATTGCAGCCGGCTGTGAGTCCCCGTGAGTCCACGCGTTACGCATCCGACTGGTACCGGCCGCGCCCCTCGACGTCTCGGAGGCGCTCGAGCACGCGCTCCTCGCCGACCGCTCGATACCCCTCCCGGACCGCCTCGCGGAGCGGTTCGGGGTCGTCGGCGGTGCCGACGAGGCTCTGGTCGAAGACGTGCAGGTCCATCGCGTAGTCCTCGATGTGATCGGTGTGGTAGCCGAGGCCGAAGTCGATGAGGGACGTCCGGTCGGCGTCGCGCTCGCGGCCGTCGGCCGCTCGCTCGTCCGGTGAGCCGTCGCGTCCCGCACGCCCCACCCTGACGTTCCGCGTCGTCGGATCCCCGTGAACGAATCCGGACTCGTGGAGCCGCGCGAGGTGACGGCCGACGTCGCGGACGCTCGCCGGCGACAGCGCGTCCCGAAGGTCCCGCTCGCCGACGTACTCGAGTTCGAGGCGCGCCTCGAGAGGATCGACGTCCGAGAGGACGGGCGTCGGTACCCCCTCGCGGCGGGCCAGACTGGTCAACCGGGCCTCGAGCGTCGTGCGCTCCCTGCGGAGGCGGTCGTCGAGGTCGGGGTGGCGGTAGGTCTTGGCCTCGCGGTGCTTGGTGACGCGGCCGACCTCGGGCTCGAGGGTGACGAGCGCTTCGGCCCCGCGGACCCGCTGCTCGCCTTCGTCTGCCTCGCCGCGGCCGAGCGCCAGTTCGGGTTCGCCTGATCGCCACGTAACAGCCACTTGATCCGGTCGAAAATCGGGGTCGACGCGCGAGTCCTCGAGCGCGATCGTATCGCCCGCGGCGTACATCTTCGCGCCGAGGACGGCGATCATCCCCGCGTTGTCCCGCAGGAATCGGGGCTCGGGCGCGTGGAACTCGGCCCCGCGCTGGGCGCACATTTCCTCGAGCATCTCGCGAAGGCGGGCGTTTTGCCCGACGCCGCCGCCGAGGACGAGTTCGTCGCTGCCGGTCAGCGAGAGCGCGCGTTCGGAGACCTCGGTCAGCATCCCGAAGACGTTCTCCTGGAGGGAGTAGCAGATGTCCTCGACCGGCGTGCCCGCGTCGGCGGCCTGCTTCGCAGCGCTCATGATCCCCGAAAAGGAGAAGTCCATTCCCTTGACCACGTAGGGGAGGTCGATGTACTCGCCGTCTCTGGCCGCTTCCTCGACCTTCGGCCCGCCCGGGTGGGACCAGCCGACGTGGCGCGTGAACTTGTCGATCGCGTTGCCGACGCCGGTGTCCATCGTCTCCCCAAGGACGCGATACCGGCCGTTGCGGTAGGCAAGCAGGTGCGCGTTCGCCCCGCTCGCGTTGAGACACACCGGCGAGTCGAAGCCGGAGCTGTGGCGGCCGATCTCGAGGTGGGCAACCATGTGATTGACGCCGATCAGGGGTACCTCGAGCGCCTGACTCAGCGCTCGAGCGGCGGTGCCAACGATGCGCAGACAGGGGCCGAGACCGGGACCGCGGGAGAAGGCGATAGCGTCGACGGGGGGTACCGTCGCGGGCCCGCTATGAGTTTCGCGAGCGTGCTCGAGGGCCCGTTCGACGACGCGCGGAATCGCATCGTGCATGTGTTCGGCCGCCTCGCGGGGGTGAATGCCGCCGCTCTCGGGCTGGTAGGGATCGCTCTCGATGAACACGTCGTCGGTCTCGGCGTCGAAGACCGCTGCGCTGGCGGCCCAGGCGGTGCCTTCGATTCCGAGGATGCGGACGGTATCAGTCACGGCTGAAAAACGGCCGGTGGCCGCGTTCGAGTCATCGGTCGCTGTTCGAGTCGGTCGCCCGCTCGCGGGTCGGTCTCCACCCCGCGCGCGTATCGATGTGCCTCGCTGACGCTCGGCACATCGCAGTTACTCCCACTCGGTGTAGCTGCACTTCCCGCAGTGTTTGCGGTCGCCGTGGTCGGCGAGGAAGGCGTCACCGCAGCGGGGACAGAGTTCCCCGTCGGTGCTGCCGTCGTCGCCGTAGAGCTCGTAGTGTGCCATTTAGGCCTCCTCCGGTTCGGCTTCGGCCTCGGCCTCTTCGTCCGCGCCGATCTTGTTTCGCTCGAGCATGTGGTCCTGCTCGACGTCGCGGGCGTAGTCGGCCGTGTCGTAGACTTTCGCCTGGCCGACAGTCTTGCGCATCCCGAACTTGGTGTCGAGTTTGCGGATGACGACCTCGCCGGCGTCCTTGTTCAGCTTCGCCGCGAGGCTGTCCCGAACCTGCAGGCGTTCGGGCGTCGCGTCCTCGTGGGAGAGTTCGAAGGTCACGTCAGTTCGATGCAACATGGGGTTCTCCGTTTCGGAGATGATGTCGACGTCCATGATATCACTCAGTTACCCTACTATCCCCGTGTAGCGCCTAAAAGGATTTCGAAGCGCCCACCCGTATGCCGGTGACCGGGTCGATTCGCGCCGTCACTGATTGGACCGAATCCTCGCACTCGAGAGCTGTTTCGGCCTCGTTGCATGGTATCTCGAACGCGCCGGTCGAAGTGACAGCGGCAGACGATCTGGGTGTCGAGGACGGACGAGCGAGACGACGGCTGCCGACAGCTTACGGCAGCGCGACTAGGCCACGCGGCGTCCGATCCTCGAGTCCGTCGGGCCAGTCGATCCCTACTCGACCCCACGAGTCGCCGAAGTCTCTGGTCAGGAAGAGTCCCCGGTTGTTCACCGCGAAGACGACACCCGGCTCCCCGGGGGTCGCGAACACCGCTCGGACGACGCCCTCGCCGGTCGGCAGGCTCCGTCCCTCGAGGCGTTCCCACGACGAATCGGCGCCGTCTCTGCGATAGACGTGCGAATCCGCTCTGCTCGTGGTGTGGGCGGTCGACGCGCTCCGTGCGCTCGAGACCATAACGCGGTCGGGATCGCCGGGGTCAGGGACGACCGACCAGCAGTACCGGTGCTCGAGGCCCGCCTGGGGTCGCCGCCAGGATTCGCCGCCGTCGTCGCTCTCGGCGTAGCCGTCGCCGGCCGCGGCATAGAGTCGGCCCTCGCGATCGGGGTGGGCTGCGAGACTGTGATTGTCCCGCCGTGCGCCTTCCGGCCGTTCGTGCCACGTGTCGCCACCGTCAGGGGTGTAGACGAACGCGCCGGCCTCGATCCCCACGTAGAGGCGGTCGGGATCGAACGGATCGACCTCGAGCCAGCGTACGTGATGGGTGTCCGGCCGCGGCGGGAAGTACCACTCGTCGGACGAGGGGAGGTCGACCAGCCCCGAAAGACGGGCCCAGGAGTCGCCACCGTCGCGCGAGCGGTAGACGCGGCTCGGTTCGGTGCCGGCGTAGACGACCTGCGGATCGTGCGGGCTGACCGTCACCGACATCACGGGATCGCTCTCATGGCCGGTAGTCCCATCGCCCGTTTTTCCGTGAGCGGCTGCCGGTTCCTCGGCCACGAACTCGGTCTCGAGGCGGTCGAACGTCTCGCCGCCGTCGGTGCTTCGGAACACGCCGTCGCCGAACGTCCCCACGACGATACGGGTCGGTGCGTCGGGGTTTGCCGCAACGCACTCGAGGGCCATATTCTCGAGTCGCGTCTTCGTACTCCAATCGTCGGAATCGGTTCCATCGCCGCGACAGACGAGCGATCGGTCTCGGAGTGCGACGAGTACCGTCGTCATACGGGAGTCAACGGGCTGGCCGGACATATACTGCCGGCTGGAACCGGTCGGTGATGTCGATCGGCCGGTGCATCGATCGGTCGGTGGTGTCGATCGGATTGACCTCCGGTCCGCAACGTGGCACTGCCGAACGCGACCCCCTCGAGGTTGTTAGACGTAGTACGGCCAGTACAGCGATCGGCCCGCCTTTACCAGCGGCCAGAGCGGGCTACAGCCCCGCTCCCAGACGAGGACCGGGACGGGTCGGCCGCCGAACCCCTCCTTGAACCGAAAGACGCCGTCTTCGAAGTTCGCGTTCGTGCTCCCGAAGTCGTAGCGCTCGTAGCCGTGCTCGATTCCCCACTGGAAGACGTGATCGTAGAGGAGTTCCGACGCGTGATCGTCGAAGTACTCCCGGGGTATCGCAGCGAAAAATCCGTGGACCGTGTCGTGCTCGTCGTCGAGCACCTCGAGCATCCCGCCGGCGTACTCGCCGTCGATCCGGATCGTCAGTAACAGCAGGCGATCGTCCATCGACTGCAGCGCTTCGAAAAACGAGCGGGGGTAGACCTCCCCGCCGACGCGATCCATGACGCGTTCGTAGGTCCGGTAGAACCGCCGCAGGTTCTCCCGCGTGATCTCCTCCTCGACGATCTCGTAATCGACGCCCCGCCCGCGTTCGATCCCCCGCCGTCGGGTCCGGCTCATGTCCGCGAGGATCTCGTCGTAGTCCCTGGTGAGATCGAGCAGGAACCGGCACTCCCGACGGTAGGGCCGGTAGCCGTGGGACTGCAAGGCGTCGTTGTACCGCAGATAGCTCATGTCGAGTCCCCGGATCTGGTGGACGATCGTGGATCCGTGACAGAGCTGCGGGATCGCTTCGACCACGTGCTCGAGGGAGTCCGCCGTATCCGTCGGGAGCAACGGCCCGCCGAAGCCGGGATAGAGCGACGACAACCGATCGAACGGCGTCTTCTCTATCTCGACGACGAAATTCGGCATGCCGCCGATCGTGTTCCCGTCCTTGGAGACCACCAGGTGTCGCGGCGTATACCCCAACCCCGTCTCGATCGCCTCGAGCCACTCGTAGCGATGGAAGACGCTCCCGCGGCTCGAGCGCTCGACGATCCCGTTCCACTGCGCTTTCCGCATGTCCTGCACCGTGTCGACGACGTCCACCTCGAGACTCGACGTCTCGGTCCCCGCGGATCGCCCGTACCGATTCGCGAACAGCGACCCGAGTCGATGGAATCTCGATCGAGCATCGCCGCCGGTCTGTTGTGCCATTACCTGATGTCAACAGGGGTACCCTATTTGGTAGTCCGTCCATTATTCGGTTTCTGATAAGAGTAACGACTCCCAACCGGTCGCGCAGTCCTCTCGCGGTTCAGTAGTCACTTCATACCCGCCCGCTCGAGCGGACGAACCGATGGGTCCGTGACGACGGCTCGGTAGAAGACGGCTGGATTCCGAACTATCCGCTCCTCGGGGAATGGGTCAGTCAGGACGGCGATCCCGTCGAGAACCCGCAGCAGCCGAAGCTATTCATCGGCGACGAGTTCTCGACGAACGCGAGCGATGGGCGCGCGGCTCGAGGCCAGCGGAGGAGTGTATATCGGCGCGCGACGCGCGTGGTCCGCGTGAACCGGTCGAAACGGGCGAACCACTTTGGGACTGCCGTCGAGAAACGGATGGCTGAGAATCGTCGATTCGATCTCGAGCGGGCCAGCTGGCACGATTCGAGATTCGGGAACGGAACGCCGGTCGAGATTACGTCGACGATGCACGAGCATTCTGACGGACAGCCCGATAACTGGAAGGTCTACCGGGAGTCCCTCGAGAAGCTCCGGCGGCACGACGGCTGGTACTGTTTCGTCGTCTACCGGCCACATGGGCGATCGGGTTGTACGATTCTTTGTGATAAGATGGTCCGCTCGAGCGATCTCCAGCCGCTCCGGTGGCACGGTGGCGGTGATCACCGTGGAACCGAGCAGGCGAAGATCCCAATTATTTCTATTTTTTAGATTGAAATCCCATATTGCACTCCCGTCTGTTACTATAATTTTAATCAGACCACTCAATATAGTAGTGGATAGTCTAATTACCAGTATGTTCTAATTATTATTTACATGGTAGCGTACGGATATTGCGGACGGTAATTCTATATCAGAGTATCTCAAAATGAGGTCTGTATGCTCAACAACATCAAGCATCCAACTGAAAACAAGCAAATATCAGATACTATTCTATTTGACGTCCTTTCACATGAACGGCGACAATATGCTCTCTACTGCCTCAACGAATATCAAACTCCGATGCCACTCGAAGACTTAACTGATGAAGTCGCCCAGTTAGAATTTGATGTGCAGAATGTCGGAGAAGTGCCAGAAGAAGACATCAAAGAAGTACACGTCGATTTATGTCACTGTCATATCCCAAAAATGGAGAACACAGGTATCCTCGAGTATTCGCAAGAACAGAATTCAGTGATTTTTCAATGGGATATATCGGAGTTAGATTTAGATGAAATAATACGTTAGGAGCTGAGAAGGTCTAACCATATATTACACACTTGTGTGAACCAACCCGCATGTAGCTCTTGGAGGTGATCTTCTCTAATCTGTGCTGACGATGATATCCGATTCGACTTCGAACGTCACTGCTCTCGTCGAGAGCATCTCAGCGATCTCCCGGCGCTGCTCGAGCGTGAGGTCGTCGCGCTCGGGAACTCGTAGCGGCCCCTCCCACGCGTCACGAACGATGCGTGTACAGTCCGGGCACAGCCGGCGAAACGCGCCGATGCGGTCACCGCATCGTTCGCACTCGTCGGACTCGACGAGACGATTCATCGCGAACCACCGTCCTCGCGATCAGTGTCCGGCTGTAGTGATCGATCGGCATGGTCTCAACGAATGGGGTTCTCGAGCCGGTATCTTATTGAGAGACACTGCTCGAGTACGAGTATGATCGGTACGGGGACGCTGATTATCGCAGTTACGTTCGTTACCGCGATGGTGCTGACGCTCGGTATTCTCCTTCGGCTGCTGAAGAACGCCGACGGACTGTGATGATTTCACATCTCTGATACAGAATAATTCCGCGTCAGTCGCTAAGCTAGCGACTATCGAAACAATTCGAGACGTTACAACAATCCGATGGACTCGCTGGGATTTGAACCCAGTGTGAGACGGTCGCCTCACAGGGCTTCAAATTCCCGCTTCGACGACGATTTGCGCCGCTCACAAATTGCTCGCGGCGCAAAATAGTGGACTCGCTGGGATTTGAACCCAGGGCCTCTTCCTTGCGAAGGAAGCGATCTACCACTGATCTACGAGCCCTCGAACGTTCATACCCTCGGTTTCTATTTGAGGCTTGTGTTTCGGGGACGGAACGGGACGCGGCACCACGGTAGGGCTTCGACTGACTGTGTCGTGAGTCTTCTAGCTCATTGCGACGGAGTACCCACTCGAATCCAGCCGAGCATCCTGCACTCGAGACAATTCGTCCCTAGTCGAACACTCAGCGCCTCGAGGAGTTCGACCGACCACGTGTCCCAACGGCGAGCACGCGAGCGCGCCCGGCGACCATCCCGACCAGGAATCCCGCGAAGTGAGCGAGCAGCGCCACGCCGGGCGAGGCGGTGGCGAGGGTGACCGCGATCGCGAGCCCGATGAAAACGAGGATCGACAGCCACTGCGGAACGTCGACGAACGAGGCCAGCCCGCTCGAGAGCCGATTCGACGCGACGAGATAGCCCAGCAGGGCGAAGACGGCACCGCTGGCACCGAGGACGCCCGGCGTCGGCGCGATGGGAACGAACGGCAGCGCTGCGAGCCCACCTGTGAGGACGATCTGGGCGACCCCTGCAATGGCACCCGTGATCGCGAAGAAGGCGTGAAAGCGGAGCCGCGTCGTGGCCCGCGCGACCGGCCAGCCGAAGACGAGCAATGCGAGGGTGTTCGAGAGGAGGTGGCCCAGCCCGCTGTGGGCGTAGACGCTCGTCACGATCGTCCACGGATTGGTCGTCAGCGGCGGTGCGAGAACGAAAAACGCGCCCATCACGCCCGCGAACGCGGTGAGTCCCTGCACGAGAAAGACGACGACGAAGACGACGATGATCTCGAGGAGCGGGCTGCTCGAGCCGGGCTCGGACCCGTCATCCCCACCGGAATCGGATTGCCGGTAGGTCGCCGACTGTGATCGTGACCGCGAGCGCCTCGCCATAGGGACGGCTGCCACGGCGAACGACAAAAGTCCCGGCGTTTACTGGGTCGGAGCGACTCCTACCGAGGGCTCGAGTGGAGTACAATACGGCCCGAACGGAGAGCGCTGCCGAGGCTCGAGCGGGAACGAAATGCTCGTGACCGTCCGGCTTCGCTCAGCTGCCGCTCGCTGACTCGTGTTCGACGGCCGCAAAAACGGTAAAATCTCGTATTCGAGCCGATCAGAACGGCCTCGATGAGCGATTAGTCTTCGAGGACGATCTCGATCGAGACGTCGTTCGGCACCTGGATGCGCATGAGCTGGCGGAGTGCGCGTTCGTCGGCGTCCAGATCGATCAGGCGCTTGTGGACGCGCATCTCCCAGTGCTCCCACGTGGCGGTCCCTTCGCCGTCAGGCGACTTCCGGGTCGGAACCTCGAGGGTCTTCGTCGGCAGCGGGATCGGACCGCTCAGGTTGACGCCGGTGTTGTTCGCGATCTCGCGGACGTCGTCACAGATGTTGTCGAGGTCGTCTGGACTCGTGCCCGCGAGTCGAACGCGTGCTTGCTGCATTTATTCTTTCTCGTGAACTTCGAGGACCTTTCCGGCGGCGATGGTCTGACCCATGTCGCGGATGGCGAAGCTCCCGAGTTCGGGGATCTCGCTGGATGGCTCGATGCTGAGCGGTTTTTGCGGTCGGATGGTGACCACAGCAGCGTCACCCGACTGGATGAAGTCGGGGTTCTCCTCGGCGACCTCGCCGCTTGCGGGGTCCATCTTCTTGTCGATGGACTCGATCGTACAGGCGACCTGTGCCGTGTGGGCGTGGAAGACCGGGGTGTAGCCGGCCGTGATCACGCTTGGGTGCTGCATGACGACGATCTGCGCCTGGAACGTCTCGGCGACGCTCGGCGGGTCGTCGGCTGGGCCACAGACGTCACCGCGGCGGATGTCGTCCTTGCCGATGCCGCGGACGTTGAATCCGACGTTGTCACCGGGCTCGGCCTTGGGGACTTCCTCGTGGTGCATCTCGATCGTCTTCACTTCGCCGCCCACGTCGCTGGGCTGGAAGGAGACGTTGTTGCCGGTATTCAGGACACCGGTCTCGATACGTCCGACCGGGACGGTACCGATGCCGGAGATGGTGTAGACGTCCTGAATCGGGAGTCGGAGCGGCGCGTCCGTCGGTGGCTCCGGCTCCGGCAGGCTGTTCAGGGCCTCGAGCAGGATTTCGCCGTCGTACCACGGCGTGTTGTCGGACTCCTCGGCGATGTTGTCGCCCTCGAACGCCGAGATCGGGATGAACGAGGCGTCGTCGGTGTTGAACTGAACCTGCTTGAGCAGTTGCTCAACTTCCTCGACGACCTCGTTGTACGTCGACTCCTCGTAGTCGACGATGTCCATCTTGTTGATGCCGATGATGAGTTCGTCGATACCGAGGGTACGAGCCAGGAAGACGTGCTCCTGGGTCTGGGGCGCGACACCGTCGTCAGCCGCGACGACGAGGACGGCGTTGTCCGCCTGGGATGCGCCCGTAATCATGTTCTTCACGAAGTCACGGTGGCCAGGACAGTCGACGATGGTGAAGTCGTACTCGTCGGTCGAGAACTCCTGGTGGGCGATGTCGATGGTGACACCGCGCTCTCGCTCTTCTGCGAGGTTGTCCATGACGTAGGCGAACTCGAAGCCACCCTTGCCCTTCTCTTCTGCTTCTTCGCGGTGCTGTTCGATGACGTGCTCGGGTACGCTCCCCGTCTCGTAGAGGAGTCGTCCCACGAGCGTACTCTTCCCGTGGTCAACGTGACCGATAATGGCCAGGTTCTGGTGTTGGTCGCTCATTGTTATAGCTCACGCGCAGAGGCGCTTATATCGGTCTCTTTGGCACGTTGCGGTTAAAACCATTTCGAAAGCGTATTCAGCCGATCCCGGCGCCGTCTTGCGGTTTGTGTCACATACACACGGTCTAACCGAACGGCTGCAGTCCGTCTCATCGGTCGATTTCACCGATCGTCGAACAAAGTCGATGGCGAGCCTGGCGAATCGATGACGGCGAGTTGATAATAGAGCGCGTCTACAGCGGGGGGAGCCGGCCGACGTCCGAGAGCACTGCCGTCGCCGTCTCCGGTCCGCCCGCACCGCGCCCACTCGAGTGCAGCGAGCCCGCATTGCGGGTCTCGATCTGTACGATGTTTCGCGTACCAGTCACCGCGAGCGCGCCGTTTTCGGGGACGAGCCGCGGGCCGACGCGGATGCCGTCGCGCGTCGCCTCACCGATGAGTCGGATCGTGCGGCCGTCCTCGGCGGCGAGATCGAGCGCGCTGCCCGGAATGTCCTGAATTCCCGTGACCGTTGCGTCCTCGAGCGCGAAGCCGCCGTCTCCCAGCACGTTCGCGAGGATGACGAATTTGAGCGCGGCGTCGGTGCCGTCGACGTCGAACGTCGGGTCGGCCTCCGCTACACCGAGGTCCTGGGCCTCCGCGAGGACGTGCTCGTAGTCGAGCCCCTCGGCGGCCATCCGGGTGAGGATGAAATTCGCGGTGCCGTTGAGCACGCCCCGGACCGCGGTGACGGCCTGTGGCGTGCAGTCCTCGATCGTCGACAGAACGGGAATCGCGCCGCCGACGGTCGCCTCGAACCGGATCGAGCCGGCGCTCTCGGCCTCGAGCGCGCGCAACTCCTCGTAGCGTTCGGCGACCGGTCCCTTGTTCGCCAGCACCACGTGGCGGTCAGCCTCGAGTGCACGTTTCACGTGCGCGAAGCCGGGCTCGGCGTCGCCGAGCGTCGTCGGCGTCACTTCGACGAGCACGTCGTAGTCCGTCTCGAAGACGTCCTCGGGATCGTCCGTACCGATGGCCTCGCCGCTGACCTTGCGTTCGAGGACCGCATCGACGGCGATCCCGTCGGGATCGACCGCGGCGCTGGTGGAGTCGGCGAGCGCGACGACCTCGTGGCCGTACTCGCCGGCGAGATTGGCCACGGAGCGGCCGACGTCACCCGCGCCGAGAATCGCGAGCTCCATCAGGCCTCACCTCCGAGCAGCGGTTCGACGACGGTTAGCTCCTTGTCCGTCCCGATCGCGCGGATGGCTGCGAGCGCCTCCGTGGACCGGCCGGAGTTGATCGCGAGACGGGCTCGAGCGCTCGCGACGCTCTCGGTTCCGTCGGGCGCGGCCAGCGAGAGGTCCTGCACGACGGCGTCGGCCTCGTCCTCGATTCGCGAGAGCGTGTTCGAGAGATCGGTTTCCACGAGGTGGCCGATCAGGATGACGTTCATCTCCTCGCCGTAGTGCTCTTCGCCGGCCTGGATGACGTTGACGCCGGCGTCGCGCAACGCCTCGACGATGCCGTCGAACCGGTCGGGGGGACACTCGATGTCGACCTCGACGGGGATGTGCCCGCGAGGCGTGATGTTGCCGCGTTCGTGGTGGATACTCAGCAGATTGCCGCCGTTGTTGGCGATCGGCGAGAGCGCGCGAAGCAACTCGCCGGGTTCGTCGACGAGTTCGAGCCGGACGGTATAGGCGCGGACGCCGCCGTCGGTTTCGGCGTCGGGTTCGTCCTCGTCGCTGGACTCGGGTGGGTTACCCATCGCCGACACCTCCTGCTTGCGGGCATCTACTTGTCATGGTGTATGCACCGTAATGGGCGCGTAAAAGGGTATAGGACTTCCCAAAACTCTCCGTCCCTGTCAACGATGGCCACAGGCGAGCGAGGAGCGGCGGAAGGGGAGACCACGGATTGGCAGCTACGACCATCCACGCGGGTCCGGATCGGGTCCGTCGGTTCCGCAACTCAGAGGTGGTCTTTGCCCGGATTCGACGAGCCCCAGTCGCCGCGGCCGCCCTCGGTCCGGTCGACGCCCATGATCGACTCGGGCTGGTCGGGGCCGCCGAGGCTGTCGCGCGCGTCGGGCACCCGAATCGTCACCTCGCTGATCTCGGGCCACGTGATGAGTTCGGCCTCGATGTTGCCCGACGTCACGTCGCTGACCGAACAGCCCTTGCAGCCGCCGCCGAGTTCGATGATGACCTCGCCGGTCTCGGGATCGGCCGCGCGGACCGCGCTGGTCCCGCCGTGCATCTGGATGATCGGCATCTCGCGCGCCATCCACTTCTCGACGCGTTCCTGGAGCGACGGTTCGTCCTCGGAGTCAGTCATGCGTCATGCTAGGATCTCGAACGGTGAATAAGTTGGGTCGCGCCGCCGAAATCCGGCGAATTAATCCTGAACGTTTCCGCGCCGGCGCAACCACTCGAGCGCGACCCCACCACTGACGAGGCCGGCGAGGCCGGTAAAGCCGGGGATCGGACTGCTCCCGTCCGTCTCGCTCCGACCGTCGGGTTCAGCCGGGAACGTGTAGAGCGCCCCCTCGAGCGACGTATTCGGGATCGCCTCGGTACTGCTCGCGATGAACGTCTCGCCGGGCTCGAGGACGCGAGCCGTCCAGAACCCCGTTTCCTCGGCGTTTCGCCACTCGGCGAGCAGTTCGGGAGCCGCGGGATCGGACACGTCGTGGATCTTCACGCCGGCTCGGTACCACGACGAGTATAGCCGACCGTCGCGAAGCTCGAAGTTGTGCGCGGTCGTCCACATGCCGCCGCCGTTAGATTCATCGTCCGCCCGCGGGGCATCGATCGACCCCTGATGGACGGGGTCAGCGGCATCACTCACGTCGTAGAGGTCGATTCCACCCGGTCGATCCGGTTCCGCACCGCCGGTCGCCCAGGCCTCCCGTCCGACCGCCAGCAGGTCACCGGTGTCGTCGACCGCCGCGTAGTGATCGTTGCCGGGCAAGCCGTAGGCGGCCTCTCGCCAGCTGTCGATCGCGCGCTCCGCCTCGAGCGTGGTGTCCTGTACGTGGGAGATGTACGCCGGCTCGGTCGGCTCGCTGACGTCGAGCAGATAGGTGCCGGCGTTCCAGCAGGGAAGATAGGCGATCCCGTCCTGGACGTAGACGTCGTGGATGTAGCGGGCGAGCCAGTGGACGTCGCGCCAGCCGGGTTCGTGTTCCAGCAGCGACCAATAGCCGACCTGCGTAATCTCGTCACCGCCGACGTCGAAGATGGCGAGTCGATTCGTCTCTTCCGCGTTCTCGACGACGTACAGCAACTCATCCACGAGATAGCAGTTGTGGATGTGGTAGCCGGTCCGGTGTTCGCCGACCGGATCGGGGTTTTCGGGGTCGCTGACGTCGTAACAGCGGAACCCGGCGACGCTGGATCTCCGGTTGGCCGGTCCCGCGATGACCAGCAGACCACCGTCGACGGAGACGTCGAGGATTTCGGTCATCGTCTCGCCCTCGAGTTGGACGTCACGCTCCACCGCGAGGAGCGTCGGCTCGGCGGGATCGCTCACGTCGACGGTCGCGAACCCGGTCGTGGCGGCGACGTAGGCGGTCTCGCCGTCGTCCCCGGCGACGGCTTCCGCAGCGCCGGTGATGGGGACCTGACCGAGCGGCTCGATCGTCGCCTGCCCTCGAGCGGTCCCGACGACTCCCGGGGCGGACAGGCTGAGACCCACAACGCCACTCGTTCGCAGGATCGCTCGCCGCTTCATGGCTATAACAGGGAGGTACAGCTACATAGAAGGTAGTCACTCGAGCGCGCAAGCAGAAACAGATGCGTCCGTGAGTTCAGAAAGCAGCCGTCCGCGAGCGACTCAGCGGCGCAGCCGTCGCCGGTCGCCGGTCCCTTCGGTCATGGCGCTGGCGAGCGCCCCTTCGACGACGACGTCATCGCCGAGATCGGTGACGCGGATCTCGGGAACGTTCGTCATCACCATCTCCGAGACGCGCTCGCGGATGGGGTCGACGACCAGTTCCTCGTTGTGTAACGCGACCGCACCGCCGACGGAGACGACGATCGGTGCGAACGCGTGGACCACGTTCGTCACGCCGATCGCGTTCCAGTGGGCGAGCTGTTCGATGACGTAATCTGCCAGCTCGTCCTCGCCGGCGAGGTCGAAGACATCCTTCGCCGTGAACTCCGGCCCCTCAAGCGGGAGATCGGTCGAGATCGTCGGATCGTCGTCGGCGAGCAGTCGGGCGTAGTCGGGGATGGCGTTGCCGGAGCAGTAGGCCTCCCAGTGGCCGTCGCGGCCACAGCCACAGGTCAGTCGACCGCGGGGGTCGATGACGTAGTGGCCGACCTCGCCGGCGTTGCCGTCCCAGCCGCTCGCGATCCGGCCGTCGGAGCAGACGCCGGCACCGATCCCCGAGGAGATGGTGATATAGACCATGTCGTCCGGGTTGCTGGCGGCGTGAAACCGCTCGCCGATGACGCCCGCGGCGGTGTCGTTGTGGAGGTAGACGTCCTCGCTGTCGATCAGCTTCGCGATCGGTCCCGTCAGGGGGATCCGGTCGATCGAGTCCGGCAAGTTGGCCGGATCGATCACCGTCCCCTCCGCGAGATCGAACGGGCCGATCGAGCCGATCCCGGCGGCGGCAATCCGTTCGGGATCGACCGCGGCCTCTCCACAGGCGTCGCGAAGCGTTCGGAGAACTCCTTCAGTCACGTCGATACCTGTCGGCCCGCGCGGCGTCGATCGGCGGCTCGCACCGATCGTCGTCCCGTCGGCCTCGGCGACGACGGCCCGGACGTTGGTCGCGCCGAGGTCGACGCCCGCATAGTAGACCATGCTGTCCTAGGGACGACCGCGGCCGTACTTAACTACCCAGATTATACTCGACAACGAGTAGCGATTTCGATAGGTTTCAGCGTCGATACCGAGCGCCGCGGCTGCCGGCAACGACGGCGATGACGGTGATAACAGCGATGACAGTACCAATAGCACGACGGTGACGACTGTGACGACGGAGACAGTCACGACAGCGACGACGACAGCGATGACGACCGCTCCCCATCAGCGATCTGGCAACATATGTATGCCACTCCATGACATAGTTCGTCGTATGGCCACCGACGACACAGCTCCGGAAGCAGCGGCCGAATCGGACCCGGCAACGGCGCTATCCGAAACGGAACTCGAGGCCCTCCACGAGGTCGAGTTGGGGCTCGAGTGGGCCCAGCGCGCACAGGGCTGTCTGCTCGAGTTCCATCACGCGACGGGTCACGGCATGGATCACCTCTCCCAGGCGGAGGAGTTGCTCAGGGCGGCCGGCCGCGACGATCTCGCCGACGCGATCCGCACCGACCTCCTCCCTCACGGCGTCGTCGACGAGGACCGGTGGTCCTACGACGTCCTCGAGAACTTCCAGGAGAGCCTGCTGGCCGAGACGCGGTCGCTCGAGCGGCGTGTTCGACGGGAACTGGCCGACGGGGAGCGCCACGTCCGCGAGCGGCGTCAGGAACGAGAGTGGAAGCGACGCGCCGACGAGCCGTACTGAGGGAACCGAAGAGAGCAGATGAAGCAGTAACTGAGGGGATCAAACAAAGCGAATAAAAGCGGCGAACGGAATCGGCGGGAGCGTCGGCGCGTCGTCGCTACTCCATCACGTCGAGGTCGCGGAAGTAGGTGACTGGGCAGGGTGCCTGCAGAATGATTTCCTGGGAGACGGAGCCGAGAACGGCCTTTTCGGCCGGCGAGCGACGTCGACCGCCGACGATCATTCGATCCGCGTCGACGTCGATCGCCATGTCGACGACCTGGGAGCTGACCTCCCCGAGTGCACCTTTGATTTCGTAGTCGACACCGGCCTCCTCGAAGCGTTCGGCGAGTTGGGGGACCGGTGCGCGCCGAGCGGCGACCTCGTCGGGGTCGACGTCCTCGACGCGGGCATTGAGGCCGAGGTCATCGTGGACGTCCTCGTACTCGTCTTCCGTGAAGGCGTGGCCGATCACGACCGTGGCACCGAGGGGGTCGGCGATCTCGAGAGCCGTTTGGGCGAGTTCCGGTGCGCGTACTGTGTCCATCGGTCCGACTGCGAGGAGTATCGTCTCGATTGCCATACCGGCACACTGGTCGGGCCATCCGCTTAAGTATTCTCGTCGTTGCAGTATTCGAGAAAACGACGCACGAGTGGCCGGGAACCACCGTTCTCCGTTGACGTGCTGTCGATCGACAAGAGGTCGACAGCGATCGATCAGTCCTCGAATTACTCGCTCCGGACGAAGGTGACGGGGCACGGCGCCGAGAGGAGCACTTCCTGGGCCGTCGAGCCGAAGACGGCCTTCCCCGTCGGCGACCGACGCCGTCCACCGACGACGACTCGGTCGGCACCGGCACTCGAGGCCAGATCGACGATCGACGGCCCGTGTTCTCCGACTGCGCCGCGGATCTCGTAGTCGATCTCGTGCTCGTCCAAAATGGCCTGCAGATCGTGGATCGTCGAGTGACGCGACGCGACCGCGTCGGGGTCGATCTCGTCGACAGTTCGGTCGAAATCGAGGCGATCGAGCACCTCGTCGTACTCGGTGCTGGTAAAGACGTGTGCGAGGACGACGGTCGCACCGGCGGGTTTCGCGATCTCGAGGACCGCTTCGGCCAGCTGATTGCTGCGGTCTGCGTCTCCGGGCCCGACTGCGAGCAACACTGTCTCTAACATGAACGGCGGATTACTCGCACACCACCGTAAATCCGCGGGTGGCAACCCGTGGGATCCACCGCTGTCGCGGGCGAGTGAGCGGCGGTCGGACAGTTTTTCCACGCCCTCGCCGACTACGGACGTATGGAGGGACCAGACCTTGCGGAGCAAACGGTACTCGTCACGGGGAGCGCGAAAGGCGTCGGTCGCGAACTACTGCTGGCGACGGCCGAGCGCGGTGCGGCGACGGCGGTCCACTACCACACCAGCGCCGACGCGGCCCGCGACGTGGCCGACGCGGCCCGCGATCGCGGCGCGTCCGCGGCGATGACGGTTCAGGGCGACGTCACCGATCCCGAGAGCGTCGACGGCCTCTTCGCGGCCGTCGAAGCCGAACTCGGAAGCGTCGACGTGCTGGTGAACAACGTCGGTGACTTCGCGCCCGCCCACTGGGCCGACCTCGAGTTCGAGACCTGGAACCGCGTCCTCGAGACCAATCTCAACGGAACGTACCTCTGTTCGAAGCGAGCGCTACCCGGGATGCGAGAGACCGAGTACGGCCGGATCGTGAATATCGGCTACGCCTCGAGCGAGCAGGGGCTCGTCAGTCCGAAGAACTTCCCCTATTTCGTCGCGAAGAAGGGCGTGTTGATGTTCACGCGCATGCTCGCGGCGGACACACAGGACGACGGAATTACGGTCAACGCCATCTCGCCGTACGTCGTCGAGAACTCCGCGGAGTTTCCCGAGGACCTGCCCCGCGACCGGCCCGCGAGCTTCGAGGACCTGATCGCACCGCTGTACTTCTTCCTCGATCCGGAGAGCGGCTACGTTAGCGGGGAGAACCTCGAGGTCGACGGCGGCTGGTTGCCTGAAACGGTGTGATCGGTCGTTCCGGTGAGAATCGTATACGAGTGCAGAGGAAGGCGGATCAGAGGCGTGATTTATCCTTCAGAAGATTTTCATGTACCGGAAAAGGAATTAGTCCTATGGGAACGAGAGTAGTTGAGATACTTTTAAGCAGCGTCGTTATTTTCATCGCTGGTTTCGTCCTCTGGCCACCTCGCGATACCATTTGGCAGTGGTGGACAGTGATAGCCGAAGGGCCGGAAAGGGGTCTGATAGCGCTAGTCGTATTGATTGGACTATCTGCGGCAACTGGCCTCGGGCTGTCAACGGTAGGTGACGTTCGCCCTTCTAGTTTACTTACCGGCGGTATTCTGACTTTCATTGCCGGGATGACACTGATAAGTCTCATCATTTCGCCGGACAGTCCGTCTCATTTCCTCCTGTATGGATTTATTCTCGGACTCGTTTTTCTCGGTGCCGCCATCGGATACGTAGTTAGTTCCATCAACAAATCACAGTCGAGTAACCGGACTGGCTCCGCCTAACGGCTTTTGTCAGGACGGATCTTTTTCCTCTGTCGATGTCGACGCAACGCGATCGAATCTTCACTGCCGGTTGGCGACAAGCGCCGTCAAGTAACCGGTCACAGTCGAGGCGTTCAACCGACCGTTCTGAGAATATTTCGGAGGGTCGCGGGACCGTTCCGCACGAGCGCTCGCGGAAATCGTCTCCGAGGCGACCTGAGCGCCGCCCGGAGGACGGCGCTCCCGTTCTCCGTAATCCCCGTCCCGTGCCCGACGAGGACGCGTTCCGGCTCGAGATCGTTCAATTCGAGCGGTGGCCTGAGCCGACGCAACAGCTGCAAGCCGAGTTGCTCCTCACCGACCAGGAACGAATCGATCGTCCCCAGCGAATCGGGAACGATGAGGGTTCCGCTGGGCTCGTGAGAGAGGACGGCCTCGTCCCAGACGGAAAACGGTCGACTGGGAATCGCGCGAATACTCGACGCCGGAAACGAGCCACTGTACCGCTCGAGCGGTGCGTCGATGCGCTGTTCGACGCGTCCCATCCAGTCGGGAACGGAGACGGGGACATCGTAGCGGTCTGCGAACACGTCGGCGTCACGGGAGTGCCAGCACGAGAGGACGGCGATGCCGGCGACCGCACCGAAATCCGCCAGCGCGCGATCGATATCGGGAGCATCTAACGGATCGAGAAGCCAGACCCCGTCAGGCGTTCGAATCGCGTGGCTCACGCGCTGGCCGCCTTCTTCGGGATGGGCCATCCAACTCACCCCGTCGGACCAGTCGTTGCAGATCTTCGCGCCCGCCGATTCGCCGCGATCGAACATTGCTATCGGCCCCTTTCGGTGCCGCGTTCATAGTTGCTCCCACCGGAGCCCACTTCCGAGGTGAACAATCCGAGATGGGAGACACCCGACAGGAATAATTCTCATCTCCCGTGTGCAGGGGAATAGCAGCCGGTTCTGAAAGCGACGGGGTGCGAGATGACGCGGGCAGCGTTCCGCACACAGTTATAGGGACTCTGGCCCTCGAGTCGGGTATGCGAATCGCAGTCGCCGGCACGTTCGGGCCGCTCCACGACGGGCATCGCACCCTGTTCGAGCACGCGCTGCGCTTCGGCGAGGACGGCGTCGTCGTCGCACTGACCAGCGACGACCTGGCGATCGAGACGCGCCACGAGCCTCGTCCGATCCCATCGCTCGAGGAGCGAACGCGAGCCGTGACCGACGCGATCCGCGACCTCGACGAGTGGGACCGCGACGTCGAAATCCGAACGCTCGAGAGCGAGTACGGCATCGCGACCGACGAGCCCTCGATCGATGCGCTGGTGGTCTCCCCCGAGACGGCTCCCGAACTCGAGGCGATCAACGGATTGCGGCGCGAGCGAGGATTCGACCCACTGTCTGGGATCGTCGCGCCCTACGTCTACGCTGACGACGGCGAGCGGATTTCCTCGACCCGAATCGTCGCGGGGGAGATCGACGAGCACGGACGCGTGCTCGAGTAGGTGTGACGACGGCTACAGCAGCCGACGACGGCCACAGCAGCCGTTACACGAACGCGAGCGGCACCATGACCAGAATCCCGACGGCGATGCCGCCCGCCAGCTCCGGCTTGCCGCCCCGCGGCAGCCGGTCGCCGATCTCGAGCGCCTCGGGGACGAACTCGGTGAGCACGAGGTAGATCATTGCGCCGGCGGCGAAGCCGAAGCCGTAGGGCAGGAACTCGCGGGCGTAGCGGACGAATCCGAACGCGAGGACGGCCCCGATCGGCTGTGGAAGACTCGAGAAGACGGCCCACCAGACCAGCTTCCAGTTCGCGACGTCCATCGACCGCAGCGGGATCGAGATCGCGGTCCCCTCTGGAATATTGTGGATCGAGATCGCGACCGTCATGAAGACCGCCAGCACCGGGATCGTAAAGCCGAGGAACTGGGTGCCGCCCTCGAGACCGAGATCGGCGAAGGAGACGCCGATGGCCACTCCTTCAGGGAAACTGTGGACGGTCAGGATCCCGAGAATGAGGACGAGCTTCTTGAAATCGGCTTCCTCGTACTGGTGGGGATCGATCTCAGTGTCCATCAGCACGTCG
The DNA here is from genome assembly GCF_013456555.2 of Natrinema zhouii. Taxonomy (GTDB): domain Archaea; phylum Halobacteriota; class Halobacteria; order Halobacteriales; family Natrialbaceae; genus Natrinema; species Natrinema zhouii. The sequence continues at coordinate 1,517,768 of NZ_CP059154.1, forward strand.
TGGGCGAGGACAACGAGCGCGACCCCGGCCGCCATCCCGATCGCGATCTCGAGGGGCGTCCCCTCGGCCAGTCCCTCCTCGACGAGGCCGAACAGCGACGCCGAGACCATGATTCCCGACGAGAGTCCCCAGAGAACCACGTTTCGCCGATCGCTGATCCCCTCGAAGAAGAAAAACGGGAGCGCGCCGAGCCCGGTCGCCAGCGCCGTGATCAGCCCGGCGACGAACACCAGCACGAGGTTCTCGAGGAGCGCCATCTGTCGAACGATCGGAACGGACGCGTAAATCGACGGCGAAGGCGGCGTTCGTAGCCGTTTTCAGGAGTGATCCCGTTCGTCTTTCGAACGAGAGAGCGACCGCAAGCCTGTCTACGAAAGCATCGATCCGAGATCGAGATCCAACTGCTGTTTCGCGAATCGGGCGAGCAACGGCACGTCCTCGAGTTCGATCAGGTTCGCGATGGCGCGGACGTCCCCCTTGTTCGCCTTGGCCAGCGTGTCGTCGTCGAGTTGCTGGAGATCCCGCATGAGCGTGTCGTAGCGCTCGTTCGATGCGAGATAGAGGAGTTGGGTCATCAGTAGCCGGCTCTTCGCGTTGGGTGCGACGTCGCGGTGCCAGAGAGTGTCGTATACCTCGAGGTTCTCGGCGGTCGGCTCGATACCGTCGTGTTTGAGGACGCTATCGGCGGTGGCGGCGGCCGCGCGACCGGACTGCATGCACTTGTTGATCCCCTCGCCCCAGAGCGGATCGAGGCTCGGCACGGTGTCGCCGATGGCCATGAACCGATCGGTGTGGAGTTTCCCCGGCGCCTGAATGTGGGCCGAGCCGCGGTGCTGTTTGCCCTCGATCGGTTCGGCGTCTCGGAACCGCGGGTCGGTCTCGAGCCAGTGAGAGAGGTAGTCGTCGATAGTGAAATTGTCGCGGCTGTACTGGTCGTGGCTGCCGTTCTGGATGTAACAGAGGCCGACCTTCGCGGTGTCCTCGCCGGTGTGGAAGATCCAGGAGTAGCCGCCGGGTGCGATGTTGTGATCGAGCCGCAACATCATTGCGTCGTGGAGATCCGCGAAGCCAGGGCGGTCGATGTCGATCCCCTCGAACTCGTACTCGATACCGATGGCGTGGTTTTCCCGTTCGAGATCGACGATGTCGAGTTTCTTCGCGAGGGGCGCGCTCGGCCCCGTCGCGTCGATCATAATATCACCGTAGACCTCCTCGTCGCCGTTGTAGGTGACGCCGACGATCTCGCCGTTCTCCATGATCGGTGCGGTGACGCGAGCGTCGAAGCGGTACTCGGCGCCGTCGTCACGGCTGTCTTTCACCAGATAGCGCTTGAAGTCCGCGAACTCCAGGACTGCACCGGTCTGGTCGCGAACGTAGTGCTCCGTCGGCGACTCGAGGACGACGCTGTCGGTGTACTGCATCACGACGTCGTCCGGAATGCCGAAGGCGGCCATCATGGAGTGGAAGGTCCCCGCGGTGGACTTGTTGCTCTGGCGCGGGAACTCGTCCTCGGCTTCGGTCTCGAGGACGACGACGTCGTACCCTCTGGCGACGAGATCGCGGGCACACTGTGCGCCGGCGGGACCGGCACCGGCGATGACTACGTCGTAGCGGTCGTTCATGTAATCCAGACTGTGGTGGACCTTAATTAGTTTGTCCAGTTACGATCGCTAGTACGAAATGGACTCCCTTGAGCGTTAACCCGGCAGAGACGGCTGAACGAGGGGAATTCAGGAAAACGAATGGAAGCGTGCATCGCATCATCGTGGCCGTGAGTACCACGGATTGTCAAATCGAAGCCGGACGGCATCGCAGTCGGTTACTCGGAACCAGTGGTTACGTTGATTACATTTGCGAAGAGGAATCCGAGCGTTGCGCCGAAGATCAGATGACCGAACAGGCTTTCGACGGTCGCTGTCGGAAAATCAGCACTGGCACCGCCAGCGACGGATACCCAGACCGGCAGCGCAACGAGCGGAATACTGATCCAGATGAGTAGTCCGTAGACCGTTCCAGCGAACGTGACTCGCACACTCGGTCCGTAGCGCGCGAGAACGCTCGTCTCGGTGTCGAGGATGAACGTGCGGAGGACCGACTCACGGGTGACGAGAAAGCCGAAGAGGACGCCGAGCACGAGCCCATGCAGTAGATGCAGGGTCCACCCTGTACTGCGACCGGGCGTCATCCCGTATAACGAGGGAATCGTCACGGAGACGATATCCGGATTGAGGAGCCCGAGGACAGCACCGAACGCCATCGCACCGGCGACACCGCTGATCGCACCGCTGATGATCCAATTCAATCGTCCCCTGAAACCGTAATCGATTGGACTGGTCTGCTGATCGCTCATCGTAGTCGACTGTACACCGGTGACGGGGAAAGATCCGTGGACGAATCGGTCTCCGAGAAACGTAGTCCGACTGAAACGAAGACGGAGATTCCGAACGGCGGCCAGTGGCCATGCCAATACAGGCATCACATAGCAACGTGTCGTGGCCCTTCCCTCGAGTGTCGACGACGATCGACGCGGAGCCGCGAGCGAGCGACGACAGCGACCGATCCGGTCGCTCGCGGCGTCCGACACGATCGGTTCCGCCGATATCCGAAACCGAGGACACAATCCATGACACCGAATCTGAAACCACTCGAGGAGCAAGTGATCGTGATCACCGGCGCGTCGTCGGGGATCGGACTGACCACAGCGCGAATGGCCGCCGACCGCGGAGCGCGAGTCGTCTTGGCCGCCCGAAGCGAGGACGCGTTACGCGAAGCGGTCGAGGAGATCGAGGCAGACGGTGGCGACGCCGAGTACGTCGTCGCCGACGTGAGCGATCGTGACGACGTCCGCGAGATCGCGGAGACTGCGCGGGAGACCTACGGCGGCTTCGATACGTGGGTCAACGGGGCTGCGATCTCCATCTTCGGTGAGCTCGAGGACGTTCCGGTCGAGGAGATGCGCCGCCAGTTCGACATCAACGTCTGGGGGCTGTTGTACGGCTCGCTCGAGGCTGCCGACCACCTGAAAGGGAAAGACGACGGCGGTGCGATCATCAACATCGGGAGTATCGTCTCCGATCGCGCCATCCTCCTGCAGGGCAGCTACTCGGCGTCCAAACACGCCGTCAAGGGATTTACCGACACGCTGCGGATGGAACTCGAGAAGGACGATGCACCAGTCTCGGTGACGCTGGTCAAACCGAGTTCGATCGACACGCCGTTTCCCGAGCACGCGAAGAATCACATGGACAGTGAAGCGACGCTCCCGGCACCCGTCTACGCGCCCGAGACGGTCGCGCGGACGATCCTTCACGCCGCGGAACACCCTCAGCGGGAGGTCACCGTCGGCGGTGGCGGCAAGAACATGGTCCTGCTCGGCCGGACCCTCTCGAGCCTGATGGATACCCTCATGGAGACGGTATTCGTCAGCCAACAACGGAAAGACGAGCCGCCGCAATCGGCCGACTCGAGCGGGCTCGAGGAGCCGACCGAGGATCTCGAGGAGCGCGGCGGCTACGAGGGTCACGTCGCCGAGTCGAGCCTCTATACGAGGCTTCGCCAGCGCCGAGACGTCCCGACCACGGCCGTTGCCGGGGTCGCAGCGACCGCGCTATACGTAGGATACAGGGCGATACGAGGCCGATAACGGACGTCGGAACCGAAGCCGAAGGCGAACGATCCGCCGACGGCAGCGATCGACCGATCGACCGAACTCGTTCGGCAACGGCCGGGGAACAGCATACCCTTTATGCGACGGCAGCCTACCACGACGCATGAGCGATGGAGCGACAGCGGGGAACGCCGCGGCGGCGTTCGCCGACCGGGCAGAGGCGGCCCACGGCGAGTCGATCCGTCACCTCGTCGCGTTCGGGGCCGCCGTCCGAGGCGACGACCGCGGCGTCCATACTGAAACCGAGATACTGCTGGTCCTCGAGGAAGCCGACGAAACGGTCGAACGGGAACTCGAGGCGCTCGCCGAGAGCGTCGGGCTCGAGCACGGCGTCGTCTTCTCGGTCCACATCTTGCCGGCCGACCGGTTCGAAGCGAAGACGGATCATCCGTTCATTCGGACGGCGCTCGAAGAAGGGACTGCGTATGTGTAGCCCGCGGCGCTCGAAGGCGCTCGAGGGGGTATCGGACCGTTCTGTGAGCGTCGGGATGGAGGCGAGACCATGCGGGTAACGCTGCTGGGTACTGGCGATACGACCGGAACGCCGACCGTCGGCTGTGACTGCGATACCTGTACGGCCGCACGCGAGCGCGGCGTCGAGCGGACGCGATTCTCGGTTCACGTCGAGAACGAGCGCACGGGAGAGTCGCTGCTGATCGACTTCAGCCCCGACTTTCGCTACCAGTTCCTTCGCGACGGCGTCCCGCTGCCCGACGCGGCCGTCATCACACACATTCACTTCGACCACCTCGACGGGCTGGGCAACGTCTTTCGCGTCCTGGACTCGCTCGAGGTCTACGCGGCCGACGAGACCGACCCCGAGACGGGCAAGAGCGTCGCGGAGACGATTCGGGACGACTACCACTACCTCGATACCGTCACCGTTGTCCCGACGACGCCGCTCGAGACGGTCCGCATCTGCGGTCTCGACGTGACGCTGGTGCCGGTCGAACACCCGCCGCTGGTCTGTTACGGGCTCGCGATCGAGGACCCCGAGACGGGCGCGAAGCTGTCGATCACGGGCGATACGAGCTACAGTATTCCCGAGGAATCCCGCACGGTACTGGCCGACGCGGACCTCCTGCTCGCCGACGGGATCGTCCCCGCGAGCCTCTGTGAGTACCACCCCCTCGGCGGTCGCCACGAGGACGGCGAGGGCACCCCTCGGACGTTCGGCACGAAACACATGACTCGAGAGGGGGCGCTCGCGATGGCCGAGCAGCTGAACGCCGACCGGACGCGACTGGTCCACCTCGCGCACTTCTATCCCGCCGAGGAGGCGTTCGAGGAGCCGCTAGCGATCGACGGCGAGGAGTACGTGCTCTGAAGTACGGGCCCGCTGAAGTACAAATACGGATCGACAACCCACGATGCGCTGTCTTGCCGCAGATCACTTCTTTTAAATCAGTCGAAACACCAGCGCACAGATACCGACGATGACCGCCGGCAGGAACGTTTTCTGGAGGTCAACGTTGTGGGATCCTGCGGTCGCGTTCGAAAGAATGTAGACGCTCCATCCGACCACGACGACGCTCGTCAGCAGCGTCGGGAGCGTGAACGATCCTTCGAGAGATTGCACTGCAGACGCGGCCTGCTCCGTATTTTCTAGGTCGATTTCGAGATCGGCGATCGTGTTTCGCACGAGGAGATATCGGACGGGAAGCTCGAGGAGATCGGGAGCGTAGGCCCACCCGGCGACCGCCACGGCGTCTTCGAACGAGCCGTCGGTGTCGCTTCCACCGCAGGAGTAGTGCATGAACGCGGCGATGACGAGCAATGAGAGAGCGAGTAGCACGACGTTCGATACCGCCGCCGTGCTTACGAGCTCGTTCATAGAGTCCGTGATACCGCTGGGGACGTTTTCCATCTGCGCGAGCAGCTGATTCACAACTATCCACATCAGCACCGTCGTCGCAACGGCGTACAGGACGACGATTACCAGTCCAGATCGAAGTGGATTAGACCGGTTCTGAAAGTACTCGCGCGGATGAACAAGCGGGGATTTCGGAGGCATCGAATCGCCATTCCGATCGGTAGTATAAATTTTTTGTCGTGTTATCCGAACCGATTCAGACGGGATCGACGTCGCCGTTGTCCGCTCGGATCGCGCCGCCACGGCGTTCTCCGATCGCGCTTGGCCTCGAGGTCGATGGCGAGGAGTACGTTCTCGAGTGAACGGCGTCGGGCCGACGCGGGCAGCATCGTGGCGAGGCTACGCCGGCGATCCGACCCGAAGCCGAACGTCGATTCCGTCCGGATCGGTAGCGACGAATCCGTCGCCCGTCTCGCCGATCAGTTCCCCGCGGTCTGCGAGGCGCGTACGAGCTGCCTCGAGTGCGCTGGCGTCCGGAACGACCACTTCGAACCAGGACAGTCCACGGCCCCGCTCCGAGACCGGCTCGGTCCGCCCCTTCCAGGTATTCGCCCCGACGTGGTGGAGATAGCCGCCCGCCGAGACGAACAGCGCGCCCGGGACGTCCGCTTGCACCTCGAACCCGAGCGCGTCCACGTCGTCTCCCGGAACGCCTCGAGCGACGATACCTCGAGATGGACGTGACCGATATCGGTCCCCGCGGGAGCGCGGTCGTCGCCTGCGGCGGCGTCGGCGACGGCGGCGAGATCGAGCGGTTCCGTCGCCATCCGAATCCGGCTGTCGTCGGTCCGGGGCCACTCCTCGCGCGGGTAGTCGCGGTAGATTTCGACGCCGTTCCCCTCGGGATCCGAAAGGTAGAGCGCCTCGCTCACGCGGTGGTCGGACGCCCCATCCAGTCGCCACCGCTCCCGAATTCGGCGGAGCGCGTCGCCCAGCGCCGCGCGGGTCGGCACCCTGAACGCGGTGTGGTAGAGGCCGGTTTCCGACCGGCGACGTTCGGGCACGTCGGGGTCGCCCTCGAGGACGAGCAGCGGCATCTCGTCGGCGCCGAAGATAGCTTGCGACTCGTGCTCGTCAGCAGACCCGGACTCGGAGCGACGAAGCACGCGCAGTCCCACGACGTCCCGATAGAACGCGATCGTCTCCTCGAGGTCGGCGACGCGAAGCGCGGTCCAGCCGAGGTGCGTCTCCGCCGACAGGCCGTCGCCGTTCGATTTCGTGGGCATACGGGATATCCACGGGTGATCGTAATAGGCCTTCGCGGACGTCGGTCCGACTACGTGACGCCGGTGTCACTACGCTCTCACTCGAACTGATCCAATCCCGACTGGCGACGCCGCTTTCCCTCGGGATCGGCGCGCCAGGGCGTCCGCTGGTCGCGCTCGGCCTCGAGGTCGACGTCGGACGTTGCGGCCGAGTCGTAACCTGGACACGACGGTCCGCACTCCGAGCCCGGGTCGACCACGCGGCCGGCCCACTCGCAGTAGGGCAGCGTCGCGCCGACCGCGTCCGGATCGGTCGGCTCGCAAGCCATGCAAGCGGGAAACCTGTAGGTCCGCCAGCCCTTGCCGTAGGCCCGTTCGGCGATCCGCCGGCGCGTTCGCGCCTTCGCCGCGGGGGAGACGACTTCGATCTCGGTCCGACCTGGGTGGGACTCGAGGGGTTCGATCCCCGGCTCGTCGACGGAGAGCGGCGTCGGCTCGCGGATCACCTCGATCTCGAGCGAGCGGCCCGCGTCCGATCCGTCGCGGTGAACCCGCCAGACGCCGACTTCCTCGGGGATCCGGTGTAAGTGCGCGCGGGTGACGTAACTCTCGGTCGCGAGCACGACTTCGTCGACCAGCGCGAGGCTCACGTCCGTCCACAGTTGGGCCTCGAGGTCGCCCGGCCGGCCGAGGTCGGGCTTGTTCTCGATCCCGACGATCCGTCTGTACCAGTCGGGGTAGCGGGCGACCTGCCGGACGTAGTCGCGGCCGCTGGTCGTGCTGGCAGCGTGATCGCGTTCGAAGAAGCTGATCTCGAGCGCGCGCTCGAGGGCGCTCCGGGCGCGCTCGGGATGGCAGTCGAAGGCGTCCTTCCAGTAGCGCGCCCGGCCGGTGCCGACGGCCGACTCGATGGCGGCGTCGGGGATCGACTCGCTCGTGATCGCGACGCGGTCGTCGAACTCGGGGCCGGGCTCGACGCAGAGCACGTCGAGAATCCGCCCGCCGGGATCGGCGACGCTACCGCCGAGCTGGCGGGCGACGATCCCCTCTCGGCGCGACTCGAGGTGGGCGCACAACTCGAGTTCGAACGCGAACTCTGACACGGCCGGAGGGAGACGCGGAATCGAGATAAGTCGTCGGGTCGACGGTGTTCCGGCGGCGATGTGAGTGAGACTCTCTAGCCTTCTCCGTCGCCCGAAACGAAGGGATAGCTCGCAACCTTTATCAGTCGCACAGCGGAATCATTACCCAAGATTACTCATCGTCTTATGGTAGGAAATCGACAACCGGAGGTGAACATCGGGCTCGTCGGCCACGTAGATCACGGCAAGACGACGCTGGTGCAAGCGTTGAGCGGTTCGTGGACGGACCAGCACTCTGAGGAGATGAAGCGTGGTATCTCTATCAGGCTCGGCTATGCCGACGCGACCTTCCGCTACTGCGAGGGAGCGGACGAACCCGAATGTTACACCGTAGAGGAGGAGTGTCCGGACGGCTCGGAAAGCGAGCCGCTTCGGACCGTCTCGTTCGTCGACGCCCCGGGTCACGAGACCCTGATGGCGACGATGCTCTCGGGCGCATCGCTGATGGACGGCGCCGTGTTGGTGGTCAGCGCCAACGAACCCGTTCCCCAGCCCCAGACCGAAGAGCACCTGATGGCGCTCGACATCATCGGCATCGACAACATCGTCATCGCCCAGAACAAGGTCGACCTCGTCGACGCCGAGACCGCCCGCAACAACTACGAGCAGATCAAGGAGTTCGTCGAGGGCACGGTCGCCGAAGACGCCCCGATCGTCCCCGTCTCCGCGGGACAGGAGGTCAATCTCGACCTGCTGATTCAGGCCATCGAGGAGGAGATTCCGACCCCTGAGCGGGATCCCGACACCGATGCTCGGATGCACGTCGCCCGCAGTTTCGACATCAACAAACCCGGGACGACGGCAAAAGACCTCGCCGGCGGCGTTCTCGGCGGCAGTCTGGTCCGAGGCGAACTCGAGGTCGGCGACGAGATCGAGATCCGACCCGGCCGCGAGGTCGAGGAGGGCGGCCAGAGCGAGTACGTCCCGATTCAGACGAGCATCCGCTCGCTGCAGGCCGGCGGCGAGACCGTCGACACCGTCACGCCGGGCGGCCTGCTCGGCGTCGGAACCAAGCTCGACCCCTCGCTGACGAAGGGCGACGCGCTGGCGGGCCGGATGGCCGGCCCGCCCGGGACGCTCCCGCCGACGTGGAACGAGTTCACGATGGACGTCGACCTGCTCGAGCGCGTCGTCGGTGCCGAGAGCGGCGAGACGGTCGACGAGATCAGCACCGGCGAGCCGCTGATGATGACCGTCGGGACGGCGACGACCGTCGGCTCGGTCACCAGTGCCCGCAGCGGCGAGTGTGAGGTCAAACTCAAGCGGCCCGTCGCCGCCGATCCAGGGACGAAAATCGCGATCAACCGCCGCATCGGTGCGCGCTGGCGGCTGATCGGCCTGGGAACACTCACGGACTAAGGCGATGAGCACGCGGACGCGAGTCGCCCTCGACACGAGCGCGCTCATGATGCCGGTCGAACTCGACGTTCGGCTGTTCGAGGAACTCGAGCGGCTCCTCGATTCGTTCGAGCCGACGATTCCGCAGGCCGTCCTCGAGGAGCTGCGGCGGCTGTCCGAGAAGGGCGGCCAGGAGGGGACGGCCGCGACCGTCGGCCACGATCTGGCGACCGAGCGCTGTCTCGTCGTCGATACGGAGGCATCGTACGCGGACGACGCTCTGGTCGAACTCGCTCGCGAGGGAACCATCGAATACGTCGTCACGAACGACCGCCCGCTGCGCGACCGGGTGCTCGAGGCGAGCAGACCGGTAATTGCATTACGCGGGAGAAACAAGTTAGCGATCACTCAACCATAGATGTACAAACGGGTTAGGCTGAAGGACACGGTAGAAGTACCGCCGGAAGAACTCGGCGACGTTTCGCCGGATCGAGTCAAACGACTGCTCCAGGACAAGCTCGAGGGGCGGATGGACGAAGAGGTCGGGAGTATCGTCTCCGTCACCAACGTCCACGATATCGGAGAGGGAACGGTGTTACCGAATCGGCCGGGCGTCTACTACGAGGCCGAGTTCGACGCGGTGACGTTCGATCCGCAGATGCAGGAAGTCGTCGACGGCACCGTCGTCGAGGTCGTCGAGTTCGGTGCGTTCGTCGGGATCGGCCCGGTCGACGGATTGCTGCACGTCTCCCAGATCAGCGACGAGTACCTCGCCTTCGACGGCGAGAACCAGCGACTCGCCTCGAACGAGTCCAGCCGGTCGCTCGGCGTCGAGGACGCCGTCCGGACGCGCATCGTCACCAAGAGCATCGACGAGCGCAACCCCCGAGATTCGAAGATCGGGCTCACCGCGAAACAACCGGGCCTCGGCAAACACGAATGGCTCGAGGAAGAACGCGAGAAGCGCGAAGCGACCGCGGGTGAATAACCATGGCATCCGACCGTCTCGTCTGTCGTGAGTGTCACCGAGTCAACGAACCGGACAACGAGACCTGCGACGCCTGCAACTCCTCGTCGCTGACCGAAGATTGGGCGGGCTACGTCATCATCGCCCACCCCGAGAAAAGCGAAATCGCGACGGAGATGCAGATCACCGAAGCGGGCGCGTACGCCCTGAAGGTTCGCTGATCGCCGTGACTCGCGACGACGATACGCAGCCGACGTCGCCCGACAGCGACGACCAGCTACTGGTTTTACCTGACGACCTCCGCCACGAACTCAAGGAGCCGATGGGACCGATCGAGACCGACGCCGATCGGCTCCTCGAGACCGTCGACGGCCCCCTGATCGCCGTCGGCGACGTCGTCACCTACCATCTCCTGCAGGCGGGTCACCGGCCCGACGTCGCGCTCGTCGACGGCCGAACGAAACGCAGCGCCGTCGACGAGGAGATTCACGAGGCGGTGACCGCCGGCGCGAGCATCGAGGTCCGAAATCCGCCCGCAGAGCTCGCTGCACCGGTCGTTCGGGCGCTCCGGCGCGCGCTCGAGGCCGACGAGCCGACGACGATTCTGGTCGACGGCGAGGAGGATCTGGTGGCTCTGCCCGCGATCGTCGCCGCGCCCGAGGGCGCGAGCGTCGTCTACGGCCAGCCCGATGAGGGGATGGTCCACGTCAAAATTACCGACGAACACCGAGCGGAGATGCGCGACCTGCTCGAGCGATTCGAGGGCGACACCGACCGATTCTGGGCGTTGCTCGAATCCGACGCTGACGCATAACGACGGTCTCGCGCCGCTTCGTCCGACGAGACGAGATTCGATGCTGCCGACACAAACGAGGTGTCGTTTCGGATAGCTTATTCGTCGGTACTGTTCTCCGCTATGCAATCGTTTTCTCGATTTTCCAGCCCCTCATCGTCGGGGTTCCGTATCGTGTCGACGGTGAGGTCGTCGAGCGAGAGTTTGGTGATGAACTGGCGGTCGGTGTGGATCGTCCCGTCCTCGATCGTGATACTCGATGCCGACATTCGCATCTGGTCCTGGGAGCCTTCGGTGTCGTATTCGGTCACCTGGTCCTCGTCGAACGAGAGGTCGCCCTCGAGATGGGTGAACTTCTGGCTGAGACCCTGGAACTCGACGTCGTCGGATTGTATTGACACTCTGACTGTCTCACCAGTAACAGGCATTTCGACGTCTTTGAACAGGTGCAGTCCCTCGATCGTCCCCTCGTCGATCTGAGCGACGTTGACCGAGTACTGTCCGCACGTCTCGGTGCCTCCCATCGTCGACTCTTGCTCGAATCCCTCTCCGTGTAGTTCGTCGAACGTAACTGCGAACGTCCCGACACCGGCAGTTGGGATGGCAGCGCCCACACCGGCCGTTATCATGCCCGTCAAGACGCAGGCCAGCACGACGTTCGTGACGAGAAAACTGACAATAAATCGTTTGCGATCGATTGGCACGGGTGTCCCGTATTCCATCAACTGTATAGTTATAAATTTGCGCGCGTATCCGAGGTCCTATAAACCGGGTTCGACAGATTCCACTCGTTTCTAGACCAACTATTACTGTCAGAGATGGTGCACCAGCGTGATCGATACGCGAATTACCTCGAGACGAATCGTGATTCGATCAAAAGTCGTCGACACACAGTAACGGGAAGACGGTATCGACCGCGTCGTGTTTCGGCCGGGAGTTTCGGTCGGCTATCGGAACGATCGGCCGCCGATTCCGTCGGTGGCTAGCCGATAGCGAAATCGGACCTGGTAGCGGTGGCAGCTGTCGTTCCCGTTACGATACCACCGACTATGCTCGTTGTCCCATTGACGGTCTCGTCGACTACGTCGGTAGTCCCGTCTACGGTCTCGTTGACCACGTCGGTGGTTCCATCTACCGTTTCGTCGACCACGTCAGTAGTCCCGTCCGCGGTCTCGTCGACCACGTCTGTCGTGTTGTCTACGGACTCGTTGAGCGCTGTCTCATCCACAGTCTCGTCGATTGCGTCCGTCGTATTGGTCGTCGTATCGTCGACCGCATCCGTCGTGGCGCCTACGGTCTCGTCGACTGCATCGGTCGTGTTATTCGTCGTGTCGTCGACTGCATCGGTCGTGTTATTCGTCGTGCCGTCGACTACATCGGTCGTGTTATTCGTCGTGCCGTCGACTGCGTCCGTCGTCTCATTCGTCGTGTCGTCGACCGCATCCGTCGTATTGTCCACGGTATCGTCGACAGCATCCGCCGTCTCGTTCGTGGTATCGTTGATCACATCCGTCGTATTGTCTTCACTGTCGTCGATCGGATCCGGTTCGATACTGTCCCCGCTATCGTCGTCCGGAGCCGTCGTATTGTCTCTGGTATCATCATCCGAATCCGGTGCAGTATTGTCCCCGCTATCATCCGGTTCCGTCGTATCGTCTCCGGTATCGTCGTTCGGATCCGGTTCCGTCGTACTGTCTCCGCTATTGTCGTCCGGATCCGGCTCGGTATTGTCCCCGCTATCGTCGCCCGGAGCCGTCGTATTGTCTTCACTGTCGTCGGTTTCGTTTGCCGCAGGATCCGTTTCGTCGATACCGTAGTCTTCTATACCGAACAGATTTTTGATGGTCTTCATCGCATCGATCGAATCGGGAAGCTGCTTCAGGAGATCCAGTACCGCCTCCGGCGAGAGAACGACGGTCATCGAGTCGGCCTCGCCCTGCTCGAACTCGACGTCAGTCCACGGACCGATAAGTGTGGTGTCCTGAAACCCGACATCGTTGAGCTGGAGTTCGATGCTCTCCTTGTCGTGATCCGACCCGCTAAAACAGATCGTGCTCGCAGCAATCAATCCGGATTCGATTCTGAACGTCTCTTGCCCGTCGGACGGGCCGGTACTGGTCGCGGAAACGTCCCCCGACTTCGTCTCGAGATTCGTCGCCTCCTGCTTGTAGGCGTTCATCGAGATGTTTTCGAGCGTCGGTGACGGGAGACACGCCAGGGAGTCGAGGGGGTCTTCGTCCGCCAGTTGTGCCGCTGCGTTCGACGACGAACTCGAACCCGGTGCACTGGAGTACGCTCCAGCCGGAGGGCTCGCAATGACTACGATGACGAGGAACGCGGCCACGAAGGTGCTGCGGTCAATCATTGGTACTGACTGTCGTACCTATCGCAATGTCATCACCCATAATAGAAATTGACCGGCGTATCCCGGGCTCTTTATACCGATCCGTCGCCGGAAGCTCCTGACGAACTCATCTCGAGAAACTATTTACCGACTGGAGTGAACGTGACGAGCATGTACGATTTCGTCGTCGTCGGCGTCGGACCGCCGGGTGCGCGTTTCGCCCGCCGGGCCGCTGAGGACGGCTACGACGTGCTCGCTCTCGAGAAGGGAACGATCGGCGAGCCGCTCGCCTGTTCGGGCCACGTGAGTACGGACATCTGGGAGTTCACCGGCGACGGCGCTCGCGAGGAGCTGTTCCAGAACGAGATCTACGGCGCGCGATTCCACGTCGGCGGGCCCGACAGCGACGACTACCCCTTCTACAAGGAGGGGGTCGCCTCGAACGTCATCGATCGCGTGGGACTCGACCGGCATCTCGCGGCGGTGGCCCGCGAGGCGGGCGCGGACGTGCGCGAGGAACACACCGTGACGGGAGTCACCGAACACCGGGACCGCGTCGAGGTCGTCGCCAGCGGGCCCGACGGAACTCGAACATTCGAGGCGAAGATGCTCGCCGGCTGCGACGGGCCGCGCTCGAGAGTTCGGGACGAACTCGCACTTCCTCAGCCCGAGGAGTTCCTCCACGGCGTGCTCGCCTTCTCCGAGGAGGACGACCACGAGGACTTCGTCGACGTCCACCTCACGCCGCCGACGTTCTTCGCGTGGCGCATCCCCCGCGGCGAGGCGGGCGTCGAGTACGGTCTCGCGGCACCGCCGGGCGTCCAGGTGACCAAACACTTCGAGGAGCTGATCGACGGCTACGAGATCGACGTTGCCCACCGCTGTTCCGGCGCGATCCCGATCGGGCCGCCGGATCGCGTGACGAGTCGACGGGCCTTCCTCATCGGTGACGCGGCCGCCCAGACCAAGCCCTTCACCGGCGGCGGCATCCTCTACGGCATGACCTGTGCCGACCACGCCGCCCGCGAGATCGACCCTGACCGGCCGACCACGCTCGCGGCCTACGAGCGCGCCTGGCGCGACGACCTCGAGCGCGAGCAGGAACTCGGCCGTTGGATTCGGCGCGCGTACTCGCTGCCCGAGCCGGTCCAGCGGCTCGGATTGGGAGCGCTGTCGGGCGAGATCGGCGTCCACATGGACCGGCCGACGTCACTCGTCTCGCTCGACCACCTCAAAGCAGTGTTCTCACGGTCGTGAATCCCGGTCCGCCTGGAACGCCATGACGGCCGTTCCCAGCCCGATGCTACTGATGACGAATCCCACGATGGTGCCGAGGACCGGAACCGCACCGACTGCCGCCGAAACGACGATTGCGCTCCCCAGTGCGAGGAGCCAGTCGTCGCTGACGAGCCGACCGACAGCGAGATAGCCGTACTCGCCGGACACCAGCGCCACGAGGACGAAAATCAGGAGCATCGGAACCGCGAAAATGAGTCCGAACCCCGTGATCGCCAACAAAAACGCGGCTCCGATCACGACCACCCCACTAACGACGCCGTAGACGAACGTGATCCCGGGTGCCTCGAGCGCGCGATCCGTTCGTCGCCGCGTGCTGTCGGGCGCGACTGCGACCAGCAGGCCACCGATGACGAGCGTGAGACCGCCGGCGATGATCGCCTGGACGTACCACGGCATGGCGGTCGCAGTTTCGGTGCCGGTTTCGTACCCGCTCGGCGTTCGCTGAGCGAGCACCACCGCGGGAACCGTGAGCAGGGTCGTCGCGGTCGCGAGTACGGCCGTTCGGAGTCGGCACGGGGAGGGCGGACACATATGGTGTACGGAGTGACAAATGAGTAATAACAATTACGAACTGTAACGATCTGTGACGATTCGCCTCGAGTGCCGGAGCCGACAGACCGAAGGCGTGGGTCACGCAACGGAGGAGCGATGACTGACCGGCAGCAGCGGTCGGCTACGCTCGCGTTCGTCACCGGGATGCTCGAGCGCTACGGGATCATCGACGCCGAGCGCTTTCGCTCGACGATGGAACTGGCGTGGCCGCGGATCGTCACCGGCTTCGCGCTCATGTCAAAGCAAACGGCCGACCTCGCGATGGTCGGAATGGCCGTCGGGACAGCGGGAACCGCGGGATTAGCGTTCGCGCTCGGCTACTGGCAGCTCGTCTCGATGCTGGGGCTCGGCCTCGCGGGCGGCACTGTCACGCTCGTCTCGCAGAACTTCGGCGGCGAGGAGCCCGGTCGCGCGTCGCTTGCGGTCACGCAGAGCGTCCTCCTCGGGCTCGGGATCGCGCTCCCGATCGCGGGCCTCTTTCTCGCCGTCCCCGATCGACTGATCGGCCTGCTCGGTGCGGACCCGGCCGCGATTCGCCACGGCAGCGCCTATCTCGTCTTCGTCGCGCCCGCGGTGGTCTTCGAGATCCTCAGTCTCATCGCCAGTCGCACCTACACGGGCGTCGGCGACACGTTCACGGAGATGATGGCCCGCGCCGGCGGCGCGGTGCTCAACGTGGTCTTCAGCGGCGTCCTCATCTTCGGCTTCGGACTGGGCGCTGCCGGTGCGGCGATCGGAACGACGCTCGCGAGCGGCTTCGTAACCCTCGTCCTCGCGTGGGGAATGCTGGGCCGGTCGTACGGCCGACTCGGGATGGAGCCCAGTCCCGTTCCGATCGCACTCTCGGGGCCGTGGCTCGAGCCGACCCTGTTTCGACAGCTGATCGAGATCGCCACGCCGGAGATCGGTCGACGACTCGCCCAAGGGGTCGTCGTCTTCCCGCTGCTGTGGATCGCCGCCTCGTTCGGGCCGGTCGTCGTGACCGCCCTCGAGGTCGGGCGGCGCGTCCGGGACCTGATCAACAGCGTCAACTGGGGGCTGTCGCTGGCCTCGAGTTCGCTCGTCGGACAGCACCTCGGCGCGGGCGAGGAGGACGAGGCGGGGGCGTACGGCGCGGCGATCATCCGGCTCTCGATCCTGCTCTACGTCGGTGTGACGGTGCTGGTCGTGGTCTTCGCACGGCCGATCGCGGGGATGTTCGTCTCGGAGCCCGCAGCGATCACGCAGGCCGCCGTCTTCGTCGCCGTCGGTGCCGTCAGCTCGATCGGGTTCGGCATCGACGGGGCCGCCGCGGGGGCGCTGCTCGGTGCCGGCGACACCCGCTGGCCGTTCGTCGCCTCGCTGCTCGGCCGGTACGCCTTCGCGCTGCCCGCGGCCGCGCTGGGACTGGTCACGCCGCTGGGCGTCGGCGGCCTCTACCTCGCACTCTTGCTCGAGACGTCGATTCCGGGCGGGATCAACTACTGGCTGTTCCGAAGCGGCCGGTGGAAAGCCGTGAGCCGGCGGTACCGTCCGTCCTCGGATCCCGGCTGAAACCGGTCCACGTCTCGTTCGGACTTCAGCGCCGCATGGGGGCGTCGGTTCTGCGAGACGCGGCACACCCAGCGCGTATCGCCGGCTTCGTTTTCCGACGCGTCGTCCAGTTCCGACGAACACACCGACAGCTATCGTCCTCGAGTGCTATCGGCTACCCATGGCTGAACGGGCCGACGAGTCGACGACTGGCGGAGGCGATGACAACATGGATACAGGTAACATCGGGGTCGGCATCGCAATCGGCATAGGAATGGGCGTCGCGATCGGCGTCGCAACGGATAATCTGGCGCTGTGGCTCCCCATCGGCGTCGCGATCGGCGTCAGCATCGGTGCGGCGCTGGACCAGGAGTAGCGGACGGGATCGAACCGAGCGACGGACCCGAACCGAGCCTGTCTCGAGACGGAACGCAGTTCGATTGACGATCGATTTCGAACGAACGGCACGGACAGAACGTCGGCGGGATAGCAGTCAGGTGATCGATACGGGTTCGGATTCGAGCAGCGGAATTCCGTTCGCCTCGAGGAAGCCGAAGAGCCGGACGAGCGCGAGTCCGAGGACGATCACGCCGGCGGTCGTGAGGGCGATGAGCATCACGTCGTCAACGGCCCCCAACTGAACCGTCAGGAGGGACGCCGAAAGCGCGAGTAGTGTGATGGTCGTCACTACCTGTATGGTCGAACAGCGGAGCGTGAACCAGGTCGACTGGGGAACGTACCGATCTCGTGTTCGGGCACAGGCCATATAGAATGGTTACTCTTCCAACACTAAAACCTTTGCCGAGACGGTGATCACGCACCGGATCGGCCCCGACCGGGGCCGTTACCGCTGTGACGGGGAACTGAATCCGTTACTCGTCGGTGCCGAGGATCCCGCAGGCGATCGCCTCGGGCTCGACGAGTTCCTCGCCCTCGACCGCGTCGGGGTGCAACAGGAGGATCGTGTCGTCGGGCATCTCGTCCTCGGTGCGAACGCGACAGTCGAGTATCGTCTCGAGGTCGTCGACGTCGTCGATGTCGAACTCCCGCTCGCAGAGGAGTTCGGCGTTGGCCCGCGAGAGGACGAAGACGAGCGCCCCCGGCTCGAGATGCTCGCTCTCGGCGGCCTCGAGTAAGGTCGCGAGCGAGTCTGAGCTAACGGCCTCGAGCGAACGGATCGTCACCCGTTCGGTGTCCGAGCCCGGCGCTTGCTGTGACTGGGTCCGAATGCGGGCGGTCAGTTCCTCGAAGTCGGTTTCGGCGTCGAGGCGTGCTGGCATACTCGCGTTCGGTGATCGCGAGCCTTGACAGTGTGGCCGGCCAGTTCCGGGACTCCAGAGTAGTTACGCTGGAAAGTGAATCGAGCAATTCGGTAACTACGTCTGCGTACTCAACAATGATTACTGACGGCTACGAATAGTACACTATGTTTCCTGAACGCATCGAGACGGAACGCCTCCATCTCGAACGAATTTCACACGACACTGTCGATGTATTTGTTCTCCATGAGTTCTACAGCAATGGCGACGAAACTGCGGAGATGTTCGAGTACTGGGATTCGGACCCCCACGACACGGTGAAAGAGACGTACGACTACATGGACGAAGCAGAACAACTGTGGAACGATGGGGAAGCAACAAAATACGTGATACGGCCAAAGGAAGGCGAAGACGGTGCAGGTGCCATTGCTGGAACGACGGGCCTGTACCCCGACTGGGAGAAACGGTCTGCCAGCCTCGGTATCATCCTCGACAAACGATTTTGGGGGCGCGGGTATTCAGGTGAACGAGCCGATGCCATCCTCTCCGTCGCGTTTGACCGACTCGGCCTCGAACTCGTTGTTGCCGCCCACGTTGACGGGAACGAGAAGTCTCGACGAGCAATCGAAAGGTACGTTGAATGGTATGACGGCCAATACGAGGGGCTTTTGCGGAATTGGCATCCACAGGCAGATACCGTAGCCGACGTTCACAGATACACGATTTCACAGGAGGAGTATTTCGAGGCATCCAACCGCTAATTAGTTGTTCTGTACTTACCACGAGTTTCACGCTCAACTTCGAATAAAGAATCCGTACTAGCAACTACTGTAAAGACGAACGTCTTACCTCTACTGGCAACAGGGAATCGCCACGCCCTCCCCAGCCGATTCACTCGGTCATTCTTCCCTCGCTCATCCCTCGCGCAGCGTCGGGTCGCGGCTCACCAATCGGTTCGCGGTTCCCTGCGGTCACCGCTCACAATATCGAGGCCTTCACTTCGTTCAGGCCTCGCAGTTCGCCACGACTCAGCGCGCGCCACCGCACGGCAGTTTACCAGTCTGGAGTAAAAGCGGAAAGATCGGACTGAACGGTTTCGACTCGAGTCACGCCTCCGCAGATCGATATCACCGAGTGAGACAGTCAATCGTGCCACAACAGCAGTTTTTACGCGGCGGCGATGTACGAAGCCCGATGTCGACGATAGCCGACCTTCGACTGCCGGCGGCGGAAACGGCGTTGGCGACTGCCTTCGAGCGCGCACCGGCGGCCACGTTCGAACTCGAGTCCTCGGTGTCGAAGACGCGCCCGTCGCTGTGGGTCGCCGACGTCGATCGAGAGACGGCCGACGACGCGTTCGCGGCCGATCCATCGGTCGAGGTCGCCGAACTCCTCGTCGAGACGGACTCGCGGCTGCTGTACGACGTGACCTTCGCCGACGAGATGGGGACCGAGATCCTCTGGAACGAGCTGCTTACCGACGGCGGCTCGCTGCTCGAGGCGCGGGCGAGCGACGGCTGGTGGCAGGTGACGGTTCGGTACCGCGACCGCGACCTGCTCACCGAGGCCTACGAACGGCTGGTCGGCCGCGGAATCAACGCCGACCTCCGGCGCGTGACCGACGTGACCGACGCCGACAGCCACGAGACCCGGTTGACGCCCGAGCAACAGGAGGCCCTCGAGGCCGCACTCGAATACGGCTACTTCGAGATCCCGCGCGGGGTGTCGATGGAGGAGTTAGCCGAGGAGCTGGGGATCTCGCACCAGGCGCTCTCCGAGCGGTTCCGTCGGGCCTACGAGACGCTGGTCGATGCCGAACTCCAGCCGGCAGGCGAGGGGTCGCAGCCGGAGTAACGGTCGATCGTCGACCGATCGAGACTGACCGAGATGGGGGCGGATCGCGAGGTAGCGGTCGAATGGGAACACGGCACAATCGTTATTTGGGTGGCTTCCGTTCGCCACCACATGGCTGACTTACTTTCCGATGAGGAGATCGAGACGGAGCTCCCCGACCACTGGGAACGCGAGGACGACGAAATCGTTCGGGTCTACGAGTTCGACGACTACCTTCGCGGCGTCAACTTCGCCCAGATGGTCGGCGAAATCGCCGAAGCGCAAGTTCACCACCCCGAGATCATCATCCGCTACTCGGGCGTCGAAATCCGGCTGACCTCCCACGAGGAGGGCGGCATCACCGAAGACGACATCGAGATGGCCGAACTGATCGAGTCCGAACGCGGCGCCTGAAATCGCAGCAACTGACCACAATGGATGCTCACTACGTCTTCCGCGTTCGGTTCCGCCTCGAGCCCGCCCAGAAGGAGGTTTCCCTCGAACCTGGGAGCGCCGAGACGACTGTTACGCTCTTTCGCGAGGCGCCGGAGCCGGGAACCGAGGGCTGGCTGTTCTTCCGCGATACGTTGTGGCGCGGCGAGGTGTCCGACCAGGAGTACGCCCGCCGATTCGCCGCGGAGTGGCTTGGCGTCCCCGAGCGGACCGTCGAGGTCGTCGACTTCCGCGAACTCCAGACGGACGAGGCGTACCTCGAGGCGCTGAAATCGGAAATCGCGGCCGACCTCGAGGCGTTCAACGCCGACGACGTCTCGGAGGTACTGTCGAAGTATCTCGGCTCGAGCGTTCGGGTCACCGATTCGTCGTAACTGCGCTGTGAGCTGACCGTCTCGTCCGGTGCTCGAGCTTCGAGGGCCTCAGTCACTCGAGATTCGAGGGCCTCAGTCACTCGAGATTCGAGGGTCTCGATCACTCAGTATTCACAGTCACCCGTCACTCGACGTCATCGTGCGTCAGCAACGGGCGCGTTCGCTCGCCCTCAGGGGGATCATAGGTAACGACCTCAAGGAGGTTGCCGTCCGGGTCGAGGAAGTAGAATCCCTCGAACTCCCCCCAGTCGTACGGACCTTGCTTGGGGAACTGTCCTTCGAGGTCGTCTATCAGTGTCTCGTAGGGCCCGCGATCGGTCGCGAACGCGAGGTGGGCCTTGTCGAGCGGGTGGTCGAGCCCTCGCTTGTCCCAGTTCTCCGCCCGGCCGGTTTCGGCCAGCGTCACGACCGTCTCGCCGGCCCGGAACATCGCGTGTGCGCCCTGGAAATCATCGGGCGGTCTGACCAGTTCGAGGTCGAGGACATCGCGGTAGAACTCGTAACAGGGCTCGAGCGAATCGACATCGACGTTGATGTGATCGACGGCATCCATGCGTGATAGTACCACGGGCGGCCTCAAGAGACTAGTCGTGGTCGCGGGTGTGAGCCGACCTCGAGCGGTGAACACGGACCAGTGATCCGCTCGAGGTCGGGCAGAGGTCGAGTGCAGACGCCGTGCACAGACGACGTCAGTCGCTGCCCGTTTCCGTGGACGGGGGCGTCCGTCGCCACTCCGGCTCCTCCCGCGGCGGCGCGAGGACCCCGAGACCGAACGCATCCTCGAGATCCCGATTCTCCGCGCCGTGGCGTTCGTTGCTCGCGAATCGGTACGCGTCGCCGGCCGTGAGCGCGTACTCTTCGCCCTCGACGATTGCGGTGAGTTCTCCCTCGAGGACGTACCCGATCTGCTCGTTGTCGTGGGTGTGAATCGGCAGCGTTGCCCCGGATTCGATTCGCCAGTAGACCATGCCCGCTCGCTCCCCGGCGGGGAGCGCTGCGAGATGGACGCCGTCGGCGACCTCCTCGAACGCAGCTCGGTCCGTCGATCGTTTCTTCATGTGAGCAGGCAACACTCCCCACGCCGGCACTGATAAACGTATCGTGAAAACGCTTTAAGCACCTCAGTGGTGTTGGTTGTCACATGTTGTCTCACCAATCGATCCGGTTATTCCACCTTCCGTTCTCGTTCATGCTGCCCCAGCGGGTGGCGGCCGAACGGGGTTACTTCCGCGAGGAAGCGCTCGCCGTCGAACTGGTCGAGCGAGACAGACGCGACGTCGAAGTCAAGTATATCCCCGCGGCGGAGACACTAACGGGCGACTACGACGTGGACCTCTACCCCATCTGCAAGTGGGAGAGCATCCGTCGGACGTGGGAGATGGACGACGGCCGCATCGTCGCAAACGGCACCTTCGCGAACCTCCCCTACACCGTCTTTACGCGACCGGACTCCGACGTCGAGACGCCGGCAGATCTCGCGGATGTTCCCGTCGGTGTCAACCTGCGGACCGGACAGGAGTACACTGCGCAAAAGGCCCTCGAGGAGCACGTTCCGCCCGACGAGATCGATCTCGTCGGCTGCGGAATGCCGACCGACCGGCTACAGGCCCTTCGCGAGGGGCGCGTCGACGCCGTGACCCTCATCGATCCGCACAGCACCCTCGCCGACCACCTCGGTTTCCGACGGCTCCTCGAGTACGACAATCACATGGGAATCGTCGGCAGCGCCGAGATCGACCGCGACGTGCTCGAGGCGTTCCTGCGCGCCTACGGCCGCGCGGTCGACGACATCAACGCCGATCCCGACGCCTTCCGCGGGACGTATCTGGAGTTGCTCGAGGCCGATGCGGCGGTCGCGCCCGACCTGTTCGACGAGGTCGACGTCGACGCCGTTCGCGAGGAGATTACCGTGCCCGAATACGAGGTCCCCGAGCCCGCCGACCGCACGGAACTCGACGACCACCTCGAGTGGATGCGGGCCCGCGGATTAATCGACGAGGACGCCACGATCGACGACATCGTCGCGCCGTTGTGATCGGTTCCGAAAACCCCCAGAAACACCCCACACTCACGACCTACCCATGACCGACATCGACATCAGTTCACAACAGGCCGCGATCGACGAGTTCCAGGGCGACCCCGGCGACCGTCCCGTCCTGCGGGCGCGATTCGAACACAACGGCAGCCCGCGGTACATGCTCTATACGATCAAACGGTTCGGCTACGACCACGACCACGGCTTTCACCTCGACCTGCAACTCGTCTCCGACGAACTCGAGGCGGGCCGTGAGACCGTCGAGGCGAAACTACAGGAGGGCGACGCCGACCTGATCGATATCGACTACATCTCGACGGCCCGCGAGCGCGCCGACGGCGCGCCGATCGTCGCCTTCCACCCCTACGGCCAGACCGTCGGCGGACTGGTTACGCCGACCGACTCGCCGATCGAGGGACTCGCGGACCTGTCGGGCCACCGGATCGGCGTCGTCAGACGACTCGACAAGAACTGGATCCTCGTCCGGGCGGCCTGTCGAGAGTTCCACGACTTCGATCCGGACGAGACGGCGACGCCGGTCGAAGCCGGCTCGAAGGTCGAACTCACCCGGCTGCTCGAGGACGGCGAGGTCGACGCGATCCTCCAGTTCTGGCAGATCGTTCCGGAGATCGTCGAGACCGGTCCCTATCGCGAGGTACTGCCGATGTCGCGACTGGTGGACCGCCTCGCAGACGCCGGTACCGATACCGACACCGACGGCGACCGCCCGATCCCCGTCTCGACGTTCCTGACGAGCGAGGGGTACCTGGCCGATCACCCCGATGCTATCCGCGGCTTTCAGGGCGCGTTTCAGGATGCCGTCGAGCGACTGCAACACGACGACGAACTCTGGGACGAGATCGGCGCACGACTCATGTACGAGGGCGATCCCGCGGTCATCCGGGCCGTCCGCGATCAGTGGCGGGAGATGGTCGTTCCCGACTGGGACGAGTCGACGCTCGCGGGCATGGAACGGCTGTTCGACGAACTGCATGCGGTCGCCGGTACGGACGCACTCGGCGTCGACGAACTCCCGGACGGACTGTTCCGACCGGAACTCGAGGTGGACGCATGACTGCGGCAGACGCCGACACTGTCTCGTTCCAGCTCAACTGGGAGCCCAACGGCTTCCAGTCGCCGTACTTCCTCGCCCGCGAGGCGGGGTTCTACGAGGCGGAGGGCCTCGAGGTCGAGTTCGTCGAGGGTCACGGCTCGCCGTTCGCGGCCGAACGCGCCGCGCGCGGCGATAGTGACATCGCGCTCGCCGGTGCGAGCGCCGTGCTGACGAAACAGAGCGAGGGCTTCGAACCGCTGGCGGTCGCGGCGGTGACCCAAAAGACGCCGGCAGCCGTCTACACCCTGCGAGACGTCTTCGGCGAGGAGCTCTCCGAACCCGAACAGCTCGCGGGCCGAACGGTTGCACCTTCTGCTACGAAGACGCGGATTCTCACCGCCCAGTTGCTCGAGAACGCGGGGATCCGCGACGAGGTCGAACTCCTCGAGGTCGACCCGCACACGCACCACCGCGTCCAGCACAAGGTAATCGACGGGACGGTCGACGCGGCGGTCGGCGTCGTCACGAACGGGATCGAGATCGGCCGGGAGCACGATCGGACGGCCGACGAACTCCCGATCGGCGACTATCTGGACATCTACGGGATGACGCTCGTCACCGGCCCCGAGTTCGCGGACGAGAATCCGGAATCGATTCGGTCGTTCCTGCGGGCGACCGCCCGCGGCTGGGCCGCCGCGACCCGCGACCCCGAGCGCGCGATCGACGTGCTCGTCGACCGGAACGCCACGCTCGAGCGCAATCGGGAGATCGAGCGACGCAAGTTCGAAACCGCCGCGAACCGGCTGCAGTTCACGCCGTACGTGACGGATCACGGCTGGGGCGCGCAGGATCCGGCCCGCTGGCGGCGACTCGGGGAGACGCTCTCGGAGACGGCGCTGCTCGAGGGAGATATCGATCCGGACGCGGTGTGGACCGACGAGTTCCGGCCGGACGACGAACCGATCGTCGCCGAGTACGCCGACCGGATGCAGCCGCCGGCGGAGTGATTCCGTTTCCGATTTCCTCCCGATCGGCCGCTTTCTCCGTCAGTGGCCGTTCCGTGACGGTCCGCGGCGGTCGACAGGCATTTACTGGAGAACCCCGTACATCTGTGTCCGAATGGCCCTCGAGCAACACGACTACGACTTCTGGCTGCTGGACCTCGACGGGACCCTCGTCGACGTCGAGTGGTCCTACACCCGCGAGGTGTTCGACCGGGTCGGCGACCGGCTGGGCCGGCCGTTCACCGACCGGGAAGCCGACATCCTCTGGAGCGGCCTGACCGGCTCCCGGGACCGCCAGCTCGAAGAGTGGGGCGTCGATTCGCAGGCGTTCTGGAAGGTCTTCCACGACGAGGAAGATCCGCTGGTACGGGCCGAGCAGACCTACCTCCACGAGGACGCCGCGTTCGTCGCCGACCTCGAGGAACCGGTCGGCCTGGTCACGCACTGTCAGGAGTTCCTCGCCGAGCCGGTATTGGAACACGTCGGGATCCGCGACTGGTTCGACGCGCGCCTGTGCTGTACTGAGGAGACGGGCTGGAAGCCTGACCCGGGCCCCGTCGAGCGCGTCATGACCGACCTCGGCGTCGCCCACAACGGCCACCGAGGCGTGCTCGCGGGCGACGGCGCCTGTGACGTCGGCGCGGCCTGGAACGCCGGGCTCGACGCGATCCACGTCGAACGCGTCGGCCACAAGCGGCGGGGGCAGTGCGTGCTCGGTGATCACCGCGTCCGCTCGTTCGACGAACTGGACTGATCGGGTCCGCTCGCCGTTCGATGACGCCCATCGATCAGCGATTGGCTGACGTTTCAAGGCGAGCGCCCTTTCTGGTAGACGGTAAAGAGAGAATGTGGAAATTGACAGCACGGATCGCGCGATCCTCTATCTCCTGCAGGCGGAGAGCCGGGCGGATTTCACGCACGACGACATCGCCGAGCGAATCGATGTCTCCTCGAGCACCGTCAGTAACCGCATTCAGCGGCTGGAGGAGGATGGCGTCCTCGAGAAGTTCGATCCGGTGATCGACTACGAAGCGGCGGGTGTACCCCATCACATTCTGTTCGTCTGTACGGCACCGATCGCCGAGCGCAAGACGCTCTGCAAGGAGGTGATCGAGGTATCGAACGTGGTCAACACTCGGGAGTTGTTGACCGGCTCGAAGAACCTGCACGTCGAAGCCATCGGAATGAAGGCCGAAGATATCGAAGCCGTTACGGAGGATTTGGACGCTCTCGGCCTCGAAATCAATGGATCGGAGATACTCAGAACGGAGTACAGCCGCCCGTTCGATCACTTCGGGTCCGAAGTGGTAGACGACTCCGCAGCAGAGTGACCGTCGCCGAGCGCTCCTTCCGGTGGCCCGTCGAAAGAACGAACCGATATTGTGTGGGGCGTAGCCAGAATGAATCTTTCCTGTTGGATAGCGGCAACGAGATATACCATTGTACTTATACATCTGAGCGACCTTACTCGGATAATGGATTCCCAGTCATCGGACCGATCATCCGTCGATGAAACGGCCCCAGTCTCGATCGGCGTCGTGGAAGCAGTCGCAGCCCGAGACGGGGTCGACCCGCTCGAGCTCTCGCCGCCGCTCCACGACGTGATCGATCCAACCGCGTTGGACGCGCTCTTCGAGCCGACCAAATCCGGAAACCGGACCTCCGGCACCGTTTCGTTCACCTATCGAGGGCACAGGATACACGTCGACAGCGACGGGCAGGTCTCCCTCGAGACCGAGCGTGAGGGAGACAGGCAGACCACAAAAAATTCAGTAGTCCAGTCGAAGACGGAGTCACGATGAAGTACTGCCTCGACTGCGACTGGCATCTGAATGCCGCCACTGAACCGTCACAACACGCTCGTTCGCAGGCGGCGATCAATCATTACGTCGAGACGGGACACACGATCGACTCGAGCGAATCGATCGTCCGCCCAGCGACGCCCAACCTGGCCGGCGAGCTATTCGTTCGGGATCTCGTTCCCTCGAGCGACTGAGCGCCGGGTAGCCGGCGTTTCACCGTCGCTATCCGTAGTATTTCTCGAGATAGTCGACGATTTCGTCGCTCTCGTAGAGCGATTCCTCACGGTCGGTGTCGACGAGGAACGGAATCGCGTCCTCGCCGCCCAGATCGATCATCGCCTGGTGGGTCCACTCGTTGAGTATCTCGCCGTCGCCGCCGGGTCGGCGCGGATTGTGAACCACGTATGAGACGCCGAGATCCGTCAGTTTCTCGCGGACGTCAGCGCTGTGCGGACAGCCTTCCGCCTGGTAGAGTTCGAGCATTCTATGCACGCCGACCACACCGTTTCCCGTAAACGTTGGCCGTGCACCTGACACCGATCGTCCCCTTTGCACAATCTCCGGCGAACAATACGTCAGCATTCACGCAATCTTACCATTATATCGACAGGAAAGCTTATGCCGGGATACTCGGGTTATCGTGCATGGCACGCGACACGCCGATACGAAATCGAACTGACTCAGCCGCGAACGACGCTCAACTGCCGAATCTCGTAACGATCGTCGGTCGAGGCGTCCCCTCGAACTACGAGATCGCCGTCGACGGCGACCTCGAGATGCTGGCGGACGATCCGATGGCCGAGGGAACCGTCCTCTCGGGGAGCGTCGCGGAGGGGGCAATCGACGTCGGTGTCCAGCGGTTCCGTTTCTCGGGTGAGATGGCGAACGTTCGACTCATCGACTGGAACGGCAACGAAGCGCCCGACTCCCCGAGCGTCCCGACGGTCCACGTCGAGTACGGCGCGGCGAATCGGTAACACGGCTACGGCTCGATCGAGAGACGAACGAGGGAGGGGTTCTGCACCCGCTATCTATCGAGCGACGCGTCGCTATCTGGTGGAGCGTCCTTCGAACCGAAACAGAGACTCGAGCGGCGGAGCCGTCGCGAGCGCAGTCACGCAGCCG
The DNA here is from genome assembly GCF_013456555.2 of Natrinema zhouii. Lineage (GTDB taxonomy): Archaea > Halobacteriota > Halobacteria > Halobacteriales > Natrialbaceae > Natrinema > Natrinema zhouii. Next base: position 1,545,399 of record NZ_CP059154.1, read on the forward strand.
ATTAGTCGTCGTCGGTCGCACCGAGACTCGCGTCGCCGGTCGTCGTATCGCTGGTCGTATCGCCGGTACCGACGGCGGCCATCGAGGGCGGTGCGATCGGCCCGTCGTTCGCGCCGAACTCCGGATCGAACAGCTGAAGCGCGGTGTGGATGGTGCTCCAGTCGTCTTCTGCCGCCGCCTCCCGCAGGCTCTTGGTCGGCGGTGCGAGCAACTGGTTGACCAGCGAGTCGGCCATCGCCTCGACGACCTCGCGTTGCTCGTCGGATACCTCGTCCTCGAGTCGCGAGAGGGCCGTCTCGACCTCGCGTTCTTTGATCCGCTCGGCGGACTCGTACATCGCCGCGATGGCTTCGTCGGCGCGGGCGCGCTTGTACTGCTGCGTGAGCAGGTCGAACTCGCGGTCGATCATCGCCTCGACCTCGCGGGCCGCGTCGGCTCGCTGGTCACGAGTCTCCGCGGTGATCGACTCGAGATCATCCAGATCGAAGACCTGCACCGCGGGCAACGCGTCGGTCGCGGGTGCGACGTCCCGGGGCTGGCCGAGATCGACGATTACCTGCTCGTCCGTCTTCCCCTCGAAATGCCGGGGCTCGAGTATCGGTTCCTCGCTCCCGGTCGCCGTAACGACGACGTCGGCGCGAGTCGCGACGGTATCGAGCGCCTCGAGCGGCGCGGCGCTGGCGTCGGTTTCATCGTCGAGATCGTCGACGAGGTGGTCGGCGTGGGCGACGGTCCGGTTGGCGACGACGAGTTCGTCGACGCCGGCGGCAGCGAGACTGCGCGCGGCGAGTCGTCCCATCTCGCCGGCCCCGACGACCAGCGAGGTCGCACCCTCGAGCGTAATTTCACGGGCGGCCCGTCGCGTCGCGGCCGAGCCCAGCGAGACGACGCCCTCGTTGATCGCCGTCTCGGTGCGGGCGCGCTCACCGACGTGGATGGCCTTCGTGACGGCGGCCTCGAGCATCGAGCCGATGCCGCCGGCGTCGCGGGCGTCCTCGTAGGCGGTCCGCACCTGGCCGATTATCTGGTCCTCGCCGAGGATCACCGACTCGAGGCCGGCGGCGACCCGAAGCAGGTGGCGCAGGCTCTCGTCGTGGTCGGTCGTGACGACGGCCTCGTCGTCGATCGCGGCGAAAAACTCCGTGAGGGCGGCTCGACCGACGGCGTGGTCCGGCCCGACGACGTACGCTTCGACCCTGTTGCACGTCGAGAGGACGTACGCCTCTTCGATGTCGGGGACGGTCAGCAGCTCCGTTACGGCGGCCTCCTGGCTCTCGGGGCTCGCGACGGCCAGCTGATCGACGCTGCCGCTTTTGTGTGTAACTCGCGCCGCAGTGACGACGCCAGTCGACATCACGGCTGCTCACCCCCAGCGGACAGTTCCTCGCCGAGCACGTCCTCGATCACTTGCGGACAGTTGGAAGTGCCCGTACGTAAAGCTGTCCAAACGGACGGAGAATTGACGACAGCCGTCACGATCTCTCGCCGCCGGTCCGGGGAAACGTCGCGTCTCTTGAGTTCCTCGCGCAGCCCCGCACAGACCCGCGCCATGTCGCCGGCCCCGGAGAGCGTCCCCTCGAGTTCCTGCCGGAGGTACTTGCTCAGCGCGGGCGCCGTCCCGCCGGTCGCGATCGCGACGGTCACCGGCTCCTCGCGGACGGTCGCGGGAACGACGACGCTACCGGGCTCGCGTTCGCCCGACCGATCCGCCCGGTTGACGAGACAGCCACGCTCGCGAGCCGCGTCGGCCACTGCCTCGTTGATTCCCTCGTCGTCCGTCGCGGCGACGACCAGCGCGGGCGTGGCTCGCTCGAGCCACCCCGCGATATCCTCGGGGGCGGGCGCGGCCCGAACCAGTTCGGCCCCGCCGAACTCCCGGTCGGTGTAATCGGGGCTGACGACGATCACCCGCGCCTCGCGGGCGAACCGCCGGGCCTTTCGAGCACCGACGGGGCCGCCGCCGAAGACGAGTACCGTCGCGTCCGTGAAATCGTGCAGCAGTGGAATCATTGGTCTCGTTGGGTACCGAACGTCCGGCGTTATCGCTCTCTGGTGTTCGCATCGGCACGCTCCGCCATCCGAATACCGGTCTTCTTCAATATTTGCGTCGAAAACAGGGAGTCCCAGTCGTCGTCGGAGACGTCCCAGTACTCGCTCATCGTCTCGCGGACCTGTTCGATGCGGCGCTGGCTCTCGGCCTCGCTGCGACCGTGTGTCATCGCGAAGAAGTTGTACGGCCAGACTCCCTCGTGACGCGGCCGCTGATAACAGTGGGTGACGAAGGGCAGCGCGGCGATCTCGGGCCCGACTTCGGGGACGACCTCGTCCGGCACGTTCCAGACCGTCATTCCGTTTTCCGTGTAGCCCAAGGCGTAGTGATTCGGCACGACGCCGATCCGCCGAATCTTTCCTTCGAGCTCGAACCGTTTGACCGTCTCGAGCACCCATTCGACGTCCTGTCCGATCGCATCGGCCACGTCCGCGTACGGCGTCTCGGTGAGCGGAAAGCCGTCCTGTATCTCGAGGACGAGGTCCCGTTCGGCCGGTGTGAGCGTGGACTCGTCGGTCGGCGTGATATCCAGGCCGAGATCCGAACAGTCGATGCCGGCTGCTTCCGTGTCTCCATCGCCGCCGAACGGCCCGTCGACGTAGAACTTGGCCTCGACGCGGAACTCCTGTTGTTTCGGGAGGTTGTACGTCTCTTGGCCCGTCTCCGCTTCGATTTCGGCGAGTACGTCCGCTACGCGGTCCTCGTCGGCGACGCTCACCACGAACCAGACGTTCAGGTGCGGGTGCTCGCGCTCGTAGTTGTGGGCCACCTCGCGGTGGTCGTTGACCCGCTCGACGATCTCGTCGAACCGATCCGCGGGGGCGTGCATGGCGACCAGCGTCGCCGCGCCGCCGATCTCCTGGGCGTTGACGAGCGCACCGAATCGCGAGAGGACGCCGCGCTCGTCTAGGTCCCGAATCGTCTCGAGTAATTCCGCCGCGTCGATGTCGACCCCGCGCTCTCGCATGGCGGCTGCGGCGGGCTCGAACGGCCGTTCCACGACGGGAAAACCGCCCTGGAAGGCGTTGACGATCGCCCGCTCGCGCTCCGTGAGGTCGACGTCCGTAGTCATACGAGGTTCTCGGGACTGGCGGTGTATAAGCGAACTGGAACGGTAGTTCGTCTCGTCGGTACGCCGTCCGATCAAGCGACTGACGGAATCGGTTACTCCCCTTCGACGCCCGTCACGTCGAAGCCGAGCGCTCGAATTCCTTCGAGGATCGCCTCGTGGTCCGCGCTCGCCTCGTAGTAGATGACGATGTCGAAACTCCCCTCGCGCAGCAGTTGCTGGCACTCCCAGACGAACTCTTCGTCCTCGAGAGTGAGCCCCTGGTGCTGGTTCGAGGAGAAGTCGGTGTCGTCGTTGCCCGAGTAGACGTAACAGTTCTGTGGGTCGTACCCCGACTGTTCGGCGATAATATCGCCGACGTCGATCGTCGCCTGCATCATCTGGACGTCCTCGCTGCCGTCGTAGTCGGTGTGGACGATCGCCCCGTTGAGGGCGATGTCGCCGGGCTCGAGCAGCGCCCTGGTTCGCTGGTAGAGGTCCTGGTCGAGCGCGTCGGAGTTCGTGTTCGTCATTATCAGAATCGTACGGGGCCGGCCTGATAGCCGTCACGATTCCGCTGGCACGTGTGAGCGCACAGCCGGAGCGCAACGCTGCTCACATTCACGGTCATGAGAGTGTCGCTCCGTCTCACTCGCAGAGTATGACACGCAAGAATCATAGGTGTCGGTGACTTTTCCCCGTGTAATGAAGCGGTGGCTCCGCCAGCGTGTCGATGCGACCTACGAGCGGCTGCTCTCCAAGGAGATTTCCGGCGCGCCGACACACGTCGCAGTGATTCAAGACGGTAACCGACGGTACGCTCGCCGCCGGGGCGGCAACGCCCACGACGGTCACCGTGCCGGTGCCGAGACGACCGAACGCGTCCTCGAGTGGTGTCAGGATATCGGCGTCGAGGAGCTGACGCTGTACACGTTCTCGACGGAGAACTTCGAGCGACCGGCGGAGGAAAACGAGGCGCTGTTCGACCTCCTCTGCAAGAAGCTCCACGAGTTCGCGGACGCCGACCGCGTCCACGAAAACGGGGTCAGTATCCGCGCGATCGGCGAAACGGAGATGCTTCCCGAGCGCGTTCAAAACGCCGTCGAGTACGCCGAGGGGCGCACCTACGACTACGACCGATTCGTACTCAACATCGCACTCGCGTACGGCGGTCGATCCCGGCTGCTCGAGGCCGCCCGCGGGGTCACAGCGGACGTTGATACAGGCGACCTTGAGCCCGACGAGATCGACGTCGAAGATATCGAACACCGGCTGTACGACCAACCGGTGCGAGACGTCGACCTCATCATTCGGCCCGGCGGCGACGAGCGGACGTCGAACTTCCTCCCCTGGCACGCCAACGGCAACGAGGCGGCCGTCTTCTTCTGTACGCCCTACTGGCCGGAGTTCTCCAAGACCGACTTCCTCCGGGGGATCCGAACGTACGAACACCGCGAGGAATCGTGGCGGCGGACCCGCGCTCGGCGCGCGCTGGCCCTGATCGGTGCCGTCAGCGAACCGGAACTCGCCGAGGCCCGTTCGATCGTCGACCGGTTCCGCGACTCGCTCCCGTCGAGTGAACGACCCGACGCCGGCGACCTCGAGTCCAACGATTCGAACAGCCGGATTGCGGACTGATCCCACGGTACCGCCACTATCGTCGCCACCGTTCGCCACTGGACGTCCGATCACACATCGACCATACAGCCGTCGTCCGAGCCGCTGCCATCGGCTCACATGAAATGATAAGTCACCTGACCATAAGACATTTATAAATCAATAAAGCAACATAATTTGCGATGTCCGCTCCAAACAGTGCGCCCGTCGTCGACGTCGAGCGGTTCGTTCGGCTTACGAACGTCCCGCTCGACGAGGCGTATACACTCCTCTCGAACCCGCGGACCCGTCTCACGCTCCACGTTCTCTCGACGTGTGAACCACCGCTCCCGGTCGACAGGCTGACCGATGCCGTCACCGGTCGGGACGACGCCGACGAACGCACCGTCCGCGTCTCGCTAATGCACGTCGTCCTGCCGAAACTCGAGGCTCGCGACGTCCTCGAGTACGACCACAAGACGGACACGGTCCATCTGGAGCGACCCGTCGTCGCCGTCGACGATCGGGTTGCGGAACTCGCCGGAACGGTTGATCCAGCGAGCAAACCGAGATCACAGCAGTGTGATTCCGCCGACTAGCGACCGTATCGTCGCGATCGATTGCAGTACTCGCGGACTGCCCGGAGAAAGTCACGTTTGCGGAAGTCCCGCCAGTTAATGTCAGTGAAGTACAGCTCGGAGTAGACCGACTGCCAGATCATGAAATCCGAGAGCCGCTCCGCGCCGGTCTTGATCACCAGATCCGGCTCCGACGGGAACACGAGGTGATCCTCGACGTGTTCGTCGCCGATCTCGTCGGGATCGAGGTCACCCGACTCGACCCGTTCGGCGAGGGTTCGCACCGCGCTCGTGAACTCGTGTTTCCCGCCCAGGCCGATCCCGATCCGGATCGGCGCGTCCGCACGCGCCCTGTCGTCAGGACCGCGAACGGCGATCGACCGCGGCGCATCGATCGTCTCGAGTTCGCGCTGTAAGGCCGGCACCGCCGCTGCATCGAGGACGCTCACGTAGACGGTCACCTGCGAGGCGTACTCGACGGCCCATTCGAAGAAGTCCGTCAGCGTCTCGTAGGCACCGCGTTCGAGCAGGTCTCGTTCGGTGATCACGAGCGCGACGTGGTCGGGCGGGTCGCCGTCGTGACGGCTAATTCGGAGGGCGAGATACCGTTCGTACAATCCCACACGCGTGAGTTTCCCGGCAACTGTGATACGAGTTACGGGTTTCGTCAGCCGCCGAGCACCGATACGCATGGTCTGAATACGCCGCTAAACGCGGTGAGAACCGACTCGAACCGGGTTCACGAACCTTGAAGTAATCGCCACAGAAAGGGATCGATATCGTGACAGCACCCGTTCGGCGAGCCGGCGTGTTTGCGGTCCTCTGTACGCTCTCGCTGTCCGTTCCGCTCATCAACCCGCGAGTGGCGGCCGTCGTCGCCGGTGTCGTCCTCCTGGGTGCCTACGTCATCACCGACGGACCGCTCTTCGACCTGCTCGCCTACCCGGGCGATTACGAGGATTCACGGCTCTACGGCCTCATCACGTTCGCTCTCGCAGCGGTCGCGCTCGGACTCATGGCGACCGCGACGTCGATGCCGGTCGCCGTCTTCGTCGGCACCATCCTGCTGGTCGGCTACGGCAACCTCGGCGAGCAACTGGTCAGACTGCAAACGGATACTGCTGTCGTCCGCGTCGGGAGCTTCTGTCTCGCGGCGAGCACCGCTGCCGTCGCCGGGCAGGTGCTCACCCATTCGCTTATCGGTGATGCCGTCGCACCCGCATTGCCGCTAGTTGTCTTCCTGGCAGCCAGCGGTGCGTTTCTCGCCGCGCTCCTTCGCGACATCCTGTTGCCCTCCGACGATCCGATCATCGCGCTCTCGGTCGGCCTCCTGCTCTGGCTGCTCGCGGAACTCGAGCCGAATATCGCCGTCGGTGAGGTCGCCATCGCTCTCGCCATCACGGTCGCCTTCGGATATGCTTCGTACGCCCTCGACACCGCCTCCATCGCGGGAATGCTCACCGGGATCTTGCTTGGGCTGTTGACGATTGTGCTCGGCGGCTACGGCTGGTTCGCCGTCCTCATCTCCTTTTTCGCCATTGGCGGCCTCTCGACGAAGTTCCGCTACGAACGGAAGACGGAACTCGGCGTCGCCGAGGACAACAACGGGGCCCGGGGGAGCGGGAACGTCCTCGGCAACGCTGCCATTGGCGTCGTCGCGGTGCTCGGCTACGCGGCCAGTGACGCCGGCCTCCTCCCTCGAGAACCCGAACTGTTCCTCTTCGCCTTCGCCGGTTCGATCGCGACCGCGATGAGCGACACCCTCTCGAGCGAGATCGGCAGCGTCTTCGAACGGCCGCGGCTGATCACCACCCTCGAGCCGGTCGATCCCGGGACGGACGGCGGCGTCACCTGGCAGGGAGAACTCGCTGGCGTCGTCGGCGCGGCGGTCGTCGCCGCGATCGCGTACGGGTTCTTCCCCGAAGTCGAACTCCTCGGCGCGGCGATCATCGTCGCCGCGGGTATCGCCGGCATGACCGTCGATAGCCTGCTCGGCGCGACCCTCGAGGGATCGGTGCTGGGCAATCAGGGCGTGAACTTCCTCGCGACGCTGTCCGGCGCACTCGTCAGCGCCCTGCTGGTGCTCTCGTTTGCCGTCTTCGGCTGATATCGGAGCAGGCAACCTACCGATCGCTCGGCTGTTCTGGCATCGCAACCACCCAGCCGCCGAAAATCAGTTCGTCTCCGTCTCCGGGGGCTGCTCGGCGACCTCGTCGATCGAGTGGATCCGAACGCTCGTCGGCCGCTTCGTAAACTGTCCGAGCGAGCGCGCGATGATCCGGTCGACGCCGCGGTCGGCAGCCAGATCGAGGAGTCGCTGGTCGAGGATCGCGTCGAGGACGACCGTCGTGGGCACGGTCTCGAGGCCCTCGAGCGCCTCGTACGCCTCACTCGCATCGGCGTCGTCGATCGGGTCGGCGTCGGCGTCGAGAAATCGAACTCGACCGGTGTCCGCCCGAACGACCGCGGTTGCGTGCCCGTAGACCGTCTCGGGGCCGCGTTCGGCGTCAGTCGTGGAGTCGGCGGTGTCGGCGGCGTCGTCGCGTCGTGTCGGTTCCGAATCGGTTTCGGCCGCCGTTCCGGATACGTCCTGTTGCGGTCGACTCGTCGTCGCTCGTTCGGCGTCGGCCGTCGTCGGAGTCTCGACGCCCTCGTGCGAGTCGGTGGCCGACTCCGTCTGCGCGGCCGACTCGATGGAGCGGTCGCGGTCGGAATCCGCCTCGTCCGTCGATGACGCAGTCGGCAGTTCCGACGGCGGCGGTGCCGGCGTCGTACTACCGTCGGTCGCGGCGACCGCCTCCCGGGGTTCGTTCAGTTCCGAGACGGTTTCGTAGGGGATCTTGTTCCGGAGGGCGGCGAACAGTTCGTGGTGGTCCAGGTCCTCGACGGAGCTGTCGGCGGGCGCGAAGGCGACGTAATCGACGTCGCCGACCTGCGCGAGTTCCTCGAGGATGAGGTCGCCGCCGCGGTCGCCGTCGAGGAAAGCCGTGACGGTGCGGTGACGGGTGAGTTCGGCCACCGCGTCGGGAACGCTCGTCCCCTCGACCGCGATGGCGTTTTTGATGCCGTACTTGAGCATGGTGAGCACGTCGGAGCGGCCCTCGACGACGATGATGGCGTCGCTGTCCGTGACCCGGGGCCCGGCGGGGAGCCCCTCGTACTCGGTGATGTCCTCGACGCGGACGTGCTGGCGCACCTCCGCGAGGATCTCTTCGGAGGACATGATCGTATCGTCGAACCCCGTCCGCAGCAGTTCCTTCGCGCGATCGACGACGTCCTTTCGCTTCGCCGCACGGACGTCCTCGATCTCGCGCACCTCGAGGTCGGCTCGACAGGGGCCGACTCGGGTGATCGTCTCGAGGGAGGCGGCGAGGGTGGCGGTTTCGACCTTGTCGAGGCTGGTGGCGATCGTTACCTGCCCGTGGGACTGGCCGCCGGTGCTCGAGATTTCGACGTCGATACGACCGACTTTGCTCGACTGGCGGAGGTCACGGAGGTCGAGCTCGTCGCCGAGCAGGCCTTCGGTTTGCCCGAAGATCGCACCGACGACGTCGCTTCGCTCGACGACTCCGTCAGTCGTCACGTCCGCGTGAATGAGATATTTCGAGGTGTCTTCCATTGGAGATCTGTCCCCGGGAGGGGCGGTGACGCGGGTATCGCGTACAGAGACCGATTTATATGCAATTTCGGTCGTGGGGGGCAAATAGCTGTTGACCTCCACAGACGTTGGGCGGACTCGATCGAACGGTCGGTATCTCTCAGCGGAGACGGCTCGAGTTGGACCACTCGATAGAGATGGGAATGGAGCAGTGGGCACTGGGGAGAACGAGTGAGACGAAGTGTCCTGCTATCGTGGCAACAGGGAACCGCCACGCCCTCCCCAGCCGATTCGCTCATCCCTCGCGCATATACAGCCCGCGGTTCGCTGTCCGCTCACCGCGGTCCAGCGCGCGCCACCGCGCCGGTTGATTGGTCTGGAGCGATCCATATTTCCTCGTTGTGAGCAGAAACATAGTTCGAATCGCTCCGCTCAGTACGTCGGCCGATACCAGTACCAGTAGAGCAGAACTGCAAGCAGGACGACGAGTCCGCCGAGGAAGAAGAGTAATCCGGGCGGGACGGTACCCAGCACTGCCTCCGTCGCTTCCATACCGCCGTCGGACGCGTTCTGGGCCGTCTCGTTACCGGCATCGAGTGCCGAATCGGACGCTCCCGCATCGCCGCTGCTGGGCTGCTCGGTTCCGTTGACGGTAGAAATCCCGACGTCGCCGTCGCTCGAGCCGGTTCCCACCTCAGCGTCGGTCGTCTCCGCTTCGTTTGTCGACTGCGATCCACCGTCGCCGTCAGTCCCGCCCGATCCCGCCGGCTGTGCCCCGCTGTCGTCCGTTCCGGCCCCGGTCGGCGCGAGCCAGCGCGTGAGTGCGTACTGAACCAGCAGACTCCCGCCAGCCAGCGCGCCGATACCGCCGATGAATCGGGAGAGCGCTTCCCGCAACTGCGTCGCCCGCGACTCGTCGCTCGTCACGATCAGCGCACCGTCCGTCGTCGTGTAGACGCTCATTTCGTTACCGCGCGAGGAGTACCAGGTGTCGACCACCTCGACGAGCCCCGCGCCCTCGAGGTTCTCGAGGTGGTAGCGAACGTTCTGGATCGAGGAGTCGATCGCGTCGGCGATGTCGCTCGGTGTGCCGGGTTCCTCGTCGAGACGCGCGTAGATCCGCCGGGCCGTCGTCGAGGAGAGCGCGCTGAAGACCGCATCGGCGTCCTCCCCCTCGAGATCGACGACGCGGGGTTGGCCCTCTTCGGCGGCCGTCTCGGAGCGAAAGGGAAACAGACGGGCCATACTGAGTTCGATATCTACTCTCTGTCAAACTCATATACCCTTTTTCCTCGGTGAAAGACCGATTTCACCTATCGAAAACTGGCGGACGCGAACGCTGTCCGGGACTGATGAACAATTCTCTTCGAAACCGGACTTCGAACAGTAAGAACTACCCATATCGAGACGAACCGTCGGGTATGCGCCGAACTGAACTGGGGCTCTGGATCGCGGTCGCCGTCGTCCTCGCCGGACTCGCGGTGCCGTGGTTCCTGTGGGGATCGGCGACGGTCGTCGCCGGCCTGCCGGTGTGGCTCTGGTGGCACGTCGGCTGGATGGGACTCGCATCGGTCGTCTTCTGGGTATTCACCCAGCGCGCGTGGGGGATCGGCATCGAAACGGCAGGGGACCCGGGCGAGTCCCAACCGGAACGAGCCGATCCCGGACGGCGAACGAACGCCGGCGGTGATCCGCCGTGAGGGCGATCACGATCCAACTGACGATCATCGTGGGCTACCTCCTGATCGCGCTCGCGGTCGGGTTGGTCGCCTACCGGCTGACCGACCGCACCGCCGAGGACTTCTATCTCGCGAGCAGAACGCTCGGAACGGTCGTCCTGCTCTTTACGACGTTCGCAACGCTGCTGTCCGCGTTCACTTTCTTCGCTGGGCCGAACATCGCCTACGCGCAGGGGCCCGAGTGGATCCTGGTCATGGGGCTGATGGACGGCATCATCTTCGCCGTTCTCTGGTACGTGATCGGCTACAAGCAGTGGCTGCTCGGCCGGCGCTACGGCTACGTCACGCTCGGCGAGATGCTCGGCGATCGCTTCGGGTCGCGGTGGCTCCGCGGTCTGGTCGCCGGCGTCAGCCTCCTCTGGCTCTTTCCGTACGTCATGCTCCAGCAGGTCGGGGCCGGCACCGCGCTCGAGGCGCTTACCGAGGGCGCGGTCCCCTACGCCGCGGGGGCCGGCCTGATCACGGCGTTCATGATCCTCTACGTCGTCGTCGCCGGAATGCGCGGGATCGCTTGGACCGACACGCTACAGGGCGCGTTCATGCTGATCACGACCTGGATCGCCCTGCTGTGGGTGCTCGCGGCCGTCGGTGGCCCCGGTGCTGCGACCGAGGCCCTCGCGTCGAACCCGGAGACCGGCGAGTTCCTATCGCTGGGCAGCGGCTACTACACGCCCCAGATGATCCTCTCGACGGCGATCACGATCGGTTTCGGCGTCGCAATGTTCCCGCAGGTCAACCAGCGCTTCTTCGCCGCGGGCTCGAAAACGGTGCTCAAGCGCTCCTTTGCCCTCTGGCCGATTCTCTGTGTCCTCCTCTTCGTCCCATCGTTCATGCTCGGGGCGTGGGCCGCCGGCCTCGAGGTCGCGGTTCCCGAGGGCGCGAACGTCCTCCCGTTAGTCCTCGCGGAGTACACGCCGACGTGGTTCGCCGCGCTCGTCATCGCTGGCGCGATGGCCGCGATGATGTCCTCTTCGGACTCGATGTTGCTTTCAGGGTCGTCGTACTTCACGCGGGACATTTACCGACCGTTCATTGAACAAGAGCTCTCCGACCGCCGGGAGGACCTGTTGGCCCGCGGCGGGGTCGTCGTCTTCGCGACCGCGGCCTTCATCGCCAGCCTGCAGCGGCCCGCGACGCTGTTCGAACTCGGCGAGGCGGCCTTCAGCGGCTTCGCCCAGCTCGCGCTGCCGGTCCTGCTCGCGCTCTACTGGCGGAAGGTCACGCGAGCCGGCATTACCGCCGGCATCGGCGTCAGTCAGCTCTTCTACATCTCGAGTCTCTTCCTCGCGTTCGTCCCGGGCACCTACGCGGGCTGGACGGCCGGCATCGTCGGGATGGGCCTCGGGCTGATCGTCACTGTCGTCGTCTCGCTGCTCACGTCGCCGGCGGCCGACGAACGGCACGCGATCTACTTCGACGGGTTGGGCGCGGACTGATCGGGCGCGGAACCGTCACGCCGAAAGGCCCAGCCCACATACGCGCTGCTGATGGCAATCGACCTGCCGCCCCCCGTCGCCGACGACTGGCGTCGCCTCGGCGACCGAACCGACGAACGCAGTCTCTCGCTCGCGACGGTCACCGCCGAGACGACCGTCTTCGAACATCGACCGACCGCCGACGCGCTCAAGCGGCTCCGTTCCGGCGGCGACATCCCGGCTCGATCGCTGTTCACCGTCGATCTGCAGATCAGTCCTTCCTTATCCGCTATCGGGCTCTCCTCGGCCGACGCCCTCGAGATGGCCGCCCCGAAAGCCCGCGAGCAGTTCGTCGACACGGTCGAGGACGACGGCATCGCCGTCGGCGAGGAACGCGCGAGCGAATACATCGATCGGCCGGACGGGGCCATCGGCCATCTCACCGTGCTCGAGGTCGCGTATCCGACTGACTCAGGAGCGGTGGCCGACGACGCTGAGCGAACGGACGGCGGTGACGCCACCGACGCCGAACCCGCGACGATCGACGCCGAGGCCCACGTCGCCGTCTGGCCCGCCGCCGACGCGTACGTGATGGCCGGCGGGATTCTCCCGCTCGAGGCACCCGACGGTGCTGACCTGCTGGCAGCCGCCCTCGACGTGGACCCGGATCGGGACCGCGAGGCGATCGTGGATCTGTTTCGGGGGCTCGAGCTCGAGATCGCGGCAGACGACTGATCGTCCCTCCATCGAAATTAGTAATAGGTCGAACGTCGATCCGCCGATATGGCACACTATAGCGGTCGTGACTACTCGGCGCTGGCGAAGACCGGCTTCTTTCTCGGGCTCGCCCTCTTCGTCGTCGGGACAGGAAGCGAACTGATCGGGCACGCGATGTTCGGCTCCCTCCCCCAGTGGGAGAACACGCTGTTTTTCGCGCTGACGATAATCGGCTTCGCCATCGGGTTCGCTTCGCCGTTCGTGTTCGGCATTATCATGCCGCTCACGGAGTGACGCGGCCGACGACTCGGTGCTTTTGTAATGGCCCCGTCCAACTGTCGACCATGAGATCTACATCGTCTCGGTCGGATTCGACTACGACCGGCTAATCGCGACTTAACGCCTGGACAGACGTACTGACTTAGCCGAAGAAACGATAGAATCCTACAGCTACAAACTCACTCGCTTCCTCAAGTGGTGTGAGGGGGAAGGCTTAGACAATCTCAATGGCCTGTCCGGGCGAGATATCTTGGAGTTCAAGCAGTATAGAGAAGAAGACCTGAATCCGGTGTCTCTCCAGGGGACAACTTGATACCTTACGCGCCTTCGTCCGGTTTTGTGAGTCCACCAATGCAGTTGAGTCAGACATTCACAATAAGGTACTTTAGTGTGTGATTTTTATAATTGGATATCGGATGGTTTGAATAGCGTATTCACAATGTCTCAGTATACGGGTCGCTCTGCTGAACGAGAAGAGATTCTTTCACTAATAAAGCGGAGAGGTAACTGGCTATGAGTCTTTTTAAGCGTGGATACAAGGTAGCCAAAGAAGACGGCTTAATGTCCTTCCTATCTGAGTCTCTTGATTATTTATACTGGGAATGCAAGGAAAAAAGATGGAGGATATCTTCATCTGCGAAAATATCGATTCAAGGGGTAGAAGCAGAATTTGGAACATCAGGAAGGGCACCAAGTTCTCTCCGTGTGTTCGAGAAGGGAGAACGTGAGATGTTATCCGATGTTCTAAAAGAAATATCAATTGACGATGTGTTTTGGGATATAGGTGCAAATATCGGATATTACAGCTGCTTCATTGGTCAACAAGCCAAGGTAGCCGCGTTTGAACCATCCCCTATTGCGGCAGAGCATTGCCGTGATAATTTATCTCGGAATGATATTGAAGCATCTGTGTATGAATACGCGTTGTCTGATTCTCGCGAGACTATTACGCTTCATCCTGGACGTATCGCAAGAGCAGAAAACGAACCGGTGGAAGTTGAGAAAAAGCGTGGTGATAAAATTGCTGAAGACTTATCTCTACCTACAGTAGTGAAAATTGACGTTGAAGGGGCTGAAGTCGAGGTGATAAATGGCATGGAAGATATTCTTTCGTCTGATAAATGCCGTTTGTTATACTGTGAAGTCCATACAGAAAAAAAGGAAGACCGGAAGGCCGTAAGTGACTATGGTGAAAATCTTGAAACATTTAATAATAAAATAAACGAGTTGGGGTTTGAAGTGGAAATTCTAAGTAGAAGAGGAAACGAAGTCCATATAAAAGGGAAGAAAAACTAAGGTCGTTGTCAAAAGCAATACTGTTTGTGGGACTGTCGGCGCGACCGGAGACGACACCTATCGACGGATCATCGGGGCCGACTCTACGCTGTGCGAGTTCTGAGTCACGCTGTTTTCCCTTCAGAGGGCTCATAGACGCTTTTCTACTACCATAGAATTATGACAGAGTCATATCTCATTCCTTTGAAGCTCGGGACGGGGAAGGCACAAACATGGACGATGTGCAATCGAACGGTATGCTACTTGATGGGATTAATAAACGCCCCCACGGAGTATAGCGTATGCAAACCCACATCGTCCCGGTTGGCTTCGACTACGACCGGCTGATCGCGCCGCTGGTTCGCGATCAGATCGACGTCGACAGCGTCATCCTCCTCGAGGGGGCCGTCGGCAGCGAGGCCAACGTCGAGTACTCCCGGCACCTCTCGAAGAAACTCGAGACGGACTTCGAGAACCTGCTGGGTGCGCAGACGGAGCGGTTCGTCCTCGAGGATGTCTATAACTACGACGACGCCTTCGAGCAGGCCTACGAACTCATCACGGCGGAGCTCGATTCGGGCAACGAGGTCTGGGTCAACGTCGCTGCGATGCCCCGGACCGTGAGCTTCGCTTTCGCCAACGCCGCCCACTCGCTGATGGTCGAACGCCAGGAGGACCGCGAGGGGATCCACACCTACTACACCGCCCCCGAGAAGTACCTCGAGACCGAACTCGCCGAGGAACTGCGCGAACAGATCGCGCTGCTCGAGGACCTCCGCGATGGAGACGACGGGACCGACGACGGCCGTCTCGGGGACCGCCTCGAGAGCGCCCGAGACCTGTTGGCCGAGTTCGACGAGCGCGGGACGACCATCGGCGCGAAGGAGATCGACGGCAAGCACATCGTCGAGTTACCGGTCGCCTCCTTCTCGAACGTCAAACCCTTCGAGGAGCTGATCCTCTACAAACTCGGCGAGGACGGCGAGTTCGACTCCGTTTCGGAACTGGCGGAGTCGCTGGCCCGCGAGCTGAACGAGGAGTACACCGACAGCTTCCGGTCGAAGGTCATCTATAACGTCGATCGGCTGGGCCCCGGCGGAAAGGGCTACATCGAGCGCGAGGAACACGGCAAGTCCTACCGAACGCGGCTGTCGCGGATCGGC
The DNA here is from genome assembly GCF_013456555.2 of Natrinema zhouii. Lineage (GTDB taxonomy): Archaea > Halobacteriota > Halobacteria > Halobacteriales > Natrialbaceae > Natrinema > Natrinema zhouii. Next base: position 1,560,857 of record NZ_CP059154.1, read on the forward strand.
GAGTTGTGGGTGCGGGCCCACTCCGACGATACGGAGGAGTGAGCACCCTGCCGACGGCGGAGTGAAAAACCGCGGTCGGACCATCGCTGGACCAACCTTACAACTGGCCGCCGTGTACCGACACGCGATCGATGAATGTGCTGGTCGTTCTCGGCCATCCCCGGACCGATAGCTTCTGTGCCGCGTTAGCCGACTCGTACGTCGACGGCGCACGCGAGGCCGGCGTCGACGTCCGTCGGCTCGATCTCGCCGGCCTCAAGTTCGATCCCCACGTCCGCACCGAGAGCCCCGAGGAGCAACCGCTTGAGGACGACCTGGAGATGGCCCAGCGCCACATCGAGTGGGCGGACCACCTCGCGTTCGTCTATCCGAACTGGTGGGGGACGATGCCGGCGCTGTTGAAGGGATTTTTCGACCGCGTCTTCACGCCGGGCTTCGCGTTCTCGCACTACGAGGACGGCGAGGGCGCGGGCCACCGAAAGTTGCTGAACGACAAGACCGCGGAACTGCTCGTGACGATGGACACGCCGAAGTGGGTGTACCGCTGGATCCTCCGGCAGCCGGGCACCAACGCCGTCAAGCGCGCCACGCTGGGATACGCCGGCGTTCGAACCACGCGCGTCACGAATATCGGACCCGTAGAGGACTCGAGTCCGGCGGAGCGCGACGAGTGGCTCGAGCGGGCGACGCGGCTGGGCCGACAGTTGGCCGACGGCCCGGAGTCATCGACGACGCGAGCGAAACGTCGCGTCACGACGTGGCTCAAGGCGTTGCGGCTCCAGTTTTACCCGATGGCGTGGATCGCCTACACCGTCGGTGCGCTGGCCGCGACCGGTTCGGACGGGATCTTCACGTCGGCGATCTACTGGGCGGGGTTTTGCTTCCTCTTCTTCCTCGAGGCGGCGACCGTGCTGAGCAACGAGTACTTCGATTACGAGACGGACCGACGGAATACGTTCGCGGGGCCGTTTACGGGCGGCTCTCGCGTCCTGGTCGACGGCGAACTCGACCGATCGGCGCTTCGAGCAGGGATTCGGAACGCCATCGTCCTTACTGCGATTGCCGCACTCGCCGCCCTCGCGTTCGGTGTCGGCTCGCCCCTCACGATGGCCGCCGTGATGGGAGTTCTGGCAGTGCTGGCACTCGGCTACACGATGCCGCCGTTACAGCTGTCGTATCGCACGCTCGGCGAACTCGACGTCGCCGCGACACACAGCGTCGGCGTCCTGCTCCTGGGGTTCGTCGCGTTCGGCGGCTCGTGGCGCGATCCGCTCCCGTGGCTGCTCGGATTGCCGTTTTTCCTGTCGATTCTGCCGTCGATCATTCTCGCGGGAGTGCCGGACTACGAGGCCGACCGCGCCGCCGGCAAGGAGACACTGGCCGTCCGGTTCGGCGTCGACGGGGCCGCGACGGTGGCGATCGCGACTGCGCTGCTCGCCGCCGCGACGAGCGTGCTCTTGTACGCGGCCGAGGTGATTCCCCACGCGTACGGTCCCCTCGTCGCCCTCAGCGTTCCCCACGCGATCGTGATCGGGTGGCTGGTACGCGATCGCCTCGAGTCGTCGGCGATGCCCGGCCGCATCGACCGACTAATGGCCGCGTCGCTTGGGTACATCGTCTGGTTCGGCGTCGTTCCCCTGCTCGAACTGCTCTGAACCGGTGAACGAAGGCGACGACGGTTACTCCGCCCGCTCGAGCACGTGTTCCCGGAGCACGAGCAGGCAGGGGACGACGGTGAGACGGGAGCGATCCTTACTCCCGGTCGGTCTCGTCACCGAGTGCTCGGCGACGGAGGCCCTCGAGACCCAGTGCACCGGCGGCGAGGCTCGCGATGGGAGTGAAACCGGGTGTCGAGTCTTCGGTATCGTTGTCTACGCCACTGCCGTTGCCGTCCGCAGTGCTCCCGTTCTCGTCGGTGGCACCATCGGTATCGCTCTCGTTGTTGTCACCGCCAGCTTCGGTACTCTCGTTCTCGTCGCCGTTCGAGTCTCCATCGGTATCGTCTGTGCGGTCGTCGGTGCGGTCTCCATTGTTCCCAGTCTCACCGTTAGTTCCATCACCCCCGCTCTCATTTTCGTCGTCGCTTCCTTTGTTTTCGTCGCCACCGCTATCCTCGGTATTGTCGGTCGATCGGAGTGCACGAAGTCCGTCACTCCCATCGTCGTAGATCGTCTCGCTGTCGACCGCCTTGATAGGGCTAATATCTATATCGTCGCTGTTCGAAACCACCCATCTCTCGCTGCCGTCTGCGAGGTCGTATGCGATAGCGCTTTTATCCTCCTCCAAATTCGGGTGAAGAGTGAACAGAAGTGTCTGCCCAATGATCGCGATGCTCCCGCCGTCACCCACAGAACTGCGCGGAAAAGCGGGGCTCGTCCACAACTCATTGCCCGAGTCGTCCGAATAGGTTTCGACACGGACTCTCGCATCGTCGTACGTGGCTCTGATATCGCCCTTGGTAGCATCCGCATAAATCCCATACACGATAACCCACTGCTCTCCAGTTTCTGCATTAATCCGATGACTACCCGGTTGTCCAGATACATGACCGTAGACTGCAGTTTCACTTGCCGTGAGGGGTCCCTCGACCCTCAAATCCCCCCGTGACGTCCATTGGTTTTCACCGGTCATCGCGTCGAGTGCAACGGTGGCTTCACCCGGTTCCTCGGTCACCGCATACACCGATCCATTCGCGACGGAAACCGGTTCTGTCTCGAACTGAAACGTTTCGATGTTACTTTCCTTATACTCCGGATGCGAGTTGAGATCGACATCGACAGTGTCACGCTTCCAATCGGTCGATCCATCGGTCGGATCGAGCGCGTAAATCGTCCCGTCGACGGCGACGTACAGCCGGCCGTCGACGATCGTCGGGCTCGAGACGGGAAACCCCCACCGACGTTTATATTCGGCTGGTTCAAAGTCGAATTTTCGCTGCCACCGGACCGATCCGTCAGCAGCGTTCAGTGCCGTCAGCTGTCCGCCACCGACGTAGACGGTATCGTTGGCCACCGCCGGCGCCCCTTCGGCGGAAATCGTTTCGTTCGTCCACTCGACTGACCCGTCTGCGGCGTCGAGGGCGTGAATTTCGTTGCCGTACGTCCGAAGGTACACCGTTCCGTCGACGACGGCGAGGTCGCCGGCTTCCTCGTACTCCCAGGCGACGGTGTCGGGTTTGGCGATCCCATCCTCGGCGGGAACGTACCTGCCGTTCGCCGGATTCCCATCGTACGACGACCATCCCTCTGGCTCTTCGATCGACGACTGTTGTCCGACGTTGCCCGTCCTGGCCGACGCGAGCGATCCACCAGCCACCAGCGCTGCACCCGTTCCGAGAAGCGTCCGTCGTCGGAGTTCCTCCATGGCAGCGGCTGCTCGCGTTCGACTATTTACTATGGAGTAGGTAAGGGAATAATGTTTTTCAGTTGGTAGTTGGCCGATCGGTTGGTCCGGTGTCGCTGATCTGTCCCTCGGACTATTCACTCGAAAACACAGTTGTCAAACTGCGATATGAGCGGCTGGAACTAAACTGAATCAGCGCTTTCGAACGAATGCCGTGATGTGCCTCGGCCTCATTTGCGATGGCCAGTAGAAACGAGAACCGACTCAATAAAGTGTCTGATTTTCGAGGAGGAGCGCGTCAAAACCGTTTCACCGGCAACCGTTGCTTGTTTACTCCCCGTCGGAGTCGTCAGCGAGCGCTCGGCGGCGGAGCCCCTCGAGACCCAGCGCACCGGCGGTGAGGCTCGCGATGGGAGTGAAACCGGGTGTCGAGTCTTCGGTATCGTTGTCTACGCCACTGCTGTTGCCGTCCGCAGTGCTCCCGTTCTCGTCGGTGGCACCGTCGGTATCGCTGTCTACGCCACTGCCGTCACCGTCTGCATCGGCTCCACCCTCGGTAGAACCGTTGCCGTCATCACTCTCACTGCCATCATCGACACCGTCCGCACCATCGTCACTGCGATCAGCGGTGCCAGTATCGTTGCCATCGTCACTTCCGCCGGCTGTACCGTCGTCTCCACCGGCACTATCGCCCCCGTCGGAGCCGGTGTCTTCGTCGCTATCACCGCTGCTCGTGTCCGTCGATCCGTCACCACCGTCACTCGAATCGCCGTCGCCGTTGCTGTCGTCCGTTTCGTTCGAGCCGTCGTCGGAGCCACCGTCGTTTTGGTCGCCGTCGTTGTCGTCACCGCCATCGGAGCCGTCTCCGTCGGCATCACCGTCCTGCGCTTCGGACGAGCGCAGGGCACGAAGCGTTTTCCAATCACGGTCGTAGATCGTGTCGGGGCCGACTGCCTCAATGTGTGACACACCCAATTCACCATCAGTCAGGATTTCCCACCTCTCATCGCCGGTTTCGAGGTCGTACGCCACGACTCGAGACAGTACTTGAGAATTCTCACCTGTCGGTGCAGTTTCGATGAGAACTGTCTTTCCAACGATCGCGTAACTCCCTGCGACTAACACTGGCGTCGAGGCTCCGACGCCCCACAAATGTTCAGATGATTCACCGTCGTAACGATCGACCCCGATTCCGTTCTCAGTGCCGGTAATATCGATTTCGCCGCGAGTCGCGGTCGGGAAGACCGCGCCACCACCGCCTACCTGTTCTCCTGTTTCCGCGTCGAAGCCAGTGTTCTCTAACCGAAAAGACCCTGGCGCATAAACCATTGTTTCAGACGCTGTGACTGGTCCGTTGACATCGTGGGTGACCACCTCGTCGGTTGATTTCCACTGCACGTCGCCAGTCCGTGCATCGAGAGCGACGACTGCTTTCTGGACCACTGCTTTCTCGGTCAGTGCATAGACCGACTCGTTCGCGACGGCGAACGACCTCTTAAACTGTACTGCTTCGAATTCACGGTCTTGGTTCTCTGCGGGGACGTCAACGTCGATATCGACGGTTTCGAGTTTCCAATCAGTCGATCCATCCCGCGGATCGACCGCATAGACCGTTCCGTCGGCAACGACGTACACCCGCCCGTACGTGACCGTTGGACTCGAGACGGATGCCGGACCGGAACCGAAGTCTCGCGTCCACTGCACTGTCCCATCCGAAGCGTCGAGTGCAGTCAGCTGGCCGCCGCCGAGGTATACGGTTCCGCCGGCGACTGCTGGTGATCCCTCGACGGGTATCTCGTCGGCGGTCCATTCGACCTCGCCAGTCGCATCGTCGAGCGCGTGTATTTCGTTTTCTTCCGTCCGAAGGTACACCGTCCCGTCAGCGATCGCGAGATCACCGCCGTACCCGTCGTACTCCCAGGCGACCGTCTCCGGTTTCTCGATCTCGGTTTCGGCCGAGACGTATCTGCCGCCCGCGGGGTTGGCATCGGCCGAGGACCAACTCCTCTCCGGCTCTGAGATCGTCTGTGGACAGCAATCGTCACCCGTCTCACCGGTACTGATTGAGGTGAGTATCCCCCCAGCTGCCAGCGCTGCACCCGTTCCGAGGAGCGTCCGTCGATGGAGTTCCTCCATAGCAGCGGCTACTCGCGTTCGGCTATTTATTATGGAGACGGTATGGAAAACATGGCGGCCAGATGACAGCTGATCGCTCGGCTGGCCCGTTGCCGTCGACTTCTGCAACGGGACTAGTCACTCGAATAAACTGTTGTTCGTACGAAATCAGGGCGCGAAATACGCGAGCCGATCGAAACCAGCGCGTTCGAACGAGTGCTGTGACGAGCGTGTGGCTCGTTTGTCGTGACCGATAGTGACGAGAATCGTCCCGCTCGAGTGTCATTTATATGGGAGATCGCTCGCCGATACCGTTTCACCGACGGCCGTCGCTGGGCTCACTTCGGCTCGATTCTCGTCGAGCGCCCGACGCCGGCGGCCGTTGTATCGCCCGGTCTCAAGGCCGTGCCACAGCTCCGATCGCATCTCCCAGGGAGCGTTTGCCTCCCGGTGGCGCGACTGTGATGACGGATCGAGATGATTCCGAGACTCGGAATCGGATAGAGATCGATATCGAAGGCACTCGACGGATCTCTTGTCGCGCATCCCGCTGTGCGTGACAGTCGGCGATCCGATCGGCACCCTTTCGAATCCCCACCTCGTGTTCGTCCGGCGTCAATCTCCCTCCCTGGTCGCTCCGGGCGCCTCCCGTTTCGTGACCGATTGCCGGACCGTTCGGTGACGAACCGTTCGGTATCGAGAGCGCCCGCGAGTTGAACGAGGAGTACACCGACAGCTTCCGCTCGAAGGTCATCTACAACGTCGACCGACTCGGTCCCAGCGGCAAGGGCTACATCGAGCGCGAGGAACACGGGAAGTCCTACCGGACGCGACTCTCGAGAATCAGCGAATGTGGGTGCGAGCCCACTCTGACGACTCGCGGTAGGAACCGTCGGTCGAATCGTAATTCTTCGGTGATCGGTGCCCGGAGACACCGAGACTACTCCCGACCGGCGTTGTCACCGGCTGTCCGACGGCGAAGCCACTCGAGTGTCAGTGCGCCGCCGGTGAGTCCCGCGACGGGACCGAAGCCGGGTTGACCGTCGTCGGTACCATCGTCGTCAGTAGCAGTATCGTTTTCTCCGGCGTCAGTACCATCGTCGTCAGTAGCAGTATCGTTTTCTCCGGCGTCAGTACCATCGTCGTCAGTAGCAGTATCGTTTTCTCCGGCGTCCGTTCCGTCGTCGCCATCGCCGCTGTCGCTGTCCGTTCCGTTCTCGTCATTTTCGACGCCGTCGCTGTCTCCGCCATCTCCGCCGGAATCGTTGTTCCCGCCGTCGTCACTCCCGTCAGTGTCATCGTCTCCGTTCGATCCGTCGTCAGTATCGGACCCGTCGTCCGACGAACATACCGCGACGAGTTCGTCGTCCCGTCGGGGATCATCCCGTCGGAGATAGAGCGTCCGCCCGTCGACGGCTACGGGCGAGCCATCGACATCGTCGGACTCGAGACGCCACTCTTCCGTCTCGTCTTCGAGGTCTAACCCGACGATCGATCGTCGGTCGTCTGACTCGGAATACTGCGTGGTGAGTATCGTTTCGCCGGCGACCAACGGGGTTCTAGACCGATGTGGTTTATCAGCAGTGACGCTCGTATCTGCCGTTCCAGCCACGATATCGTGATCGAGTTCGCTGACGGATCGGTTCTCGAGGCTTATCTCGAATACCGCTTCTCTGGGGTAATTGATAGCGTAGACCGCATTTCCGGTGGCAACGACCGTTCCTACTCCCCAACCGTGTTCGGAAATGTCCCAGTATCTGCCCCACTGTTCCTCGCCGGTCTCGGCGTCGAATGCACCGACTCCCCAACGGTACTCGTCCGAATCACGCTTCGTATCATCTATTGCAACGTAGATGGAGCCGTTTGCAACGCTTGGCGCGACCGATTTCAACGAAGCAGCGTGTGGCTCTCCGGTATCAGTCTCTTCCGATTGTACCTCGACCGTCTCCCGTTTCCATCGCGTCGATCCATTGTCGGCGTCAAGCGCGTAGAGCGTTCCGCTGGCAACGATGTAGACGGTCTCGAACGCGACCGTCGGCGTTGGAACAACAGGTGAACTGGGATACTGGTGACCAATCTCGTATCCGGTGTCGTCGTCTGAGAATTCGCGCTCCCACCGTATCGAGCCATCTGCGGTATCGAGTGCCGTCACGTGGTCAACGCCGGTGACGCAAATCGCACCGTCGGTCACCGTCGGGCCACCGAAGGGTGCAATCCTACCGCCATCGATGATATCCGTAACGCGGGTGATAGGTAACTCCGTTTTCCATCGACGGTCACCCGTGTCGGTATCGACCGCGTGGAGGTACCTCTCCTCGAATCCATGCATATAATCCCGTTCCCTTACTTTAAACTCACTTGTCACAATGTAAGCTGTGCCGTCAGCGACGGCAACGCGTCCGGTTTCATCGTAACGCCAGGCGATGGTGTCGGGTTCCGGGAACCCGCCCTCGAGTGGCAGATAGTTGGAGTTCGCTGGATTGCCAGCAGGCGATGACCACCCGTCAGGATGGCCAGCAGTGAACGAACTCGAGTCAGTCTCGTCTGCACTGCTGCCGGAACTACTCGAGGCCAGAATCCCACCAGTCGCGAATGCTGCACCGAGCGCCAGTACCGACCGTCGTTGAACGTGTTCCATGGCAAGTTTCGTTCATCTCTCTACTGGTATTATTATCACCTCAGTAGGATACAGTTGTAGTCTTCTCAACCGATTACACTGTTCGCAATATGAATAAAATGCGTCGTTCAATACGACCGCTTCGAGCGCTCGCTACCTGACGATACTGCAATTACTCCTCCTCGACGTTGTCACCGACTGCCCGACGGCGAAACCACTCGAGACCTAGCGCACCGGCGGTGAGGCTCGCGATGGGAGTGAAACCGGGCTGGCCGTCGCCGTCTGCATCGGCTCCACTCTCGGTAGAACCGTCGCCGTCATCACTCTCACTGCCATCACCGTCACCGTCGGCACTGTCGTCACTGCGATTAGCGGTGCCAGTATCGCTACTATCGTCACTTCCGCCGGCTGTACCCTCGTTTCCGTCGGCACTATCGCCCCCGTCGGAGCCGGTGTCTTCGTCGCTATCACCGCCGCTCGTATCCGTCGATCCGTCGCCGTCACCACCGTCACTCGAATCGCCGTCGCCGTTGCTGTCGTCCGTTTCGTTCGAGCCGTCGTCGGAGCCACCGTCGTTTTGGTCGCCGTCGTCACCGCCATCGGAGCCGTCTCCGTCGGCATCACCGTCCTGCGCTTCGGACGAGCGAAGGGCACGAAGAGCGTCGTCTTCGGTACGTGTGTATACAGTATCGGAATTGGCCGCTAGGATATCTGAAATATTCAACTCATCATCGGGCGGAATTTCCCACCGCTTGTCGCCAGTTTCGAGGTCGTAAGCGGCGAGTTCTCTGTTCGTAGCGGCTTGACTGGCCGCTTCAGTTCTGACGAGGAGCGTATTCCCGACGATCATCGTCTGGACAGTGGCTTGGCGGCGACCGAGAGTCCACAACGTCTCGAGAGACTCACCATTGTAGCGTTGGATGACGAGTTGTGTTTCTCGGGCATCGACTCTGATCTCACCTGCAGCGGCACTGGTCACGCAACAAGTTGCCACAGTCCCGGTAGATTCTCCAGTTTCCGTATCGAGGTGATAACCCGGGACCCACGACGTTCCATCCACGTAGACCGCGGTATCGGATGCGAGGAGGGACCCTCCTTGATAATTGATGTCAAAGTTAGTCTTCCACTGTACGTCGCCGGTCCGTGGGTCGAGTGCGACGACTACCCCGTCCGGCCTGTCGTCGGGCTCGGCTAACGCAAACACCGATTCGTTTGCGACCGAGATCGATCCCTCGAATTTGACCGTTATACTGTCCACGTCCCGGTAGTGATCGACCTCGACGGAGACGGATTCTCGTTTCCAATCGGTCGATCCGTCCCTTGGATCGAGTGCGTAGACCGTTCTATCGAGGACGGCGTACACTCGCCCGTAGCTGACTCTCGGATTCGGAACGGACGAACCGAAGTCACGTGTCCACTGAACTGTTCCATCCGAGGCGTCGAGTGCGGTCAGCTGATCGCCGACGGAGACGTAGAGGGAGCCGTCGGCGAACGCCGGTGTACCCTCGGCCGAGATATCGTCGTTGATCCACTCGACCTCACCGGTCGCGTCGTCGACGGCGTGAATTTCGTTCGCTTTCGTTCGAATGAATACCGTTTCGTCGCCGATGACGAGGTCACTGAAGACGCCAATACCGTGTTCGTACTCCCAGGCAACCGTCTCCGGTTTCTCGATCTCGGTTTCGGCCGGGACGTACCTGCCGCCTGCGGGGTTGGCGTTGGCCGAGGACCAGTTCCTCTCCGGCTCTGAGATCGTCTGTGGGCAGCAATCGTCATCCGTCTCAGCGGTACTGATTGAGGCGAGTGTCCCACCAGCTGCCAGCGCTGCACCCGTTCCGAGGAGCGTCCGTCGATGGAGTTCCTCCATAGCAGCGGCTGCTCGCGTTCGGCTATTTATTATGGAGACGATATGGAAATTATGTTTTTCGACCGACAATTGGCCGATGGGCTGGTCCGCTGCCGTCGATTCGTCCCCGAGGCTACTCACTCGAGAAAACAGTTGTTAGATTTAAACCGCGATGTGAGCCCCAAGAACCGAACGAAATCAGGCTTTTCGAACGAATGTCGTGCCATGCCCGTGGCCTTATTTGTGGCGACCGGTAGCGACGAGACTCGCCTCGCCCGAGTGTCAAGTTTGTGAGTAGTAGTTCGATAAAACCCTTTCACCGACAACCATTGCCGTGTTTATTCCCCGTCGGAGTCGTCAGCGAGCGCTCGGCGGCGGAGCCCCTCGAGACCCAGTGCACGACCCATCTTCGGCGGTTCGCACCTCTATCTCGCTCTCCGGGGGGTGGACGGGATGGTCCCAGCCGAGGCGCGGTAGCGCTACGTGGCGACTCTCGCCGCACTGCTCGCTGGGGGAGCGCTGGTTCTCTGGGTCGGTGATCGCACGATCGGGACCGTGCCACGCAGGTCGGTCTGGCCGGCAGTCGTCGTTCTCGTCGTCGCCGGCTACCTGGTCGCGGAAACGGTCGCGGCGTACCGAGATACTCGTCCGGAGTGAGTGTCGGCCCGGGCCGACCACCGGCGGCGCGGCGACGAAAGGGCTATGACGGTTCACGGGCCAACGAGTGGATATGCAAGCGACCGTCGCGGCCGCGCTCGTTCGCCACGGCGGCCCGTTCGGCGCCGTCTTCGTAGGGGCTCCGTAGCCCCGCATCCCCACCCCGTTTCGACGGATGTATTGTCGCCGACCAGCATTCACAGCACAACGGCCGCTTTATGGACGATAGCCAACTTCACAGCCGGACGACGCACCGACGACGCCCACGACGGGCGGTGAGATCATGAGCACGGACACCCCAGAACAGGACGAGCCGAGTCTTGAGGGCGGCTACGACGCCGAAACGGTCGAGTCGCGCTGGCAACGGCGCTGGATCGACGAGGACGTCTACGCCTACGAGGCCGACGAGGAGCGGGATCCGAACACGGTCTACTCGATCGACACGCCGCCGCCGACGGTCTCGGGCAGCCTGCACATGGGCCACCTCTACGGCTCGACCCTGCAGGACTTCGCGGCGCGATTCCAGCGGATGCACGACGGCGACGTGCTCTTTCCCTTCGGCTACGACGACAACGGGATCGCGAGCGAGCGGCTGACCGAATCGGAGCTGGACATCCGCCACCAGGACTACGAGCGCCGCGAGTTCCAGGAACTCTGCCGGGAGGTCTGTGCGGAGTACGAGGCCGAGTTCACGGAGAAGATGCAGAACCTCGGGACCTCGATCGACTGGAACAACACCTACAAGACGATCGAGCCGCGCGTTCAGCGCATCTCGCAGCTGTCCTTCCTCGATCTCTACGAGAAGGGCCGCGAGTACCGCAAGAAGGCGCCCGCGATCTGGTGTCCGGAGTGCGAAACGGCCATCTCGCAGGTCGAGATGGAAGACGAGGAGCGCGCCTCGCACTTCAATGACATCGCGTTCGAGCTAGTCGGCGACGATGCACCGAGAGACGAGTTCGTCATCTCCACGACGCGACCGGAGCTCATTCCGGCCTGCGTCTCCGTCTTCGTCCACCCGGACGACGAGGAGAATGGGGATCTTATCGGCGAGACCGCTCGCATTCCCCTGTTCGGCCACGAAGTGCCGATCATCGAGGACGAGCGCGTCGACATGGAGAAGGGCAGCGGCGTCGTGATGTGCTGTACCTTCGGCGACCAGAACGACATCGAGTGGTATCAGGCCCACGACCTCCCGCTCCGCGTTGCCATCGACGAGTCCGCGACGATGACCGACCTCGCCGGCCCCTACGAGGGCATGTCCACCGAGGAGGCCCGCGAGGCCATCGTCGAAGATCTCGACGACGAGGGCCTCCTGCGCGACCGCTGGGAGATTTCCCACGCGGTTCAGGTCCACGAACGCTGTGACACCGCCGTCGAGTACCGCGTCTCCAAGCAGTGGTACGTCGAGATTCTGGACCACAAAGAGGAGTACCTCGAGGCCGGTCGGGAGATGGACTGGTACCCCGAGAAGATGTTCACCCGCTACAAGCACTGGATCGAGGGCCTCGAGTGGGACTGGCTCATCTCGCGCCAGCGCGACTCAGGCATCCCGTTCCCGGTCTGGTACTGCGCGGACTGCGATCACGAGATCATGGCCGAGCGGGAGTCGCTGCCGGTCGACCCCCTGAGCGACGAGCCGCCCGTCTCGAACTGTCCCGAGTGCGGGGGCGACGAGTTCGCAGCCGAGGAGGACGTCTTCGACACGTGGGCGACCTCCTCGCTGACGCCGCTGATCAACGCCGGCTGGGACTGGGACGCCGACAGCGAGGCGTTCACGATGGACAACCCGGAGCTCTACCCGTTCGATCTCCGCCCGCAGGGCCACGACATCATCTCCTTCTGGCTGTTCCACACCGTCGTCAAGTGCTACGAGCACACCGGCGAGGTGCCCTTCGACGCGACGATGATCAACGGCCACGTGCTCGACGAGAACCGCGAGAAGATGTCGAAGTCGCGGGGCAACGTCGTCGAACCCGACGAAGTGCTCTCGGAGTACCCCGTCGACGCCGTCCGGTTCTGGGCCGCCAGCGCCGCCGTCGGCGACGACTTCCCGTATCAGGAGAAGGACCTCACTGCAGGTGAGAAACTGCTACGGAAGCTCTGGAACGCCTCGAAGCTCGTCGACACGCTCGCGCCCGCCCATCCCGACGAGCCCGCCGATCTCGAGGCGATCGACCGCTGGCTCCTCGCGGAACTCGACGCCGCCGTCGCGGAGCTGACCGACCACCTCGAGGAGTACGAGTTCGCGAAGGCTCGCGACCGCCTGCGGACGTTCTTCTGGAACACCTTCTGCGACGACTACCTCGAGATCGCCAAGACGCGCGAGGACAATCCGTCCACGCAGTACGCGCTCCGGACCGCACATCGGACCTTCCTCGAGCTGTGGGCCCCGTTCCTGCCCCACGCGACGGAGGAGATCTGGCAGGCGGCTTACGCGGAGAGCGAGGCGCGAAGCGTTCGAGAATCGCAAAGCGATTCTCGCAGCCCATCAGAAGTGCAAAGCACTTCTGAGGACGCCTCGGAAAACGCGAGCGGCGAGCGAAGCGAGCCGCGAGACACCGACGGGGACCTCGAGAGCATCCACACCCGCGACTGGCCCGACCCGCAGGGGTACGAGGCCGACCTCGAGGCCGGCGAGACCGCCATGGAGGTCATCTCCGCGCTGCGGCGCTACAAGAGCGAGCACCAGTTGCCGCTGAACGAGGACCTCGAGTCGGTGGCCGTCTACGGAGCCATCGACGGCTTCGAGAGCGCGATCCGGAACGTAATGCACGTGCGAGAGCTCACGGTGCTCGAGGAACCGCCGGAGATCACGACCGAGGTCGCGTCGATCGATCTCGACTACTCGTCGGTCGGCCCGAAGTTCGGATCGAAGGTCGGCGAGATCGACGCCGGAATCGAGAGCGGCGAGTACGAAATCGACGATGACGAGGGTGTGCTTCGAGTCGCCGGCGAGGAACTCGAAGACGACCTCTTCGAGGTCGAACTCGAGCGGACCTACTCGGGAGCGGGCGAGATGATCGAGACCGAGTCGGCGGTCCTCATCCTCGAGTAGGAATTCGCCGTCGTCCGTTCGACGACCGTCTCGACGTCGGCTACGGCCGACTCAGGGCGACTTCACACTTTTTGACTCGGATCGCGAGCGCGAGAAACAGCGCCAGGAGGACGAACGTGACCTCGCCGGCGGCGATCACGCCCAGCGCGTCGGCCTCGAGAAACATGGCCGCGTCGCGCTCGACGGGGATGATCGTGTGGTGGGGTTCGCCGACGATAGGGACGAAGTAGTCGACGAGCAGGTTGCTCCAGTACCAGACGGCGGCGACGGCGACGGCCCACACCGGAAAGTCGCTGATCCGGTGGAGGACGAAGGCCTGCACGACCATCGCGAGGTGACTCCAGAAGAGGAACTGGTACATCACTGGGGAGAGGGACGCGTAGGAGTCGGCGAACGCGAGCAGCGTCAGCGGCGTCCACAGTCCCAGCACGATATTACCGAAGAAGGCCAGCGCGGTGAGCCACGGCTGTTCGCGACCCAGTTTCCAGCAGGCGATCGCCAGCGCGATAAACAGCGTCGCGAGGGGGCTGTCCGGAACCCAGGGCCAGAGCACGGCCGCGGTCTGGGTGAACTGCCCCGAGTAGTACCAGAAGCCGAAGGCCGTCCCCGCGAGGTTGATCGCCACGACGAGCCACGCGAAGCGCAGTCCGAGGTCCTCGATCGTTTTCGGGACGGGGGCGAGATACCTCGGCAACGGATCGCGGTCGGCTGGCCGACTCGTCGCGGACATCGTTTCACTCGCCGTGACGGTCGACACCCGCAAAACAGTAGCGGTTGGTGACTATCGGTCTCGGTTACCGACGAAACGACAGACGAGACGCGACAGCTCCGGTCACGTTCGGTGCATCCGGCGCTCGCTACTCGGCCGGTTCGTCCGCGTCGTCCCGGCGGCGCAACCACTCGAGGCCGAGCGCGCCGCCGAGCAGCCCCGCACCGGCAGTGAAGCCCGGCGACCCGTCGGTATCGTCGTCAGCCTCGGCGTCGGTCGATCCGTTCACCGTCTGCTCGTCACCGTCGGCGTCGCCGCCGTCACCGCTTCCGTCTTCGTCAGCGTCTCCGTCGCCATTCCCTCCGCTATCGTCAGTGTCACTGCCGTTAGTCTCGGTGTCGTCGGTGCCTCCGTCGTCACTGCTCCCGTCCTCACCGTCTCCGCGGCCGTCGTCATCGTCGTGGGATTCGTCGCTCGAGTCGTCCTCGTCGGTATCCTCAGAGGCGTCCTCGTCACCGTCCGTCTCGTCGCTCTCGTCCGCGTCTTCGTCCTCGGAATTCGCGTCGTCCTGGTCGTCGTTCGCACCGTCCTCATCAGTCGCGTCATCGTCGTCCGCTGCTTCGCGGAGCGCGACGAGATCGCCGTCGTGGACGACGTAGATCGTTGCGTCGCTGATCGCACAGATCGGTCCGACCGGCAGATCGGATTCCGCGATCACCCACTTCTCGGTGCCGTCGTACTTGTCGAAGGCGACGAGTTTTTTGTTGTATTCTGGACGGTCGGATAATTCGTGTCCGGGGAAGTAGGTGTAGACGGTGTCACCGCTGATGACCGACGAGACGATGTCGCGGTTAATATCTACTTGCCAGCTAGTGTCGTCGTCGGGGTCAATAGCGCCGACCTCGTACGTGCGGTCATCTGCGCCGACGAACATCTCGTTACCGATCACTACGTCGACTCCTTCCGAGCGCGCTTCTGGAACGATTACCTCTCCCGTTTGTGCGTCGACGATGGTTCGGGCGTACGAAAGCGAGTCGAAGAGAACCGCCGTCTCCGTTGCACGGATCGTATCGTTCGGCCCGCGCTCGAGCCGTTCGTTCCGCCAGACTTCGGCGCCGGTTTCGGGGTGCAGCGCGAGTCGAGTCCCGGCCGCGGCCGACTGAGCTTCCACTGCGGCGTAGACGACGCCGTTCGCCGCAGCGGTAGTGTCGCGAAGGTCTAACGCTTCCTCGGAACTGTCGCGGCTCGATGCGGTGACCGAGTCGAGTTCCCACCGGACCGTGCCGTCGTCGGTCTCGAGGGCGTACAGGGTCCCGTCGGCAACGACGAACACGGCGCCGTAGGCGACCGTCTGGGTCTGGATTGGCTCCTCGGGATTGAACTCGGTCTGCCAGCGGACGCTGCCGTCCGATGCGTCGAGCGCGAAGAGTTCCTCACCCGTGACGTAGACGGTGTCGCCGACGACTGACGGATCGCTCACGATAATGTCGTCGTTCTTCCAGCGCAGCGACCCGTCCGCCGCGTCGTAGGCGGCGACGCCGAACGGGTCTTCCTCGTACGTGTGTGTCGTCGCGTAGACGGTCCCGTCGGCCACGGCGACCGACGGGACCCGATGTTCCCACCACTCGAGTTCGCCGTCCGCGGCGGTCCAGACGGCCTCGAGGTCGCCGTCGAACTCGTAGCCGTCTTCGATGAACCGTGCGTGGCCGGCGCTGCCGGCGAACGACGCCCAGTCCTCGTCCACCATCTCCGGATTCGGAGAGACGTCCGGATCCGGCAGATTCGCGGCGTCGTCACCTTCGGATCCCGCACCGATCGACGCAAGCCCACCAGCCGAAAGCGCTGCACCAGTCGCCAGTACCGAACGGCGATTCCATTCTCCCATACGCCATCGGTACCAGAGACACTGCCGTTACTATCTGGTATCTAAGTCTGAATTACCTCTCCAATAATTGTTTCAAATTAAAAACTATTCAAACGCCGATCCTCACGCTTTAACGCGTGGACGATGTCGACCGTCGCATGCACCGTGGGACCGACGACCGAACTCGAGTGATGCTCTCAACCGGCCACGAGATCACGCTCCCGCTCGAGCTATCGTTCGCGATGGGCGGCGTTACCGTTCCGGCCCGACGCGCGCGACTCGAGGCGGTCCTCCCGGAGGGGGTCTCGTCACTCGCGATTGCCCCCGGCGTCGGCTGCGTCGCACTCATCGGGATTCAGTACCATCGGGTCGGTGGCGGGGATCGAGAGGAGATGGGGCTCGAGCCCTACGACGAGTTCGCCGTCATCATCCCGGCGGTCCGCGGGAGTCGAACGACCCTCCCGCTCGCACAGCTCGCGGACGGCGAAATCGGGGGCTACGTGCACTGGCTCCCGGTCACGACCGATCCCTCGGTCGCACTCGGCCGCGAGTGCTGGGGCTATCCAAAGGAACGAGCTGACATCACGGTGACCGACGGCCCGGACGGTGTTCGAACCGTCGTCGACGGCGACCGCTACGGCGGGCTCGAGACCATCCGACTCGAGGTCTCCCGTCCCCAGCTCAGTTCTCGAGCGCGCGACTGGACGATGGCCAGTTTCACGCGGAAAGACGGCGCTCTCCTGCGGACGAACGCCCAGATTCGGGGCGAGGTGGCGATCGGAATCGGACCGTCAGTCGGGACTCGTCTCGAGGTCACGGCGGAGCTTGCACGGGAGCTCGGCCTGTGGCCGCGACCGCTCACCCGACTGTACGGCTCGGACGTTCGAGCGCGTCTGTTCGACGGCGAGCGGGTAGACGAGTAGCGCAATGCTGGCGACGCCAACGAATTCGAACGGGCCCAGACGAAGCTGAACGGGTCCGAACGGATCTGACCGGATTAGAGCGGTTCCTGCACCCGATTTCGGCTCTTACGGCCGAATCGGTCCCAAAGAACACGCGTAAGTGCGGTGACTCCAAACCGGGTAGTATGACCGAGGAAACCGATCTCGAGGAACTCAGACGCGGCACCGATCTCGTCAAGCGCGGGT
Organism: Natrinema zhouii; assembly: GCF_013456555.2. Taxonomy (GTDB): domain Archaea; phylum Halobacteriota; class Halobacteria; order Halobacteriales; family Natrialbaceae; genus Natrinema; species Natrinema zhouii. The sequence continues at coordinate 1,578,210 of NZ_CP059154.1, forward strand.
TCGCCCGAATGCAGAAGGGCGGCGTCATCATGGACGTCGTCGACCCCGAACAGGCCCGCATCGCCGAGGAGGCCGGCGCTGTCGCGGTGATGGCGCTGGAAGCCGTCCCCGCGGACATCCGCAAGCGCGGCGGCGTCGCGCGGATGGCGGATCCCGGTGACGTCGAGGAGATCGTCGAATCGGTCTCGATCCCCGTCATGGGGAAGGCCCGAATCGGCCACACGAAGGAAGCACAGATCCTCGAGGCCGTCGGCGTGGACATGATCGACGAGAGCGAAGTGCTCACTCCCGCGGACGACGCCTACCACATCGACAAGCGCGAGTTCACCGCGCCGTTCGTCTGCGGCGCGCGCGACCTCGGCGAGGCGCTGCGCCGGATCGATGAGGGCGCGGCGATGATCCGAACCAAGGGCGAGGCCGGCACCGGCGACGTCAATCAGGCCGTCCACCACCAGCGGACGATCAAGGGCGCGATCCGCAAGCTGGAGGGCATGAGCCACGAGGAGCAGGAGGCCTTCGCTCGCGAGATCGAAGCGCCCGCGGAACTGGTCCACGAAACCGCCGAGATGGGCCGGCTTCCGGTCGTCAACTTCGCGGCCGGCGGGATCGCGACGCCCGCCGACGCCGCGCTCATGATGCACCACGAGTGCGACGGCATCTTCGTCGGCAGCGGCATCTTCGGCGCGGAGAACCCGCCCGAGATGGCCGACGCCATCGTGCAGGCGACGAACAACTGGGACGAGCCCGAGACGCTCGCCGAAATCTCGAAGCACCTCGGAAAGGGCATGAAAGGCGACGCGAACGCCGATCTGCCCGAGGAAGAGAAGCTGCAGGGTCGGGGCGTCTAACGGGCACAGCGAGAGCCGGGTAGTGGGTGACGGTCGTCTCTACGACCGAACGCTCTATTTTACGGTGCGGTCGCGACTGTCGGAGCCGTCTACGATCGATACGCGGGGTTCGTCACCGCGAGAAAAACGAGATACGTCACCAGCGAACCAACCGTAAACGAGAGGACGATCGAGGGGGCGACTCGAGCACCCACAACAACTCCTGCGAGTGCGACGACAAGCGTCGCGCCCTGAACGGCGGGGCGCTCCCAGTATCGGCGGACAGCGTCGGGATCTCGAGCGGCGATAGCCTCGAATACGAGCGTCGAGACGGCTCCGACCGCGAGAAATGACGGTGAAAGCACCACGTCGACCAGTACGGACGCGACGGCAGCCGCGACGAGAACGACGACCGCTAGCAGCGCGTCGGATCGAGCGCCCATCTACGAGCCGTCCCGGTACAGTGTCGCCCCCTCGCTGATCGCGGTCTGGTAGGCTCGGCTCTCGACGCCGGCCGCGTCGAAGGCGTCGACCATCGCCGACGCGATCGCCCGTCGATCCCGGCGGTGACAGACTGCCAGAATTCCCGGCCCGGCACCGCTGACCGTCACCCCGGTCGCGCCCGCCTCGAGGGCGGCCTCGCGAACGGCCTCGTAGCCGGAGATGAGCTTGGTGCGTTCGGGCGTGACGATATCGTCGTTCATCCCCCGTCCGACGAGGTCGGGATCGTCTCGAGTCATGCCGACGGTCAGCGTCGCCGCGTTGCCGACCGTGGTGACGACCTCGTCCATGGTGGCCGAATCGGGGACGACGCCGCGCGCGTCCCGCGTCGAGACGGATATTTCGGGGAGGCAGGCGACGACGGGGACGGAGGCGTCGACCTGCGTGACGCCGTCCTCGGTGACGACGGTGAAGCCGCCGAGCAGGGAGGGCGCGACGTTGTCAGCGTGTGCTTCGCCGGAGACGACCGCCTCGCCCTTGGCGGCGACGCTGACGAGGTCCTCGCGGGTGCGGCCGCGGTCGTAGAGGACGTTCAGCGCGACTGCGGCGGCGGCCGCACTCGCGGCTGACGAGCCCAACCCCGAGGAGGGGCGGACGCCCTTGTCGATCCGAATTCGGGCCGGCGCGTCCAGGGCCTCGGCGACCGCACCGACGGTATTCTTGGCCGGATCTTCCGGGATGTACTCGCTGCCCGCCCCGGTAACCGTGATCGTCGTCTCCGGAGCGCGCTCGACTCGGACGACGTCGGCGGGCGTTCCGAGAGCGAGGCCGAAGACGTCGAAGCCACTCCCGAGGTTCGCACTCGTCGCGGGTGCCCGCACGGTGAGCATGCCGATTCCTTCCGAGACGGCAGTCAAAAAGGTAGCGAACGAGACCGGCGCCGGTCGCACATCGACTGCGACGACAGTAACCCGTTCTCGCGTCGAGTGCTGGCGGCTTCCCTGCAATCAGGGACCGCCAGCGCAGTTACTCGTCGTCGTCGGGCGCCGTGCCGAACGTGAACACGTCGTCGCTGTCAGACGACTCGTCGTCTTCGTCGTCGCTGGTTTCGGTCGCATCACTGTCGACCGTTGGCTCGTCGCTTTCTGCGCCACTGTCGCCTCCGGCGGCCGGTTCCTGCTCGTGGCTGGAGTCCGTGCCGTCGACACTCCCGTCATCGAGTCTATCGTCGACCGGTTCGGACTGTTGGGCCGCCGTATCGGTATCGATTGCCGACTCGTCTGCCGGTTCGAAGCCGGGACTCGTGTCGTGATCGTCAGTCGCGAGCGGATCGCTCGTCTCCGCCGCAAGGGGATCGGTCGCACCGCCGTCGCGGTCTTCGATCCCGAGGATCTCTTCCGCACCGATCTCGCCGGAATCGCCGTCGTGCTCCCCGTCAGCGGTCGGATCGGCGTCCGTTCCCTGGTCGGTTTCGCGATTCGACGGCTCGACGGACGTGTCGGCTGGGACAGGTTCGGGTGCTTCGTCGACCGAGTCGTTCCCGAGTATGTCAGCGACTGACTGGTCGGTATCGGTCGCGTCGGCAGCCGAATCGGTCATCCTGGCCTCGTGCGTGTCGTCTGCACTGTCGTCGAACGTGAGGGTGTTGTCCGAATCGGTCTCGCTCGGCTCGTCGTCCGTTTCGAACGTGATCCCTCGATTCTCGGCGTCCGGTCCGCTGGCCGCCTCGGTGTCGACCTCGAGCGTCGACTCGGTCGCTGCCAGCTCCGCATCGGTATCGATCATTGACTCGAGGTTCGCGTCGTCGGGGTCGACGTCGGTGTCGAATCGGTCGAGCGCTTCGGAGAGCTGTGCAGCCTGCTGGGAGAGGTTCGAGGCGGACTTCGTCACTTCGGTCATCGCCGTGGTCTGCTCTTCGGCGGCGGCGGCGACGTTTTCGGACTCGGCGGTGGTCTCCTCGGAAATCGTCGCTGCGTCGTCGATCATCGCGACGACCTCCTGGGTCGAGGCTGCCTGCTCCTCGGTCGCCGCGGAGATTTCCTGCACGCCGACGTTGGTCTCCTGGGCGAGCTGGGCAATCTGCTCGAGTGCCTGCACGGCCTCCTGGACCTGTTCACTGGCGTTCTCGATGTCGTCGCTCGTGCCTTCGACCTCGGCGGCGGACTCCTCCGTCCGCTCGCGGATCGACTCGAGCCGGTCCTCGGCCTCGTCGGCCGCCTCGGCGACGTCCTCTGAGAGGGCCTTGACCTCCTTGGCGACGACGGAGAATCCTTCGTCGTCCTTCCCGCCAGCGGATCGAGACGCCTCGATGTTGGCGTTCAGCGCCAGCATGTTTGTCTGGCGAGCAATCTCGGAAATCGTGTTGATGAGTTCGTCGATCTGCTGAACCTCCTCCTCGAGGCGACGTATTTCGGTGACGGCACCGCCGGCCCCGTCCTCGATATCATCCATTGCAGTGATCGCCGCCTGTGCGGCTTCCTGTCCTTCCTGTCCGGTGTCGACGGTCCGTTCGGCGATATCGGCCACCTCGTTCGAGGAGGCGGCGATTTCCTCGGTCGTCGTCGACAGGCCGCTCATCTCCTGATTGACGGACTGGAGCGATTGATCCTGCCGTTCTGCACCATCGGAAATCTCCTGGATCGAACCGGTCACCTGCTGGGACGCGGAGCGAACCTCTTCGCTCGAGGCTGTCACCTGCTCGGAGGCGGTCGCGACGTCGGTCGCGAACCGGTTGAGTTCGGCGACGGTCCGCTCGATCTCGGCGATCATCTCGTTGAACTCCGAACCGATCGCCGCCATGGCTTCGTTGTCGCTCTCGGCGTCCATCCGAGCGGTGAAGTCGCCGTCACCGGCTGCCTGCATGACGGTGGAGTATTCGTCGGCCTTTTGCTCCAGGCTCTGATTGATGCGTTCGGTCTCCTCCCGGGCCTGTTCAGCCTCCATGCGAGCGGATTCCGCCTCGTGAATCTGGGTCTTCAACGAATCGCGCATCGATGCGAATCCGCCGTACAACTGCCCGATGCTGTCGATACGAGACGAGCTGAGGTCGACCTCGAGGTCCCCCTCCTCCATCTGTTTCGTCTTGCCCGTGAGTCGATCGATCGCCGTCGCGGTGTTTCGTCCGAGCACCGCGCCGATGAGGACGATCGCGGCGACTCCGGCGAACGTAGCGATATACCCGAAGTCCTGGACGGTCTGAACGAAGCCGTAGACCTCGGACGTCGGCGCGTGGGTTACGACGACCCAGTTAGTCCCTTCGACCGGCGCGTACCCGACTGTGTACGGTTCGTCGATAACCGTCGGTGTGGCGGACATCTGAACGACGCCAGCCTGCTGTTCGAACGAGTCCATCGAGCCGCGGAGTTCTTCGCCCAATCGGACCGGTTCCATGGCTGCTTTATCGCCGTATTCGGTGAGCACTCGTTCGGTGTTTTCGTCGAAGACGACGTTGCCCTTGTTGTTGACGACCATCGTGAACCCGCCGTCAGCGCGTTCCCCGCCCTGGAAGTCGCCCGCGATATCCGAGACGCGGACCTCGAGGACGAGCATCCGGTTCTCGCCCCCACCGATCGGACTCACGAACCCGACGACCGGCGTCCCGCCGACGTCGTAGACGTCAGAGACGTACACCTCACTCACCTGATCGAGCACGACGGAGTTGAGCCAGTCTCGTTCATCATCCTGGAAGCTCACGTCGCTCTTCATCGTCGTACTGCCGATGACCCGCTTGTTTTCGGTGTCGTGATCGATTACGTGGGTCGCATGAGCGTCGCCGAACAGTTCGGATTGCTTGTTCTGGAGGAACAGCGTCACTTCCGAACTATCCTCGCTGCGCAACGTCTCTGACGTCGATGTACTGCGCGTCGCCATCTCGTTGCGGTCTTGCCACCGTGAGATCGTCTTCGCTTCGGATGAAGCGAGCGACTGATACTCCGAATTGACGCTGTTTTCGGTCTGCGCCGTGATCTCTCCGGTTGCGAACGTACCAATTCCCCCCACGATTAACCCGATAGCGAGGAGCGCTATAGCGAATTTTAGCGCATACCTCTTTCGAATAAAGTCCGGTATTAGTTGCCGTATCGGCCGAGACATAGTCGGTAAATAGTTTGTTTCTATATAAAACGTCCGGCCAAGGAATAGAGTCCTTTTATCCGACACATCTACCACCCCCGGAAAAGCATAATTATAAGTTATGGAATAGGAAGAAATTTAGATATGTGGCCCTCAGTATTAATTGTGAACACTGTTACTTATTGAAATGGCCAAAACTGTTATATAATCTGTCAAACAACGACGACTGTGCCTCAGAAAAACGCCCCGAGTTCACAAAACAACTTGCCGAGTCGGCGAACGCTGCTCAAGGCAAGTGTTGGTATTGGCGGTGTCGGATTGGCTGGCTGTCTCGATCAATTCGGTTCCGAGACCTCGAAAGAGGTCGACAGCGAATATCCTTCTCTCGGTACGTACCCTGTTACCGGCGACATCGTGAAGTTCGGATTCAACGTGCCGCGGTCGGGAGCGTACTCTTCGGAGGGGGGAGACGAACTGCGTGCCTACAAACTCGCAGTAAAACACCTCAACGAGGGCGGCGGCTGGGTCGACAGCTTCGACGACCTCTCGGGCGACGGGCTGCTCGGCAAGGAGGTCGACTACGCAATCGGCAACACGGAGACGAACGCGGAAACCGCCGCCGACTCCGCCCGTCGACTGATCAATCAGGATGACGTCATCATGATCAGCGGCGGCGCCTCGAGCGCGACCGCAATTGCCCAACAGGAGGTCGCACAGGAGAAGAAGGTACTCTATATGTGCGCGCTGACCCACTCCAACGATACGACCGGAAAGGACTGCGTTCGCTACGGCTTCCGCGAAGTGTTCAACGCCTACATGTCGGGACAGGCGCTCGCGCCGATCGTCACGGACGATTACGGCAGCGACCTCAGTTTCTACCAGCTGTATGCAGACTACTCCTGGGGACAGACCCAGCAGGCCTCGATGCAGTCGGCGTTCGAGGACGAGGGCTGGTCGCAGATCAACAGCATCCCGACACCGCTCGGAACGAAGGACTACTCGTCGTATCTCGAGCGGGCACGCGACTCCGGTGCGGACGTCATCTTCCTGAACCACTATGGACTCGACGGCGCAAACTCGCTGACGGATGCGGTAGAGATGGGGCTGGACGAGGAGGCCGAACTCATCGTTCCCCTCTACAACCGACCGATGGCCCAGGCCGCCGGCGGCGCGATCGACGGGATTTACGGGACGGTCGCGTGGGACGCGCAGATCGAAAGCGATCTGTCGAACACGTTCACCGAGACGTTCCAGAGTGAGTACAACGACCGCATTCCGTCCGGCACAGCGCACCTCGCGTACGCGCAGACGCTCCAGTACGCCGCTGCCGCCGAACGCGCGGAGACGTTCTCTCCGCCACACGTCATCCGCGAACTCGAGGGACACGAGTACGATATCGGGATGGGGCAGGAGACGATGCGCGCTTGCGACCACCAGGCGCAGCGCCCAGTTCCCGTCGTCAAGGGGCTGCCAGAGTCCGAACAGCAAGAGGGTGTCTTCTACGAGATCGAAGAACTCGTCTCCAGCGACCAGGTGTCCTACGACTGCGACAGCGGGCCGGCAGCGCAGTGTTCGCTCGGCGAGTACGGCGACGAATAGGGGGATATCCGTACGTTTCGCCGAACCGTGCCGGTCGAATTCGTCTACTATGATTGATGTGGTGATGGTCGATTCTCTGTAGTCCAACGGACGCTATCGATGACGAAGAGCGAGTGCGCCGACGAGGACTGCTTCTTCAACACCGATCGATGTGGAACTCGTTTCAGCTGGTGAGAGACCGTCGAGCAGCTTCCGTCGGACACAGTGAAGACGGCGGTCGCGAACCGCCGTTCGCAATCGAGACGTTGAACCCGAACTCGAGCAGTAGAGTCCGAACTCGAGCGGTAACTCCATCGGGAAAGCGATGAGCCCCCTGCCCCAGCGCGGGAACACGTCGGCGAGAGCAGCGGATCCGCTGCGAGCGCTCAATCAGTTACGAGTCGTCGGCTTAGTCGTCCGCGTTCGCCTCGAGTGGCTCGTCGATCTCACCGAACCGACCGCCGCCGACCAGCAACGCGCCCGCGAGCAGGCCGCCGACGACTGCGAATCCGGCGATCAGTACGAAGAACGCCGTCTGCGAGAGTTCGCCGAGGACGAAGCCGCCGATCGCGATGCTCAGCGAACCGATCCCAAACTCGGCGAGGTAGGTGTAGCCGTAGGAGAGCCCGCGGGCGTCCGGCGGCGTGTAGATCGCGACGGCGTCCTGGTAGAACGGCTGAATGGCGAAGAGGAAAAAGCCGAGAGCACCACAGAGCGCGACGATCGGAACGAGCCCCGATTCCAGCGCCGTCACCGGAATGAACGCGAGTGCGAGTATCGCGAGAACGACGAAGATGCCCGCGAGCCCCTGCATCGGCGCGACGCGCTTCGTCAGCTTTCCGCCGGCGTACTGGCCCGCCATCCCGACGACCAGCAGGCCGACGTATATGTAATCGGCCGGCTGGATCCCCTCGAGGCCGGCCGGCAGCGCGAGGGACTCGATCACCGGGAGGCCGTGGAGGATCTCGGGGAGATACGTGAGCGTCCCGCGGTAGTAGAGCCCCTCGAATGTGACGAGGACGAAGACCGCGGCGAAGACGCTCGCGAACAGCGTTCGCGTGTTCCCGACGAGGTCCGACAGCGATAGCGCCTCGTCGGGACCGGCCTCGGCGTCGTCCACGACGGCCGCAGTCGGGTCGAACGAGGCGCTAATGCCGTAGAGGACCGCGAGGATTCCCGGAACGGCGAGTATCGCCGCGACGACGGACCATTTGAGGAAGATCAACAGAGTGGCGGCGACGAACGGGCCGAGCGCGATGCCGGCGTTGCCGGCGATCCCGTGATAGGCGAAGACGGTGCCCCGGTCCTCGACGCCGGTGCTGATGAGGGCGAGTCCGGCGGGGTGGTAGACGCTGGCGGCGACCCCCCATAGGATCAGACCGCCCGCGATGGCGTAGATCGAATTCGCGGCGGCGAGGACGAGAAAGGAGAGACTCATTCCACCGAGACAGGCCAGCACGATGGAACGGGGGCCGTACCGATCCGCGAGGATCCCGCCGGGAAGCGCTCCCAGCCCGAACGGCGCGTAGCCGAGCGCGACGACGATCCCCAATCGCGCGACGCCCACGTCGAACTGGGTCAGCCAGACGACCAGAAAGATCGGAATCGAGGTTTCGAACCAGTGGACGAGCGCGTGGCCCGCCATCGTAAAGCCCGCGATCGATCGGTCGTTCGGGCTCAGGGACATATCGGTCGTTGCTCGAACTCGGGTTCCCCGCCCACTTAGCGGCTTGGAAACCGGTACAACCCGGGTGCGCAACGTCGGCGCTACGAAATGAGCATCTGCTCGAGGTCCGCCGGGAGGATCACGTCGAGCTCGCCGGCGGACTCGTACTCGCGGATCGTTTCGATCGTCGCTTCGAACGCGGTGAGGACCTCTCCCTCGAGTCGGTGGAAGAACAGGGAGGTGATCCCTCGCATCGACGCCGTGCGCTCGATGGCGGTTCGAGCCTGTTCGACGCCGGGATCGCCGATTCGAGACATCTGTTGCGGGTTCACGGCGTACCCCTGAACGGGGCGACCGCCCGCGAAGCCGATATCGTGGTACTGCTCAACGAGGTCGAGCGTCCGCTCGTCGTACTCTCCGAACGGGTACGCGAAGTACTGCGCGCCCTCCTCGAACCCCTCCGTCTCGAGCCAGTCTTTGCCCCGGCTGATCTCCGATTCCTGCGCCGCCGGATCGAGCGTCGGCAACTCCGGGTGGGAGTAGCAGTGGTTGGCGATAACCCAGCCGGCGTCGTGGAGTTCGTGGACCTGATCGACCGTCAGACGAGGGAACCCGCCGGGGTCGTCGGCACCGCGGGTCTCCGCTTCGATCCGTCCCGGATTGACGAACGTTACCGCGGGATAGCCGTACTCCTCGAGCATCGGGAGGGCTTTCGTGTAGTCGGTGACGTGCGCGTCGTCGAACTGGATCATCACCTTCCCGGTTTCGGGTCGCGCCACGAGATGGAGGTCGTCCAGCCAGACCGTCTGGCTCCCGTCGCCCGCCCAGACCATGACGTAGATTTTCCGAACGGCCGTGTGATCGAACGTCGACGGGACGCTCTCGACGCCGAAGTTGTACCGCTGGAGCGGGAGCCCGCCCTTGAATCCGCGGCGGTAGTCGAATTCGTTTCCGTCGTCGTCGACCAGTCGGATCCAGGGGACGACGAGGTCGTCCGCCGCAATGGCGAGTCCGGGCACGACATCGGAGAGGTCCCGCGGCTCGGAGAACGTCGTCGCGATCGCGCCGCTCCGTTCACTCGTCGGAATCTCGAATCTGGCGCTTTGCGTGCCGACGATCGACCGACTCGGATCAGGTGTGAGCGTCCCGCCCGCCGTCTCCCACGAGTCGAGCGACTCGAAGTCGTCGATCGTCTCGATCGGTTCCACACCGTTCGACGGTGAACGGGTACCGGATTCGGATTCCGGATCCGGACTCGAGTTCGAACCGTTCCCCGTCGACGAATCGGTGAAATTCGAGGTCGTACAACCGGCCAGACAGATCGACGACGTCAGTGCGAGGTAGGTGCGTCGCTGCATGCACGATCGAACACATTAGGGAGGGGTATTGTTACGGCTCCGTTACTCTCACTGGCTCCAACGTAATAGAGCGATAAATGACTGTGAATACGGTTATATAAGGTTTCGAACTCGAAAAATAACGAGTCTGCCGGATCTGCGCTCGGTGTCAGTCAGTGGCCGTCACCGTCGACCGCCTCCGACGCGCCGTCATCATCGGATTCGTCCCGTCCGCCGATGACGAGTTCGCCGTCGTCGGTCTCGACGTAGACGTCGTCGGCGAACCCGCCCTCGGCGTGGGGGTGATCGGGATCCTCGAGTCGCTCGGGCGTCGAAGGGGCTTCGGGCAGTCCCTCGGGCGGGGCGAACTGGCCGAGGGGCTCGTCGATCGTCACGTCCCAGCGTTCGAAGAACTCGCGATAGCGGTCGTAGTGGGCCTCGAGTTCGTCCGCCGGAAACTCCATCATCTCGGTCCAGCCGTGGTTGTAGAAGTCGAAGTTGGCCTGAATGTGTGTGATCTCGCGGGCCTCGGCTTCGGAGTAGCCCTCCTGTAGCGCCCGCAGGTAGGCATCCATTGTCGCGTCGAAGAGTCCTTCAAGGTGCGCCGTTCGGTCGTCGGCATGCGCGGGGTCAGCCTTGCCGGTGAAGACCCTGGTGTGGAGTTTGACCAACCCCGCGTTGGCGACCGAGCGGACGCCCGGCGTCTCGAGGGCTTTCCGATAGGCGACGTGTTTCGCGTTCTGGCGGAGTTTCATACGCTCGTTTTGGGAGCAGATCGTAAAGAACGGTTCGGACGATATCGATCGGGGCGCGCAGACGTGTTCGATTGCAGCCGCTATCGACCTCGATTGCAGCCGCTATCGACCGGACGGGACCGAGTTGGGATCGTCGGAGATAGCAGCAAACCGTACGCTCTCGAGAAGTATCGGCAAAATAGTTCATAATAGACACTCTACGGCGAATAAATTCGGAACTGAGTTGACGTTCGTTGTGTCACAAGAGTCGACGCGGCAAAATAGACGAGATAGCAACCGACTTTAACCCCCATTACGAACGTTCGGGATATGACTCAGTACGTCATCATCGGTGACGGGATCTCGGGCAGTTCGGCTGCCGAGACCCTCCGGGAGGAAGACCCGGACGCGAAGATTACCGTTATCACCGATGAGGGGGAGACACTGTATAATCGGATTCTCATCAAGGAACACGCGAAAGGGAAGCTTCCCGAAGCTCCAATCTCGATCCACGATGAGGAGTGGTACGCGGAACGCGATATCGATCTCTCGTTGAACACCTACGTGACGAGCGTCGACACCGACGAGAAGATCGTCAACACCCACGAGAGCGGGGAAATTCCCTACGACAAACTGCTCGTCGCGACCGGCGGGACGCCGACACAGCTCCCCGTCGACAACAGCGACGCTGATGGGGTTCACCACTTCTGGACCTTTCAGGACGCCCGCGGGATCCGCGAGCACGCGGAGCGCGCCGATAAGGGCGTCATCGTCGGTGCCGGCCTGCTCGGCATCGACTTCGCTGCCGTCTGTGGCGCACAGGGGATCGAGGCAGACTACCTGATGCGCGGCGATCGGTGGTGGCGCTACGCGCTCTCGGCCGACGGCGCCGAGATCATGCACGACGGCATGCGAAGCGTCGGCGTCGAACCGGTCTTCGACAGCGGCGTCGACCGCTTCGAGGTCGACGACGACGGCCACGTGACCGGCGCAGTCGATCCGAACGGCGAGCGCTACGACTGTGACTTCGCCGGGGTCGCCATCGGGCTGAGCTTCAACACCGAGTTCCTCCGCGGTGCCGGCATCGAACAGGACAACGGGATCGTCGTCGACGAATACATGCAGACCAACGTCGACGACATCTACGCCGCAGGCGACCTCACGCGGTTCTACGACGTGCTGCTCGGCGAACAGGCCCAAAACGGTTCGTGGGGCTCGGCCAAGGAACAGGGCCGCGTCGCCGCGGTCAACATGGCCGCCGACGAGGAAGCCGAAGGGTTCCAGTGGGTCTCCTCCTACTCGATTACCCACTTCGACTTCCCGTTCCTCTCCTTTGGCCACCCCACGCTCGGTGACGAATACGCCGAGCGCCGTTACAGCGACACCGAGTGGCGCCGCGTCGCCTTCAAGGACGGCAAGATCGTCGGCGGCGTCCTTATCGGCGATCTCTCGCCCCAGAGCAAGTTCAAACGGCTGATGCGCGAACAGCGCGTCGTCGCCGATCAGGCCGACGTCCTCCTCGAGCAGTCCGTCGACCTCGACGAACTCGCACCGTCCCAGGAACAGTAACGCGCCGTCCCGTCAGCATTCGACGCGACCGGTTTGGCTTCTACCCTGCTGATCCAACGCCGTATAGCGCCTCGTTCGTCCCGTTCAGTCGCGATTCGACTATTTTGGGTTCAGGATCGATCATCGGTGACCGCATCGAACCCCCCTCGAGGCGGAACGGTTAAGTCAATCCGTGTTATTTGGTATCAATGAGCATGGCTGCAACGAACACGGCTGCCACTGACCTTCGCGGTCACGCGGTAACGCTCGAGCGCGTCGAATCAGTCCCGGCAGATGCACCCGTTCGACACGTCGATCAACTCGAGGGGGAGACGCTGACAGCGTTCTACGAGGCTGTCACCGACGATCGATCCGTTCCCGCTGCGGAAGTGGACCTCGAGGCGGGCGAAATCATCGTCTTTACGGACTATTACCGCGTCGAACGCGCCTGAGTCGGTGGCCGTGGTCACGCCGACCTAGCTGCCCGTATCGAACGTGGACCCGAGCCCAGTAGTCGCAACTGAAACGATTGACGCCGATCGCACGACGGTAGCGCGGGTCGGAGCGAACACAGTGAGCGAGAACCGCGGGGACGCGAACGGTGAGCGAAGCGAGCCGTGAGCGTTCGACGTGAGCGAGAACCGCGGACTATGCGCTTGGGAGTGCAGTGGCGACTGTGGCTGCCCGTATCGAAGTCGTTTTCCCACGTGCGCGCGTTCGATGAGGCATGAACGGCGACAGCGACATGACGCTCGCGTTCGAACTCGAGGCGCTCAAAGAGGTCGCCTCGCCCGAGCGCGTGTTCGAAGACGCCAGAGGCTGGACCGAGTACATCGGCGTCGTCTCCGAGAAACCGACCTACGTCGTGACGAACTTCACGCGGAAGAACCGCATCCGGCAGGACTTCTTCTCCGGCCCCCGCGGGAAAGCGGAGAGCCTCGAGGGCGTCAAAGATCAGTTCAACACCGATCGCTACGTCTACGTCGGTGCCGACGAGGCGGACGAGCAGTTAGCCGACGAGGTCGGCTGGGAGTATCTCGCCGTCGAAGACGCGGCCGAGGCGGCCGACTGGGTGCTGGCGACCCACGCCGAGGACGAGGAGGACGACGCGGAGCAGGTCCGCGACGACTGGCCCTGAAACGCGGCGAGCTACACCTGCGACGAATCAATCGGCGAACGTGATCGTTTTCGAGGGCTCGAGAAGATTCTCGTCGTTCAGTAAAGGGGAAAGACGTATCATTCGAGACTGGTCAACCAGCGTGCGGTGGCGCGCACTGAGCCGCGGTGAATGTCAATGAACCGCGGCACGAAGCCGTGCGAGGTCTTCGCGAACATCGTGAGCGAACGGCTCGGAAGACGCATGCGTGTCTTCCGATGGATGAGTGAACGGAGTGAGCGTTAGCGCGGGACCGACGGTCCCGCGAACCATACGAACGGGCCCTTGGCCCGTGAGTAGAAATCGGCTGGGGAGGATGTGGTAATTCCCTGTTGCCACGGTCGCAGGACACTCGGTCTTATTCACGGTTCACACCCGACGTACCCGAGCGATAGTCCGAGTCGTCGCCCTTATGCCCGACCCACACGAAGCGATAGCAATGGCAGACGACCCCGTTCCGGGTGCCGGTGGCGACGGGCTCGAGCTTCCCTGCGGGGAGACCGTCGACCCCCACGAGATCGATCTGGGCATGCGCGAGTACAACTGTCCCTGCGGCGACGTCCACGCCGTCGTGACGGACGTCCATCCGCCCTCGCGGTTCTTCCCGGAATCGCTCGTGACCGTGCTTCAGGAGACGATCGACACCGACGACGGGTTCGAGGAGTTCGGCACGCCGCATCTGATGGGCGTGGTCCTCGAGGAGTTTCCCGAAGCCGTCGCCATCCACGACGCCAGCGACGACGGAGCCGTCGGCTACACCCTGTTGTGGATGACCGACTTCGACGCTCGGCGACTCCACGAGATCGTCGTCGAACTCGTCGTCGAACTCATGGAGCACGCGATCAGCCACGCCGAGAACGACGACGCCGTCACCGAGTTCGAATCCCAGATGCTCGAGTTCGACGTGGGCGAGTTCGTCGATCAGTACCGGCGACAGCGCGAGTTCGAGAGCGAGCACGATCAACCGCTGTAACGCAGTCTCGGTTCTCGAGCCGTTCAGCCGTAATTTCTCTCGAGTAACGGTTTTTCGAACCGATGAGAGAGATTCACACCCAGTCGCTGGATCGACGGCTACCGTCGCGAATTCGGACTGATTCGGGCTTCCGGTCTCGAAACGGATTCGAATTTCGAAAAGGCGTTTCGAGATTCGTACTGTATCGTGGGGCTTATTACGATGTACGAACTCCACTCCGACAAGACAAATGAGTATGGACACCGCCGCAGACGGCGAGACGGGGGACGAACGCACGATCCTGTTGATCGGCAGTGGGCCGATCCAGATCGGCCAGGCCGCCGAGTTCGACTACTCGGGCGCACAGGCCTGCCGGGCACTTCAGGAGGAAGGCGCCCGCGTCGTCCTCGTTAACTCGAACCCCGCGACGATCATGACGGATCCAGAGATGGCCGACCGCGTCTACATCGAGCCGATCACAACCGACGCCATCGCCGAGATCATCCGCAAGGAGCGACCCGACGGCGTCATCGCCGGACTCGGCGGCCAGACCGGGCTGAACGTCACCGCCGAGCTCGCCGAGGAAGGAATCCTCGAGGAGTACGACGTCGAGATCATGGGCACGCCGCTGGACACGATCTACGCGACGGAAGACCGCGACCTCTTCCGCCAGCGCATGGAGAAGATCGGCCAGCCGGTTCCCGCGTCGACGACCATCTCGCTCGACGAGGGCGAGGAGGTATCGGAACTGACCGAAGCGGACCTGAAAGACCGCGTGCAGGCCGCCGTCGACGAGGTCGGCGGGCTGCCAGTGATCGCCCGGACGACCTACACGCTGGGCGGCAGCGGCTCCGGCGTCGTCGCGGAGATGGACGAACTCCTCCGCCGCGTCCGCAAGGGGCTGCGCCTCTCGCGCAACAGCGAGGTGCTCATCACCGAGTCCATCGCGGGCTGGGTCGAGTACGAGTACGAAGTGATGCGCGACGCCGATGACTCCTGTATCATCATCTGCAACATGGAGAACATCGACCCGATGGGCATCCACACCGGGGAATCGACAGTCGTCACACCCTCCCAGATCGTCCCCGACGAGGGGCACCAAGAGATGCGCACCGCCGCGCTCGACGTCATCCGCGAACTCGGCATTCAGGGCGGCTGTAACATCCAGTTCGCGTGGCACGACGACGGCACCCCCGGCGGCGAGTACCGCGTCGTCGAGGTCAACCCCCGCGTCTCCCGCTCCTCCGCGCTCGCATCGAAGGCGACGGGCTACCCGATCGCCCGCGTGACCGCGAAGGTCGCACTCGGCAAGCGCCTCCACGAGATTACGAACGAGATTACCGGCCAGACGACCGCCGCATTCGAGCCCGCGATCGACTACGTCGTCACCAAGGTGCCACGGTGGCCCAAAGACAAGTTCGACGACGTCGACTTCGAGCTCACGACGGCCATGAAGTCGACGGGTGAGGCGATGGCCATCGGCCGAACCTTCGAGGAGTCCCTGCTGAAAGCCCTTCGCTCGAGCGAGTACGAACCCGACGTCGACTGGGCCGAGGTCTCCAACGAGGAACTCGAGCAAGACTATCTCGTAACGCCGACGCCGGACCGCCCGTACGCGATGTTCGAGGCCTTCGACCGCGGCTACACCGTCGAGGAGGTCGTGGAGCTGACGGGCATCTTCGAGTGGTACACCGAGCGCTACAAGAACATCGCCGACTCGACACTGGCCGCCCAGGAGGGCGACTTCACCGAGGCCGCGATCGCCGGCCACACCAACGCCAGCATCGCGGCGACCGCCGGCGCGGACGTCGACACCGTCGAGACCGAGGTGCCGGGTCGCACCTACAAGCAGGTCGACACCTGCGCCGGCGAGTTCAAGGCCGAAACACCCTACTACTACTCCTCGCGTAAAAACGAGTTCGAGACGGGGCCGCTCATCGGCGACGCCGCCTCGGGCGAACTCGAGGTCGATCGCGACCTCGAGAACGTGATCGTCGTCGGCGGCGGCCCGATCCGCATCGGGCAGGGCGTCGAGTTCGACTACTGCTCGGTCCACGCGGTCCGCGCGCTGCGCGAACTCGGCATCGACGCCTACGTCGTGAACAACAACCCCGAGACGGTGTCGACGGACTACGACACCTCCGACGGCCTGTTCTTCGAGCCGATCACGGCCGAAGAGGTCGCCGACGTCGCCGAAGCCACGGGAGCCGACGGCGTGATGGTCCAGTTCGGCGGGCAGACCTCCGTCAACATCGGCGAACCGCTCGAGGACGAACTCGAGCGCCGCGGCCTCGACTGCGAGGTCATGGGAACCTCCGTCGAGGCGATGGACCTCGCGGAGGACCGCGACCGCTTCAACGCGCTGATGGACGAACTGGGCATTTCCCAGCCCGACGGCGGCACCGCCTTCTCGAAGGAGGAGGCGCTGGAACTGGCCCACGACATCGGCTACCCCGTCCTCGTCCGCCCGTCCTACGTGCTGGGCGGCCGCGCGATGGACGTCGTCTACGACGACGCGGAACTCGAGACCTACATCGAGGAGGCCGTCCGCGTGAGCCCGGAGAAGCCGATTCTGGTGGACGACTTCCTCGAGAACGCGGTCGAACTCGACGTGGACGCCGTCTCCGACGGTCGCAACGTACTGATCGGCGGCATCATGGAACACGTCGAGACCGCGGGCGTCCACTCCGGTGACTCCGCCTGCATGATCCCGCCGCGCTCGCTCGACGAGGACACCCTCGAGCGCGTCCGCGAGGTCACCGAGGACATCGCGGCGGCGCTGAAGACCAAGGGCCTGATGAACGTGCAACTGGCCGTTCAAGACGGAGAAGTCTACGTCTTGGAGGCCAACCCGCGCTCCTCGCGTACCGTCCCGTTCGTCTCCAAGGCGACCGGCGTCCCGATCGCCAAGCTCGCCGCGAAGGTCATGGCCGGCGAGACGCTCGCGAGCCTCGAGGTCGACGAGCAGATCCCCGACCACACCTCGATCAAGGAGGTCGTCCTGCCGTTCGACCGCCTGCCGGGCTCGGACCCGCGTCTCGGTCCGGAGATGAAGTCCACCGGCGAGGTCATGGGGACGGCCAGCGAGTTCGGCACAGCCTACTGGAAGGCCCAGCAGGCCGCCGGCAACGCCGTCAGCGAGGGGACCGCCGTGGTCGACCTCGATATCGACGGCTTCGAGAACCACTTCGACGTGGCCGAGTTCGACGACGTCCCACAGGCGATCCGCGAAAGCGAGGTCGACTTCGTCGTCAGCCGCGACCGCGACAGCCTCGAGATGGCCGTCGAGGAGGAGATTCCCTACCTCTCGACCGAAGCCAGTGCGAAAGCGTACGTCGAAGCGCTCGATGCGTTCGACGGGGAACTCGAGGTCGCCGCCGTCACCGACCGTCCGAAGCAGGCGGCCGAGTGGGGCACGTCGGAATAACGGCTGCTCGAGTCGATCCGTCGTCGATCTCTTCTACAGTATTTCGATCTGAGGATAGCTGTCGTGCGTTCGCTCGAGATGGCGATCCGGTAACGCCGGTGTTACGTAGTTATCTCGGCGTCCGCAAAGACACATATAGCGCTCTCTCGAAAATAACACGTGACTATGACTGAATTCTCTCTCCTTCCGGATACGGCCCGGATCGGCCGTACCGCGCTGCTCGTGACCGATCTCAATGGGATGATCGATTTCTATCGAGACGTCGTCGGCCTCTCGGTTCTCACGCGGCATGAGACGACGGCGATGCTCGGCGTCGGCGACACACCGTTGCTCGACTTGCAGCGAGACGAGAACGCATCGCCCAGGGGTCACGACCAGGCGGGACTCTTCCACAACGCGTTCAAGGTTCCATCGCGCGCCGCGTTAGGTGCCGCACTCGAGCGGATCCGCGAGCACGGGCAGTTAGACGGCGCGTCCGATCACTACGTGAGCGAAGCGCTGTACTGCACCGATCCCGAGGACAACGGCATCGAAATCTATACCGACCGGCCGCGAGCGGAGTGGCCACGTACGAGCGACGGGACGATACGGATCGGAACAGTCCCACTCGATCTCGACGACGTCGTCGCCCAGTCGGACGGAAGCGCGGACGCTCCCGCCGGAACGACCGTCGGACACGTCCACCTGGAGGTCTCCTCGATCGACGCGACGCGGGAGTTCTACGTCGAGACGCTGGGATTGACCGTGCAAACGGAGGCGCAATCGGCACTGTTCCTCGCGGCCGGGGACTACCATCACCACCTCGGGACGAACGCGTGGAACGGCCGGTCGCAGCCCGCGGGCGGTCGCGGAATCGCGTGGTTCGAGTTCGTCGTCCCGGACGACGAGACGCTCGCGACCGTTCGCCGACGCCTCGCCGACGCCGACGTCGCGGTCGGCGACCGTACCGACAGCCTCGAACTCACGGATCCGGACGGGATTTCGATCCGAATTCGGGCAGCGTAGCGTCCGTACATAGATCGATCAGAAGGGTCGCGAGTCGGGACGGCTCACTCGAGCGTGTACCAGTCGAAGCGCTCGGTCGCGTAGCGATAGGCGACGACCGGGGCGATCAGTCCGCCGATCAGGACGATCCAGGCCGTGACGGTGATCCCGCGGGCAGAGATCGAAACGTCGGGAAGCGGGGTCCACGCGGACACCGTCGAAAGCAGCCCGGCGATCAGTTCGGGGGCCTCGAGGTAGAGCACGACGGCGGCGACCGTCGGGAGCGCGATCGCGAGCGTGTAGACGACGAACGCCGTCTTGCTCGGCATCACCGCCTCGCGCTTGTTAGTGAGTTTGACGCTGCCAAAGCGGGGAAACGCCGAGCCGATCCCGGCGGCCAGCGCCGGCGTGACAATCGCGCCGACGACGGTGCCGGCGATCAGTGCGGCGGTGTGCTCGAGCGAAAGCGGGCTGACGAGTCCGAAGGCGAGCGACACGAGGAGAGCGAGCGGCACGGCGACGAGCGCACCGGCGAGCATGCGGCCGCGGATTGCCTGCCGGCCGGTGAGCGTCGACGTGACGACGGCGGGCAGGGCCGGTCCGAGGTCGCCGAGTGGATTGAGCGTGAACAGGACGCCGGCCGCCCAGACCACGTATAGACAGAACATGACGGCCATGAACGAGGGGACCGTACCGTTCTCGATGATCTGCTGGATGAAGCCGAGCGCACCGAGCAGCGGGTAGCCGGCGTACGCCAATCGGATCGGCGCTCGCTTCGTCCGACGAACCGCCGTCACCGCCACCGTCCGGACCGGTCGCGAGACGGTTCCCGGGAGGAGGTCAGCGAGTCGGTCGGACGACGTCTCTTCGTCAATTTCCTCGTCGTCGGTGCGGGCCGGATCCGCGAACCAGTGGCGCTGTGCGGAGGGGACGCCGGCGACGAAGGCGAGCCCGACGAGGAGGGCGGATCCGGCGACCGCACCGGCGATACCGACCGTCGACGGATCGATACCGGGGACCCCGACCAGCAGCAGGTGGCCGGGCCACCCGAGCGGGCTAGTCTGTAACGTCGTGAACAGCGACCACATGACCGTGTTCAGTCCGCCAGTCGCGATCGCGCCGAAGTAGACGACCCAGACCGCGGCGAATAGCAGTGTTCGATACCGGGCGACCGGCTCGTAGACCGTGATCAGGTGACGGACCCAGATGCCGACGACGAATCCGACGGGGATGGCGGTGAGCAGGAGGAGGGCGACCAGCAACGGTGCGACGAGTACCGGAAGCACCGTCCCCGCGCCGTACGCGAACGCGGCAGCGAAAAGCGCCGCAAAGGGTATCAGAATGCTCGCGTAGAGTGCGGTTTCTGCGGCGACGATACCGACGACGGTGTTCTGGACCGCTGTCGACAACAGGAGAAAAGCCGGTTCGTCGACGTCGGCGACGGTCGTTACGGTCCGCACGATCGACATCACTACCAGAAACACCCACAGGACCGCAACGCCGCCGGTCACGTACTCGGTCACCGTAGTGGCGGTGTCCGTGGTGAGGGTTGCGGCAGCAGCCTGCTCGCCTAGTGCCGGCAAGAGAACCACTCCGAGGGCAGTGATGGGACCGAGAGCGAATAGTGCGACCGCTACTATCATCAGCAGTTTCATCCGATCACCGGCGATCGCTCGAAGGGTCCGCCGGAGCTCGAGTCCGGCGACGGTCGTAACGGCGTGAGACATCAGCGCTCACCCCGATTCGGTCGACAGGAGGGCGGTAATTCTGCGTCCATACTCGTTACCGCGGCGTGCTGCCAGTAAACGATTTGGATTTCTGTCATTCCACCGGCCGACGACTGCGATCGAGTTGCAGTGCGCCGTCACAGCGATCATCCTTCCCGCTGGAAACGGCAGCTGAATATGACATACCTTTAATTATACTCGGGCGAAGAGACGCGTATGAGCCCTGTCGACGCCCTCGCCATCGAAACCGACGGACTGACGAAGCGATACGGCGAGACGACCGCCGTCTCCGATCTGACGATGGACGTCGAGCGCGGCACAGTCTACGGCTTCCTCGGCCCGAACGGCGCGGGGAAGACGACCACGATGCGGATGCTGACGACGCTGACGAAACCGACCGCGGGGACGGCTCGCGTCGCCGGTCACTCGATCGCTGACCGCGAGTCCGTCACTCCCCACATCGGCTATCTGCCCGAAGAGCCGCCGGTCTACGACGAGCTCACCGGCCGAGAGCAACTCGAGTACGCCGCCGGTCTCCGAGATATCCCGGAGGACGACGCCGAAGAGCGCATCGAATCGCTGCTCGAGCGCTTCGATCTGCTCGCGGACGCGAACAAACGCATCGAGGACTATTCGAAGGGGATGCGACAGAAGGTCGGCGTCATTCAGGCGGTGTTGCACGAACCCGACGTGGCGTTCCTCGACGAACCGACCAGCGGACTCGATCCCCGCGCAGCCCGGACCATGCGGGATACCATCGCCGACCTCGCCGACCGAAAAATGACGATCTTCCTCTCGACGCACATCCTCCCCGTGGTCGACGAACTGGCCGACGAGATCGGTGTCCTCCACGACGGGAAACTCGTCGCCGAGGGCGACCCGGAGACGCTCAAGACCCGCGCCGAGACCGGCGACGCCCGCAGCCTGGAGGACGCGTTCCTCGAGATCACTCGCGATCACGGCGAGGAGGGACTCCCGAGGGAGCAGGCCGCCGAGTGACTCGAGGCCGTCGCGATGATGCATCGATCAGCTGGGACCTCCGGTTCGACGGAACAGCCTAGGGGCGAAACGAATCAGTGGGCGAAGCGAACCGGACGGGTACAGAACGGTTCGGGTCGAAACGGGCAGAGAGATACGGATACACTCTTAGACCGATCCTATAGCGCTAGATTCCGCCGGATTTTAGTATTCGGCTCCCGTACAGCCATTCGGAGGTGAGAATCGATGATGGAGAGAGGGATCACTGCTATTATCGACTGGTTTCGAGTTGCGGATCGCTTCTCAACGATCGACCGCTACGATCTCCTGCTCGGACTGATTCCGATGGCGTTCGCGGTCGCTGGCCTCGTCGGTCGTCTCTTCGGTCTCCCTACCGAGGCAGCCCTCGTCGGGGGCGTCGTCATCGCCTCGCTCGCCCTGCTCGATGGACTGGTCGTCCGGCCCCCGACGAAGCCTCCTCGAGACGTGTGAATCTCGCTGTTTATCGGGAACTGTCGCAGCCAGAAACGAGACGGCTGCAGGAGTTCGGACCGTATCCGATACCCTCACGCGGTCCCCGTTCGTCTGGACCGATATTTATTTGGATATCTGAAGTAACATTTCTCTATCAATGGTCCTCGAACTCATCTTTCCGGCACTGATCGGATTCGGATTCGTAATGATCGCTGCCTACGCCGGCGCACTCCGGGCATTAGATGTCTACTTCGATCCGGACCGGGACAGCATCTTCCTCTCAGACGCGCCGAGTCGCCGAATACTCGGTAAACACATCCCCTTCAGCGACGGGTGAGAGTCGCGGTGACTGTCTCCGAACAGAATACTCAAAAACGATCGGATACTCTGGTACCTATATGGAGTATCACGAGGCGGCGGACTTCTTATTCGATCTGCGGCGCTTCCGCCCGAAGCCGGGCACCGAGTCGACGACCCGGCTGCTGGCCCACCTCGAAGACCCCCACGAGGGCGTTGATTTCGTTCAGATAGCCGGCTCCAATGGGAAGGGGAGCACGGCCCGACTACTCGAGCAAACCCTGCGGGAGGCGGGCTACTCCGTCGGCCTCTATACCTCGCCGCACCTCGAGGACCTCCGCGAGCGGATCCGTGTCGATGGACGGAAGATCCCTCGAGCGGCAGTCTGCGAGTACGTCGAGGAGGGTCACGAGTACATCACGGAGCGGGCCGCCGACGGCGAGTCCCCCACCTTCTTCGAGACGATGACCGCGATGGCGCTGTGGCACTTCGGCCGCGAAGATGTCGACATCGCCGTCCTCGAGGTCGGCATCGGCGGCAAGTACGACGCCACGAGCGTCGTCGATCCCGTCGCGAGTGCAGTCACGAGCGTCACTCTAGAGCACACGGGAATCCTCGGCGACACCGTCGAGGAGATCGCCCGCGACAAGGCCCACGTCGCGCCCGACGACGCGCCGCTCGTGACGGGCGTCACCGGGAGCCCGCTCGAGGCGATCCGCGACGTCGCCGGCGACGTAGTAACCGTCGGAACGGATTCGGCGGTTGACGCGGACGGTAGCGACGGGTTCCGGCCGGACGTCCGCGTCGCCTACGGTGGTCGGACGAACCACACTGAAGCGACCGTCTCGATCGACGCCGGCGACTGGGACCTCGAGACGCGGATCCCGCTGCTGGGCGAACATCAGGCCGTCAACGCCGGGATCGCCGCCACTCTCGCCCGCCAGATCGACAACGTCTCCGACACGGACCTCGCCCGCGGACTGCGCAACGCCCACTGGCCGGGCCGGTTTGAGGTGATCGATACCGAGCCGCTGACCGTCCTCGACGGCGCGCACAATCCGGGTGCCTGCGAGCGGCTCGCGGAGACGCTCGGAACGTACGAGTACGACGACCTCCACGTCGTCTTCGGCGCGATGCACGACAAGGACCACCGCGCGATGGTCGCCGCGCTGCCGACGCCCGACACCGTCGTGACGACCGAGCCGACGCTCGATCGCGCCGAGGACCGAGACGTCCTCGCCGAGGTGTTCACGGATGCGGGGGCCGAAACCGTCCGGACCGAGGCCGCAGTTCAGGACGCGCTCGCGACGGCGCTCGAGGCCGCCGGGGCCGACGACTGCGTGCTCGTCACTGGCTCGCTGTTCGCGGTCGCGGAGGCCCGCTCGCGGTGGACCCGAACCGACGTCCCGAAACGGGTCCGCGACATCGCCGACGCCCGCGACGCGCTCGAGGGTGCGAACGTCGCCCCGGGTGACGTCGAGCGACTGGACGGCGACGCCGTCCACCGGGTCGTCAGGACGGCGCTGCGGGACCGACAGGCGACCGTCCTCAAGGAAGAGCTGCTCCGACTCGGCGGCGAGTGTGCCCTCTCCGGCCTCGATCGCGACGATGAGGCCGTCGACGCCGTCCTGATGGGGACGCTTACGCAATTCGAGGGCCTCGTCGATGCGCTCGAGAACCGCTCTCGACCGGACGGACTGGCCGACGTCGCACGGGAACTGCGGGATACCCTCGCGCTCGAGGCCGGAGCCGGGGTCGACAGCGATGCGGCGGCCACCACCGAGGGCGGGGACGAACCGACACAGCCACCGAGCCGGGCGGCAGGACGGTCCCGTCCGTCCAGCCGCTCGGCCACCGACGCGAGCGAGTACCCCTGGACCGATCGGACGGCCGTGATGGGCATTCTGAACGTCACCCCCGATAGCTTCCACGACGGCGGGGAGTACGACGCCCTCGAGGACGCCGTCGACCGCGCCGAGGCGATGGTTGACGCCAGCGTGGACGTGATCGACATCGGCGGGGAATCCACCCGTCCCGGCTCGGACCCCGTCTCGGTCGAGGAGGAACTGGACCGAGTTGTCCCCGTGATCGAACGGATTGCCGACCTCGACGCGCTGCTCTCGATCGATACCCGCCGGGCCGCCGTCGCCGACGCTGCGCTCGAGGCCGGCGCGGACATCATCAACGACGTCTCGGGGCTCGAGGACCCCGAGATGCGCTTCGTCGCCGCCGAGCACGACGCGGGGCTGGTGGTGATGCACAGCATCGACGCACCGGTCGTGCCCGACCGCGACATCGAGTACGACGACGTGGTCGCAGACGTGATCGACCAGCTCTCCGAACGCATCCTGCTGGCCGAGAAGGCGGGCCTCGAGCGGAGCCAGATCATCGTCGACCCCGGCATCGGCTTCGGCAAATCCACCGCCGAGAACTTCGAACTCCTCGACCGGATCGACGAGTTTCAGGCGCTGGGCTGTCCGGTGCTGTTCGGCCACTCCCACAAGTCCATGTTCGGGCAGATCGGCCGCGAGGCCGGCGAGCGACTCGAGGCGACCGTCGCGGCCACGGCTCTCGCAACCGATCGCGGGGCCGACATCGTGCGCGTTCACGACGTCCGCGAGAACGTCGCCGCCGTCCGGACGGCGCTCGCGGCGCGCGATCCGGCGCGATTCGAGTGGGAGTCGTAACGAGCGCGCCGTAAGCAGTATTCGGCCACCGTCCTCCAGCACCGGAGAGATGTGAACCTCGGTATCGCGAGCCTGGTAGCAGCCCTGATTCTCGGTTTCCGGGACCGACTCAGTCGTCCCCCGCCAGATCGATCTCGAGCGCGTACTCGTCCGGTCCACAGCCCAGCGATCGGTGCGGGCAGTGCTGGCAGTGCTCGCCCGGCGTCGTCTCCGCGAACGACGGCTCGTCGACCGCCTCGAGGGTTTCGAGCACTGACTCCCACGGCGGGAGCGCGTCGGGGTCAAGAAGATCGACACGGGGGTCGTCGCTCCCGTCGAGGTCGCCGACATACACGTAACCGACGGCCGCGATCGGTTCGTCGAACCGATCCTCACAGGCTCGACGGTAGAGCGACAGTTGAACGGCCTCGTCGGGAGCGATCCGCTCGGCAGTGGCCTTGTAGTCGAGGACGGCGAGCCCGCCGTCGGGGAGCCGCCGCACCGAGTCCACGTAGCCGACCACGTCCCCCGTCACGCCGGCGACCTCCTCGAGCGAGAAGGGGAGCTCCGCGGCCAGCGGTTCCCAGTCGGCGACCGGCCGGTCGAATTTCGGGACACCCGCCTCGAAGTACCGATCGATGCAGGCGAGGACGGCTTCGCGGTGCTCGAGCAGATCCCGCGCGGTGAGCTGTCGGACGGCGGCGTCGCGCCACGCCTCGCGGGTCCGGTACTCGCGGTGGAAGGCCTCCTCGGCGACGTCGTGGAAGATGGTTCCGACGAGACGCGAGGCCGAGTCGTCGGTCGGTTCGGGCGCTCCGCCGTTCGTCTCAGTCGACGAGATGGTCTCGCCGCCCGTCTCCGGCGACCGCTTTCCACCCGCCACAGCCGCCGCGAGTGGATCGTCGATCGCACGAACCGCGTGATCGAGGTAGTGTTTCCGGGGACAGGTCTCGTGGGTGTCCATCGCGGAGTAGCTGTGGCGCATCGCGACCGGCAGCTCGGTCGCGGACGCGAGCGTCTCGACCGGGAAGCGAACGGTGTCGGTCGTCAGCGCGGACGGCCGGCGACCGCTGGGCGCGCGGATCTGCGATCCCCCGTCTGCCCCATCTTCGCCGAGATCTCCACCGTGGCTGGCCGCATCGGCTGCCGGCAACAGCGTGCCATCGCGGAGCTGCCGGCCCAATCGATGGACGGTCTCGATTGCCTCCCGAGTCTCGAGGGGCTCGACGGGGCGGTCGCCGTAGTCGGCGTAGTAGGTGATCGTCCCGGGACTCTCGCCGGCCGAAGCGGCGATCTCATCGGTGCGATCGACCACGGTTTCGGGGTAGGTCTCCCGAACCCGCTCGAAGCTCGCGGTCAGCGACGACCAGAGGTCCATTCGCTGGCCGGTCACCGACCACTCGATGTCGCTCGCCAGACAGGCCTCGGCCGTCGACGCGGCGAGTTCGTCCTCGTCGCCGTCGTACTCGTACTCCGAGCCGAACAGGAACAGGTGGTTCTCGGCACGGGTGAGCGCGACGTGGAGCACCCGCCACTCCTCGCCGACCCGCTCGGCGGCCAGATTTGCGAGCAAGGGCGAATCGACGTCGGCGTCGAGCGTCGCGGCCAGCAGCCGGTATCGGGCCCGCTCGACGTAGTCGCCGTCGACGCACCACTCCTCGTCCGTGAGATAGGGGGCGAGGACCGTGTCGAACTCGAGCCCCTTGGCCTGATGGACGGTCATCACGTCGACGCTGTCGGCCGATCGAGTCCCGCGGGTTCGATCGTTTCCGCCGCCGCGGAGCGTCGCTGCGAGCGCGTCGACGAAGTCGGTCGACAGCGACTGGACGACCCCGTCGGTGTCGTAGGCCTCGACGAATCGCTCGAGGCGGTCGAACTCCGCCCGCTCTTCGCTCGTACAGAACCACTCGATCCGGGTCAGCTCCCGGAACCGGCGGACGAATCCGGAGAGCGGGTAGACGTCTCGGAACCGCTCGAGCGCCTCGAGATGGTCTCGCACTCGCTCGATTCGATCGGGCTGCTCGAGATCGAGCGCGTCCGGATCGGGGTCCATCACGGCGTCGTACAGCGACCCGTCGCGCCGTTGCAGCGTCGCGAGATCGGTCTCCGTGAGCCGATATCGGTAGAGGAGCACGCGCCGAAGGTGGGCGTCCGCGTCCGGCTCGACGAGGACCCGGAGGTACGACAGCACCGTCTCGATGCCGGGCGAAATCTCGCCGCGGGGCGAGCCGGAGATCTCGTAGGGGATCCGCAGCTCCCGGAGTTCGTCCGCGACCGCCTGCGCGTGGCGGTTGGTCCGAACGATGATCGCGATATCGCCCAGCGAGCGTTGCGGGACGTTCGCGGCCTCGCCGTTAAGCAGCCGTGAGACCGTCGTCGCGACCTGTTCGGACGTCGACTGGGGCACCCGATCGCTCTCGACTTTAACGACTCGGTCCGGCGGCTCGTCCTCGTCGTAGGTGCCGGGCGTCCGGCCGTCCTCCCGGAGCGTCTTCGAGGACTGCGGGCCGTAATCGCAGCCGTTGGTCAGGTCCAGGATCTCCTGACGGGAGCGGAAGTTGAGCTCGAGTTCGATCGCCTCGTGGTCGTCGTAGGCGTCGGCCAGCCGGTCGAGTCCTTCGCGGTCGGTGCCGCGCCAGCCGTAGATCGCCTGATCCTTGTCGCCGATCGCGAGCAGGTCCGGTCGGTCCGGGCCGTCCGTGAGTTCGGTGAGGAGGGAAAACTGGGTCGCGTCGGTGTCCTGGAACTCGTCGCAGTAGACCTGCGTCCACTGGCCGGTGATCTCGTCGGCGATCGCTTCGTCATCCAGCAGCCCGGTCGCCGTCCGAACCAGCTCGTCGAAATCCAGCGCCCGCTCGGCCTCGAGGGCGTCGTGGTACGCCGCGTAGACGTCGGTGTAGTGGCGGGCCAGCCGGAGGAACTCGACGTAGTGTTTCAGCCGACCGAACGGCGTCTGTTCGATCCGGCTCGTCGCCGTTCCCCAGATCTGGTTGCCGAACAGCGCCCGCGGCAGGTGTTTCGTCGTCGGCTCGTCCAGCAAGAGCGCCTCGATCGTGTTCGTCACGCACTGCTGGAGCACCCGGAGATAGCGATCGACGTCGCGAACGAAGTCGTCGTCGCGGAAGGCCGCCGGCGCTTCCGCGATCTTCTCCCGGCAGTACGAGACGAGTTTTCCGTAGTCGATCAGCGACTCCCGGGCCGCCTCGCTGTGCTCGTCCCGATTGAAGTAGCGCAGTGCCTCGTTGTCGAAGGACAGCTCCTCGTCGGCGGTTCGCTCGAGCCAGAGGACGAACTCGTTGCACAGCTCGAGGGTGCGCACCGGCGGCAGTCCCGACTGCAGTTGCTCGGGCGCGATGTTTTCCTGGCTCATCGCCTGAATGAACCGGTCGACCGCGTCCGTGAGGTCGGTCGGCGAGCCGTCGTTGCGTCTCGAGGCGGCCGCGAAGCCGTAGTCGGTTTCGGCCAGCAGCCGACCGATGAGTCGCCGTCGCGTGCGTTCGGTGACGACGTCGAACTCGGGCGAGTAGCCCAGATAGTAGGCGTACTCGCGGACGAGCCGGTAACAGAAGGAGTGGTAGGTGTAGACGTTGATCGCCGCCGCCGCGTCGGGATCGAGTCGCTCGGAGACCGCTGCGCGGATGCTCGCGGCGGCCTCGTTCGCGAAGGTCAACACGAGCACGTCGTCGGGATCGACGTCGCCCCGCTCGATGGCGCGCTCGATCCGGACGAGCATCGTCGTCGTCTTCCCGGTGCCGGCCCCCGCGTCGACGGAGGTACAGGCCGCGCGGCTGTCGATGACCGCCTCCTGATTTCCTTTGGGCTCGATGTCAGCGGCGGACGCGAACGCGACCCCGTCGCGATCCCGGTTCGGTCCGCGCTCCTCCTCGTGATCGGCCGCATCCTCGCGATCCCGCTCCGAGCCCGAACCGCGGTCGGTTCGCCGGGACTCCTCAGCCATCGAAACGCACCTCCTCGGCGATGTACTCCTGACAGCAGACGGTATACTCGCAGTCCGGACAGGAGTTGTCCGCGATCCGGTCCCACCGATCGGACGGATCAAACGGTCCCGACAGCAGGCTCGCAGCGACTGCTGCGAGTCGATCGTCAACGGTCTCGTTTCGGTGCTCGTGAGTCATTCCAAAGGTGTGGTGGTCGATGTAGACGTCGGTCAGATCGACGATCTCGAGGCTCGTTTCGACCGTCTCGCGGACCCAGTTCACCGCCGTTCCCGACCGATCGGCCAGCGGGATCTGGACGTATCGGCAGGTCCGATCGCCGAGTTCGAGCCGGTCGCGGAGGGCACGGAGCCCGTCGAGGACGACGGCGGTCTCGAAGAGTGCACCGACGGGAGCCGGTTCGAACGTCGTCGAATCGGCGTCGAAGTGCTCGGTGAAGAGCTCCTCGACGTCGCCCGTCCAGTCGGAGCGGTAGCGCAGGCGACCGAGCGGCGCGAGCGTCGGGACGAACCGGACGCCGACGATCGACGAGCCGTCGCCGTAGACGTAGTCGACCGTCGCATCGATCGTCACCGCGTCCGGTTCGACCGCCTGCGTGGATAGCTCGCTCGTCCCCGAGAGCGGCAATCCCGGCCCGATCAGCTCGCCGCGGGCGGCCTCGGCGTCCAGCCGGGCGATCCCCGCGGCGTGGTCGGCCCCGACGCGCTCCGCATACGCGGCGAGCGTCGCCTCGAGCACTCGGCGTTCGTGGCGGCGCTGCGTCCTGGAGTGAAAGCGCTCGTCGTGGTCGTTCCACAGCGTCGAGAGTCGGTCGCTGGCGGCGGTCTCGAGCGCCTCCCGCTCCGTCTCGCCGCTCCGGAGCGCGTCGCAGAGAGCGCTTCGCAGGAGGGAAACGCGGTCGTCGACCACGTCGTCTTCGCTCCCCTCGAGGCCGTGAACGTGGGCGAATTCGTACCGACGAGGACAGTGCAGCGCGGTCCGGAGGCCGTCGACCGAGAGCGCGGGGTGTGTCGTGGCGGCGTCGGCGTTGCCGTCGGTCTCAGTCATTTCGGACCACCTCACCCGCGGCGAACTCGAACTGCGAGCGGACTGCTTCGGCGAGTTCGGGGTCGATATCCCCGTCCTCGAGCACCACTGCGATCTCCTCGAACAGCGCCTCGGTTTCGCCGAGGTCGGCCTCGCCGCCGGTGCTGGCCTCTCGGAGCACGCGCTCGAGTTCGCCGCGGGGCTGGGCGAGCAGCGCCTCGAGGGCGTTCGTCTCGCCGTGGATCGCCGCGTCGGCGGCGGCGTCGACGTCCTCGAGTTCGAGTCCGGGCGTCGCGTCGATCAGTTGCAGGTAGCGCGACTCGTCGTAGCTCCGGCGCAGGCCGCCGGCACCGCGCTCGTAGGAACAGCAGTAGAGGGCGCGTTCGGCGGCGCGGGCACCGAGCGCGAGCCGCCGGCGGGACCGCTGGGCGTGGTAGGTCTCGAAGGGGTCGCCGATACCGGCGGCGTCCGCAGAACGCGTTGCGTTCTGCTGGGCTGCGGAAGACGACGCTGTCGTCTTCCGAACGTCGACCGTCGCGAACGTGTCCGCGATCGACTCGAGGGACGGATTCGTCACTGCGGGATAGGCCGGCATTGCCCGGAGCCACGCCGTCGGGAACAGCTGGGTGAGGAACTGCTCGCCCGGGTAGGTCTCGTCGATCAGATCCAGCAGGAAGACCGCCTTTCGCGAGTCGTACTTCAGGTCGTCGACGGCACAGACCGTGACGCCGCCGGTCGGCGGCCGCGTCTCGACCGCGTGGACGTATGGCGCGTCGTACTGGATCGTTCGCCGGAGCATCCGGCGCAGACCCTGCCAGTCCGGCCCGATCAGATCCGTCTCCTCGACGAAGCCGGCGATCTCGAGCACGCGACGAACGCCCTCGTACTGTTCGCGGGCGTCGACCCACGCTTCTTCGCGGGCGATCCGCCCCTTCAGATCGGTCTGGCGGATCCAGCGCTCGAGCGAACGACGGACGCTCGAGCCGGCGGTCTCCGCGAGTAGGTCGGGCGAGAACTCGGGTACTCGAGCCCGGAGCCGGTCCAGCGAGGCCGCCTGCGGATCGCTCGAGTCCCGCGCCGGATCGGCGGGGTCCATCCGCTCGAGTCCGTTGCCATCGCGCTCCCGTTCGCACTGGCACGTGACGACCGCGTAGAGTTCGTTCACCGCGGGATCCTCCGCGAGCGAGGGAGTGCCGATCGTGGCGGTCGGGACGCCGGCGTCGCGGAGCCGTCGTCTGGTCTCTGGGACCCGTTCGATCCGCGGGACGGCGACGGCGAACTCGTCGTACGACCAGACGTGGCGGTCGCGTAGCGACTGGATCTCGGTCGCGACCGCTCGGAGTTGCTCGCGAGTGGTGCCGGTGCGGATGCGTCGCGCTCGGCCCCTCGAGTCCGTCTCTGACGAGTGCGTGCCCGCCGGGTCCGCGTCCACTGAGTCGGCTGCCGGCGGGTCACCGTCCGTCGAGTCGGCATTCGGCGACCCCGCTCCGTTGCCGATATCTGCAGATCGATCCGGAGAGGTGCCCGTGGCGAGAAACCGTGCGATCGGCTGGTGTGGCGGCTCGGTGTCGGTATCCCCGTCACGTACTGCTTCGGGCTCGAGCGTCTCGACCGTGAGCCCTGCGTCGGTCGCGATATCGTCGATGCGGCCCGGCTCGACGCGCGTCCGCTCGACGCTGGCGTGGCGCTCGCCGAGACAGACGAGGTCGGCGTCACGGGTGAGCGCCGCGAGATAGCGGCGATCGAGCCGGCGGTACTCCTCGAACTCCACGGCGAGGACGGCGTCGAACGAACTGGTAACTCGCGTTCGGAGTCCGTCCGCGTCCGCCTCGAGTCGCTCGACGGCCTGCGGGATCACGTCCGCCCGCTCGACGTAGCCCCGGTCGTCGAGCTCGGCGTGGAATCGGTCGTTCATCGCGTAGAGGAAGGCCAGGCAGTCGTGGAGGTCGTCGTGATCGTCGAGTCGGATCCGCTGGCGGGTCGCCGCGAGCAGCAGTTGCCCGACGTCGCGGGCGAAACTCTCGTGGGCGGCGGCGCGCTGGAGGTAGGCCGGGACAGATCGGCTCGCCCCGTCGATCACCAGCGAGATGAGTTCAATCCGCTCCTCGTACTCGAGGCGGTTGAGCGTGGGATCGTACTCCTCGATGGTCTTCGAGGCGTGTTCCGGGAGCGACTCGACGCGAGGAGAACGGGGACCTTCCCCCGGCTGGCGGTCGGCGGCCGCCAGCGATTCGGTCAGGGACTCGAGCCCCGCCGGATGCCGTTTCAGGACGAGAACGTTCCGCGGGCCGTACTCGTCCGCGAGATCGGCGTACTCCGCGGCGACGGACGCGAACACGGTCGTGCTCGGCGGCGGCGTGGGGAAGAGCTTACAGAGTCCGTCGAGGTCGGGCGATTCGGGGGTCATCAGTCGGTACGTCACCGAGTATGACGGAGTTCCTATTTAAATTACGGCATCAGCGCGATTCCGCTCGACGGATTACCGCGATCGAAACCGGCTTTCGGGTCGTCCGCATACGGCCCCGAGTGAACTGGGCGTACAGGAACACGGTCCTCGTTCTGTGTACGCTCGCGTTCTTCGCAACGGTCACCGCTCGACTGGTGATCAGCCCGGTCGTCCCCGACGTCGTCGACGCGTTTTCGGTCAGCACCGGCACCGTCGGACTGGCGCTCTCGGGCATGTGGGCCGCCTACGCGCTCTCACAGTTCCCGAGCGGGCTGCTCGGGGATCGCTTTGGCGAGCGGACGATCATCCTGACCGCCATCGGCGGGACGGCTGCCGCGAGCACCCTGCTGGCGGTGTCGCCCACATTCGGCGCGTTCTTTGCGTTCGCCGTCGTCCTCGGCGCGGCGGCGGGGCTCCACTACAGCGTTGCGACGACGCTGCTCACCCGCCTGTTCGACCGGACCGGACGCGCGATCGGGATCCACGTCTCGGGCGCACCGCTGGCCGGCCTCACCGCACCGGTTGTCGCGACGGCCGCCGCCAGTCGATACGGCTGGCGGGCCGCGATCGCCGTGGGCACCGCCGTCGCGATTCCGATCGTCGTCGTCCTCGCCCTTCGGGTCCGTCCGACAGAGCCCCGTCACCCCGATCGACGGCTCCGCGAACAGGTCGACGTCTCGCTGCTCTCACGACTGCTGACCCGGCCGACGCTCGCCTATACGACGGCGCTGTGCGCGCTCGGGGCGTTCACTTGGCAGGCGACGGCCTCGTTTCTCCCCACCTTTCTCGAGGTCGGATACGGACTCTCTCGGACGAGAGCCGGCCTCTTGTTCTCGCTGTACTTTCTCGTCAACGGTGGCGTACAGCCGCTGATCGGGGCGCTCTCCGATCGGTACTCCCGCGATTTCGCCGCCGCGATCACGATGACTGCCGGGCTGGCCGGCTTCGGGACGCTGGTGACCGGTGACGGGCTAGCGATGGCCGTCGCGGGCGTCGCCTGCGTCGGCGTCGCGATGACCTGGGGTGCGCCGCTGCAATCGCGATTCATGGACGCCCTCTCGGACGCCGAGCGCGGCCTCGGATTCGGGCTGGTCCGGACCGCGTACATGCTCCTCGGTGCGACCGGGAGCGTCGCCGTCGGCGCGACTGCGGACCTGTTGGGCTGGACGGCCGCATTCGGCCTCCTCGCGGGAGTCATGGGACTGTCACTCTCGATGATCGCCGCGAACAACACGCTCTCGCTCGGCTACTGAGTTACTCACGCAGCCGGTTGCTCGTCTGGAGGGCACGCGGCTCCGTCGGCACCGCGAGCGACCACCGGTCCGTCGGCGTCGCCGACGGACGCGAGGCTATTCTCGGCTCTCGGCGGACGTTTCCGCGCGCTCGGCTCGCATCCTGTGACCCGCGGCGAGGGTCACGACAGGC
This sequence comes from Natrinema zhouii, assembly GCF_013456555.2. Lineage (GTDB taxonomy): Archaea > Halobacteriota > Halobacteria > Halobacteriales > Natrialbaceae > Natrinema > Natrinema zhouii. The sequence continues at coordinate 1,611,926 of NZ_CP059154.1, forward strand.
TCGTGCGTCGCTACTCCGATACTCATTATAGTGAGTACTGAGTACTGTCCCGCATGGACGATATTTTCGTCGCTCGAGTCATGTCCTCGGCGGTACAGACAGTGGCTCCAGACACGCTCGTCGAGGATGCCGCCAACACGATGCTCGACAACGGAATCGGATCGGTCGTCGTCGTCGACGACGAAAATCAACTCGAGGGGATCCTGACGACCACGGACTTCGTCCGAATCGTCGCCGAACGACAGCCGAAGGATCAGACGCCGGTCTCGGAGTACATGACCACGGACATCGTCACGACCACGGCCCAGGACAGCATCCGTGACGCCGCGGACGTGATCGTCGAACGCGGCTTCCACCATCTCCCCGTCGTCGACGAGGACGAGGGCGTCATCGGGATGGTCACGACGTCCGATCTGGCGGGCTACATCTCGCGCGTGAAGTCGCCAAGCCCGGACGAATAGAGAGGGGACCGGTGAGTTTGACGCAAAGAAAGAGACGGCAGTAGCCGGTTCGCCCACCTGACCGGCTGACCGGTGCTCGAGCCCCTGGAGAGGTACCCGTCAGTGGCTCAGTGGTGGACAGCCACTACTCCACGCAGCGCTGTGCAATCGCGCGAAACCGCATCGGTCGGAACTAGCGGTTCGTCTCAGTTTTGGCGGCCAGTACTCTCGCAGTCGCCGTCGGAATCGTGGTCGCGTTCGGACGGGTTTTCGCGGTCGTCCTCGGTCATCCAGCGGACCGTTTCGTCGAGCTGGTCGCGCAGCGCGCGGGCCTCCGCCGGCGTCAGTTCCGCGTCGGCGTGGCCCGTCCCGTGATCGCCGGCCATCGCGTCGATACTCAACACGACGCGGTGGCTCCCGCGTTCATCGCCGCCGTTCGACTCCGGCCGCACCGAGATGTCGGCCCGGTCGGGATAGTCCCGCGGCGGTCCGAGTTCGAGGTCCGTCTCCCCGCGCGTGACGCCGACGCGGACCCGCTCGGTGTGCTCGAGATCGAACGAGTCCGTCGGATCCGCCTCGAGCGGCGTCGGCTCCGGCTCTCCGGAGTTCATGTCATTCGATACCATGCGTGACAGTCGTCCCGCGACCGCCTTGTCTCTGTTCCCGACAGGTGCTCTCCGAATTGACGAGGAGACACGGAGACGAGGAGGCACGGAGACGTGCAGACGAGCGCAGAGACCGCGGCATCGGCCGGCGTCAGCTCGAGGAACGCGGGACGAACGGCCCGAAATCGGCGGTCCGAGCCGCGATCGTCGCAATCCGAAGCGCGTAGCTCAGCAGGACCATAAAGGGAAGGAAGACGAGGACGACGCCGCCGGCAGCGATTGCGAGCAGCAGCCACGTACTCGAGATTGCTGCGACAATCCTCGCGTACGAGACCAGGAGCAGCCCGCCCCCGACCAGCGTCGGGAAGCCGACGTACAGGAGCATCCGCGAGAGGACAGCGAGTTCGTGCTGGACGTACAGCGTCTTGAAGGTCTGCCGGGCGATCGCGAGGTAGCCGAGCAGTTCGATCAGCTCCTCGAGCGGCTCCGTCTCGTCGAAGGCCGCTCCCCAGTCGTCGCGGAACGTCCGCGCCGCGTGGTAGTAATTCCCCTGATGGTGACCCAGGACGGCTGACAGCGCCTCGAACGTCCCGAACTCGGCGTCCTCCAGCGCGTCGGAAACGGCCCGTCCGTCCGACTCGAGGGCGACGATGAAGCGCTCGAGTTCGTCCCGTTTGTCGGCGTCGGCGTCGGCCGCGAGCGCGTCGGGAAGCCGCCGAGCGCGGTCCACCGTCGCCGTGACGATCACGTTCAGGAACGCGGCCGGCGACGCCGGACTGACGCCCGACGCGGTCAGTTCCTCGACGTCCCGCTGGAAGTCGGTCATTCCCTCGAACCGGTCGCGCAAGTCGGGCGTCCAGCCCAGTTCCTGGGAGAGCACCAGCTGATTGATCGCCAGCACGATCGTGATAAAGGGGAGTGTCCCGCCGACGAGCGAGCCGAACAGCGTCACCACGGCGTCCGCATCGGTCACTGGGAACAGGTCGACGGCGTAGAGCGCGACGACGGCGGCGTACAGGCCGAGCGACAGGATCCCGGCGATCGCCAGCCGGTGGCCGTCGAGTAACAGCCACCGTTTGAGCGGCGATTCGGTTATCTTCTGATAGGTCAACTGGCTCTCCTCGCCGTCCGCGGTCGTGGCGAGTTCCCGGTCGCGTGCGCTCATGTCGGCACCGACAATGGCATCACGGAAAAGAGCGGGTACGGCACTGTCGGCGGCTGATTGTGCGAGCGGGAGAAGCACGGTCCGGATTCGTTCGTGATCGAGCGCTCAGTCGACGGTAAACGTCTCTTCGTCGAGGGACGCGCCGCCGACCCAGCACTCGCGGGCGAACCACGCGAAGTAGCCGACCACGCCGACCGTGAGTACGGCCTCGAGCGGGCCGAGGCCAGTAACGGTCTCGTTCGCGAGGAGGCCCGCGACGCTGACTGCGGCCCATCCGATCGCCAGCAGCGCGATGGCGATCGCGGCGACGCGGGGCCAGCCGAGGGTGGTCGATCCGATCGAGACCCGTTCGCGGTGTCCGGCGGCGACCATCGCACTCCCGACGACGACGAGCCACGAGATAAGCAGGAGTGTCGACGGAGTCGTCGGCGAGCCCAGGACGACGAAACTGGCGGCCAGAAGGAGCGTCGCGACGCCGCTACCGGTGAGCCCGCGCCGGACGATCGTCTTTCCCGCGTTCATGGCAGCGGCGTTGCCGTCCACCGTCGTTAATCGTTCGGATCGCCGCGCCAGGCCCGGGTCGCTATCACCGATCGCCTCCGTGAGACGTGGACGGCGCGTTCAGTCGTCGTCCATCGGTGCCGTCATCGGCTCGACGCGCTCGCCGCGCGGGCCCTCGAGGTCGATCTTCGGGAGCAGATCCCGCAGATAGCGACCGGTGTGGGAATCCTCGGTTCGCGCGATCTCCTCCGGCGTGCCGGTGGCGACGATTTCGCCGCCGTTCTCCCCGCCCTCGGGACCGAGGTCGATGACGTGATCGGCGTTCTTGACGAGGTCGAGTTCGTGCTCGATGACGGCGATGGTGTTGCCGTTGTCAGTCAGCCGGTGGAGCACGTCGATGAGTTTTCGCTCGTCCTCGCTGTGGAGACCCGTCGTCGGCTCGTCGAGCAGATAGAGGGTTTCGCCCGAGTCCTTCTTTCCCAACTCTTCGGCGAGCTTGATCCGCTGGGCCTCGCCGCCGGACAGCGTGGTGGAGGGCTGGCCGAGCGTCATGTAGCCGAGGCCGACGTCCTTCAACAGTTTGAGTCGCCGGCGGATCTGGGAGTTGGACTCGAAGAACTCGTAGGCCTCCTCGACTTCCATCTCGAGCACGTCCGCGATGGTCTTGCCCTTGTAGGTGACGTCCAGCGTGGCGTCGTTGTAGCGAGCACCGTCGCACTCCTCGCAGGGGACGTAGACGTCGCTCAGGAAGTTCATCTCGATCTTCACCGTTCCCTGTCCGCCGCACTCCTCGCAGCGGCCGCCCTTGACGTTGAAGGAGAACCGACCCTTCTCGTAGCCGCGCTGTTTCGAGAGCTTCGTCGAGGCGAACAGCTCCCGGATGTAGTCGAAGACGCTGGTATACGTCGCGGGGTTCGACCGGGGTGTCCTTCCGATCGGCGACTGATCGATCAGCCGCACGGTTTCGATCTGGTCGAGCCCCTCGAGGGCGTCGTGCTCCCCGGGAATCACGCTCGTGTTGTCGTTCATCTGGCGAGCGAGCCCCTTGTAGAACACGTCGTGCATGAGGGTGGACTTGCCGGAGCCCGAAACACCCGTAATGGCGGTAAAGCAGCCCAGCGGGATGTCCACGTCGAGGTCTTTCAGATTGTGCTGGCGTGCGCCGCGGATCGTCAGTGCGCCCTCGGGGTCGCGGCGCTCGTCGGGCACCGGAATCTGCCGCTCGCCCGAGAGATAGTCGCCGGTGATCGATCCTTCGGTCGCTTTGACCTCCTCGACGTCGCCGTTGGCGACGACCTCGCCACCGCGCTTGCCGGGGCCGGGCCCCATGTCGATGACGGCGTCCGCCCGTCGCATCGTCTCCTCGTCGTGTTCGACCACGAGGAGCGTGTTGCCGATGTCGCGCAGTTCCTCCAGGGTGTCCAGCAGCCGGTCGTTGTCCCGCTGGTGGAGTCCGATCGAGGGTTCGTCGAGCACGTAGAGCACGCCGACGAGGCCAGATCCGATCTGCGTGGCGAGGCGGATGCGCTGGCTCTCGCCGCCCGACAGCGTCGAGGCCTCGCGGTCGAGCGTGATGTAGTCGAGACCGACCTCGCACATGAATCCGAGCCGCGCCCGAATCTCCTTGAGGATCTCCTCGGCGATGACCTTCTCGCGCTCGGTGAGGTCGGCTTCCATCGACTCGAAGTGCTCGAGGGCGTCGCCGATCGACAGCCCGTTGATCGCCGTGATCGAGGTGCCGTCGACCAGCACCGCTCTCGAGGCGGGCTTCAGCCGCGTGCCGTCGCAGGCCGGACACGCCGTGGCCGACATGTAGTCCTCGATGTGCTCCCGCGTCGAGTCGGAGTCAGTCTCGAGGTACCGGCGCTCGAGATTGGGAATGACGCCCTCGAAGTGCTTTTTCTTCCGACGGGTGCCGTTCTTGGTGCGCCGCTTGAACAGGACCTTCCCGTCGGTCCCGTAGAGGAACGCCTGCTGAATGTCTTCCTCGAGGTCCTCGAAGGGCGTCGACAGCGAGACGTCGAAGTGCTCCGCGACGGCGTCCAGCCGGGTCTGGTAGTACGATCGGTTGTAGCTCCAGGGTTCGAAGACGTGCTTGAGCGGCTTGGACTCGTCTTGCAGAACGAGGTCCTCGTCGATCTCCTTGGTTTCGCCTAGGCCCTCGCACTCGGGACACGCACCGTGGGGCGAGTTGAAGGAAAAGGAACGGGTTTCGATCTCGGGGACGTCGATCCCGCAGTGCGTACAGGCGAGGTCCTTGGAGAACTCGACGACGAAGCGGTTGTCCTCCTCGGTCTCGTCACCGAGCGCGCCGGTTCGGCGGGCCGCTTCGCCGAGGTCTTCCGCGACCGCCGCCGGCGCGTCCGGGAGGATGACCTTCAGGACGCCCTCGGCCTCGTCGAGCGCCGTCTCGACGCTGTCGATGATGCGGGGGCGGTCCTCGGCGCTGACCTTGACGCGGTCGACGATCACGTCGACGGTGTGGTCGAAGTTCTCGTCGAGATCGGGATCGTCCATCGTGAGGTCGTACTCCTCGCCGTCGATCTCGACGCGGGCGTACCCCTCCGAAACGAGTTCCTCGAAGAGGTCCTCGAAGGCACCCTTCTGGTCGCGAACGACCGGCGCGGCGAGTTTGGCTTTCGTTCCCTCGGGCAGCTCGAGGATGCGCTCGACCATGTTCTGTGCGCTCTGTTCGCCGACCTCGCGACCGCACTCGGGACAGTGAGGCGTGCCGACGCGGGCGTAGAGCAGGCGCAGGTAGTCGTGGAGCTCCGTGACCGTCCCCACCGTCGAACGGGGGTTGTTCGCGGCGTTCTTCTGGTCGATCGAGATGGCCGGCGAGAGGCCCTCGACGGTCTCGACCTGGGGCTTGTCCATCTGGCCGAGGAAGTTCCGGGCGTACGCCGACAGGCTCTCGATGTAGCGCCGCTGGCCTTCGGCGTATACCGTCTCGAACGCGAGCGATGACTTGCCCGAGCCCGAGAGGCCAGTGACGACGGTAAAGGCCTCTCGAGGGATCGAGACGTCGATATCCTTGAGGTTGTGCTCTTCCGCGCCGCGTACTTCGATGGTGTCCTTGCTCATCGTTCGATCGCAGCGGGGGACTGTCCGTCCTGTTGATACGGTTCCAGATTCATTGTACCAGAGTCAGTAGCCGGAAGGCCTTAACGAGTCTGAAAGCTCACTGCCGTGCTACCGATTACCAACCTATGTGTGACCGTCTCGGAGCCATCGTCGATCGGTCGCGATCAGCACGTAATCTGCGACACGAATCGAATCCCGCTTCTCTCCCGTTTTATGAACGCCGAGCGAGAAGGGGACGTATGGACGACGTCGACTTCGACGAACTCGTGGCCTCGGTAACGCTTCGTGAGGAAAACCAGGCGATCAAGAGCTATCAGAACACGGTGGCGATCTCCTGCCCGGCCTGTGGCTCCCAGTTCGACGATCTCATCGTCTGCAAGGAAAATCCGACGAGCCTCAATCTCTCGAAACAGCTGGATCTGTGCGTGGGATCGGCGGACGATCAGGCGGTCATCTTCACGCACAAGAAATAGCGTTCCAACTCCGCTGAACCCCTTTTCAGCTATTTTAGTGAATAGCCCGTTCACTATATGTCCGGACTTATCGTCAGGACTAAAACATATAAGTATCAATTGGTACACTAATGGACATAATGCGGAAAGTCCTTATTGGTGCCGCTATCGGACTTGCAGCCGCTACCCTCTATGACATACTCAATATAGGAAGCCTTCTGGGGCTTTGAGACAAGTATCAGACGTAGAACTGAACAATAGGTAGGTAGTCTACACAGGGGATTCTACCCTGAACTACCTGCAAAGAAGAACAGCAATTCGCTATGTGAACTTGCGAACTTACCGCTGTAATTCTATCAGATGCCAGTGGGATTGTGAGAATTGTGTTGAGTACAGAGCGCGTCTGTTGCGACTATTGAATTCTGAAGACGACGGTAACTATGGGTGCAGGGTAGCCCATGCCCATCATACTGAGTGTGAACTACTGTGAATCCACGGATCGTTCGAGAGTTTTGAGACCAAGATAGACGACTGCTCCTACGAAAAGACCCTCTATAGCTGCGTTCGCCACAACAGATTCGATGAAAGTTAGCTGTATTAATTGCGTGACTGCTGTACCAAGAACCGCAAAAATGCCGGCGGCAAACGCAAATCTGAGTCTAACCATATTATAGTTGTAAAATACACATTTATGACTGTTTTGGTGGTAGATAGCACTCATTGTATTTCCTCCAATTGTATCTCCCGTGCTGAATATACCCTCTCTATTCAGCACGCTATTTCTCACAAAATATGGACAGGTCATAATGGGTCGTGGTAAATAGAGGGCGCAAATCTCGCAGTATGTTACCTCCCAGTTCCTGCAGTGGAATCGCGTAGCACGGGAGAGGACGTTCCACTGGAATCACATTGAGTCATCATTTTGTATCTTTAGCATGAATGCATCACTTATGGTCCCCTATATCAGCGACGTTCTGTTCAACGAGCCACAAGGCCATCCCAACTCACTCATCCAGTTTGGCCTGTCGCTCACCTTCTTGTGCATATTCGTGTATGGTTCGAGTGTCGGCGACGCTGGAGAATTCTTGTGGGTACTATTCCTTATCGTCGGAAGTGCGCTGTTCGGAATCGCCGAGTCCCTCCCCGAGAACCGGCGACAGGCGGCGGGCGTACTCCGCTTCGCGGGAATTCTCGTACTCCTAATTCTGTTGCTATCCGGCTTCCTCCGTCTTGAGTTTCTTATTGGCGGGTAGCCGTCGGCGTTGCCGTTCTCTGTACTAATCTTCCCCTTCGGGCTTATTGATCATTGTAGGGTCAATTCGCAGAGTTACTCCACCTGCTATCTTACAATCTATGGCCACCGATTGCATACACGCTCTATATCCAGCAGGTTGTTTCTGATATTTATCCGGGATGTGGGTGGCCGCTCTAGTAACACCTTCACCTTTACTGACCGAATCGGTACGTTCCAAGTACAAACCCGCCGTCAAGCGACAGCCAGCTAAGAGCAGCGTTGGCAATCATCTCCGAAACGTCTACTTCGCGTCTCGAGCCCCATGTCACCGAATCGACTGACCGCTTCCCGAGCCGTGATCGCTGTGACCCGATCTCGAGTCTGGAAAGCAGTACCCGGACCAAAGTGACTTCGGCCGGTAGCCCCAAGGGAACCCATGACCGACGACGCCGCGGAAACACTCGCGGTCGACGAATTCGTCGAGTACTGCCGGACGCAGGCCGGCTTGCTCTCGGGGAGCGTCGAGACGATGGGCAAGGAGGCCGACGAGCTACTCGACGAGATCGACCAGGAGATGGCCGAGATCCGATCGCGCCTCGAGGCGCTTCCGGACGGAGTCGAAGGGACCGAAACGCCGTCGACCGCGGACGTGCCGGACGCGAGCGAGGTCGACGTCGCGGCAATCGAGGAGTTACAGGAGGAACTCGAGGAGAAGCAACTCCTCGTCGAGGCCAAACAGACCCGAATGCAGGCGTTTCAGGAACTGGCTGCCGGCTACACCGAGTTGGCCGAGGAGCTCGCAGCGACGGCGGACGACGGACGGGACGCACTGACCCGCATCGTCGAGTTCGAGGCCGACGCCGATGCGCCGCTGTACTTCGACGACGAGCGAGAGACGATGGTCGAGGTCGCGGCCGAATCGGCGGAGACGGACTCCGAATAGGCGGTCGCGCTATCTGAACTCCTCGTCGAGTGCCTCGAGCAGCGCGTCGACATCCGCCCGGCTGTTGAACGCGTGGATCGATGCGCGAACCGCGTCCGGATTCGGGAGGTGTCGGATCACGAGACCCTGCTCAGCGAGCCGCTCGACGGTCCGCTCGGGGTCGTCGACGGCGATCGTCACCAGTCCGGACTCGGACGCTCGCGGACTCAGCAATCGCTTGTCCGGAACCCCCTCCTTGAGCCGATCGGTGAGGCGTTCGATTCGCCGGTGGATCGTCTCGAGTCCGATCTCCTCGAGGATCGTGATCGCTTCGGTCAGTCCGGCGTGGGGGGCCGGGCTCGCGGTCCCGACCTCGAATCGCCGCGCCCCCGCCGCGTACTGATAGTCGCCGACGTTCGCATCCTCGACGCTCCGGTAGCCGATCGCCGCGGGGACGCGGTCCCGTTCGACGCCGTCGCGGACGAACAGAAAGCCGGCACCGAAGGGGGCAAGCAGCCACTTGTGGCCCGCCCCGACGACGAAGTCGGCACCCCACTCGCGAACGTCGACCGGAACCTGCCCGGGGGATTGCACGGCGTCGACGAGCACCAGCGCACCGGCGTCGTGGGCGATCTCGACGATCGTTTCGATCGGTAGCCGCGTTCCGTGGGTCCAGGTGAGCGAACTCACACAAAACAGCGTCGCGTCTTCGGCGGCTGCTTTCACCGCCTCGAGATCGAGCCGTCCGTCCTCGTCGACGGCTTCGCCGTCTGCTCGTTGCGTCGGAGACGCAACGCTGGTCTCGAGCACCCGCACCTCGACCTCGTGGTTGCGCTCGAGGCGCTGCCACGGCAGGATCCCCGCGGAGTGCTCGAGATCGGTCCGAACGACGACGTCGTTCCCGTCCCAGTCGAACGCGCCCGCGACTCGGTTGATCCCGTCGGTCGTGCTCTGCGTGAGCGCGATCTCGTCCGGCGACGCTCCGAGCAGGTCGGCGACGGCCGCTCGCGCCTCCTCGTAGGCATCGAACGCCGCGGGGTACATCCCCTCCGCTGTTGGGGCCTCGTACTCGTGGTGCTCGAGGGTCGATTCGGCCGCCTCGACGACCCGGCGCGGGCTCGGGCCGCCGGCGCCCCAGTTACAGTAGACGCTCGACTCGAGGGCGGGCATCGTCTCACGGAGCTCGCTGGGTTCCATAGGTCGACTGTGGGTCGGTATCGTGTTCGGTCTGACGGTCGCCTCGAGTCGCGGGCCGCGAACCGTCGTCGAACGAGGAACGAGCGGTCGGAACCCGCTTTTACCGCACCGTTCGGTGAGAGGGGGGGGGTACTTAACTGCCCATGATATGCGGGGTTTCCGCGATCAGATTACTATTCGTCGGGAACCGTCGTGATGGTTGATCATATGTCCACCACTATATGCAAGTAGGACAATGACCGCAACTCAAATCAACCGGCGGCAGATGGTACAGGCGATCGGAGCGACCGGCGCGCTGGCAGTGGCCGGCTGTCTCGGTAGCAGCACGGAGGGGAACGGTGCGGAAACCAGCGAACCTGCGGATGAGGACGGACTGGAAGCGACGAAAGCGGTCGACATCGAACGGATCGCGCGGGATCCGACGGACGTTCCGGCACCGGTCGACTGGAACGAGCCCCGCACGCACGACGTGACGCTTCGGACCGAGCGAGTGACCGCTGAAATCGAACCGGGCGTTACGTTCGACTACATGACCTTCGAGGGGCAGGTGCCGGGGCCGATGATTCGGGTCCGCCAGGGTGACACGGTCACCCTCACCTTCGACGTCCCCGAGGACATGAACCTAGCGATGCACAACGTCGACTTCCACGCGGTCTACGGCCCCGGCGGGGGTGCCGACGCGACGACGATCGCTCCCGACGATGACCCGACCCAGATCGAGTTCCGCGCGGAGTACCCCGGCGTGTTCATCTACCACTGTGCGGTCCCGGCCATGGACTACCACATCAGTAGCGGCATGTTCGGCTCGATCCTCGTCGAACCCGAAGACGGGCTGCCCGAAGTGGACAACGAGTTCTACCTCGGCCAGCACGAGATCTACACCGCTGGTGAGGTCGGCGAGGAAGGTCACCACGAGTTCGACCACGACGCGATGAAGCGCGAAGAACCCACCTACGTCATCTTCAACGGGCAGGCCTACGGCTTCACCGCCGACGGCGTCGGCCCCATGCAGGCCAACACCGGCGAGACCGCCCGGGTCTACTTCGCCAACGGTGGCCCGAACCTGCTGAGCTCGTTCCACCCGATCGGGAACGTCTTCAGCAACCTCTACCGCGACGGCGACCTGCTGAGCGAACCCGCGAAGAACGTCGAAACGACTCCCGTCGCGCCCGGCACCACCATCGCCGGCGAGATGGAGTTCCCCGTCCCCGGGCCGGTCAAGCTCGTCGACCACGCCCTCTCGCGGGTTGTCCACCGCGGCGCTCTCGGCGTCATTGACGTTCAGGGCGAGGAGAACCCCGACGTCTACGACGAGGATCCGTGAGCGGGAACGGTCCGCTCGACGATACCCCGTTTCTTTCTGTTCCACTTCTTCCTCGAGTCAAAGTCGTCGCTCGAGCCGGGCCTATTGCTCGAGTTGAACCCGTCACTCCGATCCGATGGCCTCGTCGCTCTTCGATCCGGCACTGCTGACGAGAATCGAGAGCCGTGCCAGGGACCCGTCAGTGGTCACCCAGAAGCGACTGCCTAGAGCTCCCCGCTCAGAACGACCTCGTTGTCGACCCGCTCGAGCATGTCTTCGGTGACGACGTAGTCCTCCTCGTCTTCGCCCTCCCAGCCGACCGACGCGAGTACCTGTTCCGCCACGCTGGGGTTGGGATCGACGAAGGCTCTGCGCCCGTCGACTTTGGCGACGATACCGAGTTCCTTGCCAGCGACATCGACGACTGTCTTTCCGACATCGTCGTCAGTCAGTGGTGCTGTCATATCCGTGATTACGGCGACCGCCCGGGTAAGTGACCGGCCGTCCCGTGCCGGTTCGATGATCGGAATGTCGGTTCGACGCGAAATGATGGCTCGGATGCGGGATGGCGGCTTGGATGCGAAACGTCAGCCTGAACGAGCGCGGCATATACCGCCTGCAGCTGCTGGCCAGAGGAAGCTATCCGTGCGCCCCCGGACTATTTGACACCGGTCGTCGATACTTCGACCGACGCGCCCTCGCCGCGCGATCACTACCCATGACACAGACACTCGAGATCAGCGACGACCTCAAGGAGCGACTCGACAACCACTGCGAGGAGGGCCAGTCACCCGAGGAACTCGTCGAAGAACTGGTTGCGATGTACGAGACCGAGGGGGCCTTCCTGCAAGAGGGCTACTCGGAGTAAGGCGACGAGTGTGGACCCTGCGCAGTCGTCACCGGGACGAACCGACGAGCGGACGCCCACAGTATGTGAAATGATGACACTCAAGTAGGTCGTCCGCCTAGTAGTTCACATGCACCTATTAGTCGCCCTCGAGGACTCGGAACCGGGATGGGCGGCACTCGAGTTTGCGTGTCGGGAACACGGCGACGACGAGATCACGGTTCTCCACGCCGTCGACCCGACGAGCAGCGGGTACGGCGAGGTCGCACACCTCGGTCCGGATGCGCTACTCGAGCGCCAGCGCGAGGAGGCCCAGGACCTGCTCTCGTCGGCCGAGGATCGCGCGGCCGAGGAGGGCTGTTCGATCGATACAGCGGTCGTCACCGGGCAGCCGGCGGACGTCATCGTCGACTACGCGACGGAGAACGCGATCGACCTGATCGTCGTCGGCAGCCACGGCAGAACCGGCTTCTCGAGGGTCTTGCTCGGCAGCGTCGCGGAACGGGTCGCTCGGCAGGCTCCCGTGCCCGTGACGATCGTTCGATGAGAATCCGTGCGACACTGCTAGTTGCGTTTTTATGCGTTGTTCAGCCTTCCCGTATCTGGAACAGCGTCTGCTGATGGAATTGAGTGAGACAAGGCGTCTCGCTATCGTGGCAACAGGGAATCGCCACGCCCTCCCCAGCCGATTCGCTCACGCCGTTCGGCGTTCGCTCATCCCTCGCACGGCTTCGAGCCGCGGTTCATTGGCATTCACCGCGCCACAGCGCGCGCCACCGCGTGCCAGTTTCTCAGTCTAAGCGAGACGTAGAGAACCGCTATTGAACGACTGTGAGGAAAATCTCGTTGAAACGAGTCAATAGGACTACTATCGGAGCAAAAGGAGGGATATTAGATTGGACTCGGTTCAGGTCAGGCGTCAGTGATCGTGGTCGTGATCGTGCGAATGGTCGGCCGGCTCACCGCCATCACTAGCCGCATCGATGTCTCCGCCGGCGACGAGCGCGTCGTGGTCGCCACCCATCATGTCCATGTTCTTCAGGGTGTCGCGCTCCTCGAACTCCTCGACGGCGTCGAGGAGGTCCTCCTGTGTCAGCGTCGTGCGGTCCTCGGTCAGCGCCTCGAGGACGGCCTCCCGGAGCACCATTCGGAGGTCGCTCCCGGTCAGCCCCTCGGTGACCTCGGCGATGAGGTGGGGATCGAACTCGTCGATGTCCATCGTTCGAGTAATGAGACCGAGGATGTCCGCCCGCATGCCGGAGTCGGGCTTCGGGAAGTTGATAATCTCGTCGAAGCGCCGCCAGGCGGCGTCGTCTAACTGGTCGGGGTGGTTGGTCGCCCCGATGAGCAGGACGTCGTCATCGATGAGCGAGATGTTATCGATGCTCTTGAGCAGCGTGTTGACCGCGCGTTTGAGCGCGGCGTGTTCGTCGCTGCGGCGGGTCTTGGCAACGAAGTCGAACTCGTCGATGAAGAGGATACACGGCGAGAGCCGTTTGGCGACCTCGAAGGTCTTGTCGACGTTTTTGGCCGTCTCGCCGAGATACTGCGAGGTGATCATCGAGAGTTTGACCTCGACGAACGGCAGATCCATGTCCCGGGCCAGCGCCTGTGCAGTCGACGTTTTCCCGGTCCCTGGCGGCCCGACGAACAGCAGTTTGCCGATCTCACGCAGGCCGATATTCGCGAGGTAGTCTCGGTGTTCGATCGCTTTCGAGATTTTGTCCAGTTCGTTCTCCTGATCCTTCGTGAGGACGAGGTCGTCGAGCGTGATCTCGACCTCTTCGGGGGCGCGGACTTCCACGAGGTCGAGCATCTCCTCGTCGTCGTCCTCGTTGAAGTACTCGTTGAGGAGGCCGTCGATCCAGACCCGATCGGCCTGAATCGGCCGGTTCTGCTCGCGTGCTTCCTCGTGGGTCACGCCGACGTCGTACGCCTCGTGATTCGCGAAGTATTTCGCCAGCGTCGGGTTCTCGAGCAATCGCTCGTCGCCGACGCGGTCGATGAACCACTCCTCGGCCATGTCCTGCTGGGCGAGGGTAATCGTGCCGGAGAACTCGTCGCGCTCGGTGAACATCAGGTCGGCGACGGCGTCCCACGGCTGGTCGACGTCGGTCGCCTCACGTGCAGTACTCGTCGTGACTGACAGCGGGCGACTGATTCCGGCGGGTTTTCGGGGACTGCCGCCGCTTCCCTCGTTCCCGTCATCACTCCCACTCTCGTCGTCGACGCCGCCGGTCCAGTATACCTGGCGGAACGACGGCGGGAGGTCGTTCTCGTCTAGCGTCCGGTCGTCCGAATACACGCTCGTCGTGAGCAGAAACTCAACGACATCGAGCGCCGCATCACTCATTCCGTGAACGTATTCACTACACGTTCTTAACAGCGTCGTCATGCACAACGTATGCGACGCTGTTCCACCCGAACGGGCTGCAACCGCGTTTCGAGTCCGGAAATCAGCACAACCGTTTTCGTCCATCGGCTCACAGTCACCCGTATGAACGTGTTGCTGGGTCTGGGTGGCAGCGACGAGTCGGTGAAAACGCTCCACCAGACCATCGAGCGAACGCGAGACGTCGGCGACGAGCTCACCATCGTCGTCGTCGATAAACCCGAGTCGAAACGATCGCAAGACGAGACGTACCAACTGGCCGTCGACCGGCTCGAGGAGGTCGGTCTCGACGACATCCCGGTCGAGAAACTCGAGGGCGATCCCGGGAGCGCACTCGTCAATTACGCCGAACAGGGCGAGTTCGATCAGCTGGTCATCGGCGGCGGCACCCTGAGCCCGATGGGGAAGATCCAGCTCGGACCAATCACGGAGTTCGTCCTATTGAACGCCCCGACAACGGTCAAGCTGGTGCGATAACGATGGTCGGAACGCGACAGTATCCGGACGAACCGTCCGGTCCGTTCCCCTCGCCGCCGACGACTATCGAGGACGGCAAGGGTCGGTCGATCGAGTTCCGCGCACCGGCGGCGTTCGCGACCGAGGCGCTCGAGGACGTCGTCGACATGTACCGCAAGTTCGATCCCACCGACCGAGCGCAGGGGATTCCGCCGACTGGCGAGGATCGCATCCGCAACTGGCTCGAGGCGATCGGCGAGGACAGCGTGAACGTCGTTGCCAGACACGACGGCGACGTAATCGGTCACGCGATGCTCGTCCCCGACACCGACGATCTATCGACGGTCGAGCACAAGGGGGACATCGAGTGGGAGCTGGCGATCTTCGTCCTCCAGACCTATCAGCGGGCCGGAATCGGCACGGTCCTGCTCGAGCAGCTACTGGGCCACGCGAGCGAGATTGGAATCAAACGCGTCTGGCTGACCGTCGAGCGCTGGAACAATCCCGCGATCGCCCTCTACGAACGAGTCGGATTCGAATCGACCGGGACAGAGAGCTTCGAACAGGAGATGGCGATCCTGCTCGACGGGGACGATTGAGGTTCGGCCAGTCGCTGCTCCATCCGGCTACACGGAAAGGACGGGCTGGCTCGCGTAGGAGAGGACGTATTCGGCGGCTTTCTCGAGGACTTCAGCCTCAGCGCCGGTAACGGGTTCTCGGGGAAGGACGATGAAGTCGGCATCGATGGCGTCAGCGGTGTCGAGGACGACGTTACCGGGGTGGCGCGTCTTCCGCGTCTGGGAGAACCCGTCGTCGACGGAGGTCGCGAGCGTAACGCCTGCCTCGTCGGCGATATCGCTCACGTCGTCGAAAAAGCCCTGCGTGTTCTCCGCGATATCGGTTTCGTCGACCGTACCGACGTCTAATCCCCGGATGACGCCACGTCCGAGGACGTACAACGCGTGCACGGAGGCGTCGTAGCGGTCGGCGACGGCGATGGCGTACTCGACGGCTGTGGCTGACTCGTCGCTCCCGTCAACCGGTGCGAGAACGGTGTCGACGGTAAACGGCTCGCTAGCGTCCATACGCGGCAGTGAGTGTTCCGTCGCAAAAAAGCCACCCCACCGAACGCGTCCCCGACCGGTTCGGTGCACGTGATCCGAGCGGTTCACCCTGCTTGTACGGAGACTACACTCGCACAGAGACCTCGCTTACACGGAAGCCTCGCTCGCACGGCAGTCCGCTTGCATGGCGGTCCGCTACCTGAACAGGGACGTTTAAGCAACCAGGTGCGCAACCTCTCGATATGTTCGATACGGTCGTGGTCGCCACCGACGGCTCCGAGAGCGTGAAACGGGCCATCGACGTCGCGCTCGATCTCGCGGATCGCTTCGAGGCCGACGTCCACGCCCTCTCGGTGGTCGACGCCAGCGAAGTCGACGCCTCGCCTGAGCAGCTCCGGGAAGAACTCCGTACCGCCCTCGAGACGACCGCCGACGCCGCGATCGCCACGGTCGAGGAGCGCGCCGAAAGGGAAGTGACGACCGAGATCCGCAAGGGGCGTCCCGCCGCCGAAATCTGTGAGTACGCCCGCGAGATCGATGCGGACGTCGTCGCGACCGGGACTCGCGGTCGCCACGGAGAGAATCGCCTCCTGCTCGGCAGCGTCGCCGAGCGGATCGTCCGTATCTCGCCCGTCCCCGTGTTGACGGTGCGCCAACTCGAGCCAACGGGCGACGATGACGATACCCCAAGCGAAGCGCTAGCCGCCGACGCCTGATCCGACGCGACGGACGCTGGCCCGGCGTCTCACGATACCGGCGGTTACTTCCCCGCCGGTCACGCAGCACGTACCATGTACGACGAACTCATTCAGAGCGGCGATCTGTCGCTCGCCCGGAAATCAGTGCTCCCAGGAACCGGTTTTTTCCTGCCCGATACGCTCGAGGAGGACCTCGAGGACCAGCAGACCGCAGCCGCCCTCGAGGGGGCCGAGGTCGCGGTCATCGCGGACCCGGACGCCGACGGACTGGCCTGCGTCGCACTCATCCGAGAGGCCTACGGCGACATACAGAACGTGCCCGAACCCGACGAGGATGCAGCCGAGGACGACGACGATGCGAACCAGCCGGAGCCAGTCGCCGACGCGACTGACGACGCCGACGAACAGAACGTCGTCATCGCGGCCGGCGACGCCGAGGAGCCCCTCGAGGAACCCGAACCGACGCCCCACAACGTCGCGCTCATCCCCGCGAGCCCCCACAACGTCGAGGACGCGCTGGCTCGCGTCGCCGAGTTCGGCGACGAGGGGATCGACTGCTTCGTCTGCGACCTCGCGCCGGATCGCTACGAGTACGTCGAGGAGGAACTCGCGGCCGCGCTCGAAACCGCAGACCGCGTCGCGTGGTACGACCACCACCAGTGGGGCGACGACGTGGCGCAGGCGGTCCGCGACGCCGGCGTCGACCTCGTGGTCGGCGACTCCGACGAGGAGTGCAGCGCCGACGTGGTCTATCGCTCGCTCGAGTACGACTTTAGCCCGATGTACGAGGAACTGGCGGCCGTCACCCGGGATCACGACCTCTGGCTGCGCGAGGACCCGCGCAGCGACGATCTGGCGGATTACGCCTACTGGACCGACCCCGCGGAGTACGTTGAGGTCGTCCGCGAGTACGGCGTCGACCTGCCCGAGTGGGTCACGGACTACATCGCCGAGCGCCGCGTCGAGAAGGAGGCGCTCATCGACCAGGCGGTCGGCCGGGCGGAGCTTCGCGAGATCGGTGGCTACACGGTCGGCATTACCTACGGCCGCTGCTCACAAAACGAGGTCGCCGAAGCGATGCGCGAGCAGGGAGCCGACGCCTCGGTGATCGTCAAACCCGCCGGCTCGGCCTCCATTCGGGGCACCGACGAGTTCGAACTGTGCCACGAGGTCGCGGGGAAGGTCAACGGCGGCGGCCATCCGAAGGCCGCGGGCTGCAAGCCCGACATCTACGACGACATGCTCGACTATGCGAACCACTGGACGACGCGCGGTGCCGTGACGAAACGCGTCATCCTCAACGCGTTCCGAGACGTCGTCGAGGAAGCGGACGAGGATGCCGACGGCGACGCGGACACCGACACGAGCGAGGACTGACCGGCTCAAGGAGTCTGCGTGAATCGAACGTCGGACCGAATTAGCTTCTTTTTCTCGTCGAGTACAATTAATAGATACTTCAAAATACTTCTACTATAAACTCAAAACAGATCGGTATGTCTCAACGACGTCTCTTCGCCGGAACGGCCGCTGCGGTCGGCGTCCTCGCACTCGTCCACGCTGGGTTCACGTGGCCGATATACGCGACGCTCGCGTTCTTCGGTGGCGGTGCACTCATCGCGTTCGTCGGCGAGGCAGTCGTCATCAATCTCGACTGGCTGGAACACCATATCGGCCCGAAAATCGTCGGTGTCCCACTCTACGTGCTGTTCGGGTGGACGGGGACGATCTACGTCGCGTTCCGCGTTGCGCTCCTCGTAACCGACGGCTGGACGGCAGTCGTCGCCGCTGGCGCGCTCGCGACCACCTACGACGTACTCACCGACCATCGGGGCGTCGCGGACGGCCACTGGACGTATATAGACGACCTTCCCGGTCCCCGGTATCGCGGCGTTCCCTGGTGGAACTTCGTCGGGTGGTTCGCCATCAGTTGTCTCACGGCGGCACTCGCCGTCGTCTTCCTCTGATTCGTTCCTCGTGACCCTGTCCGTCTCCGCTCACTGCCGCGACGCGAAGTACCGCATCACCAGCTGCAACACGTGAACGAACACGCCGGCGACGGCGATGTAGACGCCGATCGTCTGGAGCGCGACCGATTCGCTGCGCTGGTCGCGAACCTTCCAGATCTCCCAGCCCAGCCGAAGCAGGAAGCCGAGGAAGATGAGGACGAAGCCGACGAGCAACACCGGCGCGACGAAGGTCCCGATCAGAATCGCGACGATGCCGCCGATGAACGCGTAGTTGGCGTAGGAACCCCAGTGCTCGAACGTCTTCGATCGCGCGTAGACGTAGGCGGCGATGACGGCCGTCAGCACCGCGACGACGACCGCCGTCACGGCGAGGATCGTCAGCTGGGACTCTCGAGGCGCGAAGCGAAGCACGCCGGCTCCGAAGACGCCGAAGGCCAATTGCAGAATGACCATTCCGACGAACGCAATTCCCATGTCCCCGCCTTCGACGCCTCGCTCGGCGACTAACTGCCCGGCCATGATGGCCGCGCCGTAGGCGAGCGCGCCGATGATCGGGAACGAGAACAAGTAGTCGTTGACGGACGCCAGCGGCGTCACCACGAGGACGTACATCAACAGCACGTTGATCGCCATCAGGGCGCTCGCACCGCCGATCACGCGCGCTTCACGGCTCGAGAGACCGAACCCGCGACCGGTCTCGTACGGGGTTTCGGTCGAACTCATGATCTCGTTATAGTCCGCTGAGCCGCAAAAGGCTACGGCCTACTCCTGACAGATGCTATTGTGACGCCGAGTGACTACAGGCTGGCAGCCGTCGGCAGTTGGCGATCCGCGGTCGGTGATCCGCAGTTGGCGATCCGCGGTCGGTGATCCGCAATCGGCGATCCGCTCTCTGCGATCCATGATTCGCCACCCGATATCCGCTATCCGTCCGCCTCGCCCACGTTCCATCGATCCGAGAACGCCGTCCCGCAGGTGCACTGGGCGTAGGCGTGGACGACGTCCCCCTCGGCGTAGATGCCGCCGACCTCCTCGTTTTGTGCCTCGGCGAACGCGAAGACGAACTGGATCTCGTGTTCTCCGTCTGCCGCTGCGTCCGGACAGTGCCCGCCCGTCAACTCGTCGTCGATCTCCCCCTCGTTGCTCATCGCGGACTTGGCGAACTCCATCGCACCGGTGCCGGTCGCCGCCTGAAAGGCGTTCCGCCCGCGCTCGCCGTCGATCACGATCAGCGTCCCGTCGTCGACGCGCTCGCCGAACTCCTCGAGGCGCTCGTCCGACACGTAGGAGTCGGCCAGAAACAGCGCCACGTCCTCGAGTCGCTCGCCCGCCAGAAACGCCTCGCGTTGGTCACTCATGGCGTCGGATTCGCGCTCGAGGTGGAAAAAGGGCGGTATTCGGATTTTCGGCCGGGTTCGAGGGCGTCGGCTGAGGCTTCACTCGTCACTGGTGGACATCGATCTGCATAAAAAATGTACCGCCGCGGTACTCCCTGACAGCGGACTCACGACCTGTCGTTCGCGAGTGATTCGACGGGCGAACGGAGCCGCTGAAACGACACGCCCAGTTGCGACGGTCGCGTCTGGGACGCGTCGTTTCAGTGGCTCGAGTGGGCTTAGACCTCGAGATCTGACGCGGCCAGCATGACCTGCAACGCCTCGCTGGGCGACATGTCGTCGTCGAGCTGGCTCGCGTACCACGTCAGGAGGTCGACGAACACCTCGCGGACGTCGTGCGACGTCGCGTGATGGTGTGCAATCTCCCCGTCGGTTTTCAGCGTGATGTCGACGCCGTGTGGTTCGGCCGCATCGGTGAGGTCAGCGTGTGTGTGGGTGGACGACTCGGACTCGCTCTCAATGGAGTCATCGGTCAGTATAGTATCCATCGTCTCGGCATCAGCTGACTCGTCCGTGCGAACGAGATACCGGTTGTCACCCAGTTCGGCGATGTTGTCCGTCTCGAGCGAGAGTTCGTCGGGGGTGAGAATGCCGTCGTCCTGCGTGTCGTCAGGGGTCATCTATTGCTACTATCGTGGGTCCGTGAGTATTGTAAGTCTACGCTCTCGAGTGGGTTCTCAATCGCCGCTTTCGTTGGCGACCGTCTCGTCGTCCGCGCCGTCGGAGTCGTCAACGGTTCCGTTGGGATCGTCGAGGGAGACATCGTTTCCATCGGCCTCGACGTCCTCTCCGTAGACCTTCGAGTTCATGATGTTGTTCCAGAGCGAGAACCGGTTCATGTCGATAGCGGTCCCCGATCCGCTGCCGTTGGTTTCGTTTCCGGCGGACTCGTTCCCGGCGGTTTGGTTGCCGACGGTCTCGTTGTCCGTCTCGAGGTCGTCGCCTCCGTCCGCCGTACTATCGAACTGGTGGATCCACTCGGTGTCAATTCCCCAGCCGTGGGCCTGCTCGTCGAACGGATTCGAGATCTCGGTGTACAGGAACTCGATGTCCGATCCGCGGTGGATCAGGGCCTGTTTGTAGATCTCGTAGATCACCGTGATTTCCTCGTTGGATTCCTCGACGTCGGTCGCGTCGGAGCGATAGGTGAGGTAGAGTTCGTCGTCCCCTCGAGCGAGTCTGTCGACCTCGATATCGTGGTCTTCGAGGAAGTAGTAGAACTCGCCGGGCGTTCCGTCCGGGGGATCCGATGGCTCTTCGGGTTCGATCAGATTGCTCGAGTTGGTGCCGAGCAGCGAGCCGAGGCAGCCGGCCGTGGCGGCCGTCAGCGCAGTCCCGGCGGCCGCGCCGAGAACGCGTCGTCGAGAGGGAGTCGAAGCGGGGTCGTCCGTCATGTACTGCTCTGATCGCGGAACCCGCAAAAAGACCCGGACGATATCGAACGCTGAGTCGAGACCAAACTCGAGCCGTCAGCCGTCTCGACCGGGACTTTGTCACAGTACGAGACGTCTCTGACGGATAGATCCAGTCGGATCTGGAGTCTTTCTACCCGGCTCGGCGTCGGAGAACGAGACGCGGCGGTTCGTTACCCCGCGTCTCGAGTGTCTGTGTGTGCGTGGAACCGACGGACGATCAGGCCTCGAGATCTGATGCGGCCAGCATGACCTGCAGTGCCTCGCTGGGCGACATGTCGTCGAGTTGGTCGGTGTACTATGTCAGGAGGTCCACGAACACCTCGCGGACGTCGTGCGACGTCGCGTGATGGTGTGCAATCTCCCCGTCGGTTTTCAGCGTGATGTCGACGCCGTGTGGTTCGGCCGCGTCGGCAAGTGACCAGCAGTTTCTGGGGTAACGACCGGTGACTCCGCCAGTGGACCTCCCGTATCGCTAGTAGCGAAGAGGTCCGTGTTTTGTTTGTCAGTGTCGGCTCGAATCACGTACTGATTCTCGGCGAGTTCTTGGACGTAATCTCCCTCGAGCACGAGGTCGTCGAGCTCGAGGATCGTATCAGTGTCTGAAGTATCAGTCATGGGTTTCTGATTGGAAGGTACTGCTCGAGGAGGTCAGCGATTGGGAGCGCGAACTGTCGACCGCTACCGAAGTACTCCAGCCCCGAGAGGAGCAGGAATACAGCCATGGCGGCGACGGCAAGCGCGAGTGCGAGGGCCCCGATGCGATCCCACCGGTCAGTTCGTGTCGCGACAACGATCCACACAGCGAGGACGCCGGCGATACAGAGGTTGACGATCGCGTGCGTCTGGACGATGGTCCCGACGGACCAGTTGACCGCGCCGAATACAGCGATTGCGATCGTGACACCGATAGCCGTGAAGCCACACACCGCCAGCGCGAAGGGACGCCACTCCCGGTTCGTGACCCGACGGATCGGCTCGAGGCGGAACACGCCGTACAGCAAGATGGGGACGATCGGGGCGAGATAGCGAACCGTGATCGTCGAATGAAGCGGCAGTCGAGAGATGTACATGAGCGTGAAGAGGCAGACGTAACAGAAGGCGAATAGATCCGTCTGTGTGAGCGGATCACGCAGCTGCTGTCGAACGGAGTGAGTCCGTTCGATCCGTTTTGCCGCGACGACGGGAACCGCGACGAGCGCACCGAGGACTGGTGCGGACTCGGCGATCGTCAACTCGACGGTCTGGCCCCCAGTTTGACTGTAATTAACGCCGGGGATTCGACCGCTTCGAAGAAAAACGTGGGAGAGGCGATCAGCACTCAGCGCGTCGAATCCGGTGTTGAGCACTCCGCCGAAGACATCCAATGCGTCCCGTGTGCCGTCGATTCCCGCCGAGGCCGTAGCGATCACCGCGCTAACGAGCGGGGTGAGGACACCTGTCGGGCCGGTACTCGAGTCGCTATCGACGGGTCCAGTTCCACCGTCGCTTCCCGCAGCGGATTCCCCGCCGGCTGTTTCGGAACCGGTCGCACCGGGATCGGCGTTTTCGACCAGCACGTCGCCACCCGTGTACGCCGAGAGCAACCGCGGTGGTTTGACCGGATTCCCGGAGATGAGCGTGTTCGTCACGAAAAACGGCACCAGCGAGAGGACGAAGACACCGCCGATGATACCGAGCGTCCGCGGGTCCCTCGAGCGAGCCGTCAGCAGATCCGCCGGAAGGAGGACGGCGAGTAGCGCCAGCGCTTCCGGGGCGTGAATCCACGCCGTCGCGCTGACTGCTGCGTAGGCGAGCGATCGGAACGCGACCCCCTCGTCGCCGTTCGCGATAGCGACGCGACTTCGGTAGAAGCCGTA
The DNA here is from genome assembly GCF_013456555.2 of Natrinema zhouii. Taxonomy (GTDB): domain Archaea; phylum Halobacteriota; class Halobacteria; order Halobacteriales; family Natrialbaceae; genus Natrinema; species Natrinema zhouii. Next base: position 1,634,921 of record NZ_CP059154.1, read on the forward strand.
CAGCGCGATCAGGGCCAACAACGCGGTCAGTACGTGCCGTTTCGGGATCGACGCCCAGAATCCGATCGGGACGAGGACGACGCCCGTGATCCCGGCCGCCGTCGCGACTCGTCTCCCGTGTGCGTGTGCGAACAATCGGTAGAGGACGACCGGAACGAACCCGGCCGCGACCATCGTACTCACCTGTAACGCGACCAGTGGAAAGAGTCGCGGCGGAAGGGCAGTCGCGGTCGCGAGGTTCGCCTGAAAGAGGACGAACGCGAGCCCGCAGCCGACCAGCGTCGCGAGACGGCCGCGCTCGAGCAATCGACCGAACTGAATACAGAAGCCGAGCACGAGGAAGCTCCACAGCGCTGCGATGGCGATCCGCGGGCCGGCGACGAGCACGACCGCCTCGAGCCCCAGGAGGAACGGCAGCGCGAAGACGATCTGCCCGTAGTTTCGCGCGTAGAGCCGGCCATCGAAGATATTCATCCCCGGCGTCGAGGGATCCGTCGGCTCGTAAACGGCCTGCGTGATGTGGAGGTGTCCCTCCGAGACGGCCACGAGTCCGTTCCCGATGGCGAACGTGTCGACGATGAAAATGTCGACGCGCCACAGGAGAGCGAACAGCACGAGCGCCCCGAGGTAGATGGTGAGCCCAGTTCGGTCACCGAACAGCAGCCGAACGAGTAGCGTCCGATCGACCTCAAAGTCGGTCAGTTCTTCGCGGACGCGATGGGCGGTGCTCATTCGGGCACCTCAAGCACGACCGTCTCTTCGGTCACGGTGAACACCATGTCGTCGGATTCGGCGGTGACCGTGACCGTTGCCTCGACGCTCGAGTTGGCAGTCCCTGCGACGGACTCGTCAGGGATCGAGAGCGGAACCGATCGCTCCGTTCCCGCGGCGACGCTGCTAGTTGCGGTCCCCTCGTAGTTGAGTTCAGGGATCGAAATTCGATAGGTGATCGTAACCGATTCCGCGCCGGTTTCGACGTAGACCAGCGCGTCGGGGATCTCGAGTCGATGTGAGTCGGTGTCCGTTTCCTCGAGCGAGAGGTTTGCAGCGGAAACCCGCTGCGGGGAGACGAACAGTTGCCGATCGAGGGAGACACTCTCTTCGTTTCCGGCGAAAGCGGTGTAGAGATCTGCGGATTCGTCAGCGGGGTCAGTAGCATCGATCGCTGGTACCAGCGGTCCGGCCGCGAGCGTAACGAGTAGTATGCAAAGCGCGGTTATAGCGACGCACTGGTGTTCTAGTTCCATAAAAATCGGTGGGAAAGAGTCCCTATTTAGACGATGACGTAGTTCTTGTCACCGAAAGTATTCGGGACAGTGACCCCGTAAACGGACGTTGCACCAGACTGGTCAACGAGCGTAAGGGTAGCATCGGAGCCGGTCTCGAGACCGTGACCGTTCGATTCAACCTGTGAGAGGTCAATATTAACGGAGACCCGTTCGTCGCTGTTGATGAGTGCGTCAGACTGACCGCTCTCAGGAGTTTCTAACGTAGTTGAGAACGTTTCACCATTTGCAGTCCCATCGGCATACGTCAGTGTTTTAGCCGTCGTATCACTCGTATACTGAATCGTCATAGAAGTCAGATCGATTTCTTCAGATCCAGCCGACTTTTTAATCGTCAAACTAAGATCACTGACAACGTCCACGTCTGGCGTGTCAGTATCATCATCTATGTCCACATCACTAGTGGTCGTCCCAACCGCATCGATCACCGAAATCTGATTTGCGACTTCCTGTTGCGTGTCGGATCCAGTACTCGAGGCCTGACTCTGGAGGAGTCCGGCCGTGTTGATTAGTACGCCCGCTGCGATCGCTGCCACAAGCACCATTGCGATGAAGACGATCAGGGTACCGATACCGACCTGACCGCGTTCGTCTGCGTCTGTAATTTTTTCGAACATTATGTGTACACCCTGAATGCCGCCCTCGCCCGTTCGTTCCCGTCGTGGGTTTCGGTCCCACCATGGAACCTCGAGACGCCCGCGTGGACGTCGGACTCCGGCTCAACGGGACCGACCCGTCGCTCCCTCGATGGGTATAGAGACGGGTCAGTTATCGTGTCCCGTCGAAGTTCGGAGTGAGGCGAGTAGTTTGGCATCACAGTATTTGGGGATGTACCCCGACGAAGGCAACGAACAGATAGACTATCAAGCTCCGTATCATTTCAACCGGCGTATCGAAACTCGACTCACGTCTCGAAACGCGGGACGAACTCGAGCATACACCTTTAGGAGCGCCCTTGCTACTGAGGACTAGTATGACCGTATCGTCCGGCAAAGAAGACCGCCTCCGACGACAGGTGATGAGCCGAGTGACGGGCTCGCAGAGCTAAGATGGATTTCGGACTCGCCTCGCTGCGAAGCTTCATCGAAGACTTCCTCAGTGATAGCGGCGGCCGTCGCGGCCGCGATCGCGAGCAGCGCCGACAACAGCAGGACGATGGCGGTGCCGACACGGCCAACGCACAGGCCGGAGACGATTCTGCGGAGGACTCCAGTGAGGAGTCGGCAGACGAGGAACGAAACGAGTCCGACGAGAAGAGCGGTGGCGGACTGTTCGGTCGCGGGAAGGGCTCGAGCGGCGACGAGGAGGACTTCGACGATCTCTTCTACCGGATCGAGGAGCTCGAGGAGGAACTCGAGAACAAGGAGTCGACGCTGGGCACGGTGCAGGACTCCCAGCGGCAGGTCGCGGACCAGGTCGAGGAGATGAACGACACGGTTCGCCAGCTGCTCGGCGTGTACGACATGTTGACCGACGACGTGAACCCGTTTACCGGCGCGGGCGAGGAACGAAACGGGTTCGGCGTCTTCGGCGAGGACGAGGCGACGACCGACGGCGGGAGCGAGACAATGGCCGAGTTCCAAAGCGAAACTGGGTCATCGAAACGCGAGGAGACGGTCTCGTTCGACGATCTCAAGGGCGTCATCGAGGACGCGGCGGCTCAGACCGACGGCTCCGGCGACGAGCCCGGCGGCGAGGCGATCACGTTCGACGAAGACGACGGCGACGACGACACCCGCGTCGAAGTGCAACCGACCGAGAGCGTCGACGGCCCCGATCCGGAGCGGCGTGCGGACGTCGACGCGACGGACGCGGCGGACGATGACGAATCGGACGTGACCCTCGCGTCGCTCGCGGACACGTACGCGAGTGACATCATCGTCCTCGAGTGGCTGACCGACCTGGTCCGGACGGCCGGGCCGGCCGCGACGCTGCGTGCGATTTCGTACTACGCCGAGATCGGCTGGATCGGCGACGAGGTCAAAGACCACCTCGAGGCAATGCTGAGCGGCCCCGATCTCGACATTCACGTCGATCCGGAGACGACGCCGGACGAACTGACCGCCGAGGATCACGCCGATAGCTACACGTACATCATGAAGCTACAGGAGATCCACGAGACGAAACGGGAAGTCGGTCCGGATACCGGAGCGGGGCCGTAGCAATGCGTTGGAGCGACGAGGGAGGACGGTGATCGGACGTGGGATTCAGTACCAGCGGCGCGACGGCGATTATCCTCATCGGCGCACTCATCGCGGCGGGGATCGCCTACCCGGTGTTCCACACGGCACAGGAGGAACGACGGACGGCGATCCAGGACCGCGACGATCGGACGTTATCGATGCGGAACACCGCGATCGCGATCGACTCGTGGAGCTACAACGAGAGCGGCAACGAGAACTTCAGTATGAGCATAACTAACACCGGTTCGACGACGCTCTCGGTTGCCGAGACGGATCTGCTAGTCGACGGCGTCTACCAACCCGAGGGCACGTACGAGACGAACGTTGAGGGGAGCGCTGAACGCGATCTGTGGCAGCCCGGCGAGACGCTGAACGTGACGACCAACAGGACGACCGAACTGAACAGAGTGAAACTGGTAACCGAGTACGGAATCGCCGAGACGGTAACGGAGATTGGAGCGTGAACCATGGCAGGTGACTCGGTCTCCACACTGATTCTGTTTATCGCCGCGATGTTAGTTGCCGCCGGCGTCGCCGGGACACTGATAACCAACGTCAACGAACTCAGCAACTCGGTCGACACCCAGAGCAGCGACGTGACGGACAAGATCGACACCGACATCGAGATTATCAGCGATCCGGGAAGTGATGCAGTCTACGATTCGAACGCGGAAAACGTCACGCTCCTCGTGAAAAACACCGGTCGAGAGACACTCGCAGCCGACAGTAGCGCGATCGACGTGCTGATCGACGGCTCGTACGTCTCGAACGATGAGTTTACCATCACAGTCACGGACGACGGTCCCTGGCGTTCCGGATCGGTCGCTGAACTCGAGATCGACCGGTCGCTCGCGACGGGCGAGGAGCACCGAATTAGCGTGACCGTCAACGGTGCGGAGGAGGTGTTCGAGTTCTACGTCCAACCATGACTGACTACTACTCCATCGGGTTGACCGATCAAGATCGTGTGAACACCGCCATTGGCGGCGGGATTCCATCGGGGAGTATCGTACTCATCGAAGGCCAGGACGGCGCGGGCAAGAGCGCGCTCTCCCAGCGGTTTTCCTACGGCATTGCCTCCGAGGACGCCTACGTCACCTATATCTCGACGGAGCTCGAGTCCTGGGAGTTCGTCCAGCAGATGCACTCGCTGTCCTACGACGTGGTCGACCTGCTGTTGGACGAACAGCTACTCTTCTTGCACGCGAACATCGACACCCACGACGAGGGCCGAGAACGCCAGCTCCTCGCGCGACTCGCGAGCGCGAAAACGCTCTGGAAGGCCGATGTCGTCTTCGTCGACACGCTTTCGGCACTGTTGCGGAACGATCCCAACTATGAGGGAGTCATCGAGGTAGGCGACGAGGACCACGTCATTCAACGACTCGTCACGTTCCTGCGCCAGATGACGATGAAGGACAAATCGGTTGTGCTGACGGTCGATCCGACGAGCGTCAGCGACGACGCGTTGCGACCGCTACGGAACATGGCAGACATCTACTTCCAGATCGAGACGAACACGGTCGGCCAGGAAATCAGACGGAAAGTTCTGGTCCGGCGCTTCCAGAACATGAAGAGTCCGGTCGACGACTCCATCGGCTTCACCGTCCAACAGGGACGGGGGATCTCGATCGTCAGCAGGACGGTGGCCTAAATGTCCGACTTCGGAAGCGCGCGGCTCGAGAACGAACTCGACGCACTGGCCGACGAGCACCCCCACCTGCGGGAACACCTCGAGTGGTTCCACGAGGAGTACGGCGAGTATCCGAAGCTCATCGACGAACCGTCCGGGGAGTGGGAGTCGAACCGGCCGAACGTCATCTACGAGGCCGAGGCACCGATCTTCTGTCACGTCCACGGTGATCTGGGGATCGACACTACCTACTACTGCGTCGAGCCAATCCTCAAGGATACGGACAAGGCGCTGTACGACCAGATCAGACGGCGAATCCTCGACAAGAGCGTGACGCGACCCGCACCGGGCGATAACGAGGAGTTCGAGGAGCACCTGGACGAACTGCTGGACGAAGTCGTCGAAATCACGTCGGGAATCACCGGGCAGTCGATCGGCCGGCTGAAGTCCTTCGGCACGAGCAAAGTCTCGCTTTCGCAGGATCAGTTCACCCGATTGCGATACCAGCTCCAGCGCGACATCGTCGGACTCGGCCCGCTGGAACCGGTGATGGTCGACACGGCCAACGAGGACATCCACGTGATCGGGCCCAAGCAGTGTTACCTCGATCACGGCACCTACGGCATGATCTCGGCGACGGTCGACTTCGGGACGCCCGAGGAGTTCGAGCAGTGGCTCCGAAATATGGGCGAACGGATGGACCACCCCGTCAGCGACTCCGACCCGATCATCGACGCGACCCTGCCCGACGGCTCGCGTATCAACATCATCTACTCCGACGACGTCTCCGTCCAGGGGCCCTCGATGACCATCCGACAGGGCGAGGAGATCCCGCTGTCGGTCTTCCAGATCACGAAATGGGGGACGATTTCCCCGGAACTGGCCGCCTACCTCTGGCTCTGTCTCGAGAACGAACAGACCGTGTTCGTCGTCGGCGAAACGGCGTCCGGGAAGACGACGACGCTGAACGCGGCGCTGTCGTTTATCCCGCGGGACGCGAAGATCTACACAGCGGAGGACACCTCGGAGGTCATCCCGCCGCACAACACCTGGCAGCAACTGCTCACCCGCGAGGGGTCGGGCGACGAGTCGGCCGACGTAGATATGTTCGACCTGGTCGCGGCCGCGCTCCGATCGCGACCGGACTACATCATCGTGGGTGAGGTCCGCGGGGCGGAAGGGCAGATGGCGTTCCAGGCAGCCCAGACCGGTCACCCCGTCATGCTGACCTTCCACGCCAGCGACATCGTCTCGATGATCCAGCGCTTTACCGGCGCGCCGATCAACGTCCCCGAGACGTTCATGGACAACTGCGACGTCGCGCTGTTCCAGAACCGGGTGAAGCAAGGCGACGACGTCCTCCGGCGGGTGACCTCGGTCCAAGAGATCGAGGGCTACTCCGACTACGAGGGCGGCGTCGTCACCCGGCAGGCCTTCAAGTGGGACCCCCGCGACGACGATGTCGCCTTCACGGGCCGGAACAACTCCTTCGTCCTCGAGGAACAGATCGCGACGCTGCTGGGCTACCAGGATACCCGGAAGATCTACGACGAACTCGACCGCCGCGCGGAGATCATCCGCCAGCTCATCGACGCCGACGTGCTGGGCTACCACGAGGTCAACGACGCGATCGCCGGCTTCCATCGCGACGGCCTTGAGGGGCTGCCAATCCGGATCACTGGTATCGACCAGTTCGCCTAGTCCCATGTCAACTGACTCCCAGTCCGAGTCCGTGCCGGATATGAGCGCTCGATCGACGCTCGAGTCGCTCAATATGGCGTACGCGAACATGGATATGTCCGTGTCGCGGTATCTGCTGCTCGTCATCGCGCCCGCGTTCGCGTTCCTCATCGGGACCGGAATCGCGGTCGTCGTGCTCGGGCTCTCGCTGATGATCGGCCTCCCGGTCATCCTCCTGGGACTGTTGGCGATGGTCGTCGCGATCATCTACCCCAAGCTGGCACAGGACCGCAAGCGCAAACAGATTCGCCAACGCTTTCACCTGTTTTTGACCCACATCACCGTCCTCTCGATGACGAACATCAACCGCGTCGAGATCTTCCGCACCCTCGCGGAGGAAGAGGAGTACGACGCCTTGGCCGAGGAGATGGGACACCTCGTCGCGATGGTCGACACCTGGAATCAGAGCCTCGACGATGCCTGCCGGCTCCGCGCCAAACAGACGACGAGCCCGCTCCTGACGGACTTCCTCGAGCGGCTGGCGTACACGGTCGGCGGCGGCCAGCAGATCAGCGAGTTCCTGATCGACGAACAGGACACGATCATCCAGCAGTTCGTCACCCGGTACGAAGCGGACCTGGGGAAACTCGACGTGATGAAGGAGCTGTACATGTCGATGATGCTCTCGGTGGCGTTCATTCTCGTGTTCGCGATCGTGCTGCCGATCCTGACGGGAACGAGTCCGACGCTGCTGATCGGCGGCACCATCGCCATGTTCTCGATCGTACAGGTCGCGTTCATCTACGCGATCCACGTCATCTCGCCGTACGACCCCCTCTGGTACATCGAGGAGACGGAAGGGACCGGCCCGCTCACCCGGATTCCGCGAGCGCTCGCGATCGGTATCGGCTGTAGCATCGTCCTCGCCGTCGTCATGGGACTGACCGCCCTCGGGTACGTTCCGCCGATCGCCGACCGCGTCCCGCTGGCGATCATGGTCGCGATCCCCGTGACACCGCTGCTCCTCCCCGGCTGGCGGATGCGACAGGAAGAACAGAAGGTCAAGGTCCGCGACGGAGAGTTTCCGAGTTTTATCCGCGCACTCGGCGCTGTCGAGAGCGTCAAACAGACCTCGACCGGGAGCGTCCTCGAGAGCCTGCGGCGCAAGGACTTCGGGGCGTTAACTGACAACATCGACGCGCTGTACAAGCGGCTCAATATGCGGATCGACGACATCCGCTCGTGGCGGCTGTTCGCGGCGGAGACCGGCTCCTATCTGATCCAAAAGTTCGGCGACATGTACGTCGTCGGTCGCCAGATGGGCGGCGATCCGAAAGTTCTCGGTCAGGTCATCAGTGAAAACCAGAACGAAGTGCTCAAAGTCCGCGAGCAACGCGATCAGGCGACGATGACCCTGATCGGCGTCCTCTACGGGATCACCGCTTCGGCCGTCTTCTCGTTTTTCGTCGGCCTCGAGGTCGTCGAGATCATGATGGAGATCACGAGCGGGATGGACCTCGAGGGGCAGGGCAACTTTACTGGCGGCCTGCTCAACACCGAGCAATACAACATTCAGATCATCGAGTACCTGTTGCTCCTGACGATTCTCATCAACGCTGCACTCTCGGCGATCATGATCCGGATCACCGACCGCGGCCACATCATCAGCACGCTGGTTCACTTCGTCTTCCTGACCTGGCTCGGTGCCGTCATCGCGGTCATCACGGAGTACGTCGTTAGCATGGCAATCAGCGTCTAGCGGCGGTCGACCCTGTCCCCGCTTGCATCGGCACTCGTCCCCCGCTCGCATCAACCGTTAATCGACTCGACCCCGATCGTTTGCAGCCGCACCCCCCTCGAACCGTTGCGGTGACGACTCACCGCTCGTAATGACGGGAATGTTCTTGAGTCGTGCACGACTGCACTACAATAGACCGGCGACACCAGCCACCCATGACAGACTCACAACCATACCTCGAGACGCTCGAGCGATCGGCCGGGCGAACCAACGCCACCATCCAGTGGGCGCGCTTTCTCGGCGAAACGTTCGGCACGACGGGCGCACTCAACTGTCTTCGGTACTACGAGGACCTGGGCTGGATCAGCCCACTCGTCCGCGAGCAGATGACCTCGTACCTTCGCGGGCTCTCTCTCGGGGAGATCCACAACAAACGCTACGACGAACCGACGACGCTCGAGTATCCCCTCGAGTCTCTGAGCGGGACGCTCTTTAGCGCACACGCACAGACCCTCGAGTACATCGCGAAGATCCGAGGCGACGACCTCGAGGAACACGTGATGATCGCACGGATGGCCGAGCGGCGAGTCGAACGGCGAATCGATGACGATGCGGACGAGAGCGATGAACCGAACGAGATGGTGAGTATCATCCGCGACGGCCCATCATCCCACTGACCATCTATCCATCATGTGGCCACCACACTTATCAGTAGTTTCGCCTTCTTGACCGTAATCTTCAGTACTAATACTGTTTCTACGATTTTCTGTACAAACGTTTCGTTCTATAGAGCCATCTGAGCTATTGCCAGACGAGTTCCTGAGAGGGCAGTTATTGTGTTATTCACTACTAGTTGAATTATATCCATTCTATACTGTTCGGTTCCCTGTCTCTTAATACGGGTCGGTGTCAGGAACATAATAGCCGTGAGTGGGGCCATCCCCAATCAGCCGCGACAGTGCGTGGTCGCTGGCTACGGACTGGCCCACATCACGTACCCCCCATAGGTGATCGTCAATGCGTGAGGAGACTCCCAATACCGAAGCCGTGCTCGACCAACTGTCGAAAGCGGTGACTTCGGACTACCAAGCGGAATCGTACGATATCTCGCTCGGATCGACCGATGATGCGAGCAGAGACGTAGAACGCGAACTCGACGAACTGATGGCGCAGGTAAACAGCGCGCTCCCGACCGACGAGGTCCAGTTCGACGAGGCCATCATCAAGGAGAACTTAGACGAAATCCTCCTGATGCTCATCGCGCTCCACGAAGAAACACACGGGAAAGAGCTCCTCTCGGATCTCACCCATCTCTTCGGGGCGCAGCTGAGCCCGGGCACCGTCTACCCGAGCCTGCACAACTTAGAGGAGGAGGACGTGCTCTCGATGCACGCCAAGGTCCGAACCAAGGAGTACTCGATCGCTGACGAGGAGTACGTCCGCGCGACCGTCGAGCGAGCGATGCTGCAACACCTCGCCTTCGGCATGCTGCTGTACGCGTTTCTCCCGCGACTCTAAGCCGCTTCTGTTTTCCGCGCTCGAGTGGAGTACGAACTGCGTTCTCGAGTCCGAAGTCACCGCAGCAGCGACGGGTTCGAGTGAAGAGAGCCATAGTCACTCAGGAGTGAGGAAAGCGACAGTGTCCCAGGCGTGAGCGACATCGGTTCCAGCTACCGCTCGGATACCACGAGATCGATCGCTCGGAGATTACTGGTCCTCGAGATCCTTCGCGATCTCGCTCAGACTGTCGCTTGGCGGCTCCCGCGCGTCGTAATAGGCCGTCTCGCCGGGTGCACGAAGTCCGTAGAGGAACTCGGGTTCGACGACGTCGATCAGCACCGAGCCGCCCCCCGAGACGTCGTGGTCAGTCGTCCACTCGGTGAGTCGGTCGGTCGCGCCGCTGGGATCGCGGGCCTGATCCGGCGTCTCGTAGATACCCGGAATCGACAGGTCGTCGCCCGTCAGCGCCCGCTCAACGCGGGCGAACAGTTCTTCGCCGTCGAGAGCGACCCGGACGACCTCGTCGGTCGGAAACGCACCGCGTTCGTCGGCCGGTACCTCGAGTTTGACGCCGGTCGCCGTCTCCGTACACGTCGACCGGACCGTCTCTACCGAGGGATGGTCGCTCGCAATTCTGTCTCCCATGAAAATGAATCGAAGGAATCGCCGCGATTACTCGTCGTCGTCGCCGCCCTCGCCGAGGAGGTCGTCGACGTCGGTGCTCCCGCGCTCGGCGATCGAGGCGTTGACCTGTGCGACGGCGTCGGAGATTTCGCGACCCCGAACCGTGATCCGGCGGCGCTCGCCGTCACGCTTTGGATGATAGCCAGTCTGTCGGCCCTTCATCAGCACTTGCGTCAGGTTCGGCCCTCCAACCTCGCCGTTGAGCGGGCGACCCGCCTCGTCGGAGCCGCCAGTGATCTCGAGTGTGTAGCCGTCGAGCCCGACCGAGCCGCCGTCGACCTCTTCGCCGATCGACTTGCCCATGAATCGGTTCGCGTCCTGTTCTTCCGCCTCGAGCTGATAGGACGACCCGGATTCGGGGTCGCCGACAACGACCGTGAAACTTGCCATGCCCGACGGAAGACGGCCGTCGCTCAAAAGATCATCGATCGACCTTTTGCTCTGCGGGCGCGCCTATGGCGCGCCCTCGGCAAAACGTCGATGAAAAGCACTCCTCCTTCCATTCCGCTCACTTCGTTCGCTTCATGTCAGTCGTCGGCCCGCTCGCTCCCTTCGGTCGCTCGCGGTCGGTACTGGGCAACCGCCTGCCTTTCCCCGGGTTAGACGGCTCTCGCGTTGCTCGAGCCGTCCGCCCGGCCACGAAATTGTGACCGTTCGTTTCCGATGCTAACTGCACAGGTTGCCGATCGCTCGAACAGTCAAGTAGGTCCGACCCCTACGACGAGTCGTGTTCATCGATCCCGGACGACTCGAGATCCGCCTGCGCGAGGAGTTCGACGGAACGATGGGGCAGTCGCGCGTCGTCGTTCGGCAGGCCGTCGATCTCGCGGATTCCAACCAGTACGAGGGGGACGTGGGTGTAACGCTGACGAACGATATCGTCATCGACGAGCTGTCTGACGCCCCCGACGGAACCCCACCGGAGCGGTGGAACTGGTGGATCGGCTCGCTCGAGGTCGCGTACGGCGGCTACGGCCGGTTCGGGATCCGAAAATATCGGAAATGACTGCCCGATCGGGAGGGCAACACCGATTGTCTTCCACGACGTAGAGGGGGCCACAATGAGCGAGCTATCGCGACCAGTCTGGCCGGCGTATCCGCTGTCGGCGCTCGTCGCCGGCCTCGGTCACTGTTATCTCGGCCGGTGGAAACGCGCCGGGATCTGGTTCGTCTGCTACGGCCTCGCGCTCGCGTTCTTGAGTGCGCGATCGGTGTCGGGTGCGCTCGAGCCGGGTGAGCCGTTCGTCGTGACAGCACTGCAGTTCGACGCGGTGCGCTTCACCGACGTCGCCGTGCCGCTCGCGATCCTGTTGATCTGTCTCCTCGACGTCTATCTCATCGGGCTGACCAAACGGACCGCCGCACGGCAGACCGATGCGAACGACCTTCGCTCGAACAGTTCCTGACGCCGCTGCAAAGAGCCGTCCGCTCGAGAGAGGGTCACTAGACGGAGAATATCGCCGTCTACGGCCCGCGTGATTTTTGTGCACATCCGACGAACGATGCGTATGGGACGTCTCAGTTCCGTCCTGCTACAGGGAATCGGCGTACTCGTACTCGCGCTCGTCGCGTTGAGCGTCGTCGGAACGATCGTCGGTATCGCGCTCTCCGTCGTCGTCACCGTCCTCTCGATACTCGTCTCGCTCGCCATCCTGGGCCTCATGGTCCTGGCAATCGTCGGACTGGTCTCCCTGTTCAGTGGCGACGAAGCCGCCAGTACGGAGACCCAGCCACCACAGCGCTCCGACGACCCAGTTACTACCGAGGAAGGGCTTCGCTCTCGGTACGTCGCCGGCGAACTCGACGACGACGAGTTCGAGCGAGAACTCGAGCGCGTCCTCGGACCGGACGAGCGACGCGGTCGAACGGACTTCGATCGCTCGAGTTCCCGACAGCCCTCAAGCGAGCGACATCGGCTCTGGGAACGCTGACACCGACTCCGGAATCGCTGGCACCGCCACCGGGACCGCTACTCTCAGTTCTCGCTCTCGGATGCAGACGACGAGTTTCTCGACCGGAATCGACGAACCAACGGAGGCAAACGGAGCGAGACCCAATGGACTCGTAATGGACGTCCAGTTGTTGGGTGGCGCGCGCGAGATCGGTCGGAGCGCGATCCTCATCGACGACTCGCTCTTGCTCGATTTCGGGATGGATTCGGGGAATCCGCCGTCGTTCCCGATCGGTGACGTCGATCCCGACGCCGTCGTGGTCAGTCACGGCCACCTCGATCACGTCGGCTCTGTCCCCGCGCTCCTGTCGGGCGACGCGCGGCCGCCGATCCACTGGACGCAACCGACGTACGATCTCACCACGGTCCTCGCGCGAGACACGCTGAAGCTCCACGGCGGGAGCTACGACTGTCCGTTCACCGAGGCGGAACTCGCTCGCATCGCGGAAGTCTCCGAGACCCACGGCTACGAGAGTCCGTTCGAGGCCGCCGGCTACGAGATTACGTTTTTCGACGCCGGCCACGTTCCCGGCAGCGCCCACGTGCTCGTCGATGACGGTGAGACAAAACTGCTCTACACCGGCGACTTCCACACCGAGGAACAGCGGTTACTCGACGGCACCACCGCGCGGCCCGAGGCCGACGTGGTCCTCTGTGAGAGCACCTACTCGGACGTGACGCGACCGCCGCGGCCCGAGATCGAACGCGAGTTCGCCGAGAGCCTCCGGACGACGATCTGGGAGGGCGGCACCGTCGTCGTTCCCGCCTTCGGCATCGGCCGCACGCAGGAGGTCCTCTGCATCTGCGAGGAATACGACCTCGAGTGCTACGTCGACGGGATGGGCAAACGCGTCACGGAACTCTTCTTGCGCGACCGAAACCGAGGGTTCCTGCGCGACCCCGACCTCCTGCGGCGCGCGAAGGGCAACGCCCGATTCGTCGACGGACGCGACGGCCAGCGTCGGCGGATTGCCGAACAGAACACCGTGATCGTCACGACCAGCGGGATGCTCCACGGCGGTCCCGCGATGACCTACGTGCCCGCGATCCGCTCCCATCCGACGAACAAGATCGCCATGACGGGCTATCAGGTCGAGGGGACCCCCGGTCGCGACCTGCTCGAGACGGGCAGCGCCGAGATCGACGGCCGAGTGATGCCGGTCAGCGCGCAGGTCGAACAGTACGACTTCTCCGCGCACGCGGATCGGGACGGTGTTCGCGCGTTCCTCGAGTCCTACGCGGACGCGACGGTACTGATCAACCACGGCGATCGCTGCGAGGCGTTCGCGGCGGAGTTGCGCGCTGACGACTACGACGCAACAGCGCCTGAACTGGGCGAGCGAATCGCGGTCTGAGCGGTCGGGTGATGCTCGCACTCTGGCTACGGTCCGGCACGTTCAACGAGCATGGTTTTCCGTCCGGTCGTGGTTCTCGCGTGCGTGACAGACACAGATTCGGACGCCGGCCCCGACGCCGACGTCGACCTCGAGGAGCTCGAACTGAGCGAGGCCGAACGGGCGGCGCTCCACGAACTCCAACTGAGCATCGAGCACGTCCACCGAGCCTACGGGACGCTGCTCGAGTTCCACCACCAGCTCGGCCACGCGATGGACCGGCTGGGCGACACCGAGGACCGGCTGCGAGAAGCCGGCCACGAGCAGTGGGCGAACGCCCTCCGGGACGACCACCGTCCCGCGGGCGCGATCAGCGACCAGTGGACGTTCGAACTCGTCGAGGAGTTTTCCGACGAGTTCCTCGAGGACGTCGACGCGTTTGAACGCGAGGTCAGAGAGGAACTGGCCGACGGCATCGATCACGTTACCGAGCGCCGACAGAAACGCGAACTTCGCGAGCGCGCCGCGGACGGCGAACGCGACTGATCGCCCGCCTCGAGCGCGCTCGCGGAGCGTCGGAGTCAAACGTCTCGCCCGGAGTCGGAGGAGAGCGTGTCATGCGAAGTCGCAGGTGAAGCGCTCGCGCGGCGTCGCCGGTGGCCTTCGCATGGTTTAAGCCCGCGCTGCCTGCATGTCGACACAATGAGCGACGAGAGTCAAGAACTCGGAATCACCGAGTCGAAATCGCACAAGCCCGGGGAGTGGTACGCCGAGGTTGTCCAGAAGGCGAACCTCGCGGACTACGCCCCGATGGGCGGGTTCATCGTCACGAAGCCGCGCGGCTACGCCCTCTGGGAGGCCATTCAGGACTCGCTGGACGGCTGGTTCAAGGAGACCGGCGTCGACAACGTCTACTTCCCGATGTTCATCCCCGAGAGCTACCTCGAGCGGGAGAAGGACATCGTCGAAGGGTTCGACCCCGAGGTCGCGTGGGTGACCCAGGGCGGCCACGAGGAACTCGAGGAGCGACTGGCCGTCCGTCCCACGAGCGAATCGATCATCGCGCCCTTCATGGCCGAGTGGACCCGCAGCCACCGCGACCTGCCGATGCGGCTCAACCAGTGGTGTTCGGTCGTGCGCTGGGAGGCGACGGAGACCAAGCCGTTCTTCCGGACGAAGGAGTTCATGTGGCAGGAGGGTCACACCGCCCACGCCTCGAACGCGGGCGCGTGGGAGGAGGTCTGGACCCGGCTGGGCCAGTACGAGCGCGTCTACGAGGACGTGCTGGCGATTCCGGTGCTGCGGGGCAAGAAGCCCGAACACGACAAGTTCCCCGGCGCGGATACGACGACGACCGTCGAGGCGCTGATGCCCGACGGCAAGTCCGTTCAGGGGGCGACGAGTCACAACCTCGGCCAGAGCTTCGCCGAGGCGTTCGACATCACCTTTGCCGACGAGGACGAGGCCGAACAGACGGCTTACACCACCTCGTGGGGACTCTCCTG
This sequence comes from Natrinema zhouii, assembly GCF_013456555.2. Lineage (GTDB taxonomy): Archaea > Halobacteriota > Halobacteria > Halobacteriales > Natrialbaceae > Natrinema > Natrinema zhouii. The sequence goes on from NZ_CP059154.1 coordinate 1,650,415, forward strand.
GCGGGCGATCGGGGCACTCATCATGACCCACTCCGACGACCAGGGGCTCGTGCTCCCGCCGACGGTCGCGCCGACACAGGTCGTCATCGTCCCCATCTGGCAGGAAGATACCAAGGACGACGTCCTCGAGTACTCCGAAGAGATCGCCGAGGACCTCGAGGACGCCGGGTTCCGCGTCGAGCTCGACGACCGAGACGAGCGCAATCCCGGCTTCAAATTCAACGAGCACGAGCTCAACGGGATCCCCCTCCGGCTGGAGATCGGCCCCCACGAGGTCGACGACGGGGAAGCAACGCTGGTCCACCGGCCGGACAACGAACAGTCCGTCGCCGAGCGCGACGAGATCGTCGACGCCGTCGACGAGCATCTCGACGAGATCTACGACAAACTGTACGAGGCGGCCGAGGAGAACCTCGAGGAGAACGTCCGAGAAGCCTACAGTCCGGAGGAGATCCTCGGGACGATCGGCAAACACGGCGGCTACGTGAAGACGGCGTGGTGTGGCGACGAGGCCTGCGAGGAGGCTATCAAGGAGAAGATCGCCGCCGAGATCGTCATGCAGCCCCTGGCCGACGAGGGCGGGGAGACGGCCGGCGAGGTTCCCGAACCCGACCGCGACGAATGTGGCGTCTGTGGCGATCCCGCCGACGAAATCGCGTACTTCGCGAAGTCGTACTGACCGCGGCATAGCAGCCGACGAGTCCAGCGTGGACTCGTCCAGTCGAGAGCTCGCTCGGGCGATAGTGACTATCCGATCACCGAACCCAGTTTACGCGAACCTAACTCTTTAGCCAGTGATTGCTTACCCGATGGATCATAACTAGATGCATGTGGTGTTCACTCTGGTGGGTGGACACTACGTGCCTCTGACAATACTCCCCTCATAGGGGAGCTTTCTCGGAACTGAGCCCTGCTTTCCGTCCCCAGTAGCCAAACGCTCGCGAGCCGAACAGTCGTGATTAATCATGCTATATTTACCACTATACACCTTATATTCATACATATGTGCTTATAATACACTTAGTCATAATGGATTAGCCTCTTATACCTGATCCCGCTACGTGACTCCATGTCACAGCCACATATAGCGTCATCCGCCGAGCGTTCGACGGGGCTCGCCGATCCCGCGGACGCACGGTCGAACTGCGGCGTCGGCGTCGTCATGGATCTCGACGGAGATGAGGGCCACGACGTCGTCGCCGACGGACTCGAACTTCTTCGAAATCTCGAGCACCGCGGGACGACCGGTGCGGAGAAAAACACCGGTGACGGGGCCGGCATCATGCTCCAGACGCCCGATTCGTTCTTCGAACGCGTTCTCGACGCCGATCTGCCGGATACCTACGCCGTCGGTTCGCTTTTTCTCCCACAGGACGAGGCGGCACGGGAAGCGCTCGTCTCGCTGGTCGAGGAGACCGTCGACACCTACGGCCTCTCGGTCCTCGAGTGGCGGGACGTCCCGACGAACAACGACGACCTCGGGAAGACGGCCGTCGACTCCGAGCCGGACGTCTGGCAGGTCGTCATTGCACCCGAAGACGATATCACCGGCGACGACTTCGACCGACGACTCTACGTCGCCCGCCGGGCGCTCGAGAACGCCGTCGAAAGCGCCGATATCGAGAACGCCGAGCGCTTCTACGTCGTCTCGCTGGACTCGAAGACGGTCGTCTACAAGGGGCTTCTGAAGGGCGTTCAGGTTCCCGCTTACTATCCGGATCTCACCGACGAGCGGATGGAATCGAACTTCGCGATGGTCCACGAGCGGTTCTCGACGAACACGCTCGGTGCCTGGCACCTCGCCCATCCCTACCGGAACATCATCCACAACGGCGAGTTCAACACCATTCAGGGCAACATCAACTGGATGCGCGCCCGCGAGACCGATATCGAAAGCGACGTCTTAGAAGACCTCGAGGCGGTCAAACCGATCATCGACGATCCAGAGCAGTCCGATACGGCGAGCGTCGACAACGCCCTCGAACTCCTCATGCAGGATGGTCGGGACCTCGAACACGCCCTGCGGATGCTCGTTCCCGAGGCCTGGCGCGGCGACGACGCGATGGACGAGGACCGCAAGGACTGGTACGACTTCCACGCCTCGCTCGTCGAACCGTGGGACGGCCCCGCGCTCGTCGCGGCGACCGACGGCGAACGCGTCGGTGCAGTGCTGGACCGCAACGGATTGCGTCCCTGCCGGTACGACGTGACGACGGACAACCGCCTGATCATGGCCAGCGAGGCCGGCGCGCTCGAGACCGACCCTGAGAACATCGAGGAGCGCGGCCGCCTCAAGCCCGGCCAGCTGTTCCTCGCCGATCCCAACGAGGGACGCGTCATTCCCGACGAGGAGGTCTTCGACGACCTCACCGACGACCGCTACGGCGAGTGGGTCGAGCAGGAGCAAGTTCACATAGACGACATCCGGACCACGAACGATCGGATGCCGCAGGGGGCCGTCGACGGCCTGCGCGACCATCAGGCCGCCTTCGGTTACACGCACGACGAACTCGAGAACCTGATCGAGCCGATGACCCAGAAGGGGAAAGATCCCGTCGGCTCGATGGGCGACGACACGCCGCTCTCCGTCCTCACCGAGTTCAACCGACCGCTGTTCTCCTACTTCAAGCAGCTGTTCGCGCAGGTCACCAACCCGCCGCTGGACTACATCCGCGAGGAACTGGTCACCTCGATGGAGTCGCGCCTGGGCTTCCAGCGCAACCTGCTCGACGAGTCGCCCGAACACGCCCGCCAGCTCGTGCTCGACTCGCCGATTCTCACCGACGCCGAACTCGGGTCGATTCGCGACTGTTCGGCCAACGACATCACGGCCGCGACGATCGACATCACCTACGAGCCCGCGAGCGAGGAACTCGGCACCGACCTCGAGGCGGCGCTCGAGCGGGTCCGCGAGGACACCGTCGAGGCGATCGAAGCGGGTCACGACGTCATCGTCCTCTCGGATCGGGCCGTCGACGACGACCGGATCGCGATCCCGAGCCTGCTGGCGACCGGCGGCGTCCACCACCACCTCGTGCGCAACGGGCTGCGCAACCACGTCGGGCTCGTCGTCGAGTCCGCCGATCCGCGCACGGTCCACCACTTCGCGACGCTGGTCGGCTACGGTGCCGGCGCGGTCAACCCGTACCTCGCCTACCAGACGATCGAGGACATCACCGCGGGCCCCGACGGCGCGGACACCGAAGTCGCGATCGACGCCTACGTCGGCGCGGTCGAGGACGGCCTCCTGAAGATCATGGCCAAGATGGGCATCTCGACCGTCGAGAGCTACCAGGGCGCCCAGATCTTCGAGGCCGTCGGGCTCGATAGCGGCCTCGTCGCGGAGTACTTCGAGGGCACCGAGAACCGCACCGAGGGAATCGGTCTCAGCGAGATCGAGGAGGACCTCCGCGAGCGCCACGCGACCGCCTTCGACGACGGCGAGGAGTCCGACCTCGACCGCCACGGCGAGTTCGAACACCGGTCGGACGGGATTCACCACCAGTGGAACCCGCAAACGGTGGGTGCGCTCCAGCAGGCCGTCCGCTCGAACGACTACGAGCGCTACCAGGAGTTCGCCGAGCTGATCAACGACCAGCAACAGGAACTCCAGACGCTCCGAGGCCTGCTCGAGTTCGATTCCGATCGCGACCCGATCCCGGTCGAGGACGTTGAACCGATCAAGGACGTCGTCCAGCGGTTCTCGACGGCCGCGATGAGTCTCGGGAGCCTCTCGCCGGAGGCCCACGAGAACAACTCGATCGCGATGAACCGGCTGGGCGCCAAGTCCAACTCCGGCGAGGGCGGCGAACCGCCCGAGCGGTTCGACACCGAACGCGAGTGTAACGTCAAGCAGGTGGCGTCGGGCCGCTTCGGCGTCACGTCGACGTACCTCTCGAACGCCGACGAACTGCAGATCAAGATGGCGCAGGGCTCGAAGCCCGGCGAGGGCGGCCACCTCCCCGGATCGAAGGTCAACGAGATGATCGCCCACGTCCGCAAGTCGACGCCCGGCGTGGGGCTGATCTCCCCGCCACCGCTGCACGACATCTACTCCATCGAGGACCTCAAGCAGCTGATCTTCGATCTCAAAGCCGCGAACGAGGCGGCGGACATCAACGTCAAGCTCGTCTCCGAGGCCGGCATCGGCACGGTCGCCGCCGGCGTCGCGAAGGCCAACGCCGACGTGGTCCACATCTCGGGTCACGACGGCGGGACCGGTGCGTCGCCGCGCACCTCGATCAAGAACGCCGGTCTCCCCTGGGAGCTCGGTCTCGCCGAGGCCAACCAGATGCTCTGTGCGACCGGCCTCCGCGACCGCATCCGCGTCTCCACCGACGGCGGGATGAAGACCGGGCGCGACGTCGCCGTCGCCGCCTTGCTGGGTGCCGAGGAGTACATCTTCGGCACCGCCTCGCTCGTCACCGGCGGCTGCGTGATGGCCCGGCAGTGTCACAAGAACACCTGCCCGGTCGGCGTCGCCACCCAGCGCGAGGACCTGCGCAAGCGGTTCCCCGGCGAGCCCGAACACGTCATCAACTACATGACGTTCATCGCCCAGGAGCTGCGCGAACTCATGGCCGAACTCGGCTTCGAGACCATCGACGAGATGATCGGTCAGGTCGACGTCCTGGAACAGCGCACCGACGTCGACCACCCGAAGGCCCGCAAGGTCGACCTCTCGGAGGTCCTCGCAGACCCCGGCAGCGACGTCCGCCGGAAGATCCGCGAGCAGGATCACGAACTCGAGGACCAACTCGACCGGGACCTCATCGAGGCCGCGGCCGACGCCATCGAGGACGGCGAGCCCGTCTCGCTCGAGACCGACGTGACGAATGTCGACCGAACCGTCGGCGCGATGCTCTCGAACCGCATCACCAGTCGCTACGGCGAGCCCGGCCTCCCCGAGGATACGATCACCGTCGACATCGAGGGCACCGCCGGCCAGAGCTTCGGTGCGTTCCTGGCGAGCGGCGTCTCGATGCACCTCGACGGCAGCGCGAACGACTACGTCGGCAAGGGGCTCTCGGGCGGGAAGCTCACGATCCGAACACCTGAGACGGCCGCCTACGATCCCACTGAGAACATCTCGATCGGCAACGTCGCGCTCTACGGCGCGACCGACGGTCAACTGTACGTCAACGGCGTCGCGGGCGAGCGATTCGCGGTCCGCAACTCTGGTGCCAAGGCCGTCGTCGAGGGCGTCGGCGACCACGGTTGCGAGTACATGACCGGCGGCGTCGTCGCCGTCCTCGGCGAGACCGGGAAGAACTTCGCCGCCGGCATGTCCGGGGGCGTCGCCTACGTCTACGACCCCGACGACGACTTCACCGAGCGAGCGAACACCGGCATGGTCTCGCTGCACGACGACCTTGAGGAGAAGGACGAGGAGATGCTGCGCCGCCTCGTCGAAAATCACGTCGCCTACACCGGCTCCGAGCGAGGCGAACGCCTGCTCGAGAACTGGGAGCGCACGCTCGAGGCCTTCGTGAAGGTCATGCCAGAGGCCTACTACGAGGCCATCACCGAGCAGGGCAGCGACGACGTCCGCAACGAACTGCCGGGCGCGCCCGAGGCGGCCGTCGAGGCCGGATCGGCGAGTTTCGCAGCCAGCGACGACTAGCGCGGTCGCAGCCCGTTCGACGACTCTCGCGATTCGCACTTACTCGAGGACGCCGCCTTCCTGTACCGCAGTCTCCCGTATCGCCGCTACGCCGGGCGCTGCGAGAAGGTGCGTATCGCAGTCACAGTCCGAAGCGCCGAACCCGGAGACGGGCTCGCCCGGCAATCGGTCGGCCAGTTCGCACTCCCGGTCGGCGTCCGGGAACGTAATGGCGGTCTCGAGTCGCGTAACGGGATGCCCGAGCAGGTAGTCGATGTGCCAGTGGCGAGTGTTTCGGTCGCCGACAGCGAGTTCGCGGTGGTGATTAACGCGGGCAAAACCGCCAGGGCCCAACGCGCTGCCGACGTAGGCGTACGTACCGGCGTCGAACTCGCGGTCACCGAGCGCACCGACCTCGATGGTCGCCGACTCGGTCACGTCGATGACGAGGACGTACGTGCCGCTCATACCGGATCGTCGTGCCGGCGGCGGCAAAAACGAGGTGATTTCGGGGTCCGGTAGCGGCTACCGGCCGGCGACTCGAGGGGGTTACCTCGACCGGTCCTCGTCACGAGCCTGATCCTCGTCAGCGATCGGATCGCGCTCGTGGACGTGCCGACGGTTGCTCATATCGTCGTTCTGCAGTTGCTGATTTCGGTCACCGCTCGAGCCCCGGTTTGATCCGGAGCCGTCCGTCCAGTCGCCCTGCTCTGATCGCCGTCTCTGTTGCTGGTGCTCGAGACCACCGCCGGACTGCTGCTCTCGGTTCATGCGCCCGCTCGAGGAGCCCTGGGTGTCTCGCCGGTCCTCCTGCCGGCTGAACTGTTGGCTGACCTGATAGTCGCGGTTGGGTCGCTGGCCGCGCTGTCCGCTTCCCTGATCCCGTTGGGTACCGGACTGATGGCCTTCGCTCCGCTGGTGGCGACGGGACTCGGGCTGGCCCCGCTGGAACTGGCTCCCGTGTTGCTCGCTGCCCCGCTGGGACCGGTTTCCTTGCTGGTCTTGCATCCTGTTCTGTTGCCCGCGATGCTGTCGGCCCTGATAGCCCTGTTCGCGGTCCATCGGTTCGGAACCGGTGTCCCGGCTCTCGTGCCAGCGCTGCTGGGCACCCTGTCGCTCCTCGCCGCGCTGTGTGCCCTGCTGGCCGCGTTGAGATCGGTTATCACGCTGGTGACCCTGTCGCATGCCGCCCTGCTGCTGACTGCCCTGCTGGCGATCGGACCCCTCGGTTCCGCGCTGGCCCTGCATGCGGTCCCGTTGACCCTGCATGCCGCCCTGCATACTGCGCTGGCTCTGCTGGCCTCGTTGCATACCGCCCTGCTGACCCTGCTGGCCCTGCATATCGCCCTGCTGTCCACCGCGATGTTCCTCGTGTCGGGCTTCGCCGCCGTACGCGAGGTTTGCTTCGTCTATCGCGTTCGTTTCGAACCCGCTGCGCTGTTGTCGGTTGTCCTGTCGCTGCTGCCTGGTCTGCCGTCCTCGCTGTTGGTCGGGCTGTTGCCGCCGTTGCTGATCGGGTTGTCCTCGCTGTTGGCCGGTCTGTTGTCGCCGTTGCTGATCAGGTTGTCTTCGTTGTTGTCCAGTCTGCTGCCGTTGCTGACCTGGCTTCCCCCGCTGTTGTTCGGTCTGCTGCCGTCGCTGCTGTCCGGACTGTTGCTGTCGCTGCTGATTTGGCTGTCCTCGTTGGTGTCCAGCCTGTTGCCGCGGCTGTTGTCCGAACTGTTGCCCTCGGTGTTGTTCAGGTTGCTGTCCGGTCTGCTGTCGCTGCTGCTGATTAGGCTGTCTCCGCTGCTGCTGGTCAGGCTGTCTCCGCTGCTGACCGGACTGTTGTCCGCGCTGCTGGGTATCTTGCTGCCCGAACTGCTGTCCGCGCTCACCGCGTTGCGCCGACTGCTGGCTACGCTGTGTCCGCTGTTGACCGCCGTGCTGTTGCGTTTGTCCGCCCTGTGGGTATTCTCCCTGCCCCCGGTTGGGCTGCTGCCCGCGCTGGGGGCCTCTGTCGTTTGTCGTTCCGGAACCACGCCCCCAGCCGGTATCAGCGGACGTGTCCTGATGGCCCTCTGTTCGTTCGCGCTCACGCCTGCGGTGCTCGGGGCCCCGGGCATCGATATCATCGCTGTCGCCGCCCTGTCGTCCCCGATTGGTCTCCTGGCCCCGTCCTTCGCGTCGGTTCTGACTGCGCTCTCCCCTGTGGCTCGAGTGCTCGATATCTCGGTCGTCCGTCCGTCGGCCGCTGTCGTATCGGTCGTTCATGGGTGTGTGGATCGTCGGCTGTGAATTCGGGAGTCGATCACCGACTCGCCCCTGATCGACGCGCTGATCGCTGCTGGTCCTGGTGCAGCGTGTGGTGCTATCCCGAACGAGCGCATAAAACCCGAGCGTGAGTTCGCGTGCATGCCCAGTACAGGGTACAGAAGGAGTGACAACGGCGAATACGGACCGAACCGGTGGCAGAGTCTCCGCTCGGCTCGAGGACCGCATTCGGCTCGCGGTCCGTGGCGTCACGCGAGCGAAACGGAAGCGATTCGTGGCAGTCTCGAGGGCCACGTTCGAAGCCGTGTCGAACGGTTCGTATCGTCACTCCGTCGGCCGTCTATCTAGGCTGGTTCGGTTGCGGTGGTCCGCTTCCCAGGTCGTACACCTTCCGTGCGTCCGTGTTCGGACCAAATGCGAACAACCCGCGAGCGGGCTCGTGTTCGTACGTCACCCACTGTGGCAGAAACTGGGCCCCGATCAGTTTGCGAACGGCGAGCTGTTTGAGTCGGACGTCCGTCGCGAGTCGATCGGTCAGTCGGAGGTCGACGATCCCATCGAAGGCGTACTCGGACTCGGGAGCGTTCTCGTCGGCCGTCGACGCGGCGGCGACGACCGGAACGAATCGCGCCTTACAGACCGTCGCCCGGAGCTCTTCGACGAAATCGTAGACCTGCCGATCCCGGAACACCGTCTCGAGTTCGTCGAGCGAGTCGATCGTGACCAGTCCGGTCTCGGTCATCTCGAGGTCGTCGAGCGCGCCGGTGACACTGTTCGTCAGTTCGCGGCGGTCGCTGGGATCGCGCACCTCGACAATCGCGTCCGCGGCGGCCTCGCCGACGAACGTCGTCCACTCGTTTCGCTGTTCGAGAAACGCTTCCCGATCGTCGAGCCGGTGGGTGTAGCAGTCGAGGATCCGCAGGCGATCGTTCTCGAGCGCCGGCAGGACGTTCCACCCGTTCTGATAGAACCGTTCGAGCGTCGCGGTCGGCGGATTGGCGAGGGAGACGACGACAGCGGGTTCGCCGCGCTCGAGGGCGCGCCAGACAAGTTCGATGCCGAGTTCGGCTCGGCGAGTGCCCTCGTCACCGGAGAGGAGGAGAAACGAGTCCGCGGGGATGCCGTTCGGGACGAGCGAGTCGAGCGGTTCGACGCTGGACACGAACCGCTTGTAGGCGCGGGGATCGGAGAGCATCGAGTCGTCGGTGGCGTCGCGGCACGCCACCGAACAGTACCGGCCGTCGTCGCCCTCCTCGACGTCGCCGGGGATCGGATACCGACAGTGGTCGCACTCGAGCGGATAGTCGGGAGCGCGATCCGTCCAGAGCCGTTCTGACATATCGATCCGCCCTACGACGGAGGGGTCAAAAGAACCCGCCCCTGTACGTCACCGCGCTTACCGGTCGCGGGCCGGTACCGATCGCCGTCGCGCTCCGTCACCGATTACGGCACTCAGTCGACGGTTCAACATCTGGCGGATCCAATAGCGCCGTCTGCTCGACGGCCGACAGCATCCCTCAGAACGGGCGAAGAATTCACGTCTCGCGTTCCATCAGTCCGAGTGATAGCTACCAGCGGAGATACATGCTACTGAATCGCTCGAAGCTCTCCGTGAACGAAGCGGTCGGCGTCCCGGGCAGGTAGACTGGGGTCTCAGATCGCTTGATCGAAACACCGGTAATCGGATCTCTGCGTTCGGATGCGTCCATGTATCGGTTTCGAGCCGGGGCTATTTACGAGTTTTCCACCGTAATTTTTGTATTCCTAATTAATGATCATTGGTGGCAAATTCACACGTGGTACTGTCGCTCACGTGTCATCGAAGATCTACAGCGCACTCGGTGTACGCAGTGGTTCCAGAAAACTCGGAGCGAACGGCGGAACCGGAATGGCGACAGAATGAACTGCCGGTACCGCGGAACGCTCTTCTCGCGTCGACTCGCTCGTCCGCCACAGTTTTTTCCCGCAGTCGTGACGGTCACACATGGACAGCGCACTCGTTATCGGCGGCACTCGCTTCATCGGCCGCCACCTCGTCGACGACCTGCTCGAGCACGACTACAGCGTCACCCTGTTCACCCGCGGAAACAGCGGGAACCCGTTCGCCGAGGACGAACGGGTCGACCACGTCGAGGGCGACCGGACGAACGACACGGCCCTCGAGGCAGCCGCGACGACGGTCGATCCCGACGCGGTCTTCGACTGCGTCGCCTACCACCCGAAGGACGTCCGCGCTGCGACCCGCATCTTCGCGGACTGCGAGGCCTACGTCTACGTCTCGAGCGGGGCGGCATACGGCCGCGAGGAGATCCCCAAGCGGGAGGGCGAGACGGCACTCGAGACCTGTACGGCCGAGCAGGCGACCGACGACTCGTTCGAGACCTACGGCAATCGGAAGGCGGAGGGAGACCGCACCGTCTTCGCGGCGGCCGAGAACGGCGTCCGCGCCATGGCCGTCCGCCCGCCGATCGTCTACGGGCCCCACGACCACACCGAGCGACTCGACTGGTGGATCGACCGCGTGAACCGTTTCGACCGCGTCGTGGTGCCCGGCGACGGGACGAACCTCCGCCACCGCGTCTACGTCGAGGACGTGGCCAGCGCGCTCCGGATCGTCGCCGAACGCGGCGCGCCCGGCGAGGCCTACAACGTCGGCGATCGACGGCTCGTCACGCTCGCGGAGATGATCGAACTGGTGGCTGACTCCCTCGATCGCGTGGCGCGTAGCGCCACGGAAAAGGTGAGCGGCAAGCGGAGCGAGCCGAGAATGGGCGACGTGGAACTCGTCCGCGCCGGCCCCCGCGAACTCGCGGCCGGCGACATCGAACTCGACGACTACCCCCTCTACCGGACGTACCCCCACGTCCTCTCGACGGCGAAACTGGCTGCCCTCGGCTGGGAGTCGACGCCGCTCGAGGCGGCGATGGACCGCTCGGTCGCGGACCACCTCGAGAGCGACCGCGACGGGAGCGATCACGGGCCGGACCGGGACGCAGAAGAGCGCGTGCTGGGGATTCTGGACACGTTCTGATCGAGTCCGTTCAGACGCGTCGGACCTCGTCTCACCGAACGTGACGAGCGATGACAGACGCTCGGGGACGGAGCAGCCGGTGACAAAACCGATTATGCGGTCCGGTGTCCGGCCCCGATGGCGAACTCGACTCGGTCCGACGAGGCCAACGTTACCACTCGGCGACGCTGCCGTCGTCGTGGGTCCAGACCGGGTTGTGCCAGTCGACCGGCTCCTCGGATTGCCGTTTCACGTACTCCTCGTCGATCTCGATGCCGAGTCCGGGGCCGTCCGGGATATCGACGTAGCCGTCCTCGTAGTCGAAGACGTCGGGATCGGCCAGGTAGTCGAGGACGTCGCTCGTCTCGTTGTAGTGGATGTCGAGGCTCTGCTCCTGAATGAGGGCGTTCGGCGAGAAGGCGTCGACCTGAATGCACGAGGCCAGCGCGATCGGCCCCAGCGGGCAGTGGGGCGCGACGGCGACGTCGTAGGCCTCGGCCATGCTCGCGATCTTCTTGACCTCCGTGATCCCGCCCGCGTGCGAGAGGTCCGGCTGGATCAGATCGACGACGCCCTGTTCGAACACCGACTTGAAGTCCCACCGCGAGTACATCCGCTCGCCCGTCGCGATCGGGATCGTCGTGTGCTGTGCGATTTCGGGGAGGGCGTCGTTGTGCTCGGGCAACACCGGCTCTTCGACGAACATCGGCTCGTAGGGCTCGAGCGCGGTCACGAGCCGCTTTGCCATCGGCTTCGAGACCCGGCCGTGGAAGTCGACGCCGATGTCGACCTCGTCGCCGACGGCCTCGCGAACAGCCTCGAGGCGATCCCGAGCCGCGTCGACGGCCGCGGGGGAGTCGATGCGGCGCAGTTCGGCCGTCCCGTTCATCTTCAGTGCCGTGAAGCCGTCCTCGACCTTCTCTCTGGCGGCCTCACCGACGTCGGCCGGTCGGTCGCCGCCGATCCACTGGTAGACGCGGAGACGATCGCGCGCGGCGCCGCCGAGCAGCTCGTAAACCGGCGCGTCGAAGCGCTTGCCCTTGATGTCCCACAGGGCCTGATCGATGCCCGCGATGGCGCTCATCAGGATGGGGCCGCCGCGGTAGAAGCCGCCGCGGTAGAGCCGCTGCCAGTGGTGCTCGATCCGCGCCGGATCCTCGCCGAGCAGGTATCCCTCCATCAGCTCCTCGACCGCGGCGCGGACGGTGCGCGCCCGGCCCTCGACGACCGGTTCGCCCCAGCCGACCGTCCCGTCGCTGGTCGTCACCTTGAGGAACAGCCACCGCGGCGGGACCTCGTAGAGTTCGTAGTCAGTAATCTCGCTCATCGGTCCCCTCGCGAGTCACGAGATGGGGCGATCGATCGGTCCGTCTCGGGCGTTCCTCCGACGGCAATCGCGCTCCTCGACGGAGCGCACGCAGAAGTAACCATACGGATGCTGTCGGACGACGCGGTCATAAACGCGTCGCTCCGACCGGTCGGATTCCCCCCGCTCGAGCGCGGACATCGGGGAACCGACGCGAATCGGATCGGATCGAATTGGATCGGACTGCTCGCGGCACGGCCGCGAACCGCTCGAGGAAAAACCGTATGACCCCTGCGTGAGTCAGGGAACCTATGTTCGAAAAGTCGACGTGGATCCGCCTGCCGCGAAACGTCGTCGTCGGCCACGGCGTTCGCAACGAGGTCCTCGGTGTGGTCAACGACCTCCACTTACAGGGACGACCGCTGTTCGTCACGAGCCCGACGCCCCGCGAGGTCGCCGCGGACCCCATCGCGGCGGACTTCGAGGCCGCCGGGATCGAGCCCGCGATCGTCACGATCGAGAGAGCGACCTTCGAGGCCGTCGAGCGGGTGATCGAGGTCGCCGAGGCCGAGGACGTCTCCTATCTGGTCGGCATCGGCGGCGGGAAGGCAATCGACATCGCGAAACTGGCCAGTCACCACCTCGATATGGGCTTTCTCTCGGTGCCGACGGCGGCCAGCCACGACGGGATCGTCAGCAATCGCGGCTCCGTGCCAGACGGGGACTCCCGCCACAGTGTCGCCGCAGAGCCGCCGCTCGCGGTCGTCGCCGACACCGGCATCCTCGCCGACGCGCCGTGGGAGCTGACGACCGCCGGCTGTGCGGACATCATTTCCAACTACACCGCCGTGATGGACTGGCGGCTCGCCCAGCGGCTCAAGGACGTCGAGTACTCCGAGTACGCCGCCGCGCTCTCGGAGATGACCGCCGAAATTCTCGTCGACAACGCCGATCTCATCCGGCCAGGACTCGAGGAATCCGCCTGGGTCGTCACCAAGGCGCTCATGTCCTCGGGCGTCGCGATGAGTATCGCCGGGTCCTCGCGGCCGGCCAGCGGCGCGGAGCACCTCTTTTCGCACCAACTCGACCGACTGGCACCCGACGCGGCGTTACACGGCCACCAGGTCGGCGTCGGCTCGATCTTGACCGCCTATCTCCACCAGGGCGGGGACGGTATCTGGCGCGACATTCGCGACGCGCTCTCGAGCATCGACGCGCCGACGACCGCCGACGACCTCGGGATCGGCGATGAGACGGTGATAGAGGCGCTGACGACCTGCCACGAGATCCGGGACCGCTACACGATCCTCGGCGACGGGATGAACGAGCGCGCCGCTCGAGACGTGGCGACGAAAACGGGCGTCATCGACTGACGCGACGACTCGATGGCGAGTGACGAACTCGTCGACCGGCGATCAGCCCAGATCAGCACGTTCGAACCGCCAGATACCGAGCACGAGCGGGATGACCAGCCACGCCAGCAGGATTCCAATCATCGCTTCTCCCTCGAGATACCACGGACTGTCCGGCGGTATCTGGCCAACTTCGGCTGGAAAGACGAGGTCGAGTGAGTTGACGAACGCCATCAGCGGACTCACGACCGATTCGACGAACCTGAGGATATCCATAGAGAGGTCCGCTCCGAGCAGATCATTGAAGATCCAGTCGAGAGCCGTGTTCACCAGTCCGAATAGGGCGAGGACGTTCGTGACGAAGAAAAAGCCGATTACGCCGCCCATCGCTCGCGATCGGGAGGCCGTCGCGGCGGAGATACCGATCGCGATCGAGACGTACGTCAGGGTGAACAGAATCGTCAATGCGAGCGTCCCGAGGAACATCTCGACATCGAACGACGTGTACCAGAGTAGTCCGAGGACGGCGCCGACGCCGAAACCGACGAGGATCGCTCCGACGACGACGGCCGAGCGGGTGAGAAACTTCCCGAGAACGACATCGCGGCGACTGTTCGGAATCGAGAGCATGTACTTGATACTCCCGGACTCGCGTTCGCCGGCGATCCCCAGGTAGGCGGTCACGAGCGCGATGAGCGGGATGATCATCGCACCATAGTTGGTCAATCCGAGTAGGGCGCTGTAGAAGTTGGGGTCCTCGATTCCGTTCTGGCCGAAGTAGAACATCAACACCGCGATGAGCACGTAGAGGCCAGTGACGAACCAGATCATCTTGGCCCGGCGGACGTCGAGGAAGTCCTTCTTCGCGACGTCGAGCGTGCTCATGCCGTCACCTCCGGCGCCGGGGCCTTCTCCTCGTCCGTCCGCTCGTCGTTCGTATAGGTGTTGAACAGTTGCTCGAGCGAGGTGTCCTCGGAGATGATGTCCTCGACAGTCGTCGCCCCGGCAACCCGTTCGACGACCTCGACCTTGGCCGACGGGTCGGCGCAGGTCGCCGTGATCGTCGTCCCCTCGACGCTGACCGAGCGGACGCCCTCGAGTCCCTCGAGGGCGAGCGAATCGGGCACCGTCGCGACCTCCAGTGAGATCGGCGCGCCGAGGTTGAGGTCGCCCTGCAGGTCGTCGAGCGTGCCGGTCGCGACTAGGTTCCCCTCATTCATGATGCCGATCCGGTCACAGACGGCCTCGACCTCCCCGAGGATGTGACTCGAGAAGAAGACCGTGGTCCCCCGCTCGGCCTCCTGTTGGATAATCTCGCGCATCTCCTGCATCCCCGTGGGATCGAGCCCCGAGGAGGGTTCATCGAGGATCAGGAGGTCGGGGTCGCCGACCAGAGCCATCCCAAAGCCCAGTCGCTGGGTCATCCCCTTCGAGTAGCCGCCGGCGGCTCGGTCGCCGTCCTCGCTGGTGAGCCCGACCCGCTCGAGGAGTTCGTCGGGATCGTCGTCGGTCCCTTTCGTGTCGATGACCCATTGGAGGTGTTCGCGCGCGGTGAGTCGATCGTAGACACTCGCGCCTTCGGGGAGGACGCCGATCCGGTGGCGGATCTCGTCGGTGTCGGTCTGTGCGTCGAGTCCGAGCACCGTCGCGGTCCCCTCGGAGGGACGCACGAAGTCCAGCAGCATGTTGATCGTGGTCGACTTCCCGGCGCCGTTCGGGCCGAGGAAGCCGAATACTTCGCCTTCTTCGACGGTCAGGTCGAGGTCGTCGACCGCGAGGACATCCTCGCCGTACCGTTTGGTCAGGGCGGTTGTTTTGATAGCGGGCATACATGATCCTCCCGACTACCGAAATGTAAATCTTGCTAAGTGTGAAGGGAACTATTAACGACCGGCAGATAATAACAAACGCGGTGAACCGATCGCCACTCGACGCACCGGATCGCTGGGTTGGAGGCCGTCCCGGACCGACTCAGACGTGCTCGTCGAGGAAGTCCGCGATTTCGGAGTAGGCTTCGATGCGGTTCTCGAGCTTCGAGAAGCCGTGTCCCTCGTCCTCAAATATCAGTTTTCGGACCGGAACGCCCTGTTCGGCCGCTTTCTCAGCGATCTGTTCGGCTTCGCCGACCGGGACGCGAGGATCGTTCTCGCCGTGGAGGACGAACAGCGGGGCCTCGATCTGCTCGACGTTGTTGATCGGAGAGATCTCCTCGAGGAACTCGCGATCATCGGCGAGCGAGCCGTACTCGGCCTCGCGGAGTTCGCGCCGCCAGTCACCGGTGTTCTCGAGGAACGTGACGAAATTCGCGATGCCGACGACGTCGACGCCGGCGGCCCAGAGGTCGGGGTACTCGGTCAGCGCGGCCAGCACCATGAAGCCGCCGTAGGAGCCGCCCTTGGCGGCGATCCGATCGGGATCGATTGCGGGATGATCCTGCAGCCACTCGACGCAGGCTCGAATATCCGCGACCGAGTCCATCCGCTTTTCGACGTCGTCGAGGGCGGCGTACTCGGCGCCGTAGCCCGACGACCCGCGGACGTTCGGCTCGAAGTAGGCGTAGCCCCGATCGAGGAAGTACTGTTTGACGCTCGAGAAGGAGGGACGACGCTGGCTCTCTGGGCCGCCGTGGATGTCGACGATGACGGGTGTCTCTCCCGCTTCGTGCTCGTCAGGCAGCGTGAGGAAACCCGGTACCTCGAGCCCAGCGCGAGACGACGTCTCGCGTGCGGACGGGCGTGGCCCGTCAACGCCGAAGCTCTCCACGCCGACCAGATCGGAGTCGCGAAACGATTCCGGAGGGATACCTGCAGTCGGCGCGCTGGTCCATTGCTCAGTCTCACCGCTCTCGAGATCGACCACGAAGACGTTCGTGTTGACCGCGTCGCCGGTCGTCGACAGCGCGAACCGTTCCGCGTCGGGATCGAAACTCACGCCGCCGGAGATACCGCCCGGCAGATCGGGTTCGGGGAAGGTCTCGAACGCGGTCGGCTCATCGGCGTCGAACTCCCCGACCGTCAGGTCGGTGTACCCCTCGACGTTTCGCGAGTAGACGAATCGCCCGGTCTCGTCGTCGAGCGCGATACCGCCGACGTTCCAGCCGTCCCCGTCGGCGACCGTCTCGAGATCCTTCGTCTCGAGGTCGAGGTAGGCTAAATACAGGGTGTCGGTGTCGCCCTCGTCGGTCACGAGGTAGATACCCTCGCCGTCCGGAGCCCAACTGGCGCTCCGGTAGCGCACATCGCCCTCGTGGGGCGTGAGGTGCTCGAGTTCGCGCTCGTCGGCCGCGAGATTGAGGATGTAGAGGTCCTGATCGAAGTTGGAGTAGGCCTGCGAGACGAGCAGCCGGGAATCGTCGGGGCTCCAGCCGGACAGCGAGAGCCAGCCGTCGCCCTCGTAGACGAGGGTCGCATCGTCTCCCCGCTCGTCGCGGTCCTGGACGTAAACGTCGAAGACGGACTCGTCGCGGCGGTTCGAGGTGAAGGCGAACTGATCGCCGTCGTGGCTCCAGCCGCCCCATCTGTGTTTGGCGTCGGGCATCGCCGTCAGATTCTCGATCTCGCCCGTCTCGGCGTCGAGCCGAAATAGCTGGGCGCGCTCGTTGCCGCCCTCGTCCATTCCGAAGATTAGCTCCGGTCGCTCGGGCGACCACGAGGCGAAGGTTACTCGCTCGTCGTAAAACGTTCGCTGCTCGGGCCAGGATCGGGGTTCCTCGAGCGTCCAGATCTGCGGCGTACCTGTCGTGTTCATCAGGAAAGAGAGCCGTTCGCCGTCGGGACCGAACGACGCGCCGTAGGCGCTGCGGACGTTGAGATAGCGCTCGATATCGTAGTTTCCCATGGCAGGGGCGTACGGACTCGAGCGGGTAGACGTTTCGGTCGAACGGGCTCGCGGAGGCGGAGCATCCCGTAAGAGCCGTAAAGGCCGGCTATCCCCGTTCGCCGACGATTACGATGGCGTGTCGACTCGAGTGACAGGTGGCTGATTGGCCGCCGTGGCGGCGGTTCGCTCGGCTGATGGCTGCGCTTAACAATACCGTCTCTCGTGGCGAACACAGTCGATGCCAGACGAGACCGACTCGTCGTCGACTGGGGCCGTCCTGGTGACGACTGTGATCATCCTCGCGGCGTTCGGGCTGACCGTCGCAGCCGTCGGCCCGGAGCTGTTCGTAGGCGATGGAGACGACACGCCCGAGTCCGACGGCGAAACGGAACCGCTGGAGGAGCACGGAACCGACAGTAATGAGACGGGGACAGATGATGCCGGGAACGAGGGTGACGACCGCGCGGACGGAGAGTCGGCGACTGATCCGAGCGAGGAAAACGAAACCGAGAGCGGTGATACCGAGACTGGCGACACTGAGACTACTGGTACCAACGAGACTGCCGATGGGAACGAAACTGAAGAAGACGATGTCACTGACGGTGACGAATCCGGAGGGAATGAAACCGAAGCGGGGAGTGACGAAACCGAAGACGAAGCGCGAGAGGCCGAGGAGGACGACGAGACGGACGAGGAGCTCAACGAGACGGGAACGGGGACTGACGAGGACCAGAGCGATGACGAGACGGCTACCGATGACAGTGATGACAGCGGGAACGACAGTGAATCGACTACCGACGCTGATGAGACCGATAACGGCACGAGCAACGATGACAGCACGGACGAAGGCGACGATTCGGACGACACCGACGGCGGCTTCTTCGACGGGATCGGATCGTTTTTCGAGGACCTCCTCCCCAGCGGCGAGGATGACGAGTAATCGCTTCGAGTCCAACACTCGATTCACAGAAACCAACGACGGCTATCCGTCGCTGTGTATCCCTCATTACCGGCCGAATCCGAACGAAGTCTGTGGTTGAGCCTCAAGCCCGAGGGCGATTCAGTAGCGCAAGACTGCTCGTATCGCTCGAAGCGAGATGCGATCGGCTCGATAGACCGAGTCGAGTGGCGACAGCAGTAATTGCTTCTATTGCGGGCCCACACCGTATTCATTGGGACAGGGGCCACGGTACCCGATATTTCGTTCAGGTATGACGAGAATATGGGCGAGTATTTCGGTGACGGCAGTGGAACTGTAACAGTTTTGCTTCTGATAACCCATTGTTTCATCCGGGTAAACTTGGCCGTATATCTGGCTTCAAATAATCCAATTCACCTTGTATAATGGCGCCAGAAATTTCCAATCGTTCAGTCGCCTGTGTGGTGTCCATAACGAAGAACACGATTGTCGTCGGATTGGCCTGCAGTTTGAGAAAACCATGAGAGACGAATCAACGGGGCGGGTCGATCCGAACTGGAGAAACGGTATACGGACATCACTGACAATTTTCGTCGTCTTACTGGCAGTCGTCGGTATGACGTTCGGCACGGGGATCGCCATGGCGAGTGGCGATTCGACGACACACGCGGCGTCAGCAGCAGACGACGATCAGACAGCCAAATTCACGGCACTCGATGTCACAGTCGAGTGTCAGCTCGAAAGTGGACAGATCAACGTTTCGAACCCGAATGACGTGCCGGCCGAGCTCACGCTCGAGCGGGTTGACAGTGATCAGTCACCGTCTCAGCAGGAAAACGAGACGGTCGAAGCCAACGGCAACATCACGTTCTCCGACCTCGAGGACGGAACGTACAACCTCACTGCTGAAGCGGACGGAATGGAGGTTCCGGTCGAGATTCCTGACGACGTCACTCCCGACGAGTTGGACGAGAACAAAGAGAACCTGATCGTGATCGACTGCGCTGCAGACGGGAAGCAGGTCAGCACCAGTGCAGTTGATAGTGGGACTGGAGAGTCAACCTCCACGGATAAGCAGGATAAGCAAGTTACCACAGACAAGCAAGACTCCGCAGATAAGCAGGCTACCACAGACAAACAGGACAAGCAAGCTACCACGGATCAGCAGGACTCTGCAGATAAACAAGCTACCACGGATCAGCAAGACTCCGCAGATAAGCAGGCTACCACGGATCAGCAGGACTCTGCAGACAAGCAGGCTACCACGGATCAGCAGGACTCTGCAGACAAGCAAACTACCACGGACGAGCAAGACGATGTTTCAAAAGATCGGCAGGACCAAACTGCACAGCAGCAGGTCACAGATGACACTGCTAATAGTGATCCGACTGCCGGCGCCCAGAATGGCGATAAGGGTCAGCAGTTAGACGACGAAACTGACGCCACTGAAGACGACGGTACGGACGGCAATGACGTCACTGACGGTGACGATGGCGCTAACGACAAAGACGTCACCGATGGAACTGATGGCGAAGACGGTGCTGGCGACAAGAATGGTGCCGATGGCACCGACAGCGAGGGCGACGACAAGAACGACGGCAAGGACAAGGGCGACGATAAACACGACGACAAGAACGACGATAAACACGACGACAAGAACGACGGCAAGGACAAGGGCGACGATAAACACGACGACAAGAACGACGATAAACACGACGACAAGAACGACGGCAAGGACAAGGGCGACGATAAACACGACGACAAGAACGACGATAAACACGACGACAAGAACGACGGCAAGGACAAGGGCGACGATAAACACGACGACAAGAACGACGACAAACACGACGACAAGAACGACGACAAACACGACGACAAGAACGACGGCAAGGACAAGGGCGACGATAAACACGACGACAAGAACGACGACAAACACGACGACAAGAACGACGACAAACACGACGACAAGAACGACGACAAACACGACGACAAGAACGACGACAAACACGACGACAAGAACGACGACAAACACGACGACAAGAACGACGACAAACACGACGACAAGAACGACGACAAACACGACGACAAGAACGACGACAAACACGACGACAAGAACGACGGCAAGGACAAGGGCGACGATAAACACGACGACAAGGGCGACGACAAACACGACGACAAGAACGACGACGGCAAGGACAAGAACAACGGCGAGGACAAGAAGGGATCTAACGAAAAGACTGAAGACACGGCAGGTCCGGCCGAACCAGCCGAACCAGCCGAACCAGCCGAACCAGCCGAACCAGCCGAACCAGCCGAACCAGTTGAGCCAGTCGAACCAGTTGAGCCAGTCGAACCAGTCGAACCAGCTAATCCGAGTGTTTCGTCAGGTTCGGGTGGCCCCAGCGGGTCCGGAAGTCCCTGACGAAAGGTTCGGTCGCACGCCATCACCACTGCTGTAACGTTTTTTCCACCGCGATCCGATATTCCTGCTGACCGTCTCGAGTTCCCGATAGAGTGAAAAAAGTGACTTTATAGCCCGGGGCTACGTGGCGGCCGAATATGCGAATCGCGTTCGTCTCGTTCGAAACGGTTCACCACCGCGATACCGAGACGAACCAGCGGTTTCGAACCGTCTACGAGCTGTTTGCGGAACGCGGCCACGACGTTCACTGTTACTGTGCCGGGTTCTGGGCCGGCGACGAGTCCACGTTCGAGCGAGACGACGTTACCTACCACGCGGTCTCCACCGGCACCGATGCCCGGAGTTCGTTTCTCCTCCGATTGCCGTTCGTCCTCGCGGCTGCGAGTCCGGACGTGATCCACGTCGGCGCGCAGCCGCCGAGTCAGGTGCTTGCGGCCAGCTGGGGATCGACACTCGCGCGTGCACCGTTGCTCCTCGAGTGGTACGGCGACGACGGCGTATCCGACACGCGGTGGACCCGCCTCGCGGCGGGCCGACCGGCTCGGATCGTTACCCCCTCAGAACTCGTTGGAACGTGGGTCCGTGAACTCGGAGCCGACGGCGAGCTCGTCGAGACCGTCCCGAACCCGATCGATTGCGACCGAATTCAGCGTGTGGAGCCGGGCGAGGACGTCGACGTGATCTACGCCCGCCGACTCGACGAAGGGGCCAACCTCGAGAGCCTGCTGTTGGGGCTGGCCGAACTCCGCGGCCGCGACTGGTCCGCGAATGTCGTCGGCGACGGCCCCGAACGCGAGACCTACGAGCAGCTCGCACGAGATCTCCGGATCGAGGATCGCGTGACGTTCGTCGGTGAGCTCGATCTCGACGAGCGGATCGCGGCCTACCGCGGGGCACACGTGTTCGCCCAGACGGCCGATCACTGCGTCTTCCCGACGGAGATGCTGTGGGCGCTCGCCGCGGGCTGCGTCGGCATCGTTGAGTACCACGCGAACTCGAGCGCCCACGAACTCGTCGAAGGCCGGGATCGAGGGTTCCGGACCACCAGCGAGGACGAACTGGCAGAAGCCATTCTCGCAGCGGGCGACCTCGAGCACCGCGCGTACGACGAGGCGTTCGCGGACTACGATCGGTCCGCGATAGCAGAGCGGTATCTCGAGCAGTACCGCACGCTACAGGACGAATACGGGCTGCTCTGAGCAGTGCCAGCGGCGGCGATTTCGTTCGACCCGGTCGCCGCTCCGGACGGAGTTAGATATATGTCGTCGAAAAAGAAAGTACAGTCATGAACGACGACTGTGGTTTCTGCCGAATCATCGCTGGCGACCGATCGGCACACGTCCTCCACGAAGACGAGCGGACGATTGCATTTCTCGACGCGAATCCGGCCGTGACAGGACACAGCCTCATCGTTCCGCGGGTCCACGAGGAAGACGTCCTGACGATCGACGAATCGGTTTCGACGGCGATCTTCGAGACGGTTCGAACCGTCGCGAACGCACTCGAGGCGACGCTCGAGCCGACCGGGTTCAGCGTCTTTCACACCAGCGGGCCGCTGGTCGGGACCGTCGACCACGCACACGTCCACCTCGTGCCCCGCTTTACGGACGACGACGTAGCGCTGTCGTTGCCGCGGAACCGTCTCGATCCCGATGACGCCACGGCCCTGACGGGTCGCGTTCGAGCCCACCTGTGATGGGGTCATCCCTCGAGCACCGAGTCGACATCGATGCTCGTCGCGATCCGCGTCGGCGCTCGCAGTGATCGACGTCGACGCTCAGAGATCGAACTTCGCGGCCGCCGTCTCCATATCCTTGTCACCGCGACCCGAGAGATTCACGAGGATGGTGTCGTGTTCTCCCTCCTCCGCGAGTTCGATCGCGCGAGCAATCGCGTGGCTGGACTCGAGTGCCGGGATGATTCCCTCGGTTTCACTCAGTTCGCGGAAGGCCGCGAGCGCTTCGTCGTCGGTGATCCCCGTGTATTCACAGCGACCGACGGCACGGAACATGGCGTGTTCGGGGCCGACGCCGGGGTAATCCAGTCCCGCTGAGACGGAGTGGACGTCGACGTCGTCGTCGATGACCCGCGTCTTCATGCCGTGCAGGACGTCGTCCGTTCCCTTCGCGAGCGGGGCCGCGTGTTGGCTCGAGTCCGATCCCTTCCCGCCGCCCTCGGCGCCGTAGAAGTCGACGGGATCGTCGCGGAAGGCATGGAAGAGACCGATCGCGTTCGAGCCGCCGCCGACGCAGGCGACCGCCGCGTCGGGGAGGTCACCGGTGCGCTCCCGAATCTGTTCGCGAGCCTCGCGACCGATGACGCTCTGGAAGTCACGAACCATCCGCGGGAACGGGTCGGGACCGACGACGCTGCCGACCAGATAGTGGGTGTCCTCGACGTTCTCGGCGAAGTCCTCGAGCGCGGCATCGACTGCGTCCGCGAGTCCTTCGTCGCCCCGGGTTACCTCGTTGACTTCC
The DNA here is from genome assembly GCF_013456555.2 of Natrinema zhouii. GTDB lineage: Archaea > Halobacteriota > Halobacteria > Halobacteriales > Natrialbaceae > Natrinema > Natrinema zhouii. Next base: position 1,673,575 of record NZ_CP059154.1, read on the forward strand.
GCCCCCATCAGGCGCATCCGGAAGGCGTTCATCTCCTGGCGTTCGACGTCCTTTTTGCCCATGTAGATCTCCGTCTCGAGGCCCAGCAGCGCGCCGACCATCGCGGTCGCGGTGCCGTGTTGTCCGGCACCGGTCTCGGCGATCAGCCGGTCGCGGCCGGCCCGCTTGGCGAGCAGGGCCTGCCCGAGGCAGTTGTTGATCTTGTGCGCACCGCCGTGGAGTAGGTCCTCGCGCTTGAGGTAGATCTCGGCACCGTAGCGCTCGCTTAGGTTCCGTGCGTAGTACAGCGGGGTCGGTCGGCCGGCGAACTCCTCGAGCAGGCCGCGCAATTCGGACTGGAACTCGTCGGTGGTCGCGACGTCGTCGTACGCCGCGGCGAGTTGGTCGAGCGGTTCTCGAAGCGGTTCCGGAACGTGTCGACCGCCGTATCCCTCGAATTCTCCGTTTTCCATGCTAATGGCTTCCGCGCTCATCACCAAGTATGTTCCGCGGTGACGCCCGGCCTCCGCGGTCGGCGGTAGAGATATCACTGCGACCGTCGACGGAATGCAGTCGGATTCGGAGCCGGCCGTCAGAACAATACCAGCAGCGCCGTCAGCGAGAGCGCACTACTGGCGAGCAACGCCAGCAGAACGACGAGAGCGGGCAGCAGCCCGGTCGCCCTGAGGTTACCGAGTCGGATTTCGGTTCCGAGGCCGACGAACGCGAGTGCGAACAGCCAGTCGTAGGCGTGCTCGATCGACGCCTGCTGTGCCGCGGAAAACAGGCCGGCACTCGCGATGAGGGCAACTGCGAAAAATCCGAGAACGAACGTCGGGAACTCGTCCCAGAGCGTCCGGAGGGACGGGCGACTGCCGCCCCCGGATCGGCTGTAGTACCCCGCGTACGCGAGCACGACGACGCCGATCAGCGCGTTTCTCGAGAGCTTCGTCATCGTCGCCCACTGTCCGGCTACCTCGGAGTGAGCGAAGCCGACCGCGACGACGGGTCCCGTCGAGAACATGCTGACGCCGGCCCAGATCCCGAAGACCGTCCCGGAGAGGTCCAGCAGGTCGCCGACGATCGGGTAGACGACGATCGTGATCGCGTCGAACAGCAGGACCGTCGCCGCCGCGTAGGCGATCTGGTCCTCGCGCGCGCTGATGGCACCGGCGACCGCGACGACCGCGGAGACGCCGCAGATGCTGGCACCGGCCGCGAGCAGCGAGCCGAGTTGCTCGGTCAATCCGAAGACGTTCCGTGCGAGCAGTTCGACGAAGAGCAGCGAGAGCGCGGCCGCAACGACCACGAGGAGGAAGACGGGGCCGCCGACCTCGAGGACGGTGTCGACCGATATCGACGCGCCCATAAGGACGATGCCGGCCCCCAGCCACAGGTTGTGCGTCGCGAGACCGGGCTCGAGCCACGTCGGAATGCCGACGACGTTCGTCGCGACGAATCCGAGTGCGATGGCGAGTAGCAGCCGGTTGAATCCGAGCGACTGCGCGAGCGCCTGCGCCAGCAACGCGCCGAGACAGAGGGCGACGAACCCCGGCAGGAGACGACGAACGATCATCTCGTCACCGAGGAATCTGCAATTCGAGTGCGGCGACCAGTGCGACGATCGCCACCCCGACGACGGTCTTCCAGTCACGTTCCAGCGCCAACCAGCGGACCGTCCCGGTGTCGACGTTCGACCGCCATCCATCGATCGCCATGTGTCCGGTCTCCGGGCGCCACCACAGTTAACAGTTGCCGATCGGTCAGTGATCCGGGCGCACGTTGCCGGTCCGGATGGCGGAGTTGTCAGCGGGGGAGTTTGTCCGAATCCCCTTCTTTGGTGCTCGAGAGCCCTTCACACCGTCGTCTGGTTGATGGTATGGCAACTTGCTCGACTACTCGCGGCGAACCGCACGACCAGTTGCAGCCGGGGGACATTCAGGGGATGTTCACTTCCGTCTTCGACGTCTCGGATCGACCATGGCCGGCGACGACCACCGCGAGCCCGACGAACACTTAAAGCGAGTCCGCGAGCGCCTCCAGCAGGCGACAGATAGCGCGGACCGGACGGTCAAGTCACAACTGAACTCGATCACTGCAGGGGTGTTCGAGGAACAGGAGGGGCACCTGACCCAACCCGAACCGGGGCCGAAGGCCGACCGGATCGCCGAGGTCGCCGAGAAGCTCGAGGGGCTCGCGGACGAGGCGTCGGGCGAGACGGTCGATCACGTCCTCGCCGCTCGTAACCACTGTCTCGAGTACCTCGAGGAAAGTAGCGGCGCCGAATAGGGCAATTCCGTTCAGCGGTCGACGCTCCCGAGCACGATGTCGAGACTGCCCAGCGACGCGATCAGGTCCGCGACGTACTCGCCCTCGGCCATCTCCGGGAGCGCCGAGAGGTTGTGGAAACACGGGCTGCGGATCTTGAACCGCGCCGGCGAGTTCGAGCCGTCCGCGCGGATGTAGATTCCGAGTTCGCCCTTCGCGCTCTCGACGGCGCGGTAGGTTTCGGTCCCCGCGTCCGGCTTCAGCGTCCGCGGGACGTTGCTCTGTACGGTTCGCTCGTCTTCGGGCCAGTCCTCGAGCAAGTCGAGACACTGCTCGATGATCTTCGCGGACTCCTCGACCTCGCGGAGGCGAACGAGGACGCGCGCGTGATTGTCACAGCTGTCCTCGGTGACGACGTTCCACTCGAGGTTCTCGTAGTAGCCGTAGGGGTCGTCCCGGCGGAGGTCGTAGTCGATGCCGGAGCCGCGAGCGACGGGGCCGGTGCAGCCGTAGTCCTTGGCGACCTCGGGCTCAAGGATGCCGGTATCGATCGTCCGCAGCTGGAAGATCTCGTTGCCGGTCAGCAGATCGTGGTACTCGTCGACCTTGGCGGGGAGTTCGTCGAGGAAGTCCCGACACTTCTCGATGAACTCCTCGCGGGGCTCGGGGAGATCCCAGCAGACGCCACCTAGCCGGAAGAAGTAGAACATCATCCGCTGACCCGTGAGATCCTCGAGGATGTCCTGGACGACCTCGCGGTCGCGCATGCCGTACTGGAAGATGGCGGTGAAGTCGCCGTAGACGTCCAGCGCGAACGTCGAGACCGCGAGGAAGTGACCGAGCATGCGGCCGAACTCGGTCGCCATCGTCCGCAGGATCTGGGCGTACTCGGGGACTTCGATGTCGGCGATGTCCTCGATGGCGCGGGCGACCGCCCACTCGTTGGGGAGGTTCGCCGTGTAATCCCAGCGGTTCGAGTACGGGATGATCTGGTGGCGATACGTGCCCTGCTGGCACATCTGCTCCTCGCAGCGGTGCAGGTAGCCGATGTCGGGTTCGACGTCCGCGACCGACTCGCCGTCGAGCACCGTCTCGAGGTGGAGGACGCCGTGGGTTGCCGGATGGTGGGGACCGATATTGAGAAACATCGTCTCCGATTCCTCGCCGCGGTGGTCCTCCCGGAGCGGGTTCGCGTGTTCGGTGTAGCTGACGACCTGTGGCTTGTCCTGATCGTAGTCCAGCGCGAGCGGATGGCCCTGCCACGAGTCGGGAAGGAGAATTCGGGTGAGGTTCGGATGGCCCTCGTACTCGATTCCGACGAGGTCGAAGGCCTCGCGCTCGTGCCAGTCGGCGGTGCGGAAGACCGGTTCAGCGGACTCGCAGACGGGGTCGTCCGTCGGCAACGGCACGATCAGCGTCACCTCGTGGGTCCGCCGGTCGTACTTCGTCATGTGGATGATCGACTCGTAGCGGTCCTCGTACTGTTGAGGAGTGATACACGAGAGGTGGTCGAACCCCGCCTCATCGCGCAGTAAGCCCACCACCTTCCGGACCTCGTCGGGCCGAATCACGAAGGCGGGCGCGTTCTCGTGATCGTCCCGCCCGATCGCGTAGTCGTCGAGCAGGGACTCGAGTGCGGCCTCGTCGACGCCCGCTTCGCGGCGGTGGTCGTGCTCGGGATCGATGCGCTCGGGTTCGGGTTCCGATGTCTCACTCATTGGACGGTCCTCGCCACGCCGACGACCGGCGTTTCGAGAGGCTACAGGTGACGCGGAAATGAGGGTTTTGTCGCATTGTGGTGACTCTCTGTCTCGATTGAACGACGGCGGCCGTACGCGGCGACGAGGGACGGCCGCAAGTGGCGGGGCCCCCACGATCGGTAGTGAAGACGCCCGCGATCGGCGACGGAGACGTCGTCTCGCCCATCGAAACCGTTTATGTATCTCGTCGCCCGTAGCATGGGACATGTCTCGAGGGCTCGACTGGTTCGACGCGTTCCGCGAGGTCGCCCCCGAGTGGGCCATCGTCCTGCTCGGGCTGGTGACCCAGCTCGGGGACGTCTGGTTTCTCGGGGTCGTCGTCGGGACCGTCTACTGGGTGTCGACGACGCGCCGGGACGAGGCCGCCGCCGTTTTCGGGCTGCTGTTAGCCGGACTCTCGCTCATCACGGGCCTGAAGCACGTCTTCGCGCTCCCGCGGCCGGAGCGGGTGCTCGTGGAGGTCGGGGCGCTTCCGGAGACGGTGCACCCGCTGTATCAGGCCACCGCGACGGCGACCGGCTACGGGTTTCCGAGCGGCCACGCACTGATGACGACGATCGTCTACGTCAGTCTGGCCGAATATCTGTCCGTTGGCACGCGTCGACAGCGATACCTCGCTGCCGCCGGACTCGTGACCGCCGTCTGTCTCTCGCGGGTCGGCCTCGGCGTTCACTATCTCGCCGACGTCGTTGCCGGCGTCGCCATCGGGCTGGTGTTTCTGCTGCTCGTCTGGAGATTCCTGGATCGGTACCCGGGGCATCGCGGCACGCTCGGATTCGGACTCGCGACGGGTCTCGCCGCCGTCGCCCTCGTGACGAGTAACGTCGACCTCGATGCCGTACTCCTGTTCGGCACGTCCCTCGGCGCGTTCGCCGGCTGGCAACTCGCCCTCCTCGCTCGCGGGCTGGACGCCAGACGCGGGCCGATACGAACCAGCCGCCCGCTCGCTGCGAGAGCCGTCGTCGTCGTCCTCTCGGTCGCCACGCTCGTCGCGCTCATCGGCTACTACTGGCCCGTTTTGCTGTTCGCCGGGAGCGGCGTTCTCGGACTGCTCGCCGCCGCGTTCGTCACCGCACCCGTGCTGTCCCGTCTCGAACGCGTCGACAGTCTTAGAGGACGGTCCCCCTCGCGTTCGCGGTAGCCCGCGTCGTACCGCTGACCCGCGACACCGGTCGCGGCCCCACGCGGGTAGTTACTCTTCGTTCTCGTCCGAATCCTCCGCGCCCGCGGCGTCAGTCTCGTCCGTCTCCGAGTCGGACTCGTCTGCGTCCGGCGGATCGACCTTCATATCGGAGGCGTCGTCCGCGGGGCTCTCCTCCGGTTCCGTGTCCGCGGTCTGGGTCGGCTGAGCCTGTGTGGGATCCGGCCCCGTCGCTTCGCTCGTCTCGTCTGCCATCGCCGAGTCGGAGACGTCGATCTCTACCCCTTCGGCATCGGTCTCGCGTCGGGGTTCTTCCTCGTCCGCCCCGAGATCCGGTCGAGATTGGGATTCGTCCTCGTCAGGCTCCTCGGTGAAATCAATCTCGGAGCCCGACTCTTCCGCATCGTCGATCCCCGGTTCCGCCGAGATATCACCGTCGGACTGGATCTCGGACTCTCGTCCGGAATCGACGCGTTCGGCGGCGGCGCTGGCTTCGTCCGAGGTCTCCTTTCCGTCGGTCCCCTCGTCGACGTCCGGCACACCCTCGGTCGCGGGCTCGCCGCTCGAGCGGCGCTTGCTGAGCCCGAAGCCGACCAGCCCGGTGCCGACGATACCGAGCGGAATCGCCCGCGAACGGTTCGCAGCCAGCGACCGAATCGCGGCCGCCAGCACGAGTCCGCCGCCGATCAGCGGGAGCGTTCCGCTCTCGAGTGCGGTGGATGCCGCCGAGGCGGCTTGTCCGACTACCGTGTCCAGTTCCTCGAGGTCCTTGATGTCCTCGAGGTCATCGATCTCGTCGAATTCGCCCATCGAAGCGTCCGTCGTCGCGTCGTTTTCGTGATTTGTAGTCATTGGAGAGTCTCCGAGCGACAGTGCTGGTGAGCCTCGATCGTTGAATCGACTCGCTGGCAGGCCGCTGGCCGCAGCCTCGCGAGCCGCCGGGTCACCAGTGATCCGCTCATGGTACCTACGATGTCCGATCGGATGAATATTCGACCGGCAGATGAATACCGACTCCGAGCGCACCGGCCAACTCGGCACGCAGGAGCGATATCGAACGCGGCCGAAATCGGCGGTTTTCACCCGAAGAGCGGGCGATATCTCCGATTACGGCCCTGCATACTCCGGCCCCGTGACCTTCACTGCGTGCCGTTGAAGGAGTAATCATGTCGGACTCTAACGGACGTGACGACGAGTCACATAGTACTGTGCGGAACGTCGTTCTCGTCGTTCTCGATACGGCCCGGGCGAAAAGCGTCGGCATGCAACCGCTTCCGACCGATCGCCCCGACGTCGATGGGGGGGCGTCCGGCGCAGGTGCCGCTCCGGGCGAACTGAACGGAGCCGCCTCGAACGACGATGGCGTTGGCGCACGTCCGACGCCGACGCTGACGCGACTGGCCGACGAAGGAACCGCGTTCCAGAACGCGTTCGCGACCGCGCCCTGGACGCTCCCCTCCCACGCGTCGTTTTTCACTGGGACCTATCCCTCTGATCACGGCACGCACGGCGGACACACCTATCTCGACGATAGTCTGCGAACCCTTCCTGAAGCGTTTTCCGACGCGGGATTTCAGACGATCGGCGTCTCGAACAACACCTGGATCACCGAGGAGTTCGGCTTCGACCGCGGGTTCGAGGACCTCCGCAAGGGGTGGCAGTACATCCAGTCCGACGCCGACATGGGGGCAGTAGTCCGCGGCGAAGACCTCCAGGAAAAGCTTAGCGCGACCCGAAACCGACTCTTCGACGGCAACCCGCTGGTCAACGCCGCCAACATTCTCTACAGCGAACTCCTGCAGCCGGCCGGCGACGACGGCTCCGACCGGGCCACCGACTGGATCGCCGACTGGCTCGAGAGCCGTAACGACGAGCGGCCGTTCTTCCTCTTCTGTAACTTCATTGAACCCCACGTCGAGTACGATCCGCCGAAGGCGTACGCCGAACGGTTCCTCCCCGAGGGAGCCAGCTACGAGGAAGCGACCGCGATCAGACAGGACCCCCGCGCCTACGACTGCGAGGACTACGACATCTCCGACCACGAATTCGCCCTGCTTCGCGGCCTGTATCGAGCGGAACTCGCCTACGTCGACCAGCAGGTCGGCCAGCTTCGAACGGCGCTCGAGGAGAGCGGCGAGTGGGAGGACACCCTCTTCGTCGTCTGTGGCGACCACGGCGAGCACATCGGCGACCACGGCTTCTTCGGCCACCAGTACAACCTCTACGACACGCTGCTCAACGTCCCCCTCGTGTTCCACGGCGGCCCGTTCACCGGCGGCCACCGTACCGGCGTCGGGCGACAGCAGGATCTCGTCCAGTTACTCGATCTCCCCGCCACGCTCCTCGAGACGGCCGGGATCGACGATCCCGAGCTACGCAAGCAGTGGTCGAGCCGATCGCTCCATCCCGAATCGAACGCCGAGCCGCGCGACGCCGTCTTCGCCGAGTACGTCGCCCCTCAGCCCTCGATCGAGCGGCTCGAGGCCCGCTTCGGCGAGATTCCGGATCGCGTTCGAGAGTTCGATCGGCGGCTGCGGGCGGTCCGCACGGACGAGTACAAGTACGTCCGCGGCGACGACGGCTTCGAACGCCTCCACCGCGTCCGGACCGACCCGCTCGAGCGGACCGATATCAGCGACGGAAACCCGCAGCGAGTGCGGGCGCTTCGCCGGCGGCTCGAGGAGCGCTTTGAACCGCTCGAGACGAACAGCGCGGCGGCGGACGGGATGCCGGCGGGTGGTGCATCAGCGGACGGCACGTCGGAGGAAGTCGAGATGAACGAGGGAACCAAGGAGCGACTGGCGGATCTCGGTTATTTGTGACGATACCGCGGCAGGAGGAGGTATCATCCTCGTTCGTTCAGGAAGGGAAGAAGCTCGTCGTAGCGGGCTAACACCGAAGATGCGTTTCAGAGAAGGGGCCGTGACGGTGAGCGTTTTGCGACCGTAACAACAGGAAATCGCCACGTCCACCCTAGCCGATTTCTCCGATCGTCAGCCGTCTTCGCTGCCGTTCAAACAGCGGACAGCGCGCCACCGCGCGCGGATTGACGGTCGTGACGAAAAGCGATATTAAACGTACAACTGTACACGCGGGGACGTTTCTGGCCGTCGTCGGAACGTCGCCCCGTGTCCTCCACTTCGCCTCCCGAAACGACATCGTTCCCGTACCCGACGCAGATCGTCTACGACGGGCGAGCCGACGAGTTGCGCGTCGCCGTCGACGTCGCTCCGACGGCCCGCGAGGACGTGATGGTCGAGGCCGGCGCGCGTCGCCTCCGGATCGCGATCACTCGCGAGGCCGACCTCGCCGAGCGAACCGTCACGCCCCTTCCCCCTGGCCATGTTTTCGGCGACGACCGCGAGGCCATCTACAACCACGGCGTCCTCAGCGTGACCCTCGAGGCCGTCGAATGCTGGCGGTAAATCGAGCCCGTTCGGCCGCCCCCGCCGGTATTCGCTTGCGCCCGTTTGATCCCGCGGCCCGTCAAATGAGCCGTCATGCGATGAGCGACGACTATTACACGAAAGACGATTTCACGGGCGAACTCGAGCTCGACGAGTCGCGCTTCGATCGGGAGCCCGACGACGAGACGATCGAGACAGTTGCGTCGAACGTCGAAGATCGAAACATCGAGGTGCACATTGTCGACGATGGCGAAGCCGCGCGGGAACACCTCCGCGAGCAGATTCCGGAGGGGGCGGACGTGATGGATGGCCACTCCACGACGCTCGAGGAGATCGGCTTCACCGACGACCTCGAGGCCGAAGACGGCTTCGAGTACCTCGGAAACGGCATACGGGAGATCGACGACGATGCGGAACGGTCCCGGGCGCGCCGGGAAGCGACGACCGCCGACGTCTTCGTCGACAGCGTCAATGCGATCGCCGAGAGCGGCGAACTGATCGGGGCCAACGCGCTCGGCAACGCCGTCGGCGCGTGGCCGTTCGGCGCGGAAACCCTGTTACTGGTCGGGAGCACGAACAAAATCGTCGACGACTGGGAAACGGCCGTCGAGCGCGTCCGCGAGTTCGCCTACCCGCTAGAGGACGCCCGCGCGGAGAAGGTGTACGGCCAGGGCAGCACCGTCGGCAAGCTCGTCTCTCTCGAGCACGAGCGGGTCGACGACCGGACCCAGCTCGTGTTGATCGACGAGCCCCACGGGTTCTGAGCGGGTAATCCAGCTCCCAGACGCCGCCGCGGCGTGCCTGCAGCACGCTTTTGCTCGCCAGTCGGATAGGTGGACGCGAGTCCCGGAATTCGACCAATGGCCACCCACAATTCGAGCACCGGCGACGGATTCGTTCCCTTCTTTCGCCGCTACGCGAAGTCGTGGGTTCACGCGGTCGCGGCGGCCGGCATGACCGCCTTCGGGACGCTGACAATCGTCCACCGCGGGTTCGCTCTGCTCGCGCTCGCCTCCTACGTCGTGCCGCCGATCGTGCTGTACGTCCTCGGGCCATCGACCGATCGGCCCGATAGCGACACTGCAGCCGACCGCCGGCGTGACACGGCGAATGACGAGCGAGCGACGGAGGCGGGGACCGCGCCGCTCGAGCGCGCCGAAACCGAGGACGATACCGACGCGGCGGCCATCACTGAACCCAGAGGTGGCACTGAAACCGACCGTGTACCCGAAAGCGGCGGAAACAGTTCAGCGGAGGTGCGTCACGACACCGACCCGAGCGGCGACGACGAACGTACAGCCGCTCGAGCGACCGAGGCCGAGCGCTCCCGCAGTTGGGAACTCGTCGACGTCCCCACCGAGACGACGCTCCGGGACGTCTGCGTCACCGAAACGGGAGCGGTCTACGCGGTGGGCGACGACGGACAGGTGCTCACTGCAGGCCCCGGCGACGGTGACCCCGCCGAGCGCGAGTGGACGGTCGTCCTCGAGGACGGACCGGCCGCCGAGGGCGAGAACCTCAGCGGGGTCGACGCGACCGCTGACGGCGGGGCTGTCTGGATCGCCGGCGACAGCGGTTCGGTTGGCCGGCTCGAGGCCGATACCAGCCGCCACACCGACTACTCGGCTCCGGCGGGGATCACCGACAACTGGCCGGGGGTCGCCGTCGGTGGCTCGAGCGGCGACGAAACGATACTGCTGATCAACGGCTCCGGCGAAGTCCTCCGCGGGCGCTATCGCGACGGCGAGTGTTCGTGGGACGAGCCCGTCACACCCGGTGGCGGCTCGAGCCTGAGCGGGATCGCCCTCGCCGACGCGTCGGTCGGCTACTGCTGCGATACGAACGACGGCGTCTTCGAGACGACCGACGGCGGCGGCTCCTTCGATCGCATCGGGCCCGTCGAGGCCGGCGGAACGCTCGAGAACCTCGCGACGCTGGGGCAGGGTGACTGCCTGGTGAGCGCCGACGACGGCGTCGTCCACCGCTACGGCGGCTCGACGTGGACGCCCGAGCGGGTCGGCGAGGAAGCCATCTGTGGCATCGCTCGCCGGACGGGAGAGACGGTCGCCTGCGACGCGGATGGGATCATCCACGAACGGACCGAGGCCGCGTGGGAACAGGTCGACGCGCGTGCACCCGAGTCGCTGCTGGCCGTCTCGGTCGATGCGGACGGCGAGCGGGCAGTCGCGGTCGGAGAGGACGGAACTGTCGTCGAGCGTCGGTGAGACTGATCGACTGGGATACGATCGACGGAAAGCCGGGCCTCGAGACGGACGGAACTGACGGTAGTGTCGAGTTCATGATCGCTCGGGGTCCGCTGTTCGTCGGCTCGAGCGGACCGAGTACTAATCGAATCAATCGAGTAATTCACGACCTGTCGGATCGGCGTATTCAAGGCAAACCACCATTCCACTCCGAAGCGAATATCGGACTAGCACGACGCATTGGGGGACAGCTCTCGGTTACCCTGCAGACAGCCGTGAAACGGCCATCACCATGAGTACACGCAAACGAACGGCGACGCGATACACCGTTCGCACGTTCGAACCCGATGACCGATCGGTGTTCCTGTCGCTGTACGAATCGGTGTTCGGCCACGAGCGGAACGCGGACTGGTTTCGCTGGAAGTTTAGCGAGAACCCGTATGTCGACCACGTCCCGATCCTCGTAGCGAGCGAGGGCGGCGACCCAGTCGGGTTCCGGTCGTTTTTCGCCCAGGAGATGCGCATCGGCGGGGTCGTCCGGACCGCGTTCCAGCCCTGCGATACGATGGTTCACCCGGATCATCGCGGGCGCGGACTGTTCGGTCGCATGAACGAGCGGGCCATCGAGCGCTACACCGACGGGGAGCCGTCGTTTTTCTTCAACTTCCCGAATGAGAACTCGAAGCCCGGCAACCTGGCATACGGCTGGCGCGAAATCGGGACAGTGCCGGCCTACTACCGGCCACAGAACCCCATCAGCGTCCTCGAGGATCGGATCAAAGCCGGGCCAAGGAGAGACGTTACTGACGCCCAGTCGAGTGACGACGGTCCGGCCACCACCGTCACGGACACGCTCGAGGACGCCATCGCGACCTCTCAGCGGGCCGGCGATCGGCTGCTCGTCGACTCCGACTCCGAGTTCGAGCTCGAATACTATGAGACGCCACCGGCGGACACGCTTGCGGCCATCTATCGCCGATCGATTCCCGAGGCGATCCACTCGAACCGAACTGCAGCGTTCTATCGCTGGCGGTTCGACAACCCCATACACTCGTACGCGGCCTACGTCGCCCGGCGGAACGGCGAGCCCGTCGCCGCGCTCGTCATCTCGACCGAGGACGATCACGTGCGGATCGTCGACGCGCTTCCTCGGACGGTCGAATCGGAATCCGAGCCGCTCAATCGCCTGCTCGCCTCGGCGCTCGACGACTGCGCGGATCGAAGCTACGTCGAAGCGTTCGGGAAAACGCTCCCCGCGCCGCTCCGGTTCCGGTTCTACCCCGATACCCGATTACCGCTGTCCGCGCTGATCAAGCCGACCTCTCGAACGCTCCTCGCGCGCAATCTCGGAGACGAGATCGACCTCGAGTCGAGTTCGATCGCGTCGTGGACGTTCTCCAGACTCGATCTGGACACGACGTGAGGCGGTGAGTCGGGCCGCCGGCTGACGATGAGAGCCACCGGAATCGACCACAGTTATTGCCGTCGAACCCGCAGCCACTACCGTGAGCGATCGACGCGCGGGCGACGACCGGCGCGACCGCTGTCGGCTGTGCGGGTCGCCGCTCTCGGAGACGTCCAACGAGTCGGCGAGCGGGTTCTGTTCGGCCGGTTGTCGCGACGTCGCCGCCGAGTTCGGCACGAGCGGCGGCGACAGCGCGATTGACGGCGATAGTGCGATCGACGGCGGTGACGTGACTGACGACGGTGACGTGACCGACAGCGGTACGGACGACACCGATCGGGACGGCACCGTCCGCACGTTCTTCCGAGTCGACGGGATGCACTCGGCGACCTGCGAGGCGTTCCTCGAGGCCGTCGCCGAGGACCGAGCCGGCGTGACCGACGCCGAAGCGAGTTACGTCACGGAGACGGTCCGGGTCGACCACGATCCGGATCGGGTTTCGGCGGACGCGCTCGAGAACGCGCTGAGCACGGTCGGCTACACGGCGTACCTGCGCGAGGACGCGACCGCCGACGACGAGACCGGTGGAACGCGGCGCTCGCGGGAGATGTCCGGCCTCCGGAAGCGCCGCGCGGACGACATGCTCGAGATGCGGTACGTAGTCGGCGTCGTCTTCGGCTCCTTCCTCCTGTTACCGTTTCTGGCCGTCCTCTATCCGATGTTTCTGACCGACTTCACCGACTGGGGCGCGCTCTCGCAGTTCGACGACGCCTTCACGGGCTTCAGCGGCCCGATGTACATGCCCCTGTTTCTGGTGATGACGGGCGCGATCCTCTACCTGACCGGCGGGCCGCTCCTGCGGGGCGCGTACGTCAGCCTGAAACTCCGGCGGCCGACGACGGACCTGCTCGCGGCGCTGACGATCTGCAGCGCGTACGTCTACAGCGTCGCCGTCTCCGGACTCGGACGCAACGACCTCTACTTCGACCTGACGATCGTCGTCGCCTCGATCGTGATGGGCGCGACCTACTACGAGGCGACGGTCAAGCGCCGTGCGACGGACCGGCTGACCGACCTCACCGTCTCGCAGGTCGACACGGCCCGGCTGTACGCGTCGGACGGCTCTACGACGGAGATGCCAGTCGCGGACCTCGAGGCGAGCGATCGGGTGCTCGTCCGCGAGGGCGAGCGCATTCCGGTCGACGGGACGCTCGCCGAAGGCGAGTGCGCGGTCGACGAGGCCGTCGTGACCGGGGAGTCGCTCCCGGTGACGAAACGCGAGGGGGACGCGGTGGTCGGCGGCTCCGTGGTGACGACCGACGCGGCGGTCGTCGACGTCGGCGAGCGGACGACCAGCAGCATCGACCGGCTCACGCGGGTCGTCTGGAACGTCCAGAGCGCGGACCACGGCGTCACGCGCCGGGCCGACGAACTCGCCGCACCGCTTGTTCCGATCGTCCTCGTCGCCGCCGTCGTCGTCGGCGCGGGCTCGCTCGTGAGCGGTGCGAGCGAACTATCGGTCGCGCTGGCCGCCCTCATGACCCTCATGGTCGCGAGCCCGTGGGCGCTCGGCTTCGCGACGTCGTACTCCGTCGCGACGAGCCTCGAGGCGGCGCTCGAGCGCGGGATCGTCGTCTTCGACGAGACGATCTTCGAGCGCCTGCGCGCGATCGATGTCGTCGTCTTCGACAAGACCGGGACGCTGACGAGCGGCGAGATGTCCGTGCTCGAGGCCGACGCTCCCGACGACCTCCTGGCGGCCGCCGCGGCTCTCGAGCAGCGCGCGGCCCATCCGGCGGCGGCGGCGATCGCCGACGCGTTCGACGGAAGCGGTGGCAGCGACGGAGGCAGTGACCGCGACGACGACGGCAATACGAGCGGGCCGGCTCGCGCGGACGGCGGCGCGGCTGCGGCGGGTGACCGAGCGGTCAGTGATTTCCACACCCACGCGACCGGCGTCGAGGGTACCGTCGACGGTCGAACCGTGCTGGTCGGCCATCCCGACCTCTTCCGGGAGCGGGGCTGGACGCTCGGTGACGCGCTCGAGGCGAGACTCGAGCGGGCTCGGGCGGCGGGTCGGCTCCCGGTCGTCGTCGGCCGAGACGGGGCGGCTGAGGGGGTCGTGATCGTCGGCGACGAACCCCGCGAGGCGTGGGAGGAGACGATCGAGGCCCTGGACGCGGACGGGGTCGATATCGTGGTCCTGACCGGCGACGACGGGACGTCGGCCGACGTCTTCGACCGGCATTCGGGCGTCGATCACGTCTTCGCCGGCGTCTCGCCCGAGGGAAAGACGGCGGCCGTCAGGCGGATGAGAGGCGACGACCGAGTCGCGATGGTCGGCGACGGAACGAACGACGCGCCCGCACTCGCCGCGGCCGATCTGGGCATCTCGCTGGGGAGCGGCACCGCACTCGCCGCCGACGCGGCCGACGTCGCGATTGCCGACGACGACCTCGCCGCGGTCGAGGAGGCGTTCGCGCTGGCGCGGGCCGCACGCGACCGAATCAGGCAGAACCTCGGGCTCGCGTTCGTCTACAACGCGATCGCCATCCCGCCGGCCGTCCTCGGGATCGTGAACCCGCTGGTGACGACCGTCGCCGTCGTGGTCGGCACCCTCCTCATCGTCGGCAACGCGGAGCGATCGCTCGTCGACGACTGATCGTCACGCCTCTTCCACTGCGTTTCGGGTGCTCTCGAGGAGCCCTCGCGAGACGGCTCGGGAAGTAACAGGATTTCCCCGAGACGGCACCGGGCAGTCGTACCGCGAGGCCAAACTACTCGGGGCACCACGACCCATCCACGTGCAGATGGACGACCGGATGAGTCGACGTCGTGCGTACGGTGCTGTCGCGGTCGGGACGGGCGGCTACACCTGCCTGATGTTCGTCTGGTTCTCGCTGCCGGCGTCCCTTACGACGATCATCGACGATCTCGGGCTCTCGGGCACGCAAGCCGGTGTCGTCGCGGGTGCGGTCCCGTTGACCTACATCCCGATCGCGCTGGTTACGGGCCTGGTCATCGACCGCGTCGGACCGGGTCGGAGCCTTGCGGCGGGCGTCCTGATCTACGGCGTCGCCCAGGTCGGTCGCAGTTTCGCGGCCGGGTTTCCGTCGCTGCTCGCGGCGACGCTGCTGATCGGCGTCGGCGCGACGGCCATCACGTTCGGGCTGCCGAAACTCGTCTCCGTGCTGTTTCCACCCGACGAGACCGGCGTCCCGTCCTCGATCTACCTCGTCGGCGCGTCGACGGGAACGGCCGGCGCCTTCGCCGTCGGGCGGCCGATCCTACAGCCGCTGCTGGGTGGCTGGCGCGAACTGTTCTTCTGGAGCGGGATCGTCGCGATTGGCTACGGCGTCCTGTGGGTCGTCGTCGCTCGTCGGTTGGGGATCGACGCTCGAAACCGCGCGGCCAACGACGCCGACGCGGCGGACTCGTCGCTTTCGCTCGCCGCCGTTCGCCGGGATCTTGCGCTCGTGCTCACCCACCGCGAGCTACAGCTCGTGGTCGTTATCGGGACGATGTACCTGCTGATCGCCCACGGGATGCAGGGGTGGCTCCCGACACTGCTCGAGGCCCGGGGCTACTCACCGGATCGTGCCGGGCGGACGACGAGCCTGCTCGTCGCCGCCAACGTCGTCGGCGTGCTGACCGTCCCCGCGGCGGCCGACCGACTGGGCGCTCGCCGCACCGCGCTGATCGCGTGTGGCCTCGTCGCCACGCTCGGAATCTCGGGCGTGCTCTCGAGCGGCCTCGGACTCGTGCTTCTCGGAAGCGTCCTCGTCACCGGCTTCGGTTTCGGCGGCCTGTCGCCGCTCATTCGGGCCATTCCACCGGAACTCGAGGGGATCGGCGCGCGGCTGACCGGCACGGCGGTGGGATTCATCTTCGCCGTCGGCGAGATCGGTGGCTTCCTCGGCCCGGTACTGATCGGGACGCTGTACGACCTCACCGGCTCGTACGCACCGGGGCTGGGAATCCTCGCGACTGGCGGGCTCGTCGTGGCGGTCGCCGGCGGCGTGTTGCAGTTCCGATACGGTGACGCCTGACCGAACGCGGTGGCGTCGTGAAAGACGCGCTCGAGCCGACCGCGTGCTCAGACACGTCACTCCTTTGGCCGTCCGCGGAGTTACGGCCGACCATGTGGCAGGGCGACGGCTACTGGCTCGTCCGGTTCGTCTTCCAGCGGGGTCTCGCACTGTTGTATCTGCTCGCGTTTCTCGTCGCGGCGAACCAGTTTCGGCCGCTGGCGGGCGAGGACGGGCTGTTGCCGCTCGAGCGGTACGTCGAGGGCGTCTCGTTCTGGGACCGGCCGAGCCTCTTCTACTTCGTGCCGAGCGACCGGGCGATCGCCATTGCGTCCTGGATCGGCGTCGTGCTCTCGGCGCTGGCGCTCGTGGGAGTGCCGTACTGGCTCCCCGTGGGATTCGCGACGCCGGTTTCGATGGTCCTGTGGGCCGCGCTGTGGGCGCTCTATCTCTCCTTCGTGAACGCGGGCCAGACCTTCTACGGCTACGGCTGGGAGTCGATGCTCTGCGAGACCGGGTTTCTCGCGATCTTTCTGGGGGCGGGATCGGTCGCACCGCCGTTCGTCGTGATCTTGCTCCTGCAGTGGGTGCT
Source organism: Natrinema zhouii (assembly GCF_013456555.2). Taxonomy (GTDB): domain Archaea; phylum Halobacteriota; class Halobacteria; order Halobacteriales; family Natrialbaceae; genus Natrinema; species Natrinema zhouii. Next base: position 1,690,359 of record NZ_CP059154.1, read on the forward strand.
GTTTCGCAACATGTTCGGTGCCGGGCTGATCAAGCTCCGCGGCGACGACTGCTGGCGCGATCTGACCGCCATGGACTACCACTACGAGACCCAGCCGATTCCGAACCCCGTGAGCTGGTTCGCCCATCGCCTCCCGGATCGGTTTCACCGCGTTGAGACGTTCGGGAACCACGTCCTCGAGCTTCTGATACCGTTTTGCTACTTCGCGCCACAACCGCTCTCGGCGCTGGCCGGGCTGGCGACGATCGGCTTTCAGGGGTGGCTCATGGTCACCGGCAACTTCGCCTGGCTGAACGCGCTCACGATCGTGCTGGCGATCCCGACGTTCAGCGACGGCGTGCTCGAAGCCGCGCTCCCGATTTCCGCGCCCGCGACCGCGCCGACGCCGCTCTACCTCGAGGTCCTCGCGATCATCCTGGCCGTGATCGTGATCGTCCTGAGCGTCCAACCGGTGCGAAACATGCTGTCCGAGAGCCAGCTCATGAACACGTCGTTCGATCCGCTCAACCTCGTCAACACCTACGGCGCGTTCGGCTCGATAACGCGGGACCGCTACGAGGTCGTCGTCGAAGGGACCGCCGACGAGGAGCTCACGCCGGAGACGGAGTGGCGGTCCTACCGATTCAAGGGCAAGCCGACCGATCCGGAGCGCCGGCCGCCACAGGTCGCACCCTACCACCTCCGGCTCGACTGGCAGCTGTGGTTCGCCGCCATGTCGCCGACCCCGCGCCGGAGCCCGTGGTTCCCGCGATTCCTCGCGAAGCTGCTCGAGGCCGATGCGGAGACGCTTGCGCTGCTCGCCGAGGACCCGTTCGACGGGGAGCCGCCGGCCCACGTCCGCGCGGTCCGATACCGCTATCGGTACACCACGCCCGAGGAGCGTGCCGAGAGCGGTCGGTGGTGGGCTCGCGAGCGCGTCGGGACGTACGTCCAGCCGATCTCGCTCGAGGAGGGACGGGGACGCCGGCGGCGATTGCGGTGATCGGCGGGCAGTATTCGGGACGCAGTTCAGCCGTCGCCGGACTCCCGACGCGCCGGCGGCGTCTTCGAGAGGTATCGCCCCCAGCGGTCGCGGTTGTTCGCGACCCACCGATAGCCGCGCTCACGCAAGCGCTCGTAGTCCTCGAACTGCCGGAGGAACTCGACGATGTTGTCGACGGGGCCGCCGACATCGGTGCGGGTGAGCGCCTCCTCGATCGACGCGCCACAGGAGTACACCGCGTCGTCGGTCACCAGATGCGAGCAGTCCTCGTAGTCGTCGGGGAGTCGCGCGCGCAACTCGTCGGTGAGGTCGCCGAAGCCGACGATGCGGAGGTCCGTCCGCTCGTCGAAGTAGTCGGCCCACCACGTACAGAAGCCGCAGTCGTCGTCGTAGACTAACGTCGCCTCGGTCATATTCGGACGAACGGGCTCGAGATACAAACGCTTGGCTCGAGTGCGAGCGCCGGATGGTCGGTAGCAGACGAGCACCGGGATACTTGGATCGGGACGGCGAAGCGGCCCCTATGGAGCGGTTCGTTCGGCTGATCGTCGCCGGCGGCGTCGTCCTCGTCGGCGCGTGCTGGCTCGTCGCGTTCGCCGACTACGGATCGGTTCCGTGGGCGAGCGGGGTCGTCCTCGCCCTGCTCGGAACGGCAGCCGTCTTCGCTGGAATTCTGGGTGAACTCGAGCCGGGTGCGTTCGCCGTCGAGGAGGAGTGACCCGGTTCGGTCGACCCGTCCGACTATCTGCACGCGCTCCACCCGTCGTTCACCGTCTATTGACGTCCGAACGCAGCCGTGCTCGATTCCGGGACTATCTCGAGCGGCCGGTACTCGTCGAACCCGATTACGGCGATTCGAACCCGTGTCGGTCCCGATGTGCCGCGAGGAACGTCGCATGCGGACGCAGGTCCTCGTCCGCGGGTAGCGTGAGCGACTCGTTCTCGAGGTGTGAGAACTCCTCGTAGCCCTCGAGATCGGGGCGATCGGCGACCAGGATTCGATAGTCGTCGGCCACCGCGAGCCAGCCGGTGTCGAACGCCCAGTGATGGAGCCGACAGAGGGCGAGGCCGTTCCGAACGTTGTCGCGGCCGTTCGCCCGCTTCGGGTAGATGTGGGCGGCCTCGATATCGATCGTACCGGCCGGTGATTCGCGCGAGTTTCCACAGATCGCACACCGGCCGTCGTAGGCGGACGTGACCGTCTTCGGGAACGCGCTCGAGCGGACCCGCCGCTGGACCTCGGTGAATTCCGCTTCGTCGTCGGTGAGCGCCGGTTCGTCGGTCTCGTCGTCCGAGATGTCGTCGGACACTGATTCCGAAAGCGCCTCGAACTCGGCCGGCTCGATCTCGAGTCGGTCCATCGTGAACCGGTAGACCATCCGCTCGTCCAGCGAGACGCGCTCGGCGCCGACGACGTCGACCAGCCCCTCGTATCTGAGTTCGTCGCTGTCCGCTGGCTGGTAGAAGAAGTACACCGGGACCGTCGACCGGTCGGCCTGCTCGAGGAGCGCGCTGTTGGCTCCGGTCAACCGCTGGTCTCCCTTCTCCGGAACGCCCTCGCCGATGTAGGTGAACCGCTCGCCGTCGATCTCGTCGCCGTAGGGCCCGCCCTCGCGGGCTTTCAGGATGATGTACGACAGCGCACCCTCGTCGTCCGTTCGCGGGCTGATCCCCTTGATATACGAGCCGAAACTGGTGTCGAACGCGTCCTCGAGTTCGGTTTGTGCGTAGAATTCGCCCCGCTCGAGCTGCGGGTGCTCGGACGACCGCCGTCGCGCCAGTTTCCGGCCGCTCTCAGTCAGCGAGTTTTCCGGCGCAGTTCGCTCGACGTAGCCGAGGCTCTGCAGCCACCCCCTGTGTTGGGCGGGGCCGGACGCGTCGTTCCAATCGAACTCGGAGTGCTCAGCTTTGATCGCATCTCCCAACTCGTCGTCCGTCTTCGGCCCATCGAGGAGAGCCTCGAGCACCGTGTCGAATCCGTACACGGCGCTCGAGAGCAGTTCGTAGAGGATTTCGGGATTCGTTTCCGACAGCCACTCGATCCCCCGCTGCGTGAGTCGAACCCGATCCGGCTCGAGTTCGAGCAGCCCGATCGACTCGAGAAAGGCGAGTCGGTCGCGGATTCCCTCGTCGCTCGTCGCCCGCGTATTCGCTTTGACCCACTCGAAAGCCCCCGCTTCGGTCGGGTTTTCAGTGAGGACGTACGTGCACAACTGCTCGAGGACGTCAGTGTAGTTCCCCGCACCGCCGAAGAACCGAACCGCGATATTGCGTTTTCCCCCTCCCATCGATGATAGTCAGTACTGCTGACGTTGTGCGGACGCGGGTATAAAACGAGTGGCAAGAGCGCGGCCGGCTCGAGACGACGCGGGCTTCCGTCCGAATCCTCACGTCGTTTTCCTATCCGAATCTTCACGTCGTTCCCGGTCGTAGTATCGTCCATGTCCGAACCAGCGCTCGCCGACCAGGAGTGCGAGGCCTGTACGAGCGAGGACGAGCCCCTCGAGTCCGACGAGTACGCCGACTACCTCGCGGAGATTCGCGACGACGTCTGGGACGTCGTCGACGACCACCACCTCGAGGGAACGTACGCGTTCGAGGACTTCCGGGACGCCCTCGAGTTCACGTACGAGGTAGGCGAGTTGGCGGAGGAAGAGTGGCACCATCCGGATATCCAGCTCGAGTGGGGCGAGGTGACGATCGAGATGTGGACGCACAAGATCGACGGCCTCCACAAGACCGATTTCGTGATGGCCGCGCGGATGGACCGCATCTACGCGGAGTACGAACCCGACGAGGACGCGTAGCGCTGGCGATTGGGGTGGTATCGTCCGGTAACGAGCGCTCACTCGAGTCGAGTTCATCGACGTGAACTCTCCAACCTGTACGCAGACACACCACTGTTTCATGTGAAGACGAGGCTACTATCAGTCGCTCGAGACCCTACGCTGAGCGAACGATTTCGGCCCGAAGCTGCGTCTCTCCCCGCGGAACCGCTCGAATTTCGTACGCGCCGGGGTCCTCGATCGCGACGGTGAACGACGCGTCGGTCTCGACGGTTTCGCGATGGATCGATTCGACGGTGTCGTCGGCGGTGACGACGCGGACGGTGGCGTTTCCCGCCCGTGCGGTGACCTCGAACCTGAGCACGTCCTTCGGTTCGGCATCGACGCTGTAGTTCGACGGAATGGCGATCGTTTCGTCGACGACCGTTTCCGGTTTCCCATCGGTACCGCCGGCACCGGCGTCTGTCTCGTTGCTCGAGCATCCGGCGAGCGTCGCTGTAAATGCGACACCGCTTCCACGGAGTACCATCCGCCTGTTCATGTAAATTAAATCGGACAGGTAGTTGATAAGAGTGTCCACTGAGAGGCGATAGGCTCGAGTTCGACGGCAACTGGGTCCGATTCGACAATCCGATCGACGAGGCGACCGACGGATGTTTCTCGGGTACGGATTGGGGCTGCGAGAGAAGTGGTATGCTGGCAAAGGCACGGCGCGGTGACTTTCAATGTCGCGTCTTGCCTCGCCATCGCGAGCAGGAGCGTAGCACGCGAAATTAAGTGACTTTCAATGTCGCGTCTTGCCCTGCTGTACTTCTGTATACCGGGGTACTGAACATAGTTCTGTTCCCAAATTACATTGGGTCTGACTGAACGAGGGGCTCGATCGGCGTGTTGAGTATCCGTCGAGAGTGGTTCTCTTGCGTGGACTGGTACTCCGAAATCGAAGAGACGCGTTCCGGTATCAGCGCACGGTCACTCCCGTCGCGGAACTTCGTGACGGCCGAAGCCGTACCGGAGTCGGTTCGCGAGTCGCCGCGAGAACCGGCCGTCGTCGGCCCGCGAGCCGAACCGTTCGGAAAGCGCCGTGTAGATGAGCGGGAGGGGAACCTCCTGCTCGAGGCTCTCCTGGACGGTCCAGGTCCCCGTCGATCCGCCCTCGATCCGGTCGGCCACGGTTCCCAGATCGGATCCCTCCTCGCGGAAGGCCTCTTCGCAGAGTTCGAGGAGCCAGGATCGAATTACCGCGCCGTTGTTCCAGACCGATGCGACGTTCTCGAGGTCGAGATCGTATCGGCCCTCGTGGAGCAACTCGAACCCCTCGCCGTAGGTCTGCATCAGCGCGTACTCGACGCCGTTGTGGACCATCTTGACGTAGTGACCCGAGCCCGCGGCTCCCATCCGCTCGTGGCCGTCGGGACCGGTCGCGACGGCGTCGAAGACCGGCTCAAGTTCGTCGTAGGCCCACTGGGGGCCGCCGACCATCAGCGAGAAGCCGAGTTCCGCGCCCGCGGGGCCGCCGGACGTGCCGCAGTCGAGATACGCCGCGGGACAGGACTCGGCGCGGCGGACGGAGTCCTCGAAGGAGGAGTTGCCGCCGTCGACGACGATATCGTCGCCGTCCAGGTGAGGTGTGAGTTCCTCGAGAGTGACGTCGACCGCCTCGCCGGCGGGGACCATCAACCAGATGCGCTTGTCGTCGGCGAGTTGGTCGACGAAGTCGTCGATCGAGTCGGCGGGGTCGGCACCGGCCTCGGCCGCCGCGGCGACTGCGTCCTCGTCCAGGTCGAAGGCGACGACCTCGTGACCCGCCGCGATGGTGCGCTCGACGACGATCTGTCCCATCCGTCCGAGTCCGATCAGGCCCAGTTGCATGGATAGGGGTCGGCCGGCCGGTGTGGTAGTGGTTGCGGTTCGATGGCGGTCGGGTAGTGATTGCAGTTCGTTGCCGTAGCGATTCCCCATCTGAAAAAGTCGAGAGGGTGACCGGTTTCAGGTACTCTCAGTCCACTGGATGGTGCTGGCAGGATATCGGTATAACTACCGACAAGAGCTGCGGAACAGCACCGCACCGCCGGGTGCGTCTACCGGATCGGATCCTCGAGGTGGGCCCATCCGATCGCATCGAGAACGACGATCCGATCGTTGTATCGAACGTAGACACCGTTGTACGAACCGGTGTCTGCGTTGTGGTAGGGCAGCGACTGACGGATGCGATCGACGACCGACCACGCACCGTCGCTCTCGAGCGTAATGTGTTCCCACTCGTCGCGCGCGCCGTTGCGAACCGCTCGGTCCAGCGCTTGCTGCGCGCCGGGGATCTCGCCGAGACGTCGTGCAGACGCATCAACGATCCTCGCATCGTCCGGAACGTCAGCCGGCCCGATGAGACGGGCTCCAAGATCTGCTTTCGACCGCGACGTGCCGGACGCTGTTCGTTCGGAACGGAGGACGTAGCTGGCCACAGCAGCCGTTCCCACAGCGAGGAGCGGAATAGCCATGTCTTTACCCCTGATCATTAGCGAGTACCTTACAGTAACTGACTAAGTATCTTTCGCAAGAACATTCATTTCTGAGATGTTTGCCACCGAAAAACGTCCGTCAGCGCCGCTGGCTAGAGAAGCCGTCCGACGTTCGCCGAAAGCAGGCCGGCGACGACGAGGAGTCCGATGGCCACGACGGCAGCCGCACGGAACACCGGCAGCGCCTCGCGGGCCGGCTCGCGGATCTTCTTTCCGGTGAGCCCGGCCTCGAAGCGCTTCGCCCCGATTTCGACGAGCGCGGTCAGGAGCAACCAGAGCGCGACCATTGCGAGCACCAGCCGCCCGTTAGTCGATCCAAAGAGACTGTCGGCCGTGTAGACCCTCCCTGCCAGGTGACTCCCCGAGAGAAAAAGCACGAGCGAGCTCACCCGCGAGACGGTCGTGAGCTTCCCCGAAATGACCTCGAGCGGATGGGTCGTGTTGAACGCGCCGTCACGTGCCAGCGGGAGGATTACGGCGGCGACGAAGCAGACGCTGCCGGTCCAGAGGGCAGCGAAGACCAGATGCGTCGTTCTGGCGGCGAGCACGTCGACCATACGGGCCGCTCGGCAAGCGGGCGTATCAGCGTTCCGACTTCGGATCGAAAGAGAGTCGCTGGACCTGAACGATCGCCGATGACTGGTTACTCGAGCCAGTCGGGCGTCCACGCGACCAGCCGCCGTCGGCAGAGCGCGTAGACGAGCGAGACGGTCACACCGCCGACGATGACGGCGGTGAACCGACCGTCGAAGACGAGCAGCGCCGGGATCGCGAGCGCAATCGCGAGGGCGGCGTCCTCGGGCGCACCGTCGTAGCGGATCCACCGGCGCGGACGGATCCACCGCCCGCGGACGTGATCGTAGACCGCGCGCTCGCTGCGGTCGTTCCACGGATCCATCTCGGGGCCGCCGCCGATCGAATCGCTGGCGGCGTGGAGCCAGGCCGCGACGGCGAACGCGGCCAGAGCGAGCGTGAGACTCGAGGGGGCGACCGTGGCGAGGACGACCGCGGGGACGGCGACCGCGAGCCCGGCAACGGGAAAGTGCAGCGTCCGCCGGTGCGCGAGGACGAGATCGAAATCGGGGGCGAGCCCGCCGAGGATCGAGCCGATCGCAAGCGTAGCGGCGAACTCCGGGACGAGATATGCGATCGGGGCGACGACCGCGAGTCCGGCAAACACGTGGGTGGTCGCCATCATCGGGGGTTACTCGAGCGTACGCACGGGAGTGGGAAAAACAATACGCGAATCGGCATCCGACGCGTTAATACGCGAACCGGTACCCGGCGAGCGTGATGACTGCTTCGGCGATCGTTACTCGAGGTTTTCGCCCTGGTAACTCCCCTCGTAAACGTCCTCGTGACCCGCTTCGGCGAAGACCAACTGGGCGATCCGGGCCCCGCGCTCGAGTTCGATGTCGTGGTGGACCTGCAACAGCCCCTCACCGCGACCCTCGTAGCCGGCGTCCCAGACCGCCGTATTGAGCATACAGGAGTTGCGCATGAGCGACGACCGCGGATAGACGAAGCCGACGTGACCCTCGGGAATCGCGATCCGTTCACCGTAGCGGACGACGTAGGTCCCCGTCGGCAGGTAGTAGGTGTCGGGAGCCTTCTCCTCGAGTTCCTCGAGCGGGCGGGCGACGCGGTCGCCGATCTGTTTCCCGTCCCGCCCGATGCGGCCCGGTTCCAACTGCTCGAAGACGACGTCGGCGGTGAGATCGACGCCGTTGGGCTGGATCTGCGCGTCGGTCGTCGGCGAGACGTGGTCGGCGACGAATGCACCGGAACGGAACATAGCTGTCATTCTCACGCCGCGGCGACGAGAAAAACGTATCCGTTCGACCCGGCTCACTAGTTCGGTAGCATTCGACACGTGAGTACGCCGTCAGAAGAGATCGAGCCGCCACAGCACGGCCATACAGCGTCTCTTTCACTGCTATCGACGAACGACTACACACATGGCAATACTTACTCGAAAACCTCCGCTTTAGATGCCCACACGGCGATCACTGCTCACAGAAACACGCTGGATTTATCAGGACGGAAAGCCGAGTTCTGGGTGCTATGGGACAGACTCTCACCGAGAAGATTCTCGACGATCACCTCGTCGAGGGCGAACTCGAGACCGGCGAGGAGATCGGTATCGAGATCGACCAGGTGCTTACTCAGGACACGACCGGGACCATGGTTTGGCTCCAGTTCGAAGCGATGGGGCTAGACGAGGTCCAGACCGAAATCGCAGCGCAGTACTGCGACCACCAGACATATCAGTTCGACTTTAAGAATACGGACGACCACCGCTTCCTGCGTTCTGCAGCCGGTACATACGGCGCTCACTTCTCCCGACCCGGTAACGGTATCTGCCACAACGTCCACCGCGAGAACTTCGCGGCCCCCGGCAAGACGCTGCTGGGTTCGGACAGTCACACGCCGACGCCCGGCGGTCTCGGCGAACTCGCCATCGGCTCCGGCGGGATCGACGTCACCGTCGCCATGGGCGGCGCACCGTACTACATCGAGATGCCCGAAGTCGTCAACGTCCGTCTCGAGGGCGAGCTCCCCGAGTGGGCCACCGCGAAGGACGTCATCTTGGAGATGCTCCGCCGGCTGAGCGTCAAGGGCGGCGTCGGCAAGATTCTCGAATACACCGGTCCCGGTGTCGAGACCCTGACCGCACCCGAGCGGATGACGATCACCAACATGGGGACGGAACTCGGCGCAACGACGTCGATCTTCCCGACCGACGAGCAGACGGAGGACTACCTCCAGCGCGTCAACCGCGGCGACGAGTACGTCGAGCTCCAGCCCGACGACGACGCCGACTACGACGACGAGATCGTCGTCGACCTCTCCGACCTCGAGCCGCTGATCGCACAGCCCTCGATGCCTGACAAGGTCGTTCCCGTCAGCGAAGTCGAAGGCGAGTCCGTCGAGCAGGTCATCGTCGGCTCCTGTACGAACGGTGGCTACGAGGACATCCTCCCCGTCGCCAAGATGCTCGAGGGACGCGAGACCTCGATGGAGACCGAGACGATCGTCGCGCCCGGCTCCAAGCAGGCCTCCGAGATGCTCGCCCGCGAGGGCTGGGTCGCGGAGATGATGGCCGCCGGCGTCAACTTCTCCGAGGCGACGTGCGGTGCCTGTATCGGCATCGGCCACGTCCCCTCCTCAGACTCCGTCTCGCTGCGAACCTTCAACCGCAACTTCGAGGGTCGCTCCGGGATCGAAGACGACAACGTCTACCTCTGCTCGCCGGAGGTCGCGGCCGCGGCGTCGCTCAAGGGCGAAATCGTCGATCCGCGCAACCTCGCCGACGAACTCGGCGACCTCGAGGCCCCCGGCGTCGAGCTCCCCGACGAGTACGACGGCTCCAAGACGGACCTCATCAGTCCCGACGAGGCCGTCGACGACGAGCTCATCAAGGGCCCGAACATCGGCGATGTCCCGCTGAAGGACCAGCTCGGCACCGACATTTCGGGTGAGGCGCTCCTGAAGATGGAGGACAACATCACGACCGACCACATCATCCCTGCGACGCAGGACATCCTGATGTACCGGTCGAACGTCCCCAAGCTCTCCGAGTTTACCCTGAGCCGCGTCGACGACACCTTCGCCGACCGCGCGCTCGAGGCCGACGGCGGCTTCCTCGTCGCCGGCGAGAACTACGGACAGGGCTCCTCTCGAGAGCACGCCGCGCTGTGTCCGATGTACCTCGGTATCGAGGGCGTCCTCGCACAGAGCTTCGCACGCATCCACCGCGCGAACCTCTTCAACTTCGGGATCATCCCGCTGACGATCGACGAGGACACCTACGAGAACATCGATCAGGGCGACCAGATCGAGATCGTCGACGACGTCTACGAGGCCGTCACCAGCGGACAGGAAGAGTTCACGGTCCGCGTCGGCGACGAGGAGTACACCGCAACGCTCGACGCCTCCGAACGCGAGCGCGCAATCCTCGCCGCCGGTGGCAAGCTCGCCTGGACGAAAGAGCAGGCCGAAGGCGGCAGCGGTGCCGCGCCCGCTGACGACTGATCGACTCGCTTCGGCGATCGAATTCCCGTTACGATTTTTTACCGTCGCTCGGTTCGCCCCTAGCCGATAGTATTTGTCCGTCGATCCGCCAGTACGGATATGAACGATTCGCCGCGCGATTTCCTCGTCGAACTGCTCGAGACGCCCTCTCCGTCGGGCTACGAAACGCGGGGACAGCGCGTGTGGCTCGACTACGTCGAACAGTTTGCAGACGACGTTCGGACGGACGCCTACGGGAACGCCATCGCCGTCCACGAGGGCGATCCCGACGCACCCGAAGTGGTCCTCACCGGTCACGCCGACGAGATCGGGTTCATCGTCAGATCGATCGACGAGAACGGGTTCGTCAGACCGGGACGCATCGGCGGCAGCGACCCGTCGGTCTCGCGGGGCCAACACGTGACGATCCACGCCGCGGACGGTCCCGTCGAGGGCGTCGTCGGACAGACGGCGATCCACCTCCGCGAGGAGGACGACGACGGCCCCGACGTATCGGACCTCTGGATCGACGTCGGGGCCGAGAGCGAGGAGGAGGCGAGCGAGCGCCTCGAGATCGGAGATCCCATCACGTTCTCGTCGACGGTCTCCTGGCTCTCGGAGACGCGGCTGGCCGCCCGCGGGATCGACAACCGCGTCGGGACGTGGGCCGCCGCCGAGGGATTCCGCGAAGCGGTCGAGGCCGGCACCGAGGCGACCGTCTACGCCGTCTCGACCGTCCAGGAGGAGGTCGGCGTCAAGGGGGCGCAGATGGTCGGCTTCGACCTCGAGCCCGACGCGGTCGTCGTGGTCGACGTCGGCCACGCGGTCGACTATCCCTCGGCGCCGAGCGACAAGACGAGCGGGATGGAACTCGGCGGCGGGCCGGCTCTCGGACGCGGGAGCACGAACCACCCGGTGCTGTTCGAGGCGCTGCGGTTGGTCGCCGACGATCGGGAACTCGACGTGCAACTCGAGGCGCTCGGACTCGGGACGGGGACGGACGCCGACGGCTTCTTCACCGCGGCCGGCGGGATCCCCTCGCAGGTCGTCAGCGTCCCCAACCGGTACATGCACACGCCCGTGGAGGTGATCGATACCGACGATCTCGAGTCCGTGGCGGCGCTGCTCGGCGCGTTCGCGAGTAGTGCACACGAGTTCGCCCCGTTCGCCGTCGATATCTGACTCCCGATCGGGTCGATCGGTGAGGACTACGGCGAGGCGTACCCCGTCCGGACTCGCGAACCGGTATCGACATCCGACCGGAGCCGATAGCTCGACCGAATGCCGACTCGTGGACACGAAAACGCTGGCTACCGACGACTGTTCGACAGCGACGGGCTGACCTTCGGCGCCGGCTTCCCGCTCACGGGGTCGAACCGCTCGCAGCCGAACGTCGCGGACGAACTCCACCTCGCGAAACACGCGGAGGCGGTCGGCTTCGACGGGCTCTGGGCGCGGGACGTCCCCACTTACTGGCCGAAGTTCGGCGACGCGGGCCAGACGTTCGACGCCTGGCCGTGGCTCTCGCACGTCGCAGCCCATACCGACGACATCGCGCTCGGCACCTCGAGCATCGTCCTCACGCTCCGCCATCCCATCCACGTCGCGAAGTCCGCGGCGACCGTCGACCAGCTTTCAGACGGGCGCCTCGTCCTCGGCGTCGCCTCCGGCGACCGCGACCCCGAGTACCCCGCCTTCGGCGTCGACCGCGAGGAGCGAGGCGACTTGTTCCGCGAGTCCGTCGAGGCCCTCCGGACGATCTGGCGCGAGGAGTTCCCCGAACTCGAGGGACGGTGGGGATCGCTCGAGGGGGACCTCGACGTCGTCCCGAAGCCGACGACGGAGACGCTGCCGCTCCTTCCGACCGGCCACGCGCGGCAGTCCCGGGAGTGGATCGCCGAGCACGGCGACGGCTGGTTGTTCTACCACCTCCCCGAGCGCACGCTCGAGGACTACCTCGCGGACTGGCACGAGGCCGCGGGGGAGAAGCCGTTCGCCATCGCGGTCCAGGTCGAGTTGACCGACGACCCGACGGCCGACCCGGAACACCTGCACCTCGGATTCCGGGCCGGCATCGAGTGGTTTCGGGAGTATTTCGGCCGACTCGAGGCGATGGGACTCGATCACGCGATCGTCGGCATCCGGAACGACAACCGCGAGGCGGCGCTGTCGAGGTTCGCCGACGAGATTATCGACGAACTGTAGTCGTCGCTGTCGTAACCGTCGCCGGATCCGTAGCGGTCACCTCGAGCGGGTACACCACAGGTCTGAGAAACGCACAACGGAGTGTTCGTTCACTCCGGTTCTCGGAGCTTTATGCGGGAGTCTCGCGTAGCACATCGTATGAAAGCGATCGAGGTAACCGAGTACGGCGACAGCGATCGGCTCGCGGTCATCGACGCGGATCGACCGGAGCCGGGGCCGGGCGAGGTTCGCATCGACATCGAGGCGGCGGGGATCAACTTCGCGGACATCATGCAACGGCGCGGCCACTATCCGGGCGGTCCCGAGCCGCCCTACGTGCCGGGGATGGAGGCCGCGGGAACGGTCGATACCGTCGGCGACGGCGTCGAGGACGTGTCGGCGGGCGACCGCGTCGTCGCGATGCTCGACACCGGCGGCTACGCCGAATCCACCACCGTCGACGCAGGGCTACTCTTTCCGATCCCCGAGGCGATGAGCTTCGAGGAGGCCGCCGGCTTCCCCGTCCAGTTCCTCACCGCCCACGCCTGTCTCTTCGAGTGGGGCGGCCTCGAGGAAGGCGAATCAGTGCTGATCCAGGCCGCCGCGGGCGGAGTCGGGACGGCCGCCGTCCAGCTGGCGTCGAACGCCGGCGCTGAGGTCTTCGGCACCGCGAGCACCGCGGAGAAGCTCGAGCTCGCCTCGGACCTCGGCTGCGACCATCCGATCAACTACACCGAGACGGACTTCCGCGAGGTAGTCGAGGCGGAAACCGACGGCGAGGGAGTCGATCTGGTCCTCGAGAGCGTCGGCGACGACGTCTTCGAGCGCAGCCTCGACGCGATGAGCCACTTCGGACGGATGGTCACCTACGGCGTCGCCAGCGGCGTCCCCGCTGAAGTCAGTAACCAGCGGCTGCTCTTCGAGAACAAGACCGTCAAAGGGTTCCACCTCGGGCAGGCCTCCATGCACGATCCGGGCAGGGTCATGAAAGCCGTCCCCGAGTTGACCGACGGACTCGCGAGCGGCGACCTCGAGATCATCCTCGGCGAATCGTTCGCACTCGAGGACGCGGCGGCGGCTCACCAGTACATCGAGGACCGGAAGAGTTCGGGGAAGGTCGTGCTGAAGCCATAATTCGGTAATAGAGTCACCGTATCGACTACAACGAAACGTCCCACTCGAGGTCGTGACCGACGAATTCGGCCTCGTCCAGCGGCTTTCCGCCCTCGAACCGAAACTCCCCGACCACCGTTTTCCCCTCGAGCACGCCGGGCAGCCACAGCCGGTCGTCTTCCCACATCTGATCATAGGGGACGTCCGCGACGGAAACCCACTCCGGGTAGGCCTCCTCGGACGAGGTCGGCTGCCCGTCGAACGAGCGCGTGCGGTAGACGTGACAGACGGTGTGGCCCTCGCCGTCGAGTAGAAAGGTGAGTTCGCCCGCCTTCTCGAGGTCCGTGACCTCGAGGCCGACTTCTTCGCGGGTTTCGCGGATGGCGCATGCTCGAGGGGACTCGCCGGGTTCGAACTTCCCGCCGGGGCCGTTGTACCAGCCCTCGCCCAATCCGCGGCGTTTCTCGATCAACAAGACCTCGGGACCGGTTTCGGCACCGCCATCTCGGAGCGGGAAACACAGCGTCGCCTCGATCATATCCGAGCGATTCGTTTGGAGGAGGAAAAGCATGCACTCTCGCAGAGAGAGGTGGCTCTGAAAAATGGCGTTCTGCTATCGCGACAACTAGGGGACCACACCCTCCCCAACCGATTCACTTGCTCGCTCCGCTCGCTCGTTCATCCCTCGCGTGCGTTTGAGCCACAGTTCGCTCACCGCTCACTGTGGCTCAGCACGCGCCACCGCACTTGGCTGACTGGGAACGAGGAGTCCGCTTCACCCGTCGGCATGCGAAAAGACGAACTCCCGAACCAGTTTCGCGGCCAGCGCGGCCGCCTGGCCGTCGTCGCGGTCGTTGACCTCGACTACGTCGAAGCCGTCGGCGTGGGGGGCGACGGTTCGGACGACGTCGCGGAGTTCGCGGGGCTCGAGGCCGAACGGCTCCATCGTCCCCGTTCCGGGCGCGTAGCCGGGATCGGCGGCGTCGATATCGACGCTCAGGTAGACCTCGCGGTCCGTGAGCCGGTCGTCGGGCCCCCACTCCGCTACGTCTTCGGGCGGGACGACGGTCACGTCGTCCGCGGCCGCACGGTCCCACTCGGAATCACTACCGGTGCGGACGCCCAGTAGAATGGCCTCCTCGACGGAGTCGACGTCCTCGAGGATCCGCCTCGTCACGGCGGCGTGCGAGAGCGGATTGTCGTCGTAGGCGTCGTACAGATCGAGATGCGCATCGAGACAGACGAACACCTCGGGTTCCACCGCGCGTGCACCGGCGAGCGAGACGGTGTGTTCGCCCCCCAGCGTCAGGGGGACGGCGTCGTTCCAGACGGACTCTCGCAGGCTGCTCGTGAGATACTCGAGGTACGCTTCGACGTCGTTCCACGCGCGAACGTCGCCGCGGTCGACGACGCCGAGCTCCGAAAACCGCCGGTCCGTCCGGTGGTCGTAATCGTCGAACGGTGTCGCAAAAGATCGGATCCGCTGGGGCCCGAATCGGGTCCCCGGCTGAAAGGTCGTCGTTGCGTCCAGGGGCGCACCGACGACCGCGAAGTTCGCGCCGACACGGTCGGGCTTGGGCCCTTGCGCGTCGGTATCACCGTCACGATCGGATCGATCCGCCGTGTCGGTCGCCTCGCGTTCGTCGGTCGCCCCGGGAAACATCAGACGATCTTTCGCTGGTCTTCCATCTCGAGGTATTCGATGTTCTCGTCGGGGGAGACGTCCTGATCCTCGGGAACGCGCATGGTGATGGTCTCGTAGGTCTCGAGGTCCATGATCTGCATGTCGTCGCCGTCGACCGAGACGACCTGTCCCTGTTTGCGCTCGATGATCGGCACCCAGATCTTCGCGTCGACCGGCTGTGAGAGCGACCGTTTTCGGCCGTCGAAGACGCCGACGGCCTCGACGCGGGCCTTGGCGCTCCCGTGTTTGCCTGGTTTCGCAGTCGAGTAAGCGTTGATCTTACACGGCACGTCGTCGATCATGACGTAGCTCCCTTCCTGGAGTTCGCGAACTTCGGTCTGCTGTTTCGCCATGTCCCGGCGTAATCAACCGACGGCCATAAACCGTTTGGAATGGCCGCTGGGGGGCGTTCGGTGTGCTGTACTGCCGAATGGCAGTCGATATCACGGTTTGTCGGACCGGTCACAGCGAATCGCACGAGCAGGGACCGCCGGCAGGAGTACAGGGCCGATTCGTCTCACTCGTCACGCAGCGCACCGCAGTGAGCACATCGAGCCGTTCGATCGAGGTGTCAGAAGAGAGTCTCCTCGAGCGGCGGTTACGGGAATCCCGCCGCCTGATAGCGAAAATCAATATGTTTTCATAGGAGTGTCCGCAACCGGAAGGATGTCCGGGTGAAAAAACTCACATCCAGGCTGGACCGCGGAACTCACATCCATCCAGTCCAACCCGGACTTCTTCGATTCGTCAGACATCCTGAAAGTTCTACTGGCCACTGACAGTAGGTTCCGACGGAATACCGAAGTCAGTCCATCCGAGCCGTTCGTCTGGACAGCGTCGATTCGAGTCCCGCTGCGTTCACCGTCACGGGTCGATTCCTACCTGAATCCGAGCGGATCGGTTGCCGGCTCGAGCGGGCTCCAGGGCAACTCGTTCCCGACCGCGGGATCGTTGTACGCCCGCGGGGCGACGTCGTTGGGACCGTCGGGGTAGCAAAGCGACGCCAGCAGCTGAATCTGCTCGCGGCCGACGCCGAGTTCGAACTGCCCGCCGCCGTACAGCCGGATATCGCGTTCCTCGCAGTAGGCGATCGTTTCACACAGCGACTCGAGCGAGCCGAAACGGGAGGGTTTGATGTTCAACCAACTGGGCTCCCACGGGAGGGCCTCGATATCCGCGAGGCCGTGAATCGGCGCGTCCCAGGAGATGCGGGATCGAACGGCGGAATTTTCGAACAGCGGTTGCGTCTCGTCGGTCAGTGCGGGATCCTCGATGACGGCGTCGGGGAACGCCTCGAGGACGCGTTTGTACAGTTCGAGATCCGCCGGGGAGTCGACGGTGGTCCCCTCGTAGTGGCCCTTCAGATCGAGAATACGGACCGCGTCGGTGCCGACCGTCTCCTCGATGGCCGCGACGAGGCCGGCGTCCCACGCCGCGGTGGGATCGAGCTTGAACTCGAGGTCGGGAACCCGCTCGCGCAGCGCTTCGAGCCGATCGGTTGTCGGCGGCTCGCCGAGGCGAGTGCTGGCGACGAACCGGACGGGATCGGCGCTGCAATCCAGCACGCTCCCGAGATCCGTCTCCGCGCGCCGGAGCGCGAGGTCCAGCGCGGCGCTCTCGAGACCCCACCGCCGGTAGTTCCGAAAGACTTCGCGGTCGGGTTCGCCGCCCGGGAAGAGATCGAGGGCCGCGAGTCGCTCGGAGAACGACCCGACGGTGTAGTCGCCGGTGAGGTCCGGAAGCCCCGTCTCCGCCAGCCGATCGTGGTCTTCGGTTTCGTAGGTGACGTCCTCGCCGCGACCCGTGATCGTGCCACCGTCGCCCGATGCTGGCCCCGAGAGCGAGAATTCGGTCGTCACGCGAGTAAATTCGCTCGAGGTCTCCCGCTCGAGTCGCTCGCTCGCGACCGACTCGATCGTCAGCGGCAGGTCGGCGATCCGATCGTAGTCCATACGGGCTGTTCGGTCCGCTGCGGAAAGAAGGTTGGCCGCTGTGGCAGCTTCGGCGAACGGGATGGGGCGGTGAGTTAGTGGCTGCGGTGGCTCAACGACTTGGTGGCTGCAGTGGTCCGGCGGCTGCAGTGGCTGTGACGGCTCGAGGGAGGAGGGAGCGACGTCATGCTACGGCGTGCAGCGTCACGCCGGCCGATCACTCACACCGATTCGATATCGGACCGCGGCGCTGTCGCGCGATCGGAAACCGACACGGTCCGGCTGTGCGGCGCGGGCTCGAGGTCGTCCGATCGCAGGACGCGGTCGCGCCAGATGGCGTAGCCGGCCAGGTTCCACGCGAGTCCGGCGGAGCGGTCGACGATCTCACCGGGAATGTCCGGCGCGAACTCGGGGACGTCATAGCGGTCGAAGATCGATGCGAGGGGGCCAGACGACAGGAATCGGTCGGCCGGGAAGTTGCCGTTGCCCTTCGGTTTGCTCTGGTCGTAATCGGGATACCACTCGCCGAGCAGACGCTTCGGGACGTGCTTTGGCTCGCCGTCGTGGACGTACCGGTCCGGCGAGTCGAGCCCGAGCGCGAGTTCGGCGACCGCCTTGCCCGCAAACGGCGTGTACATCTCGTGGCCGCGGGCGAACCCGGCCTGCCGCCAGACGGTGACGGCGTCCTCGCAGAAGAAGTCGACCCATTGGCCGACGTGGGCGTGACGAGCGTAGCTGTCGCCGGTCGCGTCGGAAACGCGATCCATCGCATAGGTGTAGCGCTCCCGTTGCCGACGTGCGTACTCCCGGTGACCGAGCGCATCGACGGCCGATGGGCGGTTCGTGTACAGCGCGAAGCGTAGCGCCTGTCCGTCGGGGTCCGAGGGATGCCGCGTGAGTTTCTCGAGTTCGGATCGGTGCCGCTGAAGTTTCTCAAAGACCGGGGGCGCGTACCGGAGGTGACGGGTCCGCCACACCGTTCGGGCGACGTCGAGCTGGCCGCTCAGCCCGAAGACAGCGTCCGCGACCTGACCGCTGACGAGTGTATCGCTTCCGTCGTATTCGCGATAAATACCATCGAACGTCGGTGTCTGGAGCTGGTGGGGCGGCATCCCGAGCGCGTCGACGGCCGCCTCGAGCCGTTCGAGGTAGGACGATTCGGACATCTCGACGATCTCACGGTCGGTCTCGACGAGAGCGGCGGCGCGGTCGGCGTACTCCCGTTCGAACTCCAGTTCGGGCGTGTCGAACGAGCCGGTGACGCTCTCGGTCGGGTCCGCCATGTAGGGCGCGAGGACGGTCGAATCGATGCCGCCGGAGAGCATGAGCGATCCCTCCTCGGCGACCGGCGCACAGACCGCCGACAGCACCTCGTCCAGCCGTTCGTGTGCGCTCGTTGGTGACAGTCCCCGTTCGGGCTCGAGCGTCTCCGTCAGTTCCGTTCGCGGCGTCGTTTCCCCCGGGGACCAGGTGAGCGTCTCGCCGTGACCGAGCCGGTGAATACGCTCGATGTAGGACTCCATCGGGACGGTTCGGTAGAGCAGGTGTGCGGCTTTCGCGCGCTCCGGCACCGTCCGATCGGCGGGCTCGAGACGGGCGAGCGCGTTCCGGAACAGGTCGGTCAGGACGGGCTCGCCGCCCGAATCGAGACAGTAGAACACCTCGTAGGCGGACGTGATCCCGCGGTGGGCCCGTATCGTCGGTTCGTCCGCACGCGTCGAGAGGGCGATGATCGTTCCTTCACCGGGCAGCGAATCGTGTCGTGCTTTGACGTCCCGAAAGTCGGCTCCGTCTTCGATCTCCGACCGAAGCGCACGCCGATGTGTTCCACAGAGGATCCAGCGTCGCCCGTCACAGCTAACGACCTCGGCGTTCGGATTCGCGAGCAGTACTGTCGCCATTATCGTCCCAGACCGGATACACAGCTATTGTTATGGAAGGAATACTCCGCTCGAGTGGATCATCAATCGGCGATGAACATCTGGTTACGTTCGGCGATGAACGTCGTGACTACTCCTCGCCGCGACGCTGGCGCAGGTTCTGTCGCGTGAACTGGGGCTGGGTACCGATCGATGTGGGCGAGCGAAACGACCGGTAGAGCTGGATCGCTACGAACACCGAGAAGACCGCGGCGACGACCGATCCCCTGGGAGCCTCGAGGGCGTACAGCACGCCCATCGAGAACAGCGACATCGTGAGCAACATGCCGTAGACCAGCCGCTTTGCGAGCCGGTCGAAGACGTTCTCTTTGTCCTCGACGCCGATTCGGACGAGGAGATCGTCGCGGTCGAGCCGATCGAGCGCCCGCTCGGCCTTGGGCGCGAGCCGCGTGAGCGACTCGCCTGACCGGCGGAGTTGCCGGCCCGTTTCGTCGAGATACTGCCGAATGGACTCCTCGCGATACCCCTGCTCGGTCAGGTAGTCGGTCGCGGTCGAGATGAAGTCGAAATTCTCGTCGAGGGTGACGCAGACCCCTTCGACGACGGTCGCGACCCGCAACACGAGCGCGAGGTTCTTCGGCAGACGGAAGGGGAACACGTAGATCGAGTCCTCGATCTGTCCGACGATCTGGTTGACCCGGTACTGCTCGACGTCCTCCCCGCGGGCGTCCTGAATGGCGATCTCCATCACTTCGGCCATCACGCCCCGGTCGGCGTCGGGCGAGAGCGTCCCGATCTCGATCAGTGCGTCGAGGATCGCGTCGATGTCCTGGTTGGCGACGGCGACGTAGAACTCAATGATCTTCTCCTGGACGAACGGATCGACTCGCCCCGACATCCCGAAGTCGTAGAAGACGATCCGGCCGTCGTCGGTCACCGCGAGATTTCCCGGATGCGGATCGGCGTGGAAGACCCCGTCGTCCATGATCATCTGCAGGTACGCTCGCTCCAGGTTCTCCGCGACTGCCGTCCGATCGATCCCCTTTCGCTCGAGTTCCGCGAGGTCGTTGATCTTCGTCCCTTCGATGTACTCCATCGTGAGCACGCGCGGGCCGGAGTGGCTCTCGATCACGTCGGGGATGAGAAACCGGTCGTCGCCCGCGAAATTGGATCGGATCTCGGCGAGCATCTCCGCCTCGCGCTCGTAGTCCATCTCCTCGCGGATCGTCTTCGAGAACTCCTCGGCGAGGTTCTCGAGCGAGAACGAACGAGCGTCGTCGACGAAGTACAGCAGGATCGGCAGCGACCACTTGATGACTCGCAGATCGGCCCGGACGAGGGCCTCGATCTCCGGGCGGCGGACCTTCACCGCCACGTCGCGGCCGACGTCCGCGTTCGTCTCCGCCCGTCTGCTCTCGGCCCGTCCGCGCTCGGTCTCGGGGTCGAGACGCGCTCGGTAGACCTGCCCCAGGCTCGCACCGCTGATCGGCTCGGTGTCGAACTCCGCGAAGCGCTCGTCGATGGGCCCGAGTTCGTCCTCGAGCACCCGTTTCGCCCCGGGCCAGGGTGCCGGCGGCACGTCGTCCTGGAGCGACGCGAGGGTGTCGATGTACGCCGGCGGGAGCACGTCGGGGCGGGTCGACAGCAACTGGCCGAGTTTGATGAACGTCGGCCCGAGGGTCAGCAGCGACTCGAGCAACCGCTCGGCCCGACGGCGGTGCGTCTCGGGGTCGACCCGCCGGGGGCGACCGAACAGGAGGAAGCGCCGTCGGTCACGGGCGTAGGCGAGCAAGAGCGGGAGAAACTGCCAGGCGACGATGACGAATCGCTTGTATGCGCGGAGGGAAACCAGCCTCGGTCACCCCGCGTTAGACGTCCTCGTCGACGATGTCGATCGTCGTCTCGCCACTCGCGCCGCGTTTCGGGAGCGTCAACTCGAGGACGCCGCGGTTGACCGTCGCCTCGGCACCGGCGTCGGACGCGTCGTCGGGCAGCGGGAGGTCGACGTCGAGGAAGAGCGACCGGTTCTCCTCGACGTACTGGTAGTCACCGGTCGGCTCTTTCTCCCGGTGGGCGTCGATGGAGATCCGACCGTCCTCGATCGCGAGGTCGAGCGACTCGGCGGACACTCCGGGGACGTCGAGTACGAGCAGGTAGGCGTCCTCGCTCTCGAGCAGATCAAAGAAGACGTCCTCTGGGAGGTCCCGCAACGCGTCGCGGAGCGCAGACATGGACACAGGTTCGAACGCCGATACGAAAAACCCCGCGGTCGCGGCGAGACGTCGGTCGGGCGGTTCGGTCCTCGAGGCCGCAACTCGCACTGTTTGTTCCCCGAAGCTCAGTTCTACGTGTTTTTATCGTTGAGTGATAGAAACACGTCGTATGATCGCGCTATCCGTCGCCGGCTCGATGTTCTCATCGCGCTCGCGTCTGGCCTGCTCGGGATTGCCCTCACGGTCGTCTACTTCAGCGAACGAATGGGGGTGTTCGTCCTGATGATTTCGTTTTTCGTCGCGACGGCGATCGGCGTCTCGGCCCTGTGGTATGCAGAGGGATAAGGTGCGCAGTTTCTGAAGTTTGGTAAACGGGTATTCCAATGACGGTGACGCACGAAGTGCCCTGCTACCGTGGCAACAGGGCTTGGCCACGCCCTCCCCAGCCGATTCGCTCACATACGTTCGCTCATCCCTCGCACGGTGTTCGTGGGCGGCCTCGCTGGCGCTCGACCGCCCACCAGCGCGCGCCACCGCACGGCGGTTAATCTACCCCTGGAGTAACACGGCCTCCTCCGTTACAAACCAGTCATCAGCGAGCCAACCGCTCGAGCCGCGGGTCCCCCACGCTTTTGGCGTCCCGCGACCCGAGTCACCGTATGGAAGGTGCCGACCGCGAGCGCACGGAGGCCGGGTTCAAGGTCCGAACGCCGGTCGACGAGGCGCGTCGGATTCTGCAGGAGGCAGTCGAGGGGAGCGGGGACGGCGATTCGGACGTGCCCTGCGGGACCGAGACCGTCGACGTCGACCGCGCGGACGGCCGCGTCCTCGCCGCACCGGTCACGGCCGCTCGAGATGTCCCACACTACCGGCGGGCGGCGATGGACGGCTACGCGGTCCGCGCCGCGAACACGTTCGGGGCCAGCGATCGGTCGCCAGAAGTGCTGCGGATCGCCGAGCCCGCTTCGGGTTCCGACGACGGCGACGAGCACGCCACCGCCGACCAAATTGAACCGGGAACGGCCGCGCGGGTCCACACCGGCAGCGCGCTCCCCGAGGGAGCCGACGCCGTCGTCATGATCGAGCGGGTGACCGAACTCGAGTCGGCCGGCGAACTCGAGGTCGGAGACGCCGTTGCGGAGGGCGAAAACGTCGCGCCGGTCGGCGAGGACGTCGAGGAAGGACAGCACCTGTACGATGCCGGCCACCGGCTCCGACCGTCTGACCTGGGACTCCTGCGATCGGCGGGCTACGGCCGGGTCACGGTGGCCCAGCAACCCACAGTCGGCGTCGTACCGACGGGCGAGGAACTCGTTTCGGGTGATCCCGACCCCGGCGAGGTCGTCGAAACCAACGGGCTCACCGTCTCGCGGCTGGCCCAGCGCTGGGGCGCTCGAGCCACCTATCGCGACGTGGTCACCGACGATCCCGAGTCGCTGCGCGTGGCGATCCAGCGGGATCTGACGAAGGACGTGATCGTCACGACCGGCGGTTCCTCGGTCGGCGAGCGCGACCTCTTACCCGAGGTGATCGACGACCTCGGCGAGGTGCTCGTCCACGGCGTCGGGCTCAAACCCGGCCACCCCGTCTGTCTCGGAATCGTCGAGGACACCCCCGTTCTCGCGCTGCCGGGCTACCCCGTCGCCTGCATCGTCAACGCCGTCCAGTTCCTCCGACCGACCCTGCGCTGGCTCGAGGGGACGACGCCCGATCCCCACCCGACGACGCGGGCGACCCTCGAGCGCAAGATTCCGAGCGAACCCGGGACCCGGACGTTCGCGCGGGTTCGGCTCGAGGCGCGCGACGAGGATGAGGGTGAGACTGACCGGGAGCGTGACGAGCCCGAGTACACGGCGATTCCGACGCGGGCGAGCGGGTCGGGCGTCCTCTCGAGCGTCGCGCTGGCGGACGGCTGGGTGGTCGTCGACGACGATCGCGAGGGCATTCCGGCGGGCGAGACGGTCGCCGTGGAGAACTGGGAACCGAACGCCTGACTGCGAGTCCCACGAAAACCAGCCGTACACGATCGCAGGACGTCTGTGCGAACGGTGTATGAACGACTTCAGTTGTTCCGATAGGTGCCTCGTTCTCGTCGTCGGTACTGTGTAACGACCAGGAGTCCCATCACGAGGGCGACGGCAACGACCACTGCAGTGAGAACCGGCCGATCGGCGGCGACGGAGCCGGCGGCTTCGAACAGGGACTGCTGTCTGCCGTAGTAAACGACCGCGCCGACGGCCGCGTAGAACAGGACGGTGCCGGCCGCCGTGTAGACGCCGAACCGGGTCGGCGACATGTCGGCGAGCGCCGCCGGGATGGTGACGACGGAACGCAGCGCCGGCAGGAACCGTCCCCAGAAGACCGACGACGTTCCCCAGCGGCGGAACCACCGGCGGCCGCGCTCGGTCGCGTCCTCGGAGACGTCGATCCGCTTCCGGAGGCGGCCGAGTCCGCGTGAGCCGGGTCCGCGAAACGCGTAAAAGAGGACGAACGCGCCGAGCGTGCCACCGATGGTCGCCGCCCCGACGAAGACGACGAAGGAGATGGGGTCGACGATCAGCAGTGCGGCCGCGGCCGGAACGACGACCTCGCTCGGAAAGAACGGAAAGAGCATCGAGGTCTCGAGAAAGGTAAAGAGCAACAACGCGAGCGGGCCGTACAGCTGAATGAATCGCAGTGCGGCCGTCCCGAGATCCGCCATACGCGGTCTAGGGAGCAGTGACGTATTACTGTTCGGACAGCGGACTCGAGGCACTCCTCAGAGACGGACGCGGAGCGATGACGGCGTTCGAGTGCGATCCACGCGGGCGGAGGTTGTATGTTCCGACCGAGCACTTAGTGAGTCGGAACCGATAGTACAGGGAACTGACGCATGCGTGAACTCCAGATCGAGGGACTGCACCCGTCGGATCTGACGCGACGACAGCGTCTGGTGCTCGTCTACGCGGTCAGTATCGTTTCGATCGTCGTCCTCTACGCGGTGCTCTACAACGTGGGAATGCGGCGGCTCGAGGGGCGGCCCCAGTCGATCTTCCGCTCGCTACAGACGGTCACCGAGACGATGACGACGACGGGGTTCGGCGCAGGGGCGCCGTGGTCGACGCCGGCGATGAACCTGCTGATGATAACGATTCAGGTGACCGGTATTTTGATCGGATTCGTCGCCCTCCGAATCCTCGTCATCCCGCTGTTCGAGCGGACGCCGCTCAACCTCGACGACCGGCTCACCGTGAAGGACGATCACGTCGTCGTCGCCGAGTACCAGCGCGACACAGAGGTCCTGCTCGACGAACTCGAGGAGCTCGACGCGGAGTACGTCCTCCTCGAGTCCGACGAGGACGAGGCCAAACGGCTCTCGGACGACGGCTATCAGGCCATCCACGGCGATCCCGAGGACAGGTCGGACCTCGATCGAGCGATGATCGACTGCGCCTCGCTGCTGATCACCGACGCCGGCGATAGCACCGCGAGCATCGTCCTGACGGCACTGGAGGCCAACGAGGACCTGCGGACGATCAGCTTCACCGAATCGACGCGCCACGACGAGGCGTTCGACGAAATCGGTGTCGACCGGAGCGTCGCGCCGCACGCGCTCATCGGCCGTCGACTCGCCGAGAAGGCGACGACACCGGTCACGGTCGACGACCCCGCCGAGGGGGACGAGGAGTCGATCGCCGTCCGAGAGGTTCTCGTCCGACGGGAGAGCGCGCTCCACGGCGTTCGCGTGGGGGAGTCGTCGATCGCGACCAGTCCGGACCTGACGCTGGTCGGCGGCTGGTTCGACGGGACCCTCCGCCTGTCGCCGCCGGGCGACGTTCGACTCACGCCGAACACCGTGCTGGTCGTCGCCGGCCCCGAGCGGGCGATCGACGACGTCTCGAGCGAGGTATCGGGCGTCCGAGCGCCGCGGACGTCGGTGGACGACGATATCGTCGTCGCGGGCGTCGGCGAAGGCGGTGCAACCGCCACCGAGACGCTCTCGGCGGACGCCTCGATCACGACGATCGACCAGTCCGTGGCGGCGGACCCCGACGTCGTCGGCGACGTCAGCGAACCGGGGACGCTGCGGGAGAGCGGTATCGAGGACGCCGACGCGCTGATCGTCACCGTCGACGACGACGCGACCGCGCTGTTGACCGTGGCGACGGCCCGGTCGCTCTCGGACGACGTGGAGATACTCGCCCGCGTGACCGACACCGAGAAGGCGACGCCGGCGTTCAAGGCCGGTGCCGACTACGTCCTCTCCATTCAGCGGGCGACCGCGCGGCTGGTCGCGGCCGAAGTCCACGGCGAGCGAGTCATCGATCCGACGAGCCAGATCCGCCTCGTTCGCACCGGTTCGCAACCGTTCGCCGACGACTCGCTGATAGACGTCCGCCGCGACACCGAACGCGGCTGGACCGTGGTCGGCATCGTGCGGGAGGGAGCGATCGTCACCGACGAGCGAGCGGTGATCGACGCCGACGACGAGGTGATCGTCGCCGGCAGCGACGAGACGATTCGGGAGTTCGAGCAAACGATCGCCACCTGACGGCGATCGACCGCCCGCAACGAACGATCGGCTGACTCACCGAAGCGCCTGCCGAACCGCGTCCGCGAGCGCATTCACTCGAGCGACGTGTTCGTAGGAGCCCTCGCGAACGCCGTTCGTCACGTACGAGAAGCCGATCTGTTCCTCGGGGTCGGCCCAGCCGACGCTGCTCCCCAGCCCGGCGTGGCCGAACGCGTGCTCGGGGGAGAGCGAGCCGTACGGCGCGACCGTGGTCCCGCCGTTCCAGAAGCCGAGCGAGAATCGCGCTTCCCGGCCGATCGTGCCGTCCGCGTCCGTCTCGGCCTCGAGGCGCGTCATCCGATCGACGGTTTCGGGCTCGAGGAGCCGCGTGCCCTCGAGTTCGCCGCCGTTCGCGAGACAGGCGTAGAATCGAGCCATATCGCCGGCGGTGCCGATGCCGTTGGCGGCGGGGATCACGGCTCGGTGGATCGCTTCGTCGTTGAACGGGGCCGCGACCTCGGCGTTGTCCCCGAGCCCCTCGCCGGGATCGCGACAGCGGTCGAACGCCTCGAAGCCGACCAGCGTCGCCACGTCGTCATCCTCGTCGTCCCGCAGGCCGATCCCGGTGTCGTCCATCCCGAGCGGATCGAAGACGCGTTCGGCGGCGGCGCGTTCGATCGGCGTGTCGGAGACCCGGCGGACGAGTTCGCCGACGAGCCAGCCGAAAGTGAGCGCGTGGTAGGCGGGCACCTCGCCCGGCGGGAAGTTCGGCTCCATCGCCTCGAGTCGCTCCACTACGGCGTCCCAGTCGCCCCAGAGATCGGGCCGATCGTCGATCTCGCCTCGATTGAGCCCCGCCGTATGGCTGAGCACCTGTCGGACGGTGATTTCGGCCTTTTCCGTGCCCTCGTCGGCGAACTCGGGCCAGTGCTCGACCACCCGGTCGTCGTACTCGAGTTTCCCCTCCTCGACGAGGGAGTGCAACGTGACGGCCGCGTAGGGCTTCGTACTCGAGAAGAGGATGTGACGTGTCTCGCGGGTCTCTTCCGGGTCGTCCGGTCCCGTGACGCCGCCCGCGAGGTCGATCACCGGTTCGCCGTCCACGTAGACGGCTAGCTGCGCCCCGTGGTGGAGCCCGACCTCGAGGTGGCGATCGAAGAGGGCTGCGATGCGCTCGCGGTCCGATTGACCAAGTCGTGACATACCACAATCATCCAGTGGCGGGGTTGTAACCGTTCCCCTCGGCGATCCGACTACGGCGGGAGGAGCCGTGTGACGTTCCCGGCCGAGACGAACGCACCCCCGTCCGTCTCGAGGGGGCGATTACTAATCGCCGGGCGACGATTCGGGGCGATACGATCGACTGATGGCCTTCCAGTGGCCGGTCGAAAACCGGTAGTACGTGACGACGGCGGGAACGAGCGTCTCGAGGATCAACGCGGCGTAGAGCGCGCCGATTCCCAGCGGCGTGACGGCCTCGAGGAACGGGAGCGGAACCGAGACCGCACCGAGGAAGGCGACGGGGAGCGCAGCGCCGTACAGACCGAGCACCTGCCCGTAGAACGGCCAGCGGGTGTCGCCGCTGGCGCGAAGCGGCCCGGTCGCACCGCCGCTGATGCCTCGGAAGACGACGCTGAGACAGGCGACCGCGATGAAGACGGTCACGAGCGGCAGGATCGACGGGTCGGCGACGAAGATGCGACCGACCTGTTCGGCGAAGACGAGGACGATCGTCGCGCTGACGACGTAGACGCCGGTCCCGAACCAGAGGACCTCGTGACCGTACGTGTCGGCGTCCCGTTCGTCACCGGTGCCCAGTTCCTGCCCGACGAGACTGCTCGAGGCGAGCGAGAAGCCCCAGCCCGGCGTATCCATCAGATCCCGGACGCGGCGAGCGACGACGTAGGCGGCGAGCACGTTCGGCCCGAAGAGGGCGACGATCGCGAGCATCGGAAACTGCGCCGCTCGCCGCGCGATATTCGTGAAGACGAGCGGCGTCCCGATATCCAGAACGGTCCGGAGTTCGCCGATCGTCGGACGCGGCAACGCCACGTCGATGGTGACGGGGAACTCGCCGACCAGCGGGAGCCGGCCGGTGGTGAACCCGGTGGCGAACGCGGCCAGCACGAGGACGTTCGCGACGACGGTCCCGATGGCCGCGCCGACGACGCCCAGCTCGAGGCCGAATATCAACACCGCGTTGATGGTCACGTTGACCACCGCACCGCCCGCTCGGAGCACCATCGGCGTCCACGCGTCGTCGGCACCGACGAGCGCGCGACTGCCGATGAGATTCAGCCCCGCGAACGGGACTCCGATCGCGACGACCCGGAGGTAGTCCGCGCCGTAGGCGATCGATGCGGAGTCGTTACCGACGAGCGCGATCAATCGTTCGGGAACCGTTCCGTACAGTGCGGCGAGCGGAAGCAGCAGTGTGACGACGATGACGCCGCTCGCCGTGACCGCCAGCGTGACGCCCTTCGCCGTCCCGCCGCTGTAGCGCTGGGAGACCAGGCTGATCGTCGCACCGGCGATTCCGCCACCGATCGCGAACGCGATCCCCCAGTAGGGAGTCGCGAGTCCGACGCCGGCGATGGCCGCCGGGCCGAGGGCGATCCCGACCATCGCGATGTCCGCCGCGGACTTCGACATCCGGGCGATCCCCGTGACGATCCGCGGCCAGGCGAGGTCGGTCGTCCGCTCGACGCGTCGGGGATCGATGACCCCGAGCCGTGCGAGCAGGTAGCCGATCGCCAGCAGGAACCACCGGAAGGGATTCGGGACGGCACTCCATCGGAAAGACACGGATACCGGTCCGGGATCCGGCGCTAAAACTCTTCATATTCCGACATTTATAATTAAAAATCGGCCCATTTAGCAGTATCACTCCTCTCGGGTCGGACATTTCGTTACGATCGTGTAGTATTGTATTTCAGGCGACAAACAACGTGGTGAGAACCATACCTGCCGGAAGGAATCATCAATCTGTGAAATCATCGAGCCGCTAGAATCACCGAGTCGGCATCGAGCCGGTAGGACCGCGGGCTCGTTCGACCGACGTTTTTACCCTCGGCACGCGAAGTGTCGCTATGAACCGCAAGGAGTTTCGCGATCTCGCCTCCCCCGACGAGGCCCGCGAGGCGATCGACTCGCTCTCGCTCGAGGGCGGCATCGAGCGCGTCCCGCTCGAGGACGCGCGGGGACGAGTGCTCGTGGCGCGACTCGACGCCGAACTCGACGTGCCGGGGTTCGACCGGGCGAGCCTTGACGGCTACGCGCTGCGAGCGCGGGACACGTTCGGCGCGGACGAGGCCGATCCCGCTCGACTCGAGGTGGTCGGCGAGGTCCACGCGGGTGCGAAACCGGAGGTGGCGCTCGAGTCGGGACAGGCGGCGGAGATTTCGACCGGCGCGGTGATGCCCGACGGAGCCGACGCAATGGTTCCAGTGGAGCGAACTGATACAGACGGCGACGAGGTGCTGGTCCGCACGTCGGTCGCACCCGGCGACAACGTCATGTTCGCGGGGGCGGACGTCGCCGCGGGCGAACGCGCGCTCGGTCCCGGGACCACGATCACGCCGCGCGATATCGGTCTCCTGTCCGCGCTGGGGATCGACGAGGTGCCGGTCCGGGCGAAGCCGCGCGTCGGCATCGTCTCGACGGGCGACGAACTCGTCCGGCCGGGCGAGGAACTGCACAGCGAGCGCGGGGAGATCTACGACGTCAACAGCTACACGATCGCCGCGGGGGTCGAAGACGCGGGCGGTGAGGCGGTCCTCTACCCCCACGCCGGCGACGAACAGGACGAGATGGAGGAGATCCTGCGGAGCGCGGCCGAGGAGTGCGACCTCGTGCTCTCGTCGGGATCGACCAGCGCGAGCGCGGTCGACGTCATCTACCGGGTCATCGAGGAGCAGGGCGAGTTGCTGCTCCACGGCGTGAGCATCAAGCCGGGGAAGCCGATGTTGATCGGGCGGCTAGATCATTCCGCCTACGTTGGACTGCCCGGCTATCCCGTCTCCGCGATGATGGTCTTCCGGACGTTCGTCGCGCCGGCGATCCGCGAGGCGGCCGGTATCCCGGAGCCCGAATCCGCGACGGTTTCCGGCCGGCTCGCCCGGCAAGAGCGGTACGAGGAGGGTCGTCATCGGCTCATGCCCGTCGGATTGGTTACCGACGGTGCAGGCGAGACGCTCGTCTACCCCGTCGACAAGGGCAGCGGCGCGACGACCAGCCTCACCCACGCCGACGGCGTCGTGGAAGTCGGTCCAGAAACCGACTACCTCGAGAAGGGCGAACCCGTCACGGTCACGTTGTTCTCGCCGGAGGTCCGGCCGCCGACGTTGTTCGGCGTCGGCGAGGGCGATCCGACGGTCGCTCGGCTGCTCGACGGGCTCGAGAACCCGCGCTATCTCTCGGTCGGCACCCGACCCGGCCTGCGGCGGCTCCGCGAAGGGGTCCCTGACGTAGCCGTGGCCGCGGGGCCGCTCGAGCGAGAGACGGAAACGGCCGAACTCGGCCAGTGGGACCGCGAGTGGGGACTGGTCGTCCGGGCCGGAAATCCCACCGAAATCGAGGGGCTCGAAGACCTGGTCGATCGCGACCTCCGGTTCGTCAATCGGACGACGGACTCCGGGTTGCGCTCGAGTCTGGACGCTGCAATCGCCAGCCTCGCCGAAAATGGGGGAGCGGATCGCCACGAAATCGTCGACTCGATCGACGGCTTCGATCTCGGATTGCGCGCCCACGAGAGCCCCGCTCGCAAGGTCATCGCAGGGGACGCCGACGCCGGCCTCGGTCTGCGCGAAACGGCCGACCGGCTCGACCTCGGGTTCGTCTCACTCGGCCAGCAACCAGTTCGCGTCCTCGCGAATCCCGATCGGACGGCGAAGGATGGGGTTCGGGAACTCGAGGCGGCGCTTTCGGACGTGTCGTCGTCAGACCAGTAGACGCAACACCGAGTGGGAGACCGTTTCGGTCGAACGCGGGCGTCCCTCCCGGTCGACACAGCGAGCAGTCCACTTTCGTAACCCCTCGCAAGCGCGTACTGCGAGAACGGGTGGCGGCCTGCGAACCGTCACATTCGCTGTGCGAAGCAACGAGTTTCGATGGGCGCGACGCTCCGATTCGCACGACTCGAGATTTCGCCACTCGAAGGCGGCGAAGGCGGACGGTAATCCGGCCGGCGGGTGTCGTTAGACGGCCAACATTCATACTCCGAATCGTTGCAATCGGGAGTATGTCGCCGCCCTCGACGACCGAGAGGGACGAGGGGAGAAACTGGGGTCAGTCCCTGGCGGGTGTTCCGATCGAACTGTATCCGATCGCTCTCCTCGCGGCCGCGCTTCGGCTCTTCCGGCTGGAGTCCGAGAGTTACTGGGTCGACGAAGTCGTCTCGGTGACCACCGTAACGTCCAACACGGCGTCCGAACTCCTGCTCAGCGTGCCGGGGAACGATCCTCACCCGCCGTTGTACTATCTCCTCCTCTCCGGCTGGACGGCGGTCTTCGGAACGACCGAACTGGCCACGCGACTGCTATCGGCCCTCGTCGGAATCGGCACGGTAGTCGTCCTCTACGGGGTCGGTCGGCGACTCTTCGACCGAGAGGTCGGGGCGATCGCAGCGGTGCTCGTCGCCGTCTCACCGTTTCACGTCTGGTACTCGCAGGAGGTACGGATGTACAACCTGCTCGCACTGCTGACCGCGTTCTCGTTCTACTGGTTCGTACGGATGCAGACGGAGGGACCGGCCGATGAGGCCGGTGTTCGGAACGATATCGGATACGTCGTTTCCGCGGTCCTCCTCGGCTATACGCACGTCTTCGGGCTGTTCGCGATACTCGCCCAGAACGCGTACGTCTTCTCTCGGTACTTCGTCCGGATCGTCCCCCGGTCGCGGCTGACCGTCCGCCGCTGGATCGCCCTCCAGGGGGTCACTACTCTCCTGCTCGTCCCCTGGTTGGTTCGGTTGGTCCGCCGGACGATGGCGGCGAGCGGCGGCGAAACGAGTAACGTCTCGTGGATTCCGCTGCCGACGGCCGAGACCGTCAGGGAGACGTTCGCCGCCTACCTCGGCGGCTACCTGTTCGGTGAGTCGTTCCCACTGCTCGTCACGCTCGTCGCCGTGAGCTGTCTGGTCCTCGCGCTCTCGAGCGACCGCGAGACGGCGTCGGAGACCGACCCCCAGGACGAACCGATAAACGCCGTGTACGTGGTCGTCCTCTGGTTCGCCGTGCCGATACTCGTCCCGATCGCCCTCTCGCACGTCGTCACGCCGATCTTCGTAGATCGGTACTCGATCGGGGCGTCGCTGGCGTTTTTCCTCTTGATCGCGAAAGGGGTGCGGACGTTCTCGCGCCCGTCGCTTCGGTACGTCGTCGTCGGGATGCTCCTCGTCGGTCTCCTGTTGCCGCTCCCGGCGTACTATCAGAACGACCAGAAAGAACAGTGGCGCGAGGCCGCCGCCGACGTCGAGTCGAACGTCGATGGCGACGACGTCGTCCTCGTGAGCAGGCCGTTCACGGAGCGGACGATCAGTTACTACTTGGATGCGGACGTCTCCACCGTTCGGATCGCGCCCGACGCGTCGACCGACGAAATACGGGGGTCCGTCGAGGGACGTGACGAGGTCTGGGTCGTACTCTCGTACTCCGATCCCTCGACCAACCGACGGATTCTACGGACGGTACAAAACCGCTCCGCGTACCGCGGCCCGGTGGAAGAGAAACGGTACAACGGAATCGCGGTGTTTCGATTCGAGCGGCTGTCGGGCAACGAGTGAAATCGCTGCCGGCGTCTTCTTCGTCGGCCGACAGCCGCTCGAGGGCCGCCGAAGCGGGTCGCGTTCGGTGCCGACCGACCGTTGCCGGCGGGCTCACACGCCACGCGATCGCCGCCATCGGCGTCGACGGGGAGAACAAGTCGAGGCAGTTCATGCCACCTGCACCTGAGCGTGAGTTCCGCTCCTCTCGCGCTCGTACTCGTTCTCGAGAGCCGCCGCTACGAACGAGCGAGCACGCACGGTCTGCGAAGGGCGAGTGTCACAACGAGGTGCTCGAGGAACGTTCCGGGAGCGATGTCGAGTCGCTGGCGACGCCGAACCGCTAGCCCCGATCGGTCCGATCCGGCCACCCGTCGCACGTCCGTCTGTCCAGTCGGTCGTCGGTCATCGCGACCCACCGCACCTCGTTCCAGCTCAATCGGTAGTGACAGGTCTCCGGTTTCAGCTGCTCCCAGTAGATCGTCTGCATCGACGGAACGTCTCCGTCGGCCGGCGTTATCGGCAACGGATCTGCCTCCGGCTCGGCCTCCTGGTGCATCGCGCGGAGCGTCGACTGCGGGGCCGGCGAGCCGAAGTGCCAGACCAGTCCCGAGAGAACGAGCACCGCGACGACGGCGACGACGGCCGTCCATCGACGTCGGGTGGCCCGATTCGCGTCGTCACCGCGGTGCTCCGCCGTCGCCGACCACCGCGTCGTCACGCGCTCGACGGTGACGGCCACGCCGAGTGCGACGAAGGCGAGCCACGGGAGCGCGTCCGTCGAGCCGTCCAGGTCAACGAACAGTACCTGAAGGGCGAGTAACACGCCGCCCGCCGTTATCCACCACCGCTCCCGACGGTCGCGGACGGCGGCGTGCGCCCAGCCGTAGAGCGCCACCGGGAGGAGTAGCGACCCGTAGCCGAATACGAGCAGTAGCGAGTAGACGCGCTCAGCCAGGGTGTACGACGATCCGGCGGACAACGTCGCGACCACCGTTTCGACGAACATGGGGACGAGCGCGCCCGCAGCCGCGAACACGAGGACGACGACGCCGGTCACGACGCCGCCGCCCGCGATGGTCCAGAGCGCGTCCCTTCGTCCGCTTCGCTGGTAGGCCATACCGACGACCAGCAGCGCGAAGACGCCTCCCGATTGCCACGAACCGGCGCTCAGTGCCGCCATGGCCCCGGCGAGGAAGGGGCGGTCGCGAAGGGCGAGTGCGAGCGCGAGGACGCCGAAAAACAGCGCGTAGAACTGGGCTCGCACCCCCTCCGGAGAGAGGAGAAAGAGTTCCGGGACGACGAGCATCGTCAGGCCGGCGGCGACCGCCGCCGCGTCTTCTCCGGTCACGAGGTACGCTACCCACCCGACGAGCAGGACGGTCGCAGCGGCGACGAGCGTCGTAAGCGCCGAGCTGAGACCGTGCAGGACGAGCATATCCCCACCGGAGAGGAGGGAGAGAACGGCCGTGATTCCGAACGGAACGGGCGGGTTCACGTCCCAGACATCGATATACGGAACGCCGCCGTTGAGGACGTACCAGCCCGTATGCTGGAAGAACGCGGGATCGGTCGCGATCGTCGGCCAGTCGACGAGCACGTATCTGACGAAGCCGGCGACGAACAGGGCGGCGACGAACGGCCCGAGGACGGCGAGCCACCCGGAGTGACTCGCGACGCGTGAACGCACGGACATTTCAGATCCGCTGCGAAATCTTCTTCGCAACGGCGAGGGCGCCCTGATCCCACGCGACGCGGTGGTCGAGGCCGGTCTCGTCGGCCGTCTCGTCGGCCTCGTAGTTCTCGAGGTACCACTCGTACGTCTCCACGAGCGCCTCCTGGTTGGAGTACTCGGGTTCCCAGCCGAGGTCTTTCAGTTTCTCGACGGAGACGTAGGAATCCTCGTGGGCCGTCTCGTAGACCCACGGATACAGCGGGGAGAGGTTCAGCGTATCCAGTACGCGGAGGACCGCGACCGTGAGGAAGGCGGGCGTCCCGATGGTTCGCTTGCCCGTCCCCGCGTAGTCGATGGGGGCCTGGAAGTCCGCTTTCATCGTGGCGAACTCGTCGGTGCCGACGTTGAACGTGTCGTTCACCGCCTCCTCGTCGCCGGTGAGCAGCAGTTCGATGGCGGTGACGAGGTCGTGGACGTGCAGCAACTGGTAGCGGTTGTTTCCCCAACCGACGAGCGGAACGTTCGCGCCGTCCTCGATCCAGTCGAACAGCACCTGAAACACGCCGAGGCGCTGCGGACCGATGAACGTTTTCGGCCGGAGGATGGGGACGCACAGTCCCATGCGGCGAAAGTCCTGACAGACCTTTTCGGCCTGGATCTTGGCCTCGCCGTAGGGTCCGACTCCGTCAAGAGCCGATTCCTCGGTGATCGGATGTGCGTCGTGGGTTCCGTAAACCGCAGTCGAGGAGATGTAACAGACCCGCTCGACGCCGTGTTCTTTCGCCGCCCAGAGCACGTTTCGCGTCCCGTCGATGGTCGTCTCGCGGATGCGGTCGGCGTCCCACAGCGGGAGTGCAGCCGCCGTGTGTACCACCGCGGTGGCGCCGCTCTCCTCGAGCGCATCGGCCACGGCCCCCTCGTTCCGGACGTCCCCTTCGACGAAGGCGATTCCGTCCGTGTCGTCTTCCTCCTCGAACGGCTTCAGGTCGAACGCGGTGACGTCCCACCCCTGGTCGCGGAAGTACTGGCACGTGTGAAGGCCGAGGAATCCGGTGCCACCCGTAACGAGAACCGAGCCACTCGAGTCGTCGCTGGCGCGCTCACTATCGCTCATCGTGATATCACGCGGGACGTCAATACCGCGCCTCAATAGTGTATCGGCGTTTACCGAGTCTTATGCTGACCTAAGGATTCTTACGTCTGTGGAACCGAGGGACGGGAGCGCGACAGGGCTGATGTCGAGCGTGCGGTGAGTGGTCAGTTTCCATCGTGAA
Organism: Natrinema zhouii; assembly: GCF_013456555.2. Taxonomy (GTDB): domain Archaea; phylum Halobacteriota; class Halobacteria; order Halobacteriales; family Natrialbaceae; genus Natrinema; species Natrinema zhouii. The sequence goes on from NZ_CP059154.1 coordinate 1,725,866, forward strand.
ACCGAAGCGTTCGCCCGCGAGCTGAGCAGTGGTTCACCCTGCAACGATCTGCCGGTTCACTTCCGCTCGCGACAACGATAGTAGTCACTGAAAATCACTGCACACCTGATCGCATGACGGCGATGCAATCAGCGTGTAAATCGTTTCAGTGACTACTATAGGCTGTTGCTCGGTCGAGCGACCCCCGTTCGTCGCGCACGCTAGCTGACATCGTATTTGAAGGAGGGGTATCGGACTCCGGTCTCTCGGTTTTCTCATCGAACGCTGCAACGGTGTGACTCATACTACTATCCCCGATTTAACCAAACGTCTCTCCGTCGCCCATCACCGTTTAAGACCGGCCTATCGCCGCAAATCAGTACAAGCAAGCCGGGCCTTTTTCTCGGCCTGTGTGGCAGGAGAGACAAACAGATGGCCCGCGCCTATGCTAACCAGAGCCGGTTCGTTGGAACCGTCTCGGGCTTGGTAAAGGAGATGCGCCCCTGGCAGTGGTACAAGCAGAGCATTCTGCTCTTGGGGATCGTCTTCTCCGAGAATTTGTTCGATCCGGTCGCCGTCACGAACGTCACCGTCGGGATCGTCGCCTTCTGTGCCATCACGGGCACGACGTACATCGGCAACGACATCCTCGATATCGAGGAGGACCGCAACCACCCGCGGAAGAAACACCGTCCCATCGCCAGCGGTCAGGTCTCGATCCCCGTCGCAGTATCGTTCGCGTTCCTACTCTTCGTCGTCGGACTCTCCCTCTCCTGGTACCTCGGCCCGCTGTTCCTCCTCGTCGTTTGCACGTATCTCGCCCAGAACGCGCTTTACTCCTCGTTTCTGAAGGATATTGTCATCGTCGACGTGATGGTCATCGCCGTCGGGTTCGTCCTGCGGGCCATCGCGGGCGTCGTCGCCATCGACGTCTACCTGAGTCCCTGGCTCGTCGTCTGTACGTTTCTCGGGGCGCTAATGCTCGCGCTCGGCAAACGCCGCCACGAGATGGTCGTCAACGATGATCCGGCCGCGGCGCGCGCGACCCTCGCCGAGTACACCGAGGAGACGCTCGACCAGTTGCTCGTCGTCGTCCTCGCGGCGCTGGTCGTCTCCTACTCGCTCTACACGTTCTACCGCGGCGGGATGTGGATGATGGCCACGCTCCCGTTCGCCGTCTTCGCGGCCTTCCGTTACCACTTCCTCGCCCACACGCAGGATCTGGGCGGCGACCCGAAGTTCCTCTTCGGTGACCGCCCGTTTCTCGTCAATCTCGTCGTCTGGGGGCTTCTCGTTATCGCAGTCCTTTACGAGGTTCCACCCCGACTCATCGAGATGATCACGTGACCATCTCACTCCACTTCGCACCGAGACCACCATGACACGACGATACGATCTTCAGGTACACACGAACGCTTCGCCCTGCTCGAGCACTCCTCCCGAGCGCGTGGCCGAAGCAGCGGTCGACGCCGGACTCGACGGCATCGCCGTCACCGACCACGACACGCTCGCCAACGTCGACGCCGTTCGGGACGCCGCGCCGGACGACCTCGAAGTGATCCCCGCGGTCGAAGTGACGACGACCGAGGGTCACCTCCTGGCGCTCGACGTCGCGGAGGCACCGCCGCAGACTGATCCGCTGGCGGTGGTCGACCACGTCCACGAGCAGGGCGGCGTCGCCGTCCTCTCGCATCCGTTCGACACGTTGCGGCAGTATTACGAGACCGACCTCGGAGCACTCGCGGACGCCGTTGACGGGGTCGAAACGGTGAATTCGCGCTGCGTCCGCCGTCGGTTCAACGAGCGCGCAGCGGCGTACGCGGCCGCCCGCGACCTGCCGGCGACCGGCGGAAGCGACGCTCACTTCCCGATGGAAATCGGCCGCGCGTACACCAGCGTCGAAGACGACGGCTCGCTCGTAGACGCCGTCCGCGACGGGCGCGTTCGAGCGAGCGGTCGCGGACGGTACCTCTCGGGACACGTCGCGACGAAACTCCACCAGCTCCGCACCGCCTCCGGTCGCGCCGTCGGGACGCTCACGTCGGGGGGATTCCTGCGGCGATGAGCGACTACGGTGAGACCGTCGTCGACTACGGCCGGGCGGTCGTCCGCGACCACGGCATCTGGCTGACGGCACTCCTCTCGGTCGTCGTCTTCCTCGGCCTCGCCGCCTACGCGAACGTCGGCGACGTGACGAGCGCCCTCGCCACCCTGAACTGGGGGACGTTCGCGGCCGTTATCGGCCTGACGACCGTCGGGTACGGCTTCCGGTTCGCCAAGTGGCACTACTACCTCCGGCGGCTCGAGGTGGAGATCCCGCTCGAGGCGAGCGCCGTCACCTTCTTCAGCGGCCTGATGATGGTCGTCACGCCGGGGAAGGCCGGCGAGGTCTGGAAGGCGTGGTTCCTCCGAGAGGAGCGCGGCGTCCCCGTGAGCAAGACCACCTCTGTCGTCGGCGCCGAGCGCGTCACGGACCTCATCGCGCTGAGTGCGATGGCCGCGCTCGGACTGCTGGTCTACAGCCGCTCGTCGCTCCCCGTCGTCATCGTCCTCGGCGCCATCGCGGCCGGTATCGGCCTGCTCCAGTGGCGACGGGCCAGCCTGACGATCCTCGGTCGTCTCGAGTCGGTCCCAGTCGTCGGCGACTACGCGACCGAACTGGAGCGGTTCTACGAGAGCGCCTACCAGCTGTTTCAGTTTCGCCCGCTGGTCGTCTCGACGCTGTGCAGCCTCGCGGCGTGGGGTCTGGAGGGCGTCGCCCTCTGGCTGGTCCTCGAGGGGTTCGGCCTCGAGACCAGCGTCGTGATCGGCCTGTTCGTCTTCGGCCTCGGATCGGTCGTCGGCGCGGTGTCGATGCTCCCGGGGGGCCTCGCGGCGGCGGAGGCGTCCATGGTCGGCGTGCTGCTCACGTTCGGCTACCCCGAAGCCGTCGCGGCCGCCGCCACGATCGTCATCCGCGTGGGGACGCTGTGGTACGCCGCGGCGCTCGGGACGGCGGTGTTTCTCACGTACAAGGCAACCCGGTGAGCGGTCCGTATCCAGCGACCGGCGACACCGAGACACTCGAGAGACGTTGACCGGGACCGACGGGGCCGCAACGGCCGGCGAGGCCGGACCCGATCACTGACGGGCTCTGATCCGCCGCCAGCCGAAGACGACCCCCTCCGCACAGAGCCAGAGCGCCCCGAGGGCGATGCCGGCGACGTGCAGCACCTGCGGGAGGTGCATCCACGTCGGGAGGACGTACTGGGCCATGGCCGCCCCCTTCCGAATCGCCGACTCGACGGGGCCGGGCTCGTCGTCGACCGCGGTCAGTTCGGTCCCCGGTGGAACGTCGGACCGCTCGTCGACGCCGATCCGGTCGGCCTCGTACGCCAGCGGTATCACCTCGCCGGCGCGATCGTCGAACTGCCAGACGATCTCGCCGGCGGGGTCGACCTCGAGCACGCGGTTGTTCCGGGAGTCGGTGATGAGCGTGTTGCCGTTGGGTAGCCGGTCGGCGTCCCGAGGCCACTGGAGGGGCTCGCTCGCGGGGCCGGTGTAGCGCCAGACGCGCGCTTCAGACTCGACGTCGAGTTCGACGATGCGCCCGTTCTCGCTGTCGGCGACGACCATCGTCCCCTGGTCTTCGATGCGGTGCGGATTGTGCTGTTTGTCCAGTACGTCGTGGTTCCCGGGCTCGCCGATGACGTCGACGACCTCGTCGGTCTCCGGATCGACCTCGATGATCGCGTCGAAGTTGCGGATGCTCATCTGGAAGTTGCCGTTCTCCAGTCGGTCGATGTCGTTCGCGTGCGTCCAGTCGTCGTGTTCCCCTTCCTTCTCGGGACCGCCGTACTCCTCGTAGAACGGCGTGCCCGGCGTCAAGTGGTCCTCGGCGTGCCACTCCCAGGTGATCTCGCCGTCACGGTCGACGGTGAACGCGCGATCATTCCCCATGTCGACGATCGCCGTCTCGCCGTTCTCGAGGCGCTCGAAGTCGTGGACTTCGTGGTCGGCGATGAACTCGTCGTACCAGTCGTACTCCCAGACGACCTCGTTCGAGTCCGTATCGATTTCGACGACGCGATTGTGGACGCACTGGTGGTCTGTCTCCTCGTACTCGAGGTACTCCTCGGGGCAGTCTTCGGCGGGCGTCCTGACGGCGACGGCCGCCAGCACCGTTCCCTCGTCGAGTTGTTCGACGCCGAACACGCGCGAGTCCGGCACCGACCACTCCCAGACGACCTCGCCGTCGGGCGCCAGTTCGACGACCCGCCCGTCGTCGTTGTACGAATGGACGCCGACGAGCGTGTTCCCGGGGTACCTGCCGTCGTCGGTTACGACTCTCGGCTCGCGATCGATAACGACCGCTTGGACGCCGAGTGACGCGAGCAGGAGGACGATGACAGCGGCGGCGACGGCGACGCGGGTTCGCTGGTTCATGTGGGCACTAACAGGGGAGGCCGATTCGAGGAACGAGCCTGTCGCAGAGCCGGGTCAATCATACGGAGTACGGACCTGTCCAGGGAGGGCTACACCACGGAATTAGATGAAACTAGGGCTCGTGAGCGGACAGCGACGATGTGGCGGTGAACTGTCTCGGGATGAAGTGGTTCGAGACGCCGCTGGCGTCTCGTCACTAAGCGGGAGCTTCGTTCCCGCGAGATCGTCGGCGCTTCGCGCCGACCGCTGACGGTTCTTTCGGAAGCGCCCTGTCCGCGAATCCGAAAAATTCGCTCGATCCCGAGAACCTCAGGTTCTCGGACAACTCGATGCATTCGGCCTGCGACATCTGTAGAGCCGACTTCCCGTTCCCTCATCGAGGCCTCCGTTTTTGGTCGCCCGCACCCTACGAGCAGCCATGCGAATCGTCACGACGCTCCCCTCGGCGACCGAGATGGTGGCCGCGCTCGGCTGCGAGCCAGTCGGCGTCTCCCACGAGTGCGATTACCCACCGGACGCCGCGGCCGCGCCCGCCGTCACCCGCTCGCGGATCGATACCGCGGGCTCGAGCGGCGAGATCGATCAGCAGGTGCTCGAGACCGCCGATACCGAGGGTGGCGTCTACGACGTCGAGGTCGAGACGCTCGACGACCTCGAACCGGACGTGATCGTCACGCAGGGGATGTGCGACGTCTGTGCGGTCGACGCGGCGGTCGTCGAGGATGCAGTGGACCGAATCGACGCCGACCCCGAGATCGTCCCGACCGATCCCCACAGCGTCGGCGACGTGCTGGACGACCTCGAGCGAATCGGCCGCGCGGTCGATCGCGAGGAGCGTGCTCGCGACGTTCGGCGGGATCTCGAGTCGCGGATAGAGACGGTTCGGAATCGAACCGCCGGTATCGCGGCCGAAGACCGTCCGCGCGTGGCGATCTTCGACTGGACGGATCCCGCGATGATCGCGGGCCACTGGACAGCCGAACTCGTCGAGTGGGCCGGCGGCGAGTACGGGCTGGCCGACGTCGGCGAGCGCTCGAGTCCGCGCGAGTGGACGGACATCCGCGCGTACGATCCCGAAGTCGTGATCGTCGCACCCTGTGGCTTCGACCTCGAGCAAATCGCCCGGAACAGAACCGATCTCACCGAACGCGAGGGGTGGGGAGAGCTGACGGCGGTCCGGGAGGGGCGCGTCTGGGCGATGGACGGCGACCACTATCTCAATCGGCCCGGACCGCGGCTGGTGGACACGCTCGAGGCGCTCGCACCGATCGTCCAGCCGGAGCTGTTCGACGGACCGACTGCGGACATCGCGGTTCCGTTCGCGGAACTCGAGGGGCTCGAGACGGGGACCGGAACAACTGATTCCGAGTCGAGAGCCGAAATCGACTCGAGCCCGTGATCGTCCTCCCGACCGCCGTCCGCGAGGCGATTCTCGAGCGCGCCCGTGAGGGGAAACCCGGGGAGATCTGTGGCGTCCTCGGGGGCACGTACGAGCCCGCCGGACAGAGTCGCGTTCGGTCGCAGTATCCGGCCGAAAACGTCGCCGATACGCCTCGGACGCGGTACGAGATCGATCCCGAGGAACAGCTGGCGATCTTCGATCGACTCGAGGACCGCGGCGAGGAAATAGTCGGCTTCTACCACTCCCATCCCCGCGGCCCGCCGCGACCGAGCGCGACCGACGCCGCGCAGGCGACGTGGCCCGATCGGTCCTATCTGATCGTCTCGCTCGAGCCGTGCGAGATCGGCTCGTGGCGCTGGCGGACCGGCGAGAGCGAGACGGCGGAAAGCGAGACAGCTACCGAGAGATTCGAACGGGAACAAGTAGTCGTCGGCTGATCGTCGAGCGGTTCTCAGTCGTCCGCGTCGTTCTCGAGTTCGTCGGCCCGTTTGCGCGCCTCCGCCGCCTGCTGCCGAAATTCCTCGATTCGCTGGCTCAGTTTCTTTCCGGCGGTGTATTTGAACTCGTCGGGCATCATCCCGTACTCGATATCGAGGGTGATCATCGTGTCACAGCCCTCGACGATTTCCGGTGCCCAACTTCCCTGTGCCAGCTTCGACTCGTCGGCGACCACCGCCTCGCCGTCCTCGACGTCGATGAACGCGCTCACGATGTTCCAGATGTTCGGATCGCTCGAGCTCACCTCGTCGAACAACCCCTCGAGTCGCGAGTCCTTGAGCTCCTCGTCGCGCAGTTCCGCGAGCAGGTCCTCGAGCGCGTCGGCGATTTCCTCGTATTCGGCGGCTTCCTCGCGGAGTTCGGCCGGTGACTCGCTCGAGTCGTCTCGCGTTCCCGTCATCGGATACCCCCCGTCTCGTCGCTGTCGGCGATCATATCGGAAGGTATCGGCTTCGGAACCGTAAACGTACGCTTCCGTTCCGTGATGAGCTGCGGAAACGGGTGGTCGGAGTTTGGTTGCTGTTTCTCCTGTCGAGACGAGCGTCCTGCTCGCGCGACAACACGGGATTTCCACACCCTCCCCAACCGATTCGTTCGCGCCTCGCGGCGCTCACTCATCCCTCGCGCAGTGTTATCTCGCGATTCACTTCGTTCATCGCTCGACAGCGCGCGCCACCGCATAGTCGTCATCGAGTGCGGTCTAGGACGCGTTCTCGAGCACGTCCGTCACCCAGACGCGGTTCGGGTCCGCCGTCTCCTCCATCCAGTCGGCCAGTCGATCCCGCATCTCTCGTCGCGCGTCCTCGTATTCGGGGTGGTCGATCAGGTTTCGGAGCTCCGCTGGGTCCGCCTCGAGATCGTACAGTTCGTCGATATCGGGGCCGTTGTAGACGTACTTGTAGCGCTCCGTGCGGACCATTCGCTGGCTGTAGAGTCCGAACTCGTCGCCGTGGTACTGGGCAAACGTCGAGACCCGCCAGTCGTGGCCCTCGGGGAGATCGCTCCCGTTCTCGAGCAGCGGAACCAGACTCCGCGAGTCGAAGCTGTCGGGAACCTGCACGTCCGCGATATCGAGGAAGGTCGCCGCGAGATCGTGCAGATGGACCGGGACCTCGCAACTCGAGCCGTCGTCGGCCACGCCCGGCCAGCGGATCTGCAGCGGGATGCGATAGGTGTCGTCGTACATCAGCGGCCCCTTGTTGAACTGGCGGTGGCTCCCGGCGAAATCGCCGTGGTCCGAGGCGTGGACCACGACCGTGTCGTCGGCCAGTCCCCGACTCTCGAGCGTCTCGAGGATCCGCTCGAACTGGTGGTCGATCAGCGTGATGAAGCCCCAGTACTTCGCGATGGCTTCGGCCCAGATGTCCCAATCGAAACCGGTCACGCCGCGGTAGGCGAGGTAGTTCTCGTGGACCTGCGGCTTCCCGTCGTACGTTTCGGCGTAGCTCTCGGGCGGCTCGATCTCGTCGGGATCGTACAGTGAGGCGTAGGGCTCCGGAACGACGTAGGGGTGGTGCGGGCCGTAGAAGTCCGCCCGGTGGAAGAACGGGCCGTCTCGATCGCCGTCCGCATGCGATTCGATCGCGTCGATCGTCCGCTCGGCGAGGAAATAGGCTCGCGTGTCCTCGACGTCGACGGACGTTTTTGCGGCGACGAACGTCCCTTCGGAGCTCTCTCTCGGCTCCTCGCCGGTGTAGATCTCCTCCTCGAGATCGGCCTCGCCGACCGGGACGCCTTGCTCCTCGCGGTACTCGCGGAACGCCTCGTCGATGTCGTCGTGATGTTCGTCGCTGCCCCCGAGATACGAGAAGCCGAAATCGGCGGGCGTCTGGTCGCGGCCAGCGTGCCACTTCCCGGTATAAGTGAGATCGTAGCCGGCCGCGACGAGTTCCTCCGAGAACGTCGGCAGGTCCGCGGGCAGGTTCGCCCGGATCGCGTCCGGCTCGTGGCAGTTGTTCAGCATTCCGTGACCGTGGGGAAACTGACCGGTCAGGAGCGACGCGCGAGCACTCGAGCAGATGCTGATCGGCGTAAACGCCTGCTCGAAGCGGATCCCTTCGCTCGAGAGCCGATCGATCGCCGGCGTGTCGACCGGGGGGCCCTCGGGTGCGCTGGCGTCGTATCGCTCCTGGTCGGTGAGCACGAACAGGACGTTCGGGCGGGTGTCGGCGTCAGCGTCAGCCATCGGGCGAGGTACGTCGCCGCCGCAGTTAACGATGGGACCTGCAGCCGTGATCTCGCTCGACCGCGGGTACGTACGATACCCCGATGTGAACCCCATAGTTCATTAGCGACCCGTTCGACGGACCACGCGTGCAGGGGGCGTACTGTGGTGAGTGTGAGTGGCAGCACCGAGTCGACGGGGACGATCCGAACGAGCTTAGCCGCGCGATGATCGAGCACTTCGTCGAGACGGGGCACTCGGTCGAGCGATGCGACGCTGAGAAGCGCCTCGAGAATCGCGCCGACGCTGACGGTCAGCCGTCAGAGAAACAGTCGGAACAGCCGCCAGCGTCGGTGTCGGAACGGGATTCGAACCCGCGGCCCGAGTGACTCAGTCGAGGTCCTCGAACGTCGGTCGCTCGAGGTCGCCGGGGAACTCCTCGACCGGAACCTGCGTCTGATCGCCCGACGCCATGTCCTTGATCGTCACCTCGTCGTTCGCGAGGTCCTGTTCGCCGACGATGACGACGGTTTCGGCATTGATCGAGTCGGCGTAATCGAGCTGTGCCCCGAAGGAGCGCCCGGCGACGTCGGTCTCGACGACGTGACCGCGATCGCGCAGCTCGCGGGAGATTCGCGCCGCCTCCGAGCGAGTATCGCCGACCTGCAGGACGTAGTAGTCCGTCGTGACTTCCTCCTCGGGCCAGACGCCCGCGCGCTGTAACAGGAGCGGCAGCGTCGCGTGACCGGGCGCGACGCCGACCGCAGGCGTCGGCTGGCCACCGAAGCCCTCGATGAGGTCGTCGTAGCGGCCGCCGCCGAAGATCGACCGGGAGACCTCGCCGGCGGAGTCGAAACACTCGAAGACGACGCCGGTGTAGTAGTCCAGTCCGCGGGCCGTCTCGAGCGAGACGGTGCAGTACTCGCGCGCGCCGAAGTCCTCGGCGGCCGCGAGCACGTTCTGCAGGTTCTCGACGGCAGCCGTCACGCGCTCGGTGTCGGCGAACGCTTCGACCGCCTCGAGGTCGCCGTCGGCGATGAGGTCGTCGAATTCGGCGGCCTGGTCCGCCGAGAGGCCGGCGTCGATCAGGAGGTCGTGGTACTCGACCTCTGAAATCTTACCGGACTTATCGACCGCGCGGATCGCCGCCTCGGTGTCGACGTCGGCGCCGTAGCTCTCGAGGACGCCGCCGAGGATGTCCCGGTGAGAGATCCGAAACTCGAAGTGGTCGCCGGTGAGTCCCAGCCCGGTGAGGGCGTCGGCGGCCCACGCGAGGATCTCGGCGTCGGCTTCGGGTGCGGACGAGCCAAAGATGTCGACGTTGGTCTGATAGAACTCCCGCTGGCGACCCTGCTGGACCTGTTCGTAGCGCCAGAACGGCCGCGTGGAGACCCACTTGATCGGCTTCGACAGCTCCTGTTGCTTGGCGACGACCATCCGGGCGACGGTCGGTGTCAGTTCGGGCGTCATCGCGACGTGGCGACCGCCCTGATCCTCGAAGGAGTAGAGTTCGTCGACGATCTCGTCGCCGCTCTTGTCGGTCCAGAGTTCGGCGCGCTCGAGCGCCGGCGTTCCGATCTCGCGGAAGCCGTACTCGCGGGCGGTCTCCTCCAGTACATCGATAGTCGCCCGCCTGGCGAACATCTCGCCGGGGTAGAAGTCACGAAAGCCCTTGATCCGGTCGTACATGCGAATTCGTTCGGGGACGGCGAACTTCTATCCTTTCGTTCCGCCGTGGCCGCCGCGACCGTCGGCAGTCCCGGCGAGCGGGCGACAGACGTTTTGGTTTAATGCTAATTTCTGTTAGTTCTACCATCACCACCCTGAGACCGTCCCGTACATTGATAGCGACCTGCGTCAAGGGGTCACTGTGCAACGCGTGGCCGACGACGATTGGATCGCGGAGATCGGCGAGCGACTGCCGATTTCCCCGCTCTCGGCGCTGGGACTGTTCCTCGCGGCGATTATCGGCATTCGCATCCCTCTCGAGCAGGTGGCGACCAGAGCGCTCCTCGAGAGCGTCTTCCCACTGCTCGCAGCGACCGCCGTCGTCTTCGCCGACCGCTGGCTGGTATCGAAGGATGTCTCGGCTCGAGACCGGCTCACCGTCTTCGGCTACGGACTCGGCGGCTTCCTCGCTGCCGTCCTCGTGACGGCGCTGCATCTCTACGTGCTATACCTCGAGGGGACCGGCGCGCAAGCGCCGCTGTACTTGCTCCTGATGGGCGGGACGGTCGGTGTCGGCGCGGGCACTGTCGCCGGCGTCTACGAGATCCAACAGCGGACCGCCGTTCGCGAGGCCGAACGACAGAGCGCGCGCCTGGAGGAGTTCGCGAGCGTCGTCAGTCACGATCTCCGGAACCCGCTCAGCGTCGCTCAGGGCCGGCTCCACGCGGCGTTTACGACCGGCGATCCGGAACACTTGCAGGAGGTCGACGCGGCGCTCTCCCGGATGGACGAGCTGATCGAGGAGACGCTGTCGGTGGCCCGCAGCGGCACCCAGGTCGAAGACCCCTACGACGTCCCGCTAGTCGAACTCGCGAGCGACGCGTGGACGGCCGTCGAGACGAACGAAGCCACCTACGAGACGGTCGGCGATCGAACGCTGCAGGTCGATCCCCTTCGGGCGAAACAGCTCTTCGAGAACCTCTATCGGAACGCGATCGAACACGGCCGCGAGGACGTCCACATCCGCGTCGGCCCCTGTGACGGCGGCTTCTTCATCGCCGATGACGGTCCCGGTATCCCTGAAAACAAGCGAGCGGAAGTGCTCGAACAGGGGTACTCGACATCCGCGGAGGGGTCGGGGCTCGGCCTCGCGATCGTCCGCGCGATCGCCGACGCCCACGGCTGGCAGGTCGCGATCACCGACAGCGAGGCCGGCGGGGCCCGGTTCGAGTTCACTCGCGGCGGCTGAGAACAGAGAATCGACCGGTCGAGCTCACCGCACCTTGGTCACGTACGTCTGATCGTGATCGGGGAAACACTCCGCGATCGCCGCTGGACCGTCTTCCTCCGCAATGAGCGCGCGGAGCTCCGCCTCGTAATCGGCCCTGTCGATCTCCTCGCTCGGCCCGACGGTCACGTCCAGGCGCGCCTCGACGAGTCGATCGACGGCCGACCGGCCGAAGCCCGACAGCGGCGCGATGTAATCGACGTCGTGTCGGTCCTCGAGGCTCTGGGCCTGCGCACGCGAGACCGTCGGGACGCGGTCATCGCGTCGGGTCCCGTCGGCGATCGCATCGAATTCGTGAGCAGCCAACTGCTCCAGGGCGTGCTGGTGGACCAGCTGGATGCCGTTTCGCGGGAAGCCATCCTCGCGGATCCGATCGGCGGCCTCGCGGGCGACGTCCGGATCGCACTCGAGACGTTCGAAGGCGAACCCGGCCGTATCGGCCGTCTCGCGGGCGTGTTTCCAGTCGTCACTGATTCCGAAGTGCGCCGTCAGCAGCGTCACGTCGTAGAACCCCTCGAGCAAGAGCGCCGCGAGCGTCGAGTCCTTGCCGCCGCTGTAGAGCAGTCCGAGCTCCATTACCGGCGCTGGATGTCGAAGCTCTGCGAGTCCGGCTTGAGCTCCTTGAGGAGCTGTTTCATCTTGTCATCGTCGATCTTCCCCTGGAGGCGGCCGCTCCGGGAGAGACTGACGACCTGCTGTTCGACCTGCTCGCCGAACTGGGGCTTGCTCATCTTGACCGTGTTGAGCCGCTTGCGAGCCTCGTCGGTCAGGTGCTGGCGCAGTACGGCTTTCTTCTGGGCGTCGGCCTGTTGCTTGGCCGCCTCCTGATTGCCCTCGCCCTGGGAATCGGCGCGGTCCTGTAGCTGCTCCATTTTCTTCTGTCGGAGCTCCTCGAGTTTTTCCTCGTCCGGTGAGCCACTCATAGTTGTCTCGTACTTCTCCGGCACGCCGGAAAATGATTACGGACGACGGTAGCGATGGCTCTGGGCGGGAAAACCGACGCGAAAACGAGGTCCTGAAATTACGCGTAGCGCTCGAGTTCCGGACGGTCGAGGTCCTCGAGAACCTGGCCGGCGGTGTCGTCGAGCAGGCTCTGTCCCGCGGCGGTGATTCGGCGACCTTCACCCTCGGCGGTCTCGACGAGGTCCTCCTCCTCGAGTTGCTGGAGGATCGTTCGAATGAGGTTCTTCGAGCCGTCGGTGCGCTTGTCGGGTGCGACCTGATAGCGGTTCGAGCCGTTCTTCGCGCCGCCGTATTCCGTCGAGAGTCGTTCGACGCCGACGGGACCGCGGTCGGCGACCTTGCGCAGGAGACTCGCGGCGCGGGTCGCCCAGAAGTCGTCCTGTTCGGGTGGAAGGTCTCGGTCGACACCGCTCTTGGCGAACTTGCCCCAGTCGGGTTCCTCGAGTCGTTCCGCGAGATCGTCGGCGAGCGCCTCGATGAGGTCGTCCGCCGGAACGTCGTACATCGTAGCCATTGGCGTGTGATTCCCGGCGGCGGCATTTAAGGCCATCGTATCCGAGCAGTCCCGCGTCGGCCCGGACTGCTTTTCGCCCTCGAGTCGAAACGGGGGGGTATGGACGAACGCGCCGCCCTGGGTCTCCTGTCGGACGAACTCGACGCGGCCGGCGACGATGCGGCAGTCGTCGACGGGCTGGTCGTGACGACGGACATGCTCCACGAGCGGACGGACTTTCCGCGCGGAACGACCCGCTACACGGCCGGCTGGCGCGCCGTCGGCGCGTCCCTCTCTGACGTAGCGGCGATGGGTGCCGACGCCACGGCCGCCGTCGCCGCCTACGCCGCCCCCGAATTCGACCGCGACGAACTGCTCGACTTCGTTCGCGGCGCGAGCGACGTCTGCGAGCGCGTCGGCACCGAGTACGTCGGAGGCGATCTGGACGGCCACGACGAGTTCACCGTCGCGACGACCGCGATCGGTCGAACCGACGAGCCCGTTCTCCGAAGCGGCGCTCGGCCCGGCGACGCCGTCTGCGTGACCGGTACGCTGGGACGGAGCGCGGCCGGGCTCGAGTACTTCGAGCGCGCGGCCGACGGCGGTCACGCCGACCTGCGCGAGCGCGCGAACGACCTCTTTCAGTTCGAGCCACGGATCGCGGCCGGCCGGGCGCTGGCCCCCCACGCGAGCGCGATGATGGACTCGAGCGACGGGCTGGCCCGTTCGCTCCACCAGCTCGCCGAGGCCAGCGACTGCGGGTTCGCGATCGAGTCCGATCGGCTCCCGATCGACGACAGCGTCCGCGACGTGACGGACGGCGACGACGAGGCGCTCGAGCTCGCGACGACGTTCGGCGAGGACTTCGAACTCGTCGCGACGCTCCCCAAGGCGATGATTCCGGCGGTGAGGGAGTCGATCAACGTTTCGGTGTCGGTGATCGGCACGGTGCTCGAGGCCGACGGCGGAATTACAATGGACGGCGAGCCGCTCGCGGACCGCGGCTACACGCACGGCTGAGCGAGAGTGAGGTCGGTCAGGAGAGGCCAGAATAATTTGGACTGGGCGACTGCCCAGTTAGCCGACGATCTCGACCGGGACCGGCATGAAACAGAGCGCTCCGAGTCCGAACGTGACGACGCCGAGGAGGAACCTGCCGCGGCCGAGCGGCTCGTCGCGGATCGGTGTGGCCGGCCCACGCGAGGCGAGCAGCGCCGTTAACAGCCCCCAGATGATCCAGACGAAGACCGTGTTCAGGTTGTGGCCGTCGACGTAGTAGAGGTACGCAGCGAGTGCGAACAGCACGCCCGGGACCAGCGCCGCGATCGTCTCCTGTAACTCGCCGACCATCGCCCGGAGGATGTGGCCACCGTCGAGCTGGCCGACCGGAATCAGGTTGAGAAAGGTGACGAGCATCCCGACCCACGCGCCGATGACGACCGGGTTCACCCCAGTCGTCGGGTCGTTCCGGTACAGCGGCTGGTCGAACCCCGCCGCAAGCAACTCGAGCAGCGGCGGATACCCCAGTTCGATCCGAATCGCGTCGGGGTTTTGGAGTAACGCGGGGTCGACTGAAACCGGCGGCAGGTGAAGACCGATCACGGTCGCGACGACTGTCGCGACCAGCCCGGCCAGCGGGCCGGCAGCGCCGATATCGAACAGCGCCTTTCGGTCCGGCATCCGACCTTTCAGGGTGATGACCGCTCCCATCGTCCCAATGAGCGTTGGCACCGGAATAAAGTAGGGTAACGAGGCGTCGACCTGATGGTACCGGCTCATCACGTAGTGACCCATTTCGTGGACGCTAAGAACCCCCAGAATGGCCACCGTGAACGGCCATGCCTGCCAGATCACGGCCGGATCGGAGATCGGATCGAGCTGATACCAGAACGAGCCCGCGAACAGCGTCGACCCGATCGTCAGCAGGAACAGCACGATGTTCGTCCAGGGGATCCCGTCGATCCCGACGCTGGTGGGCTCGGCGACGAGGACGTACTCGCCGTGACGCGTCTCGAGATCGACGTCGTACCCGCGTTCGTGAAAGACAGGCCAGAGTTCCCGAAGCACCCGCTCCGGGTGGGTCAACGGATCACCGTAGTACACTAGCTGTCCGTCTTTGCGGCTCGCCTCGTATACCGAAAACACCGACTCGATCCGGTCGATCGGCGGCCCATCCTCGAGCGAGCGACCGCCCCGTCTCGCTGTCCCGAATCCGGACCGGTCGACATCGTCCATCACACGTGATTCACTATGGCCGGGTATAAATCGACTGCCGTCGGCAGGGCCGTCCGTTTCTTCCGGTCGCAGACGGTGGTCGTCGTGACGGTGTGCTCTCGAGAGACTGTTGTACAGAAACAACGTGGACCCGCTCGTAGCGCGTCGGAGATAGAAACGATCGTGTGAGTAACGCGCCAGCAGGCATCGAAGCGTCAGCGGAGTGGCCAGCAATTCAGGTGGGGATCGCGCTGGATCGCGTCGGTGATACAGCGCGGAGTGGAGAACGCGGAGACTGTTCGTGCGAGTCGGTCAGGGTGACCGGAGTTACACAGGGGCGACGCGCCACGTGGTCGCGCTCGTGTAGGACCACTTCTCAATCTCGAGGTCGGGAACGGTGTCCGATAGCTTGACCATCAGCGCACCGATTTCCTTGGGTGACATGCCGACATCGTCCGCGATGAACTTGCCTTTGAAGTATAGTTCACCGTCTTCGGCGCGGTCGCGGAGGTAGGACGTGAGGCGGTGTTCCTTGCTTTCCGTGGGGGGTTGGGCTGTCGTGCTCATGGACAGTTACTCCTTGTGGGGGATATCTGTTATAAATAGCAGATGGTTAGCGGCGTTTCGATTGTGTTCAGCGATCTGGGGGGTAATAGACCTTTTATCCTCACTTACGAGACTATTAATGAGTAGACGGGAGGATACGAGACGTTTTAAAACAGCAGCTAACGTATTATTTCTGTTTTCACTGTCCCGATACATGTAATATCATCTTTCTCGACCGTTTCACAACTTTAGTCCGACTCGTGAACGAATATAACGGTCAGGATCGATCGTGGACCCAGAACTCGTCCTCGATGGTCACTTCCTTCTTGAAGAGTGGTACCTCGTCTTTCAACCGATTGATCCCGTCTTCGACGGCCCGAAACGCCTCCTCGCGGTGGCCAGCGAGGACCACGACAAAGACGATATCCTCGCCGTCCTCAACGACGCCCGTTCGGTGGTAGAGTTCGACGTCTAAGACGCCGTCTCGAGCCTCGAGATCCGATTCGAGGGCCGCCATCCGCTCGTCGGCGACTCCCTCGTACTTCTCGAACTCGAGGTGCCGGGTGCGCGCGTCGTCCGCGCCGTCTTTCGCGCGGACTCGGCCGGTGAAGGTCGCGATCGCGCCCGCCCGGTCGGCCCGCGGCGATCGTTTGATGCGGGTCACCAGCGACTCGAGGGTCTCATGGGGTTCGGCCGACTCGACGGCCGCCACCACGGCGTCGAGCTCGAGGGCGGCGGGGCCGTCGACGGTTGCGATGACCTCACCGGTCGGCTCGCGTTCGGCACCGGCCGATCCGACGACGATCGAGGGATATCGCAACGTCGGTGTGCCGACGATAACTGCATACTCGCAGTCGGTCGCCAGACTATCGAGCGCGTCACCGACGGACATCCCCGTCCCTGAAGCGAGCCAGTCGCCGTCGACCCCGAGGTCGTAGGTGACGTCTCCGCCGAAGGTGATGGATTCGCGCGCGTACGCTCCGTCGGCGATCGTCGAATCGTACCTGACGACGCCGACGCGACCTCGCTCGGAGAGGCGATCGACGGTCCGATCGACGACCGCCTCGAGCGCGTCACCATCGGCACCCCCGTCGTGAACACCCAGTACGTGCATATCCGAATGATTGGGTGCTCGGGCTTTGTAGCTGTCGCCAGAAAGCCCGCGCTGGGCGTGCGGCGCCTGCCCAGCGCGCCCCTTTCAGTCCCACCCGGCAAAGCCGAGCCCACGTGGGTACCGTGCGACGGAACGCAGGTCGAGAACCAGTGGCCTGGGATTTTGGGCGTGCACCGCGAACGTTCGATATGCCCCTTCGAATCGGCTTCACGGGCGACGTGATGCTCGGTCGGCTTGTCGACGACCGTCAACGCAGTCGATCCGTCGATGCGGTCTGGGGGAACGCCCTCGAGCGCCTTCGCGAACTGGACGGGCTCGTGATCAACCTCGAGTGCGTGCTCTCGACGCGCGGCCGGGAGTGGCAGCGTACCCGCCGTCCGTTTCACTTCCGAGCCGATCCCGAGTGGGCGATTCCGGCCCTCGAGCGCGCGGGCGTCGATATCTGTGCGCTGGCGAACAACCACGTCCTCGACTACGAGGAGATTGCGCTGCGGGACACTATCGCGGCGCTCGATGAGGCCGGCATCGGTCACGCGGGTGCCGGCGAGACGATCGACGAGGCGCTCGAGCCCGCGATTCGGACGGTCGGCGGCTCCAGCGCGGGCGACGATGAGTCGAACGCGGGCAGCGACAGCGGACTCGACGTAGCGGTCGTCTCGTTCACTGACAACACACCGGAGTACGCGGCCGACGAGGACTCACCGGGGACGGCCCGGGTCGAGATAGATATCGACGATTCGGACTCGCGGCGACTCGTATCGGACGCGCTCGAGCGCGCACGCGAGACGAATCCGGACCTGCTGGTCGCCTCGCTGCACTGGGGGCCGAACATGGTCACGGAGCCGCCCGAATCGTTCCGGGAGTTCGGCCGCTGGCTGGTCGAAGAAGGCGTCGATATCGTTCACGGTCACAGCGCGCACGTCTTTCAGGGGATCGAAGTCCACGAGGGCCGGCCGATCGTCTACGACGCGGGGGATTTCGTCGACGACTACCGAGTCGACGACGAGTTGCGCAACGATCGGAGCTTTCTGTTCGTCCTCGCGGTAACGCCCGACGGCCGGCTGACCGAACTCCGATTGCAGCCGACTGAGATCCACGACTGCGCGGTCCGCGAGGCGAACTCAGAGGCTGCTGCGTGGTCCCGCGAGCGGATGCGCGAACTCTCGGAGCCGTTTGGAACCGAGTTCGACCGGGACGGCGACGGGCTCGTGCTGTCACTCGAGGCGTAGGTCGACTCGCGCCGGTCGAGGGTCGGCCGAGCACCGACTCGAGGGGTGTGCCACCACGCCGTCCGGGCAGTTGGCAACCCTTAAGATAGCAACTCCGCTACACCGGTGTAGTATGAAAGTGGTCGTCTCTATCGGCGGGAGCGTCCTCGTTCCCGAACCCGGCGGGGATCGGGTCGCCGAACACGCTGCCGTCATCGAAGAGCTCATTTCGGAGGGCTGTCGGATCGGTGCCGTCGTCGGGGGCGGCGGTGTCGCCCGCGAGTACATCTCGGCCGCTCGAGAGCTCGGGGCGAACGAGATCGAACTCGATCAGCTGGGGATCGACGTCACCCGACTCAATGCTCGGTTGCTCATCGCGGCGCTGAGCGAGGAGTCCGTGACCGCGCCGGCTCTCGATTACGAGGAGGCCAGCGAGGCGCTCCGCCGGGACGACATCTGTATCATGGGCGGTGTCGCGCCGGCCCAGACCACGGACGCCGTCGGCGCCGCACTCGCGGAGTATATCGACGCCGACCTGCTCGTCTACGCGACGAGCGTCCCCGGCGTCTACAGCGACGACCCCAACGAGAACGACGACGCGACCAAGTACGATCACCTCTCCGCCACGGAGCTGGTCGACGTCATCGCGGGCCTCGAGATGAACGCCGGCGCGTCCGCGCCCGTCGACCTGCTGGCGGCGAAGATCATCGAGCGCTCGGGGATGCGCACCATCGTCCTCGACGGCACGGATCCCGACCGGATCGCCCGCGCGGTTCGCCACGGCGATCACGAGGGGACGGACGTCATCCCCGACGGTGCCGGCGAAGAACCGACCTACTGGGCGAACGACGAGCAATGAGTTCCGACGGCGACGCTGACGGAGACGCGATCGACGTGCCGGAATCCGACGCGATCAGTCCCTATACGCTCCAGCGCGAGGAAGCGAGCGAAACGCGACACGCCTTCTGGGCGGATACAGTTGCGGATCGGGTAGAAAAGCGGAATCCGAACGAACCGATCGTCGTCAAGGGCGGCATCTCGCCCTCCGGCGTCCCCCACCTCGGCAACGTCAACGAAATCATGCGCGGCTACTTCGTCGCCGAGGTGCTGCGCGACCGGGGCCACGAGGTCCGGCAGGTCTTCACCGCCGACGACCGCGACCCCCTCAGAAAGCTCCCGCGGACCCTCTGTGACCTCGAGGGTAACCTCGTCGATCTCGGCGAAGTCGACGCCGGTGCGCTCGGCCGTAACCTCGGCGCGCCCTACACCGATATCCCCGATCCCTTCGGCTGCTGTGACTCCTACGGCGACCACTTTGCGACGATCATTCAGAACAGCGCCGACGCCGTCGACGTGCCGATCGATCTCGTCTCCAATACAGAACTGTACGAGTCCGGCGAGTTCGAGGCGGTTACGCGGTTCGTCCTCGAGCACCGGGAGCGCGCACGCGATGTCCTCTCGAAGTATCAGGACAAAGTTGACGCGAACGGCGACTACATCCCGTTCAACCCGATCTGCGAGGAGTGTGGCAAGATCACGGAAACGGTGACGAGCGTCGATCTGGACGCGGGAGAGGCTGGTACCGTCGACTATGAGTGTACCGACATGGACGCGGGCAACCAGACCATCGACGGCTGCGGTCACGAGGGCACGGCAACGCTGCGCGAGGGCAAACTCCCCTGGCGCTTCGAGTGGCCCGCCCAGTGGCAGCTCCTCGGCGTCGACTTCGAACCCTTCGGCAAGGACCACGCCGAGGGCTCCTGGCCCAGCGGTCAGGACGTCGCCCGGAACGTTCTCGAGATCGAGCCGCCGGTCCCGATGGTCTACGAGTGGTTCACCCTCGAGGGGGAGCCCTTTTCCTCCTCGGAGGGGAACGTCATCCTCGTCTCCGACGTGCTGGAACTGCTCGAGCCCGAGGTCCTGCGCTACTTCTTCGCGAAGGACCCCGCGAAGGCGCGGGACTTCAGCATCGAACGCCTCGATCAGCTGGTCGACGAGTTCGACCGGCTCGAGGCGATTTACTTCGGCGAGATCGAAGGCAGCGAGGACGAGCGGGCGTTCGCCGAACGCGTCTACCCCTTCGTCGTTGAGGAACCGCGCGAAGAGCGCATTCGGCTCCCCTACACCTTCGCCGCCGTACTCGGGATGACCGACGATCCCGACCTGCGCGAAGAAATCGCGCGTCGCGAAGGACATATTCCCGAGGACGCGCCCGAGTGGGCCGTCGAAGGGGCGCTCGAGCGCGTCGAGCAGGCCCGCAACTGGGCGCGCCGGACGGGCAACGAGTTCGATTACGAACTCAAGCGCAGCGAGATCCCCGACCACGAGTTCGACGCGGACACCGAGGCCGCGCTCGCGGAACTGGCCGACTTCATCGAGGCGGGTCACGACCCCGACGAAATTCAGGGCGAAATTTACGAGACCGCAAGACGCCACGACGTCGACGTCGGTGACTTCTTCGCGGCGGGCTACCGGCTGTTCTTCGACGAGGAGCAGGGACCGAAGCTCGGCTCCTTCCTCGCGAAGGTCGACCGGGAGTTCGTCGTCGGCCGGCTACGCCGAGAGCGGTGAGTCGGCCCAGAGCGTCGGTTGATAGACAAAAGCCATTTGAGAACGCCGCCCAGAGATACTATCGATGGATCACGGTCTCTTCGCCTTCGTTTCGCCCCCCGCAATCTACGGATCGGAACTCCTGACGTGGGTTCTGCTCGGTCTCTTGCTCTACTGGCTCGCGGTCGTCGGACTCCGAAACGGCGGCTATCTCCCCGACTACATCGGCACGCAAGGGCCGATTCTCACCTTCCACACCAAACGCGGCCGAGTGCTCCTCGACCGGCTCGCCCGTCCGAAACGGTTCTGGCGGGCGTGGTCGAACCTCGGCGTCGGCATCGCGCTGGTCGTGATGGTGGCCATGTTCGCGTTCCTCGTTCAGGCGGCGATCTCCTCGCTTTCGACGCCACAGATGGCGAATTCCGCGGTTCGACAGCCGCGCAACGTCCTCGTCATCCCCGGGGTTAACGACTTCCTGCCGCTGGCGGCGACGCCCGGAATCGTCTTCGGGCTGCTCGTCGGACTCGTCGTTCACGAGGGCGGCCACGGACTGCTCTGTCGCGTCGAAGACATCGATATCGACTCGATGGGCGTCGCGATGCTCGCCGTCCTTCCCGTCGGCGCGTTCGTCGAACCCGATCACGAGAGCAGCAAGTCCGCGTCCCGCGGCGGACAGACGCGGATGTTCGCCGCCGGCGTGACGAACAATTTCGCGATTACGATCCTCGCCTTCGCCCTGCTGTTCGGTCCGGTCGTCGGCGCGATCGGCGTCGCACCCGGTGCCGCCGTCGGCGGTGTGGCACAGGACTCCCCCGCGGCCGACGCGGGAATCGAACCGAACGACCGCATCACGGCGATCAACGACACGGCAGTCGAGGGCAACGACGACCTCGCGGACCAACTCGAGGCCGTCGACGGCGAGCGAGTAGCCGTCGAACTCAACGGTGAGGAAACGGTGCCGGTCGACAGGACGCTGATCGTGACCGCGGCGATGGACGACGGCCCCACGGGGCTCTCCGCCGGTGACGAGATTCGCGCGGTCAACGGCCAGACGGTCGCGACCGAGCGCGGCTTCTTCGACGCCGTCGGCGACGACGAACGAGTTACCCTGACGATCGAACCCGCGGACAGCGAAGAGCGGGTCGAACGGGAGGTGACGATCGGGGCTGCGGTCTCGGTCGTCGAAGACGAACCGCTCGAGGGCGAAACCGGCCCGACTGACGAGACGTTCGTCATCACCCGCTTCGACGGCGAGCGGGTGCACAGTTACGAGGATCTCGCACCCCTGCTGGCGGACACCGAGCCGGACCAGCAGGTCAACGTGACGGGCTACATCGGCGACGAACGGCAGACGCACACCGTCACCCTCGACGAGAACCCGCGGTCCGACAGCGGGTTCCTCGGGATTCAGCCGCATCCGGGGACGTCCGGCATCACCGTCAGCGACATCGGCGTCCAGCTCTATCCCGCCGACGAGTATCTGGGACTGCTCGGCGGGGACGGCGAGACGCGATTCGGCGGTATCACTGACACCTTCCTCGGAAAGATGGGGATCGCAATCATGTTGCCGGTGATCGGCGTCGGCGGCATCTTACCGTTTAACTTCGCCGGGTTCACCGGTGGAATCCAGAACTTCTACGAGGTGCAGGGCGCGCTCGGCGCGTTCGGGGACGGGTTCGTCTTCCTGCTGGCGAACCTCCTGTTCTGGACCGGCTGGATCAACATTCAGCTCGGCTTCTTCAACTGCATCCCGGCATTCCCGCTCGATGGCGGACACATCCTCCGAACGAGCACCGAGGCGATCGTTTCGCGACTGCCCGTCAATGCGACCCGGGGCATGGTTCGTCTGGTGACGACCACGGTCGGCGTGACGATGCTCGTCAGCTTCGTCATGATGCTGTTCGGACCGCAACTGTTCTCGGGCTGATCGGGACGCCTCAAATCCGCGCACCGAATCGCTCGAATCCGCTCGAGCGATGACCGAATCCCTCGAGTGCTGCGTCGAACGAGCGCGAACCGTCGTCGTCTCCTCAGTCTTCCAAATCGACGCCGTGGCGCTCGGAGAACTCTTCGGGCGTCTCCTCGAGGCGCTCGAACTCGGTCTCGAAGTAGTGTTCGTGGTGACGGACGACCTGTTCGACGACCCAGTGGCTGAACGCCTCGTCGAACCGCCACTCGCCGTCCATCTCGGGGATTTCGAACCGGTCGTCGGTCGAGAAGGCCGCGTAGACGTGGAAGAAGCCGAGAATGACGTCCGCGAAGTCTCGGGCCTTTTCCGACCCGGTTTCGCGGCGCTCCTCGAGTTCGCCGCGGCCGTCCTCGGTGAGTTCGAAGTACTTTCGATCGGGTTCGTCCTCGCGCTCGATGCGCTCGGCCCAGCCCTTCTCCTCGAACTTGTAGAGGATCGGATACACCGAGCCGTACGATGGCTCCCAGTGACCGCCGCTGATCTCGCGGATCTCCTTGAGGATCTCGTAGCCGTATCGAGGTTTCTCCTCGAGAAGCTCGAGCACGAGGTAGGCGATGAGTCCTTTCGGCGGCCCACTTTTCCGCATATACGTCGTGGATAAAACGGACGCACGTAAAGGGTTTCGGTCGCGCTCGAGACGGGCGGCTCAGGGCCTGGGACCCGAACAGCGGCGGTTCCCAGCCGATGGGTGAACGACGGGGTCAAGCCGATCGAAACCCGGTGCTTCTTAGCGCCCCCGTCCCAACCGACGGACATGGAACGACGACGACCGCCACAGACCGAAGAGGGCTGGTACGTCCTCCACGACTTCCGGTCGATCGACTGGGACGCCTGGCGAAACGCGCCCGAGCGACGGCGCTCGCAGGCGATCGAGGAAGGAATCGATTACCTCGCGTCCAGCGAGGCCGTCGACGATGCAGCCGAGGGCGAGTCGGCGACGTTCGCGGTGCTCGGCCACAAGGCCGACCTGCTCGTGCTCCACCTGCGACCGACGCTCGCCGATATCGACACGCTCGAGCGCCGGTTCGAACACACCGCGCTCGCCGAGTTCACCGAGCGGGCCGACTCCTACCTCTCGGTGACGGAGGTCTCGGGCTACATGTCCGAGGACTACTTCGACGAGGATGCGGAGGTCGAAGACACCGGTCTGGCGCGCTACATCGAGTCCCGGCTCACGCCGGAGATCCCCGACAGCGAGTTCCTGAGCTTCTATCCGATGGACAAACGTCGCGGCCCGGAGGACAACTGGTACGACCTGCCCTTCGACGAACGCGCGGAGCACCTGTCTTCGCACGGCGACATCGGTCGAGAGTACGCCGGCCGCGTCACGCAGATCATCTCCGGCAGCGTCGGTCTCGACGACTTCGAGTGGGGCGTGACGCTGTTCGCAGACGATCCGACCGACGTGAAGGAACTCCTCTACGAGATGCGCTTCGATCCCTCGAGTTCCCGCTTCGCCGAGTTCGGCCGATTTCTCTCGGCCCGGCGCTTCCCGCCCGAACACCTCGGTGCGTTCCTCGCGGGCCAGCCGGTTCCACAGGAGGGCGACACCGAGAGCGCCCACGGCGAGCACGGTCACCCACACGCCGAGAGCGACTCCGACGGCCAGCATCACGGAGACTCGAGTTCGGACGGCCACCACGACGGCTCCGGCGGTCCTCACGGCGACGATGGTGACGAGGACGAAGACGTTCGCAGCGAACTCGAGGAACTGGGCGTCTACGCGGGCCAGCCACACGGCGAGGACGTCCACGCGGTCGTGCTCTACTCCGCGGCCGATCCCGACGAACTGTTCGAGGAGGTCGACGGGCTGCGGGGGAACTTCGACCACTACGATACGCACGTGAAGACGGCCGTCTACGAGCCTCGAGATGGCGGCAATGACGCGGAGACCGCGATCGTCAGCCTCTGGGACACCGAACGCGCCGCGAACACGGCCGCCGGGTTCCTCGCAGATCTCCCCGATATCGTCCGGCAGGCCGGCGACGACGAGGGCGATTCCTGGGGCACGATGGGGATGTTCTACACGGTCAAGCCCGAGCATCGCGGTGACTTCACCGGCGCGTTCGAGGACGCCGCCGGCCTGCTCGCGGAGATGGACGGCCACCGCAAGACGGACCTGCTGATCAACCGCGAGGACGAGAACGACATGTTCATCGCCAGCCGCTGGGACTCCCGCGAGGACGCCATGCAGTTCTTCCGGAGCGACGCCTTCTCGGAGGCCGTCGAGTTCGGCCGCGACGTCCTCGTCGACCGACCGCGACACGTCTTCCTGGCCTGACGCTGCCGGCGCAGCCTCTCCGCGACGGGTCGCCAATCGCCCGTCACAGGAGCAGGTTACTCTCACCGGTAGCGACACGTGTTGGTAGGTCCCGTTCATAGATCAGTGCCATGAGCGCAACTCAGGAATCGACGGTACGATCTGCCTGGAACCGGTATCGGTCCGTCCCAATCGTCTACCGCATCGCGGTCGCGTTCGCCCTCGGGACTGCAGTCGGCGCGATCGTCGGTGAGCGAGCCGGCGTCCTCAACCCACTGGGCGACCTCTTCTTGCGCTTGCTCGAGATGCTGATCATCCCACTGATCGTCTTTACCCTGTTAGGCGGGATGCGCAAGCTGACACCGTCGAAACTCGGCAAGGTCGGTGGCCTCACCGTCGCTCTCTACGCCGCGACGACAGCGGTCGCGGCCGTGATCGGTCTCGCGGTCGCGAATCTGTTCAATCCGGGGACGGCCGTGGAGTTTACCGGTGGCGAGGCGCAGGAAGCACAGCCGCCGTCCGTCTCGGAAGTTGTCCTCGGCATCGTCCCGGAGAACCCGCTGGCGGCGATGGTCGAGGGAAATATCCTCGCGACGATCTTCGTCGTAATCGTCTTCGGACTGGCGCTAACGATGGTCCGCGAGTCGGCAACCGAGGATTCGATCGCGGGCGCAATCGACGGCTTCTTCGCATTCGTCGACGCCGGCACCGAGGCGCTGTTCAAGATCGTCTGGGGCGTCATGGAGTACGGCGTGATCGGCGTCTTCGCGCTGATGGCGGCCGCCATCGGCACTGAAGGGCTGGGCGCAATCGTCCAGCTCGGCGCGCTCGTTGCTGTCATCGCGGTCGGGGTCACGATTCACATGACGGTTACCTATCTCGGCGTAATGACCCTGGGCATCCTCGGGCAGTCACCGCTGGCGTTCCTGCGCGGCGCGAAAGACGCCATGGTGACGGCCTTTACGATCCGCTCCTCGAGTGGTACCCTACCGGTGACAATCGCTGACGCGGAGACAAATATGCGGATCGACGAGTCGGTCTATGGCTTCGGACTGCCCCTCGGCGCGACAATTAACATGGACGGGGCGGCGATCAGGCAGGCTGTGACGGTCGTCTTCGCCGCGAACATGGTCGGCGTCTCGTTGGGGCTAGCCGATCAGGTACTCGTCCTTGCGACTGTAATCCTGATCAGCATCGGCACAGCCGGCGTCCCCGGTGCCGGCCTGATCATGCTCACCGTCATCCTGAGCGCCGTCGGGCTTCCCCTCGAGATCGTCGGATTTGTCGCGGGCGTCGATCCGATCCTCGGCCGGATTGCAACGACGAACAACGTGACCGGCGATCTCGCCGTCGCATCGGTCGTCGGCAAGTGGACCGACGGAATCGATCTCTCCGGGGGCGTCTGGAGCGACGGTTCGAAGACGGATACCGACCAACCCGTCGCGGTAACCGACTGAACTTAGATCCGGTCCGACTCCGTCGGATCGTAGAAGAAGTAGGCCACGATCCCTGCCAGTCCGAACGCCAGCGTCACGAACGGCCACTTGCCGGGGTCGCGATCGGTCGCGAACGCGTGGACGGTGACGAAAATCGCGAACCCGATGTGGCCGACGAGTGTCGCGGCGAGAAACGCCTGAAATTCCATTACTGAGGGATTCGACGCGGCGATGAAAGCCGTTACGAAGCCATTCGGCGGAGCCACAACCAACAGCCGCAACAGTCGGTGCTGTGGCCGAGAAGGCGGCTCACCGTACTCGCGGTGAGTCGCCTGACCCGACGGAAGAGCAAGCTCTTCCGAGCGGCGAGGGACCAGAGGTCCCTCGAGCAGTCGGCGCGAAGCGCCGACGACCTCGCGGACGCAAAGCGTCCGCTCGACGGGGGAGGGCAGGCGGTTTACGAAACTCACCGCGAGCGAGTGAAACGAGCGAGCGGGCCGACGACCGATGTGGACGGCGCTCTCGAGCGCCGGGAACGGAGGGAGGAGTGCTTTTGATCGACCTTTTGCCGAGTGACGGCGCACCGTGCGGCAGCTACGCTGCCGTCGGTGCGAAACGAACGCAGTGCAAAAGGTCGGTGTTAGAAGTCGTGATCCGGATCGTCTTCGACCGTCCGCTTCATCGATTCGCGACGGGACTTGGCGTCGCGACCGGTCGCCTCGAGCAGGAAGCTGTTTTTGGCGTCGACAGCGTCGCCCGCGGCCTCGAGTTCGTCAGGGCCGAGTTCGGTGGGGTCGCGCTCGTAGAACTCGACGGCAAGTTTGTCCTTTTTGCCGGAGTACTCGATGGTGCCGACGACGACTTTCTCGAAGACGGGGTTGTCGGGCTCGCCGATCACGAAGAGGTCGTTGCCCTTGTACTCCTCGGTCCCCGTAATCGGGCCGAAGTAGTCAACGACGGTCGACTCCATGTCCGGGATTCGCTCCTCGAGATATTCACCGCGGCGCATCTTGTACTCCTTCATGGGTTGGGAGAAACACGGCGGACCGTTTACCTCTTTTCATAGGCAACGTTTCGGTCCGCTGACCGATTTCGGTGCTGGAACGGGCCGTTGAGACGGGTTACGGGGTGTTCAAACACGCTCGAGCGAGGACGCTGTCCGATCGACCTGTGGACGGGACCCGGTTAGCGAAGTAGCTGACGGCTCGTGGGGCGACTACTGGCGCTCGCGCTCGCTGAGATACCCCTTTCGACAGTCGGGGCAGATGTCGCCCGCACGCAGCGAACCGTGGTCGCCGGCGGCCACGTAGTCACACCGTGGACAGTAGAATTCGGTCGGCACGTCCGACGCTGGACCGCTGTCGCTTTCGGCGGGTGCCGAAACCGAGTTGGCCCGTTCGATTCCGGACCCCGGCTTCGACGCGGCGTCGGCAGCGGCGTCACCGCGGTCCGCGGCGGGGGCTTCCGCGGTCACCGATCGGGCGTCGCCCGCCGTGCCCGTCGGCGTGTCGTTCTCGAGGACGACCGCGTCGTCGTCGGGCGGGCTCAGATCGCGGCCGTCGTTCCCGGTGTTGGGGTCGACCTCGGCGTCGTTGTTCTCGGTGATGATCTCGCCGTCGCCATCATCGTCGTCGGGCCACTCCGTCGGATCTGCGTCCGCGCTGACAGGCGGGCCGACGTCGCTCGAGTCGGGCCACTCGCCGTGCCCGCGATCCCGATCCGCGGTTGGATCGTCGTCGTCCTCGAGGATCTCACCGTCGTCGGTGACGGGATCGCCGTTTTCGTCGGTTGGAAGCTCGATGTCGTCGGCTGCGTCGGCGCTGTCAGCGTCGACATCGGCGGTATCGGCCGCATCGGCGGCATCGGCGGCCGCGGCATCCGCCGGTTCGGTCGCGCTTCCGTCGGGTGAGTCGGAAGCGTCGGGCCCGGCGTCGACGAGTTCGGCGTCGTCAGACGCGGAATCGTCGGCGTCGATAAACGCGGCGTCCGAGTCGAGATCGGCGGCACTGTCGGCCACGGCGTCTCGTTCGAGGGGCGATTCAGCCGGCTGGGGGTCGTGATCGTCGGGAAGCGAGTCGGCGTCCGTCCCGGTGGAGAGGCTAGTCACTTCGGTGTTTTCGCTGATAACGTTGCGCTGCCCACAGCGGGAACACTCCTCGTACTCCTGGACGGTAACGACGACTTCACTGCCCCGTTCTTCGCGCTCGCGGTCGACATCGATGTCATCGAAGTCGTGCCCGAGCAGCGAACATCGCAGGACCATTGTCCCACCGTACCGACCCAGTCCATAAAAAACGTACTGCCTGTCAGTCATCGAACCGCGGTAATCAGTATATCCTGAGTGTCTCGTGAAATGAGAAGAGGACGACCGCTACCGGCCATCGCAGGCCGACCCTCGTAGTCGCCATCGGAACGACAAACGTCAAATCCCGGGTCGTCGAATGGGTAGACGGATGAGAGCAAAGCGGGAGTACCGGAACCGGGAGGGAACGGAGGTGGCGGTACTCGACGCGCTGGTCGATCGCACCGAGGACGGAATGACCGTCTTCGAACTCCGGGCGGCCGTCGAGGTCGATATCGACGAACTCGAGGAGGCCCTGTCGACGCTCAAGGCGGACGACCTGATCGACGTCGAATCGGGCTCCGAGACGGTGATCAAGCCCGCCGATCGGGTGGTACCCGACGAACCGACCGATGACGACGACGACCAGTCGTTCGGGGAGTGGCTGCGCGAGCGGATGCCTTTTTGAATCGAAACGCCTGATACGCTCAGGCCCGAGGGAGTACGCATGAGTATCATCGAGTCCATCCACGAGGACCACGGGGCGACGTTCGGCGAGCGCGCCGACCGCCGGATCGTCGAACACTACGGGCGGCCGGAACGAACCCACCGCGCGGTCCGCAACGGCGTCGGGCTGCTCGAGCAGGCCTACGGCGTGATCGTCGTGGAGGGCGACGACCGCGTCGAATACGTCGACAACGTCGTGTCGAATCGGGTCCCCGCGGAAGACGGGCAGGGCTGTTACGCGCTCGTGCTCGATCCCCAGGGCGGAATCGACGTGGAACTCTACATCTACAACGCGGGCGAGCGGCTGCTCCTCTTTACCCAGCCCGAGACAGCCGAACCGCTCGCCGAAGAGTGGTCCGAGAAGGTGTTCATTCAGGACGTCGAGATCAGGGTCGCAACCGATGAGTACGCTATCTTCGGAATTCACGGTCCCCATGCCACCGAGAAAATCGCGAGCGTGCTCAACGGGTCCGGCTCGCCGGACCAGCACTACTCCTTCGTCCGCGGCACGATGGGCGACGAAGGAGTCTCCGTCATCCGCACCGACGCGCTCACCGGCGAGGAGAGCTACGAGGTGATCTGCGCCGCCGCCGACGCCGAGGGCGTCCACGATACGCTGCTCAATCAGGGGCTCAATGCGGCTCCCTTCGGCTATCGGACCTTCGAGAGCCTCGCGCTCGAGGCCGGGTCGCCACTGTTCCACACCGAACTCGAGGGGACGCTGCCGAACGTGCTCGGCCTGCGCAACGCGCTGGACTTCGAGAAGGGCTGTTACGTGGGCCAGGAGGTCGTCTCCCGCGTCGAGAACCGGGGCCAGCCCAGCCGGCGACTCGTCGGACTGACGATCGGGAGCGAGGGCGGGGGCGAAGCAGTTCCCGAGTCGGGCGCAGCCGTCTTCGACGGCGACGCCTCGGTCGGCGAAGTGACTCGCGCGGGCGAGAGCCCGATGCTCGGGGACGTCATCGCGCTGGCGGTCGTCGACTACGATCTCGAGAGCGACGACCTGACGGTCCGGGTCGGCGGCGAGGAGGTAGCTGTGACTCGCACCGAACTGCCGTTCGTCGAGGGATCGGATCGGTCGGATCGGCTCCCCGAGTATCAGTAGTCCAGTAGCGGCGGTTCGTTCAGCGGTCGCTTCGTGCCCGCAGCGGCAGCAAAAACCAAGTCAGGCCCCTGGGTCTCTGATCTGGGGCAATCCAGCGGTCACCAGTCGACGGAGCAGAACGACGATCCCGTTCTCGAGACCGCGGGCGAAGATCGCCTGTTCTTTTGCGCTACCGGCGGCGCTGGGATAGTACGATCCGATCAGGAGTGTTTCGCGATCGACGAGGAGGATTCGACTGATCGCGACCTCGTCGTCGCTCTCGAGTCCGGTGAGCCAGTCGAGGCCGGTTTCGAATACGCGGGTGTTGGGGAGTTCCGCGCCGAGCGCGTCAGTAATCGCGTCCGTCTGCCCGCCCAGAATCATCGAGAGGTCCTTATCGACTGCCCGCTGTAAGCTGTCGAACATCGTCTCGGAGAGAATGTCCTCGTCGACGACGAGCAGCGCGATTTCGGACTCCGCCTCGTCGATGAGATCGATCGTTCGCGACTCGATCGCCTCGTGACCGGCGAGCGACCACACCTCCTGGACGTGTTCGTTCTCTTCGACGTCCTGAATTTCCGTGCTCTCGAGCGTTTCGATCCGGCTGTCGTACTTCTGTCGCAGGGTCTGCGTCGCCTCGGAGACGCCGACGGCGCGGTACACCTGCGGACTGGTGTGCTGTACTTCGACTAACCCCTGCGATTCCAGCACCCGGATGGCGTCGTACACCCTCGTTCGGGGCACCTGGGAAATCTCGTGTATTTCCTTTGCCGTTCCACTGGGGAGTTGGTTCAACGCCATAAAGCAGCGCGCTTCGTATTCCTGTAGCCCGAGGTCCTGCAACAGGCTAATCGCCTCTCTTGTAGTTTCGTTCTCTGTCATGGCCCAACCACGAGTCCGGATAACCGAACACGTAGGATAGCACGCGAGGATGGAAAAGGATTCGTGTCTTCCAACGCAGTCACTGGCGTCACGTTCGACTCCCTTCCTGCGAATTACAGTTTTCACTCAGATTATCACACAAGTTACTTGAGGACACGGCCGGAATGAGGAAGTGGCGAGCCCTGTTACGGCCCA
Organism: Natrinema zhouii; assembly: GCF_013456555.2. GTDB lineage: Archaea > Halobacteriota > Halobacteria > Halobacteriales > Natrialbaceae > Natrinema > Natrinema zhouii. The sequence goes on from NZ_CP059154.1 coordinate 1,756,992, forward strand.
ACCACGACAGGGCTCGTCATTTACTACGAAATAGAACAGTACAGTCCTCGCTGGTTCCGCCAAATCGTACGGTCGGATGCGGACTAATTGTAAGTAGAAAGACAGCTATTCGCTCGTGACAATCGCGGCGATTCGATTCCTGTCAGTGAACGTGGTAGACAGAACCGACTCGAGTCGCAAGGGAGTACGAGATTACGCCGAATTCGGTGGAAGCTGTGCGTGTTCGAGCCAAAACGCTTCGAGTGCCGTGACGAGCGAGACGAACTCCTCGAGCGTTGGCGGCTTCGACACGTAGGCGTTGGCGTGGGTGCGATAACAGGTCACGATATTCTCGCTCCTGTTCGAACCCGTCAGAACGATCACCGGAAGCCGCCTGAGTTGTGGCGTGTCCTCGATCGTTTCCAGTACGTCGTGTCCGTCCCTCCCGGGGAGGTTCAAATCGAGAAGGACGAGATCCGGTCGAGGTGCTGAGTCGTACTGGCCCTGCCGCCGCAGGAAGTCCACAGTGTCGTCCCCGTCGTTGACGACATGCAGCGTCGTCTCCCGATCGGTCGCCGTAAACGCCTCTCGCGTGAGACGGATATCCCTCTCGTTATCTTCGACGTGGAGAACGTCTATCGGCTCGTCGGGGTACCGCTGGTGGGTAAAATTCGGCATGAGAGATCAGTAGGTCGTGGAAGAAACGATGGCTGTGGAAATCACACGCTATCGGCGGGCAATTCCTCCCGGTTGTCGCGTAGCAGTTCCAGTGTCGGCGCGATTTCCTCGAACCGATCGCCCGCTTCGACGGTGTTCGAACCCGGTTCCCAGTCGATCAAATCGTAGCTGTCTAACTTCGGCAGATGAACGTGATACTGCTCGATGCTGGCCGTTTCGCCGTCATCGGTCGTATCGGGTGGTGCGACGATATAGATCGGCGAGTCGTCTCGTAGATTTTGTTCCGCGAGGTCGAACAGTATTCGTCGTCGTTGCTCGTTCGCTAACGCATCAAATAATGTATCAGTAAGGTGCTGCATCAATACACGGTAATTGTCGATCTGTAGCTATGAAGCCCGCTCATTTTCACGATAATATGAGTTTTGATTAACTGAGTGACAGTCGGTCTCGGCGACGAACGACGGAGGCACGCCTGCGCAGCGAACGCGATACGCTCCCCCGGAAACCCGCTGAGAGCTACTGTTATGTATCGGGCCTCCATCGGTGTAGCCATGTCACGCGACGTCCTCGAGCGCGACCTGTTCGATCGGGCACCGGACGATCAAATCCGAGTGCTCGACGCCGACGGGACCGTCGTCGCACCCGAACTGGAACCCGACCTCGAGGCGGAGACCCTCCGCTCGATGTACCGGGATATGCGGTTCGCCCGGCGCTTCGACGAGCGAATGATCAGCCTCCAGCGGCAGGGTCGGCTGGGGACGTACTCCTCGCTGGCCGGCCAGGAAGGGTCGCAGATCGGCTCGACGTACGCGCTGGCCGACGACGACATGCTCTCCTTTCAGTACCGGGAACACGGCGCGCTGGCCGCGCGGGGGCTCCCCTGGGAATACCTACTGTACTGGATGGGCCACGAGGCCGGGAACGAAGCGCTGGCGGACATCGAGGTCTTTCCGCTGAACATCTCGATCGCCAGTCACCTCCCCCACGCGGTGGGCTGGTCGTGGGCGGCGAAACTGGGCGGCGACGAGCGCGTGGGCGTCGTCCACTTCGGCGACGGGTCGACCTCCGAGGGGGACTTCCACGAGGCGATGAACTTCGCCGGCGTGTTCGACACGCCGACGATCTTTTTCTGTAACAACAACCAGTGGGCCATTTCGGTCCCGCGCGAACGGCAGACCGCGAGCGCGACGATCGCCCAGAAGGCCCACGCCTACGGCCTCGAGGGCGTTCAGGTCGACGGCATGGACCCGCTGGCGACCTACGTCGTCACGGCGGCCGCGCGAGAAAACGCGCTCGAGGCCGACGGCGACCGGTTGCGGCCGACGCTGATCGAGGCGGTTCAGTACCGCTACGGCGCGCACACGACGGCGGACGATCCCAGCGTCTACCGGGACGACGAGGAGGTCGAGCGCTGGCGCGAGCGCGATCCGATCGACCGGTTCGAGGCGTATCTGCGGAACGAGGACGCCCTCGACGACGACCGGATTGCGACAATCGAGGCCGAGATCGAAGAGACGCTCGCGACGCTGGTCGAGCGCGCCGAAGCCGCTGATGGGGACCCCGGCGAGATGTTCGAGTACACCTACGCGGAGCCGACCCCGCGACTCGAGGACCAACGCGACTATCTGGCAGCCCTGCGGGAGACCCACGGTGACGAGGCGTTACTCGAGGACGAGTAAGTCCCATGAGAGACGTATAAAGCCGGGAGTGGGACAGGGGAACGACTATCCGGGTTTCGTGTCGAGGTGCAGTCGATATGCAACTCGAGCAGTCGTCACAGGGCGCGACAGCGGCCTGGAGCGGCACGGTGCCGAGTGCGGTCGACGTGCGCGTGCTCGGACTGGTCGTCGTGACGGCCGGCCTCGCAGCGTCAGTGAATGTCCCCTACGGCGGCCTCCCGATGGCGGCCGCCGCGTTCGTCCTGCTGGCGAGCGGCGGCGTTGCGCTTCACCTGCTCGGCGAGCGGAAACTCCGCCGAATTACCGACGGACTCGTCGAGAAGTGGGCCGCAGCGGGCGGACAGGTCGACGATGTCACCCGGTCGTCGAACGGGATGCAGACGGAGTGGCGCGTCCACACCCCCGACGGCGAGATCGTCATCGGCGGCATCGCACTCGTGCCGATCGCCCGGTTGGCCGTCGAGTGGCAGGGAATTGGAGACACGATGGCCGCCAGCGAGGCCGAAGCGGACATCGATCACCTCGCCGAGAGTCTCTACCGGGAAATCTTTGAGATCGGGGACGCGGCTCAGCAGGCGTAACACCGCGCTCTCGAAGTTCCTCCCGAGCGGTACTGGGAGCTTTTACTCGAACAGTTCCTCGTGGCGCTGGGCCAGGTTCGTGTAATCACCCGAGGCAAACTCCTCGAGGATCTCCGCCGCGTCGATCCCCGTCTCTGCGAGCGGTGTGATCTCCGCCGGAACGCCGCGGGCGAACGATTCGGGCGGGATCGAGTAGCCATCGGGGACGACGGTCCCCGCGGCGATGATACTCCCGCTGCCGATCGTGACGTCGGAATTGATCGTCGCATTGAATCCGATCAGCGCCCGTTCCTCGACGGTCGTCTCGTTGAGCACGGCGCCGTGTCCAACCATGACCTCGTCCCCGAGCCGTGACGCGTGAATCGTGGCGTTATCGCCGACGTGCGTTTCCCGACCGATGCGGACGGGACCGATGTCTCCTCGACAGACGACGCCGGGCCAGACGCTCGCGTCCGCTTCGACTCGGACGTCGCCGACGAGGGTCGCCTCGCTGCTCACCCGTGCCCCGTCGTCGATCGTCGGTCGCTCTCCCTCGAATCCGTAGCTTCTGCTGTCGACCATGGGTGAACGGACCACGATCGGACGGATAATACCGCATTCCGCCGCTCGTGACAGTTACTCTCGAGTCGAACACCTCCCGAACGAAATCGGAGGGAACGATCGCGCAGCTCGTGAGCCCAACTGATACCATTCAGAACCATTCAGTGGTTTGCAAGGCCATTGCTTATACCGTGTCGAACCGGACGGCTAGTCGAAGACAATGAGTCACTCAGAATCCCCCATCCGAGCGATGTTCGACGCGCAGCGAACCGCAGTCAAACAGAGCCAGCAGCTGTTCAAGCAGGGAATGGCCACGCAGCGAAACGTCGACACGATGGCCCTCACCGGGCTCAAAGGCCAGGAATCGCTCCAGCGCCAGCAACTCGAGCTCGCGCAGGCGGCGACCCACGGCTACCTCAGCGCGACGGCAGCGATGCTGCCGAGCGACGACGCTCCCGAAGCCCACCGGACCGTCGACGAGACCTTCGACCAGCTGAAATCGACTCACGCGGAGTTCTACGAGGCACTCGAGCGCGAACTCGAGCGAGACGTCGACTCCGCCAACGAGCTCTCCGAAGAGTTCGTCGATGCGCTCGACGAGCAGACCGACCAGTTCCTCGAGATCACGCAGTCCGTCGAGGACCAGACGGTCCAGAACGTCGACGAATTCTCGGGACAGCTCCGCGAGCAACTCGAACGAACCCAGGAGCTACAGGACCAACTCGAGGACCAGCTCGAGGAACAGACCGGCGGCGTCGAGGAACTCCTCGAGCAGCAGGCCGACCAGATCGAACAGTTCCAGCAGCAACTCGAAGCACAGACCGAGGCGGTCACTCAGCAGATCCCGGTTCAGGGGGCCGACGAGCCGCACACGAAGATCGAAACCGATCCGGAGCACACCCTCGAGGACGTCGAGGGAATCGACGCGGACGTCCGCGAACAGCTCTCGGAGGCTGGTATCTCGACGATAGACGATCTCACGCGTGCCGGTGCCGAGGCCGTCGCCGAGGCCGCCGATATCTCGGAGAACCAGGCCGAGGAGTGGATCGAGCAGGCCGAAGCCTAAACGCGGTACCACACGGACCTTCGGCCGTCCCTCACTGGTACGTGAGCGACAGTGCCGTGGATTCTTCGCAGCCTTTCTCGGACCGACAGCGGCTCCGTCCTCTGTGACGAGCAGCGGCTACGATCAGTCACGGTGCGACCGACGGAAATGGAACGTCGTTCAGGACTGGATCTTGTCGACGATCTCGCGAGCCTGCTCCTTCGCTTTGTCCTCGCCGACGTGTTTCTCGATCAGGACGCTGGTGACCTCCCAGTCGTCTTCCCCGTCGACCTTGCCGGTTCGGACTTCACTCCCTTCGGAGACCGACTCCGCCGGCTGCTCCGCCCAGTCGGGCGTCCGTATCTCGTCGTACCGATCCGGATCGCGAAACCGAACGTGGATATAGTCGTCTTCCGTCTCGACTTTGTTGATGTCAGGCGTGTCGGCCATACTCGATTCTCCGACAGCCAGACGGCTAAATCACGACCCTGAATGTGCCCCGAGTACCAGTCAGTCACCCGACACCCAGTTTCGCGATTCAGAACGTGGCGAATTGGCGGTGCTCGGCGTGGATACTATCCGAGACAACCCCCTACATGGGTCTATGCTCGTCCTCGGCGACGCCCACGCGTCCGACCCCGACCGGTGTGAGATCCTGCTCGAACTCTATCGAACCCTCGAGCCCGACCGGGTGCTCCAGCTCGGCGACCTCGAGCGATACGACCTGCCGGCTCCGACGTGGTTCATCGCGGGCAACAACGAGGACTTCGACATGATCGAAGCGCTGCGGACCGGTGAGCACCCCGCGGAAACGAACGACAACGTGCATCTCCTCGCGAGCACAGCGGCAACGGTCGACGGCCTGCGCGTGGCCGGCCTCTCGGGCAACTTCGCACCTACCAGGTACGATCTGCCGCGAGACGAACTCGTCGGCGAGCGCCGCCGCCACTTCACTCACGAGGACATTGACCGAGCCGCCGACCTCGAGGATATCGCCGTCTTCCTCACCCACGAGGCCCCGAACGGCCTGCTGTCCTACGGCTACGATCCCGGCTGCGAGTACGTCGACGAGCTGCTCGCAACGCTCTCGCCCGACCTCTGTCTGGTCGGCCACCACCACCGCCATCGCGAAGCCGAGATCGAAGGGACCAGGGTCGTGAGTCTCGCGCCCGCCTGGGAGCGATACTACACGCTCGAGCCCGAGACGCTCGCGCTCGAGAGCCACGAGCACGACCTGTCGGGAGGCGACTAAAATCAAGAGGAAAGAGAAGAACTGACGCCGACGGCGGCGACCGTCTCAGAACGTCTCGAGGTAGCGGTCGAGTTCCCAGTCGGAGACGTCGACGAGGTAGTCCTCGAATTCCTGGCGCTTGGCCTCGACGAACTTGGAACTGACGTGGTCGCCGAGCGCGTTGTAGATCGCTTCGTCCTCCTCGAGGGCGTCGACGGCCTCGCCGAGGTTCGCTGGCAGCGTCTCGATGCCGTACTCCTCGCGTTTCGCCTCGTCGAAGTCGTAGATGTTCTCGCGAACCGGGTCGGGACAATCGAGGTCCTTCTCGATGCCGTCGAGCCCGGCGTGGATCATGACGGCGAGTGCGAGGTAGGCGTTACAGGACGGATCCGGCGAGCGCAGTTCAACGCGCGAGGCCGTAGGCGTGCGCGCCGCCGGCTTGCGGATCAGTGACGAGCGGTTGCGGTCGGACCAGGCGACGTAGACGGGCGCCTCGTAGCCCGGCACCAGTCGCTTGTAGCTGTTGACCGTGGGGTTCGCGATCGCCGTGATCGCCGGCGCGTGCTCGAGGATCCCGGCGGTGAACGCGTGGGCTTCGTCGCTCAGGTTGAACTCGTCGTCGTCATCGTGGAACGCGTTCTCGCCGTCCTCGGTGAACAGGGAGAGGTGCGTGTGCATCCCCGAGCCGTTGATTCGCGGGATCGGCTTGGGCATGAACGTCGCGTGGAGGTCATGCTGGGCGGCGATCGCGCGGACGACGGTGCGGAAGGTGCCGACGTTGTCGGCCGTCGTCAGGGCGTCGTCGTAGGTGAAGTTGATCTCGTGTTGGCCTTCGGCGACCTCGTGGTGGCTCGCCTCCACCTCGAAGCCCATGTTCTCGAGGCCGTAGATGATGTCGCGGCGGACGTCGCTCGCGAGGTCTTTCGGCGCGAGATCGAAGTAGCCGCCGGCGTCGTTGGTTTTGGTCGTCGCGCGGCCGTCCTCGTCCTCCTCGAAGAGGAAGAACTCCGGTTCGGGCGCGGCGTTGACCGTGTAGCCCATCTCGTTGGCGCGCTCGAGGGCGTTCTTGAGAACGCGGCGCGGGTCGCCCTCGAAGGGCTCGCCGGTGGAGGTGTCGTAGACGTCACAGATCATTCGGGCGGCCGCACTCTCCTCCTTCTGGCGCCACGGGAGAACCGCGAAGGTGTCCGGATCGGGTTTGAGACGCATGTCCGATTCCTGAATACGTACGAAGCCTTCGATAGACGAACCGTCAAAGTAGATCCCCTCGGTAAAGGCCTTCTCGGCCTGGCGGGCCGGCACGGAGACGTTCTTGACTGTGCCCAGAATATCGGTAAACTGCAGTCGGAGAAAGTCGACGTCCTGCTCCTCGATTTCGTCCAATACCGCCTGTTCGACGTCAGTAAGGTTTCCGCTTGTCATTGTTCTCGTCGTCGTATCCTCAGATCCCACCTACTAAAACACTGCTGTTCCGTGCAAATCTTCGCTCTCTCCGGGTAAATTGTATATTCGTAAAGTTCTAAAGGCTCCAATGAGAGGGTAGATGTGATGACGTACGAAAATCTCGATGCAAAACTAGTGAATCTACTTCTCGGCGACGGCCGAGCCAGCCTGCGAAGCCTCGCCGAGGAGCTCGACGTCTCGGTGACGACCGTCTCGAATCACCTCTCCACGCTAGAGGACGACGGTGTCATCGAGGGCTATACGCCCCGCGTCGATTACGACGCGGTCGGATACGACGTGACCGCCATTATCCAGTTGCAGGTCGAAGGGAACGCGCTGCCCGACGTCACCGAGACGCTGCGCGACCACCGCCAGATGACCAGCGTCTACGAAGTCACCGGCGACTACGACGTGATCGCCATCGGCAAGTTCGAAGACACCGACGGCATGAACGACCAGATCAAGCAGTTGCTGACCGACCCCGACATCAAGGCCTCGAACACCAGCGTCGTCCTCAACGCAGTGAGCGAGAACGAGCAGTTCGATCTCGAGGTCGACGAGAACGAGTAATCGGACGGTCTTTTCGGATACTACGCGATCAAAGCAGTGGCAACACTGAATAAACGGTACCAGAGCAAACGTCGGCGAGCGAGCGGTGCGCGGTTCGGAACGAGCGGAGCGAGTGAGAACCGCGAGAACACGAACGGGAAACATAGCAACCCGTGAGCGGTTCGGAGAACCCGAACGACGCCGTTCACCGCGAGCGAACGTAGTGAGCGAGCGGGCCGACGACCGATGTGAAGAGCGCGAAGCGCTCGGAACGGAGGGAGGAGTGCTTTTATACTAAATTTTGCCGAGGGCCGCCTTCGGCGGCCCATAGAGCAAAATTTAGTTTTACATCATGCCGCCCATGCCACCGCCCATGCCGCCCATGCCGCCGGGGGCACCACCGGGGCCGCCGGCCTCGTCGTCGCCCTTGTCGGTCGACAGATCGCCAGCGGAGATGATGTCGTCGATTTTGAGCACGAGGTTGGCCGCTTCGGCGGCGGAGGTGACGGCCTGTTCCTTGGCGTGGGCCGGCTCGACGACACCGGACTCGAACGTGTCCTCGACGTCGCCCGAGAAGACGTTCAGGCCGGCCGTAATCTGGCCGTCGTCGTGGGCCGCACGCAGGTCGACCAGCGTGTCGATCGAGTCGAGGCCCGCGTTCCCGGCGAGCACGCGTGGGACGAGCTCGAGCGAGTCGGCGAAGGCCTCGACGGCCAGCTGCTCGCGGCCGGAGACGGAGTCAGCGTAGTCGCGCAGGCGCGAGGCGAGTTCGACCTCGATCGCACCGCCGCCCGCGAGGACGCGGCCGTCGGAGACGGTCTGTGCGACGACGTCGAGCGCGTCGTTGACGCCGCGCTCGAGTTCGTCGACGACGTGGTCGGTCGAGCCGCGCAGCAGGAGGGTGACGCCGTGGGCGTCGTCGCCCTCGACGTAGAACAGCTCGTCAGCGTCGTCGCGGGTGACGTCGCCGAAGCCGAGGTCCGCCTCGGTCGCGCTCTCGAGGTCGGAGACGATCGACGCGCCGACGACCTCCGAGAGGAATTCCAGATCGCTCTTCTTGGCGCGGCGGATGGCGAGGATGCCTTCCTTCGCGAGGTAGTGCTGGGCGAGGTCGTCGATGCCCTTCTGGCAGAAGACGACGTCCGCGTCGAGGTCGACGATGCGCTGGACCTTCTCCTTGAGCTGTTTCTCCTCGCGGTCGAGGAACTTCTGGAGCTGGCCGGGGTCGGTGACGGAGACCTCGGTGTCGACGTCGGCCTCTTCGACCTCGATGGCCTCGTTCAGCAGCAGGATGTCCGCGTCCGTCGCCTCGGTGGGCATGTTGTCGTGGACGGGGTCCTTGTCGATGATGCCGCCCTCGAGCAGCTCGGACTCGCCGGCGCTACGGCCGGTCTGGGTCTCGATGTTGAGGAACTCGAGGTCGACGACGTTGTCGCCGTTCTCGTCCTCGACGGTGACCTGGCGGATGGCCTCGACGATCAGCTGGGCGAGGTGCTCCTTGTTGACCTCGGTGCCCTTGCCGGTCATGGAGGTCTCGGCCGTCTTGCGGAGCAGTTCCTCGTCGTCGGTGTCGATCTCCGTTGCGATGTCGTCGATCTCCTCGCGGGCCTGCTCGCTCGCGAGGTGGAAGCCCTTGATGATCGCCGTCGGGTGGATGTCCTGCTCGAGGAGGTCCTCGGCGTTCTTGAGGAGTTCCCCGGCGATCGCGACGGCCGTCGTGGTGCCGTCGCCGGCCTCGTCTTCCTGCGTTTCAGCGACCTCGATGATCATCTCGGCCGTCGGGTTGTCGATGTCCATCTCCTTGAGGATGGTGACGCCGTCGTTGGTGATCGTTACCGATCCCATGGAGTCGACGAGCATCTTGTCCATTCCCTTCGGCCCGAGCGTCGAGCGGACCGCTTCAGCGACCGCACGGGCGGCGCTGATGTTGTAATCCTGCGCGTCCTTGTCCTTGACGCGCTGGGAGTCCTCGCTCATTACGATCATCGGCTGACCCTGCTGCATTCGCTGACTCATAGTCGAGCGGATGATTGTTTGTGATTCTATATAAGTCTTTTCCAATTCGGGTAAGCGACGACGCCGGCCAATCCAGTCATCAAACGAGAAAAAGCGCAGCAGTGCGGGACGATCCCTCCGGTTCGCTTCGACGAAATACGATCGTCACTCGTTCCCACTCGATCGGTGATACGGTGTTTTATATTAGTAGCGGGCCGGATCGACAGCGGCGATGTGCACGCTCACGATTCACTCGCTGATCTCGAGGAAGGGGACCGACGACCGAAATCGGTTTCGAGATGGGTCCGGTAATTGCTGCTTTGAACGGCTGAAACGGTCCTCGACACGGTATTGTCTGTCCATATAATCCTGACTCGGTTCCGAGTCAAGACAACAGAAGGGTTATGCCGGTAGTCACGTATTACCACTCGAGCAATGGACGAGTCCCCGTCCTTCCCCGAATCGTTCGACGACCCCCGGATCACCCCTCAGTTCTGCCGGCGGCTTACTGACTCGACCGGTGATCTCGTACTGCTGGGCGTCGTCCACGACCATCCCGCGAGCATCGCGCGCGTCGAGCGCGTCCTCCAGCGCGTCGAGCCGGAGACGCTCGCACTCGAGTTGCCAGCCGTTGCGATGCCGCTGTATCGCATCTATGCCCGCGACGGTGCCAGCGACGATCCGACGCCGCCGCGGTTCGGCGGCGAGATGAGCGCAGCGATCCGCGCCGCACCCGACGCCGACCCCGTCGGTATCGACGCGCCGAACTGGTCGTTCTGCCGACGGCTCGTCGCGCGGCTGATCGCCGACCGCGTCTCGCCCGCGACGGCCCGGCGCGTCATCTCGAGCGTCGGCGGCGCGACCCGCGAGGCGCTCGCCTGCCGGGTGGCCGCGACGCTGACCCACGCGACGTCGATGACTGTCGTCCCCGGCGAACAGGTCGAGTACGACATCGACCCCGAAGATCCGCCGGACCGACAGGCCGCCCACGAGCGATCCCACGTCGCCGGCGTTCAGGCGCTGCTGGGCAGCGTCGATACGGACGGCAGCGCGTTGTCCTATCGTGACGACACGCGCGAGGGATGTATGATCGATCGACTCGAGACCATTCGATCGGAGCCGGGCGACGCAGTCGCCGTCGTCGGCGTGGATCACCTCGATCGACTCGCGGCGGAGCTCTCGGGGTAAGCGAAGCCCAGCGGTTTTTCGTCCGCGATCTCGACGTGAGAACGGCGATAGTTCGGCAAGCGCGGTAGCGGCAGGTGGGTGTCGTGGGAGCGGCGAGCGGATATCGTGTCAGCGGCGCGCAGGCGGTTCGATCAGGATCTCGCCGTTGCCGCCGACCCGGACGTGGTAGCCGCTGACGACGAACGAGAGCGTGCCGCCGATCCGGGGCGTCCCGTCGTCGCGCGGTCGGAAGAGCGTGTTCAGAGCGTCGGGGTCGACGGTGTTGTACAGCGAGACGCGGCTGTCGGTCACGTCGACGCCCATACAGTCAGCCAGCGCGTGGATCACAGTCGTGCTCAGCGTCGCCGGACCGTCGGGATCGTGAGCGGCGCGATACAGGGGCGGAGAGCGAGTCTGCACGGCGGGGGGTGCGTATTCGTTCATTACTGTTCGTCCGCTCTAGCTCTCTGTCTGAAGATCAAAAGTGTAATAGTTATTATCGCCCGAACCAGTTGGGTCGAACGAGCACCATCGGTTAGTATCGGAGAATATCGCCCAGGCCTGAACGAACCGTACTTCGAGAGTCGCACTGATTCGGCCCGCTGTGCACCCAGAGACGGTCATCGGCCGGATCAGCGATTCGACCGTGTCGTCTCCGCCAGCAACGCTCACTTCCGGATTCCCGAGATACAGTTCCAGCAGTACGAGAACGCCGGATCGGCCTCGTTAGGCGCGCCACAGTGGGGACACCGAATCGTCTCCCCGTCGAACTCGAGGTCGTAGGAGTCGTGCTCCGGGTCGGCGTCGCCGATATCGTCGGCCGCGCGCGGGTACCGGTCGGGACCCGGTGAGGACTGGACGCGTGCACGATTCGGGTCGGCGAGCGACGGCGTTCGCTCGCCGCCGTCGTCGTCGTCGCCCCGGGCGTAAAGGTAGTACAGTAACAGGTGGAGCAGGGCAAACAGCACGATGTAGCCGATGAACCAACCCCAGAGCGCCATCGGTGTGTGATACGTTCTCGAGGCACTTGGATATTCCCCGAGTTCCGGCGCGAAGAGAGTCGCAAAAGCGGGACTGACAGGGCCGATTACAGGTCGCGCTCGAACTCGTCGAAGACCGCGAAGTCGTCAGGGAGGTCGTACTCGAGGTGGCGCTGCTCCTGTCGGTTAACGCCAGCGTCATCGACGGGCGTGGCGACGTCTTCCCAGCCGGGTTTGATCTTGACGCTCTGAGCGGGCATTCCGACGGCGATGTGGTGGGCGGGAATGTCGTGCTGGACGACGCCGCGTGCGCCCACGATGGCGTTCTCGCCGACTCTGTTCCCCGCCTGAACCATCGAGTCGTAGGTGAGTCGAACGTCGTCTTCGACGATCGTGTGATAGTTGCGGACCTCGGTCTGGTCGACGACGTCGTGATCGTGGCTGTAGATGTGGACGCCGTCGGAGATCGACACCCGATCGCCGATCGTGAGCGTCCCCCGATCGTCGAGATGGACGTCGTCGTGGACGACGGTGTTGTCGCCGATCGTGATGTTGTGCCCGTAGGTGAACGAGACACCTTTGAAGAAACGGCAGTCGTCCCCACACTCCGCGAAGAGGTGATCGGCGAGCATCCGCCGGAATCGCAACGCGAACTCGACGTTGTCCGCGATCGGCAGGCTGTCGAACTGTCGCCAGAGCCACTGGAGGTGCTTGGAGCGGCGGAACTTCTCCTCGTCCTTCTCTGCGTAGTACTCGCTCTCGAGGGTCGTGTTGCAGGGATCGTAGCTCTGGAGGCGGACGCGCTCGGCCGTGGAGACCGATTCGCCGTCCTGCCAGCGCTCGTAGGCCTCACGGTCGCCCGAGAGGTCGATCAGGACGTCTTCGACGACCGCACAGGTGTCCTCGTCGCTCGAGAGCCGCCGGTCGACCTCGTCGATGAACTCGCGCATCCCCGCTTCGGCCTCCTCGGGGAGTGACACGTACCGCTTTGTCATACTCCGAGGTTTTACCCGCAGCGTTGATAGTGGTTCGGTTGTCCGGCGGCGGTTGCCGGACCCGATGACGTGCGTGTTACCTGGATTCCCTGTCGGACTGCCAGCGGGCCAGGAGCAACGCGGGAAGCGCGAGCGCTCCGATAAACAGGAGGACGCCGACCACGACCGCACCGATCGTGACGCGGTCGCCGGGAAACTCGAACGTCCTCGCGGCGAGGAGTCCGAGGGGGACAATGACGACAAGGACCGCCAGCAGGAGCCGACTGGGGTCGCGGCCGCGAGAACGGGAATCGACCATACGGATACGTGTCAGCCGACACCCAAGAGCGATTCGACTCGCGAGCGCAGGGTCGACTCAGCGGCGCCAGTCCGACGGACGGATCCACTGTTTGATTCACGGACGCAGTCACGACCGAACGAGTTCGAACGGCGTCTCGAGCGTTCCGTTCACCCTAAGTTCCCCCGCTTCGAAGGAACGGGTATGCAACACAGCGAACTGGGCGACTCGAGCGTCGAGGTCAGCGAGGTCGGCTTCGGCGCGTGGGTCGTCGGGACCGATTGGTGGGGCGACCGCTCGGAAGAAGACGCCATCGAGATGGTCCAGTACGCCGTCGAGCAGGGAATTACCTACTTCGACACGGGCGACGTCTACGGTCACGGTAACAGCGAGGAATTACTCGGCGAGGCCCTCTCGGAGGTCCGCGACGAGGTCACGGTCGCCACCAAAGTCGGCTACGATTTCTACAACAACCCGCAGGCCGGCCACGGCGAACTCCCCAAAGAGATGGATCCGGAGTACCTGCGAGACGCCGTCCACAAGAGCCTCGAGCGCCTCGGAATGGACTCCGTCGACGTGCTCCAGCTCCACAACGCCGACGTCGACGAGATCACGCCGGACGTCCTCGAGGTGCTCGACGAACTCGAGGAGGAGGGCACGATCGACGCGACCGGCCTCGCACTCGGCCCCTCGATCGGCTGGCTCGCGGAAGGCGACCTCGCGATCGAGGAGGAGTTCGACGCCGTCCAACTGGTCTGGAACGTGCTCGAACAGGAGGTCGGCAACCACTTCCTCGAGACGATCGAACGGACGGGCTCGTCGACCAGCCTCATCCCCCGCGTTCCACACTCCTCGGGAATCCTCAACGAGCAGGTCACGCCCGATACCGAACTCGGCGAGGGCGACCACCGCGGCTTCCGGCCCGAGGAATGGTACGAGACCGGCTGGGAGAAACTCGACAAACTACGCTTTTTGCAACGAGACGGCGAGCGGACGATGGGACAGGCCTCGATCGCGTGGCTCCTGAGCCACGAGTCCGTCGCGACCGTGACGCCGACGTTCCGCACGAAAGCGGATATCGACGAGTGGGCGGCCGCCAGCGACGTGCCGAAACTCTCCGACGAGGAGATGACCCGCGTCGCGGAACTCTACGAGAACGACTTCGACATCGACCGTGACGACGGCATGGACTCGCTGCGCTCGTCCATCGGGGGCGACGATATCGAGTCGGCCGGCCTGGATAAGCTCGCGGCCGACTGATCGGACCATCCTCCGGTTCAAGCGGCATCGACGGCTGACCGATTTGCTTACTCTGATTCGGACGGAGTGTCCGTGAGCCTGAATTCGAACTCCAGTTTCCCGTCGGACTTCACGGTCACGCCGCCGAGCTCGTCCGACAGCTGCTCTCGCGCTCGAGAGCTCGGTTCGACGGTGACGGAGACGCTGTTGGTGTTCGCGTTGTACGTGATGTTTCCGACGGCGACGTCGAACTCGAAGAACTCCGGAATGTCCTCCCTGAGCTGCGTTTGCACGTCGTCGACGTCCGACCGGACGTCGGCCATCTCTTCGTTTAACGTGCTCATCCCCATTGGTAGCGGATAGCATACCTTAACGGTTCCCCCTGAACTGTCCGGAGTACCGGCGAGGCCTCGAGGCAACGGCGGCTCGCAGTCCGTATCGGCAACGACGGACGACAGCGACGGCACGCTCACGATCGGCCTCGAGCGTGCCGACGCGTTCGACCGGGATAACATCTACAGATTGATATATTCACGCGGCCGCAACGATCAGTCGAACTGCGATGCAACCCACTCGTTCCACGTCACCGTCCCGACGGTCCGGTCCGGGCAGATCGCCCCACCGGCTCGAAAAGCGGCGGCGGTCTTCCCGGGAATCGGGAGGCGGACGATCGGTCGGCGGAACCCCCTCGCGTCGCGGTAGGTCCGCGCGAGGTCACCGACGGTTCGCACCTCGGGACCGCCGATATCGGGCATGCGGCCGGCCGGCTCCGTCGTCGCGTGCTCGACAATTGCGCCCGCTGCTTCTCCCACAGCAATTGGCTGCAGTCGAATCCCCGTCGGCAGCGGCCAGATCGGGAGCCTCGACACGGCCTCGAGCAGCTCGCCGACGAACTCGTGGAACATCGTTATGCGGAGAATCGTCGACGGGACCTCGCTCGCTTCGACGGCCCGCTCGGCCGCCAGCTTGTGCTCGTAGTACGAGTACGGGATTTCGTCGATGCCGACGATGGAGACGTACACGACGTTCGACACGCCGGCGTCGGCGGCCGCCTCGAGCAGCCGTCGAGTACCGCGGACGTCGACGGCCTCGCTGTCGCCGCGGGGCGCGCTGGCCGCGTGGACGACCACGTCGATGTCCTCGACGGCCTCGCGGATCCCCGTTCCGTCGGCCAGATCCATCGCGATCCACTCCGTCTCATCATCGTCGCGGGTCGGCGGCGACCGACTCGCCGCGCGGATATCGTGTCCCGCATCAATCAGCCGAGGGGACAGCGCCGTTCCCAGCGTCCCGGTAGCCCCCGTGAGGAGCGTCCGACAGGTCATACCGTCGTGTATTCGGTCAGCGAAACTAAAGGTTCCGCGCCAGGTACCTCTGCAAGATTACGGCAACGAGGTCGAGCTCTCCCTTCGCGATCAGTGCTGGACGACTGATCGATACCGTCTATCGGCCTCTCACTTATATAGCCCCCTCTATATCTGGGTGAGTCCCATAACTCGAACGGGAGCGACAGTCTAGACGGGGACTACCGACTATACACATGAAACCGTACGAATTCACCTGTCCGGACTGTCGCCGAGAGATTCCAGTCACCGACTCGATACGCGAGGCAACGCTGGCGAACGGCTGTCCCATCTGTGGACGGTCAGTGGCCGAACGCAACTTCGCGAACTGATCGCGCCGTGATCGCCAGCGGTACGCGCGAATCGAGATTTTACGTGACGGCTCGAGCGGAGCGTCGGACAGTTTTCCCGTCCGTCGCTACTCGCATTCGTCCCTCTCGAGCGGAAACGGATCGGGCGCACATGGAAGCCGTCGTATTCATATAGCAGACGTACAGAGCCGTGACTATGTTACTCAGCGCGGTGAGGACCGAATGAGTTGGCAGCCCTCTCTGGAACGGATCGGCGAATTCACGAGCAAGTATTTCGTCCTCTGGGTTCTGATCGTCTCCCCGCTCGCGCTGTACGCGCCCGAGACGTTCACGCCGATCGCGCCCTACATCACGCCGCTCCTGGGGATCATCATGCTCGGCATGGGACTCACGTTGACGCCCGCGGATTTCCGTCGCATCCTCGAGCGGCCGCGGGACGTCTTCATCGGTGCGATGAGCCAGTGGATTCTGATGCCGACGATCGCCTACGCCCTCGTGGTCGCCCTCGGGTTACCGTGGGAGATCGGCATCGGACTGATCCTCGTCGGCGCGGCGCCGGGCGGGACCGCCTCGAACGTGATGACCTATCTCGGCCGCGGCGACGTCGCGCTCTCGGTGACGATCACGTCGGTGACGACGATCGCCGCGCCGCTGGTGATGCCGGCGTGGATCGTCCTGCTCGCGGGCGAGTCGATATCGGTCACGTTCGCCGAGATGGCGACGTCGATCGTCCAGGTCGTCTTGCTCCCGGTCATCGGCGGTCTCGTGTTGCGCCACGTGCTCGACGAGTACGCGCCGGCGGTCGCGCAGGCGGGACTATCGATCTTCCCCGCGATCAGCGTGATCGCCATCGTCGCTATCGTCGCGGCCGTCGTGGGGCTCAACGTCGAGACGATCCTCGCCGCGAGCGCCGTCGTCTTCCTCGCGGTCGTTCTGCACAACGGCCTCGGGCTGGGAGCCGGTTACGCCGTCGGCCGCGCGGCCGACATGGCCGAGGATCGGGCGCGAGCGTGCGCGTTCGAAGTCGGCCTGCAGAACAGTGGGCTGGCGGTCGCGCTCGCGACGGCTCACTTCAGCGCGAGCGCCGCGTTGATCCCGGCGCTGTTCAGCGTCTGGCACAACGTCTCCGGACCGGCGCTCGCGACGCTGTTCACATACCTCGACGGCGACGCGCCCATCGCGGACGAAGACCCAGCCGTCGCCTCCGACTGAGCCGCACGGCGTTCGTCGGGCTCCAGCGGCGACAGTATCGACCGCTAGCAATGATCCGCACAATTCCCTTATTCTCCTTTAACATCGCCGATGATAGCTTTTTACGACAGGACGATGTGCTACCTGTCATCATGACCGATACCACATACGTCCAGAAAGCGTGTGCGTACATCACTCGCGGAACCGGCGAGCTACTGGTCTTCGAGGGACCCGGACACGACGGCCTGCAGATCCCGAAGGGAACGCTCGAGGCGGGCGAATCACCGCGGGAAGCGCTGTTCAGGGAGGTCCTCGAGGAGAGCGGACTCGGGACGTTAAACGGAACACGGCACCTGACGACCGACGTCTGGACGCGCCGCGAGGAGCCACCGAAG
Organism: Natrinema zhouii; assembly: GCF_013456555.2. Taxonomy (GTDB): domain Archaea; phylum Halobacteriota; class Halobacteria; order Halobacteriales; family Natrialbaceae; genus Natrinema; species Natrinema zhouii. Next base: position 1,774,610 of record NZ_CP059154.1, read on the forward strand.
CGCTACGTCCGGCACTTCTTCCACGCGACGGTCCACGAACCGCGCGACCGGTGGACCCACACCGTCACCGACGGCGGGGAAGAACACGGCGCCGAGTTCGAGTTCCGCTGGGTCCGGCCGCCGACCGCACGGGAGTTCGCCCTCGATCTCGACGAGTACGTCGGCCTGCTTCCGACCATCGCCGGTCCCGACACCGTCGCGAGCGCCTCCGACTGAGCTACCGACCGCTTGCTTCTGTTGCTCGAGTAGCGACCCCGACCGTGCGCGATTCCTGACTCGAGGGAGAAGAGAGGAGCCGGCAGGAACTGATCCAGCACGTGTGACTCCTCGCGGCAGCCAGAAGAGCTATACCGATTTCGTCGCGTTTCCGGGTATGACCCTCCACCGCCGAAAGTACCTCAGCGTCACCGCGGAAGCGCTCTTCCCGGGAACGTCCGTTCGCTACTCCTACCGAACCGGAAGCTCGCTGGCCACCGTCGTCGAGCGAACCGAGAGCCTCGTCACGTTCGTCGGCGAGGACTGCGACGGCCGATTCACGCGCAGTCAGATCGACCGGCTGTTCGCGGACGGCCGCCTCGAGATCGTCCTCGACGACGAAATCCATCTACCGGACGACCCGACTGAATAAGCAGCAGTCATCAGATGTCGCCACGCGAGAGAGCGGAGCGACCGAACGAATCGGCTGGGGAGGATGTGGCGATTCCCTGTTGCCACGGTAGCAGGCTGCTCTTGTCTAGTATGGCTTGTCTGAAAGCAGAGAAAGGAGAGACGCGATAGAATACCCTATTTCGAGAGTGCACGCTCGACGGCTTCGGCCACGTCCATCGCCTTTTCGGACAGTTCCTCGGAAACCAGTCCCTCGTCGACGGCGTCCTCGAGTTCGTCCGTGTCCACGATTTCGACCGTCCCGTCGCCCTGTCGGATCACGTCGACGTAGAGGTCGATATACCGAACGGTATCCGGAAACAGTTCGACGGGCGTACAGACGTTGACGTAGGTCCCCTTCGACGTCCCGTCGGCGGCCTTGTACGTCGTCGGATACCACCACCGGCCCTCGCGGAACTTCGTCACGGCGACGTCACCCGACTCCTTCGCGACGCCGAGCGCGTCGTAGCTGCCGCCGCCGCTCATGGCGCGCTTGAGGGTCACCTTCCCTTCGGGATCCCACTCGGTTACCTCGCCGCGACCCAGCGAGATGAGTCGGCCGTCGGGTTTCCCGTGGCCGATCTCGAGGCGGTCGCCCGCAGTCGGGCCGAACTGCCGGGCGACTGCGGCGAAGGGGAACTCGCCGCCGTCAGCGCCGTCGTCAGTTCCAGCGGACCCGCAGACTGCCTCCGCGAAGTCGACCGCCGCGCTGGCGGCCCGATCGGCCGCCTTCGTCCGGTGGTGGCCCGGCATTGTCGTCTCGACGCGCCGCCGAACGCCGTCCAGCGCGAACCGGGACTCGCGACCGAACCAGCACCACTCGGTCCGTCGAGGCGCGGCGAGGAGTCCCGGCTCACCGGGTTCATTCGGGGCGTCGGCGAGCGCGGCCTCGAGCGCCCGCGCTCGACCCGCGGCGTCCTCGAGGGCGGTTCCCATCGCCTCGAGGTCGGCGTCGGCCGCGGCGTGCTGCCAGCGGATGCCCCACCCGTCGGGTACGTCGACGGAGAGCAGATCGGTCATGCCGACCAGTTCCTCCGCCCGCTCGCCGCGCAGCGACGCCGAGACGCCGGTCCGGTCCCGCGAGAGGGTACAGAGCCCGCCCCCCACCTCGAGCGTCGGCCGCACGAGCGGCTGATCGTCGTCCCACGGCGGTGCGGGCTCGTGGACCTGTACCCGATACCGGTTTCCGGCGTCGACGTAGCCGTCGGCGTCATCGTACTTCAGAAAGCCGCGCCGACCGTCGCCGAGGTCGACGACCGCACCGCTGCCGCCGCCCGCCTCGAGCACTTCCGCATCGAAGACCGCACCGCGAGAGACGCCGTCCTCCCAGCGGAAGGTATCGATCGCGAGTTCCTTGAGTTCGTCTGCGACCGTCTCGACCGCATCCGGTACGCCCGACACCTCGACACCGAGTCGGTCCCGCGTCGTCTCGATCGAGACGGCGGCCGGCGCGGCGTCGAACGATCGCTCGAAGCGCTCCCGAATCGGCTCGGAGGCCTGCACGACCTCGCAGCCGGTCTCGCTCAGTAACTGGGTGACCGCCGTCGTGTAGATGCCGCGGACGCGAGCCGTCGTCATCGGCCGCCCTCCGTGACCGCTCGCCGCCCCGCCGTCGACCGTCGCCCGTCGATCCCTCGTCGCAGGTCGCGCTCGAGCGGTCCGAACCCTGCCTCGAACACGGGAATCACCGTAGCGTATCGCGGTCGGCTGCGAACCGCACCCGATCGTTGATCGTCGGCCCGAGTGAGAGTTCGACGTACCCTTCGTCCAAAATGCGCCCGTCTTCGACGTACACGCCCCACGTCTCGAACCGAAGCCAGCCGCGCATCTCGTCGGCGTGAGTCGTGAGGTCCGCGTAGTCGACGTCGTGCTCGGGGTAGTCGGAACTCGAGTGAGCCATCTCCATGTCGGAGTAGACGGTGTCGTGCTCGTCGAAGAACGCCTCGAGCGCCGCCGCGTCGTCTGCAACGGCTTCGGCGACCGCCTCCGAGGCGGCCCGGAGATCGTCGGTCTCGAGGCCGACGTCGCGAAGCGCTCGCTGAGTTCGCTGGTCGAAGTGCATAGCCGTCGGTTGGGCCGGGAGGCCTTTGATAATTCCGAGTCGGTCTTCCCGATGTCCGTAACGCGAAAGTCACGCAACGGATCTGGCTACGCAAGTACCCAAAATAAGCGGAATCTCTTCTCGACTACGATTACAGCACACCCTCACAGCCGGTAGAGGGAGAATCAGCGAACTAGTATAGAGCCACAACCGATAGCGGCGATCACATAGAAGACAGTTGCGAGCATCATATTCCCCCAGTACTGAACGAAGGCGGCAGTAACGAGTGCGATAGTGGACAGTGAAAGCGCTCGTTTCTTCGATCCACGTAGTGATACAACAGCGACGAAACAAACGAGTGATAGTACTAGTATAGTTTGTATATTCATCAATATTCGATTGGTTCTGATACTGTTCTCAATTTTGTTTCCCAGCACGGATCCATGTATTCTGTAACACAAAACAGTTCATTTATTTTAATCTGTTGAAATGACAGTGGGCGAAGCATACTTAGCGACGGACGGTGATTTGGGGATAATGAGTCAGGAGGCCGAGTACAACCCGCAGGAGGAACGGCTGGCGGGAAGTGCTGCCCGCTCCGAACCGCTGAGCGTCGAACGGGGCCTCGATGCCCTTCGCTCGAGTCCGGAGTTTCGCGGCCCCGTCGAACCGCTCGACGGTGTGGAGGCGAACGAACACATCGCGCTGTTCTACGAGTCCCGTGCCGAGCAGGTCGAAGCGATGGTCCCGTTCGTCCGGCAGGGGATAGAGCAGGACGAACGAGTCATGTACGTCATCGAGAAGCAGACAAAGGATGACGTCCTCGCGGCGTTGCGCGACGGCGGCGTCGACGTCGACGCCGCAACCGACTCCGGAGCGCTCACGTTCCATTCGGTCGACGAGACGTACCTCCGGAACGGCGCGTTCGATCCCGACGAGATGATCGACTTCTATCGGCAGACGATCGAGGAGGTGACGGCGGAGTATCCAGCGCTTCGGATCACCGCGAACACGCACTGGATCCTCGACGAGGAGACGACGGTCGAGGACTACATGGCGTACGAGAGCCGGGTGAACGAGCTCTTTCGGGGCGAGGACTGTATCGCGCTCTGTCAGTACGATCGCAAGGCGATCCCGCCCGAGATCCTCACGGATGTCGTCCGGACCCACCCCCACCTCATCTACGACGGGGCCCTCTGTCACAACTTCTACTACACGCCGCCACAGGAGTACTTCGGACCCGACGAACCGGCTCGCGACATCGATCGCATGTTGCAAACCCTCGTCGATAGAACCGAAGCGAAGGTTGAACTCAGCGACACCATCGACGAACTCGAGGAATCGAACGAACGGCTCAAGCGGTTCGCGTACATCGCATCGCACGACCTCCAGGAGCCGCTGCGGATGATCTCGAGTTTCCTGCAGTTGCTCGAGGACCAGTACGGAGACGAGCTCGACGAGGAGGCCCGGGAGTACATCGACTTCGCCGTCGACGGCTCCGATCGCATGCGCGAGATGGTCGACGGGCTGCTCACCTACTCGCGAATCGATACGAACGATGCCGAGTTTCGTCCGGTCGACTGTACCGACGTCCTCGACGATGTCGTCTCCGACCTCAAGCGACAGATCGAGGAGCGCGACGCGACGATCGTCGCCGACGAGCTCCCGACGGTCGTCGGTGACGCCACCCAGCTCGAACAGGTGTTTCACAACCTGGTCGCGAACGCAATCAAGTACACCGACGACGCGCCGCCGCACATCGAGATCGACGCGCAACGACAGGGCGACCGCTGCGTGTTCTCGGTCGCGGACGACGGGATCGGAATCGATCCGGCGTACAGGGATCAGATCTTCGAGGTCTTCAACCGACTCCACTCGAACGACGAGTACCAAGGGACGGGGATCGGGCTCGCACTGTGCCGAAAGATCGTCGACCATCACGGCGGCGATATCTGGGTCGACTCCGAACCGGGTGACGGAACGACGTTCTACTTTACCCTTCCCAGGGCCAAACAGTGACACGTTCGACGGAGAGCCCAGGGGTAGCACGTGTGACGGAGCGCGAGCGATGAGCCCCGATCACGGTGCTGATCCGTCGACTGTCCTGCTGATCGAGGATAACCCCGGTGACGTTCATTTGATGCGGGAGGGGCTCGAGAAAAGCAGCGTCGACAGCACCGTCACCGTCGTTACCGATGGGGAGGCAGCGCTCGACTACGTTAGCCAGTGTGATGTGTCCGACTCGGAGTCGATGCCCGACCTCGTGTTCCTCGACCTGAACCTCCCCAAGGCGAACGGGAGAACGGTCCTCGAAGCGATCGAGCGCGAGCCACGGCTGCGATCCGTCCCGGTGATCATTTGCTCGAGTTCGAAGTCCCCGGACGATATCCGCGAAACCGCCGAATTAGGGGCGGACGGCTATCACATCAAGCCGGTCGATCCGAACGAATACATTTCGTTGGTTCGAACGATCGCGGAGTCAGTCTCCGATACCGGGCGGATCCCGCCGGGAGAGCACTCCGCAGCCGACCCCGTCGAATGACCACACAGCTATCTAATCGCACAGCTACCCGCCCGACTACACAGTCGCTGTCCGGTCGATACGAGACTCGAGAATCGGTTTGATCGGTACCAGCGCGTCGCCGAATGCCGAACCTATACCGGGCAGGCGATCATACGCCCGCCCATGGAACGTAGGCGCGACCCGGTCGAACGGGCCGAGGAGCGGACCGGCGACGGCTCGGTCGACCTCTACGATGTGTCGACGTGGGAGCCGCGATCGATCCTCGACCTGCTCTCGTATACGCTCTACAACGCCGTTAGTTACGGTTTTCGTGCGCTCGTCTTGCTGGTCGCGATCGCGATCACCCTCGTCTTGCTCGTTTCGCCGGCCGCAATCGTCCTCGAGGATCCGTTCGTCGCCGTCTTCTTCGGGCTCTCGGTCGTCCCCGCGGGGATGCTCGCGGTGTACATCTGGCACGCGGACATCACGACGAGCGAACCGCTCTGGCTGCTCGTCGTGACCTTCCTGCTTGCGGTCCTGTTCGCGACGTTCGCGGCGCTCGTCAACTCGTACAGCCAGGCGCTACTCGGGATCAGCGGGGTTCTCTTTTTCTACCTGATCGTCGGCCCCGTCGAGGAGACGGTGAAGTTGCTCGCCGTTCAGGTGTTCGCCTACCGGAACGACAGTTTCAATGCCGTCATCGACGGCGCGGTGTACGGCGCCGTCGCCGGGTTGGGATTCGCCGCCATCGAAAACGCGCTCTACATCAGCCGCGTCATCGGCGAGGCGAACCCCGAGACCAACATTCTCGTCACCGCCAGCGGGATCGCAACGGTCCGTGCGCTCGCCGGGCCGGGCCACGTCATTTATTCGGCGATCGCTGGCTACTACCTCGGACTGGCGAAGTTCAACCGCGATTACGCCGGCCCGATCGTCCTCAAGGGGCTGCTCATCGCCGCGTTCGTCCACGGGACGTACAACGTCACGGTCGGGATCGTTCCCGGCCTCATCACCGCGGTCCTGCCGATCGGCTTCGGAATCGCGTTCGTCGGCTACGTGATCTGTTACGACCTCGCGATCGGCTACTACCTCTACCGAAAGATCGATCGCTACCGCCATACCTATCAGACCGTCACGAGCGATCGCGACGGCGACTCGCGGCCGGAACTGACCGAGTTCGAGCCGCCACAACGCTGACCGCGACTCGGCGTCGACCTCCCCGCAAGCGCCGGTTCCAGGGCTCAGCAGACGGCTACGAACGCACCGTCGAACGCGCTGGCGGGTGCAGGCAGCAGGGACTTCTCTCGAGCAGCGCAGCCCCAAGTCATGAGTGTGACGTTTACGGACGACGATATCGAGAAGACCGTCGAGAACGCCACCGGCGAGGTGATCGGGACCGTCACGGCGGTCGAGGGAGACACCGCCCGCGTCGAGCCCCGTGCCGGAATTATGGACTCGATCAAAGCCAGGCTCGGCTGGCGGCGAGGCGGCGGGGAGACCGTCGTGATCCACGAATCCGCGATCGACGAGATCTCGAGCGGGACGATTCGACTCGAGGCGGAGCGGGAGATGACAACCGAGCAGACAAGTGCCGATGGCGTTGGCTCGACGGAGCGCGATACCACTGAATCGACGGAAACCGACGCCGACGACACGGAACCGGATCGGGACACACACGTCGACGAGCCCGGTCATCCCGGCAGCATCGACGAAGCGGACGAAGCCGCTCTCGGAACGGAATCCGAACACGACACGGCCGCGGAACGAGATCGTGGAGACGAACTCGTCGAGGAGATCGGCGAGGTCGCGAAACGCGATACCGCCGACGAGACGGACGAAACGACGACGGAGAACGCAGCCGAGCGACCCGACGAATCGACCGCGGCCGATGGACTCGAGCGGACCGACACGTCCGAAATGGGAGCCGCAGCCGGAGAGGTCGAGAGAGCCAGGGAGTCCGAGACGCCCGGAGAAGCCAAAACGACCGGAGAGACCGATTCGACCGACGAATCGAGCATCGACGGCTCGGCCACGGACGAGTCGAACACCGACGAGCCGATGGACGCGTCTGGCGAGCGCCCCACGACCGCCGAGGTGAACGAACCCGAAGGACAGGATACCACCGGAACGAGCGGTGAAACCGAACCGCAGGAAACTGCCGAAGGAACGAACGGGGCTGGAACGCAACCCTCGCCCGACGCGATAAGCGGGACCGAATCGGCGGAATCGCCCGGTTCGATAGACAGAGCCGGCATCCAAGACGCGCCAGTAGGCGACACTGCGGAGCTGTCGGAAGACAGCCCTTCGGAGACAACAAAGACGGGTGAAACTGAACACACTGCGGAACCGACAGCCGAAGCCGGAACCGAGACCGAGGAGACGGATCTGGTCGACGAACTGGACACGGGGGCTGATCTCGAGTCGGCCGTCGACACCGAGTCCAACGGACCCGACGTAGATGCGGAAGCGAGCGCAACCGCGGAGACTGACGATATCGCTGACGAAATCGATCTCGGCACCGATCTCGAGTCGGCCACGGAGACGGCCGAAACCGGTGATCGCGAGACCGCTGGCGAAACGAGCGAGACCGAATCGATGGATCTGGCCGACGAACTGGACACAGGGGCCGATCTCGAGTCTGCCGCAGTGACCGATTCTCGTTCGGAGCGAGCGACGGATACGCGTCCGGAAACGGAACTCGACCCTAGCGTCGACATCAACTCGTCCGCCGCGGCGGATCCGCGTCCGGAAAACGAGCTGAATTCCGGCGCTGACGGAACGCCAGTGACCGCTGAGAGCCGCGATCCAGCCCTCGAGTTCGATCCCGGGGTCGACCTCAAGGCGGCGGTGGAGACGGATCAGCAATCGGAAGCCGGGATCGATCCCGAAACGGTCGCTGGCCCGGAAACTGACACCGAGACGGCTGCCCGCGAAATCGTCCCGGAAGACACTGCAGCGACGGAACGAGAAACTGTCGAAGCGTCGGACGAACGTCCGGCCGCCGAATCCGCTGCGGACAGTACCGACCGGACCCGAGAGCAGGGGCGGTCGAGTTCGCCACTGACCGCCATGCTCACCGCACAGCGAACGGCGATGACGCAGGGGCAGGCGATGGTCCAGCAGGGTCTCGCCGCCCAGCAACGCGCCGCTCGAGGCGCTGTCGAGTTCCCGCTAATCGTCCAGCGACAGGGGCTCGAGGCGATGCGAGTGGCCACTCAAAGCTACGTCGACGCCCTCACCGCGCTGCTGGAGACGGAAACCGGTACGTCCCGCGAGCAGCGTCAGTTGCTGGACGAAGCGGTTACCGAACTCGAGGAGACGCACACCCGGCTGGAAGACGAGGAACTCGCCGACGGGCTCGCGACCCACCTCGAGCAGCTCCGAGCGCTGCAGTCCCGGTTCGACGACCGAGCCGAAGCGGGAAGCGAGCAGGCCGCGCTCCTCCTCGAGCGACAGGTGGAACTGCTCGAGGAGTGCCAGCGGCGACTGGACGCGGCGGGCGAATAGACGACCCAGTTACTCGAAGCGGGCCTCAAGCAGCCGTTCGACGTACTTCGCGAGCACGTCGACCTCGAGGTGGATCGGGTCGCCGGGTGCTTTCTCCGAGAGCGTGGTCAGTTCGTAGGTCGTCGGAATGATCGCGACCGTCACCCGGCCGTTTGCGGTATCGAGGTCGGCGACGGTCAGACTGATTCCATCGAGCGTGATCGACCCTTTTTCGACGACGTAGCGGTCGTACCCCTCGGGGAGGTCGAACTCGAAGAACCAATCCTCTTCCACGGATTCGACGGTCGACACGGTCGCGACCGCGTCGACGTGCCCCTGGACGACGTGGCCGTCGAACCGGCCGTCGGCCGGCATCGCCCGCTCGAGGTTGACCGTTTCCCCCTCGGCAAGGTCGCCCAGGTAGGTCCGCTCGACGGTCTCAGTCGCGAGAAAGACCTCGAACCACTTTCCCTCCACAAAGCGTTCGACCGTGAGACACGCGCCGCTGACGCTGATACTCTGGCCGTGCTCGAGGCCCGTCGCGACCTCGTCGGCCCCGATCCGGAGCCGGAGGCCGTCGTCCGTTCGCTCTCGAGCGACGATTTCGCCGGTCTCCTCGACGATCCCCGTGAACATACTCGCAACTGACGGACGACGGGAGAAAGCCGTTCCGGGTCCGGTCGTCCGCTCGGCGTCCATCACGATCAGGCGCGACCGGTCGTCGCGTTTTTAGCGGTCGCCGCGCTATCTCGGTGTAATGGCCGGTATCATCGACACGATCAAACTCGCGGGCACGCTCGTTCTCGCCATCCCCGCCGCGCTCGCCGGACTCGACTTCCTGTTCCTTCAGGGGCAGACGGCGTTCGGCGTCGCCCTGATCGGACTCGCAATCGGGCTCGTCGTGATCCAGCACTGGCTGACGATGCCGACCGACATTCCCGAACTCGTGGCCAGCCGGGTCGTCGGGACGGTCACGAAAGAGCCGGAGGCCGACCCGGACGACGACCGGTAACGGAATCGATCACCTAGTTCTACGGTCCGCTCGTGTGGGTATGGATCAAGAGACAGCGGACGATAGAGAGGTGAGTGACGGCTATCGTGACAGGGTAGTGCATGGCACTTTGGACCGATGGACCACGTGCGGTGGCGCGCGCTGAGTCGCGGTGAATGCCAATGAACCGCGGCTCGAAGCTGCGCGTGGTCGTCGCGAGTAGTGCGAGACCTTCGGTCTCGCATACCATGCGAACGGGCCGCCGGCCCGTGAGCAGACGGAGCGAGTGACGGCTTGGAAGCCGCGGAGCGTCTTCCAGTGGATGAGCGAGTGCAACGAGCGAATCGGCTGGGGAGGAAGTGGCTATTCCCTGCTGCCGCCACGAGCAGGACGCTCGCCGTCGTCACGATCGATTCTCACACGTACCTGCATTCTGCCTCGAGTCGCGGTAGCAAACGTCCGCGACAGTTACTCAAGCAACGCGGTCGGCTCGAGCGACTGCGACGGAGATGCGAGCCAGTCGGGTCGCTCGCCCTCGTCGTTGATTGCCAGCACGTCGGCTATCCGAAGCCAGTTCTCGTCGTCGACGCGTGCGGCCACGTCGAGCCGAACCACGGTTCCGGACCCGACGTCCTCACCGCCGTCGATCGGCCGCTCGCGGGGCTCGAGCCCGACGCCCGAAACCCGCGTCTCGATCGCGGAGGCGTCGCCGAACCCGAACGAGCGCACCTCTGCCTCGAGGTCGGCCGCGACGGCGGTCACGGACTCCGGACCGGCGGTCAACATCGACCGAGCCGAGCGAAATGACTGGGTGACGGCGACGTGAACCCGCCGCTCCCGGCCGCCGTCGCTGTCGACGACCAGCGTCCGAACCAGCCCGCCGTAGTAGCCGGCCGGTCCGCGCGGTGCGGTCTCGATGACGATCGGTTCGCCGGGACGGAGCGGCTCCGCGTCGGCCCCGGCGCTCGAGCTGGTTGAGTTGGGATTGACTGCCGTATTACCGACCGGAAACGCACCCGCACCGACGACGGCCTCGTCGATGGCGCTCCGCAATCGAGCGGGTGTCAAAAACTCGGGCTCGGACCCTGCATCGGTGCTCGCAGCGGTTGCGAGCCGACCGTCGATCACCGTCGCGTCGGCCAGTATCGATGCCGCTCGCCGAATACCGGCACTCGCCGCCCGCTGGGCGGTCGCAATCTGCTCGCGCTCGCCGGCCGTCTTCGTCGCTCGCGCCCGCTCGAGGGCGTCGGTCGACGCCAGTTCGAAGCCCGCCTGCTCGATATAGAGCGCGGCGTCGTGTGGGACACGAGGCGGGGTCAGGATCGTCCCCGCGAGCCCGCGATCGACGAGCGCGGTAGCGAGGCGCTCGGCGGGATGACCGCCGGCCTCGTCGGCCGCCGAGCGGACGAGCCACTCCCGCTCGACGCCGTCGTACGCGACTGCGGTGACGTCAGCGGGCGGTGTCAGACAGCTATACTGGATTTCCGGATCCCGGTCGCTACCGACGTGGACGAACGCGCTCGCGTCGCGCTTCTCGAGCGCGTCGGAGAGAAGGGGCGCCGCGTGATCGCGTCGCTCGCGGGCGGACTCGACGGCGGGGTCAGATCGATGATCGCTCTCGAGGCTGCGTTCGTTCCCACCGGTCACGGCGCTTCGGCTTCAGCTTCGACCTCGGGTTCATCGGCCGCCGGTTCCTCGGCGGGTTCCTGGGCCTGCTCGATCAGTTCCTCGAGGGTCAAATCGGTCAGCTGATTCCTGAGCAGGACGTCGATCGGCAGCGTGGGCGCACCGTCGACGAGGTTCTCGAGGAGAACCAGCCGCTCGCGGGCTCGAGACATGCCGACGTAGAAGACGCGGCGTTCGTTGTCGGTCAGGACCGGAACGGGCGAGGTCGTCTTGGTGAACTCCTCGCAGTTGGGGATATCGGTCGGGTCGTCAACGGTGGCAACCATCTGCTCGACGACCTTCTCGGTGAGGTCGGTGCCGACGAAGACGTGGTCGGCCTCGCGACCCTTCGCGGAGTGGATCGTGCCGACGCGGACGCGGTCGGTGTCCATCCCCTGATACTCGCCGATCGCGAAGTACGAGCGGACGCTCTTCTTCTGGAAGTTGGTGACCTTCCGGAGCATGTCCGAGGCGGAGGCCGGACCGGGCATGAAGGGTGCGTGCTCTTCGATGACCTCGGCGGGGATCATGAGTTCCTCGAGGTCCTCGATGCCGGCTTCCTCCTGGCGCTCGTCGATCTCGTCGAAGAGGGCGTCGCGTTCGTTGGTGCCGAAGGCCGAATCCTGCAGCATGTCCGCGAGTCGGCGGGCCTGCAGCCCGGTTACGTCGTCGCCGGCGTCGATCGCTTCGACCGCGTAGACGTACTCCGTGAGTCGGTCGGTCCACATCCGCTGGTCGGTCAGCGAGGTGAAGGGGACGCCCTCGGTGATGAACTCGTCGATGAACTGGAACATCTGGTAGCGTGCCCGGAACAACACCATGATGGTGCCGTCGTCCTCGACGAGCGCCCGGCGTACCATCCGCACTACATCGAGCATCGACGCGTTTGTCCGGGCCTCGACGGCCCCGCCTTCCGTGCGCGGCTTGAGGTCCTTGTCCTGGCGCTGATCGATGTGGCGAATCTCCTTGTTGACCGCGTTGAGGACGTTCGACGGCAGCCGGTAGGAGTTCGGCAGGATGACGTCCTCGTCGACCTCCTCCTCAAGGAGGAGCGCGGGATCGGCTCCCTGCCAGGAGTAGACGACCTGGTCGTCGTCGCCGGCGATCAGGACCTGCTTCATGTGGGGTTTCCACTCCTGATAGACATCGTACTGCAGCGTGGTGATGTCCTGAAACTCGTCGATTACCAGGTAGTCGACGCTGGGCAGCAGCGAGCGTTGCTCGACTCGCTCGAGCATGTCCGCGAAGCCGATCTTTCCTTCGTCGCCCTTGTAGCTGCGCCAGGCGCGGATCGCTTCGGGAATGTCAATCCGGTCGTCGTCGCTGGGCCAGGTCGGGGTGTACTTGTTACCCTCCTGGGCGTTGTCGTCGATCTCGGGCGGGAGTCGGACTTCCTCGTCGTCCCACTGGAAGGGGACGTCGTACCAGTCCGAGACCTCGCGGCTGGTCCGCTGGAGCCACTGGCTCGTCGCGATGATCTTGTTCCCGATCGTCGTCGACCGGGCGGTCCGGCGGCCGGCACCCGAATACTCGTCCTCGTAATCGATGCCGTACTGGTCGCAAAACTCCTCTTTGTCGGATTCACCGATGACATCGGCCCGGGAGAGATCGAGCAGCTCGTAGGCCTTCGCGTGCATCGTACAGACGTTTCCCTGCAGGGCGCGCGGACTCTCGTCGAGGCGGCCGGCGAGGCGCTCTCGAATTTCCTGCGCTGCGGCTCGCGTGTACGAGACGACGAGAATGTCCCGAAAGGTGACGCCGTCCTGCTCGAGAATATCTTCGACGCGGTCGAGAAGGGCGGTCGTCTTCCCGCTTCCCGGACCGCCGAATAGGCGGGTAACCGTCGTGTCCGTCGTGGTCATTGTAGCTAAACAGGGGCGCAATACCTATAAGTGACGTGGGTTTTCTTCGACGGGACGGAGCGGTTATGGATCACGTGGCGAGCGGGCGTCTCGAACGTCAGCACCGTCGCGGATCTTATCCTGACAGTCCGGACAGACACGCGGGTCGTCGACGCCTCGCGGGGTAAACACCCGGGCGTATCGTTCGGTAACGAACCCACCGCAGTTCTGGCATTCCGGCATCGGTTTTCTCACTCTGGTATACTCAATAACAGGTCATAATTGTGTCGGATCTCGAGTGATGAAAAACGCGGGCGGGCGTGATGGTTCGTTCGAAAACGGTGACGGCGAGACCGAACGCGCGACCGAATTGAGGACGGTGGCAGGATTGAACGGCGGCGCACCGCAATCGGCTCGCTGGTAGAACGCGTGTGGCGGCGCTGAAAGTTGCGACGGTGTAAACGCGCCTTACAACGTCGGTTCCCACCCGCAGACGGTACAGGAGTTGGCGGACGTGTCGTGGAGACCGCCACACTCCGGACACTGCTTTTTGTTATACTCTTGGTCCCACCCTACTGGTTCGACCGAGTGACCGCGGTCGGACAGAAATTGATCGATGACGTCGTCACCGGCGTCATTGGGTGAGGTTGCCATAGGTGTGTGAACGCACACCACACTATTAAATCGTTGGGTCGATGCGGATCCTGCCACCTCTGCGAGACCACGCGTCGTGCCAGCGACCACAGAACGAGCGTCCCGCCAGCGGCCGCAGCTGTGAGAACCTAACCCACGACCTTTTCTCGCTCTCGGCCGAACGGTACCGTATGAGCGACCTGCGCCTCGATGCGACCCAGCTCGATCGTTACTCGAGACACGTCATCATGGACGAGATCGGCCCCGAGGGCCAACAGCGGCTCCTCGAGGGGAGCGTGCTGGTCGTCGGCGCCGGTGGACTCGGCTCGCCGGCGATCCAGTACCTCGCCGCGGCCGGCGTCGGCCGGTTGGGAATCGTCGATGACGATGTCGTCGAGCGCTCGAACCTGCAGCGCCAGATCGTCCACGGCGACGACGACGTCGGCCGCCCGAAAGTCGAGAGCGCCGCTGACTACGTCGACCAGCTGAATCCCGATATCGACGTCGAGACCCACGAAACGCGCGTCACGGCCGACACCGTCGCGGAGCTGGTCGCAGCGTACGACGTCGTCCTCGACGCCAGCGACAACTTCGCCACTCGATACCTGCTCAACGACCACTGCGTCCTCACCGAAACGCCGCTGTTCCACGGCGCGATCTACCGGTTCGAGGGGCAGATCACTTCCTTCACCAACGACCGCAGCGGGGACGACTCACCGCCGTGTTACCGCTGTGTCTTCCCCGAAGCACCCGAGCCCGGGACCGTCCCGGACTGCGCCACCACGGGCGTGCTCGGCGTCCTCCCCGGCACTGTCGGCTGCATCCAGGCGACTGAGGCCGTCAAGTATCTACTCGGGAAAGGCGACCTGCTCGAGGGCCGCCTCCTCATGTACGACGCGATGGGCATGAGCTTCGAGGAGGTTCCCGTCCAGCCGAACCCGGCGTGTCCGGTCTGTGGCGACGACCCCGAGATCGAGTCGGTCTCGGATGTGGCCTACGAGGGGACCTGCGAGATTTCGGCCGATTGAGGGGAGCGGGAACCGAACGGAGTGAGGGTCTCAGAACGAGGATAGCGCGGGGTCAAAGGTCGCGCTGACCACGCAGCGAGCTGTCTGCTCAAGCGCAGCCGGTGAGCGATGGGAGCCGTGTGCAGAGCGATACCGGCAGGCTACGGCGTGCCGACGTGCCGGCGTCGGGAGTGCAGATAGACGACCGACGAGAGCCAGAGCGCGACGACGAAGCCGTAGATACCGTCCCCCGACGGGTTCGCCGACTCCAGAACCGTCGCTACCAGAGAGACGAGCGCGTAAACGCCGAGCGGCGCGCCGACGTACACCCAGTAGTTGGGAACCCAGTCTCGTCTCGCTTCCTGAAGGATAACTGCGTCCTCGAAGAGCGCGACGACGGCGGCGACGGAGAACGGGACCAGCACGAACAGCGCCAGCACGGAAACAGCGAAACCGATGCCGCTGTCGGGTTGAACGGCGAACACGTAGAGCAACACCGCCGGAGCGAGGAGGATGTATGCGGCGACCCATCGCCACCAGCCGGAGACGTCACCGCCCGGGTCCGCGTCCGCCCGCGAACGGGCCCTGTCTCGAGTCCGATCGACTCGGGCGGCCACCCAGTCGCCGACGTACGCACCGATCGCCCCGGAGAGGGCGAAGAGGCCGACGACGATCGGAACCGCGACCGGGAGCGAGACGGCAGTGATCACGGCCCGCCATCCGGACAGGGACCGCGCGAGGTCGAGCATGTGAGCGATCGACCAGGGTACTGCAGGAAGGGATCCGACGACGCCGGCGACGACCCCAGCCCGGTGGCTCGCGGCCGGTCGCTTCCCGTATCGGTAGCCCTCGAGCGGGCCGACGTCACCGTTCTCGGCCGATCGATCGCCATAGCGGTAGCCGACGAGACACCCGGCAGCGAACACGGCCGTGCCCGAAAACGACGTCGGCGCGGACTCCCACGAGAGGGCGACGGTAAACGGAATCGTCGCGAGCCCGACGAGGACCGCCGTTCGAAACCGTTCGGCAGTCAGGTCCGCGAGGGTATTCCGAATCGGCGGCATTGTGGTTGTTGTATTGTCACTATTCGATGAGGAGTGAAAATGTTCCCGATCCGATTCGATGCTGACTTCGTGTGTTCTGGTTCGACGAGCGCGCGTGCACTCCCTCACTGACTGGGAGCGACGCGATGAACGCTCGAGCGGACGACGGCCGTCAGTTCCAGTGCGCCGGCGACGGCGAGACAGGAGAGGAAGGCGGTCGTCCCCAACTTGCCGCCCGCACCGACGAGGGCGGGTGCGACCACCACGAAGACGACCCCGCACAGAACGCCGGCACCTGCGACCTGTCCCGTGGTTTTCAATCGCTCGGCGCTCGACATCCCGACGAACGAGGCACAGAAGGCGACGGTGGCCAGCGTCGGCCCCAGTTCCGGCAGGATCGGCGTGAACGCGACGCCGGCGATCACTCCGACCGCGGCGGAGGCGACGACAGAGCTCAGCCCACCACGTGTGCGGAGCACGACGGTCACAACTGCAGCGACGACTGCAACGGCGACGGTCGCGGGAGCGAGTCGCCACTCGAGCGAGGTCCCGGCAGCGTAGTCGACGTCCGTCAGAAACACCGTCGCGATGCAGCCGAAGAGCGCGAGCGTGCCGTACTTGCCACCGAAGCCGTTGAACGATTCCGCCGTCGCGACGAACGCGAGCCCGGCGACCAGCCCCGCCAGCGCGACTCCCTCGAGTGACGGGAACACCGCCGGGGAGGCCATCCCGACGAACGAGCCACAGTACGCCGCACCGGCGACCCGACGGAGCGCGAGACCGGCGAACAGGCCGACAAGCGCGGAGGCCAGCACCGGGCCGAGGCCGGCGTGAACGCTCAGTCCGTACGTTACCACCGCTGCAGCCGCGACTGCGAGCGCGTCGACGGCGTCCGTACGATCGAATCCGGTCGCGTCGAACGCCCAGTCGGCCGTATCGAACTCCCAGAGGCGGTGGCACTCCATCGTGGCGACGAGGGTCCCCGCGAGAACGACCCCGAACTGGACGCTCAGCAGTCCGGGTGGAAGGTCGGTCGGCGCACGAACGGCACCGAAGAGCAACGCCGCGGGCGTCACTACTAACACGAGATATCCAGCGATCTGAGCCGGCCCGTACACGCCCCGACTCGCCCGGGGAGAACCGAGAGGATTTCGATTCGACAATCGGGAGTCGGCTGCCAGGTCGGCGTCGTGATACTCACGAGACGATCAGACGGCAGAGACGGCCGCGGTGGCGACTACCTCAGCTCCGCAACAGGCCGCCGTCGATCGGGATATCGGCCCCGTTGACGAAGCTCGCGTGCGGGCTCGAGAGAAAGGCCACGACATCGCCGAGCTCTCGCGGCTCGCCGAGGCGATCCATCGGAATGTCGCTCGCCAGTTCGGCTAACCCGGCCTCGTAGTCGTCGTAGGTCCCGCGCTCGATGCCGGCTTCGACGAGTTCCTCGATCCGGGCCGTCTCGATCGTCCCCGGCAGGACCGCGTTGGCCCGAATCTCGGGCGCGAACTCTCGAGAGACCGTCTTGACGAGGCCGATCACGCCCCGGCGCACCGAGTTCGAGAGCAGGAGGCCGTCCGCGACCTCACGGACCGTCCGCGAGGTGATGCAGGTGATCGTCCCGTGCTCGGACTCGAGCAAGTCCTCGTAGGCCGCCTCGATCGTCCAGACGACGCTCATCACCAGCAGATCGTAGGCCTGGTACCAGTCCTGTTCGTCGGTCTCGAGGAAGGTCGTACTCGGCGGGCCGCCCGAAGAGGTGACGAGGTGATCGAGGCCACCGAACGCGTCGACCGTCTCGCGGACCAGGTGGGAGACGTCGTCGGGATCCGTGAGGTCAGTTTGGACGGCCAGCACCTCGCCCGCTGCCGTCTCCGCGAGGTCGTCGCGGGCGTCCTCGAGTCGCGCCGCGTCGCGGCCACAGATCGCGACGTTCGCGCCTTCCTCAGCGAGCGCCTGCGCGCTCGCGAAGCCGAGGCCGCTCGAGGAGGCGGTTACCAGTGCGCTGTTTCCGTCGAGTTCGAAGTCCATACCCGAGTCGACGGCCGGGGCGTACAAATCTCTCGGGGAGTCGGCAGGCGACTGAGACCCAGCATCGCGAGAGATACTGGGTCGATCAGTACAAGCGAAAGAGCAACCGCTGCGGTCGGGTCGCATACGCTTCACCTGCAGACACCCAGTGAGAACGAGCGGCTGACCGCGGCTACGAGAGATGGGCGGTGACGTCGGTCGAGGAGACCATCCCGACGTAGTCGTCCTCGACGACCGGGAGGTGTTTGATCCCGTACGTGGTCATCATCGCAGCGATCTCCTCCATGTAGAGGTCCGGGGTGGCGGTTTCGACGTCGGTCGTCATCACGTCGGCGACCTGTGACTCCGTGATGTCCTGCCCGTCTGCGACGGCATCGAGCACGTCCGTACTGCTGATGATCGCCCGCGGTGAGGTCTGCACGACCAGTGCGTTGATATCCTTTTCACGCATCAGCTGTGCCGCTTCCATTACCGTTGCATCCTTCGAAATCGTCTCCAGCGGCGTGGACATTACGTCTTCGACGGTGACTCTATCGTCAGGACTCATACTGCTAGACACGGACACGGAGGGTATGATGTTTTCCGTCGAGTTGGCAGGTCGCGATTCGCTGAGGGGGATCCGTCCGACGAGCCGGTTCGAGGGGAGTTACATCGTGCTGACAGCCGATTCCGCTCCCTTCTGTCCGCGGATCACTGTCCCTGTCCAATTCTTCGGAGAGCCGGGTTCGTCTCCGTCCTCGAGGGGGTGAACGAGAGGTAGAAGACGCTGGAACCCATCGGTAGTGGTACATTGAAGCGGTATCCATCCATCCCGCGCATCGAGAATGCGCCCCGCGAGCTCTTCGATACGGGACATCTCTGGCTCCTCGAGAAAGTCGACGGAGCGAATTTTCGGTTTCAGCTGCAGCGGTCGGGACGCATCCAGTTCGGCGATCGGAACCGGTGGTATTCGGATCCGGACGCGATTCCCGAACCCTACCACCACGCCGTCCGCCACGTTCGAGACCAGCTCGATCGGGACGCGCTTCGACGTGCCGTCGACGACGTCGAGTCAATCGTCTTCTTCGGCGAGGCGATGCACCGGCACGCGATCGAGTACGAGTGGGACCGGACGCCGTCGGTCCTCGGATTCGATATCTGGGCGGCTGCGAAAGACGCGTTTTACCCGCCCGACACGGCCGAGCAGATCTTCGAGCGGGTCGGGCTCCAGCCCGTGAACGCCTTCGAGCGGGAGCGTCACACTCGAGATTTCGATCCCGAATCGTACACCGTCCCGCAGTCGAACTGGTACGACGGCCCCGCCGAAGGCGTCGTCATCCGGAACAAACAGGGACAGCGAGCGAAACTACTTCATCCCGACCATCGAGAAGTCGACGAGACGGTTCCGATCGACGGAACGGCTTCGGAGCTGGCCGCGACATATGTGACGCAGCGACGGATCGAAAACGTCGCAGCTAAACTCGAGGACCGCCAGCAGCCAGTGACCGTCGAGGCGGTCTACGAGCGCGTCCTCGAGGACATCGTTCGCGAGGAGCACGCGCGGCTCTCTCACGGGAACCAGACCGTCGATATGGAACCGTTTCGATCGGCGGTCGGGCGGGTAGTTCGGCAGTCTCTCGAAAAGCGGTACGAGTAGTCGCACGGGTTGCAGCGACGGGAGACGTCTCACTCCTGATGGCGGACGCGAACCATTCCCTCCGAGGTCACCCCGACGATCAGCGGCATCGCCACCTGTCGGCCGGAGACGGCCGACCCCGCGGCGTCGCTGACGACTTTCATCAGGTCCGGCGCGGTGTGATCGACTTTGACACCGGCCTCGTCGCAGGCGTCGTACACCATCTGTGGGACGTCGTAGAGGTCGGTTCCGGCGGGGACGCGAACCCGGACCGGGGCGCGAAGCGCCTCCGCGAAGGCGACCGTCTCGCGGGCTTTTTCCACGTTCTCGCGGGCGCTGGACTCGATCGAGGAGACGTTCGCCCGCGAGGTTCCCAGCGCCTCGGCTATATCGGCCTGTGAGACGTTCCGTTCGCGCAGCGCGAGCACCTGCGCCTGTCGGTGTGTTAACACGCTGGTCTCGGGATCGAACCCGATCTCCTCAAGGAGTTCCTCGACGTCGTCGATCACGGCGACTCCCCTCTCCCGAATCCGTAGCCTCGCGTGTGCATGCTACTAGCATCTAGTTTTCGGTAGGATGAAAGCTTCCCCGGTCTCGCCACCGGACTACTCCGTCTCGCCACCATACTGCGACGGTCGACACCGGACTATCACAGTCCGGTTCGGTCTCGGAAATTATCGGGTATCGGCTGCAAACGGAGCGAACCGCGGTGTCGGTCGCTAGTCGGCCGACTGGCTGGGAGCAACGTACTCGTCTTCGGTCGTCGTCTCGGTTACGGTCTGATATGCCTGTCGGACCAGCGAGCGGGCGAACCGACCGACGTTCGCGGGGCCGTCGTGCGGTCCCGGCGACCGGTAGGAGACGATCAGCGACCACATCACGGCGACGCCGAGCGAGCCGAACGCCGAGAAGCGCATTCCCATCGTCGCGTACGTGGCGGCGTAGATCGCACCGATCGTCATCGACGGTACGCTCGAGGCGAGGGGAATGTTCGCGGTCACGTCACGCACCGTCGGTGCGAGGAAGACGATCGAGAGGACGCTGCCGGCCAGGAAGATCAGATCTTGCCACATCATACTCAGTTCTAACTCGGGTACGAGTAAATACTTCTCGGTATCGGATCGGGGCTCGGTGTCTCGGTCGAACACCAGATATCGGTCGGGGACAGACGACGAGCGTGGATGGTTCCACATCCCCTGTTGCTACGGTAGGAGGACACTTCCTCTCGCTCAGTCCCATCAGAACCCACATCCATTCACGTGTCGAGCGAGGAAGCGCACGTGAAAGGCGACAGCGATCTCAGTACTCGAGGTCCCAGCGCTCTCCCTCGATCGCAGCGAGTTCATCCGAAACGCCCTCAGCGAGCCGATATTCGGCACCCTCCCGAACGACGGTTCCCTCGCGCTCTAAGTGCTCGAGGTGGGCGTACGACTCGCCGGGGCCGTGGAGGATGTGGATGCTGTCGAGTTCGCCGAACAGATCGGCGCTGACTGTCCACGTGTCACAGGGGCCGAGCCGGTCCAGCGCGTCGAGCACCCGCCAGGAGCGCTCTTCGTGGTGGTCGATAATGTACTGCGCCCGACCGGCGGGGTCGTCGATCGGATCGCGGTGGCCCGACCACGCGCGGTCGTAGTCGGCGTCGACGATCCCCTGCAGCGCGCGGAGGTACTTCTCGAGGGGCCGGTCGACGCGCACGTCCGCGCCGCCGACGTTGGGCGTGTAAACTGGCAGCAACGCGTCCCCGGAGAAGACCTGTCGTTCGCCCTCGAGCGCCGCCTCGAACATGCTCAGTCCGGCCGCGTGCCCGGAGGTGTGGACGACCTCGAGGTCGGTTCCGTTGACCGAGAACGTCTCGCCGTCCTCGAAGGGTGTGACCGTCGGCGTCTCGGTAGTCGCCTCGCTGTTGACCATGAACTCGAGGAGGGTGTCCTGCTTCGGTTCGGGTATCCCCCACTCCTCGAAGTAGCGCTTCTGGCGGTCGTACATCGCGTCCCAGGCGTCCTCGTCGCCCTCGATGAGCGCCGCGTCGGCGGCGTGTGCATACACCTCGGCACCGCTTTCGGCCTGAATCTCGCCGGCCAATCCGCAGTGGTCGTGGTGCCAGTGGGTCAGAAAGATCCGATCGACATCGGCGAACGCGAGCCCGCGCTCGGAGAGGGCAGCCTCGAGTTGCTCACGCGTCGTCGCCATCCAGTCGCCGGTGTCGATCAGCGCCGTCTCCCGGCCCGCCGCGAAGAGATAGGCGTTGTTGTCGCCCTCGAACGCCGAGTTCGACAACGAGATGCGTTCCATGGGGCCACATCTGACGCCGTCCGAGAAAACGTTGTCTGAAGCGGAACTCCGTAATCAGGGTAAAATCGCTACCAGCAGGGACCGTAGCCGCTAGCCGCGAAGCGCCCACGTCACGAGGACGACCGCAAACAACCCTGTACCGACAGTGACGGTCACCGATGGCGTGGTCGTTTCGCCGGCCGTCTGTCCCTCGGTCGCGCCCCCGAAAATCCACTTCCAGTGAGTCCGATGCGAGCGGTGCCAGTGTCCCAGCGGCGAGAACGAGTCCGCCGATCGCACGGACGGGTGCAATGACCGCAACTAATTGATGGCCACTGCGTGATTCACTCCCCATCGAGTACCGCACAGGAAACAGAACCGATAGTTGCGGCTTGTTGCCACCGGACCGAACAGCACCCGAATAGGCGTCCGAAATCAGTTGAAATCCACCGCGCTGACTGTCCACTCGAGCGCGCTGTGTTAGGAGCCCCAGAAGTTATCGCGGCTGCCGAGTCGCTCGCGCTGGGGGCCGTCATCATCGGTCGCGCCGGTTTCGTCTTCGGCGACAACCTCGCCGTCGGCGTCTTCATCCTCGTCCGCATCTGCATCCGCGTCCGTGTCCATATCCGCGTCCGTCGATTCGGATTCGTCGTCGGGATCCATCGGCAAGATTTCCAGTTCCTCCGCTCGTGCGTGATTGCTGTGGACTCGAGTAATCTCGACTCGAGCGCGGGCCTCCGGCAGGATGCCGTCGACCATAACGATGAATCCGTCCCCGGTTCGGCCGACGCCGGCACCGCTTTCGTGCATGTCGACGACGTCGATAACGACTTCTTCGCCCGGCTTGACCGGCTGTGTTTTGAGATCGTTGATCGGTTGGCCGTAGTGGTTGCACCACTCCTTGCCACCCCGGTCACCGTAGTGTTGACATCCCATTCCCGAGATCCGTTCGGAGAATTCCGGGCAGTCATCGGCGAGTGGACAGTCTGCCATGGACAGCACTACCAGCGGTGGCGTTAAACCGTTTCCGTCTTCGAGTTCGAAACGCGATTCGAACGTAACGCTGGTATCCTATATTGGCCACGTTTGTTAACAAACAAACAATTTAGTCATCGATACGCAAAATATGGTAACAGAACCCGCTCTCCATGACTAGCGGTTTCGAAAAGGTTTACGGTATGGGCGTTGCACTGACACGCGATGAAGATTCTCGTTACGGTCAAAGAGGTAGCGACCGTCGAAGACGAGTTCGAGATCGAGGGAACCGAAATCACGGACCAGTACCTCGGTGCCGATCTCAACGAGTGGGACGACTACGCGATCGAAGAGGCCGTCCAACTCCAGGAGGACGGCATCGCCGACGAAGTCGTCACCGTCACCATCGGTTCCGAAGAGTGCGAGCAGACCATCCGTCAGGCCCTCGCGAAAGGTGCCGACCGCGCCGTCCGCGTCTGGGACGACTCCCTCGAGGGCGTCGACCTGCTCGACGTCAATGCCAAGACGGAGATTCTGAGTGCCGTCATCGAGGAAGAAGATCCCGATCTCGTGCTGACCGGCGTCCAGGCCGGTGACGACAGCTTTGCAGCAACCGGCGTCTCCGTCGCCGAGAACCTCGGCTTCCAGTGGGGAGCCGTCGTCAACCACCTCGAGCACGACTTCGACGACGGCGTCGCCTCGGTGCGGCGCGAACTCGAGGGCGGCGTCGAGGAGCTCACCGATATCGAGCTGCCGGCGGTGCTGACGATCCAGACGGGGATCAACGAGCCCCGCTACGCCAGCCTGCGCGGTATTCGTCAGGCACAGCGCAAGGAGCTCGACGTCAAGGCCCTCGCCGACATCGGCGTCGACGAGAGTACCATCGAGTCCGAACTCACCTTGACCGATATGTACGAGCCCGAGAGCGAGAGCGATGCGACCGTCTGGGAGGGCAGCGCCGACGAGACCGCCGCCGAACTGGGTGAACTGCTCCGCGACAAGGGGGTGGCACAATGACGGACGTCCTCGCAGTGACGGACCACCGACGCGGCGAACTGCGCGACGTCAGCTACGAAATCATTACCGCCGGTCGCCAGCTCGCCGACGAGACGGGCGGCGACCTCCACCTCGCGGTCATCAGCGGCACCGTCGACGACTTCGCCCAGAAGTGCAACCGAGACGGCGTCGACGCGATCCACACCGTTTCCCACGGCGAGGAGTTCAACCACGACGTCTACACGCAGGCGATCACGCAGCTCTACGACGAACTCGCGCCCCAGTACGTCCTGACGCCCAACAGCGTCAACGGACTCGACTACGCGCCCGCGGTTGCTAACGAGCTCGATCTACCCATCGTCACCGATACGATCGACCTCGACAACGACGACGAGACGCTCGTCGCGACCCGCGAGATGTACGGTGGCAAAGTCGAGACGACCAATCGACTCGAGGGTGACGCTGTCATTACGATCCGCGGGGCAGAGTGGGCCGCGGCCGAGGGTACCGGCGACGCCGCGATCGAGACCTTCGACGCGGCAATCGACGAGGACGCCGTCGGCTCGACGGTCACCGGCTTCGAGGAGGTCGCCGGCGGCGACGTCGACATCAGCGAGGCCGACATGCTCGTCTCGATCGGCCGCGGGATCGAGGAGGAGGAGAACCTCGACCTGATCCGGGACCTCGCGGATGCACTCGACGCGACGCTGTCCTCCTCGCGCCCGATCGTCGACAACGGCTGGCTGCCCAAGAACCGACAGGTTGGCCAGTCCGGCAAGGTCGTCACCCCCGACGTCTACATCGCGATCGGTATCTCCGGCGCAGTCCAGCACGTCGCCGGCATGAAGGGCTCCGATACGATCGTCGCGATCAACACTGACCCCAACGCGCCGATCATGGATATCGCCGACTACGCCATCGTCGACGACCTCTTCGACGTCGTCCCCGAACTCATCGACGAGTTCCAGTAAAACGGCGTCTCCACTAGAATCCGGAAAGAGAGTATAATCGATTTTTCTATATAAGTCATATTACGAAAAGTACCATATCAGACATACCCTCGGTACGGCAGGGCGGAAAATGATCCTGCTGCCGTCCGTCACAGCCCGGCAACTGGGCGTCCGTAACCGTCACGTACTTTTCTACCCCCTCCCAATCGCAGGTGATGGAACTGCTGGAGCGCCGACGGGCGCTGATCGAGGAGCGTCTCGTCGAAGTGGTCGAGGGAGTCGAACCCGAGACGCTCTCTGAGGAAGTTCGTCACGTCGCGCTCTCCGGCGGGAAGCGCGTCCGGCCGATGGTGACGCTGCTAGCCTGTGAAACCGTCGGGGGACGTGCCGAAGACGCCGTGGAGTTCGGCGTCGGAGTCGAACTCGTCCACACGGCGTCACTTGTCATCGACGACATTATCGATCGCTCCGAACTGCGACGCGGGACGACCAGTGCGTGGGCCGAGTTCGGTCACGGGCCGGCGATCATCACCAGCGACGGACTGCTGGGCGAGGCCTTCGCGCTCTTTTCCGCCGACCCGGACGCGACTCGAGTCGTCGCCGACGCGATGGTCGAACTCGGCGTCGGCGAGGCGACCGAACTGTCGGCCGAACCCGCGAACGAGGAAGAGTACATGACCCTCGCCCGACGCAAGACCGGCGCGCTGTTTCGAGCCGCGGCCGAACTCGGCGCGATCGCCGCCGACTCGGACCCCGTCACCGTCGACGCACTCGGCGAGTACGCCGAACGAGTCGGCATCGCCTTCCAGATCAGGGACGACGTGCTAGACGCCGTCGCCGATCCCGACGAACTCGGCAAGCCGACCGGTCACGACGCCGCCCTGGAACGGCCGTCGGTCGTTCAGGTGACCAAACTCACGCCCGAGGAAGCCAACGATCGCGCCCGCAGCGAAGCCGATCGAGCGATCGACGCCCTCGATCGGGTCGAGGTCGAAGACTCTGACGCGCGCGAGTATCTTCTCGAACTGGCGGAGTTCGTCGTCGAGCGCGAACGGTGAGCGCTTAGACGCGCTCGGCTCCTCGCGTCCCGTCCTCCCGATCCGAGTCGGAAAATCGCGATTCCGCGATGGCGAACGTGAGCGTACTCACGATCCCCAGTAGCGTCCCCGCTGTCAACGCCGCCGCGAGGTAGGCGATCTCGACGTTATCGAGGAAGAACGCACTCACCGCGTGGAGGACGAGGGCGATCGAGAGCACGTAAAACGGCGCGTTGAGGTAGCGCCACTCGAGCGAGCCCGCGATGTACTCGTCGGTGATCTGTCCGAGACTGGTGGTGAGCCCCGCGGCGGCGAACCAGTGGATCGAGCCGTAGACGAGCGCGGCGAGCATGACGGGAACCTCGAGGTCGCCGGGCGTCGACTGCTGGACCGACTCGAGCGTGTCCATGCCGCTGACGCCGCCGAGAACGAACAGAGCGGCGGCGACGACGTACGCGAGGAGGGTCGTCCGTCCGGCGTACAGCGAGCGTCGGCCGCGTTCGACGGCCGCGTCCAGACGGTCACCGAGGCCGAGCCCGCGGGAGATGAGATAGAGCCCGAGTAGCGCCGACGTCGACCCCAGCACGAACCCCGGAAGGTTCAGGAAGGTCCCGATCAGCGCGAGCGGATAGATCAACAGCAAGATTCCCAGCGGAATGAGTACCGTCCCGCGCGTCTCGGGGTCGTTCAGTACCTGCTTGATCGTGTAGTACATCGACTCGAGGTTCTGTGCCTGTCGAACGACGACCCGGCGGACGCCGTCGATGGGGACCCGCGAGCGGATGATCGGGATGACGGATTCGTCCTGTGCCCCGTCGGTGACCACGAGGACGGTGACGTCTTCGCCAGTCGAGAGGCTCGCGAGAACGGTGTCGACCTCGTCCCCGACCTCGCGGTTGGCGCTGACGTCGCCCTGATCGTTCCCGGTCACGACGGCGACTTCGACGCTCTCGTCGCGGTCGGTGAGGTCGTCGTAGACGTGCAACCCCTGAAAGATGACGTTAACGTCCGAGTCCTCCGGGTCGGCGGTCGCGAGGGCGACGGCCGCCTCCTCGACGGGATCGCGGCCGATGACCGGCGTCGAGAAGCCGGTCTTCCGACCGAGGTCGTCGTCGAGGTCGACACAGAGGACCAGCAGCATCGGGTCGTGGTTGCACGCCGCGGTATTTCCCTCTTCTGGGAGCCGAGCGGGAGCCGCTTGCCATCGCCACACAGACCTCGACAGTTTCGCACAGCTTTTGAGGCTCGGGTGGGTATGTTCCCTCGAATGATCTCGAAGGGCTGTGAGCAGTGCGCGAAAGGCGGCAAGATGGTGCTGTTCGTCTACGGCTACTGCGACCAGCGCGACTGCTTTTACTGCCCGCTCGGCGAGAACCGAAAGAACGTCACCGACGTCTACGCCAACGAGCGACTCGTCGAGAGCGACGAGGACGTCCTGACCGAGGCCCACCGGATGGACGCGCTGGGCACATCGATCACCGGCGGCGAACCCCAGGAGGCCCTCGATCGGACCTGTCACTACCTCGAGCTCCTGAAAGACGAGTTCGGCGAGGACCACCATACGCACCTCTACACCGGCATCACCGGCGGTCGCGAGAACATGCGCCGCCTCTCGGAGGCCGGCCTCGACGAGATTCGCTTCCACCCGCCCTACGAACAGTGGGGCGACCTCCACGGCACCGAGTGGGAGGAAATCCTCTACATCGCCCGCGAGGAGGGACTGACCCCCGCCTTCGAAATTCCCGGTATCCGCGCCGAGGAGGAGTTCCTCGAGCTGATCGACGAGGGAGCCGCCGAGTTCTGTAACGTCAACGAGTTCGAGATGAGCGACGGCAACTACCGTCGGATGCAGGAACAGGGCTTCGAACTCAAGGAAGATCACATGAGCGCCGTCGACGGCTCCCGCGAGGAGATCCTCGAGGCCATGGGCGACCACGAGAAGGTCTACTTCTGTACCTCCGTCTTCAAGGACGCGGCCCAGCACCGCCGCCGCCTCAAACGCATGGCACGGAACATCCGCCGCGAGTTCGACGACGTCACGGACGACGGCACGCTCGTCTACGGCAAGACGCGCGCCGACCCGGCGGATTTCGATGCACTCGGCGTCCCCGAAGAGTTCTACACCGTCAAAACCGACCACGTCGAAGTCGCCTGGTGGCTCCTCGAAGAGATGATCGAGGACGGCGACCTCGAGGACGGCGAAATCGTCGAGCAGTATCCGACGTACGATGGGCAAGTCGTCGAGCGGACGCCTCTGGCGTGAGTACCGCGAGTTGAACATAGTGAGCGATCAGGGATTTTTTGGTGGGAATTTTTCGAGTTAAGTGGGACCGAAGGTCCCACTAACCGTGCGAACGGACGCGAAGCGTCCGTGAGCAGAGAGTAGTGAGCGAGCGATGCGAGCGAACCCGACGAGAAAAAGGTCCATGTGGCAGGTCGTCGAGCGGACGCCGTTAGCATAAGTCGATGTACCCCACGCTGCCAGTGTGTTTCGACGAGCGCGGTCACGAACAAACCGGACTCGCGTCGTTTTTGCATAGTTTAAGGATTGTCCCGGAACGTGCAACGCACGTAAATGGCCGTTACGAGCCCGTTCAGCCCGTCCTATCGTCGAACAGGTTATTGGCGCTTATCACTGTTGTAATAATGGCGGCTGTCCCGATATAACAGGGTACGATGCAATTTCGAACGGTTGCTGTCGTTGCGGTTGCACTGCTCGTGGCGCTTTCCGGGTGTAGCGCCCTCGGCGGATCACAGTCGGACGATCCCTCGAGCGAAAATGACACGGAACCGCTGAACGAGAACGAAACGGACGCGAACGGCTCCAACGGTGGGGACAGTTCCGATGACACAGACGATGTGAACGGTGATGACGGAGACAACACTGCGAACGCGGAGTGGACACCTCCGACGGAACCGAACCGTCCGATGGAAAACAAACGTTCAGACCGGATCAAATCGATGACGTTCGTCGATAAAGAGCCTGCAGCGAACGGTGACGGCTACTCGAACTTCAATCTCGAGGTCGTCGCCAACACGAGCATGGAGAACGTCGATCCGCCGGAACACGGTAACGTCATCGGTGAGCCGTACTTCTTCGTCAAGATCAACGAAGACGAACAGAAACTGATTGAGCGGACGGGTCAAGTCCGCATGGAAGAAAACGGCACGTACCACATCGACGTTCGCCCCGATGGAATCGAAGAGTTCGGGGCTGGCCCGCTGACCGTCGAAGTCTACCTGATGGATGAGGACAAGGACTGGGACGATATCTACGCCTCCGTGGGCAAGAACATCGAGTTCAACCCGGAGACGGAGTCCGACGACTCGGCTACTGACAACGAGTCTGACGACTCAGTTACTGACGACGAATCCGATGACTCGGCTACTGACGACGAATCCGATGACTCGGCTACTGACGACGAATCCGATGACTCGGCTACTGACAACGAGTCCGACGACTCAGTTACTGACAACGAGTCCGACGACTCAGTTACTGACAACGAGTCCGACAATTCCACCGATTCAGAAACGAACGAAAACTGACCGCTAAACCGACAACACAGCGGTTCAAGACACTCAGTTAGTCTCGGTCGGATCGACACCAGGCAGCGTGATGAGGTTCTCACGGCCGATCCGGAGCTTTTCGATTTCGCCGTTGTCGTCCATTTTCGATAGCAACTGCGATACCTTGGCGTTCGACCAGCCAGTCTCCGAGACGATGGTGGCCTGCTTCATCCGGCCGCCGTTTTGCGTGAGCATTCGCAGGACGCGCTCTTCGTCGCTCAACAGCTCGGGATCGATCTCCTCGCCGGCGTCTTCCGTGTACTCAAGGCGAGTGCCAGTACCGGCATTGCTATCATCGATATCAGTCCGGCCAGGCGCAGGCGCTTCGGCCGTGGAACTGGCTGCGCCGGCTGCAGGCCCGGTCCCGTCACCCGACTCGCTATCGCTCCGGCTACCGATGCCGATCGACTCGAGCGCTGGGAACCGCTCGAGCGGAATCGGAAGCTCATTCAGCTCGTCCCGCCGGAACAGGAGATACCCACCGATTCCGGCGGCAACGATAGCGCCACCGATGACGAGAAGCCACCACCACGACAGGTCCAAGAGACTCCCGCCCCCACCGCTCCCAGTCTGGACGAACACGATCTCGAGTTCGTCAGTGGTGAACTCGTACGGACCATCCCACGTAAGCTGGGTCGGAGTTTCGAGTGCGTAATTTGACTGCGTCTCGACGACAAACCGTTGGCCGTCTTGTATCTTCATCCACGTCCCAGCGTCGGTTCGAAACGCATCACCGAAATAGATCCGGTCGTCCTCAACGGTGGCGAAGTTCGTCCACGTAACCGAGTAAGAGATGATGCCGATCCGGGCGTCCTCGTCGGTGGTCGTGTCGCCACCGGTTACGTCCGATGAATCGACGATCCGTGGCTCATCCCAGCCGGCGTCTTCGATCGACATCTCACGGCCCGTCGTCTGTTCGGCGGTCTGTCGGAACTCCTCGAAGTTGTACGTTACACCGTCCCGACCGGCTGCAACTTCCGCAGCGTAGTCACGGAACACGGCGGCGTCTTCGTCGGAAGTCACGCGAAAATGGCTCTCGATCGTCCATCGGACGTCACCGTTGTCCTGCACGGTGAGCCGGATGACCTGCCTCGGATCGGTTTGATTGAGCGGCGGGTCCGATTGTGCGGCGGCCGCGGACGACAACGACGGAGCGAACGAGTCGGAGCGGTGAGCGGTCGTGGAGTCAACGGGTGATGCGATGGCGGACGTGGAGTGGGACCGATCGGCGGCTACAGCCGTCTGACTGCTATCGGACGGCGGGCTGGCTGCAGCCGGCGCGACGGCCACCGCCCCAAGAAGGGACATCGTGAGGAGGGCTGTGAGGGCGAGTGTGATGGCGGTGGATACCCGCATGCGTACCAACGGGTGGTTTCCCGGGGGAAAAAACACTTTCCATCGGAAAATAAAATGTTACTAACGGCCGTGAAGGGTTTCCGCGGCGGAGAGCGGGTTTCCAGCGAGTGGTAAGCAGTTGGTAACCGGTCTTTTGATCGTTTTACTCGCAGCCACTGGGAGTGCGACCAGTTTTTATATCAGGAGATCATAGAGTCTGTCGATGAACCGTGCGATTCCGCTACTCCTCGCAGTACTTCTCGGTTTCTCGTTGCTCGTCTCCCCCATAGTTGCGGCCCCTGGAAACGATCTGTCTGGGCCGTCCGATTCTTCCCTCCAGCAAGTGTCGACCACTGATAGGTCCGACTCCAATCTTCGGGAGCTCGAGAACACGACGAACCGACTCTCGCTCGAGAATGCAGCACGAAGCGAGTACGCCGAACCCGGCATGAACATCGGTACGATGTTCGCAAGTACGGACGACAGACTCCGGACCGATCACATCCAGTACGCCATCGTCGATCGCCAGTTCGAGGATGCGACGGAAGCGGAGCGACGGGAACTGCTCTGGGAAGCGTACGCCCGGATCGGAGAGCGATCCGATTCGCTCGAGTCCCGCGAACAGCAGGCCGTGAGAGCACACGCAGCCGGACGGATCTCGAGTTCGCAGTTGCTGCAAACCCTGCATCGAAATCACAAGGAAGCGGCGGCCCTCTCCAGGACGCTCGCCGATCTCAGGGATCGAGCGAGTAGAACCTCGGAAATTGCGCAGTCGATGAAGGACGAGCAGGGGAAACTTGAGATGCACCAGACAGAGCTCCGCTCACAGTTGGCAGCGGCAGGTGGGACCGGTAACAGCGACACCGTGTTCACCGTCAAGACGTCCGAGAACGGCTACGTCATCTCGATGATCGACGAGAATTACGTTCGTGAGGCCGTCCGATTCGACAACCGAAACGCCTCAAAACAGACCCAGTTCGACGGTATCTCCGATGCGTACCCCTACACACTCGATATGTATCCGTGGGCGAACGAGACGAGGTCATCGCCGTCGTTCAACATGCATACAACGGTTCAACTGTCCATGCTCGACATCAGTCACGATCATGGCCATCTCGAGGCGTACCTCGACGGTGGGACCGGTAACATTCACCGAGAAGTGCAGGTTCTGAATCAGGATTCGTTACCGACGGAATCGCAACAGACTGTGAAGAAAGAGGGACTTGATCTGACGATCAATAAAACGGTGAGTGACGGACCGAGCGAACTCACCGTCTCGGATTTGAAGAGCGGTGAGCTGCTGTCGGCGACGGTCACGATCAACGGAACCGAAGTCGGCGAGACCTACGCTGACGGGAGACTGTGGTTCGTTTCACCCGAAGACGGATACGAGCTGGTCGTGGAGACGACGAGCGGGAAGCGTATCAACACGACCATTAGCGGATAGACTGATAGCAGTCGCCGGCGGCTCCCCTCGTCGGATTCGGACGACTTTTTATATCGGATCGAGCGGCCACGGGATGTGTGACCACTGGCCCGCCGACCACGCGACCCGCGTCAACGAGTGCTCCTGAATCGAACCGAGGTATCAGTCCAGTCGTCGGGGTCCTCGCGTTAGTTGCACTCACCGTCTGTCTGGCGGCCCTCGTGGTAGTCGGCGTCGGTGCGTGGTCACTCGAGTCGCCCAGCCCGACTACGGCCTTCGACCTCTCGGCTGACGGGAACAGTTCGTCGGTCGAGATCGAGCACGTCGCCGGCGATGCCGTCGACGTCGAGGAGTTGGAAGTGATGATCGCGATAAACGGGACGGAGCTCTCCACTCAGCCGCCGGTTCCCTTCGTCGGCGCGAGCGGCTTCGATGGCGCGCCCGAGGGACCGTTCAACGCGAAGGCCGATCCGAAGTGGACGACGGGAGAACGGGCCGGGGTGTCTATCGCCGGTACGAACACACCGACGCTATCGGCAGGCGACACTGTCAGCGTCACGCTCGCCGTCGATGGAGAGCGGATAGCCGAACTCGAGACGACGGCAACCTGATGAAGCGGGCGATGATACCCTCGATTATTCGGGCGCGCGACCGATCGTCGTGATCGCGACCTCGGGATCGTACGACGGGCCCATGAACGCGTGTTTCACGCCCTCGAAGCCGGCGGTTTTGAACATGTGATCGGCCTCGTACTCGTCGTAGAAGAGCATGATCGAATCGGCCAGCAGCTGGCTGACGACGTTATCGGGATAGTTCGGGCCGACGACGAGCACCTGCCCGCCGGGTTTGAGGACGCGACGAAATTCCCGCAGGGCGAGGATCGGATTCGGCCAGTACTCGATGGAGCCTGACGACCAGACGACGTCGAACGTGTCGGTCGCGAACGGCAGTCGCTCGGCGTCGCCGCGATGGAAGTGGACCGGTGGCCCGCGTTTACCGAACTTCTCGTACGCCTGTGTGAGCTGGTGTTCGCTCTGGTCGAGGGCGTGGACCTCATCGACGTGCTCGAGCAGGCCCTCGGTCGCGAAACCGGTGCCACAGCCGACGTCGAGGACGGTCATGTCGTCGTCGAACTCGAGCAGCGACAGGGCCTCGCTGCGCATCTCCGCGTTCCAGATGAAGGGGTTCACCTGATCGTAGACCCGTGAGAGGTACTTGTAGAACAGTCGGGCGCGGGCCTTGTTCTCGAGAAGTCCCATTTGTGACGAGTTTCGGTCCGATCGCCATATGTCTGCTGTTCCCGGCGCTCCGAGCGCAGTGTAAGAAGATATTACCGCCCCATTAAAGCCGGTTCGCGCTGAGGCAGTTTCGCAACTACCATATACGCGCTCTGGCAAACGTCCGACTGCTTAGAGTATGCCGAGGCCACAGGTTCTCGAACGAATTAAGTCGGCGGAAGAGGAGGCCGACGAGATCGTCGCACAGGCAGAAAACGACCGCGACGAGCGAATAGCCGAGGCCCGGGAACGAGCCGAGGAGATTCGCACGGAAGCGGAACAGGAGGCCCAAGAGTTGAAGGAGCGCCGCCTGGAGGACGCTCGCGAAGAGATCGATGCGGAGTGCGAGCGGGTCCTCGAAGAAGGCGAACGCGAGCGCGAGGCGCTGGCCGAGCGCGCCCGGGATCGGGTCGACGAAGTGACCGACCACGTCGTCGAACTGTTCCAGGAGGACGTCCATGCTCAGACCTGAACGAATGAGCAAGGTCTCGGTGACCGGATCCAGGGGCGTCATGCCCACGGTCATCGAGACGGTTCACGAACTGAATCTCGTCCACCTCTCGGACTACGACGGTTCCTGGGAGGGGTTCGACAACGGCGACCCGATGGCGGGTGCCGAGCAGTCCTCCGAGAAGCTGGTGACCGTCCGCGCCCTCGAGAGCACCCTGGAGCTGTCGGCCGACGAGGCCGAACCGGGGACGCTCGAGCCGGGCTGGGAACAGCGACTCGAGGAGGTCCGGACGCGAGTCAACGAACTCGACGACCGCCGCGGGGAGATCAACGAAGAGCTCCGGCAGATCAACGAGAAGATCGACCGCGTCGCTCCGTTCGCGGAGCTCGGTATCGACCTCGACTTGCTGTCGGAGTACGAGACGGTCAACGTCCTCGTCGGTGAGGGCTCCCTCGACGAGGTCGAGGCGGCCGTCGACGCATCCGAGGATATTCGGGCGTTCGAAACGTTCACCGGTAGCAATGTCGTGGCTATCGTGGCCGCACCCACAGAAGACGCCGACGAAGACCCGATCGACGACGCGCTGGTCGGCGTCGATTTCACCCGCTACGAGGTGCCCGACACCGAGCGGAGTCCGGACGACTACGTCGACGAACTCGAGAGTCGAAAGCAGACGCTCGAATCACAGCTCGACGAAATTGACGCGGAGCTCGAGGAGATCAAACAGGCGGAAGCCGGATTTCTCCTTCGGGCCGAAGAAGAGCTGACGATCGAGGTCCAGCAGGCGGAAGCGCCGCTGCAGTTCGCGACGACCGAACACGCGTTCGTCGCGGAGGGCTGGATCCCGACTAACGAGTACGACCGGCTCGTCGCCACGCTGAACGATGCCGTCGGCGACAGCGTCGAGGTCGAAGAACTCGAGCGGGCGGACTACGACCGCCACGGCGCACACTCCCATACGGAAGACGTCCAGAAGGGAACGCCCGCCGGGACCGACGAGGAAGACGACAGCGCTGCCGAGGCGGACGACCAGCAACAGAAGGCGGTCACCGACGGTGGCTCGACGGTCACGATGGGCGACGAGCCGCCGACGGTCCAGAAGAATCCGGGAGTGGCCAAGCCGTTCGAACTGCTCGTGCAGGCGGTCAATCGGCCCAAATACAGCGAACTGGATCCGACGATCTTCCTGTTCCTGACGTTCCCGCTGTTCTTCGGGTTCATGATCGGCGACGTCGGCTACGGGATCATGTACGTGGCCATCGGGGCCTACATGGCAACGCAGTTCGACAGCAAGGGCGTCACCAGTCTCGGTGGCGTCGCGATCTGGGCGGGCCTGTTCACGATCCTCTTCGGATTCGTGTACGGCGAGATATTCGGCCTCCACATCCTCGGAGAGGTCGTTTGGCACGACCTGCTTAACGTCGAACTCTTGCCGCTCAACAAGGGGCTCGAGCCGGCGGCAGCCGACTTCGCCCTGGGCTGGATGGTCATTAGCGTGCTGGCCGGGATCGTCCACCTCAACATCGGATACATCCTGGACTTCTACGAGAATCTCAGCCACGGCATCAAGGACGCCCTCTTCCACAGCGGCTCGTGGATCCTGATGATCAACGGGATCTGGATCTGGATCTTCTCGGCCCAAGCAGAGGGCTCGAAGCCCGACTTCCTGTTTACGACGTTCGCCAGCGACGGGCCGTTCCCGATCGGCTTCACCGGGTTCCCGGAGTGGGCGCTATTCACGTTCCCCGAGGCGATCCCGGTGCTGGGCGGGTTCCCGCTTACGGCACCGCTGCTCGTCTTCCTGATCGGGTTCGTCATGCTCGGCGTCAGCGAGCCTGTCGAACTCGTCGAATCGCTCGACGTCGTCGTCAACGTCTTCTCATATACCCGGATGGGCGCAGTGTTGCTCGCGAAGGCCGGCATGGCGTTCGTGGTCAACCTGCTGTTCTTCGGCGGCTACGAGGACCCAGACGGCGCGTTCCACTTCCTTCGAAATCACGAGCCGAGCTACGTCGCCGAACACTACGGTGAGGGTGCCGAAGTCATCTTCGGCGGTCTCATGCACTCGGGGACCGCGGCCCTGCTCGGCGGACTTGTTATTCTCGTACTCGGACACATTGTCGTGCTAGTTCTTGGCGTGACAAGTGCCGGATTACAGGCCGTACGCCTCGAGTACGTCGAATTCTTTAACAAGTTTTATGAAGGCGGTGGGGAGAACTACAAACCGTTCGGAACCGATCGAAATCACAGCGAGAAGTAATCAAACATGATGGACCTAGCACTTCAGCTCACGGACGTTGTACTGCAATCAGGAGAAGGCGCAGCACAGGGTGGACCAACCCTCAATGACGCGGGTGCCGCGGCGATCGCCGTCGGTCTCGCCGCACTCGCAGCAGGATACGCCGAGCGCGGTATCGGCGCAGCAGCCGTCGGCGCGATCGCCGAGGACGACGACATGTTCGTTCCGGGCCTGATCATGACCGTCCTTCCAGAGACGCTCGTGATCCTCGCCCTAGTCGTCGTCTTCATCGTCGGATAACCACACCCCCCTTCTCTCACCAATGAGTTTGGATACAGTCGTCAAAGACATTCGAGAAGAGGCCAACGCGCGTGCGGAGGACATCCGCGCGGAGGGCGAAACGCGCGCCGAGGAGATCGAATCGGCAGCCGAGGCCGACGCCGAGGAGATCGTTACCGACGCGGAACGGGAGGTCGAACGCGAAATCGACCAGCTCCGCGAACAGCGTCTCTCCAGTGCGAAGCTGGAGGCGAAACAGAAGCGTCTGGAGGCCCGTCGCGACGTCCTCGGCGAGGTCCGCGAGGCAGTCGAGGACGAACTCGCTTCCCTCGAGGGCGACACCCGCGAGGAGCTCACCCGCGATCTGCTCGAGGCAGCGAGCGTCGAGTTCGACGAGGGCGAC
Source organism: Natrinema zhouii (assembly GCF_013456555.2). Taxonomy (GTDB): domain Archaea; phylum Halobacteriota; class Halobacteria; order Halobacteriales; family Natrialbaceae; genus Natrinema; species Natrinema zhouii. Next base: position 1,811,314 of record NZ_CP059154.1, read on the forward strand.
GACGTCAACGTCTACGGTCGCAGCGGTGACCGGGAGCTACTCGAGTCGATCCTCACGGACGACGACTACGAGTACGCCGGCGAGGTCGATTGCCTTGGCGGCGTCATCGTCGAGAGCGACCAGTCCCGGGTCCGGGTCAATAATACGTTCGACTCGGTGCTCGAGGACGTGTGGGAAGACAACCTCCAGGAGATCAGCAACCGACTCTTCGAGCAATGAGCGCAGGTGCCTCGAATCCGGAATACGTGAACGCTCGCGTTCGGTCGCGCCGAGCCTCGCTGTTCTCGGACGAAGACTACCGAAAGCTGATCCGGATGGGGCCGAGCGAGATCGCGCGGTTCATGGAGGAGACAGAGTACGAACGCGAGATCAACGAGCTCGGTACGCGGTTTTCGGGCGTCGACCTGATCGAGTACGCGCTGAACCGCAACCTCGCGAAGCACTTTGACGACCTACTAGACTGGTCGGACGGGCGACTCTATGACCTGATCTCCCGTTACCTGCGGAAATTTGACGTCTGGAACCTGAAGACGATCATCCGCGGGATCTACACCGACACCGATTCCGACAATATTCAGGCGGACCTCATTCGCGCCGGCGAACTCGAGGACCGGACGATCGAACGGCTGCTCGAGGCCGACGAGATCGAGGACGCGATCGAAGTGCTGTACGGCACGAGCTACTACGAGCCGCTGACGGTGGCCTACGAGGAGTTCGAGGAGACCGGCGCGCTCGTCCCCCTCGAGAACGCGCTCGATCGAGAGTTCTACGAGAATCTGCTCGCCGACCTCGGCCGACCACAAGAGGGGCCGGAGGCGAAGTACGTCGAGTTCCTCGAGGCCGAGATCGACTTCCGGAACGCCCGGAACGCGTTGCGACTCGCACGCAGCGGTGCCGATCTCGATCCCGCGACCTACTACATCGACGGCGGCGTGTTGTTCGACCGATCGGATCTCAACCGACTGGTCGGCGATTACGACGCGCTCGTCGATCACATCGCCGACAGCAGGCGGTATGGCGACCGGCTCTCGAGCGCAATGGGTCGGCTGCGCGATGCTGACAGCCTTATCCAGTTCGAGCACGCACTAGACGCTGCGTTGCTCGAGTACGCGGACACGCTCTCGAGCATCTATCCGGCCTCCGTATCGGCCGTGTTGTCGTACATCCTCGCGAAGGAGCGCGAGGTCGAGAACATCCGCGCCATCGCGCGAGGCCGCGAGGTCGGACTCGACGAGAACGAGATCGAAGAAGAGCTGGTGATCCTATGAGCCAGGAAATCGCAGTCGTCGGCAGTCCGGAGTTCACGACCGGCTTCCGCCTCGCAGGCGTCCGCCGATTCGAGAACGTCCCGGACGACGAGAAGGACGAACGGTTAGATGACGCGGCGACGACTGCCCTCGAGGACGAGGGCGTCGGCATCGTCGTCATGCACGACGAGGATCTCGACTACCTGTCGCGCAACGTTCGTCAAGACGTCGAAACGAGCGTCGAGCCGGTCGTCGTCACGATCGGGAGCGGCACCGGTGGCGGCGGCCTGCGCGACCAGATCAAACGCGCGATCGGTATCGACCTGATGGACGAGGACGAAGACAGCTAAACTATGAGCCAGGCAGAAGAAATCGAATCCGTCGACGAAGACGGTGTAATCGAAAGCGTGAGTGGTCCCGTCGTGACCGCCACGGACCTCGACGCCCGGATGAACGACGTCGTCTACGTCGGCGACGAAGGACTGATGGGCGAGGTCATCGAGATCGAAGGGAACCTGACCACAATTCAGGTGTACGAGGAAACCTCCGGCGTCGGCCCGGGCGAACCCGTCCAGAACACGGGCGAGCCTCTGAGCGTCGACCTCGGACCCGGCATGCTGGACTCCATCTACGACGGTGTCCAGCGCCCGCTGGACGTCCTCGAGGAGAAGATGGGGACTGCGTTCCTCGACCGCGGGGTCGACGCCCCCGGGATCGACCTCGAGAAGGAGTGGGAGTTCACTCCCGAAGTCGAAACGGGCGACACCGTCGAACCCGGCGACATCGTCGGAACGGTCGAGGAGACCGTCACCATCGACCACAAGGTCATGGTGCCGCCGGACTACGAAGGCGGCGAGGTCACCACCATCGGGAGCGGCGAGTTCAACGTCGAGGAGACCATCGTCGAACTCTCGAGCGGCGAGGAGATTCAGATGCACCAGGAGTGGCCGGTTCGCGAAGCCCGGCCCGCCGGTGACAAGGAGACGCCGACCGAACCGCTGGTGACGGGCCAGCGCGTTCAGGACGGCCTCTTCCCGCTCGCAAAGGGCGGGACGGCGGCGATTCCCGGGCCGTTCGGCTCCGGGAAGACCGTCACGCAGCAGCAACTCGCCAAGTGGTCCGACGCGGACATCGTCGTCTACATCGGCTGTGGCGAGCGCGGCAACGAGATGACGGAGGTCATCGAGGACTTCCCGGAACTGCCGGACCCGCAGACCGGGAACCCGCTGATGGCCCGGACCTGCCTCATCGCAAACACGTCGAACATGCCCGTCGCAGCGCGTGAGTCCTGTATCTACACGGGGATCACGATCGCGGAGTACTACCGCGACATGGGCTACGACGTCGCGCTGATGGCCGACTCCACCTCGCGGTGGGCAGAGGCCATGCGGGAGATCTCGAGTCGACTCGAGGAGATGCCCGGCGAAGAGGGCTACCCCGCATATCTGGCCGCTGCGCTCTCGGAGTTCTACGAGCGCGCCGGCAAGTTCCAGCTGATGAACGGCGGCGAAGGATCGATTTCGGTCGTCGGGGCAGTCTCCCCGCCGGGCGGCGACTTCTCCGAGCCGGTCACCCAGAACACGCTGCGTATCGTCAAGACGTTCTGGGCGCTGGACGCCGACCTCGCGGAACGTCGGCACTTCCCCTCGATCAACTGGAACGAGTCCTACTCGCTGTACAAGGACCAGCTCGACCCGTGGTGGGAGAGCAACGTCGCCGGCGACTGGTCGGACACCCGTCAGTGGGCGGTCGACGTACTAGACGAGGAGGACGAACTCCAGGAGATCGTCCAGCTCGTCGGCAAGGACGCGCTGCCGGAGGACCAGCAGCTCACCATGGAGGTCGCACGCTACATCCGTGAGGCCTGGCTCCAGCAGAACGCGCTCCACGACGTCGACACCTACTGCGAACCCGAGAAGACCTACCGGATGCTCGAGGCCATCAAGACGTTCAACGACGAGGCCTTCGAGGCGCTCGAAGCGGGCGTCCCGGTCGAGGAGATTCAGGACGTCGACGCTGCGCCGCAGCTCAACCGGATGGGCACGGCCGAGGAGTGGAACGAGTTCATCGACGACATCGAGAGCGACCTCGCAGACCAACTGCGCGCACTGTACTAACAATGAAAGAGTACCAGACTATCACGGAAATCAGTGGTCCGCTGGTGTTCGCCGAGGTCGACGAACCGGTCGGCTACGACGAGATCGTCGAGATCGAGACCGAAGACGGGCGAACGCTGCGCGGTCAGGTGCTGGAATCGAGTCAGGGACTCGTCTCGATCCAGGTGTTCGAAGGCACGGGCGGAATCGACCGCAACGCCTCCGTTCGCTTCCTGGGCGAGACGATGAAGATGCCCGTCACCGAGGATCTGCTCGGACGGGTGCTCGACGGCTCCGGTAACCCGATCGACGGCGGTCCGGAGATTGTCCCCGAGGACCGACACGACATCGTCGGCGAAGCGATCAACCCCTACTCCCGGGAGTACCCCGAGGAGTTCATCCAGACCGGCGTCTCCGCCATCGACGGCATGAACACGCTGGTTCGCGGCCAGAAGCTGCCGATCTTCTCGGCGTCGGGACTGCCCCACAACGAACTGGCGCTGCAGATTGCCCGTCAGGCGACGGTACCGGAGGAAGACGAAGAGGGCGAGGGCTCCGAGTTCGCCGTCGTCTTCGGTGCGATGGGAATCACCGCCGAAGAGGCCAACGAGTTCATGGACGACTTCGAGCGCACCGGTGCGCTCGAGCGCTCGGTCGTCTTCATGAACCTCGCGGACGACCCCGCAGTCGAGCGGCAGGTCACGCCGCGGCTCGCGCTCACCACGGCCGAGTACCTGGCCTTCGAGAAGGACTACCACGTGCTCGTCATCCTGACGGACATGACCAACTACTGTGAGGCACTGCGAGAGATCGGTGCCGCACGTGAGGAGGTCCCGGGCCGACGTGGCTACCCCGGATACATGTACACCGACCTGGCGCAGCTCTACGAGCGCGCGGGTCGAATCGAGGGCAAGGAGGGGTCGGTCACGCAGATTCCGATCCTGACGATGCCCGGCGACGACGACACGCACCCGATTCCGGACCTGACCGGCTACATCACCGAGGGCCAGATCATGATGGATCGGGACCTCAACAGTCAGGGGATCGAGCCGCCGGTCAACGTCCTGCCCAGCCTGTCGCGGCTGATGGACGACGGGATCGGCGAGGGCCTGACCCGCGAAGACCACGGCGACGTCTCCGACCAGATGTACGCCGCCTACGCGGAGGGTGAGGACCTGCGCGACCTCGTGAACATCGTCGGTCGCGAAGCGCTCTCCGAGCGGGACAACAAGTTCCTCGACTTCGCCGACCGCTTCGAGACGGAGTTCGTCCAGCAGGGGTACGACACCAACCGCTCGATCGACGAAACGCTCGAGGTCGGCTGGGACCTGCTATCGGACCTGCCGAAAGAGGCGCTCAACCGGATCGACGAGGACCTCATCGCGGAGCACTACCGCGAAGACGAAACGGCCGAAGCCGTGCAGGCCGACTGATCGTCACGGATCACCTGCATCCAGTTTTTGCTGTTTCGGTCGTCCACTTTTGACTCAGCGACACCTCGAGCGCCAGCTAGTTCGGAACGGCGAACCGAGAAATGAGTCAGAAAAAGGGATGCTGAGGAGATTTAGTTCCTGTTGGAATAGAAAAATAAATCAGTCTGAATGTATTATCTATCAGTGATGTCTAATTCAGTAGTCGCCCTTTGTATCGGTGTTATAATTGGATTTGCGTTACTCATCTATGAGTTCGTTTTGACATCATATATCGAGGATCGCATCGATGAACGTGGTACAACCGTTCTACATATATTAGGTGTCGGTAGTGGATCAGGAGTGCTGATCTGGCTCACGGACACCTATCTCTCGTCGTTCGTGTACGGGCTCGTCGGACTCGTACTCGTGGTTGTTGCGGTTGCTATCGGTAGCCGATGGGGAACAGTTTGGCTGGCTTCGGAGTGAAGGCGCTCGACTCGAGTTTTCGCCTTGTTCAGTATTCGATAACTCAGCGCCGGTCAGCGTTCGCTGTCAGCAGTAGCTGATGCCGTTTCGGTCCAAACCACCCGCATGACGGATTGAACACCGAGGACGGCGCTGATCACCAACAGGAAGATGAGAGCATCGCTTTCGATGCCGACGAACCGTACGGTAGCGATGTGTATCGAGATCGTCACCAGGACTGCCACGACGACTTCGATCAGCCAGTCGGGGACGTGACCCGTGTAGCGATTCCGTTCCATCAATTTTGGATTGGGTAGTACACGAACACTATACTCTAAATAATTTCCGGTAGTATATCCGAAAAGAGGGTTGGACAGCGGTCACACCACAGTATCAGACTACTCATTCGTTAGTCAGAGTGTCACTGTAAGCGATAAATAGAAACAACCGTATGCCTCTCCATTGAATCGTGGTATGTATGCACAAACCATTGCTCGTCCCGGAGTTCCTCGACCGGGCGCGGACGCACTACGGCGACGACGAGGCGGTCGTCGCTACCACGGGCGAACGGTTCACGTACGACGAACTCGGTGAACGGGCTGACCGGTTCGCCGCGGCGCTACAGGAGCGCGGGATCGAGAAGGGCGACCGCGTCGCCGTGCTCGACCCGAACACGCACTACCACCTCGAGGCCGCCTACGGAATCATGCAGATCGGGGCAGTCCACACGCCGCTGAACTATCGGCTCACGCCCGACGATTTCGAGTACATCCTCTCGGACGCAGGGGTTGACGCGATCTACGCTGACTACGACTTCGCCCAGCGGATCGAGGCGGTTCGCGACGAGGTGCCGACGGAGACCTTTATTACGAACGATCCGACCGAAGTGGAAGGTGACTGGGAGAGTTTCGACGGCGTGCTCGAGGAGGCGGACACCGAATACCACCGCCCCGAGATGGCCGAGGACGAGATCATCACGATCAACTACACCTCGGGGACGACGGGCGATCCGAAGGGGGTCTGCCGGACCCATCGCTGCGAGACGATTCACGCCTACCTACTGGTGGCCCATCAGGAGATCACCGACGACGACACCTACCTGTGGACGCTGCCGATGTTCCACGCGAACGGCTGGGGCCACATCTTCGCGGTGACGGGAATCGGTGCGACCCACGTCTGTACGCGCGGAATCGACGCCGGAGAAATCTTCGAAACCGTCCGATCGGAGAACGTCTCCTACATGTGCGGCGCGCCGACGGTGCTGAACATGCTGGTCGACTACTACGAGGAGAACGACCCCGAGACGGTCGGTGACGAGGATGTCCGACTTGCGACCGCCGGCAGCGCGCCGCCGGAGGCGACCATCCGGACCGTCGAGGACGAGTTCGGCTGGTACCTGAAACACGTCTACGGGGCGACCGAGACCGGGCCGCTGATCACCACCTCCGACGCCCGCCGGCACTTCGACGACGACAGCGACGACCGGTTCCGGATCAAAAAACGACAGGGGCTGGCCTATCTGGGAACCGAGATTCGGGTGGTCGATGAGGACGGAAACGACATCCCACGCGACGACGAGACGCTCGGCGAGGTCGTCGTTCGGGGTAATCAGATCATGGATAAGTACTGGGGGAAGCCCGAGGCGACCGAGGAGGCCTTCACCGACCGCGTCGAGGGCTACTATCACACGGGCGACCTCGCGACGATCGACGAGAACGGGATGATCGCGATTCAGGACCGCAAGAAGGACATCATCATCTCCGGCGGGGAGAACATCTCGAGCATCGAACTCGAGGACGCGCTGTTCGATCACCCCGAGGTGTCGGACGTGGCCGTGATTCCGGCACCGAGCGACGAGTGGGGCGAGACGCCGAAGGCGTTCGTCGTCCCCGCGAGCGGCGACCCGGACGATCCGGGCGTAATGGAGGGCGACCTCGAGGCCTTCACTCGCGAGAACCTCGCGGGCTACAAGGTCGTCCATCGGGTCGAGTTCGTCGCGGAACTGCCGACGACCGCGACGGGCAAGATCCAGAAGTACGAACTCCGGCAGGAGGAGTGGGAGGACGAAGAGCGAATGGTCGGACAGGGATAAGGGTCGGAGAACACACGATCGCCGACCGATTCCGTCGGGCCCGATCGAGGCGATAGCGACTGATGGGCGGTGAACAGCCGCCTCTCGAGGGACCGATCGAGCCCGTAACGGACCGGGAAAATCGAATAACTTGATCCACACTAGTGGCACAAGAGAAAAGCTTACTATCCGGAATTATGTTCTAGGTGTTGTTGTTAGCGGCTCGGCGACATAATTAAAATCCCGATCAAAACATGGACTCAAGACGCCAACACACTGACTCGGAATCGCTGGCGAAATATTTGTCGCGGATCGGAACGGGCACACAAGTACTCGCACTTGCCATCATCCTCATCGGAGGAGTGGTGGCCGCTGACGGCATTTATCCGATGATCTCGGCGTCGTACACGATGATCCTCGCCGCAGGGGCGCTCGTCTTCGCCGCGAGTTCCTACTTCGAGGTGAAGGCGCTCGAGGCGCGCTTCGACGCGCGGGATCCGTAAGGATGCAAAGTATGGAACGTGCACTGGTACCATGGTTGGTGGCGTCATCGGTGCTGGAGTTGGAGCAGCTGTTGGCGCTGGTGCTATCTAAAAACCATTTTCGTAGTAGCGTTAGTTTCCGTAGCGATTGTAGCGGTGAGTCTATCAGTTATTGAGAAAGGGTTCTTAGATCACTCCTATATCATAAAGGTCTGATCAGTTCGAACCGATCGACGAGCAGCGGGTCTACATCCTCGAATCGGAGGACCGGTGACGAACAGCGATGGTCGCGGTGAGGATCAAGCGCTACGTGTGTCGATTGTCCCACTCGTCGTGCTCATCTCGTTCGATCCCCGTCACCCGGTCGTCCTGTTCGTCGGTCCCGTCGCGGTCGTCCCACTCGGTCTCCGTACGCTCGTCACCAGCAACGGGGCGGATCAAACCGGTAGCCGAGCGCGACGGATTTCGGCCGCCGTGCTCTTTCGCGATCCGTTCCGCTTCCGCGCGATCGACCACAGTCGGGTTCGACGTTTCCCGACTGATCGCCAGCCAGAGTACGAGCGGGATCGCGAAAGAGACCAGCAGAACGATCGCGAAAGCGACGGACATGGCTCGTCCGGTACTCAAGGATCCGAGCACAAATGTTTTGTGCAATGACAGGAAGTTTCGACTATGAAAGACGACGACCGCGGCTGTCCGAAGTGCGATCACACGGAGACGGAGATTGACGAAATTTCGACGACCGGGAGCGGACTCTCGAAACTGTTCGATATCCAGAACAGGAGATTCATGGTCGTCAGCTGTACGAACTGTGGCTACTCGGAACTCTACAAAGGCCAATCCTCGGGCGATATGGTCGATCTCTTCCTCGGATAGAAACCGACACCCGAACGGGACCGCTGGCGTCGATTTCCAGCGCCTCGAGCGCGAACGGTGCGCGGAAACTGTAAACAGTTATCCGACTGGGGGCGTTAGCCCCCCACAAGATGGCCAACGACGTCAAGCCCACCCGCAAGAACTTGATGGCGATCGAGGATCGCATCGAGCTTTCCGAGCGGGGACACGGCACGCTCGAGAAGAAACGCGACGGGCTGATCATGGAGTTCATGGACATTCTGGACAAGGCCCAGGACGTCCGCGGCGACCTCGCCGACGACTACGAGGCCGCCCAGAAGAAGATCAACATGGCCCGGGCGATGGAAGGCGACGTTGCGGTCCGCGGTGCCGCGGCGGCGCTACAGGAACACCCCGAAATCACCACCGAATCCAAGAACATCATGGGCGTCGTCGTCCCGCAGATCGAGTCCTCCAAAGTCACCAAGAGCCTCGACCAGCGGGGCTACGGGATCATGGGCACCTCCGCCCGCATCGACGAGGCCGCCGAAGCCTACGAGGACCTGCTGCAGAGCATCATCCTCGCCGCCGAGGTCGAGACGGCGATGAAGAAGATGCTCCGCGAGATCGAGACCACCAAGCGCCGCGTCAACGCACTCGAGTTCAAGCTCCTGCCGGAACTGTACGACAATCAGGAGTACATCGAGCAGAAACTCGAGGAGCAAGAGCGCGAGGAGACGTTCCGCCTGAAGAAGATCAAGGAGAAGAAGGAAGCCGAAGAGAAGGCGGAACGAGAGGCCGAGGAGGCTGCCGACGCCGAGGAGGCCGAGGAAAAACAGGAAGAACTCGAGGAGATACAGCCGGATACCGCCGCGCAGTCCCCGACGAGCACTCAGTAAGGCGCGCTCGTTGTCTCGATTCGATAATTGAGCTGACTTATTCCCGTGAGATCGAACTCGAGTGCCGACACCACCAGCTCGAGCAGTTGCGCTATTGATCGAGCCGACGCGTCGAAAAGCGGGGTGTGCTCCGTCCCAGTGGGTCGAGTCGATCGAACGCGGACCCTCGATGACGGAACCAGCTACTTGCCGGTCGGCCGCACGTTATTCTTGATGGCCTGTTTCACCTGCAGAGCCGCACTCGCGGCCAGTCCGCGGGCAACTTCATCGCGTTCGTCCGCGGTGATGACCTCCTCGGCGGCCGCCTCCTCGAGGTCGGGCGTGAAACCGGCACTGACCGCGTGGCCGACTGGCGGTCGGACGGCGACGGTGACCTGCGGGCCGGTCATCCCGCTCGAGACGTCGGCATCGACGACGTATTCGTTGGGAAGGAACTCGCGCGTCCGGGCGGCGATCCGCGAGACGTCGCGGTGGAGCAGTCGTTTCTGTGTACTCGAGAGGTCAGGAACGTCCGCCGCTGCACGCTGCCCAGCCCCAGTCTCGCCCGGTAGCCCTGCGTACGGCGTATTTCCGTTCATGAGAAGTGTGTACCCGTAGCAATGCGCCGCCGGGTCAAAAGGGTTCGCTTTGGGTCAATCCGAGAGGATCGGCTCGCTGTCGCCGTAGACGGCGAGGACGACGGCCGTCGTGTACCGACCCGAATCGGCCTGCCGACTCTCGACGGCCGCCCGCGGGTCTGCGAACTGCCAGTCGCGAAGCTCCTGTCCCGCAGCCAGTCCCTCGCGGACCCGGCGTTCGACGTCGTCGCGATCCATCTCGCCCGCGGTCTCGTAGAACAGGCCCGGACCGTCGTCGACCGATTGCGACCACGCGAGCGCGGCGCTCACGCGCCCGGGGCCGGCGGTGGTGGCTCGAGCCTCGACGACGGTCAGACGCTCGCCCGCGGGGCCGAGGTCGGGGGCGGTGCCGACGGCCTCGACGTGAGTCTCAGCGGGAATTACGGACGAGACCGAGACGAGATTGTAGTTCTCGACGCCGGCCTCGGCGAGGGCCGCGTCGTAGGACGCCATCGCCGTGGGTGCAGACGCGGACCCCCAGACGACTCGAATCGTGCTCATACTCGCTTTCGGGGACGAGCAGCGTAAGGCGTTGCGATCCGAAACGGATACGCAAACGTGACCGCGCAGTGGCCGTGAGCGGAGCCCGAAGAAACGAGGGCTCCGCGAACCGGGGGAGGGCAGGCTATTTTCAGGTCCGACCGCGAGCGAACGCAGTGAGCGAGCGGGCCGACGACCGATGTGAGTGACTGAAAGGAACGAACGGAGGGAGGTGTGCTTTTAATCGAATCTGAGCGGAGCGAAGCTCCGCGAGGTCCAAAAGAGCGCGAAGCGCTCTTTTGAAGATTTTGCCGAGGGCGCGGCTCCGCCGCGCCCACAGAGCAAAACTTCGGTCGTTATTGGTAGAAGTAACCCGCCGACGAGATCACGTCGCTCGAGTCGTCCTTTTCGATCTTCTCGAGGGCGTCGGCGAAGTCCGCATGGGTGACCTGATCGCGGTCGTTGCGGATGGCGAACATGCCGGCCTCGGTGGCGAGGCTCTCGATGTCCGCACCGGAGTAGCCGCCGGTGTCGGCGGCCAGGTCGGCGAAGTCGATGTCGTCGGCGACGTTCATCCCGCGGGTGTGGATCGCGAGGATCTGCTCGCGTCCTTCCTCACTGGGTTCGGGGACTTCGATGAGGCGGTCGAACCGGCCGGGGCGCAGGATGGCGCGGTCGAGCATGTCGAAGCGGTTCGTGGCGGCGATGATGCGGATCTCGCCGCGGGCCTCGAAGCCGTCCATCTCCGAGAGCAGTTGCATCATGGTCCGCTGGACCTCGGCGTCGCCGGAGGTCTTGGACTCCGTGCGACGAGTCGCGATGGCGTCGATCTCGTCGATGAAGATGATGGCGGGTTCGCGCTCGCGGGCCATCTCGAAGAGGTCACGGACGAGCCGAGAGCCCTCGCCGATGAACTTGCGAACGAGTTCCGAGCCGGCCATCTTGATGAAGGTGGCGTCGGTCTCGTTGGCAACGGCCTTTGCGAGCATCGTCTTCCCCGTCCCCGGCGGGCCGTAGAGCAGGACGCCGCTGGGCGGGTCGATCCCGACCTCGTCGAACAGTTCGGGCTCGGCCAGGGGCTGCTCGACGGCTTCGCGGACTTCGCGGACCTGCTCGTCGATACCGCCGATATCCGCGTAGGTGACGGTCGGCTTCTCGGTGATCTCCATCGACTGCGCGCGCGCGTCGGTCTCAGCGTTCAACAGCGATTGGATCGCGAAGGAGTCGTTGACTGCGACGCGGTCGCCTGGCTCAACGCGATCGACCATCCGGGAGGAGACGTCAGTGAGCACCTCCTGATTGTTGCCATGTTGTTTGACGATGACCTGCTCGTCGTCGAGGACGTCCTCGACGGTGGCGATGTACAGCGACGAGCTCTTCAGCGTCTCGTTTTCGCGTTCGACGCGATCGACTTTCTCCCGGAGGCGCTCGCGACGATCCTCGGCGTCGTCGAGCTGGGCCGCCAGCTTGTCGTTGACGTCGACGAGCTCTTCGTAATGCCCGCGGAGCGCCTCGAGCCGCTCGTCGTCGGGGAGTTCGGAGTCGATATCGCGGTGAGGTCGGTCGGGAATAGACGGGCTTCGAGACATCTTGATATACGCCGTTAAGATATCGACAGTAAATGTGCCTTTGGGTCCCGGAGGGTTTTCTGTCGAATGACAGTCGCTTTACCCCGGCTAGTGCAGGGTGGCGACGGCGAGATGCGAGGGCGGCATCGATCACTCGAGCAGCGACTCGAACTCCTCGAGGCGCTGGCCGTAGGTCTCGAGCGCGCGGTCGATCGGCTCGGAGGAACTCATGTCGACGCCGGCGATCCGCAGGAGTTCGAGCGGGTACTCTCGGGAGCCCCGGCGGAGGAACTCGAGGTAGTCCTCGGCGGCGGGTTGGCCGCGCTCGAGGACGTCGTCGACGATCGCGAGCGCGGCGGAGATACCCGTCGAGTACTGGTAGACGTAAAATGCGCGGTAGAAGTGCGGGATGCGCATCCACTCGGTGGCGATGCGGTCGTCGATCACGGCGGGTTCGTAGTAGTCCTCCTTCAGCCCGCGATAGACTTCGTCCAGTCGATCGGCGGTCAGCGGCTCGCCCGCTTCCTCGAGGCGGTGGGTCTCGTGTTCGAACTCCGCGAACAGCGTCTGCCGGTAGAGCGTCGAGCGCACGCGCTCGAGGAACTCGTTGAGGACGTGTTTCCGGAACTCGGGATCGTCGACGGTCTCGAGCAGGTGGTTGGTCAGCAGGGCCTCGTTGACCGTGCTAGCGACCTCGGCGACGAAGATTTCGTAGTTCGAGTAGATGAAGGGCTGTTCGTCCTTCGTCAGTTCGGAGTGCATCGAGTGGCCGAGTTCGTGGGCCAGCGTGTACATCGAGGAGATGTCGCGCTGATAGTTCAGCAGGATGAATGGCTGGGTGTCGTAGGTGCCTCCCGAATACGCGCCGGATTGCTTCCCCTCGTTCTCGTAGACGTCGACCCACTGGGAGTCGAGCCCCTCTTCGACTCGAGACTGGTACTCCTCGCCCAGCGGCGCGAGCGCGTCGACGACGTACTCGGTCGCCTGATCGTACTCGAGGTCCGGTCCCTCGTCGCCCGTCAGGGGCATGTAGAGGTCCCACATCTGCAGGTCGTCGACGCCCAGCGCCCGCTCTTTGAGTTCGGCGTGGTGGTGGAGTTTGTCGAGGTTGTCGTGGACGGTGTCGACGAGCGTGTCGTAGACCTCGACGGGGACGTTCGGGCCGTCGAGGGCGGCTTCGCGCGCCGTGTCGTAGTTGCGCGCTCGCGCGGTCTTGACATCGGCTTTGACGCTGTTCTTGTAGCTGGCCGCGACCGCGTTTCGGACCGACTCCCACTCGTCGAAGTAGCCCTCGTAGACCCGCTGTCGGAACTCGCGGTCGGGTCGCTTGAGCAGGTTCGTGAAGTTGCTCTGGGTGATCTCGACCGCCTCGCCCTCGGGATCCTCCACTGTCGGGAATTCCATGTCGGCGTTCGAGAGCATGGTGTACACCTCGCCCGTCGCACCCATCACCTCGCCGAGATCGGCCAACAGCGCCTCGACCTCGGCCGAGCGCGTGTGGGGTTTCATCCGGAGGACGTCGTCGACGTAGTGGTCGTAGGTCTCGAGGTCGGGTTCGGCCTCGACCATCGACTCGAACTCCTCGCGAGTCAGCTCCTGGATTTCGGGATCGATGAAAGAGGCCGCGGACTGGGCATTGGAGGCCAGCGACTGCGAACGGGCCGTCAACGCCTGGTACTCCTGATTCGTCGTGTCCTCGTCGCGGCGCATGCGTGCGTAGGCCGCGACCGTCGACACCTCGCGCATGATCTCGTCGCGCAACTCGAGGACTGCGAGGAGGGTTTCGGCGTCGTCGGTGACCCGCCCCTCGTAGGTCTCGAGGTCGTCGACGCGTTCGGCGACTGCCTCGTAGGCGGACTCCCAGTCATCGTCGGTCGCGTAGATGCTCTCGAGGTCCCAGGTGTATTCCTCGTCGACCTCGGAGCGCTCGGGGACGGAACTCATACCCCGAGTTTTGAAACGGAGGTGGTAAAGGGTATCGACCGTTTTTCGGACGGCTACGTTTCCGCGTCGACCGCAGTCCGGACGACTCGAGCGACGCCGAGCATCGCGACGTACGTTCCGGCGAGGACGAGCAAAACGAGCAAGACGACGCCCAGGACGGACGCACCCGCTTCGGGATGGGTCCGCAACGGTGCCGTGAAACGGAGGCCGAAGAAGCACACGAGCACGCCCGCGGCGACGCGGATCGACGCGCGCCAGTAGGCACCGTACTCCTCGGGCGAGAGTTCCATGCGCCGACGTGTGTCCGCGGTCGTGAAAAACGCTCGTACACAGCCCACCAGCGGCCGGTGATCCGAATGCTCACTGCTAGACTACCGCCCCGTCACCGCATCCCGTCTGCCACCTGCCCCGCCACTCGAGCCCCGGTCCGTCGGTCGATCCGGCGACGCTCGAATACCGCTCGAGCGCTCTCGGCCGCCGCGTCGTCGATCTCGAACTCGAGGTCGGGGTAGTCCACGTCGGTCAGCACAAGCGGCTCCGGCGGCGCGGGTGCGATTCCCTCGTGGCCGGGCAACGGGTCGGGCTCGAGGACGCGGTCGATTTTCTCGAGCGGGGCATCGCCGGCACCGACGTCGCGAGCCAGCGACACGAGTCGGCGGACGAGTTCACGGGCGAAGCCGCCCGCGCTGACGGTGACGACGAGATACTCGCCGTCCCGGACTGCCTCGAGCGACGGCGAGCGCTCGGTGTTGCGGTCGTCCGGCGTCAGGTTGTGGAAGTCGTGGGCACCTGAGAGCGCTTCGCAGGCCGCTCGGAACCGCTCGTCGTCGAGAGAGCGATCGGGCGTATCGGCGTTCGACGGCGGGTCCGGCGGTGCGTACAGGTGATAGGTGTACGCTCGACGGTTCGCGTGGTGTGTTGCGTGGAACCCCTTCGGCGCGTCGGCGGCCGCCCACGCGCGAACGTCCGCGGGGAGTTCGGCGTTCAGCGCCCGCGGCGCGAGCCAGTCAGGAACCTCGAGCGCGATCGTCTGAGCGAGCGCGGAGACGCCCGCATCCGTGCGGCCGGCAGCGGCGTAGCCCGCGGGTTTGTCGGCCCCGGGGTCGAGGACCTCGAGCGCGCGGAGCGCGTCGAAGATCGCGTCCTCGATGGTCGGGACGTCGGGCTGGCGCTGGAAGCCGTGATAGCCCGTGCCGTCGTAGGCGACTCTGAACGCTCGAAGAGGCATTTGGTCTCGAGTCGACCCAGCGGGGCCAGCGAGTTATACGGTTCGCTCGTCCACGGACGCGTTGACGATCGCACAGCTCCGGGAAGACGCGTTTCACTCCGAATCGGTCAACCGGCATGCGGTGGCGCGCGCTGTCGGCCGACCGAACGACAGTGAGAGCGGCCGATGACATTGTGCGAGGGATGAGCGAGTGAGCAGTGCGAACGAGCGAATCGGTTGGGGAGGGCGTGGCGATTCCCTGTTGCCACGATAGAAGGACGCTTTGTCTCACTCAATTCCATCAGAAACGCTGTTCCATTCACACGGCTATTGGACGGCCAAGTTGTCCCTCAGCGTCCCTGCTAGCGACTCACAGCTCGTCGTCCGGATCGAACCGGTCGTGATTGGGGTCGTGGACGTCAAACTCGTCAGTGCCGGATTCGTCGATATCGGAGTCGTCGATATCGAACTCGTCGGTCTCGAGTGCCGAGCCGTCGGCGCTAACGGACCCCTCCTGAACCTCGATGGTGACGCCGTCGTCGTCCGAGGACATCCCCAGTAACTGCCCCGTCGCCGACTCCACTTCCTGATTGACCGACCAGACGAACCGGAGCACCGACTCGAGTTCGGTTCCGACCTCGCGGACGCCGTTCTGACGGGAGAGCTCGCCCAGACTCCGCGCGCCCTCCGGATGGAGGTACTGGATCGGATGGTCCGTCGGCACCTCCTGAAGGTCGACATCGAACGACCAGAGGTACGGCAGGAACTGGAGCGCGTACCCCTGCGGTTTCGGTGCTCGCCGACCGGCGGCGGTCAGCGCAACGTTGATCGCCAGCGGTTCCGCGTCGGTGTCAAAATACACGCCCGGAACGCGTGGAATGGATACTCGCATACTCGAGGCAGGGCGGTGGGACGGGTGAGTCTACACCCGGCAGTCCCAACCTCGTTTTATGCGGATCGACCGAGACCGGCGACCCATCCGCAACGGGTTCAGACGGACGACTGGCAGTCAGTTCCGGCGCCACCCGCAACCCGCTGTGCGGGTACGCCGGGACACAGTGACAGCCGGGACACAGTTACCGCAGCCCGCCTCAGTGGAACGTATCGGCGAACTTGTCTCGCCGATTGATATCAAGTTCGCTCACGCTCGAGCCCTCTCGGCTTGCGGCGAAGCGAATCGCTTCGGCGACCTCCTCGGGTTCGGTGACCTCGCCTTCATCGAACCGCTCGGAGAAACTCTCGCCGTAGGCCGCCCCGAACTCGGAACGGACCTCGGCAGGATTGACGATCGTGATCCCGACATCGTCGTCACCGATCTGGGCTGCGAGGCTCTTGGCGAAGCCCCGGACCCACCACTTCGTCGCAGCGTACACGGGATTGCCCGGCCGCGGGTGTTTGCCGGCGAAACTGGCGACGAAGATCAGGCGGCCCTCGCGCTCGCGGATGTGAGGAACCGCCGCTCGCGACGCGTAGAAGACGCCGTCGACGTTGGTCTCCTGCATCGTCTCGTAGTCGTCTGTCGACAGCGATTCGACTTCGCCTCCGCGGGCCAGTCCGGCGTTGTTCACGAGGACGTCGATCCCGCCGAACTCCTCGACGGTCGCCTCGATGAGCGCGTCGACGTCGTCTTCCTCGCGCACGTTCGTCGGGACGACCAGCGTCTCGATATCGTGGGTCGCCTCGAGGTCCGCTGCGAGATCAGTCAATCGGTCCTCGCTGCGGGCCGCGAGGACGACGTTCGCTCCCGCGGCGGCGAGTTCGCGACAGGTCGCCGCGCCGATTCCCGAACTCGCGCCCGTGACGATCGCGACGTCCCGCTCGAGTGTGTCGGACATCGCCCGATACTAGGTGCACATCGGTCAAAAAACGAGGGTCGCGGATCGATCAAGATCGACGAGCGATCGACGACGGCGGTCCGCGACGGCGCGATCAGTCGTCCTCGAGGTCGTACAGTTCGCCGTACTTCGACTCGACGTACTCGAGGAAGTGGTCCGCGGTCAGCCCCTCGCCGGTGGCCCGCTCGATCAGCTCCGGCGTGACGTAGCGCTTGCCGTGCTGGTGAACGTGCTCGCGGAGCCAGCCGTTGAGTTCGTCGAACTCGCCCTCGCGGATCTGGCCGTCGAACTCGCCGCGATCGTCTTCCGCCGCGGCGTACAACTGCGCCGCGAGCACCGATCCCAGCGAGTACGTGGAGAAGTAACCGAAGTCGCCGTGGGACCAATGGATGTCCTGCAGGCAGCCCTCCGCGTCGGTTTCGGGACGGACGCCGAGGTACTCCTCGTACTTGTCGTTCCAGACCGCCGGGACCTCCGAGACCTCGAGATCGCCGCGGATCAGGTCGCGTTCGATCTCGAACCGGATGACGATGTGGAGGTGGTAGGTGAGTTCGTCGGCTTCGACCCGGATGAGATTGTCGTCGTGGACCTGATTCGCGGCCTCGTAGGCCTCTTCCGGGGAAACGTCCTCGAGTTCCGGGAACCGCTCGCGGGCGATCGGCAGGAAGTGCTCCCAGAAGGGGCGGGAGCGGCCGACGTGGTTCTCCCAGAGTCGTGACTGGGACTCGTGGACCGAGAGGTCGCGAGCCTCGCCCAGCGGCGTGCCGTACCCCTCGTCCGGGAGGCCCTGCGTGTAGTTCGCGTGACCGAACTCGTGGATGGTCGACGTGATCGATCCGAGCAAGTCGTCCTCCTCGAAGCGGGTCGTCACGCGCGCGTCGAACTGCGTGCCCGAGGAGAAGGGATGCGGTGCCGTGTCGAGTCGGCCGCGATCCCAGTCGTAGCCCAGCGAATCGAGGACGTCCCGCGCGAGCGCCTCCTGATCGTCGTCGTCGAACTGGCCCGCGAACGCGTCGGTCGCGAGTTGCGCCTCGCTCTCCTGGACCGCGTCGATCAGCGGCACGAGATTCTCACGCAGGCGCTCGAGGACCCGTTCGGCGGTCTCGAGGTCGATGTACGGCTCGTAATCCGCGAAGAGCACGGCGTAGGGATCGGCGTCCGGGTCGATGTGCTTGGCGTACTCGCGCTTGAGGTCGACCAGTTTCTCGAGCGTCGGCGCGAACTGCTCGAAGTCGTCTTCCTCACGGGCCTGCTTCCACGTGGGATGGGCGTTCGACGCCGTCGCAGAAATCTCTTCGACCAGCTCCCCTGGGACGCTCGTCTCGCGGTCGTACGTGCGACGAACCTCGCGGACGACTGCGGTCTGCTCGTCCTCGAGGTCGGTGCTCGCGGTTTCACTGCTCGCTTCTCGAGACGACTGCATCGTCTCGCCTTCGAGCGCCTCGAGTAGTTCGCCGGTTTCGTCGGCGGTCAGGAGTTCGTGACTGATCGAGGACAGCGTCGAGAGCTGCTGGGCGCGGGCCGGCGTCCCCTCGTCGGGCATCACGACCTCCTGATCCCATCGAAGGATGCCGGCGGCGTTGCCTACGTTCGAGATGCGCCGCACGCGGTCCTCGAACTGTTCGTACGTCTCGGCCTCGCTCGCGTCGCTCCGAGCCTGATCGGTCGCCATAGACGTATCGTTCGCTCGGAATCGGTATCAACGTCCGGGTTCCGGTCATCTCGAGAGTAGTGAAGGTGAACGGTGGTCACACGGGACACTCGGAAAGATGTCAGCCCTCGAGACGATCGAGACGCCGTCGCGAAGGCATCGAACGCCGCTGTCGCGTCACACTCGTGAATCGATGAGAGCCGTGTAGAACTTGCAAGCAACGAACTGTTCCATCGAACTGACGTAAGTCGGTTCGCTATGGTCGTTGCTTCACCAATCGCGTCGGCGATCGTGTTCGTTGTGAGCCTTCTGATCGGCGCAGCCGGGATCTACGCGGGTGCGCAAATCATCGTCGGACGAGGGGACTACGATCACGCCATTGTCACCGCGTTGATCGGAGCCGTCATCTGGGCAATCGTCGGCTTCGTCGTCGGTTGGATTCCCCTCCTCGGACCGTTGCTGGCCCTGATCGCGTACGTCGGGGTCATCAACTGGCGGTACCCCGGCGACTGGACCGCCGCGGCGATGATCGGACTGGTCGCCTGGGTCACCGTCCTGATCGCGCTCTACGCCCTCGCCGCGCTCGGCATCACCGGCTTCGAAGCGATCGGCGTCCCGGGCGCCTGACGAATCGACAACAGAGTATCGCCGATCGAATAGTCGGCTGCCGTTACCGAGACAGCGTCACCGCGCAGGCCACCGCTTCGCGACCCGTCGGTAGGTCTCGAGGCAGCGCTCGAGAACGTCGATCGAGACGCTCTCGTCGTCAGTGTGGGCTTCGCCGGGTTCGGACGGCCCGTAGATGACACACTCCGTGCCGGCCTGCGAGAGCCAGCCCGCGTCGGTCGCGTGCGGTTTCGTCACGAGTTGCGGGTCGGAGTCTTGGGCGCTGTTAGCGGCCTCGAGCACTCGCTCGGCGAATGCCTCGTCCCCGCAGCGCATCGGCGGCAAGTTCTGATCGACCGTCCACTCGACTCCCTCTATATCTGCGACCCGCTCGAGCGCCGCACGGTCGCCCGGCACCGTCCGCTCGTCGACGGTGAACGCACAGCGGGCCGGAACGACGTTCATCGCCGAGCCGCCCTCGATCTCCGTGACGGTGAGCCGGCCCTCGAGCGTCTCGCCCGCCACGTCGACCAACGGGGGCTCGAGGTCGCGGACGCGGTCGACGGCTGCCGTGGCGCGGTAGATGGCGTTCTCGCCGGCGTCGGCCTCGCTGGCGTGGGCTGCGGTGCCGCGGGCGGTGATCGTACTCCCGCGGCGGCCCTTGTGTGCGACGGCCACGTCGGTGACGTCCGGTCCGGAGTAGTTCGTCGATCCCTCGCCGACGATGGCGTACTTCGGCGCGAATCCATCGTCAATCGCGTGCCGTGCGCCGACGCCGCCGACCTCCTCGCCGACGAAACTCGCGAAGACGAGTTCGCCGGCGGGGTCGACATCGCGGAACGCGACCAGGGCGGCCGCGAGCGCCCCTTTCATGTCCGCCGTTCCGCGGCCGTAGAGCCGGCCGTCGCGCTCCTCGACGGCGTACTCGTCGCCGATACCGACTCCCGCTTCCGCTCCCCGCACCTGTGAGTCGGCCGGCTCGACGACGTCGTGGTGGCCCACCAGTGCGAGCGCCTCATCGCCCGTTCCCTTTCGTGCGATCACGTTGCCGATCTCGTCTCGAGTCACGTCGGCATCGGTCTCGCGGCGCAGCCACGCCTCGAGGAAATCGCCGGCGGCGGTTTCGTCCTCGTGGCTCGGGATCGACACCAACTCGCGGGTCAGATCGACGAGGGTCATGGCTCACACGTCGGCGGCTGCGGTGTTCAGTGCACCGGAAGCCGTCACCGAACGGTATTGATGGGCGCATCCGGAAGCGCGCTCGATCGGCGGCGCGGTGCGCTTCGAGGGCATCGACGCTGTACAGGCCACCCGGCGTCGTCTCAGCTCTCGTGTGAGACGCGAAACTAGTAGCCGTGGACTCGCTGTGAACACCCTTATAGGCGTACGTCGACCAGTTTACGTATGAACGTCGTGCCGGATACGAGCGTGGTTATCGACGGCCGCGTCTCGGCGACTATCGAAGACGGGCAGTTCGAGGGAGCGACGATCTGCGTCCCCGAGGCGGTCGTTGCGGAACTCGAGGCGCAGGCAAACGACGGGATCGACAGCGGCTGGGACGGCCTCGAGGAACTCCAGCGGCTGGCCGATCTGGCCGACGACGGCGTCGTCGACCTCGAGTACGTCGGTGAACGGCCCAACGCCATCGAGCGGGGCCACGCCTCCGAGGGCGAGATCGACGCACTCATTCGCGATCTCGCGGAGGAACTCGACGCGACCTTCGTCACGAGCGACGTCGTCCAGGCCGAGGTCGCCGAGGCGAAGGGCCTCGATGTCGAACACGTCGCCCCCGAAGTACGGGAGATCGGGACGCTGGCCGTCGAGGAGTTCTTCGACGACCAGACGATGAGCGTCCACCTCAAGACCGACGCCGTACCGAAGGCCAAACGCGGCGAACTCGGCGCGATGAGCTACGAGGAGATCGCCGACGAACCCCTCGACGAGGCGACGATGGACGAGTACGCCCGCGAGGTCGTCGACGGCGCGAAGGAGGCCCCCGACGGCTTCCTCGAGCTCTCGGAGCCGGGGATGAACATCGTCCAGTTCCGAGACTACCGGATCGCGATCGGCCGTCCGCCGTTCTCGGACGGCATCGAGATCACCGCCGTCCGGCCGATCGCCCAGACCGACATCGACGACTACGAGCACGCCGACGAACTGAAAGAACGGCTGCTCGAGCGCCAGCGCGGCGTCCTCATTTCGGGTGCGCCCGGAGCCGGGAAGTCGACGTTCGCGCAGGCGGTCGCCCGCTACATTTCGGACCACGACTACTCGGTCAAGACGATGGAGAAACCGCGGGACCTGCAGGTCGGTCCGGACATCACCCAGTACACGGAACTGGACGGCGAGATGGCCAAGACCGCCGACGCCCTACTGATGGTCCGGCCGGATTACACCATCTACGACGAGGTCCGCAAGACGAACGACTTCGAGGTCTTCGCGGACATGCGACTGGCCGGCGTCGGGATGATCGGCGTCGTCCACGCAACGCGAGCGATCGACGCGCTCCAGCGACTCGTGGGCCGCGTCGAACTCGGGATGATTCCACAGGTCGTCGACACCGTCGTCTACATCGAAGCCGGTGAGGTCGATACCGTCTACGACGTCAAGACCGAGGTCAAGGTTCCCGCGGGACTCACCGAGGAGGACCTCGCTCGCCCCGTGATTCAGATCACGAACTTCCAGACCGGCGAGCCCGAGTACGAGATATACACCTTCAACCGCCAGGTCGTCACCGTGCCGCTGAAAGACGAGGACGGCGGCCCCGCGAACGAGTCGGGCGTCGACCGCATCGCCAAACAGGAGATCGAACGGGAGATCCGCTCGATCGCCCACGGCTACGTCGACGTCGAACTCAAGGGCCAGGACAAGGCCGTCGTCTACGTCGAAGAGGACGACATCTCGAGCGTCATCGGCAAAGGTGGCGGGCGCATCACAGACGTCGAGAACCGGCTCGGGATCGATATCGACGTCCGGACGCACGACGAGAACCCCAACTATGGTGCGGGCGGTGGTGCCGGCGGCGCCAGCGCGAACGGCGGCGGTAGCGGTGGCGGCAGTAGCGGCGGTTCCCAGGCCGGTCAGATGGTCCAGCCCGAAATCACCTCGCGACACATCGTCATCCCCGTCGACGGCAACCACGGCGAAACGGTCGAGGTTCAGGCCGCCGGCGACTACCTCTTTACTGCGACGGTGAGCCGCGGCGGCGAGATTCAGGTCTCACGCGGGAGCGCAATTGCGGAGGAACTCGAGCGCGCGATCGACCGAAAGGATTCGGTGACGATCGTTCCGTCGTAAGGAGTTGAACCGCGAGCGGTGCGCGGTTCGGAGCGAACGCAGTGAGTGAGAACCGCGAAAACGCGAACAGGTGTTAGCCCGTGAGCGAACGGAGTGAGCGGCCTTTTTAGTGTGAATTCGAGCGGAAACGCGAGTGACCGCGAGCAGACAAGACCGTGTACCGAGCACCGGGTTCCCTGTGGAACCCGTATAGTTCGCCACCGACCCGGAGGACGAGTCGGTCGCCGACCGGGAAAAGGTCGCCGTAACAGCCCACCTCCTCGAGCATCGGAACCTGCCACCACGGCTTGCCCGACGCCGTGACGCCGAAGAGTCCGCAGCCGTCCATTTCGGGTGCGGTTCCGACGGCGTAGACGCCGTCGGCGTCGGCGGTGACGGCCTCGAAGGAGTACCCGTCGCGACGCCACACGCTCTCGCTCGAGTCGAGATCGACGGCGACGATCGATCCGGCGGCGGTATCGACGCAGTACAGACGGTCCCCGACGAGAAGCGGTGTCCCGCTGCCGTCTAGCTGGACCGTGAACTGCCGGTCACCGGCAGCGTCGAACGCCCGTAGTTCGTCCTCGAGGGCAAGTAACGCTGTCGAATCCGTCGTCTCGAGCCAGTTGAGCGACGACCGGAGCGAGACCACAGTGCGGACGGTTCCGTCGGTATCGATAGTCAGGGCGACCGTCTCGTCGTCGGTTCCCGTCGCGACGAACCACGCCCGATCGCCGGCGACGGCACCGTCGTCGATCGCGGTCACCTCGAGGTCGTCTCCCTCGAACGCGAACTGCTCGTCACCCGTTGCGGCGTCAAAGGCGACGACACCCGCACCGTGGAAGCCGACCACGAGTTCGGAGCCGGCGGTCACCGTGAGCGCCGGTGCGGCCTCACTGTCGTCAGCGGAACTCGTTTCGCTCGTGTTCGTTTCGCTCGTGTTCGCCTCGCTTCCGTCGGCGGATCCGTCCGCCGAACCGGAATCGACCGCGGTCCATTCGGTCGTCCACACGGTCGCGTCGTCGTTCGAGCGATAGTCGGCCGTCTCCTCGTCGGTTTCGGTGCGCTCGAGCGCCGCCACGGACCCGTTCGCGAGCGGCAGATAGACGCGACCGTCGACGACGGCCGGGTCGCCCGCGTACTGCGCGTCCGTACTGCCGCCCCAGACGTGCTGTCCCCGCGAATCGTACGCCGTGACTCGGGCGTCGTCGAGCGTGGTGAATCCGAAATCGTCTCCGTAGCTGATCCCCGTCCCGCTCCGGTTGCGGACCCGATAGAGGAAGTCACCGTCGTCGACCCATCGCTCGTCGCCTGATCGTGCGGAGCCGACCGACTCCGTCCAGGCGAGTTCACCGCCGGCCGGCTGATAGCCACAGCCGGCGAGCGACGCCGTACCGACGACGATCGACGTGAGTAGTCCGCGCCGCGTCGTGCGTTCGCGCATCATCCGTCACCTCGCTCGAGGGCCCGCAGTCGGTCGATCCGCTCCGCGGTCGGCGGATGCGTGTCGGGGAAGATATCGGTGCTGACGAGTTCCTTCGAGCCGAACGCGCGCTCCTCTAACGGGGCGAGATAGAGCGCTTCGGCACCGCCGTCGAGTTTTCGGAGGTCTCGATCGGGCAACTCGGGCATCGTCCCGTCGATCTTCTCGAGCGCGGTCGCGAGCGACGCCGGCGAACCGGTGATCGTCGCCGCAGCGCGGTCGGCGGCGTACTCCCGATGGCGAGAGAGCACCCGGTACAGGAGGATGCTCGCCGCCCAGAACATCGCCGAGACGGTCAACGTCAGGACCGCACAGACCGTGATGACGACGATGGCGACGAGTAGCCCGCGCGCGTCATCGCCGTCGCCGCTCGATCCGCCGGCACCGAACCCGGAGCCGAGAACCCGGTAGAGCCCGTAGAGAACGTAAAACGCGGCGATCGCCAGATAGTACGTGATCGTCGGCAGGAGCCACGCGACGGTCATCAGGTTCGCGTCGCGGTTCGTGAGGTGGGCGAGTTCGTGGGCGACCGTCGCCTCGAGTTCCGCATCGTCGAGCAACTCGAGGAGCCCGGTCGTGACGACGACGGTCCCGGCACCGTCGTTCCCGTTCCCGCGACCCGTTGATCCGCCGGCGACGGCGAAGGCGTTCGGAACGTCGGTATCGATAACGGCCACGGACGGGCGCGGGTGATCGAGCTGCACCGAGACCCGCGTGACGGCGGCGTGTAACTCCGGGTAGTCGTCCGCCGAGACGGACCGCGCACCGACCGAGCCGAGGACTGCCCGCGGGCCGTACCAGTACTGGACGACGAGGCCGCCGAGCACGACCAGCGTCAGGAGGACGGGATCGACGTAGAACTCGCCGTGGTACGGCCGCCCGTTCGCCCACTCGAGCAGGGCGATTCCGACGGTGTTCGAGAGAAAGAGGAAGGTGTAGACGAACGCGAACGGGAGGACGACCAGCAGTCCGATTGCGACGAGCATCCGTACGTGCAGTTCGCGGTCCGTGTCGAGGTCGACGTGGAGAGACATGGTCAAGCGGGGCCTCAGTTGATGAACTGAAATGGCAGATAGTAAAGGTGTCTATCGGAGAGAGACGACTCGAGGGCAGGCTCGTCTCCGGCAGACACCACAATTCGCGCTCTCGTCGGATCAAGACCGTCCGAATCAGGGACCGACACCGCCGCACCATCCGTGCGACCGACTACCAATACAAAACTACTAGCTGTTTAAGCAGTAGCTTCATATATGATACGATCGTTGGAGTAAATAGCGAGATACGAAGTGATCCACACATATGAGAGTAGATAGTAAGACATTCGTCTACCAGAGCATCGAACACACGAACGGGCCCTTTTTCACGGATCGCCGATCGCTCGAGGCGGTTCGCGATCGGATCGTCGCCGATATCCGGGCGACCGTCGCCGACGCCGACGCGGACGGCGTCGTCGTCGCGATGAGCGGCGGCATCGACTCGACGTTAACGACGGCGCTGGCGGTCGAAGCCGTCGGCAGCGACAACGTCCTCGGGCTGGGACTGCCCTGCCACATGACCGAGCAGGCCCACGTCAGCGACGCACACACGATCGCCGAGGGGATGGGGATCGACTTCGAGGAGATCCAGTTGCGGCCGCTGCTCGAGGTCTTCGACGAGACGGTCGCGAGCGACCTCGAACCGGAGATCGAGGCCGACGACCGGCCGAACGAGCGGAACCACGAGATCGGGAACGCGACCGCGCGGCTCCGCATGCTCACCGCCTACTACGCGGCGAACCGCCAGTCGCGGATCGTCCTCGGCACGGCGAACCGCTCGGAGTGGTTGCTCGGCTACTTCACCAAATACGGGGACGGCGCGGCCGACGCCTATCCGCTCGGCGACTGCTACAAGACGGAGGTTCGGGCGCTCGCGAAACACATCGGGCTCCCCCGTCGGATCGTCAGCAAGGAACCGACGGCCGGCTTTTGGGCCACCCAGACCGACGCCGACGAACTCGGGGCGCGCTACGACGTCATCGACCCGCTGTTGTACCGGCTCGTCGAGGAGGGGCGCTCGCTCGAGGACGTTGTCGCAGAACTCCAGATCGACCGCGACACGGCCGAGGAGATCGCCTCGCTGCACGCGGACACCGAACACAAACGCGCCACCCCGCCGACACCGGGGATCGCTGGCCGTGGCGGTGACGAACGACTCGAGGGTTCGGACGCGCTCGAGTAATTGCAACGGCACGCAGCCGCGCAGATCAGTGACCGTTCATCGAGCACGGATTCAGCGGTCGAGTTCGTCGGCGTACAGGCCCTGGTTGCGCCACCAGAACAGCCCCCACGACAGGAGGAATCCGACGCCCATCGCGAGGATATCCGTCAGAAAGGTGGGCAGCCCGAACCCGACGATCGCCACGAGCGTGATCGCTGATCCCAGCGCTGCCCCCGTCACGACGAACAGGACGTCACCGGCGATTTTCGCCCGCGAGTTCGCCCAGTACGATTGTCGCTCCTCGTCGTACCAGACCCCGACGTAGATCAGCACCGGCGACATGATCGTGATGACCGTAATCGATCGGTACGCCACCGGGAGAACGGTCGGCCCTAGCACGAACAGGTTCAGCAGATTCGCGACCATCGCCGCGAGAAACAAGCCGATCAGCAGCCAGCCCCATCGCGGGAGCCGCTCTTTGTCCATATCGATGACGGTCACCGCTGGAAAATAATACTGCCGTTCTCGCCGTTATTCTGCGCAGCAAGCGTCCTTTTTCGGGGATTCATCGACGCCATTTCCGTCGGCTGCGACCGGTTCCTCGAGACGATAGAGGCTCTGTCGGGCATCCGCAAAGTAGATATCCTCGTCGACGATTCCAATCTCTTCGAGCCGCTCGAGCGCGTACCGCACGGTCCGAGCCGAGAGCATCGATTCCTCGACGATCTGTTTCTGCGTCAGTGGCCCATCGTACTCGAGAACCTTGAAAACGAGTTTTGCACTCGGTGGCAAGTCTTCGATTTCCTCCCCGTCGGTCTCTGCCATATTACGAATCGAAAGGCCCCAGCAGTATAAAAGTTGAGCCTTACCGGATGGAGTTCCGCAATACATTTCGAAATATATTGAGCCGTAAAGTGTTACCTGAGTCTTCAAACCGTCCGATATGGCTGTTGTGTCCGATCAGGTAGAACTCATCAATAATGATTCGTATCGCTACTTCTTATATATTCGTTCCGAGGATGGCAAAACGAGACGGCAGCTCGGTCAGCGAGCGATTCGTCGATGCTTGTCGGTCAGCAATACCCTGTTACCGATCACCCCTCGCCGATCATCCGATCTTCGTCTTCCCACTCCTGCTCGCGCAGTTCGTACTTCTGGGTCTTTCCGGTCGCCGTTTTCGGGAGCTCTTTGACGTATTCGATCCGGCGGACGACCTTGTAACTCGCCAGCTGGTCACGGGTAAACTCGGTCAGTTCGTCGGCCGACACCGGCGGATCGGTCGGATCCCCGTTCGAGGGGACGACGAACGCTTTCGGCGTTTCGCCCCACTTGTCGCTCGGTGCCGGGATCACGGCCGCATCCGCGACCGCGTCGTGATCGAACAGCGTGTCCTCGAGTTCGAGGCTCGAGATGTTCTCCCCGCCGGAGATGATGATGTCCTTTTTGCGGTCGCGGATCGCGATCAGGCCGTTCTCGTCGACCGACGCGAGATCGCCAGTGTGGTAGTAGCCCTCGACGCGGTCGTTGAACGCTTCCTCGGTCTCGTCGGGCTTGTTCCAGTAGTGATCCATCACCTGGTTGCCCCGGACGACGATCTCGCCGAGCGTTGCGTCATCGCGTGGAACGTCGTCTCCGTCCTCGTCGACGACGCGAACGTCGGTACCGAGAACGCCCATCCCCTGGCGCTTCTTGATCTCGAAGCGGTTCTCGTCGGTCATGAGCCGCTTCGCATCGGAGATCGTGATCAGCGGCCCCGTCTCGGTCGCCCCGTAGAGGTGTTTCAGGTACCAGCCGAAGCGGTCCTCGACGGCTCGGATGGTCGCCTCCGGCGGCGCGCTACCGGCGGTCGTCACCCGCACCTGCTTGTCGCCCATCATCTCGGGTTCGCCCTCGTTTTCGTAGTAGTCGATCAGCTGGTTGAGTACCGCCGGAGCCGCACAGAGGATCGAAACGTCCTCCTCCCGGACTGTGGTGACGATCTCGTCGGGGTTGACCCCGCGCGTACAGACGTGGGTCGCGCCCATCCCGGTCACCGCGTAGATGTGGCCCCAGCCGTTGACGTGGAACATCGGTAGCGTCCACAGGTAGGTGTCGTCGTCGGTGAGCTCATGGTAGATCGAGATCAGATATGCGTGGATCGTCTCGGTCCGATGGGTGCGACAGACCCCCTTCGGATCGCCCGTCGTCCCCGAGGTGTAGTTAATCGTGATGATCTCGTCTTCCGCCATCTCGGGCTGGTCGAACTCGGTGCCAGCCTGCTCGAGCACGCCATCAAAACTTTCCCAGTCACCGTCGACAGCAGCCGCGTCGTTCGTGATGAACGTCTCCGTCGGCACCTCCTCGCGGATCGCCTCGATGTTCTCCGCGAACGCGTAGTCGGCGTAGATCGCGTCCACGCCCGCGTCCGACAGGATATACTCGTAATCGTCGGGATCGAGGCGATAGTTCAGCGGCGTATGGACCGCACCGATCTGCATCGCGCCGAAGGCCGCCTCGAGGTGGTAGTGGGTGTTCGGATCGAGCACGGCGACGCGGTCGCCCTTCTCGATGCCCCGTTCCTGTAGCGCCGCCGAAAACCGGTCGGCCCGTTCGCCGAACTCGGCGTACGTGAATCGATTGCCGTCGACCCCCACGATCGCTTCTTCGTCCCCATAGTAGTCCCGCGCCTGCTCGAGGAAATCAGTGACAATGAGTGGCGTATCCATACGCAGCAACGTTTGCGAATCGAACCTATACGTATTTCGTTACCCTACGGGCGAGCGGTATTTTCTACTGAACGATCGTTCGCGGTCACCCGACAGCAGTTGCGGCGCGATCAGAGCCGCTCCCATACGTCCCGGTCGTCCTCGAACCCGTCCGGATCGTCCGGTGACGCGAACTCGTCGCTCGGGTCGAGTTCCGCGAGCTCCTCGGGCGACAACTCCCCGTTGCCGTCGATGACGGCCGGCTGTTCCTCGAGGTCCATCTCCGGCCAGGCCGTTTCCTCCCAGAGGCCACGGTCGCTGTAGTAGTAGACGACGCCGTCGTTGACGACGGCGAACAGCCCCCGCTGCGTGTCGTGGACGACACGTTCGTTCGTGTCAATCGCGACGTCGACGACGTCCTCGAGCGTGTCGAGCGAGACGTGATAGTCGCCGATCCACATCGGAATCGATCCCCGCGAGATCCACTCGGCGTAGCGCCGTTCGTGGACCGCTCGGCGGGCCGCTTCGAGATCAGTGGGGGACCGGCGGGCGACGAGTGCCGCGCCAGCCAGCGACAGCGTTCCGAGCACCGAGAGCCCGCCGATGAGCGCCGTACTTCGGGACTCGGTCGTCCGCGCCGTCCCGCTCCGGTAGCTGTGAGTCGCCGAATCCGACAGCGAGTTCCCGAGCCAGTAGGCGTCGTCCGTTATCTCCACCGGCGTCGTCGCCGTCAAGGTCCCCTGCTGGCGACCCGTATCGTACTCGACGCGAAGCTCCATCGACAACTCGATCGAGCCGACGCCGGAGACCTCGCGCTCGAGTTGGCGCTGTCGTTCCCGGTACGATTCCACGTCGATCGTCGCGGTCGACGTCGCGACGCCGTTCTCGACCGACGCCGACTCGGCCAAGATCTCGTGGCTTTCGTTCCAGAACGTGGAGCCGTCGCGGGTCGCCTCGTACCGAAGCCGCAGTTCGTGGGTCACGTCCCCGTCCTCGACGGCGGCTCCGCCGGCCTCGTCCCGGAGGGTCGTCTCGGGCTGGACCGTCAACTCCGGTGTCGCGTTCAGGAAGTAGACGGAACTGTCCTCGAGGCGGTCACCCTCGGCCCAGAGCGTGCCGCTCTCGGTGACGACGGCGCTCGTCCCTGCACCGGTCGTGACGCGTTCCTCGCTGAACTGGGGTGTCGTCGTCGTCATCGGGTTTGCGACGGCCCAGCCGGTCGCGATGATCGCGAGGACGCCGACAACGAGTAGCGCGATTGTGATCGCACGACCGTGACTGGCGAGGACCAACTTGAGCCGCGGATTGTCGATCACCCGTTACTCGCCTCGATTCGGTCTCGCCGGTCGCGTCCACCCGGTGGCCGACCAGGCCTGGCCGCTGGCCGAACTGTTCGTTTCCGAACTGGTCGGTCATCGGGACAATTCATGCGTAAGTGAAAGAAAGCGACCATTATAAGGGTAGTGGCCTCAACCGGCTACTCTCGATCGCGGAGCCACTTTCGCAGTCGTCGCTCGAGGCGGGTCGGGAGCGGGACGTGATCGCCCGCGGATCGGACCCGGAGATTGTCGCTGCCGAAGAGCAGGAGGACGATCGCGACAGTGATTCCGACGATGACGCCGTTTACCGCGGCGATCGCGACGAAGGGGTGGATCCCGTGGAGCCAGACCAGCACCGACGGCGGGAGGACGGCGAGATACCGGTATTCGCCGAGGTGGCGCGTGTACTCTCCCGTCTCGTCGGGTGCGGACAGCGTCACCGTCGTCTCCCCGCTGCCGCGTATCCCGATCGTCTGCCACTCGGGATTTGCCCTGATCCCGCCGCTCTCGGCGTCGTGAATCACAACTACTGGCAGATAGCCCGCGTTATCGACCGAGCGGGTAAGTTCGGTCGTTGCGCCCGGCGCGACGATCTGGGGGTCGTCGGTCGGCGATTCGGTACTCATGAGTTCATACTCAGACGTTCCGGACGGGACGACCATCGCAGCGGTTGCCAGGGTGACGAACAGGAGCAGGATGAGGCCAAGCGTGGTCCAGAACGCGATCACGTTCTCGCGCGAGCGTCGTCTGGTCGTCTCGCGCCGTGTGGGACCGAGTCGTTCGAACACCGTCCCGAAGCCGAGCATGGCGACGCCGATCGCAACCAGCATCGCGCCGAGCCCGTTGCTGGATGCAGTTGCCGTCAGTCCGAGGACCGACGCGACGGTTTCGTAGGCCCCCGTTGCCACGCCCTGGATGCCCATAACGGCCGTTCCGAGGTGGGGTATCGTCACGACCTCACCGTTCACCTGCCAGGCCTTCGCGACGATCTGGCCGTCCGTGACGTGGGGCTCGCCGCCGTCCTGATCGGTAAACGGATTCGCGTCACCCTTTGTGACGTACCCTTCCTCAGTCTCGCCGACCACGCGGTGGGTCGTCAGCCCGCCACCGTGGAGCTCTCTGGCCTGGAAGACGACGACGTCGCCCTCTTCGATGTCGCCGGTGACGGCGCTGGGAAGGGACATGAACCCGTCACCGGCGCCCATCGTCGGCTCCATGCTGCCGGTCGCGACGTAGCCGAGCAGAATCGGCTGACCCAGTAGCTGGCCGACGATCAGCAGAACCACGACTAGTGCGAGGCCGAACCCGAGTCCTCGCTTTGCGAACTCGACAGCAGTCATCGAGGGGTGACGGATATAGTCATGGTTTGCTGATTGTTCGATTTGACTATGCGTCTGCGTCAGTATAAAGCTCGCGAGAGTTCCGATGGGATCGTCGTGAATGGGGGTGCGCTCGAGGGCCCTCCAATTCGGCTTCACTGACTGGCACTACTGCAGTGGCACGCGCTGGCGACGCGCTCGGGTTTTCTCGAGAGTGCGTCGTTGATATTGCGCGAGGTTGTCGCGAGTGAAACGAGTGACAACTTGGAAGACGCAAAGCGTCTTTCAGTGGATGAGCGAACGAACGCAGTGAGTAAGCGTTAGCGCGGGACCTTTGATCCCGCGAACCATCCGAAGGACGCTTCGCGTCCGTGAGGAGAAATCAGCTGGGGAGGATGAGGAAATTCCTGTTGCCAGCCTGAGCAGGACACTCGTCTATACTGGCTCTATTCATTCTCAACCAGAGTAACTCCACTTCTGCGGCCCCATTGGATAGAGACGCGACTATCGAAAAACGGTCCACCGCCGGTTCGCGACGACCGCCAGCGCCAACAGCCCAGCCGTCGCCGGCGGCGCGAGCGCCGCCATCGTTGCCGCCGAGAGTTCGCGGTTCTGAATCGAAAACGGCCCCGGCTCCTCGACGGTCACCGTGCCTGCCGACACGCCGCTGACTGCGACATCGTAGGTCCCCGCCGTCGCGAATCGCCGCTCGAAGGTCACCGTCCGCTCGCCGTTGGCCGGGATCGAGACGGTCCGGCTGTCGACGACGATACCGTCGATTGATAGCTCGAGCGTGCGTTCGACCCGCACATCGGTCGGGTTGCTGACCGTCGCCCGGACGGTGGCGGTCTCACCGGCGGTGATCGTGGCGTCGTCGATGGAAGCGCTGACGACGTTGATCGGCGGCCCCTCAACGGTCACCGACTCGGTTCCGACCCCCTCGAGCCCGACGTCGTACGTTCCAGGCCAGTACATCGTCCGCTCGAAGCTGACCGCCCGTTCCTCGCCCGACCTGAGTTCGATCGAGCTCTGGTCAACGACGGTCCCATCAACAGTCAGTTGGACTGTCTCCGTCCCCCGTTTGTTCCCGTTGTTCCGGTAGGTCGCGTTGACCGTTACTGGTTCACCGCTCTCGAGGGTCGCCGGGGAAACGTTCAGACTCGAGCCCTCGATATCGGGCTCGTGGTCGTCTTCGTCCTCGTACTCCGCGACGATCGTAAACGTCTCCGTCCCGCTGACCGCCTCGTGGGTGTCGACCGCGACGCCGATGCTGGTGATTTGGTGAGTGGACGACTCGAGAGGGTTCGATCGGCTGATCGTATTGGACGGATCGTTGCCCCTGTAGAACGTGAGGCCGGGTACGTCGTTCTCGATCCAGATTCGTTCGACGTCGTTGTCGGTGACCGAGATCGTAAAGATATCGTCTGCGCGCGTTATTGCGCGATCGTTGAGTTTCTCGAGGTCAAGTTTGATCTTGCCGTTCTCTATTGCTACATATTTATCGTTAATTGGATTAAAGTCTATATCATCCTTCAATGTATCTTCGCCTAAGGTAACCGCCGCTGAAGGCACTATAATAATAAATAAAAAGCACAGAGATATAACAAAAATAACTATTTTAGAATATGACATCCGAATTGAACCCTAAAATACGACAAAGTCTTACGTGCTGCTTGTATCTACAGTAGTTTCTGCTGTTATCTGTATCTGATCTATATCATTTATAACGTTTTCTGCGTCTCGACTTCCATCACTATTTTCCCAAGTTGTGTCAAACTCAAAACCAACTTCAGCGGTTGCACCTGATGACAAGGGGGAGATCGATTCCGTGTCTTCATAAATACTAAGTACACTATCTATATCGGTGACTCCGGAGCCAGTATCGTCAATAGCCGTCACTGATATATTGACAGAAAGTTCACCATTATTTGATACTTCAAGGACATTATCGAACTTAGAGACGGCATCATTGTTTAGTCCACTGGCGTCTCCGCCCACACCATTAAAATAAAATTCAATAATTCCATCGCTATTCTCGGAAACATATGGATTAGAGCTATTTCTGTCACCAGTAGTGACTGGTGCAAGCCCTAAGAAAGCATTCGAGTCATTGGCAACATTAATAGTTGCATCTCTCTCTGCTTCCACATTACTGAATGCGCCCGTTCCGAGTGCGGCTCCGCCACCCGCGACAATCGTACCAAGTCCGACTAACACATTACGTCGATTCATTCTCATGATTATGGTCACCGGTCCACGCTCTAACATCGACCTCCGAGAGATGCCAGAACGCAGTTCCTATTCGCTCCTATGAACGTCACCCTCTTTGTATTGAGTATCCAGAAGGTCCGAAAGACCGGCCATACACCCGTTCAAGGCGACCCTGAACGGCTACCCGGGGCCGCCGGCCGGCGCAAGCACCCCCTGAACACCGTCGGATGAGTTGCGAGTGCTCGAGCCTTGAGCACAGGTTGACCGACCAGTGGCGAATTCATTTCGCGATCCCATTCCGCTTGCGATCCGCAGGGAAGAGCGATACGCGCGGGCTATTCACGGACTGCGCCAGTAGCAGCGCAAGCACTACGCAAGAGGTACTTGACTGCCCAGTAATCATACTTGATAATTAAAATATCATATATGCTTTTATGAAGTACTCGCTATTAAACGTGAAATGGCCGACAAGGAAAGGGGTAGTTGGGGAGATACCCGCGAGCGGGACACGCGTGCCGCGAGTCCGCTCATCGGGATCATACTGTTGTTCGCGCTCGTGATGATGGGCGCGATGTTAGTGTTTGTCGCCGGTTCGGCGATGTTCGATGCGCTCGAGTCACAAACGCATGCAGAACAAACCGAACAAACGCTGAGGCAGTTCGATTCGGATCTAGCGACACTCGGAATACAAGAAGATACACCGAAATCTGTGTATTTGGATGAAGGGACTGAAAGCAAGCTCGTAACCGATGGCGAACTCACAGTGGCCGTATCAGACGGCTACGTGAGGGACGAAAGCGACCCCATCGAACTGCGCACGCTAGTTACGACAGACGAGGGAGGGAACAAGTTCGCGTATCAAGGGGGAGGCCTCTGGCGTCTCGACGGTGATCGGGCGACGGTCGTCACGGAACCGAATCTCAGATACTACACCGAAACCGTCGACGGTGAACACGTCGGGCGAGTCGATATTTCGCCGACGACGATTGACGGATCTATCGGGAGCGGAGAACACAGGGCACAGCAAACCAGCTTGAACACGTTTGAATCGTTCGGTAACGACATCGAGTACGTGAACTACGTGACGGTCGAGGTTACTGGTACCTCGTACCATCACGGATGGTACGACTTTCTGAAAGAAGAATTCGACGCCACTGACGAGAGTAACGTCCCGGCAAGCTGTACCAATCCCGGTAACGTGGGTGAGAACATTATCTGTCACGACGAAGCGGGAGAGACTGTTACTGTCGTCGCAACCGTTGACGGAGAGACCCCGCTCGCGAACCTTGTGAATATCGAGCCGACAGTGTACGGTGGACTGTATATAGAAGGGACATCAGACCGGTTCAAAAACCGTCTCGAGGTGAACGGATACGACGATCACACGACCGGAACAAACGAGAGCGAGGACCTTTTCTTGGTGAATTACGATTCGTACGACCTCCACAAGCACGCAAATATATCGGGAATACCGGTCGTCAATGGCCAACTCGGTTCCGAGGGCAACCCTAATATTTCCGCAATCGGATACGGTGTTACCGTCAATCCGGGACCGAAAGGAAAGAAATTCGATGAGGACAATGACGCCTATTGGCTAGACGCACACAAAAATGCACTCGCAACCGAGCTCTCGAGTTCGTACAGCGACATCGATGAAATCGACGACGAGATCGACGATGTACAGACAAACTACCTCAACGGGAACCCGACTGCCGACGGGACCGTCACCGCAGGATTATACGAGGGTACCGGATCAATCAATACGCTCGATTCGTCGGACGGGAACGTTCACATTGACGCCGACAGTGACGTCGAACTCAGAAACGTCGAGGTCAAAGGGGACAACCGGACGAGTATCTATGTTGACGGCGACGTCGATCTCTCGAACGTCGATATCAAACCCGACGACCGAGCGAACGCCCTTTGGATTTACGCCTCGAGCGACTCGGAGATAACGATCAATGGCGACTTCCAGGGTGTGATCTATGCGCCGGGTGCCGATATCGAAATCGCAGACGGGACGACGATTGATGGCGCGGTCGTCGCCGGCAACGACGCGGGGATCGGCGACAACGTCGAGATCAACTTCGATCGGTCGTTACGGACGGACACACCGCTTTCGGACGCCGATGAAAACAAGCTGTTCGAGTACGGCGATACGAGAGCGCCGATCGACGCGACGTTCGTGCTCGATCGGTCCGGTTCGATGGGACCGCACAATCCCAGTGATGATGTAGCGACGTACTCACCAACAGAGATAAAAGAAATCGAAGGCGAGGTCTGGCGGCCGATTTCCGTCGATGAGCCGTTTCGGAACATGGAGAGCGGCGAACTGTTAACAGATGGAAACGACATCATACTCAGAAATACAACCACCAATAAGACAAAGCGACTGGACTACCGAGATTCCGCTGATCCGGACAACTGGCAGGAAATTCGCGTGGACTCGTGTGGATTTTTTTGTTCAGACAAGGCAGATATTGGTAAGTTCAACCATCCGGGGAATGATCCATCGGGGGTCCGAGTCGAGGCGACAAAGGACTTCATCGAGTTGATGAATGAGAGTAACGGTGATCGTGTAGGAATATACGAGTTCGAAGAGAATGCCAACGTTCTGTACGAGCTGGATGGTGACCTCGAGGCAGCGAAACAAAGTGTCGAAGGAAATGCATATCTTGGCACAAACATGGCTGCCGGACTGGATGAGGCCCTCGACGACTATCGGCGAAACGGAGAGGAGGGCCAAGAACGCATCACGGTGTTGCTGAGCGACGGGAAAAACAGCGACGACGACTATAACGACGATATGGACGATCTAGTCGACGAAGCAAACACCCTCAACACGACCATCTACACCGTCGGGCTAACCGGGCCGGAGGATACGCCGATCCCCGAGTCTCAACTCGAGACCTGGGCACAGGACACCGGCGGAGAATTCTACAAAGCCGATAACGCCGACGCCCTCCGAGAAATCTTCGAGACAATCGCCAAGGACGAGGTCGAAGTTGATGCAGACATGCAGATTGGAATCTCCGTCACGAACGAGCGGGAGACCACGAGCGGCTACGCGATCAGTGTGTCCGAGCAGACAGTAACGATCAACAAATAGTTGGGAGACTCCGGGTTCGAGTTTCGGAGTTAGATTTGGACGACCCACGGACCCGCCCGAACCTATCACGGTTCACTTGATAATTTTCGAGAGGAAAGTTCCCTTCTTTGAGTCCGGTGTCAGGTCGATATGGCTAGCGAAGAACTCGCCATCGTTTTCAAGGACCACCAACCATTTACAGTTCCTTTTGAACCGAGAGTTGAGCGGTCTGGCCTGATACTGTTTTTCACCCATACGATAGCAGGTCGGCAACAAGGATTATGTATCAGTAGTCCTATCATTCCACTGATCAGGGGAATGGCCACGACCAGCGAGAGCCAGCCGGCTAAAACGGGGTCTGCAGGAAACGATACCCAATCGCAGGAAGGCGAGATTTTCGACTTGCTGAGCAACCAGCGCCGCCGGTACGCCATCCACTACTGCAAGCGCGAGGGCGAACCCGTCACCCTAGGCGACCTCGCCGAACACGTCGCAGCTTGGGAACTCGAGAAGAACGTCGAAGCAATCACATCCGCTGAGAGAAAGCGGGTTTATACATCACTCCAACAGACGCATTTACCGACGCTCGAGCGCTCGGATATGATAGAGTTCGACGACCGAACGATCGAACTCACGGACGAAGCGGCCGAGTTGGACGTCTACCTTGACGTCGTGCCGGCGGATTCGGTTCCGTGGGCGACCTACTATTTGGGACTCGCTGCAGTCGGTTCCGTCGTGATGGCGGGGCTCTGGCTCGAGGTCGTTCCGACGGAGACGGTTCCGGAACTCGGCTGGTCGACACTGGTATTCGCGTTGTTCACCGTATCGGCGATCGTTCACGTGGTACAGAACCGGCGAATGCGACTCGGTGAGATGGAACGGCCACCGTAACGGCCACGCCGGCCTCGACGACGCCAGACGACATCTAAAACGCGATAC
Organism: Natrinema zhouii; assembly: GCF_013456555.2. Taxonomy (GTDB): domain Archaea; phylum Halobacteriota; class Halobacteria; order Halobacteriales; family Natrialbaceae; genus Natrinema; species Natrinema zhouii. Next base: position 1,849,243 of record NZ_CP059154.1, read on the forward strand.
ATTTACACGGGAACACGATACATGAGACACGCATGCGACTGATCACGTCCCTTGGCCTCACACTGATTCTCATCGGGGCAGTCGTGATTGTCGCTCCGAGCGGTACGTTCGACTCGTTGAACGCCGATCGCAACATCGGTGTCGAAACCGCAGCCGACGAGGGGAACGCGTTCCTCGGACTCAAGGCCAACTATAGCGGCCAAGAAATCGTCTACGAGGAAGGCGGGTTCTTCTCACCGGGCACCGATACCAGCGCAACGGTCGCGACCGTGACCAATAACGTGAATGACGATTGGACGGCCGTCAGTGTCGCTGTCGACTCAGTAATATGGGAATCTGGCGCCGACGGTCGGGTTCTCGAGGTCGCCGCCTCTCCGGAATCGCTCTCGCCCGGAGAGATAGGCACGATCGAGCTGGAGTGTAGCGGGGACGTGTCCGGCAATGCGAACGACGCCACCGTCGCCCTGGACGTCAGCGCTGAAGGAGATGGAAACGTCTCCGTGGAACGAAACGCGTTCCCTGTCAGCGGTGTCGAATTCAACTGTGAAGGCGCGGACGATCCCGGTACCGAGCCACCGAGCAATCCGGTCCCGATCGGGAGCATCGACGAGTTGGCAGTCGTCGGGACACCGACGGCAGAGGAGGGGGAGCCGTTCTTCGGCAGCGCCCCGAATAGTCGTGTCTCGTTTACTGTCGAGTACACCGGTACCGGGTCTGCAACGGTGACTGCAGTCCAGCTCAGAAGCACGTCATCGAGCGCGACTCGGGTCGAATCTATCCTCGGAAATAATCGCGAGATCGAGATCGAGACGACCGATGATGGAGGCTTCGACGCCGCCGAGGGAATGAGTATCGGCGACACCTCGTATCCTCTCGATCAGAACGCGGCGATCGGCACAGGGTCGACCGCAGCGATCACCGTCCAAGAGTTCCGCGAGGGGGGAGAGTTCACTCGAGTAGATATGGCCGGCGAAGACGTGACTGTGGTACTCTTGGTCGAGGGACTCGATTCGGACGCACCCGACACAGCGGTACCGGTCGAGATCGAACTGGAGAATCTCTAGTCCGCTCCGGCGGTTCAGTTCTACGGGACATGCGGTCTCAACCCCGCATTGGGTGACGAGGTCGGGCGAAGAACTGCCTCGAACGTCCGACTTTCCGCGACAGTCGCGTCCATGCCGTCGGTTATCTCGGGTCATCCGACTTACAGTCGCTTCGAACTGATCTGAATGAACGGTTCTGGAACGAATGAACGTTCTGAAGTGTGAGGTGATGTTTTATACGGAAAGTCGGTATCGAGAGAGACGAAAGGGGCGACACTCGGGTCGTTTCCGTCACAGCGAACATGCTTCGGAACCCGATTAGCAAAGTCGCGGTCGTGTCGATTCTCGTGGGGGCACTGTTACTGGCTGGACCGTCGTTTGGGTTCAGTTCGTTCGCTGCCGATCGCACACTCGGAGTGACGACCGCGGCCGACTCGAGCACTTATCTCGGTATCGAGAGCGAAGGAGACGTCACCGGGACCGAACTGAAAGGGAACAGCGATCCGTTGAGGGTCGGGACGCTCTCAAACAACGTCAACGAGCCGCTCGAGATCCAAGACGTATCCGTCGCTTCTATCGGTGACGGCACCGTTGACGATACGATCCTCGCCGTCTCATCGCCGATCCCCGGCGACACGATCGAGACCGACAATTTGATGAGTATCACCGTTGAATGCGCGGAACCACAGAGTGTCGGTGAACGAGAAGTCACCCTTCTCGTCGACCGAGTCGAGGGGGAAACTGTGAGCATCGCCGGTCCGACGTTCAACGCGACCGTCGACATTCAGTGCGGAAAAGGCAAGTTCAGTGGATCGGCATCGGTCAACGCGAGCGACATCGGAACCGGCGACACGACGCAGACGGTCTCGTTCGATCCCACCGGTGTCGGGAGCAACGGCGAGGTGACGATCGACTTCTCCGATCCGCAGGACAACGGCGGCGTCAACTACACCAACGTGACGGACGTTGATCTCACGGTCCAGAGCGGGAAGGGAACCACATCGTTCGACGCAGAGTCGTCACAGCTCACGTATACCACTCAGGGGAATGAGAAAGACCCCGTCACGATCGAACTCTCCGATATCGTGGTCGTCGGTGCCATCGGGGAGTCCTACCAGATCACCTACACCGATACCGACGGTCGCCAAGATGGGGATACGTTCGAAATTACGTGACTCTCGGTGGCCGTAGCGATAAACGGTTGATCGAGCCTCGTCCGCTCGATAGCACCGTACACAATGCGAACGCCTTTTTAGCCCTGCCCACGGATTTCCGCCCATGTCGACCGAATCGATCAGCGACCGACGCGAACACATTCGCTCGGTCAGCGTAACCGCCCTCTCAGCGCTGCTGGGCGTCGGCGCGGCGCTGGCCTCTGCGTCCTGGGTCGGAGTATCCGACGCCGCGGCGCAGAACACGCAGGCGCTCGCGTTCGTCCTGGGGGCGATCCTCGTTCAGTACGTCTTCATCAACCTGTCGGGGATCTACAGCGAGGACGAGTTCGGGGCGAAACACTACCTGTTCATCGCGTTCATGACCTTCTCGCTGTGGTTCGTGACGTGGGGCATCCTGCTGACCGCGGAGCACACGGGCTAACCATGGCGGACGACAGCATCGCCGTCGTAGACTTAGATCGGTGTCAGCCCGATCGGTGCAGCTACGAGTGCAAGAACTACTGCCCGCCGAACCGCACCGGGAAGGAGTGTATCACTCTCCGCGGCGAGGAGGCCGCCGAAGGCCAGCCCGAACAGATCCATATCTCCGAAGAGATCTGTCTGGGCGAGACCTGCGGTATCTGCGTCGAGAAGTGTCCCTTCGACGCGATCGAGATCATCAACCTCCCGCAGGAACTTCAGGACGAACCGATCCACCGCTACGGGGAGAACGCCTTCTCGCTGTACGGACTCCCCGCACCACAGGAGGGCCAGGTCATCGGGATCCTCGGTCCCAACGGGATCGGGAAGACGACCGCCGTCCGTATTCTGGCCGGCGAACTCGAGCCGAACCTCGGCCGGCACGAGGAGGAACCGGGCTGGGACGAGGTGCTCGAGGCCTATCGTGGAACCGAACTGCAAGACTACATCGCGGATGTGCGCGACGGCGACATCACCATCGCGCGAAAGCCCCAGTACGTCGACCAGATCCCGAACAGTTTCGACGGGAACACTCGACAGCTCCTCGAGCGAACCGACGAGCGCGGTGCCCTCGACGAACTGGTCGAGCGGCTCTCCATCGGGCCGGTCATGGAGCAGTCGATCGACGACCTCTCGGGCGGGGAGCTCCAGCGAGTGGCCATCGCGGCTACACTCGCCCGCGATACGGACTTCTACTTCCTCGACGAGGTCACGCCGTATCTGGACATCGGCCAGCGCGTGACGGCGGCGCGGTTGATCCGCGAACTCGCCGAGGAGGAAGACAAGTCGGTGCTCGTCGTCGAGCACGACCTCGCGATCCTGGACCTGCTCGCGGACACGCTCCACGTCGCCTACGGTGAGCCGGGCGCGTACGGCGTCATCACGCCACCAAAATCGGTCCGCAACGGGATCAACGAGTACCTCTCGGGCTACCTCGACAACGAAAATATGCGGATCCGACCGGATCCCATCGAGTTCGAGGAGCACGCGCCGCGAACCGAAACCTACGGCGAGACGCTCGTGGAGTACCCCGACCTCACCAAGAGCTATGGCGAGGGCGAGTTCTCCCTCGAGGTCGAGGGCGGCGCGATTCGCGAGAACGAGGTGCTGGGAATCGTCGGTCCGAACGGGATCGGGAAGTCGACGTTCGCGAAGCTGCTTACCGGGAACCTCACGCCCGACGACGGCGACACCGATCTCGATCTCGATATCTCCTACAAGCCCCAGTACGTCACTATCGACCAGCACATGCGAGTCGACGCGTTCCTCTCGTCGATCACGGATCAGTTCGGCTCCTCGTACTGGAACACCGAGATCGCCCAGCCGCTCCAGTTAGAGCGGATCATGGAGCAGAACCTTTCGGACCTCTCCGGCGGTGAGCGCCAGCGGGTCGCCATCGCGGCCTGTCTCTCCGACTCAGCGGATCTCTACCTGCTCGACGAACCCTCCGCGCACCTCGACGTCGAACAGCGGGTCCAGGCCTCCAAGGCGATCCGGCGCTACGCCGAACAGCAGGACGCCACCGTGATGGTCATCGACCACGACATCTACATGATGGATCTGCTCGCGGATCGCCTGATGGTCTTCGACGGCGAACCCGCCGTTCAGGGTCACGCCGGCCGACCCCAGCCGATGCGCGACGGCATGAACGAGTTCCTCGCGAACCTCGAGGTAACCTTCCGCCGGGACGAGCGCACCTCGAGGCCGCGGATCAACAAGCCCGAGTCGCAGCTGGATAGCCAGCAGAAAAGCGAGGGCGAGTACTACTACTCGCCGTAGACCATCAGGGAATTCGACAATCGTCACCGCGTCAATAAGAAACAGTTTGAATCAGCTGATCAGCCGCTGACAGCTCCCACAGAGGTTCTCTTCTTTGATGTCGACCTCGCGGACCGTCGGCGAGAAGTTCATCACGCAGCGGTTGTTGTCGCAGTGCTCGAGGCCGTAGGTGTGGCCGATCTCGTGGACAATCTCCTTCCGGACGCGGTCCTCGAAGATGTCGGCGGCGCTCTGGTTCGAGAAGCCGCCGTCGCTCGAGGTCTGGAGCCGGTAGGTGGAGACGACGCTCCCGCTGCCGTCGAGGTAGGCCAGTCCGAAGACGTAGTTGCGCCGTCGGTAGAAGAGGTCGTGAGGGGTGATCGCGATGTTTTTCGTGCCGCGGCCGACCCGCTCGGCGAGTTGAATGAACGTCTCGGCGGAGTACTGGTTTCGATCGGCGTCGTAGGCTCCGTTGGGGATCGACTGCGAGTCGTTAACCGTCACGTCGCAGTCGTAGACCGACCGCAACGCAGTGGAGGCCGCCCGCTTGACCGCTGCGGGCACGTTGCCGACCGGCACGATATCGACGAGCATAGCAAGTGCTATGGCCGCGGGTGGCATAAACGTCCCGCCGTGGCCCACTCTCGCCGGAATCTCGAGACGATGAACGATCACCTCGCCGGCTACGAGCGCGCCGTCGAAATCGGGATCGGTCACCGGAGCGACCCCGCTCGAGCGCTCGCGGAGCGCGGAGTATCGGTCACTGCGACCGATATCTACGATCGCGACGTCCCGGAGGGGGTACGGTTCGTCCGCGACGATATCGTCGACCCCGATCCCGCGGTCTACGCGAGCACAGACGTGGTATACGCGCGGAACCTGCCGCCGGAACTCCACCGGCCGACACTCGAGGCGGCCCGCAGCGCCGACGCCGATTTCCTGTTTACGACGCTGGGCGGTGACCAGCCCGCAGTGCCGGTCGAACGGAAGACGATCGCGAAAGGGACGCTGTACGTCGCTCGAGCATTGCCGGAGTGACCGCGAATTCCGGTACGTCTGTGAGCCAGACACGCGTGGGAGCCAGGCACGTGTGAGCTCGGCACAACTGTGAGATCGGCACGAATGAATTATTTGGATGGAGTTCATTTCAACTATCGTGAACGCCGAGTACGTCACCTACGCCGTCGCGATCGCGGTCGCCGTTGCGGTGCTAGTGGCGGTACTCGTCGGCATCACCGTCCTCGCTCGGTTCCTGTTCCGGCTCTTTACCGTCCCGGGCGTCGTCGTCCACGAGTTCGCCCACAAACAGGCCTGCGATCTCGTCGGTGTCCCCGTCCTCGAGGTCGCGTACTTCCGCTTTGGCGATCCGCCGGGGTACGTCCAACACGTCACGCCCGACCGGTATCGAGCGTCGTTCGTCGTCAGCGTCGCACCGTTTCTCGTCAATACGATCGTCGCGTTCGCTGCGTTCCTGGGCCTCGCAACGCTCGTCTCGACGACCGGTGATATTCGGGCCGCCTCGAGCGAGACGATCGCCGCCGCGGCCGTCCTCGGCTGGCTCGGGCTTTCGATCGGGATGCACGCGTTCCCGAGCAGGGGGGACGCGAACGTCCTCTGGAATCGGTCGCGAACCGAGTGGCGGGGATCGCCGAGGGTGTTACTCGGCGTGCCGATCGTCGTCGTGATCTACATCGCGAATCTGCTCTCGTGGCTCTGGGCGGACGTCCTCTACGCGATCGGCCTGTTCGTCCTGGCAGCGTGGATCGTCGGGTTCGGCGTCGCCTGAAATCGGGCTCTTTTATCCCCGTCGAGCCGTTCGGACGGGTATGAACGCAGATGCCGTCGTTCTCGATATCGACGGGGTACTCGTCGACGTCGCCGATTCCTACCGACGGGCGATCGTCGAGTCCGTCGACGCGGTCTACGATCGGACGATCCGCAAGGACGACATTCAGCTGTTCAAGGACGCGGGCGGGTTCAACAACGACTGGGAGCTGACGGACGCCGCCGCGCTCTACATCCTCGCGACCGAGGAAGGCTATCGTGAGTCGCTTGAGGGATTCACCGACGCGATCGCCGCGGCGGGCGGCGGCCTCGAGGCGGCCGAGACCGTCGTTCGCGAGGCGATCGGTGCTCGAGCGACGCAGCGCGTGACGAATCGCTGGGACCGCGAGCGACTCCGAGACGTCTTTCAGCAACTGTATCTCGGCGACGAACTCTATCGCGGCCTCGAGGGTGGCGAACCGGACCTCGAGCGCGAACCGCGCGGATTCATCCACGACGAGCCGGTGTTGCTCGACGCCAACGCGAGAGATTGGCTCCTCGCGGGGTACGACGTCGGGGTCCTGACCGGGCGACCGGAAGCCGAAGCCGAGATCGCGCTCGACCGAGTCGGACTCGACGACGCGATTCCGGTCGAGCACCGCTTTACGATGGACGATTGGGAGGAGGGGAAACCGCATCCGCGAGCCTTGACGACGCTCGCCGAGCGATTCGACGCCGAGTCGGTCGTCTTCGTTGGCGACACGCTGGACGATATCCGGACGGCGGTCAACGCCGGCGACGCCGATTCGGACCGAGACTACTACGGCATCGGCGTTCTGACCGGCGGATTGACGGGCGAGGAGGGACGGCGGAAGTACGAGCGCGAAGGCGCGGCGGCGGTCCTCGAGTCGATCAACGCGGTACCGGACTTGCTCGAGTCGTAACGGCCTCGAGCGGATTGCCCCGACGCCCCTCTATGAGGACTGTTCGTCGGGGAAACGGACGAAGGTGAGCCAGAAGTCTTCGAACGAGCGGCCGAGATCGATGAATTCGTCCGGTTGGACCGGTTTCTGGACGTACGCGTTCGCGTGGAGGTCGTACGAACGGGCGATATCCTCCTCCGACGCCGAACTCGTCAGGACGATCACGGGGATCGATCGAAGCGCCCGTTCAGACTTGAGTTCGGAGAGGATATCAGCGCCGTCGACGTCGGGGAGCTGGAAGTCCAGTAGAATCATATCCGGACGCGGGCTCTCCGCGTGGTCGTTGCGCTGGTGGACGAAATCGAGCGCCGCTCCGCCGTCGGTGACCGTGTGAATGTCACTTGCGATATTCGCGTCCGCAAACGACTCGGAGAACAGACGCGCGTCACCGGGATTGGGTTCGACCAGTAGAATGGTGATCGCGTCTTCGATCGGTGGAGACATACTACTGGTTAGCGGGAGGAATAAATGAAGTATGCGGTTATTGAGACTGAATGTAACCAGTCGTGCACTGTTATCGTCTTACGGAGGTGATGTGATCGAATATATCGGACGGGACTATCCCATGGTTAGTTCGACCGTCAGGGACTCGAGTCGGATTCACACGGGTGGTCCGTCTCATGCGTCTAGTTCGTCCAATCGATGGCACGAATCGAATCGGTCATCGGTGAGGTAGACGGTCTCGTCGCGGACGGCAACGGCGACCGAATCGAGCTCGGCACCGCGACACGGCCCTGCTGTACAGACGCCGTCATCGCACTCGAAGCGCGCGCCGTGTTTATGACACACCAGTCGGTCGTCGCGGACGATCGCACCGGGACCGGGGTCGAGTCGAATCGCTGGCTCGTGTGGACACGAGTTCCGCCACGCGGATACCTCGTCGCCCGTCCGCCGGAGGATCAGTTCCGTCCCGCGATTCTCGGTGCGAGCCTCACACCGAAGCGTCCCGTTCGTCGGAACGGCCGCGAGCGGCGCGATGCGTCGGGGATCATCGATCGCGGTCGCCGACCGTCCGGCAGCGGTCTCATCGCCGCTCGAGTTCTCCTCGCTTCCTCCGTCGACGCTGAATCGAAACGTCGCGTCGTCGGTCGAGACATCGCCCTCGTCGTCGTAGACGCGAACGGATGCAGATTCGTCGCTTCCCTCGAGCGTTACTCGGACGGGATCGGCCATACCACCTCCTTTCGGCCAGCCTAAAAATGTGTTCCGGATCGGTCGGGCGACCACCGGGAGAGTCATCGAACGACCGGGTTCGCGGCTCGAAAAGACGCGATATTTCTTTAGGGACGCCGGATGAAGGACGCGTATGGACGACGCTGAAGTCACCGTCGACGTGGAGGTCGAAGTCGAAGTGGACTCCAACGAACTCGAGATCGAAGTCGGCGACGAACGCGAGTTCGAAGGGGAACTCGAGGCCGACGGACTGACGATCGAGGTCGAAGCCGAAATCGAGGTCGAAGGCGAGGGTGAGACGGACGAGGAATCGACCAGCGGAGCCGACGAGAGCGAGGCAGACGCCGAGGAGGAAGCGGACGCCGAGGAAACCGAAGAAGACTGATCGGCCCCACAATCGCTGGCGCACGGCCCGACAGCCCCGTAAGTCCGTGTGGGCTCTAGATTTATGGTCTAGCCGTGGTAACATCTGTCTATGTACCGCGTGCTGATGCCTGTCGATACCAACGAGGACCGTGCGCTGGCACAGGCCGAGTACGTCGCGTCACTCCCTGATGCGGCGGAGTCGGTCGAGGCGTCCGTCCTGTTCGTCTTCACCGAGGACAGCGACGACCTTCCCAAGGGGTTCGAGACGTTCAAGTCCGCCTCGCGGATCGGCTCCGTCCGTCGCGCACAGGAGGCCCTCGAGGAGGCTGGGGTCGAAGTGACGATCCTCGAGGACAGCGGCGATACCGAAGCCGACATTCTCGCGGAGGCCGAGGCCTCCGACGTCGACTCGATCGTCCTCGGCGGCCGAAAGCGCTCGCCGGTGGGGAAAGCGATCTTCGGCAGCACTACGCAGGGTGTCATTCTCGGTTCTGACCGCCCGGTAGTGGTCACCGGCGGTGGCGAGGAATAGCTCCGCATGTTCCCGCCGGCAGCCATCTTATCCGGACCGAGACCGTTCATCCAGTATGGAAATTCGGGAACCCGAACCCGACGAGTCCGAGCGGATTCGCGAGGTCGTAGACAGTTCGATGACGACCTCGTTCAGACTCAGTCCGCAACAGATCGACGGGATCACTGACGAGCAGTTCGGCGATGACACCGTCGCTGCGAAGATCGATGACGAGGAGACGCTGCTTCACGTCGTCGAAACCGACGAGGAGGTCGACGGCACGGTCACCGCCGGCTTCGTCGAGGGGCGCCTCGAGGACGACTGGGGCGAGGTGAACTGGCTGTTCGTCGACCCCGAGCACCGAGGCAAGGGTATCGGAACCGAGCTGTACGAGACTGCAACCGAGACGCTCCGCGACCGCGGTGCCGACCACGTCTGCGTGACCGTCCTCGAGGCCAACACCGAAGGCCACCAGTTCGTCGAACAGTTCGGCCTCGAGCACGACGGCGACCGGCGGATCGACGTCGCCGGGGAGTCCGTGGTAAAGTACGTGTACACGGATTCGGATATCGACGTGGAGCTCCCGACGGAGTCGCGGGCAGATGAGTCGGACGAGGAAGACGCGGAGACGGACGAATTCCCTGAAACGGAGACGACGGACGGTCACCTGACGGCGACGAGCGACGACGGGAAGATGGTGTACATCGCTCGCGACGAGGAGGAGTCCGGTACTGCGGCACCGTTTTTCATCACCTACGAGGACGAGGCCCACGAGGAACAGTACGGCTACTACTGTGCGAACTGCGGCTCGCTCGACGTCTCGATGGACAACATGGACCGACTCGAATGCGGTGATTGCGGAAACTCCCACGCGGAGCGATCCGGGGAGTCGTACGACGACTCCTACCTCTGACGTTGAGGGCGGCCGAGAACCGTTACTTCGCGAAGATGCTATCAGCCGTCGCCGCACCGACGACGCTGAACACCGAACCGACGGTCACGGCCTTGAACGTGATCAGGGCGAGCGCACTGGTCGTCTCGGTCTCGTCCGCGAGGAACGTCTCGGGGGCACCGAACAGGAGCGCGAGGACGGTTACCGAGCCGAACGTGACGCACATCAGCGAGATGAATCGGATCGGAATCCCGGCAACTTCTTGCTCGTCGTCCGGCTCTCTGGTCGTATCCGCCTTATACAGCGCCGCGTATCCGATGGCGAAGACGATAGCAACGAGCGTCAACGACTGGAGAATGTGCATGTTCGCCGCGAGATCCCAGACTTCTTCGGTGACCACGAACGGACCGGCGAGCAGGAACCCGCCGACGATCTGCTGCGCAGAGTCCGCGAGACGGAAATCGCGCGGACGGTGTGGCCGTCGTAGTTTCATAGCAGTGGATTACGGCGGATCGGTAAAACGGTCCCGTTTGAGGGGCGAGTTCAGACGAACAGCAACAGCGCGGCATAGCTCGCCGCACCGCCGGCGAACGCCCAGAACCGGCTCTCGCGGTCGGACGGCAGTTCCTCCTTGATCACGTTGAGGATGATCCCGCCAGCCAGAAACGGCACGAACACCGCGAGAAGGAGTTCGGTATCTTCGAGGACGGAGCCGCCGGCGAAGCCGGCGATCACCGACGCGGACAACAGCCATCGCCCGCGGCGGTGGTACGGCTGCCCGTGGTGGTCTCGGAGATTGTCGTCCGTGACGAGGAAGTGCAGCGCCATCGCGACGGTAAACAGGAGGACACTGCCGAGTTCACGGTCCCAGAGGAGGTAGCCGACGATCGCGTTGTAAGCGGCGAATGATCCGACGTGGATCCAGAAGACGCCGGTTCCGGCCGGTTCTCTGCTCCGTCCCGGATCGGTATTCGACTGCCGGGCGAGGTGCTCGAGGCCGTAGAAGGTGACGAACCCGAGGAGCGCGATCAGGTAGCCGTGGTGTTCGGCGAAGGCAGTCGGGTTTCCGTGTTCCGCGAGCGTCGCCGCTGCCTCCCGGACCTCGGGCAGGAGGTGGACGAACACGTACGCGACCGAGACGCCGCCGGCGATCGACAGCCATCGGCTCCGCGGGATCCGGCTGCCGAACCCCAGTCGGCCGGCGAAGAGATGGACCAGCGCGAGGGTGATCGCGAACACCGGTGTGAGCACCGCGTCGGAAAACAGTGCGTCGCTCGAGAGCATCGACGCGGACGATACCGCTCCCAGAAGTATCGGTCTGTGGCCGGCCGATTCATACGGACTACTGTCAGTCAGTTCCAGCGCACCCGCATGGCGGATCGCGGGTGCGCTGGTACACAGGGACAGCAGACCGTATCAGTCGTCGGCGCTGGCCGGACGATCTCCACCCATCGACATCGCGTCGCCGACGGTCCCCGCCGTTCGGCGGACGAGACGACCGAACGCCCGCCGCCGACTGACGAACAGCGCCGTCCCGAGCACGAGGTAGATCGCGCTGTAGACGAGCAGGAGGTCGGTGCTCGAGACCGGCAACGAAACGAACTCGCGGATGAGAGCGAACTCGAGGAAGACCTGCGAGAGGAACAGGACGAGCAGGGTGAGTGCTTCTCTGACCGATATTTCGAACCGGATCAGCAGCGAGACGGCGAAGAAGGACTGGGCGGCCGTCAGCCAGATCTCCGCGGACTGCTTGAAGTCAAAGGCGAGGACGCCGTAACTGCCCAGTGCGAGAGAGTGAACGACGACGAGCGTCCCGATGAGCAGCGTCCACTGGTTGAGCTTCGACGAGATCAAGGCGTTAAAGCCCGCCGTCGAGCGCGCCTTGTTCACCAGGTAGACGACGACGATGAGCTCCGGCGCTTCGGAGGCCAGCGGCGCGATCCACTGGATCATGAAGAAGGAGGGGATGCCGACGCTCTCGCCGAGGAACTCGAGCCCGTGTGCGAAGGGCTCGACGGCGGTGAAGATCATCACGCCGGAGTAGACGAAGAGCACGATGACGGTCGCGATCCGACCCGGTCTCGAGAAGCTCTGGAGGTAGGCTGGGACGCCGACGTGATCCATGTCCGGTTCGACCTCACCGCGGAGAATGACCGCGATGTAGCAGACGTAGAGGCCGACCAGAAACAGCATGTCGAAGATGTCGATACCGCCGCTGAGTGGGACGAGGAACGCCCAGAGCGTCGCGATCAGTAAGAAGACGATCTCGAGGCCGATCTCGCGGTCGAGGATCACGACGTCCGAGAGGAAGCCGGGTCGCCGTTCGACCGCGGGATCGGCCGACGACCCCCGGCGGAAGATCGTAAAGAGCGCGACGCCGGCCCAGCCGATGCCGATGAGGATCCGGTTCGCACCGGTCATGTTGGCGACCGCGAGGTTGCCGGCCTCGATCCCCCGTTCGGTCCCCGCGAACACGCCCGCGTTCCACGCGTACAGCGCGTCGACGGCGTACTCGGGCGCGACCGCTAACACGGCGAGGACCGCGATCGCGAACGCTTGCGGGACGTCCTTCTCGGCGGTTTCGGCGGCCCACGCGAGGAGGAACGCCGCACCGAGGACGGCGAGGCCGGTCACGATCACCGTGCTGAGCGTGGACAATGTTTGGAGCGCAGCCGGTGCTCGATAGTCGAGCCCGACGGCCGCCGTGAGCCAGGGGAGCAGATCGGTAGCCACCACTACGGCGACCCAGGGGAGTGTCAGTGCGACTGCGGCCGAAATCGCGCCAAGTGCTCGTCGTCTCATAGAACTCGTATAGGAACGCGTACTGGTCGAACGGTGATACGTGATACGGTGCGATGGCGATACGGCCTGCTACTGCTGTGGCGTGTGCTCTTCGTAGGGCTGGACGACGACGAACCCCTCCGAGCCGGTGAACTCGAGCTGGTAGGTCTCGTCGGAGGACTGGCCGATCATGTTCGAGAGGGCTCGGTCCACGTGACTGCCGGGAGTCGTCCCGCTCCAGGCGACGGTCGCGCTGGGGTCGGTTCTGACCGGCGGGCGCAGAACCAGCGGCTCACCGTGGGTCGTGATCGCGACGCTCCCGGGACCCTCGAGGAAGACGTTGGTCATGCCGCCGGCCGAGAAGCCGGCGATGCTCTTGATGGTCCGGATCTCGTAGTTCACGCTCGATTCGAACGCGAGAACGTCGTTTCCGTTGACCGAGATCGACTGGCCGGCATCGAGCTCGAGAATCTGGATCTTTTTCTCCTGATCCGCCAGATAGAGGTGGCCCGTTCCGGTCGCCTCCATTACCGGCGTCCCCTCGCTCGTGGCTTTCTCCTTGAGGAAGCCAGTGATTCCGCCTTCGGCGGACGACTTCCCCTCGAAGGAGATATCCCCGTCGTAAGCGATCATCGATCCGGCCTTCGCGATTACGGACCCGTCGAGGGCAATGTCCAGCAGCTTGCCGTTCTCCAGTTGAAACGTGTCTCCACCCTCTTTCGGTTCGTTCGTCGTGACGAATTCGTTGACGTTCATGGTCTCTCGAGCCGGATGGCTCTCCCGACCATTGGGCGGGAGTGGGGAAATAGTTACTCGTATACCACTTTCAGGCCGGCGTGAACGACTGCCGAGCGTCGATCAGGCCCCGTTCCGAACGAAATCGGCCGCCTTCTCGGCGATCATCGTCGTCGGCGCGTCCGTGTTGCCGCTCGTGATCGTCGGCATCACCGAGGCGTCGACGACGCGAAGCCCCTCGAGCCCGTGGACTCGAAGCCGGTCGTCGACGACCGCCAGCTCGTCGTCACCCATCTTGCAGGTCCCGACCGGATGGTACAGCGTCTCGGCCGTCTCGCGGATGTGCTCGATCAGCGCCGCATCGCTCTGTGCGTCCGGTCCGGGTAGCACCTCCGCACCGCGGTACTCATCGAACGGCTCGGCCTGCACGATTGCTCGGGCTAGCTTGACGCCCTCGAGCAATACCTCGAGGTCCGTATCTTCAGTCAGATACTGCGGATCGATGGCCGGTTCGTCGAAGGGATCGGCGGACTCGAGCGTGACCCGGCCCCGGCTGTCGGGACGGAGCCGGAGCGCGCCGAGCGAGAAGCCGTGGCCGTCGGGGTTGCCGAATCCGTGTTCGACGAAGTGCGACGGGCCGAAGTGGAACTGGATCTCGGGCCGATCGGCGTCCTCGGTGACGGTCGCGAACCCGCCGGCTTCGGCGATATTTGAGGTCAATGGCCCCGTCTTCAGTACCAGGTATTTGAGGAGGTTCCGGATCGAGTCCGCGTCCGCGAGGCTGATCGGTTTCTCGCACTCGTAGTTGATCCCGACCTGCAGGTGGTCTTGCAGGTTCCGGCCGACGCCGGGGAGATCCGCGACGACGTTGATGCCGTGGTCCGCGAGGTGGTCGGCCGGCCCGACGCCGGAGAGCAGCAGTAGTTGGGGCGAGTTAATCGCACCGGCCGAGAGAACGACCTCTTCGGTCGCGTCGGCCGTCGCGTGACGCCCGTCGGCATCGTCTCGAGCGTACTCGACGCCGACGGCGTCCGTCCCATCGAAGCGGACCCGCGTCGCCCGGGCACCCGTCACCGCAGTCAGGTTCGGGCGATCGAGTACCGGTTTCAGGTACGCGTCGGCGGCGCTGTGGCGACGGCCGTCCGTCTGCGTGACCTGATAGAGACCGACCCCTTCCTGATCGCCGGCGTTGAAGTCCTCGTTGTGCGGGAGGCCGACCGCCCGTCCGGCGTCGACGAACGCCTCGCTGAGTTCGTTCGGCGACTGCGGATCTGCGACGTTCCGCGGCCCGCTGATCGCGTGATAATCCGAGGGGCCGCGCTCGTTGTGTTCGGCACGCTTGAAGTAGGGAAAGACGTCGTCGTACCCCCAGCCCTCGTTACCCAGTTCCGCCCAGTGATCGTAGTCCTCGGGCTGGCCGCGCACGTAGATCATCGCGTTGATCGAACTCGAGCCACCGAGGGTCTTCCCGCGGGGCCAATAGAGTTCCCTATCGTTGAGTTCCGATTGCGGGTCGGTGTGATAGTTCCAGTCGACCCCGGACTGGAACAGCTTCGAGAACGCCGCCGGAATACCGATCTCCCGCCGCTCGTCGGGCTCCCCGGCCTCGAGTAGCAGTACCTCGGTGTCGGCGTCGGCCGACAGCCTATTCGCGAGTACGCACCCCGCCGGCCCCGCGCCGACGATCACGTAATCGGCGGCCCGCCCAGATCCTGGCATGGTACTTCACACCATATAGCGGCGCTGTAATAAACATTTAAGCGAAAGATCGACGGATGCGACGGCAGTCGTCGTCGGCTCGAGTCGCCGATCGAAGCCGTGACGTTCGCCGCGAAATCCGACCGAGCGATCGCTCGAATATCAACGGCCTGAACGTGTAACCCGACGCCGGAACTACGAGCGGGTAGGAAATTCGATAGATGGTTCGTCGCAGAACGGGAGCGGTGATTCTCCTCACAGTCGTCCTGATCGTCGCAACTGCGGCTTACGGTGTCCTCGTGGTGGACCGTCCGCAGGTCGAATCCGTCGACAACGAGTGGGGAACCGTCACGAACGACCGAACCGAAGTCGAGACGCAGATCGGCGTCGACAACCCGCTGTTGCTCCGCGTCGGTGACGCCGCGGCGGACGTCTCGTATACGGTCTCGATGAACGACATCGAGTTCGCGACGGAGCAGGAAAACCGCGTCTCCCTCGCTGGCGACGAGAGCACCGTCACCGTCTCGACGTGGCTCGACAACAACGAAATTCCGGCGTGGTGGGCCTCTCACGTCACCAACAACGAGACGACGACGGTACGCGTCGAACCGGACGTCGTCGTCGACTACGCCGGTCTTCGACTCCCGGCAGACGAGTGGACGCAAACACAGACGGTCCACACGGATTTGCTCGAGCCACTCGAGACGAACGAGAGCCAGGAGTTTCAGGCGTACGGCCGGACGGTGCTGGTCGCCGACGAGACGAACGCGGAGTGGGGGAACACAACCGCCAACCGAACGCCGATCGACGCGTCGGCGACGGTGACCAACCCGACGCCGATCCCGTTGCCGATCACGGAGATCAGGTACACGATCCAGCTGAACGGAATCGTCGTCGGAGAGGGCGTCACCGCCCAACAGACCGTGCTGGAGCCCGACAGCACCCAACCGCTCGAGGCCACCGCGGCCATCGATAACTCGAGACTCGACGAGTGGTGGGTCACCCACCT
This sequence comes from Natrinema zhouii, assembly GCF_013456555.2. Classification (GTDB taxonomy): domain Archaea; phylum Halobacteriota; class Halobacteria; order Halobacteriales; family Natrialbaceae; genus Natrinema; species Natrinema zhouii. Next base: position 1,865,590 of record NZ_CP059154.1, read on the forward strand.
CCGGAACGACGAGAGATCGAATCTGACGGTCGACTTCGACGCGACCCTCGAGTACGGCGGCGTCGAACGCACGGTCCCGCTCGAGTTCATCTCGTACGAACGGACGTTCGAGACGGACCTGCTCGGCGCGGCGGACTCGAGTGCGAACGAGTCGGCGGGGAACGGGTCTGCGGGGGGAGAGGTCGAGGAGAGGCAACAGGAACAGTTGTCAAACTGGAACTGATCGTCAATCGGGGTGAACGCGGCTATAGACTGCTCGAGCCACTAGATTCGCGCTCGAGTTCAGTAGACGCGGTCGAGCCCCGATCGACGTCTTCCGTGACCACGTCTCGCTCACGTTCTGCTCGTTCGAGCGTCGGTCGCCCGACGAGTTCTATCGTCTCGTCGCGAGAGATTGCCATCGTGACCGACGACCGCCGCGAAGCAACCGCCGTCCGATCGAGCTTTTTCGGACTCCGCCACGTCGACGCAGACATGACCGACTTCCGCGGCGCCTGGAGCGAAGACGAGGTCGCGACCTTCCTGCAGGAGGCGACGATTCCAGTCCGAATCGCCACCCATCGGCCGGACGGCTCGCTGTGGGTCGTCACGCTGTGGTACCGCTATCGCGACGGCGCGCTCGAGTGTGCGACGGGAGCGAACGCGGACGTCGTGCGATTTCTCCGGAACGACCCGACAGTCGCCTTCGACATTTCGACCAACGACATCCCCTATCGCGGGATCAGAGGGAACGGAACCGTCGAACTCTCGTCCGATAGCGAGAAGGAGGTCTTGCGAGACCTCATCGAGCGCTACCTCGGCGGAACGGACTCCTCGCTCGCACGGCGACTGCTCGACGACGACCGCGACGAGGTTCGGATCCGACTCGAGCCGCGAACGGTCTACAGCTGGGACTACAGCGAACGGATGGGGACAGACTCGAGCGAGAAATCCGAATAAGGGACGGAGTTACGTTCGGTTCCGTCTCAGCGTCGTTACGTGTTCAGTCGTCGGCGCTCGGTTTGACTGCTTTCGGCCCGTCGGAGTCGTCGCCGCGCGGGAAGTTGTCGATCGTCTCCTCGCGGAACGCCGCCTCGTCGAACTCGTACTCGTCGCCGAGGAAATCGAGCACCGTGTGCGTGTCGCGCATGGCGTTCTTGAGACATGTCGAGGCACCCGGCGACGGCGTGATGTTGAAGATGACATCGTCGCCGACGATCTTGGCCTCGCCCATGTCCAGGGACTTGTTCTTCGTGTCGACGATCTGCGGGCGGACGCCGCCGTAGCCCTTGGCGCGTTCGATGTCCTCGAGTTCGACGCTCGGGACGACCTTCTGGACGTGGGGCAGGAACTGTTTCCGGCCGACGTTCGGGAGGTCGTAGACGAGGTTCCGAAGGACGTACGGCAGGAGGATCCGATCCGAGAGGATGTTGGCGTAGCTCAGGAACGCCGCCGCGTTCAGCCCGAACACGTCGAGGAAGTCTTTCACGGTCGAGATGCGGCCGCGCTCGAGCGTCGGGACGAGCTTCGCGGTCGGCCCGAATCGCGTAATCGACGAGTCGTGGACGTCCGCGTCGCCGTGGACCGCGGCGAAGGGCAGCTTCTTCATCTGGAGCGTGTAGACCTTCCCGTTGAGGAGGTCGTCCGCGAGGAAGAAACTCCCGGCGATGGGGAGCAGGACCTTGTCCTGGCCGTAGCCGAGTTCCTTCGCGATCTGGAGGCTGTGTGAACCGGCGGCGACGACGGTGGCGTCGCAGTCGAACCGGCCGTCGTCCGTCTCGATCGTGTAGCCGTCGAGCGTCGGCGTGATGTCCCCGACTTTCGTCCCGGTGTGGATGTCGACGTTCGTCTCTTCGGCGGCTTGCTCGATGAACGACTTCGTCGTCTCGCCGTAGTCGACGACGTAGCCGTCCGGCGTCTGCAGCGCGAGCATGTCCTTCGAGGGGTCGCGGCCCTCGACGACCTTGGGTTCGATCTCGCCGATCTCGTCGCGTTCGATCGGTCGGAGTTTCGGGAAGAGGTCACCGAAGCCCTCGTCCTCGTATCGCTGCTCGAGTTGCTCGACCTCTTCGTCACCCACCCCGAGCACCATCTTGCTGCGCTTGGCGTGCATCTCCCGGTCGGGATCGTTGTTCTCGAGATACCCTGCGAGGAGTTCCGCGCCCTCTTTGACCGATTCGGCCTTCTCGAGGGTGTAGTTCGTCTCGATATCCCCGAAGTGGAGGGTCTGCGAGTTGTTCGTGTGGTGGGAGTTGATCGCTGCGATATCCGATTCTTTCTCGATCAGCGCGATCGAGTCGATATCAGTGAACTTCGCGGTCGTGTATAGAAGTGATGCGCCACTGATACCACCGCCGACGATTACGAGATCGTATTTTCCTGACATTATTGATCGGTGTGGGTCGGTAGTACAAATGCTCGACTCCAGACTGATAACTCATATTTTTTTGATCGGGTTTTCGACGGTTGTCGTATGTCGCATCGACGGCTGCATATCCGGGTTTTGACTGGCCGGAGCAAAGCGAATATATCTGCCGATAGAGTCCCCTCTACCCGGCCATTACCAGTCGGACTCACTCACACACACCGATTGCTTGCGTGCTACTCTCCCCGGTCGTTCCGGTCATCTCGCTGTCGTACACTCCGATTGTATCGACAGTCGACGTACCGGTGCATCTGCCGTCCCGTCGAAAAGCGGCGTGAGGTAACTACCACTCGCGCGCTCGCAGCGACCAGCAGTGAACAGTGGAGCCGTTTGTTCATACCGATAGGTTCCAGCGGCAGGGAGTCGACGACAGTCCGATCGGTGGCAGACGCAGTCCGACTATACTTTAGGTGCTCACCCGCAACAGCACACGTGAATTCTAACGAGGTCCGCCGCCAGTGGGCAGAACGGACCGGAGAGTACTCACCGGAATATTACGCCTACTACGGCCCGGACGAGCGCAGCGAGTCGGTCCGCGGCCTTCTCGAGCGCTTCGTCGACCGAGACGCGTCCGTCCTCGAGCTCGGCTGTAGTTCGGGTCGGCACCTCGCACACCTCCACGAACACGGCTTCGAGGACCTGACCGGGATCGACGTCAACGACGACGCGTTCGACGTCATGGACGAGACCTACCCCGACCTCGCCGCCGCCGGCACGTTCTACCACGACACCATCGAAGGCGTCGTCGGCGACTTCGACGACGACCAGTTCGACGTCGTCTACTCGGTCGAGACGCTCCAGCACCTCCACCCGGACGCGGAGTGGGTCCTCGAGGACATCTCACGGATCACCGACGACCTCCTCATCACGGTCGAAAACGAGGGCGAGGCCGCCGATCATACCGATCACTCGGCGTCGGCCGACCCCGACGTGAGTTACGTCAACGACGACTTCCCCCTCTACCACCGCGACTGGAACCGCGTGTTCACCGAGCTTGGGTTGCTCGAGGTCGAGATGGAGCGAGGCGATCGAGATACCGTCCGAGCGTTCCGAAATTCGCAGGAATAGGTGTTCTGGAGGCGGTTCGAGCGATCGACTCAGTTCGACTCGTATTCGACGAGTTCGACCTCGAGGTCGAGTTCGCCCTCATCAGTGTAGCTGGCTACGTAGGGGGCACTCCCGCCGTCCGAGCCGCGGAGACAGCTCTGTTGGGAGAGTTCGCCGTCGACCGTCGTCTCGACGAAGACGCACTCGAGCCCCGCGTAGGAGCGTTCCTCCGTGACCTCGGTGACCTGGGTCCCCTCGTCGGTGGTGGTCTGTTTGCGGTTACCGACCGAGGGGTTCGTAAAGCCCATCTCGAAGTAGTAGAGTATGGATGCGCTCTGAAGGGCTAAGACCGGCGCGTGTGCGGGAGTGAGGAACAGCTGGCCCCTCACCTCGTCACCGGGACTGGTTATCGTCGATTGATACTGCTCGCCGCCGAACTCGTAGTCGACACTCACGGTCACCTCCTCGCCAGCGTCCTCGATATCGTACACCAGGTGCCCGGTGACCTGTTCGCCGGTCTCCTCGTCCATTCCCGCGAGGTCGAAGGTATAGTGGCCCGGTCGACTCAGGTTGAACCAGTCGTCGTCCGCGTCGACCATCGAGTTGAATTCGTCGCCGTCGGCATCGCTGCTGCCGGACCCATCGTTTTCGCCGTTCCCACCGTCACCGACCCCGGCCATCCCGGTACAGCCCGCGAGAGCGACCGAGAGGACGACCGCCAGCGTCAGCAGGGTGTGGGCAGTCAGTCTCGTGTTCAGGAGTCGATCCAGTCCGGATTGTCCGCGTAATTTGTCCATGTGTCGTGTCGTACTTCCGCGTTCAGTTCGTTTCGACGGCGAACGACTCGACGATTCGCGCGGCGAGTTCGTCGAGTCCGTCATCGTCGTTCCAGTCCACTCCGAGGACGTACCCGTTCCCGCCCTCGCGGACGAAGAGATACGTGAGCCGCCAGCGCTCACCATCGGGCACGCTCCAGTAGGCGCAATCGATCACCTGACCCGTCTCCCCGTTCTCGAGGAAGCGGTCTCGCCGCTCGAGGCGCTCGATCGCCCGGATGTGCTCGTCGGTCTCGAGGGCCTCGAGGAAGTCCGCGACGTACTCCGCCAGCGTGAGGGCGACGCCCTCGTCGACGGAGACGGTCGCACCGGCCGAGCTCGTTCGGTCGTCAAACGACACCCCGCCCGCAGGCTCCGTCTTCGCGGACCAGGTCGTCGGATACGCGAGCCGATAGCCGTACTCGTCGTCGGCGTACATCTCGAACGTCGGTGTCGGTCCCACTCCGTCCATCTCGTCGTCGCCGGCCCCATCTGTTCGTCCAGCGCTCGCTCGTCCGGCCGTATTCCCCGTTTCCTCTCGGTTCGCGGGCACGCCGTCACCTCAGACCAGCCTGTCGGCGATCCCCGCGACGACGGGCAGGCGAATCGTCTTGCCCCGGTAGGTCGTGACCATGAGGTAGGCCCAGATCGCGAACCCGCCGAGCGCGAGTCCAAGCCAGATCAACCCGAGGAACAACGAGATAATGCTCCCGATGATGAACGTGTTCATACTGGCGAACAGAATCGTGAGGATAGTCCCGACGATGCTTACTGCGATATACGCCAGCACGAACAGGCCGGAAACGACCATGCTCTGGGCGGCGTGAAACCGCACGAACGGGTTGTCCCCTTCGATCACGAAGAAGAGCAGCCCTGTAACGAATCCGACCAGATACGAGAGCGCCCCCGCGATGTTCGGCTCGAGCCCCGATTCGGTTTCCACTGGGTCCGCCGCGCGTTCGGCCTCGATATCGACGTCTTGTGTATTGCTTGCCATTGGTGGTATCAGTGAGGGGCGCCGTTGTCGTGCCCGCTCCAGTACCAGTCAGCAGGCGCGACAATCGGTTATATGAACCGAGTGGGATCATCTCAGTAGATGAAATCGTCTCAAATCGTGAGACGACGCTCGGCGGCTGGTTCGGTTCCGTTCGATAGAGCCACGATAAACGCGAGTTACCGTCTCATCGCCGCAGGATCGGTGACTGACCAATGGACTTAATATCACCATGGGTCACTATCAGCGTGTGAATGGATGTCGAGGGACTCATCGAAATCGTCCGGCAAAAGCCGGTACTCGACGCGTTACGCGAGGAGGGTGGGATAGATCGACGAGAGTTAGAAGAACGCCTGGACGTCTCTCGGTCGACCGTCCACCGGTTCACCCGATCGCTCAGGGACAGCGGCCTGATCGAACGCGTCGACGGCGAATTCGTCCTCACGCCGTTCGGTGAGGTAACCGCTGCGGAGGTCGCCGAATTTCAGTCGGCTCTCGAGGCCGCGTCGGAACTCGCCCCCATCCTCCAGGTTGCGGCCGCTCACGACATCGACATCGATATCGCGGCGTTCACGGGTGCGACCGTGACGACCGCTGCGCCCGGAGATCCCTACCGCCCGGTGAATCGGTTCATGTCGCTGGTGAAAACGACCGAGACGTTGCGGGGGCTCGACCCAGCGACTATCAACCCGCTGCACCTGGACGAGTTGTCCGATCGCATCAATGCTGGAATGGAGACGGAGGCCGTGTATCCGCCGGCGGTAGTCGAGGAGATCCTTACGTCGAACCCGGAACGGGCACGCACAGTCATCGGAAGCGGCAATCTGACGTTTTGGATCCACGATGACATCCCGTTCGGACTGACGCTCTGTGACGACCGAATCGGCGTCGGCATCTACGACGACGAGACCGGTCTGCTGCGCACGTACGTCGATACCGATTCACAGACCGCACGCGAGTGGGCCGAAGATCTCTATACGAAATATCGCACCGAAGCGACTCCCCTTGCGGAGGAACTCGACGCTCTCGAGTTTGATGGCGGACACTGAGTTCCCCCGTCAATTTCGGTCATCGATCGACCGCTCCCTGCTCGAGACGAGGTCGTCTCGGTTCTGAATCCGAATGACGGATCGCAGTTGCTCTCGTTTCGGGCAGAAAAACACCCTACATACCTCCCCCGCGTTCTTATTGACACACGTTACCAAGTGTAACCATGAAACGGAGGCGTTTTCTCACAACGTCTGTGACCGTCACGACGGTCGTTCTTGCTGGCTGTAGTGGCCCAGACGACGATGACGACGGAGGTGGTGGCGGATACGACCTCGGCGAACCCCAGCAATTGCGGGCTCGAGATAACTTCTGAGTCTCAAGGTGACTGGCGCTCACGACGATCTCCGAGTTACTGATTCCCCTCCCCCGTAGTTGCGATTCCTTGGAATGTCTTAGATACCGTGAAAGAGGAGGAGGAGGAGTGCATGTAAATCGATGGCCTCGGCACTCATAGGGCTCGTCACCACCGGGTGCCGAGTCCGGTTCGGAGCGGGTGCATCGTCATCGGCCACGCAAACCTACCGCCGTCGCTCCAAAGACGGTTTGGATTCGGCAGCGAAAACCACATCGAACCTCGAGCTTACGGGCCGCGTCCCGCGTCCTCGTTCGCGAACGCCGCGTTCCACTCGTCGATCAGGTTCTCGAGTCGCCCCGTACTCCCGTGCGAGAACGTTCGGGGAGCGCGGTCGGTGGCCGTCCGCGGATCCTCGGTGACGGCGCTCGAGGGAGCCGGTTGGGTTCGAGTCGATGTTCGATTCGGTGTCGGTTCGGCGTCGGTCGTGGACTGCAGGCGTTGTATGCTCATGTCGGTCGGGTGTTGGAGATCGTCAAAATCGGTACTCGTCGGCGGCGACAAATTCAGGCTGCTACGTGTACGACCGACATCTGTATCCACCCCTACTGAGCCCATAGTTATAAAAGTTCATGATAGACATTAGCTCTGCGACCAGCTGTCTGAAACCAAATAGCATGGAACTGATTCGCACGATCGGTCGCAGCTCCCTCCTCGCTCAAACCGTGACACGACGCGCGTCTCGGCCCGCAGAAGTCCGATAGCTTGAGAACCCGCCCCCGTGATCACTCGAGTACTGATGACTGGCGACGAGCGCGACGGTGACGGCGACGACGTAGACGTCAGTTTCGTGGTGCCGGCGCGAAACGAAGCGGACTACCTCCGGGGAGCCCTCGCGAGCCTGACCGCGCTGGACACGGCCTACGCGTACGAGGTGCTCGTCGTCGATGGCGACTCGAGCGACGCGACCCGCGAAATCGCCCGCGAGTACGACGCGACGGTCGTCCGCGAAGCCGGCGAGAGCATCGCCGCGGCGCGGAATCTCGGGGCTGAGCGCGCGTCCGGCGAGTGGTTGGCGTTCATCGATGCAGACACGCGGGTACGGGCGAACTACCTCACCGAACTGCTCGGCTTCGTCGAGGCGAACGGACTCGCGGCCGCAAGTTCCTACTGCCGAATCACCGGCCCCCACCGAGCGAAGCTCATGGAGGCGACGATCAACCACGTCTTCTCGCGGCTCGAGCGGCCGATCCTCCCGGGGTTCAACTGTTTCGTCCACCGGCGCGCCTTCGAGGAGATCGGCGGCTTTCCCGAGGTGTCGAACGAGGACACGGCGTTCAGTCGACGGCTCGCTCGTCGCTACCCGACGGCCTACTGCCCGACCGTGCTGGTCGAGAGTTCGGGCCGACGGATCGTCGAAGACGGACTGACGGGGACGCTGTGGCACTACGCGCGTCTCGACCTCGATCGACTCCGGACGGAGTACTGATCGAGGACCGGTCGCTCGCGATCCGCCGCTTCAGGGTCCCACTTTTTGCTGCTCGGCGTGGCCGATACCGCCGTGACGAACGTGCCACCGGAGGCGGAACGACTGCTCGAGAGCGAGCCGTTGATGGCCCATCTGGGAACCTGCACCGAGGGACGGCCCCACGTCGCGCCGGTCTGGTACCGGTACGCCGACGGCGTCGTCGAGATCGTGACAACGGGCCGGAAGCTGGCGAATATCAGGGAGAACCCGCGAGTCGCCCTCTCGATACAGAAGGATGATGCGGGGCACACACAGTGGATGGTATCGCTACTCGGCACGGCGACGGTCGTCGACGACGAAAGCGAGACCACCGCGGCCCGCCGCCGGATCAACGAGAAGTACGACGCGGAGTCCGACGCGTACGCCGAAAACACGCTGGTCCGGATCGAGGTCGGCTCGGCGACGTACCAGACCTACGACTGAGCGGCGCTCCTCGAGGGGCGGACCTCGAAACCGTCTCGCAACACCGCCGTCATTCCCTGCCCGGCGACGGCCCGCGAAGCCCCGGATGCGTTTCCAGTTCGCGAACGCGTCGCATCTGTGCGCGGAGATCCGGCGGGCTTCCCGGAACGTCGAGGGCTGGAAAGTCGTCGCCGTCCTCGGTTTCCTCGAGTTCGTCGAGCGATTTCGGAAACGTCCGGAGGTCCTTGTGAATCGCCAGCCCGGCGTAGGCACCGTCGCCGATGGCGATCGTCGTCTGGTTCTGGCCGTGGGTGACGTCGCCGACGGCGTAGACGCCGTCGACGCTGGTCTCTCGGTCTTCGTCGACCTCGAGCGCCCCGTCGTCACCCAGTTCGCAGCCGAGGGCCGCAGCGAGGTCGGCGTTGTACGCGGAGCCGTACATCGCGAACCCGCCGAGGTAGTCTCGCTCGGTCCCGTCAGCGAAGGCGAAGCCGCCGAGCCACGGCGGTTCGTCCGCGTCGATACTCTCGTCGTCGTAGGCGGAGACGACGGCCGTGTCGATCCGGTCGACCGGGTGGGCGTCGAGTTGGGCGTCGGTGTCCTCGTCCCACTCCGGCTCGCGGTCGTTCAGGAGGAGGTCGACATCGGCGGTGAAGTTGCACATCGTCATCGCGACGTGGGCCGCGCTTTCGGTGTGGCCGAGCACGAAGACCGGGCCGTCGCCCAGCGTGTAGGCGTCGCAGTGCAGACAGTAGTGGAGCCCGCGGCCGGTGAACCGCTCGAGCTCCGACACTTCGGGGCTTCGATCCCGAAACCCGGTCGCGAAGACGACCCTGTCGGCGTCGATCGTTGCGTGGGTCGACTCGAGTCGAAATCGGGGGTCGGAATCAGCGTCCGTCGTCCTCTCGTCCCCGCCATCGTCCAGTCGCGACACCGATTCCACGGCGTCCGGGTAGAAGTCGCCCCCGTAGTGCTCGAGTTGTGCGACGGCGTGAGCCGCCAACTCCTGCCCGGAGACGTCCTCGGAGACGCCCGGCATGTTGTGGACGTGACTGACCATCGCGTGCCGACCGCCTTCCTTCTCGAAGAGAACAGTGCGGTGGCCGAGTCGGGTCGTGTACAGCGCCGTCGTCAGGCCGGCGGGGCCGCCACCGACGACGGCGACCTCGTACTCCAGTGGATCGGTCATGCGACTCCCCGTCCGACGCCCAGCGGGTTGAGGCTGAGCCGTGAATATGCGGCCGGATCGCGACCGGAATCCGTTCGTCGACTCGCATCAGGGTCGAAGAGAGTCCCGCGAGTTTCGAAAGGGGTTGAAACGGACGCACGGTGGAGGGTCGTCTATGAGCCAGGTTCACGATGCGGACGTCGACCTCGAACTCCCGACCGACGAAACCGACGACGCCGACCTCGAGCACGGATCGATCTTCTTCGTCGGAACCGCGACGGTGATCCTCGAGTACGCCGGCTTCACGATCCTGACGGATCCGAACTTCCTCCACAGCGGCGATCACGTCCACCTCGGCTACGGGATCACCTCTCGGCGGCGGACCGATCCCGCCCTCGAAATCGAGGAGTTGCCGTCGATCGATTTCGTCCTGCTGTCACACTACCACGGCGACCACTTCGACCGCGTCGTCGAGGCGAAACTCGACAAGGGGCTCCCGATCGTGACGACCCCGCACGCGGCCGAGAAGCTCGCCGAAAAGGGGTTTCACGAGACCTACCCGCTCGAGACCTGGGAGGAATGCCGGCTTCAGAAGGGGACCGCCCGCCTCACGATTACGGCGACGCCCGGCCGCCACGGCCCGCCCGTCGTCTCGAAGGGGCTGCCGCCGGTGATGGGGAGCATGCTCGAGTTCCGGTCCGACGAGATCGCCCCCGAGGAGCCGCCGCTCATCCGGCTCTACGTCTCGGGCGATACGCTCGTCTACGACGCGCTCGAGGAGATTCCCGAGCGCTACCCCGAGATCGACCTCGCGCTGTTGCACCTGGGCGGGACGCGGATCCTGGGCGTGCTCCTGACGATGGACGCGAAACAGGGGGTCGAGGCCGTCGACCTGATCGACGCCGAGACCTCGATTCCGATCCACTACAACGACTACGAGGTGTTCCGGTCGCCGCTGTCGAACTTCAAAGCGGCAGTCGAGAAGGCGGGACTCGAGGATCGCGTGGCATACCTCGAGCACGGCGAGAGCTACGAGTTCGAACCGTCGTCAAATCGGGGGTGAGTCGCCGGCGAGCGGCCAATGCGGCGGCCCGCCGTGTCGCTTCGGTTTGAGCAACCGGTGTGCGGTGGCGCGCGCTGAACCGCAGTGAGCGACCAGCGAACTGCGGTTCGATCTGTGCGAGGGATGAGTGAGCGACTTTGGAGCGAACGAATCGGCTGGGGAGGATGTGGAAATCCCTGTTGCCACGATAGCAGGGACACTGTGTTCGTTTCAATCTCACCGACGACGAGCGTCCTGCTCATGCTGGCAACACGGAGTAGCCACGCCCTCCCCAGCCGATTGCGGTCCTCGCTCCCGCTGGTCGCTGCGGTCCTCATCCCTCGCGCAGTTTCGGTCCGCGTCTCACTGATCGTTCGACGCGACCCAGCGCGCGCCACCGCACGTCGGTTGACCAGTCTCGAGCCGATGTGGTACTCATTGTGGGCAAGCGCAGTGGTATCATCTCCCTCAAGCGCCGTGAGATTAGTTTTCGAGCCGTTCGCGAGCCGCGGCGACCACGAGCGGGAGCGTGATCGTCGCGTCGGCGTAGACCGAGACGTTCTCGGCGTCTTTCTCGAGTTTGCCCCACGAGCGGGCCTCGTCGAGGGTTGCGCCGGAGAGGCCGCCGGTCTGTTGGGGATCCATCGTCAACTGGACCGCGTAATCGTAGGCGTCGGGCGAGACGAGCATCGTCTGGAGGGTGAAGTTCTTGGGGACGCCGCCGCCGACGACGAACGCGCCGGCCTCCTCGGCGTGGTAGGCGATATCGGTCAGCGGCGTCATGTCCGCCAGCGCGTCCAGCGAGAACTCCGAGGTCTGGGAGTACATCCACGCCTGCAGGCCGAGCACGGAGTCCTGGACGGCGGGGCAGTAGATCGGCACGTCGTTCTCGTACGCCGCGGCGGCGATACCCGCGTCCTCGTCGACGTCGTCGCGTTCGTTCACCTCGGCGTTCGCCCGCCCGAGCTCCTCGGTGAGTCGCTGGATCGGGACGACACCCTCCTCCTCGAGGACCGGAAAGACCTCGTCGCGCAGGTGCGATTCGAAGGTCGCGAAGAACTCCTGTGGGAGGTAGACGTTGTAGATGCGGTCGACGCCCTCGTCGCGCAGCGTCTCGTCGTGTTCGCGCTCGGTCTTCCCCTCGGCGTGGACCGCGCCGTGGTGGTGTTTCCCGCCGATGGCCTCGATGGAATCGTGGGTGAGGTTCGCGCCGGTCGTGACGAGAACGTCGATATAGCCGTCCCGGATCAGCTCGGCGACGATGGCTCGCATCCCCGTGGGGACCATCGCGCCCGCGAGGCCGAAGAAGACGGTCACGTCGTCGTCGAACATCGCTTCGGTGACGTCGACGGCCTCGTGGAGGTCCGCCGCACCGACGCCGGCGTTGCCGTACTCGTCGGCGAGTTCCCCGACCGTCATTCCGGCCCGGACCTCGGCGTGGCCGATCGGGTCGTGCGAGAAGGTCTTTCGGTCGGGCTCGTGATGGCCGTCCGCCTCGCCGTCGGCGTCGTCGCTCCCGTGGTCGTGCTCGTCGCTCATGTCCACGTGTCCGCGAGCCAGCGGTTTCAACGTCGCGATTCCGTCGATCCGTCGCCGCGAGGTATCCGAAACCCTCTCTCGGGAGCCGTCGAACCACTATCCATCAAGCACCCGTCACAGCTCGTCTGCTCACGAGGGGGCACTCACCCACTGCCGTCGCGGCGAATCACGACAGTAGCGAACGGAGCGCCGCCGCGATCAGCACTACGAGCAGCCCGATTGCTGTCAGCCGCAGGACGATCGCCGTCTGTTCTTCGGCAACAGTTCTGCGACGCCCGACAGGCCCGCCGCGGCTCCGAGAACCAGCAGCGAGACTGAGCCGCTGGTATGGAGGAGTTCGAAGTACGCGTACAGAGCGGCGAACGCGAGCGACCCACCGAGGGACACCCGCGCAGCGCGCCAGCCGCTCGGTTCGGAGGCGAGCGCCATAATATGAATGTCCACAGGCCCTGATACTGTCCGCTCCAAGTAAAAAGTGCGGTCCCTTCCTTCCGTACCGACGGCCGCACGCGACCGGCGAACCGCGTGTCGGCTTCGAACGGGAGGGAAACGATCGGCCGAACCGCTCGCGAACGGCCGTCAGAGCCCCGTCGGCACGTCGAGGAAGGTCGTCTCGAGGTCCCACCCCTCGACCAGGTCCTGCAGCGAGCGCACGCCGAACGTCTCCGTCGCGTAGTGACCCGCGAGGAAGACGTGGATTCCCGCCTCCTGCGCTTCGTGGTAGGTCTTCCCTTTCCCCTCGCCGGTCACCAGCGCGTCCGCGCCCGCGTCGACGGCCTCGTCGAGCCAGTCGACCCCGCTGCCGGTAACGACCGCGACGTCTTCGATCTCGTCCGGCCCGAACGCGAGGTGCTGGACCGGCTGGCCACCGGTATCCAGATTCGTCTCGAGGCGCTCGCGGAGCTCGTCGGGTGCGTAGGGATCGGCGGCCGTCCCGCGCTGGCCGATGTGCTCGGGGCCGAGTTCGCCAAACGGGGCGCGGTCCTCGAGTCCGAGCAGGTCGGCGACGCCGGCGGCGTTGCCCAGTTCCTGCTGGCCGTCGAGCGGGAGATGGGAGACGTACAGCGCGAGGTCGTTCGTGAGCAGCGGAGCGATTCGGTCGTAGGTGCGGCCGGTCACGCGGTCGAAGCCGCCCCACGAGAGCCCGTGGTGGACGACCAGCAGGTCCGCGTTGGCCTCGACGGCGCGGTCAATCGTCTCGCGGACGCCGTCGACGGCGAACGCGACGCGCTCGATATCGGCCTCGTCCGGGCCGACCTGCAGCCCGTTCGCGCTGGCGTCGATGTCAGCGTAATCTTCGGTTCGAAGCTCTTCGTCGAGTCGATCGACGACGCTCGAGAGTTGCATGCTCCGCCGTTCGGCGGCGGGCTCCTTGTATCCGGTTGATTCCCACTGGAATCGGGATGGGGCGAGCGACCGTCGCGTGCGGAAAACGTGGAGACGGGCGCGCTACATGAGGTAGAACAGCGGGAAGAGAATCACCCAGACGATGTCGACGAAGTGCCAGTAGAGCCCGAAGTACTCGACCGGGCGGTCGTCCGTGAGGTAGGCGTCGACGGTCACGATCCGGTAGATCATGAACGCCGCGATGAGCAGCCCGAGGATGACGTGGAACGCGTGGAGGCCGGTCGTCACGAAGTACAGCGAGTACTGGAGTTCGGTAAACCAGTAGATGTCGTGAGCGAACTCCTGGCCCCACTCGTAGCCCTTGATGCCGAGGAACGTGAGTCCGAGTAGCAGCGTGACCCCCATCGACGCCAGCAGCCCGCGCTTGTTCCCGCGTTCGGCCATCACCAGCGCGAGGATGACCGTGAAACTCGAGGTGATCAGGACGTAGGTGTTGATCAGGCCGATCGTCGCCGACGGCGGCACGGTCTCGAAGTTGCCCCAGCCGGCGTGGAGCCGCATGAACACGTACGCCCCGATGACGGCACCGAAGACGACGACGTCCGAGGCGAGGAAGAACCAGACGCCGGTCTTCGTCGTGCCGACCCCCCCGAACGGCCAGCGCTCGGCGATAGCCATCTCGGGTGCGTTGAATTCCTCGCGCCCGTACTGGAACAGCGCGGTCCCCAGAATGCCGACACCGATGAGCGAGAGCACGGGATAGAGAACGTTCTCTGATCCGGTAACCGTCCCGGGGAGGTCAGCGCCACGTGCGGTCGCGAAGTCGGCGACGTAGGGCGTCAGTCCCGACAGTCCGAGGAACATGACGAACATGCCGATTCCGATCCCGAACGGCCAGATGCTCGCGTGATCCTCGTGGTCGGCCTCGAGCGACTCGGCTTCCCCGGTTTGCTCGTGGGCGACCGCACCGCCGTCGGCCGCCGTCGCGTCGTCGACGAACTCGAGGCGACCGCTCGCGTAGCTGGGTCGGTTCGGCCAGTTCTCGAGCGGCGGCGGCGACGTGGTCGCCCACTCGGCGGTCCGCGTGTATGTCCACGGGTTATCGGGCGCATCGGGCCCCAAAACGAAACTCTTCGCGAGTGTGATGAACACGAGCAGAACCCCCATCCCGATAACGAAGGCCCCGACAGTCGCCAGCTGGTGGTAGAGCTCGGTCCCCTCGGGGTAGTGGAAGACGCGACGAGGCGTCTCCCACGCGAGGAACATCGGGAAGTACAGCAGGTTGAATCCGACGAAGTAGACGGCGAAGCTGAGCTTCCCGAGCCGTTCGTCGTACATCTTGCCGGAGATCTTCGGCCACCAGTAGTAGAGGCCGCCGATCAGCGCGGTGACACCGGAGACCATCACGTAGTGGAAGTGAGCGACGACCCAGTAGGTGCCCCGGAACTCGTAGTCGAGAACCACTGCACCGAGGAAGACGCCCGTAATGCCGCCGATGATAAACAGGACGAGCGCGCCCAGCGAGAACAGAAACGGTGTCGTGAATCGAACGCGACCCTTGACCATCGTGTAGATCAACGCGAAGACCATCAGGTCGAAGGGGAGCGAAATCCCGATCGTCGTCGCCATGAACAGCGTTTTGATCGGGAGGTTGATCGTCGTCAGAAACATGTGGTGCATCCAGACCAGGAAGGACTGCACCGCGACGAGCACCATGGCGATGATGACCCACTTCCGGCCGACGATTCGGCGGCCAGTGAACGTCTGGAACGTCTCGAACATGATCCCCAGTGCGGGGAAGAAGACGATGTACACCTCCGGATGGCCGAAGAACCAGAAGAGATGCCCCCACAGCAGGCTCGAGCCCTGCTCCGTCGAAGAGAAGTACTGCGTGAGCAGGAGGCGGTCGGTCAACATGAGGATCAGTGCGGCCAGCAGCGCCGCGAACGCGAATAGCATCATCCAGACGGTCAGGAGGATCCCCCACGAGACCAGCGGCATGTTCCACAGGCCGAGGCCCTCGGCGCGACAGCAGTGAATCGTCGTCAGGAAATTCACCGTACTGAGGGTGGTCGACAGGACGAACAGGGTCAACGCGAGGATCGTCGTATTGCCGCCCATCGTCAGCGTGTAGCCGGGGTTGTAGATCGGCACGTTCAGCGGCGCGTACATGTACCAGCCGTTGGCCCACGTCGCCCCCTGGAAGAACGAGACGATGACGAGAAGGCCCGAGAAAAGGTAGAACCAGTAACTCAGCGCGTTCAGGCGCGGAAATGCCATATCCTGTGCTCCGAGCTGGAGCGGAACGATATAGTTCCCGAAGCCGAATCCGAGCGGTGAAATAAACCAGAACACCATCAACAGCCCGTGGATTGAAACCGACTGATTGTACTCGTTGTTGGTGAGGAGTCCGGTGCCGCCGAACTCCCAGAGGTGAGCGCGGAATAACAATGCGAGGACGCCGCCGGCGATGAGGAAGAACAGCGCCGTCGCGATGTATAGAATTCCGACGTCTTTGTGATTCGTCGTCACCAGCCACCGCTTGATACTCGTCTGCGGCGGGAGTTCGCTCATGGAGCACCACCTCCTGAGCAGTGCCTCGAGTAGAGATCATCTCTGAACGTGGTGGGGCCGGTTTCGCCCGCGAACCCACGGTCGAAACGGCTCTCCGAACGCACAACGAGATACATAGTCACCACATCCTCTGCACGATTTATCGTATCAAGGTATCCGGCGCAGTTGCAGGCAGTACTTACCCTCTCACACTTCCGTTGGAATCGTGTTCTCCGGTTACAGCCCTCTAGGGGCACTCAGACGACCGAATCTCATCAGAACCGCTCTGACAGTCGATCTCGAACGGGAAACCGAGCCGGGATCAGTGGCTGCTATCGCACTCGCTTACCCGCGAATCGTCACTGCAGGATTGCCGTGGCGGAACCGAACGGGCTATCGCTCGCTCGAGTCCCGATCCAGTCCGGGATAGTCGGCGATGATTCCGTCGACGCCGGCCGCCGCGAGCTGCTCGAACTGGAGCCAGTTCGTCGCCGTCCAGGCGTTGACCGCTCGACCCTCCGCGTGGGCCGCCTCGAGCACGTCGATCTCGGGTTCCCCCGTCGAAAAACCGGCGTAGACCGTCTCGGCCAGCTCCGTTCCGGCGATCGCGTTCCGCGGCGGATGGATCGCCTCGCAGTCGTAGCGGCGCGCGATCTCGAGCCCGGCCTCGAGGTCGTCCCACACCAGCGGCGCAGCGGCGTCGTCGGCGACCTCGCGGAGCGCCGCGATCGCCCCCTCGCAAAAGGACGAGAAGAGCAGTTCGCCGCCGAACCCCTCGCAGTCGGCGACGACGCGCTCGACGAACGGTCGCCACACCTCTCGGCGCTCGGCGCGTTCGTTCCCCGAAAGCAACTCACCGACGCGCAGGTCCGATCGGCCGGGATTCTTCAGTTCGACGTTGAGGCCCACTGTCTCGGGGACGGCCTCGAGCACGTCCGCGAGCGTCGGGATCGTCGCGTCGGTACCCAGCACCCGCGCCGTTCGAAGCTCCGCGAGCGGCGTCTCCCGGACGAGCCCCGCCGCGTCGGTCAGTGGCCGGCCGTCGCGGACCCCCTCGAGGCGCTCGTCGTGGACGACGACCGGGGTTCCGCAGGCGGCCGGTTGGACGTCGATCTCGAGCATCGCGGTCTCGTCGCGGTCGGCAGCTCGAGTCGCCGCCTCGATCGTGTTTTCGGGTGCGATGCCGGCGTAGCCGCGGTGGGCGATGACGGCTGGGCGTGCCATACCGGATCGACGGGAAGCCGGGTAATGGAAGCTGTGGCGTCGGCGCTCGCATCCTAGACGTGGCGATACCCGGCCCGTCTTTAATCCGTATCCCCGCGGAAGGGGTCACCATGACCGAGACCACGCTCGCGGACGTCGAACGCGCGCTCGACCGCGCCGCCGACCTCGAGACCGAGGAGGCCGTCGCCGTCCTGCGAACGGCCCGGCAGGACCTGCAGGATCTGGGGAACAACGCCGACGTCGACGAGGAACGGCGACGGGCGCTCGAGGATCGACTCGAACAGCGGATCCGCGAGGTGACCGAGCGCGACGCCTACGATAGCGGGCTGGGCGCGGCGATGAACCCGTCCGAGGACGATGCACCGTAGTGGTCTCACCTATAGTACCAACTGAAAGTCAATAAGTCAATGTGCACCCGATCGCACGACGGGAGCACGGTTCGGGACGAGAACCGCGGCCTGTGCGATCGGTGTGAGAATCGCTTCAGGTGATACTATACCGGCGATTGACCGCGTAGCTGAAACCGAGATACAGTGCGACCATCGACAGAAATCGGGATCCCCCGGCCAGTGTCGAAGACGGGTCGAAAAACAGCTCCCAGACGGCGGTAACCAGCAGCGAAAACGCCAGACTGAGTATCACTGCCGAAACGACGACGAGCACCCACAGCCGCGTGGACTCGTAGTCGGTTGCGACGCTCCAGACCTCGCGGAGCGAGTGACGTACGGATGACATAGCCGACGATTCGCATCGTCGAGGCAAAACAGTTCGGACTGGTGACGGTCACAGATGGCCGCGTCATCCCCAGGTTTCCGGTCCGACACAGACACAGTGTTCCGCTCACAGCCGACGGCATCGCACAGCATCGCTGGCGGTGGTCACCGTTATCATACCACTGCGAGCGGAGATCACCGCTCGAGCGCATCAGAGAACCCGGCGAGATCGGCCGATCTCCGGCCCTTTTATTCGGGTGCTCCCCCGAGAGGTGCGTATGCGAATTGCACTACTCGGCGGCACCGGCGACATCGGCGAGGGACTCGCCCTGCGGTTGGCGCGCGATACGGGCCACGAGATTCTCATCGGCTCGAGGGATCCGGAAAAGGCCCGCGACGCGGTCGCGGAATACGAAGACGAACTCGCGGACCGCACCGACGACGTCGACATCAAGGGCTTCGGGAACGAGATGGCGGCCGATCGGGCCGATGTCGTGGTTCTCAGCGTCCCGCCGTACTACGTCGGCGACACCGTCGAAGCGGTCGCCGATAGCCTCGACGCGGACACCGTGCTGGTCACCCCCGCCGTCGGGATGCAGGGCGACGAGGACGGCCTGCACTACCACCCGCCGGACGCCGGCAGCGTCACCGAACTCGTCGCGCAGCGGGCCCCCGACGAAGTGCCGGTCGTCGGTGCCTTTCACAACCTCGCGGCCGACGCGCTGTCGACCCTCGAGAACGACCTCGACCTCGATACGCTCGTCGTCGCGGACGACGATGACGCGAAAGAGACCGTCCTGACGATTGCCAACGAGCTCGAAGGGCTGCGCGCGCTCGAGGCCGGGCCGCTGGCCAACGCGGCCGAAGTCGAGAGCGTCACGCCACTGGTCATCAACATCGCGAAGTACAACGAGGACATGCACGACGTCGGCGTGAAGTGGACGTAAACGGCGTGGGCTGAACCGAGACGAGCCAGAGCGACTGACGTCGTCCCGATTCGACGCACTCGAGAACTCCCGCTCCTCGAGCGGGCGCGCCGTACGGAAACGGCCGACGCTGCCGCTCGTCGCTCGCGAAAACCGAAGAAAATCGTAGGTGTTCGTCGTCTACGCGCCGGCCGACTCGAGGGCGTCCTCGATGTCGTTGCGCTGGGTGACGCCGACGAAGCGCTCGACGATGCCGTCGTCGTTCTCGATGACGAGCGTCGGCAGCGATCGAACCTGGTACTCGTTGGCGACGTCCTGTTGTTCGTCGACGTTTACTTTCTCGACTTCGAATCGGCCCTCCCAGTCGTCCTCGAGCTCCTCGAGGATTGGGTCCTGGGTCTTGCAGGGGCCACACCAGTCTGCGTAGAAGTCCTTGAGTGTGACAGTCATGCGGTCAACGCTAGTTGCCACGCGCTGCGCATAAGGGTTTCCCACTGCCAACACATTGCCGTGATCGGCGACGAGCTCGGTCGAAAGGTTTAGTTTCAGGGGCCCATAGGGACGAGTATGGACAAAGGACAGAACACTGGCGGGCTGATGTCCAGTGCCGGACTCGTCCGGTACTTCGACTCCGAGGACTCGAACGCCATCCGTATCGACCCCAAGACGGTCATCGCGTTCGGCGTCATGCTGGGCGTGCTGGTCCAGTTGCTGACGTTCGTCTCGTAACGCGGCCATCCGCCACTTCTCGTTGCATCGCTCGAGTAGCGAGAGCAAGAGCGAAATTTCGATACACCGGCGAGGGCCCGTCGCGGGATCGGACATCGCGAACGAATTCATCTCGTCTCGAGGACCCGGTCGGCTCGAGTCGCGTCCGAGACGGAAAGTCGCCACCGGTTCGTCGCTACCGCTGGGAGTTGCGGAGGATCAGCGGTTCGATCGCGAGCGTTCGCTTGGCGACCGTCACGATTCTGAGGACGTAGGCCGCGAACAGCAGAAACGGCACGAGCGTCGCCGTGAACGCCGCGCCGATCGCCAACGTGATGTTCGCCACGCCGAGCGTTCGCCCGGGGAACGTGCCCGCGTCGACGACCGTGAGCATGACGCCGGCGATGACCAGCGCCGGAATCGCCGCGTAGAGGATCATCTGCGAGAGCGTGACGAGTTCCCACTCGAAGTACAACGTCTTGACGTGCTCTCGCGCCGGCCCGAACAGGCTGAGCGATGTCTTCAGATCCTCTAAATTGGACAGCTCTTCGTCGCTCAGGCTGTCTTCGAAATCGTTCGCGATCCGTTCGACCTGGAAAATCTTCCAGCCGTAGTTGAAGTTCAGTGCGGCGAACAGGACGCTGAAGTTCCCGAACGTTGCGTCCTCGAGTTGATCGATGACCACTTCGGCGTTACCCACGAGGCTGTCGGTGAACTCGTCGACCTCCGCGCGGAGCTGGTCGTCGTCGTTGTCGGCGACGCCGTCGCGAAGCGCCTTCGCTCGCAGTTCGGCCACGAAGACGAGTTGGCGGAGGAACTCCGACGGATCCGCCGGGCTGGGCGACCCGATCAGTTCCTCGGTGTACTCCCGGAAGTCCATCGAGTTCTCCATCCGATCGCGCTGTTCGCCGAGCGGACCGTTCTCTTGGGAGAGTACCAACTGACCGATGGTGACGACGAGCGTGGCGCCGGTGATGATCGCCCCGATCATCGTGGAGAACATCGTTTCGATGGTGTCGCCGGTCTGAAGCTGTGGATGCAGGGGAGACGGCGTGAGGGTGACGAACACGACGAACGCGACGAACACGCCGAGCGCCAGGACGACGGTCACCTGCAGCCGAGAGGCGGCGAGCAGGAGCCAAATCTTGAGCCGACTTTCGCCGGCGCGTTCGCGCATCGTGTTGGCCGTGCCGATGTCCGAGTCGCCGTCCGTCTCGGTATCGGTGTCGTCAGCTATCTCACTATCGAGGTCGTCGGTGTCGTTCACAGCGATTCACCCGTCATCGGCACCGGTGCTCGTCTCGGCGGGGCGTTTGAATACCAGATACTTGGTCCCGCCGCCCGTGTAGTCGATCGTCTCGACGAGTTCCCAGCCGTCAGCGCCGTGCTCGTTCAGCGCCGCTTGCGGATCCTCTGCCTCCTTTTTCGTTTCGCTGCGAGACGGTCTGATCGTCCTGTACTCCCATCGACGCGCGTTGGATTGACTCATCTCTGATTTAGCTGATGTGGCCGAGGGCGGTAAGGATGCGGCAGACATGTCCCAACCGACCGGGTCCGACGCCGCAGTCGGTTCCGATGGCGCGACGTTTTTGACGCCCCCTTCCGTAGCCGCGGCCATGTCACTGACTGCGGGCGTCGTCGCGGTCCAGGGCGACGTTGAGGAACACGCGGCGGCCATCGAACGCGCCGCGGCGGCCCGCGACCGCGAGGTCACCGTCCGCGAGATCCGCGAGTCGGGGATCGTTCCCGACTGCGATCTGCTGGCGATGCCCGGCGGCGAGTCGACGACCATCTCTCGACTGCTCCACGGCGAGGGGATCGCCGCCGAGATCCGGGCGCACGTCGCCGCCGACAAACCGCTGCTCGCGACCTGTGCCGGCCTGATCGTCGCCTCGAGCGACGCCGGGGACGACCGGATCGGAGAACTCGAGGTGATCGACGTCACGGTCGAACGCAACGCCTTCGGCCGGCAGAAGGACAGTTTCGAAGCGCCGCTCGCGGTTGCGGGACTCGACGAGCCGTATCCGGCCGTGTTCATTCGCGCGCCCGCTATCGATTCGGTCGGCGACGCCGACGTGCTCGCGACGTGGGACGACCGCCCGGTCGCGGTCCGGGACGGCCCGGTCGTCGGCACTGCCTTCCATCCGGAACTGACCCCCGACAGCCGCATCCACGGGCTGGCCCTCTTCGAGAACGCCGACGCCGACGTCCCTGCAGCGAGCGAGCGCAGTAGTTAGAACCCGCGTGCGGTGAGCGTCCCCGCATCCAGTGAGCGCAACGTAGACCGAGTGGCGCAGAACAGCGAGTAGCACCTCGATCACCGCTCGCAGCCGGGACGAAGTGGGCGACTGTTTTATCTCGTCACATGGTGTGACTGGGGATACATGTCGAGCGAACACGACGCGCCCGATTACGAGATCACTGCCGGCGACGAGACGGTTCACAGCGCGTGGAACAACGGCCTCGAGCCGGTACAAACGATCGAGCCCGGCGACACCGTCCGCTTTACGTGCGAGGACTCGACGGGCGGACAGCTCGGTCCCGACTCGGCGATCGCCGACGTCGCCGCCCTCGACGTCGACCGGGTTCACTCGCTGACCGGCCCCGTCGCGGTCGAGGGCGCTCGACCGGGCGACGTCCTCGAGGTCGAACTGCTCGAAATCGACCATCACGGGTGGGGGTACACGCTGGTCCTCCCGGGTGAAGCGGAACTCGGGCTACTGGCCGACGAGTTTCCGGAGCCGGAGCTGTACGTCTGGGAGTTCGACGGTGACGTCGCTCGGTTCGTGAACGACATCGAGGTGCCGCTCGATCCGTTCCCCGGCGTGATCGGCGTCGCACCCGCCGAGGACGGTACTCACGAGACGTTCCCGCCGCGGTCGGTCGGCGGGAACGTGGACATCAAACAGCTCACGGCGGGATCAACGCTGTATCTGCCCGTCGCGGTCGACGGAGCCCTTTTCAGTATCGGTGACGGGCACGCCGCGCAGGGAGACGGCGAAGTCTGTGGAACCGGTATCGAGACGCCGATGACCGTCACCTGTCGGTTCGATCTCCGGTCGGACCTGTCGATCGACCGGCCCCAGTTCGAGACCACGGGGCCGTTCACCCCGACCGGCCGGGACGAGCCGATGTACGGGACGACGGGGATCGCGGACGACCTGCTGACGGCGACCAGAGCGGCCGTCCGGAACATGATTGACCACCTGCACGACGAGCGCGGCCTCGAGCGGAGCGAGGCCTACATCCTGTGTTCGGCGGCCGTCGATCTGAAGCTCAACGAGGTGGTCAACGCCCCGAACTGGGTCGTCTCCGCGTACCTTCCGGAGCGTCTCTTTCCGGCCGGAGAACGCCGATCGATATGACGTAGTGGTCGATATTCAGGGTGGAACCAGTGGTACGCATTTATTCATTGGCACCGTAGCAGTGCTATGCGCTGGTGTCGAATCACCGAAACGTCGAGCGATCGCCGCAAGGCGAATTCCGCGGACAGCGAGCGGACGGTAACGCGATGACGGACGTACCAGCGAGCGGCGTTCGCGACGACGAATCGTCAGAGCGGAGGACGAACGAGAACGAATCGCAAGAAACGCTTCCCGAGGACCTCGCGCGACGGCTCTTCGACGTCTGTCCGGTCGCCGCCCTCGTGATCGATTCGACTGGCAGTATCGCCTTCGCGAACGAACGCGCGGCGGAAACGCTTGGACTCCCGCGCGAGGAACTCATTGGCCGAGCGTACGGCCCGTCCGAGTGGAACATCTACTACGACGACGGGACGCCCGTCTCCGCGGACGACCACGCCGTCACGCGCGTCTTCGAGACCGGTGCGCCCGAGTTCGGGTTCGAACACTGGATCGAGCTCCCGGACGGCGCCGAGCGGTGGTTCTCGAGCAACGTCGCACCCCTCTTCGACGAGGACGGCAGCATCGAGTACGTCGTCGTTGCGTTCGAAGACGTGACATCGTTGAAGCGACGCGAGAAGCGGCTCACCAATGACCGCGTCAGACTGCTCGAGTTCCGCACGGACGAGTCGGCGGTTCCGCCCTCGCTTCGCGTCGAGGACGGCGAAACGCGGATCGAAATCGACTCCGTCGTCTCGCTGCCGGACGGAACCACCGTCCAGTACATGGGAACGTCGGATCTCGCTGCGAGCGACTTCGTCACCGCTATCGAAGAGGTCCCCCACTACCTCGACGTGCGGTTGCTCAGTTCGGTCGGCGGCCACAGTCGAGTCGAAGCGCACTCGGAATCGGAGACGGTCGCCCACGTGTTCTCGTTGCTCGGCGGCCGTCCCCGCGAAATTGTCGTCGCTCCCGACGAGGTCAGGTTCCGCGGCGAGCTCCCCGGCGACGTGGATCACCGGACGGCTGCGGACGAGATTCGACGGTTCCACGACCCGGTCGAACTGGTGTCCGAAGAACTCGTCTACTCTCCCTCGCTGCTGTACGACATCGTCACCGATGCGCTTACCGACCGGCAGTTGGCCACGCTCGATGCCGCGTACTTCAGCGGCTACTTCGACACGCCGCGGACGAGCACCGGTGACGAGCTGGCAGACCGGTTCGGCGTCACCCGTCAGACCTTCAATCAACACCTCCGCAAGGCGGAGCGGACCGTCTTCCAGCACCTCTTCGAGAAGTCCGGCGCGGACGGACGCTGACTAGTCAGTGCCGCCCCTTACGACGCCGTCTGCGATACTAGGTCGTAATGAACGACGAGACGGCCCACTCCGGTTCCGCTTCAGCCCAACCACACAGTGCAGACAGTTCGGGATACGATCCCATTACAGAAACGTTCCACAGCCGATTCGATGACGGCTCCGACACGATCGTCGCGATCGTCGAAGCCGTGGCATCCGTGACGAACTGTGAACTCTCCGCGATGTCACCGCTCTACGATACCGTCGATCCCGAGGCGCTCACCGACATCGTGACGTCCGGTCGAGACCGCCCCATCGACGTTTCCTTCTCCTACGAGGGGTGTTGGGTGACCGTCTCGAGCAACGGACACGTCGTCGTCGAACCACCGGAGAACTGAACGCGGCCGCGATCCGCAGTTCGGCCGAGCGCCGGATTCCTGCACCGTCTGGTTCCTCATCCAGTCACACCGTCTCGAGTTCGAGCGGCGGGTCTGACCGCCGCTCGCAGCCGCCAGAACCACTCACGCGACCGTATTCAGTGGTATTCATCCGCACGCCGGCCGTCACCGACGTCGCCGTCGGCTCCATAGCGGATCCGTGCATGCATTCGCGACCGGACCTGTTTTCTCTCTCCTCCCCAACGGTATGGGTATGCAGGCATCCATCGACGCGGTTCGCGTCGCGGGGACTCCCCAAGGGCCGGTCCCGGTGGTCGTCCTCGCCGTCGACGGTGAGGACGATGTCGTGCCGATCTTCATCGGCTTCAGCGAGGCGACGAGTATCGCCCGCGGGCTCGAGGCCGAGGATATCGGACGGCCGCTGACCCACGATCTGTTGTTGGACGTCATGGAGGAGTTGGGCAGTCGGATCGACCGCATCGTCGTCAACGAAATCGAGGAGCGCGAAGACGGGCAGGGCGGGACCTACATCGCCGACCTCCACCTCGAGACGGCCCGCGGCGAGACGGTGATCGACGCCCGACCGAGCGATTCGCTCGCGCTGGCGGCTCGGACGAACGCGCCGATCGAGATCACCGAAGGGGTCTTCGAGGACGGCCGAGACGACAGCGAGAAGTTCGACGAACTCGAAGACATCCGTAACGTGTCGGAGGAGATGTAGATGGACGAGACGCTCGAGGAGCTGTTCGCCGTGATCGAAGACCGGAAGGAAACGCTTCCCGAGGACTCCTACACCGCGTCGCTGTTCACCCACGAGAAGGGCGAGAACGAAGTGTTAGAGAAACTCGGCGAGGAGACGACCGAACTCGTGCTGGCCGCGAAGGACGACGACCGCGAGGAGATCGCCCACGAGGGTGCTGACATCATCTACCACCTGCTCGTCCTGCTCTCCATGAAGGACATGGAGCTGTCGGACCTCGAGGCGGAGCTCGAGGCGCGGCGCTAGGGACTGCGATCGGATGCCGTTCCGCCGCTCAGACTCACTGTCGCTTGCATTCGCCGCCGCTTGCATTCGCCGCGAGTATCTTGAATCGGCTGGGCAGTAGAGACACAGGCGATGGCACTACAACAACTCCAGAACGCGCATTCGGACGAGCAGATGCAGGAGTGTATCGACAACTGTCTCGAGGCCGCGCAGGTCTGTGAGTGGTGTGCGGACGCCTGTGCGGGCGAGGGTGAGGGAATGGCCCGCTGCATCCGGCTCTGCCGGGACGTGGCCGACATCGCGTCGCTGCACGCGCGGTTCATGGCCCGCAACTCGGACTACCATCAGGAGCTGGGCGAACTCTGTGCCGATCTCTGCGAGGAGTGCGCCGAGGAGTGCGAACAGCACGATCACGACCACTGTCAAGCCTGTGCTGAGGTGCTGCCGAAGTGTGCCGAAAGCTGTCGGGAGATGGCCTCGGCCTGAAATGACGCGCCGGGCGACTACGGATCGAACTGCGAATCAAGAACTCGACGGCATCCTTTTTCGAACGGATCAATTACTGACCGCGGCACCGACGGCACCGGCGACGGCGCTCTCGAGTGCCATCACGATCGAGATCGTGACGGCGAGCAGGAAGATACCGATCCCGGCAGCGCCGGAGACCGCCCCGCCGAGCGGCCCGAGCGCGAGACCCGAGAGACCGACGGCGACGGCGATGAGCAGGCCACCGATGATCCCGCCGAGCGAGCCCGCGAGCAGCCCGTGCCAGACGCCGCTTCCGAGGCTCCCGCCGGCCATGTAGCCGGCGACGAACCCGCCGACCAGCCCTGCAACGAGCTGGCCGACGCCCGGGACGACGAGGCCGACGATTCCGAAGACGGTCGCGACGAGGAATCCGACGAAGACGGCGCGCCAGTTTGTCATACGAGATCGAAGGACGGCAACGGGGATAAGTTCGCGGCGGACAACGAACGACCTTTTATGACCGCGCGTTCTACTTGTAGCCATGATTTTCGAAGACCTTCCGACAACGCCCACGTCGGAAGAGCTGATCGACAAGGCGTTTTCGCGGGCGGCGCGGGCCGGCAAGGCCAAGGGCGGCCTCGAGGCCCAGCAGTCGATGCTCCAGACGGCGGCCAACATCATCTCGGACAACCTCGAGAACGTCGTCACGGCATGGCCGGACTTCGAGTACGAGGACGACGTGCATCCCTTCTACTACGAGCTGGCCGACGCGATCGTCGACGTCGACAAGCTCCGACAGGCGCTGTCGGAAGTGATGTGGGCCAGCCGGAAGGCCCGCGAGATCCACGAGGAGTACCAGCCCCGACTCCGGAAGACCGACGTGGACACGGCGCGCAAGCACCGCAAGCAGGCCTTCGCCCGACTCGCCGATATCGTCGAGCAGGTCGACGACCACCTGCTGTACATCAACAAATCGCGTAACGACCTGCGCGACCTGCCGGAGATCAATCCCGACGAGCCGACGATCGTCGTCGCCGGCTACCCCAACGTCGGCAAGTCCTCGTTCGTCAACGACATCACGAACGCCCGCGGCGAGACCGCCTCCTACCCCTTCACGACGAAGGGGATCGGCGTCGGCCACTTCGAGCGCGACCACATCCGCTACCAGATCGTCGACACCCCCGGGCTGCTCGACCGGCCGCCACAGGATCGCAACGAGATCGAATCGCAGGCGGTCAGCGCCATCGAGCACCTCGCCGATTGCATGCTCGTCATGGTCGATCCCACCGGTGAGTGCGGCTATCCGATCGGCCCGCAACTCGAGCTTCGGGACTCGATCTCGGCCCAGTTCGAGGACATCCCCGTGTTCACGATCGCGAACAAGGAAGACCGGTTCGAGGAGGGAGACCTGACCGAGGCCGTCGCGGCCGACTTCACCATGAGCGTCGAGACCGGCGCGAACGTCGAGACGGTCGTCGACGCCACCGTCGAGGCGATCGGCTACGAGCCCGAGTTGCCGTTCGACGGATAACAGCTTTCACGCCCTCGATGCTGGCGAAATCGAAGAATTACCCATGATCGCGACTGGACTCGAGTCCCGGCAATGAAGGGGCCCGGTCTTCTCTGGTGGCTCCAGACCGCCGCAGGAATCTCGATGGCAGGACCGATGTTCGTCGTCGGCGTCGGATTCCTTCGGAGCGGCCAGCTCGTCGGTGGGATCGGATTTCTGGCGCTCGGCACGGGGACGCTCTACTTCCCGACGTATCTCGTCAACCGGATCGGCGGGCCGAGGACGTGGCTTCGGCGATGGATTGGTCGCACCGGTCGTGATGGTACTGCGACCGGTGCTGACGCCAATTCCGAGTCCGAGCCCGAGTCCGAATCCCGCCGCTCGAGGATCCTCGAGCGGCTTCGATGATAGCGGGCGACGAAACGTCGGTCTCGATGGCCGTAAGTTACGGATGGGAGGATGGTTCCCGGCGAATCACGAACAGCAGGCGAGCCGCGAATTCACAGCAGCTACCGCCTGAGAATTTCGACGTACCTGATTTCGACCGAGACGGACTGATCTGCGTGGCTATTGATTCGTTCGTGGAGGATATCGGCTAACTCGGGTGCTGACTCGCCCGGCGGACCGCCGATCGTCACGACCACCTGCTCCGGATTCCGGAACGGATAGTTGTCGTCCATCACCACCTGGTACTCGAGCAGTTCGTAGCTCTCGTATTGCTCCTGTGTAAGGACTGTCTCTACTTCGTCACGAGCGTCCTGCTCGAAGTTGCCCGCCTCGTAGGAGGCGTAGGTGATCCCGCCGAGGAACACCGCGAAGACGAGGACGATGACCATGAGACCGACGATCCGCCGGCGCAAGCGCTGTTCCGTCTCGCCGATCGAAAACAGATTCTCCGGACGATAGCCGGCGTACCACAGCGTCAACAGGCCGGCGAGGTTCACCGACAGCAAGTTGACGAGGACGAGCACCGTCGCGCCGATCGCGGCCGTCGGTTGTCCCCACGCGAGCGTGATCCCCGCGACGCCCGCGGGCGGAATCAACGCCGCCGCGATCATCACGCCGACGAGCGCGACGGAGGTTCCCGTCGCGATGCTGACGACCCCCGCGACGCCCGCGCCGAGCGCGATCGCGAGCGACAGTAAGTCGGGTGCGAGTCGTTCGGAGATCTCGCCGACGCTCGAGAGGACGAGATCGGGCGGGACGATGTTCATCGACCGAACCAGCACCGCGAAGACCGCCGCCGCGCCAATCGCGACCACGACGCCGAGGATCTGGTAGGTGATGCTCTCGATAAACAGCTCCTCGTCGTCGATCACCGTGCCGACGCTGGCCCCCAGCGCCGGCCCGATCAGCGGCGCGATCACCATCGAGCCGACGACGACCGCAGGCGAGTCCAGCAGCAGCCCCGCGGTCGCGACCACGGCGCTGATGACCGTCATCACCACGTAGACGGGGAAACTCGGCGTCAGGTCGTCGGCCTCCGCCTGCAACTCCTGGCGCGAAATGCGGTCCGATCCGACGTCGCCCTCCTCGTACTCCTCGCGCAGTGCCTGGAACCGTCGGGAGATGACCGTCTCCGCGTCGACGACGACCGTGTAGGCGTCCTCGTCGACGCCGGCCGCCTGAATCTCGTCGAGTACCGGTTCGACGGCCGCATCCGGTAACGGAAAGTAGACGACCGCCGTGTACGCCCGACTGCCGGTCTCGTCCGTCACGACGTAGTCGATCTCCCGCTCGTCGAGCGTCTCGAGGATCGTCTCTCGCTTCCCCGTCGGTACCGTCAACTGTACGAGCCGCACGTGTCCGTCTGAGACCGCGCGGGGTCATAACTCCGGGGCATTCCGTCCCACCGTGGAGGACGGTTCCGGCTCGAGCGCGGCGAGTCGTTTCGCTATTTTCTTGTAGTGACTTCTGGGAGTGTGCGTATGATACGACGTCTCGCCTCGGTAGCCGGCGCGGTAATACTGGTGTCCGCCGCTGGTTTCCTCGCCGTCGTCAGGCGCGACGTTCTCACCGATCCCGTCACCGCGACGGTCTTCGCCGGGCTCGTCCTCGCGTCGCTCCTGTGGATCACCGGCAGCCTCACCGATTCGGTCTCGCTCGGCCGGCGAGCCGTGTCGTGGAACGTCTTCGTCGGAGCGGCGAACGTCGTCCTGTCGGCCGCCGTCGTTCTCTTGACGGTCCGATCCGCCATCGACACCGGTGCCGAGAGCGCCTGGTTTATCACCGCGGCGATGCTCGCCGGCGGCGTCTCGCTGTCCTGGCTGGGTGTCCAGATCGTCTTCGACAGCCACCACGTCGACCTCGAGGAGGCACCCTCGAGCGGGCGGGTTCTCGCCGTCGCACTGCTCGTCGCCGGGGCGTTCGGCGTCGGATTGCTCGCGGGAAGAGTGGTGTAGCGGCCCGTCCGCACGTGGGCGAGTGTGATCGAGCGCTCGGCTCCCGTTCAGTGTATATAAAGGGACGAGACGCCTACACCGGTGTATGTTCGATACTCGCCCCAATCGAGGGGCCGAAATCGCCCTCGTCGGCCGCTCGAACGTGGGCAAATCGACGCTCATGCGCGAGCTCACCGGCCACAGCTTCGACACCGGCGGCAAACCCGGCGTCACCCGCTCGCCCAACCACTACGACTGGGCCCCCGAGGACTTCGTCATCACCGACCTCCCCGGCTTCGGCTTCATGAGCGGCGTCGACGAGGAGCACCGCGAGCAGATCAAGACCGAAATCGTCCACTACCTCGAGGAGTACGCCGACAACGTCCTCGTCGCGATCCTCGTCGTCGACGGCAAGAGCGTCATCGACATCATCGACCGCCACTCCGGTCCCGACGAAATCCCCTACGACGTCGAGATGTTCCACTTCCTGCGCGATCTCGACATCCCGACGATCGTCGCCGTCAACAAGATGGACAAGGTCGACGACGAGGACGAGCGACTCGACGCCCTCTGCGACCGCCTCGGCCTCTACCCGCCCTGGAAGCAGTGGCAGGACACCATTGTACCCATCAGCGCGAAGAAGGGGCAACTCGAGCCGCTGAACGAGGCCGTCCGGAGCCATCTGCACGAGCAGGAGCGAGACGATTTGTTCAAGTTCTTCTAACGAAATTTTGCTCTGCGGGCCGCAGAGCGGCCCTCGGCAAAATCTTCAAAAGAGCGCTATGCACTCTTTTGGACATCGCGGGATCTTCGATCACGCTCAGTTTCGATTAAAAGCACTCCTCCTTCCTCTCCGCTCGTGTTACTCGCTCCGAGTCAGTCGTCGGCCCGCTCGCTCCCTGGCTCACGGCTACGCCGTTCGCCTTCTCGCGGCGCTTCGCGCCGCGCTTTCGGTCGCTCGCGGTGAGTATCGGGTAAGCGCCTGCCCTCCCCCGCTGAGCGGAAACTTGCTTCCGCGATGCTCGGAAGAGCTTGCTCTTCCGTAGGATCGCGCGACTCTCGCAGTTGCTCGAGCCGCGCTCTTGGCCATCTTACGTCGTAATCGCGCTCAAACAACCCGGTTGTGGAACTCCTCGCCGGTCTCGAGGCGGTCGACGTTCTCGCGGACAATGTCACCCACATCTCGGAAATAGTCCCGCGTGTACGCGGCGCAGTGCGGTGAGACGATCACCTCGTCCAGCTCCCACAGCGGCGAGTCCTCGGGAAGCGGTTCCTCTTCGAAGACGTCCAGCGCCGCGCCCGCGAGGGAACTCGCCTCGAGCGCGTCGATCAGCGCCGGTTCGTCGACGACCGGCCCCCGAGCGACGTTCACGAAGTACGCATCGTCGCGCATCGCATCGAACGCCTCGGCGTCGAAGAGGTGGTGCGTCTCGTCGGTCAGCGGCACGGTAACGATCACGAACTCCGCCGCTTCGATCGCTTCGAACAATCGGTCGTTCGCGTAGATCTCGTCGAAGCCGGGGACGGGATCGCCGGAGCGACGGACGCCAGTGACACGAACGCCGAGCGCGCCCAGCGTTTCCGCGACGCCTCGGCCGAGCGTTCCGGTGCCGACGACGCAGGCCGTCGTTCCCGGGAGAGTAAAGGCCTCGTCCCACTCCGGTCGCTCCCAGCGCCGTTCCTGCTGGTTCGCAACGTGGTCGTGGAGCCGCCGGGCGAACATGAGCAGGTAGCCCGCGACCGTCTCGCCGACGGTTCGGTCGTGGATCCCCGTGCTGTTCGTCAGAATTACCTCGTTCGCCTCGAGTTCGTCGAACGGAAACCGATCGACCCCCGCCTGAATCGAGTGAATCCAGTCCAGTTCGAGGAAGGCGTCCCGATACTCGAGGGTGACGACCGCGTCGCAGGACGCGATCTCGTCGTCGCTGACTACTTCGATCTCAATCGGGAGATCAGCGAGATAAGTCGCGAGCTCTCCCGGCGGAAAGACGTCGTCGACTGACTCGTGGATGCCCAGACTGGCGACTGGCGACTCGAATTGGGTACGCATACGCACCGCTACGAACGAGGCGGGATTGAACCTTTGGTCGATTACGATTCGGAAGCCGACCGCATCGGAGGGTTTTCTGACCCGGAGAATTTCCTTTCATATTGATATACTTCCGTTCGTAGCGTCCTGCTATGCAACAACGAATTGACGCCGGTTCGAACGGCGAGCTCGGGATCGAAACGAGTCGCGTCACTCGACGGAGTACCCTGATCGGGGTCGGGGCGATGGCCGTTACCGGGTTGGCCGGGTGCTCGGCCAGAGCGAACGAAAGACTCGAGGACGTGACCGTCTTCAACGAGACCGACGAGCCGATCGACGGGACGATCGAAATCGTCGGGCCGGACGATGAGGTCGCTCTTTCGGACGCGTTCGACGTCGCATCACACGACGAGGAAGTCAACGGGGACTCGAACGCGTCGGCAGCGTACGAGCGGGTCTGGGGAACCATCGGCGACTACGACGTTTTCGTCCAACTAGCTGACGGGTTCGACATCGCCGGGAAAACGCGTGCGGACGAAACGGTGACGATCGAAGACACGGATAGCGCACTGCTCGCCGTCGTTCTCGGCTCGGACGACCGCGAAGACGAGATCGGTTTCGCCGTGGGAGAACGCTGGAGCGACTTCGAGCGGTAGTCATGGTACGGGTCACTGCCGGGACCATTCGTCGCGCCATCTCGGATTCTACAGGAATGCAGGGAGATACGTCTCCGGGTCGCTGAGAGGGTGGCTCAGTGAAAGCTATCATCACAAGGGGCTAAGCGGGGGTAACTCTCGTCATCGCCACCGATCGATGGTACCCCCGTCGGACGCAAAAGCCTCACGGACATCCGTTCGAATCCGAAAATCCGCTGGGTCACGAGCCCCGACGGGAATCCACGTTCGACTATCGCTACCACTCCTCGAGCCTGCGCAGTTCCTCGGCCACGTCCTCGATTTCGTCGGGCTCGAGCGCGCCACGTTCGGTCACGATCTCGGAAACGCAGTCGGCGGGCGTTACGTCGAATGTCGGGTTCAGCACGTCGATCCCGGCGTCGCCGTCGTACACCGCGGCCCGGTCGCCCGACTCGAGGTTCACGGCCTCGCGGGTCGAAACTTTGTCCGTCGCCGCGACGACGGACACTGGAATCCCCTCGCGGTCGGCGGCGATCGCCAGCGCTCGCGTCCCGGTCTTGTTCACGACGGAGCCGTCGGGAAGGACGGTGTCCGCGCCGACCACGACGCGGTCGACGTCCGCGTCGGCCAGCACGTGCGCCGCCGCCGCGTCGGTGTGGACCGTCACGGTGCTCGACGTCGTTTCGGCCAGTTCCGCCGCGACGGCGATCCCCTCGCGGGCCGGCCGCGATTCGGCGACGAAGACCCGCAACGGTTCGGCCGTTCGGAGCACCTCGAGCACTGTCCCCGACCGCGAGAGGGTCGCGACGCTGCCCTCGATCCGCTCGCTCGCGTTTTTCGCGGCGTCCTCGTCGGCCGTCAGCGCGCGATCGATGTTCGACAGCGCCGACTCGAGGACTGCGGGTGCACCCGTCTCCGCCTCCGTATCGCCATCTGCACCGGCCATCACCCGGTTTACTCGGTTCCGGAGGACGGCCATCGAGGGTCGCGCCTCGAGCAACCGGCTCGCGAGTTCGACGAGCTCGTCCCGCTCGCCGTCGGGATCCGCACCGAACGCATCCCGTTCGGCCACGAGAAGGCCCGCTCGATCGCGCAGCACCTCGAGCGCTCGTACGGACAGATATGCAGCGCCGTGTTCGTCGTCGGCCGCGATCGATCGAACGGTGGGAGCCACGCGCTCGTAGGCGGTCCACAGTTCGGGGACCGTCTCGCGGTCGTCCCCGACTTTCTCGAGCAGTTCGGTAGGGGCGACCCACTCGAGGTCGTCGTGTTCCTCGCTCAGATCGATCTCGCGAGCGTCGCAGTCGAACAGATAAGGGTGAACGACCCACTCGCGCTCGAGGTTCGAGTCCTCGAACTCGACCGGCCGACCGGAACGGACCAGCGAGACGGCGTCGGCCTCGAGGCCGGTTTCCTCGCGAATCTCGACGAGGACCTGCTCGTCCGGCCGTCCCTCCGCGAAGCCGGAGACGCCGCCCCACTGTCCCCTGTAGGTGCCGACCGAATCGCTCCGGCGCAACACGAGGACCTCGCTGCGGTTGCGGAGGAACGCGGTGACGACGCGGGTCGCGCTCGCCGCTTCGTCCTCGGATTCGTCGCGATCCCTCGCTGAGTCACTCATACTCGAGGCCACGACCGCTCGCGGGGAATCGCTTTCGGGATTGGCTGCCGTCTCCACGGCTATGCAACGTGCAGACCGAGTGAGTCCTCCGTCGGCGATCTGCCACCGACCTCGAGTGCGTGAACTATACCCGTCTCGGGTACCCTCGTGAGAGCATGACACAGCGCGTAACGGTATCGCTCGACGACGACTCGGCCGCGGCCCTCGAGACGTTGGTCGCCGAGACGGGCAACGGACAGAGCGAGGTCGTCCGCCGCGCACTCACCTTCTACGCGGCGAACTTCGAGGCGGCCAACGAACGGCCGAGCGAGAACCTCGAGCGGTACTACCGGATGCTCTCCTCGGGGGAGCACGTCCTGCTCGATATCGACTTCCTCCACGCCTTCCTCGAGCACTGCTACGCCGGCGGCGAACCCGATCCGGCGTTCGTCGAGGCGGCCGACCGGGTCTCCGACTACCACGCCCGCGAGTACGAGACCCGATTCGACGAGGTCGGCGACCTGCTCGAGTGGCTCTCCTTCTGTGGCTTCCTCGACGTCCGCGAGGAGGGCGAGGGGGTCTACCACCTCGTCTTTCCCTCGGAGGCCGTTCGCTGGTTCATGACCCGGTTCATCGAGCGCAGCACCGTCGAGTTGCCGACGGAGATCGAACTCGAGGGCGGCGTCTCGAAGGTGATCGTCACCGAACGGACGGCCGACTGACGCGAACAGGTGGCCGACTGACGATCGCTCGGCACGAGCGCCGATCCGTGATCAACGACTGGCAGGGAACCCGCTCGGCAGCTATCAGTGAACGCGCTCGAATACTGGGAACGGATCGTGACGATCACACGAGTTCATACGACTTCATACGTCGATCACAGTTCCTCTAGTCGCCGGACTGTCCGTATGTTCGACTCTTAACAACCCTTTTGGGAATCTCGGAGAGTGGTGTATGTGAATACACATCATGGGTGTCATCGATCGAGTGAAGGCGATCGGACCGGGCGCGCTCGTCGCGGCGGCGTTCGTCGGTCCGGGGACGGTAACGACCGCGAGCGTGATCGGTGCCGAGTACGCGTACCTGCTCGTGTGGACGATCGCGTTCTCGATCCTGGCGACGATCGTGCTCCAGGAGATGAGCGCGCGGCTGGGACTGATCACGCAGGAAGGACTGGGCGAAGCGTTCCGAAACGAGTTCGATAACCCGATTCCGCAGGCGATCACCGTCGCGCTCGTCGTGAGCGCGATCGGCATCGGGACGGCGGCGTTCCAGACGGGCAACATCGTCGGCGGCGCTGCCGGCCTGGCGACGATCACCGGCGTCAGCGAGAATATCTGGGGACCGATCATGGGTCTCGTCGCCGCCGGCCTGCTGTGGACGGGGAACTACAAGCTGATCGAGCGGGTCTTCATCGGCCTCGTCACCGTCATGGGACTGGCGTTCGTGCTCAACGCGATCATCGTCCGGCCCGATATCGGCTCGCTGGCGGGCGGCCTCGTCCCGACCGTCCCCGAGGGATCGGCGTACCTCATCGCCGGCCTCGTCGGGACCACCGTCGTCGGCTACAACCTGTTCCTGCACGCGAGCACCGTCCAGGAGCGGTGGGACGGTGCCGAAGACCTCGCCGAGTGTCGCGCGGACACGATCGGCATGGTCATCGTCGGCGGTATTATCACGACTGCAATCGTCGTCACGGCCGCCGCGGTGTTCCCCGAAGGAACGCAGATCAGTAACGTCGGCGAGATGGCCGACCAGCTCGAGCCGGTCTTCGGCGGCTACGCGCTCACGTTCTTCGCGATCGGCCTCTTCGCGGCTGGCTTCACGAGTTCGATGAGCGCGCCACTCGCGGGCGCCTACGCCACCGCCGGCGCGCTGGGCTGGGAGCGGGACCTGACATCGACCCGGTTCCGGGCGATCTGGATGACGATCCTCGGCGTCGGCATCGTCTTCTCGGCGCTGGACTACAACCCCGTGCAGGTGATCGTCTTCGCACAGGTCGCCAACGGGCTCTTGCTGCCGATTCTGGCGGTGTTCCTCATCTACGCGATGAACAACGACGGCCTGCTGGGCGAGCACACGAACAGTACCCTCCAGAACGTTCTCGGCGGGCTCGTCACGCTCGTCGTGATCGGTATCGGCCTCCGAACGCTCTACGACGTCTTGCTCCTCTAACGGACGACCGAATGACAGATTCAAACGCATATAACTCGAACGCGGACGCATCGATGGCTACCGACGAATCGACGGGTGACGGCGACACGCGCATCGGCGTCGATGTCGGCGGCACGTTCACCGACGTGGCGCTGACCGTCGACGACCGACTCGTCACCGCGAAGGTTCCGACGACTGACGAGCAGCACGTCGGCGTCCTCAAGGGGATCGAAAAGGCCTGCGACCGGGCTAGTATCGACCCCGCTGAGATCGACGGCTTCGCCCACGCCATGACCGTCTCGGTCAACGCCCTCCTCGAGCGCGGCGGCGCGGAGACCGCGCTCGTGACCACCGAGGGGTTCCGGGACATCCTCGAGATCGGCCGCCAGGACCGGCCGGCTCTGTACGATCTCGAGGCCGAGAAACCCGAGCCGCTGGTCCCTCGCGACCGGCGGTTCGAGGTCGACGAGCGGACGACCGCGGCAGGGGTCGAGCGACCGGTCGACGAGAGCGAGGTCCGCGACCTCGCGGCGACGCTGCGCGACCGCGACGTCGAGGCGGTCGCAGTCTCTTTGCTGCACGCCTACGCCGACCCCGAAAACGAGCGCCTCGTGGCCGAGACGCTCCGCGAAGAACTCGAGGTGCCCGTCTCCGCGTCTCACGAGGTGCTCGCGGAGTTCCGCGAGTTCGAACGCACGTCCACGACGGCGGTCGACGCCTACGTCCGACCGGCGATCGACCGCTACGTCGGCCGGTTAGTCGACGAGGCCGGCGGTGCCGGGATTCCGGCACCGCGAATCATGCAGGCCAACGGCGGCATCGCCGATCCCGAAACGGTCCGCGAGCACGCCGTGACGACGACGCTGTCGGGGCCGGCCGCGGGCGTCGTCGGTGCCGCGGCGACCGTCGACGACGACGACGTCGAGGGGCTCGTCACCTTCGACATGGGCGGCACCTCGAGCGACGTGAGCCTCGTCCGGGACGGCCGGGCGGAGCGGACGACTGACGCCGAAATCGACGGGCTACCGATCCGGACGCCGATGGTCGACGTGAACACCGTCGGCGCGGGCGGCGGCTCGATCGCCTGGGTCGATTCGGGCGGCGCGCTCCGGGTCGGTCCGGAATCGTCGGGCGCCCAGCCCGGACCGGCCTGCTACGGCCGCGGCGGGACGCGGCCGACCGTCACCGACGCCAACGTCGTGCTGGGCTACATCGGCCCCGAGACCGCGCTCGGCGGCGAGATGACGCTCGACGTCGCGGCCGCTCGCGACGCGCTCGAGCGACTGGCCGACGAAGCGGGTCTGGACGGGGCGCTCGAGGCGGCCCGCGGGGTCTACCGCGTCGCGAACGCGACGATGACGCGGACGATCCGTTCGGTCACCGTCGAGCGGGGCCACGACCCCCGCGAGTTCGCGCTCGTCGCCTTCGGCGGCGCGGGCCCGATGCACGCCGCGGCGCTGGCCGACTCGCTCTCCGTGGACCGGGTCGTCGTCCCGAGACCGGGCGGCGTCCTCTCCGCATTCGGCCTGCTCGCGGCCGATGAGAGCTACGACGCCGTTCGGACGGTGGGTGTGGGCCTCGACACGGCCGATCCCGCCGATCTCGAGAGCGTCTACGACGGCCTCGTCGAAACCGTGCGTTCGGACGCGTCCGATCCGGACGCGGCGCGGGTCGAACGGGCCGCCGACTGCCGGTATTCCGGCCAGAGCTTCGAGCTGACCGTGCCCGTCGACGACGAGTTCGACGCGAGGGCGGTCGCCGACCGCTTCCACGACGCCCACGAGCGGACCTACGGCTACGCGATGGACGAATCGATCGAGGTCGTCAATCTCCGCGCGACGGCGACGATCCCCGGTTCGGAGCCGACCATCCGCCACGAGGGCGCGGGCGACGCCGTCGTCGGGACTCGAGAAGCGCACTTCCCCGGCACCGGCGCGCGGGAGGCGACCGTCTACGACCGAGATTGGCTCGAGACCGGCGCATCGATCGAGGGGGCAGCGGTCCTCGAGCAGGCCGAAAGCACGACCGTCGTCCCGCCCGCTTGGGCAGGCGAAATCCTCGCGGACGGAACGCTAGTCATGACGCGAACGGAGGACGAAGGACAATGACGACAGACTCGACAGACGGGACGGACGACACAGACGACAGCATCGATCCGGTGACCCTCGAGGTACTGCGCAACCAGCTCGAGAGCGTCGCCGAGGAGATGGGACAGACTCTAATCCGCGGAGCCTACTCGCCGAACATCAAGGAACGTCGGGACTGCTCGACCGCGCTGTTCGACGCCGAGGGGCGGATGATCGCCCAGGCCGAGCACATCCCGGTCCACCTCGGCGCGATGCCGGCCGCCGTCGACGCCGTGCGCGAGCACGACCCGAAACCGGGCGACGTGTTCGTGCTCAACGACCCCTTCACCGGCGGAACGCACCTGCCGGACGTGACGATGGTCTCGCCGATCGCGCCCGGGCGTAGAGAGACCGGTACCGAGGATGACAGCGAGATCGTCGGGTACGCCGTCTCTCGAGCCCACCACGCCGACGTCGGCGGGATGACCCCCGGCAGCATGCCCGCCGGTGCGCAGGAGATCTATCAGGAGGGGCTCCGACTCCCGCCGACCCGACTCGTCGAGGGCGGTGAGGATCGAGACGACGTCCGCTCGCTGATCCTCGCGAACGTCCGCAACCCCGGCGAGCGCCGGGCCGACCTCCGCGCCCAGCAGGCGGCGAACGAGCGCGCCGAGGAACGGCTCGCCGCCCTCTTCGAGGAGCACGGCCGCGAGACCGTCCTCGAGGGGTTCGACGCCGTGATCGACTACTCCCGCGAGCGAATTACCGAGGAGATCGCGGCCTTGCCCGACGGTACCTACGAGGCGACCGACCTCCTCGAGGGCGACGGCGTGACCGACGAGGACATCGAGATCGCGGTGACGGTGACCGTCGACGGCGAGACGATCCACGTCGACTTCGCGGGGACCGCGGCGCAGGTCGCGGGCAATCTCAACGCCCCAGTGGCGGTCGCGACGAGCGCCGTCTACTTCGTCGTGCGCTGTATCACCGACCCCGAGATCCCGCCGAACCACGGCTGCTACGAACCGGTGAGCGTCCACGCGCCCGAGGGTTCGCTGCTCAATCCGAACCCCCCCGCGGCGGTCGTCGGCGGCAACGTCGAGACCAGCCAGCGGGTCACCGACGTGGTCTTCACCGCGCTCGCGGGGGCCGCGCCCGATCGCGTGCCGGCGCAGAGTCAGGGGACGATGAACAACCTCACTATCGGCGCGCGGGACGGCTCCTTCGCCTACTACGAAACGATCGGCGGCGGCTTTGGCGCGCGAGCGGACCGCGACGGGATGGACGGCGTGCAGGTCGGCATGACGAACACGCTCAACACGCCCGTCGAATCCCTCGAGACAGAGTACCCGCTCCGGGTCGAGCGTTACGCGCTCCGGGACGGCAGCGGCGGTCGCGGGCGATTTCGCGGCGGGCTGGGGCTCGAGCGCTCGGTCACCGTCGAGACCGATGCGACGGTGTCGCTGCTGACCGAGCGCCGGCGGCACGCGCCGAAGGGCGTCGCGGGCGGGGAGAACGGCGCGACCGGAGAGAACCTGATCGACGGCGAGGCGGTTCCCGCGAAGACGACCGTCGACGTCGCGGCCGGGACGACGGTGACGGTCAAAACGCCCGGCGGCGGCGGTCACGGCGAGCCGGACGAGCGGGAGGACGGGGGTGGCGATGTCTGATCAGAACAGTCGAAACGGGCGAGTCGGGCTGATCGTCCCCTCCTCGAACACGACAGTTGAACCGGAGTTCCGGGCGTTCCTCCCCAACGAGGTCACCGTCCACGGCGCGCGGATGGCCCTCGAGTCGGTCACCGTCGACGAACTCGACGCGATGAGCGACGACGCGGCGCGGGCCGCCGAACTCCTCGGCCACGCAGACGTCGACGCGGTCGCCTACGCCTGTACCACCGGCAGCCTGATCCACGGCCCGGGATTCGACGCCGAACTCGAGGAGCGCTTGCGAGAGGCGGCCGGCGTCCCCGCGGTCGCGACGGCCCGTTCGGTCGTCCGCGCGCTCAAGGCACTCGAGGCCGACCGGATCGCCGTCGCGACGCCCTATACCAGCGAACTCGACGAGAAAGAGCGGGAGTTCCTCGCGGAATCGGGATTCGACGTCGCGTCGATCGACGGTCGTGGACTCGCGGCGAACACCGAAATCGGTGCGCTGACTCCTGACGACGCGTCCCGGCAGGTGCTCGAGCACGTCGGTAGCGACGACGACCTCGATGCCGTCTTCGTCTCCTGTACGAACTACCGGTCGCTCGCCGCGATCGACGCGCTCGAGGCGAAACTGGGGGTACCGGTGATCACGAGCAACGGGGCGACGCTGTGGGACGTCTGCGGAGCGGCCGGTTTCGCGGTCGATGGCCCGGGAACGCTGTTCGGTCGCGACCGGTAGCCCGCTACCGGATTCGATTGGGGTCCGCGTCGCTGATTCGTCGTCCGTCTTCCGTCGGTACCTGTCGCCATTGGCTGAAGTCTCCGGTGACGGTGCGTTTTTAGCGCCGCTACTCCACCGTCCGATATGGAACTCAACGGCGTGGCGGAGCTGCCCGAAATCCGCCCCGGCGACGACATCGCCGAACTCGTCGCGGATCGGGCCGCCCTCGAGCCGGGCGACGTGCTCACCGTCGCGAGTACGATCGTCTCGAAGGCCGAGGGTCGCACGGCTGATCTCGAGGACTACCCGGTCAGCGGTCGGGCACAGGAGATTGCCGACCGCATCGCCGAACTGGCCGACGAGGAGAAGGATCCGCGGTTCGCGCAGGCCGTCCTCGAGGAGAGCACGGAACTGCTGATCGACACCCCGTTCTTGCTGACCGAGACC
Organism: Natrinema zhouii; assembly: GCF_013456555.2. Taxonomy (GTDB): domain Archaea; phylum Halobacteriota; class Halobacteria; order Halobacteriales; family Natrialbaceae; genus Natrinema; species Natrinema zhouii. The sequence goes on from NZ_CP059154.1 coordinate 1,907,024, forward strand.
AGATTCGGCCACATCTGCGTGAACGCGGGGATCGACCGCTCGAACGTGCCGGATCACGACCTGTTGCTCCTGCCGAAGCGACCGACCGAGAGCGCCGAGCGGATTCGATCGGGGCTCGAGCAGCGGGGCATCGAGGACGTCGCGGTGGTCGTCACGGACACCTGTGGTCGCCCGTTCCGGCACGGTCAGCGCGGCGTCGCGCTCGGCTGGGCCGGCATGCCCGCGAGCAGGGACTGGCGGGGCGAACTCGACCGGGACGGTCACGAACTCGGCGTCACCGTCCAGTCGGTGGTCGACGAACTCGCCGCCGCCGCGAACCTCGTCACCGGCGAGGGTGCCGGCGGGACGCCCGCCGTCGTCGTTCGGGGCTGGGAGTTCGGCGACCACGAGGGAAGCGACGAACTCTTTCGATCCGTCGAGAGTGACTTCGTTCGACAGTCGCTCCGAGACTGGAGGTTCGATAAATGAGTGAGAACACCGACTCGAGCGACGATCCGACGTGGGGCATCGAACTCACCCCTGAGCACCCACCCGATCGAGTGGCCGACCTGGCCGCGCTCGCGGAGGACGAGGGGTTCGACGTCGCGTTCGCGAGCAGCCACTACTTCAACCGCGATCCGTTCGTCGTGCTCTCGCGGATGGCCGCCGCCACGGAGACCATTCGGCTCGGGCCGGGCGTCGTCAATCCCTACGAAACGCATCCCGTGAAACTGGCCGCGCAGACGGCGACGATCGACGAAATCAGCGACGGTCGAGGGGTTTTCGGCGTCGGCGCGGGCGATCGCTCCTCCCTCTCGAATCTAGGGATCGAACGCGACAGCCCCCTCCGTCGCGTCCTCGAGACGTTCGACCTCGCTCGAGACCTCTGGGACGGCCGGACGGTCACCCACGATGGGACGTTCACCGCGCGAGATGCATCGCTAAACCTCGATCCGCCGTCCGAGGCCATTCCGGTCTACATCGGCGCGCAGGGACCGCATATGCTCCGGATGAGCGCGAAACACGCCGACGGCGTGCTGGTCAACGCCGCCCATCCAAGAGATCTCGAGTGGGCTGCGGGCCAGCTCGAGCAGGGGCTGTCCGACCGACCCGACGACTACGGCGAATTCGAGTCGCTCGCGTTCGCGAGTGTCAGCGTCGCCGGCGACGAGGATGCCGCGCGCGAGGCAGCCCGACCGCCCGTCGCCTTCATCGTCGGCGGGGCCGCCGACCCGGTCCTCGAGCGCCACGATATCGACCGCGAGGCCGCGACGGCGGTCAGCGAGGCCCTCGAGCGGGGCGATCTTCCCGAGGCTTTCGGTCACGTTACTCCGGCGATGATCAACGCGTTCTGTATCGCGGGAACGATGGAGACGGTCGCGGACCGGTTCGCCAGGGCGCTCGAGTACGTCGACGGAATCGTCGTGGGATCGCCGCTGGGACCGGATCTCGAGGACGCAGTCGAACGGGCGAGCGAGGCGCTCGCTCGCGCGACCGAGACGTGACTGTCCGCTGCGCTTCAGCGAGTGAAAAATCGGTCGCTGCCGCTGCGGTCAGTTTGCAGTGAAGAGGTCCCCGATAGCGCCGAGGGTGAGGGCGCCGAAGACGCCCATCGAGAAGACGACGAGGAGCGCGCCGATCAGGATGAGCAGCGGTGCGAGCCCCGCGCCCATCGCGACGTCACCGAAGAGTTCGGTCATCTCGGTAAGGTTGTCAACGACGACGTTCAGCGGTGTGACGGTGTCCATATTCGGGCGTTGTTACCGGTGCTACTTGGCCGTACCGGTCCCTAATGAGGGGAGACTAAGTCGCCACCGCTCGTACCCCGATCCGTGACCGACGACGCGACGCTCTCGGATTTCGATACGTCCGCTGGCGATGCTGACAGCACCACGACGGAGTCACCACGAGCGGACGCTGCTCCCAGCGAAACTGACGATGGAACGGTCGATACCGGTGCTTCCGCTGACGGCCCGGGAGAGAAACGCAGCGAGACCGTATTCTCGACGTACGCGTGGGGAACGTATACCTGCAGTCAGTGCGGCGACGAGACTGACTCCGTCTGGCGTTCCGACGGCGAGCTGGTCTGTCCTGAGTGCAAAGAGTGGTAATAAGTAACTGAACCCGGTAATAGCCGACTTCTCGAGGGCTGCTTGCGATCCTTCTCCCGAAGATTTATATCTTCGTCGCGGCTCTATTGAGATGCAATGGCGAAAGGCACGGTCGACTTCTTCAACGACACTGGCGGCTATGGATTCATCGAAACTGACGACGCGGACGACGACGTGTTCTTCCACATGGAAGACGTCGGCGGTCCTGACCTAGAGGAGGGTCAGGAGGTCGAGTTCGACATCGAGGAGGCCGAGAAGGGGCCACGCGCGACGAACCTCGAACGGCTGTAAGCCGGTCCAAACGGGTGTATCGTTTTCTGATTGCTACTCGAGTAGCAGCGGCTCTCGAGTGAGAGCGGACGGCTCGCAGGCGGGATCGGTCGTGGTTCGGTCGAAAGCGGCCATCTCGCGCGGAGAGCCCCAACGGATGCGGCGCCAGTAACGTCTTCTCAGACGACTGGTAGTTCACGTGACACAAAACATATGGTCCGGAGCCACGGATATCGCCGTAATGACCGGGCCGTCCGGGTTCCCGTCGACACCTTCGACACTATGACCGATGCAAACCCGACAGTAGATGCAGGTACCGAGCCGATGGCTGACGGCGACACCCTCCAGATTTCGACCGTCGAGCGGCTGTGTACCGACATCGAGACGAACGTCTCGCGCGTGATCGTCGGCCACGACGACGTCATCGAACACGTCATCACCGCCATCCTCGGGCGCGGACACGTCCTGCTCGACGACGTCCCCGGCGTCGGCAAGACGATGCTGGCGCGCTCGATCGCCAAATCCGTCGACTGTACGTTCAGCCGCGTCCAGTTCACGCCGGATCTCCTTCCCACCGACGTCACCGGCGTGAACGTCTTCAACCAGAAGACTCGCGAGTTCGAGTTTCAATCCGGCCCCGTCTTCGGGAACATCGTGCTGGGCGACGAGATTAATCGCGCGCCACCCAAGACGCAGGCGGCACTGCTCGAGGCCATGGAGGAAGGGCAGGTCACCACCGACGGGCGGACGCGTGAGCTACCGACGCCGTTTACCGTCATCGCGACGCAGAACGCTGTCGAACCGAATCGGACCTACGACCTGCCATTCGCCGAACTCGATCGGTTCATGAAGAAGCTCCACCTCGGCTATCCGGAGCCCGAAGAGGAAGCGGAGCTACTCGGCCGAACCGTCGGCGACCACCCGATCGAATCGCTCGAGCCGGTGACGGATCGCGAGACCCTCGTCGAGGCCCGCGAGACCGTCTCGACAGTGCAGGTCGCGGAGCCGGTTCGAACGTACGTGACGCGGCTCGCGGCGTACACCCGCGAGAACGCCCACATCGGCGTCAGCCCCCGCGGGACGATCTCGCTGCTCCGGGCGGCCCAGGCTCGCGCCGTCACGAACGGCCGGGAGTACGTGACCCCCGACGACGTGCAGGCCGAGGCGACCGTCGTCATGAGCCACCGGATCAAGACGAACGGGCGCGACCGCGACGGGAACGCGGTCGTCGAGGACGCACTCGAGCGCGTTCCCGTCGAATGAGACTCCCGTATCGACTGCGGCTGACGCTCCGCGGCTGGACCGTCGTCGTTGCCGTCGGCGTGGCCGTCGTGCTGAGCCGGGAGTTCGGCCCCCGTGCGCTGAACGCGATCGTCGTTCCGCTGGTCGTCGTCCTGCTCGCCGGCCTCGTCACGACCGCCCGAACGGACCGGCCGCGCGTCATCCGCCAGCCCGTCGCCGAGGGATTCATCGGCGAACAGCGACGGGTCGAAGTCGCAATCGAGACCGAGAGCCCGGTCGCCGCGACCGTCCGCGACACCGTCGGCGACGGCCTCTCGGCGACCGCGGAGCCAGTCGCCGAGACGACCCTCGACGGTGACGAGACGGTTACCTACGACGTCCGACTCGAGGCGCGGGGCCGTCGCCGAGTCGGACCGCTCTCGATCGCCGTCAGCGACATCGTCGGCCTCGTCGAGCGCCGGTTCGAGTACGAGGAAACGACGCCCGTGCTCGTCTATCCACGCGTTCACGATCTGAGCAGTGGCCCCGCCGCCGACCTCCGGGCGCTCGCCGGCGTCGCCGATCGGCACGAACGCGACGAGTTCGATCACCTCCGGGAGTACCACCGCGGGGATCCGTTCCGAGACATCCACTGGAAGGCCGCAGCCAAACGCCCCGACGACGAGCTCGTTATCACGGAGTACGCGGACGACGAGGCGGTCAGTGCTGTCACGGTCGCCGCGGAGTGTCGCCCGCGCCGGGCGGGAGACTCTGTTGACCACGATGGCGACGGCGAGCGCACCGGACGCAACGACGAACCGACCGGGTACGACGACGAGATGGCGGCCGCCGCCGCCAGCGTCGCGACCGCACTCCTCGAGCGGGGCGTGCCGGTCGAACTCGCCGTTCCCGACGGGACGCAGCCGCCGGGTGACGGCCGAGGCCATCACCGCGAACTGCTGGGACTGCTGGCCGTCGCCGGCCCCGGCGAACTCGACGACCGGACGCGACGGGACGCCGACGTCCTGGTTCGGACCGATGCGGACGGGACGACGATCGTCGTTGACGGCCGCGAGATTCCCTTCGATCGCCTCCGTGGGCGGGGTCGAGGGGAGCGAGAGGGGAGCGTCACGACCGATTACGACGAGCAACGCGACCAGACCGGTCACGACGGAGGGGACGATAGAACCGATCACGGCGGACGACGCGACCGCAACGACGGCGGACGGGAGGTGCGCCCATGAGTACGGATTCGTCCGAACGCGCCGGTACTCGGACGATATCGCTCGGTACCGACGGAACCGTTGGCTCCAATACCGTTCGTCCACTCGCGCTGGGCTGTGTGATAGCCCTGACGGCGTCGTACGTGGGTGTCCTCTACGGGATAACGCAGGTCGTCGGCGGCAGTCAGTCGCTGTTCGCGCTCGTCGCGGCGATGCTCGTCGCGGCGACGGTACTCGCGCGACTGATCCGGCCGTGGACCGCGGCGATCCTCGCGCTGGCGGCGACCGGAATCGGGTTCGCCTACTACCTCACGTCGGCTGGCGTCGATCCCGGCGTTGTCTTCACGGCGACCGACGCGCTCATCTCGGACACCGTCGCGCTCGCGACCGGGCTCCCCCTCCTCCGGATGCTGCAGGCGGGCGTCTGGACGCTCGGATTCGCGCCCGCACCCGTCTTCCTCTCGTGGTATCTCGCCCTGCGAGGCCGGTACGCGCTCAGCGTCGTCCCCGGCGGGGCCGCGCTGGGTTTTCTCGTGTTGACCGGCGACGCGGGCACGCTCGCCACCCTGGCCGGCACCCTCGCCGCCATCGGCGCCGTCGCCGCCGGCGAACTCGAGAAACGGGGCGGCTCGATCCGGCAGGCGGACCTGCTGGCGGCGCTGTTCGCGCTGATCGTCGTCCTCTCGATGACGATCACGATCGTCCCCGGCCAGCCGGCGGGGCCGACCCACCTCGTCCAGGGCGAAGCCGGGACGCTCGAGGCGACGCTCGATACCGCGCCCCAGCGGTCGGGGATCTCCGGGCAGGTCGATCTCTCACCGGAGGTGCGGTTCACGGTCGAGTCCGACCGGCGGTCGTACTGGCGCACGGGCGTCTACGATCGCTTCACCGGCGACGAGTGGATCCGGACCGGGCAGAGCGATCGGTACGACGGGCGGATCGGATCGCCGCCGGGCGACTACGACCAGGTCGAACAGACCATCACCGCCGAGACGAAACTGGGAATTATGCCCGTCGCGCCACACCCGATCTCGCTCGGCGGCGACGTGACGCGACGGACGACCGTCTCCACCCACGGCCAGCCGCGGCCCGAAACGCCGCTGGCGGCGGGCGACAGCTACACCGTCGAGAGCGCGATCGTCAATCCCGACCCGTCCACGCTCCGAGCCGCAGGGACGAACTATCCCGACGACGTCACCGATCAGTACCTCCAGACGCCCGAAAGCACCTCGAGCGAGTTCCGGGAGCGCACCGCCGAAATCACGGCCGATGCCGACAATCCGTACGAGACCGCGGTCGCGATCGAGCGCCACCTCGAGTCCTCGAAGGAGTACTCCCTGAAGGTCTCCAAGCCCCCCGGAAACGCCGCCGAGGAGTTCCTGCTCGAGATGGACGAGGGCTACTGCGTCTACTTCGCGACGACGATGGCGCAGATGCTCCGCGAGGAGGGCGTCCCGGCCCGCTACGCCACCGGCTACACGAGCGGCCAGCAGGTCGACGACGACAAATACGTGGTCCGCGGGCTCGACGCCCACGCCTGGGTCGAGGCCTACTTCCCCGACCACGGCTGGGTCCGGTTCGACCCGACGCCGGGAAACGGCCGTGACGACGTCCACACCGACCGGCTCGAGGAGGCCCGCGAAAACGGCAACGAGGACGCGGACACCGAGGAAAGCGCCGACGTTCCGATCGACGACGAACAGTCCAGTGATCCCGAGAATGAACCGACCGATCCGAACGAGCCGAATAATTCGTCGCCGAACGATCCCGAGAACCCGACCGATCCGAACGAGCCGAATAATTCGTCGCCGAACGAGCCGGCCAACGGGACGAACGAGACACCAGCAGACACGACCGATGGCTCGGACACCGACAGCGCGATCGACGACGCGATCGCCGATTTCACGCCCAGAACGGCAGTGCTCGGCCTCGCGCTCCTCGTCGGAGTTGCTGCAGGAATGCGCCGAACCGATGCGACGATGCGCGTGCGTAGCGAACTCGGCATCTACTGGCACGGCCGCCGGCGTGACCCCGACCGGGACGCCAAGCGCGCATTTGCCCGACTCGAGCGGCTACTCGCACGGCAGTACCGGCCGCGTCGTCGGTCGGAATCGGCTCGAGCCTATCTGACGGCGCTGTCAGCAGCGGCCGATGCGGCCGACGCGGAGCCGATCGACCCGCGAGCCGAACTGGTCGTCGACCGCTACGAGCGAGCGACCTACGGCAGCGGTGTCAGCCGAGCGGAGGCCGATGAGGCGATCGAGATCGTCGACGAACTCGCCCGGGACCGGCTGCCGGTGATCGGTCGGCTGCGATGAGACGAGTGCTACTCCGGTTTCGACCGGCCGGTCGAACGGGGACGGTTCGGTGACCGACGTTCGACTATCAGTGACCTCTGCGTATTGAAAAAGAACCACGCGAGAGCATGCGGGTCCCGATAGTGTTTAATATGCCCGTTTCATAGCTACGAACGTAATGTCGGAAGTCTGCTCGACGTGCGGGCTGCCCGAGGAACTCTGCGTCTGCGAGGACGTGGCCAAGGGACAACAGCAACTCAACATCCGCATTGACGAGCGCAGATACGGGAAAGAGGTAACGATCGTCGAAGGATTCGACCCGAAGGACGTCGATCTAGACAGTCTTTCGTCGGATCTCAAATCAAAGTTCGCGTGTGGCGGCACCGTCGAGGACGACCACATCGAACTCCAGGGAAATCACACCGGTCGCATCGAAGAGTTCCTTCGGGACCGGGGCTTCAACGTCGCCTGATACCCGCGATGCTCTGAGACGACTTCCGAACCCACGACCGCGTCGCAACTCTCCTATTCGTTTTTCTCTCGTTCCCACCAGTCGTATCGCCGTTCCGAGTAGTCGCGTCACTGGTCAGGTCCGAAGCCAACTCGAGCCATCGCTCCCCCAAATCACCCGCCGACTGAACGACGGCGGTTGGAGGCGTGACTCCGCAGGAGAGACGATGTGTACCCGAACCCGCTATCGAACCGATTAGAACGGGGATTCGCGGTCGACCGGTTCGGCTCTGTCCTCCTCCTCGCGGATGAGCCCGAACTTCATGCCGTACTTATCGAGCCCGCCTGCCATGCTCTCGACGCGTGCATCGGCGGTCCCCTCGTAGGAGCCGATGAGCTGTGCGGCCTGGACACTGGCCTTTCCGTGTGGACAGACGGTGACGATGTGGTCGTCGTCCTCGAGTTCGTCTACACGGTTCGTGAGTTCGGGGAAGGGGATGTTCTCACTACCCGGAATGTGACTGTGCTTGAAGCTTCGCTCGTCGCGGATATCGACGATGCGAACGTCGGCATCGTCCTCGAGGAGTTCCTTGACCTCGTCGGTGGAGATTTCGCCGTCCATTACCGGCGTGTTAGGTCGCGGGCTGAATAAGGATACGGGTCCACTCGCATTCAGCCGGGCAGTCGAGTGAATGCAGCGAATCGTGATCGCGCTACAGGACGCCGTCTTCCTTCGCGAGCAACAGCGCCGACAGCGTCGAATCGTTCGCTGGCTGTTCGCGGGCGCGCTCGAGCGCCTCGCCCACCGGCACCGTCCGCACCTCGAGGAACTCGTTGTTGTCGAGTTCGCGCTCGCCCGGCTCGAGCCCCTCCGCGTAGACGACGCCGCGGTCGTGGCGCAACACGCCGGTCGCGACCGCGTACTCCTGCAAGAGTGCGGTACTCGAGGGACGAAAACCGGTCTCCTCCTCGAGCTCGCGGGTCGCCGCCCGCGTGTACGACTCGCCGTCTTCGACGATCCCTGCGGGGAGTTCGAGATGCGTTTCACGGATCGCCGGGCGGTACTGTTCGACGAACAGGAGGTGGTCTTCATCACCGCTGCTATTCGCGTCCGCGAGGACACCGCCATTGATCCGCGCGACCACGACGACTGCAGGAGGAAGGTCCGCCCAGTAGTACCGTTTCTGGCTTCCGTCGGGCTGTTCGAGTAGATCGTAGCCACCGTCGTACCAGCCCGTCTCGTACTCGGTCCGTTCCTCGAGCAGGTCCCACTCGTCGGGTGCAGTCATCGTGGACAAGTGGGCGCTCGAGTGGATAATAGGTGATGGTCGATCCGCCGGCTGCGACTGACAGTTACTCGCCCGGAAGTCCCCGTCGTCGCTCGTGGGTTTGAGTATAACCCGGGCGACCTACACGATATCCCGGTACAAGCGCCCGAACGCCTGTCGACGAAGCGTCGCGATGGCCGCCTCCTCCTCGTTTTGAAACGTCGCCGCGACGGCCTCGTCGTCCGGCCCCGCGTGCCAGACGACGCGGTCGACGTCCTCGTGACCTGCCATCGTCACCTCGCCGTCGTAGTCGTCGCGCCAGTCTGCGAACTCCTCGCGGCGTCCGACGCGGACCTCGAGCAGGCTCGCGAAGAGGGCATCGCGCGCGGTTTCGACGACGTCGCTGGTGACGCGCTCGTCGTACTCCTCACGGTCGAATTCCATGGCCTTCACGACCTCACGGACGACCGTCTGGGCCGCTGGACCGACCGACTCGTACTCCGTGCGTGCGTCCGCGGCTGACTCGAAGGTAAACGTCCCCACTGTGTGCATATCTATCCAGTCGGCAGAGAAGCAGTTACGCGTTTTCGTTCTCGTCGATGTCGCTCTCTACGCGATCGCCGTCTCCGTTATCGTCTCCCACGTCATCCGCGTTCGACGGCGATTCGTCGTCCCCATCGCTCTCGCCTGCTGTCTGCATCTCTCGAGTCAACTCGGCGGCTTCCTGGAGGACGTTTTCGGCTTCGGTAGTCATCGATCCCCGGCCGGGCTGACTGCTCTGGCGGGCGAGTCCGTCCTCGAGCGAGTCGGGGCGACCGGGGTCGTGGTTGTGGCCAGCCTCCTCGAATTCGGGCGTGTCGATTTCCCGTGCGTGGGGAGTGACGCGCTCGCCGAGCTCCTCGGGAGTACAGTCGCCCCAGTCGGGTGCGTGCTCCTCGAGCCACTCGCGATGGTTTTCGCGGCCGAGCGACGCAGTGATCGCGAGATGGTTCGCGAGGTGCACCGCGTCGGCCTCTTCGGTGTCGCAGACCGGACAGGCGTATCCCATACGAGACCGTACGACTGCGAACGGTAAAACGTCCCGCAACCGGCTATTCCACTTTCCGAATCATCACGATTGCGGCCTCGCCGTCACCGTAATACTGCGGGATCCGCCGAAGCGGATCGAAGCCAAAGCCCTGATACAGCCGTTTCGCTTCGTCGTTCGACCGCCGAACCTCGAGTTTGACCGTCTCTGCACCGTGGACTGCAAGCACGCCGAGCGAGCGGGAAAGCAACATGGAGGCGACGCCCGCCCGACGGTGATCCGGGTGCACGGCGATATCCTTGACGTGGCCGAGCGCACGACCGAGCTGCTGTGTCACGTCGGCAACGATGTAGCCGGCGATCTCGCCGGCGACTTCGACGACGAGAAACCCCGGTTCGCCGAGGAACCGCTCGAAGGCGTTGTACGGCCAGGGCTGTGCGAACGATGCATTCTCGATACGAACGACCGCGAGTAGGTCCGCACGCTCTGCCGGTCTAATCGCCACCTCCTCGTGCTCCTCCGGGGCGGGCGTCGTCACACGCGAGGATAACGCACCGAACAGTAAAAGCCGTACGCGTCGCGGCAGGGTCACTCGAGTTTGAGGCGCGTTCGATTCGATCGCGGCGAAAACGGATCCCACAGGGTGCCTATTCCTCGTCGCTCTCTTCGTCGTCACCCTCGTCGAGATCCGTCGTCGGCTCCTCGTCTTCAGTGCCGCCGTACTGGGTCTGCTCTTCCTCGTTTTGCGTGTCGTCGTCAGCCATGGGAGTCACTCGGCTGGGATCGCGTCCATCTCGAAATCCTCGGTCAGCTCCTTCAGCTCGTCGAGGGCGTCTTGTTCCTCCCGGAGGTTTTCCTCGAGCAGATCGGCCGCGTCTCCCATCCCGAGCTGGTCCGCCAGCGGGATCAGGTTGCCGTACGCGGCGATCTCGTAGTGCTCGGTCTTCTCGGCGGCCGCCATGTTGTGGTAGTCCATCACCTCCTGGGCGGGATCCATCGACGTGAACTCCTCGTACTCCTCGAGGAGCCCTTCGATCCCCTCACACTCCTCCTTCTCGGGTGGCTCGCCGAACATGTCGAAGACCTCCTCGAGCCGGTCGATCTGCTCCTGGGTCTCCTCGCGGTGCTCCGCAAACGCCTGGGAGATTTCGTCGCGTTCGGTGTTGCTCTCGAGTTCCTCGAGGGCATCGAGTAGCTGATGCTCCGCGTGATAGATGTCTTCGAGGCCGTGCTCGAACAGGTCCTGAACAGTGTCCATGCTCATGATGTAACCAATCCGTAGTTCATCGTCCGAGTGAAAAAGACGCGAGCCTGCGACGGCAGGTGCCAGCGCGGGCTGCCATCGTCCCCATGGAGACCGCGGCTACTCCATCGCGTCTTCGACTCGGTCTGCGTATTTCTCGAGGTCCGTAGCCAGTGTTCGGGCCTGCTCCGGTGTCAACTCGAGTTCGTCCATGTGCTTTGGCAGGTGCTCCTCGGCGAGATTGTCGAGTTCGAGCTGGAGGCGAACGCAGTCGGGATCCTCGCGGTCAGCGGTCGCGTTCACGACGGCGACTGACTCCCACTCGAAGGTCTCACCTACTGCTTTCCCCTCGACGTAATCCAGCGTCGTGTACCCGGTAACCGACAGCAGTCGATCAGACATGTCAGTTCACACCTCATGCGCAGAGCACTTATACTGCCGGCTGTCTCGAGCGATGACATCCGAACTGACGAGAAACCGACCGTGACGCGCGGTCGTCGACGCGCTCTACGGAACGAAGGTCGACCGGAACCTCGGGTTCGGAACCAACTCCCCGAGCGTTCGATCAAGAGCCGTCTTTCAGACAGGACACGAATGGATCCGAGTTGGTGTGTACAGCAGTCACACCAATCAATTCAGATGGTTCTGAAAGTAGCGCCACACCTACCGGCCGTTTTTGCCACAACTAGCTCGCAGTAAATTGGGGATTGACTCGAATAGTGCGTGGAAAATCGATTCAGCGCACCGGATAATAGATCACAATACACTCGGTCAACAACAGTTACTTGGAACTCTCCGCCGCCATTCGTGTTCTCTCCCATCCGCTGCCGCTTCAACGGTCCTGAGACGAGAGTGCCTATTGTTATAATAGAATTTGGAACAAGCGCTACAGTCCATCAGGACCGGTGTCAAATGGGTCTCCACACTCTCTCTAATTCTCCGTACCATAGCAACCGTTCAGTAATCCTGATTCGAGTACCGGCTCCGATCGAGTGCCAACTGTTACTCGTGAAAGCCACATGCATCAAGCCGTCGCGACCGATTCTATGAGCCGTGCTTCGACACCACTCGTCTGAGAAACGACCGCCTCGAGAGAAGTATACGTCAGAGATAGCGGCAGAATGATCCCATAAGACAGAGCACGGGTATCGTTTGCAGCCGAAGCGATACTTATGCCTACAGGGTTCGAATGACCGTTAATGACTGATACAGCGGAATGCAAACCAGAGCCGGTTGAGCAGGAAGCGGAGGAACGCGACGATGCCCACCTCGACGATATCGAAGAAGGGGCCGGCTGCACGGAAATCTGGGAGCACCTCGCCGAGCAGCGCGAGGACTAACGTAAGCGCCCACCCCGACAACGAGCTTTTTGGCGGCAGCACTCCTACCGAGGTTCATGACCAACAATCGTCCTGATGATCGTTCGAACCGACGCGACGAGAGTAATCGATCGATCCCAACGGACCGTGAATCGCCCGTCGGTTCACCAGTTATCCGGGGCGACGAATCGGTCGCTGGGACCCGCGCCCGCGAAGCCGTCCAGTTCGATCCCGACGACCCCGAGAGCCTCGCAGCTGCCGCCGAAACCGTCCGCCAATTCGCCGCCGGCAAAACCAACGACGACCATCTCTACATGCTCCGCGGCGCAGCCGCCTGCGCTGCCCTCGTTCGCGGCGAAGGCTCCTACAAAGCCGCCGCCGAACGCGCCGGCGGCGACGCCACCGTTTCATTTATCCGCAAGTGGGCTCGCGTCCATGACCTCCCGCGATCGGTCCGCAAACAGGTCGCACTCGGACAGATCGCACCAACCGCCGCCAAACACATTGCCCGCGTCGGCGGCGAATCGCGTCTCCTCCTCGCATGGGCCACCCTCGACGGTGATCTCACCGTCCGCGATGTCCGTAACGTTGCCAGTGTCATCAACGACGGCACCTCCATCGACCAGGCACTCGACGATCACGACATTACTCTCGGCCAGCTCGAACTCACTCTCTCGCCGACTACCTACCGCGACCTTCGACGACGTGCATCTATCGAAGACGTCGATCCCGGCCAGCTCGTTACCGAGGCGCTCGAGCAGTACTTCGAATGAGGAAGATCGGGCTGACGAGTAGCATATCGCGGCAGTGGAGAAAGAAACGTTTAACCGCTGCTCCCCGAAAAAGGAAACTACAGGGCCGGTAGCTCAGTTTGGCAGAGCGTCTGGCTTTTAACCAGACGGTCGCGTGTTCAAATCGCGCCCGGCCCGCTTTTCGCCGCGAGCAAATCCGAGAGCGGTAAGCATTAGAACCAGCGGGATTTGAACGCAGGGAGGTCGCGCGCAACGAAGCGAGCAACCGCTTCGCGTAATCAAATTGCGTCCGGCTGCCTTCTTGTTTCGAACAATTTCATGAGCGACAGATCACGAAAGCAACAGTGTTTGAATGTGGATCACATTTTTCGGACTTCAGCACGTTCTTACTGAGGAATCGGACACCAATCAGAACGAATTGAAGGGTGCAAATCTGACAATTACGAGGTAATCCCCATTTTTCTTTTACCAGATATCTACTAACAACGGCCGAGTAATACAGTATTGAAGTCGATTATAGTAGGTTACACTGTGTGGACAAAGGACGAACCCAGACACCCAGGGGATCAACGACAGTAGTCACTGTGTTCTGGGAGTTGGGATTAAGAAAAGCCAAGGGCCGGATTTGAACCGGCGGTGGGCGGCTCTGCAGGCCGCTGCGTTCGGCCGGACTCTGCCACCTTGGCGCGTTCTACGGTTGTCACTGCGTTCGTTTAAGCATAGCGGTACGGCACAATTCTCGTACGATCGCTATGCCAACTCTACATGCAGAAAACCCCGCAGAGCAACTGCTTCGGCAGTCGCTCTGTGGGGTTGATGGTATGAGTGGAGGCGGCGAAACGAATTTCCCAGAGGCTCGCGCACTCCAGTACTCACCGTAACGCTGGCGAGCTTATCTTCCGTGTTCGGGATGGGTACGGGAGGCACCTCGCCGCTGTGGCCGCCCTAACGCCGACCAACGGAATCGAACCGTTGTAACAACGGAAGACGATGTCTTCCGAGCCTTGGACGGAAGTCCAAGAAACCGTAATCGGTGGTGTGTCTCAAACCGTGTGTATGTGTAGTCCAGTTTACGTCCGGACCCGTTCTCGCGTCACGGATCCAATGCGATGTAATGTATGAATGTGTGGCTTGGCCGGTTAGTGCTCGCGGACTCAACACCTCGTTGCCTTGGTGCGTACATCCCGAGTCTATCGAACTCGTCTTCTACGAGTGGCCTCAGTGGTATCTCTTTTCCAGGTGGGTTTCGAGCTTAGATGCGTTCAGCTCTTACCCCGTGGTGCGTCGCTGCCCGGCACGTGCTCTTTCGAACAGCCGGTACACGAGTGGCACCCAATCGTAGTTCCTCTCGTACTATACGATCGTTCCCGTCAGATACCGTAACACCCCCAATAGATAGCAGCCGACCTGTCTCACGACGGTCTAAACCCAGCTCACGACCTCCTTTAATAGGCGAACAACCTCACCCTTGCCCGCTTCTGCACGGGCAGGATGGAGGGAACCGACATCGAGGTAGCAAGCCACCCGGTCGATATGTGCTCTTGCGGGTGACGACTCTGTTATCCCTAAGGTAGCTTTTCTGTCAGCAATTGGCCGCATCAAGCAGCCTAATTGGTTCGCTAGACCACGCTTTCGCGTCAGCGTCGATCGTTGTGTTCGACACTGTCAGACTTCCTTTTGCTCTTGCGCTCTTCCTCGGGTCTCCGACCCGAGTGAGGAAATCTTGGGGCGCGCCCGATATCTTTTCAGGCGCGTACCGCCCCAGTCAAACTGCCCGGCTACCAGTGTCCTCCGCCAGGAGTGAGAGTCGCAGTCACCATCGGGTAGTATTTCAATGATGCCTCGGTGGCCCGCTAGCGCGGGTACCTGTGTAGCGGCTCCTACCTATGCTGCACAATGGCGACCACGTCTCAGTGACAGCCTGCAGTAAAGCTCTATAGGGTCTTCGCTTCCCCTTGGGGGTCTCCAGACTCCGCACTGGAACGTACAGTTCACCGGGCCCAACGTTGGGACAGTGGCGCTCTCGTTGATCCATTCATGCAAGCCGCTACTAAAGCGGCAAGGTACTACGCTACCTTAAGAGGGTCATAGTTACCCCCGCCGTTAACAGGTCCTTCGTCCCCTTGTACGGGGTGTTCAGATACCTGCACTGGGCAGGATTCAGTGACCGTACGAGTCCTTGCGGATTTGCGGTCACCTATGTTGTTACTAGACAGTCGGAGCGCCCGAGTCACTGCGACCTGCCTCTTCGCGAGGCAGGCATCCCTTATTGCGAACGTACGGGACTAACTTGCCGAATTCCCTAACGTCGGTTGCTCCCGACAGACCTTGGCTTTCGCCGCCATGAGTACCTGTGTCGGATCTCGGTACGGACAGTGTGCTCGCCTTTTCACGGGCTCTAGGTTGGCCTCTCTTACGCTATCCTACCATTCGTCCGCTTCGTACCATTACGGTTTCCACGGATTTCGATAGTTAGACTGGGCGAAGGCCCAGCAGAGGCGGCCCCAAAGCGTTGGCTTTGAGTGCACACTGGCATAGGAATATTAACCTATTTCCCTTTTGTCAGCTTCGACTTACGGGCTGACTTAGGACCGGCTAACCCTCAGCTGATCAGCATTGCTGAGGAACCCTTACTCGTTCGGCCGTCGGGGGTCTAACCCGACTAACGCTGCTACTATGACCAGAATTTTCGTTACTGAACGGTCCACACGATCTCTCGACCGTGCTTCCATCCGAACAGAACGCCAACCTACGGAATCACTCGGTGAAGAGTGCCGCTAGGTCTCGGTGGTAGACTTGAGCCCCGATCATTTTGGGCGCCTCAAACCTCGGCCGGTAAGCTATTACGCTTTTCTTAGAGGGTAGCTGCTTCTAAGCTCACCTCCCGGCTGTCTAGGGCTTGAGACCACCTTCGATCGCACTTAGTCTACACTTGGGGACCTTAACCCAGCTCTGGGTTGTCTCCCTCACGGTACACAGGCTTACCCCGTGCACCGGACTCCCTGCGTCAAACGGCGTTTGTAGGTTCGGAGTTGGACAGGGGGGCGCACTCCTCTCGGAGTGCGATCCCCCAATCCGTCGCTCTACCCCACAAACTACCTCGGCAGAGGTCATGCTTCGACATGTTTCGGTTGGAACCAGCTGTTTCCGGACTCGATGGGCCTTTCACCCCTAGACGTAAGTCACGAGAGGGTATTGTAGGACACCAACTCTAACAGACTTCCACGTGCCTTTCGGCACGCTTCATCTTGCTCACGCCTAGATCGTCCGGTTTCGGGTCGTGCCCGTTTGACTCCCCGCGCTTGAACACGGTGACCCTGGTGCAAAGCACTGCGGTCATATCGGTTTCCCTACGCCTTCCTTGATAATCAAGTTAGACTCGTCAAACAGGCACACTCTCTGGTTCGTTTTTCAAAACGTACGACAGAACACCGGCTTCCCAAACTTCTTACTACAGGTTCGCACCTGATTCATTTCGCCTGGGACCTTGTATGCCCTGTCGCTCTATCGCCAACTGATTTCACGCCCTATTGCACCTCCCTTCATGGGGTGCTTTTCAGCGTTCGTTCACACTACTTGTTCGCTATCGGTCTTGAGGAGTGTTTAGTCTTCGCGGTCGATGCCCGCGATATTCACGAGGGATATCCAACCCCCGATACTCTGGAGCTGACTCGTCTCTTACTCGATAACAGTACGGGACTGTCACCCTGTTTCGTACTCTATTCCAAGAGACTTCGTGTTATCTTTCGGAGAGTGATCGTCAGTCCGAACACCACATTGCCCGTGAGGGCTTCGGTTTGG
This sequence comes from Natrinema zhouii, assembly GCF_013456555.2. Taxonomy (GTDB): domain Archaea; phylum Halobacteriota; class Halobacteria; order Halobacteriales; family Natrialbaceae; genus Natrinema; species Natrinema zhouii. The sequence continues at coordinate 1,923,985 of NZ_CP059154.1, forward strand.
ACTGTGTCGCGTTTATTCGCCATTACTAACGACATCGCGTTTGCTTTCTTTTCCTGTCGATACTAAGATGTTTCAATTCTCGACGTTCCCCATTGCGCGAAGCAATTGCGGTGGGGATTCCCATTCGGAAATCCTGAGTTCTTCGCCTCCGTGCGGCTCCCTCAGGCTTATCGCAGCTTGGCACGTCCTTCTTCAGCTCTCAAGCCGAGCGATCCACCAGCTGGCACAGTAGCCACGTTCATCGGATCTGAATTGCAACCTGCAGTTGTAATTCAAGAGTGACCCGGGAACGGGTCCAGTGGACGCCTGGACTACACGTACACACGGTCTCATCTGCACGCCGTAGACGCGGCATGCATTAACCCTTCCCAGCCACGTTTACACGGGCTGGTGCATCGGTTGTTGTTCGGATTAAACCGAAATCGCCTGCCCCACTTAAGGGGCACGATTCGGTCGTCTTCCGAGACATGGACCCACAGGGATTCGAACCCTGGGCATCCTCCTTGCAAAGGAGGCACTCTACCACTGAGCTATGGGCCCACGCCCGTCTCAAATCGAGACGGGCATGGTTTGGGTGTTAGCCTTGATAGTTCTAAGGTGCCCGATCGGCCAAACGGTGGTCGATCGAACGTGGAACCGCAATCCGCTAAGGTGGGTCAGGCACGACGGCCTGATCCCGGTCTGTGGAGGTGATCCAGCCGCAGATTCCCCTACGGCTACCTTGTTACGACTTAAGCCCCCTTGCGGAGCCCAGATTCGACCCTGGAATCAGGGCCTCATCCGGACCCCACTCGGGTGCTTTGACGGGCGGTGTGTGCAAGGAGCAGGGACGTATTCACCGCGCTCTTCTGAAGCGCGATTACTACCGAATCCAGCTTCATGAGGGCGAGTTTCAGCCCTCAATCCGAACTACGACCGAGTTTCGGAGATTAGCGTCCCCTTTCGGGGTTGCATCCCACTGTCTCGGCCATTGTAGCCCGCGTGTCGCCCAGCACATTCGGGGCATACTGACCTACCGTTGCCCATTCCTTCCTCCAGTTTGGCACTGGCAGTCTCCCTAATGTACCCAACCACCACAAGGGTGTTGCTGGCAATTAAGGATGTGGGTCTCGCTCGTTGCCTGACTTAACAGGACGCCTCACGGTACGAGCTGACGGCGGCCATGCACCTCCTCTCAATGGCTCCAGTAAGATCATCAATCTGACCTTCACTGCACATTGTCGATGCTGGTGAGATGTCCGGCGTTGAGTCCAATTAAACCGCAGGCTCCTCCGGTTGTAGTGCTCCCCCGCCAATTCCTTTAAGTTTCATCCTTGCGGACGTACTTCCCAGGCGGTCTGCTTCTCGGCTTCCCTACGGCACAGCACAGGCTCGTAGCCTGTGCCACACCTAGCAGACATCGTTTACAGCTCGGACTACCCGGGTATCTAATCCGGTTCGTGACCCGAGCTTTCGTCCCTCACCGTCGGATCCGTCTTCCAGAGGCGCTTTCGCCACCGGTGGTCCGTCCAGGATTACGGGATTTCACTCCTACCCCGGACGTACCCCTCTGGTCTTCCGGTCCCAAGCCACACAGTTTCCACCGGACGCCTGCGCGTTAAGCGCGCAGATTTCCCGATAGACTTGCGTGGCCAGCTACGGACGCTTTAGGCCCAATAATAGCGGTCATCACTTGTGCTGCCGGTATTACCGCGGCGGCTGGCACCGGTCTTGCCCAGCACTTATTCTACCACCTCCTTACGGTGGTGAAAAGCGAGGACTATATGCCCTCGCACTTGGAGTCCCCTTATCGCACTCGCGTGCAGTGTAAAGGTTTCGCGCCTGCTGCGCCCCGTAGGGCCCGGTATCTTGTCTCAGATACCGTCTCCGGGCTCTTGCTCTCACAACCCGTACCGATTATGGGCACGGTGGGCCGTTACCCCACCGTCTACCTAATCGGCCGCAGCCACATCCTATAGCGCCTGAACGTTTCGAGTTCACGCCACTCCAGGCGTTGAACTGTATCGGCTATTAGCCTCAGTTTCCCGAGGTTATCGCCGTCTATAGGGCAGTTTGGCCACGTGTTACTGAGCTATCTGCTACGAGTCTGAACTCGTGCAACTAGCATGGCTAAATCGGACTCCAATAGCAATGACCTCCGGCAGGATCAACCGGAATGCTATATATGTACTCCCAGCTTGGCTGGGAGGGTCTGTTGGCGGTGAATGTTGCAAACACACTCACACATAAATGGTCCACGTTCGATGACACTGATCGAGTGACCGATCGGGCGTCACCGAACTACCAAGGCTAACATCAGATCCCATCTGTACGGCGGACCGCAGGGGTAGGATCCTCATTTCCTTCGGACATATTCGTAAGTCGTCTGGGGTACATAACCCCTTCGGACTCGAATCGTCCGTGACAACGCGGCGTATCCAAACGCCCCGTCGCCACATCTTCGTGTTCACATCCAAATGCCCTCGAACGTATAAGGGCGTCGGATCGCCCCCACGCCGGAAACCGCATCCGGCGGGGGTGTGTACGATCACAACTGAACGCCCAGGCACGTATAAGGGCTCCGGATCATCGCGACCGGCAGTTCCGATCGCGACCATGATCGTGTGGAGCCCTCGAGTACGCAGTCTCTCGTCGGATCGAAGCGACGAGGTGTCCGAGGACGGATGTAACGTCTGCCTCCGCGCCGGGTTGCGGCCGGAGGGGACGTGGCGGCGTGCGCCACGTCGTTCGCATTACAATCAGATGCCGGGCGTACATATAAGGCCGTCGGACGAGACTTGTATCGGAATCCGATACCATGGCACGGTTTTCCACGAAAACGTAGTGTCAATAACACTGATAAGTGCGATCGCTGCTCGAGCGAGCGGAACCAGTCTCGAGAATGTCACGCGGGCGGAGGTCGGCCGATCATCCCACCCTTGCAGGTGCGGTCTGGCCGAATGATACCCGCGTGGTCGCACTCGAGCGCGAACGCGCAAGAAGGCTTCGTGTCGTGAGTCACTGCGCTGGGGGCAGAGACGCGCATCGATGCCGATAAACCACGTGCGTTGCAAGGGGGAAACGAATGGTCCGGGACCCGTTCGCTTCGGAGTCGACGCCGTCCGCGGAGGAGATCTGTGCTGCGCTGGACGATCCCGACTGCCGCGAGATTATCCGGAATCTCGAGAAGCCCATGACTGCGTCCGAGCTATCGAAGCGGTGTGAGATCCCGCAGTCAACGCTGTACCGGAAACTCGAGCTGTTGACCGAATCGACGCTGCTCGAGGAGTCGACCGAGATTCGACAGGACGGACACCACGCGAGCAAGTACTCGGTCGCGTTCGACGAGATTACGCTCGGATTGGACGAGGATCGATCGCTGTCGGTCGAGATCGAGCGACCGGCCCGGACGGCGGACGAACGGCTCGCGGAGCTGTGGTCGGAGGTGCGAAAGGAAACATGAATCCGTTCCCGACAGGACCGACCGAGACGATGCTCGCGCTGGCGGTCGTCAAGACGCTCGTGCTCGTCGTTGGAGGGGTCATTACGTACTTCGCGCTCAAGGCGTATCGGCGAACGCGACAGCGCGCGCTAGGGTATCTCGCGGCGGGATTCGGGCTGGTCACGCTCGGATTTGTACTCGCCGGGATGTTGTACGAGCTACTCGGCGTCGAGCTTGCGACTGGGATTTTGCTCGAGAGTCTGCTCGTCCTGGCCGGGTTTCTCGTGATCGCGTACTCGCTGTACGTGCAGTAACGGGCGCGAGCGCCGATCGATAGAAGACGGACTGAGGTGAAAGCGACGCGGAACGGACTCTTTGTGTCGGCTCGATGAGAAAGACGAAATAGCAGACTGCTATCGTGGCAACAGGGGATCGCCACGCCCTCCCCAGCCGATTCGTTCGCTGCGCTCACTCATCCCTCGCACGGAGTCGTCCTGCGTTTCGCCGTCGGCGAACCGCAAGCCAGCGCGCGCCATATCGGATTATCAAGTAGCGCGACGCGGCGGATCGTGGCCGTCACGTCGTCGGTACGAATCAAGCCGTCATCGGTTCAGAGTATGAATCGCGTGTCCGAGTGCGTTTTCCGCGGCTTCCATCACCGACTCCGAGAGCGTCGGATGCGCGTGGACCGTCGCGGCGACGTCCTCGAGGGTCGCGCCGAGTTCGATCGCGAGACCGAGTTCGGCGATCAGTTCCGAGGCTTCGGGGCCGACGATCGAGGCACCGAGGACGTAGCCGTCCGCGTCGTCGGCGACGATTTTGACGGAGCCGTCCGAGTCGCCGGTCGTCAGCGCGCGACCGCTGGCCCGGAACGGGAACTGTCCGGTCACGGTGTCGAAGCCGGCTTCCTCGGCTTCGGGTTCGGTCATCCCGACGGTAGCGATTTCGGGGTCGGTGAAGACGACTGCGGGCATAGCCTGGTGGTCGAGAGCCGCGGGCTCGCCGGCGATCACCTCGGCGGCGACCTTCCCCTCCGCGCTGCCCTTGTGTGCGAGCATCGGTTCGCCAGCGACGTCACCGGCGGCGAAGATGTGATCGACGTTCGTACGCGCGCGCGAATCGGTTTCAATGAACCCGCGCTCGTTCGTCTCGACGCCGGCCGCCTCGAGGTCGAGCGTGTCCGAGACCGGCTGTCGACCGACGGCCACGAGCACCCGCTCGACGTCGAACTCGATCCGTTCGTCCGCCGCCTGTTCCGCGCCGCTCGCCTCCGCGGCGCGTGACGCCTCGCTCCCGCCGTCAGCAGCGGCCTGCTCGGCCGGTTCGGCGACGACGCGGATTCCGCCCTCGTCGTGGTCGTGCCAATCCGCGGCGGTGTAGCCGAACTCGAAGTCGATCCCGAGGTCGTTCGCCCGCTGCTTCACGGGGCGTTTGAGGTCGTCATCGTACCCCGGGAGGATCGAGTCGAGCATCTCGACGACGGTCACGTCGGTCCCGAGCTTGGCGAAGACACTCGCGAGTTCCATCCCAATGTAGCCGGCCCCGACGACGACCATCGAATCGGGGACCGACTCGAGGGCCAGCGCCTGTTTCGAGTCCAGCACGGGCTCGTCCCCGAACTCGAAGTTCGGGATCTGGATGGGACGCGAACCGGTCGCGACGACCGCGTGTTCGAACTCGAGGCTCTCCGAACCCTGGCCCTCGCCGCTGTGAGAGACGCGGACGGTGTTCTCGTCCGCGAATCGGGCGGTGCCCTCGAGCAGGTTGACCTGATTCGCCTTGCAGAGCTTCTCGACGCCGCTCGTGAGCTGATCGACGACGCCATCCTTCCAGTCCATCATCCTGGCGAGGTCGACCGCGGGGTCGGCGTGGATCCCCATCTCCTCGGCGGTGGCGGCCTCGTGGGCGACATCGGTCGCGGTAATAAGCGCTTTCGAGGGGATGCAGCCGTAGTTCAGGCAGGTCCCTCCGTACGCGTCTTTCTCGACGAGCGTGACGTCCAGATCGAGCTGTCCGGCGCGGATCGCAGCCACGTAGCCGGCGGGGCCCGCGCCGATAATCAGTACGTCCGTTCCGGTGGTGACGTCTCCGACGACCATCGGTTACCGTCCTCCGTCGTGTATGAAATGTGCGCTCATGTTGGGTAGGTTCGTCTTCGATCACTCGAGCAATAGTAGGCCGGGGTTCTCGAGGTACTCCATCACGGTATTCGTGAACTGGGCACCGACGGCTCCGTCGATCAACCGGTGGTCGAACGACAGCGAGAGCGTCAGCACAGAACGGGGTTCGATCGACTCGGTTCCGTCCTCGTCGGTCATCACGCGCGGTTTACGCTTTATTTCGCCGATCGCGAGGATCCCCGCCTCGGGGTAGTTGATGATCGGCGTGGCGTACTCGCCGCCGATACCGCCGACGTTGGTGATCGTAAACGTCGACCCCTGCAGTTCGCTGGGGCTGATCGTCCGATCGCGAGCCTTCTGGACGAGTTCGTTCATCTCCGAGGAGAGCTGGAGCAGTCCCTTCTGATCGATGTCGTCGACCACTGGTACCATCAGTCCGACGTCGGTCGCGGTCGCGATGCCGATGTTGTAGTAGTCGCGGTAGACGACCTCCTCGTTTGCCTCGTCGATGACCGCGTTCATCTCGGGGTGTTCTTTCAGCGCCGCGACGACGGCCTTCATGATGAACGGCATGTAGGTCAGTCGAATGCCCCGCTCCTCGGCGCGCGGTTTGAGGTCCTCGCGGGCCTCGACGAGTTCGGTCACGTCGACCTCGTCGTGGTGGGTGACGTGAGGGGCGCTGTACTTCGACTCGACCATCGCTTCGGCGATTCGCTTGCGGACGCCCCGGAACGGCTCGCGTCGTTCGCGCTCGCCCTCCGCGAAATCGGTTCCCTTCGTCCCGACCGATTCGCCCGCTTCGACCGCTTCTCTATCTGCTTCTTGCGCCTGACGCTGTGCCTCGGCGTACTCCTGAACTGCGTCCGGCGTGACGAACGCCTCGCCGTCGCGCTCTTCAGTCGACGGGACGGCATCGATATCGATCCCCTCCTCCGCAGCCATCCGCCGGGTCGCCGGCGCGGCGAGGGTCGTATCGCGGTCCGCTGACTCGACCTGCGTCGGTGTCCCGGTCCGCTGTGGACTCGAGGCCCCGGTCGTGCTCTCGGTCGCCGTTTCCTCGGTGGGCTCGATGTCTGCACTCGCCCCGCTCGAGTCGCTCGGTTCAGATTCCGCCTCGCTGGGTGCTTCTCCGGCCGCCCGTGACTGGACCTGGGCCGCGTCGTCGCCGGACCCGCCCCCGGTCGCGGCCTGCATGTCGGCTGCAGTGATCCGGCCGCCAGGACCGCTGCCCTGAATCCTCGAGAGGTCGATCCCCTGTTCGCGGGCCATGCGACGAACGCGCGGCGGTGCGAAGACGCGGTCGTCGGGCGGGGCGACTTCCTCGGTGTCGGTGCCGGTCGCACCGAGGTCGCCGGCAGGTTCGGCGCCGTCGCCCGGTGGCTCGCTCGGATCGTCGACGCCGGCTGGTTCGCTCGTCATCTCCTGCTCCGATTCGGTCGGTTCTGCAGCCTCGTCGCTCTCCTCGCCTGCAACGTCGAACGAAATGATTACCGTCCCAACCGGGACGATCTCGCCCTCCTCGACGTGCAACTCGCGGACGGTGCCGTTGACCGGCGCGGGGACCTCCACGAGGGCCTTGTCCGTCTCGACCTCCGCGACCGGCTGATCTTCGGACACCGCATCGCCCGCCTCGACCAGCCACGAGACCAGTTCGCCCTCCGCGACCCCTTCGCCGACGTCCGGTAGTTCGAACTCTCTGACCATGTTAGAACTCCACAGCGTTGCGAATGCCGTCCTCGATGCGCGCCGGTTCGGGCAGGTAGTAGTCCTCGAGCGCGTACAGCGGGAACGGCGTGTCGAACCCCGTGATGCGCTCCACCGGCGCTTCCTGATACAGGAGTGCTTCCTCCTGCAGGGTCGCGGTGATCTCGGCTCCCAGACCGCCCGTCTTGGGAGCCTCGTGAACGACGGCAGCGCGACCGGTTTTCTTGAACGATTCGACGATGGTCTCCTCGTCCAGCGGGGACACCGTCCGCAGGTCGACCACCTCGGCGTCGATCCCCTCGTTCGCGAGGTTCTCCGCCGCCTCGAGCGTCGGCCGGGTCATTGCACCCCAGGTGTAGACCGAAATGTCGCTCCCCTCGCGGCGGACGGCCGCCTCGCCGATCGGCACCTCGTACGATTCCTCGGGGACTTCCTCGCGGAAGGCCCGGTAGATGAGCTTCGGCTCGAGGAAGAGCACCGGATCCGGGCTCCGGATGGCGCTGGTCAGCAGCCCCTTGGTGTCGTAGGGAGTGGAGGGGATGACGACCTTGAGCCCGGGCTGGTGGACGAACATCGCCTCCGTCGACTCGGAGTGGTGTTCCGGCGCGCGAATCCCGCCGCCGTAGGGAGCCCTGATGACCATGGGGCACGTATATCGGCCGCGCGAGCGCGTCCGCAGGCGCGCCGCGTGCGAGACGATCTGGTCGAACGCGGGGTAGATGAAGCCCATGAACTGGATCTCGGGCACCGGCCGCATCCCGTAGGCGGCCATCCCGATCGCCGTGCCGACGATCCCCGACTCCGCCAGCGGGGTATCGATCACCCGGTTCTCGCCGAACTCGTCGTAGAGCCCTTCGGTCGCGCGGAAGACGCCGCCGTTCCGGCCGACGTCCTCGCCCATGACGAGGACGTCCTCGTCTCGTTCCATCTCGGTTTGCAAGCCGTCCTGTACCGCCTGTACCAGCGTGAGGTTCTCTGCGTCGGATTCTACGGACATGATATCACTCCAGCAGCGCGTCGTCGCCGTGGTCTTCGCGAATCGATTCGAAGTACTCGAGCTGTCGCCGTAACCGTCGGGGCATCCCCTCGTAGACGTGGGCGAAGATTTCTTCAGGATCCGGCCGTTCGACCGACTCGGCCTCGTCGATGGCGTCGGCCACGTTCCTCTCGATCCGATCTTCGATCGCGTCGACCCGCTCGTCGTCGAGCATGCCGTTCGATCGCAGATACGTCTCGAGGCGCGGGATGGGGTCCTTCTGCTTCCAGCGTTCGACCTCGTCGTCGCTCCGGTAGACGGAGGGGTCGTCGGCGGTGGTGTGAGCCCCGAACCGGTACTGGACGGCCTCGATGAGCGTCGGTCGCAGTTCGCCCTCGCCGGGGTTTTTCGCCTTCTCGACGGCCTCGCGGGTGACCTTGTAGACAGCTAGCGGGTCCATGCCGTCGACCTGCACGCCCTCGAAGCCGTAGGCGGTGGCCTTCTGGGCCAGCGTCGCGCTGGCCGTCTGGCGCTCGCGCGGCACCGAGATGGCCCACTGGTTGTTGTTACAGAAGAAGACGTTCGGCGTGTCGAAGACGCCGGCGAAGTTCAGTCCCTCGTGGAAGTCGCCCTCCGACGTCGCGCCGTCGCCGAAGTAACACATGAAGGCCTTCTCTTCGCCCTTGAGCTTCGAGGCCCACGCCGCGCCGGTCGCGTGGGGAATCTGGGTCGCGATGGGGACGGCGACCGAGAAGATGTTGACGTCCTCAGGCATGTAGTTGCCCCGCTCGTGGCCCATCCAGTAGAGCAGCGTTCGCTCGAGGGAGAGGCCCCGAACCAGTCCGACGCCGTGCTCGCGGTAGCTGGGGAACACCCAGTCCTCGGTGTCCAAGGCGTGGGCGCTGCCGACCTGTGCGCCCTCTTGCCCCGACAGCGGCGGATAGGTCCCCATCCGTCCCTGCCGCTGGAGGCTGACGGCCCGCTCGTCGAAGCGGCGCACGAGCCGCATCTGCTCGTACATCTCGACGAGTTCGTCCTCGGTGAGGTCGGGCACGTCGACGCCCTCGCGAACGCGGCCCGCCTCGTCGAGTACCTGTACTCGCTCGTCGGGATCGCGCTGTAACGTACTCACGGGAAGACCCACCTGTACATACCCTAGTGAACTATCGCTCAGGGTAAAGGAGTTTCCCAAATAGTTTACTAACGGAGAGATTCTTGCCAGCCCGCTTCGAAAATATCGATCCTCAGTGGAAGATTCTGGACAGAAGTGATCGGAGATGGGCATTTTGTGCTGATCGTCGAAACAGAGCCTCGAGACGGGACCCGGACTGAGTGAAACCGACGTTCGATCGGAGCCGATTCACCGATCTGTATGGCGGAGCGCCCATTCGTCGACGCAACACTCAGGACTCGGAGCGCTCCGGACTCGATCGCCGCGCACCGGCTCGCGCTTCCTCGACGCTTTTCCCCTCGCGCAACACGGCGTCGACGAACAGTTCTCCCGCCTTGTACGACGACCGAACCATCGGGCCGCTCGCGCAGTACAGGAACCCTAACTCGTCCTCGGCGACACGTCGCCACGTCTCGTACTTATCGGGGTGATCGTAGCGTCGCACCTCGAGGTGATCTCTCGACGGGCGCAGATACTGCCCGAGCGTGACGATGTCGACGCCGCGCTCGCGCAGGTCGGCCAGCGTCTGGTAGACCTCGTGGTCGTACTCGCCGTGGCCGAGCATGATCGAGGTCTTCGTGTAGATATCGGATTCGCGCTCGATGCACTCGAGCACCGAGAGGCTCTGTTCGTAGCCCGCGCGCCGATCGCGAACGGGGAACTGCAGGCGCTCGACGGTCTCGACGTTGTGTGCGATTACGTCGGGTTCGGCGTCGATGATCTTCCGGACGAGTCGCTTCTCGCCCTGGAAGTCCGGGATCAGAACCTCGACGAGGATCCCCGGATGACGGTCCTTGATCTCGCGGATCGTCTCGGCGAAGTGGCTCGCGCCCTGATCCGGAAGGTCGTCGCGATCGACGCTCGTGAGGACGACGTAGTCCAGCCCGATCTCGGCGATAGCGCTGGCGACGTTCTCGGGTTCGTCGGGATCGAGCGATTCCATCCCGCCCGTTTTCACGTCGCAGAAGTTACAGGCTCGAGAGCAGCGGTCACCCATCAGCATGAAGGTGGCCGTCCCACCGCCGGCGTCACCTGATTTCGCGGTTCCGTCAGGGCCGGAGCGACCCGACCAGCACTCGCCCAGATTCGGACAGTTGGCCTCCTCGCAGACGGTGTGCAGGTCGTGCTCCCGGAGCGTCTCCCGGATGTCCGCGAACTCCTGGCCCGACGGCGGGCGGCTCTTCAGCCAGTCGGGTTTGCGCGCGCGGCTCATATCCCATCGTCGGGCCGCGCAGTGAAAAACCGTGGTGGTCCCGCGGGTAGTGTCGGAGCGTGATAGCCCAATAGGGGGCATCGGAGCATAGTGATCCGACAGGCCGACAGGAGACGTCGGCGTGTAGTAGTCGATAGGGACAGCGGAGCGTGATACTCCCCAAGAGGCGACGGATCGGGAAGTCTTGCGGGCGGCGTCGAGCCCCGAACTGACGGACGCTGACCCGGTCAGTAAGGTGGATCAAACCGTCTTCGTCGTCACCGGTAACCGATCCGTTCCCCGATAGCTTTACGGAGAAGTGCGGAATAGGCGCGGCCGATGGCCTTCGGCTCGACTCCAGACTGGTTTCACATCAGCGACGACGAGAGTATCGTCTGGGAGAGCCGCCCGCATCCGGTCACGATGGGGATCAGACTGCCAATCGGGATCGGGGTCGCGCTCGCCGGCTTTCTCATTACCGGCTGGAGCGGGACCGACGGCATCGGTCTCCTGACGATACTCGGACTCCTCCTGATCGTCGTCGGCGTGATCGGCGCATCCGTTCGCTATCTCGTCTGGACGAACACCCGCTACGTCATCACCTCCTCGGAGCTCTACAAGAAACGCGGGATCGTCTCGAGGGACGTCACCCAGTTTCGCCTCGAGCGCGTCCAGAACACCAGCCTGCGCCAGTCCGGGATCGGTCGCCTGCTTGGCTACGGCGACCTGACCGTCTACACCGCCGGCTCCGGCGAACCGGAGCTGACCTTCGAACGCGTCCCCAAACCGGAACGGGCGAGCAGCCGGCTCAGTGACCAACTCGAGTACGTCGCAACCGACGAGGCCGCTGTCTGAGCGACGACTCGGCGACTCCGGCAGCGACAGTCATCGACTGCACTTCCAGAACGGCGAGCTACTCGAGTAGCCGACGACATCCTCGGAACGGCCGGTAACCAAAGCTCATTAGAGCAAGTATCTCATAGAATCCATAATGTCTTCACGGCTGATAACGTCCGAAGAGGGACCGGTATCGCGTGGCTCGAGCGTTGCGGCGAGTGCGGGACTCGGCGTCTTCGCCGCCGCGCTCGGGTATCTCGTCACGTACCTGCTGATCGGGAGCGAGGTTCGCGAGGCCGTCGGCGAGGATATCGCCACCTGGAAGGGGGTCGCCTGGTACTTCTACGAGGCCCACATGGTCGATATCAAGGCCAGCAGCCAGGCCGGCTCGTTCAGCGGAACGCAGATCCTCAACCTCATCGCCGAGTCGAGCAGTTCGAGCGCCGACGTGTTGTACGTGCTTCCGCCGCTCGTGTTGTTCGCAGTCGGTGCGTTCCTGGCCGTGCGGTGGAACGTTACCGCTCTCGACGAGGCCGTCATCGCCGGTGCGCCGGTGACCATCGGGTACGCCGTGATTATGGGCCTCGGTGCGGTCGTCGCCGAAACCACCGCCGAATGGTCCGCATTCGGGATCGAAGCCACCAGCACGGTCGCGCCGGCACTCCTGCCCGCGGTCGTGCTCGGCGGCATACTGTACCCGCTGATATTCGCTACTGCGGGGGCTGCGATCACCGCCGTCGTCAATACGCGATAGACACTGCGCTGTGAGGGAGACGTGAAGTGCCACGAGAGTGGGATTTCGATGGCGACCGTCTTGCGACTCGAAGGAAACGCCTTTGACCCGCCACTCCCCCTTACCGTGTGATGGAGGTCGCCGAGGTTCTCCCCGAATTCGCCGACGCCTTTGCCTTCGAGGAGTTCAACCGGATGCAACGCGAGGCACTGCCCGCACTGCTCGAGTCCGAGGACAACGTGGTCGCGAGCGCGCCCACGGCCTCGGGGAAGACGGCGCTCGCGGAACTGGCGATCTGTAAGGCGCTCGCCGACGGCGGCACGGCGCTGTTTATCGCTCCGATGCGAGCGCTGACGAACGAAAAGGAAGACGACTGGGACCGCTTCGAGGCCCTCGATTACTCGGTGTACGTCGTCACCGGCGAGCGCGACCTGAATCCCCGCCGCGCGCGCCGAGCGGACATCCTCGTGATGACCCCCGAGAAACTCGACTCGGCGACCCGCAAACACGACTCTCGACGGTACGACTTCGTCACCGATATCGACGTCTGCGTCATCGACGAGGTCCACCTGCTGGATGCGGATCGACGGGGATCCGTGCTCGAGGTGACGATTTCTCGTCTCCGGCGGCTCTGTGATCCCCGCATCGTCGCGCTGTCGGCGACGATGCCGAACATCGGCGACGTGGCGGCGTGGCTCGATGCGCCCGCGGAGACGACCTTCGAGTTCGGCGAGGAGTACCGGCCCGTCGACCTCAACGCGGGCGTCAAGACCTACACCCACGGCGACAATTCCTTCGCCGACAAGTACCGCCGACTCTACCGGGCGCTGGATCTCGCGGAACCGCATCTCCGGGAGGACGGCCAGTCGCTCGTCTTCGTCTCGTCCCGGCAGGACACCGTTCAGGCCACGAAGAAGGCTCGCGACGAGATCGCCGAGCGAGATATTCCGATGGGCGCTCGCGGCGACTACGATTTCCATACCGACTCGAAAGAACTCGACGACGCCACGCTCCGCAAGTCGGTGCTCGATGGCGTGGCTTTTCACCACGCCGGACTCTCGAAGAACGATCGCGACCTCGTCGAGGAGTGGTTCAAGGCGGGACACATCGAACTACTCTTCTCGACCTCGACCCTCGCCTGGGGCGTCAATCTGCCCGCCCGCTGCGTCGTGATCCGCGATACGAAGTACCACGATCCGCTCGAGGGCGAGGTCGACATGAGCCCCCTCGACGTGCTCCAGATGCTCGGTCGTGCCGGGCGGCCGGGGTACGACGACATCGGCTACGGCTGGGTGGTCTGCGATTCGGCCGAGGCCGACAAGTACCGCCGACTGCTGCGCGACGGCAAGGAGATCGAGTCCCGACTGGCCGAGAGCCTCGAGACCCACCTCAACGCCGAGATCGCGATGGGGACGATCACCGATCTCGAGGACGTGATGGACTGGCTCGAGACGACCTTTTACTACGTCCGCGGTCAGTCGAAACCAGACGACTACGACTTCCCCAATCTCCGCCAGCGGGTGCGAGACTGCCTCGAGGGGCTGGTCGATCGGGGCTTCGTCGAGACCGGCGAGGACCTCTCGATCGAGGCGACGGCGCGAGGCGTGTTGACCTCGAAGTACTACCTCCGACTCGATACGGCGGCTCGCTTCGCGGAACTGTGCGATCGCGTGGGGAGCGAGGGGGACGACGAACTCGAGGCGAGCGACATCCTCGCGGCGGTCGCGACCGCCGAGGAGTTCGACTCGGTGTCGGCCCGTCAGGACGAACGCGACGCGGTCGACGCGGTGCTCGTGGGGGAGGATACGGAGGACCTCGAGCCGGGTCAGCGGAAGGTGCTCGCGATCCTCCGCAGTGCGGCCAGCGGCTCGACCCCGTCGGAACTGCGCAGCGACGCGTGGGTCATCCGGCGCAACGCGACGCGGCTCGTCTCGGCGCTCGGAGCCTTCCTCGATCGATTCGTCGGGCCCCACGCCGCGAACCTCGCGCGGCGGGTCGAGGCCCGCATCGAGAACGGCGTCGCGGAGGACGCGGTCGGGCTGACCGCCATCGACGGCGTCGGCCCGGGTCGCGCGAGCAAACTCGCGAAAGAGGGGCTGTCGACGCCCGGTGACATCATCGACGCGGGCGTCGAGGGACTCGTCGACGCCGGCCTTTCGGAGGGCGTCGCCGAGCGCGTCTACGAGGGGGCTCAGTCACTCCCCGCGGTCGAAATCGAGTGGGGACGGTTCCCCGACAGCGTCGCGACGGGCGAGAACGAGGTCTGCGAGGTCACGGTTCGGAACGTCGGCGAACCCGCCCGCGCCGGCGTCCGGGTGACCGTCAATGGTGTAGAGATGACGAGTACGAACCCCTACCTGCGCGACGAAGCAACCGTCCCGGTCGGCGTCTTCGGTGCCGACGCCGAGGAACTCGAGTACACCGTCAGCGTCGCCTTCCCCGAACTCCCGCTGATTCCGATCGAGGCGAGTCGGACCGTCGGCGTTCGATAGCGGGGTGAGTGGTGTGGTCGACGTTCGATAGTAAGGACGTTCGACGTTTGATAGCGAGAGAGGCATTCGACAGCCACTCGAGCGGTGACGCTATTCGCCGGCCGTTCGTTCGTCGAAGTGCGTCTCGCAGAGGACCTGGAAGACCGTTCCGTCGGTCACCTCGTCCCCGCGGGCGGTTTTCTTCAGCAGTGCGATACCGTACGCGACCTCCGAATCGCAGTCGATACACGTGCTCCGCTCGCCGTAGGTTCCCTCGGTCTTACTTCCCTGATTTCGTATTTCCGCACAGTCGCGACAGAGCCACCACTTGTGCTCCGGGTCCGATAACTCGAAGACCCGGTGTGCCATCTTGTGCTGATTGAACTGAACCGGCGACTCGCAGAAGGCGCAATCCATATCGGATCTCGCTGCGAGCAGCCGCATAACGATTCGCCACGTATTGTAAGGGAGACGGCGTTCGGCGGCGCTACTCCCGCTCCGCCAGCGCGAGGACGCGCTCTCGAAGTTCGGCGGGCGAATCGACGATCTCGTCGGCCGGCGACCGATCGATGTCGCCGTGAGCGGCGATCCGATACGCGATCACGATCGTCCCGGCTCGAGCGGCCGCCTCGATTCCGTTCGCCGAGTCTTCGACGACGACGCACTCCTCGGCCGGGACGCCGATTTCGTCCGCCGCGTACTCGAAGACGTCGGGAGCCGGCTTGCTCGCGGCGTCGATATCGTCGGCGCTGATCACGCGGTCGAACGACCCTTCGAGGTCGAACTCCTCGAGGACCATGCCGATCCAGTCGTGTGGCGACGATGAAACGAGCGCTGTGGGAACGCCGCGGTCGTCCAGTTCGGCGAGGAGGTCGTGGAGTCCGTCGAGCGCTTCGGCGCGCTCGGTGTAGATCTCCTCGGCGGCCGCGTTGAATCGCTGGATGAACTCCTCGCGGGAGATGGCGGTTCCGTACTCCGCCTCGAGGTAGTCGTAGATCTCGCGGAAGTTCATCCCGCTCGTCTCGGCGAGGTCGACGTCCTCGTCGGGGACGGCCGCGGGGAAGAGTTCCTCGCGCTCGAAGTCGACCCAGTAATCTTCGCTGTTGACGAGCACTCCGTCCATATCGAAGAGTACAGCAGTCATCTACACCGGGCTATTCGATCGCCCCGTATAGCCGTTTGGCAAGCACCAGAGGGAGTTGCGAACCGATCCGCTGTTCGAGAACTGATTTCGTCCCGCGGTCCGTGAACGGCCAGTACGACGGTGGGAGAGAAGAGAAATAGAAGCGTACGAACGGAGTAGATCGCTCTCCTCGAGTGCAGAGTGGGTAGACCAAGAGCCGATCGCTCGAGCGCCTGCCCGACGGAGCGGGAGCCGACCCGCTCGAGCGTTACTCGTAGTAATCCAGTCGTTCCACTACGTCCGCGAACGCGACGTTTTCTTGCACCTGGGTGATTTCGATCCGGACTCGTTCTCCTTTGTCCGTCCCGGAAACGATGACGACGAATCCGCGTTCGACGCGCGTGATGCCGTCTCCCTGATCGCCGACGTCTTCGATCTCCACTGTTCGGGTTTCGCCCGGTTCGACTGGCGGTTCCAGCGAGCCGTGTGACTGGGTCGAGCTCCGGCCCGTCGCGGCCTCCGATTCGCGTTCCGTCTCTGCCGCCGAGTCGTGTTCCGCCTCCTCGTTCGATTCCGTCGAGGGGGACAACACGGCGATTCGGTACGATTGGCCCTCGTCTACATCGCCGAGTCGAAGCTCTCGTTTGGGAACCTCGACGACGTACGATTCGTCTCGCTCTTCGACTTGTCCGGAAAACAGACAAAGAAGTCGATCAGATATTTTCATTGGATGTATCGTATCTTACGGAGTGGAACCATATGCCCTTGAGTCTACTGAATACATCGGCTCGGTGGCCAGTCGTTCGGTTTCTCTGTCGTCACCGCGTGTTCGCCACAGCCCTACTAGCGGTGAGTCCACCGGCTACTGACCGGCTGCTAACTGGCCGAACCGACGGACGGCGAACTGGTAGAGAGTCCCTCGAGAGAACAGCGTGTCAGCCGACGACCTCGCCGCGCCGTTCGTGTTCCATCTCCGTTTCGACGGCCGTAGCGATCCTCGCACCGAACTCGCGTTCGAGGAGCCACAGCGCCAGGTCGATCCCCGCGGTAACGCCGCCGGCGGTGAGCACGTCACCGTCGTCCACCACGCGTGCGCCGACGACGGTCTCGGCGTGCGCCTCGAGGTCATCGATCGCGACCTGATGAGTAGTTACGGGTCGCCCCTCGAGCAGGCCCGCTTCGGCCAGCACCATCGCACCGGTACAGACCGAGGCGACGGTCACACCGGCGGTATAGCGCTCGCCGACTGCCCTCGGCAAGCGACCGTCCTCGACGACGGCTCGGACACCGCCGTCTTCGGTCGTCCATCCGCCACCGGGGACGAGCAGAAGGTCCGGCCGACCGATCGTTCCGTCCGGCTCGACGCGGAGACCGTGACTCGCCGTCACGAGGCCGGATTGCTCGAGCGTGACCAGTCGCGTCTCGAGCGACGCACCGGCCTGAGCGCCGTTCTGCAACACTTCGTAGGGACCGATCGCGTCGAGTTCGTCGAAGCCGTCGAACAGGACGATTTCGGCAGTCAGGTCGACCATATATGGGAGTCGACAGCACGGTAGAAATCCGTTGTGTCCCCGTCAGAGATTTGCTCGAGTCGGTCGTCCCCGAGTCGGCGCGTTGGGAACGTGCCACCGGTCGCTCTGCCAGAATTCGTCCGCACGTCGTGACCCGACCGGCTGTCACCAGTGCGATCCTGTTCGATCCGCATTGAACGGAGGAAAACCCGCGAAAACGTCCTCAAAATGGGCTCAAACGTCCGAAATGCGGGGCCACGACATGCCCCCTTCAAGTCGGTCGGACTACCGAGAGTCGGATGCGAACTATGAGACGAACAACGCTCATCGCAGCTGTCTGCGCAGTACTGATCATGGCGACCGGGTTCGCCGCTGCAGCGCCCGGAAACGCACCTGCGGCAACGGACACGGACGCGGATAGTACCGACGAACGGCACGCGAACGGACACGCAGACGAACACGACGACCGAAGCGAGAACGGAGCCGCTGCCGATGGTAACGCGGACGAACGCGACGGACAGGGATCTCCTGTCGACCTCCCTGACCAGGTCCCCGATCACGTCTCCGAAATCCACGACCGGATCTCGTCGTTCCTGAGCGGTGCCCTTGAGGGCTCGCTCGGCGACGCGATCAGTGACGTGACACCTAATGACGACGAGAGCGATGACGCTGACGACAACAACGAAGTCGAGGACACCAACGACGCTGACGGCACTAACGAAGACGACACCACCGATGACGAATCACAGGAAGGTAACGACGAGCAGACTGACGATGATGAGCAGATCGACGACGAACGGGATGAGTCGTCCGATACCGACGAACAGGCCGACGCGTAACTGACTCACCATGCCCGTATCAGCATCGATGATAATCGGTCTCGAGGACCGGCTACTGACGTTCGCCGTGAACCTGCTGATCGGCGGGATGGCCCTCCATGTCGGTACCCACGTCGTCTCGGATACGCGTGAGTACGCCCACGCGGTGCTGACCGCGTTGCTCGGCGCACTGGTCTGGGCGCTCCTCGAGCCAGTCCCGCTACTCGGCGGGCTGCTGGCGGTCGTCGCGTGGGTCGCGGTCGTCAAGTGGCGCTATCGGCACGGCTGGGTCCGATCCAGCGCGGTCGGTATCGCCGCCTGGGCGGCAGCCGTCGTCGTCCTCGCGGCCCTCGAGCTGGCCGGTATCGGCTCGGTCTCGACACTCGGTGTCCCGGGTGCCTGAATCGCGTTCCCGCTGACGCTCACCGCCGCCGACCCCCCTCCACCAAATTCGTCCCCGCTGACGCACCCTCCACCAAACCTGTCCCCGCTGACGCTCTCTTTCGCCGAACCCACCCCGCTAGTGCGTTCCGCTTACGTCGCTGCGCTTGCTGACGCATTCGAACACGCGGATTCTCGCGTCGGAGACGACCACGAAATACCGATAACGACCGCGATGGCAGTGTTCACGCGATAGCAGGTCGTGTCCGCTCGAGCGTCAGCGGCGTACTGGTACTCGACAATCGTCAGCGCGCCAGCGTCGGTCCCGGATGGGTCCGTTATAATTATCTGGCCACGGAATTGGGTTCCATGGTCGCCGTTATCGGATCGCTCGTCGCCTTCGTCGTTGCACTACTCGTCGGTGGACTGGCGATATTCGTCAGCGCGCGGTTCATCGTCGACGTCGAGGACTACTCGTACGCAATCGTTACGGCGATCCTCGGCGCGATCGCCTGGGCACTAACCTCGTGGATACCGCTGCTGGGGCCGATACTCGCGCTCATCGCCTGGGTCTGGGTGATCAACTGGCGCTACCCCGGCGGCTGGGGAACGGCCGCAACGATCGGGTTCATCGCTTGGATCGCCGCGCTCGCCATGCTCTTCGTCCTCAACGTCGTCTTCCGGCTCGGCGTCGGCGCGTTCGGCGTTCCCGGTGCGTAGCGCTCTGCAACGTTTTCGGCCGGAAAGAATCGATATTCCGGCGCGTCCGGACCGAACAGCGACAGTGAATGATGGAGAATTGACCCATCTCGAATCGAATCGGCTGTATAGCACAGTATAGGCGTTCAGACGCCACGTTATGACTTCCGTATGATTTAAGCGAAGTGGCAAGTACCGACACGTATGAACAGTCGCGTCGGCTTGACAATCGTGGTCGTCGCAGTGCTTCTTATCGGAGCGGGGCCGATTGGCGCCGCCACCGGGGCCACGAACGCCGGCCAGCCGCAATCCAGTCCGTTTGCAGTTCAGCAAGACCAGATCGACGCGGACGAGGTCCGAATGGACGTCGCATTCGAGGCAAACGGGACCGCCGCGTGGACGGTCGAGTTCTGGATTCGCCTCGACGACAACGAGAGCACGACGGCGTTCGAGTCGCTGCGAGACGATATTCAGGACGATCCCGAAAACCGCACGCAGTCGTTCGCCGATCAGATGGACGAGACGGTCGCCACGGCGAGTAAGGCGACTGGTCGTGACATGTCCGCCGACGGATTCGACGTGACTACCGCGCGACAGTCGTTCGCACGGGAGTACGGCGTCGTCAGGTACACGTTCCGCTGGCACGAGTTCACCGCCGTCGAGGGCGACAAGCTCCGCGCCGGCGATGCCCTCGAGGGGATCTATCTCGACGATGGGATCCGATTACTGCTCGAGTGGCCGGACGGCTACGAGCGAACGTCGGTTACACCCGATCCGGACGACGAACGCGAGAACGCGGTGATCTGGCGGGGCGGCGAGACGGACTTCGTCTCCGGAGAACCGCGAGTCGTCGTTACCGCCGCTGGGAGCGGCTCCGGGGCCGACACGGCGATGATCGCGGGAGCCGCGATCGTCCTGGTTGGTCTCGGTGCCGTCGGCGCGTGGTGGTACCGAAATCGCAGGGAAGGGGCGGGGCAGACGGCTGACGGGGACGGTGCACCCGAGCCGAATTCCGGTCCCGGTCCCAGCCCCGACAACGGCCCCGGTTCGGCGTCCGGAACGACGTCGGCAGCGAGCGCCGGATCAGCGGCCACAGGCGCGACTGGAACGCCGGATACGGCGCTCCTCACCAACGAAGAGCAGGTGCTTCGACTTATCACGGATCATGGCGGCCGGATGAAACAGCAGGCGGTCGTCGAGGAACTCGACTGGACCGACGCGAAGACCAGCAAGGTGGTCAGCGCGCTCCGCGAGGAGGGGAAACTCGAGTCGTTCCGTCTCGGTCGCGAGAACGTGCTCTCGCTCCCCGACGCGGACGACGGAATCACGACGTATATCGGCGATGACGAAGCGGAATGAGACGAACGCACGTCGCCGTCGATTCCGGTCTGGCGAGTGAGCCGAGACGGCCGAAATCGGTAAAACCGCCAGACTGCAACGCATCGAAAACGGCGTTGAATGGCGGAAACTGTCGATGAACCCAAGTCATCGACTCGAGTGTCTATCACTACGGACAGACAACTAGCACCAATGAATCGAACCCTATCGATCACGCTGGCAGCGGTACTCGTCGTCGCGATGGTCGCGGTCCCCCTCGCCGCGGCGAGCGTCTCCTCGAGCGCGAACGGACAGGCGACAAGCGACTCCGAGGCAGGAAACGAGTCGATCAAGCCCGGTGAGCAGTTCGCCGCCGCTGTCGGCGTCCAGAACGCCGAAATCGAGGGCGACGTTTCGGAGCGGGCCTTCGGCATCCGAATCGCGAACGCGGAGACCAACGAGACGAAAGCGGCCGTCGTTGCCGCGCAGTTCAACGAAACGGAAGCGCGTCTCGCCGAACTCGAGCGCAGACTCGAGAAACTGAACGAGTCCCGCGAGGCCGGCGATATCAGCGAGGGACGCTATCGTGCGGAAGTCGCGACGACCGTCGTCGAGATGCGGACCCTCGAGCGACAGGCAGCGACGGCCGAGACGACCGCGGCTGGACTCCCCGAAGCGGTGCTCACCGAGCGCGGTATCGACGTCGACTCAATCCGAACGCTTCGAGACCGCGCCGGCGACCTCGGGGGACCAGAAACCGCAGCAATCGCTCGATCGATCGCCGGCAACGGCGATGAGCGGTCGCTCGGTCCCGACTCCGATCCGAACAGTTCGATCGACGTCGGCGGTGAAAATCGAATCGACGAAGTGGGCGTCAACGGTGCGGACGAGACTGCAGCGGAGTCGAGCGAAGCGTGACCCGGTGAGTAGCGCATGTCCGTTTTTTGCCGTTCGGTTCCGTAGACTGGTGAGATGGTCGACGCGTATGCGATGATCGACACCGCGGCCGGGACCGCCGAGGAGGTGTGCCAGACCCTGCGCGCTGCAGAGGGAGTGATCGACGCACACGTCATCGCAGGCGACTTCGACATCATGGTCGAGTTAGCGGGCGACGAGCCACACGACATCCTCGAGACGATCACCGACACCGTTCGGTCGCTCGAGGGGGTCGGGATGACGCGAACGTACATCTGCATCGACTGAGCCAGCGAGTCTGCCAGTCGCCCGACCCCGATGGGCCAGAACAGCGTCGACCGTTCGTCCGCGACTTTAAGTACGAACCCGCGGCCAGACGGCCCATGATCGACGACGCGATCCGCGTCCTCGCGGGCGACTGCACCGTCATCGCCGAGGACGACGACCGACAAGAGTACCGCGGTCGAGTGACGACGATCGTCAAACCCGACAACACCATCCTCGTCCACGACACCGACGGCTACCAGCCCGTCGCGTGGCTGACCCGCGCCGACAGCGTCTCGAGCGATCGTACGGGCGGCTTCACCCTTGTCGCGAAGAAGGGGACCCAGACGCTGCGGATCGCGACCCACGACCAGGACGGGTTCGCCCACTACCCGTCCTCGGCGGCCGGGACGCCCATCGGGGCGTGTCCCGACTGCGGCGGCGCGCTCGTGCGCTCGAGCGGGGTCCACTGCGTCGGCTGTGGCGACCGCTACGGCGTGCCTGCGGACGCGACGATCCGTGACGAGCAGTGTGATTGCGACTGCGGGCTTCCCAAGATGCGCGTCGAGCGTGGCCTGGCGTTCAACGTCTGCCTCGACCGGGGCTGTGAATCCCTCGACGCGGCGGTCACGGAGGCCTTCGACCGTGAATGGGCGTGCCCCGAACCCGACTGCGACGGTAACCTCCGAATTCTCCGGCGCGGCGGCCTCATCGCCGGCTGCGAGCACTATCCCGACTGCGACACCGGCTTCGCCGTCCCCGCCGGCGTCGTCGACGGCGACTGCGGCTGTGGGCTACCGACCTTCGAGACCGCCAGCGGCACCCGCTGTCTCGATGCGACCTGTGATCGGGGGCTCGAGGAGGCGCTCGAGGCCGAATCCGCGGCGGACGACTGACGACTTGATCGAAACCGAGACGACCACCGTGCTATAGCCGGCTACTCAGCCGCTGCAGTGGGTGGGAATGAAAGGGGCTTTCGGGGTGTTTGCAGCAGAGATGCTCCTGAACCCGCCCACGGTTCTCAAGCTCGCACGCCCAGCAGTGTCCGTCCCACCACCACCCTCGAATGGGAATCGATCCGTAGCCACTTAGTCACGGCTCGCAAAACCCCGACTATGTCACTCGAGGGGCGGTTCGACGACGGCGTCGTCCGCGTGGGCAGCGACGCGCGCCAGCGGTATCACGACTCGCGGGGCTACGGCTATCCGCTCGAGGGGAACGAAATCGCCCTCGCGCCGGTCGAAGCGGCGCACCTCCTGTATCGGGGGGACCTCGAGGCAGTGGTCGACGCCGCCAGCGGCGAGCGTCTCGGGTTTCGGGAATTCATAGCTCGCGAGCCCGGCGAGGATTTCGGTGTCCGATTTCTGGTCTACGCGGATCTACGGTCGCGGGGCTTCTATCTCTCGCCGGCCGCGGAGCCGTGGGTTCCGAACCCGCCGAGCGGCGAGGCAGATTTCGCGGTTTTTCCGCGAGGGAAGGGGCCTCGAGACGGCGAGATTGCCTACGCGTTACGAATCATCGGCGAGCGGACCGACATTCCGGCCGCCGAACTCCGGGAGGGCGTGCTGGCGGTCGTCGACGAAGAGAGCGAGATTACCTACTTCGAAATAGGACAGCGAGATCCGACCGGCACGTCGGGTGCCGATATCACCCTTCCCGAGAACTGCGAGGCCGACCTGCTCGCGGATCGGGTCGTCGTCTGGGAGCCGCCGCTCTCCCTCTACGAGCAGACGTTCTACGGCCAGCCACTCGAGGGCCGGGAGTACGACGAACCGACGCTGCAGTGTTCGCTGCTCGAGGCGACCTACCTCGCGGAGCGAGGAGCGCTCGCGCTCGAGGCCAGCACGGTTCGCGAGCGGGGCCGCGAGGTCGAGGGCGAGCGGTTCGATCGGCGGCTGACCGTCTACACCGAGTTGCGCGAACGCGGCGTCGTTCCCAAGACGGGGTACAAGTTCGGTGCCGACTTCCGGACCTACGCGGACGTGGAGTCAGTCGAGAACCTCGGTCACTCCGAACTGCTGGTTCGCGTGCATCCCGCGGCGTACGTCTTCGAGCCGCGCGATCTGGCGCTCGACGTTCGGCTCGCCCACGGGGTGCGGAAGACGATGGTGTTCGCGCTGGTGGAGTCGAACGGATCCGACGGGGACGCGGGGATCGAGTGGTGGTCGCTCGAGCGACTGACGCCGTAGTAACCGGATCTCTCGCCGAACGCTGCTCGGTGGGTGGAACGCGCTTCTCAGTGGGTGCCGTTTTCGTTCTGGTACGTGGTAACGTGAAGACCAGCGTTCTGCCCGTACTGGCAACAGGGAATCACCACACCCTCCCCAACCGATTCACTCAGTCACTTCGTTCCTTCGTTCATCCCTCGCGTGCGTTCGAGCCGCAGTTCGCTGACGCGAACCGCGGCACAGCACGCGCCACCACGCGGAAAATCTCCTCTCACGTACGATCTCCGTCCCAGCTAGCTCGGCTAAACAAACCAACGTGAGATCGTCCTCCTGTTGCCGATCGATTTCGGGATCCTCGAGCACGCCAACGAAGGACAGACCGGAACGATTCAGCCCTGCAGCGAGTCCGCGGACGGATAGCAATCGCCTTCTACTCACCCGGAATACCTGCCCCCTCGTGCTCGAGCAGTCGCCGTTTCAGATCGAGCCCGCCGCCGTAGCCGACGAGCGAGTCCACGCCGACGATCCGATGACAGGGAACGATCACGGGGATCGGATTGCGGCCACAGGCCTGCCCGACCGCGATCGGTGCGCTCTCGAGGTCGTCCGCGATTGCGCCGTACGTTCGCGTTTCGCCGGCCGAAATCTCCGTCATCGCTCGCATAACGCTGCCCGTGAAGTCGTCAGGGAACGCGATCTCGAGGTCGAACGCCGTCCTCGTTCCCGATTCGTACTCCCGGACCTGCTCGCGGATCGTCGCCGGATCCGCACCGATCCGTGACTCGTCGAGTTCCCGCTCACACCCGAATATCTGAATCTGCATCGTCGATCGACGTTCGGCGCGCACCCTCTTTACTCTCGCCGATCGAAGATTTCGGCGACGGCGAAGCCGAAGGTTTTTGCGCGCTGCCGAGCCAAAACGCACGTAATGACCGGAGACGACCCACTCGAGGAGTCCGAGTCAGGGGAATCGACGACCGGGGAGCCGTTACCCGATGGAGGGGCTGCCGGAGCCGACGACGTCGCGCTGGACCCCTGGGGATCCTCGAGCGTCTCCGACTACCGGAAACTGTTCGAGGAGTTCGGCATCGAGGAGTTCGACGAGATACTCGAGCAGGTACCGAACCCCCACTACCTGATGCGCCGCGGCGTCATCTTCGGCCACCGGGACTACCGACCGGTCGCCGAGGCCTTACAGAACGACGAGCCCGCGGCCGTCCTCTCGGGGTTCATGCCCACCGGCGATCCCCACATCGGCCACAAACTGGTCTTCGACGAGATCATCTGGCATCAGGAACAGGGGGCCGACGCCTACGGCCTGATCGCCGACCTCGAGGCCAACTCCGCTCGCGGGCTGAGCTGGGACGAGATCGACGAGCACGCGCGCAACTACCTGCTCTCGCTGCTCGCACTCGGCTTCGACCCCGAGGAGGGCGAACTCTACCGCCAGTCGACTAACCGCGAGGTACAGGATCTCGCCTTCGACCTCGGCGCGGAGGCCAACTTCTCCGAGTTCCAGGCAATTTACGGCTTCGATGGCGAGACCGACGTCTCGCACATGCAGTCGGTCGTCACCCAGATGGCCGACATCCTCTACCCGCAACTCGAGGAGCCCAAACCGACCGTGATACCCGTCGGCCCGGACCAGGACCCCCACGTCCGGCTGGCTCGGGATCTCGCCGAGCGGATGCGCTTCTTCAAAGTCTCCGAAGCGTACGCCAGCTTCGAACTCGAGCCAGCGGAACGCGCTCTCGTCGCCGAGTTCTACGAGCGACTCGAGCCCGCCGAGTTCGACGACGACACGCTCCGCTGCGTTCACGTCGCCGAAGCGCTCGAGGAGACGCCGCTGTCGGAGCTCGCGGTCAGCGCGGACACGCTGAGTTCGGTCCTGACGAAGTTGAACGGGGCGGGGATGGAACCGATCCGACCGCGAACCCGCTTTTCCGACCGGCGGGCGACGGACGAGGCCTTCGACGCGCTCATCGACGCCATCGAGGGCGAGAAGCGAGTCTACGAGAGCCACATCGATGCCTTCGAGCTCGACCGCGGCGAGGCCGAGGAACTCGCCCGACAAGTGGAGGTCGACAACGGCGGCTACGGATTCCAGCCGCCGTCGTCGATCTACCACAGATTCATGACCGGCCTCACTGGCGGGAAAATGTCCTCCTCGATCCCGGCGAGCCATATCTCACTGCTGGACGACCCCGAGGACGGCTACGACAAGGTGAAGGCGGCGACGACCGGCGGTCGCGAGACCGCTGAAGAGCAACGCGAGAAGGGCGGTCGGGCTGACGAGTGTCCCGTCTACGAACTCTACGCCTACCTATTGGCCGGCGACGACGACGAGTTCGCCAAGCGCGTCTACGACGAGTGCGTCGGCGGCGAGCGCCTCTGTGGCGACTGCAAGGAGCAGGCCGCCCAGCTCATGCGGGAGTTCCTCGCGGAACACCAGGAAAAACGCGAAGAGGTCGAAGACCTGCTCGAGGAAGCGGATATCGAACTCGAGTCGCCGCGGCGTCGCTGAGCGGCGATCCACCGGACGGTACTGACGAGCGCTGGCGATCGGTCGATCGAGCTGCTCTGTTTTTCCGGGCGCGAGCGATAATACGTTTTCAGCGTCT
Source organism: Natrinema zhouii (assembly GCF_013456555.2). Taxonomy (GTDB): domain Archaea; phylum Halobacteriota; class Halobacteria; order Halobacteriales; family Natrialbaceae; genus Natrinema; species Natrinema zhouii. Next base: position 1,950,427 of record NZ_CP059154.1, read on the forward strand.
GACGAAGATATATCAGTTCGGTTGTGGAACCCGAAAATATCCATGGCCCGGTCCCTTCGCGAGTCGAACGACGACCTGTTGGTCCCCGCCGACGTGCTCGGTGCGTTCGGCGTTACGCCGGCGGATCTCGGACCGGGTCCGTCCGGTGGCGATAGCCTCGAGACGGCGCTGGCCGACGCGCTCTCGACGGGTATCGACCGGCGGACGGTGCTCCGCCGGACGATCACGCGGAGCGACCGCGGGCTCGCCTGTCCGGCCCGGTACTCGGCGGCCGATCTCGAGTGCGAACTCGTCGCCGTCTTCGAGGCGATCGGCTGGTCGCTCGCGGTCACGCACACGCAAACCGGACTCCGACTCACCGCCACCGACTCCCGCGGCCGTCGCCGCGAAACGTCGGTCGAGTATCCCGACACGCCGCTGGGGACCGACAACCTCCCCGCCGTCCTCTGGACGATCAACGACGCTATCCTCGGGGGAACCGGCGCACGGTTCGTCCTCCTCTCGGCGGGCGTCGACCGCTGGCGGGCCGCACTGATCGAAACGAGTGCGCTCGAGCGGCTCCGCGATCGCTACGGCCCGCGGATCGAGGCCGTCGATCGGCCGCTGTGTCCGGAAGACGGACTCGAGGCGTACGTCCCCGCGGCGACGGCCGATGATACGACCGAACCGGACGGCGAAAGTCTCGGCACTGACGGCAACGACCCGTGGCCGCCGTGGGCGCTCGAGCGGGGCGCTGACCGGTCGCGCGATCCGACGACGAGCGTCGATTCACTCATCGACGAAGCCGAGCCATCCGCGCGACCGGAGCTGAATTCGGACGCAGCGTCTACGCACGTCTCGAGCGACGCGCTAACCGGACAACCGTCGAGGGAAACGTCGGAACAATCGACCACATCGGCTCCCTCGAGCGAAATTGACGGCTTCGAACTCCGGGGAACTCCTAGGGGCTCGAGACCTGAAGATGACGATGAGCGATCCGAGAACTGTGAGCCGGGAACGAACGGGGTCGACGAGGGGAGGTGTACAACGAGTAGCGACGAAGACGCGACGACCGCGGACGAATTCGGGACGCTCTCGGGGAGTAGTGAGACGGCACGCATCGACAACGGTTCGTTCGGGACGGAACTCGAGCCCCACTCCGAGGACGACCGCTATCAGGCGCTCGGCGCAGCGCTCGACGCGGGCGGAAACGTCTCCGTGCAGGGGTTACTCGAGGACGACGAGTTCCTCCCCGAACTGCCGGCTACCGAGTCCGCAGAGACCCGTATCGAGTTCGCCGACGGCTGTGCACCCGTTGACGTCCCCGAGGCGACGGCGACGACCGAGCGGTCGGGATTCGAATGGGTCGATACCGGCTCGCTCGAGACGGCGCGGGCCTCGGATCAGTAGCGCGTCGTCCGTCACGACGGACTGTCGTCCGATTCGGCGTGATCGGCGGGTGGGGACAGGACCGGAACGTCGACAGTGACGACCGAACCGGTCGGATCGTCCGTCTCGAACGTCACCTCACCGCCGGCGATTTCGGTCCCCCACTTGGCTAACCAGAGCCCGAGACCGCTGCCGTGTTCCAGCGGGGTTTCCGTTCCGCGCTCCAGAATAGACCGTTCGTAGTCCTCGATCCCGGATCCGTTATCCGCGATACGTATCTGTACCCGATCGCCGTCCGATTCGACCGTGACTCGAACGGACGGGTTCGGACCCGTGTTGTGCTCGATACCGTTTTCGATGAGGTTCACGAACACGGGCTCGAGGACGCTGGCGACGAAGAGATCGACCGAGGCCGGCTCACGGTCGATGCGAGCGTTCGGATACTCCTCGCTGACGGTCGCGATTCCGTCCGCGAGGAGCGACTCGAGCGGGACGGCTTCAATCGAGTCCCGCCCTCGTTCGAAGACGTCGATGATTTCGCGGGCTTTGACCCCCAGTTCTTCGATTCGTCGCGCGCTCGCCGTGATCTCGTCAGCAGCGCCCTGATCGTCCTCGTCCGCGAGTAACTCGGCGTAGCTGCTGATGACGTTCGTTTCCGTCCGGATGTTGTGTCGGAAGACGCGATTCAGGACTTCGTGGCGCTGTTGCTGTCGGACGTGTTCGCTGATATCGTGAAACGTGATGACGTGGCCGATCGTCCGATCGTGGATGTCGGTAATGGCGGTCGCCGTCACGTCGTACAGCCGGCCGTCGTGCGGGCTCTGGAACGAGCTCCCCACTGCGACCGACCCGTCCGTCGGGAGCAGCAAGTCGTCGGGAACGATCTCCTGAAGCGGCCTGCCGAGCACGTGACGGGGTTCGGTTCCCAGGACGTCCGAGCCAGCGTCGTTGATTTCGACGATGTAGTCGTGGCTGTCGGTAACGATGGCACCGTCCGGCATCCGCTCGAAGAGCAATCGGCGTGCGCGCGGGTTCGGCGACGGACTCTTCCCGAAGAGCTGAAAGCGCGTGAGTGCGCCGAGACAGGCGACGCCGGAGATCGAAAACGCGACCGGTGTGGGGTCGAGACCCGTGACCGGGATGGCACCCACGAGAAAGAGGATATTGCTCACCCAGGGTGCCAGGATCGCGACGAGAAGTGCGGCGCTTTGTCCCCTGAAGGGGAGTGAATCGTCCCGGATCAGTTCGATGAGCGGTACGGACCCGAGCAGTCCCAGCAGGTACGTGTAGGCGGTGATAATCCAGAACCAGGGCCCGGGGGTCCGACTGAGCAACAGCATACCCTCCTCGCGAACCAGGCTCGAGTCGGTATAGAGCAGGGTACTGTCGGTCAGCGCGACGACGACGGTGAGCACCGGAACGATCGAGAGGAGAGCAATGTAACGCGGCCGGACGTACCGGTCTCGGCCGGTGTACTCGAGCGAAAAGAGCACCCATCCGACCGGAATGGCGACGACGCCGATCCACCTGAGGTTCGCCCAGAAGAGCTTCGCACCCAGCGTCGACGCCTCGATGTCGAAGATCAGGAGCGCTGACCACCAGCACTGTCCGGCGAGCAGAACGACGAGTGGCGCTGCGCCCGGCTCAGGTCGTTCCTGCCAGGCGATAAGCGCCGCTGTGGTTCCGATCGCAATGGTCGCAAGTAATATTGCCGTCAGAATGGTAAGAGAGAACACCAATACGCGATAAATGCGGCCGTTATATATTAAGCGTGCGGGAAAATCGTCCCATCGTGAAATATATTCGAGTTGTTAGGTAGATCAGGGAGCGTGCACGATCAACAGGAGGACGGCGAAGACGACGAGGTACTCGCACTCGGCAGCCTTCGAGAGCAGGCGCTCGTTCTCGTACCGACCGACCAGCGACGTGATACCCAGCGAGTAGCCGATGCCAGCGAGCAGCGCGAGCCCCAGTACAGGAGGCAGGTTCCCGGTGTGAACCACGATCGCCACGAGTCCGGCCGTACAGCAGTCGATCCCGGAGAGAATCCAGCGCGTCCGGTCCACGCCGAAAACGACCGGAATCGTCAGCACACCGATCGCTCGGTCGCCGTCAATGTCGCGGACGTTCGGAATCTCCGTGTTCGTGAACACCCGGAGGAAGAAGTACGCGAAGACGACCAGCGCCGGGATCGTTATGGAGCTACCGGCGAACGCGAGCGGGAGAAAGGTCAACGTCACTGCCCACGCGAACGCGACCATGATCGTGTTGACGAGGAAGACGTCTTTCAACCGCCGGACGCGCGCGCCGGTATTGGGGATCCAGTCCGTAGCATAGCATACCCAGAACGCCCCCGGAAGCAGGGTGATCGCGAGTGCGGCCGGGCCACCGAGCACGGAGAGCGTGACGGCGAGTCCGTACGCGACCGACGCCAGCACGGAGAGCAGGTCTCGATATCGGTTGACGAACGCTGCTTGCTCAGGGTTCGACACCGCGTCGGTATCGGCGTCTGCGAGCCGGTCGTTGGTATAGACGGCGAAGACGACCAGCCCGACGACGACCGCCGCCGGACTCGGCGGCAACGAGAGGAGTGTCGAAACGATGACCACCTCGGCCATCGCGATCAGCGACAGATACACCGAACTGTACACCAGTGCGTTCCAGGCTCGGCCTGTGATCGGGGGGAGTTGGGCGAACAACGTGTTGAGTCGCACTGCCGTCGTACTACCCTCGTCAGCGAGCGTGTGATTTTTTCGTACCATAGTTACGTTTGACTTGAGAGCGACCAGTTCCGGCCGCTCTGTACCAAATATGTCGCCAGTACTGACCGATGTAAGTATGGGTTACAGCCAGATTACATGACCACTTACAGGCCGGCTACGTATCGATCAGTCGCGGACCAAACCGGAGCCGACACGGAGAAACACGCCATATTGTTCTGGCGAGCTGGTGCGGTGGGCGATGGACAATCGTCGGTCCGATCCGAACACGAGAACCGTACTGAACGCAAGATTTTTCGCCTCTCGTCGAGAGTCGGCACGTATGGCACCCGAATCCCACGAAATCGGTGTCGGCACCCAATCAATACACCAGCGGTCGGGATTCGGCTTCTTCTTCGTCCGGTGACTCCAGGCCGGTGGATCCGCGAGCGCACATCTCGGGTGCTCGAGGCGAAACCGACCGTCCCACTCCCCGTCGGGGGACGTCCCGAGCAGTATCGGAACCGCTAACTGACCGACACGCAGCCATCCAAACAAGCGAATGCAACTTCCAGCACAACAGGTCGCGGTCTTGGAGGCCGCGAGTACGGACGAGGCAACGTCCGTCGACGCCCTCGCCGCGGCGACCGACCTCCCGCCCGAAACCGTCACCGGAGCGGTCTTCGAACTCGAGGACCGGGGACTGGTCGCCGTCAGCGAACGCGTCGACGAAACGGTCGCGCTCACCGACGAGGGACGCGACTACGTCACCGACGGGCTGCCCGAGATCCGGCTCTACGAGGCCGCACTCGAGGCCGGAGCCGACGCCGATCCCGTCTCGATGGGGCAGGTCATCGGCGCATCAGGGCTCGAGGGCGGCGCGGTCGATATCGCGCTTTCGAACTACGCTCGCAAGGGGTACGGCACGATCGACAGCGGCGAGATCACCGCCGATGCTGATGCGGATCCGGACGCTGACGCGGAGGCGAACGCGCTCGAGGCGCTTTCCGACGTCGACGACGCGCCGGTCGACAGCGTCGGCGTGGATGCGGAGACGCTCGAGTCGCTCGAACGCCGCGGGCTACTCGAGCGCCGCGAGTCGACGGTTCGCGAGGTGACGCTGACGGAGCGGGCCGTCACCGAACTGATGGCGGGAATCGAGACGAGCGAGACGGTCGGCCAGGTCACCCCGGAACTGCTCACCAGCGGCGAGTGGGAGGACGTCGAGTTTTCGGAGTACAACGTCGAGGCCGACGCCGAGCGCTTCGACGGCGGCAAGGTCCACATCCTGCGCCAGACCGCCGAGCGCGTCAAGGACGTCCTCGTCGGCATGGGCTTCCAGGAGATGGAAGGCCCCCACGTCGACGCGGACTTCTGGATCAACGACTGCCTGTTCATGCCCCAGGACCATCCCGCCCGCACGCACTGGGACCGGTTCGCGCTCGAGCGGCCGGCCCACATCGACGAGCTGCCGGAGGACCTCGTCGAGCGCGTCGAGCGCGCTCACAGGGAAGGCGTCGGCGAGGACGGCGAGGGCTATCACTCCCCCTGGGACGAGGACTTCGCCCGGGCGCTCGCGCTGCGCGGGCACACCACCTCGCTGTCGACCCGCTACCTCTCGGGCGAGGAGGTCGGCGAACTCGAGCCGCCACAGCGGTACTTCAGCGTCGAGAAAGTGTATCGGAACGACACACTCGACCCGACGCACTTGCTCGAGTTCTTCCAGATCGAGGGCTGGGTGATGGCCGAGGACCTCTCGGTGCGCGATCTGATGGGCACCTTCGAGGAGTTCTACGCCCAGTTCGGGATCACGGACATCCAGTTCAAGCCCCATTACAACCCCTATACGGAGCCGAGTTTCGAGCTGTTCGGCACCCACCCGACGACGGGCGAACTCGTCGAGATCGGCAACTCGGGGATCTTCCGCGAGGAGATGCTCGAGCCCCTCGGCGTGGAGTGCGACGTGATGGCATGGGGACTGGCCCTGGAGCGACTGCTCATGCTGATGTACGGCTTCGAGGACATCCGGGACATCCACGGTACCCTGTGTGACCTCGACCTGCTGCGCGAAACGGAGGTGACCTACTGATGCCCACTGTCGATATCGACCCCGACGAACTGCGGACCCTGACCGGTCACGACGAAAAGAGCGACGACGACCTGATCGACGATCTGTTCGGCCTCGGCCTCGAGTTCGAGGGCCGCACGGAGGACGGCGAGTTCGAACTCGAGTTCGCACCGGACCGGCTCGATCGGCTCTCCGTCGAGGGCGTCGCCCGCTCGATGCGATACCAGTACGGCGACGCGCGGGGGGTCCACGTCCCCTCGCCGAACTCGCCGGAGTGGACGATCGAAGTCGAGGAGTCGGTCCCCGACGAGCGGCCGTACGTCACGGGCGCGGTCGTCCGCGACGTCGAGCTGGACGAGGAAGCCCTCGAGTCCCTCATTCAGCTGCAGGAAAAGCTCCACGCGACGATGGGGCGCAAGCGCGCGAAGGGCGCGATCGGGATTCACGATCTGACGATGCTGAAGGGGACCGCTGCAACGGAGGGCAACCCGACCATCCAGTACGTCGGCGTCGAACCCGACGAGGACCGGTTCGTGCCGCTCGATTCCGATCAGGAGATGACGCCGGCCGACGTGCTCGAGGAGCACCAGACCGGCCGGACCTACGCCGATCTGGTCAGCGAGTACGAGCGGTATCCGGCGATCTACGACAGTATCGGGCTGTTCTCGTTCCCGCCGGTCATCAACGGCCGCCGCACCGAGGTCTCGACGGACTCGCGGGACCTGTTCGTCGAGATGACGGGCACCGACCAGTGGACGATCGACAAGATGCTGAACATCGTCTGCTACGCGCTGTCGGCTCGCGGGGCCACTCTCGAGGAAGTTCGGGTCGAGTATCCCGACAGCGAGTCCGCGAACGCGGACTCGAACGGGAGCCGGACTGCGTCCGGCGGGCGCGATCTAGTGCGTCCGGACCTCTCGATGAAGACGAAGACGGTCGCCCACGACCGCATCGAGACGATCCTCGGAATCGGACTCGATCCCGACGAAGTGATCGACCTCGCCGAGCGGTCGGGGCTCAAGGCCGAAAAGAAAGAAAGCGATGCGGGTGACCTCGTCTACGAGGTGACGATCCCGCCCTACCGCGTCGACGTGCTCCACCCGCTGGACGTCATCGACGACCTCGGGCGGGCCTACGGCTTCAACGAACTCGAGCCCCGGTATCCCGACGTGGGGACCGTCGGTGGCCGCCACGAGCGCTCTCGACTCGAGAACGCCGCCAGAACCCAGCTCGTCGGATTGGGCTTCGAGGACCTGCTGAACTTCCACATGATCAGCGAGGGTGAGAACTTCGATCGGCTCGATATTGCGCCAAACGAAGACGTCTACGGGGCCAGCGAGCCCGCGACGATCAAAGAGCCCTACAGCGAGGACTTCACCATGCTCCGGACCTGGGTCATGCCCTCGCTGTTGATGGTCCTCGAGCGAAACACTCACCGATCCTACCCGCAGAATCTCGCCGAGATCGGCTTCGCCGCCGAAGTCGACGAGAGAGAGAACACCGGCGTCGCGGAGGGCCGCCGCGTCGGAGCCGTCCTCGCGAGCCACGAGTCCGGCTACGAGGACGCCAAGGCCCGACTCCAGACGCTCGCCCGCAACTTCGACGTCGACCTCGAGACGCCGCCGACCGACCACCCGACCTTCATTTCGGGTCGAACCGCGGCGGTCGTCATCGACGGCGAGGAAATCGGCGTGATCGGCGAGGTTCATCCGAAGGTGCTCGTCGAGCACGACCTCGAGGTGCCGGTGTCGGCGTTCGAGTTCGATCTCGAGGCGCTCCGGTAGGGCCGCGAGCGAAGCGAGCGGTTCTTTTTTGGTCCAGATTTTTTGCGTGAGCGGTGGTGAGCATCGCGAGCCACCCGAACGGAAAAAAGGTGGGTGCACGGCCTTCGAGTTCGATCTCGAGGCGCTGCGCTAATCGGCTCGAGTCGAGAGGCAATCGAGTTTTCTCGAGTTCGAGAGGTAGTCTGCGGTCGCGGTCCAGCGTGTTGTACCGCGAGCGACCGAATGCGCGGCGCGAAGCGCCGCGAAAAGACGAGCGGCCAACGGCCGCGAGTCAGGGAGCGAGCGGCTCTTTTTGGTCCAGATTTTTGCGCCGAGCGGTTCGCTCGCGGAGCGAGCGAATCCCGAGGCGTAAAAAGGTGGGTTCTAGAATTCGTGTTCGACGTCGTCTTCGTCGGCTTTCTGGATGATTATTTTGCCGTCCCGGACTCGGACGAAGACCTCGTCGCCGATATCCATGCCCGCGACCTCGAGTTCGTCTTCGTGGAGGTTGAGGTGGACGTTGTGGTAGTTACCGTCGTCGTCTTTCGCACCGCTTGGACTCAGCTTCTTTTTCCGTACCATCGCGGGATTCTATTCCGAACTTCGCCGTAGGATATACTTAAGTGTTTTCGACGACCCAGTGCGTAACAAGGTCACGCACGCATCGGGAGAACAACGACGAGACGGCGAACGGGTACTGGTCTAGAGATTGGGAAGAAGTGGTGTACGCTACTCACTTAAAGATACCGGCGCAGTCGGTCGGTTTTCGGGGGATATCTTTATGTCGGATCGTGTGCTTGACTGACATGGAGGCGATAATCATGGTACGCGAAGACGGTAAACGAAACTTTGCATTGCGCGAATCACCTGACGATGAGTCGAGTGTCTTCTCGGGTAACACACCCAGACAAGCGGCCCTCAAGGCGGCCCGACGGCTCGAGCCCGGCTCGAGCGAGGACGCGGCGGAACGCGTCGAGTTGAAACTACGAGAGAAGGGGACGGACAAGGTACACATCTACGACGGCTGGGCGTGGGAGGAGACGGCTCCCGACGACAAGCCCGACTGGATGCCCGACGAGATCACGGAAGCGAACGTCTCGAAGAAGGGAATCGAGCACCTCGACGAGTAAGCCGTCCGATCAGTAGTTTTCTCCGGTGTGCGATCGACCGAGAGCGGTGTCGCTCGGCCGGAGATGGCGCTACCGCGTACCGTGAGATGCCGACGAATCGGGTTCGGCGAAACAACCGAACGGACAATCACCTGAACCCAACATTGGTTTCGATCTTTTCATAATATTCGCAGAGAGGCACGATTGTCAGCGAACTAAAGGGCATAATACACGAGTTCTTTGTTAGAATACTGCCGTACAGTTGGTGATATTCTAATAAGAGAATTTATACGGTAGTTCCCGAACAGCTCAAGCGAAGCATGTGGAAGAACGTCGGACTATATCAGATAATACGGCACGAATTGGCTGGACAGTCGGGTATAAGGAGATCATTCAGCCGTAGTAAGGGGGTAGAGGCGAACAAATTAAAATGTTCTACGAATGGATTCGATCGAGGTGAATGGTCGTGATCACGATGACCAAATGGCGGACGCTGTTGCTGGCGACGATCGGGTTCAACTTCTCGTTCCTGATCTGGTTCTCCTTCGCGCCGTTCACGGGGCCGATGGCCGAGGAGTTCGGCCTCTCGCTCGCCGAGATCGGGATCCTCGCCAGCGCGGCGATCTGGCTCGCGCCGTTCGGTCGCATCCTGACCGGCTGGCTCTCCGACCGCTGGGGCGCGCCGACGGTGTTCGCCATCGTGTTGGCCTACGTCGGCGTCTTCTCTATCGCGTCGGCGTTCGCCCAGTCCTACGCCGTCTTCTTCGTCGAGCGGCTGATCGTCGCGACCGCGGGAATCACCTTCGTCATCGGGATCCAGCACGTCTCCGAGTGGTTCGACGAGGAGCAACTGGGGACTGCAGAGGGTATCTACGCCGGCGTCGGCAACGCCGGTGCCGCCGGCGGCGCGCTCATCCTCCCGCGCGTGTTCACCGAGAGCTGGAGCGGGCCGATCTTCGACACGAGCTGGCGAGCGGCCTTCTTCTACACCGGGATCGTTTCGATCCTGCTGGCAATCGTCTACTACACGATCGGTGAGGCCGCTAGAAGCGACGCGAAACGAGAGGCGACCAAGTCGACTGCGAACCTCAGGGACTGGCTCTACACTGCCACGCGCTACGGGACGGTCGTACTCGCACTGGCCTACGTGATGAGCTTCGGCCTCGAGCTCTCCATGAACGGCTGGCTGGCGACCTACTACCGCGAGGGGTTCGACACGGACAACCTCGTGCTCGCCAGCACGTTCGCCGCGACGTTCTCGGTCGCGGCCGGCCTGCTCCGACCGATCGGTGGCTACGTCAGCGACCTGCTCGCACGCAAAGAGAAGAACATCCTGCCGGTCTTCACCGGCCGCTACCGCGAGCAGTGGACGTTCGTCTCGCTGTGTTTCATCGTCGTCGCGATGGTCGGGATGACCCTCGCGGGGATGAGCGGTCAGGTACTGCTCGCCGTCGGGGCCGGCTTCGTCGTCGGCATGGGCTGTGCGTTCGCCGAGGGAGCCATCTTCGCGCAGGTGCCCGCGATGTTCCCGAACAGTTCCGGTGCCGTCGCCGGCGTCGTCGGCGGTGTCGGAACGGTCGGCGGGATCGTCTACCCGCTCGTCTACGCCGCGCCGCTGATGCCGAGCCTCCACACCGGCTACTCCGTCGTCGCGGCCACGATGATCCCCATTCTGTTGCTGTGCGCGTGGGTCTTCCAGCCCCACGTCGCCGCTCGCGCGACCGACGACGGCGTCCTCGCCTCAAGCGGCGATAGCAGCGCCTCGAGAGCACCGATCGACGACTGAGCGCCGGTGAACCGCCGTCGACCGACCCGCGGAACCCGACGGTCTTTTGACCCGTAGCCTGCTATCGGCGGGTAATGGCTGCAGTTACGCTGGGACCCGAAGGAACCTATTCACACCGGGCGACGAGCGCGATCGCGGACAACGGCGAGATCGACTTCCGGCAGTCGGTCACGGCGATCGTCGACGCCGTCGCTGCCGGCGAATACGACCGCGGCGTCATTCCCATCGAGAACAGCATCGAGGGCTCCGTCACGGAGAGTCTCGACGCCATCGCGGACTACGACGTCGCCGTCGTCCGCGAGATCGTGACGCCGATCCGGCACGCCCTGCTCGCACAGGGGCCGTCGTTCGACACCGTCGCCAGCCACTCCCAGGCGCTGGCACAGTGTCGCACCTACCTCGAGCGCGAGTACCCCGACGCCACGCTCGAGGCCGTCGCGAGCACGGCTCAGGGCGTCGAGTTTGCCCGCGACGATCCCTCGATGGCGGGGATCGGCCACCCGGCCAACGCCGAGGACGGCGTCGACCTCGAGGTGCTGGCCGAGGACATTCAGGATCAGGACTCGAACGCGACGCGCTTTTTCGCGATCGCGCCCGCCGCGGAGCGCTCGACGGGTGGCGGCAAGACCTCGCTGGTGGTCTACCCGAACGCCAACTACCCCGGCCTGTTGCTCGAGTTGCTCGAACCTTTCGCGGATCGCGACATCAACCTGACCCGCGTCGAGTCGCGCCCGAGTGGGGAGCGCCTGGGCGACTACGTCTTTCACGTCGACTTCGAGGCCGGGCTCTACGAGTCGCGGACGCAGGAGGCGATCGGGGACCTCGAGGAACTCGCCGAGAACGGCTGGGTCCGGCGGCTGGGCTCGTACGATACGGAACACGTCGTCGAGTAGCGCCTCGAGAACGCCAATCGATTCGGTGCCCGCGGCTCGAGGGACTCAGAGAACGGGCCAACGCGAACGTAGTGTGAACTGATTAGAAGCGATTACTCGGTGGTCGTACTGCCTTCGGGACGGAACCACTCGCGAATCCGATCGGCGTAGGCAGCCACGCCGAGTCCCGCGACGAACGTCAGGAACGAGGGGACGAGAATCCACAGGAGGTCGGGATGCTCCGAGCCGGTGTGCAAGGCGGTGTCGATCATAGGGCACCTACGCGAACGGGTGCGTTAATTCGACCGGCAGGGGCAGAATTGACCGTTACTGCCGAATCGGCCACCCTCGCAGCCGGGCACTGAATCGAGGACCGCAAACTGTTTTCTCCGTCCTGCGCTACCGGGAGTATGCCACTCGCTGCAGGCGACGACGCGCCGACCGTGACCGCACCGAACCAGGACGGCGAGGAGGTTCGCCTCGGGTTCGAGGAGCCGACGGTCGTCTACTTCTACCCGAAAGACGACACCCCCGGCTGTACGATCGAGGCCAACCAGTTCCAGCGCGAGCGCGAGACCTACCGCGACGCCGGCGTCGACGTCTACGGCGTCTCGGTCGACGACGTCGACTCCCATCGATCGTTTTGCGAGTCGGAGGGCCTCGAGTTCGATCTGCTCGCGGATCCCGACGGGGAGCTCGCCGACGCGTTCGATGTCGAACTGCGCGACAGCGGCGTGACTACCCGGACGACGTTCTTCCTCGCCGACGGCGAGGTACGGGCGGTCTACGAGGGTGTCGATCCCGACGGTCACGCCCGCGAGGTGCTGCTCGACGCGATCGACGACGGGCTCGTAACGCTCCCCGAATAGCTTCCTTCTGTCGCCGCGTTGCGGGCAGAATTTATCCCGCTCGGGAACCTACGCTCGAGTATGCGAGGAAATCCGTTCGACGATATCGAGGAGATGCTCGACCGCGTCAGTCGTCAGGTCGAAGAGGGGATGACCGCCGGCGGCCTACAGGTCCCCGGTTCGGTGCCGGTCGACGTCGCCGATGCGGACGACGAGTACGTCGTCACGGCCGACCTGCCCGGCTACGAGACCGACGACATCGACCTGACGCTCTCGGATGGCACGCTGCGCCTCGAGGCCAACCGGGCCGACGAGACGGAGCACGCCGACGGACGATACCTCCGTCGCGAACGGACCAAAACATCGGCGAGCCGACGCATCCGCCTGCCCGATCCGGTCGACGAAGAGTCGGTGGCCGCCGGCTTCGAGAACGGCGTGTTGACGGTTCGACTGCCGAAGGTCTCGAGCGGCGAGGATTCGCGCCGGATCGACATCGAGTGAGAGCTGTTCTCGAGGGACGATCGCGGGAGACGGCGAGAGCGATAGCAGCGGACGAAGAAAGCAGTTACGGAAGACGCGAAAGCGGTCGCGGGAGTCGTTCGACGGCCCGACTGGCCACGGTATGGAAAGGTATAGGGAGGCGTCTTCCCCATACGTATATAAGCAAATGAGCGACGCGGGATACGACCACGCGACGGTCGAACGGCGCTGGCAGGAGGCGTGGGACGAGGCGGACGTCTACCGGACGTCCGACGACGTCGAGGATCCGACGTACGTCCTCGGGATGTACCCGTATCCGTCGGGCAAACTTCACATGGGCCACGTCCGCAACTACACGATTACGGACGCGTACGCCCGGTACCGCCGGATGCGTGGCGACAACGTCCTCCACCCGATGGGGTGGGACGCGTTCGGTCTCCCCGCCGAGAACGCGGCCAAAGAGCGCGACACGAACCCCCGCGACTGGACGTTCGACTGCATCGAGACGATGACCGGCCAGATGAAGTCGATGGGATTCGGCTACGACTGGGATCGCGAGATCGCCACCTGCACGCCGGAGTACTACCAGTGGAACCAGTGGCTGTTTTCCCGGTTCCACGAGGAGGGTCTGGTCGAGCGACGCGACGCCGAGGTCAACTGGTGTCCCCACTGCGAGACCGTCCTCGCTGACGAGCAGGTCGAGGGCGAAGAAGAGCTGTGCTGGCGGTGTGATACGCCCGTCGAACAGCGCGAACTCGAGCAGTGGTTCCTGCAGATCACCGAGTACGCGGACGAGCTGCTGGAAGCGATCGACGACCTCGAGGGATGGCCGAACTCGGTGCGACAGATGCAGCGCAACTGGATCGGCCGGCAGTACGGGACGGAACTGGAGTTCGAGATCGACGACCACAGTGCCGTCGAGGCGTTCACCACCCGCGTCGACACCATCTACGGAGCGACCTTCTTCGCGCTCGCGCCGGATCACCCGATCAGCGAGGAACTGGCCGCCGAAAACGAGGAGATCCGGGAGTTCATCGAGCACGAGGCCGATCCCGAGGGCGACGAACCCAACGGGGTCGAGACGGGACTGACCGCGACGAACCCCGTCACCGGCGAGGAGATCCCCGTCTACGTCGCCGACTTCGTCCTCTCGGACGTCGGGACGGGCGCGCTGATGGCCGTTCCGGGTCACGACGAGCGTGACCACGCGTTCGCACGGAAGATGGGCATCGACATCGAGCCCGTCATCGCCCCCGAACCGGACGACTGGGACGGTGAAACGGTCCCCGATGCACCCGACGTGAGCGAGGAAGCGTACACCGACGACGGCGTCCTCGTCAACTCCGGCGAGCACTCGGGCCTCGAGAGCGAGGCGGCCCGCGAGCGACTCACCGAGGAGATCGACAGCGCCGAGGAGGCCACGCAGTACCAGCTGCGCGACTGGGGGATATCCCGCCAGCGCTACTGGGGCACCCCGATTCCGGTGATCCACTGCGACGAGTGTGGCCCCGTCATGGTCCCCGAGGAGGACCTGCCCGTCGAGTTGCCGGAGTTCATCAACACGACCGGGAACCCGCTGGACGCCGCCGAGGAGTGGAAGCGGACGACGTGTCCGGACTGCGGCGGCGACGCCACCCGCGAGACGGATACGATGGACACCTTCGTCGACTCCTCGTGGTACTTCCTGCGGTACGTCTCCCCCGGCCTCGAGGACGCGCCCTTCGACCGCGAGCGGGCCAACGACTGGATGCCCGTCGACCAGTACGTCGGCGGCATCGAGCACGCCGTGATGCACCTGCTGTACTCGCGCTTTTTCACGAAGGTGCTCGCCGACCACGAAGGGCTCGAACACCGCGAGCCCTTCACGAACCTGCTCGCACAGGGAATGGTCCAGCTCGAGGGCGAGAAGATGTCCAAGTCGAAGGGGAACGTCGTCTCGCCCCAGCGGATCGTCGAGGAGTACGGCGCGGACACCGCGCGCCTGTTCATGATGCAGGCCGCCCAGCCCGAACGCGACTTCGACTGGAGCGAGGAGGGCGTCCAGTCGACGTACGCCTTCCTCGAGCGACTGCAGGGGATGGTTAGAGACTACACCGCGAACGGACCGACGGGCGACGACGACGCGATCGCCAGCTACGTCGACGCGGAGATCGACGCCACGATCGCCATCGCCAGCGACGAGTACGATGACCTGACGTTCAACAAGGCGCTGCGCGAAACACAGGATCTGGTTCGGACACTCCGACAGTATGCAGACTACACCGAACCCCACGCCGAGACCTACGAGCGCGGACTGTCGGCCGTCGTCCGACTGCTCTCGCCGGTCGCACCGCACATCGCCGAAGAATTGTACGAGACGCTGGGGGGCAGCGGATTCGTCGCGAACGCCGAGTGGCCGACCGCCGAGGTCGACCGCGACTACGTGTCCAAGCGCCGCCGACTGGTCGCGAACACTCGCGAGGACATCCGCGACATCGTCGACGTCGCGGGGATCGAGGACCCGCAGGCGATCGATGTCGTCGTCGCCCCCGACTGGAAGTACGACGCCCTCGAGATCGCGATCGAGAGCGACGCCGACAACCTGATCGGCGAACTCATGGGCGAGTCGCACATCCGCGAGCAGGGCGACGCCGCGGCCGACTACGGCCAGGACCTCCAGGCCGAGCGCGAGGCGCTGTCGATGACGCTCGCGCCCGACGAGGAGCACGCGGCCCTCGAGTCCGCGGCGTGGCTGATCGAACGCGAGTTCGACGCGCCGGTTCGCGTCGTCCGTGCCGACGAGGCCGACGACGACGTGCTCACGAACGCCGCACCTGGTCGACCGGCGATCGAGATCGACGACTGACGGACTCGCTGGATAGTCCTCCCGAGAGTCCGAGGGGCGGGGCGATCGAACCACTATCGGATTTGACAGCATACTAGCCATTTTATACGCCGGTCCGTCGTAGGGTATCGACAGCACCTGTTGGTTCTGAAGATGACTGCACAACGGACGGATCCCTTTCGATGGACGTTCGCAGATGGGGCATCGCCGAACGCACCGCATGTCGCCTCGATGACCTGGCGCGACGGACTGTTCACACACTGGCCGGTCGACCCGGACGAGCTTCGACCGCATGTTCCCGATCCGTTGACCCTCGAGACGCGGGACGGTCGCGCTTGGCTGAGCGTGCTCCCGTTCGTGCTGTCGAACGTGGGACTCCGCGGGACGCCGTCGATCACGCGGCTGGCCTTTCCCGAACTCAACGTCCGGACCTACGTCCGCTATCGGGGCGATCCCGGGCTCTTCTTCTTCAGCATCGATCTCGACAGTTCGCTGGTCGCGACGACGATCGGTCGAACGACGAGATTGCCCGTCTACGACGCGACCATGCGGGTCGGGGCCACCGAGGGAGACCACGTAGCCTTCGCGAGCGAGCGGCGGCGGACGGACGGTGACACACCCACCCGCTTCGCCGCGACCTACCGCCCCGACGGCGAGGTCCGGACCGCCGAACCGGACACGCTCGAGCACTGGCTCACCGCCCGTCGGCGGTTCTACGCGCCGACCGCGAGCGGCGTTCTGGCCGGCGAGATCGCACACGACCCGTGGCCGCTCCAGCCCGCCGACGTGACGATCCACGAGAATACGATGCTCGAGGCCAACGGCCTGCCGAACCCGACCGGCGACCCGATCGTCCACTACGCCGACGAGCTATCGATGACGGGGTCGATTCCGCGGCGGCTCAGAACCTGACCGTGCCTCAGCGGGGACGCCCTGGCACTCAGTTCGGTTCGGAGCCGCCGATCGGCCTTCGGAACGCCGATGGTGCTCCGTGTGGCACGCAGCGCAGCGCATCGGCTGCCCTACCACTATCGGAGCACGTATCGATAGATTTGTTAACTACGATATGAAATAATATTCCTGTATAATACTAATGTCAACAACACGCACAGGAGCGACCGGCAACGAACGGAATTCGTTTATCTACATCGTCGCGGCGTTGGCCGCGCTCAACGGGTTACTGTTCGGGTTCGATACCGGCGTCATCTCCGGCGCGATGTTATACATTCGAAATACGTTCGAACTGGCGACCGTATTCGGGTATTCGATAAATGCTTCGTTGATCGAGGGGGTCATCGTCAGCGGGGCGATGATCGGCGCGATCGGCGGTGCGGCGCTCGGCGGTCGGCTCGCGGATCGGCTCGGTCGACGACGCCTCATCCTCGTCGGTGCCGTCGTCTTCTTCGTCGGATCGCTCATCATGGCGATCGCGCCGACCGTCGAGATACTGATCGTCGGTCGAATCGTCGACGGGATCGGCGTGGGCTTTGCCTCGGTCGTCGGTCCGCTGTACATTTCGGAGATCTCACCGCCGGAGATCCGCGGGTCGCTGGTCTCGCTGAATCAGCTGACGATCACCAGCGGCATCCTCATCGCGTACCTCGTTAACTTCGCGTTCGCCAGCGGCGGCGAGTGGCGCTGGATGCTCGGCCTCGGCATGGTCCCCGCCGCAGTCCTGTTCGTCGGGATGCTGTTCATGCCCGAGAGTCCTCGCTGGCTCTACGAGCACGGTCGGGAGAGCGACGCTCGCAGGGTACTCGCCAGTACCCGCATCGAGAGTCAGGTCGAGGACGAACTCCGCGAGATCGAAGAGACGGTCCGAACCGAGTCCGGAACGCTCCGTGACCTGTTCGAACCGTGGGTGCGGCCAATGTTGATCGTCGGTGTCGGGCTGGCGGTGTTCCAGCAGGTCACCGGCATCAATACGGTCATGTACTATGCGCCGACGATCCTCGAATCGACCGGCTTCGCGGACACCGCCTCTATCCTCGCAACCGTCGGTATCGGCGTCGTCAACGTCGTCATGACCGTCGTCGCGGTGCTGTTGATCGATCGCACCGGCCGCCGACCGCTCTTGCTCACGGGGCTGGGCGGGATGACCGTCATGCTCGCCGTCCTCGGGATCGCGTTCTACTTGCCCGGCCTCTCGGGCGCGATCGGCTGGATCGCGACCGGGAGCCTGATGCTGTACGTCGCCTTCTTCGCGATCGGGCTCGGCCCGGTCTTCTGGCTGATGATCTCCGAGATCTACCCGATGGAGGTCCGCGGCACGGCGATGGGCGTCGTTACCGTCGTCAACTGGGCCGGCAACCTGCTCGTCTCGCTGACGTTCCTCCGGCTGGTCGACGGCATCGGTCAGACGGGAACGTTCTGGCTATACGGCGCGCTCTCCTTGCTCGCGCTGGGCTTCTGTTATCGACTCGTCCCCGAGACGAAGGGGCGGTCGCTCGAGGCGATCGAGGCAGACCTCCGCGAAACGGCGTTCGGAGGCGATGCCAGCGAGCAGCCCCGCGCAACGGAGACGGACGACTAACGGTCGAGACGCACGCTGTTTCGATCGTGAACGAACCGCTCGAGGCACGTCGGTTCGACGGCCGGCGAGCGGCCCTCTTACTGACCGGTATTGATCATACCGAACTCGTATCCGGCATCGGTCTCGCGGGCGGTCTCGTAGACCACCCGCGCGGCCGCTACGTCCTGAATCGCGAGCCCGGTCGAATCGAAGACCGTAATCCCCGTCTCGTCGGTCCGGCCTGCCTTCGACCCGACGACGAGTTCGCCGATCTCGCCGTGGATGTCCGCATCGGTCAGGCTCCCCTCGCCGTACGGGACGTTGATCTCGCCCGAGTGAGTGCACTGCTCGTGGTCATCGATGACGATCCGCGCTGCTTGCAGGAGGTCGTCTGCCAGTTCGTGTTTCCCCTCGGCGTCGGCCCCGATGGCGTTGATATGAGTTTTCTCACCGACGTCCTCGAGTCCCACGATCGGCTCCTCGACGGGCGTCACGGTCGAGAGAACGTCACAGCGTCCCGCTTCCGAAATCGAGCCGCCACGGACGTCGAAGCGATCCTCGTAGGTCTCGACGAACCGCTGGACGCGCTCGTCGTCGGGATCCGAGACGACGACCGTCTCGATCGGACGGACCTCGCTGATCGCCTCGAGTTGCGTGTACGACTGGACGCCGGCCCCGACGAGGCCAAGGCTCGAGGCGTCCTCGACGGCCAGATAATCGGTCGCGACCGCTGCCGCAGCGCCCGTGCGTTTCATGGTGAGCGTCGTCCCGTCCATGATCGCCAGCGGGAAGGCGGTCTCGGGATCGGAGTAGATCATCGTCCCCAGCACCGTCGGCAGGTCGTGGTCCTCTGGGTTGTCCGGGTGGACGTTGACCCATTTCAGTCCGGCCGCGTCCCACTCGCCCGTATCGAGGTAGGCGGGCATCGACCGGAAGTCGCCGTTGTACTCTGGAAGGTCGATGTAGGACTTGGCAGGCATCTGTGTCGTCCCGCGCTCGAAGGCCGCGAACGCCTGCTCGACCGCGTCGATGACGTCGGCGAGTCGCGCGTGCTCGTCGACGTCGTCGCTGTCCAGGAGAAGCGTGTTCATAGTGGTGAATATTGCGGGAGTTCACTTAATTCGTCGTGAAACGACGAACCGGATGCGGAACGATCGGGATCGATCTGGACTGCAGAAAGTGGACTGCGACGCTCGAGTAGGAATGGGAGCGACGACCAAAGCGAGAAAATGGGCCGACTCGAGCGGATGGGCCGAGCGGTAGTGTCCCCCGTTCTCACCGCGAGGGCCGAAGGCCCGAGCGGGCCGACGACCGATGTGACGAGCGCGAAGCGCTCGGAACGGAGGGAGGGGTGCTTTTGATCGAAATTTTGCCGAGGGCCGCGAAGCGGCCCGTGGTTCGAAAGGCGCGAAGCGCCTTTCGTCATCACGAGAGAGCGAAGCTCTCTCGAACGACAGAGCAAAATTTCGTTCCTACATCATGCCGCCCATGCCGCCGCCCATACCGCCCATGCCGCCGCCCATGCCACCGCCGCCCGGTGGCATCTCTTCCTCGTCGTCGTCGTGGGAGACCGCGAGGTCGCCCGCGGCGATGACGTCGTCGATGCGAAGCAGCATGACGGCCGCCTCGGTGGCGGACTCGATCGCCTGCGTCTTCACGCGAAGCGGCTCGTAGACGCCCTCGGCGTCCATGTCGATGGTGTCGCCGGTGTAGGCGTCGAGCCCGGCACCCGTGTCGCCGCCGTCGTGGGCACTGCGCAGCTCCACGAGGGAGTCGATGGGGTCGAGTCCAGCGTTCTCGGCCAGCGTGCGCGGGATGACCTCGAGCGCGTCGGCGAAGGCCTCGACTGCCAGCTGTTCGCGGCCGCCGACGGAGTCAGCGTAGTCGCGCAGCGAGAGCGAGACGTCGATTTCGGGTGCGCCGCCGCCGGCGAGCACCTTGCCGTCCTCGACGGTCGTGCGAACGACGCCCAGCGAGTCCTCGATTGCGCGGTCGATCTCGTCGATGACGTGCTCGGTGCCACCGCGGAGGATCAGGGTGACAGCGTTGGCGTCCTCGACGTCCTCGACGAAGATGCGCTGATCGCCAGCGATCTCCTTCTGCGCGACGCTGCCGGCGAGGCCGAGGTCGCCCTCGCTCAGATCGTCGACGCTCGAGACGGGGGTCGCGCCGGTCGCGCGAGCGAGCTGGGACTGGTCGCTGGACTTGACGCGGCGGACGGCGATGATGCCCTCCTGTGCGAGGTAGTGCTGGGCCATGTCGTCGATGCCGCCGTCGACGAAGACGACGTCAGCGCCGACGTCGGCGATCTGTTCGGCCATCTCGCGCAGCTGGGCCTCTTCCTGCTCGAGGAACTGCTCGAGCTGGTCGGGATCGGTGACGTTGACTTCGGCGTCGATCTCGGTCTCCTTGATCTCGAGGTCGCCGTTGACGATCGCGACGTCGGCGTCCTCGGCGAAGTACGGCATGTTGTCGGAGACGCGTTCCTTATCGACGATGACGCCTTCGACGAGTTCGGAGTTCTCGACGGAGCCGCCGACGACCTTCTCGACTTTGATGTTGTCCGTGTCGACGCCGTCGTCGTCCGCGACTGCGCGGACGGCCTCGACGACGAGTCGCGAGAGCAGGTCCTTGGCGTTCTCCGCGCCCTTGCCGGTCATCGCCGTCGCGGCGATCTGCTCGAGAACCTCCGTGTCGTCCTCGTCGACGTCGATGGCGATCTCCTCGAGGGCCGCGGTGGCTTCCTCGGCGGCCTCTCGGTACCCCTGGGCGAGGGTGGTCGCGTGGATGTCCTGGTCGAGGAGGTCCTCGGCCTGGCTGAGGAGTTCGCCGGCGATGACGACGGCGCTGGTGGTGCCGTCACCGACTTCCTCTTCCTGGGTTTCGGCGACTTCGACGATCATGTCGGCCGCGGGGTGGTCGATCTCCATCTCCGAGAGCAGCGTGACACCGTCGTTGGTGACGATGACGTTGCCCGAGGAGTCGACGAGCATCTTGTCCATCCCCTTCGGGCCGAGCGTCGTCCGAACGGACTCGGCGACGGCCTTCCCGGCCTGTACGTTCATCGACTGCGCGTCCTCTCCGGAGGTTCGCTGACTGTCCTCCGAGAGTACGATAAGGGGCTGATTGCCCATCTGCTGTTGAGCCATAGTCACTCGAGTGATTGTTTGTGATTCTATATAAGCCTTACTCTATCAAATGGAGGAGAGCGCTCGAGGTGGCCCCTGTCTGGCGTTTACGATCCGATGGACGTTCGGGTATATATGGTCGCACTACGTGAGAATCGTCGAATGGCTGCGCGTCGCCAGTGATTTCGGCGGGGTTCGAACGGGCGCGGGAAAACGAATTCAGTCGATCATCTGATAGGTCGCGTATGTAGATGCATCAACGAAGCAGCCGACTACCGATGCGTCGACAGAACGGACGAAAATCGCGTGAGTGCCCCAAGTGTCCGTTCAGGACTGACCGCCGGGGAACCGGTGGTATTCCATCCCCTTGTGCTTCATCTCGTTGTGCTTCTCCTCGAGGAAGGAGTAGACCGCGCCGTGGGGTGCCCCGTCGAGGAGCATCTCGGCGGCGCTGCGGACCACGTCGACTGCCTGTGGGCCGCCAATGATGCCGAGCGTCGAGCCGTAGATGACGACGTCGGCGCCGGTCAGCTCCTCCATCAGTTCACGGGTCCGGCCGCTCTCGCCGATGAGCCGGCCCTTCTTGCGTTTCATGTCGGTCTTGTTGCGCGAGGCGGCGTCGATGTCGACGACGTCGAACAACATCATGTCGTCCTCGAGCAATCGAAGGGCGTCTTCGGGTGCGAATCCGCGGCCGATCGCGCGAACGATCTCGGGACCTTTGAGGCCGAGTACGGGATCGCCGACGGTTTCGACGGCGACGGAGCCGTTCTCCGAGTCGATGTCGAGTCGCACTTCCGCTTCCGCCTCGATCTCGCGCATCGTCTCGCCTCCTTCACCGATGAGAACGCCGATGCGGTCCTGCGGAATCTTCACGTGCTGCATAGGGTTCGCTACTGGCTGGGTGAGGTTAAGACCTTGGTCCGCGAGTACTGGGTGGGTCGTGGCACCCACGCACGTGATCCCGGCCGAGATCAACGTACCCGACCGAAGCCGAATCTACTCGAGCACCGATCGGAATCGCACCGACTCCGAGCGCGTGTCGACGATCGCGACGGTCCGGTCCTCATCGGAGTTCGGCAGGAAGTGCGCCCCGGGATTGAGTATCGTCGTTTGCCCTTCCTCCGAGTGTTCGCGTTCGTGATGATGGCCGTAACAGACGAAATCGTACGTCTCGCCGGCCGCGACCGCCTCGACCTCCGCGAGACTCTCGCCGTGGAGCACGGCGAGGGAGAGGCCGTCGAACTCGAGGTCCGCAAATCGACCGTGTAGCTGGCTCTCGCCGCCGAGCGAGTCGAAGGCGGCCCGGAGGTTGGCGACGTCACCGTCGTTGTTTCCGAGGACGCCGTGCAGTTCGAACTCGTCGAAATAGGGGACCATCAGCGGGGCGACGAAGTCCCCGCAGTGGATGACGATGTCGACGCCCTCCGCCGCGAAGATTTCAGTCGCGCGTTCGGTCGCCTCGGCGTTGTCGTGCGTATCCGAGATGATACCGATATTCATACGCGTTTTCGCGAGGCCGACCCACTAATGCGTTCGGGGACTGCCGATTCGAGCCGGCTCCTGTCACACGAGCCTTCACTCCTCGAGCGGCGATATCACCTGCCGGTCACGAGCCATCGAGCAGTGGGGAAACCATAGTAGGTTACATTCCAGCGTTGATGAACCCGTAAATGATTAATAACTGTTCGTCATGTGCTAGAGCATGCCAGTTAGGAGCCTCCTCACTCGGTACCCGCATCAGGCCCGGGCGCGAGCGATCGTCAAGACGATGCTCTATCGCGTGTTCATGCTCGCGATCACTGTGACTATCGCGTTCGTCGTAACCGACAATATCGGCGATGCACTGAGTATCGGCCTCGCCGCGAACGTCCTGAAGACGGTCACGTACTACGTCTACGAGCGAGCCTGGGATCGAGTGACGTGGGGCATCTCGGACGCAGAAGCGGACGCGATATAACGGAGAATTTGCCTGACTGTCGTCCTGTTCGTCTGACCGTCGTCCTGTTCATCTGGCCGTCGTCCTGTCCGTCTGACCGTCGTCCTGTTCATCTGGCCGTCGTTCCCGCTAGCCTCGAGACGGATCCGGCTCCGGATTCGTGACGAACTCGAACAGGTCGTCCTCGGCCACCTCGAGTCCCTGTCGGGAGAAAAACGAGGCCACGTTCCGGCAGTCACGCTCGAGGAACTCGCGGCTGTTGGGGTGGTGGACAGTGACGGCCTGTCCGAGGTCGATGACCACCAGCTGGCCCTCGCTCTCGTCGAAGACGACGTTGTACTCGCTGAGGTCACCGTGGATCAACCCGGCCGAGTAGAGTCGGCGCATGTACTCGCGCATGACCTCGTAGGCCGTCTGGGGATTCTCGATCTGGACCTCGCCGAGGCGCTTCGCGCGGTCGTCCGCGGTGCCGATGTACTCCATCACCAGTACGTTGCGCTCGGTGGCGATCGGTTCCGGAACTCGCACCCCGGCCGCCTGCGCTCGTCGGAGGTTCGCCAGTTCCTTCTTGGTCCACGCGAGGACGACGTCTTTCTTCTTGCCGCCGAGCCCCTCGAATCTGGGGTCGCCCTCGAGGTAGTCGCGCATCTGCGTGAAGTTCGAGGCGTTGATCCGGTAGATCTTGACCGCGACCTCGCGGTCGTCGGCCTGCGCGAGGTAGACGTTGGCCTCTTTACCAGTCGAGAGCGGGCCGCCGAACGCATCGACGTAGCCGTCCTGGACGAGTTTGTAGAGCGCCGCCAGCGTCGCGTCGTCGAACACCGACTGCTCGACCTTGAACTGGTCGGCGTCTTTGATCCGCTCCTCGAACTGCTCGAACTTCCGGTCGCGCTTGCGGGCGATGCGATCGGCGTCGGTCTCCGAGACGTCGATCTCCTCCCACTCGTCGCCTGGGCTCTCGACGTCCTCGAGGTCGACCAGTCCGAACTCCGTTCCCTGTTCCATCTATCCGGACCTACGGGTCGGGTGCGGGTAAATACTGGGTATCGATCGGCCGGACTCGATCCGGTGGCTGCCGGGCAAACACTCGCGTCCCCCTTTTCCGACTGCCCGTCGTAGCACCGGTTATGAGTCGAACGACCGAACGGCGTCCGACAGTCGAGGGCCACCGATGACGGACTACGACGTGACGCTCGAGCGGACCAGTGGACCGACCCGGACGATCGGGGTCAGCGACGACGAAACGGTACTCGAAGCGGCCCAGCGGGCCGGCGTCAGACTGCCCTCCGACTGCCGGAGCGGGACCTGCATCACCTGTGTCGGGCGACTGCTCGCGCTCGAGGATGACGACGAGTCCGGCGAAGGCGGGACGGACCAGCCGCTCGACGCCGCAGCGGCGTTCACCTATCGGCGGCCGCCGCAGGCGCTGACCGACGACGAACGAGCGGACGGCTACGTCTTGCTCTGTATCGCACACCCGCGAGCGAACTGCCGAATCGAGGTCGGTCCGCGAGTCCGTGCGGAAGTCGGCGACAGTCCCTGGGCGTAGCTCCCGCTCCCGTCACCCCGACCAGATTTATCTACTTGTTCATGGTCGGAACACCTATGAGTGATGCTAGCACGCCAAGCGACGTCGAACCGGACCATGATCACGACCACCACGAGGGACCCGGCTACGCGACGCCCCAGGCCGCCATCGAAGAGGGCGAGCGGGAACGGTTGGCCTACGTGATGAGCCTCTACGTCGGCACCGATGTCGACGCGCCGGACTTCGTCTCGGTCGTTGACCTCGATCCCGACTCGGACACGTACTGCGACATCGTCGACCGCATCGAACTGCCGAATCGCGGCGACGAACTCCACCACTTCGGGTGGAACGCCTGTTCGTCATCGTGTCACATGGACGGCCTCGAGCGGCGACACCTGATCGTCCCCGGCCAGCGCTCCTCGCGGATCCACGTGATCGACGCGCAAGACCGGCGGAATCCCGAACTCGAGACGGTGATCGAACCCGAGGAGGTCTTCGAATACGACCTCTCGGCACCGCACACCGTCCACTGCATCCCGGACGGAGAGATCCTGATCAGCATGCTCGGCGACGCCGACGGCGAGCTTCCGGGCGGCTTCCTCGAGTTGAACGAGGACTTCGAGATCGAAGGGCGGTGGGAGCCGCCGGGCGAGATCGAGATGAACTACGACTACTGGTACCAGCCCCGCCAGAACGTGATGGTCTCGAGCGAGTGGGCCGCTCCCAAAACGTACTACCCCGGATTCGACCTCGAGGACGTCGAGGAAGGGAACTACGGCCAGCGGCTCCACTTCTGGGACTGGGAGGCGGGCACCGTCGAGCAGACGATCGATCTCGGCGAGGAGGGACTGATTCCCCTCGAGGTTCGCTTCCTCCACACTCCCGAATCGACCCACGGGTTCGTGGGGGCGGCGCTCTCGTCGAACGTCTTCCACTTCTGGCGGGACGAAGAGAGCGAAGAATACCGCGCCGAGAAGGTGATCGACTTCGAGAGCCGGGAGCACGACGACTGGGACATGCCGGTCCCCGCGCTGCCGACGGACATCCTGATCTCGATGGACGATCGGTACCTGTTCGGTTCGAACTGGCTCCACGGCGAGGTCTGGATGTACGACATCTCGGACCCGTCGAACCCGCGGCGGGCCGACTCGCTCTCGGTCGGCGGCACCTTCGGCGAGGTGCAGGAGGTCCAGGGCCGCGAGCTGGCCGCCGGCCCGCAGATGGTTCAGCTCTCGCTCGACGGCGAACGGCTCTACTGGACCACCTCGCTGTTCTCCTCGTGGGACGACCAGTTCTACCCCGAGGAGGCCGAGCGCGGATCGGTGATGCTGAAAGCCGACGTCGACCCCAGAAACGGCACCCTCGAACTCGACGAGGACTTCCTCGTCGACTGGGGCGAGTGCTCGGAGGGACCGGCCCGCGCCCACGAGATCCGGTGGCCCGACGGCGACTGCACGAGCGACGTCTGGCAGTGAGCGGCCGCGGACCGGTTTCGACTGAGCGGATGACGAGCCACGACGTGACCCTCGAGTGGCCCGACGGTCGGACGCGGACCGTCGAAGTTCGCGAAGACGAGACGGTCCTCAGAGGGGCCGAGCGAGCCGACATCGCGCTTCCGTACGGCTGTCGTACCGGTGCCTGCGGAACCTGTACGGGACGGCTACTCGAAATCGACGGGACGAAACCCGGAGACGACGGCGAGACGGGAGGATCCGACGTCGACGCCGCGTTCGCGTATCGCCGTCCGCCTCGAGCCCTGAAGGATCGACACCGAGCGGACGGCTACGTACTGTTGTGTATCGCCGCACCGCGGACTGACTGTCGAATTGCGGTCGGCTCGAGCGTCCACAGCGAACTGGTGGACAACCCGTGGAAATAGTGGGTGACGGCCCGACTCGAGTCGGCTCGAAACGGATCGGCCGCGCCGCGGTCAGTAACGTTAACGGGTGCGAGCGGCAACCCTCGAGCAAGAATGCCAGTCGCCGACGAGGACGCGGACGAAGACAACCCGTATCTCCGAGAGCCGCCGACGGACTTCGCCCCGCTCGAGGACCTCTCGGAGGTCGAGGCGCGCGAGCAGGTCGAACTGCTCAGGGAGGCCATTCGCGAGCACGACCGCCGGTACTACGTCGAGAGCGAGCCGCTGATCGCCGATCGGACCTACGACGCGCTCTTCGCCCGACTGCGCGACCTCGAGGAGGAATTCGATCTCTCTCATCCCGACAGCCCCACCCGAAGCGTCGGCGGCGAACCGATGGAGGAGTTCGAGACGGTCGAACACGTCGAACCGATGCTCTCGATCGACCAGAGCGGCGAGGTCGAGGACGTGCGGGACTTTGGCAATCGCGTACAGCGGGAGGTCGGAGACGTCGAATACGTCTGCGAGCCCAAGTTCGACGGCGTCTCCATGGAGTTCGTCTACGAAGCGGGCAGCCTCGAGCGCGCCGTGACTCGCGGCGACGGCCGCGAAGGGGACGACGTCACGCGCAACGCGCGTACGATCGGCTCCGTGCCACAGCAACTCCACGGCGACCACCCCGAGTTCCTCGCGGTGCGCGGCGAGGTCTACATGCCCAAAGACGCCTTTCAGGCGCACAACCGCGAGCGTATCGAGCGCGGCGAGGAGCCCTTCGCCAATCCGCGCAACGCTACCGCTGGAACCATCCGCCAACTCGATCCCGCGATCGTCGCCGAGCGCCCGCTCGCGGTCTTCTACTTCGACGTGCTCGCTGCCAGCGAACTCGAGGACACCCACCGGGACGAACTCGAGCGCTTCCCCGAGTTCGGTCTGCGGGTGAACGACCGCGTGGAGGTGGTGGACGACATCGAGGACGCGATCGAGTACCGCGACCGCATGCTCGAGGCCCGCGACGACCTGGGCTACGAGATCGACGGCGTCGTGATCAAGGTCGACGATCGAGACGCCCGCGAGGAACTCGGACAGACGGCGCGCCACGACCGCTGGGCCTTCGCCTACAAGTTCCCCGCCCGCGCGGAGGTGACGCCGATCGTCGACGTCGCGCTCCAGGTCGGTCGGACGGGCCGACTGACGCCCGTCGCCTTGCTCGAGCCGGTCGACGTCGGCGGCGTGACGGTGTCGCGGGCGAGCCTGCACAACCCCGAGGAGATCGCCGAGAAGAACGTCAACGTCGGGGACACGGTCCGCGTCCAGCGCGCGGGCGACGTGATCCCCTACGTCGAGGAGGTCGTCAAAAAAGGGAGCGAGGGACACTACGAGATGCTCGACGCGTGCCCCGTCTGTGGCAGCCCCGTCGAGCGCGACGGCCCGATCGCCTTCTGTACCGGCGGGCTGGGCTGTGACGCCCAACTCCGGCGCTCGATCGAGTACTACGCGAGCGACGACGGCCTTGACCTCGAGGGACTAGGCGAGAAGAGCGTCCGCCAACTGGTCGATGCCGACCTCCTCGAGTCCGTTGCGGACCTCTACGAACTCGAGCAGGACGAACTGTTGGCGCTCGAGGGCTGGGGCGGGACCAGCGCCGAGAACCTCCTCAAGGAGATTGAGGGCAGTCGCGAGCCGCCGCTTTCCGACTTCATCTCCGCGCTCGGCATCCCCCTCGTCGGTCCGACGACGGCCCGCGAACTCGCCCGCGAGTTCGGCACCTTCGACGCGTTCCGCGAGGCCGCCGAAACCGAGCCCGAGCGACTCGAGGGCGTCGACGACGTCGGTGACACCGTCGCCGAGACGATCCACGAGTTCTTCGTGAGCGAGGCGAACGCCGCCGTCGTCGATAGCGTGCTCGAGCACGTCTCCCCGCAGGAAGTCGACATCGACACCGGCGGCGACGAACTCGCGGGACTGACCTTCGTCTTCACGGGCTCGCTCGAGGAGATGACCAGAGGCGACGCGCGGGAACTCGTCGAGACCCACGGCGCGAACGCGACGGGAAGCGTCTCTGGCAATACGGACTACCTCGTCGCCGGCGACAATCCGGGCGCGACGAAGCAAGAGGACGCCCGAGACGAAGACGTGCCGATCCTCGACGAATCCGAATTCTGGACGCTGCTCGAGGACGAAGGGATCGACCTCGGGTAGTCGCTCGAGACAGGTCAAGTACTCCCGAGACACTCACTCTCCGTCCGTTTCCAGATTGACTATCCCCATGCGGTGGCGCGCTATAGTGCGGTGAGTCGACGACGAACCGCACTTCGAACTCGTGAGAGGTCTTCGCGAGTGGAACGAGCGAACGGCTCGGAAGACGCAGAGCGTCTTCCGTTGGATGAGCGAGGGAAGAATGACCGAGCGTTAGCGCGGGACCGGAGATCCCGCGAACCATCCGAACAGGTGCGAAGCACCCGTGAGGAGAAATCGGCTGGGAAGGGTGTGGCTTCTCCGTGCTGCCAGCAGGAGCAGAACACGTGATTCGAATGGAATGGCTACAGAGAGACGACGAAAATATCGATGATGGCTGGTTGATTACCGACGAGTGAGCATTACGAAGACTGCAATCACGGCAACGACAACGCCGATAATCGTCGGGACGAGCTGTCCGGAACCCCACTCCCAGCCCAGCACCTGCGTGCCGACGATGGCCACGAGCGCGACGGCCGCGCCGATCGCCGTGACGAGCGGAGACGAGTTCCGACCGAGCGAGAGTGCCATGATAGATTGTATCACATCAGACATCATAAATGTAGTGGCGAAACCCGCTGTGATCGCTCAGGTCGGCAGTCGCTCGGCGATCACCGCCAGCGACTCCCCGCCCTGCACTTCCCCCTCGAGGTCGGGCAGCGTCACTACCTCGAGTCCCGGAAACGCCTCGCGGATTTCGGCGAGCCGTTCCTCGTGGCGCGCCTGTCGCGACTCACAGCGCGGACAGCCCTCGTGGAGGTCCTCGAGCACTCGATTCACCACCAGTCGCTCGACCGATACCCCCGCCTCGCGAAGCCGTGCGACGAGCCGTTCGGACTCCGCGATGGCCATCGCCTCCGGAATCAGGACGACGCGGAACTCGGTCCGCTCGGGATCGGTGAGCAGGTCGCGAGCGCGCTCGAGGCGGGCCTGAAACGCCGCGAGGCTCTCTTCTTCGTCATCGTGCTGCCCGCCGAGCATCGACATCGGTCCGAGAACCGCCGTCCGCGCGGCGTTGCCGATCCGCTTCGCCTGCCCGCGAAGCGACTGGGCCGTCTCGAGCGCGCGTCCCATGGTTCCGGGCATGTCGAACAGCCGCAGGGTGTGGCCCGTCGGCGCGGTGTCGAAGACGACGACGTCCCACTCGCCGGAGTCGACGTACTCGACCAGCAAATCGAGCGCCGCGATCTCGTCGCTGCCGGCCGGCGCGCCGCCGGCGAAGAGTTCCTCGACCTCCGCGTCAGAGAGGCTGATCCCGGCGCTGCGCAGGTCCGCCGCCAGCGCTCTCGCTGCGTTTCGGGATCGATCTCGACGGCCCACAGGCTCCCCGATCGGTCGGCGTCGGACTCGAGCGTCGCGGACGTCTCGGCCCCCTCGAGTAGAGTGGGTACCTCGAGTTCGGCCGGCTCCGATCCGATATCGACCTCGAGCGAGTCGGCGAGCGAGTGGGCCGGATCGGTGGAGACGACGAGCGTCCGCCGACCCGCGGCGGCCAGCGAGAGCCCGGTGGCCGCCGCGCAGGTCGTCTTGCCGACGCCGCCCTTGCCGCCGTAGCAGATGCAGTCGGTCACGGGGTCGCATACGGACGGAGGAGCCCTAAATCGATTGCCACGATCGGCGGAGTGTCATCGCTGGCGGTCGGACTTGCGGTCGGGACTCGCGCGTGAAACGCAGGAGAGAGGCAGTCGCGCGTCAGTTCACAGGTCGACGCGATCGAACCGCCAGAGCGCGATCGCGAGCGGGACGACGATCCAGGCCAGCAGGATGATAAAGGAGAACCAGTCCTGGAGGAAAAACGGTAGTTCGCCGCCGAACATTTCCTCGTTCAACTGGGCCTGCATCTGGATCGAGTCGACATCGGTGACCAGTGTCAGGACGCGTCTAAATGCTTCGCCGGGATCGAGATTGATAATGAAGTACGCCCAGTCCGGGAGGCGTTCGACTTGCATTTCCCGTCCCTGAACTTCAGTGGTGTAGTTCACGGTATCGAAGAAGAGAATATCTCGATCCGCCAGCAGCCCGAACACCCCCGATAGACTGTTCCAGATGACGTAGAACAGGAGAAAGATGCTGAACATCGCGGCACCGGCGATCGTCGTCGAGCGAGTCAGGGACGAGAGGGAGACGGCGATACTCGTGTACGCCACGCCGTAGATGATCGACATCGCGAGGAGGCCGACGTAGTCCACGACGTCGAAGCTACCGAGCAACGCGGCGACGACGGCGGCGGCGAGGACGAATCCGACGATCAACGAGAGCGAGAGGACAGCCGATCGACCGATCAGTTTCCCGAGCAGGACGTCCTTCCGGGAGTGGGGGAGCGAGAGCATAACCTTGATGCTCCCGCTCTCGCGCTCGCCGGCGATCGATTTCCAGCCGAGCACTAGCGCGATCAGCGGAATTACAAGTCGCGTGATCTCACTGGCCAACGACACGAGCATATTGGTCGTCGCTCCTTGCGCTGCGATATCCTCACCGAAGTACGCGAGCGCACCCGTGATACCGACCAGCAGCAGGAAGAAGAAGAAACTCAGGCCCCAGAACAGCCACGAGCGAACCGCGTCCTGAAAGTCCTTCTTCGCGACCGCGCGGACGCTCTCGAGGTTGATCGAACTCGAGGTCGATCCGCCCGAATCCACGGATCCCGTTTCGGTGCCCGTATCGGTGCTCATCGCGCGTGCACCCCCGTCCCGGCGTCGGTCGTGTATGACTGGAAGACGTCCTCGAGCGACGCTTCGGTCGTCTCGAAGTCCTGAATCTCGATGCCGCGATCCTCGAGCGCGGAGAGGACGGCCGTCTTGGAGCCGTCGACGGCGACGACGATCGTCGGCGGGTTCTGCCCCTGAACGGAGGCGCTACTGACGTCGGGCAGCGAGCGGACCGCCTGCAGCGCGTCGTCGTCGATCCGATCGACGGTGACGCGGAGCGTCGTCCCGCCTTCGACGGAGTCGCGCAGTCCCTCGACGGAGTCGATGGCGACCATCTCGCCCTCCCGGAGGATGCCGACGCGGTCGCAGACCGCCTCGACCTGCTCCATGATGTGACTCGAGAAGAAGACGGTCGCGCCCCGTTCGTTCTCCTCGCGGACGATGTCGCGCATCTCGCGGGCCCCGTTGGGGTCGAGCCCGGTCGAGGGCTCGTCGAGGATCAGCAGATCGGGCTCGCCGACCAGCGCCATCGCGAGCATGAGCCGCTGGGCCATCCCCTTCGAGTAGCCGCCGGCCTTTCTGTCGATCGCGTCGGCCAGGTCGACCCGCTCGAGCAGCGCTTCGGGGTCGTCATTGGCGTTCTTCGAGTCGATCGCGAACTCGAGGTGCTGGCGAGCGGTCAGGCGGTCGTACAGTTCGACGCCCTCGGGGAGGACCCCGGTTCGCTGCCGGATGTCCCGGCTGTAGCGCTGGGCGTCCATTCCGAGAACGCTCACCTCGCCCGCCGTCGGGCGGGCGAAATCGAGAATGATGTTGATCGTCGTCGACTTCCCGGCACCGTTGGGACCGAGGAATCCGAACACCTCGCCCTCTTCGACCTGGAAGGAGAGGTCTTCGAGTGCGACGGTCTGACCGAAGGATTTGGTCAGGTCGTCGACTGTGATAGCGGGCATGACAGAGTGGTCGTAGCGTTGCCCGATAAGGTTTGTGACATCGCCATTACAGTTGTATTCAACGGTATGAGGACGTTATGAGCCGATATCGGCGTCTCGAATGAAACGGCTAGTCGGCCCCTAGATCGGATCGTCGGGATCGTACTGATCGGCGGTCCGTTCGACTTCCGTGGCGTAGCGCTCGCGGGTTTCCTCGTCGGACACCGGCTCGAGTTCGTCCTCCGGAATCTCCGTGGCCGCGGTAACCGGTGTGCCGCTTTGGAGCGACGTCGAGGACCGTTCCCGCTGCTGGTAGCGAGAGCCGTCGGGCGTCGCGTAGACGATCGTCACGAGGTTGCGGTCGTCGAACGTTCGTTCGACGAGCCAGCACTGAACCGTCGAGTCACTCATACGTGGCTAATTACCGGTCGAGCATTGAGAAAGTACCGAGTCGGACCCGTCCCGTCACGTCGGATCCGTCTCGAAGGCGCGCCCTACTCGCGCGAACGAGCCCCGCCGTACTTGGGGGTCGACGTTGGAGAGATGACGACGATCACCGATGACCGAGACCCGAAGCGAGCGCATCGCGCAGTGGAGCGAGCACGCCGACCAGCTGTGCGACGACGGAGAGACCGTCGAACGACGCGTCGACCTCGAGCGGGCGACGGTTGTCGTCACGAACCGTCGCGTCATGACGTTCGTCCCGGACGCGGACGGGCCGGAGTTTCGCCACGCCGAGCGGCCAAACGTCGGAACCGTGAGCGTCGAAACGGACGACCGGCTCGGGCAGCTCTGCTGGGGAATCGTCGCCGCCTTCGTCGGCGTCGGACTGCTCGAGATGGCGAGGACCGTCAGGTTCGTCGATTTCGCGCCATCGTTCGGGTTTCGGGACACCGGCTCACTCCCGGGATCGAACGCCATCGCAAACCTCGTCGACGCCGCGCTGTCGGCGACCGAAACGGCCCTCCTGGGACTCGACTGGGGCGTTCTCCTGAGCGGCGTCGCCGCACTGGCCATCGCCGCCGCCTTCGGCTGGCGCTACGTCCGCTCGCGTTCGCGCCGGCTCGTCCTCCGGGTGCGCGGCGAGGACGCTCTCGAGGTTCCCGTTAGCAAGGCCGATCTCGAGGCCGGCCTGATCGCCGACATCGAGACTGCGATTCGGCCGGAATCCACACCGGCATTGACGCTCGAGGAAAGCACCGGTGCCGAAGGCGGTCGTAGCGAACGGCGACGGGACGAACGCACCGATGACGAACAGCGACGGGGCGAGCGCACCGAAGACGAACGGTTGCGGGACGGACATACCGACCACGACGACCAGAGTCGAACTGACCGTCCCGGCGCGGAGTGGCTCGGGGACGAGGAGTCAGGCTGAAACCTCCTGACTCCGTAGGGCAGTCGATGAACGCCGACGTGGTTCGCGAGCGTGCCGGGTCGTTGCCCAGAGAGCCCGGCGTCTACCAGTTCCGCGAGGGCGAAACGACCCTGTACGTCGGGAAAGCGGTCGATCTGCGCAGTCGGGTCCGGTCCTACGCCGACCCCCGCAGCGCGCGGATCCGCCGAATGGTCGATCGCGCCGACGGGATCGAGATCGCCGTCACCGACACCGAGACGCAGGCACTGCTGCTCGAGGCGAACCTGATCAAGCGCCACCAGCCCCGCTACAACGTCCGGCTTAAGGACGACAAGTCGTATCCGATGGTTCAGCTGACGGCCCACAACGCGCCGCGGATCGAAATCACGCGCGATCCCGACGAGTCCGCGACCGTCTTCGGCCCCTACACCAGCAAGACGCAGGTCGAGACGGTCGTGAAAGCGCTGCGGGAAACGTACGGCGTGCGGGGCTGCTCGGACCACAAGTACGCGGGTCGCGACCGGCCGTGTCTGGACTACGAGATGGGGCTCTGTACCGCGCCCTGCACCCGGGAGATCGACCTCGAGAGCTACGCCCAGGACGTCACTGCCGTCGAGCGCTTCCTCGAGGGCGAGACCGGGATCCTCGCGGACCCGCTCCGCCGGGAGATGGAGGCCGCCGCGGAATCGCAGAACTTCGAGCGCGCGGCGAACCTGCGGGACCGACTCGAGACCGTCGCGGCCTTCCACGGCGAGGGCGGCGAGGCGGTCCAGTCGGTCGGCGACGAGCGGGGCGTCGACGTCCTCGGCGTCGCCATCGAGGGCGAGGACGCGACCGTCGCCCGACTGCGCGCGGAGCACGGCAAGCTGATCGACCGGGACCGACACACGCTCGAGGCACCCGGCTCCGCGGGGGTCGACGCCGACGGCGAGGCTGACGGCGTGCCGAGCGTGCTGGCGGCGTTCATCGTCCAGTACTACGCCGAACGTGAGCTTCCGGACGCCCTGCTCCTGCCCGAACGCCACGACGACGACGAGGTCGCGGCCTGGCTCGAGGCCGAGGGGGTCTCCGTCCGCGTCCCGGGTGCGGGCCGGGAGGCCAAACTCGTCGAACTCGCGCTGAAGAACGCCCGACGAAACGTGGGGCGGCGCGACGAGTGCGGGATGCTCGCGGACGCCCTCGAGATCGATTCGGCCCGGCGAATCGAGGGCTTCGACGTGAGCCACGCCCAGGGGAAAGCGGCAGTCGGCAGCAACGTCACCTTCGTCGACGGCAGCGCCGAGAAAGCGGATTACCGGCGGAAGAAGCTCACTGACCAGAACGACGATTACGACAACATGCGAGCCCTGCTCGAGTGGCGCGCCAGTCGCGCCGTCGAGGACCGCGACGACCGTCCGGATCCCGATCTGTTACTGATCGACGGCGGGGAGGGACAGCTCGAGGCCGCCCGAGACGCCCTCGAGGCGGTCGGCTGGGACGTGCCGGCGGTCGCGCTGGCGAAGGCCGAGGAACACGTCGTCACCCCCCACCGAACGTTCTCGTGGCCGAGCGACGCGCCGCACCTGCATCTCCTCCAGCGCGTGCGCGACGAGGCCCACCGCTTTGCCGTACAGTACCACCAGACTATCCGTGACGAGGTCAAGACGGTGCTCGACGACGTGCAGGGGGTCGGTCCCGAAACCCGAAAACAGCTGCTCGGCCGCTTCGGCAGCGTCGAAAACGTTCGCGAGGCGAGCCTCGAGGACCTCCGGAGCGTCGAGGGGATCGGCAAGAAGACCGCCGAGACCATCAGATCGAGGCTCTGAGAGCCGCTCAAGCGCGGTCTTTCGTGTGAGATGTTCGTTTACGGAGCGGAGTGTTTCTGCCGAAACCCCATTCCCGTTTCGTGCTGTCTCCGTCTAACACCTATGCGTCGGCCACTATTCGGATCTCTCCGCCACTACGGACACGGACGAGATATCCCTCGTACGTGAACTCGATGGTCACGTCACGATCGTGGCCGTTCGAATGCTCTAGTAACTGTTCCATCGCGGTCGGTTCGATCGTCTCGTACAACGTCTCGAGTTCGCGTTCAGGGACTCCTTCATCGCAGCAATACCGCGGAGTATCGCTGCCGTCGTCGATTCGTTTGCATGTTCCGCGACCAGAATCGATAAGTCGTCATCGATGTCCGTCCGTTCATGATGAGAGCGGTCTCGATGCATTCATCGGATACGACCTGGCCGGAGATTTTAGCCTACTCCCAAGCCATGTAGAGTGTGAGTATCTGAGTTAACCCTTTGAGCGACGGCGAGGGCCATGACGGCCGTACCAGACGAGGAGACAGTAACGGACTCGAGTCGGGAGCATCGATGCTGCCTGCCGACTGGCAGATATCGTACTGCCGGGGCTGAGAGAGCGTGCTACGACCGGACCGACATCGAGTGTTAGCCCCTCGAGCCGTCGACCGTTGCGAAGGCAAGGACAGGGCTATCCTCGCGCACAGTCCATGTGAGGATATGGCAGACAACGACGACCTCGACGACCTGCTCGACGAACTCGACAGTCAGGGCGACCTCGAGACGTCCCAGCAAGTACTGTCGCTGCGGACGGAGAGCCGACGATACGACAAACCGGTGACGATCATCGAGGGCTTCGACCTCACGCAGTCGGAGATCGAATCGACCGCTTCGGACCTGAAGAGTTCGCTCGGGACGGGCGGAACGGTCGACGACGGGCGCATCGAACTGCAGGGCGATCACCGGGACCGCGTCCCGGACCTGCTTCGGGACCGAGGGTTCGACGTTCGCGACTGAACGAGCGGTTCCCTGTCGTTCCGGCGAGAAATTACGCGATAGCCGCTCGGTCCGGTGAACGCATTCCAACGAGTTATTTATGTCTCACCTTCAATAATGATGTATGAACGTCCGATCCGCGACGCCCGACGATTTCGAAGCAATTACCGCCGTAGCCCGCGATACTTGGCACGAAACGTACGACGAACTCGAGGCCGACATGATCGACCGGACCGTCGACAACTGGTACACCGACGACTCGATGCCGCTCGAGGCCCCCGGGACGGTCGTTCTCGTCGCCGAGCGCGCGGAGCGACGGTCCGCGGATGGGAGTCGGACGGAGTCCGACGAACGCGACGGCGACCTCGTCGGCTTCACCCACGCGGTTGCACAGGGTGAAACGGCCGACATCCTCCGGATGTACGTGCACCCCGACTATCAGGGCGAGGGGATCGGATCGGACCTCCACGAACGGCTGATGACGGAACTCGAGTCCCGCGACGCTGAACGGGTCCGCTCGTTCGACTTCGCGTTCAACGACACCAGCCGCGCGTTCTACGAAGGACTCGGGTTCGAGCAGACCGACGAAGGCGAAGTCGAGATCGACGGCGAGCTCTACCCCGAAGCCGTCTACACGCTCGAATTGTAGTCGCTGACTGTCGCGGAATTCACCTACAATCGCTGTCTCTCGACACCACCTGAGTGAGACGGTGTAATCACTTTGGTACTCGGTGTCGTTACACACGGTATGGAGATCAGACCAGCGAGACGGGACGACCGCGAGCGGATCAGGACCGTCGCCCGAGAGACGTGGCACGAGACGTACGACGAACTCGAGCCGGAGACGATCGATCGGACCATCGACGAGTGGTACGGCGACGAGGCCCTCGAGACGGCGTTGTCGAAACCCGGTACCGCGTTTCTCGTCGCGGAACGGGACGGTGAGATCGTCGGCTTCACGCACGGCGTCGTCACCGAAGACGAGGGCGACGTGCTGCGACTGTCCGTCCATCCCGACCGGCAGGGTGAGGGGATCGGCACCGCGCTGTACGAGCGGCTGCGCGAGGACCTTCGAGACTTCAACATGGAACGGATGCGCGCGATCGATCTCGCCTCGAACGAGGGCGGCCGGGAGTTCTACGAGACTCACGGATTCGAGCCCACCGACGAAGACGAGGTCGAAATCGGCGGCGAGCAGCGACGGGAAGTGGTCTACACGCTCGAACTGTAGCGCGACGGCGAAGCAATAGAGTAGAAATCGGCCATCGTCTCACTCGCGGTTGACGATTTCGATGGCGAGATTGTCGTTCGAACGGGGCACTCGAGGAGCTGACTGGAGACCTTGCAAATGCACCGCACGGACGCAAGTGATCCGCTGGTGTGGTCCACCGTAGCACGATGGGGACGAAAACGCCGAGCGAGGCCGATATTCTGCGGCCGATCGGAACGACCTCGACGACGTACTTCGTGATGGTAGCCGTAGCGGGGCTGGCATTTCTGGCCTTCCTCGTCGGCTGGGCCTACCAGCTACAGCAGGGCCTGTCCGTCACTGCATTGGGTGACTGGGGGAGCGGCGGCGGCGCCACGTGGGGGATCTACATCGGCGCGTTCATCTGGTGGGTCGGCATCGCTCACGGCGGGATCATCCTCTCGGCGGCGGTCAGGCTCCTCGGGATGGACCGCTATATGCCAGTCGCACGACTCGCCGAATTGCTGACTCTCGCCGGGCTGTCCGCGGCGGGCTTTTACATCATCGTCCACCTCGGCCGACCCGACCGGATGGTCACAAGCGTCATCGGCCACTACCACGTCACGGTCCACGCCTCGCCGCTGGTGTGGGACGTGACCGTCATCACGGCCTACTTCGTACTGACCGCGACCTACCTCGCGCTCACCCTCCGCTACGACGTGAGCCGATTGCGCGAGCAGTTGCCGGATCGCCTCGATCCGATTTACCGACTGATGACGCTCGGTTACACGGAGAAGGAAGACGCGATCGTCCAGCGCATGGTCTGGTGGCTCGCGCTCGCGATTATCATCATGGCCCCGCTCCTGCTCCACGGCGGCGTGATCCCGTGGCTGTTCGCCGTGTTGCCGAACTATCCGACCTGGTTCGGCGGCGTGCAGGGGCCGCAGTTCCTCACCATCGCGCTCACGTCCGCCATCAGCGGCGTGATCATCCTCGCCTATTCGTTCCGCTACGCCTACGACTGGGACCACATCTTCACCGACGACATCTTCCGCGGACTGCTCCTCTGGCTCGGCTTCTTCTGCCTGCTCTTCCTGTGGCTGCAGCTCCAACAGAACATCACCGGGCTGTTCACTGCACCTGTCGACCTGACCGTCGCGGCCCTGGCCAGGGCCACCAACCCGATCTACATCACTTCGATGTCGCTGGTCTTCCTGACGCTGTCGTACATCTTCGCCCAGACGCTCCGGCCGACGCTGTTCAGCAAGCGACGAGCCGTCATCTCCGGCCTCGCCGTCCTCACCGCGACGATCCTCGAGAAAGTGCTGTTCGTCGTCGAGGGGTTCCTGCACCCGACGTTCGACATCTACGAGGCGGTGCCGGGCGTTTACGTGCCGAGCCTGATCGAGATCGCGTCGATCCTCGGGACGATCGGCATGGTCTGTCTGTTCTTCCTCACCGTCGCGAAGATCTTCCCCGTGGTCGAACTCCACGCGATCGAACACCTGCGCGACGACCACGAGAACGAGTAGGAACTGAGTGACGATCACGAGCGGGACAGCGCGCCTTTCCTCTCGTGAGAATACGGACGACGGGAGGCAACCGTAACACGGGGAGGCTGCCGTGAACGAGTCCGTCGACCACGTGAGCGGCGAACTGGCACGAGCCACCAGTAACTATTTAGCCAATGGTGCTAAACCTGTTTTTAGAGATGTCTAATCCTTGGGCCATCCGAACCCAATCCTCGAGTGAGGTGACATGAACGAACTGCTGGAGGTCCTCCTCGTCTCGCTTCGGGACGGCTACGTCCAGGTGAGCGCGTTCGTCGCGGTGACGGTGCTGGCCTTCGGCCTGCTCCAGTACGCGACCGACGGGGCCGTCATCGGTGCGATAGAGGGAAACGAGCGACTGCAAGTGCTGTTCGGCGGGCTGCTGGGGCTGACCCCCGGCTGTGGCGGCGCGATCGTCGTCATGCCGCTGTACGTCCGCGGGACGGTCAGCTTCGGGACCGTCGTCGCGACCCTCGGTGCGACCGCGGGCGACTCGGCGTTCGTCATCCTCGCGCTCGCACCCGAAGCCGCGCTCTACGCCTACGCCATCGCCTTCGCGGCGAGCGTCGCGACCGGCTACCTCGTCGACGAGGTCGGACTGGGCGTCTCGCGGGTCGACGCCGCCGTCGCACAACTGTCGCCCGCCGCGACGCCGGACGGCGGGACCGTAGTCAACGGCGGCGTCGGACCCAACCCCACCCACGATTACGGCGGCCCGGCTCCCACTCACGCCCACGAGACGGGACCGGATCGCCACTCTCGAGTACTTACCCCACTCTCTCATCTCGCGCACGTTCTGTGGTGGGGAGCCGCCATCTCGGGACTCATCTTCGGAAGCCTCTACCTGCTCCGCGGCGGCCCCGAAGTCGCACTGGCGCTCGGCCTCAGCTTCGACGGGCTGTTCACCGTCGTCGGCATCGTCGGCGCGGTCCTGTCGCTGTACCTCTACGCCGTTGGCCGCCACTACGTCGGCGAGGGAGAAATCGCGCGGGCTCGAGACTCCTTCGGCTCTGTCTACGACACGCTCACCCACGCGGCGATGGAGACCAGTTTCGTCACCGTCTGGGTGCTCGTGGCCTTTCTCGTCTACGAATATTTCGTCCTCTTCAGCGGGGCGAACATCGCGACCCTCGCCGCGGCGGCAGGCGTGCTGGCACCGATCGGCGGCGCGGTCGTCGGGCTGATCCCCGGCTGTGGCCCCCAGATCCTGCTCGCGAGCGTCTACGCCGAGGGGGGCTTACCGTTCTCGGCGCTGAGCGCCAACGCGATCGCCCAGGACGGCGACGCCCTGTTCCCGCTACTGGCCGTCGACGCCAGGGCCGCCATCGTCGCGACGATCTACAACTTCCTGCCCGCCGTGGTCGTCGGCGTCGCGCTCCACTTCCTGTGGGGCCCCGTCTTCGGGATGGCGGAGTTCGGATTCGGCGTGCTGTGACTGGCTACGGGTAGCGGCCAGTCACAAACATGCTCTGTACTACTCCAGACCGAGGGACCAATATGCGGTGGCGCGCGCTGACGGCTGGCTGAGCGCTAGCGAAGACAGCCGATGACACTGCGCGAGGGATGAGTGAGCGAACGGGGAGGGACGACCCGTGAGCGAACGAATCGGTTGGGGAGGGTGTGGAAATCCCGTGTTGCCGCGATAGCAGAACGCTCACCGCGGCTTCCAGCATTCCCTCTAGCAGTAGTTGGTAATACGATTTCTTTAATGAGGATTGAGTGAGGAACTGAAACGGCTAATTCGGCAACTATAGCTGCATATTGTCCAGTATTAGATTCTGGCTTTGATGTAATTGAACCCGCCTCTATAGACAAGGAGATACGAAATAACCACCATAACTGGTGCTAATGGTAAATAGTAGAAAATTTGCGTGAACGGGTCAGGAGGAGATACTATCGCTACAAGCATGAACGCAAGCATATTCGCTATAAATAGTGTGAGTAAAAGTTCACCAAACGCCGTATAGTCCATAATTAAGAATTTATGTAATCAAACATATTTCTTGTGGGTCTCTCATTCTTCCATCACAGCGGAAGAACGGTCGCCTGAGTGCCCTGTACTGAATGGCAACTACGTGTGCAAACGTACCTTTTTGCTGCGGGTTGCTGAGAAATCGGAGATTTCTCGCATCGCAAAACGGCTCTGCCGTTTTGAACGATCTCGCTCCCTTCGGTCGCTCGAACCGCTTGCAAAAATCTACGCTAAAAAGGCCGCCTCCGCGGACTTCACCCGCTTCGGCGGTGAACTGCTCACTTCGTTCGCAGATGCTCATCCGGTAACGTCTTCACCTGTACTTGTCGCGAGTTTCACGGGTTCTTCTGAGTAAAGAAACCGTGATACTATCTACTGCTAACGCGAGCGACTCGAGGCCAGGAATAACCCCGTCGGCCTCGATTCCCACACGGAAGTCCGACGACTCGACGACCGTGCGCTGACAGAGTTTCGTTCAGAACTCCTCGGTCGGCGGCGCGATCCCCTCGTCACTGCCCTCGAGTTCGAACTCCTCGCGCACTTCTCGAATCCGGTCGCGAATATCAGCCGCCAGTTCGAACTCGAGGTTCCCCGCCGCTTCCTCCATCCGCTCCTCGAGTTCGTCGACGTACCGCGCCGCGTCGTCTTCGCCCTCGATCTCCCGGCCGGAGACCTCGCTGGTGTCGGTCTTGCTTCCGGGCAGGTTGGTCTCGCTGACCTCCTTCTCGATCGTCGTGGGCTCGAGGTCGTGTTTCTGGTTGTACTCCCGCTGGATCTCGCGGCGGCGCTGGGTCTCTTCGATCGCGGACTCCATGGCGTTCGAGGGCTCGTCGGCGTAGAGGACGACCTCGCCGTTGACGTTCCGGGCCGCTCGGCCCATCGTCTGGACGAGCGTCGTCTCGGAGCGCAGGAATCCCTCCTGGTCGGCATCCAGAATCGCCACTAGCGAGACCTCGGGGATGTCCAGTCCCTCCCGCAGGAGGTTGATCCCGACGAGCACGTCGATCTCTCCCAATCGCAGCGAGCGGATGATCTCGTGGCGCTCGAGCGTGTCGGTCTCGTCGTGCATGTAGGCCACGTCGACGCCGGATTCCTCGAGGTACTCGGTGAGGTCCTCGGCCATCCGTTTGGTCAGCGTCGTCACGAGCGTGCGCTCATCGCGCTCGATCCGCTCGTCGATGCGGTCCATCAGATCGTCGACCTGCCCTGTGGCGTCGGAGACCTCGATCGCCGGGTCGACGAGATGGGTGGGGCGAACGATCTGTTCGACGATCTGCTCGCTCTCCTCGCGCTCGTAATCGCTGGGCGTGGCGCTCACGTAGAGGGTCTGATCGGTCTTCTCCTCGAACTCCTCGAAGGTGAGCGGCCGGTTGTCGTAGGCCGTCGGCAGCCGAAAGCCGTTCTCGACCAGCGAGTCCTTCCGGGACTTGTCGCCGGCGAACTGCCCGCGAATCTGTGGGAGGGTGACGTGGGACTCGTCGACCACGGTCAGGAAGTCATCGGGGAAGTAGTCCATGAGGGTGTAGGGAGCCTCGCCCGACTCGCGATCCGAGAGGTACAACGAGTAGTTCTCGATCCCCGAACAGTAGCCCGTCTCCTGCATCATCTCGAGGTCGAAGCTCGTCCGTTCTTCGATGCGCTGGGCGGCGATCATGTCACCCTTCCGCTCGAAGTAGGAAATGCGTGAATCCAGATCGTCGCGGATCTCGTCCATCGCATCCTCGAGTGTGGTCTCCGGAATCGAGTAGTGCTCTGCGGGGTGGACGAGCACCGCCTGCTGGTCGCCCTGGGTTTTCCCCTCGAGCGGATCGACCTTGACCATGCGGTCGATCTCGTCGCCCCAGAGTTCGACGCGCACCGCGTACCGGCCGTACATCGGGTAGATCTCGACGGTGTCGCCCCGCACCCGGAAGGTGCCCTGCGTGAAGTCGACGTCGTTGCGTTCGTAGTTCAGGTCCACCAAGCGTTTGAGGAGTTCGTCGCGGCCGATCTCCTCGCCGACCTCGAGTCGCAACGACATATCGATGTAGTTGCGCGGGTCACCGAGGCCGTAAATCGCGGAGACGCTCGCAACGACGATGACGTCCTCGCGGGTCAGCAGCGACCGCGTGGCGGAGTGGCGCAGGCGGTCGATTTCGTCGTTGACCGAGGCGTCCTTGTCGATGTAGGTGTCGCTCTGCTCGACGTAGGCCTCGGGCTGGTAGTAGTCGTAGTAGGAGACGAAGTACTCGACGGCGTTGTCCGGGAAGAGATTTCGAAACTCCTCGTAGAGCTGGGCCGCCAGCGTCTTGTTGTGGGCGATTACCAGCGTCGGTTTCTGGATCTCCTCGGCGACCCACGAGACGGTGTTCGTTTTTCCGGAGCCGGTCACCCCGAGCAGGGTCTGTTTGTCCATTCCGGACTGGAACCCGTCGACTAACTGCTCGATCGCTTCGGACTGGTCGCCCGCGGGCTCGAAGGGCGCATCGACCCGAAACGGGTGATCGACGTTCGGACGGTCCGGCTGAAGGGGACCTTGCGCGTCACTCATTATCGGAGTCAGGGGTTCGAGCCACTTTACGCGCTCGCATCTGTGATCGCGGCGGTGAGAGAGGACGCTCGAGTATCTGTGACGACTCTGAACGCGACGAAAGGCCCGTTCAGTCCCGGCCGCGTCGCTCGATCAGCTAGCCGGCAGCAGTGGGTCGTTCGTACTGAAATCGAGCGACTCGAAACCGGAAGTGCGGACCTCGAACAGCGCCCGGGTCGCAGCCGAACAGCGCCCCGACTGCAGCCGAACGTGGCCACTGCTCGCCCAACCGTTATGCATCGGCTCGTACTGAATTCACGTATGACTGAACAACTCCAGCAGGCCCGCGACGATCTCGAAGAGGCTGCGAAGTCGGCGGACAGCGACGACGTCCGCGAGGACATCCGCGAGACCACGGACGCGTTCGCCGACTACGTGATGAGCGATACCGAACCCGATCACGCCGTCCTCGACGAACGGCTCAATACGCTCCGCCAGGTCCGCGAGCAGGCGGACGGCAATACGAAAGACAAGCTCGAGTCGGCCATCGAGACGACCGAAGACTATCGCGAGACCCTCGATCAGGCCTGAGAGCGAATCCAACGGACGAAATCGCCGAACGAAATCGGAATCGACGAGCGAACCCGACGAACGAAACCGCGACGGTCAGTATTCTCCCGGCGTTCGATCCCCGACGTCGACGTCCGCGTCCGTCTCCGCGAGCAACTCCTCGAAGCCGTACTGTTCGAACTGGTCGACGACCGCCGCGC
Source organism: Natrinema zhouii (assembly GCF_013456555.2). Taxonomy (GTDB): domain Archaea; phylum Halobacteriota; class Halobacteria; order Halobacteriales; family Natrialbaceae; genus Natrinema; species Natrinema zhouii. The sequence continues at coordinate 1,995,142 of NZ_CP059154.1, forward strand.
GCTCGCTCTCGTCGACCGCCTCGAGGAGCGTCCCCAACACGGCCGTTGACGCCTCCTGTCCGGGAACGTCGACGGTGTCCATGCGCTGGTCGACTCGCGAGACGAACTCCTCCTCGGAGAAGCGGCGACCCGACTCACCCTCGGTGAGGTGCCGGCTCAGCTCTCCCGGCAACTGTGCGGCCAGATCCTCGGCCTCGTCCTCGCTCAGTCGTTCGCCCAACGTCTCGAGGACCGCTCGCGTGACGTCGGTCGCCGATTGTTCATCAGCAGCGGTTCGGTCGCTCACTCGCTCGAGCAGTTCCGCTCGTTCCATAGCCGAGGTCACGCCGGCTCAGCCCCTCACGGTTCGGGCGGCAACTGCCGGGTTCGCGCCGCCGTCGAGTCGTTAGCGTTCGGCACCGGGGCCGGACTCGGGGACGATTTCGTCGTAGCCGAACTCCTCGAGTCGCTCGCGCAGCCCGTCGGCTTCGTCCTCGTCGACGTGTTCGAGCAGCGCCCCGACGACGGCCCGCGAGAGCTGGTCCGGATCGCGCCCGTCGGTGCGGTCGGTTCGCTCCGCGACGCGCGAGCGGAACTCGTCGGCGGAGAGCGCTCGGCCCGACGGCCCCTCGGCGAGGTGGTCGCCGATCTCAGCGGGCAGGTCGCCGTCGAGACGCTGCGAACGGGTGTCGTCCAGCCGCTCGCCGAGGGCGGACAGCACCGCCTGCGTCGCGTCTCGAGCGTCGGCTTCGTCTCCGAGATTCGCCTGCTGTTCGACGGATCGGTAGAAATCGTTGCGCTCCATACCGGTCGTTGAACGGAGCCTGCCCTTGGGACTTGGCCGGCGACTGCCGGCAGCGGGGACGGGGCAACCGCGACAGCGAGGCAGCGACGGGTCACTCTCGAATCGCGGACAGTGGCCGCTTCGGATCGATGTCGCGCTCGCGGTCAAGCTGGCGGTCGTGGGCTCGCTTGGCCGCTTCGTGAGCCGCGTCGTCGCCCTTGCCGCGATCGGCCAGTTCCCGCAGCCGTTCTTCCTGCCCGTACGCGATGACCTGATCGCCGGCGTGGATTCTGTGTTCGCCTGACGGCGCGCCGATGTACGTACCACCTTCCCGCTCGATGCCGAGAACCGTCACTCCCTCCGCCGAGCGCAACTCGAGGTCGCCGAGGCGCTCGCCGGCCACCCACTCGTCCTCGTCGACGGCGAAATCGGCGACGCAGTACTCCCGATCGAGATTCAGGAGGCCAGTGTAGTCGCGGAGCTGGAACCGCGCGGACTGCGACAGCCCCAGTTTGATGACGGGCGTGAGCAGGTCGTTGAACCACGTGCTGCGAGCGAGCGCGAGCAGAAGGAAACAGACGACGACGAGGATACCCAGTCGCCGGAGCCGCGTCACCGGATCGGCGAAGGAGATGACCAGCGAGGCGATCGTCGTGACGAGCCCGACGTTGCCCAGCCGCATGAGCATCTTGACCGTTCGACGGCGGCTCGGATACGCCGTGATCTCCTCGGCCTCGTCGGTCGTGAACCCGGCCCCTGAGTAGGCCGACAGCGACTGGAAGGAGGCGACCTCCGTCGAGAGCCCGGTCATCGTCAGCGCGACGGTGCCCACTCGAACGACGAGCATCGACAGCGAGATAATGATGATCAGGGAGACGAGCGCGTACATTCGTCTCCGGGAAGTAGGGCAGAACGGTCGTTTGTATCCAGTGCTGGCTTATTCAAGCCAGTCAACGAGAGCGTCCCAAACCCGATCTCGAGGATCGAGCGTCGTCCCTCACTGGAGCAGCGGACTCACCGGTGACGTCTCGTCCGGCGTCGACTCGTCGAAGAAGCCGTCGACGCCGTCGAGTTCGAAGACGAATTCGGGACCGAAGGCGCCGGCGGGCGTCTGAAACCCGTCCTCGGCGTCGCCCGCGAGCACTCGTTCGGCGACCGTCACGGCTCCGTCGGTGGTGACGACGTACGGGTCCGGCGTCCGCAGTCGGGAGACGACGCGTTCGCCGTCGTCAGTGCTGGCCTCACCCCAGATGTACGCCGAGCCGCGTTCGCGGGCCCGTTCGGACGGACCGTCACGGATTCCGGCCACTCCCTTCAGCGTCCGTCGAACCAGCTTCGACTCGAACAGCGGTTCGAGGTAGCGATGCGATTCGAGCGCCAGTCGAGCGGGCTGGGGCATCACCGCGTACATCTCGACGTTCGGGACGCCGGTCGTGTAGTGGGCTGTCGAGATGTCACCCATCGGCATCGTGACGGCCGGCCGGGTTCCGCGACCGAAGTCGATTTCGCGGGTTCGCCACGCCGTCGGAACGCTCTCAACGTGGCCGTCGCGACGAACGGCCCCGCCGGTGTCGGCCCCCTCGAGTACCGTCCGCACGGTCCCGATCGACGGCACCCGGAACGAGTCGACGCCCAGCGCGAGGTCGGTCGCCTCGGGGAGCCGCTCGACGAGGTGGGCGGCGAGACAGTCCATCGGAACCGTCGAGAGCGCGGCGGCCGGCAGGAGCGTCACACCGGCGTCGATCGCCGCTTCGTCCCGGTCTTCGATCGACTCGATGACGGGGATCTCACCCGTGATATCGACGTAGTCCGTTTCGCTCCGCAGACAGCCCTCGACGAGCGCGTCGGCGGTGTTCGAGAACGGACCGGCGCAGTTCAGGACGCAGTCGACGTCCTCGAGCGCGTCTGCGACGATTTCGGGGTCCTCGAGGTCGAATCGCCGACCCGATTGCCCGAGGTCGTCGACCTGCTCGCGGAGCTGATCGTGGTCACGGCCGGCGAGCATCGGATCCAGTCCGCGGTCGATCGCCTCGCGGGCGATCAAATTTCCGACGTAGCCGTACGAGCCGTAAATCAGAAGTGAGGCCATACCTCGAGTAGGCGCTCTCGGTGGGTAAGCGGCGGGCCGGCATTACTATCGTGGCCGACGAGATCGAAATGGATTCCGCACGGGATCACTCGAGCCGATCGAGGACCGCCTCTTTCTCGTAGGTCAGCGAGAGCGATCTCGAGCGGCCGCGGCCGTCGACGTCCGCGTAGTCGGCGTCGATCAGGCCGAGCTGGTCGAGTTTGTTGACGATCTCGGAGTAGCGCGTGTAGCCGAGTTCGGTTCGGTCGTGGAAGACCTCGTAGACCTCGCCCGCCTGGTCACCGTCGTGTTCGGCGATCACCTCGAGCAGCGCCCGTTCGGTGTCGGTCAGTCCCGACAGCGAACGCGAGAGGTTGATGTACTTGGACTTTTCGTAGGCGTCTTCGACGTCCTGGCGCTCGACGTGACGGCTGCCCCGCATCTCGGCGTTGAGCCCCGCCCGCCGCAGGAGGTCGATTCCGACGCGAAGATCGCCGCTCTCGGCCGTGAGTTCGGCGACGTACTCCAGGGTCTCCCGGCCGATGACGTCGTCGTGGAAGCCGCGGGTGACGCGCTCCTCGAGGATGTCGACGATCTCGGGCTGGTCGTAGACCGGGAAGTAGACGTCTTCCGGGCGGAAGACGCTCTGGACTCGGGAGTCGAGTTCGTCGATGACGTCTAGCGCGGGATCGGAGGAGACCACGACGACGCCGATCTTCGCGCCGGGATACTCCTCGTGGGCTCGCAACAGCGAGTAGAGCGTATCCGACGCTTCGTTCTCGTAGAAGAGGTAGTTGATGTCGTCGAGCGCCACGACCAGTACCCGGTCCTCCTCGACGAGTTTCTCGGCGATCTGGCCGAACAGCTTCTTGAAGGAGATGCCCGAGGAGGGCGGTTCGTAGTCGAACGTGCCCTCGAACAGCCGGGAGAACACCGAGTAGCGGGTCGCGTTGACCTGACAGTTGACCCGGATCGTCCGGACCTCGCTCGTCTGGGCACCTACCTCGTCGAACAGCTTCTGGATCGCAGTCGTCTTTCCCGTCCCGGGCGGCCCCCGAACCACGACGTTCAGCGGTCGCGACCCCCGCACCGCGGGGCGCAGCGCGTACGTCAGGCTCTGGGTCTGGCCCTCGCGGTGCTTGAACGTCTCGGGGACGTAGTCGATCTCGAAGACGTGCTCGTTCTTGAACACGGATTCGTCCCACGACAACATCCCCTCCTCGGGGTCGTCCACCATCACTTTCACCCTGCTTCCGCAGCGTCTTAATGGTTCGGTGGCACGATTCCGCGTTCGAACGGCCGTGATACCTGTTACTGTTTCACACAGTCACAAGAATTAATATTCATTATATCGATTACGGTGACAGAGATGAGGCCACCGGAGCCCTCGGATGCGATTCCAGACTTCCTGTTCGAGAAGTTCAACGACCTCTCCCCCGAGACCCTGCGTGGAGTCGCCGACTACGCCCGGCGGGACACGTACGTAGCGCCCGACGAGATGCCGGATTCCCTGATCGAATCGTTCGCACTGCAAGACGAGGAGACGCTCGAGGCGATCGCGACGTACGTCGACGAACTCGCCGCATTCCTCGAGGAAGAGGGCGCTGACTCGCTCAGGGAACTCATCGGCGACTCGAGCGACGAGGACGAGACGTGGGGCCAGCAGCAGCTCCGGGAGTGGCACGAGCAGTAGCGTAAGCGGGACCGACGGGAACGACGAAACAATTCAGGCGGCCTCGATCCGCTCGAGCCACCGATCGAGGTCCGCCGGGGCGATTCGATCACAGTGAGCGACGCGGGCGTGGGCTCGCGCGAGTCGCGCCGCCTCGTGGTCGGCGTCACAGCGCAGCTCGAAACAGCACCGCTCCCTCGGACACCGAAATTGATATGGCACAAGTTGACAGAGGAAGCGCGCAGTCCTCAACATTACACTTGCAAAGCCCGGCGTAGTATGGCGACTAACACCGACTCGAGAGCGGGGATCGACTACTCGAACTTCTCCAGCAACCGATCGTAAAACAGCGGCTTCGAGTCCGCCGTACCGTCCGGCGCACCGCCGTTGGCCGCAATCTCCGTATCCCGGCTCTCCCCGGCCAGTTTCTCGACGATCAGCTCCGGGGTCGACCGCGCCAGGTGATCCTTAACCGGCGACCGGTTCACCTCGAGTTCGCCGTCTACGAGCCCGACGGCTTCGATCCCGTCGACGGTCACCGCGAACTCGGCCATCTCGCGGATCTCGTCCGCCAGATGCGAGACGAACACCGCCGTCGCGCCGTTCTCGGAGAGCGCCTCGAGGATGCCGGCGATGATCTTCGCCGACGCGCCGGGTTCGGTGATGCTCTCGAGTTCGTCGACCAGCACCAGCGATCCCTCGCCGCCCTCGGCGAGATCGGCGAACTCCCGGACGGTGGATTCGAAGGCCCCGGCGTCGAGCGTTCCCTGGGTCTTCGCGTGGTAGTGCAGGTCGTCGAACCGCCGCAAGCGCACGCGCTCGGCGGGAACGGGGAGCCCCATATGGGCCAGCACGACGACGCTCGCGACCAGGTCCAGCATGGAGGTCTTCCCGCCGCTGTTGACCCCCGAGAGCAGGGCGACGCCCGAAACCTCGTAGTTGACGGGATCGATTCGCTCGAGCGGTTCGTCGAGCAGGGGCGAGCGGCCGCCCTCGATCGCGAATCCGACGGCGTCGTCGCTCGCACCCTCGAGATCGGACGGCTCAGCGAATTCGGGCATCACACACTCGTACTCCTCGGCGAACCGCGCGATCGCGAGTTCGACGTCTAACTCGAGCGCGTCTCGGACGAGCCGGCGGGCACCGTCGCGCTGATCGGCCAGATCGGCCGCCAGTTCGCGTTTGAGTTTGCCCGCGCGGCGCTCCTTGGCCGCCGTCAACTCCTCGCGCAGCCGACTGATGACGTCCTCGTCGCGCTCGACCGGAAACGTCGGTTCGTCGCTGAAGGCGCGGCGCGCGATTTCGCTCTCCCCCTGATCGAGGTCCAGCGCGTCGACGAGGTGGTCGCGGGCCGCCTCGACCGCCGCGGCGTACTCGTCCGCGAGTTCCCGCGAGAGCAGGGAGTCGACGCCGGCCCCGCGCTCGACCAGCGAGAGCAGGTCCGAGCCCTCGATCGTCACGTCCTGTTCGCGGATCGCCTCCCGAAGGTGGTCGTTGGCGACGCTTTCGGCCGCGCTCGCCGCCGCGTCGAGATCGTCGACCGCCGTCGTCAGCCGATCGAGTTCGTCGTCGCCCGCGACCGTGCCATCCTCGTCGAGCCGCGAGAGGCCGTCCTCGAGGGCCGCGAGCTCACAGGGCGGCTCGAGATCGGCGGCGCGGTGGACCTCGACGGCCGCCTGCAGCCGATCTCGGTTGCGCGCGAAGAACGCCAGCGGCCGCTCGGGGACGACCTCGGCCGGGTTCTCGAGGGCGTCGGGCCGGACCTGCACGTCACCCTCGAGCGTGACGCCGGCGAAGGAGTCGTCGAGGGCGATTACCGTCGCGTACCCTCGGGCGAGTTCGGCCAGCCCCTGTGCGTCCTCGACGATCTCGACGGAGAGTTCCGGGATCGCCTCGCGCGCCTCACTGTAGCGCTCGGCATCGGTCGTCGCCAGACAGCGTTCGCGGACCCGTACGTCACCCGGCTCCCGGAGGGGTTGTACCCCCTCGAGCGCGTCGAGCACCGCGGGATCGGGGTCGCGCTCGAGGGCCTCGTGGGCGAATTCCTGCACCTCCTCGATGCGCGAGCGCCGCGGGCTCGGATAGATCGTCTCGAGTCGCCGGGCGGCGTAGTCGGTGACCGTGCGCTCCTCGAGCAGTCCGAGGAGTTCGCGGTAGACCTCGCGGGCACGGTCGGTCGCGAGGAACCCGCCGGGATCGTCGTGCTCGAGCCGGATCGCACCGCGCGCGATGCGGGCGGCCCGCCCCTGGGAGATCCCCGGTGCGGTCGCGATCGCTTCCACGTCGCCCGTCCGGAGCGCGCGCTCGGGATCGTCGAGCGCGGACAGCGCTCGGGCAGTCTTCTCGCCGACGCCCGGAATCGACTCGAGGTCCATGTTCTCGAGCGGTGTAACAAACCGGAGCGAGGAAAAAGTTCCTGCCCGGGTTTTTCCGCATCGACGTGGTAGCTCGGCGCATGCCGACCGGGGCGATCGACTACCACGAGCGGACGAAGCACTCGCCCAGAAGCGTTCGGGAGGGCGGTCGCGGCCTGAACTTCGACAATAAGCCGACCCCGTACAAGGAGTACACCGGCTTGCCTTCGAAGGCGCTCGCTGACCGAATTCGCCCGCCGCAGCAACCCGCGCTCGCGGCGATCGCGGAGCCGACGCCCGACGGCGATCCGGCTCGAGCGCGCCAGCCGGACCTCGAGACGGTCACGAGCCTGTGTTACTACGCCGCGGGCATCACGAAACGGATCGGCAGGCGCGATCGCACCCTCTTCTTTCGCGCCGCGGCGACGACCGGCGCGCTCTACCACGTCGACCTGTACGTCGTCTGCGGTGAGCTCGGGGGTGACGACGGCGACGACGAGACCGGTGAGCCGGGGCGCGAACTCGAGGCCGGCGTCTACCACTTCGATCCCCGGACGCTGTCGCTCGACGTGCTCCGCGAGGGGGACTACCGCGGCGTGCTCGCGAGCGCCAGCGAGCGCGCGGGCGTCGCCGACGCGCCGCTGTCGGTCGTCGCGACCTCGACGTGGTGGCGAAACGCCTGGAAGTATGGGGGCCGGACGTTTCGCCACGCGTTCTGGGACTCCGGGACGCACCTCGCGAACCTGCTGGCGGTCGCCCACGCGCTCGACTACCGCGCCGAGGTCGTCACCGGCTTCGCCGACCGACCCGTCGCCGACCTGCTCGGACTCGAGCCCGAACGCGAAGCGGCGCTCGAGATCGTGCCGATCGGTTCGAGTGACGCCGGACTCGAGTCCGACCCTGCCACCGATTCCGGTTCGACCGGCGTCGACCCGATCGATCCCGACACCGAACCGCTCTCGCCGAACGAGCGGGAGTTCCCGCTGATCCACGAGGCGTGGTCGGCCGGCGCTCTCGAGAGCGGCGCAGTCGACTCCTGGCGGTCCGGGCGGCCGGCGGGACCGATCGGCACCCGCGAACCCGGCGACGGCGAACGGATCGCGCTCGAGCCGGTCGATCACGAGACGGCCTCGAGCCGGCCGCTCCACGAGACGATCCGTCGCCGCGGCTCCTGTCGCGAGTACGAGCGCGAGCCGATCAGTTTTCGGAAGCTGTCGACCGTGCTCGACCGGGCCGTTCGCGGGGTGGCGATGGACAGCCGTTTCGAGGACGACCCGCCGCTCTCGTTCGTCGATCCGTATCTCATCGTCAACGGCGTCGACGGCCTCGCGTCGGGCAGCTACCGCTACCATCCGGCCCGAGGCGAACTCGAGCGGCTGCAGGCCGGCGAATTTCGTAGCGAGGCGGGCCACCTCGCGCTGGATCAGCGGTTGGCCGCCGACGCCGCGGTCTGCGTCTACTTCGTGACTGACCTCGAGGAGATCGTCGACGCGCTCGGGGATCGCGGCTACCGGGTGGCACAGCTCGAGGCGTCGCTGACGGCCGGCCGGCTCTACCTAGGGACCTACGCCCACCGCGACCTCGGCGGGACCGGGCTGACGTTCTACGACGACGTCGTCTCGGACTTCTTCGCACCCCATGCCGCGGGACAGACGCCGATGTTCCTGTACACGATGGGGCGGCCGGCCTGAAACCGCGTTTCGCCGAGCCGGACGGCGACGGTGGACAGGGACGGGAGATGAGGACGGGTAGCACGCGCTGACGAGGTTGTCGCACTTTTATACGGGCGCACGTCGCCCCATCGACCATGCAGCCGAAACGGCGGCTCGGTCGCTCGGGCTCGAGACGGTGGAACCGAACGCTGTCGAGCCGCGACGCCGACCGGCGACGCCAGGAACGAACACATGGAGTATGAACGAACCGACGTGGTCGTCGACCGACTCGAGTTGCTCCGGGCCTACGGCTACGGGCTCTGTATGGGTGCGGCCGACGCCCTGCCCGGCGTCTCCGGCGGGACCGTCGCGCTCCTGCTGGGCTTCTACGGCCGGCTGATCGCCGCCGTCACCGCGCTCACGCCCCAGCGAGCGATCGCCGTTCTCCGGGGGTATCACCCCGACCGACGGGATCGAGCGCGGGAGTCCCTGCTCGAGATGGACCTGCAGTTTCTGGTCCCCCTCGGCGTCGGCATGGTCACCTCGGTCGTGCTCATCGCCGACGTCGTCTCGTCGCTTGCGGAGTCCCATCCCGTGGCGATCTTCGGCTTCTTTACCGGGCTGATCGCCGCCTCGGCGATCGCGCTCGGCCGGAGCCTCGAGTTCGACTCGCCGGCACACGTCGTCGCTGCGCTGGTGGGCACGACGCTCGCGTTGCTGGTCGCCGCCGACGTCGTCCAGTTACCCGGCGGCGGTCCGGTCGTGATCTTCGTCGCCGGCGCGATTGCGATCAGTGCGATGATCCTGCCGGGGATCTCCGGCTCGCTCATCCTGATCCTGCTCGGCCAGTACGTCTTCCTCTCCGGCGAGCTGAGCGAGTTCGTCCGCGCCGGCGCGGACCTGCTCGGCGGCGGCTCGCTCGCGGCGGTCATCGATCCGGGAACGACCGTGGCGCTGTTCGTCGCCGGCGGCGTCGTCGGCCTCGTCACCATCGCTCGCGTCGTGCGCGCCGCGCTGGCTCGCAACCGCGGACTGACCCTCGTCTTCCTGGTGAGCCTGATCGCCGGCTCGGTTCCCGCACCCCTGCACAACATCGGCGAAACGCACGCGTGGACGACGGAAACGATGGCGCTGACGGCCGCGTGGGCCGCAGTCGGTGCGGTCGCACTGTTCGCCCTCGAGTATCTCGTCGGCGGGTTCGATCCGGAGTGAACGCAACGAACGCGACGGGGCGGGCGGCAATCCGACGTACACCTCGCCCTTGCATGCTCTGAGACGGCGTTATATCGGTGCCGCTACGAGGGACGCGTATGCCAGTCACGGCCCTCTTCGGGACGAAACCGACGCGGGCGGTGTCGGTCCGCTCGGTGGTTTCGGCAGCGGCGCGGGAGTTCAATGACGGGAACTGGGCGCGCGGGCTCTTACTACTCAGTGTCCTCGTCCTCGTCTGGACGGGAGCGGTCGTCGACCTGACTGCACGTCGTCTCGTCGGTGCGTGCCGCAGCGGTCGGCCGCCGATCGCTTAGTCGCCGAAGTCGGCGTCTTCGAAGTGCTCGTTCGCGAGGTCGTCGATCAGCTCCTCGATATCGTTCTGTTTGTCGTCGTCGAGGTCTTCGACCGCGCCGACGCCGTGGCCGCCGCTTTTCGCCGTCTGCAGGGCGTTCTTGTTGAGGTTGCCGTCCGGATCGACCACCGGGAGTTTGAGGTCCGTGAAGTTCTCCGGCGGGAATCCCGACGACGAGAGGACGAAGTGGTCCGCGACCTCGTCCAGGTCGTCAGTGTCGAAGTCCTCGAGTTGCGGTTCGTCCCATTCCTCGGTCGTCGTGCCCGAAAAGTCGGGCTCGTGCATCGCGTAGTCGGTCACGAACGCGAGTACGTTACGGCGGAAAATCGGCGTATTCCTTGCGTTTTCAGCGAGGGTGACGGGCACGCACCGCGTTGGTCGACAGCCGCTGAGACCGTCTCCGCGGCGTCGCCGGCGGCGCTACCAGCGATGGTGGACGTGTTCGAACACGTACTCCTCGTAGACGTCGCGGACGGCACCGTGAACCCGGTGGGATAACGGCGACAGCTCCGAGACGGCGGCGTTGCTCCGGACGTGCTCCGGCGAGGTCGTCCCCGGAATGACCGTCGAGACCGCCTCGTGGTCGAGGATCCACCGGAGCGTCAGCTCGGCCAGCGACAGGTCCTCGGGAACGTGGGGATCGAGCGCCTCCACCGCGTCGTGGCCCGTCTCGTAGGGGACGCCGGCGAACGTCTCGCCGACGTCGAAGGCCTCGCCCTCGCGGTTGAAGTTTCGGTGGTCGTCCTCGGCGAACGTCTGGTCGCGCTCGAGCGCGCCGGTCAACAGCCCCGACGCGTACGGAACCCGGACGATCACGCCGACGTCTTCCCGGCGGGCCCGCTCGAAGAACAGCTCCGCCGGCCGCTGGCGGAACGGGTTGAAGATGAGCTGGACGGTCTCGACGATGTCGTACTCGATCGCCTTGAGCGCCTCCTCGACTTTCTCGACGCTCACGCCGGCGCGAGCGATTTTGTCTTCGTTTTTCAGTCGTTCGAGCGCCTCGAACGTCGACGGCTGGTAGTACACCTCGGTCGGCGGACAGTGCAATTGGAGGAGGTCGAGCGTTTCCTCGCCGAGGTTCTCGCGGCTTCGATCGACGAACGAGGAGAGGTGATCGTAGTCGTAGCGGTCGGCCTCGTGCGGATCGAGCCGCCGGCCGGCTTTCGTCGCGACGAACACGTTGTCGTGGGCGTCGCGCTCGTCGAGGACGTGGCCGATGTGGCGTTCGCTGCGGCCGTCGCCGTACACGTCGGCGGTATCGACGAAGTCGATATCCGCGTCGATGGCGGCGCGAACGACGTCGCGGCCGGTCTCGTCCGAGACGTCGCCCCAGGAGCCGCCGATGTTCCACGTTCCGAGGCCGACCTCGGAGACGTTCCGTCCGGTCGAACCGAGTCGTCGATAGTTCATGTGCATCCGTGTTCGCGAACCGGTGTATGCGTTGGCCTGTCGGCAACCCGTCGAACCGCCACACCGCCGCACTCGAGACCGCGACGACCAACAGATGGCTGAAATCGATGGATAGAGGGGGCGTAACGGACTCTCGGACCGACGGCCGCGAACTGTCGTCGCCTGCAGGCTGTGGTACTTTCCCGCCCATCGGGGTAGGAGCGCCCGATGAACCGTATTGACACCGAGACGGACGAGGTCCGATCGCTGGAACTCGGGTCGGTCAGTCAGCTCTTCGGGGACGCGACCTTCCCGATGACGACCGACGAGGTACTCGCGGAGTTCGCCGACGTGGAGATCACGTACCCCCGCCGATCGGATTCGCTCCGGACGATCCTCGAGACGTCGGGTCACGAGACCTACGAGACGCAGGACGAACTCGAACTGGCGATTCTCAACGGGGTCAGGCGGGACGCCGTGGGTCGGCCGCGGTACAGTGACCGCGGGGACAGTCCCCACGTCATCGACGAAGACATGCGAGGCCAGCAGTCGTTCTAACCGATCGATTCGCGCGAAGAGACGGACGAGACAGCCATGAGTACGACAACGACCACACCCCACGACGCGTTGACGACCGAGCTGGAGCGACTCTACTACATCGAACGAGAACTCTGTGGCGAACTCGAGACGCTGGCGGCCGATGTCGCGATCGATACCCTGGACGACGGCCGCGTCACGGAATGTCGGGAGCGACTCTGGGAGACGATCGACGGCCACTGCGACGAGACCCAGCGACACTGCGAGCGCATCGAACGGGCCTTCGACGCGCTCGGGGAGGAGCCCCGGACCAGACCCGTTCCGGCGTTCGACGGCCTGATCGCCGACAAGGAGGCGTTCAACAACGTCGTTCTGAACGACGAACTCCGGCCGCTGTACTACATCGAGACGACCCTGAAACTCGAGGCGCTCGAGTGTACGATCTACGAGACGACGATGGCGCTCGCGAACTCGCTCGAGGACGAGGCGGGCGAACGCGTCGTCGACGCGCTCCGGCCGAACTACGACGACGAGCGGGCGATGCGAACGGAACTCGAGTCGCTGTCGGACAGCGACGCCGTCGAACTGTTGCTCGCGTCGAGTCCGGTCGGCGAGGCCAGCCGCGGCTCACTCGATCGGAGATGAGGATACGCACATCATGAACATCGAAACGCTCGAAGACAGCTTCGGTTTCCAGTTACAGCACGCCTACTACGTCGAACGTACCCACGTTGAACTGCTCGCCGAGATGGCGGCCGACGCCGCGAGCGACGAACTCGCCGAGGCGTTCGCGACCCACCGCGACGAGACCGAACGACAGGTCGAACGGCTCGAGGACGTCTTCGCAGCGCTCGGTCGTCGACCGCGCGCGAGTCGATCGCGAGCAGCCGACGGCCTCGCCGAGTCGCGACGGAGCCGCACGGCCGACGGCGAGTCGCCACCGGAGTACGTCGACCTCGAGATCGGGCTCACGGCGGAGCGCCTGGAGATCCGCTCCTACGAGGGGCTGCTCACGCTCGCAGGTCGTCTCGCCTACGCGGACGACATCGTCGAGCCGCTCGAGGAAAATCTCGAGGAGGAACGAACGACGCTCCAGCGACTCGAAGGCCTCGAGACGGAGACGTCGATTACCGGCTCGCTGGAAACGGGCCGGCCGTAGTCCGCGGTTTCCGCGATGGCTGAGTCCCGGTCACTCCCCGCGACTGATTGCGGGCGATGACGACCACATCGGTGGAACGACGGAGAAGAACACGTCGAACCCCGCCAGCCCGAGAGCAGCAGCCCCGGTGAAATAGCGGTGGCGGCTGCAGGGCGCGGTCACTTCCGCGAATCCGTCCAACTGGACTGATACGACCATCGAATTCGAAGTCTGGTCCTCGAGCCGGCCGACCGAACCGATCGAGCCCGTCTGACAAAGTTGCGGCCGTATGAAACCGACGCCGTCCGCCTGACCGACCGATGGGAACGCAGTCACCTCGAGCATGAAAACGAGCATCGAAGTCGAGTACTGGGTCGTCGACAGCGACGGCAGCCTCACCGAACCGGGGCCGCTCGCCGACGTGTCGGCGCAAACCGAGCGGGAGTTCGTCGAACCGCTGTTCGAACTGAAGACGCCGCCCTGCGAGACGGTCTCGGGGCTCCGAACGGAACTCGTCACGGAGCTCGAGGATGTCCTCTCGAGAGCGGCGGAGCTGGACAAGCATCTCGTTCCGCTGGGGACGCCGATCAACGGCGACGCGATCGACCGCCGCCCCGATGAGCGGGGCCGTATCCAGAAGGAAGTGATCGGCGAGAACTTCGACTACGCGAAGTACTGCGCCGGGACCCACATCCATGTCGAGAAGCGAAACGTAACCGACCAGCTCAACGCGCTCATCGCCCTCGATCCGGCGCTCGCGCTGGTCAACTCGTCGCCGTACCATCGAGGGGAACGGATCGCCAACGGGGCCCGCGCCCACTGCTACCGGAAGAAGAGCTACGAGGCGTTCCCGAAACACGGCCAGCTCTGGCGCTACGTCGAGAACGTCGGCGAGTGGCACCGACGGCTCGAGCACTGTTACGAGGAGTTCGAAGCGGCAGCCGTCGCGGCGGGCGTCGACGCGGCGGCCGTCGAGGAGCACTTCTCGCCCGACGACGTGGTCTGGACGCCCGTGCGACTGCGCGATTCGATGCCGACCGTCGAGTGGCGCTCGCCCGACACCGCCCTGCCGAGCCAGCTGCTCCGACTGGTCGACGAACTCGAGACGGTGATGGAACGGCTCCACCACACCACCGTCCGGATCGACGGTGCGGGCGGGAGAGACGGTGGCCGCCGGGAGAGCGCCGACGGCGGAATCGCGAGCGACAGCGGCGTCCCGCGGGCTCGACCCGGCCACGTCACGGACGACGGGATCTCCCTCCCCGCGTTCGAAACCGTCCGTGATCTCGCCGAGTCGGCGATCGATCAGGGCCTCGAGTCGGCGGCCGTCGCGAGCTACCTCGAGCGGATGGGGTTCACCGTCGGTGACTACCACCCGATCTCGACGCAGATCGACGGCCGCCAGTACGTGACGAAAGCCGACGCCCGCGAGCTGCGGCTCGAGTACGCGAGTCGACTCGAGGAAGACGTCGAGGAACTGGTGGCGGCCGTCGAGTCCTGACCCACTGCGCCTCGCGTTCGTCGGCGGCCGTCAGTCGTCGTCCAACGATTCGACGGCCTCGAGCGGCTTGCCGGAGTCGACCGAGCCGGAGCCGACACCGTCCGTCAGATCGCCCTCGCGCCACGTTCCCCGGCGGAACCAGGCGATAGCGATGAACGCGCCGGCGATCGTCGAGATCGCGAACGCGAGCCAGACGCCCGTCGAGCCGAACCGCTCGGCCCCGACCCAGGCGAGCGGGAACCGGATGAGACCGAGGGTGATGACGGAGATGACCGCCGCGATGAGCGTGTGACCGGAGCCGCGGAAGCCGCCGCTGTACGCCCGAAGGACGCCCATGAACCCGAACGTCAGCGCCGTGTACTGGAGGAAGACGGCCCCCTCCGCGACGACGGCCGGATCGGTCGTGAAGACCGCGATAATCGGCTCCGCCGCGAGGAAGACGAGACTGCCGAGGAGGGTGAGCCCGACGAACATCACCTTCGCGCCGAAGTGGTTCGTGCGGGCCGCGCGATCAGTCTTTCCGGCACCCATGTTCTGCCCGGTCATCGTCTCGATGCCCTGCGAGAACGCGATCGCCGGGAGGAAGATAACGGAGAACACGCGCGTTCCGATGCCGTACGCCGCCACGACCGTCTCCGGGAAGGCCGCGATGATCACGAGCAGGAGGTTGATCGAGAGCGCGCGCGTCGTCCCCTCGACCGAGGCCGGCATCCCGATATCGAAGAGTCGGCGCAGGTAGCCGAGATCGGGGCGCATCTGCTCGAGGTGGATCTGAACGCCGTGCGTGCCGCGGAACAGGATCGCGAGGCCGACCGCGAACGCCAGCACCCTCGAGGCGACGGTCGCGATCGCCGCACCCTCGATGCCGGAGCCGGCGTAGGTGGTCAGCTCGAACAGCTGCGCTTCGACGCCGCCCAGTCCCAGATAGCCGAACAGGGGGTTATTCTGAAACCCGAAGATGAGGAACGGATCGAGGACGATGTTGAGAACCACCGAGCCGAACATGACGAGCATCGGCGTGACGGTGTCGCCGTACCCCCGCATGAGCGCGATGAAGACGAAGAAGCCGAAGACGGCGCTCAGCCCGAGGGCGAACACCCGCATGTACGACGCGGCGAGCGGGGCGATACTGTCGGACGCCCCGAGTAACGCAAGCACCTCGTCGATGAAGAGGTAGCCGACCGCGCCCAGAACGAGCGAGATTATCACGGCGAACGTCACCGTCTGTGCGGCGGCGTACTCGGCGTCGCGCTCCCTGCCGGCACCCGTGTACTGCGCGACGAGGACGCTCCCGGCGACCGACACGCCGAGCGCGAGCGCGATGAGGAAGAATACCATCGGGAACGCGAAACTGATCGCGGCGAGCGAGGTCGTGCTGTACTGGCCCAGCCAGAACGTGTCCGCGAGGTTGTAGGCGACCTGGAGCAGATTCGTGATAATGAGCGGAACCGAGAGATACAACAACGGCTTCGCGATGCCGCCGGACGTGAGATCGAGTTCCTCGGGGGATTTGAAGATGGCGTCGACGTGTTGGCGGAGGCTCACGGCGAGCGTTCCTCCGCGGCGTTCGCATCGTTCGTCCCGTTCGCGGCGTCCGCGTCGGTCGTAGCGACGAGATGGCGGTCGACGTAGTCGAGGAGCTGTGCGCGCGTCTGCTCCGGCGGGTGACCGACGGCGACGTGGCGCGTCTGTGCCCCGTTCAGCACCGTCACGAGGAAATCGGCGATCGACTCGGCATCGAAATCGTCCCGGAAGACGCCCCGTTCCTGACCGTCCAGCAGGGTCGACTCGAGGCGCTCGTGGAGGAGGTGATCGAACGCCTCGAGTTGCACCCTGAACTCGTCGTCGTAGGGTCCCTGGGCCTTGATTTCGAGGAGGGCCGTCCGGAACTCCTGCTCCGTCTCCCCGTCCCGCGGGGAGAGGACGGTCTCGATCAGGGCTCGCAGGCGCTCGTCCGGACCGTCGGCCTCGAGGGCGTCGATGCGGGCGGCGAACGAGTCGTACAGGTACTCCAGGAACGCGGACAGCAGCTCCTGTTTGCTGTCGTAGTGGTAATGGAGAGTTCCCTTGCTCTTCGACGATTCGGCGGCGATGTCTTGCATGCGGAGCGACGCGTAGCCGTGTTTGCAGAGGGCCACGTAGGTCGCTTCCATGAGTTCGTTCTGTGTCGTAGTCATTCAGGCTCCGTGACTGGCTGGCCAGTCAGGTCGATACCTGACTTACCGGCCAGTCAAAGATAAGTCGTTCGCACGGCGATGACTCGTCTGACCGACGAGAGCCCGCGACGGGTGATCGAGAACGAGCGCGAAAATCAGCGAAACGGGGAGCGATCAGTTGCCGTTATCGTACTCGTACTCCCGTTCCGGATCCTCGACGCCCTCGGTCCGTGAACCGACCCACGCGCCCAGCGAGAGGCCATAAACGAGATGGCCCGCGTGGAAGAGCGCGAGTTCGTCGGCCTCGAGGCGGATATCGAGGAGTTCCTTCAGCATGACCTGCGCGCCGAAGGCCGACAGGACCATGCCGTAGATCGAGCCCCAGACGAGTCCGCGCTGTTCGGGTTCGATGGATCGACCGGCGTCGTACAGGGAGAACAGCACGCCGAATACCACGCCCGAGCTGACCCCGTAGAGCAGGTGAAGGGCGAGGCCGGCGACCGGGTGATCGTCCGGGTCGCCGTCGGCGACGTACTGCGACCAGAAGTTCGCCGACGGCGGCAGCGAGCGCAGGATCGGCAGGCGGAAGGCCGTCATGATGAGCGTCGCAACGAACCCCGCCTGAATCCCGCGGACAGCCGCGCCGGTAGCGTGTTCCAGCCGCGAGTGCTCGTCGGTGGCTTCGGTGTCGCCCTCGGTGTCGATGATCGGTCGAAGGAGATCGGATACAGACATCGTGGTCTCGGTATCCGTGGTAGCACGGATATCCCCTTAACCCTCCGGCGCGCTGTTTACTGGTCCCCGCGTCCCGGCCGTGAACGGGTCGGCTCGGCGGCAGCGATGATTCGGTGGGCGCGGCGATCACCGCTCACCGCCGACTGCTGGAATATTTATACGCGTTCCCGAAACACACGGACATGGATTTCGGCGTCCTCAGTACGGCGGGCATCGCACAGAAGGCGTTCCTCCCGGGAATCGAAGCCAGCGACCACGCCGTGACGGCAATTGCGTCTCGCGACGAAGCCGACGCGCGCGCCGTCGCGGCCGAGTACGGGATCGGAGAGACCTACGGCGACTACGGCGAACTCATCGCGAACGCCGATGTCGACGCCCTCTATATCCCGCTGCCGAACGCCCTGCACGCGGAGTGGACGAAACGCGCGGCCGACGCCGGGCTCGACGTCCTCTGTGAGAAGCCGCTGGCGGTCGACACGGCGGAAGCGCGCGACGTCGTCGACCACTGTGCAGATCGGGGTGTGGCCCTGATGGAAGCGTTCATGTACCGGTACCACCCCCGAACCGAGCGCGCGTTCGCCCTGGCGCGCGACGAGCTCGAGGACGTGCGCTCGGTGACGGCGACGTTCAAGTACCGGCTCGACCGGACGGAAGACATTCGCCTCTCGCCCGAGCTGGCGGGCGGGAGCCTGATGGATGTCGGCTGCTACGCCGTCTCCGTGGTCCGTCAGGCCCTCGGCGAGCCGGAGCGGGCGTACGCGACCGCAGCCGACACCCGTGATGCCGGCGTCGATACGGAGCTGACCGGAATCCTCGAGTACGCGGACGGGGTGACCGGCCGAGTCTCGTCGGGCTTCGACACCGAAGGCGTCCAGCGCTACCGCATCGAGGCGACCAACGGCTGGGTCGAGGTCCAGGACGCGTTCGATATCCCCGAGGGGGAACTGTCCCTCGAGTACCGGATCGACGGCCGTCACGGCGTCGAGACGCTCGATCCGGTCGACCAGTTCCGGCTCGAGATCGATCACTTCGCCGACTGCGTCGCCGCCGACCGGACCCCGCGAACGGACGGCGACGAGGCGATCGCCAATATGCGGGTGCTCGATGCGCTGTCGGAAAGCGCCGAGCGCGACCGTCCCGTCGATCTTTGACGAACCCTACGTGAGCCGCGGACAACGTCCTTTTGCCCGTCCGGTTCGAACGACGCCCATGACATCGGTCGAGGCGAAACTCGAGGCCGCGCGCGACGACCTCGCCGGCCGGGACGGGGTCCTCGTGGCCTTCTCCGGCGGGGTCGACTCGAGCGTGGTGGCCGCGCTCGCCCACGACGCGCTCGGCGCGGACGCCGTCGCCTGCACTGCAAAGAGCGAGACGCTTCCCGCGGCCGAACTCGAGGACGCCGAGCGGGTCGCACGCGAGATCGGCATCCACCACGAGATCGTCTCCTTCTCGGAGCTCGAGAGCGACGCGTTCGTCGAAAACGACGACGATCGCTGCTATCACTGCCGGACGATGCGACTCGGCGAGATGCTCGAGACCGCCCGCGAGCTCGAGGTCGGGACGGTCTGTGACGGCACGAACGCGGACGATCCAGGCGCGGGCCATCGGCCCGGACTGCAGGCGGTAGACGAACTCGACGTTCACTCGCCGCTGCTGGCCAACGACATCGCGAAAGACGAGGTCCGCGAGATCGCCGCCCGCTACGACCTGTCGGTCGCCGACAAGCCCTCGATGGCCTGTCTCTCCTCGCGGATCCCGACCGGGCTCGATGTCACCGACGACCGACTCGCGCGGATCGAGCGGGCCGAGGCGCTGCTCCGCCAGTGGGGCTTCGACCAGTTCCGCGTCCGCGACCACGACGGCCTCGCCCGCATCGAGGTTGCACCCGACGAACTCGAGCGCGCCCTGGAGCGCGAGTTCGTCGAGACGGTCCGGACCGAACTCTCGAAACTGGGGTTCGATCACGTCACGCTCGACCTCCACGGCTACCGGACCGGGAGCGTCAGTCCCGAGGCCGCCGGCGACGACGATTAACAACGAAATTTTGTTCTGCGCGAGCGGCGGCGCTATGCGCCTTGCTCGCTCGACAAAATTTCGATCAAAAGCACTCCTCCTTCCCCGCCGCTCGCTTCGCTCGCTCTGGGTCAGTCGTCGGCCCGCTCGCTCACTGACTCGCGGCCGTTGGCCGCTCGTCTTTTCGCGGCGCTTTGCGCCGCGCGTTCGGTCGCTTGCGGTGGTTATTGGTTAACCGCCTGCCCTCCCCCGGGTTACGCGGCTCTCGCATCTGCTCGAGCCGCGCTCCCGGCCAGACAAATAGGTTCGTTCTGTGTCGAATCCTCGAGTCATAACTGACCGCTCCCGGCCAAGAATCAACAGTCGATCGCGGAACGGAGGCGAGGAACCGGCCGCCGCTACGAGAACAGATTCATCGATTGTAACGATACAGCGTTCGTCAGTAGACAAACTTCCAAAATATAATCGTCTATGCACCAGAGAACCCGTCATAGATGAAGGTTCTGGACTAGCGTCCGATAATATTGCTCGTTACGATACGAACGTAGCACTTGGGTTAGTATCAGTAATCGATGGAAGCCGACGTGCCGCTCGAGTGGAACACGGAAGAGTGTCGGACCTATACCCCGGCCGACACGGACCGGGAAATGCAGTATCGGACGTACCGCCACGAATCAGGTGATTTACGGCTCAAGGTCGCACCCGCCTCGCTCGACGGTGAAGATCACCCCGGCTACTCGCTGACGGCGACGAGCTATCCGGGGCTCGATCTCTCCGAAACGATGCGGGTCAGAACCGTCCTCACGTTCGAACGGTGTAACCGAATCGCTCGAGAGTTCATGGATCTCTTCTCGGCCAGCTACGACGGCCCCGGCTCGCTCGAGGACGCGCTGGACTACGCCTACGAGCGAACGCGTGAGCATCGCTAACGGATCAATCGGCGGCAACGACAAATTATCCGGTCGGGTCTCGGGTGCCACGCCCAAGAGCAGCGTTACTCGATTTCTAACTGTCCGCCGCTCCCGTCCTCCCCGTCGGTCTCGTCCCACTCGAGTTCGAACTCGACGCTCAGTTCGCCGGGCGCGTCGGTCGGCCCCTCGCGTTCGGCTTTGACCTCGAATGTGGGACGAGCGGGCGGATCGAGCGTCACGGATTCGGATCCCGCTTTGAGCGTGATCGCCTCGCCGTCCTCGAGGTTGTCCGCGACGCGACGGAGTAACATCGCGATATCCGCTCGACTCTGGTCGCTCTCGGATTTGAAGAGTACTTCTTCGGGCATGCTCGACTATACGGTCCGGGAGTTGATAAATACGTGCTCGAGAAATCGATTTGATACCGCCGAACCGGTGCCGTCTCCGTCTCAGTCGTCTGAAGGGGCCGCGGACTCCTCGCCGACCGCGGCCGCCGCGGACTCGCTCTCCGCGAAGGGGTACCACGACTGCTTGGCGTCGGCCATGTACGGTGCCTCGAAATTCGTCTCCTCGGGCTCGCAGAACTCTACGAGCTGTTCGGTGCCAGTGGCCTCGACCCACTGACGGAACGTCTGTCCCTCCGAACGGTGGGCCGCGTAGGCCTGAAGCAGGTTTCGAATCGCGCCGGGTGCCTCGTCGGCCGGCACGCGCTGTTGCACCCACTCGATGAACGAGGGCTCCTCGCCGACGCCGCCGCCGACGCCGATGTCGAAGGCCTCGACCATTTCGCCGTTTTTGCGGGCGCGCATCCCTTGCAGACCGATGTCGGCGGTCATCGCCTGCCCGCAGTCGGCCGTGCAGCCGGAGTAGTGCATCTTGATCTTCCCGACGTCGTCGGGCAGGTCGACGTTCTTGTTGAACCAGCGCAGCATGCGAGCCATCCGCCCTTTCGTCTCGGTCAGCGCGATCGAGCAGAACTCCGTGCCCGTACAGGCCATCGCGCCGCGCTCGAAGGGGCTCGGCTCGGCGGGGTACTCCTCGAGCAGCGGTTCGGCGAGCAGGGCCTCGAGATCCTCGTCGGCGACGTCGACGATGACGGGGTTCTGGCGGCGGGTCAGGCGGACCTCGCCGGAGCCGTACTCGTCGGCGTAGTCGGCCAGTTCGATGGCGTCCTCGGCCGGCAGGCGGCCGACGGGAACGCTCAGGCCGACGTAGTTCTGCCCGTCCTTCTGGTCGCCGACACCGACGTGGTCGTGTTGGCCGTCCTCGACGGGGCGGCCGGCGTTGTAGGTGTACTCCTCGCGGTAGTCCTCGCCCGCGCGGAGCATCTCGAAGTCGACGTACTCCTCCTGGAGCGTCTCGCGGATCTTTTCCATGCCCCAGTCCTCGGCGAAGAACCGCGCGCGGTTCTTCGAGCGGTTCTGGCGGTTGCCGTAGTCGTGGTAGAGTTCGACGAACCCGCGGCCGACCTCGTAGGCGTTCTCCGGTCGGACGAAAACGTCCAGCGGCGTCGCGGCGCGGGGCTGGCGACCGCCGAGCCCGCCGCCGATGCGGACGTTGAATCCCTTGACAGTCTCGCCGTCTACCTCCTTCGTCGCCGGCTCGAACCCGATGTCGTTGATCGAGTCCTGCGCGCAGCCGACCGTACAGCCCGACGCGCTGATGTTGAACTTCCGGGGCATGTTCGACAGCGCGTCGTCTTTGCGAAGCTCCTCCTCGAAGCGCTCGAGCAGGGGCCCGGACTCGACGAACTCCTCGGCCTTCCCGTGGAGCGGACAGCCCGAAATGTTGCGCATCGTGTCGCCGCCCGCGGACCGGGAGTGGACGCCGGCGGACTCGAGTTTCTTCCAGATTTCGGGCACGTCCTCGAGCTCGAGCCAGTGGAGTTGGACGGACTGGCGGGTCGTGAGATCGATCCAGCCGTTGCCGAACTCGGGATTTTCGACGGGGCCCGTCGCGTAGTCGCGGGCGACCTCGCCGATCGTTCGCAGCTGATCCGGCTCTAAGATGCCGCTGGCGTTGGTCAGCCGCATCATGAAGTACGATTCCTGCCCGGAGCGCTGGTGGAACAGTCCCCAGAACTTGAACCGGGTGAACCACTTCTCGCGTTCGTCCTCCGGAATCGCCTCGTAGCCGCCGTTCTCGGCGAACTCGAGGATGTGTTCGCGAACCTCGTCGCCGTAACAGCCCTCCTTGAGCGCTTCTTTCTTATGCGCCATCGTGGACCACCCCGATCGAACGATCGGAACCGAATCCGCAGAGTTCCTCGCCAAACATGATGTAATTCACGTTTTGACCTCATGGTCCTAAATCATATAACAGTAATCGTTTACAAATAGTTAATTTAGTCGCGCATTCGGGACCGGATGTGGTATCTCCAATGGAATATGGTCTGTATTAGGATGTATATCGCGACTCAGCGGGTGGAGAATGGGCGATTGCAAACGCGTTCGGCGGTAGTCGTCGGTGTCTCGCGAAGGAACGCGGATACCGTATCCGATATCGGCGCACGAGGGCGCGCGGCGCGTGAAACCGACGTGCCACCACTCCGACGGAGACAGCGATCGGTCTCGAACTCGAGGAACGGGCAGAAACACGGTCGATAACCGAACGTGTTCAATCGTCGGCCGGAGCCGGTCCCTCCGGCGTCGGCTCCACTCGAGCGCGGTACAGCCCGCCCGAGAGCCCGATCGAGGCGATCGCGAGAACGAGGAAGACGACGAAGCCGTTGGCGTAGCCGGCGGTTCCCTGCAGGTCGACGAAGAGCCCGAGCACCGGCGGGATGACGAAGCCGCCGAACGCGCCGAGTCCGCCGACCAGCCCCGACGCGCCGCCGACGGCCTCGGGCACGTACTTCGGGACGAGCCCGAACACCGCCGCGTTAGCGACGCCGATTCCGATACCGAGCAGGACCGTCGCGCCGACCGCGAGCGGAACGGTCCGAGCCGCCATCAGAACGGCCGCGGCGATGCCGATGACGACGAAACTCGCGATCGCGGTCCGTTCACCGCCAATTCGGTCGCTGATGACGCCGCCCGGAACGCGAACGAGCGCCGCCAGCAGCGTGAACGCGACCGCGGTGAGGGCACCGGACGCCTGCAGGTCGAGGTCGTGGACGGCCGTCCAGTACGACGGGAACCAGGTCGTCAGCGCCAGAAAGCCGCCAAAGGATGCGAAGAAGAGCGCGACGAGCACCCACGTTCGCGGGATGCCGGCCGCCTCGCGGATCGACGCCATCGCGTCCCCGCTCGGGAACAGCTCCTGGCCCCGCGTTTCGGCCCGTCGCTTCGCCGTCTCGGCCTCGAGTCCCCGCTTCCGGAGCTGGAAGAACGGCGGGTCGACGGCGATGACGCCGTAGACGAACGTCCCGCAGACGAGGAAGGCGAACCACGCGAGGTAGGCACCCGTCAGTCCGAGTGCGGCGAGCGCGACGGGGACGAGAAGTGTGAAGATTCCCGGCGAACTGTTGCCCAGGCCCGCGTACACCGCGAGCATCGTCCCCTGTCGGTCTTCGGGCGACCAGTAGGACGTCTGGGCGGCCCCGACGGAGAACGTCGCGATCCCGCAGCCCGAAAGCGCGCCGAACAGGAAGACGAGCGGATAATGGGCCATCGTCAGGCCGTCGGTCCCGAGGGTCACGAGAATCGTCGACAGGCCGGCCATCCCCACGACGGCACACCCGAGGAGGACCAGAAACGGCTTCGCCGCCCCGACGTCCTCGACCCACGCGCCGAAGGGGATGCGAAGCAACGAACCGGTCAACTGCGGCGCGGCGACTAACAGCCCGAGCGCGAGTCCGGACAGGCCCATCGCCCCCTCGAGTTCGGACGCGACGGGGCCGTAGAGGACGACGCCGGCGAAGCCGACGAAGAAGCCGAGCGTCGCGGACGCCACGCCCCGACGCGGATTCCCTCGGATCGGCGGTGTGCCGTCGCTCGCGGGTTCGGGTGTCGGTTTCGCGGTCATGAGTCCTCAGGCACTCGCTTCCGCGACCGCCCTGACGTCCTGTTCCCGCGGCGGCTCGAGGCGGACCGCACACTGCTTGAAGTTCGGCTCGTTCGAGCGCGGGTCGACGTCGGGCAGCGTGAGATCGTTGACGTCGGGGTGGTGAATCGGCAGCCAGACGACCCCGTCGGGAATCGCGTCGTCGGTCTCGACGCAAACCGTGACCGACGCCCGCCGGGAGACGACGCGGCCGTACTGCCGGCCCTCATCTCCCTCGTCGGCCTCGTCACTCATGTGACCGTCGGCGGGGGCCTCGAGGTCGTCCGCGATCGCCGCTGCCGTCGCCGGACTGACCCGCGCCGTCGGCGGTTCGTCTTCGCGGGTCCGGACCCCGGTGTTGTACGCGTCCGGACGGCGCGCGGTCGTCAGCGTGAACGGATAGGATTCGTCGGTCGGCTCCGGCAGCGCCCGGGCCTCGCCCGTCGAGAACCGCGCGCGGCCGGATTCGGTGTAGAACGACCACGATTCATCGGCTGGGGCGTCATCAGTAGTCGTCCGCTCGTCGCCGGCGTCCCCGGCCTCGTAGTACCGGTACCCCGCCGACACGTCCGGTGCCGGTGCCGGCCAGCGGACCGCGCGTTCTGCCTCGAGGCGGTCGTAACTGATCCCGGAGAGATCGGCGGGGGTGCCGGCTGTCAGCGCCGCAAACTCGTCGAAGACCGATTCGGGTTCCGGTGTCTCGTCGAACAGATCGGGGACGATGCGATCGGCGAGATCGCCGATCAACGCGAGATCGGTTCGGACGCCCGAAGGGGTCTCCGTCGCGGCTCGAACCCGGGAGACGGTCCGCTCCATGTTTGTCGTCGTCCCCTCGGACTCGCCCCACGTCGCCGCGGGCAGGACGACATCGGCGTACTCGACGGTTTCGCTCCGGAACGCGTCCTGCACAACGAGGAACGCGTGCTCGAGTTTCTCGCGGACGCGCGTCGTGTCGGGCATTCCCGCGACGGGATTCGTCGCGACCGCGTAGACGGCCTCTACGTCGTCGCCGATCGCGTCGACGATGCCGACCGGTCCCGGTCCGGGGTCGTCGGGGAACCGCGAGACCGGAACGTCCCACGTCTCGGCGACCGCTCTACGGTGATCCGGATCTGCGAAGGGGCGGTGACCGGGCCAGGATCCCTTCGAGGAGCAGACGCGGGTCCCCATCGAGTTGGCCTGCCCGGTCAGCGAGAACGGACCCGATCCCGGCCGGAGGTTGCCGGTCGCGAGACAGAGGTCGATCAGCGCGCCCGCAGCCGCGGTCCCGTTGACGCTCTGGTTGATGCCCATTCCCCAGTAGAGCAGGGTGGGATCCTCGAGCGCGTCCGTGAGGTGGTCGACGTCGGCCATCGAGACGCCTGCCATCTCGGCGGCCTCGGCCGCGTCGGGAAGGTCGTCCCGAAGCTCGTCGAAGCCGACCGTCGCCTCGTCGACGAACGCCTCATCGACGCGGTCCGTCTCGATGACTCGAGCGAGAACGGCTCGAGCCAGCGCGAGATCGCCACCCGGCTCGAGCGGCACATGGTGGTCGGCTACTTCGGCGGTCTCGCTGTGGACGGGGTCGACGACGATGAGTTCGGAGTCGTCATCGTCCGCGGACTGACGGATCCAGCGAAACATGACCGGGTGGGCGGCCGACGGATTCGCGCCCCAGACGACGTGCGTCTCTGCCTCGGGGATGTCGTCGTAGGTCGGCGGCGGCGCGTCGCTACCGAAGGCGTCGTAGTACGCCGTGACGGCGGACGCCATACACAGCGTCGTGTTGGCGTCGTAGTAGCGGGTTCCGAAGCCGCCGCGTGCGAGCTTGCCCAGCGCGTAGGCGGCCTCGTTCGTCTGCTGGCCGCTTCCCAGGACCGCGACGCTGTCGCTCCCGCTGTCTTCCAGCGCCGTTCCGAGCCCTTCCGCCGCGCGCTCGAGAGCCGATTCGATCGTCGTCGGCACGAGCTCGCCGCCCTTGCGGACGAGCGGTCTGGTGAGCCACTCGCCGTCCGGATCGGCGGTCTCGCTGACGCCGCGCTGGCAGGCCAGTCCCCGGTTGACCGGATGGCTGGGATCGCCGCGGACGGACCCGAGACCGTATCCCCGGTCGGGAGCCTGCTGGACGTGTCCGCAGCCGACCGCACACCGCATACACGTAGTCGGCACGAGATCGGTCACCGCTCCCACCTCCGGGACCCAGAACGAACGGGGCCAGATGATTTACAATCGAACCCATTGGAGGTATATTCGCTTGATATCATTCAGATGTTCTTGGATTAGGAGTACATATACAACTACTAAACGGTGATCGTTTACGAACCGTTAATTTTGTGCCGAGATCGGTGTGGAGTCCGCAATATGCGAATGGATGAATACAATATAAGGCCGTTAGATAGCAGCGATTCGGGGCCCTGATCGAACGCACGTCCATGAATTCGCGACGTGTGCGACTAATTGGCGCAGGGAGCGTCGGCGTAGGAAAACGAACGGCGACTCGAGTCGGATTACGTCCGTCCGACCCACTTCAGGATGAACAGCGTCCCTTCGAACAGCAGGATCATCGTGACGGCGACGAGGATGGGGGCCATCCCGGTCGGGTCGAGCGTGAACATGAACGAGAGCCCCGCGAACCCCGCCCAGAAGTACAGCCGCTTCTGGGCCAGCCAGCGGCGGGTCGTCACGCCCATCATGATCGCCAGCATGATGAAGAGCGGAATCTGGAAGACGATCGCGAGAAAGCCCATCAGCGTGATGATCAGGTTGAACGTATCACCCAGCGCGTACGCGATGTTGGCGCTCCCCTCTGCGTAGTAGGTGAAGTACCGAAAGAGGATCGGCAACACGAGCACGTAGGAAAACAGCATCCCGATCGCGCCGAGAACGACGCTCGTCGGCACCGCCGCGAGGTAGTACTTGCGCTCGTTCGGATACAGTCCCGGCCGCATGAACAGGTAACACTCGTAGACGAACGCCGGCAGCGCGATCATGATCCCGAGCAGCGACGAAATCTTGATCCGGGTTAACCACAGCTCGAGCGGGTTGTAGACGTGGGGCGGCGGAACCTCGCCGGCGTCGTACGGGAAGACGTTGAACCAGACGAACTCGATCGCGTTGGAGGCCCACAGCAGCCCGATCGCCGTCCCGCCGGCCCCGAACAGCAAGACGACCGCCAGCCGGAGCACCATCTCCTCGATGTGATCGGCCAGCGGCATCTCCTCGTCGTCCGGCGGCGTCGAGATCCCGCCGATGTCGTCGTCGGGATCCGGATAGGTCGGCTCCGGGTTCGGCGAATCGCCGACGACGCCTTCGCCGTCGGTCTCGAGGTTCGGACCGGCCGCGTCGTCGGTTGCAGGCGGCCCAGCATCGGGTCTCGGATCGGATCCGGCGGTATCGTCGGGTCGTGGCTGACGCTCATCGGGGCCATCCCGTGGCGCTTCGAGACCGTCGACGTCGCGGTCGTCCCGTGGCTCATCGGGACCCTCGACGTCGCGGTCGTCCACCGGCTCGTCCGACATCTACGGAACACTGATAGGCCACCGGTTATAGGCCTTTTTCTTACGACAGCCCCTCGAGAGTGAGAAGGCCGTTCGATCGCCCCTCGAACCCGCACACCCACTCGAAAGGTTGATAACTGGATGTCAGTTACCCCAACCCAATGAGTTCTGCCGTCGACGAGGACACCGCCCGGGCCATCAACAGCGGCCGGGAGACGGCCGGTGCACTCCTCTCGAGTGCCCAGGAGCACCTTCAGAAGGTATTTATCGTCTTTCTCATCGGCTTTGTCAGTTCCTTCTACGCGCTCCGCATGGTCGTCTGGGACTTCCTTGAGGCGACCGCGAAGGGCCAGATGGGTGAGGAGATCGCCGCTTCGACCGACATCATCACGCGAACGCCGTTCGAGGTGATCCTCTTACAGGCCAAGATCGGGATGATCACGGGCATCATCGTCGCCATTCCCGCACTGCTCTTTTTCTCCCGGGAAGCGATCCGTCGCCGCGGCTATCACAGCGTCGTGCCGATCTCGAAGGGGTACATCGCCGGCTTCGTCGTAATGGCGCTCTCGCTGTTCGTGGCGGGGGTCATCTACGCCTACAGCATCTTCTTCCCGTACGCGTTCGGCTTCCTCGCGGGGAACGCCGTCAGCGCCGGCGTCAAACCCAGTTACGGTATCACCGAGTTCACCGAGTTCATGGCGCTGCTGACGCTGTCGTTCGGACTCGCCGCCCAGCTCCCGCTGTTGATGGGCGTGCTGTCCTACACCGAGATCATCCCCTACGAGACGTTCCGGGACAAGTGGCGACACGCCGTCGTCGGAATCGTCGTCTTCGGGGCCCTCTTCTCGCCGCCGGATCCGTTCACGCAGGTCATGTGGGCCATGCCGATGGTCATCCTCTACGTCTTCAGCCTCGGACTGGCCAAGGTCGTCACCAACGTCCGCCGGCGCGGTGCAGCCAAATCCGAGGGGACGGGAACCGACCACGTCAAGCGACGTCTCCTCCAGTTCGGCGGCGTGCTCGCCGTCGTCGCGGCCGCGATCTCCGTCGCCGTCAATCAGGGCGGCTTCGGCTACCTCCGCGAGTCGGTCTACCCCACGTTCCCGTCGTGGCTGCGACCCAGCGGCCCACTCGGGCTCGAGACGACGGCGAACACCCACGGTCTCGCCGGCGAGGTCGCGGTCGGACTGCTGATCGCCGCCGCCGTCGGCTTCGTCATCCTGCTCGGCTACACGATTCACGTGCTCCAGCAGCCGGTCTATCCGCGAGAAGACGACATTCGACGGGCGGATACGCACGAGGACGTCGACTTCGAGACGCTCGCAGTCGAGGACATCGACGACGTGTCGGTGCAGGTCTTCCGCAGTATGAGCGAGGATCAGGCGCTCGAGTACTCCCGGCAGGCGATGTACGACGACGACCGGGAGAAAGCGCAGGCCATCCTCGACCGGTTCGATTCGATAGACGCGGCGAGCGGCGACGGCTCGGCCGCAGGCGCTGGCGCAAGCGGCGGGGCAGGCGGTGCAACGGGCGACGAGGACGAGAGCCTCTTCGCGAGCACCGCGGCCGGCATGCTCGACCCGTTCACCGAGGAGGAGACGGACGAGGACGACATCGGGGGCTACGCCTACGACATCGCCTTCATCTTCAACAGTCTCACCTCGAAGGTGTTCCGCATCGTCGGGCTGTTCATGGTCGTCATGGGCGGCACCTTCTTCTGGCTCTACTCCGGCGGTCTCGGGGACGTTCTCAGGCTCTTCCTCGATCGGGTTCCCCGACACGTGCTCGAGGAGGTCGTCGAGGAGGGCGCCGATCCGAGCAGGATGGACCTCGGCGAACTCATCGAAGCGATGGACATCGTCGTCGCTCTGCACCCGGTCGAAGTGCTCATCTTCGAGGCGAAGGTGAGCGCGCTCGCCGGACTCGTCGCCACGCTGCCGGTGATACTGTTCTATGCCTGGCCGCCGGCCAAGGAGCGCGGGCTCGTCTACGGCGATCGGCGCACGTTCGTCGTCTGGGGCGGCGGCCTGCTCGTCGGCTTCGCCGTCGGAACCTACCTCGGGTTCTTCTGGGTCGCGCCGACGATCATCTCGTATCTGGTCTCGGACGCGATCAGCAACGGGATGGTCATCTCCTACCGGATCAAGAGCTTCTTCTGGCTCGTGATCGCCACGACCGTCGGCATCGGCTTCCTCCTCAACATCATCGTCACGATGGCGCTGTTCCACGTCGGCGGCGTCGCCAGCTACCGCTCGATGCTCGAGCGCTGGCGGCCGGTCGTCGTCGGCATCTTCGCCATCGCCGCCTTCTTCAGCCCGAAGGGGATCCTGATGATGTTGCTGTTCGCCATCCCGATCTCGCTCACCTACCTGCTCGGCCTCGCCATCCTCTACGTCCTCACCGGTGGCGGCCGGCTGTTCGGCGGTGGTGGTGGCGGCTCGGCGGCACCGGACGCCGAGGACACCGGTGCGACCGCAACGGAGTGACGGAGTCGCCGCACGCACGTCCCGTCCAACCGATAGTTCAGTCAGTGATCGACCGGCATGCGGTGGCGCGCGCTGTCGGCCGGCCGAGCGTCGCGAGGTGCGAACACAGTGAGCACCTCGGAAAGCGAACGGTGACCGGAGGGAACCGTGAGCCAAGCGAGGACGGCTGACGATCTGTGCGAGGGATGAGCGAGTGACCGCAGGGAATGAGCGAATCGGCTGGGGAGGGTGTGGCGATTCCGTGTTGCCACGATAGCAGGACGCTTCATCTCACTCAATCCCATCAGAAACCAACTGTTCCCTCACTCACTAACCGACTCGCTCGAAACGGCGTCTATCTCGAGACGGCCATGAACGAGAACTGACCGATCAACCCTCTTAAGACGAAGACGTGCGAACGACTACCTATACTGATGCCCAAGATCAGCGTCGAAATTCCGCAGGAACTCCTCGAGGATCTGGACGACCACGTCGGCGACGACGGGAAGTTCGTCAACCGCAGCGACGCGATTCGGTCCTCGATTCGAAAGAACCTGGATATCTTAGACGAAATCGACGAACGCCACGACCGGCTCGAGACGGAGGAGTAGTCGACCGGTCAGTCCCGGTCGATCCGCTGTGCGAAGCCAAAGTTCGGCTTGACGTCCTCGACGCGCACCGTGACTGTCTCGCCTTCCTCGGTGTCGGGGACGAACAGCCGGTAGCCGTCGACGCTCGCCATGCCGTCGCCCTCGTTCCCGACGGCGTCGATCTCGACCTCGAGTTCGTCGCCCGGCCGCACCGTGGCGGTGAGCCGCCCCTTTCCGATGAAGTAGACCTCGGAGGACTCGTCACGGCTGGCCTTCGGTGACGTCGCGCGGACGTACTGGAACTCCTTCTCGACGTCCGCTCGGAAGTCGTCGACGTCGGGGCCCTCGAAGACCTTCACGACGAAGTCCCCGCCGCTGTCGAGCAGTTCGACGGCGGTCTCGAACGCCTGTCGCGCGAGGTGCAGCGAGCGGGCCTGATCGAGCGAGTACTCGCCGGACATGTTGGGTGCCATGTCGGAGATGACGACGTCGACCGGGCCGCCGGCGGCGTCGATGACCCGATCGCGGGTCTTGTCTTCGGTCATGTCCCCGCGGAGCGTCTCGACGTTGTCGTGGTCCTCGAAGTCCTTGATCCGCTGGAAGTCGACGCCGATGACGTTCCCGTCCGAGCCGACTTCCTCGGCGGCGACCTCGAGCCAGCCGCCGGGGGCCGCCCCCAGGTCGACGACCGTATCGCCGGGATCGATGACGTTCTCGAGGTTGTCGAGCTGTTTGAGCTTGTAGGCCGCTCGAGAGCGGTAGCCTTCCTGCTTCGCCTTGTTGTAGTAGTGGTCTTTTGCCATGAGTCGTTCCTCACGTAGTCGCAGTCTCGTGCGATCCGAGCAGGGATCGCCGACGAAACCGAACCGAGTGCCGTTGCCGTCACTCGGGACGGTCGTCGTATTCGTCAACGGGTAGGGACCAGAAGCGGAAAGACCTGCTGAAAACGATTTCCGGTCCGACGTGGACTCGTCTACTCCGGACCCTGCCGTCGTCCGACGTCCTCTTCGGGATCGATTTCGGCCTCCGGATCGCCCTCGGTCACGTCGTCCGGATCGACGTCGACATCGTCACGGTCCGTCGAGTCCCGGTCGTCGTCGGTGGGTTCGTCGTCTCGGGAGTTTGCATCCGGCGACTCCGTCGCGTCCGACGACTCCGTTCCCTCCGGCGGCTCCATCTCGTCGTCGGGATCGACTCGAGCGCCACCCTCTGGGGTATCGTAGAACTCGTCGTCTTCCATCATCGGTTCCGAATCGTCGAGACCGTCGGTACCGGTTCCGGGGCCGTCGTCAGTTCCGGCGATGTCGGTCGAGTTCGACGTCACCGGTTCGCCGGGATCGTAATCGGCGTCCGTCCGGTCGATTCCCTCGGTGCTGTCGCCGGGTTCGTCGGAACTGTCGTCCTCGGCTTCGGTCCCCGTCGCGATGCTCTCGGCCTGGAACCCGGCCTCGAGTCGGATCGCATCGTCGGTGATTTCGGTGACGGCGTCGTCCGTGAGCGGGACCGCCTCGGTGGCGTCGCGCTCCCAGTCGAGGGCGGCCCTGGTCGAGTCCGCCGCGTCCGCCGCCGGTTCGACGTACGCGGTCTCCGGATCGATATCCGCGACGGCCCCGAGCCGTTCGCCCTCGGCGGTCTCGACCAGCTTTCCGATATCGTCCTCGGTAAACGTCGGGCACATACTCGAGCCGAGGGCCGTTCGCGGGAAGCGAGTCCTGCCTGCACAGCCCGGGCGTTCTCGGTCGCGGGCTCGAGCAATCGATCCGGTCGAGCAGCCGGGCACCGTCGGGTTTCGAACGCCGGGCCAGCAGTTATCCCGCCGAAGCGTGGACCGGCGACCATGGGCGAAGAGATCACGGTCGAGGACGGCGGAAAGCGCGTGATCGATAGCAACGGCAACGAGATCGGAGTCGTCATGGACGTCGACGACGGAACGGCCTACGTCGATCCGAGCGAGGAGCTCGGCGGCGAACTCAAGACCAGACTCGGCTGGGGCCGAGACACCGAGAGCAGGTATCCGCTCCGGAACGATGCGATCGGTGAAATTACCGACGAGGAGATCCGATTGCGCGAGGAGTACTGAGGAGTCCCCCGATCCCAAGTCGACAATTTTCCAGTTGAATATCCGTTTTCCTACGGGTGTGGCGGCCGCTCGAGCGGAGACGATGAGCACCGAACTGTCCACAGAGTACGCGATCCGTTCTGCCACTCGCGGGTCCCCGCTCGCGCGTAAAGGGTGCCTTTTTATGGCAACCGTCCGTACGCGGACCTATATGTTCAAGGCCATCGTGAGCGCCGAAACGCTCACCAGCGCGCTCGATTCGGTGAGCGTGCTGGTCGACGAGTGCAAGATCCACCTCGAGGAAGACGGACTGGAAATCCGGGCCGTCGACCCCGCGAACGTCGGGATGGTCGACCTCTCGCTCGATGCGGCTGCGTTCGAATCCTACGAGGCGGACGGCGGACTGATCGGCGTCGACCTCTCGCGGCTCGAAGATATCGCTGGCATGGCCGAATCCGGCCAGCTCGTCCAGCTCGAGCTCGACGAGGAGACGCGCAAGCTCCACATCCAGATCGACGGGCTCGAGTACACGCTCGCGCTCATCGATCCCGACTCGATCCGCCAGGAGCCGGACATTCCGGATCTCGACCTGCCCGCGGAGGTCGTCCTCGAGGGGAAAGACGTCAACCGCTCGGTGACGGCCGCCGACATGGTGTCGGACCACATCGCACTCGGCGTCGACGAAACTGACGAGTTCTTCTACGTCAACGCGGAGGGCGATACCGACGACGTTCACCTCGAGTTGACCAGAGACGATCTGATCGATCTGCAGGTCGGCCCCGCTCGCTCGCTGTTCTCGCTGGACTATCTCAAGGACATGAACAAGGCGATCCCCAAGGACACCGAGGTCACGCTCGATCTCGGCGAGGAGTTCCCCGTCAAGATCTACTTCGGCTTCGCGGAGGGACAGGGACAGGTCACCTACATGCTCGCGCCGCGCATCCAGAGCGACTGACGCGCTCGAGCGCCGGTCCGCTTCTCGAACGTTCGATCGAAACAGCGACGAGCGGGGCGCTTTTCGGAATATTCGCCGGCGGTGCTCTCCATTCACCTCGACTGCACGCGTCCGGTGAGAGGATTCGCAGCGTCCCGCCTCAGAGCGATCCCTCGGCAATCGGCAGCGTCAGCGTCGATTCGTCGTTCTGGACGGTCGCCGAGCCGTGCTCGTCGAGGTAGAAGGGGTCGCTGGCCTCGATTCGCAGTTCGAGCGCGTCGCCGCGGGGCAGCTCCCGCAGGAGCGGTTCGAGATCGAGTTCGAGGCGGTGCGTGCCCGTCTCCTCGAGGCGGAACCCGGTTACCTGATCGTCGATCTGCTCGCCGTCGGACCGGCCCTCGACGTGATGGAGACTGGCGAAGCAAATCAACGGCGCGTCGTGGGCCTCGATCGTCAGCGAGAGTTCGGGCGCCCCCCGGATCCGGACTTCGTCGGCGTCGAGTTCGTAGGTCGCCGTCTCGTCGGGCCGGAACGAGGAGTGTCTCACCGTCGAGGTGGCGCCGTCGAGGGCCGACAGCGAGACCGTCTCGCGATCGACGCTTTCGTCGACTGCATCGAAGGTTCGCCAGGTGTCAGACTGTTCGTCCCACAGCGACACCTCGGGAACGACGTCGGTCTCGGCGCCCCGGACGTGGCGGTCCATCCAGTCGAGGGCCGCCCGGTTCACGTACTCGTGCTGGTCATCGTCGACATCGAGTTCGTCGGCGTTGTGTCCACCGCCGTACATGACGAGTCGCGACTCGACGCCCGAGTCGTCGATCTCGCGGTAGTTGGCGACCGCCTCGCTCGGTGGGAAGAGCGTGTCCGTCCAGCCCGAGATGACGAGCGCCGGAGCCTCGAGGTCCTCGAGGTACCGCGTCGGTGAGCGCTCCGCGAAGTAGTCGATGACGGCCTCGGGCATGGCGTTGTTCGCCATCGCCTCCGCGTACCACCCCTGGAGGTCCGAGTCGATGCTCTCGCCGACGTCGCCGGTGAGCCGCGAGGAGACCGTGCCGAGGCCGACCAGCATCGTCAACCAGCCGGACTTGATCGCGCCGTTCGGCGCCCCGGAAGCGACGAGGTCGTTCCAGGCGATCCGCGGGACGATGGCGTCGACGCGGTCGTCCCGTGCAGCGGTCAGCAGCTGGATACCGCCCCCGTAGGAGCCGCCGTCCATCCCTATCCGCGGATCGTCGCCGTCGGCGATCACGGCGTCGTGGTCGGCGAGCCAGTCGATCAGCGCCTGGGCGTCGGAGACCTCCTTCGGACCGTTGACCTGAACCTCGCCGCCGGAGTCGCCGTACCCCCGCGAGTCGTACGCGAGGACGACGTAGCCGTTGTCGGCGTACATGGCCGCGGTACAGCGGAGGAACGCCCTGTTCATGCCCCAGCCGTGGGTCGTGAGCACGGCCGGGTGCGGTCCCGCCGCGTCCGGTTCGTAGACCGTCCCTGCGATCGCCGTCCCGTCGAACGACTCGATCGTCACGTCTCGCGCCGTGAACGCTCCCTCCTCGGTGAAGAACTCGCCCGAGCGGACGCACTCGAGTTCGATCGCTGCTGCCGGTCTCGTCCCCATTCCCACCCCGGTGGCCGCGATGCCACTGGCCGCGGTCGCTCGGAGTAGCATCCGTCGGTTCAATTCCATGTGGTATCGTCCGGCATGATCTGCAACGCGAATAATCGTTATCCGATGGATAGGAGGGAAGTAATATACGAAGTACCGTTCCCTTCGTCACTCGGCCTGCGGATTTGGTCGTCGAGAAAGCGGTTTCCGCATCAACTCGAAGACGGACGCAAACCTGTGTGCAGCGGCCCCGGTATCTTCGCCTAGTTAAAAGTGCGACATAGGAAGGGGACGACCTACCAGTCCCCTCACGGTCGTCTCCAGTATGCCCTCCCCGAACGATTCAACTGACGAGTCGGAGTCGACCGATTACAGCTACGTCACGACGTTCGATCCGACGGACGGACGGCCGAGCGAGGCCGTCGTCACCGCAGTCGCCGCGGTTCTCGAAGCGGATCCCGCCGAGCTACCGCCGCTGTACGATGTCATGGATCCGGGCGCGCTCAACGATCTGGTCGAACACGCCCAGCGACGGGCGACCGACGGCACTCATCTGGTGTGGTTCACTTACGAGGGTCTCGAGGTCGGCGTCCGAAGCGACGGCGAGATCCGGATTCGGGACGTTACTGCAGCCAGCTGACGATCGGCTCCCGAGCAGCGCCGAGACGGCCGGCATTCGTACCTGTCGTCACTCCTGCTCCTCGAGGAACGCGAGCAGGTGCTCGTTGACCAGTTCGTCGTCCTCGATGAAGAAGAGGTGCGAGCCGCCCTCGACGAGTTCGAGTCGGCTGTCCGAAATCTTCTCTGCGAGCAGCCGCGCGTTCTCGACGGGAACGACCTGGTCGTCGGTCCCGTGGAGGAGCAGCGTCGGCACGCGGAGCCCGTCGAGGCGGTCGCTGACGTCGAAATTCTGGACGGCGGCGGCCTGAGCCTCGCGAGCGGGGGCGCTGGCGTCCTGCTCGAGTCGCCACTCGATGATTCGATCCATCAGGTGGGGGTTCCGGTTGGTGAATCGGTCGTTGAACGCGGGGCGCATTCGATGGCGGATCGTCTCCCGATCGCTGGCTCCGTCGGGCGTATCGAACATGCGTTCCTGCGTCTCCTCGGGAACCGGTGCCGCGTCGGGGCCCCCGTGGGACGTACAACACAACGTCAGTGACTTCGCCCGGGAGTACTCCAGCGCGTAGCGCTGGGCGATCATTCCGCCCATGCTCGCGCCGACGATGTGGGCGTCGTAGATCCCCGCGTCGTCGAGGACGGCCTCGAGATCGGCGGCCAGCCCGCCCATCGAGTAGCCGGCCAGTTTGAGGAGGACGAGGCCGCGGAGCGTCCCCGGCAGTCGCGCCACGAGCGGCGGCAGGCCGACGTCCGAACGGCCGGTGCCCCGGTTGTCGGGGGCCACGATATCGTACTCGTCGGCGACCGCCTCGCGTTGCCACCGCCACATCCACCGACCGAATGCGAGTCCCTGAACGAAGACGACCGGCGCTCGCCCGTCCCCATCACGTCGCTCGTGTTCGTAGTAAATCGACACGCCGTCTCTCGTCGCCTGTGGCATACCCGGACAGACGTGTCGAACACCCTTGAAATCGATCCTCGAACTGTGGGCAGTGTCATCCCATGTCGTCCGGCCGGCTGGCGGAAACTGGTAATCCGATTTTATCGCCGCGGTGACGGCCGGGCGACGGCCCTCTCGAGGTCGCTCGATTGACGACCGACTGACGACCAGCGCTCGAGTCGAACCATCGAAACGGGGTGCTGGGATAAAGAGTGATTGTGGTAATCAGCGCGTTTATCCCGTCGCGGTAAAATGGTATTACCGATGCAGCGACTGCACGCGCGGTATCCGTTTCTCGAGGCCGCTCGCGAGTCCGTCGCGACGGAGGCGGTCGATCTCGCGACCGTCGTCGAACAGGACCCGGCGGTCGTCGACCGCGCGCGCCAACGCGTGATTATCGCGCTCGAGGAAGGAGAGGTCGGAGCGCCACACCGCGAGAGCCGCGTCGAATTGCTTTCCTATCCCGTCGCGCGGGTGCTCGTCTCGATGGTCGGGGAGCAGGTGCTCGTCCGCAAGTACGCCCGCGGGGAGGCCGCGACGGCCTACGAGCGGTTTACCGCCGACATGGCCGACACCACCGAACTGAAAAGCGTCGAGACGACGGGGCTGGAGCTCGCGGACCTGCTCGCCGAGTTCGATCTGCGAGACGACGTTCGCGAACGACCCGACGGCGACGGGTATCGGATCGACGTCGGCGCTTATCTCCCGCTGTCCGAAGACCTGTGGGAGGACGAGTGGCGGCTCGTTAATCGCTCGTTGGACGCCGGCGAAGTGCCCGTCGACGGGGACGAGTTACTCGCGCTCCTCCGCGAGGCGATTCGGAGCCGCATCGAGGACGGGCTCCCCTTCGAGGTGCCCGACGCCATCGCGACCGCGCTCGAGGACGACGCCGCCGAGATCCGCGAGGTGGTCGCCGACCTCGAGTTGACGCAGGATATCGACACCGTCGTTCCGGACCTGTTCCCGCCGTGCATGAAGGCCCTGCTCGATCAGATACAGAAGGGCGAACATTTGGCCCACCACTCTCGATTCGCGATCACCGCATTCCTGACGAGTATCGGGATGACCACCGATCAGGTCGTCGACCTCTACCGCGTCAACTCGTCGTTCGGCGAGGAGATGACCCGCTACCAGACCGATCACATCCGCGGGGATAGCTCCCCGACGGAGTACTCGCCGCCCTCGTGTGCGACGATGCAGTCCTACGGCGACTGCGTGAACAAGGACGACCTCTGCGAGCGCATTCCGCACCCGATGGCCTACTACGAACAGCGGATCGACGACGCCGACGACGATGAGATCGAAGACTGGCGGGACGGGGCTGACGACGGCGAAAATAGCGCTGCGAGCGGCGATTGATCGTTCCGTTCGTGACGTCACTTCTGCGAAGGCTCGTCGGACAGTTCGTCGGCCTGTTGCTGAATGTCCCGTAGCGCCCGTTCCTGCTCACCGCGGGCGAGACCGCCAGATTCGGCGTGTCGACCGTCGTACTGGTCGGACGGGATCGCGTTCCAGACGTTCGAACCGTCGTCGTCCCCGGCCTCGCGAACGGCTGTCGAGTCACCCGAGACGGCCCATCGCCACAGGAGCGCGATCGCGAGTCCGGTGGGAACCACCACCGCGCCGGCGGCGACGACCGGGTCGACGATGGACAGCACGCTCACGAGCAGCGACGAACAGAGCAAGACGAGCACGACGACGACGGCAGCCTGACCGGAACGGGACCCATCCGTTCGAGTCGTACTGGAGTCACCACTACCCATAGGTTCTGTCAGTCGTCCAAGGTGAAAAACGTACCGACGCCCTCAGAATGTTCCCTTCGCGTCCGCATCGTCGTCATCGTCGCTGGTCTCGAGGCCGTTCCCGGGGTCGTTGAGCAGGTACGCGAGAAGTATTCCGACTCCAGTCATCAAGAGGATGAAGACGCCGATAACCGCAACGAGCATCTGGCCGCCCTCGGGCGAGAGCGTGCTGTTTTCAGCGCCGTAGGAGGATCCGACGGCGACCATGGCACCCAACATGAGGAGGACGGCACCGACGGCCGCGACGATTTCGATGAGCTGTTCGCGCTCGAGCATTATCCCTGTGCTTTCGCCGGACCGGTGAAAAGCACTTCGAAGGGTGCCTCGAGGATCGATCGTCGGCTGCGATGGTGAGCCGATCCCAGCTATCGTATAAAGGTCAGCCATGAGATTGCAAGCGGACCCGTTATGGCCATCGAGCCCCTATCCATGTCGAATAGCCAGCCGACCAGCGAATCCACTTCGACGCACCTATGAAAACAACAGCGTCACCGAAAGCACCGCTTCCAGTACCGTCAGCAGATCACCTCACGAAGCGATCGCACCGGGCACGCATCGAACCGATGTCGGTGTTGTCGCTGGGCGACGGCCTCTACGAGGTCGAGTCCGCGAGCGACCACACCTACCTCGTCGATCTCGAGGCGGGTCGATGCACCTGTCCGGATCACGTCTTCCGCGAGGCCCGCTGCAAGCACATCCGCAGAGTCGCGATCGAGATCACGGAGGGCCGGACCCCGCCGCCGGGCGAGGTCGCGGTTGACTGTCGCGACTGCGGCGAGACGATCTTCGTCGACGAGGACGAACCCGCGCCGTTCTACTGCGACGAGCACGCGATCTACGCCGGCGACACCGTCGTCGACCGCGAAACCGGCGATCGACTCACCGTCGTCGACGTCTCGGAGCTGCGAGCCGACGCCGTCGAGATCGGGGCGGCCGACACCACCGTCGCCGACTACGAGACCAACGCGGACTACGACCCCGACGTCCCCGTCGTCGGCGCGATCTATCCCCACGCCACCGTCGCCCCAAACGGCGTCGTCCCCTCGTCGCTGCGGGTCTACGTCTTCCCGCGGACCCGCCTCGAGAAGGCGACGTAGCGACTCGAGCCGGCTTCGCGGGGAGATAGTGAGCCGGTAGACACCGCCGCTGCCGCCGCGTCGACGTCGACAACGCCTTCCAACGCGCTGCCGGTTGACAGTACCCGTATTCTTGTGGGACGGTATCGACTAGCGAGGCATGGGTTCGGGAATCGACTACGGCGAGTTCGACGAGGGACGACACGTGAACTACTGGAAACTCGACCGCACGCTCCAGCGAGAGCTGCGTCGAGCGTCCGACGCCGAGGCGTTCGAGTGGGGCGAACCACGGCTCGCCGACTTCGGGGAGGTGATCGGCCACACCGTGGCGGACAACGCGGATTACGTCGACGACCACGGGCCGGAACTCCGAACCTACGACAAGTACGGCGACGTGCAGAACTTCGTCCGCTATCCCGCCGAACAGTTCGAGAGCGACGAGCTGGTGTACGAGGCGGGCATCGTGGCCGACGCCTTCGAGGCCCCGCCCGGCCGCGACGAGCCGATGCCGGTCAGCCACTTCCTGGCGACGTTACAGCTGCTGTGTTACGCCGACGCCGGCTTCGGCTGTCCCGTCGCGATGACCGCCGGCGCGGCGCTCGTCCTCGAGCGATTCGACGACGGCGACCTCGAGCCCTATTATCAGGGGCTGGTCAGCCGCGACTACGACGAGCTGATCGAGGGGGCGATGTTCCTCACCGAAGAACAGGGCGGCAGCGACGTGGGTGCGAACGAGACGACGGCGCGCTACGACGAGAAGGGCGACTGCTGGCGGCTCACCGGCGAAAAGTGGTTCTGCTCGAATATCGACGCCGAGGGGACGCTCGCGCTCGCTCGGGCTGAAGGCGCGCCGGCGGGGACCGACGGCCTCTCGATGTTCCTCGTCCCCCACAGCGACCCGGACGAGGGTGTCCTGACGAAGGGCGACCGCCGCGAGTTCGAGGGACCGCCGCCGGGCGAGGCGCTCAACGACCAGCGCTACCGACGACTGAAGGACAAGCTCGGGACGATCGCCGTCCCGACCGGCGAGGTGGAGTTCGAAGAGACGAAGGCGTCCCTCGTCGGCGAGCGAGAGGCGGGCTTCCGTCAGATGACCGAGATGCTCAACCTCGAGCGCCTCGCCAACGCCGCGGCCTCCTGTGGCGTCATGGGACGGGCACTGCTCGAGAGCAAAGTCCAGGCCGCCACCCGCGAGGCGTTCGGGCGGACGATCGACGAGTTCCCGCTGATGCGAGCGGATCTCGTCGACATGGCCGTCGATTACGAGGCCGCGACGGCGTACGTCCACGAGGTCGGCCGACTCTTCTCCGAGCGCGAGCGGGCGCGGCGGAACGGGGAGACGGGCGACGGCGGTTCGCAGGGTGCGGGTGACGAGACCGACGACTACCGGCTGCTCCGCCTGCTGATCCCGATCGCCAAGCTTCGCACGGGCAGGATGGCCGTCGACACCGCCTCCTACGCCATGGAGATTCAGGGCGGGAACGGCTACGTCGACGACTTCGTCACCAATCGATTGCTCCGGGACGCGCAGGTGCTGCCGATCTGGGAGGGGACGGAGAACGTCCTCTCGCTCGACGTGGTCCGCGCGCTCGAGCGCGAGGACGCGTACGAGCCGTTCGCAGCGGCGGTCGAGGCGCGACTCGATTCGATTGCTCACCCCGCGATCGCGGACGCGGCCGAAACGGTGGCCGAGGAGTACGACGCGCTGACCGAAGCGCTCGTCGCGCTGGCCAGCGAGGACCCCGAGTACGCCCAGTTGTCGGCCAAGCGGCTCGCTCACTACTGCTTCGAGGTCTTCACCGCCGCGCTGTTGCTCGAGGAGGCTCAAACTGACCTCGAAAACGGCGACGGCCGGACGGCGCTCGTCGCGCAACGATTCGTCGCGACCGAGCTCGAAGACCGGGCGGCGCGGGGAATCACCGGTGGCGACCGGTTCGTCCTCGAGGCGTTCGAGTCGATCGTCCGCTACGCACCGGTCGATCCCGAGACGGTCTCGGAGACGGTGACGGAGACTGCCGATAACTGAGCACTGGCCACCCGTTCGACCGCTGCGAGGCTGATTCCCGAATCCGCCTACTCGAGCAACTCCGCGGCTTCCTCGACGTCCATCACGCCCTGCTCGACGGCGTTGAGCACGCGAAGCACGTCCTCGTCGGGCCCGTCGTCGCCACCGCCGTCGGCGGCCTCCTCGAGCGTGACCTTCTCGGATCGGCCGGTGAACTCGGGGAAGTCGGTGCCGTCGGCGACGGCTGTCTCCTTCTTGACGCGGTAGTTGCCGCCGTCGGTCACGTAGAGGTCGCCGGGATGGAAGAAGTACCAGTCCTCGCGGTCGAAGCGGATGCCGATCCGGGGTTTCGCGCCGAAGTTCTGTGCGAAGTAGATGAGCGCTTCGACCTCCTCGCCGGTGAGATAGATCGGGTCGCCCGAACTCGATTTCGCCTCGATCGCGTAGAACTGTTCGCCGTCGCCGGCGAGCACGTCGGGGAGTTCCCGTTCGGTCGCAGAACCGCTGGCGGGCGCACGCATGACCGCGAAGCCGGCCTCGTCGAGCGCGTTGACGAGTTCCCGCTCGCGGCGGTCGCCCTTCGCCTGAGACATACCCCTTCCTCACCGGCCGGCGATAATAAAGGAACTGACAGCGCGGTGGAAGTGATCCGCTGGAACCACCCTACAGCGCCACGGCCGTCAACACGTCGACGAGTATCGAGGTCGAGGGTTCGGCGGTCTCGATGCCGTACTCGAGGGCGATGTAGAGGATGCCGAACTGGATGGCGTTGAAGGCGGCGTGGGCGGCGATCGGCACGAAGAGGTTGTCCGTTTTCGCGTAGAGCAGCCCGAAGATAATCGAGCCGCCGAAGACGACGACGACCGGAACGACGGTCGCGAGCAGCGATCCGGAGACAGCGTACGACAGAATGTGGATCAGCGCGAAGATCGCGCTGGCGATGATAACCGCCTGAAGCCGAGAGAACGCGTCGTAGAGGCGCTTCTGGACGATGTTCCGGAAGAGGAACTCCTCGGCCGGTGCGTTGAAGAGGAAGACGATCCCGATCATGACGAGAACCATCGTCTGATCGTCGCCGATGAAGCCCGAGACCGAGTTTTCCGCGGACGGCAGCGAGAGTAGCTGGACGAGTATGCTGACGAGAACGTAAAACACGAAGCTCCCGAGGACGCCGGCCAGAATGTAGCCCCAGCCACGTTTCGTGGGGGCTCGGAGGTCGACGTACGACCAGCCGCGGTCGGTCGCCGCGAGATAGATCGCACCGGCGAGCGCGAAGCCGACGAAGTTCAGGGTTAACAGGAGCGCCCGACTCGTGATCGACGACTCCATCGGTGTCCTCACCACCGCCGGATCGAGCAGGACGGCGGGGAGGACCGTGAACTGACTGGCGAGAATACCGAACGCTGCCAGGCCGATCGCGACGAGCGTCGACCGAATCGGACCGTCGTCGCGACGGCGTTCGGATGTTTCCATACGGATACGTACGACGACCGGGCCCTTGGGCGTTCCTCATCCGAAACGATCCGTCTCGGGAGGCGCCACTCTCGGCGAAACGTGTCGTGGCGATCCGGATCACTCCGCGGAAATCGGACGTTCGTCCTCGAACAGCTGCGCCAGCAGCCGCTGCTGGCCGATCCGCA
This sequence comes from Natrinema zhouii, assembly GCF_013456555.2. Taxonomy (GTDB): domain Archaea; phylum Halobacteriota; class Halobacteria; order Halobacteriales; family Natrialbaceae; genus Natrinema; species Natrinema zhouii. The sequence continues at coordinate 2,038,787 of NZ_CP059154.1, forward strand.
GGTGTCTGTTGACCGTCGGCTGTGTCACCGCGAGTAGCTCGGCGATTTCCTCGCCGGTGCTCTCGCGGGGCCACTCGAAGAACCCGGCGAAGTAGGCGGTTCGGAGGACCTCGAGTTGGCGGTCAGTCAGCGCGTCGAACAGCGACGTGACGAGTTCGCTTCGCGTCCCCATCGATCGCTCGACGTGGCGGCGGGATCGGAGCTCGACGGTCGGATACCCCTCGCGGACCATCTCGATGAACTCGCGGACGTCAGTACCAGGGGGAACGTCGACGGTGATTTCGGTTCCCGCGGCATCGGCGCGCATCGAGCGCGGACTGCCGCCGTGGCGGACCAGCCGCGAGGCGATGACCGACCCGGTGACGGTCGCCTCGAACCGGCAGTCGCCGTCGGCCTCACTGATGAGCCGGGACTCCGTCACCGAGACGAGATCGTCGAGGACCCGGCGGACGTCGTCTGGCGGCACGCCGCTGGTTTCGAAGAATAACAGCGTCTCGTTGCCGGAGTGCGTTCCCAGACCCGCGTACTCGACCCGAGCACCCGTCTTCGCCGCGATCCGAGACAGCAGGTCCTCCGAGCCCTCGATCCGGAGGGTCAGCTCGAGCAGCGTTTCCGCGTGCAGCGCCTCCCGCGTTTTGACGGCGTTGATCGCGTTCGCGATCCCCTCGCCGAGTTCCGTCATGACCGTTCGCTCGAGGTCGCCGAACGCGTCCGGTTCGCGGGCGTAGACCGTGAGGACGCCGGCGGAGTACTCCGCGTGAGAAAGCGGGACGCTGATGACCGACTGGAAGCCCCGATCGACGGCCCGTCGCCGCCAGGGGTCGCCTTGCAACCCCTCGACGACGTTCGAGACGACCGTCGGCGTCTCGGTTCGGGCGGTCCGGACGGCCGGCTCGGCCGACGCGTCGTACTCGAGCGAAACGTCGTCGAGGTACTCTTGGCCGGAGCCGGCCCAGGCCCGGGGCTCGAGTCGAGTGCCGCTGGCGTCAGGTTGACCGATCCACGCGAACGCCACGTCGTCGGCCTCGATCAGCCGCTCGGGGACGGTCCGTTCGATCTCCGCGCGGCTGTCTGCCCCGATCAGCGACTGGTCGATCCGCCGGATGAGTTCGGTAATTTCGATCTGGCGGTTGAGTCGGCGGTTTCGCTCCTCGAGTTCCGCTTCCCGCTCGCGGAGGCTGGCCTCGCTCTCGAGGCGATCGAACGCGGCCTCAGTCGTGGCGACGAGCGTCTCGATCAGTCGCCGGCCCTCAGCGTCGATCGCCCGTTCCCCCGACGCGATCGCGAAGACGCCGTGATCGCCGATCGGAACGACGACGCCGCTTTCGACGGCCGGGCCGAAGACCTGCGATCGATCGAACGCCGCCGGATCGTCGATAACGGTCCCCGTTTCCGTCACGTACGCGTTCCAGAGGACGGAATTGTCGTCGCCGACGGCGACCGACGGCGCGTCGTCGCCGTTACAGAGCGTCGCGAACTCGTCGGTGGACGCGATGGGATCGAACCGGTTCACGTCGGGATTGAGGCCGTAGACCGCCACACCCGATGCCTCGAGGATTTCCGCGGCCGTCTCGACGACCAGTTCCGCGACTTCCCGTTCGGTGTCAGTGCCGAGCAGGTCGCGAGCGGTGTCGTGGAGCGATTCGAGCGCCAGCTCCTGTTCCTTGGACTCGGTGATGTCCTGAATCGTTCCCCGAACGCCGACGATCTCGTCGGACGGAGGCCGGGGTTCGTCGATATCGGACTGCGGCCGGCCGTCGGCGGGGTCGTCCACCGTGTCGCCGACTGCCCGTCGGTCGCCCTCGGAACGGCGTCGCTCCCCGTCCGCCCGGATCGGTTCGCCGATCGATCGGACCCAGCGCTCGTTACCCTCGGCCGTCTGCATCCGATGTTCGATCTCGTAGCTATCTCCGTCCACCATCGCTGTGTTGACGACGTCGAGGACGGCCGCTCGGTCGTCGGGATGGGGGAACGAGGACGCCTGCTCTTGGGTCACGTCCGCGTCCGGGGAGAGTTCGTAGAGCCGTCGTAGCCCGTCCGTCAGGGTTATCTCCCCCGGCTCATCGCTGACGTCGAGTTCCCAGCCGCCGATCCCGGCCAGCCGCTCGGCCTGCTCGAGCAGCTCCGTCGTCCGCTCGAGTTCGCGTTCGCGCTCCTTGCGCTCGGTGATATCGCGGATGACGCCCGCGGTCCCGGCGAACTCGCCGTCAGTCATCGGTAACAGCGCCATGTGACTTTCCGCGTCGAGCACGTCGCCGTGATCGGTCTCGAGGGCCATCTCGAACGTCCGGGACGGTTCATCGGCGCGGAGCAGGTCGCGGATTCGATCCCTGGCCGTCTCGAGGTCCCCTTCGGCCATCACCGTCGAAACACGCTCGCCGATCAACTCCTCGGGCTCGTAGCCGGTAATGGGCGTGAGCGCATCGTTCAGGAACTGGAATCGGCCGTCCGCATCGATCGTGTACACCAGTTCGTCCAGCGCCTGAATGATCGTCTCGGTGCGCTCGAGTTCGCGTTCGCGCTCCTTGCGCTCGGTGATGTCCTGAAACGAGCCTCTGACTTTGACGACGTCGCCGTCGCCGGACTGCAGCCGGCCATCGGCGGAGCAGTACTCAGCTCCGCTCTCGAAGACCGGTTCGCCGATGGCCCGAACCCATCGCCGGTCACCGTCGTCCGTCGTGATGCGGAGTTCGAGGTCGTACGGCTCCCCGTCCTCGATCGCGCGCTCGACCGCCTCGCGAATCCGCGGTCGATCGTCGGGATGGTAGAATCCGAGCGCCTGCTCGATATCGACCGCCTCGTCCGACGAGACGCCGTGAATTCGGCGAACCTCGTCAGTCCACCACGGCTCGTACGGCTCCTCGGTCACGTCGAGTTCCCACGCGCCGATCTTCGCCAGCCGCTGGGACTGCTCGAGCAGGTGCGTCGTTCGCTCGAGACGGGTCTCGCGCTCGCGGAGCCGGCGTTCTTTGTCCCTGCGCTCGGTGATGTCCCGGCCGATTCCGACTTCGACCGGTCGCCCGTCGGGATCCTCGAGGACCGACGCAATGAATTCGTAGGGGATCCGCTCGCCCGATTTCGTTTGCAGCGCCGCTTCGATGTGCGTCTCGCCCGTCTCGAAGGCCTCTTCGATCGAATCACGGATGGCCGTCCGATTTTCTTCGTCGAAGAAGTCGAGCGCGTGCATCGATTCGATCTCGGCGTCCGTGTAGCCGGAAACCTCGACCAGCGTCTCGTTCCAGCGCTGGAACGCACCCTCCTCGTCGAGGACGTAGAAGACGTCGTCTAACGCGTCGAGAACGTCGTTCGTGAACTGCTCGTATCGCTCGAGCCGCCGCTCTTTGTCCCTGCGTTCGCTGACGTCGCGGCCGACACCGGCGATGAGTGGGTCTCCGGCCGGGTTTTCGAGGGTCGACCCGACGAACTCGTAGGGAATCCGCCGACCGTCGCTGGTCACAAGCGGGGCGTCGATGCGTGCGGAACCGGTCTCGAGAACCTCGTCGATCGCGTTCGTAATCCGGTCGCGATCGGGTTCGTCGAAGAAGTCGAGCGCGTGCATCGACTCGATCTCGGTGTCCACGTAGCCGGTCGCCTCGCACAGACTCTCGTTCCACCGTCTGACCTCGCCGTCCTCGTCGATCAGATAGACGACGTCGTCGACGGCGTCGAGCATGTCGTCGGTGAACTGCTGGGCCCGCTCGAGGCGTTGCTCGCGTTCCTCGATCCGCCGAACGTCCGTGCGCCGCTCGATGGCCTGGCTCACCCAGCGGGTCATCAGGTCCACGAACGACGTTTCGGCGGCCGTAAACGGTCGGTCCCGCGGGTCACGGTTCAGAAAGCAGAGCGTTCCGTAGAGTTCCCCTTCGACGACGATCTTGCCGCCGAGGTAGCAACTGACGCCGAGTTCGTCGGCGGCGGGGTGGTCTTCCCGTCCCGTCGCCGCGGCGTCGTGGATCCCCAGAATATCATCCGACGTGATCGTCTCTCGACAGTAGATCGTCGAGAGGTCCAGCACCGACCCCTCGAGTTCGGCCTCGTTACCGACGGCCGTCTCGACCTCGTAGCGCTCGGTCGACTCGTCGATTCGGGAGAGGAGCCCCGTCTCGAGCCCCAGCCGGTCACAGCCGAACTCGAGCAGCCGACGGATCTTCGTCTCTCCCCGGCAGTCCGGGTCGGACGTGATGCGGTAGAGGTCCCGGCGATCGCGTTCGCTCTCGGCGCGTCGCCGTTCGCGGTCACACATCGTCTCCGTCAGGTCCTCGATGGCCTCGGCGAGACGGCCGACCTCGTCGTCTCGGTCGATTTCGAAGTCGACAGCTGCAACGGGGTCGGCCGGACTATCGGTGTGGTTCACCTCGAGTGGTGCGGGATCGTCCTCGAGACGCGAGAGGAACTGTCGGAGTTCGTCGGTGAGCCGTTCGAGATCGTTCGGCCCGCCGGCGTCGTCTCGCGCGGCGAGTCCCGCGACGAGCAGTCCGGGTTCCGTCGCTGTGTTGATCCCCAGCACTGTGAACTCAGATGGGATTATCCCGGCAACCATACCGACCACTACGCCAATAGCTCCGAGAAAAATCGCGCTCGAACGCGTTACGCGATCCGCAAGCAACCCATGACAACCCGCGATGCCGACCATAGTACCCCTACGAAATGACTGCCAATGATATTCGCGGTTTGTTTTCTCGGTGATAGGAGAATATGTAATGAGAGAATGGATCGATGTAATCCGGGTTCGATGGCAGCAGAGACCGAGAGTCGATGGCGCGGGAGCCGTGTCCGAAATCGTCTCGGACGTCCGATCCGCTGAGCAGCGGCGGGAAACGGCGACGCTCGCTCGCAGCGTCGCGGGACACTATACACGTAGTGTCCCACCTGCGTCGGAATTACGTGTATAACGACCAAGCGGATACCCGCCGCTCGCGTTAGTCCGACCAAGATGACTGGAACCACCTTAGATTACCACAGCGATTCGATTAGTCTCCGCGTCGTCGAGGCGCTCGCGACTGCGACCGACACCGCCGCACACGAACTCGAGCCCCTGTACGACGTCGTCGATCCCGAAGCGCTCGATCAACTCTTCCAGCCCGGTTCCCCCGGCGGGATCCGCGTCGAGTTCGAGTACGACGATTCGCTGGTCGAAGTTCGAAACGACGGCACCATCAGCGTGGACGGAACCGTCCACGTCAGCGGGTGACCGCCGGCGGTTCGAGCCGATCCGAGAAGAGCAATCGACTCGAGTCCGAGACGGCGACCGACGGACGAACGCAACGCAACCCGGCAATCAGCGGGCGGATCCGGCCCCAGACCAACTGAATCCCCGACCAAAACCCGATCGAAGCTGAAACTACCAGTGAGACCCACCGCTGCAGTCCCTGTGCCGACCGTTCGAACGCAGCCGTCACAGCTCCGTCTCCTCGTCGTCGGGCAGGGCTGTGACGACATCGACCGCGCGTTCGACGACGCCACAACAGAGACCACCGTCGAGTCGGTTCCGACGCTCGAGGACGCACGGACCAGGTTCGACGACATCGACTGCCTCATTGTGCAGCCGACGACGGTGGCGGACGACGGAAGCGGAGACCGCGAGAGAAGGACAGACGTGATTGATCGCCTCGAGACGATCAGAAGCAACGCGCCCGAACTGCCGGTCGTCGTCCTCGTCAACGAGCAAACGTCCGATCTCGTGCGAACGGTCCGGTCGTACGACTGGACCGACGTCCTCGAGCGGGACGACGCGTTCGCGCGACTCGCCCACCGCGTCCTCGATTTGCTCGAGCGCCACCGGCTGGCCGTGCTCTCGCGGCGATCGCTGGCGAGTCTCGAGTTCACCGGCGACGCGATCGCGATCGTCGATTCCGACGGCGACGTCCAGTTCGCGAGTCGCTCCTTCGCGATACAGTTCGGCACCGATCGCGACGACCTCACCGGAACCCCGTGGCGAGCGCTGTTCACCGACGCGACCGTCGCCCACCTCGAGTCGGGGGCGCTTCCAGCCGTCGCGGAGGGCTGGCGGTGGGCCGGGAGCTGTACCGGCCGACGACAAACGGGGGCGACGTTCGCGGCTCGGATTCGGCTCGGCGGGCTCGAGGACGGCAGTCTGGTGTTTGCAGTCGACGAATCTGCGGAGAGCGACGAGCCTGCGGAGTGAGGTCTCCGAGACTCGAATACGAACGAGGGCGTCAGTACTCGCTCAGCTGCGCTGAAAAAGCGGCGCGGACCTATGTTCCGTGGTCCCAGCTTCCCATGTAGTCGCGCTGGGTATCGGTCAGCGAATCGAAGTCGACGCCCTCGGCCGTGAGTTTGATCTCGGCGATTTCCTTGTCGAGCTCGTCGGGGACGTCGTGGACGCCGGCGTCGTACTCGTCGCTGTTCTCGAGCATCTCGCGCACGCAGACGGCCTGGACGCCGAAGGACTGGTCCATGACCTCAACGGGGTGGCCCAGCGAGACGGGCGCGGCGAGGTTGACGAGTCGGCCCTCGGCGATGACGTTCAGTTTCCGGCCGTCGTCCATCTCGTACGCTTCGACGCCGTCGCGGGCCTCGTGGCGGTCGACCGCGAGGTCATCGAGCGCCTCGAGGTCGATCTCGATATCGAAGTGGCCCGCGTTGGCGAGCAGGACGCCGTCTTGCATCGCCTCGAAGTGCTCTTCGACGATGACGTCTCGGTTGCCGGTCGTCGTCAGGAAGACGTCGCCGACTTCGGCGGCCTCGGCCATCGGCATGACATCGTAGCCCTCCATGTGAGCCTCGAGCGCGCGGCGTGGCTCGACTTCGGTGACGATGACGTTCGCGTTCTGGCCCGAGGCCTTCTTCGCGACACCCTTCCCGCAGTAGCCGTAGCCCGCGACGACGACGTTCTTGCCGGCCCACGAGAGGTTCGTGGTCATGGCGATCGACGCCAGCGAGGACTCGCCGGTGCCGTGAACGTTGTCGAAGAGGCGCTTCATCGGCGTGTCGTTGACCGCGAAGACGGGGTACTCGAGCGCGCCGTCCGCGTCCATCGCGCGCAGGCGGTGGACACCCGTCGTCGTCTCCTCCGCGCCGCCGACGATGCCGTCGATCAGTTCGGGATAGTCCTCGTGGATCGCGGCGACGAGGTCCATCCCGTCGTCGACCGTAACGGTGGGCTCGTGGGCGATGACGGCCTCGATCGCGGCGTAGTACTCCTCGTCGTCGACGCCGCGTTTGGCGTAGCTGGTGATGTTCTCGTGCGTGTCGAGCGCCGCCGAAACGTCGTCGTGGGTCGAGAGCGGATTGCAGCCGGTGACGGCGACTTCGGCCCCGCCCTCCGCGAGCGTCTCGACGAGGATCGCCGTCTTGGCTTCGACGTGCATCGCCATCCCGATACGCTCGCCCGCGAAGGGCTGGTTCGCGACGAACTCCTCGCGAACGTGCTCGCAGATCGGCATGTGTTGGGCGGCCCAGTCCATCTTCCGGCGTCCCTCCTCGCGAGCGGACTCGAGATCGTCGAGTTGCTCACTGATCGGGGGATACTCGGTGTCGGTCATGGGTCGACTGAGTGGGACCGTGGCCAAAACGGTACCGAACCACTCCGACAGTCAGTTTCGTGCCGTAGCTTGGTCTCGACAACAAGAGATGTCTCTCCTGGTTCGGAACGAATCGGCGAGAGTGGTGGGTGATCCGCAGTCGCTACGTGCCTGCTCGATCGGGGCAACTGCCTCGAGGGCGAGTGCCGCGATCAGGTTCCGACACCGGCGACGGTTCACTGCATCTCAGTGCCGTCGTCCGGCATCGGTCGGTCAGTCCGATTGAACCGGACTATGCTTCGGCATCGGCTTCGTCGTCAACGTCGCCGCTATCGTTATTTCGGTCCGCCCGCGTGACTCGGCGGGCCGTCGCCCTTCTTGTCGTTGCTCTCGTTGTCACTGTTGTCGCCGTCAGCGTCATTCGGTCCGCCCGCGTGACTCGGCGGACCTCGTTTGTCGCCGGTCTTGTTGTCGTCATCATCGTCGTCGTCAGCCGGCGGGCCCGCGTGGCTCGGCGGACCGGCGTGGTCCGGCGCGTTGCCCGGGTTGTTCGCGACGACGAAGCTCGCGACCGAGAGGCCGATCGACTCGTTGGACTCGTTTTGCTGATTCTCGACGTACCGAGAGACGAGTGAACCGAAGTTCGTCGCGGACTCGTCGTCCGTCTCGTTGCCATCGTCATCGTCGGCGTCCGCGGTCAGCGTCACCGTGGTCGTCGCCGTCTGGTTGTCAGCCGTCGCAGTGATCGCGAGAGTGACGTTCTCGACGGGGTCGGGAAGCACGACTTCGCCGGCTTCGTCGGTCGTGTGCGTTCCGGTCCCGTTGTAGGACGCGTTCTCATCAGTCGCCGCGACGTCGACGGTCGCGTTCGCGACCGCAGTGCCGTTCGACGTGACTCCGACGACGACGTCGTCACCGTCGTCGACAGTCACCGCGAGGTCGCCGTCGGTCTCGGCTGCGACCGTCCCTACCGATGCGAACGCGGACGTAACCATAACGGCAACCAGTGCCATCGTGAGTAGTCTGTTCTTCATCCGTCCGTGACTTTCAGTCTTTATTAGATAAACCCGGACGGCAGTTCTCGTCGTTCTCCGATTCCGAAAGCAGTTGTAAAATCGTTTCGAGCGTTTATCAGCCGCTGTGAGAGTTTAATTCTGAGGGCGAGTCCGCGTCGGTCCGAACGGCTACTCGTCGACGCGAGCCGACAGCGACTCGGCCGCCTCGAGCGCTCGCTCTCGAACCGCCGCTTCCTCGAGCGTCAGCACCTCGCGGTCGCGCATGAGCACCCGGCCGTCACAGACGGTGTGACGGACGTCGGCCGCCGCGGCCGCGTACGCGAGGTGGCTCACCATGTCGTGTGGTGGCGTCAGATGCGGTTTTTCGAGGTCGATCACCGCGAAATCGGCCGGCGCACCCTCCTCGAGTCGGCCGGAGTCGAGGCCGATCGCGTTGGCGTTCCCGCGAGTCATCGCGTCGACGACCGCTTCGGCGGGCACCGCGCTGGCGTCGTCGGCGGCGAGTTTGCCCAGCATGGCCGCGTCGCGGGCCTCGTCGAGCATCGAGAGGTCGTTGTTCGAGGCCGCGCCGTCCGTGCCGAGTCCGACGGTGACGCCGGCCTCGAGCATCCGCTGGACGGGAGCCATCCCGCTCGCCAGTTTCATGTTCGAGGCCGGACAGTGGATCACGCCGGTGCCGGCCTCGGCGAGCAGTTCGATCTCCCGGTCGTCGACGTGGACGGCGTGCGCGACGAAGTCCTCGGGCTCGAGGAGTCCGTGCTCGGCGGCGTACTCGAGCGGGCGCTGGCCGTGTTCCTCGACGATCGGCGCGACCTCGTCCGTGGTCTCGTTGGCGTGGTAGTGGATCGGCACGCCCGCGTTCCGCGCTTCGGGGACGAACTCCTCGAGGTACTCGCTCCCGACGGTCGTCAGCGAGTGGGGCATGAAGGCCGTCGAAATCCGCCCGTCGGCCGCGCCGTCGTACTCGCGGGCGATCTCGAGACTCGTTCGCGCGTCGTCGCGCGCGGCCTCGCCGTCCTTGCCGACGGTGACGATTCCGTGACCGAGGCGGGCCCGGAGCCCTGCGTCCTCGACCGCGGCAGCGACCTCGGGGACGTGGAAGTACATGTCCGCGAAGGCGGTGGTTCCGGATTTGATCAGCTCGAGCAGGCCGAGTTCGGAACCGACGCGAACGTCGTCGGGCGTCAGCTCTCCCTCGGCGGGCCAGATGTCCTCCTGGAGCCACGCCTCGAGGGGCTTGTCGTCGGCGTACCCCCGCAGAAGCGACATGGCGACGTGGCAGTGGCCGTTGACGAATCCCGGCGTCACGAGCGAGTCCGCGGCGTCGAGCGTTTCGTCGGCGTCGCCCGCGAGATCGGGACCGACCTCGAGGATCTCGCCGCGTTCCTGATCGACCAGTACGTCGGCAGTCGCCACCGTCAGATCGGGACGGAGAACCTGCCCGTCGATAATCGCAAGCGTCGTCATTGGTGCAGGATTCTCGTCGGGCGGCCTTAGCCTGTCGATGGCCGGCCGCGAGACGAGCCGCGGGCTTTATGGGTTATTTCGGAAATGTAAGACTATGAACGAACGAACCCGGCGCGAGCACGACCGCTCCGACGGCGGCTATCCACCGCGCGCCGCGCTCGCGGACGCGTGGGACGAGCACAGCCGCTACGTCGGCTTCGCCACCGGCCTGTTCGCGTTCGGGATCCTCGTCGGCATCGCGCTGATGGTCGCCGGCTACAACCTGCTCGAGATCATCGAAGAGTTGGTCGGGGAGCCGCTCTTCCCGGATATCGGCGGGCAGAGCAGAACCGAACTAGCGCGCTTCCTGCTCGTGAACAACACGCGGGCGTTCCTGCTATCGATCCTCGGCGTGCTTACGCTCGGCCTCCTGACCGTCTGGGCGATGGTGTTTAACGGAATTATCGTCGGGAATCTCGGCGCGGTCGTCGCCAGCAACGTCGGAATCGGCTACATCCTCGTCGGCCTGCTTCCGCACGGGGTCTTCGAACTCCCCGCGCTCTTCATCGCCGCTGGCGTCGGCTTTCGACTGCTGTACCGGGTCGGCCAGCGGCTTCGCGGGTCGCGAAACGCGATCCTCACGAGACGCTACCTCTACCGGACCGGTCTCCTCGTCCTCGTCGGCTGGCTGTTACTCGTCGTCGCCGCCATTATCGAGGCCTTCGTCACTCCCGCATTGCTCGAGGCGCTGTTCGCTGCCTGACTCGAGGGATGGGAGCAACAGTCTCACTGGATCGGTATCGAACCACTCTTCACCCAGTTTTGGAGCGTCTGAACGGTTGTGAACGGATCGAATCGTCGACTCCCTTTTACCGGATGGCTGACTGTCACTGCGTATGAACAGACAAGCGGTCCAACTGATACTCGTTGCAGCCCTCGTCGCCATCGCCGGCTGTGCCGGTGGGATGGGCGGGGATCTGGGGAACGATTCACCGACCGACGACTCGTCCACGACGGACTCGAGCGACGGCGGGATGGGGACGGCCGCGTTCTACGTCAGCGACGACCCGAGCGTGATCGACGATTTCCGACACCTCAACGTGACGATTACGAAGGTCGGGTTCAAGAGAACCGGCAATCTGAGTGACGGCGACTCGAACGAGACCGACAGTAGCGGGAACGAAACTGACGGGGACGACGAGAACGAGTCCGGCGATGGCAGCGAACCGGTGAACGAAACAGACACAGAAGCAGACAAGGACACCGAGGCGGACGACGGCGCGTCCGATGAACACTGGGTCGAGTACGATGTCGACAATCAGACGGTCGACCTCACCGAACTAAAAGGGGCAAACGCGTCCCTGGTCGACGAGTTCGAGCTTCCGGCCGGTGACTACGAGAAGGTCTTCATCTACGTCAGCGACACCGAGGGTATCCTGACCGACGGGAGCGAGACGAAGGTGAAACTGCCGAGTAACAAGCTCCATATCAACTCGAAGTTCACCGTCGGCGACGGCGATCGGGTCGACTTCGTCTACGACATCGCACCCCACAAGGCCGGGAAGAGCGGGAAGTACATCCTCAAGCCGGTGATCAGTCAGAGCGGCACCGGTGACGATATCGAAATTCGCGACGTCGACAGGGACAAAGACGACGGCGAGCAGAAGAACGGGAACGACGACAAACGACACGGCGACGGCGAGAACCGAGCGAAAGGAAAGTAGCCGGCCGACCGAGGCGGTCGATCTCGTTTTCGAAACGGCACGAGAGGTGATTCGAGCGTTCTCGCTCGAGTGATCCACCGATCACCGCGAAACCCGGCTCCGTCCGATCAACGGCGAAGCCGCCCGAACAGCTCGTAGTCGTGATCCGGCGTGTATCGACGGAAGAGCAGGCTGTTCGAGAGGACCGACACCGAGGACAGCGCCATCGCGCCGGCCGCGAGCACGGGCTGGAGCAGGCCGAGCGAGGCCAACGGGATCATCGCCGTGTTGTAGCCCAGTGCCCAGACGAGGTTCTGCTTGATCTTCGCCAGCGTGGCCTCCGAGATGCGGATCACCTTCACCACGTCGAGCGGGTCGTCGCGCATCAGCGTCACATCCGCGGCCTCGATGGCCACGTCCGTCCCCGAACCGATCGCCGTGCCGACGTATGCGACCGCGAGCGCTGGCGCGTCGTTGACGCCGTCACCGACCATCATCGCCTTGCGACCCGTCGACTGGATTTCCTCGAGCGCGTCGGCCTTGTCCTCGGGGAGGACTCCCGCGCGAACGTTGTCGGGGTCGATCCCGACGCGCTCGGCGACGGCGCGGGCCGTTCGCTCGTTGTCGCCGGTGATCATCATGACATCGAGACCGCGCTCCTGCAGCGCGGCGACCGCCTCGGCCGAGCTCTCCTTGACGGTGTCGGCGTCCGCGACGACGCCGACGGCCTCGCCGTCGACCGTGACCAGCATCGCGGTCTTGCCCTCGCGCTCGAGGCGCTCCATCGCCGATTCGGCGAGCGACGGATCGACGTCGTTGGCCTCGAGCAGCCGCCGGTTGCCGACCAGCACCTCGCGGTCGTCGACGGTCGCCCGGACGCCCTGTCCCGGAACGTTCTCGAACGAGTCGGGATCGGATAGCTCGAGGCCGCGCTCCTCGGCCCCCTCGACGATGGCCTGCGCGAGCGGGTGTTCGCTGTCGCGCTCGGCGCTGGCGGCGAGTCGGAGCACCGCGTCCTGATCGAGTCTCGTTCGAGCAGCCACCGCTCCTCCATCGGCCGCGGCGTCGCCACCGTCGGCGGCCGCTCGGTTGCCCTCGTCCTCGAGCGCGACCACGTCGGTCAGCGTCATCTCGCCGGTCGTCAGGGTTCCGGTCTTGTCGAAGACGACGGTGTCGACGTCCTTCGCGCGCTCGAGGATATCGCCGCCCTTGAACAGGACGCCGTTTTTCGCGCCGAGCGTGGAGCCGACCATCGTCGCCGCGGGGGTCGCCAGCCCGAGCGCGCAGGGACAAGCGATCAGCACCGAGGAGGCGAAGACGACGATTGCGAACTCGAACGCCGAGAGCGCGGCCGGGCCGCCGCCGACCAGTCCCCAGAGCGGCAGCGCGCTCACGACGCTGGAGAGGGTCTCGGGGAAGAGGAACCAGACGAGCCCCCAGAACGTCGCGTTGATGATGACCGCGGGGACGAAGTACGCCGAGATGCGATCGGCGAGGTTCTGGATTTCGGGCTGTCGCGACTGTGCCTCTTTGACAGTCTGGACGATCCCCTGCAAAGCCGTGTCCTCGCCGACTTTCGTTGCTTCGACGGTCAGCACCCCGTTCTCGTTGATCGTCGAACCGATCACCTCGTCGCCCGACTCCTTCTCGACGGGGATCGACTCGCCGGTCACCATCGACTCGTCGACTGCGGACTGGCCGTCGACGACGACGCCGTCGGTTGGCACCTTCTCGCCCGGTCGGACTTTCATTCGGTCGCCGACCTCAACGTCCTCGAGCGGCACTTCCTCCTCGTTGCCCTCGTCGTCGACCAGCGTGGCCGTCTCGGCCTCCATCTCGAGGAGTTTCCGCAGGGCGTCGCCGGCCTGGCCCTTCGAGCGGGCCTCGAGGTAGTTGCCCAGCGTGATAAACACGAGGATCAACGCGGCGGTGTCGAAGTACATGCTACCGGCCAGCAGGCCGAGCAGGACGACGAGGCTGTAGACGTACGCCGTCGACGAGCCCAGCGCGATCAGCACGTCCATGTTGGCGCGCCGATTCTTCACGAGCGCGTTGTAGGAGTTGACGTAGAACGGGCGGCCCAGGACGAGCTGGACCGGCGTCGCGAGCAGGAACTCCACCCAGCCAAAGTCGATGCCGAAGACGGTTTCCGGCACGAGCGTCCCGCCGAGCAGGAACTTGTCGGCGAGGAAGAGCAGGAACGGGGCCGAGAGAACGGCACCGAAGATCGTCAGCCGGCGCTGTTTCCGCAGCTCCGCCTGCCGAGCCGCGTCGCGGCGCTTCTGGTCCGATTCGTCACCCGCCTCGTCGCGGACGGGCGTGTAGCCGGCCGTCTCGATCGCGTCGTAGAGGGCCGCGAGCGAGACGTCGTCCGGATTGTACTCGACAGTCGTCTCGTCGGTCGCGTAGTTGACGTCCGCGTCGATGACGCCGGGAACGTCCTCGAGCGCCGACTCGTTCGTCTCGGCGCAGTTCGCACAGGACATGTCCGTGATCCCGATCGACCGACTCGCGCGCTCGGCGCTGTAGCCGGCCGCCTCGATCGCCTCGTAGATTTCGGCGAGCGATACTACTTCGGAGTCGTACTCGACGGTCCCGTCGTCGGTCGCGTAGTTGGCGTTCGCCACGCTCACGCCGTCGAGGGACTCCAGGGCATCGCCGATCGTCTGCGAACAGTTCGCACAGCTCATGCCCCGGATGTCCAAGTGTGCGGTCCGGGTACTCATTGAGAACTAGTAGGGGACCCGACCTTACCCCCTTTACTGGTTACAATCCGAAGTTCGACGCGCCCGTTTCTTTGCGATCGAAAGTCAGATCCCCTCCTCGAGCCGGTCGTATCGCCCTTCGAACCGGCTCGAGCAGGAGGGACAGCAGAAGTGGTACACCTCGCCGTCGATGCGGGTCGACTCGCCCTCGCTGTCGACGGTGTTACCGCACTCCGCGCAGGTGAGCGCGAACGCCGTCCCCTCGAGCGAGGGCGTCCACTCGGCGTCGTCGATCAGCGTCACCGCGTAGTCGACCCCGTCGGCATCGGGGAGGAGTCCGTCGAGCCACTCGCGGACCCGCCGGACTTGAGCGCGAGCGTAGAACCAGAGCTCGCCGTCGGCGGTGACGAACACGTACTCGACGGCGTCTGCGTCCGCGATTGTCGATTTGCAGTCGTCGACGTCGGCCGCGGGAACGGTCGCCTGTACGAACACCGGGATTCCGGCTCTGAGTTGTGACTGATCCACGTCGACGGTGAAGCGCTCGATGACGCCTGCCTCCTCGAGTCGCTCGACGCGGTCCGAGACGGCCGGCCCGGAGAGGTCCACCGCCGCGGCGATTTCGCTGTACGGCCGGCGCGCGTCTTCGCCCAGTAGCCGCAGGATCTCCATATCGGTCTCGTCGAGGTCGCGCATACCACACTATTTGATCGGGATGGCAAAGAGAATGGCGACTGGTACTTTGGAATCCGAAGTATATATCGCCGCTACGCTCACGTCGAAAGTAGCAACGCACAAAGAGCGGCCACTCATATGGTCTCGTATGAGTCAGACCATTACCGTCGAAGGAATGTCCTGTGAACACTGCGAGCAAACCGTCGAAGACGCGCTCGAGGGCGTACAGGGCGTGAATTCCGTGGACGTCGACCGCGAGGCAGAGCGGGCGACGGTCGAGGGTGATGCGGAAACCGCCGATCTCGTCGAAGCGGTCGACGAGGCGGGATACGAGGCCAGCGCGTAACTGCGCGAGCCGACTGCAGCGCTACTGACGCCGCTCTTCTAATCGCGTTCCGTCTCGAGGACAGTAGTCGTATCCGCGATTCCGCGCCCGGAACCCGCAGGAGGGGCACGCTCGAACCGGTTCCCCGGACGCGTCTCGGCTCGAGCCGCGGAACAGAAACGGGACGAACGGAATGAGCAGGAAGAACACGAACGTGTTGAAGCGCCACCAGAGGACGGCACTCACGAGCAGGCTGACCAGCAGCCCCACCACTGCCGTCGCGGTCCGTGAACTGGGCATACGGGATGGGACGTTTCCGACGACGAAAAGGAACGGGAGAGTCGAGCACCGGATTCGTGACCAACGGGTTCGTACCGATCGATGAATTCGCGAGTCAGTCCGCCGGCCGCGGCTCCCGCGGCGCGGAGACGCCCGGCAGGCTCGGCACGGAGAGATCGACGCGCCGGAGGAACTGCGCGTTGATCGCGACGATCACCGTGCTGAGCGACATGAGCAGCGCGCCGACGGCCGGCGAGAGGAGGATACCGATCGGCGCGAGGATCCCGGCCGCCAACGGGAGCGCGAACACGTTGTAGCCCGCGGCCCAGACGAGGTTCTGTTGCATCTTCCGGTAGCTCGCGCGGCTCAGTTTCACGAGCCGAACCACGTCCATCGGGTTGTTCTTGACGAGGATGATGTCCGCCGACTGGACCGCGACGTCCGTCCCGCTCCCGATCGCGATCCCGATGTCGGCCCGGGTGAGCGCCGGCGCGTCGTTGACGCCGTCGCCGACCATCGCGACCGATTTTCCCTGCGCCTGGAGTTCCGTGATCTTCTCGTCCTTGTCCTCGGGCAGCACCTCGGCGAACACCGTGTCGATGCCGAGATCGTCCGCGACCGCTCGAGCCACGTCCTCGGAATCACCGGTCAGCATCGCCACCTCGAGGCCGAGTTCGTGAAGCGCGTCGACGACCCGGTAGCTCTCCTCGCGGACGACGTCCGCGAGCGCGAACGCGGCGACTGGGTCCCCCTCTCGGATGAGGTAAACCACCGTCTGCGCGTTCTCACCTGCTCGATCGGCGAATCGCTCGAGGTCCGTAGGCATGCCGCCCTCGAGTTCCGAAAGGAGATTCGGGCCGCCGACGTGGACCCGTTCGCCGTCTCGCGGCTCGTCGCCGCGAGACAGTCCGGCGGCGCGGAGCGCCGCCCCGTCGACGGTCGCGCGAACGCCCTTGCCTTTCAGCGCCTCGAAGTCCGTGGCAGTTCCCCGCTCGAGGCCGCGCTCGTCGGCCGCTTCGCGGATCGCTCGGGCGATCATGTGTTCGGAGTCGCCCTCGACGGTGGCCGCCAGCGCGAGCGCCTCGTCCTCGGAGACGCCGTCGACGGTCGCGATATCGACCACGCCCTGTTCGCCCTCGGTGAGCGTCCCGGTCTTGTCGAAGACGACCGTATCGAGGGTTCGGGCCCGCTCCATGGCGATGCGGTCCCGGACGAGCATCCCGTTGCGCGCGGCCAGCGAGGTGTTGATCGCTACGACGAGCGGAATGGCCAGTCCGAGCGCGTGCGGACAGGCGATGACGAGGACGGTGACGACGCGTTCGATCACCGCCGAGTCGAATCCCGTCGCAATCGTCCACGCGGCGGCCGTGACGGCGGCCGCGCCGAGGGCGACGTAGAACAGCCAGCCCGCGGCGCGATCCGCCAGCGCCTGCGTTTTCGATTCGCTCGACTGGGCCTCCTCGACCAGGCGCATGATGCCGGCGAGCGTCGTCTCCTCGCCCGTCGCGCTGATCCGCACCCGGAGGCTGCCGTCGCCGTTTACCGTCCCGCCGATCACCTCGTCTGTGGGTTCCTTCGAGACCGGCGTCGATTCGCCGGTGATCATCGATTCGTTGACCTCGGACTCGCCCTCCTCGACGACGCCGTCCGCGGGAACGCTCGCGCCGGGCCGAACGAGCACGAGATCCCCTTCCTCGAGTTCGCTCGCCGGAATCTCCTCGGTATCGCCGGACTCCGTGATCCGTTCCGCGGTGTCCGGCATGAGTTTCGCCAGTTCGTCCAGCGCGCTCGAGGCCCGCCGGACCGAGCGCATCTCGATCCAGTGGCCCAGCAGCATGATGTCGATGAGCGTGACGAGTTCCCAGAAGAAGGCCGACTCGGTCGGCACGACGACGCTCGCGAGGCTGTAGACGAACGCGACGGTGATCGCCATCGAGATGAGCGTCATCATCCCCGGCGCGCGCTCTCGCAGTTCCGGGGCGGCCATCCGGAGGAACGGAACGCCGCCGTAGGCGAAGACGATCACCGCGAAGACGGGGGTGAGCCACTCGCTGCCGGGGAACGCCGGCATCGAGAAGCCGAGCCACCCCTGAAGCGTCTCGCTGTAGAGGAGGACGGGGATCGAGAGCAGCGTCGAGACGAAAAACCGCCGCCGGAACATCGTTTCGTGGCCGGCGTGCATGCCGCCATCGCCGTGGCCGCCGTGGTCGCCGTGGTCGTGACCGCCACCGCCGCGATCGTCGCCAGCCTCGTGGCGGTCGTGCTCTTGCCGATCCCGGATCTCGTCTCTCCCCCGTTCGGCGTCGTCGGCCTCGTCCTCGAGCATCGACCGCTCAACCTGGTCCGACCGCTCGCCGTCGCCTCGAGCGGTATCGGCCGGCTCCGGATCGTCCCCGGTTCGGCGGTCGTGGTCGTCCATCGGTCGGTTCTCGACCGGCTGCTATGCGGTCGCGCACCAAGGAAGTGGGGCTGGCCACTCCCGGGAGAAAGGGTCGTGAGGTGGCCGTCGGTCGGATGAAAAGACAATTCCCGTCCCGCCGCCAAGACGCCAGCATATGCGAATCGCCGTTCCCAACAAGGGCCGCCTGCACGAGCCGACGATCGACCTCCTAGAGCGGGCGGGGCTCCACCTCGAGAACGGAGCGGACCGAAAACTCTACGCGGACACCGTCGACCCCGACGTGACGGTGCTGTTCGCCCGCGCTGCGGACATTCCGGAGTACGTCTCCGACGGCGCGGCCGATCTCGGCATTACGGGCTTCGATCAGGTGCAAGAAGCGCGCGTGGACAACGTCTCGGAGCTACTGGATCTCGAGTTCGGGCGCTGTCGACTCGTCCTCGCGGCTCCCGAGGACGGCGATATCGATAGCGTCGAGGATCTGGCCGGCAAGACGGTAGCCACCGAGTTCCCGAACATCACCGAGGACTTCTTCGCCGACACCGGCGTCGAGCCGGATATCGTCGAAGTGTCGGGCGCGACGGAACTCACGCCCCACGTCGAGATGGCCGACGCAATCGTCGACATCACGAGCACCGGGACGACGCTGAAGATGAATCGACTCGCCGTCGTCGACGAGGTGCTCTCGAGTTCGGTCCGGCTGTTCGGTCGCGACGACGTGCTCGACGAGCCCAAGATCGGCGAGGTCAGGACCGCCCTCTCCTCGGTGAAGCAGGCCGAGGGGAAGCGCTACCTGATGATGAACGTCCCACGGGATCGACTCGAGGACGTCCGCGACGTCATCCCGGGGCTGGGCGGGCCGACGATCATGGACATCGCCGACGAAGACGACGGCGAGTCGACCGTCGCCGTTCACGCCGTCGTCGACGAGCGAAACGTCTTCGAGACGATTACGGAGGTCAAAAGCGCCGGCGCGAGCGATATTTTGGTGACCGAGATCGAGCGACTGGTCGAGTAATCCGGTCGGGGCTCGAGCGACCGGTCGAGGCTCGAGCAGTCGGTCGGTTCGGTCGGATACCCGGACTTGAGCGCCCGATCGATCCGAGTCCGACTACTCGAGTCGGGCGGCGATCGGTCGCTCGAGCGAGTCGAACTCGAGAAGTGCGTCAAACGCGGCGCAGTTCGCCGCCGGACCGACGAGGCTTCGCACCCGATCGTAGCGCACGATATCGTGTTCCTCAAGCAGCGGGAGGTGGGTTTCGCGCAGCGACGTGTAGATCCGCTGGCGCAGTTGATGAATCGTCGTTCCGACCGTCGGGTCGTGTTCGGCGTCGGCGAGCCGGCCGACCAGCGTTCGGAGCGGAATCGGATCGTCGGTCGCGAGCACGCAGCGAAGGACCTCGCGGCGGCGGTCGCTGTCTACTATCCGGGAGACTACCTCGCGCGGGAGTGGGCGACGACCGAGCGCACCGTTGCTGCCAGGCTGAAACCGATCTGCAGTGGTTGGCGTCGAATCAGGGTGGATCGTCATGGGCACGAGAAAGTCAGCGACGGCGCTCCGGATAAACGCGAGCAGTCGTTTCGGCGAGTGTGCCTCGATTCAGGCCAGTCGGACCCGCTACAGTCGGAATAAACGATTAATAATCCAGTGAAAGCGACGACCATTCGGAGACCAGCGACGGAACTCGTGACGATTCGGAATCGACGCGAGTTCCCGAACGCGAGTAAAATAGTATTATCGACCGGTGATCGACGGAATCGTTCTGCAGCGTATGGATTCGGAACGATGTCGCGCAGACGGTTCCCGATGACACGTCTGTGAACGGACAGGCACTGATGGCGACGACACCGGCTCGAGCAACCCGACTCGGACGGTGTTACTCGAGCAGGCCGAGGTCCTCGAGCCGGGAGACGATCTTGTCGACCGCGTGTTCGGCGTCGACGGGCTTCTTGCCGCCGGTGATGACGAGTTTCCCGGAGCCAAAGAGCAGGGCGACGACCTCGGGCTCGTCGAGCCGGTAGACGAGGCCGGGGAACTGCTCGGGTTCGTACTCGATGTTCTCGAGGCCCAGCCCGATGGCGATCGCGTTCAGGTTGAGGTTCCGGCCTAAATCGGCCGAGGTGACGATGTTCTGGACGATGATCTCGGGGTCTTCGTTGACCTGAATCTGGAGTTCACGAAGCTTGTCGAAAACGATTCGCAGGCTCTCGTGGACGTCGTCGGTGCTCTTCGCGCCGGTACAGACGATCTTTCCCGAGCGGAAGATCAGGGCGGCGGATTTGGGATTCTGGGTTCGGTAGACGAGACCGGGGAACTGTTCGGGGTCGTAGTCGGCCCCCTCGAGGTCCATCGCGACACTCTGGAGGTCGAGTTCCTGCCCGATGCCGGTCGACGCCACCACGTTTTCGATATTGATGGTGTCCTTCGGATCCGTCATTAGTCGCTTAAAAAGACGTATTTAAGGTTTATAAAGGTTGGTACCGCCACCTGATATGTCCGGTACATAGGACCGAAACCGATCCGAAACCGTCGCCGGGTTATGGTTGCTTACACGACCAGTATATCGCTCCGTACTGACGAACCACGTGCGGTGGCGCGTGCTGTGCCGCGGTGAGTGATATACGAACCGCGGCACGAAGTCGTGCGAGGGATGAGCGAACGCAGTGAGCGAATCGGCTGGGGAGGGTGTGGTCTCCCCTAGTTGCCACGATAGCAGGGCGCTCTTCTTCGGATCCCCCACTCGAGCCACGTAATCGATCTCGCAAAAACGGCACCCTCATACTCGAGGCGCGGTGACAGTCGACCGTGTACCTGCTCGAGTTCGGCGGCGAGGACGACGCGTTCGCGGCTCGCGAGGCCCGGAGCGCCGCGACCGGCGTGGAGGGAATCGCACCGGGGCTCGCCGTCGCACGAACGGTCGTCCCCGAGCGCGTCCGCGGCCTCGCCTACACCCACCGCGCCAGCGAACTCCTCGGACGGGGCAACGCCGACCTCGAGAGCGCTCGCGCGATCCTCGAGGCCGCGTCGATCGACCGGGAGGGATCGGTCGCGGTCCGGGCGACGGACGTCCACGGCTCGAGCGGCGTGAGCACCGAAACGGCGGAACGCGAACTCGGCCAGGTGCTGGTCGATCGGGGCTTTTCGGTGGATCTCGAGGAGCCGGATCACCTCCTGCGCGTCGCGTTTTCGGCGGGCGCGCTCGAGTACGATGGAGACGATGGCGTGCTCGAATCCGTAGCGAACGACACTGACGACCCTGCGGGCGAGCAGGTCTCAGTCTGCGCGCTCGGCTGGCTCGAAGCGGAGAGCGTCCGCGATTTCGGAACTCGCGCGCCGACGGACAAACCCTTCTTCCAGCCCGGCAGCATGGATCCGCTACTCGCGCGGGCCGTCGCGAACGTCGCCGGCGCTCGACCGGGCGCGACGATCCTCGACCCGATGTGTGGCACCGGCGGCGTGCTCGTCGAGGCGGGCCTCGTCGGCGCGGACGTGATCGGCACCGACGCGCAGGCGAAGATGGCTGAGGGCGCTCGTGAGAATTTGCTGTCCTTCCTCGAGCGCGACGAGCCCTCGCCGACCGGCGTTTCGCGTGGGTCGTGGCACGTCGGCCGGGGCGATGCGACCCGGCTGCCGCTGGCGGACGACGCGGTCGACGGCGTCGTCTTCGACGCGCCGTACGGACGTCAGTCGAAGATCGAGACGCATCGGCTCGCGGACCTCGTTTCCGGCGCGCTCGAGGAAGCCCATCGGGTAGCCCCGCGGGCGGTCGTGATCGCGGATCGGTCGTGGGCCGGTGCGGCGCGAGCGGCCGGCTGGGAACTCGAGTCTACGTTCGAGCGCCGGGTTCATCGGTCGCTGACGCGGTACGTGATGGTGCTCGAGCGACGATCTCCGTAGTCAGTTCTGCTGCGTAAACGGAGTTGTCTGATGAGACAAGCGTTCTGCTACCGTGGCGGCAAGGGATCGCCACACCCTCCCCAGCCGATTCGTTCGCTTCGCTCACTCATCCCTCGCGCATATTCAGCCCGCGGTTCGCTGTCCGCTCACCGCGGCCCAGCGCGCGCCACCGCAGAAATCGAGGCGGCCGTTCAGTCCTCGATCTCGAGAACGCGGTCCCGAAGCCGCATCCCTTCGTCAGTCTCGACCGAGAGATCGGGAACGGGAACCTTGTCACCGTTCTCGTCGATCGCGACGAACGTGAACGTCGACTCGGTCGTTTTCTCGGTTTCGCCCGATCGGGGCTCCTCGCGCCAGGCGCGGAGCGCGACGTGGACGCTCGTCCGGCCCGAATCGTAGACGTAGGCCTCGACGAGGGCGGTGTCGCCGATCCGGATCGGCCGCTCGAAGTCCAGTTCGTTCACTCGAGCGGTGACGCAGGTTTCACCGGCAAAGCGCATCGCGGACATCGCGCTCACCTCGTCGAGCCACTTCATCAGGTTACCGCCGTGCAGCGTGTTATTGTTGTTCGCGTGGTTCGGCTGGACGCGGAAGCGATTCCGAATGTGGGTCTCGAGAAGCGTCGGCATACCCGACCTTCGTCCGGCGATGGGATAACGCTCCGGATCGATAGAAGTCGCGGTCTCGAGAAGCCCCCCGTCGACCGAGTGAAGCGGGACAGTCGGTCAGTGACGCGACGCTCAGGCGTCCCGGCCGAGTTCCGCAAGGAGATGCGAGACGTGAATTCGATCGCTCGTCCCCTCGTGCATCTCGAAATCGATATCGGCTGCCAGCTGATGTACTCGAGCCAGCTGTTCTCCCTGATAGCGTTTGCGCGCGATCTGGAGGACCTCCTCGAGCACCTCGTTCCCGTCTAATCCCTCGTCGACGAGCAGGTCGTCCAGCGTCGACCGGGCGTCGGTGAATTCGCCGGCTTCGGCGTCGTCGAGCATCGACTCGATCTCCTCGTCGAGGCCGACCTCGCCGATCGTCTCGTAGGCCGCGCTCATCGTGAGTTCGCCCGCGTCCTCGACGGTCGTCTGGGCCGCGAGGATCGCCTGCCGGAGGTTACCGTTCGCGTAGCCCGCGACGAACTCGAGGCCGTCCTCGTCGTAGTCGACTCCCTCTTCCTCGACGATGCGCTCGAGGACGACCACGATCTCCTCGCTCGAGGGCGAGCGCAGGGAGACGGGGAAACACCGCGAGCGGATCGGCGGGATGAGTTTGGTCGGTTGGCGCGTCCCGATGATAAACTGCGTCGTCCGGTGGTGTTGCTCCATGATCCGACGCAGGGCCTGCTGGAAGTCCTCGCGGACGTCTTCGGCGTTGTCGAGCAAGATCGTGGTATAGCCCCCCGAGACGGGCGCGTAGCTCGCGGACTCCTTGAGGACGTGATTGATCATGTCCCGCTTGGACATCGACGAGCGGCCGACGAGGAAGTGCTCGAACCGCGGATCGTTCTTGATCTCGGTCTTGGTCCGGCCGAAGAAGTCGGCGACGTTGATCTCGACGAAATCGTTGTCCGGGTCGTCGTGTGCCGCGCGGACCAGTGCGCGCGCCGCGGCCGTCTTCCCGCTTCCGGGCGGCCCCTGCAGGAGGAGGTTGATCGGCTCCTCGACGGCTCGCTCGAGGTACTCGCGAGCGTCGTCCTGTGGCAACTCGGCCAGCTCCGGGGCGTGGGTTTCGGTCCACAGCGGCGCGTCCATCGCCAGCCAGTAGGAGTGGGCCGGGTAAGAATCGGTCGGTTGTTCGGCGGTCGAGTCGGCAGCTACTCGGCGATTGAATGGGCAGCTACTCGGCGATTGAATGGACGGCTACTCGCCGGTCGATTCGTTGTCAGCGCCGTCACCGCCGTCGCTCGAGTCGTCGGCCACGTCCCCGAGCGTAAACGTGGTTTGGACCGGTTCGCCCTCGAACTCGATCGGCGAGGCTGCGTCGGCGTCGGCGGGATCGCCCGCGTAGAGGCTCGCTGTCAGCTCCTCGCTCTCGCCGAGCGAGGCGTCGGAGAGGTTGATACTGACGTTCTCGTGCTCGCCGGGCTCGAGTTGCTCGCTCGTCCCGAGTACGGTTCCGTTTCGTTCGAGGGTAACGAATCCCTCCTCGGGCGTCGCTGCGGAGACCCTCACGGTATCGTTGCTCGCCCCATCGACCGCGACGCTCGGATCGGTGTGGAACGTGAGATCGATCCGTGAGAGCGCGCCGTCGTCCTCGGTGTAGACGCCGATCGACTGATTACCGGGCGGAGCCCCGCTCGTGTCCGTCTCGAGCGTCACGTTTCGGGTTTCGTCGCCCTCGAGTTCCAGTATCTGTCGCGCGAAGACGGTGCCATCGATGCGGACCTCGACGGGCTGTTGGGCCATCGACTCCGTCGGGTTTCGAATTTGAGCGTTCACGTCGATCGTCTCGTTCGTCGTGGCCGCCGTCGGCGCGTCGATCGATTCGACGACGAACGAGTTGCTGACCGCGTCGTCACCGGTCGTCACCGTCGCGGTGTCGCTGACCGGGAACCCGTCCTCGAGATAGGGCTGGTCCTCCTCGCCGTTGCTCGCCTCGTAGGCGTAGCCCTCGTCGTCGGAGGTATCACGATGAGCCGTCGCGGTCAGCTGACCGACGAGTTCGCGCGTGGCGTCGTCCTCGCGCTCGACGGTCACGTTCTCGTGAGTGCCGGCCTCGAGGCGCTCGGAGACGGCCAGCGGTTCGTCGCCGTCGTCGCTGATGACGACGTAGCCGCCGTCCGAAAGGGTGATTTCCTGTATCGTCACGGCGGAGCCGTTACTCCGCTGGTCTTCGAACGTGATCGAGGCCTCGGGGTCCTCCTCGACGCCGAAAATGGCGGGAGCCTGCCCGACGACGATACCGGCCGTGATGACGATCGTGATCGCGATCAGGATGGCAACGA
This sequence comes from Natrinema zhouii, assembly GCF_013456555.2. Taxonomy (GTDB): domain Archaea; phylum Halobacteriota; class Halobacteria; order Halobacteriales; family Natrialbaceae; genus Natrinema; species Natrinema zhouii. Next base: position 2,063,654 of record NZ_CP059154.1, read on the forward strand.
TCCGCTTCAGCGTGCCAAACGTCAGTCTCGAACTCATTGGGGGTGGTGTCGTGTTTCGCTTCGTGTTCGACGGACGTAAAATGCGTCGTCTGTTCGCAGAACGGAGTGGTTCCGAACGGTTCGCACGAATAGTCGCCAGTTACGACGGTTCGGTAGCGGGGTTTATGGATGTCACAAGGCGAAAATCCACCCTTCAGGGCGAGGATCGTGAGAGGCGACAACTCGTCGTCCCCGTCGCGCGGGAGAGGACACCGCTCGAGACGCCGTCAGCGAGCGACCCGAACGGTCGCGCCCACGATTCCCCACTCGGTGAGTTCGACGCTGAACCCGAATCGCAGACTCGAGCGATCCGAAGCCGGTTTAGTCGCGGCCCGCCGAAGGGGTACCGATGCCACTGCGCGTGACGTTTCTGGGGACGGCCGGAGCGATTCCGACGACGGCGCGAAATCCGAGTAGCGTCTTCGTCGCCCGCGAGGGCGAGGGGCTGCTGTTCGACGCCGGCGAGGGGACCCAGCGCCAGATGATGCGCTTTGGCACCGGCTTTTCCGTCTCGCAGCTGTTCGTCACGCACCTCCACGGAGATCACGTCCTCGGAATTCCGGGACTGCTCCAGACGATGGCGTTCAACGACCGCGACGCGCCGCTGGCGATCCACACCCCTCGCGGCACGCGTACCCAGCTCAAGTCGCTGGTGAACGCCCTCGGAAACCGCCCCTCGTTTCCGGTACGGATCAACGAGGTCGGCGGCGGCGACGTCGCCTACCGCGCCGACGAGTACGAGGTCCGCGCGTTCGACACCGACCACGACACCCGCTCGGTCGGCTACGCGCTCGTCGAAGACGATCGCAAGGGCCGATTCGACCGCGAGCGCGCCGAGGAACTCGGCGTTCCCGTCGGGCCGGCGTTCTCGAAGCTCCACGAGGGCGAGGTCGTCGAACTCGAGGACGGCACCGTCGTCGACCCGGATCAGGTCGTCGGCGACCCCCGACCTGGCCGATCGATCGTCTACACCGGCGACACCCGCCCCGCGCAGGCGACGATCGAAGTCGCGGACGACCCCGACCTGCTGATCCACGACGCGACCTTCGCTGACGACCGGGCCGATCGGGCGACCGACACCGCCCACTCGACGGCCCGGCAGGCCGCCGAAATCGCGAACCGCGCCGGCGCAGATCGGCTCGCGCTCATGCATCTCTCCTCGCGCTACGCCGGACAGACGGACGCCCACGAAGAACAGGCCCGCGAGGTCTTCGCGGGCGACAGCGAGGGCGTGTTCGTTCCCGACGACGGGCAGAAGCTCGAGATTCCGTATCCCGACGGCGAGTAGATCAATCGACGCTACCGTTCGATACAGGGGTACTACGTATCACTCCTGACCGGACACCCGGTGTGCGGTGGCGCGCGCTGTCGACCGACCGAACGGGAGTGAGGGCGGTCGTCAATGCCGTGCGAGGGATGAGCGAGCGACCGCAGGGAGTGAGCGAATCGGCTGGGGAGGGCGTGGCGATTCCCTGCTGCCACGATAGCAGGACACTTTGTTCACCGAATATCCATCAGAACTTGCTGTTCCATACACTATGTGTATAAGCGAATCGGCTGGAGAACACAATACCTGCTCCCGGCTTTCACCCGACTCTATCGCGGTGCGAACCCGCGCCGGATTTATAGCCGTCTCGTTCCTACGGCCCGCTGTGAGTACGCGAACGAGTGCGCTCGATGCAGTCGTCTTCGGTGTCGACGTTCAGAGCGGTGACGTGCGTGGCGATGCACCATCGTACGCACTGGCAGTATACGACGGAGACGAGATCACTCGAGACGTCGTCTCCCACCGCAAGCTCAGACGACTGATCGACGACGAGGAGCCGGCGATCGTCGCGACGGACAACATGTACGAGCTGGCCGCCGACAAGGACCAGCTGATCCACTTCCTCGGCTCGCTGCCGACCGGAACCAAGCTCGTGCAGGTGACGGGTGCCGAACAGCCCGAACCGCTCTCCCGCGTCGCGAACCGCCACAACGTCCCCTACGGAAAGGACCCGATGCAGGAGGCCGAAGCCGCCGCCCGGCTGGCCGCCCACAACGTCGGCCACGAGGTATCGGCCTTCACCGACACGACCGAAGTGAAGGTCGCACGGGGGCGCTCGACCGGCAGCGGCGGCTGGAGTGAGGACCGCTACACCCGCCGCATCCACGGCTCGGTCAGGAAACGAGCCCGCGAGGTCGAGTCCGAACTCGAGGAGCACAACCTCGAGTACGAGCGCGACGTTCGGGAGGCATACGGTGGCTTCGCGAACGCGATTTTCACCGTGCAGGCCCGACCCAGTGACATCCCCGTCTCCCGAAATCGCTCGGGTGATGTCCGCGTCGAGATCGAGCGCGAGCGCCGCGACGGCATCGAGTTCGAGCCCCTCGTCAAGCGCCGCGATCACGTCATCGTCGGCATCGACCCCGGGACGACGACCGCCGTCGCCATCGTCGGCCTCGAGGGCGAGGTGCTCGACGTCTGGAGTTCCCGAACCAGCGACACCGCCGACGTGATCGAGTGGATCGTCGAGCGGGGCCGCCCGATCATCGTCGCGGCCGACGTGACGCCGATGCCCGAAACCGTCGAGAAGTTCCGCCGGAGCTTCGACGCCGCGGGCTGGACGCCCGGGAGCGATCTCCCGGTCGACGAAAAACAACACCGCACGCGCGAGCATCCCTACGACGACGACCACCAGCGCGACGCGATGGCCGCCGCGCTCTACGCCCTCGACGCCCACGAGGACCAGTTCGAGCGGATCGCCGACAAGCTCCCGCCGGGGATCGATCGCGGCGAGGTCACCGCCCGCGTCGTCGCCGGCGAGGAGAGCGTCGAGGCCGTCCTCCGGGACCTGACCGACGACGAGAGCGGCGACGAGGAGGAATCTACCGAGCACGAGCCCCGTGAACTCACCGCGGAAGAGAAACGGATCAAGGACCTCGAGCGGCAGGTCGAACGGCTCCAGTCACACGTCGAACGGCTCGAGGGCCGAGTCGAAGACCGCGACGACCGGATCGACGAACTCGAGTCGAAACTGACGCTCGCTCGCCGCGAGGAACGAACGCAGGTTCGCAAGGACCGCGAGGTGAGCCGCCTCGAGCGGAAGGCGAACCGACTCGAACGCGAGCGCGACGATGCTCGCGAGGACGTCGAGACGCTCGAGAACAAGGTCGAGCGGATGAAGGCCCTCTGGAAGCTCGATCACTCGAACTTCAGCGACGTCTCCGCGAAGAAGGAGGGGCTGGTTCCGGTCAAAGTCGTCGAGAAGTTCACCAAGGGCGCGATCCGCGAGGCCGACGAGCAGTACGGCATCGCGAGCGGCGACGTGGTCTACATCCGGGACGCCAGTGGTGCGGGTCGCTCAACGGCCGAACTCCTCGCGGAGTTCGATCCCCGCGTCGTCCTCAAGGACGGCGGCCTCTCGGAGATCGCCGACGAGATCCTCTTCGACGAGGAGATTCCAGTCGGTCCCGCCGACGACGTCGCCATGCAGGAGGTCGACGAACTCGCCGTCGCTCGCGAGGACGACGTGGAAGCCGCCATCGACGACTGGCACGAACGCGCCGACGCGCGCAAGCGGAACCGCAAATCGGCGATGGTCGACCAGCTCATCAGCGAGCATCGAGCGGGCGACAACGAAGTCTGAATCGGCACGCTCGCGTTACGGTTCGGGTCCGGACTCCATCGGCGACAGCACGTTGGACACCTCCTCGAGGGGGGGGCCTCCTCGGTCAGGTCCTCGGAGTCATCGACCGGTCCATTGACGAACAACGCGTGGCCAATAAACGCGATCGCGACCAACACGAGGTCGTCGTACTGGAGCGTGTATCCATACCAACGATACGCGATTCGGAAAGAAAACGCTCGAGCCTCGATATTCGGGCGGACTCGAGGACGGTCAGAACATTCCGAAGTTCTGGAGCATTCCCGAAATCAGGGACTTGACGACCAGGCCGAGACCGGCGACAATGAGCGCCATCCCCGCAGCGATCAGGAGATTCTGGGACGCGATGAGGCCGATACCGGCAAGCAAGATTACGATACCGGCGATGCCGAGCGCGCCGAGATTTTTCAACATACGCAGGGTTGCAAAGCCGAGCGAAATAAACGGCATGGTTTCGAGCCTCACAACAAAACGACGAAACGGCGACCGCTAGCGATTCCAGCGTCCAAATCAGTAAAACGTTAAACCCCTCGAACGCGAATCCACGGCCATGAGCGACGACGGAGACGGCGGTCGGAAGAACCTCCGGATGCCCGAGGATGACGAGGTCTTCGCGACCGTCACCAACATGCTCGGGGCGAATCGGGTCAAAGTACGCTGTGCCGACGGCACTGAGCGCACAGCGCGCATCCCCGGCAAAATGCAAAAGCGCATCTGGATCCGCGAAGACGACGTCGTGCTCGTCGAACCCTGGGACTGGCAGGACGAAAAGGCCGACATCACTTGGCGCTACGAGAAGAGCGAGGCCGATCAGCTGCGGGAAGAAGGCCACATCCAATAGGGACGAAGTTTTGCTCTGCGGGTGCGCCTGCGGCGCACCCTCGGTAAAAATTGGCCGTGGTGAATCGCCATACAGAGTTTGATTTCACTGTGTCACGGCCCGCTCGATGTTGTAGATGACACACATCAGGACGAGTTCACGGAACTCGCCGTACGAGACGCGGAACGTCAAGTGAGCCGGCGCCAGCGAACCGTTGCCGCGGAATTTTAACCCATCAGACTCAGCCCGCGCAGCCGCTCGACGCGCGGGGAGCCGGACTTTTTGCATCCCATCCTGAGTCATTGCCAGCAGTCACCGAGGTGATGGGTATCCTTCGCCCCGCAGCTGGCAGTACGCCCGGGGACCCGTAACACCTAGGTTGCCCCTATTTCGCGCCTCGAAGTGGCACCCGTTCGACCGGGAGACCCTTCGGAACGACTGGCCTGCAGAACGTGAGAGGGGCGGCGTCAGAATCGATGATTGCCTTGGGGTGAACTATCGGGATTGCCTACTGACATGCTCTTCGAGGGCGGCGAGAATCTCTTCCTCGTCCGGCCGGATATCGGACCGGGAGAACCGGATACTGGGCAGCAGCCCCTCTCGATGGAGTACGACGGCATCGTCGGAGAGCGTGAGCGATTCGATCTCCGACCACGGGAGGAACTGGCGGTGAGTGTAAAGTGTTCCACTCCGGACGTGTGATAGTCCGGCCGGAGTCAGCTCGAACTCTCGTTCGGAGAGGAACATCCTCGTGACAAGAACGAGTACCAAGACGAAGGGGCCAGTGAATACGACCGATACAGGCGCTACCGTGACTGCAAGGATCGCGAGGAGACCGATACCCACGAGTACGACGATCACTAAGATATTCAGCTTGTGCGACCGTGGCCACCTGACGGACCACTTGATCGTCAGATCCTCGGCCCTCGTGGCGGAGCAAGCGATCTGGTTGCGGGCAGCACGCAGGGCTATTTCACCGACGAACGCTGCAACGATCCCGAGGATGAACGCGATCGACGCCACGAGACTCGTGACCGGGATCGAAGCCCCTTCGACGAACAACGTCGCGAACACCTCGATAAGACTGAAATGGTAGGCGATCACCGGGAGGATCCCGGCAACCGGGAATAGCCACGGTAGCCATCCCGTGTTCAGCCACGAGAGGAGTCCCTCGTTGTCCCCTACGACGGACACTGTCGAAGCACCGACCACGATAGCGACTACGCCCATCACACCGAGCGCCAGGAGGCGACTGCGGATCTGCACGTACTCGACGGCCCAGAGAGTCAGCGTCGGCGCGACGAGCGCAGCCACGTAGCATCCAGCGAGCACGGCGAACTGGGTGTTCGCTTGGCCCGGTGGTACGGCCGTGGGCTGCTCAATATCTTTCATATGACACACGTCATTCTCGATGGACTAAATGTTACCTGAATGTCAACATGGCCAGTGGTGAGCTCAGCGATACAGACGAGGCGATTTGCAACTACGTCGCCCGAAAAAGCGAGCCAGAGAGTGGGAACGGTGACGAGGAGAGTTACTGGTGTCTCGATAGACAGCCAGAGATCGATTACTTCGGTTTCGGGCACCATCGCTTCTGCCTCGCCGACAGTACCCATCGAAAATAAATTAACGTTGATACGGTATCGACGCGACCAACCGATCGCTTCGGCAGACTGTCATCGGACACAGAAGACTTATTCCGTATTTCTGCCTCTCCCTATCCATGCAACTGAGCCGGCGTCAGTTACTACAGGGTGTCGGAGCCACCGTCGCAGTCGGAGCGCTCGGTACGCCCGCGTCGGCCGCGGAAACTGACAGGAAGCGAGTCTTCGTCCATCCGCGTTCGGGACTGATCGGTGAACTCCTCGACGTACTCGAGGCCGTCGGCGGCACGACGGTTTTCGAGTACGACAATTTCGACTTCGTGGTTGCGGAGGTGCCGTCGACCAGGCTCGACGAGCTGCGTCGCGACCGCCGCGTGGCGTCCGTCGAAGACGACGACGAGACTGGAATTCCCGGAGACTGGTCGCCAACCCCAGCCCTATCGGACATCCTGAATCCCCCAGACAGGTCCGACTGTTCCACCCACCCCGACCAACGGCCGTCCTGGGGTATAGACCGCATCGGTGCCGACAGCGTCGAACCGGACGGATCGGGCGTCGACGTGGGAATTCTCGACACGGGCATCGAGTCGGGACACTGCAGTTTGTCGGTCGACGGCGGTCGGAACTTTACCGCTGACGGCACGTCCGGCGACTACGAGGACCGCCACGGTCACGGAACGCACGTCGCCGGGATCGCCGGCGCGTTGGACAACGACCTCGGCGTCGTTGGCGTCGCTCCCAACACGAACCTGTACGCGGTGAAGGTACTCGGCGACGACGGCTCCGGTCGGTACAGCGAACTGATCGCCGGAATCGACTGGTGTATGTCGAACGACATAGAGCTGATCTCGATGAGCCTCGGCGGCGAGGCCACGAGCGCCACGATGGACAGGGCTATCGAGGCCGCACACTCGGCGGGACACCTTCTGCTCTGTGCGGCCGGTAACGAAGGAAACGGCGGAAACGGATCGTGCGACGCGGAAACGATGACCTATCCGGCGACCCACGAGAAGGTCGTCGCGGTGACCGCGATGGACGAGGACGACACGCTGGCGTCCTACAGCAGCGTCGGTTCGGCCGTCGACCTGCTGGCACCGGGGACGGGCGTTACCTCGGCGACCGTCGACAACGAGTACGCCGAGGCGAGCGGGACGAGCATCGCCTGCCCGTTCGTCACCGGCGTCGCGGCACTGGTCTGGGAGACCCGCGAGGAAGACGGTCCCGGCCCCAATGAACAGGTGCGCCGGATTCTCACCGACACCGCCGAACCGGTGTTGGGTACCTGTGAGGAGGGACACGGACTCGTGGACGCCCGCACGGCGCTCGGTCACGAGCGCGCGGATAAGGGCGGCGGCGTCGTCACCGGCGGCGTGGGGTCGATTATCGAGAAGCTCGTCTCGGGACTGGAGTGGATCGCGGATCAGATCGCGGCCGTCCTCGACTGGTTCCTGGGGCTGTTCCGGTGAGCGTCGGCCGTTGAATACCCTTTTACACCCGATATCGTACTATAATTCGGCGATGTCTTCGATGGCGTCGGTGAGTTCCTCGATCGACTCGAGGTCGTGTTCACCCATATGACCGATGCGGAACGTTTCCTCGCCGAGTTGCGAGCCGTAGCCGTTCGAGAAGACCATATCGTACTCCTCGTCGACGGTGTCGATGGTCTCCGCGACGTCGATCCCCTGCGTGTTCTCGATGCAGGCTACCGTCTGGGATTCGTACCCCTCCTCGGGAAACATATCGAAGTGCTCGCGGGCCCACTCGCGCGTGTACTCGGCCATCTCTCGGTGACGCTGGTCGCGTGCGTCGTGGCCCTCCTCAAGCATGTGTTTCATCTGCTTTCGATACGCGAGCATGACCGGAATCGCCGGCGTGGAGTGAGTCTGACCCTTCCGGTCGTAGTAGTCCAGCGAGCGCTGGAAGCCGCCGTACCACGACGCCGAGTCTTTCTCGAGTTCTCGCTCGTAGGCGTCGTCGCTGACGACGCAGACGGCGAGTCCCGGCGGCATGGCGAACGCCTTCTGGACCGACGTGAAGATGACGTCGATGTCGTGCTCGTCGATATCGACGAGGTCACCGCCCAGCGCCGAGACGGCGTCGACAATGAAGTAGATGTCCGGATACTCGGCGACGACGTCGCCGATCCCTTCGATCGGATTGCGGACGCCGGTCGAACTCTCGTTCATCACGCAGGTGACGGCGTCGTAGTCGGCGTCGCTCTCCTCGAGTCGCTCGCGGACGTCTTCGGGTTTGACCGCCTGGCCCCACTCGTACTCGAGCGTGTCGACGGTCTTGCCGAGGCGTTCGGCGACGTTTGCCTGACGCTCGCTGAAACTGCCACAGGTCGTACAGAGGACGTTCTCATCGACGAGATTCAGAATCGAACTCTCCATGAACTCGGTCCCCGACCCCGTGAGGATGATGACCTCGTTGTCGGTGCTGAGGAACTCCTTCGTGTCCTCGACGATGGTCGTGTAGAGATCGGTCATTCGGTCCATCCGGTGGCCGAACATCGGCTCGCACATCGCCTCGAGGACGTCCTCGCGGACCTCGGTCGGGCCCGGGATGTACAGCGTCTTGTCGGGATAGTCAGCTTTGTATTCGCGTTTCTTGGTCACGGAAACCACCTGAGTACGGCTTACTGGTAGGCGAGACGGTATGGTACTTTTGATGCGCTATCGGAGACGGGGAGACTGGCCGGTGGACAGCCGATAAGCGCTGTACTCGAGGCCGCGATACTGCTCACGGGTCGCGCTCTGTCGAGTGAGTGGTCGTGTTGGATCACGTACGACAGTGATCGACCACATCTGCGATGCGTACCCGGGATCAGTGGACAGTCGGGTGTCGCAAGCGGTAATGAAAACGAGACGAGAAAGGAGAAAAAACGTTGTGGTCAGCGACCGATCGAACGCCGTTATTCGACCTGAATATCGCCTTCCATGCCGGTGTGGGGCTCACACCGGTATGTGGCCATGTCGGAGTTGGCCGTGATCTCCAGAATCTGGCTCTCGTCCGGCTCCTCGACGGGTTCACCCGTCGTGAGGTCGTCGAGGACTTCCCCGCTGTCGTCGCGGATCTGCATGTTGTGACCGCTGCCGTCGCCTTCCGTCCAGCCGATCGTATAATCCTCGCCCTCCGTCAGGATGAGCGTCGGATTCGATTCGCCCTCGATCGAGGACGGCTCGAGGCCGTCCCAGCTGCTGGTCTGGCCGCTGAACCGAATGTCGGCACCGCTTTCGATTTCGATGCCGTCTTCGCTGTCGCCGTTACCGTTGCCGTCACCGTTTCCACCGCTACAACCGGCGACGAGTGCCGTCGATGCGGCCGCTCCCGTCAGCTTCAGCGCTGTCCGTCGCGAAACTGGATTGTCTTGTGCCATCACCGGAGGTTGGGTTCGGCCACATAAAAATTGATACCTTCCCTCAGTACAATGTTATGTGACCACATACCGCAATATAGGAACGAGTACATTCGGAGAACGTTCGGTGAAGCTACCGGTAGCAGCTACTGGAAGTCAGTTCACTCGACCGCACGGCTGTCAGCGGTGAGTGTGGGATGATGGCAGTTGAGAGATGTGTCAGGCCTCACCGCGATCGCTCGAGCGAACCTGATCGGTCGGCTCGAGTGAGAGCCGCAGAAACACCGGCACGGTGACGACGGCGATCGCGATCTCGAGGCCGCCGACGACGAGGAACGCGAGGCCGTAGCCGTAGGTACTGGCGACGGTGCCGCCGAGGAGGAAGCCGCCGAGGAAGCCGAGGCTACCGGCGAGATTGAAGCCGGCCATGGCGAGTCCGCGTTCGCTCTCGTCGGCGAGGTCGGTGACCAGCGCCATCGTGGCGGGGGCGACCAGTGCACCGAGGACGCCGACGCCGACCATCGCGATCGCGGCGGTCGCGACCGATGGTGCGGCCCCGACGAGGAGGATCCCACCGCCGTAACACAGCGAGCCGACGACGATCGGGATCGTCCGACCGATCCGATCCGAGAGGGCACCCATCGGATACTGCAGGAGGGCGAAGGGGGCGAAAAAGCACGCCAGCATGAGCCCGGTCGTCCCGGCGTCGAGCCCGAACACTTCCTGAAAGTAGAGCGTGCCCACGAGCGCGAAAAACCCGGCTGTGAGCCGATCGACGAAGCCGAAGGCGAACGGAATCGATAGCGTCGGCCGGCGGCGAATTCCGTCGACGAGCGCGCGAGCGGACCGGCGTTCATCGGGCGTGCGGTCCTCGACGAACGAAACGACGAGGCCTACGCAGACGAGCAAGCCAGCGGCGACGAGTAACGGTGCGATCGGGTTGACCTCCGTTAGCTGGCCGCCGATCGGCGCGCCGAGTGCAGCACCGAGCCCGATGGCGATCCCCGCCGCGCCCATGTTCCGGCCGTGGCCGCCCTCAAGATCCATCAGCATGGTCATCGTCAGGGAGAACGCGCCGATCGTCATCGCGCCCTGAACGACGCGCAAGAGGAGGACGCCCCCGAAGGATATCGACCCTACCGTGGGAACGACGGCGAGAGCGGCGTAGCCACCGGCACCGGCGAGGGCACTACCGACGATAAAGGGCGTCCGCCGACCGGTCGCATCGCTGACGACGCCCCAGACGCCGACGAACGTCACGTAGGCGGCGAACTCCGAGACCAGAAACCACATGCTCGCATCGAGCGGTGTCGCCGCAAACGCCGAACTCGTCGCGTCCGCACCCAGCGCCGCCACGAGCGTCGCCACGCCCGGATAGAGCAACACCTGCGAGAACAACACTGCGAAGACGAGGGCGGCAAGCACGACCCGATCGCGATCACTCGAGTGCACGAGCACCCCTTGACGCTCCGAGAGTATCAAGTCGTTCGTCTCGAGGCGAGCCACTAGCCGCCCGAGAGACGTCTTCGCCGATCCTGTCACACGCGAATGAGGCCTCTGCCGGAACCGATGGAGTTTCGGTCGCTGAGAACGTGTTACTCTCGATGACACTCACGCGTCGGCAACTACTCGCTGCAGGAGTAGCCGCCGGAACGGGGGTCGTTGCCGGCTGTACGAATGTCGTCGAAGATTCGCTCTCGTCGAACGTAGCGACCGTCTCCGGGGCAGCGCTCGCGGAAACCGGGTACGACGAACGCGCCGTCGACGAACTCGTCGTCAGGCGGACCGTCGGCCGGTTCGGAATCGAACGCTCGTTCGAGGCCCGGAACTGGTACGCCGAGTACGACCGAGCGGTCCCTCTCGAGGCGCTCGGACTGATGCGCGTGCAGGCAGCGGTTGTCGCCGTCCTCACGACGCCACAGGTGTCCGTCCTCGGGAAGACGTTCAATCCCGTCGGCGACTACTCGACGAACGAGCTCGTCGCGCTGATCCAGAGCCAGTACGACCGGCTCGAGGACATCCGGTCCGTCGGCGAGGAATCGATCTCGATCCTGGGAACCGAGACGACACTCGCCCGGTACGAGGCGCGTGCGCGACTGATTTCCGAAGAGAGCAGGCTCGACGTCGCTCTTCAGGTCAGCGAGCCCGTCGCCCACGGCGACGACTTCGTGATCTGCGTTGCGGTCTATCCGCAGGCAGGGGGACTCGAGACGGAGTCCGATGCCGTTCGGACGATGCTCGAGTCGCTCGAGCACGATTGAACGGAGTTGCAGGGCCCCGGAAAACGGCTCTGTACTTGCGACTACTACGGACGAATGTAGGCGTAGCCCTCGCTCTGCAACCGGGTAAGTTCACCGCCGCCGGAGGGGACGGTTTCGACGCCCTCGACGAGATCCGATTCCGCGAGGTCTTTGAGGTCGAGCGTGTTGCCGCAGGCCTTGACCGAGATACCTGTCTCGAGGAGCGATTCGACCATGTCGCTGCCCTCTCCACCGGCCGTCAGCGGCTCGATTCCATCGGCCTGTGCGACGATCGCGATGTCGTCGATCTCGACGGAGTCGTCTTTCGTGAGGTTCTCAGCGATCGTCAGCGCGGTCTGTTGTTGTGCCGGTTCGTCGGCGATGAGGTGGAAGACCGTCTGCATGTCTCGACAGGGTGGCCGGCCAGCGAAAGCGTTTGAGCCTGCAAGCGAAGCGCCCGGCGGAACCGATCGGCTCGAGCCGTCGGAGATTACCTGCCCGTGCCGTCGGAAGCGGCCGCCTCAAGTACTCGAGACGGCTGTCTGTGCATTCGTAGACGAACGTGCGCAAACCCAGCCGGTCAGTGTGTGACAGTCTCTAGTCCGCGGTTTTTGCCGTTACTGCCACGCATATGAACGTGGAGTAGTATGCATACTAAACATGAGCGACGACGCGAGCGACGAGCACGACGCCGACTCCGACGCCAAGCGTGACGGGCGCGGACTCGGCACGCGCAGCGTCCACGCCGGCCAGTCTCCTGATCCGGAGACCGGCGCGATGGCACCGCCGATCTACCAGACGACCTCCTACGTCTTCGAGGACGCCGACACGGCCGCCGCCCGCTACGCCCTCGAGGACGACGGCTACATCTACTCCCGGATCGCCAACCCGACCGTCACGATGCTCGAGGACCGCCTCGCCGACCTCGAGGGCGGTGCCGGCGCGGTCGCGACGGGCAGCGGCATGGCCGCGCTCGACTCCGCGGTTCTCATTCTCGCGGAGGCGGGCGACAACGTGGTCTGCTCGACCGACACCTACGGCGGAACCACCGCCTATTTCTCGAAGACGGCGACTCGCAGGGACATCGAACCCCGATTCGTTCCCACGCTCGAGTACGACGCCTACGACGACGCCATCGACGAGGACACCGCGTTCGTCCACGTCGAGACGATCGGCAACCCCTCGCTGGTCACGCCCGACTTCGAGCGCGTCGCCGAAGTCGCCCACGACAACGGCGTCCCGCTCGTCGTGGACAACACCTTCGCGACGCCGGCGCTGTGCCGACCGCTCGAGCACGGTGCCGACGTCGTCTGGGAGTCGACGACCAAGTGGCTCCACGGCTCCGGGACGACGGTCGGCGGGGTGCTGGTCGACGGCGGCTCGTTCCCCTGGGGCGAGCACGGCTACGACGAGATCGCGGGGCAGAACCACGCCTACCACGACGTCGACTTCTCGCGGGACTTTTCGGACGCACCGTTCGCGGCCGCCGCGCGATTCCGCTCGCTGCGCAGCCTCGGCAACCAGCAGTCGCCGTTCGACGCCTGGCAGACCCTCCAGGGCCTCGAGTCCATGCCCCTGCGCGTCGAAAAGCACTGCGAGAACGCCGCGATCGTCGCGGAGTATCTGGACGACCACGAGGACGTCGCCTGGGTCACGCATCCCGGACTCGCGGACCATCCGACCCACGACAACGCCGCGCGGTATCTCGAGGACTTCGGCGGGATGGTCGCGTTCGGGCTCGAGGAGGGGTTCGAGGCGGGCAAGGCCTTCTGCGAGAACGTCGACCTCGCCCAGTTCCTCGCGAACATCGGCGACGCGAAGACGCTCGTCATCCATCCCGCAAGCACGACCCACGGCCAACTCTCGCCGGAAGAGCGCGAGGAAGCGGGCGTGACGGCCGACCTGATCCGGATGTCGGTCGGGATCGAGGATCCCGAGGACATTCTGGCCGACCTCGAGCGAGCCATCGAGGCGGCGACGCGGGCCTGTCGAGGGACGGGTGAAACACGATGACGACCAAGGAAACGGCCGATCTGGGGGAATTTCAGTTCGAATCGGGGGAGTCGATTCCGAACCTCGAGGTCGCCTACGAGACCTACGGCGATTTCACCGGCGACAACGCGGTGCTGGTCTGTCACGCGCTGACCGGCAGCGCCCACGTCGCCCGTCGACCCGATGCAGGCGGCGAGACGGCGGGGCAGGCCCGCGCCTGGTGGGGTGACGTCGTCGGCCCCGGGAAAGCGATCGACACGAGCGAATACTACGTGATCTGTGCGAACGCGCCCGGTTCGTGTTACGGGACGACCGGCCCCGCCAGCGAGAACCCGGAGACGGGCGAGCCCTACGGCACCGACTTCCCACCGGTCACAGTCGGCGACTGGACCCGCGCCCAGCGCGAGCTACTGGACAGCCTCGGCGTCGGACGAATTCACGCCGTCGTCGGCGGCAGCGTCGGCGGAATGAACGTCCTCGACTGGCTGCGGCGCTTTCCCGACGACGTCGAACGCGCCGGCGCAGTCGCCACCGCCGCCCGACTCGACCCGCAGTGTCTCGCGCTCGATACCGTCGCCCGCCGGGCGATCACCAGCGATCCCAACTGGAACGGCGGCCACTACTACGGCGGCCCGGAACCCCAGGACGGCCTCGCTCGAGCGCGCCAGATCGGCCACATCATGTACCTCTCGAAGGCCTCGATGGGGCGCAAGTTCGGCCGGCGCGCTGCGGGTCGAGAAGCGGTCCGCGAGGAGCCGCCAGACCCCGCGGCCGCGTTCTTCCCCTACCGGGAGGTCGAGTCCTATCTTGACTATCAGGCCGACAAGTTCACCAACCGGTTCGACGCCAACAGCTACCTCTACATGACCCGCGCGATGGACGATTTCGACCTCTCGGCGGGCTACGAGTCCGACGCCGACGCGCTGGCGGCCTTCGAGGGCGAACTCCTCTTGCTGTCGTTTACCGGTGACTGGCACTTCACCGTCGAACAGGCCGAAGCGCTGGCCGAGGCCTGCCGCGACACCGGCGTCGACGTCGCCCACCACGTGATCGAGTCCGACCACGGCCACGACGCGTTCCTCGTCGAACCCGAAACCGTCGGCCCGCCGCTCTCGGGCCTGCTCGAGGACGGACTCGAGGGCCGTGCAATCACCGATACGGCACCGGACGCCGACGATACCAGTGAGTTCGCCCCAGTCCACACGAGTCTGTTTTCGAAGTGATATAGTCCGATCGCCGATACGAATGGAAATTTCCGCTCGAAAGAACGTCTTGAGTCCATTCTCATTGAGTTGAAAGTCATTCTAAGTAAATAGTATAGTAAAGTATAATAACACGCTGTCTGATGTATCGGTGATGTCAGACGGGAAGCAATTGGATTACGAAACCGATGAATCGACAGAAGAACAGCGGGTATCGCGGGACGATGAGAGTGAGCTCCCGATCAAAGAGGGGGCAGTGTTTGGGGCCATCGCCGTACTCGCCACGTACCTGACTCACCTGCTGCTGACGATTATGACGACGGCAAGAATCAGTCCTGAGGCGGGTGTGGTGGGAAGTGGTGAAGATGCATCGTACGTCGTTACGGACATGGTGGCGTCTTGGAAAGCCGCAGGCTGGAGTTATCTCAGTGCGTTCGGTTCTGGATTCGAAGCCGAGGGAGAAAGTGCAGTGCTAAGTGCCGTCCCTAACCACGGTACTGCGTTCGTGAACGGTCCATTCGGGCTATCTGACCTGTTCCTCTTCCTCGTAACGCTCGGTGGTATCGTCGCCGCCGGATACGGGATCGCGCGATACACTGAGACTGATACTGCCACCGAGGCTGTGAAAACCAGTCTGACCGTCGTCCCGGCATACCTCGTGTTCGCTGCGATTGCCGCAGTCATGATGACCCACACGTTCACCGAAGATCCCGCTATCACAGCGTTCATCGGGGAAGCTACTGGTCACGCTAATGCTGCCGTCGGACTCGAAGTCAGCGACATCGTCACCGAAAACGGGTACAGCGATATTGCGTTCGGACCGTCGACAAGTAGCGCGATTCTCCTCGCTGGTCTCGTCGTTCCCGCTATCCTCGCCGCTATCGGTGGAGTGCTTACCAAGCCTCGAGACGCCCTCGAGACCGTGATGGCGAAAGTTCAGTAACTGGACTGCACAATCACCGACCGAGCTACCACGGAGCAGGGATAGTTCAGTACGCTACTGTATTCTCTTTCCGGGACGGCTACTGCGCCCAGACGTGTTGCGCTCGAGTAGTCACTGAAGAAACGGTCGGACACGATAGCGAGTGGCGCGAGCGCGTCGGGCGAGAAAATACACGGAGGAAAGCGGTTTCGGACGTGTACCGTCGAGTATCAGTACTGCTGTTCGTGGCCGTGATCGAACGAGACGTACTGTTCCGCGGTCGATCGGTCAGAGCGTCGGCGGTCGATCCAGTACAGCAGATCGGAGACGAACAGCGCGAGGTTTTCGCGGGCGAGTAGTTTCATCGAGACGCCCTGGGGCGAGCGGAACAGGGCGATCAACGACCACATCGAACCGGCGGCGAGCGCGCCCAACGCGGAGAAACTCATTCCGAGCGTGAAGAACGTCGTGCTGTAGACGAACCCGATCGTCATCGACGGGAGGCTCGTGCCGAGCGGAACCCGCGCGCTCGAGTCGCGTAGCGTCGGCGCGAGGAAGATAATCGAGAGGCCGCTTCCGAGCATGAATACGAGGTCTTGCCACATCATCATGATTACTTACTCGGCTATGAGTTAAAACTCTCTCGGTCGGGAAATCGGCAGTTAGCACGGACAGTCACTGAGTGCTGGCGGAATGTCGAAACCGGCGTCAGGAGGACGAAAAACACCGGAACCCGCAGAACGGTTCGACGGCGCAGGACCGCAACGAGCTATTACGCGGACGAAATCGGAAATGGTCCCGACGAATCAGTGCTCTGTGAGGACGGCCTCTTCGAGCAGCGTCTCGCGGGCCTCGGCCATCGACGTGACGACGACGTCACAGTGGGGTTCGACGGCGGGTTTCGGTTCGAAGCCGATCGCCAGCCCGGCGACCTCGAGCATTGGCAGGTCGTTGGCCCCGTCACCGACCGCGACGGTATCCGCGAGATCGACGCCGACGTCGTCCGCGAGGGCCGCGAGCGCATCGTCCTTGGTGCCCTCGATCAGCGGTCCCTCGACCGCACCGGTGAGTTCGTCCCCCTCGATCGGGAGTCGATTCGAAACGATGTGATCGACGGAGACACCCTCGCGCTCGAGGGCGGCCGCGACGCCGCGTTCGAACCCGCCCGTGAGGATGGCGGTCGTGACGCCGGCCGCGTTCAGTTCCTCGATGAGGTCGGCGGCCCCCTCACGGAGGACGACCTCGTCGAAGGCCGCGTCGGCCTCGGCCTGGGGTAGGCCCTCAAGCAGGGCCGCGCGCTTGCGCAGGCTCTCGGCGTACTCGATTTCATCGTTCATCGCGCGCTCGGTAATCTCGTCCATGTCGGCGGCGACGCCGCGGCGGTCGCCCAGCAGGACGGTCATCTCGGAGTCGGAAAGCGTCCCGTCGAAGTCGAAAGCGACGACTGTCATTGCTCGCCGATTATCGGTCACCGGATAAACCAGTTCAGGTTTCGTATCGCGTCGACATTCGTTTCGACACGTTGGATTATCGAAAGCTATTATCAATCGGTCTCCGTTGCCGAGCACATGTCGTCAGAGAGACGGTTCGAATACGATAAGGGGCCCGACCTCGAGGAGAAGGAAGAGGAGCCCGCCGCCGAGAACGATAGCGACGGCGACGGGAGTGATCCCGTCGACGCGCTGCCCCGCGGACGAACGCAGTTATCCGTTCCACCGTGGAAAGCCGGAGCCGTCTCGGGCGCGAGCGCCTTCGCGGTCGTTTTCGCGGTGACCTACCAGCTCGTCGGAGCGATGTTCGCAGGAGGACTGTTCGGCGGGGCGGAAGATCAACCGAGCAGATGGGTCGCGACGGGACTCTTGACGTTGGGGAGTCACGGCGCAACGATCGAACACGGTGAAGAGACGATACGAGGCGCGTTCGGATTCATTCGCGGCCTGACCAGCCACGTCTCGGCACTCGTCCCGATCGTCGTGCTGATGGTCGCCGGCTACCTCCTCGTGCGCTACGTCCGCCTCGAGACGCGTCAGGACGCCGGTCTCGCACTCGGTTCGCTGATCGCGTGTTATATCGTCCCGACTGCCGCACTGGCGGCGCTCGCACGCTGGACGCCCGAGACGGGCTCCAACAGCGCGCAGGAAGCCGAAACGATCGCTATCGCGACCGATCTCTCCCTCATCGTGGCGATCGGCGGAACGACGATCACGTTCGTCGCGATCGGGGCTGCCATCGCCGCCGTTCCGCGGTTGCTGGCCGCCGAGTGATCCTGAATCTCGACCGCACTGACACGGTTTGCGACACGCCATCGCTATCCCGCATCGCGATTTCGACAGACAGCGGTATTTTTTGCCGACCCCGACAACAACGGAAGGGTTTACGTTCTCCACACGGTTGTCTCGCGCATGAAGGTTCTCGTCACGGATCCGATCGCGGACGCGGGTCTGGACGTACTCAGAGATGCCGGCCACGACGTCGAAACGGGCTACGAACTCGAGGGCGACGACCTCCTCGAGGCGGTCTCGGACGCGAACGGACTGATCGTTCGCTCCGGGACCGAAGTCACCGAGGAAGTCCTCGCAGCCGCCGAGGAACTCGCGATCGTCGGCCGGGCCGGGATCGGCGTCGACAACATCGACATCGACGCCGCGACGGACAACGGCGTCATCGTCGCTAACGCCCCCGAAGGAAACGTTCGCGCGGCCGCCGAGCACACCGTCGCGATGACGTTCGCGAGCGCCCGGTCGATCCCGCAAGCCCACATCCGCCTGAAAAACGGCGAGTGGGCGAAAAGCGACTACCTCGGGACCGAACTCGACGGCAAGACGCTCGGCGTCGTCGGCCTCGGCCGCGTCGGTCAGGAAGTCGCCAAGAAACTCGACTCGCTGGGGATGGACATCGTCGCCTACGACCCCTACATCAGCGAGGAGCGCGCCGAGCGCATCGGCGCCGAGCTCGTCGAGTTCGATCCGTGCCTCGAGCGAGCCGACGTCCTGACCGTCCACACGCCGCTCACGCCGGAGACTGAGGGGCTGATCAGCGAGCCCGAACTCGATCAACTCGGCGACGGCTACCTCGTCAACTGCGCCCGCGGCGGTGTCGTCGACGAGGACGCACTGGCCGCCAAGGTCGAGGACGGTACCCTCGCCGGCGCGGCGATCGACGTCTTCGCCGAGGAACCGCTCTCGGCGGACTCGCCGCTGCTCGAGCACGACGACATCATCGTCACGCCCCACCTCGGTGCCTCGACGGAGGCCGCTCAGGAGAACGTCGCCACCTCGACGGCCGCGCAGGTCAACGCCGCGCTGGTCGGCGAGCCGGTCGCGAACGCGCTGAACGCGCCGTCGATCGACGAGAGCGCGTTCCCCCGCGTCGAGCCCTATATCGAGCTCGCAGAGACCGCCGGCAAGGTCGCCGCGCAGTTGCTCGAGGGCCGCATCGAGAACGTCGAAGTCGTCTACGAGGGCGACATCGCCGACGAGGACATCGAGTTCGTCACCGCGAGCGCACTCAAGGGCGTCTTCGAGCCCCTCGAGTGGCAGGTCAACGCCGTCAACGCGCCCCAGATCGCCGAGGATCGCGGCGTCGACGTCACCGAGTCCAAGACCCGACAGGCCGAAGACTTCCAGAGCCTGATCTCGGTGACCGTCAGCAACGACGACGATCAGGTCTCGGTCGACGGAACGCTCTTCGCCGGCGACGATCCGCGTATCGTTCGCATCGACGGCTACCGCGTCGACGCCATCCCCCACGGCCGGATGGTCGTCACCCGAAACACCGACGAACCCGGCGTCATCGGCCTCATCGGCTCCGTGATGGGCAAACACGGCGTCAACATCGCCGGCATGTTCAACGCCCGCGAGACCATCGGCGGCGAAGCGCTGACCGTCTACAACGTCGACAGCGAGGTCCCCGCCGAAGCGAAGGCGGAACTCGAGGAAGACGAGCGAGTCATCGGCGTCAGCGACATCACGCTGAACGGCCAGAGCTGAGCGGCGCAGACCAACTCCGATACTGCGGCTCCGACTTTCAGTTCGAAGAAATTAGAACGGCCGGTAGGACGACGGCGAGGAGCGGTACCGCTCGCCGATATCGTCGAATTCGAGCGAGTCGTGAGCACCTCGCCGCGGCAAAAGACCTATCGCTCGGACGAACGATGTTGCGCGTATGGACGACGACGTTTCGGTCGACTTCGGCGAGGACGGACTCGTCCCCGCCGTGGCACAGGATACCGACTCTGGCGAGGTGCTCATGCTCGCGTACGTCTCGCCGGAGGCGCTCGAGCGGACCCGCGAGACCGGCCGAGCGCACTACTACTCCCGGAGCCGGGAGGAGCTCTGGGAGAAGGGAGCGACGAGCGGCCACGTGCAGAATGTCGCGGAGGTCCGGGTCGACTGCGACGCCGACACCCTCCTCTATCTGGTCGACCAGGAGGGCGGCGCGTGCCACACCGGCCACCGATCGTGTTTCTACCGGACGATAGAAGGCGAGAACGTCGGCGAGAAAGTGTTCGATCCCGATGCCGTCTACGAGTGAGATGAGCGAGCGCGTCCACTCCGCCGACGGCCGCTCGAACGACAGTGTCGGAAGGGGCGACGGTCCGGCTCCGCTCGAGGCCCTCGAGGCCGCCCGCCAGCGGCTCGAAACGGCCGACCGGCGAATCGCGGAGCACGACGAGGAAACCGTCGAAGAAGTCGCGGCGGCCCACCGAGACGCGACCAAGCTATTGGACGACTACGTCGACCGAGCGACCGGAACTGGCCGGGAGAACTTCCAAGCCTACATCGAACTCGAGGGGAAGTTCGACGGGCTCGTCTCGAGCCTCTCCGACGACCTCGTCGAGTACGAGGCGTTCGAGGACTCCCTCGAGGCGATCGACAAGCGCCGGCTCAGCGAGTCGGACTTCGAGCGCGCTCGTGAGGCCCTCGCACCGGCCGCCGAGTACGCCGACCTGCTCGAGGAACGCGAGGCCGCCCGCGAGGAGGTAGCGGAGGCTCGCAAAGCCGCGAACAAACGCCTGCGGGCGCTCGACGACGAAATCGCCGAGCGCGAACGGCTGCTCGAGCTGGCGACGGCCGATCTCGACGCGCCGGTCGAGCGGCTCCGGGAGCCGATCGATCGCTACAACGAGGCCGTCCGCGAGGCCTTTCGGGAGTACCGGCTCGCCGCCAGCGCGCGCGAGGTGTTCGACCTGCTCGAGCGGAGCGCGTGGTATCCGTTCGTGACCTACGAGCAGCCGCCCGACGATCTGCTGGGGTACGTCCGCGAGAATCCGGCGGGCGAGTACACGATTCCGGAATTGCTCGATTATGCGGACTACTCCCGGTCGAAGCTCTCTCACTACGTCGACAGCGCGGACGAACTCAAGCGCAACGTCGCGACCCAGCAGACGTACCTCGACGGCATCGACGCCGAACCGCTGACGATCGACTGGCCGCCGGAGCCGGCCGGCGCGCTCCGCCGTCGGCTCCGAGAGTACCGCCCGTTCGTCGCCCGAATCGCCGACGAAGCCGTCGTTTCGGCCCTTCGCGAGGCCCGCCTGCTCGCGACCGATCCCGACTACGACCGGCTCCAGACCGCGGCCCAGGCGGTCGCTCAGCTCACGCCCGCCGAACGCGAGCGACTGACCGACGGTCGCGTCGAGGACGAACTCGAGGAGTTACGGGCCGAGCGGGAGCGACTTGAGGACGCGCTCGAAGTCGACGATCCGGTCTGAGCGCCGATCGGCCTCGAATCCGAATTCTCACTGCACCGTCGCCCCCGTACTTTAGCCGACGCCGGCCGAAGGTCGCGTATGACCAGACACGTTCTCGTCCCGATGGACGGCTCCGACCCGGCGCGAGCGGCCCTCGAGCACGCCCTCGAGTGGGTTCCCGCCGATCGACTGACGGTCGTCTTCGCGGTCGACGACCTCGAGGCGGACTACGGCAGCGTCGTCTCGGGTGACGACGAGCCCGACTTCTTCGCCGACGTCCACGAAATCGCCGACGAGTACGACAGATCGGTCGAGACGACCGTCGCCGAAGGGTCGGGGGTGGCGGACGCGATTCTCGAGTACGCGACCGAATCGGATGTCGATGCGATCGTCATGGGCAGTGAGGGAAAAGCCGGCGTCTCGAGGATGCTGCTCGGCAGCGTCGCGGAGGCGGTCACGCGGCGCGCGGAGATTCCGGTCACGATCGTTCCGTGACGGATAGCCGTAGCCGTTTAAGAGAGATGGTTGTCGAAGGAGTGTCCTGCTATCGTGGCAACACGGGATCGCCACGCCCTCCCCAGCCGATTTCTCCTCACGGGCGCGCAGCGCCCGTTCGGATGGTTCGCGGGACCTCCGGTCCCGCGCTAACGCTCGTTCGCTACGCTCACTCGCTCATCCAATGGAAGACGCATACGCGTCTTCCGAGCCTTTGCTCACTCCGTTCGCAAAGACCTCACACAGCATCGTGCCGCGGTTCATTGGCATTCACCGCGGCCCAGCGTGCGCCACCGCACGCTGGTCGACCAGTGAGGGAAAGACGAAGGTTTCCGTCTCGAGCCTTCGAGCGGCGGTAAAAACGATTTTAGACGTCGGCTTTCGCATCGGCCAGCGCGTCGTACATGTCGTCGACGAGTTCCTCGGCGCGGTCGCCGTCGCGGGCCTCGGCGTAAATCCGGACGAGCGGTTCGGTGCCCGATGGGCGGGCGAGTACCCACGCGTCGCCGTGATCCAGCCGATACCCGTCGCGGGTGTTGAGTTCGGCGTCGGACGACTGCGCGTGGTTGGCCGCCGCGTCGAGCATCGCGTCGCGCTCGGCCGTCGACTCGTACGCGACGTTGCGCCGCACGTTGACGTAGCCGTCGAAGGGCGCGACGATCTCGCTGACCGGTCGCTCGGCGACCAACTCGAGGAAGCGCGCGGCCGTGTAGGCACCATCGCGCGAGAGCCGGTAGTGCGGGAAGAAGATCCCGCCGTTGCCCTCGCCCGCGACCGGCACGCGCTCGCCGTTGGCCTCGAGTTCCTCGATGCGGGTGATGATGTTCGTCGACCCGATCGGGGTCAACTCGAGTTCGGCCCCGGCCTGGGTGACCACGTCGACGAGCCGCTGGGAGACGTTGACCGCGGAGACGGTGGTGTCGCCGGCCTCGAGCTCGGCGGCGGCGAGCGCGGCGAGCGTGGCGTCGCCCTCGACGTAGTCGCCGTTCTCGTCGAAGAAGATCGCGCGGTCGGCGTCGCCGTCGTGGGCGATGCCGACGTCGGCGTCGGTCGCGCGGACGAGTCGGCCGAGGTCCGCGAGGTTGTTCGGAACCGGTTCGGGGTCGCGGCCGGGGAAGTGACCGTCGGGCTGGGCGTTGACGGTGACGACGCGACAGCCGAGTTTCCGGAAGAACTCGGGACTGGTCAGCGATCCCGCACCGTGGCCCGGATCCAGTGCGACGGTGAGGTCCGCGTCGGCGATCGACTCCTGATCGGACGCCGCGAGCAGTTCATCGACGTACTCCCGTCTGACGCCGTCGATCTCGCGGACGCGTCCCGTCTCGTCCCAGGAGGCGACGGCGAACGACTCCGTGAGCAGCGTCTCCTCGATCGTCTCGAGATCGGTGACTGAGAGTTCGACGCCGTCGCTCCCGATGAGTTTGACGCCGTTGTACGGCGGCGGGTTGTGCGAGGCCGTGATGACCACGACCGGCACCCCTTCGCGTTCGGCGTACGCCTGTGCCCCTGGTGTGGGAACGATTCCGAGACGATCGACATCGATTCCCGTACTCGCCAGCCCGCTGGCGGCCGCGTCGGCCAGCATCCGGCCGGTGTGACGAGTGTCGCGGGCGATGGCAACTCGGTCCCCACCGTGACCGTCGCCCCAGGTCGTCCCTGCCGCTTTCGCGACGCGCAGGACGAACGCGGGCGTCAACTCCTCGTTTGCGACGCCCCGCGTCCCACTCGATCCGAAGACTTGCATCACGTGCTACTCTAACCGGACTCCTCAAAGGGATTCCGCAAACGAACGCCGACGCAGCGGTCGCTGTCCGCTCTCGGCCGCACGTGACGGAACGTTTTCGGCCCACCCCCACTACGTTCCCGTATGGATTCGATCGAGGAAAAACGCGTCTACGGCGACCGCGACGGGGCGATCACCGCCTACGTCGCCAGCGCGATGGGTATCGTCCGCGTCCGCGTCGCCGGCGACACCGTCGGCGAGTTCGGCCTCTGCGAACGCTGTTCGGCCCATGATATCGCAGCGGGCCGCGACGCGGTGGCCATCGCGACCGACGAGGACGTCCGCGTGCTCGCGCTCGAGGACGAAGCGGGAACAGACCGCGACGATGACGCGCCGGTCGCGTCCGAGGAGGCGGCGTTCGTCGAGACGGGGTTCGGCCCGGCGGTCGCCGTCGGCTACGACGAGGACGGCGACCTGCTCGCGGCCGATTCGGACGGCCGTGTCGCGTGTCGAGCCGCCGGATCAAATGAGTGGACCACGCTCGCGGACGAAACCGTCGCGGCGGTGCGGGCGATCGACGGCGGCCTCGTCGGGACCGAGGACGGGGTCTACCGCGTACAGGACGGTGAACTCGATCACGCCGGGCTGACGGACGTGCGCGACGTCTCGGCTTCCGGCGCGCCGCTCGCCGCCACCGCGGACGGGCTCTACAAGCTCGGTAACGGCTGGATGGCGGTTCTCGAGGGGGCGTTCGAGACCGTAGACGCCGATCCGCGCTCGGAGCCGGGACGGCTCGTCCGCGCCAATGCGGTCACGGACGAGTCGATCTATGAGTACGCGGCCGACGACGACGCGTGGCGCGAATTCGATCGCTCGAACGAACCCGTGGTCGGATTCGGCTACGCCGGGACGACCTACGCCGTCACGGAACATGGGACGTTCCTCGCGGCGAGCGGCGGAACGTGGCGAACGCGAACGCTCGGTGTCAGAGACGTGACGGGGATCGCGGTTCCGCGACGGGAGTGAGATCGCCCGTCCGGGATGTCGGCGAGTGAGAAACGCTAAGACCGCCGGATCGGGTGCGATGTCTGACGGACGTTTAACTATACGGGATTATTCTCTCTGGATATATGATCAAGCTACCACGACGACGACTGCTGGCCGCGACCGGCACCGTACTCACGGGTGCGGTCGCCGGCTGTATGGGCAGTGACGAGGACACGGGGAACGAGAATGGAAACGGAAACGGGGACGACGATGGGGACGGATCCACTGCTCCCGAAACCAAATCAACCGACGCGACGAGCGGCACGCTCCTCGGGGAAATCTCCGTCGAGAATCTCAACAACGAGCCACACACCGTCGACGTCATCGTCGAGTTCGACGACGATCCCGAACACTGGTCGACCCACGAACTCGCGGCCGACAGCGGCGCGGAGCTCGAGCGAAACTGGTCGACCGAACCGGGAGCGTTCAACGTCATGTTTCGTCTCGACGGCGGAGAGCCGGTTCAGGTCACGCCGGCGAAGTGGAACGATCCGACCTGCATCAACGTCTTCGCGCTGGTCACTCGCAACGGCGAACTGAAGATACTGAGCGACACCGACGGCGGCGCGTGCGGCGACGGCGATGCGACGGTCGACGACGCCGAAGCGTGATTCGATCGGTACGTCGGCGGGTGATCGGCGTCCGACTCGCGATCCGAGAACGAAAACTGGTTTAGCCCCCGGGCTGTCCCACCGACTATGATCGTCAGCGGATCCGCGTCGCAGGCTCTCGCCGCGGCACTCGCCCGCGAACTCGAGGAACCACTCGCCGCCGTCGAATACGACCGCTTTCCCGACGGCGAACTGCTCGCGGCCGTTCCGGGGCTGGCCGACGCCGATCCGGATCGGGCGGTGATCGTCGCCTCGACCGTCTCGAGCGATGCCCACCTCGAGGTGCTCCAGTTACAGGACGCCGCCCGCGAGGCCGGCGTCGAGGAGGTCGTCACCGTCCTGCCGTACATGGGCTACGCTCGGCAGGACGAAGCCTTCGAGGCGGGCCATCCCGTCTCCGCACGAGCGGTTGCCCGCGCGATCTCGACCGGAACGGACCGCGTGCTCACCGTCAATCCCCACGAGGCCGGCATCTGCGAGTTCTTCGAACCGACGGCGACGGCTGTCGACGCGGCGGGCCGACTGGCCGAGCCGCTCCCCGACGACCTCGCGGATCCGGTCTTTCTCTCCCCCGACGCGGGGGCGATCGAGCTCGCCGAAACGGTGCGGGACGCCGCCGGCGCGGGCGAAACCGACTACTTCGAGAAGACCCGTCACTCCGGTACCGACGTCGAAATCTCACCGAGCGACGTCGACGTGGCCGGCCGCGACGTCGTCGTGGTCGACGACATCATCGCGACGGGGTCGACGATGAGCGAAGCCGTCGCCGTCCTCCGGGAGCGGGACGTCGGCCGGGTGTTCGTCACCTGCGTCCACCCGCTGCTGGCTTGCAACGCCGTCACGAAGCTCTCGCGGGCCGGCGTCGAAGCGATCTACGGCACCGACACCATCGAGCGCGGGGTCAGCACCGTCTCGGTCGCACCGACCATCGCGACACACCTGTAAGTAAACGGTTAAGTAGTCTCCAGCTAGTGGTTTAGTTGTTAGCGCGTGGCACGAGACGTCTCGACCGCGTGAGACGCCCGAATAACGGATTGAACTGCTAGATGCACGGAATCGTCCACAAAACCCTCAAAGAGTACGTCGTCGACCTGACCGACGACGAGACGTGGGATACGATCGTCGAGCGTGCCGGCCTCGAGCCGAAGCTATACCTTCCAGTCACGCACTACGAGGACAGCGAGATCGACGCCATCCTCGAGACGCTGAGCGCGATGGCCACCCAGAACAGACGCGCGATCGAACGCGACTTCGGGCGGACGCTCGCGCCCGAACTGTTGTCGACGTTCGGCGCACACTTCCGTCGCGACTGGGACCTGCCGGAACTACTCGACGCATTCGAGGATGTCTCCGGGAACGTCGAAGGCGCGACGGACGGCGCCTTGCTCCCCGATCTCTCCTGTCGCCACGAGTCGGACGCTGCCGCGATCGTCACGTACGAAACCGACCGCGACAACCGGTACTGCGGGCTGGCTCACGGAATTCTCGAGGGTATCGTCGCTTCGTTCGATGCCGATGCAACCGTCACGGAACCGACCTGCGTCACCGACGGTGCCGACGCGTGTCAGTTCCGCGTCGACCTCGAATCGTAACCGTTCTCCGACGAGTCAACCGTCGCCGAGAGTAACCACTGACAGCTGACAGTCAGTATCCAGTCGGTCGCACGGTAGCTGTGCGATCAGTGTGTGAATCGGTTCAGTTGGTGCGATCTCTCTCGAACCGAGTGCCAAGAGCTGAATCGACAATCGCTACTTCCGAACGAGTTCGTCGATAGCGAGGAGCGCACGGTGCGTGCGGTGATCGGGTGTAGCCGTAGACAACAGCTTCCCAGTCAGCTACTCGCGGTCAGCGACGATGAGCCAGTAACACCCCGGAAACGGCCAGTACGAGGGCGGCGAGGGCTGCCGAGACGCCGAATCCGGGGACCCCGTCGGGCGCCGCGGCCGGGCCACCACCGACGCGAACGGTGGCGGTCCGCTCACCGACGGCGATCTGGTACCGGCCCGCCTCGTCGAACTGGAGAGCCGCTTCGACCGTCTTCGACTCACCGGGACGGAGCGCAACGGGCCGCTCGGCGACGACGCCGTCGGCGGTCCGGAACTCGATGACGGCCGCCGCCGGTCGGTCGTCCGCGGAGTCGATCGTCGCGGTCGCCGTCACCGACTCGCCGGGATCGATCGTCTCGGACGAGAGCCGGAAATCGGAGACGGTCACGCTCGCGGCCGAACGGACGACGGCGGTCAGCCGTTCTGAACCGATTCGAACCGTGTACTCGCCGGGTTTCGACGGCGTCCACGAGAGGCGGTGACTCGTCCCCGCGCCGGGCGCGAGCCGTCCCTGCTCGTGATCGACTACCCGGCCGTCGACCTGCAGGGTCGCGTCGTAGGTCCCCTCGCGATCGCCGACGTTGTCGACCGCGACCGGAACCGAGACGGATTCGCCGGCCGGGACCGCAATCACGTTACCGCTCTCGCCGCCAGCCTCGCCCGTTTTCGACGATTTCCAGACCGGCCACTGCTGTCCCGCAACGTCGATCGACTCGCTTTCCAGCCCGTACTCGAAGTCCGCGACGGCCTGCTCGAAGGCCGCCCTGTGCTGGCTCCGACTCCACATTTCGGGGATTGACTCGGTTCGGGTGTACCGTTCGGCGGCGCTCCGAACGTCCGTCCCGCCGGCCTCCTCGAGGAGGCGGAGGAAGTCCGCCTCGGTGATCTCACCCTCGTGGGCGTTCAGCGAACGAAAGATATCTTCGAGGGTCCGATCGCCGTCGGTCGCGAGCCGCAGTCGGCGGTCGAGCTCGCCGTAGACGAGCGCCCCCCTCGCGTAGTGGGTGTCCGGGTCGTTCCACGTCGATCGATCGATCAGTACCCCGTCGGCGTACCGCGACCGCTCCCCCCGCTCGAGGAGGCCGCTGAAGTCCCCGAAATCGGTGCGGCCAGTCTCGAGGGCGAGCAAACCGGCGTAGTAGTCGGCTTGGGCCTCGACGAGCCACTCCACTTCGGCGGCGGTGTCGGCGTCCGAATGCGAGAAGTCCTGGCGAACGTGGACGTACTCGTGGAGCCAGACCGGGTTCGGTTCGTCGAGCGTGGCGTCGTCGACGACCCACGCGTCCGATCGGCCGTACTTGATCCCCCGCGGCCCCCAATCGACGTCGCTGGGCACCGCGACGACGAACACCTCGTCACTTCGCATTCCGACGTCGAGTCGGCTGCTCGCGTCCGTCAGCGCCGCCAGGACCGCTTCGGGAGACTCCCGCAGGTTCGTGGCGTCGGGGACGACCAGCCTGACCGTCTCTCCGTCGACGTCTCGCTGGTACTCCGCGACCTCGCCGAAGAAGGCGATGTCGCCGCCGGTCGCACCCGACCCGTCGACGCGGACCGACTTTTCGATGCCGACCGGCTGGGTGCGGCGCAGCGAGATGCTGACATCGGGCACCTGAACGACGCCCCAGTTACCGGTGTCGACGAACGTGTATCCGTCGCGGGCCGTTCCGACCCCTCGAGTGGCGTCCCCTCGCCGATCCGCCGGCATCGTGTACCGAATCGTCGGCGTATCTGTCGACTCGGTCCACTCGTAGGTCCGCTCGTCCGTCCGCTCGAATCCCGTCGCGGACTCGACGATCGCATCCTTCTGGAGTTGGATCTCGAGTTTCGTGACGGGGTCAGGGACGGTGAACGTCGTTTCCGCCTCGAACAGGTCGGGCTCCGCCGGACGGTGCCGAAGGACGGTCGTCCGGTGGAGGACGTCAGCGGAGTCGGCCGTCGCGGCCACCGATTCGGCGCTCGTTCCGGCCGAGACGAGCGACTCGCTGGGACCGCCCTCGAGACCAGACGTCGCCCCGGAATCCGCGGTTCGTGCCGGCTCGAGCGCACCGACGCCGGCCGGGAGACTTCCGACGAGCAAGGCGACGAACACCAGAACGGCGACCCGAGACTTCACTAGGCATTGCTGGTAAGTCAGCGCTCAATACGTTTATGGCAGTGACACTGTCACGTCTCTGAGAATCAGACGTAAACGAGAACGAACCTGAATGCAAAAACTTGGACCAAAAAGCAGAACGGTCGGCTTCGCCTCCCGTTCTGAGAAACGTCTCAAAACATCTAGTTGCGCTAATCCGACGCTTCCGCGGCCGCCAGCGGCTCGAGCGCGATCTCCATCGTCACACCTTCGACGTCCCACTCCTTCCGGTGACCGTCCTCGACCGCACGGCGTTCGTCGGCGCGAACCTCCTCGTTGATCAGGTCTTCGTGGTCCGCGACGAGATCGGCGATGCGGTCGTCGTCGATCTCGAGATCGAGGGCGATCCGCTCTTCGACGTCGAGATCGAGATCCTTGCGCATCTCCTGCACCCGGCGGATGACCTCGCGGGCGTAGCCCTCGCTCTCGATGTCGTCGGTCAGCGAGGCGTCGACGTAGGCCACGCCGCGGTCGTCGCCGTCGATGCCGAAGGCGGTTCCGGCGACGCCGTCGGGCGTCTGGGTGACGAACGAAACCATCTCGTCGGTGATCTCCTCGCCTTCTTCGAGGACGTCGTCGACGGCGTCCCCGATCGCCTCGAGGCTCGGCTCGTCGATGCGGGCCTCGTTGAGCGCGTTCATGACCCGCCCGGCGCGGTCGCCAAAGGCCGGCCCGAGTTCGCTCATGTCCGCTTCGGCGCTGTATGCGAGTTCGCCCCAGCGGTCGTCGGGTGAGACCAGTTCGATCTCTCGGGCGTTGAGCCGGTCCTCGAGGAGGCCGGTGTGGCGCTCGACGGCGTCGACGACCCGCTGGTCGTCGGCGGCGACGACGACGCGCGGCACGGGCCAGCGCAGCTTGCGGCCGGCCTGCTGGCGCGCGTTCGCGCCGGCTTCCTCGATTCCGCGGAGGATGGCGACGTCCTCCTCGAGCTGTTCGTCCTCCCAGTAGTCGTCGACTGCGGGCCAGTCTTCCATGTGGACGGTGTCGAACCCGTCGTCGTCGGTGAGCGTGCCGTAGATCTGCTCGCTGATGAACGGCGCGTACGGCGCGAGCAGCGCGACGCTCTCCCGGAGCACCCGATAGATCGTCGCGTAGGCCGCCGTCTTCGAGCCGCTGTCCGCTTCGTCCCACATCCGTTCGCGGACCGCCTGCACGTAGAATCGCGAGACGTCCTCAACGACGAACTCGATGAGCGCGTCGACCGCCCTGTCCTGGCGGAACTCCTCGAGGTGGTCGGTCATCTCGGCCTTCGTGGACTGCAGCCGGGCGAGCACCCACTCGTCGATGAGCTCGAGGTCGTCGTCGACTTCGTCCAGCGTCGTCTCCTGCGGGTCGAACTCGTCGAGGCGCATGTACGGCAGCGGGAACCGGAAGACGTTCCACAGCGTTCGGAGGTGGTTCTCCATCGTCTGCATGCCGTCCCAGGAGAAGCGCATGTCGTCGCCCTGGGGGTTGTTCGACAAGAGGAACAGCCGCATGGTGTCCCGTCCGTGGCGGTCGATCGCCTCGTGGGGATCGATCAGGATGTCCTTGGACTTGCTCATCGCGCGGCCGTCGGGCATCAGCGCGTGGCCGTGCATCAGGACCTCCTGATACGGGCTCTCGCCGAGCGCGGCGGTGCCCATCCCCAGCTGGGACCAGAACCAGCCCCGGGTCTGGTCGTGGGCCTCGAGGATGAGGTCGGCGGGCCAGAGTTCGTCGAACCGGCTGTCGTCCGCGGGGTAGTTCAGCGTCCCCCACGACGCGACGGAGG
This sequence comes from Natrinema zhouii, assembly GCF_013456555.2. Classification (GTDB taxonomy): domain Archaea; phylum Halobacteriota; class Halobacteria; order Halobacteriales; family Natrialbaceae; genus Natrinema; species Natrinema zhouii. The sequence continues at coordinate 2,094,756 of NZ_CP059154.1, forward strand.
AGTCGAGCCAGACGTCGAACACGTCGGGGACGCGGGTGTAGGTGGTGTCCCCGTCGGTGATCGTCAGGTCGTCGACCGTGTCCTTATGGAGGTCGACCGCGTCGGGATCGACGTCCTGATCGACGCGCTCGGCGAGTTCCTCGCGCGTGGAGACGACGATCATATCTTCGTCGTCGTCCCGGTCTTCCGGCGTCCAGATCGGCAGCGGAATGCCCCAGTAGCGCTGTCGGGAGACGTTCCAGTCGGGAGCCTCCTCGACGAAGTCGCGGAACCGGTTGTCGCGAGCCCACTCGGGGTGCCACTCGCTGTCCTCGATGTTCTCGAGGAGGTCGTCTTTGATGTCCGTGATCGTGATGAACCACTGGTCGGTGACGATCTGGAGGATCCCCGTGTCACAGCGCCAGCAGTGGCCGTAACTGTGCCGGACGGTGCCGGAGGCGAGCAGCGCGCCGTTCTCGTCCAGATCGGCCGTGATCTCGTCGTCCGCGTCCTTGACGAACTGGCCCTCGTATTTGCCCGCTTCCGCGGTGTAAACGCCGTCGCCACCGACCGGACAGAAGATCGGGAAGCCGAGTTCGCGGCCGCGCTCGAAGTCCACCTCACCGTGGCCGGGCGCGGAGTGGACGAGCCCGGTTCCGTCGCCGTCGGTGTCGACGTAGTCGGCGGCGTAGACCTCGAGCGCACCCTCGTGGTCCGGATGATCGGGTACCTCGTCGTCCAGCGGGTGCTCGTAGGACCAACCGATCAGGTCCTCCCCGCTGACTTCTTCCTCAACCTCGTAGTCGTCGTAGCGGCCCTCCCGCAGGACCTCCTCGTGTTTCGCTTCGGCGAGATAGAGCAGTTCCTCCTCGCCGTCCTTTTCGGCGCGAACGCCGACGTAGTCGCCGTCCTCGTCGACCGCGACGAAGGTGTTCGCCGGGACCGTCCACGGGGTCGTCGTCCAGATGACGAGCGAGCCCTCGCGATCCTCGAGGTCGAATTTGACGTAAATCGAGGGGTCCTCGACGTCTTCGTACTCGACCTCGTTGTTCGCGATGGCGGTCTCACAGCGCGGACACTGCGAAATGGAGCGGTGGCCCTTCTCGACCAAGCCGCGGTCGGCGGCCTTCGAAAAGCCCCACCAGGCGGCCTCCATGTACTCCGGGCTGACCGTTCGGTAGGGGTCCTCCCAGTCCATCCAGACGCCGAAGTCCTGAAAGTCGGATTGGAGCCCCTCGAGTTGCTCGTCGGCGTAGTCCTTGCACTCCTGGATGAAGTTCTCCTCGCCGAACTCCTCGATGTCCTTCTTGTTCTCGAAGCCCAGTCGCTCCTCGACGCGGGTCTCGATCGGGAGCCCGTGCATGTCGTAGCCCGGCCGATCGGTGACATCGTACCCCTGCATCCGCAGGAAGCGGATGTAGACGTCCTTCAGCGACTTGTTCCAGGTGGTTCCCATGTGTGCCGATCCCGACGTGTACGGCGGGCCGTCGACGAAGAAGTAGGACTCACCGTCCGCTCGGTGCTCGACCGTCTGCTCGTAGGCGTCGACGTCGTCCCAGTACTCGAAGACCCACTGCTCGAGTTCGTGTGGGTCGTACTGGTCGTCGACCTCGCCGAACCTGCTCATACCTGATCTAATCGCCTCCGGCAGTAAAGAGGAATCGATATTGCAGGTCGCTCGCGTCGTCGGTACCTCGAGAAACCGAACGCTGTCAGTGGCTGCTCAGACGTACTTCGAGAGGACCTTCTGGTAGCCCAGTCCGTACGCGCCAGCATAGAGCATGACGCCGCCGAGAAGGGCCATCCACATCGCGATCATCGCCTCGCCGCCCCCGAGGTGCTGGAGGCTCGCCTGTTCGACGAGGATGCCGCCGACCGTCAACACGCCGGCGACGACGGTGTAGACGACCAGTAAGAGTGCTTCTACGAGTAGTTCCGGATCGAACGTTGGCATTAGCACTCTTCTACCCACCCGCTCAAGGTAAATCTGTCCCCTCGCGCGTGACGCGACCTGACCAACGCTGGGATGGCGCGGACCGACTCGCATATACCGTCTCGGACGTATCTCAGTATGTGCCTGCGACCGACCCCGATACCGACGCCGGGCCCGATTCGGCGACCGCAGAATCTCCGGCCTATCCGAGCGATCGAAACGTCCTCGAGTCCGATTGCACCCGCTGTCCGGCCCTCGCCGAGAGCCGCGAGTGCATTTCGTGGGGGACCGGCGACCTCGACGCTGACGTCGTGGTCGTCGGCGAGGCCCCGGGTCACGGCAACCCCGACGCCGACCCCTGGCGGGGCGGCAACTGGACCGGCAAGGCCTACACCTCGAGACACTCCGGCCGACGCATCCGTCGGATGGTCGAGAGGGTCGGCTACGGCGACGACGCCTACTATACGAACGCGGTGAAGTGTTTTCCCGCCGATCCCGACGATCAGTCAAGCAATCGCGAGCCCACCCCCGAGGAGCGCGCGAACTGCCGGACTCATCTCCTGACCGAACTCGAGGAGATCGATCCGACGGTCGTGCTCGCGACGGGAAAGCACGCGACGAAGACCGTACTCGCGGCCGAAGATCGGACGCTCGAGGGATTCATCGACACCGTGCTCGAGCCGGTGCGGTGCGAGCGACTCGATGTCTGGCTCGTTCCGATTCTGCACCCTTCATATCAGGACGTCTGGATCGGCCGGCTCGGATTCGAGCCCGAGGAGTACCTCGAGGCGATCGGCGAGACGCTGAACGAGCTGTGTGAACCTTCAAGCGAGCGATAGCAGGCTGCGGTGCGGTTAAAACAGGCTGCTGGGCAGCGGGTTCTATCCCTATCGCACTACCGCTTTCGCCGTCCGGCGCACGACCGAAACCGGCAATCGATTCGAGTAGTCGGGTAACCTTCATACGGCGAGCCGACACACACTCGCGTATGAGTACGATCTTCAGCCAGATCGTGGAGGGAGAGATTCCCGCCCGGATCGTGTACGAGGACGAGACGACGATCGCCTTCCTGGATGCCAATCCGCTGGCACCGGGCCACACGCTGGTGATCCCCAAAGACGAGTACGAGCGGCTGAACGACGTCCCCGAGGACGTCGCCGCGGACCTCTACGCGACGATTCATCGCATGGTTCCCGCCGTCGAGGAGGCTGTCGACGCCGACGCGACCACCGTCGCGTTCAACAACGGCGAGGAAGCCGGACAGGAAGTCCCCCACGTTCACTGCCACATCGTCCCCCGCTTCGAGGGCGACGGCGGCGGTCCCATTCACGCCATGTTCGGCGGCCCGGCCGATCTGGAGGACGACGAACTCGACGAGATCGCGGACGAAATCGAGTCTCGAGCCTGAGACGGTCTGCTGTAACGATTTACCGGAGCAACCGCAGGACGATTCGCGGTTGCTCCGGAAATGACTGACAGCAGTCCGTATGACTCGATCGGTGAACGACGCGGTCTCGACGGTGCCGTGACGTTTTTACTCTCCGCGCGTGAGCCTCGCGTATGACCCTCGCCGGCGTCGTCGCCCAGTTGCGCGCCCACCCCGTCGCCACGGTCCTCGAGCTGGGCAGCGTCCTCGTCTGTTGCCTGCTGTTCGCCGGAACGTTCGTCCTCCTCTCGAGTGGCGCGCCGATCGGCAGGGGCGATCCGTGGCTGGCGCTGATCGGTGTCGGTGTCGCGTTTGTCCTATTCTGGACGGTTCTGGTCCCGCTTTACGAGCGAACGTTATAGAGGGGTCAGTAGCAGTAGTCGCGACTGTGACTTCGGTCTCCGGAGAGCACTCCGCAGCCGAGTTGGTGGTCTATAAAGTACAATTGTTTGTTGAGCGGAATATCTTGATAGAGTCTGGTCAGAAAAAGCGTCCTGCTATCGTGGCAACACGGAGGAGCCACGCCCTCCCCAGCCGATTCACTCGGTCACTGCGTTCCCTCGTTCATCCCTCGCACGGCATCGAGCCGCGGTTCACCGATAGTTCACCGCGGCACAGCGCGCGCCACCGCACATCGAGTGGTTAGTTGGGAGCGAGACGGAGTCTTCCGTTAGAACAGCGTGCCCAACAACAAATCGCCGTAGACCAGCGCGATCACCAGCCCGGCGAACACCGGGACGAGGAACGGCGTTCCCGGCGAGATCCAGACCGTCTCTTCCGTCGCGAGCACCTCGAGTCCCTCACGGAGCGTCTCCGGCGTCGTTCCGTACGCCGAGCCGTCGATGTCCTCGAGGAAGGCGTCGGCACCCCACGGATCGTCGTACTCGGGCGCGTCCGAGTCCGCCGCGGGTTCAGGGACAGCGTCGTCGGCGTCCGACTCGAGCGTCCCACCGTCGCCGCGTGGCTGTACGGCCGCAGTCACCGCGCCGTCGGTCGGCGGATTCGGCTCGGCGGGCAGCGTCGTCGGATCGCGGTACCGCTCGGGATCCTCGCGTACGTCGGCCAGCGAGAGTCCGCGCCAGCGGAGGTACATCCGGAGCGCGTCGAGGTCGAGACCGCCTCGAGAGAGTCCCGCCGGCGTCTCGAGCAGGCGGCCGTGGGTCTTCGGAATCCGCTCCCAGGAGACGGGCCAGCCGACGAACATGACCGGGGCGATTCGTCCCGCGGCGGCGTTTCGAATCGCGAGGGCGAGCGGCAGCGCGATCCCCACCAGAACGGCGTTGGTCAGGATCGTAAACGAGAACGTGCCGATGTCGGTCGTCCCGGCGGTCGGGAACGACCACGATCCGAGCGCGTACTCGGGAAAGGTCGGAAAGAGAACGGCCAACACGAGTAGCGCTTTCGCGTCGGCCCCGCCGAAACCGCCGAACCACCAGAACAGGTAGGCGATCGGAACGACCAGTCCCAGACTGATCGCCGTCGGAATCAGAAACTCGTAGGTCCAGGCGTTCCCGCCGGCGCTCCAGGCGAGCCAGCCGTCCCAGCCCAACAACACGGCTCCGAGCAGAGAGAGCGGGATCCAGACGGTACTCGAGACGCGTCTGGTCTCGATATCGCGGTAGGCGGTCCAGGCGAAGACGGGAACGGCGACGAGTCGGAGCAGATCCGGCGCCGTCCCGATGGCACCAACGAGCGTCACGACCGTTTCTCCGAAGCGCGGTGCCGTTACGTTTTCGGCCCGTTCGGAACCGACTCTCGTTACTCGGTCCGCGCTTGAGCGCGTCGGACCGGAGCTGACGGTCGTCGCGGTCGTGTTCGAAACGGCCCTTCTGCGGGGGATAATCCGATGAAAAGTGAACGTCTATCCGTTTGCACTGATAAGCACCGCGCATGAGGGAAGGCGCGGCGTTTTCGACCCTGTACGTCGGCGTGCTGCTCGCGGTTCCGGGGCTACTCGCCTGGGTAACCGGGCAGGCGTTTATCTTTCCGAGTTTAGGGCCCTCCGCTTTTCTGTTAGCGACGGTTCGAGAGGGCGAGGTGACCGCGCCTCGACGAGTGATCGGCGGTCACTGTATCGGCGTCGTGGCCGGTCTGGTCGCATATCACGCGCTCGCACCGGATCTCGGCGTGAGCGTGACCACGGCCGCGCCGGTGCTCGCGACCGCACAGCTTCGGTTCGTCGCCAGCGGTGTGGTCGCCGTCGTCCTCACCTCGGGTGGGATGCTCGCGACCGAGACGGTCCACCCGCCCGCCTGTGCGACGACGCTGATCGTCTCGCTCGGACTCCTCTCCTCGATCGTCGACGGGGCGCTCATCGTATTCGCCGTCGTCGTCCTCGTCGCTGCGCACAAACTCGTGATGCACGGGCGGTCGTTCGGTGACTACGTTCCGCTCGGGCAGTAACCGCGGCAGTCCCGTCGAAAGTTGGCGGAGGCAAACAAATACCAGCGACAGGCTATGGTGCGTCGCTGAACTCGTCGAACAGCGCTGCGACCCGTCCTTCGATCTCGTCGCGGATCTCGCGGACTCGCTCGAGGTCGCGACCGTCGGGATCCTCGAGCGCCCAGTCGCGGATCGCCACGTCCGCGCCGACGTCGCCGACCTCGAGCGTCGAACAGCCCATCGTCGCGACGTAGTCACACGACCGAAGCTCCTCGAGCGTGATCTCTCGGGGCGTTCGGTCGGCGATATCGAACCCCGCCTCGTCCATCACTTCGATCACTTCCTCGTGAACCCCGTCGGCGGGATGGGTGCCGCCGGTCAGGATTTCGACGCGGTCCTCGAGGCCGCGTCGGGCGCGTTCGCGCTCGGCGAACGCGGTCGACAGCTGGGAGCGGCCGGCGTTCTGGACGCACATGAAGGCGATACGAATCGGCTCGTCCGGCGTAGAGGTTGGTGACATGATCGTGGTCGGGGTGGGTGTCAGTCGTCGGTGGGTCAGTCTGGTGTCAGTCGTCGGTGGGTCAGTCTGGTGTCAGTCGTCGGTGGCTCAGTCGTCGGTGGATGAGTCGTCGGTGGATGAGTCGGGCGTCGTCGTCCCGAGGCTACCGCTATCGGATCCGCTCCAGTCGAACCGGCGCCGGAAGAACAGCGCGACGTTGACCAGCGCGAGTAACACTGGAACTTCGATAAGCGGGCCGATGACGGTCGCGAAGGCGACGCCGGAACCGACGCCGAACACCGCCACGGCGACGGCGATGGCCAGTTCGAAGTTGTTCGACGCGGCGGTGAAGCCGATCGCGGTCGTCGTCGAGTAGTCGGCACCGATCCCGCGTCCCATGCCGAAGCTCACGAGGAACATGACGACGAAATAGATCGTCAGCGGGACGGCGATCAGGAGGACGTCCCCCGGCGCGGCGACGATGGTCTCGCCCTGCGTGGCGAACATCACGACGATGGTGAACAGGAGTGCGACGAGCGTCAGCGGGTCGATTGTGGGGACGAACGAGTCGTCGTACCACTCCTCGCCTCTGGTCCGAGTTCCGGCGTAACGGGTGAGAAAGCCGGCGGCGAAGGGAATCCCGAGGAAGATCACGATGGCCTCGAACACCTGCACGGGCGAGACGTCGAAGGTCGTGATCCCGGCGACGAGCGTCTCCATGCCCAGCAGCGGCGGGAGGAAGAGCCCGAAGAACCAGATGTAGACCCCGTAGGTAACAATCTGGAAGAGGCTGTTGAACGCGACCAGTCCGGTCACGTACTCGGTCGACCCCTCCGCGAGTTCATTCCAGACGAGCACCATCGCGATACACCGGGCCATCCCGATGAAGACGAGTCCGAGGAAGTACTCGGGACGAGCCGGGAGTCCGGGAACGAGCCCGCCGAAGAAAACGACCGCCAGCCCGAACATCAGCGTCGGGCCGATGAGCCAGTTCTGGAGCAGGCTCAGTCCGAGCACCCGCCAGTTGCCGAACACCGTCGGGAGCCGCGAGTAGTCCGCCTTCGCCAGCGGCGGATACATCATCGCCACGAGTCCGATCTCCACGAGGTGAAGGTCCCGAATCGGCTCGGTCACTGCCGGCGCGACGTATCCCAGCCCGACGCCGACGGCCATCGCCGCGAAGATCCACACGGTCAGATACTTGTCCAGGAAGTCCATCGACCGCGGATCGCCGCAGCTCTCACAGCCGCAGTTCGGTCCGTGCTCGTGGACTGCGTTACTCATCTCCCACGCTTCCCTCGAGGACGGTCACGAGGGCCACCGCCCGGTTCGTCGCCCGATACTTCTTCCAGCGGCCGTCCTTCCGGCCGTCGACGAGCCCCGCGTCGACGAGTTGGGAGAGGGCGTGGCTGAGTCCGCTCTCGGTCACGTCGACGACCGCGTTCAGTTCGCAGACGCAGAGCTCCTCCCCCGCCGCGACGAGGACCCGCACGAGCGTGTACCGCGTCTCGTTCGCCAGCGCCGAGAGTACCGCGAGTTCGGCGTCGATCTGGTCCGCACCGAGCGCCGCCTCGAGCGTCTCGAGTTCCCCGAGCCGCCGATTGACGTCCTCGTCGCGGCAGGCCTCGAGTTCGTCCTCGAGATATCGTTGTAGCCGTTCCGTCGCGTGTGCCATCAGCAGTTAGTTGAGAGACTGTTCAAGTAATAGTTTCGGTTAGAACCTGTATAGCCAGCTATATAGCGGTTGGTACCGCTTTTACGCAGAATTGTAAAATTGGTTGTTGAGTACTTTCGCAAGTGAAGATGGTGTGGCAACCCCATTCACGACAACCACCACGCAGCACTCGAATCGGGCCAAGGGGCGAGAAGAACTGCACAGTGACCGAGCGATGACTGGGAGTGAACGACTCTCTCAGTCTCACTCGAGCGTCACAAAAACGAACAGACGGCCGGATCACCGTCCATTCGATTCGGACGGCAGAACGGCGAACCGGGTGGTAGTCGGATGGTACGGTTTGGCGGAAGATGTGAAAATACGCCCCGGAGACGGGGGAAGACGATCGCACGTCGAACCCGCTGGTCGCGGTTTAAATGACGCGGTTCTGCAGGTAGTCGAGGTGCTTTGCGTTGTACACGATCTTGACCTCGTCGGTTTCGGCCGATCCGATACAGGTCAGGCGGACGTCCTTCTCCTCGACTTCTTCGTCGGAGAGGATCTGCTGCATGTCCATCTGGATCTCTCCCTCGAAGACGATCGCGGCACAGTTCGCACAGGCACCGGCGCGACACGAGAAGGGCCAGTCGTAGCCCTGTGCTTCGGCCGCCTCGAGGATGTATTCGCCCTCGGCGACGTCGAGCGTGCCGTAGTCCTCCTCGTCGAGGCCGGCATCAGCGGCCTCGCCGAAGAGGTCGTCGTCGTCCATGTCCCAGCCCTGGTCGTCCAGTACTTCGTAATTGAGGTATTCTACCGTGGGCATCACTCTGCGGTTCGTGGCCCGCATTGGTATAGCTTGCTGTTCAGTCCGCAATCAGCTTTGGAACAGAAGTGACCAATTCGAAGGAAAGAATGCGCCGATTCGGTACAAGATCGTGAATCGAACGGGAGAGAAAAAAGAAATGTTCGAACGTAGTCGCAGTACCGGGGCGTTTGTTGCCGGGTTCGGAACTGGTGTCGTGATTCTGACTGGCAGCACGGACACGGACGGAGTCTCACGGCTACCCACTACGCCGTTGTGACAGTCGAACGGGACCGAAAGCAGTCGGTTAGCGGCCCGTCAAAAGCCGAATATCGGCACGAATCGAAACGTGAGATAGGCACCGATCGTCGAGATCGCTGGCACGACGTTCTGCATGAGGATGACGCGGGCCGTCGTCGAGGGATCGAACAGGTCCGACGCCTGAGGGATATCTTCGGGCTCTTCCTCGCCGATCTGGGGGGAGCGTTCGCCCTCCTCCTCGGCGGTCAGCGCACCGACCGAAACGCGCGTTTCCTCGCCGGCTCTGACTCCCGACAGGGTCGTCGTTCGAGTGGCCCGTCCCCAGCCCAGCCCGACGATGCTCATCGTCGCGATGACGACGAAGCTCGCGGGGATACCGATCGACGAGAGCCCCACGACGATCCCCGAACTGATCACGGCGACCACGATCGCCGCCGTCAGCGGGAGGTTCGTGATGTCGTTCCCGAGCGTGTCGAGGGTGCGGCGAGCGATGGTAAAGCACCCGACCGCGACCGCCGCCGACCCGATCAGGATCAGCGGCACCATGTCGACGTCACCGGTGCCGTAGATCGGCGCGATCGCGTTGGCAATGTTACTCGTCCCCGATGCGAAACCCATCAAACAGCCGATACCGACGACGATCATCGCACCCGTGATTTCCCGACGAGTGGCGTCAGCGCCGAATCGGAGTCGCGGGGCGAGCCCCGATCGGTCGATCGTGACCATCGGCCGCCCCTCCTGCGTCCCTTCGATGGCGACCCACGCGTTGATTCGGGGGTAGAAGTACCGCCCGACGACGCCGGCGACCCAGAAGCCGGTGATCGGTGCCACGACCCACCAGATGACGATTTCGCCCAGTACCTCGAGGTCGAGTTCGCCGGTCGCAAAGCCCAGCGCGGCGATCGCTCCGACCGCGGTCATCGACGTCGAGGCGGGGACGCCGGCGTAGTTGCCGACGAACAGCGCGCCGCCGATGAAAAAGAGGACGGCGACGTTCGAGCGCAGCGTGAAGATCGAGGTGTCGGTGACGAGTTCTTCACCGAGCGTGGTGACGACCTGTGGGCCGATGGTGTAGGCCCCGACGAAGAAGAAAATCGACATCAGTCCGGCGGCCATCACCTTCGTGATCACGTTCGCGCCGACAGCCGGCCCGAAAGCGGGACCGGTCGTCGACCCACCGATGTTGTAGCCGACGAAGATCGCCGTGAGTATCCCTATGATAAGCAGTACTTCCGGCACGTTCAGTAGTCACGCGAGCCGACCCTAAAAACGCGACTATTCACGGTCGGTTCGTCGAGTTGTCAGTTGCCGGTACACCGACCGAAACTAGAGGGAAGTGACCCGCTCGAGCGTCGTATCGATGGCTCAGAAATACACCACTCGAACGGACACGAGCCAAAGCAATCGGGGCGAAAACGCCAGCGGCAACGCTCGGCTATGACCTGCGATCCCAAAGGGTTTCACCGAATCGGACCGTGTAGTATAACATCATGTTGTCATGCGTGCACGCAGTCGAGTCGGACGGCGATCCAAAGAACGAGTCTCTCGCCTCGAGGGCTGAGACCGCGCTGATCGAGACGGTCGCGACTGCTGGTCGGCTATGAGACCGGCGCGTATCGACGCGATCATCGATCTCGCGTACGGCGGATTGATTCTGCTCGCTGTCGTCCTCATCGCAACGCTCGATATTCGGGTCGGACTGACGTTTGGGCTCGGCGTGTTCGCTTCGTACGTGCTCCACGTCGTCTGGAAGATGGCCCGGTTCGATCCCGACTGGATGACGTCGACCGTGCAGGAAACCGTCGAGAAGTCGGTCGAGGAAACCGTCGGTGAGACCGTCGAGAAACAGGTCGAAGAAACGGTCGATAAGACCGTCGGAGAGACCGTCGAACAAACCGTCAGTGAGACCGTCGAGGAGACGGTGGACAAGACAGTCGGTGAAACGGTCGAGAAAACGGTGAGCGAGACCGTCGAAGAGACGGTGGATCAGACAGTCGGTGAAACGGTCGAGAAAACGGTGAGTGAGACGGTCGAAGAGACGGTTGGCGATCAACTCGAGGAGGTACAGGCGAAGGTCAACTCCGTCGACGAGCGCGTCGACCGCCGGCCGCGAGAGGATGAAGTCGAGGAACTGCTCGAGGAATCGGCCGACAGCGATCAGGACGACCGTACTGAGGACTGACCGGTTCCAAGGCTGTCATCGGAACGAGAATGCGGGCGATCAACGGCGACCGACGATCGAGAGCAGACTAACCGCTACGGGCCTCAGACGAACGGAACCGCGACGAAGAACCCGTAGGCGAGGATCGTCGACATCGACGGACCGATGATCCACATCGAGACGTACTTCATGATGGCCCGCGGGTTGAAGAGATCGCCCGCGTTCAAGACCTCTTCGGGCTCTTCCTCACCGATCCGCGTGATCGGGGCCTCGGGCTCTGTCTTCAGTGCGCCCATCGACATCTCCGCGTCCACCTGACCGCGAACGGCGTCTCGAGCCGTGACGGGACGGGTGGCTCGCCCCCAGCCGAGGCCGACGATCGTCATCACGGAGGCCATCACGAGGCTGATCGGAATCCCGGCCGCCGAGAGCAGGGTCGTGATCGTCGACGCGGTTATCATGACGACCAGTGCTGCCAGTAACGGGATATCGCTGAGTTCGCTGCCGACGGACTCCATCGTTCGGCGGGCGATAGTGAAACCGCCGATCCCGATCGCGATGGTTGCGATGATTATCGCACTGTCGGCCCCGAGCGCGCCGCTGCTGACCAGCGGCGCAACGGCGTTCGGGACGTTGCTCGCACCGGCGCTGAACGCCATGTAACAGCCGATGATGAGGACGACGATCGTCCCGACGAGTTCCTGACCGGTCGTGTTCGGTCCGAGGTCGATCGACGGAAACGATCCGGTCCGCTCGAGGGTGAGCAACGGCCCCTCGGTCGCCGAGATCTCGAACCGTCGGTTGAGTTCCGGGTAGATGTACCGGCCGACGAACGCGCCGATCCAGAGGGCGAGGATCGGCGTGACGATCCACCACGAGATGATCCAGCCGATGGTCTCGAAGTCGACCGTCCCCGTTGCCAGCCCCAGTCCAGCGATCGCGCCGACAGTTGTCATCGACGTCGGGACGGGGACGCCGAAGATGTTCGCGATGAGAATCCCCAGTCCGATAAAGAAGAGAACGGCGACGCCCGCCGCAAGCGAGATTTCGATCGTGATGATGTCGCCGCTGAGCGTGTCCATCACGTTTCGGCCGACGGTCCAGCCGCCGAGGAAGACGAAGAACGTCATCAGTCCGGCCGCGGACGCCTTGCTGAGGAGCCCGGCGCCCACAGCGGGTCCCCACGCGATCCCGGTCGATGAGCCGCCGATATTGAATCCGACGAAAATCGAGGCGACGATTCCCACCAGCAGAACGGTTTCGACCATTCATCGGTAGTACAGGGATGCTCCTGAAAGAAGTACTGAAAATCGATCCCAGCGAGAGCGCCGCGATACTGCACTCCAGCGACACTGTCGTGGACTATCGGCGCGAACCCCTCGGCCGACGGTTCGGCTGACAGCTCGCGTCACGGCAGTCTGCGGGTCCACTCACACTCCCCAGAAGATCGCGATTCCGAGGACGGTCACGAGAGAGAGCACTAGCTGGAGCGGCGCTCCGATCCGGGCGTAGTCGCCAAAGCGGTAGCCGCCGGGGCCGTAGACGAACAGATTCGTCTGGTAGCCGATCGGGCCCAGAAACGCGGTGCTCGCGGCGAAGGTCACCGCGAGCACGAACGCGAACGGATTCGCGCCGATCCCCGCGGCCGCCGCTGCCGCGACGGGAATCAGGAGGACGACGCTGGCGTTGTTGCTGATGACGTTGGTCAGCAGCGCTGTGAGCAGGTAGAACAACCAGAGAACCACGATTTCGGGAAGCGGTCCCGCGGCCTCGACGACCGCGAACGCGAGCAGCGCCGCTCCGCCGCTCTCCTCGAGGGCGATCCCCAGCGGGATCACGCCCGCCAGCAGGAAGATGATATCCCACTCGACGGCGTCGTAGAGCTCGTTGGGCTCGAGCACGCCCGTGACAACCATCGCGACGACGCCCGCGAGCGCAGAGATGAGGATGGGATATAGTTCGAGGGCGGCGACGACGACGACACCGAGCATGATGGCGACGGCGATCGGTGCCTTCTCCGTGCGGTAGTCGGGCCGGGGCGGTTCGCGGGCGACGATTACGTCGTCCCCGCGGGCGAGTCGGTCGAGCGCGTCCGGCGATGCCTGAACGAGTAGCGTGTCGCCGACGGCGAGGCGCTTGCCGACGATGCGCTCACCGACGAGTTCGCCCCGACTCCGCAACCCGAGCACGGCGGCGTCGAACTCCTCGCGAAACCACTCGAGGTCGAGATGCTCGCCCACGAGTTGCGAATCGAGCGAGACGACCAGTTCCGTGAGGACGCCGTCGGCCGCTGTCATAGCGGCCGTGGCTCCGTCCGGGCGGCCGACCAATTCGACACCGGTGGCGTCCTCGAGAGCCGTAATCGCGTTGCGGTCGGTCCGGACGACGAGGACGTCGCCCTCCTCGAGGGGTGTCCCCTGTCGCGGTGCGATCGACCGCTCCTCGTCGCAGACGACCTGCACCACGTCGATATCGGGGCCGAGCGCTGTGGTCGCATCGCGAACCGTTCCGCCCGCGAGCGGGGAGCCCGGCACGACCGCGACGTCGGCGATGTAGTCCTCGACCGCGTACTCCTCGAGGTAGTCGGTCCGCGGCGGGACTCGCTCGGGTAAGAGATAGTGACCGACGAAGATCAGGTACAGCGAGCCGACGACGACGACGATGGCCCCCAGCTGCGTGAACTCGAACATCGAAAACCGGTGGAGTTCGGGGTACTCGGAGCCGAGTCGTGCGCTGATATCGCTCGCGAGGATGTTCGTCGAGGTGCCGATGAGCGTGAGCATCCCGCCCAGCTGCGAGGCGTAGGAAAGCGGGATCAACAGCTTCGACGGCGACGTGTTCCCCCTGTTCGCGACATCGGTAACGACCGGTACCAGCAACGCGACGACCGGCGTATTGTTCAGAAAGCCGGAAACGGGGGCGGTCGCGGCGACGGTCGCGAACACCTGCTTTCGAGTGCTTTCGCCCGCGAACGCGGCCATCCGACGGCCCAGTTCCTGGACGACTCCGGTCCGGCTGATGCCGCCGCTCAGGATCAACATCGCCAGGACCGTGATCGTCGCCTCGTTCGCAAAGCCCGAGATGCCGGTCTCGGGATCGACGCCGGTCCAGGGCTCGAGCACGACCAGCACCACGATCAGCAAGATCGCGGTCACGTCAATCGGCAGGCGCTCGGTGAGAAAGAGGACGAGCGCGAGACCGACGACGCCGAACACGACGAGCATATCGGTCGTCACGTCGGATCGGGGTACAGTCGCCTGTGCGAGGAAATAGCACGCCGACAGCGGCATGAGACGGCCCACACCGACCATACATGTAATAATTCTGTTGAAAAGACGGACAGTATCGAGGCGATGGTCGTTCCGCGAAACCGTCGCCTTTACTCGCGCCGGCCTCGCGCACTCGAGTATGAGCGACGATACGAGCGGCGAGTTCGAGGGGTTCGAGGTGATTCCGGCGGTCGACATACAGGACGGCGAGGTCGTCCAGCTCGTTCAGGGGGAACGCGGCACGGAGAAGACCTACGGCGATCCCGTCGAGGCCGCTCGGCGGTGGATCGACGCTGGCGCGAGGACGCTGCACCTCGTCGACCTCGACGGCGCATTCGAGGGCGAACGGCGGAATGCGACCGCCATCGACGCGGTGATCGACGCCGTCGACGTCCCGACCCAGTTGGGCGGCGGGATCCGTACCGCCGAGGGCGCGATCGACGTGCTCGAGCGCGGCGTCGACCGCGTCATTCTCGGTACTGCGGCGGTCGAGAACCCAGACATTGTGGCCGAAATCAGCGAAGCACACCCCGATAGCGTGGTCGTCAGCCTCGACGCGAAGGACGGCGAGGTCGTCGTCGAAGGCTGGACCGAGGGTGCGGGAATCTCGCCCGTCGAGGCCGCACAGCGGTACGACGACCTCGGGGCCGCCGCGATCCTCTTTACGAACGTCGACGTCGAGGGGCAACTCGAGGGCGTGGCGACCGATCCCGTCCGCGAACTGGTCGACGCGACCGATATCCCCGTCATCGCCAGCGGCGGTGTGGCGACGCTCGAGGACGTCCGAGCGCTCGAAGCGGCCGGCGCGGCGGCGGTCGTCGTCGGCAGCGCGCTGTACGAGGGGAATTTCACGCTCGAGGAAGCGCAGGCTGCGGTCGACGCCGAATAGGACTGCTCGTTTCGGGCTATTTCCAGCGGCCGGGAGCACGGCTCGAGCAACGCGAGAGCCGTGTGACTCGGGGGAGGGCAGGCGGTTTCCCGATAGTCACCGCGAGCGAGGCCGCAGGCCGAGCGAGCGGGCCGACGACTGATTCGGAGCGAACGAAGTGAGCGGAGAGGAAGGAGGAGTGCTTTTATACTAAATTTTGCCGAGGGCCGCCGAAGGCGGCCCGCAGAGCAAAATTTAGGATCGCCAGAACTCCGGCGTCAACAGGACGAGCACCGGGAGGATCTCGATGCGGCCGATCCACATCATGACGATCATCACGGTGCGAGTGAGCGGCGAGAAGGCTAGGTAGTTGTCGAACGGGCCGGCGACGCCGAACGCGGGGCCGATGTTGAGGAAGATCGAGGCGGCCGCACCGAGGGCGTCGAACTCGTCGACGGGATTGCCGACGCGAGCGGCGTCGACGACGATGACGACCGTCAGCAGGAAGAAGATCACGAGCGCGAGCATAACGTACGTGAAGACGTCCCCGATGGTCTCCTCGTCGACCACCGTGTCGTCGAGACGGAGCGGCCGAACGGCGTCCGGGTGAACGGCGGTAAACAGGTTCCGGCGAAACGCCTTGAGGATGACCAGCCAGCGAAGCGACTTGATCGAGCACGTCGTCGACCCGGCCATCCCGCCGGTGAACATACAGAGGAACAGCATGTGCTTCGCGCCGGGCGACCAGAGATCGAAATTCGCCGAGGCGTAGCCCGTCGTCGTCACCATGGACACCACGTTGAAGAGTCCGTGGCGGATCGTCGGTTCGAGCCCCATCGCGAGATCGGGGTCGAGCACGAGCATGGCGATGACAATCGTCGTAATCGACGCGAGGATGCCGGCGTAAAAGCGAAACTCGGCGGACTCGAGCGGCCGTCGGAAGTCGCCCTGGGTGATGGCATAGAGCAGCACGAAGTTAGTCGCGCCGACGATCATCACCGGAATCAACGTCCACTGGATCGCCGGCGAGAACGCCCCGATGCTGTCGGGTTCGGGTGAGAAACCGGCCGTGGAGACGCTCGTCAGGGCGTGCGAAACGGCGTTGTAGAGGGTCATCTCGGGCGCGAGCCCGACGAGGTGGAGCGCGAAGAGAGCGCCCGTCGTGAGGACTGTCAGCCCGACGTACAGTCCCCAGATGAGGCGAGCGGTCTGGTCAAGGTGGGGATGGAGCTTGTGAACGTTCTGCGTCTGAGACTCGGTCTCCATCAGCTGGGCACCGCCGACGAGCAGATGCGAAAAGAGACCGATCGCGACGATCAGGATTCCGAGACCGCCGAGCCACTGGAGGATCGCCCGCCAGAGCATGATCGCCCGGGAGTGGACGCTGAAATCCGCGATCACGGTCGCGCCGGTCGTCGTCACGCCGCTCGTGCTTTCGAAAACGGCGTTGACCGGCCGCGCGAGCACGCCGTCGCCCGCGACGAGAAACGGAATCGCGCCGACCAGCGCGACGCCGAGCCACGTCAGTGCGACCATCAGGAACGCCTCCCGTTGTCCGATCTCGACGTCGTCGGTCAGCGCCTCGAGCCCGATGCCGAGGACGACGGTAACGACGATGGTGACGGCGAACGGGAGCAGGGCGTCGCCGTCCACCAGCGCGAGCGCGAGCGGCCCGCCTAGCGGAACGGCGAGCCACTTCAGGATCGTTCCGGTGAGGCTACAACTCGAGCGCCAATCGACGCGAAACGCCATCTAGTACCACCACGTTGTTCACGGAAGGGATAACGGTTCGGAACGGGACTGACGAAAACGCGTGGCAATCGGGGAAAACGTGACCGGTAACCGCGAACCGACTCTCAGTGCTGGTTGTAGCCGTGTCCCAGATAGAGCGCGAAGACGTTCGCCGTCAACAGAACGACGAACGCCAGCGTCACCGCCGGATCGCCGAGTCCCTGTGCGAGGAGAGGGAGGTGCACGAAGGGAAGTGCGATAGCGACCCAGAACGAGAGGAACTGGGCAGGACCTTTGACTGACCGGAGTATCCGACTTCGGTCGTGCTGGGGCTCCGACTCAGGGGCTGACGGAGCGAGCGATTCGTTTGAAACGGGGGAGTGATTGGACATCGAGACGAGACACCTTTTCGTATTCACGACATTCACTCTTCGGATCATATAATGGCACGAATATTGTCGTCGTTTCGGGCCGTTTTACCGCAATAGTGTGATCGTACTGTTGTTTTCAAACAGCGTCAGAAACCGTTAGACGTTTTACTATCCATTCTACGCCATTTTCCCGGGATTGCCTCTGAATTAGTCGGGCCCACCCTCAGAGCGGCGGCCGGCGGCCAGCGGGGAGACGAGCGGAATCCCCTTGTACCGGGGGCGGCATGAATTCGTCATGAGCGAGCGAACAGCGACCCGGACGCGCGAGACAGCCGAGACGACGATCGAGTGTACGCTCGAGCTCGACGGCAGCGGTTCGGCCGCGGTCGACACCGGCATTGGCTTCTTCGATCACATGCTGACATCGTTCGCCAAACACGGGCTGTTCAACCTCGAGATCGAGTGCGACGGCGACCTCGAGATCGACGATCACCACACGGTCGAGGACGTGGCGATCGTCCTCGGCGAGGCGTTCGACGAGGCGCTGGGCGACCGATCGGGGATCGTCCGATACGCCGACAGGAGGGTACCCCTGGACGAGGCCGTCGCGGGTGCCGTCGTCGACGTGAGCGGTCGACCGCGGTTTTACTTCGACGGGAGCTTCTCGCAGGCGGAAATCGGCGAGTTCACCAGCGATATGGCGCGGCACTTCGGCGAATCGCTGGCGATGAACGCCGGACTGACGCTCCACCTCGAGGTCACCGGCGAGAACGCCCACCACGAGGTCGAGGCGCTGTTCAAGGCGCTGACCCGAACGCTCGACGACGCGACGCGGATCGACGACCGCCGAGAGGGGACGCCCAGCACGAAGGGCACGCTCTAGTCGGCCGGGTCGCTACGGACGCCGAAGCGCCCCCCGCTTTTCGACGAACTCTCCGTCCTCGATGGCGTAGTCGATGATCGCCTCGACCTCGTGAGCCTCGAGATCGTAGGCTCCGGCAGCGAGCGCCTCGACGTCGCTCCGTTCCATGGGGAACTCGCGGTTCCGAAGGAGCCGGATGACCTTGTTGTAGGTCGCCGGTGGGCGGGTCGACGCGGACGTCGAGTCTCCGTCGTCGGAGTCGGATACCGACTCCGATTGGTCGTCAGCGTCGGCTGCGTCCGCAGTCCCGGTTGCGCCCGTCGAATCGGTAGCAACCGTTTCGGCGTCGGCCGTTTCGGCAGCAGTCGCTGTTTCGGTACCAGCCGCCGGCTCAGCGTCGGCTGCCGGCTCTTCGTCGGGCGCATGCTCGTCGCGCTCGAACGTGATTCCCTCCTCGAGACTCGAGGCGGCGTCCGACTCGTCTTCGGTGCGGGTCGGCTCCGCTTCGTCGGCGTTTGAATCGGCGCTATGGCTGGCAGCACCGTCGGAGACAGTCGCGTTCGAACCGGCGGTTCGAGATCGAGTCGCCGTCGAGTCGTCGACGGTGGCGAGAACCGACTCATCAACAGTGGGTTCCTCGTCGGTCGCATCGAGAGCCTCGGCGTCTGTCATATCGGGCTCGACGTCAGCCGTATTAGTTTCGGCGTCAGCGTCGACGTCGGTCTCGGCACCGGCGCGGGCGAGCAGCGGTTCGAGTAGCGTCTCGAGTCGGTCCCTGCAGTCGGGACAGCAGACGACGCGTCGCTGTTCGGCCTCCGTTGGCTCGAGTTCGGGCGGGACGATTTCGAACGCGCCGACGGCATCGTCGGCGCAGAAATCACAGCTTCGGAGTGCGCGCATAGTATCGGCTCTCGCGGAGACGGTAAAAAAGCATCTGTCAGACGGACGGTCACGCTATCGTTTCATTTCCGCCGCTCGAGATGCGATGGACGACAGCGTGCGAGATCGATCACCGGGCATTATACTGACGGGTGCGTACACCCGACAACGAATGTTCGACGAGATTATGGAGAAGTTCGAGGGGTCGCCGAGTCAGCAGGCCGTAATCCGCCTGCTGCTCGAGCGGGGGTTCTCCGTCAACGACGACGGACGGGTCGTCTCGGGCGGCATCGAAATTCCGAATACAGGAATCGCTCGCGAGATCGGCGTCGACCGACGCGTCGTCGACTCGACGACCGACGTCATCCTCGAGGATCCCGAACTCCGGCGCATCTTCCAGAACATCTCGCAGGTACCGAGCCTGATGGACCTCGCGCCGGTGTTGGATCTGACGGTGCTGTCGATCGCCGTCGACGACGCCGAACAGGAGGGAATCGTCGCGCGGGTCACGGGAACACTCGCGGACAACGGCATCTCGATCCGCCAGACCATCAGCGAGGACCCCGAGTTCACCGACGAGCCCCGACTCTACCTGATCACCGACGAAACGCTTCCGGGCGAGGCGATCACCGAGATCCGCGACCTCGAGTTCGTCCGAAAGATCGAACTCCAGTAGCCCGCGCGGTTCAGTCGTCGGCCTCGCCCATGTCGGGAGCGGTGTCGACGGCGTCCGCGAACTCGTCGAGCACCGACGCGAGCGCGGTCGTGAGTTCCTCGAAGCGCTCGATCGACATGTCGTCCGTCGTCACCCAGATGCCGTGGGGACCCCGGATCACTCGCGAGAGAAAGCCGTTCTCGAACATGCGGATCGTCGCCTCGTACTCGCCGAGTTGCGTGTTTCGGTAGGCCGACTGCGAGTGAAAGCCCAGCCGCTCGTGGTCAGCGAAACCGATGAGATCGGCGGTCTGCTCGAGATCGGATCGGAGGTAGAGCTGTTCGACCTCGTCCTCCGTGAAGTAGGTGATACTCCGTAGTTCGTCTCCGACCGCCGTCCGACAGACGCTGTGAAGTTCCTCCGCGAGCTCGGAATCGATTGCATCGCCATCCATGTGTGCACACATAGCATCCG
The DNA here is from genome assembly GCF_013456555.2 of Natrinema zhouii. GTDB lineage: Archaea > Halobacteriota > Halobacteria > Halobacteriales > Natrialbaceae > Natrinema > Natrinema zhouii. The sequence goes on from NZ_CP059154.1 coordinate 2,114,962, forward strand.
AGACTAATAGCGTATGGGTGCCAGCGAAACTAACGGAGGGGTGCCGGGGCCGGCGTAGACGGGGATCAACGGGCTCTTTTTGCCGGCAGGCGAATCACCGCCATGCGCAGCGTCGAAACCGAATGGCTCCGAGGGCTCCGCGGTGATCGGTTGTGAGTCGCGCCTACCGGACCGTCGCGACCGCCGCCAGCGCGGAGTTCGTCGTCCAGGGTTCGGAGTTCATCGGCCACGTCCGCCCCGTCGAGTCCGTCGACGCGGCCGAGGCGTTCGTCGACGCCGTTCGCGAGGAGTACGCCGATGCAACCCACAACGTCCCCGCGTATCGCGTGCGAGTCGGCGACGACGAGACCGACGGCCACTTTCTCCGGGAGTACTCGAGCGACGACGGCGAACCCTCCGGCTCGGCCGGCAAACCGGCGCTGAACGTCCTCGCACAGCAGAACCTCGAGAACTGCGCGGTCGTCGTTACGCGCTACTATGGCGGCACGAACCTCGGCGGCGGCGGCCTCGTCCGGGCCTACTCCCGCGCGGTGAAAGCGGCCGTCGAAGCGGCGGAGATCGTCGAGGAACGACCGCACGAACGGGTCTCGATTACCGTCGCGTACGACGACTCGGGGACCGTCCGCTCGATTCTCGAGAGCGAGGGCTACGAGTTCGAGGCCGACTACGAGGTGGACGTCAGCTTCGACGTTCGCGTCCCGATCGCCGACGGCGAGGCGCTACGGGATCGCCTTCGGAGCGCGACGAGCGGTCGAGCCGACCTCGAGTGACTGGAAACAGAACCGGTGATCGATACCGACCGGTTCGAGGCCGCGTTACGGCGTTCCGGGTGCGCCGTTTCCGAGGGACTGACGGTGACGTTCGATCTCCGTCCGTGCGGCCTCGAGGTCGGCGAGTTGGTCGCGCCCGAAGCGCACGTCGAAGAGGCCGCGATCGAGAACGAGTTCGTCCTCGCGCAGTCGGACGTGCGAGATTTCGGACCACCGCACGAGCGACCGCGTGTACGGTCGTTGCTCGACGAGTCCGGCTTCGTGGACGCGGAGTTCGGGCGCGTCGCCCAGCGATCCGACCCGCCACCGCCCCTCGGCGAGGCTGGTAGCCGCCCAGAACAGTGCGAGTCCCGTCCACGTGATCGACAGCAGCCAGTCAGCGGTGACGGCATTGACCGCACCCAGGAGCAGCCACGTGGCGAGAACGATCGCGTCCAGTTTCGGGGTCCCCGGCGGCTCCCACTGCCACGTCGCAGCGGGCTTGTCGTCGGTGAGCGAATCGACGTAGCAGGTCTCTGCCAGCCGCATGACGACGTAACCGGTGACCGCCACGGCGACACCAAGCGCCGCGACGACGATCCGGAGCTCGAGCCAGCCGAGGAGCGCAGCGCCGACAGCGACGCCGAACGGTGTCGCCGAGACGGGAAGGGCAGTCCGTCGAAGCCGGCTTCGGCCGAGGTGCGTCGGGAGCTCGCGGTGACGTCTCGCGAGGACGATGCCCACGAGCGCGCCGCCCAAGAGACCGACCGCGGCCGCCCCGGTGACAGCGATCCGAGTCGGCTCCGTGAGTGTCGTGGCGATCGCGACAAGCCCGGCAACGAGCGTGCCGACGTAGCCGGCGAACGCGAGTCGAAACGCCGCTTTCGCCGTTCCGGTGTGCCGGTCGCCAGTCATAGACGGCCCTACGTCCGTTCGTGTTAAAATGGTATGGTTACTATCGTGGATAGTACTGCTGTGACCGTCCGTTCGATGACCGGTTCGTCTGGATCGATCGACGAGAGATCCCGCAGACTGCGGTGGGGTTCGACCGGAAACGAAGGGGTTGCAAGGGTCATCGATATCCGCGTCTCGCTCCTTCGCCGAAACATGGACAGAAACGTGGGTGGATTCGACCGCCTCGGCCGCGTCATCCTCGCAGCGATACTCCTCGCGGTCGGCTACCAAAACCGAAATCGGACGCTCGGTTCGCTCGTATTCATCGCCGGAAGCGACCTCCTCGCGACCGCAGTCATCCAGCGCTGCCCGGTGAATTCGTTTCTCGGTATCGACACCTGTGGGACCGAGTGACGGCAGCGCAGAGAGCCGAACACGCCGCTCGAGAACGCGCGCTTGCTACCCGCTTACTCGTCAGGGTCGTACGCCACGGCGTCATCGTCGGCCGGCGGAGCACCGATGGCGACGACAGAGACCGAGCCGTCGGCGTCTTCGGGGTTGTAGGCCCGGTGCGGTGCCTCGGGTTCGGCCGCGAACATCGAACCCGCCGGGACCTCGAGTTCGCCCTCGGGGGTCTCGACGTGCAGCGTGCCCGAGAGCACGACGAACGCCTCTTCCTGCGTTTCGTGATAGTGGTAGGCCAGCGGCAGCTGTTCGCCCGGCTCCGCGTCGAAGCGGTTGATCGCGACGTTGTCCATCCCGGCGGCCTCGCTCAGTCGGCGGAGATCGCAGGGTCGTTCATCGACGTGCTCGAGGTCGTCCGGATCGACGACGCTGTAGTTCATGCGGTTCGATTCGGGCCGATCCGCAAAAGTCCGTCGGGGCTCGTCGAGCGGCCCCATGGTAGCCAATTGGTGGGCGATCCGTCAGGTCGTCCGGAACGCCCGGTCGCCGGCGTCGCCGAGGCCGGGGACGATGAAGCCGTCCTCGTCGAGGCGGTCGTCGATCGACACCGTCAGCAGGTCGGCCTCACCGAACTCCTCGTTGACGCGGAGCAGTCCCTCGGGCGCCGAAACCGCCGAGAGGACGATCAGGTTCTCCGGCTGGACCGCGTTGTCGACGATGTGCTCGAGGACGGTACACATCGTACTCCCCGTCGCGAGCATCGGATCGGCGATGATAACCGTGTCCTCCTCGTGGATCTCGGGCAGCTTCACGTAGTCGACCGAGATGGGGAACGAGCCGTCCTCGGCGCGGCCGGCCTCTTCGTTCCGACTCGCGCTGATGACACCCTGTCGCGCTCGCGGGAAGGCCTTCAACAGCCCCTCGACGAACGGCGTCGCGGCGCGCAGGACGTTGATGATCACGACGTCGTCGAGGCCGCGGACGCGCTCGCCCATGGTGGCCTCGAGGGGCGTCTCGATCTCGACGTACTCGGTCTCCATCCGGCCGTCGATGATTTCGTAGCCACAGATTCGGCCGAGCTTGACCAGCCCCTTGCGGAAGCTGACCTGCTCGGTTTCGACGTCGCGCAGGCGCGAGAGCGTGTCCTTCGCCAGTGCGTGCGTGATGAGGTGGGCGTTATCCCGGTCTTCGATCGTCATATTCCAACAGCCACTCGCCGGGTAGTTCACAGTATCGATCAGCCGTGGTCGGGGACCAGTGCGCCGTCTCGAGACACCGCTTGGATATGAGCGGGGCGTTACCACAGTCCAAATACAGGCCGATCGATCGGTTCCACCAGTACAGGCGGGTGACGGCAGAGAAGTTTATACCTGTCCGCACGCTATCAGTCGGCCAGCCGAATGGAAGAGAGCATCTCGGGGTTCAAGGTTCGCGGTGACTGGGGCGACATCGTCGAACACGGCGAGCGGATTACGCGCGCGCTTCGAGACGCCGGCGTCCACGATCCGGATCGGGACGCCGACGCGCGCTACACCGACGCGTTCGACGAATGGGACGAGTGGCGCCCCAAGGCTCACGAAACCCTCGATTCCGACGTCAGCGAAAAGACCGCCGATCAGGCCAGCGTCGAGGAGGGCAAAGGCGAAAAAGCCGGCAAGGAGCCGGACGAAGACATCAAGACCGCCGGCGAGAAACTCTCGGAGTCGTACGAACAACTCGAGGAGGACGACGCTGAGGGCGCGATGGACAACTGGAAGGAGTCGATCGATTACGTCGCGCGGGCGGCCGACTCCGCGAGCCGCAAGGCCCTGCGCCGGGTCGAGGACACGGTTTACCAGAACGTGATGACCCAGCTCGCGCCCTACTACTTCGACAACGAACTCGTCAGCGCCAACGTCCAGCAGTCGACGCGCAACGGCGGCAACGGCGAGCAGTTCGTCTTCGAGGTCAACGTCAACGACGACGAACTCAAGGAGGCGGTCTCCGACCGGCTCGCCGAGTACGAAGACGAGGTCGACCGCTGGCACGTCGAAGTCGAGAAGGACACCGACGCCGCCGAAGCGATCGAGGGCGCGGAGCCGCCACCTGAACCCGATGACAACTCGAGGTCGACGACGAACTGAGCGAGCCGACCGTTGCACGCTGCCAGCGTCCGTTACTGTCGGCCGACAGTCGGCACACACTTGTAGGGGCCGCTAATAGGGACCGGGTAGATGGTCGATATCGCCACGTTCGGTACCTTCGCTGTGGCCGCAGTCGCGAGTCTGTTTATGGCCTGGGCGATCGGTGCCGGCTCGAGCGGGTCCACCCCGTTCGCGCCGGCCGTCGGTGCGAACGCGATTTCGGTAATGCGAGCCGGCTTTCTCGTCGGACTGCTCGGCTTCGCCGGCGCGGTGCTGCAGGGTGCGAACGTCTCCGAGGCGGTCGGGACCGGACTGATCGGTGGCGTGACGCTGTCGTCGCTCGCCGCGACGATCGCCCTGCTCATCGCGGCCGGACTGGTGGCGATCGGGATCTTCACGGGGTATCCGATAGCGACGGCGTTTACGGTCACAGGGGCGGTGATCGGAACCGGGCTTGCCATGGGTGGTGACCCGGCGTGGGCGAAGTACACCGAGATCGCCACGCTGTGGGTGCTGACGCCGTTCGTCGGCGGCGGCATCGCCTACGCGGTTGCCCGGGCCCTCCGCGCCGAAGTGGTCGCCGAGGAGTACCTCATCGTCGTGCTGGCCGCCGTCGTCGGCGCGATCGTCGCTAACATCGAGTTCGCGATTCTCGGCTCGCCGGGCGCCGGTGGAGCATCGATCGCACAGGTTGCGGGCGGTTCGCTCCCTGGCCCGGCGATCGCCGGGACCGCCGCCGCGACGCTTGTCATCGCGGCGGCCTGGGCGGGGGCGATCGCGCTGGATCTCAACAACGGGACCGAACGCGGCGAGCGACACTTCCTGCTCATCCTCGGCGGACTCGTCGCGTTCTCCGCCGGCGGCAGTCAGGTCGGGCTGGCGATCGGTCCGCTGATCCCCCTCTCGGGCGAGCTCGAGCTACCGCTGATCGCGATGCTCGTCGGCGGCGGCTTCGGGCTCCTGATCGGGTCGTGGACCGGCGCACCGCGGATGATCAAGGCGATCTCGCAGGACTACTCCTCGCTCGGGCCGCGGCGCTCGATCGCCGCGCTCATCCCCTCCTTTATCATCGCACAGGCCGCGGTCTTCTACGGCATCCCGGTCTCGTTCAACGAGATCATCGTCAGCGCGATCATCGGCAGCGGCTACGCCGCGGCCGGCGCGGGCGGCGGCGTCAGCCCTCGCAAGATGGGCTTTACCGTGCTCGCGTGGGTCGGCTCGCTTGCCGGCTCGATCGTCGTCTCCTACGTCGGCTACGCTGCAGTCGCTGCGATCTTGCTCTGAGACGGACGACTATAATCAGTTCGGCGCACCCGCGGCCCGCTATGCGAATGCGTCGGTACAGGGACAGCAGACCGTACGAGTCGAGCGACATCGAACGGTCTTTACACGACGGGTCGCGAGTGCGAGTATGGACGAGGACGCCGTCGACGTCACCGAAACCCCCGACGAGACGACGCAGTGGCGACGCGACGCGAGCACCTCGCGCGCTATTCGACTCTGCTGGAGCTTCGGCGTCGGCACCTTCTTCGCCGCGATCGGTACCGTCATCTGCTGGCGACTGTACAGAGTCGCCGGCGAGGTCGGTGGCGGAGCCGTCGTTATCGCCTTCATCGCCGCGCTGGCCGCGACGGTCCTCGCCCTCGCCGCGGCGGACGACACCGAACGCCACCTCGAGCGGCTCACCCGCAGACTCCCCGTTGCCGTCCCGTCGGGGACGAAACTGGATCGTGCGATGGACGCCGCCGTCGGTGCGGTCGTCATGGGAGCGGTCATCGGCGCGCTGATGGGAGTCGGTCGGTACGTCTCGCAAAACGAGCTGCTGGCCGTCGGTGCCGGCCCCTTCACCGGGCTGGCCGCACTGTTGATTCCGTTCGCGCTCGCCGCGCTCGTGCTGGCCTCGTTCCTCCAGTCAGTCGGCACGCTCGACCGAAAAGACCGAACGATCTACCTCTACGAACCCGAGCAGGCGATCGACCTCGCAGTGATCGACGCCGTCTCGATCCGGCCGATCGGAGACGGTGCCGTGCTGACGCTCACGTACGCCCAGCCGGACGGCCAGTACGTCCAGGGGCCGCGACGAATCGTCGTCCCCCTCGCCGTCGCACGCGACGTCGCGGCGCTCGTCGACTCGCAGCACTGATCGGTCACTCGTCGTTCTCGTCGACTTCGAGCGGGGCGGCCCCCGGTTCCTCGTCCGCTTCCGGTTCCGCGTCCGCGATCTCGAGTTTCTTGAGGCGGGCTTTCATGATGCGCGTATTCTCGACGGACTCGACCGTAATGCGGACGCCGTCGTAGGTGATCTCCTCGCCCTCCTCGACGAGTCGCCCCGCGCGGTTGAAGATGAAGCCAGCGATGGTCTCGAACTCCTGGCCCTCGGGGAGGTCGATCTCGAGGGACTCGTTGACGTCCTCGATGTTGACCTCGCCCCGGACGAGGACGGTATCGGCGTCGATCTCCTCGATCGGCTGGTCCTCCCCGCCCTCGAGGATCTCGCCGATGATCTCCTCGATCATGTCCTCCATCGTCACCAGCCCCTCGGTGGTACCGAACTCGTCGATGACGATCGCCATGTGCATCCGGTTTTCGCGCATCTCGGTCAGCAACTCGTCGACGTTCTTCGACTCGGGGACGTGCAGCGTCGGCTGGATGAGATCCGCGAGCTCGAGTTCGTCGTTCTTCGACTCGCCGTAGTTGAGATCGCGGACGAGATCGCGGATGTGGACGACTCCCTGGACGTTGTCGAGACTCCCCTCGTAGACCGGCACGCGGGCGTGGCCGCTCTGGATGCAGGTTTCGATGGCCTCGTCGATCTCGGCGTTTTTCGGGACCGCCGTCATGTCCAGTCGCGGAGTCATCACTTCCTTGACGATCGTGTTGTTGAAGCGGAATATCCGCTGGAGCATCTCGTGTTCTTCCTCCTCGAGGACCCCCTCGCGCTCGCCGGACTCGATCATCTCCTGAATCTCGTTGCGCGTGACGTACGGCGACTCGATCGCGCCCGTCGAGCCGATGAGCCTGTTGATCTGTCGAGTGAGGTAGTCGAAGATGGCGATCAGCGGAAACAGCAGATACTCCGTGGCTTTCAGCGGCTTCGCGATGCGGATCGACCACGTCTCGGTGTTCTCGACGGCGTAGGACTTGGGAACGCTCTCGCCGAACAGCAAGACGAGGGCGGTGATCCCGAACGTCGCCAGTAAGACCCCGACCAGTCCCCCGAAGTGGATCGACAGGATCGCCGTCGCGATCGAAGACATCGCGATGTTGACGATGTTGTTGCCGACCAGAATCGTCACGAGCAGCCGGTGGGGGTCGTCCTTGAGCCCTTTGACCAGATCCGCGCCGGGGATATCGTTCTCGATCATCCCCTCGAGGCGATGTTTCGGCAGGTTGAACATCGCGATCTCCGACGAGGAAAAGAATCCGGAGAGTGCGATGAGGACGGCGATAGCGACCGCCCCGAGAATCGTTACTGTCGACTGATCGAACCCGACACCTACGACTGGGACCTCATAGGCGGCCAACGGAACCACAAACAGCGGAGACAACGCCATTGATGTACAGGCTTATAGCCGGATCGGTTAACCGTTTCCCATTTTACGATCGGTTACGGATATCGCCGCCGGCGACGACACGTTTACCCGGCCCTTTGCCCTAACATTCGTCTATGAGCGAGACCGCCGAGCCACCGATCACGTTCTACCGGCTCCAAGGCTGTCCGTACTGTGAGCGGGTCACCCGGCTGTTGAACGAGTACGACCTCTCGTACCGATCGCGGTTCGTCGAACCGATGCACTCCGAACGGAACGTCGTCAAACGCGTCGCCGGCGTTCGGACCGTTCCCGTCATCGTCGACCAGAATACGGGTGTCACGATGGCGGAGAGCGCCAACATCGTCGGCTACCTTGAGTCGACCTACGGCGAGGGCGACCGCCCCGACGCGGCTGCGGCAGACACCGGAGGTGACGACTGATGCCGGACTTCGAGGTCGTCGAACTCGGCCCGGCGGACCACCCCGAACCCGGCGAGGAAGCCCCCGAATTCACCCGGCCGCTTGTCACCGACGAGTTCTGGGAGGACCGCACGCTGTCGGACCTGGTCGGCGAGGGCGACGGTCGAACGATCCTCGTCTTCACGCCGATGACCGGCTCCTTCGTCGCGAAATACGTCTGGGACGAGATCGCCGAACGCGACTGGGACGAGCGCGCGGGCCAGGTCGTCGGCGTCACGGCATCGACTCCCTACGGTGTCAAGCGCTTTCTGGGGGACAACGACTACCCCTACACCTTCTTCAGCGATCCCGGGAACGAGGTCGCGGCGTCGTACGGGATCGACCACAACCTCGACGGAATGACCGGCGTCAGCGAACCGCGAGTCGCCTTCTTCGCGCTCGACGCGGATCGCACCGTCGAGGGCGCGTGGGTCGCCACCGACTGGCCCGACTTCCCCGACTACGACGCCCTCGAGGACGAACTCGGACTCGAGTAGCGACCGTCTCGCCCGCAGTTCCCGATACCTTTTTGCCCGACATCCGCCGATTTCGAACCGAATGAGCGAACTGGACCGCGCGGCCGACGCGATCGATTCGGGGGCACTCGTCGTCTATCCGACCGAGACCGTCTACGGCCTCGCCGCGGACGCGCTCGAGCCCGAGGCCGTCGAGCGCGTCTTCGAGGTGAAAGGACGCGATCGGTCGAAGCCGCTCTCCTTTGCGGTGCCGTCGGTCCCGTCGGCGCTCCGGTACGTCCGCGCGACCGATCGAGAGCGGCGGTTCATGGCGACGTTTCTCCCCGGCCCCGTGACGGTCCTCTGTCGGCGACGCGAGGCCGTCCCGGACGAGCTCACTGCGGGCCGCGACCGCGTCGGCGTCCGCGTTCCCGACCACGACCTCGCGCTCGCGCTCTGCGAACGGGCCGGGACGCCGATCACCGCGACGAGCGCGAACGTCAGCGGCCGGGAAAGCGTCCGAAAGCTTGCGGATCTCGATCCCGAGATCCGGGAGGCCGCAGCAGTCGTCCTCGACGGGGGCGAAACCGCCGGCACCGAAAGCACCGTCGTCGACGTCTCGAGCGAGACGATCCACCGACGCGGGGCGCAGGCCGCCGAGATTGAAGCATGGCTCGAGGAGGCATAACGGTTTGAAGGGAATGTGGAGATCCCTGTATCGCACAGTCTGATCACCTGTCATGCGGTGGCGCGCGCTGTCGGCTGGCCGAACGAGAGTGAGGCCAGCCGACGATATTGCGCGAGGGATGAGCGAACGAACGTATGTGAGTGAGTGAATCGGCTGGGGAGGGTGTGGCCTCTCCATGTTGCCACGATAGCAGGAAACCCTCTTTTCCTCCCAATTATCCTCGAGCGAACCGTTCTATTTACGCGCCTATCGAGTGGCTCGCCTTGAGCCGTCTTCATCGTTCGAAACCGTACCACGTCACTGTCCGAAATCGTCTATCCAAAACCGAGAAGCGACCGCAACGTCCGCGTCTTGACCCCGCATTCAGCCGCGAACTCGCAGGACTCGCACTTCGAGCGATTGTTCGTCCGCGCTGGCGGGCCGTCCAACTCGCGAACCGCCCGGAGCGCGCTCCGATACTGCGCCTTCCGTCGCGTCGTCAGATCGATCGATCGGATCACGCCGTAGGCCGGATACTCGAGCCAGGCCCGCTCTACCGACACCTGTTGCTCCCAGGCCAGCGCCTTCGCGGCCGCGACCGCATGGACCGACTGGGACTTCCAGACGCCGTTTTCGGGCGGTTTCCCCGACGAAATCAGCGCCGGCTCGAGCGGGTCCGCGAGCACTTTGTGGACGATGCCCCGACAGTGCCGGCCGGTCGCGAACACCGCCCGATCGACGGGCTCACAGAGGCGTTCCCACTGGCCCCTCCCCTCGAGTCGATCCCGGGTCGCCGCCAGCCGATCGCGGTAGCGAACGGACGGGACGGCGATCGGTTCGGATTCGAGGACTCCCGGCGGGGCCTCGAGTAACTCGTCGTACCGAGTGGCGAGCGCTCGAATCGACTCGACCTCGGGCGGCGGCCCGCGGTCCTCGTCCGGCAGTCGCTGCTGATAGTAACACTTGCGGGGGCAGTAGGCGGCAGTCCGCAGGTCGCTGAACGAGACGAGGGCTCGAGTCATAGGCCGTCTGGCCGCGCGTTCGTATAAGAAGTCTCGTCCAAAATGGCGGTGCAGTCAGTTGCACCGAGCGCGCCGTCAACGCGCTTGGCCTGTTTGCATCGAGGTTGTTGGCAGTGCGGGACCAGCGGTTCGCGTGACGTGCGGACGGACGCATAGCGCCCGTGAGAAGCCCGGTATCTCGATCGCTGTGCTCGCTCGAACCCGGTCAAAACCGTCGGTCGTTAGAACTCGACTTCGGTCTCCATTCCCTCCGTCGCGTCCTCGAGACCGTCCTCGCGGAGATCGGATGTCAGCTGCTCAGTGAGATCGGCGTCGGCGAGAATGCTGTCGAACTCGTCGCGGTAGCGGTCGTTCGCCGCACGGGACTGGTCCTTCGCTTCGGCGACGCGGCGGTAGCGGCGGATCCGATCCTCGCTCACCTCGTACTCCTCGGCCAGCGTCGCGTCGTCCTCCTCGCGGTCACGGATCGCCGCGAGGTCGACTTCGTCCGCATCGTCCTTGCCGACGAGGTGCAACGAGAGTCGGGCCTCGAAGACCTCCTCAGCGTCGACGCCCAGCTCCTCGGCGATCTCCTCGTCGCTTTTCTCGTCGTAGAAGCCCCTGGCGACCGTGATCAGGTCGTCGTCCGATAACCCCGTCTCGAACTCATATCGCTCGCGCATCTGCTGGACGACGCTCTCGAGGCGCTCCTCGTCCGATCGCTCGTCTCGCTCGAGAGAGCCGCGAGTGTTTTCCTGTGATTCGGTTACGGTTTCCTCGCCATCGGTGACGTCCGTGAAGAGATCCCGGAGTTCTTCGGTTTTTTCGTTCATGGATGCACACTCCAGACGGGAGTCTATTTAAGCCTGTTGCCAGATCACGTTGGGCCGAAACGCCGAGCAGAGACGGCGTTATAAACTCGAAATAAAGGGAAAATTTCCGCAACACGGCGGCGGGGTTGTATTGCATCCGGTGGGCAAGAATTAAGTTAGAGCCCTGCCCGTCAATGGATATGAACACCATCGCACAGACGAGGGAGACGTACTGGGGGATCACCAGCGTCGAATACGCGGTGTTCTACCTCCTCGCAGCTATTGCTGTCATCGTTCTAGCATACGGCGTCTACCAGCGATTCGCTCGCTACGCCGAGGGGGATGACGATTCGTTCGCTCGAGTCGACGACCTGCAGAACCGTATCCTGAACGCGTCGAAGATCGTGCTCTCGAACGAGAAGCAGTTCAACAGGGACCTCTACGGCGGACTGATGCACTCGTTTATCATGTGGGGATTCCTGACGCTGCTGATCGCGACCCTGATTATCATGGCCGACGAGTACGCTGCCCAGAAGATCTTCCAGATGACGTTCTGGGAGGGCGACTTCTACCTCGCCTACTCGTTCATCGTCGATGCGATGGGGCTGCTGTTCGTCGTCGGACTCGGGATGGCGATCTACCGTCGCTACTGGGTTCGCAACCACCGCCTCTGGGATCGCCACACCTCTGCCGAGGACGACGTCTTCATCTGGACGCTGTTCGCGCTCGGAATTGGCGGCTTCCTCCTTGAGGGACTTCGAATCTACAGCGCCGGCATGCCCGACCACGAGATCGTCAGCTTCGTCGGCTACGGACTGGCGCTCGGCTTCAACGGGATCGGCCTCGCGACGCTGGGTACCGAGCAGGCCGGGCTCAACGGAGCCGGCCTCAACGTCGAGAACCTCCACTGGCTCGCGTGGTGGTCCCACTCGCTGCTCGCCTTCTTCTTCATCGCGTGGATCCCCTACGCCAAGCCGTTCCACATGCTCTCCTCCTTTGCAAACGTCGTCACCCGCGACGAGAAAGCGGGTCAGCGGCTTCCGAACGTCCCCTCGGATCTGGACGCGACCAACGCGGAGTCCATCGACGACTTCACCTGGAAAGAAATCCTCGATCAGGACGCCTGTACCAAGTGCGGCCGGTGTTCCTCCGTCTGTCCCGCCAAAGCGTCCGATCGCCCGCTCGACCCGCGCAACGTCATCCTCGACCTGAAGTCCTATCGCGAGGATCTCGACGCCGGCGGTGAGGAACAACCGATTATCGCGGACGGTGGCACTTCAGTGATCAACGCGGAGACGATGGAGTCCTGCATGGCCTGTATGGCCTGCATGGACGCCTGCCCCGTCGAGATCGAGCACCTCAAGAGCTTCACCCGGCTCAACCGCCAGATGACTGACCAGGGCGACGTCGCCCCCAGCATGCAGGACGTCTTCCAGAACGTGATGCAAAACGGCAACACGTTCGGCGACTCGCCGCGCAACCGGGCTGACTGGAGCGAGGACCTCGAGTTCGACGTCACAGACGCCCGCGAGGAGAAAGTCGACTACCTCTGGTACGTCGGGGACTTCCCGAGCTACGACGAGCGCAACAAGCAGGTCGCGCGCTCGCTAGCGACCATCCTCAAAGAAGCGGACGTCAGCTTCGGGATCCTCTTCGACGATGAGAAGTTCGACGGCAACGACATCCGCCGCGTCGGCGAAGAGTTGCTCTACGTCGAACTGGCCGGCCACCACGTCGAGACCTGGGAGGACTGCGAGTTCGACAAAATCGTCTGTACGGACCCCCACTCCTACAACACGTTCAAAAACGAGTACCCCGAGGTCAACTTCGACGAGTTCGCGGACGATCCGATGATGCCATTCGACTACGACGAGCAGTGGAACGAAGACGGCGAGATCGACGTCTACCACTGGACGCAGGCGGTCGAAGAGCTCGTTGCTGACGGGAAACTCGACCTGACCGGCACTGAACTCGACTACACGGTCACCTACCACGACCCCTGCCATCTGGGCCGGTACAACGACGAGTACGAGGCTCCGCGCGAACTCATCAAAGCCACGGGTTGTACGCTCGACGAGATGCCCCGCAACCGCAGCAACTCCTTCTGCTGTGGCGGCGGTGGTGGCGGCCTCTGGATGGACTTCGAGGAAGAACCGAAGCCCAGCGAAGAACGGATTCGGGAAGCGCTCGAGGACACGGACGCCGGCAGCGGCGTCGAGAAGTTCGTCGTCGCCTGTCCGATGTGCATGACGATGTACGAGGACGGCCGCAAGACCGGCGGCTACGAGGACGAGATCGAGGTCGTCGACGTCGCCGAACTCATCGTTGAGGCGATCGGGAAAGCCGACGAAGCACAGGTAGAAGTCGCCGCGGACTGATCGACTCGCAGTCAGTTCGATCCCGGTGATGCGCGCGTTTCGGTCGCGTTCTCCTGCGGACTGACGTGCTTGTTACGGAGCCGTGCACTCACTGTCCGGTTACGACTCCAAATCGTCACGAACAGCTCGATCGCCTCGTCTTTCGACTCGGAGGCATCCCGAATTATCTGTTCGAATACCATCGATTTGGGGACGGTCCGTCCGGTTTCGCGGCGGATCTCCGCCTGAAGCTCCTCGAGCCGGCCGTTCGTGGTTTCCGTGAGCTCGACCGATGGAGCCATATGTCCTTATTTTGACTTCTCTCGGGAGAATATTTTTGCTGGGTTCCTTTCCGAACCGTCAGTAGCCGGCAGAAGACACCGGACGGAACGGAACACCGCTTCAGTCGGAACGACTGACCGAAGCCGATGCGTCGGCAGTGGTATCGATACGCTTGACCTCGCGAACGAACTCGAGGAAGTTGTCGAACACTATTTTTGCCTCGCAGGCCCGTTGATAGTTTTCTTCGGTGATTTCGCCGAGGATCGACTCGAGGCGTTCGTCGGAGAGTTCCTTTCGATGAACGAGTTCGCGGGCGGTCTTCGTATCGTACTCGGGGTGGAATTGGACGCCGAAAACGCGATCCTTGCGGAAGCCGTGGTTGGAGTAGTCGTTCTCGGCGAGGGGCTCGGCACCGGGCGGTAGCTCCGCGACCTCGTCGGAGTGGCTGGTGAAGGCGGTGAACGTCTCGTCGATGCCGTCGAACAGTCGCGACTCCGCATCCGCGACCTGCTCGATCTCGCTGTAGCCGACCTCGTAGACGCCCATGTCCGCGACGGTGCCGTCGAGGACGTCGGCGAGCAGTTGGTGGCCCCAACAGACCCCGAAGAAGGGGATTCCGCGATCGATCGCTTCGCCGACCCACTCCTTGACCGGCTGCATCCACTCGTCATCCCAGTACACCGACGCTCGAGAGCCGGTGACCACAGCACCGTCGTAGTCGAAGTCGTCGGGGACCGTGCCATCGGTGGCGTCGAACTCCGCTAGCGAGGCGTCGAGTTCGCGTCGGAAGTTCCGCGTCGTGTTCTCGTCCTGATGAGCCGCGTTCAGAACGGCGATTCGGAGCTGACTCATTGGGCACTAGTGGCAACTCGACGGGAATAGGCCTTCCGCCCAGTGCCGACGTTGCCGCGACCGCTGACGGCTCGCTTGTCCCGGGCTCGAGTCCGAATCGAGGGAACGGAAACCGGTCGCGGTCGACGGACGAAATTTCACTGCAGATAGTAGCTCCCGGACGCGTCGCGGCGGAATCGCTCGCCGGAATCGAACCAGCCGTCCGTGAACCGACCGCGATCGCCGCTCTCGTCGTACTCTCGGCTCTCGATTTCGGCGGGTTCGTACCAGTTCTCGTCGTTGGTCCCGGCAGCGTCGACGTAGCCGTCGGCGACCATCGGCCCGGAGAGCTGAAGGGTCCCGTCAGCCGCGCCCTCGAAAACCGCGCCGTCGTCGTCGACCAACCGGGCACGGCAGTCCGGTACCGGTCGACCGACACCGGATTCGTCGTCGGCACTGGACGAATCGTCCGCGAACCGCTGGCTCAGCGCGGTCGGGCACTCGAGGCGGCCGTAGACCCGCGCGACCGGCACGCCGCAATCTCGGTAGGCCGCGACCACGTCGTCACCGACTGGGGCTCCGCAGATCGCTCGCTCGAGCGACCCGACGGCGTCCTCGAAGCCGGATTCGGCCGCGAGATCTCGGAGGACGGTCTCCCGACCCGGCAACAGCGTTGCTCCTTCCTGTTCGATCGCGGTCAGCGCATCGCCGGGGTCGAATGCCCGATCGAGCAGGAGCGTGCCGCCGGCGTACAGCACCGACAGCGCGACGCGAACGAGGCCGGCCGGGGTCGACAGCGGCGCGGTGAGGGGGACGACGTCGTTCGCGGCGAGTCCCCAGGCCGCGACGCCGGTGGTGCAGTTGTGCTCGATGGCGTCGGGCGAGTAGCCGGCGACCGGACGCCCCGTCTCGCCGTGGAGGGCGAGCAGCGGGTTTTCCATCGACGGTCGCTCCTCGGTATCGACATCGTCGCGGTCCGTTTCGGATAGTTCCTCGAGCGTCACCGACCGATCGAACGGGATCGACCTGACAAGATCCCGTTGAGCGGCCTCCGAGACGACCAGTTCGGGCTCGAGGACATCGAACGGGCGCTCGACGGAGGCCGGTGTCAAGAGGTGAGAAATCGGCGCGAAGGTCGCACCGAGCCGCCGACAGGCGAAAAACAGCGCGAGCGCGGCGACCCGGTTTCGCGTGAGGAGACAGACGGTGTCCCCGGGGCCGACGTCCAGGGTCGAGAGCCGCTCGGTCGTCCGCTCTGCGATCGTCGATAGCTCGCCGTAGGAGACCCGTTCCTCGTGAATCGTCTCCGCGGGGGCGTACAGCCGCTGCTCCGAGATATCGACGACCGCCGTCCGATCCGGAAAGCGCTCGGCTCGGCGAGCCAGCGAGAGAGTCACGGCGGGAACTTCCACGCTCGAGTACGTAGTAGATGGGGGGTCAAGCGCAAGCACGGAAGGCGATGGGCGGCGAGGATCGAGGACACCCCCCGTGAGACGGTCGAGCTACCGCAGTCACCGTCTCGGCGCGCTGTGCAGCGATGAGCGACCAGCGAATCGCTGCTCGAAGCGCGAGGGATGAGTGAGCGACCGACGGGAGCAAACGAATCGGTTGGGGAGGACGTGGCGATCCCTAGTTGCCACGATACGTCGGTAGTGATGTGAGAGGTGAAATCAATACTCGGACTGATCTACAAATCCGACTGCTGTATTACATCGAATCGTCCGTCTGTGCCTCGAGAAAGCCCAACAACAGGTCGTTGACCGTCCGCGAGCGCTCGACGAAAGCCAGATGGCCGGCCCCCTCGAGTTCCAGAAACTCTCCGCGCGGAAGTCCACGAGCGAGCCCCTCCCCAGCAGCGGGCGAAACCAGTTCGTCCGCACCGCCGTGAATCACCCGCGTCGGCTGGGTCACCTCGACCAGCCACTCCGTCGCGTCGAAGCCCTCGAGCGCCGCGACCTGGGCGTCCCACCCCTCGCGGTCGGCGTCGCCGTCCGCCCGCCAGTCCGCGATCCCGTCCAGCACGTCGGGCTGGTCCTCGAGAAAGTCATTGGAGAGTCCCGCCGCGATCGATCGGCGAAGTGCGTCCCGATCGTCCGGCGGGGCAAAGAGCGGCTCGAGGTCGTACTCGTCCCCTCGAGCGGCGGTTCCAAAGAGCGTCAGCGTCGCCACGCGACTCGAGGTCCGGGCCGCCGCGAGCGCGATCACACCGCCGAGTCCGCAGCCGACGAGGTGCGCGTTGCGGATCTCGCACTCCGCGAGGACCGCCTCGAGATCGGCGACGAGCGTCTCGAGGGAGTACGGTCCGGGCGGTGCGTCCGAGCGGCCCGTCCCCCGGAGGTCCCAGACGATGGCCTCGTGAGGGCCGGCGACGGCGGCGTGTTGCCAGCCCCAGAGCCAGCCGCCGAGGCCGGCTTCGGGGACGAAGACGACGGGTTCGCCCTCACCGGCGCGGTCGTAGTACAGCGAGACCGATCTGTTCGATGCGGTCGGCATGGGTCGATCGTCGTGACGCGGACCGAAAGAAGGGGTGGATTTCGACTCGAGTCAGAATGTCAGGCGTTCAAGACCTGCCGCAACACGTCGGGCGCGTCCTCGAGCGCCTCATCGAGATCCGCGACGTTGGGGCCGCCGCCCTGCGCGAAGTCCGGCGGGCCGCCGCCGCCGCCGCCGACTCTCGAGGCGAGTTCGCCGACGACCTCGCCCGCGTTGACGCCGACGCCGTCCGGGACGGCGACGACGAACTGGGCGCCGCTCTCGCCGCTGCCCAGCACGGCGATCGTCCCCTCCTCGACGAGGGCGTTTGCGGTCGCTCGTAGTTCGCCCATATCTGCGTCGAGGCGCTGGACGACGGCCGTCGTATCGCCGACCTCGACCTCCTCGCCGCCGCCTCCGCCGCCGGCGCGGGCCGCGGCGAGCTGTTCCTTCAGGTCCTCGATTTCCTTGCCTCGGCCCTTCCACTCCTCGAAGAACCGTTCGGCCGTCTCGGGGACGTTCTCGGGCGAGACGTCGAGAATCTCGGCGGCCTCGTAGAGCGCGTCCTCTTTGACCTGCGTCGCCTTGATGGCGGCCTCGCCGGCCGCGAACGTGATCCGTTCGACGCCGTCCTGCACGCGTTCCGTGTTGAGCACTTTGATCGTGCCGATCTCGCCGGTTCGGGCGACGTGGGTGCCACCGCAGGCCTGGACGTCGTCCTCGACGTGGATCAGGCGGATCTGCTCGCCCGGCGGGATCCCGCCCTGATAGAGGTCGAACCCGTGTTCGGCCTCCGCGTCGTGGCGGTCGGGCCACTCCTGGGAGACCGCGGTGTTGTCCATCACGATCTCGTTGGCGCGGTTCTCGATCCGCTTGACGTCCTCGCGGGAGATCCGATCGTAGTGGCGAACGTCGATCCGCGAGCTCTCGACGCCCTTCTGGGCCCCGGCCTGTCGGATGTGCTCGCCAAGCACCTGCCGCGCGGCGTGAATGACGATGTGGGTCGCCGTGTGGTGGCGCATGAGCTGTCGACGGCGGCTCCCGTCGATCTGGCCGTTGACCAGTTCGCCCTTGCCGGGGTCCTCGTCGGTCCGGTGGAGGATGACGCCGTCTGTGATCTGGACGTCCTCGACCTCGACGGTGGTGTCGTCGGTCGAGAGCGTCCCCGTGTCCGCGGGCTGGCCACCGCCCTCGGGGTAGAACATCGTCTGGTCGAGCACGACATCGTAGCCGTCCTCGCGCTCGAAGACGTCCAGCACGACCGCCTCGAACTGGGTTCGTTGCTGGTCGTCGTAGTAGAGCTTCTCCGTCTCGGGGAGGTCCTCGAAGCGCTCGTCTTCGTCCTCGGTGGTCTCCGCGACCCCCTCCGGCGTGTCGTGGCGCTTCGCGACGAGGCTGTAGAAGTCGTCGGGGATGTCGACGGTCGCACCCGTCTCCTCGGCGATCTCCGCGACCATATCCGGCTGAATGCCGTGAGAGTCGTAGAGCTCGATCAGTTCCTCGGTCGGGATCGGCTCGCCCTTCTTCGCGTACTCCTCGGCGAGCGTCTCAACCCGGCGACCGCCCCGCTCGAGCGTCTCGCGGTACTTCTCGACCTCGGTGCGGACGATGTCGCGGATCGTATCGCGGTTCTCGTACTCGAGGCGTTCGGCCTGCATGTCGACGAGTTCGTCCAGCGGCGCGTCGACGCCGACCGTGTCACAGAGCCGTTTGGTCCGGCGGAGCACCATCCGCGTGAGATAGCCCGTGCCGACGTTCGAGGGGACGATGCCGTCGCCCAGCATATAGGCCAGCGTGCGGCAGTGGTCCGCGATCGCGTAGATGTCCTCGAGGGGTTCCATGAGTTCCTCGAGTTCCGCGGCGTCGACGCCGAGTTCGGCGGCGATCTCGCCGCGAGCGGTCTCCATATCCTCGGCCTCGTCGATGTCCATGTGGCCCGCGAGCTTCGCGGTGCGGTGGATCAGTTCCTCCTGTTCCTCGGTGTGGTCGAGCCCCGCGTTCTCTTTGAGGAACGCGATCATGTCGGGGTAGACCGCCTCGTAGACCGTCGGGGTGCCCTGAGAGACCCACGTCCAGCGCTCGAGCCCGTAGCCCGTGTCGACGATGTAGGTGTCCATTGGGCTGTAGCGGTTCCCGTCTTTCATCTCGTACTCGCCGTCGGGATCCTGCTCCATCGACATGAAGACCAGTGTGGCGAGTTCGACGCCGCGGTAGATGACCTCGATGGCGGGGCCGGCGTTGCCGCCGCCGACCCACGGATCCTCGATGTAGATGACTTCCTCTAAGTCGACGCCCATCGACTCGAAGAAGCCGTCGCAGAGTTCGACGGTGTGGTCCTTCCAGTAGACCTCGCCGTAGTAGGCGTACTCGTCTTCCTCGACGTCCTCGCGCGTGTTGAACGCGTGATGGGCCATCATTTCGAAGGCCATCGTGTGTCGGCCCGTCTTGCCGACGTTGTCGATGTCCTGCATCCGGATGCAGGGCTGGGAGACACACAGCGGGTTCGCCGGCGGCGGCGTCTGGCCGCTCGTCACCAGCGGCTGGAAGTCGTAGATCGACGCCTGGGTCAACAGGACGTCGTCGCGCCAGCGGTTCGCCGCGACCGGGTAGGGATCGATTCGCTCGTGGTCGTTGGCCTCGAAGTAAGAGAGAAAGGCCTCGCGCATCTCCGCCAGATCGTACGACCCGTCGAACCCCGAGTTGTCGATGAAGCCGTACTCCTCACAGGGCGGCTCGCCGCAGGTTACCCTGTCGTGGTCGCGCGTCCAGAAGTGAGCGCCACACTCCGGACACTCCTTGCGCTCGAATCCTTCCTCCTCGAAGTACTCGAGGCGGTATTCGTCCGCGAGTTCGCTCATTACGCGTCTATTGGCCCTGCAGCGCGTAAAACAGTTCCGCAACCGCCGTCGCGAACCGATCGCCCACGGCGAACGGGTCCGGTTTGTGAGATGAGCTGGGGGCTCTAGCGATACCCAGACACAGTCACGACGGGCTGGGCTCTCGAGGAGTTCAGTGAGCGACGATCGATGCGTGATTACCGAGGGACTTGATAGGAAATTAATAAGTATCTCTCGAGAAGAGAGACTACTAATGGAGGGAAGAGAACGGAACCGAACGAATGCACAGATGACGCGATCCGATCGGAGAAGTCTGTCGACCTCGAATCTCCTTGCCGATGGGGATAGGAAGAGGAAGGGAACCGAGACCGAGGTCAGCGACTGACAATGTCGACACGACGATCGTTGCTCCGGAAAGCCGGCCTGACGGGTATCGGAACGGTTGCCGGCATCACCCTCCTTCCGTCGCCGCCCGACGCAACGGATCCGACCGGGACGGTCGAGGCAGCCGAACCGCCCGCAGCGGTCTCCGAGTGGATCGACGAACCGATCACCGACGAAGACGACACGCCGATCGGCCGCTACCACTACGAGCCGACGAGCAACGGGTTCCGCGCGACCGCCCCGTTCAACGTCGTCTTGCTCCCCGACGCTGACGGCGCTCGAGGCCTCGAGCGCGTCATGTCCGTCCTCGACGACGAAGGATGGATCCGCAACCCCGAGGAGTACACACGGTTCGCCTGGGATCGGGAAGCCGAGGCATACGTTCGCCAGCAGACGACGGCCGCCCAGGCCTACTACGGCGCCAACGGCCGGCGTCACGTCCGGTGTTGGTCGTTCGAGAACGTCGTCTCGATGCAGGCCCACGAGGATACCCCCGCTCGCCCGAAACACGGGGTTACCTCCTACCAGCGCGGGCGAGACACCATCGAGGCGATCTTCGCCGGGGAGGGCTGGCAGGTCTCCCCCAGTGCGATCGATCTGGCAAACGAGACGGGGCCCGACCACGACGGGTTCGCGACGGTCATCGCGGAGGAGCCATGAGTACCGAGACGGACGACCACCGATGGAGCGGGTCACGGGCGGCCGTTAGTACTGTCCTCGAGCATCCCCTGCTCGGACTCGATCGTCGACGGACGGCGCTCATGGTCGCCTATCTTCTGGGGCTCACCGCGATGTTTCTCGCCAGCTACATCGGGATGCGGATAACGATCAACGACCCCCTTCGCAGTCTACTGACGGTCGGATTGGATACGCTCAGCCTGCTCTTCATCGCGCTGGTGACGGCGACGATTCTGGTCGTGCCGCTGTGGTATGCGGTCTGGAACGGCGGGCCACTGCTCTCGTTCGCTCTCCCCCTTGCCCCGGTCGCCGTCGGCGATATCATGGCCGGCGCGTACGTGCTCGATCTCGACGTCGCGGTCGCATTGACAGTCGGCGCGATTGCAGCGGCGCTCGCGCTCGTCTCCGCCGACGTTCGGCGGGCTGATTCCGTTCGATTCTGGCAGGCCGGCATCGACGAGGATCAGTTGTTGTTCGTCACCGCGATCACGATTATCGCCGCCGTCGGCGTCGGTCGGTTCGTCGACACCGCCCCGTCCTACATGCTCGAGTGGTACGCGTCGATGGGCCCCGTCTGGTTCGTGACCGCCGCTGTCGTCGGAAGCTACTGGCTACGCTGGGCCCGATCGGCGTGGCGCACTCGTGGTGACCGGCCTACCGGACGATTGTAGCGGTCCATCGACCCTGCCGATCACCCGCTTACGCCTCGTTCTCGAGCGCCAGCGACGCCAGCATCGCCTCGAGTTGCAGGCGCTCGTTCGCGCCCTCCGTGATCCGGTAGTCGACTTCGCCCAGACGCTCGAGCAGGCGGACCGTCGCCCCCTCCGGAATGTCGAACTCCCAGGCGGAGCGGTGGAGCTGGTCGATGACGTCGCCGCCGGCGAGCCCGCGCTCGGTCAGCAGGTCCTCGAGGGCGGCTCGAGCGGCCGTGAAGTCGCCGTCGATGGCGTGTTCGACCATCGCCTCGACTTCCTCGGGGCGAGCCGTCGCGGTAATCGCGAAGACGGTCTCCTCGTCGACGGTCTCGCCCATCACGGCCGCGGCCTGCAAGGCGTTGATCGCCTTCCGCATGTCGCCGTCGGCCGCGTAGACGAGCGCGTCGACGCCGTCGTCGGTCACCGCGATGTCCTCGTTCGCAGCGATTTCCCGGACCTGTGCCTCGATGGCGTCCTCGGAGAGTTCGGTGAACCGGAAGACTGCACACCGCGACTGGATGGGGTCGATGATCTGGCTCGAGTAGTTACACGAGAGGATGAAGCGGGTGTTGTTCGAGAACTGCTCCATCGTCCGGCGCAGCGCGGACTGGGCGTCGGAGGTCAGCGCGTCGGCCTCGTCGAGGAAGATGATGCGGTGGGAGTAGCCGCCGAACGAGGAGCGCGCGAAGTCCTTGATCCGGTCGCGGACGACGTCGATCCCGCGCTGGTCGGAGGCGTTGAGCTCGAGGAAGTTCTCCTTCCAATCACCGCCATATACCTCCCTAGCGATGCTTTTGGCAGCTGTCGTCTTTCCTGTACCGGCTGGCCCTGCGAAAAGGAGATGGGGGAGATCGTCCTGCTCGACGTAATTCTCGAGGCGCGGGATGATGTTTTCGTGGCCCTTGATGTCGTCGAGTCGCTCCGGGCGGTACTTTTCGATCCAGACTTCGGTCTTGCCGGGGGTGGGCTCCGCCGCCTCGGCGTCGGCCTCGCTCATACCGGTCGAAGGGGTGGCCCGAAGATAAAACGACCGAAGGTCGTTCTCGAATCCGGTCGCGGAATCGACCGGCCGACCACCGGATCACGCTCGGCACGCACCCGACGAGGAACGGCTCGAGCCGCCGCCCGCGACCGACTCCGAACCGGTCCGGTTCCTGATACCAGCGTAACACGTTTTTCGTCCTCCTCGTGGAAGGTGGGCACATGGGACGGGAGAACCGACGATCACGACACCTCGTCGCGATACTGGTCGTCCTCGTCGTCTGCGGCACCGTTCCGGCGACGGTGGCCGCCCAGTCCGACGCCCGGACCGGCGGGACGATCGTCGTCGAGGAAGACGAGACGGTCGACAGCCTCGAGGCCTTCGGCGGGAGCGTCGTCGTCCGGGGTACCGTCACCGGCGACGTCAGCGCCGTCGGGGGCGACGTTCGAATCGAAGACACGGGCCAGGTCGACGGCGACCTCGAGGCCGCCGGCGGGAGCGTGACCATCGCCGGAACCGTCGACGGCGACGTCGATGTCGGCGCGGGGAGCTTCACGGTCACCGAGAGCGGGACCGTCGGCGGCACCGTGACGGCCGGAGTCGGGAGCGCGACGATCGACGGCACGCTCGAGAGCGACGCCGAAATCGGGGCCGAGACGATCCGACTGGGCGAGAGCGCCTCGATCGCGGGCGATCTGCGATACGGCGGTGACCTCGAGGGGAACACCGACGCGGTCGCGGGCGAGATTCAGGAGGACGGCTCGCTCGGGGTCGATGTCGCGCCGCCGATTCAGCCGTTCGCGTCGTGGCTGTTCACCGCCTACGCCTTCGCGGTGAATCTACTGCTCGGTGCCGTACTGCTCGCGCTGTTCCCGCGGTTCTCCGACGCCGTCGCCGACCACGTTGCAACGGGCCCCCTCCGCTCCGGGCTGGTCGGCCTAGGGGTGCTCGTGGGGATTCCCCTCCTCCTGATCGCGCTCGCGATCACCGTGGTCGGCATCCCGCTGTCGGTAGTCGGCGGCTTCGCGTTCGCCCTGCTGCTCTGGATCGGCGTCATCTACGGCCGCTTCGCGGTCGCTGCATGGCTCCTCTCGCTGGTCGGCCTCGGCAACCGCTGGCTCGCGCTCGTCGTCGGCCTGCTCGCCGGTGCCCTCCTCACGCGGCTGCCCGTCCCCGTCGTCGGCGAGGCGATCAATCTGATCGTCCTCCTGCTCGGACTGGGTGCGATCGCTCGCGCGCTACTCGGCCACCGGCGGAACGCTCGAGAGCGAGAGCGGGAGCGAGAACGGCGTGTCGGTTCCGGTCCGGACGAGCCGACGACGGACTGACGGCGAGCAGCGGACAGCCACGGAGCGACGCGCTCAAGGCCGCCGCCCCGTAACGCGGCGTATGCACGTCACCGTCGACGTCAAGGGCGAGGACACCTACGAACTCGAGCTCGAGGCGGTGGCGGGAACCGCGGAGGGTCCCGACGCGGACGCGACGCCGACCTACGCGGACCTGCTCCGCGAGGTCGACCTGAGTCCCCACGAGGTGAGCGTCCTCGTCGACGGTCGCCCGGTCCCCGAGGATCAGCCAGTCGAGAGCGACCACGTGACGGTGTTACGGCTGATCAAGGGCGGTAACATCGAGTGACGCACACGACTACTCGAGCGTCGCGATAGCCTCGATCTCGAGGGGAGCACCCTTCGGGACGCGACCGACCTCGACGGCGCTTCGTTCAGGAAGGGGGTAGTCTTCAGGACGTTCTCGAGGCTCGGCCCTCGGCCTCGAGAATGGCAACGACGTTGTCGAGACACCGGCGAGTCCGGTCGATTTCGACTATCGCTCGCGGCGCATCGGCCGCTTTTGAACGGGTCGATCACCTGCGATCAAGATACTTGGGAAGATTCGCCGATTGGTGTGGTATGCCAGACCCTATCAGAGATGCCGATCCGACGATCGCTGCTGCCGTCGAGAGCGAGCGCGAGCGCCAGGAATCGACCCTCGGAATGATCGCCTCGGAGAACCACGTGTCCGAAGCCGTGCTGACCGCCCAGGGAACCGCGCTGACCAACAAGTACGCGGAGGGGTACCCCGGTGCGCGCTACTACGGCGGCTGCGAGCACGTCGACGAGGTCGAGCGAACGGCCATCGAGCGGGCGAAGTCACTGTGGGGTGCCGACCACGTCAACGTCCAGCCCCACTCGGGAACCCAGGCGAACATGGGCGTCTACTTCGCCGCCCTCGAGCCGGGCGAGACGATCCTCTCGCTGGATCTCACCCACGGCGGGCACCTCAGCCACGGCCACCACGTCAACTTCTCCGGACAGCTCTACGAGGTCGAACAGTACGAAGTCGATCCGAAAACGGGGTACATCGACTACGACGCGCTCGCCGAGCGGGCTCGCGCGGTCGACCCGGCGATGATCGTCAGCGGCTCCTCGGCGTACCCGCGCGAGTTCGACTGGGAGCGCATCGGCGAGATCGCCGACGCCGTCGACGCGTTCCACCTCGCCGACATCGCCCACATCACCGGGCTCGTCGCGGCGGGCGTTCACTCGAGTCCGGCCGAGCACGCCGACTTCGTCACCGGGAGCACGCACAAGACCATTCGCTCGGGTCGCGGCGGCATCATCATGTGCGACGAGGCGTACGCCGACGACGTCGACAGTGCGGTCTTCCCGGGGAGTCAGGGCGGGCCGCTCATGCACAACGTCGCCGGCAAGGCCGTCGGCTTCGGGGAAGCGCTCGAGCCCGCATTCGAGGAGTACGCCTCCCGGACCGTCGAGAACGCGTCGGCGCTCGCGGCCGTCCTCCGCGACCGGGGGCTGTCGCTGGTCTCCGGCGGCACCGACAAGCACCTCGTACTTGTCGACCTGCGGGAGTCCCATCCCGATCTCACCGGTGACGACGCCGAAGCGGCCCTCTCGGACGTCGGCATCGTCCTCAACAAGAACACCGTCCCGGGGGAGACTCGATCGCCCTTCGTCACCAGCGGGATCCGGATCGGTACGTCCGCGCTGACGACCCGCGGATTCGGCCCCGAAGAAATCGAGACGGTCGCCCACCACATCGCCGACGTGCTCGACGCGCCCGACGACGACGCGACGCTCGAGCGAGTCTCGGAGTCGGTCGACGACCTCTGCGAATCGTTCCCCGTGTACGGGTAGCGCCATCGTGGCCGCGTCCGCACGAACCCGGCCGTCTTACTCCTTCGTGCTCACGACATCGATCCCGTCGTCCGTCACGCGGACGTACAGGAGGACATCGTCGGGATCCGGATCGATCACGTCGTCGAGTTCGGGAGCGCATCCCATCATTCCGATCTCGTTGAAGCCGCACGCGTCACAGACCGCCGCGTCGGCCAGTGGCTCGTACGCACCGTCGCGTTCGGTGGCCGGGAGGTACCCCGCGTCCGCGATCTCCGCATCGCACTCCGAACAGTACAGCGTGGGTGTCGAGGCGAGCTCCATGTGTCGACTGTAGCGGAGCACCGGCATAGAATTGTGCGGTGACGACCGTCCGCGGGCTGATCGGGTGCCTCCGAATCCGTAAGCACTGAGTCGATCACTGCTGGCCGAACCGAACGTACCCGGAATCGCACAAGAGAGAGCACGTCGCGGGAAATCGGAGGGAGTTCTCAGCCGTCGGCTCGAGCCGTCCACCTCTCATACGGACTGCTGTCAGTCATTTCCGGAGCGACCGCGAACCGTCCTGCGGTTGCTCCGGTAAATCGTTACAGCAGACCGTCTCAGTCGTCGTCGGAGGCCGCCGACCCGGTCGGGGCGGTGGAACGGTCCTCTTCGCGTAAGAAGACCGCCCGACGGCTGCCGAAGACCCAGATCATGACGCCGACGGCGATCAAGGTGATGATCGCGAAGGGGCCGCCGGCGATGATCGCGGCCTGCTGTAACGCTGTGGTGCCGCCGGCGACCATCAACAGCGAGGCCAGCGCGCCCATGAGGCCGCCCCAGATAACGCGGTTGATCGTCGACGGCTTCTGCTTGCCGCCGGTGGTGAGCATCCCCAGCGCGAGCGTCGAGGAGTCCGCCGACGTGACGAAGAACGTCGTCACCAGCACCAGGAAGAGGACGGTGAGCAACTCGCCGGCCGGCAGCGCCTCGAACAGCGGGTAGCCGGCGACCGCCTCGTTGAACCCCCAGGCCTCGAGCGTCCCGAGGATGTCGGCCTGGCCGTTCGACTGCATGAAGATGGACGTTCCGCCCATCGTCGCGAACCAGGGGATCGTGATGGCCGTGGACGCGACGACGCCGGTCGCGGCGACCTGTCGGACGGTCCGCCCGCGAGAGATGCGGGCGATGAATAGCCCGACGAACGGCGCCCAGGAGAACCACCACGCCCAATAGAAGACGGTCCAGGCGCCGACGAAACCGGAGTCGGCACCCTGCCCGCCGGTCTCGCCCGCGCCCATGAAGAAGCTCATCGAGATGAATTCGTTGATGTACGCCCCCAGCGCTTGGGTCCCGACGGTCATGATGTACACCGTCGGCCCGAGGATGAACGCCGCGGCCGTCAGGATGGCGAACAGCGCCATGTTGAAGTACGAGATACGGCGGATCCCGCGCTCGACGCCGAGCGCGACCGAGATGGTAAATGCCACGGTCAGTCCCGTGATCACGAGGACGGTCCCCGCGTCGCCGAACTCGACGCCGCCGGCGTACTCGAGGCCGACGAGGAACTGGTTCCCGACCAGCCCGAGCGTCGTCGCGATGCCGCCGATGGTCGCGAAGACGGCGAGGATATCCACGAGCTTCGCCCAGGGACTGTCGAGGTTGTCGAACCCGATGATTGGCCCGATGATCGTCGAGATGCGCATCGGCGCGTCCCGGCGGTAGGCGAAGTAAGCGATCGGGATCGCGACGATCACGTACGCCGACCACGCCGAGAGCCCCCAGTGGAAGAACGTGTACTGGAGCGCGCTGACGGCGGCGCCCGTCGACTCCGCTTCGACCCCCGAGAAGGGCGAGGGCGTCGAGTAGTGGAAGATCGCCTCCGCCGGGCCCCAGAAGACGATGCCGGCGGCGATTCCCGCGGAGTACAACATCGCGAAGTACGCGAGAAAGCTGAACTCGGGATCCTCGTCCTCCTCCCCCAGCTTGATGTTCCCCCACGGACCGAAGATGAGGTACAAGACGAACGCCACGAGGGCGAACATCGAGACGAGATACGCCCAGCCGAAACTCGTCCAGAGGAACTCGTTGGTTCCCTCCATGATCTCGAGCGTTCGGCTCTCGCGGAAGAGGAACGCCGCGACCACCAGCACGGCGACGACGAAGCCGATCCCGAAGACGGTGGGGTCGAGTTCGTCGAGGAACGTTCGGACCGCGCCGTCCCCATCCCGTTGGCGGTCACTCATCGCGGATCACACGCCACCGGCGTCCGGTAACTCGCTCGCTCGGTCGGTTCGTCTCGAGTTCGCTCACGAGCGACTCGACGAGCGCACCCTCCTTCCGCACCGGCACAGCTTTTGTGCCATTACGTACCATGATCTCATGCACCGTGGTGAAGAATACCAAGCTCCCCAATCAAGATTCATCTTAATAACCGGCGTCGCTTTTATACCGTCGATCGAACCCGTTAGCGGGCGAGCCGGGGATAGTCACGCGTTGACGTGCCGAACCTCGTAGCCGTGATCCCGGAGCGACCGGACGATCGTCCGCGATTGGCCCGAGCCGCTCGTCTCGATCTGGAAGACGAGGTGCGCCTCGCCCACGTCGAGTTCGGGTGCCGAGCGGTCGTGGCGGACGGTCTGGATGTTGGCACCGTGTTCGGCGATGATCCCCGAAACGTCCTCCATCTTGCCGGGTCGGTCGTCGATCCGGACGCGCAGTCGCAGCAGTTGCTCGCGGTCGGTCAGCGCGTGAACGAGCACGGTCTGTAACATCGTCATATCGAGGTTGCCGCCGCCCAGCAGCGGCATCACCGTCTCGCCGCGCACGTCGAGTTCGTCGCTGATGATCGCGGCGACCGACGCCGCGCCGGCGCCCTCGACGACCTGTTTGGCGCGCTCGAGCAAGAGGAGAACCGCTCGAGCGATCTCCCCGTCCGTGACGGTGACGACCTCGTCGACGTGCTCGTCGATCAGCGAGAGCGTCAGCTCCGAGATACCGCCGGTCGCGATGCCGTCCGCGATCGTATCCACGGAGTCGAGCGCGACGGGCGTTCCCTTCCGGAGACTCTCGGAAACGGTCGCCGCACCGCTGGCCTGCACACCGACGATTCGCGTCTCCGGTGAGCGCTCGGCGAAGGCCGTCGCGATCCCCGAGATGAGACCCCCGCCGCCGATCGGGACGACGACGGTCTCCACCGACGGGAGATCGTCGGCCATCTCGAGGCCGAGCGTCCCCTGGCCGGCGACGATCGCGGGGTCGTCGTAGGCGTGAACGAACTCCGTGACGTCGTCGTCGACGAGCCCCTTCGCGTGCGCCATCGCCTCGCGAAAGTCGTCCCCAACGAGTTCGACGTCGGCGCCGTAGCTCCGGGTGGCGTCGACCTTCGCCTGGGGCGCCCCTCTGGGCATGACGATCGTCGAGTCGACGCCGAGTTTCGTCGCCGCGAGCGCGACGCCCTGTGCGTGATTGCCGGCGCTGGCCGCGACGACCCGCTCCGTTCCGCCCTCGGCGACGCACTGTGCGATCTTGTTGTACGCGCCGCGGGTCTTGAACGAGCCCGTCCACTGGAGGTGCTCCATCTTGAGGTGGACCTCGCCGCCGGTCAGATCGTCCAGCGACGTGCTCCGTTCGACCGGGGTGTGCTTGACGACCGACTCGTCGTCCAGCCGGTCGCGGGCCGCTTCGATGTCGGCGAACTCGACGATTCCGTCGTTTCGGCTCATGGCCATCACCGAATCATCTTCTCGCGGTCGGGATCGAACAGCGGTTCGTCCCGGACCGTCGCGGCGTGGCGTTCGTTCTCGTAGCTGATTTCGACGTTGCGGCCCGCCTCGGCGTCGGCCGCCGGCAGATAGGCGTACGCGATCCCGGCGTCGATCGTGTAGCCGTAATCCGCGCGGGCGACGTCACCGAGCACCTCGCCGTTGTCGGGATCGAGCACCGGGTGTCCGGCGTCGACGACCGTCCCGGGCTCGTCGAGCGTGATCGGGGCGATCTTCCGGTCGATCCCGCCGTCGCGAGCCTCGAGCAGCGCCTCCTTGCCGACGAAATCGGTCTCGAGGTCGACCGCGAAGCCGATCCCCGCTTCGTACGGGTTGTACTCGGGGGTAACGTCGGTCCCCCACAGCCGGAACCCCTTCTCCATGCTCGTCGAGTCCAGGGCCTCCCAGCCCATCGGGACGATGCCGTACTCCTCGCCGGCGTCCTCGATTCGCTCCCAGAGCTGCGCGCCGTACTCCATCGGTGCGTACAACTCCCAGCCTAACTCGCCGGCGTAGGAGAGCCGGAGCATCGTGACGGGGATGCTCTCGAGGTAGCTCTCCCGTGCGGTGTAGAACGGGAACGCGTCGTTCGAGAGATCGGCCGCGACGAGCGACGACAGGACGTTGCGCGCCTCTGGACCGAAGACGCCGATCCCGCACATGCTCGAGTCGTGGGTCGTTATCGACACGGAGCCGTCGTCGGGCGCGTGCTCGCGGATCCACCGGGAGTGCAGCGTCGCGGAGTTGCCCCCGCCGGTGAACACCACGTACCGATCGTCCGCGAACCGGGCGACCGTCACGTCGGCGAGGATCCCGCCGTCCTCGTTGCACATCGCCGCGTAGCGGATCCGGCCCGGCGAGACGTCGATATCGTTCGTCAGGAGTCCCTGAAGCAGGGCCGTCGCGCCGTCGCCGGTCACCTCGATCCCGGTGTAGGTGGTCATGTCGACCATCCCGACGCGGTCGCGGACCGCCTGGTGCTCCACGCCCTGTGCCTTCGACCAGTTGCGGTCGAGCCAGTCGGGCCTGTCCGGGACGTCGTACTCCTCGAGCAGGGACTCGTTGGTCTCGTACCACTGCGGCGTCTCCCAGCCGCCCGAGTCGTAGAACTCGGCGCCGAGTTCCCGCTGGCGCTGGTAGAACGGACTCCGGCGGAGCCCGCGCTGTCCCCGGGGCTGTTCGCGCGGGTGGATCAGCTGGTAGACCTCCTGGTACTGCTGTGCGCCGCGGCCCCGCGTATACTCCCGCGAGCCGGCGTGGGGCTGGAACCGCGAGATGTGTGCCCCCGTGGCGTCGACGCGCTCGCCGTCGAGGCGGGGGACGCCGTCTTCCATCCAGTGGGCGACGATGCTCCCCGCGCCGCCCGACTGGGTGACCCAGATCGCGAGCGCCCACCAGAGCCCGTCGATTTCTTCCGTCGGTCCGAGGATCGGCATCCCGTCGGGGGTGAAACAGAACATCCCGTTGATCCCGGACTCGAACTCGGCGTCGCGCAGCGACGGAACGAGTTCGCAGGCCGCGTCGTAGGCCGTCTGTTCGTGATCCGGGTGGGTGTTCTCGGAGAAGTGCTCCGCGGTGAACTCCCGCAGCGACGGGTACTCGAGGCCCAGGTCCTCGAGTTTCTCCGGGCCGTAGATGTCCGCGGGGTCGACCAGCAGCGGTTCGTGGTTGTACGAGCCGACGCCGTAGCGCTCGCCGTGCTGGCGGAAGTACAGCGACCGGTCCTGATGGCGGAGCAGCGGCTGTTCGATCTCACGGCTGGCGCCCGCGAGCTCCGGCAGGTCGTCGGAGACGAGGTACTGGTGGGCGCAGGGGATCAGCGGGATATCGACGTCGACCATGTCGCCGAACAGCGGGCCCCAGATGTTCGTCGCGAGGAGGACCTCGTCGGCCTCGATGCGCCCGCGGTCGGTGACGACCGCCCGGATTTCGCCACCTTCGACCTCGAGATCGGTCACCGTCGTCTCGCCGTAGAACTCGGCGCCCGCCGCTCGAGCCGACTCGGCCATCGTCGCCGAAGCGTCGACAGCGTGGGCCTTCCCGTCCGTCGGCACGTAGTAGCCCCCGTGGATGACCGACTCGTCGATCTGCGGGACGCGGTCGGCAACCTCGGCGGGCGAGAGGAGTTCCCCGTTCTCGATGCCGTAGGCCTGCCCCCGTTCGCGCTTTCGTTTCAGGTAGTCCCAGCGGTCCTCAGTGTACGCGACCTCGATGCCGCCGCTCGTCCGGAAGCTCTCGAGGTCCTCGTACAACTCGCGCGTGTACGACGCCATCCGGGTCATCAGCTTGTTGCCGCCCGTCTGGAAGACCAGTCCGGGGGCGTGGGAGGTGGAGCCGCCGGTCTCGAACAGCGGTCCCTGATCGACGACTACCACGTCCTCTCGGCCCAAGTGAGTGAGATGGTAGGCGGCGCTACAGCCGACGCAGCCGGCGCCGACGATGACGGTTCCCGCGTCGTCGGGAAGTGTGGTCCCTGTACTCATGTGTCATGGATACTGCCAGACGGTCGAGCATAGCTATCCGGGTGGATAATCTGTGGCCTATAACAGTCGGGAGGAACGACGTCGGGCGCTAACGCTCAGTGGGATCGGGCCGACGAATTGACCAGTCAAAACGCGGCCGTGAGCGACGGACCGAATACACTGCGTACTCGGGGTCGCCGACGCCCGGTCGAGGCGGCAAAATAGCTCAGCAAACGGTTCACAAAGACATCAGTGAATTTATAAATTTTTGGGAGGGACTGATGGGCATGACGCCCCCTCATCGGTCTCAGGAGTACGATATAGCGATAACCGCTGGCACAGGGCTCGCGCTGGCCGCGTACGTCACCCTCGGTGGACTACTCGCGTTCGGACTCGGCTGTCTCCCGATCGCCCTCGGATTGTACCGCTACGTTCCCGAAGAGGAGCACGTTCTGCAAGGTCTCCTCGGCCTGCTGGCGGTTCTCCTCGGTGGGATGGCACCGCCGTCCGTCCTGATCGGAACGCCGTTTGGCCACTGGTTAGTCGACGACAGTCCCCTACCGCTCGCGCTCGGTATCGCGGTACTCGTCCTCGTATTCGTGCTGGTCCTCCGACGCAGCCTCCCGAAACTCGTCGCACCGTCCGACGCCGTCGACCCGTCTACTCAGTGACGGAAACCGACTCGCCGATGCGTCGCTCGAGTCGACCGGACCACTGTCAGCCGATCTGTTGACCGCCGGAACGGAGCGAAGCGTCAGCCGGATCAGTCGTCGAACCGATCCAATCGAAACATATCGATCGGATGGTCCGTCTCCCCATCGACCGCGAGGTCGGCGAGGATCTCGCCGATGACGCTGGCGAACTTGAAGCCGTGGCCCGAGAAGCCCGCGCCGACGGCCACCTGCGGGTGGTCGGGGAGGGTGTCGAGGATGAAGTGCTCGTCGGGGGAGTTCGTAAACATGCAGGTCGCGAGGCGCATCGTCGGCCCGGCGGCCTCGGGGAAGTAGTTCGCCGTGACCTCCCGGAGCAGGCGCTCGTCCTCGAGCCCGGGTTCGGTGTCGTAGTCGTCCGGATCGACCCGCTCGTCGCGGTGGTGGTACTTGCCGATCTTGAACCCCGGTACGTCGTAGATCGGCAGCCCGTAGAAGCGGCCCTCGGGAACCTTGAGGTTCCAGACGGGGAAGTTCTCGGGTTCGAACGTCGACGGTCGCTCGGGCTGGAACCAGCCGAGCACCTGCCGTTCGGGGACCGCGAGCCCCTCGAGCGCGTCGGCGAACTTCCCATTCCAGGCACCGGCGGCGAGCACCATCTTCTCGGCGTCGTACGTGCCGCGGTCAGTCTCGACGCGGACGCCGCCATCGGGCGTCGGCTCCCACTCGAGGACCCGTTCGCGGGCGCGGACCTCCGCACCCGCTGCCTGTGCCGTCTCGACGTGGCCGACGATCGCCTGTTCGGGGACGACGAAGCCGCCGTCGGGCTGGTACAATGCTCTGTACCCCTCCGGAAGATCGTAGCCGGGGAACCGCTCGGTGACCTCCTCGCTCGTGAGCACCTCGTGGGGAATGTCGTGTTCCTCGCAGGAGCGCAGCGATCCCTCGAAGACGATGTTGTCCTCCGGGCCGGCGTCGATCGACCCCGTCCGGTGAATCACCCCGCGACCGGTCTCGTCCGCGAGGTCGTCCCAGAGGTCGTAGGCCCGTTCGATGAGCGGGATGTAGGAGGGATGTTCGTAGTACGCGCGACGGATGATCCGCGTGATGCCGTGTGACGATCCCATCGTGTGGGGCACGTCGTAGCGCTCGAGTCCCAGCACGTCGAGCCCGCGGTCGGCGAGGTGGAAGGCCGTCGCGCTGCCCATCCCGCCGACGCCGATCACGACGACGTCGTATCGGTCTCCTGTCGGAGGCATATTGCCGACCGATTCGACGACGTACCCCTTGATTGTTAGTCCGTCTCACATCGTCCCTTTTTGAACCGTCGGCGGGCGACTGTCATCGGAACCGTCGGCCGACCGTCAGCACGGTTCGGGCCAACCGTTCGGTCCCGGCTATCCGGTCGACTGCCGCTCGAGGCCCTCGGCGGATACAGCGCCCGGCATCACTTATACGTACGAACTACCTGCGATCAAGCCTTATTGAGAGATGAGACATGAGATAGCACACAACATGGCCCGGTGGAACAACGGACGCGACGAGGTCGAACCGGTCAGCCCCGACATCACCGACGAGACGAATGCCCTGCCAGCGCGGTACTTCACCGATCCGGACGTCCACGAGATGGAGAAGGAGACCGTGTTCGGTCGGTACTGGGTGTACGCGGGACACGCGAACTGCATTCCGGAGCCGGGGGATCACTTCACCCGGAACATCGGCGACCGAGAGATCATCGTCGTTCGGACCCACGACGGCGATATCGAGGCGTTCTACAACGTCTGCGCGCATCGCGGGTCGGCGATGGTCGAGGAGACACCGATGACCGATCCCGGCAACGCGAACCGGATCCAGTGTCCGTACCACCTCTGGACGTACGACCTCGACGGGGAGCTCGCGAGCACGCCGAAGAGCTTCGAGGACGCGCGACTGAACCCCGACCTCGCAGACGAGGACGTCTCCCCGGTCGACCCCGACGAGAACGGTCTCATGTCGGTCCACACCGATCGAATCGGCCCGTTCGTCTTCGTCAACTTCGACGAGGAGCCGATGAGCCTCGCGGAGCAGGCCGGGACGATGAAGACCGAACTCGAGTCGCTCCCGCTCGAGGAGTACCAGCTCGCCCGGCGCATCGTCTCGGAGGTCGAGTGCAACTGGAAGGTCTTCGCCGGCAACTACTCCGAGTGCGACCACTGCCAGGCCAACCACCAGGACTGGGTCAAGGATCTCGAACTCCTCGACTCCGAACTCGAGGTCAACGACTATCACTGGATCCTCCACTACAAGCACAGGGAAGACGTCGAGGACGAGATGCGCATCCACGAGGAACACGAGGCGAAGTTCTACTACTTCTGGCCGAACTTCACGGTCAACATGTACGGGACCGCCGACGGCTACGGCACTTACATCATCGACCCCATCGACGAGGGGCGCTTCCAGCTCGTCGCGGACTACTACTTCAGGGATCCCGATCTGACCGAGGAGGAGGAGACGTTCATCCGAACCAGCAGGCAGCTCCAGGAGGAGGACTTCGAACTCGTCGAGCGCCAGCAACGCGGCCTCGATTCGGGTGCGATCGCGCAGGCGCGGCTCGGACCGAACGAGCACACCGTCCACAGGCTCCACCGCCTCGCACAGGAGGCCTACGAGGCCTAATCGCCCCGTTCTATCCGCCTTCGCTCATGACTCACCAACACCAGTCCGCGTTCGCGGTCGCGTGTCAGGAGTGCGGCGTCAGCGTGGAACCCGACTCGGCGAACGAAATCGTCGACTTCTACCGCCGACACCGTCGGCAGACCGGCCACGACGTGGTCCTCACGCATGCCGACCTCGAGTTCGAGCCCCCGGCCGCCGACGACCTCGTGACCGTTATCGCCGGCCTCGAGAATCACTACGAGAACGGCGTCCCGATCGGCATCGTCGCGGCGGCGATGAGCGAGCGGGGGCTCTCCGTCGGCGAAACGCTCGAGGAGATTTACGAGGTGCGGATGACCGGAGCGCTATACGAGCCCCGCGACGATCACCTCGCCGCGTTCTGAGACGACCCTCCCGTCCGACTCGCCGATTCTGCCGCGGCCCCGTGAGTCACTCCTCGAGGAGCGTCGTCTCGACGAGTTGCCCGGTCCCGCGACGGATGCGGCCGCCGACGGCCGTCGGAGAGATGTCGAGGTGTTCGGCGAGTTCCTCGAGCGAAGTTTCGCGGGGCTCTTCGAAGTAGCCCTCCTCATGGGCGCGTACCAGCGCGACGCGCTGTTCGTCGGTCAGCTCCGGGACCGTCTCGCCGGTCCACTCGTCCTGCCGAAACATCCGGTGCAGTTCACACGAGATGTCCGTCTCCTCACAGCGTTCCCAGAGCGCGGCGAGCGCTTCCCGATCGGGGAGGTGGAGACGATTGGTCCAGCCCCGATCGTTGGTCTCTGCCTTCAACAGCAGCCCGCCGAGTTCGGTCGCTATCGGCGAGATGAGCGCGGCGTCCTCGGTGTGCTGGAGCCGATAGACGCGCGTCGAGCCGTGCTCGTCGACGAGCATCCAGTCCGCGACCGTGTGATCGCGCTCGAGTACGTCCTCGAACGTCTCGTCCGCACCTTCGACGAGGTAGAAGAACAGGCCGGTCTCCGGATCCGTCGTGGAGTGAGGGACGACCTCGATGGACGCGTCCGGACAATCACGGATCGTGGGCGTCAGCGCCAGATCCGGGTGCGCGATATCGAGAATTGCGATCAGGCTCACGGCTTTTCACATCGGCGGCTGTCTCGTCGCCGCTCAGTTCGGGACTCGCCTCCCGATCGGGTTTTTTTCGACCGTACGTTAACGGGAACGCCATATTCGCACCCCATCTCGCCAGTAGTTACCACGCACCACCACTTAATCGTTTTCTCGAACCCGGAACGAGAGTTGTAACCGGTACCAGTTCATCACGAGGTCCCCGGAGTGCGCGAACCGCGTCCAGCGAAAACGTATCTACTACCGACTGATGACCCACCCGACGGCGGTCACTCGATCGGTGAAAGCCCAGCCGCTTTCCCGACCGACGCGCTACGTCTCGTATGATCGACCCCGCGCTCGAGATGGCCCTGCCGAACGTCGGTCCGGGACCGGATCCGCTCGCGCTCACGGACCTCGTAGCCCCGGTCGCGCCGGCGGATCCGACGACGGCCGAGGAGTCGGATCCCGCCTACGAATCGATCGTCCTGTTGCTCCACCGGGATCACCACGCCGGGCAGTGCCGCCGGCAGGTCCGGGCCGTCGCCGACCGCTACGACGAGTTCCGCGAACGGGGCTGTGCGGTCGTCTCCGTCGTCCCGGAGCCCCGCGAGCGCGTCCGAGAGTGGCAAGAGCGGTACGATCTCCCCTATCCGATCTGTGCGGATCCGGACGCGACGCTCGGCGACACGCTCGATCAGCCCGTCCGCCTCGGACCGGTCGGCCGCCGCTTCGACCTCGTTGGCCGGATGCCCGCCGCGATCGTGTTCGACGTGGGAGATCCCGCGGCCGACGACCTCGAGATCGTCGCGGCCCACCGCAGTCGGACGATATTCGATCGACCAGAAATCGACGCGTTGTTGGCCTGCGCCGACCGACGATCCTGACGGATGTTCGTCCGCACGGCTACCCCCAACGACACGCTCGAGGTCCGGCGCATCCTCGACGGCGCAATGCTCGAGCCGGGCAATGTCGAGAGCCGGATCGACGCCGGCGACGTCTTCGTCGCGGGAGATCGGCAGGGCGGAACGGCGACCACCGCCGGTGGCGATAGTGCCGCTCCCGCAGACGACCGGGGCGGAACCGAACGAATCCTCGGCACGGCCGTTCTCGAACCGCTCGAGACCGAGCCCGGCGCTCACGTGGGGGCAATCGGCGTCCGACGTCGCCATCGGGGCCGTGGCATCGGGCGGGCGCTGATCGAAAGGGCCCTCGAGCGCGAAGGCCGGCTGACGGCGCAGTTCGACGACGGCGTCCGGCCCTTCTACGAACGTCTCGGGTTTTCGATCGAGCCGATCGACGAGCAGCGTCACTCCGGTGTCGTGGTCGCGACCGACCGCGTCTGACCGCTGGCTGCGTCTGACCGCGGGCCGCACCGAGACATCTGTCCCCACTCTGCGTCGTGACCCGTCTCCTGCCGGCGGAGTTTTATCCGAGAGAACGTGGTAGTCACCTCCGCATGGCGCTCCAACGGATGCTCAGCGGCGATCCGTCGAAGAGTTCGAAGGTCTATCTGGCGATCGGTGCACTCTCGCTGATCAAAGCGATCGCGGTCCGGAAGGATCGAGAGCGGTTTCGGCGCGAGTTGACTGACGCCGGACTGTTCCTCGGCGTCGGGTTCGTACTGCACCGGTTCAGCCGGATGAAAGCGCAGAAACGACAGGAACTCGAGTCCCAAGTTCCGGACTGGGCGGCCGACGTGATGACCTCGGAATCCACCTCGAGAGTCCTCCGATCCCTCGCGAAGCAGCAACTCGGCGGCCGGTCGGAGCCCGAACCGGAACCGACGCTGCGCGACCGCGCTCGCGGCGTCTTCTCGAGTCGATAGCGATCCGCTCCGTCGATCCTTCTCTCACAGTCAGTCGGTGTTTGTCTCGCGGTCAGTCGGTGTTCGTCTCGCGGTCAGTCGGTATTCGTGTCAGTCACAGTCGCGGGCTCGGCGGACAGCGGCTCGAGCGCCGCCGAGAAGTGACGGAGCTCCGGGACTGCGGGGTTGGAGACGATCTCGAGTCCGGAAACTTCGTCGCGCTTCTCGAGGACGGCTTCGGCCGTCTCGACGACGTGATCGAAGTGCTCACGGTGGTAGGTCCGGCGCGGGACCGCGAGCCGAACCAGTTCCGGCCGGTCGGTCTCGGGAAACGCAAAGCTCCCGAGTTCGACCCCTCGAACCCCGCCCTCTCGATACAGTTCACAGACCAGCGCTTGCCCCGGAAACTCGTCAGGCGGAATTTCCGGAAACGTCGCTCCCGCGTCGATATAGACCGCGTGCCCGCTGGTTGGCGTGTACACCGGGAGTCCGATCTCCTCGAGCATCGCACCGAACTCGCGAACCTGTTCGACTCGGTCTTCGACGTACGATTCCTCGACGGCCTCGCGCAGGCCGACGGCCATCGCGGCGACGTCCCGGCCGGCCATCCCGCCGTACGTCGGGAACCCCTCGTAGAGGATCGCGCGCTGTTTGCACCGCTCGAAGAGCGACTCGTCGTCGGTCGCGACGAAGCCACCGACGTTCACTAACCCGTCTTTCTTCCCGCTCATGACGAGCGCGTCGGCGTGCCCGAGTTGCTCGCGAGCTACCTCGGCCACCGTCGCGTCGGCGAACTCGTCCTCGCGTCGGGTCACGAAGTAGGCGTTCTCCGCGAATCGGCAGGCGTCGATCACGAACGTCGCGTCGATCTCGTCGGCGAACGCCCGAACGCGACGGGTGTTCGCGACGCTGACCGGCTGGCCCGCCGCCGAGTTGTTCGTGATCGTCAGGATCACCAGCGGGACGCGCTCCGGACCGACCTCGTCGACGACCGCTCGCGCCTCCTCGAGCGAGAAGTTCCCCTTGAACGGCTCGTCCGTCTCCGGGTTATGAGCGCCCGACACGGGACAGTCGACCGGATCGGCACCCTGATTCGAGACGTGCGCTCGCGTCGTGTCGAAGTGGGTGTTGTTGAGCGCGACGTCGCCCTCGGAGAGCAGGGTGCCGTAGAGGACGTTTTCCGCGCCGCGACCCTGGTGAGTCGGCACCACGTGCTCAAATCCCATCACGTCCGCGACCGCGGACTCGAGGCGATCGAAGCTCGCCGATCCAGCGTACGATTCGTCGCCCCGGAGCAGCGCAGCCCACTGATCGTCGCTCATCGCGCCCGTCCCGCTGTCGGTCAGGAGATCGATAAAGACGTTGTCAGCGGAGAGATTGAACGCGTTGTACCCGGCTTCCTCGAGCGCTCGCGACCGCTGTTCTCTCGATGGGAGGCGGATCCGCTCAACCACTTTCGACTTGTAGGCGACCATAGCCGTTCGACACCGCCGCGCGTGTTCAGTCTAGGTGGAGTCTTGTGACCGTTGACGGCTCGAGACGGTCCCTTCCGGACGGATCGGCGCATCGATGGACGGAACCGGCGAGACCACCGCGGACGGAATCGATGGCAGCGGAGTTTTCGCGGGCGTGACCGATGACGGAGGGGTCATCGCTGGCGGGAGCGGTGAGGGTGGGACGGCCGGGAACGCCCCCTCTATCGGAGGGTCACCAATCGTCGATCCCGGCGCTGTCGAAGGCGTCGTCGGTGAGCCGTGTCGGCGTCGGATCGGGGCCGACGAGTTCCAGGTCGTCGGTCCCACCGTCGCGAATGGTGAGCGTACTCGACGAGGCGACCGCGGTATCGGCCGAGTCGGCATTCGTGGATGCGGTCGTTTCGACACCCTCGTCGGAGTCGGTCGTCCGGACGGGGGTCGAGTCGGTCGCGGTGAGCGCGCCGAGTTCAGCCGCCGTCGCGTCGACCACGGCGCCGTCGTCCCGCACGATCACGTCCGAGTCGCCGATGAATTCGAACTCGAGGTCCGCTCGCATCGCGGATTCGTCGTCCTCGGTGGTCCGACCCGTCTCGCCGGGATCGGTATCCCGGGAGTTCGAATCAGTCGTTTCAATGGCCTCGAGGTCGGCGAACAGTTCGGTCGCCGTCGTGTCGACGACATTGTCGGACTGCGGTTCGTGCTTTCCGCCGCTCTCGACGAGTTCGGTCGGTGTCTGTGCATCACACGCCTCGAGGATCGCGTCGGGATCGGGCTCGATTTCCTCGAAGACCTCCCTGGCCGTCGAATCGGTGCTCATGGTTCCCGCTCCACCGCGTTCCCCCTTCGTTACGATGGCGTTACTCCTGTATTACCGACCGGATACTCTCGAACTAGTGATTTTCACGAGTATCTACTGGTCGGGTTCGACGGGATGCAAAGAGAACGACGGTGGTCTCGAGACGAGGGATCGAAAGCGCTCGAGCGGATTAGAACAGGTCCTGGGTCAGCTCGAGGGTCTCCTCGCGGTCCTCCCAGTCGACGAAGAGGGCGACGCTGGTCGCGCTGGTGATGATGTCGTTGAGGTGGATCCGAGCCTCGGCGAGGGGGTTGACGATCTCGCTGATGATTCCCGGCTGGTTCGGGAGTTCGCCGCCGGTCACCCGGACGACGGCGACCGGCGAGTCGACGGTGACGCTCGAGAGTTCGTCGCTGGCGATGACCTCTCGGTGGAGGATGTTCTCGGCGCGTTCGGCCTCCTCCTCGTCGATGTAGAAGGTGATGGTGTCCATTCCGCTCGCGACGGCGTCGATGTTGACGTCGCTCTCGTCCAGGGCGGCCGAGAGGTGATGGAAGACGCCGGGCTGGTTGCGGATCGCGCGGCCGGCGACGGTCAGGCAGGCCAGC
Source organism: Natrinema zhouii (assembly GCF_013456555.2). Taxonomy (GTDB): domain Archaea; phylum Halobacteriota; class Halobacteria; order Halobacteriales; family Natrialbaceae; genus Natrinema; species Natrinema zhouii. The sequence continues at coordinate 2,155,954 of NZ_CP059154.1, forward strand.
GGTCGCTCGCGCAGGTCGACCAGGCTCCTGAACTCGCCTTCGATACTCGTCCCGCCCGAGAGGAGGTCTCCGTGTTGGTAATGGACGACGCGCACGTCGAGGGTGCCGTCCTTGTACGACAGCGCGGAGGGCGCGACGACCTCGGCCCCGCGGAACGAGAGGTTCCGGAGTTCGTCGACGGAGATCTCGCCGACGTTGCGAGCCCCTTCCACGACGTGTGGATCGCCGGTCATGACGCCCTCGACGTCCGTGACGATGACGACCTCGTCGGCGTCCATGTACTTGCCCATCATGACCGCCGAGGTGTCGCTACCCCCGCGGCCGAGCGTCGTGATCGAGCCGTCCGGCCCCTCCGCGAGGAAGCCGGTCAGGACCGGCACCGTCTCGTCGAGTTTCGACGCGAGCTCGCGGCCGCGGCGCTGGGTCTCCTCGACGTTGACCTCGCCGTACTCGTCGGTGATGACGGGCCACTGGTCGCTGCCGGGCTCGAGGAAGATCGAATCGATGCCCCGGGCCGCCAGCGCGGCTTTGAGCATGCGAACCGACGTTCGCTCGCCCATACTGACGATCTGGGCGCGGTCGGCTTCGTCGGTTTCGAAGGTGATCTCGTCGAGCAGGTCGTCGGTCGTCGATCCCATCGCGCTGGCGACGATGGCGATCTCGTGGCCGTCCTCGACGGCCGCGGCGATCGAGTCCGCGGCGCGATTGATCCGGTCGCCGCTGCCGAGGCTCGTCCCGCCGAATTTCGCTACAACGCGCATCCTGCCACCTCACGAGAGAACCGCTTTGCGATACTGTGACTCATACTCGATCCGTTACCAGAGCGGGCAGATAACTGTGTCCCATCGATCTCACTTTTGCATGTGAAAACTGACAGCTGCTGGACCAGTCATGAGGTTCATTCGCGACTGGGATTTATTGTCGTGCGCGGCATTACCACACGCCAATGAACGTACGGGATGCACTCGAGGCCGACGCGGATGCGCTCGCGTCAATCGCGGACTCCCCAACGGACGTGATGCGGAATCTCGTCCACGATCGGACGGTGCGCGTCGCCGAAGACGGGAGTCACGATCCGAACGCCGACGTCTCGGGTTCGCAGTACAACGGCTCCAATCCGGAGGACCTGCTCGGATTCATTAGCTTCGACGCGCGCGAGGACACCGTCCACGTCACGCAACTCGACGGGACCGACGAGGCCTGCGAGCGGCTGCTGGCCGAGCCGGTTCGGTTCGCCGAGCGCGAGTCGATGGCCGTCGAAGTGCTCGCCGCACGGGATGCAACCCCGATCGAGAACGCCGCCGAAGCGCTCGGCTTCGAACGACGCGGTCGCGGTCCGCGGTTCAACGGGGCCCCGACGGTTCGCTTTCGACTCGAGCCCTGATCGACGACGAACGACCTGCGCTGTGGTCCGCGCCTCGAGTACTGGTCAGCCGTGCTACCCCGATACTATCGACGCCTGCAGCCACAGCGAGATTCTCGTCCATACAGACGATCGATGTGTCATTTCGGACCGGTCAACCGGCGTGCGGTGGCGCGCGCTGTTGGCCGACCGAACGCCAGTGAGGGCGGCCGACGACACTGTGCGAGGTCGTCGCGAGTGGAACGAGCGACTGCTTGGAAGACGCAAGCGTCTTCCAATGGATGAAAGAGCGAACGAAGTGAGCGAATGAATCGGCTGGGGAGGGTGTGGCCTCTCCATGTTGCCACGATAGCAGGACACTTCCTCTCACTCGTTCCCAGTGAAACTCACTTCTCCATTTACACGACTTATCGAACAGGTGATTCGAGAGAGCAGCGGAGAATCCGCCCGGAGAAAAATACGTCGACCTCGAGAGGAGACGCGATAACGGAACCTGAACGGAACGATCAACTGAACTTCTGCACCGTCACGTCGAGCGTATCCAGATCGACGATCGGGGCGAAACCGGCGTCGGGGTCGATGTTGACGCTCTTCTGGAAGTCGGTCTGGGCCTGCCAGCAGCCGGAGTTGATCGCGAGCACGTTGTGGTACTTCCCGAAGCCGAGTTTGTGGACGTGGCCGGTGTGGAAGATGTCGGGGACGTCCTCCATGATGAGGTAGTCCTTCTCCTCGGGCGCGAGTCGCGTGTGGCCGCCGAACTGCGGGGCGACGTGGCGTTTCTTGAGGAGGTGGTACATCGCCTTGTGGGGCTCGTCGTAGCTGGCCTTTTCCTCGGGGAGCTCCGCGATCACCTCGTCCAGCGAGACGCCGTGGTACATCAGCACGGAGACTCCCTCGAGGGTCACCGTCGACGGGTTGCTCACGATCTGTGGGTCGTGGGCGGACATGATCCCCCGAAGCTCCTCGTCGAACCCGGGCTGGGGCTCCGCGAGTCGAACCGCGTCGTGGTTGCCGGGGATCATGACAATCTCGATGTCCCCCGGCACCTTCTTGAGGTGCTCGCTGAACGCCTCGTACTGTTCGTAGATGTCGACGATGTCGAGTTCCTCGTCCTGATCGGGGTAGACGCCGACGCCCTCGACCATATCGCCCGCGAGCAGCATGTACTCGACGTGCTGGGCCTGCTCGGTGTGAAGCCAATCGGCGAAGGCGTTCCAGGCGTCGGCCATGAACTCCTGGCTGCCGACGTGGACGTCGCTGATCAGCGCCGCCTGGACGTGGCGATCCGCGGTCGAGGGCTCGTACGTTCGGGGCACGTCGGGGAAGGACAGCGAGTCGACGAACGCGATCCCCGAATCGTCCGCCAGCGTGCCCTCCATCGCCAGCACCTCGTCGCAGAGCAACTCGTCGACGAGGTCGACGTATTCGCGGTCCTTCATTACCAGCCACGGGAAGGTCCCGGTCGCGTCCTCGAGTTCGATCAGCCAGTGGCCGCTGGCGGTCGATCGGATGTCGTTGACCAGGCCGACCATCGCGACGTCGCTCCCGCCCGGCATCCCCTGAATGGCCGTTGCCGGACGGTGGTTGACCCGACCCCGCAGTTTCGTTCCGAGCCGTTCGAGCCGGTCCCGGAAGACGGAGACGAAGTCGCTGTACTCGCCGGTTCCCGTACTCTCGCCCGTCATATCGCCGGTTATCTCGAGCGACCGGATCGCGGGGTCGGCGGCGCGATCGGCCGGTGAAGACCCCTCCGTTTCAACTGGAGACGGGTCGGGCGAATCGCGTCCCTCGGTCGGCCCAGTTCCAGTTGAAGCGGAGGGGGGAGAACCAGCGGACGAGGCATCGGTTCGGGTGGCGTCGCGTCCCGCCGTTCCGCCATCGGCGCTGGCGGCTTCCGATTCGGTGGCACCAGCAGCGTTGGAACCGTCGGTTCGAGGCGAACCGGTGGTGTCGGGCCGCGAGAGGACCGACTCTACGTGATCGGCCTGGACGACGAGCGCATCGTTCGGGACTTCCTCGAGAACGCGCTCGAGTGCTGCGTTCGGATCCTCGGCCGCCGCGAGCCGCGTTACCGCTTCGCGTTCGGCGTTGTAGCCGCGGCTCGTGAGTTCGCTAACGAGTCGAGCGGCGGCCTCGAGTGGCACATACTCCGCATTCGCGAGGGACGGCAAAAGGATAGCGGATCCCCGATTTCTCGGCGTCGGTCGCCGATTGATGCGGAGTCAGTACGCGGTTGGTGCTAGCAGTAGATAGTAGCACGATTTCTTTATTCAGAATTATACGTGAAACTGAATTGGGCAGTTCGGTAACTACGTGTGCTTACTTATCGTCGTCAAGTTCCTCAGCAGTGAGTTTATGGCCAGTTTCCCGTCCATGTTTAATAATCACGTCTGAGGACTTTTGCCCTTCCTTTGTTACCAGCTTTGAAAAGGCACATTCAGTACACACGATGTGGACTTTCTGTGAGATCTGCGCGGTTCCGTCTGTCGAGATATTCTTGTTTTTGGACATATATATTAGGTATGGGGAATCCGTCTCTACTACAATGTGTCACACGTAACAGCGACGTGGAGAGAACAAGGTGCGTTCCGTGACAGAACGAGAATCTGGTTCCAGCGGCTCCTTCATCATTGGAGCACAAACACACGATATGAATCGTTATTCCGTATGAGATATATTCCTTATACGGTTAAAGGTTCCTATATGAATAGCACATGTCATCTTCTCTCTTCGAGTGATGTGTGCGCACCCTATACTGACCGCGAGTTTCACGACTCACTCTGAATAAAAAACCGTATTATCAACTACTGCTAGGGAAGCGTGCTGTCGATGTGAAGAGGGGAGGAAGGGGGGTTTCATTCCTGCCTTCTCACGGAGCCTTTCCTTCCCGCCATCTCACGGGATCAATAGATTCCTGCCGCGCGTCCATGAAAACGGTACTCCTCCCGCCGGAAGGTTGATGCCGGGTTCGGAGAAACGGATCGGCAATGGACGGCCCCGACGCCGACGACCGGAACCGCGATCGACCCGGTGATCGCGATCCGCCCTCGAGACCGGAGCGGGGCCCACAGTCAGGGACCGGCGACCGCGGTGGGACAGCCGGTTCGCGGCCGCGAGCGGAGCGCGATGACGCAGTCACGATCGAAGACGACGGCATCGTCCGCTGGTTCCTCGAGACCGACGATCGAGCTGGCACTGCGATCCGGGACGTCGCGACGATCATCGGGATCATCGCGGCCGTCAGCATCCTCCTGTTCGGGATCAGCGGCACCTGGCCGCCGCTGGTCGCCGTCGAGAGCGGCAGCATGGAACCCCACTTCGAACGAGGGGATCTCGTCTTCGTCGCCGACGAGGAGCGCTTCGCCGGCGATGGGGCCGTCGCGGGAACGGGAATCGTTACGTTTCAGAGCGCTCGAGACAGCGGATACGAGCAATTCGGGAGCCCGGGCGACGTGATCATCTTCGTTCCGAACGGCAATTCGACGCAGACGCCGACGATCCATCGTGCCCAGTTTCGGGTCGAACGAGGTGAGCGATGGGTCGAGACGAAAGCCGATCCTGCGTTTCTGAACGGTGCGACCTGCCACGATATCGCATCGTGTCCGGCCCCCCACGACGGATTTATTACGAAAGGCGACGCCAACCCGGCGTACGACCAGTTGGCTGGATCGGGTGCGAAGACGACCGTCGTCAGCCCGGAGTGGGTTACCGGGAAGGCGATGGTTCGGGTCCCGTGGGTCGGACAGGTTCGGCTGGCGGTCGATTCGATAGGCTCGACCGTTGGTAGCGGTCCGATCGTCGTCGCCACCATTGGAATTACGATCGCACTCGTCTGGCTCGGAGCAGCTGCCGGAGCGCGCGATCCGTAGAGGAGCCAGAATCCACAGCGTGGAATGTTGGAAGAGGAATCACCGTCGAACGGGGAACGATAACTCACGCGAACAGAAGGTTGATTTTCGGGCCCGATGAATCGGGTGACAATGAGCGGCTCTAGCTCCGGGAAGCCACCCGACGATTCCGGCGACGACGACCGTGCCCGGTCGACCTCAGATGCCGGACGTCCCCAGTCCCCGCCACAGGAACGAGACCCGTCACAGCCCAATCCTGATTCCGACGCCGTTTCAATCGAGGATGACGGGTACGTCCGCTGGTTCCTCAAAACCAACGACGAGAACGTTGTGATAGCGCGGGATATCCTGAGCAGCGTCGCTATCGTCGGAGTCGTCGCCCTCCTGTTGTTCGGAATCAGCGGTATCTGGCCGCCGCTCGTCGCCGTCGAGAGCGGTAGCATGCAGCCGAACATGCAGAAAGGAGATCTCATCTTCGTCGTCGAGGAAGACCGATTTAGCGGCGACGGAGCCGTCGAGGGGACCAGCATCGTCACCCACCGAAGCGGCCAGGAGAGCGGGTATAGTACGTTCGGCAATCCCGGCGACGTGATCGTCTTCAGGCCCGACGGTGATCGGGCGCAGACACCAGTGATCCATCGTGCCCACTTCTGGGTCGACAACGGCGAACACTGGGTCGATGAGAAGGCCAGCGAGGAAATCGTCGGCGACGCGAGCTGCGAGGAAGTCCCTAACTGTCCCGCGCCGTACGCAGGCTTCGTCACGAAAGGCGACGCCAACCCAGCGTACGACCAGATAGGCGGCGGTGCGAATTCCGGTATCGTCAAACCGGAGTGGATCACCGGCAAGGCGCAGTACCGGATCCCGTGGCTCGGATGGGTTCGACTCACCTTCGACAACCTCCTCGGTGGCATGCTCGTCCCCGCGTCACCCTCGAGCCCGTCCCCGTACGCGCAGCCGGACCCGGCGACGGCCGCAAACCCAGCCACAGCCGGGCTCGGACCGGATGGTGAACTCGCCGGCATCGCCGGCGGCGCCGGTGCCGGGATCGCGCTGGCCGCGGGCCGGTATCGATCCTAATTCTCGGTCGCGAACCGGCCGTTTCGAACGACCGTTCTGAATTTGTTCATCGAGGTCTCGAGTCGAAACGAGGGGGCTGAACGACGGCAGTCAACCCTACTGTTGCGTACTATCGCGGGTAGAGGGAGCCATGAATCTCACGAACGGTAACTAGCAATCGCAGCATCTGCTCGAAAACGAGATGGCAATCAAGCGCGATCGGAAACTGAGCAGCGTCGGATGAAATCGATCAGTGTCGGGCGATACCGACCACGATGCCAAAAGCGGCGTCGTGTCGAACGGAGCTGTCCGTCAGCGCACTCAGTTCTCGAACCGGGCCTGAACGAACGGCTGGACATCGTCGATATCGCTCAGACGGGAGTCGGAGAGCAACACGGCCTCCGTCTCTTCGAGTGGAACGGAGAGGCTGATTTCTTTCGTCCGGCCGTACCGGCCCTTCGAGACGACGACGGCGTTGACGATGCCGAGCATGTCGAGTTCGCTGATGAGGTCCGTTACCCGACGCTGAGTCAGAATGTCCGCGTCGAGCTCCTCGCAAAGGCGCTTGTAGATGTTGAACACCTCGCCCGTATTGATGCTGTGGACACCGTTTTTCTCGAGCAGGATGATCGAGAAGAGCACGAGTTTGCTCTGCGTGGGGAGCGTGCGGACGACCTCGACGACGCGATCGAGTTCGATCTTGTCCTGGGCCTGCCGGACGTGGTCCTCCACGATCGTCTCGGCCTGGGATCGCTCGGCCAGCTCGCCGGCCGTTCGAAGGAGGTCGAGCGCGCGGCGCGCGTCACCGTGTTCCTGCGCGGCGAAAGCTGCACAGAGCGGGATCACGTCCTCCGAAAGCGCGCCGCCCTGAAACGCGACATCCGAACGGTGTTCCAGGATATCCCGCAGCTGATTCGCGTCGTACGGCGGGAAGACGATCTCCTCTTCTCCCAGTGAGGATTTCACTCGGGGATCGAGAAAGTCGGTGAACTTCAGGTCGTTCGAAATGCCAATGATCGAGACCCGCGAGTTCTCGAGTTCGGAGTTCATCCGCGAGAGATTGTAGAGCGTGTCGTCGCCGCTCTTCTCGACGAGTTTGTCGATCTCGTCAAGCATGATGACGACGACCCGCTCGTCGTAATCGACGGCGTCGAAGAAGACGCTGTAGACCCGATCGGTTGGCCAGCCAGTCATCGGCACCTCCTCGAAGGATTCCTTGTCCGCCTCGAGTTCGTCGATCCGGGCTTCGACGGCTTCGCGGCTCTCGAACGACGTCGATTCGAGGGGGTGGTCCGGCAGGGCCGTGGCCGAATCGCCGGCCGTCGCGTTGCCGGTGCTGTCTGCGTTGTCGCCGTCTGACGGATCGGATCCGTCAGCAGTGGTCGACGGATCTCTCCCGTCCGAAGACCCCCCATTTTCGGGTGGAGAACCGTCGGAGTGAGGGGAACTGTCGTCTCTGGGGGAACCGCCTGTTGCCGTTTCGGACGACCCGTCATTTCGTGACTCCATCGTGTCGTCCGAAACGAAATCGAACGGATCCGATGCCGTCTGATCGTCCGTCTGTTCGGCCGAGTCGGCCGCGTCGCGTTCGCGGGCCTCCCGGTCAGCGTCGTACTCGTCGAGGGCCTCGAGCAGCGCCTCGAGGTCCGCGATTCGCACGTCGATCCGCTCTTCGTTCTTCTCGATGAACTTGTTCGCGAGTTGTGCGAGCACGCGATACTGCGTATCGGTGACCTCACAGTTGATGTACTCGACGTCGCAGGGGACGCTGTACTTCTGGGAGGTGCTCTCGAGTTCCTTGCTGACGAATTTTGCGCTGGCGGTTTTACCGGTCCCTGTCTTCCCGTAGATGAGGATGTTCGACGGCGTTTCGCCCCGAAGGGCGGCGACGAGGATCGTCGCCATCTTATTGATCTGATCCTTTCGGTGGGGCAGTTCGTGTGGCGTATAGGACGGACGGAGAACCTCCTTGTTCTCGAAGATAGGTTCGCCGCTAAGCAGATCGTCGAACAACCCCTGGTTCGACTCTTCGTCATCGAGATCCGTCTTCTCGAAGTTCGTCGAAAATCCAGTTGTTCCGTCGACCTCGACGTCGTCTGACCCTGCGATCTCTGAGTTGTCGTCTGACATTCGTCGTATCCAAACCCCCTTATTTCGAGTGGAGTCCTGAACCGGCAAGCGGGAATATCATCGTATCACGGCCTCCGTAGGCGGATTCATCGTTCCAGTAGCCTGACCCGGGTCCAGTTGATGCAAACGAAACAGAGGGAAACCACGCTAATAAATTCTTCCCTTCCCGCCGACCTATGCCGGGACATCGCTGCTGATCGAAAGCCATCGATCCAAAACGAGGAAATAATATTATCTAGTTTGCGTATGCGTGAACGTTGCCGCATATGCGTGAAATATGCGTGAAAGGTAATGCGTGAAAGGTAAAATTCCGTTTGAGCGGATTCGCCCGATCGACAGCTCGTGAGCTGAGCATGACGAGCCAAATGATCCGTGACGCTTTTCGCGATCTGCTACTCGGGAAGCGAGTGTACGGATAGAAAGCGTGGAAGAAATGGAGGAAAGGTGTTTGCAGAAACTATGACGTGTTGACGTGTGAGATTGGTGTGCTGAGAGATACCATCTCCCACGAGGGAGCGGGCTGACCCCCCACCCCTTCGTTTCGGGTGGAACAGTCAGAAGGAGGGGAGGGGGTGAAACGGAGTTTTATTATAGGAATCTTTATGTAGGTAGGTGAAAAACCACATCCGTAGAACTAGCAGATCAAACTATTTTACTAGGCTATTTGCCTGTATTACTAGAGTCAACTAGAATCTTTCCGTAGCGCTTCACATACTACTAGATCGCAGCTCTCGTTACTAGAACGGTCCTGAGCCATCAATTCAACCGAATCCACCCGTAGTGGCCCGTCTCGAGTCGAATCAAGGGGTCAACAGACGGATTCCTTCACCGATCGTCGACTCACACCCCTGTCCGTCTCCACTCGAAACGAAGGGGTGGGGGGCTCGAATCACCCAACGTCTCTCCCATTCAAGTCAACTTCCCAATCTTTCTGCAGGTGATGTGTCACCCTCCACCGTGGAATGTACCATCTTTTACCGTGATATGTAATTACACACCACTCGCCAACACACAAATCCGCTAACTAATTCACAGCTCTCACATCTCGGATCCCGAATCTCTACTGCTATTAATCGATTCGGAAGCGATCGTTTCGTCTCCAGCTGTCGCTCGAGCAATCCGACGCTTCCCGTCACTCGAGCAGTCCGTTTCGACTCAAGCAGTTCGTTTCGTGTTGATTTCTGACACTCCCTTCGACCGAATTGTCAACACGTCTGACGTAGGCTTAAGTGAGTTCGCTCAGTAGTACGCGCAGATGCACCCCGCGGTGCTGGAGGCCCCCACAGATGGGACTATTCACAGAACTCAAAGATAGTATCTCTCGGGCTGCGGATCGCCTGTTTTCGGAACAGGAGCCCAAACGAATCGGTATCTACGGTCCGCCCAACGCCGGCAAGACGACGCTCGCAAATCGTATCGCGCGTGACTGGACCGGTGACGCAGTCGGCACGGAGAGTCACGTCCCTCACGAGACGCGTCGCGCACGCCGGAAGGAAAACGTCGAGATTGAACGAGACGGAAAGACGGTGACCATCGATATCGTCGACACGCCCGGCGTGACGACGAAGGTCGATTACGAGGAGTTCACCGACGAGATGGACGAAGACGACGCCATTCGACGCTCCCGCGAAGCGACGGAGGGTGTCGCCGAGGCGATGCACTGGCTCCGTGAAGACGTCGATGGCGTTATCTATGTCCTGGACAGTGCGGAGGATCCGATCACGCAGGTCAACACGATGTTGATCGGTATCGTCGAATCCCGTGATCTCCCGGTTCTCATCTTCGCGAATAAGACCGACCTCGAGGAATCGAGCGTCAAGCGGATCGAGGACGCCTTCCCGCAGCATACGACCGTTCCCCTTTCTGCGAAGGAAGGCGAGAACATGGACGAAGTGTACGGGAAGATCGCGGAGTACTTCGGGTGATATCGAATGCCGAAAGCAACTAACGCAGACGATTCGGAGCCGGGCGACGGCGTACAGATCGACCTGATCAGCGGCGAGCGCATGGACGGGATGGCGACGATGGAGAAGATCAGAATGATCTTGGACGGCGTCCACGACGGCAACATCGTCATCCTCGAGGAGGGGTTGACGCCCGACGAGGAGAGTCGACTCATCGAGGTGACAATGGCAGAGATCAGCCCCGACGAGTTCAACGGGATCGAGATCGAGACCTATCCGAAGTCCGAGACCCGCGACTCGTCACTGCTCGGCCGAATTATGGGCAGTAACGAGGTCGAGGCGAAGCTGACGGTGATCGGACCCGCAAATCAGATCGAGACGCTCCACAAGGACGAAACGCTCATCAGCGCACTCGTGTCCCGTAACTAATGCCACATCAGTGCACGAACTGCGGCCGGACGTTTGCTGACGGCTCCAAGGAGATGCTGTCGGGATGTCCCGACTGCGGTGGGAACAAGTTCCAGTTCGCACCGTCCACCGCGGCCGCAGCTGAATCGTTCGACGGGGATGCCAGCGCTGGCACAGCCGAGTCCGTCACCGGTGGCGAACCCGCCGGTGTTACCGATTCGGCCACCGGTTCCAGCAACACGGACCCGTCCACCGAATCGGACAGCGTCACGACCCGAGCCGCGGAGACGGTTCGCGATTGGATGCCGGGTAGCTCCTCGGACTCGTCGACGGTGGCAGACGCTAGCTCCGACGACCCTTCTTCAGCCGACACACCGTCGTCGCCATCCGACACACCACCGTCGCCATCTGAGACACCTCCATCTTCAGCTGAGACGCCAGCGTCACCAGTCGAGACACCAGCGGACGCTCTCCCTGATGAACCGGCTCCATCCGAACGATCCGGGTCGGACAAATCCTGGCCCTCGGACGGGCGAGCGGACGCCACCGACGCAGAGACGGAGACATCGAGGGACGAAGAGTTCACCGAGTGGCCCGAAACGGCGCGACGACCCGAGGACCGACCCGGTGCCTCGAGTGAAAGGCTGGACGAGTCGAGTGAAACACCGGACGGCGAGTCAGTCGATGCCGAGCCGTCGACCCAACGATCGGATGGCCCGACGACGACGATGGCTGACGACGAGGGCTCGGCACAGGCCGACGCACGCAGCGAGATCGTTCCCCCGAGTGATCTTCCCGCTCACTCGGACGGGTTCGATCCGGCTGAGACGGAGCACGACACTGATGCGGACGGCGCAGCTGACGCCCCGGCAACGGCCGGAACCGACGACGCTCCGCCGGAACACGGCCGCGTCGTCAGCGAACCGAGCGGCGATCGCCCGTCGATCGAAGATCTCCGGGACGAACTCAACGAACAGTTCGAGAGCATCAAGATCGTCCGTCCGGGCCAGTACGAACTCAACCTGATGGAACTCTACAACCGCGACGAGTACATTATTTCCCTACAGGAGGACGGCCGATACGTTATCGACGTCCCGGATTCGTGGCGCGAGGGCAACGATAGCGACGACTGATTCGGTCGAACGCTGACCCAGTTGCGACGTTCTTGATCGGTGGGTCGCCGGCCACGCAGTCGATCGAAATCACCTCCGAACAGACACCGGACCGTTTCTACTGCAGTACGGTCATAAGTTCCAACAAAAATGATTATACTGCCGATTCCCTGTCCACTCGAAATACTGGTGCTGTCTCTGAAACGGATTTGATAGATGGGTATTCGATAGACGGGTGCTCGAGTCACGCAGCTCTGATATTGAGCGACGGAATCACTGTTACGTCGGTTCGATCATTGCCACGTCGGTTCGACGAGAACCCGCGAGCGTCGTTCGACATGATCGTCATTTCTCGTCGCGTTGTCTCGGATTACGTGCACATATTTGGGGACAAACACCGTGACGCGAGCGCGGTCGAAGCAACGACCAGCGTCTCCAGACAGATGGATTTAAGCGAGACGGAGACGACGCCACGAGTATGAGCACCGCAACCAAGGTCGTTCTCACGACGGTCGCTGCATCGGCGCTGCTGTCGATCCTGCTCGTCTTCCAGAACGCACTCGCCTGATGTTCGAGGCCCGTCCGCTCTCGAATCGAGTCGAAGCCGTTCGCCAGAGCCACGCACCCGACGTGCAGGTCCTCGACTGCGAGCGTGACTTCGAAACGCTGAACCCGGCACTTGCCGAGGACCTCGGTTTAGTCGTCGACGCGCTCGAGCCCGCGAGCTATCCCGCAGCGTGGCTTCCCGACGACGCGCCAACCTTGCTCGCCCGCTACGTGAGTTCGGATCTCACGATCGGGATGCCGGGCGACGGCAGCGTCGTCTGGACTCGCCAGACCGAGCCACCGATCGTCCTCGTCAAACCACGAGTCGAGGGCTCGCCCGAGTCCTTCGTCGATTTCTTGATCGCCGAAGCGCTCGTCCAGGTCGACCTCGAGGTCCCCGAACACTTCATCGAATTCTTCGCGGAGTCGTATCGCGACCTCGACCAGGCAGTCGCGCTCGATCCGAACGACACCTACCAGGTCGCCGCGGCACTGTACGACGGCTGGGTCGGACTGCAGACTCGCGATGTCTTCGCGGACTGGCACGACGAGCATCCCGAACTCGCCGATGCCTGGCAGGACGCAGGCTCGCGACTCGAGGGCCGCGTTTCCGAACTCCCGCGGGCGGTCGCACGCGGTGACACCGACTTCGCGGATGCGACGGAACTCGCGTGTGCGGCGATCAAGCACGCGATCGAACTGCCGGCCCCCTTCGCCGCGCTCGATACCGAGGCGTATCTGGACCACGGGCCGGAGTACGCGATCCAGTGGGCCGAGAAGACGTTCGACTCGCTCGAGGAATAGATCGCTCGCCGCGGTTTCGCTCGCCGCTGCTCTTTCGTTTCGATTTCCGTAACTCGATAGTGCGCTCCCAACCGCTGCTCAGAACTCGGCGTCGACGCTGCCGTCCTCGTCGAGGTCGACGACACCGTCAAACAGCCCGCGGAACTCGTCGACGAGCGCGTCGTCGTGGGGGTCCTCCGAGAGATGGAAGAGCCCGACTGCGTCGTGTTCCTCGAGCAGTTCGAGGATCCGTTCGACCGCCTCGAGGGCCTGCTCGTCGCCGGCGTAGTAGGCGAGTTCGGTGACGGAGTCGAAGCTGATGCGGAGTTTGCCGTCGTGGTCGGCGAGGAAGCCGTCGATGTGCTCGACGATCCCGTCGATGTCGTCGGGGGCGGCGACGTAGTGGACGGTGTCGGACGCGCGCCGGGAGTAGCCGTGTTCGATGCTCAGCGTGTCCAGGATCTCGGCGCGTTCCTCGTCGACGTCGTAGTACTCGAGTTTCTGCCTGACCTCGCGGGCAGTGGTTCGAGTGGAGATGACGAGGAAATTGTCGGTATCGGTCTTGAGGAAATCGGTGTCGATGCGGTCGGTTTCGCCGGTGCTCGGATGCAAAAGGAGTACGCCGGTCCCACCCGGGACCGTCTCCGGTGTCCCGTCTATTTCGAGCGTGTAATCCATATTGACGTGAACAACTTTCGGCACTCCCTTAAGATTGCGGATGTATCTCTCAGCACTACACTGCTGCTGAAAACGGCGGAAGGGTCTCGCAAACTGGCGAGGGTGGGACAGAGCGACTCACCAAGCGTCGTCCTCGAAATCCGGATGCCCACGGATTTCGGTCATCGTCGACCCTTCACTTACAATATTTTAGGCCGACCTAAAGTATCTGTCGGTGGTTCCCGCACCGATGAGAATGGTCGAGTCGCTCCCGCTCGAGGATTGCTTCCTGAACGGCTGTAGCTCGTTCTCGAACGAGTTTACCTGACGCGTTGAACGAATTCTCCCGACGCCACCGCACCGTATAGTCGAACGCGTTTAGGCTCGTGAGGTCTATGGCTTTCTCATGAGCGTACGCGAGGAGTTCGACGAGTGGGCGGCGAGCGGTCGCGATAAGGGGATGGAGGAGCGCCACTGGCACACCGCCAAGCACGCGCTCGCGCGGATGCCAATCGAACCCGGCGATACCGTTCTCGATCTCGGCTGCGGAAGCGGCTACGCCGGTCGGGCGCTCCGAGATACCAAAGACGCCGGCCGAGTCTACGGGCTCGACGGCGCGCCCGAGATGGCCCGCAACGCGGCCGGCTACACGGACGACTCGGACGTCGGCTACGTCGTCGGAGACTTCGACGCGCTCCCCTTCGCCGACGACTCGATCGACCACATCTGGAGTATGGAAGCCTTCTATTACGCGGCGGATCCCCACCACACGCTCGAGGAAATCGCCCGCGTCCTCCGACCCGGTGGCACCGTCTACTGCGCCGTGAATTACTACGAGGAGAACGTCCACTCCCACGAGTGGCAGGAGTTCATCGCCATCGAGATGACGCGCTGGGATCGCGACCAGTACCGCGAGGCCTTTCGCGACGCCGGATTGTTCGTCGCCGAACAAGACACGATCCCCGACCGCGAGATCGAGATCCCCGGCGAGAGCGAGTTCCCGCTCGAGGACTGGGACACCCGCGAGGAGATGGTCGAGCGCTACCGCGAGTTCGGCACGCTGCTGACCGTCGGTGTCGCTCCCTGACAGATCGAACCGCCTGCTGACGCCCGATCTGTCAACGAAAACCCCCTGATTTCCACTCGAGTCTTCGATTTACTCGCTACAACCCGTGAGGCGACCCCTGACTCGAGTCGAAACACTCCTGTCTCGTCGGTGATACTCTCCTGCGCTGCCACTTCGACTGCAGCAGTTTCATCCTGACTGTGCCAGTCACACCCTGGCCGTACAATCGTGACGAGAGTTGGACTGGGACTGGCGCTACTCGTGTCGTTCGCCGGCCGGAATCGTCACCTCGAGCCAGTTTTCTTCCGGCGGCAGCGGGCAGTCGAAGGTGTCGCTGTAGGCACAAAACGGCGAGTACGCGATATTGAAGTCGACGATAATCTCGTCGCCGTCCGCGAGATCATGTTCCGGCTCGAGTTCCATGTACCGACCGCCGTCGTAGGTCTGCTGGCCGGTCGTCTTGTCGCGGAACGGGACGAACAGCGGTTCCTCGTTCGGACTCTCCTGCTGGTAGGCCGCGAGTTCGAACGTGCCGTCTTCTAAGTCTTCATCCTCCCGATCGAGTTCGAACTCGAGGGTCGCAACGCGGAGGTAGCGCATCTCGCGGCCCGCGGTGGTGTCCATCAGCACGACCTCGGGGTCGTCGTGAACTGTCGCAGTGGCGCTCACGCGGTAGGTCGGGTCCGGATCGAAGTAGTCGAGTCCGTTGAAGTCGTCTCGCTCCGCCGGCGGAATCGGCGACTGGGGATGGTCGGCGAAGAACTCGTCTTTTTCGGCTCGTTTCGACTCGAGTTCGTCCCGATAGCGGTCGACGTCGATAGAGTCGCTCATGGCCGGTATAGGTGGTCGGGACTGGAAGGCGTTACGTTCCGCTCGGCTACCCGCTCCGACACGGATGCGTCCGAATGGACTCGAGGAAGAGAACGGATAGATACCATGGAGTAGAAACGATTCCCGCTCCACCTGATATTTATATACCATCGCGCGGCCAATCCAGTCCGTCAACGCTATGCACGACCGACGATGAGTACGGCAAGAATGACGAATTGGCGGACGGTGTTCGGGCACTCCCAGCCCTACGAGCCGCAGGTCGACGGTATCGAGACGGCCATCGAGACCGGACGGGACGGCGGCTATTCCGTCATCGAAGGGGCCTGTGGTACCGGGAAGACGATGATCGCGCTCACCGCGGGGATCGACCTCGTACGCGACCCGGACACCGACTACGAACGCGTGCTCGTGCTCACGAGCGTCAAACAGCAACTGCGCCAGTTCGAAGCAGACCTCGAGACGATCAACGAGAACCTGCCGGCCGACTGGGACCCGATTTCGGGACTCACACTGGTCGGGAAGGCCGACGTCTGTCCGTACAACCGCGAGTCTGCGGCGGGGTTCGACGACGGCAACGTCTACGACCGCTGTGAGACCCTGCGGGACCGCACTCGCGACCTCACCGGCGAGGGCGGCGACACGACCGCACAGAACCTGGCCGCTCGCGCCCGAAGCCAGCAGATCGGACTGGCAGACAGCGGGAGCCAGTCCAAGAATACGTTCCTCGAGACCGCGGGCGAATCGACGTCGTACCCGCCGGAACTCCCCGAGTACGGCGATGGCGGGCCCGTAGGCGCAGAAACCGAGTACTGTCCGTTCTACGCGCAGTATCTCGACGATTTGCCGGACGAGGAGGAAGAGGGGTCGACCGCGGAGGCGGTCCCGTACGATATCACAGATGCAGGGATGGTCACTCCGGAAGACCTGGTCGCCCGCTCCGTGAAACACGGCACCTGCCCGCACTCCGTGATGGGGGCCGCTCTCGGCGAGGTTGAGGTCGTGATCGGCAACTACTACCACGCCTTCGACCCCCGAACGGTCGGCTCCTTTACCGGCGCACTGTTGGACGAGTCGACGTACGTCGTCTGCGACGAGGCACATATGTTAGAGCCCCGCGTCCGCGACCTAGTCAGCGAGGGCGCGGCAGACAGCACGCTCCGGGACGCCGAGACGGAGCTCTCGCGGGTCATCCAGCCAGTCAAGTTCGAGCGGGAGGGCCGGCAGGCCGAAGGCGGCTCCAAGACCGCCGACGCGGATCTCGTTCGCGCCGAACTCGACGACAGCGACGTCTCCTACGAGGAACTCAATCGGACCCTCGAGTTCGTCCGGGACCTCCGGGAGGAACTCGACCGTCGAGTCACAGCCCATCTCGACCGGAACCACCGGGGCTGGCAGTCGGACCTGAATGATCTCTCCGACGAGGAGATTCCCCTCCGCGATCCGGGCGAGCCCGCCGAAGACGAACTCAGCGAGTGGGCGATCGAGGCGGGGTACGGCGACGCCGACTGGGTCCGCGCCGAGTCCGTCGGTGCGGTCGTCGCGCGGATCCTCGACGAAGCCGAAGACGAGGATCGAACCCGCGCCGCACCCGCGGTCGGTCGCGTCCTCGGCGAGTGGTACCGGCAGGGACACACCGATTACTTCCGGGAGATCGAACTCGAGCGAACCTGGGACGACACCGAGCCCGCGGACTCGTGGCGGCGAGCCTACAACGCCCGGCTGGCTCTGCACAACTGCGTCCCCAGTGACGCCATCGGCGACCGCCTCGCCATGTTCGGCGGCGGGATTCTGATGAGTGCGACCCTCGAGCCGATGGACGCCTTCACCGAAGTAACGGGGCTTCAGTACCTCGAGCGCGAGGAAGACAGGCCGGTCGTCGAGCGGCGATACGGACTCCACTTTCCCAGAGAAAACCGCGAGAGCTTCGCGGTCGCCGCACCGAAGTACACCTACGATAATCGAGGGAGTCCGGGAGAAGACAATCCGACGCGGCGGTCCTACGCGAGCGCCATCGCGAAAGTCGCGGAACTTCCCGGCAACATCCTCGTCGGGATGCCCAGTTACGCCGAAGCCGAGTGGACCGCCGGCGTCCTCGAGGACCGGATCGAGAAACCCGTCCTGGTAGACGTTGCGAGCGACGACGAGACGACCCAGTCGCTCAAAGACGAGTTCTTCGCCGGCGAGGGGAAGGTGCTCGTGACCAGTCTGCGGGGGACGTTAACCGAGGGCGTCGACTACAGCGGCGATCGTCTCGCCGCGGCGGTCGTCTGCGGCGTTCCGATCGTCAACACCTCGAGCCCGCGGACGAAAGCCGTCCGCCGGGCGTACGACGACGAGTTCGGCGACGGCTTCACCTACGCACTCACCATTCCCGCAGTGCGAAAGGCCCGGCAGGCGATCGGCCGCGTCATCCGCAGCCCCGAAGACGTCGGCGTGCGCGTCCTGCTCGACGAGCGCTATGCCCGCGACAGCTGGGATTCGGTCAGGCCGTACCTGCCCGACGACGGCGAGTTTCAGACGGTGAGTCCGGACATGCTCGACGTGGGTCTCGAGCGATTTCGGTCGCGCCTCGCCCCGCAGTAACGGGTGATCGACTCGATCGGGCGTCAGTATCGACCTCGAGCGAGTTCGCACCGAATCGGGGCCTTCAAGCGGCACCGCCAGAGAATTCGTACCGTCAACTGTGTCCGGATTGCTTTCGATAGAGACTGGCATTGCCCCGCTGGCTGCCGACTCCAGTTCGCTCGCAGTGACGCCCCAGATGCTAGCCGTGTTCGGGGTCATCGTCATCGCGCTCGTGTTGTTCATCACCGAACTGCTCCCCATCGACGTGACTGCCATCCTGATTATGGTGTTGTTGATGGTGCTGGGAGCCGACGGCGTGGTGAACCTCACCGAAATTTCGACGGCCGAGGGGACCTCGGGCTTTTCGAATTCGGCGACGATTACCGTGCTGGCGATGCTCATTCTCAGTTCGGGGATCAGCCAGACGGGGGTCGTCCAGATACTCGGGCGGAAGATGTCCGCCTTCGCGGGCGACGACCTCGACAAACAGCTCCTCGCGACGATCGGCGTCAGCGGCCCGATCTCCGGCTTCATCAACAACACGCCGGTCGTCGCCATCCTCGTTCCCGTCATCTCTGACATCGCCCACAAGGGGAAGACCTCGCCCTCGAAACTCCTGATCCCTCTCTCGTACGCCTCGATGTTCGGCGGGATGCTCACGCTCATCGGCACCTCGACGAATATCCTCGCGAGCGATGTCTCCGAACGCCTGCTCGGGCAGCCGTTTTCGATGTTCGAGTTCACCAAGCTCGGGATCATTGTCCTGATCGTCGGGAGTATCTATCTCCTCACCATCGGCCACCGACTGCTGCCCGAACGCGTCCCCGTCGAGGAGGACTACGTTCAGGACTACGCTATCGAGGAGTACCTGACCGAAGTCGTCGTCGACGAGGACTCGCCGCTGATCGGGACGACCGTTGCCAACGCCATCGACCACGTCGAGTTCGACGCCGACATTCTGCAGGTCGTCCGCGACGACGAGGAGTTCATCGAACCCATCGGTCAGAAGACGCTTCGAGCGGGCGACCTGCTCCGGCTGCGGGCCGACCGACCGACCGTCCAGCAACTCGTCGACCGGGGGACGCTGACCCTCGCCGGTAGCCCCGAGACCGCCGACGACTTGGAGCCCAAGGAAGTCCCCGACCGGACCCTCGTCGAAATCGTCGTCCCGCGGGGCTCGTTCCTCGTCGGCGAATCGCTCGAAACCTCGACGTTTCGACAGCGCTACGACGCGACCGTGCTGGCATTCCGCAGCCGAGGCGAGACGGTTCGGAGCGACATGGACGAGCGCCGGATCCGCGTGGGCGATACGCTGCTGGTCCAGGCGGCTCCGGACAGCATCGACCGACTGTCACAGAACGACGACTTCATCGTCGCACACGAACCCGAGGAACCCGATTACCGGACCGAGAAGATTCCCCACGCGGCGGCGATCATGGCGGGCGTCGTCGGCTTCGTCGCCGTCCCGTGGGGGACGGTCGGTTCGACGCTCGCCGGCGCGACCGGCGTCGGCGCGTTCGAGGGACTCGCCGCCTTTTCCCTGCCGATCCTCGTGACCGCGCTCGCGGGGGTCGTCGCGATGGTCGCGACGGGCGTCCTCAAACCGACCGAGATCTACGACGCCGTGGAGTGGGACGTGATCTTCCTCCTGGCCGGCATCATCCCGCTCGGGATCGCCTTAGAGCAGACCGGCGGGGCGGATCTCCTGGGCACCCTCGTCGCCTCGACCGGAACGTACCTCCCCGTGATCGGCGTCCTGTGGGTATTCTATCTCGCGACGGGGCTCATCACGGGCGTCATCTCCAACAACGCGA
This sequence comes from Natrinema zhouii, assembly GCF_013456555.2. Classification (GTDB taxonomy): domain Archaea; phylum Halobacteriota; class Halobacteria; order Halobacteriales; family Natrialbaceae; genus Natrinema; species Natrinema zhouii. Next base: position 2,176,040 of record NZ_CP059154.1, read on the forward strand.
GCGTCGTGTTGATGCTCCCCGTGGCCGTCGAGACCGCGACCCAGATCGGTGCGAACCCGTTCGCGTTCGTGCTTGCGGTGACGTTCGCGGCCTCGACCGCCTTCCTCACGCCCGTCGGCTATCAGACGAACCTCTTCGTCTACGGGCCGGGCGGCTACAAATTCATGGATTTCGTCCGGGTCGGCGCACCGCTGCAGTTGCTGCTCTCCGTCGTGACCGTCCTCGGAATCGCGTTCTTCTGGGGCCTCACGTAACGGGCCTCACTCCTCCGTTTCGTCGCTCTCCTCGGTCGACGCTTCCTCGTCCAGTTCGGCTTCGTCCTCGTCGTCAAGCGACGGTTCGTCCTCGTCGTTTCGTTCGAGTGCTTCGTCCAGTTCCCGTTCGCGCTGGCGCTTCTCCGTGTCGTCGGCCTGCTTGTCTCGACTGTCTTTGGAGTCTGCCATCGGTTCGGATACGGTCGCTGGCGGGATAACGCTGTGGCAGTCAATATCGTCCGTCTACAGACGGGACCGTTCATGGGGCCGTTTTCGAGGCTGAATCCGACCGCCGACTCGCCGCTCTCGAGGCGACTGAACGCCTCGGAAACGCCCCGGAAACGTCCCGCGCCCGGCTGTGATGGTAACGGGTGCCGTTATCGAGTGTTCATGGGACGATACGGACGGAGTGCGGCCGCGTTCGGCACCACTCGAACGAGCGCCGAGGCCCGCTTGTACGCCACGCGCTCGCTCGGCGATTTCGCCGCGGTGAGCTTCCAGAACCCCGGCGAGTCGAACCGCAGTCGACACAGCCCCCGTTCGTCCGTCCGCACCGATTTCGTTTCGGTCGAAACGACGGCTCCCTCGACGGGGTATCGTCGATTATCGCGGACGCGGACGGTAATCTCTGTCCCGACCGCTACCTCTCTCCGCTCGAGGTCGATCCGGAGCTTTCGGGTAACTCTCATGCGGGGTGCTACCACGCCTGTAGTGAAAGACATCTACTTGCACATCCCGGGACGGTCGAGACAGCCGGCCAAGACGGCTTGTGGTGGCCCTCAGTGCGGACCGACGACGTGTGCGTCGTCGGGGTCGAACCCGACCGTCAGTTCGTCGCGTTCGGGAACCTCGGGGAGCTGGAGGACGATCCGTGCACCGTTCCACCGACCGTTGACGCGGACGGTTTCGCCGAGGAACTCGCTGGTCTCGACGTTCACCGTCAGCCGGTTGCGCTCCACGGACTGTGAGAGCGCGCCCGGCCGAACGCAGAACGTGAGCCGATCGGTTCCGTCGGAGGCGGACAGCGTGAACCGCTCGCCGTCGATCTCGACCTGCGCGTACTCGCCGTCACGGCTCCGAACCTCGCCGTCGAAGACGTTGTTGTCGCCGACGAACTCGGCCACGAACCGCGTCGCGGGTTCGCGATAGATCTCCTGCGGGCGACCGACCTGCTCGACGCGGCCGCCGTTCATGACCGCGAGCCGATCCGAGATTGCCAGCGCCTCCGCCTGATCGTGGGTGACGTAGACGGTCGTGATCTCGAGTTCGGACTGAATCCGTTTGAGCTGTCTGCGCAGCGACTCCCGGAGCTGTGCGTCGAGCGCGCTCATTGGCTCGTCGAGCAAGAGCAGGTCCGGCGCCGGTGCGAGCGCTCGAGCCAGCGCCACCCGCTGTTGCTGGCCGCCCGACAGCGCTTCGGGACTGCGGTCGTCCATTCCCTCGAGATCGACCAGCTCGAGCAGGTCGGCGACGCGTTCGTCGACCGACAGTCCCTCCGGCGGCTCCCGAAACTGGAGGCCGTAACCGACGTTCTCGGCGATGCTCATGTGCGGGAACAGCGCGTAGCTCTGGAAGACGACGCCGATGTCCCGCCGCTCGGGTGGGACGCCAGCCATCTCCCGACCGTCGTACCGAACGGTTCCCTCGGTCGTCTCCTCGAATCCAGCGATGGTCCGCAACGTGGTCGTCTTTCCGCACCCGGAGGGGCCGACGAGGGTGAAGAACTCCCCGTCGCGGACGGCGATGTCGATGCCCTCGAGCGCGACCGTGTCGGTGGCGGTGCCGGTCTCACCGTAGACTTTCGAGACGCCCTCGAGGCGAAGGTCGGTCACTGCTCGAACCTCCCGCCGACGCGGTCGACGACGACGAAACTCGCGGCCGTGACGAACAACAGCACCGTTCCCATGGCGATCGCGGGACCGGAGCGGCGACCGAGATAGCGCTCGACGGCGACGGGCATGGTGTACGTCTGACTGCCGCTGGCCAAAATCACCGTCGAAGAGAACTCGCCGATCGAGATGGCGAAGGCGAAGGCGGCTCCGGCGACGATGCCGCTGGCCACCAGCGGAAGTTCCACGTCGCGGAGAGCCCGGTACCGAGAGGCCCCCAGCGCTCGAGCGGATTCGACCATCGCCGGATCGAGGTTCGCGAGCAGCGGCGAGACGTTGCGCGTGACGAAGGGGTAGGCCGCGACGGCGTGGGCGGCGACGATCGCGACCGCGCCCGTCACCTGGAATCGCCAGCCGCCGGGCAGCGAGATGCCGAAGACGAGTCCCTGCAGCAAGCCGATTCCGAAGACGACACCGCTGACCGCGAGCGGCAACATCGCGAGCGTATCAACGACGGCCCCGCCCCGACCCGCTCGGACCGTCACCACCGAGACGATCACGCCCATCGGTACCGCGACGACCAGCGTCGCGACCCCGAACAGCACCGAATTCCGAATCGCGATCCACGGCAGCGTCTGGTAGTCGGCCCCCTCGAGCTGGCGCTCGAGCAGGAACGCGTAGTGGCGCAGCGTGAACCCGCTTCCGTCGGTCACGCTGCCGACGACGAGACTCGCCATCGGGCCGACGAAGACGACGACGGTGACGAGTCCGTAGCCGACGATCGCCAGTCTGCGCGGCGAGAGCGCCGTCCGGAGATCGGGAAAGAGCGGGGTTCGGGACGGTGCAGTAGCCCCTCGAGCCAGCCCGGACTGGGCGGACTCGTACCGGAGGTAGGCGTAGGTCAGGGCGAGCGAGAGGATCGTCTCGAGGATCGCGAGCGTCGCGGCCTCGGCGTAGGCGAGCTGTCGAACGCGATCGTAGATCCAGACCTCGACGGTCGCGAGCTGCAGGCCGCCCAGCGCGAGCACGATGGGGAAGGTCATGAAGGTGAAGATGAAGGTCAACAGCGCGCCGGTCAGGACGGCCGGCAGGAGCTGCGGAACGACCACGTCGTGGAACGCGCGGCGCGGGCTCGCTCCAAGGCTTCGAGCGGTTTCGACGGCCCGTACGTCGACGGACTCCCAGGCGGCGACGGTGACGCGAGCCACCAGCGGCGCGTTGTAGAACGCGTGGGCGACGATCACGATCGCGAGCGGATTCCACTCGATGAACGGGAACGGCCCGAGTCCGCCGATCGCGAGGAGCTGGTTGAGCGTTCCCGCCCGCCCGAACATCGCGTAGAAGCCGACAGCGACCATGATTCCCGGCAGGACGAAGGGCAGGATCGTCAGCGACCGCAACGTCCGCCGACCACGGAACTCGTAGTTCGCGAGCACGTACGCGGCGGGGAGCCCCAGCGCGACGCTCGCGACCGTCGACAGCGCGGCCTGATAGGCCGTAAATCCGAACAGGCCCTTGCGGACGGCGGGCGCGTCGACCTGCGGCCACGGAACGGGAAGATCGAGGCCCGGGAGCGGATACTCGAGCGAGACCGAGAGCGAGATAGCCGCGAGCCAGCCGACGAGCGACTCGAGGTGGCCGCGAACCGCCAGCGGCTCCGCGAAGATGTCCGCGAGCACCCCGAAATAGAACGGGTCGGTGAGGACCGCGCGGAAGAACGCGAGCGTGGCCGCGCCGTCGTCGAAGACGGCGTTGACGAAGACGACGCCGACCGGCAGATAGAGCATGACAGCGAGGATGGCAGCCGTCGCCAGCGCCGTCAGGGCGAGCGCGTGGCGCTCGAGCCAGCGGCGAGCGGCGGCTGATCGATGCCAGCGTCGGCCGAAACGGCTGGAGCCTCCCGGTCGGGACACGGACCTACTGGCTGGCGAATTCGCGCGCCCAGTCTTCGACCCAGCCGTCGAGGTTGCCCCGGAGATCGTCGTAGCCGATCGTCACCGCTTCCGGCGGCACGTGTGCATACCGGTCGAACTCATTGTCGAGGTCGACGTACTCCGATTCGACGGCCGGGAACTGGACGTTGCGCTGGGCGATGACTGCCTGGGCCTCGCTCGAGAGGGCGAAATCGAGGAACTCGTAGGCGAGATCGAGTTCGGCCGCTCCCTCGAAGATTCCCATCCCCTCGGGGTTCGCGTACCCCTGATCGTTCGGGAACGCAACCTGATGGCGACTCATATCGTAGTTATAGTCGTTGGCGAACACCTGATCGGTCGAGTAAGAGACGACCATCGGCCGTTCTTCGTTCATGTACGCCGCGCTGTACGACTGGTCCCAGCTCTCGAGGATACGGACGCCGTTGTCGTCGAGTGAACGCCAGTAGTCGAGATACCCGTCCTCGCCGTAGGCGTCGATCGTCCACAACAGGAAGGCCTGTCCCGAGTCCGAACTCTGGGCGCTCTGGGCGAGCAGCGCGTCCTCGTAGGCCGGTTCGGTCAGGTCGTCGAGCGTCTCGGGTTCGTCGACGACGGTTTCGTCGTACACGAGGCAGATGTACCCCGTGTCGTAGGCGAGCACTCGGCCGTGGGGATCGCCCATGTCGAGTCCGTCGCGGATCCGCCGGGAGTTGTCGATCCGGTCGACGTTGAGTTCCCGAAGGAGCCCGCCCTCGTCGAGGGTGTCGTCGATGCGGACGAGGTCGTCGATATTCGCCCCGAGATAGACGTCGGCATCGATGTCAGCGTTTTGCTGTTCGCGATCGATGTAGTCGTTGATCGCGTTGTTCGGAGTGGTCCACTCCAGTGTGGCGTCGGAATATTCCTCCTCGAACGCCTCCTTGAGCCACGGGCCGGCTGTGCCCTCGCCGTCGACCATCGTCTCGTAGGTCGCGACCCGAAGCTCTCCCGTGAGGTCCGGATCGTCCGGTTCGGGATCGCCGTCGTCGTCGGAACTATCGTTCTCGTCGCGAGTCAAGCAGCCGGCGATGCCGGCGACGGCACTCCCACCGACTGCGCCGACGAACGCTCGTCGTTTCATTACCCGGTGGTTGCACTGAGTTGTCTTAAGACTCTTGATCGGTCGACGCTCCGTTTCGACGGTGTCACTCGAGCCGAAAGACTTTGTCCGCCGGGTGATAGTCACGGCTGTGACAGGAATTTCGACAGGGAACGCACGCGCGGACAGACGCCGTCGGTACGTCCTCGCGGGAATCGTCGTCTCGATCGGCGTCGTGACCGGGGCAATTTTGCTCGAGGTGCTCGGAACGATCCTCTTCGCGCTCACCGTGGCGTACGTCCTCATGCCGGTCCAGCGGTGGCTCGTCAGGCGCGGGCTCACCGAGTGGACCGGCGCGCTCGCGGCGACCCTGATCGGCTTCGTGAGTGCAGTCGCCGTCTTCTCGCCGCTGATCATCGCGCTCTACTTTCGGCTCGAGCAGGTCGTCGACCTCGTCGCGTCGCTGCCGCCGGAGCTATCGATCTCGGTCTTTGGAATGACGTATTCGGTCGAAGCCGGTCAAGTACAGGCCTCCATTCTCGACTTCCTCAGCGGGGCCGCGACCTCGTTCGCGCTGGAACTGCCGGTGCTCGCGATCAAGTTCGCGCTGTTCGTCGTTCTTCTGTTCGGGCTGCTACTCAAGGGCAGTGAGGCGGGCCGGGCCGCCATCGCACCGATTCCACACGACTATCGAGACATCGTCTACGCGCTCGCCCGACGGGCCCGCGAGACGCTGTACGCCATCTACGTCCTGCAGCTGGCAACGTCGCTTGCGACGCTGGCCGTCGCATACCCGTTGTTCTGGGCGCTGGGCTACGAGGCGGCGATGACACTGGCGATCGCCGCCGCGGTCTTGCAGTTCGTCCCGATCATCGGGCCGAGCATGCTCGTCGTTCCGATCACGCTCTATCACGTCGCCGTCGGCGACCTCGTCGCAGCGACGCTGATCGGCGTGCTCGGCCTCGGCCTCATCGCTTGGCTGCCCGACATCGCCGTCCGCCCGCGACTCGCCAGACGATCGGCCGGCTTTTCCGGCAGCCTCTACTTCGTCGGGTTCACCGGCGGGCTCTTCACCCTCGGTGCAATCGGTGTCGTCGTCGGCCCGCTGATCGTCGCCGTCTTCGTGGAAGCCGTCGACCTGCTCGCCGACGAGGTCAACAGCGACGCCACGTTCACCGAACTCGTCGACGACCCCGAGGAGCCGCCGACCGATCTCGGCGAGACGGAGACGACATTCGAAGAGTCGAGTTCGCACGGCGACGACTGAGGCCGTCAGACAGTCCGATTCACGCGCCGACGACGGACTCCCTCGGACCACCGATACTTTTCTCCCTCCCGCCCCTTGGTTCGGTATGGTTCGGGGTCGAACGATCGTCAACGCGGGCATCGGCGCTGTCATCGGCGTCGTCCTCGGTTTCATTCCGTTCTCGCCGGTCCTCGGCGGTGTCGTGGCGGGATTTCTCGAGGGACCGGACGAACGAGCAGGCGCGGTCGCGGGCGCCCTGTCCGGGGCGATCGCGTTCGTTCCCCTCGCAGGGATCGGGTTCCTCCTCTTCGGGTTCCTCAGTCTCGGACTGGCCGGTGGCGTCCCCATCGAAGGTGTCGCCCTGTTTGCGCTCGTGATCCTCGGCGTCGGGGCCTTCGTTCTGCTCTACACCGTCGGCCTGTCGCTGCTCGGTGGCTATCTGGGTGCGTACCTCGCACGCGAATACCCCGCCCAACACCGACGAACGCGGGAGACGGTGGGGTTCGAGACGGGCTCGACGGAACCGTCTCGCACAGCCGACGTCACGTCGAGATCGGACCGCGAGTTCGGTCGTGAATCGGATTCAATGCTCGAGGACAGGGACTCGAGCGGACGAGCGGACGATCGATACGTAGAGAGGGAGCGTGACCGCGACCGCGGATCGGATCAGGAGCGGTGAGCAGGCCGAGACGATAGCAGCATACCAGCGACCGAACGAATCGGCTTGGGAGGTGTGGCTTTTCCTTGCCGCTCCGGTAGCAGCACACGCCTCTCTGAATTCTCATCCGGCGCTCCATTCACAGCTACTTCCGATGAATGCCGATCACCTCATTCGTACCTGAGCGCGTCGATCGGATCCGTCCGCGCGGCCCGCCAGGCCGGATACAGCCCCGCGAGAATCCCGACGAGTATCCCCACGGCGATGGCGATCGCGACGTACTCGAGGGGGTAGACCAGCGGGAGATCGACGTACTGCGCCCCGAGATAGCCCCCGATGAGCCCGAGTGCCGTTCCCAGGACTGCACCGATCACACCCAGAATCACCGATTCGGTCAGGAACAGCCCGAGCACGTCGCGGTTCTGCGCGCCGACGGCTTTCATGATGCCGATCTCGCGGGTCCGCTCGGTGACGCTGACGAGCATGATGTTCGCGATCCCGATCGAGCCGACGAGCAGGGAGATGGCCGCGATGCCGACGATGAAGTTCCGCAGGAGATCCAGCACGTCCTGGAGCTGACCGAGCAGTTCGGTACTCGTCTGAAACTGCACCTCGAGGTCGTCGCTCAGGAACTCGCTCGCATCGGAGGCGTCGCTCTCGAGGTAGTCGGTCGCGCTCTCGCGGGCCGCGTCGATGTCGGACTGGTCGGCGGATTCGGCCTCCACGATGATCGCCAGAAACCGTGCGTCACTGCTCGTGTCGCCCCCGCTGCCACCGCTCCCGTCACCGGCGCTTCCGTTACCGGTGCTTTCGTTGCTGGAACTCTCGTTTCCACCGCTTCCGTTGCCGTCGCTCTCGGTTCCGCCGCCGTTACTCTCATCGTCACCCCCGAATCCCAGCCCGACTGCCTGTTCGGCGTAGTAGGGATCAGTCGGCACGTAGACCCGCGGCGAGGACTCGAACCCCTCGAACGGACTCAGTCCCTCGCTGGTATCGGTGATACCGACCACCTCGAGCGTCGTCTCTTGGCCGCCGAGGATCGTCACCGTCAGTTCGTCACCGACGCTGACGTTCTCCTCGAACTGGCCCGCCGCTGCGGGGTTGATCACCGCCTCGTGCTCGCCCGTTTCGAACTGCCTGCCCTCGGTCAGCCGCTCCTCGCGGATGTACGACGGCCCCGACGCGATCAGCCCGTTGCCCTGTGCGACCTGCTCCTCGCCGTTCGAGATCGCCTGCGTCTGGATCGTCGCGTAGCCGTAGGCCGCCTCGACCTCCTCGAGGTCCTCGACCGCCGCGAGGTCGTCCGGTGTGAAGACGGGCTGGGCGCCCGCCAGCGGGCCGCCCTCGGTATCGGGTTCGGCGGCCCAGCCGTAGACGTTGCGCTGGTCGTCAGGGCTGATGTCGCCGATCACGCCGGCCTGCAGGCTCGCGCCCAGCGTGACGAACGTGATCACCGCCGCGATGCCGATCACGATTCCCAGCGTCGTCAGCGCCGACCGAAGCCGGTGGCCGCGGATCGACCGCCACGCGAGCCGTAGGCTCTCGAGCGGGTTCATTCGGCGTCGCCTCCGCCGTTCCGCCTTCCCTCGCGTCCCGTTCCCCGACCCGCCGCCGATCCCGCCCGCGACTCGCTGCTCCCCTCAAGGTCCTCGATCCGTTCGATTTTCCCGTCGAGCAGGTGGACGATTCGGTCGGCCCGCTCGGCGACGTGGCGCTCGTGGGTGACGACGAGCATCGTGGTCCCGCCACCGTGGAACTCGTCGAAGAGGTCCAGAATATCCGCCTCGGTGTCGGTGTCGAGGTTCCCCGACGGCTCGTCGGCCAGCACGATCGCCGGGTCGTTGACCAGCGCCCGGGCGAGCGCCACCCGCTGGCGCTGGCCGCCCGAGAGTTCGTTGGGTTGGTGATCCGCTCGATCGGCCAGGCCGACGCGCTCGAGCAGGGCACGCGCACGCTCGCGGCGCTCGGATCGACCCACGTTCTGAAACAGCTGCGGTAACGCCACGTTCTCGACGGCGTTCAGTCGCGGCATCAGGTTGAACGTCTGGAAGACGAACCCCACTTCGGTCCCCCGCAGGCGGGTCCGTTCGCGGTCCCCGAGCGCCCCGACCTCGCGACCCCCGACGACGACCGTGCCCTCGGTCGGCGTATCGAGACAGCCCACGAGATTCATCAGCGTCGATTTGCCGGAGCCGCTCGGTCCCATGATCGCGGTGTAGGATCCCTGTGGGACCTCGAGGGAGACGCCATCGAGTGCGTGGACCGGTTCGCCGATGCGGTAGGTTTTGCGGACGTTCGAGAGGGAGACGGCCGTGTCCGAAGTCGCCATGCGCGTTCGACCACGGACGATTCAAAAAAGGTTCGGCGCGGCGGCAGCCCGCAAGCGGTCACGGACCACGAACTGCCGGTGGCTTCGCTACCACTCGCTACTGACCGTTCCGTCCTGTGTCGGATCTCCACTCGTCACGTCGTTACGGACAATGACGTAGACGATGAGGGCGACGACTCCCACGGGGAGAAGCAGAAACAGTAATGCGGCGATGCCGATCGACCACAAGAGTTCGTTGTTTTCGCGCTTTGAAGCGTCCTTATACACCCAGTAGCCGCCGATGGCGGCGATGATAATCCCGATTACCGTTCCGATGAGGATGATCGTCGGGTCGAGGGCGGGCGCTTCGCCGCCGGACTGCAGCGGAAGGAAGGCGAATTGCAACATTATCTCACCCGCCTTGAGCGGTCGATCGTTCGGACACGGGACCATCGGTGTCGGTCGATACCGGCTCGACCGACGGGACGTGGAGTACGTTCGTTCATTGTGTCACTCTCCAATTGATATACAATAAACACTAACTAAAGATCTTTCCATTGACAGCATGCCGGGTCGCCACGATATTAGTGGCGAGTACGGCCGGTCGTCCGTCGCATCACCGTTTACTGAAGGCCGAGGGTACAGGTGTCGTTACGTTTCCCTCGTGTCGCTGCTTCCCTAGCCGATGAGGTAACATATTTGTACCTAGAAAAACTATCTTACTTGAACAGTGCCCTCCATAGACATCTCAGACGTGACGAAGCGATACGGTACCGAAACGGCCCTCGAGGGATTGGACCTCACCGTCGAACAGGGCGAAATATACGGTTTTCTCGGTCCGAACGGCGCGGGAAAGTCGACGACGATTAATCTCGTGCTGGATTTCATTCGGCCGACCCGGGGTGAGGTGCGCGTCTTCGACCTGGACGCCCAGTCCGACAGCCTCGAGATCCGCAAGCGGACCGGCATCCTCCCCGAAGGTGCCGAACTGTACGACCGCCTGACCGGCCGTCAGCACGTCAAATTCGCGATCGAATCGAAACGAGCCGACGACGATCCCGACGAACTCCTCGAACGGGTCGGGCTCTCGGCCGCCGACGCCGACCGGAAGGCCGGCGGCTACTCGAAAGGGATGGCCCAGCGACTCATGCTCGCGACGGCGCTGGTCGGCGAGCCCGACCTGCTGATCCTCGACGAACCCTCGACGGGTCTCGATCCGAACGGTGCCCGCGAGATGCGCGAGATCATTCGCGAGGAGAACGCCCGCGGCGCGACCGTCTTCTTCTCCTCGCACGTCCTCGGCCAGGTCGAAGCGGTCTGCGACCGCGTCGGCATCCTCCGGGACGGCGACCTGATCGCCGAAGACACCGTCGAAGGGCTCCGCGACGCCACGCCGGACCAGACCCGGCTTCGCGTGACCCTCGACCGCGTCCCGGACGACTCCTCGGCCGCGCTCAAGGCGGTCGAATCGGTCGACGGCGTCTCGTCGGTGACGCCCGAGGGCCGAACCATCGTCGTCGCCTGCGAGGACCGGGCGAAGACGACCGTGTTGCACACCATCGAGGAGTACGGCGTGACCGTCGAGGACTTCGAAACCGACGAGTCCTCGCTCGAGGACCTGTTCATGGCCTACACGTCCGATTCGGCCGATAGTACGGGGGTGGTACAATGAGTTCGATCGTCGTCGCGAAGAAGGATTTCCGGGACGCCATGCGATCCCGCGTGCTGCTCGGTCTCATCGCCGTCTTCTCCCTGTTTACCGTTGGCGGGGCGTTCCTCGCGTCGCGGCTATCGGAGCTGTTCGACTCGGGTGGCGGCGACACGACGATGGATCTGATCCTCGCGTTGCAGACGCCGGCGGGCTTTCTCGTTCCAGTTATCGCCCTGGTCGTCGGCTACGGTGCGATCGCCGGCGAGCGAGAGAGCGGAAGCCTGAAGTTCCTCCTCGGACTGCCACACCGCCGCCGTGACGTCGTCTTGGGGAAGGTGCTCGGCCGAACGGCGGTGGTGGCCGTCTCGATCCTGATCGGCTTCGGTGTCGGCCTGATCGGACTCGTCGCCTTCATCGGTGAGGTCTCGATCGTCGACTACGTCACATTCACACTGGTGACGGTGCTGTTCGGGTTCGTCTACGTCTGTATCGGCGTCGGCATCTCCTCGATGACGCGATCGACGACAAAAGCCGCGATCGGCGCGTTCGGACTGGTCGTGCTGTTCTGGTTCCTCTGGAGCTTCCTCGCGCAAGCGCTGCTCTACGTCGTCGAAGGCGAGTTCTTCCCCGACACGTTCCCCGACTGGTTCCTCGCCATGAACTCGTTGACGCCCGACGCTGCGTACGGCTCCGCGATCGCTGCCGTGCTCAGTGACAATCAGTTCACGGTTGCCAGCACCTACGAGACTGCGGGATTGACCGACGGAACGCTCCCGGTCGTCGCGGAGCCGTGGTTCGGCTTCGTTCTGCTGGCGATCTGGGCGCTCGTCCCGCTCGGATTCGGGCTCTGGCGGTTCGATCGCGTCGACCTCTGATTGCGTCGCCGAGCTACAACGTTTTTCCCGTCGCCGCCCGCTTTGACACGCATGAAGACGGAGGGTGGCTCCACCGACGCGAAACGAGACGCCGGCGAACGCGCGGCCGAGGAGGCCGAAGACGGATTCGTCGTCGGCCTCGGTACCGGTTCGACGACCGCTCACGCGATACGGGCACTCGGCCGCGCCGTCGACGATGGCCTCGAGATCCGCGGGATTCCGACCTCGTTCCAGTCCCGGGAACTGGCCCTCGAGGTCGGAGTTCCACTGACGGAACTCGACGCGGTCGACGGCGTCGACCTCGCGATCGACGGCGCGGATCAGGTAGTCGACGACCCCGATGTGACGGCCCACGGCGCGCTCATCAAGGGCGGCGGTGGGGCACACGCGCGCGAGAAACTCGTCGATGCGGCCGCGGACCGGTTCATCGTCGTCGCGGATCCCTCGAAGCTGAGCGATCGCCTCGAGCGCCCGGTCCCGCTCGAAGTCCGCCCCGACGCCCACACGGTCGTCGCCGAGCGGATTCGGGAACTGGACGGCGAGCCGACGCTCCGGGACGCCGAGCGAAAGGACGGTCCGGTCGTGACCGACAACGGGAATCTGATACTCGACTGCGCGTTCGGCCCGATCGACGACCCCGACGCGCTGGCGACGCGGCTCTCGGGGATTCCAGGCGTCGTGGAACACGGCCTGTTCGTCGGACTGGCCGACGCGACCTACGTCGGCACCGAGGGGAGCGTCGAGGTGCGGCGCTACTGACGCGGGGCTACTGAACTATCTCTCACTCCGTCGTCTCCCGGCGGTTACCCGCCGCGTTGCGTGGCGCATCGACCGGCCGCGAGAACAGCCCGGCGATCAGATAGACGGCCCCGAGCAAGCGAGTTGCGGGTATCACCCATCCCTTTAGCTCGAGGTCGTCGGGGTTCTCGTAGGCCGCTCCGAGACCCCAGTCGACGACCGTTCGCGGGAGCAACGCCATGAGACAGCCGCCGATGACGATCCCCGTCTCGATACCCGCCGGCACCCCATCGTCACGGGAAAGCAGCCAGACGAACACCAGCCCCTCGAGTCGCGCGATCGGGACCGTCCACGGTCGTAATCTGCCCTGATCGGGGGTCTCGAACGCGAGTCGTTCGCCGAATTCGATGACCCGGTCGGGGGCGATCACCTCGAGCAGGGCGAACCCAATTGCCAGTGTTCATTTCGTGGCTCGCATCGTTTCTGTATCGGCGTTTCAATTTCAACTCGAGCGGAGACGAAGCCGGGACGACGACTGGTCCGATTCGTCATGCGTCTGGTCAGTCGTCGTCTCCGTGTCGGTACTTCGGGAGAGCAGCGTGACGGTCAGGTAGAGCACACCCAGCAGGCGCGCCGCGGGCTCCACCCACGGGCGTAACTCGAGGTCGTCGGTGTTGACGTACACGAGGTGCTGACTGAGCCTGATGATCGGCCGCGGGACGAGCACGAGCGCCAGCCCGGCGAGTCCGAGACCAGCGGTGACCAGTGTCGATCCCTCGCGGCCACGGACGAGCAACCAGACGAAGAGCAACCCCTCGACTCGAGCGCCCGTTAGCGCCAACGGTCGTCGCTGGGTCGCGGCGGGGTTTCGCAGGCCGATTCGCTCGCACAACCTGATGATTGGCTCCGGTGTGATGATCTCGATGAGTCCGAAGGCGATCAGGAGTCTCCGTAGCATCTCCTGGACGTATCACGGCGTGGGACAAAAAACTCGAGCCGGCAAGCAGGGGGTGATCACTGAACGCGAACCGGCTCGGCGCTCGCTACCGGTTGCCTGCGACAAGCATCGCTAGTCGACTTGTGTCCCTAAAAAACCGCTCAGATAGCGTGCTTTACAGGTCGCGGGGCTGGACCGTCTTCCGGTCGTTAGCCTCTGCGCGTCGGGCGGCGTCGTCGAGCAGCTCCGAGACTTCTTCGTCGAGTGCGTCGTAGAAATCCGAGGCGACGTTTTTGTCATCGAGCGCTTCCTTTACGGCGGCTTTGACGATAAGGTCTGCCATACGATGTATCCGTTTCGCGTTACCCCATATAAGATTTCTGCTTAGAGATGGAAATACGGGGGTTGCAGCGGTTGATTCGCCCGTTTCGACGACCCAAACCACCGGAAAGTATATGTCTGATGAATGGCGGACACGATTTCCGACGCTATCGAACCGGTGGATCCGGCTCGCGCGCGGTCCTCCGGGGCTCGCGCGCACGTTCTGCGATCGGGGGATCGGCGGTTCCGGTTCGTCTCGAAATCGGGTCGACGGATTCGAGTACGTCGGTCGCGGAGGACGAGTATGCGCGAACTGCTCGAGGCCGTCGCCGACGGCTCGCTGTCGCCGACGGCAGCCGAAGCTGAGCTCAGGGGATACGTCACCGAGGAGGCGGGTCGATTCGACGCGACCCGCGACCGGCGTCGGGGCATTCCGGAAGGGATCTTCGCCGAAGGAAAGTCAGCTTCACAGGTCATTGCGCTGGCTGAAACCGCCCTCGAGACGACGGGTCGAGCGTTGCTCACCCGCGTTTCCGACTCGCAGTTCAACGCGCTCGAGGCCCATCTCGACGAGACGGTTCCGGAGGCGACGATCGACCGCCGAAGCACGACTGTCCGCGTGACAACGTCGTCGTCCGATTCGCCGTCCCTCGACGCGACCGTGGGAATCGCCACCGGTGGGACGGTCGACGGACCGGTCGCCGACGAGGCGGAACTCGTCTGTGTGGACGCCGGCGCGACGGTCGATCGAGTCGACGATATCGGCGTCGCGGCGCTGTCTCGGACCCTCGATCAGCTCGATCGATTCCGCGAGGCGGACGTACTGATCGTTGTCGCCGGCCGAGAGGGGGCGCTGCCGACCGTCATCGCAGGCCTCGTCGACACGCCGGTCATCGGCGTTCCCGTCTCGAGCGGCTACGGTCACGCCGGGAACGGCGAGGCGGCACTCGCCGGGATGCTCCAATCCTGTACCGTGCTGTCGGTCGTCAACATCGACGCGGGGTTCGTCGCCGGTGCCCAGGCGACCCTGATTGCGCGGGCGATCGACACCGCTCGTGACTGACACGCACACCTAGTTACGGAAAAATAGTTTCCACTATCGAAAACTCACACAGCGTTTGGGGAAGGATATTTAACCGTTCACCCGGTACGTTCGAGTACCGGCTTCGGCCGGTGTGACCAATGCCCAAGTGTGACCACTGCGGCGCGCACGTCTCCGAACGGTTCGCACGCGTCTTCGCCGACGAATACGGTGAGATCCACGCCTGCGTCAGCTGTTCGGCCAACGCCGGAATCGCGGAGGCCGCGAAAGAGCGCGCTCGCGGAACCTGACGATCGCGACCAACACATGACCAACAACCACGCGTCCCACCGGACCTGACGCTTTTTACGCGTCCCCGCCTGACCACGAGCGATGGCCGATCACGTCGTTTACGTCCTCGAGTGCGCCGACGGCTCGCTCTACACCGGCTACACGACCGACCTCGAGCGACGCGTCGCCGAACACGACGCCGGCGAGGGCGCGAAGTACACGCGCGGGCGAACGCCGGTCGAACTCCAATACCACGAGCGGTTCGACTCGAAGTCGGCCGCGATGTCCCGCGAGTACGAGATCAAGCAGTTGCGTCGCACGGAGAAAGAACGGCTCGTTGGCCTCGAGTGAGCGCCGCTTTCCCAGTTCCACGTGGTCGCAGGTCGGCGATCCGCTCTCAGCGCTATTATCTCTGTTGTCTTGTCCGAAAAATAGATATGTCGATAGAATAATAGTCATCTCGAGATGCAAATCGATGTCGTCGACGATCTCAGACAGCCCGAATACATCGGTGAGAACCGCTGTGAACCGTGTACCGTCCTCAATCTCATCATCGCGGCGGTACTCGGCTCCATTATCGCACGGAAATCCCGCCTCGGCGGGCTCCTCGCCGTCGGACTCTCGGTCGCGCTGATCTACCTCCGGGGATATCTCGTCCCCGGAACGCCGACGCTGACCAAGCGATACCTCCCGCCCGCAGTCCTGCGCTGGTTCGGCAAGGACCCCGAGCCCGCGGTTGCCAGCGGTCTCGGTGGCGCCGCATCTGCGGCGCCGACCGACATCGCTGACGGGGACCGTGGCCGGTTCAACGCCGACTCGAGCGCGGACAGCGACGTGGGTGTCACCAGTTACGACGAGGGCGAGCCGCTCGAGACCGACGGCAGTGAGAGCGCCAGCGATTCGACCGAGGCCCACACCGAGCCGACTGTGGCCGACGAGCCGGCTCCCGTCGACCTCGAGACGCTGTTTCTCGAGCACGATATCCTCGAGCCCTGTGCCGATCGGGACGATCTCTGTCTCACCGCGGACTTCGAGGCCGACTGGTTCGACGAGATTAGCGACCTCAACGAGTCGGGTATCGACGTCGCGGCGGCCGTCGACGCGTTCGGATTCGATGCTGACCCCGACGAGTTCGACCTCGTCGAACGGGACGAGGCCCGGCGGCTACTCTCACCGTCCGGTGCTGCGGGGAACTGGCCGTCCCGGGCCGCCCTGCTCGCCGACATCGCGGCCAGCCGGTCCCTCAAGTCGTGGCTCGCCGAGTGGACGGCGTACCCCCCGGAGACGAAAGGCGAGGTGCTCAACGGCCTCCGGATGTTCCTCGAGACCTGTCCGTCCGGCGGCGACGTGCGGATGGGCGAGGAGGTCGTCGAATCCTGCTGTACGTCTCACGAGGTTGTCGCGGTCACCTGCGAGGAGACGGGTGAACGGCTCTTCGAACAGCGACTCGACGGCGTCGATGTCTGAGTCCGTCGGCGTCCGGCACCGCCGCTCGACTCGGCAGTTCAGTCGTCAGCCGCCGCAGATTGCGACGACGTGACGTTGGGGTCGATGAACGCGTATTCGACGAGCATCCGGCCGAGTTTCTCCACGCGGTCTCGGAGGGCGGGGTCGCGGAACCGACGGTCGTCGATCGCGTCGGGATCGGTTTCGAACTTTTCGGACGCGTTTCGAAGCCCGACCTGATGCGGGAGGACCCAGCCGTGGACGCCGCGAACGGTGATCCGCAGGTGATCGAGCGTTGAGCCGTAGCTCCCGCCGCCGGCGGTCGCGAGCAGGCCGACGGTGGTGTCCTCGTACTCGTCGAACCCGCAGTAGTCGTGGAAGTTCTTCAGCGCTCCCGAGTACGAGCCGTGATAGACCGGAGTTCCGAGGACGACGGCGTCGGCCTCGCGGACCGGCCGCGTCGCGGCCTCGGCGTCGCCCTGATCGCGATCGTTGACGTCGGGGTCGTAGACGGGGAGGTCGTACTCCCGCAGGTCGAGCAGCGTCGTCTCGGCGCCGGCCTGGTCGGCCGCCCGGAGGATGTACTTCAGCGCCGTCCGCGTGTAACTCTCCTCGCGAAGGCTGCCGCTGACGGCGACGACGGAGGGGGAGCGCGTCATACCCCGGCGTACGCGACTGATTCGGAAAACGCCGTTGCAGTCGAACCGACGGCCGACTCGAGTCACTTCGCCGCCACTGCTTTTCCGCCGCTAGCGTCGCTTTTTTCGCGACCGCCGATGACCACCGCGTATGGAGACGATCAGTTTCGGTACCGACGGCTGGCGGGCGACGCTCGAGGAGTTCACGACCCCGCGGGTTCGAATGGTGGGGCAGGCGGTCGCCACCTATCTGGCCGACCAGGGGCTCGAAGGACCGGTCGCGGTCGGGTACGACGCCCGGGAGACCTCGCGCGGGTTCGCCGAGGAACTGTCGCGCACGCTGTGTGCGAACGGATTCGACGTGTTGCTCGCCGATCGGGACCGGCCGACGCCGCTGGTCGCCTACGCCATCGCCGATCGCGACCTCGCGGGCGGACTCGTCATTACGGCCTCGCACAATCCGCCGGAGTACAACGGCGTCAAGTTCATTCCCGAGGACGGTGCGCCGGCCCTGCCCGCCGTCACCGACGCCATCGCGGAGCGACTCGCCGAGCCCGAGCCGCTCCCCGAGGACGAACACGGAACCACTCGAGAGGTCGACTTCGCCGAGCCACATGCCGACGCCGCCATCGAACTGGTCGAGTCGATCACCGGTAGTACCGACCTCTCGGCGCTGACCGCCGCCTACGACGCGATGCACGGCAGCGGTCGCGACACGACCGATACCCTGCTCGAGCGCGCCGGCGCCACGCTCGAGCGCTATCGCTGCGAGCGCGACCCCGAATTCGGCGGCGGCTCGCCCGAACCCGCCGCGGAGAACCTCGGGGATCTAATCGCGGCCGTGACGGACGACGAGAGCGACGTCGACCTCGGGATCGCCAACGACGGCGACGCCGACCGAATCGCCGTCGTCACGCCCGAACGCGGCTATATCGACGAGAACCTGTTTTTCGCCGCGCTCTACGACTACCTGCTCGAGACGGAGTCGGGCGCGGCAGTCCGGACCGTTTCCACGACGTATCTGATCGACCGGGTCGCGGAGGCCCACGGCGAGTCCGTCCGCGAAGTCCCCGTCGGCTTCAAGTGGGTCGCGGAAGCGATGGCCGAGGGCGACGCGCTCGTCGGCGGCGAGGAGTCCGGCGGGTTCACCGTCCGGGGCCACGTCCGCGAGAAGGACGGCGTCCTGATGGCGCTGCTCGCGAGTGCGATGCACGCCGCGGAACCGCTGGACGATCGCGTCGATCGGCTGCTCTCCGAACACGGCACCGTCGTTCAGGACAAGATCAGCGTCGACTGTCCCGACAGCGAGAAGCAGCGGGTGTTGACGGAGCTCGAGGACGAGATCCCCGAGACCGTGGCGGGAACCGCGGTCGAGGATATCAACACCGCTGACGGCTTCAAACTCCTGCTGGCCGACGGTTCGTGGTTGCTGGTCCGTCCGAGCGGAACCGAGCCAGTGTTGCGGGTCTACGCCGAGGCTACAGACGAGGATCGAGTTCGGGAATTGCTCGAGGCGGGTGAAGGGTTGCTCGAGCCGCTCGTGTAAGTCTCTGAGTACGTAGAATCCGTCCTATCGTCTCGATTACGACCGATAGAATGCAACTTAACTGCCTCGTAGACGTGAATGGTGCATCCGGTCTGAGAGTAGAACGATAACAGAGAGCGGTCGGCTATCGTGGCAACAGGGAATAGCCACGCCCTCCCCAGCCGATTCGCTCGTTCGCTATGCTCACTCGCTCATCCCTCGCACGGCTTCGAGCCGCGGCTCATTGGCATTCACCACGGCCCAGCGCGCGCCACCGCACGCCGGTTGGTCAATTCGGAGTGACAGTCGATAAACTGTACTGAGCGTTCAGCGGGTATTGAAGGAGTCTAAACGGTTCTCTGTACTCCGTCGTCCCTAGTCCACTCGCTCCGCCGGCACGCCGACGACGGTCGCACCCGGTTCGACGTCTTCGGTGACGACCGAGCCAGCGCCGACGGCCGCGTCCTCGCCAATCGTAATGTCGCCCAGCAGCGTCGCGTTCGCGCCCAACTGTGCGCCGTCTTCGATCGTGGGATGGCGCTTGACGGGTTCGTTGGTGTCGCCGCCGAGCGTAACGCCGTGATACATGTGGACGTCGTCGCCGATTTCGGCCGTCTCGCCGATGACAACGCCCATTCCGTGATCGATCGTGACTCGGCGGCCGATCTCCGCGCCCGGATGGATCTCGACGCCCGTCAGCAGGCGCACGAGGTGGGAGAACAACCGCGCGAGAAGGCGGCAGCCACTGCCGCCAGCCCAGCACCGGTGAGCGAGGCGATGTCCCCAGACCGCGTGGAGCCCCGGATAACAGAGCAAGACCTCGAGCCACCCCTTCGAGGCGGGGTCGCGCTCGTGCATCGCTCGCACGTCCTCGCGGATGCGCCTAAACATCGCCCTCTGTCGTCACCCGCACGGAACCGGTCGCGACGCGACGCTGCGTTCGGGTCGACTGACCGGACGACCGACGACACCGGTCCACGGCGCGACGAGGATAGTTCCTGTCGGGGCACGCGGTGGAGCCGGTGGATACCATACCCGAACGTAGCAGTGGGGTGAGTGTAAAACGATTCGTTTCCGCGGTCTTCCGCTTGCTCACTTGCCACGAGCCAGTCGCGTCCCGATGCAGTCGGGCAGTCCGGCCTCGCTGACCGCCTCCTGTACCGCCTCGATATCGTACTCGACGCGGTGGGTCTCGACGGTCAACGCGTCGAGATCGACCACGGCGTAGCCCGCTCGCGGATCGCCGTCGCGGGGCTGGCCGACGCTACCGGGATTGACGACGATCCCCTCCGCGAACCGTTCGACGCCTTGCACGTGGGTGTGGCCGAGCACCAGGACGTCCTCCTCGCCGAGCAGCCGCGGCGAGAAGTCCCTCGGATACGTGTATCGCGTGTACCGGTCCGGATCGTCGGGATGTCCGTGGACGAGTTTCACTCGGTCGTCGCATGCGAGGCGCTCCGCTGGAAGCGACCCGAGCCACTCGAGCTGCTCGTCCGACAGCTCCCGTTTCGCGTATTCGACGCCTGCCTTGGCCATACCGTTGAATCGGAAGGGGGTGTCCGCGACGACGGCAGCGTCGTGGTTCCCCACCACCGTCGGCACGTCCCGCGCTCGCAACTCGTCGACGCAGTCGGCGGGCCAGGGGTTGTAGCCGACCACGTCGCCAGCACAGAGGAGCTCGTCGACCGGGGGCATGTCCTCGAGGACGGCCTCGAGGGCGACCCGGTTGCCGTGGACGTCCGAGATGAGTCCGACCTTCATGCTCGGGGATAACAGTCGCAAGCGGTATGTAGGTTATCCGGCGGCAACCGCTTCGTCGGTACTGGCTGGAGAGCCAGCGAACGCCCGGCCTGAGAAACGGTGTACTGCGTCAGTCACCGATATATCACTTGTCTCCTACAGATGGACACTAAATACAGAGAAGGGATTCAGCAAAAGGATGGATATACTACTCGTTCCGCGTAAAAGATTTATTATGTTATGTGTTGACACACTACATGGTAGTTTCGAAATGGCCGAACAATGGCAACTCGAGGGGGATTACGTCGAAGCCTGCAACTGCGACGTCACGTGCCAGTGCATCTGGCTGGAACCCCCCGACGATAACGTCTGTACGGTGTCGTTAGTGTGGCATATACGGGACGGGCGGTACGGGGACATCGACCTGAGCGATTTGTCCGTCGGTATGCTCGTCTCCACTGAAACTGGCGTCATGTTCGCTCCCGATACCGGGTGGAACGTCGTGCTCCTCATCGACGAGGCGGCCGACGACGACCAGCGGGCCGCACTCGAAGACATCTATTTCGGACGTGCCGGGGGTATCTTCGCCCCAGTCGCCGACACCCACGTGGAAAGCGCCGAGGTCGCAACCGTCCCCGTCACTTTCGACCGGAACGGTGCGGACCTCTCCGTGGAGATGGGAGACGTCGTCTCCATGGCGGTCGTCGGGAAGCGGGGCTTCAACGAGGACCTCGGCACCATCTCTCCCCATCCGCTCACGAAGAGTCGGGAGATGCAGACCGGAAAGTCGACGACAGCCACTGTCACCTACGACGACGAGTTCTCGTGGGACGTCTCGGAGAACAACTCGTACTTCGGTGACTTCGAGCTGGCGAACGCCTAACGATCTCACGTATACCGTTGCCAGTTCTACTATGCGAACGCGTGAATCGCTCCGGAAGCGATTCACCCGCCGACGTATTCCAGCCGTCGCGCTCGTCACGTACGTGATTGCACTGCTCGCGTGGGCGGCGATCATCGGCCGCTGGTTCCCGATGCCGGAATCAGCACGCGGATCGCAGCTGTCCGACCCCGGAGCACCGGAGACGATGGCGCTTTCGAACGGTCCCACCGGTGTCGCTCTCTATCTATTCATGTGGGGCGCGATGATGATCGCGATGATGTACCCGTCGTCGGTACCCCTCTTCCGGCTGTACTACGGGACGCTCGAGGAGACGACGAAAGCGGGAAGATGGGCGCGGGTAGCGGCGTTCATGGGAACGTACGCGCTGATGTGGATGCTAACGGGAGTCATTCCGCTCGTCGTCAACGTCGTGGTTCCGATCGCCGCCATCGCGCGCGAGCACGGTACTCTCTTAGTTGGCAGTGCGCTCCTGCTGCTGGCGGTGTATCAGCTCTCCCCCTACAAGTACCGGTGCCTTCGGTATTGTCGATCTCCGCTCGGTTTCCTCATGGGACACCACCGGCCGGGGATTCGCGGTGCCGTGCGAATGAGCTGGCAGTTCAGCGTCTTCTGTATCGGGTGCTGTTGGGCCCTGTTCGCGTTCGTGGTGGTCGTGGGCTCGATGAATATCGTGTGGATGGCACTGATCGCGGTCGTGCTCTCGCTCGAACGGACAGTCGCATGGGGCGAGCGACTGGCGTACGCAGTCGGCATACTCGCTGGCGCTGCCGGAATCGCTCTCATCGTGATCACCATCCCGTAGAACCATCCCGCCGCGGTCGGTGACTACCGCGTCGCACTCAGCATGACTCGGTGACGGTCATCTGTCGCTGAGAGCACCCGTTCCGACCGGTGTGTCCGCCTACCGAGCAACACAGCTAGCGAAAATACCGGGGCCTGTCTCGATCAGTCGCCGTTCTCGATCGCCGTCTCGAACCCGCTATCGGTCCGAGCCACGCCGGCCGCACAGACCGCGTGCTCGAACTCGAGGTCGTAGACCTCGCTCGCGGCCGCCGCGGCACTCCCCGCCTCGAGATCGATCGCTTCGGGCGCGTTCTTCTCGTAGGTCGCGACCAGCGTCGGTTCGTCGACGGTCTCGACGAGCAGCGCGTCTTTCCGAACCGTCCCGATCAACGCCTCGCTGTCGCCACCGATCGTCGCTGCGATCCGAGGCGTGTCGTAGTCGTCCTTCTCGTAGTCAAGCGCCAGCAGGCTCTCTGCCAGCGCGTCTCGAGCGGGGTAGCCCAACTCGAGTTTCTCCGCGATCGGATCGACGTGCGAGCCGTTGCCGAAGACGGCCGTCTCGCCCGTCGGCGTCTCGACCACCCGCAGGCAGTTGTAGGAGACGTAGGGGTTGTCCGTTGCCGGCGCGTCGTCGGTGGGACCGACGGTGAGCGCCTCGTCTCGAGCGGCGATCTCGCGATTCGGGAACGATCGTGAGGAGACGCGATACGCGCCCACCTCGGGGCCGACGACGACGAACCGTCCGACGTACATACTCGCAGGTGCGCGAGAGAACGGAAAAGGGGTATCGGTTCGCGTTCGTAGCTCGTTTTCGCCGGTGCCGTTTTCCGAACGTGCTCGCGAGGGTTTATATCGGAAGGCGCGGCGAACGTCGGTGTGACGACGGAGGAGGAGTGCCTCGAGGCGCTGAGCGGGCGGCTGAGCAACTTGGTGAGTCACCGACGAAGGCGCAGTACGAGGAATTGGGGCTGACACCGGCTTCTGCGACGATCATCCGGACGTGTGGGGGCTGGAACGACGCGAAAGAGCTGGCCGGGTTAGAAACCTCGTATTCGAGAGGGCCTCGAGTCGGGCCGAAACCCGATGATGTCGAGCTTTCCGAGGGAACGTCCTGGGAAGAGCTTTCCGTAGACCAGCGGTGGCACTATAAAAATGCTGACTGGAATACCGAGCGCTCGATCGAACGACGGGAATCACACAGAGCGTGGGCAAATGAACTTCAGCGAGCACGTGGCGGCTGTGATCGCTGTAGCGAGATGAACCCAGTCTGCCTCGACTTCCATCACGTCGACGAAGACGAAAAAGAGATGGCTGTCGGGAAGATGATCGCCTTCGGATATGCGAAGGACCGAATTCAAAACGAGATCGAGAAGTGCATCGTTCTCTGTGCAAACTGCCATCGGAAAGAACACTATGATCCATTATCGCCCTAATTACGGGCGCATCCGGATCCAATACAGGAATCCATCTATTGGTTCCGAGTCGCAATCGAGTTCGTAACACTCTAATACGGAACCCAACTATGGTGCAGTACACCGTCGGAAGCGGAACCGACGAAACATCTCAGTCCATTGGGGTAGCGGCCAATCCTGAAGCCTTCTGGGGGCTTCGACCCTGGTTCGAATCCAGGATGGACTACTTCTCTCTCGTTTCGACTCGAGCACTTTTCCAGTCCTGTCCATTGATTTCCACCCGAAACGAAGGGGTCTCACGAGTCCCGTTCCGCCACCAGAAGCCCTATCTCTCCCTCGCTACTAGAAGTCGAGTATGAATCGACGGACATTCCTCGCCGTCAGCGGGGCGACGACGGTGGGCGTGGTTGCGGGCTGTCTCGGTGGCGATAGCGACGCGACAGCAGCCAACGAATTCGACTACGAACTGTACTCGACACCCAACGGAGCCGACGTTCCACTCGTCCCGGTCCGAGACGCGTACGAGTGGTACAAAAACGACGAGGCGAAGTTCGTCGACGCGCGCACTCGGACCCAGTACGAGGAACGGCGGATCGAAGGAGCCGTCTTCTCACCGGCGTCCGCCGCCGGCGACATCGAAGACGATCCGGTCGAGGAGTGGTCGACCGATACCCGGATCGTCACCTACTGTGCATGTCCACACCACCTGTCGTCTCAGCGTGCCGCTTCCCTGATCGATGCTGGATACGAACACGCGTACGCGATCGACGAGGGACTCGGCGGATGGATCAACAGCGGCTACCCGCTCGAGGGATCGGATATCGACGCCGAATGGGAACTGTACAAAATCAACGGAACGACCGATTCGGAGTACGCCGGTGAGATGGTTCGCCTCGAGCAGGTCGAAGCGAACCGCATCGAAGTGGCGCCGATCCAGGACGACGGCTCGTACACGCTCCAGTTACACTATGCGGGGTCGACGGACTCGCAGTTCAGAGTCGAAGCGCCGGACTACACGACCGAGGGGACGCTCGAGGAACTGACGAACGAGACAGTTTCCGGCTGATCCTACGATTCGGTGCGGTCGTACGCTCCCTCCCGCTCGAGTTCCCCTCGTCTCCGAACGACATCGGGCGTCCGACAGAGCCCCGGGGCACCCGTCACCTGCGGTACCGTACAGTTGTTGCAGCTCTCACAGAGCACGCGCGGCTTTTCATCTCCCGACCCGGACTCGAGCAGCCGCGCACCCAGCCGCGGTTCGGCGTAGAAGGGACGGGCCATGCCGACCATGTCGCAGGCGGGCGTTGCGTCGCTCGCGTCTGTGCCTTCTACTCCGCTCCGCTCGCTCGAGCCGAGTAACCGATCCATCTGCCCCCGCTCTCGAATCCCGCCCTCCGCGAGGACGGGGATCGACACCTGCTCGCGCACGTACCGACAGAAATCCTCGTTCCATGCGGGTTCGAAATCGTAGTGCAGCGACTCGAGCCGGTTGCCGAGGGCGACGAGCCGCCGTCGCGCCGACCCGCCGAAGGCCGCGTCGTACTCCTCGGGAAACGCTTCGTTGTCCCACGCCCGCTCGGGATACGCCCCGCGGACGATGCTCATATCCCAGACGACCGACGTCTGAACCGGCACGACCGCGTCGTAGCCGATCTTCTCGAGCCGACGAACGATTTCGATCCCGTCCTCGAGCGAGAGTTTTCGACGAACGAGCGGCGACGGCGGCGCTGGCGTTTCGGCCGGGACTTTGGTCATCAGGGGGACGTCCCCTGCCCGCTCGCGGATCTCGTCGTGGACGCGTGCGAGAAACTCGAGGCGGGCCTCCGGCGAGCCGCCGAACTCGTCGTCTCGCCGGTTGTAAAAGGGCGAGCAGAACTGCTGAACGATTCCCATATTGGCGCCGGCGAGGTGAATCCCGTCGTAGCCGGCGTCGACGGCTCGAGCTGCTGCACGACCGAAATCGGCCGCGAGATCGTACACTTCCGCAGTCGTGAGGACGTGCGGATCGTACTCGAGGAATCCCAGTCGATCGAGCAGCCGCAACTGCCACGGCGGCTCCGAGACGGCGAGTTGCTCGAGGTCGGGATGCGCCGCGCGATACTCGGCGTGCCAGGTCTCCATACTTCGGAGCCCGCCGTGCTCGAGCTGAATGAAAATCCGGCTCCCGTGGTCGTGGATCCGATCGGTCAGTCGCGACAGTCGGTCCACGAAGTCGGGATCGTGGACGCGGGTCATCCCCGGCGCGGCACAGCCGCCGTCGCCGCGGACGATCGTCGCTCCCTGACAGATGAGTCCGACGCCCGACGCCGCGGCGGGCTCGAGGTCGTCGATCAACGTCTCGACCGCGTCGGGGCCGTTGCCCGCACACTCGAGCAGCGGCGCGCGGTAGAGCCGGTTGGGGACCGTCACGCCGCCGATATCGAGCGGGTCCTCGAGGGAGGCCATAGATAGACGTCGAGCGGATCGCACAAGAGCGTGGCGTCGACTATCGCCCGTCGACTACCGATGGTTCGACTGTCGGTCGATGTCTCGTCTTCCACGGATTCACTTCTCGACCTCGAGCAGGGCGACCCGCTCGCCGACCAGCGCCGACAGCGGCGCGTCGGTGACCCCGCGCTCGGCGTCGGTGATCTCGAAGAAATCACAGAGCGTCTCCTCATCCCGCGACTCGAGCGTCGGCTCCCGTTCGACGAACGCGTCCAGTTCTTCGAGATCCGCGAGCGCGGCCGCTTCCGCATCGTCGGTGTCGCCGTCGACGAGGACGACCGCCCGATTGTCCCCCTCGCCGACGCCCATCTCGAGCGCCCGATCGATCTGTCGGCGACCGGCGGCGTAGAGCAGAATTTCGACGGCGCGATCGCGGGCGACGTTCTCGCCGCGCTCAATGGCGCGATCGGCCAGTTCGACGGCCCGCTCGAGGTGGTGACGGTCGGCGACGTACCGCGAATCGAACGCCTGGATCGTCACGTCGTGGCGGTCCCCGATCTCGCCGATTTCGGCCACGAACGAGTCCAGATCCTCGATTTCGAGTCGACATTCGAGTAGCTCCATCAGAAGTCACCCAGGCTCGCCTGACTGTCGTCCGCGTCCGTTGGCTCTGCCGTCGTCGCGTCGCCTGCGTCGTCGCTCGAGTTACCCCCCATCTCTCCAGCGGCCGATCCGGACGGCTCCACGCCGTCCATCGAGGGATCCTCGCGGCCGGCGTTCTCGAGGATGTTTTCGGCCGTCTTCTTCCCCTTGAGCACGCTGAGAACGACGCCCTTGTCCGCGGTTCGCAGATCCGCGGGTACCTCGATTCCCGCATCGTAGAGCCGGCGAGCGCGCTTGCGGCCCACCCCGCCGACCCCGACGAGCTCGAGTAATTCCTCGCCAACACCGTGTTCGACGCGGGCGCGGGCCTCCCGGACGGCGACGGTCCACTCGCTGTCGATCTCCGCGGCGAGCGACTCGGCTGCACCGAGTAACCACTCAGCGGTGTCGACCTTCCCGCGGAGGTCGCCCGGGCCGATCTTGTACCGGTCGGTCAGTTGCTCTTCGTCGGTCTCCGCGGCCCAGTCCTCGAGCAGTTTACCCGTCTTGAGCGCGGAGAGCCAGTCCTCGAAGCGCTCCTCCTCGTACTCGCTGGGCGCGTCTCCCAGCAGTTCAGCCTCGCGCTCGTAGTAGAGTTCGCCGAATTTCTCGTCCTCGCCCGAGCGCAGGTAGAGTTCGTACATGTCGGGCGTCCGCGAGACGAGCTGGTAGAGTCCCAGCGCCGTCGGGCGCTCGTCGGCACTCTCGAGTCCGTGAACGATTGTCGCGGCGCTCATCGGATCCAGGTAGAGCCGGGAGACGGTGTGGCCGAGGCTGGTTGCCTCGAGCGTCTCGTCCCGACCGCTCTCCTCGGCGAGGTCGGCTGCAGACGTGAACGCACCTGCAGCGTCTGCATCGTCGCTATCGTCCGTTTCACCGCTGTCTCGTTCGATAAAATCGTTCGACTCGAGGTACGCCAGAACCGTGTCGGTCACCGTCTCGAGCCGACCGGCTTCGGTCGACTGGCTGGCATAGAGGGTGGCCTCGAGGAACTCGAGGAGTCCACCCCGGGTTCGGGCGAAGCCGGAGGCGATGGTCGCCAGCACGTGGGTCCGAAGCGCGGGTTCGGCTGCCAGTTTCGAGCGGACCGGTTCGGGATCGGCCCAGACGTAGCGGTCGAACAGCTCCTCGCTTTCCTCGTGGCTCTTGGCGAGCAACACGGCCTCGCCGTAGGGGTCGAGCCCCGGTCGGCCGGCCCGCCCCATCATCTGGTGGACCTCGAGGACGTCCAGGGGGGCCATCCCGCCGGCGCTGGGATCGAAGCGCCGCCAGTCGCGGACGATAACGCGGCGAGCGGGCGTATTGACCCCCGCTGCGAGTGTCGGCGTCGCCGAGATCACCTTCAGCAGTCGATCGCGGAAGGCGTCCTCGACGATGCTCCGCTGGGTGCTCGAGAGACCCGCGTGGTGGAAGGCCGACCCGCGTTCGACGGTCTCGGCAAGATCCTTGCTCGTCTCGGTGTCGCTGTCGTCTCGAATCTCGTCGGCTAACTCCGCGAGTTCGGTCTGCTCCTCGGCGGTCAGTTCGTTTCGCGAGACCCCACCCAACCGCCTCGCGGCGGCCTCGGCGTTTCGGCGGGAGTTGACGAACACGAGTGAGGAGCCGCCCTCCTGGAGGATGTCGCGGACGAGCGCGGCCTCCTGTTTCTCCGACCCCTCGACCGGCACCTCGCGAGTCGAGCCGTCGTCGAAGTTCAGCGCGTTGCCGTAGTGGACGCCCATCCGGAGGTCGATCGGCCGCCAGTCGGTATCCACGAGCGCGGCGTCGAGCCAGTCCGCGATTTCGTCGGCGTTGCCGACCGTCGCCGAGAGCGCGACGACCTGCATGCGCGGGTTGAGCTTTCGGAGCTTCGCGAGGGTTACCTCGAGCGTCGGCCCCCGATTCCGGTCGTCGATGAGGTGGACCTCGTCGCTGACGACGCAGGTCAGATCCGAGAGCCAGTCGGCCCCGTTTCGCACGAGCGAGTCGACCTTCTCGCTGGTGGCGACGATGATGTCCTTCGTCGAGAGCCAGTCGCTGGTGCTCTCGTAGTTGCCGGTCGTCACGCCCGTCGTCACGCCGAAGCGCTCGTAGGCTTCGAACTCTTCCTTCTTCTCGCTGGCGAGCGCTCGCAGCGGGACGATGTACAGCGCCTTCCCGCCGCGCTCGACCGCCGACAGCATCGAGAGCGCGGCGATCATCGTCTTCCCGCTGGCGGTGGGGACCGCGGCGACGAGGCTCTCGCCGTCGGTCGCGCCGGCTTCCACCGCCTCGGCTTGAGGCGGGTAGAGCTCCTCGATGCCCTCGTTCCGGAAGTGGTCGACGGCACCGGCTGGGAGCCCCGTCAGCTCCTCAATATTCATTACCCGTGCTTGGCGCCGTTTGCGGTTTAAAGTATCGTCTCGCTGGCTGTGGTGATCTCGAGCAGTGCGTTCGTCTGCCTCCCGATCCGTGTCGATCTCTGGCGGCTCCGTGCTTCCCTCGAGCGTTCAACATAGGGGAGTAACATATCGCTCCAGACCGACCATCCGGCATGCTGTGGCGCGCGCTGTACCGCGGCGAACCCGATGGGTGAGCTGCGGCCCGAAACTGCGCGAGGGATGAGTGAGCGCCGCAAGGCGCGAACGAATCGGCTGGGGAGGGCGTGGCGATTCCCTGCTGCCACGATAGCAGAGCGATTTTTCACGACGATCCCATCAGAAGTAGCTGTTACACAAACACGACAGTGAGAGCGATCGTTCGACGGCGATAGACCGATGGGACCGGCGACCGAAGACGACTCTATGGCCGACTCTGCCCACGTCCTCGTCCCGACGCTCGGCCGTCCGCGGGAAGACGAGGCGCTCGCGTACGCCCTCGAGACGTTCCCCGACGCCGAGATCACGCTGCTCGCGGTCGTCACGCCGCTGGACGCGCCGCTCAGCGAGGGCGGCGTCCTCGAGCGAAGCGAGGAACGGACGACGACGGCGCGGGCCAGCGCCGAGGAGGTGCTCGAGTCGGTCACCGATTCCACGGATTCCACCGATCCCGCGGCGGTAGACCGCGTTCGGATCGAGACGACCGAGGGACGACCCGGCACCGTCGTCCCGCAGTACGCGTCCGAGAAGGGGGTCGATCACGTCGTCATCTACGGCTCCCGAAGCGGGTCGACGGGGTTTCTCAGGCGGTTTCTCGGCCGCGGCATCGCCGCCACGGTGGTCGAACGCACTGCGCGGCCGGTGACGGTGCTCTAGCCCCAATTAAAACTCTTTGACAAGAGGCGAGTTCCGCTGTTCCTCGAGTTGCCAACGCTGTCGGAGACTCAGATCCCGATAGCCCTCGCGAACAGTTGATAGAGCCCGTAGCCGACGATAACCGAACTCCCGAGCGTCACCAGCCAGAAGGTGATCGTGACGCCGATCTTGCGCCGCGAGACGCCGGCCGAGCCGCCGGCCAGCCCGCCGCCGATGACCCCCGAGAGGATGATGTTGTTCAGCGAGATGGGGATCCCGAGTGCGATCGCCAGCTGCGCGATGATGAAGCCCGGCACGAGTGCCGCGATCGATCGGCGCACGCCGAGCTGGGCGTATTCCCGAGAGGTCGCCTGCAACAGCCGCGGTGCGCCCATCCAGGCGCCCGCGAGGATGCCGACCGCGCCGATCGCGAGCAGGAGGATCCCCGGCAGACCGAGTTCGGCTCGAAAGAGGTTCTCGAGCGGGCCGGTCGCGAGCCCGACCTGCGAACCGCCCGAGGAGAAGGCGACGATCCCCCCGAGGACGAGCAGGAACGAGCGGATGCCGCTCTCGACGGAGGCGCGGACCCGCTCGCGGACCCAGTAGAACGCGAGAAACCCGGCTCCGATCGTCACGAGGAGCGTTCCGAGGTCGATCCCGGCCGCGAGGGTCGGACCGCCGCCGAACGGCCGGGAAACGAAGCCGGCGAGGGTGCCCTGCTCGCTTGCGGGATCCGGAATCACCCCGAGTCGGACGTTGGCGACGATTGCGCCGACGATCCCGGCCAGCAGTGGGACGCCGACCGTTTCAGGGACGTCGTCGCGTCGCAGGACCGTCGCCGTCGCGTACGCTAACCCGCCGGACATGATCGGGACGAGCAACCAGAAGGTTCCCAGTCGGCGGTAGGTCGCCATCGCCGGGTCGCCGCCCAGCGAGAGGCCGACGCCGACCATCGCGCCCGTCGTCGCGAAGGCTGCGGGGATCGGATACCGCGTGTAGATTCCGATCGCCATGAATCCCGCCGCGGTCAGCAGACCCGCGGTGGCCGCCAGCGGCGTGATCGCGACGCCGTCGATGAGGTCCGCACCGATCGTCTCGGAGATACTCCCGCCCTGCATGAGCGCACCCAACGCCGCGAGCAGTCCGATGACGAACGCCGCCTGCATCGTCGAGATCGCGTTCGCGCCGATCGCGGGGGCGAAGGGCGGCGAGTTGCTGTTCGCCCCGAGCACCCACGCCATGAACAGACAGGTGACGATGGCGGTTCCGACGAGGACGGCGAACGACAGTGCGACCATTCCGTCTGTCACGGTTCCACGACGTAGCGGAAAAGCATTCTTGCGACCTACGCGCCGCTCTCCCATTGCGAGCCACCGCGAGTCCGATCGACACGACCGGTCGGTAGCCTCCAATTTGCGACGCCCCCCGCCGACGAGTATTGTCGGCCACTCACTCCTATTGTGACTTATCGGACAATAATAGTAAAAATAATAACCGAATTCGTGGTGGCTCCCCACGCACTATGCGACGACGGCAATTCATTACGGCCCTGGGTGCGACTGGACTGTTCGGTGCGACCGGCGCGGCCGGCGCACGATCCGACGCTGCCGGCAATCGTCGTGGAAGCGACGTCGAGAACGTGATCGTCCTGATCGGGGACGGCATGGGGTTCGACCCGATCGAGGTCACGTCGGTCGTCCACGGCGACCTGTCGATGCAGTCGATGACCGGCGTCGGGTACACGCGCACGAACTCCCGGAGCGGCGAAGTGACCGACTCGGCGGCGGCCGGGACCGCCCTCGCGACCGGTCACAAGGCGTACAACGGGCAGGTTTCGGTTCGCGGCGAGGAAGACGACGACGATCCGACGCCGCTACTGACCCAGCTCGAGCTCGCACAGTCGCGGGGGAAAGCGACCGGACTGGTATCGACGACTCGGATTACCCACGCCACGCCCGCCGTCTTCGCCTCGCACGTCCCCGACCGCGGCATGGAGGAAATGATCGCCGAACAGTACGTCGAGAGCGAGGTCGACGTGCTCATGGGCGGCGGCCGCCGCGAGTTCGACGACGACCTGCTCGCCCGGGCGCGGGCGGAGGGGTACGAGGTCCTGTTCGACGAGAGCGACCTCCGGGCTGCGAGCGGTGACAGACTGCTCGGACTGTTCGACGACAGCCACGTCACCTACACGCTCGACCGGGACGAGTCGATCCCGTCGCTGCCCGAGATGACCGCCGCCGCGGTCGACCGCCTCGAGGACGACGACGACGGCTTCTTCCTGATGGTCGAAGGCGGACGCATCGACCACGCCGAGCACGGGAACGACGTCCAGTCGACGGTCGCCGAGACCGAGGAGTTCGACGAGGTCGTTAACTGGGCGCTCGAGTACGCCGAGACCCGCGACGACACGCTGGTCGTCGTCGCCTCCGACCACGAGACGGGGGGTCTGGCGACCGGCAATGACTACGGCTCGCCGATCGACGCCGAAGCGATTCGGAACGCGGAGGCGAGCAACGCGGCTATCGCCGCCGCCATCGAGGACGGCGTCCCGATCCGCGAGGCGGTCGAAGAACGCGTCGACGTCGAGCTCACCGACGAAGACGTCGCGCGGATCGCGGACGCCAGAGAGGCCGAGGGTCCCTACGCCCTCTCGAACGAGCTCGGCGCGGTCGTCTCGGAGCATCTCGGCGTCTCGTGGGCCTCGAACGTCCACACCGGTCCGGCTCAAACGGTGATGGCCGCCGGTCCCCACGTCGACCCGTTCAACGGCTGGATCCATCACACCGACCTCTCGGTGACCGTCGCCGCCCTCTTGCTGTTCGGCCGCCTCGCCGACGTCTCTGACGCCCAGCGCGAGGCCTGGGAGCGCGAGGTCGTCAGGAACGGACCGAAGGGGCGCCGCGACGCCTCTCTCGCCCTCGAGTACATCGGTCCCGTCACCGACGACGTGACCGAGGCACTCGACGTCGACGGCAACGGCGTGGTCGACTACCGGGACGTCCTCCTGATTCTCGAGGGAGACGCCCCCTCGTCGTCGGCGGAAGCCGGCCGCCGCCGCGAGCCGATCGGCTCGGTCCACGACCGCTGAACGCGTACCCCATCGCTCGCCGCTGCCCGCCCCGCTTTTCGTGTCGACCCTGAGACCGTCTCGCTACCGATGCGGTTTCGAATCCGATTTCGCCAGGACCGCTCTGTAGTGAGCCTCGGTTCGAAGAACGTCGGTCACCGTCCACGGCGTCCCCGTCGTCGCCTCGCGGAACCGGTCGGGCGAGCACAGCAGGAACTGCAGCGTTCGACCGACCTCGCGGAATCGATCGCCGTCCGCCCGCTCGCCCTCGAACTCGAGGTGGAAACACCGGTGGGCGATTCCCTCGCGGGGATCGGACCGGTAACCGAAGAACCCCTCGTCGAGTCGCGTCGGATCATAGTTGTCGACGACGGCTACCCCCGCGTCACCGACGACGCGAGCGAACTCGACGAGCAGTTCGCGGATGCCGGCCAGTGAGCGGCCGAGGCCGACCTGTGTGCCGACGACGTGAACGGCACCGAACGCGTCTGTCGGCACCGGCAGATCGAACATGTCGCCGACGAGAACGTCCTCGAGGCCGCGTTCACGGGCGGTTCGGACCGCGTTCGGGCTCGCGTCCACGCCCACCGCGTCGACGCCCCGATCGGCCCACCACAGGAGGTGGTTCCCTGCACCACACCCCACGTCGAGGACCGGTTCGGCGTCGGCGACGCGCTCGAGCGCGTCGATCGTCTCCCGGTCCCACGATTCGGGACTCGAGAAGTAGAGCTCGGCGACGTTGCCGTCCCGTCGCTCCGCGCCGTCGCGATAGGTCAACTGTCCCGGGGTATCGCGGTGGTGAGCGAGCATCGCTCGACCGAGCGGATCCGCCTCACTCTGCCGTCGTTCCTCGGCTGCCGACGAGCCGGTTCGGTCCTGGCCCATGCTCGAATCAACGGAACCGACGATAGTAAAATGACGCTGACAATTGGTCCCGTGTAACGCCTCTCACGGTAGACGACCGCTAACGATTTAGGGGGATCGACCCAACTCCCGCTCATGAAGGTCGAATTCGACGAGGACACCTGTATCGGGATGTTCCAGTGCGTCGCCGAGTGGGACGCGTTCGAGAAAGACAAATCGAGGGGCAAAGCAGTACTCGCGGACAGCGAGGAAGTCGAGGACGGAATCTTCGTCCGCGAGGTCCCCGACGACGCCGAACTCGACGCGAAGTTCGCCGCCCGGTCGTGTCCCGTCGACGCGATCGTAATTTACGACGACGACGGCGAGCAGCTGATTCCCTGAGACGGACTCCTGTCAGTTCTCTCCTAGCACACCCGCGACCCGCCATGCGGGTGCGCCGGGACACAGTGACAGCAAACCGTATGACGCCGGCTCGAGCGGCGGACGTGCAAAAAGCCGATCGGAGACGACCGTCGATTACGAGATCTTATCGTACTGGTCCGAGAGCTTCTCGGCGGCCTCGCCGAGCTGATTGCGCTCGAACTCGGTCAGCTCCCACTCGACGATCTCTTCGACGCCGTCGGAGCCGAGCTTGACGGGGACGCCGAAGGCGGTGTCCTCGTGACCGTACTCGCCCTCGAGCGCGACGCTCCCCGGCAGTACTTCGCCGGTGTCTCGGAGGATGGCCTCGACCATGTGGCCGACGCCGGACGCCGGGCCCCACTCGGTCGCGCCCTTCTTCTCGATGACGTTCATCGCAGAGGCCTGCAGTTCCTCGAGCAGGTCTTCCTTCTCGTTCTCGTCGAATTCGGGGTCTCGGCCGTCGACGCGGACCTTCGAGAAGACGGGAACCTGCGCGTCGCCGTGTTCGCCGAGGATGGTCGCCTCGACGTTCTGGACGGGTGCGTCGAAGCGCTGGGAGATCACGTAGCGAAAGCGGGCGGAGTCGAGCCGACCGCCGAAGCCGATCACTTTCTTGCGAGCGCGGTCGCCCGTTTCGTAGAGGTGCCGATTGAGCAGGTCGACGGGGTTGGACGTGGTGACGGTGACGAAATCGTCGTTGTGCTCGGCCAGCGAGGAGCCGATGTCCTCCATGATGGGTGCGTTGTCGCCCGCGAGGTCGATCCGCGTCTGGCCCGGCTGTCGCGGGATGCCCGCCGTGATGACGACGACGTCCGAGCCGGCGGTGTCCTCGTAGCCGCCCTGTCGGATCGTCGTGTTCGAGTCGTAGGCTGCGCCGTGGTTGGCGTCCGCGGCCTGTCCGATCGTGTCGTCTTCCTTGTCCGGAATGTCGACGAAGACGAGCTCGTCCGCAACGTCCCGAAGCGCGATGTTGTAGCCTGCGGCGGCCCCGACCGTCCCGGCCGCGCCGACCACGCTAACTTTCGTCATACCACGTATTGCTTCCCCATCCCACACGTTAAATCCGTCGGACGATGGCGTTCGAACGGTGTTGACGACGCGGACATCACACCTGTCGTACCCAGATACTCGGCATTCGCTCGAGCCACGATCGCCTCGAGACCGAACCGATCATACCGGCTGCCTGTGGAACTCACGTATGCGCGTCAGCGTCATCGGCGGCGGAACGATCACGGACGAACAGGCGACTCGCGCGGAAGCGGTCGGACGCGAACTCGCCGCCCGCGGTCACACGGTCGTCTGTGGCGGCCGCGGCGGGACGATGGAAGCAGTCTGTCGCGGCGCGAAGCACGAGGGCGGCACGACGATCGGGATCCTTCCCGGCGAGCGTCCCGAAGCGGCGAACGACTCCGTCGACATCCCCATCGCGACCGGCATGGGCCACGCCCGGAACGCGCTCGTCCCGCTGAACGGCGATGCAGTCATCGCGCTCACTGGCGGCGTCGGCACCCTTTCGGAGATCGGCTTCGCCAGCATCTACGACCGCCCCGTCGTCGGCCTCGAGACCCACGACGTCTCTCTTCTCGGGATCGATCTCGAGACGGTCGAAACGCCGGAGGCGGCCGTCGATGCGGTCGAATCCGCACTCGATACCTGATAGAATCCGTTCCGATTCGAGGACCGTCGGCTGTCGCAGCTTTTTCGACGCTCCGAAACGTCTAGACGGACATGAGCGACTTCGACAAGGAAGCCGAGCGCGAGAAACTTCGAGAGAAGTACGAGCAGGACAAAGAAGAGCGCAAGGCGACCCAGCGGATGAGCGACCTGCTGCTCAAGGGCGCGACGATGACAAACGCCCACTGTGGCACCTGCGGTGACCCGCTCTTCCAGCACGACGGCACCACGTTCTGTCCGAGCTGTCAC
This sequence comes from Natrinema zhouii, assembly GCF_013456555.2. Lineage (GTDB taxonomy): Archaea > Halobacteriota > Halobacteria > Halobacteriales > Natrialbaceae > Natrinema > Natrinema zhouii. Next base: position 2,212,124 of record NZ_CP059154.1, read on the forward strand.
GGCAACCCCGACGCCGTCGAGGGAACCGACCTCGAGGCCCAGCCGGCCGACGAAGGGTCCACAACGGACCAGCCTGCGACGGAACGGTCGACCAACGATGATCCCGCCGATGCGACACGGACCGAGACGACTAACGCCACGCCGGACGCTACCGACATCGATCCGGCAGCGAACGCCGACGCAACATCGACCGCTGTGGACCATCAGGTGACCGACGACGAGTCCCCTCACCATCGCGCCGCGACGTCCGCCTCGAGCAGCGAACCGCGATCACAGTCGGCAGCAATGCCGACTCGGAGCGAGTCCCGGCCCGACGCCGCGTCGTCTCCCGCTGACAGTGTTTCGTCCATTTCCGACGCCGCTTCGGCCGCCCCTGACGCATCGAACCGAGCGTCCGATGACCGGTCGGCCGACCCCGGATCGGCCCGTCGTGGCCCTGCAGCGAGCCCCCCGCCGGTTGACGGCGACCTCGAGGCCGCACGCGACGCGCTCGTCCGCACGCTCGAGAAGTTCGCCACGGAGGCCGCCGCGGCCGACGACCCTCGATACGCGCGAGACTGCCTCGAGGCGGCTCGCGAGGCCGGTGAGACGCTATCGACTCTGCGTTGATACTACTTGCAGGTACTGTCGCACCCATGCCGACGCCCGTAACCGGCGATACGACCGATTGAACTCCCCGTTCCGGTCTCCGTTGAGTGCCCTAACGACTCGTTTCGATGTATTCGTCGTTCGGCCACTGATCTGCACATCAATAGATATATATTTAGCAAAAAACGTGTAATCTAATGACACTCACCGACGGGCTATATCGACCGGTTGCGTGCGTCGTGATTCAGGTAGCCGTTTCCCACCGCCCTCCGTGCTACCGGCCTGCATACCGTCGTCACCCGTCGAATTACGAACGTAGGATACACTAACGATGCCACTTGGATTCGTCGTACTGCTGACCGTACTCGCCGTTTGTATCGGACTTCTCGGAACCTGTGCCGTCTGTCTCGATCGGACAGCTATCAGCCGGACGGCGGCCGAACTCGATCACCGACTCCTCGAGGTCGCGCCGTATCTCGGCGCGGCAGCCCTGTTCTTCCTGGCAAAGCGGGCGACGACCGGCCACAGTGAACGGATCTCGCACGCTCTCGACTGGGACATCACCGCGGAGATATACGCAATCGAAGGGGAGTTCGTGGCGGTTCTCCAGAATCTCGTCCCCCAGGCCACGCTGGAGTTCTTCTCGGCGATGTACATGTTTGGGTTCCCGTATCTGCTGGTAACCGCACCGATCCTCTACTTCCTGTTGCCATCCCAGCGCCACCTCAAGGAACTCCTCATCGCGTATCTGTTGAATTACCTGATCGGGACGCTCCTCTACACCCTCTTTATCGCGTACGGACCGCGGAACCACCTGTCGTCCGTCTCCGGGCTGATGTACGACTTCTATCCGGAGGCCCAGACGATGACGGCAGCAGTGTCGTCGAACACGAACGTGTTCCCCTCGCTACATACGTCGCTTGCGGTCGTCGTCTTGGTGTTCGCCTGGCGGTCGCGCAGGGAATACCCGCGGTGGTTTCCGCTCGCGTCGTTCGTGGTGAGTTGCGTCGTCTTCTCGACGATGTACCTCGGGATTCACTGGCTGATCGACGTCATCGCGGGCATCATTCTCGGCGTCGGAGCCGTCTGGCTCGCTGAACGGATCGTCACCCGCGCGGAGGGGAGTCCCGGTCCCGGTCCCGTTCCCATCACCGACGAGAGCGAGGACGGGATCACCTCCGAAGTGAGCGACTGAGACACGGATCAACTGGACTCAGCCGGTATACTCGCTGCCGATAACCTCTCGGATCCGCTCGGCAGTCACCTGCCCGACGCCGTCGGCCGCCTGCAACTCGTCTTCGGTCGCGATCATCACGCCTTCGACCGTGCCGAACTCCTCGAGCAGCGACCGTGCAGTGACGGGACCGATCTCGGCGATCGACGCGACGACGTACTCCTGTTGTTCTCCGAGGGTCTTGGTCCCCTTCTCGCCGTGAACCGACACCTCCCGGTCGGCGGTCGACTGTTCCCGGCCGGCGATCACCGCGAGCAGTTCGGTCGTGTCGTCTTCGCTCTCGGTCCGTAGCACGCTCGCACCGAAGTCGACGGCGAGACTCGAGAGCGCCCCTCGAATCGCGTTCGGGTGGACATCCCGCTGTTCGTACAGCCCCTCGCCCTCGACGACGATGATCGGCCGCGAGTAGTGGCGGGCCATCGCGCCGACCTGTTCGAAGACCGATCGGTCACCCCCGACCAGCGAGTCGACGAAGTCAGCGACGGACTTGCGCTCGACGACGACCCGATCGGAGAGGACGTAGTCGCCGACGGAGAGCGTTTCGAGGCTGATCTCGTACTCCTCGCGCCGCGAGAGGTCGCGCGCGATGTTCGCGTCCATCTCGCGCTGGTCGGCGACGACCGCAACCGTTTCGCCCTCAGCGTGCGGTTCGTGGGTTTCGACCTCTTCGTCGACGTCGGGCCCGTCTTCAGCCTCGTCATCACTACTCGAGTCCGAGTTCTCGGGGCCGAACTCCTGCAATCCGGGCTGCCCTGAAACCCCCTCGCTTCCGCTGGAAGACCCACCGACTGCGTCGGGGTTGCCGTCGCTGTCGTCCACTTCCACTCCGCGCTCTCCGTCCCCCTCGAAATCGGCCAGCGACTGCTGGGAGTCGTCGAGTTCCTCCGCGAGGTCGTCGGCCATTCCCTTCAGTTCGCGTAGTTCCGACTCCATCTCCTTCTCGCGGCGACGCGAGATCCAGAAGTAGGCCTCGTCGCGGGTGTCCTCCGCCATGAGGACGACGACCCGACCCTCGGACTGGCGACCGGTTCGGCCCTTCCGCTGTATCGAGCGGATCGCGGTCGGAACTGGTTCGTAGAAGAGCACGAGGTCGACCTCCGGAACGTCCAGCCCTTCCTCGGCGACCGAGGTGGAGACGAGCACTTCGAACTCGCCCGCCCGGAACTCGTCTAATACCTCCTGTTGCTGTTTCTGGGTCATCCCGTCGGACCCCTCGCGGTCGCCTTGCCCGACGAACCGCTTCGCGTCGAAACTCTGACACAGGAACTCCGTGAGCGCTTCGGCCGTGTCGCGGGACTCGGTGAAGACGATCACCCGCTCGCCGCCCTCGAGTCCCAGCGTTTCGGCGAGCAGCATGCGAGTCTTGCTGTACTTGGGGTGGATCTCGTCGAAACTCTCGGCCTTCCGCATGGCCTCGCGCACGCGCGGATCGGACACCATTCGCTGGCTCGCCTTCGACGCGCCCGACGAGCGGGCCTGATTGCGCTGGCGCTCGAAGTAGCGACAGAGCGCCTCGACGCTCTGGGTCTCCACGAGGGTGACGGCCTGCCGGAGTTTCATCACCTCGGCGTGGATCGACATCCCCTCGAACCCCTCCGACTGGTCGTTGTTGATCAGCTCCTGGAGCTCGGCCCGCATCCGATTCAGGTCCTTCTGGGACTGATCGGGCTGGGTCGAACTCGCGACGCCCAGTTCCTTGAGCTTCTCGAGGCGCTCTTTGATGACCTCGTTCAGCGCGTCACGGATCCCGATGACCTCGTCGGGGAGGTCGATGCGCTCCCACTCGACGTCGGTGTCGTGGGTGAACTCCTCGACGTCGGCGTCCTCCTCCGTCATCACTTCGACCTCGTCCAGCCCGAGGTTCTCACAGACCTCGAGGATGGCCTCCTCGTCACCGCCGGGCGATGCCGACATCCCGGTGACGAGCGGCTGTTTCGCGTCTGCGTGGTAGCGCTCGGCGATGTAGTTGTAGGCGTAGTCGCCGGTCGCGCGGTGGCACTCGTCGAAGGTGATGTGGGTCACGTCCGCGAGCGAGATCCGGCTGCCGACGAGGTCGTTCTCGATCACCTGCGGGGTCGCCATCACGACCGTCGCCGACTCCCACGTCTCGGCGCGGTCGTCCGGGCTCACGTCGCCGGTGAAGACGACGATCTCCTCGTCGGGGATCTGGAGCGCTTCTCGGTAAAAATCCGCGTGCTGCTGGACGAGGGGTTTCGTCGGCGCGAGCATCAGCGACTTGCCGCCGACCTCCTCGAGTCGCCGTGCCGTCACGAGCAGGCTCACCGTCGTCTTCCCCAGTCCGGTCGGGAGACAGACGAGCGTGTGGTGGTTCGCGGCCGTTCCCGCGAGTTTCAGCTGGTAGAGTCGGCGCTCGAGGAAGTCGGGCTCGAGCAGCGGATGCTCGATAGACGCGATTTCCTCGTCCGTCGTAGCCATTACCTGCCGTTCATCGCCGCCGCGAATAAGGGTTCCCGTACCGGGGTGAAAGTGGTCCTGCGGGTGCGATGGCAGCGTCGCCGGGTCGCGGCGGGTCGGCGATATAAACCCAGAGCTGTCATAGAACGCGTATGGAGACCCGATCGATATCCCAGCGCCTCCCGGCCGGGAAGCCGATTCTGACCGCCGTCGCTTTCGTCCTGCTGGTCAATCTTATCGGCGGGCTGCCGGGCGTGTTCTCCTCGCCCGACACGCCATGGTTTCGCGCGCTCGAGAAGCCGTGGTTCTACCCGCCGGGAATCGCGTTTCCGGTCGTCTGGACGCTCCTCTTTACCCTGCTGGGCGTCGCGCTGTGGCTCGTCTGGCGCAGCGACGCCGACGGCCGGCGACTCGCGCTCGGGCTGTTCGTCGTTCAGATGCTGTTCAACGTCGCCTGGACGCCCGCCTTTTTCACGCTCGAGGCACCGCTGGTCGCGCTGGGAATCATCGGCGCGCTCTGGGCGTTCGTCGCCGGGACGATCCTCGCGTTTCGGCGGGTCGACCGCCGCGCTGCGGCGTTGCTAGTTCCGTATCTCGCGTGGGTGACGTTCGCAGCCGCGCTCAATTTCGAACTCTGGCGGCTAAATTAGAGCCAGTTCTTCGGTCGTTCTGTTCCCATTTGTTAAGCCGGTCAGTATAGGGAACGGAGTTACCACAACGAGCATCCGCGAGCGTAGCGAGCGGTCGACCGCCGAAGCGGACGAAGTCCGCGGAGGCGGCCTTTTTCATCGAAGTTTTTGCGCCCAACGAGGGACGTACGGTGTCCCTCGAGCCGTGCGAGCGGCCCGCGAGCAGAGAGTGGTTCGCCGCTGGCGAACCCGAGGCGGAAAAGTTCGTGCTACAACGGCGCGAATTCGAGCGCCAGAAACGCCAGACAGGCCGCGTAGATCGGGATCGTCAGATTGTCGTCGATGATGTAGGTGCGGATCTCGAGGGTCACGCCGTCGGCGATGGTCGCGCCCAGGGCGGCGATCAGCGCCGCGATGATCGGCAGAAACGGGATCGCGATGACGGTCGAGACGAGAAACATCGTGATGAGTACCTTCGGCGGCTTGACCTGCTTGAGAGTGTTGTCCGAGACCATGCCGCTGATCGGATCGCCCAGTGCGAGCATCAACATCGCGGGCAGGGCGATATCCGGCTGGAAGACCACCACGACGGCGGCCATGCTGATCATGTACAGGGCGTATGCAGCGGGGTTGTCCTGTTCGTACTCGCGGGTAAGCACGTCGTAGAGCCGCCAGTCCAGTCCGACCTGGAGCCGCAGAAACTCGAGGACGAGTGCGCCGGTCGCGAGAACGATCATGAGGATCTTGAACCGGGGCCACGTCAGCCCGAGATCGAGATAATCGGCGAGCAGCCAGAGAGCGACGAGTCCCGAACCGCTGGCGTGGACGAGTCGTCGCTTCAGTTCGTCGGCCATCACTTCGTGCCTCGAGAGAGGTGACCTTCAGTCCGTCGGTTAGTTCTCCGTATCACTATATATTATTTAAAGGAATGAACGAGAACGGGTGGGTATCACCCGATAGTGACTGTGGCCGTCTGGTTCCGGACCGACGGACGAGCGTTCTGACGAGGAGGGGAAATCCGACGCTGCTTACTCCCCGAGTTCCTTGAACTCGAGGTCGCCGGCGCGAATCGCCGACAGCGTCTCGGGCAGGTCGTCGATCGGAAGCCGCTTCTGATCGGTCGAGTCGCGTTCGCGGACCGTCACGCCGCCGTCTTCCTGTTCGATGCTCTCGTAGTCCACCGTCACGCAAAACGGCGTGCCGACCTCGTCCTGGCGGCGGTAGCGCCGACCGATGTTCCCCGAGTCGTCGTAGGTGACCGACAGCCCCGCCTCGCGCAGGGCCTCGGCAATGCCCGTCGCTTCGGACTCGAGTTCGTCGTCGCTCTGGAGCGGGAAGACGCCGACGAACGTGGGTGCGACCTCGGGCTCGAGCTCGAGGAAGGTGCGCTCCTCGTCGGCCACCTCGTCCTCGCGGTAGGCGTGGTGGAGCACGGTGTAGACGGTCCGGTCGACGCCGAAGGAGGGTTCGACGACGTGGGGGGTGACGTGCTCGCCCGCTTCGGTCTGCTCCTCGACCGAGAAGCCGGTTTTCTCGACGGGAATCTCGTGGGTTTCGCCCTCGAGGCTGATCTCGACGCTCTCCCCGTCGAACGCCGATCGATCGCGAGCCGCGAGGTCCTCGAGCTTTTGCACGACGGCCTGCGCGTCGCCGCCGAACTCGGGGCCGAGGTAGCTCATGTCGGGATCGACCGTGGCGCGCTCAACGGTCTTGGGTTCGTCGTACTGCCGGAAGATCGTAAACCGATCGCCGGAGTGTTCGGCATGCTTCGAGAGGTCGTAGTTGCCCCGGTGGGCGAAGCCGGCCATCTCGATCCAGTTGCCGTCGATCTCGCTCTCGGCGTCCCAGCAGTCGCTGGCGTAGTGGGCCCGCTCGCCCGAGAGGTGTTGGCGGTAGCGAAAGCGATCCATGTCGACGCCGACCGACTCGTACCACGGTTTCGCGACGCCGAGGAAGTACGCGACCCACAGATCCGTGATGATGTCCTCCTCGACGGCCTCGCCGATCGTCGTCTCGAAGGCCTTGCCGTCTTCGGCGTTCTGTTCGCTGGCCGGGTACAGCGTGACTTCGACGTCCGCGACGCTCGAGAGGTCCGGGTCGTCGGCCTCGGGATCGATGAAGTACTCGAGTTCGGCCTGCGTGAACTCCCGCGTGCGGATGATCGAGCGTCGGGGGCTGATCTCGTTGCGGTAGGCGCGGCCGATCTGGGTCACGCCGAAGGGAAGCTGGTTGCGCGCGTACTCCTTCAGCCGCGGGAACTCGACGAAGATGCCCTGCGCCGTTTCGGGGCGCAGATAGCCGGGGTCGGAGTCGCCGGGGCCGATGTTCGTCGCGAACATCAGATTGAACGAGTCGACGGCCTGCCCCGCCAGCCCCGCGCCGCAGTTCGGGCAGACCAGTTCGTACTCGGCGATGACGTCCTCGACTTCGGGAATGGGGAGGCTCTCGGCGTCCTCGTACTCCGTGTTGTCCTCGACGACGTGGTCCGCGCGGTGACTCTCGCCGCACTCGGGACACTCGACGAGCATGTCGTCGAACCCATCGAGGTGGCCCGACGCCTCGAAGACGGGTTCGGGCATGATAGTCGGCGCGTCGATCTCCATGTTACCCTCCGCGAGCGCGAAGCGCTCGCGCCAGGCGTCCTCGACGTTGCCCTTCAGGGCCGCGCCCTGCGGGCCGAAGGTATAGAAGCCGCCGACGCCGCCGTACGCCCCCGAGGACTGGAAGAAGTAGCCCCGTCGCTTGGCCAGTTCGACCAGTTTCTCGCTCGTGCTCTCGGTGCGCTCGCCGTCCGCCTGTTGCTGTTCACTCATACAGTGCCTCCAGGAGATCGACGTCGCAGACGATGCCGTCGAGGTCCTCGCCCGTGACCATCGGAATCTGTTCGATGTCGTTGCTGATCATCCGCTGTGTGGCCTCCTGAATCGTCGTCTGGCTCGAGACCGTTACGATGTCGTCGCTCATGAACTCCCGAACTGGACTCGTCGGAATCTCGATGTCCCGCGTGGGGAGATAGCGGCTGCCGACGGCCTTGATGCCCTCCCAGGACCACTCGTCGTCCTGGTCGCCGAAGTTGTCGCCCGTCTCCTCTTCGCCCTCGACGATCCGGGCGACCTCGATGATATCGACCTCCGTGAGGACGCCGTTCATCCGACCCTCGTCGTCCAGTGCGACGGTGTAGGGCACGTTCGCGTAGGAGAGTTCCCGCTCGGCGACGGGCAGCGGTGCTCCCTCGTAGGTCGTGTTCACGTTCTCGCTGGCGTGGGACTCGACGGTGCCGTCGGTCGGCTGATCGCCCGTCGCGATCGCGTGAATGACGTCCGTTACGGTCACGATCCCTTCGAACTGCCCGTCGACGACCGGAACGCGGCGCGCGCTCTCCTCGACCATCGTTCGCGCGACGTCCTCGAGGCTCGTCCCGGCGGTCGTCGTCGGCACGTCCTCGTTCATCAGCATGACCAGCTGGTCCTCGTCGGGCTGGTCGATGAGCGTCTCCCGGGAGATCAGCCCCCGGTATTTCGGCCCGTCATCGCTCTCCTCGACGACCGGCACCGACGAGAACGACTGTTCTTGCAGGTACTCGAGCACGTCGGTTCGGGTACCCGGAAGGTCGACGGTTATCACGTCCTCGCGGGGCGTCATCGCGTCGGCTACGTTCATATCTCTCCATTACGGCGAAAATGAGTATAAACCCAGTGTTTCAGCCGTCGGTCGACGTTCACGTTCCGATTAATATCAGAAACGGACAGTCAATTTCGATGAGTTTATATAGCAGTGATTGTCACTCACTAACATGGCGACAAACCCCCACGCCATGACGTCCGACGATCATATCGTCGGTTCGATTGATTCGACGGCTGCGAGCGACGAGTACGTCATTGCAGACATCTCCGCGGACGGGGCCTGGCTTTCTATGCAGGCAGATGACGCACCGACGCTTCTGGCCTGGCGATAACTGGGGGTGGGAAATGGAATTATTCTGTCGCGAATCCGGCTGCGTCACCTGTCGTGGCCGACAACGGCACACCGCCAGTCGTTGCTGCCGTCCGCGCTACCCGCTGTTCGGACGCGTTCCGCGTCCGAAAGGCCCTGACCGACGGACGGATCGCAGTGTACGCGTCCTCGAGCGGTAGGGTTCTGTGAGATACCGACTCGTCAGTCGCACTGCCAAACGGGACGACCGCCGTTGAATCTGCCACTAATCCCTGTGGTTCGGCACGGATCACGCTGCCACAGTGCCGAATGCAGTTGCACACCGATAACAGTTTCATCTCTCGTGTCATATGGTCGCATATGTCGCTCGAGCAGGTGTTCGCGCAGCTTCCGGCCCCGAGTTCGCACACGTTCCCCGACTACTCGCTCTCGCGCGGTGAGCCGGTCATGCCGATCGCGGTTACCCGGGAAGAACTCTCGCGAACGCTCGCGCTGTACGAGACCTTTCAGGGCGTCGATCTGACCGGCTGGGACTCGAACTCGGTTCTCGAGGCGGCGACGACGTACATGCAACGGACGTTCGGACTGCCGCAGTATCGACCGGACGAGCAGTTGCAGGACGATATCGCGGCGATGCTCAACGACTTTTCGGACGGTCTCGGTGGTCGACCGATCGGCGTCGTTGACGCGACGCCGGACCACCATCGGACGCTGTACTTCTTCCTCGTCAGTTGCCGCGGCTATTACGCCGCCCCCCACATTCGGTTCGACCCCGACGAGGCGGCGGTCGAGACGCTCTACGAACTCTATCAGCGGGTGACTGACCAAGATCTGTACGTCAAGCAGTCCTCGTCGGTGCTCGACTGAGGGGGACGGGTCGGACGGAAGCGGTCAGCCGCACCGAACGGGTGCGTAACGGGCTATAGTAGCCACTGAAAGTCATTGCACACCGATCTACACGACAGCTGTGCAATCGGTGTGGAAACCGTTTCAGTTGGCACTATAGTCGACTCGAGTACGGTGAGTTTCCAGGAAGAGAGTGGCACCGCGCCCGCGGGTTCTGTTCATCGACCCGAGCCTCACCCGGTGAGGAAGCCACCGGGTAGAATGCGCGTCGCGGGGCGGCCGTCTTCGTTCGTCGTCTGATCGTCACCCAGTGACGGAGAGTGAGCGATCGTTCGTCGTGCTTTTCCAATTCGCTGCGTGCTTGCCGTGACGGTGGCGAGAATCTTACTCATACAAGAGTAAAGAAGTGCGGCAGACACATAAGTATTTTCGAGATGAAAGATTGTGTTAGTTCGACGGCGACGGTGCCAATTTCTACCATTCGCCGAACGGATCTTTTGAACCGTCTCAATTGGAAATACGTCCGATTACGGAACATGATCTCTCGAATCTCGAGGCCGCTTTCCAAACATATACTATCGGATACGTCTGCGTCCAGTCACCGATGCAGGTGGCACGCGGCGACGTGTTCGCCGTCGCCGTACTCGGCCTCGAGTTCGTACGCCGGCTTCTCGCGCGCACAGATGCTCCGTTCGGCGAAGGACTCGAGCAGCAGGTCTGTCGCCGCCGTCCATCGATCGGACTGGTCGTCACCATCGTCACCCGCCTCGCCTCCCCCACTCCGTTCGCCATCGGTGGCGACGAGTTCGATTGCGTCACTGACGATCGCTCCTGCCTCGCCGCGCGGGGGATTCCCATCGAAGAACTCGGCCTCGACCCGGGCGGCCGGCATCGGTTCGAACGCCCGTCGTTTGACCGCCCGCATGAACGCCCGCGTCTGCGCCCACTTCTCGTCGGTCCAGTCGTATTCGTCGGGGGCGATCAGCCGCGGACACCGCGTTCGAAACCGACAGCCGGAGGGCGGATTAGCCGGGCTCGGAACCTCGCCCTCGAGCACGCCGCGCGCACCGTTTTCCCGCGGATCGGGGACGGGAATCGACTCGAGCAAGGCGCGCGTATAGGGATGCTGGGGGTTCTCGAACAGTTCCTCCTTTTCGGCCAATTCGACGATGTGGCCCAGATACATCACCGCCACGCGGTCAGAGATATGGCGGATCACGGAGAGGTCGTGGGCGATGAAGAGGTACGTGAGGCCGAACTCGTCCTGGAGGCGATCCATCGTGTTCAGCACCTGTGCCTGAATGGAGACGTCCAGCGCGGAGACGGGCTCGTCGCAGACGACGAAATCGGGGTCGACCGACAGCGCCCGCGCGAGGTTGATTCGCTGGCGCTGGCCGCCGGAGAAGGCGTGCGGATATCGGTTGTAGTGTCGCGGATCGAGCCCCACCTTCTCGAGGAGTTCCTTCGCCCGCGCTTCCCGCCCTTCGTCGTCCAACATGTCGTGGGCTCGCATCGGCTCCTCGATGATCTGGCCGACCTTCATCCGCGGGTCGAGCGACGACTGGGGGTCCTGGAAGATCATCTGCATGTCCGAACGCGTCTGCCGCAACGCTTCGCCGCCGAGGTCGGCCAGGTTCTCCCCCTTGAAGTAGATGTCTCCGTCCGTGGGCTCGAGCAGGCGCAGGATCGTCCGTCCGAGCGTGCTCTTGCCGCAGCCGGACTCGCCAACGAGCCCGAGCGTCTCGCCGGGCTGGATCTCGAGAGAGACGTCGTCGACCGCCTTCACGGTACTCCGATCGACGCTGATCGGCGGAAATTGGCTCGGATCGAACTGCAGCCCCGCGAGCAGCCCCGACTCCTGTGCGAAGTACTTCGTGACGCCCTCGAGTTCGAGCAGCGCTTCGTCACTCTCGTAGCCGCTCTCCTCGTCCAGCCGGATGCCGCTACTCACGGCCCTCACCTCCGCTCTCGTCGCCGGCCGGGTTCGGCGCGATCGATTCCGCCTCGTCGATGTCTCCGGCTGCCGCCGTCCGATCGGCCTCCGTCCTCCCCTCGAGCGGCGGACTCTCGTCGTAGCCGACGTCGAAGGCGTCGTGTTTCACGCAGGCCGCCCGATGCGGTTCGCCGTCGGCGTCGGCGACGATCCTTGCGTCGGGATGGACCCGCTTGCAGACCTCGCGGGCGTCGGGACAGCGCGGATGGAACCGACAGCCCGACGGCGGGTCAATCGCTTCCGGCATCACCCCCTCGATCGCCTCGAGGTCGCTCACGGTCCGGTCAGGCCGGGGGATCGAGTTCAGCAGGGCGTTCGTGTAGGGGTGTTTCGTGTCGTAGAACAGCTCGTCGACCGGCGCTTGCTCGACGATCTCGCCGAGGTACATGACGTTCACCCGGTCGCAGATCTCGGCGACGACGCCGAGGTCGTGGGTGACCCAGAGGAAGCTCGTCCCGTACTTCGCTTGGAGGTCGTCGACGAGGTCGATGATCTGCCCCTCGACGGTGACGTCCAGGGCCGTCGTCGGCTCGTCGGCGATGATGAGGCTGGGTTCGCAGGCCAGCGCCATCGCGATGAGCACGCGCTGGCGCATTCCGCCGGAGAACTGGTGAGGGTACTCCTCGTAGCGCTCTTCGGGGTCCGGAATGCCGACCTCTCGGAGCATGTCGATCGCTGCCGCCTTCGCCTCGTCTTCGGAGAGCCCGCGGTTGAGTTCGATGAACTCTCGAAGCTGTCCGCCGACGGTGAAGACGGGGTTGAGCGACTCCATCGGGTCCTGAAAGATCACCGCGATCTCGTTGCCCCGGATCCGGGTTCGTATCTCCTCGTTCGAGAGCATGTCGTCGCGCTCCCGACGCTCGCCGTCCGGCCCTTCTTCGAAGCCGACGATCGTCTCGCCCTTGTAGGTGATTTCGCCGGCGACGATCTCGCCGGGGCTCTCGACGAGCCGCAGCAGGCTCATCGAGGCGACCGATTTGCCGGCCCCGCTCTCGCCGACGAGACCGACGATCTCGCCCTTGCGGACCTCGAAGGAGATGCCGTCGACGGCGCGTACTGTGCCTGCCTCGGTGAAGAACTGTGTCGTGAGGTTTTCGACGCGAAGGAGTGGTTCTGAACTCATTGTTAGTCGTCGATTCGGGGGTCGAGGGCGTCCTGCAGGCCGTCGCCGAACAGGTTGAAGCCCATGATGGTGATCATGATCGCGATGCCGGGCCAGATCGAGAGCCAGACGTTCGAGTGCATGTAGCCGTGCGAGATGTTGAGCATCTGGCCCCAGTCGGGGGTCGGCGGCTGTGCGCCGTAGCCCAGGAAGGAGAGCCCGGCGACGATGAGGATCGTGACGCCGATCTGGAGCGTCGCGTACACCAGCACCGGCGCGAAGCTGTTCGGCACGACGTGTCGCATGATGATGTTGCGATCCTTCACGCCGGCCGCTCGAGCCGCTTCGATGTAATCCATCTCGCGGATGCTCAGCACCCGGCTCCGGATGATCCGAGCGAAGACGGGAATGAACGCGATTCCGACGCCGAGGACGGCGTACCAGATGTTCGCACCACCGACGAAGACGGTGAAGACGATGATGAGGATCAGCGGCGGAATCGAGTAGACCGTCTCGACCATCCGCATCAGGACGTCGTCGATCTTGCCGCCGTAGTAGCCGGCGACGGCACCGATGATCGTCCCGCCAGTCAGCCCGATGAACGTCGAGACGAGCCCGACGAACACCGACACCTGCGTCCCGTAGACGATTCTGGTGAAGTAATCCCGGCCGGTGTGGTCGGTTCCCAGCGGGTGCTCGATGGTACCGCCCGCCGGAAGCGGGTTCCACGACTGCTCGGCCAGCGGGAAGTACGGCGGCATGTGCTGCGTTCCCTCGCCCGGCGGCGGGATGTGCGTCGGGTGGTCGAAGATCGGTAGCAGCTGCGCGAACGTGTAATCCGACACGTATCCGAATGTGAGCCGCGAGAGGTTGCTGTCCACCACGGCGTACACCGCGACGAACAGCACGACTGTCACGATGTACAGTCCCCAGCGGGCCGTCGTGTCCCGTTTGATCCGCGCCACGGTATAGCGCCAGCCGACGCGGGCCTCGACCGACTCCTCGTCCTCGGACGCCGGTTCCCGGCCGCTCTCGAGCTGTGATTCACCGACTGCCATAGTTACTCCCTCTCACCGTAGGTGACTCGCGGGTCGACGTACGCGTACGAGATGTCGGTGATGATGACGCCGAGCACGAACAGGAAGCCGAGTAGCATCGTAATCCCCATCACGAGCTGGTAGTCGTTCGTCGAGATCGCGTTGATGAACAGTCGTCCCATACCGTTGATGTTGAACACCGTCTCGACCAGCACCGCGCCGCCGATGGCCGTCGACAGGTTGAGGCCGACGATCGTGATGATCGGCAACTGGGCCACCTGGAAGGCGTGCTTTCGCAGGATTGTCCGCTCCGGAACACCGTATGCGCGGGCGAGTTTGACGTACTCGCCCTGCAGCGACTCGATCATCTGCGTGCGCTCGACGCGCATGATCGTCGCCATCTGCAACGTTCCCAGCGCGATCATCGGCAACAGCAGGTGTCTCGCCGACTCGTAGTACAGCTCGAGGTGGCCGTCGATACCCGGATAGGAACCGGGCGGTCGCCACGGGTAGACAAGCCCGCTCGAGGGGAGCCAACCGAGCTTGACCGCGAAGATCAGGATCAGAACGATCCCGATCCAGAACGACGGGGTGCTGACGCCGACGAGCGCGGCGATCCGCGAGGTGTGATCGGTGGGTTCGTTGCGCCGGTCGGCGGCCACGATGCCGAGCGGAATCGCCGTCACCAGCGCGAACGCGTACGCCGAGAGGACTAACAGGAGCGTCGGCCCGATCCGATCCATCATCAGCGCGGCGACCGGTCGCTGGTAGTGGATGCTCTGGCCGAGATCTCCCTCGAGAAGGCCGGCCATGTACGTCACGTACCGTTCGTGTAGCGGTCTGTCGAGTCCGTATCGCCGTTCGATCGCTCTGACCAGTTCCTCGCTGTGTTCCTGCCCCTGCAGCATGAGGCTGACCGGATCGCCCGGGCCGAGGTTCGCGAGCAGGAACGTGATGACGGAGATCCCGATCAGGACGGGGATCGCCTGCAAGAGCCTGTATATGGTGTACTTGAGTAGCTTCATTGGTCCGCGAGTCAGTCCGTTCGCTCGTTGATCTGTCCCGATTCGATGCCACTGCTACCGGACCAGCGGGGATTCGTTCCCCACCGATCCAGCTATCGCCGTCCGCCGGCTCACTCCATCGACACGTTCGTGTAGTCCGCGACGAGGGTCGGGTTTCTCGTCACCTCCGGGTGGGCCTGGAGGTCCTGAACGTAGTCGCGCGAGGCCATCGTGTTGTCCTGCGTGAACGCGGGCAACGCGGGGAGCTGTTCGACGATCTCCCGGATGACGGGCTCGTAGATGTCGTAGCGCTCCTCCTGATCGGCCGAGTTGCGCCCCTCAGCGATCGCGTCGTGGAAGCCGTCGCTGCCATCGTAGAAGTGGCCCTGATTCAGTTCCTCCTGGCTCTCGTGGAAGAGCGAGTAGAGGTAGTAATCGGGGTCGGGACCGCCGGTCCATCCCAGCAGATACATCTGGTAGTCGTCGGCGCTCCCGCTGGTGTACGTGTCGACCAGGGTCGCGAAGTCCAGCACATTGACGTCGGCCCCGTAGCCGATCTCGTCCATTCGAGTGGCGATCCGTTCGGCCAGTTGTGCGCGGATGCCCTCCGGCGTGATAATGATCGGCTCGAAGTCGTCCGGCGCGTGTTCGTCGAGCAGCGACTGAGCCTGATCAGGGTCGTACGACGGCAACATGTCCTGGTACTCGTCTTCCGGGAACCCCCAGACCTCGTTGACGACCGGCGGAATCGGGCTGTACATCGGCGAGTTCACGTTCGCGCCGTTGGACTCGATGAAGTCCTGCATCGAGAACGAGTGAGCGATGGCCCGTCGCACCTCGGGGTTGGTCGTCGGCCCCTCGTTACAGTTAAAGGCCATGTACATGAACGTCGGACTCTCCGCCGAATGCAGACTCACGCCGTCCTCGCCCTCGAGGACGTCCCAGTCGTCGTTCGGGATGCCCGCGATGACATCGGTATTCGATGCCCGAATGTCGGAGACGCGACCCGCCGGGTCCTCGTGGGCCTCGAAGCGAATCTGCTCGAGGTTCGGCTCGAGGTCGTCCCAGTAGTCGTCCCACCGTTCGATCTCGACGTACTCGTTCTCCTGCAGTTCGGCGAAGGTGAACGGCCCGGAGCCGACCGGATCACTGTTGAACGCGTCGCGGTCGTCGGTTCGGACGCTCTCGGGTACGACCGTTACGCCCATCGTCGCGAGTTCGAACGGGCCGTAGGGGTCCTCCCCGAGGTCCACCTGGAGCTGGTAGTCGTCGATGACCTCGGTGCTCTCGATCATGTCGTACTCCGAGGCGTTCTCCGTCTCCTCCTCGACTGGGGCGGTAAAGGAGTGAGCGACGTCCGACGCCGTCACGTCGTCGCCGTTGTGGAACTCGGCCGCCTCCTCTATTTCGAAGATGTACCGCGTGCCGTCGCGCTCGACGGTCGGTTCGCCCGTCGCGAGTTTCGGCTGCAACTCGAGGCCCTCGTCGAACTCGTAGAGCCCGTCGAAGACGAGTTGAATCACCTGAAAGCTGTAGGCGTCGTTCGAGACGACGGGATCGAACTGCTCTTCGCGCGATTGTTCTTGTGTGAAGTGGAACTGGTCCCCACCACCGTTGCCACCACCGCCGATGCACCCTGCGATCGTTGCCGCGGAGACGGCAGCTCCTGACGTGAGCAGCTGCCGTTTGGTAAGCTCTGGCATGTCTCGTGCCATACTATGACAAGTGCTGTCACCCGTGTATTATATCTTTTGGTGTTTGACGAATTATTACGATAATCTCTTCGCATATAGTTCGGAAAAATACGCTAACGGCCATAGTTGGTACTCTATGTGCTTTCTTGATCGTTATTTAACATACTCGGGCAGTAGTGAGTCCCTACCGTTATCAACGCCGCCATTGTGGCCGGCTGCGCGTTCCTATGCGCGTTCACGAAACGCGTTTCGGATCGCGTCGGATACTCGATCCGTGTTGCCCGTAACCGACCGGAGGGCTTTTTCTATCGGCCGACACAGTTGTTCGGTATGAACTATCGCGCCGTCGAGACCACGGACGAGTACGTCGCCAGCCTCGAGAACGGTGCCGACTGGCGGGCCGAGATCGAGTCGCTCGCGGACACGGTCGACGCCGACGCCGCCTGGTTTACCGCGCTCGGCGCGGTCCAGGACGCCGAACTCTGGTTCTACGATCAGGACGAGTGCGAGTACTATCCGATCGAGTTCGACGAGCCGCTCGAGGTCGCCAGCTGCGTCGGGAACGTCTCCTGGCTAGACAGCGAGGAGCAAAGCTCCTCGAGCAGTCGGACGCAGTCCGACGACGACGAACGGTTCGCCCACACCCACGCGGTCCTCTCGGACGACGAGGGAACCACCTACGCCGGTCACCTGAACGAGGCGACTGTCTGGGCCGGCGAGGTCCACATGCGCGTCTTCGAGGAACCCCTCGAGCGCGAGTACGACGAAACCACCGAACTCGACCTCTGGCTCTAAGATGCGTACAGAAGACGAACAGTACTTCCAGGGGCTCGAGGACCAGCTCGAGGACGCCCTCGCCGTCGCCGAGCGGGCCAAGAAACGGGGCGGCGATCCGAAACCCGAAGTCGAGATCCCGGTCGCCAAGGACATGGCCGACCGCGTCGAGAACATTCTCGGCATCGACGGCGTCGCCGAGCGGGTCCGCGAACTCGAGGGGCAGATGAGCAGGGAGGAGGCCGCCCTCGAACTCGCCGAAGACTTCGCCGAGGGACGCGTCGGCGACTACGAGACGAACGCCGGCAAGATCGAGGGGGCGGTCCGCACCGCGGTCGCGCTCCTGACGGAGGGCGTCGTCGCCGCGCCCATCGAGGGGATCGACAGGGTCGAAATCCTCCAGAACGACGACGGGACGGAGTTCGTCAACGTCTACTACGCCGGCCCGATTCGGTCCGCGGGCGGGACGGCGCAGGCCCTCTCGGTGCTCGTCGCCGACTACACGCGCGCACTCGTGGGTATCGAACAGTACGACGCCCGTCAGGAAGAGGTCGAACGCTACGCCGAGGAGCTCGGGCTCTACGACAAGGAGACGGGACTGCAGTACTCCCCGAAAGACTCGGAGGCAAAATTCATCGCGAAGAACCTCCCGATCATGCTCGACGGGGAGGCCACCGGGGACGAGGAGGTCTCGGGCTTTCGCGACCTCGAGCGGGTCGACACCAACAGCGCCCGCGGCGGGATGTGTCTCGTCCTCGCCGAGGGGATCGCGCTGAAAGCACCGAAGATCCAGCGCTACACCCGCAACCTCGACGAGGTCGACTGGCCGTGGCTGCAGGACCTCATCGACGGCAACTACTACGACGACGGCGAGGACGCGGACGCCGCGGACGACGAGTCCGGCGGCGAGGACGACGAGGGCGACGAGGAGTCGTCCGAAACCGACGCGAACGACCCGGGCGACGGCGGCGACGCTCCCGGCGACGACTCCGAGGGGCCGCCGCGCGTCGAGACCTCCGAGAAGTTTCTCCGGGACCTGATCGCCGGTCGGCCCGTCTTCTCCCATCCGTGTGCGAAGGGTGGCTTTCGGCTGCGCTACGGCCGGGCGCGCAACCACGGCTTCGCGACCGCCGGCGTCCACCCCGCCGCGATGCACCTCGTCGACGACTTCCTCGCGACAGGTACCCAGATCAAGACCGAACGCCCCGGAAAGGCCGCCGGTGTCGTCCCCGTTGACTCCCTCGAGGGGCCGACGGTCAAACTCGCCAACGGCGACGTTCGGCGGATCGACGATCCCGAGGACGCCCTCGAGATCCGAAACGGCGTCGAGGCGATCCTCGATCTCGGCGAGTACCTGGTCAACTACGGCGAGTTCGTCGAGAACAACCACCCGCTCGCCCCGGCCTCCTACACCTACGAGTGGTGGATCCAGGACGTCGAGGCCGCGGGCGTCGACATCCAGGCCCTCGAGGACGACCCTCGTATCGACCTCGAGTTCCCCGACCCCGGCGAAGCGCTGGAGTGGGCCGTCGAGTACGACGCGCCGCTCCATCCCGAGTACACCTTCCTCTGGCACGACATCTCCGTCGACGCCTTCTGTACGCTCGCCGAAGCCGTCGCGGACGGACGGATCGAGGGCGACGGTGACGGTGACGACAGCGTGCTCGTCCTCGAGTACATGGAGCCCGTCCGCGAGGCCCTCGAGACGATCGTCATCGAGCACCGCCAGCGGCCGGACGAGGACCGCCTCGAGATCGACGGCTGGCGGCCGTTCGTCCGGACGCTGGGCTGTGAGCCGCGACGGGCGGTCGCCGACGGCTCCGCGCTCGAGTCCGAATCCGGGAACGAAGCGCAGGAGCCGACCGTCGAACTCGAGCGCACCTGGTCGCCCGAGGACCTCTCGGAGCGAGCGCGAACGTGGGGCCACGAGACCGAGGGCGACAACGCCATCGAGGCGGTCAACGAAGTCGCTCCCTTCCGGGTTCGCGAGCGGGCCCCGACCCGGGTCGGCAATCGGATGGGGCGGCCGGAGAAATCGGAACGCCGCGACCTGAGTCCGCCCGTTCACACGCTGTTCCCGATCAGCGAGGCCGGCGGCGCACAGCGCAACGTCGCCGACGCCGCCAAACACGCCGAGACGATGTCGGACACGCCCGGGGTCGTCGACGTCCAGATCGGTCGCCAGCGCTGTGAGTCCTGTGGGACGGAGACGTTCAAGAACCGCTGTCCGGACTGCAACGCCCGCACGACGCCGGACTACCGCTGTTACGACTGCGACGTGCAGGTCGACCCCGACGAGGCCGGCCGCGTCGAGTGTCCCCGCTGCGAGCGGCAGGCGACCTGCGTGGACACCCGTGAGATCGACATCCACGAGGAGTACCGCGACGCCCTCGAGGAGGTCGGCGAACGCGAGAACGCCTTCGAGATCCTCAAAGGCGTCAAGGGCCTCTCCTCGCAGACCAAGGTCCCCGAACCGATCGAGAAGGGGATCCTGCGCGCGAAACACGATGTCTCCACGTTCAAGGACGGCACCGTCCGCTACGACATGACCGATCTGCCGGTCACGTCCGTCCGCGCGAGCGAACTCGACGTCGACGTCGGCCAGCTGCAGGCGCTGGGCTACGAGGAGGACATCCACGGTGAACCGCTCACCCACGAGGACCAGCTGGTCGAACTCCGCGTCCAGGACATCGTCCTCTCTAACGGCGCGGCCGAGCACATGCTCCAGATCGCGGACTTCATCGACGACCTGCTCGAGCAGTACTACGGCCTCGAGCCCTACTACGAGTTCGAGGACCGCCAGGAGCTCGTGGGGGAGCTCGTCTTCGGGATGGCACCCCACACTTCCGCGGCAACTGTCGGGAGGGTGATCGGGTTCACGAGCGCTGCCGTGGGATACGCCCATCCGTACTTTCACGCCGCGAAACGCCGGAACTGCGACGGTGACGAAGACTGCGTAATGTTGCTACTTGACGGACTACTTAACTTTAGCAAGTCCTTCCTCCCCGACCAGCGCGGCGGGAAGATGGACGCGCCCCTCGTCATGTCCTCGAGAATCGATCCCTCCGAGATCGACGACGAGGCCCACAACATGGACGTCGTCAGGCAGTACCCCCGAGAGTTCTACCTCGCCACCCTCGAGCAGGCAGATCCGGAGGCGGTCGACGTCGAGATCGCCGAGGACACGCTGGGCACCGACACGGAGTACACCGGTTTCGACCACACCCACGACACCACCAACATCGCGATGGGGCCGGACCTCTCGGCGTACAAGACGCTGGGCTCGATGATGGACAAGATGGATGCCCAGCTCGAGCTCTCGCGAAAGCTCGCGGCCGTCGACGAGACGGACGTCGCCGAGCGGGTCATCGAGTACCACTTCCTGCCGGACCTCATCGGGAACCTCCGGGCCTTCTCCCGGCAGGAAACCCGCTGCCTCGACTGCGGCGAGAAGTTCCGCCGGATGCCCCTGACCGGCGACTGCCGGGAGTGTGGCGGCCGCGTCAACCTCACCGTCCACAAGGGCTCCGTGAACAAGTACATGCAAACGGCCATCCAGGTCGCTGACGAGTACGACTGCCGCCCCTACACGAAACAGCGGTTAGAGGTCCTCGAGAAGGCGCTCGAAAGCGTCTTCGAGAATGATAAGAATAAGCAGAGCGGGATCGAGGATTTCATGTAGCCGACCTTTTGCTCTGCGCTCCCTCACTCCGTTCGGTCGCTCGGCAAAAGGTCGATCAAAAGCACTCCTCCCTCCTCTCCACTCACTTCGTTCGTTCCGAGTCGGTCGTCGGCCCGCTCGCTCACCCTTCGGGTTCGCTCGCGGTCGGTGTTTGGGCAACGGCCTGCCCTTCCCCGGGTCGTACGGCTCTCGCGTTGCTCGAGCCGTACTCCCGGCCAGATGACTAACAACGGAGAACGAACGAGACGGCCCTAATCGCTGCTGACTCGAGTGACGCCGGGCATCCTCGCCTTGGTGTACTTCGGGGTCGGGACACGCTGTGGGTCCGGCAGCCAGTCCCGAAGGCTCTCGTTGAACTGATCGGGGCGCTCTCGAGGCGTCCAGTGACCGCAGTCCTCGATCACGTCAAGTTCCGCGTTCGGGATCAGCTCCGCTGCTCGCTCCGACCACTCGAGGGGGACCAGCGGGTCATCCTCGCCGTGGACGAGTAGGGCCGGCACCGTCAGTGACTCGAGATCGTCGACGAAGTTCGTCGCGACGCGGCCGCTGAAAGAGAGCTCGTTGTCCTGGAACGCCGAAAACGCCCGTATCGAGCCCGGTTCCATCAGTTTCTGTCTGACGTCGTCGACGAACTGTTCGGGCAACGTGCCGGCGTCCGCGACGAGCGAATCGAGAACCGTGCGAACGCTCCGCGTGGTCGTACTGGCGGCGATTTTCCCGAACTCGGTCATCCCGGGAATCTGCGAGAGGAACTTCCACTGGAGCGCGTTGGGCAACCGGGCTCCGAGCCCGTAGCTGTCGACGAGCGCGAGGCGCTCGACGCGGTCGGGGTTCGCGAGCGCGTAGCCGAGTGCGACGCCGCCGCCCATCGAGATGCCGGCGAGCGAAACGCGCTCGAAGGGCAGCGTCTCGAGGAAGCCCTCGAGGATGTCGACGTACGTTTCGACGGTGTGTTCGATGTCCCCGGAACTGTTCCCGTACTCCGGCCAGTCGAGCGCGTAGACGCGGTAGTCGTCCGCGAGGGCGTCGATCGCGTGTCGCCACGAGACGGTCGCGTCGTCGATACCCGCCCCGTGGCAGAGGACGATCGGCGGGCCGCTCGTCCCCGCCCGTCGATAGGCGATCCGACAGTCACCGATCGTCGCGACGCCGGTCCCGCTCATGATCGAATCACGTCGTCAGTGCAACGGCCCGCATCCGTATGAGCAATCGGATCGCGACTGCGGGCCCTTTTTGCCCACGGCAGTACCGAATCCGACGCTACCGCCTGTCCAGCGCCTCCGTTGGCCGCTCTCGTCCTCTCGTCCGGTGTCTGTCCTCGTCGATGTGACTCGAGATCACGTGAACCGCCCCGAATGACATCGCCCCCCGGCTCAGATATGAGATAAGCTATCATATCACGTGTCTCTGTTCGGGGGGTGTATATTGGTTTCTATTACCATGTTACAACCTCACATAAGAGCGTCTCGTAGCTGATTGCGATCACGCTTCCCGGCGGCACCCCTCTAACGCCCTCGAGCGGGCACTTGCACAATGCGCGCTGTGACTTTATCGCCGTCGCGAGTGTGAATTCAGCCATGGTCGAAACTGGTGAGACACCGTCGAAGGAGGGCGAGGACGAGGCCGTCGAGGAGGTACGGAAGCTCAACTTCGGACAGACGGTCTACGACGAGGACGGCAACGAAATCGGCCGTATTCGGGGCTTCGAGCAGAGCGGCTTCTTCGTCACGACCCGCGAAGGTGCCGAGGCGATGAGCGTCGAGCACGCCCGTTCGGGCCACGAATTCGGCGAGGCACACCTGATGTGGCGCTGTATGGAGTGCGGTGAGATGGGCGAGATCGACGAAGGCCTCCCCGATGAGTGTCCGAACTGTGGCACCGAACGCGAGGACCTGATGTACTGGACCGAGGACTGAATCGTCGGTAGCGTCGGTCGGACGATCGTCGCGGACCTGGCCAATTCTATATAGCATGTAGGGATTTATCACCGCCCACAGCGTAGGTTCGTGCGGGTAGTTCGCATGGCAAAAGAACGACCACGACTGGGGTTCGGAACGACGGTCTACACCGAGGACGGGACGGAGATCGGCCGAGTTCGCGGGGTCGACGAGAACGGGGTCTACATTACGCTTCGAGAGGGGATCGAGGGACTGAGCGTCGAACACGTCCGCTCGGGCCAGAAGTTCGGCGAAGCCGAGCTCATGTGGCGCTGCTGGGAGTGTGGCGAACTGGGGCGGCTCGATCGCGACGTGCCTAACGAGTGCCCGAACTGCGGGGCCGACCGCGAGGACCTGTACTACTGGACGGAGGACTAAGCGCGGCTTCCGGAACCGCGAGCCGAGACCGACCATCGGACGATAACCGTTTTCACCCCGCTCGTTCCACCTCGAGTCATGGAAATCGTCGTCTTCGGGGCCGGTAGCCTCGGCAGTCTCATCGGCGGGCTGCTCGCACGCGAACACGACGTGACCCTCGTCGCCCGCGAGGCTCACGTCTGCGCCGTCCGCGAGTCGGGACTGCGTCTCGAGGGTGCGATCGACGGCGGTCCCTCCCGCATCTTCCCCGCTGCGACGACCGACGGAACCGGCCCCGAGGCCGACCTCGTCGTCGTGACTGTCAAATCTTTCGACACCCGTTCGGCCGCCGAAACGCTCGCAACGGGCTCCGTCGACGCGATACTCTCACTGCAAAACGGCATGGGGAACGAGGCGACGCTCGCGGCGCGACTCGAGGTCCCGGTGCTCGCCGGGACGGCGACCTACGGAGCAATCCTGCAGGAACCGGGCGTCGTCGAGTGTACGGGTCGCGGTGAGGTGGTTCTGGGCGCTCGAGCGGGCGGGCCCTCGCCTCTCGCGGACCGGATCGGCGAGGCCTTCGTCGCGGCCGGCCTCGAGGCGACCGTTGCCAAAGACATGCCCCGCCGGCTGTGGGAGAAACTCGCGGTTAACGCCGGTATTAACCCAGTAACTGCCCTGACCGGGACGGAAAACGGGGCCGTGCTCGAGGAGCCGGCTACCGACCTCGCGCGCACAGCCACACGCGAGACGGCACGCGTCGCTCGCGCCTGCGACGTCTCGCTCTCGAACCGCGAGGCGCTGGCCGCGATGGTGGACGTCGCCGAGGCGACGGCCGCGAACACGTCCTCGATGCGCCAGGACGTCCTGGCCGAGCGGTACACCGAAATCGATGCCATCAACGGCTACGTCGTCGACCGCGCTGGCGAGGCCGGACTTGAGGCGCCGACGAACCGGTTGCTCACGTCGCTGATCCGAACGTGGGAACGCGGGCGTGGTCTCCGGTGAGTCGTCGTCGACAGTGGTGTGAGCGTCTACCGACCGCGGCCTTCGAGACCAGTGCCGCAGCTCTCACGTCGAAAATAGCAAAAAGTATCCTTCGAATCCGCGCGAAACGACGGCTCAGAACGGCGCTTCCGGTCCTTCGTCGATGTCGCCGCCGTCGTCGTCGACGGTTTCGCCGGGGAAGGACGGACTCGCGCCGCCCATTTCCGCTTCGCCGCCCTCCATGCCACCGGTGGAGGCGTTAACCTTCTCGATCTCGGGAATCTCCTTGACCATTCGGCTCTTGATCGCCTGAATCGTCATCGGCGAGATCCCACAGCCGCTGCAGGCGCCACCGAGGGCGATGCTGACTTCGCCGCTCTCGCGATCGATGTCCTGAATCGCTGCGCTGCCGCCGTGCATCTGAATCTGCGGGAAGTTCCGGCGCAGGAAGTTCGTCACGCGGTCCTCGAGGTCGTCCCCGTCGTTCTGGGTCTCGGTGCTCATGGAATTCCCTTGGGTATCAGCCCCCCTAAACCTTCCGTCCTTCATGTTCGGCTGCTGGCATCGACGACGGCTCTCTCCGCTCAGGCGAACCCGAAGACGCGCTGCAGTTCGGTTTCGATTTCCTCGATGTGTTCCTCGAGTACGGTTTCGAAGCGCTCCTCCTCGACGAGCACGCCGTCGAGTCGCCCGTGGGGATCGTCGGGGAGTTCGATACGGAACTCGCCGTCGCCTTCGTAGAACGGTTCGCTCTCGTTCAACACCTGCTGGTCGATCGCGTGGACGAGTTGGGAGTCGTAGCGGTCGTTCATCCGGTTGAACGCGTTCTTGTACGCCTGCTGGAGTTCGGGGAAGTAGTTGGCGTACTTGTCCTCGAACTTCTCGGGATCGAAGTCGGCCATACCCGAACTGAGGGCGAGCGGTGACAAAAGTCGGACGATCGTCCCCGTCGAGGCCGATCCGTCAGTGCTGGGGGAACGCCCCTCTCTCACTGTCCGCTGGGCTCTCGAGTAGCGGGCCGTCTTGAGGGCCGATTCGGACTGCGATCGGTCCGCTGGAACCCGGTAATTGGTTCGTGTACCAGGTCACTGACACTGTAGGGGTACCCTATATAGGAGCAAGCGCTCGCAGGCGGAACGGACACCCCCGTTCTCGGCGACTCCGAGAACATGATCACTGACCAGGACCCCATTCCTCCCGAGGCGTTGCCACCGAGGTGGGGACTGGCGGAGCTCTGCGACGATCAGTTCGTCTACCGACACAGACGACCACCGATCGAACTGATCGCGGACTGCACCCTCGCCGATCGATCCCATCCGGGACTCGGCCTCTGTCGGTGCTGGGAGCTTCGCTACCGGTACTTCCTCACGGATCGCACGATTTGCCGATCGATCGGCCGCGTCTCGACCCGCCGAGCCGCCGTCGATGGCCTGCTCGAGTGCATGCAGCGAATCCACGAGACCGTCGCGGCGGCCGACGACCCGGTCGCGGTGGGAGAGGTGCTCGAGAACGTCTCTCTCGGCGACCTCATCCCGGACGGACTCTCCCGACCGTCAACGTAGTCGCGCTCGCACTACCGTCTGGAACGTCTAGACGCGTCGCGTCAGCTGCGAGCGAACCGTACGTTGACAGCCACCACAGACGCCGTACAGTCGTGTTGCTGTCGACAGTAACGGATATCGAACCGGACGGTTCGAGTAAATCGATTCGACCACGGATCGGTATCTGGCTCCGCCCGGTCCGTACCGGTTCGTCGACTCGGTAAACTGCGCTTGCCGCCGTTCGATGCTCGTCTCGAGTCGGTCTCGGTACGCCTCGAGTCGCTCGTGTTTCGCCTGCAACGCGTCGAAATCACACTGCAGTAGTGACTCGTCGGCCGTCGCCTGCAGCCAGTCGACGATCTCGTCGATCTCCTCGATCGCCGTCTCGAACGTGGACCGCTCGCGTCGGAGGAGTTCCTGGAGCCATTCGACTTCGCGTCGTCTGGTCGAGACCGCCTCGAGGACGGCGGATTTGAGCGCCGGCGTCCAGCCGACGTTCGTCGCGAGTGCCACGGCGATGTCCTCGGTTAACTCCGCTGCGATCGTCTCGACGAGCGATTCGTCGGTTTCGCGGTCGGCGATACTGTGGGGCCGGACCGTCTCGGCGAACGCCTCGCGGACGGTGACACAGCGACCCGTTGGCGTCGCTGGCGTCGTTTCCTGCACCTGATTCACCGTCGCCACCGTCGTCGCCGTAGCCGTGGTCGTCTGCTGAGGGCGGGCCAATCCGGGCCGTACCGCCGAGATCGTCCGAACGCGCCGTTCGAACGTTTCGAACGCCGTCCCTCGGTCCGCGACTGCAACCCGTTCCTCGTCGACGTACTCGAGTGCTCGGTGGACGGCCGTCGATCCCGTCACGGACGTTCCCCCGGGGTGCAGACGAGTCCGCCCGTCGTCCCCTCGTCGCTCGTTACGACGAACTGCCAGTCGCCGTCACCGAGCGCGGTAACGTCCGTGACGCCGAGCGCGGCGGTCGGGGATGCCGTCCGACGCAGGATGTCTATCCCGATCGGGAGCGTCGGAAACCGCCGCTCGCCGCACTCGATGGCGTACCCTCGCAAGGAGACGGTCCAGACGTTCCCGCCGGTCGCGTCGGCCGAATCGCGCGTGACGCCGTACGCCCGCATCAGGGACAGCGAATCCAGGAAGTCGAGGCTCGTCGCAACCGGATCGTCAGCCGGGTCGACCGGCGATAGTTTCACCGCTGCCGCCCGGAGCAACCGCGTTCGTTCGGCGGCGTCGAGGTGACACTCGAGTTCCGACGCCATCGCCTCGAGCAACACCAGACAGAGCGTGTTCCGGTCGGTCGTCGCCTCGGCCGCGGCCAGATACGTCTCCATGATCGCGCGTTCGGCGGCGTCGTGATCGCGGGCCGAGAGCGTCTCGAAGACGGCTCCGGAGACGTCGTGACAGAAACTGATTAGCGGCGTGTCGTCGCTGTCCAATCGCGCTCGAGCGGATGGTGCCTCTCCTCCAGTTCCTGCAGCCAATCGATCCGAATCGCGATGACGTCTGTTTCCACGAGGAGCTGCGTTCGCATCCACCGCTGGACCCTGACAGACGATCGGATCGTAACACGGGAGCTGCGGATCGTACCGTCTGAGCGCAGCGCGGTACTGTTCGGTCGCGTGCGCGGCGTCCGCCGCGTCCTGACGGGTCGCGAACCGCTGGCCGGCGACCGGGACGGGCCGTTCACCGGAGCGAGCACAGATGACGGAATACTCTCCGTCGTCGCTAGCCAGTCGCTCGATGTGGTGGCGAATCTCTCTGAGTGTCGTTCCAACCATGGGTTTCCTCCAGTCGGTTTCTGTCGTGGGTCCCGCGCTGGACCGCTCACGCGAAGGAGAGCTCCGTACTGACGGCCGATCCGCCGCTGTCGGGCTCCCGTCCGCGTCGTTGGGGTCCGTTCACCTATTATTTAGGCCAACCTAAAACATGATAAGTCCACCGAATTTTGGGCTAATCTACTCATAGTTCGATACGACTCCGTCGCCAGGTATCATTTCGTATACCACGATATGGTTTGTTATTTAAGTATCCTCTCCGATGTCTCGTAAGGGGACGATCGAGAGCATACTCTCTGCACGCCAATTCACCCTCACAACGGATTTCGAGGAGCGGATACCGCGTGGTACCTAGGTACGTACCGATTCGCGAGACTCGTTCCGAACCCGTCGAACGACTCGGTGTGTGAACGGCCTGCTTTTCGGAACGATGGAACCGGACGACTCACGATGGCACCACTCGAGCGCAGCGACTCCAGTACCGGCGTCTCGCAAAGCGGCCAGATCGACGCCATCGAACACCACGATTTCGAGGCCATCACCGAGAGACGATCGGCCCGGATACAGCCGCGAAACCCGCTGCCGGCCGCGATACCGTCGCGTCTGCTTTCGGATCGAGGGACGACCAGGACGTCGACGTTCTACACGGATCCGGCTACTTGTCTCGTAGCCGAACTGCGGCGGCAGACGTCGATCGGTTGCTCTGGGTCGCCTTGCGCGCTATCTGTGGTTGTCGAGCCTGGGCGAACGGAAACGTAGCGCGTGACCGAGGGCGAACCCGTCCCGACGAGGACGGCAAAGGCACATTTCCATGGTGAACGACGCGGTCACGTTCGTCGACGAACTCGAGAACGGCGATGCAATCCACACGCAGCTCGGAATCGGCTATCCGCTGAGTCCAGTATCGATCACTGTTGCCGAGCGCGAGACGCAATTTCGATATCGCTGTCGGAGACGGAGTAATCCAATCGTGAGTGCCTCCGACTCGGGATTCCCGCTCGTTTTCGCCGGTCTGATTGCGTCTCGCGCCTTCGACCGATGGATCCCTCGAGCGGGCGATTTCGACTCACAAACTGTATAATGATATATTGAATACCGGCCAGCCCGCTGCCGTCAGCCAGCAGCACAGCGTTTATGCTGGGCAACGAGCTATTGGTGGTAGCGACCCCGCTACCCTGCCCCTGGTACCCTCTATGACCACCCAGATTCCGTTCGCGATCGACTTTCACGTCCACTCCGACGACTCCTACGACGGACACGAACCGATTGAACTCATCCTCGAGCACGCCGCAGATATCGGACTCGACGGCGTGGTCATCACCGACCACGACGAGATCGACGAATCGCGGCGAGCCGCCGATCTCGCGCCCGACTACGGCCTGATCGGCATTCCCGGTGTCGAGGTTTCGACCCAACACGGCCACCTGCTGGCGATCGGCGTCGAGAAACGGCCCGATCCCGGCCAACCATTCATGGACACCGTCGCGCGAGTCCGCGAGCTGGGCGGAGTGGCGATCGTTCCTCATCCGTTCCAACGCAGCCGCCACGGCGTCCGGAAACGGTACATAGACGACGCCGACGCGATCGAAACCTACAACTCGATGGTCTTTACGGGCTACCGCAACCGGCGGGCCCGAACCTTCGCCAGCCGCCGGGACTATCCCCAGATCGGTTCCAGTGACGCCCACTACCTCCCCAACGTGGGCAAAGCCTTCACCGAGGTTATCGTCACACCCGACGTGGCGACCCCGACGAAAGCCGATATCGACGGCGACGAGCTCATCGACGCCATCCTCGAGGGCCGAACCCAGATCCGCGGCAAGCGAACGCCGATCCGCAAGAGCGCCGTCCAGTACGGGAAGGGTGCGGTGCGCAAGACGGCGTACATGTTCACTTCGCGCGCGCCGCTGTTGCCGACGGTGCCGGCCTCGATGGACAGATCGACCTAGTAACGGACGCGGGATAGACCGGCTGATTTCGTCGATTTCGACGCTTTTCGGAGACGGGGGCTAACTCACTAGTTCGATCGAACGGACTCCCTGAGCGTCCTGCTATCGTGGCAATAGGGAATCGCCACGCCCTCCCCAACCGATTTCTACTCACGGCGGCGGAGCCGCCGTCTGTTCACGGGCTTTCTGCCCGTTCACATGGTATGCGAGACCTCCGGTCTC
The DNA here is from genome assembly GCF_013456555.2 of Natrinema zhouii. Lineage (GTDB taxonomy): Archaea > Halobacteriota > Halobacteria > Halobacteriales > Natrialbaceae > Natrinema > Natrinema zhouii. The sequence goes on from NZ_CP059154.1 coordinate 2,241,832, forward strand.
GCACTATTCGTATGGTTCGCGGAACCGAAGGTTCCGCGCTAACGCTCGCTCATGCTTCCCTCGCTCATCCACCGGAAGACGCGTATGCGTCTTCCGAGCCGTTCGCTCACGATGTTCGCGAAGACCTCGCACGATTTCGTGCCGCGGTTCATTGGCATTCACCGCGGCCCAGCGCGCGCCACCGCGTGCCAACTCTTTCCTCTCGAGAAAGCGGCCGTTAGGAGAGCTGTTCGCCGACGATCTCGTCGGCGCGTTCGACGAACGTTTCCTCCTCGCCTTTCGGGACCGTCGCCCCCGCCGCGACGTCGTGGCCGCCGCCGTCGCCGCCGACGGCTCGAGAAGCCTCGCCCATCACGGCCGAGAGATCGAGCCCCTGCCGGACGAGCGAGTGGGTGCCCCGCGAGGAGACCTTGACTTCGTCGTCGTTTTTGTCTGCAAAGGCGATAATCGGCTTCGAACGGCTGATTCCCGCGTTTCCCATCGCCATTCCCGCGACGATGCCGACGATGGTCTCGCGGATTTCGTCGCTCGCGTGGAACCACTGAACGTGTTCCTCCTGGGTCGCCCCCTCGCGAGTGACGAGATCGATCCCGTTCGAGAGGTTGCGTCGATGCTCGCGCAGGAGCTGTCGGGCGCGCTCGAGTGCACCGTCCCGATCACCGAGACAGACGCCCAGCCCCACGTCGGCGCGCTCGTAGCGGGCAGTCGCATTGAGGAGCGTCGAGAACTCGCTGGCGTCCCGGAGCTCGGTGCCGACGGGCTCCTCGCTGAGGACGTAGGCCGTGCTCACGAGCTGGTCGATTTTTTTCGTGGGGACGCCGCTCGAGACGGCCCGCTGGACGAGCGCGCTGGCGACGGTCCGTTTCTCCTCGTTCGTGAGCCCGGCCCAGCGCCGCCAGTCGCCGTCGCGTTTCAACTCGAGGTCGAGGCCGTCGAGAAACCGCAACGCGCCGTTCGCGTCGTTCGAGATGCCCGGGATGTGGACGTCGGTGGCGTACTCGAGCAGTTTGGGGAGCGGCCGGGTCTGTTTGCCGTACAGTGCGAGGTCCTTGCCGGTCTCGAGGACGCCGGCCGCGACGCCTTCCGCGACGATGCCCTCGTTCGCGCCGTGGAGTTCGCCGCCGGCGGCCTGCATGTCGCCGACGGCGCCGACGACCGCGAGGGCTGCGAGATCGCAGTTGTCGGCGCGGGCGTTCGCGGCTCCCGACGCGGTGACGGTGCTGCCGTCGGAGCGCGGCTCCGACGTAGATCGCGGTCCGTCGGACCGCTCACCGCCGTCAGAGCTTAGCTCTGACGAGGTTCGCCTCGTTTGACTCGACTCACCACCGCCGGTTTGCTTCCCACCGTCGGCCGCAACCGACGGATCCGGATCGTGGTCCGAAACGTCCGCCAACGCCCGCGCGAGAACGTAACTCGCGCCGGCACCGGAGAGTTCAGAGGAGCCGTTGATCCCGAACAGCAGCGGATTGAGGTGGTACTCAGTTTCCCGGTCGGCGGGCTGGTGGTGATCCGCGATTACCGGGGTGAAGTCGCCCGCGTCCTCGTGGTCGCCGATGATATCGAGCTGGCCGCTCCCGAAGTCAGTGAACAGAACGGTGTCGTAGTCGGTCGCCGCGATGTCGGCGACCGCGTCCTCGTCGAGTTGTTTCTCGAAGACCGTCTCGAACGGGATCGCCGCCCGCTCGAGGGCTTGCGCGGCGATCGCCGCGCTGGTGAGTCCGTCGGCGTCGATGTGCGAGGCGAGCAGTACTCGGTCGGCCTCGCACAGCCGCTCGGCGCACGCTACCGCACGATCCTCGAGTTCGGGAACCGGCCCTGCCATCGAAGAATGGTGGGGCGGCTTCGCCCATAAACCCGCGGATCGTCCCGCTCGCCCGACCGGGAACGAAACGGCTTACAGCGAGACCACGAGACCGTCGCCATCCCGTTCGTACGTCGTCTCGAACGGAGCTGACCGAGCGCGCATCGTCTCCCGGAGCCAGGCCGCCTCGTCCTCGTCGGCGCGAGAGACGCCGTCGTCGATCGCGATGGGGACGAGCCGTATCTCCTCGAGACGCCCGTCCTCGAGCGTGACTTCGAAGAGATAGCTTCGGTCGTTACCCAGGTCGCCTTTGATCCCGAAATCGTCGACGAAGTTGCCGGTGTCGTGGAGGACGACCCCGTCGCCGTACTGCTCGATCGCCTGAACGACGTGGGCGCTGTGGCCGTGAACGAGGTCCACGCCCCGATCGACGAGCCAGTGGCCGAAATCGACGAGCAGTTTGCTTGGACGTTCGACCCAGTTCGGCCCCCAGTGGACCGATGCGACGAGCAGATCCGGATCGTGTGCTCGCGCGCGCTCGATTGCGTCTCCGACGACCCGCTTGGTGTCGGAATCAGTCGGATCTGGCTTGATATGGGCTATTCCGGGCCGGTCGTCGGTCGCGCTGTAGCCGACGTAGCGATCCGCAACGGAGACGACGGCGACGTCGACCGCGCCGACGGAAAACGTGGCCGGCTCGCGGGCCGCCGCCGGCGACTCACCGGCACCCGCGACGTCGATGTCCGCCGCCTCGAGCGCGTCGATCGTGTCGGTCAGCGCCACCGCTCCGTAATCCATCGCGTGATTGTTCGCCAGCGACGCGAATCGGACGTTTGCAGCGCTGAGTGCAGGCACGGCCCACTCGGGATCGCCCCGGAAGTGGTACGTTCGGCCGGGAAACGGTTCGCCGCGCGTCGACAGACAGCACTCGAGGTTACAGCAGACGCCGTCGAGGGACTCGAGCCGGGGCCGGAGATCGCCCCAGACGGACGCGGGATCGACGTCGTCTCGCCCGTAGTGCCCGTTGAGGCTCCGTCCGAGCATCGTGTCGCCGGCGAACCCGATCGTCGTTTCGGTGTGCTCGCGATCGTCGGACGAATCGAGATCATCGGGTGAGACCGGATCGGCTTCGGGTGCGGTGCAGCTGCCGACTGCCACCGTTCCCGCGGTCGCGAGGAACGCTCGGCGATGTCGACTCATCGATTCGGTGGCTGCGTGTCTGCTCTCGGCTGTAAGTCAGAGTGGTGGATTCGCCGAAGTCTCGGCGAATCCCACAACCAGTTACAGCCGAGGGTATCTGCGGCCTTTCCGGGGCCCAGGCGCGCGAACGATTGACTCCACTGAACTCGTCTCATAGATCTATTGTCAGGTAGGCTGATTAAAACAGTTGCCCTTATTGGAGCGGTTACCAGCCGTCAGTGGACACCACCGTGCGGCGGCCCTTATTCTTCACGAACCGGTGTCGCTGTGACCGTCTCGTGTGCGAGCGCGTCGAACGTCGCCTCGTTGGGGACCACGTCGACCTCGATCCCCTGCTCCTCGGCGGTTTCCGCCGTCGGTTCGCCGATGACACCCACGGTGGCGTCCGCGAGTCCCGTAACTGCCGCCTCGCGGATGCCCTTCTCCGCGGCAGCTGCGAGGAAGTGCTCGACGGTCAACGACGAGGTGAAGCAGACGGCATCGAGTTCGCCCTCGGCGGCCAGCTTAGCCGACTCGCCGCTACCGCCGGGCCGAACTAACTGATAAAGAATCGTTTCGTGGACGTACGCGCCCGCGTCCTCGAACCCCTCGAGCAACACTGGGCTGCCGTGATCGCTGCGGGCGACCTCGACGCGCGCGCCGTCGATCTCCCCCTCGAGTCTCGCAACGAGGCCGCTCGAGGTGAACTCCTCGGGAACGATATCGACCGCGTAGCCTTCCGCTCGGAGCGCGTCCGCCGTCGCGGGGCCGATCGCACAGACGGTCGCATCGCCGGGAGCCCACCCCGCTTCGGAGACGAGTTCGGCCCCGGTCTTGCTCGTGAGAATCACGTATTCGGCGTCGGTTCGCGGCGTCGCGTCGGTCGGTTCGACGGCCAGCATCGGATCCGCGACCGGCTCGGCGCCGAGCTCCGCGAGCAGGGCGACGGCTCGCTCGAGGCGATCGTCGTCGGGCCGGAAAACGGCCACTGTGGGTGCGTCACTCATCGGCTCATTCCCCACTCTGGGCCGTCTCGTCGACGGTCGCGCCGTAATCGTTTTGCAGAAAGTCGACGACCGACTCGCGGGTCCCCGCCACGTCGCCGATCACCGTCACCGCGGGCGGCGAGATGTCCGCCTCGTCGCGAGCGTCGACGATGGTCTCGAGGGTGCCCGTCGCGACCCGCTGGCCGGGCCAGGTACCCCGCTCGACGAGCGCGACCGGCGTTTCGGCGGCCATCCCGGCCTCGAGCAGCGCCGTGGTGTAGTCCGGAAGCCGGCCGACGCCCATCAGGACGACGATGGTGCCACCGGTCGCGGCTAACGCCTCCCAGTCGACCGCCGACTCCTCCTTGGTCGGGTCCTCGTGGCCCGTGACGAAGCTCACTGAGGAGGCGTGGTCGCGGTGCGTCACGGGGATGCCAGCCACCGCCGGCGCGGCGATCGCCGAGGTGACCGCGGGCACGACCTCGAAGGGCACCTCGTGGGCCGCGAGATACTCCGCCTCCTCGCCGCCGCGGCCGAAGACGAACGAGTCGCCGCCCTTGAGCCGGACGACGGACTTGCCCTCGCGGGCGAGTTCGACCAGTCGCTCGTTGATTTCGGACTGGGGTGTGCGCTCGCCGCCGGCGCGCTTGCCGACGTCTTCGCGGCGGTCCTCGGGAAGCGTCTCGATGATCTCCGGGCCGGGAAGCTTGTCGTGGAGGATGACGTCGCTCGCCTCGAGCAGGCGTTTCGCCTTGACGGTCAGCAGTTCGGGGTCGCCGGGGCCGCTGCCGACGAGGTAGACGGTGCCGGGGTCGGCGTCGATATCGGTTCCTGACATTCGATACGTCCTCGCTATTTCCCCGCGGGCTTATCTTCCTCGGAGACGCCGTCCGCGTCGCCGTCGCTCTCCTCGCGGGCCTCCTCGATCAGTTCGGCTGCACCGCGGTCCGCGAGGTCTCGCGCGAACTCGCGGGCGGCGTCGGCGTGGCTCTCGATCGGGAGGTCCCTGCTGGCGGCCACCGAGCTCTCGCCGTCGCGGTCGAAGACACTCACGGTCGCGTGGACGTACTCGCCCTGCACGACCGCGTAGATGCCGACCGGGGCGATACAGCCCCCGCCGAGTTCCGCCAGAATCGTTCGTTCGACGGTCGTCTCGACGCGGCTCCGCGGGAAATCGATCGCGCTCTGGATCTCGTGGGCCGTCTCGTCGTCCCGTGCGGTCACCGCGAGCGCTCCCTGCCCCGGCGCGGGAACGAACGTCCCCGTCGGCAGCTCCTGATAGTCGACGTAGTGGGCGAGCCCGCTGCGCTCGAGGCCCGCCTCTGCGAGGACGATCGCGTCGTACGCCGTCTCGACCTCGCGGCCGAGCGCGCCCTTCTCGAGCTCCGAGAGGTCGTCGAACCACTCGTCGGTGGTGCGGTCGTACTCGGGTTCGAAGTCGTCGTTACCGGTATTCCCCTTCCGCTCCTTGTCCGCTTCCGACCGCTCTTGATGTTCTTCCTGGAGCGCGGGCGCGAGCAGTTTCTCGAGTCGCGTGTCGACGTTCCCCCGCAGGGGCTCGACCGTGATGTCGTCGCGTTCCGAGAGGAGCTGGGCGCGCCGGCGGAGGCTCGAGGTGCCGACGGTCGCGCCCGAGGGAAGCTCCGCGAGCGTCGCCCCGTTGGGCGTGACGAGTGCGTCGCCCGGCCGTCCTCGCTCGGGAACCGCGGCGGTCACGAGTTCGTCGGGCTGTTCGGTCGGCATGTCCTTCATCGAGTGGATCGCGCCGTCGACGTCGCCCTCGAGGACGCGCTCGTCGAGTTCGCGGACGAACGCGCCGGTCTTCCCGAGTCGGTGGATCAGCTCGTCCGTGATCTGGTCTCCCGTCGTCTCCACGGTGACGAGTTCGACCTCGTACCGCCGTTCCTCTAGGGCCTCCGTCACCAGCGAGGCCTGTCGCCGGGCGAGTGTGGACCCCCTCGTCGCCAGTCGTAGCGTCCCGCGCGTTCTCATAGGAGTCAGTCGGTGCCTCGAGTTGAAAAGCGCACGCTTGTCCGATGCGAGAGCAGCGTGAGCCGTCGACACTGAGGGGCGTTGTCACGAACAGCGTTACACGGCGAGCCAGGCCGAATCCGACGCGAAACTCCGACTGTGTGGGTATCTCACGCAAGATTTTTGCGACACACGTTCGGCATGCTGTTTATATTATGCGGGGCGAATAGATCCGATCGGATGACAAAGACCCTCTACGAGCGACTCGGTGGCGAAGGCGCGATCGCGGCCGTCGTCGACGAGTTCTACGACCGCGTCATGGCTGACGAACAGGTCGCCGGCTACTTCGACGACGTCGACATGCAGAAACAGCGCGCCCATCAGGCCCAGTTCATCAGTTCGGTCACCGGCGGTCCGGTCGAGTACTCGGGCGGGGAGATGGAAACCGTCCACGCGGACATGGGCATCACCCCGTCGGAGTTTCGGGCGATCGCGACCCACCTCGACGACGCGCTCGCCGAATTCGACGCCGGCGAGGACGACCGTGAGGCGGTGCTCGAGGAGATCGCGAGCTACCAGGGCGCGATCGTCACGGCCGCGGACTGAGCCTGCCGACGGATCGGTCCGTGACGGCGAGCGATGCGCCGTTCCTTCTCCTGTCTCGATTGGGAGGTAGCGGGTGTACGACGGCTACGAGTTTTGGCCCCCTAATCGCTGTCGCGAATCCGTTCGCCCTTTTTTCCAGATCGTAGGAATTCACGGGCCGTTTGAGGGGGCTTTCGACTCGAGTTGTGGCCGTCATGCAGGTATTCAGAAAGCAACTCGCTACGTCCCTCGCGACGATTTTCGTCGTAAATCTCGTCGTCATGGGCGGCGGAGCGTGGCTGTCCTACGCGAACGAACCGGAGATTTCGGATACGATCGTCGGGCCGGACGGCGAGACGGTCGCGACGAGCGACGACGTCTGACCTGCGCTCGCCGTTTCTTTCGCCCACGTAGACCGGCGATACACGGCAGTTCGAGGGCCGTTGGCCAGAAATACTATCCGATCTGATGGGTATTAGCGGCTATGCAACGGCACGAGAACGTCGGTGGCCGTCCCGCGGACCGGCTCCCCGCGTATTTGGTCGGCTTCGGATCGGGGCTCGCGTTCGTGTTACTCGCCGAAATCGCGCTCCTCGTCGCGCTCAACTCGGCGTTCGTCGCCAGTGGCAGATTTCTGGTCGGGGTGCTTACGACGATTCCGTTTCTCGTCGGGATCACGTACGCCGGTTACTGGCTCCGTTCGTCCGCGCTCTCGCCAGCGCGGTACCCGCGTATCGGGTGGTGGTGTCTGGGCGGTCTCGGTACCTTTCTGGTCGTCAACGTCGCTCTTATGACTGTCTTCCCGACCGAATCGCTGGCTGTGATCGTCTCGTGGCTTCGATGGGCCGTGGCGTTCGGTGCCGGAACCGGCCTGCTCATCGGCTGCATCGAAGGCCGCGCGGTCGAGCGCGCGTTGACCGCCGAGCGAGCGTCCCTCCGAACGGAACACCTCGAGCAGCAGCGTGATTACCTCGACTACCTCAACGGCATCCTCCGCCACGAGGTGTTGAACACCGCGACGGTCATCGACGGCTACGCGTCGCGGGTCCTCGAGACGGAGTCAGCACTGGACGACCGCAGCCGTCGCTGGCTCGAGATCGTCATCGACGAGTCCGAGGACATGTCGACGGTGATCGACGACGTCCGCGTACTGCTGCAGACGACTGAAGGGAGCTACCGGCCCGAGCGCGTCGACGCCGCTCGAGTGCTGGCCGACGAAGTCCGAAAACTGGAGCACAAGTGGGATCCGATCGACGTGGAGACGTCGATTCCGGACCACGTCTTTGTCCGGGCCGACGACTTACTCGCCCGTATCTTCGCTAATCTCCTCTCGAACGCGATCGAACACAACGATGCCGCGACGCCACGCGTCGAGATTACGGCCGAACCGGGACCCGAAACCGTCCGGTTCGAAATCGCGGACAACGGCCCCGGAATCCCCGAATCGAAAGTCGACTCCCTCTTCGACCGCGTCGAAAGCTACGGGAGCACGCACGGACTCGGCCTCTATCTGGTCTCCCAACTGGTCGCTCGCTACGACGGGAGCGTCGAACTCACTGAAACCGGTTCGGACGGAAGCCGTTTCGCGGTCGAACTCCCGGCGGCCTCGAGCGAACGGGACGGCGAAGCGCTCGAAGAGATGCCGACGGCCGCGCTCCTACTGACGTAGGTCGGCTACAGCGCCTCCTTGTACGCCTCAAGCGTCTCCTCGACGTCTTCTTCGGTGTGGCCGTAACTGACGAACTGACATTCGAACTGGTTCTGCGAGAGGAAGACATCCTGTTCTTTCATTGTCCCCCAGAAGATGCGCCGCCAGCGTTCGGTCTCGGCGTTTTTCACGTCGCCTGCGTTCTTCGGTGAGTAGTCGTAGCGCGGACAGGTCGGATCCTGCCGACAGCCGGCCAGGCACTGCTCCTCGAGCGAGTCCGGGCCCGGCCCCTCCCGCGTGAAGATCACTTTGAACATGCTGTCGGTGCCGGTGACGGTGTAGCTGGGGGCCTGATCGGCGACGATTTCGGTCAGCCCGCGGCGCAGTCGGTCACCGAGCCCGTTGACGTGGCTGTAGACGTCGTTTTCCGCGGCGAATTTGAGGGTCTCGAGGCCGGCGGCCATCGTGACGGGGTGGCCCGAAAAGGTGCCGGCCTGGAAGACATCGCCCGTCGGCGCGAAGTGCTCGATAATTTCGGCGCGGCCGCCGATTGCGCCGACTGGGAAGCCGCCGCCGACGATCTTTCCGAAGGTGGTCAGATCGGGGGTGACGCCGAACTCGCTCTGAGCGCAGCCGAGGCCGCCGACGCGAAAGCCCGTGATGACCTCGTCGAAGATCAGCAGGGAACCGTGGTCGTCGGTGATCTCTCGGAGGGACTCGTGGTAGCCCTCTTCGGGGTAGACGATGCCGTAGTTGCCCAGAATGGGTTCGGTGAGGACGGCCGCGATGTCGTCCCCGTGTTCCTCGAACACTTCGCGGATCGCGTCCTCGTCGTTGAACGGTACCGGGAGAGTGTGGTCGGCGAAGGACTGCGGAATTCCCGCGGAGGACGGTTTCGGATCCTCGGCGTCGCCCTCGACCAGCGTCGACTCCTGTGCACCGTGGTAGCCGCCCTGCATGACAACGATCTTGTTCCGGCCGGTATATCCCCGCGCGAGTCGCACGGCGGAGGTTGTGGCCTCGGTGCCCGAGTTGACGAAGCGGATCTTCTCGACGCTGGGGACGTGGCGGACGACGAACTCCGCGAGGTCGACTTCGACCTCGGTCGGGGTGCCGTACATCGGTCCCTCGCTGGCCTTCTGCTGGATGGCGGCCTGAACGGGTTCGGGAAGATCGTGGCCCAGCAGCAGCGGGCCGAGTCCCATCACCCAGTCGATGTAGCGGTTGCCGTCGGCATCGATAACGTGGCCGCCCTCGCCCTTCCGGACGAAGAACGGATAGGGCTCGATCGCCGCGCGAACCGCGGAGTTGACGCCCCCCGGCAGCACCGACAGCGCCCGATCGTACAGCTCGCGTGAGTTGTCCTCGGTCATGGACGGGGGTTGGATTTCGGGCGGGAAAGTTGTACCGAGGTCAGTCTCCGAGCCGCCGGCCGAACCGCCGAACGTGTGCGTCTTCGGCTCGAGTCCTCACCGGGGACGGGAAACCAACCGGTTCGCGAGGCGAAGTACCGACGAGAAAAGCGACGAACCCGAACCGGACCCGGGACAGCGTGACACGATCGAACCCACAGCGGACTGCACCGGTGTCGGTCGCGGGCCAGATGGCCTCCGATCAACGCGACGTCCGGTTCGGGCGGATGTCACAAGCGCGCCGATTGCCAGAGCCACACCGTAAAACGTGGGTCGCGTGAGTCACCTTACGTCGCGGTCCGTCGGCGGGCGGACCGCGAGCGGTCGACCGCGTGTCCCCAACTCAGACGGCATCACGACCGGTTTTGCCGGTGCGAATCTGCATCGCGCTCTCGACTGGCATGACGAAGATCTTGCCGTCGCCGGGTTCGCCGGTCTCTGCGCCGTCGCGGATGGCATCGACGACCTCCTGGGCCGGGATATCCGCGACGACGCACTCGATCTTGACCTTCTGGTGGAGGTCGACCGTGTACTCCTCGCCGCGCCACTGTCCTTTCTTCGCGGGCTGGGAGCCGCGACCGGAGACGTTGGTGACGGTCAACGACGGCGCGCCGGCTTCGGCGAGGGACTGCTTGATCGCGCCGAGGCGGTCGGGACGAACGATCGCGCTGACCATCTTGATTTCGCCGTCGTTCGGCTCGCCGCCGTCGGCGCGGACGATCTGCTCGTCGCTACCGCCGTCGGTGGCGATGTCGGGTTCGCCAAACTCGGGGTAGGTGTCGACGCCGTGTTCGGAGACGTCGAGCCCGTCGCGCTCGTGTTCGGGCGAGACGCGGGCCTGACCGGCTGCTTTGAACGCGTACCAGATGACGGCGGTCGCGGCAATCGTCCAGCCGGCGATGACGACGACACCGATGAGCTGCGCGACGAACACGTCGACACGACTCCCGCTGATCCCGCTCATGTATTCGGGCGAGGCCACGACCGGGAGCAGCAGCGTCCCGAGGACGCCGGCCGAACCGTGGACCGGGAAGACCGCACAGACGTCGTCGATCTTCAGGTAACTCTCGACGATGCCGAAGACGATGGGGAGCTGGGCACCGGCGAGGCCGCCGACCAGAAACGCACCCCACCAAGTCGAGGCGTGAGGAATCGCGGTGATCGCGGCCAGGCCGGCCAGCAGACCGTTAGCGACGTACAGGGTATCGACTTTGCCGGTCTTGACCCAGGCGACGAGTCCGGCTCCCATCGCACCGCAGGCCATTGCGACCGTCGTGGTCAAGGCGACGCGACCGAGCTGATCGCCGAGGAACGCGCCCTCGCCGATGATCGCCGAGGTACCGACGTTGAAGCCGTACCAGCCGAAGGCGAGGATCAGCGTACCGAGCGCAGCGAAGGTCAGCGAGTGCCCGGGAATGACGTTCGCGCTCCCGTCGCTGTTGTACCGGTCCATTCGCGGACCGAGGACCCACGCGGCGGTGAGACCGGCGATGCCGCCCATCCCGTGGACGATCATTCCGCCGGCGAAGTCATCGAACACCACGCCGTTGTACGAGAGCATCTCGCCCGCCCACGTGAGTCCGGTGACGACGGGGTAGATCACCGCGGCCAGCAGGAAGGTATAGGTGACGTACGCGCGGAGCTTCGCGCGACCGGCGACGGCCCCCGAAACGATGGTCGCCGCAGTCATGGCGAAGACCGCACCGTATAGCCAGTCCATCCAGTCGGATGCGGCACTCTCGAACTGGAAGGCGAGCCCGTTGCCGGCCACGAGGCCCTCGATGGTGGCGCCGATCAGGAAGAACACCGTCACGCCGACCGACCAGGTCAGCAGGTTCTTCGTTAGTTGGTTCGCCACGTTCTTCGAGCGGACCTGTCCCGCCTCGAGCATGGCGAAGCCGGCGTGCATGAAGAAGATCAGGAACGTGGCGACCAAGATCCACGTGTAGTTGATCGAGTCGATCAACATCTCGATCTCAGCCTCGCTCTGCAAGAGCGTCGGCTCCATCAGGCAGCCACCTCCGTTTCCGTCGTTTCGTTACCGGAGCGTTGTAGACGTATGTCCATGTATGAGCTGTTCAGGCGCATGGTTGTCTTTTGAATCACGTTAGATGCCGATGGACTAGCTATACATAACGTTTAGTGTTGATAAACGTCCAAAAATAGGCGAGTAATAGGGACAACCAAACAAATCTAAAGGAGATCTAATGTGTATAAGGCTATTCTATCTTGCGTATTTTTCGAGTCGTGGTTATATATTCGACCTTTGTAAACCTAGAAAAACTCGAGGCGAGACGTTCAACCACCATATCGACCCTGCATACCCCCTCGAGTAGCCCGACTCCCCTCGCGCGCGGTAAATATTGCCATCCGTCCGGCACTGCGGAGGATGGTGTGGACGTTTGTCCGAATACCACCTGCTATCCACGCGTAGCCGGCCGTTCCGACGGCGCGCTCCCCGATTCACTCGTCGGCTCGGCCGGCGACTTCCGGCTATCGGTCGCCGGTCAGTCTCTCGGCGACGTCTTCAGCGAAGTAGGTCAAAATCAGATCCGCTCCCGCACGTTTGATCGATAGCAGCGACTCGAGCGCCGCATCCTCCAGCTCCATCCATCCCTTCTCGGCGGCGGCGTGGAGCATGGCGTACTCACCGGAGACGTTGTAGGCCGCGACGGGGTGGTCGAACTCCCGGCGGACGGCGCTGACGATGTCGAGGTACGGCAGGGCGGGTTTGACCATCATCACGTCCGCGCCCTGCTCGGCGTCGAGTCGGACTTCCCGCATGGCCTCCCGCGAGTTCGCGGGGTCCATCTGGTAGTGCCGGCGGTTGCCGAAGGACGGCGCACCGTCGGCGGCGTCCCGGAAGGGGCCGTAGAAGGCGCTCTCGTACTTCGCCGCGTAGCTCATGATCGGAACCTGCTCGTAGCCCGCCTCGTCCAGCGCCGAGCGGATGACCCCGACCATCCCGTCCATCATCCCGCTCGGCGCAACCATGTCCGCACCCGCGCGAGCGTGCGATGTGACGATCTGCTCGAGCGCCTCGAGCGTCGCGTCGTTGTCGACGGTCATCGTCGGTTCGCAGGCCGGTCCGTCCGCCTCGACGACGCTCCCCTCCGCTCGCAGCTCCTCCTCGAGCGGACCGCAGTGGCCGTGATCCGTGTACTCGCAGAGACAGACATCGGTGATGACGTAGGCGTCAGTCTCGCTCGTGACTCGGCGCAGCGCCTCCTGAATGACGCCGTCCTCGGCCCACGCACGACTCCCCTCGGGATCCTTCGATTCCGGAATGCCAAAGAGCATGATCGCCTCGACGCCCGTTTCGAGGACCTCCTCGACGCGGGCGACGATTCCGTCGATCGGCACCCGCTCGTGACCGGGCATCGACTCGATCGGGATGCGCTCGTCGGTCGTGGCGTCGACGAACACCGGCGCGATCAGATCGCTCGGCTCGAGGCTCGTCTCGCTGACGAGACCGCGAATCCGGTCCTGTCGGAGCCGCCGGGGGCGATGTGTGAGGTCCATAGACGTGCATTCGACGGGAGTCGCAAAAGCACCTCGCTCGCGGAATCGATCGTCACCGCTCAGCGGGCCGCGTCTCCGCTCATCGGAGCCGCCGCTCGATGCTCGAGACGGTCGGCAGCCGCCGCTGCAGCCGCGTCAGCGCGAACATCCCGCGGGCGTACTACGCCGTCGGCACGCCCGGCGGGACGTCGAGCGGGCCGATCCGTGAGGTGGCGATCGTCCGGGGCTCGAGGTGGCGGACGGCGGATTCGTCCTGGCCCGACGCCCGTGAGGAACGCGATCAGACGTTGCTATCGGTAACTGCCTCGAGACGACGAACATTCGTCCGTCCGGTCGATCGGCCGCGGATCGATCCCGTGGACAGTGAGACCGAACCGCAATCCAGTGGCGACTGCCGGTAGCAGTGCCCTCATCCGTCGGGATCGATGACGAGTTAGCAGACTCTCGTCCCGACCGGAACGTACCGATGATGCTGCGACTACTCGAGTTCGAATGAGACGCTGGCGATACGAGGAGACCGTCCTCACGATGTGTACGCTCGCCTTCCTGGCGACGATGGCCGCCAGGCTGGTGATCAGTCCGGTCGTCCCCCGGATCACCGCCGAGTTCGGCGTCTCGAACTCGGTGATCGGGCTCGCGCTGACGGGGATGTGGATGGCGTACTTTTGCTCGCAGTTCCCCAGTGGCGTCTTCGGCGACAGGTTCGGCGAGCGCCGCGTCATTCTGGTCGCCGTCGGCGGAACGGCCGTCGCGAGCGCGTTCCTCGCGATCGCACCACTGTTCCCCGTCTTCGTGGTCGGCACCATCGTGCTCGGTGCCGTCGCCGGCCTCCACTACAGCGTCGCGACGTCGCTGCTGACGCGGACCTACGTCGAGATCGGAGCCGCGATCGGCGTCCACAACAGCGGCGGTCCCATCGCCGGCCTCGTCGCGCCGCCGGTCGCCGCCTGGGTCGCCGTCCGGTACGGCTGGCGGGCGGCGATCGCGGTCGGTGCCGTGGTAGCCGTCCCTATCTTCGTCCTGTTCGCCCGGTCGGTCCGACCGACCGCTCCCCAGCGGCCCGACCAGCCGATGGCCGAACGGTTCGAACTCGAGCCGCTCGTCGAACTCCTCTCCCGGCCGAAAATAGCCTTCACGTCCGCCCTCGCCATTCTGGGCGATTTCGTCTGGCAGGCGACCTCCTCGTTCCTGCCGACGTTCCTCGTGACCTACCGCGGCCAGTCCGCGACGACGGCGAGTCTCGTCTTCGGGGGCTACTTCGTGGTTCAGGGGCTCACGCAGGTCGGCGTTGGGGCGGCCTCCGATCGCTACGGTCGCGAGGTCACTACCGCGGCCTGTATGGTGCTCTCCGTCGCCGGCTTCGCGCTGTTCGTCGCCGTTCCGGGAACCGCCGCCGTCGCGGCCGCAGTGGTGCTCCTCGGGATCGGTCTCGGCTGGGGTGCAGCGCTGTTGCCCCGATTTATGGACGAACTGTCCCCATCCGAACGGGGGGCGGGGTTCGGTCTCGTTCGCACCGTCTACGGCTTCGTCGGGGCGCTGGGCTCGGTCGTCACCGGAACCCTGGCGGACCTGTTCGGCTGGGGCGTCTCCTTCGGTTTCCTCGCCGCGTTACTCGCCGTCGTCTTCGTTGCGTTGGCCGTCAACTGGGCGTTTTCACTGGGCTACTGACTCGTACTCGCGAATCGGACCAGCGTTGTTACGGTTGGAGCACACGACGCAGCACTCCCGTCACACTCGCATCTCGCTTATGTGTTCGAAGCGGGTAGATCGCTCCATGGCAGCAGAGTCACGGCGGAAGGGTGCGGCGCGGTGTACGGACTGCGGAAGAGCGTTGGCGGTATGGCTTTCGCCCGGCGAAATTCGACCGATCGGCAGCGCTAACGGTTGTCCCTGCGGTGGCGACTCCTTTCGTCCGTTTTCCTGATCGTCGAATAACGACGTGGCGGTAGAAAGCCGCGTTTTTTCCTCCGTGCTGGCTGTGTGTTACCCGTGCCAAGCGCCGAGGAAGCGGTCAAAACCCTCGAGGAGTTGGGTCTGACGGAGTACGAGTCTCGGTGTCTCGTGGCCCTCGTTCGCATCTCGAAGGGGACCGCAAAGGAGATCAGTCAGGTCGCGGATATCCCCCGCTCGCGGGTGTACGACACGATCGAGCGGCTCGAACGCAAGGGGCTCGTTAGCGTCCAGCAGACCGAACCCCGCGAGTACAAGGCCGTGTCCGTCGAGACGGCCTGTCGGCGGCTTCGCGAGGACTTCGACTCGCGGATCAACGCCGCCGAGAACGCGCTCGGCCAGCTCGAGGAACCCGATTCGCGGGACGACGAGGGAATGTGGGCGATCACGCAGAAAGAACACGTCACCGAGCGCGTCGTCCGCTTCCTCGAGGAGGCGGAGGACACCGTCCGGTATCTCGTTCCGGCGACCGAAGTCGTCGAACGGGAGATCTTCGCGGCCCTCGAGTCGGCTGCCGACCGCGGCGTCGACGTCTATATCGAAGTCCCGACCGAGGACGATCACGAGCGGTTCTCGGAGGCGGTTCCGAGCGCGGGTATCGTCGTCGCACCCGATCTCCAGACGACCAACAACGTCCAGAACGAGTGGCCGGCACAGTTGCTCATGACCGATCAAGAGGCGATCGTCGCAGCCGGGATCAAGGAGAGCGAGTTGCCCGACGTGATCAACGAGATGGCTGTCTGGACCTACGGCCGCGATCACGGCTTCGCCGTCTGGACGCGCGAACTCCTCGACGATCGGCTCGCGAGACGCGACGAGGACTGAACGACGGACGGGTAGAATGACGGACGGGTGGCACATCCGTCCGCAGGGTCGGCCTGGTTGTCTCGTTCCGATCGTTCCCGCTCGAGGGAGCGGCCGCTCGCGTTGCAGCGAGTACGCACTTTTAAGTGTGTCCGTCATTTAATCTGTTAGCAATGGCCATAGACCCACAGTTCCACGAGAACCGCGACCAGGTCGACGAACACGAGGGGCACTCGGTCTGGGGTCCCGTCGACGAACCCGAAGAACTCGGCATCCACGGCACGCACGTCGCGGTCGACTTCGACATCTGCATCGCGGACGGCGCCTGCGTCGAGGACTGCCCGGTCGACGTCTTCGAGTGGATCGACACGCCCGGACATCCGGAAAGCGAAGAGAAGGCTGATCCCGCCAAGGAAGCGCAGTGTATCGATTGTATGCTCTGCGTCGACGTCTGCCCGGTCGACGCCATCGACGTCGACGCCGGGCGAACCGCATAACGGGACGAACAGGACGCGCCGGCTCCTTACTCGGCGCGATCGACGTCGACTTTCTCTTTCAGGCTCTCGAGGCCGTCCGCTTCGGCGAGTTCCTGTAACCGCTCGCGGAAATGCTCTTCGCAGAGTCCGACTCTGAGCCCGTCGGACTCCGCGGCGAACGCGGCCTCGCGGTCACAGTAGTGGCAGTTCATACCCGTTCGTTAGGACTACGATGCATTGAACCCTCCGCTAGCGGTCAGCTTTTAGGTCACTCGACTGGCAACCCGAGACGCTCGTACGCCCGTCGAGAGAGCCCATCGACGCCGAGTCGCTCGTCGTGCGCGTCGCTGCCGCCGGTCGCGAGCAGGCCGTGGCGCTCGATCGCTCGTTCGACGAGGTCGCGGTCGACATCGCGGCCGTAGGGGTACTGCAGTTCGACGGCATCGAGTTCGGCTGCCAGCGCGAGCGCACTCTCCGGATCGCGATATCGCAGCGGATGGGCCAGCGAAACGAGCTGACAGGACTCGGCCAGCGCCGACCGTCCCCGCTCGAACGACGGAACCTCCCGGGGCACGTAGCAGGGACAGTCGGAACCGATGACGTGATCGAACGCGCCCTGATAGTCGTAGTCGGCCTCGGGATGGGCCTCGATCGCCCGCGCGATGTGGGGCCGCCCGAAGCCGCCGTCGACGGTCACGTCGAGATCGATGCCCAGCCGCGATTCCACGCAGTCGACGATCGCCTTTCCGCGATCGATGCGGTTCGTCTGTATCCGATCGAGAATGGCCTCGAGCGCCGGGCTCGGCTCGAGGCCGTAACCCAGCAGATCGATTCGCTGGCCGCCGCCGGATCGCCGATCCGACTCCTCGCTGCTGGCCTCACCGCCCGGCGTCTCCACGCGCAGCTCGATCCCGTGGAGGAGCGTCACACCGTCGCGCTCGACCACCGGTCCGTCGAACGGCTGTACCCGATCGTGGTCCGTCACCGCGACGATGTCGACACCGCCGCGGCGAGCGGCGTCGGGGATCGCCTCGAGCTCGAGGCTGCCGTCCGAGCGCGTCGTGTGGACGTGTAAATCCGCATATGGCATACGATATCCGAACAGCCCCGCTCTGAAAGGTGTTTCTCCGGGCCTGCTACCGATTCTCACGATATCTAGGGTGGTATTAGGTATATTAGGTCTGGGGTGCTACTAGGAAACATAGATGGACAATGTTTATAATTATCGTTCACACAGGATAGGGCGTAATGCTGCTCAATGGCACCGGCGAGGTCATCGACGACCACGAGTACCCCGCGACGACCGAGGAACTGATCGAGGAGTACGGCGATCGAACCCTCGAACTCCCCAACGGCAGTGAGACGGTCGGCGATGTACTCGCCCGTCTCGAGTCCGAAACTTTCGAAAATCCGGAAGAGGCGCGTTTCGCCGTCTACTCCGCCGTCAGCGACAAAGCCGTCGGCCGCGTCGGCTACAGCGACCGCGACCCGACCCCGGTCGGCAGCCCGTACGCGCCCGACGCCGTCTCGTTCTAACCAAAGTTTTTACGCGGGATCCTCGCTCGTTTTGCTCGCTCGAACCCCGCGCAAAAACTTTGATGAAAAAGGCCGAGCGTTCGCTGCGCTCACGCTCGGTGAAACCGCTCGCTTCGCGAGCGGTACGCTATTCCCGTTGTTCGATTGGCTGGTCTCTCGAGCGATTAGATCACGTCACTGACCAGACCGGAGTCCTGATCGGTTCGAAACTTAGTCCAGGAACTCGAGTGCGTCATCCAACTTGAGGGGCACCGCACCTTTCCGGTAGCCTTCGGCGTGGCCGTTCGGCCGGACGCGGTAGACGACCGCGGGGCGGTGGCGAACGTCGGGTTGTTCGCCGCGGACGGCGGACCAGGCGTCGTCGCGAAAGCTCGAGCAGTCGACGAAGAGGACTGCACCGCCGCCGTGTTCGGCCAGCTGGCCGTTGGTCTTGGTCTCGGCGGTGTCGCGGACGGCGGCCACGGGGCCGGACGCCGCGCGGTTCTGGGGCGGCTGGGGTCGCGTGACTTCGACGAGGACGTTGGTCTCGTCGTTTTCGGCCCGAAAGTCGAGCGAGTGCCCGGTCGTGACCTCGATCTCCGGGACCACGTCGTAGCCCGCGTCGGTGAGGAGCTTTGCCGCGATGAACTCGGCCATCGCGGCGCTCATCCGGACCCGGTCGACGTGGTTGCTGGTGCCGAGTTTGCCCGACATGACGTGTCGGTACTTGTCAAGGACGCCGGTCTCGAGGAAGTCCTCGAAGAAGCGGGTCGTCTCCCGACGGCCGGCGTCTGGGAAGCCGGCGGCGTGTTCGCGGAAGAACGCTCGAGTCGAGCCCCGGCCGTCTTTGGACATGAACACTGGCAGGAAAAACCACGAGAGGTGCGGGTAATCGGCGAGCCAGGGGTCCTCCTCGTGAAGCGTCGCGGTCAGTTCGCGCTGGGCCCACCGCGAGACGCGATGGGGAACCTCCCGCCAGCCGAACTTGTCGGTCTTCCACAGCGAGGAAGGTGTCTCCGTGTTGCCCATCCAGTAGGCGTCGCTGTCGGTGCGCGCAAAGAGGGCGACGTCTCCGTTTTGCATCTCGAAGCGGTGTGTCTGCCAGTCGCCGCCGATCTTGAACCACGGCGTAACGGACTGTGCGCCGATATTCGACTGCAGCGGCTGGAGAATCTCGTGTTGAACTCGCCCGTCGCTCCAGGACTGCGGCGAGTAACGAAAGCGAAGCGGCCGTGCCACGGGTCGATTTAGAGCACGGAGGTGCATATACTGTTCGTTGTCCGCTGTCACCACGCCGGCCGCGAGGCTCTACTCTCATCCCGATGCGGTCGACAACCTCGGGAGTTCCACCCGCCGACCGTGACGGCTCGGCGGCTGTCCCGCCGTGGTGGATCGCCGTCTCGGTCGAAACGGATGCGGCTGACTGATGGGTGTGTGCAACCGTTACATTCATAGTTGCGCCGCCCCTATCATGTTCACACTAACCATGTCAATGGGTGCCTATGACGAAGACGAGCACGAGCGCCGCGAAAAACAGGCCTCGAAGGTCGACACCGATTTCGACGACGAGCGGACGATTTACCACGGCAAAGTCGAGTACGACTCCGGCGATTCCGCCGAAGAGTTGCTAGATACGTTCGAACAGATCAAGTCGGATTAGCGGCGTTGAGTTGGCCGTTCCCCCCTCTGTTCGTCTCCCTCTCTAGCCGTCGGTATCAGTACTCACTCGAGGATGTCCCAGCCCGGCGTTTCGGGTGCGCCGCGAGCGGTCTCGATATCGTCGGCGACGGCTGGTGACGGCACAGCCTCGCCGGCCTCCCGGCAGCGCTGCTGCCAGTCGCGGATCGCCGGCCCGACCCACGATTCGTCGTCTGCGGATTCCGACTCGGCATCTTTACCGTCGAGCAGCCGCGCTTTCGCCCGATCGTAGTGGAATTCCGAGATTGCGAGTGTCCCGGGACTCGAGGCGGCGGCGACCGCGATCGCCTCGGCGCGATCTCGTCGCGTGAGCTCGCCGGTCGCCGCTCGGTCGACGATTCCCTCAAGGTCGGCCGGCCGCGGATGACAGAAGAGCTTCGCCCCGATCGCCTGCGATCCGAGTAGCAGGCCGTCGGGCTCGTCGTGGTCTGCCTCGAGCAGCCGGTCGCCGCCGAACGCGGACTCGACGCGTTCGCACTCGGTCTCCCGTGCGAGCGCGAGGTTGTATTCGGGATACGCACCGCACTCGTCGGGATACAGTTCGCGCTCGTGAATCCGACACTGCAGCGTCGTCGGATCGAGAAAGACGCAGGTCGGCAGCCACGTCGGCTCCTCGCGGCCGAACGGGGCGACCGGCTTCGGCGGTTTCCGGAGGCCCACGAAAAACGCCGGCCGGCCCGCGACGGCGGCGACGCTCACTCCGTCGATCTCGACGCCCTCGGCTTCGTCTCGAGCGTGCCAGAACCGCGGCGTCAGCGCATCGGTCATCCCCGCCTCGAGGAACCCCCGTACCTCGTCTCGAGTCAGCGGGACGAAGGTGGCGTCGTCGTCGAGCGGCTCCCGGGATGCTGTCCCCGCGTCCTCGCCGTCGAACGGGTCGCGCTGTCGCCGGTGTCGCTGTTTGGAGTCGCTCTCGGTCTCGTCTTCACCGTCTCGAGCGGCGGTCGATTCCGCACCCTCTTCGAGCAGCGATCGCCAGTCCATGCAACAGCCGGCACAGCCCTCGCAGTTCACCTCCATAGTCGGCGGTACGCCGCTGTGGCCTATATAACCGCTGTGCGGACTCCCCCGTTTAAACGCTCGCTGGCCGGACACCTCGTCCCAAGCGACTGATCGCGCCAGGAGAACGATTTTCATCGTCGGGCACCCACTGGCACGTATGTCGAAGACTTCCTGTGACGGCTGCGGTCGAACGGTCACTGTCTCCGGCGGGATCGCCACCCTCTGGTC
Source organism: Natrinema zhouii (assembly GCF_013456555.2). Taxonomy (GTDB): domain Archaea; phylum Halobacteriota; class Halobacteria; order Halobacteriales; family Natrialbaceae; genus Natrinema; species Natrinema zhouii. The sequence goes on from NZ_CP059154.1 coordinate 2,262,609, forward strand.
GTTCGGCAGTGACGCCGGGACCGTCGGAACCGCGATCACGCTGGAGCTCGAGGACGGCTCGTCACATCTGCTCTGTTATCCGTGCATCGAAGCGATCCCCGACTATCCGACGGTCGAGGACATCGAGCGACTCGAGCAGGTCGACGACGAAACCTCACGGCTCGAGACGTTATAGGAGTCCTCCGAGTCGATGCGAGTCGACTCGAGCCGCGAAAAATGGGGATTTCGAGTGGAGGCGATGTGACGGCCACGGCGGTTCGCCGCAGAGCGCGTGAGCACGAGCGACACCCGCGGCGGTACCGCAGCCGGAAACGGAAGGGGTGGGAGTTGAACGCCACGGGGCGAAATGCCGCCGCGGAACCGGATGGCACCGCGGTGCTCTACCGCTGAGCGACCCTTCCGTACCTGTATTCCAGTCCCGGATTCGTATTTGTAATCGGGCGGCTACCGTTCCGAAGTGGGACCGATCGCTCGGTAGACGGGGGCTACAGCAGCGTTAGCGCTCCCACGGGCAGGGAGCCACGTCGGCCGTCGATTCGACCAGCGAGAGCTCCTCGTCCACGACGAGCGCGTCGAACTGGAAGTACTCGCCCAGCCGCGAGTCGACGGTCTCCTCGAGTCCGCGATCGTCCGATACCGAACACTCGTAGCGCCCAAGCACGTCGGAAACGTCGATTTTCTCGCGGTCGCCGGCCTCGAGCGCGAGCGTTTCGTCGACCACGGTCTCGCCGTCGTCCTCGCGGACGATGGTGATCGCCACGGACCGGTGATCGTCGGTCGCGTTCTCGACTCGCAGTTCGTGGACCCGTCGCCGCGTCAGTCGATCCCGCTCGACCAGGGAGAGCGTCCGTTCGTCGCCGTCGTCGGATTCGGTGACCGTCGGTTCGTACGTGGCGTCGTCCCTGCGAACGTAGGCGTGGTCGACGTCCATCGCGTCCTCGAGCAAGAACCCACCGGACGCGGTGTAGCCGTCCGTCTCGAGTGCCGCGTCGATCTCACACTGGAGTGGGTCGGGGAACGACGCGTACGAGATGAGCAGGTGACGACACGTCTCGTACGTATCGTCGGCGTCACAGGCTGCACTCGGGCTCGGGGTGGCTGAATCGTCGGTGTCGGTTTCGATATCGTCGCCGAGACAGCCGGCCGACACGACCGTCCCCGAACCGACCGCGGCGAGGAGCGTGCGTCGTTTCATGGCTGGATATCTGTTGATCGGTCTATATGTGTTGGGGTAGGTCAAATACCGCTTTTCCGTTCGGAAGACGGGTTCGTGTTCGCACTCTCGTCTCGAGCAACGGTTCGCAGCCTTTAGGACGTGTCCGGTCCGTGAGTCGAACGGTGAATACCGAGCGGATCTTCGAGGAGTTTCCCGCGCCGAGTTACCGCGGGACCCAACAGCAGGCCCTCCGCGACATTCGCGACGCCTTCGCGGCCGGCAACGACGTCGTGCTCGTTCGCGCGCCGACGGGCAGCGGCAAGTCTCTGCTCGCCCGCGCCATCGCCGGCTGTGCGCAGCGCGCGGACGAGGGTGACCCCAGCGATGCGACGGGCGCGTACTACACGACGCCGCAGGTCTCACAGCTCGACGACGTTGCGGCCGACGACCTCCTGGCGGATCTCAACGTCATCCGCGGGAAGTCGAACTACACCTGCATTCTGCCGGAGGAACGCGACACGCCGGTCAATCAGGCCCCCTGCGTGCGAGAGCGGGGCTACGACTGCTCCGTCAAACACCGGTGTCCGTACTTCTCCGACCGCGCGATCGCGTCGAATCGGGAAATCGCGGCGATGACGCTGGCCTACTTCATGCAGACCGCCGGCAGCGAGGTCTTCCGCAAACGCGACGTCGTGGTCGTCGACGAAGCCCACGGCCTCGCGGAGTGGGCCGAAATGTACGCGACCATCCAGCTGGGGCCCCGAACCGTCCCGTTCTGGGACGATCTGCGGGTTCCCGAGGTGGACTCCGTCGAGCGCGCCGTCCGCTACGCCGAGAGCCTCGCACAGACGTGTACGCGGCGCAAGGACGACCTGCTCGCACAGGACTCGCTCTCCCCCGGCGACGTGCGCGAACGCGACCGACTGCAGGAACTCATCGGCGAACTCGAGTGGTTCGTCTCGGACTTCCGGGACCCGCAGAGCCCGACGACGTGGCTGGTCGATCAGTCCGAGCCGCGCGCTCGCGACGCCGGCGCCGACGAGGGCGACGCCGACGGCGACGAACCGCGGGGCGGTCCCCTGACGATCAAGCCGATGAACCCCGAGAAGTACCTCCAGCACACCGTCTGGGGGCGGGGCAACAAGTTCGCCCTCCTCTCGGCGACGATTCTCAACAAGGCGGCGTTCTGCCGGCAGGTCGGACTCGATCCCGACGACGTCGCGCTGGTCGACGTCGAACACACCTTCCCCGTCGAGAACCGGCCGCTGTACGATGTCACGCAGGGGAAGATGACCTACGAGGAGCGCGACGAGACGACGCCGAAGATCGCCCGGACGATCGTCCGACTGATGCAACACCACCCCGACGAGAAGGGGCTGGTCCACGCCCACTCCTACGACATTCAGGAACGGCTGGCCGACCTCCTCGCCGACTTCGGCGTCGGCGACCGGATCCGGACCCACGACCGCGACGGCCGCGACGCCGAACTCGAGGCCTGGAAGGCCAGCGACGAGCCCGACGTCTTCCTCTCGGTGAAGATGGAGGAGGCACTGGATCTCAAGGGCGACCTCTGTCGCTGGCAGGTCCTCTGTAAGGCCCCCTTCCTCAACACCGGCGACTCGCGGGTGGCACATCGCTTGGAGCAGGGACAGTGGGCGTGGTACTACCGGACGACGCTCCGGACCGTCATTCAGGCCTGCGGCCGGGTCGTTCGCGCGCCCGACGATTACGGGGCGACGTATCTGGCGGACTCGAGTCTGGTGGACTGCTTCGAGCGCGCCCGGACGGACATGCCGGAGTGGTTCGAGGCGCAGGTCGATCGCATGACGCGCCCCGATCTCCCGACGTTCGAGCCGCAGGCGGCGCTCAGCGGGACGGTATCGGGCGGCGGGTCCGGCGTCGCCGACGGATCGTCCCGGACGGGACGAAGTAACACGACGGATTCCCAGCGTAGCAACGGAACCGATCGGGGATCGTCGCGGTCGCGCCGGTCGCGGAAATCGTCTCGCTCGAGCCCGCTAGCGGATGTCTGGGACACGGACGAGTAGAAACTGGATACGCGGGGTCGGCGACGGATTTCTCGCGGACGGTGGATCTGACGATCAGTCTGGCGGTGGTTCGAAGCCCGCGCGAGCGCCTCGAGCGTCTCCACGTCCGTTCGACCAGCCGTCCCTAAAAGAGGGCCGTTGCGCTCCACGCAACCATCGAGGTCATCATGAGGACCGCGAAGATGAGTGCGATGATCTGATTCCTGTTCATAGTCGATGTCAGACGGCCCGCAACTATCAATGTCACGACCGAAGTCGGCCGCCCGAGGCGGAGCGCGTTGCAACGCGAGTCTCCCTGTCTCGCTACTCGAACCGCGCGTCGACGACAACGTGGTCGACGCCCGCACTGTGGCTCTTCACCCGCCGTTTCTCGAGTACCTCCAGTTCGCGGCCGGCGTCGTCGGCGGCCGCCGCGAGGCGCTCGAGCGGCCGGTCCCAGAGTAGCGACTCGGGGGCCGCCTCGTGGTAGTGGACGACGCCGCCGGGGACCAGCGCCGCGAGGGCGTCGGGCAGGAAGTCGTGTGCTTCGTCGGTTCGCGTTCCGTGGTCCGTCCCGTCGTTTCCGTCGTTATCCGAGCCGTCCGAACTCCCGTAGTAGCCCATGACCACGCGATCGGCCTCGAGTTCGCTCGCGAGGTCGCGACAGTCGGTCATGTAGGCATCGACCCGGTCGCCGACGTCGTTGAGCACGGCGTTCTCGAGCAGGTAGCGAAAGGCGGTCGGGTTGATCTCGGTCGCGGTCACCCGCGCACCCGCTCGAGCCATCGGGAGGGTGAAGTAGCCGATACCGGCGAACATGTCGAAGACGTGCTCGCCGTCGGCGGTTATCTCGCCCATTCGGGCTCGCTCGGCTTGGTTCCCGGGCGAGAACATGACCGTCGCCGGATCGAGTCCGTATCGGGTTCCGTGCTCGGTGTGGATCGTCTCCGTGTCGTCGTCGCCCGCGATCAGTCTGGTACGGGGCTCCCGATAGGTGCCGGCCGTCCCGTCGTTTTCGATCCCGTCGTCGGCCAGCACGCTGTCGGCCTCGCCGTGTAACTCGAGCAGGGCCTCCCCGAGCGCCGCCTCGTCGGGGCAGTCGTCGGGCACCGTCACGAGGATCACCGAGCCGATCACCGCCCACGAGCCCGGGACCGACTCGAGGTCGGCGTCGCTCCAGCCCCGCTCGACCAGCAGCGCCTCGAGGTCGGGATTTCGCGGCTCTGGCTCGAGTTGCCGGACGACCTCGGGCACTTGCGTCTCGGCCGGCGGCTCCGTGATCGGGAGCGCGACCCGCTCGGACCCATTTTCGCGCACGCGCCTCGAGTCGTCGTAGACGCCCTCGGCGCGCAGCGATTCGATAGCGGTCTCGGTGCGAGTCTTGTCGACGAGCGCGGCCAGCGGCGCGTCGGCCTCCGCTCGTTCGAGGACGTCGTCAGCCGCGGGCTCGAGGGAACGACGCTCCCCGTCCGCAGCTCGGTCGTCCCCGTCTGCGTCAGCTGCGTCCTCAGTCATCGCTCTCGTCGGGCAGAATGTGCAGTCCGGCGCGGCTCTTCAGTACGGGGACGGTTTCGGCATCCGGATCGAAGTAGTCCGGTCGCGCGACGGTCGTGGCCCGAAACGTCTCGGGGTCGAGCACCTGCACGGCGTTGTCGTCTTCGACGGTGACGACCGTCGCTTCGTCCGCGTCCTCGAGCTGGCCGAGCCGTCTCGCGTCGGGCGAGTTCCCCTCCTCGTAGCTCGCTTCGTAGCGCTCGCCGGTCGTCACGCGGACGCCCTTGAGGTTGCCGCGGGCACTGCGGACGAGGACGGGACCGTCGTCGTCGTCGTCGGCGAGATCGATCACTTCGCCGGGCGTGTATGGCGGCAGCCGAACGGCGAACGTGACGCGGTAGACCTCGTTGCCGTCCTGGTCCTCCGTGACGAGGGTTTCGGCGTCGTTGACGGTCCCGCCGAACTCCTCGATCATCTTGTTCGAGATCTTCTTGCCGATCTTGTTGGTCGAGACCCTGATGTTCAGTCCGTCGTCGACCTCGCTCATCTCGGTGACGAAGGCGTTGCGGTCGCCCGTCGCCTCCATATCGGCGACGATCCCGTTCGCGATCGCTTTCGCTCTCTCGACCTCGTCGGTCGTCGGGGTGCGGTCCTCGGCGCGGACCTGGACGATGCTGGCGTAGTAGTCGCCGGCGATCCGCCCGCAGCGGGTACAGGTCTGACGGGCGATCTTGACCGGAACCGTCACCTGCTCCTCGACCGGCGTCCCGCGAACGACGCCGGTAAAGAAACAGTGCATCCGGATCGTGTTCTGGTCGACCTGCTCGGGGTCTATCTGCCAGGCGACGTCCTCGACGTCGACGTGGACGCCGAGCGCCTCGCTGACCTCCTCGATGGCGATGTCGGTGTAGTCGTCCGCGCCGACGTCGACCCACCGGTTCCCCCGGTAGACCGCACCGCAGCGGGCGCAGACGCGAACGTCGATCCGATCCGGCGCGTCCACGAAGTCGAAGTCCTCGAAGTAACACGAATCGCAGAGTTCGACCTCCGCACCGGGCCGCAACGGATTGTTCGCGTCGCTTGCCGACCGCTCGGGCACCGCGTCCCCGCATCGGGGACAGAACGCACGCGATTCACTCATTGGCCCCGTTTAGGGGCTCACGGAGTTAAGGGACGCGTTCCGACCTTTTCGACTGGGATCACTCGAGGAAAGTCACACGGATCGCTCACCCTCTCCGACCGGTTCCGTTCCGTGACGTTCGGTCCGCTCTACCCGAAACGAAGGGGTAGCGAACTGAAATCGTCAGACACACGTCAGACTTCCTCTCAGTTCGCTGGTGTCAGACGTGACCACGTCACGTGGTTTCCAGCCGAAACGAAGGGGTTGGACGGATCAACTGCCACGGTCGTTGATCGGTCAGTCGCCGAATATGGAACACTATCAATCTGACAATTCCAGTGTCGGCTGCAGTATCACTCCCGTAGCCGTTCTTCTATGGCGTCGCGTTCGGCTTCGATCCGTTCGACGGCGCTCGGCGGATACGGCGGTAATGGCGTCGAAATTCACAACTGACCGGTATTCGTGTCCCGCACTCGAGCGATAGTTGGATGTGAGAGAGTGTCGCCCGTTTCGACAGGGCACTTATTTTGCCGGAGCCCTTCGTTTCGGATATGAAATGGCAGGCGGACTGGGGATTGCGGTTTCGAATGTTCGTGACGATGTTTCTGCTGTTCGTGCTGTACATCGTCTTCGCCGGAGCGATCGCTGCCTACATGGGCAGTTTCGTCGTTTTCGTCGTCCTGTTCGGAGGGATGTCGCTGGTCCAGTACTACTTCAGCGACACGCTCACCCTCCGGAGTATGGGTGCGAAGACGGTCTCGGCCGACGAGTACCCGCAGCTGCACGCCTCGATCGAACGACTCTCCCAGCAGGCGGACCTCCCCAAACCGAAGGTGGCGGTCGTCGACTCGAAGGTCCCGAACGCCTTCGCGACCGGGCGCAACCAGCGCAACGCCGCGGTCTGCGTGACGACCGGGATCATGAACACGCTCGAGCAGGACGAACTCGACGGCGTCCTCGCGCACGAACTCGCCCACGTCAAAAACCGCGACATGATGGTGATGACTATCGCCTCCTTCCTCTCGACGATCGCGTTCATGGTCGTCCGCTGGGGCGCGTTCTTCGGCGGCGGCCACGGCCGCGGTCGGCAGGGTGGAGGCGGCGGTATCGTCGCCGCGATCCTCGTCTCGCTGGTCGTCTGGATCATCAGCTACCTGCTGATCCGCGCGCTCTCGCGGTACCGCGAGTACTCCGCCGACCGGGGCGCGGCCGCCATCACCGGCAACCCGTCGGCGCTCGCCTCGGCGCTGCTGAAGATCTCCGGCGAGATGGACAAGGTCCCGAAAGACGACATGCGCGAGGAGGCCGAGATGAACGCCTTCTTCATCATCCCGATCAAGTCCGGCATCGTCGGTCGGCTCTTCTCGACGCATCCGCCGACGGAGAAGCGCGTCGAACAACTTCGGAGCTTAGAGCGAGAGATGCAGGCGCTGTAAACTGCGCTGCATCCGGGCCATTACTTAAGAGACGTCGGGCGAACGCAACGAGCATGGTCGAACCGATCGGTCACGTCGCGACGGCGCTGCTATTTGCGGTGCCCGCGTGGTTCCTCTGGGGTCGTCGCCCGGCTGTCACGTTCACCGTGTTGACGCAGGTAACGTCCGTGCTCCCCGACGTCGACATCTACCTCCGGGAGTACTTCTCGCATCCGTTGCTCCAGCATCACGGAATCACCCACACGATTCCGTTTATGCTGGTCGTCGGCGCGCGCGTGCTGACGCCGTTTCTGAACGCGAACCGTCTGATTCACAGTGACTCGATCACGCCGTCGACGACGTTCGTATTCACGACGGGCGCGTTCTGGGCCGGCGGCATCAGTCACGTCCTCGTCGATCTGCTCTCCGCGGCACCGGACACGGCGATCGCACCGCTCTGGCCGCTGTACCGCGGCGACGTGATCGTGAATATCGTCGCGTACGATTCGACTTCGGTGAATCTCGGCCTGATTCTCACCGCGGTCGTCCTCCACGTCGGCCTGTACCGCGCCGAGCGGTATCCGTACGAGACACGGTGGGGGATCGACTGACGCCGCGGACCGAGTCCCGTCGTCGCGGCTAAACGCAATCCTTCTAAGGAATTATGCGCTTTAGACGAGCATGGGACTGCTGGACGGACTCCGCGCGATCCTCGGCTCGCGCGCCGAGGCCGACGCCGGACGCGACGCCGACCCCGACGACCTCTTCGGGATGAGCACCGCGTACCTCACGATGCAGGCCGATCTGGGTTACGAGTCGCTGGACGTCGGCGCGCTCTGTTTCTCCGGCGTCGACTCGAGCGACTTCCGGGACGCCGTCGACGAGGTCGAAGCGATCCTCGAGGCCGGACAGGAGGAAACGGGCACCGAGTTCTCGGTCACGGCGGACGACCACGGCTACCACTGGGTCGTCCTCACAGACGACGACCCGGAGGACCTGATCACGAGCATGCACTTCGCCGCGGACACCTTCATCGAGCACGGCTACGGCTCGCGCTTGCTGGCCGCCGTGTTCGCCTATCGGGACCGCGACGGGACCGCTTACTGGATCTACTCCTTCCGTCGCGGCCGGTTCTACCCGTTCGTTCCCCGGTCCGGTCGGGAACGCGACTCGAGCGCGGAGTTCACCCTCGAGTCGGCTCTGGACGGCGAACTCGAGATCGAGCGCGAGAAGGACTACTGGTACCCGCTTTGGCCCAGCGAGCGCGGGACTCACCCTTGGGAGTGAACACGCGGATCAGAACGGCGGTGATGATGGCTGACACATTGTGGGACCCAGTTCTGTCCCCTCGTGTCGCGGACTCCCAAACTGTGTAGGAGTCACCGGTATTGCAGTTCCCCATATAGATAGAAGTACGCGACAGGAAGCCACATCATCACAACTGCGCCATACACCAGTTGCTTCCTCTTCCTGTCGCTCCCTTTCTCACCGGCAAGCCGTCGGCTTGAGCAGTGTTCGTCTACCGGCTAGTATTTCGCTCTCAGCGCCCAACGGACTCCGTGGCCCGAACTCGATCAGGACCCGGAAACGACGCTCAAGCACCGCGGCCGTCGGCAAGGAGAACTATGGGTGTCGATCCCCTCGGACTAGGCTAATGAAGAGCGTCTCGAACCGGTTCGTCGGCGGGGTGGTCGCTAGCGCGGGCCTTCTCCTCTCGCTCTTCCACCTATCTCATCTCACCGCGTTTCGTCCGAACGGCGTCTTTCCCGAGGGGTCGACGCTCGTTCTCTCAATCGTCCTCTCGCTCGTCATGACTGCTGTCGGCGCGATGATCGCGCTGGATCGTCTCGTCTCGAGCCGGTCCGCGGGCCGAATACTGGCGTGGACCGGAATCGGCGTCGTGGCCCTCTCGCTGCTGGGCGCGTGGATAGTCGTCAGTATTGCCGGCGGGGAACTCTCGCTACTGAATCCGCTCGGACCGATGCTCACCGTTGCGACGTTCGGTGCGCTCGTCGGGCTACTGGTCGGTCTCTACGATGTCCGGGGACTGGAACACCAGCAATCCGTCGAGCAATCGAACCGCATCAACGACACGCTTCGCATCGCGACTCAGGAGTTGGTGAACAAGACGGAGCGATCCGCTCTCGAACGAGCCGTCTGCGAGAAGTTGACCGAATCCGAGGCCTACGAGGCCGTCTGGATCGGCCGCTACGACGAGGCGGATCCCACTGTTCGTGCCGCGGCGTGGTCCGGGTTCACCGACGACTACTTCGAGTCAATCGTCATCACCGTCGACGACAGCCCGACCGGGAACGGTGCCGGCGGACGCGCCATCAAGAGCCGGGAGATACAGTGCGTTCCGAACGTGTTCGACGACCCGACGATGGAGCCGTGGTGGGACCTGCTCGAGATGCACGGCGTTCGGTCGCTGGCGGTCATCCCGATTACACACGACGATACGGTGTACGGCTTCTTCAGTATCTACGCGGACCGCCAGAGCGTGTTCGGCGACCGCGAGCAGGAGGTGCTCGTGGAACTCGGCGAAACGATCGGTCACGCCATCGCGTCGATCGAGGCCCGCGAACGGCTCGCGGACCAGGAGCGCGAACTGGCGCGGCAGAACGAACAGTTGGACGCGTTCGCCGGCGTCGTCTCCCACGACCTCCGGAACCCGCTGAACGTGGCGATGGGGAATCTCGACCTCGCGCGCGAACAGGGTGACGATGTGTATTTCTCCCGATCGGCGGACGCACTGGATCGCATGGACGACCTCGTCACGGACCTCCTGACCCTCGCACGACAGGGCGAGACGGTCGACGAGTTCGACCAAGTCTCGCTTCGGGAAGTCGTCGAAGCGGCGTGGTCGACGGCCGGCTCGTCCGCGGCAACGCTTCGAATCGACGGCGAACTCGGCACGGTGTCGTGTGACCGGGGCCGCCTGCGCCAACTCCTGGAGAACCTGCTCCGAAATAGCGTGGAGCACGGTTCCACGAACGGTCGGCCGAAGGTCGACGACGGCGTCGAACACGCCGGTTCGGACGTAACCGTCACCGTCCGCCGGACGAATGCGGGATTCGCCGTCGACGATGACGGTCCCGGAATACCGACCGAACGCCGGCGAGCGGTGTTCGAGGCCGGACATACGACGAACCAAGACGGTACCGGGTTCGGACTCAACATCGTCCGAAGCATCGCCGAGGCTCACGGCTGGGAGGTCTCGGTCGGCGAGAGCCCGGACGGCGGTGCCCGATTCGAGTTCGTCGGCGTCGAACTGATCGACGCGGTGACGGATGCTCCCTGACTCTCACCTCGTTCCCTGCCTCATCCCTCGTTCCCTGACTCACCCTTCATCTTTCCCAGCGCGAACTCTCGTCACATCTATTATATCGGTCCGTTCGGTATCCGCATGCAGTGACCGACTGGAACCAGTACAAGGGCGATTCGCAGAACTCGGGGCTCCGGCGCGACCTCGAGGGGCCGTCCCGACCCACGGAAGCGTGGACGACCGATCTCGCCGGCTCGCCGGGATCGCCGGTCTGCGACCGCGACACCGTCTACGTCGGGACGACTCGCGGGAACTGCTACGCGCTCGAGCGGGCGACGGGTCGCCGTCGGTGGGTGTTCGAGACGACTGCTTCGACCGACGCGACGCCGGTCGTTACCCGCGATCGACTCTACGTGGGAACGGCCGATGGGGTCGTCCACGCGCTCGATCCTGCAACCGGCGAGGTGAAGTGGCGAGTCGAGCTTCCAGCCGCGCTCGAGACAGCGCTTGCGCTCTCCGATGGCCGACTCTACGCCGGTCACTCGACCGGGCTGTCCGCACTCGAGGCCGAGACTGGGACGGAGCTGTGGACCCACGAGACGGAGTCGGCCGCGGTCGGCTGCCCAGCGATCGCCGACGGGCGGGACGCGGATCAGCGTCGGTCGCCGCGGAATCCGCTCTCGGAGCCGGACGACCCGGCCCTGCTCGAGGACAAACGACTCCGAGAGCCGGACCAGCGGTGGACGGACGAACGGGTTTTCGTCGGCACCGCGGACGGATCGGTGCTCGCGCTCGCGGCCGAAACGGGCGAAGAGGTCTGGACGACGCCGATCGGTGGAGCGATCGCTGCCGGCCCGACGATTGCTGAGAGTCGGGTCTACGTCGCCGACGACGCCGGGACGATGCTCGCGCTAGACGCCGCGACCGGCCAGTCGTGGTTCACGTACGAGATCCGAGACGGATTCACGACGTCCCCGACCGTGCTCGCGGCCGCCGAGACGACGTTCGTCGGGGCCGCGGACGACTGTCTCCACGTCACCGACACGACCGTCGGTCGGCGAAAACTTCGCGGCTGGCTGTTCTCGCGGAAGGGAGTCGAACTCGACGGCCCTGTCCGTTCGTGCCCCGTCGTCGTTGGGGACGTCCTCTGCGTCGGCGACGCCAGCGGCTCTCTGTACGGAATCGATGTCGACGACCCCGAACCCCGTTGGCACGTCGCGCTTGACGACGCCGTCACCGGCACGCCCGCGGTCGCTCCTGGACGACTCTACGTCGGCTGTGACGACGGGCAACTCTACTGCCTCGAGTGGGACACCGACGAGACCGTGTTCTGAGTTGTGGTTCCGGTTCGCTGTCGGCTCCGTTGGGCGCGCCTTTCCTTCTAAATTCGTTGCTTCCGAGTCGAACTACCCCGCAGCCCTCCCGCACTTTCACTTTCACTTCCCTGTAAACGAGGGTTTATGGTGGGTCCGGCACAACGAGGGAGTATGCCCGAAGCAGATCTCGAGGAACTTCCCGGCGTTGGACCGGCAACCGCAGACAAACTTCACGATTCAGGGTTCGACTCCTATCAGAGTCTCGCTGTCGCCGCGCCGTCGGAGCTCTCGAACTCGGCGGATGTCGGCGAGTCCACCGCCGCGGACATCGTCAGTGCGGCCCGCGACGCCGCTGACATCGGCGGCTTCGAAACCGGCTCGACGGTGCTCGAGCGACGGAACGAGATCGGCAAGCTGAGCTGGCACAACGACGAGGTCGACGACCTGCTCGGCGGCGGAATCGAAACGCAGTCGATCACCGAAGTCTACGGCGAGTTCGGTGCCGGCAAGTCTCAGGTCACCCACCAGATGGCCGTCAACGTCCAGCTTCCGAAGGAGGTCGGCGGCCTCCACGGCTGTGCGATTTTCGTGGACAGCGAGGACACGTTCCGCCCCGAGCGGATCGACGACATGGTCCGCGGACTGCCGGACGACGCCATCAACGCGACGCTCGAGGACCGCGAGATCGAGGGAACGGCCGACGACGAGGCGGCGATGGACGCACTCATCGAGGACGTCCTCGAGAAGATCCACGTCGCGAAGGCGTTCAACTCCAACCACCAGATGTTGCTCGCGGAGAAGGCGAAGGAACTCGCCAGCGAACACGAGGACTCGGAGTACCCCGTCCGACTGCTCTGCATCGACTCGCTGACCGCTCACTTCCGCGCGGAGTACGTCGGCCGTGGTGAGCTCGCGAACCGCCAGCAGAAGCTCAACAAGCACCTTCACGACATCGACAAGGTCGGCAACCTCTACAACTGCGCCGTCATCGTCACGAATCAGGTCGCGTCGAACCCCGACTCGTTCTTCGGCGACCCGACCCAGCCCATCGGTGGCAACATCCTCGGCCACAAGTCCACCTTCCGGATCTACCTCCGCAAATCCAAGGGCGACAAGCGGATCGTCCGACTGGTCGACGCGCCGAACCTCGCCGACGGCGAGGCCGTTATGCGCGTTCAGGACGGCGGTCTGAAGCCCGAGTAGAACGCGAACGTCCGGTACCGACTTCAGCTTTCGTTTTCACGGATTGAGACGGTCGTTCGGTCGAGTGCGAATCGTCCCGCTTCCGAGATAAATTCACGCTTCGGAGCCGTCCCGCACGCTGCGTGGCCGTCCCTCATGCTGGCGATTACTTAAACAAACCCGCTCTCGCGGCCCGTCAGTGTCGACACGAACAGTTCGGTTGCTCCCCCCTTCTGCCGTCGATCCTCCGCGTATTGGCGCTGTAACCCCAAACGACCGAACGACGATCGCCTGTCGGCTCGCGATCGACCACCGATCGATGCGTCTCCCAATTCTGGGATCCCGTTCACCGCGTAGCCGCGCTGTCCGCCGAATTCGCTCCTCTCGGAACCACAGGGATAAGCTTTAGGTTAGCCTAAAAACCGGTACGCTTTTCAAGGTTTAGGTTGGCCTAAAACCCGTATGCCAAAGGAACAATTACCACTGGTGTCGATCGGTGATCGGTCGCCGGAGAGAGGTGTGCGGTCGTGATCGACGGCGAGTCGTCGGCCGAGCGCCTCCTCGCACAGCAGGCGCGCCGCGAGTCAAATGCGCGAACCTATCCCCGCTCGCTGCCGCTCGCGATCGAACGCGCCCGGGGAGCGATCCTCGAGGACGTCGACGGCAACGAGTACATCGACTGTCTGGCGGGGGCGGGGACGCTCGCGCTCGGGCACAATCATCCCGCCGTCGTCGAGCGGATGGAAGAACTGCTCGAGCGCGATCGACCGATTCACACGCTGGATCTGACGACCCCGGTCAAGGAACGGTTCGTCGATCGCTTGCTCGAGAGCCTCCCCGACGAGTTCGCCGAGACCGCGAAGGTGCAGTTTTGCAGCCCCGCCGGCACGGACGCCGTCGAGGCCGCACTGAAACTCGCCAAGACGGCGACGGGCAATCGATCGATGCTGGCGTTCCAGGGGGCCTACCACGGGATGACCCAGGGTGCTCTCGAACTGATGGGCGACACGGCACCGAGGGAATCGGTCGCCGGGGTCGCGTCCGACGTTCACCATCTGCCCTACCCCCACGCCTACCGCTGTCCGTTCGGACTCGGCGGCGAGGACTGCTGGCGGACGAGCGCCGAGTACATCGAACGCACCCTCTCCGATCCCGCCAACGGGATCGTCGACCCCGCGGGGATGATCCTCGAGCCGGTACAGGGCGAGGGCGGGGCGGTGGCGGCACCCGATGAATGGCTGCAGGAGATGCGACGGATTACCCGCGAACGGGACATTCCGCTGATCGTCGACGAGATCCAGACCGGACTCGGCCGCACCGGCGAACTGTACGGGATCGAACACGCCGATATCGTCCCGGACGTGCTGACGCTTTCGAAGGCCGTCGGCGGCGGACTCCCCCTGTCGGTCGTCGTCTACGACGAGTCGCTGGACGTCTGGGAACCGGGCGCACACGCCGGCACGTTCCGCGGGAACCAGCTGGCGATGGCCGCCGGTTCGGCGACCATCGAGCACGTCCTCGAACACGACCTCGCGGACCGCGCGGCGGCGATGGGCGAGCGGCTGCGGAGCCGGCTCGAGGAGACGGCCGCGACGTTCGATGCGGTCGGCGACGTCCGCGGACGCGGCCTGCTGCTCGGGATGGAACTCGTCGACCCCGAGGGCGAGCCCGATTCGCTCGGACACTACCCCTCGGACGGCGACCTCGCATCGGCCGTCCAGTCGGCGGCGTTCGATCGCGGCCTCGTCGTCGAGACCGGCGGCCGTCACGGCAGCGTCGTCCGGTTCCTCCCGCCACTCACGATTTCGGCGTCGCGAATCGACGACGTCGGCGACATCGTTCACGAGAGTGTTCGGTCGGCCGTCGCGGACGATCGAAATCGGGCGGAGGCGACGGCATGACGGGCAACGAACTGGCTGGTCAGTACCGTTCGGAAACCGACGGGCCGACGCCGCCGCCGGCGGCCTCGAGCGCCTTCCTCGGCGACCCGGACGGAAACGCTGCGTACGAGCACGCGATCGACCGGGCGCGCAAACGGCTCCTCGAGTCGTTCGCGACGGCGGAGGATCCCTACGCGGGGACTGACCACGAGGCGCTCCGCGAGCGAATAGACGAGCTGGCCGTCTTCCCCGACGAGGGCGAGTCGATCGAGGCGGTCCTCGAGACAGTTGCCGACGAGGTGCTCGCCGATTCGGTTCGCGTCCACGACCCGGGCTGCGTCGCCCACCTCCACTGTCCGCCGGCGATCCCGGCGCTGGCCGCGGAGCTACTGGTGTCTGGGACGAACCAGTCGATGGACTCGTTCGATCAGGCCCCAGCAGCGTCCGTCCTCGAAGAGCGCGTCGTCGACGCCTGCTGTGACCTGTTCGACTATCCGACCGGCGCGGATGGCGTCTTCACGGGCGGCGGCACGGAGTCGAACGTCCTCGGCCTGCTGCTGGCTCGCGACTGGTACTGCGAGACGCGATTCGACCGAACCGTCCAGACTGCGGGGCTTCCGCCGGCGGCGTCCGATCTCCGCCTGCTCTGTTCGGACGCTGCCCATTTCACGGCCAAGCAGGCCGCTCATCACCTCGGACTCGGTGAAGACGCGGTCGTCTCCGTCCCGACCGACGGCGATCGCCGGATCGACCTCGGGGCGCTGGATTCGACCCTCGAGCGCCTCGAGGCCGAGGGCCGCCACCCGTTCGCGATCGTCGGCACCGCCGGCACGACGGACTTCGGGAGCATCGACCCGCTCGAGGCGCTGGCGGACCGCGCCGCCGAGCGCGACCTGTGGTTCCACGTCGACGCCGCCTACGGCGGGGCGTGTGCGATCAGCGACCGCCTCCGCCCGAAGCTCGCGGGGATCGACCGCGCCGACTCGATCGCGGTCGACTTCCACAAACTGTTCTACCAGCCGATCGGCTGCGGGGCCTTCCTGTTGCGCGACGGCAATCGCTATCGGTTCCTCGAGCGCAATGCGGCCTATCTGAACCCCGAACGCGACGACGCGGCGGGGGTTCCGAACCTCGTCTCGAAGTCGACGCGAACGACTCGCAGATTCGACGCGCTGAAGCCGTTCGTGACGTTCAACGCGCTGGGCCGGACCGGCGTGGCCGACTGCGTCGAGTACGTCTGCGAGCTGGCCGACGCGGTCGCCGCCGAGATCCGGACCGAACCGGCGCTGGAACTGTGCTGCGAGCCCGAACTGAGCGCGGTCGTCTTCCGATACCGGCCGGATCGCCTCGGGCGATCGAACCGATCGTCCGAGCAGGTCGATCCCGACACGTCGACTGCAGTCGATCGCATCAATCGCTCGATCCGCGACGAGTTACTGGCCGACGGCGAGGTCGTCCTCGCTCGGACGGAAGTCGACGGCACTGCCGCGCTGAAGGTCACCCTTCTGAACCCCCGAACGACGCGTTCGGACCTCCGGGAGGCCCTCGAGGCGGTCATCGACCGCGGCGAGGCCCTCGAACACGAGCTTGGTGATTCCGCATGACTCCACAACCCACGATACCAACGATCGCGACTGACGAGCGTCGCGTCGATCCAACGCGGGTCGCACGCGATGCGACGGTGCACAGCTTCCTGAACTGCTACTGCCACGAGACCGGTGCCGGCGAGTTCGTCACCGCTGCAGACGCGCCCATCGATCGTCGGCCGGAAAGCGGACTCGTCCTGCAGTGCCCGCTGCCGAACCAGGGGATCGATCTCTTCGTTCCCGTAGCGTACCGCTCCCCGACTGGTCGTCACCTGTTCGACCTCCCCGCGTACTACCGGGCCGGGAGCGACGGCGAACCGGTCGACCTGGATTACACTACACTCGCAACGCTCGTCACGAAGGAACTCGAACTCGCACGCGGCGCGGACCCAAACCGCGACGATCTCGTCGAGCGAGTTATCCGATCCTGTCGGAACATCGAACAGTACGTCGACGCCCGTCTGGGCGACGAAGACACCCTGTACGGAACGGACTTCACGTTCCGTGAGGCCGAACAGTCACTCGTCTTCGGTCACCTCCAGCATCCGACGCCGAAGAGCCGCCGGGGAATGGAGCGCAACGCCGAGCGGTTCGCCCCGGAACTCGAGGGCTCCTTTCAACTGCACTACGTTCGTGCAGACCCCGACATCGTCGAGTCCGAGTGCGGTCGCACGGAATCCGCCGCGACGTGGGTTCGTGATGCATTGCGAGACGATCCGGCCGTTTCCGAGTCGCTCCTCGAGGAAAATCTCAACGACGATGACGTTCTCCTGCCGGTTCACCCGTGGCAGGCCGATCGGCTGTTCGAGCGCCCCGAAGTCCGGGATCTCGTCTCGGCGGGAAAACTCGAGTCGCTTGGCCCGCTGGGCCGGGAGTTCCACCCAACGACGTCCGTGCGGACGCTGTACGCGCCCGAGTCGCCGTTCATGGTCAAGGGATCGCTCGCCGTCGAGATCACCAACTCGCTGCGGACGAACAAGCGCCCCGAACTCGAGCGCGGGGTCGCGATTTCGGACCTGTTGGCGACCGAACTCGGCGACGACCTGCGCGAGCGATTCCCCGGGTTCGACGTGATTCGGGATCCGGCCTACCTGACCATCGATCCGGACGCGCTGGGCGTCGAGGGCGACGAATCCGGCTTCGAGGTCGTCCTCCGGGAGAACCCGTTTCGGGGCGAGGACGCCCGGCGGACGACGCCCGTCGTGGCCCTCTGTCAGGACGCGATCGGCGACGGGACCTCCCGTCTCGGCCGCATCGTCGCGTCCATCGCCGAGCGCGAGGGCCGCGACTCCGCAGCCGTCAGCGAGGAGTGGTTCCGGCGCTACCTCGCGATCTCGATCCGGCCGCTCCTGTGGCTCTACCTCGAGCGGGGGATTGGCCTCGAGGCCCACCAGCAAAACAGCGTGCTCGCGCTGGACGAGGCGGGCTACCCCGACGAGTTCCGCTACCGGGACAATCAGGGCTACTACTTCCCCGAGAACGCGTACGACCGAATCGAGGCCGTTCTCCCTGGCGTCGGCGAACGGGCCGGCAGCGTCTGTCCCGACGCGGTCGCCGACGAACGGGTCCGCTACTACGTCGTGCTCAACAACGCCTTCGGCGTGATCAACGCCTTCGGGACCGCGGGGCTGGTCGACGAGAATCGGCTGCTCGCCGTCCTCCGCGAGGAACTCGAGTCGCTGCGGGAGTTCGACCGCCCCGGCACGTCGATCCTGGACCCGCTCCTCGAGTCGGCGACCGTCCCCTGCAAGGCGAACCTCCTGACCCGGTTCCGCGGACTGGACGAACTCGAGGCCCCCTCGCTCGACGAGCAGTCGGTCTACGCCGACGTGCGGAATCCGCTCGTCGACGCGCCGGAGTCGGTCGATCGAGTCGATTCGGTCGGTTCGGTCGACCCGGTCGAGTCGGAGGTGAACCGATGACCGCTCGGGAGCCGTCCCGCGGCCCGCACGCCGCGGTCGTCTCGGACTACGACTTCGAGTACTACGACGAGACGATCGACCGCCACATCGGCTTCCGGCCGGTCTCGCTCGAGCGCGACCTCGGCCGCCTGCACGCATGGCTCGGCTCGGATCACGTCAAACCCTACTGGGATCTCGACCAGCCGTTACTCGAGTTCCGCGAGACGCTTCGGGAGAAACTCGCGGACGATCACCAGACGCTGTATATCGGCTGTCTGGATCACGTCCCGATGAGCTACTGGGAGCGCTACTGGGCCGCCGAGGACGACCTGGCGGCGTACTACGACGCCGACCCGGCCGATCAGGGGGTCCATCTCCTGATCGGACCTGAGGAGTACCTCGGCCAGGGGTACGGGACGGCGCTGCTTCGGGCGATGCTCGCGTTCCAGTTCCGCCACCCCGAGACCGACCGGGTCGTCGCCGAACCCGACGCCCGCAACGACGCGCTCCTCGCGACGGCCGGGCGCTGTGGCGCCGACCTCCGCCGGGAGTTCGAGTTCGAAGCGGAGGACAAGACGGCCAGGCTCGTCGTCTGTGAGCGCGAGCGGTTCGAACGCGAGATCTGGCCGCCGACTGCCGACGAAACGGCCGCGCTCCCGGCCGAGGTGAACGACGATGACTGAGGACGACGCCGGCACCGGTATCGATAGCGGTGACCCCGGTAGCGGTGACGGCACCGACGGCGTCACCGATGGCGGCGACGACACTGCCGTCCTCGATGTCGACGACGGCGATTCCGTCGTCGACCGCGGCTCGTACGACGTGCTCGGCGTCGGACTCGGGCCGTTCAACCTCGGGCTCGCGGCGCTGCTCGACGGTGCTGACGACCTCGAGCTGGATGCCGTCTTCCTCGAGCGCGAGCCCGAGTTCGCTTGGCACGAGGGGATGCTGATCGAGGGCGTCACGCTCGAGGTGCCGTTCCTCGCGGATCTGGTGACGATGGCCGATCCCACGAATCCCTATAGCTTCCTCAACTACGTCCGCGAGCGCGACCGCATCTACGAGTTCTACTTCTACGAGACGTTCCAGCTTCCCCGCCGCGAGTACGACGAGTACCTGCGCTGGGTCGCCGAGACCGTGCCGACGACGCGGTTCGGGCGGGAAGTGACGAGCGTCGAGTACGAGGCCGCGGGCGACGATTCCGATGACCCGGGGGACGCCGGGACGTTCGTCGTCGAGGCTACCAACCCCGAGACGGGGCGGCGCTACCGCTACCGCGCCGACGACCTCGTCATGGGGATCGGCTCTCGACCCGCATTGCCCGAGTTCGCCCGCGACCACGCCGGTGGGGACGAGCCGCTGTTCCACACCGCCGACTACCTCGAGCGCCGCGACGACGCCCTCGCGGCCGACGCGATCACCGTCGTCGGCTCCGGGCAGAGCGCCGCCGAGGTCGTGCTGGACCTGCTCGAGCGCCAGTCCGTCCACGACTACCGACTCGACTGGCTCACCCGGTCGGACGGCTTCTTCCCGATGGAGTACTCGAAGCTCGGCCTCCAGCACTTCACGCCCGAGTACACGCGATACTTCTACGACCTGCCGCAGTCGCGCAAGGACGATCTGCTGGCCGACCAGGACCTGCTCTACAAGGGGATCGACCCCGAGACCAGCGAGCGGATCTACGATACCCTCTACGAGCGCTCGATCGGCGACCGCGAGCCCGACTTCGGCATGCTCGCGACGACCGAAGTCGCCGATATCGAGCGCCTCGACGGCAGCTACTGGCTCGAGTGCGAGCAGCGCCAGCAGGAAACGGCGTTCGCGCTCGAGACGGACGCCGTGATCTTCGGGACGGGGTATCAGCGGCCGACGCCGACGTTTCTCGAACCGATCGCCGATCGGATCGCGTTCGACGACCGTGGCCAGTTCCGCGTGAGCGAGGACTATCGGCTCGAGGGAGCGTTCGGGAGTCCGGACGAGGACGGCGGCCGCGTGTTCGTCCAGAACGCCGAGGTGCACACCCACGGCGTCGGCGCGCCGGATCTCGGGCTTGGCTGTTATCGGAACGCGGTGATCATCGATCGGCTCGCCGGCCGCGAGGTGTACCCCATCGATCGGGACACCGTTTTCCAGAACTTCGACGTCGAATCGTTCGCCGACCATGCGCCGGTTCGGACCGACACCGCGCAATCGCCGTCACTCACCACGGAGTAATTCATGCAAAACGCACGACACACGACGGAGACGGAGTACGGACTCGACGGAATCGACACGCTAGACGACGTGCTGACCGAAGACCGCTGGAACGACGCGGGGCGGGAGTTGCTCGCGAAGATCCTGCAGGAGTTCACCTACGAGGACATCCTCGAGCCCGAACCGGTCGATGACGACCGATCCGGCGACCGATCGGGCGGCGAGTGGACCACCTACGAGATCGATCTCGAGGGAACGCGCTACCGCTTCGACGCCGTCGAGCGGTTCTGGGACAGCATTAGCGTTCGCGTCGACTCGATCGAACGCGACGCAGGCGACGGGTTCGAACCCGCCGACGACCCCCTCCAGTTCGTCGTCGACCTCGAGCCGACGATCGAGATGGACTCTATCACGGCCGGCCACCTCGTCCGCGAGTACACCAACACGCTGCTCGCGGACGCCCACATCGAGTCGGCCGACGCCGAACGGTCCGTGCTCGACATGTCCTACGGCGAAATCGAGGGCGAGATGACCGGCCACCCGTGGCTCACCTTCAACAAGGGCCGGGTCGGCTGGGGGTACGACGACTACCGCAGCTACGCCCCCGAGCGGGCCGAATCGATCCGGCTCTCGTGGTGTGCCGTCTCGCGCGAGGCAGCCTCGTTCGTGAGCGTCGACGGACTCGAGCACGAGGCGCTGCTCGAGTCGGAACTCGGAAGCCACGCCGAGGAGTTCCGGGGTGAACTCGAGGCGCGCGGGCTCGAGCCCGACGACTACCTCTTCGTGCCGGTCCACGACTGGCAGTGGGAGAACGCGATCGTTCCCCTGTTCGGCAAACAGCTCGCGACGGACGAGATCGTGCCGCTCGGGGCGGGGCCGGACGAGTACCTGCCCATGCAGTCGGTTCGGACGTTCGTCAACGCCGACGAGCCGACCAAGCACAACGTGAAGCTCCCGATGATGATCAGCAACACGCTCGTCTGGCGCGGCCTCCCCGGCGAGCGCACCGAGGCCGCGCCGCTCGTCACGGAGTACGTGAAGGACGTTCGGGACTCGGACCCGTTCCTGCGCGACGACTGCGAGGTCGTCCTGCCGGGCGAAATCGCGGGCGTGAACTTCGATCACCCGACGTTCGACGCGCTCGAGGCCCCGCCCTACCAGTACAATGAACTGCTGGGCTGTGTCTGGCGCGAGAGCGTCACGGACCTGATCGACGACAGCGAGCGGGCGATGACCCTCTCGTCGCTGCTGCACGTCGAGGACGGCGAACCGGTACTCTCGAAACTTGTCGAGCGCTCTGATCTCGCGCTCTCCGAGTGGCTCGACGAGCTGTTCGCCACGATGCTCCCGCCGCTCCTGCACTACCTCTACCGATACGGAACCGCCTTTTCCCCCCACGGAGAGAACACGATCCTCGTCCTCGAGGACGATCGTCCGTCCCGGCTCGCCGTCAAGGACTTCGTCGACGACGTCAACGTGGCCGAGGCACCGCTCGAGGAGCTGCAGGGACTGCCCGACGACCTCGAGGACGTGCTGCTGTCCGTACCGCCGGAAGAGCTGCGCCTGTTCGTCGTCTACGGGCTGTTCGTCGGCGTCTACCGCTACCTCGCGGACCTGCTGGTCCGCCACCACGACTATTCGGAGGATAAGTTCTGGGGACAGGTCCGGACTGCGATCGAGGACTATCAGGCGCAGTTCCCCGCCCTCGAGGAGCGATTCGAGCTGTTCGACCTGCTCGAGCCGACGGTCCCGAAGCTGACGCTCAACCGAAACCGGATGATCGATATCGGCTACGGCGACCGCCCCGAGCGACCCCACGCGATCGAGCACGGGACCGTGCCGAATCCGCTCTCCGAGGTCGACCCTGAGCGGTAACGGCGACGCTCGAGATTCGAATCGACGAGCGGTAGCAGAGAACGCAGCTCCTGCGTTTCGGGGTTCGCCGGAGACGAAGCGGCTTTAGTCGTCCTCGGTCGTCGTCTTGTCGACGTCGAGTTCGCCCTGATAGATCTCCGCGCCGTCCTGTGCGACCTTTTCGGCGAGCACGGCGCACTTGACCCGCATCGGCGAGATGTCGACACCGAGCATGTCGATCACGTCGTCGCGGTCCATCTCGTGTAGTTCGTCGAGGCTCTTGCCGGCGAGTTCGCCCGAGAGCATGCTGGCGGAGGCCTGACTGATCGCACAGCCGTCGCCGGAGAAGGCGACCCGCTCGATCGTCTCGTCGTCGTCCTCGAGCGTGACGTCCATGCGAATCTCGTCGCCACACATCGGGTTCTCGCCGACGTGGGTGAACGTCGGATCCTCGAGTTTCCCGTAGTTACGGGGGTTCTTGTAGTGGTCGAGGATCTGCTGTCGGTACATATCCGATCCCAGTCCCATTGTTGCGTTCGAATAGACGCGAGAGTTGTAAAAGGGTTCCGGGGCCGCTCACGATCGCGCTCGAGGAACGGATCGCACGCGCTCCGACGTTCCGATACCGTAGCGTTCGGTGTTCGGAATCGCTCGAGACCCTGTCAGTATAGACGAAATAGTTATCGTCTATTCCCGCGTTAATTAAACGCATGGGAACATCTAGTTCAGAAGAAACGTCTGGAAAACTCGTCGTCGGAACGTTCCTCACGCTCGATGGTGTGATGCAGTCGCCGGGCGGCGCCGACGAGGATAGAGACGGCGGCTTCGAACGTGGTGGATGGTCGGTCAACTACTGGGACGAGACGATGGGCGAGATGATGAACGACCAGTTCGCCGAGGCCGACGCGCTGTTGCTCGGCCGGAAGACGTACGAAATCTTCGCCGCACATTGGCCTAACGTCGATACGGCGGACGACCCCGTGGCAGCGAAACTGAACGGCATGCCGAAGTACGTCGCCTCGAGAACCCTCGACGCGGTGACGTGGAACAACTCGACGCTCCTCTCGGACGGCGTCGCAGAAGCCATCGCGGACCTCAAGGAGGAGCGGGAGGACGTGATGATGGTGCAGGGGAGCCACGACCTGATCCAGACGCTGCTTGCACACGACCTCGTCGACGAGTTCTGGCTCTGGATCTTCCCCGTGGTCGTGGGGGACGGAAAGCGGTTGTTCGGCGACGAGACGATTCCCGCGGCCCTCGAACTGATGTCCGTCGAGACGTCGAGCACGGGGGTCCAAATGCTCCGCTACGACCGAGCGGGTGAGATTGACTACGGCTCGTTCGCGCTGGATGATGTGGCGGTGTGAGTAGCGGGCGTCCGCTCGTATACACGGATTCGACTCGCCGGACGTGGTGCCAGTCGTGGGCCGGCGGCGCGTCCGCGAAGTACGACCGCGTACGGTCCCGGACTGCCTCGAGCATCGTGCTCTCGTTTCGGCGGCGGGACAATAAGCGCGCCGTCCTCGAGCGATTACGTGAGCTGTCGAGTCGGATTCGATACCGCAGTCACTGCGATTGCTTCTGGACGATCGCGAACCAGAAGTCCTCGATCGATTGCACGAACTCGACGAAGTCCTCGGGTTCGATCGGTTTCTGGATGTAGGCGTCCGCCTCGAGCCCGTGAGACTGTACGATCTGTTCTCCGGCGTCCGAACTCGTGAGTACGACGACCGCGATCTCGTTCAGCGCTGGTTCGTTTTTCAGTTCCGAGAGGACATCGATTCCGCTCTTGCCGGGTAACTGGGGCTCGAGCAGGACCATATCTGGCTGCGGTTCGCTCGAGTACTCGCCGCGCTGGTGGACGAAATCGAGCGCGGACTGTCCGTCGTCGACGATGTGAACGGTGTTCAGGAGCTTCGCGTCTCTGAAGTTCTCCTCGAAGAGACGGCTATCGCCGGGGTTCGGCTCGACTAACAGGATATCGATCGGATCGGTCGACTGTCCGCCTTCCGTGGCCATCTACGACACGTTTCGTGTGCGCCGGTAAAACATCGAGGATCTCTGTATTGAACGATCTATTCCGTTGTCCGCTGTCGCAGCGTCGGCCTCGGCAGTCAGTATCCGCTCACGCGAACAGCTGACGTGCATCATCGATTGCAGCGACCAGCTTGTCGACTTCCTCCTTCGTGTTGTAGACGTAGAACGAGGCTCGAGCCGACGCTGCAACTCCCAGCTTATCGTGGAGCGGCTGGGTACAGTGGTCGCCGGCGCGGATCGCGACCGCGTGGTCGTTCATGATCGAGGCCAGATCGTGGGCGTGGACGCTCTCGAGGTTGAAGCCGACGAGGCCGCCGCGCTCCGGGCCGGGTTCGGGGCCGTAGATTTCCACGCCCGGCTCCGCTGCGAGTTGCTCGTAGGCGTAGCGAGCCATCTCCTCCTCGTGGGCCTCGATGCGCTCCATACCGATCTCCTCGAGCCAGTCGATCGCGGCGACGAGACCGACTGCTTCGGCGATCGGGGGCGTGCCGGGTTCGAACTTCCAGGGGAGGTCGTCCCAGGTGGAGTCCTCGAAGGTGACCTTGCGAATCATTCCGCCGCCGTAGAGATAGGGTTGCATCTCCTCGAGCAGCTCTTTTTTGCCGTAGAGCGCACCGATACCGGTGGGGCCGGCCATCTTGTGGCCCGAGAAGGCGTAGAAGTCGGCGTCGATAGCCTCGACGTCGACGGGGCGGTTGGGGACGGCCTGTGCGCCGTCGATGAAGGCCAGCGCGTCGTGGTCGTGGGCGATATCCACCAGTTCGGAGACCGGGTTGACGGTGCCGAGCGTGTTCGAGACGTGGACCGCCGAGAGCATCGCGGTGTCGTCGGTGATGCACTCGCGGGCGTGGTCCATGTCGAGGGTGCCGTCGTCCGTGATTCGGATGTACTTCACGTCGGCACCCGTTCGCTTGCCGATCTGTTGCCACGTGACCAGCGAGGCGTGGTGTTCCATCTCCGTCAGCACGATCTCGTCGCCGGGGCCGAGCTCGTTCAGGCCCCACGAGTAGGCGACCAGGTTCTCGGCTTCGGTCGTGTGCTTCGTGAAGATCACTTCCTCGCGGCCGCCGCTCGCGCCGATAAAGTCGGCGACGCGGTCGTGGGCCTCCTCGTAGAGAATCGAGGCCTCTTGGCTCAGGTGGTGGATCCCCCGGTGGACGTTGGCGTTGGACTCGCGGTAGTAGTCGCTCATCGCGTCGACGACCGGATCGGGCGTCTGGGTCGTCGCCGCGTTGTCGAGATAGACGACCTGTTGGTCGTCGAACTCCCGCTGGAGGATCGGGAACTCCTCCCGGATCGCCCCGACATCGAGCGACTCGAGGTTCTGTTGACTCATTGGTGACTAGGACGGACTGCACACAAAACACTCCTTCGGTCCGGAGCTGGCCGATTTTTCCGGAATCGGAGCGAACCGGCCCGTATTGCCTATTCGGGGCCAGTTTCGGGAACACAATCAGTGCCGGACCGGCAGTGGATTGCAGTCGCTGTGCGCTGATCGAGTGTGAGTGGAAAGGGGTGGGTGGGGTGGGGAAGGGGAGGGAGTGGGGGAGACGGGGACGGGAGGTGAACGGCAGGGGTGTGGTGGGGGTACCCTGGTGGGTGCCCCTGCCGCAGTTCTCTCTTGGAGTGCCTCCGGGATACCGGTATCTCCAAACTATTTTGGTATCGGAAAACGCGGGCGAGACGGAACTGGCGACTGTCATCATCGCGAGGCGGGAACCATCCTCGAGTTACCGGGCCGCTCCCGTCCCTGCGGTTCGCTGCCGACCGCCGGCTGCGTGTTCTGTCAGCCGGAACCCATGTTTTGCGCGAAGAGCCATGCAACGGCGTCGAACAGGTAGAAGACGACGAGTTCGACGAGGACGCTGACCGCCGAGACGGCCAGGATCGCCGACAGCGAGTCGACGGACAGCGCGAGGGGTTCCCGGTCCGTCTCGTCAGCCCTCTAGTCGTTCGTATGACAGGATAATATAAAACCCCCACAGTTTCCGACCGTGAAACTGGGGTCGGTGGATTATACAAACGGACGGTGTAGCGGCGACCGGGATGACTGCGATCGAGATATCCGGTCTGACGAAGGAGTACGGCGATCTCACCGCCGTCGACGACCTCACGCTCACCGTCGACGACGGCGAGATCTTCGGCTTTCTGGGCCCGAACGGGGCGGGGAAGTCGACGACGATCAACATGCTACTGGATTTCACGCGCCCGACGACGGGGTCGGCGACGGTGCTGGGCTACGACACCCAGACCGAGGCCGATGAGATCAGCCCTCGCGTCGGCGTCCTTCCGGAGGGATTCGACATCTATCCGCGTCTCTCGGGCCGCCGGCATATCGAGTTCGCCAGCGAGACGAAGGCCGCCGAGGACGATCCCGACGCGATCCTCGAGCGGGTCGGGCTCTCGGCCGAGGACGCTGAGCGACCGGCCGGCGACTACTCCAAGGGGATGCGCCAGCGACTCGCGACCGGCATGGCACTGGTCGGCGATCCCGACCTATTGATCATGGACGAGCCCTCGAGCGGGCTCGATCCCCACGGGATCCGCGAGATGCAGGAACTCGTCCGCAGCGAAGCCGAACGGGGGACGACGGTCTTCTTCTCGAGTCACATCCTCGAGCACGTCGAGGCGGTCTGTGATCGCGTCGGCGTGTTGAACGAGGGGGAACTCGTCGCCGTCGATACGATCGACGGGCTGCGCGAGGAGATCGGCGGCGGCGCGACGATGACGCTCACGCTCGCGGACGCCGCGAACGGCGCACGCGAGGTGGCAGGTGCGGTCCCGGGAATCACCGACGTCACCGCGTCCGGGCGAACCCTCGAGTGCACGATCACCGATCCGGCCGCGAAGGCCGGCGTCGTGACCGCACTCGATAACGCGGGCGCGACGATTCGAGATCTGCGGATCGAGGAGGTCTCGCTCGAGTCGCTGTTCACCGCGCTGACGAACGGTGACGGGAGCGAACCCGGGGACGGGACCGGTGCGCAGTCCGGGACGGCCGATGAGGCTGCACTCGAGACGGAAACGGAGGTTCCGCGATGACCTCGCACATTCCAACCGTCGCCCGCAAGGAGTTCGACGACGCCGGCCGGTCGAAGCTCCTCTGGGCGCTGATCGGACTGCTCGTCGGACTCGTCGTCATCGGCTACGTCGCGATCTGGTACACGATCGACGACGTCACCGCGGCCGAGGTGCTCAGCTTTCTCGGCACGCCGCTACAGGTGATCCTCCCGGTCGCCGCGCTGATCGCTGGCTACATGGCCGTCGTCGGCGAGCGACGGTCGGGAAGTATCAAGCTCCTACTGGGACTGCCGCCGAACCGGACCGACGTCCTCTTCGGCAAGCTGTTCGGTCGTATGGGCGTCGTCGGACTCGCCGTCGGGCTCGCGTTTCTCGTCTCGCTCGTCCTCGGTGCCGTCTTCTTCGGCTCGGTCCCGTTCGTCGACTGGCTGGGCTTCGCCGCGGTGTCGCTGCTCTTCGGAACCACGTTCGTCGGCCTGGCTGTCGGCGTCTCCGCCGCCGTCTCGACGCGGGGCAAGTCGATGGCCATCGTCGTCGGGATCTACATGGTGTTCGTCGCGCTGTGGGAACTGCTCACTGCCGGTCCCTATCACCTCCTCTACGACGAGGGGCCGCCGGTCGAAGCCGAGACGTGGTACCTGGTGCTCGATCAGTTCAATCCGATCTTCGCGTACACGAACCTGGCCAACGAGGTCGTCGAGGGGTCGATCTTTCCCTTCCAGTTCCAATACGGACTCCAGTCGATGGAGGCGTACGGAATGACGCCGGCCGAACGCTATCCCGGCGACGCGCCGTTCTATCTGCAAGAGTGGTTCGGCATCGTCGTCCTGCTGTTCTGGCTGGTCGTGCCCGTCGCGATCGGCTACTACCGGTTCCAGCGGACCGACCTCTAGGGGCCTCGAGTCGGTTGCAGAAATATCGACTCCGCCGCGGTCAGTTTCCTGCCGATCGCGCTACTGCATCTGCAGCAACTGCGCGTGCAGCGTCGCCCCGACCTCGAGGACGTTCGCCTCGTCGACGAACCCCTCGTCGACGGCGAGTTCGACGGCGCGGGTGCCGACGATGTTGGCGACGGCCGCCCGTCCGAGGCTCTCGAGTACCGCGTTCTCGTCGACCTCGTCGCCGCCGTAGAACTCCTCGGTGACGGTCAGGGAGAGCTCACCCTCCTCGAACGTCTCGCCGAGGACGTCCTCGTCGCAGACGGCGACCAACAGCCCCTCCTTCGTCTCTCGTTCGTTGACGATCATGCGGTTACTCGAGTTCCCACTCGCGCTCGTCCTCGTCGTCCGCCGCTCCGTCGTCGATACCGAGATCGGCGACGCCGAGGTCGTCGAGCCCGATGTCTCCCTGTCGCTGGGGCGGGGACTGGCGGTTCGCGCCGTGACCGCCGCGGCCCGCTCCGGCACCACCGCGTCCGGCCGCGCCACTCCCGGGTCCGGCTCCCGGACCCGCACCAGCGCCGCCACCGCCGCCCGCACCCTGCTCGTACAGCTCCTCGCGGTCGTCCATCATCTCCTGTTCGGCCTGCTCGCGCATCTGATTCGCTTCTTCGGCGATTTCTTCGGCCTCGTCGAACTCGCCGAGTTCCTCGAGGATTTCGGCCTTCGTCTCGAGCACCTTCGCGTTGCGCAGGCCGAGCCGGATCGCGTTGTCGACGCAGTTGAGCGCCTCCTCGGACAGCCCGCGCTCCGAGAGGAAAAAGGCGCGGTTGAACCAGCCGGCGGCGAAGCGCTCGTCGATCTCGATGGCGCGCTCGGCGTGCTCGAGGGCCTCGCTCGTCTGGCCGAACTCCCAGAGCGCGTAGGCGAGATTGGTTTCGGCGGTCGCGGCGTGCTCGCTCTCCTCGTCGATCCGCAGGGCCTCGCGGTGGGCCCCGATCGCCTCGTCCCACTCCTCGAGTTCGCCGTGGGCGACGCCCTTGTTCACCCACGCTTCCTGCTCGAGCTTGTCGTCTTCGGCGAAGTGGGACGTTCGATCGAAGGCCTCGGTGGCCTGCTCGTAGCGGTTGATCTGCATGTAATTCAGTCCGACGTCGAGCAGCTCGCTCGCGTCGACGTCGTCCTGATCGATGTTGTGCTGGTCGAGCGTGTCGGTGACGACGCGGGAGTCGACGGGGTCGACCTTCGACGGGTCGATACCCAGCTCCGGCGGGTCCAGGTCGAACGCCTCGTACGGATCGCCGAACCCCTCTCCCTCGGAGAAGCGATGATCGCGATCGTCGTCTCGGTCAGTCATTACTGTAAATTGGCGGTGACGACTGTTAAGGGCTGCGACCCGGGTAGCGGCGGCGTTGCGATGGCGTCGTCCCGCCGTTCGAAACGCGGTTCTCAGACCCGTTTGCCGAGGCGTCTGGTAACGCTGCGGAGCGACTGCGTCACCGCCGCCGGGTGTGGCAGTCCGAGGCGGTACCGGATTCGATCCTGCCGTTTGAACGGCACGAACACCGCGGGCTCCTCGAGGTCCCACACCCGCACGGGCGAGTTCCGAACGCCGCGTCGCTCGAGGACGGCGTTCGCCGCGCGGCGGCCGGCCTCGTTGGCCGACTCCATCGAGGCCAGATCGGCATTCGTTCGCACGTAGTCGCTCGCCAGCGTGAGATTGCGGACGGCGACGTCCGCCGGTGGCCGGTTCCGGAGCGAGCCCACGGTGTTGATCAGCAGCGGGGATCGGTTCTCGACGCCGCCGTCCGTTTCGACGAGCGACGGATCGAGGAACCAGTCGACGAGCAGCTCGTCGGTCAACCGCTCGTCGGGCTCGTTCAGGTGCGCTTTCAGCTGCACCCAGATCTCTTCGGCGATTTCCTCGCGCGTACACGCCCTGGCGGGTTTCTCGTGTACGATTCCCGGCGTGTCCCAGTCCGAGGCGATCACCGAGAGGACGCCCTCGACCGCGTGGGGGCCGCGGCTCTCGAGGTCGTACGTCGTCCAGAACTGTCGCTGCGAAATCGACGTCAGCGCCCAGGGGGAATCGGCGTAGACCTGATGGCCGCGGGTCAGTTCGACGTCCGTCGCGAGGTAGAACTGGATCCCGTTCATCCAGGCCGTCTCGAGGCGCTCGATTCGCCCCAGTTCCGGTGCGGCCCGACGCAGGTCCGGCGTGACGAACTCGGGTGCGACCTCGACCGGGACGGCCAGCACGAACTCGTCGGCCGCGACTCTCGCCCTGTCGGCCAGTTCGACGCCGGTGACGCGTCGCCCGTCGAACGCGAGTCGCCGCGCGGGTGTATTCGGCCGGAAGTCGACGCCGAGTGTCTCGAGGTGGCGAACCCACGGATCGATCCAGGCCTCGTTCGTCGGCGCGTTCAGGACGCGCTCGGTCGGCTCGGTCGGATCGAGCTGGCCGAACAGCAACTGCAGGTAGATCGTCCCGACCGTCCGGGCGCTCCCGACCTGCGGCCGGAGCGCGACGAGCGCCTGCGTGGTGTACGCGACCCGGTCGCGAAATTCCTGCGAGCGGTTCTCCGCGTCGATGAACTCCCACCAGGAGACATCGTCGAGTTCGTTCTCGCGCCGGGACTCGCAGGCGGTCAGCAGGTACAGCAACCGCTCGAGCAGGAAGCGAACGTCCTCGCGGGGCAGGTCCTCGGCGAACGCCGGCCGAAGCGCCTCGAGCCAGCCGCGGATCGTGTCGGGGGTGCGCGTCTCGGCGATCCGGCTCCGGCCCGTCGTACTCGCGATGAGCGTCGCTTCGGTTGCGACGAGGTTGTCCGCGACGGTCCCGTCGCCGTCGGGGATCCGTTCCATCGTGTCGACGACGTGCCGATAGAACGCTGGAAAGAACCGGAAGCCGTGTTCGCCCTGGAGCGCATCCGGATCGTCTTCGATCGGCATCGAGCGTGCTTTGCCACCGAAGCGGTCGTTCGCCTCGAAGACGGTCACGTCGAACCCGCGCACGGCGAGTTCGTGTGCCGCCGTGAGGCCGCCGATTCCGCCGCCGATGACAGCAACGTCGGTCATTAGCGTTCCTGCGGGTCCCACGGAAATAACGGGCTCCCCTACCCACGAAGCTCCCGGCGGGCGCCGGGTCGGTGCCGGAACCGGCCACACTCCCGTCACTATTGAGTATCCCGCCGACGAGGATCCGACTATGCGACTGTTCGTCAGCGTCGACCTGCCCGACGACCTCGCCGAACCGGTCGCCGATCTCCAGGACGAGTTCGCGGACGCGAGCGGGCTCAATTTCACGGACCCCGAGCAGGCCCACATCACGATGAAGTTTCTCGGCAATGTCGACGATGATCGGGTTTCCGACCTCGAGCGAGCGCTCTCCGCCGCAGTCGCGGACGCCGATATCGACCCCTTCACCGTCCGCTACGGCGGACTGGGCGTCTTCCCGAGCCTCGAGTACATCAGCGTCGTCTGGCTTGGCGTTGAGGACGGCGGCGACGAACTCGTTCGACTCCACGAGGCCGTCGAGGACCGGACGACGGCGATGGGGTTCGACGCCGAGGATCACGACTTCACGCCCCACGTTACGCTCGCGCGAATGGAACACGCCGGCGGGAAGGAACTGGTTCAGGAGCTCGTCCGGGAGCGCGATCCGACCGTCGGCGAGACTCGAGTCGACGAGATTCGACTGACCGAGAGCACCCTCACGGACGAGGGGCCGGTCTACTCGACGGTCGAGTCGTTTCCCCTCGAGTGAGCGGTGTCGGCTCGAGGGCCGAAACCCGTGGGATGAGTTTCGGTGCATCGAGACCAGCCGACCGTATTCCGGGACCAGCTGACTCGCTCGAGCGGTGTCCGATCGGTCTGCCGACCGTCTGCCGCTTAGATGGACAAGATTTTAAGCCAGCGTGGGCTACGTCCGGCTACTATGGGTAAGAAATCGAAGGGCAAGAAGAAGCGACTTGCCAAACTCGAGAACCAGAACAGCCGCGTGCCGGCCTGGGTTATGATGAAGACGGACATGGATGTCCAGCGCAACCCGAAGCGACGCAACTGGCGGCGTAACGACACCGACGAGTAACGATGAGTGCAACTGATTTCGAGGAACGTGTCGTTACCGTTCCGCTGCGCGACGTCAAGAAGGGGGCCAACCACGAGGCCGCCGACTACGCGATGCGACTCATCCGCGAACACCTCGCGAAACACTTCGCGGTCGACGAGGAGGCCATCCGACTGGACCCCTCGATCAACGAGACGATCTGGAAAAACGGCCGCTCCAACCCGCCGCGAAAGCTTCGCGTCCGCGCAGCCCGCTTCGACGAAGAGGGTGACGCCGTCGTCGAAGCCGAGGTCGCTGACTAAACTTGCAACGCCTCGCCTTCGCCGGGTCGGCGTACGTCGGCGTCTTCGCCCGCGCGACCGACTCGTGCGTGCTCGTTCGCCCCGACGTCGACGACGACGTTATCGCCGACCTGACTGACGAACTCGAGGTGCCCGCCATCCGGACGACCGTCGGCGGTTCCTCGACGGTCGGTGCGTTAGCGACCGGCAACGAAAACGGCCTCCTCGTGAGTTCGCGCGTTCTCGATTACGAACGCGAGACGCTCGAGGAAGAGATCGACCTGCCCGTCGCCGAACTCCCGGGCAGTATCAACGCCGCCGGTAACGTCGTCCTCGCGAACGACTACGGGGCCTACGTCCATCCGGACCTGCCCCGCGAGGCGGTTCAAATCGTCAAGGAGACGCTCGAGGTCCCCGTCGAACGCGGCGACCTCGCGGGCGTTCGAACCGTCGGGACGGCCGCCGTCGCGAACGACACCGGCGTGCTCTGCCATCCCAAGGCAACCGATGAGGAACTCGACGTCCTCGAGGAAGCGCTGGACGTCCGCGCCGACGTCGGGACGATCAACTACGGCGCGCCGCTGGTCGGCTCCGGCCTGATCGCCAACGAGGCCGGCTACGTCATCGGCGAGAACACGACCGGTCCCGAACTGGGCCGGATCGAGGACGCGCTGGGCTATCTCGACTGACTCGACCCACTCGAGTATCGCTGATTTCTCCGCGTTTCTCGAACTGCGCTCGAGCGATCGCACTGGACCCTCTTCGACTCGGGCCACGCCTCGGTGTTCCCGGCCGAGTCTGATCCTGACCGGTATCTATATTTACTCAATACTGAGTACTCTCCGTATGGTCTGGCAGGATTTGGTTTTCATGGCCGGCAGTTTGCTCTCAGTCGTCTTTCTCGCGCCCGCACTCCGGGATGCGAACGTTCGCATCCCGCTGGCGACGAGTCTCCCCAAGGCGGCGCTGGGTGCCGTCTACGCGGTGACGTTCGCCACGATGGGCCTGTCCCTCGCCGCGATCGGCCTGCTGGCGACCGGGATCATGTGGTATCTGCTCGCGACCTACCGATCGCCGCGGACAGTCGCGTCACCGCGCTCGCGGCCCGTCCCGGCGGCGCGTGACGGGCAGCCGAGTGGACGGTCGCTCGACGACTGACCGACCCCACCGCTCTCTCATCGCTGCTCGAACCGATGTAACACGACCTCGCTGTCGTCGTCCCACTCGAAGTTCTCGTGGGCGCGCTCGAGCAGGCGCTCGTACCCCTCGAGGTCTTCCATCCCTTCTGCCCGCGCGTCTTCGTCGGTCAGCTCACCGAGCGTGCGCTCTCGAACGTCGGTCACTTCGAAGACAGTGCCATCGATCGTGAACGTGTCCCCCTCTTCGGCGTACTGGTGACCGCGGTGAATCTGGGTGACCTCGCCCTCGAGGGCCTGGCGCTGCATTCGATCACTGGGCAACAGGTCGCCGGCATCGCGTTCGCTCATGTGTGCTGGTTCGGCGCGATCCGATAAAAATTGCTGACCCGTCGCTCGTCGGGAAATCGACGGCCAGTGGCATGTCTCTCGGCCCGTCCTGCCGGTTGCGAGGGGTCGAACGGGAAGGGAAGATTCTTCCGACTCCCTGCCGGATGGTGTTGTATGAGTCAATTTACGGTCAGTGGTCGGTTCAAGAGCCGCGACGGCTTTGCGGAGTTCGAGACGACCATCGACGCCCAGAACGAGAACGTCGCCCGCGAACACACCCTCTCCCAGTTTGGAAGCCAGCACGGGCTCAAGCGGAGCGAAATCGAACTCGACGAGGTGTCCGAACAATGAGCCAGCAGCAACTCCAGCAGCTGTCCCAGGAACTGCAGGAACTCGAGGAACAGATCGAGACCCTCCAGACGAACGTCGAGGCGGTCCAGCAGGAGAAGACCGAAGTCGACGAAGCGATCGAGGCCCTCGGAACGCTCGAGACCGGCTCGACCGTGCAGATGCCCCTCGGCGGTGGCGCGTACCTCCGAACGACGATCGAGAACATCGACGAAGTGATCGTCGACCTCGGTGCCGACTACGCCGCGGAGTTCGAGGAGGACGACGCCGTCGACGCCCTCGAGAACAAGAAAGAGCACCTCGACGACCAGATCGACGAGCTCAACGAGGAGATCGCCGAACTCGAGACCGAGAGCAGCGAACTCGAGCAGCAGGCCCAGCAGCTCCAGCAGCAGGCGATGCAACAGCAGATGCAGGGGATGGGCCAGGGTCAGGGTCAGCCCGACGAATAACGCGGCGTAGGCACTCCGATCCATACCCATGTTCGACAACCTGAAGGACAAGCTCGGTAGCTTCCGGAAAGACGCTGAAGAAGCCGCTGACGAGAACGTCGAGGAGGTCGACGAACACGACCTCGAGGATGCGGAACTCGAGGATGCGGAACTCGAGGATGAGGCACTCGAAGACGACCTCGAGAACGTCGACCCCGACGCAGACGCGGCGGAGTCTGCGGAACCGGCGGGTGCGGAAGCCACCGATACTACTCCCGAAACGGCGGACACCGAGCCGGCCAGCCCGGCGGCCGAGGTGGAGCCGGACGCGGAGCTGGAACCGGACACGGAACTGGACTCGGCGTCGGCGGCGACGACCGAGTCAGCCACTGCAGCGGCAGCCGAGTCCGCGGGACAGGAGCCGGCGACCGATTCGGACCCCGATTTCCTCGAGTCCGACGTCGACCCTGAACCGGACGAGGAAGCTCCTGGCGAGGAGCAGGCCGATACAGCGACTGCTGACGAGGAACCAGTCGTCGACGAGGACGAGGACAGCGATGCGGATGCGGACGACGATGGCGGCGGGACCGGCTTCGGTGCCAGGGCCAGATCCCTCTTTACGGGGAAGTCCGACGACGCCGAACCGGAATCGGACGAATCGGTTCCTGCAGCGGAGCCGACCGAGACAGCAACCGCCGAGGCGGAGCCAGCCGTCGATGACGAACCGTCCGTCGACGAGGAGGCGGCTGTCGAGGCCGAGACGGAGGCGGAGCCGGCTGTCGACGACGAACCGGTCGTCGACGAGGACGAGGCCGGCGAAGCGGATGCGGACGCCGAAACCGACGACGGCGGCAACTCGACCGGCTTCGGTACCAAGGCGAAATCCCTCGTCAAGGGGAAGTTCGTCATCGAGGAGGAGGATCTCGAGGGACCGCTCCACGAACTCGAGATGGCCTTGCTCTCGAGCGATGTCGAGATGGGCGTCGCCGAGGAGATTCTCGACAACATCCGCGACGAACTGGTCGGTGAGACGCGGACCTTCACGACCTCGACCGGCGAGGTCGTCGAGGAGGCGCTGCGCAACGCGATCTACGACGTGATCAGCGTCGGCCAGTTCGATTTCGACGAGCGCATCGCCGCCGAGGAGAAGCCGATCACCATCGTCTTCACCGGCGTCAACGGCGTCGGAAAGACGACCTCGATCGCCAAGCTGAGTCGCTACTTCGAGGAACGCGGCTACTCGACGGTGATGGCGAACGGCGACACCTATCGCGCGGGAGCCAACGAGCAGATTCAGCAACACGCCGATGCCCTGGACACGAAGTGTATCAGTCACGAACAGGGCGGCGATCCCGCGGCGGTGCTGTATGACGCCGTCGAGTACGCCGAGGCCAACGATATTGACATCGTGCTGGGCGACACCGCGGGCAGACTCCACACCGACGAGGGGCTGATGG
Organism: Natrinema zhouii; assembly: GCF_013456555.2. GTDB lineage: Archaea > Halobacteriota > Halobacteria > Halobacteriales > Natrialbaceae > Natrinema > Natrinema zhouii. The sequence goes on from NZ_CP059154.1 coordinate 2,298,986, forward strand.
ATCAACTCGAGAAGATCGGTCGCGTCGTCGATCCCGACATGACGCTGTTCGTCGACGAAGCCGTCGCCGGGCAGGACGCGGTCAACCGCGGTCGGGAGTTCAACGCGGCCGCGGAGATCGACGGGACGATCCTGACGAAAGCCGACGCCGACTCCAACGGCGGTGCGGCGATTTCCGTCGCCCACGTCACCGGGAAGCCGATCTTGTTCCTCGGCGTCGGACAGGGGTACGACGACATCGAGCGGTTCGATCCCGACGAGATGGTCGATCGGCTACTGGCCGACGAATAGGCTACCGGGTAGCGATCAGGACCGTCTCAGTTGGCATCATTTCAGAAGACACTTATTGTTTGTCTGAGATCTTCGCGTATGAGCCGCCCTCGCTCTCGACGTGCACTCCTCGCGTCGGCCGTGACCACGGCGGCGGTTTCGACGGGTGGTTTCGAGCACGTATCGAACGCCACAAACAGACCAGCGTTCGAGTCGGGGACCATCCCTGCAGACTATTACGACTGCCACTCAGTTACGCGTCCCGATCCGGACGTGCTGACTGACGACGACGCACTCGTGACCCTCCCGTATCCGACACCACCGTCGTGGACCGAGAAAGACGACTCATCGGACCACGCATCGTCGCCAGTACTGGTGGACAGCGCGGCAGCGTACGCGACCGAGTTCGAACGAGCGTATCGACGGAACGAATTTATCGCCCGGTTCGGCAACGAGACGCGGACCCTCTCCCTTCGCCGAACGGAGCATCGGACGGCCGCGGTCGGGTCGGCTACGAACGCGGACGCGGTCATGGTGGCGATCCGTTACAATCTGGCGACGGGGACCCGACACTCAGCCGCCGACCCGCGCGACGAGTGGGACATTCGCGTCACGTACTACATAGACGAGAACGTCGTTCTCCGAGCGCGATACGATGGTGTCGCCGAGGAACTGGCGCTCGAGCCCGACCCGCGATGGGAGGGAGACCTCGTGGCCTGTTTCGGCCGAGAGTGACCGGACGGCGTCCGTGTTCGACCGAGATTTTCGTCTCTGATTGACCGAGAGGTCGTGTCCATGATTCGGTCGAAAGAGAACGCTATCGTGATCACGCTGTATCGGATATAGTTGCCGCTATCGTCGACGGGAGTGGGACCGGTATCGGCTCGAGCCAGTGCGTATGGGACTGTTGCCGTCCATCTCTGTTTCGTTCGATCATCTATCGCCGAACGTTGAGGCAATATTTGCTGGAGTAACCGATCCACGTCATGATTCGCCGAGTCACGGGGGTGTATAGGTGCGGGGTGTTATTACCCGCTAACAAATGATCCTTCACGATAGTCTGTGTGGTCGAGTAGTCGCCGAGGCCCCTCGGCGGTGGTTCGCATGAATACGACCGAACAGTACAAACAGAACAAGCACCCGCTCGACGTCATCGACGACGTCTACGACTACGCCGACGAGGAGCTCTCCTTCGAGGAGATCGAGGAGCGCGCCGGCGGCGGTGAGTGGGAGCGCCTGAAGTGGGCCGGGATGTACGCCCAGAAGCAGGAGGGCTACTTCATGATCCGGACCAAGGTGCCAGGCGGGAAGCTCACGCCCGAGCAGGCCGAGGTCATCGGCGAGGTCACCGACGACCTCGCAGTCGCGCCCGAGGAGTACGGCGGCGAGGAGCAGAACGAACTCTGGGGCGACGCCTACCTCGACATCACGACTCGACAGGACATCCAGAAACACTGGATCCGCGTCGAGGACGTCCCCGAGATGTGGGACCGCTACGACGAGGTCGGCCTGACGACCGTTCAGGGCTGCGGTGACTCCGCCCGGAACGTCCTGGGCTGTCCCGCTGCCGGACTCGACGACCACGAGTGCTTCAACGCACAGCCGGTCATCGAGGCCGTCTCGGACTTCTTCACCGAGAACCGCGAGTATGCCAACCTCCCGCGGAAGTTCAAGATCACGATCACCGGCTGCGCCCACGACTGCGCGCAGTCCCAGATCAACGACGTCGGACTCGTCCCCGCGAAAAAGGAGATCGACGGCGAACACCTCTACGGCTTCCACGCCCGCGTCGGTGGCGGCCTCTCCGACGGCCCGCGAATGGGCTCGGAGCTCGACGCCTTCATCAAACCCGAAGACGCCGTCGAGTTCTGCCGCGCCGTCGCCCAGACGTTCAAGGAGATCGGCGACCGCAACAACCGCGGCGTCTGCCGCATGCGCTACCTCGTCGAACAGCTCGGCCCCGAGAAGTTCGAGGAGGCCGTCCGCGATCGCTGTACGATCGACCTGCCCACCGGTGGCGAGAACCTCACCGTCGGCTACCAGGGCGACCACGTCGGCGTTCACGACCAGAAGCAGGACGGGCTCAACTACGTCGGCTTCAACGTCATCGCCGGCCGTATGGGCGGCGACGAGTTCGCCGCAGCTGCCCGCGCCGCCGAGAAGTACGGGACCGAGGACGCCTCCGTGCGCCTCGCGACCGACCAGAACTTCCTCATCACCCATATCCCCGACGAGAACGTCGACGGCCTGCTCGCGGAGCCGTTCGCACAGGAATACAGCCCCGATCCGGGGCCGTTCTCGCGAGGCGCGGTCGGCTGTACGGGCAACGAGTTCTGTAACTACGCCATCATCGAGACGAAAAAGCGCACCAAGCGCTGGGCCCGCGAACTCGACGAGCGTATCGACGTGCCCGACGACATCGGAGCCATCCGGATGCACATGTCCGGCTGTTCCGCGTCATGTGCGCAGCCCCAGATCGCTGACATCGGCTTCCGCGGCGAGACGGTCAAACTCGAGGACGAGAACAGCACGAACGCCGAGGGCGACAACATCGTCGAGGGAATGGACTTCGGCCTCGGCGGTTCCCTCGGAGCGGACAACGAGTTCCTCGACTGGGTCGAGAGCGCCGTGCCTGCCGACTCCGTGATCCCGGCCCTCGAGCAGCTGTTCGAGGCCTACTCGGCGGATCGCGCCGACGGCGAGAAGTTCTACGAGTGGTGTCGCGGCGTCGACAACGAACGGCTCCGGACGATTATGCAAGGGGCAGACGCGCCGGTTGCACGAGGTGTTGCCCATGGGGACTGATAGCGAGGACGAACGCAGTGAGTCCTCGAGTAAGCGAGCGGGAGCTGCGGGGACCGAGCGGAGCGAGGGCCCCGACGATGCGAGCGGCGAAGCCGCGAGCCGCGAGGACGAACGCCGATTCCCGCACGTCCCCGAATCGAGCGACGATGACGACGCCGTGATGGTTCCCGAAGCCAGCGGCGGCGCGTCCCGCTCTCGAGAGAATACGGATCACGCTCGAGAGGGCGCAATTCGTACTGACGGCGGCAGTGGTGCCGACGATGCCAGCAACGGCGACAGCTGCTCGCCGAACACCTGCACCTGCGGCGAGAAGACCGGTGCCGACACCGAGTCGGAGACGCCGCAAGTCGCGACTGACGGTGCGGGCGTGGCAAACGTCGACGAGATGGGCGAACTCGGCGACCTCGAGTTCACCGAGCCCGCCGAGAACGTCAGCCAGGACGTCGACAACGGCTCGCCCGACGCGCGCGTCGGGATTCCCGACGGCGTCGAGCTCGAGACGCCGGAGTACTCGATCCGTTCGCGGATGAACGACATCGAGACGCCGGACGAGAAGACCTGGTTCATGGAACTGGACGAGGCCGTCATCGATGAGGGTCGCTGTATCCAGTGTGGAACCTGTGTCGCTGCCTGCCCGTCGGACTCGATCGGGATCGGCGACGACGGGGAGCCGGAACTCGTCAAGATGTGTACCGGCTGTTCGCTCTGTTGGGACTTCTGTCCCCGCGGCGGCCTGCGCTACGAGCGCCAGTGGAAGATCACCGGCGGCGACGACAATGTCAAGGGCGCAGGCGACCCGATCACGGAGTTCTCCGCAAAGGTCGAGGACGACTGGACCGACAACGCCCAAGACGGCGGCGTCGTCACCGGGATCCTCTCGACCCTGCTCGAGGAGGGCGAGATCGACGGCGCGCTCGTCGCGACCGAGAGCGAAGAAGAAGAGTGGAAGGCCGAGAGCTACCTCGCGACGACGACCGAGGACCTCATCGCGAACGCCGGCACCGTCTACAACCAGACGATGGCGCTGGGGAACCTCGACCTCGACCAGTGGGAGCACAAGCTTCCCGACAAGTCCTGGGACGAACTCAGCATCGCGATCGTCGGTACGCCGTGTGAGATCGAAGGCATCCGCGCCCTGCAGGACTTCGAGTGGGACTACCAAGCCCAGAACGAGGGCATCCGCGCGGTCGATTACACGATCGCGCTGATGTGTACGAAGAACTTCAACTACCACAGCCTCATGGGCGAGCAGTTGGAGGAGCAACGCGGCATCTCGCCGTCGGAGATCGGCAAGATGGACGTCCTCAACGGCAAGATGATGGTCTACGACCACGAGGGCGAGATGATCGTCGAGGAGGACATCGAGAACTTCCACGACGCCGCCCTCAAGGGCTGCGACGAGTGTGCCGACTTCACCGGCTTCTGTTCGGACATCACCGTCGGCTCCGTCGGCTCGAGCGACGAGTACTCGAGCGTCATCGTCCGGACCGAGCAGGGGATGAAGGCGTGGGAGCTGACCGAGCCGAACCTGGACTACCACGACCTCGAGGACAAGTCCGCGGTCGGCAAGCTCCAGGGCTGGGACAAGAAGAAGGCCTTCGAGAGCCTCGAGCGACCGTTCGACCCCGACGCGCCGCGGTTCATCGAGTACACCGACCACGCCGAGAACTACGGGACGGCGCTGAACCCCCACGATCAGGGGCACTGAACGACGTCGCCTCCAGCCGCTGTGCTCCGCTGTAGCGTTCTATCGTTTTCTCGAGATGGCCGCTGCTCGCGCGTCTCGTTCGGAAACGACTCGTGAAAAGGGGTGGGAAGCCCCGGTTCGCTGCTTCCGTTCGTCTCAGTAACGGCTTCGGTGACGGTGTGTCGGCTCGATCCGCCTCTAGGCCGATATCGGGTGCCGGAAGCGGATCAACCGAACGTGCGTGAAGCGTTCGCATAGACTTTGGGCCGACCTATGCATGCGAACAATACCCACACCACTAATTCTCGAAACCCTCGGTCGAACACCGTTTCGGGCTAACTTATTTATGTCGGATTGTGCTAGATATTGGCACACTTGCGAGGTCGCATAGCGTGAATGAGCTCCCAGATGCAACGCGGCCCCGCTGCGGCGCATCGACGGTGTACGGCGACCTCGCGAGTGTATCCGCCCCTCCTCATTCTTCAAATAGCATCCGAATGTAGTGCGAGTATCTCCCTCCGAGCCGGCACCGGCGACGACCGCTGACTGGGTCCTTCAGAGTATCACACCGGACCGCAGTATCGCGATCAGGACGGTGAGAACTGGGATCGCGAGCAGCGTCGTCAGGAACACGCACGTCGAAACGTACTCGGAGACGAGTACGCCATCCGAGCGAGCGCTGCCGGCGAACTCGATGACGAGGATCAGCGGCGTCACGGCGGCCGGCATCGCAGTCTCGAGCACGAACACGCGCGCGACGGTCGAGTTCTCGAAGCCGATGAGGAGCGCGATACCGAGCCCGACGACGGGTGCGATGCCCATCTTGAGCGCCGTCGCAGGCCAGGCTCGAGAGACTGCGGATGCGGTATCGGCCCTCGCGAGCTGAACGCCCAGAATCAAAAGCATGAGCGGGATCGAGGCGTCGCCGACGAGTTGCAGCGTCTCCATCGCCGCCGTGTCGGCGGGCGGGACGATATCCAGCGCTCGCGCGAGCAGTGCCGCGATAACGGCGTACGCCAGCGGAACGTAGAACACGCGGCGAACGCCCTCAAGGCCGGTGGAGCCGCTGCTCCGGGAGGCGACGTAGACGCCGACGGTGTACATCAGTACGGACTGGACCGAGAGGAAGAGGACGGCCGTCTGGCGGCCGACATCGCCGAACGCGAAGTCGGAGACGGGGATGCCGAGATTCCCCGAGTTACAGAAGATCGCGACGAGGACGAGCCCGCTCAGCGCCGGCTCGTTCTCGCCGATGGCGCGACCGGCGACCTCGGCGATCCCCCACATCGCCGCGGTGAACAGACCGATTCCGACCGTGACTCGCAGCAGCGTCGCCGCCGCGAGTTCGGTGACGGCGAGGCTGTGAAAGACCAGCGCGGGCGCGAGGACGTAGACGACGGCCGTGTTCAGCGGTTCCGGATCGATCTCCTTGACGGTCGCCAGCACGTAGCCGACGGCCGCGATGGCGACGATCGGGCCGATCGCGGAGCCGAAGATACCGAGGAGATCGGCCATCAGTCAGCGCTCGACCTCGCAGTGGGCTGGCGACTCGAACTCCCTCGCTGACGGGTGGTGATCGCGTGTTGCATTCGCAGCGTGATACTCCCTACACGTGATATGGGGCTTGCGATCGGGTCGGACCGCGTCCGGAAATCGCGGCGAAGAAATCGAGAGCGGTCCCGCCGTTCAGCGGACGCGCGCCCCTCTCATCGTACCGCCGGACTCACCGTTTGCGGCGGCGGGACTGTCACCGTCGAGACGGGACCGGAGGAATACGGCGGCGCGGCCGACGGCCGCGCGGTTCCCGTTCCGTTCAGCGGCCAGCGCGCGACCACTCCTCGTCCTGCTCGCGCCGTTCGAACCGAGCGCCCTGGCCGCACTCCGGACAGCCGAACTGCCGGTATTCGACCTCGCTGCCGATAAGCGGGATGGCTTTCTCGACGCCCGTACCCCGACGCTTCATCTCGATACCACACCGCGAACACGTGGGTGTCTCCAGAGAGGAGTCGTTTTCGAGGGACATCGCTCTCCCCGTGTTGAATGCTATCGTCTGACGTCCCTAAATCGTTTTCCCAGTCGTCCGCGACGACCACGATCGCCGAAGACGCTCGCTGCAGTGCGCTCTCGATTCGTCAGCGCTCAGGGGGTATGTAGACGCTGATGGAGCGTTCACCGATTCGGCTCGCGTCTCCCCGCTCGAGGCGAGCACCGGCCGTTCTTTAAGTGCTTCTGGTCACAAAGTAGAGCTATGACGGGAAGACGGTCGTTCTCCGGTAGCCACATTCGATAGTCGCGACACTATACGCTTGACGGGCCGCGACCGCCGGTCACGTTCTCACTGTAAGTACTTCTGATGACACGATGGAGTTATGACGGGAAGCTGTCCTCCTTGCGTCTCCGAACTCGGTAGCAGTGCTCGCTCTCAGTGACCGTCGACACTGATCGTCCCCGAACTGCGTTCGTTCTTTAAGTGCTTTTGGTCACAAGCTGAAGATACGACGGAAGAACGGTCCTTTCTCGAGGCAGTCTCGTACTCCGGCCTTGGTATCGGTTCGCCCAGCCTTGGTATCGGTTCGCCCAGCCTTGGTATCGGTTCGCCCAGCCTTGGTATCGGTTCGCCCAGCCTTGGTATCGGTTCGCCCAGCCTTGGTATCGGTTCGAGCAGCGCGACCGGCGGTCGAACCGCGGCGCTGGCTTGCGGGCGCGTTCGCGACGGTTCGTTCGAGTCGCTTCAGCGGACTTATTTCGAACAGGTGGCAACCACGACCATGGCATCCGACGCCCTGATTCGCGTTGCGACCCCGGCGGACGCGGCCGCCGTCCGCGATATCTACGCACCCTTCTGCGAGTCGACGGCGGTCACCTTCGAAGAGACCGTCCCGTCGGCGGCTGAGTTAGCCGATCGAATCGAATCCACCCTCGAGACGCATCCCTGGCTCGTCTGCGAAATCGATGGCGACGTCGTCGGCTACGCCTACGCGGGGCCGTTGCGGAAGCGTCGCGCCTACGAGTGGGTCGTCGAGCTCTCGATTTACGTCGCCGACTCGGCCCGCCGGTCGGGGGTCGGTCGCGCGCTCTACGAGTCGCTGTTCGCCGTCCTCGAGCAACAGGGAATCCGCGACGCCTACGCCGTGACGACCGTTCCCAATCCCGAAACGGAGCGGTTCCACGAGCGGCTGGGATTCGAGCGACTGGTCGACTTCCCGGCGATCGGCTACACGCAGGACGAGTGGCAGGACGTGGCCTGGTGGCGGCGGCCGCTCGCCGAGAAATCTGCGACGCCCGAGCGACCGCGCCCGTTTCCGGCGGTCCGCGAGGACGACGACTGGGAGTCTCTCATTCGGACGGGTGAGGACGCGCTCAAGCTGTCTTGATTTCAGCCATCCCGATTCAGCCGTCCTGACGACTCAACAGCCCAGTCGGTCCGCCAGCTCTCCGAGCCCCTCGGTGATCAGGTCCGGCTCCGCGCCGAAGGGCTCCCACGGGTTCCCCTTCCGGTCGAGCCAGACGCCCTGCATTCCCGCGTGGATCGCGCCCTGCACGTCGAACCAGAGCGCCGAAACGTGGACGAGTTCGTCGATCGGCGTCCCCGTCCGCCCGGCCGCGTGGCGGTAGAGTTCCGCATCGGGTTTGAACGTCTCGAGTTCGTCCGCGCTGATGGTATCGACGAGGAGGTCGTCGATTCCGGCGTGTTCGACCATCGACTCGAGCATTTCCGGATTGCCGTTCGAGAGGACGTACGTGTCGTAGCCCGCCTCGTGCAACCGCTCGACGCTCTCCCGGACGTCGTCGAAGACCTCGAGTTCGTGATAGACCGCGAGGATCTCCTCGCGCTCGTCGGCCGGGAGGTCGATCCCGTGGGCCGCGAGAGCGTACGCGAGCGCGTCCCGGTTGATCTTGTAGAATGTCTCGTATTCCTCGAGGTGGTTCGCGACGAGCGTGTACTGCATCGAGCGCTCCCGCCAGGTCTGCGAGATAGGGGCGGGATCGTCGACGTCCGCGTGCTCCGCGAGTGCGGCCGCGGTCGCGTCGACGTCGACGAGCGTGCTGTAGGAGTCGAACGTGACCGTCGTCACGCGGTCGGGATCGAACGCCATGGCGGCCCTACAGTGTGGAGAGCAAAGAACGTGGACCGTTCGTTCCGCCGACGAACCGGTCGAACGTCGGCTCGAGACGAGCGGTCGACCGAAGCCGCTTAGTACGAACACCGGCTGATATTCCCTATGAATCTCTCGAACTGGCGGACCTATCTCGTCACGCAGGCGTCGCTGTCGGGCGACCGGACGACGCCCGAGATCGTCCGCGCGGCCATCGACGGCGGCGTCGACGCCGTCCAGTTGCGCGAGAAGGAGACGAGCGCCCGCTCGCGGTACGAACTCGGCCTCGAACTGCGCGAACTCACCGCCGAGGCGGGCGTCGATCTGATCGTCAACGACCGGGTCGACATCGCACGGGCGATCGACGCCGATGGCGTCCACGTCGGCCAGTCGGATCTGCCGGTCGCGGTCGCCCGCGAGCTGCTCGGTTCGGATGCAATTATCGGTTGTTCGACGTCGACGGTCGCGGAAGCGCGGGAGGCGGAAGCCGAGGGGGCGGACTACCTCGGCGTCGGAGCCGTCTACGAAACCTCCTCGAAGGACGTCGACGAGGGGACCGACGGAATCGGCCCGGAACGGATCGCCGCGATTGCGGACGCAGTCTCGATCCCGATCGTCGGGATCGGTGGCATTACGGCCGACAACGCCCGGCCGATCGTCGAGGCGGGTGCGGCCGGCGTAGCCGTGATCAGCGCGATCACGGCGGCCCCGGATCCGGCGGCCGCGACCGAGTCGCTGGCGACCGCCGTCGAAACGCCGAAGGCACTCGACGTCGGAGGAGAAGGACAATGAGCGTAACCGATATCGACGCCGTCGACCTCGCGGAATCGGTCCGGACGGTTCGGGAGACGGAGCCGCTCGTCCAGTCGCTGACCAACACGGTGACGATCAACGACGTCGCGAACGTGACCCTCCACTGGGGAGGGCTCCCGGTGATGGCTGACTCGTTCGGCGACGCCGGCGAGATGGCCGACCTCGCGCGCGCGGTCCTGATCAACACCGGCCAGGTGCCCGACGGCCGCGTCGAGGCGATGCACGAAGCCGGAAAGAAAGCCAACGAGCGCGGAATTCCGGTCGTCTTCGACCCCGTTGGCGTCGGCTCGACGCCCTCGAGGGAGGCGGTCGCCGAGAGCCTCCTCTCGGAGATTGACTTCACCGTGATCAAGGGCAACTACGGCGAGATCAGCGCGCTTGCAGGCGTCGAGGCCGAGGTCAAGGGCGTCGAATCCGTCGGCGACTACGAGGAGATCGAGCGGACGGCCCGCTCCCTCGCCGAGTCGACCGGTTCGATCGTCGTCGCCTCCGGCGTCGACGACGTCGTCACAGACGCCGACGGCGCGGTCCGACTCACCGCCGGCCACGAGATGCTCGGCGAGGTCGTCGGCACCGGCTGTATGCTCGGCGCGACCGTCGCGACCTTCTGTGGCGCGCTCGAGGACGACCACGAAGCCGCAGTCCACGGCACGCTCGCGTTCGGTCTCGCCGGCGAACGCGCAGCCGACCTCGAGTACGCGGGGCCGGGAACCTACCGGACGAACTTCCGCGATGCCGTCGCCAACGTAACGAGCGATACCGTCGGCGGGCCCTCCCTCGAGGAGCGACTCGAGCAGGTACTCTGATCCGGCCGAACCGCGCCGGTCACCGTTCCGATAGCCGAACTGTATTGAAACCGTTTTAGTACCCGCTGGTGAACTGGAGCGTATGGCTCGAGATGACCTGCAGAACGCGGCCGACTCGATCGAACGGGCGGCCGACGCGACGTCCGACGACGAAGCACAGGAGCGACTCCAGACGCAAGCGGCGAAGTTCGAGGACTACGCGACGGCCGATCACGGCCCGGATCACGGACAACTCGCGCGTCACGAACACATCCTGAACGAGATCGCCGACGAGGAGGGCGGCCACGTCGCGTCGAACCTCGAGGACGCGCTCGCGTCGATCTCCGAGTTCCGGTCGACGCTCGAGGGCGTCTAAGGCCTTTCGCGGTTTTTCGGCGGCTCGAGGAACGTGTCGTACCGATTCTCGCCGAGAGATTCCTGGTATCAGTTCGTTCGGTGTGCGTTGTTTGCGTAACAGCTGATTCCGACGGAGTTGTCGCGGAAAAACCATTCTGCTAGCGCGGCAACACGGAATGGCCACGCCCTCCCCATCCGATTCGCTCCCTCACGGGTCGTGCCTCCCCGTTCGTTCGCTCATCCCTCGCACGAGATCGTCGACCGCCCTCGTATCACTCGGCCGGTCAACAGCGCGCGCCACCGCATGCCGGGTGATCGATCTGCAGTGAGATGTCTGTCCCCTGAATTGAGCACGAAGTTACGAAATATTCGTCAGCAAGAACCCGTCCGATTCCCTGCCGTTAACAAACGGGTTTGGGGTTCGCGCCCATCCCCTCGAGCGTCTCGACGTACTCGTCGTAGGCGGCCTGGATCGCGCCACTCGCGGCCTCCTGGGCGCGGTCCCAGTCCTCGTCGCTGTCACAGACCGTCTCGAGCAGGTCTTTCGCGCGCTCGAGTTGGTCGTCCAGCTCCTCGCCGAAGCCGCGGAACAGGCTGGCCGTCTGGGGGTCCGCGTCGCCGACGAAGTAGCCGACCACCTGATCCTTCGAGCGCTGGCTCGCGAGAATGCGGCCGACGAGTGCGCCAGCCCGTTCCACGGTGTCCTCGCGATCTCGGAGATACTCATGAAGCTGAGGGACCTCGCTCGGCTCGTACTCGTCGTCGGCGAGTTTGCCGTCGACGGTCTCGTAGTGACCTTGCTCTTCCTCGGCCGTCGCCTCGAACGCCGCGCGAGCCTCGTCGTCGGCCTCGTCGTCGGCCCACTCGAGGAACGTCTGCCAGGCGGCGTACTCGGCGTCGGCGGTCGCCTCGAGGACTGATTCGGTGTCGATCTCTCCGCCGGTGTCGGCGTACAGTGCCTTCGAGGAACCGAGTCGTGAGAGCGCGGTCTGGTTGTCCTCGCTGACAGTCTCGACGAACGTCTCCGGATCGGTCATGCGGAGTGCTTCGGGGGGGCTCGAGTTATGTCTGTCGTCAGCCACCCGGCGCTTCCGCGGGTATCCGTACTCCACTGCTACTGACGACTCCCGCTGCCAACCGTTCACCCCGCGTTGTCCGTCGATAGGTGCTGGTTACCAGTCGCGAACGGAACTACAACGGCGGCATAACAATGATCCTACTCGGAATTTCTTCGATCGGAATGAAACGACGAGCGTATCTGGTGACGGCCGCCGCGGCGACACTCGGTGGCTGTTCCGCCCTGAGCAATTCCGAAACGTCGGACGAACCGAACGACGATGACGACGACGACGACGATAGTTCCGACTCGCAGGATCCGATCGACGAATCGGCCGGGTCGTTCGATCAGTTCGACGATCTCTCGATGTGGACGGTGATGGAAGGCTCGCTGGAACTCGATAACGAACGCGCGTTCGTCGGCGAGCAGTCCGGCCGCATGGAGGCGACAGAGTCCGAGCGACGAGTGATGATCAAACGGCGGTTCGACCAGCCGCGGGATCTCTCCGATGAGTTCCCCGCGATGGCGTTTGCGACCGAGCAGGACGTCAATCCGATCGTCCAGCTCACCGACACTGACGGCAACCGGCTACTCCTCCAGTGTGACGTCCCGCCGGGGCTATCCTTCGCCCAGCACGATCTCGGGATCATCAGAACCGACGGCGACCCGGATCTGAGTTCGATCGCTCACATCAAGATTTCGGCGTGGGCGGGCGACAGGTCGGTGACGGTGTGGTGTGACGACCTCCACTTCGTCTCTCGGCCGGACACGGGCAAGGTCCTCCTCCAGTTCGACGCCGGTGACGAATCCACCGCCACTCGAGCCCGCTCGGCGCTGTCTGACTACGACTTCCCCGCGACCGCGTTCGTCCCCACCGATTACGTCGGCGGCTCCGGCTACGTCAGTCGGGGCCAGCTCGAGACCCTCCAGAGCGAGGGGTGGACGATCGCCAGCGGGAGTACGGCCAGCGGCGGGCTGGCCGGCCGGTCCGAATCCGCCCAGCGGGACCGCATACAGGGTGCGATCGAGTGGCTCGAGAGCAACGGGTTCGAAGACGGTGCCAGCTACTTCGGCTATCCGCTCAACCGCTACGACGAGACGACGATGGCCCTCGTCGAGGAACACCACGATATCGGCTTCGTCGGCGGCTACGGCGGCCACGCCGACCTGTTGAATCCGGCGATCGCCCCGCGGGCGGTCGGCTCGTCCGCCGACGAGGCGAAGCAACTCCTCGATCAGACGGCGAAGTTCCGGACGATTACCACGCTCAACTACGTCGATCTCTCCGGTGAATCGGGAGCGGCGCTCGAGGAGACGCTCTCGTATCTCAGCGACCTCGAGTCCGCTGGCGACCTCGAGGTCGTCGGACCGGACGATATCGCGTCGAACCACGTCTACGACGGGTAGATTTCCGGCGAGCAGTCGTCTGACGGCGTGGCTGACGCTATTTTTGCGAGTGGTGCAGAAATGGAGTGCGGCAAAGCCGCTGATTATACTTTACTGAACGACGACGCTCAGTTGCCCTGCTCCACGGGTCGCTTGCGCTCCCCGTTTCGCTACGCGGTCTCCTTCGCTACGCTCAGTCGCCCGCGCCCTTCTCGATCGGCGCGTTGACGAGGTTGCCCCACTCGGTCCAGGACCCGTCGTAGTTGACGGTGTCCTCGTAGCCGAGCAGTTCGTGCAGGGCGAACCAGGCGACCGACGAGCGCTCGCCGATGCGACAGTAGGCGACGGTCGTCTCGTCGCCGTCGATGCCCTCGTCGACGTAGAGTTCCTCGAGCTCTTCGGGATCCTTGAAGGTGCCGTCGTCATTGGTCACGGCAGCCCACGAGATGTTCTTCGCGCCGGGGATGTGGCCGCCGCGCTGGGCGGTCTCTTGGAGTCCCGGGGGCGCGAGGATTTCGCCGGAGTACTCCTCGGGCGAGCGAACGTCGACGAGGGGAACGCCGCGATCGATCGCGTTCTCGACGTCCTCGCGGTATGCGCGGATGCTCTCGCGCGGACCGGCGGCGTCGTACTCGGTTTCCGAGAAGTCGGGCTCCTCGTCCGTGGTCGGATAGTCGTTCTCGAGCCAGTATTCGCGGCCGCCGTCGAGCAGGTAGACCTCGTCGTGACCGTAGTACTTGAACTGCCAGTAGGTGTAGGCGGCGAACCAGTTGGAGTTGTCACCGTAGAGGACGACCGTGTCGTCCTCGCTGATGCCGTGGCTGCCGAGCAGTTCTTCGAAGTCCTCCTTGTCGAGGATATCACGCTGGGTCTGATCCTGGAGTTGGGTCTCCCAGTTGAACCCGATCGCGCCGGGCGCGTGTGCGTCTTCGTAGGCTTCCGTGTCGACGTCGACCTCGACCAGTCGAAGGTCGGAGCCGTCATCCTGAAAGTCGTCGAGGCGCTCCTCGACCCAATCAGCCGTGACGAGTACGTCTTTGGCGTAGTCGTTTGCCATACGCGCTCCTTGGATAGCGACACACAAAGGGACTACTTAACCGGTCAATTCAGACACCAGTCGACTCTGTCGGAAAGGATTGCCGCAACTCGACTCACCGATCCGCATCATCGTTCGGACAGCGGCTGTATTCGTCGGATTCGCGGTGTTTGCGCTCTTTCGTGAGAGACAGCGGGCAGAAAATCCGCCGAAAACGAGCAATTGTTGCCACTGTTGCGGTAGCCGAAAGCGGTGGAAATCGGTGCGTACTCGGGTCTGCGTTTCGAAGGATCACCCAATGGACGAATCCGTCGTCGTCTCTCCCGACTGGCTCGCAGCGCGTCTGGACGACCCGGCCGTACGCATCGTCGACGTCAGGGACGCCTGGGAGTACGACGGGATCGGTCACATCCCGGGTGCAGTGAACGTTCCCTTCGACAGCTACCGCGACGAGAGCGATGTCGACCGCGGCACCTTGCCCGGTGCCGAGGCCTTCGCCGACCTGCTCGGCGAGGCAGGGATCGACGCCGACGACACGATCGTCACCTACGACGATACTCACGGCGTCTTCGCCGCCCGGTTCATGCTCACCGCGCTCGAGTACGGCCACGACGACGTGCGGCTGCTCGACGGCGACTACAGCGCCTGGAACCGGGAGTACGAGACCACAAGTGAGGTCCCGGAGATCGAATCGACGACCTACGAGCCCGATCCGCTCTCACCCGAAGAGAGCCCGCTGGTCGGCTACGACGCCGTCGTGGACGCCCTCGAGCGCGACGCCGTTTTCGTCGACACGCGCGAGCGTGAGGAGTTCGAGGAGGCCCGTTTGCCCGGCGCGGTGCGCTTCGACTGGCGCGAGGTCGTCGACGACGAGACGCGGCGGCTGAAACCCGAGGCCGAACTCGAGGACCTCCTCGCCGAGCACGGGATCACGCCGGATCGGGAAATCGTGCTCTACTGCAACACCGCACGACGGATCAGCCACACCTACGTCGTCCTCAAAGCGCTGGGCTACGAGACCGTCCACTTCTACGAGGGGAGTCTGACGGAGTGGCTCGCCAACGACGGCGAGGTCGAGAGCGGCCCGGTCGCGTCCGAGTGAGCCCCGAACCGACGGGCCGCGCCGTCGAGTTACACGTCGCTACCCCGGCCGACGGTTTCTGAACCGCCGAGTTCGCCGAGTCCGTCCGATCCGGTAGCGGGAATCCGTGCCGGTGATCGGAAGACCCATCCACCGGTATCGAATACGCCGCACCGATGGTCCGCAATTCCTTGCCGAGCATCGGCCTCGGCACCTATTCCGAAGACGACCGTGAGCAGTGGCGCGACACCGTCGAGACGGCGCTGAACGTCGGCTACCGCCACGTTGATACGGCCCAGGTGTACGAGAACGAACGGTACGTCGGCGAGGCGCTCCGATCCGCGTCCGTCGACCGCGAGGACGTTTTCCTCTCAACGAAGACGGTCCACCACGACGTCCCACCCGAACCCGCGGCCGTTCCCGACGCGATCGACGGCTGCCTCGAGCGCCTCGGCGTCGAGACTGTCGACCTCCTGTACGTTCACTGGCCCTCCGGCATCTACGACCACGAGGCGGTCCTGCCCGCCTACGACGAGGCCTATCGGGCGGGGAAGACTCGCCGCGTCGGGCTCTCGAACTTCACGCCCGACCTGCTCGACGAGGCGCTCGAGGTCCTCGACGCGCCGCTGTTCGCCCATCAGGCCGAGATGCATCCCCTGCTGCCACAGGAGGAGCTGGTCGCCCACGCACAGGACCACGACTACCGGTTCGTCGCCTACTCGCCGCTGGCGAACGGTGAGGTACTCGACGTACCCGAAATCCAGCGGGTCGCCGAGAGACACGATGCGACGCCGGCGCAGGTGTCCCTCGCTTGGCTCCTCGATCACGACAACGTCGCTGCGATCCCGAAAGCGAGCAGTCGCGAGCATCTCGAGCAGAATCTGGCTGCGCGAGCGCTCGAACTCGACGATGACGACATCGAATTGATCGACTCGATCGATCGTCGACAGCGCGTGATCGACCCTGATCACGGGCCGTGGAACTGGTGAATCGCGGCGACTCTCGGGGAGACGGAGCCGGCGGCGGCCGTTCTCGGATCGCCCTCCGTCGGGCGATCACGAGACGTCTCGCCAGTCCGGTGCCGTCGAGTATGGCGCGTCCGAGAGGTCGTCGAACGCCGCATAGACCACCTCGTTCAGCGCGGGGTGGACGTGGACCGGCCCCGCGACGTCATCAACCGTTCCGCCGCCATCCATCGCGACGACCACCTCGTGGAGCAGCGTCGCGGCCTGCGGGCCGACGATGTGACAGCCCAGAATCTCGCCGTCCGGCGCGGCGATGGCCTTGACGAAGCCGTCGTCGGCCTCGAGGATCATCCCCAGCGGCGCGGCCCCGTAGGGGACGGTTACGGCCTCGTACTCGCGGCCTTCGTCCTCAAGTTCGTCCTCCGTTCGCCCGACGCTCGCGACCCGTGGGCTGGTGAAGATTGCGTGTGGCATGGCCTCGTAGTCGATCGTCTTCCCGGCATCGTCCAGTACGTTCGCCGCGACAGTCTTCGACTCGTCGTCGGCCGCGTGCTTGAACGGCTGCTCGCCGACCACGTCGCCCAGCGCCCAGACGTTCTCGGCGGTCGTCTCGAGGCGCTCGTCGGTCTCGACGTACCCTTTGTCGTCCGCTTCGACGCCCGCGGCCTCGAGGTCAAGCGCGTCGGTATTGGGCCGCCGACCGGTCGCGAGCAGGAGGTCGTCGGCGGTGAGTTCGACGGTGTCGTCGCCGCTCTCGTCCTCGCCCGCGGGCTCGGCCGTCACGGTGACGCGGCCGTCGGTTTCGGCGACCGACCCGGCTTCGTAGCCGGTGTACACGTCGCAGTACGTCTCGAGCGATTCGGTCACGACCGCGCTCACGTCGTCGTCCTCCCGCGGGACCAACTGGTCGCTGCGGCCGACGATCGAGACGTCGGCTCCCAGCGCACCGAAGAAATAGCCCAGTTCGGCTCCGATGTAGCCGCCGCCGACGATCACGAGCTCGTCGGGGCGTTCCTCGAGGAAGAGCGCGTCGTCGCTCGTGAGAAAGTCGACGTCCTCGAGGCCGTCGATCGGCGGGACCATCGGTCGGCTCCCGACGGCGATGACGACGGTCTCGCCGCGGATCCGATCGGCTTCGTTCGCCTCGTCGTTCGGATCGATCTCGATCGTTCGGTCGTCGACGAACCGGCCTTCACCGCGGTAGAGCGTGACGGTTTCGCTGTCCCGGAGGCCGGACTCCTGATTGTCCGCCTTCGCGTAGACCGTGTCGTGAACCGAGGCCGTGATCTCTCCGTAATCGATGTCTTCCAGCCGCGCGGGAACGCCGAACTCCTCGGCTCCGCGAACGCCTTCCACGACGTCCGCGCGGTGGATGAGCGCCTTCGAGGGAACGCAGCCGCGAGTGATACAGGCCCCGCCGAGCGGTCCGGGTTCGACGACGGCCGCCTCGAGGCCCTCATCGGCCGCCGCGGTGGCAACCTGACTGCCCGAGCCGCCGCCGAGCACGACGATATCGTACGCATCCATACCGTTCGAAACCACGAACGGCCGCGTAAAACGGGGGCCTGCTATGCGAACCCCGGTCAGTCCCCGCTGCGCCGGCCGACGATCGTATAGTAGCCACTGAAACGATTCACACACTGATCGCAACGCAGTCATTCGATCAGGTGTTCAATGACTTTCAGTGGCTACTCTAACCGCCGCCGTCCCGGCGAGTCCGTGATTCCCCTCGTCGTCGCGTTCCCACTCGAGCCGCCCCGTCGATTCGTTGCCGTCGAACCCGGTCTCGTCGGTCCGGAAGAACAGGAGGAGAACCGATTGACCGTCTCGATCCGCGTCGATACCGTGACCGTCGCCGACCGGTCGGGCACCGCCACCGTCATCGACGACGTCGGGCGCACCGAACCGGTACCGAACCGGCTCGCTCGTCGGATCGAACTCGTCGGTCTGTCGGACGGCAACAGGGACGACGCCGCGACTGTCCGGATTGATCGGCGCGCGATCGCAGCCCGGTCGAATCTCGATCTCGAGGTCGGTCGGGAAGTGTGCGGCGGCCTGTCCGCCGAACGCTGCGATTCCGAGCGTCGTCGCAACCAGCCCCGTTCCGGCCTGGAGGACGCGTCGTCGACCGAACGCAGCGTTCGTTTTCGTCGATTCCACCTGTCGTGACGGCTCGTGCGGTGTGTCTGCCATGCGACGCTTGCAGATCCATCGCCGCTGGTAATATCCGGTCTGGTCTCCCTCTCGAAAAAACATGTACTGCTACCGACGCTCGCGTCATCGAACGCGGGTCGTCTCAGAGCCAATCGTCGCCCGGATCGTCGTTCGTCGCTTCCGTGTACCCCTCGACCGCCGCCGCGAGGTTCGCGAGGGCCTCTTCGGGCGTCTGCCCCTGGCTCGAGACGCCGGTCTCCTCGTCGTCGGCGATGTGAAGTCCGTGCTCGTTTTGCCGCATGGTCACGTCCGCATCGTCGAGGGCCTCATACTCCGAGGGATCCACGTCTGCGTCGGAACTCATACGTAGGGATTGTCGCGGTCGGCTGAAATACTCTCCGACGCCGGGCGATTGGTTCGGACGTGGTGTGATCGAGGCGCTTCCGCCGATATCTTCGCTACCTCTCACATATGTGCGATAGCTGAAAATATATTGCTGGACAGCGCGTACGTGCTCCCATGACCGAGTTCGATCCGGTACCGGATGCCGATGCCGTCGACGAGGTGCGCCAGCGGTGGCGAGAGACGACCGACACGTTCGGACGCGTCTACGACACCGTTCGAACCCGCATAACGCTCGTCTCCATTTCCACCGCCCGCCCGACGGAGTCGAGACTGCCGATCTCGAACTCCCGTCACTCCATTCGTTAGACGTCCTCTCGACGGTTCTGGCTGCCGCCGAAGACCGGCTCGAACGGATGTGGGACGCGGACTCCTGAGTGTGAGTCATCGTGGCTGCTGAGTCGCCCGAGTACGGGAACGGTTTGACCGAGTACAGAAGCGTGACCGACGGAGTTCACGCGTCGAACCGAGTCTGTCGCGTCGGTCGTAGAAAAAGCCTTTAACACCATCGCCACGTAGTCCCAGCAAATGGTACTCGACGATCTCGGGAGTTCTCTGCGGGGCACCCTCGACAAGCTCCGCGGGAAGTCGCGACTCAGCGAGGAAGACATCGAGGAGATCGTCAAGGAGATTCAGCGCTCGCTGCTCTCCGCCGACGTCGACGTCTCGCTCGTGATGGAGCTGTCGGACAACATCAAAGAGCGCGCCCTCGAGGAGGAACCGCCCGCCGGCACCCCGGCGCGGGACTTCGTCCTCCGCATCGTCTACGAGGAACTGGTCGATCTCATCGGCGACTCCACGGAGTTGCCCCTCGAGGAACAGACGATCTTGCTGGCCGGTCTGCAGGGGTCCGGTAAAACCACGTCCGCCGCGAAGATGGCCTGGTGGTTCTCCACCAAGGGGCTCCGACCGGCCGTTATCCAGACGGACACCTTTCGGCCCGGCGCGTACGATCAGGCCCGGGAGATGGCCGAGCGCGCGGAGGTCGACTTCTACGGCAACCCCGATAGCGAGGACCCCGTCGAAATCGCCCGGAAGGGCCTCGAGGAGACCAGCGAGGCCGACGTCCACATCGTGGACACGGCGGGTCGCCACGCCTTAGAGGACGATCTGATCGACGAGATCGAGCAGATCGAGGGCGTCGTCGAGCCCGACACGTCCCTGCTCGTCCTGGACGCCGCGATCGGGCAGGGCGCGAAGGATCAGGCACAGCAGTTCGACGAGTCGATCGGGATCGACGGCGTCGTCATCACGAAGTTAGACGGGACGGCGAAGGGTGGCGGAGCCCTCACCGCGGTGGACCAGACCGACTCCTCGATCGCTTTCCTCGGGACCGGCGAGGAGGTCCAGGACGTCGAACGCTTCGAGCCCGACGGCTTCATCTCGCGGCTGCTCGGCATGGGCGATCTCAGCCAGCTCGCAGAGCGCGTCGAGCGCGCGATGGAGCAGACCGAGATCGAGGAAGAAGATTGGGACCCCGAGGACATGTTGCAGGGTCAGTTTACCCTGAACGACATGCAGAAACAGATGGAGGCGATGAACAACATGGGGCCGCTCGATCAGGTGATGGACATGATCCCCGGTCTCGGCGGCGGGATCAAAGACCAGTTGCCCGATGACGCGATGGACGTCACCCAGGATCGGATGCGGGCGTTCACGGTGATCATGGACTCGATGACCGAAGCGGAAAAGGAGTATCCCAAAGCCATCGGTGCGAACCAGATCAAGCGCATCGCCCGCGGCTCGGGCACCAGCGAGGAGCAAGTTCGGGAACTGCTCCAGCAGTACAAGATGATGGAGCGTACCATCAAGCAGTTCCAGGGAATGGGCTCCGAACAGGAGATGCAGCGCATGATGAAGCAGATGCAACAGGGTGGCGGCGGTGGCGGTGGCGGCGGAATGGGCGGTATGGGTCCGTTCGGGTAGGTCTCCCCTCGTACTCGCCTGTCGCTGTTTTGCGGAAATACGCCGAAAACGTCACATGACGTGACGTTCATTCTGCCACCACGTTAATGCTCTTCTAGACGAATCCTCGAGTAACAATGAATCGTCGGCAGTATCTCACCCGCACCGTCGCGGCCGGTGCAAGCACAGGAACCCTGGCAGGACTAGCCGGCTGTCTCGGTGGGCTCACCGACACATCGGATGCGAACGAAGTCACGGTCAGCGATCGAACCGGTGAACGCGCGCTCAGCCGCGCTGCAGGCAGTCTGAACAAGGCCGCGCAGTCGCTGGACGAACTCGAGGGCCTCGAGAACCCCGAAGACATCGACTTCGATCCACAAAAACCGCACAACCACCTCTCAGCTGCTCGCGAGCACCTCGATACGGCGGAATCGGAGCTGGGTGACGACCGGGAAAGCGACATCGAGACGCTCCGTTCGTACGCGGACGCCGTCGACGGCCTCATCACGGTCACCGCGACGATCACTGACGACACGCTCGCCGACGATATCGAGGCCGTCAACGCGGTGCTCGAGGAGGAGGGGGACCTCGAGGAGGCAAACGAGACCGTCGACGACCGCAACGAGACGGTCACCGGCGCACGCGAGCGCCACGAGGAGGTGACGGCGACGATCGATGCCATCGACGGCGATCGGCTCGCCGAACTGTCCGGTATCGATCTCGCGGATCTCGAGGACGGCGCAGCCACACTCGGCGACGCGGTGATATCGCTCGAAACCCTCACCAGGACGTACGACGCGACGCTGGACGGCGACGATGGGTACGGCGCGCTCGAGCGAGGCCGAGAGTACGCGGACGACGGCGAGTACGAGGCCGCACAGGCGGAGTTCGAGACCGCCGAAGCGACGTTTGCGGCGTCGCTGGATCGACTCGAAGCCGGACGATCCGAGGCTCCGGAGGGATTCGTCGACTACTTCGAGACGGCGTCGTGTCAGAACGGCCATCTGCGAGACGCGGCGGGGGCGTTCGCCGAATCGGCGGCCGCCGCTGCGGACAGGAATCCAGTCGCTGCCGAGAGCTACAAGAAGCAGGGCGAAGACTCGCTCGATGCGGTCGGGTCCTGTTCGAACTAATCGGACGACCCGGTCGTCGCTGCACCGCGCTCGTGGTCAGCCACCGGCGGGAGTTCGTCGATCAAGACGACCGCGTCTCCCTCGAGGACTGTCGTCCCGTCGCCGTCGAGCACGACGGTTTCGATCCGATACTTCGCCCGCCCAAGGTCCTCGACGATCTCGCAGACAGCGGTGGCGCGGGTGCCGATCGGCAGCGGGGCGCGGAAGCTGCTCTCCTGTGAGAGGTAGATCGTCAGTCCCGGGAGCCGGGCCAGCGCCGCGCTGATGATCCCGTTGGCCAGGACGCCGTGGACGATTCGCTCACCGAAGCGCGTTTCGGCGGCGTAGGCCGCGTCGAGGTGGACTCGGTTGGTGTCGCCGGTCACCGCCGCGAAGGCCTCGACGTCGTCTTCGGAGATCGGTTTCGAGAACCGGGCGACATCGCCTACCGAGACGGTCGACTCGTCCTCGCCGCGGTACTCGAACTCCCAGTCGTCGCGCTCGTACTGGGTGTCGGTCCGCACCTGTCGCCGAGGCGGCTGATCGCGCGACTCCGTCGCGCGGTGGACGAGCTGTGGCACGTAGTAGGAGAGCTCGATCGTCGTGACGATACCCCGCAGTTCGCCGGTGGCGTTGCTTCCCTCCGTCTCGGCCGTGACGGTGCCCCCGTCCGTCTCGGCCACGGCGGTGTTCTCTTTCGTGCTCGAGACGACCGGCAGATGTTCGATATCCGCCGAGCGCAACAGCGCCACGGCGTCGACGATCGAGGCCGTCGGTTCGATCGTCGTCAGGGGTCTCGACATGATTTCGCGCATCTCGAGGTGGCCGAAATCCACCCGTTCGCACAGTTGCGTGACGAAGTCGCCCTCGGTGACGATGCCGATGGGCTCGTCGTCCTGAACGACGACCACCGAACTGACGCTCTCGTCGCGTAGCAGCGTCGCCGCCTCGGTTGCGGTCGCGTCGGGCGGAACGGTGACGACGTCCTCGACCATGATCTCCGCGACGGGTATCGTGTCGTGCATCTGACGGCCCATACGCGGGCGACCCCTATCAGTCGTTGGTGAATCGCTGCCGTCGTTCAGTCTGGATCTCAGTAGCTCCTCGCTCTCCCTCTCTTGCCACGAGACGTTACGGTTACGCCGATCGGATCTCGAGCGACTCGATCAGCGTCCCGTCCGGTTCCCGAATTGCTCCCTCGAGCGCGCCGTCGTCGCGCTCCTCGAGGGTGGCGAACCCCGGTCGGTTCCCGCGCGGATCGGCGTGGCTACCGGGATTCAGCAGGGTGGCGTCGTCGGTTTCGACGACCGTCGGCCGGTGGCTGTGGCCGAAGACGACGACGTCGGCCTCCCTCGAGCGACCGAACATCGCGAGCCCCGTTTCGCCGCCGTCTTGGCGGTGCGTGACGGCGAATCGGACGCCCGCCGCCTCGACGACGCGGGCCGTCGGCAGTCGGTCGCACACCGCCGGCTCGTCGGCGTTTCCGTGGACGGCGAACAGTCGGTCGCACTCGTCCTGGAACGCATCGAGAGCGGTTTCACTCGTGAAGTCTCCCGCGTGGATGATGGTCTCGGCCTCGCGGGCCGCAGTCAGGGCCTCTCCCTCGAGTTCGTGGCTACGTCTGCTGTGCGTGTCCGAGAAGATCGCGATCATGGTCGTCCTTCGGTCGTCGCTGACAGATCCCTTTCGGATGCGGTCGACTCACTCGTCCGACCCGTAGACGGGAATGGGGAACCCGGGTCCGAGACGGTTGCAACCGGCTCTAGAACGGCTTACACTTTTAGGTGACCCTTCCGTAGTCGTCGCCGATGGCCAGTAGCACCTCCGTCGTCCTCGCCGCACTGTTTGCGAACGGTGCGATTGCGATTCTGAAGTTCGGCGGGTTTATGCTCACCGGGAGCCCCGCGATGCTGTCGGAAACGTATCACTCGATTTCGGATACGGGCAATCAAGTCTTCCTGCTGGTTGGAATCAAGTACGGCGCACAGGAAGCCAATCGGTCCCATCCGTTCGGCCACGGGAAGGCGCAGTTCTTCTACAGTCTCCTCGTCAGCATCATGCTCTTCGGCATCGCCGGCTGGGAGAGTGCCAGACACGGTTACAGCGCGCTACAGGAGGGCGGCGTCCATCGGGCCAGCGAGGACGTCTCCCTCTTTGGAATGATGGTCGATCCGATCTCCATCAACTACGCCGTGTTGCTCGGCGCGATCGCCTTCGAGTCCTACGCGCTCTGGAAGGCCTACCAGGGAATGAGCCGTCAGATGGACGAGTACGGCTGGTCGACCTTCCGCGAGGCGTTCAGCAAGACCAGCGACGTGACGACGCTGACCGCGCTCACCGAGGACACCATCGCGCTCGCCGGCGCGGGGATCGCCCTCTTCGGGATCTACTTCACCCAAGTCACCGGAAACCCGATGTACGACGCCGGCGCGGCGCTCATCATCGGGATCATGCTCATGGGATTCGCCGTCGCGCTCGCCTGGGAGAACAAGCGGCTCATCATCGGCGAGAGCCTCTCGAAAGACGCCGAGGACGAACTCCGCACCATCGTCGCCGACTGGGACGGCGTCACCGACCTCGTCGACTTCCGGACCGTCTACTTCGGGGCCGAAGAGCTGCTCGTCACCGCCGACGTCGCGTTCGAGCCCGACCTCGATACGGCGACGATCGACGAGCGAATTACCGCGATCGAACAAGCCCTGATCGCCCACGACGACCAGGTCCAGAAGGTCTACATCGAACCCGAAACCTGAGCACCCGTCGTTGCTCTCGGTCGCGCTATTCAGTCGGTTCAGCGTTCGCGTCGTCTCTATCGTCGTAGCCCGCCACCACCGTCGATCCCGGCGGCCGGTCGTTCAGCACCGTCGTGACCGTCGTCTTCTCCAGATCGACTGTCGACTCGAGCGGCTCCCACCCATCGTCGGTTTCGACGGCGACCGCGACGTCTGTCGGGCTCGCGCCGGGCGGCAGCCTCGAGGGGTCGTAGACGAGCGCGATCCGGACGGCTTCGACCGCCTTCAGGTCGTCGAGAGCCACGAGGTCGACGGGATCTGCGAGCGCATCCACCGGCGGCTCGCGGCCGCTCTTCGCGAGGCCGAACTCGTCGGGAATGACGCCCGCAACGACGTCGACGCTGGCACCCGCGCTCTCGAGCGTGTAGTCGTTGACGTTACTGGCATCGTATCCGGGAATCGCCATACCAGAAGCAGGCACTCGAGACCTATGGCCCTGTACCGTGCGTTCGCCGGCCGGTGGTAGTCTGTGTCACGTGACAGTCGCAGTCGTCGCCACGGGCTGATCGCGTAAATACCACGAGCGAATCGAGACGAATCCTTTTATCGCAGCGCGAACCTATCACGTACTGTGTCCGAGACCGGGTACATGCGCTTTTTCCCGTACGACCGGCCGTACGAGAACCAGCGCGAGGCGATGGACCGCATCCACAACACCCTCGGGCGGGGGCAAAACGTCCTCTTCGAGGGTGCCTGCGGGACCGGCAAGACGCTCTCGTCGCTCGTGCCGGCCCTCGAGGTCGCCCGCGAGCGGGACAAGACGGTCGTCATCATGACGAACGTCCATCAGCAGATGCGCCAGTTCGTCGCCGAAGCCCGCGCGATTACGCGCGAGGAACAGATTCGCGCCGTCGTTTTCAAAGGAAAATCGTCGATGTGCCACATCGACGTCGGCTACGAGGAGTGCCAGGCCCTGCGGGACAACACCCGCGCCGTCGTCGATACCGAACGCGACCGCGAGCAACTCGAGCGCCGACAGCGCGAACTGCTCGCCGAGAGCCAGGACGGCGACGGGTCGGCGGCAGACGCCCGCAGCGCCGTCATGGACGAACTCGAGGAGATCGAGGAGCGACTCGAGGACCTCGAGGAACAGAACGTCTGTGACTACTACCGGAACAACCTCACCGAGGATACGGACGACTTCTTCGGCTGGCTCTTCGAGGACGTTCGCACGCCCGACGAGATTTACGAGTACGCCGAACAGCAGCAGTTCTGCGGGTACGAACTATTGAAGGAGGGGATCGAGGGCGTCGATCTGGTCGTCTGTAACTACCACCACCTGCTCGATGCCACGATTCGCGAGCAGTTCTTCCGCTGGCTGGGTCGCGATCCGGACGACGTGATCGCCGTCTTCGACGAGGCGCACAACGTCGAGGACGCCGCCCGCGAGCACGCCACCCGGACCTGCTCCGAACGGACCTTCGACTCCGCGCTCGACGAGTTGGCCGACGCCGACGACCCCCGCTCGGAAGATGCCGCGAACGTCCTCTCAGCCTTTCACCGCGCGCTCGTCGAGACCTACGAGGACTCCTTCGGCTTCGGCGATCGCGAGGGGATCGGCGAGAACTGGGAAGACGTCCCCATCGCCAACGAGGACCGCAAGGACGACCTCACCCTCGAGTTCCTGCAGCGCTACTCGGGACGGGGGATCGAGGACGACCTCGAGGCCGCGATGAAACTCGGTCAGGAACTCGACGAGCAGTACGAGGAAGCCTACCGCGAGGGCGAGACGGCCACGCGCACGGAGTGTCAGACGCTGGGGGCCGCCGGCTTCGTCAGCGCGTGGATGTCGGAGAGTTCGGCAGAGGGACTGTATCCGGTCGTCTCCGTCACCCGCGACGCCGGCACTGACGAGATATACGGCCGCGCGGAGCTCTACTCCTGTCTCCCGCGGCAGGTGACCGGGCAGCTGTTCGACGAGATCTACGCGACCGTCCTGATGAGCGCGACCATCCAGCCGTTCGACGTCACCGAGAACGTGCTGGGCCTCGAGGACGCGGTGACGATGGCCTACGGGCTGCAGTTCCCCGAGGAAAACCGTCGAACGTACGCCGTCGAGACGCCGCCGCTATTCTCCTCGGATCGCGACGATCCCGCGGTCCAGGAGGAGGTGACAGAGACGATCCGCGACGCCGTCCGGATGACGCCCGGCAACACGCTCGCGTTCTTCCCCAACTACGGCGAGGCGGGTCGCTACGGCGAGCGGCTCGAGCGCGAGACCGACGGTACCGTCTATCTGGACGAACCGGGCGTCTCCGTCGAGGAGCTCCGCCAGCAGTTCGTCGCGGACGACGACGCGGTGCTCTGTACCTCGCTGTGGGGTACTCTCGCGGAGGGGGTGAGCTTCGACGGCGACGACGCCCACACGGTGCTGGTCGTCGGCGTTCCGTATCCGCATCTGGACGATCGCGCCGAGGCAGTGCAGGACGCCTACGACGTGGCCTTCGACGGCACCGACACGGGCTGGCGCTACGCCGTCGAGATTCCGACGGTCCGCAAGACCAGACAGGCGCTCGGCCGAGTCATCCGCTCGCCGGAGGAGGTCGGTGTCCGCGCGCTGCTCGACCGTCGCTACTCTCGCTCGGCGAAGTCGGATCTCGGCAAGTACAGCGTCAACGGCACCTTCCCGCACGAGGAACGCGAGGAACTGATCGACATCGCGTCGGACAAGCTCAAGTTCGCGATGCTCAACTTCTACGGCGGCCACGACGCCTACGACAGCGAGCCGCCGGCACCCTGACTACTCTCGAGTCGCACCGTCACGTCGTCACTCGCTCGATTCGATCGTCACGTCGGCCGCGCCGTTCGTGACGATCACGAGGTGGGTCCCACCGTCTTCGGCCGTCACGTCGGCCGCGCCGTTCGTGACGATCACGAGGTGGGTCCCACCGTCTTCGGCCGTCACGTCGAACGTCTCCGGCTCCGAGATCGATCGCGTCTCCATCGGCCCGTTCTCCGCGTGGTCGAGCCGGAAACTGATACTGTCGGACTCGACGGTCGTCTCGTTATCGGATTCGGCGACGGCGACGTTCTCGACGGTCACGGTCAGTTCCTCGCCGGCTTCGGCGCTGAACTCCGCCGTCTGCTCGTCCTGAACCCTCGAGTCGACGTAGCCGTCGTCCGTGAAACTCGACAGCTCACTACATCCCGCGAGAAGGACCGCTGTCGAACCCGCGACGACCGTGCGTCGGTACATGGCTACGAGATAGCGAGACCGTCGAGTAATAGCCACCGGACGACTCACGGTTCGATTCCCGGCTCGAACTCGCGAGCCGCCACTCCTTCGGCGATCAGTCGGCAGTCGACGACTCGAGTGGCTCCCACGCGTCGTAGCCGCCGGCCATGCTCGCGACCCGTTCGGCGTCGCCGTACTCGTCGATGAGGCGTGCGGCCTGGACCGACGTCTGGCCGATGTAACAGTAGACGACCACGTCGTCGGCCCAGTCGCGGTCGACGACGGTCTCCTCGAGCTCCTCGATACTGACGCGTTCGGCGTCGGGGAGGTGCCCCTCGGCGTAGTCCTCGTCGTCGCGGATGTCGATGAGGTCGAACTCGTCGTCGCGTTCGATGCGCTCTCGGACCGTCTCGGGGGTGAGTTCGTCGACCATTATCGTTTCCGGAGGTAGATTCGGTAGACCGCGTCGCCGCTGCGCCACACCTGCGCGTCGGCGTCGTCGCCGACGGCTCGGGGAACGTTTTCGGTACAGGGGACGTGATCCGTCTCCTGAACGAGGAGGTCGCCCGACTCGAGTCCCTGGAGTCCCTTCTTGGCCTCGACCTGCGGGTAGGGACAGACCTCGCCCATCATGTCCTGGACGAGGTCGGCCTCCTCGAGGAGTTCGTCCGCTCGGTCGTCGCTCAGTTCGTCCGGTGCGTTCGTGACGTCGTCGATGGATGGCATTGTATCGTGTTTCCGTGGTCGGAGTGGTTTGTAGTTGGCGAACGATTCGTTCTCAGATCGCACAGCCGACTTCGCGGTAGATCCAGTGGGTCATCACGTAGACGCCGGCGACGATGCCGATTGCGGCGATGAACGAGTGGATCGAGAGCTCCGCGATGCCGGAGTAGATGTTCCCGATATTGCAGCCGGGGGCGAGCCGCGAGCCCGCTCCCATCATGAGGCCGCCGACGACGGCGTTGGGCAGCCGTCGGCGCTTCGGGACTCGCACGGAGAAGTCGCCGCTCCAGAGGGCGGCGAGGAACGCGCCGACGATGACGAAGCCGATCATCACCATGTCGACGGTCATCCCGACGCCCTGCCCCTGGAAGAGGACCGAGCCCCAGTAGTCGAACGATCCTGAGTCGACGCCGACCTGCGAGAGGAGATAGCCCGTCCAGCGGGCTTCGGGACCGGTGACGCCGACGATGGAGACCTGGCTGAACCAGAGCACGGCGGCGGCGGTGATCCCGAGCGCTGCGGTCCGCGGATCCCACGGCTGCTTGCTCGAGGCGATCGGATGCTGCCACGCGCGGGCGAGGCCCCGGAAGTATGCCGCCGTTCCGCGAGCGAACCCGCGGAGGCCCACGACCGGCGCGAGGAGCGCGGTCGGATTGAGTTGTGCCACGTCCGCGCGCTCGCCGAACGCGGCGGCCGTTGACGAGCGCCCGGTCAGCGTGGCGTAGACGAGCAGCCCGGTGACGGCGACCGCGAGGGCCAGAAGTCCGGCCGGGACGGACGTGAGTTCGAACAGGGTCGCCCCCGTCCCGAACGTGAGCGCCTCGAAATAGGTGCTCTCGAGCGTCGGGAAGGCGACGGTGAATCCGGCGTAGCCGACCCCCATGAACAGCAGAGTGAGCCAGAACTGCAGGTAGCCCTCACCGGCGCGGTAGAGCGTCCCGCTGGCACAGCCGCCGGCGTAGGTCATGCCGATTCCGAAGATGAAGCCGCCGACGAGGCCGGTCAGCCCCCAGTCGGGCGTCCAGAACCCCTGATAGTACCCGAATTGATAGGCGATACCCCAGAAGACCATCGTCAGAAGGGTCGCAGCGAGCACCCCCTTCGTGACCCGGGAGTCCTTGTACGCGAAGAAGTCCCGGAACGCGTTTACGAAGCAGAATCGCCCCTTCTGGAGGAAGGCTCCGAGGGCGATTCCGACGACCGCTGCGACGAGTAGCGTTGAAACCACAACAGTGCCAAGGGCCGGGGCGACTTAACCCGCAGCCAGCCGGTTGACGCTACCCTGACCGCTGACGCCCCGCTACTGCAGATTACGGCCAATTTAGCTGCCGAGCGGATCTCTCTTCGGGAAGGGGCGCTGCGCACTCCGGCGTAGGTAGCAGCGGTATTTGCGGATCCTGATTGAGAACACCTCCCACCTTCGAGCCACCGCCGGCGGCTGACGGTGAACGCGTGCAGCCGTCGAAACCGACTCGGACCCCCTACGCCGGTAACGAGATCCGACTTACCGGCAGCTTGTAGGTCCCGTCCCAGAACTCGAGCGCGCTGACCGTCCACCGGATCGGCTCGATCTCGCGGTCGGCCAGCCGCTCTGCGGTCTCGAGGTCGCCGCCCCGAGCGAGCGTCACGTGCGGGACGTAATCGCGACCCTCGAGTCCCTCGACCGTCTCGAAGGTGTCGGTGAGGTCGGCGTGGATTCCCTCGAGGCCCGGGCTCTCGACGGCCAGATAGACGACCGGTGCCGAGCCCAGCGGGGGATCCTCGAAGTAGTCGATGCCCGTGATTTCGGCTTCGACGGCTGGGGATCCCTCGAGCGCGCGGTGGGCGCGGTGCTGGAGCTGTGCGACGTGGTCGGCCTCGCCGAGTCGTTTGAGCAGACACGAGTGGTCCTCGCGGACGGTCTCGAACCCGATCAAGTCGGGATGGAGCCGGTTCGCGAGCTGGCGGACGCGGCCGGGGACCGGGACGTTGACGCTGTACACTTCGGTGGATAGTGGGTCGAGACGGCTATCAGTCTGGTGGTCTCGCCGGCTCGAACGGTCGTATCGCGTCTGGCGTTAGATCCGATCGAGCAACCAGAGCACGATCATCACGGCGATCGCGAGCTGGACGACGAGGACGAACGGGCCGAGTAGACTCGCGATACTCCCGATCACCGCCCCGACGATCTCGAGGACGAGCAGTACGGCCACCAGCGCGAGGACGATCTTCAGGAGCATTTCGACCTCGAGTTCGCCGCGCGTGTCGGACATACACTCACCTTCGGCTGACTGTGTGAAAAACCATCGCTCCCGCGGTCGGAAAGACCTATTTAGACGGCCACGGCATGTCCCCATAATGGACGTGAGGGGGTTGCGGGCCCTGGTTTGCGTGCTCGTGGTGGTCGCGTGTTCGCTCGCGCTCGTCTCGGTACCGGCTGCCGTGGCGGCCGACGCCGGGACACAGCGAGCGGCGCTACAGGAAGGGCCGGACGGCAACGAGACGGGCTCGAACGAGAGCGTACAACTCGAGGACGCCGATCGGATCCACATCGACGTCGTCATCGCCGAGGACGGGTCGGCAAAGGTGACCGCCGACTACCAGTTCAATCTCTACGGCGAGAACAGTTCCGCGGCGGAGTGGGAGTCCCTGAACGAGAGTCTCTCGACCGACAGGGAGCGGTACGTCGAGGAGGAGCGCGATAGTTGGAACGACACCCTCGCGAAGGCGCAAAACCAGACGAGTCGTGAGATGAACATCTCGGACGTCTCCATCACGACGGAGGAGGATTCGCAACCGCGGGAGATCGGCCACGCGAAAGTCTCCTTCACGTGGTCCGAGTTCGCGCTCGTCGAGATGACGCAGATCAAAGCGGGCGATGCGCTGTCCGGATTCACGCTCGAGGAGGGGACGACGTTGCAGTTCCACTGGCCGGAGGAGTACACCGTCTACGAGAACAATGGCGAGCCACAGATCGATCCGATGCCGAACGAGCCGGCGGAGGGATCCGTCGCGTGGCACGGTGAGGAAACGTCGTTCACTGACGACCAGCCCCGGGTCGAACTGACCAAGAACGGCAATTCGTCTGCGGGACAGACCCCGTCTAACAGTGGGCCGGCGATGCCGTGGGTGATCGTCCTCCTCGCGCTCGCCCTGTTGGCAACCGTCGGCGTCGCCGGCTGGTTACTCGGTCGAAATCGTGCTGGTACCGGTTCGATCGAGGCCGAGTCCGAAGCGCAATGGCGGACCGACGGCTCAACTACTGACGACTCACCTACCGATGGCTCGACCGCCGTCAACTCGAGCCAGTCCGATGATCCGCCGGCGGACGGTCCTCCGCCGGAACTGCTGAGCAACGAGGAACGGGTCCTGCGCCTGCTCAAACAACGCGGCGGGCGAGTCAAACAACAGGAGGTCGTCTCGGAACTGGACTGGACCGAGGCCAAGACGAGTCAGGTCGTCGGCGACCTGCGAGAGAACGACGAGATCGACGTGTTCCGGATCGGCCGGGAGAACGTGCTGGCGCTGCCCGAGGACGAGTCGGGCCGGTAGCCGACACGGATCGTCTTCTCGTTCTCTCAAGGAGACCGTTGGCTCACTCCGGACCAATCAACCGACCTGCGGTGGCGCGCGCTGGGCCGCGGTGAATGCTAATGAACCGCGGCACGACGCTGCGCGAGGGATGAGCGAGTGACGGGAGGAGCGAGCGAATCGGCTGGGGAGGGCGTGGCGATTCCCTGTTGCCACGATAGCAGGACACCTGCTCTGCAATCATCGCCCCATAAACCAGCTGTTCCCTTCATAGCGATACTGTCCCAATTG
The DNA here is from genome assembly GCF_013456555.2 of Natrinema zhouii. Taxonomy (GTDB): domain Archaea; phylum Halobacteriota; class Halobacteria; order Halobacteriales; family Natrialbaceae; genus Natrinema; species Natrinema zhouii. The sequence continues at coordinate 2,331,388 of NZ_CP059154.1, forward strand.
TTCTCCTCACAAGCGTGATAGCCCCGAGACCGTTTCCAGTATCTCGTACGGTTCTTCGAGATCGGCCGCGTGTCGTGGTGTTGCCCGTCGGGAGCGCGATGTAGTAGGATTTAAGGCTGTGGATCTGCAGTGTTCGACCAATGAGCCACTCCGTCGGCACGCCGCTCGCCGTTCCCGGTACCGACGGGACTCTCGCTCGGCGGCGACCGCGACGGGGCCTTTGAGCCCACTCTTTACCTCACCCCACGTCCCCGGATCGTTCCACGGTTCCCGAAACTGCAGAATTTTCGGTTAGCAGCGCCTCTCTCGTTTATTTTCGAAATTAAAACCAACGGGCTTAAGTCCGTCCTGGGGGTTTACTCGAGTACGATATGACCCGCGTGGCACTTGCGTTTTCGGGCGGCCTGGACACGACTGTCTGTGTCCCGCTGCTCGAGGAAGAATACGGATACGACGACGTGATCGGCGTCACGGTCGACGTCGGCCAGCCGGCCGAAGAGTTCGACGAAGCCGAAGAAACCGCCGAGGCGCTCGGCCTGGACCACTACGTCGTCGACGCGCGAGAGGAATTCGCGCAACTCTGTCTCGAGAGCGTTCGCGCGAACGCGACCTATCAGGGCTACCCGCTGGGAACGGCGCTCGCCCGTCCGGTGATCGCGGAAGCGATCCTCGAGGTCGCAGAGGAACAGAACTGTACCGGCATCGCCCACGGCTGTACGGGCAAGGGTAACGACCAACTCCGCTTCGAGGCCGTCTGGCGCAGCTCGGACCTCGAGGTCATCGCCCCCGTGCGCGAACTCGGGCTCACCCGCGAGTGGGAGCAAGAGTACGCCGCCGAGCGTGACCTCCCCGTCGAGGGCGGCAGCGGCGGCGACTGGTCGATCGACACCAACATCTGGAGCCGCTCCGTCGAGGGCGACAAGCTCGAGGACCCCAACTACGTCCCGCCGCGGGACATCTACGAGTGGACCGACGAGCCCGGCAGCGAGACCGAGGAGATCGAAATCACCTTCGAGCAGGGTTACCCCGTCGCCGTCGACGGCGAGGAGTACGAGCCGGTCGCACTCATCGAGTCCCTGAACGAACTCGCCGGAAGCTACGGCGTCGGTCGCACCGACACGATGGAAGACCGCATGCTCGGGCTGAAGGTTCGCGAGAACTACGAGCACCCGGCCGCGACGACGCTGCTCAACGCCCACGAGGCCCTCGAGGGACTCGTCCTCACGCAGGAGGAGCGCCAGTTCAAGAAGCAGATCGACCAGCAGTGGTCCCAGAAGGGCTACGAGGGCCTGATCGACGCGCCGCTCGTGAGCGCGCTCGAGGGCTTCATCGCCGAGACCCAAACGCGCGTGACGGGGACCGTCACGATCCGCTTCGAGGGCGGCCAGGCGCGTCCGGTCGCTCGCGACAGCAAGTTCGCGGCCTACTCCGCCGAACACGCCTCCTTCGACACCGAGACGGTCGGCAAGATCAAGCAGGAAGACGCCACCGGCGTCGCGAAGTACCACGGCTTCCAGCGCCGCCTCGCGAACGAGGCGATCGCCGCGAACGCAGCCGACGAGGAAGTCGAACTCGCGACTGACGGGAGCGGAGACAACGAGGAATAAGATGACAGAGGAGAGCGCTCACGACGGTGTCGTCCGCCGGGACCGCTTCAGCGGCGGGCCCGCCCGGAGCTTCCTCTCCTCGCTCGCAGCGGACGAACGAATCTTCGCGGCCGACCTCGAGGTCGACCGCGCGCATACAGTCATGCTCGCCGAGCAGGGCATCATCGCGGACGACGTGGCCGGTCAGATCCTGACCGCGATCGACGCGATCGAGGTCGACGGCCACGACTCGCTGCCCGACGGCGAGGACGTCCACGAGGCCATCGAGACCGCCGTCATCGAACGCATCGGTGCGGACGGCGGAAAGATGCACACCGCGCGCTCGCGCAACGACGAGGTCGCGGCCTGCATCCGCTATCGCCTGCGCGAGGACGTCCTCGAGGCGATCGAGACGACGTTGGCGCTCCGCGAGTCGCTCGCGGACGTCGCGGCCGACCACCGGGAGACGATCATGCCCGGCTACACCCACCTCCAGCCCGCCCAGCCGACCACCGTGGCCCACTGGGCGCTGGCCTACGAGGGAGCGGTTCGCCGCGACACCGAACGGCTGCTCGAGGCCTACGGCCGGATCAACCAGTCGCCGCTGGGCGGGGCCGCGTTCGCCGGAACGACGTTCGATATCGACCGCGAGCGCACGGCTGAACTGCTGGGCTTCGATAGCGTCGTCGAGAACTCGATGGACGCCGCCTCGAGTCGGGACTTCCTGCTCGAGACGACGCAGGCGCTGTCGACCCACGCCACGACGCTGTCGGGGCTCGCGGAGGACGTGATCATCTTCGCGAACCGCGGTTTCGTCGATCTGGCGGACGACTACTCCTCGACGTCGTCGATCATGCCCCAGAAGAAGAACCCGGACACGCTGGAGCTCGTCCGCGCAGTCGCGGGCGACGCGGCCGGCGGGGTGCAGGGGTTGACGACGACGCTGAAAGGATTACCCCGCGCGTACAACCGCGACCTCCAGCGGGCGACGACCCACGCCTGGGAGACCGTCGACGCAGTGACCGAGGCGAGCGAGGTCGCGGCGGGCGCGGTCGCCACGGCCGACTGGAACGAGGAGACACTGGCCGCGGAGGCCGGCGAGGACTTTTCGACGGCGACCGGCGTCGCGGATCTGCTGGCGGCGAACGGGTTGCCGTTCCGGACCGCGCACGAACTCGTGGCGGTCGCAGCCGAGAGTGGTGCGAACTATGACGCGCTCGAGTCCGCCGCCCAGGAGGTTCTGGGCGAATCGCTCGAGGCCCACGTCGATCCCGCGGCCGTCGAGGACGCGCTCGATCCTGTCGAGAGCGTCGCGAGTCGCAATTCGCAAGGTGGTCCCGCCCCCGAGTCGGTCGACGCCCAACTCGAGTCGGCCCGCGAGGCGCTCGCGGCCGACGAGGAGACGCTCGCGGACGCGGCCGACGCGCTCGAGGCGGCGCACGAAGCGCTCCGTTCGGAGGTGAACGGCTATGTCTGAGACAGCCGCGCGACCCACCGGTAGCGAGGAGTGGGCGGATCAGTTGCCACAACCGCGACCCGTCGGCCGACCGTCCCGGCGACGGTCCCCGCGGGGGGACAATTTACCTGCTTCATGATATGTCAAAGTAGACCTGCGGTGAAGTAGCCCCCACGGACCGATAGAGTGGCGTGCAGTTAGTATAATTTTGCTGTTAAGTTCGAAGGCTTTAAGGGATCCCGGCTCCCACGTGCGAGTACAATGACCGAATGCGTCGAGTGTGGGGCTGAGGTGTCCCTGCACGACGATCTGGAAGTGGGAGAGATCGTTGACTGTACGACCTGTGGAGCAGAGCTGGAAGTCGTCGACACGGAGCCGCCAGTCCTCGAGCGGGCCCCAGAGCTCGAAGAGGACTGGGGTGAGTGACCTTGCAGACGGGCACGATATCGCCGTCCCCTATCCAGACGGTTCGCGGAGCGCGTAGCGCCGCGACCCCAACGCAGAGGTGGCTCGCGTGAACGTCGGCATCCTCTACTCACGAATTCGCAAGGACGAGAAGCTCCTCCTCAACGAGCTTCGCGAACGCGATCACGAGGTCACGAAGATCGACGTTCGCAAGCAGACCTTCGACATCTCGGAAGCGCCCGAGGCGTTCGACGGTCTCGACATCGTCGTCGACCGCTGTCTCGCCACAAGCCGGAGCCTGTACGCCACGCAGTTCTTCGAGGCCTACGGCATCCCCGTGGTCAACAGCCACGAGACCGCCGATATTTGCGCTGACAAGGTGAAAAATAGCCTCGCGCTCGAGGGCGCGGGCGTTCCCACGCCCGCGACGAAGGTCGCGTTCACGAAGGAGACGGCCATGGAAGCCATCGAGTCCTTCGGCTATCCTTGCGTCCTCAAACCCGTCGTGGGTTCGTGGGGTCGCCTGATGGCCAAGATCGACTCCGAGTCGGCCGCCGAGGCGATTCTCGAGCACAAGGCCACGCTGGGCCACTACGAGCACAAGGTGTTCTACGTCCAGGAGTTCGTCGAGAAACCGGGCCGCGACATTCGCGTGCTCGCGGTCGACGGCGAGCCGATCGCCGGGATGGTCCGCTCGTCGGACCACTGGATCACGAACGCCGCCAAAGGGGCCGAAACGGACGTCTTCGAACCGGACGAGGAAGCGAAAGAACTCGTCGAGAAGGCCAGCAACGCCGTCGGCGGCGGCCTGCTCGGTATCGACCTGATGGAAACGGAAGACGGGTACACTGTCCACGAGGTCAACCACACTGTCGAGTTCAAGGCGCTCGACGGCGCCGTCGAGACCGACGTCGCCGGTACCGTCGTCGACTGGCTCGAGCAGACGGCCGCTGCCGCGGCCGACGACGAACTCGAGGTGACCGCCTGATGGCGGTCGGCACCGAGACCGGTGCGGACGAAAACGCCGAGACCGTCACCGCGAGCGTCATCGGCGGCTCCGGTTTCACGGGCGGTGAGCTCCTGCGACTGCTCGCGGGCCACCCGAACTTCGAAATCACGGAGGTCACCAGCCGGTCGAAGGCCGGCAAGAGCGTCGGCTCCGTTCATCCGCCGCTGCGCGGGTCGGACCTGCGCTTTACTGAACCTGACGATCTCGAGCACGTCGATGTCCTGTTCGCGGCGACGCCACACGGCGTCTCCATGGGCCGGATCGACGACTTTTTCGACATTGCGGACACCGTCGTTGACCTCTCGGCGGACTTCCGCCTCGAGAGCGAGGCCCAGTACGACGAGTGGTACGACGGGCACGAGGCTCCCGAGTACCTCGAACGGGCCGAGTACGCGCTTCCCGAGATCAACCGCGACAACCTCGAGGGAGCGGAACTCATCGCGGGTGGCGGCTGTAATGCGACCGCGACGATCCTCGGGCTGTATCCACTGTTCGAACACGGCATCTTAGAGGGCGGCGAGCAGATCGTCGTCGACGTGAAGGTCGGCTCCTCCGAGGGCGGTGCCGGCGGCGGCGAGGCCTCGAGCCACCCCGAGCGTTCGGGCGTCGTCCGTCCGTACGCGCCGACGGGTCACCGCCACGAGGCCGAGATCGAGCAGTTCCTCGACACCTCGGTCGCCTTCACCTGCCACGCCGTGGACATGATCCGCGGTGCGAGCGCGACGAACCACGTCTTCCCCTCGGGCCCGGTCTCGAAGGGCGACCTCTGGCAGGCCTATCGGGGCTGCTACGAGGACGAGCCGTTCGTCCGCATGGCCGCCGGCGGCTCCGGCGTCTACCGCTACCCCGAACCGAAGGCGGTCGCCGGCACGAATCTGGCCGAGGTCGGCTTCGAACTCGACCCGTCGAACAAGCGCATCGTCGTCTTCTCGGCGATCGACAACATGATGAAGGGCTCCGCGGGTCAGGCGGTCCACGCCGCTAACGTCGCGCTGGGCCTCGAGGAGACGGCCGGACTCGAGTTCACGGGACTCCATCCCGTGGGGGCGCCCTGAGATGACGGTGGTCGTCAAGATCGGCGGCGCTCGAGCCGTCGATCCCGAAGGCGCGCTCGCCGACGTCGCGAGCCTCGTCGCCGAGGGCGAAGACGTGGTTCTCACGCACGGTGGTTCGACCGCCGTCGACGAGACCCTGGAGGAGCTCGGCGAGGAACCGACCTACGTCGAGACCCCTGGCGGCGTCGTCGGGCGCTTTACCGACGAGCGCACCATGGACGTCTTCAAGATGGTGATGCCGGGCAAGCTCAACACCGATCTGGTGGAGAGCCTGCACAACGAGGGCGTAAACGCGGTCGGCCTCTCGGGCACCGACGGCAAACTGCTCGAGGGCAAGCGCAAGTCCGCCGTCCGCGTGAAAGAGGACGGCAAGAAGAAGATCAAGCGCGGCGATCACTCGGGCACGATCGAGTCGGTCAACGCCGACCTGCTCGAGACGGTGCTCGCGGGCGGCTACACGCCCGTCGTCTCCGTTCCGGTGCTCGGGAGGGAGAAAGAAGGCGGCTACACCGCAGTCAACGCCGACGCCGACCGCGCCGCGGCCGCGATCGCCGGCGCGCTCGGGGCCGACCTCGTGGTGCTGACGGACGTCTCCGGGATCTACGAGGATCCCGACGACGAGTCGACCAAGATCGATGCGGCGTCGACGCCCGACGAGTTCGAGGCCGTCAAAGCCGCCGCCGAGGGGTTCATGACGAAGAAGGTCATGGCCGCTGAGGAGGCGCTCGAGGGCGGCGCGTCGTCGGTGATCGTCGCGACCGCCAACGCCGACGAGCCGATCACGAGCGCGCTCGCGGGTGAGGGGACGACCCTCGAACCCGGCGTGCTCGCGGACGAGGATGCGGCCGAGACGGCACAGGGGGCCACAGAATGAGCGACCTCGACTTCATCTCCGGTAGCAAGCCGATCGGCATCGAGCGCGGCGAGGGGCCGTTCCTCTACACCGCAGACGGGACGGAGTACCTCGACGCGGGCGCGAGTTTCGCCTGCACGCCGCTGGGCCACAGTCATCCCGCGGTCGTCGACGCGGTGCAGGAGCAGGTCGGCGAGCTGACGTTCGTCGACTCCTCGTACCCCGTCCAGTCGCGCGAGGACGCCTACGCGGCGTTCGTCGCGGCGGCTCCGGACGGTCTCGAGGGGGCCTGGTTCTGCAACTCGGGGACCGAGGCCAACGAGGCCGCGCTGAAGTTCGCCCGGTCGGCGACCGGCGAGTCGAAGATCGTCGCCGCGACCCGCTCGTTCCACGGGCGGACGATGGGGGCGCTCGCGGCGACCTGGAAGGACAAGTACAAGGAGCCCTACGAGCCGCTGGCCGGTGACATGGAGTTCGTCCCCTACGGCGACGACGAGGAACTCGCGGCCGCCGTCGACGACGAGACGGCAGCCGTCATCTTAGAGCCGATTCAGGGCGAGGGCGGGATCAACGTACCGCCGGCGGGCTACCTCGAGACCGCCCGCGAACTGACCGAGGAAGCCGGCGCGGCGCTCGTCTTGGACGAGGTCCAGACCGGCATGGGCCGGACGGGCCAGATGTGGGCCTGCCAGAACGCGGGCGTCACACCCGACGTGCTCACGACGGCGAAGGGCCTGGGCAACGGCCTGCCCGTCGGCGCGGTCGCGGTGCGGGACTGGATCGCCGACGGCGCGGCCTCGCACAACGCCACGTTCAGCGGCGGCCCCGTCGTCGCTGCGGCAGTCCATGCGACCGTCTCGACGCTGGTCGAGGAGGAGTGGCCCGCCCACGCCGCCGAGATCGGCGACTATCTCGTCACCGAACTCGAGGCGGCGCTGGGCGACGAGGTGCGCGAGGTCCGCGGCGACGGCCTGCTCGTCGGCCTCGAGTTGAAACGAGGCGCGAACCGCGTCGCCCGTGATCTGGCGATGAACCAGCAGGTGCTAGCGCTGCCCGCGGGTCGGACCGTGCTGCGACTGCTGCCGCCGCTCGTGATCGACGAGGCGGAGGCGGACCAGCTCGTGGACGCACTGACGGCGGTCGTCACATCTGACACCGAATCATGAGCGCGAACGCCGACCCCTCGAGCGACGTGTCGTTCGCGGAGGCCCGCGAGTTACTCGTCGATCTCGTTTCGATCCCCTCACCGACCGGCGAGGAACGCGAGGCGGCCAAACGCCTCGTGGACTTCTTCGAGGCCCACGACCGGGAGGTCTGGATCGACGCGGTCGGGAACGTCCGTGCGCCGGCAGACGACGCCGTGTTGTTGACCTCGCATATCGACACTGTTCCGGGGGACATCCCCGTTGAGGTCGAAGAAACCGGCGACGACGAGATCCTCTGGGGTCGCGGCAGCGTCGACGCGACGGGACCGCTCGCCGCGATGGCGGCCGCTGCCGTCCGGACCGGCGTTTCCTTCGTCGGCGTCGTCGGCGAGGAAATCGACTCGAAGGGATCGCGCTATCTGGTCGACGATCGAGACGAGCCACCGGCGGCGGTCGTCAACGGCGAGCCCTCCGGAGCCGACGGGATCACGCTGGGCTATCGCGGACTGATCGCCGGCACGTACGTCGCGACCAGCGAGTCCGGACACACCTCCCGACCGGACCCGAACGCGATTCAACACGCCGTCCGCTGGTGGTCGGCCGTCGAGGAGTACTTCGAAGGTGACGAGTACGAACCCATCTTCGAGCAGGTGACGACGAAGCCGGTCGACATCGAAGGCGGCGTCAGCGACGACGGCCTCTCCGTCGAGGCGACGATGGACGTCCAGTTGCGCGTGCCGCCAGCGCTCACCGTGGGGACCGTCCGCGAAGCCGCGGAAGCGGAACTCGAGGTCGGGACCGTGACCTGGAAGGACAAGGTCCCGCCGGTGATGACGAGCCCGCGAACCGAGGTCGCACGTGCGTTTCGTGTCGCCATCCGCAAGGAAGGCGCCGATCCTCGCCTGGTGCGAAAGACCGGAACGAGCGACATGAACATCTACGCCGGGGCCTGGGACTGTCCGATGGTCACCTACGGGCCGGGCAACTCGGACCTCGATCACGCGCCCGACGAACGGCTTCCATTATCGGAGTTCGACCAGTCAGTGTCGATTCTCGAGCGCGTCGCGCGGACGCTCAGTGAAGACTGAATACACGCATTCCAGACGAACGATTACAATGACGATAGATACCGACGACACACAGCCGAGACATTTCCTCGACGTCGACGATCTCTCCGAGGAGGAACTGTTCGCCGTTCTCGACAGAGCCGACGAGTACAAACGCGCCGTCGAAGCCGGCGAGGACCACGCCGACCTGTCCGGACAGACCCTGGGGATGCTCTTCCAGAAGGCGAGCACCCGGACCCGGGTCTCCTTCGAGACGGGGATGACGCAGCTCGGCGGGCACGCGATCTTCCTCGGGGAAGACGACATCCAGCTCGGGCGGGGCGAACCGCTGAAAGACACCTCGCGTGCGCTCTCGCGGTACGTCGACGCGGTGATGGCCCGGGTGTTCAAACACGAGAACATCGAGGTGCTTGCGGAGTACTCCTCGGTGCCGATCGTCAACGGGCTCACCGACGACGCCCACCCCTGCCAGACGCTCGCGGACCTGCTGACGATCCGCGAACACGAGGACGGCCTCGAGGACGTCTCGGCGGCCTGGATCGGCGACGGCAACAACGTCGCCCAGTCGTTCGCACTCGGCTGTGCGCTGACCGGCGTCGATCTGACGATCGCAACGCCCGAGGGGTACGAGGTCGATGACGCCGTCCTCGAGCGCGCCCGCGAACTCGGTGGCGATCCGACGGCCACGACGGATCCCGTCGATGCGGTCACCGACGCCGATATCATCTACACGGACGTCTGGATCAGCATGGGTCAGGAGGACGAGCGCGATGTCCGCATGGACGACTTCGCGGGATTCCAGGTCAGTTCGGACCTCCTCGAGCACGCCCCCGAAGCGTCGGTTATGCACTGTCTCCCGGCCCACCGCGGCGAGGAAATCACCGACGACGTCATCGAGGGCGAGCGCTCAGTCGTCTTCGATCAGGCGGAAAACCGACTCCACGCCCAGAAGGCGTTGTTGAGCTGGCTGCTCGAGTAACCATCGCGAACGCAGTGAGAGTGCCAGTTCCGTTCACGAGCGGATTCTCGCCCGACCGGCGAAGAAATACACTGTTTCTTTGATCAACCTGGAATTGATCTATCTCAGGGTATTTCGTTATATTTGAACTGTATGCCGGTGTTATACCCGGTTCTATCGATGGCACGAGCGAGCCATGTCATTCAGACTGGTGCTCGCGACGCTCCTCATGCTGTTAGGACCGGCAGCGCTGCTCGTGCTGCTCGTGCTGTAACGCAGGGGTGGGGTATCGACTATCGAACACGGGGACTGCGCTGTTTGTCTTCCAATCCGGGTTCGAGGGCGCTCGAGCAACATCTGCGTGTGGATACACAACGTGATCGACGAGGTCGACGGCACGGCCATGGAAGACGGGCCACTGCCGAATCCACTCACTTTTTCCCCGGTGCGGCCCTCTCGACCGACAATGAGTCTCAGCCTTTCGGCCGACCAGCCGGACGTGCCCGCTACCGCCGACGAGGGCGTCTGGCTCGAGTGCATCGACTGCGGCGAGACGTTCGCCCCCTTCGACGACGTCCGATACACCTGCGACGACTGCGATAGTCTGCTTGAGGTCCGCTACGCCGACCTGCCCACCTTCGACGATTTCGAGGGCGAGGGCGTCTGGCGCTACGCCGACGCGCTGCCGTTCGACGCGGGCGTTTCGATTCAGGAGGGTGCGACGCCGCTGTACGAGGTCCCTCGCCTCGAGGACGACATCGGCGTCGAGACCCTGCGGATCAAACACGAGGGAATGAACCCGACCGGGTCGTTCAAGGACCGCGGGATGACCGTCGGCGTGCGAGTCGCGAAGGAACTCGGCGTCGGCCGACTGGCCTGTGCGTCGACGGGGAACACGAGCGCCGCGCTGGCCGCCTACGGCTCCCGCGGCGGAATGCAGACGCTCGTGCTTCTCCCCGCGGGCAAGGTCGCCGCTGGGAAGATCGCCCAGGCGAGCCTCCACGGCGCGCGTATTCTCGAGGTCGACGGCAACTTCGACGCCTGTCTTGATATCGTGCAGGAACTCGCGGGGCAGGGCGAGGCCTACCTGCTGAACTCGCTGAACCCGTTCCGGCTCGAGGGCCAGAAGACGATCGGCCTCGAGATCCTCGAGGGCTTCCTCGCGGACTACGACACGGTTCCGGATCGGATCGTGCTCCCGGTCGGCAACGCGGGCAACACGTCAGCGCTGTACAAGGCGTTCCGCGAACTCGTCCAGGCGGGCGAACTCGAGGAGAGCGACGTGCCGAAACTGACCGGCGTTCAGGCCGAGGGGGCCGCGCCGATGGTCGAGGCGATCGAGAACGGTGCCGACGAGGTGCGGCGCTGGGAGGAGGTCGAGACCCGCGCGACCGCGATCCGGATCGGGAACCCGGTCAACGCGCCGAAGGCGCTGCCCGGTATCCGCGAGACCGGCGGTACCGCCGTCGCGGTCTCCGACGAAGCGATCACCGAGGCCCAACGTGATCTCGCCGGCGAAGGGATCGGCGTCGAACCCGCCTCGGCGGCCTCCGTCGCCGGCCTGCGAAAACTCCGCGCCGAGGGAATCGTCGACGACGACGAGCGCGTCGCCTGCCTCACTACCGGTCACCTGCTCAAGGACCCCGACGCCGCGGCCGCTGCCGGCAGTGAACCCGAACCTGTCCCGGCCGACACCGACGGTGTTCTCGAGCACCTGCAGGGGTAGCGTCGTTCGGACGCATGACTCGCGTCAGACGCGTCTGACACCCGACTGACTGACCTTTTTCCGGAACAGTATGGTAGTTGGTATCGAGCCATGTCCGCCGACCAACGAGGCCCTACCCCCATCCGCCCTATCGACGAACGAACCGGACACAGCCGTTCGAACTCGGCCGCCGGATCGAACCACCGAAACAGCGACCCGCTGCAACGGCCCTCCGCCGACTCGGATCGACAGGAACCGCCGCTCTCCTACAGGATCGAACGCACGAAACTCCGCGCCCGGATCGCTGCCCTCGAACAATTGGTCGAAACGAGCGAGCGACGCCGACAGGCGGTTATCGACCAGTACGAACGACTGCTAACTGATCGGGCAGACGACGGCGAAACGTCGGTCCACGAATCAGAATCGCAGTCACGATCCCTCGTCGCGCGATTCATCGGTCGGTAAGCTTTCTCTCCCTCCCCACTTTCACAAAACAACTTTAATTAGATTCCCAACAGTTTAAATATCAGGGGTAAGCCAGTAACATCTAGGTAAAATAACCAATGGCAGATGCTGATACGTCTGTGGGCTGCCCGGAGTGCGACGGCAGATTACGGAAACGGGGTACTGAAATAGTCTGTGAAGAGTGCGGACTCGTCTCCGCAGAGGACGCGATCGACCGCGGTCCCGAGTGGCGGTCGTTCGATGACGACGATACCGATCCGAGACGCACCGGAGCGCCGCTGACCCGCTCGAGACACGACCGCGGACTTTCGACGGAGATCGGATACGGCTCCGGATCGAGCTCGCGGTACAGTTCGCGACTGACCGGCCGAAAACGACGGCAGATCGCTCGATTACGCCGAGAACACAACCGCGCCCGAATCTCCTCGAAGGCCGAACGCAATCAAGTCTACGGGTTCGCAGAAATCAGACGGATCACCGCCTTGCTCTCGCTGCCGGACTCCGCCAGAGAGCAATCCTGTGCGCTCTTCGAGTCCGCCCAGTCCGAAGACCTCCTGCAGGGCCGGTCGTTGGAGGGCTTTGCCGCTGCCGTGATCTATGCGACCTGTCGGACGAGATCGATCGCCCGAACGATCGACGAAATCGCCGCTGTTGCGCGTGCCGATGCCGACGAACTCACGGTTGCCTACGACGCGCTGAACCGAGAACTCGGCCTTCCGACGGGCCCGATCGACCCCACGCAGTACCTCCCCCGATACGCGTCAAAACTCGAGCTCGGACAGGCGGTCGAGCGCCGTGCACGAGAGCATCTCGATGCCTTACTCGAGGCCGGACTGATCGGCGGTCGTAATCCGAGCGGGGTCGCGGCTGCCTGTCTCTACAAGGCAGCTAGCGAACGAGATGAGTGGCCGTCACTGACACAGACCGCTGCGGCCGAGGTCGCCGACGTCGCGGCCGTGACGATTCGATCGACCGTCACGAACCTCAGAGATCTCTAATGCGTCGTCCCGCAGCACACGGTACGCGGCACCCGTTGAGATCGGTCCGCCGCCGGCATTACGTCGTCCGGAGCGAGTCCGTACTCGGCTCGTAGACTTCGCCTTTCTGTTTGAGCTTGTCGATCTCGTGCTCGGCCTTCGAGTGATCCATGCCGATCTCCTCGGCTCGCTCGAGGACGATGTCGACCGGCGCGCCGTCGTCGTACTCCTCTTCGATGTCGCCGATCAGCTGTTTCAGGTTCTTGATGCGGTCGCGCTGGGACTTCGACGTCCCGGCTTCGACGATATCAGCGTCGAACTCGCCGGTCTCGGGGTCGACGCCGATGTCCTGTAGACAGGACCGGACGATCTCGATAACGCGTTCGGCGTCGTCCCGCTCGACCGTATCCGACAGCCGGACGCGGGCGCTTGCCTCCGACAGTCGAACCAGCGCCTCGAGTTTTCGCGCCGTCACCGGAACGGGTGCGTCGTCGTCGGTCCCTTTCGCGCGCAGGTCGACGTAGAAGTCCCGGATCGCCTCGCGGGCCTCCTCGGTCATGCGTGGATGGCAGTTTTGCTTCGCGTAGGCAATGTACTTCCGCAGGAGTTCGGCGTCGATCTCCGGATCGACCTGCTCGGTCATCTCGTCGATCTCGCTCTGACTGACGTCCATCGAGGGCATCTCCTCGCGCTGGGTCGTCAACTCGCCGGCGTAGTTAGTCGTGATGATGTGTTCGGCGAGGTTGCGGTCTTTCTCCTCGTCAGGGGTGTCCGTGACCGTAAAGATCAGGTCGAACCGCGAGATCAGCGCCGGCTCGAGGTCGATCTGCTCGCTGATCGGCTCGTACTGGTCGAACCGGCCGTACTTGGGGTTCGCTGCACCGAGCAGCGAACAGCGGGACTTGAGGGTCGCGTTGATCCCCGCCTTCGAGACCGAAATCTTCTGTTGCTCGAGGGCCTCGTGCATGGCGCTCCTGTCTTCCGGTCGCATTTTGTCCAGTTCGTCGATGGCGGCGATCCCACGGTCCGCGAGGACGAGCGCACCGGCCTCGAGGCTCCACTGCTGGCCGTCGCCGAAGTCGTCGCGAACGGCTGCGGCGGTGAGACCTGCTGAGGACGATCCTTTCCCGGACGTGTAGACCGCTCGCGGTGCGATGTTTTCGATGTACGCGAGCATCTGGGATTTACCCGTACCAGGGTCCCCGATCAAGAGCATGTGCAGGTCGCCACGGATCCTCGAGCCGTCCGGCAACTGCTTTGTCACGCCCGAGAACAACTGGAGGATCATCGAGAGCTTCTCCTGATCGTAGCCGTAGATGGAGGGCGCGATGGAGGCGACCATCTTCTCGTAGAGCCCATCGGAACCCGAGAGTCGGACGATCTCTTCTTTGTCCTCGCCGGTGATGTTCATATCCTCGAACTGCTCTTCGTCTACCTCGACGGAGATTCCCTCCATGTAGAAGTCGAAGACCGGGGATTTGTCCTGCTGGTCGCCCTGTTGCTCGAGTCGCAAAACGCCGATCGCCGAGACGTGGTCGCCCGGAGTGACCTCGCCGGTGATGTCGTCCTCGATGTTGATATCGAGGGCCTGTGGGGTCTCCCCGCCGCGCAGCCCTTCGGGACTCTCCTGAACGCGGAGTTTCTGTGAGTCGATGAACTCGGACTGGTCAAAGTTGACGCGGAAGGGGCCCTGCCGTTCACAGCCCTGACACTCGTGGGGTTCCTGAAAGTCGCCGCTAGATTGGGGTATTCGGGAGAGTGTACCACAGAGCTGGCACTCGAAGGCGGCTTCCTCGATTTTGGGTCGAACGTCGGTGGCCTTGCGGACGATTCCGTGGACCTGCACGAGGGAGTTCATGTCCCGCGCGCGGATCTCTCGGATCTCGGGGGATTCCGTCTCCGGAAGGTTACGGATCCGGACGTGGGCCTGTCCGAGACTCACGTCGATCGGGAGGTCGTACAGCCGTAGCGCCTCCTCGGCGTAGCGCTGGAGCTGCTCGGGCTGTGCGATGAAGTCGTCCGCGAGGTCGGGATCGAATCGGTAGAGGTCCTGCCAGTTGATGTGGAGCGATCGCTGCTCGTTGGGATACTGCTGGGCAAGCTGCTTGATCTCGCTGTCGTAGTAGTTACGGAAGAACTGCTCGAAAGAGTCGACGAGTTCGGAATTTCCCGCTTGCGCCATTGCACACTTCTAGGACCGCCATCGGGTATAAATGGTCGTATACCGGGGCGAAACTGAACCGAGTCGGATCATAGCGGGGTACTGTCTGCATCGTCGAGCTCAGCGCTCGAGGTGTGATGACACGCTGTCTCCGCAGTTCGAGAAATCGAAAAACCGATTCGGTCCCCGTTGCACCCGCCGATCCCGTGATCGTGGCGGGACGATGGAGACCGACACACCGTATCCTGTATTCCAGTCGAACGGTTGGCCGCGTGGCCACATTCGCCTGCTCGATTCCGAGGGTATGTAGCCGTGCCTAATCCGGTTTGGATATCGACGGACGGGGACGGCTAGTGATTGTTGCGACGGGGTCAGTCGGCGCTGCTCGCGGCCTCATCGAGGCTATCTTCGGCGACGCCGAGCGTCGCGATCGACCGGAACGCTTCCTCGACGGTCAGATCGATCTCGTGGACATTTTCGATGGGCATGTGCATGACGAAACCGTTTGTCGCCGGGTTCGGCGCGAGCGGGACCATGATCGTGACCATCTCCGTTTTGTTCACACTGGCCTCGACGACGGCGGGCGTCTCCGCGGTGAGAAAGCCGAGCATGTACGCCCCGTCGTGGGGAAACTCGACGAGTTTCACGTCCTCGAACTGGTCCGTGTCGTCCTCAACCAGGAGTTTGCTCGCCCGGCGAATGCTCTCGTAGACCGTGCTGACGCCGGGAATCGTCTCCATCACCGCGTGTACCCGTTTCGAGAGGTATTTGCCAGGCGTGTGTTCCGCAATGAGACCGACCAGCAGGAAGACACTGAGCAGCGATAGTAACGTCACGAACTCGATCACCGGTGCCGGCGGCTCGTCGGCCCAGAGATACGTGACGCCGGCGGTTACCGGCGAGATCGCGTTGCGGATGAAGTTGAGAACGACCATCACCACTAACAGCGTCGCCACCAGTGGGATCGTAATCACGATCCCGTTGATGAGCCACCGCTTGACCCGCAAACGGAAGGATGCCATGTCTTTTGTCAACCGGGATGACGCCGAAACCGTTGGGCTTGCGGCAGATTGTAGTCGGAGCTGACTCGATCAGTATCCCTCGCGGCCGCTGGGTCTCGAGAACTGTTCGTAATCTCGAGGCCGACAGGGGCGAGTTCATCGCGGTGTTTTTCGTGGTCGTCTTGATGGGCGTCGTGGCGCTTCCCGTTGGTCTCATCACCGCGAGACTGATCTCCGTCGGCGATCGATTCCTCGAGTAGTCGCGACGAGAAACTGGGACGAAGGGAATCCCGTCTTCCCTCTCAACTGCCCTTTTCGACCGTCAGCTCGAGAACAGCCGTATTCAGGGGGTAAATTGCCCCGTTTCGACCGGTAGAGAATAGTGCTCTATCGAACACCCTTCGTACATTGGAGCGATACTGATGGTGGTGTGGCCGCTTCATCTCTATCCATGCCGACTCACTCTAATCAGACGCGAGCAGCAGTCCGCTGTGAGAGCTGTGATGCGATCCTCGTCGGCGAGATTACGCCGGCGGGCTCGATCCGCCCGCTGGGCACGAGCGAGGACTGCGTCTGCGGTGACGGGTCGTTCACTCGGCTCAAGCAACCTGCTTCCTCACCCTGATCGGTGCTGTATCGCCCACCATCGGCGAGTCGCTCGATTGGCCGACACTGTCGTCGCTTCGCGACGACGAATTTGGAAACCGGCCACAAACGTCACCAACAACTATCTGGGATATTTACAAAGAGTGACTGGCAGGTCCGATAGCTAGTTGATGTTTAGGAATATCAAATCAGATGTCACAATCACCTCGTTAAAAAGACTTATTATTGAATATGTGGTATCTGGTAGTGAGGTGATGACAACGAACACCAAAACGACTACCACCACCGTACGAAACTCCCTGTGGCTACTGTGACCATCCCTGTGCGAATCCCGCCAACGGATTTCACCGGCTGTTGTCACGTCCCGACACCGTACTTCGATTTTAGCGTTCGATTTTGATACGATTCCTGTCGCCGTAGTCAGCTCTGTTACACAGCGATCACAGTTGCTGTTGCCAGTCACTGTGCCGCAGTTATCTTTTGACGGCCTGTACGCCACCGTCTCGCTCCGCGGTCACTAACTGCACATCGACCGGCCGCCCGTCGGGTCGGGAAACGACGATCAAGAAGCGGTGACACCGTTGCTGTCCGGGTGATTTTCGCGGAAAACAGGAGCGTGGGGCTCACTTTGTTTGCCTCACCCGAGATTCGGGCGGTGAGTACCGGCCTCCACGATAACGACCCCGGCTCGAGACCGGACTCGTTTCCATCTTAGATTTTCACACTCTGGCTCCGCTTCCGTGACACACCGCTCTCGGGGTAGACAGGAGTAGTATGAATTAGGATATGTATAGTTATTGAGGGCTGGAAGTACTGGATATTCGTAGTAGATATAACCTATAGAATCATCAAGTGTTGCATCAATGGTAGGGACATTCCCACACACCAAATTATACTGGAGTATTTGTTTTAACCCCTGAATTCCATTCTCTAAGTGTCCACCCACCGTACGAAATGATGTTTAAAACAGATCACTCTTCCAACTCTTCGAGCAAGTCCTCCAGCGATGTAGAACCGGATAGGGCATCGAAACGCTTCGAAGACGACATCTCTCATCTCCTCCAGACGAGCCGTAAAAGAGACGTAATCAGCCATCTGTTAGATACCGATGGACCAATCAAGATGGGGACCCTCGCCGAGATCGTCTCCGCGAAAGAACACGAGACGACTGTCGCAGAGCTGACCTCAATCCAACGCCAGCGCGTCTATGTCCCGCTCTACCAGAACTATCTCCCGGAACTCGATACGAAGGGATTTATTGAGTACAACCAGTCACGCGGAATCGTCCGACCAACGGACCGATTAGAGGTCTTTCGACCGTATCTCGAAGCAGCGGACCCAATCGACGACCCTGATTGTGCGGACACCGACCCCGTCCGCTCTCTTATTACGCGTGCTGTCAGTTATATCATACAATAGCAACTACTGCAAGCGGTAGCCTGCTTACAGCCCCGCTCGCTCTTTAAGTGGTTCTAGTCACAAGGTAGAGCTATGACGGGAAGTGAGGTCCTCTGAGACGCTTACGCTACAGTCACAACTCAGTCGATCGACAGGGTTCCTGAAGTCTCCGTCGGCGATCGGATCGGCGAACTCTCCTTGCGGGGTAGTATGTGATTCCGACTGTCCGTCACCGTAGTTCTCGCTGGTCGCCACGACTAGCTGCTCCTCGCAGAGTGGGGATCGGAGCGTAGCCGTTGGATAGACTGCTACGGCCGTGCACATCGTCCACTGCTGACCCGTGGAACTGTCACGGCTGACACTCCCTTCATCAAGCGCGGGCAAGGCTACTCGTCACTGGGAATATCGCACCGACAGAACTCACAGACGGACGGCTCGAGTTCGACGACACGAGTCACTGCGATAGCCCCGGCTGACACGAGAGATCACCGCTGCTAGCCGCTGTTCAACTCCGTTTTGACTTATAAGAGAATGGGATCGCCCGGATTTGAACCACGGTCGGAGCAAGCTCCTCTCTGATTCAAATCCGGGCTCTTTCCGATTCCTGCTGCTCGCGGTTTTGCTCGCAGCAGTAATATGGGATCGCCCGGATTTGAACCGGGGTCACGGGCACCCAAGGCCCGAAGTATACCAAGCTAACCCACGATCCCGTATCTACTCCAACCGCGCCCACATCATAAAGCGTTTCGTTATACCGCCGGCCGTGGATTCGCCGGGGCCGATCCGGTGACTCGTGACACTGAGAGACAAATAGCAGCATTCGTGCCCAACGGTTTTGCCTGATGCCGTGATATCGCCGGCTATGACTGGACTCGAGATACTGCTTTTAATCGTCATCCTGGTACTCGCGCTCGTCGGGGCACAGCTCATCGAGGTCGCGAGACCCTTCATCGTCAATGCGGTAGGCGGGCTCGTGGTGTTGTACCTCGCACAGGTCGTCTTTGGGCTCGGAGTCGCGGTGACGCCGCTGACGGTTGCGATCGTCGCCATCGGCGGTGTCCCGGGCTCGTTGCTCGTACTCGTGCTCTCGCTGTTCGGTGTCGCCTTCGTCCCGTGAATCCGCCGGTGTCGAACTGTCGACTCAGTTTCCGAGAAGTCGTGCGATGTCCTCGTCGGTCGCTTCGGTATCCCCGGTAGACCCGGTATCGACCGTCTCCTCCTCGTCCCACTCGGCCAGCAACGCGGCGACGTCCTCGTCGGTCGCTTCTGAGAGCGACTCGTCGGTATCGTCGGCGACGACGGCATCGAAGATTGTCCCAAACGTCGAGACGACCCGATCCTCGTGACGCGTCGGATCGAAGTGAAAGTGGGCGTAGGCGTCGACGCTCGAGAGCCGATTCGCGAGGACGTGCGTGAACTGAAAGACCGCCTTCGGCGAGGTGTGTCGGAGAAGCGGATCGAGTCCGTCGAAACAGACCGTGATCTCCTCGCCGGCGTCGTCCCAGTGTTTGCAGAACCGACTGATCGAGACGCCGATCGCGGAGAGATCCGCGGGATCGGTCACCGCATCGGTGACGACCGGCTGCGTGAAGTCAGGCTCCGACTCGTCGCCGGCGTCGGGTAGCATGTCTCCGATCGTGAGCTGCCCGAGTGGGCCGTCGATCGCCCCCTCGTCGGGACAGTTCGGCTCCTCGTCGGCGAAGGTGACCGCGAGGTGTGCCGTGTCGCTGTCGTCGTAACACAGCTCCTCGCAGCCGTTCGGCGCTGCTCGTCCCGTGTGGACGAGTAACACGTTCGCCGGTGGATCGATCGCGGCTGGCGTCGTCGTATCCATAGTGACGGCTCCGGGGCGGATGCCCGTACTGGCTATCGATTGAACGCTACCGTCCTTTACCGTTCTGGCCGTCGAGACGTACGCAAAAACGATCGTAGCGGCCGTTCGCTGCGCCAGTGACAGTCACGGATCACACCGCTGTCCCGATCAGAGGTCCTCGTCGCGGAGTTCGATGTCCGCGACGAGCTCGTAGGGATGAGCGTCCTTTCGGATCCCGTCGAGAAGGGTGAACGCCTGACCGGGCTCGAGGAAGTGTTCGGTCACCACGCGACCGAGCGGCGTGGGTTCGAAGCCGTCGATGAACTCGTACTGCAGCAGTTTGCCGATGGCGTGTTTCGTGGGGACGTCGCCGAGCATCCGGTCGTTGAGCGCCTTCGCGGCCTTGCCGCCGACCGTGACGTTCGCGAGCGTCTCCTCGACGGCCGCGGCCTCGTCGTAGTGGGTCATCACCGACTCCATCTCGCCTTTGAGCAACTTGAAGGCGACCTCGTCCTCGCTCATCTCCATCGAGTTGTGGTAGACGGTGTCGGGTTCGACGAGGACGTACACCGTCCCCGTGTCGTGGTAGTCGGGCCGTCCCGCGCGGCCGAGCATCTGGTGGAACTCTTGGACCGAGAGCCACTCGATGCCCATCGCCAGTGAGTCGAAGATGACCTGCGAGGCGGGGAAGTCGACCCCCGCGGCCAGCGCGGCGGTCGTGACGACCGCTGAGAGTTCCTGGTCGCCGAACTTGCGTTCGACCGTCTTCCGGCGCTTGTAATCCAGACCGGCGTGGTAGGGGGCGGCCGAGTAGTCGAGCTTTCGCGAAATCTCGTGACAGCGCCGCCGGGAGTTGGTGAAGATGATCGTCTGCCCGCGATACCCCTTCGAAGACTCGGTGTCGAACTCGCGTTTGACGAGCTTGTTCTCGACCCGTACCTTCTCTTGGCCGTCCGCGAAGGTGACGTGGCGTTCGATCGGGATCGGCCGCTCCTCGAACTCGATGAGCGTGGCCTCGAGCGCTTTGGTGAGCTGTTCGGGATTGCCGACGGTCGCCGAGAGGTAGACCCACTGTGCGCCGTCGTACTCGTCGCGGCGCTTCGCGCGCTGCTCGCACGTGTATTTGAGCCGCGAGATGAGGCCGTCGAGGCGGTGGCCCCGATCTTCCTCCTTGAGGGTGTGGACCTCGTCGATGACGACGGTCCCGATGTCGCCCATCTCCTTGCCCGTCCGCAGGGCGTGGTCGATCCCCTCGTAGGTGCCGACGATGACGTCGGCGTTCGGATCGAACTGGTTGCCGTTGTCGGCGATCCGGCTCGCGCCCACGCGGATGGAGACGTCGACGAGGTGGCCGTACTCGTCCTGAAAGTCCTCGTACTTCTGATTGGCCAGCGCCACCAGCGGCACGAGAAAGAGCATCGTCCCCTTCCCCTCGAGGACGCGGTCGATGCCGGTCATCTCGCCGACGAGGGTCTTCCCGGTCGCCGTCGCGGAGACGACGAGCTGGTCCTCGCCGTCAAGGAGGCCGTTCTCGACCGCGAGGCTCTGGACCGGAAGCAGCGTCTCGAACCGATCCTCGAGCAGGTCCTGTATGCCCGGATGCAGATTCAACGAGTCCGTCCGAACGGGATCGACCTCCTCGGTCGTCGCCGAGATGGTATCGAACTTCGTCAGATCGGGATCGAGCTGGCCCTTGAGCAGATTGACGATCCGTTCCAGGTCCTGCACTTCCATCATGAGCTCTTCGAGGCGCTCCTTGGCGGCACCCGAGACCTCACCGCCGACGGAAAAGGAAAGCTGGCGCTCGAGTTCCTGCTTGGCACAGTCCGTACAGATCCAGTCGTTGTCGTCCTTGACGGCGGTCTCGGTCGTGATCGGCGAGTACCGGCCCGCGCCGGCGCAGTAGCGGCAGGTCCGGACGGTCTTGACCTTGTCCTCGAGCTGGTAGCCCGCGAGCATTTCCTGAAGGTCGCGGCGACCCGCGGTCGAGGTCTGCTCGGAGATGCGGATCCGCTTCGCTCGGCGGGCGAGTTCGACGAACTCGTCGGGCTGGCGGGGCTCTTCGCTCGAGCCGTCTTTCAGTCGGAACTTCGCGGGACGGGGGCCGGCCGAGGTTTCCGAGAGTTCGAGTTTCGCGCGGAACAGCCGCTGTCCGTCACGTTCGACGACGACGAGGAAGTCGCCACCGGTTTCGTGACAGAAGATGGTATCGACCTGCTGGACCTGCTTCGACACGAGACTGACTAATAGCGTGGCGTACTTGAGCGATTCGGACTCGAGTGCGCCGAGCACGCGAGTCGATCCGGATGCGTGCCGTGTCACCGGTTTCGACCGAGCGGTCGCCTAGAAGTCGCCGTTGACGATGTCGCTGACTTCCTGCGGGTCGAACAGGTCGTCCTCGAGGCCGTAGAGCTGCCGGGCCAACCGCTGAGTGGCGACGAGGTTGATGATCGGGCCTTGATAGAACGGGACGGTCTTGTACACGTTGTCGTTCTGGACGGCCGTCAGTTTCTGCCCGGCGTCGTGACTTTGTATCGGTTCGACGAAGTTCTGCTGGAACTCCTCCTCGCTGAGGTATTGCTCGGTGCGAAGCAGGATGTACTCCGGATCGACCTCAAGGAGCGTCTCGTAGTCGATCGATCCGCGGGTGTCGTGGAAGTTCTCGACGTCGGAGTTCGCGAGCGCGTCCTCGACTCCGAGGTCCCGCAGGTGTTTGTAACTCGTCGACTCGTCGATGATGTAGGGGAGGAAAGAGTCATCCGCTATCTGCGGGTACAGGACCGCAGCCTCAGGTCGGCCGCTCGAGGGAACGACGTTCTCGAGTTCCGACTGGAACTCGTCGTGCAGCGTCTCGAACTCGTCGTAGCGTTCCTGTTCCTGAAAGACTTCGGCGAGTTTCTCGAAGGCCTCGTACATCGTGAGGTAGTCGTAGTCCTGATGCCACTGGTAGCCCCGAGAGGTGATACTGTTCCCGAAGAACGGCGTCCCCGTCGATTCGATCCGCTCGATGGCGTCGCCGCTCCAGTCGGCCCGCCCCGTGAGGAAGTTCGGATCCATGACGAGGACATCCACTCCCTCGGCAAGGTTCATGAACTTCTCGGGGCCGAACTCGTCGTCCCAAAGCGTTTCGATATCGTCCGGGTCGACGCTCACGTCGGGAATGTCGTCGTAATACCCCGTATGTAACCGCCCCGCCTTATAGAGGCCTACCGGCGGTTCCTGACCCAGTGCGATCCCCATGTCGGCCCAATCCGCGGTGCCGGCGGCCCACGCCTTCGGGACACCCTCGAACTCGACGTCGCCGACCGGCGGCATCGATACCGTGTACGGATCGACATCGTCCTCGTCGTCCGATCCGTTACCGCTGATACAGCCGGCCAACGCGCTCACGCCCGCGATGGTCCCGCTCGTTCGAAGCACGTTGCGCCGTGTCCACGTCCGTTCGTTACCCATTATCTTTAGGCTAGCCTAAAAATATAAAAGCGTTCCGATGGCAGCGTTACGTCCGGCGATCCGGGAGCGCTCGCTTCGGCAGCACCTGGAGTTCGGGCTCGTACTCGACGGTGGCTTCGACGCCGAAGACGTCGGCGAGCAGTTGCTCGGTCACGACCTCTTCGGGCGGCCCCCAGTCGTAGAGTTCCCCGTCGCTCATCGCGACCAGATAGTCCGCGAACCGGGCCGCCTGTGAGATATCGTGGAGGATGACGGCCACGGTGACGCCCTTCTCCTCGTTGAGTTGGCGGATCGTCTCGAGCACCCGAAACTGGTGGTGAATGTCCAGAAACGTCGTCGGCTCGTCGAGCAACAGGACGTCGGTGTCCTGTGCCAGCACCATGGCGATCCAGGCCAGTTGCTTCTGACCGCCGCTCAGCTGGCCGAGCTCGGCGTCGCGGATGTGATCGATCCCCGCCAGCTCGATCGCGCGTTCGACTGCCTGATGATCTTCCTCGGTGACGCCATCGAAAAAGCCCCGATGCGGGTAGCGGCCGTGATAGATGAGGTCCTCGACGGGGATCGAGCCGAGCGAGTCGTTCTCCTGCGAGAGGACGCCCATTTCGCGTGCCAGTTCCTTGCGGCTGAACGTGTCGAGGTCCTCGCCGTGAATCTGGACGTTCCCCGTGTCCGGCGTGAGGTGGTTCGAGAGCGCCTTCAGGAGGGTACTCTTCCCGCTGCCGTTGGGGCCGACGAGCGCGGTCACCGCCTCTTCGGGGATGTCGAGGCGCGCGCAGTCGACGATGGTCTCCTCGCTCGTCGGATAGCTGAGCTCGAGGTCGTCGCCGACCAGTGCGCTCTCGACCGCAACGCCGTTGTCGTCGGTGATCCGTTCCTGTTCTCGATCCGCGCTCTGCTGTGTGCGTGACATTATAACTCACCCATCGATTGCTGCTTCCGCATCAGATAGAGGAAATACGGGCCGCCGATCAGCCCGGTGACGACGCCGACGGGCATCTGGGTTCCGCCCAGCGCGAGTCGCGCACCGACGTCGGCGACGACCATCAGTGCGGGGCCGGCGAAGAGACACCCGATCATCAGCTGCCGGTTGTCCCCACCGATCGTGTTCCGGACGATGTGGGGGACGACGAGGCCGAAGAAGCTGACGATTCCAGCGACGGCGATGGCGGCGCTGGCGGCCAGAATTGCGACGGCCGAGAGGGAAAACCGGACCCGTTCGACGCGCATCCCGAGCGATCGGGCGGTGCTCTCACCCAACATGAGGACGTTCAACTGCCGCGCACCGGCGAGCGCGATCACGATCGCGACGGCCGCCGGCAGGATCGCGATCCGAACTTCCCCCCAGCCGGTGCCCGTGAGCGATCCGGTGAGCCAGGCAATCGCCGTCTGGACGACGCCCAGATCGTCTGCGAAGAAGAACAGACCCTGCTGGAGCGACTGAAAGACCATGTTGACGACGACGCCCGCGAGCACGAGCCGGACGGGGCTCGTCCCACCTTTCCAGGCGATCGTGTAGACGATCACGAACGCGACCGTCCCGCCCAGAGCTGCGATCAGCGGCAGGAACGGTGAGAGACCGCTGAAGACGACCAGCGTCGCCAGCACGGCGAACCCAGCGCCGGAGCTGACCCCAAGCACGAACGGACTCGCCAGTTCGTTCCGCGTCACGGCCTGGAAGATCGCACCGGAGATCGCGAGCGTCGCGCCGGCGATAACCGCGACGAACACCCGCGGCATCCGGAGCGTCCAGACGACGATGCTCGCGGTACTCATCTCCGGCAGGTCCGTCCCGAGCAGGAACGCTGACCAGGCGTGGAGGTTGAATATCACGCCGGGGTTGAACACTGCTTGCCACGCCTCGAGAAACGTCATAGAGTACTCCCCGAAGCTCACCTGTACGAGTCCCGCGACGACGGTGATGACCGTACTCGCCAGACAAAAGAGGACGAGCCGCCCGGTTACCCATCCCTCCCGCTCTCGGGCGGACCTGTGCCCCTCGACAGACTGCGCTTCTCCCATCGCATTTAGGTGTGCCTAAAAGACGTTTAGTAGTTGCGGTTGCAGAACGGTATGACACTGCAGTGTCAGTATCCGCAACTGGACTGCGGTACGATCGGTTCAATCGGTGCTCCGACCGGCCCGGCTTCACTCGAGCAGGTCGATCTCGTCGTCCCCGTTCGGAACCGCACAGATGAACGCGCCCCGCCGGTCGCCCTCGTTGCGGTACCAGTGGACCGTCCCCGCGGGGATCAACAGCGAGTCGCCCGCCTCGACCGCGTACTCCTCATCGTTGTCGACGGCTTCGCCGTCTGCTCGATGCGCCTCCGGCGCATCGCCGATACCCACCGTTATTCGCCCTCGAGGACGTACTGCTCGTGCTCGACGTCGTTGGTGTGTTTCGGCACTTCCGCGCCGGGCTCGAGGACGAATCGCCGGATCGCGAAGGTCGGCGCGCCGTGGTCGTCGTCGATTAGAACGCCCTTCGAGAGCCCGTCGGCCGCGTCAACGGTCTCGTACTCGATCTCGTCGCCACGTCTGACCAGTGGCTCCGTCATGGTCTCGAGTCGGTGGCGGATCCACAAAACGGTCCGGGTCCGCAACCGCTACCGCCACTCGGCCGGTGTCGGAACCGTCGAACCGGTTCGGTTACAGAGTACGTCGAAGTCGAGCGACGAGATACCAGACGCCACCGATGACGCCCAGAACGAGCACGAGGTTGAAGAGGAGGATCGGGATCTCGGGGATACCGATCGCAGGAGCCAACATGAGTACTTGTCCACAACTGGTGGGGCGTACTTGATTCCATCCATACACGTGTGTGCTGACACTACTCGTTTCTGGGTTGAATTCGTCTCCCGGCAACGCGTTCGCATTTCGGGACGTACTCGACGACAGCGCCGCTGCTCAGGGGTAGTAAAATACTGCAGTCAAGTGCCGATACCAGTTCGAATTCGCCTTACAGGCGCTCGACGTTCGTCGCGCGCGGGCCCTTGGGGGCCTGCTCGATGTCGAACTCGAGCTCCTGTCCTTCCTCAAGGTCCGGGCCGCCGATGTCTTCCATGTGGAAGAACACGTCGTCGTCCGCGTCCTCAGTCTCGATGAATCCGTAGCCGCCTGTGTCGTTGAAGAAATCAACGGTTCCTTTCGCCATTGCTTCTAAAGAGAAGCGCCGAGCAGTCTTAAAGGCACCGACTCACATTCCACGGCGATTTCGCGGGTATCAGCCCGCTCACTCCGGTAGCCGCGAGTTCAGCGACTCCCCTCCTCCAGATCCTCTAGACGCTGTATCGAGATCGAAATGAAATAGACGAGGATGAACATGAAGAAGCCTCCCGAGAGACCGATGAGCTCGACCGTCCGCACGCCGGCGGGGTCGATCACGGCGACCACCGCCAGCCCGAGGACGAAGATCGCGATCAGGAACCCCCCGAACGCGTAGTAGAACCCGATATCGGTCTCGAGGCGTTCGCGCATTGCTCTGTGTCTCCTTTCGACGCAACCCGCAAAACGGTATCGACACGCTCTCAGTTGGCGGACCGAGGCTCGCCGATGTCCATCGTCGTAGTGGCGACGGTGTTCGCGTGCAGCCGATCGAGACGGCGATCCCGTTCGGACCGGGTTCCGGGAGCCCAATATTGACCTTCGGGCGGGGCCATAACCGAGTATGGCTACAACTAGGCAGTGGCAACTCGCCAGTCGCCCGGTCGGCGAACCGACCGCGGAGAACTTCGACCTCGTCACCGTCGATCGGCCCGAGCCCGACGACGGCGAAGTACTGGTCAAGACGTTATACCAGTCGGTCGATCCCTACATGCGCGGCCGGATGCGAGACGCGGAATCGTACGCCGAGCCCTGGGACGTCGGCGACCCCATGGAGGCCGGCGTCGTCGGCGAAGTCCTCGAGTCCGAGGCCGACGAGTTCGCGGCGGGCGACGTGGTGACCGGGAACCTCCTGTGGGCGGAACACGCGGTCGCCGACGCGGACGAACTCCAGCCGGTGAATCCGGACCTCGGTCCGATCTCGACGGCGCTGGGCGTGCTCGGGATGCCCGGCGTGACGGCGTTCTGGGGCCTGCTCGACGTCGGCGATCCGAACCCCGGCGACACCGTCGTCGTCTCCGCCGCCGCGGGCGCGGTCGGCTCCGTCGTCGGCCAGCTCGCCCGAATCAGCGGCGCACGCGTAGTGGGCACCGCCGGCAGCGACGAGAAGACCGAGTGGCTCACCGAGGAGCTCGGGTTCGACGCGGCGATCAACTACAAGGAAACCGACGACCTCGGCAGCGCGATGGCCGAGGCCTGTCCCGACGGGATCGATGTCTACTTCGACAACGTCGGCGGCCCGATCACCGACGCCGTCTGGCCCCGCCTGAACGTTCATTCGAGAGTCGCGGTCTGCGGCCAGATCGCGCTGTACAACGAGACCGAGGTGCCCACGGGCCCCCGAAAGCTCGCGAAACTCATCGAGACCCGCGCGAAAGTCGAGGGGCTGCTCGTCGGCGACTATCAGGACCGGTGGGGCGAGGCGCTCGAGCGCCTCTCGACGTTCGTTCAGGAAGACGAGATCCGCTACCGCGAGAACGTCGTCGAGGGCTTCGAAAATGCGCCGGACGCGTTCCTCGGCCTGTTCGAGGGCGAGAACATCGGTAAGCAACTGGTCAAGGTCGGCGAGCGCGGCGACTGAGCGGGCGAACGGTCGGCCGGCTGGTTCTGTTCTTTCCAAACGGATCCGATGAGTCGGTCGTCCTCCCTTGCTGCAGGGATGAACGAGGCCGTACGTGACGAAGCGAACCGGAGGATCAGCGCACAACGCCAGCGGGGAGTCGGCTTCGAAAGCCACGGGAGAGAGAGGGGGGCTTCGAGCGTGATGTCAGAGGGAGCGGCCGCCCGCAGTCTCCGAGCTGTCAGACGGGAGTCGGCGGACGGCCGGTCGCGATCGCAGGGGACGGGCGACAGGCCTCGATCTCGAGGACGTGCCTCGAACGGAGTGGAGGGCCGATGATCGAGGCCTATGAGAGCGGACGGACCGTCCCACGTTATAGTCAGCGCAAGCTGAAACCGCGATTTTAGTTAGCGTGCCGGACACACGGATACAACCGATCGAGGTCGAAACGATTAACCACGCTGACAGAGTAGCGGCCGCATATGCTGGACATCCTCACCGGCCTCGTCCCCGACGACCCCGTCATCATCGCGGTCGTCGTGATCCTGCTCTCGCTGGTCTTCTTCGCGTATCTCCTCCTGCGACGGACCGTCCTCGAGTTCCGCGACGGAATGCGCGGCGATCGCTGATTCGGGTCGAACCGTGGATCGCCGGCCGGACGGTTCCCCATCACGAACCGTTTTTTCCTCCCCCCGTCAATATCGGGGTATGGACCCGCGAATCCGCGAACACGCCGAGATCATCGCCACCCACTCGGTCGACCTCGAGGAGGGTGACAACGTCGTCATCGACGCCCATCCGGTCGCCGAGGACCTGGTCGTCGCCCTTCACGAGGTGATCGGCGATCGGGGAGCGAACCCGATCACGACGAGCCAGCGAACCGGAAAGCGCCAACAGCGCGCGTATCTGCGAGCCGCCGATGGCGAGTTCGACACGCCCGAGCACGAACTCGCGCTCGTCCGAAACACCGACGTCTACATCGCGATTCGCGCGACGGACAACGCCACTCAGACCAGCGACGTCGACCCCGAGATCAGCGCGGCCCACCAGCAGGCCCATCGTCCGATCCTCGAGGAGCGACTCTCCAAGCGCTGGTGTCTCACGCAGTATCCCGCACCGGCCAACGCCCAGCTCGCGGAGATGAGCACGGACGGTTACGAGAACTTCGTCTGGGACGCCGTCAACAAGGACTGGGACGAACAGCGCGCCCACCAGGAGAACATGGTCGAGATCATGGACCCCGCCGAGGAGATCCGGATCAAGAGCGGCGACACGACCGACGTGACGATGTCCATCGCAGACAACCCGACGCTGAACGATCACGGCGAGCACAACCTTCCGGGGGGAGAGGTCTTCACCGCACCCCAGCCCGACAGCGTCGAGGGGGAGGTCCTCTTCGACATGCCGCTGTACCATCAGGGCCGGGAGATCACGGACGTGTTCCTCGAGTTCGAGGGCGGCGAGGTCGTCTCGCACTCGGCAGCGAAGAACGAAGACGTCCTCACGGAAGTGCTGAACACCGACGACGGCGCGCGCCGACTCGGCGAACTGGGTATCGGGATGAACCGCGACATCGACCGGTTCACCTACAACATGCTCTTCGACGAGAAGATGGGCGACACCGTCCATATGGCCGTCGGCCGCGCCTACGACGACACCGTCGGCGAGGGTAACGAGGCCAACGACTCCGCGGTCCACGTCGACATGATCGTCGACATGAGCGAGGACTCGTTCATCGAAGTGGACGGGGAAGTCGTGCAGCGAAACGGGACGTTCCGATTCGAGGACGGGTTCGAGGAATAGCAGACGTCTTTTTGATGGAAATTTGTGCGCGAGCGAACGAAGTGAGCGAGCGGAAAACGGTCCGATTGTGACAGTCCGATTCGAGGGGCAGGGACCGTTCGACTCATTCGAGCCGGCTTTTGGCGTAACTCTCGAGACAAACACCTCGGCTGGTACCGACTGAACGTTCACAATGCGGTGGCGCGCGCTGGATCGCGGTGAACGCTAGTGAATCGCGGCACGACCCGTGCGAGGTCTTCGTGAATAGTGCGGGACCGACGGTCCCGCATACCGTGCGAACGGGTGCTTCGCACCCGTGAGCAGACGCAGTGAACGAAGGCTTGGAAGACGCGAAGCGTCTTCATGCGGATGAGCGAGTGAACGAAGTGAACGAGCGTTAGCGCGGAACCGTTGGTTCCGCGAACCATACGAACGGGCCGAAGGTCCGTGAGTAGAAATCGGCTGGGGAGGGCGTGGCGATTCCCTGCTGCCAGCGGAGCAGGACACTTGGTTCCCTGTGGTCGCTACTTAGACTAAGTCGGCCCCGTTGAAATGAAATCCTCAGATGATTTGCCATGAAATGAACACCTACTCTCTGTGCGAATCTATCCGTTGATGACCGAGATCCCACTAGATGGGCGACATATTTTTGTAACTCTGTATACAAGTCCCGTCATGGCAACTCGAACGGGGACTGGACTGGGCCAGCCGGACGCAGAGTCCCCGGATGCTTCGTATGCAATCGTCGCTGGCCTATACGTCGCCGTTCTCCTCGCTCCGTTAGCTGTTCTCGTCCTCTCACGTGCGACATCGAACGGCGGTATCCTCTATCTCGGGTTTCTCGCCGCAATTACAGGCTTCGCCACTGTGACCGGCTCGATCGTCTCCCGGACGTCCGGACTCGCGGTCAGCCTCGGTGGACGCACCGCAGCATGGCTGCTCGCTGTCCTCCCGTTCGTGTGGTTCATTGGCGTCCTCGGTGTCGTTTCCATGGGTACTGAGCCACCAGGCATTACGGTTGGCCTCGCGATCGTTAGCACGATCGGTGGGATGTTTCTCGGCCTCTTCCTGACTACAATGAGTCGGACCCGATACGCGGCAGCCGTTCTGATCGGTGCTGAGGAATTCGTCGAATGGGAGGCGCGCTGGCCGCGGCGCTGGCGCCGTCTCTCCCTAGGCGGAATGGTCGTTGCAGGTGTCGTCGGCGTTGCCGGCGTCATCGTTCAGCTCGTCTGGAGCGACTTGTCCTGGGCAGGCAATCTCTATCTCCTCTTCTTCCTGTGGACCCCCTTCGCAGGGGCCACGAATCCACGGACCTTTCGCGTGACCGATGTTGGACTCGTTGTCGAACGCCCACTCCAGCAGCGTATCCGGCCGTGGTCCGAGTTCGCGAGTTACACGCTTACCGATACCGCACTGATCATTCACCCGTCTGTATGGTGGCGCCCGGCCTACCGATCCGACCGTGGGGACATTGAGGATCTGGATGCTGCCGTCAAAGCACTTGAGAGAATTCTTGGTGACGACGAGTATACGGCGCGATAGCGGTCGATATCGGTGTTCTACAAGTTCTACTTACCGCAGTGGGTACCAAAACTACCATCTTCTACGGATTTCAACAGCGCTACTGATTCGGAAACGCTCGAGTCCCGATTGCGGGCCGACTCCCTGCCGTCGACGCGGTGGTTTCGGTGGTGGCGTCCGGCGGCGGGCGGCCGGCTGTCCGCCGGGACTCGAGTCCAACAGTACGCGTAGGCTCTCGATGGAAATAGCATTCACGCTCGAGCGACCAGATTAGGTGACGAGCCCGCAGGGAACCGGATCGCACCTGTAGGGTACGAGAGGAGCCACGCAGTTGCTATCGACCGGGTTTATAGTCCCGAGAGAGCTATCAGACGTATGGAAGTACTCGTCGCGTACGACGGCTCCAAGCCCGCACGGAAGGCAGTCGAACACGCGTTTGAGACGTATCCCGACGCGGAGATCGTGTTGCTGCGCGTCATCGAGGCGGCGGACAGCTCGACGGAGGCGGGGATCAGTCTCATTCAGGAGATGCTTCGGGAACGAGAGGAGGAGATCTCCGAGTCGTTCCCCGACGAGATCGAATCGATCACCAGCGATCCCGACGTCGAGTTTCGGACCGAGACCGTCGTCGGAAAGCCCGCTCGAGAGATCGTCTCGTTCGCGGACGAACACGATATGGACCACATCATCATCGGCAGTCACGGCCGGTCCGGGCTCTCTCGCGTCTTGCTCGGTAGCGTCGCCGAAAAAATCGTCCGTCGCTCCCCCATCCCGGTTACCGTTATTCGTTGATCTGCGTCTCGAGTGCGGCCGCGATCAGCCGCGGTCAGTCGACCAGCGCCGCGACCATCTCGGAGACGAACGTCAGTTCGTCCTCGTTGACGCCGTGGCCCATCCCCTCGTAGAACCGCTTCGTGACGTCGGCGTTCATGGACTCGAGTACGTCGGCCGTGTCGTCGACCCGCGCTCGCGGAATGTGCGGGTCGGTGTCGCTACAGCCGAGGAAGACCGGCGTCCCCTCGAGGTCGCCGGGATACTCGTCGTCGAGGTCATCGCCGATGAGCCCACCACTGAAGGCGGCGAGACCGCCGTAGCGTCGCGGGTTGCGGGCGAGGTACTCGCTGGCCAGACAGGCACCCTGCGAGAAGCCGAGCAGCATGACCCGCTCGGTCGGAATGCCGGCGTCGTTGGCCTCGCCGATCGCGTCGGTGATGGCCTGCAGCCCCGAACTCCGGCCGGGCTCGTTTCGCTCGACGGGCTCGAGAAACGAGTTCGGGTACCACGTCCGGCGGGCCGCCTGCGGGGCGAGGACGGCGACGCCCTCCTGAAGCACCTCACCGGCCAGCTGGATCATCCCCTGAGCGGTCGCCCCGCGGCCGTGGGTGCACACGAGCGCGGCCGTCGCGTCCTCAAGGTCGGTCCCGCCGGTCACGAGCGGCTGGTCCTGATGCGGGCCCTCGACGCGGTCGTCCGCGCTCATTCGACACCACCGACGCCGGTGCTGGCCTCGGGCAGGTCGTGTTCGATCAGCTCGAGGCCGAGCGCTTCGATCGCACCGCGGAGGTGCTCGTCCTTGGCGTAGTCGGACCCGTCGGCCTCGCGGAGTTCCTGCGCCTTCGCCAGCACCTCGCCGCGGCGGTCGTCGGGCACCTCGTACTTGTCCGTCGAGAGTTCGATGACCAGCCCGTTGTTGTCCGTGGTATAGATCGAGTGGAAGATCCCCCGATCGAAGACGTTGTACTGGTGGCCCGCCTCCTCGAGTGCCTCCATCGTGTCCTCGTAGTCGTCGGGATCGACGCTGAAACAGAGGTGGTGGACGGCACCGGTTCCACCGCGCTGGCCGCGCCGGTTCGACGGCCGGTCGTCGCTCACGAAGAAGGTGAGGATGCGGCCGTCGCCCGTGTCGAAGAAGAGGTGGGTCTGCGAGGGGTCGTCGAGGTTCGGCTGGCGAAGCACCAGCGGCATGCCGAGGAGGTCCTGATAGAACGCGATCGTCTCCTCCTCGTTGCTCCCCCAGATGGTGATGTGGTCCGTGCCCGTGGTGTGGACGGGGCTATCGGGGAGTTCAGGCGTGACTGGGTTAGTGGGTTGGTTAGACATGATGAATCTGGGTAGTCGTGAATCTGGACGGTCGTGAGTTCGGCGCTACTCCGCGAGCAGTTCACCGAAGACGCGCTCGGCGTCCGCGGGGACATCGAAGTCGTGGAAGTGCTCGCCACGTTCCTCCGACAGGATGTTCAGTCCCGCGGCAGCCCCGTCGCCGACGGCGATGGCGGCCTGCCACTCCTCGGCGCGGACCATCGCGCCGGTCGCGTACGCGCCCTCGACGCTCGTCTCCATCTCGACGCCGACGTCGACGGTGTCCTCGTCGGTGAACGCGACGCCGAGACCCTCGGCGAGCTCGCGGTTCGCACCGGTCGCGAGGACGACGTAGTCGGCGTCGTAGCTCCCGTTTTCGGTCTCGACCGCGAAGCCGTCGCCGGCTTCGCTGACGGCGGTCACGACTTCGCCCTGTCGGCGGTCGACGCCGAAGTCGTCGACCTGCTGGCGGGCCGTCGCCATGAACTCGCTGCCGCCGACCGACCCGATTCCGAGATAGTTGAACAGATGGGCCTTGTGCATCCACGTCTCGTCCGTGTCGAAGACGGTCGTCTCGAGGCCGTTCTTCGCGGTAAAGAGGGCCGCACTCAGTCCGGCGGGACCGCCGCCGACAACGATCACTGTCGCATCGTCCGCAGTCGTCTCGTCGCTCATCGTAGTTGCATAGTGTTACTGCAGGGATATCAATCCCCAGCAACCCCGAAGCCACCACGTAACATCAGTGTTAGTGGCTGTAGATGTCTCAGATCGCGCGATGTGGCCGGTCAGGTGACCGCTGTCGACGGGAACCACGACCTGCGCACGCAGGCTCAATTCATTCGCGTAACTCGTTCGTACCATCATATCCAACGGAAGAACTGTCGGCGGACGGTCCCGGTCGACGCGAACTTCCCCGCCCGTCTCACCCCGCTGGGACGGTCGCTCGCCGACCGCCGTCCGTCAGGTATGGCCCGGTGACGGCTTGCTCGAGGGCCAACCACTGCGCTCCAACAGACACATCCATGAACACTAGCCTCGAGGTGGAGTACTGGGTCGTCGACGACGCCGGTGACCTCGTCCCACCCGACACACTGCTCGACGTTTCGGAGCAAGTCGACCCCGAGTTCGTCGAGCCGATGCTCGAGATCAAGACAACCCCCTGTGGGTCGATGGCCGAGCTCCGCGAGGAGTTCGTCGGTCGGATCAGCCGCGTCGTCGACGCGGCACGGGATCGGAACAAGCGACTCGTCCCGCTCGCGACCCCGCTGAACGTCGCCCCCGCGGACATCCCCTACCGCGAGAAGGAGGGTACCGACCTCCAGCGCCAGATCGTCGGACCGACCTTCGACGACGCCCGCGTCTGCGCCGGCACGCACATCCATTTCGAGCAGTCGAACGTCGCCGATCAGCTCAACGCCCTGACCGCGATCGACCCGGCGTTCGCGCTGATCAACAGTTCGGCACACTACCGCGGCGAACGCATCCTCGAGTGCGCCCGGCCGTTCCTCTACCGGCGCTCGTGTTACGAGACCTGCCCGGAACAGGGCCAGCTCCAGCCCTACGTCGAGAGCGTCGCCGAATGGGACCAACGGCTCGAGGACGCCTACGACTCGTTCCGCGAGCGGGCGCTCGAGCGCGGCGTCGATATGGACGCATTTGAGGCCGAGTTCAGTCCCTACGAGGCAGTCTGGAACCCGGTCCGGCTCCGCAAAGCCATGCCCACGGTCGAGTGGCGCTCGCCCGACGCCGCCCTGCCGAGTCAGGTGCTTCAACTCGCAGACGACGTGCGATCGATCGTCACCCGCGCGGACGAGCACGGGACGGTCATTGGCGGTTCGGAACGGATTGCCCGGTCGGATGCAGCCGCCGACAGACCGCTCCGCCTCCCCGAGTTCGACACTGTTGAGTCGATTACGGACGCGGCCATCCACGACGGACTCGAGGGGGCGGGAGTCAGGGACTACTTGCGAGGGCTCGGATTCACGCCCGCGGAGTACGATCCGCTCGCGGACCAGATGACCGACTCGCGAATCACCGAGCGTCGCGCGAAGAAACTGCGGCTCGAAGCCGCGGACCGGCTCGAGGCCGACCTCGAGCGGCGCCGCGTTCGCGCCTGAATCGGATTATCGGCCGGGCGCGTTTCCGCTATTGCCGGGGCCGCCGCGATGTCCCGGTGCGTTGCCGCTGTTACCCGGCGAGCCACCGCCGTGACCCGGTGCGTTTCCACTGTTTCCGGGACCGGTCCCGCGGTGGCCCCGCGCGTGGTCGCTGTTTCCGGGTGCCTCGTTGTCTTCGTCCGTGCGGTCCGACGGATCGTAGGCCTCGAACAGCGGGAACGAGTCATTGAACGCCGCCGTCTCGAGGACCGCGGAATCGTCTGCGAGGTTCCGTTCCGCGTCGACGATCCGATCCTCATTGAACCGGAGGTCCGTATCGAGCCGGGCGGCGAGCCGATTCAGATTCCGCGTGTGATCGGCGTCAGCCGCCGCGCTGCCGAGCAGGACGACCGCACCGCCCTCGTTCCGATACTCGCGCAACGCGAGGAGTTCCCCGAACTCGAGTTCCCGCGCGGGCGCGGAGAGCAAGATGGCACGCGGGGGCTCCGACTCGTCGGGCAGCGTCCGTTCCAGATCGTTTATCTGGCGGAGCCGCGCGTCGACCCCCTCGAGGTAGCGGAGGTAGTACTTGCAGTCCTCGAGGGAGAGCGATCCCTCGGCGTTGAACTGACCCTGGCCGCCGGCGAGTATCACGTCGCCGTCGGTCTCCGAGAGGTGGTCGATCAGATTCGTCAGGAACGGGAAGTTGCCGTGGCCGCTCGTATCCGCGCCGAAGCCCTCGCTCTCCTCGTAGCGCTCGTCGATCAGTAGTCCGCCAACGAGCGCGACCCGACGGCGATCGTCGATCCCGACCAGCGGAACGTCGCCGTCGTACGCGACGCCGTCGCCCTCGAGGCGCTGCTCGGCGCTCGGGGCCGCCGACACGGCCACCCGGTCGTCCCGAACGCGACCGCCGTTCCGGCCTCGAGCGCTGCGAATGCTCCGGGCCGACGGGACGAACAACCTCTCGACGGGCTCGTTGCGAATTTCGGTGAGCGCGTCGAAGTCGGAGGCCGACCAGACGCCCCGACCCGCCGCGAGGGCGTCCTCCTCGAGCGCAGCGAACTCGTCGTGGGCCGCAAAGCCTGACGAATAGACGCGGGCGTACCCGTCAGCAACGATCCGGCGGTTGTAGTTCACCGAGAACGAGCCGGCGTCGAAGTCGGCCGTGAAGTCGTCGGGATCGTAGTGGAGGTAGCCGAGCAGTCGCCCGTAGTTCCCGCGTATCGGCTCCGCCTCGTCGAAGGTGAGCTTGACGTGGCGGCCCTCGAGATCGGTCTCGTCGACGGCCGCGCCGTCGGGTGCCAGCCGCTCGAGGACGAAGTCCGACGCCCGGTCGCCCCAGTCGTGGAGGTGATCGGTCGCGTCGTCGGGGACGCCGAACCACTCCTTCGGGCTGGTCTCCGTCGGCGGTGTCTCCGCAGTGTCGACGCCGACGTTGCGGACGGTCTCGCGGTAGCCGTACTCGGTGTCGAACTCGACCTCAACGGTGTCGCCGTCGAACACGCGAGTGACTCGGCCGTAGTACTCACCGTCGCGGTCGAACTCGATCCCGATTCCGTCTCGGTCTTCGAAGTAGTCGAACGCGGGCGAGAACTCCGTCGCGACCGGCTCGTAGACGGGGCCGGCGTTTCGGACCTCGTCTTCGACCTGCCCGCCGTTAAAGCGGAAGGCGAGATCGAGTCGGTCGGCGATCTCGTTCAGGTTCGCCGTTCGATCGTTCCCGCCGAAGTCCGACTGATCGAACAGGAAAACCGCGCCGCCGTCCGCGACGAACGACTCGAGGGCCGCGAGTTCCGAGTCGTCGAACGCCCACTGAGGCGTCGTGATCACGAGCCCGTCGGCGTCAGCCAGTCTAACCGAGCCCGTTTCCTCTCCGAGATACGCCTCGTCGAAGGCCGTCGTCGTGAACACGTGACTGTCCCAGCCCGACGCGTCGTCCTCGACCTGATCCGCGTTGAATCGGAAGCCGAGATCGAGCCGTTCGGCGACCTCGTCGAGGGCCCGGGTCTCGTCGTGACCGCCGTAATCGGCCTGATCGTGGAGCAACACGGCACCGCCGTCGGCGACGAACGACTCGAGGGCCGCGAGTTCGTCGTCGGTGAACGCCGCTGCGGGCGTCGTGATTACGACCGCATCGGCGTCGGTCTCGATACTCCCGTCCGCACCGTCGCTCGCGCCCTCGAGAACCGCCAGCAGGTCGTCAGCGGCGGTGACGGTGTATCCGTCGCTCTCGGCGTCGGCGATGAACGTCTCGAACCGGCCGGTATCGTAGTACTGGTCGTGGCTCTCGTCCCAGTAGACGGTCTCGCCGTCGATCACCGTGTCCCAGACGCCCCGGACGAAGGCCCGGTTCTCGTCGTGATCGTTGTCATCCTCGACGAACGGCGCACCGAACCCGACCACCCGATCGTCGCGGGTGATCAGCGGAATCCGTTCGTCGTCGCCGTACTCGACGGCGTCGGACCCGGTCTGATCGCCGTTCGTCGCCGTCGGTTCCGCCCACGCGAGGACCTTGCGGTCGTCGTCCGGGGCCAGGTGCGCCTCGGTGAGCGCGTCGCCGTCGGGCGACACTTGGCTCGCCGTTGAATAGAACTGGAGGGTCGTCCCGTCGGTCGCGAATTCCTCGAGCGCTCGCAGCTCGTAGCCGTTGTCTTCGGCGTAGCGGCGGAACGTCTCGTGGCTCGAGAGGTCCCAGTACTGCTCGTGGCTCTCGTCCCACAGCACCGTCCCGCCGGGCCCCAGCAGTTCGTCCCAGACGTTCAGCACGAACTCCTCGTTGCCGGCGTCGAACCCGCCGCGCTCGTCGCTGAGAAAGCCGGCGCTGCCGATCCCCAGCACGGATCCGTCCTGTGTGATCAGCGGAATCCGCTCGTCCTCGTATGAGACGACGTCGGCTTCGTCGGTTCCGTCGTTCGTGCTCGTCACGTACGCGTCCTCGGAGGCCCACGCGACGACGTGTTCCCCGTCGGTGAGCGGCGCGTATTCCGCGCTCACCTGTGACGCCGTCGAGTAAAACGAGAGAGACTCGAGCCCGTTGCCGGACGCCGAGTCGGCAGTCGCGAGCGCGTCGGACGATTGGGACAACGCGAGCGCACCCGTCGTCGTACCGAGCAACGAGACGAACGATCGACGAGCGATTCCGCTCTCACCGGTGGCTCGAAACGAGACCATGCCCACTATGACGTTCTTCATCACATGAAAATTTGTAATAGTAATACGTCGAACTATGTGATCTATATTCGCGACCGAGACGCGCCGACGGCCGACGGACGCGGACTCGGAGCCGAGAGTCGGCACTCCCTCGAGTCGAGAGGGCAGCAGACGACCGGAAACGACTGCCTCGAATCGGTCGAAGCGGACCGTGACAGACGAGACGGGATCTCGTTCAGGAGTTCGCTGCTTCGCTGGAGACCGCTCGGAGGCGTTGAAGCCACCGATCGCCCGTCCGGAGCGGCGTCGGGATCTCGTCGCCGAACGAACACCGCGCTGGCTCGGTCTCGCAGGGGTTGCCCATGACGATCTCGACCGTCGGAGACCCGCCCTCGAACACCGCCGCGCTCGCGGTCGTCAGCTGGCCGAAGGCGTGCTCGTCCGTCTCCGGTTCGGGATGCCGACAGATCGACTCGTTCCCCGGTCCGTTCTCGTGATCTTCCGCGATCTCCCAGAGGTAGTTGCGGTCGATTTCGTCGTTCTCTGCCTCGAGCAGCTCCGTCGCTCGCTCCCGGCGGCGTCGCGAACTCTCGGTCGTCTCCGAGCGCGACAGGACGAAGTGATTCGTCCGGGCGACGGCCCCGTCGTCGGCGACCGCGATCCGCTCCTCGAGGGGGTTCACCTCGAGCAACACGGCGTCGCTCTCGTCGGCCAGAAACAGCGTCTGTGCCATCAGCTGTCGCGTCGGGATCGATTCGAGCAGTTCGCGGGCGTCCGCGACGGTGGCGCACTCCTCGAGCACGCGCCGGACGACGGTGCCGTTGCGGAACTGCGCTTCGGGCTCGATATCGTCCCGATTCGCGTCGATGTAGGTGTTCGCTGCGACCAGTCCCCGGTCGTTGACGCCCTTGTAGAGCATGACCGTGCCGCAGGTGTCGACGGTCAGAAAGCCGTGGTAGTCGTCGATCGGCGGCTGTTCGACGACCGATTTGGGGCGCGCTCCTCGGCCCGCGATGTCGCGGTTCTTGAGCACGAGTGAGCCGTCTCCGGCAGCTCGCGGCGGCGAGACGAGCGCGTTCGTACAGCCGCGCGAGGGATCGTCGGCCGGCTCGTCGGCCAGTTCGTCACAGAGGTCGCTGTACGCGAAGGCGTAGGCCTCGTAGACGTCCGGCTCGACGTCGAGCGTCTCGGCCATCGCCTCGTAGGCCCGCACGTGCCGGTCGGGCATGCTCTCGCGGCTCCGGCGCGCGTACTCGAGCAGCGGCTCGAGGTCGACGTCCGCGTCGGCAATCAGCGACTCGAGTTCGGCGACGGCCCACTCGACGGCCTCACGTTCGGTTTCGGCGCGCCGGCGGGCCTGTTCGGCGTACGTGTCCGGTTCGGCAGTCGCGTTCGAGCCGGTATACGCACACGTCTCGAGGTCCGTGTCGTCCATATCGGAGAAAGGAGTCGAAACGGGTTGTATCGTCGGCATGAATGAATAGCCCGACACCGTGACAGCGGGTCGGTGGTCGCCTCGAGGGAGCGACGGCAAGCAAGCGAGCATCGGCGGCCGATGGGAAGCAATAGCGGCGGCTGGCGGGTACGTTCAGTGTCGAAAGGGTGTACACGTGTCGGCAGTGGGGATGGTGATCGTCGTACGACGATGATCAGTGCGTCCCCCGTATCCCCTGTGATGCCTGTGGCAGACGCTGCCGACATCCTATTTAACGTTAGTGGCCGACATTAGTGTATCGAAACTAATAATATATATTACACTATCCGGTCACGGGTCGGACCAGCGGCGACACGAACGCCGTCAGTCAGTGCTCCGGCCGTCCGATCCATCCGGACATCGAAAGACGGGGAATCGTTTCTACTGACGGAGCCGATCGCATCGAACGCGTCACTCGGGACCGCGATCCGGCGCGGTTAGCGGACTTTCCTGTCTGTAACAGATCCAATGGCGGCAGCTCCAGCGGAACGAATCGCCCGCCAGCTATTGCTCTGTGTCGACGAGTTCCGCTTCCCCGTGGGTCTCGTCGACGGCGGTGACTCGGACCGTGGCCTCGATCGCCACGATATCCGCCTCGAGAAAGAGGACGAACCCGCCCTCCGTTTTGCAGACGAGTGTCCCGTCGGCTTTCTCGTCGACGATGTCGACGGGAACCTCATCACCCGGTTCGGGTTTCCCGCCCAGAGGCTCCCCGCACCGCCAACAGTCGGTGTCATACGCTGCAGTTCCCTCCGGAGCGTTGTTCGCTCCGCATCGAGGTGTGTCGCACTTGATGAACGAGTCGTGTTCTCCGGGCTGATAGCGTCCCACGTCACCATCGATGTGACTGTCGCTGAAGAACGTACCGCTGGCACGACGCGAGGGGTAGAGACGGGTGTCCCTCGAGAAATTTCGGTGTTGCAACGACTGGTACCGTCGTTGTCTCCCGGTCACACCGGCGCTCTGGCCGTCCAATTCTTCGGGACAAGACGGTCCAGTCATGCGATTTCCCGCTCCTTCAGTGGCACAGCGGGGGTGATCACCGCGGACCCAGGGCGAGCGGAACTCCCGATCGATGCTACCGTCTGAATAAGCGGCTTCACTCCCCCTCAATATCAGATTTCCTCGAATGGCAACGCACCTCATGAAAACCGTTCAGAGCCGGTTGTCTGACGCACGTCATTAGAGGAACGTCTGGTTTTATATGTAGGAATCTGGCAGCGACGGGTGTGCAGAACACCCAATCAATCAGCCTCAAAGTCGTCGAGAAGATCGCCGAACGCGAACAGGTCTCACCAGCGGAACTCAAACCCCCGCTCCACTATGCGATCGATACGGACGCACTCAACTCGCTCTACCAATCAGACACCCCTGAGAGGGGACCGTCCAAAGTCGAATTCACGTACAACGGCTATACGGTAGTTGTCGATAGTACAGGAGACGTGGATATCCGGGATCAGGTCTCGGCATCGGGCCCTGACAAAACGATCGCGTGACCGACGCTGCGTCTCGGAGCTGAATTTCGATCTCTTCCTATTCGGGAGCAACACCGACCTCGGTGTCGACCTCGAACGACACCGCTCGAGCTGATAGTATTTCGGCAATTTCACGGTGCTACCCGAGCGTTCGGTCGTCGCGACGTTCTCGAGACGGTCGGCCCTCATTCGAGAGAGAATCGTATCGATCCGCATTCGGCAGGACTCTCCCTGACCGTCGAACTCGAGGTTGGATCCGTTCTTCTCGAGCGATATTCAAGTGGAAGGAATCGGCACGATGGGATTGTGAACTACGCCCGAGAACCTGCGCTTCGCGCAGAACCTCGGTCTCGTTCAAATCCCATCTCTATCTGTGATTCGCTCCTCGCGTCCGCTCGTCGCAGAATCACGGGCACGATGGGATTTGAACCCACGACCGTCGGATTAGAAGTCCGACGCTCTTTCCGGACTGAGCTACGTGCCCTCGAGTCAGAATCCACGACGGAACGGTATAAGCGGTTGGGATTTCTGCTCACAGTCGGCCACTCGCTTCGATCCCGGGCCTCGAGCGGGATCCCAGCGGCTGCTAGCCGACGAGTCGTCCAAAAAAGGCGTCCCGAAACAGCGTGATCGGCGTCACTACCCGGCGTCAGAACTCGACTTGCGTCTCGTTGTCGCTCTCGTTTTCGGTAGTGTCGTCCTCGGTAGTGGTGGTCTCGTCCGACTCGTTGTCCGTGTCGGTTTCTAGATTGCCGGACTCGTTACCGAGACCGCTCTCGTTAGACTCGTTACTCTCGTTTTCACCGGCGCCGAGCCCGTCGGACTCATTACTCTCGTTTTCACCGGCGCCGAGCCCGTCGGAGCCGTCCGACTCGTCGCCCGAGTCTTCACTCGATGTCTCATTGGATTCGCCGTCGTCCGAACACCCTGCCACTGCAGCAACCATTGTAGCACCGACTCCGGCCGTGAACTGACGCCGGTTGATGATCGTGTCTGTCATAAGTCGACACCAGTCCCCACAACGGACTGCCACATAACGGGCTATCTCTGTTTCATCGATCAGTTAGAGTTTGACTGAATCTTCTCAAATTCGAACGGTTGAGCGAGGTGCGACCGTCGAATACGTCGCTTTGATGCGAGACAATCGACAATAGTGACCTCGTAAAATGCAGCGACTCGAGCGAAGATCAATCATGCCAGAGTCGCCCCGAAGAACACGCTGAATGGGATTGTAACTCGACACGGACCGATCCGAAAACCGTTGCAATGAGACAAGGGGGATTACGGGATCGTCAGCGCGGCGCTCGCGAACGACGACTCGCGGCTCTCGGTCTCCGTTCGACGAGCGACGAACACAGCGTTTATGCACGACTCGCCGGTACGTCTGCTCAATGCACGTCATCGGAACGGTCGGACTTCCCGGAAGCGGCAAGGGGGAGGCCGCGACCGTCGCACGCGAGGACGGGATCCCGGTAGTGACGATGGGCGACGTCGTCCGCCAGGAGACGACCGACCGCGGGCTCGACCCCGCGACGGATCACGGCACGGTCGCGCAGGCGCTGCGCGAGGAAAACGGCCCGGCGGCGATCGCCGAACGATCGCTCCCGATGATCGAGGATCGCCTCGAGAGCCACGAGACGGTGCTGGTCGACGGCATCCGCTCGGGCACCGAGGTCGACGTCTTCGAAGCGGAGTTCGGCGACGCGTTCACGCTGGTCAGTATCGAAGCTCCTTTCGAGCTACGAGCCGAGCGGATCGACGCGCGCGGCCGGGACGCGAGCGAGGCCGAGGGCGGCGAGGGGCTGGCCGCCCGCGACGAGCGCGAACGCGGCTTCGGAATGGACGACGCGATGGACCGCGCCGACGTGGTCGTCGAGAACACCGACTCGCTCGAGGCGTTCCGCGAGCGGATCCGATCGATCATCCGCGGAACCGACGACGAGAAACGTGCCGAGGCCGAAGCCGACCCATGAGCGAGATCTACCGCGTCGACGTCGAGATTACGGCACCGATCTACGACACCGAGGTTACGAGTCGCGTGATCGACGCCGTCGCGAACATGTTTCCCACCGCCGACCTCGAGGAGGAGTTCGGCGAGGTCAGGGGCGAGGCCCACGAACTCGATCACTTCTCGGAACTGCTGCACCGCCAGGAAATCCTCGATACCGCCCGCGGCGAGTTCTTCGCCAACCGCGAGGGCGACACCTTCACCTTCGCGCTGAAAAAGCAGGCGGCCTTCGAGGAGTACGTCAACTTCTCGGTCGGCAAGCCGGACGAACTCGGCGAAATCGCCGTTCGCGTCCGGGTCGACGAACCGAGCCTCGAGGAGTACGTCGACCACATCGCACCGCCGACGGAAGACGGGCGGCCGGTCGACGCCTGAGGAACGACTCCGGCTGGCGGTCAGGACGACCGCGTCCCGTTCTCTATTTCCGATTTTCACTCGCGAGCGCCGCGAAACGGGTACTAATCACCGATCGCCCGATCTCAATCGGTCAGTCCGTAGCCGATCTTGAACAGGTAGACGTCGATCGCCAGGACGAGGAGGGTACACGCCGTGAGCACCGCGAGCGAGACCAGCGGCGCGAAATCGGTGTAGGGGCCGGGCAGGATGCCGACGCCGATCAGATCCGAGTGGCCCAGCAGCCCGAATCGGACGCTATCGACCATGTAGACCATCGGGTTCAGCAGCGAGAGGCCCACCTGCCAGGCGTGGTCGAACGTCTCGAGCGAGTAGAAGACCGCGCCGAAGAACACCAGCGGTCGGAGGATGAACTGGTTCATCACGGTCAGGTCGTCGAAGTCCCGTGCGACGAGTCCCCCGATAATGCCGAAGCCGGCGAACAGCGCCGTGATGACGACCATCGTCGCGATGAGGTAGAGGCCGTGTTCGATACTGATCGGCACGAACAGTCGCCCGACGACGGCGATGATGACGCCGACGATGAGGCCGCGCACCGCGCTGGCACCGACGTAGGCGACGACCATCTCGACGTACGAGAGCGGCGATGTCAGCGTCTCGTGAATGTACTCGTTCCACCTGCCGTGGAAGATCGAGAACGAGGCGTTCTCGAAGGCGTTCGAGATCGCGCCCAGCACGATGAGGCCGGGCACGATGAAGAGGATGTAATCGAAGCCCGCGATCTGGTCGATCCGGTTACCGAGGATCACCCCGAAGACGGCGAAGTAGAGCACGTTCGTGATCGCCGGCGGCATGAACGTGTTCTTGGGCCGGCGGACGAACCGCAGGATCTCCCGCCGGAAGAGCGCGCGGAATCCGAC
Organism: Natrinema zhouii; assembly: GCF_013456555.2. GTDB lineage: Archaea > Halobacteriota > Halobacteria > Halobacteriales > Natrialbaceae > Natrinema > Natrinema zhouii. The sequence goes on from NZ_CP059154.1 coordinate 2,376,026, forward strand.
CGACAGCATCAGGCGACCCCCTCCTGCTCTTGCTCTCGCTCCCGTTCGGGCGACGACGGCTCCGTCTTACTCTCATCAGTGTCGTCGTCACCGCCCGCGCTTTCCGCGCCGGATCGGGTCACGGTCCGGTCCTCGCTCCGCGTCAGATCGACGAAGATCTCCTCGAGCGAAGTCCGGGTAATCTCGAGGTCGACGATCTCGTGGCCCATCGCCTCGAGGTCGTTGAGCAACTGCGGCGCGGTCGAGCCGCCGTCGTCGACGCGGACCTCGAGTCGGTCCCCCGATACCGTCGTTTCGTGTGCGTACGCGCCGAGTTCGGGCGCGCTCGCGGGCGCGGACTCGAGGCGGAGGGCGATGGTATCGGTGCCCCGCCCCTTGAGTTCGTCCGGGGTCGCGACCGTCACCTTCCGGCCCTCGTTCATGATTGCGACGCGATCACAGAGGCGTTCGGCCTCCTCGATGTAGTGGGTCGTCAGCAGGATCGTCGTCCCCTCCTCGTTGAGTTCGGTGACCAGCTCCCAGAGGTCGTGGCGGAGCTGGACGTCGACGCCGGCGGTCGGCTCGTCGAGGATGAGCAGGTCGGGCTCGGTGACCAGCGCTCGAGCGAGCAGCAGTCGGCGTTTCATCCCGCCGGAGAGCCAGTCGAAGCGCTCGTCGCGCTTGTCGTAGATCCCGACGCGCTTGAGGACCTCATCGGCCCGTTTGGCGGCTTCGTCGTCGGGGACGCCGTGATACCCCGCTTTGTTCTTCAATACTTCGCGAATCGAAAAGAATCGATCGACATTGAACTCCTGCGGGGCGAGCCCGATCGCGTCGCGGGCCTGCCGGTAGTCGTCCTCGACGTCGTGACCGAAGACCCGCGCCTCGCCGTCGGTCTTGCGGACCAGGCCGACTAACGTGTTGATAAACGTCGTCTTCCCCGCGCCGTTGGGGCCGAGCAGACCGAAGAACTCGCCCTCCTCGACGGTGAGCGACAGCTCCTGCAGGGCGCGCAGATCGCCGTACTCCTTCACGAGATCGACCGTCTCGATGGCCGGTGGCATCGGTACAGCGTCAGCCCCGGCTACGGTTAAACCGTTTGTTCGGGGAACACATCGCTCCAAAACGCGTTCGCGACCGTCTCTCAGTCCGCGGTTCGCGGTCGGCTCGAGGGTGCGATCACACCGCTCTGCTGGACGATATCGAACGCGGTCATCACGTCGGTTCGCGAGATCAGTCCGACGAGGTCGTCGTTATCGACCACAAGCAGCCGACCGATGTCGTGCTCTCGCATCCGATCGATCGCCGTCATCGCGTCGGAATCGGGGTCGATCGTCTTCAGCTCCGTCGTCATCACGTCCTCGACGGTGTAGGCATCGCGCTCGACCGGTTCGATCTCGCGGGCGTCGGTCAGCGTCACGAGGCCGATGAGTCGCTCCCCCTCGAACGCGTCCGTATCGACGACCGGATAGCCGGTGTGGCGCTCGGTGAACATTCGCTGGATCAGCTCCGCGACCGTCGTTTCGGGCTCGACGGTGTGGAGGTCGTCCGCGGGCGTCATGATGTCGCCAACGGTGACGTCCTGAAAGGCAGCCTTCATCGTCACCTGCTGAGCCTCGCTCGAGGCGGCGATGTAGACGAAGAAGGCGACGCCGATGAGGATGATGTTGCCCGAGAAGAGGCCGAACAACCCCATTAGAACCGCGAACAGTTTGCCGACGCTGGCGGCCTGCTGGGTCGCCTGCGCGTAGGGTTGACTGCGGGCGAGCAGTGCCCGCAGCACTCGCCCGCCGTCCATGGGGAACGCGGGGAGCATGTTGAAGAACGCGAGCGCGACGTTCAGGACGGCGAGATAGCCGAGGACGAATCGCGCGCCGCTGAGGCTCTCGGGGGTGACGACGAAGAGCGCGTAGGAGCCGACGCCGACCAGAATGCTGACGATCGGGCCGGCGACGGCGATGTTGAGTTCTTGTCGCCAGTCTTCGGGCATCTCGGAGAAGGCGGCGATTCCGCCGAACAGCCAGAGCGTGATCGACTCGATCGGAAACCCGTACCGTCGAGCGGTCAGCGAGTGGCCGAGTTCGTGGAGCACGACGCCGACGAACAGACCGATCGCCGCGGCCAGCCCGAGCAGCCACGGCAGCAGGCCGCTGGTAATCGCACCGATATCGATCCCCGCCGCTAACCCGTCGTTCAGTATTCCCGCGACGCCCTCGATCTGGGCCCCGATGAGATACGCGAACAACGGGAGTACGAGCAAGAACGTGAGATCCAGTTTGATCGGGATTCCGAACAGGGAACCGATCCGGAAACTCCTCATGTAAATTGGTTTTCGCGGCGGAACCTTAAATACGCCGCCGGGATAGTGAATTGTCCGCGTACACGCGACCCGTTCCGATACCGGCCGACGGCAATATGAGTTCACCGGTCGACGGCAACGTCGTGTCCACCCGACCGAACCGGGCGATCGAGTACCTATGTTATAAAACCACAATAATATTTACTAGGGCATCTATACTCTCTGCACCACAGACTTATACAGGAGTTCGTCGTAACTGTTAGTATGATGTTACAAGACGCGCAGACGACCGGCCGACTCAGCCAGCTCCCGACCGAACTCGACTCCGCACAGAGCAAACTCGTCTACGTCACCCTCGAGGCGACCGGTGGAGCGACGACCACTGACCTGAGCGACCTCCTGAACATGCAGCAACTCTCGATCCTGAGCGTGCTCTCCGCGCTCTCGAGCGAGGGCTTGATCGAGAAGACCGGGTCGGAGTACGTCGTCGCGAACTGAGTTCGGATCCCCACTGCCGGCGGCCGACCGCGTCGGTCATACCGGTTCTCGCTCGAGCCGACGGACGCGGCGCTTCGAAGCCTTTATCCGCCCGGTGGGCCTCCGTTTTTCTAAGTAACCACAACCATGTCAGACAAGCCTGCCTCCATGTACCGGGAGATCAGTAAGCCGGCCTACACGCGCCGCGAATACATTACTGGGATCCCTGGCTCGAAGATTGCACAGCACAAGATGGGCGACGTCAAAGCGGACCCCGACGACTACCCCGTCCAGATGAGCCTCATCACGGAAGAAGAGGTCCAGCTCCGTCACGGAAGCCTCGAGGCGTCGCGCCTCTCGGCGAACCGTCACATGCTGAAAAACGCCGGTGAGAACAACTACAAGATGATCCTGCGGAAGTTCCCCCACCAGGTCATTCGGGAGAACAAGCAGGCGACGGGTGCCGGGGCGGACCGTGTCTCCGACGGGATGCGCCAGGCGTTCGGGAAGATCGTCGGCACCGCCGCCCGAATGGGCGCCGGCGAGCGCATCTTCACCATCTGGTGTGACATCGATGACGCCGAGTTCGCCAAGGACGCGCTCCGTCGCTCCTACAACAAGATCTCGCCGCCGTGTCGCATCGTCATCGAGCGCGGCGAAGAAGAGCTTATCGCCTAGGACGAACGAAGTTTTGCTCTGCGGGCGCGGCTTCGCCGCGCCCTCGGCAAAAATTCGATTAAAAGCAACGGAAGACGTTCCTGCTCACTTCGTTCGCGGGCTGCGACTTCCGAGCCTTCGTTCGCTCCGCTCACGAAGACACTCCTCCCTCCGTTCACTCGATCCCGATAGTCACTCGTTCACATCAGTCGTCAGCCCGCTCGCTCGTGCCTTCGGCACTCACTCGCGGTCGTGACGGTGTGAACGCCTGCCCTCCCCCGAGTTGCGGGCTCCTCGCAGCGCTCGGAGCCCGCTCCCGGCCACCGCGTCTTGTGCTCGAGAATTCCGTCTCGAGCACCTTTTTGCCCGTCTCCCCCGAGTACCGCGTATGATCGATCTCGCGGTCGCCAACGACAAACAGACGTTCCGGCGGATGCGGGAGCCGCTGGCCGAGCGCGATATACAGGTTCACCACGTGCCCGTACGCGAGCGCACAGTCGCGCTCGGCGACCCGCCGTGGTCGCCCGACGACTACGACGTCGGCTTCGTCTACCCCGGCCGACTCATGGAGGGCGGGGTCGCCGACGCCCTGCTCGAGATCCCGTGGCTCAACGACCACGAAACGGTGTTGACCTCGCGGAACAAGGCCGAGGTGCTCGCGCGACTCGAGCGGGCCGCCCTCCCGGTTCCGGACTCCGTCTACGTATCTAACGAGGTCGGGGAGGCCGAGCTGGTCGACGTCTTCGAGCGATTCGAGCCGCCGGTCGTGGTCAAACCGAACTCGACGACGCGCGGCGTCGGCGTCGCGAAAGCCCACGACCTCGATTCCTTCCTCGGAATCTGTGACTACCTCTCGCTGGTCCACGACTACAAGGCGACCGGCGACCAGTCGTTTCTGGTCCAGGAGTACCTCCCGAATGCAACCGACTACCGGGTGATGGTGCTCGAGGGCGAGTACGTCGGCGCGGTCGAACGCCGACTCCCCGACGACGCGGTGCGCGAGGGCCAGTGGAAACACAACGTCCACCGCGGGGCGGAAGCGACCGGGATCGACCTCCCCGAACCGTGGCGCGACCTGGCCGAATCGGTCGCGGCCGAACTCGAAATTCCGTTCCTCGGCGTCGACCTGCTCGAGACGGGCGAGAAACTGGTGATAAACGAGACGAACGCGCGACCGACGATCGACGAGGAAACGAAGTACGAACCGCGGTTCTACGATCGGCTCGCGGCCGCGATCCGCGGGGCCGCTGAGCGAGACTGAGACGGTCTGCTGTAACGATTCGACCGCGACTGTCGATTACTCGAGACTGATGTCCGACGACTGTTCGGCGCGGTCGAAGACGACCTCGAGGATGCCGTTGTTGTAGGTCGCGGACGCGGTGTGTTCGTTGACGCGGGTCGGCAGCGAGACGCGCTCGTCGTACTGGCGGTGATCGCTCGAGGCGGAGATGGTCAGCGTCTTCCCGTCGCACTCGAGTTCGATGTTGTCCTTCTCGACGCCGGGGAGGTCGGCGACGACGCGGACCTCCTCGTCGGTCTCGTGGATATCGACGTGCGTGTCCATGCCGAAGCCGCTATCGACGGTACTCGAGGAATTGAAATCCACGTTGGCATCCGCGCCGTTCATCATCTCGTTCATCATTCGTTCGATCTCGCGGAACAGATCGTCGAAGGGTTCGTCGCGGTCATCTCGGCGCATAACGGACAGTAAGCTACCGGGCGGCAAAAACTTTCTGTCGCCGCGATACGATCGAGGATCGGATCGGCGGCTCCTTACAGTCCGATTCCCAGCGTCTCGTTGGTCGTCTCGATGCTTTCGGCGGCGTCGGCGCTGCCGGTCACGGCTCGGATCGCGTCGACGTTCTCCGGCACGACGTCGCTCTCCTGGTGGATGCCCTGGAACAGGTAGAGATCGCGCCCGACGGTCGAGACGGATTCCTCCCAGATGCAGTTCTCCCAGATGTCGCCGCGCGGCCGGCCCGCGTCCAGCGCGTACTCCTTGAGCGTCCCGCTGCCGTCGATGTCCATCCGCTCTGGGATCAGGAACAGGCGCGACTCGTCGGCGAACAGCTCGCGGACCTCGGAAGCGTCGACGTCCTCCTCGAGGGTGACGTTGAGGCTGTGCATGTGCATCAGCGTCGCGGGCACCTTCATCCCGAGCGTGTCGATGTCGAGGTCGGGGAAGATGGTCTCGACGTCGGGGCCGTGGTGGGATGGAATCGTCACCGGGTTCGGGAGGATGTCGTTGATCGGCCCGCGGTCGGACTGGCCGGGATCGCCGCCGCGACGGACGAGCGTCGCGCGAACCTTCTCGACGCCGTAGGCCTCCCGGAGCGGCGCGATGACTCGAGAGAGGCCGGTCGTGTTACAGGAGACGACGCGCACGTGGTCGGCGTCGACGGCGTCCTCGAAGTTCGAGCGCGCGTTGAAGCTCACGTCGGTGAGCTCGGCGTCCTCGCCGCCCTGGTAGAGCGCGGGCGTGTCGTGCTCCTCGTAGAGTTCCTTGTTCTGCGCTCCGATTCCCGAGGGTGTCGCGTCGACGACGACGTCGGCCTCGGCGACGAGGTCCTCGACCGGACCCGCGATCTCGAGGCCGGCCTCGGCGAACAGTTCCTCGCGCTCCTCGATGGCCGCGTAGAGCGGGAATCCCTTGTCGATCGCCGTCTCGGCCTCGAAGTTCGGGCGCGTCTTCGCGACGCCCAGTACCTCCATGTCGGGCTGTTGCCGGACGGCGTCCGCGACGCGCTTGCCGATCGTACCGTAGCCGTTGATTGCGACCTGTTGCATGTACCGGGAGTGTACCACCGAGCGGGATAATCGTTTCGAGGACCCGCAGCCGATACTTACTCGAATCGGAGTTCTCGATCGCTCTCGAGGCCGATCTCGGTACCGGTTCACACGGAACCGGTCCGGCCAACCCCGTCCGTCTAACCCGACCCGCGCACCGGTCCAGGCCCACGGGCTCGCCCGTCCGTGAACCTGCGTGCACAGCGCGACCGAGGACAAGACATATCGGCCCGCTTGCCGCACACTCGCGTATGACAGCACTTCGAGCCGCGGCGGAGACGGCGGTCCGCCAGTGTCTGGGTCTCAAGGCGGGGGAGTCGTGTGCGGTCGTCACCGACGACGACCGGGTTCCGATCGGGGAGGCGATCTACGCGGTTGCCAGCGAGATCACCGACGACGCCGTGATCGTCCGCTATCCGCCGGGCGAGACCCACGGCGGCGAACCCCCCGCACCGGTGGCAGCGGCGATGGCCGGGTCCGACGTCGTCCTCGCGCCGACGACCAAGAGCCTGAGTCACACTCGCGCGCGCACGGACGCGAACGAGGCCGGTGCGCGGGTCGCGACGCTTCCGGGGATCACCGAGGACGTCTTCACGACGGGGCTGGCGGCCGACTACGAGTCGATTGCGGCTCACTGCGAGGCGGTCCGCGAGCAGGTCGCGGGGGCCGAGGAGGTCCGCGTCACGACCGATGCCGGCACCGACATCACGTTCGGCGTTGGCGACCGCGAGTGGCTCGCCGACACCGGCATCGTCCACGACCCCGGCGAGATGTCGAATCTCCCCGCAGGCGAGGTGTTCATCAGCCCCGAAACCGCCGACGGGATCTTCGTCGTCGACGGGACGATGATGCCCCACGGTCTCCTCGAGGATAGCCAGACCCTCACCTTCGCGGTCGAAGACGGGTTCGTCACTGAGATCTCGGACGACGAAATTCGCGAGGAGGTCGAGAACGCCGCGGAGACGGTCGGCGACGCCGCGTACAACCTCGCGGAGCTGGGAATCGGGACCAACGTCGCCGTCTCCGACCTCGTCGGCTCGGTCCTCCTGGACGAGAAGGCCGGCGGCACCGTCCACATCGCGATCGGTGACGATGCGGGGATCGGCGGCGACACCGAAGCGCCGATCCACCTCGACGGCATCATCCGAGAGCCGAGCGTCTTCGCTGACGGCGAGCCCGTCGACCTTCCGGTCGCCGATAGTGACTGACTGATCGACTGGGCGACAGACGCTCGAGGCCCCGTTCTCGATTGCGGTTGCTACTGCTTCCGTCGAATCCGTTCCGTCGGGATGCGCTCGAACCCAACCGACATGTGAGAACCTAGTGGTTTCAAGTCCGGGTGGTGTGAGATGGAAACCGATGAGCGATACTCGCGCGTACGATATCGAGGGAATCGAACTCACTGACGACCGCTATACGGTCGAACAGGGATTCGTCCGGAACAAGTACAGGGCGCTCGACGCCGACGGGAACGTCGTCCTCCGGGGCAAACAGAAGATGCTGAAGATGAAAGAGGAGTTCCCCTTCGTCGACGTCGACGGGAACGAAGTGTTCACGGTGAAAGCCGGCGGCATCATCGATGTCGCGGGGAACTACGTGCTTTCGGATGCTCGGACCGGCGAGAACGTCGTCATTCTGGACAACGACTACTCGTTGCTGCAGGACACGTGGAAGATCCGCGACGCGACCACCGAGGAAAAACTGGCCGAAATCAACTCCCGCGGTGCGATGGTGACGCTGGCCCGGAACGTCCTTCCGTTCGGCGGCTGGATCCCGCACAAGTACGAGATCACCGATGGGGCAGGCGCTCACGTCGGTTCCATCAGCGGCCAGTTCTCGTTGCGCGACCGCTACGAGATCGTCATCGACGACGCCAGCACCGTCCCCAAAGAACCCATCATCGCCGCGGCGATGGTCATCGATGCGATCCAGGGGAACTAATTTCGCCTCGAGTCAGACCGTTCATCCCGAGCCGGACTCCTCCCCTCGAGACGGCTTGTTTACCCAGGCCTGACGCTCGGCTGAAGCCGGCGCGGGTGGCCAATTCGACCGGTCGTCGATGCGTGTGAGGGGACGAAGACGGGTTCAATCGCCTTTTAGGTACGTAGCCGTTAGGTGCGCTATGAGCGAAACACCGGATCGGGTTCCGACACCCTGTCCTTCGTGCTCGCCGGACCTCGAGACGGTCCACGAGGTACTCACGGAGGGCGGCGGCACCCTGACCGTTCGATGCAGCGAGTGTAGTCACGTCCACAAGATCCAGCCCGATACCGAGTCGGAGGTCACCCTCGATGTCGTCGTCTCCCAGGGCGGCGAATCGTTCACGGCGAACGTCACCACGCCCGAAGACGAGCAGATCGAAGTCGGCGACGAGTTCATCCTCGAGACCGACGAAGTGCTCTCGACCGTTCGCGTGACGAGCGTCGAACTCGACGGGCAGAAACGAGTTGAAGAGGCCCCCGTCGAGGAGATCGAGACCGTCTGGTCCCGCGAGGTCGACAACGTGGCGGTCAACGTCACGATCCACCCGCAGGACGGCTCGAGGGACGACAGCCACAGTATCACGGTCCACGTCCCCGGCGACTACGAGTTCGAGGTCGGCGCGGTCGAGTCCTTCGGCGACGACGAGTTCGAGATCGACGCCTTCGTCGTCCGCGGCGACGCCGACGGCTACCGGCGAGACCGCTTCGAGGAGGGTGGCGATACGGGCTTCGCGAAGGACATCAAACGCGTCTACGCCTACGACGAGCAGAGCAGCGCCTGGTCGGCCTGGTAAGCGGGCCGCGTCGCGCTGCTGACTCCAGCGCCGGCTCCTCATCTCCTGCCGTCTACTCTCCAGCGCCACGGTGTACCCCCGGTACTCGCCACCCCACTCCCTACTGTTCTCGAGTGCGTATTCGACGCCGACTCATGTCTGACACCGATAGCTACGAGGCTCCACGTCGACGGATGGTCGAGACCGTCGCGTCGCGCGTGGACGACGACCGCGTCCTCGCGGCCCTCGAAGCCGTCCCTCGTCACGAGTTCGTTCCGCCCGACCGTCGGGATAGCGCCTATGCCGACCGGCCCCTGCCGATCGGCGACGGCCAGACGATCAGCGCGCCCCACATGGTGGCGATCATGGCCGACCTGCTCGAGGCCGAACCAGGCGACGCGATCCTCGAAATCGGCACCGGCTGTGGCTACCACGCCGCGGTGACGGCCGAACTGGTCGGCGACGAGAACGTCTACACCGTCGAGTACAGCGGGGAGTTGGCCGAGCGGGCCCGCGACCGACTCGCGGAGCTGGGCTACGACGACGTCTCGGTCAGGGTCGGCGACGGACGCGACGGCTGGCCCAATCACGCGCCCTACGACGCCGTCTACTTCACCTGCGCGACGGCCACCGTTCCCGACCCCGTCGTCGAGCAAGTCCGGCCGGGCGGCCAGGTGCTCGCGCCGATCGGGACCGGTCGCCAGACGCTCGTCGACGCGACGAAACGTCCCGACGGCTCGCTCGAGCGAACCGACCGCGGCGGCGTGCGATTCGTCCGGATGCGAGGGTAGCTGACAAGCGGACGAGCAAGCGCGCCATTCATAACGACCGGTGCGATAGCTGGCGCATGGACCTCGCGGTACTCCGAGAGGACATGGTCGACGGCCTCGAGGCCGCGCCCAAGGACGTCCTCTCGGACGAGACCGTCTCCGTCGCGATGCGCGACGTGCCACGGCACGCGTTTCTCGACGACGAACGGACGGCCTACGCCGATCGCGAACACGACGCCCTCGGTACTCGCGTCCTCTCCCCGAGCACGGCCGCCAGACTGCTTCAGGCGCTCGCCCTCGAGGACGGCGAGACGGTGCTGATCGTCGGCGTCGGCGTCGGTTACACCGCCGCCGTCGCGGCCGAGATCGTGGGCGAGACGAACGTCCACGCCGTCGATATCTCCCGCCCGCTAGTCGTCGAAGCGCGGGAGAACCTCGCTGACGCGGGCTACGACGGTGTCCTCGTCGACTGCCGCGATGGCGCGAACGGCTTCCCCGAATACGCTCCCTTCGACCGGATTCTGCTCGAGGCAGCCGCGGTCGAACCGCCCCGTGCGCTGCTCGAGCAGTTGGCCGACGGGGGACGGCTCGTCTTCCCGCGTGGCACCCAGCGACAGCGACTCGAGGCCGTCTCGGCCGATGGCACGGTCGATCGGTTCGATCCCGTCTCGTTCGATCCGCTGCTGGTCGAGGGTGAGCAATCGGGGGCCGTTGAACGAAACCGAATGACCCGCGAGGATCGCGAACGGGCCCAGCGACGCGCCGAATCCCGTCGCGGGTGGGAACAGGACTGGATCGAGTGGGACGATGCCGTGAGCCAGCAATCGCGGCGGCGCTGACCCCGTAGCACGGCCATCTCGCCTCGCTGCGGACGGCGTCATCGGCCGATTTGTGGCCGATCTATGGTCGAGTCGCTCTCCGACTGCTGCTTTCCCAGGTGTACTGTGTTCCGATCGCAGTTGACGGGTATCCGGGGATGTCTCTCGAGGGTTCGTAGAAAGGGGTGGGGGGAATGGGGTGGCGACAGTCTGCCTCAGATCGCCATTTCTTGGTATGGGCTGGCGAGGGTTAACTATGTTCTATAATTGTTTAGCACCTCAATTTGGAGGACACTAATCAATTAGTGCCCAACCGAGAGATGGCGACTGCCAATTTCCATTCGCGTCATTCGGGTGCTGTGGCTGGTTTCGATGGCTTCCTTTCGAAGTGCGCCGATCCAATCGCTTCTGGATCGATTCCCGCGCATCAATCGCCCCAGAGACGAATCGAGCCGAACACGCGTTGCTCTCTGGGATGTTATCTCAGCTGAACGAACACGTGAGCGACGAGCTCGCGATCAGGGCCCAATAAGGCTAGTGTCAGTATTGGATCGGAGAACAGCGTCGCTACCGGATGAACGTTCGCGGAAAGGGGGGTGGGGGGATTGGGGTGGCGACAGCTTGTCTCAGATCGCCAACTATCGATACGAACCGATGGTGGTTAAGAATGACTTCTAACTGTTTGTATGGTCGGAGAATTCATACTAATCAATTAGAGCCACCGTCGAACACCATGGTCACGAGCTTTCGTTCGGCCGCCCGCAGGTGGTAGTGATACGTCGGCGGCGAGATGTCGAGCGCCTCCGCGATGTCCTCGCCGGTGCTGTCCCGCGGCCACTCGAAAAAGCCGCTGTAATGGGCCGCTTGTAACGCCTCGAACTGCTTGTCGGTGAGCCGTTCCGCGAGGTGCGTATCGAGCTGGCGCGCCGACTGCGTGGTCGTCGTCTCCCGCTTGGCGATCAGTTCCGTCTCGGGATACTCCTCCCTGATCGATTCGATCAGCGACCGCGTCTCAACTCGCTGTGGGACCTCGAGAACGAGCGTGGACGTTCCGTCTTCGGCCGTCGCCATCCGGATCCGCACGTCGTACGTTCGAAGCACGTCGAGAAACGGCGTCGTCGCCACCGTCAGCTCGAACAGCGTCTCGTCCTCGCCTTCGGAGACGACCGACAGCGTCTCGATCGACGCCCACGCCGCTTCCAGCGACGTGAGATCCGCCGTCGACGGCGCGCTGACGAACAGCACGATCCCGTCCTCGCCGCGGTCGACGACCCCCTCGAGCGTGACCGGATCCGCCTCCGCGACGTGGGCTGACAGCCGGTTGAGCAATAGCCGCGAGTCACCGACGGCGAGTTCGAGCTCGAGGCGACTGTCGGTCAACATCGCCCGCGTCCGTTCGACCGACTGAATCGCGTGGCCGATCGTCTCCCCGAGTTCGGCGAGCACCTCGCGCTCGCGCTCGCCGACCGCGTCGGCTCCCGCGACGTGGACCATCAGGACGCCGTAGCGGCGTTCGTCCGCGGCGAGCGGGACGCCTAACACCGTCTGAAATCCGTAAGTCAGCGCCTCCTTGCGCCGCATGGTCCACCGGTCGGCCTCGAGTACGTCGCGCACCGTCCGTACCTGTCCCGACTCGAGGATCTCCCGGACCAGCTCGATCTCGGGTGCGCAGTCGTTGCCGGCGCGGATGCCGTCGATGTACGCCGCGTCGATCCCGGCCCAGGCGGTCGGAGTGGGCGGTTCGTCGTCGCTCGCGGCGATCCAAGCGAACCGATACCGGTCCGTCCCGGCGAGTCGATCGCATACCGTCTCCTCGATCTCCGCGCGCGTCGACGCCTGCGCGACGCCGTGATTGATCTCGCGGACGATCTCGTTCGTATGATTGAGTCGTGTCAGCTCTTCGTTTTGCTGCGTGAGCGTCCGATCGTGATCGCGAAGTAGCTGCTCGCGTTCGGCCCGGTCCAGCGCCGCCTCGGTGTTGGCCGCCAGAATGTGCAACAGCTCGGTCATTGTCTCGTCGAATCCATCGACGTCCTCCGTCCCCGCGACCAGCACGCCGTGGGTCCCCAGCGGCACGATCAGTTCGCTTCGACTCACTGCTTCCGCGGCATCGACCTCGTCTTCGCGCCTGACGTCCTCATAGTAGGCACTGTCTCCCTCCGAAAACGCCTCCCAGACCAGCCCCTCTCCCCGTTCGAACGTCTCCGCCGGATCGCCCAGTTCGGGCGAGCGTCGCGTCGACGCCGCGTGCTCGAGGGCCCCCGCCGTCGGCTCGAACGCGTAGGCCGCGGCGACGGCCACGTCCAGGATCTCACGTGCCGTCTCGACCGCCGCCCGGTAGATCTCCACCTTGGTCTCTGCTCGCATCAAATCCCGCGTCGTCTCGTGTAACGTCGTCAGCGTCCGTTCGTAGCGGCGCTCGCTCTCCCGGAGTTCCGTTTCGGTGCGGTACTGGGCGACCGCGTTCGTGATCTGGTTCGCCAACAGCGCGTACTGTTCCTCGCCGGATTCCTTCTGGAGATACTGGGTCACGCCCGCCGCAATCGCCTCGCTGGCGATCTCCTCTGACCCTCTCCCCGTAAAGAGGATAAACGGCAGGTCGGGATCCGTCGCTCGGACCCGCTCCAACAGCTCCAGACCCGTCATCTCCGGCATCTCGTAATCGCTGACGATACAGTCGACCTCGCGGCGCTCGATGACGCCGAGCGCCTCCGCGCCATCCGTCGCCGCCTCGGCGGCGATCGACTCGCGCTCGCGCTCGAGCATCTCTCCGGCCAGAGACGCGAAGCCGGGTTCGTTGTCGACGACGAGTACGGTGATTGGTTGTGACATGGTCCACTAGCACCGACATACCGCTGTTCTGACGGGTAACCGCCTGCGTTGTCGGATCACATAAGCAGGTGCCACGAACCTACTAATATATTAGGATATAGAGCACTCGCATGGTAACTCTTTACGCAGGAGAGGTGGATTCGAAAGAACCCGTGAAAATCGGGTGTAATTGAATGCATCCTGATTTATACACTGCCCACTGGCATTCGTAGAACAGTTCTGTTCAAAACAGTGCTTACAGCCAATTACGGCAGCCGAACGTCGAATCGGTACGCCTCGGCTCGGTTGACGCTGGGATGATCAATCTTCGGCTCGGTTAACCGCAAGTACGTGCTTTTCTTCCCGGCATCCTCGACTGGCACCCAGTACAGTTTATCACTCTCCTTACACCGAACGGCGAATACGTCGACCGCTCCGTCGTAGTCATCCATCGTTACGTCCCCATCGACAGTCGTTTTACTGGCCGTTTTGAATCGAACAACGTCGTCTTCGATCCATCCAGTTTTGCACTGTACTGTGAGTAACTGCGTTCCAGTATCTAATACGAGATCGTACTTATCGTTGTCACCGAACGGAATCGAGACGGAGTACCCTTCTGCGATGAGTGTCGAGAGGATTCGTGCTTCGGTTTCGTCACCTGTTTGCTTCGTATTCATCGCTCGTTTGACCCAGTAGGACGTTTACGAACATCCCCGATATGATATTCGAACAATTATAGATGAGTGATGGCTAAAGCAAAATAGAGGTAATTGTTTGGACGTGATACCGGAGTCCCGCCGTCAGAGTTGTTTGTGGAAGAAGCACTCAAGTCCGGATTTAAATCGGTGCCCAGACTTCCAGGCATGCGGTTTCACTCTCGTTCACGGCTTTCTAGCTTGTGTTCCCAGCTCTCACCTATGAGTGATGAGTCACACTATGCAGTACTCGTCGGAATTATTGCGAAAGAAGACGCCCGAGGCGGGATTTGAACCCGCGTCACGACCGTGACAGGGTCGTATGATGGGCCACTACACCACCCGGGCACGCAACTCTTCGTTTCCCCGTCGCAGTATTAAGGGTTTTGTTCCCACTTCGTTCTCTCCTTAGAGTGACAGAATTACTACCCCGGTTTTGAGCATGAATTCCTCCCTGTTTCTATAGTAGTCATTGAAACGATTTACACATTGATTGTCCAGTCCGTGGTTCACACTCACGTCGCTCGCTTCGAATCGCGCTACCATCGTACTCTTCGTTTCGCAAAATTTGAATGTTCGCGACGCAATAAGCCGGTCGCTCACGGCTTTGAATCCGAGAAAGTGCCTGAGGCGGGATTTGAACCACGGTCGTTCTGCTCACTGCGTTCACTCGTTCTATAGTTCAAATTCCTTGTTCCGTTTTTTGAAGAATAGCGACTCGCTTCGCTCGTCGGTTAGTTCCTCGAAAAAGCGCCCGAGGCGGGATTTGAACCCGCGTCACGACCGTGACAGGGTCGTATGATGGGCCACTACACCACCCGGGCTTCAACACATGGTTACCCGCTGCTGGTATTAAGGCTTTTCAATCGAACACCGTGTGGTACGGTCAATCGCGCCATGATAGCCGCCTCGAGCCGCGCTCTCCCCATTCCACGTCACAAACTCACATGACCCACAAGGAATATAACTGAGAACCGGATACTCTCGAGTGTGATCGACGGTTCCGGTCAGCTTCGCCCGGCCGGGTAGCCCCGCTTGTGCCTCGAGTTAGTAACCGTTAAATGGTTCCCGCCGCTACCTGCCTGTAGTATCTCGTGACAGCCGCTTCTCTCCCAATAGCCGACACGCACACCCACACTCACACCAACACATGGTAGACGTAAGCCAACACGAACTGGTTCCGGAGCACAGTGTCCTCGAGGACGACACGCTCGAGGAGGTGCTCGAGGAATACAACATCGACCGTACAGATTTACCGAAGATCAAGCGCAACGATCCCGCACTGCCGGACGAGGCGGAGATCGGTGACGTCATCAAGATCGTTCGCGACTCGCGGACGACCGAGCAGGCAATCATCTATCGACTCGTGGTGGAATAAATGGCAATTGAACTGAACCGCGACGACCGACGAGAGATTTCGCGTGAATATTTCGCGAAGGAACGGATCGCCGAACACCACTACCGCTCGTTCAACGCCTTCCTCAACCGCGGCATGCAACAGGTCGTCGACGAGAAGGAGACGATCGATACGGATATCGGCGATAAGGAAGGCGAGGAGCCGGTCCACGTCGAACTCGGCGACGTTCGCGTCGTCACGCCGCGCGTCCGAGAGGCGGACGGTTCGGAGGAACTGCTGTACCCGCAGGAGGCACGCCTTCGCAACATCACCTACTCCGCACCGGTGTTCATGGAGATGTCCATCGTCAAGGGCGAGGAGGGCGACGAGCGGGTCGTCGACTCGACCGAGACGAAGATCGGCCGGATGCCGATCATGGTTGGCTCCGACAAGTGTAACATCGCCGGGTTCTCCGACGAGGAACTGATCGAGATCGGCGAGGACCCCGCCGACCCCGGCGGTTACTTCATCGTCAACGGCTCCGAGCGAGTGTTGATGACGAGCGAGGACCTCGCACCGAACAAGATCCTCGCGGAGTACGATACCAAGTACGGCGACGAGATCCAGGTCGCCAAGACCTTCTCACAGCGCCGTGGCTACCGCGCCCTCGTGTTGTGCGAACGGAACCGCGAGGGGCTACTCGAGGTGTCGTTCCCCTCGGTGTCGGGCTCGATCAACTTCGTCACCCTCGTGCGTGCGCTCGGACTCGAGAGCGACGAGGAGATCGTCCACAAGGTCTCGAACGACCCCGAGGTCGTCAAGTACATGCTCGAGAACCTCGAGGAAGCGGAGGTCCAGACCGAGGAAGGGGCCATCGAGGAGCTCGGGAAACGCGTCGCCTCCGGCCAGGGGAAGAACTACCAGCTCAAGCGGGCCAACTACGTCATCGATCGCTACCTCCTGCCCCACCTCCACGAGGAGGGCGTCGAGGAGGAAGACGTCCGGATCAACAAGGCTCACTACCTCTGTCGGATGGCCGAGGCCTGTTTCGAACTCGCGCTCGGACGGCGCGAGTCCGACGACAAGGACCACTACGCGAACAAGCGGCTGAAGGTCAGCGGCGACCTGATGAAGGACCTGTTCCGGACCGCGCTGAACAAGCTGGCGCGGGACGTCAAGTACCAGCTCGAGCGTGCGAACATGCGGAATCGGCAGCTCTCGGTGAACACGGTCGTTCGATCCGACGTGCTGACCGAGCGCCTCGAGCACCCGATCGCGACGGGCAACTGGGTCGGCGGCCGCTCCGGCGTGAGCCAGCTGGTCGACCGGACCGACTTCATGGGCGTTCTTTCCCACCTGCGTCGACTTCGCAGTCCGCTCTCGCGCTCGCAGCCGCACTTCGAAGCGCGGGACCTGCACGCGACCCAGTGGGGTCGCATCGGGCCGTCGGAGACGCCGGAGGGACCGAACTGTGGGCTGGTGAAGAACTTCGCCCAATCGATGGAGCTCTCACAGAACGTCGAGGACGAACAGGAACTCAAACGCGAACTGGCATCCATGGGGGTCGAGGGCATTCCCGGCCTCGAGGGTATCGAACGGACGACAGCGTCAGGGGACGACTAATCAATCATGAGCAGCCAACAACGAGAGGCGAAAGTCTACGTCAACGGGTCGCTGGTGGGGACGCACTCCGACCCGCACGAACTGGCAGAACAGATCCGCGAAGCGCGACGCATCGGCGACGTCAGCGAGATGGTCAACGTCTCGGTGAAAGACCGGACTCGCGAAGTAATCGTCAACGCAGACGCCGGCCGCGCACGGCGACCGCTGCTGGTCGTCGAGGACGGCGAACCGCGCATTTCAGAACAGGAGATCGAGGCGCTCCAGGACGGCGACCTCGAGTTCGAGGACCTCGTCGACCACGGTTACATCGAGTTCATCGACGCCGAGGAGGAAGAGGACATCCTCGTCGGCGTCGACGAAGACGACCTCACCGAGAAACACACGCACCTCGAGATCGACCCGTCGCTGATCTTCTCGATCGGTGCGGGGATGATCCCCTACCCCGAGCACAACGCCTCGCCCCGCATTACGATGGGGGCAGGGATGATCAAGCAGTCGCTGGGGCTCCCCTCGGCCAATTATCGGATCCGGCCGGACACGCGCCAGCACCTGCTGCACTATCCGCAGCTGTCGATGGTGAAGACCCAGACGACCGAGCAGATCGGCTACGACGAGCGGCCGGCGGCGCAGAACTTCGTCGTCGCCGTGATGAGCTACGAGGGATTCAACATCGAGGACGCGTTGGTCATGAACAAGGCCAGCGTCGAGCGAGCACTCGCCCGCTCGCACTTCTTCCGGACCTACGAGGGCGAGGAACGCCGCTACCCCGGTGGGCAGGAAGACCGCTTCGAAATTCCGAGCCAGGACGTCCGCGGTGCTCGCGGTGAGGAAGCGTACACCCACCTCGACGAGGACGGCCTCGTCAACCCCGAGACGACGGTCGACGAGAACTCCGTCCTACTCGGCAAAACGAGCCCGCCGCGATTCCTCGAGGAACCTGACGACATGGGTGGCCTCTCGCCCCAGAAGCGCCGCGAGACCTCCGTTACCATGCGCTCGGGCGAATCCGGGATCGTTGACACCGTCACCCTCATGGAAGGTGAGGACGGCTCGAAGCTCTCGAAGGTGTCCGTGCGCGACGAACGGATCCCCGAACTCGGGGACAAGTTCGCCAGCCGCCACGGCCAGAAGGGGGTCGTCGGCCACCTCGCACCCCAGGAGGACATGCCCTTCACCGAGGAGGGCGTCGTCCCCGACCTCGTGCTCAATCCGCACGCGCTGCCGTCGCGGATGACCGTCGGCCACATCCTCGAGATGATCGGCGGCAAGCTCGGTGCGATGGAAGGCCGGCGCGTCGACGGGACGCCCTTCCTCGGCGAGGAGAAGGACGCGCTCCGCGAGGGGCTCGAGGAAGCCGGCTTCGATTCGGCCGGCAAGGAGACCATGTACTCCGGGATCTCCGGCGAGAAAATCGACGCCGAGATTTTCGTGGGGGTCATCTTCTATCAGAAGCTCTACCACATGGTCTCGAACAAGCTGCACGCCCGCTCTCGCGGGCCGGTGCAGGTGCTGACCCGCCAGCCGACGGAGGGGCGCGCCCGCGAAGGTGGGCTGCGTATCGGAGAGATGGAACGCGACGTGTTCATCGGCCACGGCGCGGCCATGACGCTGAAGGAACGACTCCTCGACGAGTCCGACCGCGAGTTCATCCACGTCTGTGCGAACTGCGGGATGAGCGCGGTCGAAAACGTCGAACAACGGCGTGTCTACTGTCCGAACTGCGACGAGGAGACCGATATCCACGAGATCGAGATGAGCTACGCGTTCAAGCTTCTCTTGGACGAGATGAAGGCGCTGGGTATCGCACCGCGACTCGAACTGGAGGACGCCGTCTAACCCATGCAAGACACGACACCCAAAGACATCGGTTCGCTCTCCTTCGGGCTCATGCGGCCCGAGGAGTATCGAGAGATGAGCGCGACGAAGATCATCACTGCCGACACGTACGACGACGACGGGTTCCCCATCGACATGGGGTTGATGGACCCGCGACTCGGCGTGATCGACCCCGGCCTCGAGTGCAAGACCTGCGGCAAGCACTCCGGCTCCTGTAACGGCCACTTCGGCCACATCGAACTGGCCGCGCCCGTGATCCACGTCGGCTTTACGAAACTCATTCGACGGCTCCTGCGGGGGACCTGCCGGGAGTGTTCGAAACTCCTCCTCACCGAGGACGAACGCGACGAGTTCCACGGCCAACTCGACGAGTCCCGGAAGCTAAGTCGGGATCTCAACGACGTGACGAAGGCCGCGATCCGGCAGGCTCGCAAGAAGGACCGCTGTCCGTTCTGTGGCGAGATCCAGTACGATATCGACCACGAGAAACCGACGACCTACTACGAGGTCCAGCAGGTTCTCACCAGCGAGTACTCCCAGCGTATCGCCGGTGCGATGCAGGGCGACGAAGAGGAAGGGATCGACCGGACGACGCCGGACGAACTCGCCGAGAAAACCGAGATCGAACTCACTCGAGTCAACGAAATCCTCTCAGGCTCGTTCCGCCCGCGAGAGAACCAGCGCAAGGCCATCGAGAAGGCGCTGGATATCGACCTGACCGAAGAGGACACGAACAAGCTGATGCCCAGCGACATCCGGGACTGGTTCGAGAACATCCCGGACGAGGACATCGAGGTGCTGGGGATCAACCCCGAGCGCTCCCGTCCCGAGTGGATGATCCTCACCGTCCTCCCCGTCCCGCCGGTCACCGCACGACCGTCGATCACGCTGGACAACGGCCAGCGCTCCGAGGACGACCTCACGCACAAGCTGGTCGACATCATCCGGATCAACCAGCGGTTCATGGAGAACCGCGAGGCCGGCGCGCCGCAGCTGATCATCGAGGACCTCTGGGAACTGCTGCAGTACCACGTCACGACGTTCATGGACAACGAGATCTCGGGGACGCCGCCGGCGCGACACCGCTCCGGTCGGCCGCTCAAGACGCTCTCCCAGCGACTCAAGGGCAAGGAAGGTCGCTTCCGTGGCTCGCTGTCCGGGAAGCGCGTGAACTTCTCCGCCCGGACCGTCATCTCGCCGGACCCAACCCTCTCGCTGAACGAGGTCGGCGTTCCGGACCGCGTCGCCAAGGAGATGACCCAGACGATGAACGTCACCGAGCGCAACCTCGAGGACGCCCGCCGGTTCGTCTCGAACGGCCCCGAGGGCCACCCCGGCGCGAACTACGTCCGCCGACCGGACGGCCGCCGGCTGAAGGTGACCGAGAAGAACTGCGAACAGCTCGCCGAGAAGGTCGAGGCCGGCTGGGAGGTCAACCGCCACCTCATCGACGGCGACATCGTCATCTTCAACCGCCAGCCGTCGCTCCACCGGATGTCGATCATGGCCCACGAGGTCGTGGTCATGCCGTACAAGACGTTCCGGCTGAACACCGTCGTCTGTCCGCCGTACAACGCCGACTTCGACGGCGACGAGATGAACATGCACGCGCTGCAAAACGAGGAGGCTCGCGCGGAGGCCCGCGTCCTCATGCGCGTCCAGGAACAGATCCTCTCCCCTCGCTTCGGCGAGAACATCATCGGGGCCATTCAGGACCACATCTCCGGGATGTACCTCCTCACCCACGACAACCCCCGATTCAACGAGACGCAGGCGCTGGACCTGCTCCGTGCGACCCGGATCGACGAACTGCCGGAACCGAGCGGGATCGACGACGAAGGCACGCCGTTCTGGACCGGCTACGATGTCTTCTCCGAACTCCTGCCCGACGATCTGAACCTCGAGTTCACGGGGACCGTCGGCGACGAGGTCGTCATCGAAGACGGCCAGTTGCTCCAGGGCACCATCGCCGAGGACGAGGTCGGCGAGTTCGGCGGCGAGATCGTCGACACGATCACGAAGGTCTACGGCAACACCCGTTCCCGGATCTTCATCAACGAGGTCTCGACGCTGGCGATGCGAGCGATCATGCACTTCGGGTTCTCGATCGGGATCGACGACGAGACCATCCCCGGGGAGGCCCAGTCTCGGATCGACGAAACGATCGACGACGCCAACGACCGCGTCGAAGAGCTGATCGAGGCCTACGATCGGAACGAACTCGAGAGTCTGCCGGGTCGAACGATCGACGAGACCCTCGAGATGAAGATCATGCAGACGCTCTCGCGTGCGCGTGACAATGCTGGTAACATCGCCGACGAGCACTTCCAGGACGACAACCCCGCCGTCGTCATGGCCAACTCCGGTGCGCGTGGATCGATGCTCAACCTGACCCAGATGGCCGGTGCGGTCGGCCAACAGGCGGTTCGAGGCGAGCGGATCAACCGCGGCTACGAGGACCGAACGCTCTCTCACTACGAGCCCAACGACCTCTCGGCGGAGGCGCACGGCTTCGTCGAGAACTCCTACACCAGCGGCCTCACGCCGCGGGAGTTCTTCTTCCACGCGATGGGTGGCCGCGAGGGCCTGGTCGACACCGCAGTCCGGACCTCCAAGTCCGGTTACCTGCAGCGTCGGCTGATCAACGCCCTCTCCGAACTCGAGACGCAGTACGACGGCACGGTCCGGGACACCTCGGACACGATCGTCCAGTTCGAGTTCGGCGAGGACGGGACCTCTCCGGTCAAGGTCTCCTCCGGCGACGAGAACAACATCGACGTCGAGAACATCGCCAGCCAAGTACTCGACTCCGAGTTCGAGTCCGAAGCGGACAAACAGGAGTTCCTCGGCTCGAGACCGCGGCCGACGAACCTCTCCGAACACGCCGACGATCGTCTCACCGAGGGAACGGAGGTGCCCTCCGATGACTGAAGTCGCGTACGACGTCGACGACGACACGATCGCGGTCGTCGAGGACACCAACCTGCCCCGCCGGCTCAAAGACGAGGTCTACGAGACGCTCGAGGCACGCGAGGGTGCGACGGTCGAGGAGGCCGACGAACTCGCAAAGGCCGTCGAGACCCGGTATCTCGACACCCGCGTCGACCCGCTCGACCCCGTCGGGACGGTCTCGGCCCAGTCGATCGGCGAACCCGGGACGCAGCTGACGATGAACACGTTCCACTACGCGGGTGTCGCGGAGATCGACGTCACCCAGGGGCTGCCCCGGCTGATCGAACTGGTCGACGCCCGGAAGACCCCGGACACGCCGATGATGACCATCTACCTCGAGGACGAGTACGCGACCGAGCGCGAGAAGGCCCACGAGGTCGTCTGGAACATCGAGGCGACCGGGATCCTCGCACTGGGTGACGTCTCGACGAACGTCGCGGACATGCGCGTTCAGATCTCGCTCAACAAGGACACGCTCGACGAGCGGCTGATCACGGCCGAGGAAGTCGCCGAAATCATCGAGGACTCCCTAGACGTGAGTACGAATCAGCAGGGCACCAACATCGAGTTCGGCCCCGAAGAACCGTCCTACCGCGATCTCCTCCAGCTCGTCGAAGAGCTGCGCGAGATCACGTTCAAGGGAATCGAAGAGGTCTCCCGCGTCGTCATCCGGCGCGAGGAACTCGAGGAGGGCGAGGAGTTCGTCCTCTACACCGAGGGATCGGCGTTCGGCGACGCCCTCGATATCGAGGGCGTCGATGCCTCGCGGTCGACGTGTAACAACATCCACGAGATCAATCGTAATCTCGGCATCGAGGCGGCCCGCGAAGCGATCATCGAGGAGACGAACAACACGCTCGCCGAACAGGGCCTGGACGACGTGAACGTCCGGCACCTGATGCTCGTCGCAGACATGATGAGCAACCGCGGCGAGGTCGAGTCGATCGGCCGCCACGGCATCTCGGGGTCGAAGGAGTCCGTCCTCGCCCGCGCGGCGTTCGAGGTGACGGTTAACCACCTGCTCAACGCTGCGATCCACGGCGAGGTCGACGATCTCGACGGCGTCACGGAGAACGTCATCGTCGGCAAGCCGATCAAGCTCGGCACCGGCGACGTCGATCTCCGGATGGGTTCGACCACGTCCGGCAACAGTCAAGCCGACTGATCGATGGGTGTTACCCTCGACGACGACGCCCGGCAGTATCTCGCCGCGTTCGAGGACGTGACGGGCGTCGACGGCCGAGACTGTCTCGTCACCGAGGAGGGTGACAGGGTTTTGATCGTCGTCGAACGCGGCGGGATGGGCGAGGCGATCGGCCCCGGCGGTCGGACGGTCCAGCGATTCGAGGACCGCGTCGATGCACAGGTACGTCTCGTCGAAGACGCGGACGATTCCGAGGCGTTCGTCGCGAACGTGCTCGCACCAGCGGCCGTCTACAACGTCACCATCAGCGAGAACGACGATACCGTCGCCTACGTCGAGGTCGCCGAAGACGACCACGGCGTCGCGATCGGGACCAACGGCCGAACGATCACCGCCGCTCGGACGCTCGCGGATCGCCACTTCGACATCGACGACGTCCAGCTCATCTGATTCACGCTTCGCTGCAATTTTCGGCCGATACGGAACACTCGAGACGCTATAGTAGCCACTGAAACGATTCACACACTGATCGCAACGCTGTCGTGCGATCAGGTGTGCACTGACTTTCAGTGGCTACTATAGTCCTCCGAATCGATCGGTCTCATCGGTCGATCTTCCGTTCGGGAACCTCTCGCCTGCCGAACGTCGCTAACCCGCGCTCCGGGCGTAATTCGAGGCCGGCGAAACGCCCGCAGAGTCGGCGAGCGACACATCTAAAGCGATCTCGAGCCGTCACGCCGAGTCGAAACGGGTCTCTTAAGTGCCTTCGTCGGATAGCGGTGCCCATGGCAAACGGCAAATATGCCGCGCGGAAGCTCAAGAAGGACCGCCAGAATCAGCGGTGGTCCGACTCTGACTACGCGCGCCGCGCCCGTGGACTTCGCGAGAAGTCCGACCCGCTCGAGGGTGCACCCCAAGCTCGCGGTATCGTACTCGAAAAGGTCGGCATCGAGGCCAAACAGCCCAACTCGGCGATCCGGAAGTGCGTCCGAGTGCAGCTGATCAAGAACGGCAAGCAGGTCACCGCGTTCTGTCCCGGTGACGGTGCCATCTCGTTCATCGACGAACACGACGAAGTCACCATCGCCGGCATCGGTGGGGCGAAGGGTCGTGCGATGGGCGACCTCTCCGGTGTCAACTACAAGGTCGACAAGGTCAACGGCGTCGCACTGAAGGAACTCGTTCGCGGGAACGCGGAAAAACCGGTGCGATAATCATGGCTGCAGAAGATCAACCCGACCCGGACGCGCCGGCCGGTGGTGCGGACGTTTCGGCGAAGCTGTTCGGCACGTGGGAGCTCGGCGAACTCGAGTACGCCGATCCCTCGACCGAGCGCTACATCACGGTGACGCCTGTCGCTCACACCGCGGGTCGTCACGCCGGCAAGCAGTTCAAGAAGTCCCAGATCTCGATCGTCGAGCGTTTCATCAACCGCTTGATGCAGACCGAAGAGAACACGGGCAAGAAACAGCAGTCGCTCAACCACGTCCGTGACGCGTTCGAACTCATTCACGAGCAAACCGAGGAGAATCCCATTCAGGTGCTCGTGACGGCAGTCGAGAACGCGGCTCCGCGAGAGGAGACCGTCCGCCTGAAGTACGGCGGGATTTCGGTCCCGAAGGCCGTCGACGTCGCCCCGCAGCGTCGGGTCGACCAGGCCCTGAAGTTCCTCGCAGACGGCGTCTACAACTCCTCGTTCAAGACGGCGACGGACGTCGAGGAGGCCATCGCCAACCAGCTTATCGGCGCGGCCAACTACGACGTCCAGACCTACGCGGTCAGTCAGAAAGAAGAGAAAGAGCGCGTCGCAGCGGCCGCACGCTAACGCGATTCGGCGATTCGATTTTCGGTCGGTTTCTCATTCGGAGTAGTGGCATCTCGAGCCGGTTCGGACCGCTTTCCCGCCGGTCTCTTCTGCTAGAATAGTGTGTTGATCAGTGCTCGAGTAGTGGTATAGCGACTCGAGGCTGTACTGAAATCAGTGTTAGTGAGGAACAATTCGTATTCGAGATAATATTAATTCTTTCAATACAGTTTCAACCAGTAGTCTATAATATTGGTATTATCTATCCTCTGATAGAGATATTAAAATAAATTCATTACGAGCTGGTACTATACTTCGAGTGTACCATGACGGACATTACACAGTACTTGAAGAACCACCCGCGAATGATCGGCGCCCTGTTCACGATTCTGTTATTACTGGGACAGGCTGGAAACGTCGCAGCAAACAGTTCAGTCTTTATGGGTCCCTGAAAATTAGACGTTGGTAGAAAGCAGTTCATTACTCCATCGGACCTTTCCGTTAAGTAGCACTGGAAATTTTCCTTCCTTATAAAATTTTTCTAGTTGTGTATTTGTCACGGAAATATCTGTTATACTATTTGGGACTACATTATATAATTCGACGGGATCCAGATATGGGGAAAATACACCTCCCCTTCTCATATCTGCCGAAATGTATGGTACTATATCGACACTAATTCCACTCTTTCTCTTGTTTACGAGGCATGCATTTGGTATTCGTGTTTCTGACTGTGCTATAGTCGTTCGTGCATCACCAACCATGCGATACTGTTGCCCAACGACACTTTCTTGTCGGGCAATATCCAGTGCACCGTAGAGCGGAAATCCAAGGTTCAATAACTGAGCAATGAGACTTCCTATACTCACTGCGCCGCTATTAATAACGTTACCAAGCGTCACTATTCCACCGATACTTCCGGCTTTAATGAGGTGCAATCCCTGTTCGTGAGATTGACATGCATTTAATAGAAATGCCTTCGTACCGACCGTGTCAACCGTCGCGGCATTTAGTTTCCCATCTGAACATTGGAATCCTTCAGTATCAATATGGCCGATATAATGCAGGAAATCACTGTCCCTCGCCAGTACCTCTGCAAGAGCAGATGTAGTGAGTTCGTAGTGAATAGTTGTTTCAAACGGTAGCTCTTTGCGGGTTCCGTATGTTCCATTGACGCTCTCAAGCTCCGCCCTCATATCGGGGTCATTACATATGACCTCAATCTCAATAGGGCCGTCCTTCGGTGTCCGTCCGATACTGCTTTCGTATGCTACCAATGGGGCTGTACTAGTTATTTCGGTGCCATCAATTCCAGTCCACGATTGTTGGATTGATGGCAATTGTGGTGGATTGTTAGACGTAGATATAGTCTTGTTTCCACGAATGTTATGGGAACTTGCACTACGAACGAAATCACTACTATCCCGAGTGAATTCGTTGATCGCTTTTTTGGCTGTTGGATCTGGTACTGACGGATCATCGGGTTCGTCTTGAACTTTGACAACAGCGAGATCATTGGTGACGAACGGAAGGAATTCGATGTACTCTGCAGTCGGTTCAAATCGCGTCTCGAGTTGCCAGTCTGGGAGATACGGTTGCAAAGTTGAATATGGTATCTCAAGAAACGTCTCCACTCGTTGAACAAGTGGTTGATCGTACGCAACCTCGGGTTCAAATTCGAGGACCGATTCGACCATCTTGCGTTCGTGCAGTGGAAAGGGAGTTGTGCCCTCCGTGCGGACGACGCAGTCGAGAAAGAATACTTGTCTCAGTATTCGTTTCACCGCTGTATCAAAGCCGTCTTCGCAATCAAATGAATATCTATAGTTTGATTCAGTAATTAGTTCAGGACTTGTACCTGGAACCACATCTGCACCAAGATAATACGCCAGTGGTGCAACTACGAATGTGTTTCGTAGCGTTGCAGGAATTTCTATGCGGATTCCTGTTTCTTTTTGATCGAATTTGTCGGGGATATACAATTCGTCACCAATTTCGAGACGGGGTGGGTGCCCGCGAAGTGTCGGATAGGTCCGTTCTGGGGTTGTCGTTTTTAATGCTGAACCAAAGGCGGATATTGCTGCCATAACGTCTACCGGGTCGGTTGTCGTTGTAATCGTCCCTGCCGGTCGCTCATGGAACGATCGAGCACTGAGGATTACTTGTGTCGAATCGGCGAGGCTAATATATGTTTTCTCACTATCCGAGTAAATGTAGACCGGGCTATCTACCTTGGCATAGACCTTCATAGGACCTGATATATCTAGCGTATATTCTCCGTGCGAAAGGTCCGCCTGCTCGCTTGGAGGGACCTTTGCGACCATGGTTTTGTCCGAATCACGAATGAGAACATGGTCAGTCGTTGGCAGCGTAATCGAACCAGTTGTAACTGCTACCGCTGCATCAATAGGAAATCCAATTTGATTAGTAGACGCTGACTCGAGCGAAACCGGACCGTTCGTCGTCAACTGATATCGGTGGCGTTCGATCGGATCGATGATCTCGACCCCCGCTTCTGTCGGCTCGAATTTCGGTTTCATTGAGACGGATGGGTTGCCCGGACGGCTTACGTGTGGTGGTTCTCGAGACAGAACCGAGCGACGGCCCGTTATTCCGGATCGATCGTCAGCCAACCGGAACTATAGGCCCCGTCGTCGATAACCCACCGCTCCTGACACTCACCGTTTTGCTCTCGAAGTTCAATGATCACGTCGAACAGCGGTGACAAGATCGGAACAATCTGTGCGTCTCGTTCGACCGGTAGGTGATAGTGCGCCATCCCGTTGACGGACCGCGTTCGCCCGTTGATCAAATGCAGGAACTTGAACACTCGCTGTTTGCCGTACTCCTCGAGCAGCGGGAGCAGCGAATCGATTCCGACCCTGACCTCGGCTGGCTCAAGCACGTCAGCATCGGCCTCGAAGGACTCGACTGCACTCGAGATGGCGATGCCGAGGTCGGCGAGGGTGTCGACGTCGGTCGTCGACGGGTCGATCGATGGTGAGGCCGCCGGTGCGGTCGCCGCAGCACTGCGGGCCTGCGTGTCGTACGTAATGACCGAGAGCCGTTCCGAACTGGTATCATCGACGAAGTGAGAGACGGGGTGTGATTCGCCGGTTGTCGAGACGAGGATGCGTCGCCGAAGACGGTCGGCCCCACAACCCAGCAGCCGCTGGCAGGTGTCCTGACGCTGATCGGGTTGGACGGAGCCGACGACGAGAACGCTCGTTCCCTGGCGTTTTAATCGCGATAACTCGTCGGAGAACTCGTCCCCGTTCGTCTCCGTACAGTCCGTTCCCGAAATCATCACTAGTATGTTCCACGACTTTACTCTATCGAACAATAAATGTTCGGGTAGACTATCTCAACAGGGACCCGATGGATCGCCACAGCAAAATTCGCTCACGTTGGACGACCAGACTGGTCGATATCGCGGATTGATAGTTGGCGCCTCAGTCCGCCGCGTGTCCCTCGCCGCCGACGTATGATCGGGTCGCGTCGACGAGCAC
The DNA here is from genome assembly GCF_013456555.2 of Natrinema zhouii. GTDB lineage: Archaea > Halobacteriota > Halobacteria > Halobacteriales > Natrialbaceae > Natrinema > Natrinema zhouii. The sequence continues at coordinate 2,404,278 of NZ_CP059154.1, forward strand.
CTGCCGATAGGAACTCGTATCGGGCTCCCGCGCGAGCTCCCGGAACCGCCGTTTGAACTCCTCGAAGTCGACCGCCGGTGCATCCATCGCGGCCGCGTGCGCGAGGTCGTAGAGGCGGTGGTCCCTGTCGACGAGATCGTGCCGTTCCGCGAGCGCCAGGGCGAAGGCAGCGTTCACTGCCGTAATGTCCGGATCGGCGCTCGCAGAGAGTCGCTCGAGGCCGGGACGTGGCGGCGTTTCGGGCCGGTCGGCGACTGCCGCGGCGAGGCTCGACTCGAGAAAGGAGAGCAGTTTCTCGCCGGGGCCGACCGAGAGCGTGATGTCGTCGGCGTAGATGTCTTTCATGTGGTTTGCGATCTGGTAACAGTGGGAAAGTTTGCGCCGTTCGACGCTCTTGCCGGCCAGTGCGAGATAGAGCACTTCTTCGGTCGACTGGGTGTGGGAGGGGTGACGTTGCTCGTTGCGGGCCATGTGTGCGAACTCATGGAGGGCGAGCTCGCGGGCCATCGCCGACGAGGCGGCCTGCCTCGAGATGTTGAGTACGTGGCGATCGTCGTAGTGGGCGGCCCAGGTTCGTTCGTCCGGATCGTCGCGGAGTTGGACGTAGACCGGCAACGAGAGGTCGTGTTCGGTTTCGAAGAGGTCCTGGGCGCTGAGGAATGGAGAGGTCGGGCCCGGACCCTGAACGCGGATATTCATGTGTGATACTAGCAAGAGCCGACGGGATTTGACTCTTGTGTGCGATTGCATGCGGGTGAATCGGGTCGTGATAGTGGACCGATCAACCCGTTCACTGTCAGAGCACGTGACCGGGAGCGGCGAAACACTGCACCTTCATTTCACTCGTAACGAGGTTCATATCCGGCGAACGGACGCGCCGGATGCGAAACACTACCCTTTTGACCCCGCTGGCGGTAATGGGGTATATATGGGCCGACGCAAGAAGATCGTCCAAGAGTGTGAACGGCTGATGGACGAACCGGAGAACATCCGGAACATCGCCATCGCCGCTCACGTTGATCACGGAAAAACAACCCTTTCTGACAATCTCCTCGCGGGTGCCGGCATGATCTCCGATGAGACTGCCGGTGAACAGCTCGCGATGGACACGGAGGAAGACGAGCAGGAACGTGGGATCACCATCGACGCGGCAAACGTTTCGATGACCCACGAGTACGAGGGAACGAACCACCTCATCAACCTCATCGACACGCCGGGCCACGTCGACTTCGGTGGCGACGTCACCCGAGCGATGCGCGCCGTCGACGGTGCGCTCGTCGTCGTCGACGCCGTCGAAGGGGCCATGCCCCAGACCGAGACGGTGCTCCGACAGGCGCTCCGTGAGGGTGTCAAGCCGACCCTGTTCATCAATAAGGTCGACCGCCTGATCTCCGAACTGCAGGAAGGGCCCGAAGAGATGCAGAACCGACTCCTGTCGGTCATCCACGACGTCAACGAGCTCATCCGCGGGATGACCGAGGAGCGAGACGACATCGACGACTGGACCGTCTCCGTCGAAGACGGCACCGTCGGCTTCGGTTCCGCGCTGTACAAGTGGGGTGTCTCCATGCCCTCGATGCAGCGCACCGGGATGGACTTCGGCGAAATCATGGACCTCGAGCGCAACGACGAGCGCCAGGAACTCCACGAGCGGACGCCGCTGTCGGACGTCGTGCTCGACATGGTCTGTGAGCACTTCCCGAACCCGGTCGATGCCCAGCCACGTCGTGTCCCGCGCATCTGGCGCGGTGACGAGGAGTCCGAACTCGCGGAGTCGATGCGCCTCGTCGACGAGGATGGCGACGTCGTCTTCATGGTCACCGACATCGCGATGGACCCCCACGCCGGCGAAGTCGCCTCCGGTCGTGTCTTCTCGGGCTCCCTCGAGAAGGGCCAGGAACTGTACGTCTCCGGGACCGCGGGCAAGAACCGCGTCCAGTCCGTCGGGATCTACATGGGCGGCGAACGCGAGGAAGTCGATCACGTTCCGGCCGGGAATATCGCCGCCGTCACCGGCCTCAAAGACGCGATCGCCGGTTCGACTGTTTCCAGCGTCGAGATGACGCCGTTCGAGACGATCGAACACATCTCCGAGCCGGTCATCACCAAGAGCGTGGAGGCCCAGACGATGGACGACCTGCCGAAGCTCATCGAGACCCTTCGACAGGTGTCCAAGGAGGACCCCACGATCCAGATTACGATCAACGAGGACACCGGCGAACACCTGATCTCCGGGCAGGGTGAACTCCACCTCGAGGTCATCACCCAGCGTATCGAGAAGAACCAGGGAATCCCGGTCAACACCGGGGAACCGATCGTCGTCTACCGGGAAGCGATCCAGCGCGCGAGCGACCAGGTCGAAGGCATCTCGCCCAACCGCCACAACCGCTTCTACATCTCCGTCGAGCCGCTGCCGGAGGATGTCGTCGACGCGATCAGGAAAGGCGAGGCGTCGATGGACATGCCCGAGCAGGAACGCCGCGAGGCGCTCCAGGACGCCGGCATGGACAAGGACGACTCGCAGGAAGTCGAGCACATCCACGGCTCGAACATCCTGCTGGACCAGACGAAGGGTATCCAGCACCTCAACGAGACGATGGAGCTGTTCATCGAGGGACTCGAGGAAGCCCTCGACAACGGCCCGCTCGCGAACGAGCCGGTTCAGGGGACGCTCGTCCGCCTGCACGACGCGCGACTCCACGAGGACACCATCCACCGCGGTCCGGCACAGGTCATTCCCGCGACCCGGAACGCCGTCCACAAGGCGCTGATCGACGGCAAGATCAAGATGCTCGAGCCGATGCAGGACGTCCGTATCGACGTGCCCAACGACCACATGGGCGCTGCGTCCGGCGAGATTCAGGGCCGCCGTGGCCGCGTCGACGACATGTATCAGGAAGGAGACCTCATGGTCGTCGAGGGCATCGCGCCCGTCGGCGAGATGATCGGCTTCGCGAGCGACATCCGCTCCGCGACCGAGGGCCGCGCCTCCTGGAACACCGAGAACGCCGGCTTCGAGGTCATGTCTAACTCCCTCCAGCGCGAGAAGATCATGGAGATCCGAGAGCGCAAGGGTATGAAGCTCGAGCTGCCGCCAGCGATCGACTACCTGTAGGCTACTTGCCACTTTCGAGATTTCGGCTTCTCCCGTTATTTTCCGTCTCGAGTGCTATCAGTGGCATCCGTGAGACGCGACTCGTGACAAGACGCCGTTTTTCTCTAAGGTAGACGAAGCGAACGCTTTCCATCCGATAGACTGACATAAAGTGAGGGGCCGATGACGACAGAATCGGAGGAAAACCCGGACCCGAAACTACTCGCGGATATCCGCTCGTCCGACGGGGTTGAAGACGCACGGGCCGCAGCCGCTCGATTCGGCGGGCGCGACGAAGAGCGCTGGAAACGGCCTCGAGAAGCGTTCAGTAGCGAGTAGCTATCAGAACGGGAGTCGGTTTACTCGCTACTCTCGCTCGCCCGCACCGAGCGCGCTCTCGCCGACCTTCTCGTGGCCCTCGATGACCTCCTTCCCGCCCATATACGGCTGCAGGGGCTCGGGAATCGTCACCGTCCCGTCCTCGTTCTGGTAGTACTCGAGGAGTGCAACCATAACCCGGGGAATCGCAAGCCCGGAGGCGTTCAGGGTGTGCAGGTACTCGGCCGATTCGTGGCGCTCGGGCCGGTAGCGCAGGCCGGCGCGGCGGGCCTGGAAGTCCTCGAAGTTCGAGGCGCTCGAGACCTCGAGCCAGCGGCCGCCTTCCTCGGGGCCGTCGTCCATGTCGTCGCCGGGGGCCCAGACCTCGATGTCGTAGGTCTTGGCGCTGGCGAAGGTCAGGTCGCCGGTACAGAGCTCGAGGATACGGTAAGGAAGGCCGAGTCGTTTGAGGACTTCCTCGGCTTCCTCGAGGAGGTTCTCGAGGCGGTCGTAGCTCTCCTCGGGTTCGACGAAGTTGACGAGTTCGACCTTGTTGAACTGGTGGACGCGGACGATACCGCGGGTCTCGGTGCCGTGTTCGCCGGCCTCGCGTCGGAAGTTGGGCGTGTAGGCCTGATGTTTGAGCGGGAGGTCGTCGTCGAGGAGGATCTCGTTCGCGTACATGTTGGTGACCGGCACCTCCGCGGTGGGGCAGAGCCAGAGGTCCTCTTCGTCGTACTCCTCCTCGTTGCTGCCGCCCAGCCGATAGGCGTCGTCGGCGAACTTCGGGAGCTGGCCGGTGCCGCGCATGGAGGCGCTCTTGACCGGAATCGGCGGAAACAGGTCGACGTAGCCCTGCTCGCGGTGGAGGTCCAGCATGAACTGGATCAGGGCGTGCTCGAGCTGTGCGCCCTCGCCCTTGAGGAAGTAGAAGCCGGCGCCGGTCGTCTTGGCGGCGCGCTCCTCGTCGATGATGTCCAGCTCCTCGCCGAGGTCGTAGTGGGGCGTGACCTCGTCGGGCAAGTCGTGTGGGTCGTCGAATCCCCAGCGTCGATCCTCGACGTTGTGTCGCTCGTCGATCCCCAGCGGGACGCTCTCGTGGGGGAGCTGTGGGACCTCGAGCAGTCGTTCTTTGAGTTCGTCCTCGAGTTCGGCGCCTTCGGACTCGATCTTCTCGATCTCGGTTTTGAGTTCCCGCGAACGCGTGAGGGCCTCCTCCCGTTCCTCGTCTTTCCCTTCGGCGACGAGCGTGCCGATCGTCTTGGAGACCTGGTTGCGCTCGTGGCGGAGTTCGTCGCCGCGAGCTTTCAGTTCACGCCACCGCTCGTCGAGTTCGAGTAGCTCGTCGAGGTCGACGTCGGCCCCGCGGTTCTCGAGGGCGTCGCGTACCTCGTCGGGATTCTCGCGCAGATAGGTCCGGTCGAGCATGGTCTTGGTCGTGCGTTCTTTGTGCCCGGGCAAAACCGTGTCGGAAGGCCGCGTCTCCCGACTGCTCGCTCGAGCCGTCGGCGGGAAACGCTTTTTTCGTCGGCGGGTCGACTCACACGGTATGGACCCGCTCGAGGGCGAGCTATCGTCGACGTCGATCGAGTACGAGCCCGTCAGCGTCAAGGACGTGCTCGTGGAGATGAAGGACACAGCGGAGCTGTTGATCGACCTCTCGTACTCGGCGGTGCTCCACCAGAGCGAACCGCTCGCCACAGAGGTGCTCCGGCTGGAAGAGCGGATGGACGTCCTCGAACTGCGTGCTCGGATGAGCCTCCTGATGGCCGCGCGGAAGCCCGCCGACGCGGAACAGCTCGCGCCCGTCCTCGGGATCGTCGGTGCGGCCGACGGAATCAGCGACGCCGCCGGCGACATCGCGAAGATCGTCCTCGAGGACGTGGGGCTGCCCGAAGCGATGCGGGCGGCGCTGCCGGACGCGGCGGGTACGCTCGTTCGGGGCGTCGTCGCCTCGGACTCCTCCTACGCCGGACGAACGCTGAAAGACATCAACCTCGAGTCGGAGACGGGCGTGCGCGCCATCGCGCTCCGGCGGGGGAACGAGTGGCTGCTCAACCCCGGCCCGGACACGCGCATCGAGGCCGACGACGTGGCGTTTCTGCGGGGGCCCGACTCATCGATCGGCGACGTCTGCGAGACGCTGACCTGCGAGGTTTACGAGGCCCCCTCCGTCGAGACGGCCGATATCGACGACCTCGAGCGGGCCGTGGACACGATCATCCACATGAAGGACTTCTCCGAACTGGCGGTCGACCTGGCCTACAGCAGCGTGCTGTTCGACAGCGAGGAACTCGCAGAGGAGGTCCGCAACCTCGAGGTCGAGGTCGACGCGATGCAATCGCGATTCGAGGCGTGGACGCTGCGGGCGGCCGCCGACGCGCCGGATCCGGTTGCCCTGCGGGGGCTGATCCAGCTGGGCAGCAGCACGGAGCGGATCAGCGACACCGCGATCGAGATCAGCGAGGGCGTCCTGCGGGACATCGACGTCCACCCGGTCGTGCAGATGGCCGTCCAGGAGAGCGACGAGATCATCACCCGTGTCGTGGTCGAGACGGGGAGCGAACTCGACGGCACTGCGGTCACCGCCGGCGTTCCCGACGCCGAATCGACGATGTCGGTGATCGCCATCCGCAGACCCAGCGAGGGGTGGCTGCTGGTCGCGGACGCCGACGCCGAGTTGCGCGGCGGCGACGTGCTCATTTCGAAAGGGACCCGGACCGCTGCTGCGGACTTTCGAGAACTCGCGTCCGCATAGCCCCGATTCAGCTTCGTCGCGATGGACCGCTGCTTCCGTCCGTTCTTTAAGTACCTCTGGTCATAAGGTGAAGATACGACGGGAGAACGCACTTCTCGAGCGAACCCACTGACCACCGAGACGCGAGTCTCCGGAGCGTCCGAGTTCGTCTCATCTCGCACGAGTGAGCTCGATCTCAGTTCAGGACGACGATCGCGACCCCCGAAAGGACGATGACGCCGAGAATGTCACAGAGGTTCGTGACGACCGGGATCGTCGTATCGTCGGGGTCCAGTCCCTGCGTGTAGGAGACGTAGGTCGCACCGATACTGAGCACGATCGCGATGACGGCCAGCAGCATGCCGCTGACTACCGAGATGAGCATGAGGTCGACGAGCGCCATCGGTTCGGCGATGACCTGGCCGACGACCCAGGCGGCGATACCCAGGGCCGAGAAGATCGTCGCCGCGAGCCCCAGAATCGCCAGGATGTTCGTCCAGAGCACATCGTCCCGGAGATCGAACTCGAGCAGCCCCAGGTGGAGCCGCGTCGAGAGCCGCGAGGAGAGGATCGCGCCGAGGTTGCCGCCCATCCCGATCATCACGGGGACGAGCACCAGCAGCGTCGGGTTTCCGAGGTAGGTCTCCTCGAGTTCCTCGAGGACGTACCCCGACCCCATCTCGAGTATCGAGAGGACGATCAGAATTGGGAACATTGTCATGACGATGTGTCGGATCGTCCAGGCGTCGAGCGGATCGTCGGGGTCCGCGGCCGCCATCAGAACATCACCCCGACGACGGTGAGCGCGACGAAGAGGAAGACGACGCCGAAGACGTCGCCGAGCGTGGTGACGATCGGGCCGATCAGGTTGTCCGGATCGAGACCGTACTTGTAGCTCGCGAACACCAGTCCCAGCATGCCGAATATCAGGGTGAACGAGGTCAACACGCCGGAGACGAGCATAATCCCGACGAGTTCGACGAGCCGTGCGGACTCGCGCCCCAGCACCTGCAGAATGCCCCACGAGAGGAACGCAATGAACACCGAGATACCGATCCCGTTGATGAAGGAGGCGGCGACCGCGTTGACGAGCCGTCGATTCCACGAGAACTCCGGATCGATCATCCCCTGGTGGAGCCCGCTCGAGATGCGTGCGCCCAGCGCGCCGTAGACGTTCCCCCGGGTCGCGAGGAAAGCGGGAAGCAGTAACAGCATACCGGGGAACCGCTCGAAGCCGGCTGTCATCCCTTCGGAACCGAGGACCGACCCCGCGAAGATCCCGCCGACGAGACTGACCGCGAGAATCGGTAGCGACTCGCGGTAGATGCGCCACGCGGTTTGGCGAGCCTCCATAGCGGCGAATGACGTAGTCCGGACATAAACCTACCGCGGGTCGAACGCGAACACATCGCTCGACAGCGTGTGGGTTGGTACCACTCCTGGACGATCGCTAACGTGTTTCATCGGGAGCGCTCGAGGCGGCCGTTTCTCGAGTGTCACTTAGAGAGGACTCGCCGTGACGAGGACCCACGCGAGGCCGATCGCCGCGAGCGAACAGGCGAGGGTGGCCGCGGCGTTGCCGATCGCGAGGACCCGCTCCCCGCGCTCGTACAGCCGAACCGTTTCGACCGAAAACGCAGAGAAGGTCGTAAACGAGCCACAGATTCCGGTGCCGACGAGCTGTAGCGTCGACTCGCTCGCACCCGTGAAGACCGCGAGTCCGAAGGCGAAACTGCCGACGACGTTGACCGCGAACGTCGCCAGCGGGAATCGGCCGCTCGAGACCCGAGAGACGCGCTGGCCGACCCAGTATCGGAGGACAGCGCCGATCGCGCCGCCGGTACCGACGAGGTGGGCCGGTGCCGGCTCGACGGTGACGGCTGCATGGGTGACGGCCGTTTGGGCGAGAACGACAGCCGTCCGGGCGAGCAGTCGGACGGCGACGGCCCCCTCGAGAAGCGGTGCACTCACGCCGTCTCACCATCGGCGCGGTGTGGGGTCCCGACTCGACGCGCGAGTGCCCGTCCCGCGAGCACGCCGAGAAGCCCGAGTCCGTAGTTCGCGGCGACGATGCCGCCCAGGGAGAGCGGGTTCGACGCGAGCGCGGTCTGGAGCGCGAACGTGCTGTAGGTCGTCAGCGAGGAGAGGAATCCCGTCGTGAAGACGAGGCGGGCCCGCGAGCCGATGTGGCCCGCGTACTCGGCCTCGTAGACCAGAAAGCCGAGGAGCGCGCTCCCGACGGCGTTGACGAGGACGATCGACGGCACGTCCGGGAGCGCACCCATCGCGAAAAACCGGAGGTTCGAGCCGGCGAAGCCGCCGACGGCGATCAGTGCGAGCGTCTCGAGTCGAACGAGCGGGTGTGCGTCTGCCATGGCTGGGTGGGTACGCAGGGACCGACGCTCTTCCGGTGCCGGCACTGGGATCGACGCCAGCCACGGACCGGCACGTCTCGCCCGGCGGTTGGGTCAGGCGGGCCCCATCGCCCAATCGTGTGCTCCCTCTCGCGGGCACACAATGAGGGTTCCGGATGCCGTCCCCGATTCTTCTCACGGCCTGCCGCGGTCCGACGTTGCGCTCGAGCGCCCCGAGTCACGGAAGGAAAAGAGCCAAGGTTAGACTGCCTCTAAACCGAGCCATGACCGGAGACGCGACCGGGGACGGCGGGCGAAGCGGCTTCGCACGAGCGTCGTGGGCGAACGTCCTCGGGAACGTCGTGAAAATCATCGCCGAGGGGACGGCGGGACTCGCGTTCGGGAGCGTCGCCCTGCTCGCGGACGCGGCCCACTCGCTTGCGGATCTCGTCGCCAGCGTGGTCGTTCTCGTCTGGGGGCGAAGCGCGTTCGACGAACCCGACACGACCCATCCGCACGGCCACGATCGAATCGAACCCCTGACGGCGCTGTTCGTCGGTGCCGTCATCGCGCTCCTCGGACTGAATCTGCTCTACCGCTCCGTCGAGGGGTTCGTCACCGGAACCGATATCGAGTTCAGCGTCCTGCTCCTCGCGGCGCTCGGGTTCGCGATCGTCGATATGTACCTCGTCTACCGCTACACCGTTCGAATCAACGAACGCCTGCAGTCGACCGCACTCGCGGCGCTCGCGAAGGACTGCCTGAACGACATCTACACCTCGGTCGCCGCCATCGTCGGCGTCCTCGGCGTCCTGGTCGGCTATCCGATACTCGATCCCGTCGCCGGCGGCATCGTCAGCCTGCTGGTCGTCTATCAGGGCATCGAGATCGGCAAGGAGAACGTCGATTACCTCATCGGCGCTGCCCCCGGCCCCGAAAAGCGCGGGGAGATCACCGATCGCCTGCGGAGCCACCCGGCCGTCGAGGGCGTTCACGACCTGACCGTCTTCTACGACGGCACCGTCCTCGAGGTCGAAGTTCACGTCGAGGTCGACGGCGACATGCCGTTCCGGGAGGCCCACGACATCGAATCGGAACTGGCCGCTAGCCTGCGAGACCTCGAGGACGTCGGCGACGCACACGTTCACCTCGATCCGTCCGGAATCGGCGAGTGGAAGGAGTCGGCCGACGAGTTCGGATCGCTCTAGTTGCGTTCGCTGCGTTCGTTGCGTTCGCTGTTTTCAGGGACGTCAGCGGCGGCCGACGCACGCGGCAACGTGACGACGAAGGTGCTCCCGTCCGGGCCGGTGTCGGCGAGAGCGACGGTGCCGCCGTACCTGCCCGCGAGGATCCGGGAGAGGTAGAGGCCGAGTCCGTGGTTGGTCGACTTGCGTTCGAACAGCGTCTCCCGAGTCGCCTCGGGGATCCCCGGACCGTTGTCGGCGACCGTGACCGTCACGCTCTCGGGCATCGTGTCGACGGTCACGCGAACGCGGGGCCGCTCGCTGTCGTTGTGTACGATCGCGTTCTCGAGGAGGTTCGAAAAGATCCATTGCAGCCCCTGATTTCCCCTGACAGCGACCGCGTCGGGCAGCGTCGCCTCGAGCGTGGCGTCGTCGAAGCGGGCGCGATACTCGGCCAGTTGCGCCTCGAGTAACGCGGTGAGATCGACGGTGCCGGTTTCGGACCCCCGGTTCGCGTCGAGCATCGCCCGCACCTCTTCGATGACGCCGACGAGGTCATCGCTTTCGTGTTCGATCGTCCGGAGACGATCGCGGAGCCGCTCGTCGTCGCACTGCTGGAATGCCAGCGATGCGTGACCGCCGATGATCTGTGAGGAGTTCAACACCTCGTGGCGGAGGAGGTCGTTTAAGTACATGAGCAGTGCGCGCTCGTCCTCGAGCTGTTCGGCACGGACGGTGTCGGCCGTCACCTCGACCTCGCGCTGGATGGCACTCGCTTCGACGTAGCCGACGACGAATCCGCCCACTGCGCCCGCGTTGAGGGAGAAGTGAGCCCAGGAGACGTTTCCCGCGAGGTCGTTCCACGGGTAGAACACTATCGTCACGAGGTTAATCGCCAGGAAGACCGCTCCGCCGCCGAGATACCACTTGAGTATCCGACCGTACCGATTCGCGTCGATGTCGCTCCGCTCGAGGCGGTACCCACCCCACGCCAGTCCGAGGGCCGGGCTGCCGACGAAGAGGAAACTCAGCAGGATCCCGATTCCGTCGAGCGAATCAGCGAACGCGATCCACCAGCCGACGAGGAACGCAAACGAGAGGACGCCGCTCCCGAGTACGATTCCGGGCGTGCGCGCTCCCCGGAGCCACGGCGAGGAGCGCTCGAGGCGGATCTGATCCGACAGATCGCCGCTCACGTTCGATTGAGCGGGGGTCGTTCGGAGACGGTTCGAGTCATCTATCGTACGAATGTGGGTGAGGTGTAAAGGGAGTAACGGCCCACCACGGTTGCGGTCGCATCGGTTGGCCGCGACGCGAGCTTTTATCCTGCGCGATGACGGTCTATCGATATGGAAGTCGGAGACGTCCGCGAAGTCACGACCGGTGACTGTTCGGATCTTTACTACCTCGACACGGGGATGTACGACACGAACGAGTACGGCGCCGTCTTCATCCTCGACGACGACCGTCCCGCCGTGATCGACACCGGTATCGGTACCAACTACGACCTGCTGCGCGAGGCCCTCGAGGAGGTCGGCATCGGCGAAGACGACCTCGAGGTCATCGCGCTGACCCACATCCATCTCGATCACGCCGGCGGTGCGGGCTTTCTCGCGGCGGATTACCCGAACGCCGACGTCTACGTTCACCCGATCGGCACCGATCATCTGATCGATCCCTCGCGGCTGGTCGCGGGCACGAAAAGCGCCGTCGGCGAGCAGTGGGAGTACTACGTCGAACCGGAGCCGATTCCGGCCGAACGGATCGTCGAGATCGAGGACGGGGACGTCATCGACCTCGGCACGCACGAACTGCGCGTTCACGCGGCACCCGGCCACGCTCCGCATCAGGTGGTCTTCGAGGATCCCACGAACGATGCGGTCTTCGTCGCCGACGCCGCCGGCATCTGGATCCCTCAGATCGAGGAAATCAGGGAGACCTCGCCGCCCTCGAACTTCGATCTCGAGGGGTGTCTCGCGGACGTCGAGACGCTGAAAGAAATCGACCCCGACGTGTTCTGTTACCCCCACTTCGGGCCGCGATACGTCGGTGACGATGTCGACGCGGCGCTCGAGGAGTACGCGACCGTCCTCAAGGCGTGGGTCGACGTGGTCGCAGAGAAACGGCAGGAGCTCGAGGACGATCAGGCGGTCGTCGAGTACTTCGCCGACGCGACCGAGATGACCGATGTCTGGGGGACGGAGAAGGCGAGCGAGGAGGCGAAACTGAACACACGCGGCGTGCTGGGGTATCTCGAACATCGAGAGTGAGCGGAGAGTAAGTCGGCGCCTCGCGACGATCTGATAGTCTGGCTAACAGTAACCGTCGTTCAGTTGTACCCGTCGAACGGCCGATTTCGACAGCTATAGCCGGTTATTGCCGGTTTGGATGTTGCCGATAAACCCACCGACGGATGAGATGAGTTTCAGCACGTTTTATCGCATGGGAGATACTCGCATACGTATATGAACTGGCTGGACGCCGAACGAGAGTACGAGGACGAGGTCATCGGGGAGACGACGCTCGCCCGACTCTTCGAGGACTCAGCTGAACGGAACGCGAACCGACCGGCACAGAAGTACAAGGGAGGGATCTACGAGCGATCACTGACGGATTCGGCTCTCCCCGCCGCGACGCCTGGCGAGTTCCGGACAATCTCCTACGCCGAGATGCGCGATATCGTCCGAACGCTTTCGGCCGGCTTTCGCGAGCTGGGTGTCGAGACGGAAGATCGGGTCGGTCTCTTCTCCAATACCCGAATGGAGTGGGCCCAGTGTGACTTCGCCTTGCTGGGGGCCGGTGCAGTCGTCACGACCGTCTACACGAGTTCCTCGCCCAAGCAGGTCGAGTACCTCCTCGACGACCCCGACGCTGACGGCGTCGTCGTCGAGAACGAGGAACTGCTCGAGAACGTTCTCGAAGTCGAGGACGAACTCGACCTCGAGTTCATCGTCTCGATGGACGAGATCGACGGCTACGACGACCGCGACGACATCGTCACCCTCGGCGAGGTCTACGCCCGCGGCGATGAGGCGTTCGACCTCGAGGCCTACGAGGCCCGGATCGAGGAAACGGAGCCGGACGATCTGGCGAGCCTGATCTACACGAGCGGGACGACGGGGCAGCCGAAGGGGGTCCAGCTGACCCACGGAAACTTCCGCTCGAACGTCAACGGCGTCCGGAAACGCTTCGCGCCGCGACCGGACAAGGGAGACGACGTCCCGACGCTGGACGAGGGGGCGGTGGCGATGTCGTATCTGCCGCTGGCGCACGTCTTCGAGCGGACGGCCGGTCACTTCGTGATGTTCGCGAGCGGCGCCTGCGTCGCCTATGCGGAGAGCCCGGACACGCTTCAGGAGGACTTCAGTATCGTCGGCCCGTCGACGGCGACGAGCGTTCCCCGCGTCTACGAGAAGATCTACGACACGATCCGCGAGCAGGCCAGCGAGTCGGGCGTGAAAGAGCGGATCTTCGAGTGGGCGACCGACGTCGGCGTCGAGTACCAGCTGGCCGATTCGCCGGGGCCGATCCTGCGGGCCAAACAGGCGCTGGCCGACAAACTCGTCTTCTCGACGGTCCGCGAGGCGCTGGGCGGCGAGATCGAACTGCTCATCAGCGGCGGCGGGAGCCTCTCGCCGGAGCTCTGTCGGCTCTACCACGCGATGGGGCTGCCCATCTACGAGGGGTACGGCCTCACCGAGACCTCGCCGGTCGTCTCGACGAATCCGGCGGACGCCGTGGAGATCGGCACGATCGGCCCGCCGCTGGTCAACGTCGACGTGAAAGTCGACAAGACCGTCGCCGATCAGGAGGCGTTCAGCGCCGACCCCGGTGAGGTCGGCGAACTCCTCGTGAAGGGACCGAGCGTCACGCAGGGCTACTGGGACAAGCCCGGCGCGACGCAGGGTGCGTTCACGGAAGCGGGATGGTTCCGCACCGGCGACATCGTTCACCTGCGGCCCGACGGCTACCTCGAGTTCCGCGACCGGATCAAACAGATCATCGTCCTCTCGACGGGGAAGAACGTCGCGCCCGGCCCGCTCGAGGACGCCTTCGCAGCGAGCGAGGTCGTCGAGCAGGCGATGGTCGTCGGCGACGGCGAGAAGTTCATTGGCGCACTGCTGGTCCCGAACACGAACCACATCCGCGAGTGGGCCGAGAAAGAGGGGATTGACCTGCCCGACGACCCTGAGGAGCTGTGTGATTACGACCGCGTCCGTGCGTACATCCAGGAGGAGGTCGACCGGGTCAACGAGTCCTTCGAGAAACACGAGACGATCAAGCGGTTCGAACTCGTCCCACAGGAGTTCACCGAGGAAAACGATATGCTCACCCCGACGATGAAGAAGAAGCGTCGGGTCATCCTCGAGCGATTCGAGGACCGCGCGGCTCGGATCTACGCGGACGACTGATCGTCTCGGGGCGATGACGGTCGGCCGGAACTCCCTCACGGCCTTGACCTATATCGACGGACGGGATGCTCGTTTCGACCACAGTACGGCTATTTCTCACAGGAGTTAACCGCCTGGATTGACTCTATCGAGACGAATGGACGTATCAGCGCCGATAGGATGCCGACCGGTCACGGGGCGGCAGCGACGACTATGACCGGGGCTGAAGGCGGCGGCGAGCTACTCCTTCTGGTCGCCTCGATCGTCGGACTCGGCGTCCTCTCACAGCTACTCTCGGCCCGATTTCGGGTTCCGAGCGTCCTCTTTCTCATCGCTTCCGGGGTCGCGATCGGGCCGGAAGGGCTCGGCGTGTTGACCATCGACTCATTCGGCGAGAGCGGCCTCTCGACGATCGTCGGACTCTCGGTCGCCATCATCGTCTTCGAGGGAGCGTTCCACCTCAAGATATCCAAGATCAAAGAAGCGCCGACGGCCGTGGTGCGGTTGACCACGATCGGCGCGGCGATCGCCTTTCTGGGGACCGCCGGCGCGGTCCGCCTCTTCCTCGGGGCCGACTGGGACATCGCCCTGTTGATCGGCGCGCTCCTGATCGCGACGGGGCCGACGGTCATCACGCCGATTCTCAAGGTCGTTCCCGTCCGAGACCGGGTCGCGGCGACCCTCGAGACGGAAGGGATCGTCAACGACGTGACGGCAGCGATCCTCGCGGTCGTGCTGTTCAAGGCAATGACTATCCAGGAGATTCACGCGGACATCTATCTGCAACTGTTCGCCGAGCGGCTCGGAACGGGGCTGCTCGTCGGCGTCGTCGTCTCGGCGGCCGTCTGGTCGGTGCTCCAGTACGTCGATCTCTCGCCCGACGACGCGCCGCGGAACGCGCGACTGCTGACGCTCGCGGGAGCGATCATCGCCTTCGGCGCGGCCGATTACGTCTTCGCCGAGGCGGGCGTCGCGGCCGTGGCGACGGCCGGGCTGATCCTCGGCAACGCCAACCTCCCCTACGAGGACGAGATCGAGGCGTTCAAGGGCGACATTACGCTGCTCGTCCTCTCGTTCGTCTTCATCACGCTCGCGGCACTGCTCGAGTTCGATCAGCTGTTCGCGCTCGGGCTGGGCGGCGTGGCCGTCGTCGCGATCATCATGCTCGTCCTGCGACCGCTCCTGGTCTTCCTCTCGGCACGCGGCGGCCGGTTTACGCTCAGGGAGACGATCTTCATGAGCGCCGTCGGACCGCGGGGAATCATTCCCGCGTCGGTCGCGACCCTGTTCGCCATCCGGCTGCAGACCGAGACACCGCCGACGAACCCGGCCGGTGCGGACCTGCTCGTCGGAACGGTTTTTCTCGTCATCCTCGTGACGGTCGTCCTCGAGGGCGGCCTGGCCAGACAGATCGCGGAGAAACTCGATGTGATACCCATGCGTGTACTCATCATCGGCGGCGGCCGCGTCGGTCGCTCGCTGGCACAACGACTGGAAGCGCGCGGCGAAAACGTGGTCCTGATCGAGGAGGATCTCGCGGTCCTCGAGGACCTTCGCAACGACGGGTTCACCGCTCGTCAGGGTGACGGGACCGACGTCGAGGTGTTACGCGAGGCGGGCGCGGAGAACGCCCGGATCGTCGTCGCGGCGACCGGTGACGACGACGTGAACCTCCTCGTGGCACAGCTCGCGAAGTCGAACTTCGACGTCCAGACGGTGATCGCTCGGGCGAACAACCCGTCGAACGCGTCGGCGTTCGAGGATCTCGGCGTCGAGACGATCTCGGCGGCCGAATCGACCGCGTGGGCGATCGACAACGTGATCGAACGCCCCGCGCTCTCGAACTGGATGTCGGAACTCGGCCGCTCCGGGGACGTCCAGGAGATCGAGATCACCGACGAGGACCTCGTCGGAAAGACGGTCGTCGACGTCGGCAGCGAACTCCCGAACGGCGTCCTCATCGCGCTCGTGAGCCGGAACGGAACCAACGAGGTTCCGTCCGCCGACGTCGTACTGCAGGCGGGCGACCACATCACGCTCATCGGCCGAACCGAGGCGGTTCGCGAGGCCATCGAGCAGTGCGGAACGCCGGTGTAGTCGCCGCCGAATCCTCCGTTACGGCACGCCAATGCAGCCGTGTTATTCGGCCTGCAGTGCGGTGCGGGGAAACCGCTATTTTATCCGGTACACTCGCTCACGCTCGAGCCCGTTTCCGACGACTCGAGCGGGCGGTGGCGAGCTCAGGTCGCGACGAGCCCGACGGCGACCACCGCGAGCGCCAGCCCGGCCACGTTCGTCGCCGTGAGCTGTGCGTCGAAGTAGAAGACGCCGACGATCGCCGGGACCACGAAGTAGAGCGCGGAGATCGCCGAGACAATGGCCATGTTTCCGCGGGCGAGCCCGGTGTAGAAGCAGATGGAGGCGGCCGCGAGGAACGTGCCGGAGACGAGCGCGAAGCCGACGTCGACCCGGGTTCCGGTGATCGGCCGGCGAAGCGAGAGCACGTAGCTGCCGGCGATGACGAGACTCGCGACGTACGAGAGGAAGACGGCGTTGACGGGCGAGAGCGATCGGGTCGCGACGCCGCCGGCTACCGCCCAGCCGCCGTAGAGGAGCAACGCGGCGAGTGCGAACAGAACTGCCGTACTGACCATGGATGCGGCTTCTTCGTGATCCCGAAAAACGTTCCGTTCGCGAGGAACGTCCCCCGTCGCCGCCATGACCGCGTCTCAGGTGTCGACGGATCGGTGTTCGGCCTCGCCGGGGAGGATATCACCTAGCGAGCCGCCGAGCGCCATCGCGGTGAAGACGACCGAGACCTGACACAGATTGATCCACGGCTCGTCCCACGTCACCCGGCCCCACAGCGTCATCAACCCCGCAGCGGTCGCGAACGCGATCAGCAACACCCAGACGGGCCGACGCGGAACGAGACCGAAGTAGGGGTTGTTGATCTGGACCTCCCGGAAATCGGCGACGTAGAGGATGCCGACGACGAGCGCCGCCGTAAACGCCAGGTTCACCAGCAACAGCGCCGGGTGAGTCGCGAGGTGCGCGCCGATGCTCATGATACCGTCCTCGACCAGCATCGGTAGTCCGATGACGACGCTGCCCACGAACGCCTCCGCCTTGTCTTTGCGGGTGAACCCGGTGATGACCTTCCCCACCGTCGCGTTGTGCGAGAGCCGGTCGACCAGGCGCATCGTCCGATGGACCTCCGTCCGTTCGTCCGACGTATCGACGGTCTCCTCGAGGGTCTCGAGTTGCTCGTACACGTCGTCGATGGTCGTCTCCTCGAGTGAGTGGTCCGGCCGCGGCATGCACGAGGCCAGACGCCACGAATAGATAAAGCCAGTCCACCGCCGGCGACGCCGTCGGCACCCCGTCGATCGAAGCTCGTTCGACCCCCTCACCCCGGTCGGACACGCCCAAAAAACCGATACCGTTTTGCGGCCGTGTCCACCAGTGTGGTACTATGAAACACGTCCGAGGACCACTGTGCTCGATCGACGTCGGCGAGCGAACGACTGAGACCGAGGAGATCGACGACGTCCTCGAATCAGCCATCGGCGGGCGCGCACTCGGGACGAAACTCGCCCACGATCGAATCCCGTTCGACGCAGATCCGCTGGGTGCCGACAACCGGCTCTACTTCGCGACGGGGCCGCTTCAGCACTCGACGATGAGCTTTACGGGACGGATGTCGGCGACTGGCGTCTCGCCGCTCACTGACGGATTGCTCTCCTCGAACGCCGGTGGCTTTCTCTCGCGGAACTTCACCGGGACGGGGTACAGCGTCGTCGAAATCACCGGCGTGAGCGACGACCTCGTGATCGTCCACGTCACCGACGAGGGCGTCGAGTTCGAGGAGGTACCGGAACTGGCGGAAGCGACCGTTCCCGAAACCTGTGAGTACATCGAGGACGAACACGGCCTCGGCTCGGAACACACGACGGTCATCGGGCCAGCCGGCGAGAATCAGGTCCGCTACGCCTCGATCATGACCTCCGAGGAACGCGCCTTCGGGCGCGGCGGCCTCGGTGCCGTCCTCGGCGCGAAAAACGTCAAGGCAATCACCTTCGACGGCGACTCCACCCGCGAGGTCGAGATCCCGTCGCTTCAGATGGAGATCCACGGCGAGGCCGCCCAGTCTGATAGTCCGATGCGAGATCAGGGAACGACCTCGGTCACGGAGTACGCGAACATGGTCGAGGCCCTGCCGAGCTACTACTTCTCGGAGCTCTCCTTCGAGGGGATTGAGGGCGTCAACGGCGACCGCGTTGAGGAGAAGAAGTACAAGAAAGGTACCTGTTCGGCGTGTGCCTTCGCCTGCAAACTGCCGACGCGGGACGAGGAATCCGGCCTCGAGACCGAGGGCCCCGAGTTCGAGACGCTGATGGCCTTCGGTCCGAACTCGGGCGTCGACGACATCGTCGACGTGATGCAATCGAACAAGCTCTGTGACGTGTACGGGCTGGATACTATCTCGACGGGCGACACCATCGCGGCCTACCTCGCCAGCGAGGACGAGTTCGGCAACGTCGACCTCATCCACGACCTCGTCGAGAAGATCGCCCACCGTGAGGGTATCGGCGACACGCTCGCGGAGGGCGTCGACCGCGTCCACGACGAACTCGGCGTCGAGAACTGGTCGGTCAAGGGCATGGAGTTCGCCGCCCACGACGGCCGCACTCTGAACGGACAGGGGCTCGCCTTCGCCACCTCGAATCGCGGTGCCGACCACATGTACGCCGAGTTCTACCCCTACGAGTACCCGCTCGTCGACGCCGACGACGCCTTCGACAAGGAGGGCCTCGAGGGCAAACCGCCGAAGGTCGTCGAACTCGAGAACATCAACGCGATCAAGGACAGCGCGGTCGTCTGCAAGTTCTCGCGCGACTTCATGACCGACGAGCGCTTCGAGACGCTGCTCGACGCCGACTACGAGGAACTGCTCGCACTCGGCGGCGAGGTCGTCTCGCTCGAGCGCCACTTCAACAACCAGCGCGGCTTCGATCGCGGCGACGATCGGCTCCCGTACGAGGACCAGATCCCGGACTTCGAACAGGGGCTCGCCGAGTACTACGGCGAACGGGGCTGGAACGACGATGGGACGGTCCCCGACACACAGGTCGAGGGCAGCAGCCCGGCACCGGCGGACGACTGATCACCGACGGTGCGCCCCCTCATCGAGTTCGCGAGGGAGAGCGCCCGTGGCCGCGGCGGTTCGAGTTCTCGAGTGTGAACTGACCAATCTGTCGACACGTATATTACTGTGAACGACAAAATAGTTCGATATGGCATTACAAGTCCTCTTTAGCTACACCACTCTGCTCGCGATCCTGTTCCTCATCGCCGTTGGACTGTCATCGTACGTCGGGACGAGGGTCGCATTGAAGCAATTCTTGGACGAGAGTTGATCTCGAGCGGAAACACGGGCGACGACCGAGCGTGACCGAGTCGATCGGCCTCGACTCATCGGATCGCGCTACTCGTCGGACGTCGGTTCTCCGTTCGCGTCCTCGCGGTCGTCTCCCGGCTCGAGCCGGTCGTCACCGCGCGAGGGAAGCGGCGTGTCGTCGGCTCTCGAGGGGTGGATATTGAAATTGTGCTCCCGATACGGGTCGCTCTCGGGATCGTAGGACAGCTCGCTGCGCTCGAACAGGTAGATGAAGAAGCCGATCAGCGGGATGCAGAATGTGATCGCCGCCCATTTCTTCGGTGGCTCGAGGCCGACTCGTCCGGCGTCGTAGTAGGCGACGGCGGTGAGCCCGAGGTGCCACAGGAGGGGGATCCCCACGAGTACCGCCAGCAGCGGGTCCATACACGTCTGCACGCGCTCGAGTTACCTAAATCGCTGGTTGCTCGCTCGAGTTGATCGGTTCGTTCTCGGCGGCTCGAGATGCGGTTGTCGTTGCAGTAGAATCGGAACGGATGCAACGACGGTGAACGTTCTGCTATCGTGGCAACACGGAGAGGCCACGCCCTCCCCAGCCGATTCGCTCACTCCGTTCGCTCATCCTTCGCGCAAATTCAGTCCGCGGTTCGCCGGGCTCACGGGTCGCTGCTCACGGCTCACGTCGTTCGCCGTTCGCTTCTCGAGGTCCTCGCTATGCTCGGACCTCGCATTCGCTCCCCGTTCGCAGTTCGAGATCTCACTGCGTTCGATCTCGCTTCGCTCACCGCGGCCCAGCGCGCGCCACCGCATGTGGACCGCTCCCTCTGGCTGTCGCTAACCCCGTTTGAAAGAATCGCAAAATCCGGATCGATTGGCCGCCTTAGTTGACGTCGAACTCGATCGCCGCACCCTGTCCGAAGCCGACACACAGCGTCGCCAGCCCGAGGCCGCCACCGCGCTTCTGGAGTTCGTTGATCAGCGTGACCGGCAGGCGGGCACCCGATGCGCCCAGCGGGTGACCGAGCGCGATCGCACCGCCGTTGACGTTGAAGATGTCGGGGTCGATGCCGAGTTCGTCGCGCGAGTAGATCGACTGGCTGGCGAATGCCTCGTTGAGTTCGACCAGATCGTACTCGTCGATGTCGCGGCCGTTGCGCTCGAGCAGCCCCTTGGTCGCCGGAACCGGACCAATCCCCATCACGGTGGGGTCGACGCCGGCGACGTTGTTCATGCCGACTTCGGCCATGATCTCGAGGTCGTGTTCCTCGGCGAAGGCCTCGCTCGTGACGAGCAGGGCGGACGCGCCGTCGGAGATCTGTGAGGCGTTGCCGGGCGTGACGGTGCCGTCCTCCTTGAAGACGGTCGGCAGCTCGGCGAGCTTTTCGGCGGTGGTGCCGGGACGGAGTCCCTCGTCCTCCTCGACGGTGCCGTCTTCGGTCTCGATGGGGACGATCTCGTCGTCGAAGCGGCCCTCTTCGGTGGCTTCGACCGCGCGCTGTTGACTCTGGGCGGCGTACTCGTCCTGTTCCTCGCGGCTGACGCCGTACTCCTCGGCGACCTTCTCGGCGGTCATCCCCATCTGGAGATCGCCGAGATCGTACAGTTCGGACAGCTCGGGATTGATGCCGCCGAAGCCGCCGCCCATCGGGACGCGGCTCATGTTCTCGACGCCGCCGGCGATGATGGCGTCGCGGTTGCCGGCCGCGATGGCGTCGGAGGCGGAGATGACCGACTGCATCGAGGAGGCACACCAGCGGTTGATCGTCGTCGCCGGCACGCTCTCGCCGAGTTCCGAGAGCAGGGCGATGACGCGGGCGAGGTTGTTGTCCTGTTCGTCGCGCTGCTGGGCACAACCCCACATCAGATCGTCAATCTCGTCGCCCGAGAGGCCGGTCTCGGCCAGAATCTCGTCGATCAACGGCACCGAGAGAGATTCGCTGCGAACGTCGGCGTACACGCCGTCTTCTTTCCCCTGTGGCGTCCGTACTGCCTTGACGACGACTGGCGTCTGTGACATATACTACCGCATGCCCCTCACGAACTTAAATCCGATCGAACTCGCGTTCATACGCGAACCGTTTACGCCCGAAGGCGACCGCGAGCCCCCGATGGCGGCGGTCTCGCTGCAATCGAGTGGCCGACCCGCTCGAGAACAACCCTTATCTCGGGTTGCTGGTAATACGCGGGCATGGACGAGGATGGACCGAACGCGGCTCGAGTCGACGCCGATACGGAATCGGCAGCCGACGGAGAAAGCGACGGCGACACCGCCGACACAGACCCCGAACCGGCGTTGGACCCCGACTCTGCGTCGGACTCCGAACCGGCGTCAGACTCCGACCCTGCGTCAGACTTCACTCCCGATTCGACGCCCAGTGTGGCTCCGACCGACGCCGACTCGGCGGATGACGGCGGCGCTCCGGATCCCGAGGATACCGACGACGCGTCGATGCCGGGCGTTCCGGACCCCGAACCGCAGGAAAACGACGTCCCCGAGGATGTCCGAAAGTACGCCAAATTCACGAAAATGGACGGCGCGCAGTACGAGCGCGTCAACGAGTTCCTGCGGGATCGGACCTACATCACCGCCCGCGAGTGGGCCATTGCGCGGCTCTGTTCGGACTTCCGTACCGAGACCGGCGTCGAAATGACGAAGATCGGGGAGAACCTGCCGGAGCTGATCCCCTTCATGACCGATACCTACACGCCTCAGGCGGTCAATCAGGCCCGTTCCTCCTTCGAGGACAAGGTTCGGACCGCCGGCGCGACCTTCCTCTACGGCGCGATGTGTGACTT
The DNA here is from genome assembly GCF_013456555.2 of Natrinema zhouii. Taxonomy (GTDB): domain Archaea; phylum Halobacteriota; class Halobacteria; order Halobacteriales; family Natrialbaceae; genus Natrinema; species Natrinema zhouii. The sequence continues at coordinate 2,426,550 of NZ_CP059154.1, forward strand.
CTTCACCGCTGAGGAACTCGACGACGTGATGTACGAATCGACGGAGGTCGCCAAGTTCCTGCTCGAGGTCGAGGGCGTCGACCTCTCGGTCGAGGACGAACTCGAGGCCGAGGAACGCATCTCGAGCGTAATGCGCGAGGTGCGCGAGGCCAGCGAGGAACTCCGGACGGAGGACGTGACCGAGAGCGACGAGTAGCATCGGCGGAACGACCGTGATCCCTGGGACCGTGTTCGCTCGATTTGCCGCGACAATCGTGCTATCACGGGACGGTGACGCGAGTGACAGATAACGATGATATGGCTGCAGTGAGTCGGTCGACGTAGGAATGAACGACTCTCGTGACGCACGGTCGGATTCGGTCGACGACGGGCGACTGTCGACCGAACTGATCGGGGTCGCCGTCGGCGGCCTCGCCGTTCCCGTCTTCGCGTATCTCGGACTCCAGCTGTTCGATGATCTGCCGTTCGGTGTGTTCGTCGGATTCGTGATCGGTCTCGGGATATACCTCTCCGTCCCCGCGTTCACGGCGGACGACGACGAGCGCAGCGACGCGACGGCTACGCCGGTGGCCATCGGCGACCAACTCCGGCAGTTCCACCGGACTGCGGCCGGGCTCGCGCTCCCGCCAGCGGGAATGCTGTTGCTCTCGTGGCGGCTCGTCTCCGAGAACCTCCTGCTCGGTGCACTCGCGACGTTCGTTATCACGGTGGCCATCTACCTCCCGCTCGCGGTATTGCTCCCGCAGCGCTTCTCGTAACGACGGCGGCAGTAGCCGTCCACTCGAGCCGTCGACCCCGCCGTTGCGCCTGCGAGTATGCTACTTTTCCCCACTCGAGAGCTAGCCCGCCCGTATGACTGACCTTCCTCTCGCACCCGAGAGCGGCTGGGAATCGCTGTATCTCGCGGGTGACTGGATCGATACCGGTGAGCGAGACGCGATCACCGACGAGGACCCCTTCACGCGCGAGGAGATCGCGAGCGTTCCGGCGGGCACCAAGGACGACGTCGATCGGGCCTACGAGGCCGCGGCCGAGGCACAGGAGTCGTGGGCCGAGCAGCCGCCCCAGGCTCGAGCGGGCGTGATCAACGCGGCGATCGAGTTCGTCGGTGACCACCGCGAGGAGATCGCGGAGCTGCTGACCGTCGAGAGCGGGAGCACACCGGTCAAGTGCGAGGCGGAGATCGGGACCGCCCGCGGGATGATGCAGCAGGCGGCGAGCTACCCGTTCCGGATGGACGGCCAGCATATGGATTCGATTACCCCGGGGAAGGAGAACACGGCCGAGCGGGTACCCGTCGGCGTCGTCGGCGTCATCTCCCCGTGGAACTTCCCGCTGCATCTCTCGATGCGGGCGGTCGCACCGGCCATCGCGGCCGGGAATTCGGTCGTGCTCAAGCCCGCCTCGAACACGCCCATCACGGGCGGTCTATTGCTCGCGCGGATCTTCGAGGCGGCCGGCGTGCCGGAGGGGGCCCTCAGCGTCGTCCCCGGCCGCGGCTCCGAAATCGGCGACGCGGTCGCAGACCACGATATTCCGCGGGTGCTCGCGTTTACGGGTTCGACCGAGATCGGCCAGCGCGTCGCCGAGAAGGCGGCGAGCAACTGTGCGTTGCCCGCGCTCGAACTCGGCGGAAACAACGTCCACGTCGTCACCGACGGGGCCGACCTCGATCGCGCCGTCGACGGCGGCGTCTTCGGTTCCTTCCTCCACCAGGGCCAGGCCTGCATCTCGATCAACCGCCACCTCGTCCACGAGTCGCTGTACGACGACTACGTGGACGCGCTCGCCGACCGGACCGCCTCGTTGGCGACCGGCGACCCGTCGGCCGACGAGACGATCATCGGCCCCATCATCGACGAGAGCCAGCGCGACCAGATCGTGGGCTACATCGAGGAGTCAGTCGAGGAAGGCGCGACCCTCGAGACGGGTGGTGAGTCGGACGGCCTCGTCGTCGAACCTACTGTGCTCTCCGACGCCGATAACGACATGGCCGCGGCGGAAAACGAACACTTCGGCCCCGTCGCACCCGTTATCCCCTTCTCGAGCGACGCGGAGGCGATCGAGCTGGCGAACGACACCATCCACGGCCTGTCGGGGTCGGTCCACAGCGAAGACCTCGAGCAGGCCCGGCGGATCGCAGACGGGATCGACACGGGCATGATCCACATCAACGACCAGCCGATCAACGACGAGCCCCACGTCCCCTTCGGCGGGATGAAACAATCCGGCATGGGCCGGTACAACGGCGAGCAGATCCTCGAGGAAGTGACGACGACGAAGTTGGTCTCGGTCCAGCACGAGCCCCGCGAGTACCCGTTCTAATGCCACGAGCGGTGCTCACTGGAAGAGCGTTAACAGCCGCCCCCAGCTCCAGATCACGAGCCAGACTGCGAGGAGAACGAACAGGAGATACAGCGGCAACATGTCCACGGCGACTCCGCGGGCGACGATGGCCTCGAGCAGCCCGCGCCGAGCCAGGAGTACACCCATCGCTGCGATCAGCAGCGAACTGGCGGCGATGGCGACCGCCGTTCGGTTGGTCGCGATTCGCGATCCCTCGCCGTCTCGATCCGCGGTCCGTTGGTCGTTCATCGCTCAGTTACAGAACGTCCCTGCTCCGGTGAAACGGTTGTACCTGCGCGTTCCGGTCCGACGGGGGTCACGGACGAAACTGATTGAGACATGAGTGCTCAGTACAAGGGATCTACGTATCACTTCGGACCGGCCAACCGGCGTGCGGTGGCGCGTGCTTGAGGCCGACCGAACGTAGTGAGGGCGGCCGATGACACTGCGTGAGGGATGAGTGAGCGCCGCGAGGCGCGAACGAATCGGTTGGGGAGGGCGTGGCGATCCCCTATTGCCATGATAGCAGGACGGTTAATCTCCCACAACCCCATCAAAACCGACTGCTCCATTCACTAGGTACAGGTACCGATCGCTGTGACTATCGACTGACGATTCACGTCGCTGTTCCTCCATTCACTCCCCCTAATAAAAACGAAGGAACGGTGAATTTATCAATGGTGTCAATCTATCAATTATTGTCTATGAATCGTCGAACCTATGTGGTCTCCGCTGGGGTTGGCGTCTCGTCCCTCCTCGCAGGCTGTCTGAGCGACGCCTCGAGCGATGAAAACAGTGGTCCCGATGACTCCACGAATGACAATGAGAACGACGACGGGTCCGACGGTGAGACCGGACCGGGCCCGAACTCCGCCATCGACGCGTATCTCGACGCGGCCGAAGCCGAGGACACCGACGCGTTGCTCGAGGTCGTCCACAATTCGAGTCCGCTGTACGCCCTATACGAGGACCCCGAGTGGGAGTTCGAATCCGGCGAGTTCGACGGCCGGGAGAACATCGAGACGGAGCTCATCACCGAGGACGGGTCCGTCGCGGACATTCTCGAGTTGGAAGGGGCCTCGTTCTGGTTTGACGAGGGGAAACTCGAGTCGGAGATCGGTAACGAGGACATTGCACTGGTCCGCGCCGAGTTAGCGGATCAGGAGGCCGCCGACGAATCCGGCATCTGGGTTCTCGTGACCGAAGACGACGAGTGGACGGTCTTCTGGGTCGGCGGCGAAGACGACACGCCCGACGATCCCGAAGCCGCGTTCAAAGACCCCATCGAGGACGCGGACAACGACGTCATCGACGAAATCGAATGGGACGTCGACCCGAACGAGGCTTCCGACGGATTCGATCCCGAAACGACGGACTTCGCTCGAGTCCACTTCACGGACTCGCCCGGACTCGAGGCCGAGACAGTCCGACTCGAGTCGACGATCGCTGGCGCGGAATTCGAACTGTACAACGACGAGTCGGGCGGTGCCTTGTCGACATGGGCCGATAGCTGGGTCACCGTCCAGTTCGATCCGAACGGGGACCAGATCGTCGTGACTGCAATCGAGGACGGCACCGAGACGATCGTCCACCGGGAACACTACGAGCCGACTGGCAGTTCGAACTGAACCCGAAACGCGTCGATTTCAGCCGACTCAATCGTTCACATTCCAGATAACACAACCGGCGCTCAGAACGTGTTTGCGGTGACATGCGAGGGCTGGGATTCGAACCACGGGAAGACGGTCGCTCACTCCGTTCGCGCTGCGACTTCCCTGATTCAAATCCCGCGTCTCGCAGACACGACTCTCACTGTCGTTCGAGTCGGTATGCGAGGGTTGGGATTTGAACCCAAGGACCCCTACGGGAGCGGGTCTTAAGCCCACCGCCGTTGGCCTGCTTGGCTACCCTCGCGCAGAAGTGCACTCGAGCGTTGTCCCGGGTCGGGGATGTGCGTTTCGGTGTGCGCCCGTGGGCCTCCCGTCTCGAGTCCTTACCAGTCGACGCTCAGCGTACCGTCACCGTGGGGATCCGGTGCGATCTCCTCGTCGGTCCGGCGGTCGACGACGTGGATGCAGCCGTCGTCTTTCTTCGCCGGGCAGACTTCGGCGGCGCGGACGTTGTGTTCGAGGTCGTCTTCGCCGAAGAAGTACTCGTTCGGTTGGGCCATGCCCGACGCGATGGACATCTCCCAGTTGTCGCTGACCTCGGCGCACTTGCCCGCGCCGAAGCACTTGTTGGCCTCGAAGATGATCTTGTAGGGCTTCTCCTCGATCGGCGGCGCGTCGCTCGAGCCGACGTCGCTGGCGCGCTGAATGCCGTCGTCGCTCATTGTGTATTCGTTCGGCCGCGTGGTCTTTCGCGTTACGGTTGGCGCGAGTAATTGAGCGCTGTCCCTGGCCCTACGCTGGCACCTCCTCTTTCGGCTCTGGCAGATCGTACGTGACGCCGGTCAGTTCTTCCGAGACGGCCCACAACCGACGGGCTGTCTCCTCGTCGTACGATCGATCCGATGAGGCCTGTCGCTCGGGCGTGCCGCGCATGTTCTGGAAGCCACCGGGGCCGTAGTACGCGCCGCCCTCGGCCTCCGGCGCGGTCGCGGCATAGAGCGTCGGGAGCGCGCCCATCTCGGCCGACTGCGCGACGACCGTGTTCATCAGTTTCATCGCCGCCATCTGGAGGCGACTCCCGCTCTGTTCGGGCCCGCGCAGCTGTAGCTGGGTGTTCGCGTAGCCCGGATGCACTGCCATACTCTGGGCGTTCATATCCGCAGTGAGGAATCGGCGCTCGAGTTCGTATGCGAATAGGACGTTCGCCAGCTTCGACTGGGCGTAGGCGTCCCACTTGTCGTAGGACTCCTCGTGCTGCAGGTCGTCGAAGTCGATCTCGCCGCTCTCGTGAACGCCGCTCGAGACGGTGACGACCCGCGCGGGCTCCTCCTCGTCGGTCGCCAGGTTCTCGAGCACCAGGCCGGTCAGCGCGAAGTGACCGAGATGGTTGACGCCGAACTGGGTCTCGAACCCGTCCGTAGTCTCCGAGCGCGGGATCGCCATGACCCCCGCGTTGTTGATCAGCACGTCGATTTCCACGTCCTCGAGCCGCTCCGCGAAGGAACGAACGGACTCGAGGGCTGCCAGATCGCACTCCTCGACGCGGAGGTCGGCGTCGGGGACGTCCTCGCGGACATCGTCGGCCGCGTCCTCGCCGCGCTCGGTGCTCCGCGTCGCCATGATCACCGTCGCGCTGTTGCGCGCGAGTTCGCGGGTGGCCTCGAGGCCGATGCCGCTGTTCGCGCCCGTGATGACGATCGTTCGTCCGTCCTGATCGGGAATGTCGTCGGCTGTCCAGTCCATACGCGCTCTATGCCGTCTGTCCCTAAATGGGTGCGCCGTGGTGCGTCCGGCAGGCGCTCAATCGGGACGGGCGAGACGGGGGTACTACTCCCGCTCTTGGGCGGCGGGCAGCGTCAACGAGAACGTCGCGCCCTCGCCGGGCTCGGAGTCGACCCAGATCTCGCCGCCGTGGCGTTCGACGATGCGTTCACTGAGCGCGAGTCCGATGCCCGTCCCCTCGTACTCCTCGCGGCTGTGGAGTCGATCGAAGATGGTGAACACTCGATCCTGATCGGCCGGATCGATCCCGATCCCTTCGTCGCGGACCGAGATCACCCACTCGTCGTCCCGTCGATCGGCACCGACGTGGACTCGAGCCGGCTCGTCGCCGCTGTACGTGATCGCGTTACTCAGCAGGTTCTGCAGGACCTGTCGCAACTGGCTGGCGTCGCCCTCGACGCGGGGCAGGTCGTCGACGGTGATCTCGGCATCGTTCTCCTCGATCTGTATCTGGAGGTCCTCGCGGACGTTCTCGAACACCGCATTCAGGTCCGTCGGCTCGAGCGGAGCGCCCTGCGTTTCGACTCGGGAGTACTCGAGCAGGCCATCGATCATCTCGCGCATCCGTTCGGCCCCGTCGACGGCGTACGCAAGGAACTCCTCGCCGTCCTCGTCGAAGGCGTCGCCGTAGCGGTTCTCGAGTAACGTCAGGTAGCTCGTGACCATCCGCAGCGGTTCCTGCAGGTCGTGGGAGGCCGCGTACGCGAACTGCTCCAGTCGCTCGTTCGATTCCTCGAGCTTTCGCTGATACTCCCGGCGCTCCGTGACGTCCTGCACCACGACCATGCCCGCGAAGATTTCGTCGTCGCCGTTCCTGACGGGGAGCGTGTGGGCGTACAGGTGACGGTCGTACCGTTCGACTTCGAAGGAGTTCGCCTCTCCGTCGAGGGCCGCGTGAAAGTACGGCTCGATCTCGTCGGCCAGGTGGTCCGGATGGAGCTCGTCTATGCTGCTCCCGACGCGGTCTTCCCTGGCAATGCCGACCTCATCGAGGAGTTGCCCGCCTACGGCCGTGTACGCGAGCTCCTCGTCGAAGAGGCCGACCGCGCCCTCGGGGAAGTTCTCCACGAGTGTCCGGTAACGGCGTTCGGACTCCTCGAGCCGGCGTTCCCGGGCCTTCCGCTCGCTGATGTCCCGGACGATGCCGACACGGTGCCACCGACTGTCGTCTTCGGGCAGCATCGCGAAGGTCCCCTCGACGGGAAGCGTCTCGCCGTCCGCCGTCCGAAGCTCGGCTTCGATCGAGGGCCACTCGACGTCCGAAGCCGCAGTGGCGGCTTCCAGTTCAGCGACCTGCCCGGCTACCACGTCGTCGACGACCGCGGACGCATCGGTGCCGACGAGTTCGTCGGGGGCGTAGCCGAGCATCTCGGCGTACGTCTCGTTGACCATGGTAAACCGTCGGTCCTCGTCGACGACGTAGACGCCGTCGTTGACGACCTCGACGATCGTCTCGTAGCGCTCGAGGTCGTTCTCTCGCTCGACCTGCTCGGTCACGTCCTGTGCGAAACTCAGCCCGGCGAAGATGTCTCCGTCGCCGTCGCGGAGCGGTGTCGCCCAGACGCGCCAGTTTCGGCCGCCGAACTCCGTCTCGATACTGCCGGTTTCGCCGTCCTCGACGGCCGCTCGGAACAGCGGCTCGAGGTCCGCGACCGTTTCGTCGGGGAAGACGTCCGGCATTCGGTTCCCCTCGACTTGGTCCGCTGGCGGGAGCGTCTCGCCGACCATGGCACCCTCGGTCAGCGTGTACGTGAGGTCGCGGTCGTAGACGCCGACGGCACCGTTCGGGAAGTGCTGGGCCAGCGCCCGGTAGCGGCGCTCGGACTCCTCGAGTTGGCGCTCGTACTCGCGGCGTTCGGTGATGTCCTGGGACATCCCGATCGCGCCGAAGACCGCGCCGTCGTCGTCGCGGACCGGGATGGTCTGCATATCGTAGATACGACCGCTCGACGACAGTTCGAACGCACTGGCCTCGCCCTCGAGTGCGGCCTCGTAGCGCGGGACGAGCTCGGTCGCTAACGCCGGCGGCAGCACCGCCTCGAGCGGTTCACCCTCGAGTTCCGCGACTGTGGCATCGGCGGCCTCGAGGGGGGTACCGCCGACCGTCTGATAGCACAGGTCCTCGTCGACGAGGGCGACGGCCCCGTTCGGAAAGTGTTCGACCAGCGTCCGGTAGCGGCGCTCGGACTCCTCGAGTTCTCGTTCGCGCACGCGGCGCTCCGTAACGTCGCGGAAATAGACGGAGAGACCGGTCGCCGACGGGTAGGCACGCACCTCGAACCACGCGTCGAGCGGCTCGGGGTAGTACTCCTCGAACGAGACGGTCTCCTGTTCGGACATCGCCCGTTCGTATTTCGATTTGAACGCCCGTTCGCTGGCTTCGGGGAACTCCGCCCAGACTTCCGTGCCGACCAGCTCTCGCCCGTCGGGGTTGATCAGTTCGTGTGCGCGCTCGTTGAGGTAGGTGAACCGCCACTCTTCGTCGAGCGCGAAGAAGGCGTCCGAGATCCGGTCGAACAGCTCCTCGCGTTCGGCGTGTGCCCGCTCGTTTTCGACGGCCGAGGCGAGGACGTCTGCAACGCGTCCCACGAAGTCGGCGTCGGACTCGGTGAACGCTCGCCGTTCGGTCGCGTACGTCTCGAGGACGCCCCACGGCCCGTCGACCGTGCTAATCGGGACGCTGATACCGCTCACGATGTTGAGATCGGTGATCGACGCCGAATCGTTTGTCCGCTCGTCAGCACGCAAGTCGTCGACGACGACCGGCTCCTCGGCGGGGGAGGACTCCGCCGGCCGGGAGTCTCGGCCCAATACGACGGTCGCGTTCCCAACGGCCCCTGCCGTGCAGCCGACGCCCGCTCTGCAGACGCCCTCCGTCCCGTCCGGCAATCGCTCGAGGACGACGCAGTATTCGGTATCCAACGTCTCGGCGACGGCGGCCGTCGCATCGCGATAGAGTCTCTTGATATCGGTCCCCGCCAGCGCCTGCTGGCTCAATTCGGTGATGATCTCCTGTCGGCGAAGACGCGCGTGGAGATCCGCATCAGTCGGCGAAGACGCTCCCATTCGACAGCCCATAGTAGCGCGGGTGATAAAACGTCTCGGTCGCTCACGGCGTCGATACGGACAGTCACGTCGCTCAGGAAACATGCCGCAGAAACGGTAGTTTGCGCCTCGAACACCGCTCGAGTTACTCGTCGTCGACGGAGACGGACTCGAGGACGATGTCCGTTTTCGGTCGATCGTCAGCATCGGTGTCGACGTCGCCGATTTCGCGAACGACGTCCATCCCACTGGTGACCGTGCCGAAGACGGCGTGGTGACCGTCGAGATGGGGCTGGGGACCGAGCGTGATGAAGAACTGCGAGCCGTTGGTGTCGGGACCGGAGTTGGCCATGCTCAGGATGCCCTCGTCGTCGTGACGGAGTTCGGGGTGAAACTCGTCGTCGAACCGGTAGCCGGGACTACCCCGACCGGTGCCGGTCGGGTCACCGGTTTGAATCATGAAGTCCTCGATGACGCGGTGAAAGGCCACGTCGTCGTACAGCGGCTCGTTCTCGATTGTGTTACCCGTCTCGGGGTCGATCCAGGTCTTGCCGCCCGTCGCCAATCCGACGAAGTTGTCGACGGTCCGCGGTGCGCGCTCATCGTAGAGCGCGACGTCGATATCGCCCTCGCTCGTGTGTATCGCCGCCGTCATCCCTCCGCTCGCAGTCGCATCGACTGGCGACTCGTTCCCGTCGGGTCCGTTTCTTCCGCATCGTCCGAATTATCGCCCGCGCAACCGGCGAGCGGCAGGGCGAGACTCGAGGCGGCTCCGGCCAGTAGCGTTCGTCGATAGCAGGTGATACCGCCTGTGGGCGTGGCACCGAAGTAACTATATCGGATTTACTATCGGTGCTGGCTGGTATATCGCGCTCGTGTCGAGCGTCCGAACCGCCGGAAAATCGTCCGCGATAGTCGATCGACGCGTTACTCGTAGTCGACGGAGACGGACTCGAGGACGACGTCTTCTTTCGGCTGGTCGTTGGCGTTCGTGTCGACGTCGCCGATCTCGCGAACGACGTCCATGCCGTCGGTGACCTTGCCGAACACGGAGTGGCGGTCGTCGAGGTGGGGCTGGGGACCGAGCGTGATGAAGAACTGCGAGCCGTTGGTGTCGGGACCGGAGTTGGCCATGCTCAGGATGCCTTCGTCGTCGTGACGGAGTTCGTCGTGGAACTCGTCGTCGAACTGGTAGCCGGGGCCGCCGCGACCGGTCTCGGTCGGATCGCCGCCCTGAATCATGAAGTCCTCGATGACGCGGTGGAAGGCCACGTCGTCGTACAGCGGCTCGTCATCGACTTCCTCGCCCGACTCGGGGTCTTCCCAGGTCTTGCCACCGGTCGCGAGTCCGACGAAGTTGTCGACGGTCCGCGGCGCGCGCTCGTCGTAGAGTTCGACCTCGATATCGCCCTCGTTCGTGTGCAGGGTAGCAGTAACGTCTCCCATATCCTCCGAGACGGCAGGACGAGTGAAAACGGTAGTGGTCTCGAGTCGGCGACCGCTGAGCCCGCATCCACCGATCCATCGGGCGACGGGACGGTCACGTCTGCCGGCGGCCGGCCGCAGGTACATACCGCGGGACGTGAAATGTCCGGACATGAGCGAGGGCACGCACACGGCTGAACAGGTAACGCTCGCACGGTTGCCGTCGGGAGTCGAACTGACGACCACGGTCCACACCTATCGCGGCGACGAATCGGGCCCGACGCTGTACGTGCAGGCGGCCCAGCACGGCCGCGAAATCAACGGGACCGAAGTCCTCCGGCGATTCCACGAGCGACTCCCCCTCGAGTCGCTATCGGGGACCGTGATCGCCGTCCCCGTCGCGAACCCGCTCACCTTCGATCGCGTCTCCTACACGACGCCGGAACAGCTCGATAGCATCAACCCCAACATGAACCGCATCTGGCCGGGCGACAGCGACGGGAGCCTCCACCAGCGTATGGCAGCCCGCCTCTGGGAGTTCGTCACGGCGGCCGACGCTCTCGTCGATCTTCATACGGGGAGCCCCAATATGCTTCCCCACGTCGTCTATCGCGAGGACGACGAGCGCTCCCGTCGCCTCGCGGAGTCATTCGGAACGGGTCTGCTGCTGTCCGAACAGGCCGACGAGGACGCCCCGGACGAGTGGCACCACCGCGGCTTCGCGGGCAAGCTTCGCGTCGCGACTGCCGCGGAGGGAATCCCGTCGATCACGCCCGAACTCGCCCACAACAAACAGATCCTCGAGGACGTCGTCAAAGAGGGGGTCGAGGGCCTCCTCGACGTCTGTCGGTACCTCGGCCTCCTTCCCGGTGACGTCCCCGAACGCGATCAGATCGTCGCCCGGAATCACCTCGGACAGGTCACCGCCGACGACTCCGGACTCTTCCGTCCGAACCCGTCGCTCGAGGTCGGCGAGTCCGTCTCCGAGGGAGCGGCGATCGGTACGGTCTATCACCCGACGACGTACGAGGCGCTTCACGAGGCCCGCGCGGATCGAGACGGGGTGCTCTACGCGCTCACCCGCGAGGCGACCGTGACCGCGGGCGACCAGCTCGCGAGCGTGGCGCTGGTCCGCGAGGAATGAGTCGAAACCGGTGGTTGCCCAATGGCCGATTCAGGCCGAGAAGCCGCCGTCGACGACCAGCCCGTGGCCGTTGACGAACGAGGACTCCTCGCTGGCCAGAAAGAGGATCGCGTCCGCGATCTCCTCCGGTTCGGCCAGTCGCTTGAGCGGGTACTGTTCGATCATCTGCTCGCGAGCTTTCTCGGGGTCCGCCTGCTCCTCGAGGTACTGCTCGAGCAGGGAGGTCTCGGTAAAGCCGGGACAGACCGTGTTCGCGCGGACGCCGTAGGGGCCGGCCTCGGCGGCGACCGCCCTGGTCATGTTCAACACCGCGCCCTTGCTCATCGAGTAGGCTGACTGCTTGGGGAGCCCGAGAATGCTCGCCAGCGAGCCGACGTTGACGATGGCACCGTGGCCCTGCGCTTTCAGGTGGGGAAGCGCCGCGTGACAGCCGTTCCAGACGCCCTTGATATTGATGTCGATGACGAAATCCCGAATGTCGTCTCCGAGTTCCTCGAGACTGCCGCCCGGATGGCCGGTGCCGGCGTTGTTGATCATCACGTCCAGTCCGTCGTCGTCGGCGACGGCGTCGACGACCGCGTGGAACTGCTCGCTGTCGGTGACGTCGAGTTCGTAGAACGTCGCCTCGCCGCCGGATTCCTCGATGGCCTCGGCGACCGCCTGTCCGCCCTCGGTGTCGATGTCCGTGACGATGACGTGTGCGCCTTCCTCGGCACAGCGCTCGGCTGTCGCCTGCCCGATTCCTGACGCTGCACCCGTGATGACTACCGTCTGGTCTTCGAGTCGCATAGGCACCATATTAGGTGGCTGGCACATAAAATCGTTCATCATTATACACCCTATGAACGCAGTTGTTTGAAGAAAACATCTCCATCTCGAACGATGATAAATGACCACGTCCGATTATCCCAGTCTCACTCTTCGCGCCCCGCTTCGGCGCCTCTCTCGTTCGTCGGCCTCAGACGGTCCCGATTGCGAGACAGTATAAAACATATACTAACTGTCTACTTCCGAACTATGTCGGATATACATCATTCAAGTCACCGATTCATTTCAGCATCGCTGTCTCGACCCCGATCAAGCATTACGCTGGATGCGTTTCATCGATAGCGAATTGCCGCTACCGCAGTGCGTTCACGAGCGGTAAAATACCCGCTATCAAGCGGTGAAAAGCCGATATAGTCATACTCGAATCACCTCATCCGCATTCAGTCATCGGTTTGGTTTCGTCGATAGCCAGCGATTCGGACGCTGGCTGCTGCGCCAGAAACTCATTCAAACGGGACCGATCTAACCCAAGTAGAAACTATCTCTACTACTTATACTTCACCTCGAGTACTACTCTGAACCGACCGGGATCAATACGTTGATCCGACGGATTCCCGTTGCCGAACGATGTATGGAGCAGCGTAGGGACCGCGTCCGCGACGTGTGGCGGCGAACACTCTCGCTCTCGTGGCCGATCGCGATCCAGCAGACGTTCAACACGCTGATGCGGACGATCGACGTCATCGTCACCGGCCTCTTCTCGCCGGCGGCCGTCGCCGCGGTCGGGCTCGCGGACCTCTACGCGCAGATCCCGCTCCGGATCGGTCTCGGACTCGGGACCGGTGCGATCGCCCTCTCGAGCCAGGATACGGGACGGGGTGCGGCGTCGACTCGCGATCGGGCGATCACGCAGGCCCTCGGAATCGGATTTCTGGTGGGAATCCCGTTGACGCTCGTCGGAGTCACGTTCGCCGAGCCGCTGATCGCTGTCCTCGGCGCTGCCCCCGGCGTCGTCGAGACGGGCGGGCGCTATCTCGGTCTCGTCTTCGCCGCCGCACCGATGCGGATCGTCGGGCTGGTCGGCGCACGCTCGTTACAAGGAACCGGCGATACCCGGACGCCGATGGTCGTCAACGGCACTGCGAACGTAATCAACATCGCGGCGACGGTCGGACTGGGGCTCGGTCTCGGCCCGCTCCCGGAGCTTGGTATCGTCGGTGTCGGGCTGGCGACGGCGATCAGTCGAACGGTCGAGGCGGTCATGATCACGGCCGCGATCGCCAGCGAACGGACGGACCTCTCGTTCGCTCGGCCGCGGAGTCTCACGATCACGCGCCAGCTCGTGGCGGTGAGCCTGCCGAACTTCGCCGAGGGAATGAGCACCTCGCTCGCGAACTTCCCGTTCAACGCGCTGTTGCTCACCTTCGGGACCGAAGTGACCGCCGCCTACCACATCGGGCGGCGGATCTACCAGCAGTTCAGCGGCCCGCTGTACCGATCCTACAGCGTCGCCGCGAGCATCGTCGTCGGCCAGACGCTCGGCGAGGGACGGCCCGACGACGCGCGATTTTCGGGACTGGCGATCACGGCGCTCAGCATCCTGACGCTCGGCCTCGCCGGAGTCGTGCTGGTCGCCGGCGCGGTGCCCGTCGCGCGGCTGTTCACGTCCGATCCGGCTACGCTCGAGCACGCCGTCTCCTTCACTCGCGTCTTCGGCGTCTCGATGCTCTTTTTCGGCGTCTTCTTCCCGCTGTCGGGCAGCCTCCGCGGCGCGGGCGATACGCGGACGCCCTTCTACGCTCGATTGACCGGAACCGTCGGATTTCTGCTCGGGTTTTCGTATCTTGCCGGGATCACGCTCGGCTACGGGCTTCCCGGCGTGTACGCGGGGATCGTCCTCAGCTACGCGTGGTGGGCGCTCATCGTGGCGGTCGGGTTCCGCTGGGGCGATTGGGCGGACAAAGCGGCAACGATGATGGCTGAGCGGGCGGACGTTCCGGAGTGATCCGTCGGCCTTCCTCACGGATGACGGTGGAACGTATCGAGGGATATTCGCTACGGCCGATACTATCAGTGATCAATCAGAGCGTGCATTATTACGGTAGTAGATATATTTCCAAAATCGGAGTTCGGGAACCGGATTGGATACGAAGCGCCTGTGATTACGGCAGCCGACGAGCGACGAAAGACCGACGGAAACGCTGTATCTACCCCGATCTACAACCGCCCCGATTTGACTGTCCGTCAAATCGCAATCACCGTTGTTTGCTACTTGAGTTCCACTCTCGAATACATATCTCGGACTGTCTATTGTAACAAATAACTGGTACATGGCCGACGAGCGGTGCCGATCTAACGTTCGGAGTACAGCGATATTGCGGCCACGACTCCTCGTATTTAATTACGCACATAGGCGTGTAATAGCGACCGATCAGGGAGGTGTGCGTGGTCCCATCGCGCCTGGACCGGTTTCATACCGTTTGCCGCTCATGGTCTCTTTCGGGCTACTCGAGTTCAGCTGTTGCAGACCCGGTCAGCAGCGTCTCGCCCGCCCTCGTAGTCGCCTCGAGTTCCGTTTCGACCGTTCCGGCGTCCCGACCGACGTCGACGACCTCGCCGGTCGCGACGACGGTGTCGCCGGGGAAGACTCGCGACTGGAACCGGACGCCGAACCTCGAGATGTCCTCGAGGGCAAACCAGTCGGTGATCACTCGAGAGGTGATTCCAGCGGTGAACATCCCCTGCCCGAAGACGCTCTCGTTGCCCGCGGCCCGTGCGTACGGTTCGTCGTAGTGGATCGGATTGAAGTCGCCGCTGGCACCGGCGTACTTGACGAACTGCTCGCGCTCGAGGTCCTCGACGACGACCGTCGGACCCGCGTCGCCGACCGCGAGTTCGGTGACGTCGCGGACGCGCTCGAACTCGTCACCGGTCGCGGACGGCATGTCCCGCTCGCTCGCGGCGGTTCCACCGTTCGGTGCAGCGCCGTCCGTGGTATCAACGGTGTCATCTTCGATGTCGCCACCGCTATTGCCATTCCCGCCACCGTTGCCGTCGCCGTCACCGACCGCACCTGACGTCTCGATCGCGGTCGATCGGTCGGTGAGCACGAGGTCGCCGTCCCGGTCCCGGTACTCGGTCTCGAGGACCGCGAAGGTCATCGTCCCCGCGCGACCGCCCTCGCGCTGGAAGACGTCCGCGAGCGTGGTCGTTCCCTCGAGGACGTCGCCGACGGCAACCGGTCGCTCGTACTCGTAGGCCTGTTCGCCGTGCAGGACGTACTCCGATCGGAAGCCGAGGTCGAAGCCCGTGCCATCGATGCCGTCGGGCGTGTACCGCGGGAACCGGCCGACCTGTGTGTAGGTGGGCGGTGCGGGCACGCGGTCGTAGCCCCGCTCGGCGGCGGCCGTCTCCTCCCGAAAGACGGGATCGTCCGACGTGATCGCCCGCGCGAACTCCGCGACCTTGCCGGGTTCGATGCGGAACGCCTCGACGGTGACGCGAGAGTCGCCGACCATCGACTCGAGCGCCTCGAGCGGCTTAGTCGGCATCCTGGCCCTCCCGAGTGCGGCCACTGGCCGCCGCCCGCCGTCCGATTACGCCGCGTCGCCGTTCGGACCCCTGCCGTTCGCGTCTCATTGCCGCCACGGTTCGTCCACGACTGCCATAACGGTACTCCACGCGGAGTCCCGTCACTGCTCGAGCGCGTCGATCCGCAGGTCGTCGTCGAACTGCAGCGTGTTCTCGATTTCGGTCTCGTCGACGTCCTCGAAGGCCCAGCGGGCGATCGAGCGGCGGTGGACCTCGTCGGCCCCGTCGACGATCCGGAACGCGCGGACGGCCTCGTAGAAGTGGGCGATCGGCAGGTCCTTGCCGATCCCGTTGCCGCCACAGCACTGCAGCGCGAGGTCGATGGTCTCCTGAGTGACGTTCGCCGTGAACACCTTCGACATCGCGACCTCGATGCGAGCGTCGCTCTCGTCGAGTTCGCGCGCGGCGTGACGAACCATCGTCCGGGCGGCATGGAGGTGGGTTTCGGCGTCCGCGATGCGGTGGCGCAGCGCCTGTTTCTCCTCGAGCGTCGTGCCGAAGGCCTCGCGCTCCTGCAGGTAGGCCTTCGCGATCTCGAGCGAGCGCTCGGCCATACCGGAGTAGCGCATGCAGTGAGTCAGCCGGCCGCCGCCGAGTCGCATCTGAGCGACCTGAAACCCCTGCCCCGCCTCGCCGATCGTGTTCTCGACGGGGACGCGGACGTCGTCGAACTTCACTTCGGCGTGGCCGCCCTCGCGTTCGGTAATCCCGTGGCCGCCGAGGTGGGGAATGTTCCGCACGACCTCGACGCCGTCGGCGTCTCTGGGCACCAGAATGATCGAGGTGCCCTCGTAGGGGTGGGCGTCCAGATCCGTCCGGGCCATCACGAGATAGAAGTCGGCGTTCAGGCCGTCGGAGGTCCACCACTTGTGGGCGTTGACGATCCACTCGTCGCCGTCCTTGACGGCGGTGCTCTGGAGCATCTTCGGATCCGAGCCGCCGCCCTGTTTCGGCTCGGTCATCGCGAAGGCCGAGGAAATCTCGCCCTGGACGAGCGGCTGGAGGTACTCCTCTTTCTGCGCCTCCGTTCCAACCATCTCGAGGGTGTGCATGTTCCCCTCCTGGGGCGCGTTTGCGCGGATCGCGAGCGCCCCGATGAGCGAGCGACCGACCTGTTCGAACGAGGGCAGCATGTCACTGAAGTCCAGTCCCTGGCCGCCGTACTCCTCGGGGACCTGCGGCGCGAAGAGGTCGCGGTCCTTGGCTTGCTCCCAAAGATCCTCTATCTCGCCGGTCGTGATCCGCTCGCCCGTCTCGAGCGCCTCCCGCTCCCGTGGGATCACGACCTCGTCCATGAACGACTCTACGCGTCCCGCGACCTCCTTCGCCGTCTCGGAGTCGTGGTACTTCATACCGTCCATAACCGCATACAGCATTGTAAAGATATAGGAACGTGATCGCATTAATTGGCAATTCCGGGGCCGTGATAGCGCGTTCCGATTCGCGGTCGCGATCGTCCCCTATCTCGGCCCGGCTCCTCGCGACTGCGCTCGGCTCAGACCCGCTCGAGGATCGTCGCGACGCCCTGGCCGTAGCCGATACACATCGTCGACAGCGCGGTGTCCTGTCCCGTGCGCTCGAGTTCGTGGACCAGTTTCGTCAGCAGCGCCGCGCCGGTCGCGCCGAGCGGGTGGCCGTGAGCGATCGCGCCGCCGTTAACGTTGACGTCTTCCCACGACGCGCCCGTCTCCTCGAGCCAGGCCCCGACGACGGACGCGAACGCCTCGTTGACCTCGAAGAGGTCGATGTCGTCGATCGTCATGTCGGCCTTCTCGAGGACCCCCTCGGTCGCCGGAATCGGCCCCGTCAGCATCGTCACGGGATCGACGCCGACGACTTCGGTCCGGACGATGCGGGCCATCGGTTCCCACCCGTGTGCTTCAGCGGCTTCCTCGCTCGTAATGAGCAGCGCAGCCGAGCCGTCGACGATTCCCGACGAGTTGCCGGGGTGGTGGAAGCCCTCGCCCTCCTCGCGGAACGAGAGCGGGAGTTCGGAGAGCGTCTCCATGTCGGTGCTGGGACGGGGATGTTCGTCCTGCTCGACGATCACCTCTTTTCCATCTAGCTCAGTTTCTACTGGCGTAATCTGGTCGTCGTATCGACCCTCGTCCCAGGCCTCCTTCCAGCGCCGCTGGGAGTCGACGGCTAGCTCGTCAAGTTCCGTTCGCGTGAGATCGTACTCCTCGGCGATCCGTTCGGCACCCTCGCCCTGCGTGGTCAGTTCGTCGAAGTACTCGAAGTACGTCTCCGACGGCCCGTCGCCGTCCGACCCCATCGGCACGCGGGTCATGTGCTCGACACCGCCCGCGATGAGCACGTCGTGCTGGCCGGCCATGACGTTCGCGGCGGCGAAGTTGGCCGCCTGCTGACCCGAGCCGCACATCCGGTTCAACTGGACGCCGGGGACGATGTCGCCCCAGCCGGCGACCATCGGCGCGAGCCGGCCGATGTTCAGCCCCTGTTCGTCGATCGGCGTCACGCAGCCGTAGATAACGTCCTCGATCGTCGCCGGCTCGAACCCGTTGCGCTCGCGAAGCGCCTCGAGCGGCTCGGCCGCCAGATCCTGCGGGTGCGTGTCCCGGAACGAGCCGTCGCGTTTCCCGAACGGCGTCCGAACGGCGTCGACGATGACTGCGGAGTTCATGCTGTGTCACTGAGTATTCTCCGATCGATCATAGAAGTTGTGCAACATTCGTGATCGCCCGCTCTGAACTCCTTTCCGCGGAATTAGAGTTGTCATAGACAGGGGGATATGCTACCGTACCTCGAGGATCATATCAGATACGATAGTGTCAGTTCGGGGACGGAAGCCACCTCAACGGACGATCCCCGCCTCGCGGAGACCGGCTCGCTCGTCCTCGTCATACCCCGCTGCTGCAAGCAGTTCGTCCGTGTGCTCTCCGTGACCCGGGACCGATTCATCGCGGCTCTCAGGCACGTTCGACCCCACCGCTGGAAAGCCGACCCGCGGTGGCGCGTCGTCCGGCCGTTCGATCAGCCCGCGGGCCTCGAGCTGGGGGTGCTCGAGGGCTTCGGCCGGCGTACACACCGGCCCGACCATTGTCTCGTCGCTCAGTGCCTCGAGCCACGCGTCCCGCGAGCGGCTCGCGAACACCTCGGTAAGCGCCTCGCGGACCGCGGTCAGTTCGGCCGGGTCCTCGCTCCCGTGATACTCGACGAGGTCCTCGCGACCGATCTCCTCGCAGAAGTTTTTCCAAAATTTCGCCTCGAGCGCCGCGAGGGTCAGGTATCGCCCGTCTGCGGTCTCGTAGACATCGTACCAGGGGAATCGCCCGGTGAGCGCGGTCTCGCCGGGCCGCGGATCGCCGCCGGTGAGCGCCTCGTGTGAAATCGCCTGCGAGAAGGAGGCGACGACATCGGTCATGGCCACGTCGATGTACTCACCGCCGTTGCCGAGTTCCCGCGAGAGCAGTCCGCCGACGATGCTGAACGCCGCGAACAGCCCGCCGCCGAGGTCGCCGATCTGGTAGCCCGGAATCTGGGGGGCCATCGACTCGTCCTCGCGAGTCATGTCGAGCAACCCGGCGACGCCGACGTAGTTGAGGTCGTGGCCGACACGCTCGGCGTACGGACCGATCTGTCCGTAGCCCGACAGCGAGCAGTAGACGAGGTCCTCGTTATACTCGACCAGTGTTTCGTAGTCGATCTCGAGTCGCTCGGCGACGCCGGGTCGAAACCCCTCGAAGACGACGTCGCTCTCCTCGACCAGTCGATAGAACACGTCTCGCCCCGCCTCGGACTTGAGGTCGAGCGCGACGCTTCGCTTGCCGCGATTGACGCCGTCGAACAGCGCGCCGACGCCTCGATCGGTCACCGGCGGCATCCGACGCGCGTAATCGCCCGCGTCGGTGTCCTCGACCTTGACGACATCCGCGCCCGCATCGGCGAGTAGTTGCGTCGCGTACGGACCGGGAAGCAGCCGAGACAGATCGAGCACTCGGATAGAATCGAGCTGCATGGTCTCACGTCCCGTTCAGGTTCCAAAAACCTACTGTCGCCGTTCACCCGGTACACCACGTCGTCCGCTGTTGTATCGGCAGTCGTCTCGGACCGTCAGTCGTCGCCCTCGAGTTGCACTAACTCGTCGACGCCCGGAATGTCGGCCGCGGCGTCCGTGATCTGTCGCATTCGGTCGGTGTGTTTGTCGACGGCGTAGGCCGCGAGTTTCCCGTCCTCGAGGCCGACGCGCTCGTCGGGATCGTCGGGTTGAAACCGCTCGTCCTCGGTGATCCCCTGGACGAGCGGGAGGAGCTCCTCGACCGTCTCCTCGATGATCGCGGGGTCGACGCCCTCGGCGATGAGCTTCTTGAGCTGATTCATCCCGAAACCGACGTGGCGGCCCTCGTCGCTGCGGATCTTCGTAAAGCCCTGAACGAGCCCCGGCAGGTGCGGGAGGTCCTCGAACTCGCCGCCGTAGGAGGTCTGCATTCCGTAGTAGCCCGTCTGGGCGAGGATGCCCTCGACCGTGAGGTGGTAGTGGCAGTACGCCTTGGCTCGGTTTTCGGGGGTGTCCTCCTCGAGCAGCCGGAACTGCGCCTTCCGGTTGCGGTCGAAGAGTTCGACGTAGGGATCGTTGAACCACCGCTCGTGGCGGGGGTTCGATCGCTCCCAGCCCAGTTCGTCTTCGACCGCCCAGACGACGTCTCGCCAGTAGCGATCGAAGAAGTCCGCGTGCTTCGCCTCCTCGTACAGCTGGGTCGTCAGGAACAGCTGATCGTCGATATCGTCGAGGACCGTCCCCAGCGGTGCGAGATCCTCGGTGACCGCGTCCTCGCCTGCGCCGAACTTCGCGATGCCGGTGAGCATCCCGTACCAGGACTCTCGATCGTACGACCCCGACGCGTCGATGTAGACGAGGAGGTTCTCGACGTCCGCCTCGAGGTCGATCTCTCCGGGATCCCAGTGGCGTTCGACCGCGTTTCGGTAGTAGCGGTTCGACCTAGACTCCCGATCCATCATCTCCGTCGGGGTGTACTCCGTTGCCATACCATATATTCGACACCTCGACTATTAAATGCAGCCGCTGTCATCCGGGGCTCGATAGCTGATCGGCCCCCTCCATCGAGAAGAACTAAGTCGATATTCCTGCAGAGTAATGGCATGGCAACACAGCGTGCCGCCGTCGTCGGTGGTGGTATCATGGGTGCCGGTATCGCACAGGTTCTCGCACGGAACGGCTACGACGTGGCCGTTCGCGAGATCAATCAGGAACTGGCCGAAGAGGCCCGCGAACGGCTCGTCTCGGGCAGCTACGGACTCGAGGACGCCGTCGAGGGCGGCTACCTCTCCGAGGACGAGAAATCGGCGGTCCTCGAGCGACTGACGTTCACGACGGACCTGGACGAGGCGACGAACGGGACCGATTTCGTCATCGAGGCGGTCACGGAGGACCTCGCGATCAAGGGACAGGTCTTCCGCGACCTGGACGCGGTCACGGACGACCAGCCGCTGTACTCGAACACGAGCGGCTTTTCCGTCACGTCGATCGCGAACGGCGTTTCCGACCCCTCGCGGGTCGCGGTCACGCACTTCTTCAACCCGGTCCCGATCATGTCGATGGTCGAGATCGTTCGGGCCCCGCAGACGGACGAGGCGGTCGTCGAGCGCGCCGAGGAACTCGTCGACGAACTCGGGAAGACCAGCGTCACCATCGACGACGACCCGGGCTCCTACGGCTTCATCGCCAACCGCTGTCACATGGCCATGCGCGAGGAGGCCCAGCGAATCGTCGACGAGGGCATTGCGACGGAAGAGCAGGTCGACAAAGCGCTCGAGGAAGGGTACAACCTCCCCGCCGGGCCGTTCTCGCTGCGCGGGATCGGCGAGGAGTGGGACTAATGGACAACCCGGTCTGGGGCACTTCGGACTACCGGTCCGTGTCATTCTTGATCGGGATGTCGAGAGCGCTGCTATCGCTGCAACTAGGGGAACCACACCCTCCCCAACCGACTCGCTCACTCACTCGCGTTCGTTCGCTCATCCCTCGCGCAGAGTTGCGTCGCGGTTCGTTCATCACTCACCGCGACACAGCACGCGCCACGGCATACCGGGTGATTCCGCTGCGGTGATACAGCGATCCCCCGCACTGCCGTTACTTGCCTTCGAATTCGGGCTCGCGATCCTCACCGAACGCCGCTGCGCCCTCGGCGTGGTCCTCCGTCTCGAGCAGTTCCGCGAAGAGCTGCCTATCGTATTCGATCCCCTCTTCTAACCCCGTCTGAACCGCCATGGCGGCGGACTTCTTGATCGCCTGGACGGCGAGCGGTGCCTGTCCGGCGAGTTCGGTGACGAAGTCGTCGACCTCGTCCTCGAACTCGTTGTCGGCGTAGACGTGATTGACGAGCCCCTCGTCGCCGGCTCGCTCCGCGGAGATGTGATTCCCGAACATGGCCAGTTCCTTGGCGACGCTGGGGCCGGCCAGCTTCTCGACGTACTGGACGCCACCGGCACCGGGGAGGATGCCGAGATTCACTTCGGGGAAGCCGAACGTGCTGTCCTCGCTGGCTAATCGAAAGTCACACGCCAGCGCGGTCTCGAGGCCGCCGCCCAGACAGTAGCCGTCGATTTTCGCGATGACCGGCGCCGGGAAGTCCCGGATGACGTCGTAGTGGGATCGGGCGGACGAGCCGCCAGCCGACTCCGACGAGAAGCCGCCGATGTCCGCGCCGGCACAGAAGGCCTTCTCGCCGGCTCCCTCGAGCACCACGGCTCGCAGGGCGACGCCGTCCGCATTCGCGTTTCGCTCCTCGAGTGACTCGAGTCCCGCGATGATGTCGTCTCTGAGCTGGCCGTTCAGCGCGTTCAACGCGTCCGGCCGGTTCATCGTGATCGTCCCGACACCGCGCTCGTCGTCGAATGCTACCAGGACAGTCTCGAGTGATTCGTCCATGCGCAGCGGTCACGGCGACCGGGCAAAAAAGGAGCCTGTTCGTGAACGAGCCTCGCGCAATCATCGTCTCGCAAATCGATCAGGATCGAGTCGGCGATGTGATCGCGTACTCGAGTCGCCTTCGTGGCCGCTTGTGAGGGCAGTCTGACCGATGAGATAGTATATATGGAAGCTGGCAGCTTATCGTAGCTACCGTCTGCCTTATGTTCTGGATTCTTTTCGTTCCACCTCAGTATCGGGCTTTCACACCGTCTGAAGTAGACGATGGGCTGTCAACTGCACTCGAGTATGACTTGCCCTCATCCGGATGGATAGAAATCAAATCGAGAACGATACCTGTCGTATCCATGGCATAGAACGCGGATAGAAACGTTTGCTACCTGTCGACGAACAGTAGCCGATATTGCGTGCCGATTCGGACTCGGTTCGGCGGTGAAACGAACGGCTTCGACCGCTCAGAACGCCCGGAGTTCCTCGAGCACGGCCTGTGCGCTGCCGTCCGAAATGACCGCGCGTGCCTGCTCGAGCCCCGCCTCGAGGCTGTCGACGTCCTGGCGGGCGTACATCCGGAACGCGCCGTTGAGAGCGATGGCGTCGGCGAAGTGGCCCTCGCGGTCGCCGGCGAGCACCGCCTCGGTGATCGTCGCCGAATCGGCGGTGACGTCGTCGACCTCGAGATCCTCGTTTTCCATTTCCATGCCGTACTCGGCGGTCTCGATCTCGTAGTCCTCGAAGGACTCGTCACCGTCGTCGCCCTCGCGATCCCACTCCGCGACCTTCGTGTAGCCGGGGCGGATGTCGTCGTACCCCTCCATCCCCTGGAAGAAGATGGCGCGGGAGTAGTCGAGTCGCTCGCTCTGGGTGATCGTATCCGTCAGTTTCTTCGCGAACGCGAGGTGGTAGAACGAGCCCAGGTGGACGTCGGCGTTCGCCGGATTGGCGATGGTCTCGACCGTGTTGACGAACGTGCGGACGCCCATCTGGTCGCGTCGGTCGTACAGGTCGTCGATTCCGGGGTTGAACGCGGGCTGGTAGTAGAAGCCGAAGCCGGTCTCGTCGACCATCGCCGCGCTCTCGGTCGGCTCGAGTTCGGTCCGGACGCCGAGTTCGTCGAGGACGTGTTTGTACGCCGTCGCTTTCTGCGTCGGCACCCGATCGCCGGAGTGGACGACGACGGGGGTGCCCGCGGCGGCGGCGACGATGCCGGCGCCGACGCCGAGGACGGCGGAGCTGTGCTTGCCGTCGTAGTTCGCCCCGCAGTCGACCGGATCGCACTCGGGTTCGGCGGTGACGACCGACTCCTCGCGCATGACGTCGGTGTAGGCCGCCAGCTCCTCGGGAACGTTTCGCTTCCAGCGATTTGCCAGCCAGAACGCGCCGAGGGTAGTCGGGTCGGGCTCGTCCGCCAGAATGCGCTGGAACGCCTCTCGAGCCTGTTCGCGGGTCATATCGCCGGCCGACTTCGGACCGGAGCCGACGACCTCGGTCAGCAGCCGCTTGAGCGGCCAGTCGCCGAACTCCTGCGTTGCGTGAGCCATGTTGTGCACACGTTGGGCCGGTTCGCGCAAAAGTCTCCCGCTTCCGGCGCTCGTTCGCCCGTCAATTGACGGGTTTCACACCGATAATCGAGCGAAGCGCAAGAACAGCTCCACCTCCGCTGTCCGAGCCGACCCGAAAACGATACGGCCCCCTTCTCCCTAGAGCTACCAATGAGTAGCCTGTCGGGGGACTGGCGCGAAGCAATCGACGACGCGGACGCGGCGCTGATCGACGGCTATCAGAGCGGCTTCCCGATCGAGGAGCGCCCGTTCCGCCGCGTCGCCGCCGATCTCGGGATCGACGAATCGGCGGCGGTCGACCGCGTCCGCAGCCTCCGAGACGCGGGGATCGTCCGCCGATTCGGTGCCGTCCTCAACCCGCCCGTGATCGGTTCGTCGACGCTCGCCGCGGTGCGAGCGCCCGCGGATCGCTTCGACGAGATCGCGGCGATCATCAACGACTACCGGCAGGTCAACCACAACTACGCCCGCGACCACGAGTGGAACATGTGGTTCGTCGTCACCGCCGGCTCGCGGGACGCCCGCGACGAAATCCTCGCCGACATCGAGGCGCGAACCGGCTGTGACGTGCTGAACCTGCCGATGCTGACCGACTACTACATCGACCTCGAGTTCCCCGTCGTCAACGGCGATCGCTTCGCGCGGGAGTCCCTCGAGGAGCGCCTGGACTCCTCCGCGACCCGAATCAGCGAGGAGGCGACGGGCGACCTCTCCGCGCTCGAGGCCGAACTCCTGCTCGAGATTCAGGACGGGTTCCCCCTGTCGGCGACGCCGTATCGGGATATCGCCGCGAACGTGGGATACGCGGTCGAAGACGTGCTCGCAGCCGTCGACCGCCTGCTCGAGAGCGGCTGCATCAAACGTATCGGCTGCGTGATCAACCACGTCGTGACGGGGTTCGACGCCAACTGCATGGTCGTCTGGGACGTCCCCGACGAGTCCCTCGACGAACGGGGTGAGCGCGCGGGCGGACTGCCATACGTGACGCTCTGTTATCACCGGCCCCGCCGGCCCGATCAGGAGTGGCCGTACAACCTGTTTACGATGATCCACGGCCGCGATCCCGAAGCCGTCGACGCGAAAATCGACGAACTGGCCGCCGACTACCTCCCCGTCGATCACGAACGGCTCTACTCGACCGAGACGCTGAAGCAGACGGGTGCGCGCTACGACGAGCTGGTGGGTCTGTAGGGCCGGTCTCGATTAGCCGCCGCGCTACTCGTCGAACTCCCACCTAGTCGCATCCGTCGGGAAGTCGCTCCACGCGAAGACGACCGTCGGTCGAACGGCGAAGAATGGCGTCCCGTGCGGGGTGTCGTACTTCGTTTCGTAGGCCGCGTCCAGTTCGTCGATCAGTTCGGACGAAGCGGTTTCGTGATTGATCCGTTCGGCCTGCCCCTCGAGAATAACTACTTCCGTCGCGCTCTCTCCGTGAACGACGATCTCGGGATTCCGCGCGAGATTCCGAACCCACCGCGTCCCCTCGCCGCCCCCGCAGTGGAACGTCCCGTCGACCCAGACGCCCCACGTCGGGCGAACGTGTGGGCTCCCATCGGGTCGGATCGTCGTCACCCAGTAGTTCCGTGCGTCTCGCATCCGTTCCGCGACGAACGCCCACGGGAGCGCGCCGTCGGCACTGTCGGGGATCCCGTAGCTCGCTTCGGTCTGCGGTCGACCGCGATTCGGATCGCGTTCACCATCCCGTTCGTCGTTCGGCGTCATCACGAAAAGGAGGACTCGAGCGACGATAAACGGTCCGCAGACCCCCTCTCGTCGGGAGCCGTGGCGACCTTACCGGCGTCCCTCGAGCGCCTCCGCCACGACCTCGATCGGCGTCGGCGGCTCCTCGGATGCGCCGGGTCTGTTCTCGAGTTGTGTCCGGCAGGAGGCACCGGGAGCGACGACGCGGCTGCCCTCGCTTTCGTCGACCTGATCGTAGAGAATCGAGGCGATGGCGTCGCTCATCGAGACGTGTTCGGACTCGTAGCCGAAACTGCCGGCCATCCCGCAGCAGCCCGAATCGAGCGGGTCGACGGCGTAGCCCGCGCGTCGAAGCACGCCGACGGCGTGGTGGTCCTTCGCGATCGACTTCTGGTGGCAGTGGCCGTGGTAGACGAGATCCCGCGTCGCCGCGCGCCCGTCGAATCCGATCTCCTCGTCCAGCCGGAAGGTGTCGATGTACTCGCAGACGCCGTAGGTGGCATCGGCGAGCGTCCCGGCGGCCTCGGTCGAGAGCAGATCGAGGTAGTCTCCCTGGAACATGACCGCGTCGGAGGGCTCGATCACGACCACGTCCCAGCCATCCGCGACCCGCGGGGCGAGCGCGTTCACGTTCTCGCGGGCGGCGTCTTCCGCCTTCTCGAGGAAGCCCTTCGAGAACGCCGGTCGGCCGGTGTCGCCGAGGTCGTCGGGGACGGCGACGTGGACGCCGGCGGCCTCGAGCACCCGGACGGCCGCCTTCCCGGCGTCGGGGTGGCTGTAGTTGGTGTAGGTATCGGGGTAGAGGACGACTTTTCGCTCGGCGTCGGCCTCGCTCACTCTAGCGCCGCCTCGCTCGTGAAACCAGTCCCGGAAGGTGTTCGCGTGGAACGTCGGTAGCGGCCGGTCGGCGTCGATTCCGAGCGTCACCTCGAGCGCCTTGCGGGCGCCCGGAAGCTTCGGCAGGGCGTTCGACAGCGGGGCGAGTTGACTCCCCACCTTCGAGAGGGTCGCGACGTTGGCGAAGAGGCGATCCCGGACCGTCGCGCCGTTGCGCTGGTGGTACTCGTGGGTCACCTCGGCTTTGAGCTTCGCCATGTCGACCTCGCTCGGACAGTCGATGGCACAGCCCTTGCAGCCGATACACAGCCCCATCACCTCCTCGACGAACTCGTCGGAGAACGCCTCGTCGGGATCCAGGTCGCCGCTCATGGCCTGTCGGAGCGCGTTCGCTCGGCCGCGGGTCGCCGTAATCTCCTCTCGGCTCGCCCGGTAGGTCGGGCACATCACGCCGCCGGTGGTCGACTGCTCGCCGCGACAGCCGCCACAGCCGTGACAGAGCTCGACCATGCCCTGCATGCCGTTGTCGTTCTCCCACTCGAGCGCGGGTTCGAAGCCGGCCTCGAACTCGTAGTCGGGGTCGAACCGCAGATGCTCTCGCAAGTCGGTCGGGTCGTCCTCGCGGAAGACGACCTGCCCCGGATTCAGTATCCAGTCGGGATCGAACGCCGTCTTGAGGTCCTGAAAGGACTCCCAGAGTTCGTCGCCGTAGAGCTTCTGATTCCACTGGGTCCGGGCGCGGCCGTCGCCGTGCTCGCCCGAAACGGACCCGCCCAACTCGACCACGAGGTCCGTCACGTCGTCCGCGATTCCGTGGAGTTGCTCGAGGCCCACCTCGGTCTTCGTGTTCACGAGCGGGCGGACGTGGAGCACGCCGGGTCCCGCGTGCGCGTAAAAACTGGCGTAGGTGCCGTGTTCCTCGAGGATCGCTTCGAACCCTTCGACGAACTCGGGAAGACGGGCCGGCGGAATGGCGGTGTCCTCGATGAAGGAGATGTGCTTCTCGTCGGTCGTCCGCGAGAGCAGGATCGGGAGCCCGGACTTGCGGAGCTTCCACAGCTTCGCGCGCTCGGCGTCGTCGTAGGCCTCGAGGGCCTCGAGCGCGAGCGTCTCGGAATCACTGCTCGGGGCGTCTTCGGCCGGCGTACCGGCGGGCGTCGCCGACGGCACGCGGTCGGCGAGCAGGCCGGCGACCTGTTCCTTGCCGTGGTCTGCGTCGTCGGCGTAGAACTCCACCAGCAGAACGGCGTTCGTTCCCTCAGGGAGGATCTCGGTCACCGGACCGAACTCCGCGGTATCGCGAGCGAGGTCGAGCAACACGTCGTCGAGCACCTCGACCGCCGCGGGATCGTGTGCGAGAATCGGTTCGACGTCCCGCATCGCCTCGTGGAGGTCGGGATAACAGAGCAGGGAGACGGCCTTCGTTTCCGGAACCGGCTCGAGCGAGACCGTCGCCTCGGTGACGATCGCGAGCGTCCCTTCGCTGCCGGCTAGCAGACGCGCGAGGTTGACCGTTCCGGGCTCGCCGGTGTCCTCACCGCCGGGCAGTTCCTCGCCGCGGACCTCGGCGACGAGCCGGTCGAGATTGTATCCGGAAACGTTGCGCTTGAGATCCGGGTACATCTCCGCGATCCGGTCCGCGTCCTCCGCGATGATACGCTCGACTTCGGCGTAGAGCCGGCCCTCGAGGCCGCCGTCGGGATCGGCTCGCTCGACGATTTCCTCGAGCGTCACTTCGCCGAAGCGAGTGACGGTGCCGTCGGCGAGGACTGCTTCGACCTCTTCGATATAGGCGTCGGTCTTGCCGTACTTCAGCGAGTGCGAGCCGGTCGAGTTGTTGCCGATCGCGCCGCCGATGGCGCTCTTGTCGCCCCACGCGGGGTCGGGGGCGAACTTGATATCGTGGGGCTCGAGGGCCTCGTTCAGCGTTCCCAAGATCGTCCCGGGTTGGACCGTCGCGGTTCGGCCGTCGGGATCGATCTCGAGGATATCGTTCATGTACCGCGTGAAATCCAACACGACGGCCCGGTTGACCGTCTGCCCGGCGAGGCTCGTCCCGCCGCCCCGCGGGAGGACCGGAATCTCGCGCTCGGCGCAGTACTCGAGGATCCCCGACACGTCGGCCGTCGACTCGGGAAAGGCGACGGCGATCGGCGTCATCTCGTAGGCGCTCGCGTCGGTCGCGTACAGTTCGCGAGAATAGGAGTCGGCGCGGACCTCGCAGTCGACGAGTTCCTCGAGGTCCGCGACCAGCGCCGGGCGGTCGACGTCGTCGTTCCGATAGTCGTAGTTCGCTCGCCGGTCGGCGGCCGGGTCGGCGCTCGGTTCCAGAGACATACGTCATCCTTGTCAGGGGCAGCTAAAAGCGTCCGCATTAGCGACGATTCGACCGGCTTTTCGGCTACAGGAGCTGGTCGGCGATGATGTTCTTCTGGATCTCGCTGGTGCCCTCGTAGATCTTCGTGATGCGGGCGTCGCGGTAGTAGCGCTCGGCGGGGTAGTCCGTGACGTAGCCCGAACCGCCGTGGACCTGCACGCCCTCGTCGGCGACTTCAACGGAAATCTCGCTGGCGAACAGCTTCGCCATGCTCGAGTACTGCGCGGCGATGTCCTGGTTGTTCTGCTCGACCTGGGTCGCGGCGCGGTAGGTCAGCGAGCGGGCGGCCTCGACCTTGGTGGCCATCTCGGCGATCTTGTGCTGGATGGCCTGGAACTCCGAGATCTTCTGGTCGAACTGCTCGCGCTGGGTGGCGTACTCGATCGCGGCGTCGAGTGCACCCTGGGCAGCGCCGACGGCCTGCGCGGCGACGCTGGTGCGGCCGGAGGCGAAGAACTCCATCAGCTGGTAGAACCCCTCGTCGACCTCACCGATGACGTTCTCCTCGGGGACGCGGACGTCGTCGAGGACGACTTCGGCGAGGTCCGAGGCGCGGATACCGAGCTTGTTGGTGATCTTCTCGGTCGTGACGCCGTCGGTGTCCATCGGGAGGAGGAACGCGGTGATGCCGCGGTGGCCCTCGTCGGGGCTGGTCTTGGCCATCGCGACGCCGACATCGGCGACGGTGCCGTTCGTGATCCACATCTTGTTGCCGTTGAGGACGTACTCGTTTCCATCCATCTCCGCGACCGTCTCGATGCCCGCAACGTTCGAGCCGTGAGCGGGCTCGGAGATCATGGAACACGACGCGGATTCGCCGTTCGCGATCCTCGGGAGCCACTCTTCTTTCATCCACTCGTCGCCGAACTCGATGATCATGTCCGAGCCGAATCCGGCGGAGCCGACCGCGGAGCCGATTCCGGGATCGGCGCGCCAGAGCTCCTCGGTGACGATCGTCGAGGAGATCTTGTCCATCCCGGCACCGTCGTACTCGAGCGGGATATTCGGCGCGACGAAGTCGTACTCGGCGGCCTTCTTCCGAAGGTTTTCGGGGTACTTGTGTTCCCGGTCGTGCTCCTCGGCGACCGGAGCCATCTCGTTTTCGCCGAACTCGCGAACGGCGTCGCGGATCGCCTCGTGCTCGGCTGACAGCTGGAATGCCATAGGTACTCGATCGGCATGGTCTTACAAAGTAGCTTCGGGTGTGCCCGAAATTTGTTTTTGTTAATTCAGAACTCGAGCAGATCACTCGTCGGAAAGGGATCGTCGTTCGACGCCGGTTCGAGCGACACGAGGTTTGCACAGAGTGAAGACCTCGGTGCGGCGAGCGGTGACGAACCGCGAACCCGACGACGATGGCGATTACTCGTCGCTGTTCTCGTCGTGAAGCTCGAACTTCTGGACTTTTCCGGTCGTGGTTCGCGGGAGCGTCTGGACGAACTCGACCTCGCGGGGATGTTTGTACTCCGCGAGGTTGGTCAGGCAGTACTGTTTGACGTCCTCGGGCGTCACGTCGGCGTCCGGCGCGGGCACGACGAACGCCTTGATCGTCTCCCCGCGCCGGTCGTCCGGAACCCCGACGACGGCGGCGTCGGCGATGTCGCGGTGCTCGAAGAGCAACTCTTCGACTTCACGCGGGTAGACGTTGTAGCCGCCGGTGACGATCATGTGCTTCTCGCGATCGACGACGTAGAAGAAGTCGTCCTCGTCCCAGTAGCCGATATCGCCGGTGTGGAACCAGCGCTTGCCCTCGGCCTCGGTGAACGCCGCCTCGTTCGCCTCGGGCAGGCCGTAGTACCCCTTCATCACGTTCGGACCGTGGACGACGAGTTCGCCCGTGATCTCGTGGAGGTCCGTCGCCGCTTCGTCGATCGGCCCCTCCTCGACGCGCGGCATTTCGTCGAACTGCTCGTCCACGATTTTCGCCTCGACGCCCTCGAGCGGCTGGCCGATGCTACCCTTTCGACGGTTCTCGTTCGTATTCGCGTGCGTGATCGGACTCGTCTCCGTCAGCCCGTACCCCTCGTTGAGCTGGACGCCCCAGAGGGCCTCGAACCGCTCGAGGACCTTGAGGGGGAGACTCGAGCCGCCGGAGTTGGCGAAGCGCAGCGCCTCGAACTCGTACTCGTCGGCGTCGGGATGGTTGATCATGTCGTTGAACATTGCGGGGACGGCGAACATGATCGTGATCTCGTCGTCCTCGAGCTGGGTCATCACGTCGGTGGCGTCCCACTCGGGAACGGGGTAGTAGGTGCCGCCGCTGTACATCGCGCCGTTCATGACGACGGACATACCGTAGATGTGAAACAGCGGGAGCGTGCCGATGAGCCGGTCGCTGGTCTGGAACCCGCCCGGGGGCATGTCGGCGTTGGCTCGCGTCGTAAAGGCGAGATTGCGGTGGGTCAACAGGACGCCCTTCGGCGTGCCGGTGGTCCCCGACGTGTACGGCTGGACCGCGACATCGTCGTCGGCGCGCTCGACGACGGCTTTGGTATCGTCCGCGAGGAAGTCGTCGAACTCGGTCGCGCCGTCGTGAGACGACGCCTCACCGACGCTGATCACCTGTTCGACGTCGGTATCGTCCCGTACCTCGAGGACGTTCGGAACGAGATCCGCCAGCGCGACGACCGCTTTCGCCCCGCTGTCGCCCAGCATGTGGCTGATCTCTCGGGCCTTGTACTGTGGGTTCATCGGGACGACGATGCCGCCGGCGCGCAGGGTCCCGTAGAAGGCCGTGACGAACTGCGGCAGGTTCGGGAGATAGATTCCGACGCGGTCGCCCTCGCCGATGCCGCGGTCCTCGAGCGCCCGGGCGAACTGCCCGGCTCGCGTCCAGAACTCCTCGTAGCTCGATTCCGTGCCGTCGTATGCGATTGCGGCCGAGTCCGGGTTCGCGTCGACAGTCTCGGCGACGTCCGTCACGAGATTCGTCATGCCTCGTGAGGGGTGGGCTGAGCGCCACAAAAGAATTGCCACACGCGGCCGTCGACCGGTTCGTGTTGTCTCTGCTCCGACTTCTCGCTCGTCATCGTCGCTTGTCAACACGAACCTTGGGAAGTATCGCAATACCTATGGCGCTCATGCCGTACGGAGAAGTATGCTGGATTTCGTTCAGCTCGAGGCCGACCTCGATCAGGAAGAGCGGATGATCCGGGACACGGCTCGAGAGTTCGTCGCGGAACACGTCAAACCCGACATCGGGGACCACTTCGAGAACGGAACGTTTCCCAAAGATCTCATTCCGAAGATGGGTGAGATGGGGTTTTACGCGCCGAACCTCGAGGGCTACGGCTCGCCGAACGTCTCCGAGACGGCCTACGGGCTCCTGATGCAGGAACTCGAGGCCGGCGATTCGGGGCTGCGCTCGATGGCGTCGGTCCAGGGGGCGCTCGTCATGTATCCGATCCACGCCTACGGGAGCGAGGCGCAAAAGGAGGAGTGGCTGCCCGCGATGGGGCGGGGCGAGTCGATCGGCTGTTTCGGTCTCACCGAAACAGAACACGGTTCGAACCCGTCAGCGATGGAGACCCGCGCGGAGGCCGACGGTGACGGCTACGTGCTGAACGGCTCGAAGACGTGGATCACGAACTCGCCGATCGCCGACGTCGCCGTCGTCTGGGCGCGTGACGAGTCGGCAGAGGACGACCCCGTGCGCGGATTTCTGGTCGAGACCGATCGCGACGGCGTCAGCACGAACGAGATCACCGAAAAACTCTCCCTGCGCGCTTCGATCACGGGCGAGATCGGGCTAAACGACGTCCACGTTCCCGAAGCGAACGTCCTCCCCGGCGTTTCCGGCATGAAGGGGCCGCTGTCCTGTCTCACGCAGGCGCGCTACGGCATCGCCTGGGGCGCGGTCGGCGCGGCGCGGGACTGCTTCGAGGAGGCCCGTCAGTACGCCAAAGACCGCGACCAGTTCGGCGGCCCGATCGGTCGGTTCCAGCTTCAGCAGCGCAAGCTCGCGGAGATGGGTACCCAGATCACGCTGGCACAGCTGCTGGCCCACCGCCTCGCCGAACTCAAAGAGCGCGGCGAGATGCGTCCCCAACACGTCTCGATGGCCAAACGGAACAACGTCCGAACGGCTCGCGATCAGGCTCGAGTCGCTCGCGAGATGCTCGGCGGTAACGGCATCACCACCGACTACTCGCCGATGCGCCACATGGCCAACATGGAAACGGTGTACACCTACGAGGGGACCCACGACATTCACACGCTCGTTCTCGGCGAGGAGTTCACCGATATCCCCGCCTACCAGTAATCGTCTAATTCGACGTTCCGCTCTCTTCTTTCGTTCTTCTCCGACTTCCCGGTATGGGATTGGATGCAGTCCACTCCAGTCCCATCCGGAACTATCCCGCATATGTCTTATATCTGTTCAAATATGATATCTGTTATAAATTCAATCCCAGAAACACGGCGATTGATTGCCAGTCGATCTATAACCGGCTGATTCGCCCAATATCGTGATTATAAGTGTGACCAACCGATTCACATCGGACCGCTCGAGTATCGAACGGCCGAACTCAATCTCCGCTCATAACGGCATGCCACAGACGTTGAGGCGGTATGAATCCCGTTATACGAACGAAACGCCGAAACCGATCCGTAACAGTGCGTCTACATACAACTTAGCATACCATTCGGCGAACATACCAGTTCACTCATGGTTCGGCAGCACGGACTAGCGCGAGACAGTTTCGCCGAGTTGTCGAGCGGCTCACTCGAGACAGCCGAGGGTTTATCAGGCAATCCGCGGCCAACGGGGGTATGTCGGACCAACCCCGACGATCGCGACGGACAGTCCTCGGAACGCTCGGTGCGCTCACGACGGGTGCAATCGCCGCAGTAACGACCACCAGAGCGAGTCCCGGAAAAACGCCTGATCGACCGGATCACGCATCGAATTCGCGGAAACCCCAACCACCGTTCTGCGATTCGTCTGCGGCTGCTGTCTCAATCGGCGACGTCCTCGACGGAAGCGATCTCTACATCGGCGTCGTCGACCGAATCGTCGACGGGGAACACGTCGTCCTCCTGCTCGAGGACGGCGAGGCAGTCGTCGAGCAACTCGTCCTCCCAGTCGATCGATTCGACGATATCGCGGCGAACGACATCCTGCTGACCGCTGCCACGGACGGTGAGTTACACGCATACAGACGCGTTCCATCGAAACCGAACGGTTGCCCCGACCCCGATTTCGAACGCCTCTCGTCCGACGCCTGAAACGAGCACTGTGCGACCCCGCCCGGAGTTTCCTGTCGTCTGACAGCCAGTGGGGCAGCTTCGTCAGATGGGATGGTGAACCCCACAGTCAGATAACAATCTCTGAGAACAGATACTTACTCGAGGCCGTTTACAGACTCGTATCGTCTTCGCACGATTGGTGTCTGTGAACACATCACGCTACTGGAAGCAGCAAGTACAACGCGTATTGCCCAAAGACGCCTCTATTCAGCTACGATGGTGGATACGTCCTCGTTCGGGATCAAGTTGGATCGGCCGGGTACCACCAGCCTTCGCACCGCGTTTTACAGCGTCTGGTTCGTCGACCTCGTCGCGACAGTGTTGTTCTTCGTCGTCCCGTATGCAACCGAGTTGAACCCCGTTACGGTCTTCCTGCACGACCTCTTCGGGCTCGCTGGCGTCGTTCTCGCCGCCCTGCTCTACGCCAGTTTCGTGATCCTGATCGGCCACGTCCTCTCGAGGCCGTTCGACATCGCCTTCCTGGTCTCCGTAGTCGTCCTCTATGCCGTCTTCGCGAGCAACAACGTCGTTCTCCTGGTGTCTCGCGAACCGCTACTGGCCCCGATCATCTCGTGACCGGGCCGATCACAGTACCGAGCGGTCGAGCCGCGGCGGACGATCCATCCTTCGTGTTGGGTTATCGACGGTGACTCGAGGCGACCGAGGCAAGTCGCTCAACGGAGCAGTAGTTCGCCGCGAGAAGCCCGTAGAACTTGGATATGCGTCCGCTCACTTACAGATTCGGTCAGACCCTGAGTCTCTTGAACCGATCCATATCCGGCAGTTTCCGTCGTATCTAGTATCCACGAGCAGCCATATTCGTCTCTGGAACCCGCGATTTCGGACGGTTCGGCCCGAGTACGGTCAGTTCCAGATATGTGCTCTCTGGTTGCCGCTGAACAACAGTGTACGCTCGATTGTACAGCCGTCATGCCTTCATAGACATCACTTTTGAATCTACTCTCCTTTCGAGAAAATGGGTCGTTTAGAGCACGACGAGGAGGAGGCCAGTACTGAATCACCAAAAAGCGACGGCTTCAACGAGACAAACAACTGTAAAGTGAGGTTCCCTATTTGGCGTTTATTGTCACCGTTACAGTAGGAAGGGATGCTTCCGATTGAAGACGTGCAAGATGAATGTCGAGATATGGACGAGGATCATGAGACGAAGCCCGATCTCGGTATCGAGACAGAACCGTTCGGGTTTTGTGAAAATTGTGACTGTATTATCGGCCGTGAGCTCATTGAATCGACTTCTCAGGGATACGTCTGTACTAACTGTAGTGAAGTAGCAAGCGAAGTATGGTTCGAGGAGAAAACACCGTCGGGACATGAAAATCAATTCATAGACGGAGACGAAGCGTCACCGCAGCAGGAATGCAACAAATGTGGAAAAACAATCGAGGGATTTTCCTGGGACCATGATTGCGTGTGACCGTTCGTCGGTAATATCTTTGAACGGTGAAAGAGATGTGTTAACAGATTCACAGATCTTAGTGTAGCCTGACCTCACACTAGCTACTCTATACCGGAATCTAAATGACAAAATCACTGCAGGTCTTGGACTTCGCTTGTTCAGTGAGTAAACTGAAAATTTAAGAAATAGAGGTGCTTTACCAGTCATCCCTCTGTCGTTCGAATAACCGTCCCTCAGAAACTGAGTGGGCCAACTCGGATTTGAACCGAGAGCCTCCACCTTATCAGAGTGGCGCTCAACCTAATTGAGCTATTGGCCCGTTCCGTCTCCCTCGCACTCGGTAGTTGCCCGGTGGGACGTTTAAGCGTTTCTTTCTCTCTGACCCGTGATATTCGCTACCGAGCGAGGGGATCGTCGTCTCGATCGTCCCCGTCGTCCGTACGGTCGTCGCCGAAGTCGATCGTATACGAGTCCTCGTTGCCGTCGCCGTCGACAGTGTACGCATCGGTACCGAGATCGTACGTCCCGTCGTCGGTCGATCCGCCGCGCTCGTCTGCCGTCTCCTGCTCGGGGAAGCCGAACGTCCAGACGCCACCGCTGGCGAACCCGCCGGTCTTCTTGTCCGCGTACGGAACGATCACGAAACGCTTGAGCGCGGCGCGGATCGGGATCCGTGTCAGCGGAACGGCGAGCAGGAATCCGATCAGGTCCGTCACCAGGCCGGGGGTCAGCAGGAACGCGCCGGCGGCGATCAGCAAGCCGCCGTCGAGCAGTTCGTTCGTCGGCGGCTTCCCCTGCGCCATCGAGCGCTGCATCTTCCGGATCGTTCGCCGCCCTTCGGCCCGAACGAGTAGCATACCGACCAGTCCCGTCAGGACGACGAGCAGCACCATCCCGACCCAGTTGACGAACCCGAACTGGGTGACGATGACCGCGAGCAAGACGGCATCCAGAAACGGGATGAGCAACAGCGCGAAGATCCACCGGAGCATATCGGGATATACCCACCGAAGGGTGAAAATCCTTTACTCTCGTCCCAGGAGCAGAATCGCTGCCCGTGCCCGCCGGCATCCGCTCGAGGTCACCCGAGACCGATCGAGACCACAGGTTAGGAGCGAACGCGAACGAAGGCCTTACGCCGGCGACTCACGTCGATGCGGTATGAACGAGACGACCCGCGTCGAGTGGCGCGAGTGGGGACGGGAGGCCTTCGACGAGGCTTCGGCGGAAGACGTTCCCGTCTTGCTCTCGCTGACTGCGACGTGGTGCGATCACTGCCACGAGATGGACGCGGAGACCTACGCGGAGCCCCGCATCGCGGCCAACATCAACGACAGCTTCGTGCCCGTCCGAGTCGACGTGGACCGGTACCCGCGCGTCCGCGACCGATACAATATGGGCGGCTTTCCGTCGACGGTCTTTCTCGCGCCGAACGGGAAGGTCCTGACCGGCGCTGGCTATCTCGGCCCCGACGGAATGCGACAGGTTCTCGACAGCGTTCGAACCATGTGGCAGACGAAAGGGAACGGCGCGGCGCGGGTCCCGCGGCCGCTCCGCGAGGACAACCCGCCCGCCGGCGAACTGACGGCCGAGATCGAACAGGGAATGCTCGGCCACCTCACCGACACCTACGACGAGACCGCCGGCGGCTGGGGGCAATCCCCGAAGTTCCCGTTGCCCGACGCACTCGAGTTCGCGCTCAAACGCGATCGGGAGATGGCGCTGCGTTCCTACGACGCGGTCGGCGCGAACCTGTTCGACGAGTACGAGGGCGGTTTCTATCGCTTCGCAACCGAACACGACTGGTCGGGACTCCAGCGCGAGAAACTCCTCGACTCCAACGCCGCGTTAGTGCGGGCGTTCGCCAACGCCTATCTGCTAACCGGCAAAGACGAGTACCGCGACCCCGCCGAAGACACGATCGAGTATCTGACCGCGACGCTGTGGAACGGCGACGCCGAGGCCTTCGCGAACAGCCAGGCCCCCGGCGAGGCGGACGCGTACAGCCTCGATGCAACCGATCGAGCGGCCGCCGAGGAGCCACCGGTCGACGAGGGGGTCTTCGCCGGCCCCAACGCGCTGGCGATCGAGGGACTGCTCACCTACTACGCCTACACGGACGACGAGCGCGCCCGCCGGTACGCCGAACGCGCACTCGAGACGATCCGCACAGACCTGCTCACCGACGGCGTCGTCGCGCACACGCTCGAGAATGCCGAGAACGACGACGACGGAGATCCAGCCCCGCTTCTCACCAACCAAGCACGTGTCCTCGGTGCGCTGACGACGGCCGCGAGCACGATCGATCTGGCCGTCCTCGAGGACGCGACGACAGTCGCCGATGCGACGATCGATCAACTTCACGATGAGGACTCGTTCCTCGACGGGCCTGCCCGGGGTGTCGGCCTGTGCGACCAGCCGCTGCGGCCGCTGGACGCGAACGTGGCGTTCGCCGACGGGCTGCTCGAGCTGGCCGTCCTGACCGGCGAGGATCGCTATCTCGAGGTCGCACGCGAGACGCTCGAGGCCTTCGCCGGTGCGAGCGACCGCTTCGGCGTCCAGATCGCTCGCTACGCGACTGCGGTCTCCCGGCTGCTCGAGGGACCGCTGGTGATCCGCGTCGGTGACGATCCCGGCTCCGACCTCCACCGCGCGGCGCTTCGGCTGGCGGACCACGAGAAGGTCGTCGTCCCCGACGCCGAGGCTCTGGAAGCGGGAACGGCGCGAGCCGAGCTGGGCGAGCGCGTGTCGGATCTCGCTGAAACTCCCGCCGAGTTGAGCGAGCAGGTCCAGCGCCTTCTCGAGTGACGTTCGGCCTCCTCGAGGCCGAGTCGGTCGGATCGGGAAACTACCACAGCGTTTATGTTTCTTCGGCGGCTCGTTTCGAATATGGCCAGTCTCAGGGATCTCGGGCTCTCCGAGTACGAAGCTCGAGCGTACCGATCGCTCCTCACCACCGGCCCCACAACGGCAAAGGAGTTGTCACGGGCGAGCGACGTCCCGATGGGGCGGATCTACGACGTGCTCAACAGCATCGAACAGTACAATCTGGTCCGGAGCCAGACCGCGAGCCGGCCGAAGAAGTACGTCGCCGTCGAGCCGTCGACGGCGCTCGATCGGTTGCTCGAGGACAAGAAACGCGAACTCGACGAGAAGGCGGACCAGTACGAGTCGATCGTCGGCGACCTGGCCGACGAACTCGACGCGGCCGAGCCGGTCGAAGAGCAGTTCTGGACCGCTGCCGTCGGCCCCGAGGAGACGATCGACCTCCTCCTAGAGCGGCTCGCGGCCGCCGACCGCGACGTCGTGATGGTGTCGGCACACCCGTCCCCCCAGTGGGACATACAGGCCGTCAGCGAGGAGGTGAACGCCCAGCTCGAGGACGCGCTCGAACGCGGCGTCTCCGTCAATCTCCTGATGACCCGCGAGATGGTCGCCTCGATGTCGGAGGAGGTGGGCCGGCGGTATCGCGAGACGTTACAGCAACGCGACGACTTCGACGTCCGCACGCACGACGACCTCTCGGGCTCGTTCAACATCATCGACGGCGTCGAAGTCTGCATTCAGGTACCCAACCCCCTCTCCTCGGGCGAGGCGTTCGGCATGATCGATCTCAAGGACCCCGAGTTCGCGGCGAACGTTCACGAGGAGTTCGTGCCGCGGTGGGAGGAAGCGGAGCCGCTCGAGTTTTAGTCCGCGATTTCGTCGCGGAGCGTCCCCATCTCGACGATTCGCTCGGCGTGAGCGTTGTGCTGGTGGATCGACTCGTCGTTGGACTGACTCATCGTGATCACCGCGTCGTCGGGGAGGTGGTCGAACTCGTCGACGACGCCCTCGGCTAACGCGCGGACGCAGTCCTCGACGAACTTCGCGTCGGCGTGGGCCTCGTAGGTCATGTGATCCTCGTCGGGCCGCTTCGCGAGGTTGTAGATCCGCGCGCTCATCGAGTCCCGCGCGATGTCGATGATGTCGTTCAGGTCGACCGCGGGATCGCCGTTGGCCTCGACGGTCAGCGTCGCGTGGCCCCGCTGGGAGTGTCCCGGCTGTGGGACCTCATCTAGGAATTCCGTGATCGTCTCCTCCTCGACGCCGAGATCCTCGAGCGTCTGTTTCGCGCGGGCGGTAGACATCCCCTGCGAGCAGGGACAGACGGTCATTCCGGTGACGTTCGCGCCGATCTCCTCGCGGGTTCCCTTCTCGGTCGCCGTCGCTGAGGCCACGATGTCGACCGTGTGCTGGGTCTCGCGGTCGCTGGCCGGCGTCTGCTCGCGGCGCATGAACTCGGCCTCCATCGAGACCTCCGCTCTCGAGGTGTAGTCGTGTCGCTCGAGCAGTCGTTCGGCGGCCTCGCCGCAGACCTCTTCGACCTGATAGGCTTCCTCGCGGGTGGCATCCTCGAGGATCTCGTCGATGACCTCCATGTTGCGGCTCATGTCCGCTCCCTTTCGCCAGCCGGGGAGGTCGACGAAGACTTCGAATTCAGCAGTGAGGACGATCGGGCGCTTGTCCTCGCGGGCGATCTTGACGAGTTTGTCGACGCCGGTGACGCCGACCTGGCTCAGACCGACGGTGACGTCGGGCGACGTCGCCTGCACGTCCGGCAACTGATGACTCATTGCCCGCATTCAGGCGAGCGTGCGATTCAACCTTTCGGAACCGTAGTAACTGGCTCGACGGGTGAGGTGCTCTCGGTACTACTCGAGCGAGCCGTCGATTCTTTAAGTGCCTCTGGTCACAAAGTAGAGCTATGACGGGAGGACGGTCGTTCTGCAGTCCGCTGACTCACATCCGATAGTCACGACGCCGTATTTTCGGTTTCCGCGTTCGATTGGCAAACGGGCAGCAGTCCGGGTGACCACGGGTTCACGAGTCGCTCAAGCGATCGGAGAGCCGATTTGCTATTTCCCACGGAAGAGTGAGCACGAACAGGAAGAGCAACGTCGCACCCAGTCCGGTGAGAAATCCGTCCGTGACACGAAGTGCGAGGAAGATGGCCAGCCCGGCAACGAGTATCCTCGCGATACGGCTCAGGCCCCACTCGAACAGGACGGCCCGGAGGGCAGACATTATCTCATCAATAGACTGGGTTGTATATAGGTCTGGGGCCAGCGGAGCGAGTTACGGAAGCGGTACGAAAAATATGCGCCGTTGAAGTACGTCTCCCTTCGGTCCGATCAATCCACGTGCGGTGGCGAGTGATGTGGCGCAGTGAACGAAAGCGAGGCGAGGGTGAAACGAGTGCCTCGGAAAGCGAACGGCGAACGGATGTGTGCCGGGAGCATAGTGAACCGCGGTGCAACGTTGTGTGTGGTCGTCGCGAGTACAACGAGCGTGAGCGCGGAACCAGCGTCGACCACTCCATTTGCAGACGGACTCGCTAGATCGGTCACCGATTCTCGAGCGATCCCCTTCTGTACACCGGTCGCCGACACCGACCGCGCTCGTTCTTTAAGTGTCTCTGATCATAAGGTAGAGCTATGACGGGAAGACCGCCGTTCTCTGAGGATCAGATTCGATAGTTGCGACGCTCTGCCGCTCGATAGCATCGATCACTCGTTTTATCATCCAATTCCACCGGACAATAGTCGTCCGACCGCGAACCCCGATCGCCTCAGAGCACCGCCCGTGCTAACCCGAGGAAGATGAAAAAGCCGAGGACGTCCGTTGCGGTGGTGATGAAGATGGTCGCCGACGTCGCCGGGTCTTTCCCGATCCGGTCGAGCACGAGCGGAATGGCCGTCCCGAAGAAACCGGCGATGACGAGGTTCAACACCATCGACACGCCGAGGACGAGCCCCAAAAGCGGGCTCTGATTGAACACCGAAGCGATCACGGCGACGAGGACGCCGGTGATGGCTCCGTTTACGCCGCCGGCGATGACCTCGTTGACGACGGCGCGTCCGCCGGTCGACAGCGAAATTTGTCCGAACGCGAGTCCGCGCACCGTCACGGCCATCGACTGCGTGCCGGCGTTGCCTCCCATGCCGGCGACGACCGGCATGTACACCGCCAGGAGGGTGAACGCCGCGATCGTGTCCTCGAAGAAACCGACCGCACCGGCGGCGAGAAACGCCGTTCCGAGGTTGATGATGAGCCACTTGTACCGGTATCGAACCTTCGAGAGCGGTCCGTCGAGGACGCTCTCCTCTTCCTGAACGCCGGTGAATTCGTAGAGAGTCTCGCCGGCTTCCTCCTCAACGACGCGAAGGAGGTCCTCGGCGTAGATGACGCCGAGAATGCTTCCGTCGTCGTCCAGCACGGCGACGGAGCTCTCGGGGTTTTCCCGAAACACGTCGACGGCTTCGGTATCGGGACTATCGAACGCGACCACGGGCGTCTCGTGAACGTGTTCCCGGAGGTCGATCGCTTCCTCGTCCGTTATCGCCAGGACCTGTCCCGGCAATTCACCGATCAGTTCGTCGGCTTCCGTGACGAAGATGGTCGGGAGCCGTCCGGTCCGGTCTTCGTGTCGCTGGACGCGCCGTGCGATCGCGTCTATCCCCTGGTCGACTCCCACGGTGACGTAGTCAAGGTGCATCAATCCGGCCGCGCTCTCGGGGCTGAACTCGAGCAAGAACGCGGCCTTTTCTTGCCGATCCTCGTCGAGTTGGCGGAGCACGTCCTCGCGCGTCCCTTCGTCCGCCAGTACGAGGACGTCCGCCACCTCGTCGGGATCCAGCCGCCGAACGAATCGCTGTAGTCCGTCGCGATCCAGATCCGCGACGAGCGACTGCTGGACCGTTTCGGGGAGGTGAAAGAACACGTCACGTTGCCGACTCCGTGATAACTGTCGAAACTCCCGAGCCGGCGTCGGTGAGGTGACGATCGCCTGCTGGGCGTCTGCTATCGATTCGTCCATATCCGTCGTGCTGCTACCACTCCCTAAACAGTTGTGTCACCGGTGGCCGACGAACCCGCTCTGCGTCGTCGCTGTCGGTATCGCGCGACGCGGATTTCGACGTGTTCGTCGGAACCGTTTTCCGGTCACCTAAGACACCGGAGTGACAGCAGGGAGTGTGCGAAGTTACACTGTCGCTGAGATCTGGGATATCCCGATTCGAATCAATACCTCATTATTGATCTTCCTCCCGATCCTCGCGTGGCTCATCGGGAGCGGCCAGCAGATCGAACTGTACGCCGGGTTCATCGAAGGATTCACCGGCGCCGAATTCGACCTCTCCCAACTTCGCGCCGGGACGACACCGTGGCTGATCGGTATCGCGGCAGCGCTCGGGCTGTTCGTGAGCGTCACGCTGCACGAACTCGGCCACTCGTGGGTCGCGTTGCGGTACGGTATCGAGATCGACTCGATCACCCTGTGGATCCTCGGCGGCATCGCGTCGCTGAAGACGTTCCCGAAGGAGTGGGACCGCGAGTTCTGGATCGCGATCGCCGGCCCGCTCACGAGCGTCCTCGTTGCCGCCGTCTGTTATGCGGGCGTTCTCGTCGCGCCGAACTCCCTCCAGGTGTCGCGGTTCATCGTCGGCTATCTGGCCATCACGAACCTGATACTGGCGGGTTTCAACCTCCTCCCCGCGTTCCCCATGGACGGCGGGCGCATCTTCCGCGCTCTCCTGGCTCGCTCCCGCCCGTACGGCACCGCGACGCGGCTCGCGGCACGAGTCGGTGTCCTCTTCGCCTTCTTGTTCGCCATCGTCGGCGTCCTCACCTTTCAGCTCATTCTCCTCCTCCTCGCCTTCTTCATCTACGGCGCCGCGACGACCGAATCGCGATCCGTCCTTCTCGACGAACTGCTCGAGGGCATCACGGTCGGCGATATCATGACCAGCGATCCCGCGACGGTCTCGGCCGACACGACGCTTGAGGAGTTCGGTAGCCGGATGCTTCGCGAACGCCACCCCCTTTACCTCGTCACGGATGATACCGGGGCGGTCCTCGGCGTTATTACGCTCGATGACGTGCAGACGGCTCGAGGAAAGAATCGGGGAACGACCCGCGTCGAGGAGGTCATGCGAACGGTCTCCCGCGTCGAACCGACCGACGACGCCTTCGATACGTTGGCCGTGTTGAATCAGTCCGGGAGCGTGAACGCACTGGTCGAGGAAAACGGGGAGCCCGTCGGT
Source organism: Natrinema zhouii (assembly GCF_013456555.2). Lineage (GTDB taxonomy): Archaea > Halobacteriota > Halobacteria > Halobacteriales > Natrialbaceae > Natrinema > Natrinema zhouii. The sequence continues at coordinate 2,470,393 of NZ_CP059154.1, forward strand.
GTGCTCTCCCAATCCGATTACGCCCACGCCATGACGGTTCGACGCGGTTTCCAGAGCGGTCTTAACGGGTAGCCGTCCGTCTCACTGGACGTTCCTTTCGATATCCGAGCTCGAGCTTCGCCCGGACTTCTCTTTAAGTGTTTCTGGTCACAAGGTGAAGCTACGAAGGGCATTCGTCACCCCGGTCTTCTCGCTTTTCGTTCCCGCATACTCGAGCCCCAGCTATGACCACCGTTCCGGCACACGCCCACGAGACCGTCGACGACCACCTGACGGCGATCGAACGCGAGCACGACGTCGCGATCGCGCTGGCGGTCGCCCGCGGAAGCCACGCCTGGGGGGCGGCGAGTCCCGACAGCGACTACGACGTCGGGTTCGTCTTCGTGCCGACCGATCTGCGCCGGTACGCTCACCTCGAGGGCGCTCCCGAGACCGTCGTCGTGGACCGCGGCGAGTTCGAGTATCAGGGCTGGGACGTGCGGACGTTCGCAGGCCTGCTCGCCGACTCGAACGACGGCGCGATCGACCTGCTTCGGAGTCCGATCCGCTACCGCCTCGCGTACGACCCCGCCGACCTCACCGCGTATATCGAACGGACGTACAACCCGATCGACCTCTATCACGCGTGGCGCGGGATCGCGACGAGCAACTATCGGAAGTACATCTCGCACCATCTCGTTCGGAACGACGACGAACTCTTTCCGATCGTCGATGTGGACGACCCGGACGGCGGGGAGTACACCGTCGAAACGGACGACGGAACGATGACGGTCTCGGCGGACGACGAGCGATTCACCGAGACCCAGACGAAACCGACCGTCAAGCGAAACCTGACGATCTGTCGGGCGGCCATGTCCGCATACTACCTCAAAGAGACCGGTGAGCGCAGCGAACACGAGTTGCCGGCCCTCGAGTTCGAGACCTTCCTTCGCGAGCAGGCACCCGCAGTCTTCGACGCGGATCGAATCGACCGCGCTCGCGAGTTGCTCGAGCGGAAACGGGCGGACAATGGGGAGACCGATATCGACGACGCCGTGGGTCGCGAGTTCGCCCACCCGCCGAAAGCGATCGATCCCACGGTTCATGCGCGGGGCGGGCCCGACACCGAACGGCTGAACGGGTTTATCGACGAGATCATCGCGGCCGTCCGATAGCTCGAGCCGCGTCCCGACCTCGCTTTCGTTTAAGTACTTCTGGTCATAAGGTGAAGATACGACGGGAGAGACGCGCCGGTTCTGCCGAGAAATCCGTTCCCGAACAGCGACGGCTTGAGCTCTCGGTCGCTCGGCGATGCTCGCCGTTCGTCCCTGCCTCGAGCATTCGTCCTTTAAGTACTTCTGGTCACAAAGTAGAGCTACGAAGGGCTTTTCGCGGACTCACTCCCTCGAGAGCGGAGCGGCAGCGGTCGACATCGCTCGAGCGCCGCTGCTATCGCCCGTACCTGTTAGAATGGCTGTTAGTCTATTTAACCGACTAAATGGAGCGAGCCTTTTTCACTCTCCCTCTCCGACCGACAGACGATGCAAGACGACGGTGCCGACCTTGGTCCAGATCCCGAACGAGCCGCGGCCGCCGCGGACGGCGTCGAGCCCGGTCCCGACCCCGAGCGCCGCCTCGAGACCCGGCCCGGGTCCGGGTCGCTCTCCCGGGCGGACGTCCAGCGCGATTCGACGGTCCGCCAGTGGGGCGTCGTCACGCCGAGCGCGACGGTCATCGGCCGTGCCGACTCCCCCGACGCAGACCTCTCCGAGAGCGTGCGACGCCTCCACGACGAACAGCACGCGGCGACGCCGGGCTACAGCGAGCGCGCCCACCACCTCGATCGGCTGCGAACCACGCAAGCGCTGTGTAACGCCCTCGATGTGACGCCGTGGCAGCGCGATCTGGCGCTCGGCGTCATGGACGAGATCGACCTCACCGAGTTCGGCAGCCAGCGCGCGATCGAGAAGGTCGCGCTGGTGGCGATCCGCCACGTCGTCGACGTCGACCGCCAGCAGTACTTCGGGCTGGACGAGATCGACGCCCAGACGCTTTCCGCCGACCGGATGGAGGAGCTGTTCGCCGAGTACCGCGCCCACGACATCACCGACGAGGAGTCGTTCAAGCGGCTCGCGGCCGACTACGGACTGGACACGACGAGCCTGAACCGGCTCCGCCGAGTGCTGAAATCGCAACTCGAGGACAAGCTGCCGGCCTACGGCCGCAATCCGTACCGCGACCCGAACCTGCCGGACGTGACCGACACGGAGACGAACGCCGCCGACGCGGCTGCTTCCGGATCTGAGAGCTAACGGGCTGGCTCTCAACGCAGACCGGCGCTACGCCGCAGCCGCCTCTCACTGGACCGTCGTCACTCAGTCTCGAGCTACCTCCACCGCCGCTCGAGCCGCCTCCACTTCGTCTCGAGCCGTTTGCAGCCGACTGCCGCTGACCCGCGACTTTTCCGTGGTGACTGCCTAGCATCGCTATGGCTGACGCTGACACCGGATCGACGCCGGAGACCGCGGATCGCATCACGATCTACGCCGACTACGTCTGTCCGTTCTGTTATCTGGGGACCCGCTCGCTCGAGCAGTACCGCGAGGGCCGCGACGAGCCGCTGGACGTCGAGTGGCACCCCTTCGACCTGCGACGCGGGAAGCGGAACCCGGACGGCTCGATCGACCACGACGCCGACGACGGCAAGGACGACGAGTACTTCGAGCAGGCGAAACAGAACGTCCGCCGGCTGCAGGAGGAGTACGGCGTCGAAATGGCCCAGGTGATGGCGACCGATATCGACTCGTTCGATGCGCAGGTCGCCTCCTGGTACGTCCGGGAGGAGTACCCCGACCGGTGGGCGGCGTTCGACGAATCGATCTACACGGCGCTGTGGCAGGACGGGCGCGACATCGGGGACGTCGATGTTCTGGTCGACCTCGCCGAAGATGCCGATCTGCCGGCCGACGAGATTCGCGACGCTGTCGCAGATGAGAGTCTCCGGGCGGAGCTCGAGGACCGGTTCACCGAGGCACAACAGCAGGGCATCACCGGCGTGCCGACGTTCGTCTCGGACGGTCGCGCCGCCCGCGGCTCGGTGCCGCCGGAACACCTCGAGCGGCTCGTCGAGGGCGAGCAGTAGGGCTACTCGAGTTTGTCGAGCCCGTCGAAGAAGTTCGCCTGCGGGCCGACGAGCGTGACGGATTCGTCCGCGAGCGAGACCGACACCGTCGCGGGCGGCTCGAGACGCTGTCGGTTGCGCCCGTCGCTGATCGCGTAGGCGGTGTCGGTCCCGGAGACGGTGAGCGTGAGTTCGGTATCCGGTTCGACGACCAGCGGCGGCATCGAGTCCGTCGCGGCCATCTGCGTGACGACGAGCGTCTCGGCCGACGGGTGAAGCAGCGGGCCGCCCTCACTGAGGTTGTAGGCGGTCGAGCCCGTCGGCGTGGCCACGAGGACGCCGTCCGCGTGGCTCTCGGTGTAGCGCTGGCCATCGACGGTAATCTCGACGGTTGCCCCGCCACCGTGGCCCCGTCGCGGGCCGTGAACGACGACCTCGTTGAGCGCGGGTTCGAGCGTCCACTTCTCGTCGACGCCGGTCGCCTGCAGCCGCGCCAGTTCGCGGCCCTCGACGGCGCCCGTCTCCTCGAGTTCGGTGACGAGCGCGGTGACGACCTCGAGCGCGTCGGCGGGGGCGACGGCGTTGAGAAAACCGACTTCGCCGAGGTTGATCCCGAGGATCGGCGTGGGACCGACTTCGCGGGCGACGAACAGCAGTGTTCCGTCGCCGCCGATGCTCACGACGAGGTCGCGGCCCGCCATCGCGGCGACCGGGACGGCGGTCGCCGCGATCGCCCCGCCGGTCGCCTCGTCGACGACGGCGCTCGCGCCCGTCCCCTCGAGGGCGTCGACGAGGCTCGCCGCGAGTTCCTGTGCACGCTCGTTGTCGCGTTGGGCGACGATTCCGACGTCGACGTCCATCGACCGCGGCTAGCCCCCCCGTCGTCAAAAAGCCACGCTTGTCCCGTCGACGGCAACAAGCTTAATCGGGCTGGAACGACTCCGGACACGTGAACGCCCGCGACGACCACGTCGCAGTGTCCACTATGGCGTCTGTCTACTCGAGCACTCCCGTCGCGTCGTCATCGCCCCCATCGGTTGACCAGCTAGCGGTTCCCTGCGGTCCCTGGCGGTTCCGGCGGCGACACCGAACAATCCGTTGGCGACACAGGTGGCTGCCGTGAGTGACGACGTCGGTGACTGGTTCGAACGGGCACTCGGGGACGAGGACGACGAACCCGACTCGGAGCCGGACGCCGAGCGCGAGGACGACGATTCGGCCCGGGACCGGACGCCGGACGCGGACGATGCGTCGGACGACCCCCTGTTCGAGGAGGATTTCGGCTCGGCACTACAGGACATCGAGGCAGCGAAGCCAGCGATCGGCGACGACGATAGCGACGCGGCAACCGGTCCCGAGGGCTTCGACGATCTCGATTTCGTCCTGGGAACCGATGAACCCGACTTCGACGAGGAGCTCGATTCGGAGCTCGCCCGGATCGACCTCGGCATCGAGGGCCTCGATCGAATGATTCAGGGCGGCGTTCCCGAGCGCTCGCTGCTCGTCGCGATGGGCGGTGCGGGGACCGGCAAAACCACCTTCGGGCTCCAGTTTCTCAATCACGCCCTCGAGCAGGACGAACGCGCCGTGTTCATCACGTTAGAGGAGAGCCGCGACCGGGTCATCAACAGCGCGACCGAGAAGGGGTACGCGTTCGACGAGTACGTCGCCGACGGCCAACTCGCCGTCGTCGACGTCGACCCCATCGAAATGGCGAACAGTCTGGCGTCGATCCGCAACGAACTCCCCGCGCTCGTCGAGGAGTTCGGCGCCTCGCGGCTCGTCCTGGATTCGGTCTCCTTACTCGAGATGATGTACGAGGACCGGGCCAAACGCCGCAACGAAATCTACGATTTCGCCCGAAGTTTGAAGGGGGCGGGAGTCACCGCGCTGTTGACCAGTGAAGCGTCGTCGGAGACCGCTTACGCGTCTCGGTACGGAATCGTCGAGTATCTCACGGACGCCGTCTTCGTTCTGCAGTACATCCGCCCAGACGATTTCCGCGAGACGCGGCTGGCGATCGAGATTCAGAAGATCCGCGATGCGAACCACTCTCGAGAGAAGAAGCCGTACGAGATAACGAGCGAGGGGATCTCGGTCTATCAACAGGCGAATCTGTTCTAGCAACAGGATCCGCACCGCTTTCATCAGTGTGACGTTACAGCACCGTTCGATCCGGTAACTATGAGTTATGGACCCGTTCGCTGCCCATACTTTTGCGGGCACGAGCGCCATATTATCGCATGGCGCAACGGACGACCGCCGACGAAACACTGCCTCGAGAGGAACTCGCCGCGTATTTCAAGGACCTCGCAGCCGAGTTCGAGCGAGGTGACGAGGAGGTCACCGTTCCGGTCGGGAACAAGAACGTGTCGCTCGATCCACCACAGAACATCGACGTCTCGGTCGAAGTGGTCGAACGATCGTCGATGCTCCGGGGGAACCGCGAGACGGTCGAGATCGAACTCAGCTGGAAACCCTAATATGGCTGTCGCGGACTCAATCCTGATCTTCGTTCTGAGCTTGCTCGTGGGAACGGTCGGCATCCTCGCGGGCGCACGGCTGGTGTTAGACAGGGATGCGAGCTTCGTGAACGCGGCGGTGACGGCGCTAATCGGCGCAGTCGCGTGGGCCGTCACGAGCTTCTTCGTCGGCTGGATCCCCCTTCTGGGGATCTTGTTGATGCTGATCGTCTGGGTCGGCGTCATCAACTGGCGCTACCCCGGCGGCTGGAGCTCCGCCGTCGCGATCGGTTTCGTCGCCTGGATCGTCGCGGTCGGGATCGTGTACGTGTTCGCGGTGGTCGGCTTCGTCACCCCCGACGCGCTGGGCATTCCCGGCATCTAACGGCCAATCGTTCCCACCATCGAAGCGGGAGGGAAACCCCTTTCTTGTCCGCGCGAGAGGGTACTGCAGAGATCGATGTACGAGACGATTCTGTTTCCCACCGACGGCAGCGACCACGCGGCGACCGTTGCGGCGCACGCGATCGACGTGGCGGCCACGAGAAACGCGACCCTGCACGTCCTCTCAGTCGTCGACGATCGCGCCTTTCTCGTCCTCGACGACGAGCGCATCGAGGACGTGCGAAGCGACCTCGAGGCGACCGCCCGCGACGCGATCGATGACGCCATGACGCGGGCCGCCGAACACGATGTCGAGACGGAGACAGCGGTCGAGACCGGCAATCCGGCCGAGTGTATCGTCGACTACGCCGCCGCCACCGACATCGACCTGATCGTCATGGGAACCAGCGGTGACGAGTACGAACGGAACGTCGTCGGGAGCGTCTCACAGCGCGTCGTCCGCGAGGCACCTGCTCCCGTCACCACAGTCGGCCCCGCCGTCGACAGCTGAGCCGAATGCGGCGAGACGCCCAATCATCGCCAGCCGGATCGCTGACGGTTCGACGCCGTCGATCGGGTACCGGTACCCCATTGGATCCGTTCCATACGGTTTGATATGGCTCCCGTCGCTAGTGACTGAGAGATGCGCCGATCGCTCGTGATCACGGCTGTGTTACTCCTCCTCGCGTTCGTGCTCGTCGGCGGCCCGTCGATGTTGCTGTCGCTGCCGATCGACCAGCTCGGATCCGAGGAACCGACCGAGAAGAAGCCGGCCCCGGAAGTCGTCTCGTTCGATGACTCCGAAAGCGGGTTCTGGGAGTATCTCAGTCCGCAAAAGGGGTTCCAGAAGCGCAGTCCCGTCAACGTGATCGTCCGCGGCGACGTCGACGACGTCGAACAGATACTGACCGAAGCGGGCGGCGGTGACTGGTCGGAAATCAACGAGTCAGAGGAGGAGGCGCTGCCGGATACGTACTCGCTGACCGGCGGAAACGCCACTGACAACGAGAGCGACAATCTCTCCAACAACTCGACGCGGCCGATGAACGAGACGACACCCAACGAATCGGCCGCTAACTCAACGAACGAATCGGCCAACAACACGACTGACGACCCACCGGAACGACGAGGGCGAATCCCCTCTCTCAACTGGGGCAAGGCCGATGGCGGTATCCGCTATGCGTACATCGATCCCGGCCAGAACGAGAGCGGGTACTGGACGACCGAGACGCTCCAACTCGAGGACGGCGATTACTACGGGCAGCGGTACCACATCCGGCTCTACGAGAGTCCCAACGAGGACGACGACTGGGTCGCCATGCAGACACACTCCGAACACTTCGACTGGTTCACGTTGCAACACCGCGTCCACGGCTCTCAGGCCGCCCAACGAAAAGTCGAGTCCGGCTTCATGGCTCACCCGCAAATAGACGTTCAGGAGGACGTTAGCCGCATCTACCTCGACAACGGCAACTCCTCCGATGCAGACGGCTGGGCTACCCTCGTCGAACTCGCCGGGTTGCTCGTCATCCCGACGCTGGTCGGCATCCGCGCCGGGCGGCGCAACGCCAGTTCACCGACCGATTCCGACCACACCGCCGAACAGCTCGGCCAACGAACGTCCGACGCCATCGACGATCATTTGACTGACGTCGACCGCCGGCGAATCGCGGCCGCCTACGCCCGTATTGAGGTCGGTCACCTCCTCCTCGTGGTCACTATCATCGCGCTGTATCTCGGCGTGCGCTCGGGCGGTATCTTCCTCGAGCACCGCGCCGAGTTCCTCACGCCTCATCAGATCGCCGCGTTGCTCTATCCGGTGATCGGCGTCGGCATTCCGACGGCGACCTACCTGATCGCGCGAGGGCTCACGCGCCGTCTCGACGCCGCCGTCGTCGCCGCAGGCTCGCTCGCGATTGCAATCTGGCTCGACTACGGCATGCTCGGTGTCGACACGCTCCCGCTCGATGTCGTCCTCCAGCGGATGCTCGTCGTCGTCGCACTCGGCCTGATCGCCGGCGGCGCGGCCAAACGCGCGACTCGCGACTCGAAGTTCAACGATATGCTGCTAGTTGGCTCCGCGATGTGGCTGTTAGTACTGGTCGGGACGCTGTTTGGGTACCTGTAAATCCCACCACGCTTCGAAATCGAGCGATTTGTGCCCGAAAACGCGGCTGAAACGCCGTGTGACCCCGATTTATTGCTGAAACGAACCTCGATTCGGTGACTTTGACGCTGGCTCTATGGTGGCGAGTCCTTAAGTCGTTGCAACATCGTTATCTACATGAAATGGCAAGCCCACCCCGCCAACGCGAACGAGAACCTGAAACGACAGAAAAAGAACAGGAACCGGAGCGTGAGCGGGTGTGTGACGAGTGTAATGGGGGTACACTCGTCAAGAGCGAGGATCAGGGCGAACTCGTCTGCGACCAGTGTGGCCTGATCGTCGAAGGAACGAACATCGATCACGGTCCGGAGTGGCGCGCGTTCAATCACTCCGAGCGACAGAACAAGTCCCGCGTCGGCGCACCGACGACCCAGACGATGCACGACAAGGGGCTGACGACCTCGATCGACTGGAAAAATCAGGACGCCTACGGTCGCTCGATTTCTTCGGACAAGCGCAACCAGATGCGCCGCCTGCGCAAGTGGCAGGAACGGATCCGCACCAAAGACGCCGGCGAGCGGAACCTGCAGTTCGCGCTCTCCGAAACCGACCGGATGGCGTCCTCGCTCGGCATCCCCCGATCCGTCCGCGAGGTCGCCTGTGTCATGTACCGGCGCGCGCTCGACGAGGACCTCATCCGCGGGCGATCGATCGAGGGCGTCGCGACCAGTACGCTCTACGCCGCCTGCCGTATGGAGGGCATCCCGCGCTCGCTCGAGGAGGTCGCCGCGGTCTCCCGCGTCGAGCGCAAGGAGATCGGCCGCACCTATCGATACGTCGCCCAGGAACTCGGCCTCGAGATGGAACCGGTCAACCCCAAGAAGTACGTCCCGCGCTTTTGCTCGGAGCTCGAGCTCTCCGAGGAGGTACAGGTGAAAGCCAACGAGATCATCGATACGACGACCGAGAAAGGGCTTCTCTCGGGCAAGTCGCCAACGGGCTATGCCGCCGCCGCGATCTACGCCGCGTCACTGCTCTGTAACGAGAAGAAAACCCAGCGCGAGGTGTCCGACGTCGCGCAGGTGACCGAAGTGACGATCCGGAACCGATACCAGGAGCAGATCGAAGCGATGGGCATTCACGAGTAAGGCGATTAGACTTCGAAATGTTGACAGTCTATCCTCGTTTTCGGGGCGTCTGAACGACTAACCGTCAGCATCCGATAACAACCACGGTACGCTGTGAGGTCTGCAATGAACACTGGTCGCTGGTCAGCGGCCGCATGATCTCACTCGAGAGTAACGTCAAAGTCCTCCATTAGGATGTGGAGAGCAAGGTGTTGCCGCTTCGTCAATGCGAGTATATTACCGGGCGTATTCAACCACGGAATTGGCTTCCTGTGATGAATCTGTTTGTCCTCGATCGCCTTCATTCCGAATTCAGCGACCGCCAGAAGACGATGAACGGAAACCCCTGCTTGCTCTCCATTATGCGTATGCACCCACCGCTCATAACCGTTCGAATCGGGATAGAGCGGGACGTGATCATACGAATCTCCGACTTGATCATACGTCTCAATTCCAGCTTCCCGCTTTGCCTCGTTCCAGCCACCCGCGATATCGCAGATATGAGTCACACATGGTGAAAGTTCGAGCTCCCGGTAATCCGCTTGCGTCGGCGGTTTTTCCAATCTGCGCGCTGCTTCCCGGAGTGATGAGAGGCAATCCTGTTTTGTATATTCTGATGACATTATGTATTAGAATCATATGATAGATAATAAAATAAGTGTGGGGGTTCATGAATTATCGTCCTTGAGCAGGAAAGAGCGCGAGGGTTTGCGGAGAAAAGCTAGTATGCGCCGGCCGGGAGTCGAACCCGGGCCGCGAGCTTGGGAAGCTCGAGTCCTACCACTGGACCACCGGCGCACTGCGCTCACTTCGTTCGCTCGCACGCCGAGGTTCGCAGTTCCTCCGGAACTGCTCACCACCGGTTCACTTTATTCGCTTGCGTGCCGTAATTCGACGAACTCCGTCCGTCTCACCACCAGCGCGCTACTCACCCAAGCATATCTTCCGGTCGCACTTGAACGTAGCGCTCTCGAACCGGCCAACGTGCCCGCGACGACAAAAACCCGTCCTCGAGTTGCAATCGCTGCGGACTATCAGTACGTATTACGTGTCCGCCGTGGTAGCGAGTCGTGTCGAAAGACGCAACGTGTCCGGGTTGGGGTAGTGGCTATCCTTCAGCCCGTCCGGCTGAGACGCGCAGTTCGATTCTCGCACCCGGACCTTCCGTTCGGCCGCTGTGACGGACTCCGACTCGAGTGCCGACGTTCCATCGAAATCGACCGTCCGGGCACTTTTTTCCGGAGAGGGGAGCCTATTAGGTCACGCCCGGCATAGGATCCCGTATGATCGACCTTCGCTTTTCGGACGGGGAACTGGAACGCCAGCGCGACCACATCACCGAATTCATCCGCGAACAGGTCGACGCCGCGGGAGCCGACGGTGTCGTCCTCGGCTTATCGGGAGGGATCGACAGCACGCTGACCGGCTATCTGGCGGTCGAGGCCCTCGGATCCGAGAACGTCCACGGGCTCGTCCTGCCGGCGACCGTCAGCAGCGAGGGGAATATGAGCGACGCCGAGCTGGTCGCACGGGACCTCGAGATCAGCTACGACGTGATCGAGATCGAGCCGATCGTCGACTCGCTGCTATCGGTCTACCCCGAAGCAGAGGGCGACCGCGAGGCGGTCGGCAACGCCCGCGCCCGCGTCCGGGGGGTCCTGAACTACCTCGTCGCCAACCACGAAAGCCGGCTGGTCCTGGGGACCGGTAACCGCAGCGAGGCCGCGGTGGGCTACTTCACCAAGTACGGCGACGGAGCCGTCGACTGCCACCCGATCGGGAACCTCTACAAGGGGCAGGTCCGCCAGCTCGCCCGCCACGTCGGCGTCCCCGAGGAACTGGCCGCGAAGACCGCCACCGCGGAGCTGTGGGCCGACCAGACCGACGAGGACGAGCTCGGAATTAGCTACGAGACGCTCGACGACATCCTCGCGACCCACATCGACGGTCCGCTCTCCGTCGCCGCAACCGCCCGGCTGCTCGAGGTCGACGAGGAAACGGTCGAGCGCGTCCGCGGAATGTACGAACGCAGCGGACACAAGCGCGACGTGCCGCCGGCCCCGGATCCCCTCGAGTAAGGGACCGCAATCCGCTCAGTCGCGCTCCGCCGGCCGTTCGTCCTCGAGTAATCCGTACCAGTACACGTCGTGATACTCGCCGTCGACGAATTCGACGTCGCGGTGGACGCCCTCCTGCGTGAATCCGACGGACTCGAGCAGTCGTCGCGACGGTTCGTTGAACTCGAACACGCGGGCTGCGATCCGGTGGAGGCCGAGCTGGTCGAAGGCGTACCGAACGACGCGCTCCGCTGCGTCGGTTCCGTAGCCCCGTTCGTGGTGCTCCGGTGCGATCCAGTAGCCGAGTTCGGCGTTGCGGGCCTCCCGGTCGAACGAGTGGAGTCCGACCGTCCCGACCGGCGTCGAATCGGCGACGACCAGGAGGACCACGGTGTCGTCGCCACAGACGTCGTTTTCGAAGAACTCGCGTTCCTGCTCGCGGTTCACGGGCCTCGAGCGGCCGATCGGCCGCCAGATTCGCGGGTCGTTGACCTGCGTTTGCAGAAACTCGAGATCCGCCTCCTCGATCGGGCGCAGCGTGACGCGGTCGCCCTCCAGAAACACTGGTCCGGGCATACCAGCCCAATTCGTGTAAGCGAATAAATCACTTTTGTCCAACTTCCTTCCGCTGCTTGAGCCACGCCGCCTACTCGAGCAGCGCGTCGATGTCGTCGGCGTGGGCGGCGACGAGGTCGCCGAAGGCCTGGGCTTCGCGTCGCTCTTGCGTCGCTCGCTCGCCGTCGTCCCGGACCCGGCGTTTCAGGACGGCCACCGTATCGGACGGGTTCTCGGCGATCTCTTCGGCGACCGATTGGGGGTCGTCCTCGATGCGCGAAATGAGTCCGATCCGCAGGGCTTCCTCGGCGTCGATCGATCGCCCGGAAAGTGAGAACTCGAGCGCGTCGCCCTCACCCAGCACTCTGGGCAGCCGGACGGTCCCGCCCCAGGCGCCGAACAGGCCGAAGCTGACCCCCGGTTCGCCGTAGGTGGACTCGGGCGTCCCGACCCGGACGTCGCAGGCGAGCGAGAGTTCGAGGCCGCCGCCGCGTGCGGCCCCGTTGATTCCGGCGACGACGACCGCAGGCGAGTCCTCGATCGTTCGGGCGACGCGCTGACCCAGACGTGCGAAGTCGGCCGCGCGGTCGCGATCCCCCTCGAGGGCCGCGACCTCGTGCAGATCGGCCCCCGCGGAGAACGCCGGACCGCGTCCGCGGAGGTAGATCACCGGCTCGTCGGCGTCGTCGATGGCCGCCTCGAGGGCCTCGAGACCCTCGATGGTCAGGGCGTTGCGCGCTGCGGGGCGGTCGATCGTGACGGTGCGAACCGATCCGTTCGTGTCAACGTCGATCATGGCAGCAGTCGACCGAGCGTTTCCAAAGGTCTTTGGCTCCGCCCTCGTAACCCCTCGCTAATGGAGAATGCCGACAGCTGTCGGCGTGCCGCCGTCGAGGCCGTCGCGGACGTCGAACCACCACGGCTGCACGAGTATATCGACTCTATCCTCGATCGAGCGTCGATGGTCCCCGCCGTCCTCACCCTCGAGAGCGCCGCGGCGATGGGCGCGGATGGCCGCGTCCTCGAGGACGAGACCGAGCGGTGTCGCGACGCCGAGTCCGAACCCGATCGGGACCGACCGCAAGCGTCCGACTGCGATCGCGAGCCCGCTCGCATCGAGACCCACGCGGCCGGCGTTCAGCTCATCTACGAGGGACTGCGACTGACGCGATCGCTCGCCCACGACGAGCCCTGGACGGCGACCGACGCCGACGCCAGCGACGCCGATCTCGGAATCCTCGCGGCCGACATCCTTGTCGCCCGCGGCTTCTACCTGCTGGCTCGCACGGACGCCGCCGGGAAAGCGGTCCGAACGGTCCAGTCGTTCGGCCGCGACCAGACCCGCCGCGCAGACCTCGAGGCCGGATCCGAGGCCAGCGCCGGCACCGGTATCGGGACCGACGGCGGCGATCCCGCGTCGATCGACGCCTCCCTCGAGCGAGACGTGCTCGAACTGGCCGTCCGCACCGGTGCCGTCGCCGTCGGCGAAACCCCCTCACCCCGACTGCACGCCGTCGTCGCGGAGTTCGCCGCCGCCGTCGGCACCTCGTTTCCCCCGGTCGAGGACTGCCTCACCGACCTCGAGGCGCGGGCTCGAGAGCTGTCGCTCGAGGATTCGACGACCGATCGAGCGACATCCGCGACGGATCCCTGAACGACGAACGCAATCGCGGGAGAGGACTGCGACAAACCGGCGCACGGCCCGCTCGAATCGAAACCCATAAAGACGACTCCGGTCAACGAACAGATGCGTGCCTGGGTAGCTTAGCGGTAAAGCGCGTCCTTGGTAAGGACGAGAGCCCGGGTTCAAATCCCGGCCTAGGCTTGTTCGGTTTCTGTTGTGATTCACTTCGTTGAGAACTGCTCTCGAGGCCACTTCCACTGACGGTCGCTACTGGGTGCTTTCGCCGATCTCGAGAACACGCTTCAACCCAGTCACTACCTGTTTCGAACTGTTGCTGTAGCGACGACAGAGCCGCGAACGTAGCTGCAATTGCAGGCTGTCCGTTCTTATCTGTTGCACTGCTGCGTTGCTGTGGTGATTGTGATGCCGATCTGTACTACCTGTAACAACCCTGTTTCGTACGATTTCGCCGCTGCGCACGGTGACGGCGACACTGTCGACTGGTGTCCGCGGTGTCGGGAACGCTAAGCGCTCTCGCAGAACAGCAAACCGACCGCAAAGCGCCGTTAGTCGCAGTCTGCGCTCGAGACGCCTACCGATCGGTCAACAGCCGTCGCAGGATGTCACCGTAGGCGGGGCGGGTGATGAGGACCCCGATGAGCACGCCGAGGATGGTGATGATCGCGAACCCGCGGAGGTCACCGAGGCTCAACACGGCGAGCGGCGAGAGGGCGACGATGGTCGTCGCCGCGGCGGCACCGATGACCCAGAAAGCCTTGCGGAATCGCGATTGGAAGACCCGTTCCGAGCTGACGTCACCTTCGTCCATCACCTCGTCGGCGATGATCACGAGGTCGTCGACCCCGGTCCCCACGACGGCGATGAACCCGGCGACGTGGGAGAGATCCAGCGGCATGCGTATCAGCGCGGCGAACCCGAGCAAGATGACTACCTCCGCGAGCGCCGTCACGATCATCGGGAGCGCGACCCGCGTGTCCGTGTATCGGATGTAGACGACGCCGCTGACGGTGACCACCGAGAGCAGCCCGATCAGTAGCGAGAACTCCTTGAACTGGGTCGCGTGGGCCGGTTCGATCGAGTAGACCTGATCCTGTTCGAAGTCAAGCGGCGCGCGCAGGCTGCCGGCTCGGAGATTGACCGAGAGCGACTGGGCCTGTTGTTGACTCGGTGCGCTCATCTGGAAGGTCGGGTTGTCCGCCCAGTCGCCGTTCCGCATCGAGGTTGCGAGACCGGGACCCTGTCTACTATCGTCGCCCATGCTGTGTGCGTCGATGACCTCACCGTCGACGACGGTCAACAGACAGTACTGGGGTTGGTCGTGGTCGAAACTGACACCGTCTCCGGTACCCGAGAGGCTGCACCGACCGATCCCTTCGCTGGTGAATCCGAGGTCGTTCAGTTGCTGCTGGAACTCGCCTGCAGCGCTGTCGCGGACCTGCACTGGGACCGCGTACGTGCCGGTGTCCCCCTGTTGCGTCGGCGGGTCGACGTCGGCGATGTTATCGCCAGTCAACACCGTCTGATTCGACTGGTTCGTCTCGTTTCCGCTATCGTCGGGATAGTAAGCGACGACCTCGACGACTCCCCGCTCGGAGAGCAACTGGCGGAGTTCGCCTGCGTCCATGTTTGGAACCTCGACGACGATATAGTGGTTGCCACCCGGTGTCGTCTGCTCGTAGGCAGATCCACCGGACAGCCCCGCGGCGTTGACCTTCGTCTGGATCGTCTGGATCATATCGTCGCGGGTCTTCTGGGTGACGCCGTCGCGGATGTCGTCCTCCGACGCGTCGACGTTCGCCGACTGCAGCGCCGCGGCGAACTCGGCCTGCGTCACGTTGTCAGTGAACACCTCCGCGGTGACGGTCCCGTCCTCCTGTACGTCGACGCTGGTGTCCGCCGGCTCGAGGCCGAGCTCGTCGGTCATCGTCGACTCGATGTCGTCGAGCCGCTGGCTCTCCTGTTGGTCGATTCCATCCTCGGCCATGCCGGATTCGATGTCCTCGGCAGTCATTCCGGTGGCTGGGACCCTGATTCGGGTCCCGCCCTCGAGGCCGAGTCCGAACTCGAGGTTGGTGGGGCCGTTGTCGACGGTGCTCTCGGCGTAGCTGTTGTCGGCCACGATGCCGCCGGGGACGAAGAGGGCGACGAGAGCGAAGGCGAGGAACAGGACGAGCAGGATGATCCGCCAGTTGGACTTGGCGGCCGCGAGCGGGTTCATGAGCGGATCCCCTCGAACTTGTACCAGCGGAGTAGACTCAGGTTCAACATGTAGGTGTTCATCAGGTCGGCCGCGAGGCCAACGAACAGGATGATTCCGATCGATGCCAGAAGACCGATGCCGAAGATGTACGCCGAGACGGCCATGACGAGCATCGCGGCCATCGACGTGATCGTCATCGTGACGCCAGTTCGCATCGCGCGGTGCGTACTCTCGTAGAAGTCACCGCTCCGGCGCAGGATGTGGTTGTTCAACAGGATGTCCGAGTCGACCGAGTACCCGATCAACATCAGCAGGCCGGCGACCGTCCCCAGCGAGAGCGGGATTCCGGCCAGCCGCATGAACGCGAGCGGGATCACGAGGTCGGAAAACGCGGAAATGACGACCGCGATCGACGGGACGAACGTCCGGAATAGCAGAAAGACGATGGCGCTCATCCCGACGAACGCGATGGCGACTCCCAGCATGGCCGTTTGCTGGCTCTGCTGGCCGAAGCTCGCCGACGTCGAGGAGACCGCCTGAACGATCTCGCTGTCGCCGTCCGATTCGAGGCCCTCCTGGGCCTGATCGCTCAGGGCCTGCGAGTCAGCCGAGGAGAACTGAACGATGTACTGATTTTCGCTCCCCGTTCCAGTCACCGATTCCGGCTCTTCGTCGAACGCCGCCGGAATATCGTCGGCCGGCGTGGTCGTCTGGACGGTCAACTCCGTCCCGCCGGCGAAGTCCATTCCCAGCGGAACCGGCGTGCCGTACACGAGAAACGATCCGCTGAGGACGAGCAGTGCAACCGCGAGAACCGCGAGCGGAACCGCCGCGAGTTGGCGGTTACTGTACCGGGTGTACTCGATCTCCGGTACGTCGAAATACGCCATATACCGGACAACTTGCAGCCCCCCGAAGTAAGCCTTCCCAATTCCAATCACCGCTCGCGGGCGCGAGGCGTCGACTCGAGCGTCGGGCTACGGACAGTTACTTTCGTCCCAACGCGGGGCTACGGCTAGTCACTTGCGCCGAGTGGATATCTCGTCAAATTCCACGATGTCAGGCGGATATACTGTTGGCCGCCGATCAGTCCGGCAGATATCGAACGCTCAACACGCCGTCGTCGGCCGAGCGCCGCACTTCCACGCGGACCGCCTCGATCCGGGCCGCTCGCGCGATCGTTTCCTCGTCCGCGAGAACGTCCTGCGCTGCGGGTTCGACCTCGCCTTCGGGCACGCGGAACACGTGAATCTCGCCCGTGCCGGCGCGTTCCTCCTGGACGAGGTCGCCGAGCTCGCTGTCGGCCGCGAGCTCTTTTTCGTGCTGGGTCGGCTCGAGATCGCTGTCGACCAGATCGATCGTGCGTCTGTCCGCGACGTCGATCACCTCCCAGGTGACGTCCATCGGCGGTTCGGGCGCGACGGTCGCCTCGAGGACGTCGTGGACCTCGAGGCCGGGGTTCGACGCGAGGGTGTGGACCTGTGCGGTGTCGACGTCGCGGACGACCGCCGATTCGTCTTCGGCGTGCGTGACGACGAACGTGCTCGTCTTTTCGGTCATGGCCGACCGTACGCGCACCGTCGGTTTCGGGGTTTCGGCTTTCGACCGCGATTCGACGGAGTTCGCTGGTCGGGCTCTCGGCTCGGCCGGTGATCGAACGACCCCTCGAGAGCCGACCGGACGGCACCGGCGGTCACCGGCACGGCGTTACGACGGTGCAGGCGGATGCTGGGCCGACTCGATCCAGAAGTCCTCGATCGCCTGCGCTAACGCGTCGAACTCGTCGGGGCTATCCGGCTTCGTGAGGTACGCGTTTGCGGCCCGATCGTAGCTCTCGGCGATGTCCGCTTCCGTTTCCGAACTCGAGAGGACGAGAGTCGGTGGTGGTGGGGAGTCCAGTTCGGTCTCGAGCGTCTCTAGGACCGTGAGCCCGTCTACCCGCGGGAGGTTCAGGTCGAGGAGGACGAGATCGGGATCCGTACTCGCGGTGGTCGTTTCACCCACGTCGAAGTATCTCGTGGCCTCTTTTCCGTCGGTGACCGTGTGGAATTCGATGTCGCTGTCGACCGATTTGAACGCTTCCCGGGTCAGACGAACGTCACCCGGATTGTCTTCAATCAGCAAGATATCGATCGGTTCGTTTGGCGTGTGGCTACTCATAGTGCTTGTACCCGAGTAGCAGATACGGGCGCGTAAGAATGATCCCTACATATGTGGTGGATCAGACTTGGTCGGCGAGATCGGT
Source organism: Natrinema zhouii (assembly GCF_013456555.2). Classification (GTDB taxonomy): domain Archaea; phylum Halobacteriota; class Halobacteria; order Halobacteriales; family Natrialbaceae; genus Natrinema; species Natrinema zhouii. The sequence continues at coordinate 2,488,275 of NZ_CP059154.1, forward strand.
GACGGGAGCGTCTCCGAACCGATCACGGAACGACTTTAGGCCCGGCGGTCGCCTCCTCGCGTATGAACGTCGACATCGGCAACGCGCTCGCGTCCGTCGCTTCGCCGGGCGTCTCGAGGGAGTCCCTCGAGCGCCTGGACGAGCAGGTGGCGGCCGCCCACGAGCGGATCGAGCGCGGGATGGCGAACGGGGAACACGGCTACGAGGCGCTGAATCTCCCCGAACGGACCGACCCGGACGAGATTCGGGCGGCGGTCGAGCCGGTCGCCGACGCCGATGCGCTGATCACCGTCGGCATCGGCGGCAGTTCGCTCGGTGCGGCGACGATCACGAACGCCCTTCAGTCCGATACAGAAACCGTCTTTCTCGACAACGTCGACCCCGAATGGGTCTCGACGCACCTCGAGCGACTGCCCCTCGAGTCGACGGCGATCAACGTGGTCTCGCGTTCGGGGACGACGGCCGAAACGCTGGCGAACTTCCTCGTCGTCCGCGAGGCCTTCGAGTCGGCGGGCGTCGACTGGACCGAGCGGACGATCGTCACCACCGGCGAGTCCGGCCCGCTTCGCGATCTCGCGAATCGTCACGACCTGCCCTCGCTAAAAGCGCCCGACGGCGTCCCCGGTCGCTTCTCGGCGCTCTCGGCGGTCGGCATGGTCGCCGCGGCCGTCTGCGGTCACGACCTCGAGGCGCTGCTCGCGGGCGCGGCCGCCGAGCGCGAGACGCTGTCGGACTCGCTCTTCGACTGTCCGGCCTACGCCTACGGCGCGACGACGTACGCGCTGGACGGGCGCGGTGCCGGCGTGAACGCGATGATGCCCTACGCGGAGTCTCTCGAGACCTCCGCGGAGTGGTTCGCACAGCTCTGGGCCGAGAGCCTCGGAAAGGACGACCTCGGGCAGACGCCGGTCCGAGCGCTCGGCGTCACCGACCAGCACTCGCAACTCCAGCTCTACCGCGCGGGCCCGCGAGACAAGCTGGTCACCTTCGTCACTACGCGGGAGAGCGCGGACCGGCCGATTCCGGACACGGACGTCGAGGACCTCGCGTACCTCGGCGACTCGACGCTCGGCGACCTGCTCAAGGCGGAGTTCGAAGCCACGGAGGCCAGCCTCGCCGCCGCGGGACGGCCGAACGTCCGCGTCGAACTCGAGCGCGTCGACGAGTACGAACTTGGCGGGCTGCTCTATGGCATGGAAGCCGCCTGCGTGCTCGCGGGCGAGCTCTACGGCGTGAACACCTTCGAACAGCCTGCCGTCGAGTGGGCCAAGAAGGCGACGCGCGGCCTGCTCGGCGGCGGACAGTTCGAGGAGGCCGACGCGGTCGCGACGAAGACGGAGCTCCGAATCGAACGATAGCCGGTTCTCGCCACCGTCTGCTCCTGCCCCGTCAATCGTCCGTTTGCGGTGCGCCTATCAGTCTTCGCGCGAACATTCACGTATGACCGAGACTGCACGGGCCGACGACGCCGGCCCGATCGCCTCAGACGTGATCCCCGGGATCGGGACGGCCCTCGCGGGGATCACGATGGTCGCCATGCTCGTCCCCGTTCGGCAGGGTATCGACGATCCCGTTGTCTGGGCGGGAGTCGGGTTCGCCCTCGCCGCCGTTCTCGCGTTTCTGGTCCGTCGTCACGCCGGCCTCGAGCGGACGATCGCCGGACCGATCGCCGCCGCCTCGAGCGTCGCGGTCGTCTTGCTCGCCGGCTACGCCCTGAACCAGGGGATCACGGCATCGACGCCCCTCCCACCGATCTCGACGTCGATACCGGTCGTCTTTGTCGCCTTCGTCACGGCGGGACTGACCGCCGGCGTCGGCGTCGCGGAGTCCGTCGGCATCGGGCTCATCGGATTTAAACGCCGAGCACAACAGGTAGCCGTCCTCACCGTCGTCGGGTTCGCAGGTCTCTTCGCTCCCGACGTGACGACACCGATTCTCGCGATTCCGGTTATCCCGTTCGTCGAGTCGCTCCCGGAGACCGAACTCCTCGTGATCAGTGTGATCGTCGGCAATCTCGGCATGGCGCTGGGGACGGCAATTATCGTCGCAGCCTATCTTCATCTGACCGATCGCGACCGTTCCTTTATCGATCTCCGGCTGCCGACTGCGCGAGAGGTCGGCTGGACCGTCGTCGGGTTGATCGTCCTCTTGATAGCCCTCTTTGCGATCGATTTCATCATGCAGCTGGTCGGCGTCGAGGGGTCGGAGCACGCGACGACCCAGCGAGCCCGGGAGCGTCCCGAGCTGATGCTCGTGATGATTCCAATCGCAATCTTGATCATCGGTCCGTTCGAGGAGCTGCTGTACCGGAACGTCATCCAGAAATCGCTGTACGAAACGTTCTCGCGGGCCGGTGCCGTCGTCACGGGGAGTGTCATCTTCGCGGCCGTTCACGTCTCCGCGTACGCCACCGCCGGTCTCGGCGCGGTCATCGCGAGTCTCGGCACCGTCTTCGGGCTCTCGCTCGTCCTCGGGACGATATACGAGCGGACCGAGAACCTCGTGATCCCTGCGCTGGTCCACGGACTCTATAACGCCGTACTGTTCGCGAACCTCTACTCACTCTACGGGTAAAATGCGGCCAGCGTCCCGTTACGAGGGGTTCTTCCGCGCGAGTGCCGACCCGCAGATCGGACACCGATCCTTCTCCTCGTCGAACTCGCGACCGCAGCCCTGACACTGATATCGCCAGTGGCGCTGTTCGTCGATCCCCTCGCGGGCGATCACTTCGACACCGACGTTGAGTTTCTCCGCGACGTTTTGCATCGCGTAGTCGTCGGTCACGAGGGTCGCGTCGAGTTCGAAACTCGCCGCGACGAGGCGAACGTCGGTCTCGGAGAGGACCTCGAGGTCGCCGGACTCCCGGGCCGCGCGCTCGACCTTTTCGGTGGTGTCGTCGTTGGGAATGTGGATGTGCATTCCGGAGCCTTCCATCGCGTCGTAGCGATAGGCGCTCTCGTCTTCCAGTTCGTCGCGGACGAGCGGGATGGTTGCAGTCTGTTCTGTCGTGTGGAAGTCGTGGATAAAAGCCGAGGTGTCGAGAACGTACATACCGTTAGCGCTGGACGACGATGTAGTCTTTTACCGCTTGAACGCGGTTGACGGGAACGAGAAAGTGGCCGGCGTCGTCGAGGTCGAAATCGACGGCGCGCCGGGACAGCTCCTCGTCGGGCTCGATGACGAGATCGTGGAGCTTGCCCGATTTGAGATTCATCGTGATGTTGTAGAGCAATCCGAGCTCGGTGCCGTCGGACCCCATGACGGACTTCCCCGAGAGGTTTTCAGCGAGTATATCGCTCATGCATACCCGTACTTACTAATCGGTATTAAAAACAATGGGGTACGCGCGGACTGGCGTCAGACGGTGGGCAGACGGATGAACCGAGCGGCGTCGCGGGTCGGAAACGGACGGATCGACCCCTCCCACCCAACGTCCCCTTCCGAAACGGGTTAAATGAGCGCGTTGTGTCCGTGAACCAACTGCCAGGTGGGCATGCGGTTCGATGGACGGGCCGCGAAGATGGTCGCGATCACCGGAACGCCGATGACGATGGGTTTAACTACGGCGATACGGACGATTTAGGTAAGACCTTCTCGGGTGGTTCATCATGTCGGACACGGACACACGCGACCCCACATCCCTCAGAACGCCAATCGTCGCTGTCCTCGGACACGTCGATCACGGCAAGACAAGTCTCCTCGATAAGATCCGCGGCTCCGCGGTCATCGAGGGCGAAGCAGGCGCGATCACCCAGCACATCGGCGCGACCGCCGTCCCGCTGGACATCATCTCCACGATCGCAGGCGACCTCGTCGACCCGGACGATTTCGACCTCCCTGGCCTCCTCTTTATCGACACGCCGGGTCACCACTCCTTTACGACGCTGCGCTCCCGCGGCGGTGCGCTGGCCGATATCGCCATCCTCGTCGTCGACGTCAACGACGGCTTCCAGCCCCAGACGCTCGAGGCCCTAGACATCCTCAAACGCTCCGAAACACCGTTCATCGTCGCGGCGAACAAGATCGACACCGTTCCGGGCTGGAACCCCAACGAGGACTCGCCGATCAACGACACCTACGAGTCCCAGTCGGAGCGCGTGCGCCAGCGACTCGACGAGAGCCTCTACGAGATCATCGGCAACCTCTCGGACGAGGGCTTCTCGGCCGACCTCTACTGGCGGGTCCAGAACTTCCAGCGCAACGTCGGCGTCGTCCCCGTCTCGGCGATGACCGGCGAGGGCGTTCCCGACCTCCTGACCGTCATGATGGGACTCTCCCAGCGCTACATGAAAGAGGAGATGGAGATCGACGTCGCCGGCCCCGGCGTCGGCACCGTCCTCGAGGTCAAAGAGGAGAAAGGGTTCGGAACGACGATCGATACGGTGCTGTACGACGGGACGATCCGGTCGGACGATCAGCTCGTCGTCGGCGGACAGAACGAGCCGATCGTCACCGAGGTGCGCGCGCTGCTCCAGCCGCGGCCGCTCGCCGAGATCCGCACCGAGAGCAGATTCGAGAAAGTCGACGAGGTCTCGGCCGCGTCCGGGATCAAGGTCGCCGCGCCCGAACTCGCGGACGCGATGGCCGGCGCGCCGGTACGGGTCGTCCGTAATCGCGACCTCGAGGAGGTCGTCGCGGAGGTCCAGGCAGAACTCGCGGACATCGCCGTCGACACCGCCGAAGAGGGCGTCGTCGTCAAGGCCGACACGCTCGGCAGCCTCGAGGCCATGGCCGACGCCCTGGGCGACGCGGAGGTACCGATCGTTCGCGCGGAGGTCGGCGACGTCGCGCCGCGGGACGTCTCGGTCGCCTCGACGGCCGACGACGGCAAACAGAAGGCCATCCTCGGATTCAACGTCGACGTCCTCGACGATGCGGACGACCGCGCGGAGATCGAGGACGTGACGATCTTCACCGACGAGGTCATCTATCAGCTGATCGAGGAGTACGAGGAGTACGTCGAGGGAATCGAGAAGGCTCAGCAGGACACCATCCTCGACAACATCACCCGGCCCGCCCGGTTCCGGATCCTGCCGGATCACACCTTCCGCCAGAACGACCCCGCGGTCGTCGGCGTCGAGGTGAACTCGGGAACGGTCCAGAACAACGCGAACGTCGTCAAGTTCGAAGGCAACGAGGCCGACCGCGTCGGTCAGGTCAAGGGGATTCAAGAGCAGGGTGAGGACGTCGACGAGGCCCGCGCCGGCAACCGCGTCTCGGTCGCCATCGAGGGACCCACCGTCGGACGGGGGATCGAGGAGGACGACGAACTCTGGATCGAAATCCCAGAGAAACACGCGAAGATCCTCGAGCAGGAACTCGCGAGCGAGATTCCCGGTGACGAACTCGAGGCGCTGAACATGTACCTCGACAAGCAGCGCAGTCGGGACCCGTTCTGGGGGAAGTAGTCGACTGCTCTCGCCGCGCTTGCCGTCTCGGTAGCGCTGTTGGATTAGCGTTGTTCGCTCATTTTGCCATGATTCGGACGTTCACGGCAGATGCGTACTGAGTACCGGATTTGGTCGTACCAGTTTTGCTGTTACATAGGCCGTATCCCTGGAGAAGAGTATCAGCCTGATGGGCAATCTATGTGGGACAAATTGTCATACCGTTACTTTGCTTTACTTATTTGGAAATTACCTCTAGTAAGAAGTAATGACCTTCAGTGGTACATGAAATAATATTTATAACTATCCAGATCAAGGATATATTGTGAGCGGACCAAAGTATGTGGGCGAAATCTTTTTACTAGAAGATAATCCGGGCGACGTTCGACTCACACAAGAGATATTTCGGGAAGCTGAATTATACGGGACTTACTACGTCGCTAACGACGGTGACGAGGCGTTAGACTTCCTCAATCAACGCGGTGACTACGTTGATGCGCCTCGTCCGAACATAATACTACTCGATTGGCATTTTCCGAAAAAGAGCGGGGAAGAAGTGCTGAAAGCGATAAAGAGTGACGAGAATCTGAAACAGATTCCAGTAGTCGTTCTAACGGGAGTACTGCAGGAATTATACGATCTGAAATCCGAAAACCCCGGAGCAGATGCGTACGTCCTAAAACCGCTCGAGCCGGACGACCTCATCAGGATCGTTGAAGAGTTTTCTTTTGACCAGGGGCTTCTGTGACAGTGGGATGACTTCTCGGTGACGACCGAACTGATCGACTGGCGCTCGAGGCCGATGTACTGGCGTTTCCGCCTCCGCAGCCCGTCGACTCGAGACGGCCCCTTTCCATCTCCTATGTAAGCATTAACACGCTGCTCGTGGTGGGTCCGATATGCTCGTCCAACTCAGACAGTACAAGCACGAAGAGGTCCAGTTCGACGACAATCGGACGACCGGCGAGTCCCAGACCGAGGATACGGTGAACCCCGACGCCGAGGACTATTTCGGCGAAGATATGGACGATCTCGACGCCGAAACGTGGGAAACCGTCAAGTACGAGGGCGATCCGATCCAGCGCCGTTCCGTCACGATCGATGGGGTGACCGCCGTCTCCGTCCCGAAGGAGCCGACCGACGAGGACGATCCGGATCTCCCCGGGCAGACGATCCAGTTGCGGATGGGCGGCGGCATCGAGAACCTCGCGCAGGCCGAAATCGTCGAAGTCCAGGACTTGGAAGTCCAGGACCCGGCCGAAGGAAAGGTCTCAAAGGAGGACGAACCCCACGGGAAGGCGTCCATGGACGACGAGCCCTAGGCAGCGTATTTTCCCACCGCCGTCCCGTTCTGGACGAACGTGGGGATAAACGCGGACTCGAGCGGGTGCGCCGCGCGGTGACCGAACCGACGAGGGGTGACAACCTCTGTCGGTGGCGGTGTGGTCCCGAAATCGTTTTCAAGCGGTCGCGCGCACACTCGGTATGCCGACGGAATCGGACACTCATTATGACCCCTCGCTGGGGAACAAGTTCATCTTCGTCACCGGCGGCGTCATGTCGGGACTCGGCAAGGGGATCACGGCCGCGAGCACCGGCCGGCTCCTCAAAAACGCCGGGTTCGACGTCACTGCGGTGAAGATCGACCCGTACCTGAACGTCGACGCGGGGACGATGAACCCCTACCAGCACGGGGAGGTCTACGTCCTCGAGGATGGCGGCGAGGTCGACCTCGATCTCGGGAACTACGAACGGTTCCTCGACATCGACATGACCTCGGACCACAACATCACGACGGGCAAGACCTACCAGCACGTCATCGAGAAGGAACGCGCCGGCGACTACCTGGGCAAGACGGTCCAGATCATCCCCCACATCACCGACGACATCAAGCGCCGGATCCGCGAGGCCGCGGAAGGCACCGACGTCTGTCTCATCGAAGTTGGCGGCACCGTCGGGGACATCGAGGGGATGCCTTACCTCGAGGCGCTGCGCCAGTTCGCCCATGAGGAACCCGAGGAGAACGTCCTCTTCACCCACGTCACGCTCGTCCCGTACTCGAAAAACGGCGAGCAGAAGACGAAGCCGACCCAGCACTCGGTCAAGGAGGTCCGTTCGATCGGTCTCCAGCCCGACGTGATCGTCGGCCGGTGTGAGGACCGCCTCGACCCCGAGACCAAGGAGAAGATCGCGCTGTTCTGTGACATTCCCACGGACGCAGTGTTCTCGAACCCCGACGTCGAGGACGTCTATCACGTCCCGCTGATGGTCGAAGACGAGGGGCTCGACCAGTACGTCCTCGAGCACTTCGGGCTCGCCGACGAGGCGCTGCCGCCCGAGGAGCGAACCAACGACTGGCGCGAGATCGTCACCACCGAGAAAGCGGGCGAGATCGACATCGCGCTGGTCGGCAAGTACGACCTCGAGGACGCCTACATGTCGATCCACGAGTCGCTGAAACACGCCGGCTTCGAGGTCGGTAGCGACGTAAACGTCCACTGGGTCGCGGCCGACGAACTGAGCGAGGGCCACGACGGCCAACTCGAGGGAATGGACGGCGTCATCGTCCCCGGCGGATTCGGAATGCGCGGCTCCGAAGGGAAGATTCGGGCGGTGCAGTACGCCCGCGAGAACGACGTTCCGTTCCTGGGCCTGTGTCTGGGCTTCCAGATGGCCGTCGTCGAGTACGCCCGGAACGTGCTGGGCCTCGAGGACGCTCACTCCGCGGAGATGGAAGCAGACACGCCACATCCGGTCATCGACATCCTGCCCGAGCAGTACGAGGTCGAGGACATGGGCGGCACGATGCGGCTGGGCGAGCACACGACCGTCATCGAGCCCGAGACGCTGGCCTACGAGCTCTACGGCGACACGTCCTGTTCCGAACGGCACCGCCACCGCTACGAGGTCAATCCCGAGTACTTCGACCAGTTCGAGGACGAACCGCTCGTCTTCTCCGGCACCGCGGGCAACCGGATGGAGATCCTCGAGCTCGAGGACCACCCGTTCTTCCTCGGGACGCAGTTCCACCCCGAGTACACGTCCCGTCCCGGGCAGCCGAGCCCGCCGTTTCTGGGGCTGGTCGAGGCCGTCCTCGAGCGGACCGACGATGCGACCGAAGCCGAGAGCGAATCCGACGACGCGGACACCGACGCGGAAACCGAGGTAACCCACTGATGGTAGACACCGAGACGTTCGTTCCAGAAGCAGTTGCAGAGATCGGCGACGAAATCGGCGACGCGAACGCCGTCATTGCCCTCTCCGGCGGCGTCGACTCGTCGGTCGCCGCCGCGCTGGCCTACGAGGCCATCGGCGACCGACTCACACCGGTCTACGTCGACACCGGCCTGATGCGGAAGGGCGAGACCGACCAGCTCCGCGAGACCTTCGACTACATGGAGTCGCTGCGAATCGTCGACGCGAAAGACCGCTTCCTCGAGGCCCTTTCGGGCGTCACTGATCCCGAGGAAAAGCGGAAGGTCATCGGCGAGCAGTTCATCCGGGAGTTCGAGCGCGAGGCGAAAGACACCGACGCCGACTACCTCGTGCAGGGGACGATCTACCCCGACCGAATCGAGAGCGAGGGCGGGATCAAGTCCCACCACAACGTCGGCGGCCTCCCCGAGATCGTCGACTTCGAGGGCATCGTCGAACCGGTTCGCGACCTCTACAAGGACGAGGTCCGCGAGGTCGCCCGCCACCTCGGCCTCGACGAGATCGTTGCCGAGCGGATGCCGTTCCCCGGCCCCGGGCTCGCGGTGCGGGTCATCGGCGAAGTCACCGAGGAGAAACTCGAGGTCGCCCGTCACTCGTGTCACGTCGTCGAGGAGGAACTCGAGGAGTACGAGCCCTGGCAAGCGCTCGCAGCCGTTATCGGCAAGGCCACGGGCGTCAAGGGTGACAACCGGGTCCACGGCTGGGTCGTCTCCGTTCGCTCGGTCGACTCCCGCGACGGGATGACCGCCCGCGCCCAGGAGATCGACTGGGAGACGCTCCAGCGCATCCAGTCTCGGATCACGGGCTCCAACGAGAACGTCGCCCGCGTCGTCTACGACGTGACCCACAAGCCGCCAGCGACCATCGAGTACGAATGAGCACCACAACTCCGACCGCAGTCGTCGCCGGCCCCGACGAGGACGGCATCGGCGCGGCACTCGAGAGCGAGGGCGTCGACGTCACCCGACTCACCGGCGTCCTCTCCCGACCGCAACTCGAGGAGGCGGGCATCGTCGCGGCCGACCTGTACGTCCTGACCGACACCGGACAGGCGACGACGATCCCGATCGCCTGCGATCTGAACGACGGGCTTCGAACCGTCGTCTACGCTCGAGACACGGTCCCCGAGTTCATCCGGGGACAGCTCGATATCGCGATCGATCCGCGACTGATGGACGCGAGCATCGTCGCCGACGAACTGGTCAACTGATACCGGGGACTGCCGCCGATGTCCGCGAGTGCGTTCGGACGGCTCGCCGACCGCGACTGTTTTCGCTATTTGGCCGCAGCCAACCGTGAGAGCAGCCACTGAATCGGTCCAAACGAGTTACTACTCGGGCAGTTCGATCATCCAAATCACCCACTTCACTATATCCTGCGCATAAACTTTCTCGAGCCCGGTATCTGCCGAATAAATACGCGTTGAATTCGGGAGAATTCGGCGTAAGACTGGTATACCATCACCGTCGTTCAAGTGGGTGCCGGCGGTAGTCGTGAGTGGAGGTCGACGGGCAGACCCCACCGATGGCACCCACCACCTGTACCCGCGACTTCCAGCAACCCCACCACAGCACCCGTTCCCACCACTGCCAACCGATTCTCGCTGACGCGGGCCCGACCCACCGGCTCGCGTTGCACCCTGCGATTCTGGCATCGGGGCGCGGCGGTTTCGCCGCGCTCCGGGGATGGACCGCTTCACCGATGTTTTGTACCGATCAGTCCTCCCGCTCGAGACTGCAGTCGTCGTCGCGTCACGCGCTCCGCAGCGCGTCCGTCCGAACCCAAGTTTCGACGGCCGAACTGATCGATGACCCGTCGATTACGACGAGTCGAGCCGGTCGAGAACCGGAATCTCTGCGAGTCGCTCGGCCGTGAGCAGGTCCCAGTCGATACCGTCGGGTTGTTCACTCGCCTCGGGTCGCAGCACTCGCTCGGGCGTGACGACGAGCGTCATCGCGACATCGTGGGCCCCGGTCGCGACGGGCTCGTCGATCACCTGCCGTTCGTGGACCGTCGTCGCGACCGGCGTCGTCTCGTCGACGAGGTCGAGTTCCCGGAGGACGGCGTACTCGAGGTCGCTGTAGCCCTCCCCTTTGCCGATCCGACCGCCGGTCTCGGTTATCGCAACGCTGCCGGAGACGATCAGATCGACGCGGTCGACCGCTTCCGGCCCGACCTGTTCGCCGTGTTTCGACGACCCGGAGACGGTCGTCGCCGCGTCGTAGTCCTCGAGTTCGTCGGGATCGAGTTTCAGGAAACACTTCTCGTCCCGAAGGCGCGGCACGGCCATGTAGACCGTCTTTCCCTCGCGGAGTGCCCGCCGCCGGACGGGCAACTGCGGCGCGTCGGGATTCGCCTTGATCGTCGTCGCCTCCGTCCACTCCGGTTGCTCGGCAAGCTGATCGGCGGCCTCCTTTGCCCCGGCAAAGTTCGGGATTCGACCGTGAGGCGGAAACGGAAACCGCGCCTCGCCGCTCTCCTCGAGGTCGTCCCAGATCCGCTCGCGGACGGACTCCTTGTCAATGGCGTCGCTTCCAGCACTGTCACCGTCATCGCTGGAGCCCACGTCAGGCACCCCCGTTCGTCGCTTCGCTCGGCGCACCGGTTTCCGCCGGTTCGTCCGCGGCGTCCGGATCGTCCTCGTCTTCGGAATCCGGCTCCGGTTCGCGTGCGAGTTCGACGATCCCGGCCGCCTCCGGCAGGATGATCTCCTCGAGCGCGAGACGGACCGCGTCGGGGTCGCCGGGGAGACAGAAGACCGGTGTCCCCTCGGCGATGCCGGCGAGAGTCCGCGCGATGACGGCTTTCGTGCCGGCCTGCTCGTAGGCTAACGCGGTGAACAGCTCGCTGAACGCGGTCAGTTCCTTCTCGAGGAGCGGATCGACGGCCTCGATGGTGATATCGTCGGGCTCGACGCCGGTCGCGCCGGCGGTGAGCACGACCTCGACGTCGTCGCGGTCGATCAGCCGCGAAACGATCGACTGGACCCTGTCGTAGTCCGAACCGACGTGTTCCCGGACGACGACCTCGTTGCCGTCGTCCTCGAGCGACTCGTTGATGGCCTCACCGGCGGCGTCGGCCTCGAGGCTGCGATCGGAAGCGATCGTGACGACGCCGATACAGAGCGTCCCGTCGCCGGGTTCGGTGGCGTCCGAGTCCGTCTCGTTCATACCGCAGTTTCGAAAGCCGACGGGTAAAAACGTACGTCTCCGGTCACTGTCGCTCGGTGGAAGTCGGCGTCGACGGACCCGGACCGTTCGTGTAGTACGTAAAGAGGTCGGTGTAGGTTGGTTCGATGATCGCGAGCATCGTTCGATCGATCCCCGATGTGGCCGCGAGTTCGTCGAGTCCCCGTCCCGAATCACCTGTAACCGCGTCCTCGTACTGCTCGGGGACGAACCCGCGGATAGTCCCGGCCACCGCGAATGGCTCGCCGTCGACGACTGCCCTGAGCGCGCTCGCGTTCGATGCGCCCGTCTCGAGGACGGGTGGCACCGACGCCAGCAGTTCGTCAGGCGTTCCGGTGGCGACGATCCGACCGTCCGCGAGGAAGGCGATTCGGTCGGCGATGTCTGCGGTCATCGGTCGGTGGCTGGCGACGACGATCGTCTTTCCCGCGGCCTGTTTCTCGCGGAACAGCTCGTGGACCGCCGGGATCGTCGAGAGATCGAGCGCCGCGGTCGGCTCGTCGAACAGGTACAGCGGGACGTCGATGCTGGCGGCGATGGCGAGCTCGAGTTTCCGCACCATTCCGCCGGAGTAGTCCGCGACGGACTTGTCGAGGTCGCCGGCGAGCCCGAGGCGCTCGACGTGCGTGCGCCAGTCGTCCGTGAACGCCGGATGAAGCCGGCGGTAGAAGTGGATGGTTTCCCGACCGGTGAGCTTCTCGAGGGCGAGCGCGTCCTGCAGGAGAAAGCTCGTCGTGTCCGCGCGGGCCGTCGCCGGCTCGCCGAAGACGTCGACGCTGCCTGCGGAGGGACGCTCGCTGCCGGCGAGACAGGAGAGCAAGACCGATTTGCCGACCCCGTTCGGCCCCATCAGAACGAGGAGTTCGCCGTCCTCGACTGTGAGATCGACGTCCTCGAGGACGCCCTCCTCGCCGAAGGACTTGCGGACGCCGTCGACGGTTGCGACCGGATCGGTCACGGCCACCACCCCTGGTCGTAGAGCATTCGATTCACGAGCATCGTTCCGGCGACGGTCGCGAGAACCGCGTACGCAGCGAGCAGTGCGAGGAACGCCGGTTCGGTCGGCATCGCGGGCGGCGCGACGCCGAGTCCGGTCCAGTTCTCTGCCGGGACGAGGTGGTAGACGAGCAGCCGCGTCGGGAGCGTGTTCGGGAGATAGTTCAGTACCGGCCCATCGATCGGTGACTGTGCCGGAACGGTCCCGTTGAGCCCGGTGAGGACGAACGCTCCGACGGCGACGAGCGTGGTCGTCATCGACGCGACTCGCTCGTTGCCGGCGACGACGACCAACGGGATCGCGACGACCATCCAGAACAGACAGGTCAGCGCGCCGGCAGCGAGAGCGATCGGCACCGATTCGGGGCCGCGGAGGCCGTAGGATGCGCCGGTGGCCAGTCCGGCGACGAGCGTCGCGGTGAACGCCCCCGCCGCGAGGACGAGCCCGGCGGCCATTCGGCCGGTCAGTTCGGCCGACGGCGAGATGGGCATCGATCGATAGGCGACGTAGCGCCGGTCCTCGAGGTCGGTCGCGAGCTGGTTGCCGAACAGATACAGGCAGACGAACATCGATCCGAGAACGCCGGTCCCGATGGAGACGCTCGCATCGGCCACCGCCGATGTCTCCACTCCCTGCGTTGCCTGAAGCAGATACATGATCGCAGGGAAGGTGAGCACCCACAGCAGCATGATCCCGCTGTTTCGCACCTCCTGCAGATTCCGGCGAGTGAACGCGCCGGCCTGCTCGAGCCAGACGCGCCACTCCACGCCCGCCTCCCGTTCAGTCTCGGACACCGCCTCCGTTTCAGTTGCCATCGGTCTTCCGTTGTCTCGACACACCTCTGACAGATAATAGTTTATAGTGTAACGTCACGTTCCAGTACAGAGCGATCGCGGCGAATACGGCATGCTGGTAGCCCAACTGTTATGGACGCCGTTTCCGTTGGTCTGCGTATATGCAGGCAGTCCAATTCGCGGAACACGGCGACAGGGACGTCATCGAGTACGGCGAGTATCCCGATCCCGAGATCGATCGGGACGAGGTACTGGTCGACATCAAGGCGGCCGCGCTCAACCACCTGGACATCTGGACGCGACGGGGGATGCCGGGAATCGACCTCGAGATGCCACACATTCCGGGCAGCGACGGGGCCGGTGTCGTCGAGGAAGTCGGAGAGGACGTCACCCGTTTCGAGGAGGGCGATCACGTCGCGCTCTCGGCCGGCGTCGGCGACCTGCGGATGGACGACCCGACGCTCGATCCGCGCTTTCACATCATCGGCGAGCACGTCACGGGCGTCCACTCCGAGTACGCCGCGATTCCGGAGGACAACCTACTCCCCGTCCCCGACCACGTCGACTGGGCGGTCGCCGGCTCGAGCAGTCTGGTCTTCCAGACCGCCTGGCGGATGCTCATCGAACGCGCCGACCTCGAGGCCGGCGAGTCGGTGCTCGTGCTGGGCGCCAGCGGCGGGGTCGGTCACGCCGCGCTCCAGATCGCCGACTACGCGGGTGCGGAGGTGTACGCGACCGGGAGTACCGAGGAGAAGCTCGAGTACGCCGAAGAACGCGGTGCGGACCACGTCTGTAACTACGAGGAGGAGGACTTCGCGGACTGGGTCCTCGAGGAGACGGGCGGCCGCGGCGTCGATGTCGTCGTCGAGCACGTCGGCGCGCCTACCTGGCAGAACTCGCTCAAGAGCCTGACCAAGGGCGGGCGACTCGTCACCTGCGGTGGCACCGGCGGCGGCAACCCGGAGACGGACATTCCGCGAATCTTTTGGAACCAGCTCCAGATCATCGGCTCCACGATGGCCACGCCCGATCAGGTCGACGACGTGATGGAACTCGTCTGGGACGGCACGTTCGAGCCCGCGATCCGCGAGGAGTTGCCGATGAGCGAGACCGCACGCGCCCACGAAATCATCGAGAACCGGGAAGGGTTCGGCAAGGTCGTCGTCCGGCCCGACAGCGAACTGTAGCCGAACGGAAGCGACCGGCGCTGTTCGACTATCGCTGTTCGACCGCCGCCGTTCAATTGCCGCTGGTCGACCACCGCCGTTCGACTGCCGTTGTTTGTCACTGCTGTTCGACTGCTGCTGATGACGTTCGATTTCGCCCGGGTACGGAACCGTGAGGGCTTTCACTGCGCGTCCGAAACGGATCGGTAGTGAACTCGAGCGACGATGGCGGCTACGTCCACGATCCAGGGGCGCTCGACGCCGACGCGGACGGCGGACGGAGCGCCGACGAGTCGGCCGATAGCGGCCAGCGACCCGACCCGGCTCACCCCGCGACGGCCGACCGCGAGTTCGACTGGCGCGGCTGGATCCTCGTCGGCGTCATCGTCTTCGCGTTTCTCGCCGCCCCGACGCTGATCTACCTCGTCCCGCCCGGGGCGGACGGCTACCGCTTCGCGCTGTTGATCGTGCCGCTGGCACCCGCTATTTTGCTCGCGATAACGGCCGTCTGGGCGACGACACGACCCTGAGTACGGCTGCGGCTGTTCGACGACGAACGCGCAACTGCCGAAAAGACGACGGCTTACGCTTCTGCTTCGCGGACGACCTCGAGTCGATCCAGGACGGTCGAGCCGTCGCTCACGTCCCGTTCGGGCGTCTCCTCGCGGTCGACGTACGTCGCCAGTTCGTCATAGAGCCGATCGGCCTGTGGGCCGGTCAGCCGTTCCGTGTCGCCGTCGGCCTCGAGCGTTGCGAGTAGCTCGAGGGTCCACTCGGGTGGCATCTCGTCGATCTCGAGGGCCTCGTCGAGGCGCCTCGAGAGGACGTGGTGGGCGACCCACTGCTCGTCTCTGGAGAGCGTGACTTCGTACGTCTCGGTTTCCGGTGGTGAGGAGGTCATATCGTCTGACGGGACCTGTTTCGTCGGTCCTCAAGCAACGCTACGAACAGGGATGTAATAAGCCTTGTTACCGAATGTCATAGACGTGGCGCAGCCGCGGTTCCGTTCGATTCGGCTGAACAGTCCGTTTTCCGATCAAAAGCTACTAACAGAACCGCCTCCAGATCACAGGTAGGTGCAGAGGTGATGGATTTCGCGACGGTTTCCGAGCGAATCGCGACCGGTCGCATCGGACACGCGGTCTCGCGACTGGTCCCCGCGACCCCCATCTGGGAGCGCGAGTGGGACGTCTGCTGCGTGCTCGACGGCTGCCGTCTCGATCTCATGCGCGAGGCGGCCGCGGCCGGCCACGACGCGCTTCCGGCGCCCGACGCGGTGGACTCGCTGTGGTCGGTCGGCTCCCAGTCGGCGGAGTGGATGGACCACACCTTCGCGCCGCAGTACCGCGAGGAGATGGCCCGAACCGCCTACGTGACCGGCAACCCCTTTTCGTCGCAGTCCTGCGAGCACATCTCCGTCACCTCCGACGACGTCCTGCCGCTCGAGGCCGACGACTTCGCCGTTCTCCACGAGGCCTGGCGCGACGAGTGGGTCGACGACGACATCTCGACGATTCCGCCTAAGCCGCTGACCGACGCCGCGATCGCGATCTGGCGCAACCGGGAGGAGCTGGGCGTCGATCGCGTCCTGGTCCACTACATGCAACCGCACGCCCCCTTCCGGTCGCAGCCGGAGTGGTTCTTTGGCTCGGCCGACATCGAACACTGGGGGCAGTTCGCCAGCGGCGGTGACGACGAAGACGTCGACCTCGCCGACCTTGAGCCGGCCGAACGCGAGGCGCTCGAGGCGCTGGCCGAAGCCGAGGCTGAGGCCGAGGACGACGAGACGGACTCGATGAACGATCCCTGGATGCGCCTGCGCGACGGTGACTTCTCGTTCGACGCGGTCTGGGCGGCCTACCGGGACAACCTCGAGTGGGCCCTCGACGATCTGACGCGGCTGACCGAGAACTGCGACGGGACGGTCGCGATGACCAGCGACCACGGCAACGCGCTCGGCGAGTTCGGCGTCTGGTCACATCCGCCCGGAACGCCGGTCCCCGCACTGCGGCGCGTTCCCTGGGTCGTCCGCGAGGGACAGGATCGGGGGACCTCCGATCCCGCACTTCCCGAGGGAATTCGCGAGGGTGCGGACGATGCGGACGGCGGAGACGGTGCGGAGATCGAATCGCGCCTCGAGGCGCTGGGCTACCGGTAATGGTCTCGAGCACGTTCAGAGACGCGATCTACGCCGTTCGGAAGGCCCGACTGGGACTCGAGCGCCGCCGACTCGACTACGGCCGGGAAACCCGCGAGCGGGCCGAGAGGTTGGCGACGGTTCTCCCCGCCTCGGCGGCCGAACTGCGGGAGTACGAGCGCGAGTACGACGACCTCGAGTGGTTCCACGACAGCTACGCCGACCGCGTCGCCGAGATCCACGAGGCCGGCGTCGCCACCGACACGACCCACTGGCGCGACGGGGTGACTCTCTACGTCGTCTGTCGCGCGCTCGAGGTCGAGACCGTCGTGGAGACGGGTGTGCTGTTCGGCTCGTTCGACGCGCACGTTCTGGCGGCGATGTGCGAGAACAGCGGCGGGACGCTGCACGCGGTCGACCTGCCCGGCGGGCCGCCGGGACCGTTCGAGTACGGCCACCTGATCCCGGATCGGTGTCGCGACCGGTGGGAACTCCACCGGGGTGATGCCCGGGACGTTTTGCCGGGGCTGCTCGAGCGCGTTGGTCCCCTCGACCTGTTTCTCCACGATTCGGACCACCGGCTGCCCCACATGCGATTCGAGTACGAGACGGCACTGGAGCACCTCGAGCCCGGTGGAGTACTGGCGAGTCACGATGTGCGGCTCTCGAGGCTGTTCGATCGGTTTACCGAGGAAAACGGATTAGACGCGTGCGTGGTCTGCGATACGGGGATCGGACGGGCGCCTCCCTCGAGCGGTCCTGATTGAGCGCGTCGGAACTCACTGTCGATACGATGCTGAGGTCCCGTTGAGTGCCTGAACGGCAGTTTCGGACCGATCAGTGTCTTTGGTACCCGCGGCAACTATAATTCGTCTCGAGAAAGATCGTCATCTTTGTCCGCGGCTGTCACGGACCTCGTCGACGGCGTCAACCTCGATGTCGACGGCCAGCTCGTTGAGTGCATCACCCAGCGGAACCGTTTCCTCGTCCTCCAGGTCGCCGGCCATGAATTCGGCGAAGTCGTCGGCAGTGAAGCTCATGGTCTCCCGTTACGGTCCACTTTGCAAAAGTCCGCTGGTGACTCGAGCGATCGTTCGGTCTCGGTATCGATCTCTCGGCGCTGCTCGAGTGAAGTCATCACGTCTCGAGCCCTTGTCACCCGTTCCGGTCACTGTCGCCTCGGAGGTCACAGAGCACGGCGAGGCGTTCGGCGCGCTGGATGAGGAGCGCGCGCCCGGCACCCGTGAGGCCGTAGGCGGTCACCCGCTCGTCCGGGCCGTCGCGTTTGGCGAGGAGTTCGCGCCCGACGAGCGCGCGCAGGTTCGGCTCGAGCCGGGCGCGGCTGACCGTGGGATACCGGCGCTCGAGGGTCCACGTGATCCCCGAGGGGTAACAGGCCTTGCCGTCGCGCTCGCGGCGGGCGACGGCCTCGAGACAGTCGCGCTGGAAGGCGGTGAGTTCGATCCACTCGCGTCGGCCGTCTTTCGGCGGGTAGTCAGGAGGTGATGCGTCTGCTCGAGCGGGGCTTTCAAGGCCCCGCGAATCGTGGTCTGGCATGGCTTTCTGCGGGTTACGGAAGCCACGCGGGCCGGTGGTTAGGTCACCGAGTCCGCGTTTCTCTCGAGGACCGATTCGCGTAGTTGTGGGTCCGTCTGGCTTCTGTAGTTCGGTCAAGGAGTAGACAGTACTTAGAACTAGTGCATCAAATACAGCACTAGAAAGAGCTGAATAGCGCACAAATACTATCGAATCGAGCGTTCTAACACGGTGTTTCGTGTGTTCACGGTCGAATGCGACGGCCACGGGTGGACTGGATGACGCGGGCCGACGACGCGATCCTCGAGTTCCTTCTCAACGAGGGGAACCGTCCCCTCGTCGCAAATCCGTCCACCGTCGAGGCCAACATCGATTACAAGATCTCACATGTCAGACGCAGACTGCGGGCGTTGCAGGACGGTGGGCTCGTGGAGTACTACGACAAGGATCGTGGTCTCTACCGGATTAGTGATCAAGGTCAGGCATATCTCGAGGGTGAACTGGAGAGCGAAGACCTCGAACCATCATAACAAGAAAACGTCGCGGGTGACTACCTGCTACTTAACATACTCGTGCACACAACGCTGGCAATCCTATTTTTTCGACTTTACTGAATGCCGATCTTGGATCGCAACTGTAACCGTGTAAGCTATTCAGAAAAGAGAGACGGGTTAACCGATAGAGCGACTTTCGAGATGCACACGACAAGTCACGGTTCGTGTGCATATTCATGAATCGGGCTCTGTCAGCGTGTAACCCCAGATAGTTATATCGAAGGTTGGCTTTCCGGAGTCACATTCGAGTTAAAGAATTGAGAAGATCTGGATTGAAAAACCAACTACTAAAAGAAGTCCACCAAGGAGTGCATCGATAGATGCTCTAATCTCAGAATCAAGAGAGTTTATTTCCCGATCAGTAGGTCTTTTGATACCGTGCATATTTGTATTCCTTATTTCTGGAGGAGAAATATTTGCGTCTGTTAGGTATCCTCCGTATCCTCTGAATAATCCTCGAGCAACCACAATAGCTCCAACCATATCAAAGACTAATCCATATAATTGTAGTTTCACTGTTTTATGATAAAAGAAGGCCTCGTAGGCTTGTAGCAACACTATTAGAACAAGTACGATAGCTATGTAAGCTTTTGAACGGAAATAAAACCAGTATTGGAATCTCCCCATTATACTTCTGCCCTCCGCTCCTTCAGTAGGTGATGATCGAGATGCAACTTCTCGATAGGTAAGATAATTGAATAAAATAGCAGAGACAATATATGTAAAAAGTTTGTATGGCTTTCGCCATGATGGAAGGTGAGTTGTTGGGATCTGCGCGTATTTAGGTGAACGATTGTCGTCATCCATTTATTATATTCTTCTCAATATACTCGAGCACCAAAAATTTCCGTAGTCTGTCCTTGACTAACTCTAATTCTCTATCTCCTAAGCGGACTCGATAAGGGATAAAACCTCGTAAGCATATCTGACAAGCGGAGTTATCGAGGTCCTGCCCCAGCCTACTAGTGGGGTAGCATTTCTGTAACGTCCGGTATCGGCCTGCCCAATTTTCACTAGCGCGGCGCGCGCTCTGCGCGCCGCGCAATTGCCCTGCCCCCTTAGGGGCACAACGTAAATCTGACCGGGCTCTGTTTTCTAACCTCTATTCGTATCCTTTCTGGCGAACCTGAACGCTCCGCCCCGATCAAGTCATTCAACCAGTGGATCGGTGAACAGATCCGCAGCCCCCGACAGCCCCGACAACGCATCCGCAGCCAATACCGCCGCCCCGCAGGTCCACGTCGGCCGCTCGCCCGGCCAGAACGCCTCGTCCTCGAACTGGTAGCCCGTCCAGAAGACGCCGTCGTCGTCGGTCCACTGAAAGAGCCACTCGAGGACCTCCCGAGCGCGCTCGTGACGACCCACCGCGGCCAGCGAGATCACGAGTTCGCAGGACTCGGCGACGGTCACCCAGGGCTCGTCGGAGACGCAGCGACAGCCCAGCCCCTCCTCGAGGAACCGATCCATCCCGTCCTCGAGTCGCTGTCCGGCCGTCTCGCCGGTCACCGCGCCACAGAGGACGGGGTAGAACCAGTCCATCGCGTAGCGGGACTTGCTCTCCCACGTGCGGTCGAACCGATCGGGCCGCGAGCGGATCGCCTCGCCGAGGCTGGTACGGGCCTCGAGCCACCGGTCGCGCCGCTCCTCGTGATCCAGTTCGCCGGCGATCGCCGCGCCGCAGGCCAGGCTCTTGTAGATCGAGGCGCAGCCGGAGAGCAGCGCGTCCTCGTAGACCTCGCCGTCCGCGCCGACGGTCCAGTAGATCTCGCCGGTCGGGGCCTGCTGGTCGCAGGCGAACGCGAGGGCGTCCCGGACGGTCGGCCAGAGTTCCTCGAGGAACGCTCGATCGCCGGTACAGAGGTAGTGGTGCCAGACGCCGACGGCGACGTAGGCGCTGCGGTGGGTCTCCTTGCGCGGCTCGTCGCCGGCGTGGGCCCCGTCGTTGTCGTCGCCGTCGGCCTCGCCGTAGGTGGCCCAGAGCGCGCCGTCGTCGTGTTGGGCGTCGGCGATCCACCGATACGCGCGGCGAGCCCCATCGCGGCGGCCGGCGACCGACAGCCCCATCGCGCTCTCGACGTGATCCCACGGGTCGGCCGGCCCGTCGGGATACCAGAGAATGAGCCCGTCCGATCGCTGGACGCGCTCGATGTAGTCGACCGCGGGCTCGAGCCCCCAGTCGGCCAGCGACTTCCCCGACGAGACGTTGCTCACGCCTGCCCCTCCAGCTCGAAGTAGTAGACGACGCTCTTGCCGAGCACGGGATCGAGCGCCCGCTCGAGCAGCCGAACCGGCCGCGGCGATTCGAGCACGTCCCACTCGAGGAAGCGATCGTAGGCCCGCAGCGGAAGCGGCGGTTCGCCCCGCTCGTCGCGCTCCCGCCAGAGACACTTCAGCCACCAGTAGGGCGCGTGCAGGGCGTGGGCGAAGTGCCCGTCGACCCGATGGAAGCCGCGTTGCTCGATGACCGCCTGCAACTCCTCGCGGTCGAAGATGCGGACGTGGCCGCCCTCGACGTTGTGGTAGTCGTCCGAGAGGGCCCAGCAGACGCGCTCGGGACCCGCTCGAGGGACACTCACCGCGAGGGTGCCCCCCGGCGCACAGACCCGTCGGAGCTCGTCGATAGCGGACTCGTAGTCGGGGATGTGTTCCAGGACTTCGGTACAGTAGACGACGTCGAACGCGCCGTCCTCGAAGGGTAGTCGGAGCGCGTCCCCCGAGAGAAAGGTGACCGGCACGTCGGATAGCTCGGCGATGTACTCCTCGTAATCCTCTTGTGCAGCCGCCAGACTCGCCGTCTCGAGGTCGAGACCCACGACTTCGGCGACGTTCTCGAGGGCGGCGGCGTGGACGTGTCGGCCCTCGCCGCAGCCGACGTCGAGGACGCGCATACCCGGGGTCAGCGTCATGCGGTCGAAATCGATCGTCTCCATTTCAGGACTCCTGTTCTCGTGTTTCGATCGCGCTGCGGTACGTTCGGACGGTCTCGCGGGCGGCCCGCTCCCAGTCGAACTCCTCGACGATGCGCGCTCGCCCCCGCTCGCCGAGCGTGCGGCGGCGCTCGTCGTCCGCCAGCAGGTCGCGGACGGCCGCGGCCAGCGAGTCGGAATCGCCCGGTTCGACGAGGACGCCGGCGTCGCCGACCACTTCGGGGAGCCCGCCGCCCGTGGTCGCGACGACCGGGACGCCACAGGCCAGCGCCTCGCCCGCGGGGAGGCCGAACCCCTCGTAGATCGAGGGGACCACGGCGACGTCTGCACTCCCGTAGAGTTCGACCATTCGCTCGTAGCTGATTTCGCTGTGCGTTTCGATTGCGTCCGCGATGCCCAGTTCCGAAACGAGCTGGTCGCAGTCGCCGCCCTCGTCGAACTCGCCGACGACGACGAGTTCGGCGTCGACCGACTCGCGAACGTCGGCGAAGGCCTCGAGCAAGTGCCGGGCCCCCTTCAGGGGAACGTCGGCGCTAACGGTCGTCATCACGCGCGGGCGATCGGGATCGGAAGCGGGAGCGCGATCGACGGGTTCGAACAGCTCGGTGTCGATGCCGTTGTGGACGACGCGAATCGACTCCGGATCGGCACCGAAGTCGGTGACGGTGCGGTGCTTGGCCGATTCGGAGACGGTCAGGACGTGGGGAAGCTCCCGGACGACCTCGCGTTGCATCCGGAGGAAGCGATACCACCGGCGGATCAACAGCCGCTCGGTCCAGTCGTCCGCCGCCTCGAGTGCGGCCTCGCGATCGACGGTGATCGGGTGGTGGACGGTCGCCACGACGGGGTGGCCCCGGTCGCGGAGCGTGTGAAGTCCGTGACAGAGCGACTGGTTGTCGTGGACGATGTCGTATGCGGGCTGGTGTTCCTCGAAGTAATCGACGACCTGCCGGCCGAAGACGTAGGGATCCGGAAAGCCCCCGGTGAGCGCGCTCAGCCACTCGTACAACGCGAGCGGATCGCGGAGGTACGAGGAGTTGAACTGGCCGAGTCGGTCGAGTTCGTCGACGATGTTCTCGCCGGGCAACTTCACCAGCCGAACGTCGTCGTCGAGGTCCGGATACGGCTTGCCGGAGAGCACGTCGACCGAGTGGCCGAGATCGGTCAGCGCCCGGCTGAGGTACTTCACGTACACTCCCTGCCCCCCGGAATACGGGTTCGACCGATAACTCAGTAGACAGATATCGAGCGGTTCGCTGGCAGCGTCGGCCGCCTCGAGCGCCGGCTCGGAGTCAGCCGTCGGTTGCGCGGCCGTCGGCTCCCCTGCCGACGCGGACGAGGTGATAACACTCCCTCGAAGAAGACGTCTGAACGTACCAGTGACCATCGCAGTCTATCCTGCATGTATGGGCACTCCCTCATAAACCTCCCGCTCGTGTACTGTTTCTTGACAGTGTTCAGTCGCAATACGGACCTGTATCACAGGGTCCTCGAGCCGGACCCGGTCGGCTGTCCCTTCGCTCGATCGGCACGTGTCGTCCAGCCGTTGACGAAGCGGAATCGGTTTTCGGACTGGATGACCTGCCGGAGCGTCTGTGATCTGTCATCCCCGGTACAAACTAACAGGTCGAATCGATCCCGGCAGCGGTCCTTACCGGATGTCCCGGCGCATGGCGATCTCGAACCACGGGCAGAGGCGAAGCTGACGGTACCACTCCGGATTCGAGTGGAGTCGCTCGTAGGGAACCCACAGCAGGCCGGCGACCTCCTCCTCGTCGGGGTCGAGACTGCGGTCGGACAGCGTCACCTGCAGGACGGCACAGACCTCGTGCTCGACGCCCGCGTTCTCGAAGTAGCGCTTGTACTCGAAGCGATCGGTCAGTCGCAAGTCGTCGTACTGGTCGGGCGTGATCCCCAGCTCTTCCTCGAGTCGCTGGCGGGTCGCTTCCTCTTGGCTCTGGCCTTCGACGGGGTGGGAGGCGACGGTCCCGTCCCAGTAGGTCCCCCACAGGCGTTTGCCCGGTGCTCGCTGGGCGAGCAACACGTTCCCCTTGCCGTCGAAAACGAGCGAGGTGAACGCCCGGTGGCGAATGCCATCGCCTGTGTGGGCGTCGAGTCGGTTGACCAACTCGAGTTCGGTGTCGTCGGCGTCGACGGCGATCACGTCCTGTCCTGCGTTTTCGTGTTGCAGGTCCTCCTCCGGCGTGCTCATACCATCACAATTACGGTGACTCTTGAAACCAGTATCGTCTCGTCTCGGCGGTTTCGAATCGATACCGTCGGGAGGTTACTGGCCCGCGGACGTCTCGAGCGGCCACAGCTCCCCCTCGTCCGGATCCGGCTGATAGCCGTCGCCGACGGGAATCGTGAGCGTTTCCGACTTCGTCTCGAGGTGTAGCGTTTCAGTTTTGAGCATCTCGCCGTCGAGACTGTATTCGACGGAGTCCTCGCGGCTCTCGATCGCGAGCGACGGCGTTCGCCGGCGGACGATGTGGGTGCTGTCCCGGCCGAACAGCCCCTCGAGGGCCGCGCCGCTGACCAGGTTCGTGGTCGCGGCGTCTTCGACGATCGTGACCTCGAGCAGGCCGTCCTCGACGTTCGCCTGTGCCGTTCGCGCGCCGGTGAATCGCCGGCAGTTCCCGATGAGGACGAACAGGGCCTCGCCCTCCCAGGCCTGTGCCGTCTCGCCGTTCGGACCCGCGGCCGTCTCCACCCGCAGCGGGAGCGAGTCGAACTCGCCGACCGTCTCGAACGTGTTCTTCACGTACGCGAGCACGCCTAACTCCGCCTTGCTCTCCGTCGTCGTCTCGCTGCTCGCCTCGGCGGTGATCCCGCCGACACAGGAGTTGACGAAAACCCGGTCGTTCGCCGTCGCGATATCGATCGTCCGCCGGCGACCGTCTTCGATCACCGTAAACGCGTGCTCGAGCCCTCGAATGTCGATGTTCGCCGCGAAGTTGTTTCCCGTCCCCGCGGGGACGACGGCGACGGTCGTCGTCTCGAGCGCATTTGCCGCTGCAATGCCGTTGACGACGGCGTTGAGCGTACCATCGCCACCGGCCGCGGCGATGAGGTTGGCGTCGGGTGCGGCGTCACGAGCGAACCGCGTCGCGTCGCCTGCTTCCTCGGTCTTCCGAATCTCGAAACCGTGGCCGCCCGCGAGTTCGACGACGTCGTCGACGTGCTCCCCCGACCCGCTCACGGGATTGAGGACGAGAACGCGGTCGCTCGCCTCGTCAGATGACATACTGCAGTGCATGCCGGCCGCACGCAAAAGGGTCTGCCCGGCGTTTGCTCTCCTATGTACGCAGTCGATCTCCACGCACATACGCGATTCTTCCACGGCAGACGATCGCTCGGTGATCGGTACGATCCGCTGGGTGTCCGACTACTCGCCGAAGCGGCCGAGCGACGCGGCCTCGACGGCATCGCGACGACGAACCACGATTACTACACGGCGTTCGACCCCGCTCCGGACGTCGAGATGCTGCCGGGGATCGAGATCACGACCGACCGCGGGCACGTCCTCGTCGTCGGCCCCGACCCGCCGGCAGCGACGAAACCCGGCGCGCTCTCCCCCGAAGAGGCGGTCGCGCTGGCTCACGATCGGGACTGCGCCGCGATCGTCGCCCACCCCTTCCGAAACAGTACGGTGCGGGAACTCGAGGATATCCCCTTCGACGCGATCGAAGTGAACGGCAAACACCCGCGCTCGCGGCCGCTGGTCGAGCAGTTGGCGGGCGACCGGGAGCTCCCGCTGGTCGGCGGCAGCGACGCGCACTATCCCTTCGAGGTGGGTCGAGCGTACACGGTCGTCGAGGCCGACCGGCTCACGCCCGAGTCGATCGTCGACGCGATCCGTGACGGAAACGTCAGCGCGCGCGTTTCCCGGTCCGGGTTCGACCGGCTACTGCGCAAGGGGTATCGGGCGATCCACAACCGAAAACAGGTGATCGACGCGATCGAGCGGCCGACGCCGGGCGTCGGGACGCCGCCGGGTGAGGAAACGCAATCCGACTAGTCGCTCGCTTCCGTCTCAGCGAATCGATGAACCGCATGCCGGTTCGTCGGCTGAGTGGGACAGCGAGACGTCGACCGGACCGTTTCGGGCCAGTCGTGGAGTGTGTTGCGACCCGTCCTACCCGAGTTCTTCGTCCAGAATCAAGCGCGTCTTCGTGCTCACGACCTCCTCCTGATCGCGGGCCTTCGTAATCAGATCGTTGACCCCGCGCGTGTCCGCGGCGTCGACCACGAGGACGACGTCCTGTTCGCCCGAGACCATCCAGACGAAGTCGACCTCGTCCCACTCGGCCATCCGCTCGGAGACGCCCTTGGTGTCGACGTCGACCGCGACGCTGATCTCGAGCATCGCCTGGACGTTCCCGGTCCGAGTCGAGATCGTGAAGCGTTCGATGACGTCGTCGTCCATCATCCGCTCGACGCGGTTGCGGACGGTCCCCTCGCTCGTCTCGACCTCGTCGGCGATCTCGGTGTACGGCGTCCGGGCGTCTCGCCGGAGGATATCGAGGATCTGTCGGTCCAGGTCGTCCATGGAGATGCGGACCTACGTGTGACTCGCACTTACCGATTACGAAAATCGTAACTGAGCTTCGAAGACAACACTTATGATGGTCCATCCGATACGTAGATCGTAATGACGGAAGCCTACGTCGCACTGGAAGGCGGCCACGTGATCGAGGGACGTGGTCGTGCTCCGGGAACGGCTCGCGGTGAACTCGTTTTCACAACAGCGTATTCGGGCTACGAGGAGAGTCTGACCGATCCCTCCTACGAGGAGCAGATTCTCACGTTCTCGTATCCCCTGATCGGCAACTACGGCGTCCGAGAGGAGCGCTTCGAGTCCGATCGAATCCACCCGCGCGCCGTGCTCGCGAAGGAACTCACCAAGGACGTCGCCGACTGGCTCGCAGGCGAGGGCGTCCCGGCTGTCGACCACCTCGACACGCGAGAGGTCGTCACCGACATCCGCGACGGCGGTGCGATGAAGTGCGGCATCGCCGTCGGCGAGGACGTCACCGAGGAAGACGCGCTCGAGCAACTCGAGCAGTGCAAAGCCATGAGCGACCACACCGACATCGGCGCACAGGTCAGCGTCGACGAACCGGTCGTCCACGGCGCGGACAACGACGGCGAGACCGTCGCCCTGATCGACTGCGGCGCGAAGGGTTCGATCGTCGACTCGCTGCTCGAGCGCGACGCGACCGTCCACGTGTTTCCCTACGACGCGGCCGCAGCCGATGTCGAGGCCGTCAAGCCCGACATCCTCTTCATCTCGAACGGTCCTGGCGACCCGGTCAACTTCGGGCAAGCCATCACCCTCGTCGAGGCGTTCGTCGAGGACACGCCCGTCGCCGGCATCTGTCTCGGCCAGCAGATCGTCGCCGAGGCGCTCGGCGGCACCACCGAGAAGATGACCTTCGGCCACCGCGGCGTCAACCAGCCCGTTCTCGACCTCGAGTCCGGCCAGGTCGTCATGACCACGCAGAATCACGGCTACACCGTCGCCGACCCCGGCGACCACCTCGAGGTCACCCAGATCAACGTCAACGACGACACGCCCGAAGGGATCGACGGCGTCGAGTACGACGTGCTCACCCGTCAGTACCACCCCGAAGCGAACCCCGGTCCCGAAGATACTCTCGACTTCTTCGACGACGTGCTCGCCATGGCTTCCGAGCGAGCGGACGCGCAAGCGGTGCCGGCCGACGACTAACTGCCGAACCGTCGGGTGTCGACTGCAGACGGTTTTCGTCTGTTTTTGCTGTCCGTTCGATCGACGATCCGATCGATAGCGTTGCGTCACCCGCTCGAGAAGGGTTCCTGCGTCGCCTTAGAACTCCCCAGAAACGATCTCTGCGACGCGCTCGCGGTCGAACAGCGTCGCGTCCGCGAACGCGTCGGGGTAGATGTCCGTCGCGGCGCGTTCGGTCTGATAGAAGTTGATGATCGGTCCCTGATCGAGGTAGCCGCCGTTGTACACGGCTTCCTCCTGTACGGCCGTCACCTTGCTTGCGGCCGGATCCTCCTGGAGCGGCTCGATAATTGACTCCCGGAACGCCGACTCGGAGACGCCCTCCTGGCCGCGAACCAACAACACGTCGGGATCGACCTCGAGGATCGTCTCGAGGTCGACCGTTCCACCGTCGCCGGTGTAGTGGCCCACGTCGCTCGCCGCGAGCGCGTCGGTCAGGCCGAGATCGCGCCACTGCTTGGTACTGACCCCACCGTCGTCGAATCGGTAGGGATGAAACTCCGACGGCGGCACGTCCGACGCGCCGACGAGCATCGCGGCCGGTCGTTCCTCGGCCGGCGGGAGTCGCTCGTCGATCGTCTCGAGCATCGCTTCGTGGAGTTCGACGAACGCCTCGTAGCGCTCGCGTTCCTGAAAGACGTCGGCCATCAGCTCGAAGGCCTCGTAGAGGTCGTAGTACCGGTAGTCGTGCCACTCGTCGCTGCGTCGGCGGATGAAGTTGCCGAAGAAGGGGCCGGCGGCCGTTTCGATATCCTCGACGTCCCCCTCGCTCCAGCCGTACCAGTTGAGCAACTGGTTCGGCTCCATGAAGTGGACCTCGGCCTCCATCTCGTAGAACACCTCTTTGTCGACGCCGTTGTCGTTCAGCTCTCGGATTCCGTCGGCGTCGTACTCGATCCCCGGCAGTTCGTCGTAGGCCTCCGTCGCGTGGCGGTCGTGGCCCTGAATCCCGAGCGTCTCGCCGCCGCCGAGTGCGAACCCCATGTCCGCGTAGCTCGGCAGTAGCGCGGTCCACCGCTCGGGCGGCCCGCTGAACTCGACCTCGCCCATCGGTTCCATCGCGACCATGTACGTCTCACCGCTCGAGTCGCTGGTTCCGTCGCCGCCAATACATCCCGCGAAGAGTGCGCCCCCGAGGGCTGCCCCTGTCCCCACGAATTCTCTGCGTGTCGTTTCGGTATCTCGCATCGATATCTGTGTTTTAGGCCAACCTAAAAACTGTATCGGTTGTTCTCTCAACCGTGCGATTTCGAGCGACCGCACGCGGTCTGTGAACGCGATCCGTCCGGCGGTGTTCGAGCGGCGAGCGGTCACCGGTTGTCCGACAATTCGGACCGCTCAAGTAGGAAAAACGCCCGCGGAACAGCCCTCTTCCTTCCGGCCTATTGTCCGAATCCCTGTTATCGTACTCCTCAGTCCCCGTCGTCGCTTCCGGTAGTGATGATGCTCGCGACTCGGTCGCGATCGAACAACTGTTCGTCTGCCGGAATCTCCGGATACGGGTCGCCTGATTCGTAGCCGGGCCACTCGCCGAACTGGTCGGGGTAGAGCTGCTTGGCGGTCATCTCGAGCTGGAAGAGGTTCATGATCGGGCCCTGGTAGCGCATGCCGCTGGCGAGGACCCGGTCGTTTTGCACCGCCGCCAACTCGCTGCCGGCAGAGTGAGATTCCATCCGCTCGCGGATGTCCTCGATGGCGTAATCCGGCGTGATTCCCCAGAGGTGGAGGATGACGTCCGGATCCGCATCGAGCATCGTCTCGTAGTTCACCGTCCCCCAGTCGCCCGACCACTCCACGTCGGCGAGCGCATCGTGGGCACCGAGCGGCCGCGTTTCTGCTTGCCAGAAGCCTGGTGTGTTGAGGTTGTACGTGTAGAAGACGCCGTCACCCAGCGTGGCGCGTGCGACCGTCGGCCGCTCGCTCTCGGATGGCAGGTTCGACTCGATTTCCGACATCGTTTCCTCGTAGACGTTCTCGAGTGCCTCGTAGCGCTCTCGTTCCTGAAAGACGGCCGCGACTTTCTCGAAGAGCTCCCAGAGGGTGTAGTACTCGTAGCTGTCGGCGTACGCCGGAGCCGGGTCGCTGTGAACGCCGCTGTGATAGCTGCCGACCCACGGGCCGACTGTGTCGGCGATCCCGTCGACGGTCGATTCGTCCCAATCGTCCTGGGTCGTCAGCACGTACGACGGATCGAGGAAGTGAACGTCGCTATCGTAGTCGTAGAGTTCCTCCTCCGTTACGCCGTCCTCGAGCGGGTTTTCCAGGCCCTCCCAGTCGAAGGAGACGCCCTCGAGTCGCTCGTAGAACTTGTTCATCGTCGATCCCGACATCTCCGGGGCTTGCAACGAGTTCACGGCGTCGCCGTGGCCGAGCGCGACCGCCATGTCGGCGTAGTGCGCGAAGGTGACTAGCGCGTCCTCGGGAACGGCATCGAACTCGATCTCGCCCATCGGTGCCATCGACACCGTGTACGAGTCGCTTCCGTTCTCCGAGTCACCGTCCCCGCCGAGACAGCCGGCCAGCGCTGCGCTCCCGGCTGCGATCCCCGCTGCAACGAACCCCCGTCGGCTTCGGTCGAACTGCCGCGTTGAATCCATGTGGTTTAGGGACGCCTAACAATTGTAAAAAGCGTTCGGTTTTAGGCAAGCCAAAAATCGCCGCAGTGACACGATAGCGCCGCCCGGAATCGGTGTCGTATCTCGCCGGTCACGTCGCGAACGCGTACGTGACCGTCACGCTGGCGCTGACGCTGACCGGTTCCGCGTCGATTTCCGTCGGCGGTGCCCCGCCGCTGGCCGCGTCGTCAGTGGCCGCGGTTTCGCGGCGAACCGAATGCACCTGCACGTCGCCGGTCGTGACGGCCGTCGTCCCCTCGAGTTCGACCTCGCGGTTGTCGGCGATGTGGGACGCCTCGTCGTCGGCGTTCGAAAGCGCTGCGTCGATCGCGTCCTTCCGCAGTTCGGACCGCGTCTCCTCCGTCACCGTAAAGCTCACGTGCCCCACGTCGTCCGCACCGGCCTCGACCGCCGCGTCGATGACCTCGCCGACGCGGTCGACCTCGGTGACGGTCACCCGGAACGAGTGTCTCCCCTCGAACCCGTCGGCGTTCCGTCCGCGTGCCGGGTAGACGCGGTACTGCCCTTCTTCGACGTTCTCCTCGGGGATACCGAGGTCGTCGAACGCCGCGCGAAGCCCGTCGGCACCGCTCGAGAGCGCCTCGGTAACGGCGTCTGCGCTCTCGCCGGACGCCTCGACGCCGACGCTGACGACCGCCTGATCCGGCTCCGCCTCGACCTCCCCGCTGGCGCTGACCGTAATCTCGCCGTCCGCCGCGCTCGCGTTCGAGTCGGAAGCGGGTTCGTCGTTCGGTTCCGAGCCGGAATCGTCGCTACTGAGCGGGCTTCCCGTACAACCCGCCATCACTGCCGTCAGCCCGATACTCGAGGCCGCGAGGAACTGTCGTCGATCCATAGCTGATCGACCGTCGGACACGGAAATAAAGCCATCCCAAGTTCAAACGATCCTTTGAGCCTCGAGCGGTCTCGCCGGGAACCGACGGCGTTCGGGAATTGCAGGGCGACCGTCCGGTCGACCGACCTGCTGGACCGGCCCGTCGAAACCACCGGCGCCAACACGCGGGCCGAACCGGTGTCGGTCGCCGCTGCGCGGGAGACGACTCGCGTGTTGACGTTGCTTCTCTCGAGACCCTGTTCGGGCAGGATTGGCCGATAGCCAGTTCGTCCGAAACCGGCGACCGGCGACACCTTCGGCTATCGGGGTGAACTGTCCTCGATCGATTCGAAACAGGGAACCGGCGTTTCGCGTGGAGGAAGCGACCGTACTCTGTTCCGGTCGCCGGTCAGCGCCAGTCGTAGACGCGAACCGCCCGGTCGTGGCGCTCGGCGATCCCGTGGGGGTTTCGCTTGCTCGAGCGGTCTCCATATCGGGCCCGAACGCCGTCCCACAGGCCGCGCGTGATGTTCGTGACGACGGTTGTGCCGTCGGACACCCAACCCGTCGGCGTCGCCTCACCGGCTGCCAGCCGGCGAACGCCGGCGCACCCCTCCTGCAGTGCGCTCCCGGCGGTCCGGGCGAGGACGCTCGGTCGGAGTCCGTAATTCTTTGCGAGCCGGTAGGACAGCGATCGGTAGGTCGCTCCCCAGTCTGGATCGGCCTGGCCGCCATCGGAACGGAGTTCCGACGAAGACCGCCTCACGGGTCGAGAGGGCGTCGCTCGCTCGTCATCACGAGCGTCGCTTCGAATCGTTCGACTCTCGTCGCTCGACGCACCGCCGTCGGTTCCGACCCCACAGCGGGCAGCCATCGCCGCGTCCCACGACACGTCGTACTCGAGGCCGGCCACGCGGTGTGCGCAGTCGCGCTCGCTCGCCTCCTCGAGGTACTCGTCGAAGCCGTTCAGGGCCTCGAGGACGGGCCGTTCGAAGGCGACGTTGCCGCCGTGGAAGTGGGTCACCGACCGACCGGCGACCTGCTGGGGCGACTGGCGGTCCCCGCTGACGGGGCCGTCCGTCACGGGGCCGGTGACGACGTCCGTCTCCCCGGCCATCGCCTCGTCGATGGCCGGATACCAGCTGTGATCGATCGCGTACTCGCCGTCGAGGAAGGCGATGACATCGCCCGTCGCGAGTTCGAGGCCGGCGTTTCGGGACACGCTCGAGTTCCGCTCGGAGATTTCGACGAGAACGTCGACGTCGTCGCGGTCGCGGACGACGCCGGTCGTCCCGTCCGAGGACGGACCGTTAACGACGATGATCTCCGTCGACGACGGCGTTCGCTCCGTGAGGGCGTCGAGACACGACAGCAATCGCTCCCGGTCGTTCAGCGTCGAGACGACTACCGAGAGCTCCATAGCATCCGGTAGGGGCTCCTGATAGTAAATAGATGGGATTCAGATCGGTTCGATCAACGGACGCGCGCGTTCCAGTACGACACTGACGCGAAGTGATCGGTGACCGGCAGTTCTCCGACGGCGTTGTCGAGCGCGCGCAGCGGCGACGCGAGGCCGTTGGGAATCGATCGGTACAGTCCGTAGGGGAGGAGGAAGTCGTCCTCGACGTCAACGAGCGTCAGATCCGTCTTCGCGAGCAGGACCGCGACCTCGCTCTTCGAGTAGAGTCGCGACCCCATCGGAAGCGCCCAGTTGTAGATGCTCCGCGACGAAAAGCGGTTGAACGTGTCGAAGACGATCTGGTCGCGGGAGACGCGTCGCATCTCCGCGAGGAACGCCTCCGGATCGTCCGCGAGGTGGAAAAACCGCATCGCGACGACGGTATCGAAGTGATCGTCCGGGAAGGGGAGCCGTCCCGCGTCGCCCCGGAGGAACTCGAGCGTGCCCGCGGTATCCGCGTTCCGGGCCTTCCGTCGCCCCTGCTGTAGCATCGCCGCCGAGATGTCCAGTCCGACGACGTCGGCCCCCTGATGGGCCAACATGACCGTAAACCGCCCGGTACCACAGGCGATCTCGAGGACCTTCCGGTTCTCGACGGGCATGATGGCCTCGAGAACGGCCGCTTTCTCCCGTCGGTCGATCAGCTGGCCACCCTGGGAGAACCGCTTATTGTCGTACTCCTCGGCGATGTCGTCGGCTTGGTACCACTCCTGTCCTTTCACACTGAGCGAATCTACTGTCGCGATGGGATAAAACGATACTGGAGTCCGCTGACGAATCGCTGCCGAACCGACCCCTGTGTTCGCCCGCCCTCTGCGGAAATCGGCGTCGAACGGCGGAAATCACAATATTGTGTTAATACACCATTCATACCCCTTATACAAACTACAGTATTCGTATCCACATATAGGGAAGCTTTACCATCGACGGTTCCGCTGCAGTAGGTATGAGCACGAGTACGGCTGAAGACCGCGCCGCCGCAGCCGAGGAAACCCTTTCGGAGGACGAATACCGCGACCGACTCCGCGACCTGCCGCCGAGCGCGAAGCTCGTCGCGAAAGTGCTGGAGACTGACTCGCCGCTCTCGCAGGGGCAACTCGCTGAGGAATCGCTGCTCCCCGACCGAACCGTTCGCTACGCGCTCAACCGACTCGAGGACGTCGGCCTCGTCGGCTCGCGCTACAGCTTCCGCGACGCGCGCAAGCAGGTCTACTTCCTCAAGAACTGACCGTCCCGACCGACCACCGATCTGGTTTCCACTGCTCGGGGGAACGAGGGGGACCAGCCGACCATCGATACCTGCCGATACATCCTTTTTTGCTCGGTCGTACTGTCGAGCTATGTACGTTTCTCAGCGTTCCGTTCCGGTCGCGACGCGTGCTCCCGGCGGGGAGACCAACGCTTACCTCGTCGGAGCGACGACGGAATCATCTTCAGCCGACGAACAGGGACGGCGCGACTCCGACCGCAATTCGGCGATACTCGTCGATCCGGCGGCGAGAACCGACGATCTCGACCGCCTGCTCGAAGACCACAGTATCGAACACCTCCTCGTCACTCACACCCACCCCGATCACGTCGGTGCCGTCGAGACGTACGCGGCCGAAACCGACGCGACGGTCTGGGCTCGCTACGGCCGAACCGACCGGTTTCGCGACGCCACGGGGTGTGACTCCGACCGCACGTTCACGCCCGGGACGACGATCCCGCTCGGCGACGAGCGGGTCCGGATCCTCGACGCGCCGGGACACGCCCCCGATCACATCGCGCTCGAGGCCGGCCGCGACGGACCGATCATCTGTGGCGACTGCGCCGTCCGCGAGGGCAGCGTCGTCGTCGGGGCACCGGAGGGTGACATGCGGGCGTACGTGACGACGCTACGTCGCCTCTGGGCGATGGACCCGCCGGTGCTCTATCCCGGTCACGGCCCCGAAATTGACGCCCCTCGGCAAACCCTCGAGCGCCTGCTCTCTCACCGGGCCGAGCGCGAGCGACGGGTGCTCGAGGCGGTCACGTCGGGTGCTCAATCCCTCGAGGAAATCCTCGAGTCGGCCTACGAGAAGGACCTTTCGGGCGTTCGCGACCTCGCACGAGCGACGGTCGTCGCTCACCTCGAGAAGCTCGCCGTCGAGGGCAGGGTGGAGTGGGACGGCGAGCGGGCGATCGCGGCCGCGACCGACGACGAGGGCGACTGACTTTTCCGCGTCGACGCCGATCATCGGGTGTGCAATCACTCGAGGCCGAACTCGACGACGCCCGCCAGCTCGCGGTCGACGACCTCGCGGACGCGATCGAGTCGATCGGCTTCGAGTGTACCCGCTGTGGGGCCTGCTGCAAGGCCGACGCCGAGGACGACCACACCGCGACGGTGTTTCCGGACGAAGTTCGCGACCTCGAGGAGAGCGCGGCGCTACGCGCCGCGGACGATCGAGCGGTGGAACCGCGAGATGGCGACAGTTATGACGGCGACTACGACTGGCGCGATATCGCCCGGCCGATGCCCTACGGCCTCTCGGAAACGGAGGACGGCGCTCTCGAGGGCGAGACCTTCGAGTGGGCGCTGCAGACCGACGGCTGTGGCGACTGTACGTTCTACGAAGAGGACGATTCGGGCATGGGTGCCTGCGCCGCTCACGACGACCGCCCGCTCATCTGTCAGACCTACCCGTTCAGCGTCGCGCTCGCGGGGACCAGCCAGCCAATGGGCGAGGCGGTCGACGAAGCTGGGATGGTCCGCGCCCACGAATGCGAGGGACTCGGCCGGGACATCTCTCGAGCGGACGCCGAAGACCTCGCTCGAGCGCTCAAGGAACGCGCCGTTCGGGAACTCGAGGAGGCCATCGCCGTTCGAGACAACTACGAGCCCGCCGATCGTGACCCCGGCGAGATCGTCGTTCACGACTCCGAAGGCGCGAAACGGGTCGATGGGACGCCGCTCGAGGAGTGAGACACAGCCCGACAGATCGGTCGATCATCCACGTTCTAGGAACCCCTTCCAAATCGTTGCGACTCGAGTAACGAACCACACAGAAACGGATAGCGGGTCGAACGGCGGTAGAATACACTGTACGGCGCGCGAAGCGCGCCGTTTCTCCGAGCGCGAGCGGAGCGAGCGCTCGGCCTTTTTTGGTCGAGATTTTTTGCCGGGGGTTGAGGCTGGCGTCGAAGACGCCAGCCGATGCCCCGGTAAAAAAGGTCGTTGTTAGAACGTATCCTCGATAATTTCGCCGACGGCGAAGTTCGACTTGACCTCGGTGACTTCGATCTTGACGCGTTCGCCGACGTCGGCACCGGGCACAATGATGACGTAGCCGCGTTCGACGCGGGCGATCCCGTCGCCCTGTTTGCCGATATCTTCGATCTCGACGTAGCGCGTTTCGCCGACGTCGACCGGTGGCTGTGGCTCGGACGGCGCGCTCTGGGCCGTCGCGGTCGCCGTTCCCTCGCCGGTGCTCGCCTCGTCCTCGCGCGAGATGAGCGCGACGCGGTAGATCTCGCCGGGGTCGACGTCGCCGGTCTCGATCTCCTGGCGCGGCACCTCGATGACGTATCGATCCTCCTCTTCCGAAACGTCCGTACTGAACAGACACAGCAGCTTTTCAGATATTTCCACAGGGAGACCCCTCTGTTTCACTTCTGATCCCCATCCATAATAGAACTACCGACACAAAACCATCAATTGACGGGGAATGAGCCCGTTCCGGAGTGATCCCGACCGAAATCGAACTCAGTCCGCGCGCTCGAGCGGCCGCGTCGTCATGAACTGCGTGAGGTCGAACTCGGTTCCGAGAGACGCGTCGGCGACGGACTCGTAGGGCCGGTTGACGACGATATCGCCCGCGGTGCGGTCGCCGATACCGGGAATGGCGGCGAGTTCGTCCATCGAGGCCGCGTTGAGATCCAGCGGATGGGGGACGCCGGTCACTGAACGGTAGCCGTGGTCGACGACCGCGACGTCGATCGTTTGCTCGAGTTCGCGCTCCCCCGGAATTCCGACCAGCAGCGGATAGGTCCCCAGCTGACGACCGAAGGTCTTGCCGTCCTGGTGGTACTCGAGGTGGACGTCCGGGAGCACGGTCCCCGGGGGAACGACGCGCTTGAGCATCGGATTGTCGATCTCCTCGCGAACCTGCTTCTTGTAGCGTTTGAAGAGCTTCTTGTGGTCGTTTGCGATCTCGGCTCCCGTCTCGCTCATGTCGGTGCCGTCGAAGGCCATCACCTGCCGGATGTTGATTCGGCGGAGCATGTAGCCCTCGTCGTAGACCCGCTGGAGGAACGCTCGATTGCGCTCGTAGGTCTCCTCGCGCTCGCCCTTGAGGCCGTGCAGCAGGTTGATTCCCGGCAGGAGCTTCGGGAGCCGTCGCGGCGCGTCGTCGCCGAAGGTCGGCGCGTCTTCGCGGTCTCCGCCGGGCCGCCACCCCGCTTCCTCGTTGACGATCCGAACCGCCTCGAAACACTCCTCGGCCGTCACGTTCAGGTTGTTCTCCTTCTGGACGACCGGGTCGGCCGATTCGAGGCCGAACGCGGCCGTGTCGCCGGGCGTGTTGTGCTCGGCAATGATCCGGATCCCCTCCCGGCTCTGCTCGGGCCAGTTGACGATCGTAATGGGGTTCATATTGTCCAGATGGAGCGTCTCGAGGCCGGGTGCGACCTCGCGGATTCCGCTGTAGAGCTGGCGCAGGGCGTCCGGATTGGGCGCCTCGCCGTCACCGCCGTAGGCGAGGATGTCGGCCTGCCGACCGAGCCGGAAGTGTTTCACGCCGTAATCCGAGAGGGCGTCGACCTCGCCGACGACCGACGGCGGTGACCGGAAGGACGGGTTGCCGTAGAGCGGTTCCGTACAGAACGAACACCGGTAGGCGCAGCCGCGGGAGGTCTCGAGTTCGCAGATGAGATGGTGGGGATGGTTGGGATGCTGTTCGACGACGAACGCGCCCTCCTGGGCCCACCGCGACACCTCGTCGACGTCGCGCATCCGGTTGTTGAATCCCTCGAGGCCGCTTTCGACGAGGTCGTAGACGGCGGCCTCGACGTCGCCTTTGGCGACGAAATCGAAGTCCAGGTCCTGGCGCTCGGTCTCGGTCGCGCCGGCGTTCTCGTCGCCGACGCCGAACTTGACGGGGCCGCCCATGAGGCTCGTTCCGTTGGTGGTCCAGGCGAGCTTTCGGACTTCGTCGGGTTCGGCCGGCGTGCCGCCGACGTACTTCCCGGGAACGGTCATCCCGCCGAGATAGCACAGGAGGTCGGCTTCGTCGACGTCGCGCCAGTAGTCGGGCTCGTCGCGAAGTCGATCGATCGTGTGGTAGGTGATCTGCTCGCGCGGGACGCCAGCATCGACGAGCGCGCCCGCTACGTATCGGGGGTACGTCGAGATGTACGGCGGCACCCCGAAGTGTGCGGGCTCGTCGACGTAGCCGTCGACGATCGTCACCGCCAGCGTCTCGGGGTCAGTCATGGCTTTCGGTAGCGCCTCGAGGGGTAAAACGATGACTACACGAAAGCCCCGGCTCGCTGGACCACACGCCCAGCGAGCCGCCCCTTTCAGTCCCACCCGGCAGTGGTTTGATCGGCCGTCAGACTCGGAGCGGAAATCGAGTCGTCACCTAGCGTGCCGATGACGCGGTCGAGTACGAGCGAGGGTAATCTCTACTTTCGCGAAAGTGAGCGAGCGGCTCGAGCGACCGAGCCGACCACCGGCTCTACGAATCAGCGTGCCGCAACCCCGACGTTGATGGTCGTCGTTCCGCTACTATTGCACATGCCACCGACGGAGGAAATCGTCTGTACCGACGAGGACTGCTTTCTCGATATCTTCGAGAACCACTACACCTACGACGTCCCCGACGACTTCGACGTGTCGGCGCTCTCGTGTCCGGTCTGTGGCGGAACCGACTGCCTGGAGCTGGTAGAACTCTGAGCGGATCGGCCCGCTCGTCAGACGTTTCTTTTGTTCCGAGCAAAAGGAATATCAATCCGGCTATCGTACCGGTACGTACGGCCATGTCTCCCATGAACTGCCACCCCTTTCTTCCCATCCCCGCGACCGCCGCTCGCCACCCACACACCGTCCGGGGTGACGCCCCGTGGCCCTGAAGGAACTGGGTAAATCGGTCGGCAGCGCGCTGTACCGACAGGTCGGCCGCGCGAACGGCCGCGTCCAGAACCACCGATCGCTCCCCGTCGACATCCTCGAGAACGACACGTCCTACCGCGTCGTCTTCGACTCGCCCGGTGCCGAGCCGGACGACGTGCAGGTCCGCTACCTCGAGGGGAACGTCAAGATCCAGATCGACCGGTTCAGACAGTTCCGCGAGGGGTACGAGATGCGCTTTCCCGGTCGGGGAATGTCGCTCTCCGCTGATGCCGAGTTACCGCCCGATGCGGTCGTCGATCCGGACTCCGGAACGGCGCGACTCTCCGAAACCGGAACGCTGAGCGTCGAGATTCCGAAAGATTCGGCGGTCGAGGATACGACCACAACCGAGACGGACGCGGACACAGGCACGGACCGCGAGGTGGCCGACGAGTCCGAGTCGGGATCGGATACGGAACCCGTCGTCATCGACGACTGAGTCAGTTCGGGTCGAGCGACATTCCCTCGACGACGGGAAACGCCT
This sequence comes from Natrinema zhouii, assembly GCF_013456555.2. Lineage (GTDB taxonomy): Archaea > Halobacteriota > Halobacteria > Halobacteriales > Natrialbaceae > Natrinema > Natrinema zhouii. The sequence continues at coordinate 2,527,476 of NZ_CP059154.1, forward strand.
CGTCGCCGTCGAACCGCGTCGGATCGAAGGCGTCGATTCCCGACCCGCCGACTAGTTCTTTCGCGAGTCGCTGTCCGACCGCCGGCGCACGCATGAAGCCGTGGCCCTGGAATCCGGTCGCGACGTACAGGTCGTCCCGGACCGCCCCGACGAGCGGGTCCCGGTCCGGTGTCGCCGTACAGAGGCCGGCCCACGCGCGCTCGAGACCGTATTCGTGATCACCGTCAGTGACGCCTGGAACGCGGTGGGCGACCCGCTCGAGGAGGTCGGCGGCGAACGTCGGATCGGCCTCGCGGTCGTAGGCCGCGGGGTCGGCCTCGCGGTCTTCGGTCCCGTCGCCCGCGAGGAGACCGGTCGCGTGGGGTCGCAGGTAGAAGCCGCCTGTCGCGTCGTAACACATCGGTTCCGCGAGGTCGCCGGTCGCGACCAGCGCCTGGACTCGGTAGGGCTTGACGGTGAGCGGGATGCCCGCGTCCGCGAGCAGCCCCTTGGTACGCGCACCGGCGGCCACGAGCACCGCGTCGACCGCGTGGACCTCGCCGTCCGGGCGGATCACCCGCGCCGGTTCGGATCGGACGTCGACCGGCGTCTCGGTCTCGAGAGCCACCCCGGTGCCAGTCGCCGCGGCCGCGAGGCTGGCGGTGTACTCGCCCGGATCGACGTAGCCCGCCGCGCCGGCGATTCCCGCGACGGCGACGTCGTCCGTCCGCAGCGCGGGGAACCGCTCTGCCAGCGCATCGCCGTCCATCTCGAGGGCGACGATGCCGTTGTCCTGCATTCGCCGCACCTGGTCGCGGATCGCGTCGGCCCGTTCGGGGTCGCCCTCGCGGGCGAGCCAGACGTAGGGGCACTCGACGAACGAGAACGTCTCGTCGCCCGACAGCGCGCGGAACCGTTCGATCGCGTCGCCGGCGATTTCGGCGTCGAGTCCGTCCGCGAAGGCGTCGTAGCAGATCCCCGCGGCCCGGCCGCTCGCTCCGCTCGCGACGCCGCCGCGATCGTAGAGGGTCACGTCCACGCCTTCACACGCGAGGTCGTAGGCCGCGGTCACACCGACGGCTCCCGCGCCGACGACCGCTATCTCGAGGCCCGCGCCCCGGTCGGTGAACGTGTCCGCGCCGGCGGACAGTGCTGGCTCATCGGCGTCGCTCACGGTTGATCACTCGCAAGGACGGGTGGGCGGAGACGGCTCGAAACGCGTCCGCTGGTCGGTCTTGTATGATCGGAATCACCGCTCATAGCCACTACTCGTGGTGGGTTCCACTTATACACTGGCCGTAATCCGCTCTCCGTCTGGTAGGGGTGATGGAGCGTCGCGAGGAACGAGTCCCGCAACGGGTGCTCCATCCGATACCCGACTGCGGTGGATGAGACGCGCGGTGGAAGGGGGTACGACGGCAGTGGAGACGGAACTCCATGGTTCAGTGCCCTGTCTCCCTGCCGTACATCGACGTTTTACCGGATCACCGATAGGAGTAACCCCAAAACAGTTTGGTCTCTCAGGAAACGTACAGCGAACGAGCGATCACGAGAAAGCCGGCGAGGACGAGCAAGCTCTCGAGTAGGATGCCGGTCATCAACGGGACGGCGAGGAGTTCGTACAGCATGCCGGCGAGGACGAGTCCGAGCGTGACGAGTCCGAAGCCGAGTGCGAGATAGCCCAGCGCCGGCTGACGGGTCCGTCGGTAGGCCTTGTACGCGAAAAACGTGATCACGCCGCCGACGATGAGGACGAGCGTCTTGACGACCGCGAGTGCGATCGCAGTCGGCATCGCCGCGGCGTAAAACGACATAGCTGTTCGTACTCGGATATTCCAGACCCGTACCAAGAACCTTGCCGTTCCCGGAAGCCATGAGAAATGTCAGCCACCCTCGTGGCCGATCACCGGGCTTCTCGTACTGTATTCCGGCATAGATCTCTGTATCACCAGACTGGCCAACCGATGTGCGGTGGCGCGCGCTGTACCGCGGTTCGCCGTCAGCGAACCGCGGACAATGCCGTGCGAGGGATGAGCGAACGACCGCAGGGAGTGAGCGAATCGGCTGGGGAGGGTGTGGCGATTCCCTGTTGCCACAGTAGCAGGACGCTCTATTTCACTTATTTCTACGAGAATCTACTATTCCATTTGCGGTTGTCGGCGCTCAGAGAGTCCGATTTACTCCCAGGGAACCGACCGTTCTTGTATCTCGCCGGCGAGCGACGTTCCCATCGCTTCCTCGACGTCGTCCGAATTCGCGAGCGCCCACATCAGCTTGACCTTCGCGGTCCCCGGCAGCGTGTCGCCGGCCTCGACGACACCGGCCTCGAGCAGGTCCCGACCGGTATCGTAGACCCGGTCACAGACCCGTCCCTCGAGACACTGACTCGTCATAACGACCGTCGTGCCGTCTTCGATCAGCTCCGCGATCCGCGGAACGAGATCGGTGTGGATGTGGCCGAGCCCGGTGCCCTCGATGACCAGTCCGTCCGAGCCCTCGACCACGTCGAGGAACTGGGGATCCATCCCGGGGGTGAATTTGAGAAGTTCGACGTCGTCCTCGAGCTCGGATTCGATGGCGAGATCGACCGCACCGCGTTCCCGATAGTCGCGGCGGAACGAGACCGTCTCGTCCCCGCTCGCTTCGTAGTTAACCTCGCCCAGCGGCTTCGCGCCGACGGTTTCGAACGCGTCCCGGCGCGAGGTGTGGTTCTTCCGCACGCGGGTGCCCCGATGGAGCGCACAGATGTCGTCCGATTCGGTGGCGTGCATGCAGACCATGACCTCCGCGCAGTCGCTCTTGGCGGCCTCGACGGCCGAGACCGCGTTCATCACGTTATCCGAAGACGGCCGGTCCGCCGACCGCTGCGAGCCGGTGAAGACGATCGGGACCGGCGTCTCGAGCATGAACGAAAGGACCGATGCGGAGTACTGCATCGTGTCGGTGCCGTGCATGACGACGACGCCGTCGGCACCGGCCGCGATCTCCTCGTGGACGGCCTCGGCGAGGTCCCGCCAGATCGGCGGCTCCATGTTCTCCGAGAGGATGTTGGCGACGACCCGCCCGCGGTAGTTCGCGCGGCCCGCGAGATCGGGAACGGCCCGCAGGACGTCTTCGGCGTCGAACTGCGCCGTCACCGCGCCCGTCCGGTAGTCGATCGTCGAGGCGATTGTCCCGCCGGTCGAGAGCAGCGAAATCGTCGGCAGATCGTCGTCGAACTCGATCTCCGAGCCCGCTCCTTCGCCATCACTCTCGTCCTCGTCTAGCCCCGCCGAGTCCGTCCCGTCGATCTCGTAGACGTCCTCGGCGAGGACCGACACGTCGGCCGCCTCGCGATCGACGCCGACGTTGTAGCCGCCCTCGAGTTTCACCACGAGCTGCTCGTCCGTGCTCGAGGGGAGCAACACGCCTTCGTACGTGCGATCCGCGCGGTCGACGCGGACGCGGTCGCCTGGGTTCATGGGTTGGCGTTGCGCGGCGGCGGACTTGAAGGCACGCTTTCGGCGGCACGTGTCCGTCCCGTTTTGACCCGACCGATCGCCGTCGGGAAACGGCGCCAAACGTAACAAATAAACCGCCGACCGTTAACACACATGATATGCAAATTGAGCCGCAAGCGTTCGATCGGGTTCTCTCGTCGATGTGTACGGAACCCCATCCTGCGGCGCGCGACGCGGCCGAGCGGTTTCTCGCAACGAACCCCGGCGATCCCGGCACCTATCCGAACGTGTCGGCGCTCGAAGACGACGCCATCGCCCTCCTGAGCGGGATCGCGGGGCTGGACGAGCCAGCGGGCTACGTCACCAGCGGCGGCACGGAGGCAAACATTCAGGCGGTTCGGATCGCCCGCGATCGGGCGGAGAGCCGCTCGCCGAACGTGGTCATGCCCGAGTCGGGTCACTTCAGCTTCCAGAAGGCCGCCGACCTGCTCGGCATCGAACTGCGACTCGTCCCGACCGACGAGCGGCATCGGGCCGACCTCGAGGCCGTCCGAGCCAGCGTCGACGACGACACGGCGCTGGTGGTCGGCGTCGCCGGGACGACCGAGTACGGCCGCGTCGATCCCATCCCGGAACTGGGCGAAATCGCGAACTCGGTCGACGCCTTGCTCCACGTCGACGCCGCGTGGGGCGGCTTCGTCCTCCCGTTTACCGACTACGAGTGGAACTTCGGCCACGCCGCGGTCGACACGATGACGATCGATCCCCACAAGATGGGACAGGCCGCCGTTCCCGCGGGGGGACTGCTCGCGCGCTCTCCCGACCTGCTCGACGAACTCGCCGTCGACACGCCCTACCTCGAGTCGACCTCCCAGGCGACCCTGACCGGCACCCGTTCGGGCGCGGGCGTCGCGAGCGCCGTCGCCGCGATGGAGGAGCTGTGGCCCGGCGGCTACCGCCGCCAGTACGCCCGCTCGCAGAACAACGCCGAGTGGCTCGCCGACGCCCTCGAGAAGCGGGGCTATCGGGTCGCTGATCCCACGCTGCCGCTGGTCGCGGCCGACGTTCCCCGGTCGACGTTCGACGCGCTGCGGGCCAAGGGCTGGCGCATTTCGCGGACCGCGACGGGCGAGTTGCGGGTCGTCTGCATGCCCCACGTTACCCGCGAGATGCTGGCCTCGTTCATTGGAGATCTAGACCGGCTCGAGGTACGCGCGAGCGTTCCCGTCGTGAGTGACGATTAGAAACGAGGGTAGCTATTGATTCCTCGCTGACCGGTAATTTTGCCACCCTCAGCGATCAGTACAGGGGAACAACGTATCGCTCCAGGCGAATCAACCGGCGTGCGGTGGCGCGCGCTGGGTCGCGGCGAACCGACGGTGAGCCGCGAACCGATTCTGCGCGAGGGATGAGCGAACGAACGGAGTGAGTGAGCGAATCGGCTGGGGAGGGCGTGGCGATCCCCTGCCGCCACGATCGCAGGACACTTTGTCTCAACCAATCCCCCCAGAACACACCGTTCCATTCACTATTGGAGTTGCCGTTCCGTTCAGCGCCGTAGTTGCTGACACAGGTACTGTACAGAATTTCTGGTACTCACCACCACAAATATTATCATATATCGAACTAATAGCACAATATGGTCCTCACATACGTTCTCGTCGCTGTTCTCGCAATCGCGGGATATGAAGCCGTCCGGCGGATGTACACCGGCAGTGAGACGGAAGCTGCAGCGCAGTTCGCTCGTGCCGCTATTGTGATCGCGTTGTTCATCGTAACGATACCGCTCGGTATGCTGCTCGGGATGCTTACGGTTTCAGCGCTGGCCGAAAACCTCGCGATTGGGCTCGTCATGCTAGCTGGCTCGGCCACAGTCGTCGCAGTGATCGGACTTGGTCTCTATATCGTTGCTGAAGGAGAGATGCCTGCAGTTCTCAAACGGTATTCGATAGCGCGATAAGACTCATACTGGCGATCAATTGTATCGGCGGGCCGTCCGAGTACCACCCTCCTTACTCCAGAACGAGAGTAAGCGCACTACCGAATACCGCCAATAGAACGAACGTCACCGCAACTTGACTTACTGTACCGAGTGTGAGCAAATCAGCTGCGAGAACACCGAGCAAGACGGCGACACTCAGTGTGACAGCGGATATCCAGTTCGGGAGGGATCCCGTTGCGGTAGACTCGTTCATGACCACTTCTCGAAATAGATTTCGTCGTGACGGCACAAATACCTTTGGTGAATGAAACGTTTATCGCTCGGCGGCGTGTCGGCCCACGTCGGGTGACCGTTCGCTGAAACGAGAACGGCCGCCGACCGGACGATCGAAACCGGCGGGTTTTACGCCCGCGAGCGCAACGTGACGACCATGAGCCACGACGAGTTTCCGACGGACGAACCCGCCGTCGTAACCTGCGGGTTGCCCTACGCCAACGGCGACCTGCACATCGGTCACCTGCGGGGGTACATCGGCGCGGACGCGTTCAATCGCGCGCTCGAGACGCTGGGCCAGAAGTCGATCTACGTCTGCGGATCGGACATGCACGGGACGCCGGTCGCCGTCAACGCCGAGCAGCAGGGCGTCGACCCGGAAGACTTTGCCATTGAATGGCACGAACAGTACGAGGAGACGTTCCCGAAGTTCAACGTCGACTTCGACAACTACGGCCACACCCACGACGAGACGAACACCGAACTCACTCAGGAGATTGTCCACACGCTGGACGACGAGGGCTACATCTACGAGAAGGAGATTCAGGTCGCCTACGACCCCGAGGCCGACCAGTACCTCCCCGACCGCTACGTCGAGGGGACCTGTCCCTACTGCGGCGCGAAGGCCCGCGGCGACGAGTGTGACGAGGGCTGCCAGCGCCACTTAGAGCCGGGCGAAGTCGAAGACCCGACGAGCACGATCACGGGCAACCCCGCGGAATACCGCCACCGGACCCACAAGTTCTTCGAGGTCTCCGAGTTCACCGACTTCCTCACCGAGTTCCTGGACGGGCTCGAGGGAACGTCGAACGCGCGCAACCAGCCCCGACAGTGGATCGAGGACGGTCTGCAGGACTGGTGTATCACGCGGGATATGGACTGGGGGATCGACTACCCCGACAGCGGTGCTCCGGAGGAGCACCGAGGCGAAGGCGGCGAAGCCGCCGAAGCGGACGGCGACGACCTCGTCCTCTACGTCTGGGTCGACGCCCCGATCGAGTACATCTCGAGCACGAAGCAGTACTCCGAGCGCGTCGGCGCGGACGAGTACGACTGGGAGCAGGTCTGGAAGGGAGACGGCGAGATCATGCACGTCATCGGCCGGGACATCATCCAGCACCACGCGATCTTCTGGCCGGCGATGCTCGAGGGCGCGGGCTACAACAAGCCGCGCGGAATCGCCGCGACCGGCTTCATCACGATCAACGGGAAGGGGCTCTCGACGAGCCGCAATCGGGCGATCTGGGCCAAGGAGTACCTCGAGGAGGGGTTCCATCCCGACCTGCTGCGGTACTACCTGACGACGACCGGCGGCCTCCAGCAGGACGTCGACTTCTCCTGGGACGCCTTCCAGGAGAAAGTCAACGGCGAACTCGTGGGTACCGTGGGCAACTTCTGGTACCGATCGCTGCTCTTCGCCTACCGCAACTACGAGGGAACGCCAGAGGCGGACGTCTCCGAGGAAGTTCAGGAGCGCATCGAGGGAGCCATCGGCGACGTGCTCGAGAGCGTCAACGACTACTCCATGCGCGGGGTCGGTCAGGCCGCGACGCAACTCGCTCAGTTCGGCAACGAGTACATCCAGCGCAACGAGCCCTGGAAACTCACCGATGACGAGCCCGAAAAGGCTGCACAGGTCATTCGCGACTGTGTCCAGCTCGCCAAGGCCGTCGGCGTCCTCCTCGAGCCGATCACCCCCGACAAATCGCAGGACCTCTGGGAGCAGATCGGCGAGGACGGCGATATCGCGGACGCCCACCTCGAGGACGCGCTCGAGGCCCCGCCGCGGAGCTTCGACGAACCGGGCGAACTCTTCGAGAAGATCGAGGACGACCGCGTCGAGGAACTGACCGAAAAGCTCGAGGAGCGCGTCGACGCGGCCTCGGATGGCGACGATGAGACGGACGACGATGCGGACGAAACCGAAAGCGACGACACCGCAGGGGACGAATCCGGCAGTATGGCTGATACCGACGACCTCGAGGCGCTGGCCGACGAGCGGATCGGGTTCGACGACTTCCAGGAACTCGACATCCGCGTCGGCCGAATCGAAACTGCCGAGGGAATCGAGGGTGCGGACGACCTCGCGCGTCTCGAGGTCGACATCGGCTTCGAGACGCGACAGATCGTCGCGGGAATCAAGCAACTCCACGACCTCAAGGAACTGCCGGGAACGAAGTGCGTGCTGCTCGCGAACATGGAGCCCGCGGAGCTGTTCGGCGTCGAATCCAACGGCATGATCCTCGCGGCCGGCGAGGAAGCGGACCTGCTGACGACCCACGGCGACGCCGCCGTCGGCGAGAAGATCAAGTAGGACCCTCGAGGCCCGAACGGTCGACCTGTTTTCGAAGGTATTGGACTGCCATTCGCGTTCCAAACGCCGAGAGACTCACCGACAGGACCCACGAATGTCAATTGGGCTCAAATACTACTATAACGGATGCTATCCATTGATACCATATGGCACAGAGTGACAGCAGCGTATGGGAGTCCGTCAGGACGAGTACGCGGTCAAACTGGCTCATGCAGGTGCCGAAAACCCCCGAGTCAGCGGAGGTGCGGGCATTACTGGTGATCGCACTGTCGCTCTTTTTACTCATGACGTTAGGGAACCTCGTCGGACTCTGGTGAGTGACGACCGACGGGCGATTCCCGTCAGACCTCGTCGACCAGATTCGAGAAGTCCTCCGTGTCGACGATTTCCATCGTCTTCCCCTCGAGACCGTGTCGATAGAGCGTCAGCGCCGACTTGAACGCCGCCTCGTTGTCGTCGGTTTCGAAGATGACGAGGAAATCGCACTCACCGAGAGCGGCGTAGGAATCGCGGAGTTCCGCACCGTGCTCCTCGAATTCCGTCCGAATTTCGCCCCAGATCGTCGCGAGCTCCTGTGCGTTCTGAACGTCCCGGTCGGCGAGATCGACGAGCGTGGCGTAGGTGGGCATGTCGATTCGGAGGGGTGATCCGCGGAAAACGGTTGGCGTGGCAAACGACGGGATCGATGGCGAGTCGTCGAGACTGCAACTCGAACGCGAGTAAGCAACCATCTTTTAGGCGATGGTGGCGCTAATGTCCGACATGAGAAACGCGAAGATCGTCTGTACGCTGGGGCCGGCGTCGAACGACCGGGAGACGATACGAGAACTCGCCGCGACCGGGATGTCCGTCGCGCGGCTGAACGCGAGCCACGGCAATCGAGCGGATCGGGCCGACCTGATCGACCGCGTCCGTGCGGTCGACGAGGAGCGAACGGACCCCGTCGCGATCATGCTCGATACGAAGGGCCCGGAGATCCGGACCGCGCCGCTGTCCGACGACGAGACCGTGACCCTCGAGACCGGCTCGGAAATCCGATTCGTCGAGGGCGAGGAGGCGACGCCGGACGTGGTCGGCCTCTCGGTGTCGATCGACGCCGTCGAACCCGGGGATCGAATCCTGCTCGCCGACGGACTGATCGAAACGACCGTTCTGGGTCGCGAGGAGCGGGGAGACCGCGAGAGCGACGCCATTCGTGCACGAGTCGACACCGGCGGTGAACTGGGCGGCCGCAAGGGCGTCAACATTCCCGGCGTCGAACTCGAACTCGACGTCGTCACGGAGAAAGACCGACGGGACCTCGAGCTGGCCGCCGAGATGGGCGTCGACTTCGTCGCGGCGAGTTTCGTCCGGGATGCCGAGGACGTCTACGAGGTCGGCGAGGTGCTGGAGGAGCACGGCGCGGATATCCCCATCATCGCGAAGATCGAGCGCGCCGGCGCGGTCGAAAATCTGGACGAGATCATCGACGCGGCCTACGGCGTAATGGTCGCGCGCGGCGACCTCGGGGTCGAGTGCCCGATGGAGGACGTCCCGATGATCCAGAAACGGATCATCCGAAAGTGTCGCGAGGCGGGCCGGCCGGTCATCACCGCGACGGAGATGCTCGACTCGATGGTTCACGCCCGCCGGCCGACGCGCGCGGAGGCCTCGGACGTCGCCAACGCCGTCCTCGACGGCACCGACGGGGTCATGCTGTCGGCCGAGACGGCGGTCGGCGATCACCCCGTCGCCGTCGTCGACGCGATGGACAGCATCGTCCGCGAGGTCGAAGGCTCCGGGGAGTACGCGGAGTTGCTCGAGCAGCGGGTTCCCGCCGCCGGCGAGGCGCGGACGGACGCGCTGGCCCGGTCGGCGCGCTTCCTGGCGCGAGACATCGGCGCGGACGCGGTCGTCGCCGCGACGGAGTCCGGCTACACCGCGCTGAAGACGGCGAAGTACCGCCCCGGCGTGCCGGTCGTCGCCTCGACGCCGAACCAGGCGGTCCGCCGCCAACTCGCGCTGACGTGGGGCGTGACGCCGCTGTATGCGCCCGTCTCGGATCAGGGCGCCGACGCCGTCGTCGAGAAGGCGGTCCAGGCCGCACTGGACGCCGGCGTCGCCGAGAGCGGCGACACGGTCGTCGTCCTCTGTGGCATGATGACCGATCTCGAGGGGGCGAACACGACGAACATGCTGAAGGTCCACGTTGCCGCCGACGCGCTGACGACGGGACAGGTCGTCGTCGAGGGCCGAGCGACCGGGCCGATCGTTCGCCTGTCGGACGGCGATCTGTCGGACGTGCCCGAGGGAGCAATTCTCGTCCTCCCCGCGGCGTTCGACGAGGAGTTCACGGGTGAGACGGATCGGATCGCCGGCATCGTCAACGCCGAGCGAGGAATGACCGGCTATCCGGCGCTGGTCGCACGCGAACTGGGGATTCCGATGATCAGCGATGCGGACGTCGCAAAGCTCCGGGGCGGCGAGACGGTCACCGTCGACGCCGAACGCGGCGTCGTCTACGGCGGGGACATCGGTGACCAGCCCCAACGGCCCTGAACCAACTCGGTCGTGATCGACGGTCGGACCGCGGCTTTTTGACGACCGGACCAATACGGACGAGTATGAGCGACGAACCGTCCGGGAGCGACGACGAGTGGGGCGCGTCCGACGACGAATGGGGTGACCCCGATCGGCTCGACCGACCGAACGACGGCGATCAGACGGACCGAGACGACCGCGATGAGGGATGGGACCGTATCCCCATCGACCTCTCCGGGAGCGACGATCGAGACGCCGACGAAGACGAGGCGACCGAGGACGACGAATACGGGCCCGAAGCGAGTTCGACGCCGATCGAGGGCGGCAATCCGGACCTCGAGAACGCGCTGTTCGTGCTCCTGGGTGCGGTCGCGATGATGCTCGTCATCGCCCGGCTCGTGATGATCCTGGTCTGACGAGCCCGTTCCGGTGAGCGGTCGCCGAGCGTAGGGATGCTGTTTTGACCCTGAAACCGGAGGCCGCCCCTCCCTGTCTCGAAAATCACTCTTGAAACACGGTAAACATTTAATCGGGACAAGCCCCAACCCCCGCACATGGTCGAATCTCTCGTCGGGAATATACCGCTGTTGTTGCTGGTCGCGGGACTCGTGTTGATGGTCCTCGAGGCCCTCTCACCGGGCGCACACCTCATTGTCATCGGGATCGCGCTGGTCGGGGCGGGACTCGTCGGGATTCTCTTCCCGCCCGCGGCGAACGTGCTCGTGCTGGCGGGGCTGACGCTCGCGATCGGGCTCGCCGCTGCATACGTCTATCGGGAGTTCGACTTCTACGGCGGGAAAGGGAGCGGTCGAACGACGGATTCGGACTCGCTCTCCGGGCGGACGGGCTACGTCACCGAGACCGTCACGACCCGGAGCGGCGAAGTCAAACTCGACGAGGGCGGGTTCGCCCCCTACTACAGCGCGCGGACGACCGACGGCACGATCGAGGAGGGCGAGGAGGTCATCGTCCTCGACCCGGGTGGCGGGAACGTACTCACCGTCGAATCCATCGGTGCGATCAGCGAGGACGAGATCGATCGAGCGCTCGCACGGGAGGCGGCGTCCGAACCCGACGATGGAGCGAGTCCCGACGAAACCGGCAGCGTCAGCGACGAACCGATGGGGGAAACGATGGTGGACGATATCGACGCGCCGGTCTCTGAATCCGACGCGGACGACGACTCGGTCTCCGAAACGGAGACCGAGCAGTCGGGATAGACAGTGCGACCGAATCGCATATGTCGATGAAATAAGGGAACGCTTTTCTCCCCACCCCCGTAATTCCGGGACATGGTGGTACCACTGGTTCCAATGCAGACCGCCGGCGCTGCCCTGTTAGTCGTCGGTGCCCTCGTCCTCGTCGTCGTTATCGCCGCCTTGCTCAGCGCGATCGAAATCGTCGACGCCTACGAGAAACGCGCGCTGACCGTCTTCGGCGAGTACCGCAAGCTGCTCGAACCGGGGATCAATTTCGTCCCGCCGTTCGTCTCGAACACGTACGCGTTCGACATGCGAACGCAGACGCTGGACGTGCCCCGACAGGAAGCGATCACGCGCGACAACTCGCCCGTGACGGCCGATGCCGTCGTCTACATCAAGGTGATGGACGCCAAGAAGGCGTTCCTGCAGGTCGACGACTACAAACGCGCCGTCTCGAACCTCGCCCAGACGACGCTGCGTGCCGTACTGGGTGACATGGAACTCGACGACACGCTGAACAAACGCCAGGAGATCAACGCCCGCATCCGCACTGAACTCGACGAACCCACCGATGAGTGGGGGATCCGCGTCGAGTCGGTCGAGGTCCGCGAGGTCAACCCCTCGAAGGACGTCCAGCGCGCGATGGAGCAACAGACCTCCGCCGAGCGAAAACGCCGCGCCATGATTCTCGAGGCCCAGGGTGAACGCCGCAGCGCCGTCGAGAAGGCCGAAGGTGACAAACAGAGCGAGATCATCCGCGCACAGGGTGAAAAGCAGAGTCAGATCCTGGAAGCGCAGGGTGACTCGATCTCGACCGTGTTGCGTGCCCGCTCCGCCGAGTCGATGGGCGAACGTGCGATCATCGACAAGGGAATGGAGACGCTCGGCGACATCGGACAGGGCGAGTCGACGACGTTCGTCATGCCGCAAGAACTCACCTCGCTGGTCGGCCGCTACGGCAAACACCTGTCGGGCAGCGACGTGGAAGGAGACGGGACGGACCTCGAGAGCCGCGAGTTCGACGACGAGACCCGCGAACTGATCGGGCTGGACGATATCGCCGAGATCATTGGTGAGATCGACCAGGAAGCGGATATGGACGTCGAAGCGATGGAACAGGAAGCCCAGGCCATCAAGGAAGGAAAGGATCCGGCGAACATCACGGATCCCGACGAAGTCATCGAGGAGATGGATCAGGACTTCCAGAGCCAGGCCGACGGCGGCACCGATATGCCGGTCGACGAGTCGGACGAGTCGTCCACGAGCGACTGAGCGGCCGTCTGCCGGTCGAATGCTGTGCCGTGTGACGTGATTTTCCACCTTTCTTCGCTGACTCGTCCCCGGAACGCCCGATACGTCGACGCAAACCGGTAACTACTGTGGTCTGGACTAACGTATTGGAAACCTAACTAGTAATATTCGATGAACAAAGCGGAGCGAAACCTGTTTTACGGGCGGCATCCTTGGAGACAGTAGGTAGTATGACAAAACCCGATGGGGTCGACGACGACAAACGAGCGACCCTGCGCCGATTCGCCGCCCTCGGTGCCGCCTCCCCGCTGGTCGGACGGTCGGATTCAGCGGCGGCTGACACGGGTGAAAGCGACGCGCGCGATGCGATTGCGGGCTATCTCTCGACGACGCCCGGTGCCCACTTCTCCAAAATCCGCGACGACCTGCGACTCGGCACCGGCGAAACCCAACACCACCTGCGCCGGCTCGAGGAACTCGACGCCATCGAGCGCTATCGAGACGGCGACTACAAGCGGTTCGTCACGGCCGGTCGGTTCGACGAGTTCGAGAAACGGGCGCTGGGATACCTCCGGCGGGAGACGCCCCGCGGGATGTTAATCGAACTACTCTTGAACTCGAACACCACGGCCGGCGATCTCGCCGACGCGCTGGACGTCTCCCCGCCGACGGTAAGCAAGTACGCCGGCGAACTCGAGGAGACCGGACTCCTCTCGCGGGACGACGGCTACGCGGTCGAACAGCCCGAAACGGTGCTCGTACTGGTCGTCGGCCACGCGGATTCCTTCGGCGACCGTGCGCGGACGCTCGCTCGAGACGCGGATCAGTTCCTCGAATATCAGGGCTAAGTGGCTGTTACCCCACGGTAAGAACGTATTACTGCAATGTTACGGCGAGTCGCTCGACTCCACCAGCGACAGGATCTCGGTCAGCGACTCGAGGTCGTGGGTCGCGTTCACCGACCGCTTGCGGTTATGAGGCCGCCGGAGGAACGCGGTCTCGAGGCCGGCCGCCCGGCCAGCGGTGATATCCTTTGGAGAGTCCCCGACGTAGATCCCCTCGGCGGCGCCGAGGTCGGCGAGTGCGTCCTCGATGTAGTAGGGATCCGGCTTGCGCCGCTCGTAGCCCTCGAACGTCGGATCGCGCCCGCGAACGACGTCGAAGTCAAAGCCGGCGTACTCGGCGACGAATTCGGCGGTTTCCTGCCGATTGTTCGTGACGAGACCGATCGGAGTTCGCTCGCCCACCTCGCGAATCGCGTCGATATCGTCGTAGGTGCCGCGCTCGCCGGAGCGAAGGCGGTCGTGAGTGCCACCCGAGGCGTAGTGCTCCTTTAGTTCCCAGAACCGTGCGGGATCGATTCCGAGGTCGTCACAATGTGTCCGGATCCGTTCGTGCGCGTGATCCCTGAAATCGCGGCGTTGTCTGGGAGTGGGGTCGACATCCAGCTCGGCGAGGGCCGTGTCAGCAGCATCGGCGTACACCTGCGGATCAGTTCGGGGTCCCTCGAGGATGACGCCGTCCATGTCGAACAGTACGACCGTCATTTATCGGGGGGAAGCAGTCGAGCGGAAAAGAGCGTTTGGTGTCGCCGCCAGCCGATGCTCGTCGGGTGTTACGATCGGTAAAACGAATATCCGCGGATCGTATCGTTGGAGTGACGTTAAATATCGACTTTCCAGGTGGTACTGGAGGAGTATCCCCACTTCTCGATCTCGACGTTGTAGTCGCCCTCCTGCAGAGCGGTGATGTTCGAACCGACCTCTTTCGCCGTCATACCGAGCTCTTTGCCGATGAGACGGGATTTGAAGTACGTCTTCGTCGCCGCGTTGTTCCGGAGGTACTCCAGAATCCGCTGTTGTTTACTCGTGAGGTCGGGGGCCATTGCAGTGCTCATACACGGTCGGACAAGTGGAACGGCCTTAGGGGGTTTGGTACGTGCGGTTAACCCGCTGCAGTCATGCGGTTTTCTCAGCGAGTAAGAGAACAATAACCAGGTGGAAAGCTTTCATTGGTACGGCCGGTGAATACATCCTGTTCCATGACTATCATCTGTTCGGGATGATTTCCGGTCGACGGGAGACGGTCGGGGACTGAACGGCAAACAGTGAACGCGATTGCAGGGCACCGGCGAGCGTCAGCCGTCGGCGTCGTAGTACGCTGTTACGAACGGACCGAACGAAGCGGCGACCGCTTCCCCGAGCGCTCGCGTCCGATCGGTCAGCCCGCCCGTGAGCGCGCCGGCGGCCCCGTCGGACTCGGCGACGCCCTCGGTTCCGAGCAGGTCGTCCATCACCGGCCCTAGCTCCGCCCCGTCCGCGAGCCGTTCCGCGACGGTGTCGGGAAGCCGAAGCGTCGGGCCGCCGCCTCGCTCCGTTCGGTTTCCGTCAGTGACGGCACCCCACATGATCAGGGAGAGTCCCGGCGTCCCCTCGAGTCGAGCGATGCCGCCCTCGAGGCCGACTCCGTAGTCGGCATCGGTCGCCGCGAGCGCTCGCCGGGCGCGGTTTTCAGCACCGGTGACGGTTTCCTCGATCGATCGGGGCTGTTCGCTCACCCCGGAGTCGACGGCAACGGCAGTCACGGACGGCTCGTATCGCTCCAGTGTTCGTTCGACGGCGTCGATCTTGACCGGGTTCGTGCTGCCGACTGCGAGTTCCATACCGGTCGTTCGAACGGATCGAAGTTGGTAGCTCCGTTTTGACATTGCACCGTACTGGTTCCGGACCGATGGTCCCAACTGAAGCGATTCACCCGCCGATTGCAGCGGTATCGTGCAATCGAGTGTGCAGTGGCGTTCTGGCGTTCGGCGGCCCCGCTATCTGTCATGGTCTTTGGCCGAATTATTCGGTTTCACGGGATTTCTGGCCGGGGATTTCGAAACTATTAAACCTCGAGTGTCTGAACGTGGGAGGTAACGGACCCGTCCGGGCTTTTGCGATCGGTTCGGCCGGCCAGCAATCGCCATCGTATGACTAACGCACCAACGAACACGAGAGTACGACGTAGCGAACCCGACACGAACGAACGAGAGACGGAAAGCGAGCAGGAGGATCTGGTCTGCCCCGAGTGTGCAGGCAACCTCGTCGTCGACGACGAGCACGGCGAGACGGTCTGCGAGGACTGCGGCCTCGTCGTCGAGGAGGACTCGGTCGACCGCGGCCCCGAGTGGCGGGCCTTCGACGCCGCCGAGAAGAACGAGAAGTCCCGCGTGGGCGCGCCCACGACGAACACGATGCACGACAAGGGGCTCTCGACGAACATCGACTGGCGAAACAAGGACGCCTACGGCAACTCCCTGGGCTCCCGGCAGCGGGAGAAGATGCAGCGCCTGCGAAAGTGGAACGAGCGCTTCCGTACCCGCGACTCGAAGGAACGAAACCTGAAACAGGCACTTGGCGAAATCGACCGGATGGCGAGCGCACTCGGTCTCCCAACGAATGTCCGCGAGACAGCCTCCGTCATCTACCGGCGCGCGCTCGACGAGGACCTCCTCCCGGGCCGTTCGATCGAAGGCGTCTCGACGGCCTGTGTCTACGCCGCCGCCCGCCAGGCCGGCGTCCCCCGGAGCCTCGACGAGATCGCCGACGTCTCCCGCGTCGAGAAAAACGAGATCGCGCGCACGTACCGCTACGTCGTCCGCGAGCTGGGCCTCGAGGTCCAGCCCGCCGACCCCGAGAGCTACGTCCCCCGCTTCGCCTCCGGACTCGAGCTCTCCGACGAGGCCGAGCACCGCGCGCGCTCGCTGCTTCAGAACGCCAAGGAGAAGGGCGTCCACTCCGGCAAGTCGCCGGTCGGCCTCGCGGCCGCCGCGGTCTACGCCGCCGCGCTCCTGACCAACGAAAAGACCACCCAGGCCGCCGTCAGCGACGTCGCCGACATCTCCGAAGTGACGATTCGAAATCGGTACCACGAGCTCCTCGAGGCCGAGGAGACCATCGGGATGGCCTAACGCGGGCAACGCCGGACGCCAAGCCGACACTCGCCGAACCGACACCGTTTTTGTCGCTCTCGCTCCCACCCCATAGCAATGAGACTGGATTTCGACTCGTTCGTCCTCGCAGCCGCGACGGCGGAACTCTCCGACGAACCCGCGGCCCGCGAGCACGCGGACGCGATCGAATTTCGGATGGATCTGGCCGACGAACCGGTGGCCGCGCTCGAGGTGTACGACGGCGAGTTACCGATCCTCGCGACGAACCGTGCCGACTGGGAAGGCGGCGACGCGGCGGATGACGGCCGACTCGAGACGCTCGCCGAGGCGACGGCTCACGACGCCGTCGCAGCGATCGACGTCGAATTCGAGTCGATCCTCGAGGGCGAGGCGAAGGAGTTGCTCGAGACGGCCCGTGATCGCGACGTCTCGGTCGTCGCGTCGGCCCACGACTTCGAGGGGACGCCGCCCCGCAACGAGATGGTGCGGCTACTGACCGAGGCGGGCAAGTACGCCGATGTCGCGAAACTGGCCGTCACGGCTGACTCGAAGTCGGAGACGCTCGCCCTGTTGTCGGCGACCGAGCAGCTGACCGCCCACGGTGATACCGTCGCGACGATGGCGATGGGCGACGTGGGGAGCCACACGCGTGCGGTCGCTCCCGTCTACGGCTCGAAAATCGGCTACGCGCCAGTCGATCCCGCGGAGGCGACCGCGCCCGGCCAGTACGACCTCGAGACGCTCGCGGGGCTGGTGGCACGCCTCGAGTGAGCCGAAAACGATCGAAATCGGAATGTTAAGGGCAGGGGTCTCCTACCATCCCACATACAATGACATGGCTCCGTGCGATCTTCGCCGCCGGCCTCTCGGTGATCATGCCCGGTGCAGGCCACGCCCTCGTCCGCGACTGGCTTCGCGCTGCCGTCTTCGCCGGTCTCTTCCTTGCGGCGAGCGCCTTCTTTCTCCCGCTCGACCAGCTCACGGCGGCCGGGCCGATAACGAGTGTCGATCAGGCCCTCGAGCAGGCGACCGTCGTGGCCGAGAACACCGATCCGATGGCCCAGTTCCTCCTCTCCTTTCTCTCCCTGTTCGCCGCGATCGACGCGACCTTTCGCGCGCTCAGCTACTCGTCCGGTGAGGGCACCGACGCGGCCGAACCGACCTGCCCGGAGTGTGGCAAAGAGATCGACGCGGACCTCGAGTTCTGCCACTGGTGTACGACGCGTCTTGAGCCCGTCGAGCCGGAGGCGGAGACGAACGACGTCTGAAGCGGAGTAAAAAGACGGACGGCGGCGTTACTTCTCGATGATGCTCTCTTCGACGGTCTCGCCGAAGTGACGAGCCGTGTCCTCGGCGTACAGCAGAATCTCGTCGCCGGCCTCGAGATCGGTCACCGCCTTGCGCCCCTCCGCGGCGGCGACCTTGATCGTCTCGGCGTTCTGGAGCAGGGTCTCGACGCGGTCGCCGTCCTCGGTCTCGAGGGCGATCCGGAACATGGGCCGCTGCTCGATTTTCACCCGGCCGACGATGGCCTCGCGGGTGTTGCCCGCGAGGTCGACGACCTGGACCTCGTCGCCGCTCTGGAGTTCAGAGAGGTACTTGGTACCGCCGTCGGGCGTGCGGACGTAGGCGTGGACCGCGCCCGCGTTGACCCGGAACGGGCGGGAGGCGACGTACGGTGATTCGGCGGTCTCGGCGTGGACGAACACCAGCCCGCGGCTCATCGAGCCGACGAGCATCCCCTCGTCGTGCTCGAGCAGGTTGCCGGTGTCGACGCAGACCCGGTCGGCGCTGCCTGCCCGTTCGACGTCGAGCACCTCTGCGTACTCGAGATTGAGGCTCTCGCGTGCGGCCTCGTCGCGGACCTCGACCGTCCGCCGGATCTCGTCGGGATCGCCCGAGTCCAGCAGGACGGCGTCGGAGCCGATCTCGAGGGTTTCGAACGCCGTCTTGGCCTCCTCGGCGCTGGTCACGCCCGCGACGAGGTCGGTCTCCTCGCCGATGCGGGCGATCAGGTTCTCTAGCGGGATGATCGTCCAATCTTCGCCGACGACGATGGTGTGGTCGGCCTCCTCGGCGGCGGTTTCGGCGAAGCGCTCGTACTCCTTGCCGAGGATGCGGACGTACGAGCCCCGATCGAAGTCGCCCTTGCGCCGCAGCGTCGAGAGATCCGCCGACCCCGAGAAGTCCTCGGGCAGGTCGATCGTCGCGTCGCCCTCGCCGTCTTTCCCGACGATCATCGCGTCCGCCTGTGCGACCGGCGCGTCGTCGCTCACGTCGGCTTCGGCGTCGTCGATGTCGTCGACCAGCGTCACGTCTCCGTCGGTTCGGAACGCAGCGACGTTGATGTCGCCGAGTTCGCGAACGCGCGAGACGTCGTCTTCGTCGACCAGTACCCAGTCTGCACCCGCCTCGAGCGCGGCGGTGATCCGCGCCCGGCGGTCGTCCCAGTCGCCGACGGTGTCGTCGGCTTTTACCCAGACAGATCGCGTCATGAATCGACCCTCGAAGGGAACCGGCTTGAACGTGGCGGATCAGGCAGGGGGATGGGTCGACCGACAGCCGTCGGCGGAGACGGATCGAGCTACAGCTGTTTCGGTCGACGGGAACGGCTCCACTGCACTCCCGTCTCGCTGCCCCGTCGTTGCAGTCACTGCTCCTTCGCTTGTAACGACACTCGTGATAGTCGCGATAGTAACGATAGTTACGACACTTTCTCAGAAGTTGATAACATCCCTCTGGTCGATCGTTCAGCTATGGGTCAGCGCCACCTCGAGTCGAATGCCGAACTGACGATCGACCGTGCCGCCCGTCGGCTCGAGGTGGAACCAGCGGCCGACGTCGCTCGAGCAGCCTTCGAGCACGCGGGCGAAACGGCGACGCTCGAGTACGGCCGGCCCGCGGCCGTGCTGGGTGCCGTCCGGCTCGCGTGTCGCCGCACCGACGTCGGCGAACCTGACCGCGAGCGGATCGCGGAGACGTTCGGCGTCGATCCGGCTCGAGTCGTCGCAGCCGATGATCTGCTGGCACGATCCCTGTGTCCGCCCGCCGATGCCGACGAGGTCCGCTCGCTGCGTCGGGCGCTCGTCGTGGCACAGGAAGTGCTGGCTGCGGTCGAACGCGGCCGCAACGCTGGCCCCGAGCTTCCGGGCTCGCACCTCGCTGACGCCGCGCCCTTCCTGCTCGCTCGCGCGAGCAGCCATCTCGATTCCCGAACCGACCGCGAGTTCCCGGGGCTCGACCCGGCCGCCCTTCGCGATCACATCGAGCGACTCGAGGCCGACCTCGAGCACGCTCGATTAGGCACGAGACTGTACGTGCTGGTCCACCGCGAAGACTGAGCCGCCGTCTTCTCATCACTCGCACTCCCCCTTCGACTTGTCTGCTTCTCTCGTTGACGCTCTCTGCTGGTACTCCCCCTCCGCTAGCCGCACCCCCGCTGGCCGCTCTCCCTTCGCTGACACTCCTTCCTCGTTGCCGTCTCCTATCGCTGTTCGCCGGCGTCGTCGATGAGCTTGTGATGGAACGCCCGATAGGCGTTCTCGCCCCGTTCGGTCAACTCGACCACGCGCCGGCGGCCGACCGACTCGATCGTCACGTAGCCGTCCTCGGCGAGCGGCTCGAGGACGTGGGTGTCCAGTACCCGAAACGCGCCTTTGTCCTCGCCGGTACGCTCGTCGGGCGAGCGGCGATCGGCCATGAAGGAGAGTTCGTGGTCTCGAGCGTACTCGATGAGGTCTTTCTTTTTCGGCGGGGTCGTCCGATCGTCGTGGTACCCCTCCCACGCGGCCGGATCGGCGAGGAACTCCATGATCGCGACCTGGTCGCGCGTCGGTGACTCGATCGGGTAGGTCGGCACCTGCTCCATCTCGTCGATCCCGAACGAGGCGGGTTCGACCGTCCCGTCGTGTGCGTACTCCGACGGCTCGACGTAGTAGGCGTGTGCGTCGGTCGAGACGTCCATGCACGCGATCGTCGCGCCGATCGCCGGGATCGTGCCGGCCCCGGAGACGTTGACGTACACCCGATCGTCGGCGTGGACGTCGGCGATGGTTGTCACGTCGCCGAGCACCGCGTAGACGTCCGTCAGATCGCACTCCCAGGTCCGGACCTCTGGGACGATCGACTCGAGTTCGGCGCGCAACTCGTCGTGATAGTCGGCGGTCGCGGTCTCGGTCCCCGCGTTAGCTCCATCACCGCTCTCACCCGTTCGTTCGCCACCCGTTCCCCCGTCACCCGCGCCGCCGTCCTCGAGCAGGTAGACCAGATCGGCCCGCTGGTCCCGGATCGGCTCGAGGATCCGATCGAACTCGTAGCCCAGCGGCACGACGTGCACTCGCTTGACGACCTCCATACACCACACGGCGTGTCAACAAAAATAACTGCTGCGGAATCGGCGGTGGGGACTCGAGTTGAACTCACCCCAACCAGCCGGCGGATTTCTGCCGCCCGATCCAACCACCAGCTGGGTGGGAATGAAAGGGGCGACGCGCTCGTCGAGCGAAGCGACGCAAGAACCGCAACCGAGCGCAGCGAGGTGAGGATCGCAGCGAGCTGCAGCCGACGAGCGCGTCGGGGCTTTCAGGGTATTCTCGACAGCAATACCGATAACTCTCGTGAACAATTCACCTAGTCGGCGAAACGTTGAGAACGCCCCCGCCTGTACACACACCCAGATGGCCGCCTACGACGCGATCTGTTTCGACCTCGATTCCACCCTCTGCGAGCCGACCCAGGACGCCGCGACCGTGCTCGAGTCGACGTTCGAGCGCGCCGGCTGCGAGCAGTTCTGTACGCCCGCGGATCTCCGAGCCGCGGTGCCCGACCTGCCGACGGCCGAGACGGACCGGGAGTTCTACGAGCATCTCTTTACCGAAGTCGCAGGTCGCGCCGGCGTCGATTCCGGTCTCGCGCCGACGCTCGCGGCGGCGTACCTCGAGGTGCAGGACCCGACCGCCGTCGAGTTCCGGCCCGGCGCGGAAGCCGCGCTCGAGTACGCGCGCGAGCTGGGGCAGGTCGGCCTCATCACGAACGGCGGGCGACCGACGCAGACGCAGAAACTGCAGG
The DNA here is from genome assembly GCF_013456555.2 of Natrinema zhouii. Classification (GTDB taxonomy): domain Archaea; phylum Halobacteriota; class Halobacteria; order Halobacteriales; family Natrialbaceae; genus Natrinema; species Natrinema zhouii. The sequence continues at coordinate 2,549,398 of NZ_CP059154.1, forward strand.
CGCTGGGTATCGCGGACGCCTTCGACGTTCGGGTCTTCACGGAGCCGAGCGCGGGCATCCTTCCGAAGCCGAACGCGGCCCCCTTCGAACGCGCGCTCGCCGAACTCGAGGTCGCACCCGACGGGGCGATCCACGTCGGCGACTCGCTCCACGCCGATATCGCGGGGGCGAACGCGATGGGACTCGATTCGGCCTGGCTGGATACCGGCCGCGACGAGGGCCCCGACGAGCACGTGCCGACCTACGAACTCGCGTCGCTCGAGGCGTTCGAGACGATCGTCTAGAGAAGCGAATTCGACCGCTATGCTACGGGCCAGCTACGGGCCCGGCCCAACTGCCGGCTATTCGTCCGGCAGGAGATCCGTGTGTACCAGCGCGCGGTACTGCGTATCGGTGCCCTCCTCGAGTCGCTTGAGCAGCGCCGCCGCGTCCGGGAAGGTCTCGGGGAGTTCGAACGGATCGCTGTCGTCCTCGTCGCGTTGCTTACAGAACTTGACGAACGCCAGCAGGTTCTCGTAGGCCCCGATTCGGGCGTAGACGACCCCGATATCCCGCTCGATCGTTTCGGTCCAGGTTTCGATCATCGGCTCGATCGCCTCGCGAGGCCGGCTCATCTGGTCGGCCAGTTCGTCGGCGTCGACGCCGCCTTCGCCGACCAGCCCGTCGAAGACGGACTGCAGGTCGCCGCTCGCGTCCGCCAGCGCCGGCGCGTCCGCTTCGGCCGCGAGCAACTCGGCGAACGCCGCCACCTCCTCGCGACGGACCGCGACGGGGTAGACGAAGTCGTGCGTCTCCTTCGGGAGCGCGTACGACTTCCCCTCGACGCCCTGTTCGCCGGGTTCGGTCTTGCCCAGCATCAACTCGAGTATTCCCATACCCGAAACAGGTCGGGTGAGGCGAATAAGTGTTCCGCGGTCGACTAGGTGTCGTTGGAAGCGGCCATCCCATCTCATTACGGATCGGCACCATCCTGAAAGCCCCTTCCGCGCTCAACTCCCAGGACTCGCTGTGCTCCTCGGCTCACTCCGTTCGCCTGCGGTGCTTGTGTCGTCCGGGTTCGCCGAGCGCGGAAGCCCCTTTCATTCCCACCCGGCGGTGGTTTGCTGGGGATGCTATCGTCCATTTCACAACGCGCGTGGCACGAGCCTCGCCGCACTACCACTCGTCGCCGAGCGCCGCTTTCGCGCCGCCGTAGCCGCTCGCGGTCGTCCATGTCCGGCCGCTGACCGCGTGTTCGACCTCGAGCGCACCGTTGCAGGCCCCACAACGATACTGATCGGGCGACTTCACCGGCTTCGATGCGCGGTGACGCTCGGCCTGCCAGTCGCAACTGTGCGTGAGACACCGGAGGACGTAGCGGGGCTCCGCGAACGCATCGCAGTGCCGCGGGGCCTCGAGCGCCGCCGCCCGCTCGCGAAACCGCGATCCGTGCCCGGACTCGCCGAATCGCTGGAACTCCCATGCGTGGACGAGTTCGTGGCGAACGATTTCGGCGAACGCGGGCCACTCGTAGGCCTCGTAGGCCTTTCGGGCGAGCACGATCGTCGCCACCTCGCGGTCGGCGTGCCAGCGACACGCCCCCGCCCGGCGGCGCGCTCGCGGAGACACGTCCCACTCGAGGGCCCCGAGATCGACCGCCAGCTCGTACTCGTCGACCACCTCGCGGGCGTGAATCCGCGCACGAGCGACGATCTCGTCCGCGAGCGTGTACTCCTCGCCGTCGGTCACGGGTTCGAGAAGGCAGACCGCCGCCGAAATTCTTCCGATTCAGTGAATCGCGCGTGATGAACCGCGCGACGCTGCGCTGTGAGTTAATAACTCAACCCGTCCTTTTTGTTATGATTGGCATAGGAAACGCCGTTTAATAGCAGCCGAATTAATAAGCCCGAACCAATGAGTTCGAATAACGATGAGTCACAACGAGTCGGCGCACGGCCACGACGACTCGCACGACGGTCACGACCACGGCGGCCATAGCCACGGCGGAGCGTCGACGAGCAGCCGCAAGCTCGCCGCCGTCTCGCTGATCAACGTCGTCGGCTTCGTCGTCGAACTCGCGGGCGGACTGGCCTTCGGCTCGGTCGCGCTCATCAGCGACGCCATCCACATGCTGTTCGACGCGCTCGCGTACGTGATGGCCTTCGCCGCCGCCTACGTCGCCGAACATTACGGCGAGGGCGACCGCTGGTCGTACGGCCTCCACCGCCTCGAGCCGTTCGCCGCCTTCCTGAACGGATTGCTCCTCCTCCCGATGGTCGGCTTCATCCTCTGGGAGTCCTATCAGCGGTTCTTAGAGCCCGTCACCATCGGTGCCGGCCCGACGATCGCCATCGCGATAGGCGGCCTGCTTGTCAACCTCGGCTCGGTCTACGTCCTCCACGGCGACGCGATGAGCCTCAACGAGAAGGGCGCGTTCTACCACCTGCTTGGCGACGCCGGCGGCTCGGTCGCCGTCATCGTCTCCGTCGTCGCCATCGAGGTGACCGGGTTCACTGTCATCGACCCGATCACCGCGGCGCTCATCGCAGCCGTCGTGGCCTGGTCGGCGATCGCCGTGTTGCGCGGCAGCAGCGAGATCTTCTTCCTCAAAACGCCCCTCGAGAGCGACGACATTCGAGCGCACCTCTGCGAGATAGAGGGCGTCGATCGCGTCGACGACTTCCACGCCTGGCAGATCTGTAGCCAGATAACGGTCGCGACGGTCCACGTCGAAACGGACGTCGAGTCGATGGCGGACGCCGAGGCGGTCGTCCGCCGCGTTCACGACGAACTCGCCCATCACGGCGTCGATCACGCCACGGTCGAGCTGTGTCCGCGCTACGCCGACCGCGACGTCCATCTCGATACGCACTGTCACTGAGCGATCCAACGGCTGTGGGCGCGAGAGACGACCCGCTGCAGAAAACGCGGAGACCCTCAGATCTCGAGCGCCAGTCCCGCTTCGGCGAGCGCCTCGTCGGTCGAGAGATCGTCGTGAACGACGCCGGCGACCGCCCGCGCGATGGCCTCGGGATCCTCGTGCTGGAAGATCGAGCGCCCCATCGAGACGCCGGCACCGCCGGCGTCCATCACGCCGCGGACCATCTCGATCGTCTGGCGGTCGGTCCCCTTCGAGCCGCCGGCGATGACCACCGGAAGCCGGGTTGACTCGACGACGTGCTGGAAGCTCTCGGCGTCGCCGCTGTAGCCCGTTTTGACGATGTCGGCACCCAGTTCTTCGGCGAGACGGACCGCGTGGCCCAGCGCTTCGGGGTCCTCGGGATCGACGCCGGGGCCGCGGGCGTAGGCCATCGCGAGCACCGGTATCCCGAACCGCTCGGCCGTCTCGGTCACCTCCGAGAGCTCGCTCAACTGGTCGGGTTCGTGTTCCGAGCCGACGTTGATGTGAAACGAGACGGCGTCGGCGCCGACTCGGATCGCTTCCTCGACGGTGCCCGTCATGCGCTTGTCTTCCTCGTCGGGTCCGATTGTCGTCGAGCCGTTGAGGTGGACGATGTAGCCCCGTCCGTTCTTGTTGTCGTGGACGCGCGGCGCGATCCCCTTCTGCGTGAGGATCGCGTCCGCCCCGCCGCTGGTCACGCCGTCGATCGTCGATTCGATGTCTTTCAGCCCCTGGACGGCACCCATTGTGATGCCGTGGTCCATTGGGACGATCACGTACGATCCGTCCGTGCCGATTCGCTCGAGTCGTGCGTCAGTTCCGGTGGTCATTGCGGGAGTGTAGCAAGCTTGCAGTTATGGCTGTTCTGGTTCCGGTGCATCTTCCGCGGCGTCGGTCGCGTCGTCCCCTGCTCCGCGACGCGCACCCCGCTTGAGTTCCGCGGCTTTGGCCTCGAGTGCGTCGACCGCTTCCTCAGGTGTCTCGCTCGAGGCTATTATGTCGACGAGCGCACTCCCGACGATGACGCCGTCCGCGCCCGCCTCGATTATTTCGGCGGCGTGGTCGCCCTCGCTGACGCCGAAACCGACGGCTTTGGGCACGTCGTACTCGGACAGCCGCGCGAGACTGTCGTGGGTCGCGCTCGAGACGTCCGCGCGCGCGCCGGTCGTCCCGAGGCGGGCCTGAACGTAGGCGAAGCCCGAAACCTGAGACATGACGGTATCGAGGCGCTCGCCCTCGGTCGTCGGCGCGACGATGAAAACCAGATCGAGCCCGTTGTCGTCACAGGCCTCGCGAAGCGGGTCGGCCTCCTCGGCGGGCAGGTCGGGAACGATGATCCCCGAGAGGCCCGCGTCGGCAGCCCTCTCCACGAACGGGCGAACATCGGGCACGTCGCCATACTGGAGAATCATATTGTAGTACGTCATCACCAGCAGCGGTGCCTCCGTCTCGAGGTCATCGACCAACTCGAAGAAGCCCTGCGGGGTCGTCCCGGCCTCGAGCGCGCGGTTGATCGCGGCCTGGATCGTCGGCCCCTCCGCGATCGGCTCCGAAAACGGCAGTCCGAGTTCGATCAGGTCCGAGCCGCCGCGGTCGAGGGCCTCGACGTACGCCTTGGTGTCCTCGAGCGACGGATCGCCCGCCGTGATGTAGGTGATCAGCGCGGGGTGGTCCTCGCGGATGGCGGCTTCGACGTTGCTGTCGTACTGTGAATCGTTGCTCACTGGTCGAACACCTCGACTTCGGGCGCGGCCTCGAGATCGCGCTTCTCGGTCTCTTCAAGTACGGTTTCGAGATCCTTGTCGCCGCGGCCGGAGACGTTGACGACGACGATGTCGCCGAGCCTCTCGTGTTCCTCCTCTAGGTACCCCAGCGCGTGACTCGACTCGAGGGCCGGAATGATCCCCTCGAGTCGCGAGAGCCGGTGGAAGCCGTTGAGCGCGTCCTCGTCGTCGACGCTCGCAGGCGTCACGCGGCCCGTCGCCACGAGATGCGAGAGTTCCGGGCCGACGCCGGCGTAGTCGAGTCCCGCGCTGACACTGTGGGACTCCATGATCTGACCATCCGTACTCTGGAGGAGCTTCGTCATCGCGCCGTGGAGGACGCCGTCGGTGCCCGTCGAGAGCGTCGCGGAGTTGGGCGCGACACCGTCGGCCTCGTCGATCTCGAGGCTCGAGCCGCCGGCTTCGACGGCGTAGAGGTCGACCTCGTCATCGGGAACGAACGCGTGAAACGTCCCCATCGTGTTCGAGCCGCCGCCGGCGCAGGCGACGACGCTGTCGGGGAGTCGTCCGGCCTTCTCCCGAATCTGTTTCCGAGCCTCGTCGCCGATCACCGCCTGAAAGTCCCGGACCATCTGCGGGAACGGGTGGGGGCCGACGACCGAGCCGATCACGTAGTGGGTCCGCTCGACGGTGGTCGCCCAGTCGCGCATCGTCTCGTTGATGGCTTCCTTCAGGGTCCCGCTCCCGGCCTCGACCGGGTTCACCTCGGCCCCGTTCATCCGCATCCGGTAGACGTTGGGGCGCTGGCGGTTGACGTCCGTCCGGCCCATGTAGATCTCGCAGGGCATGTCGAGGTGGGCCGCGGCCATCGCCGTCGCAGTGCCGTGTTGGCCCGCACCGGTTTCAGCGATGATCCGCTCTTTGCCCATATACTTGGCTAGGAGGACCTGTCCGAGTGCATTGTTCAGTTTGTGCGCGCCGCCGTGGACGAGATCCTCCCGTTTGAGGTAAACCTCGCGGTCGTAGCGCTCGCTCAACCGGTCCGCACGCTGGAGCGGCGTCGGCCGGCCGCCGAAGTCGCGCATCCGCTCGCGGAACTCGTCCATGAAGCCGTCTTCGTTCTCGAGGACGTATCGCTCGTAGGCGTCTTCGAGTTCCTGTAGCGCCGGCATCAGCGCCTCGGGGACGTACTGGCCGCCGTAGTCGCCGAACGTGCCAGTGCGCCCGGATTCACTCTCGCCGTCGGGCTCGCGTTCCGTGCTCATGTCTGGGTGTCTCCGTCGTGTTCGCTCATCTCGTCTCGGTCTCCGTCCTCGAGTCCGTTACGTCCGTCGTCTTCGCCGATTCCGCCCGCGTGAGTCGCCGCGTGTTTGCCGTCACGTCGCTGTCGTCCGCGCCGTGGCCCATGATGGCGCTGCCGACCAGCAACGCGTCGGCACCCGCCTCGCGCATCCGCCGTACGTCGGCCGGCGACGACATGCCGCTCTCGGCGATCAGCGTTACGTCATCAGGAGCCTCGGGCGCAACCGACTCGAAGGTTTCGAGGTCCACCTCGAGGTTCGCGAGATCGCGGTTGTTCACGCCGATGATCTCTGCCCCCGCCTCGAGCGCGGTCTCGAGTTCCGCGCGGTCGTGGACCTCCACGAGTGGTTGAAAGCCGCGCTCGCGAGCCGCGGCGACGAGCCCGTCGAGGTCATCCACGAATCTGACGATCAACAGCAACAGATCCGCCTCGACGACGTCCATCCCCTCCTCCTCGAGGACGAAGTCCTTGCGCAGGACGGGGACGTCAACGGCCGCTCGAATCCGGGTCAGTGCCTCGGGCGAACCGCCGAAGTGAGTCGGTTCCGTGAGGACGGAGATCGCCGCCGCACCGCCCTCGACCATTGCCTGTGCCAGTTCGACGGGATCGTCGGCTCGAGTTCCATCGGCCGTCGGACTCGTCGGTTTCACCTCCGCGATCACTGGGACTCGCCCGTCCGCTTCCGCCCGCGCCAGTGCGTCGGACAACGAACGCGCGTCGACGTCCACGACGCCGTCGCCACCCGACCGCTCGCGAGCGGCCTCGAGTATCGACTGCACCGCGGGAGCGAGCTCCGTATCGGAGTTCATTATTGTACATCGACGTACTCATATGTACATAAGACTTGCGCCATCGCGATGCTGCAGCGACGCCGAGCGGCGACATACGGACCCAGAGCGCTGTCCTCCTGTCAAGAGACTGCCCGACAAACAACGACGCGATATCGGCAGAACGCGCAATGAAAAGTATGAATGGGGACCTATCCTCACCCGGTCCTCTGCCACAACCGATCGCGGATGCTCACCGTCCTGTCCTGACTGCCCGCCTCGCTCGAGCGCACCGCGCTATCGAAGCTGGTACGGTTCGTCGTCGTCCTCGTTCTCGCCGTCTAACTCGTCGAGCAGCAGTATCTCCTCTTCCTCGTCCTCGAGTCGATCCTGCAGGTCGTTGACGTACCCCTTGTACTCGTCGAGTTGCTCCCGGAGGTGCTCGGCCTCGAGCTCCAGTCGCTCGTGTTCGCGGATGAAGCGCTTCGGGACTTCGACGGTTGGCGGGAACGAAATATCCTCTCCGTCGTCGTCTTTGACGGTACGGGCCTCAAGCTCGGTTTCCGGAACGACCTCGACCTGGCCATCGTGTTCGACGAGCTGGTCGACGTAGTCCCGGAAGACGGCGGACAGCGAGATATCGCGCTCCTCGGCGATCGACTGGAGCGCCTCGAACGCGTCCTCGTTGACCCGGAACGAGATGGTCTTGTTCTTGTTCCCCATGGATATCCCTAGTCGTCGTTCACGGCACTTAACCATTTGTCAGACGAGAGAACCGGTCGCGATCACTCGACCCGTCGGCCGACCCGGTAGGCTATCCACTTCGAGCACGTACCGACGCCTCATGCTGTCCGACACGCCGGGACTCCACCACGTGACGGGAATCGTCGGCGACGCGCAGGCGGCGATCGACTTCTACAGCGGCGTGCTTGGCCTCCGACTCGTCACGCAGACCGTGAACTTCGAGGACATCCTGCAACATCACCTCTACTTCGGCGACGCGAACGGGACACCGGGGACGGTTCTCACACACTTTCCGGACCCCCACGGCGATCCCGGCCGCGCCGGGAAACCCCAGCTCGAGTCAGTCTCGTTCGTCGTTCCGTCCGACGCGCTCGAGTACTGGGAGACGCGACTCGCCGATCACGACGTGACGGTCGAGGGACCGCTCGAGCGATTCGACGAGCGGGTCCTGCGCTTCGAAGACCCCGCGGGCACGCAGGTCGAACTCGTAGCCGGTCCGCAGCTATCGAGCGATGTCGAGGGCTGGACGGCGGGACCGGTTCCAACGGAACACGCGATCCGCGGGCTCCACGGCGTCGCGACGCTGTCGATCAACCCCTACGCGACCGCGGGTACGCTCGAGACGCTGGGCTTCGAGTACGACGAGGAAACTGGCGATCGGATTCGGTATCGCGCCCCCGGATCGCGAGCCACGGTCGTGGACGTGCTCGATCGCGACGCGCCCTTCGGTCGTGAAGGGACGGGCACGCTCCACCACGTCGCGGTCCGCGTCGAGACCGAAGACGACCTCCACGAGTGGCGCGAACTGTTCGACGACCGCGGCTACGACGTCTCCCGCGTCAAGGATCGCCACGTCTTCCACTCGCTGTACGTCCGCGAACCGGGCGGAATCCTCTTCGAACTGGCGACCGAGACGGACGGCGTCGCGGCGAGCGAAGGTGGCGAAGAACCCGGCGAATCGCTGTACTTGCCCGAGTGGTTCGAGGCGGATCGCGACCTGATCGAGAGCCAACTGCCGGAACTGACGGTTCCGACGGGCCGAGAACCGACGGGACGGGGCGAGAACCGATGACGAGGGCGGGGTCGGGCCGGCCGATGGACGCCGTTTCGGGACCCCACGCTGGTCAGCCGCTGCTCACCGCCGGTGCGCCCGCGTTGGCCGCGGACGCGGTGCTCGTCCTGTGTCACGGCCGCGGCGCGACCGCTCAGGGCGTCGTCAATCTCATGGAACCCGTCCATCGACACGGCGTCGCCGTCCTCGCGCCGCAGGCCGAGCGGAGCCGCTGGTATCCGCGGCCGTCGACCGCTCCTCGGGCGACCAACGAGCCGTGGCTCTCCTCGAGCGTCGACTGCGTGGCGGCCGCCCTCGAGCGCGCACGAGCGATCGACGTGCCGCCCGAGCGGACCGTCATCGGCGGCTTCTCGCAGGGAGCCTGCGTCGCCGCGGAGTTCGTTCGACGAACCCCGGCCCGCTACGGCGGACTCGCCATCCTCTCCGGATCGCTGCCCGGCACGGCCGACGAGCTCGGTTCGAGTCCCATCGACGGCTCGCTCGAGGAAACGCCGATTCTGATCGGCTACGGCGAAGACGACCCGCACGTGGATCGCGACCGCGTTGCTGAGACGGTCCGGCTGTTCGAGCAAGCAGACGCCGCGGTCGACGAGCGGTGTTATCCCGACACGGGTCACGAAGTCACCGACGACGAGTTCGCGGCGATCGGTGCGATGCTCGAGGAACTGCTCTAGCCGCCGTGGCAGCCGCTATCGGATCGAAAACAAAGAACCGAACTGGCCGCGTCAGACCGTCGCTTCCGGATCGTCAGCGTCCGCTTCGTCGACGGTCTCGAGGCTCTCGAGGGCCTGGATCACGTCGTTGCGGTAGTTGACGACGGGGGAGTCGTATCGTTCGCGGGCCATCTCGGCGTACTCGTTCGTCGGCGCAGTCGAGCCGCTTTCCGGCGCTTCCTGTTCGGCCTCCCACTCCTCGAATGCCTCGATGCGATCGAGCGTGAGCTCGGCGGCTTCGACGACCCAGCGGTCGCGGGTTGCGTCGTCGACGATCGAGATGGACTCGGGCCGCAGGGAGACGTTGACGGTGCCGTCGTCGGTCTCGTAGGTGCGGGGTTTGCCGACGATAGAGACGTAAGCCGGCGGCTCCGTGTCCCGCAGGACCGAGGCGGCCTCGGGCTGGTACTGCCCGGCGTAGACGAAGAACGTCCCGGTCGGGTCGACGACCCGGCCGCGCCAGTACTCGCTCTCATCGCCGACGTCCTCGGTTTCGGTGAGGGTGCCGACGACGAACACGCGATTCGCGCGGTCGCCCGTCGGGAGCAGCGCGTAATTGGGCGCGCGCTCGTCGTCGCTTTCTTTGAAGGTGTACGTCGAGTCGTTGAATTCGGAGGCGAAGACGCGGCGGGCGACTTCGCGGGTGAGTTCTGACTGGCTCATATTACATCGACCTCGCTTTGATCAGCAGTTCCTCTGCATCCGCTGGCCCGTCGAGTTCCTCGACGTCGTCGGCCAGGACGTAGCGGCCGAACGTCGGCCCCTCGATACGGTAGTAGGTGCCGACGATATCGTCTCTGATCTCGTCGGCGACGACGGTCGTATCCAGCGCGTCCATCGCCATGTCCTTGGCCTCCTCGAGGCTCAGTCCCGTCAGATCCTCGGTGGCGTCCTTGTCGAAGATGACCTCGTGGGCGTCGATGCCGTCGTCGACGACGGCCTTGATGCGGAGGTCGAACTCGCCTTCGCCCTCGCCGTGTTCGTTACAGCGGCCGTTCTGGAGGACGCGCGTGCAGTCCTCCTCCGGGCAGCGCTTGATGAGGCCGCTGCCGCTTTGCATGTCGACCAGTGCGCCCTCGATCTCGCTGGTGTCGTTGCCGACCTCGAGGTCGTCGTCGAGTTCTTCGATCACCGTCGTCGAGTTGAGTTTGACCGAGTACCGACCCTGGTACTCGTCGGTGACGACGTTGCGAAGCTCGTAGACGCCGCCCTCCTCGAGCGCGGGGAGGTCGGATTTGGCCCACTTGGTGAACTTGATCGTCCCCGTCGGGTCGCCGAGCAGGCCGACCTGCGCGACCGAGTCGCTGCGGGGATCCCAGAGTTCGATGACCTTGGCCGTCAGGTCGATCCACTCCTCGGGTTTGTCGACGTCCTCGACGTTGGCCTTCTCGCTGTCGCCGCTCGAGATGTCCTCGCGCTCGAGGCCGGCCTCCTCGAGGTAGTGGTTGGTGACGCTCCGGCGCGCCTCGTCGATCGGTACTTTGTATTCGTCGACGAGCGTGGTCAGGCGCTCTTCGACGTCCTCGACGCTCACGTCGTCGAGGTGGTCCGAAAACTGCTCGTGTATGTCGTCCGCGTGTTGTCGTACGTCGCTCATTGTTTCTCGCCTCCTCTTTGGTTTCACTGGGAGGCATACGTCCGTTCGCGCCCAATAGTATTTAAAGTACCGCCACCGGAGCGGAAGTGAACGTCGGCGAAAGAAACCGCAAGCGGGCGGCGATGGGTTACCTCCGGTCTGGCGCTCGGGTGTAAATCGTTTTAGTTGGTACTGGTGCCAGGTTGTCATAGAATTCGTCGCACACCACCTCTCTTCGAATCGACGAATCGCTCAGTACCGGCCAAGTAGCTATCGGAGCGATTCCTACATATTAGAAACCTATCAAAAGCGTCGTGCCGAATACAGAGGGTGAGTTCAGCAACAGCCATCCGTAGACCAGAGGTTGAGAATCCATTCAGTCATCTCATCGTCCGAGCAATGTCGTGTTCGCTTACGAAGAATTGTAGCCAGTCAGTGACTCGGGATGGGAGCTCGTCTCTCGGATGCTGCTGTGATCGCTACTCGACAACTGTCACGTCGAACTTCCCGCGCCAGTGGTAGCGCCGGCCGCCCCAGACGAACGTCCGGCGGACGAGCCCGTACAAAATGAGGGGCACGAACACGAACAGCGCCGGATAAGCCAACACGGCCGTCCACCGGCGGACGCCCAGGACCTCGTTGACAGCGAGATGCAGCACCGTCAGGGCTACCGCCGCCGGGAGCGGAGCCAGGACCGCCCCTGCAAGGACGAGCAGCGAGACGAGCCATGTCCCGACGATGGCACCGGGAAAATGCCACCGGAGAATCTGCGCCTACCGGACTGGACGCTCGACCGCCTCGTGGATGGACCCCCCGATCGGGACGATGCGCGTCCGACCAACATTCGTTACCTGGAGGTACTCCATGAGGAGGCCGTCGTCGCTGACGGTTCGCCGAAGTTCGTTGAGAAACGCGGACCCGTCGATGTCGCCTCGGTCGAACATGACCACACCGCCCCAGATCTGGTTGCCGAGGTAGAGGGGGAGCGAGCCAGCCGAGGCGTACAGCGGTTCGAGCAGTACCGACAGTGGGTCCCGTCCAACGAAGTACGGCACCTCCGAAACCGGTCCGTGTTTCTCATAGTCCGCACTGAGGGTCGCCAGCCAGTCCGGGGGGTGGTGGAAGTCGTCGTCCGTCCAGACGAGACGGTCGTGGCGCGCGGCCTCCATCCCGACGGCGATAGCGTTGGCCTTCCCTGAACAGCCCTCCGGCTCGCCGGCGGCGACGAGCCGGACGTCCTCAGGGTGGTCTTCCCAGCCGGCGACAGGGTCGTCCTCGCCGTCGTGGATGATCAGAAGCTCGTCACCGTCGTCGAGTTGGACGGCCAGTTCCGCGCAGGCGTCGGTCCACCTCGTCGTCGGCAGGATAATACTCGTCGGCGGCCGGTCAGACATGGCAGTTATCCCTCCTCACCGGGGGGCGATGAGTGCGTTGCCGGCGATCCATGGACGCTTATAGTCACTACTTTTGCTGCAGCCCCCCATCGCTGATATATGCGCTACGTTACCGTCGTAGCCTACCCCGACGAGAGGGGAATCAACCGTCTCGACCGGCGGGTCAACGAGCTCGGTCTAGCGTACCGGGCCATCCACCGCATGGAACTCCTCGCCGACGACACCGTCGCGATGTTCGCCGAGTGCCGCGGCGACACCGAGGAACTCCGCCGGATCCTGTCGGAATCGCCGGAGGTCTTCGAGTTCTCGATCACCGGTGACGATGCCGGGTTCTTCGCTTACACCCGCTACGCGGCGGACGACCTGACCCGGATGCTCATGGAGGGCCGGCGTGAGTCGTCCTACCTGATCGACATGCCAGTCGAGCACACCGATGACGGCGGCCTCCGCGCGACCTACATCGGTACGGAGGCGGCCTTCGCCGACGTGCTCTCCGAGCAGCCGGACGGCGTAAGGGTCGAGGTTGAGCGGACCGGCCCGTACACGCCCGGCCCCCGCCACGTCATTTCCCAGTTGACCGGGCGCCAGCGAGAGGTGCTCGAAGCGGCGGTTGACCACGGCTACTACCGCGAACCTCGCGAGGCGACCCACGACGAGATCGCGGCGGCGACCGGGATCTCCGAGACGACCGTCGGCGAGCACCTCCGGAAGATCGAGGCGACTGTGTTCTCGTCGCTCAGCGTCGGTGCCAGTGATCGCTGATGCGACCATCGTAGGTCCCAAGCCAATAGAATCCGAACGAGGTTGATCAGTAAACAACCTGTACTAAGTAATTACTACTACACATTGTTTGGCCTCTGGTTCGTGCCACATTTGAGCTCTGTATTCAGCACGACTCTTCGAGTAACATCCGTATCTGATTGAATTGACGGCGCTCAGTTCGCACACCTAATTATCGGCAAATCCACTGTAGAAACTCCTGTAATAAACGCCGTGGAAAGACTTCTATGATACCTTCACTATTGCTACTGCTCGCTGACCGCGAGCGCGGCCTCGAGCGCGTCACCGATCACTTTAGTTCCCCCGTCGTCGACGGCGACCAGCGGCGGGCGAACCTCGTCAGACGGGATGACGTCGCGGGCGGTGAGCCCGGTCTTCGCCGCCGGAGCGAAGTCGTGGATCGTACACGCTTCGAACAGCGGCGAGATCGCGTCGCGCTGGAGTTCTCGGCCGCGGTCGTCCTCGGCTCGTTCGAACGCTTCCCGAAGGACTTCGGGGACGACGTTCGACAGCGCGTTGATCCCGCCGTCGGCACCCATCCGCAGCGCGGGGACCAACAGCGCGTCGTACCCCTGCAGGCACAGGAACTCGTCGGGCGTCTTCGCGAGCACCGACAGGAAGTATTCCAGGTCGCCGCTCGAGTCCTTGATTCCGATCGCTCGCTCGTGGGCCGCGACGGCGGCGACGGTCTCGGGTTCGATGCGCTGGCCGGTACACTGCGGAATGTTGTACAACAGGACGGGGAGCGACGCGTCCTCGAGGACGGCCTCGAAGAACCGCCGATTGCCCGCGGGGGCGTTCGCGGTGGTGAAGTACGGCGCGACGATCGCGGCGGCGTCGGCCCCCGCGTCGGCGGCGCGGTCGATAGCCGCGACCGTGTCGTCGACGCTCGTCGCCGCAGCCCCCGCGACGACGGGTACTTCGGCACGCTCGACGGTCGCCTCGACGACGCGCTCTTGTTCGTCGGCCGTCAGGGCCGGAAACTCGCCGGTCGTCCCGCAGGGAAAGACGGCGTCGATGCCGCCCGACTGCAGGTGCTCGAGCAGGTCGGCGAGCGCCGCCTCGTCGATCGATCCGTCGTCGAACGGGGTCACCATTGGACAGGTGATTCCCCGAAGCGCATCGCGGATGGCCATACTCGTGCGTTCGTCTAGCCGCTCAAAATCGTTGGCATTGGTTGCGCGGGTGGCCGGTCCGCGCCGTCCGACGGGCCTATGTGGCCGGCGGTCGAACGGTGGTGCAATGGCGGATCGGCGTCGGCTCGAGCGGATCCTGCGCTCGACGCTACAGGGCGCGGGCGAGCAGTTCGAGGAGCTTCGCAGATCGACCGACGGCCAGCTCGAGGAGGCTCGCGAGGCCTACGAGGTGGCGAAAAACGCCCGCGAGTTACCGTCGGACGAGGCGGGGCGGGCGAAGATCGTCTGTCGGCGCTACGCGGAACAGCGGGCGGCGAAACTCGACGAGGAGTATCGACCGGCCTGTTACGAGGCGGGCCACCCCGACTGCGAAGGGTGTGCGGAAGACGTCCGAAAAGGGCGGATCGAGACCTGGTAAATGGATCGTCCCATCGTCGCCTGCGTCCTCGCCGGCGGTATCGGTAGTCGACTCTATCCCGCGAGCCGGAGCGACCGGCCGAAACAGTTCCTCGGATTCGGCGGCGAGCGCTCCTTGCTCTCGCGGACGATGGATCGAACGGCGTTCGCCGACGAGCGCTACGTCCTGACCCGCGACTCCTTTGTAGACGACATTCACGAGCACGCGCCCGAAGCGGGCGTGCTGGTCGAACCCGACGGGAAGGACACCGGCCCGGCGCTGGTCTACGCCGCCTGGCGGCTCCGCGAGCGATTCGATCGGGAGCCGGTCCTGGTCTGTCTCCCAAGTGACCACAACGTCACCGACGACGCGGCGTTCGCCGCACGGCTCGAGCGCGCAGCCGAAATCGCCGCCGAAACGGACGGGCTGGTCACGCTGGGCGTCGAGCCGACGCGGCCGGCGACGGGCTACGGCTACATCGTTCCCGAACGGAGCGAGTTCGGCGAGCGCGGTGACTTCGGCGTCGTCGATCACTTCACTGAGAAACCAGACCACGAGAACGCGACGGAACTCCTCGAGTCCGGCGCGTACTGGAACGCCGGGATCTTCGCCTGGACGCCCGGGGCGCTGTTGCGGGAGGCGCGCGACTCGCCGCTCGCACCGCTGGTCGACGCGCTCGAGGACGGCGATCCGGAGCGGGGCTTCGACGCAGTCGAGGCCGTCAGCGTGGATTACGCGATCATGGAACGCGCGACTGACGTGTTCGTGACGCCGCTCTCGGTCGAGTGGGACGACCTCGGGACGTGGGACGCCGTCGGACGAGTACTCGAGACGAGCGCTGACGACGACGCGGAGAACGATACCGTCGCGGGAGACGTCCTTGCGATCGACGCGACGAACAACGTCGTCGCTACGCCCGATTCGCACGTTTCACTGCTCGAGGTAGACGAGCTGATCGTCGCTGCGTTCGACGATCGGATCCTCGTCGCGCCGCGGGGAGCGTCTCAACAGGTTCGTGACGTGGTCTCACGGCTTCGTGAGCGCGATGCGTTCTGAGTACTTCCGGCTCCCGATCGCACTTGACCGAAGCGCTGCTTATTCGTCCTCACCGTCGTCGACCGTCACGACCCGCTCGACTTCCCGCCGCTCGCCGTCCTCGTAGACGTAGGTCGTTCCGTCGTCCTCGTCGATCGTCGCCCGATGGCTTCCGTCGCAGAACGGAAACGAGTCCGAGAGCCCGCACCGACAGACTGCGATATCTCCCTTCTCGTCGTCGATATCGGATGCGTCGAGTTTGCGCGGTCCCTGCTCCTCGAGCTCGACCAGTCGTGTCATCGGGTGCGTTTCGGGTCGCCGCGTTCAAAACGCTTCGCTCGAGGCGGACTTTCGTCCGTCACGCGGTAGAGACGACGATAGCGCACGTCGAGTAATTCTGAAAGATCTTTCCCGTACGCCCGCGTGAGGAGATAGTGTTCGACCGACGATGTCACCCGATTCAGCCGCCGATCCGTCCGTCGAGATCCGCCGCGCGACCCACGACGATTACGAGGCCGTCGTCGATTTCACGAGCGACATCTGGCCCGAGCGCGGCGGCGACTACATCCCGCAGGTCTACCACGACTGGCTCGAGGACGACGACGAGACCGACAGGAAGACCTTCCTCGCGGAAGTCGACGGCGAGGCCGCGGGAATCGTCCAGGGGGTCATGCTCTCGCCCGACGAGGCCTGGTTTCAGGGGATGCGCGTGGCGGCCGACTACCGCCGGCAGGGCGTGAGCCATCGATTGAACGAGGCCACGTTCGAGTGGGCTCGCGAGCGGGGCGCGACGATCGGCCGCGTCATGATCTTCTCGTGGAACGCGGTTTCGCTGGGCGCGGCGCGGGCCGGCGGGTACGAGCCGATCACCGAATTTCGGTTCGCCCACCCCGAACCCGACCCAGCGGCTGAGGGACCGTCTCGCATCTCGCACGATCCGACGGCGGCCTGGCGCTACTGGACCCACAGCGATGCGCGCGAAAACCTGACGGGACTCGGCCTCGCACCGGGGGAGTCGTGGGCAGTCCGGGAACTCACGCGCGACGACTTCGAACGACTCGCCGACGAGACGGCTGTCTTCGCCGTCGAGAGCGAGGACGGACTCGCCGGAGCGGCCTATCGATCGCGAACGTACGATCGGGAGGTCGACGATGACGACGCGGAGACCACGACCGGAGCCACGACGACCGAGACGTGGGCCGAATACGGCGTCGGGGCGTGGGGGGACGTCGACGCCGCCCGGACGCTGTTCGCCGCGATCGCTCGAGACGCGGCCGCCTGCGGTGCCGACGAGACGCGCGTCCTGATCCCTGAAACTGCTCGGTACGTCACCGACGCCGCCGCGACGGGGGTCGAAATCTCCGAGGAACCGGACTTCGTGTTAGGAATCGACCTGACGACCGACTGAGCGGCGCGGTTGCCGGCGGTAGCCGCCGCTGTGGCGTGACCAGTAGTCTACTTGCCGCTGTGGCGTCGCCAGCGACTTACCCGCCGCTGACCGGCGGAAACAGCGCTAATTCGTCGCCTTCTTCGAGTTCCGTCTCGAGCCCCTCCTCTTCGACCAGCACGTTCGTCCCGTTGCGAAGCACGTTAATCTGCGATCGTAGCTCGCCGTCCTCGAGCACGCGACCCTCGAGTTCGGGGGCGTCCGCGAGGAGTTCCTCGAGTGCGTCCCCGACGGTGTCGCCGGCCGCGGCGTCGACGGTCACGTGTTTGTCGCCCGCGCGTTCAGCGAGGTCGGCGAACAGTTTCCACTCCGTGGGCATACGTGGCGCTATCGGTGCCGGCGGCAAGTAGCTACCGCTCTTGTGGCCGTTCCCGATCCCGCGGCGATTCCGGTTCGCTGTCGATGTCCGGCTCCCCATCACTATCGGAATCCCTTCCCTGCTCGAGCGTGCCGTCCACGTCTCGCGGGCCGACTAGCGTCCGATCGGTGACTCGCCGCAGCGCGTCCGGACGACCGAGCACGTAGGCGGTATCGCCGGCCGCGAGTCGGACGTCGCCGGCCGGCAGCGGCAGATGTTCGTCGCCGTCCTCGGTCTCGCGCTCGAGGGCCAGGACGAGGACCGGTAGCGCGTCGATCGGCAGGCCGACGAGCGGGTCGTCCGGGGCAATGTCGATGGTCGTCACCGTCTCGTCGGCCGCCCGGAGCAGGGAGACGAGGTCCCGTTCGGCGTCGGGACTGCCCGGCAGCGTCACGAGCCGATACTCCCGCTCGGGCTCGAGGTCGCGCGCGTCCTCGGCGTCGAGGGCGATAGTCGCGACGTCGTCGGCGGTGGCCCGGAGTTCGCCGCCGGCGATCCGTCGAGCAGTGCCGCCCTCGTCGTCGCGAGCCCAGATTCGGACCGCGTCGCCCGGGCTGGCGTCGGCCGCGGGATCGCCGCCCAGCGCGACGGCGACGGTCCCCGGTGCGAGCGTCGGACCGATCCCCGCCGGTCGGCTTCCGACAGCGAGGTAGTCGACCGTCCCGTCGGCCTCGAGGTCGACGTCGACGTGGCCGATCCCGAAGTCGCGCTCGAGGCGGGCGATCAGTCGTTCGCGTCGCTCCTCGACGGACAGCCGACGGGGGAAGAGGAACGTCTGGCCCGCCACCTCCGCTTTCACCGAGTCGTCGACGGGGTCGTAGCCGTCGATATCGCCGATCTCGTCGGGCAGTTCGATCCCGACGACGCGACCGGCCGAGCGGACGAGCTGCGTGACCTCGGTGATCGTCCGCGGGGTCGCGACCATGAACACGTCCCGTGCGAGGTAGTCACCCAGCCGTCGCCCGGTGTCGGCGGCGATCGCGCTGGCGACGAACGCGGCGACGGTGTAGATCGCGGTTCCGGGCTCGAGCAGGCCCGTATTCCCGATGATCGCCTGGGACAGCGCGGTCTGGGTGTTCAGCCAGAGCGCGACGAGCGTGACGCCGACGAGGATCGCGACGCCCTCGGGGATCTCGTCGGCGCTGTACCAGCGGTAGGTGAACGCCACACCGGCTCCCGCTCCGGCCGCGAGCAGGGCGAAGCCGAGGATTCCAATGAGCGCTTCCACGAGCGTCTCGGTGGGGACCGGCTGGGCGACGGCGGGATCTATCACGACCGATCACCGCCGTCACGGCTGTCGCCGTCGGTCACGGAAGGGCACTCGGTCGGGGCGACGGGACGCCACGTCATCGGGCGATCGCCTCCACGAACGCCTCGATCGCGTCGCTCGGCCCCGCGACGAACGCCTCGTCGCCGGCCTCGAGCCGCCGTTCGATGCCGGGGCCGAAGACCCAGCCGTGGCGACGACCGCCGGTCTCACTGCCCTGCCGTCGCACGGCGAGAATCGTCACGTCCGCCGTCGGCGCGGTCGCGTCGAAATCGGTGGCTTCGTCGTCCGACCCGGTCGCACTGACGGTGAACCGCCGGATGGCGTACCCCTCGCGTTTGACCAGCGCGAGCGCCTCGAACTCCCGGCTCGTTCCCCGCGACCGCACGACGAGTCGCGGCGAGTCGGCCTCGAGGATCGGTTTCACGTCCCGTCGGGCGACGACGACGGTCGCGCGTCCCGGACCGCCGGCGGTCGCCGCGTTCGGTTTCGGGTCGACTACCGCGGGCTCGGTGTCCTCCCCGCCGTCGGTCGCCACTTCGTCCGGTGACTCCTCGGGCGTGGCGTTTGCGGCGTGTTCGTCGTCGACCGCCGTCCGAGCGCTCAGTACCGTGCCGGTGATCGAGCGTTCGGCGGCCCGAACGGTCACCTCGTCGCCTTGAGCGACCCCCGTCGGGACGAGCGTCGCGATCGTGACGGCGCGCTTGCCCGCCGGCACGCGCCGCGAGAGGCTCCCGGACGGCGGTGCCGCGACGATCGTCGCCCGTCCCTGTTCGTCGATGGCGACGTCGACATCTCCGAGGTCGTGATCCGTTCGCAGCCGCTCCTCGAGCCGGGCCTCGAGCTCCGAGAGGGGGAGATCGGCCGGGAGCCGCCACGAGCCGGCCTTGAGGGCCTGTCGGAGGGACGGCGACAGCGGCGGGTAGCCCTCCATGTCGTGGATCTCGCCGGTGGGACGGACAGTCACCTGGCCGACCGAGCCGACGAGCTCGACGACGTCGGCGGAGAGCGTCCGCTGCCGGAGGCGGGTAAAGGAGAGCCGACGCGGGAGTTCCGCGCCGAGTTTGTCGCCCTGGTTGTGGGCGTAGAGCGCGAGCATGAGGACGACCAGTACGGCTATCAGCAGCCGCGGTGACTGGGCGATGGTCGGTTCGACGAGTCCCAGCAGGCCGCCCTGGACGCTGGCGATCGACAGCGCGAGGACGACGACACCGAACCCGGGCAGGGTCACACCGGTGAAATACCGCACGAGAAAGCCGAGCGAACCGGCGACGAACGCGGGGACGATGCCGGTCAGGAGACCGAGGTAGAGGCCGAGCAGCACTTCGACCAGCAGATTGCCCGGAATCGATTGCATTGTGGGGGAGTGGGACGGGACCGTTAAATTTGCACCGGCAGAAGCGCCCCTTCGGGTTCGGTACGCGGCCCCGGCCGGAAGCGAGACGGAGACGTTTAACTGACACCACCGCCGACCGGTGTGTATGGTCGACGACCGGTCGCCTCGAGCGCGACTCCCCGAGAACTGGCGGCGAGTCTTCACGACGCGCGCAGCCATCGGGCTCGTCCTGCTCGTTGCGCTGCTCTCGGTCGCAACCGCAGTCGTCAACATCGGGACCAACGCCGTCGGCGGTCCGCTCGAGGAATACGTCCCCGTCGCGGTCCAGAGCGCCGCCGCCTTCACCGGCGCACTCACGGGGTTCATGATGGTCGGGAGCGCGCTCGCGCTCCGACGCGGCCTCCGAACCGGCTGGTGGGCGTCGCTGCTGTTACTCCCGCTGACCGCCGCCCAGGGGTTGCTCCAGTCGAGTCCGTACTCGTTCCCGCTGGTCGTCCTCTCGATCGTTTCGATGCCGATTCTGCTGGTGACCCGCAAGCGGTTCGACAAACCGCTCGCCCTGTCGACGACGCAGATCGCGGCTGGTGCGTCGCTCGTCGGTGTCCAGCTGTACGGCACCATCGGCGGCTACGCGCTTCGGGAGGAGTTCGACGGCATCAACAGCATCGTCGACGCCTTCTACTTCACGCTGATCACCTCGAGTACGGTCGGCTACGGGGACGTAACGCCGAATCAGGGCTCGACCGAGGCGATGCTGTTTACTATGTCGGTGCTCCTTCTGGGCGTCGCTAGCTTCGGTATCGCCATCGGGGCGCTCGTCGGACCCGTCATTCAGGACCGCATCTCGAAGACACTCGGAAAGATGACCGAATCACAACTCCAACTGCTCGACGAGCACATCCTCGTGCTCGGCTACGGCGAACTGACAGAACCGATCGTCGACGAACTCGCGGACAGCGGCCGGGAGTTCGTCGTCGTCACCAGCGACCGGGAGGTTTCGACGGAGCTCACTGACCGAAACATTCCGGTGGTCAACGGCGACCCCAGCGACGAGGAACCGCTCCAGCGAGCGAAGATCGACCGCGCGGCCGCGATCCTCGTCGCCACGAACCACGACGCCGAGGACGCGCTGACCGTCCTCACCGCCCGCGAACTCGCCCCGAACACCAGAATCGTCGCCGCCGCGACCGACCGCGAGAACGTCAAGAAACTCGAGCGCGCCGGCGCGGACGCGGTGATCAGCCCCTCGATGCTCGGCGGTCACCTGCTCGTCCGATCGGCGCTGGGGAGCGACGAGAGCGGATTGATCGATCGGATCCTCGAGCGGGAGTGAGCCCCTAACGGGAGAGACGCACGGGGTCCATTTCGATAAAATCGCGCGGGACACGTTCAGTAGATGGAAGAGACGTATCACTCCGAACTAATCAACCGGCGTGCGGTGGCGCGCGCTGGGCCGCGGTGAATGTCAATGAACCGCGGCACGACGCTGCGCGAGGGATGAGTGAGCGACCGCAGGGAGTGAGCGAATCGGCTGGGGAGGGCGTGGCGATTCCCCGTTGCCACGATAGCAGGACGCTTCGTCTCACCCAATCCCTCAAAACTCCCGCAATTCCATCAGAATACGGTATCACAGACAGAAACGTCTACTAGCGGCGGCCGCGGTGGACGATCGCCACGTCGGCCTCGAGATCACTGAGCTTCCGGAACGTCGGCGGGGAAACGAACCGCGATGCGGTCGACCGATCGGTGCTCGAGCCGACGAAACAGACGTCGTATCGGGGCGCGACCCGGCCCAGGTAGGATTCGACCGACGTGGTGGCGACGTGGGTCTCGAAGCGGCCCGGGAACGCGTCGACCAGATCCGCGAGCGTCGCCTCGGCCGCGCGGCGACGCGACTCGCTGTCGATGCAGGTGCAGACGCTGATCGTCCGGCCGGACTGGGTCACCCGGATCGCGAAGTCGAGCATCGCTCGAGCGGTGTCGCCGGCACCGCGGACCGCGACGAGGCTGTGTTGCCAGTGCCGTCGACCGGTCCCGTTCGACCGGAAGGCGATCACGTCGATCTCGCTGTCGAACAGTCCGGTGACGAACGACGAGAGGCCCCCGCCGTCGCGCTCGGCGTAGGGAGTGACGATGAGATCGCAGTTCTGTTGGCGCGCGGTCTGGAGGGTGAGTCCGGCGGAGCGGCTCCCGTCGGCTGCGACGACGACCTCGCAAGGCACGTCGTACGTCGCCGCGAGCTCGTCCGCGAGCGACTCGAGGCGCTGTCCGGCGTCGGTGGCCGCGCGTTCGGCCGGCGTCGATGCTTCGTTGCCGTCGTCTGCGGCGGCCTCGCTATCGACGTATTCGCCCCGCTGTTCGGTGGCTTCCTCGTCGACGACGTCGAACAGGACGACCTTTCCGGCGTCGTGTGCGCCGGCGATCGACGCGGCGAAGCGGGCGACCGTCTCATCGGCGTCGGCCATCGGGACGAGGACGTGGTCGTCGCCGCTGGTCGTCTGATAGAGGTATCGCGCGCGCCGCTCGTAGAAGCGACTGCGCCAGAGCACGAACGCGCTCGCGACGAACGTACTCGAGACGACGATACCCAGCACGTATGCGAACTGCGCATTTCTGGTGACGAGGACGAGCAACGCGGTCGAAAACGCCGTCGGCTCCTCGAGATCGAGCCCCCACGTACAGCAGCCGGTAAAGAGGATGGCGAGGGCGGCACCGGCCGTGCTGACACCGCCGCCGTCCAGTCCGGTCGCGGCCGTGAGCCAGAGCGCGAGCCACCCGCAGAGCGCACCGACGGTCATGCCGCCGACGAACTTCGAGGGCGTGGCGTACTTCCCCTCCGGATCGGCGAAGAGCGTGTACGTGCCGGACGCCAGCGGCGGAAACAACAGGAACGAGATCACCGCCGTCATATTCGCCAGCCACGTCACCGCCGCGATCAACAGCGGGACGAACACCAGCACCGAGAGGTGCAGGAGGTTGCCCGTGTGCTCGAGCCACCGGCCGAAGGAATCGAGTTCGCGTCGCTCCAGCCGTCGCAGTCGCCTCGCGAGCGCGTACAGCCGCGCTCGAGCCCCCTCGAGCATAGAAATGCGTTGCTCGCGGATCGACCAAAACTGTTCGGCTTCGCTCGAGAGTTACTCTGTGTCCGGCTACTCCGGCGTGCCCTCGAGAATCTCGACCCCGCTCGAGGCCCCGATGCGTTCGGCGCCGGCCTCGAGCATCGCCAGCGCCTCCTCGTAGCTGCCGACGCCGCCGCTGGCCTTGACCGGGAGATACTCGCTCATGAGTTCGACGTCGTCGATGGTGGCACCTCCGTCAGCGAACCCGGTCGAGGTTTTGACCATCGCCGCGTCGGCCGCTCGAGCGGCCTCGCAGGCCCGGTGTTTCTCCGCGTCGGAGAGGAGTGCGGTCTCGATGATCACCTTCACCGGGATCGGTACGGCGGCGACCAGTTCCGCGAGCTCGGCCTCGACGGCGTCGTCCTCTACGGCCCGCAGGCGACCGATATTGATGACGACGTCGAGTTCGTCGGCCCCGTCCTGCCAGGCCGTCACGCCCTCCCGTCGTTTCACGGAGGGCGCGTGCTGGCCGTGCGGAAAGCCGATCACCGTCGCGAGGGTGACGTCGGGTGCGTACTCGGCCGCCAGTTCGACCGCGTAGGGCGGGATACAGGCGTTCATGCCGTGCTCACGGGCCGCATCGAGGACGGCTCGAACGTCGGCGGCTGTCGTCTCGGGACCGAGGACGGTGTGGTCGATCAGGGGGGCGAGTTCGCTGCGGTCCATAGGTGGGTCGACTCGCCGGACCGGCAAAAAGCCGCCCGATTGTCCGCTCGGCTGAACCGACCGCGGATTCGCCTCGACCGGTCCGGCGGCTCCTGACACTGACTCACGGCCGACAGTATCCTTTTCAGCCGTGCCATGTAACTCGATTACATGGTCGACGAAGAAGCCGGCGTCGTTCCTGCCGTCGAGTCCACTGCCGACGACATCGCCGCGATGGAGATCCGCGGCGCGGCGACGATCGCCGACGCGGCAGCCGAGGCGCTGGCGAACCAGGCCGAACGCTCCCGGGCCGAGAGCCCCGCGGCGTTCCGACGGGAACTGCGGGCCGCCGCAAGGACGCTCTACGAGACCCGGCCGACGGCGGTTAGCCTCCCGAACGCCCTCCGGTACGTGCTTCGCGGGATGGACGGCGACACCGTCGCCGACCTCCGAGCGGCGACGATCGACCGCGCCGAGACCTTCCAGCGCGACCTCGCACAGGCCCAGGAGCGACTCGGCGAGATCGGTGCCAACCGGCTGCGCGACGGCGACGTCGTCATGACCCACTGCCACTCGACGGACGCCCTCTCGTGTCTCGAGGCCGCACTCAAATCGGGAAAACACCTCGAGGCGATCGTCAAGGAGACGCGACCGCGAAAGCAGGGGCACATCACGGCGCGGCAGTTGCGCGAGTGGGGCGTGCCGGTGACGCTGATCGTGGACAACGCGGCCCGCCGGTACCTCGACGAGGCGGATCACGTCCTCGTCGGGGCCGACAGCATCGCGGCGGACGGCAGCGTGATCAACAAGGTCGGAACGAGCGGGCTGGCGGTCAACGCCCGCGAGCGGGGCGTGCCGGTGATGGTCGCGGCCCAGACGATCAAGCTCCATCCGGACACGATGACGGGCCACACCGTCGAGATCGAGATGCGAGACGAAACGGAGGTCCTGCCGGACGAGGAACGGGCGGCGATCACCGGCGTGGACGTGACCGACGAGGACGCCCGCGAGACGACAGGAACGATAGACGAAGACGCCGACTCTCCCGCCGCTCCCGAGCTAACCGTCGAGAACCCGGCGTTCGACGTCACGCCGCCGCGGTACGTCGACGCCATCGTCACCGAACGCGGTCAGTTCCCGCCGGAGAGCATCGTGACGCTCATGCGAGAACTCTTCGGCGAGCCGACCGACGACCCGTGGGACGCGTAACGCTGCTCGACGACACTTCACGATCTGACTGTTTCGATAGTATTCGCCGACCGGAAAGTGTTAGTCACTGGTGTGAGCTACTCCCACTATGGTATTACCCGAGGGGTTCGTCGTCCCGCCGTGGTACCTGCTGATCCCGGTCATCGTCTTCCTCGGTAGTGTCCTCGCGCTGTTGTGGGCGCTTGAGCCGCCGGTGACCGATCGCACGGTGCTGGCGTTCGCTCCGTGGATGATGTTCGGCGCGTGTCTCCACGTCCTCTACAAGATGGACGCGTTCCAGATGGACGCGTTCCCGGCGAGTATCGAGTCCCTGTTCAGCGCCCCGATGGTCTACGCGGTGACGGCGATCATCGCGGGGACCGTCTGGATCATCGCGATCTTTCTCCACGTCGGCGGGCTCCAGCCGACGATTGCGCGGTTCGTCGGAATCGCCGGCACGGCGTTTTTCACCGTCTTCGCGATGTTCGCGATCGTTCGCAGCCTCGAGGCGGGAATCTTCGAGCCGTTCTGGCCCGTCATTGCCGTCGTCGTCGCCGGTATCGTCACCGCCGTCGCCTGGATCGCGTTGAGCCTCTGGTTCACCGATGTCGCAACGACCACGGGCATGACGGGTGCACTCGTCGTCTTCGGACACACGCTCGACGGCGTCACGACCGCGATCGGGTACGACGTCATCGGAGCCGGCGAAGACGTTCCCCTCTCCCTGCTGGTCCTCGAGGCCGGGGAGGCGCTGCCGACGGCCGAGTACATCGGAGCGGGCTGGCTGTTCGTCCTTCTCAAGGTCTCGCTCGCGATGGTCATCCTCGGACTGTTCCGGGAGTACGTCGAGGAGGCACCGCGACAGGCCCGGACGCTCCTCGCGCTGGTCGCCGCGGTCGGTCTCGGCCCGGCGACCCACAACACGCTGCTGTTCATCGTGTCCTGAGACGGGCTGCTGTCCCCGTGTACCGGCGCACGGGTCGCAGGTGCGCCGGGAATGACTTCCAGTAGTTCGTCTGCGCGGCTCGAGGAGCCGACCGCCGCGCTGCCGCAATCGAGTGTTCGGGGACCGGCTTTCCGTCGCCGCTCTCCTAGAATCGAGCGTCGGGTCGGTTCTCCGCCGTCGCACTCGCCTAGGTTTTTGCCTGCGGCCCTCGTCTTCCACTACCATCGAATGGATCCGGTAACGGTGCTCGCGGCCGGCCACGT
Organism: Natrinema zhouii; assembly: GCF_013456555.2. Lineage (GTDB taxonomy): Archaea > Halobacteriota > Halobacteria > Halobacteriales > Natrialbaceae > Natrinema > Natrinema zhouii. Next base: position 2,575,489 of record NZ_CP059154.1, read on the forward strand.
CAACTGGGACGTGACCCTTCGCGTCGACAGACTCCCCGAACCCGACGGCGAGGCCTCGATCCGCTCGCAACGCCAGTCCGGCGGCGGCAGCGCCGCCAACGTCGCCGCCGCACTCGCCGGCCTCGGCGTCGACGCCGGACTGATCGGCAGCGTCGGCGACGACGACAACGGTCTGCTCGCCCGCCGCGAACTCGAGAACGCGGGCGTCTCCATCGCGGGCGTACGGGTAGTCGAGGGGGCTGAAACGGCCGTCAAGTACCTGCTGGTCGACGACAGCGGTGAGGTCTCGATTCTCGGCAACGACGGCGTCAACGAGGCGGTCACGCCGGCCGATATCGAACCTGACCGGATTCGAGCGGCCGACCACGTCCACCTCACGGGGCAACGGCCCGACACGGCCGCTGCGATCGCGCAGGTCGCGAGCGACGCCGGGGTCACCGTCAGTTTCGATCCCGGCCGCCGGTTCGCCGACCGGGAGTACGGTGAGACGCTGGCGCTGGCCGACATCGTCTTCGTCACTGACCGGGAGGCCACGGTGCTGCTCGAGACCGAGTCGGCGGACGTGGCAGTCGAGGACCGGATCGTTGTCATCACCTGCGGCGCCGACGGGGCGGAAGCGTACACGCCGGACGGCTCCGCCGCTCACCCCGGATTCGACGTCGACCCCGTCGACACGGCCGGTGCCGGCGACGCCTTCGCCGCGGGGTTTCTCGCGACGTGGCTCGCGGAGCGCAATATCGACCGCGCGCTCGCGTACGGGAACGCCTGCGGCGCGCTGACCGCGAGTCGAGACGGTGCGCGGAGTGCGCCGACAGCCGGGGCGGTCGAGGACGTTCTCTCGCGACGATCGTGACCGCGGTTTTCGCCCCGTTCGCCGGCCGCCGCCCGTCATCGCAGCCGTTCGATTCTCACGGGGTGCTGTCTGACGGTAGCTATATGGGTTGCGGCGTTGGCCACTTCAGTAACAGTCACGAGATCGTGACTGAGAGACATGACGGAAGGAAGGGTTAACGAGTCTGATGGATGCAGCCTCGGTCGGCGCATCCAGTACGAGCGAGACGCGAACGAATCGCCGAGTATCGCCGCTGCGATGGCACTGGCCCAGTATTACGGTGACGACGCCACTGCGGCCAGTACGCAGCTGTACGACTATATCGATCCGGACGCACTGGACAGTCTCTTCGCCGAGACGAACCGCGGTGACGCGCGCTCGAGGGGAACTGTCGAGTTCGAGATCGACGACGCGGTGGTCACGGTCAGACCCGAGCGCGTCGACGTTCGTCCGGCCGGCTGATACGGATTGCTGTAACGGTTTACCGGTGCAACCGCAGGACGGTCGCGGTTGCGCCGAAAGCGACTTACAGCAGTCCGTATGAGCGACGAGCGACCGGGTACCGACGGTCGGGCCACGGGAAATGGGTGGCGTCGGGGATCGCCGCGACGAGTCGGCCGCTCCTCGACCCTTCCTCGAACCTTTTTTCTCACCTCCCGCGGAACCCGACGGTATGACGACCCAGCCACACCTGCTGGTCGACGACGGAGACCTGACGGACATCGCGCTCATCCCGGGCGATCCGGGACGAGTCGATCGCATCGCCGACCACTGTGACGAGTCGGAGACGATCGCCCAGAATCGGGAGTACAAGGTCGTCAACGCCACCTACGAGGGTCGGGAGTTGACTATCTGCTCGACGGGAATCGGCTGCCCCTCCGCCGCCATCGCCATCGAAGAAATGGCGAACGTCGGCGTCGAAACGTTCCTCCGCGTCGGAACGACCGGCGCGCTCCAGTCGGAGATCGAGATCGGCGACATGATCGTCGCGACCGGCGCGGCGAAAAACGAGGGAACGAGCAAGCGATACGAGGCCGTCGAGTACCCCGCAGTGGCGGATTACGACGCACTATCGGCGCTGGTCGATTCGGCTGAGGCGAATAATGAAGACGTCCACGTCGGTCCCATCGCCTCCGACGACGCCTACTACGCCGAGACCGACGACGCCGTCGACGACTGGGAGGCCGCCAACCTGCTGTCCGTCGAGATGGAGGCCGCCGCCGTCTTCTCGCTGGCCCGCCGCAAGGGGCTTCGCGCCGGCGCGATCTGTACCGTCGACGGGAACCTCGTCGAGGGCACCCAGAAAGGAACCGACACCGAGGACGACGAACTACCGGACAAGGCCAAGAACAACGTCGGGCGCGCGATCGACATCGCGCTCGAGGCCACGACCAAGCTGTAACAGCCTCGAGCCAGCCGACTTTCACTCTTCCGAGCGACCGAACAGCCGTTCGCGGAGCGACCGCTTCGTCGGCCGCTCGGCGAGCAACACGGAACACTCGAGGTCGTCGACGACGTCGAAGACGAGCGAGCCGCGGACGAGTCGGGAGAGCAGACCGCGTTCCGTCGCACCGATGATCACGAGCGTTTCGTCTGCGGCCTCGCGGCCGATCGCGCTCTCGACGTCGCCGGAGGCGTCGACCGTCAGTACGGCGTCTCCGATATCGTGGTCGGCCGCCCACTCCGTCAGGAATGCTTCGCCAGCCTCGCGCTCGCTCTCGTCGTCGACGACGTGGAGGAGGTCGATCGAGGCCCCGGTCGTCGAGCGCAGCGTTCTCGCGATCTCCGCACTGAGTTCGGAGTCCGGACCGCCGGCGGTCGGCAGGAGGATTCGGCTGGGATCGTAGCCCCGGTCTTTCAGTACGAGGAAGTCACACGGGAGCTCGTAGGCGAGTTCGTCGAGCGGCTGTTCGGCGCGTCCCATCGCCCACGGCCGGTCCGCACCCCATCCCATCACGACCTGATCGGCGTCGTACTGGCGAGCGGCGTCGAACACCTCCTCGAACGAGCGATGGGAGACGATCGTCGTCGTCTCGATCGTCGCACCCCGCTCTTCGGCGTGTTCGCGTGCTCGCTCGAGCAGTTTCTCGGATTCGGCGTCGATCCGATCGATCTGTTCGGCGCCGCGATCCAGCGGCGTCTGGTCGGGCACCTGGACGATGTGGACCGCGTGGACCACGCCGTCGCGTTCGGCGGCGAGCGAGCTGGCGAGCGAGATGAGCTGTCGTTCGGTCCGGGGGTTCGACAGCGGCACCAGCACGCGGTATTCGTCTGCCGCGTCGGGACTGGCCGCAGTGGCCGCCGAGACCGCCACGTCGGGCATCGCCTCGGACCGGTCGAGGACGTACTGGCCGAGGACGCCCTGTCGGGGCGTCTTCGAACGCGCGTACAACGTGTACCACAGCACCGCGACGGCGACGAAGGCGAGACTCAACCCGATCTCGATCGGATCCATGAAGCCGATGAGCCCGAAGGAAAGTACCGCACCGAGGATCGGCGTCACCGGGTAAAACGGTACCCGGAAGTCCGGCTCGTACTCGGGTACGTCGGCCTGCCGGAACGCGATCAACGCGATGTTCATCAGTCCGTAGACGAGCAGATGGAGCACGCTCGCGGCCTTGGCCAGGATCTCGAGGTCCTGTCCGAGCGCCACGATGAACACGATGATGACGCTGCCGGTCAGCAGGATCGACCGATACGGCGTCGCATACTGGGAGTGGATCTCGTTGAGTTTGTCCGTGACGATCTTGTCTCGTCCCATCGCGAAGTTGATGCGAGCCGACGAGAGGATCGACGCGTTAGCACTCGAGGCCGTCGCCAGCATCGCCGCCAGCGAGATCAGGGTGACGCCGACCGCGTCGAGGAGGGGAATCCCGGCGAACGTGATTTCGGAGACCTGCGAGACGGGGACGCTGTCGTCGAGCGAGTGCCAGGGGACGATGCCGACCATCGTGGCGACGAGAACGGCGTAGATCATCGTCACGACGGCGACGCTGCCGATGACCGCGATCGGGAGGTTCCGGCCGGGATTCTTCAGTTCCTCCGCGACGGTCGCGATCTTCGCGTAGCCGAGAAAGGAGACGAAGACGAGGGCGGTCCCGGGCAGAATCGCGCCGTAGCCCGCGTCGGTCGGCGCGAGGCCGTCGGCGGTCAGCGTCGTCCAGTCGAAGTGCAGGAAGCCTGTCGCAGCGAACACGGTGAGAATGCCGAGCAGAACCGTGACGATCACCGTCTGGACGCCGCCGGTCTCTTTCGCGCCGATGTAGTTGATGCCGACGAACAGCAGGCCGGCGAGCAGGGCACCCAGCTGGATGTCCGACAGCGCGAAGCGGCCGAGCTCGAGCGTCGGTAGCGCGAGCACCGTGCCGGCCAGTAACTCGGTGAGATAGCCGCCGAAGCCGATACAGTAAAACGCCGAGGCGAACGCCAGTCCCATCCAGTCGCCCATTCCGGAGATCGAGCCGAACAGGGGCCCGAGTCCGCGATTGATGTAGTAGTAGCCGCCGCCGGCTTTCGGCATCGCCGTCCCGAGTTCGCTCACTGCCAGCGCGTTGACCATCGCGATCGCGCCGCCGATCACGAACGAGACGACGACGACGGGGCCGGCTTCCTGTGCCGCGACGCCGGGCAGGACGAAGATCCCCGCACCGATCATCGTCCCCATCCCGATCGCGAGCGCGGAGAGGAGTCCGAGGTCCTTGGCGAGTTCGTCGTCACTCATGGCTCTCCGTCCGTGGAAGGACCACCAGCGGCCGATCGGTGTTGGCGAGGAGTTTCTGTGCGACATCGCCGGTAAGCAGCTTTATCCATCGACTCGCTCCGCGAGGAGTGAAGACGATCGACGTCGCGTCGAGCCGTTGCGCTCGCTCTAGAATCGCCTCCGCGACGTCGGTTCCGTACAGAATTTCGGTCTCGAGGATAACGTCTTCGTCGGCCAGTTCCGTTTCGACGCGTTCGAAGATTCGTTCGGCCCGTTCTTTGCGCTGTTCGACGCCGGCTTTGTCGGGAGCACCGCCGGCTTTCTCGATCACGTGGACGACATGAAGGGTCGGTCGTCCGTCGTAAATCTCTCGCAAAATCGCCCGACACGTCTCCTCGGCATCTCCCTCGCTCGCGATCGGGACGAGAACCGTCTCGAAGAGAGAGCTAGCCATCGGTTCGACCTCCCTGCCGACCGATCCCGGACTGTCTCGTTTCGTGGCGCAACGGGATACGGTCCGCAATCGAGGATCCTCGCTCGATCGGATACTCGGTCATCAGTCCCTCTGTTTTCCCGTTAGGAGTATAAATCTCCCGATAGAATTGATGATTACTTATTTTACCACCCGATATATTACTGATAGCTGAAAAAAGAACGATAGCTGATACGATGGACAAAGTAGATTAGCATATGGTGGGGGGGATGTTACAACGGAGTATGGATACTCGGCTCGACGAAATCGATCGTCGAATCATTCACGCGTTAATGGACGACGCCCGGACGATCTCGGCACCAACGATCGCGGAGGAACTGAACGTTTCTCCCGGAACGATCCGAAATCGCATCGCTCAACTCGAGGAAAACGGCGTGATTACCGGCTATCACGCGAGCATCGATTTCGAGCGGGCGGAGGGACATCTCACGAATCTCTTCATGTGTAACGCTCCCGTCTCCGAGCGCGAATCGGTGGCCCAGCGGGCGCAGATAATTCCCGGTGTGATCAACATTCGGGAGTTGCTGACCGGCCGCCGGAACCTCCACGTGCTCGCAGTCGGGAACGACACGGAGGACCTGCGTCGGATAGCCCGGTCGCTCTCCGATCTCGGAATCGAAATCGAGGACGAAGTGCTCGTCCAGAACGAAACGTCGCAGGCGTACGCACCGTTTGGCCCAACGACCGAAACGCGAGAGGCGCTGCTCACGGATTTCGTTAGTCTTTCGGGTGACGCCGAGGTCGCCGAGGTGACGGTCGATCGAGACGCCACGATCGCCGGCATGAGTCTCCAGGAAGCCGCTCGCCGTGAAACGTTCACCGACGATACGCTCGTCATCGCGATCGAACGGGACGACACCGTCCTGACGCCCCACGGTGACACGAAGATTCAACCGGACGACATCGTCACGGTCTTCTCACGCAACGGTGTGACCGACGACACGATCGCGACCTTCCGTTCGAGGGAGGCCGCCGGTTCCGAATGATGGCGTGACGAGGGTTTTCCTTACTCAGCCCGTCTCGAACGCTGCTGTCGAGCGGCTGTTGATCGCGTTCGATCGTGTTTCTCACTGCGACGCCGTGAGTTGCTCCGCGAGCGCCATCGTCCGATCGGTGAGCGCTTCGGTCGTCTCGGTGGCTCCCTGGAGCGTCTCGTTGGTCGTGGCGAACAGTCGGTCGAACGCGAGCGTCCCGTCCTCGCCCTGCCAGTCGCTCGTCTCGCGGACGGCGAGTCCGCAGGTCGCACACGTCGCGTCCGCGCTCGCTCGAACCTCATCGAAACAGCCCTGACACCGGCCGAGCCCCGTCGCGACCGTCTCTCCGAGCGCGACGACCTTGCGGAGCGTCGACTGCAGGGCCGTCGCCGTCTCGGCGAAGGCCTCGAGCGACGCCCGAACCTCGGGGTCGACGGTCGATCGGAGGGCGGCGAGTCGCTCGAGGCGGGCGTCGACGATCGCGAGCGCGAGCAGCACGTCGAGCCGGGCGCGGCGGTACTCCAGGACGGACTCGTCGATGCCGACGTCGGTCTCCTCGTCCAGCGCGGACTCGAGGGCCGCGGGCAGCGACGTCGCCAACGACGCGAACGCGGCGACGTCCGAGATGGTCGCGCCCTGGAAGCCGGTGGTCTCGCGGACGAGTCGAAACAGCGCTTCGGTCTCGACGGCGTCCGTCGAGGGCTCGGACTCGAGCGGGGCGAAACAGTCGTCACAGACGGTGACGAGCGCGCTTTCGTGAACTTCGCCCTCGAGCGGCACGTCACCAACGGGGGCGGTCCGGAGCGTGGCCGGTCCGTCGTCGCCGCCGACGGCGTCGCAGTGTCGACACGTGTACGCGTCGCGGTCGAATACGGCACTCCGGTCGGCGCGCCAGTCGCGTGCAGTCACGAGCGAGCGAAGACAGCGCGGCGACAAAAACGCTCCGGCGGGGGATGCGACGGACGGCCCGATACGATGCGTTGCAGCACGAAACACTAACCCGCCGTCTCACGTATCGCCTGTATGGCCGACTCACCGGACGACACGGACCGATCGGACGAATCGGAGACGGACGACGCGGACGAGTTCGAACTCGAGCGTGCGTACGACCGCGCGGACCTCGCCGCCGTGTTCCGCGAGTTCGCGACCGCCTTCGAGTCGGGGCGCTCGCTCCGGCTGGACGGCGACGAGCGGAGCGTCGAAATCGAGGTCCCGGAGCGCGTCGTCGCCGAGTTCGAGGCCGAACGCGAACTCGACGCGGAGCCGCCGGTCGGCGAACTGGAACTTGAACTCGAGTGGGACGACCCCGAGGGCTCGAGCATTCGAGTGACCGATCACGAGGCCGACGAGACCGCCGAGCACCACGAGCAGTCTGCGACTGCGGACGTCGATCCGGCGACGGCGGTGATGCCCCTCGAGGGAGTCGCCGACCGCGACGAGGGTGCTTCGGCGGACGGCGTCGCCGAGTCGGAGACAGCGGAGACGAGCGGCTCCGAGCGGACCAGTCGCTTCGAGGTCTACGAAGACAAGGCGGGCCAGTGGCGCTGGCGGCTCGTCCACTGGAACGGCAACATCGTGGCCGACAGCGGTGAAGGGTACTCGTCGCGATCGAACGCCGAACGGGCGGCTCGGAGCGTCATGCGCAGCGCTCCGTCCGCCTCCATCCAGCGGCGTGACTGAGACGGAGACAGTCGATCCAGCAATTGCCAGACGACGGAAATCGGTCGACTTGGGGATCGTGGACTATCGCTGAATGTCGTCGCCGTCGCCGTCTATATCGACGTCGAGATCCGCTGACCAGTCGATGCGCTCGTACTTGAGCGACGGCCCGGCGTCGGTCGGGATCGCGTTGTACTCTCGGAGGAACGCGACGATGCCGCTCGTTCCCCCGAAGTCGCCGCGGTACTGGCGGAAGAGCCGCGGAACCGTCGCAGTGCCGTCCTCGGGATCGTAGGTGACGTTTTCCTCGAGGAACCACTCGATGGCGATGTCCAGTTCCTCGTCGACGTCTCGCGGTGAGTAGACCGCAATCGGGGGGCAGTGGTCGTCGCCGTGACTCAGCGCGAAGTGGATCCGCGGATCGCACTCCGCGAGCCGGAACTGGCGCTCGAACGCCGTGGGAAACGGCCGCGGGAGGTAGCCGAGGCCCCACGGCAGTTTCGAACTCCGGAGCAGCCCGTGTTCGATATCGTTGAGACTCAGCCAGACCCCGCTGACGGGGACCTGATCGCGGGCGAAGAACTTCCACTGATCGAGCAGTCCGCCCTCGAACAGGTCGTCGGCCGCTTCCTCCTCCAAGAGTAGCTGTGCGTACGCGTTGTAACAGTTGAGCCAGAAGGCGAGTTTCCCCTCGCGATTGGACAGGGCCCGTTCCAGCCGCGACCGCTCGAGCGTCGCGAGGCGCTCCCGAAACGGGTCAGCATCGCCCTCCGTTTTGACCGTATAGAGGAGATCGGCCGAGAGCGAAAGGGGATCGAGCTGAGTCGACATTCGTGGTAACGTTCACCAACCAGGCCCTTGAAGCCGTGTGGCGGCTCTATACGACAGTCCTGACTGGAGATACGTTCAAGCCGTGGTTTTATTTCCCTAATCGCCGAAATAATGGCTGTGAATCTCAGCAAGGGATTTCTCCTGGTCCTGGTCGTACTCTTCGCGTATCTCTCACTGATGCTCGCGTCGCCGTTCCTCCAGTACATTCTCGGGGCCATTCTCGTCGCATACCTCCTCTTCCCCGTCCAGAAACGACTCGAGCAGCGGGTCTCACCGCCGATCGCCGCGTTCACGCTCGTCGTGCTGGCGGTCGCGGTCGTCATCGTCCCGCTCATCGGTATTGTCGCGGTGGTCGCCAGCGATGCCCGGCGGCTCATCGAAAACGTCAATGCCGAATCGTTCCAGACGGCCGAACTCGAGCGAATCATCGAGGAACAAACGGGCATGAGCGTCGATATAACGTCCACGCTGGCCGATTCCGCACAGGGGATCGGCGGAATAGCCCTCGAGCAGTCGACCGCATGGTTCAGCGCGCTGACGCACTCCCTCGTCGGGCTCGGACTCGCGATCTTCCTGCTCTACTATCTCCTCAAGGACGGAAGCGAGCTGCTGGCCTGGATCCGGAAGATGACGCCATTGCCGGACGACGCACAGGACGACTTCTACCAGGAACTGGACGCGGTGATGTGGGCCGTCCTCGCGGGTCACGTCCTGATCGCGATCATTCAGGGCGGTATCGCCGGACTGGGACTGTTCGCGACCGGGGTGCCAAACGCGGCGTTCTGGACAGTCGTCATGATCATCCTCTCGTTGATCCCGCTGATCGGTTCGTTCATGGTGTGGGGGCCGGCCGTGCTCTACCTCTTCCTGACGGATGAACCACTCCTCGCAGCGGCGCTCTTTGCGTACAGTATGATCGTCGTCGGCCTCTCCGACGACTATCTCCGGCCGATCCTCGTCGACCGCTACGCCGATCTCAACCCCGCCGTCATCATCCTCGGCGTCCTCGGCGGCGTCTACGCGTTCGGCGTCATGGGGCTGTTCTACGGCCCCGTCGTCCTCGGTGCGTTGATCGCGACGCTAGACGTGATGAAAGATCACTACAACGGGCTCGAGGATATCTCCGGAATGCAGTGAGCGGTCCCGGAACGAACACCCGAATCAGTGGACGGCCGTGCCCCGCTCGAGTTCGATTACTATTACTGGGTCTCGCGCGTTCCCGCGAGCAATTCGTCGACGAGCCGCGTGAACCGATCGACGAGCCGATCGGGAACCGTCGGCGTCACCGTCGTCAACAGCCGGCCGGTCGCGTCGGGGTTCGCGAGCGCGAGGACGACGCGGTTTCGCTCGTCGTATCGTTTGTCGACGATTTCGTGCTCGACCAGCCGATCGAGGTGGTACTCGAGCGTGCTGCGGGCGATGCCGAGGGTTTCGGCAACGTCGCCGGGTGCGGCAGGTTCGTGCTCGATCAGGTGGATGACGATCTCGCGGGCGGTTTCCCGGCGGAACAGCGCCAGCGCGGCCCGTTCCCACGCGTCGTACGCGGGCGGGTAGTAGTGAGTTCGGCCGTACCACTCCTCGCGGACGAGCCGGTCGTCCTCGAGCAGTCGACGGATGTGATACTGGACCTGCCCTGGCGCGAACGCGGACTCCCTGACGAGTTCGTTGAAGTGGACGCCGGCGTTCGCGCGGACGTGGGCGTGAATCCGTTGTCGGGTGTCGGTCATCTGTGGCTGTGACTCCCCCGTAGTGGGTGGTATCGTCGCCTAGCGCTACGGTCCATATAACGGGTTCCCCGCGTTCCCAGTCCTCGAGAACCGTCGATCGGGGCTCGAGAGCCAATCGCTCGAGCGACCGGCACGGACGTATCGAAGCGAATAGGTGGCCGTCCGCCCGAGTACGGGTATCGATCGCATGGTGCTCGCAATGTCGTTCGCCGACGAGTGGCTCGATCCGCAGCTCGCACCCGTTCTCGTCGCCATCATCGTCCTCGCGGTGGTCGGCACGACGGCGCTTTTCGCCGTCGGCCTCGTCGCGTATTCTCGGCGCCGGACGACCCGGTATTCCCTGATAACCGTCGTGCTGGGCGTGCTGGTCGTCCGGTCGGTGACCGGACTCGGAACCGTCCTCGGACTCGTTCCGATGACGGTCCACCACCTCGTCGAGCACGGCTTCGACTTCCTCATCGCGGTGTTGGTCCTCTACGCCGTCTACCGGAGCGGGCCGACGAGCGAGACCGTTTCTCGAGAACCCGACGATTGAGGGGGCGTTCGCCGCGGCCGCGAGCGCCGCGGATCCGTCGGGCTTTTGGCGTCCCGCGCCCGACGATGTGACGAGACGGATGGCCCGGTATCACATCGAAACGTACGGTTGTACGTCGAACCGCGGGGAGAGTCGCGAGATCGAGCGACGGCTCCGCGACGCGGGCCATCATCAGGTCGACGGTCCCGACGAGGCCGACGTCGCCATCCTCAACACCTGCACCGTCGTCGAGAAGACCGAGCGCAACATGCTCCGGCGGGCCGAGGAACTGGCCGACGAGACGGCTGACCTCTTCATCACGGGCTGTATGGCGCTCGCGCAGGGCGAGGAGTTCGCCCAGGCGGACGTCGACGGACAGGTCCTCCATTGGGACGAGGTTCCCGAGGCCGTCACCAACGGCGAGTGTCCGACGACAACCCCCGACGCGGAACCCATCCTCGACGGCGTCGTCGGCGTCCTCCCCATCGCGCGGGGCTGTATGTCCGACTGCTCGTACTGTATCACCAAGCAGGCCACCGGCAAGATCGACTCGCCGCCGATCGAGGAAAACGTCGCGAAGGCCCGCGCGCTGATCCACGCCGGCGCGAAGGAGATCAGGATTACGGGCCAGGACACCGGCGTCTACGGCTGGGACGAAGGCGAGCGCAAGCTTCACCGGCTGCTCGAGGAAATCTGCGAGATCGAGGGCGACTTCCGCGTCCGCGTGGGGATGGCGAACCCCAAGGGCGTCCACGGCATCCGCGAGGAGTTGGCCGACGTCTTCGCCGCACACGAGGAACTGTACGACTTCCTGCACGCCCCTGTTCAGTCGGGAAGCGACGACGTGCTGGGGGACATGCGACGCCAGCACCAGGTCGAGGAGTACCTCGAGGTCATCGAGACCTTCGACGAGGCCCTCGACTACTGGACGCTGTCGACGGACTTCATCGTCGGCTACCCCACCGAAACCGACCACGACCACGCGCAGTCGATGGCCCTCCTCCGCGAGACTCGCCCGGAGAAGATCAACGTCACCCGCTTCTCGAAGCGGCCGGGCACCGACGCCGCCGAGCTGAAGGGCCTCGGCGGCACGATCAAGAAGGAACGCTCGAAGGAGATGAGCGCGGTCAAGCGCGACATCGTCGCCGACGCCTACGAGGAGATGGTCGGCGAGACCCGCGAGGACGTCCTCGTCGTCGAGCAGGGCACCGCCGACTCCGTGAAGTGCCGCGACTCGGCCTACCGCCAGATCATCGTCCAGCACGCGAGCGACTACGGCCTCGAGCCCGGCGATTTCGTCGATCTCGAGGTGACGGCCCACGAGACGATGTACGCGTTCGGCAAGCCGGTATAGCGCGACGATAGCGGTCGTCGGCGCTCTCGCTACCCGCTCACAACCGGTTACAACCGCTCGCGATCCAGCGAGTCATGCTATCGGCACGTACTCTTTTGACGAATCGGAGCGTACGCCGAGGCATGCTCACGCTCTATCAGCTCGAGGGCTGTCCCTACTGTGAACGCGTCGCCGACCGCCTCGAGGAACTCGATATCGACTACGAGAGCGTCTGGGTCGAGGGACTGCACTCGACGCGCGACGAGGTCAAGCGCGTCTCCGGGCAGCGCCAGGTGCCCGTTATCGTCGACGAGGAGTACGGCGTCACGATGGCCGAATCCGAACGGATCGTGGACTACCTCGAGACGACGTACGCGTAAACACGACCGACGTATCGACCCCGATACCATCGGTCACCTCTCGCTCCTGTCGTCAGCATCGTCGGCTCTCGAGCGGGCCGTCGACCCGGTACCAATCAAGCTCTCGAGCGACTGCGCCGTCGCCGTCCCGAGGTCGATCCCTTCTCGCTCGAGGCGCGCAACGACTTCGCGGGCGTACTCCGAGCGGATACGGCCGTACGTACTGCGGTCGGGGTCGGCGATCCAGAACCGCGCGACGACCTGGATCGCGTCACCGAGGTCCGCGATCCGTGCGGTCGGCTCCGGGTCTGTGAGGATCTCCGGGTGGTCGACCGCCGCATCGGTCAGAATACGGGCGACGGCATCGAGATCGTCGTCGTAGCTGACCGCGACTGGGAACTGCAATCGGATGCGATCGTTCAGGACGGCGTTGGTAACTGCGCTCGCGGTTAGCTCCGAGTTCGGCACCGAAATGGTCTCGTTGTCGAACGTGCGGACGCGCGTCGATCGGAAGCTGATGTCCTCGATGATCCCCTCTTGATCGCCCCAGCGGATCCAGTCGCCGATGTTGAACGACGGATCGGTGACGATGAACGCCCCGCTGACGAAGTTACCGACCACGTTCTGGGCGGCAAACCCGAGTGCGACTGTCAGCGCGGCGACCAGGATCGCTGCCCGGTCGAGAATGAAACTGAGGCCGGCGACCGAGAGTCCGATCACGATGGCGGCCGTGATCACGCCGAATCCGGTCATGCGCTCGAGGCCCTGTTGAAGCGTCCGTTCCGTGCCCCGGTAGTGCAACACGGTGCTTACGAGCGGCTGGACGGCGAACCGACCGATCGCGTACACCAGCGCGACCGTCAGCAGAAAGGTCGCGACGTTGTCGAGCAGGGAGAGATACGCCGCGATCAGTTCCTCGAGCTGAGTCAGTTCGGACACGCGTTCGGCGTTCGCCGGGAACTCGGACAAGGGTTTGGCCGGCAGTCGCACCGACTGTCGGAGTCGAGCCGCGGGATGGACGGTATTCCCCGATGGGAACTGTTACTCGAAGACGACGGCGCTGTCCGCGTCGGGAACGGTCGCACCGTCCTGCGCGGCGAACGCGTCGTGGACGTGCTCGTAGGTCGCCTCGAGTGCCTCGACGATTACCGTCGTCTCACTCAGGACCGGCATGAAGTTGGTGTCGCCCTGCCACCGCGGCACGACGTGGGTGTGTAGGTGGTCATCGATCGAGCCACCGGCCCCGTCACCGAGGTTCAAGCCGGCGTTGAAACCGTCCGGCTCGAGGGCGGCAGTGAGTGCGTCGAACGTTCGCTGTTTCAAGCGGGCGTGGTCGAGCAGGATATCGTCGCCGAGAGCGGTGTAGTCGCCGGTATGGGTGTGTGGGATCACCATCAGATGTCCCGGATTGTACGGATAGTTGTTCAGCATGACGAACGCGTGCTCGCTTCGGGCGACGAGCAGGTTCTCTCGATCGGATCCCTGCTCGGGCAGTTCGCAGAACACGCAGTCCTCGATATCGGGGTTTTTGTCCTCGCGTCTGATCCACTCGATCCGCCACGGTGCGAATACCTGTTCCATACCCGATACTATTCGACGCGCGCCTAAAGCGTTTCAGTCCCCGATCTTGCACCACTCACTTCGGGAAATACCACCACTGCTGTATGTTACAATAGGACATAATTCTTCTATAACTGAACGAGAACCGGTTCTGAACGATATCGGACTATCTGAGTGTCTCTTTCGCCTATGTTAACGCCGTCTTGCGGTTTTCACGACTCAGATTTCAAAATGAAGCATGGGTTTAAGATGAGGCTATACAATGAATTCAGTAATGGCAACAACTAACGACTCCTTTAACGGGATGACCGAGCACTGCGAAAACTGCGAGTTAGACACCCTCCACGAAGTTTCCGTCCAGATCCGAACCGAGAGCCTGAAGAAAGAGAACGCCCAGTTCTCCCGCGAGCCATACCGCGTCCGTGAGTGCCAGCGGTGTGGGGACCGCTCGAGTCAACGGATGAACAACGCCTGAACGTCGTCTAAATTTCTGACAACTGCTATCTACGCGACTAGACGATTCGCCTTCTCTCTTGCATTCTGTCTTCGTTCGATGCGACAGCTGCGCTCGATTCATGCATTACCGATTCGAATCGCCGATACTGACGTGGGCTGTGATTACCTCGCAGTCGTCACTTCGCAGCCGTCTTCGGTGATGATGATCGTGTGCTCTTTCTGACTGACGAGGTAGCCGTCGTCCTCTTTGAGAACGGGATAGCCGTGGACAATATCGTTGCGTTTGAGCCGACGCAGCGCCATCTCCGGGCGATCCGTCTCGAGCCACCGCGTCGCGAACGGTAGCGTTCGGAACTCCTCGGTGATCTGGTCCAGCGCGTCGCGAGCCTGTCGGTTTCGGACGGTGCCTTCGCGCTCGAGCGAGAAGATTTCCTCGCTTCCGCCTTCGCTGACCTTGCCACCGCCGTCGGTCGCGAACGGCTCGATTGCGACGACGTCGCCGACCTCGAGCGTCGTTCCCTGCGAGACGGCCCGGTTCGGAATGTTCGGGCTGGTGTGTTGTTCCCAGTGGCCGAGTCCGTGACCTGTCAGGTTGACGACTGGGTTATAGCCGTAGCCGTCGATCACGTCTTCGATTGCCGCGCCGATGTCGCCGGTTTCGACGCCCGGTTCGACGATATCGAGGGCGGCCTCGAGAGCCTGTTCGGAGGCTTCGGCCAGTTCGGGATTGCCAGAGAGGTCGACGGTGATCGCGGTGTCAGCCAACCAGCCGTCCACGTGGACGCCAATATCGAGGTTGATCATCTCCTCGCCGAAGGTCGTCTCGTCGTCGATCGACGGCGTCGCGTGGGCCGCTTCCTCGTCGACGGAGATGTTGACGGGGAAGGCGGGTTTCCCACCGAGTTCCCGAATGCGATCTTCGGCCCACTCGGCGACCGCGAGGTGGCTCGTGCCGACCTCGACGCGGTCGGCTGCCTCCTCGCGCACTTGCGCGAGGATTTCGCCCGCCTCGCGGTGTTTCTCGTACTGCTCTGACTGGAGGTCTACCTCGGATTCGGCCATGCACCGGGGTTGTATCGGTCGACAAAAAGAGGTTCCGTCTCTCCGCCGGTCACCGGCGTTACTGACCCACCCGCCCGCGCGAGTGGTGTCGCTCGCGATCGACCCACTGACATTCGGAACAGGTGGCGACGCCCTGGACGTTCGACAGCGTCGCGGTACAGTGCGGACACCGGCGTGCGGCGTACTGCGGCGGTCGGAGCATGCATCGACCGATGGCTACGTCAATAATAAAACTACCCCACGACGATTGTCGAAATACGGCGCGAGCAGCGTCGCCTGGAATCGATTCTCGAGCGAACAGCTCTCTGTCCCAACCGTTCGCGGAAGAAATCACGCGTATCGACATCGAGGGTCGTGAAACGGTCGCCACGGGTTATACTGATGCGGGTCTCGAGTTAACGTGGCGTGAGAGACGCCAGGAATCGGGCGGGTACTCACTGGCACGCTGAGACCGGCTCGGAGCCCGTGATCACCGCTTCGAGACGACGGCACGAGCGAGTTCCCCCGGCGGGTGGATCACTGGTCTCGAGGCGGCGCTCTACGAGTGCTCTACAACGGTTTTTGTCGGATCAATGTACTCGGTGAGTAACGGCTGTGCGACCGTCGACGGTCGACCACCGATCGGAGCGAAACTGCTCACGGTGTGCCACCTGCAGAAAGTGCCCAATCACGGCCCGACGTCCCGCCGGCTCGTCCTGCTCTCGCTCTCCGGTCTGGAACGCGGCTTTTTTATACCGCGGATCGAGTATCGTTAATGGTTTTTATACGGGTTTTGAGACCGTCTCCTCGCCATCCAGGCCGTCCAGTCGTCTGTTTTCACCGTTCCCTCGCGTTCAGCGGGACTAGGTATCGGGTCAACTTTTGCCAGCCCGCGACGGAATGGTAGACCTTTTACCCCCGTCGAAGAACGTCTAGACGAGATGAGCTACGACAAGATCGAGGTCCCCGACGATGGGGAGCAGATCACGCTGAAAGACGGTACCGAGGACGAACTCGAGGTACCTGACAACCCGATTATTCCGATTATCTACGGTGACGGTGTGGGCAGCGACGTCGGCCCCGCCGCACAGAAGGTGCTGGAGGCCGCCGCGGAGGCGACCGGTCGCGACATCAACTGGATGCGACTCTACGCCGGCGAATCCGCACGCGAGAAGTACGACGAGAACCTGCCCGCCGAGACCGTCGAGGCGATCAAGGAACACCGCGTCGCGATCAAGGGTCCGCTGACGACGCCCGTCGGCGCTGGATTCCGATCGCTCAACGTCGCCCTGCGGAAGAAGCTCGACCTCTACGCGAACGTTCGACCGACCTATTACATGGACGGCGTTCCGTCACCGGTCAAAGACCCCAGCGAGATGGACATGGTCACCTTCCGTGAGAACACGGAAGACGTCTACGCCGGCATCGAGTGGGAGGCCGGCACCGACGACGTCCAACAGGTCAAGGAGTTCGTCGAAGACGAGATGGGCGACGACGACGTCATCCACGACGGTCCCGTCGGTATCGGCATCAAGCCGATTACCGAGTTCGGATCCAAGCGTCTCATCCGTCGCGCCATCGACTACGCCCTCGAGCACGACCGCGACTCGGTCACGCTCGTCCACAAGGGCAACATCATGAAGTTCACCGAGGGGCAGTTCCGCGACTGGGGCTACGAGGTCGCAGAGGAGGAGTACGGTGACGAGGTCATCACCGAGGACACCCTCTGGGAGGAACGCGACGGTGAAGCGCCGGAGGACGCGGTCGTCGTCAACGACCGTATCGCCGACAACATGCTCCAGCAGCTGCTGACTCGAACCGGCGATTACGACGTCATCGCGACGATGAACCTCAACGGGGACTACATGTCCGACGCCGCCGGCGCACAGATCGGTGGCCTCGGCATCGCCCCCGGTTCGAACTTCGGCGACGGCCTCCTGCTGGCCGAACCCGTCCACGGCTCCGCACCCAAGTACGAGGGCCAGGACAAGGTCAACCCGACCGCCATGATCCTCTCGGGCCGCATGATGCTCGAGTACATCGGCTGGTCCGACGCCGCCGACCTCGTTCGCGACGCCGTCGAGGAGACCATCTCCTCGGGCAAGGTCACCTACGACCTCGAGCGCAACCTCGAGGACGCCGAGAAACTCGCCACCAGCGAGTACGCCGAGGAAGTCGTTAGCAATATCGAGAAGCTCTCGTAGAGGCAACTGACCGTCGTTTCTTCCGTTTTCCGTTCTTTCGGCTACTATCTCTCGGCTAGTCCGCGACGAGTCGACATCCAACTATGATTTCGGTACTGATATGAACGGCAGAATTATAACCGATCGAATACGCTGATTGGTATGGACTCGAGGTCCGATCGGGCCGACGACCCGAACCGCGCGGCCGATCCGTTGACCCGGCTCCGCGCCGGTCGGGAGCCGGGTGACGACCTCGTTCCGGCACTTGCACTCGTCATCGCCGGGGTACTGGTCCCGCTGTTCGTCGCCGCGCGATACGAAGGCCTCCTCGAACTGTACATCGATCCGAAGGAGTACAGCATCCTCGTCGCGTTAGGCGTCGGACTCGTGTTCTGGCTCCTCGTGGACGGGTTCGACCTCGATCGCGTCACCGTGTTCGGGACGGCGATTATCGCACCGATGCCGGTCACGATAGCGGTTGGCCTCCTGGCCGCCGTGCTCGATTTAGCGTGGCTGGGTAGTTCCGTCGTCGACGAGCTCTTCCCGTATTCGCTCGCGATCACGGCCGCCGGTGCGCTCGCCGTCGGTCTCTCGCTGCTGACCGAGCAGCTATCGATCCGCCATCCGCGGCTTCCGGAGCGTCGGTGGCTGGCGCTTACGGCCGGCGCGACGGCACTTTTCGGAATCGGTGCTGGAGTCGGTATCCGGTATGCGAGGCCGCCATCGGCGTCTCTCGAAGACGTTCGCGTCCACTACAGTGCCGCGGAGGCATCGTTTTCGGTGTTTCTCGATATCGACTCGACCGACCTCCACATCGCTGTCGTCGCACCCGACGGAACGATCACGAGGGACCAGCCGTTCGAGACCGAGGCCGAACGCGGATGGACGACGGTCAGGATCGCCCAGCCCCGCGGGTCGCTCTACCGCGGCTAGTTCGAGATTCGTCTCGGTACGTTCTGGGGGAACACGGTCGATTCGATGCCGATCAGTGTCGAAGACGGTCCCGTCCTGTCGATCCAGCGCGTCGAAACCGACCAGTTTCGACCGAGCGAGACCGTCGTCACCGCCACTGTCGAAAACGGCGGCGATGTCACTGGTGCGACGGCGGTCGATCTCCGCGGTGCCGGGGGCAACGAACTCGACAGCACCACCGTTCGTCTCGAACCCGGAGCGACGACCGACACCAGATTCACGATTCGCCGAGACGACCGCGAGACGGACCGCGACGAGCTCTTCGTCACGGCGAGACTCGAGGGTGCCGAGACGGAAGACGACCGGCGACGAGTCGATCTCTCCGAAGAGTAACGTTCTCACCAGCGGCGGACGTATCCCCCAGTGATGGACGATCTCGAGGTCCGAATCGCCGATGCTGAACGAGAACGCGAGGACGCCTTCGCGGTCAGACGGGAGGTGTTCGTCGAGGAACAGGGTGTCGACGAGGACGTAGAGTACGACGAGCACGACGAGACGGCCACCCACGTCGTCGCCTACGACGGCGACGAACCGATCGGCGCGGCGCGACTGCGCGAGTACGAGGCTGATATCGGCAAGGTCGAACGCGTCGCCGTCCTCGAGTCGCGACGAGAGGAAGGCGTCGGTCGTGCCCTGATGCAGGTCCTCGAGCAGCGGGCCGACGCGCTGGGGTTTACGGCGCTGAAATTGCACTCGCAAACGCGGGCCGCTGATTTCTATCGGAGTCTGGGCTACGAACGACGCGGGGACGAGTTCGAGGAAGCCGGGATCCCCCACGTCGAGATGCGGAAGTCGCTAGTGTGATCGGCCGTCGAATACTTCAGAAACGTCACTCGAGTCGAGACAGTTCGACGGTCCGCTCCTTGCGGACGAGTTGCTGCCCGAGCGGAGTATTCTCTCGCTCGAGGAGTACCTCGCGATGCAGCGTTCGATCGGCAACGAGACGCGGTTTCGCGTCCTGAACGCACTCGTCGACGTCGGGTCTCAGAGCGCCAGCGAGTTACGCGACCGCCTCGAGATCGAGTCGAACGTGCTCCACTACCACCTCGACGAACTCGTCGACGTCGGTCTCGTGGAGAATAGAAAACGCAAGGAACCCGATAGCGACGGGCTCTATTCCTACTACCGAGCGACCTCGCTCGGCGAGGGTATTCTGGAACACGGCGTCCGCGAACTGATGCGGCGGGAGTGGGACGCGCTCGAAGAGTATAGCGCGTGAGCGCCATCCGTGTTCGACTGAACTAATCGCCGTCGAAAC
Organism: Natrinema zhouii; assembly: GCF_013456555.2. Taxonomy (GTDB): domain Archaea; phylum Halobacteriota; class Halobacteria; order Halobacteriales; family Natrialbaceae; genus Natrinema; species Natrinema zhouii. The sequence goes on from NZ_CP059154.1 coordinate 2,595,381, forward strand.
CGGTGTCTTTCGAGCGTCTGACTGACTTTCAAGGGCCAGCGTGTGGCCATCGATGCTATGGAGCAGGTCATTCACCGCCCCCTGAGTGCGGTCATGTCGACGGTAACGATGGTGCAGAAAGCGGGTCGTCTCCTCCTCCCGCTTGCAGTCGCGCTCGCCATCACCGGCGGCGGACTGCTCGTCTTCTTCGCGCTGGTTTCCGCCCTGTTGCTGTAACGGCTCGATCCCATCGGTTTCGCCGGTTGCTGATTCCTGATTCAGTTCGCGTCGATCCGATCCCGGACGAATCGCCCGGCCAGTCCGACGAGCGCCAGCGCCATCGCCGCGGCGAACGTGACGACGAACGCCGAGGCCGGCTCGGTGACCGTCTCGAGTTCCGCGAGGACGAACTCGCCGGCGAGGACGACTGCGACGACGAACAGCGCGAGACCGCCGAGGTTCGCCGGCAGCGAGTTCGTCTCGGGAACGACCGCGGAATCGTTCAGCAAGTAGAGGATCACCGCGATGGCGAAGGGCGTGCCGACGAGCCCGAACGCCAGCGTGAGGACGAGTAACTGGAAGAACGCCCCCTCGAGAAACGCGCCGGCGGCCGAAGCGAGCGCGACGGCGACGATCGCGGCCCGGTACCGGCCGTCGTCGACGGACTGCTTCCAGCCGAGTTTGTCGGCGAGGAGGTAGGGCGGGACGATCGTGTTCCCGCCGAGGGTCGAGACCGCCGCGCCCAGAAGGCCGGCGAGGAACAGCCACATCGCGTACTCGCCGGCGATCGGGCCGAGCGTCTGGGCGGCTCCCACCCCGTCGATCGTCGCCGGATCGACGCCGGCCGAGGGCAGGACGCTCGCCGCGACGAGAAAGACGCCGAGGCTGAAGATCCCGAAGGCGACAAGCATCGAACTGACGACGTCGAACGTCGCGATGTCCGCGTCGCGTGCGGTCCAGCCGCGGGCGCGCATCGTGTAGCTCTGCATCGTCAGCAGCGTGATGTGGACCGCGCCGCCGAGGATCCCTGCGGCGACGAGCGCCCCGTCGACGCCGGCCGGAATCGCGGGTTTCAGACCGCTCGCCGCCGCAGCCGGATCGATCGGGACGACGAACGCGCTCGCGATGAACGCGATGACGACGATCGAGACGAGGAGCTTGGCACCGACCTCCGCGAGGCGATAGCCGCCGCCCGCGAGTCCCAGTGCGAGGATCACCGCCCAGAGCACGCCCCAGAATCGCGGATCGGTCAGCGCGGCGGTACCGATCCCCGCGCTTTCGGCGACCGTCGCACTCACGCCCGCCAGCGTCTTCATGATGACGAGCTGGGCGAGCCCGGCGGCCAGCACGACGTCGACCACGAGCACCCAGGCCCAGAACGAGCCGAGGTGGCGCTCGACGACCGTAACGATCCCTGCTTCGGTGAGCAGCCCCAGCCGCATCGCGAGATACTGGCCGACGGTTCCCAAAACGGCCGATAGAACGACGACCCACAGCAGCGCGTAGCCGAAGCTCGCACCCGCAACGAGCAGACTGGCCATGGTCGCCGGCCCCGCCGCGATCGCGCCGGCGAGCCACGTCGGCCCCAGTCGCTCGAGAAACGATCCGATTCGTCCGATACCCCACGTGTCCGACGACCGTGACTCGGTTGCCATCGATCCCTCTTTCGAAGTCGTGCATATAACTCCGTGGTATTCATGGATATTACAAACCACTCACATACCTACTGATCTATCGTCGGACTCGAGACATCCGTACTACTATACCGTTCACCCATAATGAAATACTAATGACATCAGGTCCATCCGATCGGTGGATCGACGTCGGTGGGCCCTCGATCGACCGACAGCGACGGCTCTCGGGAACCGTCGCGCCGCTCGCGGAACTCCCGCTGTGGATCGGGATCGCGCTCGCGCTCGTGCCGTTTCTGTTCCCGGTCCTGGCGTTTACCGCCATCTATACTGTCACGATGGGGTCCGATCCCGGACTCCCTGAACAGTTCGCGAACCTCCCGCTGGGGATCGGGTACTGCTGTGTCCTGGCCGTGCTCCGGTGGCGGTTCGACGACGCGATCTGGCGAGCGAGTGCCGTTTTTCGCCGTCCCTCGATCCGAGAGATTGGTGCCGCGCTACTCGCGGCTATCGTCGGGATCGGCATCGTCATCGGAATCAACCGGTACGCCGCGACTGTCGGGTTCGAACCACACGATCCCGGACAGGTCACCACGTCGGTCGATCTCGCGATCCTCCTGTTCGGATCGGTGCTCGTCGCCCCGATTGCCGAGGAACTCCTCTTTCGCGGACTGGTCTTCGGTCAACTCCTGAGTCGGGGCTACGGGCTCCTCGCCGCGGCAGTCCTGTCGGTGCTGCTGTTCACGGTAATTCACGTCTTCATCGCCGGACTCGTGAGCATCGCGGTCGCCGGCGTCCTCGGCGCGCTCCTGACCGTCCTGCGGGTGTGGTACGACAACCTCGTCGGCGCGTGGCTCATGCACGCCCTCATCAATACTGCTGCCCTCCTGATCGCACTCGCCGTTCTGCCCGCACCGTGGTGATCCGCTGATCGAACCCGACCGATTCGACGCGGCGTAGACGAGACCCCGTCCCGAATCGATCAGTCGGATTGCCAGTTCGGGTTCTCTCGCGACGGACTGAAGATATCGACACCGCGGACCGTCTCGTCACCGCGATTCTCGGCTGCGTGGGGCTGGTCGCCCGGAATCGCGTAGGAGTCGCCGGGGCCACAGACGACCTCCTCGCCGTCGCTGACGAACGTCAACTCGCCCTCGTACAGAAAACCGGTCTGCTCGTTGGGATGGCTGTGCTCCTCGACGACTGCGCCGGGTTCGATCTCGAAGTGCTGGACGTTCATCGAGTCGGTACCGGCCATCAGCGCCAGGTTGACGCCGTCGGCGGCTTCCGACGGCTCGAGGTCGGTCAGGGAAACGCGTTCCATACGCTACGAGAGGGGGCGGACCGCCTAATAGTTCCGCCGGTGTTCCGGTCGTTTACTTCCGCTCCGGTTGCCGAACGTTGAACTGTCGGGGCGGCCCACTGTCTGCTATGTACGCCGTCGTCGGCTGTAGCGAGTGTTCGAACCTCTGGATCATCGAGGGGCGCTCCGAGACGACCCAGTGTCCCCGCTGTGGCTCGCGGAAGGGCTACGAAAAGCGCAAGAAGTTCGTCGAAACCGACGACGCCGCCCACGCTCGCGACGTCCGCGCCTCGATGCTCGCGAACCGGCAGGGCGAGGGCGAGGCCTTCGCGAAACTCGACTCCTTCGCCGACCTCGAGGACGAGGTGGCCGACGGCGTCGTCGACGACGCGGAGTACCTCGAGGGGTCCGGACTCGACGTCGCGGAAGTCGAGGCAGCCGGCGACCGCGACCCGCGGGGGTCGGCCCGCAGCGGTAGCAAGCAGGAGATCGTGAAGGGTGCGCTCGAGGCCCTCGAACGGCCGACCGAGGACGACGTGGTCGAGTACGCGGGCGAGCGGGGGGTTTCCGCCGAGTACGTTCGGGACGCGCTCGAGAAACTCGCGCGACGCGGCGTCGTCAGCGAGAGTCGCGGCCGGTATCGCCTGCTGTAGTTCGGGACGACTGTTTCACCTGCCGGTACCCGTCCCGACCGTATCGCCACGGCTTTCCCCGTCCAGCGACGCGAGTCGGTATGACAGCGACGACCGGTCTCCAGGGGAGAATCATCGGTGCGGGACTCCTGGCTGCGATCGGGGTACTCGTCTACGGGACGGTCGTCAGCGAAACGATCGCGGGGGTCGAGGCGACGGTCGCGACGACGTGGATTTTCGTGGCGACGTTCGCCGTGCTCGCCGTCGCTCACGCGAGCGTCGGACGGTACGATCTCACGCTCGGACATGGCGGTGCCGCCGTCGGCTGGCTACTCGTTTTACTGGGGACGATAGGGCTGCAGGTCGTCCTTGGACTGATGCTTCTCGTCCTCTCCGGGTGTTACATCGCAATCAGAACGGTTCGGCACGGCACAGCCGAGGACGGCACCGAGACGGGAACGACGCAGGAATCAGCGTAGTCGACGCCGACTTCTCGTTTTCACCACTCGAGCGCTGACCATCTTCACACACGATCGAGCGCTATCGCCCCAGGTCCTCGTGTGCGCTCGCGAGATGACGCGACGCGAGCGCGGCCAGCAGGGAGAGTTCCCCGGCCAGCGCGCCGACGGCGATGATCTCGGCGAGCGCGTCGGCGTTTGACCCCGCCGGATCACCGCCGCCCCGGAGGTCGAGGATCTCGAGCGCCTCCGACTGCGTGGGCAGTTTCGTCCCTCCACCGACGGTCCCGACCTCGAGGGAGGCGAGCGAGACGCTGGCGTAGAGGTCGGTGGTACCGTCCTCGCGCTCGCGGGCGTCCATCGTGGTAATCGTGTTGGCGGCTTCGACGACCTGGGCCTCATCTTGGCCGGTCGCGAGGAACGCCGCGCCGACCACGTTGGCGGCGTGGGCGTTGAACCCCAGACTGCCCGCTTTGGCGCTGCCGATCAGGTTTTTGCGGGTGTTGGCCTCGACGATGGCGTCGGCGGTCGTGTGGAGGCGTTCCTCGAGGAGGTCGCCGGGAACGACGACGTCGGCGGTCACGGAGCGCCCCCGTCCCTCGACGGCGTTGATGGCAGCGGGTTTCTTGTCCGAACAGAGGTTCCCCGAGAGCGCGACGAGCGAGGCGGGGGTTTCGGCCTCGACGATCTCGCAGGCCTCGCCGGTGGCGATCGTGGCCATGTTCATCCCCATCGCGTCCTTGGTGTCGTAGGCGAAGCGCAGGAAAACGGAGTCGCCGACGACGTAGGGCTCGATGTCGAGCAGTTCGCCGTGGCTCGTCGTGGATTCGGCGGCCTCCCGAAGGACCTCGAAATTGGACTCGACCCACTCGACGGTTTCGGCTGCCTCGGCGACGCCGGTCACGCGAAAGACTGGCGCTCGAGTCATGCCGTTCTTCGTCACGCGTGCGTCCGCGCCGCCCGCGGAGCGGATCACGCCCAGCCCGCGGTTGACCGACGCCAGCAGTGCGCCCTCGGTCGTCGCGAGCGGCAGGTAGTGCTCGCCGTCGGCCGCACCGCCGGAGACGGAAACGGGGCCGACGACGCCCATCGGTACCTGCGCCGCGCCGATCATGTTCTCGATGTTCGGGTCCGCCTGCTCGGCGGGGAACGCGTAGTCGCCAATCGCCTCGAGTTCGGTTCCCGTCTCACGTTCGACGAGTATCCGGCGCGCTTCGGCCGCGGTGTCGTAGTCGGCGTGGTCCTCGAGTTCGTGGAGACGAAGGTCGCCCTCGCGCACTCGCTCGGCGAGGTCCTCGGGAGCTGTCATGGGTGGGACGAGACGGTCGGACGCCCTAACAGTTGCTGATTTTCGCCGCTCGCGGCTCACCGATCGCGCAGGTCGAACGAAATCTCGTCGCTGACGGCACGGTATCCCTCGAGGGCCTCGTAACAGAGCAGTCCGAGGATCGACCCGGTGCCGATCGCTGCGATCAGCAGATAACGAGTGCCCGACGCGTCGTCGGCGAACGCGACCGCGAACACCGCCGTAGTAACTGCGGCGAACCGGAGTCTGCTCCGCGAGCGGGGACCGGGTTCCGCGAGCGCGAGATACAGTTGCGGGAGTGCGACGGCGATTCCGGCGAACAGCACAAACGCGAGCAGCGGCCGATCGCGGAGCGCGACGCCGGTCTGGCGTTCGACGACCATCGAGCCCGAAACGATGACGACGAACGCCAGAAGCGAGCCGAAGATGACGCGGCCTTCCCGATCGATCATAGAGATGGATCATCGGCCGAACAGGTCAACCTTGTGCAGGATTGCAGTTTCAGCGTCCGTTCCGTTCGATTCGCTTCTCGTTGGACGCCCGTTGCTATCGACCGTCGATTCCGTGTCGCGATGGGGCGTCGATTTTTGCTGCTGGGTGTACACAGGGCGGGCATGGACGTTGGACTCATGGTAACGTCGTTCGGCGATGTCGACCTCGCTGACGTCGCCGTTCGTGCGGAAGACCGCGGCTACGACGCCGCCTGGGTCGGCGAGCTCTGGGGCGCGAGCGGCGTCGTCCAGGCGACCGAGATGGCCTGCCGGACCGACGAGATCGAGATCGGCACCGCAATCGTGAACGTGTACTCCCGATCGCCCGCCGTCCTCGCGATGACGGCGGCATCGCTCGCGGACGCATCCGATGGCCGATTCACGCTCGGCCTCGGGACGAGCACGGCGACGGCGATCGAGGGACTCCACGGAACGGCGTTCGATCGCCCGGTGCGGCGCGCCCACGAGACGATCGAACTGATCCGCGAGTTCACCACGGGGGACGGCGAGCCCGTCGACTACGAGGGCGAACTGCTCGAGGCGGCGGACTTCCCATCGATCGAAGCATCGGTGCCGATCTATCACGCCGGCCTCGGCCCCGCGAATCGCCGCGTCGTCGGCCGACTCGCTGACGGCTGGATTCCGCACAACATCCCCTTTTCGACCCTCGACAAGGCGTTCGAGGAGGTGGCAGACGCCGCACGGGAGCGCGACCGGGAGCCCGGCGAGATCACGATCGCGCCGTACGTCCCGTCGGCGGTCAGCGACGACCGGAGCGAGGCTCGAGACACCCTGCGTCGGCACATCGCCTACTACGTCGGGAGCGGCGAGGGCTACCGCAGGGCGGTCGCGACGAAATTCCCCGAGGAGGCGGACCGAATCGCCGACGCCTGGCGCGGCGGCGACAAGCGGGCCGCCGCGAACGCGGTGACGGACGAGATGATCGCCGACCTCGGGGTCGCCGGAACGCCCGACGAGGCCCGCGACCAGCTCCGGACGCTCGTCGCCGAGACGGGAATCGACCATCCGATCGTCGTCGTTCCCGAGCCGGCCTCGAGCGAGGTGGCCGAGACGACGATCGACGCGCTCGCACCCGAGCGACTGTAGTCCGTTACTCGGCGGGATCCTCGCTGGTGATATATACCCTCCCGCGCAGCCGATGCCGTGTGCCCGAACTGCGGCCGACGCTTGCGAATCCGCGGGTAGCGCTTTTGCTTCGAACGGTACACAGTCTCGAGCACGAGGCAACACGATGAGTACGAGCTACACCGATTTCGTCGGCGAGGTACAGCACAGAATCGAGGCCGGCCGGCAGGCCGAAGCCGTCCGAACCGTTCGTGCGGTCCTCGAGACGCTCGGCGAGCGCGTCGACGAGGGCGGCGCGACGGACATGGCGAGCCCGCTGCCGATGGAGATCGATCGGCACCTCCTGGCCGCCGATCACGGGCAGGGCTACGACTACGACGAGTTCGTCGACCAGGTCCTCGAGCGGCTGAACTACGATGATCTGGATCTCGACGCGTCCTACGGGCGGCCGTCGAACGTCGATCGGGCCGAGGCGGTCTACCGAATCAAAGCGGTCGTCGAACTGCTGAGCGAGCAGGTTCCCGGCGGCGAACTGGCCCACGTCGAGGAACAGTTCCCCGACGAGTTCGCGGACATGTTCGAGTTCGTCGACGTCGAGACGAAACCCTGGGAGGAAGCCTGAGGCGCTCGGTTGCGGTTATCGCGCAAGATCCTGCTTCGCCCGTCGGATCTCGTCGTGGGCCTCGTCCGCGCCGTCGACGCGGGCGAGTCCCTCGGCGGCCTCGAGGGTCCGGACGGCGTTGTCGAGAAAGGAGAGCACGTCGCCGGAGTAGGCATAGACCATGTAGTCGTCGGTCATCACGTCGACGATCGCGTCCGGTCCCAGTCCCTGGGCGCGTAACTCGAGGAGGTACTGGAGGAACTTCCGCTCCGGACAGCCGCAGTAGGGGTTGTTGTCACAGCCGCAGTCGAGGAAGTCCTGCGTGAAGTCGAGGACGCGGTCGCGGGTCGCGTCGTCGAGTTTCTCGAGGCCCTCGCCCTGAAAGAGCATGTCGAGCGTCGCCCCTTTGAAGGCTCCTTTGGGGATGTTCGTCTCGAGCTGGGAGCTGAGCTGGCGGTGGTTCTTGACGTAGATCTTGTCGGTGATGGCCACGCGTTGCCGATTCTTGGGGCTGCGGGTCGAAAAACGTCTCGGTCGCGAGCCGACTCGAGTGTAAGAGGGTATCAGGGACCACTCACGCCGGCCGAAATCGCACGGTACGGAGTTCCACACTCCATCGCAGAGTCGTAACGTATTTTAGTCCAACCGGCTGTAGGTTGATATGCAAGCGTGTCCGGGTTGGGGTAGTGGTTATCCTTCAGCCTTGTGGAGGCTGAGACGCGGGTTCGATTCTCGCACCCGGACTTTTTCACGATGTCGTCGCGAAGGAAGTGAGCGACGGCTCGGAGCGGTATCACCGCTCGGGCGAACGGAGTGAAGAGTGGAAAAGCCGGAAGGCGAAATCGAACCGGAGAGTGAAGCGAGCAACGCGAGCGGAACGACCACGGTTCGATTCTCGCATCTGGAGTTCCTGCGGCTTATGGATCCGTTTATCGCAAGAGCTCCCAGAAAATCGAACTCGTTTCGTGACAGACCGGCGGACGCGACTCACCGTACTGGGGCGCAGCTTTTTATCGCGGCGTTCCGCCAGTTGCTGGTATGACCCGTGGTCTGGAGCCGACGGAAGAGTACGACGGTTCCGTCACCGTCCGTCTGTTAGACGATCGGACGGGACGAGAGGAAATCCGATGTACATCATACGAAGACGCGATCGCCGTCATCAAAGAGACCCACCGCTCGGTCACGGTCGCGAAGCTCGTCGACCGAAACGGAGCCGTCGTCTTCACCTCCGCCGAGATGGATATCGACGACTGGGAGACGGAGTGGGAGCACGCAAAACGCCGCATGTCCGTCGACGTCGAGGCGTACGACTGTCCGCACGACAGCGTCGGCTGTTTCGCCGACGATCTCTGCGTGCAGTGTCAGATCGATAGAGTCCAGGAGCGATACTGACCGCTAACGAGACGTCTCGAGCGCGTGAACGACTCGAAACGGCGCACTCATGCCTTCGCGTTTAGGGGACCCATCCCCTAAACGGGGATATGGCGGATGCTCGACTCGGTGGGGCGTTCGATGGGTCACAGCGAAACGCGGCACTGGCCTGGGTTATTACGATCGTGCTTGTCGCGCTCGCTATCAATCACGGACTCGCAGACTCGTACCGGTGGCTCGCCTTCACCGCGTTTGCAGTCGCGATCGTGTTGCTCCCGGTCGCCGCGTTTCGGGACCCCCTCGCGATGCCGCCCTGGGAACTGCTGGTTCTCGTTTTACTGCCCGTCGTCGATGCGACGGTGCTCGGCGAGTCGTTCCTGACGTCGATCGTGACCTACCTCGCCGTCGCTGCAGTCGCGCTCGTCGCGTGCGTCGAGCTCGATCGGTTCACTGCGGTTCGTATGAACCACGCGTTCGCGGTCACGCTCGTCGTGTTCACGACGCTGGCCGTCGCCGGCGCGTGGAACGTCGCGCAGTGGCTCGCCGACGTGACGTTCGAGACGAACTACATTCTGGACGGCCGCTCGCAGGACGCGGCCAATCGCGCGTTGATGATCAACTTCGCGTACGCGGCGGTCGCCGGCCTGCTCGCGGGGTTCGTCTTCAGCCGTTACTTCCAGTCGTACGGTGTGGACGAAGTCGATACCCAGCGCACGTCTGCACCGCAGAAGTCCTCGCCCGACTCGGAATCGGATCCCGTTCCGACGCTGATACGGGATCGACTGGACGCCCCCGACAAATTCGTCAATCTGCTCTCTCGCGTCATGCAGGCGGCGCTCGCCGTCATCCTGATTTACGGGATCGTTACCCGCGATCTGACGACGGTCTCGAACACCGCCATCGCACTCGGGATCACCTTCCTCCCCGCCGTCCTCGAGCGGGACGCCAAACTGCCGCTCGAGCCGGGACTCGTGTTCTGGCTCACCGCGGCCGTGTTTCTCCACGTGCTCGGCTCGGCCGGCCTCTACGCGCTGATCGGTCCGTGGGATAGCCTGACGCACACGGTTTCTGCGTCGATCGTCGCCGCGGCGGGCTACGCGGTCGTCCGGGCGATCGACCTCTACACCGATGAAATCTACATCCCACCCGCGATGCTATTCGCGTTCATCCTCGTGTTCGTCCTGGCCTTCGGCGTCGTCTGGGAACTCATGGAGTTCGGCATCGACTGGAGCGCACAACGGCTCGGCCTCGACGCGGTCCTCGCGCAACACGGCCTGAACGATACGATCGTCGACCTCGTCTACGACGCCGTCGGAGCCGTCGTCGCCGCGATCTGGGGCTCGTTCTACCTCACCGATCTCTCCCAGCGGATCGCAGGCCGACTCGATGGATCGTAGCTAGCTCGTGTCGGCTCGAGCGATACTGGCCGGTCCGAGTCAGCTCGAGCCGCGTTCACTCCAGTCCGTTCGAGCCGGTTCCAGCCGAAAAACGAGTGTGGGCGCTCAGTCGGCCACTTCGGTCAACCGCTGTACCTCGTCGTCGCTGAGCGAAAGCTGTGACGCGGCGACGTTCGACTCGAGGTGGTCCGGATCCGAGGTGCCCGGGATGGGGAGCATCACGTCCGAGCGCTCGAGCAGCCACGCCAGTCCGATCTGTCGTCGGGTCGCGTCGTGCTCGGCCGCGATCTCGTCGAGGAGGTCGCCGTGTTCGTCCAGATCGTCGCCGTTGATCGGGGCCCACGGGATGAAGCCGATGTCCTCGTCGTCACAGATCTCGAGCACCTCCTTGCTCCCGCGATCGTTCAGGTTGTAGCGGTTCTGAACGGTCGCGATTTCGACCTGTTCGCGAGCCGTATCGAGGAGTTCGGGTGAGACGTTGCTGACGCCGACCTCGTCGACGACGCCTTCGTCTTTGAGTTCCGCGAAGGTCGCGACGGAGTCCGCGTACGGCGTGTCGTCGTCCGGTCGGTGGAACTGGAAGAGATCGATGGTGTCCGTCCGGAGCCGATCGAGCGAGGTAAGCACCTGATTGCGGATGTAGTCCGGATCGCCGTGGGCGATCCAGTCGCCCTCGCGGTTGCGCAGCAGGCCGGCCTTGGTCGCGACCAGCACGTCGTCGGGGTCGCCGATTGCCTCGCCGATGAGTCGCTCGCTCGCGGCGGGGCCGTAGGAGTCGGCCGTGTCGATGAGGTCGACGCCGCAGTCGACCGCGTGCTCGACGACTTCGCGTGCGGTCTCCTCGTCCTCGGGCGCGCCGATGATGTCATCGCCGGTGAGGCGCATCGCGCCGAAACCCAGCCGGTGAACGGTCGAACCGCCGATCTCGAACGTATCGCTCTCGTTTGTAATCGAGTTACTGCTCACGGCTGTACTGTCAGTCTCTGCCCTCTTGAGGAGTGGGCTTCCCCGAACGGAATGCCGGTTGTATGGTCACTCGAGGTTCGTAATCATTGCTCGGCATGTTGTCGGACGGGACCGACCGTTTAAACCTCAGGCCGCGTTCGCGGTACCTTGGGCTCTCTGACGACGCGAACCTCTGATTCTCTCGGCCCGAAACGGCTCCATCGTTCGGAACGACTTCGCGTCGACTGCTCGAGGGATGACGGCTCCTCGCTGACTGCACCGCGTCCGATCCGAATCGGTTCGCCGTCGAGTTCGTTGGCCTGGCTCCGGGCCGATGAGGGTCGGGACCGAATCGTCCACATCGTACTTATGTTCCCACCGTCCGTCGCGCCGATATGAACGGCACTCGCGAAGCGATTCTGGACTGTCTCGGGACGCTTCCCGACCGCCCCGATCCGGCCGTCGAGACCGTCTCGAGTACGAGCGCCGACAGGTTCGAGCGCCGACTCCTCGAGTACGACATCGAATCAGCTGGCTCGAGCCCTGCTACCGTGCTCTCTGTCACACCGAAAAGGGACTCGGCGCGTTCTCCCTCCTCGATGCGGTCTAATCCGTCTCATCGGTTGAAAGACTGAAATTCAGCGGTTCTCGAGCAGCGCAATCCCTTCATCGCAGCTCGAATCCCACCAGGGATCTCGGGGGAGAAATACTGTCGAAACCCACTCTGTCCGGTTACTAGAGAACGTTTCGGAGAAGTATGCCGCCTCCCGGATTGTGAACTACGCCGGAGAACCTGCGCGAAGCGCAGAACCTCCGTCTAGTTCAAATCCGTTCGGGTGCAGTTTCGCGGCCGACGACTCACTCGCTCCGCTCGTTCGTATTGTCGGCCGTAGAAACATGCCGCCTCCCGGATTTGAACCGAAACCAGACGTGCTCGCTTCGCTGCGCGCGACTGGTAGGGTTCAGAATCCGGTCGGCGTCGTTTCTGCGCTTCCTCACTTCGTTCGTCGCCGCAGAATATGCCGCCTCCCGGATTTGAACCGGGGACAGCTCGATCTTCAGTCGAGTGCTCTCCCAGTCTGAGCTAAGGCGGCCTACCACACTCTCCGGCCATGGTATAAAAAAGGATTTCGAATCGGGATCGGCGTTCCGTCCTGCTTACAGGAGGCGGACGGACGATCAGTCGACTCGAGTAAGTCATCGAAAAACGAGTAACGGAGAGGATACGGGAACATATATACAGGATTACCCGTCGTCTGTTGGAATATCAGATATTCAAGACACCCTTTTCTGCACTGGAGAGTAGTATCCTGTTATGGAAACCCTTACCTCGAGCCAAGCGGAACAGGAGCTCTCCGCAGACACCATCCTCGAGCTACTGGCCAATCGGCGGCGACGGTACCTGCTGTACGCATTGCGCGGGCGAGAGGATCCGATCGAGCTATCGACGCTGGCCGAGACGGTCGCGGGCTGGGAACACGACGTCCCGCCGGACGAGGTCGCGAAAAACGAGTACAAGAGCGTCTACGTCTCGTCGGTCCAGTGCCACGTCCCGAAACTCGACGACGCGGGCGTCGTCGACCACAACGAGGACAACCACACCGTCATCCTCGCAGATAACTTCGACCAGCTCGAGCCCTACCTCCGGATCGTCGTCAAGGACGAACCGGAGAACTCGACGCTACACGCCGCTCTCCAGACCGAGTCGGGCGACGGCCTACTCGGCCAGATCCGGGAGAACGTCGCACGACTCAAACAGTGACGACCGCGGCGCGTATCGCGCTCTGTGTCCATCGTCCGACTGATCGACTCGAGGCCTCTCGTCCGTGTTCGGCGACCGCGGACTCGCTCGCCGCTTTTCTATTCATCTCTGCCGGTGCTTAATCTCGTTCTCAGGGCTCGAGTCGCTATCCGAAACGAAGTCTGCCGCTCGCCAGTTGTTCACGAGAAAACACTGGGCTCGAGCGTGGCTCGTCCAGAATCTGACGAGGCACTAGTAACCCATTATACTATATACAGGCCTCAAATCGCCTAGTTAGCGACGGTACACGAACGCACGTGTGTTGCGATTGGTATCGATTACTCGATCCGATAGCACCGACGGATCGGACGCGCGTTCGACGCGGCCCTCAAGGACTCGTGTGACTGCCCGTCCAGCCTCGCTGCGCTGATAGGGATCCCTGCCAGGAGAGCTTCCGCTACGGATTCGGCTGTAGAGGCCGTAATACGTGCGTTTGGGTGGAGGGAAGCAGCATGTACACCATCCAGACGCGTTCTGAGGACCCGACGTCGTCAATTGTGGTTCCCGCCTGACCCGATGGGAACTACTGCTACTCCGAAAGCACCGGATACCTCAGCAGCGTACTCCGAACTGACCAGTAATTCTGAACAGGAGATGAAATCAAAACAGAATCATCTTTCGTAACCGTAGTTTGAGGATTACAATACTATCCGTTAGTGATTACCAGATATGGATTACAGTCCGACCAGAAGAACTGTCATCACATCGAGTGGGTTGCTCACAGCCGGCCTCGCCGGCTGTATGGGCGCCATTCAGGAAGATAACGATCCGGAAGAGACGTCCACGAACGCGCTTCAAGTCCAACAAGTGGACGGCCCAGCACCGGTCGACCTCGGGACGGCCTGTGACTTTTCGATCCTGGCAAAGTCCGGAATATCGAGCGTTCCCAATTCCGACGTGGCAGGGGACATCGGCGTGAGTCCGATCGGTTCGACCGCCATAACCGGGTTCGATCTAACGCTGGACGAATCTGGCGTCTACTCGACGTCGACGCAGGTGGACGGGCGGGTGTACGCGGCCGATTATGCGGAGCCGACCCCGTCCAGATTGACCACGGCCGTGAGCGATATGGAAGCCGCGTTCACCGATGCGTACGGCCGCGTCCCACCGGACGTTACGGAGTTAGGTGGCGGCAATATCGGTGGGGAGACGCTTACCCCGGGCGTCTACAACTGGAGTACGGACGTCCTGATCGACGACGATATCACCATCGAGGGTGGCCCGGATGACACCTGGATCTTCCAGATCGCGGGGGATCTCACCGTGGCGAGCGGGGTGACAGTTAATCTGGAAGGGGGCGCACAGGCCGAAAACATCGTCTGGGTAGTCGCCGGCGGTGCCGGTGTCGAGATCGGGACGGACGCGAACTTTGCGGGGGTCGTGCTGGCGCAGACGGGGATCAACGTGCTCACCAACGCAACGGTGGACGGCTGTTTGTACGCCCAAACCGACGTCAATCTTCAGATGGCGACGGTCACCGGGTGCGACTGCGATCTCGTCGACCTGCGAGTGGACTCGGCGTGTGAAGATGAGGACGGGGAGATCACGGTAACGAACCCCAACGACGTCTCGGTAATGGTAACCGTCACCGGTCCCGATGCGTACGAGGAGACGATGGAGGTTCCCGCCGGCGGTTCGGCGACGTGGGGGACTCTCGCGGACGGAACGTATTCGCTCGAGACCGACAATATCGCAATCGGTCTCGATATCACGACGCTCGACATTAGTTGCGATCCGACCGTCCCCGACGTCGTAACGACGCCAGCGACGGACGTCAACGGCTCGACGGCCACGCTCAACGGTGAGTTGACCGACCTCGGCGACTTCGACACCGTCGATGTCTTCTTCGAGTGGCGTGAGCTCGGCACGGACGAGTGGATCGCCACCGACACACAGACGCTCGACGCGCCCGGCGACTTTAGCGCCGGAATCGAGGGTCTCGAGCCCGGCAACACGTACGAGTTCCGGGCGGTCGGGCTGGCGAACGGCGAGCGGATCGAAGGGGCCACGCTTCGCATCATCAAGACGGTCCCAGGTGTTCCGGAGGTCGTCACGTCGCCGGCGACGGAAGTCAACGGCTCGACGGCCACGCTCAACGGCGAACTGCTCGATCTCGGGGACTTCGACGCGGTCGACGTCTTCTTCGAGTGGCGTGAACTCGGCACGGACGAGTGGACCGCAACCGAGACTCAGACGCTCGACGCGCCCGGCGACTTTAGCGCCGGAATCGAGGGCCTCGAGCCCGGTGGTACGTACGAATTCCGGGCGGTCGCAGTGACCGATGACACGCGCGACGAAGGAGCCGTTCTCTCGTTCACCAAAGACGAACCCGGCGCACCCATCGTCGAAACCCAGACGGCGACGGAGATCAACGGATCGACGGCGACGCTCAACGGTGAATTGATCGAGATCGGGGACTTCGATTCCGTCGATGTCTTCTTCGAATGGCGTGCGATCGGCGAGGAAGACTGGACTGCCACCGAGTCCCAGACGCTCGACGCACCCGGCGACTTCAGCGCTGGAATCGAGGGCCTCGAGCCCGGCACCACGTACGAATTCCGGGCGGTCGTCGTGGCCAATGGCACGCGTGAGGAAGGAACCATCGTCTCGTTCACCAAAGCTGAGGCCGGCGTCCCCAATGTCGAGACACAGCCGGCGACGGAGATCAACGGTTCGACCGCGACGCTCAACGGTGAGTTGACCGACCTCGGCGACTTCGACACGGTCGACGTCTTCTTCGAGTGGCGTGAGCTCGGCGCGGACGAGTGGATCGCCACCGAGTCCCAGACGCTCGACGCGCCCGGTGACTTCAGCGCCGGGATCGAAGGCCTCGAACTCGGTACCACGTACGAGTTCCGGGCAGTCATGGTCGCGAACGGCGAACGGTTCCTCGGAGCCACGCTCTCGTTCACCAAATTCGGGCCGGACGAGTTGGACGTCGAGACGGAGCCAGCGACGGAGGTCAACGGCTCGACGGCCACGCTCAACGGCGAACTGCTCGAACTCGAGGGTGCAGCGGAGGTTACCGTCTACTTCCTGTACCGCGTCGAGGGAACGACGGTGTGGATGTTCACCGACGAAGCGGTCCTCACCGAACCCGGACCGTTCAGCGCGACGGCGACGAACCTCGAGACGGGCACGACCTACGAGTTCCGAGCGGTCGCCCAGGTGGGCGACATGGTGGTGTACGGCGATATTCTGGAGTTCACAAAGGAACCCGATGACGGCGATGACGGAGATGACGGCGATGATGGAGATGACGGCGATGACGGTGACGATGGGAAGAACAAGAAGAAGAAAAAGCGCGAATACAAGCGCGCAAAACGCGAGTACGAGGAGTACAAAAAGAAATACGAGAAAGGGAAGGTGAACAAGAAGCAACTCAAAAAGAAGCGACACGCGTACGAGCGCGCAAAACGCGAGTACGAGGAGTACGTAGAGGACTGTTAGAACGCATCCTGATCCGGTCGATTGATCGGTTTTGGGTCACATTCGATCGCGCGACCGTGACGTCGCTTCGGCCGTTTTCTTCAGTGTCCGATACGGAGAGCGACGTTGGATGGCGTTCGTACAGAATGTGGGTTGGCTCGAGCGGGTTCGAGCCACCTGAACTTCGCTCACTAGCGTTCGCTCGTTCCGTAGTTTAACCCACCACTCGCGACGAATTTCTGCCGTCACGGATTGTTCGTGGCAGAAATATGGCTCGGGCGGGTTCGAACCGAAGCAAGACGGTCCAAATCAGTCTTGCCGTCTGTATCGTGATAGTCTGTCGACTGATAGGTGGCGAAGTTTAGATCGGGGTCAGGACATTTTAAATCGCCTACTTGGACATTGCGTGCGTCACACGTGCATAATCGAGAGACTGAACCAGTTTGAGCGAAGCTATAGGAATACTTTGATATGATGATAATGTGTGTTGACATCATGAACAGACGGAAATTGCTGTCCTCGATTACTGGAATAGGTGTTATTGGCCTTGCTGGGTGTGCTGCCGATGGGGACGACTCAGAAGACTCCGAAGCTACTGATGATGGTGAACAAGATGACTCTGAAACTGATAATACAGACAGTGGAGAGGATGATTCTGAAGAAGAATACGAGACTGGTGTTGTGTACGAAGACACGCTGAGTAACCTGCGAAACTGGCAAGTCGATGTGGTAGAAGGGCAGACCGTCACGGTCGAAGCATCAAATATTGGCGAAGGGGAACGTCTAAGATTCCAAGTAGGGGATGGAACTGGATTCGTTCACAGCTACCAGTTCTATGAAGAAAAGGATGGAGAAACCAACGAATACGAAATAGAGAGCGATGGTCAACATCAACTCCAATTAAATCCAGACCGGCATGAAGCCCCCGTGAATGAAGACGTGGAAATCGATGTTCGAATGGAACTGAGCGAACCGTAGTGGTTTACTTGGTCTGTAGGTGGCGTTACCTCTCCGTGACAACTTCGGCTAGGTCGTAGTCGTCTCTATCTAATGTCCTCGGGCGCATCGAACCTAACGTAATCGCCAGACGTGTCCGAGGCGGGTGCACTGCGTGGTTGGAATCTAGCGATTCGAGGGACGATTCCAGACCGAAACCCGACTCCGTACAGCGAATCCGAGCATGAATAGCGGTAGTGGGCTCGGGCGGGTTCGAACCACCGACCTCGGCCTTGTAAAGGCCGCGTCATAACCAGCTAGACCACGAGCCCGTATCCGGGACGAGTCGCCCCGTCCGAATAACCTTTACTCTCTCGCGTTGCAGGTATCGTGCATGGCACTCGAGCGCGTATGGAAGGGGCTCCTCGTCGTCGCCATCCTCGCAGCTCTCGGCATTGTCCTCGTGCAGGCTGGCCTCGTTTCTGCCCCGTGGGGCCCTGACGAGGGCGAAGTTCGCGTCCTCGACGATGGATCCGACGATGACGCGGATTCCGAATCGGGAAACGGTGCTGCCGACAGTGAACCCGCAGATGGGACCGGTGAAGAGACGAACGAAAGCGATGAGAGCAACGGATCGACGAATGAAACCGCTGGCGACGCTGAACGCGAACCCAAAGCCGTGATTGATGTCGACATCGCCGACGACAGAAACGAACGCTATACCGGATTGAGTGATCACGAGTCCCTCGAGCCGGGTAACGGGATGTTGTTCATCCACAATGAGGAACAAGAGTTGGACTATGTGATGCGCGAGATGGACTTCGACATCGATATCATCTTCATCGACGCCGATCGCGAAATCACGTCGATTCACCACGCCCGCGCGCCCGGCCCCGACGAGGACGGAAATGATCTCGAGTACTCCGGCCGCGGGAAGTGGGTGCTCGAGGTGCCACGCGGCTACGCGAACGAGACGGGCATCGAAGTCGGCGACGAAGTCGAAATCGATCTCGAATCGAACCAGACCACCATTACCAGTGTCGGAGCTGATTCACTCGAGCGCTTTGCCGCGACGGCAGACCGCGAGCCGACCGCGCCGGCAGCGGTCGACGCCCGCCGTATTTCGGCTCGTCGGTAATTCTTATTGCCGGCGGACCCTGAGCCCTGTTGAATGAGTAGCGCCGACTGGGACGAGGACGATCCCTTCGAGGAGCAGCGGGCGGAGATCGAGAATCCGATGAAGCGGCTGTTCCTCGAGTACGGGTCGAACTACAAGGGCGCCGCTGTCATCGGCGTAATCGCGAGTTTCTTCGCTCGGATTCTGGACCTGCTCCCGGCGCTCATGCTGGGGGTCGCGATCGACGCCGTGATCCGCCAGGATATCCCGTACGCAGAGGCGTTCCCGGTCGGCGGCGGGCTCGTGGCCCCCTACGTCCCCGACGGCCGATTGCCCCAGTTCTGGCTGACGATCGGGATCATCGCCGGCGCGTTTCTCTGTTCAGCCGTGTTCCACTGGACCCGAAACTGGGGGTTCAACACGTTCGCCCAGAACGTCCAGCACGACATCCGGACCGACACCTACGACGAGATGCAGCGCCTGGACATGGGATTCTTCGCCGACAAGCAGACCGGCGAGATGATGTCGATCCTCTCGAACGACGTCAACCGCCTCGAGAAGTTTCTGAACGACGGGATGAACTCCCTGTTCCGGCTGCTCGTGATGGTGCTCGGCATCGGTGGCCTGCTGTTCGCGATCAACTGGCAGCTGGCCCTGATCGCGCTCCTCCCGGTGCCGCTGATCGCCCTCTTTACCTACCTCTTCATCCAGACGATCCAGCCCAAGTACGCTCAGGTCCGCTCGACCGTCGGCAAGGTCAACTCCCGACTCGAGAACAACCTCGGCGGCATTCAGGTCATCAAGTCCAGTACGACCGAGGAGTACGAATCCGACCGGGTCGAAGACGTCTCTCAGGAGTACTTCGACGCCAACTGGGGCGCGATTCGCACCCGGATCAAGTTCTTCCCCGGCCTGCGCGTCCTCGCGGGAATCGGCTTCGTCATCACCTTCCTCGTCGGCGGACTCTGGGTTATCGGCGGTCCGCCGGGGCCGTTTTCAGGCGGACTCAGCACCGGGATGTTCGTCGTCTTCATCCTCTACACGCAGCGTTTCATCTGGCCGATGGCGCAATTCGGGCAGATAATAAACATGTACCAGCGGGCTCGCGCCTCGAGCGAGCGCATCTTCGGATTGATGGACGAACCGAATCGGGTCGGCGAGGAACCGAACGCACCCGACCTCGAGGTGACCGAGGGTCGCGTCGAGTACGACGACGTCTCGTTCAGCTACGGCGATCGCGAGGCGGAACGGACCACGGGCGAGTCGACCGAGGAGCGCCGCGACTCGGGAGACGAAGAACGGATCCTCGAGAATATCGACTTCACCGTCGACGGCGGCGAGACGCTCGCGCTGGTCGGTCCCACGGGGGCTGGCAAGTCGACGGTCCTCAAACTCCTCCTCCGAATGTACGACGTCGACGAGGGCGCGATCCGCGTCGACGGACAAAACGTTCGGAACGTGACGCTTCGGAGCCTCCGCGAGTCGCTTGGCTACGTGAGTCAGGACACCTTCCTCTTCTACGGCAGCGTCGAGGAGAACATCACGTACGGCACCTTCGACGCCGACCGCGAGGACGTGATCGAGGCCGCGAAGATGGCCGAGGCCCACGAGTTCATCGAGAACCTGCCCGAAGGGTACGACACCGAAGTGGGCGAGCGCGGCGTCAAGCTTTCGGGCGGCCAGCGCCAGCGGCTCTCCATCGCCCGCGCGATCCTCAAAGACCCCGACATCCTCGTGTTAGACGAGGCGACCAGCGACGTCGACACTGAGACAGAGATGCTCATCCAGCGCTCGATCGACGAACTCGCCGAGGATCGAACCACCTTCGCCATCGCCCACCGGCTCTCGACGATCAAGGACGCGGATCAGGTCCTCGTCCTTGAGGGTGGCGAGATCGTCGAACGCGGCACGCACGACGAACTGCTAGAAAACGGCGGACTCTACTCGCACCTCTGGGGCGTGCAGGCCGGCGAAATCGACGAGCTTCCCGAGGAGTTCATCGAGCGCGCCCAGCGCCGGCAGGCGCGGACGGAAGTCGGCGACGATGACTGACGATTAACGACCGCTGATCGAAACGAGTCGGATCTTCGACCGGTCGAATTCCAACTGTCGGCTTAGAACGATTCCTGATCCTCCTGACCGCCCTGCCCCGGTCCTCCCTCGTCCTGCCGGTCTTCACCCGCCGCGGGCGGCGTCCGGTCGCTGTAGTTCTTCCGTCCGATCGCCTCGTCGCCGACCATGTTCATGATCGCCTGTTCGACCTCGCCGTAATCCCTGTACTCGTCCTCGTTCAGCGGTCCGATGAGCTCCTCGAGCGTCGTCGTATTACCACTCATCTCGACGGTCTCGTCGCCGTGCTCCTCGAGGAGTTCGTCGTGGCTGATCGGGTACTCCTGACTCTCGAGTTCGTCCTGGAGGTCACCGAGCTCGACGCCGAGCTCGCGACTATCTTCGGGCATACGTGAAATGAGTATTTAGTGGCGCAAACGGATTGGGCCTGCGTTCGCCGTGGTAAGTGGGCGGTCAGGGTGTGGTCATCTCGTTGGTCGTCAGCCGAGGGAACACGGCGGCCGGAAACACCGACAGGAATCCGAGGAGCATCGCCGAGGCGACCAGTCTCGGTCGACCGCCGAGAACACCGAAGCCGCCAACGGCGATGAGGGAGACGCTGGCAGCTAGCAGTAGCCCTCTCTGGTACTGTTCGGCGGGTGTCGACACGCTCGTTGGCGACACGTTCGCGGCTATCCACCCCGCGAGCCCACTGGCTGCGAGCGCGACGTACGCGACGGCGCTGTCTGCGCGCCCGCTGGCGATCATGGCGACGCCGGCCAGCCCCAGCGCGAGCGTGAACGCAGTGGCCGTCCGATCGAACGGCGACCGCTCGAGAAGCCACCACGTCACGGCGAGATACGAACTCCCGACGACGGTCCCCGCGACGACGTCGAGCGGGTAGTGGACCCCGAGGACGAGCCGGGTGAGTGAAATCGCGACGACGATCGCCCCGGCGACCGCGAGGCGGAGTCGCCGCGTCCTCGCCTCGAGCGCGAGTGCGAACAGACCGTAGGTGACGGTCGCGCCGACCGCGTGACCGCTCGGAAATCCGTAGCCGCCGGCACTCGCGATCGAGAGGTACAGCGACTGCACCGACGACGGGAGGAATGCCGGATCGGACGTCACGAGATCGGGACGCGGTAATGCGAAGAGATGTTTCAACGCCGTCATCACCGCTAGTCCACCGACGATGACGGCGACGAACCAGGGGCCGTCCGGTTGCCGGGCGCAACGGTCGCGCTCGAGCCGCCGGTCACGTCGTGCCGTCCGTCGCCACGCGACGGTCCACGACGCACTGATCCCGAGCACGAGGAGGAACCAGCCATCGCCGAGTTGAGTCACGGCCGCGGCGATGACCGCACCCCACTCCGGGACGAGTTCGTATATGGCCTCGAGAACGCCAGCGCCACGGTCCATACGCGCCATCTTCCACCCTGGTGTGGATAATGACAGGGGCGGAACACGCAGGGTCGTCCGCTCCAGTCGTGCAGAGCCGCCTGGTCCGATACTCGAGCCGGAGGGCAGTTCGGCCACCGCGGGTTTCATATCCGCATGGGCAGACACTCGCGCATGGACCTCTCTACCGCGACGTGGACGGATGTCCGGGACCTCGAGACAACTCTCGCGGTCGTCCCCGTCGGCAGCACGGAACAACACGGCCCGCACGCCCCCCTCGGGACGGACGTGCTGACCGCCGAGGCGGTCGCCGACGCCGGTCTCGAGCGGGTCGATCGCGAGGTCGTCCGCGCGCCGGCGATTCCGGTCGGGATCGCCGAGGAGCACCGCCAGTTCCCCGGGACGATGTGGGTCTCCGAGGACACCTTCCGGGACTACGTCGGCGAGGCCGTCGCGAGTCTGGCCCACCACGGCTTCGATCGCGTCGTCATCGTCAACGGCCACGGCGGGAACGTCGACGCCCTCCGGGAGGTCGGCGGGCGACTCACCCGCGACGGCGACGCCTACGTCGTCCCGTTCACCTGGTTCGAGGGCGTCGGCGAGCACACCGCCGACATGGGTCACGGCGGCCCCCTCGAGACGGGACTCCTGCGCCACCTCGAGCCGGAGCTGATCCACGAAGATCGGATCGACGAGGCCCAAGCCGGCGCGGCCGACGGCTGGGGCGACTGGATGAGTTACGTCAATCTAGCCTACGACGCAGCGGAGTTTACGGAAAACGGGGTCGTCGGGGATCCGGCCGACGGCGACGCCCGGCGAGGAGAAGAACTGCTCGAGTTAGCCGCCGACGGGCTGGCTCGGCTGCTCGAGGCGGTCGCCGAGCGAGACGTCTCGCGGCCCGAACAGCGGTAAGGTTCCGCGATCGGATCGATCGAGTTCGGCTGCTGGCGATCGATTACTCTTCGTCTTCTTCGTCCGCCTCGTCTTCGTCGTCTGCCTCCGCTTCTTCTTCCGCTTCCTCCTCTTCCTCATCCTCATCTGCGGCGTCGTCAGCGTCGTCTGCCGACTCTTCGGGGCCTGCGTCCTGAAGCGTCCCGCGCAGTGCCGGAATGGTTGACGTGAGTTCGCCGACCTGTTCGCTCGCCTCGGCGATGTCCGTGATGGCCGCCTCGAGGGATTCGATCTCTTCCTCGAGGTCGTCAGCGTCGTCGAAGGCGTCGGCACGCTGGCCCATCGTGAACCACTTCTTCGCATCGCGGAGGCTGTCCTCGGCGTCGCCGACCTCGAGCGCCGAATTGAGGCCGTTGAGGGCACCCAACACGTTGTCGGCGTCGGTCTCCCAGATCTCGTCGGCGTCGGGTAGCGCTGTCCATCCTTCCTCGAGCGAGGATTCGACGTCCTCGCGCATCTCGTTGGCCGCTTCCCCGAACAGTTCCTCGTCGTCGCCGAGCGTGGCTTGGCTCATGTCATCGTCTTTGCGGTCACCGGGGTTAAAAGATAGCCCGAAAGTGAAAGTGGAATCGGACGGAAGCGGATCGATATCGGTCGAACAGGAGCGCGATTTCGAAAGGAAGGTCGTCGGACGAAGTCCGCCGTTGGATCGCCGGAAACCGTCACGTCTCGAGCCGTCGTTCGACTCCGGAAGGGCCGCCATCACGGAGCGAACGTGTTGCTCCTGGTCGGGTACCGCCCGTCCGGTCGCCGGACGGATACGCGACCATCGACTGCGCGACCGGCCGACCGATCAGAAGGGATACTCTCGCCGATCGTGCTGGACGGAAATCCACTTCTTTTCGGTGACCAGGTCCAGGACTTCGGTACTGTTGTAGCCGCCGGTACCCGACGCCTTCGTACCGCTGAAGGGGACGTGCGCCTCGTCGTTGATCGGCTGGTCATCGACGTGGACCATACCGGTGTCCAGCCGTTCCGCGATCCGCATACCGGTGCCGACGTCGCCCGCGTGAACCGACCCGGAGAGGCCGTACTGGGTGTCGTCGTGGAGTTCGATCGCCTCGTCGATATCCGAGAACGGGATCACCGGCGCGATCGGGCCGAAGTGCTCGTTACACGCGGCGGCCATGTCGTTGGTCGCATCCGAGAGCACCGTCGGCGCGACGACCAGCGAGTCGTCGACTCCATCGAGGCCGACGGTCTCGCCGCCGGTCTCGAGCGTCGCGCCGGCGTCGACGGTCTCCTTGACGTAGCCGAGCATCTCGTCGCGCTGGCCCTCGTCGATGATGGGGCCGACGACCGTGTCCGGGTCGTGGGCGCTCCCGACCGGGAGCGACGCCGCGCGATCCGTGAGCAAGTCGACGTACTCGTCGTAGACGTCCTCGTGGACGAGGTGGCGGTTGATCGAGATACAGACCTGTCCCTGATGGACGAACGACCCGAACGCGGCGGCGTCGACCGCCGCCTCCACGTCGGCGTCGGCGGTGACGATGTGGGCGTTGTTTCCCCCGAGTTCCATCGCGGCCGCGGAGAGGTTCTCGCCGGCTTTTGCGGCGACCCCGCGGCCCACGGGTGTCGAGCCGGTAAAGGCGACGACGTCGCTCTCGGGGTGTTCGACGACTGCGTCGCCGATGTCCGACCCGTGACCGGGGACGACGTTGATCAGTCCGTCGGGGAGGCCCGCCTCCTCGTACAGTTTCGCCATCAGGAGGCCGCCAGTGATCGGCGTGTTCGAGGCGGGTTTGACGACGACCGCGTTCCCGGTCGCGAGGGCCGGTGCGATCGCCCGCCCCGAGAGGTTGAGCGGGAAGTTCCACGGGGAGATGACAGTGACCACACCCTCGGGCTCCCGGCGGACGAAGTTTTCCTTTCCGGGAACGTTGGAGTCGGCCTGCTCGCCTTTCATTCGACGGGGGAACGACGCGGCCTCGTTGGCCTGATCGGTCGTGATACTGATCGAGGTCTCGCCCATGATCTGCGAGCCGCCCGCCTCGTGGGCCAGCAGTTCGATGATTTCCGCTTTGTGCTCCTGGATTACTCGGGCGAACGCCTGCGCGACCCGTTCGCGTTCGGCCGGCGGCGCTCGTTCCCACTCTTTCTGCGCGTCTGCGGCGGCCTTGTAGGCGGCGTCCACGTCCGACTCGACGGCGGCTGGTACGCGTGCGACCTCCTCGCGGGTGGAGGGGTCTTCCACGGCGATTTCCTCGTCACCGTCGGAGGGCGTCCACTCGCCGTCGATGTAGAGACTGTTCCAATCGGCGTCGATCGAGAGTTCCGGTCCCATCGATCGGCTTACGTGAGCGCCACTGAAAAGCCGACACCGGGCACTCACAAGTTCTCAGTATCCGATCTAACACGACTGCGTCCAGAACCCGAGTCGAGCCCGATCGATCGTCCCCCGCGCTACGATCGAACCGACTCGAGGCGCATCAGCGGATAGCCGTCCTCCATCTCCATGCGGGTGACGACTTCACAACCCTCGTAGTCGACGACGATTTCGACCGCGAGGAAACGGCCCGTCAGTTCGGTGTAATCGGCGCTCGAGTCGGCGAGTTCGGCCTCGAGTTCGTCGGTCAGTACGTCGACGGTGACGTCGATACAGTGGGGCTGGTTCTCGATCGATTCCGCCATCGCCGTCTCGAGGCTCGCGGCGCTGTCCGGCGAGACGGGCGTGCCGGCGAACTGGTGGTAGAGCGAGCCGAACTTAATGCCGGCCTCGAAGCAGGCAGCTTCGGCGTCGGTCGGATCGTCGGAAGCCATACACCGTCTCTCGAGTGCAGTCGGGAAGGGGATTGCGATAGGATCGAGCAAAGGTAGAGTCGCTCTATCAGCTGGCGTGGCAGCGTCAGATAACGAGACTGGGCGTCCTGCTAGCGTGGCCACAGGGGAATCGCCACGCCCTCCCCAGCCGATTCGCTCGCTGTGCTCGCTCATCCCTCGCGCAGCGTCGTCGCCCGCCCTCACTACCGTTCGGTCGGCCGACAGTGCGCGCCACCGCATGTGGATCCTCGGTCGGGAACGTGAGAGGGAGATAATTACCGATGCTGAACTGGGTCGCGTGATACTCCCGCTCGAACTGCCGCGGAACCGCATGGTACTTATCGACGCTGTCCCTCACACCGAACGAATGGCACAGTCAGTCCTGCTCACCGGGGCTGCGGGGCGAGTCGGAGACGCCATCCTCGGCGGCCTCGCGGACGACCACGAGTGGCGGTTGCTGGATCGCGATCCGCCGACGGACGACCACCCGGGCGAGTTCGTCGTCGCGGATATCACCGACGGGGACGCCGTCCGCGAGGCGATGGACGGAATCGACGTCGTGGTTCACCTCGCGGGCGATCCGCGCCCCGAAGCGCCGTGGGACAGCGTCCTGACCAACAACATCGACGGCACGCAGACGATTTTCGAGGCCGCCGTCGACGCGGGCATCGAGACGGTCGTCTTCGCCTCGTCGAACCACGCCGTCGGCAACTACGAGACCGACGATCGCACGCCCGACCTGTACCGTGAGCACGACGACTACCTCCTCGACGGCACCGAACTCCCCCGACCGAGCAACCTCTACGGCGTCTCGAAGGCCGCCGGGGAGACGCTCGGCCGCTACTACCACGACGAACACGACCTCTCGGTCGCCTGCATCCGCATCGGCAACCTCACCGAGGGCCACCCGCCGATCGACTACGAGCGCGGGCAGGCGATGTGGCTCTCCTACCGCGACTGTGCGCACCTCTTCGATCGCTGCATCCGCGCCGACTACGAGTACGAAATCGTCTACGGCATCTCCGACAACGACCGAAAGTACTACTCGCTCGAGCGCGCCCGCGAGGCCCTCGGCTACGAGCCGCGGGACAACTCCGCGTACTACGACGGCGAGGACCGGGTCGTCGAACCCGACGCCTGATCGCGCTCACCCGCCGCCACTCGATTTTGCTTCGACCGTCTGGTCCAGAGCCGGCAACCGACTCGGACGAGCCGCGAGCTTTTGCCGCTCGGCGTGGGAACTGACGGCATGGAGTACACCACGCTCGGAAACACGGGAATGACGGTCAGCCGCATCTGTCTGGGCTGTATGAGTTTCGGGACGGATCGGGAGTGGATGCTCGAGCCCGAGGAGAGCAAAGAACTCATCGACCGCGCAATCGATCTTGGGATCAACTTCTTCGATACCGCGAACGTCTACTCGACGGGCGAGTCCGAGGAGATTCTGGGCGACGCGCTCGAGGGGTACGACCGCGATTCGCAGGTGGTCGCGACGAAGGTCTTCGGCGAGATGGATCCCGACAATCCGAACGCCAGCGGCCTCTCCCGCAAGGCGATCGAACAGGAACTCGAGGCGAGTCTTGATCGCCTGGGGATGGACACCATCGACCTCTACCAGACCCACCGGTGGGACTACGACACCCCGATCGAGGAGACGCTCCGCGCCCTCGACGACGCGGTCCGTCAGGGGAAGGTACGGTATATCGGCACCTCCTCACAGTGGGCCCACCAGTTCGCCGACGCCCTCCATACCAGCGACGCACTGGGCCTCGAGCGGTTCGCGACGATGCAAAACCACTACAACGTCCTCTACCGCGAGGAGGAACGCGAGATGTTACCCCTCTGTGAGAAGGAAGACGTCGGCGTCATCCCGTGGTCGCCGCTGGCCCGCGGCGTCGCGACCCGCCCCCACGAGGAGCTCGAATCGACGACGCGCGGGCAGACCGACAAGTACCTCGAGCAGATGTCCTACCTCCAGGGCGGCGGCGAGGAAATCAACGAACGGATTCAGGAACTCGCCGACGAGAAGGGCGTCTCGATGGCCCAGATCTCGCTCGCATGGTTGCTCCACAAGGACTGGGTCGACGCCCCCATCGTTGGAACGACCAGCGTCGAGCACCTCGAGGACGCCGTCGAAGCCCTCGAGATCGATCTCTCGGAGTCGGAGATCGCGTCTCTCGAGGAACCCTACGAGCCGCTGCCGGTGGCGGGTCACGAGTAGGCGAAACGCGGCGTCGGGACGGGCATCAGTTCGCACGCCAGAGCGCGTAGACGTAGCACCCGACGCCGAGAAAGACGAACAGCGACGACAGCAGGTCGATGGTGGCCATCCTCGTGAGGACGGCAGCGAACGTGAGAACGCCGCCCGCGACGAGACAGCCCGCGGCCGCCGCCAGCGCCGAGCGCGGGTCCGTAGCCTGTTCGTACAGCATCGCCCCGACGGTGATCGCGATGACGCCGAATCCGAGCTCCGCGACGGTGGCCGCCAGCGGATCGTTCGCGATCGTCGCGTAGGCCAATACGACGAAGTAGCCGAGGATCAGGGCGACGATCGCTCGAGACCGTCCCATCGACCGCGGGGTCGCGTTCATGGATCACCCAACTGGCCCCCACTCCTTAGCCTTCGAGGGTCTCGGCCCACTCGAGGTCGAATCCCTCGTGGACGACGAACTCGAGGGCGTTGATCAGGTAGTGAGCGACGACGACGACCAGCAGGCTCCCGGTGGCGATGTAGACGGTCGCGAGCACGAGTCCGAGGAGGCCGGTGACGACGACCCCGACGGAGCCCTGCATGCCGTGGCCGAGCGCGAACGCGATCGAGGAGCCGATCGCGAGCAGCCACGGCGAGAGACCGAAGCCGGCGGCGGGGACGCCGATCAGCGCTGCCCGAAAGAGGAACTCCTCGAAGAAGGCGATGATCGGCAGCACGCCCAGCAGGAGGACGAGCCACCCGCTGATCGAGTCGGGCGAGAGCAGTTCGCGAAGCGCCTCGTCGTGGTCGAACCCGAACTTCGTCGCGGCCGCTGCAGCGAGTTCGTTCGCGAGATACAGGCCGACCCCGGCGGCCGTTCCCAGGAGTAGCCCCGTCTCGAGATACCCGAGAGAGAACTCGATGCCCAGCGCCGACGCGGGGATCGCCGTGTAGAGCGCTGCACCGAGCAAGACGAGCGCGAACAGCCCCTGTGAGAAGGCCACGTTCGCGAGGATCATTCCGGTCGACAGCGAGCCCGGCTCGATGCCGCGCTCGGTCGGCCGTCGCCGATCGGCGCGCTCGCGATCGGCCTCGATGGCCGCGTCGTGCGTTTCGATGGATGCGTCGTGTGATTCGCTTGAGGCCGTGGGGTGAACTCCCCTCCTGTCATCGTCGGAAGCACCTGTCGTGCCCGCGTTCCGCTCCGAATCGGGGTTCAGCGGATCGTCAGCCGCCCCTGTTTCTCGGATCGAATCCCGATCCGTCGGCGCGGCCGTGTTGCCGTCCGAATCGGGTGTTGCCTCGTCGGTATGCGGGCTCGAGTCGGGCGTCTGATCGGCGGGGTTGGATGGCTGGTCGGCGAAGCCGGCTGTCTGCTCGGTGGAGTCAGATGTCTCTCCGGTGGAGTCGATGGGCTGGTCAGTAGAATCGGAGTCGAACAGACCGTCAACCGGTTCTCCGTCACCGTCGCTGGAATCGGTTTCGCCGTCGGTAAACGCGGACTGTGTGAGATGCGAAAGAACGAGCAGCAATACGAGGACGACGCCCGTAATGCCGACGAACGTCGCCCACTGCGGCATTTACTGTGGGCTCGGATTCGAGCCGCCGGCGGAGCCGACGGTGCCCTGATCGAACGCCGTGCCGGTGATCGACTTGAGGCGGTCGACTAGCGAGTCCTTCTTCGGTTCGCCCATGAGGGCGACGTCCAGGACTTCGCTGATATTCGAGCAGGGGATGATCTCGACCATCTCCTCGTACTCGTCTTCGATCATCACGTCCTGCTTGTTCGCTTCGGGGATGATGATCCTGGTGCAGCCGGCCTTCGCGGCGGCTTCGATCTTGTGGGTGACCCCGCCGACCGGGAGCACGTCGCCGCGCACGGAGAGCGAGCCGGTCATCGCGACCGACTGATCGACCGGGATGTTCTCCAGCGCGCTGATGACGGCAGTCGCCACCGTGATAGAGGCGGAGTCGCCGTCGACGCCTCCCTCGCCGGCCTGGACGAACTGGATGTGGATGTCCTTCTCCGAGAGATCGACGTCGGAGAACTTCTTGATGATCGCGGAGACGTTCTGGACCGACTCCTCGGCCATCTCCTTGAGCTGGCCGGTGGCGATCACCTTCCCGCCGCCCTGTGCGGGCGCGATTTCGGCCATGACGGGGAGCATGATACCGGAGTCCTCGCCCATGACGGCGAGGCCGTTGACGCGGCCCTCGACGCCGCCGTCGTTGACCTGCAGCTCGTAGTCCTTGCGGCGCTCGATGTAGTCGTCGGCGAGCTGTTGCTCGATCGAGCGCGAGCGCGCCTTGGCCTGCAAGACGTCGTCGCGGGTGGTGAACTCGCGATCCTCGGCGCGGGCAATGTCGCCCGCGACGCGGACCAGTCCACCGAGGCTGCGGAACAGCAGCGTCAGGTGGTTCTTTCGACCGGAGCGGCGTTTCGCCTCAAGGATGACTTCCTCGACGGCGTCGTCGGTGAAGTGGGGGAGACGGCCGTCGCGTTCGACCTCCTGGGCGATGAAGCGCGCGTACTTGCGCCGCATCTCGGGGGTGTCCTCGATGGTGTCGTCCATGTAGACCTCGTAGCCGTACCCCTTGATCCGGTTGCGGAGCGCGGGGTGCATGTTCTCCATGGCGTCGAGGTTACCCGCAGCGACCATGATGAAGTCACAGGGGACGGGCTCGGTCTGGACCATCGCGCCCGAGGAGCGCTCGGACTGGCCCGTAATGGAGAACTCGCCCTCCTGAATGGCCGTCATCAGCTTCTGCTGGGTGCGGATGTCGAGCGTGTTGATCTCGTCGACGAACAGCACGCCCTTGTTCGACTTGTGGATCGAGCCGGGTTCGACGCGGTCGTGGCTCGGCGTCTCCATGCCACCGGATTGGAACGGGTCGTGGCGGACGTCGCCCAGCAGTGCGCCGGCGTGGGCACCGGTCGCGTCCTCGAAGGGGGCGACGCGCTGATCGCCGTTGTTGACGATCATGTTCGGCACCATCGCGTCGCTGCCACGGGAGGTGTAGCGGAAGATCAGCCAGATGATTCCCGCCGCGAGAATCCCAAGCAGGAGCGAGGCCCCCGACAGAAGCGTGTAGCCGAGGACGACCGCGATGATGATCCACATCAGGATCGAGCGCATCTGGTTGCGCTTGCGGGCTTCCTCCTTGTGGGCGTCGATGATCTGGTCGCCCTTGCCTGCGGGGACGGTTCGGACCTTCGGTTCGTTCCCGTCGTCCGGGTTGTGGTAGACTAAGACGTCCTGCAGGTCCTCCTGTGGAAGCAGTTGGCTCATCGCCTTCGCCAGCATCGACTTCCCGGTTCCCGGTGAGCCGATCATCATAACGTGCCGGCGTTGCTTCGCCGCTTTGATAATTATGTCTCGTGCTTCGTCCTGACCGATGACCTGATCGACGAGTCGATCGGGGACTTCGATGTCCTCCGTCGAGTCGATCTTGAGGCCGCCGAGAAGATCGTCATCCGCGATATCCTCGTCGACCTCGACGCCGGGATCGACCTCGACCGTACTCCCGAGGTCGTCGACGGTTTCGATGTCGTCGTCCTCCTCCTCGTCGGACGCCGGCTCGAACTCGTCGATCGTATCGTCGACGTCGTTGCCACGGTCACCGTCCTCCTCGAGCGGCGACCGGTCTCCCTGACGCTCGCGCTGCTCCTCGTCGGGAGCAGCGTCGGGGGCGTCTTCGGGAGGGTCGTCAACGTTCGTATCGTTACTCATAGAACTCTGTTCGGTACCTGAGTCGAAGGGATTGCGACTGATATACTTTCTCCATGCGGTGGATGGTGTCAGTTGCGGATACGGGCAGGCACAGCGCTCGAGAGCGGGGATCAACCGATTACTATCAATTTTTTAATACAGGCTTACTTCGATAGGAATATATAAATCTGGGACTTACAAATGACGGTGACTGACAGGGGAGACGGAACGTGGTGTCGGTCGCGCAACCGATTGACGCCACGGCAGGGCGATTTGCGGGGAAACTCGCCACGCTTAAGCGTTCCGCACGAGCAGTATCCGACATGACCCGGGGGTTCTATATCGGCCGTTTTCAGCCGTTCCACAACGGCCACCGGAGCATGGTCGAGCAGATCGCAGAAGACGTCGACGAACTCGTCCTCGGGATCGGGAGCGCCGACGACTCCCACACGGTTCACAACCCGTTTACCGCGGGCGAGCGGATCATGATGATCACGAAGTCGCTCGTCGACTCCGATCTCGTGACCTACGCCGTTCCGATCGAGGATCTGGAACGAAATTCGGTGTGGGTGAGCCACGTCCAGAGCATGAGTCCCGACTTCGACGTCGCCTACTCGAACAACCCGCTCGTTATCCAGCTGTTTCGGGAGGCCGGCATCGAGATCCGTCAGTCGCCGATGTTCAATCGAGAGGTACTCGAGGGATCGGAGGTCCGCGAACGGATGATAACGGGCGGCGACTGGGAGTCGCTCGTTCCCGAAGCGGTCGTGCAGGTCGTCGACGAGATGGACGGCATCGAGCGCATCCAGATGGTCAGCGACTCCGACTCGAACGGCGACTGATTTCGGTCGTCGGTTCGTAGCAACGACCATGATCACGCTCTCCTCTGACTTCGGCACACCCTACCCCGCGGCGATGAAGGGAGTGATGTTGCAGCGAACGGACGCCAGACTGGTGGACGTCGCCCACGATTTTCCCCGGCAGGACGTTCGAACGGCGGCCTTCTGGCTTCGGGAGGTGCTCCCCTATTTTCCGCCCGCGACGCACCTCGTGGTCGTCGATCCGGGCGTCGGCACCGACCGGAACGCACTGGTCGTCCGCGCCGGCGACCACACGCTCGTGGGACCGGACAACGGCGTCTTGCGCCCTGCCGCGCGGAGACTCGCGGCCGACGAGACCGGAGTCGAGACGTATCTGATCGACGAGCGGGAAATCGGTCCCGTCGAACCGACGACGCCGACGGACTCGACGGCCGACTCGAGCGAACACCGATCGCCCCGGAGTACCACGTTTCACGGACGGGACGTCTTCGCCCCCGCCGCCGCTGCGGTTCACGATGCCGATATCGACTCGCTTGGCTCCCTCGAGTGTCTCGAGCCGGGAACGGCGGCGGTCGACCTCCAGCTCCCCGCGGCCGAACTCGAGGACGACCGAGCGATCGGCGAAGTGCTGGTGGTCGACGGGTTCGGAAACGCCATCACGAACGTTCCGGGAGCGTTTCTCGACGGCCGGGAGCGAGTGATGGCGAACGGCCGGGCCGTCCCGGTCGGGACGACGTTCGCAGCCGTTCCCGTCGGGGAGCGACTGGCGACCGTCGGCAGCCACGGCTACGTCGAACTCGATGTCAATCAGGGCCGCGGCGACGAGGCCTTCGGCCTTGAGCCGGGCGATCGGGTCGTTCTCGAACCTGCTCCGGGAGGGGACGACTGACGGAACCGTAACCACTCGAGGTGCCTGTCAGTCGGCTGCCGGCGTGACGCGCTTCCGTGTCGGGTCGATGACGAGCTCCCCGTCCGAACGCACGGTCACGGAACACTGCGAGAACGGAAAGGAGACCGAGCCGTCGCCGACGCGGGGCTCGTCGCCCTGCCAGTGGATGAACAGCGCGTTCAACGCGTCCGGCTCGACGCACTCCGAGAGCGCCTCGAGGTCGTCCGGTTCGACGCCGAGGACCGACGAGACGGTCATGAGCAGGGCCGTGCTCACCGGCTCGTATGCGCCGACCTCACACCACGTGTGATAGGTCCCTCGGTCATCGTCGTAGTAGACCGTCCGGTCGCTCGCCGTCCCGATCGGCGTCAAGCTCTCTCGCGGGGTTGTTCCGGACATACTAGCTCCAGCTCACACATGTTAACACTTAACATTGATGGCCGATAGTTATAGCCAGCACTCGAGCAACGGCGACGCCAAAAAAGCGAACGGAAATGGCTGTCGCGAACAGCGACGTTATTCGGCGGCGATGACGTCGTCGATACGGGCGATCATCGTGGCGGCCTCGGTCGCGCTCTCGACGGCCTCGCGCTTGACGTCGGCGGGGTCGACGACGCCGTACTCGAAGGGATCGTCGATCGTGACCTCGTCGCCCTTGGTGATCAGGCCGGCCCGACCCTCGGACTCGTGGGCGGCACGAAGGTCCACGAGGACGTCGATGGGGTCGCGGCCGGTGTTGGCTGCGAGCGTTCGGGGGACGATGTCGACCGCGTCGGCGAAGGCCGTCACGGCGAGTTGCTTGCGCCCCTCGATACCGGCGGCTTCCTCGCGGATCTTGTCCGCGATCGCGATCTCGGTTGCACCGGCTCCGGGAACGACCTCGCCGGACTCCAGCGCCGTCGCGACGACGTCGAGCGCGTCACCGATGGCGCGCTCGAGTTCGTCGACGATGTGTTCGGTGCCGCCGCGGACGAAGACGGTGACCGTCTCCGCGGCCGCGCCGCCCTCGACGAACGCGAGATCGTCATCGCCGAAGGTCTGGGTGTGGATGCGGTCGGCCGAGCCGAAGTCGGCTTCCTCGAGGTCCTCGAGATCGCCGATGCGGCGTGCGCCGGTCGCGGAGGCGACCTGTCGGGCGTCGCTGTCGCCGAGGCCCTCGAAGACGAGGATGCCCTCGTTGGCGAGCGAGTTGGCGACGCGGTCGTTAACATCCTCGGTGGTGAAGACGACGTCCGCCCCGCTCTCGGCGACGGTCTGTGCGTAGCCCTCGAGTTCGCCTTCCTCGGCGTCGATGGCGGCGTTGAGCTGGTCGATCGAGTCGATGGCGTACTCCGCGTCGACGTCGCCCGTGCGGACACCGAGTTCGACATCCAGAATCGCGATCGACGCGTCCTCGACCTCGCTCGGCATCCCGTCGTGGACGGGGTCCTCGTCGACGATGATGCCGGGGACGAGTTCGGTCGCGTTCGAGGAGGCACCGACCTGCGTGTGGACGGTGATGTTGTCGCGTGCGACGCCCTCGTCGGTGTCCACGTGACGGATCGCCTCGACGACCGTCTCGGCCAGCGATTCGGCCGTGAGTCCGCCGGTTCCCTTGCCGGTCATGCTCGACTCGGCGACCTGCCGGAGGATTTCGTCGTCGACGTCGGCCTCGTTGACCTGCTCGGCGATCGCCTCGAGGGCGATCTCGCTGGCTTCGTGGTAGCCCTCGACGATCGTCGTCGCGTGGACGTCCTGCTCGATGAGGTCCTCGGCCTCGCCCAGTAGGTTGCCGGCGAGCACGGCTGCCGTCGTCGTCCCGTCACCGACTTCCTCCTCCTGGGAGTCGGCGACTTCGACGATCATCTGTGCCGCGGGGTGCTCGATGTCCATCTCGTTAAGGATGGTCGCACCGTCGTTGGTGATGACGACGTCCCCGCCGGAGTCGACGAGCATCTTGTCCATGCCGCGGGGTCCGAGCGTCGTGCGTACCGACTCGGCCACGGCCTTGCCGGCCATGATGTTGGACGACTGGGCGTCCCGACCCTGCGTTCGCTGACTATCCTCGCTCATAATGAACATGGGCTGCCCACCCATGCGTCGCTGTTGTGCCATCGTTGATCCTCACTAACCATGTCGTCAGCACTTCTATATAATTCTTTCCCTCCTACCGCCGCTCCGTCTGGCGATTGCGCGTGTGAACCGTCGACAGGCCAGTAGCGCCGAGAGCCGGTAGGGAAATATGGGTCGCCTCGGAACACTTGCCTGAATGCTGGAGTTGGAACACGGGTTCCGCGTCGTCGACGTCGCGACGCGGCTGCCGCCGGCCGACGGTAGCGGGGATTCCCGAAGCCGAACGATCACGGCGGATCGGCTCGAGCGGGAGATGCACCAGGCGGGGATCACCGGCGCGGTCGTCTTCCCGCCGTCGCGGCCCGGGACGAGCTACGTCGCACCGAACAACGGCGTCGCCAGACGCAGCGTCGACCGGCCGTTCGTCGCCTTTGCCCGGATCAACGGCACCCAGACGCCGGGCCGGAACGCGACCGGACGGCTCCGCAACGCCGTGAGCCGTCGCGAAGATCGTCACACGTCCCCGAGTGACATCGAGAAGTACGCGTATGACGACCGCTTTCACGGGTTCGTTCTCGACCCCACAGTCGACGACTACCCCGACGACGATGTCCTCGCGGCGCTCGAGGACGTCGACCTCCCGGTGATCGTCCGCGGCGGCGTCGACGCACCCCCCGAAACGCTCGCAGAGACCCTCCTCGAGCGCTCGTTTCCCGTCGTCGTCGGCCGCTTCGGCGGTCACCCCCTGAACCGCTCGCTGATGAGCGAGATGATCGACCTGCTCGACGAGTACGACGACTGCTACCTCGAGACGAGTTTCGTCCGGTATCGCGAGCAACTCGAGCGCGCGCTCCTCGAGCACCCCGACCGGGTGTTCTTCGGCAGCGGCGCGCCGGCCTGTCACCCCAACGTCGCGGTCATGGAGATTCTCACCCTCGACGTCTCGGAGGATTTGCTGCGGCGCACGTTCTCGAAGAACGCCTGTCGCGTGATCGACGCGCTCACGGTGGATTCGACGCCCTGGAACTGACTGCGACGCGCTGGTACTGCTCTGTAATCGGATCCGTCTCGACTCGTCGGTTCGCGAACCGATAGCCGAGTTTCCGCTACGGACGGCTCGCTACGAATGACTCTCCGTGATCGCGTCGCGGAGCCGGCGATCGGAACGGTGGTCTGAGCGGAGCCACAGTTGCGGCCGATACCTGTCGCCGTCGAACGACGGGGGATACCCGACCTATATCGGTCAGCAATATGCGTGGTTATTTAGTATACACTTCTGTCCAGGCCCTCAAACCGCTGTATCCACCGCTAAAGTCTATTTTCAATATCACTACTGGCTGATGGATCGATACTTTCATCATATTTCATGAGCGGGAACCGACTGCATGCTCGAAGGATTCCCACTGGTACTGTTGCTCGCCGCGGCGGTGGCCTTTATCATTCTCGCCACGGCGAAGTTAGATCTGCACGCGTTTCTCGCGCTCCTCATCGCTGCCTACCTGACCGGCCTCGCCGCGGGGCTGGACCCGGCCGAGGTCGCCTCGCTGGTGACCGACGGCTTCGGCGGCATCCTCGGCTACATCGGGATCGTCATCATCGCCGGGACGATCATCGGCACCTGCCTTGAGCGCTCTGGTGCGGCGATCGTCATTGCGGAGACGATCCTCGATTACGTCGGCGAGGAGTACACGACGCAAGTGATGGCGATCACGGGGAGTTTCGTGAGCATCCCGGTGTTCTGTGACTCCGGGTTCGTCATCCTCTCTGGACTGAACCGATCGCTCGCGGAACGCTCCGGGCTCTCGCTGTCGACGCTCGGC
This sequence comes from Natrinema zhouii, assembly GCF_013456555.2. Taxonomy (GTDB): domain Archaea; phylum Halobacteriota; class Halobacteria; order Halobacteriales; family Natrialbaceae; genus Natrinema; species Natrinema zhouii. The sequence continues at coordinate 2,632,505 of NZ_CP059154.1, forward strand.
GTGGCGCTCGCGGGCGGTCTCTATGTCACGCACGTCTTCGTTCCGCCGACGCCCGGCCCGATCGCCGCGGCGGGGATCATCGACGCGGATATCGGCCTCGTCATGCTCGCCGGGATCATCGTCAGCGCGCCGATCGTCCTCATCGCCGCGACGTGGGCCGACAGAGTCGCCTCAAACTATCACATCGATCCCGACCCGGAGATGACGATCGAGGAAATCAAAGCCGAGTACGGGACGATGCCCTCGCGCGCGGCGTCGTTCGCGCCGCTGCTCGTCCCGATCGCACTCATCGCGATCGGCTCGATCGCCGCCTATCCCGAAGCCGAGAATCCCGAACTCATCACCGGGACACTTCAGCGCTGGCTCCTGTTCGTCGGTGACCCCGCCGTCGCGCTGCTGATCGGCGCGTTCATCGCCTTCGCCATCGTACCCGATTTCGACAGCAGCGTCACGGACGACTGGGTCTCCGACGGGATCACGAACGCCGCCGTCATCCTCGCCGTGACCGGTGCCGGCGGCGCGTTCGGCGAAGTCCTCTCCGCGCTGCCCCTCGAGAACTTCATCACCGACACGCTCGGCGGCCTCGGTATCGGGCTGTTCGCCGCGTTCGTCGTCGCTGCAGCGATGAAGACGGCGCTCGGCTCCTCGACGGTCGCGATCCTGACCACGGCCAGCCTCGTCGCGCCGCTGCTCGGCTCGCTCGGTCTCGACACCGAGATCGGGCAGGTGTTCACCGTCCTCGCGATCGGTGCCGGCAGTATGACCGTCAGCCACGCGAACGACTCCTATTTCTGGATCATCACGGAGTTCTCCGACATGGAGACGGCGACGGCCTACCAGGCCTGGACGCTCGCGACGCTGGTGCTGGGCGTCTCGAGTATCCTCTGGATCGTCGTCCTCCGAAACGTCGCGGGACTGGTCTTCTAGTCTAGAATAGTCTCATATCTGTCGTCGACCAACGGGGAACCGGATCCGCTATCGGTTCTCCGTCAAATTGGGATGGATACGACACTACCGAACGACCAGCACTCGCAGATCGTTCAGATTCGTCCCTGTCGGTCCCGTGAGAATCAACCCGTTCCGGGACTCGAGATACGGATACACGTCGTTTTCAGCGAGGGCCTCACGCGCTGCAGCAGTGTCCTCGACGGTCGTCCCGTCGACTACTGCGCCGGCCGCGTCGGTCGCGCCGTCGATCCCGTCGGTGTCGACCGCGGCGATCGTGATCCCCCCCTCGTTTTCGTTCTCGCCTCCGCCGTCTTCGAGCGCGAGTGCAGCGCTCGTCGCGAACTCCTGATTCGGCCCGCCGGCCCCGTCGCCCCGGACCGTCACCGTCGTCTCGCCGCCGGAGAGGAGCACGGCCGGCGTCGAGACCGGGGTGCCCGTGGCCCGCGCTTCCTCCGCGATCGCGACGTGGGTCGTCGCCGCGTCGCGGGCTTCGCCGCGAACGCGTGAGGAGAGGACGAGCGGCTCGTAGCCGCGCTCCGCTGCGGCGTCGCGGGCCGCCTCGAGCACCGTCATTCCGTCGGCGACGATGTGATTCGAGACGGAGTCGAACACGGGATCGTCGGATCCCGGCGTTTCAGCGATTTCGCCGGTTGTGCCGCGCTCGAGGTGGTCCGTGACGGCGTCGGGCGCGTCGATGCCGTAACGCTCGAGCACTCTGAGCGCGTCGTCGAACGTCGACTCGTCGGGCGCGACGGGGCCGCTCGCGATCACGCTCAGGTCGTTCCCAACGACGTCGCTCAGGATCAGCGAGGCGACCGTCGCGGGCGCGGCGCGGCGAGCCAGTCGGCCGCCCTTCAGCGCCGAGAGGTGCTTGCGGACCGCGTTGATCTCGTGGATGTCGGCCCCGCTCGCGAGCAGGGCGTCGGTCGTCGTCTGGAGGGCTTCGAGTGAGACGTCTCCGGCGGGCGCGGGCATAAGCGCGCTGCCGCCGCCGGTGATCGCCGCCAGTACGAGCGTCCCGTCGGTCGCCGCGTCGGCCGCCTCGAGCACGTCCCGCGTCCCGTCGACGCCGCGCTCGCTCGGGACGGGATGGTCGCCCTCGCGAACCGTGACGCGCTCCGTCTCCACCGGATCGTCGGTGACGACTACACCGCCGTCGATCAGCTCGCCCAGAATCGTCTCGAGCGCGACGGCGACGTGTGCCGCGGCGTTGCCGCCGCCGAGGACGACGATCTCGTCGTACTCGCTGAGGTCGTAGGTCGCGTCCGCGATACGGAGGATCTCTCCCTCGAGCGCGACGGCGTCGCGGACGACCGTTCGCGGGTGGCCGGCCTCGATTCCGGCCTCGAGACAGGCGAGGGCGACCTCGCGGGCCTCGGTCGACGCGAGGCGATCCCGGTCGGAGATCACGCTCCATCACCCGCGGCCGCCCCCGCGGATCGGTCCGTCTCGGTGCCGGTCGCGGTCGGCGGTGTCGTGGTCGCCGTCGAAGTGATCGTCACCGACGGCTTCGAATCCGCAATGTGAGAGTCGAGTCCCGTGTGGCTCATAGGCGAGCGATCGTTCGGAAAACGGTAAAACTAGGGGATTCGGACCGCAATGTGTGCCGTCTCGTCGCACCGGTGGACTACCTGATCGAGGGACCACCTGAACAGATTCACCCGCTGATCGACCACCGAGCCCGATCGGGTGTGCGATGGCGGTCAGTGCGAGCGGCGGACGCGTCGAGTAACCGGCACCCGGGGGACGTTTCGAATGACGGGCGAACCGCTTTGAATGTCCCCGCTGTCGGTCCATCCATGATCGAAAGTGATCGAGACCTGTTCGTCCGCGAACTGCGCGAGCTCTACCACATCGAACGCGAACTCGAGGACCTCCAGTCGGGACTCGCCGAGGCCGCGACCGACGAGGACCTCGAGGACTTTTTCATGGCCCACAGCGAGACGACGACGGAGCAACTGGGACGGCTCGAGCCAATCTTCGACGCGATCGAGGCCGAACCCGCACCGGTCGAGAACCCGGCGCTCGAGGGGTTACGGACCGACCGCGAGGGGATCGTCGACGACCTGAACGATCCGGTGTTAGGCGATCTCGTCGAGACGGAACTGGGCCGGGGGATCGAACGCCTCGAGATCACGAAACTCGAGACGCTGCTAGCGCTCGCCGATCGGATGGAACTGCCGGACGAGATCACCGATCCCCTCGAGCGAACGAAGCAGGAGGCCGAGAACGGCCTTGAGCAGGCACAGGAGCTCACGGCGGTCTAAGGAGTCAGTGGACTGTTTCTACGGAGTCGTTTCAGCGACGATCCGGTGACGCAGTCGGAGAGAAATATGCAGAAGGGACACAAATCACAGCCATTCGCCGCCGAGAGCCGACTTCTTCGAGCGTCTCGAGCACGGGGCACCCGGCATATTTCGGTTCGAGATCCGCGTCCGATGCCATTGCTGTGACCTGGTCGGACCTGTGTTCGCTAAGGCATATGACGGTCACGAGCCAAGACCACGTGTGAAACTGTAATCGTTGGTGCGGATGCTCGTCACGCATTGTCAGATAACCATCAACAATCCAACTCACCACAATGAACGTACTACTACTCGGTGCAAGCGGCCGAATCGGCCGGCGAATTACGAACGAACTTCTCGAACGCGGCCACGACGTGACCGGCGTCTCCCGAAGCGGCGACATCGACGGAATCGACGATTCCGACTTTGAGGCGGTCGCCGGCGACGCGACTGACTCCGACGAGATCGCCGACCTCGCGGCGGGCCACGACGCGGTCGCGTCTGCACTCGGTCCGAGCGAAGACGAGGATGACGACGTGCTCGTGGCGATGGCGGAAGCGGTCGTCGAGGGAATGCGGGAGGCGGGCGTCGACCGTCTGGTCTGGACGGGCGGGGCTGGCGGGCTGAAGGTCGGCCCCGACACGCGACTCATCGAAACCGAGGACTTTCCCGAGGAGTGGAAGCCGGTAGCTCGCGCCGCTATCGATGCCTTCGGCGTGTTTCAAGACGCCGACGACCTCGAGTGGTCGTACGTCGCGCCCGCCGCGCTCATCGAACCCGGCGAACGAACCGGCGAGTACCGAACCGCCGACGGTGAACTCGTCGCCGACGAGGATGGTGACAGCTACATCTCGATGGAAGACTTCGCGGTCGCGTTCGTCGACGAACTCGAATCCGCCGACGCCGTCCACACGTACCTCGGAACCGGCTACTGAGCTGCGCGAACCGACTCCCAGTCGCAGCCTCTCGAACGGTATTTCTCCCGTCCGAAGCGATTCGGTGGATCCTCCCGCGAGCGGTCGAGAACCGTTCGCTGATGCGGCAACCAGTCCGCTAGTCGCGGGCGACCTCGAGCGCCGTCTCCCGACCCGCCGACTCGGTGGCCGTCCACCACGCGATCCGGTCGAGTTCGAGGGACCGGTAGTCGGCGACGAACGCGAGCCACTCGCAGGAGGCGATCGTCCGCCTGTTCGTCGACGTGTCGATCGGCGACGCCTCGAGGTCGTCGTCGACGGCCGAGAGCAGCCGCTCGACCGTCGGATCCGGTCTGGGCGTGTCGACGCCGGCGAGCTGGCGCAGGTACTGAAACGTCGCGAGACCGACGCCCGAAATCGATCCGACCGGGTCCTCGTCGTAGCGGTAGTGGTCGGCCGCCGCGGCCCAGCCGACGAGCGCCGCGAAATCACCATCTTTCGGCCGGTCCGCGAGGACGCGGGCCATCTTGAGGAGGACCTCGCGCTTGCGCTGGGCACCGAGCGCCGCCACGAGGGCCTCGTCCTCGCGGTCGAGCTCGGCCAGCGTCGAAAACGAGTCGACCCGGCCGGTCGCGACGAACGCGTCGCGAAATCGCTCGACAGTCGGCTTGATCCCGTCGACGAAGCCCTGCCCGGTCGACGCGGCCGCGGCCTCGGCGACGAGTAACAACGGGTCGTCACCGGTCCAGCGCCGATACTCGAGGAACTCACGGGCGAGTTCCTCGTGGGGCACGCCGTCGGCGTATCGCTCGAGGGCCGTCCGGACCGCCTGGTCGGGACACATGCGTCTCACCACACATATCATACGGGGGACTGATAGCTGTATCGCCGATATCGCGGTTCCAGTCGGGCACTGCTCGGTGCTACTGCTCCGGGCCGGCTCCGTCTACTGGTCCGTGCCGTTCGTGATCGTCGTATGCGCACCGATGAGCGCCCCGGCGAGGTCGAGCTCCTCAAGGTGGGTCCCCTGATCGATGATCGAGCGGCGGATGTCGCCGTTTCGAACCGTCGCGTCCGGGAAGATGACCGTGTGCTCGAGGGCCGTTCCCTCGAGCGTCACGTCGCCCATGACGTGGACGTTCTCGCCGATCGTCGTGTCCTCGAGGGTCACCGAGTCGGCGACGAGCGACTCGCCGTCGAGGTGCCAGGCGACGGCGTCGAGATAGCTCTCGGGGGTGCCGATATCGAACCACGCGCCCTCAAAGGTGTAGGCGTAGGTATCCTCGCGATTCTGGAGCCACTGGACGAACCAGCCCGGCTCGTCGGGGTTGTTACCGTCCTCGAGGTAGGTCGAGAGCAGGCCGAGCGACTCCCGGGGAAACGCGTAGCAAGCGATCGAGACGAGCGTGCTCTTGGGGTCGTCGGGTTTCTCCTGAAAGTCGACGACGCGGTCGCCCTCGAGCTCGACCAGGCCGTAGGATTTGGCCTTCTCGCGGGAGCCGACGTCGTAGGTGGCGAGCGTCGGGGCGTCGTGGCTCTCGAAGTAATCGAGAAAGTCCGACACCGCGAAGCTCATCAGGTTGTCACCGGCGATGATCAGGAGGTCGTCATCGACGTTCTCCCGGTCGACCAGCTGTGCGAGCGCACCGACGACGCCGAACTTGTCGTCTTCCTCGGTCGTCTCCTCGATCGAGAGCCGGGGCTTGTCGAACTCGCTGTCAGCGAGGTGAGCCTCGAAGTCGGGGGCGAAACGCTCGTTCGTGCTGACGTAGACCTCGTCGATCCGGTCGTCAGCCTCGAGCTCCGCGAAGATGCGATCGATGACGGTCGACCCGCCGATCGGGAGGAACATCTTGGGCCGATGTTTGGTAATCGGCCACATTCGCGTCGCATACCCGCCTGCAAGGACGACGGCCTTCATAGAGCGATGTTCACCAGCGGGGTGTAAGTCACTTACCCTTTCGGGGATTGCGGCCTCCAAATCGGCCGGTCCGTCGGCGGCTGTCGCCCGACAGTATAAAAGCGAGAGCCTCCTTCTGCCAACGTATGCGCGAGGCCGACGAAACGACGCGACAGAAACTCGCCGACGCGCTCCGCGAAGAGCCGGCGACGCCGAGCGAGCTGGCCACCCGACTCGATCTGACGCCGCACGCGGTGGTCCGCCACGTCGAACACGTCTCCAAGTCGGTCGACGGAACGGACGAGCAGTTGCTCGTCGCACCGCCGACGTGTCGAGACTGCGGGTTCGACGACTACGACGACCTACTGAACCTTCCCTCGCGGTGCCCCGACTGCAAGAGCGAGTCCGTCGACGAGCCGACCTTCACGATTGAATGAGTCCACCCGATTGTCGTCAACACCCGACTGTCTATCCGCCGTGACAATAGTCAGCCGGATTCGATACTAATATTTACGGGGCAGGCGAGAACCCGATACGAGCCCTCGAGCCAACGGCAGCGTCACGGGCCGATGAAGCGGCTATCGGCCGGCTCTCGTCACGTTCGCTCGAGGACAACGGATCACACATGACTTCCAACCCCCACTCGGAGCGTAATCGCGTCGAGTTCGTGCGGGCGGCACTCGACTGGCTCGACACGGACGACGAGCCCGATGCGTCGGCCGAAACGCTCGACGACGTGTTTGCACTCCTCGCCGATCAGCGCCGGCGACTCCTCCTGTCAGTCATGCACACGTACAGCGAGGAACTGACGCTGCCGGACGCGGCCGAGGAGGTCGCGATCCGCGAAACGGGACACAAGGTGGCGGACATTTCGCCGGAACGGGTTCAGGAAGTCTACCTCTCCCTCTACCACGACCACCTCCCGCGGCTGGTCGATGCCGGCCTGCTCGAGTACGATCAGGAACGGGATCTCGTCACCCCGGACGGCGTCTATCGGGGCCAGTAACGGTCGCCCGATCGGGGACGCTGACAGTCAGCGCGCAGCCGATCACGCGACGGTGTTTCGATCGAACGAGGCCTGTACGATCAGTCTGTGACCCCTTTCAGTTGGGTCTCTAGAACTCGACGTTCGAACTCGAGGCGCGATCGAGATCGTCGCTCTCGATCGGTCCGGGACCGACGAACTCGTAGTCGGCATCGGTCAGGAAGACGTCGCCCTCGCTGACGGTCACTGCGAGGTCGGTGAGATAGGCACCCTCGCAGGGACCGAAGGTACAGTGGCCGGAGTCGGCCTCGAAGTACGCGCCGTGGTTCGCACAGATGAGTTCGCCGTCTCGCATCGGTGCGCCCGAGCCCTTGTCCAGTTTGATATGGGTGAAGTGCTGGCAGTAGTTCAGCCAGCAGGCAACTGGCTCGTCGTCCGCTGCGTCCCCGCCGCGTTCCTCGCCGTCCGTCTCTGCGACCCCGTTCGTAACGAGAATTGCTTCTCGTTCCTGGCCCGACTCGTCGGTCACGCGAAAGCAAAAGGTCGAGTCGTCGGGCACGTTCGACAGCGCCGTGATCCGTCCTGCGTCCATTACGCACCCGTTACCGGTCGGTGGTCCTGAACGTTGCGACACCAGCCAAGCCCTGTCTGACTGAGATTTAAACCTCTCTCCGTCCAACGCCGCCTATGGACTCCCTTCTCATCTACGGCTCCTACGGCTATACCGGCCGGCTGATCGCACGCGAGGCCGTCGCTCGAGGCGGCTCGCCCGCTGTTGCCGGTCGCGACGGCCGCGCGATCGCCGAGCAAGCTGACCAACTCGGCGTCGAAGGTCGGACGTTCGACCTCGAGTCCGACGACCTCGCGTCCCGGCTCTCGACGTTCGACGCCGTCCTGAACTGCGCGGGGCCGTTCGTCGACACCGCCAAGGCGCTGGTCACCGCCTGCCTCGAGACGAACACGGACTATCTGGATATCACGGGGGAGTTCTCGGTGTTCGAGGGGCTCCGCCAGCGCGACGCCGCGGCTCGCGAGGCGGGCTCTACCCTCCTGCCCGGCGTCGGGTTCGACGTCGTCCCGTCGGACTGTCTGGCCGCCTTTCTCGCGGAGCGACTCCCCGAGGCCGACGAGTTGCGACTCGGGATCAAGAGCGGCGGCGGGCTCTCGCGGGGCACCGCCAAAACGCTCGTCGAGCACCTCGGCAGCGGCGGCGTCGTGCGCCGGAACGGACGACTCATTCGGGTACCGACCGCCTTCCGAACCCGCGAGATCGACTTCGGCGACGGGCCCGAACACGCCGTCACGATCCCGTGGGGCGATGTCGTCACCGCGGCCCACACCACCGGCATCGGGTCGATCGAGGTCTACACCGCCGCGCCGTCGTGGGCGACGAGGGGACTGTCGGCTATCGATTCGATGGGGTGGCTCCTCGAGCGCCGGCCCGTCGAAGGACTGCTGAAGCGACTGATCGACGCCCGTCTCGACGGTCCGGACGAACGGCAGTTGGCGACCGGCAGCGCCGTCGTCTGGGGGGAGGTCACCGACACTGCCACGGGCCGACGAGTCCGCGCTCGCCTGCGAACGCCGAATCCCTACGCGCTGACAGCCGAGTCAGCGGTAACGGCCGCCGAACGGGTCCTCGAGGGCCGGAATCGAACCCCTGAGGGCTTCCAGACGCCGGCGTCGGCCTTCGGGAGCGAGTTCGCCCTCGAGCTTTCGGGAACGGAGCGCGAACTGATCGACGCATCGGCCACATCGGATGAGTCGGATAGAACGGCCGTCGAACCCGAGCGCTGACGGGAACGGCTGCGATCGGGAGTCGCCCATCTGTCGTGTTTCCACCAGACGGCCACGGCGTCGATCCCCAACGAGGCGAAACTGTTGCATAAGTGAGTGTATTTTTATGCTCCCGGCTCGAGTCAGTAGCTATCAATGACCGCTGATCGGCCGACCCTCCGCGAGCGGTACGCGGACGATTTGCGCTCCGGGTCCCTGCCAGTCCTGCTCACTGCAGTTCCGATTGCGATGGTGGTCGCGCTCGGGAGCGCGTGGTACTGGGACGAGTTCGCCGGCGGATTTCTCCTGTTGATGACGATCGGTGGACTCGTTCCCTACGCACACGAAAATCATTGGCCGCAGGATGGGCCGTGGACGCGGGACGTGTTGTGGACCATCGCCGCATCGGCCGTCGCCAGCGGGCTGTTCGCCGGAAGCTACCTGCTCGCCGGTGTCCCACTCTCTGATCCGACCTACCGTGCGGTGGTCGCGTTCGGGGTGACGGTCCTCGGCGGCGGGACAGTAGTGGGGTCGCTTCGACGGAGACGGTGATCGCGGCTTCAGGGCCGATCCGACTGATAACACGACTCCTCGACGCACTCGTCGTACGAGCGCGAGAGTCGAACCGTAATCGGACCACCGCCGATCTCGTGGCCATCTAGCGTCGCGATCGGCCGCAGTTCCCAGGTCCGGTTCGTGAGAAACGCCTCGTCGGCCTCGAGCACGTCGGGCAGCTCGTACTGTCCCTCGTGGACTGACAGCCCGTCGTTTCGAGCAATTTCGAGGACGATCTCTCGAGTGATTCCCGGCAGGACGGGACCGTCGGTCGTCGGCGTGAAAAGCTCCCCGTCGCGGACGAACCACAGGTTGCTCGTCGCCCCCTCGGACACGTGGCCCTCGAGGTCGCACATGAGCGCCTCGTCGGCCCCGCCCTCGAGTTCCGCACGTGCGAGAACCCCGTTGAGATAGTTGTGGGTCTTCGCCGCTGCCGGAATCGCTTCGTCGGGGACGCGCCGCGTCTCGGCCGTCTGAACCGTCGCCGGGCCGTCCCAGACGGGTTCGCTCTCGAGCCCGCCGCGGGGAAGCGGTTTCGCGTAGATCACGACCGTCGGATCGACGTCGGGGTGGGGCGTGAGTTTCCCCGGCTGGACGCCGCGGGTGATCGAGAGGCGGACGTAGGCGTCCGCGAGGTCGTTCGCCGCCAGCGTCTCGTCGATTCGGGATCGGAGGTCGGCGGCCGACAGCCCGTGCTCGAGCGAGAGGGCCTCGCAGGTTCGCTCGAGGCGCTCGAGGTGGTCGTCCCACGCGAAGATTGACCCACCGTAGGCCCGCAGCGTCTCGAAGGCGGCGTCGCCGTAGCGAAAGCCCCGATCGTCGACGCTGACGGTCGCCTCACCGGCGGGGACGAGATCGCTGTCGACGTGATAGTAGCGGTCGTCACTCATCCGCGGCCTCCGCGTTCGGTTCGACCGTCGCGGCGAACCGACAAAAGTTCGCGATCATTCGTTTGCCGAGCGCGAGGGAGATGTCGGTTCCGTTCCCGTCGGTCCCGTTCCCGTCGTTTCCACTCCGCTCGTCTCCGTGTCCGTCGCTGTCCGATTCAGTCGCCGCCTCCGACTGCGCTCGCGTCAGAATGCTTTCGGGGTGAAACTGCACGCCGAGATGCGGCCGCTCGCGGTGACGGACCGCCATCAAAACGCCGCGCTCGTCCGTCGTGCGAGCGGTCTCCTCGAGCGAGGCCGGCAGATCCGCGCGGTCGACCGCCAGCGAGTGGTAGCGACCGACCTGGAACGTCGCCGGGAGTCCCTCGAAGAGCCCCTCTCCCTCGTGAGTGATCGCCGACGGCTTTCCGTGGACGATGTCGGGAGCGTGGACCACCGGCGCGCCGTTCGCCGCACACAGCGCCTGGTGGCCGAGACAGACGCCCAGGATCGGATACTCGGTTTCGGCGAACAGCGGAATCGAGACGCCGGCTTTCTGGGGTGTTCCCGGCCCCGGCGAAACGACGATGCCGGTCGGCTCGAGGTCGCGAACGCCCGCGAGGTCGATCGCGTCGTTGCGCCGGACGATCACCTCGTCCGCGATCTCGCCGACGTCCTGCGGCGACGTCGCAGGGCCTGCCGAAGCGATCGCTTCGGCAACGTACTGGACGAGATTGTACGCGAACGAATCGTAGTTGTCGATAACCAGGATCCGAGTATGGGGCTCAGTCATTCGCTCCACCTCCGTCGGCCTGCTCCGAGTTCGCTTGGTCGTCCGCCTCGAGCCCCAATTCGGCCCGCTCGCCGAGCGCGTCGTCGACCGCCGTGATGAGCGCGCGGGCCTTGTCGAGGGTCTCGTCGTACTCGCGGTCAGGATCGGAGTCGTGGACGATCCCCGCGCCGACCCGCAGGTGGTACTCGTCGGCGTGGCGGACCAGCGTCCGGATGACGATATTGAGGGTGGCCCGCCCGTCGAAGCCGAAGAGCCCGACGCTACCCGTGTAGGGCCCGCGCCGGGTCGCCTCGAGTTCGTCGATGATCGCCATCGTCCGCGGTTTGGGCGCGCCGGTGATCGTCCCGCCGGGGAAGGTCGCCGCGATGGCGTCGGCGAGCGTTTCGTCCGGTCGAAGCCGTCCCGTGACGTTCGAGACGAGGTGCATCACCTCGGCGTAGCGGTCGATCCGACGATACTCCTCGACCGCGACGGAGCCGTACTCGCAGACCTTCCCGAGATCGTTGCGCTCGAGGTCGACCAGCATGGCGTGTTCTGCGCGTTCCTTCTCGTCGCTGAGCAGGTCGTCCTCGAGCGCGGCGTCCGCCTCGGCCGTCTCGCCGCGCGGTCGGGTCCCCGCAATGGGCTCCGTCCGAACGAATTCCCCCTCGCGCTCGAGCAGGAGTTCAGGACTCGCGCTCACCAGCTCCGCCGCCCGGAACTCGAGCAGACAGGAGTAGGGTGCCGGATTGACCCGACGCAGCGCGTCGTAGGCCGCGACGGGGTGAACCGCGGCCGGTGCGACCAGCCGCTGAGAGACGTTGGCCTGAAAGGTGTCGCCCTCGCGGACGTACTCCTTGACCCGCCGCACGCGATCAGCGAACGCCTCTCGGCCGCAGTCGCTCTCGAAGGTCGCTTCCGGGCTCGAGACGGGCGACTCACCGATCTCGGGATTGCCATCCCCGACGGCCTCGGCGAGCTCGAGCGCCCGGTCACAACCGCGCTCGTAGGCCGCCTCGAGGGCTGCATCGGTCGGTTGCTCGTCGCTCTCGGGATCGAAATCGGAGTCAGTGTCTGGATCGCCGATCCGCGGACAGGCCGTGATCCGCAGCGTCACCTCGCCGTCGGTGGGCTCCTCCCAGGCTGCGAGTCGGTCGTATATCGCGACCTCGAGACGGGGCAGCCCCCGATCGTCGACGGCCGAGTCGGGCAGGCTCTCGAGTTCGCGGGCCACGTCGTAGGAGAGCCAGCCGACGGCCCCGCAGGGAAAGGGCACGTCGCAGTCCCCGCGTGCGAGCCGGTCGCCCGCGAGCATCCCCTCGAGTGCGGCGAGCGTCGGCGACCGGTCCGAGTCGCGGCTTCGCGTCACGGCGTCGGGGCCGACGGTCAGGCGATCGACGGGATCGACGCCGAAGTAGCCCCAGCCGGGCTGGCCGCCGGTCGTCTCGAGGAAGGCGGAGCCGTCCCCGTCGCGTGCCCGGCGGTAGGCGAGAAACGGATCGCTGACGGAGATGCGAGCTTCGACGGGAATACGACATCCGGGAGGCGTCGGTGACGCGGCGTGGTTCGCGTCCGACTCACCGCGGTCGCGGTTGCGAGCGGCGGCGCGAAACGAATCGAGCGTCGTCACGACGCGCGGATCGCTCATATCCCTCGAGAGGAGGACTACGGGTAATCCTCTTGCGGTTTCGGGGTCACGAGAACCGGAGAGTGGACGAACCTGCCGTTACGAACGCCGAAATCGGCACAGGGATGCGGCAATTCGGAGAAGGAAGAGGGGAAAACGGTCGACGCGGTGGGCCGTTATCTGACTTCGGCGCGATCGATCCAGCCCTGGATGCGCGTCTCGGAGATGTCGGTCTGCTCGGCCAGTTCGGCGGCGTCTGCGGTGGCAAGCTCGCCGATCGTGTCGACGCCTGCGCCGGCGAGGCGGTCGGCGTAGGCCGGACCGATGCCCTTGATTTCGACGACGGGTTCCTGATTGGCCTCCTCGGATTCGGCGTCTGGCTCGGGCTCAGGCTCGGCCTCCGTTTCCGGCTCTGGTTCGGGCTCAGGCTCCGGTTCGGGTTCAGTCTCCACTTCCGTCTCAGAATCGGTGCTATCGGCCGTCTCCGATTCGGCGTCTTCCGTGTCCGGCTCGGCTTCAGCGTCGGGCTCGGTTTCCGTCGCGACGTCGGGTTCGGCCTCCTCGACGGGCGATTCGTCCGCTATGTCGGTCGACTCCGACGACGACGCGTCAGCCGTCTCCGCGCCAGTCGTCGCCGACGGTTCGTCGCTCTCTTCCGAGATCGGTGTTGCTTCCGACGAGTCACCAGTACTCGAGCCGGTCGCGGCCGACTGCGGCGGCTCGGCACTCGATTCGTCGACCGACTCGTCTCTCTCGGCGTCGACGGCGGTCCCATCGTCCACCGACCCTTCCCGTTCGACCGTTACCCCGACCTCTCGAGTGCCCCCGCGCTCCGACTCCGAGTCGTCGAACCCCAACAGGGACTTCAGTTTTTGGAGGATTGCCATTATCTCGACATAGTCGGTTCCACCACTTAAATTCGCCTGATACTGTCACACCGGCGGCTGCGGGCACCGCGTTCGCTCAGAGCCGCGAGCGAATCGCGTCGTTCATCACGGCGACAGGTGCGTCCCGTCCGGTCCAGATTTCGAAGGCCTCGACGCCCTGATAGAGCAACATCCACGCGCCGTCGATGGTCGTCGCCCCGGCGTCGGCCGCATCGCGCAGGAGCCGCGTTTCGATCGGGGTATACACCGCATCGAGGACGGCCAGGTCGTCGTGAAGCGCGTCGGCGGGGACCGGCGTCGCATCCGATTCCATCCCCACGCTCGTGGCGTTGACCAGCACGTCGGCGTCGGCCACGAGTCGCTCCAGCTCGCCCAGCCCGTGTCCGGTCGCGCGGGACACTTCGTCCGCGAGTTCGTGCGCCTTCGACTCGGTTCGGTTGGCGATCGCGACCGTCGCGCCGGCGTCGGCGAGCCCGAAGGCGATCGCCCGGCCGGCACCGCCGGCACCGACGACGACCGTCCGCGCTCCCTCGAGGTCGACGTCGTGGTCACGGAGCGCGCGCAACGCGCCGACGGCGTCGGTGTTGTACCCCGTCGGCGGGCCCGACCCCGAGAAGTCGATCGTGTTCACCGCACCGATTCTGGTCGCCAGATCCTCCGGCGCGACGATCTCGAGGGCGTCCTGTTTGAACGGAATCGTCACGTTGAGCCCCGCGATTCCGAGCGCGTCGGCTCCGTGGATCGCGTCGTCGATATCGTCTTCGTCGGGCTCGAAGGTTACGTACCGGGCCTCGAGGTTGAGTTCGTCGTAGGCGGCCTCGTGCATCGGTGGCGACAGCGAGTGGCCGACCGGATTGCCGAGTAAACCGTAAACGTCCATAGCCATCGTTTCCCGTCACTCGACGCGGCAGGACCATAACCGGTCTGGCTTCGACAGCGATTTCCTGTCTCCGCTATCTGCGAGGCCTCACTGCGTTCGGCCTCGCTGGACACACGAACGACGGTCCGTTTCGCGTCGTTTTTAATCCCCTCTTGAGTAGCCGGCCCCATGCTCTCCGGAACCCCGCTCGATCTCCTCTTGCTGGCGGGCGGAATCGTCGCGCTCTACGGTGGTGCCGAACTACTGGTTGCCGGTGCGGGGCGGCTGGCGCTGGGAATCGGCCTTCGGGCCGCGACCGTCGGCGTGACGGTGATCGCGTTCGCGACGACCGCGCCGGAACTGTTCGTGGCGACGGTCGGCGCGCTGAACGTCTCGAGCGACGTCGGCCTCGGGACGATCGTCGGCTCGAACATCGCGAACATCGGACTGGTGCTCGGGGTCGCCGCGCTGATCAAGCCGCTGCAGATCAGCGACCGGGTACTGCGCCGACACGTTCCCACGATGGTGCTCGCGGCGATCCTGTTGGTCGTCCTCGGTGCGAACGGTCGGATCGGTCGCCTCGAGGGAGTGGTCTTCCTTCTGGTCCTCGCGGGATTCACGGCGTTTATTCTGTACTACGTCAGTGCGGACTCCCCGCCGATGGTCGACGAACCCGACGCGGAGTCGGGGGCGTCGGTACGGGACGTCGCGCTCGTCATTGGCGGACTGGTCGCGCTCGTCGTCGGCTCGCGGTGGCTCGTCGCCGGCGGGACGAGCCTGCTGTCGGCGCTGGGCGTCCCGGATCTCGTCATCGGCCTAACGGTGCTCGCGCTCGGCACGTCGCTGCCGGAACTGGCGGCCTCAGTGGTGGGTGCCGTGCGCGGCAAGACGGCCTTCGCCGTCGGGAACGTCGTCGGCTCGAATATCTACAACGTCCTCGCGGTGCTGGGGGTCGTGGCGCTGATCACCCCGATCGAGATTCAACCGGCGACGCTCCGATTCGAACTCCCGATCATGATCGGCTTCACTCTCGTCCTGGTCGGGATGATGTGGTACGGTCGGCGGCTGACGCGAGTCGATGGGGCGATCCTCGTCGCCGGCTACGTCGGATTCATCTCTCTTCTCGTTCCGTAGCCGAGAACGCAGTCATGGGACCGTCTCTCGACAGTTCACGTCGGCGGCCCGTCAGGCGGACCGGTCGCGGTCGACGATTCGTCGGGCGGGCTGGTGACGTCCCGCGAAGACGATGATTCGTCGCCGGTCGCTCGTCCCGCTCGCGGCCGCGCCAACGTCCATAGCATCCGGTCGCCATCTGCCGCAGTCGCCGTTGCGACCGGCGTATCAGCGGCCGACTCGTCGTCGGCCGGTTTACTCGTGGCCAGTGCATCCGTCGCAGTTGCATCCGGTACGTCCGTGGCCGTCGCAGTTGCATCCGGTGCCTCCGTGGCCGTCGCTTCGACGAACGCAGCGACGTCGGCGAGCGGTCCTTCGGTCATCCAGTCGATCCGCCACTGCGGTGCATCGGTCGCGAGTACGACCTCCTCGGCCTCGTCGTCGCACTCGACGAGCCCGGCATTCGACAGTATCGGCAGGTGCTCGTGGACGAGCGACGTGGCAACATCGGTGCACGCCGATTCCGTGACGTCGACGAGCCGTGTCTCGTCGCCTCCCTCTCGAGCGACGACGGCCGCGGCCAGATCAGTGACGGAGACGGTCCCCCGCCGCCTCGCAAGTGCGGCACAGACGGTTCGGCGACGCGGGCTTCGAAGAGCCTCGAGCGTCCGGTCGAACGTCCCTTCGTCGACGGGAAGCGTTTCACCGGTCGGATCGTCGAGAAGCGAACGGACCCACGCCGACTCGAGGACGGGGTGGTCGGTGAGCGCGACGGTCGTCGCGTCGCCGTCGTCGTGGCGGGACAGGAGTTCGGCGTCGGCGAGTCGCGGAACGTGGACGTGAACCAGCTCGATGTGGACGCGTTCACACTGTTCGTCGGTGACGATCGGACAGCCGTGTTCGATGGTCGCGACCTCGGTGGCGAGCGTTTCGACCGATAGTCGTTCCGACGTCGACGGGCGGTCAGTCGAGGATGTGTCCGCACGCTCGAGCAACGTCGCGAGCAGGTATCGACGTTGCGGCGCTGCCAATACGTCCAGCGCGGTTGTCAGCTCGGCGGATGGGGGTGTCCTCATTGCTTGATGGAGACTACGGGCGGGGGAAAGGAGTGTACCAGCATGCTCTGGTATCGGCCAGTGGTCGTCAGTCGTCCGTCTCGAAATACGCCGAGAGGAGCTTTGCCTGTGCGACTCTGAGGTGTTGATGGAACGTCTGTCGGGCGATACCGAGTCGATCTGCGACATCGGACGCGTCGCTGTTTCGCGTCGGCCACTCGAAGTAGCCGCCGTGGTAGGCCGCCTCGAGGGCCGTGCGCTGTTTGTCGGTCAGCATCGATTCGACGGTGCGCCGGAAGTCGCCGCGGGTCTCGACCGGCCGCTCGACCGTTTGCTTCGAACGGAGCCTGCTGTCGGGGTACGCCGACGTAATCCCGTTGGCGAGCCCGCGCAGGTCTGCATCAGGGCTGACCTGAACCGTCAGCTCCGCGACGCCCTCGTGGATGGTTTTCGACTGGAGCCGCGCGCCGTAGTCCGTGAGCAGATTGGCGATCGTCGGTCCGCGAACGACGCACTCCCAGTAGCTCTCGTCGCCGTCGTCGATGAGCCGCAGTTCCGTGATCGCGTCGTCGTCGCGAGCGACCTCGCGGATGCGGTCGGGATCACCGTCGCTGACGATGAAGTAGTAGACGAACAGCTCGTCGGTCAGCGGTAGCACGTGATCGATTGACAGCACGCAACCGAGCTCGTCGGAGAGTCTGATACAGGCGTCGCCCCGATCGGTCGACTCGAACTCGAGTTCGACGACGATGTCCTGATAGAGGAGTCGGCGGACCGTCGTCGCGTTGATTGCGTGGCCGATCGTGCCGCCGAACTCCTGTAGCACCTCCCGCTCCCGATCGGCGAAGGCCAACGGCTCGTCAGCGCCGATCACGAGCGCCCCGAGGGGGCGACCGCTCGCGGCAATCGGGACGACGGCGACCGAACCGTACCCCAGCTTTCGGGCGTGGCGTTGCCACTCTTCGATGGGGCTCTCGCGGAGATCCCGATACCGCTGGGCGGTTCGGGTTTCGAACGCCGACGTGCCGTCGGCGGCGGACGGCGGGTCGACGAACGACGAGAGGAAGTCCGCCTCCGCCGCGTCGATTCCCGCCTGCGCTACGGGCTCCCACGAGTAGCTCTCGGTCGTCGCGGTGTCGGCCCGGCCGATACCCGCGAACCGGTAGGCGTCCGCAGCCGCGAACTCCTCGACGACCGCGGTTTCGATCTCCTCGCGGGTCTCGGCCGCGACCATCGTCTCGTCGATCGTCCGAATAACCGCATTGAGCCGCTCGAGGCGCTCGAGTTCCCGCTCGCGGACCTTGCGCTCGCTGATATCGCGTCCGACGCCGGTAAAACCGAGGACGGTGCCGGTATCGTCGGTGATTCTAGCGCTGTTGAACTCGTAGGGGACCTGTCGACCGTCGCTCGTCAGGACCTTCCCCTCGGCGGTGACGCGCTCTCCCTCCTCGAGGATTCGATCGATCGCGTCGCGAATGTGGTCCCGATCCTCCGAAGCGATGAACTGAAGCGGGTTCATGCCGGGGAGTTCGTCCGATTCGTAGCCGGTCGCGCGCTCGAACTGGTCGTTCCACTGGATCAGGTTCCCCTCGGAATCGTACGCGTAGAGGATGTCCGGCTGCGCTTCGAGGATGCTTTCCGTGAACGCTTTTTCCTCGCGGAGCGCCCGCTCGCGGGCCTCACGCTCGCTGATGTCGCGGCCGGTACCGGTAAAGCCGAGAACGGTCTCATCGTCGTCAGTGATCTGTGCGCTGTTGAACTCGTAGGGAATCCGTCGGCCGTCTTTGGTGAGGAGATCCGCCTCCACGGTGACGTACTCGTCCTCCTCGAGGACCCGCCGAATCGCCGCGGCGATTCGGTCCCGATCGGCCGGTGCGACGAACTCGAGCGGGCTCATTTCGGCCAGCTCTGATTCGGTGTAGCCCGTCACCGCCGGTACCCGGTCGTTCCACTCGAGGTGGTTCTCGTTCGCGTCGAACGCGTAGACGATGTCCGGTTGCGCCTCGAAGACGTGTTCGGCGAAGGCCTTCTCCTCGCGGAGTTCTCGAATACGTTCGTGCTCCTCGGTGCGGTCGTGGACGAGCCAGACGTACCCCTGGAGCTCGTCGTCCGCGCGGTCGACAGGGACGCCTACCTCGTCGTCCTCCCGGACCGCCGCGATCACCTCGCGAACCCAGAATCGGCACCCGTCGCTCCGGACGCGCCACCCGTCGGTCTCGGCGGTTCCGTCGGACTGCGCCCGCTCGAGCAACCGTTCCGACCGGCCGTCGTCGCGATCGTCCGGCGGGAAGACGGTGCGATAGTGGGAGCCAACGATTGTCTCCGCGTCGTATCCCAGCAGGTGGCGCGCACCGTCGTCCCACGCGGCGATGCACCCGTCGGCATCGACCGGCACGATAGCGCAGTCGCTGGTCAGCGTGCTCAAATCGCCGATATCGAGACCGAAATCGACCGACGAATCACTGGCTGCTCTCGTTTTGGTCGTTTCGTCCGACGTGTTCTCGGTCATGTCGACCAGCCATCTACGATATATGTTATCGCTACACACGAAAAGTTACGGGTAGCTGTCGCTATGCGTTTTTCCGTAGCCCCGGTGTCGGTAGCGGTAACAGCCACTGTGGTCGGAAACCGGCGACGTTAACCACCTCAAAACGCGATCACGAATATAGTGATGCTCGCGATCGTCGAAAGCCGTGCTGACCGCGCCTCGGTACACATCTGTGACCGACTCCGCGAGCGCGCCGACTGGACGGAACGGACCGACGACCGACCGGCGGCCGACGGCGGCGGCACCTACTACTGGACCGACGGGGCCGAACTCCGCTCGTTCGACGAGTTACACATCGACCTCGAGCGCCCCGCTGACGCCTTCGACTGCGACCCCGACCTGCTCGTCTTCGCCTCCCGGCACTCGGGGGACACCGGCGCGCTACTGACGGGCCACTTCACGGGGAACTTCGGCCCAGCCGAGTTCGGCGGCGAGCCCGACGCGCTGGCCGAGGCCGCGCCGAACGCGCTGAATCGGCTGCTCGAGGCGTTCGACGAATACGCACCCGAGCGGTACGACGTTGGTATGGAGTGTACTCACCACGGCCCCTCCGAGGTGGGCTGCCCGTCGCTGTTCGCGGAACTCGGCAGCGGCGACGAACAGTGGGACGATCCCGCCGGTGCCGACGCTGTGGCGCGCGCCATCCTCGAGTTGCGACACGTCGACCCCCATCGGTCCAGACAGGTCGTCGGCTTCGGCGGCAACCACTACGCGCCGCGATACGGACGGGTCGTCCGCGAGACAGCGTGGGCGGTCGGCCACGTCGCGGCCGACTGGGCGCTCGAGGCGATGGATCACCCGACGACCCACCGCGACGTCCTGAAGCGCGCGTTCGAGGCCAGCGACGCCGAAATCGCGCTGCTGGACGGGGAGTGGCCGGTCCTCGAGGAGACGCTCGCGGCCCTCGACTGTCGCATCGTGAGCGAGACGTGGCTTCGCGAGGTCGACGATCGCCCGCTCGCGGTCGTCGACGCGGTCGAGTCCGACCTGGGAGCCGTCGACGACGGGATCCGCTTCGGTGACCGGCTCGCGGAGTCGGTTGCCGTCGTCGAGCTCCCGGCCGAGCTCGTCAGTACTGCACAGGGGATCGATGCCGACCGCGTCCGAGCAATTGTCGAGGCGAACACCGTGGCCTTCGCGACGGAAAACGGCGGGAGCCGCGTCGGCTCGCGGGCGGCGGTCCCAGATACTGCTGTCGACAGCGAACCCGGGGACGACAACGACTCGAGCGACCTCCGGACGGCGATCATCGCGGAACTGGCTGCCGTCCTCGAGGAGAAGTACGACGCGGTGACGATCGAGGACGATGCCGTGGTCGCCGAGGAGACGGCGTTCGACCCCGCGCTGGCGCAGCAGGTCGGCGTTCCCGAAGGACCGAAGTTCGGCGCGCTCGCCGACGGGGAGTCGGTCACCGTCGATGGGGAAACGGTCAGTCCCGAGAGAGTTATGACCGAACGGACGCACCGATTTCCGACTTGATTGGTCCGAAAAACGGCAGTAATACCGACTTACCCGGTATCTCCCCCCAGATTCGTCCCATCTTCATTCAGACACATAAAAACTAATTAACGTGTCAGACATCCGGCTGACGCGTAGGGGAAAGGTAATTATGCTCCATTGATTAGACATGGTCAAGAATGGACTCCATAATCGACAGCGCGATCGACGAGGCCGAAGAGGGGGAGGCCACGGCCCCCGACGACGCCGCGCCGCAGGGCGGCGGATCGGCGGACGACGGCACACCGGACCGTCCAGAGTCGGGGACGATGACCGACGACGAACTGGAAGACGTCCTGCAGGACCTCCAGACTGACATCACGGTTGTCGGCTGTGGCGGTGCCGGCGGTAACACCATCAACCGGATGGAAGAGGAAGGCATCCACGGCGCGAAACTCGTCGCCGCGAACACCGACGTCCAGCACCTCGTCGAAATCGAGGCCGACACCAAGATTCTGATGGGGAAAGAGAAGACCAGCGGCCGCGGCGCCGGCTCGCTCCCGCAGGTCGGCGAGGAAGCCGCCCTCGAGAGCCAGCAGGACATCTACGACGCCATCGACGGCTCCGACATGGTCTTCGTCACGGCCGGCCTCGGCGGCGGAACCGGGACCGGCTCCGCCCCGGTCGTCGCCAAGGCCGCCCGCGAGGCCGGCGCGCTGACGATTTCGATCGTGACGACGCCGTTTACCGCCGAGGGTGAAGTTCGGCGGACGAACGCCGAAGCGGGCCTCGAGCGCCTGCGCGACGTTTCCGACACCGTCATCGTCGTTCCCAATGATCGCCTGCTCGACTCCGTCGGCAAACTCCCCGTCCGACAGGCGTTCAAGGTCAGCGACGAGGTGCTGATGCGCTCGGTCAAGGGCATCACGGAACTCATCACGAAACCGGGTCTCGTCAATCTGGACTTCGCCGACGTTCGCACCGTCATGGAACGTGGTGGCGTCGCGATGATCGGTCTGGGCGAATCCGATTCCGAAGCGAAGGCCGAAGACTCGGTCAAGACCGCGCTGCGCTCGCCGCTGCTGGACGTCGACATTTCGGGTGCGAGTTCCGCTCTCGTCAACGTCACTGGCGGCAACGACATGGCCATCGAAGAGGCCGAGGGCGTCGTCGAGGAGATCTACGACCGGATCGACCCCGACGCCCGCATCATCTGGGGGACCTCGATCGACGAGAGCCTCGAGGGCAGCATGCGGACGATGATCGTCGTCACCGGCGTCGAGTCGCCGCAGATCTACGGCCAGCCGGACGGCGAGGCCGTCCAGCCCGAAGCGCCCGCACAGGGCGACGACATCGACTTCGTCGACTGAGTCGACGCCTCCGTAGAACCCTGTTACCGCGTCCGCCGACTCTCTCACTGCTGCACCTCGTCGATCCATACTCGACACCGATATCGGCAGTCCATCCTTCAATCGGAGTGTGTCTGGCTTTCGCACCCCGGACGGCGAGCGGTCGACGCGCCGGAGCGGCTCAACAGATCGGCTTCGGATCGAGGCCGAGGTCATCCAGCGATCCCGCATACGTTTCGTATGCGATGTCGATCACGCCCTCGGCGGCCGACCGTGCGCGATCCCAGTCCTCGCTTCCGTCACAGACGTCCGCGAGTAATTCGGCGGCTCGGTCGCCCTGAGCCGCTGTCTCGGATCGTAGCTCACGAAATGTGTCGGCGCGCCGTTCGTCGCCTTCGTTGACGAAGAAGCTCACCACTTGCAGGTGGGTCCGGTCGGCGACTAGGGACCGCCCGACGACGCCACCGAGGCGGTCCGCCGTCGACTCGAGCGCCCGAAGGCGGTCGTGCATCGGGTCGGCGTCCGCGTCGGGCTCGTGTTCGCCGTCGAGGAGGGCCACGACTCGATCGTAGTGGTCGCGCTCTTGATCGCAAAATTCGGCGAAGGCGTCCTGTGCGTCCATGTATTCCTCAGCATCGGCCCACGACTCGAAGGTCTCCATCGCGGCGCGTTCGCTGTCCGCGACCGTCCCGAGGACCGCCTCCGCCGTCAGGTTCGCGTCGGTCTGGGCGACCAGTAGCTTCGACGACCCGAGGCGCTCGAACTCGACCGACATCGATTCCTCGATCGTCTCCTGGAATTCGTCGGCGTCCATACCGAGACGACGACGCCGAGCGTGTTGAACGTTGGTGACGGTGCGAGCGATCGGTATCGGTACAATGTGGCGCGGCTTTACCCGCCTCGAGCGCGTATCGCGTCCCATGAACGACCGGAGCGACGCCGCCGGTTCGCCAAGCGACGAGGCCGACGAATCGCCCTCGATCGCACCCGAGGCGCTGGCCGATCGGCTGCGATCCGGCGACGAACTGACCGTTCTCGACGTCCGCGACCGCGACGAGTTCGAGCGATGGCACCTCGAGGGCGAGGGAGTCGACGCCGTCCAGATCCCGCACGTGCGGTTCATCCAGGCCCAGGCGACGGGCGACGTGGACGAGCTCGCGGCCGATCTCGAGGAACCGATTCTCGCGGTCTGTGGCCGCGGCGAGGCGAGCGCCCACGCCGTCGGGCTCCTCCGGGAGGCGGGTATCGACGCGGCCAACCTCGCTGGCGGGATGGACGCCTGGGCAGATCTGTACGTCGCTCGAGAACTCGACGTCGACGCGCCGGCGACGGTCGTCCAGTACGATCGGCCCTCGAGCGGTTGTCTCGCCTACGCGATCTACAGCGACGGCGAGGCGGCGGTAATCGATCCGCTTCGAGCGTTTACTGACAGGTACGTCGACGACGCAGCGGATCGGAACGCGACGATCAGATACGCGATCGACACGCACGTCCACGCGGATCACGTCAGCGGCGTTCGAGCCCTCGCGGAACGGACGGACGCCGCAGCGGTCGTCCCCGAGGGCGCGACTGACCGCGGGCTGGCGTTCGACGCGACGACGATCGGCGACGGCGACGAGGTACAGGTCGGCGACGCGACGCTGGCCGCGGTCGCGACGCCCGGTCACACGACCGAGTCGCTCTCGTACCGGCTGGACGACCTCCTGTTCACCGGCGACACGCTGTTTCTCGAGGGGGTCGGCCGGCCGGACCTCGAACGCGGGGACGACGGCGCGGCCGACGCGGCGCGGCGGCTGTACGAGACCCTGCAGGACCGCCTCCTCGAGCTGCCCGACGACGCGATCATCGCACCGGGCCACTACAGCGATGCCGCCGATCCGCGGGACAACGGCACGTTCGTCGCCAGAATGGGGGCGCTGCGCGATCGAGTCGGGGCGCTCTCACTGGACGAAGACGGGTTCGTCGAGCGCGTCACGAACGATCTCCCGCCGCGGCCGCTGAATCACGAGCGGATCGTCGCGGTAAATCTCGGCCTCGAGGACGTCGACGGGGAGACGGCGTTCGAACTCGAGTTGGGGCCGAACAACTGCGCGGTCGCCGACTGACGGCGAACTCGCTCGGAACGAGAGGAGAGAACAGCGATCTATCGACGATGACGGTTCGTGAGACCGGTATGTCGCAGCGGTGCGTTCAGTCGTCGGCGACCGCACCGTCGGTCGCGCCGCCTGCGAGGTCGCCCTCGATGCTCGGCGGGTACTTGCCGCGGTCGAGTTTCAGGTCCGATTGCGGGCGCGCCATGCAGGTCAGCGCGAAGTTTTCGGCTTCCTCTTCGGTGAGCCCGCGAGCGGCGGGCTGGGTGACCTCTCCCTCGAGAATTTCGGCGGAGCAGGCCAGACACATCCCGACTCGGCAGGAGTACTCCTGGGCGATTCCTTCCTCGAGACACCGGCTCAGGATCGTCTCTTTGTCGGTGCAGGTGATGGTCTCACCCGTCCCGACGAACTCGATGGTGTACTCTGTCATACCGCCCGGTACGGCGGACCTCACTAAAACTCTTTATTTCACCGCGGGAGACCACGCCCATCGCTTGCGTCGGCTTCCGCCTGCAACGGCGGTCTCCGATCGGTGACTCGTCAGTCAAACCTGTCACGTGATTTCGTCTCCGACACTCCGGCGAATCAACCATAAAGCGTTTTCTTGCCGCGGTGTGCACAGTAATGGTATGAGTACGCAGGAGCAGTCGGCCGCCGCGACGACATCCCGGGACCAGTCGCCGGACGCGGTCATCGTCGGCGCCGGAACCGCAGGGTGCTACGCCGCAGCGACCATCGCACGCGAGGACTACGACGTCGTCGTCCTCGAGCGAAAGGACGCGGAGGAAGCGGGGCACATCGCCTGCGGGGACGCGTTGAAGGGTGCCGACGCCTTCCCCGAGGCGATCCCGAAGTCGAAACTCGAGCCGGCCTTTACCAACACGGGCGTCGATCACGGGCGCTTCGAGATTCCGCAGGAGGACACCGTCCTCGAGATTCCCGTGCCGGGCGAGCTCGCCGTCATCGACCGCTGGGAGTACGGCCGGCGGATCATCGACGGTGCCGAGGACGTCGGCGTCGACTTCCACTACGATACCGTCGTCACAAACGTCGTCCAGAACGACGACGGCCGTGTAACTGGCGTCGAAGCGATTCGGAAGGGAGACCCGCTCGAGTACGAGTCCGATATCGTCATCGACGCCGCGGGCTCCCTGTCGGTACTGCAGGACCACGTGGACTTCTCGGAGTCGACGTTCGACACCAACGTCGACTACAGCCACTTCTGCTCGGCCTACCGCGAGATTGTCCACGTCGAGGAGCCGGTCGAGTGGGACGACGCGCTGGTCTTCAAGCCGACCGAGCGCGCTGCAGGCTACCTCTGGTATTTCCCACGGACTGACACCGAAATCAACGCCGGGCTGGGGTTCCAGATGACCGAGGAACCCATGAAACTCGTCGACGACCTCAAGCGGGACCTCGAGAACCGCGCCGAGTTCGAGGGTGCCGAGGTCGAGGACAAACTCGGCGCGGCGCTGCCGACCCGCCGGCCGTACGACTCTGCCGTCCACCCGGGGTACATGGCCGTCGGCGACGCCGCCGGACACGTGAATCCCACCACCGGCGGCGGGATCGCCGGGGCCGCCTACGCCGGCAAGTACGCCGCCGATCAAGCGATCGAGGCCCTCGAGACCGGCGATTACAGCGAGGACACCTTCTGGAAGTACAACGAGCGCGTGATGGACCACTTCGGCGCGCGCTACGCCGCACTCGACGTCTACAACATTCTCTCGACGGCCGTCGACGTCGACGACCTGATGGGCCTGCTCGCGGCGATGCCCGGCGACAAGCTCGCCGAGGCTCTCTACTCGGGCAGCGCGGACATCGGGCTGAAGCTCAAACTCGAGGCCCTGCTCAAGAGCCGCGGTCACTGGGGGACGATCTGGAACCTCTACCAGACCAAGCGCCGCGCCGACGAACTGCTCGCCCACTACGAGAATTATCCGACCAGTCCCGCGGGACTCGCGGGCTGGCAGGACCGGCGCGACGAACTCATGGAGAAGGTCTACGAGACGACCGGGGCCGACCCCAAATACTAAAGACCGAACTTTTACTCTGCGTGCGGTCGCTTCGCGACCGCACTCGGTAAAATCCTCAAAAGAGCGCTCCTATGGAGCGCTCTTTTGGACCTCGCGGGATCGAAGATCCCGCTTAGCTTCGATGAAAAGCACTCCTCCCTCCCTTACAGGTCGGTCGTCGGCCCGCTCGCTCGGCCTCCGGCCTCGCTCGCGGTCGGTATCGGTGAACCGCCTGCCCTTCCCCGGGTCGCGGACTCCTCGCGATGCTCGGAGTCCGCTCCCGGCCACTCCCGCTCGAAATCAGTTGAGAACGTGTCGATCAGGATTGCCGACGGCTAATTTGCTCGATTGATCCCGCCAGCACGTCGATTCCGTGACCGATACTCGCCTCGTCGACGTCGAACGTCGCAGTGTGGTGGCCGCCGGGGTGGTCGGTGCCGACACCAACGTAGCACGCGCGACCGCCGTTTTCCTGCACTTTGCGCATGAGAAAGGTCGCGTCCTCGCTCCCGCCGAGCTCGTCGCGCTCGAGAACGCGCTCGACGCCGGCCGTCTCGCCCGCGACGTCGGCGACGACCGAGACGAGTTCCTGATCGCTGGTCGCGCTCGGGGCCTCCGCGCCGGTTTCGATGTCGACCTCGCAGTCGTGCATCCGGGCGGCGCTCCGGAGCACCCGTCGAGTTCGGCGCTTCATGTACTCCATGAGTTCGGTCGTCTCGCCGCGGACCTCGGCGACGATTCGGGCCTCGTCGGGGATGACGTTGGCGGCGCTGCCGCCCTCGACGACGCCCGCGTTGACCCGCGTCGTGCCGTCGTTGTGCCGGGGAATGCCGTAGAGGTTCTGGACGGCCGTCGCCATCGCCTGCACGGCGTTGCGCCCCTGCTCGGGGTGACCGCCCGCGTGTGCCGATTCACCCGTGAACGCCGCCTCGAGGTGCGAAACCGCCAGAAAGCCGTCGATGCCGGCGACGATCTCGCCGGTCGGATGGTCGAGCCCGATGTGAACTGCGAGCAGGGCGTCGATATCCCGAATGTGCTCGCTCTCGGCCATCGACTTGCCCCCGCCGACGACCTCCTCGGCGGGCTGGAAGAACACCTTCAGCGTGCCCCGGAAATCGCTCCGGGCGACTCGCTCGAGCACGCCGATCCCGATCGTCGCGTGGGCGTCGTGGCCGCAGGCGTGCATCGCGCCCTCGTGCTCCGAGCGAAAGCCCTCGGTGGCAGGTGCATGGTTCGGATCGTCGGACTCCGCCCGCGGCAGTGCGTCGATGTCGACGCGGAGGCCGACGGTCGGCCCCTCGCCCCGTTCGAGGACGGCGACCGCGCCCGTGTAGCCGCCCTCGAGTCGCTCGAGGACGGTCTCGTCGATCCCCGCATCTCGAGCCCGCTCGTACCAGTGTGTGAGTTCGGCGTCGTCGGGGACCGCCATCCGATGCTCGCCCGCGATAGCATCGGGGCCGACGTGGAGTTCGGCGAGTTCGTCGCCCAGCCGGGACTCGAGTTCCGCGACGATCCGTGCAGTCGTATAGAATTCGCGCCAGGCGGGCTCGGGCTTTCGGTGGAGGTCTCGGCGGAGCGAGACGAGGTCGTCTGCGGTCATATCCGCACCTCTGTGGGAACGGTAAAAAGCCCTGTCGACGGTGGCGTCTCGAGAGAAACGATTCGAAACTGCAGCGAAACCGGGTGCGTTCAGTTGCCACGGCCCGCGCCGTGGATCTGCTCGACCTCCGCCTCGATGTGGACCGAGTCGGGGAAGTTCTGCGAGGCGATGTTGCGCGCGAGGCTGTCGTGGCCGTGGATCTCGAGTTCGCGCGTGAAAACGGTGTACTCCCACGAGGAAAAGTGTCGGTCGTCGTCGGCGTGGAGCCGACAGTGCTGGGGAACCGAGAATTTTTCGGGCGGATGTGAGTGCGGACCTTTCAGCGCCGCTCCCTTTCGCTCCGCGGAGGATTTGATGTCGTCGACGATACTATCGAGCGCGGCGCGATCGCCGCTCTGGAGGGTGAGACTGGTGACGAAGGTCATGGCTGGTGCTGTCGAGTACGTCAACGGTCGGCGCGTAAAAACTTGCTGAGATGCGCGGGTTCCCCTCGCCGACGGTGAACGACTGCAGTCGATCGACCGTCGACATCGTGAAAACCGCGACCCCACTCAGTGTTCGTTGGACGAACAGTCCGATATTCTCTTAACGTCGCGCCTATTATCTCCTGTAATGGCAGTCGAAGCTACGAGCGCAGGCGCGATCCTCTTCCGCGATACGCGGGGCCGGCGCGAGTATCTTCTACTCAAGAGTCGCCCAGGCGATTGGGAGTTCCCCAAGGGCGGTGTCGAAGGAGATGAAGAACTTCAGCAGACGGCGATCCGCGAAGTAACGGAAGAGGCAGGTATCGAACAGTTCAGACTACTCGACGGCTTCCGCAAGGACTACGACTACGTCTTCGAGGCGAACGGCAAGACGATCCACAAGACCGTTCACCTCTTCGTCGCGAAGTCGTTCGAGGCGAGCGCGGAACTATCGAACGAGCATCGCGACCTCCAGTGGCGCGATTACGATCAGGCGATCAACACCGTCACGCAGGACGGGCCTCGGGAGATCCTCGAGGACGCCCACGAGTTCCTCGACGAGCGCGAGGAGGAGGATGACGACGACGACGAAGCGTAGTCCACGGCGACCGGCGGTCGATTCCGTGCTGTAGGAGATAACGGCGATTCTCCGGCAGAATATCGCGTTCCACGCATGGTACGCAGCCGGTAGCGGTGCCGCTATCGTTCCCTCGACCGATCGGTGACGGTCGATCGAGTAGCGCTTTTGCGCTCTCACTTCCAAGGGCTGCCGTGGACCCATACACTGCCGAGTTCGGGTTCGAACTGCGGACCTGCCGGTGGGCCGAACTGGCGTGGCCGCCGGGGACCGATTCCACGAGCGACGAAACTGCGATCATCGTCGCCCGCCAGCTCGGGACGAAACGCCGGCGCTGGGACACCATCGTCCTCGAGTGCGACCCCGAGACCCTCCGCCGGCGAGCGAACTTCGGCCCGAAACGTCTCGATAGCGATCTCCTCCACGTCCTCCGAAACGCTCCCGCGGAGTGGGCCTACTACCGCGACGCGCTCCCCCATCCCGGCTACCCGTGGCGGTACGTCCGCGAGGCGATCCACACCGCTGCTGACCGCGGGATTCTCGAGACCCGCAGGTCGGGGAATCGCATCGAGATCCGGCGCAAGTGGACCTATCCCGACTGGCTCGAGCGGGTTGTCGCGATCGAGAACAAACCGGATCTCGACGCCAGCGCGGCGCGCACACTCGGTTCCCAGCTCGAGTACGACGTCGCGATGGAACTCGCCGACGAGGTCTGGGTCGCGACCCGGCAGACCGGCGAGCGCGTCGAACCCGCGCTCTTCGAGGACCTGCCAATCGAGGCGGGCATCCTCTCGCTCGAGCCCGATCCCCTGACTGCCGAGGTCGCGTGGCATCCCCGCTCGCTCGCAGTCGACGAGCCGGGAACGCGGATCCTCGAGCGACCCGACGGCGGGAAGCGGGACGGCTCCGCCGCCCGGTTCGAGTTCGTCAATCCCGACTGGAAGGCCGACAAACGGCTCGCGATCGCCGAACGCGCCTACGAGCGCGGCTGGCGCTCGTTCGTCGACACGATGCGTCCCGACTGCCGGCACTTTCAGTTACGCGCTCGAGACGCTCACCAGGCGCTGCCGTACTGCGCCGCCAAGGGCCGGTGCCAGACGGCCGCCGAGTGTTCCGGCTCCTGTGGCGACTTCGAACCCGAGCCGCCGGCCTGGCGCACCCGCGGCTGGCCGATCGAGGGCGGGCCCGGAAAACGATCCCAACGGATCCTCGAAGCGCGCCGGCGTCGACGACGGCCGGGGCTGTAGCGATATCGAAATCGAGCCGTCAGTCGGAGATGGAAACCTCGAGTTCGTCGCGCTCGACCGCCAGCCGGAACGTGGGGACGGTGCGGTACTCCACCTCGACGACGCCCTTGCGACGCAGGCTCTGGAGGCCCGACCGGACCGTTTCGGAGTCGGGATCGACCCCGTACTCGTCCCGGAGCTTGTGCAACACCGAGACGACGCTCTCGGATTTCTCCTCGGGACCGGCCAGTACCGCGACGATCCGCGCCTGCAACTCGGGGACGCGGATTTTAGAGGGGGTCCCGTCGTCGGAGTCGCTCTCGATTCCCGGCTCGACGTCGACCAGGTCGGCCGCCTCCGCGGTCGCTCGGATCAGGCTGTTGTCGTCCCGGAAGTAGTAGTCACTGAGTTCGTTCTCGAGGAACTGATGGACCTCGCTGCCGCTGTCCATGTCCCACCGTTCCTGGAGCTCCGAGTTCTTCGTCGGTTGTAGCTCCACCACGTCCGCCAACCGGTCTTGGGCCTCCTCCGAGAGCGTCATCGTCGAACCGTATGGGTAACCGGTACTTTTGCGTTGCGTCCCGTCAGTTTCGCTGTCTGTCACTTCAACCGACCTGTGACCCTCGTTCGGTTTCGGCCAGCGAGCGAGTAGCTGCAGAGAGAGAGAGAGACGGCGGCTCGAGTAGTCTCGAACTCAATCGCTCCCGACGCCCGGCACCGAGGCCGTCGTCTCGAGCGTCTCCTCGACCTGCGTGTACACCAAGATTGCGCCGACGACGGCGAGGGCGGTGCCGAAGATGAAGGGTACTCTGAAACCGAACCCGACCAGCGCGCCGGAGGAGAGCGGCCCGACGGCGATCCCGTAGCCGAAGGCCATCGTGAGGATCGACAGCTTCGAGCCAGACTCTCCCTCACCGGCGAGGTCGCCCACCAGCGCCAGCGACGGGGCGAACACCATCGCGGCGGCGACGCCCTGGAACAGCCGAGCGACGAACATCAGTCCTGACGACATGATGAACCCCTGCGCGAGCGTCGTCGGGATCAGCAACACCATTCCGGCGACGATGAACGGCCGGCGTCCGTACCGGTCGCAGGCCCGTCCGATCGGTGTCTGCAACACGACCTGCGCGATGATGAACGCCGCGAACTGGAGGCCGAACCAGGTCGCACCCTGCTCGAGGCGGGCGTTGACCTGCGGCTGAATGGTCGCGAACAGTGCGATCGCGGTCGCCATGAAAAACGATGCGACGCCGAGCGTAAAGATCGGGTCGAGCAGGTTGGATCCCGATCGATCGAGGACGGGGATCGAGAGATCGGCCCCGGCGTTCGCGGCCGTCGACTCGGGATCGGAGACCAGCACGGTCACCAACCCGTAGCTGAGCGCGGCCGTGATCGCGGCGATGTAAAAGGCGGCGTCGAACCCGTCGATTACCACCTCGCCGAGGATCGCGTACGGGCCGTAACTGACGACCGCACCGGCCACCGCCGGACCGGCTCCGAAGCCGACCAGTCGGAACGTGTTGTAGACGCCCATATTCCCGCCGCGATTACCGGTCGTGGCGAGCTCGTTGACGAGCGCGACCGACGACGGGATGATGAAGGCGACGCTGATGCCTTGCAGACCGCGAATGAGCAGCAGAGTAGCGTACGTCTCCGCGAAGACGTACGCGACGTTCATCACCGCGAGTCCGGCGAGTCCGACCAGAATGAACGGCTTGCGCCGCCCGAGTCGATCGGACAACCGGCCGGTAAACGGCTGAAAGCTGCTGTTGAGGAAGCCGAAGATCGAGAGGATGACCCCGGTGATCATCGACTCCCCGAGGCCGAACGCCGTCCCGCTCACGATACCGCTAGTCACGTACAGCGGAATGACGATGATCAGAAACGAGTTGCCGATTCCGTCCGCCATTCGGGCACCCGCCAGCGCGAGTACCCGGCGGTCGACGGCGAACGGCGCGATAATCCGATCGACGACTCTCCGCATCGACCGTAGCTGCGTGATCGCACCCGATTATAGTTTCGAATCGAAATATTAGTCTCCGCGATAGTACGTCCGAGCATAACAGAACTACAAGCCATCGGATCCCGTCCGTCTAGCCATGTCCGAGATCAAACTCAGCCGCATCGAGAGCGTCCTCGAGGACCTCGAGTACCCCGTCACGAACGATCGGGCCGCTGCCGAACTCGAGGACGTCACGCTCCTCCTCGCGGACGGCGAGCGAAATCTGGGGGCGCTCATCGAGCGCAGCGACAGCGACCGCTTCGAG
This sequence comes from Natrinema zhouii, assembly GCF_013456555.2. Classification (GTDB taxonomy): domain Archaea; phylum Halobacteriota; class Halobacteria; order Halobacteriales; family Natrialbaceae; genus Natrinema; species Natrinema zhouii. Next base: position 2,664,623 of record NZ_CP059154.1, read on the forward strand.
TCGATGGACGACCTCGAGTCGGAACTCAACAACGTCCTCCCGCGCGAAGCCGTCGGCGAGCCGTACCAGTCGGAGGGCGAGGGATAAGCGCCCCGCGGTGAGATCGGGACCGAGACCGGTCAACGATCTGAAACAGGCCCCTTAAGTCGCTCCACCTCCGTAGCCCGGACAACGATGGAATTCTGCGACGACTGCGGTTCGATGATGAAAGCCGACGACGGCATCTGGGAGTGCGGCAACTGCGGCTTTACGAAGCCGAAAGGCGACGCCTCCGAGTACACCGTCACCGACGATCAGGAAGTGAGCGAGGTCATCGAGTCCTCCGGGGAAACCTCGCTGCCCGAGACCAACGCGCTCTGTCCCGAGTGCGGCAACGACCGCGCCCTCTGGTACATGCAACAGATCCGATCGGCCGACGAATCCGAGACGCGCTTCTTCATCTGTACCGAGTGTGAGCACAAGTGGCGCGAGGATGATAACTAACAACCTTTTACGCTGCGGTCTATCGCGAGCGAGGCGCTGCGCACCTCGCTCGCGATGTCCCTCGGTAAAAGGTTGATCAAAAGCACTCCTCCTTCCCCTCCACTCACTTCGTTCCTTCCGGGTCGGTCGTCGGCCCGCTCGCTCACCCTTCGGGTTCGCTCGCGGTTGTAATCGGGTAACCGCCTGCCCTTCCCCGGGTCACGGACTCCTCGCGGTGCTCGGAGTCCGTTCCCGGCCACTGCTCACTCGAGGTACTACTGAATCCACTGCAACTCGAGCAGAAAAGTCTCCGACTCGCTATTCGTTGCGCGCGATCGTCAGATACCCCGTGTGACCGACGGGAGCAGTCGACGGCCGCGAACCCCGTTCGTCGAACTGCATCTCGCGCTGGATCGTCTCTCGAGTGGTAATATCCGAGAGGCCGACCTCTCGAGCCGTCTCCGAAACCGCTCGAGTCGACTCGATAAACGGACTGTAGACCGCGAGGAACCCGCCGTCGACCAGCAGGTCCGGCGCGTGCTCGACCATCGCGGGTGCGTCACCCGTATCAAGGGTGAGCACGTCGAACGACGACGGCTCGAGGTCGTCGAGGTGCTCGAGCACGTCACCGGTTCGGACATCGACGGCGTCCTCGACGCCGCCCAGCGCCATGTTCTCGCGGGCGACGTCGGCGAACTCCGCGTCGCGCTCGTAGGTCACCACCGACGCGCCGGCGCGGGCCATCATCGCCGCGAGGACGCCGGTTCCGGTACCGGCGTCGAGGACGCGGTCGCCGCGGGCGATCCCTGTCTCGCCCAGTACGAGTCCGATATCGCGGGGGACCATCGGCGCGCCCGTCCGCTCGAACTGATGAAAGAGGTCCGGACCCCGCAGCCGGCGCACGTGAAACGCATCGCCCAGATGCGTCTCGATCGTGTCGCCCGGCTGGACGTCCTCGGGGACCTCGAGCACGCCGAGATCGGTCCCCTGTTCTCCGCCGGGTTTCACGAGGTACTCGCGGTCGCCGCGGACGAGCAAGACCGGGACGCGGTCCTCTCCGTCCGTAGACCCTGCCTCGGTCTCTGTCTCCGTGTCGGCCTCGTCGTCCGCGTTCTCGTTGCCGCTCACTCGAGTCACTCGAGGGAGGCGACCGCCGCGGCGAGGTCGCCGTCGTTGTTCTCGAGGGCCTCGCGGGCCTCGTCCTCGCCCACGCCGGCCTGCGTGGCGACGAGTTCGACGTCGTCGTCCGGGATCGACGGTTCGGCGTCGCTTCCGGCATCGGCACTACCGCTGCTTCCGCCGGCGGATCCGGCCTCGACCTTTTCGGGCGAGCCGATGACCTGGTAGGTCTCCTGGCCGCGGGCGTCCATCTTCGTGACTTCGGCACCGTCGAAGACGAGATCGTACTCGTTGGTACGGATAATGACCTCCTCGGCGTCGATATCCTCGACGTCGATGCCCATCTGCTCCATCATTTGCTGCATCTTGCGCGGATTGAGTCCGCCGCCACCTCCTCCAAACATACTCGATACGTCGCCGTGGGCTCCCTTTTACTTTGTCGTTCGCTGGAGTGAGTCGGGAGCGCGGACACGAGGGAGGAGCCGAAAACTCACGACTCACTCGAGCGCGAGTAGTCCGGATCGAAGAGCTGTGCCGACAGCGGTGCCGGATCTCCCTCGGTGAGGTTGTACGCCGAGAAGTCCTCGACGCCGGCCTCGCGCAAAAACTCCTCGTCGTAGACGCTGTGTCCGGTGAACTCGGCCGGGTCGCGGTTCAGCATCTCGAGTACCGTATCCGAGACGATGTCAGGGGTGCGCCAGTCGTCCTCGGTTCCCATCTCGAAGTAGCGGGTCGCCCGCGTATCGATGGCAGTCACCGGCCAGAAGGTGTTACAGCCGATACCGTCGCTCGCCAGTTCCTGCGCCAGCGACAGCGTGACGAAGGACATCCCCATTTTCGACCAGGAGTACGCCGCCGACCCCGGCGCGCGATCGATTTCGACCGGCGGCGCGTTCGTCAGGATCCAGGCGTCCGCCTCGACGTCCCGGAGGTGCTCGATGAACCCCCGGGAAACGAGATAGGTCCCGCGCACGTTGACCTCGTTCAGGAGGTCGTAGCGGTCGGCCGGAATCCCCTCGACGTTCCCCATCTGGATGGCCGAAGCGTTGTTGATGACGATGTTGATCTCGCCCATCTCGTCGATCGCGTCCGCGATGGCCGCCTCGACGGCGTCCTCGTCGCGGACGTCAAGTTGGATCGCGTGCGTGTCGACGCCCTTCTCCGCGCATTCCTCGGCTGTTCTGTGAATCGTCCCCTTGAGTTCGGAGTCCGAGTCGTCGACGGTTTTCCCCGTCGAGACGATGTCACAGCCCCGTTCGGCGAGCGCGAGCGCGAGTTGTTTTCCGATCCCTCTCGTCGTCCCCGTTATAAACGCGGTCTGGCCGCTCAGATCTGGTTTCTGTCGCATCCGTAATCGGTACTTTCACCCGCCAGACTAATATTTCGTGCAGAACACGTGCTCTCGGAGCGGATGGAGAACGGGCAGGTGACTGCACTCCCCTCTCGTAACGAACCGAACGCTCGTAACCGACGTTTTCAACCCACACTGGCACGTGGTGTCCCACGATGGACGACGAATTCGATGCGCTGCTCGAGGCGTTTGAGCTGAAAGACGAGCGCCGGACAGGGTGGGTCCTCCGCGGGATCGAGTCACCGGAATCGGTCGCGGCACATACCTGGGGAATGGCGACGCTGTGTCTGCTGTACGCCGACCGAGCCGACGACGGTGTGGACCGCGAACGAGCGGTATCGATGGCGCTCGTTCACGACCTCGCGGAAGCACGAACGGGTGATATCGCGACGCGAGCGGAAGCGGGCAAACAGCGAGTGGCCGGCGAGGAAAAAGCGACTCTCGAGCGGGACGCGATCACCGATCTGCTCGAGCCGTTTCGGAATGACGACGACCTCCTGTCGCTCTGGACGGAGTACGAGGCGCGCGAAACGCCGACCGCGCAGTTCGTCAAGGACATGGATCTGATCGACAACTGCCTGCAGGCCCTCGAGTACGAGCGCGAGGACCGCTACGACGACACCGAACGAAACGACGCGTTCTCCGAGTACGAGAACCTCGACGAGTTCTTCGCGACGGCCGCGCCGCGGCTCCGGACGGCGGTCGGCGAAACGCTGTTCGAGGAGATCAAAGCGCGATACGAACGCGAAATCGGGCGAGGGTGCCGATTGTAGCGGGGCAGTCTGACCGTTCTACGTCTCCGCGGGCGCGCCTTCGCGAACGGTCACCGCCATCCCCGTCTCGAAGTCCCGGATCGCTTCGGCGTCGAGCTGTGCCGTCCCGACCGCGAGCAACTCGCCGCGCTCGTGGACGATCAACACCTCGTCGCCCGGCCGGATTTCGTCGCCGACCTCGCAAACGAACTTCGCGAAGACGTTCTTCTCGTCGCGGACGAAGGGCTCGCTCTCGTCGTCGACCACGACGCGATAGGCGGGGTGCGCGAGTGCGGCATCGAGCCGGCGACCGCCCTCGAGGCCGAGGGTGAATCGGCCGTCGGTGCCGAAGGAGACGATCCGCCCTGTTTCGGCGTGGATCTGCTGTGGACGCCCCGAGGTGGTGCGCTTGATAGTTAGCGATTCCTCGGGCGGAAACAGGGCCGCGCCTGCACCGTCGCCGAACTGATAGTCCCCGATGGTCCGGAGTTGCGGGAGGCCCGCACGCCCGTCTGCTGGCTCGCTCATTGACCGGCGTTCGACCCGGCACGGCGAAAGCCCTTCGACCTGCCGGCGTCGACCCCCTGATCTGCGGGTCGAATTCCATGATCAGTTAGAACGATGACTGGAATGAGATGGAGAATGTTATAATGATTGGTTTACTACTATCCAAATCGTATGGACGTCACGCAAATCGGTCTCGGGGTTACGCTGCTCGTCATCGGGGCCCTGACGCTGGTCGGGCCGGCCGCGCTCGTTACCGGGCCGCTCGTGTACCTCGTTGCCGGTGCAACGCTGCTCATCACGGGGTACGCGCTGTTGGTCGGATTGTGGCAGAGTCGGCAACCGAACTGATTTCCGACCGACTCGGGCTCGAGCTGACCTTCGATCCGGTCCGTCGACGCTGCAGCCGAGTGTTTCAGAGGAGAAACGTCTCGTGGCGGTCGCCGAGATCGAGGAACGAATCGGCCGCTTCGATGAGTTCCTCGGCCGTCGAGGACTGGAAGGCCATCACTTCGACGCGGACGCCCTCGTGACGCAGGTGTGAGCAGAGCCGCGAGAAGTCGCCGTCGCCCGTACAGAGGACGATCGTATCCACGTGGTTCGCCAGCGTCACCGCGTCGAGGCTCATTCCGACGTCCCAGTCGGCCTTTTTCGTCCCGTCGGAGAACGTCTTGATGTCCTTGATCTTCGGTTCGAAGCCGATATCGACCAGCGCGTCGAAGAAACTCTCCTCTTCGGGCGAATCCGCGCGGATGACGTAGGAAATGGCGCGCGTGAGCTGGCGGTCCTGAACGGCCTTCTCGAGCAGGGCGGAGTAGTCGATATTCCGGCTGTGAATGCTCTGTGCGGTGTGGTAGAGGTTCTGGGCGTCGACGAGAACGGCGACGCGCTGCCCCGGATGAATTTCCGTCATATCCTAGCATGTCGCGCGCGACCATAAAAAATCGCGGCGTTCGCTCCGGTCACGTTGCGACTACCAGTACTCTCAGCTTCGGAGCTTCTGGATGCGCTTTTCCGTCGGCGGGTGCGTCGCGAACAGCGACTGCAGGAGCCCCTTCTCCGAGTTGAAGATACACAGCGCGCTCATGCTGTCGTCGATCTGCGATTCGCGGCCCTGCGCACCGCTGGAAATCTTCTCGAGGGCGCGGGCGAGCGGGTCGCCGCTGCCGATATACTGGCGGGCGTCCTCGTCGGCGACGAACTCGCGGTAGCGCGAGATGGCGAGGACGAAGATCATCACGAGCATCTGCGCGATGTTCGAGATGACCATGCCGACGATGATCCCGCCGATGCCGCGCTCGCTACTCATGATGTAGACCATGTAGGCGACCCAGCCGACCATCATCGCGATGGAACTCCCCAGCACCATCGCGAGGACGTCGCGGTTCTTGATGTGGGCGAGCTCGTGGGCGATCACGCCCTCGAGTTCGTCGCGCTGGAGGAGCCGGATGAGTTCCGTCGAGACGACGACGACGCCCTTCCCCTTCCGGCCGGTCGCGAAGGCGTTGGGGACGCCCATCTCCATGACCATCAGTTTGGGCTTTTTGATGCCCATATCCCGACAGAGGGAGTCGGTCATCTGGTGGATCTCCTGATACTGGCCGTCTTCGGGCATCGGTTCGGCCTTTCTGGTCGCCGACCACGTCCCGATCTTGTACTGGATAACCGGCAACACGAGCAGTCCGAGCAGAACCAGCGGCCACGTACCGGTCCCGAACATCGCCAGGCCGAAGGCCCCGACGAGCATGTAGAACGCGAACAGGATCGAGCCGACGATCGCCATTCGCACTTTCAGTCCGAAATCTGTCATGGGCGATGGTAAGTATCGCGTCGGGATAAATGACGCGAAAGTGTATGTCAGTTAGTAGCTCAATACAGCCGACGGGCTCGGTCCAAACGCAATAAATAAGTCAATTCGGCCTCCTCTCTCGTATATGCGCTACGTCGCTCACTCGACCGCCGGTCCCGTCGTGAGCGGCGTCTGCCCTCGTTTTCCCAAACGTAAACGTGCGTGAGTGTGCTCGCGGCGGGCGTGGCACCCCGTCCCGGGTACGATCCGACCGCGCACGGACTCGCTACCTGACTACCCACTGAACATCCACCGATCGGAATCGATACACCCTACCGATCGGAGGCTAACACACGACCAACCGACACCACACCCAACACATGAGTTCACCTATCGACCTTTCGGGCGTCTTCCCGGCGATGTGCACGCCCTTCGACGACGACCAGCGAATCGACTTCGAAACGCTCCAGACCGACGCCCAGCGCCTCGAGGCCGCGGGCGTCGACGGGCTCGTTCCCGTCGGCTCGACCGGCGAATCGGCGACGCTGAGCCACGACGAACACGTTCAGGTCGTCGAGGCGGTCATCGAGGCCGTCGACGACGTGCCGGTCATCGCGGGCACGGGCTCGAACAACACGCGAGAGGCGCTCGAACTCTCCGAGCGTGCCGCCGACGCGGGCGCGGACGGCCTCCTGCTCATCTCGCCGTACTACAACAAGCCCGAACAGCGCGGGTTGATCGAACACTATCGGACGATCGCGGACGCCGTCGACCTGCCGCAAATCGTCTACAATGTGCCCTCGCGGACGGGTCGAAACATTGAACCCGACACGGCCGTCGAACTCGCGAGCCACGAAAATATCGCGGGATTCAAGGCCGCCAGCGGCGATCTGGGCCAGATCGGCGAGATCGCAGAGCGGACGACCGACGAGGACTTCGCCGTGGTCTCGGGCGACGACGCCCTCACCGTGCCGACCATCTCCGTCGGCGGGACCGGGACGATCAGCGTCGCCGCGAACATCGAGCCCGAGCGGACCTGTGCGATGGTCGGCGCGGCGCTCGACGGCGATTACGAACGCGCGCGCAACCTCCACCACGAACTCGGGCCGCTCTTCCGCGGACTCTTCGTCGAGACCAATCCGATCCCGGTCAAGGAAGCCATGCAGATCCGCGGCTACGGCCCGGCCCGGATGCGCTCGCCGCTCTCCCGACTGGCCAACGAGTACCGCGAGGATCTCGAGGCGGTGCTCGCCGACCTTGAGCGCGACACGACCGAAGTCGCCGACGCGGCGGAGCGTGATCGATGACGACGCGGATCGGCGTCACCGGCGCGACGGGCCGGATGGGCCGGGAAGTGCTCGCCGCCGCAGCCGAGCGCGAGGACTGCGACGTCGTCTTCGCCGTCAACCGGGAGCCGGCCGGTGACGCGACCGTCGAGGGCGTCGAGATTGAGCCCGCGGCCGAGTTCGACTCGCTGGTCGCCGACCGCGAACCGACCGTCGTGGTCGACTTCACCGGGCCGGAGTCGGCCGTCGACTACGTCGAAACCTGTGCCGGCGCAGGGGTCGCCTTCGTCACCGGCACGACCGGTTTCGACGACGAGTTCGAAGCGCTCGAGGCGGCCAGCGAGGATATCGCCGTCCTCCACGCACCGAACTTCGCCCGCGGGGTGCAGGCGCTCGTGAACGTCGTCGGCGACGCGGTGCAGGATCTGCCCGGCTACGACGTGGAACTCGTCGAGACCCACCACAACGGCAAGCGCGACGCGCCGAGTGGCACCGCGAACCGGCTGCTCAAGGAGATCGAGGCCAACGGGGACTTCACCGAGCGCACGCACGGCCGCGAGGGCGATGCGCCGCGTTCGGAGCGGGAAATCGGCGTCCACGCGCTCCGCGCGGGTGACGTCACAGGCGAACACGAAATCGTTCTCGCGGGCAACCACGAGGAGGTGCGGCTTACGCACCGCGCCGAGGATCGCGGCGTCTTCGCCGCGGGCGCGGTCGACGCGGCGGTCTGGATCGCTGGACAGAAGGCAGGCTGGTACGATTTCGCGGACGTGATCAGCGAATGAGCGCACTCGAGACCGAAATCAACGAGCTGTGGGAGCGCAAGGAGAACGACGAGATCGACGCCGAATCCGCCGGCGAGGACGCGTACGCGACCCTCGAGGCCTTCCTCGACGCCCTCGAGTCCGGCGAGATCCGCGCCGCCGAGAAGCAGGGGAACTCCTGGGAGGCGAACGAGTGGGTCAAGCAGGGCATCCTGCTCAACTTCGGCCTCCGATCGATCGGGCAGTACGACCACGGCGGCACCACGTACAACGACGTGCTTCCGCTCGCCGACTCGAGCGAGTACGGCGACCGCGGGAGCCGCAACACGCCCGACGGCACGGTCGTCCGGCGCGGTGCGAACATCGGCTCGGACTGCATTCTGATGAGTCCCGCGTTCGTCAACATCGGCGCTCGCGTCGGCGACGGGACGCTCGTCGACTCCTGTGACACCGTCGGCTCCTGTGCACAGATCGGCGACAACGTCAAACTCGGCGCGAACACTCTTATCGGGGGCGTCCTCGAGCCCGTCGAGGGCGCGCCGGTCATCGTCGAGGACAACGTCTCGCTCGGTGCAGGCTGTCGCGTCACGAGCGGCTTCGTCGTCGGCGAGAACAGCGTCGTCGGCGAGAACACGCTCCTGACGCCGCGCATCCCGGTCTACGACCTCGTCGAGGAGGAGGTTCTCTACGGCGAACTGCCCGCCGATCGGCGCGCGTTCACCCGCTTCGTCGAGTCCTCGATCAGCGACCACGACCTCTTCGACGGCGGGGCCTACAAGCCCGCCGTCGTCGCGACCGATATCGAGACGGAGACGCTCGAGGCGACCGAGCGTGAAGACGCGTTACGGGAATAGACGTGTCGCTGGCGGACGGCTCTCGTGGGAACTGAGTTTCGATCGCCGCGGGGAAGATGACGATGCGTGGGGAGGTTTTTGTCCATTCCCTTCGTAGTCGGACCGAATGAGCAAACGGGCCGAGGCCGACGATCGAGGCCGAATCGTCATCCCGCAGGACATCCGTGAGAAACACGGCGATCGATACCGCGTCGTCGAACTCGACGATCGAGTCGAACTGATTCCGTTGAAAGCCGACCCGATCGAGGGCCTCCGTGACGCCGTCGGTGATGCGTTCGACGGCAAGTCGATCGACGAGATCAAACGGGAAGCGCTCGAAGCCGAGTAGCCGAGACGGAACCCAAAGCTTGAATTCTCGCGGTCACCTGAAACTGACAATGACTGACGCTGCGGCTTCGCTGTCCGTCCGCCGCCTCACCGAGTGGGACGCGGCCGAACTACAGGCACTTACGGCGGAGTACGGCTCGCCGCTGTACGTCCTCGACCTCGAGCGAGTTCGACAGAACTACCGGCGACTCGAGGCCGCCTTTTCCGACGCCGATATCCTCTATGCGGTGAAGGCGAACGCGCTGGGGGACGTCCTCTCGACGCTTCGCGAGGCGGGGGCCGGCCTCGAGTGTGCCTCCGCCGGGGAAGTGCAGCGGGCGCTCGAGGCCGGGGCATCGGGCTCGGAGATCCACTACACGGCGGTCAACCCGCCCGCGGGCGACCTCGACTGGATCGTCGACGCCTGGGCGGACCACCCCGAACTAACCGTCACCGCGGGCTCCGAGGACACGATCGACCGGCTGGCTGACCGCGGCTATACCGGGCGACTCTGTCTGCGGGTCAACCCCGGCATCGGCGCCGGCCACCACGAGAAGGTGCGGACGGGTGCCGCCGCGAAGTTCGGTGTCCCCGCGGAGCGTGCGGTCGACGTGCTCGCGGACGCCGCCGATCGCGGCTTCGACGTCGTCGGAATCCACGCCCACGTCGGCTCCGGCGTCTCGAGCGACCAGCTCGAGGCCCACCGGGAGTTCGTCGCGCGGATGGGCGATCTGGCGAGAGCGGTAGCCGACGCAGTAGGTACCCTCGAGTTCGTCGACGTCGGCGGCGGGTTCGGGGTTCCGTACCGCGAGGACGAAGACCCGCTTGACCTCGAGTCGGTCGCGGACGCCACTCGAGACGCGATCGGCGAGATCGACGCCGAACTGGCAATCGAGCCCGGTCGCTACTTCGTAGCGGACGCCGGCGTGCTCCTCACCGAAGTGAACACCGTCAAAGACGCCCGCGAAACGACCGTCGCCGGCGTCGACGCCGGGATGACGACCCTGATCCGGCCCGCGATGTACGACGCGTACCATCCGATCCGGAACCTGACGGCAGCCGGTGATGACGGCCGCGAACGGCTCCCGCAGACCGTCGCCGGCCCGATCTGCGAGAGCGGCGACGTTTTCTGTACCGAGCGTGAACTACCGGTAAGCAAACGTGGAGATATCCTCGCAATCGGCAACGCGGGGGCCTACGGCTACGAGATGGCGAACCAGTACAACTCTCGACCCCGTCCCGCGTCGATCGTCCTCGAGGACGGCGACGTTCGACTCGCCCGTCGCCGCGAGACGGTCGACGACGTGACGCGAGCAGAGCGCGAGGCGCGGAACGCCTCGGATTCCTCGCCGCTCGCAAGCGCGAACCGAAAGAACGACCACGGCCGAGCGAGCGACACCGACAACGACTGACGAGAGCACGATGAGCATCCCATTCCAGAAGTACCACGGTACCGGCAACGACTTTCTAATTATCCATGCGGACGAACACGTCCCGGACCGGGGTGCCCTCGCCGAGCGCGAGTGCGACCGGACGGTCGGCGTCGGTGCCGACGGGATCCTCTTTCTCGCCCCCGAGGAGAAATTCAACCCGCCCCGCGTCGTGATGACGCTGTTTCAGCCCGACGGCGCGACGGCGCCGATGTGCGGCAACGGCGCTCGCTGCGCCGCCGAGTGGACGATGGACCGGACGGGGGCTGACAGCGTGATGATCGATACTCAGGCGGGCACCCTGCGGGCCGACCGCGACGGCGAGAACGTCGTCATCGAGATGACCCCGCTCACGTTCGTCCCCGACGAGGTCCCGGTCATGGCCGACGAGCCGGTCCTCAAAGCGGAGATCGAGGGTCTCGAGGTGTCGGTGGTCAACACCGGCGTTCCCCACGCCGTGAGCTTTGTTGACAATGTTGATAACGTCGACCTCGAGGCGATCGCACCGCCGGTGCGACATGCCGACGCCTTCCCGGACGGGACGAACGTCACCGTGGCCAGTCCCGACGGCTCGGGCGGCTTCCGACAGCGCACCTACGAACGCGGCGTCGAGGGCGAAACCGACTCCTGTGGGACCGGAGCGGTGGCCGTGGCCGTCGTGGCGCGTCGCCTCGGACTCACCGACGCCGACCCGGTCGACGTCCACCCGCCGGGCGGCCATCTGCGAGTGAGCTTCAACGACCGCGGACGCCCGACGCTCGCCGGGCCGGTCGAACACGAGTTCGACGGCGAGGTGGCCGTCGAGCCGCCGGTCGAGCCGTGACGGACGATCGCTCCGCCGCCGAGGCTTCGATCGACGACGCGTTCGACCCCATCGCGTTTCTCGAGGACGCCGTCCAGTATCCCTCCCACGAGGCCGTCGAGCCGATGCGAGACTTTCTCTGCGAGACGCTCGAGGCACAGGGCATCGAGCCCCGCGTCGACGACGCCGGGAACGTACTGGCGAGTCGCGGGCCGCCGGCGACCAGCGCCGAGACACACGTGGTTCTGAATACCCACATCGACACGGTTTCGCCGCACGTCCCCTACGAGCGCGACGATGGCGAGGACGCTGACGGTTCAGGCGTGATTCGGGGGCGAGGCTCCTGCGATGCGAAGGGGCCGCTCGCGGCCATTCTCTCGGCCTTTTTCGCAGTCGAGCCGACCGACGGTCGAATCACGCTCGCGATCACCCCCGACGAGGAGGTGCTCTCGACGGGAGCCTACGAGTTGGTGTCTGGCGACGAGTCGCCCACTCGAGACGCGGACGCAGTGATCGTCGGCGAACCCACCGACCTCGACGTCTGTACGGCCGCGAAGGGCCGGTTTCAGGGGACGATCCACCTCTCGGGAGCCAACGCCCACGCCGCGGAGCCCGAGACCGGGAGCAACGCGGTCGCCGCCCTCGAGTCGGTTCTCGAGGCGATTCGAACCTTCGACGAGCGGGCCGATGCACCGCCGACCCACCCCCAACTCGGCGCGGCGACGCTGACGCCGACCGTCGTCGAGGGCGGCGAAGCGACCAATCAGGTACCGGCCGACTGCGCGCTGACAGTCGACCGGCGGAGCGTGCCACCGGAGACGGCCGAGGAGTTTCACGAGGCGCTGACCGCCCACCTGCGGGCCGCCGTTCCGGCTACTGTAGACATCGACTTTCGCTTTACCGACCGACCGACGCCGTTCCTCGAGGCCTGGGACACCGATCCCGACGCGGCAGTCGTCGAGACGCTCGCGAAGGCGTCCGGCGGCGAGGTGCGTCCGTTCACCGCGGCGACGGAGGCCTCCTACTTCGCGACGGACGCGCCGACGGTCGTCTTCGGCCCCGGCGTGCTCGCCGACGACGAGGGGGCCGTCGCACACGCCCCGCGGGAGTACGTGCGGGTCGCGGACGTCCGCGAGGCGGCGCGGGCGCTCGAGGCGACGCTGGTCGAACTGGTCGGGTAAGGGTGGCCTCGAGGCATCGACTGGGTCGCAGTCCTCTCGTCCCGTTGCGGTCGTCGAGGACACGCCGAACTGGCACCGACTATCGGTATCAATCCTTTTAACCACCGGGTCGATGTACAACGGAATCCATGAGTAGCGACCCGGATCCCGTATCGCGGCCAGCCGATACGATGCGCGAACGTGTCGGCGAAACGCGCGTAAAGATCTGGTTCCTGATCAGTGCCAACCGGTGGCTGGTCACCGGCGTCATTCTCGCCACGACGTACGTCCTCCTCCTCGTCTTACACGCGTTCGGCCCCAGTACACCGTGGAAGCTCGTGTCGACCAACGGAATCGCGTCACTGTTCGGATCGATGGTCATCGCGGTCGTAACGAGTGTCACCCTCGTTCTGTCGATCTCACAGTTCGTTCTCGCCGGAGAGATCGGCCCTCTCGGGGAACAACGAGAGCGAATGCGGAATGAAACCGAGTTTCGTGAGGAGGTAGAGGACGCCGCAGGCATCGGTGTGAGTCCCGTCGAACCCGCTCGCTTTCTCCAGACGCTCATCGAAACGGCCGAGACGCGCGCGAGGAGTCTCAACAACGCGGTCACCAGCGGCCCCGAGTCAGCACAGTTCGACGAAATCGCCGCGTTCACGGAGGGCCTCATCGACCACAGCCAAATCATCAACGACGACCTGGCGGGTGCGGATTTCGGGTCGTTCGACACGCTGCTTCCCGTCCTGAACTACAACTACTCGTGGAAGATATTCACCGCACGAACGCTTCGTGACAAGTACGACGAGTCGCTTTCGGACGACGCCGCGGCGGCGTTCGACGACCTGATCGAATCGCTGCGGTTCTTCGGCCCGGCGCGCGAACACTTTAAGACTCTCTACGTTCAGTGGGAGATCATCAACATCTCTCGGGGCGTCCTCTACGGCGCGATGCCGGCACTGGCGGTCGCGGGCTACATGATGCTCGAGTTCGACGCTGCGAAGATCACTGGGTCGGTGTTCGGCATCAGCACGGCGTATCTCACTGTCAGTGCACTCTACGTCCTCACGCTCTCCCCGTTCGCCGTGTTGCTCGCCTACCTCCTCCGCGTCCTCACGGTCATGAAGCGGACGCTCGCCATCGGGCCGTTCATCCTCCGAGAAACGGAGCAACTCGAGGCGGTTCGCTACGAGGAGTCGAGCGAGGTCGAGCCGAAGCAGCGATGACGGCTCGGAGCACCGCTGTCGCGCGGTGTTTCGGCCGCGACACTTCGGACAGATATTCGACTACCCGTCACACGGACATCAGCACGATCGCCACTACGCTCAGTCCGATCGCGGCGAGTTTGCGGGCGGTCACGGTTTCGTCGAAGACGACGAGTCCGACTAGCGAACTGATCACGATGAAGAGCCCGTAAATCGGGACGACGATACTTACCGGACCGAGCGCGAGCGCTCGATAGTAGGTTAGCAGGCCGATAGTCAACAGCACGCCCATTGCGATGAGATGTGGCGTCCGAGGATGACGGAAGTACGGCCGTACCGACAGCCCGCGATAGACGAGCACGAGGCCGACGGTGACGAACATCACCGAATTCGAGAGGAACACGGCCATCGTACTGGACATGTCGGCCATCGCGATCGAGATCAGGGGGGCGACCAGGCTGTACGCGAGACAGGAAAACAGCGAGAGGCCGATGTACTGTCGCATCACTCCTCACCTCCGGCGGCGAGGTAGATCGCACCCGCTGCGGCGACGATGCCGGCGGCGCGAGTCGCGGTCAGTTCCTCGCCGAGAAACGCGATCCCAATAATCGAGCTCCCGACGATGAAGAGGCCGTAGATCGGCACGACGACGCTGACCGGCCCTCGCTCGAGCGCCTGATAGTACGCGAGGATGCCCGACGAGAGGAAGAGGCCGGCGACGTAGACGATTCCCGCCGATGGCGTTACCGCGTCGGACGGGTAGCCGGTCTCCGTCGCGACGAGCACGACGGTCGTTAGCCCGAGGAAGATCGTCGTCGAGAGGAAGAGCGCGACCGCGGGCGGCACGTCCGACGTCACGACGCTCGTCAGGGGCGCCATCAGCCCGTACGCGAGGAGAGCAACGATCACCCAGAGGAGATATTCCATATGGGGTCTCGGATAACGGCGACCTATACAGTCACGATCCCGGAACCGTGTGCCGGGACCGTGACTGGCGATCGGAATCGAGGACAATGAGGGGCGACCTACTCGAGGTCGTCGACCAGTTCGCTCGCGATGCCGGTGTAGCCCGCCGGCGTCAGCGCGTGGAGTTCCTCGCGGACGTCCTCGTCGACGTCGAGGTCGTCGAACATGTCGCGGAAGTCCGCGAGCGTGACGTTCTTCCCGCGAGTCACGGCCTTCACGCGCTCGTAGGCGTCGGCCTGCCCCTCGCGGCGGAGGACCGTCTGGACGGCCTCGCCGATGATCTCGGGGGTCGATTCGAGGTCGTCGCGCATGACCCGCTCGTTGGGGACGACCTTCGAGAGCCCCGATGCGGTCTTGCCGTAGGCGATCAGGCAGTGGGCGAAGGCACCCCCGATGTTGCGCTTGACCGTCGAATCGGAGAGGTCACGCTGCAGCCGGGAGGTGGTGACGTAGTCCGCGAGGAAGGTGAGATCCGAGTTGGCCTTCGAGAGGTTGCCCTCGCTGTTCTCGAAGTCGATCGGGTTGACCTTGTGGGGCATCGTCGAGGATCCGGTCTCGCCCGCGACGGTCTCCTGGCCGAGGTAGCGATCGGAGACGTAGAGCCACACGTCGAGATCCAGATCGAGCAATACCGTGTTGGCCCCGCGGAACGCGTCGAACAACGCCGCGAGGTCGTCACAGGGGTTGACCTGCGTCGTGAGCGGTTCGAACTCGAGGTCCAGTCCATCAGTGATGAACTCCTCTGCGAAGGACTGCCAATCGACGTCGGGGTAGGCCGCGACGTGGGCCGCGTAGGTCCCCGATGCGCCGCCGAGTTTCCCCCGCAGGTCGTCGGTCGCCCGCCGGATCCGGCCGGTTGCCCGACCCAGCCGCGAGGCGTAGACGGCCATCTCCTTGCCGAACGTGGTCGGCGTCGCGGGCTGGCCGTGGGTCCGAGCCAGCATCGGGAGGTCGCGGTACTCGCGAGCCATGTCCGCGAGCGTCTCCCGCACGTCGTACAGCGCTGGTAACAGGACTTCGTCGACGGCGTCCCGGACGAGCAGCCGATGGGCGAGGTTGTTCACGTCCTCGCTGGTCAGCCCGAAGTGGATCCAGGCCGAGGCGTCGCTGTCCTCGGGCAGTCGGTGCCGAACGAAGTACTCGACGGCTTTGACGTCGTGGTTCGTCGCTTCGAAGTCGGCGTGACCCTCCGTCTCGAGTTTTTTGATCAACCGAGCGTCCTCCTCGGCGAAGTGGCTGTACAGCCCGCGGAGGTGCTCGCGGTCCTCGAGGCCGAGCTCGAGCGGCGTCGCAGGGAGTTCGGCCAGCGCAATCAGGTACTCGACTTCGACGCGAACGCGGGCGCGCATGAGCGCGGCCTCGCTCGCGTACGGCGACAGCGGTGCGGTCCGACCGTCGTAGCGGCCGTCCAGCGGCGAGACGGCGTACAGGGCGTCGGTCTCAGTCATTGTGCGAGTCTGTCCAGCGCGGTCCAAAAGCGTATCGAAACCCGGAGCGTCCGATGCCACGAGCGTGCATACCTCTGCGATTCATGTCGCAAATATCGACTGATCGATACACGGATGTGCATACATGTCCCGGCGAGACCGCAACCACTTTGCCGTTCGCGGGCGCGGGTTCGACCATGACGCGAATCGCCGGGATGGCCGGCAACCGAGGGCGCAACCTGTTGAACATCGCCGACCGACGGCCGGGCGGAGTCGAGTTCGCCGTCGTCGTAACGAACAGCGAGGACGCGCCGGTGCTCGAGGCCGCGGCCGAGCGCGGGATTCCGACCGAGGTCGTCCCGCTCGAGGATGATATGAGCCGCAGCGAGCACGAGAAGGCCGTGCTCGAGGCCCTCTCGAGTTACGAGTTCGACCTCGTCTGTCTGGACGGCTACATGCGGATCCTCTCCGATACCTTCCTCGAATCCGCGCCGACCACGTTGAACGTCCACCCCGCACTGCTGCCGTCGTTCCCCGGAATGGACGCGTGGGGCGACGCGCTCGAGGCCGGCGTCTCGGTGACGGGCTGTACGGTCCACGTCGTCACCGACGCGACGGACGCCGAGGGCGCGGTCCTCGAGAGCGAGGTCGACGCCGGGCCGATCGTCACGCAGGAGCCGATCCCGGTCTACGAGGGCGACGACGAGGAGGACCTGAAAGAGCGCATCCTCTACGAGGGCGAGTTCCGCGCGTATCCGCGAGCCGTGAAGTGGTTCGCCGAGGGTGCGGTCGATGTGGATCTCGAGGCGGGCGAGGCGCGAAGCGCCTCGGATAGTCGCGCGGGGAGCGAAGCGACCCGCAAGACGGGCGAGGTCACGGTCGACGCGGACGTGGCGAGTACCGATTCCGATGATCACAACGGTCTCCCAGCGCGTCGGCTGGTTTCCGACGACCGCGCGGACACGCTCCGCTACGGGGAGAACCCACATCAGGACGCCGCGGTCTACACCGACTACACCTGCGACGAGGCCAGCGTCGTCCACGCCGACCAGTTGAACGAGGGCGCGAAGGCGCTGTCGTACAACAACTACAACGACGCCGACGGCGCGCTCAACCTGATCAAGGAGTTCGACGAGCCCGCGGCGGCGGTCATCAAACACACCAACCCCGCGGGCTGTGCGACCGCCGACTCGGTGGCCGAGGCCTATGAGAAGGCCCTCTCGACGGACCCGATGAGCGCCTTCGGCGGCATCGTCGCGCTGAATCGAGAGTGCGACGCCACGACCGCCGAGCAGGTCATCGACTCGTTCAAGGAGGTCGTCGTCGCGCCCGGCTACACCGACGACGCGCTCGAGGTACTTTTCGAGAAGGACAACCTCCGCGTGCTGGATGTGGGTGAACTGGGCGAGCGAACCGAGCGCTTTACCGAAAAGCCCCTCGTCGGCGGCCGCCTCGTGCAGGAACGGGATCTGCAGTCGATTTCGGTCGACGACCTCAAGGTCGTCACCGAACGCGAGCCGAGCGAGGAGGAACTCGAGTCGATGGTGTTCGCGTGGCAGACGCTCAAACACGTCAAATCGAACGGGATCCTCTTCACGAAGGGCACCGAGACGGTCGGTGTCGGTATGGGACAGGTCTCCCGCGTCGACGCGGTTCGGCTGGCGGCGATGAAGGCAGACGAACACGCGGAGGGCAAGGACGCGCAGGGAGCCGTCATGGCCTCGGACGCGTTCTTCCCGTTCCCGGACGGCATCGAGGAGGCCGCGAAGGCGGGCATCGAGGCGGTCGTCCAGCCCGGCGGTTCAGTCAACGACGAGGACGTGATCGAGGCGGCGAACGAACACGGCATGGCGATGGCGTTTACGGGACAGCGGTCGTTCCGGCACGACTAGCGCCGCGAGCGAACGCAGTAAGCGAGAACCGCGGGGACATGTGGGCGCTCCGCAGCCGTAAGCGAACACGGGAGACGAACGTCCGGGAGAACTCCGTTCCGCCGTGGTTTCGGTCGAAGTTGCTTGAGGATGGGGAAACGATCTACCTCGTTCTGCACCGCGGATTTCGGATACCGAGCGCTTTGATAGCCTGCTACTGCAGCGGTGTCGGATTTCACTATACGGGCCCTCTGTTAGCAAACATACCGATGGCAAACCTGAACTCGCGGTCAGCGAACAAGCTGAGCATCGTATCGACGCTGATCGACAGCCTGCTGGCGTTTCGGCGCGGGCGGCCGAAGAGCGGTCTCCTGCTTCTCGGCGCGGCCGCGCTCTCGTCCCGCGTTCCCGGCATCGGGACGGCAGTGTCACTGGCCCTCCGGATCGCTCGGAGACTCCGATAGGCGACCGCACTGATGGTCAACGTCGCCGGCCACCTCGGGATGGCGCTGCTGTTCGCCGCCCCGGCGTGGCTCGTCTGGGGCAAACGCGGCGCGCTGGGATTTACGGGCTTTGCGTTACTCACCGCGATGCTCCCGGACACCGATCTCGTCTTGCAGCAGGTGCTCCCGATCGACCACCACGGCGTGACCCACACCCTGCTGTTCGTGCTCCTGATGAGCGTCCTCGTCGGCGCGGCCGTCGCGAAGTGGCTCACTCCCTGGTTCGCTGCCACCCACTGGATTCGAAGCACCGAGATCACGACCGAGACCGTCTTCGTGTTCGCGACCGCGGGACTGGCCCTCGGCGGAATCAGCCACCTCTTCGCAGATCTGCTCTCCGCCCCCGATATCGCGGCCCCGCTCGAGCCCTTCTGGCCGCTATACTCGGAGCCGGTGATCGTCGACGTCATCTATTACGGTTCCCCGATCTGGAACATCGGTCTGTTCGCAGTGGCCATCGGCCTCCACCTGGTGCTCGCCCGGTATGAAAGTGCGCCGCTCGAGACGCCCTACCGAATCAGTAGCTGAACCGAAGATGGTGGGAGAGAGCCCACCCGTTCGGCCGATTTCGTCCGTTCATGACCGGACCCGCGTCCTCACAGATCGCCACCTCGCCGAGTGGATCGGTCGGTCCAGCGGAACGGTCAAGTACCGGAACAGGGAATCGGCCGTATGGCCGAGACGGAGTCGACAGTCCGTCCCGAACGGGAGACGCCGAGTCTACCGGCACCACCGGCGGGATACGACGAGCCGAAGCTGTTCGAGTATCCGACACTAGTGTTGCTGTTGGTGTCAGTTCCGCTGTTTCTGCTCACGGCATACGGATTCGGCTGGACGCTCTGGCAGATACAGGGGCCGGAGGTGTTCGCAACGCTGTTCAGCGTGACTGAAACGGCGGATAGTACAGTAGTCGTCTTGGACATGATCGACGTGGGACTTCCGTTCGTCGTGGCACTGTTCGTGACAATCGTCGTTCACGAGCTCATTCACGGTGCTGTTATGCGCTACTACGGACAGGACATGACCTACGGCGTGAATCCGGCCATGGGGCCTTCTACACGGCGGCGTTCGGTCAGTTCCAGCGACGCGAACAACTGTTCCTTATCGGGCTCGCCCCGCTCGTGAGTATCGCGATCGTTGCGACGCCGCTTTTGGCCGTTCCCGTGCCCAGCATTGCCGTCACGGCCTATATGGTGTTAGTCATAAACACGACCGGCGCGGTCGGGGACCTGTACATCATCTGGTGTCTTCGACGGATGCCGGAGGGAACGCTCCTGTACGACGTCGATCTCCGACACATGTACGTATTCGAACCGCTCGATGTCGGGGAGTGACCGATCGAGTACCATCCGTCGCATCTCAGCGCAAAAATCTGTCTGGCGAGAGCGAAGCTCTCGCTGACCGTTACTCACTTCGTCTGCTCACGGCACTTCGTGCCGTTCGCACGGTATGCGGGACCAGAGGTCCCGCACTATTCACAAAGAGACCAAAAACCCGCTCGTTCACTCCGTTCGCTTACGGTACAATCGCCGTCACTCGAGTCGCGCGTCCGTAATCCGCAACCGCCCGCGCGTTCCATCCCACTCGGTCTCGTACTCGAGCTCGATCCGCCGATCCATGTGCGGCCCGTCCACGACGAACGTCTCGAACTCGCCGCCCTCTCCCAGAATGTGGACGCCGTACTCCTCGTGGAGGTCCTCGAGATCGGCGATCGCCTCGCGGTCGAGCGTCCGACCCAGCCACGACTCGTCGAGCCCGTGGGCCGCGACCTGAATGATCGCGATTTCGAAGCCCGCCTCGAGCATCGCGTCGGCCAGTTCGCGGGGGTCCTCCTGCCACAGCGGCGCGAAGAGGTCGCAGTCGAGTCGGTCACACATCCCTCGAATGCGGCTCGTCTGGTACTCGCTCTCGACGGCGCCCGCCGTGACGCCGGCGATGCCGCCCTCGAGTTCGCGGTCGAGTTCCTCGAGGGCGGCCTCGAGGGGCTCGAGTTCGTCGTCGCCCTGCCTGCCTGAGTCGACGGCCGCGTCGGCCGCGAAGTCGTCGGGTTCGACGTCGACCAGTTCGATCCCGATGCTTTCGGCCGCCAGCGCGGCCAGTTCCGTCGCGGGGACGTGATACATGTACGAATCGCCCGCGGGGTGGACGGTGACGAGTCGGTCGACCGACAGGCCGTCCTCGAGGGCCCGATACAGCGCCCACGAGGAGTCCTTGCCGCCGGAAAAGAGACTCACCCACGCGCCGTCTGCGTCGCTCATGGTCGGTGGTGGGCAGGAACGGGTAAATGAATACCGAGTCCGGACGGTCAGGGGTCCTGGTCGTCGCCGTCCGATCCCCCGCTCGAGTCGGTTCCGGCATCGGAACTCGCGTTCGAGTCGGCCCCGCCGTCAGTGCGCTCGGGATCGAACCGCTCCGTCGTCGGATCGGCCTCGTGATCTGCGGGCGCGTCGGTACTGACCGTCGCGTCGTACTCGGGCCCGTCTGCCGACGGCGGCCCGCCGTCGGCCAGTTCCGGCTCCAGACCGCCGTCACCGCGTTCGGTGGCCTCGCCCGAGCCACTGACGGACGAGGCGATCCGCGCCCCGACGAGACTTACGACGATCGCGGTGACGACGAACAGCGCGAGCCGTTCGCCGGCCCCCATCACGAACCGTTCCGTCGAGAGAACGCCGAGCTCGGCCGCCGGAACGACGAACGGATCGATCACGCCCTGTTCTTCGAGGAAGTACGCAGAGAACCCGCGAACGACCAGCCCGACGGCGACGACGATAAACGGCAGGTTGAGGAAGGACTGGCGGATCGGATCCTCGCCGATCGCTTCGTCGAGCAGCCGGCCGGCGCTGGCGGTCAGCGCGGCCATCGCGAGCCAAGGGATGCTGTCGAAGGCGAAGCGCGTTGCCGGGATGACCACGCCCGGCGTGTCACCGAGGTTCGAGACGCCCAGCGCACCCACGAACAGGCCGACGAATGTCAGTCCGGCCGCGACCACGTAGGTGACGACCGATACCTGACCGGAGTACAGCGATTCCCGCGTCTGATGGGTGAACCGGGTCAGGAGTTCGTCGACGTTGAACCCCTTGTAGAGCAGGAAGAGGCCGATGACGGTGGTGATCGCGGCCGCCCCCTCCGCAGCGCCGATTCGCATCGCGAGCACCGGAAAGACGAGCAGCGTCAGCCCGATCGGGACGAGCACCGTCTGGCGGAGTTCCTCGTCCGCGAGGAACTGCTTGAGCAGGTAGTACGTCGACTCGATGTCGCGGGCCTGCCTGACCACGACGCGATCGACGGAGTCGACTCGGACGCGGCTCTCGACGATCGGGATCAACCGTTCGTCCTCCGCGCTGTCGGTTACCACGACCGCCGAATCCGGTTCGTAATTGGCGATGAGGTCGTCGAGCTGCTCGGCGACCGCCCGATCGGCCGACACCATCGATTCGTGGTCTCCCGAGACGACCGCGACGACGACCTCCTCGTTCTCGTCGCGCAGATCCTGCGCGACGCGTAGCGACTCGAGCAAGGTATTCACTCCCGAGTCCTCCGGATCCGCGAGGCCGACGTCGGTCACGAGCGCGCGGACTGCCTCCCAGCCGACGACGGGCGACCGGAGGCCGGTCTTGCGGCCCACGTCGTCGGTCCGGTCGAGGCAGACGACCAGCGTTGTCACGGTAGGCGATGCATTCCGTGCGACGATAAAACCACTTACTCGTTCGAACGGTCAGCGTTCTCATCAGAAGAGCAATCTCGAGCGAGACCGCGTCACTCCTCGAGTGGGCCGTTGCTCCCCAACTAAGGCTGATGCCAACGACCACCGCAGCGCTGCGGACGAGACCGACGACAACCGTCTTAGCTCCGCAGCCGGAACCCGCGTCCGTCGCCGATGCCGGCGATCCCGGCACCGAAGGCGTACGCGACCTGCTGGGCGCCCGCGCCGACGCGGGCCATCAGCGGTCGCTCGGGCTCGAACTCCTCGACGGTCACCGCGTCGGTGTCGAGACGGTCGGCCAGTTCGTCCTCGATCTCTCGGCGCGTCCCGAGCTGGTCGACGAGACCCATGTCGTACGCCTCCTCGCCGAGATAGATCCGTGCCTCAGTGTCCCGGACGAACTCCGGTTCCAGGTCCCGCCCGTCGCTGACCCGCTCGACGAAGGTGTCGTAGTAGTCGTCGATCAGCCCCTGCAGATACTCGCGTTCCTCGTCCTCAAGTTCCTTCAGCGGGGTGCCGGCGTCCTTGTAGTCGCCGGCGGCAAAGCGCTCGTAGGTGAGGCCGACCTTCTCGGCGAGGTCGCTGGCGTTGACGCGGGAGCCGATGACGCCGATCGAGCCGACGATGGAGCCCTCGCGGGCCCAGAGCTCGTCGCAGCCGCTGGCGATCCAGTAGCCGCCGCTGGCGCAGACGTCGGTCGCGTAGGCGACGGTCGGGCCGTCGAAGCGCTCGGCAGCGAGGCGAATGTCATCGCTGGGAACGACCTCGCCGCCGGGTGTGTTCAGCTTCAGGAGCAGCGCCCGCACGTTGTCGTCGTTGTCTGCGCGATCGATCTGGTCGACGACGTCGTCGGCCGGCGTCGCGCCCGGGCTGGTGGGGAGCGGGCCGCCACCGCCGTCGCGGCTGATCGGTCCTTCGACGGCGACCTCGGCGACGTCGTAGCCCGGAAACAGCGAGCCGGCGATATTGCTCGCGAATCGGACGCCGATCAGGGCGATCGTGAGCGCGAGTACCAGGCCCAGCAGGTCCGCCAGCGTTTCCGGCACGTAGAAGAACAGGGCGACGCCGACCGCGGCGAACGCGAGCCCGCCGAGGATGACGAGCAGGAGTCGAACGATACCCTCGCTACTGACCACGGACAGCACCTCGAGTCATATCGATAGATGGGGGGCGGCTCCGTTAAGCGTTGGCGGTTACTCGGGAGCCGGCGACCGGCCGCCGGCTGTGCTACAGCTGCCGAGAGTCGGACGGCGACCCGCCGTCAGTGTGCGCCGACTGCGTCGACTCCTCGTCCGCGGACGGACGCCTCTCGGGCGGCCCAGCATCGTCTCCGTCCGCGAGGTCGGGCTCACGATTCGCCTCGGTTTCGGCCGGCGGCTCCGCGTCGGACCGACTGTCGAGCCACGCCCGCATGAGGTTCACGCCGTCCTGGAAGAACGGCACCGGATCGTCGGGGACCGCGTAATCGAATCGGGGGTGACGAACGAGCGACGTGGCGACCTCGCGCGCGGCCGTCCGGAGCGACGGCCGCTCGACGAGCGGATACTCTTCGGTCGCCACGCTGTGGAGATAGCTGAGTTCGCCCCGCAGGAGGTGGCCGCCCATCCCGACCTCGTAGGTCGGCTCCGACGCGACCGGCTCGTCGTGCGCCAGCTGCCAGTAGTAGTAGGGAAAGTCCGCGCCCGCGCGAACCGAGAAGGGGAGCGACGACCAGAACCGCGGGTTGATCTCCATCAGCTTGAACTCGCCATCTGCGGGGTCGCGCAGGAACTCGACCATCGCGAGGCCGTGCCACTCGAGTTCGTCCAACAGCGCACGTCCGGCGGTCTCGAGTTCGGGAATGTGGACCGACTCCCGGTAGGCGCTGGGACCGCCGCAGTACTTCCAGCCCCGGCGCTGGCAGTGCTGGAAGGTCGCGACCGCGTCGCCGTGATCGTAGAGCGCGAAGAAGCCGAACTCCCGGGAGTCGGGGATCCGCTCCTGAACGATCGGGATGTGGCCGCGGGTCTCGAGTTCGACCTGTGGATCCGGCGGCGTGCCCGGTCGCTGGTACTCCGTCGATCCGATCGTCGCGTCGTCGAAGCGCGCACCGAGATAGGCGGGTGCAGCGACGGTGTAGCGCGGTTTCACGATCGTCTCCTGGTCCCAGTCGTCCCACTGGTCGAGGGGCTCGGTCGCCGGGACACCGACCCCGGCCGCGTCGGCGGCCGCGAAGAGTTCGATGCGGTCCTGAACGCGCCGAAGCGTCTCGAAGTCCGGCCACGGCGTCGCGATCTCGTCGGCGAACGCGTCTCTGCGCTCCGCGAGGACGTAGACGTCCTCCTCGCGGACGGGAACGATCGTCTCGACGTCCGGTCGTTCGGCGAGCGAGAGTAACGCGTCACCGTACGCGGCGAGATCCGTCTCGGGGTCCGGCAGGCTAACGAACTCGTCGCGATACGCCGAGGTGGCCGCCGGGGTCGACCGCGACTCGGAGCCGACGATCGTGTGGACGCCGCGCGGTCGGAGCGAGCGGAGACAGGCGACGGTACTCGGCGCGTCGATCCCCGGCACGACCACGCCGGCGTCGGCCGCGTCGTCCCTGTGTCGTTGCATAGGCATTGGCTCTGTGTCTCCTTCCATTGTTATAGATCGGATACTTCGTTCCGTCGCGGCACGCGCCGGAGCCGCCCCCAATACGCGGTGTTATGCATCGAATACCCGTTGCTCGAGGGCGGTATCTCTGTAGGCGGTGCACGTCCGTATTCGTCCGTCGTCCAGATCGAACACGTGGGCGAACGCGACGTCGAAATTTCGGCCGTCGACCGTTCCGACGTACGCACCTGCGACGACCATCGTTTCGTCCGCACCGATGAACCGTTCAGGAAGTGCCTGGAGATGGTCGGTTCGCCGACTCGGTCCCGCGATTACGTTCTCGAGGACGGCGTCGATTCCCGTATAGGTTCGATCGGCGTGGCTCCCCGTCGTGGCGTCGGTCCAGCGAACGTCGTCCGCCAGCGTCGCTGCGACCTCGTCTGTTTCGCCGTCGTTCGTGACGGCGTGGTTGAACCCGGCGTAGAACTCGGTCACTTGTTCTCGAGCGGTCGGGCTCGCGGCCGACCGGTGCTCGTTCGATGTCATGACTCTGCTAGCTTCTGCCGAAAACGCGTGTGGGCAAAAGAATAACACCCCCTTCACACGTTCTGAGAACGAGAGACGTACCCGACTGTGGACGCCGGGCTACCGAACGCAAAAACAGCGACGAAACCGCTCGAAAGCCCCGAAAATCGGGAGAGAGATCGCGGTAGACGGAATCGACTTAGAGCAGTCCCGTCTTCTGGAGTTTCATCAGGTCCTCGGTGTCGAGGGTTTCGCCTTCCTTGAACTTCTGATAGATTTCTTCGGCCTCCTCCTTGGCCTCCTCTTTCTTCTTGTCGCGCTCGGTCTTGCGCTCTTCTTCCTCTTCCTTGTCCAGTTCGCGAAGGCGCTTCTGGACGCGGACGAAGTCCTCGTGGTGCTGGTCGGCGGCTTCCTGGGCCTCGACGAACTTCTCGTGCATCTCGTCGGCCTCGTCACGGATGTCGTCGGCCTCGCGGTAGGCCTCGATCATCTGGTTGTGGTGTTCCTGGGCCTTGTCCGCCAGCTCCGTCACCTTCTGGTGGTGCTGGGAGGCGTCCGAGCGCACTTCCTCGGCCTCATCGACGAGTTCCTCGAGGTCCTCGTTCTGATCGAGCTTCTGCTTGCGCTCCTCGTACTCCTCGCGCTTTCCCTCGATCTTCTCGATGAGTTCCTTTTCCTCCTCGCTCGAGAGGACCTCGGTCTGCTGTTTGAACTCGAGTTGCTCGATCTCCTCTTCGAGCTCGTCGAGGTCTTTCCCCTCGTTGAGCTCCATGTCCGACTTGAGCTGCTCGACCTTGTCGAACAGCTCGTTGGCTTCGGCGTTGAGCTCGTTGCGTTTTTCCTTGTGTTCTTGGACCTGCTCGTTGAGCTCGTCGCGCTGCTCGCGGTGCTCCTGGGCTTCGTCGACCTTCTCGCGAGTCTTCGCGTTGAGATCGTCGCGTTTGGAAGCGCGCTCAGAAGCCATTTGGTTCAGCTCGTTTCGCCGGTCTCGCAGTTGACCGGCCATTTTGATGAGCTGTCCTTTCGATTTGTTTGCTAGGTCGTCCTCTGTCAGTTCGATGTTTTTCGATTCGTCTACCATGTTACTCAAACCTCTGTGCCATACCCGCACCGGAGAACCGGTTTGACGGCTGCACGAGCCTCATGCCGACGGTTCGGCGAGTGACTCGGCAGTGGCCGTCTCCCTGTTCGAAGCGACTGCTCACGATCTGCGAAACCTCGGTGAATAAGATTTCCTGTCATCGATCGTCGAGCGATACGCGCCCCGGTGGCGTTCTGGTATCTGTGAATACTGGCCCTTGTAATTTAAATGTACCGGTCACAATACCCCTGAAAACCGTTAGCAGGGGCCTCGTCTCGCCGTGTTAGACAGTGGCATTGGGCGGCTAGCGTATTTATACTCGATAGCTGTTACGGACCGTCCGACCAGCGACGGTGATTTCGAGGTCGACCCGGTCCGCCTCGGGCGGAATCCGTGCCGATCCGGCGGCCGTCGTCTCGAGCGGCCCGACGCTGACCCGTTCGGTGTCCGCGCGGTCGCCGGCCTCCCACCTGACGACCGACTCGAGTGCATCGTGCGTGTCGTTACAGAGGGTGATGCCGATCGTGCCGGGTGCCGGTGGTCCATCGAGGACGGCCTGGACGGGCTCGTAGGACCGTGCGATCGCCTCGGCGGCCCGCTTCGGGTCGCCGTCGACGGTGTGGACCCCCATCCCACCGCCCGGCGCGCTATCCCGGAGCGTCGACGCGGCGAAGACGCCACACTCTCGCCGCCGGAGCGCCTCCGCGACCGTCTTCAGCGTTTTCGCCTGCGCCGTCTGCGTCGAGTCGGCGTCGATTTCGGTACCGGCGGCCCCCCGCTCGAGCAGCGCCCGCTCGAGACCGGGAACCGCGGTCGGATCGGCGTCGTCGTCGGCCAGCGAGCCCGCGCCGAACCCACCGACGACGTCGCCGAGTGGGGGGTAGGTCTCGAGCAGCCAATCGATATCGCCGGCCGCGAGATACTGCCAGCCGGGGAAGAGGTGGGCCGCGTCGGGATCGGTTCCCGGCGGTCCCGTCACCGGGACGACCGGTAGCTCGTCAGGGAGGGTCGCGGCGATCTCGGTCGCGGGGTCGTGATCGACTGCTGTCCGCCACGCCCGATACCGAACGGCGAGTTTCGCGAGCAGCCCGCTCCCCAGCGGCGATTCGTACGGGTCCGTCGGCTGGTCCTGTACACCGACCATCGCGAGGCTCGGATGGGACCCGTACGTCTCGGCAATCGTCGCCGCCAGCTCCGTCCCTTGCTTGACGGGAAGCTCGGGACCGCTGGCGGGTAGGTCCTGCCAGACGAGAACACCTTCCTCGTCGCAGGCCTCGTAGAACGCTCGAGGGGGGACGTGCGCGCGGGCACGGAGCAGCGTCGCGTTCGCGTCGACAGCCCGTCGGACGTCCTCGCGCGGGTCACCGCCGGGGAGTCGAGTGAACCCGCGGGCCCGAACGCGCCGGCCGTTGACCAGCAGGCCGTCGGCGTCGCGCTCGACGTGGCGGAGCCCGACGGTCCGTTCGACGGCGTCACCGCCCAGTTTCGCTCGCACCGTATACCGGTGTTGCGGGCCGTAGCCGCGCGGCCACCACAGCGACGGCTCCCTGATCGACAGCGTCTTCGACACCGTCGTTCGCTCGCCCGCTCCGGCTTCGATCGGTATCCGATCCATCGAGGCACCGCCGCGAAACCCCTCCGGTCGAAGCGACAGCGTCACCGCGTCGTCGATCGCGACGTCGGTATCGACCGCGAACGAGACGTCGATCGCCGCGCCGGCGCCGTCAGTGGTCGCGTCCGCGGTCCCGGTCACGGCGGCGTCCGCGCGTGCCGACGATTCTCGGGCCGCGCCCAGCCGCGGCCGTGCCTCGAACTGCCGGATAAACGTCCGGGGCCGCGACTCGACCTCGAGGTTCCACCAGATACCGGGCGTTCCGAGCCGGTCGGGAACCGCGTCGGTGCCGTAGATGCCGGCGAACGCGTCGGGCCGCTCGCAGACGACGATCAGTTCGTTTTCGGGCCGGGGATCGAACTCGAGGACGGCCGGCACGAAGTGTGGCTCGTGGGTGGCGAGGAGCGTGCCGTTCAACCAAATTTCCGCGCGGTCGTAGGCCCCGCAACACTCGAGTACCGCGCGTTCGCTCTCGTCGTCCCGGGGGTCCGGAAACCGCGTTCGGTAGGCGATCGGTCCCGCTTCGGCGAACGCCGCGGGTCGTCCGGGGACCAGCACCGGCTTCCACTCCGCGACGGTCGGCGGGCCGTCACCACCGCGGTCCGTGACGATCCCACCGGTCCACTCCCCAGTCATTGTCACTGTCAGTGAACCCGAGGTAAAAAGCCCTTCCGACGGTTCAGACCCCGCTAAAAGAGGTTCTCGAGCCGATCGTCAGCGAACTGGTCGGCGTGGTCGGTCGATTCCGTCTCCTGAGCTTCCTTCGCCTCGCGAGCGCGCTCCATGAACGCCTCGATCCGATCGGATCGCTCCGCGCCGCCGAGCAGGACCAGCGCGCCGAGGCGGTCGCTGTCCAGCGGGAAGTCCCCCCCGCGGACCTGCATGCTGCCGGTCTCGTCCTCGAGCCAGCGCCGGGACCTCTCGACGCCCTTGCGGGGGATGGCGTCGGGCCGGCCCGCGATGACGAGCAGCGCCGAGTCAGCCGTCGTCGCGTCCGGCAGGCTCGTCCCCGTCAGCAGCGCCTGCCTCGAGACGCTCATCGCGGTGGTGATGTTCTCGCCGCTGTCCTCGCTCGCGAGTTCGGTGGCGTAGCCCAGCACCGCGACGCCGCCCGAACGGAGG
The DNA here is from genome assembly GCF_013456555.2 of Natrinema zhouii. Classification (GTDB taxonomy): domain Archaea; phylum Halobacteriota; class Halobacteria; order Halobacteriales; family Natrialbaceae; genus Natrinema; species Natrinema zhouii. The sequence continues at coordinate 2,693,788 of NZ_CP059154.1, forward strand.
GTGTTGATGACCTCGCTCGAGTCGACGACGCTCTCGCCGACGCCCTCGATGGCCTCGCCGGAAGCGAACAGCAGTCCGACTCGCCGGGCGATCTTCTCGTTGATCGTCTCGAAGGCACCCTCGACGCTCTCGCCCTGTTCGTGCCAGGCGTCGTTGTCGATCAGCAGCGTCGAATCGGCCTCCCGAAGGAGCGTCTTCAGCGAGCGGCCGGCGTTGGCCTGATAGAGCGCGCCCTCGTTACGTCCCGGCAGGACGCCGAGCGCGTAGACGGGGACGTCGTAGACCTGCTGGAGGTGATGGACGAGCACGGGCGCGCCGCCGCTGCCGGTACCGCCGCCGAGGCCGGCGACCACGAAGATGGCTTCCGACTTCGAGGTGACGCGGCCGTCGAGCGAGCCGAGTACTTCCTGGATGTCCGACTGCATCACTTCCGTGCCGAGTTCGTTGTCACCGCCGACGCCGTGACCGTTGACGCGGTCGGCACCGACCAACTGCGTGTCGACGACGTCGAGCGACTGGAGGTCTGCTTCCGCGGAGTTGACGGCCAGCGCACCCTGAACGGCTCCGAAACCCATGTCCGCGTCGAACCGGGCGAGCCGTTCGGTGATCTTCCCACCGGCCTGACCGACTCCGATCAGGGCAACTTTCATATTGCTCTCATGAGAGTGAGACCTGTTGAACGTTCCGGTGAGACGATACGACGTTTTTGCGGCGGCGGTGTCGCCGGTCGCGCCGACGGCTGTAGGTCACAACACCTTTTTGCCGTATTCCCGTCGGCTCGAGTATGTTCTACGAACAGCGGATGACCGTCCCCGACTCGCCTGCCGAGCTCCGAGCCGAGTACGAGGACGATCTCGCAGCGATCGTCGACAACCGCGGCCCTGCGGCCGTCGCGAGCGAAACCGACCTCGAGACAGAGACGCTCGAGGCGCTTTCGGCCGGTGATTCGCCCGAACTAACCCTCGAGGAGGCGGCCGAGATCCAGTCCCTCGCGGAGGGCACGCCGGACTCGGAGACGATCGTGACGATGGCGCTCGAGCATCTCCTGCTCGGAATGTCGACGGCAGTGCTCGACGTGGACGCGGTGGAGAGTCACCTCGAGATCGAGATGGACGCGAAGGAAGTTCACCAGAAGATCGAAGGGCGAGCGCCGATGTCGTTCGCGGAGTTCGTCCACGTCCAGTACGTGATCGCGGACGGTGCGCCGTAGAGGCGTTGGTCCAGCCACTTTCAGCCACCGATCGCACCGCCGGATAGTGTGCGAGTTGCTACCATTCCAGAGCTTTATCGCAATCGGCGGTGTTCGACCGCCATGTCGAATTCGGAGCGCAGCGAGAGCCGACGGCAGGAGATCGACGCGATGCTGGAGCGCAAACCCGGCACCGAGGCCGTCACCGATCTCGCGGATCGGTATCGGGTCGTCGGCGCGGCCGATCGGGAGACGTACGCGAACTGGCTCACGCCGATCGAGGAGCACTACGTCTGTCACCGCAACGAGACGCTGGATCCGGCGGCCGACGAGTGGACGGTCGCGCTCGACGGCACGGTCGACCGCGAGGCGGAACTGGGAATGAGCGAACTCCGCGAGGAGTACCCCACGGTTGCAGTCGCGCACACGATGGAGTGTGCGGGCAACGGCCGGCGCTACTTCGACCCCGAGACGGGGAGCGTCCAGTGGGAGTACGGGGCCGTCAGCACCGCGATGTGGACGGGTGCGCCGCTGAGCGCGATTCTGGCGGACCACGGCGCGACGACGGACGACGGGACGTGGCTCACCGCGGTCGGCGGCGACCACCCCGAAGTCGACGGCGAGAACGATCGGTTCGCCCGCTCGATCCCGATGGCAAAGGTGCTCGAGGACTGCATCCTCGCCTACGAGATGAACGGCGAGGCGCTGCCGCCCGAACACGGCCACCCCGTCAGATTGCTCGTCCCCGGCTGGTACGGCGTCAACAGCGTCAAGTGGCTGGACGAACTCCACGTCACGGAGACGATGGTCCACGGCGAGGAGTGGGCCGACCGCGACGGCGACGATTTCACCCGGTGGCAGCAGTCGTCCTACCGGATCCATCCCGAGGGCGTCGAACCCGAATCCAACGCGACGATCTCGACGTTCGACACCTGGGACCAACTCGAGTCCGACGAGATCGACCACCCCTACACCTTCGACGAGAACGTCAAGTCCACGATCGGCCGTCCCGACGACGGCGCGACGGTCAGTCCGGACGAGGACGGCATCGTCGAGGTCGTCGGCGTCGCTTGGGCCGGCGACGACGAGGCGACGACGATCGAGATCTCGACCGACGGCGGCGACAGCTGGAACGAGGGCGACTTCTTCGGGCCGAACTACGACTGCGCGTGGCGGCTGTTTCGCTACGCGTGGGAGCCGGCGCCCGGCACGTACACGCTCGTCTCTCGAGCGACCGACGAACACGGCCGCCGTCAGCCCGTGCGGATCGCCGGGCCGGACGAGGACGCCGACGGCGAGTATCCGTGGAACGAGGGCGGCTACGCCGAGAACGCGTCGCTGCCCCACGCGGTCGAAGTCACTGTCGAGTGACTGATAATCTGCCGCTCACCTCGAGTGTCCGGTTGAAAAGGCGCGGAAATAGCGGTGAAAGCGACCGGAACACCGCGCTCGAGCGGTGAAATTATGTGCAGTCGGCCGTGAGTCCGGCTATGAAGGTCGCAATTCTGGGTTGCGGACACGTCGGCATCGAACTGGGCCGACAGCTCGTGGCTCGAGACCACGAGCCGATCGGAGTTCGTCGATCGGCGGATGGGCTCGAGCGGATCGAAGCGGCCGGGTTCGAGGGGGTACAGGCGGATATCACCGACCGCGAGGCGTTCGCGGCGGTGCCGGATGTCGACGCGATCGTCTTCGCCGCCAGCAGCGGTGGGCGGGGTGCCGAGGCCGCCCGCGAGGTGTACGTCGAGGGATTGCGGACGGCGATCGAGGAGTTCGGCGAGCGCGAGCACGCCCCCGAGCGGCTGGTCTACACCTCGTCGACGGGAGTCCACGGCGACCACGACGGCGACTGGGTCGACGAAGAGACGCCCCTCGAGCCGACGACCGACAAGACCGAGGTGCTCGCCGAGGCCGAGCGGATCGCACTCGAGTCGCCCGAGAAATACGGCTTCGAGGGAACCGTGGCCCGCTTTGCGGGGCTCTACGGCCCCGGTCGCTACCGGCTCGAGCGCTATCTCGAGGGCCCCGTCACGGACGGCTATCTAAACATGGTCCACCGGGACGACGCCGCCGGCGCGATCCGCTATCTGCTCGACGAGGATCTCGCACGCGGCGAGGTCGTGCAAGTAGCCGACGACGAGCCGGCGTCGAAGTGGGCGTTCGCGGACTGGCTGGCCGACGAATGCGGCGTCGAACAGCCGCCCAAGCAGACGAAGGCCGAGCGGCTCACGGACGACGACATCTCCGAGGCGGGCCGCCGACGGATCCTGACGAGCAAGTGCTGTTCGAACGAGAAACTGCGCAATCTCGGCTACGAGTTCGCCTATCCGACCTTTCGGGAGGGATATCGCGACGCGATCGAGCGCTATCGCACCGAGACCGCTGACTGACCTCGGATCGCGGCCGCTAACAGCCATCGGACTGAGACCGCCGGCCGACTCGAGACGTACTGCATCGGGCAGCCGGCAGACTCGACGTCTCTCCTCACGTATCCGACGGCTGACGGTCGCCGGCCCCGCCGAGAGGGGGAAAATCGGGGGAAATTTCATAGTGGTTCGATTTGACTTGCTGATATGAGCTATCGGAACGCCCCGACAGCCGCGACGTTCGTCGGGGCAACCCCGCTGGTATCCGAGTCAGTCGGCGACTCGGTCCGCTCCCTCGATCCGCTCGTTCTCTCGCTGCTGGTTTTGGCCGTCGTTGCGCTTGTCCTGGGTGGGTGGTGGGTGATTCGGTGGTTTCGGCGACCGCCTGGTGTTCGATTCCAGCGCGTGTTAGCATCGCACGATGACGTGACCGTATTGATGCACCCGAACCCCGATCCAGACGCCATGTCCTGTGCGATGGGCGTCGCCAAAATCGCCGAGTCGGTCGACACCGACGCGACCCTGCAGTTCTCCGGCGAGATCCGCCATCAGGAGAACCGCGCGTTCCGGACCGTCCTCGATCTGGACATCGACTCGATCGAGGCGAGTTCACAGCTCGAGTCGGACGCGGTGGTGCTGGTCGATCACAACACGCCGCGGGGGTTTACCGGGGCCCAGACCGTCGAGCCGGTCGCAGTCATCGACCACCATCCCGGCAACGGGGCCGGGACGAAGTTCACCGACGTGCGGACCGACTACGGCGCGGCGTCGACGATCATCGTCGAGTACCTGAACGATGTCGGTGCGACGATGGCCAACGAGGGGGACTCGAGCGACTTTCAGATATCCCCGGAGCTGGCAACGGGGCTGCTCTACGGAATCCAGTCGGACACGAACCACCTGACTAACGGCTGCTCGCGGGCCGAGTTCGACGCCTGCGCCGTCCTCTTCTCGGGGATCGACGAGGACCTGCTCGATCGGATCGCGAACCCGCAGGTCAGCGACGACGTGTTACAGGTCAAGGCGACGGCGATCACCGAAAAGCGCGTCGAGGGGCCCTTCGCCGTCTGCGATGTCGGCGAGGTCGGCAACGTCGACGCGATTCCCCAGGCCGCGGACGAACTCATGCAGCTCGAGGGAGTGACGGCGGTCGTCGTCTACGGCGAACACGACGAGACGCTCCACCTCTCCGGCCGATCGCGCGACGATCGGGTCCACATGGGCGAGACGCTGCGCCACGCCATCAGCGACATTCCGATGGCCAGCGCGGGTGGCCACGCGCGGATGGGCGGCGGCCAGCTCTCGGTCGATCACATGAACGGAATCGGTCCCTCCGACGGGATCAGCCGCGACGAGTTCGAAGAACGGCTCTTTTCCGCGATGTCGGGCGAACGATAGCGTCAGTCGGCGCGTTCGCACACCGAACGCACCGCCGCCAGATTGGCAGTGTCGCCGGTCGCGACGAAGTGTGCCGCACAGGCGTTGCCCAGCGTGAGCGCCGGCTCGAGGGGCCACTCGCGGGCCAGCGCGCAGGCTAGCCCAGCCGAAAACCGGTCGCCAGCGCCGGTCGTGCGCCGTGGGTCGCCGAGGTCGACCATCTCGACGACGGCGATGTCGTCGCGCGTCGCCCCGACGGCCGCGTCCGATCCGTGGGAGACGACGCCCGAGACATCGAGCGTCGAGCGCAGCGCCGCAGTCCGCTTTCGGATCCGCGCGCCACTCGTCTCAACGGGATCGACAGCGCCGTCAGACGCGTCGGTGGCCGTCACGGCGGCCGCGAGTTCCGTCGGGTTCACGCTCAGAACGATCTCGAGCGACGTGGCGGCCGAATCGGCCCGCGAGAGGGCGTCGAACAGCCCCTCGAGCGCAGCCGGATCGACGGTATCGATCGGGCCGGGGTCGACCACTATCGGTAGCCGCATGTCGGGGGGAGTCGATACCAGCCGATCGAAGACCGCCGTCAGTCCCCGCACGGAGACCCAGTTCGTACAGCAAAGCGCGTCCGCGTCGACGATTCGGTCCCAGTCGACGACGGCGAGGAGCTCCTCGAGTCCCCAGTCCGCGGCCGGTCCCGGCTCCGAAAACTGGAGCTCGTCCGAGCCGATGTCGATTACGCGGACCGTGGCCGGCGTCCCCATCGAGTGCGTTTCGAAGGGGAAGTCTGCGAGTACCGGATGATCGAGGTGCCCGACGAGCGTCGCCCTCTCGCCGAGCGCATGGACCTGCGTCGCCGCGTTGACCGCCTGCCCGCCGGGCCGAGCGTCGATCGGCTCGAGCGCGAAGGACCGAGTCCCCGTAGCGAGCTGGTCGGCGAACGTGTCGATTTCCTCGAGGCGATCACCGCCCTCGCCCGCGATCGCGTACCAGCAGTCGACGCTGCCGTCGGGGAGCGTGACGACGCGTCGGGCACCGCTGGAGTCGAGGTCGTCGAGCCGATCGCATAGCTCGTCGTAGCTCACGCTCGGGATTGCAGTAGCCGGCGACAAAACGATACGGCCGGCACGTGGATCCGGCTGGCCGCTCGGCCGACCGCCCGGTCAAACGGGTCTCGAGTTGACAGCGCCACTGCCACCGTCGGCAGCCACTCGCCAGGGCTGGATCGCCTCAGTCCGACCGCACGGCCGGCCGCCGGTCCCTACCGAATCTCCTTCCACTCCGCCCCGCAGTCGGGGCAGATCCGGACCGTTTTGATCTCGTCCGGGTCGTTTTCGGTCTTCAGCGGCTTCTCGCACTCGGCACAGACGAGTCGATCGTAGGTGTCCTTCTCGAGTTCGTCTTCGCGGAGAGCCTTCCGGACTGATTTCATGTTCTCCCTGTAAGCAGGAGGGGGAGAAAAAGACCGGTGCTCTTTCGGCCCCCGACTCGACCCCCGTTCCCGCTGGGCGATAACCGTCAGCGAGTGCGTGTCGGGGCCTCCTCGAGACCACGTCACACCTCATCGAGATCGATTCCAGACGAGCTGGAACTGGGAGACGCTATCTACTGTTTCCGACTGTCACGACTCCCATTTCATTCCGATAATTCACCGAACTCACTGATTGCTGGCCGACAGTAGATCTGGCCGGAGTCGTGGACGTTTTATCGGTCCGCTCGAACAACTCACCGATGGAGTACGTCCAGGAGCGGATCGCGACGCTCCACGAGTTCGGCGAGGGCGACGGGATGAGGAACGACCTCGCCCGCGACGCCGCGGCCGCGGTCGGCGAGACGGCAGTCATCGTCCCGATGACCGCCCGCGAGTACGAGAGCCCCGCCGCCGAACGCGTCCTCGGCGAACTCGAGCGCCTCGAGCCGGCTCCCGCGGCAGTCTTCGTTCCCGTCCGCGCCGCCGCCGACGAGATCGGGCCGTTCCGCGAGTGGATCGACTCCTTCGCGTTGCCGGCTCGCGTCCTCTGGTGTAACGCACCCGGCGTCGACGCGTTGTTCGCCGAGGCGGGTCTCGCAGGGGGGTTCGGCAAAGGGCGGGACGTCTGGCTCGCGCTCGGACCCGCAGCCGATGCGGGCGGCGCCGTCGTCGTCCACGACGCCGACGCCCGGAGTTACGAGGCCGAGCACGTTCGCCGGCTGCTCGCGCCCCTGACGATGGAGTACGAGTTTTCGAAGGGGTACTACGCTCGCGTCGAGCGCGGCCGGCTCTACGGCCGGCTCTTCCGGCTGTTCTACGAACCGCTCGTTCGGACGCTCGCGGACGCCCACGACGCGCCGATCGTCGACTACCTCGGCGCGTTCCGGTATGCGCTGGCCGGCGAGTTCGCCGCGAGCGCCCGCCTCGCCAGACGGCTCCGAGCGCCGCGCGCGTGGGGCCTCGAGGTCGGCACGCTCGGTGACGCCTACGAGGTCGCCGGCTTCGGCGGGACCGCACAGGTCGATCTCGGCCGCCACGAGCACGATCATCGCGCGGTCGCCGGCGACGCCGGACTCGAGGGAATGAGCCGCGAGGTCGCCGCCGCGCTCTTGCGCGTCTTCGAGGAACACGGGGTCGACCCCGACTACGAGACGCTCCCCGAGCGATACCGAGCCGTTGGCGCTGAGCTGATCGACCAGTATCGCGCCGACGCGGCGTTCAACGGCCTCGAGTACGACCCTGCGGACGAACGGGACCAGCTGACGCGCTACGCCGAGTCGATCGCGCCGCCGGGACCGGACGCGCGCCTGCCGCGGTGGATCGACGCCCCGTTCGCGCCGGCGGACGTGCTCGCGGCCGCCCGGCCCTGGCGGGAGCGACGGGTCGGCTCGCGCTCGCAAGACTAATCCTCTCACCGTCCGTTGGACCGCGTATGGATGCGACCGCCGACGAACTGGCCGGCGTCGTCGATCTCTTCGGCGGGCTGACCCGCGAGGAGCTCGAGCGGGCGCTGGCCGAAGCGGCCTACCGCGCTGACGGGCAAGCCGTCGACGACGGAGCCCTCGAAGCGGCGATCGACGAGGCGCTCGAGTCGTTCGCACTCGTTCGATACGACCCCGGGAGTCAGGGCGAGACGTCGACGACTTCGGACGGCGAGGCGCTACTGGTTCCCGGTCCGACGGCGTTTCCCGCGGTTCCGGAGCCCGCCGAAGACCTTCCCCATATTCTCGACGTCGAGCGGCGACGGCCTGATCGCGAGCCGCTGGGTGAGGCGGCCCGCGAGCGGTTCGTCGCGGCCGCCGACGAGGCCGTCGCCGATGATGACGCGGCGCGGCTTCGAACCCTGGTCGACGTCAGCTACGACATCGAGGCGTGGGCCCCCGTCGATCTCGCGGACGAACGGACGCGACTGGAGGACGCCCGCGAGGAATGACGACGAGACTGTCTCTCGAGCCGGTCGCGAACTACGAGCCGACCGAGATCACCGATCAGGAGTACGACGCGGCCGTCCTCGCGCCGATCGTCGACCGCGACGGCGAGGACCACCTGCTCTTCACCCGGCGGGCCGACCACCTCGGCGAACACCCCGGACAGATGAGTTTCCCCGGCGGCGGGGCCGAGCCGATCGACGAGACGATCCTCGAGACGGCGCTCCGAGAGGCCAACGAGGAGATCGGGCTCGAGCGCGGCGAGGCCGAGGTCGTGGGCCAGCTCGACGACATCCGGACGATCACCGAGTACGCCGTGACGCCGTTCGTCGCGCACGTGCCCGATCGGGAGTATATCCGACAGGAGAGCGAGGTCGCCGAGATCGTCGTCCTCCCGCTCTCGGGGCTGCTCGATCCGGACAACTACGAGTACGAGCGACGATCCCATCCCTACTACGGCGACATCGTCATCCACTACTTCCACGTGAACGGCTACACCGTCTGGGGCGCGACGGGCCGGATTCTGGTGCAGTTGCTCGAGCTGGCGACGGCGTTCGAAGCGCCCGAGAAGGTCGACCGATCGGAGTTCTAACGGGCCCGGATCGTCCGGTTTCGTTCGACAAACGGTTTCTCGAGAGTTCGTTCAGAACGCACAGGGATACTTCTGCACAGTGCCGACGATCTACGTCTCGCTACGGACCGATCAACCGACATGCCGTGGCGCGCGCCTGGCCGCGGTGAGTCGCCGACGAACCGCGGGCTAAACTCGTGCGAGGGATGAGCGAACGCCGAAGGCGTGAGTGTTAGCGCGGAACCGGAGGTTCCGCGAACCATACGAACGGCGGCTCCGCCGCCGTGAGTAGAAATCGGTTGGGGAGGACGTGGAGATTCACTGTTGCCACGATAGCAGAGCGCTTCATTATGCGTCTTCTCGTCAAACCAACTCGTTCGATAAACAGACATCATCAACGGACCGGGACGGCCGAACTAACGACGGTCAGATTCACTCGAGGTCGCGTTCGAACGCCGCAGTCGCGGATCGGCGTCTCCCCTCGTCGATATCGTCGACGATCCCGCGATGTCGGCCGCTTACAGCCCCTCGAGCGACCGGAGCTTCTGTTCGATGTCCGGCGGGGCGGCGCTGGGGCCGTCGCGCACGCGATGATCCGGAATGAGGAGCGGCGTCGGATTCTCGTCGAGCGCGGTTCGCACGAGAATGATGTCGTCGTCGTCCTCGTGATCGAGTCCGGAGGTCATCCGAGCGAGCGTCTCGACGGTGACCTGATCGCCGTAGGGAATCTCCTGAACTCCCTCGAGGACCGCCCGCTGGTCCGTCGGCATGGTCATCGCGATCTGCACGTCGTCGAAGGTGATCGGCTCGAGGCCGTCGAGGTACTCGAAGATCCGATCGAGGATGGGGTGGTCGTCCTCGGCGTCGTCGTCGGGAATCTCCGGGAACGAGACGCTCAGGACTCGCCCGCTGGCGGCTCCGATCTGGACGTACCGATCGAGGTACGGCGATTCCCGCGCGTAGATTCCGGCGTCCGTAACGTCCTCCATACCCGACCGTAGGCGATCCGGACATGAATAGCCGCCGGTCCTCGCGTTTCGGCCGCGGTCGGTATCGGAGCCGTCCCGACTCGCAACTCGCGACTCGCGATCGATACCGGGCCAGTTCACTCGAGTTCGACCCGACGGCCAGTCTCGGCCGACTCGTAGGCGGCCTCGATGGCGCGCAGGTCCGTGACCCCGTCTTCGCCGTCGGGTTCGGGATCGGTCCCGGTGAGCACGCAGTAGCCGAAGTAGTCGAACTCCTCGCGGACTTCGTCGATCGGTGGACCGGTGTACTCCATTCGAACGTCGCCGCTCTCGACGACCATTTCCTGCGGGACGACGCCGCCGAACGGCGACTCGACGTCGATCATCCCCTCGGTGCCGACCAGTTCGAGAGCGCTTCGGGCGTGGGCGTCGAAGCTGGCGGTACAGGAGGCCGTCGCGCCGGTCTCGTACTCGAGCTGGAACGCGACGTGTTCCTCGACGTCCGCGAACGGGCCGCCGCTCGAGTGGGTGGTGGCGTAGACGCCCATGGGTTCGCAATCGAGGAGGAACCGGATCGTGTTGAGCGGGTAGATTCCGAGATCGACCAGCGCGCCGCCGCCAGCGAGGGCCGGATCGAGTCGCCACGTGTCGGGGCCCGCGTGCTCGAGCAGCGGGTGCGAGAAGCCGCCGTGGACCTGCACAACGTCGCCGATCACGCCCTCGCGGACGAGCTCCCGCGCGCGCCGAACCGTCGGCTCGGTCTGGAGCCGGTAGGCCGTCATCAGCGTCACGTCGGCGCAGGCGTCGACGATCTCTCGAGCGCGCTCGGGTGTCGTCTCGAGGGGCTTCTCGCAGATGACGTGCGTTCCGAACTCGGCCGCCGCGGTCGCGTACTGGCCGTGAAACGCGTTCGGTGCCGCGACGTAGACCCCGTCGTAGGCGTCGGTCCGGTTACCCGCGAGGAACCCGTCGTAGTCGACGACGTGGTCGACGTCGTACTCTTCGGCGACGGCCGCCGCGCGATCCGGCGAACTCGTGACTAGCATCGTCGTCTCGCAGTAGCTGCCAGCCGCGATCGCGGGGAGCGCACGCTGCCGTGCGAAGCCGCCGATTCCGATGACTGCGAGTCGGACCGTTCCCTCGACCTATTCGCGCTCCCAGTCTCGCCGCGTGAAGTGCGAGAAGGCGTCCTCGAGCGCCATAGCTCCACTACGAACGACGGCGAAAAGACCGCTATCGATCGGTTCCACGACTTTCAGCGGACGGTATCTGTCGGTGGCGACGAACAACTTACTGACTGCTTTCGGTAGGTGTATACGTCGGTGGTATTCGGCCAGAGTCTCCTTTCGAAGGAAAAAGTTATTCAATAGTCGCCTGTGATATGTAATCACCCACAGGTGACGGAAGATGGTAACAATGGAAACTGCAGAGCTGGAAACCGACCTGAGTCTGTTCAAATACGACACCCTCGAGCAACTCCCGTCACGATATCGGGAGCTCGAGGCCAAGGAGCGGACCGACCGTATCGAAGCCGCGCTCGCGGAACTCGGCGACGACGTGGTGATCCTGGGACACAACTATCAGCGACGCGAGATCGTCGAGCACGCGGACTTCATCGGAGACTCTTATCAGCTCTCGAAGGAGGCAGCGGACGCGGACGCCGAGTACGTGATCTTCGGCGGCGTGACGTTCATGGCCGAGAGCGCGGACATCATTACGGACGACGATCAGTCGGTGATCCTCCCGAGCATGGAGGCGTCGTGTCCGATGGCCGGGATGGCCGAGGCGCTGCAGGTCGACAGCGCGTGGGCCGAGATCACGGCCGCTGCGCCCGACGCGAACATCATCCCGATCACCTACATGAACTCCTACGCGGATCTGAAGGCCTTCTGTGCGAGCCAGGGCGGGCTCGTCTGTACCTCCTCAAACGCGCACGAGGCGTTCGAGTACGCCTTCGAGAGGGGTGACAAGGTCCTCTTCCTGCCCGACAAGCACCTCGGAGAGAACACCGCCCACCGGCTCGGGATGGAAGACGAAATCGCCGAATGGGACCCCTGGGACCCCGAGGGGAAAGACGCTGAAGAGGTCGCCGAGAGCGACATCATCCTCTGGGACGGCTACTGCCAGGTCCACGAGCGGTTCCGCGAGGACCATATCGAACAGGTCCGCGAAGCGAACCCCGGTGCAAAGGTGATCGTTCACCCCGAATGCCGCCGCGAGGTCGTCGAAGCCGCGGACGTGGCCGGTTCGACGGCGACGATCTGCGAAACCGTCGCGAACGCCGATCCCGGCGACACGTGGGCCATCGGTACCGAAATCCACCTCACGAATCACCTCCAGCGCTGGCACCCCGAGGTGAACGTCCTCCCGCTCTGCGGCGACGCCTGCATGGACTGCAACGCCATGCGCCAGATCGATCCCAACTACCTCGCCTGGGTGCTCGAGGAACTCGTCGAGGGCCGCGAACACAACGTGATCGAGGTCGCCCCCGAAGAGAAGGAACTCGCGGGCGTCGCGCTCGATCGCATGCTCGAGATCTAACGATGACCGAAACGAACACCGGTACGGCCACGACGACCGGCGGCGAGACCGCAGACGTTCTCGTCGTCGGTAGCGGGATCGCAGGCTGTTCGGCCGCGCTCGCGGCTGCACGCGATGGCGCGGCGGTCCTCCTCCTGACGAAAGCGACGAAGCCCGACGACGCCAGCACCGACTGGGCGCAGGGTGGCATCTCGACCACCCGGGGCGATCCGGACTCGCTCAAGCGGGACATCGTCGACGCCAGCGACGGTACCGCCGATCCGGATGCCGTCGAGACGCTCGTCGCAAACGCCGACGACGCCGTCGAGGACGTCCTCATCGACACGCTCGAGGTCGGGTTCGACGAGACCGACGACGGCGAGTTCGACTACACGCGCGAGGCCGCCCACTCCGACTACCGCATCCTCCATGTCGACGCCGCGACGGGCACGCACATCCTGCGGCCGTTCCTGAACTATCTCGACGACCACGAGCGCATCGAGGTGCGCCAAGACACCGCCGCGCTCGAGTTGATCACCGCCGAGGGACGCGTCCATGGCGTAGTGAGTGACGAGCGACCGACCGGAAAGCCGATCTACGCCGGCGCGACGATTCTCGCGACCGGTGGGATCGGGGCGCTCTACGGCCGCTCGACCAACCCCGCCGATGCGACCGGCGACGGAATCGCCATGGCCGCGCTCGCGGGCGCGGACGTCGAGGACATGGAGTACGTTCAGTTCCACCCGACTGCCTATGCCGGTGAGAACCCCTTCCTCCTCTCGGAAGCGCTGCGGGGAGAGGGCGCAGTGTTGCGCAACGGCGACGGCGACCAGTTCATGGCCGGGTACCACTCACGGGGCGACCTCGCGCCGCGGGACGTCGTCGCGCGCGCCGTCGAGACCGAACGCGAGGAAACCGGCGAGGTCGTCCTCGACGTCAGTCCGCTCGAGTTTGAAGCCGACTACCCCGGAATCGCCGAGAAGTGTCGCGATCGCGGCATCGAGGGCGACCGGATTCCGGTCGCTCCCTGCGAGCACTTCCTGTGTGGCGGCATCGACGTCGATGAGCGCGGCCGCACCTCGCTCGACCGGCTCTACGCCGTCGGCGAGTGCGCCCGGACCGGCGTTCACGGCGCGAACCGGCTGGCGAGTACCAGCCTGCTCGAGGGGCTGGTCTGGGGCCTCCGCGCGGGGACTGATGCAACCGGCTTCGATCCAGCAGTCGTCGAAGCGCCCGAACTCCTGAACCGCGATCCCGACCTCCCGGAGCGGTTCGCCACCGAGAAGTTCGCGCGGCTCACGCAGACGATGGACGACTATCTGGGCCTCGAGCGCAATCCAGAGGAGATCGACCGCTCGAGCGCCGTCCTCCGGCGGCTCAAGGGCGAGGTCGACGCCTACATTCGGACCCGGACGGCGCGGGACCTCTACGAACTCCGGAACGCCAGCGTCACCGCGCTGTTGATCGCGCGGGCGGCCGGCGAAAATACGGAGTCGACGGGCTGTCACTACGTCGTCGACGACGAAGCGCCCCTCCCGTAGCGTCTGTCACCTTGCCGTTCTCGGTTTCGCACTACTACTCGCGGCGCTTACGCACGGCGTTCCGCCGACGCGTCGTCCACATCGCTGAGGATCTGTGGGGTCGACTCCGGCTCGCCGCCGGTCGCGTCCGACCTCGAGACGTGGATCTCGCGCTGGGGGAACGGGATTTCGATCTCGGCCGCGGTCAGCGCCTTGTACATCGCCCGGTTGAGTTCGTGCGTGGCCCTGTTGACGCGGGTCGGCGCGGCCACCCAACAGAGGAGTTCGTACTCGAGCGCCGAGTCGCCGAAGGCCCGGAATCGCATGCGCGGTTTCGGCGAGTCGAGGACGAGCGATTCCTCGTCGGCGAGCTCGAGGACGAGTTCCTCGAACGCGTCGATGTCCGTTCCGTAGCCGACGCCGATGGGGACCTTGAGCCGCCTGCGGCGCTGGGGTGCCGACTGGTTGATCACCTTCGCGGCGTTCAGGGCCGCGTTCGGGACCGTGATGAGCACTTCGTCGCGCATCATCAGCGTCGTCGATCGGATGCCGACCTTCACGACAGTGCCTGCCTCGCCGGAGTCCAGTTCGATGTAGTCGCCCAGTTTGTAAGTGTCGTCGAAGTAGAGCGCGATGCCGCCGAAGAAGTTCGCGACGGTGTCTCGAGCGGCGAAACCGACCGCGATGCCTGCGACGCCGGCGGCCCCGAGCAGCGGCGAGATGCTGTACTCCCACAGCGTCAGCAGGACTCCGATCGTACCGACGGCAACGAGTAGAGTCCAGACGTTCGAGAAGACGGGCGCGAAGTCGAATCGCGAGCCCTCCTCGTTGATCTCCTCGACGAACCGGTTGACGATCCGATTCGAGGCGAACGCCCAGGCGACGACGATGACGGACAGTGAGGGTTTGCCGAAGAAGGTATCAAGCTGGTCAGCCGTCACAAGGACGTTCTCGGTGACCGAGGGAAGCTGCGTGAGCAGATAGACCCCCGCCAGCGCGGCCGTCACGACGACCGGCAGCCGGAGTTCCTCGACGAGGATGTAGTCGTACTGCGTCTTCGTTCGACTGGTGTATCGAAGCAGGGTCCGGAGGACGACGACCTCGAGCACGACCGCGATACCGAGCGAGATGCCGACCAGCAGGAGGGTCGCTTGCCAGCCGGGGACGCCGTCGAAAAGCCGCGTGAGGAAGTCGAGAATGGCCGCGTTCATAGGAGCGAAAGGTCAATGAGCGAGGTAACAGTTTCTGAAACGGTACTGTCAGTTTTTCATGACCGTCAGCGATGCGATCGGCAGCGCGATTGCACGACCGAGCAACGCCGGTCGCTCGAGCAACGTCGGTCGCTCGGTCGACTGGTCGCTCGACATTCACGCAAACGGGTCCTTTATTTTGACCGGGGCCGCACCCGCGTCCAAGGCCGCATGATCACCGACGCACAAATCGAACGCTGGCTCCGCGAGGACGTCGGCCACCACGACGTGACGAATCAGGTCCCCGGCGAGACGACCGGCCGGCTCGTCGCCAAGGAATCCGGCGTCGCCGCCGGCCTCGAGGCCGCGACGGCCGTCTTCGACTACCTCGACGTGACAGTGACCGACCGACTCGAGGACGGTGCTGCGGTCGAACCCGGCACCGAACTGCTCCGAGTCGAGGGGCCCACACGGGCGGTGCTCCGCGGCGAGCGCGTCGCGGTCAACCTCGCGGGCCACGCGTCGGGAATCGCGACGCGGACGCGCGAGGCGGTCGAGCGCGCCCGGACCGAATCCGCGGACGTGGCGATCGCCGCGACCCGCAAGACGACGCCGGGCCTGCGCGGCCTCGAGAAACGCGCCGTCGTCGCGGGCGGCGGCGACACCCACCGGCTCGATCTCTCACACATGGTGATGGTCAAGGACAACCACATCGCCGAGATGGGGCTCGAGGAGGCGGTGGCCCACTTTCGGGCGCGGACCTCGTTCGCGACGAAGATCGACGTCGAGGTCGAGACCGTTGAAGACGTGCCGCGGGCGGCCGACGCGGGGGCGGACATCGTCTTACTCGATAACATGACACCGGCGGAGACGCGGGCGGCGGTGGACGAAGTCACCGATTACGAGGGGGTACTCGCCGAAGCCAGCGGCGGAATCACCCTCGCCGACGTTCCCGACTACGCCGCGACGGGCGTCGACGTGATCTCGATGGGGTCGCTCACCCACTCGGCACCGTCGCTGGACCTGTCGTTCCGGACGGGCGACGATAGTGACCTCTGAAGTAATTTCCATACCAGTAGCTAGTAGTACTATTTCTTTATTCAGAAACGTTCTTGAAACTGAATCGGGCGGTTCGGTAACTACGTGTGCTTATTGGCCGCTGCGATTCCTACCAACCAGCGTATCTGTTCGAAGAGTCGTGATGAATACAGAGTGCGAGTCGGTCACCAAGCGGTAGCAATTACCCATCCACTCTACAGCAGGTGTGGTAGCCATTGTTGTCAGCAGCGATTTCTGACACAGAGTATAGATGGTTTACTTTCGTAACCACCTGAGAGGTGATTCGTCTTTAATTCGGCCTCATTTGACGACGACGTTTTCCTTAAGTTTGTAGACGTACCGAAACGGTTGGTCGACTACTTCGATCCGGTGGACATTGTCGTGGCGCCACATATCGGCGAGCACCGAGGAGGCTCCCGAGGCGGACTTTGGCTTCGGGATGGAATCGTCCTCAGTGATAGCCCGGTGGACATCGTCTTTGCTCATCCATGCGTTGATTGAGAGAACAAGTGCGACGTTTCCGCGGTGAGTACCAGCTGTGATGTGTTGGACGCCCGTAGTGCCCCCGCTGCTGGATGTCGAGTCCATACATAACAAATGTGATTCGGAGTATATACCATTATCTACGAAAGTATTTTTAAATAACTTGTTAGTAGAGCAGGCCTTAGAATTTTAAATCTATTAGATAGGCTCAAGAAAGCTCGCGCATTTGTATCTTATCATGAGTGAGCTAAGCTCAATGGCTGCTGATATCGAGCGAGTTACCCGAAACGTCTCTTTCTTAATTCAGGCATTGACTCCGTGCTGAACTCATTTCTCTATACTCAGCAGGCTGCTTTTGGCATAGTTCGGATAGATCGATAGCCGCTTCGGTAACTGCTTGCCCTGTACTTGCCACGATTTTCATTTCCAACTCTGGATAAAGAAACCGAGTTACCAACTACTGATACTGATCGCACAGCAATCGTGTGGTCGGGTGTGCATTGACGTTTAATGACTACTATAGCTCTGACCGCCGATCACTCCGCGCTCCACTGCCGAACGTCCGCTTCCTCGAGAAACAGGGACGGATCGTCGTGGGAGAAACTGACCCACCCGTTCTCGGGGTCTGCCGTCACGTGAATCAGTAACTCCTCTTCGACGAGCGCCGTTTCGAAAACCGATCGGCAGTCGCCGATGTCGTAGGAGAGCGGGACGAAGACCGCAGTCTCGGTCTCCTCGTCGCGTTCGACCGCGAGGGCGACCCGCCGATCGCTGCCCTCCTCGGTGAGCGGTCGGTAGTAGACGTCGGCCGCAGAAATCGTGACGTCCCCCTCCTCGATGAGCGATTCGACGACCTCGTACTCCTCGGCGGTGACGGTGACGTCGAGCCCGGTTCGTTCGGACTCTTCGACCGGCGATATCGCGTTGGGCTCGAGGACCACAGCGTCCCAGCCGCCGTCCTCACGGTACTCCTCGGCGATGGCTCGCGCGTCCTCGAGCAGGTCGTCCCACAGGGGATCCGCTGGATTCGATCCGTTGGTGGGCGTCGAACGGGTCGACGACTCGGAATCGTCCGCCGTCATCTGCCGTCCTCCGTTCGCGTTCGTTTCATCATACTCGAGTCGACGACCGCGAGGGGAAAAACGTTACCTCACACGTTCTCCCGCTGTGATGACGAATCGCCGAATTCGCAGGAAAAATTACTTTTAACCGCGCGATTACTCGTGGGTATGAGCGAGGAGCCACTCGACGATCTCGACAGGACGATCATCTACTGTCTGCAGGAGGACGCGCGCAAGACGTCGGCGAGCGAAATCGCGGACAAAGCGGGCGTCTCGGCCAGCACGGTCCGCAACCGAATCCGAAACCTGGAGGAGGGGGGCATCCTCACCGGCTACCGTCCGGAAGTGAACTACGAGGCGGCCAGCTATCAGTTGCAGACGCTCATCGTCTGTACCGCGCCGATCCCCGATCGAGAGGCGCTCGCACAGAGAGCCCTGGAAGTGCCCGGCGTCGTCGCCGTCAGAGAGGTCATGACCGGCACCGAGAACGTCCACGTCGAAGCGATCGGGTCGGACAGCGACGACCTCAGTCGGATCGGCCGAGACCTCGACGAGCTCGGCCTCGAGGTCGTCGACGAGGATCTCATACGCAACGAGTACGAGCGCGCCTTCCACGGGTTCGACGTCGATGAGTTGTAGGAGTCACTGAACGTCACTGCACACTCGATCGCACGACGGTAGCGCGGTTCTCGCTCACCGTGCTCGCTCCGAACCGCGGACTGTGCGATCGGTGTGTAAATCGCTTCAGTTTGATTCTCTAGCAGTGATCTCTCCTGTTGCCGTCGTTTTGAGCGTGTTCGTCTACTCGACGAGCAACGGGTTCGCGTCCCCCTGCTCTCTCGCTCTCTCGACCACTCGATCTCTGGACGGGTCCGCAACACAACGTGGTACTGATTGTCGGATCCCGAATTTATCGGCGCTTTTATGCGGATCCGGTGGCCACCCACCCATACAGAACCACTCATGTGTCAGACAACACCTCCGTCTTCCCATCTCCTGCTGGTTGGCAGCACACGGGCCTCGAGCCCCGTACCGACGCGGTCGCCGAACGACTGACGAACTCACTATCCAATGCCAAAAGAACTCGAACGAGACCTCGGCTTGTTTGCGGTCATCGCGATCAGTATCGGCGCGATGATCGGCAGTGGAATCTTCATTCTCCCCGGCCTCGCCCTGAAGACGGCGGGCCCGGCGGTTATTCTGGCCTACTTGCTCGCCGGCGTACTCGTCTTACCGGCCGCCCTGAGCAAGGCCGAAATGGCGACGGCGATGCCGGAGGCCGGCGGCACGTATATCTACATCGAGCGCGGGATGGGCCCGCTGCTCGGAACGATCGCCGGCGTCGGCACCTGGTTTTCGCTGTCGTTCAAGGGCGCGCTCGCGCTGGTCGGCGGCGTCCCGTACGTGCTGTACCTATTCGACCTGCCGGTGAAGCCGGTCGCGCTCGCGCTGGCGGCCGTGCTCGTCCTCGTCAATCTCTTCGGCGCGAAACAGACCGGACGCCTGCAGGTCGCCATCGTCGCGGTGATGCTCGCGGCGATGGTGTGGTTCGTCGTCGGGGGGCTCCCGTCGACGGACAGCACCTACTACGGCGGATTCTTCGACAAGGGATCCGGCGGTCTCCTCGCCGCGACCGGCCTCGTCTTCGTCTCGTACGCCGGCGTGACCAAGATCGCGAGCGTGGCCGAGGAGGTGGAGAACCCTGATCGAAATATCCCGCTCGGAATCCTCGGCTCGCTCTGCTTCACGACGCTCCTGTACGTCCTCATCGTCGTCGTCATGGTCGGCGTGACGCCGCCCGATCTGTTGAGTGACTCCGCGGTGCCGATGATTCACGCGGCCGAGGCAACGCTCGGCCGGCTGGGCGTAATCGCCATCATCATCGCGGCCGTCCTCGCGCTGATCAGCACGGCCAACGCCGGGATCCTGTCGTCGTCCCGGTATCCGTTCGCGATGGCTCGAGATCAGCTCGCGCCGCCGTCCCTGACGGAGATCCATGACAAGTGGGGGACGCCCGTGCGAGCGATCACGCTCACCGGAGCTGTCATGCTGGTGCTCATCGCGTTCGTCCCGATCCTCCAGATCGCGAAACTGGCGAGCGCGTTCCAGATCATCGTCTTCGCGCTGGTCAACGGCGCGGTTATCGCTTTTCGAGAGGGGAACGTCGGGGAGTACGACCCGAGTTTCGAGTCACCGCTCTATCCGTGGACCCAGCTCACCGGGATCGCCGGTGGACTGCTCCTCATCGGCTACATGGGAACGATCCCGCTCGTCGGCGCCGTCGTCATCACGGCGGCGTCGATGCTGTGGTACGTCTACTACGCGCGAGACCGCGTCCAGCGCGAGGGCGCTGCCACGGACGTCGTTCGACGAAGCGTCGGTCGCAAGGCCGTCGAACAGACGAAATCGATCGTCGAGACGGTCGACGGCTACGAGGTACTCGTCGCGATCACCGAGGCGACGAGCGAGCAGCGAGAGCGCACGTTGTTGCGGATCGCCGCCGATATCGCCCGCGAGAACGACGGGAGCGTCACCGTCGTTCAGTTCGACGAAGTGCCCGACCAGGTGCCGCTCCAGCAGGCGTCGGAAACGCAGTCACCGGCGGACGTCGAGTTCGAGGAACGAACGCGGCCGCTCACGGAGGAGTTCGACGTCCCGGTCAACTACGGCGAAATCGTCAGCCACGACACGAAGCGAGCGATCGCGAACTTCGCCGAGCACGAGGACGCGGACTTCCTCCTGCTCGAGCGAAGCGACGACCCGCTGTACGCGCCGGTATTCGGAACGACGGTCGAGTGGATCACCCGCAACGCACCGTGTGACGTCTTGCTCGTCGAGGACCGCGATCTGGACCGGATCGATTCCGTCACGGTCGTCACCGACCGCGGTCCCTTCGACCCGCAGAAAATCACCGTCGCGAACGCGCTGGCGACCGAGGCGGGGGGCAGCATCACCTTGCTGTATCCGCTCGATGACGCGGCGACCGAGACGCAACGCGAGACGATAGACGAGTATCTCGCGGAACTCGAGTCGCTGTGTTCGGTTCCCGTGAACCGCTCGATCGTCGAGACCGACGACCCCGAACGGGAGTTCGTCTCGGTGACCAACACCGGCGATATACTCGTCATCGGGACGGACGGCGGACGAATCCGGGGAGCCCTGTTCGGTCGGCCGGCGGACAGGATCATCGACAGCGTCGACTGCACGGCGGTTCAGGTCCAATCGAAGCGTGGCAAAGCCGGCCCGCTCCGTCGACTCGTCGAGCGCACGGTGTTCTGACGGTCGGCTCCGGTACCTCCGTCGCGGGTCTGGTTCGTTGTGTCCGCGAACTGTTCCTCGAAAAATTGTATGGCCATGTACCAGCGAATCTGCCGACGAGTAGCTGTGCATACCGATCACCGATAGATCTGTCAGATTAATAGGCATCCGAAGCGCCGTGCTGAATAGATAGCGCGTCTCTCGGAGAGATATTCAGTTAATCATCCTCTCTCGGTGTAGTGGACCACCACTTCGGCACGGTGGGACTCGACGAGCGGCCCGGTCGGCAGAGTAATCGCCGACTCGGCGTAGACGCTCTCGCGTCCCTGAATCTCTTCGACGAGCGGCGGCGGGTCGGTCCCGACCGGATAGCTGACCGTGACGACGACGCGTTCCGGTTGACGGGGCGGGACCGGATCGGTATATTCGACCGTCACGTCGATGAGCGTGAGTTCGGCGTACTCGGGTGAATCGAGAACAGCTTCGATGTCGGCGTTGACCTCTTCCTCGTAGGCCCCGGTTCGGTAAGTGTCGTAGGTCACGACCCCGAGAAACGCCGAGAGGACGAGGATCGTGACGACGAGGACGAGGGCGCGTTTTTCCGTCGCGACGCGGGCGTCGCCCTGCTGGGTCCAGCTGTCCGGCCGATAGCCCTTGTACCAGAGGACGACGAGACTGGTGATGTTGATCGTGAGGATGTTGACCAGAACGAGGACGCCTGCGGCGAGGGCGACATCCGGGAGGCCCCACGCGATACCGATGCCGACGACACCCAGAGGCGGAACGAGCGCCGCGGCGATCATGACGCCGACGAGGGCGGCGGAGGTGCCCGCGGTGAGCGTCCACGCCCCCGCCACGCCGGCACCGATCGCGATGACGAGCGAGAGCATATCGGGGCTTAGACGGCCCTCTATCTCTGAGATTTCGAAGATGTTGATCATCGGCGAGACGACCCCGGTCGTCCGGATGGCGAACGCGAAGATGGCGGCGGTAACGACGCCGAGTCCGATCGCCTGGAGTTTGATCCCGCGCCGAAACAGTGCGCGATCGTTGATGACCGTGCCGACGCTCGCACCGAGTGCCGGGCCGATCAGCGGTGCGATCACCATCGATCCGACGACGACCGCCGGCGAATCGAGCAGTAGGCCGGCAGTCGCGACGATCACGCTCATAATCGTCATGACGAGATACGTGCTGAATCGAGGAGTGAGGTCCTTCGCTTGCGCCTGCATCTCCTCGCGAGAGATGCGCGGGCTGTTCTGGGCGTATCGCTGTTCGAGGTCGTCGAACTGTTCGGAGACGACGGTTTCCGCCTCCAGAATCACGGTGTAGGAATCTTCATCGATCCCGGTCTCTCGGAGTTCGTCGAGGACGGACTCGACTGCGGGCACCGGCAGTGGGAACGTGATGACGACCGAGGGCTCGTCACGGCTTTCCTCCGCGACGAGGGTGAAGTCAATACCTTCGTCTTCGAGGATCTCCTCGACGGCTTTCCGCTTTTCCTTCGGAATCAAAATCTCCACGAGCCGCATACTCTCACGTCCACAATGCCGTGGATAAACGTTCGTTCCGTCTCCGAGTTACGTCGGCGAGGAGACCGTGGTGTCGGTGGGAGAGACGACCTCTGTACTTCGCACAGGTTTGTGTGAAACACGACATGATTGAAAAACTGCCATGCTCCATCGTCCACCTGTACTCACCGGAGGCCATACCACCCTCGAGACTGTCGCACTTTTCCGCCGCAGTAGACGGGCTCCCCTCCGGTCACTGTCTTCGCGACCCATCGACACGCCGTTAGCGCTCCTCATCGACAGCCTCGAGCGAAACGGCCGCCGCGTCGCCGACCAACGCGTCCTCGATCGCCGTTCGAACGACCGCCGGATCTGCGGGCCCGCCCGCGTCCGCGATTGTCCCTACTGATGCCGGCTCGAGGGGTACCTCGAGCGCGCCGTAGACCGCCTCGAGAACTCCGACGAGCGCCTCGCGGTCGGCCACGAGCACGATACCGGCGACGAGGGCAGCATCTTGCCGGACGCGCTGGGCGATGCCGACGAGCTTCCGCTGTCGCCGTTCGTCGGGACTCGCGTTCGCCACCGACAGCGAGTGCGTCCCCGGACAGAACGAGTCGTCGGGCTCGCCCCGAATCGGTTCGAGACCCAGCGTTTCGAGCGCTCGCTCGAGGTCGGCCGTGGCTCGCTCGTAGCGTTCGGTCGTTCCGGACCGAATGTCCGCGATCGGCTCGGCGCGGGCGAATGCCAGCGTCGTCGCGCCGTCGTAGGCGACCGCTCGCCCGCCAACGTCGCGATCGAGCGGCGGAAACCCGCGCTCGCGGGCGGCCTCGCAGGCGCGATCGTAGCCCTCGGGACGGCGATCCCGTCGACCGAAGGCGACCTGTCGGTGTGGCGTCCAGACGCGGACGGCGGGCTCGCCGTCGGCGGCGACCGAGAGCAGCCGCCGACTCGCGTCCCGATCGGCCGTGGGAGAGTCCGCCCGTCCGCGAAACACGCGCATACCGCCCGTTGGACCCGGTGGGTCTAAACGCTCCCGCCGCCCAGACCTCGACGAACGATGGCCGTCACGCTTCCCGAGACCGTCCTGGCTCGATACGATCGATTTTCGCTGTACAACTCGCCGTATCCCGCCCACGACGGCGGCTGTGCGATCGATCTGTATCCCGGGACGCTGACCGACGGTCGAACCACCGCCGCGCCGAGCCCGGTCGCCGGCACCGTCCGGGAGATGCGCACCGTTCGCGCGCCACCGAAACCCTACGCGCCCGAGCACGATTACCTAATTCTGCTCGAGCCCGCGGATTCCAGCCCGCTGTCCGGACTAACGGTCCGAATCCTCCACGTCGAACCGACGGTCGCAGCCGGCGACCGGGTCGAGCAGGGTGACTCACTGGGACGGCTGGTCCGAGCGGGATTTTTCGCACCGTGGGTCGACAATCACCTCCACGTTGGCTTTCGGAATTCGGATCAGAACCCCTACCGGGCGTCCGGCTCGCTCCCGATCGAACTGGGGGCGTCGATCCGGCCGCTCGAGTGGGACGGAACCGGCCGAGTCGTCTCGACCGGCGACACGTTCGCGGTCCTCGACGCGCCCGCTCACCCCGATCCCGGTGGCGAGTTCGTCGGCGTGCGAGCCGACGGCGGTGGCGTCCTCGACGGCGGACTGCCACACTACGACGGCGGCGGGCTGCTCGAGCGGGGCGATTCGCCCGCGGAGAACCGAGCTGACCGCGTCGTCTCGCTCAACGGCGACCGACTCGGCGTCGCCGACGGCCGCACGATTGCGTGGGACGACGTGACCATCACGGCGAACGGCGAGGCGATCACCGGGCTCTCGCTGTTCTGCGCTCGAGACGGCGACTTCGGCGCGAAACTGATCTGTCCGGATCGCGAGTTCGAGCGCGGTGAGCACGTTCGGGTACGCATTCGCTCGAGCGGTGACCGCTGATCGGTCCGATCGAGCGTCTGACTGGTCCAATCAGGTGGCCGTTCGCGACGGTATTATCGGCGACGGCGGCGTTTCGGAGAGTCGTCCGCTCGAGTGGCGTCGTCAGTTCGCGGCCGAATGAACGCTCGACAACGGACACGCCAAGAAACGTAGCTGTCAAGAACGTCGCGGGCACACGAGTGGCTATGACCGACGAGACGCCGACGGCGGACGCGATCGACGAGTTCGACGACCTCGAGTCGATGCTCCAGTACTTCCTCGAGGAGAATCAGGAGTTCCTCTCGTGGCTCGGCACGAGCGTCGACAACGTCGGCGACGGGACGATGACGATGTCGATTCCCTACGACGAGAAACTGACGAACACGCGGCCGAACGCCGCGCCCGACGAGCGGGGCGATCTCCACGGCGGCGTCGCAGCCACCCTCATCGACACGGTCGGCGGCCTCTCGCTGCGGACGGCCATGGACGACCCCTTCGGGACGCGGATCGCGACGATCAATCTGAACGTCAACTACCTCCGGCCGGCGACGGGCGATCTCGTGGCGACCGCCGACGTGATCCGGGTCGGCGGCAGCGTCGGCGTCAGCGAGATCACCGTCGAAAGTACGGGTCCAGACGGAGAGACGACGATCGTGGCGATCGGACAGGGCGCGTATCGCGTGTTCCGCGGTAACTGATGCGGGGACACGAGGGAACGTGTTCGGGTCGGCGACTCGCTGCCTCGGTCCCGTTCTCGGACGCTGCGCGCGTCTGCCACCGTGACTATCGCTCCTCGAGCGGTCAAGAGTTAGCGACCAGTAGCCGAAGCCGAACCACCAGGAACGCCGTCACGAGCCCGAACGCGACGGCGACCAGGTTCGAACCCGCCGAAGCGAAGTACCAGAGCGCGTACGCGCTGATCCCGATGCCCGCCAGATAGACGGGCCGCAGTTGCTGTTCGTTCATTCGATATCTCTTCTCGTCCTCGTCTCGAGTCTCGTCCACGTCCCGAGTCCCGGACTGCCTCCCGGTCCCGTCGGGCTCGATCGCGTTCCGCGCATACCCGGTCTTCGGTCGACGAGAGTAAAAGGAGCTCACTGTCGATCGGTCCCTTCGTTCCCGGCCGCGCCGCTCACTCACACCAGTTCGCCTGCTCGTGCTAGGTAACGAGCGCGAGCGCGCCGCACCGACTAGGCGTCGGCGGACAGCATTCGAAGTCGCACCACGAGGTAGACGGCCACGAACGCGAACGCGCCGGCGTACAGCCACGTTCCGTTCATAACGGCGTATCCGAGCGCGACTGCGTTGAGCGCGATCCCCACCAGGTAGATCGGTCGCAGTTGTCGTCGGTTCATTCGCCGTCACCGACCGTCCGCTGCTCGGGAGACGCTTCGGCGATCGATTCCGCGAGGCGTAGCTGTGACCCGTTCATATCGGCTCGAAGGACCCACGGGGACGAAAAGGCGACGGAGCGGCCCCGGTGGGGATCGATCACGCGAACTCGAGGGTCTCACTCGGTTCGACCTCGCCGAACAGCCACGCGGCGTGATCGAGGGCGTACTCGCGGTGGTCGTCCTCGATCGCGCCGATACAGTCCTCGAGCATGATCGGCCGGAAGTCCCGCAGTCCCGCGCTGCCGCCGGTGTGGAGCACGCAGACGTTCGCGAGCGTGCCACAGATCACCAGATCGTCGATGTTGCGGGCGTTCAGCCACCCCTCGAGTTCGGTGTTGTAGAAGGCGTCGTAGGTGTGTTTCTCGACGACGTGGTCGGCCTCCTCGACGGGGAGTTCCTCGACGATTTCGGCCTCCCACGACCCCTCGAGGACGTGTTCGCCCCACTGCTCGAACTCGTCGTAGTAGTGGGCGTCGTCGAACTGTTCGGGCGGGTGGACGTCGCGGGTGAAGATCACCTGCGCCCCGGCATCGCGAGCCCGGTCGACGGAATCCGCGATCGGCTCGATGACGTCCTCGCTACCCGGCGCGTACAGCGAGCCGTCGGGATGACAGAACCCGTTTTGCATGTCGACGACCACCACCGCCGTGTTGGCTGGCTCGAGGTGCATGTCTACGCGATGGTACGAACGGGATCGTAAAAACGTTCGCGCCCGGCTCGAGGAATCGCGGTCGCCGAAACCACTACCCGCAGCCGCGGCGTAGGCGACGTATGGGCTACCAAAGCACTGGCTCGAACGGCGTCTCGACGCTCCTCGTCGCGGTCGGTCTGCTCGCAGCGCTGGGCGGTATCGGATTCCTGGTGTGGCGATGGACAGCGCCGCTCACGCGGCGGTATCGTCAGCTGAAACGCCGGACGGACGAGCGCGATCGACGCGAACCGAACCCGCAGCGGGAACCCGGGACGGATCCGCTCTGATCGGGGCCGATAGGGCACGAACGGCGGGCGCAACCCCGCGGCCGTAGTCGCGGGTAGCACAAGAAGGACATTGACAGGAAGGGCCCTCCTTTTCGTACGGACTCGGTGAACGCTACGCCAGTGAGCCGAGAACCAAATTTGCACGACGAACGGGCGATCGTCCGCGTCACGGTCGGTCGCGGCGAGCCGCCGAGCGTCGCGCGCAAGCCAGCGGATGACGATGCCGACGAGACGGCCCATCCTCTCGAGCGAGGGCGGGAGATCCTCCAGACGGTCCGTACCGCCGCCGACACGGTTGATGTACTTGAGGTGGGCTCGACCGGCGTCCGCGCGCTCGAGCCACTCGTTCTGGTTACGATCGAGGGACGAACGGCGTACTATCCCCGGCCCTCGCCCTCGCAAACGCGGACGATCGTCGAGCGCGCCGAATCGGGTAGCGTCGGGGCGGACGACGCCGAATGGGTCGTCGAACACGCCGCCGACGTCGAGACGCTGCCGATCCCGTCCGACGGGCCGCTCGCCGTCGGGACGCGGCGCGTGCTGGGCGGCTGCGGCTGGGTCGATCCCGAGGGCGGTGCCGCCGCGACTTCGAGCGCCGCAGCGCTCGCCCGCGACGATCCCGAGGCAGCGCTCGAGCGACTCTCCGAGATCGGGCTCCTCGGGCGCGGTCGCGGCGACGCGAGTCAGGACGCGCCCGTCACCGAGGACGTGTCTGTCGCCCGCGAAACAGCAGGCGATCCAGTCGTAGTGGTCAACACCAACGAAAGCGACCGCCGCAACGAGACTGATCGGACGCTGCTCGGCGGTTCGCCGGCGGCGGTGCTCGACGGGGCGTTCGCCGTCGCCGAACTGGTCGGCGCGGCTCCCGGCGATATCGTCGTCTACACGAACGAGGACGACGACCTCGTCCGCCACCGGGCCCGTCGCGCCGCCGCCACCGTCACCGACGCGCTCGAGGCGGGAACGAGCGCCGGCAACCCGGACTCCCCACAGGTCGTCGCCGGCCCCGACGAGTACATCGCCGGCGAGTTCACCATGGCGCTCGAGGCTCTGGAGGGCAACGACCGGCTGGAAGCGCGCCTGCGCCCGCCCGGGCCCGCCAGACACGGCCTGTACGGTCGCCCGACGATCGTACAGACTCCCCGGACGCTCGCGCAGATTCGCGCCGCGCTTCTCGAGCCCGACGCGTTCGACGCCGCCGACGCCGACCCGGGAACGCGACTCGTCACCGTCACCGGCGACGTGGAAACGCCGGCGACCGTCGAGTTGCCGACCGGGAGCTCGCTTTCGGCCGTCCGCGACGCCGTCGACGCGCCGGACCGGGTCAAGATGGCCTGCGTCGGCGGGCAGCTCGGCGGCTTCACTCGATCGCTCGAGCACACCGCGACTGCACCGGCCCTGACGAACGCCGACCTCGGCACCGAGGGCGTGGTCGAGCTGTTCGGGACGGACCGCTGCGTGCTCGCGACGGCCGGCGAGCGCGTCCGATTCGCCAGCGAGGAGAACTGCGGCCGCTGTTTCCCCGGCCGCGAGGGGTCGAAACAGCTCCTCAGTCTCCTCCGAGAGATCTACGACGGGAACTACGAGGACGACATGATCCGCGAACTCACTCGGGTGATGGACACCTCGAGCCTCTGTGACTTCGGCGAGTCGACGGCCCGGAGCGTCGAGACGGCCGTCGACCGGTTCGAGACCGAACTCGAGGCCCACGCGGCCGGCCGCTGCCCGAGCGGTGCCTGCGAGGTGTCCCAGTCGTGAGCGCGGACGATCCCGGACCGACCGAGCACGCGCCGACCGAGAACCTGCCCGGTGTCCCCGACGTCGACGATCCGCGCTCGAGCACCCCGCTGACCGAGGACTTCCGCACGGGGACGGCGAACGACCCCGACGTGGGCGTCGAGAGCGACGAGATGACGACCGTGACGATCGACGGCCAGCCGGTCGCCGTCTCGCCTGGCTCGACGCTCATCGACGCTCTCGAGACGGTTGACACCGACTCCGACGTGCCGGCGCTGTGTTACTACGATCGCGACACCGAACAGTCGGACAACATCGGGCCGCGCAGCGCCTGTCGGACGTGCATGGTCGAGACCGACGAGTACGGTACCGTGCCGGCGTGTAGCTTCCCCGCCGAGGACGGCCTCGAGGTCGCCACCGACGCGCCCGACGCGGAAGAGGCGCGGGACGTCAACCTCGACCTCGTGCTCGGGAATCACAACCTGCGGTGTACGACCTGCGGCCAGAACGGCCGCTGCGAACTCCAGGACACCGCCATCGACCACGGCGTGAACGAGCCGCGCTACGGCGTGTTCGACGACCGCGATGCGTACGCGCCCATCGACGACACGTCGGTCATCCAGATCGATCGCAACAAGTGCATCCTCTGTAACCGCTGCGTCGAGGCCTGCAACGACGTACAGAACGCGGGCGTCCTCCGGATGTCCGGGAAGGGTGACGACATCCACATCGACTTCCAGAAGCCCGAAGCCGACACGATGGAGGACTCGACGTGCATCTCCTGTGGACACTGCGTCACCGTCTGTCCGACCGGCTCGCTCGTCGAAGAGGGGCTCGTCGACGCGACGACCATCCCGCTCCCGGGCTTTACGCAGAAGGTCTCCATCGGCGAGGTACAGGAGGGACGCCCCTTCGAGACGGCCGACACGTCCGACGCGCCGAACCGCGAAGTGCCGGAATTCGGCGGCGGCGCGCTCGAGGAGCAGTCAGCCAACGAGGGCCAGCCGACTGCCGAGAGCCAGTCGACCGCTGCGGATCGGCCGGACGGCGAGATCGAGCCGGACGCCGCGGAACTCGACGGCGTCGCGGAGTTCATGGCGAAATCGAAACAGCGGGCGACGACGCTCTCCGACCGTGCGACTGAACGGGCGGTCGAGACGGTCGATCGCGCGACGGAGACGGTCGAGCACGCGGCGGAATCGGTCGCCGAGAAATCGATGACGATCGGACAGCTGTTCGACGCCGCGCAGGTCGTCAGCGGTGCTCGAAAGCAGAACATCCGGGTGGCCGACACGACCTGTACCTACTGCGGCGTCGGCTGCCGGTTCGAGCTCTACGGCAGGGGCGAAGAGGTCCTCGGCGTCCGCCCCGCCGATCCGGACCAGACGCCGGCAAACGACTTCTCGACCTGCGTGAAGGGGAAGTTCGGCTACGACTACGTCGACTCCGACGGGCGGCTGACGACGCCGCTGATCAAGGAGGACGGAGAGTTCCGCGAGGCCTCCTGGGACGAGGCGCTGGACCGCGTCGCTGACCGCCTGACCGACATCCGCGACGAGTACGGCGCGGACTCGCTGGCGGTGACCTCTTCCTCGAAGGCGACCAACGAGGAGAACTTCCTCGCCCAGAAGTTCGCCCGGCAGGTGCTCGAGACGCCCCACGTCGACAACTGCACGCGGCTCTGTCACTCCTCGACCGTCGCCGCGTTGAAGCAGACGGTCGGCTACGGCGCGATGACCAACCGCATCAACGAGGACATCGGCGAGACCGACTGCTATCTCATCACCGGCTCGAACACGACGGAGAGCCACCCGGTGTTGGCGACGCGCATCGTCCAGAACGTCCGCGACGGTGCCGAGCTGGTGGTGTTCGACCCGCGGAAGATGACCATCGCGGACCACGCGGACCAGTATAACCGGACCAAGCCCGGGACGGACACCGTCTGGCTCAACGGGATGATGCACCACATCATCGAGGAGGAGCTCTACGACGAGGAGTTCGTCGACGAACGCACCAAACAGTTCGACGACCTGAAGGAGACCGTCGAGCCATACACCCCCGAGCGGGTCGAGGAGGTGACCGACGTTCCGGCGGCGGACCTCACGGACGCGGCCGAGACCATCGCGACGTCGGACACCTGCGTCTACGGCTGGGCGATGGGACTGACCCAGCACGCACACGGCACACGGAACGCGCTCGCCATCGCCAACCTGGCGCTGCTCTGCGGGCACGTCGGCAAACCCGAATCCGGACTCTCGCCGTTCCGGGGGCAGAACAACGTCCAGGGCGGCGGTGGCGATATGGGACCGATCCCAAACAACCTCCCAGGATACCAGGACGTCACCGACGACGACGTGCTGGACAAGTTCGAGGACTCGTGGGGGGTCCGGCCGCCGAACGAGGTTGGCCTGCGGGTGACCGAGATGTTCAGCGCCATCCCGGGCGTCAAGGAAACCGTCGACGGCGAGCAGGGGACCGACGCGTACGGCGGCGACTATCCCGAGGACGGCGAAGCAGAGCGCGGCACCGACGACCCCGCCGCCGACGAGGGCTACTCCCCCGAGAACACCGACCTGCACGGGATGTACATCGTCGGCGAGAACCCCGCCCAATCCGAGCCCGATATCCAGCACGCCGAGGAAGCGCTGGCGGCGCTCGACTTCCTCGTCGTCCAGGAGCTGTTCATGACCGAAACGGCCAAGCACGCCGACGTAGTGCTGCCGGCGGCGTCGATGGCCGAGAAGTACGGCACCGTCACGAACACCGAGCGTCGGATCCAGCTCGTCCGGCCGGCCGTCGAGTCGCCGGGCGAGGCGCAGACGGACGCCGCCATCCTGCAGGCCCTCGCCGGTCGGCTGGGGTTCGACTGGGACTACGAGAGCCCCGCCGAGGTGATGGACGAGATCAACGACCTCACGCCCATCTACGGCGGCGTCACTCACGAGCGTCTCGAGGAGAAAGAGGACGGCCTCCAGTGGCCGTGCTGGAACGAGGACCACCCCGGAACGCCGTACCTCTACGAGGATGCGTTCAACTTCGACGACGGGCTCGCGCGGTTCGTCCCGTCGGAGGCGGCCGACGATATGCGTCCGATCCCGACCGAGGAGTACCCGTTCACGCTCACCACCGGGCGGGTGCTCTACCACTGGCACACGGGGTCGATGACGCGGCGCGGGAACGCGTCGATGAAGCAGGTTCCCGAGAGCTTCGTCACGATCCATCCGGAGGCGGCCGACCGGCTCGGTATCGCGGACGACGAGTACGTCCGCGTCGAGTCCCGACAGAGCGATATCGTCGTGCGGGCGAACGTCGAGGAAACGTCGGGACCGGACGTCCTCTTCGTCCCGATGCACTTCATCCACGGGGCGGTCAACAGGTTGACCAAGGAGGAGTTCGACCCGCAGAGCAAGATCCCGGCGTACAAGGTAACGAACGTCCGCGTCGAACCGCTCGGAACGGAGCCCGATGTCGAGCCGACCTCGCCCGAAGCGCTGGCCGACGACGACTCCGAGACGCTGGCGGGCGACGACTGAGACGGTCTGCTGTCACTGTGTACCGGCGCACCCGCATGGCGGGTCGCGGGTGCGCCGGAAATGACTTACAGTAGACCGTCTGACGCTCCTCGAGACACCGTCGTCGCTCGTCGGATTCCGGGCGGTACAACCGTCGTACTTTTTGCAGTTCCATTCCAACGGATACTCAATCACCTCACATGCAGCCAACGCGCTCCCGTTCGGTCGTCGCCCTGCTTACGATCGTCCTCACCGCGATGCTGGTGACCGGCGGCCTCGCCGGCCCCATGGTGGCGGCGAGCGCTGCTGCGTCTCCCGAGAGCACCGCTTCGACGTCGGCCGAGTCCGCGCCGTCCCTCGAGTCGCCGTCGGCCTCGAGCGCGGTTGCGACACAGGACGCCCGTCCCGAGAACCCCTCAACCGAGGACACCGTCGGCTACGTCGAAGGCTACTGGTACGACGACGAGTTGGCCGTCGACAGTCAGTCGAACGCGGTCGTCGACGAGGACGAACTCGATCCCGTTATCTATCGAGCGATGGCCCGCGTCGAGACGATCCGAAACATGACCTTCGAGGACGAAGTCGCCGTCGACGTGGTCTCTCGCGAGACCTACCGGCAGACCAACGAGGAGCGCTTCGCGAACTACACCGCAGCCGAACGACTCGAGCAGAACGTGGGCTACG
This sequence comes from Natrinema zhouii, assembly GCF_013456555.2. Classification (GTDB taxonomy): domain Archaea; phylum Halobacteriota; class Halobacteria; order Halobacteriales; family Natrialbaceae; genus Natrinema; species Natrinema zhouii. The sequence continues at coordinate 2,726,489 of NZ_CP059154.1, forward strand.
AAGCGCTGTTCACGGTCGACCGGGAGACGGCGGCGGCCGACGCCACTGAGACGGTGTACGGCGGTGCCGTCAAGGGCTACTACGACCCCGAAACGGACGAGATCGTCATCGTCTCGGAGAACCCCGAGTCACCCGAACTGGACGAGTTGACGCTCGGCCACGAACTCGTCCACGCCCTGCAGGACCAGCGATTCGACCTGTCGCGGCTCAACGGCTCAACGCAGGACGCGGAGCTGGCCGGCAACGGGCTGGCCGAAGGCGACGCAAGCTGGGTCGAACGCGCGTACGAGGACCGATGCGGGAGCGAGTGGGACTGTCTCAGTCCCAGCGGCGGAGAACAGGCCGGCAACTTCGACGTCAACTGGGGCATCTATTTCGCCGTCTATCAGCCCTACAGCGACGGTCCCGACTACGTCGACTCCCTGCGCGAGCAGGGCGAGGGCTGGTCGGCGGTCAACGCGGCCTACGACGACCCGCCCGCGACGACGTCTGCCGTGATCCACCCCGGCTCCGAGCGCGAACCGGCGAACGTCTCGGTTCCCGACCGCTCGAGCGACGGCTGGCGACAGCTCACCGTCGACGGCGCGGTGGCGAACGACACCGTCGGCGAAGCGGGCATGGTCGCGATGTTCGCCGCCGACGCGATGGACGGGGGTCAGTCGTCGGTGATCAGCGCCACCGAACTCTTCGGCAGCGAGGAGGGAAGTTACAACTACGACCACTCCTACACCGACGGCTGGGCCGGCGACAAGCTGGTCGTCTACACCAGCGACGAGATCGACAACGAGAGCGATCCCGCTGCGGCCGGCGAGGCCGGCTACGTCTGGCGAACGAAGTGGCAGTCGACGGACGACACCGAGGAGTTCCTCGACGGCTACCGCCAGCTACTCGACGACCACGGTGCCGAGGCGGTCGACGATCGCCAGAACACCTTCGTGATCGACGACGGCGGCTACTCCGGCGCGTACTTCCTCGAGCGGAACGGGACGACGGTGACGATCGTCCGCGCCCCGTCGGTCGCGGCGCTGTCGAACGTCGAGACCGGTGCGGCACCCGAAGCAGCTTCCCTTCCCATTCCCGGGTTCGGTACGACGGCCGCAGCGGGCGCAATCGCGATCACGTTGCTCGGATCGGTGACCTGGCTCGCCGTCGGGCGCTATCGACCGTGATCGGGCTCCCGAACGTGACCGAGCTCCCAATCGATCGACGCGCCGTTTTCACACCTGGCCGACACCGCCTTCTCGCGGCCGGTTGGCCGATACCGCTTTCACGACCACGTCGAACGGTGATTCGATGAGCCGAACTCGACTGTTCGCGGTCGTCGTGCTGCTCGTGCTCTCGGGCTGTGCGCTTCCCGGCTCTCCCGACGAGTTCGACACGGACCGCGAACTCGGACACGTCGGCGACTATGCCCACGACGACGTCTTCGAGTTCGACGCGAGCGACGGACTCACCGAGGCCCAACTCGAGGCCGTGAAGTACCGCTCGATGGCCCGGATCGAGGTCGTCCGCGGGCTGAAATACGAACGCGACGTCGACCTCGAGGTGATGAGCCGCGCCGAGTACCGCGACCGGCGGGCGTCCGACACCGAAAACGCGTCGGCGTTCACCAACGAGCTCTGGCGCGGGGCGTTCGTCGTCGACGGCGAAACGGACGTCAACCGGGCGTTCGCCGATCTCTACGGCAGTTCGATTCAAGGCTACTACGTGAACGACCGGATCGTCATTATCACCGACGACACCGACGAGATCCGGATCGATCGGGAGATCCTGGTCCACGAACTGACACACGCACTCCAGGACCAGCACTTCGGTCTCGCTCGCGAGAGCGAGACGATCGACGGGATTCGCGCCGAAAACGGGCTAATCGAGGGTGAGGCGGGCTACGTCCCCGTCCAGTACGATCGCCGGTGCGGGAACGAGTGGCAGTGTCTACCCGACAGCCAGGTGTCGGCGGCCTCGGACGACGAGATCGCACAGCGCCCGTTCAACGTCGGGCTCTTCCTTTCGATCTACGTGCCGTACGCGGAGGGTCCCACATTCGTCACTGCACTTTACGACCGCGGCGGCTGGGACGCCGTCGACGCCGCCCACGACGCCCCGCCGCAGAGCACCGCCCAGCTGATCCACCCTGAGCGCTATCCCGACGCCGATCCGGTCGATGTCGCGATTCCGGACCGCTCGAGCGATGAGTGGCAACCGATCACGGACGGTGGAGACGGCGATGACGGCGAGATCCGGACGGAGACGATCGGTGAGGCCACGCTGTTCGCGACGCTCTGGGCCAACGGCATCATCGAGCGTCCGCTCCGCGAGGGGGCGACCGAGCGCTCGCAGTACAACTACTCCCATCCCGCGACGGCCGGCTGGGCCGGCGATAGCCTTCACGTGTACCAGCAGACGGACGAGCCGAGCCAGACCGGCCACGTCTGGCGGCTCGCCTGGGAGAGCCCATCCGACGCGACTGAGTTCGCCGATGCATACCGCCGGCTCCTCGCGAACCAGGGGGCCGAGCGGGTCGACACTGCTGGAAATAGCATCTACCGGATCCCCGACGGCGAGGCCTTCGAAGGCGTGTATCGCATTTCCGTCACTGGCGAGACGGTCGAAATCGTCGGCGCGCCGACCGTCGACGACCTCGAGGCGATCCACCCCACCGAATCGGGCTCGAACCAAGGCGGGTCCGGGGGCGCTCTCGAGCCTGCAGTCTCCCTCGAGCGAACGGCTGCCGCCGGACCGACGGCTACCGCTGGACCAACGGCAACCGCCGCGTCATCGCGGCCCGCAGCGTCGTTCCCGATCGGACCGCCGAAGACACCGCGCGCGCCGACAGACGGGTAGCTTTTTTGTCTCCGACGGGAAACCGACGATATGTCAAATCCGTTCGAAACCGTCCCCGCGACGGCGATTCTCGAGGGGGACGCGACTGACGCCTACTTCGAGCGTACGCGGGCCACGCTCGAGCACGCGGGCAAGAACCCGCGCGTCGTCGCCGAAGTCACCGCAGACCAGTTCCCGACGGGGGAGTTCGACGTCTTCACTGGCGTCAAAGACGTGGCAACGCTGTTCGAGGGCCGCGGCGTCGACGTCGACGCGCTCCCTGACGGCCAACTGTTCGACGGCGGCCCCGTCCTCCGGATCGAGGGTCCATACCTCGCGTTCGCCGAACTCGAGACCTCGCTGCTGGGCTTTCTCTCCCAGCCCAGCGGCTTCGCGACGGCCGCGCTCGAGGCCAGACTGGCGGCTCCCGAGTCGCTCGTCCTCTCCTTCGGGGCCCGCCACGTCCACCCGTCGATCGCGACGACGGTCGAACGAGCCGCGTTGCTCGCCGGTCTCGACGGGTTCTCACACGTCGCTGCGGGCGAAATCCTGGGCCGAGAGGCGGGCGGGACGATGCCCCACGCGCTCATGTTCTGTTTCGGCGAGGGCAACCAGGCCGAGGCGTGGACGGCGTTCGACGAGGCCGTCGGCGAGGAGGTGCCCCGAATCGCGCTGGTCGACACCTTCTGGGACGAGAAGAGCGAGAGCCTGCTGGCGGCCGAGACACTCGGCGACGATCTCGACGGCGTTCGGATCGACACCACGAGTTCCCGACGCGGCGACTTCCGGCACATCATCCGCGAGGTCCGCTGGGAACTCGACGCGCGCGGCCACGAGGACGTCGATATCTTCTGTAGCGGCGGGCTCGAGCCCGAGACCATCCGCCCGCTGCGCGACGTCGCCGACGGCTTCGGCGTCGGCAGCCACATCACCGGCGCCGATTCGGTCGACTTCAGCCTCGATATCGTCGAAATAGAGGGCAAGCCGATTTCAAAGCGGGGTAAGCTCTCAGGGGTCAAGGAGGTCTACCGAACCGCCGACGGCGGCCACCACGTCGCCCTCGCCGACCGCGAGGAGCCGAGCGACGGTGAACTGCTGCTCGAGCCGCTGGTCCGCGACGGCGAGATCATTCGCGAGTTCGAGCTCGCGGACGCGACCGATCGCTGTCTGGCCGACGCCGAAGCGGTCGGCTTCGACCGTTCGACGGCGGACATCGATCGCTAACGAAGGTCGGCGTGCGACGCAACGGACGGCTGGCGCTGGACTCGACGCAAATACGTTTTGAAATCCTATTGGATAGTTTGACTTTTATTGTGAGAAACACGAGATCCACCGATGCCTTCTGCACCCATTGCCCCGCATTCCGAAATCGCGACTCGGCTCGCGAGCCGCCTCTGTATCGTCTTCGCAATCGGCGGGTTCTGTACGTTGATCCTCCTCCCGTGGCACTCGATACTCTCGGTGCCGCTGGTCCTCCTCGTCAATCTGATCGTCATCTGGTTCACGGTTCACTATGTGTTCGCGGCGTTGAACGACTTGCTCGAGGTAAAACTCGAGGACTCGAATCAATCGCCACGATCGGACGCGTGAATCAGCCGTCGCGGTCGGGCGGATGAGCGACTGACAGCACCGTTACCCTGGCGACAGCGCAGTCGCTCAGCGGAGGAAATAATAGAACAGAGTCGTCTCGCTGTTATAGTTCTTCGATGCTTCCGTCGGCCTTTCGCTCGCGGAAGACTTGTCCTTCGAACAGCGTGACGATGACGTCGTCGTTCTGCCAGGCACCCGGCGCGAGCTTCGCCTTCCGGCAGGTGCGATCGAGGTACTCGCGGGCGCTCCAGCCGTTCTCGACCGGCACCGTCGGATACATCCAGCCGCCCTCGCCGCCGCCGTCGATGGCGACGCCGTGGGTGCCGAGCTCGAGATCGGCCAGCGGATCGTCCGTCAGCAGTACGTTCCTGACGGTGCAGACCGAGACCGTCAGGTTCGGGAGCTCCGACGGGCTCACTTCGGAGCCACAGGAGTCCTCGCTTGCGGCCTCGATCGCCGCGTCGACGATGACGTGGCCGAGCTGGTCGTCCGAGTGGTAGCCACCCGCACAGCCGCGCAGGCTCCCCCGGCCGCGGGTCGACTCGAGGCGAACGAACGCGCCGGTTCGCTCGTAGAAGGCTTCGCGCATGCTGCCTGGTTGTTCTCGCTGCCCGTGTCGTACGTAGGAGTCGACGGATTCACGCGCGAGTTCGACCGCGCGTGCACCGTCCTCGTAGGAAAGGTCGACGCCCTGTCCCTGGGACATACAGAAGGACAAGGTGATAGTCGTCCTAAAGCGCTTCCATTCGTCACGGAACGCTTTTTGTGTCTCCGACCGGGGGACTTATTCGGCCCACGCCCCAAGAAACGGTGGGAGAGAGAGCCTGGCTGCCGCGATGGTCCCGCCGGCAACGGCGCGACCACCTGCGTGCCCATCCTTCGGGATGCATCACGCTCTAACGTGGGCCGTCCCTTCAGGACGCCCCACGCTCGCGAGGAAAGTCCCCCCACCCGTTCGGGCGGGTGACCGGACGCAAGTCCGGAGCGGGAGACCGCTGGCTCTGGAACAGAAACGACACGTCTCGGCCAGACCGATGATGCGTGCGAACCCGACCGAGAGGAAGGGGAGTTGACCCGCAGAGGGAACGCGTGGCCGCTTCGCGGTCACGTTCGTGAGGCGGTGTGAACCGCCGAACGGGCGAGCGGCGGAAGCCGTGAGCCGTGTGCGGTCGCGACGCGTGGTTCGAATCCACGAATCGCGCCATCGGCGCGATTGACCGCACACAGACGGCCGAGGATCGATGGAACGGCGAATCCTCACCGGTGCAAGTCCGCGCCGTGGTAGCCCGAACACCCCGCGGCCCCGCCGCGGACGGCGCGGACGCTCAGCCGAATGCCGGGCCGAACAGAAGGGGGCTTACTCCTCTCACCCACGTTTTCGTCCTCGAGTCCCAACGCTGTGATTCGACCGCTGGAATCGTATCTGCGGAAATCGACGCGTAATACAGCGGTTCCACACTGAGAGTGAAGCTTTTACCCGCTGAACAGGTATCACGGTTGTGTCTACGCAGTACGATGTCACCGAAACCCGGCAGGTGACCACACAAATCGTCGAAGCCGTTGCGGCCCGGAAGGGAGTTGATCCGCTGAACGTACGGCCGCCGTTGTACGATGTCGTCAATCCGGAGGCGCTCGAGGCGCTCTTTGCACCGACGGCGGCCGGTGCCGAACGGGCCGGACGGATAGAGTTCACGTACGCCGACTGTCGAATCACAGTCGTTGCTGCAGAGACGGTATCGATTACTGTCGAGGCCATCACGCCGTCGGAGCAGAATCGTGACCGCAGTTCAGGGCGACAGCAACTGGTAGACTGACCGTGGCCGTCCAACGCCCACTCTGCCGCCACCGGTGGATCGTATGACCCTGTTCGGTGAGTTTCACGTTCCCGCCGAGGCGTTTGCCCTCGCCGAGACGCTCGAGGCAGCCCCCGAGCTGGTCATCGAAACCGAACGCGTCGTCGCAACGGACGAGGTCCTCACGCCGTACTTCTGGGTATCGCAAGCAGAGGAAACTCGATTCGAAGACGTCGCTGCGGACGATCCGTCGATTCGGAACCTCCGGCATATCGACGACGTCGATCGTGCGGCGCTGTACCGAGCCGAGTGGACGGAGAACGTCGAGTCCATCGTCTTCGCGTACACGACGGTCGGTGCGACGATCCTCGAAGCGTCCGCACAGCACAACGAGTGGGAACTCAGCATGCGGTTCAACAACCGCGATCGGCTCGATCAGTTCCGGGAGTACTGCGACGACTACGACATCCCCTTCCATCTCAACCAGTTATACGAACACGCTCATCCGCGTGCAGGCGGACAGTACGGGCTCACGAAGAAGCAACACGATGCCCTCGTTACCGCCTGGGAAATGGACTACTACAACTCGTCCGATGTCTCGCTTACGGATGTCGCTAACAGCATCGGGATCAGCCAACAATCGCTGTCTCGCCGCCTGAAACGCGGCTACGACAGCCTCATTCAGCACGCACTGGCGGTCACACCACCCACTGAGGAGTCGCAATTCGAGGACTGAGGGTTCAGATCGTGAGCCCCATCGATGACACCCAGTTCGCTATATTCGTCTCAGATTTACGAACGTGTATTTATAACCGTGTATATACAGGCACGGCAGTGAACCGCGGCAGGACTGTAAAATGAGTACTCGTGTCACACAGTTCAGCCACAGTCGATCAAATATTCCGCATTCTGAGTCACTCCTACCGCCGTTCTGTGCTCACCACGCTCGAGGACACCGAGACGACGATGACGGTGCGAGACGTAAGCAACGAGGTCGTCGCCCGAGAGTACACCGTGCCGCTCCCCGACGTGCCGTCCGACGACGTGAAACGAGTGTATCTCTCCTTGATCCACGTCCACCTGCCGCTGCTCGCGGAGGCGGACATGATCGACTACGATTCGAAGCGCGGTGTAATCGAAGACACCGATCTCGAGGATATCCGATCGTTGCTCTCGACGATCGCTGCAGACGAGTTGTCGTTCGAACCTGCCCGATAACCGAACGCGGTTTTGATCTCATTTCGTTCCTACCCGACGGTCGCGAGAACCGTCTCATTCGGCCCTTGAACGAGTGGTCTCCTGACAGTACTCGAGTTTCTCGATTTGAATTCGCCCAGAGGGCCCTGCTAACCTCAAGGCTCAAGAGAACAGAGCTTTCTCGTCATCACGAAACGGCTTCGCTCGGTTGCACGGGCTGCCACCGGTCTGCTCAAATCTCCGGGGCGCTTCGCCGACACCAGCCGCTCGCTGCTCACGGCTTCGCCGTTCGCTTTTCGGGGCGCGTTAGCGCCACACGCCGCTCGCGGATTGGTGTCGGCAGAAACGTCCTGACGGAGTTCCACGCGAGCGGTAGCGAGCGTGGAGCACGTCAGGACCGAACGACGAAGCGAGTGCTGAGCAACGCGAAGCACTCGTTAGGAGTGAGCGTCCTGACGGAGATTTGAACACGCCGAGACGTTCCGGGTCGCTCACTACGTTCGCTCCCGGTTGTCGGCGCTTCGCGCCGACTGCTCGAGGGATCGAAGATCCCTCGCTGGCTGCGACTCGTCTGCTCAAATCTCCGTGTCCGTTTTCGCGCGACGGATACTCGCACCGCTACGCGGTGCTCGTGAGTTTGTCGCGCGAAAAACGTCCTGACGGAGATTTGAACTCCGGTCCCTGGCTCCGCAAGCCAAGAGGATAGTCCACTACCCTACCAGGACTCATCTCTTCGTAACCGGGTGCACACTAAAGCCCTTTCGAAAGGGACTGGTCGCCGCCCGTCGATTCCCGTCAGTCGTCACCGCCTGCGGGTCGCCAAAGACTATCGGTCATCGAGACAGTTCGGACTCGAGCACTGGCGTCGATGCAATCTCCAGCAGCTTCGAGCACTACGTACCCGATCAGAATCCGACTCGCTCTCTGCAGGTCGGCCCGCCGGCGGGACGACACTGACGTTTAAATACGGTAAGGCGGCCACAGTGGGTATGACGCTTCGCTCGAGTCCCCTCGGCACGCGGCTCAAATACCCGGATTCCGTGAGGACAAGCTGGACCGATCCGATAGGCAGTGGTGCTGTACGTGCCGCACTCGGCGTCACGCTGAGACACCGAATGGATAACGCTTATGCGCGGGCTACCCATGCACGAGCATAGAATGAGCGACATCGAGGGCGTATATGAAGACCTCGAGGCCGACGTTTCTCTCGAGGAGTTTCGCGAGGCCGTCGAGGCGAAAGTCGAGCAGATGGGGGGACTCGCGGACGAGGAGACGGCGGCGATGCTGATCGCTCACGAGGTCGGCGAGAGCGAGGTCGGGGGCATCGCCGACATCGAACCCGGAATGGAGGAGGCGAAGTTCGTCGCCAAGGTACTCTCGATCGGCGAGGTGCGCACCTTTGAGCGCGACGGCGAGGACGAGGACGGACAGGTCGTCAACGTCGAGGTCGCGGACGAGACCGGTTCCGTCCGCGCGGCGTTCTGGGACGACCACGCCCAGGCCGCCATCGAGGAACTCGAGGAGGGCCAGGTCCTGCGGATCAAGGGCCGCCCCAAGGAGGGCTTTTCCGGCGTCGAAATCAGCGTCGATGACGTCCAGCCCGACGACGACACCGAGATCGACGTACAGGTCTCCGATACGTACACCGTCGAGGACCTTTCGCTCGGTCTCTCGAACGTCAACCTCGTCGGCCTCCTGCTGGACACCGACAGCGTGCGGACGTTCGACCGCGACGACGGCTCCGAAGGGAAGGTCTCGAACCTCGTCCTCGGCGACTCGACCGGCCGGGTTCGCGTGACGCTGTGGGACGAGCAGGCCGACCTCGCCACGAAACTCGAGGCCGGGACGACCGTCGAGGTGATCGACGGCTACGTCAAAGACCGCGACGGACAGCTAGAACTCCACGTCGGCAACCGCGGCGCCGTCGAGGAAGTCGACGAGGAGGTCGAGTACGTCCCCGAGAGCACGCCAATCGAGGACCTCGAGATCGACCAGCAGGTCGACATCGCGGGCGTCGTTCGCTCGGCCGATCCGAAGCGGACCTTCGACCGCGACGACGGCTCGGAGGGACAGGTCCGGAACATCCGCGTCCAGGACGCGACCGACGACATCCGCGTCGCCTTCTGGGGCGACAAAGCCGACATCGACGTGGGGCCGGGCGACGAGGTCGCACTCGGCGACGTCGAGATTCAGGACGGCTGGCAGGACGATCTCGAGGCCTCCGCGGGCTGGCAGTCGACGATTACAGTACTGGAATCCGATTCGGCGGGCTCCGGCGAGTCCGAGGGCGATACAGCTGACTCGAGCGACCAGAACGCCGGGCTATCGGCCTTCGCCGGGGACAGTGACGGTTCGAACGCGGAAGGCAAGGAGGCCGACTCGAGCGATGTTGACGAGAGTGCCAGTGCCGATGCCGAGACCGGGTCGGACGAACCGTCCGACGGCGAGGAACGCGAGTTCACCGGCGTCGTCGTGCAGGCGGGCGACCCGGTCGTGCTCGACGACGGCGAATCGACCATGAGCGTCGCGACCGACGCCGACGTCGGCCTCGGCGAGGAGGTAACCGCCCGAGGGATCGTCCGCGACGGCCGTCTCGACGCAAACGACGTATTCTGACGTTCCGAGCAACCTCATCGACCGCCTAGGAAAAGCGTTAAGGGAGTTAGCTTCGCCTATCATGATATGAACGTCGAACTCCCGTTCGCTCCGGTGGATACGATCATCCGGCGGAACGCAGGCAATCTTCGGGTGAGTGCTGACGCGTCGAAGCAACTCGCAACGCGGATTCAAGAACACGGGAGCGAACTCGCAATCGATGCCGCCGAGGAGGCGACGGCTGACGGCCGGAAGACGCTGATGGCACAGGATTTCGGCGTCGAGCGGATCGTCGACAAGGAGGGTCTCGAACTGCCGGTCGCCCCGGTCGATCGCATCGCCAGACTGGAGATCGACGATCGCTATCGCGTCTCGATGGACGCCCGCGTCGCCCTCGCCGATATCCTCGAGGACTACGCGGACAACGTCGCCCGGGCGGCAGCGATCCTCGCACACCACGCCGACCGGCGAACGATCACCGACGACGACATCGAGACATACTTCTCGCTGTTCGAGTAAGCAGATGCAGTTCGGCTACAGCGAGCGCTGTCTCGCACACGATCCAGGTTCGCGCCATCCGGAGTCGCCGGATCGATTACGGGCGATTCGGGAAGGGCTGAAGAAGAAACACGGCGTCGAGTACGTCGAGGCCGATCCCTGCGAACTCGACGCGATGGCTGCCGTCCACGACCGCGAGTACCTCGAGTCCGTCCGGGAGTTCTGTGACGACGGTGGTGGGAACTGGGACCCAGACACCACTGCCGTCGGGGAAACCTGGGACGCAGCCTGCCAGAGCGCCGGGCTCGCCTGCTGGGCCGCCGAGACGGCACTCGAGGGAGCCACGGGTCGTGACACGCCCTTCTCGATCGGTCGGCCGCCGGGCCACCACGCCATTTACGACGACGCGATGGGATTTTGTTTCGTCAACAACGCTGCCGTCGCCGCCCAGTACGCCCTCGATCACGACGCCTACGACGTCGATCGAGTGGCGATCCTCGACTGGGACGTCCACCATGGCAACGGGACGCAGGACATCTTCTACGACAGGGACGACGTGTTCTTCGCCTCGATCCACGAGCAGGGGCTCTACCCCGGGACCGGCGACGTCGACGAGACCGGTGAGGGCGACGGCGACGGGACGACGATGAACGTCCCCATGCCGGCCGGCACCGACGACAGGGAGTATCTGGCCGCCGTCGACGGGCCGATCACCGCCGCGTTCACCGCGTTCGATCCCGATCTCCTCCTCATCAGCGCGGGCTTCGACGCCCATCGCCACGACCCGATCTCGCGGATCCGGCTCTCGACGGAGGCCTACGCGCTGCTGAGTGGCCGTTTGCGATCCCTCGCCGACGATATCGACGCCGCGTTGGCGTTCATCCTCGAAGGTGGCTACGGGCTGGACGTGCTCGCCGACAGCGTGGCACTCGTCCACGAGACCTTCGACGGCCGCGAACCGATCGAGCCCGACGACGAACCCGGTGACACGGCCGAATCGGCTCTCGAGGACGTTCTCGAGGCCCACGATCTCGACGTGGATCTGGACGAACTCTGACGGAAACGGTCGCCGTAGCGCCGGCGCGTCTCAGGGCCAAGGGTCGAAGTACGTTCGCAGTTCCGTCCCGAATTCGTCGAGCAGCGTCGTGATCTCCGTCCCGACCAGCACGTCATACTCCTCCTCGAGCGCCGTTTCGACGTGTGCGCCCAGCCCGACATCGAAGAGACGGTCGCTCTCGAGGAACGCGCGGGCGGTGGTAAACTCTCGCTCGCGCTCGGTGACGTAGCGCCCGCCCTCGATGAAAGGGCCGTAGGCGTCGGGATCGTCTGCATAGGACTCGTAGAACCCGGTGGCGTGGTCGCGGACGTGGACCGGCGGCCCTTCGTGGCGCTCGACGGCCGGCCGCTCGTCGACCGCGAGTTCGGCGAAGACGACCGCAGTCTCGTCAGCGATCGTCGTCGCCCGAAAGACGTCGAAGCCGCGGTTGTCCAGGCCCCGCGTGATGCCGGCAAGCGATTTCCGGAGTTGCGGGTAGAGTTGATCCTCGACGAGGTCGGGTGCGTCGAACCTGACGGCGACGGGCGTGGTGTCTCGCCGCTCGAGGTGGTCGCGTAGCGCCGATTCGGACAGGGGATCCGGATCGTCGGGTTCGAAGGAGTCGATTCGCGGGGACGCGAGGAACTCGCGGGCGTAGTGCTGGAAGCGAGCGACGTTCTCGGCCGAGCAGACCGCGGCGACGTTGCGCTCGGGATCCGTCGGGTCGATGACGATCAGCGGATCGTCGAACGGTCGGTCGGCGTCGCCGGCCGCCTCATTCCGAGTCGGCTTCGCCGTCTCGTGTGTACGGCCGTGTGCTTCGGGGTCGAGTTCGACCGGCGGCCGCCAGTCGGCCGCGGCCTCGAGCAGCGGTCGGAACCCGCCGTACTCGCAGACGAGGAGTTCCGTGAGATAGCCGCTGAATCCCCGGGTCCGGAGGTCGCTGCCGTAGACGCCGATTCCCTTGAGGAACTGCTTGGTGACGCGGACGGCCGCGGCCAGCTCGTCGTCCAGTCGTCGCTGGAGATACTGCGTGTGAAACGGCGTTCGATCGACAGCCGACCGGATCTCGGTCGTCGACTCGAGTCGGAAACAGGGAACGACGTCGATATCGAACCCTTCGACCTCGCCTTTGACGTAGGGGTGTTCGGCGTACTCCTCGTGGCCCTCGGGCAGCGTCGCGTGACCGACCTCAAGGCCGTACTCCTCGAGCGTTTCGCGGTCGAGGTCCGGCGGAAACCGGACGAAGATATCGATATCGCGGTCGCCGCTGATCCAGGTATCTCTGGCGGTGGAGCCGACCTGTAAGACGTCGGCGTCGGCACACAGGTCGGTCGCCGCGGTCTCGGCCCGACCCATGAGCCGGTCGGCCACCTCGCGGAGGCGCGCGCGTTCGTCGTCGTCGGGGGTAACTCGCGCTCGGATCTCGGCGACGACCTGCTCGAGGTCGCGATCCGGCTCTCGGTCGGCGTCCTCCTCACTCATTGGGACGGGATACTCGAGCGGTGCGTGAAAGAGTATCGAACCCAGAGAAGGGAAAACGAAAGCCCTATCAAATACACCCGACTACCAGATGATGGGCCGAAGTAGCTCAGATGGTAGAGCACCTCGCTGTTACGGCGACGCAGGTACTGCCTGTTCGCCGCAGAGACGAGGTTGTCCCAGGTTCGAGTCCTGGCTTCGGCGCTTCTCCGAAACTCCCTTCTCGAGAGAGCCATCGCACCGACGCAGCTCAGGTCCACGAACGCGAAACAGGCCGGACTCGAGCATGCGAGTCGCATGTAGTTGAACACGGTGAGACCGGCCGTCTCGCAGCTGTTCGAGTTCTGGCTTCGGCGCTTCTCGATTTCGGTTCGATCGGTTTCCACGGAGAGCCGTCTTCCGAGTCAGCCTCGCTTCCGTGGTGATCTCCGTCGAAGATCTCGCGTCTAGAGCGCGTTCTACCGAAGCTGCGCGGTGAATCCGTTCAATTTGTTCGAGCGAACGGCGTGCGACGTGGAACTCGAGGACCGTCGGCTGCTGTAACTGGATGGGTTGCGACCGAGATCGGATCGTCACTCGCGAGTTCGACCACCGGTTTTCGGGAGAGGGATTATCGTTCTTCGCCAGTGACGTAGACACATGACCAGCGATGGCGACGACCGGCGGAGTACCGACCACCACGGACACGATGTTATCGATCCGCTCCACGTTGGGATCGTCACCGTCTCGAGTTCGCGCGCGGGCACGGCGGATCCCGACGATCCGGGCGGGGACACCATTCGGGACTGTTTCGAAGCCGAGGGCCACGAGGTCCGAGAACGGCTCCTGGTCCGGGACGACTACTCGGCGATCCGGACCGCCGTCCGAGGGCTCGTTGCACGCCGGAACATCGACGTCGTCTGTACCACCGGCGGCACCGGCGTCACGGTCGATGACGTCTCGCCGGAGGCGACCGCATCGCTGTTCGAACGCGAGTTACCCGGTTTCGGCGAACTGTTTCGCTCGCTCTCGTGGGACGAAGTCGGAACCCGGGCGATGGCCTCGCGCGCGACGGCGGGGATCGCCGTCGATACGCCCGTTTTCTGCTTGCCCGGCAGCAAGAGCGCCTGCGAAACCGCCTGCGAGGAACTGATCGTCCCCGAAGCGCCGCATCTCGCGGGACTGGCGACGCGCCACCGCGCCGAGACGACTGATCAGACGCTCGCGGATTACCAGGACGAGTAGGCGAGCCGCGGTTCCGGTCTCCAGACGCGACTCTCGACCACGGCCCCGGTACTCGAGCGGCGGTTTTCTCCTCGAGATGCGGACTGCCTGTAACCGCGGACGGTGAACCGCGACCATCCGTGGGAGTTCGTCCCGAGACAGTGAGACGAACAGTCAGATCACCTGTAACAGCCTTTATTGAGCACGAGCGCGTGCATTCGACTGCTATGTGTCACCACTTCGAATCCGTGACCGACCTTGACGCCGAGGAGCGCGAGGACGTCCTCGAGTCCCACAGCGAGGCGGAGCTCGAAGCCGAACTGAGTGAGGACGAACTCGAGGCGCTGACTGCGTAGGTCTCGTCTCGAGACGACGGGATCTCGGGGCGGCGACGAATACTCGGTAATCCACTTCTTCCAACCGTGCTTTGAGACTAGCGTAGCGTATTGATCAATCGAAATTTGGGATGATAGTGCTACAAATATATTCTATCCCATAACAAATTTTAAATCCGAAGCCATATCTAAAATCAATAATGAAAGAAGCCTTTCAAGGCCTATCAGAACCGCAGAAAAAAGGCGACGCAACAGAGGGGATTATTAAGGCAGAGTTTCTTTCACGTGGAATTCCTGTTCTTGTCCCTGAGTCGGATAATTTACCGTATGACCTCGTCATTGACAGAGAACCGGATCTACTACGTATTCAATGTAAGACGGCATCCAGTAATGACGATGGCAAAGTTCGATTTGAAACACGGAGTACGAGGGTCAAGACGCAGGGCTACGAGAGAGCAGGATACGATGGGAAGATCGACTATTTCGCTGTGTACAATCCTGTGATTGGAGAAACCTATCTCATACCAATTCAGGATGCTCCAAAAACAGGGATGGAGATCCGGTACCAGAGAACCAAAAACGGCCAGACAGCAAGGGTTAATTGGCACGAGAATTATCTCATAGATACGCAACTATCGGGCCCTTAGCTCAGTCTGGTTAGAGCGCTCGGCTCATAACACAATCTGACTCGTGAGATCGTGTGAGACACCGAGTGGTCGATGGTTCGAATCCGTCAGGGCCCATGGAGTGTCGCGAGCAGATGCGAGCGGCACGGAATGACTCCTGCGGATTCGAACGAGACGACGGCGAGCGAAGCGAGCCGTCGGCGTAGTTACGAATCCGTCAGGGCCCATCCAGATTCTGCACACGGTTTTGAGCCAACCGATTTGTGTTATAGATCATCCGTATCGGTGATTTTCAATTCCTCACGTCGGTGGTTGAGTGCAAACGATGGCTAGTAGTTATCTTGCAAGATTGAGCCACCCGAGAAGATGTTCGCGATGAGTGCGTTCAGTCCCGTGAACTCTGGATCGCCGTAGCCAGCCCCGAGCCAGCCATTGTCTCACGCTGTCTCGAGTCCGCGGACAACATCAGGCGTGCCGCCACCATCAATCCACGTTTGAATTGGAGGTCGTGGTGTGTCCGTTGCGGTCGCGACGGCCTGACATCCCTCTGTGAGTGTTCCCACGGGTCTGAATATGTACCTTCCTAGTAAGTGCGCGCGAAAGCGCGTTTGTCGATCACGGGTACTGTATCGTTCATATGACTATATCACTAGGAAGAACGAAAATCGACACTGGATGAGTACTTGATCAAGAAACCGCAAGACTGCGTGGCTTCAAGGGGGTACTGTAGCTCCTCTATTACCTCTTGATTATCAGATGTGAAAGTGACACCAGGTTCATTTTTCTAACTTTGACTCTCACTATCCCCTACCTATATATGGTCTAAATCTTCTGGTTACTATCAGCATCTACGACGAACGGCAGTGGAAAACGAAGGCGCAAGGACGGCCCCCCAGCCCCCATGCGCCAGTGCATCCAATCAGATGGGTTGGAATAAGTTTTCCTACCGTTCACGACGGTGCTGTGCGGTGGTTCAAAACTATGGACGCAACAAAAATCAGATCAAAGCTGATCGGAAACGACGACGAACGGGCAGTATCGCCTGTCATTGGTGTCATCCTTATGGTGGCAATCACAGTAATTCTTGCAGCTGTGATCGCGGCATTCGTGCTCGATATGGGACAAGGTCAAGGTTCGAATCCCCAAGCTGGATTCGAAGTTGACGAGAGTCCTGACACCTCTGCAGGTGAAATTACGTATACCGTCCGTCTCACATCTATTCAAAACCTTGATGATATGACGGTGCAATGTGACACGAGTTCTCCCGAGAACTCGTTTAGTAGCGCAGGTACAGACGTCGCTGTCGGGAATTCAATCAGTGTGACCTGTACTGACTCGGCTGATGAATCAATGACTATCGTTGGTGAATACGACGGTAGTGAAACTGTAATGAACTAAATTGACAATGGACGCAAAACAACTCAGATTAAAGCTGATCGGAAGTGAAGACGAACGAGCAGTATCGCCTGTTATCGGAGTCATCCTTATGGTGGCTATTACGGTCATTCTCGCAGCCGTAATTGCAGCGTTTGTGCTTGATATGGGACAAGGTCAAAGTGCAAGTCCCCAGGCAGGATACCAGATAAATGATGATGGATCTTCGATTACTGTGAAGATAACATCTATTGAGAACCTAGACCGTGTCGGTGTATACTGTGGTAGTAGGCCTAGTAGTGACTTACCACAAGACAACTATGATACAAGTACTACTGAATGGGTTGAGCCATCAGTAGGAGACTCAATCACTCCTCTCGGAACTTGTTCATCAACAGACGATGTTGAGATCATTGGAGTGTACGATGGCAGTGAATCTACCCTGAACTAATCTAAGAAGAACCTCCTGTTCATTCAGGAGGAATTCAATCGACATTTTAACCCCTATTTCATACTACTATAGAATTTAATATAGAGTATTCAGATAGAATTATCACTTTGTTCTAAGACCTCTCCCTCAAGCTCACCCTCAAGATACGCGTACCCACGGTCGGTGATCTGCTATAGTCCCTTGTTAACGTGATCAACAAGTCTGGCGTTGCGAAGCTTTCCCACCGCGTACTCAGATAGTGCCGCAAATAGGTCTCGAGGATACGGTCATCAGCTTATGTCATCCACGATACCCTCGGTCTTCGCATACAGTCGTGTCCCATGTCGTTACAATCAACCGACGGACAGTGACCGCGCGCCTTCTGGTCCAACGAGCGGCGCACGCGGTTCGTCCGCGAGCCCACAACTTGAGACCATGACGAAACTGACACGCTACCACAGCACGAGTACCGGATACTGTACCGACAGCGAGGCGCTTGAGGTCGCTCCATGAGGACGGCCTCGAGTCACTCTCGCCTGAACGAGCCATCGAGATGTCCCTCGAGAGCCGGCGGGACGAACTGAGCGATCAACCGCTCCCATCCACGGCTCCCGTCTCGAGGCGTTCACGCAGTGGTGCGCCGAGGCAGACATCGAAAACCTGAACGAGGTCACGGGACGCGATTTTTCCGCCGACCGCGTCTGGCGACGGGAAGGGAACGCCGAGGACCGCGAGGAAGTGACGACGATTACCCTTCGTGGGCAGCTCGCAACGCTGCGCGCGTTCCGCCGGTTCTGTGCCGACATCGACGCGGTGCCGGAGGACCTGTTCTCTACGGTGGCGCTCCCGACCGTGTCCGCCGGCGAGGGTGTGAGTGAGACGACGCTCGAGCTCGGTCGGGCCGTCGACATCCCCGGCTCCCACCAGCGGTACGACTACGCTTCGCGGAAGCACGTTCCCTTGCTCTTGGTCACACGGGCGCGCGTGCGAGAGGTACCCGATCGCTCGATCTTCGCGACTGCGTGCTCGAGGGCGAGTCTTCCGGCTTTCAGTTCGGTCACCGACTCGAGACGGATCCGCCGCTCGAGACAGGCGAGACGGGCGAGCGGTGGAACAGTAGCAGTGGCCACGTCGCTGGCGTCCTCTAGGACTCCGTCGACGGCCCATGGGAGGATACGACCGACGACCACGGCCGGTCACCGTTACTGACAACGAGATCAGGCCGGCCATCTCGACGATTCGAGAGACGATGTTCGGAATTGGCTACCGCTGCTGGCGCGGTGCCGATGCCTGTACGATCGTGACCTCGAGGACTGCGAGTCGACGTACTACAGGAGAGTGAGTTCGTGCCTGTCCTCTCGAGGTCGTCCCACGGTGTCTAGAGGGGCTAGGTGACCGTGTCGGGGCTCGAGGATATCGATTTGACCGGAAGCGATCTCAGTACCGTTCATCAAACGTCTCTCTACTCGATAGCGAACTCTTCACTACTGTCTTACAGCTACCATGATCAGGATCGCAATACTGTCCTCTCAGTGTGTGCCACTGACTACCTTCGAACCTGTGGTTCGTAGGCCTTAAGTAGTGATCGGCGATTACAAGTTAATACGAAGATGTGGCGACGGGGCGTTTGGATACGCCGTGTCGTCGCGGACGGTTCGGGTCCGAAGGGGTTATGTACCCCCGATGACCTACAAATACGTCCGAAGGAAATGAGGATCCTACCCCTGCGGTCCGCCGTACAGATAGGATCTGATGTTAGCCTTGGTAGTTCGGTGACGCCCGATCGGTCACTCGATCAGTGTCATCGAACGTGGACCATTTATGTGTGAGTGTGTTTGCAACATTCACCGCCAACAGACCCTCCCAGCCAAGCTGGGAGTTATATAGCATTCCGGTTGATCCTGCCGGAGGTCATTGCTATTGGAGTCCGATTTAGCCATGCTAGTTGCACGAGTTCAGGCTCGTAGCAGATAGCTCAGTAACACGTGGCCAAACTGCCCTATAGACGGCGATAACCTCGGGAAACTGAGGCTAATAGCCGATACAGTTCAACGCCTGGAGTGGCGTGAACTCGAAACGTTCAGGCGCTATAGGATGTGGCTGCGGCCGATTAGGTAGACGGTGGGGTAACGGCCCACCGTGCCCATAATCGGTACGGGTTGTGAGAGCAAGAGCCCGGAGACGGTATCTGAGACAAGATACCGGGCCCTACGGGGCGCAGCAGGCGCGAAACCTTTACACTGCACGCGAGTGCGATAAGGGGACTCCAAGTGCGAGGGCATATAGTCCTCGCTTTTCACCACCGTAAGGAGGTGGTAGAATAAGTGCTGGGCAAGACCGGTGCCAGCCGCCGCGGTAATACCGGCAGCACAAGTGATGACCGCTATTATTGGGCCTAAAGCGTCCGTAGCTGGCCACGCAAGTCTATCGGGAAATCTGCGCGCTTAACGCGCAGGCGTCCGGTGGAAACTGTATGGCTTGGGACCGGAAGACCAGAGGGGTACGTCCGGGGTAGGAGTGAAATCCCGTAATCCTGGACGGACCACCGGTGGCGAAAGCGCCTCTGGAAGACGGATCCGACGGTGAGGGACGAAAGCTCGGGTCACGAACCGGATTAGATACCCGGGTAGTCCGAGCTGTAAACGATGTCTGCTAGGTGTGGCACAGGCTACGAGCCTGTGCTGTGCCGTAGGGAAGCCGAGAAGCAGACCGCCTGGGAAGTACGTCCGCAAGGATGAAACTTAAAGGAATTGGCGGGGGAGCACTACAACCGGAGGAGCCTGCGGTTTAATTGGACTCAACGCCGGACATCTCACCAGCATCGACAATGTGCAGTGAAGGTCAGATTGATGATCTTACTGGAGCCATTGAGAGGAGGTGCATGGCCGCCGTCAGCTCGTACCGTGAGGCGTCCTGTTAAGTCAGGCAACGAGCGAGACCCACACTCTTAATTGCCAGCAACATCCTTGTGATGGTTGGGTACATTAGGAGGACTGCCAGTGCCAAACTGGAGGAAGGAATGGGCAACGGTAGGTCAGTATGCCCCGAATGTGCTGGGCGACACGCGGGCTACAATGGCCGAGACAGTGGGATGCAACCCCGAAAGGGGACGCTAATCTCCGAAACTCGGTCGTAGTTCGGATTGAGGGCTGAAACTCGCCCTCATGAAGCTGGATTCGGTAGTAATCGCGCTTCAGAAGAGCGCGGTGAATACGTCCCTGCTCCTTGCACACACCGCCCGTCAAAGCACCCGAGTGGGGTCCGGATGAGGCCCTGATTCCAGGGTCGAATCTGGGCTCCGCAAGGGGGCTTAAGTCGTAACAAGGTAGCCGTAGGGGAATCTGCGGCTGGATCACCTCCACAGACCGGGACTAGGCCGTCGTGCCTAGCCCACCTTAGCGGATTGCGGTTCCACGTTCGATCGACCACCGTTTGGCCGATCGGGCACCTTAGAACTACCAAGGCTAACACCCAAACCATGCCCGTCTCGATTTGAGATGGGCGTGGGCCCATAGCTCAGTGGTAGAGTGCCTCCTTTGCAAGGAGGATGCCCAGGGTTCGAATCCCTGTGGGTCCATGGCTCGTACTGATCATCGAATCGTGCCCCTTAAGTGGGAGACGGCGCGATGATTGAGTACGACAGAACCGATGCACCACCCCGTGCAAACGTGGGTGGGAAGGGTCAATGCATGCCGCGTCTACGGCGTGCAGATGAGACCGTGTGTACGTGTAGTCCAGGCGTCCACTGGACCCGTTCCCGGGTCACTCTTGAATTACAACTGCAGGTTGCAATTCAGATCCGATGAACGTGGCTACTGTGCCAGCTGGTGGATCGCTCGGCTTGAGAGCTGAAGAAGGACGTGCCAAGCTGCGATAAGCCTGAGGGAGCCGCACGGAGGCGAAGAACTCAGGATTTCCGAATGGGAATCCCCACCGCAATTGCTTCGCGCAATGGGGAACGTCGAGAATTGAAACATCTTAGTATCGACAGGAAAAGAAAGCAAACGCGATGTCGTTAGTAATGGCGAATAAACGCGACACAGTCCAAACCGAAGCCCTTACGGGCAATGTGGTGTTCGGACTGACGATCACTCTCCGAAAGATAACATGAAGTCTCTTGGAATAGAGCACGAAACAGGGTGACAGTCCCGTACTGTTATCGAGTAAGAGACGAGTCAGCTCCAGAGTATCGGGGGTTGGATATCCCTCGTGAATATCGCGGGCATCGACCGCGAAGACTAAACACTCCTCAAGACCGATAGCGAACAAGTAGTGTGAACGAACGCTGAAAAGCACCCCACGAAGGGAGGTGCAATAGGGCGTGAAATCAGTTGGCGATAGAGCGACAGGGCATACAAGGTCCCAGGCAAAATGAATCAGGTGCGAACCTGTAGTAAGAAGTTTGGGAAGCCGGTGTTCTGTCGTACGTTTTGAAAAACGAACCAGAGAGTGTGCCTGTTTGACGAGTCTAACTTGATTATCAAGGAAGGCGTAGGGAAACCGATATGACCGCAGTGCTTTGCACCAGGGTCACCGTGTTCAAGCGCGGGGAGTCAAACGGGCACGACCCGAAACCGGACGATCTAGGCGTGAGCAAGATGAAGCGTGCCGAAAGGCACGTGGAAGTCTGTTAGAGTTGGTGTCCTACAATACCCTCTCGTGACTTACGTCTAGGGGTGAAAGGCCCATCGAGTCCGGAAACAGCTGGTTCCAACCGAAACATGTCGAAGCATGACCTCTGCCGAGATAGTTTGTGGGGTAGAGCGACGGATTGGGGGATCGCACTCCGAGAGGAGTGCGCCCCCCTGTCCAACTCCGAACCTACAAACGTCGTTTGACGCAGGGAGTCCGGTGCACGGGGTAAGCCTGTGTACCGTGAGGGAGACAACCCAGAGCTGGGTTAAGGTCCCCAAGTGTAGACTAAGTGCGATCGAAGGTGGTCTCAAGCCCTAGACAGCCGGGAGGTGAGCTTAGAAGCAGCTACCCTCTAAGAAAAGCGTAATAGCTTACCGGCCGAGGTTTGAGGCGCCCAAAATGATCGGGGCTCAAGTCTACCACCGAGACCTAGCAGCACCATTCACATGGTGATCTCGTAGGTTGGCGTTCTGTTCGGGTGGAAGCACGGTCGAGAGATCGTGTGGACCGTTCAGTAACGAAAATTCTGGTCATAGTAGCAGCGTTAGTCGGGTTAGACCCCCGACGGCCGAACGAGTAAGGGTTCCTCAGCAATGCTGATCAGCTGAGGGTTAGCCGGTCCTAAGTCAGCCCGTAAGTCGAAGCTGACAAAAGGGAAATAGGTTAATATTCCTATGCCAGTGTGCACTCAAAGCCGACGCTTTGGGGCCGCCTCTGCTGGGCCTTCGCCCAGTCTAACTATCGAAATCCGTGGAAACCGTAATGGTACGAAGCGGACGAATGGTAGGATAGCGTAAGAGAGGCCAACCTAGAGCCCGTGAAAAGGCGAGCACACTGTCCGTACCGAGATCCGACACAGGTACTCATGGCGGCGAAAGCCAAGGTCTGTCGGGAGCAACCGACGTTAGGGAATTCGGCAAGTTAGTCCCGTACGTTCGCAATAAGGGATGCCTGCCTCGCGAAGAGGCAGGTCGCAGTGACTCGGGCGCTCCGACTGTCTAGTAACAACATAGGTGACCGCAAATCCGCAAGGACTCGTACGGTCACTGAATCCTGCCCAGTGCAGGTATCTGAACACCCCGTACAAGGGGACGAAGGACCTGTTAACGGCGGGGGTAACTATGACCCTCTTAAGGTAGCGTAGTACCTTGCCGCTTTAGTAGCGGCTTGCATGAATGGATCAACGAGAGCGCCACTGTCCCAACGTTGGGCCCGGTGAACTGTACGTTCCAGTGCGGAGTCTGGAGACCCCCAAGGGGAAGCGAAGACCCTATAGAGCTTTACTGCAGGCTGTCACTGAGACGTGGTCGCCATTGTGCAGCATAGGTAGGAGGCATTACACAGGTAGCCGCGCTAGCGGCTCACCGAGCCATCATTGAAATACTACCCGATGGTGACTGCGACTCTCACTCCTGGCGGAGGACACTGGTAGCCGGGCAGTTTGACTGGGGCGGTACGCGCCTGAAAAGATATCGGGCGCGCCCCAAGATTTCCTCACTCGGGTCGGAGACCCGAGGAAGAGCGCAAGAGCAAAAGGAAGTCTGACAGTGTCGAACACAACGATCGACGCTGACGCGAAAGCGTGGTCTAGCGAACCAATTAGGCTGCTTGATGCGGCCAATTGCTGACAGAAAAGCTACCTTAGGGATAACAGAGTCGTCACCCGCAAGAGCACATATCGACCGGGTGGCTTGCTACCTCGATGTCGGTTCCCTCCATCCTGCCCGTGCAGAAGCGGGCAAGGGTGAGGTTGTTCGCCTATTAAAGGAGGTCGTGAGCTGGGTTTAGACCGTCGTGAGACAGGTCGGCTGCTATCTATTGGGGGTGTTACGGTATCTGACGGGAACGATCGTATAGTACGAGAGGAACTACGATTGGGTGCCACTCGTGTACCGGCTGTTCGAAAGAGCACGTGCCGGGCAGCGACGCACCACGGGGTAAGAGCTGAACGCATCTAAGCTCGAAACCCACCTGGAAAAGAGATACCATTGAGGCCACTCGTAGAAGACGAGTTCGATAGACTCGGGATGTACGCACCAAGGCAACGAGGTGTTGAGTCCGCGAGCACTAATCGGCCAAGCCACACATTCATACATTACATCGCATTGGATCCGTGACGCGAGAACGGGTCCGGACGTAAACTGGACTACACATACACACGGTTTGAGACACACCACCGATATTGGTATGACAGCGGTTCGATTCCGTTGATCGGCGTTAGGGCGGCCACAGCGGCGAGGTCCCTCCCGTACCCATCCCGAACACGGAAGATAAGCTCGCCAGCGTTACGGTGAGTACTGGAGTGCGCGAGCCTCTGGGAAATTCGTTTCGCCGCCTCCACTCATATCGACCAATTCGGTCGAGTTACCGATCGTGGTCTGACGGCGGTTCGATTCCGCCGATCGGCATTACAGCGGCCACAGTGGCGAGGTACCTCCCGTACCCATCCCGAACACGGAAGATAAGCTCGCCTACGTTTCGATCAGTACTGGAGTGCGCGAGCCTCTGGGAAATTCGATTCGCCGCTCCCATTCATACCAACACCCACACAGCAACTGCTGTGTGGGTTTTTGCTTTTTTAACACGATGACGTCGCTACTCGCTATTCGAAATCTGTAAAGAAAGAAAATAGCCGCAGCAGCGGTCGCTTAGACCAGCTGGATGACGTTCCCGTTCGAGGTAACGTGGAGATCGCGACCGAGCTTGTATCCTTGATTGGAGGCGAGGTCGACGTATCCCGAGAAGCCGCTCATGTTCTGGTGGGCCGGGATGACGTGCTCGGGCTGCAGTGCATCGAGCATCTCGTAGTGACCCTCTTGACAGAGGTGGCCCGAGACGTGGACGTCGTCGTAGATGCGTGCGCCCTGCATGCGGAGTAGCTTTTCGGCTTGGTAGCGCTGGCCTTCGTTCGTCGGCTCCGGAATCACGCGGGCGGAGAAGACGACTTTGTCACCGTCCTCCAGTTCGTACGGCGTTTCGCCACGGCCCATTCGGGTGAGCGTCGCTCGAGGCTCGCCTTGATGGCCGGTGACGACGGGCAGGAAGTTCTCCTTGCCTTCGTTCATGATGCGTTCAAACGTCTGCTCGATGGACTGGCGGTAGCCGACCATCTCGACGTCGGAGGGGAAGTCGATCCCGATCTGTTTTGCGGTCCCGGAGTAGGTCTCCATCGAGCGGCCGAGGAGGATCGGCGTGCGATCGATATCTCGAGCGAATTCGATGAGGGATTTCACGCGGGCGATGTGACTCGAGAAGGTGGTGGCGACGATACCGCCGTCGTAGTCCTCCATGCTGTAGAGGACGTCCCGGAGGTGTTCGCGCGCGACGTTCTCGGAGGGGGTCCGCCCCTTCTTGTTCGCGTTGGTACAGTCTTCGATGTAGGCGAGGACGCCCTCGCCTTCGCGGCCGATCTCGCGGAAGCGCTCCATGTCGATCGGGTCGCCGATGACTGGCGTGTGGTCCATCCGTTTGTCGAGCCCGTAGACGACTGCGCCTTCGGGCGTGTGGAGGACGGGATTGATCGCCTGGACGATCGAGTGCGTGACGTTGACGAACTCCAGTTCGACTGCTCCGGAGTCGCCGATCGACATCGTCTCGCCGGCGTCCATCTTGACGAGTTCGTTCTCGGTGTTGAACTTCCCTTCCTCCTCGAGTTCGCCTTTGACCAGTTCGAGCGTGAACGGCGTCGCGACGATGGGTGCGTCGTAACGGTGTGCGAGTTTACTGATCGCACCGATGTGGTCGAGGTGGCCGTGGGTGGGGACGATCGCTTTGACGTCTCCCTCGAGGTCGCTCATGACCCGGTCGTCCGGGATGGCTCCCATATCGATCAGGTCGAGGCTGTGCATTCCTTCGGTTCGGATGTTGTCGTGAATAAGGACCTTCGACAGGTTCAGTCCCATGTCGAAGATCACGATGTCGTCGCCCGCGCGGACAGCCGTCATCTGTCGACCGACTTCTTCGTAACCGCCGATTGTCGCAATTTCAATTTCCATTGTTAGTAGGGCCGATCATAGCAGTCCTGTGGCCAGTCGTGCAGCCAGAATGGCTGCTGGGACGGATGTCCTGCAACGCGAGCATGGCTTCGATCACGTCCTCGGTGGTTCGAATCGAAGGCTCAGTCCCAACTGTGCCAGGGACAGCGCCTATTTCGGTTAGTGAATCAACGACTCTCCCGACGTAAGTAGTTCTGGGTTTTGGGGTCGAAGCGACGCAATTGGGTGGGATCGAGTGGAACAGTGGCCGCTTTCACTTGATGAAAACACCGATCGAGAGGATGATCGGCGGTTCTGTATCGATGGATCGGTTCAGAGCAAACGTGGTGACCCCAGGCGGGAGTCAACCGCGAGAGTGGTACTCGTCGGTCTGTCGATGCGTGTACGGCCCATAGGTGCTGGATCCGGCACGGTTGCTCGAGTCGGCGAAACTCGAGTCGTGGCGGTAATTGAGACTGTTAGTGCCAACCTTTCACACTGACAGCCATCTATCCCCGCCATCTCAGCCCGGAACGGCAGCACGGGTGATCGGGACGAAAATTGCTAGCGAAGTCTCAAACACGGAGGCGAACGAGGCCAGTTCTGGCGAGAAGCTGTCTATCGATGACGCTATCTCGACAGGAGCTACTGTCACACATCCGGTCACAGCGGCTGGTGTCGCGGGATCAGCGACGGGTTCTGTTATCCACTGGTCTCTGTCCCTGTCAGTGGGTGTGACTCGGTAATCGGGACGACTATTGCCGGCGGGTGGGTAGTGTTATTCGTCGATATACTGTTGTTCCCATTCTCGGCGCTGCTCGATAGTCTGCTGGCCACGATTACTGATCTCGTAGTAGTTTGTTCGCCGGTCGAGCTGTCCCTTCTCGACGAGGTCTTTGTTGACTAGTGTATCGAGATTCGGATACAACCGACCGTGATTAATCTCGCTGTTGTAGTATGTCTCGACTTCGTCTTTTACGTCTTGACCGGAGGGCTGATCGGCCCCTGCGATCACGTACAGAAGGTCTCGCTGAAACCCTGTCAGATCGTCCATTTTGTACTCAAGTGAACAAACGGGAACCCGGCTATTTGTTATCGATTTCGTATCAACTGTTCCGCATACGTTCACCGAAGCTAACTAAGTCAATCAGACTAATATCTCACGTTTCATTTCGTAAGGGCATGCTAAATCCGGTTATCTGGCCGCATGTACTGCCTGCCTTGACCGTCATGTCGGTATCTGTTACTCTCCAAAGAAGTGAGAGTGCAGTTTACGGTTGCTCAAACGAAACGCTGCTACTCGAATTGATTGGGTGTCGCGGATCGGCGTTGCTAACACGACAGTTTCGGTTACGTGGTGGCGACGGTACGCAGCTGTCGCTGGCCATCGTGTAGTGCGCTAAAAATGATAGTCGAATGTGAAACGCGTTACCGAACGTGAAAAGCCGTATTACAGGCGGGTGACGTTGGTGGCGCGGGGGCCCTTGGGGGCCTGTTCAATATCGAATTCGATGTCTGTGCCTTCTTCGAGGTCCGGACCGCCAACGTCTTCCATGTGGAAGAAAACGTCATCGTCTGCGTCGTCCGTCTCAATGAAACCGTAGCCGCCTGTGTCGTTGAAGAAATCAACGTTTCCTTTCGCCATTGCATCTCAATCGAGTGCCGGGACACGTATAACAGTTGTGTTATGGATCGTCTGTCGAAACAAAAAGAGTTCAGACGCGAACTCAGTGATAAACTGCCTGTGACGGTGAAAACAGCAAATCTAGCTTTTCTACAAATCTGATATGTTGACACTGGCACTCCCGAACCAGTGCCCCCTCGAGACGGGACACGAGCCGGATCGAGACCGTTTCGAGAGCGCTTATCACGTGGATAAACGGACCAGAACCGACGGATCTCGTCCAGAACGCTCGAACCCGATCAACTGTTCGCCTGGAATCGATTGCGAACCGTCGACGATGTCCTCGTCTGAAGCACGTTGCTGGAAGCCGATCGTGGCCGGTTGCTGCCCAGCAGGAATACTATGTGCGGACCGTGATCTCCCTCGAGGCGTACTGGAATAGTATCGTTTAGGTGGATCCGATGAATACGCCGCGCTATGAGCCGGACACAGTCCCGCGGTGGACCGACGATCGCGCAGGTCGCGCTGATCGGTCTCTTCGTCGCGGCGCTCGTCACCGCACAGTTAACCGCGTCGAAGGTCCTCGCGTTCGAACTCCCGGTCGCGCTCCCGGTTACGGGGGCACAACTCGCATTGCCCGGGGCGGCGCTCGCGTACGCGCTGACGTTCCTCGCGAGCGACTGCTACACTGAGCTGTACGGCCGCCGCGCGGCCCAGATCGTCGTCAACGTGGGCTTCATCCTGAACTTCGTCGTCCTCGCGCTCGTCTGGTCGACGATTGCCGCGCCGGCCGCTCCCTCGAGCGTCGACGCCGGCGCGTTCGAGACGGCACTTGGCGCGTCGACGAACGTGGTCCTCGGGAGTCTGTTGGCCTACCTCGTGAGTCAGAACTGGGACGTGATCGTCTTTCACCGAATTCGAGCGTACACCGGCGCCGAGAAACTCTGGCTCCGCAACATCGCGTCGACGGCGAGCAGTCAGGCGATCGACACCGTCATCTTCGTTTCAGTCGCGTTCGCCGTCGCACCCGCACTCCTCGGTGTGGGTGCCGTTCTCCCGACCGACGTCATTCTCTCGTTGATGGTCGGCCAGTACCTGCTGAAACTCGCAATTGCCTTCCTCGACACACCGATCGTCTACGCGATCGTCTCGCTCGTTCGCTCGCGTGAGGGACTCACTGCTGAGGAGACGTACGCCGCCTGATTTTCGGCGAATTTCTTCGCTCGTCACGCTGGTGTGTCTCCCGTTTCAGTGGCTACTATAGTCGCCCGCTCGAGAGGGGTGTGTATGGACGAACGCGTACGCGAACACGCCGAGGTGCTGGTCGACTGGAGCGCTCGCGTCGAAGCGGGCGACAACGTCGTCTGTTCGGTCGGACCGGACGCCCACGAGCTGGCGGTCGCCGTCGCCGAGAAACTCGGCGAGCGGGGCGCGAACCTGCTGGCGACCTACGGCTCGGGCGAGGTCACGCGGGCCTATCTCCGGGCCCACGACGGAGACTTCGACGCGGACCCGGCCCACGAACGCGCGCTGGTCGAGAACGCCGACGTCTATCTCTCGCTCGGCGGCGGGCGAAACACGAGTGCGACGGCCGACGTCTCCGGCGACCAGCGACGGGCGTACAACAATGCCAGAAACGGGATCCGCGAAACTCGACTGGGAACTCGCTGGGTCTCGACGGTCCACCCAACGCGCTCGCTGGCCCAGCAGGCCAACATGGCCTACGAGGAGTATCAGGACTTCGCGTACGACGCCATCCTCCGGGACTGGGAGTCGCTGGCCGAAGAGATGGCTCAGTTGAAAGAACTGCTCGACGAGGGAAGCGAGGTGCGACTCGTCTCGAGGGGGACCAACCTGACAATGAGAATCGAGGGGCGGACGGCAGTCAACAGCGCTGCTTCGGTCGCCTACGACTCGCACAACCTGCCCAGCGGCGAGGTCTTCACCGCGCCCTCTGCGACCGAAGGCGAGGTGACCTTCGACGTCCCCATGACGCTACGGGGGGAGTCCGTCCGAAACGTGCGCCTCGAGTTCGCCGATGGCGAGGTCGTCGACTACGACGCCGACCAGGGCGAGGACGTGATCGGCGAGATTCTCGCGACCGACGACGGAGCGCGCCGGCTGGGCGAACTCGGGATCGGCATGAATCGCGGTATCGACCGCTACACGGACAACATCCTCTTCGACGAGAAGATGGGGGATACCGTCCATCTCGCGCTCGGCCGGGCCTACGACGCCTGTCTCCCCGACGGCGAGTCCGGCAACGAGTCGGCGGTCCACGTCGATCTGATCACCGACGTGAGCGAGGACTCCCGCCTCGAGATCGATGGCGACGTGATTCAACGAAACGGATCCTTCGCGTTCGAGGACGACGATACCTGACCGTACGAGAATCTGGGTTCGGAGCGTCGGTGGAGATTTTTGCGCGAGCGAACGACGTGAGCGATCGGAAAACGGTCCAACTGGGACGTGTTCACACTCGCGTCACTCCTCGATCAGCGGTAAGCACCGTTTACGAATCGGCGGCGACTCCGTTGTCCATGCGAAGACGTCTCATACTAATACGTATGCTCACCTTCATCACAAGTACCGCCAGGCCGGTGGCGGCTAGTAACCGGTTAGGGCGCAAACACGTCCTGAAATCGATCCATCAACAGTATCTGTCCCGCCCTGCCGGAGGCGGTAGTGTGCTGTCGGCAACGGCGATACGGTGTCTCCCTCCCGGTGTAATCCGGTCGCCGTCGTCGGCAGGATATCCGGCGGTCACCGTTTTCGTCACGTTCTCGAGTCTCGATCCCGAAGGTCGACCATGCGCGATCGGCTTCGGGCGGGCGTCGCGATCTTCAACAGTGGCCACTACCACGCCGCCCACGACGCCTGGGAGGACCGCTGGCTCGAGCTCGAGGCCGGGAGCAACGACGAGCGGCTGCTTCACGGCCTCATTCAGTACAGCGGCGCGGTGTACCACGCCCGCGAGCGAAACTGGGAGGGCGCCGTCGGGCTCGCCGAGAGCGCCGGCGAATACCTCGCGGGGCTGCCCGCCGACTACCGTGACCTTCGGCTCGAGCCGATTCAATCGGCTTTATCTCGAATCGCGGCCGATCCCGAACGTCTCGAGCGGCGGCCGCCGAGACGGATCGAACACGAGGGGACCACACCGACGCTAGCGGATCTCGGGTTCGAACCGACCGCGATCGCCGCGGTCGTCCTCGCCGAGGAGTTCGGCTACGACGAGGAACCGGTCGAACGGGCTCGAACGTACGCACAGCAGGATCTCGAGGCCGGCGCGGACGACAGCGTCTTCATCACGCTGCTGTTCGACTTCGTCCGCGAGGACGAGAATCGCGGGATCATCTCCCAGCGACTCACTGACCACGTCGGCCGGCGGAAAGCTCGCGAGGAGGATGTGGAAGGGTTGTTCTGATCAGGCATCCTCGAGCGCGGTCGATTCGGGAGTTCGGCGCTCCCTCTTTTACGGACTCCTAAAACTGCTCGAGGCCGGTCTGCTCGGCGTCAGCGAGCACCTGCTCGCAGGTCGACCACGAGTCCCGCGCGAACGGGGGGAGTTCGCGGTGCTCGGTGACGTAGGACGCGAGAAACTCGCGAGTGGTCGAATCGCCCGGATAGCCGCTGCCGATCGGCCCGTACTCGTCGGCGAAGCCGGCGATGTGCGCGTCGCGTTCGACCTTGGCGATGATGCTGGCCGCGCCGACGAGCGGTGAGTCGTCGTCGGCCCCGTGACGCGCGTCGACGGAGAGGTCCTCGAGCGGGCACGCGGCGGTGACTCGGCGGGCGAATCGGTCGGCGTCGGTGTCGCAGGCGTCACAGAGTCCCGAAACGGGACTGCTCGAGTCAGCGTCGCGCTCGAGACCATCGATTGCCGCTTCGATCGCCTCGGCGTGGGCCGCGACCGCGAGCGAGTTCATATCGGTCTCGGGATCGTCGATCCGCGCCGGCGTGATCTCGGCGACGCCGATCGCGAGCCGATCGTCGCTGCGCAGGGTCGCCGCCAGCTCCTCGCGTCGCTCGGGAGAGAGCCGCTTCGAGTCCCTGATGCCGTCGGGGAGCACGCTGGGCTCCTCGCAGTGGACGGCCGCGGCGAACATCGATCCCAGCACGGGACCCTTGCCGGCCTCGTCGACGCCGAATGGCATACGCTGCCGGTCGGTCGCGGAGCGGAAAATCGTTGCGACTCGCGAGGATCGATTCAGTTAGCCGTCTCTGCCGTCTCTTCCTCGCGATCTACTCGCGGCTCGTCCAGGAAGAACTCCTCGAACTCGAACGGCTCGTCTTCACCTTCCACGCTGGTCACGTCCAGCGCCGTCACCTCGGCGTCGGTCTCGAGCAGGCCCGCCAGACTCGGCTCGGTTCGACCGTCGTCGCTGCTGATGAGCTCCTTCACGTAGAGGCCGCCCTCGCCGTGGATTCGGACCTCGGCCTCGGCCGACGATCGCAGATCGCCGTCGATGTCGTAAACCGTCCGCTCGCGGGTCAGCCCCGCCCGCCGGTGGTCGACTCGCTCCGGCGTGTACTGGTCGACGGTCGTTCCCTCGAGTTCGGCGAGCGCCGTTTCGAAGGCGTCCTCGTCGACCGGCTCCGCGAACTCAACGTCGGCCCGGTACCGCTTGCTCGCGTCGTGTTCCTTGACGCGCTCGACCATCTCGTGGGTCGCCAGCCGGAGGCCCTCGACCTCGACGCTCCCGTCGGCGGCCGCGTTGATCGCCGCCTCGAGCGTCTCGGGATCGGGGTCGCGCACGCGGGGTCGTTTCACCTCGAGGACGAACGGCCGCCCGCCCTCGAGCATGCGGGCGTCGACGTCCTCGCGGCCCGCGCCGTGGAAGGTGCCCTCGCCGCCGTCCATCGCATCGACGACGTGGGGGCGGACGACCTGTTCGACGCTGGTGTCGTACAGGTAGCCTGACCCGCCGCAGTAGTCACAGGGTTCCTCGCCGTCGTCGCCGAGCTGGATGCCGCTGCCGCCACACTCCCGGCACGGCCACTCCGTCTGGGGGATGTCCCGCTCGAGCTTGCGGTAGCGGCCGTAGACGAACGCGGGGTTGATCTGGACGTCGACGGCGTGGCTCGTGACGGTGCCCGACTCGAGGGTCTCGCGCGGGTCGAACCCCTCGAGGTCGACGATAGCGAGCACGTCGGGCCGGTCGAAGTCGACCTCGGTTTCGGTCTTCGCGCCGACGCGCCGGCCGACCTCCCGGTTGATCTCGCGCTTCATCGATTCGCCGACGTCCGGCTCGAGGCCGGCGTCCTCCCGGAGCAGCCGTTCGTTCTCCTCGACCAGCGGCGGAATGCGGCTGCCGACCTGGTAGGTGGCGAACTCACACCCCTCGAGGGCGTCGACGATCGCGTCGGCGATGGCGTCGAACGTCCCACAGTAGCCCTCGCAGACCCAGCAGTCCGCGGGGTCGGTCGGATCGAAGTCCTCGTCGTCGGCCAGCGCGACCGTCGTGCGCAGCGCTCGGCCGCGCTCGCCGTTGGTCAGCCCGAAACTCCGCTCGGCGAAGGGCCGTCCGAGACAGGAGTCGCAGACGGTGCCCGTCGCCAGCAACGCGCGGGCGTCTTCCGTGATCATGTCTCGAGAGTCGGGGGGCCGCGGGTAACACGTTTTCCCTTCGCCGGGACTCGCGCCTCGATTGCGACTGTGCACACCACGGGACCGCCCACAGTGGCTCGAACGTGCCGGCCGTCGGCCCGGAGGTTCAAATGGGTCGGGTCCAATTCTCGGTTATGCACGATTTCCGACTGGATCGGCGGTCCTTTCTCGCGGCCGCGAGCGCCGGACTCGCCGGCGCCGCCGCCGGCTGTGCCGCGCCCCGAGCGGACAGCTCGATCGAGGGAAACTCCTCGCACACCATCGATCGAGACGATATCGCGGAGGGGTCGGCCTTTACGGATCTCTACAGGGCGGTCATCGATTCGGTCACGCAGGTTCGCGTCTTCGGGCTTCGGGATCCGGACACAGGTGTCGAGGGGCGCGGACAGGGCTCGGGGTTCCTCTACGACGATCGACACGTCGTGACCAACGACCACGTCATCGGTAACGGCACGGCGGCCGACCTCCAGTACATCACCGGCGACTGGACCGGGACCCGGCTCGTCGGGCGCGACTACCACAGCGATCTGGCCGTCCTCGAGGTCGATCACGTCCCGAAGGCGGCGACGCCGCTCTCCCTGACGGAGAAGGCTCCCGTCGTCGGCCAGCAGGTGGCCGCTGTCGGTAACCCCTACGGGCTCGACGGCTCGATGTCGTCGGGGATCGTCAGCGGTATCGACCGGACGCTCGACTTCCCCGACCGGCAGTTCTCCTATCCCAACGTCATCCAGACCGACGCTGCCGTCAACCCCGGCAACAGCGGCGGCCCGCTCATCGATCTCGAGGGAGCGGTCGTCGGCGTCGTCACCGCTGCCGGCGGCGACAACATCGGCTTCGCGATCTCGGCGGCCCTCGCCGAGCGCGTCGTCCCGGCGCTCATCGAGGACGGCGAGTACAACCATTCGTATCTGGGAATCGTATTCCGCACGGTCGACCGCCTCGTCGCCGAGGCTAACGACCTCTCCGAAGCGACCGGCGTCATGGTCACCCGCGTCGACGACGGCTCGGCCGCCGACGGCGTCTTCGAGCCGGCCTCGTGGTCCGTCCAGCGACACGGCGAGTCGATCCCCGTCGGCGGTGACGTCATCCTCGCGTTCGACGGGGAGCCGATCCCCGACCGCCACGCGCTGTCGACGTACCTCGCACTCGAGACCAGCCCTGGAGATACCCTCTCGATTCGGCTCGAGCGAGACGGCCGAACGATCACTGAAAGCCTGACCCTCGGTGCCCGACCATCGGTCTCCCGTCGCGACTGACAGTCACTGCGAGTGCCGCGCTGATCGCTCCCCTCGAGCACTCGAGTGGGAGGAACGCCGGTCGGTCGTCGACCCGAGCCGTCAGTTCCGGTCAGAATGCGTCGGTAGACTGCTCGAAACCACTCATTATCCTGTCAATAGGTCCGTATTTTCGTCTCAGACGTCTCATAGCGGTATCGTACACGTCAGCGCTTATTGTGTTCTTTTTCGGACGATTACCTCGGCTGAATTGCGGTAGAACCGAACGCTATCGTCCGAATTCGTCGCGTTAGCATCTCGATAACAATAGGCTCGTATCCGGTAGCAGTGTTCGACGCGAGTACCAGTCGCTCGATTGCCCATGACAGATGCCGACTTCCATCCACCTGACAGCGAGGAACCGCCAGCCGAGCTCGATCACGTCACGATCGAAAACGACGAGGCTCCGGACGAGTGCGCCATCTTCCCGTCCGAAGCCAGCGAGGACGTGCTGATGACAACCTGGATCTCGGCTCACGACGATTCGTTCGTGGCCCTCGAGTCGATGCGGTAGTCCGACAATGCGCCTGAGCCACTCCGTTACCGCTGCTGGCTTCTGGCTCGGTACCCTGCTGCCGATCGTCTACGTTCCCGTTATCCTCACCGGAATCGATTCGATGAGTCACCTGTCGCTGTTCATCGCGCTGCTGGCGGTCCACGCGCTCGCACTCGTCGTCGGCCACGACTACTCGGGATCGCGATCGCGGTGATCCCTCACCCTATTTGTCTCCTTCGCGGTACTCTCTCGACTACTTCCGTCGACTCTCCCTTTGAGAGCCGTCTTTCGGTCGCGTTCGTGACCGGTCAGCGCTGCACCGAAAAGTGGTATCTGTCGAATCACGGTAGACAATAGCATGCATACCCGATGTCCGCTCTGTCGACGATCCGTTCCCGACGACGCACAGCACTGGTGTCGGTGTGGCCAGGTGATGGATTCGCGCTGTTACGACGCACACCGCGAGTGGTGTGCAGTCAGCGGCAGCGACGCCTGGATCGGTGCGCTCGAGTACTAGTTGAGCGAGGCCGACCAGACCTGAACGCGCGGCGTCCCGCAGCTATCGCAGATGATCGCCCTGTTGTCCTTGTAGGTCGCCCGCTCGAGTTCGCCGTCTTCACAGTGGTGGCAGGACCGCCCCTCGAGCATCGCGAGCAACTGCTGTTGCCCGTTCGACTGCGACGACTCTGATTTCGCCATGTATTGACTGAATACCGGAGACGAGGGTAACGGTTGGCCATGCCTATGCAGTGCCACCATCGCGGTATGCAGTCCCGTTGTCGGCGCGTCGAGCCGAAGCATCTATGCCCGCGTCCGGTGAACGCCCGGAGGATGTGGCCCTGGGGACACCTCGCCGTCGCCTATCTGCTCTACACCGTCGTCACGCACCGCCGGTTCGGCCGACCGCCGCGAACCTGGCCGGCGCTCGCGATCGCGGTCGGCTCGCAGACGCCGGACCTGATCGACAAGCCCCTCGCGTGGAATTTCGGCATCCTGCCCGGCGGGCGAACCCTCGCGCACTCGCTGTTCGTCGTCGCCCTCCTCGTGCCTGCAGTCCTCCTCGTCGCGGATCGCCTCGAGGGTCGCGCGATCGGCGTCGCCTTCCTTATCGGCTACTGCTCGCACCTGTTGGCGGACGTGCCGCCGCAGGTCCTCTTGGGGGAGTTCGCACACGCCGCCTACCTCCTCTGGCCGGTGCTCGAGCAGCCCCCCGAGGAGCCCGTCGCTGGGATTCTCGACGCGTTCCTCCACTACTACACGCTCGGGGCCTACGAGTGGATCCAGTTCGGTCTGTTCGCCGTCGCCGTTATCGTCTGGTATCGCGACGGGATGCCGGGGCTCGAGTGGGTGTTCGACTCGCTCGAGCGCCTATTCGGGATCGGGTCCTGAGCGCCGGGTGCGGTTTCCGAGCACCAGGCGGGTTTCGAGCGCCCGGCGGCGCTTCTGAGCATCGGACGGTGGCGGTGATCCGCCGCCGCCGAATCGTGGCGGCTATCCCGTCGGCCGCCCACGCTCCGGTATGCGCCAGTTCGTGCTCATCGGTCACGACGTTCCCACGGAGCCCGACTTCTCGCTCGACGACCTCGCGGGCGGAGCCGGTCGCCTCGACGCGCTCTGTCGGTCGATCACCGCCGCGTTCGTCATCTCCCACGGCATCCGCGAGGACGTGCGCGTCCACCTGATCGCCCGGGACGAGTTCACGATCACCTTCGACGGGAGAACGCTCCAGCGGCTCAACCCCGACGAGCGGAGCACCGCCGCGCTGGTTCGCAAGGCCCTCGAGCACCGCGAGAACGCCATCGGCGCGCTGCCCGCCGAACCCAACCCAGGGATCGAGGTCTACCGCCGCGGATTCGAGGGGACGCTCGAGGAAATCGCCGACGACGGCTCGATCGTCCAGCTCCACGAGGACGGCGAGGCGGCTGTCGACGTGGCTGCCGAGACGCTGGCGGACGCGATTTTCGTGCTCTCGGATCACCGGGACTTCACGGATGAGGAGGCGGGGTTGCTCGAGGACTACGCCGACCAGCGGCTTCGACTCGGCCCCGAATTACTGCACGCGGATCAGGCGATCACCGTCGCGCATCACTATCTGGATACGGACGGCTACGAGCGGTTTTGAGGGTGGCTTTGGTGAGGGTTGGCTCGAGGAATCAGCTCCGCTGCCGGCGGTTCGACACCAGCATTCGGAAGCGTTAAACGAACGGATCCGTTCACTCAGAATGTGCGGGCCGGTGGGGTAGCTTGGTATCCTTCGGCCTTCGGGTGGCCGTAACCGCAGTTCGAATCTGCGCCGGCCCACTGGGTACATATACCTTTTCCCGCACTTCCTGACACTTAGCAGCCGCTCTACGGGGTGGTCTGCATGACGGTCGCACCGTGGCCGTCGGTCGACAATTCGACCTGTAATCACTGCGGTGCCCATATCACCGATCGGTTCCGCCGCGTCTTCGGTGACGACGACGATCGGGCCCACCGCTGTGGTGACTGCGATACCTTCGCGCGACTGAGCCGTGGCTCTGCTGCTGGCGTCGACGTTTCGATCCCGGACCCGGAGACATCGCCCGGCCGTCATGGAGGTGAGAGCGATGTCTGAGCGTCTCGAGTGGCCGGACGGGTTCGAGCGGACGCCGGCTGGCGATCGCGACCCCTACCCGCACGGGTTTCGTGTCTCTCGCACCCGAGCGTTCGACAACGTCCTCGAGGAGTTGCGGAAGATGGACGCCCGCAATGTGCAGGTCGAGACGGCTGCACCACACACGCAGGCGCAGCCGCATCGACCGTACGCTGACCGTGATCCGGATGATCCGGGAGTCGTCGTCTATTTCGAGCGGGACGGTCGGCAGTTCGCAGTTCCGTGCGATCGGTGGAACAACCTGCGAGACAATGCGCAGGCGATCGCGAAGTATCTGAACGCGAAGCGAGCCCTCGAACGCTACGGCGTCCAAACCGTCGAGTCGGAGTTCTCGACACAAGCGCTCCCGAGCGCTGACGGGGACGCTGTCACTCCGCCAGAGCCGCCACACGAGATTCTCGAGGTTGCACCCGACGCTGACGACGGCGTCGTACAGGCGGCGGCTCGAGCGAAAAAGAAAGAGCATCATCCGGATCGAGGCGGCGATCGCGAGCAGTTTCAGCAGGTCGTCAAGGCAGAGGGGGCGATGCTCGATGAGTGAGTTCGTCCTCGCGAGCGAACTGTACGATGTTGAGAGTCGGACGCCCATCGCCCATCCGGCCTATCAAGCGACTGACGCGGACGTTCGGCAGGTGCTCGGCGATCAGGAGATTCGAGCCGACAGCGGATGCTCCTTGAGCAGTACTCGCCAGCGTAAAAGCGACTGTGCGGTGACGGTCACAGTTACGATTCGAACTCAGGGGAGGGAATCGGTAGGTGGTGTGTCCGAATGGAGTTCCCCAGAGTCCACCCTAGGATCATGGTCTGACCTGCATAAACGGCGGCTCTCCGGACATTCCTTCCGTTATTACGGATTCGGAATACCGAATTCAGAGTCTGAACACGAGGACGGTGATTCGCGATGAATCGCCTCGTCGAATCCGACGTGTGTGAGCGCTGTGGCGATCGCGTCGATGCGCTCCGCCGGCTCTGTCCTGACTGTACGCGCGCAGTTCGCGACGCACGTGAGGGGCCACTATGAGTTCTCGAGCGTCGGTACTCGAGAGTCCGAAGGTCAGTGATGATGCCGATCGAGACGACCGCGACCTCGAGGCCGAGTTAGCGAGCCCGGTAGCCGGTCGGTTCGGTATCCCCGTCGACGCAATCTGCGTGGGCTGTGGGCAGACGCACGTCAAGCGTGCCAGCCTCCAGGAGATGGACCAGCTCCCGCAAGCTGATCTGGCCGCCCTCGAGGTAACGGACTGTACGTCGTTCAAACACGTCTGCTATCCGTGTCAGGGCGCGACGTGGTGGAATCCCGTGGCGGTGCTCACTGGCTTGCTCGAGAGCGAGCAAGAACGTGAGCGCGAGCGAGGTGAGTAGCGGTGTCACAGGTCGAGACGACGCCACATGAGATCGAGGGCCGGTGGAAGTGGCCCGACTGGGGCCGCGGACCCTACGACGCGCTGTCATCAGTGATGCTTGGGTCGCCCTTCGAGGGCTACCTCGAGATCGACACCGAGATCGACGGCGAGCCCTGGCACCTAGAGGTCCGGTACAGCAAGTCCGGGTTCGCACCGCGACTGTCGGACGGGATCAATGCCGAGCGGCTTTACGAGTGGGATATCGTGGGCCGTGGGCGCGGCGAGCGGAAGGCGTCGTACAACATCGGCCCTCGGTTCCCGAACATGCGCCACTGGGAGAGCGGCGAGCGGTTGCAGCTCCCGTGGGAGAATCAGGTCGGCGAGGTTGACGGTATCGACGTCGAGTTCCACACGAGTAATATCGAACCCGACCGCGGTCTCGAGCTACTGCCGGAGTTTTTTGCGGCGGTGTTCGACTATGCTAACGAGCGGGTTCATCCCGACTACTTCCGAGCCGAGCCGCACGAAGCGAGCCGAATGTGGGCGTACGAACGGTACGTTCGAATCCGTCGCGAGTGGGCGGAAAAGCTCTCGTCGGCCGGTGTGCTGCAGAAGGTTGCGCACTACCTGTCCGACCTCAAGGGAGTGAAGGCCGAACTCCACATCAACAACAAGGAGGCGATCAACCACCAGAACCGGCTGTTTTTAGATCCGGCATCAGCTGGCGAGCTACTACCGGGGCACACCTACGGACGAAAATTCGAGATCTACCAGCTGAAGGACCCAGACGCAGTCTCGAAAGATCACCCGTCCTACCACCCGAAAGTGGAGGTGTTGGTGAACAAGTCGATGAACGACAAAGAGGCATGGTCATGGGCCGATCGCCACGCGGTCACCGAGCAGATCGAGGAGACACTGTTGAACGCTCTCCACTGGGAAGACATCCCGCTCGGTCCCGACGGCAACAGTGTTTACATCGCCGACGATCACTTCGATGCGGTGGCTCGAGACGACCTGGTCGAACTCTACGAAGACCCGACGCCGCGCCTTGAGGCGAAGTCTGACCACCTGTTGATGACGA
The DNA here is from genome assembly GCF_013456555.2 of Natrinema zhouii. Classification (GTDB taxonomy): domain Archaea; phylum Halobacteriota; class Halobacteria; order Halobacteriales; family Natrialbaceae; genus Natrinema; species Natrinema zhouii. Next base: position 2,766,138 of record NZ_CP059154.1, read on the forward strand.
CGCTGCGGGACATGGGCGAGACCGCCCGCAACGTGACCGAGACGGTCGCGACGGACGGCGGCTCGACGATCGACGGGCTCGCCGACGAGCTGGGGAAACACCCTGCGACGATCTACCGGGCGATCAACGATCTCGGTGAGGTCCTCGAGCTCGACCAGGGCGACGTATCGTTCCGTGCTCGAAAGTACCGCGAGGAACTGCGAGCGCTCGTCGAGTCGGCCGAGTACGCGATCGAGAGTTACGCCGATCGGATGCAACACCTCATGGGCTTAGCCGATCACGTCGCTGAGTCGTCGCCCTTCCAGGAGTGGCTCGCGAAGAACGGCGCCGACCTCGAGTTCGACGAGAACGGCGAGCCCCGGCGGATGCGGATCGATACAATTCTCTCTCGGTTGAAGTCGGATAGTTTCGAGAACCTTGCGACGATCGCCGGTGAAGCTCTCGAGAAGTGGTCGAAGTCGGGGAACGATCCAACGGTCCTCCGCGGCGCCGAGCTGACCTGGAAGACTCCCGGCGGCGGAACTGAAACCGGATTCATCGGCGCTGTCGCCGATCGCTGAACCGGCCTCGATAGTGGCAACGCTCTTGTTTTCCTTGTTTTCTACAAGTATTCTTGAATAACATCCCTGCTTAGACAACTCTGGTTGTAGCCACCGGCTCAAGGGCGGGGTCGGCACCGCGATCGCACCGCAACGCCTGCGAGGTCGTTTCGCGCTTCGCGCGAAAACCCCCTTGGCGGGTGTCCCCAAGGGGACAGCGCCAAAAAATTACAGCGCACCACCCCTGCCTCCGTACGGCAGCACTCCAGTTGAAGCACACGAAATGGGGGTCTTGATTGCGTGAGCGCTAACGATATCCAAACTGAAACGCTGGTTTAGTCTATTCAGAACACCAGAACCATCGCTGCTTCGTAGAAAATGTAGAGTAGAAACAGGAGAATAGCAGCCCGGACAAGATAGCCTATGAGATTATCTGGTTGTTCAGTGTAGATTTCGACCAAACTGGGGCCACTCGAAGCACCAATCCTATACTGACCGTTACTGGACGGCATACTTTGAAAGATATCGCCGCCGAACATCCTTTCCATTTCCTTATCTTGGCGGTCCATCATAGCCTCCATTTCATTGTAATCCTCAAAGCGGTTCGTGACCTGACTCACGTACGAGGCCGAACAATCGCATGCTTTTGCAATTTCTTTGTTTGTGGCGTTCGGATTCTCATACCACGTGAGAAGTATATCTCGCTGTAAGTCTGTTTTCTCCGTTTTAGCCGTGGACATATTACGCTGGCATTCGTCTCATATATGAAGAAAGTTGTGGCGAGTTAAGAGTTGAATCATGAACTGGAGCAATTTGCCCCTAAGGGGGCAGGGCAATTGCGCGGCGCGCGCTCTGCGCGCCGCGCTGAGAGAAAAACGAACTGGCCGTCACCAGACGGTACAGCGGTGGTAGGAGTGAACAGGACCTTGTTAACCAGAACTAGCGGAAGCGCTTAGGCGGGGTTAGAAAATCGAGTCGATCGAGATCTTCGCTTGTTCGATCCCGCGGTGATCGCCACCGCCGTGCCAGCGGAGCAGCAGGAGATTGCCCGCGCGGACCATCTTGTTTCGGTAACTCCATCATCAAGTCGCTAGCGCCAAAAAATCACAGTGTCCTGCCCCAGTGTTGCACAATAGATCTTCAGTTGAAGCGCACGAACCGTACCTACAGACTCTTCTATCCAGACATTCAGTAAGATGATTAGTATCGAATTAGAAACATGCAGGTAATGACGGAAAATGCCTCAGTTGTGCTCGCGAATACAGGAAAAGTCTTCTTTGGAAGTCTAATCGGCGGCGTAGCTGCAACCGGTTATCTTCAGAATGGGCCTCTATATCTTTACACATTCTCGATATTCATGCTGCCGTTGACGTTTGCTCTATTTTGGATCATAGAGTCTCAGATAAAACCTGAAAATTCCATATACAACCGATGGCATTCTAGGATCACGGACAATTCGGCAGAGACAGTAGACTCTTCACCTCGACTTAATACGCCATCTTCGTCGAGACCGTTGAACCGATATCGCTGAATGATTGTGGCTAAGGCCAAGGTCCTAAACTAACCACCGCGCTGCTGGCCGCCCCAGCTGAAAATGAAGTTAGTGGACTATGTACTGACGCCACGAATCTCCTTCAAGAAAATATTAAGGACCCCCGTGCTAACCCATAAGTATCAACTGATGCCTTCTAGTTTGAACCCAGATGCATGGGAGGGGAGGACTGTCCATAGTGAATCCACCTTGCACCAGCTATCTCCTTTCTTAGGTAAGATGAAATCCTCTATGGCAAAGGAACTCGTTCAAACCTACTCTTCACCAGGAGATACTATTCTCGATCCATTTTCAGGGTCGGGAACCGTTCCTCTGGAAGCTGCGATTGAAAAAAGAGAGGCAATTGGTATCGATAGGAACCCGTATTCAATTCTGCTTTCTAAAGCGAAGCTACATCCTCCAAAATCGGAGGAAGAGGCTAAGGAATCTGCGGAGAAGTATCTTAGTAAAATTGAACCTGAGTCTGGTGTTGGAACCGATGATATACCTGAGTGGGTTGCTGAATTCTTCCACCCTAAGACACTCTCAGGCATTGTCCAACTAGCCCCTCTACTTCGCGAGAATGACGAACATTTTCTACTTGCTTGCCTATTGGGTATTCTCCACCATCAGCGACCGGGATTTCTGTCATATCCGGCTAGTAACTTGCGCCCCTATCTAAGGGATGAAAAATTCCCGCGAGATCAATACCCAGAAAAATACGAATATAGGGAGATCAGACCCCGACTGTTTTCGAAGATCGAGCGTGCCTTCCGTAGGGCCCCAGAGTTTGATAATTCACTACAGCAAACTATTTATAGTGGCGATTCTGCAGAGGTAATTAACGAAGAGATCCAGAAGGATAGACTGGATACCATTATCACCAGTCCACCGTATATGAATAAGCTCGATTATGGACGGGACAATCGTCTGCGTCTGTATTTCTTAGGTGTTGAAGACTATGAGGATCTGGACGGAAGTCCGGAAAATAGGCAACAATATAGAGACTTCTTGGATAATTTCCTTTCTGAAGCTACAAATGCTCTTCAACCGGGGGGAAATCTAATCTTCGTAATGGGAGAGTCACAGCGGTCAGGTGCTGCCGTAGACACATCGGAGGTGTTAGCGAACATGGTCAAGAATGAGGAGTATGGGATGAGCGTAAAAGAGGCGGTTCAGGATAAGGTTCCTCAAAGGGAAATAAATTCTATGTCAACAAAATCAGAGACTATCTTGGTGCTCGAAAATTAGTATGACATCAAAAATATCAGACAAATCCGAAATAATAGGGAAAGTTTTCCTTGAGAATTGGCGGGTCAAGGAGAGAATTGACTCGGGGAACAACGGGGTAGTTTATCGCGCCTCTCATATTGCTGATGAAGTTGATATGGATGCTGCATGTAAACTCAGCCCAATTAGTGGTCTAAGGGAAGGCTGGGAGGAGGAAGTCCAGAAGGCGACTATGATGGACTCCCATCCCCGAGTGGTTAGCATCAAAGACTATACAAAAGTTACAATTGAGTCCGACGAATACGCATGTGTCATCTCTGAATTTGTTGATGGACAAAGCCTACAAGAATACCTTAATGAGAAATCTGACCAAATTACTGTTTCATTTGTTTGTTCCGTTGCCGAAGCAATTTTAGATGTTCTTCATGGGATGGAACAAAGGGGAATCAATCACAACGATCTGCATCCAGGAAATATTCTTCTCTCAAAGTCGGATATTACACTCAGTGATGAGCCTCAAGTCAAAATAACTGACTTTGGAATTGGAAATTCTTACAATTCGATGGAGCCGAAAAATGATTACGCCCAACTTGGTGACCTCGTCCTAAATTTGTTATCTACTATTGATAAATCGGGATTAGATACATTCGATGAATACCGGATAGATTTCTTGATCGATGAATTTGTTGGAAAATATATCATTGAGGAAGATCCGATTAAAGGGGACTATGTCCAATCTCCGGAGAAACTTCTGGCCAAACTTCGAGAAAATCAGGCGAAGGCAAGAGAGCGAATGTCTGGATCGCCCGAAGTCAAGCTGAAAAGCCCCTTTGATTATCTAAGCTGTGAGCAGATGGGGGATTCTTTCGAGCTCATAGAACGTCTCTATTCGCGCGACTTTCCAGGATATGGCCAGCTTCACACTAGCACAAATACAATCGTAACGGGACCTCGTGGGTGCGGTAAGACGACAATTCTGATGAATATGGACTTAGAGACCAAATTAGAAACCGGACAGATTTCATCGGCTGAGGACATTGATTATTTGGCCACCTTCTACCCTTGCCGGGATTTGTATTTTGCCTTTCATTATATGGATGATGAGAATCCGTCTCAACGGAATCAAGACCTTCTAATTCACTATTTTTCGGTTTCGATGCTTAAAAAGTTCATATACCGGATCAGGATGCTTCGCGATGAACTGGGAAGAAAAGTCTCAGATGAATCTGTGAGTCTATTAGAGGATAGATTGTCTCGGGCAGTCAGGGAGTACTCTAGCCCACCCGCAGGCACTGATGTTCTAGAGCACATCACATCCGTATTGGATAAAGAGAAAAGTAGAATAAACAATACTTTGCGGCGGGGTGGGTCTGGGTTCAACGATTCAGCCCGCCTAATGGGAATCGACAGTCTCCCAAAAATATGCAGGGAACTTCAAAACTCAATTAGTTGGCTAGAGGGGAAACCAATATTTTTCCTTGTAGATGACTACTCCCTGCCAAAAATCACTAAGGGTATGCAAAAGACGCTAAATGATTTGGCACTAGAACGGTGGGATCAAATCTATTTCAAGATTTCAACGGAGAGTATCGCATCTTTCCACCCGTATGACCGGTCCGGAAAACTCCTCGAGGAATCTCGGGAGTATGAAGTCGTAGATTTAGCTAGCCATTTTATCAGTAACACGGATAAGAGAGATAAATTCTTGAAGGACGTCCTCGATACACGCCTAGAGACCACTAGCGGGATGAATACTATGTATGATGACATTCATGATATTCTTGGCTTTCGTCCATATGATTCATACAATGATCTCGCTCGTCAAATTCGGAGTGATTCGGAGGTCAATTACGCTGGATTTGAGACCTTGAGGGATATTTTCTCCGGTGATATATCCGAAATGCTTCGATTAGTGCGGGGGATGTTCAATGAAGTTGGCCAGAAAGAAGATTGGGAGAAAGGAGATGTGGAGATTCCAATTCCTGCAGAAAAACAAGATGAAATCATAAAAAGATACGGCGGAAGCTTCATGAATAAAATAGAATCAATTCCAGAGAATGGAGAGAGGCTGAGAGAGATAGCCGAAGTATTTGGAAAACGTGCGAACTATCTGTTAATGAACGAGAATAGTAAAAATCAGTCTGGGAATCCTCCTTTCCAGGGTTTTCGTATTGAGATCCGGGATTCGTTTTCATTTGATTCTGACGAATACCTACCGGAGGTACTCACAGCTTTACGGAGAGACACGTCAAAACGACCTGAGAAAGAAGAAATCACAGAAGAAGCTGAGTCAATTTACAACCACTTACTTCAGTATGGTATTTTCCTGCTTGATACACGCGGTAAAAGTATTCGTGGCGGGGCGGTCCCTCGACTTTATCTGAGACGGCTATTGTTGCCAAAATTTAATCTCACTCCCAGCCAAAGGGACAACGTTTCTATGGAACCTGCTGAGTTCATCTATTTATTAATGAACCCTGATGGATACAATGCCTCAGAGTTTGAACGATCGGAAAATGAAAGTCTCTCCAAGTATTTAGACGATATTGACGAGAATCCGGAGTAAGTAGAACTCATATGGATTTACCAAAAATAACTAAATTCAGTCAAGTCGATATTGACTCTCCAACCTCATTAGTTGCTGTTGCGGGCTTTGAGGACAGAGCAAGGGCGATATTCGAGGAATTTAGCCGCCGTGACGATGCAAGCTTGATCAGTAGTGCAACTAGCATTCAATATGAACCCTTCAACAGCCGTAACAATATAAATGCCCTAAAGAAGGGTTTGAGTTCTCTCGGGATTTCTGACGATTCTACTCAATCAATGGTATTCGACCGACATGATCCCAATTCATTCGAATCAGATTTTTCTGATTTCCTAGATTCAATTTCAGAAAATCATGTAATCCTTGACGTCTCTGGCATGTCAAAATTACTTATAATAATCTCTCTTCAAATCCTCGCTGAGAAAGACTTCTCGGTAACAATCTACTACGCTGAAGCAGATAAATATCACCCCAGAGAAGACGAATACACCAAAAAGCTCCAGTCCAGCGAAGATTCTGATCGAACCCCAGCTTTCCTGACCAACGGTATTTATGATATCGTTACGACCCGTGGTCTATCATCAGCACTGGGAAGCGACCAGTCGATGGTTGTTGTTGCATTCCCAACGTTCAATCATCAGGAGCTAATGGCTTTAACAAGTGAACTATCTCCCGCGCAATTAGTTTCCATCCAAGGGAGTCCACGAATGGAGAAGAATCAATGGCGAAAAGAGAGTATTCGTGAACTCAATGAAGGAGTAGAGTCACACATCCAAGTTGACTGGCGAGAGACAAGTACTTTCAATTATCGACAAACAGTGGAAGTACTCAATCATGTTTATGAAGACTATTCAGATAAATATAGGATAGTCCTAGCTCCTACGGGAAGCAAACTCCAAACCGTGGGTTGTCACTTGTTTAAATATCAGCACCCTGATATCCAAGTCGTATATCCCGTGACCAGGGAATTTTCAGAGACATACTCTGAGGGGTGGGATAACACATGGGGCATTGTGTTTGAAAGTCTGGATGATGCAATTATTACCGAGAATGAAAAATATCAGCAGAAAATCTCAAATCTGCGTTCAAAAATTGATGAGATGAATGATACTATGGACTCTGTATGATTTTAGTCTAATTCCTATATTTCGTATATTTGCTTAGTACTCTTTTAGGTCGAACAATTACCGAATTTTCAGAACAGTACTCGGTCGAAGGAGTTCTCACACAACTTCCTGGGGTCGTACGTCGACAAATCCCGTTCCCCGAATATGCACACGAGACGCGAACCCTCGTGTGCATATCTCGAGTCGTTCGGTCGCTCGAGACCGCGTTCTTCTCTGGATGACCGACACGTTTCGCCTGTTTTGGGTCGAAATGGACCGTCCAGTGAGCCGAAAAAACTAGGATTTCGGGGGTCGTGTGTACGAGTATGCGAATCAGAACCGACGGCGACTATGCGTACCGACAAGACGCAATCGAACGCGCAGCCGACTTCTACGACTGTAACAAGACGAAAGCGGTGGTGAGCGCTTGCGATGACGTACCGAAGTTTGTCCAGGCATCCCGCCAGGTTATCGAGCGCGACGACCTCACGCTCGAGCAGCGTCGAGAGATCGCCGAGACACTCTCGACGAGAGCAGTGACGTTCGAAGTCGAATCCGAGATCGCCGTCGACACCGATTAACAGCAGTTGGTAATACGATTTTTTATTCAGAAGCAGGTACGAAACTGAAGCACCCGATTCGGTAAGTACAGAGAATAGATTTATCGTCAGTGATATGAATAGGACAGTATGTACGGAAAACAAGGTGAAGATGGAACCCGGAGTAAGATGGGACTGGGTATCGCAGTTGGGGCGGGAGTCGGAGTGGCCCTCGGTGTTGCGATGGACGACATTGCACTGTGGACAGCTATTGGTATGGCAATAGGCGTGGCTCTCGGTGCTGCATGGAGTTAAACCGAGAGATAGAAGAAACTTCGATACGCGTTTTAGAAACTAATCATGGTCTGTAAGCATCTGTACTTACCGCGAGTCTCACGGAGTATTCTGAATAAAAGAACCGCACTACGATCTACTGTTAAAACACAGATTCAATCGAGATCTTCGCTTGTTCGGTCCCACGGTGATCGCCGCCACCGTGCCACCGGAGCAGCGGGAGATCGCTCGAGCGAACCATCTTATCACAAAGAATTGTGCAACCCGATCGCCCATGTGGCCGGTAGACGACGAAACAGTACCAGCCGTCGTGCCGCCGGAGTTTCTCGTGGTACTCACGATAAACCTTCCAGTTTCCGGGCTGGCCGTCGGAATGCTCGTGCATCGTGGACTTAATCTCGACGGGTGTCCCGTTCCCGAATCTCGCGTCGTGCCAGCTGGCCCGCTCGAGATCGAACCGACGCTTTTCGGCCATTCGTTTCTCGACGGCAGTCCCGAAATGGTTCGCCCGCTTCGACCGATTCACGCGGACCACGCGCGTCGCGCGCCGATATATATACTCCTCCGCTGGCCTCGAGCCGTGCGCCCATCGCTCGCTTCGCTCCCGGTAGGGAGCAAGCGCGGTGGGCTATGGGCTACTCTAAAGGGGGGACAGTTACGCTTTACAGCTTGACACCCCGACGCGGTCATGCGATCACCTGTTCAACTGTGGAAACCCAGTCTGCCTTTTCGCCGCCCTCGTCGATATCGTCCCACCAATTTGAGACGGTAGCGTGACTGTACGGCACGAATTCGGCGGTTGCACGCGACGACATTCCCTGTCGACGGCAGATTTCCATCGTCCAGGCGGCGACTCGTTTCACGTCTTTCTCGGCGATCGCCTCGTCTTTCTCGTCGCCTCCAGGCGCGGACCAGCTCCAGTCGGCCTCGTCGTTCGTGTTGAACGACCAGTCGGTCGGCGGAATGCCCTCGAGGGGGCGCGGGTCCACGTCGACGAGACTGCCGTTCGAAACTCGATCGGCGACGACCGCTGATTTCTGCGACGTCTTTTTGATGATCGTGCCGACACGCCAGAGCATCGGATGAATCGAACTCTCGTCGTGGCCGATGTAGATGAGAGCGCCGCCGTACTTGCGGATCTTGAACACCAGCGGCCCCATCAGTTTCCGCACCTTGTGGCCGTCTTCGCCGGCTCCGCTCGCGTTCGTCGAGAATTCGTCGCCGATGAATAGCTTCGGCTGCTGCGGGTTTTCGACGGGATCGCCGTCCTGACTGACCCATTCCTCGAGCAGCGGGTAGTTCGGAATCCAGCCGTCTTCTACCGAGCCGTCGTCACGGACCCATCGGTTCGTCCGCTCGAGCGTGCGTATGTTCGAGCCGACGAGAAGATTCCCGTCGACCCATCGCTCACGGAGCTGGCCCAACAGCCCAGAGAAATCGGTTTTCCCGTCTCCCATCTCGCCGAGCAGCACGATTACCGGCGCGGGTCCAGCGACGATCTCCTGCAAGCGGGTCACGGCTTTGATCCCGGCGAGGTCGGCTTCCTGAGCCGGGTCGCCGATGTAGTGCTTCAGTGTGAGCGTGTCGCCGTTCTCGAGCGCCTGACGGGCCGTCTCGCTCCCTTCGGCCTGCAGGATCTTCCGATTCTTGCCGACCGCCATGTAGTCCTTCGCGGGCTTCGTCTGCCAGCGGTCCGTGTCGTGATGAACCGCCCGCATCGCTAGCTGCCGGTCCACTTGCTCGTCACGAACGAACCCTGAATGCCGAAGGACTTCTTCGGGGTCGCGCTCGAGATTCCCGTCCTGGTACTCGCGAAAGCCACCGACTGTGTAGTTGTCTTGCTCGTCGCTCATGGTTCTCCTCCATCGGTTGCAGCCTGTTCTGTGGCCGATTCCTCCGCCCTGACCGGCGTTCTCGGACCGTGCCCCTCGGTGTACTCGTCGACGTACTGACCGACGTCTCGGATCTCGTCATCGTCCGACGCAGTGGCGTCCTCCTTGGCCGATTCGAACCGATCTTTGACGGCCGTTCGCGGGTTCATCAACCCGCGCTCGTCGGCCTCGGCTTCCTCGTTGATCACGTCGCCTTGGATCTGCAGCCCCATCTTGCTGATCCGACCGCGCAGCTGGTTCAACTCGAGAAACGCCTCGACTAGATCGCCGTGGATGTCCTCGAGCATGGTCTTCGTCGTAACGAGTTTCGAGTCGGCCATCTGCGACATATAACAGCCTCGAACGACTAACTCGCCGATATCCTCGTGATGGGTAAACTCACGGACTTCGTAGGCATCTCCGTCGTTGCACACATACGGCGACGGCCCCTCGACAGTCTTCTGGCTCCACAACTCCGGCTCGACGTAGTATTTCTCTCTCACGTCATCGACGCCGTTGATGTGGTGTACCGTCGTCATTCGCCGGTCGCGGAGCTTCCGGGCTCCGGTAACGAATATCGCAATCAGCGGCGGCCCAAGTAGGATGAGAGCCGCGAACCAGCCGAAGAATATCGGCGGGATACCGGGGATAGACGGCCGAATCCAGAGAATCGCAACACCGAGCGAGAACAGCACGGCGAACACGAGTAACTGCGCCTCGGCGACGACGTAGGTAATTCGGTCCTTCCAATTCCCGAAGGTGCCGCTCGTGTCGCTCATGCCTTGACCACCCCGGATTCCTCGGAGCGAACGACGTACCACGCGCCGAATCCCGCACTGCCCACGGTGATGAGAACACCGGAGAACAGCCCCGTCTCACCGCCGAAGTGACGGAACGGGTTCTGCTGAACCATCCCGGTCGAAACGATCGCACCGCCGCCCTTCTCGAGTGACTTCTGGGTGGCGATCGCGACGGCCGCGCCCTTCTCGCCTTCCCGCGGCGATACCATGAACGTCACCGTCTGCGTTCCCTCGTCTAACTCCTTCTCGGCGTAGTTGAAGCTTGTAGCGTCCTCATCGAATGCCCCCGATTCGGTGATGCTGATCGTTGTCGGCTCGTCCGCCTGGAGCTCGAGTGAGAACCGGCCGGGCTCGTAACTCCAGTCGGTCACTCGCGTCTGGTTGTCGATTATCCGAACGGCATCCTCCTCGGCCTGTACGACCGGTTCACCGTCGGTCTGGTTGGCTGCCGTTTCGTTGCTCTGTGCGACGGCTGGCCCAACGCCCATGCCCATCGCGAGCGCCAGCGCTGCAACCGTGGCAACGATGAAAAGACGTCGCATGGTCAGTTGTTCCCCAGTCCCGGGACCGCGTCGGTGACGATGCCGACCACAGCGAGGATGACGATGCCGATTAGGCCGAGTCCGAGCAACCCGCCGCCGCCCTCGAGACCGCCATCGAATAGGCCACCGAATAGCGGCCCGTCATCTTCTTTCTCTTCCTGTGCTTCCTCCTGGAGCCGCTTTTGCTCTTCTCGAACTTGCTCGAGTTCTTTCTTGAGAGCTTCCACGTCGGCCGTCTGGATGTTTTGCGACTCGGGCTCGAAGGTTTCGACATCGTTGCCATCCGCGTCGGTCACTTTCACGAAGGTCGTCGGACTCTCAATTTGCGTGAAAGCGCCCTTCTTCTCGCCGTTTTCGTTGGTGTAGTTGTACGCGATATAGAGGGGAGCATCCCACTCGCTCGGGTGGTAGGTCGCTCCGGTCTTGTAGCCGATAACCTCGCCCAGCAGCGTCTCGACCGAGGTCGTGCTGAGATCGGACGACAGATCAACCTCCCATGTCCCGTCTCCGTTATCGGTGAAGCTTGAGGCCGGCGTGTCCACCGTCTCGCCGTCGGTCGTCGTCAGCGTGTAGGTTTCGTCAGTGACCGGCTCGGTTGACAGCGTGAGTACACCGGACGAGATCGAGGCCGATGACGTTACGTCGTTTCTCGGGACGTGATCCGTGAAGATATCCGCTTCCACCTCCCAAACGCCGTCTTCTGCCTCGTTACTTTCGATCTCGAGATTCGCCGATAGGTCGGCTGTCGTCGGGATTCCCATCAGCGCGGCATGAGCCGACTGCCCGGCCGCGTTATCGTAATTCTGGTTCAGTTCCGTTGCGGCCGTCACTGGGTCAATGATCTGATCCGTCGGAATGTCGCCGGGTGACCACTGAGCGTACACGTCCGACGAGAATCCCGAGAGGTCCGACTGCACGCTATCGAGCGAACTGACCGCGCTGTCCCACGCACTGGTGAAGTTCGACTTCTTACTGTAGTGCGTCCGATCTGACCCATCGACGCTCTGGATTGCCAGCGATCCCATCTCGTAGTTGTTCGACCACTGCGTTTCGTCGAGATCGCCGCGCCAGTCGTACCAGACCGTGTAGCCGCTGTCGTTGTTCAGCGACAGCGCGACGTACTCGATTTCCCGGCCGTCCGCGAGCGTCGTCGTCAGTTCGTGAACCTGATTCAATCCACTCAGGTCATAGACCGGGTCGTCCGCCTCGCGGTCGTCGCCGGGGAACCATCGACCGAAAACGCCAGCAACGGTCAGGTTTTCGTGGGTTTCGACCTGCTCGATATGGTGCGCCATTTGACGCACCTGCTCGTTGGAGTGGGTGACGATGTTCTCTTGAATCATCGCCGCGTACTCTTCCGTCGCGTTCTGCATCGCCGCGTTAGCCTCGCTCTCGACGTTTCCGGCGTTCATCTCCTTGACGATCGCCCCCTTTCCTTTCGTGAGGCCGATCGTATCGATATGCTGGATGTTGTTCCCGATCGAGGTCATTACCCGCTCATTCGCGCTCTGCATCTCGAGCGCCCCGGCGAAAAGATCAGTCTGTAAGGCGTCTTCGCCGGTATAGCCGCTGTAATCTTGGTCGTCGCCCGTGAACAGGTGTTCACCGACCGTCTTACCAGTTACATACTTCACAGCGGCAGCGCCACCTACTACGCCGATCACCGCGACCGGTGCGACCGCGGCCGCTCGGCCGATCGGCGAGTACCGAGGTACGACCGTCGAGCCGCCCCCGATCGCCACGACCGTCCCGCCCGCAACGGCCGTCCGCCGGAACAGACCGCGACGAGTTATTCCGCTGCTCGAGCCGGCCCCGCCCGAATCTGTGGGCCGTGGGCGTGGGCCTTGGGCTGACATCAGATCACCCCCGCCGCGGAGATCACGGCGAGAACGACGGTCAGTGCCGAGGCCCCGAGACAGTACCCGAGAACGGCGAATCTGTACGACTCAGAATCTGTCTGATCGAAAATCTTGAAATTCATAGTTCTCCCTCGTTAGTCCCGCATCAGTACCACGGCCGCGCCGATCACGGCCACCGCGATCACGGCGAGCCCGGCGAGCATCCCGCCGTCGCCGAGATTACCGCCGCCCGTGAAGACGCCGCCGAGGAAGCTGGAATTATCCTCAATGCTCGCGCTTTCGATCGCCGAATCCGGCCCGGTGACGACCACTCGATACTCGCCGTCGAGATCGAGGCCAGTGTCACTCTGGTTGTACTCGAGCTCGGTCGTGTTGCCAGCGTCGGTCCCGATCGTGTCCTCGAGCGCGATCGTCGCGTTCGCTGAGTCGTTCGCGTATTCCGTCTCGTTGTAGAACGTGACGGTGGCCGAGGTGTTGGCCGGGTCGTCTATCGTTTCGTTCCAGACGACAGAGACGGTGATGGGCTCCGTTTCGTTCGTGAGCGTCACCGTCTCGTTAGTCGAGTAGTCCGCTGTCTGTGCGCCAGCGACCGAGACGACCCCGGCGGTCGCGATCGCCGCGACGAGCAGCAGCGCGAGCAGAAACGCCGTATCCTTCAAAGAATGGTTTCTCATGTGCTGTCCCTCCGGTTTACTTGTAGGCGATGAGGTAGAATCCGGCACCGTTCAGGAACACCATGAACCAGCCGAGCGGCCACATTGTCCCGACAGCGTGAGAGACGGCCGGCACGAGCGCCGAGAGGATGTTCAGGATGAACATCAGCAACAGCGTGACCGTCTCCATGTCGGTGTAGTCGTCGATGCTTGTCTGGCCGTTCGTGACCCACGCGACGATCACGGTAACCATCGAGATGATGAATCCGTAGGTGACCTCTGTCCCCTGCGAACTGTACAGTACGCCGCTGAATCCGGTGTTGAACGGCGCGCTCAGGCTGAACGTGCCGACCGCCGCGACGGAGATCGTCGCGAGCACGAACAACGGTGCGAGTACGCTGTCAATTAGGTCTATGCCGTCTTCACGCCGTACCGCGCTCGGTACCGCGCTTGATGGTAGGCTAAGAGCCATACGACTGGTCGTCATCCCCTCCTGTCGAAAAGATCAGGAAAACCAAGGTTCACCAAAGTTTATACCAAGGCGGGTTGCCGCCGATGCATGGCGCTGAACAAACTCAGACGCTTGGACCAGAACTCGCTCGGGATCACCTTGCCGAAAGACGATCTTCGGGTGGAGGGGCTACTCGACGAACACGGCGACCTCGAGGGGGAACACCACCTCCACATCCGTCACGTCGGTGACGGTGAGTGGTCGGTCGAGCTCGTCGAGGGGATCGATGCGTGAGCGCCGATCTACTTGAAGAGGCCAAGCGAGAACAACGCTGGGAACTCGAGCGGGAAGCGATGAACCCGGTCTAAAGAAATGTCAGGTGTAGTTTATGCTACGATTGGTCTTCAATGACCACTGTTTCAGTAGATGAGCCAATGACTGTTTCCGAATCACCAGTATTACCGATGACAGTGACCTCAACGGTAACTTCAGTCGTGTCCGGGTCGTTAAAAGTCGTTGTGCCATCATGAGTGAATTCGAATGCCATCGTTGCTCCTGTCTTAGATGCTGTTTTCGAAGCTGAATTTACGGAATTCGTATTTATTTGTACTTCGCTTTTATCGATGGCACTATCTTCAACATCAGTAATCTTGACCTGTGATTCGACACTTTCGACATTGCCCATTGAAGTAAGAGAAATCTGCACTCCATTTCCTTCACTTTCAATAGTCGTTCCTGCTTGTGCTTCTTCGTCCATTCCTTGACCGAGATCAAGGACGAATGCTGCGATTACGGCCGCGAGGATGACAGTAATCGCAACCATGAGGATAACCCCAATAACAGGGGAAACTGCACGCTCTTCTTCGCTTCCAACGAGTTTTTCTTTCATTAGGTGGTAACCTCGAAGCTATTGACGACTGTCGTAGTGTCTGTACTGTCTGCGTTATCCCCAATATAGGCGACAACGCTGTACGAATCAGCGCCAGCATTTCCGCTAGTCAGTGTCACTGACGCGCCAACATCAGTTAGATCGACAGTACCAGAACCACCACTGGCTGTTTCGCTCTCTGTTAATTTCGTACCATCACTTTTAGTGATATAAATGCCATCTGCGTTACCTAGACTGGTCAATTGTACTGAGACCTCAGAGCTTTCATCACCTTCAATATCGATACCAGCTTGCGCTTCTTCGTCCATTCCTTGACCAAGGTCAAGGACAAATGCAGCAATTACAGCCGCGAGGATAACTGTGATCGCAACCATGAGGATCACGCCAATGACTGGTGATACTGCTCGTTCGTCTTTATTTCCGATCAGTTTCGATCTGTATTGTTTCAAATCCATGTTTATCACAGCACCGCTGTGAACGGTCGGTAAGGTTATGCGCGGTGGTCTGGAACCACTTTTCGCGCGTAGGGGGATTGGAAGTCACAGCCAACCCGACGCGCCTCTTGCCGTTCCGCTTGGTGCGTACACTCAGCAGGCAACCCCTCCCATATATACTTAGAGGTCCGTGAAAGTCTCCTGAACTAACATCGGTTTCAAAGCTGAGAATTAGTGGCCCCTATCTCTGCTACAGTGGGGTCTTGAAGCAGCCCCCTCTTGCGATTTGGTGGTTTGCCGCTGAAACGGTACGAATTTGACCATTCGGGGTTATCTCCTTTCTATGGAGTGGGACGAGCCGGTAATTTCCGAACGTGACCTCGCGCGCACCTACAACGGAGGTGCCTACGAAGACCCGTGGGCCGCCGTCTTAGATTACCAAGCTGTGATGCGATACGCGAGCGAGCACCCGAACAAGGGCTCGAGTGCGATTGCGACTGCGCTCGAGATTCCGCGCGGACGCATTCGACCGTGGCTCGACAACGGAAGTAAACCTGACCCGGTCCATGGAATCGAGATCGCCCGCGACCACGGGTGGCTCGAAGCAACATATCACAACCGTGAGTTCCAAGCGTTGAATGTACTCGTCGCGAACGTCTTTTCCGGCGGTTCGATCCGATCCGATGCGTTTCATCCCTCGTTCGCATTGAACCACCAAGAATACCATTCACATGTTATCGATGCCCTCGAGATGACTGGGCTCGAATTCGAATTCCATCACGAAGACGATCCGAACCGTGCGACCGAAGTCCGACCAACAGACGGTGCGACCGTCTTGGGCCGAACGCTCGCGACCCTGGGGGCTCCGGTCGGCCCGAAAGCCAAGCTCGAAGATTTCACGCTGCCCTGGTATCTCGACGACGCTCCCTTTGAGGTCCGCGAGATGTTCGTGCTCTCCTACCTTGCGAATCGAGCTATCCATCACCGTGACAAGGATACAGTTCACATTCAGGAGGAGCGATCCAAAGCCTACCGCGACGAGCTGGCCGAACTAATCGAAGACGTTGCGAAGGAACCAGTCACTTCCGGCGAGCGAATGGTAACGATTTCGGCGGATGCGGCCCGCTCACTCGGATTACAGTCGCGGTATCGATTCCCGTCCGAAGAAACGGAGTGAATCGGTTCTCGGTTGTTATTTCTCCAAATCCTCGGCCTCGAGCTCACCCTCGAGATACGCGCGCCCACGGTCAGTGATCTGGTACAGCCCCTCGTCGACGCGATCGACGAGCCCGGCGTCACGAAGCATCCCGAGCCGCGTACTCAGATAGTGCCGCGAATAGTCGATGTTCGCCTCGAGGACGCGAGGAGACAGGATCAGATCGGTGTCCGCGAGGGTCTCGAGGATGCGGTCATCGGCTTGCGTCATCCACGATACCCTCGGTCTTCGCATACAGTCACGTCCCATACCGGCATTTTATCAATACTGATTGGATTCATCGACAGCAACATTCGATTCACTGTAGATTAACGAACGGTCGGTTAAGTATAAGTGAGTGGGATGTTTCGGTGTCGCTAACGGAAGCCAGACGGACCCGCCGCTGCCCGGTCGGGTCCTCGTCAGAAACGCGGACCCGGTGTTAGGGGCACCGGCCCGCTGGCCTCCGTAAACCAGCTACGGAAGCATGTATTCGCGCAACGTTCCGGGGGATAAAGCCCCCGATAGACCGCATCGGTCGGCCCACGGCCCACAGCCCACGGCCGCCTCGAGTTCCGATATCGGAAGTATCGGAATCACGGAGAACCGCCGCTCAACACTCACGAAAGCGAGTCAGTCACCGGAAGCGACTATTTTCGGAACTATCGGAAACCGCATTCCGACGACTAAGAGGGGCGGGTACAGTCGTTGTAATCAGCCGACGGACAGCAGCCGCGCGCGCCCCAGCTCCTACACAGTGGCGCGCACGGTGAGTCCGCGGTCCCACTACAGTGAGACCATGACTAAACTGACACGCTACCACGGTAAGAGTACCGGATACTGTAACGACAGTAAGACGATCGAGACACCGAGCATCGGACTGAGTCAGTGACGGGGAGATCTCGAGATCCCGGTCAGCTTCCACCGCGGAAGGCAGTCGAGCGATATCTTCGCCGCCGCCGATCCGACTCGACGGACTCGAGCGTCACTGCGTGGAAGTACCGGCTGAAGCTGTTCGTCGAGTGGGCGGAAGGAATCGGAATCGAACGCGTCGAACAACTCCAGGGCTACGATCTCGACGAATACTTCGAACTCCGGAGTTCGAAAATCGCGCCTGCAACGCTCGAGGGAGAGATGTGGACGCTGAAGAAGTTCGTCGAGTACCTGGAGCAGCTGGACGCCGTCGATCGAGGGCTAGCCGAGTCGGTTCGAATCCCCGATCTCGACAAAGAAGATCGGACGGACGACGTGACGTTCCCCGCGGAAGAAGCGCTGCCCCAACTCCAGTACTTCCGTGCATCCGAGAAACACCGCGCGACCCGTGCGCATATGTTTCTCGAACTCGCGTGGTATACGGGCGCTCGACAGGGTGGCCTTCGAGCGCTCGACGTCCGTGATGTCGATCTCGATGAGAACCTCGTCGAGTTTCATCACCGACCGGAGACGGACACGCCGTTGAAGAACAAACTGAAAGGGGAGCGACCGGTCGCGGTTCCACCGACTGTGAGCGATATCCTCCGTGAATACATCGACGACCACCGGTACGATACCCGCGACGATCACGGTCGTCAACCGCTCCTCGCGAGTGCTCGAGGACGGCCCGGAACGAATACGATTCGCGTTTGGTCGTACCTCGCGACGCAACCGTGTCTTCGAGTCTCCTGCCCGCATCAGAAGGTCCGTGAGCGGTGTAAATGGACGGAGTACGCCCACGCGAGTAAGTGTCCCTCGAGCCGGTCACCGCACAAGATTCGAGCGGGTAGTATCACTTGGCAGCTGAACCGCGGCATTCCTCCGGAGGTCGTCGCGGACCGGGTGAACGCTACTCAGGACGTGATCTATGATCACTACGACTGGGCGACGGAGGAACAGCGCTGGCGTCGCTACCGGGAGAACCTCGAGCGGCGTCGGAACCATATCGAGAAGTTAGATTCTGACGATCATGACAACTAACACACTAACCGAGAGTCATCGACAGCGAGAGCATAGCGAGAGTACTATCAATTACGCTAGTTCAAAACTGCGCCGGCCCATACTACTCCCGCACTCCAAACCGCCGAGCGGAGCGTCTGCGACGCGAGGTAATCGGAGTGCGGGAGTCGATGCTGCCGCAACGATTCGAACATGCGAGTCGCAGCGCTCGAGCGTAGTGAGAGCGACCGTCTCGCAACTGTTCGACATCTGCGCCGGCCCACTGTTCCCGCATCGTGTGACGAGTCTGTGGGGAAACGAGTCCAACCAGACTCGAGATCGATGTGCAAAATCAGGAATCGAATTTCACCGATGTGCAACCCGTGCAACGCAGCCGCTGATCCCGAATCTATCGCATTATTCTGGGTGAGATACCTGTCACTGATAATTAAGTACCGAGAGTAGAAACTGAGACGTGTATGCCCTCTAATACACTGAATCGATTCACCGGTTTGACGCCGAGGAATACATGAACGAACGCCGTAATCGCCGAATCAGTGCTGTTGTCGGTGTATTTTTGGTCGTCATCGCCGGTAGTATCTCGTTGCTTGCGGGCAACCTCTTCGAGACTCCGATGGTACTTGTTCAGGTAACGTTGCTGGGACTGGCCGGCGTGTTCGACATCGTCGCAGCAACCGGCAACCGATTGACTGACCGCTGGGCGTGGTACCAGTGGAATGGCCTTGGAAACGTTCTCCTCGGGGTATCGCTACCGCTTGGGTTTGCCGGAAGTGGTAACTGGTTTCTGTTCTTCGTGGTGGCCGGCATCGGTGCCCTTTCGCTTGGAGTAATGGGCGTCGATATGCTCATCTTTCACGGGAAATATACCCGTGGTGAGCGGCTCGACCGCGACGGTGCATGATCGCTCGATTTCCAGTAACTCACCTCTGCTCCTTGCTGAAGCGGGTCTACGCTACAATCCTGCGGTCAGACACGAATGAATGCGCTGCCCTCGATGTCGTGGGCGATATGTGCTCGTACGGTCACAGCGCCGCACTAACTGGACCGAACTCGCCGCCTTCCAGCAGGGCCGTCTCGAGGCCGTCGCCCGGCGCGAGCGCGACGGCAAGGCTTCCCGTATACGGATCCGTGAGAGAGGCTACCGGGAGAGGCATGGAAAGAAACCACACACGAGGGCAACTCGAACCGAATCGCTGCTATAAGTTCATAACGTCTCGATACAGTTCCTCAACCGTCAGGTGGTTGTTCTCGACCTGCGCACTGATTTTCCGATAGAACTGCTCTCGCTCGCGCTTGATGTCGTCGCTGACGTCGAAATCGTTCGTCTCGTAGAACTCGGACGTGGCACCGATGTTCCGCATGACCGTGTAGAAATCGGGGAGCTCGAAGATTTTGAGCTCCGCCAGTTCGGCGGCGTCTGCCACGTCGACGGTCCAGTCGTAGCCGTACCGGTCGAACGTCGCCGCGATTCGGTCCGTGCGGGGGCTGATCTCCATCAACTGCATCGCCTGCCAGAACTCCGTGTCGCCGGCCGAGTACTCGTAGTGGACGCCGATGAAGTCGTAAATCGACTCCCAGGTGCGCCGAACCGACGCGTTGAACGACTCCCGAATTGCGTCGTCGTCGACCCGACCGTGAGCCGATAGCTGGTTCGCGAATTGGATCGCGAGCGAGGCGTTCGCGGTGAGCGCGGTCGACTGCAGCGGCTCGACGAACCCCTCGGCGTTCCCGATGGCCAGACAGTTGTCCACCCAGGCTCGGTCATAGTAGCCGGACGTGAACTCGTACCTGTCGACGTCCGCCTCGAACACGATCGAGCCGCTGCCGGTGGCGCCGTCGGGCGTCGCGTCCTCGACAAACTCGAGGAACTCGGCGAGCGCCGCCTCGTCGGTGACGTACTCGGACGCGAAGACGTACCCCAGATCGCGGTTGTCGTAGGTATCGATCTGCCAGAACCACCCGTTGTCGCCGGTCTCGATGACGGTCGCGGGCACGACATCGGCCAACGATCGGTCGATCCGGACGTTGAACGCCGAGTCCAGCGGGAACTCGAAGTCCCTGAACTTGACGTCCTGCTCGCCCCGGAGGACGCGGCTGAATCCGGTCGCGTCGACGAACAGGTCCGCGTCGTACTGCCGCCGGTCGCTCCGGATCCGGTCGATGTGTGACCCCGTCGTCTCGATGGCGGTGATCTTGTCGTCGACGAGCGAGACATCTCGCTTTCGGCAACACTTCCGCAGAAACCCGTTGAACCGCTCGGTGTCGAAGTGATAGGCGACCTTGTCGTACCGAGCGAGGTTGCCGTCGGGCTTGTGGTACCACGGCGATTTGCCCTGCGCGACGAGCTCCTCGCACTTCGTCAGGTGGTCGGGACTGTCGAAGAGCTGGTCGTACTGGTAGTAGTAGTGTTCGACGGCGTTCGGCGTGTTCGGCCCCGGATACTTGTCCGGCGGATCGAACGGATACTGGAAGGCGGGGTAGTCACACCAGTCGCGGAAGTAGACGGACGCCTTCCAGATCGGCTTCACCTTCGAGATGAACTGCGCTTCGTTTATCTCGAGCGTGCCGTGGAGGATGGTCTGGATCTCCCGATACGTGCTCTTCCCGACCTGTGGAACGTCCTGCTGGAAGTCGTCGATGACCGAGACGTTCATATCCGGATTCAACTGCCGGATACTGAGCGCTGTCAGCAATCCCACGTCGCCCCCACCCACGATCGTCACGTCGTCTAGCTCCCCCTTCATAGCTGCGTATGCCCGGATATCAGTGAACGATTATAGCTTTGGTGGGCGTTACCGTGACACATCCCTCAGCGATTCTCTCGTCTTCTCGTTCCGATGAGCAGCTGCTACCAACCCCGCTACTGCGTCGATCGGGAGACTACGGAATATCTTCTCGCCGACCAGCTCGAGGCATCGAAATTATGACAACATAACTCATCGTTTCGAACTCTCAGTTGTTCGCGGGGGATGACGACAAAGAACGGTTGAATCCCCACTCAACACGGCTGCCACCGATCTCCGCTGCGATCCCGAGAACACCCGCGAGGCGATCACGAACGCTCACCGATCCGTCACTCGAGCCGAACCTCGATCAACGACAGCTCCTCCGACGGTACGGCCTCGTCGAACGCGTCCTCGATTTCGTTCCAGCTTTCGGGCCGGTAGGCCTCGAGCCCGAAGCTCTCGGCGAACGTCACCAGATCGGGGTTGGTCAGTTCGGTGCCGGTGTGCTCGCCCCGATGATCCTCTTGTTTCTCCGAAATCAGCCCGTAGTCGTCGTCGGTGAAGACGACGGTCGTGAAGCTACAGTCGAGTCGGCTCGCGGTCTCGAGTTCCGCCGCGTTCATCAGGAAGCCGCCGTCTCCGGTACCCGCGACCACGTTCGCGTCCGTCGTCAGATCGGCCGCCAGCGCGCCCGGGACGGCGATCCCCATGCTGGCCAGCCCGTTCGATATCACGCAGGTGTTCGGCTCGTAGGTCGGGAACGACTGCGCGATCGCCATCTTGTGGCTGCCCACGTCCGAGACGAGCACGTCCGAGTCGGCCATCGCCTCGCGCAACAGGGGCAGCGCGTTCCGCACAGTCACCGGATCGTCTTCGGACGGTGGCTCCGTCACCGCCTCGAGCAGCCGCTCGTGCAGATCGCCACACCACAGCGAACAGGCCTCGTCTTCGAGTTGCTCGTCGATCGCCTCGAGCGCCGCGCCCACGTCGGCGACGATCTCCACGTCCGGGTTGTAGTGTCGGTAGACCTCCGCGGGCTCGTAATCGACGTGGACGATGGTCTTCGTGAGGTCCGAATTCCACCCCTCCGGGTCGTGCTCGGCGATGTCGTACCCGACCGCGACGACGCAGTCCGCGCGCTCGATCGCCCGCGCGGCCTCGCTCTCGGGTCCCGAATCGAGCGTCATCAGCGAGGCCGGCTCGCGGTCGGAGATCGCCCCCTTTCCCATGTACGTCTCGACGACGGGCAGCCCCACGCGGTCGACGATGGCGCGGATGTGCTCCGACGCGCGGGTCCGCACCGCGCCGTTGCCCGCTAACAGGATCGGCCGTTCGGCCTCCGCGATCAGCCGCGCCGCCCGTGCGGCCGACTCGTCGTCCGGGTCCGGTCGCCGAACCGGATCGCGGCTCTCGATCGGCTCGCTGTCGACCTCGGAAGCCGCGACGTCCTCGGGGAACTCGAGGTGGGTCGCACCCGGCTTCTCGTACTCGGCGAGTTTGAACGCCTTGCGAACCGATTCGGGTGCTATCTCTGGTTCCGCGATCTGTGTGTTCCACGCAACGATCGGCTCGAAGACGTCGACGACGTCCAGCGCCTGGTGACTCTCCTTGTGAAGTCGCTCGCGGCCGCCCTGTCCGGTAATCGCGACGACCGGGCTCTTGTCCAGCTGGGCGTCGGCGACGCCGGTCATGAGGTTCGTCGCGCCGGGACCGAGCGTCGAACAGCAGACTCCCGCCTCGCCGGTCAGCCGGCCGTGGACGTCGGCCATGAACGCCGCCCCCTGTTCGTGGCGCGTCGGAACGAACCGGATCGGCGACTCCCGCAGTGAGAACAGCAAATCCTCGATCTCTTCGCCCGGAACGCCGAAGACGCGTTCGACGCCTTCGGCCTCGAGGCAATCGACGAGCAGGTCGGCTGTCGTTTGCATAGTCGTCCGTCCACATCGTCCGTCATTAAACATCTACCATTCAGGGAATCCGACACGGCAGATCCCGGCATGGTGTCGTCGGGACGCTGTCGTCCGCTTCGATCGCGTGATGGGGCACTCAATCCGAATTCGGTATTGCGCATTTCCGTTTATGACAATAGATAGCTCTCGATCGGCTCGACGGTCCGGACGCGTATTCGGACGACGAACTTACCGGCGTCTTCGACGGTGGTCGTCCCGCGGACAGCCGCTGTCGTCTCGAGTAGCCACTGAACGTCAGTGTCTCAGATCACACGATAACTATGCGATCAGTCGGGAACCCACTCGTTCATTCGACTCGCGCGGTGCGAGCGATTACAGGACGCGATCCGGCCGAATCCGCAGGATGACTCGTTCGGTTTCGATCTCCATCTGATACTCGTCGGCATCCGTGTACCGTCGAGCCAGTTCGTCGATGTGTGCTCGAGCTCCCTCGGTCGTGATCTCCTCGACCTCACCGATCACTGAGAGGAATCGATACGGGTCGTCGGGGTCAGTCATGCTGACGCCGATGCCGGGGTTGTTCTGGACGTTCCGCTCCTTTTGCCGGCCGCGCTCGGTGTTGACCAGCAGGCGATTGTTGTCCGCGTCGTAGTCGATCCAGACCGGTGTGATGTGGGGAAGTCCGTCGTCGGTCAGCGTCGCGACGTGAGCGAACGTTTCCGTCTCGAACAGGTCGTGGAACTCCTCGGGTATCGGTGCCATAGGATTCGTTCAGTAGCCTCCGTTTTGGGTGTGGTGCCTTCACTGGTCACGAGCGACCGATCACTACGTTGGACAGGATTCGATCCACCATAGTTGGACGGTTGCAAGTACCAAGGGATGTCAATGACCACGCAACTGACGGGTGACAGCTTATGGATATTGACAGTGTCCTCACCTGTATGACCGATCAGCAGCGATCGACTCGCCGACGAGTACTGCAACTAACAGGTGTCGCAGCGTCGACTGCCCTCATCGCCGGCTGTGGCGGCCCCGGTGGCGGTGACAACGAGACTGAGGAGGACGAAACCGAATCCGAGGAGGGGACCGGAAACGGGCAGGATATAGAGGACGATAACGAGACGAACGAAACCGGTAACGAAACGAACGAGACCGGCATCGGCGGCAACGAGACGAACGAGACCGAGAACGAGACGAACGCGACTGCCAACGAGACCGGCAACGAGACGAACGAAAGCGAGAACGAAAGTATCTTGAACTAATCCAGTTGACGTCTCCGGCCGACGACTGCCGTACTCGACCGTCATGATGGCGTAACCGTTACTGGGTCTCGTCCCCTTCTCTCAGTGATGACCGACGGACTCGAGGCGGATGTCGAGGAGATGGACGAGATCGCCGAGCGGCGGGACGAACTGGCGACCCGCGTTCGAACGCACGCTGGCGAGATCGCACGCGAGCTCGCCGTCTTCCAGGGCGGTGACTACGGACAGGAGACGTTCAACACCGACGGCGGGAGCTGGACGCTCAAATACGAGGCCGGCGACGTGCAGTACCTCCGCTTCGATCCGAAATCGGGATCGGAGATCTACGTCGTCTCGAGCAAACAGCCGCCCGAACCCGAAGCCCTCGAGATGGCAATGGCAGACTACGGAGCGTTCGTCGCAGCCTATAACGAGTACGTCCGTTCGTTCGAGGGGATTCTCGCGGACGTCTCCGACGAGTTCCCGGAGGCCGAATCCACTGCGGAACTGGTCGCCGAACGAGACCGCATCGTCGATCGCATCCGCGATGTCTGCAACGCGATGGCGAGCCAGCTCCACCGCTACGACGGCGAGTACGGCACCTACGCGACGACGATTTCGGGTACCCGCTGGGAACTGAAGTGGGAGGAAGACCTCGCCTCCTACCTGCGGGTCGGCGGCTCCGATGGCGTTTACCTCCTCTCGCAGTACGGGCCGCCGGCGGCCCCTGAAGTCCGTCGACTGGCCGACGACGTTCCCGCGTTCGTCGCCGACTTCAACGAGCACGTCGCCGACCTCGAGGCGGATCTCGCACAGGTCAGTTTCGGCGACGACTAGACGGTCGGTGGCGGCGTCACGGGATGCCATGAACCGGCTTCCGGTGTGAGTCGAGGCCCCGGCACGAAGCGAGGCGCTATCGATGACGTTCTCCTCGAGAGGAGGCCGCCAGGAGCTACACGTCGACGTACTGGTCGACCCACTCCTGGCGACGCTGGAGCGCGCGTCGGCCTTTCGGCGTCAGCGCGTAGTAGTTCGTCCGTCTGTCGAGTTCACCTTTCTCGATGAGTTCCTTCTCGACGAGCGTGTCGAGGTTCGGATACAGTCGACCGTGTGTGACGGGTTGGTCGATGTAATTATTGATGTCGTCGAGAATCTCCTGCCCGGACGGCCGGTCTTTCCCTGCGATTACGTACAACAAATCACGCTGGAAGCCAGTTAGCTGGTCCATGGATCACCCTCTGAATGACGACGTTCACCGCTCTGTGGCTTTGTTATAGAGCGAGTACGATGCCCGCACACGCCGGAATGCGGTCCGTATGATGGGTTTCGACTGAGCGTGCTCGACGGCAATAGTCAATCGGCGATTGCACGTCCCGTTGCAGCTGTGACGCCGCGTTTTTGACGGTCACCGCCGTAGCGGCCGCTATGCCAACCGATCCACTGGCCTGGGACACTCGCGATCGCCGAGTAGCCTACTCCTGTCCGGGGTTCGATATCGTTAACGAGTCCGTTCGGCTTCCCGACGGCACGGAATCCGAGTTCGACTACCTCTCGGACTCCCCGAGCGTCTGCGTCCTGCCGTTCACGCCCGACGGCGACGTCGTCTGCATCGAGGAGTGGCGACAGGCCGTCTCGCGAATCAGCCGCGGACTTCCCGTCGGCGGAGTCGAACCCAACGACGACGACCTCGAGGCCGCGGCCCGGAGAGAACTCGCCGAGGAGACCGGCTACGAGGCCGACGGACTCGAGTCGCTGGTGACCGTCGAACCGGCCAACGGAATCGCGGACTCCGTGCTGCACTTCTTCGTCGCCGACGGGTGCCGTCCGACCGCGGAGCAGCGACTCGATCACAACGAGAGCATTCGTCCGATGGAACTCCCGCTCGAGGAACTGATCGACGCCGTGGTCACCGGCGAGATCCGCGACGGTCGGACGGTGCTCGCCGTCTCGTACTATCGACTGATCGATCCGGATCGCGGCCCGACCCGAAAATAACGGACTGCGTCGGAACGCGGCGTTCGACCGGATCGAGCCGGTCACGCTGCTCGGTTCCTCATGGCGTTTCGTTCGGTGTGTCGGCCTCGATCGTCACCCCGTTTCGTTCGTCTCGTTACCGGTCTCGTTTGTAGTCGCGTTCGTCTCGTTCTCGGTCGCGTTCGTTTCGTTTGCCGTTTCGTTCGCTGCACCATCGGCCGGTTGTCCGAGCGCCTCCTCGAGGCCCTGCGTTTCGCCGAGAGTAAGGGTGTCGACGGAGCTGTTCTCGACCGTCATCGCCTGTGCGGAGATCGACGAGACGGTTTCGCCTGCCGACGTCTCGTTGCCGCCTACTGTCGTTTCGTTCGCGTCCGTCTCGTTTGCGGTTTCGTTTTCAGTCGTCTCGTTCGCAGTTTCGTTTTCGGTTGTCTCGTTTTCACCCGTCTCGTTCGCGGTTTCGTTTTCGGTCGTCTCGTTGTCTGCCTCCTGGCTCTCGAGGGTGCCGACGGTCATGGATTCGAACGTGATATCGCCGACGTCGAACTGTTCGATAGTCAGCGACTCGATCTCTTGGGCGCTTTCGTTCCCGTCGGTTGCGGTGTCGTTCGTCTGGTTCTCACCGTCACCGCCATCGCCGCCGTCACCGCCGCCGAACAGGTCCCCGACAGCGTCGGAGATGCCGGAGAGGATTCCCCCGTCGTCACCGCCTTCTTCGACGGTCAGGTCATCGATCGTCAGCTGGTCGGCGTTCATGGACTCGATCGTCATGTCCTGTACCATCACGTTGCTAGCGTCCTCGTCGAGCACCTGCTGGAGCTCCGATGACGATTCGTTTCCGGTCTCGTTGCCCGTTGCGGACTCGTTTCCGGTCTCGTTGGCAGCGCCGGTTTCGTTCCCGCTCTCGTTGGCGGCCATGCTCTCGTTCCCGCCGCCGAGTTCGTCGAGGGTGACGTTCTCGAGCGAGAGCGATTCGAATGCGACGTTCGAGATCAGCACCTCGCCGGACTGGTTCCCTGCGGACTGGTTCCCCGCAGATTGGTTCTCGGTGGACTGATTCTCGCCGGTCTCGTTCTCGCCGGTCTCGTTCAGTTGTTGCTCGAGTTCGTCTTCGCCGCTCTGCACGTCTAGCTGCTGGACGGTCAGTTCCTCGATCGTGGCGTTCTGGATCGTGACGTTCTCGAGTTCCAGCGTGCCGACCTGTACGTTCTGCAGTGTCGCGCTCGGTTCGCCCATGTCTTCGGCGTCGTCGGTCGCGGCTGTTGTCGTTGCGCCGACGAGGGCGGGACCCCCCGAGAGCGTCACTAACAGCGCGACGAACGCGACACCGATCGTTCGCGGTCGTGAAACCATACGAACCGAGGTACGGCGGTTCCCGGGCTAAAACGGGCTGACTGTTACGATATTATTTCGGAGAAAACAGTCGTTGTGACCGGCCGCGTCTCCCGTTCGGATTTTCTGGCTGGGGTCCTCGCGGTGCCGGCGATTTGTGGGCGTTCAAGCGGTCGATTAACTGCCATCTCGCGTCGAAACCGTCGGTTGTCGACCCGAAACACGAGCGCGCCCGTACGCTGTCGACAATCGCTTGTGGCGATCACACGACTATGGCTATCGTGCGATTATGGCAGTCACGCAACCACCGTTATTATTCTTTGAGCCGAAGCTCCCGCGTCTCGACGGCGTCACAAGACGGGCAGATAAACTGATACCTGACCCGCCCGCCCGACGTGGTCACGCGCCATCCACCGTCGGTGTCGATGTAGCCACACGCCGGACAGCGGAGTTCCGATTCGTCGAACTTCTCCCGGAGTCGTTCGAACGGCGAACGATATGCTGACATATGTTATTCTATGCCGTGGTAGTATATAACATTCTAGCCCGCTGTCGGTCTGTTGTCCGATCACAACGATTCTTAGTCGTCATCACGTATCGATATCCATGGACGATGCTGACGCGGAGCACGGTCACACCGTGGACGATGCCACCGGAGCGGCGCGTGCACTCGAGCGCGTGGTCGATCCGGTCGTCGCGGTCACGGACGGTACGATTACGTACGCGAACACGGCCGCCCGCGACGCCTTCGAGATCGGCGACGCCGCCCGCGACGCGGCGACCGCACTCGGCTCCCACTGGAACCGGCTCGCGGCAGCGATCGACGAGACGACGGTCGGTACCGCCAGACGGGTCGATCTCGAGGGCGACGCTGACGGTGTCCGGATCCATCGGGACGCCGACGGTGCGACGATCACGTTCGATCGCAGTGTGGTCGGATACCACACGGATGCCGACGAGTCCGACGGCTTGTCGGCAGGTGCGAGCGACCGGCTCGTGAAAGACCGCGCGCTCGCGGCGGCACCGGTCGGCGTCACCATCTCCGATCCCGACCGCGAGGACAATCCGCTGGTCTACAGCAACGAGGCCTACGAGGCGATCACCGGCTACGAGTACGACGACGTCGTCGGTCGGAACTGCCGGTTCCTGCAGGGTCCCGAGTCGGACGAGGACACGATCGCCGAAATGGCGGCCGCGATCGACGAGGAGCGGCCGGTCACCGTCGAACTGAAGAACTACCGCAAGGACGGCAGCGAGTTCTGGAACGAGATCACGATCGCCCCCGTCCGGGACGAGGACGGTCGCGTGACCAATTACGTCGGCTTCCAGAACGACGTCACCGCGCGCAAGGAAGCGGAACTCGCGCTCGAGGAGCGGACCGCGGAACTCGAGTACATCCTCGATCGCGTCGAGGGGCTGATTCAGGACGTCACCGACGTCATCGCCGGTTCGACCGATCGCTCGACGCTCGAGTCCGAGGTCTGTGCCCGGATCGCGGCCGAAGACGCCTACGACGGGGCCTGGATCGGCGAGCGCAACCCCGCGACCGGCGCGATCGACGTTCGCTCGAGCGCGGGAGCCGGCCCCGAGCGCGACGCCATCGAGACGGACAACGATCATCCCGCCGCAGCAACGCTCGCAACGGGCGAGCCGACCGTCGGTACGGTTGCGGGAACGACTCACGCCGCGTTCCCGCTCACGTACAACGGGATCGAGTACGGCGTCCTGACGATTCGAACGGATCGGGATCGGGCCGTCGACGACCGCGAAACGGTGATCCTCTCCGCGCTCGCCCGCGCGGTCGCCAGCGGGGTCAACGCCCGCGAGACCAGCCGCGTGCTCGCGACCGACGCCGTCGTCGCCGTCGAACTCGAGTTGACGGATCGATCGCTCGCGCCCGTCGCCCTCTCCGCCGAGGCGGACTGCCGGCTCGAGTACCGCCGGTCGGTCCACCGTACCGACGACGAGACGGCCTCGCTGTTCACCGTCACCGGCGCGAACGCGGACGAACTCGTCGCGGCCGCCGCTGCGTTGCCGGACGTCGATTGCCGAGTCATCGTCGAACGAGACGAGGAGTGTCTGATCGAACTGACCGGCGCGGACGAGCTCGTCGGCTGGCTTTCTGAACGCGGCGCCCGAACCCAGGCGATCGAAAGCGAGGCCGGGCGAGCGCGCGTGACTCTCGAGATTCCCCGTTCGGCAAACGTCCGCTCGGTCGTCGAAGCCGTCGAGGACCGCTATTCGGGAACCGACGTCGTCTCGTTCCAGCAGCGCGACCGCGACGACGAGACCCGCGAGGAGTTCGCCGCCGGTCTCGAGGCGGCGCTGACCGACCGCCAGTTCGGCGCGTTACAGCGGGCCTACCTCGGCGGCTACTTCGAGTGGCCCCGGCCGACGACCGGCGAGGAACTCGCCCAGACGATGGGCGTCTCGCGGCCGACCTTCCACGAGCATCTGCGGACGGCCGAGGCGAAACTGTGCCGGGCGTTCTTCGGCGACGCGTAGTACCGGTTCCGTGACAGTCACGGCTCGAGACCTGTAGCTGCGGCTTAGCCTCGAGAACGGCTGTGGACGGTCGCCGACGTTTATGTAGTCGGTCGTGGGAGCCGATGCTATGCTCGCGTTCGCAACGCCGCTTCAGACCGGCGGTGGATTCCTGTACTGGGCGATCATCTTCTTTGTCCTCGCAATCGTCGCCGCTGCGGTCGGTGCCCGCGGCGTCGCCGGGATCTCGATGGAGATCGCGCGGATCTTCGTGTTGATCTTCATCATTCTCGCGGTGGTCGCACTCCTGTTGTAATCGGCGACGCCGACCGGCGTTCGGACGGCCGCGCGCTCGTAGTGGGGTGCTGCACACTCGGCCCGCTGTGAGACACCAGACGTGAATGTCGGCGGTTACGGGTTCGCAATATTTGGCAGATTGCGTGGGTGACATGAACGAATTAATCGCGCCCCCTCCTGCGATTATCCGACCTCCCTCCGTCCGGTGGCGAAACCGAAACTGGTTACGCACGGATGAGAATCACTAACACTCTGGACGTCGTAGATAAGGGAGAGCACTTACCATGACCGAACTCGGTGGATTTCAAGACAGAGTCGCCCGCGTTGACCTCTCGGACGGGGAGGTCGCGTACGAGTCGATCGACGACGAGGACGCAGAGAAGTATATCGGTGCGCGGGGACTCGGGGTAAAGTACGTCTTCGAACAGGGGCCGGACGTCGATCCACTCGGCCCCGAGAACCTGCTCGCGTTCATGAACGGGCCGCTGTCGGGCACGCAGGTCACGATGAGCGGCCGGATCGCCGTCTGCACGAAGTCGCCGCTGACTGGCACCGTCACCGACAGCCACCACGGCGGCTGGTCGGGCGCCCGGCTCAAGTGGGCCGGCTTCGACGGTCTGCTGTTCGAGGGAGAGGCCGACGAGCCGGTCTACGCCGTCGTCGAGGACGGCGAGGTCGAACTGCGGGACGCCTCCCACCTCTGGGGAGAGGGATTCCACGACACGCGCGACGCGATCGAGGAGGAAGTCGAGGGGTCCTACGGGAAGAACCTCAGCATCATGGGGATCGGTCCCGGCGGCGAGAACGGCGTCAAGTACGCCTCCATCATGAACGAGGACGACCGCGCCTCGGGTCGGGGCGGTACGGGCTGCGTGATGGGGTCGAAGAACCTCAAGGCCGTCGTCGTCAAGTCCACGACGAAGATGCCGAAACCGGCCGATCCGGAGACCTTCAAGGAGGGCCACCAGCAGGCGATGCAGGCCATTCAGGAGTCGGAGGTCACTGCACCCAACGAGGGTGGCCTCTCGATGTACGGGACGAACGTCCTGATGAACATCGGCGAGGAGATGGACGGCCTCCCGACGAAGAACGGCCGCTACACCTCGACGGAGAGTATGCGCGACGCGGAGGGCGTCGACATCGACGCCGAGCGGGTCTCCGGTGAGAACGTCCGCGAGAACATCCTCGTCGACGAGCCGACCTGCCACTCCTGTCCGGTCGCCTGCAAGAAGGAAGTCGAGGTGACGAAGATGCACAAGGGCGAGGAGATGAACGTCCGCACCGAATCCTACGAGTACGAATCGGCCTACGCACTCGGGCCGAACTCGGGCCACACCGACCGCGACGCCGTCGCGCTGATGATCGACCGCTGTAACGATATGGGTCTCGACACCATCGACGCGGGCAACATGATGGCGATGGCCATGGAGATGTCCGAGGAGGGCAAACTCGAGGGCGTCGGCGAACTCGAGTGGGGCGACTACGAGACGATGATCGACATGATCGAGCGGATCGCCCACCGCGAGGACGACCTCGCAGATCTGCTGGCCGAAGGGCCGCGCCGGGTCGCCGACCGGAAGGAGGCCCACGACAACTCGCTGGCGGTCAAGGGCCAGACGATTGCGGCCTACGACCCACGCTGTCTGAAGGGCATGGGTATCGGCTACGCCACCTCGAACCGCGGGGCCTGCCACCTGCGCGGGTACACGCCCGCCGCCGAGATCCTGGGCATTCCCGAGAAGGTCGACCCCTACGAGTACGAGGGGAAGGGCGAACTCACCGTCCAGTTCCAGGACCTCCACGCCATCAGCGACTCGTTCGACATCTGCAAGTTCAACGCCTTCGCCGAAGGCATCGAGGAGTACGTCCTCCAGTACAACGGGATGACCGGTCTCGACGTCACCGAGGACGAACTGCTCGAGGCCGGCGAACGGGTCTACAACCTCGAGCGCTACTACAACAACCTCAACGGCTTCGACGGCAGCGACGACTCGCTGCCCGAGCGCTTCCTCGAGGACGGCATCCGCGGGCAGGGTGCGAGCGAGGGCGAGTACTGTGAACTCGACGAGATGAAAGAAGAGTACTACGACTACCGGGGCTGGGTCGACGGCGTCGTCCCCGACGAGAAACTCGACGAACTCGGGATCGACCTCGGACCGGGCACGGGCGTCAGCGGCGACAGTGGTGCGGCGGTCTCGAGCGACGACTGATCTCTCGGTCCTCCGCTCGGCGTCGGCGGACCGCTCCGGCCGTTCGGTGACCGTTTCGGTATCGCTTTTTCGCCCGCGATTTCCGCGGTAACTCCGGAGACGTACCGTTTCGCTGCGGGTCTCGCTCTCTCGCTCGCGCACGAGAACGACTGCAGTCGAGATCGGACGAGACGGATCCACTCCGATTCGATCGCGGGAGCGTCAGTAGAAACAGGTCTCGTTCGGGAGTAAGACTCGATCAGTCATCGGCGACCGCGGGCGTCGACCCGTATCCGGAGTCGGATTCGGTCTCGACCGTCGGTTTCGTCATCTCGATCTGGATTTCCCCACCGACGACGGAGACGAGCACGTCGTCGAAGCTCGTGCGATACTCGGTCGCGTGCTTGCCGGAGGTGTTGATGCGAACCCGCTCTTCGACCAGTTCGGCCTCGGTCAGCAACTCGACCTTGCGGTAGGCCGTCGACATGGGGATGTCGCACTCCTCGGAGACCTCCGTCGCCGTCAGCGATTCCTCGGTCGTCGCCTCGAGGATGGCTCTGCAGGCGTCGTCATCGAGCGCGGCGAGCACGGCCTGCGGGTCGACGGGGTCGTCGTTCTGCCAGCCTCGCTTCGGGGAATGGGGGTTCGTCGCGGACATCTGTTATACTACATAGTAGCGGCCCCGGCCCCTCCAAATGAGTCCCACTAAATACAGGGTTCTTTATATGTGGTAGCGGAAATCCGTGGTTTCAGTCGGGATCGAGTCGCGTCCTCGACGCGGCTCGCGGTCCGTGAACCACCTCGGCCCGCTTTTCTGTAGACGCAGGGTTTAGGGGGTTCGGCCCTCACATCCGTGAGTAATGGCCTCGGGGATTCGTGCGGAGGTAAAGATCGACGACCCGCCCGACTGCGTCGTCGCGCAGGTTTCCGCCGAGACGAGCGGGCGTGTTCACTCCGTCTCGAAGAGTACCAATCCGTCGACGCCCGAGCGCGTGACCGAGGAGTTCATACTCGAGACGGAGACCTATCCCGACGAGTTCGACGTCGACGCGGAGCTGTCGCCGATCTTTTCCTACGGCTCGAGTTCGGTCTACCGGTTCGAGCGCGAACTCGGCTGTGGCTGCCCCTGCGAGTGCATCGAAGAATACGACTGTCCAGTGGTCGACGTCCGGACGAAGGGCGCGTCGCTGTATCTGACCTTTCACGCGTCGGATATGCACGGGTTACAGGCCGTCATCGGCGAGTTGCGCGAGCGATACGCGAACCTGGACGTCCAGCGGCTGCTCCAGTCCCAGCAGGACCACGACGAGCGGAACCTCGTCTTCGTCGACCGGAGCACGCTGACCGACCGCCAGACCGAGGTGCTGGAGACGGCCCACCGAATGGGCTACTTCGAACACCCCAAGCGGGCTAACGCCGGGGAGGTCGCAACGGAACTCGGGATCACCGGCACGACGTTCACCGAACACCTCGCGGCGGCGCAGACGAAGCTCTTGAACGCAATTCTGGAACATGAGTAATCAACCGCGCCAACGAAAGTCGGTGATCGAACGCGATCGGATCGTGCCAGTGAACGGCGACTCGAGCCCTATGAACGTGTCGGGTCCTACAGGTCGATGGTATCGAACCGCAACCCTATATATACTGGATGCACTCCTAGACGGTAGACAATCAGCGTTTCACCGACGTTCCCCCCGATATGAGTAGATACGAGTTCACATGCCCGGAGTGCGGGCAGGAGATCGAAGTCAACGAATCGATGCGCGAGGCCACGCTCACACACGGCTGTCCGGTCTGTGCGGCGTCAGTCACGCCCTCGGATTTCGTCGCAGAACAGCCGACGAACTGAACGCTGCGTCACTGCCCTCGGTTTCGGTATCGACTCGACTAGCCGCTCTCACTCCTCCCGGTCGACTTCCGTCCGCCGCCCGTCGAGCGATGTCGGCGCGAGCCGATAGAGTTCGATATCCAGCGCGTCCTTTCCGTCGGCCCAGATCTCGAACAGCGGTCGCTTCGCGTTTCCGTACTGGGCGATTTCGCCCGGCGTCAGCTCCGACGGCGCGATGTTCTCGAGTTCGCCCGTCGCGATGACGCTCCGGTAGGTCGAGCCCGCCTCGTCGTAGACGACGAGCCGCGCTTCCGGCGCAGACTCGAGGAACTGGCGCTTCTCGCTGTCGGGCGTCGACACCATCCGCATGTAGAACTCCCGGCCGTCGTCGTCGTAGCCGTACGAGATCGGGATCGCATAGGGTTCGTCCGTCCGTGCGAGCGACAACACCCCAGTCTCTCGGCGACTGAGGAAGTCGTCGATCTCCGCGTCCGTCATCTCTGTCTCCTGGTCGATAGCCATCGTCTCAGTAGTTTGCCAAAGGAGAAACGTATTCTTTATAGTTGTCATCGACCGCGAGACGTATCGCCGATGCGTCGTCGGCAGTGATGGCCGTCCGGTGTCGCGTCCTATCGACTCGGCGACTCGTGTTCGCCGTCGGTGTCGCCGGTGTGTTCGCCGTCGGTATCGCCGGTGGTTTCACCCTCGTCCGTCCCGATAACGACCGGCTCCCGGATCTCGAGTGCCGTCTCGAACTCGTCCTCGCGGTCCGTTCGCCGGCCGATTCGGAGCAACTGCTCCTCGTGTGCCCGGCGGATGGCCGACAGTTCGCGGTCGGTCACGTCGATCTCGTCACCGATCTCCTCCCAGTGGCCCCAGTCGACGAGGAATATCTCGAGGTCCGCATCCGCGTACAGCCGTTCGTACTCCCGACGGTAGCGCTCGAGGTCCGATCCCAGCGCGACCTGCGCGCGTTCGACCAGATCGGGCAGCCGCGTCGGCGGGACGCTCGCCTTGGCGGCGGTGAGGACGAGCACCTGGCCCTCGATCGGCTGGCCCGCCATCTCACCCACCCGCGCGCATCGCCTTCTGGGCGAACCGCTCGACGAGCGGCTCGAGAGTGTCCTCCTCGCCCTCGAAGGTGACCGTCACCTCGGTCAGCTGCAGCGAGGGACCGATGTCGACCGTCTCGGATGACAGCGTCGCCGTCCAGTCGTCGCCCTCGACGGAGTCCTCGTCGACCCGCTCGCCGCCCAGATTCGTCAAATACCGGATCGCGAGCCGTTCGGAGATGCCGCGAAAGGAACGCTCGAGACGGGTTACCATACACCCGATTCGATTGCCGGACAGATAAAATCGCGTTCGGCAGTAACACGTGCCCCGTTAGACGAGTGCACGAAACAACACGACGGCCCCGATGCCGCCGCACAGCGACAGCAGGATGTGTTCCGTTCGCCACATGACGAGCAACACGACGCCGGCCGCGCCCCACTCCGCCGGGCCGCCGGCCGCCAGTTCCGGCCCGAGGATCGCGATCACGATCGCCCCCGGCAGCACCGAGAGTCCGGCCTCGAGTCGCTCGCTCACGTCGATTCGGCGCAGGAGCCAGAACCCGCCGACCTTCGTGAGGGCGGTCACGAGCGCCATCGCGAGGACGAGGCCGACGACGAGCGGGTCGAGCGCGAGGGCCCCCTCACCGATCATAGCGGATCACCTCCACCGCGGCGGCCGCGAAGCCGCCGAGCAGGATGTACCACTGGCCCGGAACGAACTCCGCGGCGAGGATGGCGGTCGCGAGCGCGACGAGCCACGGGACGAGCGTCGAGCGCCCCTCCCAGAGTTCGACTGCGAGCGCGACGAAGACCGCCGCGAGGACGAAGTCGATCCCGTACCGCGTCGGATCGCCGATCGCGCCGCCGGCGGCCGCGCCGACGATCGTCGCCCCGACCCAGAAGACCCACATCGCGATGCCGGTCCCCAGCAGGAACGCGCCGCGACCGCTGCCGGATTTGAGTTCGCGCATCGTCAGCGCCCAGTTCTCGTCGGCCATCAGCAGTAGGCTCCCGTAGCCCCGGAGCGCCGAGAGCCGCTCGAACCACGGTCCCAGCGCCGCGCCCATCAGCGAGTAGCGGAGATTGATCGCGAGCGTCGCGAGGACGATCGTCGCGACCGGGATCGGCTCCGCCCAGAGTTCGACGGCGACGATCTGGGCGGCCCCGGCGAGGACGGTCGCGCTCATCAGTGCCGCCTCCGCGACGCTCAGTCCGGCCCGGCGGGCGAGCATCCCGAATGCGATCCCGTAGCCGCCGACGCCGATCGCGACCGGGAGGCAGGTGAGAAAGCCGGCGCGGATCCCCTCGCGGCCGAACGTCACGGACTCGGTCTCGTCAGCCGCCGAGAGCCGCGTCTCCTCGGTTTGTTCGTCCGACGGCCGGCCAGCGGATTCGCTGGGGATGGGACCGGAATCAGGGTCGTTGCCGTCCGTTTCCGTCACGTTCGTCTCGAGTCGAACGAGGCGTAAAGCGTTCTCGAAATCGCGCGCAGACGCCGTGATTATCGACAGCGCTTCGCACGAAGGACCGGCGGTTCACCGCCCATAGACGATCAGTGCGACGCCGACGAGTGCCGCAGCGAGTCCGTACCACGGGCCGCTGACGACTGCGAGGGCGACCGCGAGCAGGACAACCACGACGCCGACGAAGAGACATAACTGCTGGGCCGTCGTCCGGTTGTCGCCGCTGCCGATGAGCCGGTCGAACCCCAGGTCGAGTAGTAGTTCGGCGACGACATCGAGCATACGCGATACTATTCTTACATTGATAAAAAGTGTACGGGGACCCTCACCGTTTCGCGACGACTTTCGCCCCGTTACCCGCCGGCGACCGGCGGGAACACCGAGACCACGTCGCCCGCTTCCAATGTGGTCTCGACGCCCGCCATGTGCACCACGTTGCGGCCGTTTTTCAATACGCTCAGCTGCGGACGGATCGCTCCGTCCTCGAGTAACTGCCCCTTGAGGCCGTCGTACTCGGTCTCGAGGGCGGTGAGGACGTCGCCGACGGTCGCGTCGTCGTCGACCGTGCGCGTTCGCTCTTTTTCCCCGACGGCTTCCCGAAAGGTGGCGAAAAACCGGAGATCGATGTCCATACCCCATACTCGTGTTCGGACGCCATAAGTGCGGGCGGTGGGCCGGATCAGGCAGCCGATGCCGCCGGCGACGTCGTGTACGAGACCGATTCGATGCCCGCGTTCTCGAGCGCGTCGTCGATGGCACTCGCGCCGATCTCCGTCGCTGCATCGGCGTCGTCGGCCTCGACGGTGACCGTCATCGAAAACTCGAGGGTGATCGTGTACGGGTCGAACGGACCGTTCGGATGTTCGTACACGTCCGCGTCGTCGATCTCCCAGTCGGCGATCGTCCCCGCGGTCGCGAGGGACTCGAGGGTGTCCGCGAGTTCGGTCGTCGCATCGTCGCAGGCGGTCGTATCGGATCCGCCATGTAGCGTCACGAGCGTCGTCCCCGACCGGGATACAGCGAACTCCATACGCTCCCTAGTCAGTCTGCGGATTTGAACGCTTGGACTGAGACGTCCGCTGGACATTCTCCGTCCGTCTCGAGACCGCGTTGGGGGATCGCTATAGGTCTTTCAGGCGGATCCCATCTTCGACGAGTCGTGCGTTTCGCTCCCGATCGAGGTGGTCGCCGAGTTCGTCGTGCGCGTGGAGTTGGGCGATCACGTCGGCGTACAGCGTCCGCCACGCGATCGCGTAGATCGGCGACTGCCCCCACGCCCGCAGTTCGGGGACGAACGCGTCGTAGGTCTCGTAGCGCTCCTCGAAGCGATCGACCGCCTCGAGCACTTTCCCGGCGGCCTCGCGCTCGTCGTCGGCCTCCGCGATGACCCGATTAAGTTGCTCTTCCCAGCCCGCAACGGCCTTCTGCATGTCCGACGCCGCGCTCTCGTCGTCGTCCGGCAGTCGCTCGAGTATCGGTTCCGGAACGCCGAGGGTAATTTCGTCCATGTGACGCTGTATGCAGTCGACTGGCATGAACGTGGTCCCCGATTCGGTCGGTGCTGGACCACTGTGATCCGAGTTACGACATGGTTGCTTGCCACTGCCCGATGAACGGAGACAGATCTGATGGGAAACGACGTATCGATCCAGACTGGTCAATGTGTGCGGTGGCGCGCGCTGGGTCGCGGTGAGCGGACAGCGAACCGCGGCTCGATGCTGCGCGAGGGATGAGCGAACGCAATGAGCGAATCGGCTGGGGAGGGCGTGGCGATTCCCTGTTGCCACGATAGCAGGACATGTCGTTTCTCACAGTACCATCCGAATTCCCCGTTTAGCAACAATCCGTATTGATCGAATACTCGTCTTCGGCTGAACGACGGCATTGCTACAAAACACCGCTGAACTTCACATTGTCTAGGGCCACGTCGAAAGCATAATCTCGTCGACGAACTCGTCGTCGAGACAGTACTGGCCCTCGTGCTCGCCCTCGCGCTGCCAGCCGTTCTCCTCGAGGAACTCGATCGCGGCCTCGTTGGTCGCCGGCAGGTTCTGGTAGAGCTTCCGATAGCCGGCGTCGGTCGCCCACTCGAGACCGTACTCGAGCAGCGATGAGCCGATCCCTTGCCGCCGATACTGGGGATCGACCCCGACGGTCACTTCAGCCGTGTGTCGAAGCGGTTGGAGTTCGGGAGCGTCGAGGTGGAGCCAGCCGACGACCTCGCGGTCCCCCGTCGATGCGTCCTCCTCCGGCTTGGCGACCTCCTCTTCTCTGGCACCGTCCGATTCGGCCCCCTCGTCCGACTCAGCGCCTTCGTCCGTTTCGGCGTCGTCCACGACTGACGCCTGCCCGCGGACCGCGACGAACACGATCCGCGACCGCTCCTCGTTGGCCCGGACGAGCGCTCGCTCGCGCTCGAGTTCCGTCGCGACGTTCTCGGCGACGACGTACGTGCCGTCATCGACGACCGTTCGCATCGTTTCGACGACGCCCGCCCGATCCTCTTCGCGCGCCGGTCGGATCGTGACGACCCCGTCCTCGCACTCGAGGGCCGTCGTCGTGGCCGAGAGCGCGACCCGGAGCTTTCCCTCGTCCTCCGTCAGGTAGCCGTCGGCTCGCAGCGCCTCGAGCGCCGCTCGGAGGTCGTCCGGCGCGGGTGGCACCGTTTCGGTATACGCACCCGATCGGGCGGGCTTCGAGTGGGCTCGACCGCCGTCGGTCTCGATCGATCGGGCAAGCTCGGCCAGCGTGACGGCACCGTTCCGCTCGACGTACTCGTACACTCGCCGCTGGAGATCGCTCTCGAACGAGCCCGTCGGGTAGATGCTCATACGGACGGGCCCGCCGACTGACGGCATTAGTATGCGATCCATATCGATCGCTACCCGCGAGCACCCGCCGCGAAGCGATCCATTGCTCGTCAGCTCGAGTCGTTTCGACGATTCCTCACGCCGGTCACGTCGGGCCAATCTCGCGTTAGCCGTCGCAGTTTCTTCGACCGAGGGCGATGATCGAGCAGCGGGATTTGATATAGCCTTATGTGGTTCATCTTCGATGGGTGGATGGTACTGGACTCGAGTCACAGCCGGACGACCCAGGGGAACGACAACGGATTCATCGATTCACACCGGGAACGGGTCGTTCGCACACCGAACTGAACGAGCGCTCGAGCGTCTGTCTCCGAAACGGGCGCTGCGTGGTCATCCGAACGAGACTGCTTCGACTCGACATCGATCGTTCGCCTCCGATAGTCAGTGGGTATTCTCTCGAGCCGGTGTCACCGACTCCTCCCTCTGGAGGGTTGTGTATTCGGTCGGGTTCAGCACGAGGAACGGTGTCCGTCTCGTGTGGGTGAAAACCGTTCTCGGTTTCACTTCTCGAGAACAGATCGCAGTGACGAAGTCGACTGGTAGTCTCCCCCTCACGCGGCTGCCGATTTCAGAAGACGGCGTCGCGATTAGCTGAAGGTGAGCTCGAGTAGTGTCCAATTGCGAGGCATCCACACAGTTGCAGCTCCCGGATCCGTGCTCGAGAACCTGGCACTTTCACGGCCGCGAACCCGGGGTGTAAGCGATCAAGAACCTGTTCGCGATCAGCTAAGCAGTCGATTTTCGTTCGTTCTGGCCCGATCACGGCTCCAATCGACTCGCCGATGGTCCCGCTCTATTCCCGGACACCTGACCACGACCGACCGACAGCGGTACGGTTGAATCACTTGTTAGGCACGCAGTTCGTCCGAACTGGGGTTTCGTCCCGATCTGGCAACGCGAGCGTTCGGACGGGAGTGATCGAATGCCGTTTCGACCGCTCGTCGAATCGCCGCATCATCGTTGACCGGTCTGCTGTGTTCGTCGGCGAGGATGCGCCGGATTCCGACGACCGCCGTTCTGGCAACCGCCGTTCCGGAGATCGCAACTCCCGATCGATCGCTGAACGAATTCGCTTCGTTTCCGATACTGCGGTCTCAACCAGGGTGACGCACCGGGTTCCCGACGCTGTTCGGGATGGCGTCGAACTCGTGACGGACTGGTCGGAAACGCGGCGATAATCCGCCGATTCAGGCTTTCACACGCGGCGGATCGCCAGTACCCACGCGTGCTACCAGCTACGCGCATTCTCCACGCATAAATGATATACTGCGATATCGAATCAGAGCCGCTTTCGGAAGTTTCGGAACCGGCCCGGCGTCGTTTAATATCATCGAGAACGAACCGATCCGACGTGATCGTCGACGGCCGCGTCCTGCGCGAGGATTTCGTGCCCAGTGAGGTGGTCCACCGCCACGACGAGGTGAACCTCCTCTCGGAGACCCTCGAGCCGCTGCTGTCCGATGACCGGCCGGATCCGGCCTTCCTCTTCGGGCCGACCGGCGTCGGCAAGACCTGCATCGCTCGCTACACGCTGGCCCAGCTACGCGAACAGGAGCCGGCGGTACGGGTCGCCTACGTCAACTGCTGGCAGGAGTACACGCGATTTCGGGTCCTCTACCGGGTCCTCGAGGGTGTCGATCGGGCGGTCGATGTCCACCGCTCGACGCCGAAAGACGAGCTGTTCGAGCGGCTCTCTCGGGCCGACGACGAGCCGATCGTCGTTATTCTGGACGAAGTCGACCAGTTAGAGGAGACGGCCGCCTTGTACGATCTCCACCGATTAGGACACGTCTCGCCCGTGTTGATCGCCAACCGCGAGGAGGAGCTGTTCGCGAGCTTCGACGATCGGGTGCGCTCGCGGTTTCACGCCGGCACTCGAGTCCGGTTCGATCGCTACGGCACCGACGAACTCGCCGCGATCCTCGCCGAACGGGCGGAAAAGGCACTCGAGCCGGGCGCGGTGACCGACTCCCAGCTGCGGACGGTCGCCGACGCCGCCTCGGGCGACGCTCGCGTCGGAATCGGGGTGTTGCGATCGGCCGCTCGTCGCGCGGAGCAACAGGGGCTGGCGTCGATCACCGACGACGCGCTCGAGGCGGCGATCCCGGACGCGCGGACCGCGATCCGCCGGAAGACCGTCGAGGGGTTGATCGAACACCAGCGGGTGCTCTACGACGTGATTACCGACGCGGGCGAGATCGAACCCGGCGACCTCTACGAGGAGTACGAGCGTCGGGTCGACGAGCCGAAGACGAACCGAACCCTGCGGAACTACCTGACGAAGATGGTCCACTACGATCTGATCGAGGCCGTCGGCAAGCGCCGGGGCCGGACCTATCGGCTCGTCGATGCGGATCGCGGGGACGGTGAGAAGAACGAGTGACCAGTATGGAGGAGCGGCGGCGCTCGCGATCACGAAACGCGTCTCGAAGTCCCTCGTCGACTACGGCCAGCGGACCCACATCGTGGCCGCGCTCGAGCGGTACGAACGCCGCGGAATCGACTGCCATCCCGATCAGTCCGTCGAGTACGTCGTCACGGACGACGATTCGCGCGGCTCCGAGCGCGTCAGACTTGCACTCGAGGCCCCGCAGAGTACGACGCTGACTACTACGTAACGCTGCTCGTGCGGGCCTATGAGAGCGTCACCTCGCCGCTGGGCTGGAGCCGCGCCCGAATTTGGCGGTCGTTGCGCGACGGCCGGACGATCCGGCTGTTGACGGTCGTCGACTGACTGTGGAAATCGGTGATCACCGACTGCGGAAACTGGCGACTACCGATCAACGGTAGCTACTTTCATTAAAACGCGAAATTCACTGAAACGCTAAATACTGGCTTGAGAGGAGGGATAGCGCTAGGTTTACACCATCTGCCCGTGTGTTGATCGTACATGGCTGCTTCCGATTCTTCGTCAGGTACTCTCCGCTCACGCGTCCGCCGGCAGGAGGCCCTCGCGGAACTCGGCCAGCGGGCCCTCGAGTCGACGGACCTCGACGGAATGCTGGCTGAGGGGGCCGCTGCCGCTACGGATGCGCTCGCGGTCGACGCCTGCTCGGTCCTCGAACTGCGCCCCGACGGCGACGCGGCGGTGCTGCGGGCGGGCGACGGCTGGGACGAGGACGCCGTCGGCTCCGTGACGGTACCGACCGATCCCGATTCGTGGGCAGGTGCCGCGATCCGATCCGCGGAGCCGGTCGTCACGGACGCCGAGCGCGACGACCACGGTGATGACCCGTTCACCCCCGATCGACTCGCCGGTCGCGACGGCTCCGTCAGGATCGACGGCTCCGTTGGAATCTGCGTCGGGATCGGCTCGAGCGAGGAGCCGTGGGGCGTTCTCTGCATCCACGCACCGGCGGATCGCGCGTTCACCGACCGCGAGATCGAGTTCGCCGCGAGCGTCGCCGACCTCCTCGCGACGGCCATCGAGAACATCACCGAGCGCGACCGCCTCGAGAGCGAACTCGAGACGACCGTCGATCGGGTGACGGACGCGTTTTTCGGGCTCGACACCGACTGGACCATCGCATACGTCAACGAGCGAGCGCGGGAACTGATCGATCCCGAGGGCGAGGGACTGCTCGGCGAGAATCTCTGGGAAGCGTTCCCGGCCGCGGTCGGTTCGACGTTCGAAGCGGAGTATCATCGGGCCATGGAAACGCAGGAGCCGACCAGCTTCGAAGAGTACTTTCCCCCGCTCGAGGCGTGGTACGAGGTCCACGCGTACCCCTCGGAGACGGGGCTGTCGGTCTACTTCCGGGACGTCACGGACAGCAAGGGGACCGAACGGGAGCTGGCGGAGACGAACCACACCTTACAGCAACTGTACGCGATCACCGCCGACCGCGAGCTGAGTTTCGACGAGAAGGTCGACGGCTTGCTCGCGCTCGGACGCGAGCGCCTCGGGCTCGAGGGCGGCTTTCTAGCCCGTATCGACCAGGCCGGCGACCGCTTCGAGGTGACCCACGCGAGCGGCTCCAACGAGCAGCTTCGCCCGGGGACGGTCACGCCGCTGTCGACGTCCTACTGCAAGCGGACAATCGAATCCGAGGGGCTGCTCGCGTTTACCGATTCGCCGCTCGAGCACGGCATCGACGC
Source organism: Natrinema zhouii (assembly GCF_013456555.2). Classification (GTDB taxonomy): domain Archaea; phylum Halobacteriota; class Halobacteria; order Halobacteriales; family Natrialbaceae; genus Natrinema; species Natrinema zhouii. Next base: position 2,810,009 of record NZ_CP059154.1, read on the forward strand.
CGACGCCTACGACGAGTGGGAACTCGATGCGTACCTCGGCGGGCAGGTGATCGTCGACGGCGAACCGTACGGAACCCTCTGTTTCGAGGACGAGGCGACGCGCTCGGAACCGTTCACTCCGGCGGAGCGGTCCTTCGTCGAACTCGCGACCCAGTGGGTCAGTTACGAACTCGAGCAGCGCGCCCACCAGCGCGACCTCGTGGAGAGCGAACGACGGTACCGAACCCTCGTCGAACAGTTCCCGAACGGGCTCGTCGCGCTGTTCGACGAGACCATGGAGTACACGCTCGCCGGCGGACAGATCCTCGAGGAGATAAACACGACCGGTTCGGACTTCGTCGGACAGACGGTCCAGCAGCGCTACGAGGGCGAGACGCGCGAGACCTTCGAGGCGAACTTCGACGCTGCCCTCGCTGGCGAGCACCGCTTCTTCGAGTTCGAACGCCACGACCGTGAGTGGTCGGCCCACGCGGTACCGGTCGAAGACGACCGGGGCGAGGTGTTCGCCGGGATGCTCATGGTCCAGGACGTCACCGAGTCGAAGGCGAAACAGCGCCAGCTGCGCGAGCGGGAAACCCGCCTCGAGCGGTTCAAGGCGTACACCGACGACGTGCTCGACGCGGTCGACGACGTGTTCTACGTCCTCGACGAGACGGGGGATCTCATGCGGTGGAACGAGACGCTCACGGACGTGACGGGCTATACGGACGCCGAGGTCGAGTCGATGCATGCCCTCGAGTTCTTCGAGGGCGAAGACGCGACCGATATCTCGACTGCGATCGCGGACGCCTTCAAGACGGGACACACGCGCGTCGAAGCGACGGTGCAGACGAAAGACGGCACCGAAATACCCTACGAGTTCGTCGCCTCCAAACTCGAGAACCCCGACGGCGAGCCGGTCGTGACCGGGATCGGGCGCGACGTGACCGACCAGCGGGAGTACCAGCAGAAACTCGAGGGAGTAGTCGGCGACCTCGAGGAGTCCAATCGGCGGTTGGAGCAGTTCGCTTACGCCGCGTCCCACGACCTCCAAGAGCCGTTGCGGATGGTTTCGAGTTATCTCACGCTCATCGAGCAGCGGTACGCCGACGAACTCGACGCCGACGGCGAGGAGTTCATCGAGTTCGCGGTCGACGGCGCCCAGCGCATGCAGCAGATGATCGACGGGCTGCTCCAGTACTCCCGGGTCGACACGCAGGGCGATCCGTTCTGTCCCGTCGATTGCGAGGCGGTTATCGACGACGTACTGGCCGACCTCGAGGTACGGATCGACGAGACCGATGCGGAGATCACCGCGGAGTCGCTGCCGCAGGTCTACGGCGATCCCGGACAGCTCCGCCAGCTGTTTCAGAACCTGCTCGACAACGCGATCACCTACTCGAGTAATGGAACCCCACGTATATCCGTATTCGCCGATAACAATGGGGAAACATGGCAGGTCTCAGTTCGCGATCGGGGGATCGGAATCGACTCGAGCGACACGGATCGTATCTTCCAGGTGTTCGATCGGCTACACAGTCACGAGGAGTACGACGGCACCGGGATCGGACTCGCACTCTGTCGGCGCATCGCCGAGCGCCACGGCGGCGAGATCAGCGTCGACTCCCAGCCCGGCGAGGGGTCGACGTTTACGGTCGCGCTGCCGACGGTACCCGACGCGGACGAAGAGGACGAAGAGCGAGCACGCGCGCCGGCCCGCGAGGCCGATACCGAGACCGATTCGCCGATGGAATCAGTGACCGATGAGTAAGTCAGAGCGACCACAGTCCGAGCCGGCACAGATCCTGTTAGTCGAGGACAATCCCGGCGACGTCCGCCTGACGAGGGAGGCGTTCAAACAGGGACGGATCGAGAACGACCTCCACGTCGTCTCCGACGGCATCGAAGCGCTGGCGTTTCTCTCCCAGCAGGGCGAGTACGCCGACGTACCGCGCCCGGACCTCATCCTTCTGGATCTCAATCTGCCCGGCAAGGACGGCGAAGAGGTCCTGGAGGAACTCAAGGACGATCCGGTGTTGCGTGCGATCCCGGTGATCGTGCTGACGAGTTCCCGCGCGGAGGAGGACGTCGTCAAGTCCTACGAACTCCACGCCAACGCCTACCTCACAAAGCCGGTCGATCCGGACGAGTTCATCGAGACGGTCCGCGCCTTCGAGAAGTTCTGGTTCTCGGTCGTCCGACTGCCACCGGAGGTCGACAACTGATGAGTGAGACGAACACCCAGACCGTCGATGTAGAGGGCGCGGAGACCGAGGACGCGCTTCACATCCTCCTGATCGAGGACAACCCCGGCGACGCCCGTCTCATACAGGAGATGCTTCGGGGAACCGAGGAACTCGCCCAGCGAGTCACCCCTTCCGAGACGGCGAGTCAGACGCCCGAAATCACCCGCGAAACCCGCCTCGAGGAGGGCCTCGAGACGATCGAATCATCGTCCACCGATATCGTCCTGCTCGATCTGAACCTCCCCGATAGCGAGGGGCTCGACACCCTCGAGACGGTCCACGAAGCGGCGGGAGAGACGCCGATCGTCGTTTTGACCGGCGTCCGCGACCAGCAGGTCGGCGTCGAGGCGATCCAGCGCGGTGCCCAGGACTTCCTCGTCAAAGACGAGGTGACCAGCGAACTCCTGGTGCGAACGATCCACCACGCGATCGAGCGCGCCCGCCAGCAGCGCGAACGCCGCCAGCAGCGCGAGCAACTCGAGGCGCTCAACCGGCTCAACCGGATCGGCCACGACATCACCCACGCGGTGATCACGACCGAGACGCGCGCGGAACTCGAACAGGAGGTCTGTGACCGACTCGCCGAGGACGACGCCTATCGGTTCGCGTGGATCGGCAGCGTCAATCCCGGCAGCGACCGCGTCGTCCCGAACGCGGCGGCCGGCGTCGAGGACGGATATCTCGAGGAGATCGACGTCACCGTCGACGAGGACGACGAGAGCGGACGGGGGCCGGCAGGAACGGCGATCCGAACCGGGGAGGTCCAGGTGATGAACGACACCGGCGCGGATCCCGAGTTCGGACCGTGGCGGGAGGCGGCACGCGCCCGCGACTACCGGTCGTCGGTCGCGATTCCGATCACCCACGAGGATCTCGTCTACGGCGTATTGAACGTCTACTCGTCGTCACCGCGATCGTTCGAGGGCCCCGCGACCGCCGTTCTCGGCCGGATCGGCGACGTCATTGCCCACGCGATCACCGCGATCGAACGCCGGGACGCACTCGTCAGCGACGCCGTCGTCGAACTCGAGTTCCGCGTCGAGGCGATGGCCGAGGAACTGGTCGAACTCTCGACGACGGAGTCGTGTACGATCGAGTTCGAGCAACTGGTCGGCAGCGACGAGACGCTCCTGGCCTACGGCTCGGCACACGGCGTCTCTCAGGAGGCGTTTCTCGAGGCCACCGATCGGACCGACGGCATCCGCGACGTTCGGTTGCTCGCGGCCCGACGCGACGAGTTCGAGTTCGAACTCGTCGCACCCGCCGCCGTCTCCCTGTTCGAGACGATCGCCACCCACGGCGGCCGCGTCGCCTCGGCGACGATCGCCGACGGGGAGTTCCGGTTCGTCGTCGAACTCCCGCGCGGCCGGGACACCCGCCAGATGATCGAACTCATCAGGACCCAGCGCGACGACGTCACCTATCTCGCACAGCGGACCACCGAGCGCAGCGAGCGCAGCGACAGCGGCGCGTCGTCCGTCCTCGAGGACGACCTGACCGAGAAACAGCGGGCCGCCCTCGAGACGGCCTACTTCGCGGGCTACTTCGACTGGCCGCGGGGCAGCACCGGCGAGGAGATCGCCGAGCGCCTCGGCATCGCGCCCGCCACCTTCAATCAGCACCTCCGGACGGCCGAGCGGAAGTTCTTCAACTCGATGTTCGGGGAGTAGGAGTTGTTTCCGGGTCGAACACGTCTGTTTTTCCCGTTAGAGATCGACCCCATCTGCGAGGAGTTCGTGCGACCGTAGCACGTCGTCGTGACCGGCGATAATATTCTGGACGATCACGTCGTCGACGCCGACCCGATCCGTCAGTTGCTCGAGTAGGTCTGCCACCGTTGCCGGACTCCCCGAAATCGAACGCGTCCCGGGGCCAGCGCGTCGAGAGAGTAAACATCTCCGTGACCTTGAACGGCTGGTAGTGATTGAGAAGGACTGTTCCGGAACCGACCCGTATCTCGTCGGTTCGGGCTGCGAGATGCGCGATCAGGACCTCTGACGTCGTGCTCGCGATCGAGTCGGCCATCCCGTGATGTTCGGCCACCCAGAACCGCGAGTAACCGAGTTCCTCGACCAGTTGGGCGAGTGCAACCGTGTTCTCGTAGGCTTCGGTCGCGCTCCCGTTCTCGGGTACCGGCGCGAGATCGACGATCGAGAGGTTCACACCCGTGTTGCGGGATGGGGACTCACTAACAGTGCGTTTCGCGGTGTTCTCGAGGGGAAAGTCGGCGTTCCGTTCGACTAATGGGGTATGGGACGACGCAGTGATTTTGTAGGGACCGACTGCGGTAAGTGCAGGTGAAGAAGTTACCACTGCGGTCGGGTCGCAAGGAGTGCACCCGCGAGCGACCACCGGGAGCGAGCGGCCTTTTTAGCGTAGATTTTTGCGCCGAGGGGTGAGCGAGCACCGCGAGCGAACCCGAGGCGAAAAAAGGTACGTTTGTACACGTAGTTGCCGTTCAGTACAGGAGTACTACTTTTCAGACTCCGACGATTCCAGACCGTAGTCTTCTGGATTATACTCGTCGGTCACGGACAGTACCAACAGGATTCCGAACGAAACAACTGCGATATAGAAGACATCCAGATGTATCGGTCCGACTGTAATCAGGTGGGTTCCCGGACTAGATAATACGACTGTTGCTATCAAGCCACAAAACCCGATAACCGGATAGTGGTAGTGGTGTATTTTGGTCCATATTCGAAGCCACCTCGCCATACCATGCTCGATGGCTGCGGTTGCTATAATTTCTTGGACGTTCAGTTCGCATACGGACGACCCGGCCGATCTGCTGAAACTCGAGTGAAGTCGATTCCTGAATTCGACTCTACCCAGCCCGTTTGAACGGGCAAAACGGATTACGCGCCGCGCGGTTCGGTCGCGGGCGGAGTCACGTCGTCCATAGGACGTCGAGACGCCATGGCGACGGCCACCATCGAGAGCCCGGTCACGAGGAGGTTCACGCCCACGAGCAGGCCGATGGCCCACGCTGCGGTGGCCGGAAAGCCGACCCAGAGGAGTCCGGCGAGGACGAGCGCGATGACGCCGCTGACGGCGATCGAGGTTCGGCCGCGAGATGCGGGCATCCGCACGGCCGTCGCGAGTTCGGCGATCCCGGCAATCACCAAGTACGCCACGAGCGCGATCGTCAGCGTGACGAGGGCGATCGCGGGTGCCGCGAGGACGACCAACCCGGCGAGCACCGAGACGGCCGCGAGCGCCGTCTGCCAGATCGAGCCGCGCCGGCCGCGCGCCGTGAACGCGTGCACGCCGTGGACGATTCCGCCGACGACGAGCAACGCGCCGAGCGCGATCGATACCGAGAGCCCGGTGATGGCCGGAGCGGCCATCGCGAGGATCCCGATCAGTCCGACGATCCCACCCGCAATCGCGAGGGGTCGCCACTCGTTCTCGAGGGCGTAGCCCTCGTCGTCTCCGGTGGTTGCTGTGATACTGTTCATCTGCGTCACCGGTACTCCGTACGTCGTGTAGGTATATAATACAAATATACGATTTGACAGTCCGTCGCGGAAACGGACCGGTCCGAAACCGGGACGAACGGCATTCACGGGTCATCTCGAGGCCGTGCCGAACGATATATATTCGACGAAATGCAGACGAAGCACGGTAATTATCTCGATAGGGGTGACACCACAGACTGTGACCGACGAACGCGATGGTGGTGACCGCGAGTGTGACCTCTGCGGGGAACGGGTCCCGGCGGCCGTCTATCACGAACACCTGCTCAAGTCGTGTCCCGGCCGTTGCGGGGAGTGACCCGCCTCGAGCGAATCGGCTCACCGGAACGGTTCCGTGCCGAAGGGCCGCAGTGGCGGCGTTTCCGAGAGCGCGGTCTCAGATGCCGGTGTCCGAAGGCGACTCGGGTTCACCCTCGAGTCGCTGGTAGCAGTAGTAGGAGTACGCGGTGGTGATCGCGGCCGTCAGTAGCAGGGGAACCATGAGAAAGTAAACCGCGTAGTCGCCAAAGAAGAGCCCGACCAGCGTGACCAGCGCGGTGAGCTTGAACAGCTGGCCGCCGAGTTCGTGCGTGCGCTCCCAGACCGCCGCGCTGCTGAGCGTCCACGGGGTGCGGATGCCGACGAACCAGTTCGGCTCTGCGCGCGTGAGCAACGCGCCGATGCCGTAGAAGAAGACGGCGATCGCACCGAGGACGAGCAGCGTGAAATCGAACTCGTACCCGAGATTGAACGCGAGGATTCCGAGGTGAAGGACGAACATGAATCCCGTGAACGCGACGACGAACCAGTCGTAGGCGGCGCGGAACGCGTCGACGTTCTCCCCGAGCGGGTCGACTCGAGGGACCACTGCGAGGAGCGCCAACAGCGCCGCTGAGAGGATGGGAACGAATGCGAGGCCCAGCGTTTTCGACATCGTCCCGTCCGGCTCGCCGGCGGCGTTCCAGTGCGTCACGAGCCGATCCGGAAGCTCCGGTGCCGCGAGGACGCTGGCGACGCCGGCGAGGACGACGAACGCGCCCCCAGCGTCAGTCGATGAGTCGTCTTCATACCGGGTAATACGGCGTCATTGCGCATCAAGCTGGGGTTCGGACACCGGAGAGCAGCCGGGAGGCGGCCGCTAGGGTGCCTCGTTATCGGCTCCAGCGATACCGTTCGCTCGAGCCGAAACGCGGGACAACGCTTTTCCGGCTCGTTGAACTCACAGCGAGACAGTGACGGGAGCGTTGCCTTCAAGAATCTGGCAGTGTCCGGAGTGTGACCGATCCGTTAACGGATTCGTGAACGGCTGTCGGTGTCCATCCTGTCGGGAGAAGGTCTTCGACGGCGAAGTCATCGCCGATCAGTTCGCTTCGAGCGCGCAGTGACGGATGCTGTGTGAGCCGAGCCGGCCTATTTCTCTTCGACGTGGCGGATCTCGCAGGCGACGCCGCGCGTGCTCTCGGCCATCTCGCGCCCGAACATTTCGGCGCGGCCGACAGCGAACGCCTTCGGTCCCTCGACGATCACTTCGTCGCCGACGCGAATCTCTTCGTCGGCGTCGACGACCCCCGGCGCGAGCACGCTGCCGTGCGGGACGAAGCCGTCAATCTCGACGCGCTTCGCCGGTGCATCGCTCTCGAGCCACTGTCTCGCCCCCGCGAGCGTGAAGGAGAGGGTACCGTACTGGGGGACCATCGTCGCGAGCTGAGTGTCCTCACTGTCGCGAACCTGGATCTTGGGGTAGCGACCGGTCGTCTGGATGTCCTCGAAGAGGTCGTCGCCCGCTCCGTCGCCCAGCAGGTAGTCCGCGATGGCGCGGACGGTGTTGTGCTCGCGCTCGCGCTTGGGGTACTTGAGTTCGCCCGATAGCGCCTGCGAGAGGTTCGCGAGCGACTCGTCGTCGGTCGGATGCTCGGCGACCGTATAGGTGATATCGAGGTCCAGTCGCTCCTCGACGCGCTCGACGATGTCGCGGTAGCCGTCCTCGGGGACGTGGGCGATGATGGACGGATACTCGTTGCGCTCGAGGTAGCGCTGCAGGACCGTACTGACGAACTGTTTTTCGTCCTCGGACCAGCGGCCCGTCACCACGGTGTCGTAGTGCTGGGCGGGGTAGGTCGTCTCGAGTTCCTGCGGGACGACGCCAATGGGGCTCGTCATCGAGACGAGGTGGGCGCGCCACTGGATGGCGTCGTGGAACTGGCGGTGGCTCTGGGACTCGCTGTAGGGTTTGGCGGCCGAACACGGAACGAGCACGAGCGGGTTCTTGAACCGGTTGCGGTACCGCGTCGTCACCCGGTCGGCGAAGCGCTGGATCTCCACCCGGCGAAGGGTGTCCGCGGACGCGGCGTCGATCTGGGCGTCCCGAAGGATGGGTGTGCGTTCCTCGAGGTACCCCCACTGCGAGTCCAGTTCGCGCATCGCGGCGGTGAGCCACTGGTCGTGGCGGGCCTGTCCTTCGACGTAGTCCCGAAGCCGGCCGTCCCGGATCCGGCGGCGGACGATCGCCAGTTCGGCCTCGAGAGCGTTGACGTTGTGGTCCGCACAGTCCTCGCGCGTAAACTCCTCGCGGGGCTGTTGGCAGGCGGGACACGAGCAGGGTAACTCCTCGAGGTCCTCGAGGAAGTACGCCTCGTCGGTCGTCAGATACCGCCCCTCGGTGCCTTTCACGACGGCCGCGGTCTCGTCGAACAGATCGACGCCGGCGTAGGCCAGCAGGGCGACGTTCCGCGGCGTCGCGACGCCGGAGAACAGCAGGGCGGTGTCAGCGGGGATCGCCTCGCGAACGTTCACGACGGCCTCGACCAGCGCCGCACCGTGGCCCATCACTGACTGGACGTTCGAGAGGGCGTAGGCGTCCGTTCCTTGGGATTCGACGCTCTCGCTCGAGACGACCGCGACGCTGGGATAGTCGACGTCGGGGGCGTCGACGGCGAACGACTCCTGGACTTCCTCGGCGGTGCCGCCGGGGAACGCTCGATGGGGAAGCACCGTGAGCTGTGACTTGTCGCCTGTGGGAATCCCGCGGTCCTCGCTCCAGAGCGAACCTGCATCCTCGAGGATGTCGTCGACGAGTGCAGGCGTCGAACGCGGCGAAGAGAGGCGAAGTTCGCCCACGCGCGCGGCCCCGTCGCGCTCGTGTACTTCGAAATAATCGGTCATACTCGGTATGACCGGGGAGAGCGAAAGAGGTTGTCGATAGCGCGCTCGAGATGCCCGGTGTATCGAGGTGAACGAACTAGGGGTGCTTCTCCGAACCAAATACCCGTCGTTTATCGTGATTGTTTTCTCGTGTATTACTGTCCTCTATACCTGAATCCATCGGGGTACAGGTGAGAAAATTAAACTTTATACCCTAGCAGTTGGAGGTCAACCTATATGTCATCGAAATCGAAACCGAACCTGCGATCCACGGACGAGTTCAGGGCGTTCCTGGCCGTGTTTCTGGTCGCAGTCGTTGGGGTAGCGACAATCGGTCTGCCGGTCGTTTTCGGCGGACCGGCAACGACTGTCGAAGCAACGGAGCCGGCTCCCGAGTTCAAATCGTACGACTCGGTCGCACAGGCCGAGTCCGAACTCGGTGCGGCCGACGACATCTATCTCGGAGAGAACGGGAGCGCCGTCCTCCGCTACGACGACGAAACGGACGTCAACAAGTTCGAGGCGGGCATGGATGTCAGCGAAGGATTGGTTCACATGCTGGTCGTCGACGACTACGAAAATTCGGAGGGCGAACTGGAATCGGCGAACTTCTCGGCGATCCTCGATCAACAGGGACTCTCTGGGAGCGGCTCGTTGATCATGCAGCAACCGGAGGACCTGCAGGACCTCAGCATCGACGTCTCTGGGGAAGTCTCCGAGGACACGAACGAATTCGACGCGACCGCGTCGGGAACGTTCGACAGCGAGGCCGAGACGACCGGTGCGGTCAGCACGAGCGGCTCCGTCGCCGTAACCGCGGACCGACTCGAGACGAGCGGGGATGTCTCCGTCGAAATGAGCGACATGGGTGGCGCTGAGTCGGACATGTATCTCGATGCCACCGTAGAGGAGCAAACCGACGGTTACGAGGTCGCTGTCTCGCAGAAACAGACCGTCGACGAGGGAGACGCCAGTCGGTGGGAGACGCGGAAACAGGCCAAACAGACGCTCCAGCGACAGTACGGCACGTACGCCGCGCTGCTGGGCGGGGACAGTACCGTCTCACTCACGAACTACGACTTCGAAGAAGGACCGAACGGCAAGTCCCAGCTCGAGATCGACTTCACCATCGAGTACACCGGCGTCGACAACGGTATCGAGGAGCAGCTCACGGACCAGTTGGCGAACGATCCGTCGACCGACCTGAGTCGATCTGACGCGGAAGAAATCGCGACCAGCGTCACCGATCTCGAGATCGAGACCATCTCGTTCACGGTCGACGCGAGCGATAGTTCGGTGGACGCCAACTGGGACGTTTCGATCGCGAACTACGACGAACTCACGTTCGCGATGTTCGATCTCGCGGAAGCGACTGACACGGACGACCAACTGCCGGAGGACCAGCTCGAGGACGCACGAGCGGCGATCGAAGCCCAGCAGGCGGCGGGTCTCGAGACGGAACTCACCTGGGATGGGTCGATCGAGCAAACGTCGTCCGAGACGATGACGTTCGACGCGACACTCGCGAGCAATACCGAAAACTGGGACGCCTACATCGACGAACTCGAGTCCCGAGACATTGAGCCGCCGAACGATGTCACGTTCGAGTTGACGGCCACAACCGATGGTGACCAGCTTGCGGTCGACGGCGAGTTCGAACTCGAGGGCGAAGACCTCGTCGGCCAGGCGATCAAGAGCGTGACGCAGTCGGCCCAGACCGGTCCGTCGGGATCGACGATGTCCGCGGACGCCGACCAGTTCGTTTCGGCGCTGGCCGAATCCGAACTCGAGATTGCTCGCATCGACGCCGGTCTCGAGGATGGAACGGTGCGCGTCGAAGGTGGCGCGAAGTTCGAGGATATGAGCAAGCTCACTGACACGGTCAGCGAAAGCATGGCCATCAGCGGGATGGCGACCGAACAGAACGGAGAGACGGTGTCGACGTACGTCTATGTCGACGAAATGGCCGATATCGACACCTCGTCGGCGACGAAATCCGATCTCGAACACCTCGACGTGGTCGATTCCGAGACCACCGTCCACCAGGCCGGCGAGTGGGACGATGAGTTTCCGGAGATCGATACCGACGAGATGAGCGAGTTCCTCACAGCGCAGGACAACGAAGAGACATCCGAAAACGAGGATGAGGACGAGGATGACTCCGATAGCGTTCCCGGCTTCGGGATCGGGATCGGACTCGCATCGATCGCCGGATTGCTGACGGCGCTCGTGCTCCGACGACAGACGTAACGCAGCCACGATCGACCGCAGCTATTTTCGCAGTGTTGTGGTCGATTCCCACAGTGGTCGCTGACAGTCGATCGGTGTACAAATCGGTTCAGTTGGTACTATATCGGCGGTGTCACCCGATCGATGGGACGCCGTCAGAAGACAGGAGCTGCAAGACACGAGCCGGCAGTCAGCAGTGTGACCGTTAGACTGCCTCGAGAGCTGTCGCGGTTGCCGACGTATGGCCGCGGTTGAACGAGAGGACCTTGACTCGGAGTACGTCGGTCGGTTCACAACGTTCGGGAACGTTCTCGATGAAGACGACGAACCCTTCTACCTTGCCGACCGCCCGCCGCTCGCCGGAGTGGTGGTCGGTAAACTCGCGGATCGCGACCTCCACGACATCACCGATGTCGACTGGTGGCTCGCGTTTCTGGGCCTCCCTGTGGCGTTCTCGAGACTGTCGCTCGTCCGCGGAGCCGCCGCGGACCCGTTTGAGTAGCCACGATCCGATCAGAACGGCGACGAACAGGCCGATACCGAGCACGGCTAGATTGAGCATACTGGAACCGGCTGGCGCATCGGGCTTCCGTGTTCCGATTCCGATAGCGCGTCAGTGTCCCGGTCGATCACTGGGACCGCCGCGGGTCGGAAACGCGTTTCGTTGACAGCGCGACGGTAGTGACACTGCCGCTCTCCCCAGGGTTCATTCCAACCCAAAATCATATATAAGTGCTATTTCTTCAGCGTGGGAATTCACAATATCCTTTTATGTATCCGTCGGTTTGCATACGTCGTGACTTCCTCATTCAGCGGATCATCCGGTGACGGCATTCACGACCCACTACACGTTGCCGTCGTTCACGCGGTTGCAGCACACCGGAATGTAGACCCGCTCGAGCTACCGCCCCTCTACGAGTGGATCGATCCCGATTCGCTGGACACGGTCTTCGAGTCGACGCGACGCAACGGGCCCCGACGTGGTCGTCTCGAGTTTCCCTACGACGGCCACGTGGTCGTCGTGGACTATGCCGACAGCGTCACGATTTCGGTCGACGGCTCGCCGGCCGTCGAGTCGATCACGGCCGGACCCGACCGTGGCCCGCTGACCGGTGTGCATAACTCGAGCGACGATCACCCCCGCGTCTGACGGACGACGATTATACTTCGAACGTTCTCGCGGCGGAACCCACCCGATTCGGACCCGCTCGACTTGAAGCCGTGATTCGGACTGAGCGCACCGTTCGGTTGCATCGACTGTACAACACGAATGCGATGCTATCACGGGTTACCGACCGTCGTCGCTCTGGAGGTCGACCAGATCGACCGAGTCCGGAACGCGCTCGAGGACGCCCGCGGGCCACCCTCGATGCGCGATCGTGACCGCAGTGTCCGGATTCGCGTCGACGAGCCGAGCGACGCCGTCGGCTGCAGCCTCGAGCGCCGCCCGATCGGTCCGCTCGGGGACTTCCGCGGTGAGCGGATAGCTCCTCGAGAGCGTCCGGGGGAACGGCCCGAACGGTGGCTCGACGCGCCAGGAATCGTCGAACTCGTCGCTCCGCGGGGAATCCCCCTCCGTGAGCAGCAGGGAATCGGGGACGGACAGCCGCTCGAGGCGCTCGTGGTGGCGGACGACTTCCGGGCGGCGCGCGCTCTCGTGGGAGGTGTAGAAAAACGAGCCCTTCGAGACGGGATCCGAGCGCTCGAGCTGGGCGGCGTGATCGAGCAGCGTGCGGTAGCCGTCGAGCATCGTCGGGTGGGCGCGAGCGCGTTGCTCGACGAGTTCCAGCAGGTTGCCAGCGCGGATCGCTTCCTTGATTCGGCGGATCTCGGCGAAGGTGACGTGAAGGTTGTGCGCGGCCAGTTCCGACTCGCGTTCGTCGTCGGGCAGCGCGCGGAGCTCATCGGGCGAATACGCGGTACAGATGGCACAGGAACAGGGGAGATACTCGAGGTCCGCGAGCTGGCGGGTGCCCCGTACCGTCAGATAGCGGTCGTCGCGGGCGTAGAGCGCGTAGGCCGCCGAGTCGAACAGGTCACAGCCCATCGCGACGGCGAGCGCGAACATCATTGGGTGGCCGGCACCGAAGAGGTGGACCGGTGCGTCGGCCCCCAGCCCGCGTTTGGCGGCGGCGACGACGTCGATCATGTCGTCGTACCGGTAGTCGTTCATCAGTGGGACGACCGCGCCGACCGGGAAGACGTCGAGTTCGGTCCCGTCGGCGTGGCGACCGGCCCGTTCGCGGAGGTCCGGATAGGTCGAGCCCTGGACGGGCGCGCTGACGAGCATCTCGCCCGTGTCGGCTGCCTCGGCGATCTCGAGTCGTTCCTGTGTCGTCTCGAGGTCGGCTTCGGCCCGTTCGTGGGAGACGTCCGGCGGTGTCGGGATGTCGACCGGCGTGGCGATATCGGAGCCGATCTCGTGCTGGAAGGCGAGGATTTCCTCGGTCGTGACGTCGATCTCGCCGTACTCCGAGAGCTGGAAGGAGCCGGAGTCGGTCATGATCGCGCCCGGGAAGTCCAGGAGTTCGTGCAGGCCCTCCTCGAGGGCGCGTTCGTGAAGCGTATCGTCGCCGTGGATGATGTAGGAGTTCGTGATCAGAATCTCCGCGCCGAACTCCGTGGCGAGCCGGCGAGGACTGATCGTATCCAGATTCGGATTGATCACCGGCAACAGCGCCGGGGTTTCGACGGTGACGTCGGCACGGGGGACGGTGAGTTCCCCGATGCGGCCGCCGGCGTCGGTGTCCCGGACTTCGAAGCACTCGCGCATTGTCCGGCAGTATCGCGAGCGCGCCGGTAAACGTTCCGTTCCGTGCGCTCGGTACTGTAACCCTGGCAGCTGCAAGCACATCACTTGTCACGTTGGATGAACGGCTCGAATCAGTCCAGTGATCGTTTTCCGTCGGTATCTGTAACCATCATCGAACTCGATAAATGAACCCGAGATTAGGGACTGTTGCACGATTCCAACACTGCTTTTCTCCGAGATAATCCTGTAACAGTCGCTCTGTTTTAGCCTCGATCCGCGGGTAGAGAAGAGCGCATGGTTACACGACCGCAGCAAATCGGTGTCGTGTTCGTGGCGCTGCTGGTCGCACTCGCGGGGGGTCCTGCCCTCGCCGGTGCGACAGCGGCCGCGGGCGACGACGCCGGAGACATGGGCGAATCGGAATCGAGCGCGACGCTCGAGAACGTACAGGTCGAGACACTGGAACTCGAGAACGTCACGGTCGAGAACGCGACGATCGAGGAGCTGAACGTCGAACAGTTCGACGCCGACGTGCAGACGCTGCAGGACGAACTCGACGGTAACGAGTCCGCGACGGCTAACGCGACCGACGAGAACGAAACTGACACCGCGAGCAACGAAAGCGAGAACGTGACCCTCTCAGACATCCAGTTCGAATCGCTCGAACTCGAGGGGGTCTCACTCGAGGACCTCGAGCGTGACGGTGGCGACAACGCGTCTGCAGACGCCGGGATGAACGAGTCCGCTGACGCCGAGAACGACACGGAAACCGACATCGAAATCGAAGACGAGGACAACGAGACGGACGTCGCCGTTGAAGACGACAATGCCACTGAGAACGACACTGCGGCGGAGAACGAAAGCTCCGATCAGCAGTCCCTGATCGACGAGAACGCGAGCGAGGTCACGGTTCAGAACCTGACCATCGAGACGATGGATGTCCAGGAACTCACCATCGAGGAGCTGACCGCCGGTGAGGACGCTGGAATGAACGAGACGGCCGCTAACGAGACGAACGAGAGCGACGACCTCGAGATTACTGACGGGGACAACGAGTCGGCAAACGCGAGTGACGGCGTCGAAATCTCCGACGAGGATAATGAATCGAACGAGAGCGACGATCTCGAGATCACGGCGGAAGACAACGAGACGGCAGATAACGCGACGACCGAGACGGCAAACGAGTCACAGCAGATCGACGAACTCACGATCGAACAGTTTGACGCCGACGAGGTCACGATCGAGTCGATGACCGTCCAGTCGGTCGAGGAGGGTGACCAGAGTGCCGGTATGGACGCCGACGAAAACGCGACGGCGAACGAGAGCGACGACCTCGAGATTACTGACGAGGACAACGAATCAGAAAACGAGAGCGAGGATCTCGAGATTACGACGGACGACAACGAGACGGAGACGAACGAGACGGACACCGAAAGCACCGACAGCACCGGTGAAACCATCTCCACCCTCTCCGCGTCATCGATCACGATCGAGAACGCGACCAGCGACACCCTCACGCTCGGCGACGCGAGCGAACTCGAGGACGTCGAGAGCGCCGAGACGACGATGGGAACGGACGCTGAGACGAACGAGACGAACGTAACGAACGACACGAACGAATCCGACAACGGAACTGAGATCGAGATCGAGGACGACGCCGAGAACGAGTCCGAGGCCTAACCTGCGTTCGACGGAAGAACGCGTCCGCCATTTTTTCGGAGGCTGCGTCTCGAGGCAGCGTGCCGCGGGACGTGGGAACGACGCTAGACGAAGGCGCTTTAGGCGCTGGCCCGCTTGCACCTTCTAATGAGCAAACCCACGCCCGAGGTATACGAGCAGGGCAAGGGCATGGACGCCCACAATCAGGCGATGCGGGAGATCCGTTCTCGCAAGGAGGCCAGCTACGACCCCCACGAGCCGACCCGCGTCTGGCTCGACGAGGACAACACCCCCGACGGCGTCAAGACGAGTCTGACGATCATTCTCAACACCGGCGGCTGCCGATGGGCCCGCGCCGGCGGCTGTACGATGTGTGGCTACGTCGCCGAGAGCGTCGACGGCGGCTCCGTGAGCCACGACGCCCTGATGGACCAGATCGACGTCTGTCTCGCACACGAAGCCGACAATAGCGACGAGCAGGCCGACCTCATCAAGATCTACACCTCCGGATCCTTCCTCGACGAACGCGAGGTCGGCGCGGGGAGCCGCCGAGCGATCGCCGACACCTTCGCCGACCGCGAGCGCATCGTCCTCGAGTCCCTGCCCGACTTCGTCGACCGCGAGAAGATCGGCGACTTCACGCAACACGGCATTCACACGGATATCGCGATCGGCCTCGAGACGGCCACCGACCGTGTTCGCCACGACTGCGTGAACAAGTACTTCGACTTCACGGACTTCGAGGACGCCTGTGCGGAAGCCGCCGTTGCAGACGAGGCGGCGAGCGACGCTGCAGCGGGTATCAAGGCCTACCTGCTGATGAAACCGCCCTTCCTCACCGAGTCCGAAGCGGTGGCGGACATGATCTCCTCGATCGAGCGCTGTGCCGACGTCGACGGCTGTCACACCGTCTCGATGAACCCGTGTAACGTCCAGCGCTACACGATGGTCGACGACCTCTACTTCAACAACGGCTACCGGCCGCCGTGGCTCTGGTCGGTCGCCCACGTGCTCGAGGAGACGGCGGCCGTCGACGCCATCGTCGTCTCGGATCCGGTCGGTCACGGCTCCGATCGGGGCCCACACAACTGCCAGGAGTGCGACGACCGCGTCCAGAAGGCGATCAAGGACTTCGATCTGCGGCAGGATCCGTCGGTCTTCGAGCAGGTCTCCTGCGAGTGCGAACTGACCTGGGAGACCGTCATCGAGCGCGAGCGGAGTTTCAATCAGCCGCTGACCCGGTAGGATACCCTCGAATCCGATAGCCGCCGGCCTGATGGCTGCAGACTGTAGAAGCCGGGTGCACTTATTTCACTCTCGTCCCGGTACCGTTGCGCATGGCACTCCCGCCGTTTTCGGATTACTGGAACGAGATCGAGCCGACGCTGTTGATTCTCATCGGGTTCCTCCTGTTCGTCTTTCCCGAGCCCGCGACCTCCGCGCTGGGCGCGGGACTCATATTGCTCGGTGCCAGCTGGTGGTTCTACGAGTGGGGACGCTGAGCCCTAATCGCCGGTCGCCGTCTCGTCCACCGCCGCCCGGACGGTCTCCGTGTCGGCGCGGGGCACCTCGAGTCTGACCACGGTTCCTCGGGGATCGTTGTCCGAAAAGGAGAGCGTTCCGCCCGCCTGCCTGACGATCCAGTTGACCAGCCAGAGCCCGAGGCCGCTCCCGTGACGGAGCTGCGTGATCTTCCGGTCGCCCTCGAGCAGCTCTCGCTCCTCGCTCGGCATGCCGGGGCCGTCGTCCGCGATCGACACCGTCACGAGCTCGTCGTCCGGCCGATCCCGGAGCGTCACGTCGATCGTCGGATTCGCCCGATCGCTATGCTCGACGGCGTTTTCGAGGATCTGGAAGACGGCCGTCTGGAGGTACTCGTCGGCTCGGGCGAACGTTTGTTCCGGGAGCGAACAGGTGATGTCGACCTCGTCGTGCGTGCGCTCGAGACGGGCGGCCGCTCGGTCGACGGCTGCGGAGAGGTCGATCGGGCCGGCCGGAATCTCCTCGCGGTCGAGCACTCGTTCGACGGCGCGGGTCTTCTCCGCGAGGCCGGTGAGCTCGTTCGCACGATTTCGGATGGTCTCGACGTACTCGTGGTTCCCGTCGTCGATGGTGTCGGTGAGCATCTCGGCACAGCCGTTGATGATGTTCATCCCGTTGCGCAGGTCGTGGCGGAGAACGCGATTGAGGATCTCGAGGCGTTTCTGTCGCTGCTTCTGGGCGGTAATATCGGTGTAGTGTCCGAAGGCGCGGTCCGACGAACCGTCCATCTGCATCGGGACGACACGAAGCCTGAAGTCGCGCAGCCCGTTCGCAGTCTGCCGTTTGACCTCGGCTTCGCCAATTTCTCCTCGACTGCCGCGGCGGTTGAGCGTCTCGGCGTTGGCCATCCGCTCAGCCGGAACGATATACTGATCGAGCGAGTTCCCGACGAGGTCCTCCTCGTCGTAGCCGAAGATCCGTTCGAACGCCGGATTGATTGCCTCGACGATCGGGCCGTCCTCGAGGTGTGCCACGTTGACGACGGCGTCGGGGACGTTCTCGAACAGCGCCGCGAACCGGTCGCGCTCCGTTCGAAGCCGCTCCTCGAACGCGATCCGATCGAGCGCATCGGTGACGTGGGAGAGTAATAGTTCCGCCAGTTCCTCGTCGGCCGACGTAAACGCGGCCGGTTCCGTCGAGCCGGCCAGAAAGACGCCGCGATCGCCGATCGGTACGCACAGGGCCGACTGACAGTCGTCGCCGTCGGACCGAATCGAGTTGGGATAACCGTCGAGCTCGTCGACCCGGACGGACTGTCGCGTCCGATAGCACCGCCCTGCGAGGTCGTCGTCGATCGGTATCGTCGCGTCGAGGTCGACCTCGAGGGTGGACGAAATCGCCGCCGGAACGAGGGATTCCTCCCGGGCCAGCGCGACACAGCAGACGTCGAAGTTGAGTACGTCCTCGGCGGCTTCGACCGTCAGTTCGTCGAGCTCCGCGCGGCTCTCACAGTCATCGAGCCGGGACGCGATGTCGTGGAGACTCTCGATTTTCGCTTTCCGGTCGACCAGTTTCCGCTCCATTCGTTTGCGGTCGCTGATGTCGCGGGCGATGCCGACCGTGCCCTCGACGTCGCCGTCGGATCGCAACAGTGCCATGTTGACCTCGCACGGGAGCCGCTCGTCGTCGGGCCCCGTCAGCGTGACCTCGTCGGTCACGACGCGTTGCTCGTCGTCGGACAGGAGCGCCCGCGTGTGTCGGCGGCAGCGTTCGACGCTCTCGTCCGTGAGAATAGCCGAAACGTGCGTTCCGATGAGCTCGTCGCGGCTGTAGCCGGTCGCCATCGCCATCGTCTCGTTGACCGTGACGAATCGACTCTCGAGATCGAGCTGGTAGACGCAGTCACCGACCGTCTCGACGACCGCCTTCGTCCGCTCGAGTTCGCGCTCGCGAGCCGCCCGGTCGAGCGCCGCTTCGGCGGTCGTGGCGAGGACGTGGATGAGGTGTCGCTCGGCGTCGTCGAGTTCGTCCTCGCCAGACGACGCCACCGCCAACATGCCGTGGTCCCCGAGCGGCTGGAGGACCGAGTTTCTGACCTCGGTCTCGATCTCGTAGGGAATGCGATCCGCCGAGGCGTTCTCGAGAACGGTCGGCTCTCCGCTGACGTAGGTCTCCCAGATTCTGGAATTCGACGGTCCGATCGACGTGATGTCACCGGTATGTTCCTCGAGCGCCGGCGACGCCCCGGCGAGTTTGAGCGTCTCCGTCTCCTCGTCGTAGAACCGGATCGCGGCGAGCGGCCGATCGAGTACGGCTTCGGTCGCCGCGATGACGATGTCGGCGATCGCGTCCGTCGATTCAGCCCGGATCAGGTCGTGCGTGGTCTCCTGGAGCGCCTCGAGCGCGTTCGCGCGCTTTCGCTCTGCGGTGATATCTTGTCCGAACGAGAGGACGCCGACGATCTCTCCGTCCTCGACGAGCGGCGTGTTGACCCACTCGCAGGTTATCGGCGTGCCGTCCCTGTCGACGTTTCGATTCACCTGTCGGGACGGCTGTCCGTCGGCGTCACCGCTGGTGAGGACGTCCCAGTACTCGAGGATCTCTCGGCGTTCGTCGTCGCGAACGAGCAGGTCGATGGCCGATTCGCCCCTCGCCTCGTCGGCGGTGTAGCCAAAGAGCTCGGTCGCTGCCGGGTTCCAGTTGCGGACTTCGAACGCGAGGTTCCATTCGATGATCGCGAGGGGCGACTGCTCGACGAGCAACTCGAGGCGGCTCGAGGGGTTTTCCGCCGGCTCCGGTGAACCGGTGTCGGTCGCATCGGCGGCCGTTCGTGTGGTCGACGACTGGTTGTCACGTACCGCGTCCAGCCGCGTGACGAGCGTCTCGACGCCCTGATCACGCGGGACGTAGCCGTCGGCCCCCGCGGCGACGACCGCGCCCGCGAGCGTCTCGCTGCCGTCGTCGGGAAAGACGACGATCGGGGCGTCGGACGTCTCCCGGATCGCTCGACAGCACTCGACGGGATCGGCATCGCGGACGGATCCGGCGATCACGACGCAGTCGACGCGCTCGAGGTGCGCGAGACAGTCGTCGATCGATCGGACCACGTCGACCGAGACGCCCCGCTCCTCGAGGGCGTGCTCGATAGCGATTCCCGTGTCAGTACCGACGAGAGCGACGCGGGTATTCAGTCGGTTATCCGTACCCATCCCCTGTATTCCAGTCGACTCATACGAACGCCGTCACTATTACTGTTCGACTCGACTCAGTATCTGAGTCGTCGACCCCGATCTGCATCGAAGGGGTCGAAAACGACCTTCTAAGCGGGCCTAAACCGGGTTACGCAGATTCGAACCCGCGGAGGATCCCCTGCCCGTCGGTCGGGCCGATGTCGGGAAGCGTCGCGCGTTCTGGATGGGGCATCAACACCGCGACCGACTCGCGCTCGCCGAGGACGCCGGCGACGTTGTGTTTGGAGCCGTTCGGGTTCACGTCGGGGCCCGTTTCGCCGGTTTCGTCGCAGTACCGGAAGAGGACCCGCCCCTCGTCCTCGAGGGTGGCCAGCCGATCGTCGTCGATCTCATAGCGACCCTCGCCGTGAGCGATGGGGACTTCGATGACCTCGCCCTCGTCGTAGGCGGCGGTCCAGGGCGTGTCGTCGCGCTCGACGCGCAAGAAGACGTGTTCGCACTGGAAGCGGGCGCTCTCGTTGGTCGTGAACGCGCCCTCGGTGAGTCCCGACTCACAGCCGATCTGTGCGCCGTTACAGACGCCGAGGACGGGGACGCCGTCGGCTGCGGCCTCGCGGACCTCGGCCATGATCGGGGAGCGGGCCGCCATCGCCCCCGCGCGGAGGTAATCGCCGTAGGAAAACCCGCCGGGAAGCACGATACCCGTCGTCTCCGCGGGGAGGCCGTCCTCGTGCCAGACGATTTCGGCGTCGATCGCGAGGTGAGCGAGCGCGCGCTCGGCGTCGCGGTCGCAGTTCGAACCGCCGAATCTGATGATCGAAACCGTCATCTACCGTTCCGAGACCTCCACGTCGTAATCATGGATGGTCGGGTTCGCCAGTAGCCGTTCGGCCATCTCGTCCGCTCGCTCGCGCGCGCCGCCCGCGGAGTCGGCCTCGAGGTCGACTTCGAACCGGTCGGCCGCTCGCAACTCCTCGAGTTCGAAGCCCAGCCGCTCGAGGGCTTGCTTCGTGGTCTCGGCCTCGGGATCGAGCACGCCCCGTTTGAGTCGAACCGTCACCGTCGCGGTGTAGGCGGTCATTATCTGATACCCCGTAACCGTGCTCAAAAACGCTTTCGTCTTGGCTCCGTAATGCACGTTCGTGGATACTGATGAGCCTCTGGCGGTGGGAGTCTCGCGTCGCCGGGTTCGAGCCGGCAGTCGCCCAACGGCCGATTACGCCGCTCGCGCGACGACGATGTCGCCCGTCGCGTGGACGGTGATCGTGTACGTGTCCAGCTGGAACGATACCTGGCCAGTATTCCGGCTCGCAGTCCCGTTCGTCGGCTGGAAGAGCGTCTCGAGGCTTTCCGGATCGATCCGGTCGTAGAGTCGATTGACCTCGGTCGGGTCGATGTCCGAGAGTTCCGCGACCGTCGAGATAATCGTGTGCGTCAGGGACTCCGTTCCCGCCCAGTTGTGTGAGACGAACGCCGTCTCCCGTTCGCGATCGATTCGTGATCGGCCGTGATCGTGTGGTGTTGCCGTCATTGTGTTCACCCTTCGGTTGGCGACTGTCACTCGGAGTGACTGAAACACCGTACCACAGTGGATAGCATAAAACCCTGTCAGACATCTTACAACGCATTGTACGACAAAAGAAAGAAATTCGAGCGACAGGTGGGAGGCCGATTGCAGGCGTCCGTCATACGGCTGACGTGGTCGACGGAGTGACCGGGGTCGTGTCTACTGGGAGGGGATGGCCATCGGGCAAACCGGTGTGCTGATCGGATGCGCCGACCGCCGTTCGACAGCCGCGTCCGTGCTCGAGCGACCGGAATTCCCGTCAGTGCGTCGCCGACGACCGCTGTATCGTGGCGCCGACACGATCGGCAGCCGTTCTGCCACGCCCGCGGCGTATGGAGATTCCCTCACGAACGATTCTCACACACCTCCACGGAAAGCAGGACTTTTAGCCGCTCGTAGACTGAGTTCCGTCGTGATGAAGCGACATTCGCTCGAGCGGAGGTGGCAGCGGTGACGACCGACGTAACTGAGATTACGGTGATCGGAGACGACGACACCGGACTCATTGCCCGGGTGACCAGCCTTCTGTTCGAGCGCGGGCTCAACATCGAAGACCTCGATCAGGCAGTTCGCGACGACGTTTTTCGGATGTATCTCGCCGTCGACACGACCGATATGGTCTGTACGGAGGAGACGCTCCGGAACGACCTCCACGACCTCGGCGACGACCTCGGACTCGACGTGCAGGTCCGATTCCCCGCCGACCGCGAGAACCAGCAGATCGCCGTCCTCGTCACGAAGGAGAGCCACTGCCTCGAGGCGCTGTTCGAGGCGTGGGCCAACGACGAACTCGGTGCCGACATCGGCGTCGTCATCGGCAACCACGACGACCTCCAGCCGCTGGCCGAGCACTACGACGTGCCGTTCCACGATATCGGCGACGAGGGCGGCCAGCAAAACGAGGACCAACTCCTCGAACTCCTCGCGGAGTACGACGTCGACCTGATCGTCCTCGCACGGTATATGCGCATCCTCAGCCCGAACGTCGTCTTCCGCTACGAGGATCGAATCATCAACGTCCACCCGTCACTGCTGCCGGCGTTCCCCGGCGCGGAAGCCTACCGGCAGGCCGTCGAGGAGGGCGTTCGGGTCGCGGGCGTCACCGGTCACTACGTGACGACCGACCTCGATCAGGGGCCGATCATCACCCAGCGCGCGTTCGACGTCCCCGACGACGCCGACCTCGACGAGATGAAACGCCGCGGCCAGCCCCTCGAGGCTGACGCCCTGCTCGAGGCCGTCCAGCTCCACCTGAACGGTGACGTGTCGGTCCACCGCGGTCGAACGTCGGTCCGGGAGAACGGGACCGACTACCAGCTCGGTCTCCCCGACGAAATCGAGGAGTTCACGCCCGATCGGCCGGTCGACGGGATCGGCAGCGCCGTTGCCAAGGATCAATAACTGCCCGAATCGAGGGCTGTTCTCTCAGCGATCGGTCTCCGCCACAGCCAGTGGCTGAATCGATTTCGTTCGCCGTCGAATCGTTAGTTACCGGTCTGCGCGTTCGCTTCTACCGGCTGAGCGACGGCATCCGGTGCGTCCGATCGTTCGACGGCGCTCGGAAGCGTAAAGAAGAACGTCGACCCCGCTCTGGACTCCGAGTCGACCCCGAGTTCCCCGTCGTGGCGCTCGACGATCCGTTTACACAGCGCCAGCCCGATTCCCGAACCGGCTTGCTCTTCGGTCGAGTGACAGCGCTGGAAAATCTCGAAAATTCGGTCGGTATCGTCGGCATCGATGCCGACGCCCTCGTCGCGAACCGAAATCATCCACTCGGACCCCTCGCGCGCTGCCGACACGTGTATCCGCGGCGGTTCGTCGCCGCTGTACTCGATCGCGTTGCTCAGCAGGTTTTGGAAGAGTTGCTGTAACTGGCGTTCATCGCCGTCGACGGTCGGCAGCTCCTCTCGTGTGATTTCGGTGTCGGTCTCGTCGATCTTGAACTGCAGGTCCGTGAGCACGTCGTCGAGAACGACGTCCATATCGACGGCCTCGAACGGGTCTCCCTGCGTCTCGACCCGGGAGTACTCGAGCAGACCGTCGATCATCCCTTTCATCCGGTCGGCACCGTCGACGGCGAACTCGATGAACTCCTCGCCGTCCTCGTCGAGTTCGTCACCGTATCGATTCTCGAGCAACTGGAGGTAGCTCGTCACCATGCGGAGCGGTTCCTGTAAGTCGTGGGAAGCGGCGTACGCGAACTGTTCTAACTGTTCGTTCGACGCTTCCAGCTCGGTGACCGACTCCTCGAGGCGCTCTTCGGCTCGTTTCAACTCGTCGTTTTTCTCCTCGAGCAGTTCGGCCTGAATGAGGTTCTGGGCTTCGTAGACCCCGATTCCCAGTCCCGCGAGAGTGCCGATCGCGAGCATCACGGCCTGAGTCCCGAACGTGAAATCGACGGTAACGCCCGGGTGGAGCATGCGCAGGCCGAACACGACTGCCATAACGGCGATACCACCGGCGACTCGCGTCACGATACGAGGGTAAAACCTGGGTGGAATATCACTGCCCGGTAACCAGGCCCAGCTGTACAACATTACGGCTCCGAGCGAGCCGATCAGGAGCAAATCGAGTATCGCTTCCAGAAGGATGCCGTTACTGCCTAACGTGTGGATCGCCCTTCCAATCGCACCGAGCAGAATCAGGAAACCCAGCGCGGGAATGACGCGATGCCAACGGCTCAGCTTCTGCAGGTATGATTCCCAAACCGCGTCGAACTCGCTGGACTTCCCAACCACTATCTCTCATACGAACGGCGAAGCTGTTCAGGATCACTTTTTACTATACAACTCCTTTAAATAGTCTACCGCGATGGATCCGCTAACCCGGGAAGCGTCCCCCCGAGAATTTGGTCGATCCCGCGTCGGAGGCGAGACGCGACGGCCTGCTGCGTAATGCCGAGTTCGGCCCCGAGTTCTTCCATCGTCACCTCGCGCGGCGAGTTGAAGTAGCCACGATCGTAGGCGAGTATCAGTGCCTCCTGCTGTGGATCCGTCAACGCCGCCTCGGTGTCCGTCTCGATGGGAGTGAGCGCGTGAAGCTTCGTCAGCGTGATCGGAATCTCCAGCTCTCGACAGCGGTTTTGAAAGGTCGCGATATCGCTTCGATCGTCCCCGCGAACGTCGAACGTCCACTGCTGGTTCGTCCCGACGGCTTTGATGAGCGGAATCCTCGTCTCCGTCAGCGTGCTCAGCACGCCGTCGTACTCGAGCGTCCACTCGACGCGTAACAGATACTCGTCCTCAACGGAATCGACGAGTTCGATGCGCTTGACGCCCGGATGATCGGGAAACGCGCTCTCGATGTCGTCGATTGCAGTTCCTCGAACCCAGAAGTAGGGCACGACCACGTCCCGTGCCGGAATAATTCGCTCGAGTTCGATCGTCACGTCCGGCAGCCGCTCGAACACGCTCCCGAGCGGGAATTCGTCGGACGGGACCGTAAACGTCGCCTCAGTGGCCATTGTGCAGTCGTTGCGTTCCAGCGATAAAGTCCTGTCTGAGACACATCACTCGAGGTAGTCGGTGAACCAGTCCGCAGCATGGCCGGCGACCGTCTCGAGTTCTCCCTCCCCCTCGAAGAGGTGGCCCGCACCTTCGACAATCCGGAGATCTCGTTCGACGGCGAGCCCCTCGTAGAGCTCTCGGTTCACCTTGCGGACCGATTCGTCCTCGCCGCCGACGACGAGCAGGGTCGGTGCGGTGACCTCGTTGACGACGTCGGCCGCCAAGTCGACTCGGCCGCCCCGCGAGACCACCGCATCGATCGTCGTCTCCGGGCGGGCCGCACCGCGAAGGGCCGCTGCGGCTCCGGTACTGGCACCGAAGTAGCCGATCGAGTGCGTACTCGTTGCCGGCTGCTCGCGGACCCACTCGGTCGTCGCGACGAGCCGATCGGTCAGTAGCGGGATGTCGAACCGGTTCTCCCGATGCCGGTCTTCGGTTTCGGTGAGCAAGTCGAACAGGAGCGTCCCGAGCCCTCGCTCGCGCAGCGTCGCTGCGACGGCGTTGTTTCGCGGGCTGTGCCGGCTACTCCCGCTACCGTGAGCGAAGACGACCAGTCCGGTCGACTCCGACGGCACCACCAGTTCGCCCTCGAGGGTGGCGTCGTCGGTCGGGATGTCGGTGACGGTGTGGATTCCGTCGGGCGTCATAGCCGGCGCTCCGCCTCGCGCGCGGTTGACTGTTGGGGTCGCTAGTGCGAGTGACATGTTTCCGTTCATCCGTCGCGTCGCCGCTGCTCGAGGGGACGGAGACGTGACGGGATCCGGAGCTGTCGTCTCCGGTCAGGCGTCGGTCGACGATTCCCAGCCCTCGCGGCAGTCGTCGCTACAGAAGTGTTTGTAGACGGTCGATCCGTCTTCGACCGTCGTGATCACGCGCTGTTCGGCGGACGATCCAACGGGATCGCCGCAGTGTCGGCAGTCGGGTGTGTCCTCGTCCGTCGAGTCAGTCATCGGTTGACAGGTGGGACGAGACCCACTTTAACGAATCCGTTCCGGCCGTATCGGCCACTGCCAGTCGAATCCCGCGGCTCAGACACCGTAGGCGGAGCACAGCGCTATTTCGGGTTCGCTTTCGGTGTCGCTACGCGTTCTCTCGATCGATCGTCACGCCCTCGAACAGCGGATCGAGGTCGTCGTCGAGCTGGGATTTCAGATCCTGTAGCTCGCCGTCGGTCAGCGCGACCGCGAGGGCGTCGGTGACCGCGTCGGCGTACTGTTCGGCGTCGTCGGCTTCGACATCGGTGCCGCGGAGCTGTTCGCCCACTCGCTCGACGAAGTCTTCCCGGTCGTAGCCGGCCCCGTCGTGGTCGGCGTCCTCGACGAGTCCGGCCAGTTCGTCGGGGAGCTGTGCGGCGACGTTCTCTGCCTCGCCGCCGGTCAGCGTCTCGCCGAGCGTCTCGAGGACGGCCTCGGTCGCGGCCTGCGCGCGATCCATCGTGTCGAGGTGGCCCGCTTCCTGTACCAGTCCGTAGAATTCCTCGTCTTGCATATGCGGTACTTCACTCGTGACCGGTATCGGGGTTGGGCACTCAGATGCAAGCCTCGGTTCGGCTACCTCACGACTGGTGACGACGGCTCGAGCCGTCGGGTCCTCACAACTATCGTAGCCACGGAAACGAGTGACTCATCGGTCGCACAGTCCGCGGTTCTCGCGTCTCGCCGCACATTCAAGAGACATATTTATCCGTCACTGTTACTATGTGCAATATATGAGAGAACGGATAACGGCAGTGTTGCTTCGCGCTCGCTACGCAGCGATGGGCGCGGCAATCGGTGCAGGAATCGGTGGACTGTTCAGCCGAAACGCCGCGAGTACCGGCGGTGCGATCGGCGGCCTCGTCGGTGCGACCGTCGCGGAAACGCGCGGAACCCTCGAGGGGACCCTTGAGGAGGTCAAGGAGCGCGATCCGAGATCGAAATCGGTCGACACAGAGTAGCGCTTTTTCGCGTCGGCCAGCGACTTCTCACATCGGAGTCGAATCCGGCCCACGGCTTTCGCTGCCGTGAATCGTACCAGCCGTCCCGACATTGAACCTTGCATCTCGTAGCGACTCGTTCGTCAGGGGCGTCATATTAATAGGGGTCGACTGTCAGATACAGACCGTGGCTCAGCCGGACGACACTCCCTCCGTCGATGACGAACGGACCATCCGGCCGTCTCTCGGTGGGCGAGAGATTCTCCTCATCCTCGGCGGACTCTACATCGCGTTCGCCGTCGCTCACCCGTTCATCGTCGAGACGGACATCGGGATCGACCTGGTGATGCTGATCCTGGTCGGCGGCCCGGGTGCTATCCTTCTGTACGGCGGGTATCGACTGCCGCGAACCGATATTCGACCCGACGTATTTGCCGTCGTCGCGAAGTGGTGTGTCGGCGGTATCGGGGTCATGCTCGCCCTGCTCGGCCTCATGGAGCTGGCCGCCGGGCTTCGGGACCCGCTCCAGAACCTGCTGATCCTCACCGCCATCGGGAGCGTCGCCGGGTTCGCCGCCGGGATCCACGACGCCCGCGCCAAATCGCGAGCGCTCGAGTTAGAGGAAACGATCGAACAGCTCCAGACGGCGAACGAACGCCTGGAGCAGTTCGCATACGCCGCCTCCCACGACCTGCAGGAACCGCTCCGGATGGTCTCGAGCTACCTCACGCTGGTCGATCGCCGGTACCGAGATGAGCTCGACGAGGACGGTCGGGAGTTCATCGAGTTCGCGGTCGAGGGAGCCGATCGAATGCGAGCGATGGTCGAGAGCCTCCTCGAATACTCCCGCGTCTCCACGCACGGCGCGCCACTCGAGCCGACGAACGTCGAGATCGTTCTCGAGGGCGTTCTCGATGATCTCCGGCTCCGGATCGACGAAACGGACGCGACGATCACCGCCGACGACATGCCGATCGTCAGGGGCGACGGGGACCAGCTCGCACACGTGTTCCGAAACCTGCTCTCGAACGCCCTCGAGTACAGCGGGGACGAGTCGCCGCAGATCCACGTCGGGGTCGAACGGACGGACGACGGCTGGCAGTTCTCCATCGACGACGAAGGTATCGGGATCGACCCCGCGTACCACGACCGAATCTTCAACGTGTTCGAGACGCTCTCCATCGGGAACAAACCGCCAGAATCCAATACAGGAGGGATCGGACTCGCGCTGTGCGAACGGATCGTCGAGCGCCACGACGGGGAGATCTGGGTCGAATCCGACACTGGCGATGGAGCTACCTTCCGTTTCACGGTTCCGACGATCGATGCACGGCAGCCGGCGACCGATGACCTTCCTCGAGAGAGTGACTCTGAGGCCGACGTCAGCTCGAGCGTCCGATAACGGGAAGCGATGTTTCACTCCGGACCGGTCAACCGGCGTGCGGTGGCGCGCGCTGTCGGCTGGCCGAACGAGAGTGAGGTCAGCTGACGATATTGCGCGAGGGATGAGTGAGCGAAGCGAACGAATCGGTTGGGGAGGACGTGGCGATTCCCTGTTGCCACGAGAGCAGGACACTTCTCCCATCCCACCTCCGCCAGAATCGGCTATTTAATTCACACGTGAACGGACCGGCTATAGTCGCAACTGACACGATTTGATTCCGATCCGCTGACTGCCGGTGCCCGACCTCCCTACTCCGACTGTTCACTCACGAACGACCGGACTACTCTGCCTCGTTCTCGAGCGCCGCCCGCCGAAGCTGCTCACCCTCCTCAGTGCTGACGGTCAGCTCCGGGACCGTCGTCGGCGAACTGTCCTCGTCGATTGCCACGTAGACGAAGTAGGATTCGGTCGTCTGTTCGCGCTCACGCGTCCGCAGGTCCTCGCGCTCGGCGATCAGTCGAACCTTCACGCTCGAGGTGCCCGCCTCGTAGACGTAGGCGGTAATGAAGGCCGTGTCGCCGACGGCGATGGGCCGCTCGAAGTTCATCTGATCGACGCGGGCGGTGACACAGGTCTCCCCCGAGAACCGCATTGCAGACATCGCGCCGACCTCATCCATCCATTTCATGACGTGGCCACCGTGGGCCGTCTCGAGCATGTTGGCGTGGTTTGGCTGTACCATTTCGCGGTTCTCGATCACCGTCTCGAGGAGATCCGTCATTGACCAACGTTTTTCGACGCCGGCAATCAGTCTTGCTCTGACCGGCGGGATGTCAGCCGGAGACGGGCAACTCTCCGATTTTCGCCCGTCCGATCAGCGCTATCGCTCCGGCATTTCACACGGGTTCGCAGTTCGATACTGGTAAAAGTCGCCGTCGAGTTGAGCCGGTAATGAGCGATGCAGGCGAGGCCGACGTGCCGGAGCCGCCAGCCCCCCCAGACCGCGAGCGCGGCTCCGTCGAGGTCCTCGGGACGGCACACGTCTCGCAAGCGAGCGTCGACGAGGTTCGCGAAACGATCGACCGAAAGGACCCCGATATCGTCGCCGTCGAACTCGATGACGGCCGGTACCGTCAGATGAAGGGCGGAACGCCCGACGACATCGAAGCGGAGGACCTCCTCTCTGGCAACACCGTCTTCCAGTTTCTGGCCTACTGGATGCTCTCGTACGTCCAGTCTCGCCTGGGCGACCAGTTCGATATCGAGCCCGGTGCCGACATGCGAGCGGCCATCGAGGCCGCCGAAGCGAACGGCAACGGCGTCGCACTGGTCGACCGCGACATCCAGGTGACGATCCAGCGCTTCTGGAGCCGGCTCACGTTCACCGAGAAACTCAAGATGGTCGGCGGCCTCGCGCTCGGAGTGACCGATCCCCGAACGATCGGGTTCACCTTCGGTGCCGTCGCCGGGATGGTCGCCGGCCTGATCTTCGGTGCGTTTCTCGCGCCCGTGCTGGGTCTGAGCGATCTCCTGTTGCTCGGTGGTCTGGGCTCCTCCCCGCTCCAGTACGCCGGCGGCGCTGCAATCGGCGCGTTCGCCGGTCTCTTCGTCGGCCTCATCTTTCTCCCCTCGCTCGAGTCCGTCGAGCGATATACGGGCGGCTATCTCTCCGGCTTTTCGGTACGGATATTCGCCGGGGTCGTCCTCGGCGTCGTCGGCTGTCTCGCACTGGTGGCAACCGAGACCTTCGTCGGGCCGTTCTCCGCGGCGAGCGTCGAGAACGCCGGCGTTTACGCGGTCCGCGGGACGGTTGGCACGCTGGCCGGACTCGGTATCGGCGTGACACTCGGTGCAGTCCTCGGCCTCTCGCTGGACGCGGTCGGCGGCGACGTCGAGGAAATCGAGGAGATCGATATCGAGGAGATGACCGACGGCAACGTCGTCGACGCCATGATGGAGGAGTTTCGCCAGTTCAGCCCGGGCGGCGCGAACGCCCTGATCGACGAACGGGACGCCTACATCGCGTCGAACCTCCACGAACTCCGCGAACAGGGGTACGACGTCCTCGCCGTCGTCGGTGCCGGTCATCGGGCCGGCATCGAACGTCACCTGCGGAACCCATCGGCGATTCCGTCGATCGAGTCGCTGTCCGGGACCGCCTCGAGCCGCCGGTTTTCGCCGCTGAAGATCGTCGGCTACCTGATCATGGTCGCCTTCTTCGCCTTCTTCTTCCTGTTGCTCATGGCGGGAGTTAGGAACATGTTCCTGCTGAAGGTGTTTGTCGCCTGGTTCCTGTTCAACGGAATCTTCGCGTTCACGCTGGCGCGACTGGCCGGCGCGCGCTGGACCAGCGCGGGCGTCGGCGGCGCGGTCGCGTGGCTGACGAGCATCAACCCGCTGCTCGCACCGGGCTGGTTCGCCGGCTACGTCGAACTCAGGAATCGGCCGGTCAACGTCCGGGACATCCAGACGCTCAACGAGATTATCGACGACACCGAGCGGTCGATCGACGACGCCATGTCGGCGATGTTCGACGTGCCGCTGTTCCGCCTGATCATGATCGTCGCGCTCACGAACATCGGGAGCATGATCGCGACCGGGCTGTTCCCGTTCGTCGTGTTGCCGTGGCTGGCACCCGAGATCGGCGGCGTCGACGCGCTGATGGGGCTCCTGCTCGAGGGCGTCGAAAACAGTCTCGAGTTGCTTCGGGGGCTGCTGTAATGAGCTATCGAACCGAGCGGGACACCGACCCCAAACTGACGTTCAGCGGCACGGAACTGCGCGATCTCGCCGTCGCCTGGCTCACGCTCAGCGCCGCGTTCGCGCTCCTGTTCGAGCCGATTCATCGGGGCGGAAACATTGCGCTGTTCGTGGAGATGGTCGTGTTGAGCCTCGTCACCGTCGGGATGGGGTTCTTGCTCCACGAGCTCGCGCACAAAGTCGTCGCGATCGAACACGGCCAGATCGCCGAGTTTCGAGCTGACTATCAGATGCTCTTTCTGGCAATTATGGGCGCGCTCGTCGGTTTCCTCTTCGCGGCACCGGGGGCTGTCTACCACCGAGGCAGCGTCACACAACGGGAGAACGGGTTGATCGCGCTTGCGGGACCGGTCACGAATCACCTGCTCGCGCTCCTCTTCCTTCCGTTGATGATCCTTCCCGGAATGCTGGGCGTGATCGGCCAGATGGGTGTCTGGATCAACCTCATCTTGGCCGCGTTCAACATGATTCCATTCGGGCCGCTGGACGGGAAGTCCGTCCTCCAGTGGCACAAGGGCGTTTTCGCACTGGTGTTCGTGCCGAGCGTGGTGCTGGCCGGATTCGTCATCTTCTACGTCGGCCTGTTCTGACAACCTCGTCGAATCCGTGCTCGACGACATCTCGAGCGCTCTCCTCGATACTATCGATAGCTCCGCCGGACCGGTGACCTTTTGCTCGCCCCGAGAGGTCCTTCGAGTATGACCGACACGGACGAGGAGGGGACCGATGCGGAGCGACTCACGTACGCCGAGACCGGCGTCGACATCGACGCCAGCGAGGACGCGACCGCCGCCTTGCTCGAGGCCTTCGGCAGCGACCTGCGGACCGAGTACGCCGGCCTGCTCGACATCGGCGATCGCTATCTGGCGCTGGCGACCGACGGCGTGGGGACGAAGCTACTCGTCGCCGAAGCGATCGAGGACTTCTCGACGATCGGCATCGACTGCATCGCGATGAACGTCAACGACCTCGTCGCGGCGGGCGTCGAACCGGTCGCGTTCGTCGACTACCTCGCGATCGACGAGCCCGACGAGGAACTCACGAACCAGATCGGCGAAGGTCTCGCGGTGGGCCTCGAGCAGGCCGACCTCACCATGCTCGGCGGAGAGACGGCGGTGATGCCCGAGGTCGTGAAGGGGTTCGATCTGGCGGGGACGTGCGCCGGACTCGCCGGAAAAGACGAGATTTTCGAGGGCGAGACACAGGTCGGCGACGTCCTCGTGGGCTTCCCCTCGAACGGCATCCACTCGAACGGGTTGACCCTCGCTCGCGAGGCGGTGACTCGCGACCACGAGTACACGGACGAGTTCCCGCTCAATCCGGAGCGGACGATCGGCGAGGAACTGCTGCGCCCGACTCGTATTTATACGGGCCTGCTCGAGCCGATGCGCGAGCATGATGTCCGTGCGGCGGCCCACGTCACGGGCGGCGGCTGGACGAACCTGCTGCGGATGGGCGAGCGTGAGTACGTCATCGAGAACCCGCTGCCGGCTCAGCCGGTCTTCGAGTTCGTCCAGGAGGAGGGCAACGTGACCGACGAGGAGATGCACCGGACGTTCAACATGGGGACCGGGTTCGTCGTCGCGCTGCCCGAGGACAGGGCCAACGGGCTGGTCGCGGCGACCGACGGGCGGCTCATCGGCCGCGTCGAAGACGGCGATTCGGTCGATATTCGCGGGCTCTCGCTGTCCTGAGCGGGAGAGAGATCCGACAGTTTTCAGCCACTCTCCTGATTTAGAGACGACTGTGTTCCATCCGTTCGGCCAGTTTCGACCAGCCTGCGCGCTGCTAGTGTGATGAACTGAAGTAACGAAGCTACTATGAATTCGAGCAGCATACGAGGCCGTATCGGGGCTGTTCGGCTCAGAGACAGCCGCAGTGGTGCCTATGAAAGACATACGCTGTCCGAACTGTAAGGGAGACAACGGAACGGAAATCGATGGCGAACTACTCGGTCCGGAGGTTAATCGAACATTCGAGTGCGAGCGCTGCGGCCATATGTGGGAGACCGTCGTCTGAGACAATCCTCGTCGTCGATCGTTTCTCGAACCAGCCACCGCGAAGAGTCACGCGTTCGCTATCGCTCCCCTCACCGATCGGATTCGCCCGCTTCAGTCATCTCCGACTGGTCGGCGCTGCCGGTCGCGGCTCGAATCGCGTCGTACTCCTCGTCGCTGTACGCGATGAACCGCACGTCCTCGAGCGTCTCCGGTTCGTAGTTCTCGATTTCCTCGCCGATGATCTCGGCACCCTCCATGAGGTCGAAGCCGGCGACGCCACAGCCCAGCGCCGGAATCACGAGCGATTGACAGCCGAGTTCGTCGGCTTTTGCGAGGCTGTTGCGTGTCGCATCGCGGATGCTCTCACTGGTCGCTTCGCCGTCGCCGTAATGGGGCATCGCCGCCGCGTGAATGACGTACTCGGCGTCGAGATCGTAGGCGTCGGTGACCGCGACTGCACCGAGATCGACGGGTCCCTTCGCCATCGCGTCCTCGTTAATCTCCTCGCCCGCGCCGCGGCGGAGCGCACCGGCGACGCCGGATCCCATCCGGAGGCTCGTGCCGGCCGCATTCACGAGCGCGTCGGCGGACTGTGCGGCGATATCACCCCGAATGATATCGTACTCCATACGCGAGGGTTCCAGATTGAACCCAATGAAACTACTCGTGGTGTTACTCGACCCGTGCTCGAGTGGCTCAGTCCGTTCGAACCCAGTCGTCCCGTACCGGCCGGGTCGCGACGTCGGCGTTCGCGATTCCGTAAAATTTCTCGCGGCCGACCGGCGTCCGGAGTCGCAGAATACAGGTGTAGTCGGTCACCTCGAACGCGGTCACCGTTCGAGTGGACCGCCGGTGGTCGAATCGGAACAGCCGGTCTGCGCCCGTTTCGACGGTGACCCGATTCCCGAGCGACCAGCTCAACGACTCGACGTGCTCGACGTCGACGTCGAACAGGTGAGCGATCAGGTCCCGTCCTCGCCGACCCATTGCGCCCTGTGACCGGTTCTCGTGTGAACTCATATGACGACTGTTTCGTTCCGTCCCGAAAAATGATGCTATCTTCGCGTGGCCCGCTCTCCCACAGACGGGGCAATGACTATCCGACGGATCTGTAGCCAAACCGTGCTGCAGGCCGCGATACGACTGACAGCGTGCGACCCTCGGTCGAATTCCGTCGCGAACATGCATCGGACCCAACAGCTATCCCTATTCCAGAATCTTAGGCCAACCAAAACCTTTTTAGATTTAGGCCCACCTAACTCAGCGTAATGGACGTACCCGCCCAACGGGAGGACCGCGAACTCGACGAGGAACTCGAGGAGCCGCCGGCGGTCGTGTGCAGTCACGAAACCCGCCCCGGAAAGATCGTCTTTACCGAACGGAACAACAACGACGGCTGGATCGCGACGGATCTGACCGTCGAACTCCGGCGCTGAACTCGTCGTCACTCGCGGCCCACGGACTCACAGTCGGTATCGACTGCGAACCGCGCCATCGCTCGTAATCGGCGAAAAAATTCACACTCGGTCGATCGTCGGCGCTGGATCTCGTCTTCGAATGACCGCCAGCGTCGCGTTCAGTGGGTCGCTTCCTCGAGCACCAGCGTGTCGTCCTCGAGGTAATGCTCGAAGTGGTGGCCGTCTTCCTCGAGCGTGACGAGGATCTCCCGGAGGATCTCGGCGGTCGCGGGATCGCCGAGATTCTCGGCGAGTTCGATGCTGCCGCGCATCGACTCGATGATGTCACCGTACATCTCGAGGTCGTTTTCGAACATCGTGCGGACGTCGTAGACATCCTCGCCCTCGAACTCGACGGTGGCGCGCTCCTCCTGGTTCGACGGACCCGAGACGGGGACGCCGCCTAGCGCCTGCGCGCGCTCGGCGATGACGTCGGCACCGCCTTCGACGTGTTCGTAGGCCTCCTCAAGGAACTCGTGGAGCGGCAGGAACTCCGCGCCCTCGACGACCCAGTGGTGCTTCTTCAGCTGGTGGTAGAGGACGTACGAGTTGGCCAGCTCCGTGTTGAGCGCGTCGACGATCTGCTCGGCCTTTTCCTGCTCGAGGCGAAGTTTGTTCTCTTCGACACTGTCAGCCGACTGGCGGACGGTCTTTTGAGTGCTCATCCTACTTCGTAGTTGGCGCGCTTTCCACTTAAAACCTTCCCATGCGTAAACATTTGTTTGGCGAACCTAAAGATATGTTTCCGACTCTGACGTTATATTTGGGCTCCGAGGCCGATACACATGTTACCGAACGACACCGTCAATATACTCTTTGTTTTTTCGGGTCTGAGTAAACATTTTCAGT
This sequence comes from Natrinema zhouii, assembly GCF_013456555.2. Lineage (GTDB taxonomy): Archaea > Halobacteriota > Halobacteria > Halobacteriales > Natrialbaceae > Natrinema > Natrinema zhouii. The sequence goes on from NZ_CP059154.1 coordinate 2,845,584, forward strand.
GATGGGCTCCAAGGGACGACTATGGCAACCAGAATCGCACAGCGGCGAGAGCGGCTCTACGTCGACGGCGAGTGGCTCGAGACCGAGAACGTACTGTCGGTTTCGGACCTCGCCGAGGGCGGAACCTTCGCGCAGGTCGCCGCAGCAGGGCCGACGGAGGCTCGAGCGGCCCTCGCGGCCGCCCACGAGATCAAACCAGAGATGCGAGAGACCACGGTCGTCGAGCGCGCCGAGTGGTGTGAAACGATCGCCGACCGACTCCGCGGGCGCGAGGAAGAGCTCGCGGAGGTCATCGTCCGCGAGGCGGGCAAACCAATCTCGTCGGCCCGCGGCGAGGTCGGACAGGCGGCGGAGCGGTTCGATCGCGCGGCCGAGGAGGCGCGCAACATCGTCAGCAAGGGCGAGTACCGCGAGGGATCGACGGCGGGTCACGAGGGCTGGCAGGCGATCGTCAAGCACGAACCGATCGGAGCCGTCCTCTGCATCACGCCCTACAACTACCCGCTGGCGACAACGGCCCTGCAGGTCGCGCCCGCGCTCGCGGCCGGCAACAGCGTCCTGCTCAAACCCGCGAGCAAGACGCCAATTTCGGCGGCGATCCTCGCCGACGTCATCGCCGACGTTGACGGTATTCCGGACGGCGCGTTCAATTTCGTCCCCGGCGAGGCCAGCGAGATCGGCGACGTGCTCGCCGGCGACGACCGCGTCAACGCGATCGCCATGACCGGCTCCTCGGGTGCGGGCAAACACGTCGCCCGCGAGAGTGGGATGGTCAACCTCCACATGGAACTCGGCGGCAACGCCCCGGCGGTCGTCTTCGACGACGCCGACCTCACCGACGTCGCGGGCAACTGCGCCAAGGGATCCTTCAAGTACGCCGGCCAGCGCTGTTCGGCCATCTCGCGCGTGCTCGCCCACGAGTCGGTCCACGACGACCTCGTCGACCTGATCGACGGCCAGATGGACGCCTGGCAGGCCGGCGACCTCTTCGACGAGGACACCGCCTTCGGCCCGCTCATCAGCGAGGACCAGGCCGACTGGGTGGAGACACTCGTCGAGGACGCCCTCGAGAAGGGAGCCGAGCTCGTCCGCGGCGGCGAGAGGCGCGCCCCCGAGGGCGTCCCGGACGAACTCGCGAACCAGTTCTTCGAACCGACGCTGCTCGCGAACGTTCCGCACGATGCCCGCATCGTCGACGAGGAGCAGTTCGGTCCCATCGCCGCGATCACGACCTTCGAGGACGAGGCCGAGGCCCTCGAGATCGCGAACGGCTCGGACCTCGCGCTCGACGCGGCGGTCTTCACGAACGACTACAAACGAGCGATGCGGATGGCAGAGCGCATCGACGCCGGCGCGGTTCGGATCAACGGCGCGCCGAGTCACGGCCTCGGGGACGTTCCCTTCGGCGGCAACAAGGACTCGGGGATCGGCCGCGAGGGCCTCGACGCCTCGATCCACGCGATGATGCGCGAGAAGAGTATCATCCTGTAGGTCGGCCGACCGATATCGATTTCCGCCCGCTCCGCCCCCGCTTCGCACTCGCTCTCGCGTCCTCCTCCTTAGAACGAGACGGTTTCGGTCATGAGAACGCTTTTCTCGCCATCTCCGACGGCGACGACGGTGATCGTCGCCGACGTACCGGACTCGTACTCGATCGTCTCGGCCTGGCCGACCTCGGTCAACTCGACGCGGACCCCGCTCTCGTCGCGCACCTCGACCCGATCGGCAGTGCCGCTCGAGTGATACATCACGACGACCGCGTTCGGTTTTCGATTGGTATCGAGGCTCACCCCCGCGTACGGTTCCGTCGGTCGGCTACCACGTTCGGCGAACAGGTCCTGATACTCGTATTCCTCAGTCGGGATCGTTTTCGTCGCGATACCGACGTTGCCCTCCGTTTCGACGGTCATATCGTCGGACTGATCGGCCAATGATTCCTCGAACTCGTCCGTCCCGTCGGCGTCGGCATAGATGCCGATACCTGAATACGTCGTCGTCTCCGCACCGAGCGTCCACGAAACGGCGGCCCCGACGCCGTCGTCGCTCCCTTCGTATTCGCCCCACAGGAACGTCCCGCCGCCGACTCGCTCGGCCAACTGCGCGAAGTTCCCGTGCGCATCGATTCGGCGATCGGTTCCCTCGACGCCCGCCGCCAGGATCGCCTCGAGATCCGCGCCGTCGGCGGGGCTCACGACGACCGTCTCCGCGGAGACGGCGATCGAAACGTCGTCGCGCTCGAAGACCTCGAAAGCGCCGGCCGCCGACTCGAGGTCTGCGTCGACCGCATCGGGATCGAACGAACCGGAGACGACGACGTTCCCGGCAACGCCGTTGGAACCGAACCTGCACACGGAGTCCACTGTCTGCTTGCCATCAGCTACCTGTTCGACGACCTCGCTGCTCTCTCCGTCCGGCAGCGTCGGAACGGATTCGACCACGTCCGCTCGCAGGGCATTCTCGTACTGCCGAACCGCGGTGAGGTCCCGGTAGTGAAACAGGAGCTCCGAACTCCCCGATGTGGGGACCCAGCGCTCGAGGGGAGACAGGTCGCTCCCGGCGTTCTCGTCGCTCTCGTCCGGTTCCTCCGAGTCATCGGTCCCGTCATCTGAAAGGTAGTCGAGACAGCCCGCACCGAGTGCGCTGAGGCTCGCCCCGGCCGCGAGAAGTCTGCGGCGTGAACTGTATTTCATACGAATGTATTCGGTTTGTAATAGCCCTTATATATAGTTTACCTGTCGACAGAACTACCGCCGTCGGCGGTGGACACTCGAGCATGTCTTCCGACGTTCTCGTCGCTGGCGAAACGCTCATCGACTGGGTTCCCGAACGGGCCGGCCCGCTCGAGGACGTCGCCGGCTTCGAGCGTCGTCCCGGCGGTGCCCCCGCGAACGTCGCCGTCGCGCTCGCCCGACTCGGGGACCCGCCGCTGTTCTGGACCCGCGTCGGGGCGGACCCGTTCGGCCGGTTCCTCGAGAGGGTCCTCGAGGAACACGGTCTCTCCGACCGGTTCGTCGAGCGCGATCCGGACGCGAAGACGACGCTCGCATTCGTTACGCACGACGAGACCGGCGACCGCTCGTTCACCTTCTATCGCGACGGCACCGCCGACACGCGCCTCAAGCCCGGCCGGATCGACGACGAGACGCTGGCCGACTGCGAGTGGGTTCACGCCGGCGGCGTGACGCTCTCGAGCGGGCCGTCGCGCGCGGCGACGCTGGATCTGCTCGAGCGAGCCGCGGCCGCGGGCTGTACGGTCTCGTTCGATCCGAACCTGCGGCCGGAACTGTGGCCGAACACGGGGGCGTTCGTGGGCGTAGTGGGCGACGCGCTCGCCCACGTCGACGTCTGTCTCGCGACGGCGGCGGAACTCGAGGCGCTCGGTTTCGCGGGTGAGTCACCGACCGAGCACGCGCGAGCGGCGATCGAAGGCGGACCAGTCCACACCGTCTTCGTGACGAAGGGTGACGAGGGCGCGATCGCCGTCGCGGACGACGGTGCGCCGTGGGCCGCGAACACGGTCGATCACCCGGGGTTCGAAGTCGAAACCGTCGATACGATGGGGGCCGGTGACGCGTTCGTCGCCGGAGCGATCACCGCCCTGCGGAACGGGCGACCGCTCGCGGACGCGGTGGCGTTCGCGAACGCGGTCGCGGCGACGGCGACCACTGCCAGGGGAGCGATGGCGGGGTTGCCGACGCGCGAAGCGGTGCGCCCGCTGCTCGAGGGCGGGTCGGATTGATGGATCGACGTTCGGAGCACTGACGAAGTGAACCGCGTGGTTGCAAGCCGGAGTGCTATCCGGGTTTGTGGCGGAGAATGCGGTATGGGTATCAACGTTCGCGGCGCGGTTCCCTTCGCGAAGTCGATCGTCGCGGGGATCCAGGAGAAGAACGTGACGTTCATGGCCGCAGGCATCGCCTATCAGGCGTTTATCTCGTTGATTCCGCTGCTCGTCCTCGTCTTCTTTCTCGTCTCGTTCGTCGGCGACGAGGCGCTCGCCCAGCAGGTCTCTTCGACGACCGAGGGATTCCTTCCCGAGAGCGGGCAGATCATCCTCGAGGACGGGATCGAAGGCGATACCGGCAGCGTCGGCACGTCGATCATCGGACTCGTCGCACTCCTGTGGGGGTCGTTAAAGATATTCCGCGGACTCGATACCGCCTTCTCGGAAATCTACGCGTCGACCGGGGATAACTCGCTGGTCGACCAGTTGCGAGACGGTGCCGTCGTCTTCGGAACGATCGGCGTCGCGCTGGTCGCCGCAGCGGTGACGACCATCGTCTTCGCGTTCTTCCCCAGTATCCCCTTCATCGGACTGCTGAATCCGCTGTTGCTCGTCGTCGGGTTGACGATCGCCTTCCTGCCGATGTACTACCTCTTCCCCGACGTGGACGTCTCCGTTCGCGAGGTGCTGCCGGGCGTCGTCGTCGCCGCCGTCGGCTGGGCGGCCCTCCAGTCGCTGTTTCAGATCTACGTCGCCGTCTCGAGCAGTTCCGAGTCGGCCGGGCCGATCGGGGCGATCCTGCTCTTACTGACGTGGCTTTACTTCGGCGGCCTGATACTGCTCGTGGGCGGCGTCGTCAACGCCACCCACTCCGGTCACATCGATATCGATGCCGACGAGTCGGCTGCCGGAGACGAGTCACTCGAGGGAATTCCCGAAGACTCGGATCGCGGCCCCTTCGTCGATTCGAGTCGGCGCGACCGCGAGCACTTCGAGGCCCGACTGACCGAACTCCAGCGGGAGCGCGATCAGTTGCGAAACGATCGAGACGCCCAGCGGACGCGTCGGTTCCGACTCGAGGACCGCGTCGACGACCTCGAGGCGCGGCTCGATCGCCTCGAGGCGGATAACGGCGAGCTCGAGGACGAAAACGAGCAACTCCGCCGGGAACTCGCGGCCCGTCAGGGTTCCCCGTGGCGACGGCGAGCGCGCGGCGTCCTGAGACGAGTTCAGACGCTGAACGTCGGTGTCGTCGGCGGTCGAGACGACTAATGGAGGCCGTGCGTGGTCGGCGACTGCCGGAGAACCGTTCTACTCCGTTTGTCATGTCCTTCATCGGACGTCCGGTAGGGGCGGTGCGCGTATCGGTCCGAATCCTATGTTCGGTCAGTGAGCAATACGGGTGCAGTCACGAGTAGTGTGAGCAGAATGCCTGCCCCGATGATCGCAAAAAACGCGTCCGATGAGCTCTCCGTCACGACATAATTATACGACAACGCAACCGCTGTCGTTCCAGAGATAGCCATAAAAAGCAGTCGGCGAATTTCTGAAGACCAGCCGTCAGCGAATGCAGTCATAGCATACCGTTAGGTGTCGGTGTACAAATATATTCGGGCGAGTTGACACGTTCGCGTGGTGATTGGACCGACCATTCAGATCACGCGAGCGAAACGGATACCGCGACATCTACCCCGTGAACCCATCTGCGATCCGAGTCGGGACATCTTTGTAAGTCCCCGTTCCACCGAAAACCGTGTCCCATCCAGTCCGTGACGTTCGGCGCCGGATCCAGACGGATCACGCGTCGATCGTCGACGGAATCAACAGCTGTGCCGACGCGGTCGCCGACCCCTGGGATACCTCGCGAACGACCGATAGCCAGACGGTCGCCGACGGACTCCACCGCCTCCTCGAGGAAGCCGGGATACTCGAGGCCCTGCCGGGCGTCCTCGCCGATGTGATCGAAGCGTCTGGGTACGACCTCCCGGTGAGTCCTGTGGCGGGACCGCCCTACGTCGTCGTGACGAGCCGTGGCCCCGTCCTCCGGGCGACGATCGATCCCGGGCGGCTCGTGATTCGGTTCGACGCGTTCGAGGTGGTTCGCGACTCCGACCCGGATCGCCCGCCGGCCTATCGTCGACTGGATGGAATCCGACTCGAGGTCTCGCTCGAGTGATCGCGTCGCGGGTCGCCGCGCACCATCGACGACACTGGACCGACAGCACTCGACCAGTACCGCTCGCAACGACCGGACTACTAACTCGGCTCGCTATATCGCCAGTTTTTGTTAACAGACTCGACCATCGAAGCTCGAAGTTAATAAAATAGGCCAACGAGATAATAACCCTTATACTCCGGTAGACCGAGTTTCGAGTATGAACGTGACACGACGCGCGTTGCTCAAGGGGGGAGCCAGCGCGGTCGCCGCCGGCACCGTCGCCGGCTGTCTCGACGACATCGATGCATCGAGTGCGGACCTCGAGACCGGTTATGCCGCCTTCTTTACCCTCTGGGACTGGGCCGAACAGGTGAGCGGTGACGTGATCGAGTTCGAAAATCCGGTCGGGACCGGACAGCCCGGCCACGGCTGGTCGCCGGGCGGCGATCTCACTCGAGATATCGCCGACGCCGGCGCATTCGTCTACTTCGATACGCCGGAGTTTTCCTGGGCACAGAACATCGCGGCGACGCTCGAGACCGACTACGACGCGGTGACCGTGATCGACGGGCTCGAGGGACTCGACGATCAGTTGCTGGGCTGGGACCGCGAGGCCGGTGGCGCTGGTGGCCACGATGGAGCGTCGCACGACGACGGACACGAACACGATGACGGGCACAATCACGACGGACACGATCACGACCGATCGTCGATCGACCCGCACGTCTGGCTCGACCCCGTGCTCGCGCAGGATATCGTCGACACCATCGCGTCGGGACTCGCCGACGCCGACCCGGACAACGCCGAGACCTACGAGGAAAACGCCGCCGCGTACGCGGACGAGCTCGCAGCCCTCGACCAGCGGTTCGAAGCCCTCGTCGACGCGGCAGACCGTCAAACCGCCGTCTTCGCCGGCCACGACTCGTTCACCTACCTGCAGGAACGCTACGGGTTCGAACTCCACACGCCGACCGGCGTCTCTCCGCAGGAAGAGCCCAGCCAGGACGCGATCTCGGCGACGATCGACCTGGTCGAGGAGGAGGGGATCGAGACGATCCTCTACAGCCCCTTCGAAGACCGCGACGGCGAGTACCCGCCGCTGGTCAACACCATCATTCGGGACTCCTCCCACGAGATCGACGCGATGCCGATCACGCACCTCTCGGGAACCCTCGTGACGTGGCAGGACGAGGGGTGGGGCTACCTCGAGCAGATGGAAGAGATAAACGTCCCCGCGTTCAGAGAGGCACTAGACGCACAGTGACCGTCGTCGATCTCGAGAACGTGACCTTCGCCTACGGCGAGCAGCCAGCGGTGAAGAACGTCTCGCTGCGGGTCGAGGAGGGCGACTTCCTCGGGTTGATCGGCCCCAACGGCTCGGGTAAGACCACCCTCCTGCATCTCATGCTCGGACTGCGCAGTCCCGACAGCGGCTCGATCGAACTATTTGACGAACCCGTCGACGACTTCAACGACGGCGAGCGGATCGGCTACGTCTCCCAGCAGGCGACCAACCGCGGCGGCTCGATGCCGGTCACCGTCCGCGAGGTCGTCACCATGGGCCGGTTCGCCCACGCGGGCCACAGCCGACTGACCGACGAGGATCACGCGGCCGTCGACGAGGCCCTCGAGACGGTCGCCATTACCGACCTCGCAGACCGGCAGGTCAATCAGCTCTCCGGCGGCCAGCGCCAGCGGGCCTACATCGCACGCGCGCTGGCCTCCGAGGCCGACCTGCTAGCGCTCGACGAGCCGACCGTCGGCGTCGACGCCGAGTCCCGCGACGCGTTCTACCAGTTGCTCGAGTCGCTCAACGAGTCGGGAATCGCGATCATCCTGATCGAACACGATATCGGCGTCGTCACGGACCGGGCGAGCCGGATCGCCTGCATCAACACGGAACTGTACCACCACGGCGACACCGAATCGTTCGTCGAGAGCGACGCCCTGACCGAGGCCTACGGCGCGACGGGACAAGTCATCCATCACCATCACTGATATCGATGACGCGACACCATTCTCTCCGCCGTCGGCTCGAGCACGTCGGGATCGGCCTCACCGCGATCGTCGCAGTCGCGATGGTTGGCCTGCTAACTATCGATGCGTTGCGCGAGGCACCCATCGTCGGCATGCTGTACGATCAGGCCCGAATCGCGGGCTGGTGGGCGGATCACTACCTCGGGACGAACGTCTTCTACCATCCGTTCATGTGGCGCTCGATCGCGACGGGGATCCTGATCGGGGTCGTCGCGCCGCTGGTCGGGACCTATCTCGTCCACCGAGAGATGGCGCTGATCGGCGAGACGCTGGCCCACACGGCATTCGCCGGGGTCGCGATCGGGCTCGTAGTGAGCGCGACGACCGGCTGGAACGGCTCGCTGATGCTCGTCGCGCTGGTCGTCGGCATCCTCGGGGCGCTCGGTGTCCAGTGGCTGGCCGAGCGGACCAACACCTACGGCGACGTGCCGATCGCGATCATGCTGACCGGCAGCTTCGCCGTCGGCACGCTGATCATCAGCTACGGTCGCGGGATGACCGGGTTCAACGTCGAGGGCTATCTCTTCGGGAACATCTCGGTCGTCACCCCCTCGGGGGCGCGGCTGATGGCCGTCATCAGCGTCGTCGTCGTCGTCGTTACCGTCGCGACCTACAAACAGCTCCTGTTCATCACCTTCGACGAGCAGGCCGCCCGCGTCGCGCGGCTCAACGTCACCTGGTACAACACCTTGCTGATCGTGATGACGGCCGTAGTCGTCGTCGGCGCGATGCAGATCCTCGGCGTGATCCTCGTCGCCGCGATGCTCGTCGTCCCCGTCGCCGCGGCCACGCAGATCGCCCACAGTTTCCGGGAGACGCTCTACTGTTCGATACTCTTCGGACAGGTGGCCGTCATCGGCGGCTTCGTCCTCTCGATCTCACAGGGGCTGCCCACCGGCGGCTCGATCGTCGTCGTCGCCATCGCCTGCTACCTGCTCGCGATCGCCGCCTCGAGCCGGTCGACGGCCGCGATTTCGGCGCACTGAGGACGTCACACGCGGGTTTCAGTACGAAACTCGTCCACGAGGTGGAGAACCGCACCGATTCCGGAGCAGCCGATCCCGACCGGAACGAGCAGGAGTCCGATACCGGACCCCGACGTGAGAAATGCGGGCGGAAGCCCGCCGACAACCTGTGCGATCAGCATCGGGACGACGAGCAAGACGACGGAGAGGCCGCCGGCGACGGCCCCTATCGAGAGTAACTGTTGCGACCGGTCGGCCGGATCCCAGAACTGCGTGACGAGAAACAGGAGTCCCGCCTCCGCGAGTGTGAGGACACCGATGATGAGACACAGTATCACGAAGAGGCCGACGAGACCGGCCGCGAACCCGTCACCGGGCGGGTCTTCGGGAATCGTCGTGAAGTACAGCGCCGCGGTCAGCAGACTGACCACGCCCAGCAGCGCGGTGGCAGCGGCGATCGAACGGGGGTGAGGGCGGTTCATGGGGACACCATTCGGTTGACATGACACCGTGATAATGGTACCGACAGCGGCGGCCGATCGGTCCTTGAGCGCGGCGCTTTCGGGCGGCTGTGCCTCGTCCGGGACGGTCCTCGCTGTGAAACCGGTCCGGCATATGTACGATCTCGCCTCCTCGCGGGCTGGAACACGCCGCACGTTTAACACGCTCCTCGGCCAACCTGCGAGCGATGGGACGGTTATCCGCACTCTTCGATCCCGACGCCGTCGCCGTGGTCGGCGCGACCGACCGCGAGGGCGCGGTCGGCCGGGCGATCCTCGAGAACCTGCGAGACGGGTTCACCGGCGATGTCGTACCGATCAATCCCTCGCGCGACGAGGTGCTCGGGCTCGAGTGTTATCCGGACGCGTCGAGCGCGCCGCCGATCGATCTGGCGGTGGTCGTGGTGCCGCCCGAGATCGTGATCGAGTCGATCCGCGACCTCGCCGAGGCGGGCACCGAGAATGTCGTCGTCATCACCGCCGGCTTCTCCGAGACGGGCAGCGAGGGAGCCGAGCGCGAACGACAACTCCGTGCCGTCGCCGACGAACACGACCTCAACGTCGTCGGGCCGAACAGCCTGGGGATCATGGCCACCTCGAACGGCATGAACGCCACGTTCGGCCCCGAGAGCGCTCTCGAGGGCTCGATCTCCTTCATGAGCCAGTCGGGCGCGTTCATCACCGCCGTCCTCGACTGGGCCAACGAGCAGGGGATCGGCTTCCGGGACGTCGTCTCGCTGGGCAACAAGACTGTCCTGGACGAGACGGATTTCGTCCGCGAGTGGGGCGACGACCCGGACACAGACGTCATCATCGGCTACTTAGAGGACGTCGGCAACGGGCAGGGATTCATCGAGGCCGCCCGCGAGGTCACTGAAGACACCCCGATCGTGCTCGTCAAATCGGGCCGGACGGACGCCGGCGCGCAGGCCGCTTCGTCCCACACCGGCGCGATCGCCGGCAGCGAACGGGCCTACGAGGCCGGCCTCGAGCAGGCCGGCGTCATCCGCGCCCGCTCGGTCCAGGAACTGTTCGATTACGCGCGAGCGCTGGCGGGGCTGCCCGAACCCGAATCGGACGGCGTCGCCGTCGTCACCAACGCGGGCGGTCCCGGCGTTCTGACGACCGACGCCGTCGGCGACTCGCGCCTCGAGATGGCCTCCTTCACCGACGAGACGATCGACACGCTGGCCACGGCGATGCCCGACGAGGCCAACGTCTACAACCCGATCGACGCGATCGGTGACGCCGACGTCGACCGGTTCGGCGAGGCCCTCGAAATCGCGCTCGAGGATCCGAACGTCGGCAGCGCCGTGGTCGTCGCCGCGCCGACCGCGGTCCTCTCGTACGACGACCTCGCCGAGCGAGTGATCGAGACGCTCGAGGCCCACGAGACGCCCGTCGTCACGTGTCTGATGGGCGGGAAACGAGCTCGCGACGCCGAGGAGACGCTCCGGGAGGCCGGCGTTCCGAACTACTTCGATCCCTCGCGGGCGGTCTCGGGGCTCGACGCGCTCGCCCGCTTCCGCGATATTCGCGAGCGAACGGTCGACCAGCCCGTGACGTTCGACGTCGATCGCGAGCGCGCCCGGGAAATTTTGGCGCGAGTCCGGCACCGGGACGACAACCGACTCGGCGTCGAGTCGATGAATCTGCTCGAGGCCTACGGGATCCCGACGCCGGCCGGCGAAATCGTCGACGATCCTGACCGCGCCCGCGAGCTCGCCGAGGGGATCGAGGGCGACGTCGTCATGAAGATCGTCAGCCCCGATATTTCGCACAAGTCCGATATCGGCGGCGTCAAGGTCGGCGTCGCCGACGAAGACGTCTACGACGCCTACGAGGACCTGATCTCGCGGGCGCGCAACTACCAGCCCGACGCGACGATCGTCGGCGTCCAGATCCAGGAGCGACTCGACCTCGAGACCGCGACCGAGACCATCGTCGGGATGAACCGCGATCCGCAGTTCGGTCCGTTGCTGCTGTTCGGGCTCGGCGGTATCTTCGTGGAAATCCTCGAGGACACGTCGGTCCGCGTCGCTCCGATCGGCGAGGGCGAGGCCCGCGAGATGGTCGACGAGATCCGGGCCGCGCCGCTGTTGCGCGGAGCTCGCGGCCGAGATCCGGCGGACGTCGAAGGTGTCGTCGAGACAATTCAACGGCTCTCGCAGCTGGTGACGGACTTTCCGTCGATCCTCGAGCTCGATATCAACCCGCTCGTTGCGGGCCCGGAGGGCGTACAGGCAATCGATCTGCGACTCACCGTCGATGCGGACGAACTCGACGCGGACGAACCCGACACGGAGGAACCATGACCGATACCGACACCGATCCAGAAGTCGATACGACGGAGACCGACACTGACAGCGACAGTACGGCCGGCAACACCGCCGTCGAGACGCTGCTCGTTAGCTCACTCGAGGAGAGCACCGGCAAGACGGCCATCACGCTGGCGCTCGCGCGGCTCGCGGCCGCCGAGGGCGACAGCGTCGGCTACATGAAACCGAAGGGGACCCGGCTGCAGAGCAACGTCGGAAAGACCCTCGACGAGGACCCGCTGCTCGCCCGCGAGTTGCTCGAACTCGAGGCCGAGATACACGACCTCGAGCCGGTCGTCTACTCGCCGACGTTCGTCGAACAGGCGATCCGCGGCCGCGAGGACCCCGACGAGCTCCGCGAGCGCGTCCGGGAGGCGTTCGAGACGCTCGCGGCCGATCACGACCGGATGTTCGTCGAGGGCGGCGGCCGGTACGACGTCGGCGGGATCGTCGACCTCACGGACGCCGACATCGCCGACCTGCTCGATGCGCGCGTCCTGCTGGTCGCACCCTACGAAATCCCCGCGGACATCGACGACGTCATCGCCGCCGCCGAGACGTTCGGCGATCGACTCGCCGGCGTCGTCTTCAACGACGTTCCCGACGCGGCCTACGACCAACTCGAGACGGACATGGTCCCGTTCCTCGAGGGGCGCGGGATTCCGGTCCACGGCGTGCTCCCGAGCGAACGGGAGCTATCGGGCGTGACGGTCGCCGAACTCGCGGACGAACTCGGCGCGTCGGTACTCGTCGATGAAGGGCAGGACGGCTACGTCGAACGCTTTACCGTCGGTGCGATGGGGCCCGACAGCGCCCTGCGACACTTCCGGCGGACGAAAGACGCCGCCGTCATCACCGGCGGCGACCGCGCCGAGATTCACACCGCGGCGCTCGAGGCTCCCGGCATCCACTGTCTCATCCTCACCGGCGGCCACCGGCCGTCAGGAGCGATTCTCGGGCAGGCCAGCGAGAAGGGCGTCCCGATCCTCGCGGTACAGACGGACACCCTCACGACGGTCGAACGGGCGGAGGATATCGTCCGTAGCGGCCGGACTCGAGACGCCGACACCGTCGACCGGATGGAACGGCTGCTATCGGATCACGCCGCCGTCGACTCGATTCTGGGGTAGGCTCGAGCGCCGGTCGATTCCGGATCGTGCTCGGCTCGATCGACTCGAATCGTTCCGGTCGTCTACTCCCGTCTCAGTCGTCTGAACCGCCGATAGAACCTGTCGAAACTACCGATGAACCAGTCGGAACTGTCAATAACGTCGGCCGGATCGGTCGCGTTCGGACGACGGCTATCGCGTCTGACCAAAAGTTAAGAGTCCACCACGCATGAGGCCAGACATGGACGACACTCCCCAAGAAATCACGTCCCTCGTCGGCCGCGAGGTCTACTCGAACAACGGCGTCTTCGTCGGCGAAGTAGAGGATCTTCGGCTGAACGTCGACAGTGAAGCCGTCACCGGACTCGCGCTCGCAAACCTGAACAGCGAACTGTTCGCAGACGAAGCCCGCAGCGGACAGGGCATCATCGTCCCCTACCGCTGGGTCCGCTCCGTCGGCGACATCATTCTCATCAACGACGTCGTCGAACGCGTTCGCGAACCAGACGAGGAAGAAGACGAACTGGTGGCGTAACTCGATTCTGCGGTCGTCTTCGCGTTAGCTCCCGTTCGAGCCTTCGCTGCTGCCGCCTTCGACGCCCATCGCGTCGAACAACGTCCGTTTGACCGCTTCCTCGGTCAACTCGAGCAACGTATCCTTCGTGTCCTCCGAGATTTCGATTCCCGTAAAGATCCCCAGCGGGATCTCCGCGCTGGCCTGCGTGGAGTGGCCGGCCGTCTCGCCAATCTCGCCGTAGGCGTCGGCGAGCACCTTGCCGATGTTGATGCGGATGTCCTTCGACCGACCGGCGAGGAAAATCGTCTCGTCGGCGATACCGAAGACGGCGGTCGTGGTGACGCCCTCGAGATTGAGCAGGTGGCTGGCGGCCTGGGTCAGCGCCTCGCGGTCGCGAACGAAGCCCGCATTGGATACGAGGTGACTCCCCTGCACGTCGCGGTTCGTGATGGCCTCCGCGAGCACGTCCAGCGTCTCGGGGGACATCGACGGCGACTCCACTTGCTCGAGAGTGTCGTGGTTCGCGAACGGATAGAGGTAGGCGGCGGCGGTCAGATCGGCGGGGGTCGTGTCGCGTTTGAAATCCAGCGTCTCCGCACGGATGCCGTAGAGCAAGGCCGTGGCGACCTCCTCGGAGACGTTCATATCGAACTCCTGAATGTACTTCGTCATAATCGTCGACGTCGAGGACATGTTCGGCCGGATGTCGACGAACTCGGGTTCGAACTCGTCCTCGGCCTCCGCTTCGTGGTGATCGATGACGATGTCAACCGGGAGGTTCATCTCGCCCGAGGTCGCGTGATCGACCAGCGCGACGGTGTCGTAGACGGAGTGCTCCTCGATCTCGTCCCACTGAACGAGGTCGATTCCGAGCAGATTGACGAACGCCCGGTTCTCCTGATGGCCCACGTCGCCCAGATAGATGATGTCGGATTCGATTCCGAGATGCTCGGAGATCGCCTGTAGCGCCGCTGCGCTGGCGATCGAGTCCGGATCCGGGCTGTCCTGGGTGACGATCGCCAGCCGCGTCGACGTCTGTTCGACGATCTTGGAGAGTTTCCCGGCGTTGTACTCGAGCTCGCCGGACTCGAGGGCGCGGAGGGCGGATTCGGCGATGACCGTGGAGGGGTTGATGACGATGTCGGCCCCGAGTTCGGAGAGCTCGTCGCCGGAAACGGGATCGCTCGCGCGAGCGACGATGAACTGGTCACCGTTGCTCTCGCGGATGTGTTCGACGGCGCGCTTGTTGGATTCGACGTCCGACGCGAGGATGAGGACGACGTCGCGGTCGGCCACCAGGTCGGCAACGCCGGATTCCCGAATGTCGGCCGTTCGGGCGTCCAGGTCCTGATCGCGGAGCGATTCGACGCGACTCTCGTCCCGATCGACGATGAAGACGTCCTTCCCCTGTTCGACGAGTTCCTCTGCGACGGCGTAGCCCACGCTCCCACACCCCAAGATAGCGTAGTCAGATATCGACGAAATCGTAACCCCCGTACTCATATGCCCGATGGTCGGACTGACCGCACTTAACGCTCCCGAAGAGTGGCACAACATGACGGTTCGGACTGGATGACTCGAGGACTGCCACGCCCGTGGATCACTGCCACGCTGCCTGCCAAGGGAAACGTATTTGAACGACCGAAGGAAAGTCGCAGGTACAGGGCCGGTAGCTCAGTCCGGCAGAGCGTCTGACTCTTAATCAGACGGTCGCGTGTTCAAATCGCGCCCGGCCCGCTCCCTTACCGTACGATCACGAAGTGGTAGATGCTGTTCTTTGGATTAGGACGGTTATGAATCACGAAAAGATCGTATATGTACTGAAGCAAGACTTATCATATAATAGTTTAGTTTTGCGTCTATGTCCAGTAAGAATAGCCCCGAAAACGGAGGTTCAGGAGAGATCGTCCCCGCTGGTGTCCTCTTGGTGAGTCTCATTTTTGGGGGCTACATCGTTTGGAACCGCCCGTTTGGTGGTAGCACAGGCTGCGTCTGGTGGATCTTCCTTGCGGCCTCCGTGTTAGGACTCCTCTATGTGGGATGGGGATTTAGAGTAGTTACCAAACAATCAGGCGTGTTCGCTGCGGTGAACTGGTTGTTTAACGACTCACACAATGACAAATCACGATCTTCGCCGTTAAACAATACTACTGAAAAAACACCACCACCGCCGGAGAGTCTAAAAAATGAACTCTATTTTCAACGAGCCGATAGACGGTGTGAGTGGTGTGAAGAAAGAGTGGACTCGCCCGACGTACACCATATTATGCCGCGATCTGAGGGTGGGCCGAATATGCCGAAGAATCTGATCGTCCTTTGCCCAAATTGTCATCGAAAAGCGGACAGCGGAACTATCAGTAGGTCAAAGTTAAAGTATAGGGTGAACGAACAATTAGCTGACTTAGAAGTATAACCATGGCAACTGTACGGAGAGATGGCAAATGGACGCTTGAAAAGGATCAGGAGGGAGTGTACGCTGTTTGTGAACGCGGTGACCTACGCGCTCGAATAATCACAGACGACTATGAACCACAGGGTATACTGGACGATGTTACCTCCAACGTGATGACGGAAACCATTGAAGTTCGTAGCTTCAAGGATGCAGAACAGGAGTTCCAAAACTACATAGAGAAAGCGGAGAGTAGTGGATTCAGCCTTTTCTGACTCGAGCCGACGATCGCATCGTCTGGCTCAGTAGTGCGTCTCAGCGAAATCCGAAACGAATCGAACCACTCAGTATGACGCGACGCGAACTGTCGTGTTACCGATCGTCTCGAACCCCGTCGGGGAAGTCGTTGTTCGCGAGGGAGACGGAACCGGAGCCGCCAATGATAGTCAGAGAGCTCACATCATCCACGGAGTCGGCATAACAGTTCTCGACCGTCACGTTGTCCGCACCGTTGACGACGATCGGCGTGTGCGTCGTCTCGAACTCGGAGTTGACGACGGTGGCGTCGTCGCCCCGAAGCTCGAGGCCGCGGCGTTTGTTAGAGCCGCGCTGTTCGACCGAGAGTCCGTCGAACCGACAGTCGTTTCGGTAACAGAGGATCGCGTGGCGCATCGTCGATCCGTCCGCGTCGCCGGTGATTCGTACGTCCTGCAGGTCGACCGCTCCGGCGTCCTCTCCCTGGATCTGAACTGCGTTGGCGCTCCCGTCCATCTCGATGTCGACGTCCTGGATCGCCGTCGCTCCCGCCTCGGGGTCGATCCGGATCCCGTTGTTCAACCCGTTGGCGACGGAAATCTCCGAGTTCGTGATCGAGGTGGTGTCGACGCCGTTCATGATCCTGATCGCGTCGCCGTTCGGTTGGTCGATGTCGATACTGATGCCCTCGAGTGCGAACTGGTCCCCGTGATCGAGCCGAATCGCGTGCTGGCCGTTCGAGTCGTGCGGATTCTCGTCGACGACGACGGTTGCGTCTCTGATCGTGCCCGTCGCGCCGCCGAGGCGGATCGAGGCGGTCCCGCTGTTTCGGAACCGGCCGCCGTTGACGTCGATTCGACCGGTTTCGTTCGAGGCGTACAGTCCGGTGCCCGGAAAGCCGCCGAGCACGCAGCTGTCGAAGACGAGCGTTCCGCGGTGATTTGGGTCGACCCCGATACCGGTCGGTCCGCGCCACATGTTCCCCGCGTTCGGCGTATCCTCGACGTGAAGGCCGCCGTCGGCCGCACAGAAGCGTTCGACGAGACCGCGCCCGTCGGAGTCGGTGATGTCGAACCACCCCGGCCCCCACGTCCCGCTGTCGTGGATGCCGTGGATGAAGACGTTCCGCACGACGAGACCATCCTCGACCACGGCACTGAGGACGCGGATCCCCGTGTCCGACGCCGTCTGATCGACGCTGAACCCCGCGAAACGGAGGTCTCGACCGGGAGTGTTGCTCGTTCCCATCCGGAACAGGCGATACTGCGGGCCGTCGAACTCGTGGTAGTTTGCCGGGATCAGTGTCGCGTTCTCGCCGACGAAGCCCACGTTCTCGAACCCGGTGAGTCGGAGCTGCTCGTCCATGTAGTACTGCCCCGCCGGGAATTTGAGAAGCGTGTTGTCGCCAACATGTTCGCGCAACACGGGCGTGACGGACTCGTCTCCCCCATTGTCCGCGCCGGCTTCGACTACATCGACGACCGTCTCGTATTGCTGTTCGTACTGTTCTTCACCCTCGGCCGCACCCGCCACCCCGGCAAGTGAAAGCGTCGAACCGAGTCCGACAACACAGCCTTTCAGATACGATCTTCGACCGAACTGCATCGTTCGTGAGTCGTTTGAAGTCACGACTGCCGTTCGGAAACGGTGTCTATTACGTATAATTGAGGTAATTCAATTCGAATCCACCAAATCGATCGAACAATCGTCCAGACCGTCCCTAACGGAGCTCTCGAGGGGATATAACCTGGATCAGCGCGTCGATCGCTACAGTCCTTAGCAGCGAGTTAAGCGATTGCACAGACGGACTCGGAGAGCGCAACAGTTTCGCACGCGCGGAGGATCAACGCTGAATCCTGAGCGGCCGACCTATAAGAAAAGTAACATCGTCCGCTCGAGCAACTATGTCCGCCGATACCCTCACTTGCGAGACGATCGCGTTTGAGCGTATCAGCCACGTACGCAGGGTGGCCGGCTATGCCGACCACCAATCCGTGGCGGCAAAGCCGCCAGTCCATCTCGAGACCGCGCCGGGCGACGACATCGTATTCGTCCCACCGATCGACGACCACTTCACGACAGGTCGCCGGTCTCGCGCGAAGCGCCGATCCAGATTGGGTGTCGCCGGTACGTTCCGAGACGTTCGAACTCATGGAGACCGACGAGAGGCGTTCGCCGACCACCTCGAGAGCGACGGGATCCGCGTTGCGTTGTTCTACCGATGTCGTCCGGAACACCACGTCATTGCGCTTGGCACCCGGCGAACAACGGATGAGTTCAGCGCGATACTGGTGGTCGTTGCCACTCCGCGGACGATGCCGACACGAATCCACGTCTCAGTTATCGCTCGCGAGATCAACACCATCATTGATTGCGATCGTGATCGTGCGATCGCCGTCATCGCCGTCCAGTCGCTCGCGAGGCCCACCGCCGACACGGATCACCCGTCTCCGGGACGCTGTCGCGATCCTCAGTTCACGAACCAATCATGGAGAGTGACAGTCACTCAAATCTCCTCTAAGTGCTTTGGAAGTGGGGTTATGCACATCGTCGTACTATCTACGGGTGAGACTTATGACATCCATCGCAGACATCGAGATCCCGGCCGACGGAACCGGAACCGGCGAACTGTTCGAGGCTGCCCCCTCCCTAACGTGTGAGATGGAGCAGGTGATCGCCTCGAGCGGCCATGGACTCTGGCTCTCCGGCCCGTCACACTCGGAGGTCAAGGAGGCTCTCGACGAGGCGGGCGCGATCGGGAACTACTCACAGATCAGTAGCGACGAGGACCGCTGGCTCTACGACATCGAGTTCGAACCAGACACCGTCGATCCCTTCGAGATCGTTCTCGAGGAGGGCGGAACGGTACTGAGCGCCTCGGCTTCGAACGGCACGTGGCTGCTCAGCGTTCGCGTGGTCGACCGCGAGAGCGTCAGCTCACTGTACGACCGCCTCGACGACAACGACGTGACGCCCACGATTGTCCGGCTCTTCGATCTGGCCGAGGAAAGCCACTCCCAGTGTGGCCTGACGACCCGCCAGTACGAGACGCTAGTCGCGGCGATCGATCACGGCTACTTCGAAATCCCACGTGAGGTCTCGATGCAGGAACTGTCCGAAGAGCTGGGAATCTCCCATCAGGCGCTCTCCGAACGCCTGCGCCGAGCCTACCGCGCACTCGTCACGTCCGAACTGAACGTGACCGAAGAGGACACCGCGGCACCGGCGATCCCAACGAACTGATCGCGTAGCCCCTCCCAGAGCCCCGCCTAACAGCCTGGCTCGATGTTTTTCACCGGCTAGCCGAACGACGGAGAGCGCCACCGCCGTTCGAATACGAGCGCTCGCGGTGAGCGCAGTGCTGACGGTGACTCGTTCGGCGACCACCTATCGTTACTATCCGGGCGCACGACATGTGTGATATGGAGATCGATAACGATGACGGCGTGTTGCGACTGACGTTCGATCGACCGGACGCGCTCAACGCGCTTACCACGGAGACCGCGGACGAACTGACCGACGCGATCGAGGGAGCGACTCCGGAAACCGACGACGTGATCGTCATCACCGGCGCGGGCGACGCATTCAGTTCCGGCGGCGACCTCGAGTCGCTGGCCGAGACACCCGACTCGTCGCGGGAGGCCTACGAGGAGGTCACCGAGACCTTCGGCCGCGTCGTCGAGGCGATGCTCGAGTGTCCGGTACCGATCGTCGCGAAGGTCAACGGCGACGCCATCGGCGCGGGGCTCTCGATCGTCGCGCTCGCAGACATCGCCTACGCCGCCGACGACGCGACGTTCTCGTGTGCGTTCGTCAGGGTCGGCCTGATCCCCGACACCGGGGGTACCGTCATGCTCCCCCATATCGTCGGGCTCCGAGCCGCGAAGGAGCTCGCCTTCACCGGCGAGTTCTTCGACGCCGACCGCGCGGCCGATCTCGAGTTGGTCAACGAGACGGTCCCGGCCGCGGAGCTCGACGACCGGGTCGCCGAGACGGTCGAGCGACTCGCGAACGGGCCCACCGCCACGATCGGCATGATGAAACAGGCGATGCACGAGAACCTGAGTCGGTCGTGGGACGACGCACTGGACTACGAAAACCTGCTGCAGGCCCAGGCCCGAACGTCGGCCGCCCACGAGGAGGGCGTCACTGCCCTCCTCGAGGAGCGGGCGCCGGAGTTCGAGTAATCGAAACGAACTCGCGTTCCACGTTCGTTTCACCCCGGTCCGGCTCGTCCCCTGCTCGAGACCGCACGTCGGTCGCAAGCGCCCGCAAGCACCACGACCTTGCGCGAATCTATCCTTCGTAAAAACGCAATGTCCCCACAGATTACCGACGACGACGTTGGCAAGTCCGTCGTCAACGCAGACGGTGACAAGGTCGGAATGATCGCCGCTGTCGAACACGGCACAGCCCACGTCGAACCAGACCCCGGAATCACGGATTCGATCAAGGCGACGCTCGGTTGGGGCGATACCAGTGAAGACACGTACCCGCTGCAGGAAGAGGCGATCGGTCGCGTGACCGACGACGAAATCCGCCTCGAGCGAAACCTCTCCGGTCGCGGTACCGATGCGACCGGTGGCGGTGCCGGTACGAGGACGGATACCGGAACCGGCACTGAAACGGGAGCCGGGATGACCGACACGGAAACCGGAACGACCGATTCCGATCCCGGGATGACCGGTACCGACACCGGAACCGGAACAACCGGAACGGGCGAGAGTCGCGGTATCGACCGGGACCAAGACGATATCAGCGGTCACGACGACGAGGGCGTGATCCGCGACGATGACGACGATGAACTCCTCGGTGACGACGATGACGATGGCCTGATCGGTGACGACAGCGACAATAGAAGGGGAACGAACGATGACGACAGCCTGATCGGCGATGATGACGACGATGGGCTGATCGGTGACGACAACGACGATGACCTCATCGGCGACGACAATGACGACGATGGCCTGTTGAATGACGATGACGATACCGACGATGACCGCATCGGCGACGGTAGCACTCGGTAATTCCGTTTCTCACGTTCCCCGAACCGACCATCGGCGTCTCACGTCCCATTCCGTTTTTGTTTCGGCGACACAGTCGCCGAGTTCGACGTGCACCGATAGCTCCTGGAAACCGCCTCGAGCGGTGAATAACGCGGATTCCGGGTTCCCCTGCCGTCCCTACTCTTCCGCAGTACTGTGCTCGTCGTCAGAGTCACTATCGGTCGCGGTCGACCGCGTGGATTGATCCGACGAGAGATCCGTTTCGTCCGTCTCGTCGGTTTCGTCGGTCCCGTCGGTTTCGTCGGTCACGTTCATCTCACCGCGGTCGTGGTCACGTTCGCCCGTCTCCGCTTCGGGACCGCGCGCAGGGGGTCGCCCGCGCTGGTCCCGCTGCCCCTGCTGACCCTGATCGCTCGAGTGGTGCTGTTCACCCTGTCCCCGCTGGGGAGGATCGATCCGCTGTGAGTGTTGCTCCTGCGAGCGGCCCTGTCCAGTCTGCATCGGCGACTGTCGGTGTTGTTCTGCCCGTCCGTATTCCCCTCCTCGTCGTCCCTGTCCCTGCTGTGCTTCAGTCGGTTGGTGTTGTTGCGTTTCGCTCCGCTGGGGCGGTCCCTGTGACTGCCGTTCTTGCTGGTATCCCTGCCCGAATTGGTCCGGTGAGCGTGTTCGCTCGGAGTCCCGCTGTGACTGATCGGCTTCACCCCGTTGAGACTGGGTACCAATGCGCTGGGAGTCGGACTGCCTCGAGTGACTCGGCTCGGCCGCCATCGGCTGTTGCTGGAACCCGGTTGCACTGGCCGACTCTCCACCGTACTCTCCCGGCGAGATCCACTCACCGGTCTGGGGGTATTGCTGGGACTCCTGTGACTGCCGGGACTGCTGAGCCTGTTGGGGTTGTGAGTGACCGCTCGTTCCGTGCTGACTGGCTGTCCCCATCCCTTGTTGTTGGTTCCGTTGCAGTTCCTGTTTTTGCCTCTGTTGTCTTTCTCGTTGGTGACCCGGCTGCATTCCCTGCGTCTGGGGTTGTCTCCCTCGAGCCTGGGAGTCCATCCGGCCGCCCGTCTCGTTCCGGGAACGCTGTTGCTGGCCCCGCTGTCCGCCTCCGGCGAACTGCCCACCCATCTGCTCCAGCTGGCCCCCCGTTTGCTCCATCTGGTTCTGCTGGGGCTGGGCGGCTGCCTCGAAGCCCCGTTCCATCGCCTGTTCCATCTCGGGCATCATGGCCTCTATACCCTGCAGATAACTCTGCATCATCGACTCCGTGAACTGCTGACCTGGCGTGTTCTGGAGCATCGATCGCGTCATCTCGAGGCCCTGTTTCTGGGCGGTCTCCTGCCATTTGAGGGCACTCAGTGTCATCCGTGCCGCGTTGCGCTGGAGTTCGATCAGCTGTTCCATCGCCTGTTGGCTCTGGTTCATCGTCGATTCCGCCATCCGCCGTGTGTCCGCCGACTGCTGGGATTGCTGTTGTCGCATGGTATTCTCCTGAGGATCTGCGATAACCGTCGCCGATCCTCGGTCACGACTGAGCGCGACCGAGATACAAATAAAGGGCCGCGTCGGTTCCGTCCGGAAGCGCGAACAACTGGTCGTAACCGAGCCGAACGCACGTGAACTGAATAAACGCGAGCAGCGTAGCGAAACGCGGACAGTGTCGCACTCGCGAATCCGACCCGTCCGATACCGCGAATACGGCACTGCTAGGGTGTTTCCTCGTGGTTCGGACGGAAATACCCTACTATCGGGCGTAATAGCTGCTTGGAGACGGTGAATGCGCCGACCGCGCGATTGCGATCAGGACTCCGACGCTGAATTCGGTTCGCCGTGGGTCACACCGTCGCGTTCGTCGGCACGCATCCGACGCAGGGCCGCGCGTCCGTTGCTCGCCTCGTAGCCGAAGAAGACCCCATTGGCGTACTCCTGTGCGACCTCCGTCGCGTGAATCAGGTTGTCGACGTCGACGTTTACCGCATACAACTCGATATTAAACGGCGTCTCGAGCGCGCTCTCGAACCCTTTCGCGATGGTCTCGAGCCAGTAGGTCGTTCCGTAGGCGGTGTCGTACAGCGGAACGACGAACTCGTCGACGTACTCCTCGATGGCCTCGAGGTCGATGCCGGCGCGCTCGCGGAGGTGGCCGGGATAGGGATCGGGGTAGAGCGTCATGTAGACCGTCCCGGGGATGTGCTCGACCGCTTCCGCGACGAAGTCGGTGATGACGCTGGCCCGCCACTCCATGCGGTCGTCGTACTCGCTCGCCTCGAACGCTTGCTCACAGACGCCACACCGGCAGTACTCCGCCCGCGGGAAGCCGATATCGTCGAGACGGACGTCCTCGTTCTCCGCGACGCAGTCGTCGATAATCTCGAGCAGGCCCTCCCGGTAGTCTTCTCGAGAGGGACAGATGTAGGCCCAGTCGAAGTACGGTCGTTCCCGGTCGGCCGGTCGGCCCATATCGTCGACGGGGATCAGCGACGGATCGGCGTCGGCGGCGGCGTTGTCGCCGAAACAGGAGACCATGTTCACGCCGTCGGCGATCGGTTCGGCGGACCGGCCGGTTACGTCCTTGACCTCGTAGAAGCCGCGGTCGAACTCCGGCCACCGTACCTCCTCGGCGTTCCGTGTGACGACGCCGTACATAACTCAGTGTACGACGCCGTCCCCGTAAGCCGTTCGGAATCGAGCGCTATTCTTCAGTCGGTTCGTAGTCAACTTCGACGTCCGACGAGCCGCTGAAGGCGACCTTGTAGAGGACGGCGATGACGAACAGGGCGAGTACAACTTTGACGGTACGTGACATGTACAACAACCGATTCGGCCGGCAAATACTTAGAGATTCTGGATACTAATCAGTGTGAGAGAATCCGACCGACGGCCACGCCGGTTCAGGTGTCGATCAACGACGCGATATTGTCGCGGACGATCGTCTCGCAGTACGAGCAGCGAACGCCGTCCTCGAGCACCGAAAACCGTGAGGTGACGGGCTCGTCGCCGGTCGTGATACAGCCGGCGTTCGGACAGGAGAGGACGCCCTCGACGACGTCGGGTCGTTCGACGCGATGTTTCTCCACGACGTCGAACTCTCGGACGATGTTGATCGTCGCGTCCGGCGCGATCAGCGAGAGGACGTCGACTTCGTCCTGGCTCAGTTCGCGGCCCTCGACCTTGACGATGTCCTTGCGCGCGAGGCGATCGGACGGGACGTTCATCCCGACCGAGACCTCCTCGCCGTTGGTGCCGTCGATACCGAGGATCGCGAGGACGTTCAGCGCCTGCCCCCCGTGAACGTGATCGATGACGGTTCCGTCGCGGATCTTGCTGACCCGCAGTTCGTGGTCGTCGTTACCGTCGTGGTGGTCGTGATCGTTACTCATCGCCGTCACCCCCGGTCAGCCCAGCATCACCGTCGTCGCTCAACAGGAGATCCAGCAGCGCCATCCGGACCGGAACCCCGTTGTGCGCCTGTTCGAAGTACGCCGCGTGATCGGTCTCGTCGATCTCGGGCGCGATCTCGTCGACCCGGGGCAGCGGATGCATCACCGTCAGGTCGTCGCTCGCGGCCTCGAGCGTCGCGGCGTCGATCTGGTACTCGCCGGCGACCTTCTGGTACTCGTTCTCGTCGGGGAAGCGCTCGCGCTGGATCCGCGTGACGTAGAGGACGTCCAGCGAGGGCAGGACGTCCTCGAGAGATTCGTGTTCGCGAATTCCGGTCCCGTCCTGTTGTTGGTGGAGGTCGTAGACGACCTCGCGGGGTAGCTGTAGACTCTCGGGGCTGATGAAGTGCTGTCGGGTATCGAAGTTCGTCAGTGCGTAGGCCAGCGAGTGGACCGTCCGGCCGTACTTCAGGTCGCCCATGATACCGATCGTCAGGTCGTCCAGCCCGGCGTTCTCCCGAATGGTGTAGAGGTCGAGCATCGTCTGTGTCGGGTGGTGACCCGCGCCGTCGCCCGCGTTTACCAGCGGCACGTCGACGAACTCGCTGGCCATCGTCGCCGATCCCTGCTTGGGGTGGCGCAAGACGAGGGCGTCAGCGTATCCCTCGATGACACGGACGGTGTCGGCGAGCGTCTCCCCCTTCGTCACGCTCGAGGATTCGACCGAGCCCATATCGACGACGTCGCCGCCGAGGCGCTTCATTGCGGTCTCGAAACTCATCTTCGTTCGCGTACTCGGCTCGAAAAAGAGCAGGCCGAGCACCGTCCCCGCGTGGCGATCGGAAACGGCCGACGGATCGGCGTCGAGCTCGGCCGCGTAGTCGAGGATCGTCTCGATGTTCGCCCGAGAGAGTTGTTTGCTCGTGATGAGGTGATCGTGGCGCATTCGTTCGTGTAGGCTGTGGCAGTCCCCTTGAATCTCCCCATTCGACGTCGCCCTGCTGCACTGGGTGTCAGCGGACTGGTGCTGCCTCTACGGACCGCTCCGCTCACATCTACGCCATCGGCGGCGTCTCGAGCGGGCGCTCTTCGAGGGCAAAGAGTTATACAGACACTACGGTAATTGCTCACAATTGAATGGTCGGTCGACTGGATACCGGAATCGACGTGCTCGATCGGAAGCTCGACGGCGGACTCCCGCCGGGGTGTCTCGTCGCGTACACCGCCGAGCCGGCCAGTCAGTCCGAACTGCTCCTCTACGAACTCACGGCCGCTCGGGGAACGCTCTACCTCTCGACCGAACGGTCGGTCGACGCCGTCCGCCACGCCATCGAGTCCTCCCCCTCGTCCGTCGGCAGCCCGACCGTCAGACACGTCAGCAGCGACACGCCGATCGAGGAGGCGACACGTCTCGTCGGTGCGCTGCCCGACGGAGCGAACCTCATTATCGATACGATGGACGTCCTCGAGCGATGTGACACCGACGAGTACATCGCCTTTCTCAACGATCTCAAAGCCACGATGCTCGAGACCGGCAGCATCGCCGTCTTGCACTGTCTGAAGGGGGACAACGAACCCGCGAACCGAGCACGGACGTTCCACGCCGTCGACGCCGTCTTCGATCTCCGGACCAAGATCACCGGCTCCGAACTCGAGAACCACCTGACGATCCCGAAGTTCCGCGGCGGCAGCCAGCCGACCGAAGCGATCAAACTCGAGTTGACGGAGGAAGTCGCGATCGACACGAGCCGCGACATCGCGTAAGTGCTGACGCCGTCCGAACTGTTTCCCTCAGATCTCCTGCTCTGGCGTCGTAAACGGCGTGATCGCGGCGGTCCGCTCGGTAACCGTCGCCGTTCGCAGGATGTACGACAGGAGCAGCGTGAGCGGAAATACCCCAACCGCGATAGCTAGCGGAAAGAGGACGGCACGGACCGGTCGTCCGAAGGGCGGGCCCGACGCGACGGTCATGACGAACAGGGCGGCGATCGCGGTGCCGACGGCGGGAACGCCGGCGTAGAACAGGTACCGCGAGAGCCGGGAGAGTTCGACCTGCAGGTAGACCGACTTGAAGTACTGTCTGGCGATGTCCATCTCCCGCAGTCGGTCGAGCAGGTCGTCGATCGCGTCGTCCGTCTTCGCGGGAATCTCGTCGCCGTGTGCTCGCCGGGCCGTCTCGAGTCGCTGAATTTCGTGCGCGAAGTTCGTCTCGAGCGTCGTCGAGAGCGTGTTAAAGATCCCGGAATCGGATTCCTCGACGAGCCCGTCGATTCTGTCGAACTCGTCGGTGAGTTCCGTGACGATCTCGTCGATTTCGTCGCGCGTGTCCGCGGGCAGCGACCCGACGGTCGTCCCACCGAGTCGCTGCGCGTCCCGGCGTGCGCTCTCGACGACGAGTCGGAGAAAGCCGGACGGCTCCGCCGGCGCGGTTCGGTTCGACACCGCTTCGACCTCCTCGCGGTAGTCGACGGTCTGCTGGATCTCCGACTCGAGTTCGCCCGGCGATTTCAGTTCCTGGGAAAGCAGCAACTGATTGATCGAGACGACGACGGTAATCAGCGTGAAGTTCCCCGAGATCAGTCCACTGAACGCGTAGAACAACGGCTGTGCGTCCGCGATCGGGGCGAGGCCGCTGATCGATAACAGGAGAGACGCAGCCCCGAACGTCGCTGCGATACTCGCGGCGATTGCGAATCGGTTGCCGTCGAGGAGCAGCCACTGTTTGAGTCGTCCCGTCT
Source organism: Natrinema zhouii (assembly GCF_013456555.2). Lineage (GTDB taxonomy): Archaea > Halobacteriota > Halobacteria > Halobacteriales > Natrialbaceae > Natrinema > Natrinema zhouii. The sequence continues at coordinate 2,872,674 of NZ_CP059154.1, forward strand.
CTGTCTCCGACTCGGGACCCGCGCCATCGCTCATCGAACCGACCATCGTGGCCGCTCAGGACTACAGTCTCGTCTGCGAAAAAGTCGATCCGTGCATGCTCGTGGTCGTCGACAGCGATCCACAAAACGAGCGGCAACCGCAGCGGTCCGATTACTCCTCTGTGCCTTCGAGCTCTTCGACGATCTCGTCGGCATCGACGTCGGCGTCCTCGAGCGCTTCCTCGATGTCGCCGCCGCCCATTCCACCGCCCATGCCGCCCATCATACCGCCCATGCCCATGCCACCCATGCCGTCGATGACTTCCTGGACGATGACGCGGTCGACGCCGACCTTGTCGATGATGTCCTGACCGATCTGCTGTTTGCCCATCATCCACTGCTGGTTCATCGTCATCTGGGGCGTGGCCTCGAGGTAGAGCGTTTCCTTCTCGACGGTTTCGGTCTCGAACTCGGGCTCTGCGGGTTCGTCATCGTCGTCCGCGTCCTCGTCGGGCTCGACGGGAACCTCTTCCTCGACTTCGTCCGTGTCGATCCAGAGCTCGGGCTCCATCCCGAGGTACATCTCGAACAGGCCGGCGGCCTGCTGTTCGCGGTCGTCGACCTCCTCGCTGACGGTGTACTCGTACTCGACGTCGTCACCGGCCAGCGGGTGGTTGAAGTCGACGCGGGCGCGGCCGCCGATGATCGTGCTGATGTAGCCCTGCTCGCCGTCGATCTGGACGTTCGCACCGGGGTAGCGGTCGTCCTCGTCGATCTTCTCGGCGCTGACGGTCTGGACGTCGTCCGGATCGTACTCGCCGAAGGCATCCTCGGCGGGAACGGTCACGGTGCCGGTGTCGCCGGGTTCGGAGCCGATGACCGCCTGCTCGACGGCCTCGAAGATGTGGCCTTCGCCCAGCACGATCGTTCGCGGCTTGAACTCCTGACCCTCCTGGTCGACGCCCTCTTCCTCGGCGACTTCGGGGTCGGTCGTGTCGACCAGCTGCTCGTCCTCGGTGGTGTAGGCGGTGTACTCAAGTTCGACGAAGTCGCCTTCCTGAAGCCCCTCGGCTTCGTCGGCGGCTTCCTCGGCTACTTCTTCATCGACGTCATCGGCCTGCTCCTCGAGCTCGGCCTCTTGTTCCTCGGTCATACGTTGTACGTCCGGCCGTCTACATTTAAGTACGACGCTTTGCGCCGAGAGCGACCGATACTTACGACCGCTCTGCCTTCTCTCGGGCATGTACGAGGTCGAAGTGAAGGTTCCGGCCGATCTCGAGGCCGTCCGGGATCGACTGGCGGCGCTCGGGGCAACGCCTCTCGGTGCCGTCGTTCAGGTCGACACCTATTACGACGCGCCCCACCGCGAATTCGCCGAGACAGACGAGGCGCTGCGGATCCGCTCCGAACGACCCGAAGACGCGCCCGACGAAACCCGCGTCACCTACAAGGGGCCGCTCGTCGACGACGAGTCCAAGACCCGCGAAGAGTTCGAGACGAGCGTCGCGGACCGCGAGACCATGGACGGAATCTTGACGAACCTCGGCTTCGAACCCGCTGCGACCGTTCGCAAGGAGCGAGAGCGCTTTTCGCTCGAGGGCTATACCGTCACTCTCGATTCGGTCGACGGGGTCGGCGAATACGTCGAGGTCGAGATCGACGTCGAGGTCGAGATCGACGTCGAGGGAGAGTCGGAACTCGAGGCGGCTCGCAACGGGGCGTACGACGTACTCGAGCGATTACATCTCGATCCCGACGACCAGCTCAGAACCTCGTATCTCGGCTTGTTGCTCGAGTCCGAATAGACTGGCAGTTGACAGCCGCATAACCCGCAAGCATTTTCTGGTCCGTATCTGTTTCCGCAAGTTATACGAACTCGCTCCGTCAATTCCCGCCAATGAGTGAGCGGAACATCCGGATCGAGTCTATCGATCGGCAAGCGGTCGAGGATCAGGAGGTCGAAATCGTCGAACGGAAGGGAATCGGTCACCCCGACTCCATCTGTGACGGGATCGCCGAGAGCGTCGCCGGGGCGCTCGCACGCGAGTACCTAGATCGCATCGGCGAGGTACTGCACTTCAACACCGACGAAACGCAACTCGTCGCCGGCGAGGCGGCACCCGCCTTCGGCGGCGGCGAGGTCGTCGACCCCATCTACCTGCTGATCGTCGGCCGCGCGACCAAACACTACGAGGGCCGGACGATCCCCGCCGAGACCATCGCGCTGCGGGCCGCCCGCGAGTACCTCCAGGAGAACGTTCCCCAGCTGACCGTCGGCGAGGACATCGTCGTCGACGTGAAACTCGGCGAGGGCAGCGGCGACCTGCAGGAAGTTTTCGGCGAGGACGAAGTGAGCGTCCCGATGGCCAACGACACGAGTTTCGGCGTCGGCCACGCGCCGCTGACCGAAACGGAGGAGATCGTTCTCGAGGCCGAGCGACGACTGAACGGCGAGTACGCGGCCGAAAACCCGGCGCTCGGGCCGGACGTGAAGATCATGGGCAAGCGCGAAGGCGAGGAGATCGACGTCACCGTCGCCGCGGCGATGGTCGACGAGTACATCCCGAACCTGGACGGCTACATCGAGGCCGTCGAGTCCGTCCGGGAGTTCGTCGACGGCGTCGCGCGCGAGCACACCGATCGCGCGGTCAACGTCCACGTCAATACGGCCGACGACTACGAGGAGGGCTCGATCTACCTCACCGTCACCGGCACCTCCGCCGAGCAGGGCGACGACGGCTCCGTGGGCCGGGGCAACCGCGCGAACGGGCTCATTACGCCCAACCGCTCGATGTCGATGGAGGCCACCAGCGGCAAGAACCCGGTCAACCACATCGGGAAGATCTACAACCTGCTCTCGACGGAGATCGCCGAGGAGGTCGTGGGCGAGGTCGACGGCATCCGCGACCTGCGCGTGCGTCTCCTTTCCCAGATCGGCCGGCCGATCGACCAGCCACACGTCGCCGACGTGCACGTCGTCACGGACGACGGCGTCGCGGTCTCGGACGTCGAGGCCGACGTCGAAGCGATCGTCGACCGCGAACTCGCCGACGTCACCGAGATCACCCGCAGCGTGATCGAGGGCGAGCTCTCGACGTTCTGAGCGGCGATCGGACGGACTTCTTCCTCGAGCGAGCTGTGATGTCTCGAGACCAACGAGCGTCGCCGCGAGTCAGCGGCGGAACCGGCACAGCACGTGTGCCGTCGGAATAGTCAAAAGTCGCCCCCGTGTACGGCGTTACGAATCGAAACACGTAGTGAGATCCTATGTCTGACTCGAGTTCGAAATCGACCGAACGTCCCGTCGTCTACGCCGTCGTCGCGAGCACCTTCTTCGTCGGCTTCGGCGGCGGCGTCGTCTTTCCGATCCTCCCGAACCTCGGCGAGGTACTGGGGATCTCGGCGTTTCTGGTCGGTGTCATCCTCTCCGCGAACCGCTGGACTCGGCTGGTCGCGAACGGGCCGGCGGGCGTGCTCGTCGACCGGATCGGGACTCGAAAACCGTTCGTCGCCGGGTTAGCGATCGAGGGGCTCGCGACGTTCGGCTACGTGATCGCGATCGAGTCCGCGATGCCGGAGGGCTGGTTCATCGTCGCGCGAGTCATGTGGGGGATCGGCAGCGCGCTCGTGTTCGCGACGGCGTACACCATCACCGCCGACGTCAGCGAGGCCAGTTCGCGGGGAACGAGCATGGGAATCGTTCGGGCCGGGATCACGTTCGGCTTCCCCGCCGGGATGGTCCTCGGCGGCATCGTCAGCGAAGTCTACAGTAACGTCGCGGCGTTCGTCCTCGCGGCCTCATTCGCCGGCCTCGCGAGCATTATCGCCTACTTCATCGTCCCCGAGACCCACGTCGAGTCGGTCGACTCGTCGATCAGCCCCTGGGACTTCGAGACGACGCTGCCCGCGCTCACCGTCGGCCTGGTCAACTTCGGGCTCTACTTCGCGTATATCGGCGTCCTCTTCTCGACGCTCGTCCTGTACCTCGAGGTCGAGTCGCTGACGCTCTCGCTCGAGTTCGCGGGCTACGGAATCGACTACGGCGAACAGGGAACGTCCGGACTGCTGATGGCGGTTTCCGCCCTTTCGGGGGCGGTCTTCACCATTTCGGGCGGGAAGATCAGCGATGCCGCCGGCGCTCGCATGCCCGTCCTGCTCGCCTTCCTCGCGACCAGTTGCGCCGGATTCGTCGTGCTCACGGTCGCGCCCTCGTTCGGAGCCGTCGTCGTCGCCTGCGCGCTGATCGGTGCGGGGCAGGGCGGCGTCGGCGGCCCGTTGACGGCCCTCCTCGCGGATCTCACGCCCGAGGAGCGGATGGGCCGAGCGATGGGAACCAACAATATCTTCGGCGACGTCGGCGGCGGCCTCGGCCCGCTGATCTCCCTGCCATTTGCCAACGCTGTCGGCTACGACGTGTTGTACGCGCTCAGTGCGATCGTTCCGCTGCTGGCCGGCGTCGTTCTCGTCGCCGGGATCTACTCCTACACGGGCAGCCTGAGTCCGACGGTCGAGGAATCGGTCGTCTGAAGCCGAGGAGTCGCTCGTCTGAGCACGATTTGCGTCCGCTCGAGACCGATACTCTCCTCGTAACCCCCTTATAGCCGCGGCCGACTATCACAGTCCATGCACCCGCCGGGAGCCGACACCGTCCTCGTCCGTCACGGGGACGTCAACACCAAGAGTAACAGGGTCAAGCGGTACATGGAGGGGCTCCTCGCGGAGAATCTCGAGGCCCTCCTCGCCGACCGGTCGATTCCCGGCGAGGTCGAGCGCCGGTGGAACCGGCCGCTGATTCACACGAGCGAAGACGCCGTCGAGGCGGCGACCGCGGCCGCGGCGGACACCTTCGGCGTCGTCTCCGCGAGTCCCGCTCTGACCGTCAGCATCGAGAAGGCGCAGATCCTCGAGGCCCTGGAGGAGACCGCTCGCGAGCACTACGACGGCGGGACGTTCGCGGTCGACGCGCGCCGGTCGGACAAGACGCTCCCCTACGATAGCGAGGAGTTGGCCCGCGACGCCGGCACCGCTATCTGGGAGGCCGTCGCGGACGAGTTCGAGCCGGAAGTCGACCTCGACGATCCGGATCTCACGTTCGGCGTCGAGGTGCGCGAGGACGTGGCGTTCATCTACCTCGAGCACGTCGACGGCCCGGGCGGGCTGCCGCTCGGCTCGCAGGAGCCGGTCATCGCACTGGTCAGCGGCGGGATCGACTCGCCCGTCGCGGCCTACGAGATGATGAAACGCGGCAGTCCCGTTATCCCGGCCTACGTCGACCTCGGCGACTACGGCGGGATCGACCACGAAGCGCGCGCGCTCGAGACGGTTCGGATCCTCTCGGAGTACGCGCCGAACTTCGACATGCAGGTCTACGAGATTCCCGGCGGCGAGACCGTCGACCTCCTGGTCCGAGAGATGGAGCAGGGTCGAATGCTCTCCCTGCGGCGCTTTTTCTACCGCGCCGCCGAGACGCTGGCCGAGCGCGTCGACGCGGACGGTATCGTCACCGGCGAGGCCGCCGGCCAGAAGTCCAGCCAGACCGTTCGGAACCTCGGCGTCACCAGCCGCGCTACCAAATTGCCGATCCACCGTCCCCTCCTCACCCGCGACAAACAGTACATCGTCGCCCAGGCCCGCGAAATCGGCACCTACACGGACTCGACCATGGACGCCGGCTGCAACCGGGTTACCCCCGATCAGGTCGAAACCAACGCCCGCCTCGAGCCGCTGCTCGCGGCGGAACCGGACGACCTGCTCGAGCGGGCCGAAGAAGCGGCGAAGAACGCGACACTGGTCGAGCCCTGATTCGGCTCGTGCGAGATCTGTTTTCTCTCTGCTCGTAGACAACTCGGCTATCCACCGCTGGGTGGGACTGAAAGGGGCGGACGCAAAGCGTCCGCGATGCTCGGGAGAGCCGTGCTCTCCCGTTGATCGGGGAAGACGGGCGATGCAAGCACCGCAGGTGAACGTCGTGAACCGAGGAGCGCAGCAAGCCCCTCGACTCGAGCGCGTCAGGGGCTTTCACCACAGTTGCGATCATAGACAGATTCATGTTGTGTGGCTATTGCTATTTCCGGAAGAACTCGTATAGAAGCCGAAACCGACATTACACCGTCGCACCCACCACAATATAGTGACCCGCGTCTGTCTCGTCGGCGAGGCCGGGAGCAATCTCCAGTACGAACTGCTCTCCCGGGAGACGTCCCGCGAGGCCCTCGCGACGTACGACCTCGAGCGGCCGTTCGAGAACTCGCTCGCCGTCCGGACGGTCAGCGTCGGCGCTGCCGTCTCACTGCTGAACGATCTCAACTGGTATCTCACGCGGTTCGTCGACGAGGCGCTCGTCCAGGAACCCAGCATTAGCGACGAGGAGTGGCTCTCGCGACCACTGGCCGAACGGCTTCGAAACGGCGAGATCGAGCCGGCGGAGACGGCCGAGTTCTGCAAGATCTACGGCCTCGAGCGGATCGACGCGGAAGTCGAGTCGGCCAATAACGCTGCCGGGCCGAGCGACGCGACCGATCCGATAGACTCGCGTCTCGAGACTGACCCCGATTCGACCGCTCCGGCCGACGCCGCGGGCGGAAACGAGAGTGAGGGTGCGGACGATTCCGACTCGAACGACGCCGAACGACCAGGGACCGCCGAGCCGACGTATCGACTCGTCGAACCGCTGTACGTGCGCCGGACCGGCGGCGAACTCCCCGAGTACGATCTCAGAGACGTCGAGGACACCCTCGTCGTCCGCCTGACCGAAGCCGAATATTCTCCGTGAGTCGGTTCTCGAGGCGCTACGAGCCGTCGCCGGACTGACTGTCGCTACCGCTGCCCGATGCCGAATCGACGCTCGTGCTCTCGGACGCTGACGCACTGTCGCTGGCCATCGAGACGCTCGCGGTACCGCCGTCGTGACCGACGATGGTCGCCGAGACGGTCGTCAGCGGTTCCGTCTCGAACGTCACCCGAACCAGGCGGCCGACGGTCGCGATCGACTGGACACAGACCTCGTCCTCGGCCGATGTGTTACGGACCGCCGCCTCGAGAACGAGTTCGTCGGTACCGTCGTCGTCACCTCCCTCGTCGCTTTCGTCGCCGTCGGTACCGGTGTCATCCTCACCGTCGCTCTCGACGATGTCGATGGACTCGAGGACGATCTCGTAACACGGAGTGGGCGTATCGGACTCGAGCGAGACGAGGATCGACGTCTCGAAATCGGTCCTGTCGACGAACTCGTCGAGCGGTTCAGTGTCGGACGGGAATCGCTCCTCGAGCCAGTTCGCAGCGTCGTCGGCGTCCCGGAAGAGCCCCACGTCGGACTCCGTCGACTCCGAACCGTACTGGTACGCCAGCGTCCGGTAATCGGCCACTCCGTCCGGGAGATCGTCGATGTCTCCGTCCTCGCCGACCGACTCGGGATCGCTCTCGGCCTCGTCAGGAGACGGCGAGCCCTCGTCGGCGTCGCTCCGGTCGTCATTGTTGTCGGACGGGCTCTCGGAGCCGTCGGCGAGACAGCCCGCAGAGAGACCGACCAGCGTCGCAGTGCTACACAGCAGTGTCCGTCTGGAGGGACGTGTCATCGTCCCTAGTCGTACGAACGGGGAGGTAAAGGCGGTTCGGCTAGGTGAAAGAACGCTTTTCGTCAGATGCGATTCCTCGAGCGCCTCGCCCGCTCCCCGCTCAGTCGAAGAGGCCGGTCGAGAGATACCGTTCGCCGCTGTCCCAGAAGACGGTGACGACCAGCGGACAGTCCTCGGCTGTCCGTCCGCCGTCGGTCTCGGGCGAGGCCGGCTCACCTGTCTCGTCGAACGCGGTCGGCACCTCGGGACAGTCGACGCTAGGATCGGCGATCTCCCGGGCGACGCGCTGGGAGACGAGACTCGTCGCGCCGCTGGACTGGCCCACGAGGATGCCTTCTTCGCGCGCGAGGCGACGACACTCGTCCTCGGCGTCCTCGAGTTTGACGGTCTCGACGCGGTCGAGCAGGTCGAGATCGAGGTTGTCGCTAATGAAGCCGGGCCCCATTCCCTGAAACTCGTCTTTGCCGGCCTCGCCCGTCGAGAGGACGGCGTTTCGGGCCGGCTCGACGGCGACGATCTCCATCTCGGGGAACTCCTCGCGGAGTCGACGGCCGGTTCCCGAGATCGTGCCGCCGGTGCCGACGCCGGCAACGAAGGCGTCGATCTCGCGGTCGCCGACCTGCTCGATGATCTCCTCGCCGGTCGTCTTGTAGTGTGCGTCGGGGTTGGCCGTGTTCTCGAACTGGCCGAGTTGGATCGCACCCGCCGCCTCGAGTTCGTCGGCACGAGCGCGAGCGTCGGCCATGTCGCCGTCGACTAGCTCGAGGTCGGCCCCGTAGGCGGCCATGATCTGCCGGCGCTCCTCGGACTTGTCCGACGGCATGACGATCGTCAGATCGTAGCCGCGAGCGGCGGCGACGAGCGCGAGGCCGATGCCGGTGTTGCCGCTGGTCGGTTCGACGAGCGAGTCGCCGGGCTCGATCAGGCCGTCGCGCTCGGCCGCCCGGATCATCTCGCGGGCCGGCCGGTCCTTGGCCGAGCCGCCGGGGTTGAACGATTCGGTCTTCGCGGCGACCGTCACGCCCTCCGGCGAGTCGACCTGGACGAGCGGCGAGCCGATGGTGTCCAGGATACTCCCTTTCATTGGCATGGCCTATGGAATCGAGACGTATACTGTTTGCTGTAACGAGTTACACGAATTCGCCAGCATCGACGAAATTGTTTACTGACTCATGGCAAATAGTAGAAACCCGTACTGGACTCAGGCAGGACGTGCCGGCTAGTCGCCGGTCGCGGTTCCTCTCACGACGCGCGTTTCAGAACCGCAACTGCCCAGAAAGCCCCTGACGGGCTCGAGTCGAGGGGCTCGTTGCGCGCTGTCCTCACTCCGTTCGGACAGTGCTTTCGTCGCCCGTCTTCCCCGACCCCGTCAGCCCCTTTCAGTCCCACCCAACGGTGGTCGGTCGGCCGAGTACGAGCAACGCCGGACGGACGTTCGAGCGAAGCCGCTGCCAGAAACACCGCGGTTAAGCCGTCCGAGACGCAAACCGTGGGTATGAGTCTCGAGACCATGCGGCCGAACCCCACGTGGGACGCGGCGTCCTACGAGGACGCAGTTGACACGCTTGCAGCGCACAGCGACGAACTGGTGTACAAGATCTGGGCCGGCGACTGGTGCAAGGACTGTCGCGCCCTGCTACCCGATTTCGGCGCGGCGCTCGAGGCCGCCGAGATCCCCGACGAGCGGATCGAGGAGTTCAGCCTCGATCAGGACAAGCGGGGTCCCGGCGTCGAGGAGTACGATATCGAATACATTCCGACGATCGTAGTCGAGAACGATGAGGGAGCCGAAATCACCCGGTTCGTCGAAGAGGAGGACGTGCCACCGGCCGTCTGGCTGGCCGACGAGATCGAGGCCGCACTCGAGTCCGACGCGGCCTGAAACGACTCACCGAATCCCGAACGCGACCGTTCTACTCACCGGTCAGAACGGCGCGTCATCCGGATCGACACCGTTGCTCTCGCCGTCCTCGTTCTCGCCGAGCCACTCGAGCGCCTCTTCGACGACGTGCGTCGGCGGCGAACACGTCCGATCGCGGCAGACGTACAGCGTCGGCTCGCCGTCGCGAGCCTCGCGGCCCGCCCAGATCGGGGGTGCGTCTTCGAGCCCCAGCGTCTCGAGCCACGCCTCGAGTCCGTCTTCTGTCGGCGGTCGCAGCGCGAAGAGCCGGTCTGGGAAGTACCGCGACGCGAACCCGTCGCGCCACGCTTCGGGGAGGTCCTCGGCAGCGATCGTCACCTCGAGCGCACCCGACTCGAGTTGGTCGGCGGCGAAACAGAGCGTCGCGTGCTCGAGTGCGTTCGCCTCGATGGTGTTTGCGTGAGTCTCGAGGACGGTCGCGGCGATCCCCTCGAAGTCTTCGTCGGCGAACTCGTCGAGCGCGAGCAGGGTCTCGACCGCGACGCCGGTCGCGGAGGGCGTCGACTGGTCGCCCAGTTCCTGCGGGCGCGTGACGAGCGACTCGCCGCTCTCCGGCGTGAAGTAGAGCGTTCCGCGCTCGGCGTCCCAGAACTCGGCCTCGATGACGCGGGCTAACTCGAGCGCGAACGCGAGGTGGTCGACCTCACCGGTCGCCTGGTAGCAGTCCAGTGCACCCCGCGCGAGGAATCCGTAGTCCTCGAGGTAGCCGTCGACTTTGACGTCCCCATCTTTGTACCGCCGCGAGAGCCGCCGTTCGTCCTCGTTCCAGAGCCGGTCCCGCACGAACTCGAGGGCGTCGACCGCGGTCTCGGCGTAGTCGTCTTCGCCGAGCACCAGCGCGGCCTCGGCGTAGGTGGAGATCATCAGCCCGTTCCAGCCTGCGAGCACCTTCTCGTCGCGGTCGGGGCGGGGCCGCTCCTCGCGGGCCTCGAACAGCTGTTGGCGAGCCGACTCGAGTCGCTTCAGGATCTCGTGGCCCTCGAGATCGAACTGTCCGGCGAGTTCCGACACCCTCGCCACGCGATTCGGCTGGTTTCGTCCCTCGAAGTTCCCCGACTCCGTGATGTCGTAGCGCGCACAGAAGAGGGCGGCGTCGGTCTCGTTCTCGACGATCTCGTGGACTTCTTCGGGCGTCCAGACGTAGAACGCGCCCTCCTCGCGCTCGCCGGTCTCGGGGGACTCGCTCTGGGCGTCAAGGGTACTGAAGAAGCCGCCCTCGTCGTGGGTCAGTTCGCGATCCACGAACGTCAGCGTGTCCACCACGATCTCGGCGTAGCGTTCCTCGCCCGTCAGCTGGTATCCGGACAGGAACGCCCGCGGAATCTCGGCGTTGTCGTACAGCATCTTCTCGAAGTGAGGGACCGTCCAGTCCCGATCGACGCAGTAGCGGTGGAAGCCGCCGCCGACGTGATCGTAGAGCCCGCCCACGGACATCGCGTCGAGGGCCTCCTCGAGCACCTCGAGATATTCCTCGCGACCGGTTCGGTCGTACGCTCGAGCGAGCACGCGAAGCCGCGAGGGCTGGGGGAACTTCGGCCCCCCGGAGCCGAAGCCGCCGTGCTGGCGGTCGGCGCTTCGCACGGTCGCGTCCGCGGCCGTCTCGAGGACCTCGCTCGAGGGGGGCTCCGGGCTGGCACCGGCCTCGGTGCCGGTTCCCGCCGTGTCGGGGGTCTCCTCGAGTTGATCTTTCGCCGCGTCGGTCCACTGCTGTGCGCGGTGTTCCATCTCCTCGCGGTCGTCCTCGCTCTCCCAGGAGCCGCTGATGCGCTCGCAGAGGTCGAGAAAGCCGGGCTGGCCCTGCTGTCCCTCTTTGGGAAAGTAGGTCCCGACGAAGAAGGGCTTCCCCTCGGGGGTGAGCCACGCCGAGAGCGGCCAGCCGCCCCGTCCGGTCACGAGCTGGCAGACGGTCATGTAGATACTGTCGACATCCGGGCGCTCCTCGCGGTCAACCTTGATCGGGACGAAGTTCTCGTTGAGCACCTCGGCGACCGCCTCGTCCTCGAAGCTCTCGTCTTCCATGACGTGACACCAGTGACACGCCGAGTAGCCGATCGAGAGGAAGATCGGCACGTCGCGTTCTTTCGCAGCCTCGAGTGCCGATTCGTCCCACGGCTGCCAGTTGACGGGGTTGTCCGCGTGCTGGCGCAGATAGGGGCTTTCCTCCTCCTCGAGCCGATTGCGCTGAGTCGGGGATTCCATGCCGGAACGTACGTTTCCGACCGGTAAAAGGCACGGGCTCACGGAACTCGGCGATCAGACCGGCCCGAATCGGACGGCCGCTCGCTCTCGAGGAAGACCGCCACCGGTCGTTCCGAACGACGACGCGCGGCCGCGGGACAACTCGTTAAGCGACGTCACAACCCCGTGTATCGACTCGCTTCACTCCCGCTCGGACGGAGAATCCGGAGCGTCGTCGCAGCCACCGCCGGCTGAACCGGTGCGGAGCGCCGTCGTCTGCAAGAGGTATAACCGCGTGCTGTACACCTGTGCATCGGATTCAAACGCGTAGCGAGCTCCGCTCTCGAGCGACTCGCGCGTGAACACGATCGCCGTCGAATGGACCTGTTCGTCCCCGAATTCGGAACGGATGACGTAGCCGCTGTACTCGTCGGGCTGCGTCAGGACGGGAACCGTTTCGCCGTTCGGCAGCCTGAGGAGGTCGACGACGATCGGTGCCGGCAACCGATTGACGACTCGGCCGGTCATTCCGGGCCGATACTCGTTCATGGGTATCAGTACCGATCGGTCCGCATCGGATTCGTTCGATCCGCTCGTTATTCGTTCGTCAGACATGTCTGGGTAGTGTATCGGTTTTCGCTTTCGCTGGCTCCCGCGTCGACGGTCGGTATTCCGATGGATTCCTCGGATGGTCCTCGAGTTACCTGCGGTACGGCGTTCGATCCGTCGGCAACCAGGGTCATTGGCCGATAAATCGAGAAAATTAGATCGCGAGACTCTACTCCAGCGTCGTGGAGATGAGGTTCAGTTGGGTGCTGAATATCTGGGCGTCTTCGCCGAGTTGTCCGCTGTCACCGCTACTGAAACTCTGATCGCGGGTAAACAGGAGGATTGAGGGGGCCTGCGGCCCGTCGTCGACCGAATACCGAACAACGTGCCCGGTGTATTCGTCCGGCTGAGAGATCTCCGGAACAGTCTCTTCCTCGGTGGTCTGGAGAATTCGCACCGTCGTACTCGTCTCGAGCTGTGAGACTACGTCGAAATTCTCTCCGGCTTCGTAATTGTACGTGAAGACTAGCACTTGTCCTTCGTCATCTTGAACCATCGTTATTCACCTCCGTTCCCGACGGTCGTCTCGTTCTGATCGGCAGTCTCGTTCCCTCCGTTCGTCGTCGTATCGCCGCCGTCACCGCCACCACCGCCGTTCAGTGACGCACTCATGAGGTTCAGATCGGGGCTCAGCACGGACGCATCCTCGCCGATCGTTCCGCTATCGCCCGAGCTCAGGCTCCCTCCTCGTGCGAATAGGAACGTCGTGATTCCCGATTCCTGCCCGATGTCGTATCGGATGATGTGTCCGTTCCACTCGTCGGGCTGCGAGATCTCCGGCACGGTTTCATCGTCTAACTGTAGCACGTCGACCGTCGTGCTCGCCTGGAGCTGGGCGAGGACGTCGAAGTCTGCACCAGGGTACAGATCGCTCGCGAAGACCGCTACTTGATCTTCCTGTGCACCGACCGTGGCCGTCCCGAAGGCGCCCGTTCCGAGCGTCAGCGCGCCCGTCGCGAGGGCGCCCTTCGTCATGAACGACCGCCTCGAATCGCCATTTGTGTCTTGTTCGCTCATTGTTTCTCTCGTACCCCGTAGCGGGGTGGAAAGACGTAGCCCGAGTTATCGAATAAACGCCGGCGACCGTTTCTTTCTGTATCAATTAATTTAACGAGTCTGGGAAGAATTCCGAGTGATTGCATTTCGAAGACGTTCGTCACGGCCGATTCGCCGTTTTCAGGGAGACACCGCCACTGACAGTTATCCCCGCAGAAAATCGGACTTGCGGGGAGCTGTCGAGAGCGTGGCGGTATCGGAAACGGAACCGGCTCAGTTCACGAACGGAAGCAGCGAATTGAGTCGTTTGCGCCAAGGAACAATAGCCGTATCGGCTGAACGCCACATATCGGGGGATACCGCCCTGATACGGCCGGTGGTAACGGAATATACGACGAATGCCTGCTCTACATCGGGTCGTAACTATCGATAACTGTGGACGATCGGACGGCGTGAACCGGCTCGGTCCCGTTGCCCGTGTCGGGAACCGAACTGGTCGCGATTGCCGTACGCGATCGGTTCGAAAATTGCCACATTCCCACCGAACGACCCGAACGTGATCGCATCGGAAGTCATCGCGACGGGAACGCGCGTTCCCGCGACAGTCAGGCGTTATGAGGGGCAGATATCGGTAGCGAACATTCACTCATCGGACCGACCCGTGCGGTATCGATCTCGCTCCGGACGGTTCGCTCACCGTCGATATCAGCGACCGTCGGTATCGGCCCAACTCGTCCCGAACCTGCGTATTTCACGCCGGCACGCCTTCGAGGAACGGTTCGGCGAGCGAACCCTGTGACGGCTTTATAGTCGAAAGCCAGTACAGCGTCCATCGGCCGAGGAAAGTCTATCTTTGGACCGGTAACGATCGACCTATCGAACGATTCACGGAGACAATAGTGAGATGTGTCGCAAACGGTAGCGGACTTTATGGTTTTCCGTCGTGCAACCAGTTCCGACCATGGGAAACAGTGACGAGAACGATCGAAGCCGCTTTCGAGGGATCCACCGGCGACGTTTCGTGCGAGCAGCGCTCGCCGGAGCCGGGCTGGGAGGGATCAGCGGACGGTCATTGGCTCAAGGGGGGACAGACGATACGGACGCGGCGGGGCCTCCCGTTGCCCGACACGGACCGTTCCGACAGTCCGACGACGAGACGGACGTCCTGTACACCTACCGCAAGCGGCGCGCGCTCGAGGTGCTCCTGTCCGATCCCGAGGTTCACGCTATCGCCGAGGACATGATCTCGAGTTACGAGGCGTACGAACCGTACGCGGATCACCTCGATGCGATCAGCGTTCAGGGGAGTCCGGACGTCGAGATCGAGGGCGGCGTCGACGAGGGACGGTTCGACGTCACCGCCGTCGGGAGGCAAGTCGCCTACGGACTCGTCGATCGGCGGACGGACGACCTTGTCGGACTAACGATCACCGAACCGCGCGATATCTCCTGGCGTGCGTGGGAGGCGAACGAACGCGAGACGGCACAGCTCGCCCGAGTCCTCGATGATTCCCGCGTTCAAACGTTCATCGACGGAACCGACTGGTTTCCGCTGTTTACGATCTCCGCGTCGATCACGTCCGCCAGGGGGATTGAGCACGGCGGCGTGAACCCCATAGTTCTGTTCCTCGCGGACGGCGACTCGACCGCGGCCGTGGTCGCCTACTTGGACGTCCGGGACGACTCCGGCGACGTGGTCGACGTGAGTCGCGTGGATCGATTCGTCGAGTCTCCCCCGCACGAACTGGCCGCCACCCTGACGCCCGCAGACGATACCGTCGTAGAAGCCGTCCCCGATGTTCCGTTCGAGGACCGACCGTGGTACACCGCGGACGACGGCATCCACCGGATCGAGGACCTCCCGACGTCGTTCGAGCGATCCGGCTGGACCATCGACTGGGAACCGCCGGGCCGGCACGGTGTCGAAATCACCGCCTCCTATCGGGGAACTCCGGTGTTCGAGACCCTCCAGTCGCCGGTGACCCTCACCGGATACGGTCTGCCGGAACGCGACGGCGAGACGACTCTGGATTGGTTTTTCCCGGACGATGAGCCGGTCTTCAACGGGCGATTGCTCCGGTGGGACGTCCACAGTATCGAATTCGGTGGACCGGGGCCGCTCGGCGTTATCGACTATTCCGAAGGAGACGACCGACCATCGGGATTCCGGTTCCGGTCGCACTACGAAACGGGGGCACGAGAGCCAAACGGTCAAGACCACCACTCCGGCTACCGGTTCGGCCAATCCAGCCACGAACTCTCCTACGACTTTTGGGCCGACGGAACGGTCACCCCGATCTGGCGACGACAGGGGCCGGGGTTCGTCACTGCGTACGCGATCGCTGGAACCGATGACGAGAACGGAACCACGGACGACGGGAACGGAGCCACCGACGCTGAGGAAGCCGAATACGGTGTCGACCACCACTCCGTCTCGACGTTCGCGATGGACGCCGTTCCCGGCACGACGAACGGTGTCGAAGTGGGGATCGTCGATGGAACGGAGCGGATGACGCCCGAAACCGAGTTCTATCTGTCCGGCGAATCGGGAATCGTCGTCCAGTTTACGAACCCTGAGGGATCGGAGATGATCGAACTGCCGCTCGACGAGGACGTGGAAGTGGTCGTCGCCCGTCGGAGCGCCGGCGAGATCCCCGGACAACAGCGACTCGAGGACCCGGAAGTGGAGTCCGCGTTCTATCATCCGGCACAATACATCGGAGACGAACCGATCCAGGGAGAACGGGTCGTCGCCTGGCTCCTCCTGGAGGGCGCAACGGCGGAGCTCCCCCATCCGACCGGCAGCACGTCGTTCGTCACCGGCGGTGCGATAAATCTATCCGGATACTAACTGGCCAGCGAGTACCGAAGCCGGAATCGGAGGACGCTCGCCGGCGTCGAGGGCGAGCGTCCTCCGGCGAGCGCGACGCTATCGCACTCGGCCCGAGCCCGGTCCACTCTTATTCCGTGAGCAGGCGACGGAGCACGAGGTGCAACACGCCGCCGTTCTCGACGTACTTGACCGCCGCGGGCGTGCCGACCTGCGCGGTCACGTCGAACTCGGTCGTCTCGCCCGCATCGTCTTCCGCGACGACAGTGAGTTCGGCGTTGGGCTCGAGGCCGTCGTCGAGCCCGCGAATATCGAACGTTTCGGTCCCGTCGAGACCGAGTTCCTCCCAGCCCTCGCCGTCTTCGAACTGGAGGGGCAGGACGCCCATGCCGAGGAGGTTGTCACGGTAGATCCGCTCGTAGCTCTGACCGATCGTCGCGCGGATGCCCAGCAGATCGGTCCCCTTGGCTGCCCAGTCGCGGCTCGAGCCGGTGCCCAGCTCCTCGCCGGCCATGACGATGAGCGGGATGTCGTCCTCGCGGTAGCGCTCGCTCGCCTCGAAGACGGTGGTGACTCCCGGCTCACTCTGTTCGCCGCTCGTCTTTTCCGAGGCGCTCCGCGCCTCGCTCTCCTCACCGGTCGGGTGGTGAATCGTGTAGCCGCCTTCCTTCCCATCTAGCAGCTGGTTCTCGATGCGGACGTTCGCGAAGGTCCCTCGCATCATGACCTCGTGGTTCCCGCGGCGGGAGCCGTAGGTGTTGAACTCGTAGGGTTCGACGCCGCGTTCGCTCAGCCACTGGCCGGCGGGCAAGTCCTCGCTGAACGGCCCCGCGGGGCTGATGTGGTCGGTCGTCACCGTGTCACCAAGCGTGAGCAGACAGCGGGCGTCCGCGATGTCGGAGACGCCGGGTTCCTCGAGCGGGAAGTCCTGGAAGAACGGCGGCTCGCGGATGTACGTCGACTCGTCGTCCCAGTCGTAGACCTCGCCCGTGGGCGCGTCGAGGGCTTCCCAGCGCTCGTCGCCCTCGAAGACGCTCGCGTACTTGTCTCTGAACAACTCGGCGGAGACGCTCTCGTGGATCGTCTCTTTGACCTCCTGTGGGTCCGGCCAGATGTCCTCGAGGAAGATTTCTTCGCCGTCGTCGTTCGTCCCGATCGGTTCGTTCTCGAGGTCGATATCCATCTTGCCCGCGAGGCCGTAGGCGACGACCAGCGGCGGGCTGCCGAGATAGTTCGCGCGGATCTTCGGGTGGATGCGCGCCTCGAAGTTGCGGTTGCCCGAGAGGACGCTCGTCGTCCACAGGTCGTGTTCGTCGATGGCCGCCTCGATGGGCGCTGCGAGCGGGCCGGCGTTCCCGATGCAGGTCGTACAGCCGTAGCCGACGACGTGGTAGCCCAGTCCCTCGAGGTCGTCCAGCAGATCGGCCTGTTTGAGGTACTCCGTGACGACCTTGCTGCCGGGTGCGAGGCTGGTCTTGACGTACTCGGGCACGTCGAGACCCTGCTCGAGCGCGTTGCGCGCGAGCAGTCCCGCGGCGACCATCACCGACGGGTTCGAGGTGTTCGTACAGCTCGTGATCGCGCTGACGAGGACGGAGCCGTGGCCGATCTCGACCTCGGTGCCGTCCTCGAGCGTGACCGGAATCTTCTCGTCGAGGCCGGGCTGGTCCTTGGCGACGAGTCCGCCGTCGCTCTCCGCTGCACCACTGTCAATAACGCCCTCCTCTGCGAGCAGCGTCGGGAAGTGCTCGTCCAGATCGCCCATCGGAATGCGGGCGTGGGGCTTCTTGTGGCCCGCGAGGCTGGGTTCGACGGTGCCGAGGTCGAACTCGACTTCCTCGGTGAACTCCGGATCGTGCTCGCCGAAGAGGCCCTGCGCCTCGAGGTACTCCTTGACCAGTTCGATGTGGTCGTCGTCGCGGCCGGTGAGCTCGAGGTAGTCGAGCGTCGCGTCGTCGACCGGGAACATGCTGATCGTCGATCCCTGCTCGGGGGCCATGTTGGCGATCGTCGCGCGGTCGGCCACGGAGAGCTGAGAGACGCCGGGGCCGTAGAACTCGACGAACTTGTCGACGACGCCAACCTGGCGGAGCTTCTCGGTGATGTGGAGTACAAGATCGGTCGCGGTCGCGCCCTCCGGGAGTTCACCGGACAGGCGGACGCCGACGACTTCGGGCAGCGTCATGGTGATGGGCTGGCCCAGAAGGGCTGCCTCGGCCTCGATGCCACCGACACCCCACCCGACGACGCCGATGCCGCCGATCATGGGGGTGTGGCTGTCGGTGCCGACCAGCGTGTCGGGCAGGAGCCACTGTTCACCGTCTTCCTCGCGTGCGTGCACGACCTTGCCGAGGTGCTCAAGGTTGACCTGGTGGACGATGCCCGTTCCCGGTGGGACGACGTTGAAGTCCTCGAACGCCTGTTCGGCCCACTTGATCGCACGATAGCGCTCCTCGTTGCGCTCGTACTCGAGTTCGACGTTCTGTTCGTAGGCGTCCTCGCTGCCGAAGTAGTCGACCTGCACGCTGTGGTCGATCACGAGGTCGCAGGGGACCTCGGGTTCGACGACCGAGGGGTCCTTGCCCGCGCGGTCCGCGGCCGATCGCAGCGCTGCGAGGTCGACGACTGCGGGAACGCCGGTCAGGTCCTGGAGAACGACGCGCGAGGGCTGGAATGGGACCTCGACATCGGGGACGTTCGGTTCCCACGAGGCCGCGTTTTCGACGTCCTGGGCTGAAATCATCTCGCCGTCGGCATTTCGGAGGACGGACTCGAGCAGCACCCGAATACTCACGGGCAGTTTCTCGAGGTCACAGAGGCCCTGTTCCTCGAGCACCGTGAGGTCGGCCATCTTGTAGGTCTCGCCGCCGTGTTCGATCTCCCGGATCGCATCCGAGAACGTATCAGCTGACATACGTCGTCTTGGCAGCGAGGGGTTTTGAATCTCCCGGAAACCGCCGATAGACGTGATTTACTCCCATCATTTGCGAAGAACTCATATGTTATTATATGTTACCAGCATTACGAGGGGGACGAACGAGCAGCCGTCTCCCGGGAGTCGGTTACGAACGATTCTCGCCGGTCGATATCCACCGAACCGGCGGTTACGCGCCGCGGCATCGCTGACACAGCGAGCACGAACGCTCAGTGAGTCCGTTCGTTCGGCGGTCGCTACGCTCGGACGTACTCTACGAACGCGAACCCGTCGCGGTCGTCACGGGCGATCTCGCGGAACGACTCGCGGTCCCAGTCGGGAAAGAACGTATCGCCGTCGGGTTCGTCGTGAACCGCAGTCACGACCATTCGATCGACCGCTGGCAGGAACTGTTTGTAGACGGTCGCACCACCGGCGACAAAAATCCGGTCTGCGCCGTCGTGACGCTCGCGTGCAGCCGTCTCTGCCGTCTCGAGTGCGTCCTCGATCCCGCGCGCAACCACGGCGTTTTCGGGTGTCTCGAGGGCCTGACTCGTCAACACGACCGTCGTTCGCCCGGGAAGCGGTTCGCCGAGCGTCTCGAGGATCCCCTCATAGGTCACCCGTCCCATGATGACGGGGTGGTCCATCGTTGTCTCCTTGAAGTGCTCGAGATCCGCGGGGATGTGCCAGGGCATGTCGCCGTCCTTCCCGATGACGTCGTTGTCGGCGACGGCGACGATCGCGACGAGTTCGCGGTCGGTCTCAAGTGTTGGCTCCGCGTCCGTCGTCATGTCCATCGCCCCGTTCCGATCCCCGCTCATTCGGCCACCGAAAACTCGAGTCCCTCATGCGATTCGTACTCCCGAAGCTCGACGTCCTCGTAGGACAGTTCGTCGATCGAGACGTCTGCGACCGCGAGCGTCGGGCGCTCGAGCGGCTCTCGCGACAACTGCTCGAGCAGACCGGGAACGTGATCGAGCCGTTCGTCGCCCTCGGCTTCGGCCGGCGCTTCGGACTCGAGCCACTCGCGGATCTCGCGGTACTCCTCGCGCTCGTCGACGTCGGCCAACTTCGACTGGAGGGCCTCGAGATTGTCGGCGTACCAGTCGCCGCGCGCGCCGCGACCGCAGTAGACGTGCGTGTCGACGACGGTGTGGGCGAACGTGCCCGGTTCGAAGCCGGTCTGCTGGGCGATCACTTTCGTCAGGAGCGCGTAGGCCGCGATATTGAACGGAATCCCGAGGGCGGTGTCGCCAGAGCGCTGCGTGAGGTGGCAGTTCAGCTGGTCGCCCTGCACGTTGAAAACGAACGAGTAATGACAGGGCGGCAGCGTCGAGACGGCCGCGTTCGCGGGGTGCCACGCGTTGACCACGAGCCGCCGCGAGTTCGGCGAATCCGAGAGCGTGTCGATGATATACTGGAGCTGATCGAACGTCCGACGACCGTCCGCCTCCTCGGTGACCCACTGATGGCCCTCGTCGGGCCAGGATTCGCCCTTGAGTTGGGCGTCCTCATCCGGGACCGGAAACCGACGCCAGAAGCGGCCATATGCGGTGTCAAGAAGCCCTTCCTCGTCGGCCCAGGCGTCCCAGATCTTCGTCTCTTCGCGGAGGTCGCGGATATGTTCCTCGCCGGAGAGATACCAGCAGACCTCGTGAAGCATTGAGTTCCAGCGGTAGCCGTCCATCTCCTTGGTCGTCAGCAGCGGATACCCCTCCTGAAGGTCGACCTCGTAGTGCTCGCTGAACGACGAAATCGTGTCGACGCCGGTCCGATTGGGCTTGTGGGTCCCCGTCGAGAGCACGGTGTCGACGAGCTCGAGATACTGTCGCATTGCCCGTACTGTAGCGACCGAACGACCATAATAACGCACGATCCGGAAGCCATCATCTAAATTATATCATCGATGACAGCATCGCCGTTCTCGAGCGCTTCAAATCGCTAGAGGGTGAGCGTAGGCGGCCAGTAGCGGATTTCAAGGCACGATCCATACTCGTTCCGCGGAGGGAAAATCACCGTTCTGATACGGAGAGGCGGAGGTCGTGACGCTCGATATCGATCCAAACACTATTTGTATCTGAATTCAGATGTGTGATCGATTTCGTCATTCCGTTGGCCCGGACGGTGACATCGTACTCTTTCCCAGCCGCGAAGACATCCCGGAAAGCCACGAGATCGTTCGGCGGGACAGGGATACTATCGTAGACAACACCGCTGTCTGTGGGGTCGTCGATCGTTACTCGAACGTCGACATGCTCATCGCTATCGTTTGAGATTACGATATCAGACGTCGGTCTGTATCCTTTCTGGAAGCGGATCCCATCCGACGAAATTGTGTACACAAACTCGTCGTGCGGTGACTCGGTCGGCCGCAGCGTCCGTTCTGTCGCCGTTTCGTCGGACGACACCGACACAGTGTACGATTCCGCCCCCGTCGTGAACAAGCCTCTGACCGGCGTCTCGTCTCCTGGTTTGACTGAGACGGTCTCTTCTTCCGTCGTCCCGTTCGCAGCAGTCACTGCTACTGCCGCATCTACTGATCTGTTTCGTTCATTCTGGATCGAAACGACGTACTCGCTTCCTATTTCCGTGAAGTGCACGCGGTCTGCCTCACTTTGAGTGTTGTTGGAGAATTGTATATTTCCGATACACCCGGCTACCATACTACTTACAAAGAGACTGCCGCCAGCGAGGAGTTCACGTCGTCTCATAGGGCGAGATAACATCTAATTGTATTTGAATTATTGGCAAGGGAAAAATATCCAATACAGATATTAAATATTCTAGCTATTTAGGCTATAGTAGCCACTGAAACGATGTACACACTGATCGCAACGCCATCGTACGGGTCAGGTGCGCAGTGACGTTCTATGGCTACTATAACGGGGATACGGTACCGATGACGGCCGCAACCATCTGCTACTTGTTCGCGAGTCTCCGCGACCCGTTTCGACACGACTCTCAGAAGGAAATAGCCACGAGCGTGCATATTTCAGCTCGAGGAAAGAGCAACGCTTACAGGTTCGTGCGTTCCGCTATCGACCATGCGAGAGAACGTGCTGCTGATCGGGGGCGGCGGCCGCGAGCACGCCATCGCCCGCGCGCTCGAGGACAGCGAGGCCGACCTGTACGCCTGTGCCGGCAACCGAAATCCCGGCATCGCCCGCATCGCGGCCGGGTTCGAGACGCTCGAGACGACGAATCCGAAAGCGGTCGTCGACTACGCCGAGGATGTCGACGCAACCATCGCCGTCATCGGCCCCGAAGCGCCGCTCGAGGCCGGCGTGGCGGACGAACTCAAGGCCGCGGGGGTCTACCCCTTCGGCCCGAAGGAAGCCGACGCCCGCATCGAGACGGACAAGGCGTTCCAGCGCCGGTTCATGGAGGAACACGACATTCCGGGTTGCCCCGATTTCGAAACGTTCGACGACATGGAGGCCGCCTGTGACTTCATCGACGAGTACGACGGGGACCTCGCGATCAAACCCGCCGGATTGACCGGCGGGAAGGGCGTCAAAGTCATCGGTGATCAGGTCACCGCCGAGGAGGGCAAGGAGTATATCCGCGACGCCGGCTACGACCGGATCGTCTTAGAGGAGCGACTGATCGGCGAGGAGTTCACCGTTCAGGCGTTCGTCGCGAACGGCGAGTTCCGCACCGCGCCCGCAGTGCAGGATCACAAGCGCGCCTACGAGGGCGACCAGGGGCCGAACACGGGCGGCATGGGTAGCTACACCGACGCGACGGACGAACTGCCGTTCATGACCGAAGGCGACTACGACGAGGCGGTCTCGATTATCGAGGCCACCGTCGACGCTCTCGACGACTACCGCGGGATCCTCTACGGCCAGTTCATGCTGACGACCACCGGCCCCCGCGTCGTCGAGTTCAACGCCCGCTTCGGCGATCCCGAGGCGATGAACACGCTTCCCGTCCTCGAGACCGACTTCCTCGAGATCCTGACCGCCGCCCGAAACGGCAACGCGCCGCCGGAGCTCGAGTTCGCCTCCAAGGCGACGGTCTGCAAGTACGCCGTTCCCGAGGGGTACCCGACGGACCCCGAGGCCGGCGCGAAAGTGCAAGTCGACGAAGAGAGCGCGGGCGACGCCCTGCTGTACTACGCCAGCGTAGACGAGCGCGACGACGGCATCTACACGACCACGTCCCGGTCGTTCGCGCTGGTCGGCGTCGCCGACTCGATCAGCGAGGCCGAGGAAATCGCCGAGGACGCGCTCGCAGTTGCCGGCGAGGATGGGCTGCGGATCCGTCACGACATCGGAAAGGCGGGGTTAGTCCAGAAGCGGATCGATCACATGACCGAACTCCGCGGCGAGTAGCGGCCGATCGCTCTCTCCGCGACCGCGGTCGTACCGCCCGCGCTCAGATCTGCCGGCCCGTACTCGTTTTTCCGTTCTACGTCGCGCTCTCATCGGCGACGTTGTCGACCGTCTCGAGCAACAGTCCTGCACCCAGTTCGATCTCCCGCTCGGTGACGTCGAGCGGGGGCAGCAATCGCAGCGTCTTGTAGCCACAGCCGAGAGTCAACAGCCCGCGTTCGAACGCGCCCTTGAGCACCGCGTCCCGCCGGTCCTTCGTATCGAACTCGACGGCGAGCATCAGCCCGCGGCCGCGAACGTCGATCGCGCCGGGTGCGTCGCCGTCCGTGATGGCGTCCTCGAGTCGCGTTCGGAACTGCGCGCCTCGCTCGCGGACGTTCGCGAGCAGATCGTCCTCGTGGATGGTATCGATCGTGAGCACGCCCTGCATGGCGGCAACGAGATCGCCCGCGCCCCACGTCGAGGAGAGTCGACTCTTTTCTTGGGGGAAGACGTCCGAACGTGAGATGGTCGCGCCCACGCGGAGTCCCTTCCCGCTGGTGATGACGTCCGGCGTGAGATCGAGGTGGTCGACGGCCCACAGTTCACCCGTCCGTCCGAGTCCGGACTGGATCTCGTCGGCGACGATCCGGAGGCCGTACTCCTTGCGCAGCGCCTCGAGGTCGCGGGCGAACTCGGGGTGGGCGACTCGATAGCCGCCCTCGCCCTGGATCGGCTCGAGAATCAGGTACGCCACTTCCTCGGGATCGACCACGCCGCGCTCGGGGTGGAGCGCGTCGGCGACGACGTTGCCGCCGGGGCCGTCGGTCCGCCAGCGGGTTTCGTACGCCTCGTCGGTCGCGGGATACGGGACGCTGACGACGCCCGGGATTTCGGGGAAGCCGCTCCGGTGGACGGCCTTCGAGCGATTGAGCGAGAGCGCGCCGAGCGTTCGGCCGTGGAAGGCGCCGTCGAAGGTGAACGCGCGGTGGCCGCCCGCGGCGTAGCAGATCTTGATCGCGTTCTCGACGGCCTCGGCCCCGGAGTTCGAGAGAAAGACCCGGTCCATGTCGTAGTGGTCCGTCATCGCCACTAACCGATCCATCAGCTGCGTCGGCCCGGGAAAGTCGGGATCGTCGGGTCGGCCGCCGCCGCTGACGTAGAAGTCCTGCCCCGCGATTTTGAGCGGATCGACGGGATCGAACGCGCGGAGTTTCTCGCGGATCGTCGGATTGTTGTAGCCCAGCGGTGCGGCCGCGACGTGGCTCGTGAAATCCAGCAGCACGTTGCCGTCGACGTCGGTACAGAACGGGCCGATCGCGTCGCCGCCCGCGTCCCAGACGAACTCGTAGACGTACGTACTCGGGGCGGCGAACCGATGATGATAGTCGACCCACTCGCTGGCCCGTTCACCCGGGATCGTTCCCACCGACGGTTCGGCCGTTGCTCGGTCCATATGAGACGTTTCGGTCGCCGCCGTGTAAAGTGTTCGAGCCCTATATGACGAGCAGGACCGACGCGAGCGCGCCACCCACCAGCAGAATCGTACTGTAGGCCGCGACCCGGTTCCGGAAGCCGTCGTTCGTCGAGGTCGCCGCCAGCAGAGCCTTGACCACGATGCTCGAGACCGTCGCGAGCAAAATAGCGATCGTCGCCTCGGCGGGTCCCAGCTGTCCACCGCGGTAGAGGACGACCGCCGAGGTGGTCGCACCGGCGCTCGAGACGAAGCCGCTGGCGACCGCCGTCGCGTAGAACCCGAGGGTTCCGAACCACGTTTCGGCCAGCGAGCCGAACACGAGGACGGCGAGGAAGACGGCCCCGAACGCGAGGGCATTTTTCAGCGAAAACGGGCTCTCGAGTTCCATCGGACCGGACTCGCTCCAGTCGGCCGTGAGTGCGGCGACGGCGAAGGCGAGCAGGATGACGGCACCGAGCGGGACGACCGCTTCGACGAGGATGTCGGAGCCGCTGCCGGCCGTGAAGCCGACCGCGATCGCGAGGTTCCGAGCGGCCATGGCTGCGTTCGCGAGCAAAATCGCGGCGACGGCGTACGAGGACGCTTCGGGCCGCTGGTTGACGTGATCGAGCATCGTTCCGACGACGGCCGTCGAGGAGGCTAATCCGCCGAAGAAGCCGGTGATCGCGATACCGCGACCGCCGTAGGTCGAGACGATTGCGTAGTTGGCGATGCCGATCCCCGCGACGGCAACGACCATCAACCAGATGACCTGCGGCTCGAGCGGGATGATAATGCCCGCGATTTCGGGCTCGTAGGTCGCGGGAAGAATTGGGTAGATGACGAACGCGAGGATGGCGAACTCCGTGGTCGAGCGCATTTCTTCGCGGGAGAGTCCCCACGCGAACTCGTGGAGTTCGCGCTTCAAGACGAGCAACAGCGACGAGAGGACGGCGACGGTAACCCCCTCGAGAATGAAGCCGACGGTGACCAGCGCGCCGACCCCGTAGGCGACGAGCATCGAGACCGAGGTCGTCAGCGAGAGTCCGGCATCGTCCTCGCTCATGAGGCCCTGTATTGCGAGTAACACGCCCTGGACGATCACGAGCACACCGCCGAGCACGAGAAGGCTCTCGCCGATGACACCCTCCGTTTCGACGGCGAGGACGGTAAAGACCGCGGCGAGCAGGCTAATTAGCGAGAACGTTCGGATACCGGCGGACTTCTGGGACCATTCGCGCTCAAGTCCGAGGAGCATCCCCAGTGCGCCGGCCAGCGCGATCCGAACGACGGTCTCCTCGAGCGGCGCGTCGGCGACCTGCAGCACGACCCCGTTCACTCCTGATCGTTCGCCGGGGTCGTATATAAGCAACTTGCCAGCCGGAAGCGCGCAATCGGCTCGCCTCGCGGCTCCTCGAGCCAGCAGCCGAGAGTAGCGACTGAAACCGGCCACATCGATGCACGAGTGGTGTGCGATCGGGTGGACTGAGCATCAATTGCTCCCGTCACCCCGGACGGTTGAGCCGGCGACCGTGGAACTACTCGAACGTCGGGACCGTGCTATAGTTCGACGTACTGCGTCTCCCAGTCGCGTCGGGCCTCGAGTTCGCGGCGGCCACGGCGGGTGAGCGTGTAGAAGTTCGTCCGACGGTCGCGGCGACCCTTTTCGACGAGCCCTTTGTCGACGAGGGTGTCGAGGTTGGGATAGAGCCGGCCGTGATGGATCTCCTTCTCGTAATACTGTTCGAGTTCCTCTTTGATCGCCAGTCCGTGGGGTTCGTCCTCACCAGCGATGACGTAGAGCAAGTCCCGCTGAAATCCTGTCAGGTCGTACATTGGGAAAGTACCAATCGTACTTACTGTCGAATTTTAATAAGGCTATCGGGTTGTTTCGAACGAAAGAGGGCTATTACCAGCGAGGCGTGTCGTTTCGAGCGCGGGATATCCATAATGTCCGTGACGATTCACCCGGCAAACCACCCATAATGCGGCGTTCATGTTTACAGTTCAGGCATTTCGTTTCGGGACAATTACACTGGATACGTCTCTCGATTCTGTCCATCAACGAAGTCGATCAGGAAGGAAGCATCGCCACTCTCAGTACAGTATCCGAAACAGGAAAGCAGATCGCGTGACGGAAAAATGTCACGCGATCGCTTGCCGCCCTGAATTGGTCCCCGCTGACGCTTCGGCCCTCCAAGCGAAGCGTCACGTAGAAGGTTTTGGTGTGTGTACTTAAATGTAACGACAATACTCTCGCCCGCGTCTTCTGGCCCGAGCCGCAGCGTTCTCACATATGTTCCTCCTCCAGTGCCCAGCCCAGCGCCCGCTTGTAGTAGGTAAACATCTGTTCGACGCCGTCGTGGCGCATCTCGTCGCTCTCGAGGTGCTCTTTGAGAAACTCGTACTGCTCGCGGATTTCGTCTTCGTCTCGCATACTCGTCCGTACCGGTCGGCGAGGCAAAAAAGCCGCTACGTCGAGCAGCGGTCGGTGTCCTCACATCGGTAGTCCCTCTCGATATGATCGCTACCCCGCTATACACGCGATCACGAAGCGAACCCGGCTTTCGAATGATTCGGGGGTAATCGGGGCTGTCGGCCGCCGCAGCTGTGCGTGCCAGACAGCGTTGTTTCGATCGGGAAGGAAGGAGTTTCCGCTGTGAAACGATGGTGATGGAACCGAGAACAGCAACCGCTCGTCACTCACTGCCAGCACACTCGACACGCTTCGAAACGAAAACCGATGTGTTCGCGGGTTCGATGCGACCGAACCGATGGGGCATGCTCTAGGAGCAGAGCCCGACGAAGTCGGTTACTCGCTCTCGTTATCGTCTTCGCTCTCGTTTCCAATTCCGGTTTCGTTCTCGTCCTCGGAGTCGGTTTCGTTGCCGCCAGTGCCGCCGTCACCGAACGTCAGCGTGACTTCCTCGTCGTCACCGTCGATCTCGATGTCGTCTTCGGTCTCTTCGCCCTCGTTTTCAGCGGTGACGGTGTACTCACCGTCCTCGAGTTCGCTGAACTCGACCTCGCCGTTCTCGTCGGTCTCGTCCTCCATCGGGAAGCTCGGACCGCCGATTCCGTCCGTCTCATTGCCCGTCTCGTTGCCCGACTCATTTTCGGACTCGTTCCCGAGTCCCCCCTCGTCGCCGCCGATCGATTCGTTGTCGGACTCGTTCTCGGACTCATTCCCGAGTCCCTCCTCGCCGTCAGTTATCGACTCGTTGTCGGACTCGTTGCCCGTCTCGTTATCGGATTCGTTGCCAGTTCCCTCGTCGCCGCCGAGACCGGACGTGCCGGCCTCCTCGAGGGTGACGGCTGCACCTTCGACCGGCCCGTCGGAGTCTTCGACCGTAACGGTCAGCGAGTACGTCTCGCTGTCGCCGCCCTCCTCGGTCTCGTTTTCGTCTCCGGTCGTCTCGGTCTCGTCGTCCGACTCATTGTCGCCACCGGGGCCGCTATCGGCACAGCCGGCAATCGCGAGTGCACTTGCTGTTCCTGCTGCGGTCACGAACGTTCGCCGGTTCAGTCTACGGGACATATACCTGGATAGAACCTTCTGGCTGGTTTCGATGTGGCCTGCGTCTGCCGCCCGTTAATCACCTATTGAACGGCGCTCAGGGCCTGATGACCGTCATCTCGCTCTTACCATCATCGGTTCCAAATGTTCACAGAAACTGATACTCGGTGCGAATTGACCGTTGTCTTGTCTTTCGTTTCGGTCGGAGAGATTTACGATCAGTGACGCAGTCACCGCATCTCGTGAGACACCGTTCCGATGGGACGACTGCTCGACCGAACAGCGGATCGCCCTCTGGGTCCCGCGGGTCCGATGGGACTTTTGGTGTCCCCACTGTAGTCCCGACCATGAAAATTCGGGGTGAGCGCGAGTGCACGGACTGTGGGACCCGCTGGTCGTACTACGAGACCGGCAGCGTCGGCTGTCCGGCCTGCGGAAGTCTGCAGAGCGTCGGCGTTGACGAACGCACCGAACACACCGACATGCAGGTGGCGTTCGACCTCACCCCCGTTCGGAACGCGATCGACGAGGTCGGGACCGACGACCTCGCCGAACGGGCCCGCGACCGCTGTCGCGAGTACGTTCGCCGGCGCGGATTCGTCAACGCCGGGTCCCTTCGAGAACTCGACGACACCTATCTCGCCGCGATCGAACTCCTCCACGTCGGCGACATCGTCGCGCGCGAGATCCGCCTCGAGGACCGCGACGAGCTGTACTTCCTCTCACTGCTCCGCGATGCCGATCAGGGCGATCGTCCGCCCGCCGAGGAGGTCCCGCGATCGATGCGAGCGGCCCGCGGGCTCGCCTACGCGAACGCCGTCCGGGAGTACCGCCGCGACGTCCGGACCTGGGCCGAGGACCGGGAGCTGACCGCGAGCGAACGGAGCGCGTTCGAGACGCTCGGCGAGCACGTCACGCGCATCCGGATGCTCGACGGCGACGTCGAGCCCGAGACCGCCGAACGACTCGTCGAGGCGACCCGCGATCTGGCGAACGGCCTCCGCGGCGACGAGGTCGCCTTCTCGCAGGCGCAGGACCGGCTGGCGAGCCTCGAGTTCGGTTCGATCGACTGATCGGAGCTGAACGAGCGATCCGGTCGACGATCGGTGAAATCGGAGCCGACGAACGGACTGCAAGGAACCGGTACTGCGGAAATCAGGGAAGGTCGACGGCGACGTCTTCCTGCAGGCTCGCGGCTTTGACCGTATTGTAGAGCAACATCGCGCGGGTCATCGGGCCGACGCCGCCGGGGACGGGCGTGATCGCGCTGGCCTTCTCCTTCGCGCTTTCGAAGTCGACGTCACCGACGAGTTCGTATCCCTTGTCAGTGTCAGCGTCGACCCGGTTGACGCCGACGTCGATGACGACCGTGCCCTCGGCGAGCATCGAGCCGTCGATGAGTTCGGGGACGCCGACCGCCGCGACGACGATGTCCGCACTGCGAGTCTTCGCGGCGAGGTCGTCGGTTCGGGAGTGACAGACCGTCACCGTCGCGTTGCCGTCCTCGGCCTTCTGGATCAACAGATTGGCGAGCGGCTTGCCGACGATGTCCGAGCGGCCGACGATGGTGACGTCCTTGCCCTCAATCTCCACGTTGGCCGACTCGAGCAGTTTCTGGACGCCGTGGGGGGTACAGGGGCGGAACCGGGCGTCACCGGCGACGAGCCGACCGACGTTCTCGGGGTGGAAGCCGTCGACATCCTTGCTCGGGTCGACGCGGCGGATCACGTCGCGGTAGTCGACGTGGTCGGGGACCGGGGCCTGAACGATGTAGCCGTGGATATCGGGGTCGTCGTTCAGGTCGGCGATGGTCTCGAACAGCTCCTCGGGCGGCGCGTCGCCGTCGACGTCGACGTGGTGGCTCTCGATGCCGACCTCCTCGCAGTCGCGCTGTTTCATGTTCACGTAGGTCTGGCTCGCGGGGTCGTCGCCCATGAGCACGGTTGCCAGGCCCGGCCGCGCGCCAGCGTCGGCGAGGGTTTCAATTGCATCCGTCAGATCGTCCCGAATCTCGCTCGCGACGGCGTTGCCGTCGATGATCTCGGTCATTACTCGAATGGGCGACTGCGAGACTCATTAATCCACGGATTCGTGCGCAGAACCGAGGTCTGGTAGCCTGTGAATGGGCACCAACGTGGATACTTCCGCCGTCAGAACCGGTCGTTGAGGAACGCCCTGATCGCGTCGTTGACCGGCGCTGCCCGCTCGAGGTTCGCCGAGTGACCCGCCGCCGGAATGCGTTCCATCTCGGCGTCGGGTAACTCCTCGAGCATCGGTTCGGCCCGCGAGGGCGGGAGCGACGGATCCTCCTCGCCGTGGACGATCAGGACCGGCACGTCGATCTCCAGGAGCCGATCGGTCACGTCCGCCCGGCCGAGCCACGAGTTGAGTTCGTGGTAGACCGCGGTCCCGGGATAAGTCGCCCACCGATCGATCCACGCCTCGACGAGTTCGGGGGTCTCCTCGCGGGTCGTCTCGCCGAACAGTTCGGCCGCCGAGCCCTCGGCAAGCTCCCGCGGGATCGGCTCGAGAACGTCCTCGTACGGCTCCACGAGCGCGCTGAACGCCGCTCGTTCCTCCTCGGTGTGTGGCGTCGCTATCGAGTCGATCAGCACGAGACCGTCGACTCGCTCCGGATACTCGAGGGCGAACCGCAGCGCCATGAAGCCGCCCATCGACATGCCGGCGACGACGGCGCTCTCCTCGCCGATCCCGTCCAGTAGCGCATCGCAGTCGTCGGCGAGATCCCACAGGTCGTAGCCCGGCGCGTAGCGATCCGTTCGCGCCCGCAGGTCGTAGGCGACGGCCCGATACTCGTCTCGCAGGGCCTCGAGTTGCGGCGCGAACATCGTCCGATCCATCAGCGTCCCGTGTGCGAAGACGACGGGCTGGCCCTCGCCGACGTCGGTGGTCAGCGCGTCGGTTCTGGTCCGGTACATCTCCGTCGCCGTGCCATCTTTCATGCGAACTGCTAACGAGCAACTTCCTGAAAAGGGTACGTCATTCGGATGGTCCCAGAACGCTCCCCACCGGCCGACAGTGTCGGGGCTGAGCCGGCCGCTCGAACAGTGGCTCAACCGCTAGCGGTTCATCCCCGGTTCGGCGACGTCCCACTCGGTCGTGTCCTGCGCGTTGGTCACGACCAGCGCGTACTCCTCTTCGAGACCCTCGTACTCGGTCGTCTCGGCTGCGTCGATCAACGCTCGGGCCTGTCGCTCGTGTGTCTCTCGGGCGATCGCCAGCGCGTCCGCAGCCACGTCGACGCCCTCGGCCTCGAGTTCGGGACCGATGCGATCCGTCCAGACCGCCTCGGGTAGCAGACAGACGGCACGCGAGTCGGCCGACAGCGGCGGGACGCCGGCGACGTGATCACCCGTCCCGACGAGGTCGTAGCGCTCGACGGCCTCGAGGATGCCGATCACGTCGGATTCGTCGGCGTCGCGCTCGTTGAGAACCGCCTCGAGCACGTCCGGATCGATCGGCGCATCCATCGTCTCGGGACGTGGCGTCGGATCGCCGCGGCCCTCGTGCTCGATGACTTCCTCCGCGACGGGGTCGCTGTCGTCGCCGACGTCCGGCAGCGGTTCGGCGCGGTAGGCTTCCCCGTCGTCGAACCGGATCGGAATCAATCCAATCGTCTCGCCGGACGTGATGGCGTCGAACAGCAGCGGTCGACCGGCGTCGTACACCTCGAGCGCGATCCCGAGCCCCGCGGGCGGCTCGGCGCGCACCAGCGGGTCCGGGACGGGTGCCACGATCTCGCCTCCCTCTTCGCGGAGTTGCCGGGGATACGGCGCGTCGGCGGTCGCCGCGTCCTCGATCCCGCTGAAGACGAGCATCGGCTGGTCCTCGTGCTGGTCGACGTCCCAGTCGATGTGGTCACCGCTCGAGGCACCCATGTACTCGGCCACCGGCGTCACCTCGACCGCCAATCTGGAGGCGGCCGTCTCGTGAGTCTCCCGGAGCTCGAGCAATCGATCGTCGTCCAGGATGGTGCCGGTCGGACGCGTAGACATTGGCGGCGGTACGGCCAGACGGGTGAAAAAGCGCGTGCCGGCGAGTGACAGGGCCCGCTCGAGTGAGAACGAGCGCAAACAACCGGCGTCGCCAGCGATGAGTCAAAGAGTGAAAACCGATCGAACGGAGCCGAGATCCATAGCGGTGGGCTGTACGACGCTGCCGCGCTATTCGTACAGCGGGTTCTCGTCGCACAGCGTCGCGACTTCCTCGCGGACCTCCTCGATAACGGCCTCGTCCTCAGGGGCGTCGACGACGCGTGCGATCAGGTCGCCGACCGTGCGGCAGTCGTCCTCGTCGAAGCCGCGCGTGGTCAGCGCCGGCGTGCCAGCCCGAATGCCGCTCGGGTTGAACGGCGAGCGGGTCTCGCCGGGTACCGTGTTCCCGTTGAGGACGATCCCGGCGTCCTCGAGGGCTTCTTCGGCGTCGCCGCCGGTCGTGTCGGGGTGGCTATCGCGCAGGTCGACGAGCACGAGGTGGTTGTCGGTGCCGTCGGAGACCAGCGAGAGCCCGTTCTCGGAGAGGCTCTCGCCAAGGGCTTTCGCGTTCGCAACGGTCTGCTCGGCGTAGTCCTCGAACGCGGGCTCGAGGGCTTCCTTGAACCCGACGGCCTTGCCGGCGACGTTGTGCATGAGCGGGCCGCCCTGTCCGCCGGGGAAGACGGCGGCGTCGATGTCGTCGGCGTACTCCTCGTCGCACATGACGATGCCGCCGCGACCCGAGCGAATCGTCTTGTGGGTCGAACCGGTGACGAAGTCGGCGATGCCGACCGGGGAGGGGTGGACGCCCGCGGCCACGAGGCCGGTGATGTGGGCGATGTCCGCGAGGTGGAGCGCGTCGACGTCGTCGGCGGCGTCCTGAATGCGCTCCCACTCGATCTCGCGCGGGTACGCGGAGTAGCCCGAGACGATGATGTCCGGGTCGAACGCCGCGGCGTGCTCGGCGAGGTCGTCGTAGTCGATGTAGCCCGTTTCGGGGTCGACCTCGTACTGCTCGACCTCGTAGAGCTGGCCCGTGAAGTTCGCCGGGTGGCCGTGGCTGAGGTGGCCGCCGTGGTTCAGATCCAGCGAGAGGATCTTGTCGCCGGGCTCGAGCATCGCGAAGTAGACGGCCTGATTGGCCTGCGTCCCGGAATGGGGCTGGACGTTGACGTGCTCGGCACCGAAGAGTTCCGTCGCGCGGTCGATCGCGAGCTGTTCGACCTCGTCGGCGAACTCGCAGCCGCCGTAGTAGCGCTCGCCGGGATACCCCTCGGCGTACTTGTTCGTCAGGGCGCTCCCCTGAGCGTCGATGACCGCCTCGCTGACGTGGTTCTCGCTGGCGATCATCTGTAGCGACTCCCGTTGGCGGTCTACCTCGCCCTCGAGCGCGTCCGCGACGGCGGGATCGACGTCCCGAACTGTGTCGTGATCCATGTTCGATGTGCGGTCTGGCGGCTGTATAAGTGTACCCTTCCCCGGCAAATCGAGCCACTTCTGGCGGTCCGCGTCGGGACGGATCGAACGGTTATTAGCGATAGTTTGGTACCAGGTGACACCCCGATACAACTAACTTGCCGGAGTGACATTCAGCCAACCGAATGATCGAGTGGGCGGTCAACGGCGACACCCTCCACGTCACTGACGCCGACAACGCGGAGCTGACGGTCAACGGTGCCGATCTCGCCGTCGACGACTCCGATGTC
This sequence comes from Natrinema zhouii, assembly GCF_013456555.2. GTDB lineage: Archaea > Halobacteriota > Halobacteria > Halobacteriales > Natrialbaceae > Natrinema > Natrinema zhouii. Next base: position 2,906,668 of record NZ_CP059154.1, read on the forward strand.
GGCATCCCGCGCCCCATCGACGAGACGGTCGCCGTGACGACTGACGAACTCCGGTTTCCGCACGCGGTGGTGTATGCGTTCTCGCTCGGTCTCGACGACCAGTACGAACTCGACCCGGCCGGCGAGCCACTCACGCTGTCACCCGGCGAGTACGTCGTCGACATCGACACGGAGATCAAAACGTACCTTCGATTTTCCGGCGCGGTACGGATCGAAAAGACCGACGACTACGAGGAAATCGTCGTCTCCTTTCCGAACCGAACCCGCGTCATCCTCGGCGTTCGATGTCGCCACGAGTTCCCCGCGGGGACGATCACCGTTCCCGACTCCCCGTCGGCCATCGCCGAAGCCATCACGCACATGGCCGCCTCACAGAAGACGGACACTCCCGACCGTTCGTACCCATCGCTTCGAGGCCACCCATCCTTGATCGAGCACGGCGATTCCCTCGAGATTTCCGACTGCATCCGGTCGGACACGCCCGATCACGGGATCGAACTGGTCGTCCCGCCCGACTACGAGTCGCTGTTCGTCACCGCGCCGCTGGCGTACTACCTCCAGGCGACGGTCCGCACGACCGACGATGCGCTCGGCAATCGAATCGGGTCGAGGGTCGACCAGCCGCGACTCCGACTCGTCGATCGCGCGATCGAGCGGACGCTCTCACCGATGCCCGACCTCGAGTGCGACGTCGAACGACTGCTCCGGAAGACGTTCTTCCTCGACTGTCTCGTCCGCAACGCCGGCCCCCACGCGACGACCCTCTCGGAACTCAGCCTGCTCGAGGCCCTCGAGATCGACGCCGAAGCGCTCTATGACACCTCGCCGCAGGATCGACTCGCGGCCTACCTCGACGTGCCGTACGCGGCGATCAAACATCGGCTGCCGGACTGGCACCTCTCGACGTACGTCGCGCCCGAGTACGACAGCGTCGAAACGATCCCGTTCCTGCTCGACCGGCTGAGCATGATCTACACCCCCAAAGCCTCCACGCTCGAGGGGCAGGAACTCGTCGAGCGATCGCTCGAGGACTTCTATCGGGGCGGCGATTCAGGACGCGGACGGACGGAACGGCTAGACGAAGCCGCCGCTACCAGAGCGAGCACCGGACGGGTCGCGTCGGTGGACATCGTCAAACCCGACCTTCGGAGCGGCCGAACCCACGGCTGGCTCGCCGACGGCGTCCCGATCGACGTCTTCAAATCCGCGCCGGAGGCCTACCACAACCGGCTCGAATACCTCGAGCGAGAGAGCGGTTCGACCTCGATCTGCGTCGTTCTCAACGATCCGGAGATGGCCGGCGAGCACGACACTGTCGCCGAGATCTATCGCCGGCGCGCCGAGGAGGTGACGATGAACCTCACCGTCGAGGAATCGCTCGAGACGGCCGAACTCGCGCGCGTCTTCGAGGACAACCACGACGTCGTCCACTACATCGGCCACTGCGAAACCGGCGGACTGTGCTGTCCGGACGGAACGCTCGCGGCCTCGAGCCTCGACCGGTGTAACGCACAGACGTTCTTTCTCAACGCCTGTGGCTCCTTCTACGAGGGGAAGCACCTGATCGAGAAGGGCAGCGTCGCCGGCGCGGTCACGTTCACCCGAGTCCTGAACGACCACGCCGTCAAGGTCGGCTCGACGTTCGCCAAGTTACTGGTTCATGGCTTCAGCATCGAGCGCGCGATGGGGCTCGCACGCCGGCGTATCATGATGGGCAAGGACTACGCCGTCGTCGGCGACGGCACCCACTCGCTCACGCAGGGCAAACACCAACCCCCGACGACTGCGACGCTCGAGAAACTCCCGGACGACAAAAGCGACAAGCGATATCTGCTGTCTCTCGACTGTTACTCGACGCGAGCGACCGGATCGTACTACTTCCCCCACACCGAGACCAACGAGTACGCCTACCTCTGCGGGAACGAATCGACGTTCAGACTGACGGCATCGGAGCTGGTAACGATGCTCAAAGAAACCGACGCCTCGGTGATCTACGACGGGGACATCTACTGGTCCAAAGAGTTGTGGCCTCGATTCGATCAGTGATTCTCCCTATGGTCCGCCGTAGGTACTGACGCGTTTCGCTCGCATCGTCATTCGCTGCGACGGTCGGTCGGTTTGCAGTCCGGTTTCGTTCCTGTTGGCCAATATATGAACGTGCCACCCTAGTCGGCTGTGTCGAACTCCCATACGATATCGTAATAGCATGGTTTCGGTATATAATTATTGCTCGGTTGAGAATATCCCCGCAATGAGCGTTCCACTTACACGCCCGAATCGCGAGAGCCGATCCGAATCAAATCTCTGTATGTATATTTGACACCGGCATTCCGTTGGCGAACTAACGAATTATGGGACAAAAATTACCGGTTCACCGGGGAGACGAGAAGTTCTGCCGTGCAGATGGCCACCAAAATTAAGTACGACGATCTCAATTACTTCTGTATAGGCATGACCTCGAATTTACTTAACCACCAGATTGACGATATCCTCGAGTCGGTCCTCGAGGATGCGAGCGGTGACATCTACATGGTCAACCCGTCGCGTAGTGCGATCGAAGAGTTCGTTTCCGTTGCGACCGCATTCGACGGCGACCTGCCGTCGGTACACATGCTCGCCGACGAGCGGACGCTGAAAGACATCATGGACGATTTCATCGTTGCCTCGAACGCGGCCGACCTCATCAGCGAGGGCGCGCTCTCGCTGCGAACGCTCGAGGAAGCGCCGGAAAACTCGCTGCTGATCACCGACGACCGCGTCGTCGCCGTCGTCCACGCCGGCGACCGCGTCGGCGGGCTCATCACCGACGACGAGAGCTTCGTCAGCGACACCTACGACACCTACGCGGCCCGCTGGGAGGGTGCATCCGACTTCAACCTCCGGACACCCCCGATCACGGACGTCCGCGAAACCCTCTCCGACGAGATCAGCCCCGAAGCCGAAGCCGACTTCGCGGCGATCCTCGACTCGCTCGAGACCGCCCGTGGCGACGGCGACGGCCTCGACGAGGTCACCATCTCGCTGCTCGTCGCGGCCAAGAACGAGGCCCTGCTCTACGACATCAGCAAGTGGGGCGAGGACGTCGGGATCGCCTCCAAGGCGACGTTCTCCCGGACGAAGACCAAGCTCGAGGACATGGGTCTGATCGACACCGAGAAGGTTCCGATCGATGTCGGCCGGCCGCGCCTGCGCCTCAAGATCGGCGACGAGCGACTCAGCGAGGCCGACAACGGCCAGCTGGCGACTGTGGCGCAGTCCATTCTCAACTAACAACCTTTTACGCTGCGTTTGTTTCGCGCCGACGGCAGCGTAGCTGCCGTACGGCGCGTCGGCACTCGGTAAAAGGTTGATCAAAAGCACTCCTCCCTCCGTTCGTTCGTCCTTCCAGTCCTCACTTACATCGGTCGTCGGCCCGCTCGCTCTCTTCGGTCGCTCACGGTCGGTGACGGTGAACCGCCTGCCCTCCCCCGAGTTGCGGGACTCTCACTGTCGTTCGAGCCCCGCTCCCGGCCGGGATGACTGGTCATCTCAGGGATCTGCATGGCGCAAACCCCAAGTCACCGCCGTGAGAGGATTCGAGTATGTACGAAGCCGTCTACGCCCACCCTGACGGGAAGAGCACGGTCGCCAGGTTCGCGAAAACGGCGGCCGACTACGGCTTCGAGGGCGTAGTCGTGCGGAATCACGCCGACGCTCGAGCGGAATACGACCCCGAACGGATCCGCGAGGAGTACGGCATCGACGTGGTCGAGGGCGTCGAGATCCGCGCCGACGATCAACAACAGGCCAGCGGCGCGGTCGGGAACCACCGGACCACCGAAACCATCGTCGGGATCCACGGCGGCACGAACGCGCTGAACCGATTCGCAGTCGAACAAGCGAAGGTCGACGTGCTCGCCCATCCGATGGCCGGCAACGGCGACGTCAACCACGTGCTCGTGAAAGCCGCCGTCGAAAACGGCGTTCGCCTCGAGTTCGACCTCTCCGGCGTGTTGCGAGAGAGCGGCGGCCGCCGGGTCCGGATCGTGCAATCCCTGCGAAAGCTCCGGGAGATCGTCGACCACTACGACGCGCCCTACGTCGTCAGCGCTGATCCGACCTCCCACCTCGAGTTACGGGCCCCTCGAGAACTGAACGCGCTCGGCGAGCAGCTGGGATTCGAGCGAGCCTTCATTGAGGACGGGCTCGCGGAGTGGGGGCGGCTGGCAGAGCGGAATCGCCACGTCGACTCCGAGTCGTTCATTGAGCCGGGGGTCGAACGGGGCAGGTATGAAGAAGAGTCTTGAGGAACACGCCGCCCGGTTCGACGAGAAGGCCGGCGAGTACGACGAATCGAAATCCGACGAGTATCACGCCTGTGCGAACCTCGTCGTTGAACACGCCGCTCCCGAGAGCGACGATATCGTCCTCGATCTCGGGACCGGGACGGGCGCAATCGCGCTCGCACTCGCCCCCGACACGAAGCGCGTCGTCGGCCGCGACATCAGCGAGGAGATGATGGCCGAAGCCCAGGAGAAAGCCGCCGAGGCGGGCCTCACGAACCTCGAGTTCGATCACGGAACCTTTCGGGAGCCGAACTACGACGGCCCGGTCGATCTGGTTACGTCGAACTTCGCCCTACACCACCTCTCGGACGAGGAAAAGCGCGAGGCGATCGCGGTCATCGCCGACCTCGAGCCCCGCACATTCGTCCTCGGGGACGTGATGTTCTTCGGCGAGTCGGATTCCGACGACCCCTTCTACTCGCCCGAAGTCGACGATCCGGCGACCGTCGGGATGCTCGCGGACGCCTTCACCGACGCGGGCTTCTCGCTGACGGCGGTCGAGCGCGTCCACGACCAGGTGGGCGTACTGGTCGCCGAACGGAGTCCGACCGATGTCGACGCGACGACCGAGGAGTGAGATGAAACACCTTCCGAAACACCTCCGGCCGCGATGGCGGTATCTCGCCGTCTCGCTCGAGACGTGGGGCGACGAGCGGATCGGCAGGCGGTCGTTCCAGCGAGAGCTGTGGTACGCGGGCCAGAACCTGCTGGGCGATCCCGGCAGCGCCGACGCCGATCTGTCGGTCGTTCGGTTCGATTTCACCGACGGAATCGGCGGAGCGATCGTCAAAGTCCGTCACGGCGAGACCGAACCCGCTCGAGCGGCGCTGGCCTGTATCGACGAAATCGACGGCGCTGCGGTGGGAATTCGAGTCCGCGGTATCAGTGGCACGATCCGTGCCGCTGAAGAAAACTATTTAGGACGCGACGGGCAAGATTCGGGAGAGAGAAACGTCGTGTTCGGGAACGAGGAGCGAGTCGCCGTCCTGCGGGACGGCGTTGGGGACGTGCGACTCGATGAGGCGTTCGTGGGCGCGACAGACCTCGATTACCATTTAGTGTGATACTATGCAGGGACAACAACAACAGCAGGCGTACGACCGCGGCATCACGATCTTCTCGCCCGACGGCCGACTCTACCAGGTCGAGTACGCTCGCGAGGCGGTCAAGCGAGGCACGGCGAGTATCGGTGTCCGAACGAACGACGGCGTCGTCCTCGCCGTCGACAAACGAGTCCCCTCCCCGCTGCTCGAGGACTCGAGCGTCGAGAAGATCCACAAGGCCGACGACCACGTCGGCATCGCCAGCGCGGGCCACGTCGCCGACGCCCGCCAGCTGATCGACTTCGCGCGCCGCCAGACGCAGGTCAACCAGCTGCGCTACGGCGAACCCATCGGCGTCGAGACGCTGACCAAGGAAGTCACCGACCACATCCAGCAGTACACCCAGGTCGGCGGTGCCCGGCCGTTCGGCGTCGCGCTGATCGTCGGCGGCATCCAGAACGGCGAGCCGCGCCTGTTCGAGACGGATCCGTCTGGGACGCCATACGAGTGGAAGGCCCTGGCCGTCGGCTCCGACCGCGGCGAACTCCAGACCTATCTCGAGGAGAACTACGACGACGAGGCCGACCTCGACGGCGGCATCCAGCTCGCGCTCGACGCGCTCGCGTCGGTCAACGACGGGTCCCTGCTCCCCAGCGAAGTGGGACTGGCGACCATCGACGTCGAAACCGAGTCCTTCGAACAGTTCGACCAGGACCGGATCGCGGACCACCTCGAGGAGAACGACCTCCTCGATACGGGCGAGGACGACGAAGACGAGTCCGACGACGAACCCGCCGAGTAATCGAGACGCCGATTTCGGTTTCCGACTCCCGTTTTTCCGACTGTCGAGGCCGAGTACGAACTCAGCGCATCGGATCGACGGTCAGCCGGCGGTTCAGCCGCACTGGGATGGATCGAACGTGAGGCGTTACCTCGCGGCTCGATCGAGAGCACCGGCTCAGTTCGGGAAACACTCTTTTAATTGGCGGCGGAACCTTCACTCATGATTTCGCTTGACGAGGCCGTGACGGCGCGACTCGAGTCACACGGGGCGCGCTTCGAAGTGCTAGTCGACCCAGACGCAGCGCTGGAGATCAAACGCGACGAGTTCGAGGGTGACCTCGAGGACGTTATCGCCGCCGAGGACGTCTTCGAGGACGCCTCCCGCGGTGACAGACCCGCAGAGGCCGATCTCGAGAAGGTCTTCGACACGACTGAGCCGCTCGAGATAATCCCCGAAGTGATCAAGCGGGGCGAGATCCAGATCACGGCCGATCAGCGCCGCGAGATGCAAGAACAAAAGCGCAAGCAGTTGATCGACACGATCACGCGCAACGCGGTCAACCCGCAGATGGACAACGCGCCCCATCCGCCCGATCGGATCGAGAACGCCTTAGAGGAGGCCGGCTTCACCGTCGACCCGATGGAGCCAGTTCAAGAGCAGGTCGACGACGCACTGGACGCGCTGCGACCGGTGATCCCGATTCGGTTCGAGGAGGTCACCGTCGCGGTCCAGATACCGGCCGACCACGCCGGCAGCGCACAGGCGCAGATCCGCCAGTTCGGCGATCTCGAGCGCGAGGAGTGGCAAAACGACGGCTCGTGGATCGGCGTGCTGACGTTCCCGGCGGGGCTCCAAAACGAGTTCTACGACACCGTGAACGAACACACCAGCGGCGAAGCGGAGACGGAGATCGTCAAGGACAAAGACGATCTGAAGACGCGATAGGGACTCGAGCGGACTTGACAGCGCCCGAGACGCCGATTATCCGCGCTGAAAGCCGACCAGGAAGCCACCGGTAAAGCCCGCACCGATCGACAGCGTCGAGAGGATCGATTGAAGCCAGTGAATGTCCGTGCCCTGTGCGCGTTCTTGGGTCTTCAGGAGGCCGGCCGAGAGCCGGTTCCAGTCCACGATGACGATTCCCTGCGACTCGAGGTAGCGAAAGGCCATCAGCTGGACGCCGACGATGATCGCGAGCAGCTTCGCGATCTTCTTCGTGGCGAACCCGATGATACCGCCGATGAGCGCACCGCCCCCGAACTCGAGGGCGAGCGTGGTCGGATCGAGATCTATCATTATCCGCACCCATTCGCGTCGGTTCCTATGACTGTTGTGGTCGGACGGAACCGATCGGCCGTCAGGTGGGTTGATTTACCGGACGGGCCCGGTAAATCTCACAAATACACTCTCCGCTGACAGCACCGTTCGATGTCCCATGCGCTGTGAATCGACGAAGCTCGGTCGTCGAATCGGTCGTCGGAGCGGTTTGCCCACACGACGGCACTACGCGAATCGGAAGAGCGTATCGAGCACTGGATTCAAGACGGTTCGCCGCGTACGAACTGGTATGAGTCACGTCCGTCCGACAGGGGTGTTCGACCGGCATCGTTAGCGTCATCGAATCACCGCGACAGTGCCCGCCCCGTCGGCACGGCCGGCACGTGCGAGCAGCGAGACGGCGGATTGACGAGCGACGCTGCTCGAGCGAGCACGACCGCCCCAACTCCGGGGAGACACACCTATCCGCATGAATACGATCATCGTCAAACGCGTCGATTCGGGGACGGCCGATACGAGTGAGATCCGCGACCTGGCTCGAGCGGCGGGCTATTCCGTCGTCGGGGAGGTCACGCAGTCTCGACGGGCCGATCCGGCCCTCCAGATCGGTGAAGGGAAAGCCGAGGAACTGGCCGAACTGGTGACGGAGACCGACGCCACGGCAGTCGTCTTCGACAACCGGCTCGGCCCCTACCAGATGTACAACCTCGGGCAACTGTTACCGGAGGGAGTCGAGGTCATCGACCGGTTCACACTGATCCTCGAGATCTTCGGCCAGCGCGCCCAGACCCGGAAGGCACAGCTTCAGGTCGAACTGGCGGAGCTCCGGTACGAACTGCCCCGGGCGGAGGCGAAGACGAGCCTCGCCAAGCGCGAGGAACACCCTGGCTTCATGGGGCTCGGCGAGTACGACGAGAGCCGCGAGCGGGACATCAAGTCCCAGATCAGCCGGATCAACGACGAACTCGAGCGGATCGAGCAGACCGAGCAACACCGCCGGGAGCGCCGTCGCGACTCCGGGTTCGATCTGGTCGCGCTCGCCGGCTACACCAACGCGGGCAAGTCGACCCTGCTGCGCCAGCTCGCGACCGATCTCGAGGTCGAGGAAAACGAGGAGCTACACCCCGATCTGGATCCGACGGCCGAGTCCGAGGACAAACTGTTCACGACGCTGGGGACGACGACCCGGCGCGCGGCGATCGACCGCCGGGACGTGCTGGTGACCGACACCGTCGGCTTCATCAGCGATCTGCCCCACTGGCTGGTCGAGTCGTTCAAGTCGACGCTGGACTCGGTCTACCGGGCGGATCTGGTCTTGCTCGTCGTTGACGTCAGCGAACCGATCGACGAGATCCACGAGAAGTTGGTCACCTCCCACGACACCCTCTACGAGCGCAACGAGGCCCCGATCGTGACCGTCCTGAACAAGATCGACCAGGTGAGCGACGAGGAACTCGCGGAGAAACGCGAGGCCCTCTCGTCGCTCGCACCGAACCCGGCGACCGTCAGTGCCAAAGAGGGGCTCAACGTCGAGAGCCTACTCGAGCGGATCGACCGCGAACTCCCCGACTGGGAGGAAGAGCGCCTGCTGCTGCCGATGACCGACGAGACGATGAGCGTCGTCTCGTGGCTTCACGACAACACGAACGTCGACGACGTCACCTACGGCGACGAGGACGTTATCGTCTCCTTCGAGGCCCGACCTGCGGTAATTTCGCAGGCGCGCTCGCGCGCGAGCGAGTTGCGCACGGCCGCGGCCGAATCGGCGTCGTAAGGGCGAGGGTGCCGGCGCGGCGCTCGAGTCAGATCCTTCCTCCGTTCGTCGAAACGCAACTGGTGGTGTCTCGTTCTCTCGACCCGATCAAGCGTTCGGACGCTGGAGCGCTACCCGATCCCCCACTTATAAATCGTTGACTCGAGTCCGGTAGGATATGGAACGTGTTGCAATCATCGGTGCCTCGATGACCCAGTTCGGGCAACGCGAGGGAGAGTGGATTCAGGACCTCCTCGCGGAGGCCGGCATCGAGTGTCTCGAGGACTCGAACGTCGAGGCTGACGAAGTCGACCACCTGTACGTCTCGAACATGGCGAGCGGCGAGTTCGAGGGGCAGACTGGCGTGCCGAACGCGCTGGCCCACGACCTCGACGCGATGCCGGCGTACACCCAGCGAGTCGACCAGACGAGTTCGAGCGGCGGCGCGGGAATCTTCGCCGCCTGGCAGTCGGTCGCCAGCGGGGCCAGCGATATGACCCTGCTCGTCGGCGGCGAGAAGATGACCCATCGGACGACCGGGGAGGCCACCGACGTCATCGCGTCGCTGACTCACCCCGTCGAGTACAAGACCGGCGTCACCCTGCCGTCGTTCGCCGGACTGACGGCGCGACACTACCTCGAGCGATTTAACGCGCCCCGCGAGAGCCTCGGGAAGGTCGCCGTCAAGAATCACAGGAACGGCGTCGACAACCCCCACGCCCAGTTCCAGAAGGAGGTCGACCTCGAGACGGTCCTCGAGTCACCGATCGTAGCTGACCCGTTGCGGCTGTACGACTTCTGTCCGATTACGGACGGCTCGGCCGCGCTCATGCTCTGTCCCGAGTCCGTCGCCGAGGAGTACGCCGACGACTACGTCGTCATCTCGGGAATCGACGGGGCCACCGACACCCACGTCGTCCACGAGCGAGAGGACCCGACCGTGATGGGCGGCGTCGTCGAGAGCGGGAAGGGCGCGTACGAGATGAGCGGTCGCGGGCCCGAGGATATCGACGTGGCCGAACTCCACGATATGTTCACCATCCTCGAGTTCCTCCAGATGGAGGGGCTGGGCTTCGCCGAGCAGGGCGAGGCCTGGAAACTCGTCGAGGAGGGGTACACCGAGCGAGACACCGGCGAACTGCCGATCAACACCTCGGGCGGGCTCAAGTCGAAGGGCCACCCGCTCGGAGCCAGCGGCGTCGCACAGGGCGTCGAAATCTACGAACAGCTCGTTGGCGAGGCCGGCCCGCGACAGGTCGACGCGGACGTCGGGCTCTGCTGTAACGTCGGCGGCTTTGGCAACTGCGTGATCACCACCATCATGGAGGCAGCACAATGACGATGGACGCGACGCGATACGAGGACGGTTCGATCAGCTACCCCGGCCACCCGCGCGGCCCGGGCGGAACGGAGCCGGTCGAGACGATCGACCTCAGCGAGTACACCGCAGAGGTCGTGACGTGGACGACCAGTACCGCGACGCCGCCCGGCGTTCGCGAACCGAATCACCTCGCGATCGTCGAGTTCGATGTCGACGGGGAGTCCGTCCGAGCGATCGGCCAACTCACCACCGGCGACGTCGAAACTGGTGACGAGGTCCAGCCGGTCTACGTCGACGAACTCCGCGAACCCGGTGCGGGCATCAGAGAGCCCGAGAGCCAGGCGTGGGACGGCTACCGGTTCGAGCCAGTCTAAGCAATTTGGGAGATTTACGCGCCTAGTACAGCGAATTCAGTTTTCGTCGCTTCCGTTTTCGGTACCATCAGTCCCGGAATCGGTGCCATCCGCGTCCGATCCGTCGTCATCACTATCGCTCGAGTCGCCGTCTTCCTCGCCGTACTGATCTCGTAGGGTCTCGAGTTCGGCGTCGACGTCGACGGCAGTGTCGGGTTCGTCGTCGGCCGCGCTCGCGTCGGCGTCGCCGAGGGCTCCGTCCTCGATGTCGATCGTGACGCCGCCATCGACATCCGACTGATCCGAATTTGCCAGTTCCGCGTCCGATTCCCGATCGACAGCGTCCCGGAGGCGGCTGTCCACGTCGTCGCGAAGTTCGCGAGCCTCCGTGAGGAGGTCACGTGCCTGCTCGTCGGCGGGGAGCCCGCCCTCCGAGGTTGCTCGCTGGAGTTCCGCGAGGACGGTATCGAGCTGGGAGAGCGTCGTCCGCCGGAGTTCGCTCGCGCGCTCGCTCGCCGCGTCGGCGGTCGCCGTCGTCCGGTCTCGAGCCTTCCGCTCCGTTCGGACGATTCGCAGGCTCCGCTGGAACGCCTCGAGCGCGCGGACGCTCGTCTCGAGAACGGCGATCGCGGCGGGGAGCGCGATATCGTCGGTGAACCGAAGTAGTTCCCGTGGCGTCGGGGGCCGCAGTGGCGGCCGTCGGCGCGGCCCGTCGAGTTCCGTACGAAGCGCGTCGATCGTTCGCGTCAGTTCGCGAACGGCGTCGACGAGTTCGTCGTCGTGGTCGGCCATACGTACTCTATACGGCCGGTTGTAAGTTAGTGTGGCGGTTCAGGGGACCGGTCTCGGAATCGCATACTCCGAGACAGGCGACAGTAGTTATCGCCGTAGTAGTTGCAGTCATCGTTACAGCCACTGACGGTCGATGGCACACGAGCGCCGATCTTTTTCGGACCGGTGACGAGACACAATTTTTATTTCCGTTCCTCCTGTTTGATAAACGGAATGGAAGACCAGGGAGGGAGTCTCGTCTCCGATGGTGCGACGTTCGCGCGGTCGCTCGGCGCGCTCAAGCAGGAGGGAAGCAACATTTTGCTTGTGGGCACGGAGACGGCAGAAGCACACGAAATGGCGTGCCATCGACTACTGGGCGCGGCGGACCGTGACGCAGTGTATCGGCTGCACGTTACGGGCGAAACTTCTCGAGTCGCGTGCGAGGGGACGTGTGGCGGCCCCGAAACGGAGCGCTTCCGAACGATCGATTACTCGACGCTGACGGCTGAACCCGAGACGGATTCGGTGACCGACGAGGGACGGTCACCGCTGGCTGCGCTCGGAATCGAAATCGTCGAGACCGTCGACGAGTTCGCCGCCAAGGCCGACGGACTCGCCCCGTCGGACCTGCGCATCTGCGTCGACTCGCTGGTCCCCCTCTGTCACGAGTACGAGACCGAGACGGTCTTTCGACTGCTCCATATGGCGACCTCGCGGGTCGACCAGGATCGCGGGATGGGGCATTATCACTTGCCGCTCGCGCGGGATCATAGGCTGGTTCACCTCTTCGAACCGCTGTTCGACGCCGTTGTTACGGTCCGGTCCCGTGACGGGATTGCCGAGCACCGATGGTCGCTCCGAAATCCGGAGACGACCACAGACTGGCTCGAACTCTCTCGTTCCCGCTAAAACGGATAGACCGCGATCGCGCATAGTCGTCGTGCAATCAGGGACCAATACCAGTTGTTAGTAATACGATTTCTTTATTTAGAACAGCGATTGAAACGGAGGCACTTAATTCGATTAAGACATCTACGTATGTTTTCTCTCACTATTAAACTGAGATTCATCCTGTCGGAGGTGAAGAGGTATTATGTTTGTTGATTAGGGTTGGACGCGTAATATAGGATCGCCATTGTGGAACCCATTGTGAGTGCCTGGAGGGCCACATTTTCGCCAAATAGTGCGCCGACAAGCAGGTAAGACGAAGCGGATACGACGCCGATGAAAGCAGCGTATCGGATACGCGATAGATTCCGCGCCCACTCATCGAAACGATTGTAAAGCTGCTTTATGTTTCCCACAATTCACATTTCCGTTGACGATACATCAGTCTTCTTCCGACCAATACGTACCCAATACTGACCGGGAGGAGTTCCGATAATTTCTTCGTCTGTACTCACCGCGAGTTTCACGAGTTTTCTGAATAAAGAAGCCGTGCTACTATCTACTGACACCGTCCAAAAGAGTCAATCGTGCAACTATATCGGAGATCAACGCATCTTCCCTACTCCTTATTGACAGGTTTGGAATCTAGACGGACGTTTCGAGTGTGAGAGCAAACACAGAACCACGCGTTTGACCGTCTACTGGCGATGTTCCTCCAGGGGCATCGGTGTTACGGCATAAGGTCTATATATCGAACGACCTATCGGTTCAAAGAGTAGTATACATGGTCGAAGCCAACACTGAGCTTCTCGGTGGAGCCGCCGTTACCGTTTTCCTCGCGCTCCTGTTCTTCGGCGTCGTCGTTCTCTGGGACGTCGCCCTCGCCCTGCGAAGCGTCGGCGACAAAATCGACAAGCTCGAGGACAATATCGACGACGATCTGACGGATATCGCTCACCATCTCGACGGCATGTCGAACGCACGGGGCGGTGGTGGTGGAACGCAACTGCATCTCAGCGGCGGGACGATCAGCTCCGGTCCGGGTGCGAACCAGCCCCAGCAGGCACCCCAGGCCGGACCGCAACAGGGAGGGACACAGCAACCGACGGCCGACCAGGCAACACCGCCGGGCGGAGTGGGCCCGCAGCCCCAGCCACACCCCCAACAAGCCGACCAGCAGTCCCAGGCGGCCCGGCGAGCAGCGGAACCGGCCGAGGAAGCCACCTCGAGCGAGACGAATGACGCACCCGAACCGCCACGGTCGGACGAGGACCTCGCCGAGACCGACGAGTCGACTGCCGATGTCCACGGTCCCAACGAAACGGAATCGGACGCGGAGTCCGATACCGAACCCGACAGTGACGACGAACCGGTCGAGCATCCGCGAGCCGAACACAGTCGCGGCCGGTTCATCACGTCGCCGGACCGAACCGCCTGGTACGCCACGCCGCTGGATTACGAGGCAATCGCAGCGGCCCGTCCGACGATCGCCGGCGAACTGACGGACGGCTCCGACGACGGGATCGACGAATCTGATGTGATCGCAGTGGGACCGGTCGGCTCGAGTACAACGGCCGAGACCGAGGAAGACGATGCGACGGCCGCTGACGTCTCGGATGAGGAGGCAGACGGAGCGACGGACGCTATGGACGTCACTGATGACGGCGAAATCACCGACGATTCGACCGGTGACGACGATGCGATGGCCGACGCCCGGACGACCTCGGACGCGACGTCCGAAACGACCGATAACGGCGACCGAAAGGCGCGCGAATCGCCTGACGAAGACGGCGATGGAGACGAAGACGGAGCGGTCGGTGAGAGCGACGACACCGGAAAAACGGACGAGGGCGAAGCCGACGACGAACTCGAGGCATTAGCCGACGAACTCCCGGACTCATCGGACGACATCGATGTGCTCGAGTTCGGCGAGCCATCGGAGGACAGCGATGCGACGACGGAGGGCACCGAAGTTGCACCCACGGACGACGAGTCCACCGATACCGAGGGGACGGACCACGCCGGCGTTCCCGATATCGCCGACGGTTCGACCGAGCCCGTGCCGGCGGACGAGGAGTCCGCGCTCGAGGACGACGCGGCGTCCGACTCAGAAGCGACGGGAACCGAAGACTCCGACGCGGACGACGCGGATACTGCAGCCGCCGCGGACGCGCTTTCGCCGTTCGAGTTCGAGGAGAGTGGGTTCGAGGCCGACGACGAGGACGTGTCCGTCGAGGACGCCGTCGATACAATGAACGAGAACGCGCCGGTACCGGAGCTCTCGAGCCACCGGTTCGACGTTACGGCCGAGGAAACCGGCGACGGCGGCGCGGTAGTGACCCTCGCGTTCGAGCCCGATACGATCGAGATCGCGGGATCGACGAAGCGCCTGTTGCAGTACCAGCTGCAGAGCTTCGCGGACCGCGAGTCGACGCCGGCGGCCGACGTGACGATCAGCCGAGACCGGATCGTCATCGAACTCCCCGATTCCGACGGCACCGCGATCCAGCAGTGGGGCGAAGCGGCCGTCAGCATCGTCGATCGGACGCTGTACCTCTCGGATAACAGCCCCGATAGCTGATCGGAACCGCCGCCGACAGGGCCGTAGACAGCGACCGATCCACACGCTTTTACCCACTCCGTTCCCCTGAACGGGTGTGCGAATCGAGAACAGCTTCATTCCCGTCCGCGGGGTCGGCGAAACCACCGAACGACGCCTGTGGGCGAACGGCGTCACCCACTGGGACGAGTTCGACGGCAGCGTCGTCGGCTCGACGCTGGCCGACCGGATCGAGACGTTCATCGACGAGGGTCGAACCCATCTGGACCGCGGGGACGTCTCCGTCTTCGCGGACGCGCTTCCGGCATCGAGTCGCTGGCGGTGCTACGAAAACGTCAGCGGAGAGACCTGCTTTCTGGACATCGAGACGACCGGGCTCAGTGCCGACACGAACGACGTGACGACCGTCAGCCTCCACCAGGGCGGCGAGACGAGGACGTTCGTCAAAGACCGCGACCTGACGAGCGACCGCCTCGAGCGGGCGCTCTCCGACTCGGCGCTGCTCGTGACGTTTAACGGCCAGCGCTTCGACGTTCCGTTCCTCGAGACGTGTTTCGACGTCGATATCGATGTGCCACACGTCGACCTCATGTACCCCTGCAAGAAGCTCGGCCTCGACGGCGGGCTGAAGGCGATCGAGCGGGAACTCGGCATCGACCGGGACATGCCGGACATCAGCGGCCGCGACGCCGTCCGTCTCTGGCACGAGTATGAGCGCGGTGACGAGGGTTCCCTCGAGACACTCATCGAGTACAACCGCGCGGACACCCGCAATATGGAACCGCTGATGGAAATCGTCGCGGATCGGCTCCACGAGTCCGTCTTCGAGGCCGCGATGGCCGACGACTAAACGGACACGGACCTCGTCCTAAGCCTCTCGGAGCTACTGACAGAGCC
Source organism: Natrinema zhouii (assembly GCF_013456555.2). Classification (GTDB taxonomy): domain Archaea; phylum Halobacteriota; class Halobacteria; order Halobacteriales; family Natrialbaceae; genus Natrinema; species Natrinema zhouii. The sequence goes on from NZ_CP059154.1 coordinate 2,922,644, forward strand.
GCTGCACATCCGATCGCACGACGGGAGCGCGGCTCGGAGCGATGCGCGGTTCGGAGCGAACACAGTGAGCGAGAACCGCGGAGATGCGACCGGTGAGCGAAGCGAGCCGTGAGCGAGAACCGCAGACTGTGGGATCGGCGTGTGAATCGGTTCAGGTGGTACTATCTGTTCATCGCCGCGAACTGTCCGATCACTGTGACTGACGATGAGACGCAGAAACGGCCCCGTCAGGGACGCCGAACGGGTTACTCGAGGTCTGCGACCTCGACTTCGCCGTCGCTCGTGACAGTGACCTGATAGCCACAGAAGGGGAATTCGACGCGGCCGGTCGTTCGCTGTTTGCCGTTCTCCCGGGTTTCGAAGAGCGAATCGAGCGCTTCCGGATTAATCGCGTTGTAGAGGGCTTCGTATTCGGGCGGCTCGAGGTTAACCGGATCCACGCCTTCACGTTCGGCGACGGCTGTAATGACGTCAAAGCTTACTGATTGCGCGACTGTCGCATCCGACCGATCGACTGAGAGTAGCATTGACCGGACTCTTTCATTGATCAGGTATAAACCCTCTGGCCTCAACCCGATCTTGGAGATCAGATCTGGTTGTAAACGCGCACGTATGTACGCTACCGTATTTATTTGCTCTTAATTATGGACTCATCTTATTGCATTCGTATAATCTAAAACTGTTCAGGGCCCGACAGTCACCGTACAATCACCGGTTGTAGACGCGAGAAACCGAATCGTCGGCGGTAACAAAGCGTTTTTCATGAATTTCGTTACATGTTCGGCAATAGTTACTGGCGGCTCCGGTTCGTAGTTACACGCACGATGAACCCCTTTTCCAGTAGCCGGTCGGCGACCGACACTGGCTTCGACGAGGAAGACGAATCCGTCCCGGAGCACGTGCCGGTGCCAGGGCCGTTCCTCGAGGGCCACGACGTTCTCGAGCGCGAGGGGAACAACGAGTCGAACGACCGGTCTCCCTTCTGATCGATGGGTGCAGGAACTGGGACAGCGACCATCTCACGCTGGTCTCGAGCGTTCGTCGCGGTCGGCATCGGCTTCTTCGTCGCGTGGCAGGTCGCGGTCGCAGTCGGATTTCCGCGAGCGGCGACCGTCCCGCTCGGCGTTTTCGGGTTCGTCTTCCACGTGGTCTTCGGGAAGGCCTACACGCTCGTCCCGTCGTACTTCGCGCGCGAACTGGCCGTTCCGTCCGCACCGGCGGTCCACCTCCCGTTCGCGCTGCTCGGCACGGTCGGGGCGTTCGCCGCCGGTGCCGGATTCGGGCCACCGGTCGTCGCCGGCGCGACGAGCTGGCTCCTCGGCTGCCTCGTTTTCGTCGCCACGCTCTGCTGGACCGTCCGGGATAATCCGACCGGGCGAGAAACCGGTACCGGTGCGGCCAGCGCCCACCGCCGGCGAGTCGACCGACTCGCGAACGCTGCTATCCCGGTCGTCTTCACCTACCTGCTCGTCGGTTCGGCGCTTCCCCGGGCAGTGGCACTCGACCTCGAGCCGTCGGCGGTTCCACCGGGACCGGCGACGACACACCTGCTTGCGGCGGGGGCGGCCGCCGTGCTCGTCTTCGCCGTCGGATTCCGGCTGGTCCCGCGACTGCTGGTCGTCTCGGTTCGGCCGTCCCTCGTCGGAGTCGTGTTGCTCGCCGGCGTCACCGGCCCCGCACTGCTCGCCGTCGACTTCCGCGGGAGGACGCTCTTTCGTCTCGGCGCCGCGCTGCAGGCGATCGCGTTGCTCGGATTTGCGATCGCCATCGCCGACCTCGTCCGACGGAGCAACCGCCGCCGGGTCGGCTGGCGAGCGATCCTCGGTGCCGCGGCCTGTGCCGCGCTGGTCGCCCTGCTGGGACTGACGTTCGCGTTCGCGCCCGCCTCGAGCGTCCCGGCGACCGCCTTCGATGCACACTATCGGCTCGCGATCGGCGGCTTCCTCGGACTGACGATCGTCGGCGTCACCTACCACTTCTACCCGCCGGCCGTCGCCTCGACCGCCGGTATCGGCGATCGAACCGCGCGGTGGTCGGTCACGGCGCTACTGGGCGGACTGGGACTCGAGGTCAGTGGGTCGCTCGCATCGGTATCGCCGCTCGTGGGGGCGGGACGCTGGCTGTCCCTCCTCGGCGCAGTGCTGTACGCGGCCGTCCTGTGGACGATCTTTCTCGAGCGGGTGGGCTGACCGCGGTTCGGCCCGGCTCGGGCTCGCGACGGATCGGCTCGAGCAGCGTTCGAACGATCGTCGCTGGGATCCGAGCCGGTTTTCGGTCTTCCGATCTGCGACCGACGCCTTGCAGGTGACCGCCTGACGCTTACGCCGCTCATTCTGGATGGTGGAGTACGCCGGTCGAGGACGACATCGATGACCGCGAGACGCGGATTCCGAACCGAGCGGACGACGGGGACGGTCGAACCCATCCGCGACCCCGTTCGGACACCGTCGTCCATCAGTGACGGTACCGATGCGGACCGATCGGTCGAACACGCAGCAAACGACCCCTGATTTCGAACCATGCCAGTCGACGATTCAAACCCCGACGACGGACGAGGCGACCAGCAATCACGGGCGACCGACGGCGGATCGGACGAGCCCGACGTGATCGACGAGCGATCAGATGACGAAGCGACGAACGACGAAGCAGAGCAACGGGAGGTGGCCGACGGCGGCGCCGCCGACGAGTCGCGGTCCGATTCGGAGTCGGGTCGAGCGGGCACGAGCGACGCCCACGAGGGCGAGACGGACGAGAACAGCAAGCAAGAGCAGCTCGAGGAGGTCCGCGAGAACGCCGAGGGCGAGCAGTTAACGACCGACCACGGCGTGAAGGTCAGCGACACGGACAACTCCCTGAAGGCCAGCGAGCGCGGGCCGACGATCATGGAGGACTTCCACTTCCGGGAGAAGATGACCCAGTTCGACCACGAGTCGATCCCGGAACGGGTGGTCCACGCCCGCGGTTCCGGCGTCCACGGCTACTTCCAGCCATACGAGGACCCCGATCTCGGCGACGAATACGACGACCTCGAGGAGCTGACGAAGGCCAAGGTGCTGACCGATCCGGACCAGAAGACCCCCGTATTCACCCGGTTCTCGACGGTCGTCGGCTCGAGGGGATCGGCGGACACCGTGCGGGACGTCCGCGGGTTCGCGACGAAGTTCTACACGGAAGAGGGGAACTGGGATCTGGTCGGCAACAACATCCCCGTCTTCTTCATTCAGGACGCGATGGAGTTTCCGGACCTGGTCCACGCGATCAAGCCTGAACCCGACGACGCGACACCACAGGCCTCCGCGGCGCACGACACCTTCTGGGACTTCGCCTCCCTGAAGCCCGAAATCACGCACATGATCATGTGGGTCCTCTCGGGTCGCGCCCTCCCGCGGGCTTACCGCATGATGCAGGGGTTCGGCGTCCACACCTTCCGGCTGGTCAATGAGGAGGGCGACGCGAAGTTCGTCAAGTTCCACTGGACGCCCAAGTACGACACCAGCCAGCTCGTCTGGGACGAAACGCAGAAGATCGCCGGCAAGAACCCCGATTTCAACCGAATGGACCTCTACGATGTCATCGAGGAAGGGTACGAACCCGAGTTCGAACTGGGCGTCCAGATCTTCGACGAGGACGAGGCAGAGGAGTTCGACTTCGACGTCCTCGATCCGACAAAGATCGTTCCCGAGAGCGAGGTTCCCGTGCAGCCGATCGGGAAGATGGTTCTGAACGAGACGCCGGACAACTTCTTCGCGGAGGTCGAACAGGTCGCGTTCCACCCCGGCAACGTCGTCCCCGGCATCGACTTCTCGAACGACCCGCTCCTGCAGGGCCGGCTGTTCTCCTATCAGGACACGCAGCTCAACCGCTTCGGCAGCGCCAACTGGGACGAGATCCCGATCAACCGACCGATCGCCGAACGGCACAACAACCAGCGGGCCGGCTTCATGCGCCAGGAAATCAACGAGGGCAAAGCGTCGTACAAACCTAACTCCATCGGCGACGACCAGCCCGAGGAGGCCCCCGAAGGCGAGGGCGGTTACGAGCACTACGCCGAGAAGATATCCGGCGAGAAGATCCGCAATCGCAGCGAGAGCTTCATGGAGCACTTCGACCAAGCGCGGCTGTTCTGGAACAGCATGACTGAGCCCGAGAAGCAGAACATCGTCGACGCCGCCCACTTCGAACTCGGGAAGGTCGACCGCATGGAGATCCGCGAGCGGATGGTCTACGACCTGTTCAACAACGTCGACCACGAGTTCGCGAAACGCGTCGCCGAGGGGATCGGCGTCGAACCGCCCGAGGAACCCGGCGACCAGATGCCGACCCACGGCCGCGAGGACTCGCGCTTGAGCATCGAGCAACGGCGCGACGCCGACTCCATCGAGACCCGCAAGATCGCCGTCCTCGTCGACGACGGCTACGACAGCGACCACCTCGAGACGATCCGGTCGACGCTGCAGGACGAGGGCGCACGCGTCAAGATCGTCTCGAAACTGCTCGGTGACAGGGAAGCCGAGAACGGCTCCACGGTCGAAGCCGACAAGAGCCACGTCACCACCGAGTCAGTGCTGTTCGACGCCGTCTACGTCCCCGGTGGTGAGGACAGTGTCGACGCCCTGCTCGAGCAGGGCGAGGCCAAGCACTTCGTCGCGGAGATGTTCAAACACAAAAAGCCGATCGCCGCCGCCGGCAAGGGTACCGAGCTGCTCGAGGCCGTCGAACTGACGGGCGTCGACGCGGCGAGCGATCGGGAGGGAGTCGTCTCCGAACAGGGCGTCGTGATGGATCCCAACGGCGAGGACCTCGAGTCGTTCGCCGAGGAGTTCGTCGACGCGATCGCCCAGCACCGTCACTGGGAGCGCGAACCGACGGAAGTGGCGGCGTGACTGCTTCGAACGCGATCGCCTGACGGCGACCGGCAGTCGCGGCGGTTTGCGGTCCTCGATTCTACGGACCTCGAGCGTCTCGACGGCGAACACCGGTCACTCGCTGGCCTCGGCCCGCTTCTCGAGCCAGCGGACGGCGGGGGTCGCGGTGATCCCGTGGACGACGATGGAGATGAGCACGACGGCCCCGACGGTGGCCCACAGGAGATCGGCATCGGGGAACGCGGCTTCGTTCAGTCCGTGTGCGAGGTAGTAGAACGAGCCGATCCCCCGGATGCCGAAGAAGGCGATCGTCGCCCGTTCGGCGGGGTCGCGGTCGAAGCCGACAAATCCAATGAGACCGGCGAGCGGACGGACGAGGAACACGATCGCGACCGCCGCGACGATCGCCTCGAGCGTGAGCGACTCGAGGAGTCCGCCGACGATCGCACCGCCGAAAAAGAGCATGATGAAGGCCATCATCACCTGCTCGGCGAACTCGCTCACCTCGTGGAGCGACCGGTTGTAGTCGTGCGATCGCTCGTAGTGGTGGACCATCAGCGCTGCGACGAAGACCGCGATGAAGCCGTAGGCACCGACGAGTTCGGTCGCCCCGTAGACGAGGAGGGTGCCGGCGATCGCCTCGAGCCCCTGGACCGACTCCGCGACGGGGGTGTCGGGCTCCGTGGCGAAGACGAGACGCGCGGTCAGATAGCCGAGGATGATGCCGACGATGACGCCGACGACGATCCGATAGCCGACGTCGACGAGAAGCCACTCGCCGATCCAGTTGGCGGGGGCGAATCCGACGAGTGCGATCGCGATCGCCAGATTGGTGAACGGGAACGCGAGCCCGTCGTTCAGCCCCGCTTCGGAGGTGAGCGCGAATCGAACCTCGTCTTCCCCGCCGGCTGCCTCCTCGAGACCTTCTTCCTCGCTGCCCATTCCCGGACCGCCGACCTGGACTTCCGACGCCAACACCGGATCGGTCGGCGCGATGCACGCACCCAGCAAAACTGCAGTCGGGATGCCGAGACCGACCCATCGACCGAACAGCGCCGCTCCGACGATCGACAGCGGCATCGTAATCGCGAGTAATCGCCACGTCGACGCCCACGCGCGGAGCCCCGGAACCCGATCGATCTTCAGTCCGACGCCCATCAGGGCGATGATGACGCCCAGCTCCGCGAGGTGTTCCGTCGTCGTCCCCTGCTCAAGCGGATCCGGCGGCGGGAGCCCGATCGGCAGCCCGAAGGCGAGCATGCCGAGGGCGACGAAGAACACCGGCATCGAGACGGCACGATCCGACACGAACCGCGGGAGCACGGCGACGCCGAACAGGGCGACACCGATTACGACCAGGCCGACGTTGTACAGCTCAAGGGCCATCTGGGACGGGCTTCCCTACGACCAATCACTTCTTTATCTCCATGCCGGCGTTTGCGTCGTTGGTCGCCGGCAGTCCGGCAATCTCCAGCCGTTCGCTTCGACGGGGACGACCAAGGGACGTTACGGATACGGGTTCCCACTGATGCCAATAAAATATCCGAATTCGACGCCGGAGGACACTCGAGAGTGACGATCACCGCGCTCCGCGACGACGGCCTGCGACGCGAGTTCACGACGGTCAGGCGCTCTCTCGCTGAACGAGGAGCACGCCCGCGACGACGAGTGCGCCGCCGACGACCGTCACCGCCGTGACGGGCTCTCCCAACACGAGCGCACCGAGTGCGACCGTGACGCCCGGCTCCGCGGTGCTGATTATGCTTCCCCGGCTCGCGCCGACCTTCGCGATGCCGGCGAAGAAGCTGAGGACGGGGATCGCCGTCCCGAAAACACCGACGCCGACGGCGATTCCCCAGGCGGCGACGCCGTCCGGCGTCGAGAGCGTCCCCGTTCCGAGCCCGAACCCGACGAAGGTTGCGGCCGCACTGGGGAGAACGAACGCCGTGAGCGTCTCGGCGTCGACCGTCGCGAGCGCCCGCTGGCTCGCGATGATGTACAGCGAGTATGCGAGCGCCGCGCCGAGCACGATCACGACGCCCCGCGGATCGACGCCGGCGGGATCCGCACCGGTGATGAGCGCGACGCCGCCGAGCGAGAGGGCGAGTGAGATCACCACGGTCGTCGTCACTCGGTCAGGGTTCGCGACGACGACGAGACAGACCACGAGCGCCGGGTAGGTGTAGAGCACGATCGACACCATTCCGGCCGTCAGGAACTCGAGACCGAGGAAGTAGAGCCCGCTCTGGGCGGCGTAGCCGACCCCGCCGAGGGTGAGCGCGACCGCCAGCGGTCGGCCGGAGAGTACACGCGTCCGTCCCCGAAGCCAGCGGACGGCCCAGACGAAGACCGTCGCGATGCCGAACCGGAGCGCGAGTACCGTCGGGATCGAAAGCCCCTCCTCCGCGGCGAGGACGCCGAAGATACCGAGCGTCCCGAACCCGATTGCGGAGACGAGTACGAGCGCGATGCCAACCGTTTCGTCGTCCATACGCTGCGACTGCCGCACTCCCTCGAAAAGCCATTGACTCGAGCCCGAACCGAAGCCGAGGATCGGGGGACGCGACACGGGCCGCCGGAAACGGTTCCCCACACGCTGCCGGCGTTTGCAGAACGAATCCATTTGTCGCGAGACGACGAGGTCACGTGCATGGATCGGAACGCGTCGAGGGACGGAAGCGAGCTGCTATCGCGGCGGCGACTCCTGCAGACGGGAGCGGTGACTGCGTCCCTCGGACTCGCCGGCTGCATCGAGGAGATGGGAACGGAGTTCCCCAAGAACACGGAGTGGCCGGTCTCGGAGTACGTCCCCGACCTCCCCGTCGAGGAACGAAGCGCGATCCTCGAGGAGCGGATCCCGGAGCTCGCGGGGGCCGAGATCACCGATCCCGAGGAGCTCGCGTCCACGCTCGAGGAGTACGAGATGGCCGTCGAATCGGTCGAACGCGACCGAGACGTGCTGACGCTCGAGTACGTTAATACGGATCGCGACGACGAGGGGAACGTCCACGACGTCGCCCTGCTCGCGGGCGGCTACGCGGCGCTGGTCGATGCCGGCTACGATGCCGTCGCCCTGGGTGCGACGATCCTCGACGACGCACCCGCGTCGTACGGGTCGGTGACGGTCGAGACGCCCCACGCGGAGGAGTACAACGCGGGCGAACTGACCGCCGCCGAGTACGGCGAACTGGTCGTGTCGACGATCGAATCCCAGCGATACGAGCCGGAGGTCAACGTCTCCCCCGAGGAGTAGGTGATCGCTTCCGTCTCGATGTCGTCCGTTCCCAGCGTAGCTTCCGCTGGCCCCCTCACTCGACTCGAGCGCGCCCACGAGTACGGTCGCCGCGAAGCCGGCTACTAGCCGCCACCTTCACCCGAACCGGTTCGGGAGGAAGCGTTTGCTCGCTCGAGTCGTACGCTCACCTCCAATGGACGCCGATCAAGCGACGAGCGCCGCCGACCAGCAACCGGCCCCAACGGTCAGCGGAGAGACCGAATCGACGAACCGAACGCTCGAAACGACGACCGTCACCGTCCGCTGTACCGGCCACGTCCGCGATGCAGTCGGGGCACACGAACTCGAGTTCCGCTTTGAGGGCAACCGACTCCGGGACTTCCTCGAGTCGTTCTTCGACGAGTACGACCTCGAGGACATGCTCATCGCCGAAACCGAAGCGGACGCGACCCACAGCGGCTGGGCACCGGTGCCCGACGACCTGCCCGGAACCTGGCGGAAGAACCCGGAGGGCGAGCAGACCAGGCCGTACGCTCGCGTCTGCATCAACGGTCACTTCAACGAACACCTCGGCGGGTTCGAGGCGGAGCTGACGGACGGTGACCGTGTCGCCCTGCTCTACCCGTTCATTTTCTGTTGTTGACCGTGGTGTCGTCCGTCGAGAGCGACGATCCGACACCGGAGCAGCCGAGGGCGGTACCGGTGCCGATCGGACCGATGGCAACGCGACGGAGACGAGGCCGAACCCGTTCGGCTCAGCGCTTCGGCTCGTCCGGTGCCGAGTCGGAACTATGACCGAAGACGTCTCCGGCGTCGAACCCGTCACGCGGAGCCAGCACGACGCCTCGTGGTCGGCGAACCTTGAGGGCCCGAACACGCTGCGGATCGGGAGCTGCTCTTCGAGCAGTCGAAAGACGCGGTCGATGCGACGACGGCCGGCTCTCACGTCAACCTCGTTACCCACGGTGACCACAGCCGCCCTGAAACGTCTCTCTGGGACGAACTCGAGGCCGTGTTCGATCGCGTCCGGCTCGAGTACGTCGACCGGTGTGGCTGTGGCGGACACGTGACCCGCGTCCACGTGGGAAGCGAGTGAGGGGCTCCGGTGGAGCTCCGCGACGGACAAATCGAAGGACAGCCCGCGAATCCTTGCAATCGTCAGCCGGAGGGCTATCTGGGCCCGTTTATTAGGAACGACAATGAGTGCACGAACGCAGACGATAGACGAACCGGTCACCTGCCGGCTCTGCGGAACGAAGAACGACCATCATTACACGTACTGTCGGGAGTGTCTCGGACAGCTTCCCGCGAGACCCGACTCCCGACGCCAGCATATCAACTGATACTGTTTATCCACCGATCGCACAGCCATCGTGCAACCAGACGCGTGCTGATTGTCAGTGATTCCTATCGATGGCTGTTCACTCCCGTAAGTCGATCTCGAGTCCGCGCCGCGTTACTCGAGAACGACCAGCGTATCGCCCATGTCGACGCTATCGCCTTCCTCGACGGCGATCTGGCTGACAGTGCCGCCCTGGGAGGCGACGATATCGTTTTCCATCTTCATGGCCTCGAGGACGACCAGCACGTCGCCGGCCGCGACCTCGTCGCCCTCCTCGACTTCGATGTCGAGGATCGTCCCCTGCATCTCGGCGTCGACGGTCTCGCCGTCGCCCTGAATATCGGCCTCGCCGCCGCTACTCGAGCCGCCCGCCGGCTCCGGACGACCGGTCTGCCCGCCAGCGTCGACGTCGCCGGCCGGGATCGCGGGGGCGCCGTGTTCCTCGAGTTCGACCTCGAAGCGCTTGCCGTTGACCTCGACGGTGAACTCCCGTTCGACGGCGTCGTCCTCGTCCTCGCTCGCGCTGCCATCGCCGATGTCGCCGCCCCACTGTTCCTGGGCCTCCTCGATGCGGCTCTCGTCGAGTTCCTCGTCGAGGTACTTCGTGGTGTGCGTGCTCTGGACGAACTTCTCGTCGGTGAGCATCAGCCGGTGGAAGGGGATGATCGTCGGAATCCCCCCGATCTGGTACTCGCGGAGCGCGCGCAGCGAGCGCTCGATACACTCGTCACGGTCCTCGCCCCAGACGACCAGCTTCGCGATCATCGAGTCGTAGTCGGTGACGAGCTCGTCGCCCTGCCGGAGTGCGTCGTCCAGACGGACGCCGATCCCGCCCGGCGGATCGTAGGTCTCGAGCGTGCCACCGGTCGCGGGCGCGAAGTCGTTGGCCGCGTTCTCGGCGTTGATCCGGAACTCCATCGCGTGACCGTCGATATCGACGTCGTCCTGTGCGAAGTCGAGCTCCTCGCCGGCGGCGATCCTGAGTTGGCGCTTGACGATATCGATGCCGGTGATTTCCTCGGTGACCGTGTGCTCGACCTGGATCCGCGTGTTGACCTCGAGGAAGTAGAAGTTCGCGTCCGGACCGAGGACGCCGTCGCGGCCCGGCTCCTCCTCGACGAGGAACTCGACGGTGCCGGCGTTGGTGTAGTCCGCTGCGGCGACGCCCCGACGAGCAGCCTCGCCGATCTTCTTGCGGAGTTCGTCCGAGAGGGCCGCCGAGGGGCCCTCCTCGATTACCTTCTGGTGGCGGCGCTGGAGCGAACAGTCGCGCTCGCCCAAGTGGCGCACGTTCCCGTGCTGATCGGCGACGATCTGGACCTCGATGTGACGGGGCTTCTCGAGGTAACGCTCGAGGTAGACCGAGTCGTTGTCGAAGTAGGCTTCGCCCTCGCGCTGGGCGCTCTCGAGTTGGTCCTCGACCTCGCTTTCGTCCCAGACGACCTTCATCCCGCGGCCGCCGCCGCCGCCTTCGGCTTTGATGGCGATCGGGTAGCCGTGTTTCTCGCCGAATTCTTTGACTTCCTCGGGGTCGGTAACGGGGTCCGTCGTCCCGGGGACGATCGGCACGTCGGCCTCGTTCATGATCGTGCGGGCCTTGGTCTTCTCGCCCAGCGATTCCATCGCGTCGCTGGACGGGCCGACCCACGTGATCCCTTCGACGTCCTCGACCTTGCTCGCGAACTCCGCGTTCTCCGCGAGGAAGCCGTAGCCTGGGTGAATGGCGTCGGCATCGGCCTTCCGTGCGGCCTCGATGACACCCTCGTGATCGAGATAGGAGTCGGCCGCACGCGCCGGCCCCACGTTGTACGCCTCGTCGGCGTAGCGCACGTGTCCGGAATCCGAGTCTGCCTCGGAGTAGACAGCGACAGTCCCGATGTTCAACTCCTCACACGCCCGCATAACGCGGACAGCGATTTCCCCGCGGTTCGCCACGAGAACCTTCCTGAACATTCCTGTGGAAACAGTCGTGAGGCCCCTACCTTACTTTTTCGCAACGGGTTCGACGAAGCGGCCTATTTTGCCGGTCGTCAGCCCCGAACTCAGACGGGATGACGCTGAGACGACGGCAAGGAATACCTGAATCGCTCTAGGACGAAACGCCACTGCGTGCTAGTTGTGGGCAATCGTTATCCGGACCCAGTCCCTAACACGACTAATGTACGAGTTGGCATCCGGCCTGCTACAGACGCAATCGGTGCTCGAGGATCCGTTGCTCCTCATCGGAGCCATCGGACTCCTCCTCGTCGTGATCACGGTTTGGCAGATGGTCGAGATCGTCGACGCCTACGACAGGGCCGCGCTGACCGTCTTCGGCGAGTATCGCAAACTACTCGAGCCGGGGCTGAACATCGTCCCGCCGTTCGTGTCGCGAATATACACGTTCGACATGCGAACGCAGACGCTGGACGTCCCCCAGCAGGAAGCGATCACCCGCGACAACTCGCCGGTCACCGCCGACGCCGTCGTCTACATTCGGGTCATGAACGCCAAACGCGCGTTCCTCGAGGTCGACGACTATCAGCGCGCGGTCTCGAATCTGGCACAGACCACGCTGCGCGCCGTGATCGGCGACATGGAGCTCGACGACACGCTCAGTCGCCGTGAGATGATCAACGAGCGAATTCGTCAAGAGCTCGACGAGCCCACCGACGAGTGGGGCATTCGCGTCGAATCGGTCGAGGTCCGCGAGGTCACGCCCTCCGCGGGCGTCAAGGGCGCGATGGAGGAACAGACCTCCGCCGAGCGCCGTCGCCGCGCGATGATCCTCGAGGCACAGGGTGAACGCCGCAGCGCCGTCGAGAAAGCGGAGGGTGACAAACAGTCGAACATCATCCGCGCTCAGGGGGAGAAACAGAGCCAGATTCTCGAGTCCCAGGGTGACGCGATTTCGACCGTGCTGCGCGCACGATCCGCCGAATCGATGGGCGAGCGCGCCGTCATCGACAAGGGAATGGAGACGCTCGCGGAGATCGGCCAGGGCGAGTCGACGACGTTTGTCATGCCCCAGGAGCTCACCTCGCTGGTCGGCCGCTACGGAAAGCATCTCTCGGGCAGCGACGTCGAGGGGGACGGGGCGGACCTCGAGAGCCTCGAGTTCGACGAGGAGACCCGCGAACTGATCGGCCTGGACGACATCGCCGATATCATCGGCGAGATCGACGAACAGGCGGAGATGGACGTCGAAGCGATGGAACAGGAAGCACAGGCGATCAAGGAGGGCCAGGACATGGGTGCGGATATGGAAGCGGGGCCCGACGAGCCGATCACCATGTCGGAGACCGAAGACGAAGACGAAGCTGAACCGGAACCCGAACTGGGATCCGATTCGGAGTAGCACCGGACAGCCCCACGCCATCGTTCCCGTTTCTCACGCCGGTAGTCTCGTTTTCACATCGAGCGATACGAATCGAACTTCGCTCGACTGTTCGTTACTCTCCGGCATCTTGTCTCGGCGGACGCGTCGATCCAGAAAGAGCGGGGTGGAGCGTTCAGAACTGTTTCGTGCGACCCGCGGCCGACCACGGGTCGGTCGGTGCATCGCGCGGGACGCGGACGGTGCGGTGTTGCTGGGTGCGAACGCGACCGGCGAACGCCCAGCGCCTGTCGTCCCACGTTGCTTCGCCCTCGGCCGCCGCTGCGGCGGCCGCGAGCGCCTGATCGTGGAGATGCGCACCAATGGCGGCCGCGATCGCCGCGGCCTCGTCCTCTGCTGCATCGTCCGGCAGGTCGAGCGCGACGTCTGTCGGCAGCGCTGCCTCGAGTCCGACCGACCCGTCGCTCTCGGCCGTCGATTTGGGGTTCCCGTCGCTCTCGGCCCGTCCGCCGTCGTCGGCCGTCGTCTGGTGCTGTGATGTCATCTGACTACAGCGGGATGTTGCCGTGTTTCTTGTCGGGGTTCTGTTCGCGTTTGGTCTCGAGCATCTCGAGGTCGTCGATCAGCCGCGGGCGGGTTTCGGTGGGAACGATGACGTCGTCGAGGAAGCCCTTGTCCGTCGCAGTGTAGGGGTTGGCGAACTCCTCACGGTACTCGTCGATGAGTTCGTCGCGGAGTTCGTCTGGGTTGTCGGCCTCCGCGAGCTCCTCGCGGTAGAGGATGTTGACCGCACCCTGTGGGCCCATGACGGCGATCTCGGCGGTCGGCCAGGCGTAGTTGACGTCCGCGCCGAGGTTCTTCGAGGCCATGACGCAGTAGGCACCGCCGTACGCTTTCCGGGTGATGACGGTCAGCAGCGGGACGGTCGCTTCCGCAAACGCGTAGAGCAGCTTCGCACCGTGACGGATGATCCCGCGGTGTTCCTGATCGGTGCCGGGCATGTAGCCGGGGACGTCGACGAAGGTGACGATCGGGATATTAAAGGAGTCACAGAAGCGGACGAACCGCGAGGCCTTCATCGAGGCGTCGACGGTTAGCGTCCCGGCGTTGACGCGGGGCTGGTTGGCGACGAGGCCGACCGAGCGCCCGTCCAGTCGGCCGAAGCCGACGACGATGTTCTGCGCGAAGTTGTCCGCGACCTCGAAAAAGGAGCCCTCGTCGACGACCGAATCGATGACGTTGGTCATGTCGTAGGGCTTCTGTGGACTCGGTGGGACGATACTCTTGAGTTCGTCGTCACGACGGTCAGGATCGTCCCACGGTTCGACGCGGGGCGGATCCTCGACGTTGTTCTGGGGCAGATACGAGAGGAGCCGCTTGATGTCGTCGAGCGCCTGCTCCTCGCTCTCGCAGGCGAACTGGGCGACGCCTGTCTTGTCGGCGTGGGTCATCGCGCCGCCGAGTTCCTCGTGCGTGACGTCCTCACCGGTAACGGTCTTGGTGACGCCGGGGCCGGTGATGTACATGTGGCTCGTGTCTTTCACCATGAAAATGAAGTCGGTGATCGACGGGGAGTAGACCGCGCCGCCGGCACACGGACCCATGATTCCCGAGATCTGGGGGATGACGCCGCTCGCCTCCTGGTTTCGTCGGAAGATTTCGGTGAAGCCAGCGAGGCTCTTGACCCCTTCCTGAATCCGAGCGCCGGCGGAGTCGTTGAGCCCGATGATGGGCGCGCCGACCTCCATCGCCATGTCCATGACCTTGCAGATCTTCTCGGCGAAGACCTCACCGAGCGACCCACCGAAGACGGTGAAGTCGTGAGCGAAGACGAAGACCTTCCGCCCGTTGACCTCGCCGTAGCCCGTGACGACGCCGTCGCCGGGAACTTTCTTCTCTTCCATCCCGAACTGGCTCGTCTGGTGAGTCCGAAGCTGGTCGAACTCCGTGAACGTTCCCTCGTCGAGGAAGTAGTCGATCCGCTCGCGGGCGGTCATCTTCCCCTTGTCGTGTTGCTTTTCGATCCGTGCCTCGCCGCCGCCCTTGCGTGCTTCCTCGCGGAGTTCCTCGAGTTCATCGATACGATCCTCCATCGTCATGCCGGGAACACCCCTACTGCATTCATACGCCGTTGTGCGAGGACCAACTGGAAAAGGATTCCGTAACTCCGTCACGATTAATAACTCACCTCCTGGTAAATGACCGAAGCACCACGAAAAGTTATATAGGGTTGTTTTTATAAAAGCGGGTATGGCACAACGCGAATCATGGGCAACGCGAACTGGCTTCATCCTCGCCGCGGTCGGCAGTGCGGTGGGATTAGGTAACGTCTGGAGATTTCCGTATCAAGTCGGTGAATTCGGCGGAGCGGCGTTCCTCGTCGTATACCTCGCTTTGATCGCGGTCATCGGGTTCCCAGTGATCCTGGTTGAGTTCACCGTCGGCCGGTACACGGATCGGAATCCCGTCGGTGCGCTCAAACAGATCGGCACGAGTTCGTGGCAGCGGATCGGGTGGGTGTTCATCGTCGCGGGCTTCGTTATCCTCTCGTACTACAGCGTCGTCGCTGGCTGGGTTTTGCAGTACACCGTTTACGGACTACAAGGGAACTACGCCGCAGACGGTGCGGCGCAGTTCGGAGCAACAACCGGGGGAATGATGTCGGTCCTCACACACGCGATTTTCATGGCGGCCGTCATCGCCGTCGTCGGGTTCGGTATTCGGCGCGGTATCGAATTCTCCGTGAAACTGATGGTTCCCGCGATCATCATCCTCTTGGTCGGTCTGGCAGTCTACGCCGGAACGCTCCCGAGTGCCGGGGAAGCCTACGCGTACTACCTGTCACCCGACCTGAGTACTATTGCCGAGAACTGGACTAGTATCTTACCCGCAGCAGCCGCACAGGCGTTCTTCACGCTCTCGCTCGGGATGGGTGTGATGATCACTTATGCATCCTACCTCGGAGAGGATCGTAACCTCGCCAAAGACGCCGTCATCATCGTCGGATTAGACACGGCGATCGCGTTCACCGTCGGCCTCGTCGCGTTCCCGGTCCTCTTCTCCGGCGACCTCGCTGTCGCCGACATCGTCGAAATCGGCGACGGTCCGGGTTTCATCTTCATCGCGCTTTCGCAGGCGTTTAGCAACATTCCGCTCGGCAGCGTTTTCGGGGCGATCTTCTTCGGTACCGTCACCATCGCGGCGCTCTCGAGCGCGATCAGTATCATGGAGGTCGTCGTTTCCTACCTGATCGACGAACGCGGCGTCGATCGCGTCCCGGCGACTCTTCTCATCGGGACCGCGATATTCCTCTTCGGCGTTCCCGTCGCGTACGACGGAAGTCTCTCGTGGCTCACGGTCTACGACGAACTCGCTAACAACATCCTGCTCATCCTCGGAGCACTGTTGTTATCCATCTACATCGGCTGGGTCAAGACCGACATCGGCCTCGAGGAACTCGGTAAAGGTATCCGAAACCTCGGCGGGTGGGGAACGGCCTGGATCTGGGCCCTTCGAGTACCCGTCGTCGTCACGCTGGTCGTGATCCTCGGACTGAACGCGATCGGCGCGTACGAGGCGATCAGCGGTATTCTCGGCTAATCTGCGGTTCGTTTTCGCCGATCAGGCCTCACCGTAGACCGGCACGGCGGCCCCGCTCGTCACCGCAGCCCCATCGCTACAAAGGAAGGCCATCACGTCCGCGATCTCGAGCGGGTCGACCCAGGAGTCGTGGTCCGCGTCGGGCATCATCTCTCGGTTCATCGGCGTGTCGATCACGCTCGGCATGACGCAGTTCGCGCGGACGGTCCCGCGGTTCTCTTCGGCGAGCGTTTCCGTCAGGAGCCGGATACCGGCCTTCGTAATCCGGTACGGTCCGTCGCCCTCGCCGCCCTCGAGCGAGGAGCGAGCGCTGATACTGACGATCGAACCGTCCGCGTCCTGCAGGTGGGGGAGGGCGTGTTTGGACGCGAGAAACGCCGTCTTCAGGTTGACGTCCAGCAGGAGGTCGAACGCCTCGAGATCGGTGTCCTCGATGTGGTCGCCGCCGCGCCACGTCCCGGCGATATTCAGCAGGTGGTCGATCCGGCCGTGATCGTCGGCGACGGATTCCATCAGGGCCGCAACGTCGTCCTCGTCGGTCAGATCGGCGTCGTAGAACGCGAGTTCGGACTCGTCGGCCGGATCGCGCTCGAGCAGGCTGTCCTCGTCGTCTGGCGCGATCACGTCCACGGCACAGACCGTCGCCCCTGTCTCGAGGAAGCGATCGACGGCGGCGCTGCCGAGCGCGCCGCTGGCACCGGTAATCACTGCGACGGTTCCGTCGAAGTCGACGTCGAAATCGGTCCTCACAGACATACTGTCTAGTGCGTGACCCGCTCGCATCAAGGTAGGGGCGGGAAATACACGCCGATCGCCGGGTCGCCGTCACGCCGAAGCGGTGTCGCTATGAAGAGTTGCCGCTACGAGAGAGTCCCGTCGCTATGACGCGATCGACGGGAGGGCGGCCCGCCGGAACCAGAACTCCGCGACTGCGTTCACCATTTTGACGTACCCCTCCGTAGTCGTCGGCTTCGTGAGGTACGCGTTCGCTGCGAGTTCGTAACTCGCGTGAACGTCTGCGACGCTCGTCGATTTCGTCAACACGAGTACGGGAAGTCGTGCGAGCTCCGGTTCCGCCGCCAACGTCTCGAGCAACTCGAGGCCGTTCATCCGGGGCAGATCCAGATCTAGCAAGACGAGATCCGGAACCGCTCGCTGCTCGTCGCCGCGGTCGGTGAGGAGCGTTACCGCCTGTTCACCGTCACTGGCGACGCGAATTCTGGTTTCGATGTCCAGTTGGTCGAACGCCTCTCGGAGGAGGCGAACGTCTCCGTCGTCATCCTCCACGAGGAGGACGTCAATCGGCTTGTCGACCCGGCTGCTCATGGAAGTGCCAAAAGTGACAGATAACTATCTGATTCAGACAATTCAATAATCAATCCTCCCTTGTCATGGTACTCGAATAAGGCTACTTGCTACACAATTTGGGACTCGGACGACGACACCCGTTTCGATGCGGTGCATGCGAGATGGCGTCAGAATAACGTCGCCGAGCGGCGATGGACCATTCGCATGCGACTTATCGCGCATCGGGGCTTCGCCGCGGCCGCACCCGAGAATACGATCGGTGCCGTTCGGGCCGCGGCCGACCGCGCCGACGCCGTCGAGTTCGACGTGCGACGCTGTGGCTCCGGCGAACTCGTCGTCGTCCACGACGAGACGATCGACCGCGTCACCGACGGCTCCGGGACCGTCGCGGACGCCTCCCTTACGGACCTCTCCGCTCACTCAGTGTACGGGTCCGGCGACGAAATTCCGACCCTCGCGGCGATGCTCGAGGCCCTCCCGCCGACGGTCGAGGCACACATCGAGCTCAAAGAGTCCGATATCGCCGCGGACGTACTCGCTACTCTCGAGGAAGCTTCCCTCCCCAATCGCGTCGTCGTCACCTCGTTTCTGGCCTCCGAACTGCGGACGATTCGTGACCGCGATCCGAGTCAGCCGATCGGGCTGCTCGTCAGTCGACACCTCGAGACGCCGGTCACGACGGCGGTCGAACTCGACTGCGACGTCCTCGGGGCGAGCTACTGGCGCTGTCTGGCGACCCGGGTCGTCTCGCGGGCGACGGCGGTGGGACTCGAGGTCCATGCATGGACGATCGAACGACGAGCGGTGGCGAAGCTGCTCGCCCGCCGCGGCGTCGATTACGTTTCGGCGGATCGGCCGATCCGGATGTAACTTCGATATTGGTGGGGGACGGAGAAACGACCGACCGGCCAGCAATTAGTCACCGACGGTCGTCACGGACACCGTCCGCGTTCGCGGGCCGTCGCATTCCACGAGCAACACTGACTGCCACGTCCCCAGCGCCAACGCCCCGTCCTCGACCGGAATCGTCACGTCCGGCCCGATGAGCGCCGCCCGCAGATGCGAGTCCGCGTTCCCATCTAATTCGTCGTGTGCGTGACCCTCGTCGGGAACGAGATCCCGCAGGAACGACTCGAGGTCGCCGCGAAGCCGCGGTTCGTCCTCCTGAACGACGAGGCCGGCCGTCGTGTGCTCGACGAAGGCGGTACAGGTCCCCGACTCGAGATCGTCGGGGACGGCCGCTGCGATGCGATCGGTCACGTCGACGGTCGTCAGCCGCGACTCGGTTTCGACGGAAAACGTCATGATGGACGAAACGGTCGCGAGGATAGACTGCGTTGCGGTCCTCGCTGCGGGACGACACGTCCCTACGGGAGTTGCGTCGCGGCCCACGCGGCGCGGGTGTCGGGATCGGCGGCCGAGAGCGCCGCCCCGAGTTCGGCACACACCGGCTCGACGGCGGCGGGATCGCGATGGGCCACGTCGCCGAGACAGCCGATCGCATCGGCGCGCAGCGACGCGTCGTCGTGATCCGCGAGCGCGGCGGCCTGCGCGACGAACTCGAGGTCGGGCAGCGCCGCGTCGGATCGTGCCAGTCGACCGAGCGCGCGGAGCGCCAGCGACCCGTTTTCGACCGGGCTCGCCGCCAGCGCGTCGGTGAGAACCGGCAGCGCCGGTTCGATCGCCGCCGGCTCCTCCCGCGAGACGGACGCGAGTACGCGGAGCCCCCAGCGGTCGTAGCCGCGTCGTTGCTCGAGGACGTCGGCGATCGCTGCGGTGTGCTCGACCACGACGTCCGGTCGCTCGGCTGCGACGGCGGCGAGACACCGGAGGAGTTCCCGCGTCATCGGCTCAGTGGCGTGTTCGACGGCGACGTCGACGATCGAGCCGGTCGACGGCGCGACGTCGGTGGGTGCTTCGACTGCGAGGTCGGCGAGGCAGGCAGCGACCTCGTCGCGAAAATCGATCGCCGGGCGCTCGAGCAGCGTCCGGAGTTTCGGAACGGTCGGGACGTACACCGCTGCCCGGTCCTGCTCGTCGATCGCAGTGCGAATCCGTCCGACTGCGGCCCGTTGTTCGGTCGGTCCTTGATCGTCGAGTCGTGCAAGTACCGATGGGAGATCGGCTCCTGTGGTTCGTCGGCCTCGGGGCTCAACGGCTTCGCCCCTGTCCCCATTCATCGTCTCCTGCAATTAGGGATGAGATATAAAAGAGTTCTGGACGAACGGCGGCGAAACAACCTTTGTTCGGGGCTGTACGATGTGAATCCAGCTCACTCGGGTTCGACCTGTCAGTCGACCGTGACCGACCTCCGTTCGGTCGAACTCGGTCTCTCGTTCGACCGAGCCAAAAATGGACTGACCGTCGAGCGGCCCTACGCGAGCCACTCGTCGGGCTTGGTGTCGTAGTCGACGTCGTCGGCCGCGAGGTGTTCGACCTCCTCCCACGGCACGTCCTCGGTCGTCACCGTTTCGCCGTTGTACCGGATCAGCTTCCCCTGCTCTTCCGGCTCCGGTTCGCGGTTACGGCGCTTGGCGACCTCGATGTCGTGTTCGTCGACCTCCTTGACGATCGTCAGCAGGTTCACCGGCCGCCCCCACAGTTCGAAGGTCCGCTTGAGGGTCTCCTTGGCCTGCCCGATGTCGAGCATGACGCCGTTGTACTGGTGACCCAACAGGAGTTCGTTGGCGTTGTTGTAGTTGCCGTCGTAGACTGCGATCGTCGGCTTCCCGAAGTTGGTGAACTGCAGGAGGAGCTTCTTCTTGACGTCCTCGGCCGCGTCGCTGGCGACGTGGAACTGCCCGGTCGCCTGCGAGTGCTCGTAGGTGAAGTAGTTGTTCTCGGTGATGAACTCCTGCGTGAGGAACTCGTCGAGGAAGGTCACGTCGTTGTGGCTCTCCCGAACGTCGAACATCCGGTTCCAGCCGGCAGCGAAGTCGACGTCCGCGAGCGCTTCCGTGACCGACGAGTACCGGGCGTCGTCGAACAGGTAGCGGCCGATCCGCTCGAGTTCGTTCTGGTTGATCCGCGCGAGGAAGCCGCGGTTCTGGCGCTTGACCAGCGAGTAATGCCGGCGGGCGATGCCCTCGTAGGTCAGCACCTTCCAGGGATATTTCGACACGTCGATCTCACCGTCTCGCGCCCGCTCGAGGGCCTGTTGGTCGACCCACTCGTCGGGGACTTCCTCGAGCGAGTCGAGCGTCTCCGGGGTGATCGTTTCAATCGCCGTCGGCGGCTCCAGTTCGTCGAGCACCTCGTCGAAGTCGACGACCTCGGTGAGGTTCCGCCAGGAGATGCCCTCGACGCGCAGGAGGGCCTCGAGGACTTCCCGCCGGTTGGTCGTGTTCTCGACGTACTCCCAGAGCTCCATGCCGAGGCTGTAGGGGTTGAGGCCGCCCGACGCCAGGACTTTGGCCATGTGGTCGGCGTAGTTGAGGAACTCGTCGTCGCCGGCGAAGGCCTCGTCGGTCATCATCGTCGACTCCCAGTAGGCGGCCCAACCCTCGTTCATCACCTTCGTCATCTTCTGGGCGGCGAAGTAGTACGCCTCCGCGCGCATCATGTCGAGGATGTCGCGTTGCCACTCCTCCATCTCGACGCCCCGGCCGGCCTCCGCGTCGTACTGCTTCCCGTGTTCGCGGACGAACGCTAACACGTCCTTCTGTGGCTCCTCGGGGAAGTTCGCCGGAACGTCTTCGCCCTCGAGTTTGTCGACCCACTCCTCGTCGAACACCTCGCCTTTGATTTCGTCGGAGAGCTCGAGTTCGTCCAACTTCTCGGCGAGGTCCTCGTCGATTCCCTCGTGGACCGGTCCGTCGATATCGAGCCGGCGGCTGAACACCTGATGCTGGTCGATGTTGTCCTCGAGGCTCAGGCAGTGATCGATCCACTTCTCGACGTCGGCGCGGTCGATGTCGGGATCGGACATGTACTCGTCGATTGCCCGCGCGTGGCGCTCGAGCATGGCGGCGGCGTTGACCTGGTCCTCGTCGGCGCGGCCGCTGGTGAACATGCCGAACCAGTCGTTGTTCGCGAAGAAGTCCGAGTGAGCCTCGACGTGGGTGATGACCGCCTTCTGGTCGGCGACCGTGTTCGACTCCTGGAGGAACGCGTGGGCCGGGTTGTCGTTGTTGACGATTTCGAAGGCCTTCCCGCCGCCGTACTGGCCCTGCTTTTGCTGTTTGTCGTACTGCATGCCCCACCGCCAGTGGGGGTACCGCGACT
The DNA here is from genome assembly GCF_013456555.2 of Natrinema zhouii. Lineage (GTDB taxonomy): Archaea > Halobacteriota > Halobacteria > Halobacteriales > Natrialbaceae > Natrinema > Natrinema zhouii. The sequence continues at coordinate 2,944,534 of NZ_CP059154.1, forward strand.
GGAACCCGCCGTAGGCGATGAGTTCGTTCATCTCGTCGTAGTCGATGATCCAGTACTTCACCGGGTAGGGCTCGAGACCGAGCTTCTCGGCGAGGTTTCGCGCCTCGTCGACCGGTTCCTCGAGGTCGGCTGCGATCGCCTGTTTGCGGAATCGATCCGCGTTTGAATTTGACTTACTCATCTTGCTCACCTTCCGTACTGAGGATGTCGTAGATCGCGTCGGTCACGTCCGATTCGCCGTTGACGTACGCCACCGCGACGTCGTCGGCGTCGGTACCGAAGTGACGCTCGAGCTCCTCGGCGTGGGTGGCGTTGATCGCGTTGCCGCTGGGCTGGGTCTCCACGTATGCGTGGAGGTTCGCCGGGATCTGCTCCATCATCGGGATCACGCGCTCCTCGGTGTCGTTGCTCGAGTTCTCCGAGTCGCCCGCGGCGAAGACGTACCGGTTCCAGTCGCTCCAGGGGTACTCCTCGAGCAGCTGGGCGGCGAGTTCGTACGCGCTCGAGATCTTGGTGCCGCCGCCGCTGCGGATGCCGAAGAACTCGTCGCGCTCGACCTCCCAGGCGTCGGCGTCGTGAGCGATGTAGACGAACTCGGCGTTGTCGTACTTGCCCTGCAGGTACCAGTCCAGCGGGGTAAAGGTCCGCTCGACGAGTTCGCGTTTCTTCTCGCGCATCGAGCCGGAGACGTCGCGGATGTTGACGACCACGACGTTCTTCTCCTTCTCCTCGATGATCTCGGGATGGCGGTAGCGTTCGTCCTCGCGACGGAAGGGGACGTGTTTGATCCCCTCGCGGCGGATCTTCTGCTGGACGCTCTCGCGCTCGACCTCGTTCTCGACTTCTTCGATCGAGGCCCATTTGCCGCGCTCCTCGTCGGGAACGTCGCTGTAGGCCTCTTCGACCCACGCCATCGACACCGGCAGGCTCTCGCCGCGGGCCCACTCGAAGACGTCGCGTGGCTCGATCCCCTCGACCTTACACAGTTCCTTCAGGAACTCCTCGTCGAAGTCCATCGCGAGCTTGCGCTTGAGCCCCTCCTTGAACATCCGCTCGAAGTCGAGCGTGCTGTTGGGACCGCTTCGGGTGAGGTCCGTGAACGGCCCTTCCTTCTCCTCGATGACCTTCTTCCCCTTTGGATCGAGGTCGAGTCCGAGTTCTTCGTCGAGCTCCTCGGCGAACTCCTCGGGGTCCATCTCGTAGTACTCGTGGTCGCCGCCCTCCTCGCCGGGTTCGCCGTCCTCGCCGTCGTCGTCGCCCGGCTGGGGCTGGGGTTGGCCGACCGGCTGGCCGGTGTCGGGCGTGCCGTCCTCGCCCTGGCCGACCCCGCCCTGATCGCGTTGGTCGTACTCGAACTCCGGCAGCGAGACGATCTTGACCGGGATGTTGATCTCGCCCGGCCGGCTCTGTCCGAGGTCGCCGTACTGGATGAAGTCGGCCAGATCCTCGCGGCGCTGCTCGCCGACTTCGCGGAATCGCTCGAGGTCGTCTCTCAGTCCCATCTGTAGCTCACCTGACCCATGACGTGTCTGCTGGTTAGCTCGGCCGACGCCTCGGTGTAGCCGAAGAGGTCGACCATCGTGTCGATCGTGCTCTCCTTGACCGCCGCCGTCTCGGTCCCGCTGGGCGGATCGCTCCACTGTCGCGGGTCGAAGTCCTCGAAGGTCCGCTCGACGTCGTCCCAGTCGTGGCTCTCGAGGACGGTCTTGATCACGGGAATCGCCGTGAGGTCGACGTCCTCGACCGAGAAGTCCTCGTTGCGGTGCTCCCAGGCGTGGCGGTTCAGCGACGTGATGACCTTCTCGCGCCGGAAGTTTCGGACGCTCTCGCGGGGGAGGTTCCCCTCGTACTCGGCCTCGGAGAACCGGCCCAGGTGCTCGATCTCGAAGAGCTTCATCGTCAGCGGATCGGGCTCGACGCGCTCGCCGCGGTCGTTGTACAGGGGTTCCTCGGTCTCCCAGGCGTAGACGTGTTCGACGTACTCGGCGACGGTCTCCTCGTCGACGCGTTTGTCGTGCATGATGGCCTCGATGACGTCCGACTCCTGCTGGTCGTAGATGTAGTTCTTCACGGGGACGACGCGGTTCTCGAACTCCGAGCGCTCGCCAGTCGAGAACACCGGCGCGTCGGCCAGCCCCTCGACCATGCCGTTCAGCACGTCGCGGGGCATGACGACGTCCTCGACCCGCAGGTCGGGATGGTGGCGATCGAGGTCCGTCTGGAGCAGTTCGGCGAGTGTGTCCCGGGTGTATGTGACCGGAATCCCGTGGTCGCCGTCGTTGCCGTCGTCATCGAAATCGAACTCGTCTTTCTCTCGCCGGGTGTCGCCCTCCTGGAGGTAGCCCTGATCGTAGATCCGGGCCTTGTCGACCAGATCGAGCCCGTTCGGGAGGTCCTCCTCGTCCAGCCGCGTGACGACCGCGTACAGCGCGGCCGCCTCGACGGCATGGGGGGCGAACTCCTGAGTTCGCGTGCGGCCGTCCTGCCCTTTGACCGTCACCGTCACCGGCGCGCGGATCCGCTCGGCGAGTTCGTCGTAGCTCTCGGCCTCCCAGACCGACGTCTCGTTAGTCAGCTCGCGGCGGATCAGCTCCGTCTCGAGACTCAGGTTCGTCAGATAGCCGAAGCGGTGTTTGTCCAGCCGGCGCTTGAGCGCCTTCAGCGGGTCCATCCCGTTTCGATCCGAGTGCTGGTTGAGTTGGGCCTCGAGATCGGGGTTCGAGATGATCAGCATCTGCGTGTCGACGTCCATCCCGATCCCCTTGTCCAGCTTCACTGACTGCTCGTCGGGGACGTTCAGCAGCTTCTGGAGCAGGTCTGCGTGCTGGGCCGCGTCCTCGACGATAGTCAGGACGCCGTTGCCCTGCGAGAGCACGCCGTCGTAGCTGAACGCCTGCGGGTTCTTGCGCCCGCGCGAGTCGAGTTCCTGAAGCATGCCGTGCATCCACGAGCCGACGAGGCGCTCCTTGGGCGGACCGTCGTCCTCCGAGTGGAGGACGCCGACGCCCTGTCCCATGTCGACGACGTAGTTCTTCACTCTGAGGTGGGCGTCGTCTGTGATCGCCGAGAATAGTTCCTCCTCGCCCTCCCTGCGGTAGCGCTCCTCGAGGAAGTCGTAGGCCTCCCGGGAGAAGGGGTCGAGTTGCGCGTCGACCTGCACGGGGACGTGGTCGTCCAGTTCCTCGTTGAGCCCCGCGAGGAGTTCCTCGCGGACGTTCTCGGGGAACACCGACAGCGGGTGGGCCTGGACGGGGCTCTCGTACCAGTTCTGTTCGTCGGCCGCGCTCGCGTCGCCGCCGTAGCTCAGGCCGCGCTCGCCGGCGTCGGCGGTCGAGATGTTCCACTCGACGGTGTAGCGGCGGCCGTCGGGCGTCTTCGAGTACTCGCGGAGCCCGTTGACCAGACACCGTTTGAGTTCGGACTTGCCGGTCGCCGTGGGACCTTCGAACCAGATGATCTTCTCGTCTTTCGCCCGGCCCGCGGCGATCGACCGCAGATCGTCGACGAACCCGTTGAGCACCTCGGTGTTGCCGAGGATCGCGTGCTCGCCGTCGTTGTGCGGATCGTCGAAGAAGCGGTAGCGCTCCTTCTCCTCGCCCTCCTCGACGACGGTCCGGGTGCCCGCGGCCTCGATCGCCTCGAGCAGGTACTTCGAGGCGTGGGAGGCGATCGAGGGGTTCTCGAAGATGCGGTCGACGTACGCCGCGAGGCTCATCGGCTCCTCGTAGGTCTCTTCGAGGGCCCGGTCGGCGTCGCGGACGTAGTCGGTTCCTCGTGCCATGTTAGTCTTCCATCTCTGCTTTGGCGACCTCGGCGCCGGCGAACTCGAGCACTTCCTTGGCCCCGCCCTCGGAGTAGCCCTGTTCCATCAGCGCGTCGATCCACGCGGAGCGCTCGTCGTCGTCGAACTCGTTGGCGCTCACCAGCGCGGAGAAGTTGATGTTGTGCTTCTTGTCCTCCCAGAGTTTGCGCTCGAGCGCGCGGCGCAGGCGCTCGTTGTCCTGCGGATTGAACGCTTCACCTTCACGCGCACGGCGGCTGACCCAGTTCGAGACCTCCTGTCGGAAGTCCTCCTTCCGGTCTTCGGGAATGTCGAGTTTCTCCTCGACGCTGCGCAGGAAGGTCTCGTCGGGCTCCTGCTCGCGGCCCGTGAGTTCGTCCTCGATGGTGTCGTCGTCGATGTAGGCCATCACGTGATCCATGTACTTCTCGCCCTGGCGCTGGATCTCGTCGAGGTCGTAGGCCAGCGCGTGGCGGACGTCCTCGATGGCCCGCTCCTTGTACTCCTCGCGCACGGTCTCGAGGTAGCGGTAGTACTTCTCGAAGTTGTCCTCCGGAATCGAGCCGTGGTGCTCGAGGTTCTCCTCGAAGAAGTTGAACACCGTCAGCGGCGAGAGGAAGCCGCGCTGGCGGTGTTTGGAGTCCATGATCGCCTCGGCGATCTCGTCGCCGATGAAGCGGGGGGAGACGCCGACCATGCCCTCGCCGATCTCGGCCGTCGCCTCGGCCTCCTCGCGGAGCTTCTTGATGTCGATATCGTCGCCCTCGTCGATCTCGCCGTTGTAGGCCTTGGCCTTCGAGAGCAGCTCGACGGTCTCGGTGTCGGGCTCCTCGATGCGCGTGAGGACGCCGAAGAGGCCGGCCATCTCTAAGGTGTGGGGCTCGACGTTGATGTCGGGGACGTCGGCGTTGCTCAGCATCTTGTCGTAGATGTTGGCCTCGTCCTCGTAGCTGAGGACGTACGGGAAGTCGATCCGCTTGGTGCGGTCGTTGAAGGCCTCCATCTTCTCGTCGCCCTTCTTGTCCTTGTACTCGGGCATGTTCGTACGACCCACGATCACCTGATCGATGTCGATCCGCGGGTTGTTCTTGGGCTTGATCGTCTGCTCCTGGGTCGCGTGGAGGAAGTCGTAGAGGAACTCCCGCTGGAGTTTCAGTAGCTCCTCGCCGGAGAAGATGCCGCGGTTGGCGTTACAGAAGGCGCCCGAGTAATCGAACGCGCGCGGGTCGCTCTCGCCGTAGATGGCGATCTTCGAGTAGTTGACGTCCCCCGTCAGCTCCGTCTCGTCCTGGTTCTTCTTGTCCTTGGGCTCGAACGTCTCGAGGCCCTGGCGCTTGTTCTCGTCGGCGACGAAGCGGACGATCTCGACGTGGTTCTCGAGGACCTGCTGGAGGTCGTCGTCGTAGTACGCCAGCAGCCGGTCCATGTAGAACTCGCTCTCGGGATCCAGCGCCTGTTCGTTCTGGATGGTGTAGGGTGCGTCGAGGTTCTCGTTGAGGTCGTCGATGACCCGCTGGCGCTGCTCGACGGGGAGCAAGACGAGCGGATCTTGGTTCATCGGGGAGCGGACGGTGTCGTCGGCGGGGTCCTGATCCTGGATGACGTCACAGAGGTTGGTCCACTTGAAGGTATACATCCGCCCGTCGTCGCGAAGCGTGTAGTCCTCGAAGTATTTGCGGACCTGCTTGTCGAAGTGGGACTTCCCGGAGCCGACCGGACCGAGCAGGAGCTTGATCCGGCGCTCGGGGCCGAGTCGGCGGGCGCCCGATTTGACCTTGTTCACGAACTCGTGGATCGACTGGTGGATGATCTTCCCGTAGAACGTGTTCTCACCGTCGCCCAGCGGGTCCTCGCTCGCGAGCTGGTATTCGACTACTCCTTCCGTTTCGTCGTAGGTCGTGCCGTAGTAGTCGAACATGTCCGCGACGCGCTGGTGGGCGTTGCGGGCGATCTTCGGGTCCTCGTACACCGCTTCGAGGAACCAATCGAAAGATTTGGTTTCCCGCAGGTCTGCGGGCATCGATTCCTGGTAATCCGTACTGAGCTGCTCGAGTGTCTCGATGTCACCGGTCATGGTATCATTGCCAGTTGCGGGGTTCCCCCGTCTGCAGTGCAGTCGTCCGTGCGTTCACGAACGACGTGAGTGGACGTCGTTCGACCGACCGCGGCGTCTCGTGGCCGAACCGTCGGAATCCGTCGCGTCGCGTCACCCGACGTGAGCGCGTCGTACTCGTCGGGCTCCTCGAGCGGGTTCTCGTGGAGCGCGACCCTGTCGTGGGCGGCTGTATGGTGTGTCATGTGTCATCTCTTCCACTGAACGTTGTGCGACGGCCTCGCGACCTCGGACAACGATGCGCCGGGGACGGGCGCGGAGTGGATCGGTCCGGCGAACGGATACCGATAGTATTTAATGAGTGAGTAATCCAGCTACTTAGCCTTAGCCCCAAAAGGTATTTAGCAGAAGTTTATTGCAGGAAAATACTGCCAGAAGGCTATATCGGTGCTCGGTATCACATCACACAATCGGCGGGGGCGCCGATAAGTTGACGGCCTGCAGTAGCTACGTCTGCTCGCGCGCGCTCCTCCGGAGGCGGTGTGACTCGTGTCGAGATAACGCGTCTCCCTCGACCGACGAACCGTTGCGATCGGGCGTCCGACTGACTTCCGGTGGCTACTAGAGGTCGGCGCTCCTACCGACTCCCATGCCGGATTCGGATACGGACGGTGGAATCGACCGCTCGAGGCTGCCCGACGGCTGGACCGTCTGGAGTCAGGGGGACGACGGACGGCTCGTCCTCGCCTACCGGCCGGACGTCTTCAACGCCGCGGACTTCCCCGCGCCGTGTCTGCCGACGCTGTATCTCACTCACGGCAAGCGGACCCGCCGTCCCGGCGTCAACCCCGCCGATACCGTCGACTCCGCGGACTGGTTCGTTACGCTCTATCTCGAGCCGGACGTCTCGCTGAACGAGACGCTGCGGTTCCCGACCCGGGAGGAGGCCCTCGAACGGACCGTCACACTCGCCCGCCGGTTCGACGACGGCGAGATCGACTATCGCTCGCTCTACCAGGTGCCCCGCGAGGCCTATTTCGACCGCCTCGACGACCTCACCGGCGACGATAGCGCGGTCTGACTGTTCTCACTCGGTGGGGTTTCCGCTGTGATATTCCATCTGACCGCCGGGACGTGACGCTTAACCGCCAGTGGCAACTACGCGTGGGTATGTCGACCGTTACACTCATCGGCTCCCGGCTGGCCGAACCGGGAACCGAGTTCGTCTACGAGGGCGAAGCCGACGCCTGCGCCGGCTGTCCCTATCGCAGTCAGTGTCTCAATCTCCAACCCGATACGAAGTACCGCGTCACGTCCGTCCGCGAGAACGCCCAGACGCTCGAGTGCGCCGTCCACGACGACGGGGTTCGTGCCGTCGAGGTCGAACCCGCGTCGACGCGCGCGAACATCACGTCAAAGGGAGCCTTCGCCGGCAGCAAGACGAGTCTCCCCGGCCCCTGTCCCTACGTCGCCTGTCCGAGCCACGAGTACTGCGAGCCCGACGGCGTCGAGTTCGACGAGGAGTACCGAATTCGGGAGATCATCGGCGACCCGCCCCACGAGGTCTGTCACCTTGACCGGCCGCTCGAGCTAGTCGAACTCGAGACCGACGACTGACGCGTCGGTTTCGGCTCGCGGCTCGAGAACCGCAACCGATCGCTCGGTGACGCTCGCCCGCCCGCTCCGTCGCCGATTCGAAACCGACTTCTGCCACTTCAGTTCCATCGAGGGGCGTTACGTCGCAGCGCCGGCGATCGCCAGGAGCCCCGCTCCGAGCAACCCGGCGATCCCCGCGCCGACGAAGGCCGGCGTGTACGTTCCCGCGAGGTCGTACGTGAGACCGGCGGCCCAGGGAGCGAGCAGCCCCGAGACGGCGAAGGAGACCGACACGAGCCCGAAGATCGCGTTCGGGTTCGCCGTCCCGAACAGATCCACCGTCAGCGGTGAGAGCAGCGCGCCGTTGCCCCCGTAGGCGATGCCGAAGACCACGGCGAAGCCGTACAGTCCGATCGGGGAACCGATGAGGGGCAGAGACAGCGTTGCTGCCCCCATGACGCCCGAACACGCGACGAACGTCCGAACGCGACCGAATCGATCCGCGAGCCCACCGATCCCGATCCGGGCCACCGCCGTCGTCCCGCCGATCGTCGCGAGCGCCACCGCGCCCGTCTCCTCCCCGAGACCGATATCACCGGTGTGGGGGACGATGTGAACGAGTACGGCGTACAGGGTCGCATAGACGAATACCCAGCCCGTCATGACCAGCAGGAACTGCCGCGAGATCGCGACGTCGACGAGCTCGCGCCGATAGGCCTCCCACTCCGGTGGGTCGCGGTCCGGAACGCCGTCCGGGAACTCGTCGCCCGGGTCGGTCTCGCTCGAGGCCGGATCGTCGGCGAACAGCGGTGTCACGAGCGCGACGGCGACCGTCGCGGCAACGACGAGTGCGAGAAACGCGTACCGCCACTGGAGGACGTCGATGAGCGCGCTCGCGGCGGGCGACATCGCGACCATCCCGATGCCGAGGCCGGCCGTCGCGATGCCGGTCGCGAGGCCGCGCCGGCGCTGGAACCAGCGCGGGACCGTGGCGTAGGAGACCACGTAGATCACGCCGAGTCCGATCGCCGTGAGGACGCCGTAGGCGAACAGGAGCCCGGCGTACGAATCCGTCTGACTCGTCCAGACGCCACCGATCGCGAGCGTGGCCGCACCGAACGCCAGCAGTCGCCGGACGCCGAATCGGTCGGCGAGCACGCCCAGAACCGCTGCCGAGAGGTAGATGACGACCGTCTGCAGGGAGAAGACGAACGAGACGGCGGACCGGGAAATCTCGAAATCTCGCTGCATCGGACCGAGGAAGACACCGAAGGCGTAGGAGAGACCGAAGACGACGAAAGCACCGACGAAGCCGCCGGCGACGACGTACCAGCCGCGATAGACGCGGCGATCGACCGTCGGTTCCGTTCCGTCAACTATACCAGCGGTATCGCTGGATCGGTCCGAGCCACCGTTGGGACGCATTCGATCGTACTCTTCCGCCGCGGCACATAACGCTTAACACGTCATTTGTGATCGCTTCACATATGGGGTCTGCAGAGAAGACAGCGGCGACCGGGAACGTCGTCGAACGGCTCGGAAACCGAATCGCTGATATCGTCGAGCGATGGATGCCGAGCCCGTTCCTGTTCGCGATCATTCTGTCTTACGTCGTGTTCGTGGTCGGAATGATCGTCCAGGGACAGGGGCCGACGGAGATGGTCCAACACTGGTACGACGGGTTCTGGGCGTTCCTCACGTTCGCGATGCAGATGGTGCTGATAATCATGACTGGGTTCGTGATCGCGTATCACCCGCGAGTCAACGACGCGCTCCGGCGGCTGGCAGCGATCCCGAACAGCAGCAGACAGGCCGTCGTCCTCGTCGGCGTCGTGTCGATGGGGCTGGCCTGGATCCACTGGGGGCTCAGCCTCGTCGTCGGCGCGATCTTCGCTCGAGAGATGGGGAAGGCCGCCTACCGGGAGGGGATCACGGTCCACTATCCGTTGCTCTGCGTGGCGGGCTACATGGGAATGGGGCTCACCTGGCACTGGGGATTATCCGGCTCGGCACCCCTCTTGCTCGCCACAGCGGGCAACGAATTCGTCGAACTCGGCGTCATCGACGAACCGGTCGGAACGTCCGCGACGGTCTTTAGCGGGTACGCGCTCGCGCTCACCGCGCTATCGATCGTGTTCGCGGCACTCGTCCTGTTCCTGTTGACGCCCTCTCCGGAGCGCTCGAGGGAGATCACCGAGTACGTTCCCGAAGCCGACCTGTTCGAACCGGCCGCGGACGGTGGGACCGACGATACCGCGGTGGACGAATCCGTAACTGAACCGACCGCGGACGAGGACGTGGGCGGCAGCCGGGTCCCGGCCGAGCGAATCGACAACAGTCGGCTGCTGGGCGGCATCATCGCGCTGACTGGCGTTGCGGTGATCGTCTGGGAATTCGTGAGCCGAGGACTCGACGCGCTCGATCTGAACGTCCTGAACTTCGCGTTTCTCTTCGCCGGTCTCGCGATCTACACTCGACCGGCGCTCTACCGCGATCGGTTCGGCGACGCCGCGGACGCCGCCGCGGGAATCATTCTCCTCTTTCCGTTCTTCGCAGGCATCCAGGGCATGATGAGCGGCTCGGGTCTGGCGGAAACGATGGCCGAGGGCCTGCTGGCGATTTCGACGACCGAAACGTTCCCGGTCGTCGCGTGGCTCACGGCCGCGGTCGTCAACCTCTTCGTCCCCTCCGGCGGCGGCGAGTGGATCGTCCTCGGGCCGCCCGTCCTCGAGGCCGCACAGGAGGTCGGCGTCCCAGTCGGGCAAGCGACCATCGCGTACGCGGTCGGAGACGCCCACACCAACCTGTTGAATCCGTTCTGGGCGCTGCCGTTGCTCGCGATCACGGAGATCCGCGCTCGAGAAATGTTCGGCTACGCCGTCACGATGTTGCTCGCGCTCATTCCGTTCCTGGCGGTCGTCCTGTTCCTGCTCCCGTACTGACCGGAACGGGCTCCGCCGCAGGACTCGAAACCAGCGGGTCCCGCCTACTTCGCCTCGAGTTCGCCGTCCTCGAGCCACGAGCCGGCCCAGCACTCGATTTCGCCGAAGACCGGTTCCAGCGATTCACCCTTGTCGGTGAGGCTGTAGAAGGTGGCGACCGGGGCGTCCTCCTCGATGCGGCGCTCGACGAAGCCCATCTCGCCGAGGTCGTCGAGCACGCGCGAGAGGGTCCGCGCGTTCGCGCCGGTCGATCGCTTGAGTTCGTTGAAGCGCTGCTCGCCGTCGAGCAGTTCGTGGAGCACCGCCAGCCGCCACTGGGAGCCGATCTGCTCGAGGGAGGCGATGACGGGACAGGCGTCGGCGTTTTCCTCGCGGGGTTTCGTCTGGGGAGATGACATCTGTGGTCTCTCCCGAGAGCTACGTCGGGGACATCTTTAGTAGTTCGGATCCGAACCGGGTATCATCGTGATAGTGGTTCTCGAGCGGGTACTCTGACGCTATCGATCGCAACTCAATCGCGCACGGGAATCTGTTGACGGGAAGCGATCAACGGGCGGGAAGCGATCGACGGACGGTCAGGAGACCGATATCCTCCCGATTCACGCGGAACGATCGGAGAACAGCGTTGCCACAACTGGCGTGTCCGAACCGCTCAGTACAGGTGACGTATTGATCACTCACCAGCACTCTATACTACTGCTCGATGCTGTGTTCGTTTCTGACTTGATTCAAATCTCCCTCGCCGCAGGTACAATTGACGATGCCTACTGGTCGAATAGAGCCATCCGGTGAGATGCGTGCAACGTACATATCACCGCATTCTGCACAAGCGACAACGGTTTTTTGTGCCTCGTCTTCGTGCTTACTCATACTATCTACAAAGCAGTGGCTTCCCATGATCGTTCCTCCAAAGATTATTGGCTAGAGAAACGTATTCTCACCAATTCGTATCTGTACGTAACATTCATACATTCTGTTTTATCGTTTAGTTTGAACACGTCGTTGCTGTTCAGTATAGCGGACAATTGAACGGGCGCAAACAAATCCTCAATAAACTCACAACGCATAATACAGCTGTAACATAATACATACATCATGGACACTGAACAACACCCAGAAACGATCCGCATTGTCTGTACCGTGTGCGCTTTCTCGAAAGAGGTGACGACAGACGAGGATGAAGCAGCGGAAGTAATTCGTGAACACGGTCAGGAAACAGGTCACAAACTCACTACTGAGGAACTCGACACTCAGTAAGCACGGTTACGTACCGATCCGGACATGGAGAAGACACGACACACAGAGCAGTGAGTCCTGAACGAGTTACTCGACTACGTGTCGCTTTTCGATTTCGAATTTCCGCCACCTGTGAGGTTCGAGTCATCACTGAGGATGCGGAACTCGCCATCTCCACACGTACACTCGGTTCCCCGTCCAGTACCGATAGGGCGAATCTCCCCATCGGGCCCGATACGAACCGAGTGAGCGGTCCCGCAGTTTTCACAGATCGCTGCTGCCCGATTTATTTCGCTATCCATTCTACCCCTCTAGAGGGTGTGAGAATATGAGTTACTCTCTTTTGCGTCAGTGATCTACCGCTCCACTGAGCGATCGATACGTGGTCTACTGAACGGTCGTTGCTTCGTCCTCGAGCAACCGTTCGAGGTTCTCCAGCGCTCGCAGACTCACCGGCGCGGATCCCGCGTGGTGAATCGGGAGTTCGAACACGATCCGACAGCGGTCGTTACCGAGGTCGTCGACGCGATGGCCGGCGGCCGGAATTCCGGTCACGCGCCAGGTCCACCGCCGCTCCGTACACTCCGTGATCCGGAAGGGGACCCAGACGCCGGGGAGTCTGACCCGGCCGGTCGTCCCGGATCGAATCCGGCGATCGGTCGACTCCACGCCGCGGACGATCGGCGACCACTCCGGCCACTGCATCGTGTCGATAATGGCGTCCCAGGCGTCGGCCGCGGGGACGGACAGGACGTTCGAAACCTCGAGGCGACGGCCGTCCGACGTTCGCGTGGTCCGGACTCGAGTCATAGTGGTTGCTACGCGCTCCCGACCTATGGGGATTGCCACGAAATGAGGCCGGACGCGCTCACGACGGGCAGATCAGTGCTTTCGACCTGATAGTCACTGGCCGCTAGACTTTACTGGAGTGGCTCCCTCAGTCGCGCTATCCAATGGCTATACTCGAAGTAGACGACCTCCGGAAGGAGTACGGCGGCTTCGTCGCCGTCGAGGGCAGCTCCTTCGACATCGAGCGGGGCGAGGTCTTCGGCGTCGTCGGCCCCAACGGCGCGGGCAAGACGACGACACTGAAGATGCTGGCCGGGCTGATCGAACCCACCGACGGCACCGCCGTCGTCGCCGGCCACACCCCCGGCGAACCCGCGATGCAGCGCCGCCTCGGCTTCCTCCCCGAGGAGTCCCCGCTCTACGAGGAGATGACCGCGATCGACTACCTCGAGTTCTTCGCCGATCTCTACGACGTGCCCCGCGACGTGGCCCGCGAGCGGATCCACGATTCGCTGGACCGCCTCGACCTCGAGCACCGCGAGCGACGGATCGGCAACATGTCGAAGGGAATGCAGCGGAAGGTCGCCATCGCGCGAGCGCTGGTGAACGACCCGGACGTACTGATCTTCGACGAGCCGGCGTCGGGGCTGGACCCGCTGACGACCAACTACATCATCGAGTTCACCGAGGAACTGAGCGACGAGGGGAAGACGATCGTCTTCAGCGCGCACAACCTCTTTCACGTCGAGAGCATCTGCGACCGGCTCATCATCATGAACGACGGCCGGATCGTCGCCCGCGGCACGCTCGAGGAGATTCGGGACGCCCACGGCGGCACCGAGTACCACGTCTACGCGACGACGGACGGCAGCGACGGCCTCGAGAACGGCGACTCCCCGATCGAAGTGAGCCGCGAGAACGGGCAGTTCCGCCACGTCGTCGGCGACATGACCGCCGTCGACGCCGTGCGGGAGCGCGTCGAGGCGGCCGGGGGCCGCGTCACGGACATCCAGACGAAGACGCCGAGCCTCGAGGAGATCTTCCTCGAGGTGGCGAGCGAGCCGGCGGAGGCCGAGGCGTGAGCGATGGCCGCCTCCGCGGGATCGTCTCGCGTACGGTCCGGATCGCTCGCTGGGAGGTCTCCCGGAGCGCCGGCACCGTCGATCGGAAGACCGCGCTCGTCCTCGTCGTAATGTTACTCGCAGTCGGGACTGCCGGCTTCACGGTCGCCGACGAGGGCCTCGGCCTCGAGCGGGAGATCTACACCGTCGGCGTCGCCGAGGACAGCCGGTACCACGACGTGGCCGTCGACAGCGAGCAGTTCCGGCCCGTCCCGCTCGAGGACGTCACGCCCGACGGCGACGGTGACGGGAACGCAGACACCATCGCCGTTCGCGACGAGGCGACCGTCGACGTGGTCGTGACTCGAGACGGCCGGATCGGTCACGTCGACAGCGACAACGGCGCGGCCGCCTACGACGCGTTTCGCGAGTCCGTCGAGACGTACAATGGGAAGCTGATGGACGAGGAAGCCGATGAGGCGGCCGCGTACCCCGTGCTCGTCTCGATCGAATATCAGCAGCGCGATCTCGGCGGGTCGACTGGTTCCGAAGCCGGTGACGGGGACGGAACCAGCGGCGGGAGCGGGGACGGCACCGGCGGGAACACGGACGGAAGCGCCGGGGACGACGCCGGGACGGACGGAACCGGTGGAAGCGGGACCGACGGCGGAGACGGCCGTACGCAAGTTCCCAACGTCGGCGACGGATCGACGTCGTCGACGGCACCGGACCGACCCGGCTCGATTTCGCCGCCGTTCCCGTTCCAATCGCTCGTGCTCGCGTTCCTGTTCGTCGTCCCGATGAACTTCGTCATTCAGGCCTACGGGAGCACGATCATGGACGAACGGGTCAAACGCCGCGGCGAACTGCTGCTCGTCTCGCCGGCCTCGAGCCGCGAGATCGTCGCCGGAAAGACCCTCCCGTACGTGCTCGGACTCGTCGGAGTGGTCGTCGCCATCGCGTGGGTAATCGAGGGCGGACCGGTCGCCGTCGCGGCGGCGCTGCCGATCGCCCTGCTCTTCCTCGCGGCCACGTTCGTCGGGGCGATGCTCGCCCGCTCGTTCAAGGAACTCACGTTCGTGACGGTTACGATCAGCGTCTTCCTGACGACGTACACGTTCATTCCAGCGGTCTTCGCCGACGTGAACGCCATCGCGTTGATCTCGCCGCTGACGCTGGTCGTGATGGACCTTCAGGGCGAGTCGGTCCGACTCGGAGAGTACCTGTTCTCGACCGGCCCCTTCTACCTCGGCGCGGCCGTCTGCTTCCTGCTGGGAATCGGCGTCTACCGCGAGGAGGACATGTTCGCCCAGAAGCCGATCCCGAGCAAAGTTATCGATGCGATCGCAAATCGAATCCGCGGCCGCCGGAGCGTCTTCCTGCTGCCGATCCTGTTCATTCCCTTCGTCTTCGCGAGCCAGCTCCTCGCGGTCGCCCTGCTGTTCGTCGTGCCCCAGACGGTCGCCGTGCCGTTGATCATCGTCGTCGCCGCGACGGTCGAAGAGGTCGCGAAGAGCGTTCACGTCTACGCCGGCTTCGCCCGCTCGCGGTTCGAGCCGACGCTGGGGACCGCCGCGGTACTCGGCGCGCTCTCCGGCGCCGGCTTCTTCGTCGGCGAGAAGCTCACCCACGTCGTCCAGTTCGTCGGCCTCCCCGAGCTCCCGGTCGGCACCGCCGCGTTCGGCCCGACCGTCTCGGACGAGCCGCTCGTTCTCGTCGTCGTCTTTCTCGCACCGCTGGCCTTGCACGTCGCGACGGCGGCCGTCTCGGCGCTCGGGGCGAGTCGGGGCCGGCTCGGTTACGTCGGTGGCCTCCTCACTGCAATCCTGGTTCACGCGGCCTACAACGCCGGGGTGATCGCCCTTGTCGCGTAAGCGCGATCGCGACGGAGCGACTGACAACGGTGAGCCCACCGACGATGAGAGCGCTCGAGCCACGCGGGCCGACTGGCGGTCCCGCTCGAGCGAGGCCGATGACGCACGGGACTCGAGCCGGCGGGTTCGGTCCCCGCCGGCTCGACCGGACGGCGGGACCGGCACGGGCTCGAGCTGGGGTGCGCGCTGGGCCGTCGCTCGCCGCGAGCTGGCCTCGCTGCGCTCCGAGAAGACGATCCTGCTGGCGCTGGCGATCCAGCTGTTCATCGCGGCCTTCTCCTCGTTTCTGGTCGTCGGCCTCGTCTCGCTGTCCGATCCGGGTGCGGTCGACGGCTATCAGACCGAGGTCGCCGTCACCGGCGACGATACCGACACCCTGCTCGCGGTCGCGAACGAACGAGACGGCGTCACTGCACAGCGCTACGACGACCGCGGGGCCGCCTACGACGCCTTCGAGCGCGGCAGCGTCTCCGCCGTGCTCGATGCGAACAGAAACGACGATGGTCAACTCGTCGTCAGGGCGACCGCACCCGAGTCGGGACTCCAGACGACCCTGCTCGTCGTTCAGCTTCGGGACACCCTGGAACACGTCGAACGCGTCGAGCGCCAGCAGCACGTCGATTCTGGACGACTCGAGCAGTCGCCGGTTCCGGTGCCGGACGAGATCCAGGCGAGCCCGTACGTCGGCTTCACCTACACCATCCTGCTGCCGCTGTTGTGTTTCCTGCCGGTGTTCATCAGCGGCTCCATCGTCGTCGACTCGCTGATCGAGGAGCGCCAGCGGGGGACCCTCGAGTTGCTCCGGGTCGCGCCGCTCTCGCTCGCGGACGTGATCGACGCGAAGCTGCTGGCGACGGCGGCACTGGCTCCGCTACAGGCGATCGCGTGGCTCCTCTTGCTCTCGTTCAACGGAACCGCGATCGCGGGCCCCGTCGCCCTGATCGTGCTGGTGGCCGCGCTGTCGTTGCTGGTCGTCGCCGGCGGGGTCGCGATCGCGCTGTGGGCGCCCGACAGACGACAGGCCCAGTTGCTCTACTCGACGGCCACCGTCGGCGCGCTGGTCGTCGCGACCGCCCTGCCCGAGCACCCCGCGAACACCGTCGCGAAGTTCGCGATCGGGAACCCGACGCCGACGACGTGGGGACTGCTCGCCGCGTACTGTCTCCTCGCGCTCGGCGCGTTCGTCGCGCTCAGCCGAGGTATCGGCCGACTCGAGCCCGACTCGCTGTAGGCCGTCTCGAGCCGCGAGACTGCTCGCTCGAGTGACTCGACCGTTCGGCGGAGATGATTTCGAAGCGATACCAATGCCAGATCCTAAACGCTTAGTCCCTCTAGGGGTGCGTATCTGGTAATGAGTAACCCCGATACACCCGACCAGGAGCGGGCGGACCGCGATCCGCCCGACCAGGAGCGGCCAGCGCAAGCGCCGCCCGAGCAGGAACAGGTTCGAGAGGCGGTCGAGCGGTCCAGAAGCGGTGCGCCGGCGGTCGGCGCGGTCGTCCGCGATCGGTTCTCGGCCGACGAAGTATTCCAGCGGATCGTCGCCGCGGCCGACGAGGAGGTCACCTCGGGGAGCCGCGAACTGTTCTTCAGCGGTATCGCCGCCGGCTTCGCGATCACGATCACGGTCTTACTGTACGCCTCGCTGTACGCCTCGACCGACGGTCACCCGATACTGAGCGCGCTGCTCTATCCGCTCGGCTTCATCTACATCATCATCGGCGGCTACCAGCTCTACACCGAGAACACGCTGCCGCCGGTCGCGCTCTCCCTCGAGCGAATCGCGAGCATCCCCGCCCTCCTGCGCCACTGGACGATCGTGCTCGCCGGCAACTTCACCGGCAGCGCGATCGGTGCGGCGACGCTCGCGTGGGGCGGCGTGTTCTCGCCCGAAGCGGCCGACGCGGCGATGTATCTCGGGACCCACGGCATGGAAACGGCGTGGCTGGACCTGTTCTTCAAGGCGACCTTCGCCGGGCTGATCGTCGCCGGCGTCGTCTGGGTAGAGTATTCCGCCCGCGAGACGATCGCCAGGATCGTCATCGTCTACATGGCCTTCCTCGCGATCCCGATCGGGAACCTGTTCCACGTCGTTACCTCGTTTACCGAGATGGCCTACGTCGTCTTCCTCGGCGAAGTCGCCCTCTTCGCCGGCCTCTCCCAGTTCGTTCTGCCGGTCCTCCTCGGGAACACCATCGGCGGCATCTTACTGGTGACCGTCGTCAACTACTTCCAGACGAGCGAACGCCGCCTCGAGTCGGCCCGATTCGAGGGGAACGAACGCCAGCTTTCGATGCGGGAGTGGCTGTTCGGGGGCTACGTCGGCCGGTCGTACGTTCCCCTGATCGACACCGCCGGGGTGTCGGAGATCGAAGAGAGCGGCACGTACCGCGTGCTCGTCCCGATCTCGAATCCGCGCACCGAGTCGCGAATCGTCGACCTGGCCTGTACGCTGGCGAACGACCACGAGAACGCGGTCGTCCACGCCGTCCACATCGTCCAGATACCCAACCGGCGGTCGATGCGCTACGGCTCCGGACGGAACGAACGGATCATCTCGGAATCCGAGAAGCAGATGGAAGGACTCCGCGACACGATTTCGTCGTACGACATCGACTACGAAACCTCGACGGTCGTCTCCCACCGCTCGTTCGAGGACGTCTTCGACACCGCGGAGCGCGAACGGGCGGACCTCGTCGTCCTCGGCTGGGGCGACAATCAACCGTGGGGCGCGGGGCCCGCCGAGAGCCGAGTCAGCAAGCTGACCAGCAACCTCCCCAGTGACTTCCTCATCCTCAAGGACCGTGATCTGGACACCTCGCGGATCCTCCTGCCCACCGCTGGCGGTCCGGACTCGGATCTGAGCGCCGAAGTCGCCCGAGCGCTCGAGCAGGCGGACGGATCGGACGTGTCGCTCCTCCACATCGTCGACAGCGCCGAGGAGCGCGCGGAGGGACGGACGTTCCTCGCGAACTGGGCCACCGAGCACGACCTCGAGGACGCCGAGCTCACGATCGACGACTCCGGCGACGTCGAGGGTGCGATCTGTCGCGAGGCCGCCGATCACTCGCTCGTGATCATCGGTGCGACGGAGGCGGGACTCCTCTCGCGGCTCGTGAGCGACTCGCTGCACATGGACGTCGTCAACGAAGTCGACAGTTCGGTACTGCTCGCAGAACGGCCCGACGAACGCAACGTTATCCGGCGATTGTTCGGGCGCTAGTCGGTCGCGATTTCACTCCATCCCTAGCACTCGTCACCGGTGCAAGGAGAGACCGTCGTTGTCGGTGCACACCGCGTCACAGTTGCCGTATCCGTCCCAGCGGTGTCGATCACGGACGCTCGCACGACGAACGCGGAGACGAGTACGCGATCGATTGATCGTCCTCGGGGTCAGAACGAGCGTTGAATCGCTGGCTCCCGAATCCCGCTGAGACGGGGTCGACGGTCTCGTTCGCGCCCGTCTCGGCCGAAATCTCCCAGCTACTCGATTGTTCACTGTCGTGATATTTATGGGGTGTGCGCCTAATCGTACGTATTATGCTATCAGACACCACACGCCGCGGCGTTCTCGCCGGCGCGTTCGCTGCGGGTATCGGCGGATTGACGCTCACCGGTGCTCGAGAACTGCTCGATCAGTTCTCTCCCCTCTCGGGGCGGGCCTGGAACGCGGCCGACCGAACGCTCCCGGAGACGGTCGAGAGCCCGTACGGCGAGGCGACCCTTTCGATCGACGACCACGGCGTTCCCCACGTCGAGGCGGACGACGAGTCAGCGGCGTACTTCGCCGTCGGCTACGTGCAGGGATTCGACCGGCTCTTCCAGCTCGACCTTCAGCGGCAGGTCATGCGGGGACAGCTCTCCGAAATCGTCGGTGAATCGACCGCGGAGGACGACGAGTTCCACGTCCGAATGGACTTCGCCGGGGCGGCCGAAGCGACCTGGGAATCCGTCGCCGAGACGTCCGTCGGACGGCTCGTCGAGGCCTACGTCGACGGCGTCAATGCGGCGATCGAGAACGAACCGCTGCCCCTCGAGTTCGAACTCCTCGGGTACGAACCCCGCGAGTGGACTCCGGTCGACTCGATGCTGATGGAAAAACAGATCTCGTGGGACCTGACGGGGAATTTCGGCGAACTCCGGCGAGCGCTGCTCGCCGACCGACTCGGCGAAGACGTCACCGAGACGCTCTATCCCGAGCGGATGGATCACGACACGCCGATTCTTCGCGACGCTGTCGACGCGGATCGGCTCGAGAGCAGCGGCGGCGGTGATGGATCGGTCGGCGAGAACGGCAGCGACGACGGTGGAGCGGGCGACGAGAACGACGGTGACGCGGCTGTCTCGAGCGAGGAGGACGACACTCGTGGCGCATCTGAATCGGTCGGCGCGGAACTGACGGGCTGGCTTTCGCGATTCGAGTCGCCGACGGGCGTCGGCTCGAACAGTTGGGTCGTGTCGGGCGAACACACCACCAGCGGAACCCCGATCGTTGCCTACGACCCCCACCTCTCCCTGATGACGCCGCCGCTGTGGTACGAACAGCACATCGAGACGCCCGAACACTCAGTCCGGGGTGCGACGTTTCCCGGCGTCCCGTTCGTCATCGCCGGTGCCAACGAGTCCGGAACGTGGTCGTTCACCAACGTCGGCGCCGACGTACTCGACTGCTACCGGTACGAAATCCACGACGACGGCGAGCGCTACCGCTACGACGACGAGTGGCGCGAGTTCGACCTCGAGGAGCACGAACTCGCCGTCGCAGGTGCAGAAAATCGGTCGATCACTGTCAGAAAGACGGTCCACGGGCCGGTGCTCGAGCGGGAGGAGCAGACGGTCGGCGTCGCCTGGACCGGCCACACCGCTACCCGGACGACCGAAGCCATCTACGAGTTCGGCCGAAGCGACGGTCTCGATGACCTGCTCGAGTCGACCCGGAAGTTCGATCTGCCGACCCAGAACCTCGTCTACGCGGACACCGACGGCCGGACGCTGTACTACGCGACGGGAAAACTCCCCATTCGGACGATCGACGGCGATGCGGTGTCCGGAAACAGAATCTTCTACGGCTCCGCCGGCGAGGGCGAGTGGGAGGGGTTCACGCCGTTCGGCGAGTCCTCGTGGGACGGGTTCGTTCCCTTCGAGGAGAAACCCCACGCCATCGATCCGGACGTGCTCGCGACGGCCAACCAGCGCGTCGTCGACGACCCCGAACACTACGTCGGCGTCGCCTACGCCTCGCCGTACCGCGGCGGCCGTCTCTACGACCGGTTGGACGACGCCGTCGAGAACGGCGAGGCGACGGATCACGACTTCCATCGCGACCTCCAGCGCGACACCCGCGACGGACGGGCGGACCAGCTCGTCCCCGAACTGCTCGAGACCCTCGAGGGGCGTGGGGATTCCACCGATCGGGTCGAGGACGCTGCCGAGACGCTCGCCGACTGGGATCGCCGGATGGACCGCGACGGCGAGGGCGCGCTCGTCTTCGCCCGCTGGATGGACCACTTCCGGCGGCTGACGGTCGAACCGCAGTTCGAGGACGCGGACCTCGACGATTCGTACTATCCGGGCGACTGGGAAATCACGACGCTCTCCGCGGATAGCGACCTCTATGCGGACCGATCGCGAGCCGAGACGATGGTCGATGCGCTCGAGGTGGCGCTGGACGAAATCGACGACGAGGGCTGGGAGGTGTACGGGGACTGGAACACGACGCGGGCGATCGAGCATCCTTTCGGCGGGGAGGCTCCGTTCCTGAACCTCGACGAACGGCCGCTGGACGGCTCGCGGGCGACCGTCAACAACTACCGGGTGGGGAGCGCCGTCGGTTCGAGTTGGCGGATGGTCGTCGAACCCGGCGGCGAGGCGACGGCGATCCTTCCCGGCGGGAACTCGGGAGACTACTTCTCCGCCCACTACGGCAATCAGTTCGAACGATGGATCGACAACGATCAGAAACCGATGGATCTGACGACCGACGGCGACGTCACCGTCTCGTTCACGGAGGGATCGTCGTGAGCGAACCAGACGGGACCGGAACCGACGCGGATGACACCCACACGGCTGGTTCGAACACCTCGATCGGTTCCAATAGGTCGAGCGCCTCCAACGCCTCGACCGACTCGGACGTTCCACCCGGTGCACTCGAGGACGACGGCGGAAGCCCCAGTGCGATCGACCGCACCGGGATCGCCCTCGAGCGCGTGCGGACCGACCGACGACCTCACGCGGCCGCCGTCGTCGTCGCGGTCGGACTCGGCCTGGCCCTCTCGTGGCTCCACTGGATGGGTCTCGTCCTCGGCGGGGCGCTCGTGGCTCTCGTCGCGTCGACCCCGTGGCGGGGCGTCGCCGGTGCGGCCGGATTCGGCGTCCTCGTTCTTGTCGTCTTCGCCGTCTCGCTGGGCAGTTCGACGGGAGCCGTGCTCGAGATGACCCCGATCGTCTACGTCACCGTCGCCAGCGGGATCGGGTTGCCATTGCTCGGATCGCTGCTGCGCGGAATCGCGTGAGGAACACCACGCGCCACCGCACACTGTTCTCGGATCCGAAGCGGTGTGTTCGACCTGTCGCTCGCGCTGCTGGTTCCTACTGCTCGCTTTATCGGGGACGGTGGAACTCGTCGGCGTTCGACGGCACTCGTCGCCGGTTGCCACAGCACGTACTGTTTTTTCGGATGCGACCGTCTCACTCGTATGGAGTACACGACGCTCGGTTCGACCGGGATGCAGGTCAGTCGGCTCTGTCTGGGCTGTATGAGCTTCGGCTCGAGCGACTGGCGCGAGTGGGTGCTCGACGACGAGGAGAGCAAAGCGATCATCGACCGCGCGATCGATCTCGGGATCAACTTCTTCGATACCGCGAACATGTACTCGAGAGGCGAGTCCGAGCGGATTCTCGGCGAGGCGCTCGAGGGCCACCGCGAGGAGTCCGTGGTCGCGACGAAGGGCTTCTTCCGGATGCGCGAGGACGACCCGAACTCGGGTGGCCTCTCCCGCAAGGCGATCGAACAGGAACTCAAGGCGAGTCGCGAGCGACTGGGGATGGACACGATCGACCTCTATCAACCCCACCGCTGGGATTACGACACGCCGATCGAGACGACGCTCCGCGCCCTCGACGACGCAGTTCGCCGCGGACACGTCCGATACATCGGTGCCTCCTCGATGTGGGCCCACCAGTTTGCCGACTCGTTGCACACCAGCGACCGGTTGGGCCTCGAGCGCTTCGCCACGATGCAGAACCACTACAACCTCGTCTACCGCGAGGAGGAGCGCGAGGTGCTGCCGCTGTGCGAGACGGAAGGGATCGGCGTCATGCCGTGGTCGCCCATGGCTCGGGGCTATCTCACGCGACCGCACGAGGAGATCGATGCCACGACCCGCGGCGAGACCGAGGAGTACCTGTACGAACACCCCTACCGCGACGGCGGCGGACAGGAAATCAACGAGCGCGTCGCCGAGGTCGCCGACGACAAGGGCGCGACGATGGCTCAGATCGCTCTCTCGTGGTTACTCCACAAGGACTGGGTCGACGCACCGATCGTCGGCACGACCAGCGTCGAACACCTGGAGCAGGCCGTCGAAGCACTCGAGATCGAGCTGTCGGAGTCGGAGATGGAGTACCTCGAGGAGCCCTATAAGCCGGTGCCGGTGTCCGGTCACCAGTGAGTCGGCTCGACGGCTGATTCCCGAACGAAATTCGCGAACCCCGTCTCGCTCGTGCCGGCGTCACTCCTGCGAACAGGACGCCGTCTCGGTCGTGTCGATTCCGAGCAAATAGTTCCCGCCACAGAACCGGGTCGTCGCGTTGAACAGCAATCCGGCTGCGGCGATCGCTGTCGTGACGGCGATAGCGCGCCGATCAGTCAGTATCGCCGCACCGGCGACTGCGAGCAACCAGATTCCTAGGACGCCCCTGACGATTCGATCGAGTCCGCCGACGTTTCGCTGCATACTCGCTCGAACGGGTCACAGGAGCAAATCGATACGGCCGAACTACTCGGGTGACTTTATAAGACGTCGCCGCTCGAGTTCGTGATCGACGGCGACCCGCTTTCGACGCGGAGTAACAATTTTTGAGCCGCTCTTCGAACCGCTGATATATGAGGCGAGTTCGCATCACACTCCGTCCGCAGGGTACCTACGCGCCGCCGATCTACGAACGGCTCGCGGGCGGAGCCGACTACCTCGAGCGAGCGCGAATCGTCAACTGGAACGTCTCGAGCCCGCCGACGGGGTTTCTGTTCCGGCTCGAGGGCGATTACCGGCGCTTCGAACGCGAACTTGCGGACAGTCCGATGGTCGCCGATTACGAGGTGCTCCCGATTACGGACCGGGCGTGTTACTGTTTTCTCGAGGGAGCGGTGTCGTCGGCCGCGCGCTCGTTGTTCGAGAACTTTACCCGCGGGAGTCTGATGACGGTGCCGCCGATCGAGTGCAACGACGACGGGACCAACACGTTCGCGATCGTCGGCACGGAGCGCGACATTCAGGCCGCGGTCGACGGCGTCCCCGATGAGGTCGGCGTCACGCTCGAGCGGGTCGGCGGGAAGCGAGTCGCCGCCGACAGCGTCGTCGGCCGACTGTCCGACCGGCAGCGCGACGCGGTCGAGACGGCCCTCGAACTCGGCTATTACGACGTGCCGCGCGAGGCGACGGGTGCGGACGTTGCCGCCGAACTCGGGTGTGCGACCGCGACCGCAGCGGAGCACCTGCAGAAGGCCAAGTCGACGGTGTTCGCCTCGCTGTTTCGCGAGTGAGTCCGACCGAACCGATCGCGGACCGACTTACGGCAGTTCGTCGGCGGCCTCGACGAGGTCCGCTTCGGTCTCCCACCGGTACAGCCGCCCCTCCTCCTCGAGCAGGTCGAAAACGCTGTCCTGCATCCAGTCGAACGCCCGCTCCTCACCAGGGTACTCCTGCTCGAGGACGTGCGTCTTGGCGAAATAGTCCGACGTGCCCGCGAGCAGGCCCTGCTCGACGAGGAAGCCGCTGGGTTCCTTCTCGGCGACGCCGACGATGTGAGAGACCAGATCCGCGATGAGGCAGAACTTCTGTATTCCGTTGTCCCAGTCGCCGCGAACATCGACCATGCGAAACGCGTAGGCGTCAGACCGGCGGTTCAGCCGATCGACGACGAGATTCAGGCGTCGAATCGGCTCGCGGTCGTAGTTTCCAAGCACGAAGTACGACCGCTCGCTCTCGTAGACCGGCCGGAGTTCGCTCAGCGCGTGGAGGAGTTCCTCGTTGTCCGCGAGCGAGAGCTCCGCGGCCTCGAGTCGCTCGCTCGCGCTCGTGAGCACCTCGTCGGGGACCGGGGGATCGTCGTCCGTCATATGCAGTGATACTCTCGAATTACGGATAGTAGTTGCCGTGTCGGTTCCGTTTCCGATAGTCGATGCCGTCGCCGGGCGAGTTACGCCAGGGTAATTTACTCCAGGGTAAACTACTTGGTGACGCGCTCCGTAGGTGGCCGTATGAGTACCGACGTGGGGGCTCCCGAGGGGGCGAACGCGCGCGAACTCGTCCATTTCGTGACCCAGGAGACGCGGTTCGCACTGCTGGCCAACATCCTTCAACACCCCGAGGGACTGCCGTCGATGTACGAACTCGAGCAACTGAACCCGAGCGTGAGCGAGGCGACCGTCTACAAACACGTCCAGAAGCTGATCGACGTCGGCGTGGTCGAAGCGGTCGCGCTCCCCGACGAACAGCGCCAGCAGGGCTATCCCTGGAAGTTCTACCGGCTAACCGACGAGGGACGCGCGTTCCTCGCGGACCACAACCTGCTGGCGGCCGAGGAGACACTCAAACGTATCTACGAGACGATTTCCGATAAACCCGAGAAGATGGTCAAATACGAGAACGCGCCTCGCCCCGACGTCGAGTGAGCGGTGCCGCTCGTCCGACTCGCAGCGGTGTCACGCTCGAGCGGCCATTTCGGAACCCGAACGGCGCTCCCTACTCCGTCGATCCCGAGATCCCCCATTCTTCTCGCCGATACGCCATTTCCCAGAACCGGTACTCGAGGCGAGCGCTCGTGAGAAAGGCGTCTTCCATCGCCTCGTACTCGGCGGGATGGCGGTCCCCACAGCGGTCGACGAACGCGCGCATCCAGTCGACGACCTCGCGGAACGCGCCGCTCGTGTACGTTTCGATGAACGGCGTGTACCGGTGGTCCGTCTCGGGTGCGAGGTCGGCCATGTGCTCGGCGATATCGAGATAGCCCTGTCCGCAGGGGTAGATCGCGGCCGCGATTTCGGGGAGCGTCCCCTCGTGAGCAGTTCGCACCAGAAAGTTCGTGTAGGCCACACAGGTCGGTGCTTTCTGGACGGACTCGAGGTCCCGGGCGGAGAGCCCGTAGTCGGCGGCGAACTCGCGGTGGAGGTCCAGTTCCTCGTCGAGCGTTCTGTGCGCGACGCCGAACAGGTGGGTCATCGTCTCCTCGTCGCGGGCCTTCGTCCCCGCGATCGCGAACACGCGCGCGTAGTCGAGCAAGTACCGGTAATCCTGCCGAACCCACGTCAGAAACGCGTCCGCATCGAGCGTGCCCGCCGCGAGTTCCGTTACGAACGGGTGGTTCTTCTGTGCCGTCCAGATCTCGTCGCCCGCCTCGAGGAGTCGATCGCTGGTTGCCATGCTCGAGCGTAGACGAGACAGTCATATCTATATTCTCATGTAGTATAACCCAGTTATTTTCACCGGCCGTAGTGATTGTTCTGCGGTGAGACGGCTCGGCGTCGGCGCGATCAGGAGAGGCGCGCGGCAATGTCTGCCTCGGTGATGATCCCCACCGTCTCGCCGGCCTCGGTGATCATTACGGCTTTGTAGTGCTCGAGCAGGTTGCTGATTTCGTCGAGGGTGGCGTCCTTCGAGACGGTCGGGAAGCTCTCGCTCATGTGTTCCTCGACGGGTTCGTCGCGGTCCTCCGAATCGAGGTGGACGAGGTCGGTCTGGCTGATCGAGCCGACCGGAATCCCGTCCTGGATGACCGCCAGCTGGGAATAGGCCTCTTCTTCCATCTTCCGAGCGGCCTCGCTGACGGGATCGTCGGGGGCGACGTTGACGACCGCCTCGTTCATCAGATCGTCGGCGCGAATGACGTCGCTCTCTGCCTTCTCGAGGGCGTTGACGATCCGCCGGAGCGTCGACAGACGCGGGTCGACGTCACCCCCCTCGATCCGGGCGATCAGGGGCTGGGAGACGTCGGCTTTCGCCGCGAGTTCGCTCTGGGTGAGCCCGAGTTCGGTACGGCGCTGTCGGAGGTCCGCTGGCGTCGGGAGTTCCATACCAAACAATAACTGCGGGTTATAGAAAGAGCTTTGGGTGGCGCTCCGTCCCCGCCGCTGCTCTCGGTGACTACGCGGCGACTACTCGTCGTCTTCGTCGGTCTCGATCATGTCGACGACCGAGAGCGGGACGTCACGCAGTGCGCCGCCGACCTCGCTCTTCGCGATGCGAGAGGCGTGTTCCTCGCTGTCGGCGTTGAAAACCTCCATCTCGAGTCCGAGCCCGACGAGTGCGGTGTCGGCCGCGATAAAGGCGGAGTCGAACGGTTCGCCGCAGGCCGGACAGCCCGTCGCGCCGACCTCGACCTCGACGTAGTCCATATTTTCGCTGTTGAGTCGCTTTCCGGCTTCGCTGACGGCGACGCCGATCGCATCGTCGATCGCGTCGACGTCACGAACGAGCCATGCCGCTTCCATCGCGACGAGATAGTTTCCCATATACAGTGGTCGGTCTGGGGGGTTTCCTGTCTTGCGGTTCGTCGGCGGCCGTCTCCGAGCGGGTTAATTCGACCCATGCCTGCTCGCGCGCGTCGTCGATCAGCGGCGCGCACGCGAATCGAATCGTTCCCATAAGTTACGAGAAAACACCGTGTGAACTCCCACCTGCATAGCCGTACATCGCCTCGAGTCCGCCTGCAGTTGTACACAACGAAACTGAATTGGAATCGCAAGCAGGCGGCGACCCGATACGTGAGTGAACGATCATGATAGAGGGCGCACCTCACAAAGACTTATATATGCCCTCCGTCTGGGCATGGCTGAACGCCGATGATATCCCGAGCGTACCACGCGACGCTGTTCGCACTCTACCAGCTGTGCATTGTGATTGGTATCGCTGCCATGCCACTCGCGATCGCCGCCCGTCAGGCTGGATTCACACTGCCGATTCACCGCATCCTCGCCAACGTCGAGGAAGCCTACGAAAACGCAAAGCGCTGATCAACTGAGCCGAGACTGATTCTCCCGCTTGTCGACCGTCGAGCTGCCGGCTCCACCAGTACCGCTTTTCTACCCATCGCTCGTGATCCTCTGTCAGGAGCCTCACGCCAATCTCATAGTCTACACCGAGTCGTCTCTTGAGTCGCGCTCACGCCCCACTCACGGCGCACTCACGTTGTTCCTACGCCGCTCGAGGCGACCCGTTCTCGCGGTTGACAGAAGCGGAAACGACAGTGGTGACCGCCGGTGTTTTATACCGTCCCGGCCCTATCTTTCCAGCAATGCATACGCCTACAGACGACTCCGACTTCTCCCGGACGGTCAACCAGTTGGCCGACGATCCGAACCCCTACGAGCCGGAGATCGGTTCGATGCCCCAGAACGACCTCACGCGAGCGGACCTGGACAACGTCAACAAGACCGGGACGACGACGATCGGCATCTCTACCGCCGACGGCGTCGTCATCGCGACGGACATGCGCGCCAGCCTCGGCGGGCGCTTCGTCTCGAACAAGAACGTCCAGAAGGTCGAACAGATCCACCCCACCGGCGCGCTCACGCTCGTCGGCAGCGTCGGCGGCGCACAATCGTTCATCTCGAGTCTCCGCGCCGAGGTCAACCTCTACGAGGCCCGCCGCGGCGAGAACATGAGCATCGACGCGCTGGCGACGCTCGCGGGGAACTTCGCCCGCGGCGGCCCGTTCTTCGCCATCCATCCGATTCTGGGCGGCGTCGACGAGGAGGGGAGCCACGTCTACAGCATCGACCCCGCCGGCGGCGTCATGGAGGACGACTACACCGTCACCGGCAGCGGGATGCAACTCGCCTACGGTCACCTCGAGCAGGCCTACGAACCGGACATGTCCACCGAGGAAGCGAAGACGGTCGCCGCACGGAGCATCAAGTCCGCCGTCGAGCGCGACACCGGCTCCGGTAACGGTGTCTTCCTCTGTGAGATCACCGACGAGGGTGTCGACATCCACGGCCACCACGACTTCGACGAAGTCCTCTAACTCGGCCGAAACGGTTGATTCTCCGGTTTTCTCTCGTCGGAGTAGTGCTGGCTCCGGTCATCGCAACGAGCGACTTCTCTGTTGTGCGTAGCTTCCGCTTGCTGGAAGTGAAAACGCGCCGAAACGGCGTCGAAACGTGACGACCGACTAGTCGAGTCGCGTCGCCTGCTCGAGCTGGTGTTCGGAAACGCGGGAGTCGGCGAGTTCGGTCGCGCGCCCCGTCTCGCTCGAGCGATAGATCGCGTCGATGACTCGCTGGACGGTCAGCGCTTCCTCGACGGTGTTGGTCTCCGGCGCTGTGCCCGCGGCGATCGTCGCGAGGAACTGCTCGTCCTGTTCGCTGTAGCCGGTCACGGCGGCGTCACCGGTCATATTGACATCGGCGTAGTGATCGCCGCCGGCCGTCCCGGCCTCGAGAATGTGGAGATCGGTGTCGCCGATATCGAACTGGGCACCCGCCTGGGTGCCCCGGACTTTGAAGTCCATGCTCTGCTCGCGGTTGGTCGCCCACGCCGCCTCGAGCGAAATCGTCTCGCCGTTCGCACAGCGAATGAAGGCGCTGACGGAATCGTCGACCTCGTAGGTCTCGGCCTCGGCGTCCCAGTTGTCGCCGAAGCCCTCCGGATCGGCGTACTCCTCACTGGTTCCGAACGTCGTCCGCGTGACGCCGTTGACCTCGACGATTTCGGGGAAGTCCAGCGCGTAGAGCGCGAGATCGAGGGCGTGAACGCCGATATCGAGCAGGGAACCGCCGCCGGCGAGTTCGGAATCCGTGAACCAGGAACCGGGGCCGGGGACGCCGCGTCGGCGAACGTAGTCGGCCTCGACGTGGGTCAGATCCCCGAAGCGGCCGCGGGCGTGTTGTTCGTCGAACATGGCCATCGACGCGGCGTGGCGGTTGTGGAAGCCGACCATACAGACGCCCGGCGAGCGGGCCGCCGTCTCCGCGATCCGTTCGGCGCTCTCGAGGGTGTGGGCGAGGGGCTTTTCGACCAGAACGTCCAGTCCCGCCTCGAGGGCCGCGACAGCGATCGGTTCGTGGAACCGGTTGGGCGTCGTCACGATGACGGCGTCGACGGCCTCGTCGACGACGAGTTCGTCGTGCGTCTCGTAGGTCCGCGCACCGAACTCCTGGGCGAACTGGTCTCGTTGCTCCGGGATGAGGTCCGCGCCGGCAACGACGTCAGCGCCGAGTTCCCGGATGCTCCGTGCGTGGAGATTGCCCATGCCGCCAAGGCCGACGATGCCGACGCCGATTCCGTCGCCAATCATGTCCAAACCTCCGATTTCGTCTCAGCAGCAATGGAGGGGCAGTGAGAAACCAACCATTTCGAGATCATTTGCGTCCGATCCTGGTCCATAGAGTGTGGCAGTCGGCTATCGAAATAAGGGTTGTGACCGATTAATACGTACAGGCATTTCGAATTTTACCTCTTACTATACTATTATGGTAACAGAGGTCAGAGATAGTGACTATTTCTAGTATTTCAGGCTGGGGTTACACTCACCGGTCTCCCGGCTGATACCGTCGGCTGGGAGCCACTGTGATGGCAATCCGTCACTCCGATTCGTCGAGACCGGCCGCGACAACGGCGCGTCACTACGACCGACAGTATAAGGCTCCGGACGGCGGACCGATCGGTCATGGTCGCAGTCACGATCTGGAACGAGTTTCGCCACGAACGCGAGGACGACGCAGTCGCGGCCGTCTACCCCGACGGCATTCACGAGACCATTGCCGACGCGCTCGCCGACGACCACGAGGTTCGGACCGCGACGCTTGACGAGCCCGATCACGGTCTCACCGACGAGGTCCTCGAGGCGACGGACGTCCTGCTGTGGTGGGGCCACGAGGCGCACGACGAGGTCAGCGACGCGGTCGTCGACCGCGTCCGCGAGCGCGTCCTCGAGGGGATGGGATTCATCCCGTTGCACTCGAGCCACTACGCCAAGCCCTTCAAGCGCCTCATGGGGACCTCCTGTAGCCTGCAGTACCGCGAGGACGGCGGCACCGAGCGCCTCTGGGTCGTCGATCCCGGTCATCCGATCGCAGACGGCCTGGACGAGGCGATCGAACTTCCCAAGACGGAGATGTACGGCGAGCCGTTCGACGTCCCCGAACCCGACCGGCAGGTGTTCGTCAGCTGGTTCGAGGGCGGCGAGGTGTTCCGCAGCGGCTGCTGTTACCGGCGCGGAAACGGCCGGATATTCTACTTCCGGCCCGGCCACGAGACGTATCCGATCTACGAGAACGAGGCGATTCGGCGAATACTGCGGAACGCGGTCGCGTGGGCCAGCCCGACCGAGGGCTCGCCGCGGTCGTTCGGCGAACGGGAGTAACGGCGTCTACAACTCCTGCCGGCCTTCATCCGTAATGACGCTCTCGAGCAACTCGACCGGCGTCGCGTCGTAGGCGGGATTTTCCACGTCAAAGCCGTCGGCGGGTTCGGCCATGACCTCGCTGCCCGGTCGAAACTCGTTTTCGAAGACGAACCCTTCGCTGACGATCTTCGAGGCCGAGCCGAGGACGGTCACCGGCACGTCCAGTCGGGCGGCCGTCGACGCGATCGGGAAGGTGCCGACGCGATTGTAGAGCGTCTCGTCGACGATGCAGTCCATGCCGACGACGACCCGGTCGCACTCCTCGAGGTAGATCCCGTGGGCGCTGTCGGTGAGCAGCGTCGTTTCAACGCGGTCCATCTCGGCCAGCGTCCGGGCGGTCTTGCGCCCGAGGTAGCGCGGTCGAGCCTCGGTGACGTAGACCTTGAACGTCTTGCCGGCCGCGGTCGCCTGCTCGAGGGCCTGAATCACCGTCGAGGAGTAATCATGGGTCAGAATCGTCGCGCCGTCAGTGAGGACGTCCACAGCGTTTTCGGCCGCTAGCCGCTTGCCGGACTCGATCCGCGAGACGACTTCGTCGATCTTCTCGCTCGTGAGTCGGTGGGCGTCCTCGACGCTGTCGGGCTCGGCGTCAGTAACGTCGTCGACGACCTCCCGGACGGCGTTTTGCAGCGAGGCGTGCGAGGGGTTCGCCCGTCGCAACACGGAGCCGTTGCGCTCGAGCGCGCGGATGTACTCCTCGACGGTCGCGAACTCCCGCTCGACAAGTTCCTCGAGGGCCTGGGTCGCGTGGACAGCAACCACCGAGGAACTGTGCGTCTGCATCTCTCGGATTTCCTCGGCCGTCTCGTCGATCATACTCGCATGGTTTCCGGTCAGCGCAAAAGGTGTTCCGGGTGCCCGCAACCGTTCCGTCGTCCGTCCTTCAACGGGTCGCCGTCACGCGGTCTCGTCGAAGCCGAAAATCCGCTGTAGTTCACCTTCGATTCGGTCGACGAACGTCTCGAGGACGGGCTCGAACTGCTCGTGGTCGGCCACCGCGCCGACCCGGTCCCGCGGATTCTCCGGGAGTTCGACGCGGAACTCACCGTTACCTTCGTAGAAGGGTTCACTCTCGCTCAGCACCTGCCGGTCGATGGCGCGGAGTACCTCGGAGTCGTACTGGCCGTGTAACTGCTGATACGCGTTCGAGTAGGCCTCCTCGAGTTCCGTGAAGTAGTGGACGTACTTCTCCTCGAATTTCTCGGGGTCGAACTCGGTCATAGCCGTCCGTGCGGACGCTATCGGGTAAACGGTTCGGGACCATACCCGGATCAGCCCTGCGGTCGGGTACTCGACCGTTCCACCGATGCCCGCAGGCTTACGTCCTCGAGGTCCCTAGAACCGCCGATGACCGTCACCGTCCGGTACACCTGTCCGCACTGCAACGCCGTGGTGAGCGTCGAACGCCAGCCGGATCTCGCGGACCGCTCCGTGACCACAGTCCCGCAGCCGGGGTGGGAGTACGCCAGCCCGGACGAGGCGTTCGAGGCGGCCGACGGGATCGAATTCCTCTGTGGCGAGGACGGTCCCGTCACCGACCTCGAGGGAAACGCTATCGAGGGCTGTGGCCGCCCGTTCTATCTCAATTTCGTGCGCTTCGAGCAGGGGGTGGAACTCGAGCCAGATCCGCCGACCTACGACGGACCGCGGTTCGATTTCGACGCGTGACCAGCGACGACGGTGCCGGCTCTTTCCGTCGCGCGCCGTCGGTCCCTCGACTCGAGGTGATTATCCCAGCCGCATGCGAATCCATCGATGAACGCGCACGGTGTATCGACGGCCGAGAGTCGTCGCGCGTCGCCACGTACTCGGTGAGAGCAGGACTCGGAGCCCGTGTATCGCCATCGTCGCCCAGAAGACGAGCGCCGTCCAGACGCGGGTGGCACGGTCGGAGTGTCGTAACACGGGTATCGTGACGAACAGCGCGAGGACGAGTCCGAAGGCCCCGCCACGAGCGGGACGCGAGAATAGATGGAACTCGTCGACCGCGATGAGC
Source organism: Natrinema zhouii (assembly GCF_013456555.2). Classification (GTDB taxonomy): domain Archaea; phylum Halobacteriota; class Halobacteria; order Halobacteriales; family Natrialbaceae; genus Natrinema; species Natrinema zhouii. Next base: position 2,977,486 of record NZ_CP059154.1, read on the forward strand.
AACGGAATAAGCGCCCCGGCTGCGAGCACGCCCCGCCGGAGGAGCGGTCGGACCGCTTTCGATGGCCGGTCGACTGCGAACAGGCGCTGTCCGAGAACGACGAGTTGCCAGCCCCCCAATGCGCCGAGAGACGCGCCGAGTAACGAAATGTCGTCGGCATCGATGCCGCCGACGATGAGGTTGATCGCACTAATGGCGATCGCGAGCCCGAAGGCGACCGTGCCGTGATCGGTCGAAAAGCGAGTCAGGAGTCGCTCGGCGACGGCCAGAAACGCGACACCGACGGCGACCCCTGCAGTCACGTCGACGAGATAGTGGACGCCGAGTACGACCCGCGAAACGCACACCGCAGCGACGAGGAGCGCTGCGCCGACGAACCGCCGCCGACGGGTGCTGATCGAGAGCCGGCGTGCCAGGCTCAGGTACACGATCGTCGTCATCAACGCGTGGCCGCTCGGGAACCCGTAGCCGCTTGCCATCGCGGTGGATTCGTAGAGCGGTTGAATTACCCACGGTAGCGTCTCGATCCGGACTAGCGGTTGGCCGGGACGCGGTAACGCGAAGACGTGCTTGAGCGTGCTGATGAGTGCGAGTCCCGCGAACGTCCAGCCCATTATCACGGCTGCGTCTTCCCGGTTCGCCGAGTCGAACCAGTAGATGGCACCGACCAACAGACTGAGAAACCAGACGTCGCCCAACTGCGTGACGAGGGCGACGAGGACCGCCGCCCACTCCGGAATCACGTCCTGGATCGGGCCGAATTCACCAATCCCGCGAGACATACATCGTGATAACGTACCAGCCATATTAAATGGATTTGTGTTTGACAGCGGCGGAGGCCGTGTGGCGGGAGATCCGTGAGCGGATCGTGTCCCATCTGGCGACCCCGTCAACGGGGCGCTCGGTCACCGAAACGGTGCGGGTGGCGTTCCACCACTGTGTCCACACCTGACCGCTCAGACGGAGACGGTTCCGCGGGAACGAGCCGGAAGACGCGACGCCAAATGCGAACACAACCCTTTTCGACGCCCGGAAGTAGCTAGTGACATGGACGAAGCCGCCGTTCGCGACCGCCTCCGGACGGTCGAAGATCCGGAACTCGGCGACGATATCGTGTCGCTCGGGCTGGTCAACGACATCACCGTCGACGGCGACCAGGTCGACATCGATCTCGCGCTTGGCGCACCCTACTCACCGAGCGAGAGCGACATCGCTGCCGAGGTCCGCGAGGTGCTCACCGCCGAGGGCCTCGAGGCGGATCTCACCGCGAGCGTGCCCGATCGCGACGACCTCACCAGCGAGGAACAGGTACTACCCAACGTCAAGAACGTCATCGCCGTCGCCTCCGGGAAGGGTGGCGTCGGCAAGTCGACCGTCGCGGTCAACCTCGCCGCAGGCCTCTCGCAGCTCGGTGCCCGCGTCGGCCTCTTCGACGCCGACGTCTACGGGCCGAACGTCCCGCGGATGGTCGATGCCGACGAGCCGCCGATGGCCACCGAGGACGAGACCCTCGTTCCGCCCGAGAAGTACGGCGTGAAGCTGATGAGTATGGCCTTCCTCACCGGCGAGGACGACCCCGTCATCTGGCGTGGTCCGATGGTTCACAAGGTCATCACCCAGCTCACCGAGGACGTGGAATGGGGCCACCTCGACTACCTCGTCGTCGACCTCCCGCCGGGCACCGGCGACACCCAGCTGACGATGCTCCAGACCATGCCCGTCACCGGTGCGGTCATCGTCACGACCCCGCAGGACGTGGCGCTAGACGACGCCCGCAAGGGCCTCGAGATGTTCGCCAAACACGACACCGTCGTACTCGGAATCGCCGAGAACATGTCGACGTTCTCCTGTCCCGACTGCGGCGGCGAACACGACATCTTCGGCTCCGGCGGCGGCGAGGAGTTCGCCGAGGAACACGAACTTCCCTTCCTCGGCTCGATCCCGCTCGATCCGGCCGTCCGCGAGGGCGGCGACGGCGGGAAGCCGACGGTCCTGAAAGACGGCGACGACACCAGCGACGCCCTGCGGACGATCACCGAGAACGTCGCCAACAACACCGGGATCGTTCACCGGCAAGGGATCTCCCAGAGCCGACGCAGTGAAGCCGCCTCGTCCGATCGATGACCGCCGGCGGTGACGACGGCGAGGAGGACACTGCCCCTGCCGACGAGTTCGACCCCGATCCCGAGCGCGTCGAGTTCCTCCGCGAGATCGCCGACGACGTTCGCGACGACACGAGCGAGAGCAAACAGCTCGCGAACATCCTGTATCGAACCAGCGACCTCTACGATGAGGGCGAGGAGACCTCCCCCGAGGAGATCGTCCGCAACGTGAAGTTCATCCTCGAGGTCAACGAGCGCGGCGGCCTCGGTCGCTAAGTCGTCTCGACTCTCGGGTCGCTCCGAACGGCGGCCGTCGGCGCGTCGTTTTTGGTTCTACCCCTCGAGACACGAGTGTGGACGCGAATCAACGGTCTCGAGCGAACCCCTACGGTATGGACGAGGAGTGTCGGAACTGTCCGGCGCTCTGTGAGACGCGCACGCAGGTCGTCCACGGCTACGGCGACGTGGGCGCTGACTTCCTGTTCGTCGGTGAGCGGCCGACCGCACAGGCGGATGAAGTGGGCGTCCCGTTCGCGGGCGAGGGCGGCAGCGACGGTGACGGCGGACTGCGACGAATGCTCGAGCGGCTGGGCCTCTGTGCCATCGACTCGCCCGCGGACGAACCCGAACTCGAGAACGTCTACCTGACGAACCTGACCCGCTGTCGCGACCCCGACCGGCGGCCGACCGACGAGGAGATCGGCAACTGCGAGCCCTATCTCAACGCCGAGATCCGAATGATCAACCCCGAAATCCTCATCCCCGTCGGCGAGCGCCCGTTAGCGGAACTCGGAGTGGAGTACACGACGACTCCGGTCGACGAACTCGCGCTCCCCGACGACCACGCGACGCGGATTCGCGGTCGCGGCTTCGAACTCGTCCCGATGATCGAGCCACAGGAGCAGACCGACGAGCAGACGCAGGCGTGGCTCGAGGCCTTTGCTGAACTGATGGCCTCGGACTACCGGCAAACGAAGGGGCGGCAGGGACGGTAGGCGGGGAGCGATACGGCAGGGACGAGAGGAACGAGAGGACGGAGACGGCAGAACCGAATCGGAGCGACCTCTTGGAACCGCCAGCGTCAGTTACCAGTAGGGATTCTCGCGCCAGCGCCTCGAGCCGACGCCCAGAGCGATCAGCGCCCCCACGACGAGGACGGCGACGACGAGCGCGCCGATCGTCGATGCGAAGTACTGGCCGGTGGTATTAGTCAGGTAACCGTTTCCGAATCCGACGAGGCCGAAAACTGCCAGCGCGACGATCACGAGCGTCGCGAGCAGTCCGGCGATCGATCGTTCGTCCATACCGAAGGAAGGGAGCGATCCGTTATAATTCGTCGCCATTTGACCTCCGCCGCCGGGCGTTCGCCCTCGGAAGCGCCGCGTTCAAGGACCGTGCGACCGGAGCATTGGGTATGATAGTCGTCGTCCCAGTCGATCCGCCGCGGGAGGGGCTCGTCCTCTCGTCGGTCGTCGATGAGTCGCCGCTTTCCGACGCCGAAGCGGTCTCGCTCTACGAGGCCGCCGTCGCCGACGTCCTGTGGGCCGTCGCCTCGAGCGGTGGCGACCTTCTACTCAACTACCGCGACGAGGAGACCCTGCCCGAGGCGCATGCGGGTGGCGACCCCGAAGCGGAGGTCCGAGCGCTCGCCCTCGACGTGCTTGGGGAGGACGCGGAAGTTCGGTTCGAGCGCCAGGTCGGCTCGAGTCGATCGGCTCGCGTCGGCAACACCGTCACGCACCTCCTCGAGCGCGAAGGGGTCCAGAGCGTGGGGATGCTCGAGCCGACGGTGCCGCTGGTCAATCGGACGGAGATCGACGGGGCGGCGATGTCGCTGCGCCGTCACGAAGTCGTGCTCGGGCCATCGACCGAGGGCAGCACCTACTTCGCGGGCTTTTCGGAGCCGATCGACTTCACCGACGCGTACGCGACGCCCGAACTGTCAACGCTGGCCCGGCACGCGGCTGACGACGGGCTCAGCGTCGGTTTCGCGCCGATGCTACCCACCGTGGCGACGGCCGCTGGGCTCCGAGCGACCGTCGCCGGGCTCGAGGCCCGGCGGGCCGCCGAGCGCCCGGGTGCGGAGGCGACGGCGGCGCTCGTTGACGAACTGGGGATTCGAGTTGGAGAAGACGGCGGGCTCGAGCGCGAATAGACCGACAACCCTTTTTGAACGTACGGCAAAACGGAGAGCGAGGTGGGGTGGCAGAGCGGCCTAACGCGCCTGCCTTGAGAGCAGGTGGCCTCCAAGCCTCATGGGTTCAAATCCCATCCCCACCGTTTTCCGCGAGCAAATACGACGAACGTAGTGAGGAGTCTCTTGAGCGGAAAACGAAATGGTGGGATTTGAACTAGACCGAGGTTCTGCGCTTTGCGCAGGTTCTCGGGCGTAGTTCAAAATCCCATCCCCACCGCTTTTGCGACGTGTTCACGAGCAACGCGAGTGAACGCTCGTGAGAACAGAGTTCTCACGATGAACGGACGTGAGGAGCAAAGCGTCAAGATGAATTTGAATCAGGTTTTGCGAGGGTATCGTAGCAAGCTTCGCTAGGGCTACTTCCAAACGGTAGGTGAGTAAATCTCCCGGCACCGTTAGCTGCCTGTTAGACGGCTGTACCGGAAAAATCGTTTGAGAGGTGGGGTGCCGTTCAGTGAGACGTCAGATCACAATTCCAGCCGGGATCGTGACCAGTGCGGTCGATGAGGTCGGCACGACACGCTGGGCAATAGTCGGGGGTGACGGATTCGCTTCGAGGGACGTACACCGCGCTGCCGCATTTCACACATGCATCCGCAACGATGGTCGCACAGTCCGCGCAGACATTGAAGTCGTCAACTGTGAGGTCGCGCAGCGGTTCGAGTTGTTTATCCAAGAGATACTCGTCGATGACCGCCTGACAGCTGTGGCACGTTTTCATAGCGATGCTCTTAGTACCATGTTACCACACCATAAATACCTGCCTCCGTGAGCGATGGACGCACGGACTGTAATCCGAGTGAACGCACTGGAGTCCGGATAAATAACGTCTCTGTCGAGTTGTTGCCGCCTCTGACCAGCATTTTCGGATCCGTCCTATAAGCTGTGCTCTCGACGGACACTCCCCGTAGAGAGGGTGACTGCTACATCTCGGACCGGGTATAATAGGGAGTCATGATACCTCGTCTCTCAGAAGTGTTATCCCCGAGTCGGGACTTTGTATGGTTGTAATGGCAAACGGTAAGGTTGACTTCTTCAACGACACGGGCGGTTACGGTTTCATTTCGACTGACAGCGACGAAGTAGACGACGATGAGGACGTTTTCTTCCACATGGAGGACGTCGGCGGCCCGGACCTCGAAGAAGGGCAAGAAGTCGAGTTCGACATCGAATCATCCCCCAAGGGACCCCGCGCGACGAACCTCGTCCGCAAGTAATAGCGACTGTTATCTGTCGTTCACAGCGATAGATGGCGATTCCGTTCTTTCACACTGTCACACGCCGTAGCTTGTGCTATCCGTACGCGCTGTCGGATTCGGTAGATCGTACGGCAAGGCGCGAGATCGGTTCTAACGGACAGCGCTGGGCGAACCACTCATGCTGACGCACGCTCTCGGGACGGCGTTCCAGCGCTCCGATGCCGAAATTCCAGAACCCAAACCGTGGGCGTTTGCCGTCTCGACGGGCGAGGAAGCGTTTCCACTCTGCCCGATAGTGGATCAAGGGCAGCATCTGCAGGGGCGGGCCGGAGTTCAGGTAGTTCGAATCCCATCCCCGCCGTTTTCAGCGAGAGAATATCGAGACGTCCTTGAGCGGCCGACAGCGCGCGCCATCGCAGTGGTCGATCAGTTCAGACGGCCGCAGAGACCCGACACTGGACACTAGATAGTGCAAATAAAGCGCCAAAACGGAAGAACCGCTCCGAATCTACGCGAGCGGGAAGAGCGTTGAGAGTACCAGGCTCGTGAGCAGCCCGGAGATGGAGATAATCGTCGTCAGGACGGTCCACGTCCGGAGTGTCTCGCCCTGTGTTAGCCCGCCGATTTCCTTCACCAGCCAGAAGCCGGAGTCGTTGTACCACGAGAAGATGTTCGCGCCCGCGCCGATCACCATCACGAGGTAGGCGGTGTGGACCTCGAGCTGGCCGGTGAGGGGTGCCATGATCCCGGCAGCCGTCAGCATCGCGGCCGTCGCCGAGCCCTGTGCGATGCGAACGATCGCGGCGATGAGCCAGGCGGTGACCAGCAGGCCGATACCGACGCCCTCGAGGCCACCTGCGAGATAGTCACCGATCCCCGAAGCCGCGAGGAGAGCACCGAATGCGCCACCGGCGGCGGTGATGGCCGCGATGTTCCCACCGCTTTTCAGCGCCTCCGTGAGTTCGTCGGTCCACTCGCTCTGGGAGAGGTCGTTGTGCCGCATGAAGGAGTACGCCGCGGCGAGGGCAGCAATCGTGAGTGCGACGTTCTTGTCCCCGAGGAATGCGGCGACCGGTTCGATCAGTTCGAGCGCGGTGGGGAGCACTGGGATCGCCTCGAGGAGAGCCCAGTCTTGGAAGCCGTCGACGAAGGTCAGCGAAGCGATGAGAACGACCGCCAGAATAATCGGTGCCGCGGACTCGATCATGCCCGGAAGGGCGCTGGTCGGCTTATCGGCGACGTCCTGCAACTCCTCGGTCGTCGTCGACATCGTGTCGCGAAGCGGGATATCGAGTCTAGCGTTGATCCACCGGCCGTAGACGAGGCCGGCGAGGATCGCCGCCGGGATCGCGGTCACGATTCCGATGGCGATCGTTGCTCCCAGGTCCGTCTCCAACTCCGCTGCGACGGCCAGCGGCCCCGGCGTCGGAGGGACGAAGACGTGCGTCGTCGCCGCACCGGCTCCCACGACGACGATGAACAGGGTGTAATCCCGACCCACGCGGGCGCGCATCGAGCGTGCGAGGGGCGCCATGAGGTAGAAGACGCTGTCGAAGAAGACGGGCACGGCCAGGAAGGAACTGCTCCCGAGCAAGGAGATATCCGAGTTGGACTTGCCGAGGACGTTCTGGAAACTCCGAACGATCCGCTGGGCCGCCCCGCTCTCGAGCATCGATTTGCCGATGACTGCGGCCATCAGGATCGGGATACCGATCCCGGCCATGTTATCTCCGAATGCAGTCGCAACTCGAGAGCCGGCATCGGCCGCTCCGAAGTCGGCGACGAAGACCGTGTTGACGACGCCGACGGTGAACGCCGCCATAATCAATCCGATGAACGCCGGGAGGTCGAGCCACACCAGCAACGCGACGACTGCGATGAGACCGACGATGAACGTAATTAACGGACTATGCGCGAAGTCGACCGCCTGGAGCGGCACATACGCCATTGGTATAGCTTGTATGGACAGATTACCATTATTAGTACTTACGAACATAGTAAATAAATATTGGCGAATTGGTACCAATAACTGAATCACATGTGTGGCAATCGGTGGGGCGAGAAGATAGTCTTCCGGCGCATCCAGCGCTCGCTGGACGCGTTAGATGGGGTTCGTCTCTCGCCTGCGGGACAGGCGGAAAACGCCGTCCGACGATTCTCCGAAAGTAAAAACCGAATTCAGTCAGTGAATCGGTTCGGTGCGCTCACGCCCTCTCAGCGGTAGGACAGCTCGAGGTCGCGCGCTCGGTCGAGCAGCTCGGCGTCGTAGTACTCTTCGGTCTGTTCGGGGCGGATGTCGTCGATCGCACGGACCTGCTGGACCGTGTTACGGAAGTTCTTGAAGGTGGCTTCGTCGACCATCTGGCCGTCGATGGTGACCGCGCCGGTGCCCTCGCGCTTGGCCTCGTTGAAGCGCTCGATCTTGTGGACGTCGCGCTCGAGTTCGTCGGGCGTCGGCATGTGGACGGTGTTGGCCTGAATCGTCTGCTTGGGGTACAGCGACCAGGAGCCGTCGAGCCCGAGCTGGGCCTCGTGTTCGACCTGATCCGCGTAGGCGTCCGCGTTGTAGTAGGTCAGGCCGGCGCGCTCTTTGAACAGGTCGTCGAAGGGGCCGCCGATCGAGAGCAGGTCCGCGGCGCTAGACTCGTTCGAGAGGGCCTCGAGCAGGCCGTCCCAGCGTGGCATGCCGTCGCCGAGGTCGCGGCCGCCGAGTTCGGCGGCGTAGTCGACGGGGCCGAAGACGAGCGCGGTGAGCCGGGAGTCCTCGCCGAACTTGGAGATTTCGCGCAGATCGGAGCGGGCGCGACCGGTCTCGATGATGATCGAGAGGCCGATCGAGCCGTCGTCGTAGCCGTGTTCGGCTTCGGCTTCGGCGACGACCTCGGCGGCGCGCTTGACGTCTGCGAGGCGGCCGACCTTGGGGACGACGACGCCGTCGATCTCGTCACCGATTTCGGAGACGAGTCGGTCGATCTGGTTGCGCCCCTTCTCGCAGTACTCTTCGTCCTCGTAGCTCCACTCGACGCGGGGCCAGATTTCGCCGGGGAAGTCGTGCTGGGGAACCTTCTCGATGGTGTTCTCGAGGCCCTCGGCTTTCATGTCGGGTGCCGTCCCGTCTTCCATGTCGGGGACGAGCCAATCGGGGGCCTGGAAGCCCTCGGCGGTGAGGGCAGAGGTGAGGTACTTCGCCGAGTCGTCTTTCGGAACGGCGGCCGGTGCGGTCTGGAACGTGCGGCAGAGTCGGATGTCATCAGTCATGTGTATCTGTCTGAATTCGCGATTGTCTGCGGTCGTCTTTGATTATCGTTCGTGTTAGTTAGAACGCTTTCGAATCTCGGCGGTTCGCGTGCCCGAGTAGACGGGTTCGTCGTCCTGATTGAACGCGATGTGCTCGAACGTCACCGTCCCCGCATCGTCGCTCGAGGCGTCGTCCTCGGCCTCGAGAACCCGCGTGAAGGCGTAGACGGTGTCGCCGACGGCGACGAACGTGTGGAACGATTCGTCGTCGAAGCCGACCTCGCGCCAGGTCTGTTCGTCCGAGCGGGCGTGGCCCAGCGCGGTCGAGCGGGTCACATCGCCGTAGGTGACGATGTCGCCCGACGGCGAGTCGCTCATCACGTCGACGTTGTGGTGTTGTTTGGCCGTGTTGAGCGTCGCCAACGGCAGCGAGGCGACGGTGACATCGTCCTGCGTGCGGCCGCGCTCGTGGCGGTAGGCCACCGCGGCGTTCTCGTTGTCGGCCGTCTCGAGCGCCTCGGCGAAGTCCTCGTAGTAGCCGCCCTCGGGAGCGATGAACTCCTCGGGGAGTTCGGGGTCGTCGTCTTCCTCGGCGGCTGCTGCGCCGCTCCCGTCCGTGGCCACGGGTTCGCGGCGCGGGATCATGTTCGTCCGCTCGTAGGAACACAGCACCTCGCCGGTCTCGGCGTCCCTGCCGCGGGTGCGCCAGGAGACGATGCCGTACTCGGGCCGGGAACTCGAGGTCGCGCAGTTGACGACCTCGCTCTCGACGTGGAGTTCGGTGCCCGCGTAGACGGGCGTGCCGGGGAACCGGACGTCGGTCCGTCCGAGGAAGTAGCCGCCCTTCTCACTGAGATCCTCGACGGTGATGCCCAGCGTTGCGGCGGTCAGGTAGTCCGGGTGGATCGGCGGTTCGTCGAACCCGCGCTCCGCGGCGGCGTCGGTGCGCCAGTAGGCCGGGTCGTGGTTCAGAGTCTGGCTCATCCAGGACTCGTTGCCCCACTCGGTGAGCGTGAGCCCGGGGTCGTGTTCGATGAGGTCACCCTCCTCGAAGTCCTCGAAGCAGTTGCCCTTCTCCTTGGTCTCGACTCGCTCGAGTGCCTGTGCGAACGTGTCCGGATCGGTCCAATCAGTCATCTGCGGTCACTTCGTCCGTCTCCGCGTCAGTTGGTAACTGTTCTCGTTTCCGTCGGGCGATCGTCCGTCGCATCTCGTTTTCGACGATCATATAGCCCTCGTCGAAGCCCATCCCGGGCTTTGCGAGCACCTGCGCGGCGTTCGTCGCGAGCGCGACGTGAGCGCAGGCACGCGCGGAGGTTTCCGTCTCGTTGCAGGTGCCACCGAGGTAGGCGCGGGTTTCGGTCCCCTCGCAGTAGCGGACCGCCTGCCCGCTGCGGTGGATCCCGCCGAGGTCGGGCGTCTTCACCTGCACGAGGTCGGCCGCGCCCGCGTCGACGAACGCCTGCACGTCCTCGAAGGTATTACACCACTCGTCGGCCACGATATCGACGCTGACGTCGGCGTCTTCGAGCCCCTCGCGGAGCTCGACCATCGCGTCGATCTGGTCGGCGCGGTCGCCGACGTCCATCGGCCCCTCGATCTGGATCGGATAGGGGGCCGCGGCCTCCTCGAGCGCGGCGAAGTAGTCGACCACTTCGTCGCGGTCGTAGGGCGCACCGAAGATTTCGCCGATCATCCCGTAGACGTCGATGTGGAAGCGCGGCTCGTACCCCTCCGGCCCCAACTCTTGGGACCGCTCAACGAGCCACTCGACGTACTCGAGGAGGACCTCGCCGTTCTCGCCGATCTTCTCGACGCTGTTGATCAGCGCGTGGGGCAAGACCGGGACGCCCTTGACGAACATCTTTTCCGTGTTGTTGTAGCGGTCGTCGCCGGACTGGCCGAAGACCGGCACCGGCTCCGTCGCGGGCTCAGTGCCCAGCGCGTCTGCCATGACGTCCGTCTGCGTCGTCTTCTCGGCCTCCGCGGCCGCCGCGAGCAGTGCCTGCGAGACGCCGTAGCGGATCGCCGTGTGCAGCCGATCACCGTCTACCTGCATCTCCTCGAGCAGTTCGGCATTCGAGAGGAACTCGGCGGCGTCGCGGCCCTCGAGTTCGTCGGCGACGGGGCCCTCGATGACGGGGGCGTACTCCTCGGCTTTGAACAGCGGGTCGCGCCCGCCGGCACCGGAGTACTGGACCGCGGCGCAGTCGCCGCGGACGACGGTGCCGTCGGCGAGTTCGATGTCGACGATGATCGTTTCGCCGGCTTGGCGAATCTCGTCGAAGCCGTCGGTGACGGGCTCGCCCTCGTAGGTGAAGCCGTCGTGTTCCGCTCCCTGCTTGATCGCGCGCTGGTCGTCGAAGAAGAACCCGGAGTAGCCGGGCGTTGCGTATATTCCTGTGATTTCCATGGTTAGACGTCACCCTGTGGTCGGCCGATGAGCTTTCCGTCGCTGATCGCGTCGACGTCGTCTGCGACCATGCGGAACGACTGTTCGCGGCCCTCGGTGTCGGCGCGCTGTGAGAGCCGCGCCTTGTGAATCTCCTTGATATCCTCGTCCATCTCGAGGTCGGCCCACTCGAAGATGCGGACGCGGCCGTCGTCGTCCCGTGCGGGCAGGACGGCTCCCTGCGCGCTGTCGCTGGGTGCGAACGGAACGTCGAGCGCACCGGAGGCGAAGGCCTTGAGCGTTCCCTGGACGACGTCGCCGTCGCCGTGGTCGAAGATGGTGTCCATCAGACAGCGGGTCTCGCGCTCGATGAGGTCCTGTTCCTCCTCGATGCCGTCGATGTCGATCTTCTGTTCGATCGCCATGTCGATGACCTGGCGCGTCGTGCGCAGGCCGGCCGAGTTGGCCTCCATGGTCGGCACCCCCTGGAACTCCTGGGGCGACTTGGTAATGACCTTGTCCGGCTGGGCGATGGCGGCGGTCATGCCGCCGAGGCTGATGACGCCGTTCGCGCGGGCCTCGTCCGGCGGGAAGCCGCCCATCCACTCGTGGAAGACTGTGGTGACGACGACCTCGTCGGGCAGGTACTCGTTGCCCAGCTTCTTGAGCGCGTGCAGGGCGGCCACGTCCTGGACGATGTTGCCGACCTGACCGTAGCCGAGCGTGATCGATCGCACGCCCTGGGTCGCCGCCAGCTTCCCCTCGACGATCATGATCGCGATCGCGATCGAGGGCGGGACGAGCGTGCCGGTGAGGGGGCCGAACGGCTCGCGGTTGATCCGCACGCCGCGTTCGGTGTACGCCCCCGCCAGCCGGTCGACGAACTGCCACTTCTCGATGGTCTCCTCGAGGCCGTGGCGTTTCGTGTACGGAATGTTGTAGGAGATGGGGCCTCCCTCGAAGCTCTGGAAGCCGCCAGCGAAGGTGATCGCCGCGAGCAGCCGGGCGTCCGGGGTGCCGTGGCGCACCTCGATCGGCGCGTCGACCGCGTCGATCAGTTCGCGACAGCCGTCGACCCCGTGGTTGACGGCGGGGAAGCCGTTGAGGGTGTCGTCGCCCGTCTCGAGGGCCTTGTCGAGGCCCTGCTGGGCTTTCTCGTACTCGTTGTCACGCGTGTACGAGTCGATAGTCGTCGGGAGGAGGTCCGCTTTCCCCTCCTCGAGGAGGTATTGCAGCAGTTCGATCTGGTCGTCGAGCCGGGGAACCCCGGCTCGGGGCTGCAAGAGTGGCTTGTCGGCCGACTCGAGGACGTCGGCGAATCGCTTGTGGTCGGGTAGCGACTCGTGGTACGCGATGGCGTCCTCGAAGTCGACGTCTTCGCCAGTATGCCAGTCGGACCGGATCTCTTCGTCGATACGCCGTAGCTCGTCGGATGGAATGCGTTCGTCTCGTATCATCTAGACATCTACGAACTGATAGTTGCCCGTTCCGACTCCGTCGGAGAGATCTGGAGGTCTTCGCGGAGTGCGGCGATTGCGTCCTCGGGATCGGTTTCGGAATCGAAGACGCGGTCGAATCCGAGCTCCCGGAACGTTTTCCGGGTGTCCTCGAAGTCGTCTTGACCGACGGCGAGGTTGCCGCCGATGTAGCTGACCGCGTCGACGTCAGCGTCCTCGAGGACGCTGTGGAATCCCTGACAGTCCTGCTCGGCGTGACCGTAGAGCGAGGACACCAGTACAGCCTGTGCGTCGTGGGCTACCGCGGCTTCGGCGAACTCCTCCTGGGAGGTCTGGACGCCGAGGTTCACGACATCGAAGCCGGCTGCGCTGAAGGCTTGCTCTAAGATTGTGATGCCAACGACGTGGGCGTCGGAGCCAATCACGCCGAGGACGACCGTTTGGGACATCGTATTCAGAATCATGATGGACCTCCCTATAAACCTAATGATCTTCCATGATAATACTGTTTAAGGATCCTTACAGCGTCCCTATGGCGAGTGTTCACACGAGCTGTGGTAGATAGGAACACCTTCATGATCGATGGTAAGGGTTTTGGTAATGGTTTCGTAAGGGGGGCGTACACATGGGAGCACTCTCGAACCTTCGCGTCGTGGATCTGACCCAGGTGCTCGCCGGGCCATACTGTACGATGTTGCTCGCGGACCTGGGCGCGGACGTCGTCAAGATCGAACGACCCGGCGGCGATATGATCCGGTCGAACCCGCCGTTCGTCGACGATCCCGATGAAGAGGCCTACGGCGGCTACTTCCAGAGCGTCAACCGCGGCAAGAAGAGCATCGAACTGAACTTCCGGGAGGAGGAGGATCGGGAGGACTTCCTCTCGCTCGTCGAAGAGGCCGACATCGTCGTCGAGAACTATCGCTCGGGCACGATGGAGAAGTACGGGCTGGGCTACGAGACGCTGAAAGAGCACAACGACGATCTCATCTACTCCTCGATCCGCGGCTTCGGCGACCCGCGGACCGGCGAGACGGACCGGCAGGGCCAGCCCTCCTTCGACCTCATCGCGCAGGCGCTGGGCGGCGTCATGGAGACCACCGGCCAGCCCGACGGCCCGCCGACGAAGACCGGGCCCGGCGTCGGCGACCTCTTTACGGCGACGCTGAACTGCATCGGCATTCTGGCGGCGGTCAACCACCGCGAGCAGACCGGCGAGGGCCAGTACGTCGACACCGCCATGTACGACTCGATGATCAGCTTCACCGAGCGCGCCATCTACCAGCAGTCCTACTCCGGCGAATCGCCGACCCGACGGGGGAACTCCCACCCGACGCTGTTCCCCTACGACGCCTTCGAGACCGAGGACGGCTACGCCGTCATCGCCGCGTTCAACAACAACCACTGGGCGGAGCTCTGCGACGTGATGGGCCGCGAGGATCTCGCCGAGGAGTACCCGACGACGCCGGAGCGACTCGAGAACCGCGAGGCGCTGCGGGCTGAGATCGCGGACTGGGCGCTCGAGCAGACCAACGACGAACTCGTGGGACGGCTCGAGGGCAGGGTCCCGGCCGCGCCCGTCCAGACCACCGAGGAGATCTTCGACGATCCGCACATCCACGCGCGGGACATGCTCGTGCCAGTCGAACAGCCCGGCGCTGACAGGGACGTCGAGATCGCGGGCAATCCGATCAAGATGAGCGAGACGAACCCCGAGCCCCGCGGTCGCGCGCCGCTGCTCGACGAGCACCGCGAGGAACTGCTGGGCGAGGACGCCGACGCCGAGACGGCCGACGACTGAGCGACGATATCGCTCGGTTCGTTCGTCGAGACGGCTGCGAGAGCAAACGAACGATTCGACCGTCAGTCCCGCTCACTCCGTCCTCTCACAGAGACAGACACCACCGTCTCGGATTCGGTTTCTGACGTGTCGATGGATTTCACGGGCGAGCGATTGCACGGTTTCCGCTTGCTCCAGTGTGGGCCGTTTCCCACCGTAGTAGCTGTCCGTCCGGTTTTCCGTGTAGAGACCCCTGAGTTTGTCTGTCGTCGAGTTCGAGAGGAGGGCGAGATCCGAGGCGCGATCGTAGCAGTGGGTGTGATCGTGGAAGTCCGCCAGCTCGTCTCCGCCTTCTGCCAGTGCAAACGCCTCTATCGACCGTTCGATGGCCCCGAAACAGAGCTCGATCGTGGCAGTGTGATAGCCGCCACCATCGATCTGTTCGACGGCGTGGAGCAGCGTACACCCTTTCGTGAGTTGCGCCGTCCAATCGTCGTCCGTGTCGATCGTCTCTTCGTACGTCGGGATTCCGTGACCCTCCTCGTTGAACGCGTCGACAGCGGCCTCGAGTGCATCCGTGATCGCAGTCGGATCGGACTCGTCACGCATCGCTCTCACCAGTGCCCTGCAAGACCATATTCCGAACCGTTTCGAACTCGTCGGTTTCGTAGACAGCGATCCCGTCGCTCAAGACGTCTCGGAGTTCGGTGCGATAGTTCGGAACCGCTCCGAGCGCCTCGACGTCGATCTCGTATTCGTATCGGCTACCGTCGAACGCCTCGTTCTCGAGTCGCTGCCTCACCCGGTTCGCTCGTCGCTGATTTTCCATTCGGTCATCCAGCACCAGCACCCAGAGATCGATATCGCTTCGCCGATCGGCGTCGCCTCGAGCGACGCTTCCGTACAGGACGACCGCGATCACGGACTCGAGTTCGTCGACGACCGTCTCCGCAGCCGCCTTTACGGGCGCGTGGAATTCCGATTGCGGGATCTGGAAGTACGCATCGTCGGGAACGTGGAGGCGGTCGCGATTGATGCAGACCATTCGGCGCGCTCCGTCCCGTTCCGTGACGACGAGTTCGGTACTCGAGAGGACGTCCACCGCTTTGGTGACACTCGGTCTCGAGTAGCCCACCGCGTTTGCGAGGTCCGTAATCGAGAACGCGTCGTCGGGGTGTCGACTCAAGAATAGCAGGACGTCGTCTATCGTTTCGCTCCCGAACAGCCGCTCGTCTCGGACGGGGAGGTCGAGGGTTATCGTCGGCCCGTTCGGTTCCATTTTCATTGTAAAGGTACTGTTTCCCTTTCCACTTATACCTTATACTAGAATCGCGATGGTGGCGCTCCCCAGCGGTCGTAGTACGGATCAGACGATGTCAGTTCGAACGAGCGGGCGGCAAACAGCATGACAACGGTTCCCACCGAACGTTTGAGAGAGGTTTTCGACGGCGTCCGAGCGGAGCAGGACGGTACTCGTCGTTCGGATACGCTCGGCATCATATTGGAAATTTGACTCACCGCAGAAATCGGTTCCTCGAGCGGCCCTCGCTACCAGCAGTTTCTTACTGTGACGATTCGAGGTGGCAGGTATCATGAGTCAGGCGACGCTGTCGGATCGGCCGTACACGAATTCGAATCTCTTCTCCGAACACTATCTCGACGAGCGGATTCAGGAACGGGACGAGTGGGAGTGTGACGCGACCGCCAGCGAGGCGCTGGCCGAACTGCAGTCGCTCTACGAACTCGAGTCGGGCTACTGAAGAAAGCGACAACCCAACGATGCTATAGGATCTCGCGTAGCACAACCGCTAACTTATCTTCCAACTCATCTGCTTGCAAGATCGTGACCGGGTTCTCGGACTGGGCTTCGAGCGATGCAGTATCGTCTTCGAGATCTTGAACGACCAGCAGTCCGTTCCACCCTGAGCCGAAGTAGTTCCCGTCGTCACGACCGAAGACGTAGTCTTCGTTAACCCGAAGAAAGGCGAGGTACTCTAACGTCTCTTTGATTCCACGACGGATCGTGTCCGTGTTGGTACTGTTCTTCACTTCCACGATCAGGTACTCGTGTTGATCGTCCGTCTCGGAGATGATCTCGAGGACAATAACGTCGGGACGACCCGTCTGATTTCGAAACTCCCGACCGAAGTAGTCGCTCGCGATCTCCTTTGCCGTAAGCTGTACCTCATCTGTCCGTGATGGCTCCTCTTGGTCTTCATCAGGAACTGCGACGAACGACAGATTTCGATCAGATGCCGAATTATCGTGATAGAGAGCGATCTGTTTGTCACCATCGAATCGGGCCACCTCCTGCCGACCTGTGGCAATCGTCTTGAACTCGGGTTGGCTCTCTTGCAGTTGCTCGAGCGTTGCGACGAACCGGAAGAGGACGTACAGTTCGAAGAGCGAATCCTGATCGTCGGGTGCAATTGCCGTTTCATCAAGTAGTTCCCTAATTTCGTCTGAGTCGCCCTCATACAGCCGCTCTCGAGATTTGAGTAGTGACGCAGCCTCGCGGTATACCTCCTGTCGCGAATTAGCGGCGGTCGTAAGCATCCGTTCGGTCGGCTCGTAGGTGGCTGGATCGCGAATCCGACGAACGTGGACGTTCCGTTCGACGATTTTCTGTAGCTCGTCAATGAGGTTCTCGTTTCCTTTCCACGTCTCTTGGACCCACTCGTACTCCCCCCGGAGATACTCTTCTGCCTCTCGGATCGTCGTGTGAATAACGGATATCAACCGTTTGAGAACGATGTTTTCGGGGATATCGTAGTCTACTGACCGGTTGTCACAGACGAAGATCGACGTATCTCGAGGGTGTTCGGAATAGCGTTTCTTGATCGTCGCTCCCCAGTTGATTCGTCCGTCAACGGTGCCACGTCGCGTTCGTGATGTTGTTTGCGTTTCCGTTCGAATACTTCGCAGATGTTCCGAGAGCTCCCTCACGAACGAGACGACATCGGATTTGAGAATGAAGTGGAGATCAAGCAGCAGTTCGTACTCCTCGAATCGGTCGTCCAACTGCTCCGGTTTGATCGACTGCGCCAGCTCACGCTCGGGAAACGACCCGCGCATCACGTGGGCGAGGATGTCTTCGGTAAGCTGATCGAGGAGTTCGTTTCTATTCATTCGTCGCAACCGTTACCTGGAGCATCTCTCGTGCCGCTTGCTCGAGAAGCAATGCCTCGATTTCGTTGACAGCCGCTATTTCCTGAACGATCGTCCGTCGCTTCGGAACCCCCTCGAGTTGGGGGAAGATATAGCTGATAACCGCTTGAGTGAGGTGGTACTCGAGTTCGTCCTCGGGATGCTGATTAACGTATCGGAGGATATCTTCGATGATCGCGGGGCCGATCGAGCGTTCCTCCACAGCGTGGTTCGTCTCCCGCCAAACGCGACCGATAGCCATCGCTTCGTTGCGATTGAGATCGAGATCCCACGCGTTTGCGTAGTCGTAGATCAGTTGTTCTAACTGATCATCGTCTGCCGGATCCTCGGGGAGTGTAGGAGCAGGAACGCGAATGAAGGCGAACCGGCGCATGAATGCGTAACTCATCTCGTAGAGCGAGGTTTTGTCGTAGGTGTTCATCGTCGCGAAGATACGCCACGAATTCGGCACGAGATACTGACGGTCCGCAGGACGTCCAGAGAGCTCGTCGGTCGTTGTGAGTTCGATTTCACGACCGTTTTTGGTGTACGGTAGTTGGACTGACTGCCCCGAGAGGAGCGTAAAGAGTTGGCCGAACGCTTTGTCGATGTCTGCACGGTTCAGTTCGTCGACAATGAGTAAATCGTTCGATTGGGCCTCAGTCTGGGCGTTTTTGAGTCGGTTCAGGACGATTCCAGGGGTGAACGCGAGATTGTCACCATCGCTTTCGGATTCGTTCGGCATGTATCCGCCGACCGTATCGAACGTCGACCAGTCGGCGGTCGCCGTCGTCATTTCGAAATCCGAATATAAGTACGGGTGCGTATCTGCCAGCGAGTTGCAGACTCGACGGGCAATCTCCGTCTTTCCGGTTCCCGGTGGCCCAGTTAGGAGGATGTGCTTACCAGCTGTGAGCGCCGTCGTGATCTGCTCGAGAATCCGTTCACCTTGATCATCTGGGAAGTAGAGGCCGTCGAGCGTTTCGGACGGGATCGAACCGCGATACTGTTTGTGAATGTTGATCGCTGGAGCCTCACTCAACGTGTCCGCGATCGCCTCGATGAGCGCCACTGGCTGATCGTGATCGATCGTATCATTGTCTGTTCGAAACGTCGCGTACTGTGACTGGACCGGAAATTCGATACCAGCAACCTCGTTACAGATACTGTTGGCTTGCGCAATCGGGAGGAGATCCGTCGTCAGCGCGTCGCACTCCCGATCGATCTCTGATGTTGTCTTTTCAGTGATCGACCGAGATGTATCGATATCGTCGATCGAGCCGGTGAGGAATAGCCGATCGAACATCGCGACCAACGGATACGACTCCCCGCGTTCGTGTTCGTCCCACCACCACGGTTCCTCTTTCTCGAACGTCCGTCCGAGAATTCCGACTCCGATTATGCCGTTTGGGTGACGGCTGAGTTCTCCGTTCGATGGCTCTTCATGGGAATGGAGAATAACAACATCGCCTTCCGAGAACTCCTCCCATCGACTCCGATATTCTTCTCCGGACGACACCGAACTATACTCGATACTCGTTAGCCAGTAGTCGGATGGGGCAGTGAACTTGTATACCGTCGGTGATGTCGCTCGAATGTGTGATAGCACTGGATGAGTGCTGTCAACCGGTCGAGCTACCGGCTCCGTTTCCGTATCCGTCTCCACGGTGTAACTGTCGTGGAGAATACTGTTCAGTCGAGGTTGACTCAAAACACTCCCGGCATGGTCGATTTCCTCTTGGAGAATCCGAACCCAACAGAGAAAGAGCGTCTTTGCCGGCGAAAACGAATAATGATATCCGACGCCGAGTTCGCTGGCAGTCTCCTCGAGTTCGGGTTCGAGTGATTCGTAGATGTTCCGAAGTTGATCGAATCGTACCGCTGTGTTCGCGGAGACTGTATCAGATGGTTTGAACCCCGTGAGTGCAGCCGACCACTCGGCGACGAGTGCCCCCCCGAGACGGGTTTTGAGCCACGACGTATTCACCGAGGATTCCTCGAGTCGGGTTCGAATATCGGTTATCGCAGCCTCGAGCGTCTCATATTCGTCGGCTGATTCGGTGTCGACAGCTAATTCGGCTGGATAGATCTTGTTACCGCGGATCTGCTCGATAAACGCCTCGATTGAGTCATACTCTGCGAAGAACGTCGATCCACTTCGATCGAAATCGATGCCACTGAACGTGTCGTTTGGCCACCCCCGAAAATCAAGTATCTCCCAGAAATCCTCGCGGTCGAGGGTCGTCTCGTATATCGGATCGAGAAACATTACGTGCTGATACGAAACGTCCGACACCTCTCCCCAACCGATCGCGTCTGTAAATGCCGCTGCCGCCTCCTCATCCAGGATCGTTGCGTGGTCGATACGAGCGAGATGCGTATAGTCGCCTCCGTTACGGCCATCACGATCTGCAAATAAGAGATAATCACCGGTATCAGCCGGTTTGTCCTCTGTATTCCCCCACACTCGAAGGGTCTCGTGCTCTAGGGGTATTTCACAGTACTCTGTGAGTTGATCTCGGTGAACTCCGTCAACGATCGTTCGCTCGAAGTTTATTCGAATTGGCTCGTCGTCTTCCGTCTTTACTGGAACCTGATAGATGGTTGGTGGGTCTCTGTTTGTTTCATCGTTCTCTGATAATCCCGCTCCCATTGTTTTCTAATTCGAGACAGTATCTACCTATAAATCCTGTTACGATATCACGAAGGTCGGTATTTGAATCAACTCGACTGTAAGACCAGTTATATGAAAGAGGTCTCCTGAAGTTTAGCAAACTTCCCGGAGCTCACTACCAAGACCGACTCGCTGGTTAATCGACTTCGAAAGTTCAACTCGTTCGAGGAAGCAGTCAGCCGATGACTATTAGATCCGTAACGTGTGTTCGGTCTGACTGAGCTTTACGACGCGGACTCGGGGAAAATGGGGAGAGTGCCTTATACCTTCAGGACGCCTACACTTTTCGATTATGCCGAACGAGATATTCACGGATCCGGAGTCAGCGACTGACAAGTGGGCCAGCATTCGGATGACGGAACCGACGGAGAAGGAGTGGGACGTCGATTTCGTCGTCGCCGGTGGACGGGTCGAGTACGTCGACCTCCGCGTCCGACCCGAACTCCTCACACCGTTCGTGGCCCGTCTCCTCGAGGACGTCGATGCGGAGACGGCCCGGACGATTCTCTCGGACATCGCTGATCGAAACGAGATCGACCTTCTCGAGGAGCACGGCGACGACTAATCGAGACCTTGCGGACTCGAGTCCCGGTTCCGAACCGGCCGCCCGACGGGCGATGTCGGCAGGTGGTGTGTGGTGATTCGATCGGAACCGCCGACCGGCCGGCTGATCGTCGGGGCTCGAGCCCGACCCCGACTTACTCCTCGCGAAGGCTCGGAAAGAGGTCCGGCGGGATCGAACAGCCACAGGGAGCGACGGAGCCGGTGTGCGGGCCGGTGGCGGCCGAGAACAGCACCGGGTCGCCACAGCGCGGACAGTCGGGGAACGGCGACTCGTCGTCGTCGCTCGCGTCCGACCGGCTAGCCATGGTAATCGGGCCTCGGTCGTTGCGGCGAGGACACTACTCGAGTCGGGCGATTCGACGGTCGTGCGGGACGTTTATGTCCCGGTAGAATCAACGCAATCATGGCAACCGAAGTGTTCCGCTTTGGAAGCCATGTCTCGGGTGCTGGTTCCACCCGGGGCATTTCGATGTAACCCCTTACTTGTGCGTTTAGAGACTGGCTTCCGTTTGGATTGTTGACTTGTTGTGACTTATATCTATTGTTACTTCGGAGAAAGAGAGTCTGCCTCGAGCACCCTGAACTCCGATCACCGACGCTCGAGCCCCTCGATCCGAACCGATCGACTGCTGTGCGTACCGACGAGACGGGAGCGATCGTTCCGTGTTCGAGCGAACTGCCGAACGGCCGGCTATCGCACCAACTGAAACGATTCACACACTAATCGCAAAGCTGTCGTGCGATCGGGTGTGTATTAACTTTCAGTTAGTGCTATACTCGTCGAATTCGACACCTGAACGCCGTCTCGTTCGCTCCGAACGAACGAGCGACCGAACCGGGGCCCAAATCTATATCCTCGCCGTACCGAGAGGTAGGGCATGAGCAACCGAGACGAATCTCGGCGCGAGAGCGTCTCGATCGAGCCGGTTCGCGTCCTCTGTGTGGACGGCGATCCGGATCGCCTCGCCGAGACGGCCGACGCCCTCGAGCGGGCGGACGACGCCATCGAAACGCTCGGTGCGACTGGCACGAGCGATGCGCTCGAGCGCCTCGCCGAGACCGACGTCGACTGCATCGTTTCGGAGTACGACCTGCCCGACGCGGACGGACTGGCGTTGCTGGACGCGGTCCGAACCGACGATGAGGACCGCCCCTTCGTGCTGTTCACGGACGCGGGATCGGAAGCGGTCGCGAGCGAGGCGATCACGGCCGGCGCCACGGACTACCTGCGGCGGGACGCGACCGAGTACGCGACGCTGGCGGAGAGTGTCTGCACCGCCGTCGAAACGGCTCGATCCGAACTGCAACGACAGCGCCAGCTCCGCGCCATCGAAACCGCACAGGAGGGGATCAGTCTGCTGGACGACGACGGCCGATTCGTCTACGTGAACCGGGCGTATGCAGATCTGTACGGCTACGACCCCGCCGACCTGCTTGGCGAGCACTGGGAACGGCTGTATCCGGACGACGAACTCGAGCGCGCCCGCGACGAGATCGTCCCGACGGTCATGGCCGAGGGCGACTGGTACGGTGAGACGACCGGTCTCCGGGCGGACGGGAGCACCTTCGTCGAAGCCCACTCGCTGTCGACGACCGGCAACGGCGATCTCATCTGTACGGTCCAGGACGTGACGGACCGCAAGGAGCGCGAGCGCGACCTCGAGCGCTACGAGACGATCATCGAAGCCCTCGGCGATCCCGTCTACACGGTCGATTCCGAGGGCCGGTACGCGTTCGTCAACGACGCCTACGCCGAGATGACCGGCTACGAGAAGGACGAAATCGTCGGCCGACACGTCTCGTTCCTGCTCGACGATTCGTCCATAGAACGCAGCCTCGAGTGTATCCGGTCGCTGCTCTCCGACGACACCGACGTCCGCCAACGCACCTACGAGATCACCGTCGAAACGGGCGACGGCAGACCGATCCGCTGCGAGGATCACCTCTCACTACTGCCCCTCGAGGACGGCCGGTACCGCGGCGTCGCCGGCGTCGTTCGCGACATTACCGAACGCACGGCGCGCGAACGGAAACTCGAGCGCGACGAGACCATCCTCGAGACGATCCCCGACGAGGTGTACGCGCTCGACGACGAGGGCTATCTCACCAAGATCGTCCCGCCGATCAACGCCGAGGTGACGACGACGGGGTACCGGCCCGAGGAACTGGTCGGCGAACACATCTCGATCTTCATGGACGACGAGGACATCGCCATGGCCGAATCGGAGATCCGCGACCTGTTGCGTTCCGACGACCGCGACCACGCGTCCTTCGAAATGGAGACGATCACGGCGGACGGCGAACGGGTGCCCAACGAGAACCACATCGCGACGCTGCCGCCGGACGAGGACGGCCGATTCCAGGGGACCGTCGGCGTCCTGCGCGACATCACCGACCGCAAAGCCCGCGAGCGAGAGCTGAAAGAACAGAACGAACGTCTCGAGCGATTCGCCAGCATCGTCTCCCACGACCTCCGGAATCCGCTGAACGTCGCGCAGGGACGACTCGAGGCGGCCCGCGAAACCTGTGACTGTGCCGACGACGACCTCGAGGCCGTCGCGTGGGCGCACGATCGGATGGAAGTTTTGATCGAAAACATCCTCATGGTCGCACGAGAACGCGACCCGGTGTTGAACGCCGAACCGATCGACTTGGCAGCGCTCGTCGAAGACTGCTGGCAGAACGTCGACACGGCCGACGCGACGTTGCGAATCGAATCGGACGCCGCCATCTACGCGGACCGGGCGCGGCTCACGCAGCTCCTCGAGAACCTGATCCGCAACGCCGTGGAGCATGGCTCCACGAGCCCCGACTCGCAAACTCGTCGAGACGCCGTCGAGCATGGCTCGACGAGCCGTTCAGAACCTGACAGTTCTGAAGATGCGGTCGAACACGGCGGCCAGCGCGTCACGATCACCGTCGACGACCTCGGAGAAGCGGCTGGCAGCGGCTTCTCCATCGCGGACGACGGCCCCGGGATTCCGGCGGACGAACGCGAGCGCGTGTTCGAGAGCGGCTACTCGGGCGCTGACAGTGGAACCGGTCTCGGTCTCGCGATCGTCAAGCGGATCGCCGAGGACCACGGCTGGACCGTGGCCGTTACCGACGGGGACGACGGCGGGACGCGGTTCGAACTGACCGGCGTCGAGCGGGCGGATCGGCGACGAGCCGACGGCGACGGAGAGTAATCCTTTTGCGGGTCCCCTGCACACGGTCGGGTATGAGCAGCAACTGGCCGGTCGATCCCGACGGTGAGGAGGGCAGCGAGGGGATGCGCAAGTTCGACATGCGGATCATCGCAGACAAGGTCAACGAGGAGGAGGACTTCCCGATGGACCGCGACGAGTTCGTCGCGGAGTACGGCGACTATCCGATCCGAATCAACTACGAGACGGTCGTGCCGATGAGCGAGATTTTCGAGTACGTCGAACCCGAAGAGTTCGAGACGATGGTCGACATGCACAAGGCCATCGGCGCGGCGATGCGCGCCGGCGGCTTCTGGAAGTACCACCCGCAGGGCAAAAACCCCGAGAAGAAGCCCGCCTGAGGCCCGATTCCCGAGTCGCATCACGAATCTGGATTACGTATCACTTATACGACGGCGTTCGAAAGAATCGGTCACCGTGACTAACACGCAGGTAACGCTCGTTCAGATCGACAACTACGGGCCGTGGACCGTGACGCCGGACCCCCGTCGAGAGGCCGATCTGCAGACGATGCAGTCCCGGCTGTTTGCGGACATCTCCCAGTTCGTCGGTAATCGCGGCGGCTACGCCTTCTTCACTCGCTTCGACAACATGATCGCCGTCACGAACGGCTGTTCGCTCGAGGAGCACGCGCTCCTCCAGGAATCGGTCGGCAACCGGTACCCCGTGACGCTCAGTCTCGGCGTCGCGACCGGCACGAGCCCCGTGCAGGCACTATCCGACGCGACCGAACGCCTCCAGGCGGCCGGCAGCGCACAGGACAAGAATCGACGCGAGTGTCTCGAAGGCCGAGCCATCGAAGACGGCTACCGGACCGACGACGACATCCAGATCGCCCACTTCGACGTGATCAACGCGACCGGAAACTACACGGACGAACTCAACGCCTTCGACACGTTCATCGAGATCGAACAGGGCTACGCGGAACTCATGCGGCACATGCGTTACGCCCACGACAGCCTCTCCTTTTTCGTCGGCGGCGACAACGTCATCGTCATCTGCCCCGACCTCGAGGAGGCCGACTACGCGGAGGCGACCGCTCACGTCGCAGAAGCCGTCGACGTCGAGCTGCAGGTCGGCGTCGGTCGCGGAAAGAGCGCCCACGAAGCGGGCTTCGACGCGAAACACGCACTCGAGACCTGCCGAGCGGACGGGACCAGGGTCGAACTCGAGTGGGAGACGGCCTGAATCCCGGAAGTAGAGTACTTCGCCGCCGGTTTGCTTAAGTGTGGCGGGGGTAGCTTTTAGCCCGTCAGTGTTATCTATTCACACATGGAATCGGAACTGTCAGTCAGAGATGTCCTGACGACCGACTACGTCGGAGTCAGCGAGTCCGACGCCGTGCTCGATGTCGTTTCCCTCATGCGCGACGAGCGGACGAGTTGCGCGCTGGTCGTTCGCGGTGCGGAGCCGGTCGGCATCGTCACCGAGTGGGACGTGCTCGGTCTCGTCGACGACGAACGCGACCCCGCGGAGACGACCGTCGGCGACGCCATGACGACCCCGGTCATCACGGTCGGTCCCGAGCGATCGCTCACCGACGTCGCCACGACGATGGCTCGCCAGAACATTCGCAACGTCATCGTCGAAGACGACGACGGTATCGTCGGGTTGGTCACCCAGCGCGACGTCATCGCCGCGGCGAGTTCGTTCCAGGCGACGATGACCCCCTCCCGATCGAGCGAGCCGCCGGTCGACCGGGATCGCGGGATCGCGGACCCGATGACCGCCCATACGACCGTCGAGGGCGACGCCAGAGTGCTCCCCAACGGCGGCGACGAGTACACCACCCAGGGCGTTTGCGAGGCCTGCGGCTCGCTCGCGGACGCGCTGTGGGACGCCAACGGCCAACTCGTCTGTGCGGACTGCCGGACGGTGTGACGAACCAACTCCACCGGCCGGCGTGAGCCGTGTCACCGGCCACCGCTCCCTATCTCTCCGATAGAAAGACCTTTCGGTGGCCGCGGTGCACGGACCGATAATGATTGCGACCCTCGACGACCTGAACGTCGAAGGGACTACCGTCGGTGTTCGCGTCGACGTCAATAGTCCGATCGGCGACGATGGCACGCTCGCGGACGACGCCCGACTGCGCGCTCACGTCGACACCCTCTCGGAACTCTTAGAGCGCGGCGGTCAGGTCGCCGTCCTCGCCCATCAGGGTCGGCCCGGCAGCGACGATTTCGTCTCCCTCGAGTCCCACGCGGATCGCCTCTCGGAACTGCTCGGCCAGCCCGTCGACTACGTGGATGCGACCTTTACCGACGCCGCCCGCGACGCTGTCAGGGGCCTCTCGAACGGCGACTGCCTCGTCCTCGAGAACACCCGCTTTTACAGCGAGGAGTACATGGAGTTCGACCCCGAGCGGGCCGCTCGAACCCACCTCGTCGAAGGGCTCGAATCGGTGCTGGACGTCTACGTCAACGACGCCTTCGCCGCGGCCCACCGCTCCCAACCCTCGCTCGTCGGACTGCCGACGGTCCTCCCCAGCTATGCCGGCCGCGTGATGGAGGCCGAACTCGACGTGCTGGGTTCCATCGAAGAGACCCCCGAACCCCGCGTCTACGTCCTCGGCGGCGCGAAGGTGCCCGACTCGATCGACGTCGCCTGGTCCGTCCTCGAGAAGGGGCTGGCCGATCACGTCCTCACCGCGGGCGTCGTCGGCAACGTCTTCCTCATCGCGGACGGCGTCGATCTCGGCGACGCCAGTTCCGACTTCATCTACGAGCAGGGCTACTGGGACGAGATCGACCGCGCGGCCGACCTGCTCGACGCCTACGGCGACCGGATCGCGCTCCCCCGCGACGTCGCCGTCGCCCGGAACGACGAGCGCCACGAACTCGGCGTCAACGCTCTCCCGCCCGGAAACGGCGAGTCCGCGATGGACATCGGCGAATCGACGCTCGACTACTATCGGCGGATCCTCGGGGACGCGGAGACGGTGATCCTCAACGGCCCCGCCGGCGTCTTCGAGGACGATCGCTTCAAGACCGGAACCCGACAGCTCTACGACGCTGCCACGGACATCCCCACGAGCATCGTCGGCGGCGGGGACACCGCCTCCGCGCTGCGCAAACTCGGCGTCGACGGGTTCTCCCACATCAGTACCGGCGGCGGAGCCGCGTTGCGAATGCTCACCGCCGAATCACTCCCCGCCGTGACGGCACTCGAGAATGCCCCCAAACAACCCGCAGCCGACGATTGAACCGGCCTCCCGGGACGACCTCGATACCCTCGCGGACATGTGGGTCCGCCTCGCCCGCGACCAGCGCCAGTACGAGTCGGCCGTCCGCGCCGACGCGAACCGCGAGACGATGCGCGAAACGCTCGGGGCCTATCAGGTCGCCGACGGGCTATTCGTCGCGCGTCTCGAGGGCGATATCGTCGGCTTCGCCTCGGTCTCGATCGAACGCGGCACCCTCGAGCTCGACAGCACCCGCGGGATGCTCTCGAACATCTACGTCGAACCCGCGGTCCGCGGTCGCGGGATCGGCACCGCGTTGCTCGAGGCCGCCGAGAAGTCGGTCGCCGAGCGAGGTGCGGACGAACTGTTGCTTGAGGTGATGGCAGACAACGAAGCCGCCCGCCGCTTTTATCGCCGCGAGGGGTACGACGAGTTTCGGGTCACGATGGCGCGCTCGCTCGAGGACCGGGGCGAAAACGATACACATTCAAAGGAGGACGGCTAACCAACGGCCTGCGCCAGGGGAGCATGGGCGGTTCATGCACTCGACTTGTAATCGAGACTTCCGGGGTTCAAATCCCCGCCCTGGCTTGAATCCTCAGGTTCAAAGCCCCTACCTTCTGGTATCGGCAATCTCGGTGGTTTTGAAAATCTCAGGTTCTCGAACCTCAGGTTCAAATCCCATTCTAATTATGCCGTTCATCGGGGGTGTCCGGCGTGACATCGGCCGGGCTGACCCAGCCAGAACAGCCACCGATCGGAACGGCGGCTACAGTCGCTCTAGATGGACGTCCCTTGTCCAACATATGGGGCGAACTCTCGAGTTCCGAAGCCTTCCAGGCCGAATTAGTGAACGCGGTCTTAGACGCTGGCCGGGAACGGGGTTACCTCGAGTATCACGACTTGCTCGAGAACGCCGAGATTGACGCACTACACGGTTCTCTCCGATCCCTTATGTTTTGGGCGTTGCACAAGGGAATGAATCGGCCCTATGGTCGTTCCTACGTGAGATGAGAGAGTTAGGAACGGGACACTCGGAGATTACCGACGCTGTCGACATGGCCCGACTGTTCACTTTGGCACTCGAGAACCAACCCGACCGGGACGTCCCGACTGTGGCTTTCGAGATAGAACCAGAGTTCCGAGAACGGCGGGCCAATCAACGGAGAGAGATATGCGAGATAGTCGCTGAACTCTCTCGAAGTGTCGACGTCCATCTTATGTCATCTCAAGATCACCTCGCACGACCTCCGCCGTGACTCTGCTCACATGATGCTCGTTCGGGAGCGAATGAATCCGCGGGTTGTGATGGAAGCCGGTGGATGGGACGACTATCAGAGTCTCGAGCCCGACCTCTCGAAGCCTGACGAAGGGAAATTATCGACGAATTCACCCGCGCTGGCCGCAAATAACGGGGAAATATTAGATATTCGAAAGCACTAAATAACAGTAAATAATAAGTATGCATGATGTTCGACGATAAACTCCGACGGCGAGATATACTAAAGAAGACAGCAATCGCGAGTGCCCTCCCGATGGCGACGGGGGTAGCGTCAGCAAAACAGCCCGGCCCCGAGGACGGCGTCAAGATTACGGGCACGTCCAAAACGAGTCCCGATGCAGTTAAGGAGGACGTTCAGGCGATCACCAGACACGACGGGGCGAAAGCATTGGCGTCGCGTATCGAGGACAAAACAGGGTTCGAGATGGACGACGAGTTTGCGGTTGGCATCAACCTCGAGACGGACGACAAAGCCCTCAATGCGCACAATCCCCGCATCATGCATCTCCCTATAAAGCCCTCCGGCGTCGGCGATCTCTCAACCGTGGACCCTACGGGAGGGACAGTTTCGTCGCAACCCGAGTTCTCCATCGACAACGGTAGTGTGCTTATGGCGCTCACGGTGCGGGCGAAAGGAGAACGAACGCTCGCAACGCTCATGGGGATAACCAGAGAGAAGTCCGGAAGCAGCTCGCTCCTTGCGAACGACTCTGAGCAGGTGGAGACAAAGTTGTTCACTGTTGAGGATGGGTCCGCGAAGATACACCGAGAACGCACGGGCCAACAACCGCTGAAATCCGCCTGGCAAGCCAAAGCCGGAAGGAACACGTCGACCGTCACGACCGCGGACACCGGATTCACATGCTGGGGGTGCGCGACCGTCGTCGGCCTCGCCTGCGCTGGCACAGCAACTCTTTCAATGTCGTCGTGCGCTTCGGCAGCGGTTGCGTCAGGCGCATTTAACCCCTGGGCTGGTGCTGCAGTATCGGCCTTCTGCTTGTACATCGTCTCGAACGCAGGCACGCTGAGCTGTGCCGCCGGGACTGCAGCCATTTGTTCCAGCGTCTCGGGCGATTGTGATTTCCTAGAATAACGCTACCGGGACCATATTTTTATGAATGAACGCCACGTATCTCCATCTAACCCAAAATGGATACAGAAATAACAATGATTAGGAACGGCGCGGCGTTCGGAAAGCTAGCTGGCCGCGTGACCGCAGTCGCACTCGCGCTGTACGTTGTCAGTCTCGTCTATCAATCGAACGAGGAACTGGCAGCGGTCGCACTCGGCAGCGTCGTTACACTGTACGCAGTCATGTCGCTCGCTCGGGACGTTCAGTACGGCTACTCTCCATGGGAGCCCGTCAGGTGGACGACGGTTCCCCCTGGCGAACTCAATGCGGGAGAGCGTCGGCGTGCGCTCCGCTGGACAATTGTGCTGAAGCTCCTCCTAGTCGTCGGGGCCGTCAGTGGCTTCGCCGTCGTCTTCGCAGCCGGTCTCAAGACGCTGGGATACGTGTTACTCATCGGTGGTTTCCCTGCCCTAATAGTCAAACTGTATAAACACTATTTGGACGAAACAAGACCGTGGCACCCGTCCATGCCGTCCCGCCCGGACCAATTGGTATCTGAGCAATAACTGACGCTAACAGAATCGCCGCGCCAGGTCTGCACAGCACTACCCGCTGTGGAACCGAAGCCCTCTGTCGATCGGTTTCAGCTCGACCGGCCGACGCGACGTCAACAACGAATCTACCCGTCTGATCGACTCGGCGAAAAACGCACTTCCCGAGGCCCTTGATGATGTCCTTACCCGAGTACGTTCCGGGTGTCACTAACTAGCGATATTCTCGCAGACATAATAAACCCACATTTAGTGATCAAAATGATCACTACCTACAGGACTGATATTAGAGCCACGGCGCCATCGACGGCTCGGTCTCCTCGTCGGTTTCAGGGACTGGTCGGTCGTGCAACCCGAGCGCCTCTACTTTTCGTCTCGACTTGACTGGCAACCCTGCTGGACTCGTCTCTCGCGACGTACCATCGCCCCTCCTTGGTGACGGTGATCGTCTCGCCGTTCGGCTCTCCGCGAGGCTGCATACCCATATGTACTCCCAATACGGCCCAAGTAAAATGCCTTCCACCTCCGGACGACGCTCGAGTGTCCCGATGTCTATCGCTTGGTGATGTGTGTGAGATGTATTCTATGACACGCTTATGACATTGAGCCAATGGTGTGTAAGTGGGGTTTCTCTCGAGGCTCGTCGAAACCTCTCTGGCGATATGGTAGGTCAGACAAATATAACGCTATACACGCTGGTATTTGGGCCGAATGGGGATAGTCTGGTACCATGATTCAAGCTAAAGGTTCACCTCTCAAATGCTGGGACCTACTCGAGGCTGGCAGAGACAGGCCCCGGGGCTATTGTGATTCATAGTGTCAAGGTGGCGTGCGGGGGGAGACGTTGCATCGCGTCCCAAACATCCTCCCCCTGCTCCGTGACACACCACCACGAAAGCTATCTCGGGCTCCCCATCCCGACGTAGCTCTTCACCACGATCGACGACTCGAGGAACCTAATTCTCTTAGTCGAAAATCCATTGCCGGTTGCCTATTGTTTATTGATAACAGGACTCACTATAGGAGCGCAGGGCTTGCATCTTCCCGCATTCCCTGCCAGTGACAAGAGGCTGTGGCCGTCCCCCTTCGGCCGTTTACCCTTTCCTCAGACGTTGTTCCCATTAGTGTGTACTCTTGAGGAACCCGGTTCTACCCATCTTTACTCTACTTAGAGGTATCAGTAGTCACACTTTTGAACTAACAGTAGAAATCCTCTCTTATGGAATGTACAGCCTGTGGGGAGGATATAAACCAGGCGAGTCTGTTCTGTCGCTTTTGTGGTCATGAACTACCAGCTGCCCCTGACGATTTTGACTTGAAAAGCAAAATGCTGTTATAACGACACGACTTCGAACCTCGGGTCGGCAGCCCTACCCTGCCTTTTCCGCTCGTAACGGACGGACGCAACTGCGGGACCGACCGCGATTTGAATGACATGACAGCTATCGTTCCGCTGCCTCATTTCGGTGGATTAGTCTCGTTTTCACCGGACGGATCGACCGACAAATCGTGGAAATGGTTCCCGCTGTATTGGATGTGTA
Organism: Natrinema zhouii; assembly: GCF_013456555.2. Taxonomy (GTDB): domain Archaea; phylum Halobacteriota; class Halobacteria; order Halobacteriales; family Natrialbaceae; genus Natrinema; species Natrinema zhouii. The sequence goes on from NZ_CP059154.1 coordinate 3,009,071, forward strand.
CGGATTGATATGTGGCCAGACGGGTTAATGTACTCTCGGAGAAATTCGCGGGTGTGAAAAACAGGTATATCGCGATATTCGCGGTTGAGGGCGCTGGAATCGGGGTCCTCTTCTATTTGCTCGTTCGGCATACAATTAGAAATAGTATTGATGTTTCTCAACTGATACCACAGGTTCCGTATGTCGGAATTGTCGCGAACATAATCGGGATCGGTCTCGTTCTCCCACTGGCCGTGTACGTGACTGTCGGGGTGGTGAAGCGTCTCAGTTTGCACAAGGTGTAGCAGGCACCACGGGCCACGACTTCAATCGAGCGATCGGATCTCCGTACACCGCTTCTCACGGGTCGTTACTGCGGTAAGCAACGGTAGCCGCACCACCGAGCGGTCACGACTACATACTATCCGAAAGCACCCGATTCGCTGTCCCTCGTGAACAGTGAACCGGTACAGAGCCCAGTCGCTTCGTTCGAGATCGATTCCCGCGCCATACAATCACCGAACGATGGCACTCACGCGCTCGAGACGGAACCCGGGCTAACTGCGTGGAGGCATCGTCGCAGAATGAGCGCCTGCGCACTCGAGTAGACGTTGCATTCCCTACTCAGTGTCGGGTCCCTCGGCGACCCGGGCCTCGCTCGTCACGGCGTCGACGTGGACGTGGACCGGTCCCGCGTCGGTCTCGAGGGGCACGATCCAGGAAGCGCTGGTTCGGTGTGGGTCCTCCAGCACGTTGACGCCGTCGTACCCCTCCTGTTCGGCGGTCTTCCGGGCGATTCGTGCGGCCTCGTCGGCGTCCTCGATTCGAATCTCGTCGTTCAGCCGGACGGTGACGACCGGAACGTCGGCCATCCGGACGATCCGTTCGGTGACGCTGCCGACCAGCACTCGATCGAGTCCGGTCCGTCCCTGCGTTCCCATGACGATCATGTCGATATCGTGATCGTCGGCGTACGCGAGGATCGTCTCGTGGGGGACGCCCTGCTCGACCGCCGTCACGACGTCGACACCCTCCCGCGTCGCTTCGGCCTCGATACGCTCGACGGCCCGCTCCGCGGCGGGGATCGCTTCGTCGGTCTGGAGCGTTCCGAGTGGACCCTCGGGAACGACCGACAGCGCGTGGATCGTTGCGTCGAATCGCTTCGCGATCGCCAGTCCGTGCGTGAGCGATCGACGGGTTCCGTCGCTCCCGTCAGTCGGAACGAGGATATCCTGATACATCGATACCGCGAGACTAGGCAACGCGACCGTAAATACCCTCGAGTCCATCTCCGTTCATCACAATAGCGTTCTCGTGACGATAGAAGATCAACTCAACGACACTATTATATATTCGTGCAGAGTGGTCGGAAATATGTTCGATAGATTTCGACGCGGGCTGGCGGTCATCGACGCCAGCCTCGATGTGTTCCGGGAGCGGCCCCGGCTCGCGGTCCTTCCGCTGTTGAGTCTCGCGGTCATCGGAAGTGCGTATACAGTCGGCGCTGTCGCGGGACTCCATTACGGACTCGTCGATGCGGTGTTCACGAACCGGCTCGTCAAGTACGGCGTCATCTTTGCCGGACTCGCCATCTCCTCGAGCGTCGGCATCTTCTTCAACGCCGCGGTGGTCCACTGTGCCACCCGACAGTTCGCCGGCGAGGAGCCGACCGTCCGTGACGGGTTGGCCGCCGCGTGGGCGGTCCGCGGTCGGATCGCGAAGTGGGGTCTGCTGTCCGCGACCGTCGGTACCCTCCTCTCCGTCTTGAACGACAACGTTCCTGGTGTCGGGACTCTTACCCGGTCGATCCTCGACCTGACGTGGGGGCTTCTGACGTTTTTCGTCGTCCCGGTGATCGTCACTGACCGGACCGATGCGCTCCGGTCGGATCTGCGACGGAGCGGGGACGCCTTCGCACGAACGTGGGGCGAGAGCGTGACCGTGACGTTCGGGATCGGACTGGCGCTACTCCCGGTCGCGCTCATCGGTGTCTGCCTCCTCGCCGTCGCGTACCTGTCTGCGACGGGCATTGCCGCATATCTCATGGGCGCGATCGGTGGACTGCTTCTCGTCGCCGCGATCGCCGTCACGCAGGTGCTCGGCATGATCGTTCGCGCCGCGCTCTACCGGTACGCAACCACCGGCGAACCGGTCGGCCCACTCGAGGCCCTCTCCCCGGACGACATCTTCTCGGAGTGACCGGCGGCGCCTCGTCAGGCCGTGTGTGAATGCCCGCTAGGGCCTCCTTCGTTCCCATCCGTTGCCACGGAGATTCCTTATGAAGGATACCGAATACGAGGAGGACAGACGTATGCGGCCTCGAGTCGCCCGTCGTTCGACTCGTCGTCGTTCTCGAGCGCTTCGTGGTACGATGGGACACCCATCAATAACGTTATTCTTGGAAAGAAACACCGCCGCTCTCTCCGAACGATGTAAATCTTTTTTACGTCACACGGAAACGTATCGCACGGACTATGACAAATCTTGTCACTAACGTCGCGGCCGCCGTCGAGGCACACGGCGACAACACCGCGATCGGATTTCAGGGGTCCGACACGAGCTACGAGGAGTTCTGGGGGCAAACGGGTGCGTTCGCGACCGCCCTCGAGGAGCGGGGGCTCGGGGAGGACGACCGCGTCGCGCTCTATCTCCCGAACGTCCCGCCGTTCCTGATCGCCTTCCACGGGACCCTTCGTGCCGGCGGGGTCGTCGTTCCGATGAACCCGCAGTACAAAGCCCGGGAGATCGGGCATCTACTCGACGACAGCGGGGCGAAGGTGGTCGTCGCGCTGGCCGATCTCGTTCCCTTCGTCGACGAGGTACGAGACGAGACGGACGTCGAGCACGTGGTCAGTATCGGCGGCGACGCCGAGGGTGCGACTCCGTTCGAGGAGTTCCTCGAGCCGGGCGATCCCGAGATCACCGAGCGCGATGACGACGACGATGCGGTCCAGCCCTACACCTCGGGAACGACCGGCCAGCCGAAGGGCGTCCAGCTCACCCACGGGAACCTCGCATCGAACGCGAACGCAGCGTCGAAGCTCATCCCCGATGGAATCCGGCCGGACGACAAAACGCTCGGCGTGTTGCCGCTGTTCCACATCTACGGGATGACCGTCGTGATGAACGCGTCGCTGTTCAACGGCGCGACGTACTACCCGATGGCCTCGTGGGACGCACAGGAGGCCGTCTCGCTCATCGAGGACGAGGCGCTGACGATCATGCACGGCGTGCCGGCAATGTACAACGACGTCATCAACCAGCCCGACGCCGAGACGTTCGACATGTCGTCGCTGCGGCTCTGTGGCGTCGGCGGCTCCGGCATTCCGGTCGAAGTCCTCCGCCAGTTCGAGGAGCTCTACGAGCCGAAGATCTACGAGGGGTACGGCCTGACCGAGACCAGCCCGATCACCCACTTCAACAGCCCGATCGAGGGCCGCCGCGTCGGCAGCATCGGCAAGACCGTCCCCGGCGTCGACTCGAAGGTCGTCACCGAGTCGTTCGACGAGGTTCCGCCGACCGAGGAGGGGCCGGTCGACGAGGAAGACGTCGAACTGCACGAAATTACGGGCGAAATCGTCGTCGCCGGACCGAACGTCATGAAGGGGTACTACGGCCTGCCCGAGGCGAACGAGGAGGCCTTCACGGAGGAGGGGGGCCGACGCTGGTTCCACACCGGCGATATCGGCTACCGCGATGAGGACGGCTTCTTCTACGTCGTCGACCGCGAGAAGCACATGATCGTCACCGGCGGCTACAACGTCTACCCGCGGGAAGTCGAAGAGCTGCTCTTCGAACACCCCGACGTGGCCGACGCGGCCGTGGCCGGCATCCCCGACGAACGCCGCGGGGAGACCATCAAGGCCTTCATCGTCCGCACGCCCGACGGCGACGTCACCGAAGAAGAGATCAAAGAGTACTGCCTGACCAACCTCGCGGAGTACAAACACCCCCGCGAGGTCGAGTTCGTGCAGGAGCTGCCGCGAACGACCACCGGCAAGGTCCAGAAGTTCAAGCTCCGCGAACAGAACGGCGGCACAGCGGGCGACGAATGACCCTCGGCGACGCGGTTCACCTCGAGATCGAGGACGACGGCGCCGCGACGATCACGCTCGACCAGCCCGACCGCCGAAACGCCCTCTCGGCGGAGATCAGCGCCGGGCTCTCCGAAGCGCTCGACGAAATCGAGGATAGTGACAGTGACGTCCGCTGTGTGGTCCTCAAGGGAGCGGGCGGTTCGTTCTCGGCCGGCGGCGACATCGAGCGGATGATCGAGGGCATCGAGAACGACGTTCCCGCGGACGACCGAGTGCGCCGGCTCGAGCGCTCGACGAACGAACTGCTGGCGCGACTGGTCACATTCCCGATTCCGACGGTCGCGCTCGTCGACGGGCCCGCGGTCGGTGCCGGCGCGAACCTCGCGCTCGCCTGTGACGTGCAACTCGCCAGCGAGGAGGCGGTCTTCGGCTTCGTCTTCCGGCAGGTCGGACTGAGCGTCGATGCCGGGACGTCCTACCTGCTGCCGCGAGTGGTCGGCGAAAACGTCGCGAAGGAACTCGTGCTCACGGGCGACCTCGTCGGTGCGGATCGCGCGGAGAAACTCGGCCTCGTTAACCACGTCTACGACAACGACGAGCTAGACGAGCGGGTCGACGAGTTCGTCGACAAGATCGTTTCCGGCCCACCGGTCGCACTCCGTCACGCCAACCGGCTCGTCGGTGAAGGCCTCGGGAAGTCGCTCGAGCAGGCCCTGACCGACGAAGCGGTCGCGCAGGGAATCGTCTTCGAGACCGAAGATCACGAGGAGGGCGTCACCGCGTTTCTCGAGGATCGAGATCCCGAATACGAGGGGGAGTAGGGAACCGCTCACCGCTGCTCACCGGTTTCGATGCGTCCCGTTTCGGTTCGATTGGAGCAACCGGTGCTAGCGCCGTCGTGGCGTTACTGCCGTAGAACGGATGAGGAGGGCCGTAGATAGCTGTGCCCCCTCGAACCGCTCCCGTTTGGCCCGCCGGGAACAACGTTTTCTCTGTCGACCGACGGAGAGTATGCATGAACACTCGAGAGCCGGAGGCTCTCGTTCCAGCCGCAGTCGACACGCTTCCGATCAATTTCGCGATTCTCGACGACGACGGAACGATCCTACACACGAACCGCGCGTGGCAGGAGTTCGGCAAGGCGAACGATATCGAACTGCGGCCGGATACGATCGGCACCAACTATCTCGAGATCACCCGCCAGGCGGAGACGGAGGCCGCACGGACTGCCGCCGCCGGGCTATCAGAGATTCTGACGGGCGACAGAGAACTGTTCGAGTTCGAATATCCGTGCCACTCTCCGGACGAACGGCGGTGGTTCCTCATGCGAGCAGCGCCGTTCACCGACGGCGATCAGGACTACGTCGCTGTCGCCCATTTCGATATCACCGAGCGCCACGAGTATCAGCGTCGGTTGGAGGAGTCCAACGAACGACTCCAGCAGTTCGCCTCCGTTGCCTCCCACGACCTCCAGGAGCCGCTGCGGATGGTCACGAGTTATCTCCAGTTGCTCGAGCAACGGTACGGCGACGAGCTCGACGAGGACGCCGCTGAGTTCATCGACTACGCCGTCGACGGCGCCGAACGGATGTCGGCGATGATCGACGGATTACTCGAGTACTCCCGCGTCGAAACGCGAGGGAACCCCTTCGATTCGGTCGATCTCGAGGCGGTGCTCGACGACGTGCTCTTGGATCTCGAGTGGCGAATCGCGGACGCCGACGCCGAACTCACCAGGGAGCCGTTGCCGACCGTCATCGGTGACGCCAGCCAGCTCCGGCAGGTGTTCCAGAACCTGCTTGACAACGCCATCGAGTACAGCGGCGAGCAGGCACCTCGAGTGACGATTTCCGCCGCTCGCGACGGGGACGAGTGGATCATTTCGGTCACTGACGAGGGTATCGGTATCGATCCGACGGACGAAGACCGCGTGTTCGAGGTGTTCGAGCGTCTCCACAGTCACGAGGAACACGAGGGGACCGGGATCGGGCTCGCACTCTGTCGGCGCATCGTCGAGCGCCACGGCGGCGACATCTGGATCGATGCCGACTCCGACGGGACGGCAATTTCGTTCACGCTCCCTGCTGCGCAGAGTCGTGCTGAGTGACGGATGTCTACGGATCGCCTCGACTCGGTCACCCGGCCTGCGGTGGCGCGCTGGACCGCGGTGAACTGCGAGGGCCTCACTTCGTTCAGGCCTAGTCGAAAATCTCGAGGCGAAAAACGGACACCCCCACACCATCGTCTCAGCATATTCGCCCGACGCCGAGCGGAATCGGTTCCCAGTCGGCCACTGACCGGTGGGCTATCCGGAATCGTCTTCGATCGAGACGAGCGTCGATACCCGCGCGTTCTCCTTGATTCGGAGTCCGCCGTCGGTGACGGACAGCGGCAGCAGCGGCAGGTGATCTCGAACCTGCATCGAGGGATGGGAGCCGCCCCGGGCCAACAGCTCGTTGCGCGCCTGCAGCTGTACCGATCCCTCGAGCCCCGTCAGAAACTCGTTGTGCTGGATCACGTACTGGCCGCCCTCGAGGTGCCACCAGCCGTACTCGTCGTGGGGATTCTCGAGTTCCGTCGGGACCGGCTCGAGGTCGGCGTCCTCGAGTTCGTCGCCGCCGAAGTCGATGCGACCGGGGGCGGCGACCTCGTAGACCGCGCCGACGGTCAGGTCGACCCCGTGTTCGTGAACCTGTACCGGCTCGTACACCAGATTATCGACGTACTCGGCGAGCGGGTGTTCGGCGGACATGTCGAGCGGGTAGACGGTCCCGAGCACAAAAAGAGTATCCTCACTGCTCATCAGGGCTCGCGGTTCCGACAGCGGCCCATAGCGATCGGCAACGCCGATGGCTGACGGGATCAACACAATCGTTTTCACGCGAGCCTGTAAATCCGTTCGAGTGAACAGGTTCCTCGGGTTCGGCTCGCTGGCAGTTGCGATCGTCGCCACCATCGCTGCAAACGCGGTGCCGGCGCTGGATCTGACGTGGCTCTCAGTCGGGGACGTCGCCGGCGCGATCATCGCATAGAAGACCCTGCTGGCGGTCGCCGTCGTCGCCGGAACCTACGGACTCTATCAGTTGCTGCGGCATCTGCTGGTTCAGCGCATCGCGAGCAAACGGCGGGCCCACGACGCGCGAAACGTGCTCCGGTTCGGCCTCGGTGCGGTCACCGTCATCGGCCTGCTCGGTGTCCTCACCGAGCAGTGGCTGGGCGTGCTCTTCTCGCTGGGCGTCGTCGGGTTCGCGATCACCTTCGCACTGCAACAGCCGCTGTTCTCGCTGATGGGTTGGCTCTATATCATGGTCAAACGGCCGTACCAGGTCGGCGACCGCGTTCGGATCGGGGACGCCAAAGGCGACGTGATCGAGGTCGACTTCCTCGTCACGACGCTCTGGGAGATCAACGGCGAACTCGTCTCCTCGAACCAGCCCTCCGGACGAGTGGTCACCCTTCCCAACAGCACCGTTCTCTCCTCGGAGGTGTACAACTACTCGTGGGACAAGTTTCCGTACGTCTGGAACGAGATTTCGATCCAGCTCTCCTACGAGACCGACCTCGCGTTCGCCCGACAGGAACTGACCGACGTCGCGGACGACTATCTGGGGGAGCGCATGGCCCAGAACATCGCTCGCTATCGCGAACTCCTGGAGGAGACGCCGGTCGAACTCGAGGTGCGCGACGGGCCGTCGGTCAACATCGTCCAGCAGGAGTCATGGGTCGAACTCCGGCTGCGCTATCTCGTCCACCCGCGGCGCGGACAGCGGGCGAAAAACGACCTCTACGAGCGGGTCCTCGAGCGATTCAACGAGCACCCCGATCGGATCTCGTTCCCGGTGAGCCGGAATCGGTGAGCGGGCTCTCACCGGTGTGAGGACGCACCCGTCAGCGACCGATCCGGAACACTCTCCGTACTCGTTGTCGTACCGCCGACCATGACGGACGTCCTCACCGACGAGATCGCCCGCTTCGTTCGCGCCGTCGGCCCGGACCCCGACGAGACGCTGATCGAGATGGACGAGTACGCCGCTGCCGAGGGGTTCCCCCACGTCGGCCCCGAGGTCGGCGCGTTCCTCCGATTCGTCGCACGCCTGAGCGACGCCAAACGGATCTTCGAGTTCGGATCGGGCTACGGCTACTCGGCGTACTGGTTCGCCGAGGCGCTCCCCGAGGACGGCGAGATCGTCCTCACCGAAGTCGACCAGGACGAACTCGAGCTCGCCCGCGAGTACATGGCCGCGGGCGGCTACGGCGGACTCACACACTACGAACTCGGCGACGCGATGGAAACGATCGACCGCTACGACGGCCCGTTCGACATCGTCCTGATTGACCACCAGAAGGAGCGGTACGCGGACGCGTTCGAGGCCGTCCGCTCGAAGGTTCCGGTCGGCGGCGTCGTCGTCGCGGACAACGCGATCACGGCCAGCGTCGTCGAGTTCGACGCGCTCCTCGAGTGGGCCGAGGGCGACGCTCCTGCCGACTGTACCGAACACACACGGGGCGTTATCGACTACCTCGAGACGGTTCGTGCCGATCCGGCCTTCGAGACGATCGTCGTCCCGCTGGGAGAAGGAATCGCCGTCAGCTACCGGGTCGAGTAATCGGACGCGTCGCCGTCGAACACCTGATCGTCGGGGTCCGCTGCCGGAGCCGGGGAGCCGTACTCGCGGAGGCCGAGGAAGATCGTCGATCCGGCGGCGGCGAGCAGCGTCGCCCACGTGACTGCGGTGAGCGAGACGACCGTCACCGCGGCTGGGCCCGGCGCGACGGAACCCATTGCCTCGAGGCCGACGGCGTGGCCCCCGGCGACGCCGAGAAACGAGACCCACAGCCCGAGCGCCGTGTATGCGAGCGTCTGCCGGGAGACGGACTGGGCGTAGCGAGCGGTCCAATAGACGCCGACGACGGCGAGTCCGGTCGCTCCGAGCGTTAGTGCGAGTCCGTCGACGGCGGCGGTCGCGACGCCGGCGACGGCGAAACAGGCGAGCGAGGCGGCGAGCAGGGATCGAGCCGATCGAAGTGGTGTCGGGATCACGTCGTGCACCGCGTTGCCGGGTTGAGTAGGCGGTCGGATATATAGCTGTTGGCTGACTGCAGTCGGCTCGAAGCGAGCGCTCGAGGAGGTCGGATCGCGTTCCGCTGGAGAAGTCTCCTAGATGTTCTCGCCGACGAGTTCCTCTGCTGTGTACCCTAGCAGTTCCGCAGCGCGGTCGTTGACGTGTGTAAACTGCCACTCGTCGTTGAGCGCGTAGAACGCTCCGAGACGCGCCCGAAGATCTCGCTCAGTTCGGTCTCGAGTTCGTGCTTGCGGCGCTCGAGGCGGCGTTCCTGTTCTTTGAGCGCCGTTACTCCTCGCCGCCGTCGGCGAGGACGCGCTCCTCCGGCGTGGGTCGACCCGGATGAATCCCGTACCGGGCGAAGCCGTACAGCACCGTCATCGACACCGCACAGCAGACCATCGCGCCGGCGACCGGCTCGAGGAGGAGGCCGGTGACCGGGCCGGCGAACGCGTCGCCGACGGCGGCCGCCGACTCGCTGTCGGGAGCGGTCGCCAGCGCGTAGGGGAGGAACGCGGCGAACGCGAGCAGCCACCATCGTTTCGCCGCGCGTCGGAGCTGTGCCGTACTGTACGCTGTGGTCGTGCTCGTGATGCCGGCGACGCCGAGGGCGATCAAAACGAGCGCGGGAATCGTTCGAAGCGGGGAGCCAAAGCCGGCATTACCTGCGACGCCGAGGGCGACGATCGCGACGGAGCCGGCGAGGAATAGAACCGAGCGGCTGCGGCCTGTTCGAGGCATTCTGTCCTGCGGTAGTCGCGGATTGTACAAAACTCTCGCGAAGCGACGATCACCTCGATCGAGTGACAGTCCCGTCGGCTGATCGTCTCCGACAACAAAGGACGTATTACCGATGCCCGTAACTCGAACGTGAGAACGAATGAGGGAACGCGATGGCGCCGACGCCGTTACACTCCTCCGACGGTACTCGTCGGCCGCGGTCGATAGCGCAACCGACGTCGCGTCGCGGTTGCCCGGTACCGGAACCGCGCGGCGGCTGGGGCGACTCTGGCAGCGCCACGTCCGGGAGCGTCCCGATCAGTATCGTGCGTCGATCACCTTTCCGACGGCACCGAATCGCCCGTCGGTCGGCGAGGTCCACGGCTGGATCGAAGCCCTCGAGCACGCGTTCGAGGGCCGACTCGACGTCTACGCGCGGCACGGGAGCGTCGCGGTCGAGACGGACCCGGTCTCGGCCGAACTGTTCGACGAGGCCGAGTTCGACGCGATCTGTGAGCGCATCGAGGACGGCTACAGCGGCTCACACTCGGTCGCCCATCTGAAAAAGTGGCGGCGGAACGACGGACGGCTCGTGCGAGCCCACGTGATCGTGCCGGTCAAGCCGCTGTTTCCGCGCGACGAGACCGGCGATCAGGCGGGCGCTCGAGCCGCGACCGAAATCGAAGCCGACTGATCGGTGAGTCGCGACCAGCAGTCGGAACGGATACTGCGCCGTCAGTTTCGACCGCGAGAGCTGCGCTTCGACTCGCTGTGTGCGATCAGTCGTCGTCGCTCGGCCCGGGACCGGGCTCGGATCCGGGCTCGCGGTCGGTGCTCGGACTGCTTCCGGTGGGCTCACTGCTGCGGGATCGGCTCCCGCCCGTCTCCTCCTCGCTCGGCGTGACGCTACTCGTTCGGTCCATCCAGTGGCCGATGTTCTCGGCGACGTAGTCCTTGCCGCCCCAGCCGAACGCGATGCCGGCGCCGATGGCGATCGCCGCGCCGAGCCCCCACGCGAGCGCTCGTGCGAACACGTAGAGGATGCCGACGTCGATCCCCATCGTATCGAGGCCGATGACGATCGCCGTGAAGTAGAGGAACATCCGCGTTCCGGTCGCGAACCAGCTGGTGTAGGCGGACTGGGTCGCTGCCTGCGTTCGTTCGATGGCGTCGCCGATGAAGTCCGCGACGACGAACCCGATAGTGATGACGAGCAGTCCCGCGATGAACGCCGGCAGGTACGAGACCGCCGTCGAGATCCACTCCGACAGCGTCGGAATCGCCAGCGCGTTCGCGGCCGCGAGGAACGCGAGCGCGTAGACGAACCACTTCGCCAGCGAGCCGAACGCGCTCGAGACGGCCTGTTCGGTACCGCCGAGGATACGTCCCAGCGGCGTCTCGAGGACCATTCGGTCGAGTTCGATGCCGTCGGCGATTCGTCGCACGACACCGGCGGCCAATCGGCCGATGATCCAGCCGATGAAGAGGATCACCAGCGCGCCGATGATCCGCGGGAGGAACGTGAGTAGCTGTGCGATCGGGTCTTGCAGCCAGTCGGGAACCTGTGCTTGAGCGGGGTAGAGTGCTACCATGTGCAGTCGTCGTAGGTGGCGAACGCCTTTCGTAATTGAGTGCGTATCAATTGATCACGAAACTAACCGATCTGGATCGATATCGTCGCCACGGTTGAAGTGTCCGTTACAGCGAATTGCAGGACGACCGTACCGTGAAGGGTCGTGATGGGTTCGACCGGGGACGACGACGCTATCGATGACCGATCATCTGACGACCCTCGAGCCGGCCGGCGATAAACGAGCTTTGAGATTGGATGCGGAAACGAGCGGCGAACAGCCGTCGGACGGTTGACAGCAACCGCGGGCGCTGTCTAACCGAATCTGTCCAATTTCACTCATAGCAGGAAACGGTGCCGTCGCGAAGGGAGACAGGACTATCGCGGCCAACGCGGTTGCTCCAGGCACGATATGTGGGCGCCGTTTCCACTCACTTCCTCGCTTTTGACAGCTTCGTTTTTGGGTGCGATAGATGGAGGGGCAATCAGTGTATTCTCCAATATTCGAAAGAACACGCGGAATGGGGAACCGATCCGTGCATCCTGTCGGAACTGGGTGTGGGCCGAGACGGGGAGTATCCCCTCGAATCGCCGAACTCGGTAACACGCTATTACCAACTTTGATTCGCCGACGGCGATTTCGCCGCAAGCCCCCGTTTTGGCCGCCGGGTTCGTCGCACGTGATGTACTCGGAGTCCGAACTAAGTGGGTTCGTGAGCAGTGCGTCGACAACACGTTATTGGTGGCCGCACGCGTATTTCTCCTATGTACCTCGGCGACGAAGCCTGGCCCGACCTCGAGTCGTACTTCGAATCGGAATCGCTCGCGCTGGTCCCGCTGGGGTCGACCGAACAGCACGGGCCGCACCTGCCGGAAGCGACCGATCACCTGATCGGCGAGGCGTTCGCGCGGGCGGTCGCGGACCGGACGGGCTATCTCTGTACGCCGACCATCAATATCGGCGTCAGCGGCCACCACCGGCAGTTTCACGGGACGATGTGGGTCGAGCCGCCGGCGTTCCGACAGTACATGGAGTCGCTGACGCGAAACCTCACGTCCCACGGAATCGATCGGGTGATCTACGTCAACGCCCATGGCGGAAACGTCCCCCACCTGCGCGAGGTCGGGGCGCGACTCCGGCAGGACGAAGTCGCGTACGCCATCGAGTGGATGTGGAACGACTCGATCCCCGAGCTGGTCGACGACCTGTTCGAGCAGAACGGCCCCCACGGCGGCCCGAAGGAGACCGCGCTGATCCAGTACCTCGAGCCGGCGTTAGTTCACGACGACCGACTCGAGGAGGCCAGAGACACCGGTATCCCAGACGTCGAGGCGGCCGAGACGATCAAACACGGCTCGCGGACGTTCTACGACGCGGCGGACAACACCGACAACGGCGTGTTGGGCGATCAGACGGACGCGACGGCGGCGAAGGGGGTGCAACTGTTCGAGGCGGCGAGCGACCAGCTCGTTCAGCTCTGCGAGTGGCTGGCGGCCCAGAAATTCGAGGATTTGATGCCGAGAGAGCACGTTTGAACCGGACGGAAACGCGGCTGAACTGGGACGAACACCGCTGTCCCAGTCGGCTCTCGAGGCGCATCAACGGTCGCTCATGATGATAATCCTTAATAGCTGTAGCGGTCAGTTTATTATATGGCAGTTGTCAGCGTCTCGATGCCGGACGAACTCCTGGAACGGCTCGACCAGTTCGCCGCGGAGCACGGGTACACCGGTCGGAGCGAAGTCGTCAGGGAAGCCTCGCGGAACCTGTTAGGCGAGTTCGAAGATACCCGGCTCGAGGAGCGGGACCTGATGGGAATCGTCACGGTGTTGTTCGACTACGAAACCACGAGCGTCGAGGAGCGGATGATGCACCTGCGCCACGAACACGAGAGCCTCGTCGCGTCGAACTTCCACAGCCACGTCGGCAACCACTACTGCATGGAACTGTTCGTCCTTGAGGGCGAACTCGAGGACATTTCCGCGTTCGTCGGGAAGATCCGAGCGACCAAGGACGCACTGACGGTCGACTACTCGGTCATGCCGGTCGACAGTTTCGATCCGCTCGCTCAGGGGTAGGGTCACTGAACGAACTCCAGCAGACAGTATAGTTTTACTCCCCTCCCCCGAATGGGTTCGTATGTCATACCGGAAGGTCAACTACGAGGAGGTCGAGCAGGTCTCGAGCGCGATGCACGTTCTGAGCGATCCGCTCGAGACGGAGCAGGTCGGGGTAACGGTCGCCCGGTGCGATCCGGACTGGAAGAGCAAGCCCCACGACCACATCGACAACGACCACGAGGAGATTTACGTCCTGATCGAGGGAGCGGCGACGGTCATTGTCGACGACGAACCGGTGGCCATGGAGACCGGGGACGCGCTGTGGATCCCGCCGGAATCGACGCGCCAGATCCGCAATGGCGACCGCGAGAGCGCGTTCGTCCTCGTGAGTGCGCCGAGTATCGCGGACGACGACAGTGATGGCGACGAGTGGCTCCTCTCTGGGTTTGCCGGATAAGTCTCGGTCAGGATAGGACGACCGTGGCGTCTCGCACCGAAACTCGGCGAGATGGTTTAGTGGACGGACGTCATCGTCACCGGTAGGTGACTCTCGATTTACTCGAAACATCACGCAGCCGTGTCGTTCGTCGTTGCCGGGGGCCTGACTGCACTGCTCCCGTCGGTCACGCTCTACGGCTACTCGGTTCCCGCCGTCGCCGTCGTCGGTTACGGCACCGCCGTCGGCGTCTTCATCGATCTCGATCACTTCCTCATCGCCCGATTCAAGACCGGGAACTGGGACGCCGTTCGGTTCTGTCTGTCCAATCCGGGTGCCGCAGTCGGCGACCAGTCGGAGATCTTCGAACCCGGTGACGTCGGCGTCCTCTCGCGATTGTTGAGCCACGTGGTGATCGGCGGGATCGTCGTTCCGGTGCTCGCCCTCCTCAGCGTCCCCCTCGCAATCGTGACCGGCGTGGTTCTCTACGCGCACCTGCTGGCCGATCTCGTCTGGGATATCGCCCTGCTCGAGGACCACGTGGAAACGGCAGGCTCGACGGCCGATCTCGTCCGAACGCTGCGATGACGGCGGTCGGAACGCGGGCAGTCGAACCAGCGGCCCGCGGGTGCAGGTTGCGATACTCACCCCCGGATATTTCCACCGCGCGACCCTCTTGTGGGTATGGAACTACTCGACGACAGCATCGTTCCGGAGCACGCACGCGACGTCAAGGCCGAAGCCCGCGAGTTCGCGCGCGAACACATCGAACCGAACGCGCAGGAGTACTTTCAGGCGGGCGAGTACCCCGAGGAGATCCTCGAGGCCGGCCAAGAGGCGAATCTCGTCGCCCAGGACATTCCCGAAGAGTGGGGCGGCCGGGGACTGGACCTGGCGCAGTTGCTCGCGATCACGGAGGAGTTCTACCGGGCCGACGCGGGGATCGCGCTGACGCTGCAACTGGCGAGTTTCGGCTGTGAGATCACCTACGAACACGGCACCGACGAGCAGTGCGAGGAGTATATCCGACCGGTGGCGGAGGGCGAGCAGCGATCCGGACTCGCTGTCTCGGAACCCGAGACGGGCAGCGACCTCGCGGGGATGCAGACCACGGCTGAGAAGGACGGCGACGAGTACGTCATCAACGGCGAGAAGTACTGGATCGGCAACGGCGTCGAGGCCGACTGGATAACACTCTACGCGCGGACGGGAGACGACGAGGACAACCGCTACGGCAATCACTCGATGTTCATCGTGCCGACCGACGCGGACGGCTACGAGGCCGAACACATCCCCGAAAAGATGGCGATGCGCGCCTCGAAACAGGCCCACATCGAGTTCGACGACTGCCGGATCCCCGCCGAGAACCTGATCGGCTCGGAGGGAGACGGCTTCCTGCTGCTCGCGGAGTTCTTCAATCACGGTCGCGTCGCCGTCGCGGGACACGGACTCGGCATCGCCGCGGCCGCCATCGAGGAGGCCTGGTCGTTCACCCACGACCGCGAGGAGTTCGGCCGAACGATCAGCGACTTTCAGGCCGTCCAGCACGGCCTCGCTGATATGTTACTCGAGTTCGAGAGCGCCCGGACGCTCGTCTGGCGCGCCCAGGAGAAGGTCGCGACCGGAGACAACGCGGGCTACTGGGCCGCGATGGCGAAGACGAAGGCGACCGAGACGGCCGTCGACGTTTCCGAACAGGGCATGCAGTTCCACGGCGGCCGGTCGATCCTCGACGAGCGCCGGATCGCTCGAGCCTTCCGCGACGCGCGAATCCCGGTCATCTACGAGGGGGCGAACGAAATACAGCGCAACCTGATTTACGGGCAAGCTCCCTGATCGCACGCGGCGGCTCCGTCCGTCGTGGCGACGAACTGCCTCGTTTACCGGCCAGAACAGCTCGCGCAGATACGTGTTTTACGATACCACGAGTCATACGTTGGCCGAAAGAACAATCGTAATCGGTATCATGAGTCGGAGCAGACTAACTACCGTGGTACTGGAACCCTCACTATCCCCTCTTCAGCTCTCATGAGTCGGCCACGTGTCCTCTGTGTGAGCGGCGATCGGTCGACGCGAGCGTCGATTACGTTATCGCTCACGGACACGCAGGTCGACATCGTCATCGCCCAGCAGGCCACTGCTGCCATCCACCGCCTCGAGCGAGAGGCGATCGACGCGGTCGTCATCGACGCGAGCACGGTTGCGGACGTGCCAACGCTCGTCCGGACCGTCGAGTCCGAGGCGCCGGGGACGCCGACGTTCGTCTCGTGGGGAACGGGGGACGACGGGAGCGTGCTGAGCGAAGTGGCCGTCCGGGCCGACGAGACTGCCACTGGAGCGCAGCTGGCCGACGCCATTATCGACAGCCTCCAAGACGAGACGAGCACCGGGCTTCCGAGTACAGTCGATTCGAACGCGGATGATTCCGCTCTCGAGACGGGGACGGCAGTCCGAGACTTGCCCGCGGCGCTCGCCGACCTGGTCAGTACCGTTCGTTGCCGGCTGGTCGACGCCACCTCGCCGCTGGCCGTCGAACGCGTGCTTCGCGAGGAGTTGACGAGCGGCGATCAGTTCACGTTCGCCTGGGTCGGCGAGTACGACCCGGGTGAACGCGAGATCGTCCCGTGGCTGTCGGATCCCGGAGCGATGGCGTGGTCGCTGCAACGAACCTTCGGCATCGGCGACGGCGAGTATCCGCTGCTCGAGCGAGTGATTCGAACGAAAGCGATCCAGTGTCGGCGGTACGACGAAGACGAGAGCGATACCGTGCCGTTCGGGGACCACGCGTTCGAGCGGGGCGCTCGATCGGTCGCCATCGCACCGCTCGGAGCGGGCGATGAGCTGTACGGGGTAGTCGTCATCTACGCGACTGATCCGATTTCGACGCGCGAACTGGACGCGATCCAAGCGACCGCCGCGACCGCGTCCCACGTCCTCGAGACGATCGCCGTTCGCGGCCGCCTCGACCAGCGAGAACGCGCCCTCCACCGATACGAACGACTCGTCGAAACCGCGGGTGACGGAATGTACGTCCTCGACGACGCAGGGCACTTCACGACCGTCAACGATGCCCTCGTCGAGATTACCGGCTACAGTCGCGAGGGACTACTCGGCGAACACGCGTCGATCCTGTTCCACCCCGATGACGTCTCCGCGTCGTCGGCCCTGATTCGGTCGCTGCTCAAGAGCGAGAAACACACCGAAACCATCGAGTTGCCACTCGAGACGAAAGCCGGCGAGACGATCCCCTGCGAGGCCCAGATCGCGGTCCTCCTTTCCGACGGGACGTTTCTCGGCTCGGTGGGCGTTCTCCGCGACATCACCGAACGGAAGCGGAGCGAACGGAAGCTCCGCGAACGCAACGAGCGACTGGATACGTTCGCCCGGATCGTGAGCCACGACCTCCGAAATCCGCTGGGCGTCGCACAGGGGTATCTCGAACTCTTCGAGGAGTCCCGCGATCCCGAACACGCCGACAAGACCCGCGAGGGACTCGACCGGATGGAGGCGATCATCGAGGACGTGCTGGCCATCGCCCGCGAGGGCGAATGGGCCGCCGACACCGTTCACATCGATCTCGAGTCGATCGCTCGCGAGGCGTGGGACCACGTCTCGACTGCGGACGCGACGCTCTCGGTTACGGACACGATGACGCTCGATGCCGACCGCTCGCGACTCCTGCGGCTCCTCGAGAACTGTTTCCGGAATAGTCTCGAACACGGCGACACGACCGGAACCGTTCGCGTCGGGACGCTTGAGTCGGCCGAGCAGGACGGACGGAAGCGGGGATTCTTCATCGAAGACGACGGCGATGGCCTCCCCGCGGAACTGCGCGAGGAACTCTTCGATCCGTCGGTCTCATCGTCGTCTGAGGGGCTCGGAATCGGCCTCTGGATCGTCAGAGAGGTCGCTACCGGACACGGCTGGTCGGTCGTTGCGACCGAAAGCGAGAGTGGAGGGGCTCGGTTCGAGTTCGAAACCGGCGTCTAGTTCCCGGACTGGAGGTCCTGAAACGCGCCGACGAAATCGTCGTGGGAGGACATACCGGAGACCGTCTCGTCGACGCGCTGCTCGAGTTCCGCGACGCGGTCACAGAGGTCCGTATACTCCTCGTTGTCCGCGAGTTCGCGGTCGGCCTTCTCGGACTCCAGCAAGGCTTTCTTCGAGACGAGCGCGTAGTACTCCTGGATGTCCGACTCGTAGTCGGAACGGTCGGCGACGGCGTCGACCATCTCGACGAGTTCGTCCTTCGAGACCGGCTTGACGAGGTAGTCGTCGAACCCCATCTCGATGATGTCGAAGTCCGGATCGACCGCCGTCACCATGACGACCCGCGAATCGTGTCCTCGCTCGCGGATCTGCTCGAGAACTTCGTCGCCGGAGAGTCCCGGCATTCGTCGATCGAGTAACACGACCTCGACGGAGTCGGCCATCTTCTCGAGAGCCTCCTCACCGTCGTAGGCTGTCTCGACGGCCCAGTCTCCCTGTAGCCAGGCGGCGAACAGGTCCGCGAGCCGAGCCTCGTCGTCGACGACGAGCACCTCGGGCCCGTCACTCATTGGGGAACCCCTCCATTCTCTTCATCGATTACAGCCACGCGTCACCAATGGTACCTCTGTGTGATAAATCTCGCGACCAGTTGTAAGACGAACTACATTTCTACCAGTCAAGTAGGGAACCCAGTTTGACCACGACAACTTCGTGAGAAAACCGCTGGCTCGCGTGTCGGCCGGAGATCACGGCCGAGGTTTGGCTCGAGTCCTCACTTTCCTTCGAGCTCCGGCTCCGTTCCGAAAGACTCGCCTTGCTTACGGCTCCCACACGGTCGTCGTTCACGTCGCGGCCCTCCCGGTAGCCGGACCTCGCCCCGCTCGTCTTTCGACGGTTGCCTCACTTCCCCTGGAAGTCCGGCTCCTCGTCGCCCATGAAGGCCATGACCCCCTCCATCAGATCGTCGGTCGCCATCAGGTGGCCGAACGCGGACGCCTCGTACTCCAGCCCGGCCTCGGTATCGTCGCGGCCGGCGAGCATCGCACGTTTGGTGAACTTCTGGGCGATCGGCGGACCGCCGGCGAGGTCGGTCGCCAGCTCGAGCGCACGGTCCTGAAGGTCGTCGTTGTCGACCACGTCGTTGACGAAGCCGTAGTCGGCCATCGTCTCGGCGTCGTAGCGCTCGGCGGTGAGGATGATTTCCTTCGCGCGGCCCTCGCCGACGATGTGTTTGAGTCGTTGTGTGCCGCCCCAGCCGGGGAGCAGCCCGAGGTTGAGTTCGGGCTGGCCGAACTGGGATCGCTCGCTCGCGACGCGCATGTCGGCACAGGTCGCCAGTTCCATCCCGCCGCCGAGACAGAAGCCGTCGATTCCCGCGACGACCGGCAGGTCACACGCCTCGAGTTTGCCGAACGTCGACTGTCCCAGTCGGGACAGCTCCTGTCCCTCGATCGGATCGGCACCGTCCCCGGCCATGCTCTGGACGTCCGCACCCGCGGAGAACGCCTTCTCACCCTCGCCGGTGAGAAGGATCGCGCGCACCTCGTCGTCGTCCTCGAGCAGGTCGATCGCTGCCGAGAGCTCCTCGAGTAGCTCGTCACTGATGGTGTTCATTCGGTGTGGCCGGTCGAGGACGATGTGACCGACCCTGTCGCCGGGGTACTCGACGCGGATCGCCTCGAAGTCGACCTCGTCTGAATCCCCATCGCTCTCGTATAACCCGCCACGTTCGGCGCGTTCCGCGAGATACTCCGCGGGCGCGTATCGTTCGTGATCGGTCTCCTCGTAGGCTTCCTCGAGGGTCTCGTGGAGCGTCTCGAGGCCGTAGTCGTCGACCAGCTTGACCGGGCCGTCGGGGAAGCCGGCGCCGAGCTGGACGGCCTCGTCGATCGATTCCGGCGGGGCGACGTCGCCGCCGATCAGCTTGGCGGCCTCGTTGGCCATCGTCGCGAGGAGCCGTTCCTCGACGAATTCAGACTGCTGATCGGACGGGATCTGTGCGCCGTCACCGTCCTCGTAGTCGTAGAACCCCTTACCGGTCTTCTTCCCGAGTTCCTCGTTCTCCACCTTTTCCTCGAGCAGCGGGGCCGGCTCGTAGGCCTCGCCCAACACCTCGTGCATGTACTCGAGGACGTGGTAGCTGACGTCGTTACCGACCTGATCGCCGAGTTCGAAGCTGCCCATGGGGAGCCCCATGCCGAACTTAGTCGTCGAGTCGACCTCCGCGATGGTCGCCTCGTCGTTGCTGACGAGCCACGCGGCCTCGTTCATCAGCGGCACGAGGATGCGGTTGACGATGAAGCCGGGCGAGTCCTTGTGGACCCGGACCGGCGTCTTGTCGAAGTCCTCGGCGAGTTCCTCCGTGAGCGTGAGCGTCTCCTCGGTGCTTTCGGCACCTGAAATCACTTCGACCAGCGGCATCCGGACCGGCGGGTTGAAAAAGTGCATCCCGCAGAAACGCTCAGGCCGCTCGGTGACCTCGGCGAGTTCGGTGATCGAGAGGCTTGAGGTGTTCGTCGCGAAGACCGTGTGATCCGGTGCGGCCTCCTCGAGTTCGGTGTAGACCTCTTTCTTGATCTCCATCTTCTCGGGGACCGCCTCGATGACGAAATCGGCGTCGGCGACGGCTTCGCTCATGTCGACCAGCGGCGTCACGCGCTCCAAGGCGGCGTCGGCTTCCTCCTCGGAGAGCTGGTCGTTCTCGGCGAGCTTGCCCAGCGACCACTTGATCTGGTCGTAGCCGTTCTGGACGAACTCGTCTTTGATGTCGCGCATGTTCACGTCGTAGCCCGCTATCGCGGCGACCTCTGCGATACCGTGACCCATGTTGCCTGCTCCCAGAACTGCGACGGTGTTGATATCCTCGAGTTCCATGTCAAACGATCCTATGCGGACCCGTTTCAACGTTTCCCTATTCTGATTGAAAAACGATAGTTGGGTTTACTCCCGGTTACAAAGCTCTTTACCGCTTCGATAGGAACAATCGTCCATGGAATTCGGACTCAGCGAAGAACAGCAACAGATCCGCGACGAGGTCCGCCGGTTCGCGGAGAACGAGATCGTCCCCAACGCCGAGGAGTACGACACCGAAGAGAAGTTCCCCCACGAAATCGTCGATAAGGCGGCCGAGATGGGGCTGGTCGGCTCCTCGATTCCGATCGAGTACGGCGGTGCCGGTTACTCGACGCTCGAGACGGTGCTCATCGCCGAGGAACTGTTCTCCCACGACCCCGGCATCGCGCTCTCGATCTCGGCCTGCTCGTTCGGGACCGAGGCCATCCAGGAATTCGGGACCGAAGAACAGAAGGAACGCTTCCTCGAGCCCGTCGCGTTGGGCGAGAAGATCTCCGGCGCGGCGATCTCCGAACCCGACACCGGCTCCGACGTCTCCTCCGTTTCGACGCGCGCCGAGAAGGACGGCGACGAGTGGGTGATCAACGGCAACAAGATGTGGATCACCAACGGCACCGTCGGCGACTTCTTCGTCGTCCTCTGTAAGACCGACCCCGACGCGGACGATCGATACGCCGGCTTCAGTCAGATCATCGTCGAGTCCGACCGCGACGGCTTCAGTTCGGAGAAAATCACCGGCAAGCTCGGCATCCGCGCCTCCGACACCGCCGAACTAATCTTCGACGACGTCCGCGTCCCCGAGGAGAACCTCGTCGGTGACCAGGGCGCCGCCTTCCTCCAGCAGATGCAGTTCTTCGACGCCACCCGGACCGGGGTCGCGGCCCAGGGTGTCGGCATCGCAAAGGGCGCGCTCGAGGCCGCCCTCGACTACGCCCAGGACCGCGAACAGTTCGGCAAGTCCATCTCGGAGTTCCAGGCCATCCAGCACAAGCTCTCCGAGATGGCGACCGAGACCGAGGCCGCGCGCAACCTGACCTACAAGGCCGCCTGGAACGTCGACCAGGGCAACGACATCACGAAACTCGCCTCGATGGCCAAGGAGTACGCCTCCCGCGTCGCCGTCGACGTCGCCAACGAGGCCGTCCAGATCCACGGCGGGGCCGGCTACGTCAACGACTTCCCCGTCGAGCGCTTCTACCGCGACTCGAAGATCACCCAGATCTACGAGGGCACCACCGAGATCCAGAAGAACGTGATCGCTCGAGAACTCCTCGACGAATAACAACGAAATTTCACGCTGCGGTCTATCGCGGTCGCGGCATCGCGACCGCGATGTCCCTCGGTAAAATTTCGATCAAAAGCACTCCTCCCTCCCCTGCGGGTCGGTCGTCGGCCCGCTCGCTCCCTGCAGTCGCTCGCGCTCGTATTCGTATAACAGCCTGCCTTTCCCCGGATCGCGCGACTCTCGCGTTCGCTCGAGCCGCGCTCTCGGCCACTAATTTTCGTTCCGTTTAGCTTCAGACGGCCACGATTACCAGCGACAGCGCGACGAAGACCACGTACGTGAAGATGTAGTCGATCATGGCTGCCTCGAGGCTCCGACAACGGAAGCGGGCGGGAAACCCTTTGCCGCGTCGGCCCCTTCCTTAGACTATGAGAGAGTTCGTCTTCGCCCTCGAGTACGAGCCCGGCTGCAACAGGGTGGCGGACACGCTCGCGGACCACCCCGATGCCCGGATCCGCTCGCTATCGCTGCACGCCACCGCCGAGCGCCTCTGGCGGGTCGACCACGCCACCGGCACGCCGGACGCCCTCGAGGACATCGAGGACGCCTTCCTCACCAGCGACTACTACGCGGACTGCCTCGCGACCGACGACTGCGGCGCGACCCAGACCACGCAGGTCCTCGATCGCACCGACGATACGCTCGTCCTCTACTCCGATTGGGAGCGCACCCCGACCTGTGCGTCCGTCCCGCACATCGCCCGCGACCACCTCGGCGACGGCGTGCTGTTCGAGACACGTCACGAGAGACGCCATTACACGTGGCGGATCGTCCACTCCGGCGAGGGCGACACGGCCGCGTTCTTCGACGCCCTCGAGGCGGCGCTCGGTGACCGCGCCCGGATGGAGATGCTCCGGACGGCGACGACAGAGACCGAAGCGCGGACGGGCGACGCGAACAGCGGGGCGAACGGACTCGCTCCCGAACAGGAGGCCGCGCTCCGGGCCGCCGTGGAACACGGCTACTACGAATCGCCTCGAGCAGTCGACGTCAGCGAACTCGCCGACCACCTCGACGTCCCGCGGTCGACGCTCACCTATCGGCTTCGCCGGGCCGAAGAACACTTGGCCAAGCAACACGTCGCGAGCGAGCAACTGGTCGACGGGCCGTCGACGTCGCTCTAGCGGCCCCACAGACTCTTGGAATATTCCAACGAAGGCTTATCGAACTGACGCGCTTACCTTCGGGTAATGACTGACGAACCGGACGCGGCGAGGGTGACGGAGGGGGGCGGCCAGCGGCGGGAACTGACCGCTCGACTCGCCGTCCCCGAGATGGACTGTCCGTCCTGTGCGGGGAAGGTAGACAAGAGCCTCGGGTGCGTCGACGGGGTCGTCGACGCCGACCTCAATCCGACCACCGGGACGGCCAGCGTCACGTACGATCCCGACCGCGCCAGCGAGGCCGACGTGGTCGCGGCGATCGAAGGTGCCGGCTACGAGGTCGTCGGGGGGACGGACGGCGACGACGAGACGAACGAGTCGGAGCCGGGCGGTGTGGACGTCGCACCGCCCTCGGAAGTCTGGACGAGTCCCCGCGCGAAGAAAACGTGGCTCGGCGCGGTGTTCGTCGCCCTCGGGCTGGCCTTTGAATTCCTCCTGACGGGCGGGAACGTCGCGGTGGCGAGCGTCCTCGAGTATCCGCTCCACGTCGCCGATCTCCTCTTCCTCGGAGCGGTCGCCGTCAGCGGCGTCCCCGTCGTCCGCAGCGGCTACTACTCCGCGACAAACCGGAGCCTCGACATCGACCTGCTGATGGGGACGGCGATCATCGCCGCGACCGGCATCGGCTACTTCGTCGAAGCCGCGACGCTGGCCGTCCTGTTCAGCATCGCCGAACTGCTCGAGGATTACGCGATGGACAGGGCTCGAGACTCCCTGCGCGAGCTGATGGAGCTCTCGCCGGACGAGGCGACGGTCAGGCGCGACGGCGAGGAAGTGACCGTCGACGCGGAGGACGTGGCGGTCGGCGAGACCGTCGTCGTTCGGCCCGGTGACAAGATCCCGCTCGACGGGACGGTCGCCGAGGGCGAGAGCGCGGTCGACGAATCGCCGATCACCGGTGAGAGCGTCCCCGTCGACAAGTCGGCCGGGGACGAGGTGTACGCCGGCGCCATCAACGAGGAGGGCTACCTCGAGGTGGAAGTCACCTCGTCGGCGGGCGACTCGACGCTCTCGCGGATCATCGAGCTGGTGCAAGGCGCACAGGCCGAGCAGACCGAGACCGAGCAGTTCGTCGACCGGTTCGCGGGCTACTACACGCCCGTCGTGGTCGTGCTGGCGATCCTGACCGCCGCCGTCCCGCCGCTCGTCATCGCCGATCCCGTCACCGCGGGCGTCGCCGGATACGAGCTCGCGTTCACCGGCGACTGGGGGACGTGGTTCGTTCGCGGCCTCACGTTACTGGTGATCGCCTGTCCCTGCGCGTTCGTCATCTCGACGCCCGTCTCGGTGGTCTCGGGCATCACCAGCGCCGCGAAGAACGGCGTCCTGATCAAGGGCGGCAACTACCTCGAGGCGATGGGCGAGGTCGACGCCGTCGCCCTCGACAAGACCGGCACCCTCACGAAGGGCGAGCTCGCCGTCACCGACGTCGTCCCGGTCGGCGAGACCGACGAGGCGACGCTGCTTCGCCGCGCCGCCGGACTGGAGCGACGAAGCGAACATCCCATCGCCGCGGCGATCCTCGCCCGGGCCGAAGAGGCCGGTGTCGGCGACTTCCCCGAGCCAACGGAGTTCGAGAGCCTGACCGGCAAGGGAATCCGCGGCATGATCGATGTCTCCGGCGAAGCCGGAGGCTCGTCGGACTCGTCCGACGGTGGCGAGACGTACTACGCGGGCAAGCCCGCGCTGTTCGAAGAGTTGGGTTTCGACCTCTCGCGGACCCGCGCGGCGACCGACGGTGGTGCCATCTCCGCCGATACACCCGAGTCCGACGGCGTGTTCGCCGAGGAGACGCTCGCCGCGCTGGAGGCGGAGGGCAAGACGGTCGTCCTCGTTGGGACGGAGACAGAGCTGTTGGGTGCGATCGCAATCGCCGACGAGGTCCGACCCGCCTCGAAGCGGGCGGTCGAGCACCTGCGGGAGCTCGGCGTGGAGCGCGTCGTGATGCTGACCGGCGACAACGAGGGAACGGCGCGGGCGATCGCCGAGCAGGTCGGCGTCGACGAATACCGCGCCGAACTCCTGCCCGACGAGAAGGTCGCGGCCGTCGAGGAACTGCAGTCGGCGTCCGGCAACGTGGCGATGGTCGGCGACGGCATCAACGACGCGCCCGCGCTCGCGACCGCCGAGGTCGGCATCGCGATGGGTGCAGCGGGCACCGACACCGCCCTCGAGACGGCGGACATCGCGTTGATGGGTGACGACATCGGAAAGCTGCCGTACCTGTACGAGCTGTCCCACACGGCCAACGGCGTCATCCGGCAGAACATCTGGGCGAGCCTCGGCGTGAAGGCCCTGCTTGCGCTCGGCGTGCCGCTCGGACTGGTAAGCGTCGCGCTGGCGGTCGTCGTCGGCGACATGGGCATGAGCCTCGGCGTGACCGGCAACGCGATGCGACTCGCGAACGTCGAGCCCGAGACGTCCCCGGACCTCGAGTGAGTCGCGCCGCTCCGATCGTCACTGCCGACCGAGACGCATATGCGCTCTCGGTACTGTACTCCCGTATCCGTACCTTCGCATGAACGAAGAGGCACACGCCGTCCTCCGGCAAGACCACGTAATGGCCGAGCTCGTCGACCGACACGACCCCTACGTCGAACCGAACTGGGACGAGTACGAACGGCTCTGTATCTCGATCATCAATCAGCAGCTCTCCACCGCGAGCGCGGCGGCCGTCCGCGAGCGCGTATTCGACCTCCTCGAGAGGGACGTGACGCCGGCGTCCGTCCTGGCCGCGGACGAGGCGGCCCTCCGGGACGCTGGACTCTCCCGGAGCAAGGTCGAGTACGTCCGGAACGCCGCTCGCGCCTTTCAGGAGAACGATTACACGCGAGCGGGACTCGCCTCGCACTCCGACGACGAGGTCGTCGATCTCCTCACCGAGATCAAAGGAATCGGTGCGTGGACCGCACGCATGTACCTCCTGTTCGTCCTCGAGCGACCCGACGTGCTTCCCCTCGGCGACCTCGCCGTTCGCCGCGGGATCGAGCAACTGTACGGCGACGACGAGGAGCTGACCCGCGCGGAGATGCGCGCAATCGCCGAGCCGTGGCGGCCGTATCGGAGCGTCGCCACGCGGTACATCTGGGCCGAGTACGAATCGGAGTAGCGCAGCCGAGATCGCCGACGGGTCGGGGAATCGGCGAACAGACGCACGTCGCTCGAGACTGGACGGACTGAAACGGTCACTACCGGGATCGGTAATCGGACACTGCCTCGGCCCTGCAGACCGGGAATCGGGGCGATCGAGCGGATAAACCGCGATTACGTCCCCGAGTATGCAGGCCGGACGCGGATTCTCGAGAAAGGAGATACTGACCACTGAGAGGGCCACGCCGACTCAAGTGTGACTCGCCCGGCGATGTGAGTATGGCAGACGACATGCCCGCAGACGACCCGTCCACAGGCGACCCGTCACAGCGACGAATGACCACCGATCCCGAGCGGATCAGGGAGTGGGCCGAGGCCCGCGACGCCGTCCCGGTCAGGGTACGGGACAGCGAGGGTCACGGCCACTCCTTCACCCGCCGCGACGAGATGGGCGAACACCACGAGGAGTACACCTGGGACGAGTTCGAGGAGCGCTTCGACGACGACGACCTCGTCTTCGTCTACCACGAGGAGGAGCCGACCGGCGAGGAAATGGGCTTCTTTGAAATCGTCGAGCGCGAGCAGGCGTTCGAGCGAGCCGATCTCGGTCGTGACGAACTCGAGGACTCGCTGCGAAGCGGCGAGACGGTAACGACCGAAATCGTCGAGACCCAGGTCGTCGAACGGGAAATCGTCGAACGGGATACGATCGAGAGCGAAGTGATCGACACGGATCTGGTCGAGCGCGAGGTCGTCGACTCCGAACTGGTGGACCGCGATATCGTCGAGACCGAGTTCGTCTCCGACGACATGATCGAGGTGACCGTCGACGAAACGCATATGGACACCATCGAGGAGATCGAACGCTACATCGTCGAAAGCAAGGTCGTCGACGTCGATATCGAGCAAGACGAGGAACTCGAGCGGGACGATATCCGGACGGACATCGAACTCGAGAGCGTCCAGCGATCCATCCTCGAGAGCGACGTCGTCCGCTCGAACGTGACGCCCGACGACGTGGTCCAGCAGGAGGTCATCCAGAGCCAGCGGACCGAGGGAGACGCCGTCCAGAGCGAACTCCTCGAGCGCCGAACGATCGAAGAGGAGGTCACCGAGCGACTGCGAATGCGGTACATGCTCGAGGACACCGAACTGATCGAGTCCGAGGTGCTCACCAGCGAGCTGCTCGAGGGCGAGATCATCGACGTCGACGAGTACGAGTCCATGGGGACCGGCGAAATGGAAACCGGAACCGCCGGGACCACGGGCGACGAGACGATGACGAGTGCCGAGTCCGGCACCACCGGTACCGGTGTCGAGGATGAGGGAGCGACGGCGAGCGCCGGGACTGACACCGGAATGGGAACGACGGACGAGATGGCGGAGTCGCCGGCGATGGAACTCTCTCAGGACGATCAGGGGAAAGACGTCGTCGACGAGTCGGGCCAGCAGATCGGCATGGTCGCCGAAGTCGAGGGACAGACGGCGTACGTCGAT
The DNA here is from genome assembly GCF_013456555.2 of Natrinema zhouii. Classification (GTDB taxonomy): domain Archaea; phylum Halobacteriota; class Halobacteria; order Halobacteriales; family Natrialbaceae; genus Natrinema; species Natrinema zhouii. The sequence continues at coordinate 3,036,815 of NZ_CP059154.1, forward strand.
CCGGAACCCGGGCTGACGGATCGGCTCAAAGCGCGCATGGACTGGGGCGGCCACGGCGACGACGACTACCCGGTCGAGTCCTCGCAGATACTGGAGATCACGGACGACGAAGTCGTCATTCGGAGCGGCGAGTAACGCGAGAAATGGGGCGGAGAGCGTTCCGATCGGGCGGCGTGTCGTCCCAGCGAACGGGGCGACTAGCTATTCAGTCCGTGCCGTCACGACCGCTCGATTACTCGAGGTCGAAGCGATCGTGCTTCATCACTTTGCTCCACGCGTCCACGAAGTCACGGACGAACTTCTCCTCCGCGTCGTCGGACGCGTAGACGTCCGCGATGGCTCGAAGCCGGGCGTTCGACCCGAAGATGAGGTCCGCACGGGTGGCCGTCCACTCGAGTTCGCCCGTCTCGCGGTCGATCAGCTCGAACACCTCGCCGTCGTCGGAGTCGTCGGTGGGCGCTTCCCAGCCCATGATGTCATGGGAGTCGTCGGATGCGTCCCACTCGTAGTCCATGTCGAGCAGGTTCACGAAGAAGTCGTTGGTCAGCGTCTCCGGCCGATCGGTGAGGACGCCGAGCTCGGAGTCATGGTAGGTCGCGTTCAGCGCGCGCATGCCACCGACCAGCACCGTCATCTCGGGCGCCGTCAGGTCGAGGAGATCCGCCTTGTCGATCAGCAACTCCTCTTGGGACTGGTCGGCCTCGTCGCTGTAGTAGTTCCGGAACCCGTCGGCGTTCGGTTTGAGCGCCTCGAAGGACTCGACGTCGGTCTGTTCCTGCGTCGCGTCGGTACGGCCCGGTTCGAACGGAACCTCGACGTCGTGGCCGGCCTCGGCCGCGGCCTGCTCAACGGCCGCGTTACCGCCCAGCACGATCAGGTCGGCCAGCGAGACCCGTACGTCGTCGGATCGCGAGCCGTTGAACTCCTCCTGAATCGCTCCGTAGGTCGACAGCACCGTCTCGAGCTGGTCGGGCTCGTTCACGTCCCAGCTCTTCTGCGGCTCGAGACGGATGCGAGCCCCGTTGGCGCCGCCGCGTTTGTCGCTGTCGCGGTACGTCGACGCCGATGCCCAGGCAGTCTTGGCAAGCTGGGAGACCGAGAGGTCCGACGCGAGGAGTTCCTCCTTGAGTTCGGCGATCTCCTCGTCGCCGATCAGGTCGTAGTCGGCGTCGGGGATGGGGTCTTGCCACAGCATCTCCTCGTCGGGCACTTCCGGGCCGAGGAGCCGCTCTTTCGGACCCATGTCGCGGTGGATCAGCTTGTACCAGGCCCTCGCGAACGCCTCCCGGAACTCGTTCGGATTCTCCTGGAAGCGCTCGATGATCTCCCGGTAGTCGGGATCGCGCTTGAGCGCGACGTCCGTCGTCAGCATCATCACGTCTTCCTTCTCGTCCGGGTCCTCGGCACCGGGCGCGGCGGCGTTGAGTTCGCCGCTCTTCGTGGTCCACTGCCAGGCACCGCCGGGGCCCTTCTCCGGCTCCCACTCGTGCTCGAGCAGGTTGCTGATATAGCCCATGTCCCACTGGGTCGGCGTGGAGTTCCACGGGCCCTCGATTCCGCTGGTGATCGCGTCGGACCCCTTGCCGGAGCCGTGGCTGCTCTCCCAGCCGAGGCCCTGCTGATCGATCGGGGCCGCCTCGGGCTCGGGGCCCATGTGCTCGTCAGGATCGGAAGCGCCGTGGACCTTCCCGAACGTGTGTCCGCCGGCGATGAGCGCGGCCGTCTCCTCGTCGGTCATCGCCATCAGGCCGAACGACTCTCGAATCCGTTCCGCGGATTTCTCCGGGTCCGGCTCGCTGTCGGGGCCCTCCGGATTCACGTAAATGAGCCCCATTACGGTGGCGGCGAGGTTCCCCGTGAGTTCGCCGTTCTCGCCGAAGCGGTCGGACCCTTCCCACTCGTCCTCGGGCCCCCAGTCGACGGCGTCGTCGGGCTTGTACTCGTCCTCGCGCCCGCCGGCGAAGCCGAACGTCTCGAATCCCATCGACTCGAGGGCGACGTTCCCGGCCAGGACGATCAGATCGGACCACGAGAGCTTGCGGCCGTACTTCTGCTTGACGGGCCAGAGTACGCGGCGCGCCTTGTCAAGATTCGCGTTGTCGGGCCAGCTGTTGAGCGGCGCGAAGCGCTGTCGACCACCCGAGGCGCCGCCGCGGCCGTCGCTGGTCCGGTACGTGCCGGCGCTGTGCCACGCCATCCGAATGAACAGCGGCCCGTAGTGGCCGTAGTCGGCCGGCCACCACTCCTGTGACGACGTCATCAGGTCCGTGAGATCCGCCTTCACCTCCTCGAGGTCGAGTTTCTGGAACTCTTCGGCGTAGTCGAAGTCCTCGTCCATCGGGCTGGACGTGGGGACGTTCTGATCGAGGAGATCCACGTTCAACCGGTTCGGCCACCAGTCTTGGTTTGACTTACTCATCAATGTACAATTGCTATTTTTCCCTATTAAGATTTGCTACTCGGGTGGGTAACTCTTCGGTGTAGGAAAACATATTTTGCATAATTAAAAACCTCCCTCGACAGCGGATGTGTGCCGCGTATTCAGCACGGGCGCTTCGGCCGGTCGGAGCTCGGTGGAACAGGTCGCCAGCGACTCTCAGTCCCTTTCGGTCTCGGTGGGGAGATCCCTCGTACTCACCGAGTTGGCGTACGAGAATCCCGTCGGTCACCGAGCTACCGGCCGACCGGACAGTGCGGAATAAGCGAGCCAAACGCGATCCCGACGTACGTGTCCACCAGGATAACTTTCGGAATCGAAAGACGATTTTCGGTCTCCGTTCGGGCGGCGGTCGAACGTGTCCCCGCCGTTCACTCCTCCTCTTCGGGAGTATCGCTCGCATCGCTGTCGATCCGGCGACTAACGTCGACCTGATAGTTACCGAGGATATCGCGGCCGAGCAAGACAGGGTAGTCCATGTGGCTGCGGTCCTCGACGCTGGCCGTGACGGTGTGTTGGTTCCCACCGACGCCGACGACGACGTCAACGACGGGGCGGCTCTTGGACTGTTTGCTGCTGCCGGATCGAATGTGGGTGATGGACTTGATCGGGCCGGCACCGATGTCGGCCGCGAGGCCGGTGTCGATGCTCGTCCGCGTGGCTCCGGTGTCGGACTTCGCGAGCACTGTCTTCGACCCACTGGTCCCCGAGAGGATGACTTCCTCCGTGTAGCCGATCACGGCGGGCTCCGTATCCTGTGCTCTCGCGTCCGGGGGCTGGGCCGTCGGCCGCGAGTCGTCAAGGACGTTCGCGAGGTCCTGCACGCGTTCGTCGTCGACCTCGCCGCCCGCCTGTTCGATCGCGAGTTTCGCGATATGCGGTGCTGGACTGACCTGTGTCGCCTCGTAGAGCCCTTTGAACCCAGCCGTCGGGTTGACCTCAAGGACGAACCAGCCCTCGTCGCCCTCGACGAGGTCGACGCCAGCGTAGTCGAGGCCGACGATATCCGACGCGCGCTGGGCCATCTCGCGCGCTTCATCGGGGAGGTCGTCGGTCGCGTCCTCGACGGAGCCGCCGAGCGCGACGTTGGTGCGCCAGTCGTTGTCCGGCGCGTAGCGATACATCGCGGCCACGACCTCGCCGCCGACGACGTAGACGCGCAGGTCGCGGTGGCGGACGTCCTCCTGATCGACGAGTTCCTGCAGAAAGGCGTACCGGTTGCCGACCTTCGCGTTGATCGGGTCGTCAGGACCGACCTTCCACGTGCCACCGCCGTGGGTGCCGATGGCGGTCTTGTACACGGCCTCCTCGCCGTAGCGGTCCCGCGCGGCGTTGAGTTTGTCGCCGCTGAGCGCGAGCGTGACGTCGGGCGTCCGGACGTCGTTCGACGCGAGCGCGGTCGCCGTCGAGAGCTTGTGGATCGCCGTCATCACCGCGTTCGGCTCGTTGAGCGTCGGTACTAACTGCGAGAAGGCGTTGACCAGCCCGAGTTCCTCGGCGGGCTGTTCGGTGTTCGACAGCAGCATTCGGTTCGCGATCACGTCGACTTCGGGTTCGAGGACGGGACTGCCGTCGACGACGCTGACTGACGTGTTCTCGGTGCGAAGCCACTCGGTGTCGTGTCCGAGATCCTCGACGGCGTTGAGAATCGCCTTGGTTTCTTTACTCGTATGGAGACTCAATACCCCGACGGTCACGGGATCGGCAACAGCCATACGAACTAGACACCGAGCCGTCGGATAAGTATTGATAGTTCATTCAGTTCGAGCGGGACCGATGGTGGAGTATCGGGAGAAGGACACTGGCACGGACGGAAGTCGACATGGAGAGTGCCATCAACTGATGACCGATCGAACCTGTCCCGGATCGACCAGCCCGCTCAGCACCGCCAGCACGGCCCAGGTGACGGCACCGAGGGCGATCGCCCCGAGCAGCATGAGCAGGCTCGAGACCAGCGGCGTTACGAGCAACACGGCGACCGCCATGACGCCCGTGATCGCACAGATAAGTCCCGTCGTCCGTGCGAGTCGGCCCACGTGCAAGCCGAGTTCGGTGTGGACGATGTAGAGGTTGACCGCGACGTACACCGAGTGGGTCGCTACCGTCGCGATCGCCGCGCCGACGACGCCGATTACCGGGATCAAGACGATGTTCAATCCGAAATTGGCCAGCGCGGTCGCACCCTTCGCGACCGCCCGGGCTCGAGCGCGACCCAGATAGTCCAGACTGTCGCTGGTCAGGTTCGTGATCGCCTGGAGCACGACGAACCCGGCGAGCACCTGCAGGACGGGGATCGCACCGGCGTAATCGGTCCCGAAGACCATCGTCAGGAGCGGTCCCGCGACGATCGAGAGGCCGACCGCCGCCGGAATGTAGAGCAAGAGGACGTTCGTCAGCGACGTCTCGTAGAGCCGCCTGGCTTCCTCGAGTTCGCCGGCCGCCTTCTGTTCGCCGAAGTTCGGCGAGATGGTGAAACCGAGCGACGCCGCGGGCGCGAGCACGAACTCGGTGATCTGCTTCGCGAGGGTGTAGAACGCGACCGCGGCCGGATTGATGAAGGCCCCGACCAGGACGATATCGATCTGCTTGTCGATGACGTTCGCGCTCTGGGTCGCCGTCAGCGGGATGCTGTACTCGAGGAGGCGCCGCGAGAGCCCCTCCTCGTACTCATCTGCGGCATCATACTGGGTGTAGAACCCGTAGTAGAGGATTCCCATTCCGATGACGGCGGCGATAGCGTAGCCGACGATGTAGCCGAAGAACGCACCGAGTGCGCCGAATCCCGCGAGGACGAAGGCGACGGCGAAGAGCAGTCGACCGGCTCCGCTGATCGCCTGGACGATCGCGCTGTAGCCGAGGTGGTTGAAGCCCTGAAACGCGACCCGCGAGAACGCGCTAAAGGAGAAGACGCCGAGATAGAGCACGCCGGCGGCGAGAAACGGGGCCGCTTCCGGTTCGCCGAGCGCGTTCGCGAGCTGCTCGTGAAAGAGCAAGAGGACGTACGAGACGGCCGCGATCAGGATGAGCTTGATCGTGACCGTCGATCTGAGCAGGTGGGGAACCTGGCCCGGATCGGCCTCACGGTATTCGGAGATATACCGTGCGACGGACCGGCTGAGCCCGAGATCCGAGAACAATTGGACGATCGCTAACACTCCGATCGCCCAGTAGAGCGCGCCGTACCCCTCCGGTTCGAGCAGGTACCGCGCCAGGACGAACATCAATAGCGCGCTCGAGAGCATGTAAACCGCGCGCGCAACGAGCGTTGCCTTGAAGCCGCTGACGATGTGATCCTCCCTATTCATAGTCTCTCGAGGTGGTGAGACGCGCGCAATCGGCCGACGTGAAGGTGATCGGGACCAACGTGGTCGTCCCATCGAGTAATCGGGCAATTGTAATGCGGAGACAAAAGGCGGAAATCGATCGCAATAGGCCGTCGATGACGGTCATCCCGATGAACAGCCCGAAACGACGTGTGTTCTCGGTCACTCGGGGTGTATCCCGAGCATACCGCTACAAAAACGGTCGAACGTGAACCATACTCGGGGCAAAGACAGCATTGAATCGCCAAGAGATAGGTCAGACTACCGCTCGAATTGAGTTTCAGTATCCGAACGGAACCGAATGTCGCCACCTGAATAGGACCGAGTTACACTACCTGCTCGAAACCGATCCACACCACTCCACAAGGGAAACAGTGTAACCTGAGAACGGGATCAGACTCAAGAACAAGACCGGAGACGAGAACGAAGTCAGAGAAGAAACGGGATTTGACAAGAAACGGGGCCGGACGGTCTAGAGGTACGACGCGTCCCAGCGGGTCGCCTTGCGCCGGTTGCCACAGGCGTTGCACTCGATCCGTCCCATCGAATCCATCGCGTTGTCGATCGAGTCGCAGTTCCCGCAGAACCAGGCGTAGCGGTCGTTGTGATCCTCGCTCTTGTAGGCCGTGTAAAACGGCGACTTCGTTCCGCGGGCGGCCTCTCCGTAACTCACATAGATCGTCTCGCCGTCGACCGAGAGTTCGTCGACCGCGTCCCACCCGTCGTCCTTGAGGCCGGCCTCGACGTAGCGGTTTTCCGTGAAGGTTTCGTCGCCGATCTCGACCTCGCGCTGGCCGGCCTGCTCGAACCCGTGTGCCCGGTAGAACTCGTTGCCGCCCTCGTTGTCCGCGAGGACGAAACACTGGATTCCGTCCGCGCCCTCCTCGAGTAACGCTTCCCGGGTACGGACCAGCAATCGAACGCCCGTCGCGTCGCCGCGGTAGTCGGGATGGACGTGCAACCAGAGCAATTGGCCAGTGTTGGCCTGCTGGCCGACCAGTTCGCTCTGGGAGAACCCGGCAATCTCGCCGTCGCGTTCGACGACCAGAAAGAGCGCGCGGTCGTCAGCCAGCTCGTCGGTGAGCGAGTCGCCGTACCATTGGTCGATCGCATCGTCGATGGTATCCTCCTCGAGGAAGGCCGTGTACGTGGAGTTGAGCGAGTCGTGTGCGATCGAGCGAATCGCTGCAGCGTCCGAGTCAGTTGCCTCACGAATTTCCATGGCTGTCCGTAGCACAGCCAGATACAAAACGTATGCCCACAGTCCCAGGTTTTGCTCGACGGAGTTGGCGGGAAACCGATTTTTCTCCGGAAAACGCAGCATAGGTTCGCTCGAGAGGATATACCGCGAACTGGTCGGCAAGACTGAAGGGAGAACATTCACGGTGATGCCGCCGGAGCACGTCATATGAGCGACGACGCGACCACCGAACCGCCCGACGAGTCGACCGACTCCGAAACGATGGCCGAGGCCTTTACGTACAACGGCGGCCGGGTCGATCCCGGCGAGTCGGCGAACATCCGATACGGCATCAGCGAAACGTATCTCGGCGACCCCGTCAGGATCCCCGTCACGGTGATCAACGGCGAACACCCGGGACCGACGATATTCCTCTCGGCGGCGGCCCACGGCGACGAACTCAACGGAATCGAGGTCGTTCGCGAGGTCGCCCACGACTGGGACCACTCCGTGCTCCACGGGACGCTGGTCTGTCTCCCCGTGATGAACGTACCCGGCTTCCTCGCTCAGGAACGGTATCTGCCGATCTACGACCGAGACCTGAACCGATCGTTCCCCGGACGCGAGGGGTCGACGAGTGCCAGACGGATGGCCCACCAGATCTACACGAACTTCATCGAACCGTGTGACCTCGGAGTCGACTTCCATACGTCTACGCGGGGGCGGACGAACATGCTGCACGTCCGGGCGAACATGGAGCGCTCCGATGTCGGGAGACTCGCCATGGCGTTCAGTTCGAACGTCATCATCGCGGGCGAGGGGCCGTCGGGGACGTTACGCCGAGAGGCGACCGAGGCCGGGATTCCCACGATTACCGTCGAAATGGGTGAAGCCCACCGGTTCCAGCGGCGGTTGATCGACCGCGCGCTCACCGGCGTCGCGAGCGTCCTCGCGGAGTTCGGCCTGCACCGGGAGTCCTCCGTTCACTGGCCCGGCTGGCGAACGATCATCGACGACGACAACGAGAAAACGTGGCTCCGGGCCGACGCCGGCGGAATCGTCGACATGAAACGCGGTCGCGGCGCGCTCGTCGAGGAAGGCGAGGTGATCTGTACGATCACGAACCCGTTCAAAGAGGAAGAGGACATCGTTACGGTCGATGCCCCCTTCACCGGCCTCATCGTCGGCGTCCTCGAGAACCCCGTCGTCTACCCGGGGAACCCACTTTGCCACCTCGTCGGCCTCTCGCCGGACACGCTTACGGCTCTCGAGCGCGAGCGCACGCCGGAGAGTTCGCGGTCGGACCTCTGACGGTCGACTGGGGCCGGAAGTCGGACGGCTTGGAGGATACCCGAACCAATTCGGCCTTTGTTGAGAAATCGGTTTTGTTTCTGCCAGTACTATTGCGCACCAATATCCCGGCGGAAGAGATAAAAGTAACTTCTTTACCTGACTCAGTATTATAATAGCGGACTCTCATTATTGTGGTATGGGTGACATTGACGATTTCCAGAGTTTTGATCGCCGATTTCAGCAGCAACTCGATCGTATCGACGAGTTTCACCCCAAGGACCAGCCCTACGTCAAGCGATTCGTCCGGAAGTGCGACGGTCGAGTGAAGACCAGCAGCATGGCCGAATACCTGGGAAATCTCAGACTTAACGCGAAGCGCCTCGACCAACCGCTCATCGATCTCGACGAGGATAGCTTCGACGAGTTCATCTTCGAGCTGCAACACTCGCCGGAGTACGGCCGAGGCGACACGCCCGGATTCGCCGCCAAGACCGTTCAGACATACCAGTTCGCGTTGAAGAAGTTCCTCACGACGATCGATAGCCTCGTCGAGACGGATTTTTCCTGGGCCGAAGACATCGAACTGGTCACCCCTGACTCGACGCCAGTCACCGAGGACGATATCCTGACGAACGAGGACATCAAAGCGTTGTGTGACGGTGCGAACAACCTCCGAGATATCGCACTCGTCGAGTTCCTCGCTGATACCGGGGCCCGAATCTCGCTCGTCGGTTCTCTTCGGGTCGGCGATGTCGATCTCGAGAGCGACCAGGCGACGTTCACACCGAACCCGAACGCGTCGGGGTTGAAGGGAGCGGGAATCCGCCCCTATCCGATCATCGACGCCAAGGCAACGTTGCGAACTTACCTCCATCGTGTCCACCCGCGCCCCGATCGTGACGATGTCGCCTTCTTCCACAAAATGGAGGGGCATGGCAACGACCTCGAGGGAGACGATGGCTCGCTCGCCCCACAGACCATCAGGAACCAGCTCCACCGAGCGGCCGAGAAGGCAGATCTCGAGAAGCCGGTCAACCCCCACAACTTCCGTCACAGCGCGATCACGCGAATGCGTCGCGAAGGCTACGACCGTGCAGAGGTCGAACACCGGGTCCACTGGACGGTTGACTCCAATATGTGGAGTACATACGAACACATCTCTGGCGAGCAACACAACGACGCTATCTTCGAGAAGGTTGGACTCGGAGACAGTGACGATGGCCCGTCGCAGGAGCGTCAGCCGTGTGGAAACTGTCTCGAACCCATCGCGCCGTATCATGACTACTGCCCGCGGTGTGGCGATGCCGTGACTCCGGAGGCTCGTGAGGCCACAAAAGAAGCGACTGCCGAAGGCTCTCAGTTCATCGTCAACGCCGACGGGGAACACGTCCAACTCGGAGTGAGTGAGATCCTGAGCGCACTGGCCACGAACGACGTCCAGGTCGACGCTGATACGCCGGAGTGAGTTACTCATCGGGATCGACCTCTTCTAACACAGCGTCGCAGGCTGCTGCAAACGCGTTGTATCCCTCTTCTTTGGCTTGCTGTTTCGCCTCCCGGACCGCGTCGGGATGCTGTCGGCAGAAGCTCAGCGGATCATCTTCGTCGGATTCTATAAACCGTATCTCGCTTGCTGAATCTGGTTGGCTCATTGGTCGGTCACCTGATTGCGGACATACTGCTGTTCGTCTGGAGATCGATCCGACAGGGGAATGCAGGTCGTCATCGTGCCGTCTTGGGCCACCAACAGGACGAGATCCGTCGACTCGTGGTAGCGTGCGTGTTCGCTAGGCGGCTTGAGACTCGGGTAGTGGACCGGCTCTGCCTCACTCCACGCTGCCCGTGGGTCCAGATGCCGCTGGGACGATCGCTTCTCCCAGCGGCGTCGAGCATGAGCCGATATCTCGAGCTCGAAGTTCCGCGGAGACTGTGTGGTCGCGCTCATGGGACGATCGCCCCTACAGTGATCACGCCAACGAGAACGAGCCCGAGGGCGACCACGAGTAGACCGGCTACTCGCGGATCCACCTGAGCGCGGTCGGTCTCCGTCTGTAGTGATCGGCCTCCATCGGCGATTTCACGTCTAGAATGGCAGGAATGTTTTTGATCACTCGATCGGAAAAGGGTTGTATGCCCTCCAATCAGGACGTAAGAGACGCAGAGCCACTCATTGGATATATCGTGGGTGCTCTCATCGCAATCGGCTTTTTCTCGGGTATCATACTCGGAAACTGGGCGATTTGGACAGTGTGGATCCCACTCGCTATTACGGCAATCGTGATTTATCTGTTCTACAGACTGGTCCTTGCTGTTGAGTACCTCGCGTACGATTCCTAATCGAACGGTTCCGCTCGAGGACTTGTCGGGGTTCATCGCGACTCACCCCGCTCGCGTGTGTAAACGTCTGTCACAGGCCCACGAACGGATGTACTCCCGCGCCCCGTGTCGGCGATCATCCGGATATCGCTATTCTCGTCGAGGCGCTGGATCACCGACGCACTCCAGGCGCTGCCAATCGCAGAGCGCAGCGCTGCCTGGACATCCGGGTTGTCGACCTCGTCGCGGAGTGCCTCGAGCTCGGAGCAGACGTCGTCGACGCGATCGACGACCTCGCGCTCGCCGACCAGGAGGCCGCCATCGCCGGCCTCGGTGATCGTCTCGCGGCGAAAGACTTCTTCGAGGTTGCCGTCAGGCTCCTCGTCGTCGGTGAACCACTGCTGGCGTTCCCCGCAGTCGGGACAGTAGTGCGCCGACGCACGGATCTTGGACTCGCAGTCGTCGCAGCAGGTTCGGTACGAGCCGCCCGTCACTGCTGGTCACCTCCCAGCTGTAGTGATTGTTCCAGTGGTAGTGACAGTTGGGAAAGGCTATTACCGTAGCCAGCGGTAATGTTTCCTGGTAAAATGACCGAGAGAGCAAAACGGGTAGTTCTAACCTGCGACCAATGTGGGCTAATACAGCCTGGAATTGATCTCTCAGATGGAGAGTTGAAGGCGATGGGCCGAGGTATCTGCAAGTGCGGCGGAAGTCGCTTTACTCTGTATGAGGGCTCAAACAGACCTGTCTTGTTCGAGAACTGATCGACGCCCCCGTCGGTCGCGACCTCACGCTTGGCGTTCTCGTCGGCCTGCTCCTGCTCCAGCTTCTTCGTCGCGATGAGCTTGTTGCACTTCCCGACGAGGATCTGTCGGGTGATCTTGTGCTCTTCGTGCTCGACGCGGACAATCTCTCGAAGCCGGTCGATCTCGGCGAGGGCCAGCAGCCCGTGCCACGAGATGAGGTCCTCGTTGTCGACCGCGCGGGCGATCGCCGCCTGGACGTCGTCCTTGGTGACGCCGTTGAGCTTCCGCCCCTGGTGGACGAGGTTGCCACGAGAGCCCCAGCGGGAGTCCGTCGTCGCGGGGTACTCGTAGACGTTGTCGAGCACCCACTGGTAGACGTCGACCTCACCGCCGTCGGCTCGGAGCTCGCTCGCCGTCGCGAACTCGCCGCCATCGGGGACGGTCTCATCCTCGTCGGCCTCGAGGGCAGCCTCGCAGTCATCGCACGTGTGGGCGTCCGCGAGTCGTCGTGGATCGTCACGGACGTCGGCGACCGGTGTCTCGAGGAGGTCACCGCAGGCAGCGGCGTGGCGCGTGCCTTCGAAGTACACCGAGGCGTGCCAGTCACCGTCGAGGTCCTGGACCCAGCAGACGATCCCTGCGTCGGCGTCGAAGTGATCCTCTGGGAGGCCGAGGCGGTCCTCGAGTTCGTCCATCTTGCAGCTCTGGCAGAGGTAGTCGCGGTTTCCGCAGGTCGGGCACGAGGACATCAGGCCTCACCTCGAGCCGTCCGGATCTCGTCGATACGTCCGCGTGCATCTTCGAGAGCCTGATCGACTTCGCCCAGGTCGGCGTCGCCGGCGATCGCCGACGAGAGAGCGGTGTCGAGCGTCGTGCGGAACTCTTCGGCGCTCATGCCGTCACCTCTTCGCCGATCAGCTCTTGGACGTCCTCAGGCGAGAGCCGATCACCGTCCTCGAGGTCGTCGAAGATCCCGCCGTGTTCGACGTTGTAAGCGAACTCGAACCAGATAGTGCCGTGGAGTTCGCCTGGATACTTGCTGACGAGCGCGTAGGCATCGGTGTCGTGAACCCGGACGCCTTTACTCTGGCTCATTAGCGCGATGTTGATGTACTCCGACATGTAGCCGATCTCGCCGAGTATGTGGTCCTCGCCGTCGAATCGGGTCAGCATGAAGTACATGTACTGCCCGCGCTCGGGCTCGTGGACGCGGACGGTCTTGGTCTCATAGACGCTCATGCTTCCGCCCCGCTGTCCTCGAGTGTCGCCTGCTCAGCGCCCTCGTCCTCCTCGACGTCGGCTTCGTCGTCGAACGTCGCGACCGGGACGATCTCTTCGTGGATGAACCGCCCGAGCAGCTCGGGCTTCATCTCGGCAGGCTCCCAGATGGCCAGATAACCGCTCGCGTAGATGACGAGCCGGATGTGGACGTCGTTCCAGAAGATCGTCCCCGCAACGCCGACGTCGGCGTCGGTGGCCTTGGACTTGAGCGCGCCGTGGCCCCACTCGATCGTGACGTCGTCGAGGTTGGATTCCTGGGTGACCATCTCGACCGTCCACTCCCGATCGGCGTCGCGCTGGTTGCGCACGAACTCCCAGGGCTTCAGCCGGACCGGCGCGATCTCCGGGCCGGCGAACCGCGAGAACTCGTTGAACGGCCAGTCGGGCTCGTGTTCGAGGTCGCTCGAGTGCGTGCGTTCGGCAAGGATCCAGCCCTCGCCGTCGACATCGGCGACCCACTCGCTGGCAACCTTCCGGGTGACCTTCCGTGTCTCGGTCTCGATCTCGTGGCCATCCAAGAGGACGCGTTCTTCTTCCTGAGGGACTTCGCCGGCGACCAGTCCGGACTGGATGACGAGGTCGTCCAAGTAGGTCTGAGTCTCTTCGACCTCGAGGGCGCGCCCCGTCTGATCGTGAGTGTTCTCGAGGAGGTCAGTGGCAGGCTCCTGGAGGAGTGCCAGCTGGCCGGCGATCATCGCAGATCATCCTCGCCGACCGCCCAGCGGCTGGTGATCCACGCGTCGTCGCCGTCGCCTTCGATACAGTAGCGCCCGGAGGGAGTCAGCGTCCCGACAGGGCGAGTGCGGCGGTCGGCCCGTGCGTCCTTCTCGACCTTGTCGAAGCACCGAGCGATGTCCTCGCGAGCGGCGCGTCGAGCCGCGTGTTCGAGAGCCGCCGAGTCTCGAGGGATACGATCGTCGGTGTTGGTACTATTCGATCCGGTATCGTCTTCTGTATGGTTGTCGTCTGCGTACATGGTTTCAGTCGTCCCGGGGCACATTCCAGCCCCGGATGGTTGTCGTCTGGAACCCGCGGACAGCCGGGGCGCGAAAGTTGGTACCTGGCGCGCTCCGGCCGTGGCCGCGAGTAACTGATTCTCTGTTGAACCTGATACACACTAAAAGCGACCCGCGGCATTTCGAAACAGCTACTGGCGGATAATTGCCTGTTACCGGCTGTTGCAACCGTCTTATCCGCTGTGTAACTATGACCGCGTGTCGCGTCTTTGATCATGCGTATCAGAGTCTCCTCGAGTCGGGCGCTTGGGACGCCCGCCTCACTTCGGTTTAGTTCGTAGCCTGTGCTCCTTCGACCGAGTCGTCGTTTGCCTGATCCGGCCGGCAGTCTTGCCGCTCAAGATATTCGTCGATCGCCTCGCGGATGATTTCCGAGCGGCTTACCGAATTACCGGGTTCGCTACGCTCGTAGGCAATCTCGTCGACGTCCTCGATCATTTCGTCCGGGATGCTTACCCCTGGAGATGCCATCATCACCACTTTACCAGCCTACCAGTATAAACGTTTGGTAGCTCACCAGACTGTTTAGACCACTAGCATTTATATTACCAAGGTACCACCACACCACTATGGCAAATACTGGGATCACTGTTCCCGACGAGCTGCTCGAGGACTTCGACGACAAAGTCTTCGAGCTGAAGGCGGAGGGAGAGATTGATCGCGACGCTTCGAGGAGTGAGGTCATCCGTACTCTCATGGAGGAGTGGGTAGAGGGAAACTCGAAATCGGATTCGACGGCGACGATGGCGACAGCTGACTAATCCGCTTTTGCAGTCTCTCGCGGATCGAACTCGACAGGCGCTTCTAACTCTTCGTACTGTTTCGCGTTCGTGTCTCCGAGCCTCCTAATCAAATCATAGTCGGCCATCTTCGTTGCCGTTCAGTATAGGTCACTAACTGTGCACTACGTAACGTGCGAGGACTCTTTTACAGCCCTGTGGTAGACACGCGCATGGTTGCAACAAACCAAATTTTCTCGGTTCTCATCATCTTCGCCCTCTCTCTACTTGTCATTCGGATTGGCTCAATCGCGCTTCGGATGACCGGACTCTCGTCCGATGTCTCCACATTTCAGGCCGCATCGGCGTTCTCTGGGGCCGGTTTTACGACTGAAGAGGCCGAATTTACGGTTTCCGAGCCCAGCAGACGAACCACGGTCTTATGGTTAATTCGCATCGGGAGTATCGGTGTCGTGAGTGCACTCGCGTCACTTCTCCTGTCGTTCATCAACTCTGGTGGCGAAAATTCGCTTACACTCGTCTATATTCTTGGTGGCGTGCTTCTGATTATTGCCATCGCGAAGAGTCAGTTGCTTAATGAAGCCGTTACACCCCTCATTGAACGGGCTCTCGAACGGACGACAGACCTAGCGATCCAAGACTATACCCGGATGCTTGGACTCCAAAGCGAGTATCGGGTCGCTGAAGTAGACGTGAACCAGGACGACTGGCTTTCGAACAATAGCGCCGACGAGATGAACCTCGGTGAAGAGGGTGTGCTCTTGCTCGGCATTCAGCGAAATGGCGACTACATTGGTGCCCCAGGATCAGATACAGAGATCCATCCTGACGACACTGTCGTCCTGTACGGAAAGGAAGGCCGGTTGCAGGAACTCTCTGATCGTGCCGAAGGCGATGTGGATGCTCACGAAGACGCGATTGAGGAACACAAAGATGTGCTTGACGAACAGGCTGAGCTTATCGATCAATGAGCAGCTGTAGTGTGCAGTTGTTCCGAAGGTAGAACACTTCGAATAATCTATTTTAACCGAATAGATCAACCCAGTTCCGTAGCCTCTCGAGGATCAAACTTAACGGGCGCTTCTAACTCTTCGTCGGTCGCTTCGTACTGTTTCGCGTTCGTGTCACCAGGCATCCTGATCAAATCGTAGTCGGCCATTTTGCTCAGGTAGTTCCACGCCTGCCGCCACGAGACTGGATCGTATCCCCGCCCTTCGAAGATTGCCTCTTTCTGCTCGCCATAGACCTCGCGCATCTCGCCGCCGGAGACCGGCCCGATCGTCCGGACGATCTCGTACAGCCGCTGGTGTGGCAGCGGCAGACTTCGGAGGTTCGCCTTCCGAATTTTCTGCATTGCGTGCTCGAACGCGTCCGCGACATCCTCGTCGAAAAAGTAGTCGTGGTTACGCTCGAGGGCCAGTTCTGCAGCGGAGAGCACGGTTTTAATCGCCCACCGTGCGACGCCGTTCGTTTCGTCGGCGATCCACTCGAGGTGTCCGTCCTGGGTTGGATCCCCAGTCAGGCCGTGCTCAACGCGGGGCTCGAGGATATCCACGAGCTCGTCGACGTGGTATTTCCGATACTTGATCTGACTGTTGCCGTGGAAGCGAGAGCGGAGGTCGCGGTCGACGCGGTTGAGCCACTCGACATGCTGGTGTGTGATCGCGATCACCGAGATGAGGTCGACCGAGAACAGATCCTCGAGGACATCCAGATCGGGGATCACGTCCGCCTCGTCGAGCACGACGATAGACGGCCCGTCGACGATCTTCTCGAGCATCGCGACGAGTTCCTCCCGTGGCTGGTTTCGGTGGACCATCGTCCCTTTCGGATATTTCTCGATCGCCTCGTGGAGGATCCCGTTGCCTGTCTTACCCGAGCATTCGATCAGCGCCGAGCTGACCGCGGACCGCTGACGGAGATCGCGCAGCATCTGGCGAGCAGTCGCCGTCTTCCCCACGCCGCTTGGACCGTGGATCAGGATATCATCGGCGCGGTTCCCGACCGTCGCCGGCTTGAGCAACCGAGAGAGCGAGTTTTTCTCTTCATGTCGATGGAGGATGTCGGTCGGGTACTCATCGTCGAAAACCCACTTCGATTCGATCATACGCCGACACTCTCACGTCCCCGACAAAAGTGATGGACCCCGGTTTCCGATAATTCCGATACAGGACTTATCAGAGAAATCTGGCAGTACAACCGTCAAGAGAATGGTTTGTCGCTTCCGTTACGAATTCCGAAACGAGACCAGTAGATGGTAGCATGATTTCTTTATTCAGGGTTTTATATAAAATTTGTGTTAAGTGTAGGGCAAAGACATATCAAGTCGGTGCCGAACACGAAACGCAAAATCTGTTCGTAACTTAGTTGGACAGTCCCGTAGAGGGTATTTACGCTCAGGGCACCACGGATTGGATGATGGCTACAGAAGCTTCCTTTACGGTTCCATCGGACGAGTTCCCGCTGGGGACGGTGTTCGAACAATTACCAGATGTGTCGGTCGAACTGGAGCGGATCATCCCCGCTCAAGACGTGGTGATCCCCTACTTCTGGGTTCGGGGAACCAGAGTGGACGATGTCGAAGATGCGTTCTTGGAGCATCCCGGCGTGAAGCGAATCCAGTTCGTCGACTCCGTCGAAGACGAGCATCTATTGCGCGTCGAGTGGGCGGTGGATTACGACGACGTATTAACCACGTTGACGGAGACGAAGGTCGCGCTCATCGAAGCCGTCGGGACGAACAAGCAGTGGACGTTCGATATTCGTGGCGACACCCGCGGCGATATTGCTGATTTTCAATCCCGATGTCGGGAAGTGGACATCCCGATCACGCTCACGGAGCTGCACGCGCTCACGCCGGTCGAGACGGCTACCGAGGCGGCGCTGACCGACACCCAACAAGAGGCGCTGGTGCTGGCCTACGAGCGTGGCTACTTCGAATCCCCGCGCGAGACAACGATGGAAGAAATCGGCGGCGAACTCGGCATCTCACAGCAGGCTGTCGCATCCAGACTCCGGCGCGGAATCAAGCACATCCTCGGGAAGACACTATCCGACGTATCGGCTCTCTCTCAGTAGAACACTTAAGAGTATGTTGGATACTAAAAAGCAGAGGTGACCCGTACGGGTCTTCTAACATGGTGTAATGAACGAGAGTCCCATCACGTTCGATATAGTACTTGACCTATGTGGAGATGAGCATCGTCGCATCATCCTCGCGGTACTCGCAGAAGAACAGCGTTCGTTGACGGTGAATGACCTCAGGAGTACGATTCTCACCTATAATCATCATATGCCAGTTACCGAAGCTTCTGGAGAGGTGCTAACGGAAATTCAGTCCTCGCTACACGAAACGCACATTCCAAAGTTAGAATCGGCAGGAGTCCTCGAATACGATTCGGAACGTCAAATCGTGGAACCAACGGAACAGTTCGACCAGCTACAGCCCCATCTATCTGTAATTCTCGGTACCGATCCGAATCTCGACGAACCAATTAAGTTGTAGTTCGTGCAGATGTCTCTCTATTTGCGATATGGGGCGTGTATTACTTCAGTGGTGTCTGAATGGAGGTTCGGTCAATAAGCAGACGTAGTTACCGGAAGTACTGTGTCCGAGAAGTTCGCCAGGGTCGGACAAAAGATCATGAATCAGCGGTAAGTACAGGCGAAGGCGTTACCGGAGCGACCATCCAACTCTCGAGTAACTGTTAGAAACGACGTGCTGAATACAGAGGATGGACGCAGCACAGAGGCTTCGTTTATTCCGTTCGGTCTTGGTGTCATCGATACATGCGGATGTGAATCAGTCGAGTTCCGATTTCAATGCAGCAGGGCGAAGCTACTCATCGGTGAGTTCTGGATACGCTACTTCCCACAGATGACCGTCAAGGTCGGCGAAGTAACCGGAATATCCACCCCAAAATACGTCCTGAGCTGGCTTGACTATACGACCTCCCGCAGCCTCGGCTTCCGCGAGAAGCGATTCCACCTCGTCCTTACTCGGAACGTTGTGCGCTAGAGTAACTCCAGAAAACCCGGTTCCGTCGTCGGAAACGGCCGCATCCTCGGCGAGGAGGTCTCTCGGGTAGAGTGAAAGCCACGTACCCTCAAGTTCGAAGAAAGCTACATCACTATCCTCGTCCCGATCTTGCATCGGGAAACCGAGGCCGTCCCGATAGAAACTGATGGACTGGTTGAGATCTTCGACACCGAGGGTCACGAGCGTGATTCTGGGCCTCATCAGTCGAAGAGAGATTCGATCAGTAGATAAATATTGCACTGTACTGAGCGTTTGGTATTCCGCGTTGATCGCTCCTCAGTTCGTGCCACATTCGCGCTCTGTATTCAGCACAACTCGATAAACCTCAATATTATCTGACAAACGCTTTGGTGTTCAGTCAGCAGCTGTAGTGTGCAGTTGTTCCGAAGGTAGGAAACTCCGAATAATCTGATTTGACCGAACAGATCAATCCAGTTCTGCAGTCGCTCGCGGATCGAACTCGACAGGCGCTTCTAACGCTTCGTCCACGACCTTGTACACGGTCGCGTTCGTCTCGCCGGGCATCTTGACCAGCCCGTAGTCGGCCATCTTATCGAGATAATTCCACGCTTGCCGCCACTTAACGGGGTCGTGGCCACGTCCCTCGAAGATCGCGGCCTTGTGCTCTCGGTAGACCGTTTTCATCTCGCCCGCCGGCAGTGGGCCTCGAACCCGCACGATCTCGTAGAGGCGCTGGTGGGGCAGCGGCAACGACCGCAGGTTCGCTTTCCGGATCTTCTGCATCGCGTGCTCGAACGAGTCGTCGACGTCCTCATCGTGGAAGTGGTCATGCCCGCGCTCAAGGGCCAGCTCCGCAGCCGAGAGCACGGACTTGATCGCCCATCGGGCAACGCCGCCGGTCTCGTCAGCGATCCGCCCGAGATGTCCGTCCTGGGTTGGATCCCCAATCAGACCGTGCTCGACGCGGGGCTCGAGGATGTCCACGAGCTCGTCGACGCCGTACTTCCGAAACTCGATTTGACTCTCACCATGGAAGTGCGGCCGGAGGTCACGATCGACGCGGTTGAGCCACTTGACCTGCTGGTGGGCGATCGCGATGACCGAGACGCCGTCGACGGCGAACAGATCCTCGAGGACATCCAGGTCAGGGATGACGTCGGCCTCATCGAGCACGAGGACATAGGGGTCGCCGTCGACGATCGCCTCGAGCACGTCGACAAGTTTCTCACGTGGGTGGTTTTGATGGACGAAGCTCTCACCATCGTGTTCCGTGACCGCTTCGTAGAGGATCCCGTTCCGTGTCTTGCCCGAGCATTCGATGACGGTCGACGCGAGGCCCCACCGCTGCCGGAGATCGCGAAGCATCCAGCGCGCCGATGCAGACTTCCCGACACCGCTCGGGCCGTGGATCAACACGTCCCGCGCTCGCTGGCCGTATCCTGTCGGTTTGAGAGCCTGCGAGAGCGAGTTCAACTCCTCGTTTCGGTGGAGAATGGGCGTGGGGTAATCGTCCCGAAAGACATCCCGAGATTCAATCATACCAGACCGTTTCGATGGGTGTCATAAAAGCCGTGATGGGCGGCGTTTCGAAACAGTGGCCGCCCCAGACTTTCCCACAGTATTTTAGATTTCAGTGATACATACTGGACATGGCATTCACAGACCGTATTCCGTTGATGGAGTCAGGGGCGACTGGACGGAACATCGTAGTAGCGATTCTCTATTTCGTTTTACTACCGTTCGTGGTGATCGCACTGCCGTTTTATCTGCTGTTTGCGATTGGGACGAATCGCAACGGACTCGGCGACACCGTTGCGAACTCGCCGCTGGGTGCACTCCCCGGCGTCGGTGGCGGCGGGTGGAGTGCAGGGATCGTCGTCTTCGCGATTGTTATCATCGCGCTCGGGGTGGTCGGTGCTGCTGTTCCGGATACCGAAGACCCAGGCGACGCTGGGGCTGAGCCAGAGGTCGACGGTACTGACGAGGATCCTGCCGCCGGTGACGGTGGTGGAGGCGATGGCGGTGATGGTTCTAACAGTGGCGATGGATCCGGCACCGCGAACGACGGGTCCGGTGATAACGATCCCGACGATGGGGGTGGGGAAACAGATGGATCGTCCGGAGGAACAGACGACTCGAGCGATGGTGGGGATAACACCGATGGAACATCTGATGGGGGCGATACCAGCGAGCCCGATAACTCAGAGCCGGCAGAGTTCCAGTCGATCCGTGAGGTTGACGACCGGTATGACTACGAAACCGAGATGCTCGAGGGCAGCGGTCAGACAGTCACCGATGAGTTTAGCGTTGCCGGTGGACCGACTGTCTTTATCTTCGAACACAACGGCGAGTCGAACTTCATCGTGGAACTGATTAACGCCGAGACGGGCGAGGTAGAAACGATCCCCGTCAACGAGATCGGGACCACCGACGGCGCAGTAGCGGTCCCACTCGGTCCAGGTGACTACTACTTCGATGTTGATGCAGACGGCAGTTGGTCGGTAGAAGTTGCTGAGCCACTCGCTCCCCCGGAGGCTGTTGTAGACACTCCGGCAGAGGTGTCTGGGGAGGGGATGGATGTAGTCGGCCCCATCGAGACTGACGGCCGCGTTACCGTCTCCGGAGAACACAACGGCGAGGAAAACTTCATCGTTCACTTGATCGACGAGACCGCGATGGACAGATACGGCCAAACGCTGGTCTTCAATGAGATCGGTGAGTTCCAAGGAGAGACCTCAGTCAGAAATGACGGCGGTGCTTGGGTTGCCGTCGATGCCGATGGAGAGTGGACGCTCGAATTCGAGTAACCGCAAAAAGAGCCGCTGTTTCTACTCGGCGATCGCGCTTAGGAATGCGCCTTGGGGCTGCACTGCTTTGATCCCACAGTCGGCATCGGCCAGCGCCCGCAACACACCCGGCGGGACGCGGTCGACGTCTGGGCCCAGCACGATCTCGAGGACGCGCCGGCCGCCCTGATCACGCCGGTCGATGAGCCGGGCGTCGTGAACAGTCGGGTGCTTGGGGACGGCCTCGGCAGCCGCCTCGAGGTTGGCCGTCTGGACGCTCATCGTTCCCTCCGGACAGTCGTCAGGCAGCTGGGACACGTCACGACCGGGCAGTTGTGGCTGTTCGCGAGGTCGTCTTCGCCGATCCGGATCAACGCTGTCCCGCAGTCGTCGCAGTCCTCGTCGAGGACTTCCTCACTCATCGTTGCCCTCCAGGAACTCGGCGATTGCCCGGCAGCGCTCAGCGACCTTTTCGTCGGTCAACGGCCGCTCGAACTCGACTCGCATCTCGACCGTGTCGCCGCTGGCCGCCATCACGCGGTCACCTCTTCCCAGACGCCGGCGCGTTCGGCGGCCTCGGAGTGTCCCTGCAGCCAGTTACGCGCCTCATGTTTCGCGGCGTCGATATCGTCCTGGTCGTGGACGTCATCCCAGTCGTCGACGACCTCGAGCAGATCCGCAAGTGCGGCCGCGATGACCTCGTCGACGACATCGTCGATGTGGTCGTTGATCTCCTCGGCTGCACCAAAGACATCCAGTCGGCGGTCCTCGAGATCCTCGTCAGCCGAGAGTTCGTAGACGTCCTCCGCGACCGAGACGTACCGCTCGAGGTCGACCCCGTGATCATGGTGGCCCTGGACTGCCTCGTAGACGTTGTTATGGCAGATCATTGCGTCGAACGCGTTCGCGCGCTTGTGGGCGAGTTCGTTGAGTCGCTTCCGTGCCTGCATCACCGCTCACCTCCTTCGTCGCTGCCGTCGGCACGGATCTCTGGGCCGGCGATCGCTTCGGCTTCGCAAGCGATCTGACGCTGGTGCTTGAGATCTTGTTGAGCCCGCTGTTCGCGGGCATCCGCGACGCGGGCCTGAAGTTCGCGCCGATCGACAACCTTCCCGCAGGAGTTGCATAGGCCGCGGGCATCAAGCGGCCGGGGTGCATCGCAGCGCTCGCAGCCGTTGGGATCTCTGCCGGCGATCATCGTTTACAGCACCTCCTCGAGGATGTCGTTCGCCTGGTCAGCCGCTGAGACTGGTCGTTCGGCCCAGCCATTCTCGCCTTCGTCGCCGACCTCCTGGTCGATGAACGCGATCCAGCGCCGGAGATCGTCACCGCCCTCGCCCATCGATCCGAGCAAGATACCCTCCGTGTGCAGGATTGGGCCTCGCAGCGAGAACACCGGCACCGCACCGGAATCGTCGCGATCCGCTCGAGACTTCGTCACAACGATGCGCTCGAGTTTGCGGTCGACGTGGTGGTGACGGCCTTTCTCGTCTTCGCCGACGTAGCCGTAGTTCCACGAGCGGCGCTCGAGAACGATGTTGTCTATCTGTGTGGTTCTATCCGAAACTTCTTCCGTGGGTGGAGTTGTAGTCGACATTGTCCTTGTCTGAGGACACAGGTCGGGTGCTGGAACACCCGGCCGAGAATTGTTTTCCCGGCCACCCTGCGTCTCTACTCCATAGTCTATCGGCCCCCACCATATAGTTTGTGACTCAAACTCGAATAACAAGTATGTATTAGTAGCATGTATCGGAAATTACTTTGCGATGGCGCTCATCGGTAGGTTTGTGATGCAAGCCAGTCAATCAAATCCCATGGCACTCGACGACGACGAGTTGCGGGATGTCGACCGGGATCTCCTTGACTATCTGCAGGAGGGGCGCGTGACGCCAGTCTACGCTCGTGACCGAATGCTCGAGGAAGAAAAGAGAGACATCACAAGCACCTACTTAGGACAGCGTCTCCAGCGCCTCGAGGAGCACGATCACGTGAAGAATCTCTTCGACACTGGACTCTACGAGCTCGTCGAGGATCCACGCGAGGAGGTGGACGATGAGTAGGACCTAGTCCACTGACGAGCGAGCCATCGACTGGCCTCGAGGCCACGACCAAACAAACCCAGCCGACCGCGATCCCTATCCGGGCGATCTCACGCCCACGCGCAAAGAGTCGTTCCAGTCGATCGTCGACGACCTGGTGTTCGGGACGGCTGTCAGCATCCGATTCAGCCACTGCGTCAGTGTCGATCCGATCGGAAAGCGGCCGAGGACTGGGTGGAACCGAAAGGGAGTTGGCGCTCGTGAGCGCTCAGGTATCGGCCTCCACTTCACTCAGTTGTTTGACGAATTCTGGGTCCCGGTGGTCAGGGAACAGCGATTCAGACTCATTTAGCTCCGAGATCGTGTTCATATCTTCATTACTCAGTTCGAAATCGAAGATATCGAAGTTCTCGACGATCCGCTCCTCATGGACTGACTTGGGGATTGCAACAATTCCTCGCTGTATCAGCCATCGAAGAACGACCTGTGCAGCCGATTTGCTATACTGCTCGCCGATCGAAACCAGCACGTCGTTCTCGAAGAGGTTGTTCCGTCCTTCAGCGAACGGCCCCCAGGACTCGTGCTGGATCTCATGCCTGCTCAGGAACTCAGCGTCTTCTGTCCGCTGGTAGAAGGGATGTGTCTCGATCTGATTGACTGCGGGGACGACCTCATTGTGGACGATCAGGTCGATCAAGCGATCCGGGTGGAAGTTGCTAACTCCGATCGCTTGAATCTTATCTTCGTGGTAAAGGTCCTCCATTGCCTGCCATGATCCATGAACGTCACCGAAGGG
Organism: Natrinema zhouii; assembly: GCF_013456555.2. GTDB lineage: Archaea > Halobacteriota > Halobacteria > Halobacteriales > Natrialbaceae > Natrinema > Natrinema zhouii. The sequence continues at coordinate 3,060,768 of NZ_CP059154.1, forward strand.
CTGATGGATCAGATACAGATCCAGATAGTCCAGTCCCAGTCGATCGAGTGACCGTTCAAACGCCCGCTTCGTGCTTTCGTAGCCAGCATCCTGTATCCAGAGTTTCGTGGTGACGAACACGTTCTCTCTCGCCACATCGCTCGTCTCGATCGCTCTGCCGACAGCCTCTTCGTTCTCATACCCGGCCGCAGTATCGATGAGACGATACCCGGTACGGAGCGCTTCGGAGACGCTTCGTTCACATACTTCGAGATCATCGATCTGATACGTACCGAATCCGAGGATCGGCATTTCCACGTCGTTGTTTAGCCTGACGGTTTCCATTTCCACGTTTGAATGTAGACCGCACGCCATTTGGATTCGATGCTATTCTAAAACCCCATTTAAGTCCCTTCGCCTAGCCCGAACACCCCTCCCTAGAGCGTACCGGATAGCACCATCTGAGTAGAGACTCAGGAAGTGGTTCAAGCACGGAAATACATATCGATATGACAATACTTGCGGGGAAACAGTGATAGTCAGATAGACATTGATTCTAGCAGATTTCGGATTCAGTAGGTCGGGAAGATACTGTCACGTCGAAGGGTTCGTCAGCGATGGCTGTGTCCCGATCGTCGACGTGATCAACTGGCGCTCCCCTCGGCGAAGAAGATTCGACATCGAGGGTTGAGAAATACCCATCTCCTCAGCCAAGTCGCCGGCCGTGGCCTGTCGGGGATTATCGTAGTATCCGTGAGAGATAGCGAGCGCCAGTGCCTCGTATTGCCGGTCAGTTAACCCGTACTGTGAGTGTTCATCTTGGGACAGAGAATCCTGCGTGATCGAGATAAGATCGATCCGAATGCCATGCTCATCGCAATGATTCCGCATATTATTGAACGACTCATAATTCTGAAAAATCTTCTTTTCATACCATCCTCCCGGAATTATAGTCGTCGGTTCTATTTGAGCCTTAGCGAACCGTCCGGGAACGAACGCTTCCGAAACAATATCCTCCAGTTTGACGTCGAGCTGATAGACGTCCCTGTCGCCCTCGCGTCCAAGGGGGGTTGTCCCTACTACTTCATCGAGAGCAATGAGATCATCTTCGGTAACACCATCAGCTGGGTCGAGATGGACGACGAACACCCGAGAGTCCCCTCCATGACACAGGCCGTGTTCACACTCGAGTTGATTGGATGGTAACGATTCTGCGAAACTAACGAACGGAAGCGAGGGCGAACTGACGAGGAGTTCCGCAGTCACTGTCATAGGATGTAGGAGACGCTACTCAGACTTAATCCTCTAGATTGGTACAGCCAGTGCTGACTTATATGCGATCATATTCTAGTGTCCCTGGCCATCTAATTTAAGGCCTCCCCTTCCGACTTCATTACCTATCAGTACGAACTCTACGGGCCGGAAAACGTTCGCCGTGTGAATTTTTCCGATACAAAATCAGAATTGGTCGGTGGCGATGGCGAGGGAACCTACGAACAGAGCTTCTATTTCGACCCTGGAAATGACTGGCCAATCGGCAAGTACTTGGCGGGGGTTACCATCCGCAACGAAGTCAGTGGGGAGATCAGCGAAACCAAGACCACAACCTTTGAGTTGAGATAATCACACCTCGGCGAGCTCGAGCTTGACACGCCAGCGATCGTCTTGGTAGCCGGCGAACGACAGTCGCCAGTTCTGGATGAGGCACGTTCCCGACTCAAAACAGGCCACTGCTGGCGCGTCGATCGTCACCGTCTGGGAACCGCTCCTCGAGTCCCCATGGAAGTTCTTGCCGTCCGGGACGGATCGCTCGACGATCGCGTCGGGGCAGCCTGCGGTGTCCAGGCTGCCGCCGATACAGTCGGGACCACACGGCTACCTCCAGCTGACGAGGAGGCGATCGCCGTGCCGCCGGCCTCAAGCGAAGACGAGCTCGACGAGGAGCCCCACGAGGTACTCGGCGTCGCGCTCGACGCGCCGGCCGCCGCGGTGAAAGGCGCGTACCGCGGTCTCCTGAAAGAGCGCCACCCAGATCACGGTGGGACCGAAGCGGAGTTCCATCAACTCCAGAAGGCGAAAGCGGCAATGCTCGATGAATAACCGATATCGGAGCTGCACGATGTAGATATGTTGCTACAATACAGGGCTATTACAGTAGAATGATCGACCCGGAAAGTAGCTCGACAGAGAATATCGCGTTTATCTTGGAGCCGTATTAACTGTTCTGACGGGCGTTCTGTGCTGTCTCCAGCGCCTCGATAGGCTGATCATTTTTGAGGAGAGTGGTAACGGATTCGACAGCCTGTTCCGGAATCATCTCTTCCTCGAGATATTCTCCTACGATCATCGCCGCTTCTTCTTCTATGGGCGTTCCTTTCAGTTCCATCGTAGTCTTGAGGTCACCCAATACATTCCCAGTCTATGAAGCTATTGGCCATATCTAACAGTGATAATACATTCTTCTGAGAAGCTAGGATTGATACCCATCTCGTAACTGAGCGACTTGCGTTGCTCCGTCTCTCGGTCACGCAAATTCGGCTATGGGCTCAGTCGATCGGTCTGCCGGCGGGCGTCGAGAGCGTGCTCCAATGCTTCCATGGGCTCGTCGTTCTCAAGGTAGGTAGTCACCGGTTCGACGGCCTCACTCGGGACCATCTCAAACTCGAGATATTTGTTTACGACCGACTCTGCTTGCTCTTCCAACGATTTCCCTTGCAGTGCCATCTTCACCACTATTGTCAGAAAAAGAATTGGTAAGTAAAGAATCTATTGGCCATAGGATTGGTTTCTAAAGGACTCTCTGATACGAGCCATGCCCTCTATAAGAGAAGGGCCGAACGATTGGAGGTAGGATAACGACCTCAATCGCTGCAGCCCAGAAACGATAAGGGTATTCCAGAAACTCAAAGGGGACTGCGACGAACTACTCGAAGATGATTGACTCAGACGGCCGTTCCACCGTTCGAATCTATGAGTGTCCATCGCCCGACAACTGCGACTTTGCGGCCGGCGGTGCGGCCGAGCTCCTCGAGCACGTCAACACCGAACACTCTGGAGAGTATCAACAGGAGGACTGGCCGGCTACCAACGTCGCCCAGGAAGAACGGCACCTGGACGAGGACGACAGCGACGAATCGCCCGACGAGTAAACGAGGCTTCTCTTCCGTTCAGCCGCTGGTAACATCGTTGTTACCAACATAATCAGGCAGTAGAGTTATTCAAAAACAGCCTCGAGATGATGATGACGAGGGGGAATGAAATGGGTTCAGTCGTTGCCCGACAGAATCCGCCCGACCCGAGACATACGATCCCTCGTCTTCCGAGATCGAATCACGCTCCGACGTGAAGCCAATTGTCACGCACATCGGTCTCGGACCTTCCCCTGGCGACAGATCACCTCCAGGGGATGGGGGCTCAACGCTGGCCTCTGGCCGGCGTTTCTATGATGCGATAGTTTATATACGGAGCCGCGGCCAACGCCAGCGATGTCACTCACCGATCGACAGGAAGACCTCCTCGTTGCAGTCGCACTGACTGAGTTTTCAGTCCACTACGAGAGCGCCGATCCCGAGCTCGCCGAACGAGCGTGGCAGCTGGCTGCCGACCGCCTCGTCGATCACGACGTCGAGCCTGCCAAGGTCGTCGGCGCGCTCGAAATTGGATAGCTATCGCTTGGTGTCTGATCGCCTCGAGAAAACCTCAAAGGCCGTCCGGATGGGCACTGGTAGATGGCCGCCAGACGGCATGGAAACAACATCGGGGTGGGGTTGGATGCTGATTGGATGTCCATGTCGCGTCGTGGGAACGCGACAGTGAATATGTTCGTCCCGGCCTATATCAACCTCGCTCCGATTCCAAGCCCGTTGGAATCGGCCTACTGACCCTTTGAAACCCTGCCGAGAATCAAGTAGCTACTCTTCTGCGAGCTCGAGCTCGACACGCCAGCGGTTATCCTGATAGCCAGCGAACGACAGCGCCAGTTCTGGATGAGGTACGTCCCCGAGTCGAAACTCGCCACTGCTGGCGCGTCGATCGTCACGGTCTGGGAAGCGCCCCTCGAGTCCTCACGGAAGTTCTTGCCGTCCGGGACGGATCGCTCGACGATCGCATCGGGGTAGCCTGCGGTGTCGACGGTCGTCGCCGCCTGGAGGTCGTCGACTCTCGATCAGCAACGTGAGGGGAAAGCAGACGTCGAGACCGGACTTCTTGAAGCACTGAACCACAACGTAGCGGCTATTGGGCCGATCTATTCCTATAGTCCGAGAGTGGGCTCATTATATCAAATCGTGTGGCCATGTTCTGCGGCCACTTGTGATTACACTTTAGGTAGAATGATCGCTGAATCATTTCAAGCCATTAGCATAGCTATTCAAATACTCCGATGGCGCGAGGAGTACAAGCGTCGAAAAGAAGCAGAGAAACGGCACCCGCGGACCTGATCTTTATCACGGAAGCCGCGGCCAACGGCAGTGATGCCTCTGGATGATCGTCGCGAAGACCTCCTAATCGCCGTCGCACTGACCGAGTTCAGCGTCCACTACGAGCAAGTCGATTCCGAGCTCTCCGAGCACGCCTGGCAGCTCGCAGCGAGCCGCCTCGTCGATCACGACGCCGGGCCCACCGAGGCCGTCGACGCACTCGAGATCGGATAAACGTCACTCGAATTTCTATACGAAGCTGTGGCCACTATCGGCGACATCCCTTCACTTGCGTAGCGCTACCGCTTTAGAATTTGAAAAACGCGCCGCGGGAGGAGAAAAACTACGGTCCCTACCCGGTAGTTTGCTCCCAGGCGGCGCATAACGCTAGATGGCGATCTAAGCGTTACGTGGGTGGTACTCCCACACTAATAGCATATTACTGAATCACTATTATTCTTCCGCCAGAGACTGTACTGGTGGTGAATACCAGTTTACAGTGGAGCAACCGTGCACGTGCGTACGCTGCTCATACTGGTGGAATTGAATCAGTTGGAAAGACTATAATAGAACACAAAACTTATGCCGTGAGTGGTAATTCAATCTTAATACCCCTATCCGGAGGCCCGTCGGTATGCGACGTGATGTCGATACCACGTGGACGGTCGCCTTCCGATGAATCGCATGCTAACCAACCGAAACACGATAATAACAAAAACATAATGACAAGCGAAACGACCTACCGCAAAAAGGGACGTGCAGTCGTCCTGGCAGCGCTAATGGTCCTCTCTGTTGTCGCCATGACCGTATCGTTCACGGGCGCGGCGGCAGCGCAACAGGCTACTGATGCAGACGCATCGATTAATGCAGAGGATATTGATGAAAACGATTTCTGGATCGGCCAGACAGTTGAGGTCTCAGGTTTAGAATCACCTGCTGACTTAGTGCATGACGGCGAATCCGTCCAGAACCTCCGTCTTGACGACGGTACTGCCACCATCGATACGAGTGACCTCAGCGAGGGTCGCTATCAAATCGAACACGGTGATACCTCCACGAATTCATTCTGGCTCAACGAACACGAGATCAACACTGAATTCGACAGCAATACCGCTACGCTGGGTAGCGAGGCTGTTTCCCTCACCTATGAGGACGTGAGCGAGGTACCACGTACCGGTAACGTTGAGCTCAACGTGACTGGCGAGTACGAGGGCGAGGCGCTCTCTGATTCTGAACTTGACAGCATCTTTGGAGCTGCTGATGGTGAAGGTGACGAGGACAACGCAGTTCTCATCTCCTCCGACAGCGTTGAAGCGCAGTTCGATGAAGATGAAGATGCTGGTAACTACAGCTTCACGTTCGATGTGACGGACACCACGGCTGAAGACACTGCAGAGCTCTCTGTTGTGGAACCCGGTAGTGCCAGTGTTGACTTCACTGAGAACACCTACGAAGGTGTCGCTGGTGACAATGTCGAGATCAGTCTCGATCTCTCGAACACTGAGGACGCAAATCTCAGACTAACTCACGGAGACACCCACGTTGGTGACTTCGAAATTACGGGCGTCGATGAAGAGCAGGTGACTGTTGTCTTCGACACATACGACGGTGACGTTGTCGAACTTCGCGACAGTGACGGTGAAACGATCGAAGGCGCTGATGCCGAGTTCGTTTGGGAGGCCGACGAGATGGCGCTTCCCGCAGCCGAATACGACCTTGAAGCACAGTACGACACCGAAGAGGATGTTACTGACGGTGCGCTGATGCTTCTCAACGAACGGTCGACCGACGGTATTACGTCGCACGTCGCACCGTCTGAGGTCGAGTTCGATAGCGACAACCCTGAAGAATTCCTTGGATCGACCACCGAGCGTGATTACATCGCGTACGGAGACCAGCTGATCACGCAGGTCGACGCCTCCGGTATCTACGGCAGCTCCCAAGGCGAGAACCCCCTGAATAGAGAGGGTGTCAGTCTCACCTTCGAGCGAGCAAGCACTGATGCATTCGACTCGGGTGAATCCTTCACTCTCTCCGATCTCGATGCGGCAGGGATCGATTACGATGTCTACACAGATGCTGAAAACGAGACGTTCTACGTAATCTTCAACACCGAAGATATCTCCCTCAGCTCTGAAGATATCCCCGAGGAGTCCGAAGCGGACCCCTTCGAGATGACCGCTGGCGAAACGTGGAACGCTACGTTTGAGGTCGGCAGCGACAACGCCTACGTTGAGGAGGATGAAACCGAGAGCGTCAGCACGAATGTTGACGTTGAGGAGGTCAGTACCGAGTGGAACGGCGAGTTCGACGAGGACGACCGCCTGCAGGTCCCGAACAGCGCAGAATCCGAAATCAGCGCACAGACTAACCTCGCACCCGGCACGACCGCCGACTACTACGTCCGCTTCCAGACGGAGGTCTACGAGGACGAGACCACCGTCACTGAAGACGGTACGATCTCCACGAACTTCGACTTCAGCGACCGCAGCGAAGGTGAAGAGATCCGAACGGTCCGCATCAACCCGCAGAGCAGTGATGAGATAGACACTTCGGGCATCATCGTTGCTTCGGAAGCCGAACCTGAAGCAGACATCTCCGTCGACGGAGAACTCGCTTCCTCTGAGGTTCAGGTTGGCGAAGAGGGCGAACTCACCGTGACCGTTACCAACAACGGTGACGCCGCAGGTACTGTCGACTTCCACGTCGACATTGGCGGCGATACCATCCACCAGGAAGAGCTCACCCTCGAGTCTGGTGAGGAATTCACTGACAGCTACACTGACTTCAACACCAGCGAAGCAGGCTCCGAAATCAGTTGGGAAGCCCACGCTGGTAACGCCACCGACTCCGGCGCGCTGAGCGTTGCCGAGTCCGATGGCTCCGACGGTAGTGACGGATCCGACGGTAGTGACGGATCTGACGGCTCCGACGGCTCCGACGGCTCCGACGGCTCCGACGGCTCCGACGGTAGTGACGGATCCGACGGCTCCGACGGTGACGACGGCTCCGATGGAGACGATGACGACGATGGTACGCCCGGCTTCGGTGTCGGCGTCGCTCTCGTCGCACTCCTCGGCGCTGCCATGCTGGCACTCCGCCGCCAGAACTAAACTGTAGAACTACCGGCTTCGGCCGGCCCTAACTTCCGCGGTTTCTTTTATCGGTCACTACACTCACCAGCGACAGCATCCGATACCGACAGCAGAGTCGGAATAAATACGGTTGCGAAACCCCAAGGCCGTTCTATCGTGACCTCACTCTATGACCAGCTTGCGGAGCGCCCCCAAACGAAAATCAACGTTGGAGGGTTATCCTACGACGAACGGGCCAATCTCCGCCAAATCAAAGTCACGCAGTCGACCGATCTGACGAACAAAGGCGGCTCAGGTCGGTTTACGACCGTCTATTATCTCAAGGGCGATGAGCGCCAAGCAGCAGAAGTGTTCGTCGAAGCAAACCATTCACAACTCGAGGGGATCGATTTTTCAAAGAAGAACGTTGTCCAGCGCGGCGTCGAACGCGAGGTATATGACTGGATCCTGCACACACTCGGAAAGCGAGAGCTGGAGAAATACGATTCAGTCGTTCGGGAAGTACGACCAAACGAAAACGTGACATGGGTGATCAGCCGCGATCACTTCGACGCTTATCCGATGCGTCGGTACTCAGTCGGCGAAACACCATCAGTACGCATCGATGGGACATCACTTCGAAAGCTCTACGATAGTTTTGGCGAGGTGATCACGGCAGCCGATCTCGAGGAGTATGATACCGTAGAGGGAGATGTTCGCTACGTTCTCGAGTACTACCGTGTTGCCGACGGATTTGCATGTGATCCCATCACCTATGAGGGAGAGATGGCAATTGAAAAGCGCGATAGCTGACGCTCTCTCTAATTACTGTTGAGTTGCTGGCGATCTCAGAATAAGACAGTCAAACCCGCTTGCTGTTGCGCTGGGTCCGATCGCGAGTATCCTGGACAGCCTCGCCGATCGACTGCCTCGAGGCCAGCTAGAAGCGATCACGACCGCCGGGAGACCGCGTCGATCTGCGAGCGGATCCCGTCGACGGTCTCGGCGACCGACTGCCGATCGGCGAACACACCTCGTCCCTGCCCGTCTCCGAAGTCGATCTCCCGGGCCTCGTAGTAGTCGTCGCCGGGGAGGACGTCCAGGTTGATAGCCTCGACGAGCGACTGGTTCGGGTCGATGTCGGCGAACTGGATCTCGACCTCGTTCATCGCCGTCCGCGTCTCCTGGACGATCCGCAGCGCCGCCTGCTGGCAGCCCCGTCTCGTCGTCAGCGACGGGATCGACTCGGTCCGCTCGAGCGTCGGGTCGCCGTCCCAGCTGGGGTCCTCGTGGCGCCCGCGGGGCTTGAACTCGTAGTCGATCGCGTACTCGGTCCCGGCGGACATGTCACCGCCGTCTTTGATCCTGACCGCCCCGTCTCGGTTGTCGATCGCATAGTCCTGGTCGCGCTCGTAGGTCTCGTTGGTGGCCGGATCGTAGACGTACTCGGTCCCCGTGATGAGGCTGCTGTTCGCGAGCGAGACGTCGATCGACGTGTCCGGCGGCGTGAACCGCTCGCTCGAGACGGTCTGGCGGCCGCCGATGACCTCGCACGCCAGCGTCTGGTCCTCGATCGTCTGCCGGTCGGAGTAGCTCGTCACGTCGAGGGAGCGCTCCGACGTCCGCTGGCCGGCCCGGGTCCACTCGAGACTGTAACCATCGTCGCTCCGAACCTCCGAGATCGCGTTCGCGTAGTCGGCCATCTCGACGAGGACGTCGATCAGGTCCCCCTCGAACGTCTGGTTGACGAGGACGGGCGTGTCGACGAGATCGGCAAGCAGGTCGAAACTGTCGATCGACTGCGCCTGGTAGTCGAACCGCGGCGTTGCATCGTTCCGCGAGCCGTGGCCGCCGAGCGTGAACCGGGCTCGGAGCGTGCCGCCGTCACTCGGGAACTCCTGGTCCAGCGCCTGTGTGTTCGTTGCCTCGAGCCAACTGTTGCCCTGGTCGTTCGAGATCTCGAGTTTCTGCGGCCCCGAGGCATCGTTGAGCACCGCTTCGAGACGGCCCGCGACTACGGAGTAGGGCGTCTCGACGTCGACGGTCCGGATCTGCGCACCATCGGGCGGGTACAGCGGCGGGCCGTCGAGATGCCCGTCGGCCTCGTGGACGGCGTCCCAGCCCTCCGTGTCCCAGTCGCCGATCGCCGGGTAGTACTTCGTGTCGAAGACACAGATCGCGTCGATCGCGTATGCACTGTCGCCGTTGATGTCCACCCGCAGGGTGTAGGTCTCTCCGGCGGTGATCCCGTTGCCATCGTATCCGGGACCGCTGTAATCGCCGTTGCCGATATTCCACCAGCCGATTGATTTGCCACTCGCGGTGATGGTGTCGATATCCGCCCCGTCAAACGACCACGTCACATCAGACTCCGCCGTCAGGTCGTCGCGAACAGCGATCCCAACACGATCCTTCGGAATATCGTACCCGAACGAGACGCCCCACTCGGCATTCCCATTCGACTGACCGAAGTAGAGCGCCTGCCCGTTGATGTACGCCGTATCGGAGGCCGATCCGATATTCGACCCCCGGTCCCGGCTGAGTCCGTTCGTCACGACCGCCGTCTGGAGGACCGGCGTCTCTCCACTTGCCGACTCGAACGGGTCGTCGGCCGAGGGTGTGGCGAGCACATCCTGCCACTCGCCGGTCGTGTCCGCCGAGAGCATCGGTTCGTCCTCGAGGGGGTCGCTGTCCGGCGTGTCGACGTCGGCGGCGTAGCTGGTCTCGGTCTGGATGAGTTCCGCGACGGCCTCGTGGACCGCCTTCGAGGAGTACTCGACGTCGACGTGGGTTCGGAGCTCGAGCCCACCGCGACCTTCGAGGATCATCTGCCCCGCTTCCGTGGTGACCGCCTCGAGCTCGTCGATCGGGAGGCGATGGCCGTGATACCAGACCCGGAGCGACTGTCCCTCGAGGCCGCGCCAGATATCGCTTTTCGGAACCGGGAGTGAGACACGCGGCAGGCCGTTGATCTGTGGCCGCCACTGCGCACCGTCGGCGATCGGGACTGTGTGGACGGTCCCGCTCGAGTGCTCAATCTCGGCGTACCATCCCCGCGGCGGGACGGCGCGGTCCTCGAGGCCAAGCGATCCGGTCGTGGCGGTAGTGGCCCCGCTATCGGCGTACTGCCACTGGGTGAGGGTTCGAACCTCGTACTCGTACTCTCTGGCGGGTTGAACGCTATCGTCGACGTACGAGGCCGCATCGGAGTCAACAGTACCGACGAGACGCCCTTGACCGCCGTCGTAGTCGTAATCGGCCCGCCGGCGATAGACGACGTGCGATCCGCGGAAGTCGTTATTGATGGTCCACGAGACTGTCGCGGACGTCTCCGAAACGTTGGATGTGGTCAGGCCGTCCGAGGCGAGCAGTTTAGTGATCTCCTCGGCCGCCAGCCACTCCCCCGTGACGTGGTCGGTCTGGGTCCGGATCCGTACGCTGTACTGCTCGCCGCCGAGGATGTTCGCGATTGTGTGCTGATACGTGCCATCCCACGGGACCGTCGTCTCGTGTTCGTAAGGAGGGTGATCGCCCTCGGGATCGTCATCCCGGATTTCGATCCGGAACTCGCCGTTGTTGATGTCGCCATCCCAGTTCGCGGTCAGCGATTCGGCCTCACTCGCATCGAGTGCGAGTGAGGTGACATCGGGCAGGCCGGTTGTGAACGTGACAGGCATTATTGATCCTCCGTCTCGGTGTGGTCAGTCTGTGCGACGACCCTCGCGTCGTACTGCTCGCCGTTGAGGAGGCCAGTGACCGTCTCCGCCTCGGTGTTGCGAGAGATCGTGCTGAACGTCGTCCACGAGCCCGCGTCGGACTCCCGGTACTCCACCCGAGTGTCGCCATTGTTGTGGGTCGCTGTCCATGAGAGGTCGACCTCGGTCGTCGAGACAGCATCGGCGGAGAGGGATGTTGGTGCGGGGAGCTCGGTCATTGCACTGGACACCCCACTCGACGCCGTTGCATCTCCCGTGTCGCGTTCGAGGGTGTAGTCGTATTTCTCGCCGTCCGCTGTCGTTCCGGTATCGGTGTATTGGGTCTCACTGAAGTCCAACGTCGCGATCTGACTCCCGTCCCGGTGGAGGGTGAACTCGCCCTCGCTGTTGTTGTCGTTCATCCCAAACGTGAGATCGACTTGTTGAGACCCTCCAACAAGCGAGTCAAATGTCGGTGCGGGGAGGTCCGTAGTCCCTGTTTCATCCGGCGTCGGACTAGAGTCGGCGTCTGGATAGACGACGACGGCCCGGTAGTGATAGGTCCGGCCGTCCGTCAGGCCGCTATCAGTGTATGACCCGCCAGTGACCGTATCGATCTGCTGATACCCACTGAGACTCGAGTGAGAGGCCGTGTCCCGGTAGATCTCTATATTCGTCCAGTCACCACTCGGGTTCGTCCACGACAGGTCGATGGTGTCGTTTGTCGTATCGCCGGTGATGAACGATCGGACCCGATCCCCGGAGGTCCGCGTTACGGTCGTCTCCCAGTCGGTCGACAGCCCACCATCCGCCTCGCCCCGAACACGGTACTGGTAGTCCGTGTTCTGCGCGATGCTTCCATCGGTGAACGAGGTATTTGTGGTCGTGCCGAGATCGACCCACGACCCGCCGCTCTCGGATCGTTCGACGCGGTATTGGTTGATCTCCTCGTCCGGGGATTCGTCCCAGCTAAGCGTAATCTCGCTGTAGCCGACGTAGTCGATCCCGACACCGGTGAGGTCCTGTGGAACGAATTGGTCGTAGGTGACAACGACCTCGCCATCACCGGATCTCGCATCGGTAGCGACGCCGTGTAGTTGCCCGCCGCCGCCACCGCCACCACTCCCGTTGGAACCGCCTCCACCCCCACCGCCTCCGCCGTACCCGCCGCCACCCCCACCGCCGGTGTAATCCGAGCCCTGCGGGGAATCCCCACCGATTGCATTTGTTCCGTCTTCACCGGCTTCTGCGTTCGTCGAATCGCCACCGTTCCCTCCGGCCCCACCGCTGCCGGCTTCGCCCCCGTAACCATGTACGGTGAAATCGCCGAAGGAGTTTTCAAATCCGCCGTCAGTGCCGTCCATGGTCGCGTCTCCGCCAGCACCGGCCCGATTTCCACTGCCAGATGCCCCCGCGCCACCACCACCGCCAGCAACAACAACGCGATCGCTCGCAGTCGCCCCGTTCAGCCGGACATCACTCGCACCGCCACCGCCTCCGCCACGACCGTTCCCGCTACTCTCCTCAGCAGTCCCGCCGCCGTTATATCCACCGGACGGACCGCTCGCGGAGCCGCCGACCCGAACCGTCAGAGTATCGCCGTATGAAACACTGAGCGTATGCTCGGCTCGGCCACCACGTCCGCCACTCTCCGTCACGCTCCCCTCGGATGTACCAGCCCCACCCGCCCCGTATGCGGTGACGCTGACTTCGGAGACTCCGGATGGGACGTCCCAGGTGTACTCCCCCGGAGTGTCCCAGTTCTCTTCTTCTGACGCCATCTATCGTCGCACCTCCCGTCGCGAGACCAGCCCCTTGCTCGGCTGCGGATCGACGGCCGACGTCGACGCAATCGGCTCGAGCCAGTCCTCGAGATCCGGGTCGATCGGTCCCGTCTCGCCCTCGGGGATCGTGAACTGGACAGTGTCAGCTCCTCGAGTGACGATCGCGTTCAGCGCGAACAACTTGCCACCGACATCGAAGGTGAGCTGGGCGCGATCGCGGACCATCGCGACGTCCATCAGGTCGACGTCCATCAGGTCGATAGTGACGGGTTGGTCTGCCTCGAGGCCGACCGTCGTCCAGGAGCCCGTCCCGGCGTCCCACTCCTCGGCCTCGAGTGTGCCGTTAGGCTCGTCGAGACGCAGGCGCAGGAGGCCAGTGTCCAGGATGACCTCGGCGTCGAAGTCGTGGGTCGTTGAGAACACCTTCTGCCACTGCAGGTTGCCGTCAACGTCCAGCTTCGCAGCGTTCCCCAGCGTGTCGTAGACCCGGGTGTCGACGTCCTCTTCGTCGGTGTAGCCGATCTCGTAGAGCAGCGTCGGGTTGCTCGTCCCGGCCGCGGTCTCGCCGCCGTCCAGGTCGTAGATATCGACATCGCCCAACTCGGCGCTGCGGGTCGCGGCCGCTGAGGCCGGGGTTCGAGTCCAATCATCGTCGTTGAGCCACTGGACCTTCTCCGCCGCCGCAGGGACGCCGACCAAGAGGGACGTGTCGTTGCCGAACTCGTGGTCGATATCTTCGTTCGGGTTCGTCTCGAGGGCCCGCCAGTGGTCGTTCTTCGTTCCTTTCTTCGAGAGCGAGAGTTCGTAGCGCTGTGCGCGCCCGGTCTGGGCCTGTGCCGGTTCGACGTTGGCCTCCTCGACCGCGTAGTAGCCGTCGAGTGGTGCCGAGGCACCCATGCCGGCCAGCGGGACTGCCTCGAATCCCGAGGCCGACGAGAGTTCGTCGACCTCCGTCGCCATCTTCTCGGCGTACTGCCCGCGATAGACGCCGTTGAGCGTCTGGTCGGCCGGGTTGCTCGAGAGTTGTTCGGTGATGCCGCCATCCTGGTTGAGGACGCCCAACTGGGCCAGCTCCTGGCGCTGCAGGTTGCCGAGTTGGGACTGCGAGGCGCTCGGGACGACAAGCGTGTAGAGTTGTAGGTCTGGCATTATGCCTCGGTCTGTTTGCTGCCGTCGAGCGATCGGCCGAGGTCGACCGTCTCGACGAACGCAGCCGAAAACTGGTACTTGTCCGACGATTGGCGCTCGAACGATGGCTGTTCGAAGACGACGTCGAGCGGTTCGAGAACACCACTGCTCGAGTACTCACCGTACTCAAGCGTGGCCGGCGTCAGCGAGTCCGTGCCGGCGACGCGGACGTAGTGCTGGAAGACCTGCACCTTCTGCAGTGCCGTCCCGCCGGTCGCGGTCGTCGCACTGAACTGTGCCGGGTCCGACGACGAGCCCCACTGCAGCGGGTCGCCGTTCTCGTCGGGTGTTGCGTCCGAGGTGACGTCTGCCCGGAGGTCGATCGCGTGTTGGCCGCCGCCGAGGTCGAGATGGATGCCCTTTCGATCGGGCTCACCGTCCTCGAGGAGCCCCTGCAGGATGGCGAGGGCTTGATCGAACGAGTTGTCGAGGAGGTAGCCCGTCCGAACCTCGTCCGTGTCGGTCGGGTTTGTGAACGCCTCGAACACCCCCTCGACGGAGCCACTCCCGAAGTTTGCTGGAATTGTGAGTCTGAATAGTTCTGTCATCGTGAAATGGGTGAATTGTTATATGTCGGGCTGCTCAACATCGGGATATGACACAAGACGACCCGTCTGCCGCCATGGGGATCTTTGAGTTCGCCGCTGCCGGCGGGCTCATCGGCGGGATCTACTCCGCGGGCCTCCTTCGGGACCCCGTGATAGCGGCGCTGATCTGTGTGGCGCTGTTCTTCATCTACCTCGAGCGGAAGTTCCGGTTAGAGGTCCACCGTCTCCAAGCCGATGGCGGCGACGGAGAGGGGGACCCCACCGAGAATGCCAGCTAAAAGACATTCTCGAGGTCTTTGAGCCGCCTCTCGACCTCGTTGAACTTCTTACTCGCCTCGCGCTCGAGATCGTCGGTGTCGACGTTGATCTCGAAGCGGTTGTTCTGCTCGGCCGACGCCTCGAGACGTTCCGCAATACTCCCCCCACCCGACGACTGACCGTCGTTGTTCTCCCAGAACGGATCCTCCGGGAATATCGGGTTCATGAAGTCGGGTGTTGCCTCTCGGGCACGTTTGCGATTCCGCGCCGTTTCGTCGCTCCCCTTCATCATCCCGGGCGTGATGACCGGCGTCGCGGCGCCCGATGCGCCCTTTCCGATCTGCCCGAGTTTGCCGCTGTTGCCGAGCGCCCATGCGCCTACCCCGCCGGCAGCGCCGGCGATCGGGGCCCAAGGCTTACCGCCCCCGCTCGGCGACCCGCTGGGGGAGCTGTTGGGGTCGGTTACTCGGTTGAGGATGTCTTGAGCGGTTATCGTCCCGACGACGATGTCGCTGGGGACGAGTTCGACAGCGCTCGCGATCACGTCCGAGGGGCCAATCTCCGCGAGTGATCCGACCACGCTCGAGGCCGTGACGGCCGCGGCGCTCGCGACCAACACCGCCGGCGAGATCGTCGCCGCTTTCGCGATCACGTCCGACGCCCCGACCGTTGCAAGCCCCGTAATCACGTCCGAGGGGCCCACTGTCGCGAGCGTGTCGATGACATCCGTCGCAACGACCGAGGCTTTGCTCGCGATCAGCGCCGCCGGTGTGAGCGTCGCCGCTTCCGCGATCACGTCCATCGGTGCGAGTGAGGCCGCCGTGTCGACCACATCCTGCACCGTCACCGCCACCGGGGAGAGAACATCGCCGGGGGATAGCTCCGGGATCGCGTCGCCGATCGTCGAGCCGAGGTCGCCGAGCAACATCGAGCCGAGGCCGATGCCACCGATAGCGAGGCCGAGTGCACCACCCATCCCACCCCCACCCCGAGACGTCTGGGCGTCCTTTTCGTTGATATCGACGAGCCGACGGAGGAGCTCGTTACGCTCGCGGTTGAGGTCGAGGTTCTCCGTCAGGTGGTTGTTCGTCTCCGTCTGGAGTTGGCGGCCCATCGCCCGCTCACGGCCGGCCATCCGGCCACCGCTGCCGCCACCGGTCGAGCTCGAGACGTCGACCTGAGCACCGCCGAGCTCGTCCTCGATCGTCCCCCGCGCCTCGCGGAGGCTCCCCGGCGATACCTGGACGTCGATCGTTGCACTCGTTGAGAACTCTGCCATCTAAAATCGCCCTCCGCCACCGAACTGTGGCTGGCTGAAGTATGGGAGTGTGATCATGAACGCCTCGATGTCCCGCCACGCGTAGTCGGCGACGGCTTCTGGATCGTGGCCGTGGGCCATCAGCAGCGCCGTCGCGAACGTCACGAGGACGTCTCGTGGTATCTCTCGGTTCTCTCCGCGACCAACTGCTCGAAGGAGTTTCCCTCGCGCTCTCCGACCGTGCTGAGGTCGTTGATCCGGCTCTCGAGCCAGTCGGTCACCTGCCGCGGAAGTCCGCGGACGGTTGCACACTTGTCACCGTAGTCGTCGCTGTCGATGAACGGTGCCGAGTCGATACCCTTCGCAACCCAGAAGATGGTCGCCATGTTGTCCGTCGACTGCGTCGGGGTGACCGTCTCCGAGCTCAGATCGTCGATCCGGTCGTTGATCTCGAGCGTCTCCTGCGTGTCGAGTCCCGAGAGTGAAAACTCGACGTCGGCGCCGTGCTCCTCGCGGACCCACTCGAGGCCACCGAGGTACCGCTGGATCTCGCCGGCGCGCTGGGCGAGTTTGACGTACTCGTTGTTGTTCTCGGTGCGCTTACCGGGTGGGATCTGCGCGATCTCGTCGGCCAGTTCCTCCTGCTCGTCTTCGAGGTCAGCGACGGCCTCCTCGAGCGCCAGTGTTTCAGTTTGCAGTGGCATGGTCAGAAGGGATCACTCATCGTGACGTCTGCAGTCGCTTCGACGCGGTCGACGTAGAACTCGAACAACTCCTGGACGCGCTCCTCGTCTCCCGGTGGGATGTTATCCCACGAGAGGCTGTTCGGCCTGACGCCCGTCAGTGGGAACGTGATCTGGTCACCGTCCGCGCGGATGATCGGGATCTCTCCCGACACACCGTCGACGCTGTCGCCCGGACTCGTCGCCCCGCTCGAGCCGTAGGCCAGCGAGAGGTTCTCCGAGATCGAGTCGTCCGCGATCTTCGAGACCGACAGCGAGTAGTTCGCATCACCAGCGACGGCGTCGATCGCCACCTGGTTCCAGCCCGTGTCGAGCGAGCCGCCGTTCGTGATGGTGAGCGTCCCACTCTGCAGCTTTTTCTTCGTCGATGAGTCGATCGTCAGGTCGGCGCCGTGGAACATGTACGGCGACTCATCACCGCCGACGACGTCGCCGGGTGTCAGACTCGTGTTCTCGTCCTCGTCGGCGTAGACGATCGTCTGTGTGACACGAGCGGGGGCGTTCTGCGAGATCTGGATCTGCAGCTGCGTCGTTGCCGCGCCTTTGAGTTCCCGTTCGCAGACCGAGGCGCCGACGTCGACGCCGATGTACCAGCGCGAGCTCGGCATCTGACCGCGCCCCATCGACCACTCGAGGACACCATCACTGTCGCTGTCCGTGTCGTCGCTGACGAACGCATCGGTCAGCATCCACGGGTGACAGAGGTCGTACTCGACCGCCAGCGCGCCCTCGAGGGCGGTCGCGATCGACTCGACGGCCTCGTTGTCGTCCGGGAGCCGCGAGCGCTCGAGCGCCCGTTCGATCGTGAGGTCCGTCACCGAGACGTTTCGCCCCGGATAGACGTACGTCGGGGTGCTCGGATCGCCTGCGAAACTCGGTTCGCGGGTCCAGGCGACGTTTGTCGTCCCGGCACCCGTCATGCTGTTCCTCCGTCAGTCTGCGTATGTCGTGTCATGGTAAATCTTCGTAGCCTTGGAACACCACGTCCGCCTCCCAGCGATAGAAGTCGCGATACTCGGCGGACTGCGGGTCTTCGTTCGTCACGAGCAACGTGTGGTAGGACGTGTTTGGGACCGAGGCGTCCGGGTAGCTGCGGGATCCGAGTAGCGCCATCCGGATCTGCCGGACGGCCAACTCCCACGGGACGCCATTCGTTCCGTCTGGATCGACATGCCCATGGAGTCCTCCCTGGGATGTCATCCCCTCGAGGCGAAGGCTGACGACCGACTCGATGTCGTGATCGTACTCCGTGCCGGCGGGAACGGTCGCCCGATCGGCAAGCGTCGCACCGACGAAGACACCGGTCTCGAGATCGTCCTTACGCTTGTGCATCGGCTCGTTGAGATCAAGACTCTCAGAGCCCTCGTAGACGCTGCTGTCGTCTCGGTTGACCCGCTTTAGCGTGACCTGGTTGCCATTCCGATCAGTGTAATTGCTCGCGATGCTGTCGACGGCACCGCCCAGCTGCTCGAGGATCCAGTTAACTTCCGTGGTCATGATTCGAACCTCCGACGGACGTAGTTCAGCGAGTCGCGGATGAACCGGGACTCCGGCAGCCCCGACGGCTCGGTTTCAGGCAGGAACACGCGCCAGCCCTCGCCTTCGCGATCGTACTCCTCGCGGACCCACTGCGGCGGATCCTCCCAGATGAACGAGAGGACATCCGCGTTCCTCGCCTGGACGACGTGGTCGACGGTCCCGCGCTCGAAGAAGATCGCCGGCTCGGGCCAACCCCAGCGGACGAGGACGCGACCCTTACGCCTCTCGACTCGGGTCGTGCCGGCCTCGATGATCGTGCCGACGTCGTAGTCATGGCGCTGGCCGTACGCCTCGAGAAGATCGTGGGCGTGGGCCTGGACCTCCGGCGCGATCACGTCGCGGGCCCGCTGCTCGACGTCGTCCATGAGCGCCTCGCGAAGGTCGCCCTCGAAGCTGGAGGCGAGCTCCATCAGAGGTAGACCTCGAGGAGTTCCTCAGCCGCTGACTCCATCGCCTGCTTCTTGCTCTCGGGGTTGACCAGCTGGCCGTTGTCGGGGATGCCCAGTGCGCTCTCGTCGTCGATCAGCAGCTTTGCACACGCCCGCATCGCGACGGCCTTGCGGACAGTGTCCGGGATCCCCTCGTGTCCGTAATCGAAGGTGACGTAGACTGCGTTCGAGTAGGACTCGAGCAACGGCTCGTCGTCCTCGTCGAGCAGGTTCTCGGTGTCGAGATACAGCTGCGAGACGCCTCCGTTGTTGATGCGGAGGTAGTAGTCATCCCCGAGTGCGTCAGGCCACGTGCCGCCGCTGTACTCGCTGCTTCCAACCCAGTCCTCGTAGCCGTCCGGCGTCCGGACAAGCAACTCCGTGATAGACTCGGCGTCGCGACGGTCCAGTTCGATCCGCGTGTACGAGCCCTGCCACGTCTTCGGCGTCACAGGCTCCCCGACGATGGATGCCCCACCAGTCGGGATATCCTCCTCGTCGTCGCGACTCTTCGGCCCGATCGGGAGCAATCCATGGGTGTCCTCGTCGGGCCGTGTAGAGACGTACCAGTGACGAGAGAGTTTCTTCTCGAGCCACTCGGTCTGGGCCGTGATCGCGTCGACGACGATCTCGTTGTTCACCGATACGAGTTCGCCGGTCAGCTCAGAGTCTTGCTTCGCCCGACGGACGTCGTCGACGGTGCAGTATCCAGTGTCGGGCATGGGTTACGAGGGGTTGGCGCGGACTTCGATGCTGTACGTGACGCCGTTGCTCGAGGTCACCGAGACGGCCTTGCACTGTGGGATGTCGACCGTGTAGGACTGCGTCTCCGCGAGCGTCCGCTCATCGGCCTGGTAGGTGCCTGCAGCGCCCTCGAATCCTATCGTAAGCGTGTCGTCAGCCGATCCCTCGAGGTCCTCGAGGGCGACGCAGACGACCGGGTCGCGGAGGCCGCTGGTCAGCTCCTCGACTTCCGTAGCAGCCGTGAGGCTCTCGGAGTTCGCGAGGATGACTGTCTCGTTCCATGCGGCCATGGTCAGTCCTCCCTGCGAAGTGTGTACACCGTCCCCTTCGGCACAAACGCCTCGAGAAGGATGTCTTCCGGGCCGTCATCGTAGACAACGACCCGTTCGCCGTGTTCGGCACTCTCGGTCGTGATTTTCTCGGGGTCCGCCTTGAATGTCTCTCTGGAGAACGGTGTCTCGTTGTCGTGGATCGCGAGGGTGTACTCGTACTGCATCGGTTACCCCTCGATTTCGGCACGGCGGACACCGATCGCGTCGTGAACGCCGGCGCGATCCTTGCCCGCTTCTTCGTTCTCGCGAAGCGTCTCGAGGTGGTCGTCCCACTCGCCGGTCTCGAGCTCAGCCTCGATCTCGTCGATGGTGAACTCGTCGGGCGCGGTGACGACCGAGTTCTTCGTCTCGGAACCGTTGGGTGCCTCCTCGCCCTCATCTTCTCCTTCAGTTTCGTCCTCGTCTTCGGTGTCTGCCGTCTCGAGCGTCTCCTCGTCGACGTACTCGAAACTGCCGACGTCGGCGACCAGGTGCTCGGCCAGGCCTGCAGAGACCTCGCCAACATCGCCAGGTTCGAAGGTCACACCGCCGGTACGATAGCGACCGCCCTCGTCAGTGTAGCGTACTGTTTCCATGGACGGTCACCTTAGACAGCCGTTGTGCTGAGCGAGACGATGCCGGTGCCTGCCTCGTAGCCCCGGTACTCGTCCGCTGTCGTGTTGTACCACATCTCGCCGCCCTCAAGATTCGCCACAGCAGGATCAGCCGAGAGCCGAGTGATGATGCGATTCTCCTCGAGTGCAGTCCGTACTTCTTCGTTAGTAGTAGTCATCGTCGGTCCTCTTAGACCTCGATGCCCGTGGTGAGAACTGCGGCTTCCTCGTCCTCGATCGCGAAGTCGTCACGAACCCGCATGAAGTAGCGAGCGAAGAGGTCGTTCTCGGCGACCTTGTCCGTCTCGGTGAGGACGCGGATCTCGACCTCGTCGTAGAGGCCGTAGATGAAGTTCTGCGGATGCGTGAAGACGGCCTGGTCCTCGGGCCACGCGGCGACGCCGACGACGTCGTAGGAGAACGGCGTAATGTCCTCGTCGCCAAAGATGACGGCCGATCCCAGCGGATCCTCACGCTCGGTCAGCGCCATCCGGTACTGCTGGACCTTGTTCTCGTTCATATAGAACACGGGCTCGAAGCGATCCGAGCGCAGGTACTTGTTCGGCATCGCCTGGATGGACTGGTCGAACAGCGACGTGTTGACCGGCTGGGCGTTGCCAGCATCGTCGGTGTGGTCGTAGGTACTCGTGTCCGTCGAGTTCGAGAGGATCTTCAGCCAGCCGTCGTTCTGGTTGAGGAACGCGTCGGCATCGGCCTCGTCACCGTTGATCCCCAGGTCCTGGGTGTCGACGGCGAACTGGCGGGCCAGCATGTCCAGCACGAGTTCGTCGACGTTGTTCAGCGTGTCGTCGACGGACTCTCGAGAGAGATCGTACGAGAGGGTGCCCTTCTCGACGTCCAGGCTGACGGCGTCGGTATTGACCTCTCCCGAGCCGCTATCCCCATCGTTCTCGTCCGAGCCACGCCGCATGCGCTCGCCGACGCTGATGCGCGGCAGGTCCATCTGCGGCCGCGGGAGGTCCTCCGTGCGGGCTCCCTGGAGCATGGTCGCCGAGTCGACGACCATCTGATACCAGCTCTCGAAGAGATCCCGCGGCAGGACGCCGCCGGCCATGTCGGTCGTATCGAGCTTGTCGACTGCCTTCTCGTTCTGCGTTCGGGTAGATCGAAGATTCTGACTCATCGTTAGTTACCTCGAGCCTTCCGCGGGTCCAGCGTGAAGCCGCCGCCCTTCTCGGACTCTTCCGATTCGCTCTTGCCGATCTGCTGCGTGTCGGTGCCGGTCTGCTTCGAGATCGCGTCGATGCGATCGGTCACTTCCGAGAGTTTCTCGGCGTTCTGTTCGGCGAGGGACTTCTCCTCGCCTGTCTCTTCGTCCTTCTCCGATCCCTCGTCCGACATGCTGTCGGCAAGGTCATCGATGGCCGCAGTCAGGTCAGAGATCTGTTCAGCATTCTGTTCGGCGAGAGACTTCTCCTCGCCGCCGTTTTCGTCGCTCATGGTTGTGTTGTCATCCGGCGTCTCGCCGCCGGCAGCGGATTCAAAAGGCGGTCCGTCCGTCCCTGCGCTGTCTTCATCGACGTCGTCCTCCTCGTCATCAGGATCCGACCACTCTCGAGCCGTGTGCTCGGTGAGGTCGAACGTCGTGTCCTCGCGATCGGTGAACCGCGTCATGCCGTGGTCGACGCCAGCGTCCTGGAGGACGTCCAGCGAGGTGTCGATCGCCGCGTATAGCGAGTGCTGGTTCGCCGTCGAGAGCGTGCGGCCCTCCTTGTTGCTCCCTCGATCGCGATCGCGGTCCGGGGCCTCGGACGTCTTCGCCGAGGTTGGGGTGTCGTCATCGGACCCGGTGAGCACGGAGAGAGCAGCCTTCCCAGCTCGAGCCAGGACAGAGTCAGTTTTCTCTCCCGGTTCGCCGGATCCCTCGACATCGATCGCGCTGTTGAGGGTTTCCCAGAGCTGCTCGGCGTCGTCTTCCGACCAGTCGGAGTTACGCTCGAGGGCTTCTTCGATGAAGCCGTCGCGGTTGCCGAGGTGATCGGCTAGCCGCTTCTCGGCGTCAGCCTTCGTCTCGAGCACTTGTGCGTCGGGGACGGCAGGGATGTCGACACTCGAGACCTCGCGGATGATGCCGGCGGCCAGTTCCCAGACGAGTTCGTCTTCGTCAATCTCGTTGGGGACATCGACGTCCTCGAGTTCATCCTGCTCGTACGGGCCGCCCCACTGGACGTCGATCGCGCCGATGGAGAACGCGCCGAGGATGTCGTCCTTGACGAGTTGCCAGAGGTCGTCGTCGTTGAACTTCCACGATTGGATCCAGGCACCAGCCGGGGCTTCTTTACCACCGATCTCGGCTGCCTCGTCGAGAACCTCGTTCCGCTCGAGTTCCATCCAATCGGAAGGCCAGACGGCGTGCATGAGGCCGCCGTCGGCCTGTCCGACCTCCATGAAATCACCAAACTGGTCGGCGAATCCGCGGATAGTATCCTCGCGGACGAAGTCGCGCTGCAGGTCGACCTTGTCCGGCACCATCACAATGCCGGTGGCAATCTGCTCATCGTCGTCCTTCGCGACGAAGTCGACGCGCTTGGTGAGCTGTTCGTCCCTCTGTTCAGTCATGTGTCAGTCCTCCGCGGAGTCGTTGTCGGCGTCCGCGTCGGCGTCCTCCTGTTTCCGGGCTCGGCCGGTGGAAAGGACGCCACGCTTCTCGCCGCGCTCTTTGTCGCTATTGTCGCTCATAAGTCAGATCCCGGTCAGGCCTCACTCGCACGGGGAGTCGGGGCTCCCGTGCTCACGGTCATCGGCAGTCAGCGGAGAAGAAGGTGATTAGCTACTCGGCGACGTCTGGTCGGAGCGGGATGCCCTCCCACTTCTTGTGGCACCGATCGCACAGCGTCACAAGGTTGTCCAGCGTATTCGCGTTCTCCGCCTCGTCGAATGTTCGTACAGGGCGGATGTGATGGACATCGAGGCTGCGATTGTAGCGTTTGTGGTGCTCTTCTACATTCATTCCACAAACCAAGCACGCAAATCCGTCTCGCTCAAGTACTTCTGTCCGCTTCTGTCCCCAATTAGCGCCGTAGTAGTTCTCATACCCGCCGGCCCAGTTCGCGTTCGCCTCACCTGATTCGCCGGCGCTGTTTCGGGCCTCAATCGAATGGCGCTCAAGCCACTTGCTGACTGTCCAACTGGTGATACCGAGTTCATCGGCAATTTCTGTCGTTGTCCGCTCTTGGTTACAGTACTGTGTCTCGAGCCATTCCCGATCATGTAGTTTCGAGACATCGCCATTCGATTGTGCTTCGCTGATCGTCCGTCGCTCGAGCCCATGGCGCTCCATCCAGTTGGCTACTGTCCCTGCATCGGTATCGCACATTTCGGCGATTTCCGTGAGAGACTGGCCGCGTTCATAGTACTGTTTACGCAGCCAGGAGGCCCGTTGATACCGGCGTTTGATGCCAAACCTTCGCCGATACTCGCTTACTGTACAATCTGCGCAGTCAAGTAGCTCCGCGATCTCGACATTCGTCATGCCTTGCTCGACGTACAACTCGCGGAGCAGATCTGAATCCTGATACGGCTTTCCATCAAAATCAGTACTATCGAGATCGACATTTTTCATGTGTTTGGACACTCCACGCGCGTCGCCCGGCGTTGGCGCGACGGTCGGTTTTGATGACGAATCTGCGCTTATGAACACATCATACTGCGCGATTGTAGGGGTTTTGATCATATGGTCGATGGCAGATCTTCAGGGATATCTTCTGAGTCTGGGACCGGTCCTTCGGGCAACCTGTCATGGAAATTTGTTATCTCAAGGTAGCCAAAGGTCATTCTAATATTCGAGTGATGGTACGAGCCTGCGCTAGAGGCACTGGTCAGCCCGGCCCACACCGACGCCGGAACGTTCACATAGGCATACAATGAGGACTGAGCTTCGTTGTGCAGGAACGAGAGGTACAGTTCCTGATCCTCGTACGAGTAAAGCCCTTCGTCCAGATTCGAACTCGAGAACTGGACCTGTTCGATCTCCTGCTTGGTTTCGAGATCTGCCTCGACGTCACCCCAGTCGCGTTCGCCGAGCTTGTTCTCCTCTGGCGGGAGTTGCTCCTCGAGCACGAATTGCTCGCTGGGTTGATCGTCCCCGCCAGTGCCGATATTCGCGAGAAGGGTATCGCCGTCGGTGTCATGGTCGTCTGGAATCGGATCCAATCCGAGTTCGGCTCGAGCTTCGTTGACGGTGATCGCACCTTGAGCCGCGCTAATACGGTTGCTCGCGATCCGGGCATCACGTTCTGGCCGATCCGCACCACGGAGCTCGAAATGAACTGTCCAGTCGTCGACGCTGAGAGCTTTTTGATGGAGGATCTTGTAGAGGCGGGACTCAAACTTTCTCTGTTCGGGTGCGATCACGTCCTCAGCGAACTCACGAACCTGCTCTTTCGAATTCGACCGGTTCGAGGTGCTGGTAACGTTGATGAGAATCGGTGGGACAGAGTGCACTTTGCTTATTTCGTGTTCGTTGCGCTCGCGGAACTTCTCGAACTCCATGTCGAGGTTCTCCCGCGATCCGACCGGGACGAGTTCGATCTCGATGTCGTTGCCATCCTCGCCGGTCAGGTCTTTCTCCTGCTGGAACTCTTCGACCTCGAGGATCGCCGTCCGATATCGGGTTCCCTTGAGGTTGTCCATCAGCTCCCGGAGCTCCTTCTTCGAGTCCTCCATGAGCGTGCCGCCCGTGACCTTGACGACGTAGTACGGGATGCCGAGGTTGTCGAACGTATCGTGGTTCCACTCCTTCGCCGCCTGGTCGGCACCCATCGTCTGCATGGCAGCGACCCAGTCGGGGATCCCGTAGTACAGGCTCAGTGGGGACGGATTCGGAATGAAGATGAGTTCGTTCGCCGGTGCGTTATCGAGATCGCCGGCACTCGAGGCAGTCTCACCGTTCTCCTTGTCGACGAAGATCGGCTCGCGATCGTCGTCATCGCCCTGGCCGCGGTATCGGTCACCGGCTTCGCCGAAGTAGCGACGTCGTCCCTGTCGGACCTGCAGGTACCCGTGGCCTCGCTGGATGACCTCCCTTTCCTCACCGTCCTCAGTCTCAGTTGTGGATGTTGTCTTCCGTACTCGGACCGTCGTCGCAGGGACGTGCGCCAGCCCGATCGGCGTGCCGTCGCCCTCGACGAGGATCTCGAGGGCGGCCCAGCCGATGCCGTGGTAGTCCTGCCGGGCGAGCTCGAGGACCTCCTCCGGTGTGGAGGCGGCCGTCCCTTCAGGGCCGATCTGCCAGCGGGAGTTAGCACCCTGCCAGAACGTTTCGACGTCGTCGTGATCGTCGCCGTCCGGGTCCGGATCGTTGGCCTGCGGGTGTGGGACGATCTCGAAGCCGTAGCCGACCTCGTAGCGGGACTTCTTCCGAACGCACGCATGATGCGTCTCGTTGAGTTCCTGAAAGGCCGCCAGCGTCTCGGGGTTGTACGGCGGCTGGATCCCCAGGCCAGCATCGATCGCGATCCGACGCTCGTCGAGTTGCGTCGTCTCGCGGGCTTTGTCCATTGTCTCCCCGTTGCCGAGCATGTCGACTGAGAGCGATACTTCGGAGATCTCCTGCGTCTTGTCGGTAGTGTCGTCGTTGCTCATATTTATCTGATAGATTAACAGTAGTTGGTAATACGATTCCTTTATCCAGTCTGTGGATCGTAACTAATCTGGTATTGTGTTCAATGAGTAGTGTAAGCTGAACACCGGGATATCTGTCAAATGCAGATTGTTTTCGTAGAGTCGTGCTGAATAGAGAGCGCGAATATGGCACGAGCTGAAGGTCGATCTGTGGAGGACGCTGATCGATCAGTACAGGCTGAGTAGTTACCAGAGTGCCTTCAGTACAAGCAATAGCAGCGAGAAGACCAAAAGAAAATTCCTACCAATCGTGTCTATGGCGATTGAAGCCTCATTTACTGTCCCGCAACCCGAGTTCCCTTTGAATACAGTTTTGAACAGTTGCTAGACGCAACTATCGAATGGATCGTATTGTCCCAACGGACGATGCCATCATACCGTACTTCTGGATTCACGCGGAGAATGTTGGGAACCTCACACCTGATTTGAATGGTGATAAGGGGGTTGATGAGTTCAAAGTGATTGACAAATTAGAGGAGGAGATGCTTGTTCGCATTAAATGGAACCTCAACCACGAAAGTATTCTAATTGCGATCGTCAACACTGATGTCACACTCCTTTCTGGACTGGGAGAACAGGAGAACTGGACATTTGAAGTCAGGAGTAGCGATCAAAAGAGTCTCTCCGAATTCCAATCGTACTGCCGGGAGAATGATATCCCTATTGAACTTATCCAGCTCCACGCACTCTCACCACTCAAATCAGATCGGGAATTCGATTTAACTGATGGACAGCGGTCAGCGTTGGTACTGGCCTACTCTCGTGGTTACTTCGACTCGCCGCGGAAAGCCACTCAAGACGATATCGCCGACGAACTTGACATCAGCCGACAGGCGGTTTCATCGCGTTTGCAGCGCGGTCTTCGACGGCTCGTAGCAAGCACTCTGGTAACGACTCAAGAGTGACCCACAGAGACCCTATTTACACAAATTGCGCGAGCAAGCTGAATAGGACACAATTATCCTGAAATGACAGAGTGTGGTTTGATGTCTGTGAGAGAGGCGGGAACACAATGCTACCCGTGTATGCAGGCTCTGCCGTTTTCTCCCGTGGGTGGGTACCGTGAGTGAAGATCATCATGAGCAATACTGACACTGAAACGAGCCGCGGTGCTGAGTCTACACGAAATAGAGACTCCCTCAACACAGACACGATGCAGTGGGTGAGCGCGATTGTCGCCCTAGCGGGACTGGGACTCGTCGCCTACCCGTTCATGTTCGAGGCCACGGAGACCGCAACCTGGAACGACACCCTTGTGGGGACGGCGATCTTCCTGCTCGCCGGCTACAACTTCTACCGCCTCTCGAAGGATCGCTTGGCGAGCGTCGGCATCGCCTCGCTGGCGACTCTCCTCGGCCTGTGGGCACTCGTCTCGCCAGCGGTCATCGAGATGGGAAGCAACGAACTCGCAATGACCACTGCCGCCGGCGGACTGATCGTGGCTGCCCTCTCAGCCTACAATGCCTACGCCAATAGCAGGGCTGACACCCCGGAACGCGCCCCCGCTCGCGCCTAAATAAATAATCAGCTTTCTTCACCTCTTAGAGGGGGTAGGAAAATCCCCGATATTATTGACGACGAAGAATACCCGATACAGTCGCACATGTAGTTATCGCTCAGTACCCGTCTGTAGTGAGCACCGTTGATGTACAGAACTGTCGCTAAATGATCTGGAATGTACGCCTAGATTGAGGGGCAAGGATTCTGTGTTAATAATGTGAGTAGATAACATGGCCCAATCCAAGCGTGTCGTCGGTGTCTGTGAGCGCTGCGGATCAGCATATGCTGCAAAAGTGCAACCGTCTGGGAAAATCCGTCCAATTGGAAGTGAAAATTGCTCCTGCGGACACGAGAAGTTTCGAATGCACGAGTGATCAGTACCGCATCTGCATAGAGCAGTGCTGTATGGATATTTCCACCTCGTCTTAAAGTGAATAGGGTGCTCAGTCCGCACGTATAGTGAGTTTTTGGTTCACCATTTTCGACGTGAAACAAACAATGTCGTCGTGCTGAACTCATGCTCTGTATTCAGCAAGCTACTTTTGGCAGACTCTGGAGGGGTTGATACCTGCTCCCGTAACTGTTTCACCTGAATTGAGCAACGGTTCTATTGGCAATTATAAATATAAGAAAACATGTTACCAACTACTGTTAGAGGTAACTGACACCGCTGCCACCGTCGTCCTGCTCGTCATCATCTCCATCGCCGGCATCGCGATCGTCGACGTCGTCGAGCACGCCCATCGACTCGAGCCGGCGGAACCCTTTCTCGGCCATGTACCAGCTGGCGATGAGGTCTGGTGTGTGACCGTGCATCTTCCCATCCCGACGCTCGAGGCTCTGCATCGCGGTGATGAAGTCCTCGGTCGGTCGGTGACCGCGGTGGAAGAGGATGTAGCCGTTGTCGACAAGCGTTCGGATCCGTGGAATGCCGTTCTCCCAGCTGTGTTTCGTGCCAGACGTCGTCAGTCCGGTCACCTTCGCGGCCAGCTGGGCGTCGAACTCGATCGCATCCTCGACGACGTAGGACTGCATCCCGTTGTCCTCGATCACGATCATCGCCGGGTCGTACCGCCGGTCGTACTCGAGAAGCTGGTTCTTCACCTGACTGGGCTGCATCCCTGCCTCGGTATGAGCGTCCAGGAGGCGACGTCGACCGTCGCGCTGCAGGAGCCAGACTGAGAAGGCAGCGTCGTCGCCGGTCGGTGAGTTCGCCGGGTCGTGGCCCAGGATGATCGCCTCGCCGGGCCCGGCGCGGTACTTCGGCGGCGGATCACGATTGTCGATCGAGCAGCCACCCTCCGCGGCCGGCTTCCGGACGTCCGTTGCCTCGATCAGGTTCCCGCTCGAGCCCATGATGACGAGGCAGTACTCTCGCCAGAACCGGTGGTCAGCCATCTGGGACCGTTTGTTCTCGAGCCACTGGGGGCCTCGAGCCTCTGGCCAGAGTACCTGGAGCGTCTCGCCATCGTTCCACGGGTCTTCGACCTCGGTGTAGAGCTCGGGATCGGGCCGGCGATCCTGCCAGTCGTCGTCGGCGCCGAACTGCTGGTCCCAGAAATCGAGGATCGAAGGGTACTCGTCGAACTCGTAGCCCTCGAGGGCACGGTAGTCGTTGTAGATATCGTCTGGGCGCTTCCGCGTCCCGATCATGACGGTCCGACCGCCCTCCTTGACCATCGGGACAGAGACGGCCTGGATCCAGTCGAGGACGTCCTCGGTGTCCCCGTCGCCTTTCTCCTTGATGATGTCGTCCAGGACGAGCAGGTGGGCGCGGTCGCCCTCGATCCCGCCGAAGAGCCAGCCCGAATTCATGACCGAGCCGTGGGCCCACTCCTTGGCCTCGATCGTGTCCTTCTTTCGTGGCCCGTTGAGGTTCGTGAGCCACGGGTTCCGCTCGACCATCTTCCAGAACTCGGTGTCGGCCTTCTTCTTGACCGAGCCTTGGTTGTTCATCGCCCAGATCGCGCGGAAGCCATCTTTGTACTCGAGCGAGGCGATCAGGTAGGCCAGCGTGATCGTCGTCTTCAGGCCGTCTCGGTGACAGAGCAGGACGCGATCGCCGCCGTCGAACGCCTCGAGCCAGTGCTCGTGATGGTCGCCTAGGAAGTGGTACTGATCCTCCTCCATCTCCTCGGCCATGTAGTTCCGCGTC
The DNA here is from genome assembly GCF_013456555.2 of Natrinema zhouii. Lineage (GTDB taxonomy): Archaea > Halobacteriota > Halobacteria > Halobacteriales > Natrialbaceae > Natrinema > Natrinema zhouii. Next base: position 3,090,647 of record NZ_CP059154.1, read on the forward strand.
AGTTCGTTCGCGTACGTGATCCAGTCGCCCGTCTCGAATGGGTTCAAAAGGTCGCGTTTGGTCTCGGGATCGGAGACGATCTCGAGGAACTGCTCGGCGCTGGCGTCGACGTCGTCGGACTCAAGCAGACTACTCATCGGTCTCGTCGCCTGTTGCAGACTGCTGCTGTCTCTGACGGATCAATTCTCGAGCGATTTCCTTCTCGTCTTCACCGAGTTCTCGCGTAGTCGTCTGGTCGACGTCGGCATCAACCTTCGCCTCGAGTTTCTCGGCCGGCCTCTCGATCACGCCGAACTCGCTGGCCCACTGCCGGGCCTCGCGGAGGAAACGATCATCGGCCGTCCGGAGGTATTTCGCGTACGCCTCCTTGACGACGTCTGCAGCGAAGTCATCACCGTTCTCCTCGAGGTCGAGCGCCTCGATCGCCGCAGCTTCGGAGTCAGTCAACCCCTCCTGCATGAAGTCCTGGAACTCCGAGTAGGCCCCATGCTCGAAGTTGCCGTTTTTCTTGCCACGGTTGTCGACGGCGCCGAGATGATGGCTGCAGGCACCCTCGCGCTTCTCGTCGACACCCCAGCCGGCGGCCAGCGTGCAGTACGGGACGTCGTCCCGCTCCCGGCCGTGCTCCGTGGGCGTCGTTCGCTCCGACTTCTGGGCAGCACAGATCCGGTGGCTCTTGTCCGAGTCTGGATGGATCGGGTGGCCCTCAGCGTCGGTCGGAGCCTCGGGAGCGATCTCGAGATCGTGGTCTGTCATGGCGTGTTTGTTAGCGCAGGGTCTGTCATGGCGTGTTCATCGAGGTGGACCGCTCCGGCTCACGCCACGAGGTCCTCGTCGAGAGATACCGTTGGGAGTTTTCGGCGAGTCGACGTCGTCGGGACGATCGTGCTCGCCCTCGAGGTGGCACTTCTTGCACCGCTTCCGGAGGTTCGCCGGATGACCGTTCCGTTCGTCCTGGTCGCGATGGTGGACGTCTACTCGAGTGGCCGTATCGAACAGTCGGCCACAGCCCGGACAGCGTCGACCGGCGCGTTCGCGATGGACGCGCTCGCGATGGCGGTCTCGGGAGTCCGTCATGGAAAATCGATCAGAAGACGACGAGTACACTCCGGGCAGAGCGTGATTAGATCGCCGGCCTCGAACTCGTGTTCGTGAAGCTGGCCGCCGATCCGGGAGCTCTTGTACCACTCCTCGTTGAACTCGGCAGTAAGCGCTGGGCGACCGCTATAGATCGTCCCGCGGTTACAGAATCCGTCGCAGTTGTACTGATAGGTCATGAAAAGATCACGGTCACCGCCAGTAATTCAGATCCAGTGCATCGGACATACACAGCAAGCTATCCCCGAGGGTTCTCAATAGATGAGCCCGCCTTGAGTGCTTTAACAAGAAGAGTAGTACGGTCTCTTTATTCAGAGAGGAGATCGGGATTTCTGTTCGGTACAGAGGTGAGAGACAACATTATCCCTCTGCCAAGCCTGAACTGTATAGGAATTGGGGCAGCAATTCCATCCTGCATCATGAACCCTCCATCTTCCCCTGATATAACGGATACATTCGAAGACGATCTCGTCAACCTTATTGCAACTGCATTTGGCCAGGGTGCCGCCATTGAAGGTACCTGGGACATCTCGCTCCCTATCGCTGATGCCCCACGTTGGTCGGTTACGATCGAGCAGCACGAAAGCGATGACGAATCATCTTATGAACCAGAGTTCCTCGAGGAGTAACCAGTAGAAGAACTGCACAGTTTGTTTTCTAGCATCATTTTTCAACAACAAAGGTTATGTGAGAGTCCCACATACACTGCGGTGTACTCTGCTGAAGTCGCGACGCGAGACATGGTCGGTTAACAGCGTGTAGGTGCAGTACGCAGACATCATGAAGCCGCACACACAAACCCCACAGGACGCAGAGACCGGTACACCGAACATTTCCAATACAGAGCTGTTCGCCGCCTTTGCAGCAGAACGGCGGCAATATGCTCTTACTTATCTCGCTCAGAAACCAGCGGCGATCCACATCGGTGACCTTGCCGAATACATCTCGATCAAGGAGAACAACCCATCATACGATTGGTATCAACGCGTTCTCGTTGACCTTCACCACCGACACCTTCCATACCTGTGTGATGTTGGTCTCGTCCACTACGAGGAGGAAACTGAGCTCCTGGAGCTAGCAGTCGATCGGGATGTAGTTTCCCCGTTCCTGGAACTCACTGAATACGCCGAATAAGTGATTACTGCGCTGACGACTGCAGTCAAGAACATCCCGCCGCTCGTGATTTTCGATGAACTCGAGCGAATACGAGGGCATCGTCCACGGTTTCGAAACCACCCTCCTCAAGCGCCTCGGCTATCGCTGGGCCGATGCCGTCGATATCTATGAGGCTCTCGATCATGGTCAGTCGTCCTCGGTGTCCTCCTTCGACTTGCCACCGTCAGTGAGTGTGACCGCGTTGAGAGCTCGCTTGACCTCGAAGTCCCACATCTTCCCGAGGACCGTGAATGCGATCGCGGTCGTCCCGATGACGATCTCGTAACGCGCCGGGTCGGCGCCGGTGAACATCGGCCCGAGGACGATCGCCGCCCAGACGCCGAACAGGATGATCGTGCCGATCGTCCGTTCGAAGGTCTCGCTATCGGGCATCAGTGTTCTCCCCAGGCAGATGATCTCGATTTTGGCGCGGTCCAGCGGATCGGATTTCTTGGGTTTCGTCGACATGGCATCTATCAGGCCTCGATCGGGTCGGCGATCTCCTCGATGACGTGGTTCAGGTCGAGATCGAACGCCACCATGACGACACCTGTCTCGACGTCCATCATCTCGCCGCGGTAGTGATCGCGCCACTGGTCGGGACGCCACGACGTCGCCTCCTCGTGGGCGGTGATCATAGTACCCTCGTCGGTCTCGAACAGCCGGACGTGGACCTGCCGCGGTCGGAGGAAGTGTGGCGCGCCGTGGAACGGAGCCGGTCCCTCGTAGCGTGCCCAGCTGGCGACCTCCGGTCGACCGAGCCAGTCACAGGCGAAGCTCGCCAGCGGCTGGGGTTCGTAGCCGGCGTCAGCGAGGTCCTCAAGGACAGCTTCCGGTGACCGATCGACGATATCGACCACCTGGTCGGTGCCGATCTTGGTCTCGGCGTAGAGGTCCTCGTCGTGGCGTTGGAACAGTCGGTGCAAGAGCGGGATCGAGTGTCGTCGGAGCGGACCCCAGAAACGGGCCCGATCGTTGAAGAGATGCTCGCCGGCGTAGAGCCGACCGAGTACCAGGAGCGACACGATGGCGACGCCGCCAAGGTAGACGACGTCGTCTGGGGGTGTTTCGATCATGGTTGGTGTATGAAAAACGGGTGCGCCGAGTCGCGTCTGCGAGGCTTTTTGCCAAATCCCGGCGCGGGTCGGGACGGACCGTGGGATCTCTAACAGTCTCGGTGTGCCAACCGCCCCGAAGCGAGTGATAGCGGAAGCGAGTCGTCCCCTTCAGCCCAGTGGGGTAGGGGCAACGCCGGGCCACATCGGGGACATCAGACGGGTTGCATCGCCATGAACTGCTGGAAGTGACGATCACATAGCTGGTCACCTTTGTACGAGCTCGTCGGGTCTCCAGTGCAGTTACCGCGGAAGAAGGTAGGCTCAGTTATTGGATCACAGGACGGCTCTGCAACTTCTACTACGCTTTGTCCAGTCCAAGGTTCCTCATCACTGAGATCGTAGCGAAAATAACCAACGGGAGAAGAACCCCGAGGCCGATGGCATTCGAAACGATGCCAACATATGGAAACTGTGGTATCAATTGGGAAACATCAATAAAGTGACGGACAGTTTGACGCAGTGCAAGATAAAGGAGCACTCCAGTTGCAGTGCCTTCAATCGCAAAGATTACAATATATCTGTTTTTCACATCACTGAATTTCGACAAGAGTCCATAATCTTCACGGCCACATGTCATTAGAGACTGTAAACCACCTAACGAGTCTCAACATGCTGGCCCTCGGTGGTCGGTTGGACCGTCACGGGACGATCACTGCCGATGCGAAGGCCTCGCGGGTTGTCTCGCCCTCGAGGACAGCCTCAAACAGTCGCTCCCGATCGACGCGGACGTCGGTCTTGCCCTCAGCGTGGAGTGTAGCCGCAGCGACGGCCAGGTAGTGGGCCACCGTGAACGGGAAGCGAGTCCGAAGCGTCTCGTTTTCGTGCTTGTGATCAGTCTGGCCGCAGCGACAGACCGCGCCGACCGGGATAGGTTCGGCGGCGTCGATCGAGCGCGGCAGTGGGTTCCGGAAATCGGCGTAGGTTCCGACGTTGTGATCTTCGCCGTCGACGTCGTAGACGTAGACTGGATCGTGGCCGTCCTCGAAGTCGAGATCGGGGACATCGAGATCGTCGTCACCGTCGTCACGGATGTGTGACTTGATGCCGAACTCGCCGTGTTCGGTGACGTGTTCCCAGCCGATCGCCGCATCGGTGATCGACTTCCCTGCGGAGTTGCGCTCCGGGGGCTTCTCGATCTCCTTGAGCTGACGCCCACAGGTCGAGCAGAAGCGATGATCGTGCTCGAGCGTCTCGAAGAAGTCGTCTGCGAGCTTCTCGCGTCGGTGTTCGTCGTGGCATTCCGGCGAGCAGAACGAGCCCTCGACTGCAGGGAGGATGAACTGATCGCCGCACTGTCCGCACTCGATGCTCTGGGGTGGGGTGGTTGTGTGGACAGACATGGCTATGGGGGTCCCGGGCCGCTACCAACGACCCCAGGAGAAACGCGTTGCTATCAGGTATGGAGATAATCAGTCTTAAAGGCGAATCAAATAGTGCTACTTTTCCGATTTCGTGAACGTCTGATGCGTGTCTATGACATTACTATTGATTATCAATGCGATTTCTTTAATTGGAATGGGTACGGAATGAAGCGTCCGATTTGGTAAGTACGTGTGCGAACTGACCGGGTATAGGTGGAAAGCGCACGGAAACCACATCCAGTCTGAACCATCGGTTCAGCCGTCAATTTCAATTGGGTTTGCGAGCGATTCGCTACAATCTCGATCGTCGTCATCAGCATCACGTGTTTCCCAAAAGGGTATGCCGTGGCCATCTGAATCAATCCGATACGCTATCTGGATAGCATACTCGCCCAACTCCTCTTCAGATTCGATTGTTACCCACTTTGAATGGGTGTTTATCCGAAAGTGGACACGGAATGGCCCCGTCTCGTCGGGCCACTCCTGTGGAATCCATCGTTGTTGAGCGCGACTATCTTCTTCACGGCTATCAATAGTGTAGGAATCAGAGAGTATTTCTTCATCCTCGTACTCAACACGCAGGTGAACGGTATGCGATTTGGTGTCTAAATTAATTAGTTCGATACAGTTGAGACGAGGATGCCTGTTGGAAAAAGCTGAGGCGGTACATCCAGAAAATGTACCAGCGAGTAGAGGGAACGTAGCTCGGAGGGTAGCGCGACGGGATGGCATATAGTTACATCCTCAACATATTTGTATAAGCTTTCTGTGTGAGGGATTGGAATAGGCGATACTTGTACGCTCTATATTTAGCGAGCCAATCTTGACGATATCTGGAGAGGTCGAGACATGTTTCGATAATTGTACTACCTGTACTTACCGCGAATTTCACGTGGTAATCTAAATAAAAAAACCGTGCTACTATCTACTGCTATCGCACATCTCGCGTGAAAAGTAGACCGTGCAACGCTGGTCCGACGGGTGGTTGTAGCTGCTGATTAGATCCGCGTTCTCGAGCGTCGCGGTAGCGTCGCGAACGGTCCGCGGTGTTAGTGCCGTTGCGTCGGCGAGTTCGGTTTGCGTATGCGGGCCGTCAGCCTCGAGCGTCTTGTAGACGAGACGGACGGCGGGCGTTTCGTCAGCGACTGCTTTTGGGAGTTGTTCAGGCATCGTTTTTGGAGATTTGCTCAGTCCGTTCGATGTGTCGGATGGGATCAGCAAGCGGAGTGCGTGCTTGAACGACCGCGGCCGTTCCTCACCGGGATCGTCATCGACGGTACGGGCGCGGTCAAACATCGTCCGGTAGGCTCCGCGGACCTCTTCGTCGACGTCGTCAGTCATGTAGCACCACCGGCGAAGTCTGCCAGCGTCGGCTCGGATTCCCACTCGGCGCCGTCGACGGCGGGGACCTCGCTCGCTGGAACTGTCCAGCAGCGGTGATCCCGCATCGCGGTCGCCGGCGAGTTCAGGACGCCCTCCTCGGGTGTCTCGTTCAGGACACGTGGCTCTCTCGACTCGAGCGTCGGGATCGCCATGATGTTCCCTGTCTCGTGGCGGACGTAGAACACGTCAGCGTCGCCGGTGTCGTCGTGAGCGTAGTCGATCGCGACCGCGGTCTCCTTAGTGACGTCCTCGAGGGATGGATGCGCCTCTGACCAGGTTTTCAGCCACTGGTTCTGCTCGCCGATCCGTAGCCCTTCGAGCGGGCAGTAGACCGGGACCGGGAACTCCTCCTCGAGGAACTCCTCCAGCGGGTCGACGTAGGCGGTGCCGGCGAGCAGCACGATCTCGAAGTTTGGCTTGAAGTCATCGGCGAGCTCGTCCCACGCCATCTCGTTTCCGGAAGGGACACCCTCGTAGCTGTTCGTCCGATACCAGAGGTTCTGCTTGACGTCGTTGACCCACGCCTCAAGGTCGTCCCCATTGAGATCTCGGACCGAGGTATCGTACGGTTCGAGTCGGTGGACCGGATCGACGAGGCCGTGCTTGGCGGAGAGGATCAGCCAGTTGTCGCAGTAGAGCTCTGCCCATCGTCGTTTTAGCTGGAAGTGCGTTGACGTGTAGAGATCCTTTGCTGCAGACTCCGCATCGGCTTTCTTGCTCCCGCAGCTGACGATCGCGAACGTCTGGATGCGACGGTTCGTCTCCGGGTCCCGATCGAGATTCATCTTCACGCTTTCTCACCTCGGACTGCACCGCGGACTGTTCGCGAATCGACCTTCGAGCAGTCGAAACAGAGCGTGTTGTGAGGGTGATCGTGTCCTCGATCGACCGCGTAGAGTTCTCGATCGACGTCCTCGAGGTCAAACGTTCGTCCGCAGTACGTGAAGCCGATGAGACTCTCGACGCAGTAGCCGTTATGTCCGTTGTCGAGGTTGACCACGTAGCCGGTCGTCACAAGTGATCACCCCCTTCACTTCGCGTAGAGTTCTCAGACTGTGAGACTGAACGATTAGTCCCCAGATCAACTGACCGCAGAGCGTTATATTCAGCAACTATTATGCAAGCAATAGCTATTACCAATGTGTCGAGGTACGCTTTACCGGCCCCAATCAACAGAAGTTTCGCTTTCACCCCACACCCAGGGGCCGGAAACGTGTTGGATGACCAGCTATCCCTTAAATTGGGATGCTGGCACGTTTCCCAATCGTGGTGGTTGCTCGGGCTGCAGAAGTCACTCATTATTCTCACTCCGGAGTCGGAGCTGCTGGACGCGGTCGTTCGCCAGTCCGATTGGTTCCTCTCGCGGATCGTCGACTCTCGAGAGGTTCGATTCAATCTTCTCGCGGAGTTTCCACCGGTCGTTGATCCCGATCCACGTACGACCCTCGTCGTCCGTGGTCTGGAACAGGTCCCCATTCCCTTGAGCGGCTGCGAACGCTCGATGGATCTCCTCGAGGTTGTAGCCGGCTCGATTGAGTGTGCCGACCACTGACGGTTTGCTCGCGAGCGGTGGTTGCCGGTGTCCGCTGTTGAAGTCGACGGCGCGGATGGCTCGCTCGTAGACCTCCTTCGAACGCTTGCGGCGTTCTGCTTCGGTCTGGGGGGTTGATGCTCGGGCCATCTACGTCACCCGCACCTCCTTGTTCGTTTTCGGCTCGTAGGCGTCGCCTTTCTTCTTCAGCTTCTCGATCTCGTGTTGTGCCTTCTCCTGCGAGATCCCCTCGTCCTTGAGCTTCTCGAAGATGTCCTCGTAGGGGACGCCGCCAGCTTTGCCGGCCTGCATCTCCCGAATGACTGCCTGGACGGTCTTGATCCGCTCTCGCTGGGGCTGCGAGGTGTTCGCTTCGACGATGTCAGCGTCGAACTCGCCGTCTTCGTTCATCCCGTAGTCCTGGAGGGACTCGCCGACCAGCCGCTTCGCACGTTGGATGTCTTCCTCTTCGATCCACTGCGAGAGACGGGTTCGAGCGCTGGCTTCGGCTAGCCGATGCATGTCCTGGAGCTTCCGCAGCGTGATCGGGACTGGGGCGTCATCGTCGTAGCCGTTGACGCCTCGCATCCGGACGTACGCATCCCGGAGCTTGTTTCGATCTTCCTCGGTCCGGAAGCGTGGATCGGGAAGTTGTCGCACGTAGGCGATGTACTTCCGGAGGAGGTCGTGGTCGATCACGCGATCGTCGTCATCGGCGCCGGTATCCTCGCCGGCGCGTTTCGCTTTCGCCGTCTCTTTCGTCTCGAGAACGTGGTCGGCCTTCTCTCGGTCCGTCTTTTCGTCCGGGATGTCCTGCAGTTTGAAGATGAGCGCGAACCGCGAGAGGAGCGTCTCACCCAGGTCGATCTGCTCGCTGTCAGCGACGTAGTTGTCCCAGCGGTCGTGTTTCGGGTTGCCGCCGGCGAACACCGACGTCTCGGCAGGGAGCGTCGTGTTGATCCCGGCCTTGTTGACGTCGACTTTCATGTCCGCCATCGCACCGTGCATCGAGTCCTGGACATCGTCGCGAACCTTGTCGATCTCGTCGATCGAGGCGAGACCGTTGTTCGCCTGGACGAGGGCGCCGGCGTCGAGCGTCCACTCGCCGTCCGCCCAGTCGTCCTGCTTCGCCGTCGCCGTCATCCCGGCCTCGGTCGCGCCCTTGCCGTTCGCGAAGACCGACCGCGGAGCGATCAGCTTGGCCTCCCGGAGGAGTGTCGACTTCCCCGTCGAGGCGTCACCGATCAGCAGCATGTGGAAGACTCCTCGGACCTCGCGGCCGTTGTCGAACTCGACGGTCGCACCACCGATGAGCATCAGGAAGAGCCCCTCCTTGATGAGGTCGTACTTCTCGCCAGTAAGGTCGGGAGCGATGCTATCGAGGACGGCCTCGAACAGCGGCCCGTACTCGCCGTTCGCGATCGCCTCGATCTGCCGTTTGTCTTCCGCGGTGATCTCGAGATCTTCGAAGTCCGTATCGGAGATCTCGATGTGATGGCCCTCGAGGTAGGGCTTGAACCGGTTGCTCTTCTTGTTGTTCGAACCGTCCTGCTTGAGTTGGAGGCGTCCGGTGACGTCGATGCGATCGCCGGGCTCGGCCTGATCGGTGAGGTCGTCCTCGAGGGCGACGTCGATCTTCGTCCCTTCGCCACCAGCGGCTACTTCCGGCGGCTCGGCTAGCCGGAGCATCTGGGCGTCGACGAACTCCGACTGGTCGAAGTTGATGTGGAACGGCCCCTGCCGCTCACAGCCCGAGCACTCGTGTGGCTCCTGGAAGTCGTCGCTTGGTCCAGACTGAGGCACCCGATTGAGCGTTCCACACAGCTGGCACTCAAAGGCTGCTTCCTCGAGCTTCGGGTCGACGTCGGTCGCCTTCTCGACCTGGCCCTCGACCGTGAGGTACGGCGACTTGTCGTGGCGCTCCGTCGGTGAGAACCACCCTGGGTAGAACGAGTCGGTCTCGTTCAGATTCTTCACGCGGACGTGTGCCTGCCCGAGCGAGACGTCGATCGGGAGGTCGTACAGCCGCAGCGCCTCTTCGGCGTAGCGCTGGAGCTGGTCCGGCTGGACGAGGTAGTCGTCCGCGAGATCGGGATCGTACCGGTAGAGATCACCCCAGCCAACCTCGAGGGACCGCTGCTCGTTGGGGTAGTGCTGGGCGAGCGTCCGGATCTCGTCGTCGTAGTAGTTCCGGAAGAACTTCTGGAAGTCATCCATGAGCTCTGAACCGCCGTCTTGAGCCGTCACAGCGACCACCTCCGGGATCGGACGGCTGTTGTGGAGGTGTGTAGACTACACAACACCGAACGAGAGGTGTTGCGCTGTTCGAATGCGAGCGATGCGAGCGATGTGCGAGCGTACCTATGACTAATCGACATTTGCTTTCTTGAATTACTTCAGGGGATTTTCTCCCAATTCAACCGTCCTTGTACTCAGAACGGTCCTGGAGGGGGTACCCCCCTGATGAGGTGTTGTGTAACCGCAACACCCCTGCAACAGGTGTTCACCCGGACAACACCCCCTCGTGAATCCGGACGCCGGCGACCGTCTCTGGGAGATCGGTCGGCGACTTCACGATCAACCGCGTGTTCTTCAAACTCGATCGGGATTCCTTCTGGACGCGGCAGAGATCACGATTGTCGACCAGCTGCTCAGCCTTCTCCATCACGGCGTAGGTGTTTGTCCGGTGGATCTTCTCCTCGGCTGCCTCAAGGACGTCCTGAATCCGACTGCCATCGTACTCCTGGCGGCCTGCCGCGCTCGTCACCTTCGTCGCATGTTTGAGCACGAGGGCGGCCTGTCGATCTCGCTTCGCGGCGCTGTTGCGAGCGACCGTCTGGTAGAGCTCGGCGCCGCGATTCATCTTCTCCGTCTGATCGCGAAGATCGCAGACGCGCTGGCGGAGTTGCTCGTTCTCTTCCTCCAGGGCGTCGACGCGATCGATAGCTCGTTCGGCGGCCTCGACTGGACCGCACTCGCACGGGTCGACGTCGTCGCCGGCGAGCCCGTAGATCATCTTCCGGAAAGCCATCTGGTTGGCACCGTCCTCGTCGAGCGCTTCGTCAGCGCGACGGGCTTCGGCGTACTCGTCGCTCATGCGCGATCACCGTCCGGATCGTAGCGGATTTCACCGACGCCGGCGATCTCGAAGTCTGGTCCAGCGACCAGACCCTGGATGCGCTTTTTCAGCGTGTCGTCGGACCGGATATCGGTATGTCGCCGGTACAAGCGGCGGAGTTGTGAGACGGTGACGAATTCCCCTGCCACGAGGTGTTCGATCACGGCGCTATCTCGATCGTCGTAGTCGTAATCGTCGTCGACAGACTCGCCGTCGTCCCCCTCGAGTTCGGCAACACGTTCCTCGAGATCCTGAACCTTCGACAGCGCTCGCTGGGCGACCTCGAGGGCATCTTCTGGGCGAACATCCGCGGCCTCAGACATGGCGGATCACCGGGTAGCCGCCTGTACAGCCATTACAGACGATCCGCTTCCCGTACTTCGGGTGATCGATGATGACGTCAGCGTCATTCGTACAGCTGAGCGCCCCGCAGGTTGTGCCGTCCCCATCGTCAGTCTGGGCACTCATGCCCCGATACCCCCTATCTGACCGCCAGATTGATGCGTCGGCCGGAAAATGTCGGAGTGACTACTTCCTATGCACCGGTTTGCCGGTTTCTCTGGCAGACTCGGGATCCAAGAAGTAACTTCTATACCCTCGCGGTCTAACGCACCACATGAGCGTATGAGTCAGTCTTACAATCGCGGTCTCGTCGAGGACTTCGGTCGCTGGAAGGAGTTCTCGGCCGGCATGTGGGCGTGGATCTTCCACAAGTTCACTGGGTGGGTGCTAATCGGCTACCTGTTCACCCACATCGCCGTGCTGAGTACCTCCATCGGTGGCGCACAGGGCGAAACGACAATGGTCGACGGAGAAGCGGTCAACGTGTACACTGCGACGCTGCAGGGTCTCGAAGGGCTGTTTCTCGTCCGGCTGCTCGAGGTCGGTCTGCTCGCAGTGGCGGTCTTCCACATCCTGAACGGCATCCGCCTGCTGATGGTCGATCTCGGCGTCGGACTCGAGGCACAGGACAAGAGTTTCTACGCCTCGCTGGTGTTGACGGGTGCGATCACCGTCGCCAGCGTCCCCACGTTCCTCGCGGGGGTGTCGCTCTGATGGCGGAACGATACTCTTCCTTTACGCCCGGCGGAACCGGCTGGTTCCTCCAGCGGATCACGGCGGCGTTTCTCGTCGTCGTTCTCGCCTTCCACTTCTTCCTCTTGCACTTCGTCAACCACGCGTACGAGGTAACCTTCATGGGCACCGAAGCCCGAATGCAGAACATCGGTTACTTCCTCACGATGGTGCTGTTCCTGATCACCGCCGCGTTCCACGGCGTCAACGGCGTCTACAACGCGCTGGTCAATCAGGGCCTCAAGGGGACGCAGAAGAAGGTCGTGCTGGCGGTGCTGGTAATCGCCGGCACCGCGCTCGTCGCACAGGGAATCTACGTCGCACTCACAATGAGAGGCATGATCTAATATGAGCACGCAACAGGCCGAACCCGAGAGCCAGGAAGCACCGGAAGACCCGGAGATGAAAGGCGCGGAGTCGCCCCAGGAGCGGCGACTCGATGACAAAGACGACGGAATGGTCGACGAACATTCCGAAAAGAAGGCCGAACTCGAGGGGGAGACGGTCCTCATCAAGGTGTTCCGCTACGACCCCGAAGTCGAGGGGAAACAGGAACCCCGATTCGACGACTTCCACGTCCCCTTCGAGAAGGGGATGACCGTCCTCGACGCAGTCATGTACGCCCGCGACGAGTACGATTCGTCGCTGACGTTCCGACACTCCTGTCGGCAGGCCGTCTGTGGCTCCGACGCGTTCTTCGTCAACGGACGGCAGCGACTCGGCTGCAAGACCCAGATCTCCGACCTCGACCAGCCGGTTCGTATCGAGCCGCTACCCCACCAGGAGGTCGTCAAGGATCTGGTCGTCGACATGGACCACTTCTACGACCAGATGCACACGGTTGAGCCGTACTTCCAGGACGGGGATACGCCCGCGGTCGACGACCTCGAAGAGCAGCGCCAGAGCCCGGAAAACCGCGAGAAGATCAAGATGTCCTCGCGGTGTATCTGGTGTGGCGCGTGCATGTCCTCGTGTAACATCGCGGCCGGCGACAACGAGTATCTGGGCCCCGCGGCGATCAACAAGGCCTACAAGTTCGCGATGGACGACCGCGAAGACGAGCAGATCAAAGAGCACCGACTCCGCATTCTCGAGCAGGAACACGGCGTCTGGCGGTGCCAGACCCAGTTCTCCTGTACCGAGGTGTGTCCGAAGGACATTCCGCTCACCGAGCACATTCAGGAGCTCAAGCGGGAAGCAGTCAAGAAGAACCTGAAGTTCTGGTAACTATGTACGAACACGACGTCATCGTGGTTGGCGCCGGCGGCGCCGGCCTCCGAGCCGCGGTCGCAGCGCACGAAGCAGGAGCCGACGTGGCGATGGTTTCGAAGCTCCACCCCGTCCGTAGCCACACCGGCGCGGCAGAGGGTGGCATTAACGCGGCGCTCCAGGAGGGCGACGACTGGGAGCTTCACGCCTACGACACGATGAAGGGGTCGGACTACCTCGGCGACGCGCCCGCGGTCGAGACCCTCGCTCAGGACGCCCCCGAAGAGACGATTAACCTAGAGCACTGGGGGATGCCGTTCTCCCGCGAAGAGGACGGTCGGGTCTCCCAGCGGCCGTTCGGCGGACTCTCGTATCCGCGAACGACCTACGCCGGCGCGGAGACCGGCCACCACCTGCTGCACACGATGTACGAGCAGGTCGTCAAACGGGGCATTCAGGTCTACGACGAGTGGTACGTGATGAACCTCGCGACGACCGACGAGCCGGACCCGAACGACCGCGAGTGTCACGGCGTCGTCGGCTACGACGTCCAGTCCGGCAAGATTGAAGGCTTCAAAGCGAATCAGGGCGTCGTCCTCGCGACCGGCGGCCCCGGACAGGCCTTCGATCACACCACCAACGCCGTCTCCTGTACCGGCGACGGCCACGCGATGGCGTACCGTGCTGGCGCACCGCTCGAGGACATGGAGTTCATCCAGTTCCACCCGACTTCGCTGCCCTCAACCGGCGTGCTGATCTCCGAGGGTGTCCGCGGCGAAGGTGGCATCCTCTACAACAACGAGGGCGAACGGTTCATGTTCGAGCACGGCTACGCGAACAACTCCGGCGAACTCGCCTCGCGGGACGTCGTCGCGCGTGCCGAACTGACCGAAGTCAACGAAGGCCGCGGCGTCGAGGACGAGTACGTCCATCTCGACATGCGCCACCTCGGCGAGGAGCGCATCATGGACCGCCTCGAGAACATTCTGCACCTCGCAGAGGACTTCGAGGGCGTCGACGGCCTCGTCGAGCCGATGCCGGTCAAGCCCGGCCAGCACTACGCGATGGGCGGCATCGAGGTCGACGAGAACGGCCAGACCTGCGTGAGCGGTCTCTACGCTGCCGGCGAGTGTGCCTGCGTCTCCGTCCACGGCGGCAACCGACTGGGCGGGAACGCCCTGCCGGAACTGATCGTCTTCGGCAAGCGCGCCGGCCGCCACGCCGCCGGCGACGACCTCGGCGAGCCCCAGATCCGGACCGGGTACGGCGACGACGTCGAGGACGAAACCGACGCCGACCTGCCGGTCCAGCCCGGTGAGGCGGGACTGGACACCACTGGTGGCGTCGCAGCGGACGGCGGGATCACCGCCGACGCCGAGGGCGTCCTTGAGCGGACCGTCGAGACGGCCCGCGAACGTGTCGACCGCCTGATGAACAAGGACGACGGCGTTCAGCACGCCGAGATCCGCGCGAAGCTCCAGAAGGCCATGACGGACAACGTCAACGTCTTCCGGACCGAGGAAGGTGTCAAGAAGGCGCTGAAGGCCATCCGCGAGTGCCGTCAGGAGTATCAGGACGTCTACGTCGACGACCCCTCGCGGACGTTCAACACGGACCTCCAGCAGACGATCGAGACGCGGAACCTGATCGACGTCGCCGAGTCGATCGCGCTCGGCGCGCTCGTTCGAAACGAGTTCCGCGGTGCCCACTGGCGCCAGGAGAACCAGATCCGCGACGACGAGAACTGGCTCAAACACACGCTCATCTCGTGGGACGAGGGTGAACCCTCGATCTTCTATCGCCCGGTCATCCTCGAGGGCGAGAACAAGACCTACGAGCCGAAGGAACGTAGCTACTGAGCCCTCGTCCACAACGGGTTTCGATCGGCGGATGGCGGGCGTTTACACTCTTATTCACGGGCAGAAGGCTTTATATACACATATTCTGAAGAATAAATATGAACGAGGATCGGATCGAGACTCGACTAAACGTCACCATCGGGCTTCTGCTTATTATTATTGGCTACCTGTTTTTGGGTTCTCTTCTGCCCGAATTTGTACTCAGTATCGTTCAGAACGTCCTGTCGCCGTTCGCCGTTGTAATTCTCGTGCCCGCTAGTATTCTGCTCCTAGTTTGGGGACTCGCGAAGATTTCAGTGGCACTCGAATCGTCCTGATCGCCGAACGGTATGCACTCGTCCGCGCGACTACAGTCCCAGCGTCTCGAGAAGGTCGATGCCAACGTCGACGTGTTCGATGACTTTGTATCCGAGATAAATCCCGATGATGCCCATGATTCCGGGAAGCTCCGGTGGGGCCGGGATCGGTATATTGAGAAACCGAAACAGTGCACCGGTCAACAACCCGGTCAGGAGCGCGAGGAAAGTGAGTTGCGTCGACATCGTTCCTATTAGTCGCGAGTGCGTCCACAAAAGCGGTCCGTCTGAATGTATCGGATGCGACGTTCCTGCGACCGGTTGTCACAGCTGACCGATTACGACGATTACCTATACCCAAGAGTAGTCGATCGAGCGGCTGAGCCGCGATCACAGCGGATTTCGAGGATCCATATTCCGCATATCAACGAGGTGTAACGGTAGTCGAGTCGCCGTGTTTTCGACAATTGTTGTAGAGAGAGTTTATTATCGTCGAAATACAGTAGTGGATATATGAGCCAGTCAGCGACGACCCCGAACGTCTCGATTCCGACCGATCTCGATTCCGCTCGAGCGAAGCTCGTCTACCTGTATCTCGCCTCGAGCGGCGGCGCGACCGCCGAAGACCTCTGTGACGACCTCGCGGTCACGAAAGGGACGGTCCTCTCGATCACCGGAACGCTTCGGGATCGCGGGTATCTCGAGCGAGCGGACGGACGATTCGAACTCGCCTGAAACAAGGAACCGAGCAAGTTGAGTGGCCGGGAGCGAGTTCCGAGCGTTGCGAGGAACTCGCGACCCGGGGGAGGGTAGGCTATTTCCTGTTACTCACCGCGAGCGCCGAAGGCGCGAGCGGGCCGACGACTGATGTGGAGAGCGCGAAGCGCTCGGAACGGAAGGAGGAGTGCTTTTAATCGAATTTTTACCGAGTGCGGTCGCGAAGCGACCGCACGTGGTTCGAGAGGCGCAAAGCGCCTCTCGTCATCACGGAAGACGCGAAGCGTCTTCCGAACGACAGCGTAAAACTTCGTTTTATAGCTCGATTCGCTCGACCAACTGCTCGTGGTTCTCGTTCGTGTTGAGCGCGACGATCCGGATCTGATCCTCGAGACCGGAGTCCTCGAGTTTGGCCTTCAGCAGGTTGTCGACCTGGTAGACGCCGGCGGCGTTGGTCATCTCGATTTCGACCATAACGGGCGTGGTATCGCCGGACTGGAGCGAGACGCGCTTGATTGCCTGGCTCGAGAGGGTGTTAATTCCCCGGCCGCCGTACTCGTAGGGGATCCGGGAGCGACCGCTCTCCATGTCGAGGGCGTCGGCGACGCGGATAACACCTGCTTCGGTGGTCAGCGGCGTTTCCGCGGTGTGGTGACAGAGGATCGCGTGGAGGATCTCGCCTTTCATCCGGACGGTGTCGCCGACGCCGTAGAACTCGGGGAGGACGCGGTCGAGGATGTCCGCCGCCAGCGGAATCGAGTAGTAGGCGTGACTGTCGCGGTGGACGACGTGGCCGACGTCGTGGATCGTCGCCGCGAGCGCGATGATAACCGATTCGTCCTCCTCGGCCAGTCCCTGCTGGCGCGCGCCGTTGAAGTCGACGTCGCCTGCCTTGAGCAGGTCGTACAGACACAGCGCCCGGTTGCGGACGATCTCGATGTGTTTCGAGCCGTGATCGTTGTACTGCATCCGGTCGACTGCGTTGACGTTCTGGGCCTCGAGGTAGGCGGTGATCTCTTCGTCGCTATCGATGAACTCGAGAACGGTGTTCAGTTTCTCGTCGGGAAAGTTGTGATCGTTGTCGGGAAAGTAGACGCGGCGGGAATCCTCGTCGGCGGGAGAATCGCTCATAGCTGTACGTCGGTTGCGGGCTAAAAAAGCCCTGCGACAGTTGCGGATCGAACGGTTCTCGAGGCGGGTTCTCGATGCGGCGTTAGGACAGGTTCTCGACGGCGGCTTCGACCTCGTCGTAGTCGGGTTCGACGCCGGGGTCGTCGCTGACCCATGAGTAGGCGATTTCGCCGTCGGCGTCGACGACGAACACCGAGCGCTTGGCGACGCCGTAGACGCCCAGATCGGCGAAGTCCATCGGGATTTCGTAGTCGTCGATGATCTCCTTGTTGTAGTCGCTGATGAGGCCGAACTCGAGGCCGTTCTGCTCGCGGAACTCGTTGAGCGTGAACGGCGAGTCGCGGCTGACGCCGTAGACGGTGGCGTCGAGATTGTTGAACGCGGCCAGGCGGTCCTGGAACGTACACATCTCGGTTGTACAGACACCGGTGAACGCGCCGGGGAAGAACGCGAGGACGATCGGTGCTTCGTCCTCGAGGCGCTCGGAGAGCGTGAACTCCTCGATGTCGCCGTTTGCGAGCGGTGCGGTGAAGTCGGGTGCGGTATCGCCGGTGGTTACCATCGCTCGACACTAGTGTGCAAGCGGGAAAGACAGTTTCGTTCGCGGAACGGTCTGAGAGCAGATGGCGCGTGAACTCGGGCGGTGTCCGCCTCCAGCCATTGTGAAAAAATATCATTCCCGACGGATCTCGTCCTCAGACGGACTGTCGCGGTGTCTTGTTTACCTAAGTGGTCCAAAAAGGTTATAATTGCCAGCGGGTAAGCCACGCATAGAGATGGTAGCCGAAATTGCACCGCTGTTCATCCCCGGCGGCATGGGGCCTCCGGAACTCGCAATCATCCTCATCATCGCAGTCTTGCTCTTCGGAGCGAACAAGATTCCGAAGCTGGCACGGTCGACCGGTGAGGCGATGGGAGAGTTCCAGAAGGGCCGCGAGAAAGTTGAAACGGAACTCGAAGAAATGCGTGACGGGAGCGGGAACGTCAACGAGAACGACCTCGAGGAAGACGAAGAGTTCGTTGACACGGAGCCTGTGACCTCCGAAGAGGAGACGGCTACCGACGCTGAAACCGAAACGGAAACCAACTAACGTTCTTTTCACGCCGGGGCGTGTGGCCTAGCGGAGAGGGCAGGAGGTTCCTAACCTTCTGATCGCGGGTTCGAATCCCGTCACGCCCGTCCTGCAACGAACGGATATGAGGAGCGGACGGACCCGGAGTTCGAACCAGGGAGGTCGTGCGCAGCGAAGCAAGCACGTCCGACCGTGGTTCGAATCCCGCCACGCCTGTTTATAACCGGACTTGAGGCCCAGTCAACGAACACAGGAAAATGATCACGACCGAACGACGATGGTCGCTCGAGCGGCTGACGACAGTTGCAGTCTCGCCCCGTTCTAACCCGTCGGTCGCGTGCGGTGCTCCTAGACTATCGTGCCATGTGAACGACAGACATGCGGAGTGGCGTACCCGAACTGTAACGGGGAACCGACTACCGCGAGCAGGGCGTCAGTGCACCGTCCGTTGCTCTCGGTTCTGATCGCTGGATTCGGGTCAGCGGCTCGAGGTCGCGCTGCTTCTGTCCGTCGTTCCCGGCCCGCTCGAGGCAGCCATATCTCCGTCGCGGTCGCGTGCTATCGGGCCGTCCAGCCGCCGTCGGCCGCGAGCACGGAGCCGGTCATGTAACTCGCGGCCTCGCTCGCGAGAAAGACGACCGGGCCGGCGATTTCGTCGGGTTCGGCGAACCGATCCAGCGGCGTGCGATCGATGATCGACTGGCGCAACCGATCGTTTTCCTCGAGCGCCGCGGTGAGTTCCGTCGAGACGTAGCCGGGCGCGACGGCGTTGACCCTCACCTCGGG
The DNA here is from genome assembly GCF_013456555.2 of Natrinema zhouii. Classification (GTDB taxonomy): domain Archaea; phylum Halobacteriota; class Halobacteria; order Halobacteriales; family Natrialbaceae; genus Natrinema; species Natrinema zhouii. The sequence goes on from NZ_CP059154.1 coordinate 3,109,556, forward strand.
AGCCCAGTCCAGTGACATGCTCTTCGTGAGTCCGACGAGTCCGTGTTTCGAGGCGACGTAGGGATGCTGGCGCGGCAGCCCGACCAGTCCACCCACGCTCGCGACGTTGATCACGGAGCCGCCATCGCTCTCGAGGAGGTGGTCCGCTGCCGTTCGCGTGACCTCGTAGGCACCGTTCAGGTTGACGTCCATGACGCGGTCGAGATCCGCGGTGTCGACGTCCTCCGGCCGGCCGAGGGCGTCGTCGGGATTGAAGCCGGCGTTGTTGACCACGATGTCGACGCCGCCGAACGCCTCCACGGTTCGCTCGATGACGTCGCTGACATCGTTCGGGTCGGTGACGTTTGCGGGGACGGCAAGCGCATCGCCGCCCGTCTCTTCGATTTCCGCGGCGACGGCCTCGATCTCGTCCGTCGACCGCGCGCTCGGAACGACCGCTGCTCCCGCATCCGCCAGTTCGGTCGCAATGGCGCGTCCGATACCGCGTCCGCCGCCCGTTACCACTGCAACTCGGCCGTCGAGATCGAATAACTCGCTCATCGGTTCTCCGTTTCGCTGTCGCCCACGTCAAGCTTTTCGCGTAGGCCCTGCTTGTCGAATTTTCCGGTCGCCGTCTTGGGGATCCGCTCAACGACGCGGATCTCGTCGGGGAGCCACCAGTCGGGCTGCTCGAGCGTTTCCTGGAGGTGGCCGTGTAACTCGTCCTCGGCGAGGTCGGCGTCTTCGGCGGTGACGACGGTCGCAAGCGGGCGTTCCTGCCACTTCTCGTGGGGGACGCCGATCACCGCGGACTCAATCACGTCGGGGTTCGCCATCAGCGCGTTCTCGAGTGCGATCGAGGAAATCCACTCGCCGCCGCTCTTGATGACGTCTTTCGCGCGGTCGACGATCTCGATGTAGCCGTCCTCGTCGACGGAAATGATATCGCCCGTTTTCAGCCACCCGTCCTCGAAGTCCTCCTCGTCGGCCCGCGGGCGGTTGTAGTACTCCGTGATGACCGTCGGCCCGCGGATCCACAGTTCGCCGGCCGACTCACCGTCCCACGGGACTTCCTCGCCCGCGTCGTCAACGACGCGCATCTCAAGGCCGGGGGAGAGCAGGCCCTGTTTGCGGCGTTTCTCGTACTTCCGGCTCGGGTCCCAGTCGGCCATGCGGGACTTCGGCCGGGAGACCGAACCGATGCTCATCGTCTCGGTCATTCCCCAGGCGTGTTCGACGGTGACATCGAATTCCTCGTCGTAGCGGCGTATCATCTCCTCGGGCGCGGCGCTGCCTCCGACGACGATCCGCTCGAGAGAGGAGAGGTCGCCGCCGTGTTCATCGACATGTTTGAGGAGATTTATCCAGACCGTGGGAACGCCGGCGGTCATGGTGACGCCCTCGCGCTCGATTAACTCGAGCAGGTCCGCCGCGCTCGGTGACGGACCGGGGTAGACCTGCGCCGCACCGGCCATCGTCGCGGCGTAGGGGAACTCCCAGGAGTTGACGTGGAACATCGGCACGACGGGCATGACGACGTCGCGCTCGCTGATGTCGAGTCCGGCCGGCGTCATCACCATCATCGCGTGGGCATAGATCATCTTGTGTGTGTACTCGACGCCCTTCGGCCGGCCGGTCGTGCCGGAGGTGTAGCACATCCCCGCGGGGTAGTCCTCCTCGAGGTCGGGCATCTCGTCCTCCGGAATCGGGTCGTACTCAGCGATGAGGTCCTCGTAGGCAACGGCGTTGACCTCGGTGTCGGGCACCGTCTCGTCCATCACGACGACCTGCTCGACGGGGAGCTCCGCCCAGAGCCGCTCAATCGTCTCGAACGGCTCTCCCGGATCGACAAACAGGATATCGTCGGCCGCATCGTCGACGATGTAGACGATGTCCTCGTCTCCAAGTTGGGCGTTAATCGTGTGTAACTGCGCGCCCGAGAGGGGTGCGGCGTAGTACGTCTCGAGGTGTCGGTGGTGGTTCCAGCCGAACGTCCCGATTCGATCCCCGTGGCCGAAGCCACGGTCGGCGAGCGCCGCGAGCAGCGATCGGACGCGCTCGCCGAACTCGCCGTAGGAACTCTCGACGATGCCGTCGTGCGTTCGAGAGACCAGTCGGGTCTCCGTGAAGAGGTGGGTCGGCCGCCAGAAGAACGGCCGGATCGTCAGGTCGGTCATCTCAGGCCACCTCCTCCGGAGAGACGGCAAGATACTTCTCGAGCAAGTCGTCTCGCTCGCGGATATCCTCGATGGAGCCCTCGAAGACGATCGAGCCGGTGTCGATAACGTAGCCCCGGGTCGCGAGGTCGAACGCGAAGTTGACATTCTGCTCGGAGAGCAAGACGGTCACGTTTTGGTCGACGACATCCTGAAGCATCTCTCGGAGGTCGTCGACGATGACCGGAGCGAGTCCCTCGGTCGGTTCGTCAAGTAGCAGCGTCGACGGCCGCTGGATCAGTGCGCGGGCGACCGAAAGCATCTGCTGTTCGCCGCCGCTCAGGTTCTGACCGTTGTTCGACCGGAGATCGTCGAGGACCGGGAACAGATCGTACATCTCCTCGACGGGTCGAGGGTCGTCCGCGAGTTTGTGTGCGAGGACGATATTCTCGTGGACGGTCAGCGTCGGGAATACTCGACGGTCCTCGGGAACCAGATTGAGCCCGAGTTCGTTGATCTCGTCCGGTGATTTCCCCACGAGTTCCTCGCCGCGATACCTGATACTGCCGCGTTGGGGCGGGGTGACGCCCATGATCGATCGCATGGTCGTCGTCTTCCCGGCCCCGTTACGCCCGAGCAGTGCAACGACTTCTCCCTCCGCGAGGTCCAGCGAGACGTCGTGGAGGATGTGACTGTTTCCGTAATAGGTGTCGATGTCGTCGATTTCGAGAACGGTCATACGGTCTCACTTCCGAGGTAGGCTTCGGTCACTCGTTCGTCGCTCAGTACGTCCTGTGGGTCACCGTCGGCCAGCACTGCGCCCTCGGCGAGGACAACGATCCGATCGGAGATATCGGTGACGACGTCCATGTCGTGTTCGGTGACGATGAACGTCGCGTCGATGTCTCGATTCAGTTCCTGAATGAGCGAGACGATTTCCTCCGTTTCGGTCGGGTTCATCCCCGCGGTCGGCTCGTCCAACAGGAACACCGTTGGCTCGATCGCAAGCGCCAGCGCGATCTCGACGTTGCGTTTCTCGCCGTGGCTCAGCGTGTCACACTGAACTTCGGCGAGTTCCGTCAGATTGGTGAGTTCCATCAGCTCGTCGATCTCCTGATTGAGTTCCTCGTCGGCGTCCGGACGCGACCGCATGTCGAACGTGCGACCCTCGTGGGTGATGCGTGCGACCTGCAGGTTCTCACGGACTGTCAGACCCTCGAAAATATTTGTAATCTGGTAGGAACGGGAGAGTCCACTCCGTGCGACTTCGTGGGGCTCCGCGTCGGTAATCTCGCTCATTTCGCCGTCCTTGCGGAGCCAGATTTCCCCACTAGTCGGCTGCAAGACGCCGGTCAACAGGTTGTAGAACGTCGTCTTCCCGGCTCCGTTGGGGCCGATGATGCTGGTGACCTCCTCGTCGTCGAACGCGAGGCTGACATCGTCGGTAGCGATCAGGTCCCCGAACTGCTTGCGGAGGTCCTCGGTGCGGAGGACGGTGGTCATCGATCTATACCTCCGTCGTCGGACCGGCCGCTATCCCGGGACATCGCGTTACCGAGTTTCTGACTGATCGATTTGCGGACGAATGCCGTCGCAGCGCTCGCGCCACCCGTATCGTGGGCCGCCTTCACGTCTTGCAGCCACATGCGAAGCATTGCCAGTCCGCCAGCTGCCCCCTGCTTGAAATAGAGGACGACGACGATGAGCATGATCCCGAAGAACAACTCCCAGTAGGCCTCGAGCGCCGGGAACCGACTGATCCCCCAGCGAACATAGTGGTAGAGGAACGCACCGACGATCGGGCCGCCGAAGTAGCCGGCACCGCCGATGACGGTCGCGACAACGGGCGTTGCGCTCATCGACCAGTGGGCTTCGTTGGGCGTCGCAACGCTCGAGAAGCCAGCGATCAACACGCCGGCGATCGCGACGAACAGCGCCGAGACGATGAAAGTCATCCATCGGTGGACGGAGACGTTGACCCCCAGCGCCGCGGCCCGATCGGGGCTCTCACGGAGCGCCTTACAGACCGTTCCGAACGGCGAGTTAACGATCCGCCAAATGCCGTAGATCGAGAGCGTGACGACCGCCGCCGTGAGGTAGTAGTACGTCCGGCGGCCGCTCAATCTGAACTCCGTCCCGCCGAGTTCGACCATCCCGAGCAACACGAAGACCCCGTCGGAGCCGTTGGTGAGTCCGTAGGGATCCTGGAGGAGCAGCGAGTAAAACAGCATCCCGAAGGCGAGGGTGATCAGTGCGAAGTAGATCTCCTCGAGGCGGACGCTGAGGTAGCCAACGGGGATAGCGATCACGAGGGCCAGCGATACGCCGACGACTCCGCCGACGACGAACGTGGCTAGCGGCGCGACGCCAGTACCGACGACATCGGCTATCGCCGTCTGGTAATCTCGCATCACGATCGCGAGCCCGTAGGCACCGGCCCCAAAGAACATCGCGTGACCGAACGAGAGTAACCCGGTGTAACCGTACAGCAGATTGAACGCGACGGCGAACAGCGCGATAATCAGGAACTCGGTGAAGAGGTAGACCTGGAACGGCGGCCCGAAGGAGACGAGTACGAGGCCGAGCAGGCCGAGCAGCACGAACCGTTCGGTCGTCCAGCCGTTGCTGACTGCCTGGCGACCGAACGTACCGATCCGACCGACGAGGCCGTCCGATTGCGTACTCATTCACCGATCCCTCCGAACAGTCCTTCCGGTTTGATCAGTAACACGATAACCATGGCGAGGAACGGCACTGCGATACTGCCGGCATCGAAGAATTGGGGAACGATGCTCTGCATCATCCCCACGAACATCGCACCGACGAACGCGCCCGACAGCGAACCAAGGCCACCGATGACAACGATGATAAACGCGTCAATGATGACCGCCTCGCCCAGACTGGGACCGATCGACTGCATCGGGGCCGCGAGGGCACCGCCGAGTCCCGCGAGGAGGCTCCCTGTGAAGAAGACCGCGGTATACAGCCGCGGCACGTCGACGCCGAGCATCGACGCCATCTCGCGGTCCGAAGAGGTTCCTCGCACCAGCGAGCCGAAGTACGTCCGTTTGATGAACAGCCAGAGGCCGACCATCACCGCAGCCGCCGCCACGATGACGAACAACCGATAGGCGGTGAACTGACTGCCACCGATCGACACGGAGAAGTCGAGGAGGCCCGGGGCGTCCGTCGAGTACGGTTGCGATCCCCAGACGAACCGAACAACCTCGTGAGTAATGAGGACGAACCCGAACGTAACGATCAACTGGTCGAGGTCGCTCTCGGCGCGTTCGTACAACGGCCGGATCGTTACCACCTCGATGGCCGCGCCAACGACCCCGACCGCAATCGCGCCGACGACGAGCGCCAGCCAGAAGTTGCCGATCACGTTCGTTGAGAAGCTCAGGGCGAAGTACGCGCCGAGCATATAGAGCGCACCGTGTGCAAAGTTGAGCACGCCGAGCACGCCGAAGATCAGGCTCAATCCAACGGCGATCAGGAACAGTCGACTCCCGAGGCTCAACCCGATAACGATATCCCCTAACCCGACGCCCCCCAGGCCGAGGAGCGGAAATATGTTTACTGGGTCCATTATAAATGATTGCAATCAGTCTTACAGGCCCGCGGGCAGGTCCGAGCCCTCGAGCGCGCTCCGGACGTCCGACGGTGCGGCCTCGTACCTGTTGACCGGCTCGAGCACATTACTCTCGTGCTCGTCAGAGTAACTGACCTCGCCCCAGATGGAGGCGACGGAGGCCTGATTGTTCTCGGTGAACTCGTACTCCCCGACCGGTCCCGTGTGTTGCATCCCGGAAAACTGATCGATGAGGTCGTCAGCGTTTACGCTGCCGCCTTCTTCGATAGCGTTCTTGTACAGGTAGACGGCCCGGTAGGCACCCTCCGCGTTGTACGTCGGCAGAGTATCATACTCCTCTATATAGGTCTCCCGGAACGTCTGGTTCTCCTCGATGTCGGGGACGAAGGGGTCGTAGCGGGTCGAGGCCCATTCTCCTTCGGGGAGCGGACTTCCATCGGAGGGCAGGTCCGTCCCCATCCCGACGCTGAACAGCGTGTGGTCGATCTGATCGAACCAGCCGGAGTCCTCGGCCTGTCCGAGGAACGTTGTCAGGTCCGATCCCCACAGCGGCGTGATAACGGCGTCCGGATCCGCATCTAGGATCGAGCTAATGAACGGCGAGTAGTCGTTCGTCTCGAGTTCGGGGAACTGTTCGGTTTCGAACGTGGCGTCAACGTCGAACCCGTTCATGAACGCCTGGAAGTAGTTCCAGGTTTCGGTTCCGAACGCGTAGTTGGGGCCGATCGTCGCCCAGTCGGTCGCGTCGAGCTCTGAAGCGGTCTGGGCGGCACCATACATATCGTGGGCGACGGTGTTGGAACACCGGTAGACGTAGTCATTACCGACTGACTCCTCGTGTTCGCCCTCCGGAGAGGTAACAAACGGAGTCCCTGCGTGGGTGATCATCAACGGGATCTGGTTCTGTCTGATCAGCGGTGCGAGGTTCTTCGCGACGCCGCTGCTGTCGAGTCCCACTAGCCCGTCGACGCTTTCTTCCTCGATCAGACTAATCATCTGGTCCCTCGCCGTGCCGGAGTCCGCCTCCGTATCACGGAGGATCACCTCGACATCGTCGCCGTCGATACCGCCGTCATCGTTAATCTCCTGAGCGGCGAGGTCGTATCCACGCTCGGCTTCATCCCCGTACAGCGAGGCGAAGCCAGACATGATGTTCATCGCTCCCAGCGTGACGCCGCTGCTGCCACCACCCATACAGCCGGCGATCGATGCGAGAGCTGCACCGGCTGTCGCCGTTTTAAGGAAGGTACGCCGTCTGTACCCGCTTCGACTGCTTTGCTGTATGACACCGTCTTTCCCTTGTTCCATGTTACTTCCAACCACGATTGACCACACCCCAAGTGGCCAAGGTATATATATAAATATAATGTATAAATTCAGATGTGTTTTGATATGAGTTACAGCTATTCGAACCAGATATCACTCTTCCATCCTACATTCCTCAACATTATACGCATAATCCGCGGTGTTATGTGTCTGGTTATAATTGTGCCATATTGACCAGTGAGGGCCGGAGCAAGCCCACCGTCGAAACTAGTATCAACTGAGAAGGAAGATCTTGGAAGAGGGCGCTAGAATTGAACGGAAATGACCGCATTCAGAATTATCAGAACTGGTAATGGGTGGATGAATTTTTTGAGGGGTGACTGTTTGGATAGCTGCAATGGCTATTGACGAGGCCGACCAGTCGGATGCCGGGGACTTCTCCGAGGGGGAGGCGTCCGATCCTGCGTCGGAGGACGAGCGGGCCCACGAGTCGGAGCCGAGATCGAACTCGGCCATCCGCGTTGGAGAATACACGTGGGAAGAGTTCATGGACGAACACGGACATGGCGACGAGGTATCCGTCCTGTATCCGGACGATCCCAATCCCGCGGATAATCAACTCGGGCTCGATACCGACGAGGACATCGGGACGACGGTTCCGAGCGGTGACGACTGGAATCGGGTCGAGTTCGATCCGGAAGCGTATCTCGGCCATCACCCGGACGCCCTCGAGGACACCCTGTTGCCGATCGCCGGCGACAACGCGGACGCGCTCTGGGAGATTTTCTGCGAGTACGCCGACCCCGAAACGACGCCGGTCGTCAAGGACACCTGGACCTGGGAGCACTACAAGTGGGAGTACTACTACGAGGACGACGGGAGTCGCCCACGCGACGGTGCCGGGGAGATCGTCCGCCACGACGAGGAGGACGCGCTCGGTTTCGATCCCGACACGATAGAGGGGCGTCTCGCGGCCGGCAACGACGCCGCGCTGGAACTGGACGATATCGTCGAGGAACGGACCGTCAACGTGCAAGAAGAGATCGAGGAAGACGAGTTCTTCTCGACGACCGCGGGCAATACCACCGTCGCCAACCGATACGATCTCGAGAAGGCAGTGCCCCTCGAGAAGAAGACCCACTTCCGCGAACTCGAGCGCTACTGGGTGAACAAACCCTACGCCTACGTTATCATCTTCCACTCGGAGAAGGAAAACGAGAAGAAGTACTACATGATCGAGCCGTACCAGAACGAGATCGAGGACGAACTCAAGGAGTTCCTCTCGGGCAAACTCAGGACGGCAATCAAGTACTCCGAAGACGGCATCAAGGAACAATCGACCGAGGACGGCCGACGGACGGTCATCGACGACGAAACGCGACGGCTCCTCGAGCGATACGATCTCTTCGAGGCGACCTCCGGCGAGACATCGGAAGGGATCCTCGAGACGCTCCGGGGACTCCTCGATGACGACGAGGAAGACGCGGAGACCGACGACGGCCCGAGTCAACTCGAGGGAATCGAAGTGCGGCCCGAGCCCGCGATTCTCGAGGACGATCCGGACACGATGAGCGAGTATCAGGTCGAGAAGCTCCTCTACCTGCTCAAGCGAGACTTCATCGGCTACGAGCGCATCGACGGCATCAAACACGACATCAACGTCGAGGACATCTCCGTCGACGGCTACAACTCGCCGGTCTTCGTCTACCACTCCGAGTACGAACAGATCATTTCGAACATCTACCACGGCGAGGACGAACTCGACGACTTCGTCGTCAAACTCGCCCAGCGCTCGGGGAAAGGAATCAGTAAGCGGCTGCCGCAGGTCGACGCGACGCTGCCCGACGGCTCGCGTGCACAGCTCACGCTCGGGAAGGAAGTGTCCGCACACGGGACGAACTACACCATCCGCCAGTTCAAAGACGTCCCCTTCACCCCGATCGACCTCATCAACTGGAACACCTTCTCGCTCGACGAGATGGCGTTCCTCTGGCTCGCCATCGAGAATCACAAGAGCCTGATCTTCGCCGGGGGGACCGCCTCCGGGAAGACGACCTCGCTGAACGCCGTCTCGCTGTTTATCCCCTCGAGCGCGAAGATCGTCTCGATCGAGGACACCCGCGAGGTTGAACTCCCCCAGCGAAACTGGATCGCCAGCGTCACCCGCCCATCGTTCACCGACGACGAACAGGGCGACGTCGACGAGTTCGACCTGCTCGAGGCCGCACTGCGACAGCGGCCCGACTACATCGTCATGGGTGAGATCCGCGGTGAGGAAGGGCGAACGCTGTTTCAGGTCATGTCGACCGGTCACACCACCTACACCACCTTCCACGCCGACTCCGTCGACGAGGTCCTCAAGCGGTTCACGACGGACCCGATCAACGTCTCGAAAACGATGTTCACGGCGCTGGATCTGGTCTCGATCCAGACCCAGACCCGGGTACAGGGGAACAAGGTTCGCCGGAACAAGTCGCTGACCGAGATCAACCATTACGAGGCGGAACACGACGAGATCAACGTTCAGGACGTCTACCAGTGGCAGGCCGAAACCGACGAGTACCTCAAGATGGGGGACTCGAATACTCTGGATGAGATTCAGTTCGATCGCGGCTGGAGCATGGAGAAACTCCAGGAGGAGCTGTTCCAGCGAGAAGTCATCCTCGCCTATCTCATCAAGAACGGACTGAACACGTACGCACAGGTCGCCGCAACGGTGCAAGCGTTCGTCAACGATCCCGAGACGATCCTCACGCTCATCGCGAACGGTCAACTCGAGGACAGCCTCGAGGACCTCCGGGAGATGGAGAGCGTTCTGATCGACGTCGACCCGGAGAAAGAGGAACTCGTCCCGCGACCCGATGCGACCAGCGAGACGTACAACCTCTCGATGGACATTCTCGAGCGAGCCGAGGAGTCGCTGTTCGAGGAGTACCGCGGGAAGGTCCCGAGCGGCCTCGCGAGCGCCCTCGGCGACGTCGAGGAAGAGAGCACGATCGAGGTCGACAGTGCCGATAGCGAGGAGTTCGACTTCGCCGGTGCTGTCGACGAAACGGTCGACGAAGACCGATGGGAACTCGGCGACAGTTCGTCGGCGTTCGCCGTCGAGGGCGACGACGGCAGCGACGAACCGGCATGGCTCAGCGAAGACACAGGGTTCGCCATCGGCGGTAACAGTGACAGCGACGAGACTGCCGCAAGCGCTGCCGATGCCGCGACCGGTGGAGCGACTACCGCTAATGCGAGTGCGTCAGACGACGCGTCCCACACCCACGCCGGCGATAGTTCGACCGCGATAGAGCCGGCACCGACAGCCGACGAGTCCAGTGGCGCCGCCTCCTCGAGTAGCGGTTCACAGCCTCCGACTGCGGCCGATACCGAATCGAAAACCGGGGCTGCGGCCACTGACGCTGAGCCGACGGGCCGCGAAGAAATGGAGACGACAGCGGACCGGTCGGCGGCCTCGAGTCCAGCTGCGGGATCGAACGGTGATGGAGCGAACTCGGCCCAAAACGCATCGACGGTACTTCCGACAGACGACGCCGAGGACGGCGATCTGGGCGGACTGTTCGACGATATGGGGAAGACGATCGACGAACTCGGCAATCCGGACGTCGATCGAGCGGAGCGCAGCGAGGAGCCGACGACCAGCCAGCCGGATACGTCCGGCTTCGATTCGATGTTCCCGGAAGACGACCTCGATTCGATCTTCGATCCGGAGTCGTCCGACGGCGGAGCACCGAGCGAATCCGGTACGCAGTCCGACGAGGAGCCAGACTCGGCCTCGGCGGCCGCTGCCGACACCGGCGGTTCCCCAGCCTCGAGTAGCGCAGATTCGAGCACCGGGGATGAGCCGGAGACGCCCACGATCGATGTCGACCGCGAGTCGAGCTCAGATCGGGATGAGGCGAGTACCGAGCCACTGGTAACGGATGCCGGAGCCAGCAACGAGACGGCGGCCGATAGTGCAGACGAACGGCGTTCGGATCGCGACGACCAGCCAGCAGGGGATCCCGTCGTCGAACCGCCGACGATCGATGTCGATGACGACACGTCGGATCCACCGGATAGCATGACGGACGATGCGACCAACAGCACGGGAGCGGAAGCGGACGATTCGACGAGTGAGACACAGTCTGCTTCCACCGAGACGGTGACCGACGACTCGGCATCGGCCGACGAAGTCGCGGCCGATACCGAAGCCAACACCGACACTGAAGCTGCCGATACCGACGAGGGAGAGTCGATATTCGACGGCGGGGCTGACTCCATCTTCGGCGACGACGAAGACGTAACCGACGATGACGATGGATCCCTGTTCGACGGCAGCGAGACGAGCGACGAGGGATCGATCTTCAGGGACGACCAGACCGACACTGACCGCGAATCGACGGACGGTAACACCGGGATCTTTGACGACGAAACCGACGAGGACGATGCTGCGACGGACGAAACCGACGAGGACGGCGACGCATGAGCCTGCAAACTGACGACAGTGGCGGCTCGAGTATGTCAGCCAGTTCCGACGCGCTAGGTGACCGGTTCTACCCCCTGTACGATCGCCTGTTTGGCGACGACAGCGAGTTCGTCGCCGACGTCGAGACGAAACTCGCACAGGCTCGAATGAGCGATACGGTCGAACTCTACCTCTCGAGAGCGCTCGGGATCGGATTCATCAGCGGCCTGAGTCTCTGGCTGGTCGGCCTGATGCTCGGCTACGGCGTCTTCGCGATCGGCCTCCTCTCGAACGAAGCGCTCATCGGCATTCCGGTCGGTCACGGGCTCCTCCTCGAGCTCATCGAACTACTTCGCATCCCGGCTGTCGTCTTCTTTACCGGGTTGGTGTTCGGCTCGATCGGCTTCGCGATCGGGTTCGGTTCGATGGTCGCGATCCCCTACTCGCGCGCCTCGACCCGTAAGCGCGAGATCAACATGCTGTTGACCGACTCGGTCTCGTTCATGTACGCCCTGTCGGTCGGCGGCCTGAATCAACTCGAGATCATCGAGGCGATGGCGCAAGCCGACGATACCTACGGTGAGGTCGCAAAGGAGTTCCAGAGCATCGTCAAGGAGACCGAGTACTTCGACATCGACTACCGAACGGCGATCCGGAAACAGGCGCTTCAGACGCCCAGCGACGACCTCTCTCAGTTCCTGACTGACATGCTCTCGATCGTCAACAGCGGCGGCGACATCGAGAGCTTCCTCGAGGACAAGAAGGAAAAGCACATGCGGACCGCAAAGCAGGAACAGGAACTCACCCTCGAGACGCTCGAGCTGTTCGGTGAGATGTACATGACGCTGTCGCTGTTCCCGCTCCTGTTGATCATCATTATGGTCGTCATGAAGATGATTCCCAACGCGACCGTGACGGACCAGATGCTCTACATGGTCGTCTACGGGCTAATTCCGATGATCGGCGTCGGCTTCCTCGTCCTCGTCTCGACGGTCAAACACGACGAACCCGGTGATGGCTTTCTCTCGATGGGGAACACCGAACAGCGGACCGAAACGGGCCAGGAAGGCGGATTGCTGAGCCTCGGACTCGTCGAGCAGTTCACCGGCGAGCACAGCATCTTCGATCGGGTCAAGAACCGCGAGGGGACCTACGAGACGATGGAAGTCCTGCGGAAGCCCCACCTCTTCTTCCGAGACAATCCGCTGGTAACCCTTGCGCTGACCGTTCCCATGGTCCTGGTCATCGTCGTGACGGCCATGGTAAACGGGTCGGCTCCCACTTCCTGGCAGGGGATGCTCGATAGGCCGATCTGGGGAACGTTCATCTACGTCTATTTGCCCCTCTATATCACGGCGATCCCGCTCTCGATCTTCCGCGAGTGGAACGTCAGACACCGAAACTCCGTCGTCAACAAGCTCTCCGAAGACCTGCGGAAGCTCTCGAGTTCGAACGATACCGGACTGACCCTACTCGAGTCGCTCAAGTCCGTCTCCGATACCACGAACGGCAAGCTGGCTCGCGAGTTCGAGATGATGCACACGAAGGTCAACTACGGAATGAGCCTGAAGGAGGCGCTCATCGAGTTCAACAACAAGTACCACATCCCGCGACTCGCCCGGACGACACGACTGATCACCGAAGCGCAGGAAGCGTCGAACCAGATCTCGGACGTGCTTCGGACGGCCGCCACTGCGAGCGAGAACCACGACGATATTGAACGCGAACGGAAGTCCCGGACTCGCATGCAGATCGTAATCATCATCATGACGTTCATGACAGTGCTGGCGGTGATCGCGATCCTCAAGACGCAGTTCATCGATACGATGGCGGGGCTCAACGCCGGCGGTGGCGGTTCCGAGGCCAGTGCCAGCGCCGGCGGAGGAAGCGGAATGGAAGGGGCCAACCTCAGCGAGAACATCGACGTCGACATGCTGTCGGTGTTGTTCTTCCACGCGGTGACGCTGCAGGCGATCATCTCCGGGTTCATCTGCGGGTATATCCGGGACGCGGACTTGCTGAGCGGGTTGAAGTACGCGGTCGCACTGTCGTCGATCGCACTCATCGGCTGGATGCTGGTGGCCTAATATGATCGAGAACAGAACGGACGAACGGAAAGAGGGACGGACTCGAGTGCGGCGGCCACGAACCATCAGTATCTCGTTGGCCGAGCGGGGCCAGACGACACAGGACTTCGCCATCGGAATCGGCGTCTTTCTGTTAGCGATCGCATTCGTCTTCTCGTTTCTCCCATCGATCGTGACGCCGTTTGACTCGTCAGTTAGTGGGGCCGAGACGGCACAGGCGGATCGAATCGTGGACCGAATCGTCCACAATGTTTCGACTGACACGCCGAACGAACTCGACAGTTCAGACTTCAATGAGAACTATACCGGTACAAACCTAGCTGCCCAACTCGGATTGCGAGCGAATGGTCCTGGTAGTGACGATACCGTGTACGACAATGTCAACGTAAGTGTTGTCTCGATAAACGGTAGCGTGCCCGTCACTGACGCCAATGGAGAGAAGTTGGCTGGTGGTGAACACTATTCAGATCAACCGGCAGCGAGCGCTGCGCGAATTGTCACGGTAAACAGCCCAGATACCTGTACACCAGCCTGCAGACTCATAGTGAGAGTGTGGTGATTCGATGACTCAAAAACAGACTACTGATACCGACCGCGGACAGGCCTACACCCTCGAGGGCTTCATCGGTGCGATGGTCGTGTTGATGGCCGTCCTGTTCGCGCTACAGTCGGCCGTGATTACGCCGTCGACGGGCGGATTAGCTGATCGGTCGGTCCAGGCCCAAATTCAACAGGAGACACAGGACGCACTGGTCGTCGCCGCAACGGCTGAGGAGGACGAAGCAAGGAGCCTCTCGTACATGGTCCGTCACTGGGACGAGACCGGTGGATTCGAAGGGGCTGACGATTCGACCTACGACATGAGCGAGGACTATTTCAAAGACGAGTTTAAATTGGGTGCCATTTTAGAGGGCCGATTCGGAGAGGGATGGAGCTACAACGTCGAACTCCATCCCCAGAACGACAACGAGAAGACACACGAACTCGTCTATCAGGGGAATCCATCCTCGAGTGCCGTGACGGCGAGTTATACTGTCACGCTGTATAGCGATCAGAATGCAACTGGAAGCGATAAGCGAGAACTTTCCGTTATTAACGATGATGATTCGACAGAAGCGGCAATAGACGATATCGATGATAGCAATGGACCGGTGTACAACGTAGTCGAAGTGAGGGTAGTCGTATGGTAACCGACGACCGGAGTCGCGGACAGGTAATCCTAATCGGGGCGATCACTCTCGCATTCATCATTCTCGGGATTGTCGTCGTCTTCAACGGAGTTCTCTACACCGAAACCCTCTCGTCGGGTTCGTCAGGCCAAAGTGCGGCCGACGCCACGGTTACCGAACTCGAAATCGAACAGGGTATCGCCTGCGTCCTTGCGAGAGGCAACGAGAATATCGAGGAAAACATCACGGCTTTCAACAACGCCTACCGAAACGCAACGACTGAGTCGACGACGACCGCTGTAAATATCAGCGTTGGGAAGGACCCGAGTCTAGAGAGCACGAATATCACGATCACCTACGATTCGAACGGCATTAGTTACGAACAGAAACGAATGATCAGAGAGGGTGACTGCCTGACGAGGGGCTCATGATCAGATCCCGTTCCGACCGAGATCGGGGGGTGTCGATCTCCGTCACACACGTCCTCACGATCGGGATCACGACGATCCTCATCGCCATGTTATTGACGAGTGCCAGTACGATGCTGGAGACAGAGTCGGATCACAGCGCGGAGGAGTCACTCGAGACGATCGGCGAACGGCTCGCCGACGAAATCAGGAACGTGGATCAAATTGGAGATGCAAACACGACCGTCAATGCTACTGTCAAACATCCACGGCGGGCTGCGAGTTCGAGGTACACTGTCGAGTTAGAATCGAGCTGTGACGCTCCGTTGATCGCCCCATCTACAAATACGGATTGTCTGAAACTGACAGCACACAGCGCTAGTGCCGTTGTTTACGTTCCAATCGAGACCGATGCAGATCTCAAGGGAGAAGCCACTGGCGGGACCATCGAGATACAGTATAACAGTAACGGGGATATTTCGATCACGGAGGGAAGCCAATGATCTCGAGCCGAAATAGAACGACCACTAAACAGACGGATAACGACCGTGCCGTATCAGATATGATCGCGTTCATGCTCGTGTTCGCGACGATAATCGGTTCCGTCGCGTTGTTGTCGACGTTCGGAATACAGGCGATGACCGACTACCAAGAGGGCGAGCAACTGCAAAACGCCGAGCGAGCGATGATTTCACTCTCGGATAATTTCGACGACGTACTCCGACACGATGGAATCGAACAACGGTACGGTGAACTCTCGCTTCGAGAGGGGACAATCACAACCGGCAACAGTGGGACGGACGTCACTATTGAGGACAAGAATGGTGTCTCCCTTCACGACACTAACCTCGGTACATTCGCATACCAATCCGGATCGGACACGATCGCATACGAAGGTGGTGGTGTCTTCCGGTCTGATGGGGAGGGAAGTGTCGTTCTCAAACGCCCCTCACTTGCATGCCGAGAAGACAACGGAGTAGCGATCATCTCTCTCATAAAAGTCGCCTCGGAAAAGCGGTCGATACAGAGCAGCGGTGGACTCGGCGTGACGATGACTGAAACTGATCGGAATCGAACCGTCTACGACAATATTGATACCGTTACTGTCACAGCCAACACGGACTCGAGCTACGAGGGCGCATGGAACGATGTGTATAATAGCGACGACAAGTGGACGTGCGAAGCTGATCGAGCCGTCGTCACAATTGTCACGGTCGATATCGAATATTGACCAAAGCAGTCCCCGGAAATCACATTCGATATCCTACGGCTTCGGTTCTGCGGCGAAATTCTCTCAGCCCCAATCTCCGGTGAGCATCGCTCGCAGTCCCGCTCGAGCGGCCAGTGCTTCGACACGAGCAGCATGCTCGTTGATGTCGCCAGCAGTCTCGAGAACGAAGCCATTCGCGAGTCGTTCCGGATCGTCCATCGGTGAGCCGTCGGCGTGAGTAGGATCAGCGTTGAGAATCGTTCGATCGGTCTCTTCCGGAGACCAGGGAACGTCGACGCCGGCGAGGCCGCGCTCGAGGAGGTAGTCGGCGGCCTCCACAAGCGCCCCTGCCGACGTCGAGTGGCCGATCGCACCGATCGAACTCCGGTCGTTGAAGAACCGCACGACGTATTCGCCGTCCTCGCTGTCCCCTCGAGCTTCGCTTTCGCTCGCACCTGCGTTGCTATCAACCGCCGTCGGCTCCGAGACACCGTCTCGAGTATCGAGTCCTGACTGGCCGGTACCACCCTGATTCGTGTCGTCTTCCGTCTCGAGCTCGGTATCGGTACTCGAGTCCGTGTCGACGGACGACTCATTCAAGGTGCCGTCCGCATCGGTGGTCTCAGTGGCGTCACTATCCCGGTCAACACTGCCCGGTCTGGAACGAGAATCGGGATCGCTCTCCGCACTCGGAACTCCGTCGTCGGTGATTGCTGACTCGCTGAACTGGACCGAAACGGCTGCGTCGTCGTCCGGTGGTGGTGCTCCGTCCTCGGCGAACGCGACGACCAGTTGATCGAGGAACCTGGCGGTCGCGGTCTCGAGTTCCTCGGCGTAGATGTCGCCCTGAACGGTGGCGTCCGCAAGCCGGTCGGCGACCGACTCGACGAGCGTCGGCCGATCGACGGCGAGCTGTCTGGCAACGTGAGATCGCGTGTGTCGTCCCAGACGCTGGCCGATCGTCGCTCTCGAGAAGCCGGCGAGCATCGATTCGTTCGCGGCGAGTTCGGCGCACTCGAGCGCCCAGTATTCGATGTCCGTCGTGCCGGCCAGCAGGAGGTACTGTCGGCCGTTCGTGTAGATTGCACGGTCGACGCCCGTCCAAGCCATCGCTCGCCGGAGGGCGTTCGCTCGAGACTCAGTGAGCGACTCGGTAGCGGGCTCGACGGCGACGAACAGGGCCGGAACCGACTCGACGGTCGGCACGTACTCGAGACGAACGTCGTCGACGACCCGGTCGGTCACACACGCATCGGTCCGGACGGTCCAGCCGAGCGCCTCGAGGAAGGGCTCGACGAGCCAGGTTCGGGTCTCCCGCAGAGTGGTCGGTGGCGAGGAGTCGACCAGCGCCGCGGTGCGGGCGACGAACGCATCGAGGTCGAGCGAAGGCATTCATCGGACGTATTCGGCGGACCGCTATGTAACAAGTGGTTATTTTCCAGCTCGCGAACCTGTGTCGTCTCGCGTTCGGTCAGCGAGGATTCCGAACGCGAGTTCGCGCGCCGGCCGGGTCACGGAGCGTTCGAACCGCTGACGTCTCGCTGGTAAATCCGCAGGCGCGCCTCGCGGACGTCGAACGCCGACTGGAGAGTCGGCGGGATCGTCTCGGCCTTGCCGATGACGAGGTAGCCGTCTCGTCGCAGCGACCGCGCGATCGTCTCGAGCATCGGCTCCTTATACGCGTTGTCGATGTATATAAACAGGTTGCGACAGATGACGAGGTCGAATCCGGCCTTCGGCTCGTCGTTGATCAGATCGTGACGCTGGAAGCGGACGTTCCGTTTCGCGGCGTCGCGGATCCGGTAGGTCCGGCCGTCGACCTCGACGTAGCGGTGGTAGTTGTTGAGAAAGGAGAGCTGCTCGTCCAGATCGATGGTCCGCGATTCCTCGTAGACGCCGTTCCGCGCCGTCTCGAGCGCCGGAGAACTGATGTCGGTCCCGAGAACGGAAACGGACGATTCGTCAATTTTTGGGTCCTCGTGGGCAAGCATTGACACTGAGTACGGCTCCCGGCCGTCGGCACACGCGGCACTCCAGACCCGGACGGTGTCCGTCGTCTCCGAGAGCCGCCGGAGGATCGTCCGAATTCCGGCCCAGACGTCCGGGTTGCGAAAGAATCCCGTGACGTTGATGCTCAGCGCCTCGAGGAGCGCTTCCTGTTCGTCCGGATCGGTACGGAGCAACTCGAAGTACGTCGCGTAGCTCTCGCGCTGGGTGCGGCGCATTCGCGATGAAACGCGGCGGTCGAGATAGCTGTCGTTGTAGTGGCTCGTCGCGAACGCCAGTTCGTCCTCGACGAATTCGAGAAGCGCGGCGAACGCGTCGTCATCGTCGAGTTCCGTGGTATCGTTGTCATCGGATGCAGTGCCGTTATTACTATTTGGAGTAGTGTCTGTGTCGCTCCCGCCGTCGCCGATCACAGCTCCGTCACTCCGTTGTCGGCGTCCGAGCTCTTGATGGTGAGCGTCCCCGTACCGGGCGTGAACTCGACGGTTCGGCCGTATTCGCCGCCGACATCCTCTCCCTCGAGCGGGACGCCTAGCTTCTCGAGTTCCTCTTTCGCGGCGGCGATGTTTCGCTGGCCGACGCCGTCGCCGAAGCTCTCGAATTCGAACATATCGCTGCCGCCGGCAATCTTCGCTTCGACGGTAGTGTAGCTGGCACCCTGTTCGACCATCCGGCGCAACAGCGCGCGGATCGCCGTATCGGCGTACTTCCCGGGTTTGCGGTCGCTGTTGTCCGCGGCGTCGCCGTCGGGCAACATGACGTGGGCCAAGCCGCCGATTTCCGATCCAGGATCGTACAGTGCGATGGCCAGACACGAACCCAGCCCGTAGGACTTGAGCGTGTCGTCGCCGTCGCTGACGATCAGCTCCGAGATGCCGACCTGGACCGGCGTCGGTGCGCCCGGTTCGGTGCCGTAGGTTTTCATGAGGTATCGACTTCTTGGAACTCCGCCGTCGTCGGAGCGTCTTCGATCCGATCGACGTCGAGGCTGTTCAACGCCCGCTCGAGATCCGATTCGTCGGGGATCGCGTACACTTCACAGTCGAACTCGCGACCGTCGGCCATGACGACCGTATCGAAGACGAACGCGAAGTCCTGGTTCTCGCCCAGTTGGATGATCACTGGGTCGACGGCCGCCGCGCCGATATCGTGGATGAACTCCGGCGGCGAGTGATCGATCGTCGTATCGAGCACGTTCGCCCAGCCGTCGAGAAAGCCGCTGGCCATGATGTTTCCCAGTTCCTTGATCGCGCTGGTCCCCATCTCGCCGAAGCCGTCTTCATCGACTTCCATCGGCACCATCGCGTCGACGATCTCGTGGGCCGACTCCTCGTCGAACAGGAAGAGGAGATAGCCGCTGGGCATCCCGTCGAACTCGAAGGCGACCCCGACGAGTTTTTCGTTCGCTACCTGTTCGGGGATCGCCTCGAGCGAGACGAAGTTGAGCCGCCGAATTTCGACGCTCGTATCGATGCCGGTCAGCGTGGTCGCCGTCTTGGCGACCTCCTCGGCACCCCGCTCGGCCATGCGATCGAAGCCGTCGAGTTTGTCGTACTCGATGCCGTTGCTGGTCCGCAGTTGCTCGAGGAGCGCCGACATCGACTCGCGTTTCGGGAAGAGGTAGTGGCTGAAGCCGACCTCCGTGCCGACGGTCTCGATCTGGCTCTGGAAGAGCAAGGCGAGGTCGTCGTCCGCAGGGGCCTCGTCGATGTCGCCGAAGAACGGGTCGGCGGACTCACTCTCGACGAACTCCGGCGTCGAGACGTCGATGACCGCCTCGAGGACATCGGCCCAGCCGTCGATGAAGCCGCTGTTGATGATGTGACCGACCTCCGTGGCTGCGCTCTTGGTCATCTCGTCGAACTCGTCGATCTCGCCGGTATCGGCGTCGGCGTCCACGTCGGTGTCCGCTTCCGCGAGCAGGGTTTCGACGATTCGGAGCGCGTTCTCGCGCTCGAAGACGACCACCGAGTAGCCGTCGATTGCGCCCGTCAGCTTGACCCGGACGCCGACTTTCTCGGTCGAATCCTCGAAGTCGCGCCGGATCTCCTGCCCGCGCATGAAGTTGAGTTTCGTCACGCCGACCTGCGTCTCGACGCCGAGCATGTGTGTCAGTCGACCCGCCGCCAGTCCGGCGCCCTCTCGAGCCATCCGGTAGAACGTACCGAGTGCGTTGACGTCGAGTTTCATGCGGGTTGGACTTCGATGCCGTTGACCATTTCAACGAACTCTTCCAAGTCGGGGAAGGCGTAGATTTCGGCTTCGATCTGATAGCTGGGGACTGACAGGTCCGAGTCGAAGAACAGCGCCAGATCGTCGCCGCCGAGGCTTGCCGTCCGGGTAACGATGTCCTCCGTCGGCGCGTAGACGAGCTGCGGTGCGGCGATGTCGATCGCGCGCCCGAGTACGTCGGCCCAGCCGTCGATGAAACCGCTGGCCATCATATTCCCCATCTCTTCGACGGCGCTCCGGGCCATCTTTCCGGAGACGTCGCCCATGTCGTCGACGACGTCGCGCAGCATGATCGCCGTGATCTTCTTCGCGCTCGCCTCGGGGAAGAGGATGAGGATGTGCCCGTGTGGCGGGTCCAACAGCCGGACGCGGACGCCGACTCGTTTCCCGCTGTCGAGTTGGGATCCGATATCGTCGACGTCGATGAAGTTGGTCTTGGTCACCTCCATCTGTGCGTCTTCACCGGTTAGTTTACTCATGTTGTCGGCGACGCCGTTCGTCCCGACCTTTGCCATCTCGTTTATGAAGCTCAGCTTTCGTATATCGACCATCATCGTCATGGATTCCTCCGTAGGGTTGGGTGTTCGCGTTTGTTCATAGTGTCGTCACGTCCAGAATGTTGACTACCTCTCCCCGCCCCCGAACCGTTGCACCGCTAATTCCCGGCACTCCGCTCATGAAGCCCTCGAAGGGCTTGACGACGGTCTCCTGCTGACCGCTTACGTGATCACAGTGTAACGCCACGTCCCGGACCTCGCCGCGAATCCGGACGACCATGCCGTCGCCGTCCGTCTCGGATTCCGCCATCCCGAAGCAATCGATCAGCGAGATGACTGGATAGTCGCCGTCGTCGCTGGGAAGGACGGATTCGCCGCCCGCCGTCTCGATTGCCGTGGCAGACTCGATGTCGCGGACGGCCTTGGTCGGGACGCCGAACTCCTCGCCGCCGCTCTCGACGAACAGGATCTCGTCGATGGCGACCGTTACCGGGAGCTGCATCGTGACGGACGTCCCCTCGCCTTCGGCGCTGTCAATCGAAACCGTGCCGTCCAGGTCTTCGACCGTCCGCTTGACGACGTCCATCCCGACACCGCGGCCACTGACATCGGTTACCTCGTCGACCGTCGAGAGGCCGGGATGGAAGATGAGGTCGTAGGTTTCGTCGTCGGTCATCGCCGCCGCTTCGTCCTCGTCGAGGACGTCGGCCACGACAGCTGCCGAGCGCAGTCGGTCGGGATCGAGTCCGGCACCGTCGTCTTCGACCGTGATCGTCACGCGATCTCGCGCGCGATCGGCGTGCACCTCGACGGTCCCCTCTCGAGGTTTCCCGTCCGCCTCCCGCTCTTCCGGCGATTCGATCCCGTGGTCGACGGCGTTGCGAACCAGGTGGATCAGCGGATCGCCGATCCGATCGAGGATACTCCGGTCGAGTTCGACGTCCTCACCGGTCATCTCGAAGGCGACCGTCTTCTCCTGATCGCGAGCGATGTCGCGAACGACCCTCGGTAGACGGTTCGTCACCGTCTGGAGCGGCACCAGCCGGATATCCATCACCGTCTCCTGCAGGTCGGTCGTCAGGCTCGACAGCGCGTCGAGTTCCGTCTCGAGGGCGTCGCTGTCGTCGTCGACGTCGGCCGCGTGTCGGAGTCGAACGCGGCTCGTCACCAGCCCCTCGACAAGTGTGAGCAGCGAGTTGATCTGTTCGACGTCGACCCGGACCGACTGGATTTCGTCGGTTTCGGCGTCGGCATCGGACCGATCGCTCGTCTCGGGGATCGAGATATCCGGAATCTCGAATTCGGGCTCGACGATGCTCCGCACGACGTCGTCATCGGCCCCGTCGGCGTCCGACGCGGCCGCATCGTCGCCGAACGAGTCCGTCGATGGATCGCTCGAGTCGTCAGTTCCATCCGACGCGGCCGCATCGTCGCCGAACGAGTCCGTCGATGGATCGCTCGAGTCGTCAGTTCCATCCGACGCGGCCGGCGAGTCGAACGCCGTGTCGCCGACGCCGAACTCGTCGGTTCCGGCGAAGGCTTCGTCGTCGAGGTCGTCGGACAGGGTGTCACCGAACTCGCTCTCGAAGTCGTCGTCCGCGTCTGAATCGACCGATTCGGCGGCGAAGTCGTCGAACGCGTCGTCGTCCAACGTTCCGGCGTCCTCGTCGTTGAACGGATCCGAATCGTCGGCGGTTCCCTCGAGGTCGTCGTCGAAGGCAGCCGTCGGATCGAACCAGTCGTCGACGTCAGCACTGAAGGAATCGCCGGTTGTGACATCATCTTCCGTGTCGTCTTCTGCGGTGTCTTCCGTGGATTCGAGGTCGGAATCGTCGTTCTCGAGGAGAGTATCGGTGGGTTCCTCAGCCCCGGCTTCGTCGCCGGTCGCTGCGGGCTCGCCAGCGTCGTCGATCGGTTCGGTGTCACCGGTATCGGCCACGGCGATATCGTCGGCAGTCTCGGCGTCACCAACTCTCTCGTCCATTTCGTCAGCGTCGTCGACTGTCTCATCAGTGACTGGTTCGTCGTCGACGGCGTCATCGATAACTGGTTCGTCGCCGACTGTTTCGTCGGAAACCGAGTCATCTACGGCGGCTTCGCCAGCAGCGGTCCCGTCGGCCGCATCAGTTTCGGCTGCGGCGACATCGGCCGGCTCGTCACTGGAAACACCGAGGTCCGACTCCATCGGTTCGACGTCGTCGGCCTGATCGGGCGCGGTTTCGGGCTCGATTTCGTCGGCTGTCCCTGCGGCCACGCCATCGTCAGCGTCTGCGACTACGTCCTCGTCCGGCTCGACTGCAGCCATGTCATCATCCGGCTCAACTACAGTCATGTCATCATCCGGCTCAACTACAGTCATGTCATCGTCCGTCCCAACTGCGGCCACATCATTGTCTGTCTCGACTGTGGTCACGTCATCGTCGGCCACGCCCTCGTCGTCCGGCTCAGCACTCGGCTCGAGGCCGTCTTCGTCTCCAACCGGGTCCTCGTCTACGTCGACGTGTGACACAGTGTCGACACTCGATGCGGTGATTTCGTCTTCGTCGTCGGCCACATCGACAGCGTGATCATCGTCCGATCCCGCATCGACCAGTATATCGTCGACTGCACTCTCGGACGGCTCCTCGCCGTCAAGGAACGTGTCGTCATCGACGTCCTCGCCGAGGAGCTCGTCCATATCGACCTCGTCCTCCGCGTCGAACTCGTCGAACTCGAGTTCCGCGAGTTCGTCCTGCAACTCGTCGAAACCGACCATTTCGACCTCGTCTTTGAGTTCGTCGAAGACCGCGCTGGCGTCTTCGACATCGTCGGCGTCGTCGGCTTCGGCTGTCGAATCCGTGCGAGAGCCGTCGTCGGTTGCCGTTTCGGTAGCGTCCGCCGTCGCCGTCTCCGGCTCGGAAGTCGCTGCTTCATCGGCCTCGTCGAGTGGCGTGGCCGGCGGTTCGCCCGGCTCGGTCCCGAGGTCGAGATCATCGTCACCCAACAGGTCGTCGAACGAGCCGGCTTCGCCCATATTATCGAAGGCCTCGAGTTCGTCGGCCTCGACGTCCTCGACCATCTCGTCTAAGTCGTCGAACTCGGTGAACTCGTTGAGGAGGTCGTCGACCTCGAGGTCCTGCGCCTCTTCGGCCGAAATGCCGTCGTCCCGCTCGGCTGCATCGGCGAGTCGATCCGCCGTCACGGCCTCGTCAGCCTCGAACCGATCGGAGACGTCGACGAGCTCGAAATCCGCGACCGCTTCGACCGGCTCGAGGCCGGAGGAGATCGCACCTTTACCGACCGCGGTGCCGAAGACAGCGTCGAAGCGACCGCCGTACTCTGCAGCCTCGATTGTCTCGCGCGGCGGATCGGTCCCGATCAGATCGAACGCGTCGATCAACGCGTCGACGACCAGTTCGCCGTTGTTGACGTCGTCGCGCTCGACGATCTCGAGCCGTGCGAGGTAGACGTCGTGGGCGTCGTCGGCCGGCGGGTCGAAGCGCGAACATACGGCGTCGAGTTCGCCGGCCGTCGGTGCGACGAGTCCGGCCGCCGCCTCGAGTTCGGCGTCCTCGAGGTGCGTTCGAAGCGCGTCGATCGTCGCCGACGGATCGGTCTCGATTTCGCCCGTCGCGGCGACTTCGTCGACCATCGTCTCGAGTTCGTCGACGGCGTCGAAGACGATGTCCATCAGCTCCGGTGTCACGTCGATCTCGTCCCCGCGGATGGCGTCGAGCAGATCCTCAACTGCGTGTGCGAGGTCGCTGGCCGACGTCAATCCCATCGCTCCGCAGTTGCCTTTGAGAGTGTGTGCGATCCGGAAGATGTTCTCCATCGCCTCCTCGTCGTCCGGATCGCTCTCGAGCGTGAGTAAGGCGTTGTTCAGTTCCGTAATTCGTTCTTCGCTCTCCTGAACGAAGTCTGTTAGATAATCAGTCATCGGTCTCACCATCCATCGTGAACGCGTCGACGATCGCGTCGACGATGCCCTGAGCGGGCGCGACCGCGTCGACACAGCCCGTTTCGATTGCCCGACAGGGGATGCCGAAGACGGGACTCGTCGCCTCGTCCTGGGCAATCGTCCGACCGCCGGCGGCCTTGATCGCCTCGATGCCGGCCGCGCCGTCGCGGCCCATGCCGGTCAGAACGACGCCGCAGAGCGCGTCAGAAACCCGCTCGGCAGCGCTTTCCATCGTCACGTCGATCGCCGGCCGCACGCCGTGGACCCGCTCGCCGTCGTCAAGTTGCAGGCGGAGACGGCCGCTCACGTTGCTCGCCACCTCGAGGTGGGCGTCCCCCGGTGCGATCGCGGCCTCGCCGGCTCTGAGCAGATCGCGGTCCGCGGCCTCGGTGACGTCGTACGCGCTTCGGGCGTCGAGCCGTTCGGCGAATCGGGCCGTAAACTCCGGCGGCATGTGCTGGACGACCAGCACTTTCGCCTCGAGGGCGGCCGGAAGCCGTTCGAACAGCCGTTCGACGATCTTCGGACCGCCGGTCGACGCGCCGAGAACGATCGTCGGTTCGTCCGCCAGGTCGCCGCCAACAGCGATCGAATCAACGTCCTCGCCGACAGCGGGCGAAGCCCCGACTCCGGCCGTCGCGTCGGGGGCGGTCGTCCCGCTATCGTGATTCAGCTGTCCAGCGGAGCCACCGCCCGCGACGGCGTTTTCGGTCACGGCGCTGCCCCTCGAACTGTCGGCGCGTCCCGCCCGGGTCGAGTGGGCCGCCGCGGTCGCGCGAGCGAGCGCTACCGACGAGACGTTCGCCTCGGCGAGGTCGTCGACTTTCGCGACGACGGCATCCGTGAGATGAGCGATGTTGCGCGAGTCGGAGCCGTCGGGCTTGTGAAGGAAGTCGACGGCACCGCGCTCGAGGGCGTCGAGCGTTGCCTCCGCACCGCGTTCAGTGTGAACGCTGAGCATGAGAATCATGGTCGGATTCGCCGCCATGATCCGCTCGACGGCGTCGATGCCGCCCATCTCGGGCATCTCGACGTCCATCGTGACGACGTCCGGATCGTAGGTATCGGCGAGTTCGACACCATCCGCACCGTTCGCCGCGGTTTCGACCTCGTAGCCGTCCGTGTCGAGCGCGTTGCCGATGACTGTCCGCATAAACCTCGAGTCGTCGACAACGAGTACTCGCGTCATGCCGCAACGACGTCTGAGAGGGCCTTTCTAACGCTGGGCTCCTCGAACGGTTTCGTCACGTAGCCGTCAGCACCAGCTTTCACGGCGAGTTTCATTTTCTCACGCTGTCCGACGCTCGTACACATGATGACGCGGGCACCCGGGTCGATTTTCTTGATCGCCGCGGTCGCCTTGATGCCGTTACATTTGGGCATCACGATATCCATCATGACGATGTCGGGGTCGTGTTCTTTGTACAGTTTGACGGCTTCTGCTCCGTTGGACGCTTCTCCGAGAATGCGGTAATCTTGTTCCAAGATCTGCCGCAGTAGGTTCCGCATAAAATGTGAGTCGTCCACGATGAGCACCCCTGTCGACATTCAGTAGTACACCAAACGTCCGTAGAGATACAACTACCATAAATGCTGTCTCTCGATTATCAGTCGTGATAAATGACAAATATGGCCCGGAGATCCCACTCAGAACGAACGATAGAGAATCGCCCGTATGCAGCAGTCTTTACCGTTTTCCAGCGGCCAGTAGCAATCGATCGATATCAACGAGCGCAGTCGCCTCGACGATAATCTCCCGTGTCGAGTCGTCCGTCTCGCGCTCGTCGACGTCACCGCCGGCGTCCTCGTCCGAGTCGAACTCGAACGTCTCTCCGATCGACCCGCCGATTCCACCGCTGGTGCCCGGAGCTGACGACAGCGCCGCGGAACTGCCGATACCAGTTGTCGATCCGGTCTCGGGTGTCCCGACACCGTCGTCGGCCGGTCCATCCGGAGTCACGCCGCCAGCTTCGAGACGCGTCTCCGGCTCTCGTTCCTGGGTGATGAGTGCGACGACCAGCGGATGCTCGAGGGCATCGCCGGAGAGCTCGCTGGCATCGACGGTGTCGGCGTCGATTACGTTGCTTTCGGGAACAGTCTCGACGCCGATCACGTCGTCGACACTGATCGCAGCCGACTGTTGGTCGCTCGAGCGGTCGAGCACGAGGAGTTGTTCACTGCTCGAGCGGGGTTCGGAGACCGGGAAGTGAACCCGTGGATCGATGACCGCTGTGATATCACCTTTGAGGTCCATCAACCCCTCGATGGCGGGCGGGGATCGTGGCACATGGGTCAGTTCCGCCGGTGGTTCGGTGATCGTGCTGACCGCGTCAACCGGCAGTGCGAGTCGGTGTTCGCCGACGGCGACGACGACGAACTGGACGAATTTTTCCTGTTCCTCGTCCTCGCCGTCCGAATCGCGGGTCCGGTCGGCGTCGTCGATATCGATTCCGAGGAGTTTCTCGGAGAGGTCCGGGGCCATAGTCCTGTTCGTGTATCAGCGTCCAACAATAAAACGTTGACTCCACCGTTACTGTCTCTATTTCTGATATATATTCGAGGTTCGTCTCTTCATCGTGACTCGAGAACGAGTCCCTGACGACTGGTCTCGGCAGTTTCCTGTGCTCCAACTGATCATCGTTCCAATCGTTTAACCGGCTGAACCCATCTTCGGGTCGAAGACGGCAAGCAGGTTCCCGGAGACATGAGTGCCTGACGGCCCGCTGTCGACGGACTGGCGGTCGCGAACGCGGTCCAGATGACGATATCCGAGGAGCAAGACGTCACAAAATCCGTGAGAGATTGCTTCACGATCTTCGAGAGACACGAACCTCACGACACTACGATATTCAAACAAAGCGACTGGTGGCAACGGTTGCGCTGAAGCACCCCTCGAGTCTAGCGATTCGGAAGATTTATTCGATGTGTCAACAGTCATCGCAGCGAATGGGATCGGTTCCGAACGACGAGACCAGTACCGAGGACGAACGCGTTACCGTCCTCACGTTCGACCTCGAGGAGCAGCGATACTGCGTCAGAGCAAAGTCCGTGGCTTCCGTGCTCGGCGTCGCGGACGATGCTCCCCTCGACGACGCCGCTGATCCCTGGAACGCGGGGACGCTCACCGTCGCCGGCGAGCAGGTCACGGTGGTCGATCTCCCCCGGGCGTTCGGATCGACGTTTCGAACGGCGACCCGGGTCGACGAGCCGAGACTGCTCGTCTTCGCCGTCACCGACGAAACGGACCACTACTACAGCTGGCTCGTCGACCACGTCGACGCGACCGAAACCGTCCGGACCGCCTCGCTCAAGCCGCCGCGCGTGAACGCGACCCATATCAACGGACGGTTCGAGATCGACGGCACGGAAGTCGTCTGGCTCGACGAACGAACGATACACGGCTGAGCAATCGTCCTGACGGGACCGAACGACCGCTGAACCGGCGGGAAAACGGTGCTGAACGGATTACAGGAGTCCCGGTGGCCCGCCGTCGGAATCGTCGTCGACGTCGACGCCGAACTCCTCTCGCTCCGCGCGGAGTCGCCTGACCTGCCGGTAGTAGTAGCCGATCCCGATCCCGCCGATCAGGACGACTGCTCCGATAAGACCGAGGAATAGCGGAATATCCCGCGCGAGGTAGTACCGAAGCGAGATCGGGCTATCGCCACCGATTTCCTCCCAGTAGAGTCGTTCCTGATCGTCGGTAACGGTTCGCTCGTACCCGTTCGGCGAGACGTCGCCGAACAGGAAGTTCGACGTCCGATGGTTATCGGGAACCAGCACCTCGTAGGAGCCCGAGACGTAGGTCGGCTGCTGGAACGTCTTGCGCCCGGCCTCGCCGGAGAACGCGAGCGTGCCGTTCTCGTCGGGAACCTGGACAGTGGTCATCGACCCGCCCTGTTCGACCTCGAGATTCGAGCCCGTGACGGCGGTGCCGTTGGGATACCAGTAACGAACGCTGTGGATGTCCAGGGGCTCGTCGCTGAAGAGGGTCGATTGATAGAGCTCCAATTCGTCGGTCCCGCTCAGGTCGTAGACGGCACGGAACTCGCCATTGCCGAGCAGGTTTCCGTCCTCGAGCGCGATGGTGACGTCGGCGTCAGTGTCACGGATGTCACTGTAGTTCTGCTCCTGATCGAGTTGCTCGTCCGAGATCCCACCGGAGAACGCCGAACAGCCCGCTCCCAGTATCAACAACACGGCCGCAATCGTCGCGAGAGCGAGCCGGCGGTTCATACTAGGGAACGACACAGCGGAGTTCGGACGGGAGGTACTCGCCGACGCTCGCGAGCAGTCCCGGCGGATCGGTGTTTTCGGTACAGATGACGCTCTGCTCGAGCAGGCCTAACCGTTCGACGGTGACGTAGTCCTGCGCGTGGCCCGCGCGGTTGAGCGTGGCCCGAACCTCCGCTCGCGTCGCGCTGTTGACGTTGAGCCGGCCGTCGCCGCGCGTCCACTCGTAGAGGCGATCCTGCTCTTCCTCGGCGAGTCGGGACGGTGATGCGTCCGGATCGCTTTCGGCACCGCCGTAGACGAACCGCAGGGGCAGATGCTGGACCAGCCCGTACCGTTCGCGGATCTGCGTCGCCGACCCCGGGCCGAGCCCGAGTTCGTCGGTCGGAATGCGGACTCCCTCGCCCTGTCCCGCATCGAGGACGAACCCGTCATCGTCCCAGGTCTCGAGCGTGCCGACGTAGGTCTCACCGGCCTCGAGATCGGGGACGATCTCGCCGAACGCCTCGCGGAGAACGTTACGCGCGGCGGTGGCGTCGTCACCCTCGATCGTCACGGAGGGGAAGTCGTCGTGGCGAACCCCGATCTCGAATTCGACATCGAGTTCGCCGATTTCGTTGGTGACCAGCGATCGCAGCGAATCCAGCGACCGCTCGCGAGCGTCGCCCTCGACGTACAGTTTGGTTGCGAGTACGACCATTAGGCGTCCAGGTTGAGTTCGTCCTCGAGCGACGCGAGGCGGTCGTCCATCGCGTTGACCAGGCGGTCGTTATCCATCGATTCCAGCGGCGAGCCACACTCCGGACACTCGAAGCCGAAGTCCATCGCTTCGCCGAACTCGAACCGGATCGAACAGATCTCGCAGAGGTAGAACTCGTGGTTGCGCTCGTACTCCCGGCGATCGTCGAGCGCCTCGTGGAGCCGGTACATCTCCTCCTCGAGGTTCTCCGGGATGTTGTCGTACTCGAACGTCCAGAGGTAGGTCAGCCACCCCGAGTCCTCGTCGCGCAGTCGCCGATACGTGGCGAGATCGTTCTCGTACAGAATGAACAGCGCGCGCCGCACGTCGTTCAACTCGAGGTCGAGATCCTCGGCGAGCTCCTCGTCGGTCACTTCCCCGTCCGGCGGTGCCGCCGCGACGGGCATCCCCTTGGGACCGACCAGCTCGTGCAAATATTTCTGGATTACCGGATCCTCGAGCAGGTCCTCAAAAGCCATTACCACTACGTAACGGCATGGAGCCATTAAAGCTTGTCAACTGCCCCGCCCACAGTGGCATGCGTTCCGATATCGATGTCACTGAAACGGCGTCTGACCGGTACGAGGACCATCGTTCTCCGAACTCCCGTTCTCCGTGGAGCTATCGCGACGAAACAGGGCCGTTGGTGCGGTCGGGCGCGACGTTTATGGGACTGGCTGGTCCTTCTCGGAACAATGACTACCGATACGGCCTGCAGTACTGTCCGGGCCGAACACGCTCTCTCACGCATCCATCGCCTCGAGTTCGACGTTCCCTGGCCGCCCAAACGCGTCGCCGCCTACCTCCTTGAGGGGCCCGAACCGATCCTGATCGACGCGGGCGCGCCGGGAGCGGCAGGCCAGTCGGAACTGCTCGAGGGCCTCGCCGAAATCGACTTCGAACCCGCCGATATCGACCACGTCCTCGTGACGCACGCCCATATCGACCACATCGGTCAACTCCCCGCCCTCAGGGAGGCCGGTGCGACGGTGCATGTCCCGAAGACGGCAGTTTCGCGGCTCGAACGCGATCTCGAAACGGCCCGCGACGGGTTTCGCGAGGCGGCGACGGCAGCGGGATACGACGGCGACGCGCTCGCAGAAATCGTCGACGAGCAAGGAGAGTCGCTCCGGCGGAATCGACGGCTAGTCGACCCCGAAACCGTCTGTCCCGTCGATTCGGGCGCGCCATTTACCGTCGGCGAACGGGAGTTCGAGCCGTTCGAGACACCGGGACACGAGATCGACCACCGCTGTTTCGAGACGACGGTCGCGGATGCGACGGTCCTCTTTTCGGGCGACGCGCTCATCGAGCCGTTCCGCGCTGGTGCCTTCCAGGTCGGCCTCGATCACGGTGCCGACGACGCCGTCGACGCCTACTACGACGCGATGGATCGATTGACAGCGACGACCGCTACCCACGTCTTCCCCGGTCACGGCCCCACGTTCGAGGATCCCCAGCGGACCGTCGAGACGACGCGCGATCGACTCGACGCGTTACTCGAGGGAACGCGAGGGGCGGTCGACGTGATCGAACCCGCCACGCCGCTGGAAATCGCCGAACAGCGGACTGGCGACGTTCGCCACATGGCACCGGTGCTCGACACGATCGGTGCCCTCGGCACGCTCGAGGGACGGGGGTCAGTATCGTCTGAGACGGAAGACGGTGTCCGCTACTACGAGACGACGTGAGCACGGAACCGGCTCCCGTGACCGGTAGCAGCCACCGGCAGTGAGCGGCCTTACTCCTCGTTCTCGAGTTTGTACTTCTGGACCTTTCCGCTCGTCGTCCGCGGGAGTTCCTCGATGAACTCGATCTCGCGAGGGTGTTTGTAGCTGGCGACCTCATCGAGACAGAACTCTTTCAGCGCCTCGTTCGTGACGTCGCTGCCGGGTTCGACGCCCTCGGCCGGGACGACGAACGCCTTCGGCACCTCGTTGCGTCGTTCGTCCGGAACCCCGACGACAGCGACATCCGCGACGGCCTCGTGCTCGAGGAGGAGGTTCTCGAGTTCGCTGGGATAGACGTTGTAGCCGGCGGTGTTGATCATGTGCTTCTTCCGGTCGACGATCTCGTAGTAGTTGTTCCCGTCGCGACGGGCGATGTCGCCGGTCCGGAAGTAGCCGTTCTCGGTGAAGGCTCGATCCGTGGCCTCGGGCAAGTTGAGATAGCCCGTCATCACTTGCGGCCCGCGGACGACGAGCTCGCCCTCCTCACCGGGCGCGACCTCGTCGCCCGACTCGTCGACGAGCTTGCAGTCGGTCATCCGGAGCGGCTGGCCGATCGTCCCGTGTTGCAGGCCGAAGGTAGAGCCGGCCTGCGTGTGGGTCGCGCCGTGGGTCTCGGTGAGTCCGTACCCCTCCGAGATGTCGACGCCCGCGGTCTCCTCGAACTGTTCTTGCACTGCCGTCGAGAGCTTCGCGCCGCCCTCGGAGGCCGACTCGAGGCTGGTGAGGTCGCACTCGCCGAAGTCCTCGGACTCGACCATGTCCGCGTACATCGTCGTCACGCCGACGAAGTGGGTGATCCCTTCGTCCTCGATGAGTTGCATGCACTCCTGGGCGTCCCACTCGAGCGCGCTGCGGAAGTAGAGTCGACCGCCGCCGACGAGCGGCTGGAGCGCCGTGTGAGTGAACCCGGTAATGTGATAGAGCGGGAGCCAGGTGAGGCTCCGAACGTCTTCGGGGTCGACGTCGACGTTGGACGCGGTCAGCGGCCACATCAGCTGCGCTCGCGTGTTGCGATGGGTGAGCCGGACGCCCTTCGGATCGCCCGTCGTCCCGGAGGTATAGGGTAGCAAGGCGACGTCGTCGTCCGCCCGATCGACCAGCGTCGGCTCGCCCCGCAGTTCCTCGAAGGCGTGATCGGCCGGCTCTCGATCCCAGTCCTCGCTCCGGATCGTGATCACCTCGAGGGTCATATCGGCGTCCTCGAGTGCCTGCTCCACGATCGGCCGCAGCGCCGGATGCGTGACGATCGCACTCGCGTCCGTATCCGTCATCTGGTAAGCTACTTCGCGGCGCTTGTACTGCGGGTTGACCGGCGAGATCTCGATGCCGGCCTTGAACGCGCCGATCGACGCGACGAGATACTGCGGGCAGTTCGGCAGGAAGAGCAGCATTCGATCACCAGGCTCGAGTCCGATATCGTGGAGCGCGCCGGCGAGTTCGGCGGTCCAGTCGCGGAACTCCTCGTGGGTCCAGCGTCGCCCGTGGTGTTCCATCGCCTGTGCGTCCCCGTGTTGTGCCGCAGTCTGGTCGAACAGTTTCCCGACGTTCCCCGCTCGAGCGGACGTATCGACTGCTTCCAGCTTCATGTGTTATGATACCGAAGATCATACTTAAAATCGTCTCTCACTTACAGTCCGGGTGCAGAACTGACCGACCCCACGTTCGGGTTCCCGTGCCGACCGACCACGCGCACGGACCCTCCGCTGAGCGATAAACGTAGTACGCTCTTATGACGTCGATTGGTGGTAAGTTAGAGCATAGTTTTGAGGGCTTCTCCTCTCCCCTTTCTCACACCCAGCCGATTAACGTTAGAATTGGCATTATCCCTAACGCTGTTGAGGATAGCCGAAACGCACCACGACAACGGTCTCGCAGAACAGCAACAGACAGTACCAGGTCACGTTCCCGAAGGCAATGGGCGACGCGCTCGAGCTCGCTGGCGAAGATGTCGAATGGGTCATCGTCTCATCGTCGAAACTCGCCCTCGAGAAAACGGCTGAGTAGAGGCGCGCGTTTCTCCGCAAGTCACAGAGGAGTGACGACGATGTCACCCTCGAGTTACAGCGCGACCGTGTCCCGGAACTCGCGGAGCAGTTGGCCGACAACGTCGACGTGATCGGCCTTGGCGTCCATACCGGGTTTAGTGTCCATACGATGGCTGTCGATGAGGAGCGGATCGACGTGAACTCGGAGGTTGAGGCCCTACTCGAGGCCTCTCTCGGGAGGAGTTTCGCCCGGCCGATTTAGCGACGATCTACCGGTGTCGGTGGGAGGTGGAGTTGCTCTTCCGGGAAGTTAAAACGCAGTACGACCTGGATGAGTTTGATACGACGAAGAAGATACTACCATCCAATCGACTGCTGAGATTTGCCTAATTACCAATGGTAAGTTACACCTTCTTGTAGAACATTTATTGATTGAGCCCCTTAATAAGAAAGCTTATTAATGGGTACAATCAATCTATAATTAGAATGAAGCGGAAAGTCGGCGAATACGACATTGCGCTGGACCTCAGCGAGTACTAGGGAACCTTCCGCTAACGACAGCTTTCCAGTAACACTAGGAAACTAGCTATAATCGCGGATACGCGGCTCTGGGTGGTCTGGGGGGTACCTCTCGGGTTCAATTCCGAGCAGAGCTATTAGGGAGATAATCAGATGCCAGTATCAAATATCGGCGTTGGCAGTATCACTTGGATCACTCTCAGTTTGGGGGCCTTTGGGATCCCTATCGGGGCATATGGTGTTGTTGCGATTACATACATTCTGTTCAAAGCATTCGTTGCCCGGTTCTACGAGCCCGTCGATCACTCCTATGATTACGACGGGGAGAGTGTGTCCGTGGTGATTCCGGAGTACAATGAGGATGCTGACCTGTTCGAACGCGGCCTCAAGACCGTACTCAACCAAGACTACGATAACCTCAAAGAGATCTGGGTGATCGACGATGGGAGCGATCAGCTCGATGCTTGGGAAATCGCTAAGCAGTACGCCGAAGAAAACGAAATTATCAACGTCGCGCGGCTAAATGAGAACCAGGGCAAGCGTCGCGCCCAGGCAGAAGGGTTCAAACAAGCGACCGGCGATATATTTGTCACG
The DNA here is from genome assembly GCF_013456555.2 of Natrinema zhouii. Taxonomy (GTDB): domain Archaea; phylum Halobacteriota; class Halobacteria; order Halobacteriales; family Natrialbaceae; genus Natrinema; species Natrinema zhouii. Next base: position 3,144,357 of record NZ_CP059154.1, read on the forward strand.
ATCGACTCAGACACGCTCGTCAAACCCGACGCGATCAAAGAGTTAGTCCAACCCTTTCATGACCCAGAGATCCAAGCCGTCACGGGACAAGCCCGCATCGTCAATCCAGACAAAAAGCTGCTCCGTAAACTGATCGACATGCGGTTTTGGGTCGCATTCAACGTTGAGCGCGCTTGCCGGTCGGTATTCGGAACCGTGATCGTTTGCAGCGGCGTGTTCTCTGCGTACCGGCGCGAACTGGTCGTCAATAACCTCGATGATTACGTGAATCAGGAGTTCCTAGGCGCGGAGTGTACCTTTGGTGACGATCGTCATATGACCACCTACGCACTTCAGCGGGGGAAAGTTGTTTATCAGTCAACCGCCCAAGTCCTGACTGACACGCCCGATGAGCTCCAGAACTACCTGACCCAACAGACCCGCTGGATGCGCTCGTTCTGGCGCGAGTCGATACTTGCCCTTCGGTGGGCACCCAGCCGGAGCAAGCTCCTCGCTGGCATGATCACTATGGACATGGTGCTGCCGTTCGCACTGATCTTCTTCGGGTTTGGTTCTGTAATCTTCCGCACCCTAACCACAGCCGCGAGTATTCCGTTGATTTACGTCGGGATCGTCTTCGCGGTTGCGTACATCCGCAACGTCCCGTACAGCCGTGAGGACTTCACGACCTACCTCCTCGCCCCCGTATACGGCGTTCTGTACCTCGTCACGCTGCTCCCGCTGACGTTTTACGCGCTGGCGACGGTCAACTCCACCGGCTGGGGAACTCGATAGAGACGGAGTTGCGCTGTCGTTGCTGTTTGGGAAGATCCCGATACTTCTGTGCAAGCCGTCTGAGAGGTCCCATATCGACAGATTTTTACTCACGTTATTCTGGAAGAATATTTCAGGACTAGCTGAAGTTGTCGTCAACCAGTGGAAAAACGGCAAACAGACTGAATCTTAGTCTCTAATGACAGTAATAGTGGCTTAATTGACAGTAGGCCATTAAATACAATACAATTTCACTTCTCGGTATAACTGTGAATGGAGAAAAGCGATCCGGACTCGCGTAGAGTGAACAGACGTCAGGTAATGCAAGGCGGGGTCGGGCTCGCGTTTGGTAGCATACTCAGCGCTGGAGTGCTTGGTATGCAGTCGGACGGGACGAATACCGAGAGTCCTGGCAGCCAAACCGAACTCCGACAGACCGAGATGAATCACTTAGAGTACGACGAGTATAATTCGTGGAACGATATGTATTGGCGCTCTGCTGGCGATAGAGACAATATTTCGTTGGGATCGTTTCCGGCATACACGGATGGCACAGCACTGCAAATACGTGCTCGAGATGGGAATCACTGGGGTATTGACACCCATTACGAGTTTGAGAACGGTGTAACCAAGTTGACCAGTGAATTCAATTTCACGCTCGGGAAAGATTGGCGTATGGATGGCCGCGAAGTAGCCTCCTGTCGACTGTGGAATTGCGCGGCTTCGTTAGGTGAGGGTTTCGCCGGTGGTGGGCAACCCGACGGCACGAACGGTTGGAGCAACCGATTGTACGTTACCAACTGGCAGACTGACCCTGACGGTCCATTTCACCTCCATTCATACACGTACCATATGGATCGTATCTATGATACGGACTACATTATTGACGGAGAGCGCTACGCGCTAGCTCAGCCGGAGATCGTACCTTGTGAGTGGTATAACTTCAAATATACCGTGCAAGTCAATACTGTCGAGGATGGGAAGGCAAATCCTGACGGTGCCGTTACCTATTGGCTTGACGGAGACAAGATCTACCACCGATCCGATCTACGGTTTACCGAAGACCTCGACTCAAATATTATTGCCACGAACGGACCTGCTGTTCACTATGGGGGCCGATACGCAGCTCCTCAGGACCTCTATGCCTACTTCGAGGATCACGCGATGGAGGTTGAGCGGGATCCTCGCAACCCCTGCTAATAGCTGAGTCGACTGCTCCGACCGTTCCATTTCTTTCGGCCCGCGGGTTGAGTCAGTACTTGAGCGCGGTTGGGCTACTCATCACTGTCGTCCGAGGACACGACACGTTTGCCCGTCTCCATCGGAATCACCTGCCGGTCGGCGCCGTCCCACTCCTGCTCGAGTTCCCGCCCCTCGAACAACCGATCGAGGAAGACTGCCAGTCCGGCCACTTCGGAATGGGGCTGGTTGGTGACGCCGACGTTCCAGTCGGCCTCCTCGTAGACGTCGAAGGAGACCTTCTCGGAGCCGACGACAAGCAGGAGCGGCTCGCCCTCGGACGCGTGCGCCGTCCGGATATCGGCTTCCACGTCCTGGACGCGCTCGCCGTACATCGTGAGGTGAACGACCCGTCCCTCCCAGTTCCGGATGATTCCGAGTGGCGAATCGGTCAGTTCGGCCGCGAAGGGGCCACCGAACCGGTCGGTGATGTCCGCGACCGTCTCGAGGGACTGGCCGGCGTTGTCGGGAAAGTAGACGCGGTCGGCCCCCAGCGCCCGCGCGGTCAGTCCGACGTGGGTCGTCATCCGCTCGTCTCGGCCGGGGCGGTGGCCGAGCCGAAGAACAGCGACCTCACTATCGTCATGCATACTCGAATCCTCTCTCGGCGGCGGTTAGGGGGTTTCGTTTTGGGCGTACTGATTTCGATTGCGTTCGGTGGTGCGGTGCCACTCAGTAGAGACGAGCTACGTATCACTCCAAGTTAGTCAACCGGCAGCGGTGGCGCGCGCTGTCTGCGAGGCGCGACTATCGGGAGCGCCTCGGAAGCGAACGGAGAGCGAAGCGAGCCGTGAGCAGGCCGAACGATAGTGAGGGCGGCCGACGACACTGTGCGAGGTCGTCGCGAGTGGAACGAGCGACTGCTTGGAAGACGCAAGCGTCTTCCAGTGGATGAAAGAGCGAACGAAGTGAGCGAATGAATCGGCTGGGGAGGGCGTGGCGATTCCCTGTTGCCACGATAGCAGGACGCTTCGTTCTACTCAGTCCTCTCAGAACCCACTGTTCCATTCACACGTATACTGAACGGCGAACCGACCCAAACCGCTCGAGAGCGACACGAAAGTATACGTAATTGACGTGAGTACCAGATCATATGGAAAAGGTCAACGAATCGACGTTCGGTTGGAAGGAGTTCGATCACGGGGAAACCGTCTTCCGCCGGAAGGAACTCTCCAACGCCGTCAACGCCTCGGACCTCGGCTGTAGCCTCTACGAACTCCCGCCCGGGATGCGGTCTTGGCCCTACCATTACCACACGGCCAACGAGGAGGCGATCTACGTGCTGGCGGGCGATGGCCAACTCAAAACGGAAGACGGCCTCGAGCCGTTGACGGCCGGCGACTACGTGACGCTGCCGGCCGACGAGCGCGGCGGCCACAGAGTCGTCAACGACGGGGCGGACACGCTCCGATACCTGGCGATGTCGACGATGAACGAGCCGGACGTCACGATCTACCCGGAAATGGGCAAGTTCGGTGTCTTCGTCGGCTCGCCGCCGGGTGGCCGCGACGAACGGTCGCTCGAGGGCTACTACCGCATCGACGACGAGACGGAGTACTGGGACGAGTAACGATTCGGAAACTCAGGGGTGGAATTAAATACCGTTCGTTGTATTTTACTGCTATGCGATCAGTACACAAATCTGACGCACCGGCGCTGAGCCGAGACGACGGACTCGTCTCCCACATTCTGCATTCCCAGCGGGACGTGTCGGAGACCGACCTGACGATCACCTGGGTCGATATCGAGCCAGGTGCACGGCAAGTTCGCCACGAGCACGATCCCGAACAGGTCTACGTCATCATTTCCGGCGAGGGCGTGATGTCCGTTGGCGACGACGAACGCGCGGTCGAAGCCGGCGAGCTGGTCCACATCCCGGCGAACACCGAACACGGCCTCGAGAACACCAGCGATCGAACGCTCGAGTACGTCTCCGCCGCGACACCGGCGTTTCCAACGGCCGAAGTCGACGAGTTCTACGACCAGTAACCCGACACAGTCGTCGATAGCCTTTTTTGAGTGTCTGCGAAAGGTTCACGTGATGATGGAAACCAGAAGGGTGGTCACTCGATGACCGGAGCCGGCGAGTGGCTTCGAACCGCTCGCGAGGAGCGGTGGGGGATACTGACCGACCTCGCGTTCGCGGTCATCTGGGTGACGATCGTCGAGACCATTAACGCCCTGCTCGGGCCACCGACCATGGTGTATTACCTGCTCATGCTCGCCGGGATCGTCGCGTATTTCGGATTCGTCTGGAACTTCGAAATCGCGAGCAAACGCCAGAACCAGTAGCTCCTGATCGTCGATTTCTCACGGTTCGCTACGGAGACTCTCGAGACTGTGGTTTCGCGGTTCCGTCCGCGACTACCGCCGACGGGTACCTCACTGTTCTCATACTCGTCCTATCGATATCGTCGTCGCTGTCCGGTGTAGCGTCGCAAAAAAGTCGCAGCCTCGATCCGCGAGTCGGTTCAGTTCGAGTCGACGACGAGGATCGGGACGCTGGTCGACCGGAGCGTCCGTTCGGTAACGCTGCCGAGCAGCGCCCGCTTAACGCCCGAGCGACCGTGCGAACCCATCACGACGAGATCAATTCCGTTCTTGTCGGCGTAGTTGGCGATCATCGAGTGGGGTCTGCCCGCCGAGACGTGCTCGACGACCTCGAGCCCCCTCTCGGCCGCGCGATCAGCGACGAAGCCGGTGGCGCTATCGGCGCGTTCCCGAACCTCGTCCATCTCGCCGTAGTTCCCTTGCTCGATGCGATCGAGCTGTTCGCCGCCGAGGCTGAGACTCATCGCGTTCGTATCGAGCACGTACAGGGCGTGTACTTCGGCCCCGTACTGTTCGGCGAGATCGAGCGCGTGCTCGACCGCCTTCTCGGCCGTTTCGCTACCGTCCGTCGGAACGAGTATTTTCTCGTACATGGGTTAGTCGTCCGCGGGGGTTTCTCCCCCGTCGGTCACGACGTCTTCCGCGGTCTGCTGCTGCCCCATCGGTTCGGGGCTGTGACACTGTCGGACGACCCGCTTGGTCGCCATGTCCGGCTCGTCGGTCATCAGCGAGACGACGATGGTGACCACGAAGACGACCGGCAGCGTGATGAGCGCCGACCCGATGGCCGGCATCCACTGTGCCATTCCTGCCGAGAGCGGTGCCTCGAGCGAGGAGACGTACGTCGGGACGATCTCGTTGATCATCGGAAGGGACCACATGACCAGTCCGGTGGTCATGCCAGCGAGAGCGCCCTGACGGTTGGCGTTCTCCCACCACATGCCGAGGAAGAACATCGGGAACAGCACGGAGGCGGCCAGCGCGAACGCGTAGCCGACGAGAGCGGCGATCGACGATGCGGGGTCGAGCGCAGCCAGCGTGGTCAGCACACCGAGCGCGATGATCGACAGCCGTCCGACGAGGACCTGCTGGCGCTGAGTCGCGTCCGGGTTGATGATATTCGTGTAGATGTCGTGGCTGATCGCCGAGGAGCCGGCGATGAACAGCCCGGCAACCGTTGCGATCGCCGCGGCGATACCGCCTGCTGCGACCAGTCCGACGAACCACGTCGGCAGGGCCGCTAGCTGGGCCGCCAGCACGACGATGACCTCACTGGCTGCACCGGTCATGCCGGGGTCACCGTACGTTGCGCCGACGTTCGAGGAGTAGAGGTCCGTACCGAACGCCGCGAACGCGGGGGCGCTCCAGTACAGGATACAGATGAAGAACAGTCCCCAGACGGTCGACCAGCGGGCCGTCCGCTCGCTTTCGACCGTGTAGAACCGAACCAGCACGTGCGGAAGACCGCACGTACCGAAGATCAGCGAGAACGTGGTTGCGACCCACAGGTAGTAACTAGAGCCGGAGAACGGTTCGGAGAACTGGTCTCCGAGTTCGCTAATCAGCGCACCGTACTCGAGCTGGGGCAGCACCGTCGAGTAGCCCTGCGTCCAGCCGACGGCGTACAGGCCGAGCACGAACGCCATAATGAGGATGACGTACTGGACCGCCTGGCCCTTCGTCGCGCCCATCATCCCGGACAGCGTCAGGTAGGCGACGGTAATCGTCATCATGGCAACGACCATCACCTGGTAGCCGTCGAGGCCAGGGATGAGGCCGCCGAAGTCACCGAAGATGTACAGGCCGACGAGTGCCATCCCTTTCGCCTGACCGATAGCGTAGACGAATCCGATGAGGAACGTCGTCACGGCTGCGATGGCGCGTGCGGTGTCGGAGTTGAAGCGGTCGCCGACGAAGTCGGGTGCCGTATACTTCCCGAACCGGCGCAGCTGTGCGGCCATGAAGATGAGCAGAATGAAGTATCCCGTCGTCCAGCCGACGACGTACACCAGCCCGTAGAAGCCGGCCAGTGCGATGGATGCTGCCATCCCGAGATAGGACGCTGCCGACATCCAGTTGGCGCCGATTGCCATCCCGTTCTCGACGTTACCGATGGAACGACCAGCGACCCACATGTTCTCGGTGTCGGCCACGCGGAAGACGAAGCCGATGGCGAGGAACAGGCCCAGCATCGCCAGCACCAGGATGGCCGGGACGATCTTGAACGAGATGTCCATCGCTTCCGGCAGAAGACTCTCCTGCAACGGAACGACCGGAACCCCCGTCATTCGTCGACACCTCCGTCGGTGGCGGCGGCGGCCTCGCCGCCGGTCTCGTCACCGATGGTCGGGTGCTCGATACCGTACTTGGCATCGAGCGCGTCGCGCTTGCGCGAGTACCAGAACGCCAGGAGTAGCGCGCTGGTCGGCGCGCCGAACGCGACCAGGAAGTAGTGCAGCGGGAAGCCCAGAACCGGCATCTCGACCGTCATCGCGTCGGTCGCGAGGTACGTCAGCGTCACCGGGGCCCACGTGGTGATGACCCAGATGACGAAGCCCGTCCAGACGATGCGCAAGTGGTCGCGCATGAACGGCGTACTCGGATTCAGGAGGTTCACCTCCGAACTGAGATAGTCGGTGTTTCGGTGCGCCTGGCTGGCCTGTCCAGCCACGCCACCGTCCGTTGCGGCCTGTTTATCAGTCGAGTCGTGAGTGTTATTATCTGGCATATGTGTGCGAATCGTATTTTTTAGTCGCGTTTTTTAGCCCGAAAATCGGGTGGTGGTTAGTCTTTCGACACTTGCTCTGCGATCTCGTCGACGACCTCGGGGTTGCGCAGCGTCGAGGTGTTCCCGAGCTCGTTGCCGCTCGCGATGTCCTCTAACAGCCGGCGCATGATCTTGCCCGAACGCGTCTTGGGCAGTTCGTGCGTGAAGGCGATCTCCTCGGGCTTGGCGATGGGTCCGATCGAGTCGAGGACGGCCTCCATGGCCCGGTCCTCGAGTTCTTCGTTACCCTCGTAGCCGTCTTCGGGGATGGCGTAGACGTAGACCGCCTCGCCTTTGACCTCGTGGTCGCCGCCGACGACGGCGGCTTCGGCGATCCCTTCGACGCTGACGACGGCCGACTCGATCTCCATCGTTCCCAGCCGGTGGCCGGAGACGTTGATCACGTCGTCGACCCGGCCGAGGATGGTGATGTAGCCGTCCTCGTCGATCTTCGCGCCGTCTTCGGGGAAGTAGACCCACTCGTCGGCCTCTTCGTCGGAGTACTCCTGCCAGTACTCCTCGAGGAACCGCTCGTCGTTGTTGTACAGCGTGCGAAGCATGCCGGGCCACGGTTTGTCGACCGTGACGTAGCCGGCCTGTCCGGCCTCGACTTCCTCACCCTCTGTATCGACGACGCGAGCGTCGATCCCCGGCAGCGGCGGCCCCGCGGAGCCGGGCTTCATGGTGTTGATTCCCGGCAGTGTCGTGATCATCATCCCCCCGGTTTCCGTCTGCCACCAGGTGTCGACGATCGGACACTCCTCGTTGCCGATGTGCTTGTAGTACCACTTCCACGCTCGCGGGTTGATCGGCTCCCCGACGGTGCCGAGCAAGCGCAGCGAGGACAGATCGTGATTCTGCGTGTACTCTTCGCCCCACTTCATGAACGCGCGGATGGCCGTCGGTGCGGTGTAGAAGATGTCGACTCCGTTCTTCTCGACGATCTCCCACAGCCGGTCCTTGTCGGGATAATCCGGCGTTCCCTCGTACATCACGCTCGTCGTCCCGAGTGCGAGCGGCCCGTAGACGATGTAGGAGTGACCGGTGATCCAGCCGATGTCGGCCGAACACCAGTAGGTGTCGTCGGCCTCGATATCCAGCACTGCGTGGCTGGTCCAGGCGGAGTACGCGAGGTAGCCACCGGTAGTGTGTTTGACACCCTTTGGCTGCCCGGTCGTTCCGGACGTGTACATCAGGAACAGCATATCCTCGGCGTCGCGCGAAACCGGTTCGACCGTCGACCCCTCGTACTCGGCTACCAGCTTGTCGTAATCGTGCTGGTTGTCCGCGAGGTCATGCTCGAGTTCGTCGCCCAGTCGGTCGACGACGATGACGTCGGAAACCTCGTGGTCAACACCCTCGAGGCCCTCGTTGGTTTTCGAGATGTGATCGAGCGCGTCTCCGCGTCGATAGTACCCGTCGCACGTGACGAGATACTCGCTGTCGGCCGAGTTCATCCGAGTCGCCAGCGCGTCGGCCGAGAAGCCGGCGAACACGACGCTGTGTGGTGCACCGATGCGGGCACACGCGAGCATCGCGATCGGCAGCTCCGGAACCATCGGCATGTACAGCGTGACGATGTCGTCCTCTTCGACGCCGAGGCCGCGCAACGTTGCGGCGAAGTCCTCGACCTCGTCGAGCAGTTCCTCGTAGGTGAAGGTTCGCGTCTCGCCGAGTTCCCCTTCCCACTCGATCGCAACGTTGTCGCCACGACCTTCCTCAACGTGACGGTCGAGGCAGTTGTACGATGCGTTGAGTTCACCGCCGTTGAACCACTCGTAGAACGGTGCGTTCCCGTCCTCGAGAACGGTATCGTACTCCTCGTCCCACGAGAGAAGGTCAGCTGCGCGCTCCCAACACCCCGGCCAGTCCTCTTCGAACTCGTCGAAGATCTCTGGATCAGTGACGTTTGCCTGCTCGACGAACGACTCGGGCGGATCGAACGCCTCCTGCTCGGCGAGTCGTGCCTCGAGATTGGCATTGTCCTGTGACATGGTACACCCACTCAATTGAATAGCTACTTAGTAAAGCACACCTCTAGTTGTGCAAAATCGACCCGATTCTCGAGGGGGGGGGGGGACCTAGCATATATTGACAGTATTAGGAGGTGATACCCGCTCGGTGCGCGCGCTGAGCCCGAAAAATCGGTGGCGAGACGGGGTATCGCTCGGCGCGCATCGAGCCGTCTCGGAATAGTCCGTTCCGAACTCGGCGCAATCGAGCGGACCACCTAGAGACTTAGGCTCGAACCAGCCGACTACGACCAGGAGCCGTTACCCGTCCGGATCGTCGAGGAACGTCCGAAGCAACTCGTGTTGGCCCTTTCGAAGGTGGTTGTGCAGCGTCGGTGAGGAGACACCCATCGCGTCGGCGACTTCCTCGGCCGTGCTTTCCCGAGGCCAGTCGTAGTAGCCGCCGAAGTACGCTGCGCGGAGCGCGGCCTCCTGCCGGTCCGTGAGCCGGTCCTCGAGGCCTTCCCGGAACTCGCGGGCCGTCTGGACGGTCCGTTCGGCTTCGCGTTTCCCGATCAGTTCGGAGTCGGAAAACACCGACCGGAGGCCGTCGAGTATCGTCCGGAGGTCGGCGTCGGCCGCGCAATCTCCGGTGATCGTTGCGGACCCTCCCTCGAACACCGCCGCGTGGACGGTCACGCCGTACTCGGTTAACGTGACGATCGGACAGGAGCCCCTGATGACGAACTCGACGCGCCAGCTGTTCTCGTCGGTCTCGACCAGCCGACAGTCCTCGATCCCGGACGCAGCGTCGGCGAGGTCGAAGACGTCGGACGGCGAGGCCCCCTCGAGGCGGACGTAGTAGAGCTGCGTCGACTCGTCGATTGGGACTAATGAGTCGAGTTCGAACCGGCAGTCGAGCCGGCGCGAGGCGTCGACGAAGAACGATCGCTCGTCCCGACAGGCGACCTCGAGTTCGATCACCCGATCCGACAGCAAGAGGTTCCGTCGGCGGATCGCAGCGATCGCGTAGCCGACCTGACGGCCGATCATCGTGAGCCACTCGCGTTCGTCGGTATCGAAGGCCCCCGGACGGTCGGCTGCGATCGAGAGCATCCCGTAGACGGTGTCGCCGTACGCTAGCGGCACTCTCGCGACGGCCCCTTCGAACGTGTCGTCGCCGTCGAACGTCGCCGTGACGTCGTTCGCGACGACGACTTCGTCCGTCGGCCGAGCGTCGTCCGAGTCCGCCCGCTCGAGACCGGTAACCAGTTCGTCCTCGCGCCACTCATCGGGGACGACTCGCTCGACCGCATCGGGGTTGATCCCGCTGGACGCGCGCCGTTCCCGGCGGCGATCCGAGATGGTGGCCCGGTCGATCCAGGCGAATTCGTACACTGGACCGTCGGTGAGTGCGGCACACGTCGTCGTCTCGACCTCCTCGTGATCGGTCGACTCGAGCAACGCCGTCGTCACATCCCGGTGTCGCTGCGCGACCGCGTACAGCCGGTCGAGTTCGTCTCGGCGCTCGCGGACGGCCTCGAGTTCCTCGTGCGTGCCCGTCCCGTCACGGACGAAGACGGCGAAGCCGCGGTGATTCCCCTGATCGTCTCGCAACGGCGAGACGACTTCGGTCGCCCGGAACTGCGAGCCGTCCTTGTGGACGCGCCAGCCGTCGGTCTCACAGCCCGACTCCTCGAGCGCGGTCGAGAGCGTTCGTTCGGGAGCCCCCGCCTCGACGGCGTCGTCCGTGTAGAACGTCGAGACGTGGGTGCCGACGATCTCGCCGGCCCGGTAGCCGAAGAGCGCGGCCGCACTGCGGTTCCAGCGCTCGACGTAGCCGTCCGCGTCGAGGCGGACGAGCGCGTATCGGTCGCTGGCGGCCAACAGGAGGCGAACGACGCTGTCGTCGCTCACCGCGGGACCGGAGCGGGGATCGCCCGACTGCGGCCCGGACGGCCCCTCGACGGCGTCGAAGGCGTCGACGATCTCGGCGTCCGTCGGCTCGGGCAGATAGGACTCGAGGGCCTCGAAACTGCGCCAGCCGCCCGCGGTCTTGACGACTCGAGGGTTGACGTCGTGGTCGACGAGTGCAGTATGGGCGAAGTACTGCCGGAGGTCACTCGTCGAAACGTCGGCGAGTGCGGGGTCGTCGAAGAGCTCGTTCGCCCGATCGGCGACGTCCGAGACCAGCATCTGCAGTCGGCGAGGCGTGACGGCGAAAATACGATCGGTGGGGAGAAGGTCATTACTGCGGGCATATCGGCGGAGCTCGCGCTCGACGCGGGTCGGCAGATACGCGGTTCGGGTCCCTCGGTCGTCGGTCGGAACCCGCATCAGATATCGCGGCGGATCGATTCGCACCTGCTCGATGTCGTCGATCGTGAGCCGCGTCAACTCTGCCGGTCGAAGTCCGACATCCCCACAAAGCCGAATAACCAGTGCCTCACGGTAGGTTTCGGCCGCTTCGAGCAACGATTCGTACTCCTGTCGCGAAAGCACCGCTTCCCCAGTCCCCTTGAGACTCATCGATTCTAGTTCGCTCTTTCTGAAGACACGAACATAATTGTGTCGGCCTTTACCGGGTACATCGACAGTTGCCCGAATTCGGCGTCGCTCAAGGGGAGTACGTTCGTTTCGGGAATGTAGAAAGAGCGAAACGCTATCGAGTCGGTTCGCTGCTTTTCCCCTCATCGGCGATCTCGGCCTGAATCTCGCCGACGATCTCCGGATTGCGAAGCGCGCTCGTATCGCCCAGCTCTTCGCCGTTAGCAACGTCCTCGAGGAGGCGGCGCATTATCTTCCCCGAGCGCGTCTTGGGAAGCTCCGGGGTGAAGATCACCGCTTCGGGCCGGGCGATCGGGCCGATCGCGGACTCGATATTGTCGAGGATCGACCGCTGTATCACCGCGTCGGAGTCGTGTCCGCTCTCGGTGCTGACGTACGCGTAAATTTCCGTATCGCCGGTCCCGCTCGAGCGGCCGACGACTGCGGTCTCTGCGACGCCGTCGACGTCGGCGATTGCGCTCTCGATTTCCATGGTGCCGAGCCGGTGACCGGAGACGTTGATCACGTCGTCGACTCTGCCGAGGACGGTGATGTAGCCGTCTTCGTCGACTCGAGCCGTATCTCCGCTGAAGTAGCGCCAGTCGTCAGCGTCCTCACGAGACTCCGTCGAGTGAGGGCTCGTCAACTGTCTGTTGACGGCGTCGGGATCCGAGAATCGCCGCCAGTACTCCGTGACGAATCGATCGTCGTTGTCGTACAGCGTGCGGGCCATCCCCGGCCACGGACGGCCGATCGTGAGGTAACCGGTCTGACCGGGTTCGACCTCCTCACCGGCCTCGTCGACGACCCGGACGTCGATCCCCGGCAGCGGCGGCCCCGCGGAGCCGGGTTTCATCTCGTCGATCCCCGGCAGCGTCGAGATCGTGACCGCACCGGTCTCGGTCTGCCACCAGGTGTCGACGACCGGGCAGTCCCCGCCGCCGATGTGCTCGCGGTACCAGTTCCACGGGCGGGGGCTGATCGGCTCGCCGACGGTGCCGAGCAGGCGCAGCGAGGAGAGATCGTACCGGGAGGGGTAGTCCGTTCCCCACTTCATGAACGCGCGGATCGCCGTCGGCGCGGTGTAGAAGATGTCCACGGCGTTTCGGTCGACGATCTCCCAGAGCCGATCCCGATCCGGGTAATCCGGCGTTCCCTCGTACATTACCGTCGTCGTCCCCAGCGCGAGCGGCCCGTAGACGATGTAGGAGTGGCCGGTAATCCAGCCGATATCGGCCGCACACCAGTAGGTGTCATCGGGTTTGACGTCGAGCACGGCTCGACTCGTCCACGCGACGTGGGCGAGGTACCCACCCGTGGAGTGGACGACACCCTTCGGCTCGCCGGTCGTCCCCGAGGTGTACATCAGGAACAGCATATCCTCGGCGTCCCGCGAGACCGGTTCGACGGTCTCCCCCGCGAACGTCTCGCGGAGGTCGTGGTAGTCACACTCGTTCTCTCCGAGGACGTGCGGCAAGTCGTCGCCGAGTCGGTCGACGACGACCGTCTGGACGTCCTGCTCGAGCCCGATGCGGGCGTTGTCGGCCTTGCTCTTCTGGTTGAACGCGTCTCCGCGGCGGTAGTAGCCGTCGCAAGTGACGAGATATTCGCTCTCTGCGGCGTCCATCCGCGTCGCGAGCGCGTCCGCCGAGAGGCCGGCGAAGACGACGCTGTGTGGCGCGCCGATCCGGGCACAAGCCAACATCGCGATCGGCAGCTCCGGAATCATCGGGAGGTAGATCGTCACGACGTCGTCTTCCTCGACGCCGAGATCCCGCAACGCCGCTGCGAACTCGTTGACCTCGACGTAGAGATCCCGATAGGTGTAGGTGCGACGCTCGCCCCGCTTGCCCTCCCAGCGAATCGCGGCGTGGTTCTTTCGGCCCGACTCGAGGTGGCGATCTAGGCAGTTATAGGATGCGTTGAGTCGGCCGTCCGCGAACCAGCGATAGAAGGGCGCATCCTCGTCCTCGAGGACGGTCTCGTACTCCTCGTCCCACGAGAGGAGATCGGCCGCGCGCGTCCAGCAGTTCGGCCAGTTCCGCTCGAACGTCTCGTGGAGTGCCGGCTCTGTCACGTTCGCCTGTTCGATGAACGAGGGGGGAGGGCTATGGGGAGAGCCGGTCGGTGCGGACGCATCTCGGTCCGGCCCGTTCCGTTCGACCATGTATCGTCCGAACCGTAGATGGTCAGAGGAATAAACGTTCCTTCTAATCCAAGACAATCAGCAGTTCAAGCTCCCGCTATTCGAGGCAGCGTTGCCCGCGTCGGTTAGAGATCGTCCTGGGTCGAATCGATATCGGCCATCTCCTCGGGATCGGCCTCGTGGCCGGGTTCGCGGACGACATAGACGTCGTACCGGTGGTCGTTCGCGACCGGGCTCCCGACGCTCGACTGAGGCGCGATGACCGAGCCCGCATTCTCCGAGCCGATGAAGACGACCGATGCCTCGATCTCGCCGGCGACCCGTCGGATCTCGCGGACGACGTTCGTCGTCGACGTCGCAGTCGGTTCGTCGGAGCTGACCCGCTCGACCCGGACGGTCGCCTCCGGCGTGACCTCCGTGGCGCGGGTCTGCATTCCTGTCGCGATCGCGTCCGGATCGAACGGCTCGCCCTGCGTGATCCAGCCGCGGTCCCGTGCGTACTCGGCGTCGTTCGGAATAACTGTCAGAACGACGAGCTCTTCGTCGAGCAACTCGCCGAACGTGGCGGCTCGCTCGAGCGCTTTCGTCGCCAACTCCGATCCGTCGAACGGAACGAGTAGTGACATACGGCTAGCTCATACGACAGCGGAGGTAAATGTTCTCCCTCTCCGGCCATACTCATCCGTAATTCCCACCAGTATCGCGCGACGGCTCGTTGTCCGGCCCCTCAGTGCCCCCCATCGTCTCCGTCGCCGACGACCAGCACGGGCCGGTCCGTGATCCTGACGACCCTGTCGACGGTGCTGCCGAGCAGTGCCCCTTTGAACGACGAGCGGCCGCGGGAACCGAGGACGATCGCCCCCGCATTCAGTTCGGCCGCGTAGTCGAGGACCTCCTCGTGCGGCACGCCGGAGCGAACGGCCGTCTCGACGGGAACACCGGCCGAGTCCGCCGTCGATTCCAGCTCCTCGAGCCAGCCCGACGCTCGCTCTCGATGGTGTCGCTTGGCCTCCGCGGGATCGACGATACCGGTGTCGTACTCGGTTCGTTCGTCGACGACAGCGATCCCGTACAGCGGTGCGTCGAACCGCTCCGCGAGTGCGATGGCGTGCTCGACCGCGGTCGCCGCGGCCTCGCTCCCGTCGGTCGCGACCAGAATGGAATCGTACATGGGCGTCGGTACGTGCCCCCTCGAGAAAGCATTGGGGCTCGCAGGGCAACGTCCTCGGACGTAGTTCCACCGCCCCGTCCGAGTGTCACCCGAAAGCTCCAGAACGATTATTTCTCGTCAAATAGTCACTCCTCTATAATGTCGCAGGAACTGGGTTCCCGCGCTCGAGAGTTGGCGAAGCCCTACTACGAAGACGCCCTTCCGGCGCACGATCTGTTCCACGCTGCCCGAGTCAGAAACGTATCGATTCGGTTAGCAGCGGAATGCGAGAGCAGGGTCGATAGAGCCGTCCTTTCCGCGGCGGCATGGTTACACGACATCGGTCGCCCGCAGGAGAGAATGGGAGCGATCGATGATCACGACGAGTGGGCCGCGGCCGAAGCCGCGGATCTTCTCGAGGCGGACGGAGTGACGGCGGATCGAATCGACGCAGTTACGCACTGCATTCGGGCGCACAGTATTCGGGCAAGTTCTCCGGAGCCGGAGACGCTCGAGGCCCGACTGCTCTTCGATGCGGACAAGTTAGACGCTGCTGGAGCGCGCGGTATCGTTCGACTGGCCTGTATCGTCGGCGAGCGTTCGGGCAGAGCCGGTGAAAAATACGCGGTCATCGACGATGCATCGGTGTCCGGAACGGATTCGTCGGATAGTCCCGACATCACGCTCCTTCAGGAGTGGGCACGGGAGCGTCTGAACGCGTTGTATACCGCGCCGGGACGGTGCCTGGGCGACTCGCGACGACAGTTCATGGACGATTTCTTCGCACAGTTCGAGAGCGAAATCGGTGTGGAGGGAGAGCGATAATTTGGGCTTCGGTGAGTCTCGAGAGAGATGGCCGAGGGGGGTTCGAAGCACCGTCAGTCGCCAGTGCCCTTCTGTGAGCGATCTTCGATCCCGACACCACGCGCCGCCGTCGCCTTCACCGAGGCGACGATCGACCGGCCCGGCTCGAGCCCCAGCGTCTCGACGCTCCGGCGAGTGACCAGTGCCACGAGTTCCGTGCTGTTCTCAACGCCCTCCCTGGCTTCCAGCTCGATCCCCACCCGAGCGACGGCGTCGCCGGCCTCGAGCCACGAGACGGTCCCCCGGAACCGATTTCGAACGCTCGTTCCCTCGGCTCGCGGCGCGTCGCTGGGCGCGTGGAGACTCACGGCGTCGGAGCGGATCGTCACGGACGCGGTCGAAGCCGCAGCCGGAACGACTGCCAGAATCTCCCCTGCATCGGTCTCGACGGTTGCCAGCTCACCATCGCGATCGATCACTCGCCCCGAGAGCACCGTCTCGTCGACGCGGGCGACGCCCTCGTAGGCCGCGACGAGCCGATCGAACCGCGCCAGCAGGTCCCGTGCCGTCGATGTCAGCGAACTCCCGCCGCCGTCGGCCCCGCCGCGGGTCCGCTCGACCAGCGGCCCGATTGCCTCCTCGAGCGCCACCACCCGTTGCTGGAGGCGGGGATAGGATCGCTCGAGGGCCTCGGCTGCCCCCGACAGCGAGCCGCGGTCATCGATCGCGCGCAGCATCTCGACGTCGCTGCGATCGACGGCGACGTCGTCGATCCGCAGGTAGGGGTCGAATTCCTTTTCCATGGTCATCGGTGGGTCACGCGGTGATTTCGATCGAATCGCAGCCGAAGCTGAATCCGCTCGAGTACCCCTTCACAATGAGGCGAGAAGTTCGTTTTCATCGTACAACAGGTCGCCGTTGACGAACCGAGCAGTTCGTTCGTCGCGGGGATCGTCGAAGATCCGCTCCGGTGGACCCACCTCGACCAGTTCGCCCTCGAGCAGGAAGGCGACGCGATCCGAGATCCGCTCGGCCTGGTGCATGTCGTGGGTCGCGAGTAAGACACCGTGATCGCGCTCGCGAGCGCGTTCGATCGCGCGCTCGAGGATAGCCGTGTTCCGCGGATCGAGATCCGAGGTCGGCTCGTCGAGCACCAGCAGGTCGGGATCCGCCGCGAGCGCGCGAGCGAAGGAGACCCGCTGGGCCTCACCGCCGGAGAGCGACCCCGCGTCGCGGTCCCACGCGTCCCGAAGGCCGACGAGTTCGAGGGCCCCGAGCGTTCGGTCGTCGACCGTCGGCGAGGCGCGAATCCAGCGGGCCGTGAGCCGCTCGAGGAAGTCTCCCACTCGCTGGGGCCACGACCGGCGAACCCGTTGGCCGATATCGACGTTGCGCGCCACCGAGGTCTCGAACAGGCTCGCTTGCTGGAAGACGATGCCGATCCGCCGACGGAACTCGAGCCGATCGTCTCGAGACAGGGACCACGGATCCGTTCCGTCGGAGCGAACGGCACCGTCGGTCGGCCGCTCGAACAGCGCGGCCAGCCGCAACAGCGTCGTCTTGCCGGCCCCCGAGGGGCCGATGATCGTCACGATCTCGCCCGACTCAACCGCGAGCGAGACGTCGGTCAGGATCTCCGTCTCGTCGACGCCGTAGGACGCGTGCTCGAGTTCGAGGTTCATCGCTGCTCCGCCTCCATTGCAGTCGCTCGAATCATTATCGACCTCCGAGCCGCAGGACGATTCCGTTGACGAGCAAGACGAGGACGAGCAACACCGCACCGAGCACCAGCGCCGTCTCGAACTCGCCGCGGCGCGTCTCGAGCGTGATCGCGGTCGTGATCGTGCGGGTTTTCGACGTCCCGTCGGCGTAGGCGATGTTGCCGCCGACGATCAGGACCGAGCCGACCTCGCTGATCGCGCGGCCGAAGCCGGCGAGAATCCCGGTCACGACGCCGTAGCGCGCCTCCTTGAGAGTGATCAGCGCGACGTCGGCTCGGGTCCCGCCGACACCGTAGGCCGCATCTCGGACGGCGTCGTCGACGCTCTCGATGGCCGACAGGGCGACGCCGGTGATCACCGGCGCGGCGAGGACGCATTGGGAGATGATCATGGCTTCGGGCGTGTAAACGAGCTCAAGCGCGCCGAGCGGGCCGCTGTTCGAGAGGGCCATCAGAACGAGCAGTCCGACGACGACGCTCGGAAAGCCCATCCCCGTGTTGATGACGGCCGTGATCACCCGCTTCCCGCGGAAGTCCGCGAAGCCGACGACGAAGGCGATCGGCAGACTGAGGAGGGTACTCAACAGGATGGCGGTCAGGCTGACCGTCAGCGAGACCTGGATGATGCTCCGGAGATAGTTCGGTTCGGCGAGGGACTCGAATGGCATCGGTAGTGGGTCGTTTCGTCTGGGTAGTGGACCTGCCGATCACTCCTCGCTCGAGTCCGGTTGCCATCCCTCCGGGACGTACTGCTGGAAGTTCGGGTCCTCCGACAGGGCCTCGGGGTAGAACAGCTGTTCGCCGTTCGCCGTGTAGTCCCCGACGAGTTCCTGCCCCTCCGGACTCGTGAAAAAGCCGATGTAGGCCATCGCGAGGTCGTAGTTGACGTTCGAGTGAATTTCCGGATTGGCCGCCATGATTCCGTAGGGGTTCGCGAGCAGCTCCGGTCCGCCCTCGATCGGTCCCTGTAGCAGGATCTCGAGGTCGACGTTATCCTGCATCGAAAGGAACGTCCCCCGATCGGCGAGCGTGTACGAACCCGACTCGCTCGCGTTGTTTAGCGTCTCTCCCATGCCGCTCCCGAGTTCCTGGTACCACTCACCGCCGGGCTCAGCACCCGATTCGTCCCAGATAGCTAACTCTTTCGTGTGCGTGCCCGAGTCGTCACCGCGCGAAACGAACTGCGCTTGCGCGCTCGCGACGGCCTCGAAGGCCGCAGTCGCCTGCTCGGTGTCGCCGACGCCCGCCGGGTCGTCGCTCGGCCCGACGATCACGAAGTCGTTGAACATCAGGCTCCGCCGGTTGACTCCGTGTCCCTCTCGCATGAACTCGTCCTCGAGTGAGCGCGCGTGGACCAGAATCACGTCGGCGTTACCGTTGCGAGCAGACTCGATCGCGGCACCGGTTCCCTGGGCGTTGGCCGCGACGGGCGTTCCGAACCGCTCCTGGAACGCGGCGTTAATCTCGTCGAGCAGTCCCGTATCGTACGTGCTCGTCGTCGTCGCGAGCGCGAGTTCCTCGCCGGCGACCGATCCCTCGCCGTCGTCTCCGGACCCGAGACAGCCGCCGACGGCGGCGGCGATCCCCGCCGCACTGGCCCCGAGTAGCTCTCGTCGTCGATATTCCATATACGGAACAACGATGGAACACAACAATATAAACGTACCGCTCAGGGAACCCAACAGTGGTTATCGATGCTGCTCTCGAGCTCGATACGGGTGAAAACGTGACCGTAATTGGTTACGCGAGGCGACCGACCCGACCGACGCTCGGTCGGAACTAGTCGGACTGCGCCACCGCTACTACGACGTTCCGAACGTAGCGCATGCTCGTCGCGATCGACATGATCCCGTCCATCAGCGCCTGCTGAGAAGCGCCGTCCGGATAGACCCGATACTCCACCTGAACCGTCTCCGCCTCGCGCAACTGGCAGGAGACGCCGTCCTCATCGAGGAACGTGTAGAACCCGGGCGTCGCCGCCAGCATCGGCCCGACGTACTCGAGCAACTCGCTGCGCCGCTGATCGTCACGGAGCAGGTTCTGGGCCCGGTCGGTGTCGAACCCGCTCCGGCCGACGATCCGAATCGGGCCGAACTCGGTCTCCTTGACGACGTGGACCGGTAGCTTCGAGAGTTCGACCTGGAAATTGAATTCGGTATCCTCGTCGGTGTGGGGAGTCACGTTTCGGATGGCCGTGTCGTCCAGCCAGTGGCGGACCTGCGTTTCGCTGATGTGTCTCGTCATACACGGGCCGTCAGCGAGCAGCAGGATAAGGCTTCAGCGGGATATCGCCTGTGCTGTTCACCGGTCCCACCTCAAGCAGGACCCGAGCGAGTGAACTGAATCCGCGCTCTTAGTGCTTGTCCGGCATCGTCGAGTGCCGCGTCGTCTTGCGCATATCCGCCCGTTTGGACGGTGGCGGTGCCATCGTCGAGTGGCGGCTGGGGCCGCCTGACGCCGTTCCATGATCCTCGTCACTACCGAGACCCGATCCCAGGAGCCCGTCGTCATCGGTGTCCTCCTCGTCCGCCGCGTCATCGGCTGTCACTTCGTCGGTGGCCTCGTCGTCGGTCGTCTCGTCGGTTTCGTCGGCCTCCTCGGTACCGGCGCTTCCGGCACTCGCCGACTCGAGGCGGTCTTTGAGCTGCTGGACGTCGTCGCCGAACTGCTCGAACGAGGATTCCATCGACGATCGGAGGCGGTCTCCGAGATCGTCAGCTGTCTCGTCCGCTTCCGATTTGGCCGCCTCGTCCTCGGTAGCCGTCGATTCGTCGTCCGGTGTCTCCTCGTCTGCTTTGCTCTCCGCTTCCTCCGCTTCTTCGGTATCGGATTCGGCCCGTTCACTCATCATTTCTTGAAGATCATCGACAGCCCCTTCAAAGCTATCGTCGTCAGCCCGGTCGGCGAGGTTCGCGAGGTGGAGCAATCGCTGGAGATTCTCGAGGTTCTCCTGCTCGCCGCGAGCGATAGCCTCCGGGATCGAATCCGGTTCGGAGCCGTCTTCGAGCGTGTCCAGTCCGATCGCCGCGAGCAGTTCGTTGGGGTCGGCCGACTCGAGGAGGTCGCTCGCCTCCCGGGCGGTCTCGAGCAGGTCCCGTCCGGTCGACTCGCTCTCATCGCTCGAGTCGTCCTCGCTATCCGAGTCACCGTCGGAAACGATCGACCCGCTGAACGCGTCGGCTTCGTCCAGTACCTCGTGCACTCGATCGTGGAGTTGTGAGTCGCTCATCTGTGGCTTTCAGGTCGCACCGCTTTGTCGTGTGCGATAGTCAGATCGGGAGCGACGGAGTGCAGTCGATCGTCTCGTCCCCGGCAGCCGTCACTCGGCTTCCGCTTCCGTTTCCGACTCCTCGTCCGAGTCGGAGTCCGACTCCTCATCCGTCACCGTCTCGATGATCTCGTCGGTCATCTCCTCTCGGCTGAGGTTCGCCTTCACGCCGACGTCCTTCGCGACCGACTGCAGATCGCTGTAGGACATCACGCCGAGGAAGTCCTCGAGCGTGTCCTTCCGGAGGTCCTCGAGGTCCTCTATGGACGGCTCATCCTCGCCCGCTTCGGACGGCTCGGCTTCGTCGGTCGATTCTTCGCTTTCGTCAGCCGTCTCGTCGGCTTCATCAGCCGATTCGGCAGCTTCGTCGCCCGTCTCTTCGTCGTCCTCGCTCCCGCCGCTGACTGTCTCTGTGGCTTTGCTAGCAGCTCCTTCGACCGATTCTTTGGCCGTATCGGCGGCCTCTTTGATCGACTCCGTGGTGCTCGTTTCGTCGCTTTCAGTTCCGTCCTCCTGTGCGTCCGTTTCGTCCGTCTGCTCCTCGCCCTCGGATTCCGTCTGTTCCTCGCTCTCGGATTCGTCCTCGTCGGTGTCGTCGCTTTCGTCGCTTCCGACGCCGTCGAGGAGTCCCTCGAGACTGCTGCCGTCGGTCACGCCCTTGGCCATCGACTCGAGCGAGTCGCGGCCCTCTACGTTCGCGACCGACTCGCGGAGGGCGTCCTTGATTGCCGTCGAGAGATCCGTTCGAATCTCATCGAGTTCCTTTCCTTCGTCGACGCCCGCGGCGATCGTCTCGTGGACCTCCCGACCGATGGCCGCGCCGACTTCGCGCCCGAACCGTTCGCCGAACTCGCGACCGACCGCAGCGCCGACCTCGCCGCCGTCGATGTTGTCCTCGAGACTGCCGTCACCGAGCATATCGGCGACGTCGATCTGGTTGCTGACCTCGTCGGCGACCATACTCTTCAGTCCTGACTCGTTACTCACAGCGACCACCTCGAGTCGGTTCGCGGAGCGAGTGCGTTCCCTGAATCACGGTCTTATTCCTCGTCTTCGTCCGTCTGTTCCGATTCGTCGTCCGCCGATTCCTCGTCCGCCGCGTCCGATTCGTCGTCGCCTTGCGCCTCGCTCTCGTCGGCGTCGTCCTCGGCGCTCTCGTCGTCACTCTCGGCATCGGTCTCTTCTGCATCCTCTTCGTCCGCGTCGTCTTCGTCGTCGGACGCATCGCCGTCTTCGGCGCTTTCGTCTGCAGACTCGTCGTCTGCTTCATCGTCTTCCTCGCCGTCTTCGGCGCTTTCTTCGTCGGACTCCTCGTCCGTTTCATCCGCTCCATCGCCGGAACTGAGGAGTTCGTCGACGACCATGTTCCCGATCGTCCGCCCGAGGGATTCGCCGATCGCCCGCCCGACGATCGCGCCGAGCTGTCCGCCCAGCGCCTCCCCGAGCGGTTTGTCCCCGTCGATCTCGTCTTCCCACTGCGTTCCGTCGACCAGTTCGTCGACGTCGATGTTCTCGGTGATCTTCTCGGTATCGACCCGTTGTGTGAGTGAGTCGTCGCTCATGATGCGGCCTCCGCCTGTGACGGCTCCGCCTGTCCACTGCCCTCTTCGTCCTGATCCGGCTCGAGTTGCTCGAGTAGCTGTTCGAGCATCGCGCTAACGACTGCCGAGACGAGCTCCTCAGTTGGGAGGCTCGGAGCGAGTTCGGCTAGCTTCTCTCTCACCCAGCTCGCTGCCCCCATAACCCCGTCCTTCAGACGCTGTACCGCCGACGAAAGCGGACCGGGGGATTCGTCTTCGCTTTCGGACGCCTCTTCCTCCTCGGCGTCCGCCTCGCTCGCTTCCTCGTCCCCGCCGAAGAGCCCCGTGAGCTTTTCGACGGGCTTGTTCAGCAGGTTTTTGACGAACTCGATCGGCTTGCTCAGCATCGATTTCGCCTTGTCGATCATCGCACCGGGGCCGTCCAGCAGCCCCGTCACCGCCGACAGCAGATTACCCAGCAGGTTGTTCCCGCCCGGTCGCGCCGAAACGTCCAGCGTCACCGGATCGAGATTGACCTCGAGTCCGAGCAGATCGAGGAACAGTCCGTCGAGGTCGAGGTGAAGGACGCCCGACGCGTCGTCGCCCTGGTAGACGTCGTCGGCACTCTCGACGTGGTCCTCGTCTTCGTCCGTCTCGCTCTCGTCTTCCCCCGCATCCTCGCCCTCACTTTCGGCTTCGATCTCCGGTTCCTCCGCCGACTCGTCTTCAGTCTCCGATTCGTCCTCGGTTTCTGCCTCGTCCTCTGTTTCCGCTTCGTCCTCACTTTCCGCTTCGTCCTCCGTCTCCGCTTCGTCTTCGGCTTCTTCCGCGTCTTCTGACTCCGTCTCCGCACCTTCGTCTTCGGCCTCTTCCGCATCGTCCCCTTCGTCTCCGGACTCTTCCTCGGCCTCCGAGTCGTCTTCTGACTCGGACGCTGCGTCGTCACCGTCGTCCTCCGCTTCGGCGTCTGCCTCGCTCGAGTCGTCGTCTTGCTCGTCTTCGGACTCCTCCATCTCCGCCTGCCCACCGTCAGTCAGCACTCGGCGTGGCGATCCTGCCGTCGATTCGGCTTCGTCGGGACGGCTCGAGGCCTGTTCGGCTCCGTCGAGATCCGAACGTTCCTCGGCGCCGTCGGATGCGAGATCCTCGGTCATTATACGGAAACAGAGACGAGAGAGAGCGTTGTGGGGATTGGCCTTGCGTATGCGACTGTCCGCCGTACTGCGGCAGAAAATCCTGCTGACGGCCGAACTGATAGACTGCGTTACTCGAGCGAACCGACGCGAAGCGCGTACTCGCCGCGCGTCTCGCCTTCGTCGTGGTACTCGACGGGTTCCTCGATGGCGGTGACCGTGCCACCATCGACGGCGGCTGCCGTCGCGATTCCGTCGAGGTGCTCGAGTCCATCCGCGCCGGACTTGAGGCCGAACCAGCGAACGGCGTGGGTGTCGGGATCGCGGACCCGAAAGTTCTGTGCGCAGGGGGCGACGAGCCGCTCGCCGTCGGCAGCCAGACCGTGAACGAAGCCGCGGACCTCGTCGTCCCAGACGAGGTCCCCGTCGGCGTCGAACGCGGCGACGCGGTGTTCGTTCGGGTGTCGGCTCTCGGTTTCGCGGCTCTCGACCGCGTACGTATTGCCGGTCACGAACGCCACTCGGCCGTCGTTCGCGTAGGCATGGTTCGGGTACGCGTACAGCGTCTCGCCGTCGATCTCGGTCTCGACGGCGAGGTCGACGTGCCAGCGCTCGGCACCGCCGGGACCCAGCAGGTAACCGCGTTTGTCCCCGTGACTCGAGACGGCGATCGACTCTCCGTCGACGGAAACGTCGCCGACGCGTCGGTCGCCGTCCGTTCCGGGGTCCCAGGTCCACTCGAGGTCGCCCGATTCGGTTCCGAGGACGACGAGCCCGGTGTCGTGCTCGCCCATGCAACGGTTGTAGCCGACCGCGAGGCGCTCGCCGTCGGCGTCGATATCGATCGCGATCGGCGAGGCGTCGGTCTCGTACGTCCATTGGACCGTCCCGTCGGCGTCGAAGGCGTAGACCGTGCTGTGCCACCGTCGGGTCTCGCCGTCGCGCTCGTAGCGTCGCGCGGCGGCGTACAGCCGGCCGTTGCCGTCGGCGTCGGTTCCGGTCTCGAGCGCGACTACATAGGGAAGATAGAAGACGGTGTCCTTGACCGCCTCGCCGACGTCGTCAGCGGTGTCGTACCGCCAGCGCTGGTCGCCCGTCCCGGCGTCATAGGCCGCGATCGTTCCCGTTTCGCCGCGTCCGGCGACGATGATCGTGTCTGCGCTATCATCGGCAGCGGCCTCCAGCGACGCGATCCCGACCGCGTGATCCGGATGATCGACGGACCACCGAGTCTCGAGCGAGTCGACGTCGCGGGCGGTGACGGTCCCGTCCCACGTCCCCGTGACGACGAGGTCTCCGTCCTCCGCAACGTGGACCGCGGATCGGGTCCACATGTGGCGGCTGCGGGCCGTCTCGATCTCGCCGAGCGGAACCCTGCGGAACTCCACCGTGCGTTCGGCTTCGGGTACAGTTTCGCTCATCGTCACTCCTCGACCGGGAACGTCTCGTGGAGGGTGTCGTGGGCGTCGCCCAGCCCGTCCACGATGCTCTCACCCTGCGCGCTCAGCCGCTGGACCGCCCGCTCGGCGTCGCGGACCGCCAGCAGCCGGCCCCGAGTGTAGTCGAACTCCGGATCGTCGCTGTCCATCGATGCAACCTCCTCCTCGAGGTCGACCAGCGCAGCGTCGAGGTGGCGTTCGATCTCCGCGAGGCTGTCCGCCTCCGCGAGGCCCTGGATGGGTCCCTCGAGGTGGCCCTCGAGTTCTTTCTCCGCGTGATCGCGGGTGCTGTCGTCCCCGACGCCGAGGACGGTCATCAGTCCGAGTCGTAGCGCTTCGATTTCGTAGCAGCTCATGGTTGAATGGTAGTGTTCCGTGATTGTGGTCGTGGTTTCGTCCCGATTCGTGATCGCTCCGTTCGCAGTCGTTACAGCGTCTGATCGACGAGGTCGCTCACGATGCGGTCCCGGTCGAGGTGGTCGCCGACGATCCGTTCGGCGTCAGCGTCCTCGACGCCGCCGTACCAGATCCCGTCCGGGTAGACCGCGACCATCGGCCCGTCGCCGCACCGTCCGAGACAGGACGACCGCGTGATGCGGGCGTCGCGGTGGTCAGAGTCCCGAACTTCCTGGCGCAGGCGCTCGAGGACCGCCGGCGACCCCATCTTCGCACAGGTCTGGTTGGTACAGACCGCGACGTGCTTTTCGGGCGCATCGTGGCTGTCGGGCTCCTCGTCGATGTCGTCCCGATCGGCGTGGGCCTCCTGATGAGCCAGTGCGCGCAGCATGGCTCGAGCCCCGCCGATGTCCTCCTCGTACCCCTCGAGATCGACCTTGTACTTGCACGTGTCACAGGACATCTCGACGCTCTCAGTTCGGGCCTCCTGCCAGCGATCGGCGAAGACGTCAAGTAGCCGGGAGTCCGTTCCGAGGGGATCGCCGGCCAGCGCGTCGACGTAGGGGTAGTCCGCATCGAAGTCGGCCGTCCAGTCCCGGACTCGCTGGGTGAGGACGCCGTCGCCGAGCATGTACGGCAGGACGACGACCGCGTCGGGCCGGTGCTTCGAGAGCCCGTGGAGGCTCTCCTCGAGCGTCGGCTCCGTCACGCCGATAAAGGAGGCCTCAACGCGGTCGAACTCGCGGCCCTCGTAGAGGAGGCGAGCCAGCTTGTGCACGTCGCCGTTGGCGTCCGGATCGCTCGAGCCGCGGCCACAGACGACGACGGCGACGTCGTCGTGCTCGCGGTCGACGCCCAGTTCCGCTTCGACCTCGGCTGCGCGGTCGTCCAGCAGATCCAGAATTGCGGGATGAACTCCCAGATGTGCGCCGTTGTTGATCTCGAGGTCGTGGTCGGCTCGTGCCTGTTCGATCGCGAGCGGCACGTCGTTCTTGACGTGGCTCGCGGCGAACAGCGAGCAGTGGACGACGGTGACCTGCGACGCGACCGGCGCGAGCGATGCGAAGGCCTCGTCGATCGCCGGCTCCGCGAGCTCGAGGAACGCGGCATCGACCGGGAGCCCCAACCGGGACTCGAGGGTGGCGGCCAGTTCGCGGACCTGTTCGTTCGACTTCTCGCGCCGGGAGCCGTGACCGATCAGGAGGACGGCCTCGTCGTCGAATCCGGCCGCGGCCGCGGGTGTGGTCTGGTCAGGAGTGCTCATCGATTGTCGTTATACTATGTCTCGCCGCCGTCGTACGCCGACGCCTGCTCGAGGCTCCGCTCGAGTTTGCGGCGGCGACTCGGCGCGAACAGGCCGGTTTCCTCGCAGTTCTCGTAGAGCCACGCGCCGAAGGCGGGCGCGGCGTCGTCGTCGACGCCGAACCAGTAGCCGCCCGACGAGGTTTCCGAGAGGTCGCCCATCGGCGCGGTAACCGGACATTCCGCAATCAAGTCCCGCGCGAGTTCGAGCAACTCCCGATCGTCGTGGACGAAGGAGATGCCGACGGTGCCGCTCGAGGACTTGAAACAGATGGTGCCACAGCCCTCGAGGAGGCCCCGAAGCAGTTCCCGGTCGTAGCTCGCAAAGGCCCCAAAGCGATAGTTGCCGCGGCCATCGACGGGCAGGCCGAGCGCACCGCTGCGCCCGAGCAGGCCGGCATCGTCGGTGCTGGCTCCCTCATCCCCGCCGATCGAGAGCGTGTACTCGTCTTCGGTTCGCGTGATCGAGGTGTCGTGTGCGTAGTCGCGGCTGGTCGTGTCGTGCTCGAGGTCGCCGCCCGAGATCGCAGCGAGCACTTCCGCGGATGCCTCGTCGTTGGTGACGACCTCGATGCCGTCATCGGAAACGTCCCCGCTTCCAGCGACGTGGCCCCAGAAGTACGCCGTCGCGGCGTGACCCGCGAGCGGATCGGATGGGACCTCGATTTCGATCGCGGATTCCGCGTCGCTCATTCGCCCACCTCCTCGACGATGATCGCGTCCGTGGGACAGGCCGCGGCCGCCTGCCGGGCCTCGTCGATTCGGTCGTCGTCGAACGTCGCGACGACGCGCTCGGCGTTGTCAGTGACCTCGCCCTCGCAGTCGTAGACCGGATCCGCGCCGGGATCGATCGTCGCGAGGCCGTCTTCGCCCTCGACGAATCGCGGGTCGCGAGTCAGGCAGGCGAAGATGCCGTCGCAGGCGTCCTTCTCGATGGTGACTTCGTATCGTGACATTGGTGAATTTCGTCTGGATCGGATTTCGGTCGAAGCGCTCAGTAGTCGTACTTCGTCTCGTAGCCCCGCGGGGTCACCATCCGGTCGTCCCAGACGTAGGTGTCCTCGTTGCCGACGACGATCGTCGTCGTCATGTCGACGATCTCGCTCTCGCCGAGCTCCTCGAGTTCGCCGAGTTCGGTGATCATCACCTGCTCGTCGTCGCGGCCGGCGCCGTGGACGATGCCGACCGGCGTGTCCTCGTCGCGGTGGGCCAGCAGGATCTCGCAGGCTTTCTCGAAGTTCTCTCGGCGCTTGCGGCTCCACGGGTTGTAGATCGTGATCGTGAAGCTCTCCTTGGCCGCGGAGTGGAGTCGCGACTCGATCTCCGGCATCGGGACGAGGTGATCCGACAGCGAGATCGAGACGGTGTCGTTGACCAGCGGCGCGCCCAGTCGGGCCGCACAGGACTGGGCCGCCGGGACGCCCGGCACGGCCTCGAAGTCGACCATCGACGCCGTCGCGCCCTTGGACTCGAGGATCTCGAGCGCGAGTCCGCCGAGCGCGTAGACGTTGGGGTCGCCGCTACCGACGATGGCGACGTCGTGGCCCGCCAGCGCGCGGTCGATGGCCTCCTCCGTTCGCGACACTTCGCCGCACATCGGCGTGTCGTACAGTTCGTCGGCTTCCGCGGTGATCTCGTCCGGAATGAGGTCGATGTACGTCGTGTAGCCGACGATGTGGTCGGCCTCGAGCAGCGCCGTCTTCGCGCGGTCGGTCATCCCCTCCGGGTGGCCGGGACCGAGGCCGACGGCGCTCAGCTGGCCCGGTTCGGCGTCGAAGTCCTCGACCGTGGAGCCGACCTCCTTCTCGTTCGAGCCGTCGTCCGAACTCGAGGCACCGCAGCTACTCGAGGACGAAGACGAGGAACCGGAACTCGAGGACGCTCCGCATTTGGAGCCGCTCGAGTCGTCGGTACTACTCGAGGCACCGCATTTCGAACTCGAGGTATCGGTGCTCGCCTCGCTACTGGTGCTCTCCGTGCTCGAGGCACCGCAGTTGGAAGTCGATTCGTCGTCGGCGTCCGCGTTGGTGTCCGTACTCATGATTGTGTGTTGTGAGGTCTCAGAAGTCGTCGACGTCACGCCCGCCGCGCGGGGTGACGAGGTACGTTCGGTCGTCGTTGCGCCAGGTCTCTGTCTCGTGGTTGCCGATGATCAGCGAGGTGCCCATCCCGGAGACCTTGTCGTCGTGGTCGGCGGCCTCGCCGAGGGTGGTGATAAACTGGCTCTCGCCGTTGCGGCCGGCATCCGCGCGGCCGGCGTCGTTGACGATAGCCACGGCGGCGTCGTCGGTCCGCTCCTCGCGGACGATTTCGACGGCCTGCTCGTAGTTGCGCCAGCAGTTGTAGAGGACGATCACGAAGCCGCTGATCGCGGCCGCGCGGAGCTTCTCCTCGATCTCGTCCCAGCCGCGCCACTTGTCCGACAGCGAGACCGTACAGAAGTCGTTACACAGCGGCGCGCCGACGTTCGCCGAGCCGCCCAGCGCCGCCGTCAGACCGGGGACGATCTCGATCGGAATATCGGTGGCGTCGTCCTCGTCGGCCATCTTGAAGATCAGATCGGACTTGCCGTAGACCGACGGATCGCCGCCCGAGACGTGGGCCACGTCCTTCCCCTCTCGGACGTGGTCGAACGCCGCTCGAGCGAGTTCGATCTGCCGCCCCATCGTCGAGCGGATGATCTCCTGTTCGAAGCCGTCGTCTCGAACCGCGATCCCGTCCTCATCCGTTTGCTCCTCTGGCAGCAGCGTCCCGTCGTCGCGCAGGAACTCCTGGTAGAGGCTCGAGGCGATGACGACTTCCGACGATTCGATGACCTCCTTGGCCCGCTTGGTCATGTGGTCGGGCAGGCCGGGGCCGATACCGACGACGTAGAGGGTGCCGTGGTCGTCGGGGGTTCCGCTGTCGGTGCCAGCGGTTGTCTCCTCGGTACTCATCGACCGATCGCCACCGTGACCTCGTTTTCGTAGCCAATTTTCTCGAGGACCAGCTCCTGCTCGGCCCCGCCCGCGATCGCGGAGGCCTCGGAGACGCCGGGCCAGCCGATCAGTTCCTTCGATTTGGAAGGCGTCGGCCCCTCGTGTGCGAGCAGGGTCTCCTTGTCGAAGGCGACCACGCCGAGGTCGAGTTCCTGTGCCGCCTCGAGCAGTCCCTCCTCGTCTTCCTTCCGGGTCGCGGTGCCGACGAACTCCACGTCGTCGAAGCCGTAGTCGGTCTGCTCGAGGGCTTCCTCCCACGCAGCGAGGAACGCCCCTTTGCTCGCGCCGGAGACGCTGCCGGTGCCGATCACGATGCCGTCGTTCTTGTTCCGCTTGAGAACCGTCACGTCGTTGCCGACGAGGACGGCCTTCGGTCCCTCGAGTCGGGCAACGGGACCGAGGTTCTCGTCGAGAACGGCGAGGTTCGTCTTCACCGTCGAGTCGCCGTTGACGACGTGAGTGTCCATCGCCTTCGCGCGGGACTCGACGCCCTGCTTGCCGGCCGCCTCCGAGGCGGTAGTCATCGCCGGAATCGCGCCCATCGTCGCGAGGTCCTGTGCGACCTGGTTCGCGCCGTGGTGGCCGCCCGTGATCGGGATGGCCCACGTCAGTTCCTCGTCGACGACGCAGATCGCGGGGTCCTCCCACTTGTCATCGAGCAGGTGGGCCGTCTTCCGCATCGCGATCCCGCTCGCCATCAGGCCGATAAAGCAGTCGTACTCGCCCCAGTGCTCCTCGAAGACGTCGCCGTGGTACTCGATGATATCGATCGCCTCGTAGCGATCGCCGATCTCGCCTTTGATCTCCTCGGCGGTATCCATCTTCCGGCCGAAGGAGATGATCGCGATCTCTTCGGCGACTTCGCCATCACTGTCCGCCGTCGAACAGTGGCCGCCGCCGGAATCCGTACTCGAGTCGCCTGTACCGTCTGTGTTCTCAGTTCCTGAACTCATTGTGAAACCTCTATCGTAGCGAAATTGTCTTGTCCACGTTCTATCGATCCGTCCAGTCCACCGCGGGGGTGGGACTGAAAGGGGCTGCCTCGGTCGATCCGGTGAGGCGAAGTAAGGACCGCAGCGGAGCGAGGACCGCAGCGAGCCGCAACCGATCGAGCGAGGCAGGGGCTTTCGGCGTGTTTGCGGTAGTGCCACTGCGATTCAGTCATCGCTCGCCTCCGTTTCGGCCGAACTATCCGAAGAGCCGCGGTTGGCCCAGTCGCCGTAGAGGAAGGATCGTTCATAGCCCGCGCCGGTCACCGCGTCGCCGATGACGACCAGCGCCGAGGCGCGATACCCCGCCTCCTCGACCTTGTCCGCGATGTCGCCGATCGAGCCGATAATGACGTCCTCGTCCGGCCAGGAGGCGTGGTAGATCACCGCGACCGGCGTCTCGGGGTCGTGCTCGTCCTCGAGCAGCCGATCCATCGTGTCCCGAACCGCGTGAGTCCCCAGATAGATGCAGGTCGTCACGTCGCCCATCTCGACGAAGTCGGAGATGTGGTCCTCTTCCGGGGTCAGAGTCTTCCCCTGCGGCCGGGTGAACGCGACGTGGTTCGAGACTTCGTTGAGCGTCAATTGCGTTCGCAGCGTCGCGCTGGCCGCGAACGCCGACGTGACGCCCGGCACGAAGTGAGTCGGGACGCCCTCGTGTTCCAGCGCGTCCATCTGCTCGAGCGCCGCGCCGTAGATGGCGGGGTCGCCGCTGTGCAGGCGGACGACGTTATCGCCGTCCTCATAGGCGTCTCTCATGAGGGGGATCAGTTCCTCGAGGTCCTTTCCGACGGAGTTCACCAGTTCGGCGTGGGCACAGTACTCGTCGAGGAGTTCGCTGTTGACCAGCGAGCCCGCGTGAACGACGAGGTCGGCCTCCTCGAGCAGTTCCTTCCCGGCGACGGTCAGCAAGCGTGGGTTGCCGGGGCCGGCGCCGACGAAGGGAATCCCCTCCTGTTCGTCGCCGGCGCTGTGGTCGAAGATCCGGTCGTCGAGTTCCTCGCGGCGGCGTTCGCCCTGCGAATCGATCGCGTCCTGCGGGTCGTTCGGTGTGTCGTCAGTCATCGGTGTCCTCCACAGTCGCCACCTTCACAGCCCTCTGCGAGCTCGAGATCGCGCAATTCACCACCATCCGTCACTGGCTCACCGCTCGCTGGTGAGTCGTCTTCACTCGAGGCGTCGGAGTCGTCGGTCTGAAAGGCAGCCGTCGCCTGCTCGACCTCGAGGCCGTCCTTCTCGGCGTACGCCAACGTGTAGTAATCCCGCTCGTCGATTTCTGCGGGATCGTCCGTGACGATCGTCTCGCCCTGCTCCATGAACAGCCGCCGGCCGTAGGTCACGTCGTAGCCGGCCTCGAGGAGCCCCTCATGGGTCGCGGGCGCGTCGGTGACCTTGAACAGGATCATCCGATCCGGACCCGTGGGACTGTGGCCGGACGCGGCCTCCCGCAGCGAGAGACCAGCGCCGGCTTCGATCTCGACCCCCATCGCGGTCGCGAACGCCGTCACCGCGCTCACGCCGGGGACGATTTCCAGTTCAACACCCGGATGAAAGGCGTCGATCGTCCGACGCAGGTGTCCAAACGTCGAGTAGACGTTCGGATCGCCCAGCGTCACGAAGGCGACGTCGCCGTCGCGTGCGTTCGGGGCAATCTCCGCCGCGGCCGCCTTCCACGCCGTTCGCAGCTTCTCCTCGTCTTTCGTCATCGGGAAGTCCAGGTCCCCGATCTTCGATTCGTCGACGTGTTTCAACGCGACCGTCCGCGACAGGCGACCCGGCGAGTAGACCACGTCGCACTCCTCGAGGATCTCCTTCCCGCGAACCGTCACGAGATCAGCCTCGCCGGGGCCGAGTCCGACGCCGTACAGCGTCATCGGTCGGTACCCTCCGTCCGCGTCTCGCCGCTTCCGTCTGCGGCAACTTTCTTGCTGTCTTCGTCATCTGCGTCCTCGTCAGGGGTCGCGCTCCCGACCAGCATGTACACCGGGTTGTCCGAGTTGAAACTCGTCGCGCCGGCGAGTTCGTAACCGTGGCTCACCTGGAATTGGACGACCTCCTCGAGCAGGTCCCGCTCGCGGAAGGCCTCGGTTGCCTCGCCGGCGACCTCGAGGCGCGAGACGTTCATGATCACGCGGTCGATCTCGGTGTCGACGGCGTGATCGAGCACCGCCTCGAAGTTCCGGCTCCCGCCCAGAAAGAGCGCGTCGGCGTCGTCGGGCAGCCCCTCGGGCGCTTCCGCGTTCCGCAGTTCGACGGCCGCCCGGACGGATCCCTCGTTCGCGGCCAGGTTCTTCTCCGTCGTCTCGAGCCGCTCGGGTTTCCGCTCGAGTGCGGTCACCCGTCCGGCCCGCTGTGCGGCTTCGATCGTAACGGCCCCCGTACAGGAGCCGACCTCCGCGAAGTGGTCGTCCGGCTCGAGCGCGAGCTTCGAGTGGACGACGGCGCGGACCTCCGACTTGGTGGGTCCGGCTTTCGCATCGTGTGGAAGCGCGATGGGTGGCATCACCAGTTGGAACAGAGTCCGTCCCTAAAACAATTTTGTTTGGAGTAGGACAACTACAATTGTCAAGGTGGAGTTGGGGTAGAACAACACGAGTTGTTAAATACAAACCGACTGTTCGCTCGGAGCGAAGGGACGATCGAAAACCGAGGTCACGAGCTATATCCGCAGCGCAGGACGCAGCCACCGCACGGGCGAACGACCGTTGAACCGGACCGACGCGGTCACCTAATCGTTACCACTCCATCCCGCCGTTGATTCCGATGACCTGTCCGGTCATGTACTCCGCCTGATCGCCGGTGAGAAACCGGATCATCCCCACGATGTCCTCGGTCGTGGCGAACCGATCCAGCGGGATGTCCTCGAGGATCTTGTTTCGGACCCGTTCGGGGACCTTCTCGAGCATGTCCGTCTCCGTGAACCCCGGCGCGACGCAGTTCGCTGTCGTGCCATGACTGGCGAGTTCCAGCGACAGCGTCCGGGTGAACGCGAACAGGCCGCCTTTCGACGTCGCGTAGTTTGCCTGTCCATAGTTGCCCTGCTGGCCGACGACGCTCGAGATGTTGATCAGTCGCCCGTTATCGGACGTTTTGATGTCGTCGTAGAACGCCTTTGTGCAATTGAACGTCCCGTTCAGGTTGACGTCGATGACGGTTCGCCAGTCGTCGTAGGACATCTCCTCGAACGTTCGATCGATGGTGATCCCCGCGTTGTTGACGAGGACGTCGATCGCCCCCAGTTCGTCGTGGACTTTCTGGGCCATTCGCTCGACCTGTGCCGGCTCGGAGATGTCCGCCTGCACGGGGACCGCTTTTTCACCGTTTTCCTCGATAATCTCCGTCACCTCCCGTGCCTGTGCGTCAGACGAACGGTAGTTCACCGCCACGTCGGCACCGCAGCGAGCGAGTTCGAACGCGATCTCGCGACCGATCCCGCGAGACGATCCCGTGACGAGACAGGTTCGGTCGGTCAGCGGACGTCGCTCCAAGGGCTCGAGTCGCTGGACGGTTTCGGCTATACCAGCACCTACGGCGGCATCTGTAATAGTTATTTGACCGTTTTCCCGAGCGCGTGAACGTCGCTTCGCCGGTCACTCCCACCCCGAATCGGCACGCTCAAGGAACCGATCGAACGCCCCGCTCTCCGGATGGACGTGAACGTAGGTGCCGAGCGAATCGTACTCGGTCAGCCCGTCGTGGTCGCCGTCGATGCCGTCGCCGCGCACCGTCTCGAAGGCGAATCGGGCGTCGCCGTCGACCGCGGCGCTCGAGTAGTGGAACTCGTGACCGCGAATCGTCTCCCCGGCGTGTGCGGTCAGCATCCCTTCGGTGGCCTCGAGTTCGACGTGATCCAGTGCCTGATAGCGGTCGTGCATGGTGACGTCTGCAGGGAGAATGCCGGCCATCTCGCTCCGTTCGCCCTCGGCCGTCGTCAGCGACTGGCCCATCGCCATCAGGCCGCCGCACTCACCGAGCACCGGCAATCCGTCGGCCGCGAGGTCGCCGAGTTCCGAGAGGGTCCCCGCCGACTCGAGTGCCGCGGCGTGGAGTTCGGGGTAGCCGCCGGGGAGGTAGACGGCGTCCGCGTCCGGGACAGCGTCGCCTGCGACCGGCGAGAACGCCACGGTGTCGGCTCGCTCGCGGAACCGCTCGATCGTCGCCGGATATCGGAAACAGAACGCGGCGTCGCTGGCGACGGCGACCGTGGCATCGACCGACTCCACGGATTCGATCGGCGTCTCGGGGACTGGCGGTTCCCTCGCGACGTCCGCCAGCCGATCGGCGGCGAGCGATTCGGCGGCCGCCCGTAACGCCGTTTTCGGCAGCGCCGCCTCCTCGCCCATCTCGAGCCCGAGGTGCCGATCCGGAATCTCGAGGTCGTCGTTCGGCGGGATTCGACCGAAGTACGCGAGGTCGTCGGGCAGCGCGTCGCGGATCCCCTGCTCGTGGCGACCGCCGTGGGCTCGCTGGGCAACGACGCCCGCGACCTCGATGTCGCGGCCGATGGTGGCGGCGTACTCGCGGAATCCCAGCGCGGTCGCCGCGACGCTCTCCATGCCCGCCTTCGCGTCGACGACGAGGACCACCGGCAGCTCGAGCGATTCGGCCACCATCGCGGTGCTCGAGCCGTCGCCGTCGTAGAGCCCCATCACGCCCTCGACGACGCAGATGTCGCCCTCGCCGCGCCGGTAATTCCGGCGGAGGCCGTCCTCGCCCTCGAGCCAGCGATCGAGCGTACGGGAGGGTCGGCCCGCGATCGCCTCGTGATGGCTCGGGTCGATGAAGTCCGGTCCCGCTTTGGCGGGCTGGACCTCGTGGCCGGCGTCCTCGAGCGCCTGCATAATCGACAGCGTCGCGACCGTCTTCCCGACGCCGGAACTGACGCCGCCGAGGACGAATCCCTTCATCGCTGCCGCTCCGGGACGCGCTCGGTCGTCTCAGCGATCCGTTCGTCCGCGATAGCCGCGGCGTCCACAAACATCATTGTAGTTGAGTTAGGACAACTCGACTTGAATGCGTCGGTGGCATCGAGGGTACGGTGGCGTCCTCTCCCACCCTCGAGTCGTCCGAGACAGCCGGACGAGCGGAGTGTTCGGACGAAAAGTCGAAACGCAATTGAGAGTCGTTCGCGTTGGGCAGGGCGAATGCGTACGACCGAATCGACGACCCTGATCCCCGCGCTGAAAGAGCGCGCCGGCGTGGTCACTGCCCTCGCTGACGGCTCTCAGACGGTGCTCGTTCGACATCCCACCCTCGACCCCGGAACGATCGACGACCGGTTCGTGCTCTATCCGGCCTACACGCATCAGGAGCCGGATCGCTACCAGTCCGGATACGAGGAGTACTACCATCGAGCGAGCGCCAAACCGGACGGCGGCGTTCCGATCCGCGCTATTGCCGAGGTCCGCGAGGAGTACACCGTCTCGAGCGACGACCTCGCCTCCCTCGCACGCCACTACGTCTACACCCCCGACGGCCTGCGCGACAAGTACGGTTCGGACGACGACCTTCGAGTGCTGTTACTCCGTGTGTCGACGCTCGAGTCGCCGCGGCTCATCGAGGAACGGGACAGCTACCGGGGCTGTCGCGCCTGGATCAAACTGGCCGACGCGGTCGATATCGACCTCGAGTCGTCGACTCCTGTCTTGGACGACGCGACGTTCGCCGAACGCCGCGCGGCGATTCGAGACGCGCTCGAGTGATCGATCCGCACCACCGACGAACTTAACCGCTCGAGTCGGTTACGACCCGGCGCTCGAACTATGAGTGGGGAACACGGAACGGAGACCGAACGGCACCTTCGGCAGGCGCTTCGACACCTGGGTGAGGCGCAGGACGACGACGACCTCAGGAAGACCAACGCCGTCGCGCTCGAGGAGGTATCGAACACCGTGTCGACGGTGCTTCGCGAATACGAGGGCGACGAGTAGCGGGCCATACGAAGGCGACGAGTAGCCACTGTTTTCGCGCGGCCGAACGGAGTGACGGATACGGCGACGGGTAGCGTGCTGCTCGTTCTGGCAACACGGAATTGCCACACCCTCCCCAGCCGATTGCGGTCCTCGCTCCCACCGGTCGCTGCGGTCCTCATCCCTCGCGCATAGTCGTCGCGCGGTTCGCCGTCGGCGAACCGCACAACAGCGCGCGCCACCACGTGTACGGCTATACCGGTTGGCGAACCGCGAGCACGACCAGATCGGAGAACGGCGTGTCGTCTTTCCCGCTCCCGCCGGCGTGTTCCGCCAGCTCCGCGAGCGTGAATCGGTTGATCTGTTCGTCGTCGTGAGTCAACTTCTCGAGCACTAGCGCCTCAAGACCGGGCTCGGCCCCCGCCTCGAGCAGGAATTCGGCGATGTCGCCGGGCATCCGGTCGTACGGCCGCGGGAGGACGAGCAGGTGGCGCTCGTCGACCGCGCTCGCGAGGCGGTCCATGTCCGCCTCGAGGTCGCCGCTCTTGTGGAGCGTGACGAACTCGGTGTCCTCCATCGGCGTCCGGGCGCGGCTGGCGGCCAGCTGGATCGATGAAATACCCGGAACCACGCGGATCGGGGTTTCGGGAGCCTCGCACTCGACTGCGTCCTGACGAGCCTGCGAGTCAGAGCTCGTGGAACTCCGTTCCACGGCGTCCTGCACTTTTCCGACGAACTGGTAGCCCGAGTGGTTCGGGTCACCCATCGCGACCGCAGTTCCCGACTCGCCGGCGGCGATGCGCTCGCCGAACGCCTCGAGGGCTTCGGCCTCGTCCTTGTACCCACAGGTCAGCAGGTCGGCGTCGGTCAGCTCCTCGACGAACTCCACGACGGTCGTGAAGCCGACGACGACGTCCGCCTCGCGGATCGCGCGTTCGCCCCGCGGGGTGAGATACTCCAGATTCCCCGGCCCGACGCCGACGGCGTAGACCGGGTCGTCCGTCTCTTCATCGATATCTGGCTCCGCTGCCTCGGCTGCGAACGTCGCCGGATCCGGTCCGCTCTCGAGGTCGTATTCGCCGCTCATTCGTCCTCGGTGGCGTCGCCCCGATTCCGGGCTGCTCGAGCCTCGGCGTCGAGCTCCAACTCGAGGTCGTCGGTCCGGACGTCTTTCGCGACGTGAATCAGTTCGTTCGTCAGGGCGGCGGCGAGTCCGCTGCCACCGCGGCGGCCGACGTTGGTGATCGCCGGCACGTCGTACGCCTCGCTGACCTCGCGGATGCGCTGGCGACTCTCTTCTGCCTTGACGAAGCCGACGGGGGTCGCGACGATCACGGCAGGTCGGGTACCGTCCTCGATGCAGTCAGCCAGCGCGAAGGCGGCCGTCGGCGCGTTGCCGATCGTCGCGATCGAGCCGTCGTAGACGCCCTGTTTGTCGAGCTCGAGCACCGAGGCCGCGGTTCGGGTCATTCCCGTCTCCTCGGCCAGCTCGGCCCCGTTGCCGATCGCCTTGCGCTTCTCGCAGTTGTGCCCGCGACCGGTGATGCCGGCCTTCGACATCGTGATGTCGGTCACGATGGTCGCCTCGTCGAGCACGGCTCGAGCGCCGGCCCGAACCGGCGCGTCCTCGTCATCACCGAGCGCGTCGCTGCCGGTGAACTCGATCAGGTGCTGGAACTCGATGTCACCCATCGAGTGAACCGACTTCTGTCGGATTCGGTCGGCCAGCGTCTCGTCCGGCACGAACTGCCGGACGATGTCCATGCTCGTCTCCGCGATGTCCATCGCGTTCTGCGTCGTTGCACCCAGATCGGCGTACTCGTTCTCAAACTCTTGTTCAGTCATCGTTGACTACCTCCGCACCGACGGCCTTGTTAGTCGTCCGCGCCTCGAGGTCACCCTCGACCTCGAGGTTCAGGTCCCGAAGCTGGTCGACTGTTTCGTCCTCGGCGTCCCAGAGATCGCGCTCGATGGCCTCGAGCAAGGTGTCCGTGATTGACTCGAGCGCCCACGGGTTGACGTCGCGCATCCAGTCCTGGCGATCCTCGTCGAAGGCGAACTTCTCGGCGACCTCCTCCCACAGCGTATCCGAGACGACCCCGGTGGTCGCGTCCCAGCCCAGCGTTACGTCGACGGTCGTCGAGAGGTCGCCCGCGCCCTTGTAGCCGTGTTCCTCCATGGACTCGAGCCAGTCCGGATTCAGCACGCGCGAGCGCATCGCCTTGCGGACCTTCTCCTCGTTCGTGTAGACGTCGACGTTGTCCGGGTCCGAGGAGTCGCCGACGTAGGAAGCGGGCTCTGCGCCCGAAATCTCGCTCACGGCGGAGATGAAGCCGCCGTGGAAGGCGTACCAGTCCGAGGAGTCGAACTCGTCTTGCTCCATCGTGTCCTCGATCTTGACCGTCGCGTCGACGCTCGAGAGGCGGCGCTCGAAGGATGCGTGGGCATCTGAGACGCGCCCTCTCGAGCCCATCGCGTAGCCGCCCCACTGGACGTACACCTCGGCGAGGTCCGAGCGGTCGTCCCAGTTGCCCTCGTCGACGGCCTTGTTCGTCCCGGCGCCGTAGCCGCCCGGCCGGGTCGTGAAGACGCGGTGTTTGGCCGCCTTTCGCGCGTCCGATTCGTCGAGGCCTTCCTCCTCCTCGAGTTCCGCCTGCTCCTCCTCGACGTGCTTTTTGACGTAGTTCAGCTCGTGGGGTTCGTCGAGGTCGACGACGGCGTCGACGGCGTCGTGGATGACCCCCGCAGCCGCCGGGAACGCGTCGCGAAAGAGGCCGGAGACGCGCGTCGTCACGTCGATTCGCGGTCGATCCAGTTCCTCGAGCGGGATCGGTTCGACGTCGTCGATTCGACCCGCGTCGGTCCACCGGGGCTCGACGCCCATCATCGCGAGCACCTGGGCGATGGTCTCGCCGCGGGTGCGCACGGTCGGCGTCCCCCAGGCGACGACGCCGATCTCCTCGGGATACTCGTCGTTTTCGTCGTGGTGGCGCTCGAGCACGCCCTCCGCGACCTCGCTCCCGATCTGCCAGGCTGCCTTCGCGGGCACCTTGCGCGGGTCGAGCGTGTAGAAGTTCCGCGCGGTGGGTAGCAGATCGACGCCGCCGCGGGTGGGTGCGCCCGATCCGCCAGGCGGCACGTACTCGCCCGAGAGGGCGTCCGCGGTTCTGGGAATCTCGTCCTCGGCCCCCTGCACGCGCGGCTGGGCCTCCTCGCAGATGTACGCGAGGGCCTTCCGCAGATCGTTGTGGGCACCCGACTTCGCGCGCCCGTTGCCGATCGTCTCGAGGTCGACGATCAGGAGGTTGACGTTCACCTCGTCGTTGGGGCCGGCCTCACGTTCGGATTTCGGCACGTCGAAATCGTGTTCCGCGAGCGTTTCGATCAGTTCGACGCTGGTCTCGTAGACGATGTCTGCGGCCTCGGCGTAGGTCATCCCGAGGTCTTCGGCGTACTCGCCGGGCGAGTCGAGCATCGTTTGATAGTCGACGCCGAGCGCGCCGGCGATGCTCTCGCGCAGGCTCGGTGCGCCGGGGTTCTCGAGCCGGGTGAGCGCGACCAGGTACTCGGTCAGGCGCTCGTCCTCCGGCGGTTCTGACATCGTATGCAAGCCCAGCCGGATCTGGGTCGTCTTCACGTCCGTGAGGTACTCGTGGATGCGTTCGACCAGTTCGTCGATGTTGACCTCGTCGCCCGCTACTTCGCCTTCAGCGAGGCTCGAACCTGCTTCATCGGGCCCGCGGACGTCGACCTTCTCCTCGATCGTGCCGGTAATACCGAGCTCGACGGCGAGATCGAGCTCTTCGACTTTCTCGCGCATGAGGTCCGCGAGGTGTTCGCCGTCGTCCGCTCGAGCGTCCTCCATCCCGGCTTCGCGGTACTGGTTGGCGAGTTCCTCGAGTTCGGATAGTTCGTCGTACGTCCCTGCGTTTCGCATGACGGGCGTGAGGTAGTCGACGATCGCCGCGTACGAGCGCCGCTTGGCCTGCGTTCCCTCGCCGGGATTATTGACGATATACGGGTAGACGTTCGGAATGTCGTCGATCAGCTGATCCGGCGCGCTCTCGCCGTTCAGGCCGACGGTCTTGCCGGGGAGCCACTCGAGGCTGCCGTGGGTCCCCAGATGGACCACCGCATCGGTCTCGAAGCTGTTGCGCAGCCAGCCGTAGAAGGCGTAGTAGTCGTGCGGAGGCTGCAGGTTCGAGTCGTGGTAGACCTTCGAGGGATCCATCCCGAATCCGCGCGGGGGCTGGACCGTGACGAGAACGTTCCCGAACTCGACGCCCGGAATCGCGAACGGGCGGTCGGGGACCTCTCCCCACTCCTCGATGATGTTCTCTTGAAAACGCTCGTCAGCGTCGGCGAACCACCGCTCGTAGGTGTCCGGTGAAACGACGTCGACCGAGAGGTCGCGGACGTCCTCGGGTGCGACCCACCGGTCCTCGAGCGTGAGCTGTGCGGTCAGCTTCTCGACGAGCGTCTGGCCGTCCTCGGGCATGTTGTCGCCGAGGTCGTACCCCCGAGAGTCGAGTTCCTCGAGCAGGTTGACCGTCGACTCGGGCGAATCGAGACCGAACGCGGTCCCGATCCCGTCGTCGCTCGGCGGGTAGTTGTGGAGGACCACGGCGACCTGCTTGTCCTCGTTGGGCGTATGTCGCAACTCGGCCCAGTTGACCGCGAGCCGCGTCGCGTGGTCGATCCGGTCCTCGATCGGGAAGTGGTGTTTTGGCGCGGAGCCGATGCCGGCCTCGTCGTCGGTACGTTCCTTCCCCGAGATGGGGTGCGTGATCACGTTCCCGTCGAACTCCGGCAGCGCCACGGAGAGGGCGAGTTCGAAGCCCATCACGCCCGTGTCACTGGATTCGTAGCGCGATCGCGAGCGCATCGTGGTGACCGTCTGCAGAACGGGGACGCCGAGCCGATCGAGGAAGACGTCCTCCGCGGAACTGCCTTCGTCGTCGGCGCTGCGGCCTCGCTCGTCCATCGAGAGGGAGAACATGAACGAGGAGAGCACGGCGTCGACGATGGACTGTCCGTCGCTGTCGATTAGCCAGTTATCCGTCACCCACTCGGCGTCTTCCTGTTCCTCCGTATCGGTCGCCGGGTTACAGAAAATCGGCAGGGCATTGGCCCCCTGTTCCTCGAGCGCCCGGACCTGTGCGTCCACGTACCGGGTGTTCTCGTGGGTCCAGTGGGACTCGTAGAACCAGACCGCGACCGTCGGTTTGTCGGGGTCGTGGGTCGCGAGTAGTTCTTCGTACTCGATTCCCGGGTGGTTGGGGTGGTAAACGCCCTCCGTCGGCAGTTCGGTGGGATCGTCGTATTCGAGGTTCCGTCCCTCGTACTCGGCGGCGAGGAACCGACACAGGTTCGCGACGTTGACCGTCCCGCCTTTCTCGAGGTAGTCGTAGACGCGGTCTCGGTGGGCCGCCGAAACCGTCGTATCTTCGAACGCGAAGGCGTCGCCGGTCGCCTTGACGATCAGCGGGACGCCCGCCTCCTCGAGCGCGCCCGTCGCGTAGTCGTAGCCTGGCATGCTGTCCTCGGCACCGTGCAGCCAGAAGATCGCCGCCGTGGCGTCGTGCAATTCCTCGACGAACTCCTCGACGTCGGCCTCGTCCTCGAGGTCGCTCTCCGAGCGGACGACCAGCTCGATCCCCTCGAGGCGCTGTGCGGCCCGGCCGATCGAGCCGAGTTCGTTCTCCGTCGCAGTGTAGATCCCGATCCGTGTCATCGTTCTTTTAAACCCTGGTTGTATTAGCGCAAGTATGGTTGCAAACGCCGGGGGCAAAAAGCTGTCGTCACTCCCCTTTCCGGCGATCGTCGGACAGGACGAACTGAAGCGCGTGCTGCTCGCCGTCGCGGCCAACGACGGCCTCGACGGGGCCCTGATCGTCGGCGAGAAGGGAACCGCGAAGTCGACCGCCGTTCGGGCGCTCATCGATCTCCTCCCCGAACAGCGGGCCGTCGCCGACTGCCAGTACGGCTGTTCGCCCGACGACCCCGATCTGCAGTGCGAGGACTGCCGCGAACGCGACCCCGACGAGCTGCCGGTCGAGACGCGATCGGTCCCGCTCGTCACGCTCCCGCTGGGCGCGACTCGGGACCGCGTCGTCGGCACCCTCTCGGTCGAGGACGCGCTCGCCGGCGAGGCCGACTTCGATCCCGGCCTGCTGGCTCGCGCGAACCGCGGCATCCTCTACGTCGACGAGGTCAACCTGCTGGACGACCACCTCGTCGACGTCGTCCTCGACTCGGCCGCGAGCGGCGTCAACACCGTCGAGCGCGACGGGATCAGCGTCTCTCACCCCGCGAACTTCACCCTGATCGGCACGATGAACCCCGAGGAGGGAGACCTGCGCCCCCAACTGCGAGACCGGTTCGCCCTCCAGGCCACCGTCGAGGGTTGTCGCGAGATCGACGACCGCGTCGAAATTATCGACCGCGCACTCGAGGCCGACGGCGGCGCTGGCGGCACTCGCGATCCGCGAACGGAGTACGCCGACGAGGTCGAGACACTGCGCGACGACCTGGCCGCGGCCCGGGATCGCCTCTCGAGCGTCGACCTCCCAGCCGAGTTCAAAGAAAAGATCGCCGAACTCTGTCTCGAGGCCGGTGTCGACGGCCACCGGGGTGACGTCGCCACCGCGCGGACTGCCATGACGCTGGCCGCGCTCGAGGGTCGGGCGACCGTCATCGAGCCCGATATCCACGAGGCCGCGACGTACGCGCTCCCGCATCGCCTCCGGAGCACCCCCTTCGAGGACGAACCGGATCTCGACGAGTTGCTCGAGGATCGGTTCGACGAGGAATCGCCGGAGGAGGGGGAGGGAAACGAGTCCGACGGAAGTGACGCGGACGACGGTGATGGACGTGACGACGGAGATTCGGAGTCCGAACCCGAAACGGGAGACGGAGACGAGCGCGGTGATCGCGAGGCGAGCGGAGACGACGGATCCGGCGACGGAAACGATGGGAACGGCGACGACTCGAGCGACCGAACTGATTCCACATCCGACGGTGATGACGGCGACGCCGGTTCCGAACAGCGACCGGAGGGCGGCGACCGACCGGCATCACCGAACCGGTCGTCCGCTGATACCGGTGCTGACACCGGTGACGGGAGTTCGGACGACGACTCGAGCGAGCACGACTCGGAATCGGACGAGTCATCCGAAGACGATGGCGAGGACGAAACCGCCCAGCCGCTGGTTCCCGGCCAGCGACGCGCGGCCATCGGTGAGGCGCGGGCACCGGACATCGAGACGCCGACCGCCGAGAGAAACGAGAGCGAGAGCGCGACCGCGACGGGAACGCGGGCGAGCACGGCACCGAGCACGGACAACCGGGGCGCTCGCATCCGTACCGAACCCGCGTCCGGCGAGGGGCCAATCGACGCCGCAGCGTCGGTGCGATCGGCCGCATCCCGCGGGGAGTCACGAGTCGGTGAACGGGACCTCCGGCAGTCCGTCCGCACCGGCGAGACGTCGGTGACGATCGTCTTCGCCGTCGACGCCAGTGCCTCGATGCGGCCGGCGATGCGAACTGCGAAAGGCGTCGTCCTCGAGCTCCTGCGCGACAGTTACGAACACCGCGATCAGGTTTCCTTCGTCGCCTTCGCCGGCGAGGACGCCGACGTCCTGCTTCCGCCGACCGACAGCGTCTCGCTGGCCGCTCGCCACCTGAAGAACCTCCCTTCGGGCGACCGGACGCCACTTCCGGCAGGTCTCGAGACCTCGAGACGCGTCCTCGAGCGCGCCGACACCGA
The DNA here is from genome assembly GCF_013456555.2 of Natrinema zhouii. Taxonomy (GTDB): domain Archaea; phylum Halobacteriota; class Halobacteria; order Halobacteriales; family Natrialbaceae; genus Natrinema; species Natrinema zhouii. The sequence continues at coordinate 3,188,468 of NZ_CP059154.1, forward strand.
CGCCTCGGTCGTCGTCCTCGTCACCGACGGGCGGGCGAACGTCGCCGACGGGAGTCCGACGAATGCGACGCGAACCGCGGCTCGAGCGCTCGCAACGGGCGACACTCGAGTGATCGTGGTCGACGCCGGCGACGACTCCCGCGCCGGCCTCTCGGAACTCGTCGCGAGCGAAACCGGGGGCGAACTGGTGGCCCTCGAGTCGCTCTCGGTCGAGACCATTCGGGCTGCCGCCGAGACTGCGGCCGACGAGACGGAGCGATAGGACGGTTCTCGAGGTGGCGCTCTCGAGCAAAGTCGACGAGGGCGGACCAACACTCCTTTGAACACCCCTGATCGTTCTCCGACGAGAATCCATGACGGGGGATGAGACAGTCGCCGACGAATCAGTCGATGACGATATCGCATACGGAATCGAGGAGCAGCCACCGCTCGGCGAATCGATAGTGCTGGGGATTCAACACTACCTGACGATGGTCGGTGCGAACATCGCAGTGCCGCTGATCCTGGCGAGTGCGATGGGAATGACGGACTATCCCGGCGTGACCGCGCGGTTCGTCGGGACGTTCTTCGTCGTCTCCGGGATCGCGACGCTCGCCCAGACGACGTTCGGGAACCGGTATCCGATCGTGCAGGGCGCGCCGTTCTCGATGCTCGCACCCGCGCTGGCCATCGTCGGGGTCGTTACCGCCGGCGGCGTCTCGGGACAGCCGAGTTGGGAGGCCGCGTTGCTCCAGTTACAGGGAGCGATCATCGTCGCCGCCATCGTCGAGGTCGCGATGGGCTACTTCGGACTGGTCGGGAAACTCCGCCGGTTCCTCTCGCCGGTCGTCATCGCGCCGACAATCGCACTGATCGGTCTCTCGCTGTTCGGCGCGTCGCAGATCACCACGCCGAACCAGAGCTGGCCGCTGCTCGGGCTCACGCTCGGACTGATCCTCCTGTTCTCGCAGTATCTCGACGTCAAACACAGGGCGTTTCGACTCTACCCGGTCATTCTGGCGCTGGTCATCGCCTGGGCCACCGCCGCAGCGCTGTCGGTACTCGGCGTGATCGGCAGCGGTCATCCGGGATTCGTCGATCTCGGCGCAGTTGCGAACACGCAGCCGATCATGCCGATCTATCCGTTCCAGTGGGGTGTCCCCCAGATCACGACCGCCTTCGTCGTCGGGATGTTCGCCGGGGTGCTGGCCTCGATCGTCGAGAGCATCGGCGACTACTACGCGGTGGCGAACATCACGGGGTCGGGCGCTCCGAGCGCCAAGCGGATCAACCACGGCATCGGCATGGAAGGGCTGATGAACGTCTTCTCGGGCATCATGGGCACCGCCGGCTCGACCTCCTACTCCGAGAACATCGGTGCGATCGGGCTCACCGGCGTCGCCTCGAGATACGTCGTCCAGATCGGGGCCGCTATCATGCTCGTCGTCGGCTTCGTCGGCTACTTCGGCCAGCTGATCGTGACGATTCCCGATCCGATCGTCGGCGGCCTCTTCATCGCCATGTTCGGCCAGATCGTCGCCGTCGGGATCTCGAACCTGCGCCACGTCGACCTCGACTCCTCGCGGAACACCTTCATCATCGGCTTCGCCCTCTTCGTCGGGCTGGCGATCCCGGCGTACATGGGCAACTTCGAGAGCACGATCGCGTTTCGCGAGAGCGTCGGCCTTGAGGCGGCGGTTACGTCGCTAGTCGATGCGGCTGGGCTCACGAACACGGCCGTCGCGGCTCCGATCGAAACCGCGGCACAGGCCGTCATCGATACCGTCTATATCATCGGCTCGACCGGGATGGCCGTCGGCGGGCTCGCGGCGCTCATCCTCGACAACACGGTCCCGGGCAGTCGCGAGGAACGCGGCCTCGCGCAGTGGGACCGGCTCACCGAAGACGAATCCGAGTTCGACTCGTTCTGGGACCGCTGGATTCGGACCGGATCGAACCGCGAGAACTGAGCGTCGACGGCGACTCGAGCAAGGTCGTTCGGTTCGGTACAGCGAGATGGTGCAACCAGTCATTGTAAGAGCGAGCGGACCCCAGACAGGGTATGGCAGAACTCGACCTTGACGACGGGACCATCTGGTATGAGACGAGCGGTGATGGGCCGCCGCTGGTGTTCGTCCACGGCGGCTGGATGGACGGCACGGCCTGGGAGCCACAGATCGAACGCTTCGCCGACGACTATCGGGTCGTCACAATCGACGTGCGAGGCCACGGCAATACCGGTGTGACGGATCCCGATCAGTACTCGATCGGGCTCTTTACCGACGACCTCGAGGCGCTGCTCTCGCGACTCGAAATCGAGCGGCCGATCCTCTGTGGGCTCTCGCTGGGGTCGATGGTCGTTCAGGAGTATCTCGATCGCCACCCCGACGACACGGCGGGTGCGATTCTGGGCGGAGCAGTACGATCGATGCCCCCCGTGGAGCTGCCGGCGGGAGTGAAGCCGTTCTGGTCGCCGATGCCCGCGCTGGCCGCGTCGCTGTCGGTTTCGGGGTCGGAGGCAACCTTCCGCTCGATGCTCTGTTCGATCCAGGCGACGACCGGCGAGCGGTGGCTGTCGGTCGACCCCGAGACCAGGGCCGCCGCGATCGATGGCGTCGGCGACATTCCCTCGGCCGAGTTTCGGAAGATATTCGATGCGCTCTACCGGTACGAGCCGCCCGAGCTATCGGGTATCGAAACGCCGACGCTCGTCGTCCACGGCGAGCAGGAGGCACCGCTGGTCAAGCGACAGGGGCGACAGATCGCCTCGGCCGTCGCCGACGGCACGCAACTCGAGCTGACGGAGTCGGGCCATCTCGTCAATCAGGATCGGCCGCGAGCGTTCAACGCGGCGGCCACCGACTTTCTCGAGGACCTCCCTGCTGCGTAGGCGATCACTCCCTGTCAGGGATCGATTCGCCGGACCGCTTCGGTGAATGGCTCGCGCAGGTATCCCGTCAGTCGCAGTCGACACCGATCGCTGTCCGGAGTCGCTCGTCAACGCTCACGAGAGTCACAGTTGGCAGCCCAACGTGATTTGGCGATACCACGAAGGCAGCGACTGTGGTACACACGTGCGGAATCGGCAGGTCACTCGAATGACACTCCGACCCAGAACCAAAGCAATGAGTAGCCAATGTACGGACACCGATAGCGTCGACTCCGCTCCGGCAACTGAGCACTGGACCAGTATCTCGAAACACGTCTTCAACAGCTACGTCGAGGCCAACAACGCCTTCCTCGCGGCGATGGGATTGACACGCTCGAGCGAGGCGTCCGCCACCCAGCCGGACATGGACACGACGACATCGACGCCGGCCGTCGAAGTCGCGTTCGGCGACGAGAACTGGGTCATGGAACGGTCGACCGATAACTTCAACACCCTCGGCGTCGGTGACTACGTCCGATTCACGAAACCGATTATGGACGCCGACGTCACTGCGTTCGCACAGGTTTCCGGCGACACGAACCGGCTTCACCTCGAGCCAGAGTTCGCCGAAGACACCCAGTTCGGGGGCCGGATCGTCCACGGGACGCTCGTAGCCGGCACGATCAGTGCCGCGCTGGCCCGCCTCCCCGGGGTGACGGTCTACCTCTCACAGGACCTCGAGTTCACGGGACCGGTTCGGATCGGCGAGGCGGTCACCGCCGAGTGCGAGATCGTCGAGGATCTGGGCAGCGATCGGTACCGGCTGCAGACGACGGTCGTCAACGAGGACGACGAGACGGTCATCGACGGCGAGGCCGTCGTCATCATCAACGAACTGCCCGACGAGTAACGCGTCGCTCGAGGCGAGTCGACGGGGAGCGTCAACGCCGGTCACCCGTTCCGCAATCGAAACTCCGGACGCCGAGCGATATGAGCGACCGAGCGTTGGTACGACAGGGCGGATAGCGGTCACTCTCCGTTCGGATACAACCAGTGCGACGGACTCGATTGATGAGGTCGTCGAATTTCACGGCCGGTTACAGCCGACGGCATATCAGCACGGAGACTCGTCGCGAAGAACACAAAGCTGGTACCCTTCGAGTGAGACCGTCGTGACGATGACAGACCATTCACATGCCGTCGACGGGCGATTCGAGACGGCACACAGTCGGCGCCGGATACTCCAGGCCGTCGGCACTGCGACGGTTGCGACCGCCGGGATCGCGGGCTGTCTCGGTCAACGCGGAACGGACGAAATCCCCTTGGTAAATACCGGCCTCGAGCAGACCGTTCCCGACGGCGTTGCCCAGTTCAGGCACTCGCTCGAGCGATGGGGGTACTATCCCGACGCCACGGTTCCCGACGAGGTCGAACGGGAGTGGCGGCTCGACCGACTCAATACGGGCTCCCACGGAGCCGCGAAGGCCAGCGCTGTCCCCTTACCGGACGGCGGTCTCGTCTTTCCCGGCGATACGGGATATCTCGTCGCCCTCGACGCCGACGGTACCGAGCGCTGGCGCATCGGGACGGACACCGACAGCCGCGGCATCCACGGAACCCCTGCGATCGCCGATGGTCGCGCGTACGTCGGCGCGTACGACGGGGTGCTCTACGCCGTCGACCTCGAGACCGGTGACATCGAATGGCGACAGGACCTCGGCGACGCCATCGGCTCGAGCCCGCTCTATCACGACGGCACCATCGTCATCGCCGTCGAATATTACGATCCCGAGGGAAGTACGTTCGTGGTCGACGCAGCGGACGGATCGGTCGTCTGGGAAGACCCCGAGGGGCGACCGACGGACCACCCGCACTCGACGCCGGCGATCGATCCCGAATCCGGTCATCTGGTCTGTGGATCGAACGACGGCAACCTGTACGGATGGCGCTACCCCGACCTTGAGTTCGCCTGGTCGTTCGAGACCGAGGACCGAACCGACAACGACAGCGAGATCAAGGGGCCGATCGCGACCTACGACGGCGGGGCCTACTTCGGCTCGTGGGATCACAACGTCTACCGGGTGAACCTCGAGGACGGCACCGAAGACTGGTCGTTCAAAACGGGGGATCTGGTGATGTCGGGGCCGGCGCTTGATCCCGAACTGGATACGGTCTTCATCGGGAGCCACGACGGTAACCTGTACGCGCTCGACGCGCAGTCGGGCGAGCGACACTGGTCGTTCGAAACCGACCTCGCGATCACGGGCTGTCCGACCGTCTGCAACCAGCGGGTGCTCGTCGGTTCGAAGGACACCACACTCTATGCGCTCGAGAAACGCACCGGTGAGCTGATCTGGGAGGTCGACAACGACGGCGTGGTCACGAGTACGCCGCGCGTGATCGACGGCGCCATCTACTACGCCGAACGCGCACCAAATCCGCCGGAAGACGGCGAGGACCAGTCCGACGAGGATATCGATACCGACGGCGGCGGCTACAAGCTCGTCGCCGCTGAGTGAGCGGCCGACTGGCGGCGGTCGGTAGCGACGACCGATGGAAACGGACTCCGTTCGAACCCAGTGCCAGCCGTCGGCGACTGCCACCAGAATTATACTATCACCGCCACAACCAGTGGCGAGAATGACCGATCGGCCGCCATCCCCATCGCTACCGACCGCTACGCCCGTGATCGCAGATACCGGATCTGAGGACCGTGTTCTCGCAACGACGGCCCAGTTGACCGACTCGATCGAGACCGCGCTCGGCTGCCGGCTCGACGAACCGGAACTCGAGGATCTTCTGCTCGAGTTGGACCGTCGCGACTACGTGAACTGGGTGACGATCTCTCGCGGCGGCGACCACGTCTGGGACCTCTCCGAGTCGCCCGACAGAATCGGCGAGGCCATCGCTGCGGCCGCCGTCGACCGGATCCGCTCGTGGCTCGATGCCGATGAATAACTCGTGACGGCCGCCGGGAGAGCGAGCCCCCAGCTCGTCCCGTTACGTGCAGTTCGATACGTCGAAACCGGTCAAAATCACTCGATTCCAGTGTGCGTGACGACGTTTCTTTCCCCAATACCGAATCGGGACCGCATCACCGGGCGCAATTCTAATGATGACGGTCGGTAGAATGCTACCAGTGGTCAGTTGGAACCGAGCCATCGCCGTCGTCGGTGGGAGGCGCATCGTCATCGCCCTCGGCGTGCTGTACGTCGCGCTCGCTACGGGGCGGGCGTTCGTCCGAATCGGGGCAGGGACCCCGCTCGAGAACGTTCTCATCATCTCGCTCCTCATCGCCGGTCCCGGACTCGTCCTCCTCTCCGTGGGGTATCGGTTGCCTACGTTCGATATCGACGCCGAATTCTACGAGACGATCGCGACGTGGTGTCTCGTCGGATTCGGGGTAATGGCGAGCGTCCTCGTCGTGTACAGCCTGCAACCGGGCGAGGTCGTCGATGACGCGGCGACGATCCTTATCTTGACGGCGCTCGCCAGCGTCGCCGGGCTCGCCGCCGGGATCCACGACGGGGTGGCCAAAACGCGAACGCGCGAACTCGAAACCCGCAACCGAGAGCTCCAGTTCGCCCAGACGGAACTCGAGGAAACCGTCGATCGGCTCGAGGAGGCCAACAGTCAGCTCGCGAATTCGAACGAACGACTCGAACACTATCAGACCTACACCGACCACGTGCTGAACGCCATTCACGACATTTTCTACGTGCTCGAGGCGGACGGCACGCTGCAGCGGTGGAACGAGAGCCTCTGTGCGGTGACGGGCTACTCGGATTCGGACATCGAATCGATGACGGCTGCGGCGTTCGTCGATGCTGACGATCGCGAGAGGGTCCGAAACGCGATCGCAGACGGATTCGAAACCGGAAGTCTGCAACTCGAGGCGGCGCTTCAGACCAGTGACGGCGCGTCCATCCCCTACGAGTTCGCTGCCTCGAGACTCGAGACCCCCGACGGCGAACCGGTGATTGCAGGTATCGGCCGCGATATCTCCGGGCGCAGAGCGCGCGAACGGGAACTCGAGCAGCGTGCCCAGCAGCAGCAGGTCGTAGCCGATCTCGGCCAGCTCGCACTCGAGACCGACGATATCGACGAGCTCATGCGCGACGCGACCCGGCGGGTGGCGGCCGTCCTCGACAACGAGTACTGCAAAGTCCTCGACCTCGACGAGGGGAGCAATGACCTCCTGCTCCGGCAGGGCGTCGGCTGGGACGAGGGTCTCGTCGGTAACGCGACGGTGTCCGCCGTCGAAACGGACTCTCAGGCGGCGTACACGCTCGCGAACGATCACCCGATCGTAGTCGAAGATCTCACGACGGAATCGCGCTTCAGCGGGCCCGAGTTACTGCGGAGTCACGACGTCCGTAGCGGTATCAGTACCATCATCGGCCCGGCTGACAATCCGTGGGGCATCCTCGGCACGCACGACACCGACAGCAAATCGTTCACCGACGAGGACGTGACCTTCGTCCAGAGCGTCGCCAACGTCCTCGCCGAGGCGATCGAGCGCCAGCAGTACCAGGCGGAACTCGAAGCGTTGATCGTCGACCTCGAGGAGTCTAACGAACGCTTAGAGCAGTTCGCCTACGCGGCATCCCACGACCTGCAGGAACCGCTGCGGATGGTCTCGAGCTACCTCACGCTGATCGAGCGGCGCTACGGGGACGAACTCGACGAGGACGGCCACGAGTTCCTCGCCTACGCCGTCGACGGGGCCGACCGCATGCGCGAGATGATCGAGGGACTGCTCGAGTACTCGCGCGTCGAGACGCGGGGCGACCCGTTCGAACCGGTCGACCTCGAGGCCGTGCTCGCGGACGTTCGGCAGAACCTGCAGCTAAAAATCGAAGCTCACGAGACCGAGATCACGACAGGAGAGCTCCCCCACGTCGAGGGCGATGCGGGCCAGTTGCGCCAGGTCTTTCAGAATCTGGTGTCGAACGCGATCGAGTACAGCGGCGAGGGGCCGGCTCGAGTGCACGTCTCCGCCGAACGGAACGGGACGGAGTGGACGGTGTCCGTCACGGACAACGGAATCGGTATCGAACCGGCCGATCAGGAGCGCATCTTCGAGGTGTTCCAGCGGCTCCACAGCCGCGAGAAATACGACGGAACCGGGATCGGCCTCGCGCTCTGTGAGCGGATTATCGAACGCCACGGCGGGGAGATCTGGGTCGACTCCGAACCCGGAGCAGGCTCGACCTTCTCGGTGACGCTACCAGCAGTCGACGAGGAACTCGACGACCGCGCATCGGGCGTTCAATCGGCATGAAGGGGCTCGAGGTGTGGACCTGTTGTCATTCATAGCTACTCACTACCGGTCTTACTGCAAAGCCAGTTCTAGCTCACGTATGTTAGTCGTCGGTTCAGTAGGTGACTCTCGAGGGATTCGCATGACGGGCTGTACCCGCGTGCAAAAGACGGTTGAACTCTTGCACGCCGCGCGGGGAACTGGGAAAAACACCCCGCTGCAGGCTGTTGGATTCCAACCACGTCGTAAGAACATGGGCGCTGCAGGCTCCGGTTCGACTATCGAACGAATCCACCTTTCAGGCGTGAGGCGGCTGAAATCGGGCATTTGAGAATGGGAAAATATGTCTGGTTCTGAATGTGTATTCTAACCCGTGCTGAATAGAGTGCGCATCTCTTGCTCTCCATTTACGGTTGTACCTGGTGTAGCCCGAAAACGGGTTAGCGTTCTCCAGCTTGTACGTCGAAAGAGGCGGTAATCAGCTCGCCATCAGGCTTCGCCTGGAGGAAGAGACGGTATCCACCGGTGGTAGGGAATCGAACGGCGAATCGAACGATACCGTCCTCTGGGTTTGTCTCTTCGGGGTGAACGTGAAGATATGCGAGGTCACCGTCTCGAAGCGCTACGAGGTGGCCGAGTGCACCGAGATACGGATTGAGATGAGCGACGCCGCCTCCACCCTGATGCACCTCGAACTCGATATCGACAGTCTCACCCGCAGGGATCTGGTCTGATGAAAGTTCGACACTGTATCCCTGGACTGCGGCCTCTCGTGTGGTTTGCGGACGCTCTACGTACTGAGCCGGCCCCGACGATAGTATATCTACACCGAGTGTCGTCGGCTGACCATCTACCAGGACGTCAACGAATGCCCGGTAAACGCCGGGATCGGGAAGGACCAACTCTACTGACCACGTCCCGTCGTCGGCCAGTGTCGGATGAAGATGCTGGAAACGCGTGAGGTCACGACGGACGAGAATCAAGTGAGCAAGCTGGTCATGCGTATCTTCGAACTCTGTGACCACGCCACCATTCTCATCGTGTATCTGGTACGTCCACTCGTGCGTTTTCCCCGGCTCCAATCGCGTCTCGGATGCCTCAAGCTGGAGTTGATCTGCGGCGACGGTTAGTCCACCTGGGTGAGCATGACTACCCGCGTCAGTGTACCCGTGAGGAGCATCGTGACCGTGGCGAGTGACTGTGGACTCCGAATCGTGATTGTCGTTATCCATACCTAATGTACGCCCGCCATCACCTACTGTCTTGTCCTGATCGATTATCAACCAATAGAGCCGGAAACGACGAAATCAGGTATCTTGGTGAATATACCCTCTGAGTCGGTCACGTCATACCTGACAGAAGCCGAGTAGTTCGAACCACCTATGCTGAACTCACAGCGCGAGTCGGTCACGCGAGACTGGTTGTTACTGAACCAGTCTTATCGGTCCGTACAGAGGCTGTATCCAGCACCCCATGGCTCGAATAGTTTGGTGCCGTCTGTGCCACTCAGGATGCGGTCTGTTTTTCGACCTGTTGTTTCAGCGCCTCATTCTGTTGATTAAATCCCACTTCGACATCGTCACCGATTCGCCGGTTGATAAAGCCGACCAGCGGCCCGCGGAACGTTTCGGCGTGCGTCAACCGTGTCCGTCCACCGTCATCTAATTCAGTGAGGACGAATCGGTGTTCACCATCATATAAGCCGGGAACGAATAACCGCCCTTTCCATCGGAACTCAATCGGTTCGTCTACAATAAGAACTGTTGGACGGAACGTCATCGGTCGCATGTTCTCGTAGGCCATTTGCACCTCTAACCGCTCACCTTCCATCGATTCGCCATTTATTTTCATCACGGGATTCCACTCTGGATACGATTCGAAATCCGTCAAAACACGCCAGACAGCGTTGGGTGGTGCATCGATTTCAATCTCGGTTACAATTTCATCCATATAATACGTACGTGCTCTGAGGGCAAAACCTAGCACCCACTCTGGTACAGTTATTGTAAGACTCGCACCTGCACTCTACCAGCCAATTCAGAGCTACCCTCCCCAGTTAAACGAATCCGCCGTACTGAACCCATCCTCTGTATCCGGCTCGCAGTTTATGACAACCGTTCGGTGATTTGTTCGACCGCTGCTGTATACATAGTGCGTACCTCGAAAGGATAAGTTATCCGCTCTGCTACCTATCTGCGGTGACGACGTACCATTCCATTGGCGAGAGAACGGGTTACAGGAGAGTCACTATTCGTTGGTTGAGAACCCGATTTCACTGTGAGAACCGTCGCAGAATGGCTTCTCCGCAGACGCCCCGCATCGACAAAGTGCAGCCCCCTCGTAGTGACGTTCCGTGTCATCCTCTCGAATGCGGAATGGGCCATCGATTTGAAACGGACCGTCTACGGTGAGTGTGACGGTTACAGAGCTTGAAGAATCTTGATCGCTATCTGCTTCCGAGTCCTCCGATCCATCGGTAGCATCAATGGACACTCCCGGGATGGCATGGTCAGTTGGAACGCCATCGGCTTCGAATACTCGTTCGTGACTCTGATCACACAATGGCTTGTTCTCGGAGTGCCCGCAACGACAGAGTGCTACGCGGGTATCTTCAAGTATTGTCTCGCCACTCGGAGTCTGAAGCTCGATATCTCCATAGAGATACAGTGGTCCATTCGCAGCAACTGTCACAGTATTCTTTTCTGGTGGGGCTTCACCGGCGGCCTCATCAAGCCGTTCGTAGTGAAGTGCGCCAGTCGGACAACGCCTGACAACGTCGGCTACCCCGTCTGGATCAACCGCCTCTAAATCGATCCATGGGCGTTCCTCTGGGTCGAAGACATCCGGTAAGCCGTGGACGCACTCTTGAACGTGAATGCAACGGTTGGCATCGAAGCTAACTTCGATGTCTTCCCCGTGGTATCGATGTACGTCTTCTTCCATAGCGTGTCTACGGGGTCACGGTGGTTAGTGATTGTGCCGTTGCAATTGGGATCGGTTACGAAGATCTTCGGAATCGGAAAATCACTCACAGGGAGCTTATGTGTCGGCTCGACGAATAACCAGCAATGTCACTGTACGATTCCCTCGCTGATTTGCCGGTCCAGATCGACCGGTACGACCAGGAACTCTTCGAGAAAGAGACATCGAGCGAATTCCAACGAGTGACGAGCGTCGTTTGACTCCACGGGAACGGTGAGACGGGAACTGGGGAAGATGTAACGTACGAACCCGACGTCCACCGAGCAGTTGCCGAAGGCTCGGCACCCCTGCCAATCGACGGCGAGTATACGCACCAATCAGTGTGCAGAGTGCATCGAGGCGTCCATGGTCGTCAACTACCGAGTTGAACATCTGCTCGACGGCACCTTCGTCAGTGAAGTCAACGTCGTAGAAATGAACATGGTCCGCATCGAGTAGTGCCGCGGCGTCGCCATCGTCCGGCGGATGACGAGCGCTCATACAAACGGTCGCGCCAGCGTTATGGAATCGTTTGACTGTTGCTGTGCCGAGGATACCACTCGCACCGGTTACGAGAACGACCTAGTCAGTAAAACCGAAGGATGTCGACATCCATTCCGGATACGAGACTGAGCCGAATAAAGTGGAGGGGTCTCCGGCGGTACGCTGATTTTCCGGGAGTTAGTAGTTCGAGTATGCCAGTCGAAGATAACGACGAACTCCGACGAATTCTCGGTTACGACCGCGTTGCAGTCGTTGGAGCCTCGACGTCGTACGAGAAGGCGGCACACATCGTGCCAGCGTATCTTCAGCGTCACGGCTACAAAATCATCCCCGTAAATCCAAACGCGGACGAGGTACTCGGAAAACGGGCCTACGATTCACTGGCCGACGTTGCAGAGACTATCGACATCGTCGAGATCTTCCGGCCGAGTGAGGAAATCCCGGAAATTGTCGAACAGGCGGTGGCTCGGGACGACGTGAAGGTAATCTGGATGCAGCTTGGGATACGGAACGACGAGGCAGCACAAACGGCAGAAGTGGCTGGGTTAGACGTGGTTCAAGATCGCTGTATGAAGATTGAACATGGCCAGCTTATTCGTCACCCGATGGACTGACCGTCGTGAGAGTCATCAAACTCGATCAGTCAGTAACTTACCTGTCGCTTCGAAGGACAAAAAATCATAATTCTATGTTTTCCCGACGAGGTGTTCGCTACCTCCAGGAGAGACCCCGAGAGGTCGTCGGTGGCGCGAGTGGACTGGTCGGGAGATCGTCACTCGGATCCGGATCATTGTACGCCTTCGGGGCCACGTCATTCGCGGCGTCCGGGTAGAACAGGGACGCGATCGCGTGGAGGTGTTCGCGGCCGACATCGAGTTCGAACTGCCCCCCACCGAACATCTGGATATTATGGTCCCGGCAGTAATCGATGGTGTCGAACAACGATTGGACTGAACCGAACCGGGAGGGTTTGATATTGAGCCACTCCGGTTCCCACGGCAGCTCTTCGACCGTCTCGACACTGCGAATGGGGTAGTCCCACGTCACGCGTTCCTCGTGGCCGTCGAATAGCGGTCGTGTCTCGTCGGTCAACGCTGGGTCTTCGATGAGTGCATCCGGGAAGCCCTCGATGACCCGTTCGTAGAGATCGGGATCGGCGGGCTGGTCAACAGTCGTTCCGTGATACTGGCCTTTCAGATCGAGTGTTCGAACGGCGTCACTCGCGGCCAACCGATCGACGACATCGTCCGTCCAGCCCGAAGTCGGATCGAGTTTAAACTCCAGATCGGGATTCCGGTCGAGCCAGTCGATGATCCACACCGAAGGGACTGGGCACTCAACGGCTACTTATGTCCACACGTGTTCTCGTCGTCGGCGAACCCATCGGTCAACACCATCTCCTGCAGGAATTCCGACTGCTTCGCATCGCTCACTTTTCGCTCGCGGGTGAGTCTGAACATCGTCATGAGGAGTTGGAGGGCGTTTCCTGGCCCACTTGTAATCTCCTGCCTAATCCATCCTCTCCCTCTCTCGTGGGCGGCACTGCATGCTGATTCGGGCATCGATAATAAGCCTTATTTGCCCTACACTTATTTGTAAGAATTTTGAGGAGGGCGAGATACGTTTTGACTTTTGGTTTCGACCCGGACGACCTGATCTGTGCTGAGGTCACTATCAGCCTGTGTTGCGACTGTGGCTAGTACGTGTTTGATAGCGGTTTGCTCGGTCTCGGCGTTGATGATGACAGCGTGTAGGTTGTCGTCGGTGTCGATACCGACGTGGTATTCGGGCATATGCTGGTGTTGGTCTGCTGGAGAGCTTGTGAGTCTTAACTAAAGGGGAATGACTTAAGATATTGACTGGTGAGTTGTTCTGTCCCCCGACGAAGATGTTCTGAGAGAGACTCTTCACTCATGTCTAATTCATTAGCTAGTTCTTGGATTGTGACTTCCTGCGCGGGGCTGTAATAGCCGTTTTCATATGCAGCTACAGTCGCTTTGAGTGCCGCTAACCGCGTCCGTGCCTCACTCGCGGTCAGTGAGCCAGTATAGATCGGCGAACCCGGTTCTATGTGACGGCCTCCCTCAGTAAGTGGACCTGTATCCACAGGAGTGAATCCAATATCTTCGATAAGACTCGAAACTACACTTTTCGCCTCATCATCATCCCCAGCGATAAATATCGCAAAACGATCATCTGGGTCGGCCTCAAGCCGTTGTCCGTCTCGGAGGTTTTCCCAATAAATAGAATTGAATGCCTTGATGACTCTTGAGTCTTCGAGATGATCCGCAACGAGGTCTGTATGTGTCTTCCCTACGTCGGTTAGTCCATCACGCCCCGGATAATAATTTGAGGCACTGATAACGATCTTATCACTGAGAGTGTCCGCAGGGAGGGATTTGTATGCATTGAACGGAATGGCCTCCATGACGACTTCGCCGAAATCGGCTGCCTCAGAGACGGTCCCCGCATGAGCGTTGCTTCCCAGATCGTCAACGAGATCGGTGAGTGTTTCTGGCCCCCGAGAATTGCTGATCATAACCTCGTGGCCTGCTTCAACGAAGTTCTGAGCGGCTGTACTCCCGACATTCCCTGCGCCAATCATTCCGATTTTCATCAATGGTCTCCTGTTACAGCCTATGAGTGGGGACGTGAAAAGCTACCAAGTTAGGAGTCTGGTTGCTACTACCGAGAGTGGAAGTGAGGGATCAACGTATCAATCCATACCCGTCTCAATTGAAACCTGAAGTACGCGACTCGCTCCTCCTGTAGTATCCTCAACTGAGGATACTCCTCTTCGGAACCTCTATTACTACGAATTTCGTAGTGGTGGTATGAGCGAAGGCAAAGAAAGTCAAGGGTCAAAACGGGGTGAAGGGGTTGATGAGAGTACGCTCTTTTCACTTCTTGGGAAGGCACATACCTTAGCAATCCTCAATGAAGTTGTCACTACAGACAAGCAGTCGATCCGTTTCGGCGAACTCCAAGATTCGCTCGAACTTTCGCCGAATACACTCTCTCGACGACTCGATGAACTTGTTGAAGTTGGGTTTCTTGAACGTACACAGTACGACGAAATTCCGCCACGAGTAGAATACGAAGAAACAGAAATGGTAAACGATCTCACGCCCGTTTTTCGAGGACTAGAGATATGGATGGAACGGCACGGATCAGATCAACTTGAGTGTTCCTGAGAATCAGTAGTTCGGGTCTGTTGGAATCCTCAAAAAACCGTTCTCGTCCAGTAATTACTCGCATTCAGATCGTTTCAGCTACACCACAGAGTGACTCTAACTCTGCCTGTATCAGGTATTGATAGTATCGCTCCGGTCATCACTAAATGCCGAGTTTGTCAACCACTGTTCTGCCCGACGGAGTCGGTACCGAAGTGTCGATTTCGGCAGTTCAAGCTCACTCGCCACGTCCGCAAGTGTTGCTTCTCGCGGCGTCCCATAGTACCCACACTCAACGGCTGTCTCGATGGCCTGACGCTGCTCGTATGGGAGCGTCATCTGTGAGAAATCGGGACTTGGCCAGGCCGATGGAGAGCCAACTTGACTAAGTGAGAGTTCTACCCCTTCTGGAAGCCCGTCTTGTAACTTATCGAATATTTCGCCGCCCATCGTCTCGCCCGGGAGGAGGACTCGCCACTCGTAGACATTCTCGCAACGCCGCGCGTCAAACAATGCGCCATCCCCGACCGTCCGGGTTGTCATGAAGGGGATGGAGTGGCAATATCTCCCGCCAGATGTAAACGCATAGACAAGCCGACTCCAGTTCTCCTCTGCAACCACCTCATACTCGCCATTGATACTGCACCCAGGATGCTCACCGAGACACTCGCTGCACACCGACGTATCTGTCATCACCCGCTCTACTTCATCAAGCGCCTCTTCTGGCCCCACGAATCGGTCCACACGCCAGAACCCCGCAGTTGAGCCCGCAATCCGAAGCGCACGACCAACAAGCTCTGGATACGAGATGAAGACGTCCATGAGCGGATCAGCACCCTGTTCGTACTTGGCTGCAAAAATGTATTCGTGCATGTACAGTACTCGAATTCGAATCCACAAGTCGCTTCGGGTACTTATCTGATGAATTGGAACCAATAGTTGCGTATGCACGAACCAATATTCACGTGGTATCTCCCCCAACAATACGGCGTGAACGATACTGACACCCGCAGCGTGGAAGTAGAACTACCCACCGACGTGTACAGACAACTGGCGGATGACGACAAGACAGTCGCGGACACCATCGCATCTCTCGCTACCGACCGCGTACAGCTGCAACGGTCCATCAACGCCTATTCGAACCGTGACGACGGAGACGCAGAGACGGACACTAATCCGCTAGAGACGAATCCGCCAATCGCAGAATTACTCGGATTTCAATTGGAATCCGTTGATGACGGCGAAGCAGTCGTTACGTTCGAACCCGGCCCCGAACACGCCAATCCTATGGGGACGCTCCACGGTGGCGTGCTCTGTGACATCGGCGATTTGGCTATGGGCGCAGCCTATGCGAGTACGCTCGCTGATGATGAATCGTTCACGACGCTTGAATTGGACGTGAAGTTCCGGCGGCCTGTTTGGGAAGAGCCGCTTACTGCCACGGCGCAGGTTATGGACGCCGGGCGAACCGTGGGGCTGGTCACATGTGACATCACCGGGCCGGAGGAGGAACTCGTTGCACATCTACAGAGTACCTGTTTGACGCTCCGAGGCGACTCCGCTGAAGGTCGATGAGCGAGGACCCTGCCTCCATCCGTTCAGCGGAGCAATCGACCCTCTCTGAGATATGGACAAATCCATCTCACCGTCGATGGATCGGCTGGGCTGTCCTGGCTTTCGCATTTCTCTCCGTTGGACTGCACCGGACGTCAATGGGTGTTCTCGCCGAAACCCTTGTCAGAACGTTCGAGATGAGCGGGGCTGAGTTAGGGTTCTTGCACTCGTCGTTCTTTTATCTCTACGCTGCGCTTCAACTTCCAGCGGGAATTTTCACTGATTACGTCGGATCACGGAAAACGGCGGTGTACGGCACGCTCGCCATGAGCGTCGGATCAGTAGTATTCGCGCTCAGCCCCTCCTATGTCTGGGCCCTCGTTGCAAGGGCGCTTCTCGGTGTTGGGGCGAGCGTTCTGTATCTGGCGATACTCCGCTTCTGTGCGAACTGGTTTCGAGCGAACGAATTTGCGACGCTGTCTGGACTGACGCTCACGGTCGGCGCTCTGGGAGGAATCCTCGCAACGACCCCGCTGGCAGTTGCTGTGAGTCGAATCGGGTGGCGCGGGTCGATATTCGGAATTGGAATCGCCGGGATTCTCGCCACGGTCGCTGTTTTTCTGGTTGTTAGAAACACCCCGAGCGACGCCGGCCTTTCCCAGATCAACGGCGTTCCCCCGGCCCCTACGCAAAGCGTTGCAGACATTAAATCAAACCTCGCTTCGGTGCTCCGGACGCCTGCAACGTGGCTTCTCGGCGTTCTTCTATTCTGTGGGATCGGCATTGATTACACTATCTTCGGTCTGTGGGGGATTCCGTATCTCGTGCAGTCGTATGGGTTGACTGTCACCCGGGCTTCAACCTACGTGCTCATCGCTGGGATCGGCTGGGTGGGCGGACCGGTCATCTTTGGCGTTGTTTCGGATCGGTTGGAGACACGGATGCCGTTGGTACTGGGTGGGGTCCTCGTTATCTCGGCGATTTGGGTGACATTTGCGGTGGTTGGGACGGTAGGCCTCTACGTAGTCGGGGCATTGTTTTTCATCACGCGGTTTATGGGCGGCGGTGGCGTTCTCGCGTTCACAGTTATAAAGGAGCAATTCAACCCCTCTGCTGCCGGGACTGCGATGGGAGCGATAAACTCGATGGGATGGTTTGGTGCGGCTGTCTTTCCGGTCGTCTTCGGAGCCGTACTTGATACATTTTGGACAGGGGACATGATCAATGGAACGCGCGTCTACACGGAGACGGGATACAGGATTGGGTTTGCTCTCGCGGCTGGTGCTTCACTTCTCATGGTTGTGTGTGCGTTTTGGACGATGCGGCGACTTGACGGCGAATCAACCCCCGGATCAGAATGAAGCGAGATTCTTCTGATTCAATAGAGCGCTGACAGAAAACCCATCGCTCAGTAAGCAGTCCCACGTAACGGATATTTCACCGGCATTATTGTATGGTAAATGGGGTTTCAACAGAGTCTAAGAGATGATGGGATACGGTTCTGACGATCTACTCGTCCAGCGTCACAAGGGTCTTGATCGC
The DNA here is from genome assembly GCF_013456555.2 of Natrinema zhouii. Taxonomy (GTDB): domain Archaea; phylum Halobacteriota; class Halobacteria; order Halobacteriales; family Natrialbaceae; genus Natrinema; species Natrinema zhouii. The sequence goes on from NZ_CP059154.1 coordinate 3,206,313, forward strand.
TTCTCGTTCGTCCATTGCCTCGTATCCCTCCGGGACGCTGTCGAGATCGACAGCCTTCGTGAAGACAGGCGATGAGGTAAGGGTGCCATGGAGAATATCATCCATGAGGCCCTCGGTGTACGCCCGGATAGTGTAGAACACCCTAGTTTCGACTGACCTGTGACGAGGTTACTGATCTCCGGGATTAACCGAAGAACGTCTCCTGAATGCGGCCTTTGTAGTCAGACGATGCTTTTCATGGATACGAAGGTATCCCAAATCAATCAGCGATTGATTTTCTCCGTAGCTACCAGTTTGGACGTACGTGAATCCCAGTGATAATCACTCCCTCGTTCGCCCATCGAACGAAAGCAAAATCAGGCCCATTCAATAGATAATCGCCACGCTGTCTGGTGATTATTGCACTTCAAATGTATGGGCGCTGCAGGCTCCGGTTCGACTATCGAACGAATCGACCTTTGAGGCGTGAAGCGGTCGAATTCGAGGGGCTGAAAACAGTGGTTCAAACCGGGGTTCGCGTGGAAACGACCAATGAGTCTCGAACCCATCGAACCCGAACGCGCACTCGAATTGTACATCGCTGACCGCGAAAACAGCGTCACCCAAGCAACCATCTACTCTCATCGTTCACGACTGGGTCACTTCATCCGGTGGTGCGACGACGAAGGTATCACGAATCTGAATGACCTGTCCGGACGACAGCTGCACGAGTTCAGAATTTGGCGGCGAATGGAGGGTGACCTCTCGCCGGCAACTGAGAAGACCCAGATGGATACACTGCGGGTGTTCATCAAGTGGCTGGAGTCGATTGACGGTGTCGAACAGGATCTACACACGAAGGTTCTGTCACCGAACTTGACCGGTGACGACAACATCCGCGATGAGATGCTGGGTTCCGAACGGGCAGATCGGATACTGAACTACTTGGAGAAGTACGAATACGCGTCGCGGCCACACGTCGTTCTCACGCTGATGTGGCATACGATGATGCGAGTGGGTGAAATACACGCACTGGACTGCGCTGATTACGATCCTGCCAAGCAGTCGTTGGAGGTGGCCCACCGTCCCGACACGGGGACGACGCTGAAGAATCAAGGAAAAGGGGAACGCTTTGTTGCCCTTTCAGACCACGTCTGTAAGCTGCTGGATGATTGGTTAGAGCATACTCGACCGTCGGTGACTGACGAGCACAGCCGGGAACCGTTAATTGCGACATCCCAAGGGCGCGCTCATACGACAACGCTGCGCGGTGACTGCTATCGGTTCACGAGGCCTTGTGTCGTGACAGGGGAGTGTCCGCATGGTCGTGAGATCGAACAGTGTGAAGCAACAGCGTACAATGGAGCTTCTGGATGCCCGTCTGTGGAGAGCCCCCACGCACTTCGCAGGGGAGGTATCACTTACGCACTTCAGGAGGGATGGCCAATGAAGGCGGTCGGGGATCGCGCGAACGTCTCAGAAACAGTACTCTCGATGCACTATGATTCACGTTCAGAGGAAGAGAAAATGGAACAGCGGAGGGATTACTTAGACGATCTCTAAGAATACCTGATACTGACAATACTTCGGGTATTATTGTGATTCAGCAGTAGTACCTGGTATGAAAGAGAGAAAGTACTCTGGCCATTGGTGGATCGATGGTGAAAAGGATAACACAATAAGTGGTGAGTTGTTCACATATGAGGGGTCGATGCCCGAGCTACAATTGAACGGTGCATTTCGCCCAAATGAACGCTCTCAGAGCACAATTTCTACAAATAAAATCCACGGAAGAGCAGGGAATGATCTAATCACATTATCAAACTGCCAACGTAACAAAATATCAAACCAAACGGATACATTCGGTACTTCCATAGAATCCGAGTGGGTTGCCCAGTACTGTACAATTGGGCACCCGTACTACAATCAAAATATCGCTCTTGATGAGTTATATGTTGAATTTGAGGGTGTAGGGGATTGGATTCGGTTTGATGGGCTTGATATGGATATGGATATACAGAACCCTCCAATTTGGAGTTCGGGTGATAAGGCCACAATAGAATATACTCAACCAGACTCAGTTGATGCGTGGATTGATGGGGAGAAAATTTCTGTGAGTTTATCTATGGATAGCAATCACGAAAGGGGGGAACAAGCAACAATCAAACTGAAGAACCGATTTAAGATTTCTCCAAATAGGCCGAGAGTCCCCCTAAGCGACTATTTTCCGACGATTTCCAAATTGCAGAACTTTGTCTCATTTGGCGCAAGTGGGAGTGTAGCGAAAAAAGAAATTGGGGGCAAAATCCAAGGAGATGATGTTGAAATCCTCATTCCAGAAAATGCTGAGACAGACATAGAATCCCACCCTCACCGGATGTTGTTTACACTCCCAGATATTGAGTCGAACTTCGCTAAAGTCCTTTCCAACTGGGATAGAATAACTACAGAATATCAAGAGATTATTGATTTGTACTCAGCCGCTTCTTATAACCCAGGGATGTACCCGCGGAATGAACTCCAGAACTATGTTCACTCGCTTGAATCATACCATCGCCAAAAGTGGGGGAATGAATATATGCATCCTTGGACATTCAGTTATTTCTTGAAAGATATCAAAGATATTTTAAAAGGGAATCCTTCAAATGTATACTCGGGTGCGAGCCATCCACTGCGAGAGATGTACAATGTGCCGGATTCAATGGTCCAATCTCTCTCCTATGGCGCTCTTAAGTACTCCAATGAGTACTCGCTTCGTAAGAGGTTATCAGAAATTGTGGACGCACATAGGTCCACTTTGAAAGGTCTACCATTTTCGATAGTGGATAAAGTGGGTTTAGCAACGGACACTAGAAATTATTTTGCTCACTACACCGAAGAACTGCGGAAGAAAGCAGTAACCTCCGGTCCTGAGTTACAAAAATTGGTCTGGGGTGTTAAACAACTAATAGAAGTATGCTTATTAGATGAGTTGGGTATGCCTGAGGATTATATCAAATCCAGATTAGAAAGTAAGTACCAGAACAAATTCGTTAATCCGGTGTGATCTCACTTTATCCAATAAGGTCTATTGCTTGCCAGATATTGATGACACGGATTCGGCCATCATAGTATGTGTTCCTAACTACTCCCGAGATCGCACGTTCTGCGTTCCTATCATCCATTAAGAGGCCTACAGAGTCATGTGCTGTCGAACCAAGAAGCATCACGGCAGCCGCTGGAAGTTCTGAATCAGTCTTCCTCAACTCGTCAGGATCTGTCTGCTCAAACTTCGCCAGTCGCTCATGAACCCGATCCATAATCTGGCCAGCACGCGGCCCGTCGTGCACCCGAACTCCTGGCTGCACGGTATCGATGAGATTGATCCACGATGTTGTGTCGGCTCGATCAATCCAGTCGATACTGATGTATCCGCGTTGCTCCGCAAGTTCCTCCACGACACCCGGTGTCAGATACAGGCCAATTCCCTCTTCTCTGACGTACTGTATGAATGTTTGATATGTGGTGGATTCCGTTCCCCCGATGGTTCGAAGAAAGCTTGTATCGAGAATAAGGGCTGTTGGGAACGGAGACGGATGCTCCTCACTCATCGGCTCGCTGGTACGATCCCTGCTCAATTGCGCGGTCGTGAATGTCCACCTCGAACGTGATGTCGCTGAGGGTTGGGTCGTGGCTTTTCACCACGGCGATGATTCGCTCAATTGCCTGAGTGACGGCGATGCCCTCCACAGCAGGGATACCGAGTTCATCCGCGACACCACGACGCGTTGTCTCGCCTTGCAGGTAAGGGAGCGTGGCCATGACCGCCGGTGCGAGCGCGGCCTTCCCGTGGCGGTCAACGAACAATTCGAGATCGTCGTCCACACTGGTTGCGCCATAGACCGCGATAATGGCGGGGCCGAGTTCGAGGGTTATTTCGTCTGTCCAGTCTCCACTCACGGGGTCGGCACGCCAGAGTGACGAGCCATCTTCGTACTCGTCCAATTCTTCTGCGACACCCAACTCGGCCAGTGTATTCGCGTACTTGTAGGCAGTGCTCTTGGAGAAGCCCTGACGTTCACGGGCTGCCGTGACCGTTGTCGGGGAGTTGATCAAGAGGTCTGTGTAGAACCGCGCGAGATCTGGAGTCCCCAGAAGCTCTTGAATGACGAAAAACCGGTGTGCGGTGTGTCCCGCGTCCGGTGGTTGGATAGGAGTTGGAGCGTTTGACATAGTCCATAGTACGCGAACTATGCACTAAGTGTTTTGGGTCGCTTAGACAGAACTACGACCCACTCAGCACCTCCGAGATAAGTCGATACAAGCCTTCATCGACTTGCTCTGGATTGACGGTGAACTCGTAAATCCAGTTCGTGGAGCAATTACGCCTCACTCGTACTTCAAAGAGTAGTTCTCCGTACGGCGTGAATTGCCACCACGAGTTCTCACCTTGGTTCTCCTCAAGGGCCGGACGGTTCACCCAGGTTGAATCATCATTCGAAAGTCTTCGAAGGGCTGTCGTCATATTGTTCTGACCCTTCGTCTCCGTTTGCTCGAACTCCTGGATTTGTGTTTCACCCTCTCGACCCACCAGTTGAAATGCTTGGTCAGGGTCAACCCCGCGCCATTCACGGTTCTGAATGCGGATCGCGTCCTCTCTCAGGTCTTTGGCTAGGCGATCAACAGCCGGGAGTGCCGTCTGGTCGGCGAATTTGTTGATGATGGTCTCGAAGCTGGTTCGACGCATCTCAGCTTCAGACGGGATTTCGTCAGGTGGAGTTGGGTGTTCGGATTGAGATGGATCAGCTCGCCATGACTTCTCGGAGATTTCAAACCGGTCACTCGGCTCACTCTTGGTGTATTCTTCCAGCACTGCGTTCACGAGTGGTGGTGCTGGTGCGAACTCGTGTTCTCGTAGAATCTCACGGATTTCGTCTCGTTCTTCCTGGAACCCGTCGTCTTCGTTGGCCTGTGTGCCTGCGGAGACTAGTCGCCACTCGTAGTAATCTTCTAACTTACCGAATAGATCTACGAGGCGGCCAGCTTCGCGTTCCCATTCCTCACTCGGTTCGCCGATTAGTCCAACAATAGTCCCCCATACGAGGTTGGCGGGGACAGGCTCTTCATGGATCATCCGTATCAGAGTCCCGAGTTCGAACCCGACCTCTGTCTCATCACCGGGAATCTGATGCGTTGTTCGAGCGACGGGGGAATCTCGCACGTCCCGTGATCTGTTGTTGATGGTGAGGAGGTCCTCCCAGACTTGGATCTCTTCCCCGCTGAGGTGGCCACGATAGTATAGCAGGGAGACGTCGTCAATCAGTTGCTGGATGCGATCCGGGAGTTTCGCCGCTTTTGTAGCGACACGGCGTTCCATCTCAGCGTTCGTGTATGTGCCTGAATCTCCAGTCATCAGGTATTCTCGCTCCTTCTGACTCAGTACACGCTGTTCATCGGCGTCTGTCTCACTAAGGTCCCAGAGGTGCTCAACCATACAGTTGGCTTATAAAAGAGAGGTCTCAAAGCGGTTTTGGTGCTCGCCCAAAGGGACTTTTCAAGATTTTTGTTGCTTGCATGCGACGTAGCACAACTCGTGAGCGACAGCAGTACAGCGCGAACACCGAGCAGTTCTCCGGGGGTCGGTTCTGATGTCGGCCGATTCCGAGCTTTCGAACGAGCTTCAGCGAGTTCTCCAGGAATTTGGCCCCAATCTGAAGCCGCTTTCACCTGAGGAAGCGGTACAGAAGTTCCTAAAGAGCGAAAAATCAGAGCTGGCACCGGCCACTCTTGATGAGTACGAGCGTGAACTGACCCGATTCGTGGGCTTCTGTGGCGAGCACGGTGTCGAAGATACCACCGAATTCGATGGTCGTGTCCTTCACGACTTCAAGATCTGGCGGCGCGATGAGGCACATGACGGTGAAGGGTCGTTGTCGAAAAAGACGATGCGAGATGAGCTATACCTCTTTCGGAAGTTCCTGCGATTCCTGGAATCGATTGACGCAGTGACTCCCCGGCTGCATGCGAAAATCGAGATTCCGACGCTCGATCCCGGTGAAGGAGAACGAGATATCGATTTCGCGTCCGACGAGCTCAACGCGATTCTTACCCACCTTGAAAAATACGAGTACGCGACCCGGGAACACGCTGTGTGGGTGCTCTTCGCCGCAACAGGACGACGTCCCAGCGGCCTTCGAGCACTTGACCTCGAAGACATTCACTTGGAGGGAGATGAGGCGTACATCGAGTTCCGCCACCGCGTGGACGGAGAGACCGAAACGCGGCTCAAAAACAAGAAAAGTAGTGAGAACACGGTTTACCTGAGTGACTCTGCAGCTGAAGTCATTCAGGACTACATCGATACGAATCGAGTCGATGTTGGTGAAAAGGGCCGTTCTCCCCTCCTTACGACCGTTCACGGCCGATTGTCCGATTCTTCCATTCGGAAGTATGTCTACAAGTGGAGTCGGCCATGCGTGGTTGGAAATAGCTGTCCGGAGGGGCGAAACCCAGATGACTGCGAGGCGATGGAATCGAGTGATCGTGCGGTGAAGTGCCCGTTCAGCAAGCCACCGGTCGCTCTTCGGCACGGTTACATCTCCAACTTGCGGCGTCAGGGAATTTCACTCCATACAATCAGTGATCGGTGCGATGTGAGCGAAGAAGTAATCGAGAAACACTACAGCGAGCTTTCCGAGAAAGAGAAACGAGAGTTACGGCGGGAAGAATTAGAATCGAACACTGGGTCAGACGACGGATATCTCTAACTATCAGGCTCTTTGGAGTCTTCTGGCTACGATTAGCGGGCGACAAGGGCGATGGCCGAGTAGTTCGAAAAGTCGTTCCCACTCTGTTGGAATCCATTTGTTCAGATACGACCTGCGGTGAAACAGCCGGTAAGTGGGGTTGCTTACCTAACGGCTATTTCAGCGGGAAAGCGTCGAACAAATAGGATTTCAACGGTAGCCCGTTCACCCTTAATTTGTCCACTGAAGATACAGACGGCCGACGTCTGTCACGTAGACCTGCTTTGCCCGTCCTTCAGTCTCCGTTTCGACAAGTCCCTTCTCCTGAAGCTGAGATACGTGATAGCTGACCTTCTGTGAGGACTCTCCAAGTTCGTCTCCGATTTCACGTAGAATAACGCCTCTACGGCCGCCCTTGTCCCACTCACCGAGTGTCTGGAGAACATTAAGCTGGAGACCTTCAATTTCAAACGTGAGGGGTTGGGTAGGCGATGGAAGCTTCTTCACGAGCTCGTCCACCGACTCCTCACCGGTTTGTGGCTCCAAAACGTAGTACGGAGTCGCCCCGATGAAGAACGCAGAGGCGGTGGCTGCTCCCGCCATCAGGTTTGTACCACCTGTGATGTTCACGTAGATCTCTTGGTCAGGGTTCTCTCTCGCCACGCTCACAACCGTATCGACCACATCCCGAAGGTCGAACGCATCTATGAGATCGATCTCGACGTTGTATCCGAACTGAGTAAGCTCTTCAGCGAGCTCATTCCCGACTGATTGGAACTTTTCGCTGGTCAGGAGCTGGACATAGTCAGCGGATCCATAGGCCTGCAGTCCACGCTTAATGTGGACTGTAGTTTCTCCGTGGGGGACGATGTGCAGACTCATTATCGGTCGCTCTCGACGAATTTTCTGACTCGGTTGTTGTTCTCGACCACCGGTGTGAGACTGCTGAACGGTTCATCAGCGTGGTTGTATTGTTGCTCTGCCTTCAGGATGACCACGTCTCCCTCTGAGGGGAAGTACTCGACGTACTGGGGCTCGATTCGAATGCTCTGCCCTGCTTCACCCTCCTGGAACGAGGTGACGTATCCGACCCGCCCCTCCACGTGATCGACGAATCCAATGTGAAAGTCGTGGTCATCGTCAAGGAGGCGGCGGCGCTCTTCGTACGTATCATCATCCAGCTCCAGGATCCGTCCCCAAGTCCGAATGACTCCCTCTAACGCGTTCCAGATCAGGAGAAGCGAACTAAGGAGGACAGGATCCGCCTGTTGATCGGGAGACGGCAGCTCCTTCGGGTGAGCGATCTCGTCTTCCCGGTACTCGTTCAGGTTCTCCAGGGCGAACGTGTAGGAAATATCAATTTCCTCGTCGAGGAGCACCGTTGAGTACGTTTTGAACCAGCGGAATGCGTTGACCACGTTGTCTTCGTTCCGGATCTCTCCGCCGACTTCTCGCTGTAGCTTCTCCCGGTAGCCCTGTTCATCGGCAAGACCGAGGAAGACATACCGAAGATAGTTGTACAGCTGAGCGGTGTTAAACCGGTCTTGGAACGAAGCTCGTGTAGACTGCTCCACCCAGCCGAAGTACTCGTCTATCTTCTGGTAGACGTCGTCATCGCTTTCGACGTCGATACGAGGTTCGATGATATCTGCCAGCAGGTCGAAGCATTTGTCGATCTGCTCCTCGATCATCTCCTCGTTAGTCGGTGCGGCGGAAGACTCGCTCATATTCAGTCACCTCCGAAGAGGCCTTCGAGGTCATCTTGGAGCTGCTCCTGCTCCTGTTCCAGGTCAGTAATTTTGTCCAGGCGCTTCCGGATCGACTCTGCTTTATCCTGAATCTCCGCTTCCGAGAACTCAGGCACCAGCAGCTCCCGCAACCGTCTGATCGGGATATGCTGTATTGTCGCTCCGCCCTGCATCGACTCCAGCTGTTTTCTGGACAGTTCCGTGTCCAGGAAGTGGGCGTACACCAAGGCCTCCTCCTCTGTACGGAAGCGAACGACGGCCCACATCGAACTCGGAGCGATCTCCTCTTCGGGATGGTGGATGTGGATCTTTGATCCAGTGGCCGAGACTAAGACGTCCGTCTCGTCCGCCCTCACGATGTTGTCACTGACATCGACAAACTCGGAGTACTTCTCCTGCTGGATATCACGGATATTAACGTACGGAAGCCGGTGGTCGCTGTCTTCCTCGAACACCTGATCCGGCTTCTTGGTACCGCCACGGATCTCTTCAGCGACGTCCTGAATCTCCCTCACCTCAGCGTACCGCTGCTGGAGCTTACGGCTTGTCTCATCCATCTGAATGATTTCACTGGGCAGATAGGATCGGCCTTCCAACCTACTCAGTTCAAGGGTGTCGGCCTTGCCGAGACGGATGTCATCCACGACCTCCGGAATCTTCTGCTCCGGATCGTCGTCGCTATCGACGATCCCGTAGGAAATCTTGTCGCTCGGTGAAGACGGCTCGTTTGCTATCTTCAGGATCACCGTAGAGACGCCAGTATGGTCGTAGACCGGGGCATTAACCTCGATCAGGGATTCTATACGGTACTCTGAGCGGAGCGTCTCCCGGAAGTCAGAGGACCTTCTCTTGTACAGTTTACCAATCGGCAGAATAACTGTTAGACGGCCGCCGGGCTTGAGGCGCTCCAGTGAGTCCAATACAAACTTCTCGTCGCCGTTCCGGGCAGGAGTTCCGTCCGGCTTCTCGTAGTGGAGGTTGAACGGCGGGTCGATGAAGACCTGGTCGAACTCAGCCGGCAAGCTGTGATCTATCTGCGAGAGCTTCAGATAGTCACCTGCCGTGTAGCTGACATCGGAGCCGAACAGTTCGTTGAGGAAGATGGCACTGTTGACGGCGTCGATGTTGATTTCAACGCCGTGTGCGTCTGCGCCTCGTGCGCTGGCTTGCCGGAGAATATTCCCATACCCTGCGGCAGGATCCAGGACCAGATCGCCTTCGCCGATCTCTGAGAGGTCGAGAAGCGCCTCACCCAGCCAGATCGGAGTAGTTTGCGACCTGGTTTTCTCTTGCTCTTCGAGCTCCACAAACGCTTCAGCCACTTTCGGCGGCGTCTTATCCAGGTCGATACCGTAGAAGGTGTTCAGAACCTGCTCCTGGAACTCAACATCAAGAGCACGGCCTTGGGACTTGAACGGCGGATACTCCTCCTCGATCAGCTGGTCTAACTCCTTCAGATCCTTCTCGGAGAGAGTGTCGATGTCCAGGTTGTAGTTGTGTCGCTCAGCGGCCAGCTTTCGAAATAGGCTGTGGTAAAGATGGATCTCAATATCTCTGCCCATCTTCCCCCTGAAGTAATCCGCAAGCCGCCAGAACTTCATCCGGACCTCTTCAGCAGATTCTAACGCGCGACGCTCCTGCCCGTTGTCTCTCGGGAACCCAGCGATCTCTCGCTCCACCTGCTCGCCTTCTTCACCCGGAACCAGTTTGAAGACGTATTCGAAGGACTCGGAGACCAGTGCGCCATACGGTGCTCCAGAGTGATCCATCAGACGACGGAGCTCTTTCAGGTCTTCCCGCTCCCGATGCTCAGAAATGACCGTGCTACATTCCACGACCACGTAGAACTCGTCCAGTTGCTCGTCCAAGACGGCGATATCCGGACGGAAGCTTAGTTTCCCCTCAACAAACGGCTCCACTACCACCCTATCTTCGCCGTAGATCTCTGTGAGCTCGTGGACCGTATCCCGGACGAGTTCTTGATCACGCATACCAACCAGTTACTGTGATGACTACATAGAATTTGGCTTTGAAAGTCAAAACTGGGTTTTGACAATCCTAGTGCTGTACTTAGGACCATGGCGATAGAGAGATGGAGGTACTAGGAACCCGCCTACATATCTCGCATGACTCAGGTTTCAATTTTCCAGCCGACACCTTCCGATACCTCCTCGAATCCCTCTGTTTCGAGGATATGTTCCATAGCCGGATGAACGGCATTATTCACCGTAACCTCCGGAATTCCGTGGTCCCGGCTGAGACAAACAAACTCGTGAAGAGCAGCTCGTGCGATCCCCTTGCCCTCCCAGTGGGGTTCTACCTCAATGTGCTCAAGTTTCCCGGGGATACCTTCGATGGCACCGACGTATGTCCCATTTACGAGAATCGCGTATCCTAATCTAGCCTCGGTAAGATCAACATCTTCAGTGCTGACCTGGCTGATCTCGTTCGGGTCGCTCATTTTTTGGGTATAGTCCCCGCTGGATCTGGAGTTCCGGGGTTGATCTTTCAGTATCGGTGGTTTTGGACTGGAAAGTAGTTTGGGGACTCCCCAGGCGCGAACGTCTGGAAGCGCGAGAACTATAGTAAACATTAGAAGTAATTACTCACTATCGGAATGGAGAGTTGGTCAAGAGCGGTGTCGATTGCTGTTGTGAGTTCAGTCAATGAATCAAAGAACCGATTGCTAAGATCCACCTGGAGTTGTCTCCAGCACTCCTCGACCGGATTTAGCTCAGGAGAGTACGCCGGTAACGTGACAAAGGCGAGGTCGTCGCGGACCGCTAGGTCCGTAACGGCCGACGCCTGGAAGTACGGCGCACCATCTAGCACGATAATCAAATCGTCTTCGAACTCTTTGCATAACGCGAGAATGAAATGTTTTGCGTGTTCGGCGGTGACGTACTCTTCGAACCGGGAGAAAAATCGATCACCGTCCTCGGTGATCGCGCCCAACAAACTCGTCCAGTCGCGTTGTCCAGACAATTCGACGGACGGCCGCGTGCCGCGCGGAAACCATGCGGCACGCGGCTCAACTTGCACAGATTTCTTGGTTTGATCGATACAGACTACTGTGGCGTCCATCTCCCGCCGCTTTTTTTGAGTTCCTCGCGGAACGTTTCTTCCTCTTCAGCATCTGCTTCAGCGGCTGTACGGCGCGGTTTTTGATAGCTCAATCCTGCTTCTTTGAGCAACCGCCGGCAGCTTGGGATTGAGTACTCGACATTGTAGGTTTCGTCGAGATACTGCTGGACGAGCGCCGGCGTCCACGCCGGCGCGTCAACTCCAACGTTCACTGGTGGTTCGTGAACCGTTTCTTCGAATTTTTGTTGCTCTTTTTCCGAGAGCTTTCGTTTTCTCCCAGATCGGTGAGCATCAGTAACGGCCTGCTCAAGCGACTCGTCAGTGTCGAGTCGCTTGAGCCAACTGTAGATTGTTCGTCGGCCGGTGTCGTGCCACTCTGCTAGTTCGGTCTGTGTCACACCGTTTTTGTACGCAATTGCTGCTAATAACCGCTGTGTCGGCTTGTTTCCCTCGACGTTGTCGAGAGCATCTTGAAGTTCTTCGACAGAGATTTCGTCGAGATGGTCCATTAGTATACGCAACATTCTGTGGGCGGAAAATTCTAACGGTTACTATAGTATATAAACCCACCGTGAGAATGCGGGTTTCGTCCTTACCGGAAGGAACTTTTCAAGTTTCTCTTCGGGCGTGATGTTTTCCAATCACACAGCCGCTGAGAGGCATTGCGCCAAGATTAATATAAAACGTACGATGCGCTCGGTGTTGGGAGAGCGTATCGTAGCTTTATGTAAGAACACGGGTCGAAGCTTAAAAGGTAAGATCGCGCTTCCAGCCACCCTCCCGCTCGCTCTTACACTGACTACCGCTCCTTCCCAAAGCGAACTCGGAGGCTTCGCTGGAACAGGCGATTCAAACGAAACTGTTCAGCACGGGAAGTCTGCGACCGACGGGAACGATGATCCCAGTGATCCTGACGAAGGGAAACTGGCAAGCGCGGACGATAATCCACGTGGGCTCATCTACGCGCGGGTGAGCAGTGGTAATCAGCTGAAGGGAGACGGTGAAGAGGAAAATGTAGAATACGACCAGGGGAGCATCGAAGGACAGATAGAAGAGTTGACTGAATTGGCCCAAAAAGAAGGGATTCACCTCCCTTATGATCCGATCACGGACGAGGCTAAGACGGGAACCAACTTCGACCGTGACGGGATCCAAGAAGTCTTTGAGATTTCTAAGCGCAAGGAGATTGACTACCTCTTGGTAGAGAAGGTAGACCGGATCGGTAGAAGTGCGCCGGAGACGTTGTACTTCATCTACATTCTTCAGTCGGAATGTGATGTTACATTGCTCACGCCCTCGGGAGAGCGAGATCTTGACAAGGTCGAGGGCCTGATGCAGACTACCCTGTTGTCACTAATGGCCGAAGTCCAGAACGACATTAGGACCACGAAGGCGAAGAAAGAGCGTATTCGTGGGTTCCTCCATAAGAAGAATTGGAAGTGCAAGTCTCCGAAGATCCCGCTTGGTTACAACGAGACGGATGACGGTTGGTTAGAGGTCGATCACGGAGAGAAGACCATCGTTCGGGACCTATTCCAGAAATTCGTCGGTTGTGAGAAGTATTCAAAAACCGAAGAGTATATCGACAACAAGTACGGTGCGGAGGTGCTCGATGGGCATCAGGTAAAAACGCTACTTACGAACTTCGTATACATCGGCAAGCCGCGACTGCCCAGGGAGTGGCTTACTGAAACGACGTACGAGAATAATCTCGAAGATCCATCGCTTCACATACTTCAGAAAGATGAATCCGCGGACATTGATGTTAGTGAGGAAACATTCAAAGAAGCACAGGAGATCATCAACGAGAAAGACGATGACCACTCCACAGATGACGATACTCATCAGTTGCTGGACTTCATCGAAGAGTTCAGCCTGTTCGCAGTCATCGAAGGATCTGAATCAGCTACGTTACTCCACCATTGCGGGGAACCGCTGGTGACTGATGGTCAAGTGGACTTGAAGGGGAGAACAGTCCACCGGTACCGGTGTCGGAAGTGTGAAGAATCAGAGGAGGCTAAATCGTACTACCAACAGTGGCCACAGCAATATGAACTGGACACGATCGAGTTGATCCAAGACGTCGTGGAGGGGAACTCGAACTTCTTGGGGGAATCCTGATGATGAATCACCGGGCTATGTAGTTCGGTAATTGATCTCGATTGGCTGAACTCAGTTCGATTTGCTGTTTCGAGAAGAGGTCACCCAGTGTGAGTTCGAGCGTTTCGGGATCAAACCGGCCGACACGAAGTGGTGCAACGCGTCGAATGTAACGTTCGACTCTATCCACATCATGGCAGCCGTCCCTGTGAAAAATCAGATACGCCTGATAATCGTTTGCGAACATCGTGTTTAGTTTGCGTCCTAATGCAAGCCGTCCAGACTTATAGTAGACTTCAGCCGCAACTTGGAGTGGAGACGTAACTCGAACGTCTGCGATGACGAATTTTTTTCGGATGCCGATCCACCGCTCAACGTCAATCTCTACCGGTTCACCGGTAACCTCTTTAATTCTGTTGTGAAGCGCTTTCAGTGTTATTTCCGTTGCGACCCGGTGCTCATCGGAGACAGAGTTGGTTTGAAAACAGTCAGCAGTTCCATCGGCGTGGCGGAAGTAATCGCCAGTCCGATTAGAGGGGGTATCATTGTAGATAACTCTTTTTTCGCAGATTGGGCACCTGAAGTCCTGTGTGACGACAGGATGATTATTTTCGTTATTCAGGGGTTGAATCTCTGTACACGAGAGGATTCGACCGAGTTTGTCGCTTTTCGCTACGAGCATGGGTTACCTCTCGTCGAATTTCCGGAACGATATCCACGATACATCTCCCGCATTCTTTCGATTGCGCGCTCCTTCCTTGGATCAGACATTGACGACTTCGAGGCCTCGTCTCGCTGGAACCGATGTCGAATCGACACTACTTCCTCGAAGGTCGCGTCATCAACAATTTGGTACTCAGGAACGTGCTCAGACACGTCCGCAACATCGTAATCTCCCCTGTAAATCTCGTTCCGAAGAATATCTCCGACTGCCCGTGGACTCCACTTACCTCCTGCCTGTGTACGGTGTCCACGTTCATTTAGAAGTCTCGCAACCTCCGGCATCGACCGTTCTTCGATGTAGAGTTCGAAGATCTCAATTACCAATTTCTTTTCATCCTCGACAATCGAGAGCCTACCCTCTGGATCCAGTTCGTAACCTAAGGGTGCGGAATCGTTGGGCCACTTTCGTTCTACTGCGAGTTCGTTCAGTCCCATCTTTGTCCTTTGGCGAATCATATCTCTCTCAAATTCAGCGGCGCTCGCAATATTACGAAAGTTGAACCGTCCTGTCGCACTTGTCGTGTCAATCTGCTCCGTGACGCTGTACAAATTAACGTCGTGCTCCCGTAATTCGGACTCCAACTGTACTGCATGCATCAAGCTACGTGAGAATCGGTCCAGTTTCCAGAAGACGATCACGTCGAACACCTGTTGCTCTGCCGCGCTCAGCATCTTCTGGAACATCGGACGGTCAGTGTCCTTTCCGCTCTCAGCCCCATCGCGGTATACGAATCTGACTTCCCATCCGAGAGACTCGCACCGATCTACACTCCGTCTTACCTGAGCGTCAAGCGAGTACCCGAACTCCTGGTTTTTCGATGATGTTCGTGCATATACCGCCGCCCGTAGTTGCTCTTTTTTGTCGCTTTCGGAGACTCGCTCCCGTACTGACCCATCAAACATCGTCAATCACCTCCCGTAGCTGTTTGATGCGCTGGCGAACAGTTTCGGTGGACAGTCCAACTGCTTTGGCGACATCCCACTGCGTGTGTTCGTCTTGTGAGACGTACACAGCACCCGCAGCGACTCCAGCAGGATCCTTACCGATGAACGATTGCTGCCCCTCTACAGTGGTTAAAATGCGCTCTGTGGCATTCCAGACGGCATCCGCTAACTCCAGTTGTGTCTGCAGGAACGGAATGTACTCTTTTGGTTTCGGTAAATGAGGACCGATGTCTAACTCCTCGCATAATACAAGATTACTTCGATTGAACTTTGTCTTATCAACACCGGAGAAATCAGTGAAACGGCTTTTCGGAACTGGCTGATCCAATTGGCGTGAGGCAAGGCGTAGGCACGCTGCAACAATACAGGGCGTTTTTCTCCCGTCAGTGAGCTCTGCGCGGAATGCATCACAGTAGAGATCTACTCCACCTTCTCGGAGTTCCTCCGAAAGACTAAGCTTCTCTGCGAAGTCCTCCAGATGATTAAATGCCTCAGCAAGCTGTTGTTCAGTCGCATTCCTCACATGACACTCCGAGAGCCAATCTCTCTTCTCTGGTCGTTGGAATGCACCGTCTGTAATCTCCCACTCCAGTTCAACTGAGTTCGTATCCTGCTGAAGGACAAACCCACAGGAATCACAGACGCCCTCGAACTCTTCGACTGAATGGTCAATATCCTCTGTCTGACACGCAGGGCACGTCTCACTCTGCCCCTGCTCTACCTGTGTCATAGCTCCCCACTTGCTAACGATAAACTGGAAATTTCATCCTGGTCAGCGCAGAGAGGACAGATCGGACTGCCCTGAGGATCTACCTTATCCCAACCGATCTCCGACGAACAGCGCTGGCAGAACCAATTGACTACACCGTACTCCTCTACAAGCTTGGGGAATTTTTTGGCCAATGTTGGTGTCAGAGACTCATCCGGGTTATCATCGAGATATTCAATGACAGCACTCAGGGGATATCCGCCGTAACCTACGAGCAATCCGTTCGGATCGACGTCTCGGTGATCCGTATCACCCTTACCGCACCTCGTACGGTAGGAGCAGAACCGACACTCCCAATCGTATTCAGGATCGGCAGGCGGTAACTCACCATCAACACGGTACTGAGTATGCTGTTCGGCCCAGTCAACCACTACTTCGTCCCAGAATTCGGCATCGAATTCTACGTGGAACGTTTTCAACTCCAGAGCTTCCCGTCCACCGTATACAAGCACAGCGTCGGTGAAGTCCTGCTCAAATTTCTTCGACAGCCCCACGAGATAGGCATGTACTTGTGCACGGTGGTGCCGGTTTGGTTCTCGGATGCTGTCTACCGAGGATTTCGTCTTGACCTCGGTAGGCAGAATGGGTGTTGCGTCCGAATCGACGATTACCGGGTCGGTAGCGCCCTTGATCCGCAACTCTCCTGCGTCGGACTGTACCGTGAAATCGATCCAGATGGAGTTCTGAACGTACGTGTCTGTTCCCGTAACGGCGCGGTTCAGAAACGGGAACAGCAAGTCCTCCTCAAATCTCGTACCAAACCAAAAAATCCCACGAGGATCTGGTTGTTCAGCTGGGGCGTTCTCCTGCCGGTATACGAGTTTCCGGTGACACTGGAGGAGTTGGCTTGGGCTGTGGCGTTCCGGGTCAGGGATGCTCCCTGGCCCGTTGAAATATGGTTGCCCATTCTCGATGTTTTTCCGCCACTGTCGGTCCTGATACCACTCACGGAATTGCTGTGGGGACAGCAGATCCAGTAACTCTTCGGCTGGTTCCGAAGATTGCTGACGGTCTGGAAGGGTACTGTCCGATGTGGTCTGCGCCATTACGATATCTAATGTCCAAACACAGGTACTTGCTCAATCGCTGATTGATGTACTGTTGAAATCTGCTGGTTCAGGGAGTGAATCGCCCTGCAGGGTCTGGTAGGTGGCTTGGTTGAGAACGATTAGTAGTGCAGCGACATCGAGATTCTGACCAGCGGCGACTGTCTGTCGATTGGAGTCATAGATTATGATATCGGCGTCAGAAAGTGTGGAAAGATGCGTCTGTGAGAGAGCATTGTACACATTACGGTAGGGCTCTCCTGTTGCACGCTCGGGTGGAACATCCTCTTCAATGGCCGCAATTTCCCGGGCTAAGTCCCGCACAGGTAGCGTTGTATCTTCAGTACTTGCGAGCAACTGAATCACGTGACACCGACGAGAGGCACTAAGCGCGTGATAAACTTCAGATAAGACGTCGGAGAGGTTCTCATTCCCGCTCATACTTCTGAGTACCTGCGAAGTCGGTCAGTGGCCTGAAACCGTATACCGTGGGAGGAGTTGAGTCCATAGGCGCAATACGTAGCCCAGCCAATTAGTTCTTTTGAGGGAAGTAAATATAGTTCTCTCAAGAGAATAAATCCCTAACAGGGGACGTGACGCCGGATTAAATAATGAGTGACGGCCCTGGACGACGTCCGGAATTTACAGATGAGGAAATCCTGGTAGTGTTTCGATCTTCTTCGGATCCAGTCCTTACCACAAGTGAAGTCGCCTCTCAATTTGACATCACCCACAGAGGTGTGCGAGACCGTTTAGAAAAGTTGGAGGAGGAAGGGCAGCTTGAATCGAAGAAAGTCGGTGCGCGAGGGAAGGTTTGGTGGGACCCTGAGCATACCACAGTATCAGAATCATAGCCTCGGAATTGATCCCCGACCAGGACTTGTCCTGTCGCGCCGTTTCTTGAAACGAATGGTGAAAACGGTCCGAACATTCGCTTTGAGGTTTGTGAACTAGTTTTTACCGGAATTTATGATGAGGGCAGATTAACACGGTGTATGCCGATTGACTTGGGTCTCTGGCGGATTGAGAGCGACGACACGTTTCACCGGGTTTCGTCTACGAATTTGGATAGTGAAGAGCGATTAGAGGAATTCCTCCTTCAGGACGCCAACGTTCTCGGTCAACCTCTCCTCGTTATTGACCGACAGATCATCACTCCCAGTGGGAAGCGGTTAGACATTCTTGCGATTGATGAGGAAGGTGACCTGCACATAGTCGAGTTAAAACGAGATCGGTCCCCTCGGGACGTCACCGCGCAGATTATCGACTATGCATCTTGGGTTCGAAACCTTGAGTATCAGGATGTAAAGGAGCTGTACGAGGCATCCGACGAACACGATGAAACTTTTGAGGCGGGATTCGACTCTGTGTTCTATCCCGCACAGGATGACTCACCTGCAGGGCCCGAGGAAGTCAACAGCCAGCATAGGCTCACGATCGTGTCCTCGGAGTTAGATGGTTCCACAGAGCGGATTATCGAGTATCTCTCTGATGAGTTTGACGTTCCAATAAACGCAATCCGATTCAATTACTACAAGGAGGATGGTCGGGAATACATCGCCCGCACTTGGCTTAAGGATCCCTATGAAATCGAAGAAAGTGAAGAAGAGGACGTCCGGGAGCCCTGGAACGGCTACGACTTCTATGCGAATTTCGGAGAGAATGAATACCGTAAGTGGGTTGATGGCCAGAAATACGGATTTATTACTGGTGGACACGGTGAGTGGTATCACAGAACCATGGGGAAAGCGACGGAGGGCAAACGAATTTTTGTCAATAGTCCTGGAGAGGGATACATCGGTGTTGGGATAGTTACCCAAGAGAAGACGCCGGCTCCCGAGTTTATGGTCAATGTCGAAGGTGAAGAAGAAGAGATACCAATTACGGAAGCTCCGCTGGAAGGTGATCTAAGCCGGGATGCTGAAGATCCAGACCTTCGGGAGTATCTCATTGGTGTCGATTGGATAGAGACTCGGGAAATAAGAAACGCGTTCTGGGAGAAGGGGCTCTACGCAAACCAAAATACAGTTACTCGTCTGCGAGACCAACAAACACTTGATCGTCTCTACGAGGTATTTGACGTTTCACCTCCGTAACTCTCGGTTCATACTGAAGGCGTGCAGAAATTCATAAATCAGCTTTCAGCTGTCTGACTTTCCTGGTAGACTTGGCGTCGAAGATGCTTAGTGATCACTTCCTGTACTTCTTCGTTGTCCATAAACTTGGCAAAGAGCTCCTGGTTCTGATCCATACGGTCAATGAACATCTCTGTCAGGGCGTCGTCAAACTCAAGTGCGAAGTTTTCCCGGCTGTTCACTTGGGCGGATCGTCGGAGGTAGTCATCGTCCAGAGCATCTTCCTTAAGCTGATCAAGGAAGAGTTGGTCGGCCTCGGTGAAGTCCGTTCCCAGTGCTTCGTTGATTTTTTCGACGATGGTGGAGAGTTCGACTTCCTCATCGTCTTGGCTACCTGTTCCAGTTTCGGTCGGTACAGATACACCATCGCCACCCGAACCGAGCTCGATGCTACCCTCATCAGATTTCTCTAACCGGTAGTACTGAAGCGCGAGTTCATCATTGAACTCCACCCGGGATTCCTGAGAATCCCGTGGGAGTTCCTTATACAGAAATCGCCCGAAGGTGTAGAGCTTCTCTAAATCTGTGTCAGCATAGTTGACGACTTGAGACTGGAATTTGTACAGTCGGAGGAACGAACGAAGTTTCGATCGGAATTCATCCTGTGCCTCCTCATTAGCGACCATAAAGCGGTCACGTGCTGGTTGGATATGGCTGCTCAACTTTGCGTGAGCCTGCTCAGTACCCTTGTTCTCTGGACTGAAGAACGCTTCCGCAAACTGATCGACTTCCTGTTGGGTATAGATCTGGAATGCGTTCAACTCCGACTCTAGTTGGTATATGTGCTGCGGGTCAGTAGCCTCGTCAATAGTCGTCTTTTCGTAGTAGGGTTGGAAGGCGTCGTAGATGTCTTCGCGGTCGTTTTCGAAGTCAAGGACAAAGGTATCCTCTTTACCAGGGTGTGTTCGATTCAGCCGTGATAGCGTCTGGACAGCCTGAATCCCAGAGATCTTCTTGTCCACGTACATCGTATGTAGAAGCGGCTGGTCGAACCCTGTCTGATACTTGTCGGCAACGACGAGCACTTGGTATTCTGGGGTGTCGAACTTACTTGGGAGTTCTGACTTCTTAATCCCTTCATTCATCCCCTTCTCGGTGTACTCAAACCCATCATCCTCTACAGTGCCACTGAACGCGACAAGGGCATTCAGATCGTATCCGTTCTTCTCAATGTAGTCGTCAATGGTCTTCTTGTATCGAACTGCATGGACGCGTGACGACGTCACAATCATAGCTTTTGCCTTTCCGCCGATCTTGTGCTGAGTGTGCTCGCGGAAGTGCTCAACGATGATTTCGACCTTCTGTGAGATGTTATGAGGGTGTAGCTTCAGAAACTTCGAGACCGCTTTGACTGCCTTCTTCTGCGGGACTTGTGGGTCCTCTTCAATTACCTTCGCAACGTTGTAGAACGTCTCGTAGGTCGTGTAGTTCTGCAGGACATCCAGGATGAACCCCTCTTCGATGGCCTGACGCATAGAGTAAAGATGGAACGGTTCGGGGCTCTCCCCATCCTCAGGAACAGTTCCGAAGGCCTCCAGCGTCTTCCCTTTCGGCGTCGCCGTAAACGCGAAGAAACTCAGGTTCTCTTGATTCCCCCGAGTCTCAGCACTTTTCACGATGAGATCCTCGGCATCGTCGTCTTCGTCGATGTCGATACCAGAGAGGATCTGCTTCATCTCATGAGCCATCTCACCAGACTGGCTACTGTGCGCTTCGTCCACGACGACGGCGTAATCCCGTTCAGGGAGTCGCTTTGCGTGCTCGATAACGTGCGGGAAGGTCTGGAGCGTAGTGATGATAACCGGCTTCCCCGCTTCGATGGCCTCAGCGAGCTCCTGGGACTTCGAGCCCTGTTCACCCTTGATCGCGTGGACGACACCGGTCTTGTGGTCCAGTTCGTAGATCGTGTTCCGTAACTGCTCGTCAAGCACCGTACGGTCGGTGACAACAACAACACCGTCGAAGACTGCTTCATCAGCGTCGTTATGGAGCGAAACGAGCCGGTGGACGAGCCACGCGATGGACTTGCTCTTGCCGCTGCCGGTCGAATGCTGTATTAGGTAGTCTTCGCCAGCGCCCTCTTTCTGTGTCGATTCCACCAACTTCCGAACGCACTCTAACTGATGGTACCGTGGGAAGATGATGGTCTCATCCTCCCTCACTTTCACATCGTCTTTCTGGATTTCCTCAGTGTCGATATGGATGAATCGCTGGAGGATCTCCATCCAGCTGTCCTTCTCCCACACCTCTTCCCAGAGGTAAGCAGTCCGGTGGCTGTTCTCCCGTGGAGGATTCCCGGCACCACCGTCGTGGCCCTTGTTGAATGGCAGAAAGTGAGTATCGTCGCCGTCCAATTCGGTCGTGTACTCAACTTCGTCTTGGTCAACGGCGAAGTGGACCAGCGCACCCCGCTTGAACTTCAGGGCGGGTTCGCCGGGATCGCGGTCAGACTTGTATTGGGCCTTCGCGTCGATGATACTCTGGTCAGTGAACTTGTTCTTCAGCTCTGCTGCAGCTACCGGGATACCGTTAACGCTCAGCGCAAGGTCGATACTCTTCTTTGGATCAGTTGTCGAATAGTAGAACTGCTGAGTGACACCCAGCCGGTTTGCGTTGTATCGCTCCTGGACCTCGGGGTTCAGTCCGGTGTTCGGCTTGAATGCCGCAAGGTCAATTCTCGTTCCAGTTGTCCGAAGGCCGTGACGGAGCAGTTCCAGCGTCCCACGCCCTTCCATCGCACTTGTGAGATCCTGTAGAAAGCGCTTCCGCGCGTTGCCTTTGTACGCGGTTTCTAGCTTTTCCCACTTCTCCGGCTGTGTTTCTTTTACGAAAGATACGACGACGTCGGGGAAGATCCCTTGTTCCCGATCGAACTCCTCGGATGGCAAGTACTCATAGCCACCGTATTCTACAAGGTGGGACGCAATGAAGTCCTCAAAGTTCTCTTCGTCGTGAATTTTACTCATGGTGTCGGTTCTTGACTGATATCTTGAGCCTCGGTAACATCAATCTGGCCCGTAATTGCCGCCTTGATTAGAGATTGGCGTAATTCCTTAACTCTCTCTATACTGGTGGAGACTCGGTCGATTGTCTCTTCAATTGTCTGGTCAATACGTGAAAGATACTCTGCTATCTCGACTTGCTCACTTGCTGGTGGAACCGGAAGAACACCGCGTCGTAGATCGAATAGGTTAATTCCTTCAACAGTTGCTCCCCGTTGATTAACTTCCATTTGCTGGAAGAACGGTTCTGATTGAAGCGCATATAGTAACCAATCAGCATTCACGTCTTCTTGGGGAGAGATTCGGGCTGTGTCCTGTGTCAAATTCGCGCCTTCCAGTTCAGGTGGAACTTTGACAACTCTGCCCATACTCCCCCGGATTTCATATACTAAATCACCAACATCCAAACAGGATCGCTCATACTTACTTGCTATCTCTTCAGTTGTTTTTGAGAGAATTTCAGGATTCAACTTCTCAGGTTCACACTGTCCTCCTTTGATGTATGGGACACCATCTTCCTGGTCTGGTCCTGGTTGAACAATTCCATACACGATAGGAACATTCCGCTTTCGTAGACGCTTCAGCCGTGTGAGTTCCCACGTTTCTGGAACTTTGTCATACCAGTCAGAGTCGGTGCTGACTTGTTTCTTGCTCTTATCAATTCCCTTTGTTATCGCAGAAGTGATTTCTGACTGTCGTCGTTCCTCAAGCCTTTTGACCTGTGACTGCTTTTTCTGAAGGAGATCATCAATTCCAGAACATTTGTCTATCAGGAAATCCGCAATCTGTTTCTGCTCATCCACGGGAGGAAGTGGCATTTCCAGAGATCGAATATCGGGCATGTAGATAGTCATATGAGTCGATCCCTGCATCAACCGAGAGAACTCTTGGTCCATTGCTCGGAATACATATAATAGATACTCTGGAACAACATCATCACCGCAAACCCAGTTAGCAAAATCTTGTGACGTTGCCATATCATCCCCCATAATACCTGCAAAGCCAACAGAAGCAGTCCGAGAAAGGAAGACAGTCCCTTCTGGAAGCAGTCTTGCACCGGAATTTTCCAAACCTAATTGGCTGATTTCTTCCTCTGTCTCATTCAGATATACTTTTTCTTTTTCTCGGAATTTCTTAATGTCAGATGTTGTTACCCAGGGGATGTCACAATTCTCCCAGTATTCATCTACCGATTTACTGGGTGTATGACCGGACTCCAATCTTGCAACGAATCGAATTTTTACTGCATCCCACTCCGTTGGAATTTCACCGATCCAATCGACGCCTGAGTCAACTGTGTCTCGATTAGAGGTGGTAAACATCTACATCAACTCCTGAAGAGATTCGCTGATTTCACTCTCTAACTGGTGGAGTTCTTCACTAATCGTATCAATGGATCGCGGGGGTTCATATTGGTAGAAATACCGATCAAAGTTAATTTCGTAACCGACGACACCCAATTCACCGTCCTTGTCGTCGTGATACTTACTACTTTCATTAATCCAAGCATTTTCCAGATACGGCTCCACTTCTTCCTCAAAGTAATCTTGTGGATCAGTACCTAGTGGAACGCGCTCACGTTCGCGGAGGTCACTGTCGTATTCCGGGTTTCCTTTTCCATCTCGGCAGATCTCCGCATCAGGATCACGTTCGCCCATAACCCGCTCAATAGCGTTGTAGACGCTGTTCCGAACGTCGATACCAGCCATATTTAACTGGAGTTCAACGTCATTGATGAATGACTCACGGTCCATCCAGATTTCGTCCTCATCCATCTTGGAAAGCGCATCCTTGATTCGCTCCTGTACCTCCTCATCACGGTTGGTGAACGCCCGTTCATCGTCCAGAGCAGCGATACGTTCCTCTGTCACTTGGAAACGCTGTCGAAGAGGCTGATCGATAACGATGCGTCGGTAACCAAACTCTTCGTTGTCCACGACTTTGGATCGGCCGTTAGCTTCTAAATCACCAAATATCCGCGTTATTTCGTCAATATGATCTTGCGTGAGTTCGTGGCGTTTCTCACCCAAGCTCTCGTCCATCTCCGTATACAGATCGCCAGCGTCAATGAGCTGCACCTTGCCTTGTCGGTGCTCCGGCTTATCATTTGAGAGAACCCAGATGTACGTTCGTATACCCGTATTGTAGAAGAGGTTCTCCGGCAATCCGACAATCCCTTCCAGCCAATCGTTTTCGAGGATCCACCGGCGAATCGCAGATTCACCGCTATTCGGACCGCCATTGAAGAGTGGTGACCCATTGAAGACGATCGCAATCCGAGAGCCTCCCTCCTCCGGTGACTTCATCTTGCTGATCATATGCTGGAGAAAGAGGAACGCTCCGTCGTTAACACGCGGAGTGCCCGCTCCGAAGCGGCCAGCGAACCCTTTCTCCTCGTGTTCCTGTTCGATCTGGTCCTTGACCTTCTTCCAGGAAACACCGAACGGGGGATTCGACAGCATATAGTCGAATTCCCGATCAGGAAACCCGTCGTTGGTGAAGGAGTTGCCGTAGGCGATGTTCTCCGGTTCCTGACCCTTAATCAGCATATCTGAGTTACAGACGGCGTAACTCTCCGGGTTGAGCTCCTGCCCAAAGACCTTAAGATTGGATTTTTTGTTGAAATCTCGAACGTGATCCTCCGCAACGCTGAGCATTCCACCAGTGCCTGCTGCGGGGTCGTATACCGTTCGGACGGCACCCTCTTCGGTCAGCACCTCGTCATCCTCATCGAAGATGAGGTTCACCATCAGCTCGATAACTTCACGGGGGGTGAAGTGTTCCCCCGCAGTCTCGTTGCTGAGTTCGTTGAACTTCCTGATTAGCTCTTCGTAGATGTACCCCATCTCCTCGTTGGGAACCTCGTCTGGATGTAGGGGAAGCTCTTTGAACTCCTCTATAACCTGGAACAGGAGGTCTGCTTCATCAAGTCGCTGGATCTGGTGGCCGAAATCGAACTTCTCGAAAATTTCCTTGGTCTCTTCGTCGTAGGCGTTGATGTAGTACTGGAGATTACTCGCAATCTGATCCGGGTCGTTACACAGCGACTCGAAGGTGTACTCGCTGGTGTTGTAGACCTTTTCACCGGACGCTTTCTTTAGCGCTGGTGCGACGTTTTCGATACCTTGGTCCTGAAGCTGTTCGTAGCGCTCCAGAACCTCTCCCTTGTTGCGCTGGGTCACGCAATCGAGCCGACGAAGGACCGTCAGCGGTAGGATGACTTTCTGATACTCGGACTGCTTGTAGTCCCCTCTGAGAAGGTCCGCAATAGACCAAATGAAATCTGCCTTCTCGTTAAAGTTCTCAACCATCTACTCGTGAAGTGGTCATCGCAGATTCTTAAGTTGTGTGGAGACACCGTCGTACGGCAATCAGCTGAATTACTGACCGGGAGCGGGGCGGACATCGCGCCAGCGAAGGTGAGCAGTGTCACCCTCCTCTGTTTCCACCAAGAAGATATGAGAGTCCCGGGGATCCCCGGTCTCCTGACCAGCATCGTCTTCAATAACATCGACTACCGTCCCCTGTACTCCGTGTAGTCGGTCGTGGTCCGGGTCCGACTGGTCTGGGATGTCAACGCGCACGCGATCCCCCTCCTCAAATCGTCGCATAGGTCAAAATGCGCACGGAGGTGCCTGATCGTTTCGGTTGTACGTCACATCCAATGGCCCAATGATTAACCCCCTTCCGCCCGGGTTTAGATGTACGCGAACCGCCGGACGGAACCGGCCTCGTTCGGAATCGTTCGACCATCGAACGAAATCAAATTCGGCAGCCAAAGTCGCTTTATAAGCGACCCGCTGCTGTCTGTCGGATTTCAATCGTTCGGAAAACGAATGGGCGCTGCAGGATTTGAACCCGCGACAGCTTGGTCCGAAGCCAAGAACTCTGTCCAGACTGAGCTAAGCGCCCGCATCGCTTCGTTCCCGATGTATCCGTATAAGTCACTCGATTTTCACTGCTTTCGACAGTGACAGACACGCTCACCCTTCGAGAATTTTCATCCACTGACAATCACCGTTGGGGGTCTTTGTTATGTGGTCCGAACGATTGTGTATCCCATGACGGAATCCGAGACCCCCATCCCCGACGAGGCGCAGTCCGACGCAAAGCCGCTCGAGTTACTCTCCGACACGGAGGCCGTCTGGACCGCCGTTCCCGTGGACGCAAGCGGCGACGAGCGGGTGAGCAAGTGGCTCGAAATCGAAGACGAGGTGCTCTGCGACCTCGAGAAGTGGCGCTGAAACGCAGGCCGATGCGGAACGGAAGCGGCTTCCGCTAGCGGTCGACTTCCCTCCTTCTGTTCGCGAGTGATTCCAGTTCGGGTTCACTGTCGCCTGCTCGAAAACCGTTTCAGATAGCCGTATCGCACCGCCCCTCGGCGGCGGACCGCACCGTTTAACCAGCCCGCATGACCACTCCCGCGTATGACTGTCGGGGAGACTGGTCGCGGGTTGCTCGAGTTGACGCGGCCGGTGAACGTGATCGCGGCGGGCGTGCTGACATTCATCGGCGCGTTCGTCGCCGGCGGCGTGGGCGAAGAACCGACAGCGGTCGTCGCCGCGGTCGGCGCCACCGCGCTGGCGGTCGGTGCGGGCAACGCGATCAACGACTACTTCGATCGAGAGATCGACCGGATCAACCAGCCCGAGCGAGCGATCCCTCGCGGTGCGGTGAGTCCGCGCGGCGCGCTGACGTTTAGTGTCGTTCTCTTCGTCGGCGCGATCACCCTCGCACTGACCTTGCCCCGGCTGGCGATCGGTATCGCAGCCGTCAATCTCCTCGCGCTGATCGCATACACCGAGGTCTTCAAGGGGCTCCCGGGGCTGGGCAACGCACTCGTCGCCTACCTGGTCGGGAGTACGTTCCTCTTCGGCGCGGCGGCCATCGACGGGGGTGAGATCGGCCCGGCGGCCGTGCTCTTCGTGCTCGCGGCGATCGCCACCCTCACCCGCGAAATCATCAAGGACGTTGAGGACATCGAGGGCGACCGAGAGGAGGGGCTGCAGACGCTCCCGATCGCGATCGGCGAACGCCGAGCGCTCGCCGTCGCGGCCGTCCTGCTCGTGGCGGCCGTCGTCGCCAGTCCGGTTCCCTACCTCCGCGAGGAGTTCGGGGTCGCGTACCTGCTCGTCGTCGTCCCCGCTGATGCCGTCATGCTCCTCGCCGCCTACGAGAGCTTCGAGAACCCGACCGCCGGCCAATCGCATCTCAAGTACGGCATGTTTCTCGCCGCACTGGCGTTTATCGTCGGACGCGCCGCGCTCGCGGTGCCACTGCTCCGATAGCGCACGAGAGCAGTTGTGACGAGCGCCTCACTGTGTGGTACAACGGAACAAGGATCAGTGTATATTAATCAAAAGTACTATAAGCAGCTTCGCGTATTTTCATACAACACACCGGCTACCGGAGTGAGTTGTGGTAGCACCTCGTTGCCACGGCGATGGATGTGAGTATTCCGTATGTATGACCTCGCAGATGTCCTTCCGGACGCCGAACTCGATCCGGGGACGAACGTACTCGTTGCGGGCCCGCCACTGACGGGGAAACGACGGATCGCCTTCGAAATCCTCGCGAGCGGCGCGAACCGCGGCGACGGCTCGATCGTCGTTACCACGAAGGACAGCGCCGATAAGGTCCTCGAGAGCTTCACCGACCGCGTCGACGAGGGCGTCGAGCCGGATATCGGCGTCGTCGACTGCGTGACGAAACAGCGCGGCATCGGAACGATCGACGACGATCCGCGGATCAAATACGCGTCCTCGCCCGTCGACATGACCGGCATCGGGATCAAACTCTCCGAGTTCCTCCAGGAGTTCTACGAAGCGCGGGGGCTCACCGAGAATCGCGTCCTGTTGCACTCCGTCTCGACGCTACTGATGTACTCCGACCTGCAGACCGTCTTCCGATTCCTCCACGTTTTCACGGGTCGAATCCAGAGCGCAGACGCGCTGGGTGTCTACGTCATCGACTCGACGGCACACGACGACCAGACGATGAACACGCTCAAACAGCTGTTCGACGCCGTCATCGAACTCGAGGAAACGAGCGACGGTGAGGAGCCGACAATTCGGACGGCCGGTTTTTCGACGTAGAGTGTCTATCGCGGCGTTTTCCATCGACGCCGCTACTCACTCCCGTCACCGCAACCCCGAGACGTTTACTGCTCGAGCGCCTACGCTGCGGTATGCCAGTCGAATCCGCGGACGAACTCGAGACGATTCTCGGATACGACACGATCGCCGTCGTCGGCTGCTCGAGCACGCCTGGAAAGGCGGCCCACGACGTGCCGAAGTACCTGCTCGAGCACGGCTACGACGTGATTCCGGTCAACCCGTTCGCCGACGAGATATTCGGCCGCGAGGTGTACGACTCCCTCGCTGACGTCGAGGAAGCGATCGACGTCGTCTGTATCTTCCGGCCCAGCGACGAGGTCGGCGACATCGTCGACGCAGCGCTCGAGCGCGACGACGTGCGCGTCATCTGGACCCAGCAGGGCATTCGCGACGACGAGGCGGCCGCCCGCGCGGAGACCGCCGGCCGAACGGTCGTCCAGGATCGGTGTATGAAGGTCCAGCACCGGAATCTGGTGGCCTGAGAGAAGAGATCCGATTACGAGACCGACGCCGATGGCGCCCGAAGCTCGGCCAGCGCGCCGTCGAGCGTCGTGTGCATCATCTCGTCGACGATCGACTCGAGGTGTCGCAGTCGGATCACTGTTTGAACGACCGGTTCGTCGGGGAGTTCGGTGACGGTCGAAGCGATTTCGTCGGCGTCGACGGCAGCCGGATACCGGTATTCTTCGACGAGATCGGCGACGTAGCGACGCGTCAAGCGTTCGTCGCCCGTCAGTCGATCGCGGATGTCTCGTTGCTGGTCCGATGGGACGGTTTCGGCGACCGGAACCGAACAGACCGACTCGCAGTACCACGTCAGCGCTCGAGCGGCGGCCGCGGGCAGTGTCTCGTTCGATCGGTCGAGCGAGGCGGACAGGTCGGACGCGGCGGCATCAATTTCGGCCTGGCGCTGGGCGATGATTTCCTCGAGTCGGTCGGGAACGTCGGACGCGAGGATGGCCTCGACCAACGCCTCGGTCGAGCGGTACTCCTCGGGATCCCCGTCGAAGCAGACGAGCGGCAGCGTCGCGACGCCGTTCTCGATGTCTTCTGGGAGGTCCGCGAGGTCGTCGATGACGGTCAACACGAACAGGCCGTTCGTTGCGATCGTCCGCAGCTGCTCGAGTTGCGAATCGGAATACCGGTCGGTAGCCGCGATGATCTCGACCGCGAGTTCGCCCCAGATACCGCCGCGTTCCTCGCTGCGAGCGATCGCATCGTCGACGGTCGCCGTCGTCGCGTCGAACGTCTCCTCTGCGAGCTGACCCGTTCCGATTTCGCGGACGGTCTCGAGTACCGGGCGCAGATCGACATTAGCCGGTGTCTCAGCGACAGTAGCGGTGACGTTCGCGAAGGCGAGGTCGCCGACCGAGACGTGCTCGTTCAGCCGCCGCTTGCGGTCCGCGCCCCACCCGTCGGCCTCGTCGATCACGTCGTCGTGGAGCGCGCTCGCGACGAAGAGGTCGGTCGGGATCGACGCGAGCGTTTGAGCGAGGTCCCCGTCGTCGGTCTCGAGAACGGTGAAAAAGTACGTGAACGCACCCAACAGGCCGCCCTGATCGGCGTAGGCGTCGACTTTCGACCGAAGGGCAGGTGACGGGTTCACGTCCGCTTCGGACTGGAGAGCGTCCGACAGCCGGCTCATACCCACTTCTTCCGGGGAACTCAAAAGAGTGTACTGGTTAGTGACCCGATCACTGCCCTGCCTCGCTCGATCGCTGTGCGGTTCTGTTCGACGGCTTCCTGACCGCCGGACCGGATTCGACACCGATCACGATGTCCACTCCTCGAACGAGCGATAGATCCCCTTCGAGAGGTAGCGCTCGCTCGAGTCCGGGAAGACCGTCACGACCGTCTCGTGGGGGACCTCGAGGTCGCCGTCGTCGATCCGTTCGGCGACCCGTTTCGAAGCCACGCTCGCGGCCCCCGCGCTCGAGGCGACCAGGTGGCCCTCCTCGCGAGCGAGCCGTTTGAGTTCCGCGTGGGCGTCGCGGTCCGAGACGGCGTCGACCGCGTCGACCAGTTCGGGCTCGAACAGTTCGTTGGTCGCGGTGTCGTGGGTGCCGATCCCCTCGGTCTTGTACTCGTCTTCCGCGCGGTCCTCGCCGAGGAGTTCGCCGTACACCGATCCCTCGGGCTCGACGGCGACGATGTGCGTTTCCGGGTTCTGCTCGAGGGCGTAGCGAGCGATTCCCATGAGCGTGCCGGCGGTGCCACAGCCGGCGACCACTGCACCGACCCGGCCGTCGAGCGCCTCGAAGATTTCGGGTGCAGTCGTCTCGTAGTGAGCCTCTGTATTCAGCGGATTCGAGAACTGCTGGGGGACGGCCGCATCGTCGAGTTCCGCGGCGAGTTCGTGAGCACGCGCGATGGCACCGTCCATGCCGTCGTCCGTCGGCGTGTTGATGACCTCCGCGCCCAGCGCCGCCATCAACTGTTGTTTCTCCACGCTGAACCGCTCGGGGACGACGAAGATCGACTCGAGCCCCAGTTGCTCGGCTGCGATCGCCAGCCCAATCCCCGTGTTGCCGGCCGTCGGCTCGATGATCGTTCCGCCCGGTGGCACGTCGCCACGTTCGAGCATTCGCTCGAGCATGTAGCGACCGATTCGGTCTTTGATGCTGGCTCCGGGGTTAAATGTCTCGAGTTTCGCATAGATAGGCACGTCCGCGGGCCCGTCCTGCAACCGGACGAGCGGCGTTCGGCCGATCGTCTCGAGGACCGAGTCCGCCGGCTCCTCGTGGGTCGTCATCGTGCTGGCAGAAGGTGCCCCCGCTGTTAGCTCTTGTCCTGACGAGGAGTCAGAGACCGGGGTCGCGAACGGACGCGACCTCGGGAGTCCCGAGTCGCTATTCGACCGTCGTGTCGCCGGCGGTCGCCTCGGTCGTCGCGTTCGAATTCGTCGCCGATTCGCCGGAACTCTCGGTGTTTTCCGTATTTTTAGCGTTCTCGGCGTCGGCCGTTTCCTCGAGTTCGGCTTCTTCGATCGCCGCGTCAGCCAGGATCTCCTCGCCGTTGATCCCCTGTTCTTCGGCCATCGCGAGCAAGAGTGCGCGCTGTTCGGTGAGCTGGTGGTCCATGCGCGTGACCGTCTCGTGCGTCTCGTCCATCTCTTCTTCCAGTCCGGTGATCCGCTGCTGGAGTTTCTGTACCTGCTTGTACATCGCCTCGGCCCGATCCGAGAGGCTCTGAATCTTCTTTGCGGTGCTGCCGAGTCCCATACCGAAGGATGTGTCGGGTAGCTAATGGGCCTTTTCCTCTCTCGCGCTCGAGAGCGTGTTCGAATCGTGATCGTCTCCTCGAGCAGTCTGACTCGTTCGTCACACCATCTCATGAACCGACAGGTTTATTACGAACCGTGGACAATCACCAACTGAACTCGAGGTGAACAGCCATGGTGCGAGCGAGCCCACCGAGCACGTGGATGCAAGGCCTCGACCTCCCGCCCCAGCTATTCGGTGACACCGGAGGTAGCGACTACGAACTGTACGAAGAGGACGACGAGTTCGTCCTCACGATCGATATGCCGGGCTTCGAGACCGACGAGATCGAGCTGGCGTGGGACGACGGCGTCCTGAACATCGCCGCCGAACACGCCGACGAGAACCGCGGGCGCAAGAAGACCTACCACCGTCGGTTCCGGTTCCCTAAGACAGTCGACGACGAGGAGATCAGCGCCGAGTACACCAACGGCGTCCTCGAGGTCCGGCTGCCGACCGCCGAGTCGACCACCCAGGGGAAGCGGATCCCGCTCGAGGGCTAATCGCTCCCCGACTCGGGACGGTCGAACCGACCTCCCTCGCCTCCGCGCTCACCACCGGTGAACCGCTTCCCGGGTCCATCCGGTGAACCACCTCTCTGTCGGCGCGTTTGACGTTCCGCACGCGTCGATCGGTCGGTCCCTGTCCTGATTCCGTCGTTCACGCGTTCGAACGCGTCGGCGAGCGGTATCCATCACGACCAGCACGACCCCAATTCACGACCATGAGACTCCGCGTCAAGCCGCTAAAACGGAAGGACGCAGGCAGCGGTCTGGCCGCGATCGACCGCGAGATGATGGCCGAACTCGGCGTCTCGAGCGGCGAGTTCGTCGCGCTCGAGGGGCCGGAGGGGCGCGTCGTCGCGCGCGTCTGGCCGGGCCGCAGCGAGGACACCGGACGGGGTATCGTCCGCATCGACGGCCAGCTTCGACAGGCCGCCGGCGTCCGAATCGACGACGCAGTCGACGTCGAGGCCGCCGATGTCGAACCGGCCGAGCGGGTCACGCTCGCGCTGCCCGAAAACGTTCGCATTCAGGGCGACGTCGGCTCGTATCTCAAGGATAAACTCTCCGAACGGGCCGTCAGCCCCGGCGACACGTTCTCGCTGTCGCTGGGCTTCGGCCTCCTCTCGACGCGCTCCGGCCGGCGGCTGCCGGTCACCGTCGTCGACACCGAACCGAGCGGCTCCGTGGTCGTCGGCGGTGAGACTGCGGTCGAGGTAACTGAGCGAGATGCCGACGAGCTTTCGGTCGAAGCGACCGGCCCGCTCGAGGCCGGCGACGACACGGACGGCCAGCCGCCGGACGTCACCTACGAGGACGTCGGCGGACTCGACGACGAACTCGAGCAGGTCCGCGAGATGATCGAGCTGCCGATGCGCCACCCCGAGCTGTTCCGAGCGCTCGGCATCGAGCCGCCCAAGGGCGTCCTGCTGCACGGCCCGCCGGGGACCGGCAAGACCCTGATCGCCCGCGCGGTGGCGAGCGAGATCGACGCCCACTTCCAGACGATCTCCGGCCCGGAGATCATGTCGAAGTACTACGGCGAGAGCGAGGAACAGCTCCGCGACGTCTTCGAGGAGGCCGCCGAGAACGAGCCGTCGATCGTCTTCATCGACGAACTCGACTCCATCGCGCCCAAGCGCGAGGACGTCCAGGGCGACGTCGAGCGCCGCGTCGTCGCGCAACTGCTCAGCCTGATGGACGGCCTCGAGCAGCGCGGCGAGATCACCGTCATCGGAACGACCAACCGCGTCGACGCCATCGACCCCGCGCTGCGCCGGCCCGGCCGGTTCGACCGCGAGATCGAGATCGGCGTCCCCGACGCCGCGGGCCGCGAGGAGATCCTCCAGATCCACACCCGCAGCATGCCGCTGGCAGAGGACGTCGACCTCGAGCGCTACGCCGAGTCCACGCACGGCTTCGTCGGTGCCGACCTCGAGAACCTCGCGAAGGAGGCTGCGATGACCGCCATGCGGCGGGTCCGGCCCGAACTCGACCTCGAGTCCGAGGAGATCGACGCGCAGGCGCTCGAGGCCATCGAGATCACGGAAGCCGATTTCAAGAGCGCGATGCGGGGGATCGAACCCTCCGCGATGCGCGAGGTCTTCGTCGAGGTTCCCGACGTCAGCTGGGAGGACGTCGGCGGTCTCGAGGAGGCGAAAGAGCGCCTGCGCGAGAGCGTCCAGTGGCCGATGGAACACGCCGACGCCTACGAACGAGTCGCGCTCGAGCCCGCGAAGGGCGTCCTGTTGCACGGCCCGCCGGGTACCGGCAAGACCCTGCTCGCGAAGGCGGTCGCCAACGAGTCCCAGTCGAACTTCATCTCGGTCAAGGGCCCCGAGCTCTTCGACAAGTACGTCGGCGAATCGGAGAAGGGCGTCCGCGAGGTCTTCAGCAAGGCCCGCGAGAACGCGCCGACGATCGTCTTCTTCGACGAAATCGACGCCATCGCGAGCGAGCGCGGCAGCAGCGTCGGCGACTCCAACGTCGGCGAGCGCGTCGTCTCACAGCTCCTGACCGAACTCGACGGGCTCGAGGCCCTCGAGGACGTCGTCGTCATCGCGGCCTCGAACCGGCCCGAGCTAATCGACGACGCGCTCCTCCGACCGGGTCGGCTCGATCGCCACGTCTCTGTCGACGAACCTGACGAAGCCGCTCGCCGCGAGATCTTCGCGATCCACACCCAGGACCGTCCCCTCGCGGACGACGTCGATCTAGATGACCTCGCGGCCGAGACGGAGGGCTACACCGGTGCCGACGTCGAGGCCGTCTGCCGCGAGGCCGCGACGATCGCCGTCCGCGAACACGTCCGCGCCGAGGCGACCGGCGAGGAGCGCGACGTCGACGCGATCGAACTGACGGCCGATCACTTCGAGCGCGCGCTCGAGGAGGTCTCGCCCGAATCGGCCGCCGAGTTCGAATCCGGCCCGCGGGCCGGCGACTTCAACGAGGTCCTCGAGGGTGCCGAGACCGAAACCGAAGCCGAATGAGCGGCCTCGAGTCGCTGCTCCGCCCAGTGATCGGCCGTCCAGACGTCGAATCGGTAACGGGTACGGGCGGCCGATCACGGCGCGCTCGGTGAGTCGGCCGCCGCGCACTCGAGCGCGCTGAGACGAAAGGCCCATAAGTACCGATCGCCTATCGTGAACTGGACTAGGTCGGGCAGTTTGGCCCTGCTCGTCACCCGCGCTATGGTCATTAGCGGGGACCGAACACCGCGGGCGTCCGGTCAGACCGACCGGGGCCTCGGGAGCCAACAGAGAAGCCTCGTCCGTCGGGGACAGCGGTCTACGATGGCCGTCCGCAGGGACGCCCCATCGTGGTTAGTCGGCGACAGCCCATCAGGCGCGGAAGCGAGCAGTGGACCGCCGGACACCTGTCGCTCGACGGGTTGCGGGGTGGAGAAGGCAACCGAGATTCCCCCGGTCGGAACGCCGGGCAACCGCGGTTGTCCGCATTCATACCGACCTTTTACTCTGCATGAGCAGCGGCGCTGCGCGCCGCGCTCATTCGGTAAAAGGTCGATCAAAAGCACTCCTCCCTCCGTTCGTTTCACTCACATCGGTCGTCGGCCCGCTCGCTCCCTGACTCGCGGCCGTTGGCCGCTCGTCTTTCCGCGGCGCTTCGCGCCGCGCGTTCGGTCGCTCGCGGTCGGTACCGGGTAACCGCCTGCCCTCCCCCGAGTCGCGCGACTCTCACTGTCGTTCGAGCCGCGCTCCCGGCCACTGATTGTGTGATCCAACTCGAGACACCAGTCGGACCTCCATCCGGACACGATAACGGAAAAACTTACGTCAGTTCTTCTAAAGGAGTACACTAATGACGACTCGTCGATTCGCAGCCGTTCTCGGAGTCATCGTCGTGGGTGTTCTCCTCAGTGGCTGCATTGCCCTTGACTCCCCCTCGAGCGATCCCGACGATCCCGACGACCCCGATCCCGAAGCGGTGTTCGAAGGCGCGTTCGTTCACGCCGACGATCTCGAAGACGTGCAGGGGAATCGGACGAGCGAAGTGACCAACGGCTCCGTGACGATCACGGAACCCGTTCGGGTTCAGAAACGACCGTACGTCGACGAGCGGACCGAGGTGCTCGATGCATCCGATCCCGCCGTGGACGCGAGCACCTACGTGTCGAACGCGACGATGAACTGGTTGTATTTCCCCGATTCACAGGTGGCCAAGCACTTCGAACCGGACGAGCCGTTCGACAGTGAACGGGTTCGATCGAACCGAGCCGAGATGGCCGACGAGCAACTCGAAAAGTACGAGCTCGAGTACCAGGGCACGGAGCAGATCGCGGGCCGGGACGCACACGTTCTCGACGCCGAAGCGAAAAACGAGACCGTCGAGCGGGGTATTTCGGCGATCGTCGGCGATACCAAGTACGTCTACGCCCTCGAGACGAGCGATCCGGATCCGTCGGGCGAACTGCAGACCGTCGAACAGACGCTGTGGATCGACACGGAATACGACTACCCGCTCAAAGAGCGAGTCGTATTCGAGGAGCCCAACGGCGAGCGCATCGTCATGACCGAACAGTTCGAGTCGATCGCGTTCAACACCGGTCTCGACGACGAGACGTTCGCGTTCGAACCGCCGGAAAACGCGACGGTCGAGGAGTGGTGAGACGGCTGTCCATCACACTCACCGCGACTATTCTGCCGGCTGGACGACGCTCTGACCGCTCTCGAGATCGAGTCCGCCCTCGAGCGTCCGGACGGGGTAGGGGATGTCGATCCCTTCCTCGTCGAAGCGTCCCTTGACCGCGGTGACGTACTCCCCGCGGGTTCGAACGAAGTCGGAACGGGACGGGTTCGAGATCCAGATCCGCGACTGGAGGCCGACGTCGGAGTCGCCCAGTTCCGTCAGGCGGACGGAGGGTTCGGGGTCGTCCATGATGTCGGGGTGGCGCTCGGCCTCGTCGACGATGATCTCGGTCGCCTGCTCGATGTCGTCGTCGTAGCCGATCCCGAAGACGAATTTCAGTCGGAGTTTGTCGGCGTCGACGGGATTCTTGAGGACGCCCTCGGTGAGCGCCGAATTGGGAACCGTGAGTAGTTCGTTGTCGAACGTTCGTACGCGGGTGACGCGGAGGCTGATGTCCTCGACGGTGCCCGAGTAGGTGCCGTCCTCCCACTCGATCCAGTCGCCGATGCGGAACGGCTTGTCCGTGTAGATGAACACGCCGGCGACGAAGTTCGAGATGACGTTCTGCATCGCGAGCCCGACGGCGAGCGCGCCGGCCGCCGCGATGCCGGCCATCGAGACGAGGAAGTTCCCGAAGCCGGCGAAGCCGAAGGCGACCGCGAGCGCGAGGAACGCGACCCCGAACCGCGTAATCAATAGGAGCGGATTCTGGGCGTGCTCGTCCAGCTCGCGCCTGTCCAGGGCTCGCCTGATCAGCGGAACGAGTACCAGCCGACCGATCAGCCAGATCGCCGCGAGCGCGACGACGAATCGGATCGCCCCCTCGGCCATGTCGGCCTGAGCCGGAGTGAGCCACGCGTCCTCGAGCGCCTCACCGATCAGTCCGAGGCCCGTACTCCCGTTCTGAAGGGGGGTGACGGAACCGCCGTTCATCGATGCAATACTGCGGTGTGTCCGCGCGTATCGATGAGCTCCGCGTGGACGTCTTCGGCGAGATCAGCCGCTTTCTCCTCGGTCGAACTCCCGGCGCGGGCGGCCCGTAGGAACTTCACCTTCACGAGGTCCCTGTTGTTTAGTTGGTCGTCGAGTTCGTCGACGACGGCTTCGATACCGCTCTTGCCGACCCAGACGGTGACGTCGAGGTCGTGTGCGCGGCGCTTGAGTTCCTGTTGGTCCATACCCGGGTAAGGGAGGGACGCGGTTTCAATCTTCTCGATTCGATACGGACGGGCGACGGATAGTCTGTGATGCCGCGATTCAGTCGTCGTACGGATATCTCGCGTGGGCACCGCAATCGCAGGTGACGACGACGTGACCGTCCTGCAATCTGACGCGGGCGTTGGCCCCCGGCCGGAGATACGCATCACACCGGTCGCACGTAAACCGGCGAAACGTTCGCGGTAGTGTGAGTCGGTTTCGCTCTGCAACCCGCTGCGCGAGACGGACGTAGTAGCGGGCCCGGTCGGCGTCGCCGTCCGCTGCCGCCGCTCGAGCGAGGTCGTGAAGCCGTTCGATCCGTTCGACGGCGACGTCCATACCTACCGTTTCGCTGGTTGACCTATTGATGTTGCGCTCCGCAACCGGGGTCGATTCATCGTCGGGAATAGTAGCTACCGAACGTCAGCGTCTCCCCGACCACACGACAGGAGCGCGATTCGGAGTGAGCGACGCGAGCGAGAAACGTAGACTGTACAACGTCTAAACCGCTTTAGTTGGAACTATATCCCGTAAGATAGCTTCTGAACAGCCGGACACACATTCAAGGTGGAGATACCACGAGTAGAAAGATTCTTTACTGTGACACGTATTCGGTTATTATACGTAGTATTATTATATATCACATGATAGGAGGTGTTACATATCCGTATGAATTGGTCCCCCACTCCCTCTAAGGACGGCACTAGCAGGCGGTCGTTCCTAGCTGCCGGCGCAGCAGGGGCAGCAATCGCGACGAGCGGTTGTCTCAATAACGTACGGAGCGTGGTCAGTCGAACCGGCAACGACCAGCTATCCCTGACTATCACGACGATTCCGGCGGAAGGAGACAGACAGGGCATCCAGATCGCCCGCCGCCTCGAGAAGAACCTCGAGAAAGTCGGTATAGCGACCTCACTCGATATGCGGTCGCGGTCGGAGCTACTGGAAACGGTTCTGATCGAACACGACTTCGATATCTACGTCGGCCACCATCCTGCCGATTACGATCCCGACTTCCTCTACGAGACGCTCCACTCGACGTTCGCGAACGAATCCGGCTGGCAGAATCCCTTCGGCTTCACCAGTTGGGCGTTCGATGCGCTGCTGGACGCACAGCGACGAGCCGAGGGCGACGACCGAATACAAAAAGTCCAGTCGGTCCTGAAAGCCCTGGCACAGGAGAAACCGTTCGACCCGATCTGTATGCCCGACGAGCATCGTGTCGCCAGAGCCGGGCGCTTCGACGGCTGGGACGAGGCCGATCTCAGTACCCGTCACGGCTATCTCGGTCTCGAACCGGCCGACGGCGTCAATCAGCTGCACGCGCTCAAGAACGATGCTCGCGCGACGAATAATCTCAATCCGCTCTCGGCGACGATGCGAGAGCGCAATACGACGATCGACCTCCTCTTCGATTCGCTGGCAACGGTCAACAACGGCGAGGTGGAGCAATGGCTGGCCAAGTCCTGGGACTGGACGGAGCCGGACGACAGCGACCCAGAGTCGAACCTGACCGCGACAGTCACCCTCCACGAAGACTGCCAGTTCCACGACGGTGAGCCACTGACCGCCGAGGACGTCGCCTTCACCTATCGGTTCCTCAAGGATACGTCACTCGGACGAACACCTACCTCGTCACCAGCACCGCGGTATCAGGGCCACGTCAACGTGATTGACAATATTTCCATCGACGACGACGCTGTCGATGGGATGTACGAACTGCAATTTTCCTTCAACGGCAGTCGAGAGACCGCCAAGCGGGCGTTTACCGTACCGATCCTGCCAAAACACTACTGGCACGATCTGGTAGACAGACGGGCGTCAAGCGGTGACTTCACAGCTCCACAAGGGCGGTGGCTCGCCGTCACGGGGAACCACATCCCACCCATCGGAAGCGGTCCCTTCCAGTTCGACAGTCGAACCGCGGACGAGGAGCTCCGGCTTACCCGATACGAGGATCACTTTACACTCCGAGATGACAACGAGCTCCCCGAGCCGACCGTCGACGAACTCCGATTCGATATCGACCCCAGCAGCGCATCGTCGATCAGGCGGGTTGCCGGCGGCAGTGCGGACGTGACGGCCTCGGTCCTCGCCGCGTATACGATAGGAGCAATTCCCGACACTTCGGACATCGAACGGTTGCAAACCCCCTCACAAACCTTCTACCACCTCGGATTCAACGTCCGCAACGCGCCCTTCAGCAACACGCACTTCCGACGCGCGATCACGCAGTTGATCGACAAGGAAGCGATCGCCAAAGAGGTGTTCTACGGGAACGCGACTCCCGTCGCAACGCCGGTCACCGACGAGTGGGTGCCCGAGAGCCTCGAGTGGAACGGCGAAGACCCCGTAATGCCGTTCGTCGGTTCGGACGGAGAACTCAACGTCGAAGCGGCGAAAGCGTCGTTCGAAACAGCCGGTTTCCGGTACGATGATAACGGTCGGTTGCTTGGAGGCAACTAGGTCCCAATGCTTGCCGAGGTGCTGACGCAGCTTGTCATTGTAATCGCGATTCTGGTGCCGGTGTCGATCATCCTCTTCATCGGCCGTGAGCGCCTGGCTCAAACGCGCACGGAGTGGCGAAGTCGACTCCGGACCGTTGCCCCGGTAGTCGCCGTGTTGCTCGTCGTGTTACTGATCAACCGGGTCGCCCGACAGACGGCACCGAAGCTTTCGCGGGAGGTCGGGATCCGTCTGACGTGGGCGTTTTACGAGATCGAAGGGGAGTTTATCCTGATCTTCCAGTCGATCCAGACGGCGGAGATGTCGGCGTACTTCTCGTCGATCTACATCTACGGCTACACGTTCCTGCTGATCTTCCCGATTATCGCCTACTTTACGCTCTCCGATACACGGATCTTTCGTCGGCTACTGACGGCCTACGCACTCAACTACGCGATCGGATTGGTCCTGTATATCGCCGTCATCGCGTACGGCCCCCGGAACGTGATGCCTGCCGAACTCACGGAGCGAATGCTGTACGATACGAACCCGCAGTACCAGTTTCTCACGCAGGAGGTCAACGCTAGCACCAACGTCTTCCCGTCGCTCCACACGTCGCTTTCGGCGACCGTTGCGGCGTTCGCATGGCAGACGCGGGCAGCGTTTCCGAGGTGGGTTCCCGTTGCAATCGTGTTAGCAATCAGCGTCGCGATTTCGACGATGTATCTCGGCATCCACTGGGGACTCGACGTTACGGCAGGGCTGGTGCTCGCCGCCGGTTCTGTCGCCCTCTCGGACCAGCTCGTCGACCGCTGGTCGCTCGAGGAGCTAGCCGAGATGCTCGGCGATCGGTTCCCCTGGCTGCAGGAGCGACTCCCCTGGCTGCAGGAACACGATTGAAGCCAGGGCTCTCCATCCGGCTCCGTCGACGGATTTTCCACACCGCACACGTTGTCGACAGGACCGTGGTTACCCCCTCATACCTTCTGAGAACATAATGCTGTTATATCGTGGCGAGTAACACTAGGAGACGACCAAAATGATCGGACGACGGGCCGCCCCAAAACGCAGCAGCCGCGACACTGACGGCACCTCCATCAGCCGTCGGGCCGCGCTGGCAGCGACCGCCGGTCTGACGGTCTCGACCAGCGGTTGCATTCAACGACTGCAGGATTTCGTTACCCGGGACAACATCGACCAACTCTCCCTAACGATCACCACCCTCCCCGACGAAAGCGACAGAGCGTGCATCAGGATCGCGAACGAACTGGAACGTGCGTTCAAATCCGTCGGGATCGACGTCTCCTACAGGGTCCGGTCGGACATCGACTTCCACCGGACGGTGCTGTACGACCACGAGTTCGACATCTGCATCGGCCGCCACCCAGGCGGAACCGATCCCGACTACCTCTATGAAGCGTTGCACTCGCTGTACACCGACGAATCGGGGTGGCAGAACCCCTTCGGCTACACCAACCTGATCGTCGACAACCTCCTCGAGAAGCAACGCCGTACTGAAGGCGAGGTGCGCCAGCGGGCCGTCACGAACGTCCTTGAGGCGATTGCGGTCGAACAGCCGTTCATTCCGATCTGCGTCCCCGATGAACACCGGGCCGTCAGAACGGATCGGTTCGCCGGCTGGAGCGAAGACCACCTCGCGACTCGTCGCGGCTATCTCGGTCTCGAGCCGTCGGCCGGCGTCGAGACGCTACGCGCCACCCAAACGGATTCCAGACCGACGGCAAACCTCAATCCCCTCGCGGCCGACTATCGCGGTCGCGGAACGATTACTGACTTGCTCTACGACTCGCTGGCGACGGACGACCCCACTGGTGACGTTCACCCGTGGCTCGCAGAGTCGTTGGACTGGGACGGGGATACGCTCGATATCTGGCTGCGAGATGACTGCGAGTTCCATGACGGCAAAGCGGTCACCGCCAGCGATGTGGCGTTCACGTACGAGTTCCTCGCAGACATGTCCCTCGGAAACAACGAGGGTGCCTCGCCTGCACCCCGGTTTCGCGGACAAGTCGAGGCCGTCGAAACGGTCGACGTCCTGGGGAACGATCACCTCGAAATTTCGGTCGATACGAACCAGACGGTCGGTGAACGCGCCCTTCTCGTCCCGATACTCCCCGAACACATCTGGCGCGACCGCGCAACCGACGCCAGGGGGCCTGGCGGTGTCAGCATCTCCCAGGGGACCACGAGGGCGGTCGTGACGGACAATACCGAGCCGATCGGGAGCGGACCGTTCCAGTTCGTGGACCGAACCGAAGGCGAGCAACTCACGTTCGAGCGGTTCGACTCCCACTTTACGCTCGAGGACGACATCGAGCTTCCGGCACCGACCGTCGAAGAGTTCTCGATCGGAATCGTCCCGAGCGGGAAGAGCGCGGTTCAGGCCGTCGAGGGCGACGACGCAGACGTTACGATGTCGGCACTCGAGTCGCACATCATCGACGAAGTCGACCGGTCCGGCAGCGGTCGATTAATCGAGTCGCCGTCGTGGACGTTCTACTTCCTCGGCTTCAACGCACGGAGTGCACCGTTTAGCAATCCGCGATTCCGGCGCGTTCTCGCACAGTTGATCGACAAGGAATGGCTGGTCGAGGATGTGTTCCACGGAAACGCACGACCCGTCGCGACGCCAGTCACCGAGGAGTGGGTGCCCGAGAGCCTCGAGTGGGACGGCAGCGACCCCGAGACGCCGTTTCTGGGCACTGATGGCGAAGTGAACGTCAACGCGGCACGAATGGCGTTCGAAGACGCCGGCTTTCGGTACGACGATCAGGATCGACTCCGGGTTAGACAGTAAGCGCTGCCGAATCGGGAGCCGCTCATGACACAGTTCTCGCGTCGCTCGTCGATACGGATAGACGACAAAACGGGACGGTGAGACCGGTACTAGTCCTCGAGCGCGTCGGCGATGCGCTTGAGCGCGCGAGTCTGGTCACGCAGTTCGTCGCGCATCTGTCGGACTTCGCGGACGAGTTCTTCGTTGCTCTCGTCCTGTCCGCCGGGGCCGCCGGGACCAGCGCCCGGGCCGCCTGGTCCGGCACCGGGGCCGCCACCGCCGCCCATCATACCGCCCATCATCTGAGCGAACGGGTTGCCGCCGCCGCCCATGCCGCCGGGGCCGCCGCCGCCACCGCCGCCGAACGGGCTTTCGGGGGGCTCGCCCTCGCCTTCTCCCTCTTCGGCGCGTTTTTCGCGGATCTCCTCGACTCGCTCGCGGAAGGATTTCTCCTCGCTACCTTCGCTTGCGTCGTCTCCGTCGGGGGAGTCGTTTTCGTCCGTCATACCATCCGATTCTGTAGCGGCGGGGAAAAGGGTTGCCATGTCTCGAATGAGCACGGCGGCCCGACCGTCGACGGGTCATCGATCGTTGCCTGCAGAAGATGCAACCGGGCGGCCCCGGTAGCGATCATATGGCCGGCGACAACCCCGCTCGAGAACCGATCGTCAGCGAGGGACCATACGCCGTCGTCGATAGCTCGAGCGACGACACCGAGACGTATCGACTCGTCGTACTCGACGACGATGCCACCGAGACCGAATCTGCAGACGGGATACCGGTCGACGACGCGACGGTCGACGACCTCGCGGCCGCAGTCGAACGGCTTCGCGGACGCCTGTCTGATACCAACGACTCGCCGGAATCGGTCGAACTGACCTGCCACGAGTGTGGCAAGAGCTGGACCTACACGGGATCCGACGAGTATGCCTCGTGTCCGAACTGTGAGGCGGCGGTTCCACTCGAGGGAATCGGCCCGTAAACCCACTGGTGATTCGGTGATCGAGTCTACAGCCTTACTCAAGACCTGGTTCGATGACGCTTGGTAGAGAGACACCTGTCATTTCAGATGGAGTAACCGACGTGCGGTGGCGCACGCTGTGCCGCGGCGAACTGCGAGGCCTGAACGAAGTGACGGCCTCGATAGTGTGAGCGGTGACCGCAGGGAACCGCGAACAGACTGTGAGCCGCGGCTCAAAGCCGTGCG
Organism: Natrinema zhouii; assembly: GCF_013456555.2. Lineage (GTDB taxonomy): Archaea > Halobacteriota > Halobacteria > Halobacteriales > Natrialbaceae > Natrinema > Natrinema zhouii. The sequence goes on from NZ_CP059154.1 coordinate 3,250,240, forward strand.
AGGTCTTCGCGAACTTGTGAGCGAAGTCGTTCGAGACGGCTTTGACGTCTCGTGATGCGAAAAATCTCCGATTTTCAGTAGCTTGTCAGAGCGTGCTCTGACAGTGGATGAGCGAAGGAGCGAAGTGACTGAGCGTTAGCGTGGGACCGACGGTCCCACGAACCATCCGAATAGTGCGAGACCTCCGGTCTCGCAGACCATGCGAACGGGCCGTCGGCCCGTGAGCAGACGGGCGCGGAGCGCCCGTGAGGAGAAATCGGCTGGGGAGGGTGTGGCGATTCCGTGCAGCCACGATAGCAGAACGCTCTTTCCCACCGTTCTAATTCGTCAATCGAAGATCGTCATCTCCCTGTAGAAAGTTACCCGAACGATCCCAGTGACGACTGCAGATCGCGATTCGACGGCCCCTCCTTGAGGTCGTGGCCAACTAAATCACGCATGTCCACGGCGTAGGTCGTGCCGCCGTTTGCGAGCACGACCAACCGTCCTTTCACGCCGACAACAGTCCCCGAGGCGATCGTCTCGCGAACGGGGCGGGCCTCGAGGTCGATCCCGTAGTCGAAGTCGAACCGCTCGAGGACGTCGAACTCCGCCAGCACGTCCGCCCACGCTGCCTCGTCGACCGTCGCGGCTAGCGAGGCGACCTTCGCCGGCGTCCGGACCCGATCGACCAGCCGCTGGGCGATCTCGGCCTCGATCTCGCGGGCGATCCGACCGTTCGAGACGGTGTGAATGTGGGCTGCGCGATCGGCTCCCTGTTCGCGCAGCCGGGTCTCGAGCCGCCGGTGTTTGGTGACGCCGACCTTGAACGTGTCGGGGGCGAAGGCCGCGATGTAGACCGCGTGCTCCTCGTAACAGTCCATCTCGTCTTTCAGACAGGTGCCGGTACAGCGGGCGCAGACCCACGTGCTCGTGTGGTATTCGCAGTAGGGGGCCGACGGCTGATCGCAGGCGACGTGCGTCCCCTCCTCGTCGATCGTCCCGGCGCAGTGTCGATCCCCGAGCGAGTACGCGAGGTCCTCGCCGGCCTCGAGCGGTCGGTGATCGAGCTCCCCGTCGGCGTCGCTCACCACCAGTGCTGAACCGTTCCCGCTCGAGTGGTAGCCGACCAGTTGCACGAATTCCGGTTGGAACCGAGCGCAAATAGACGTAGCGCTCCCGACGCAGGACGATGCCCTCGGCTCTCGTCGGCAGGGTTCGGATCCCCGCTGCTACAATCGTATACATACCGGTACGTCTGCAGCCGTATCAGTCCGGACAGAACACAGCTTAATTTATATAAAATATATACATTATTGTGTCGGTTCGGGGGAGAAGCTACCGCAGTCATGCCAGGCAGACATTCCAACGGACGAGACGATTCGGCGACGAACAACCGACGGGGATTTCTCCAGACCATCGGACTGGCCGCAGCGTCGACCGGCCTCGTCGGAACCGCAGCGGCGGACCCGGAATCGGACGAAACGGACGGCGGGAGCGATGACGGCGGTGAGGGTCCTCTCGTCGAACTCACACACGGCGTCGCCGCGGGCGACGTTACCGCGACGACGGCGACGGTCTGGGCGCGTGCGGAACGCGACGCGACCGTCCACGTCGCGTACAGTCACGATCAGACGTTCGACAGCGTCGGCTACGATCGGACGACGGTCGACGGCGAGACCGACTACACCGGCCACGTCCGACTCGAGGGGCTCGAGTCCGGCACCGAGTACCGCTACCACGTCTGGGCAACGACGACTGAGACGACGTATCGACCGCTACGCGACCGAGACGACGGTGCGGGGGCTGGAGGACAGGGCCGAAGCGGGGAAAACGGCTCGAAACGATCCAGTCGGAACGGTCGTGGACCGAAGGGAGAGACCCCGAATACCCCCGAAAACGGACGCGGACCCCGGAAGAATCAGGGGAACGGTGAGGGACCGGCCGACGACGCGATTCCCGCTGCGGTCGAAAGCGGGACGTTCGTGACGGCACCGGCCCCCGACGACGAGGCGAGCGTCAGCTTCGCCTGGAGTGGCGACACGTGGGGCTACGGAGACGACCCGATCGAGCCGCCCTTCCCCGGACTGCGGTCGATCGCCGAGCGAGAGCCGGACTTCTTCCTCTATCACGGCGACACGATCTACGCCGACGCGCAGACGCCGGCCGGGAAGATCACCGAGGACACACCGATCGACGAGTCGCTCGAGATCTACCGTGACAAGTACAAGGAGATGCGCGATCCGCCAGCAGAGATCGCGGAGCGGACGAATCTACGGGAGCTGCTCGAGTCCACGTCGGTGTACACCGTCTGGGACGATCACGAGGTCATCAACAACTTCGCGGGGCCGATCGAGCCGCTGATGCCCGAAGGACGGCAGGCCTTCCGGGAGTACTGGCCGCTCGACCGAGACGACGACGCCGAACCGGGCGAGTCGAACCGGTTCTACGATTCCTTCCGCTGGGGGAAACACGTCGAGCTGTTCGTCATCGACACCCGCCAGTACCGCGATCCGAACGTCGACCTCGACTCGAAGACCCTGCTGGGTCGCGAGCAACTCGAGTGGCTGAAGGGGGCCCTCGCCGACTCCGACGCGACGTGGAAGCTACTCGCCTCGCCGGCCCCGCTGGGGTATCCGTCGGACTCGTGGGCGACGCCGGCCGATCGAACCGGCTACGAGGCGGAACTCCTCGAGGTGATCGAGCACGTCCAGACGGAACCGATTTCGAACCTGGTCGTCGTCGCCGGCGACGTTCACAAGTCGGTCGTGGGCGCGTTCGATCCGGACGACGACGGCGAGTTCGAGTTCGTCGAGGCCATCGCGGGGCCGCTGGGTGCGCCGGCTGGCGAACCGGACGATCTCTATCCGGCACTCAATCCGACGGAGTTCTTCGCCAAGGGCGAGTACGCCAACTTCGGTACCATCGAGGTCGACGAGTCCGGCGAAACGCTGACGATCGGCATGTTCGACGAACACGGAACCGAGCAGTTCACGAAGACGATTCACACGGACGATATCGACGCCGGGGCCGATCCGGCGTCGGCGGACCGCATCGAGAGCACGTTCGACGGAGACGCCGACGGCTGGCTCATCTCGCAGAACGGCGGGAGCAATCGTCCCGTCTACCGCGAGAGCGGCGGCAGTCCCGGCGGCCACATCAGCGACGAGGAGAACCAGGGCGGCGTCGCGTGGTACTATCAAGCGCCGTTCAAGTTCCTGGGCGACCGGGAAGCGTTCTACGGCGGGACCCTCTCCTTCGACCTGCGACAGGCACAGACCGACGGCCAGTTCGACGCCGAACCGATCGAGGGCGGGGACGTTCTCCTCGCGAGCGGCGACACGAAACTCGTCTACGAGTTCCGCGGGCCGGACAGCAATCCGGGCAAGGAGTGGTCCACGTTCGAAGCGCCGCTCTCGGCCGATGCCGTCTGGATCGATCTGACGAGTCAGGAGCCGATCGCGACCGAAGAGCGCTTCCGCGAGGTCCTCGCAGATCTCGAGACCCTCCGGATCCGCGGCGAGTACCGATCGGGCGACGACACGAGCTACCTCGACAACGTCGTCCTCTCGAGGTAGCACGGTTCAGTCCCGCCATTTTTTGACATCGAGGGCCGGCCAAGACCTATCCGCGACGGTCCCCAACCTCGAGCCATGAGCCTCGAGGGAACGCTCGAGACGGCCGGTGGTGACGCGGGTGACGCCGTATTGTTCGTGTTTACCGTCACCAACGCGGGCGACGAGACGGTCGAACTCGAGTTTACGGACGCGTGTACGGCGGAGTTTGTGCTCACGGCGGACGGAGCGGAAGTCTGGCGGTTCTCCGAGGGTCGCGTGTTCGCGCAGGTGATCAGTTCGGACACCCTCGCCCCCGGCGAGTCGACGACGTACGAGGCGGAGTGGTCCGACCCCCAGCCGGGAACGTACACCGCGATCGCGGAGCTGCGAGCGACCGACGAGAGCTGCGAGGCGCGAACCGACGTTTCGGTGCCGTCGTGAGAGCCGTCGTTTGCGGGGTCGAACCGGATCCAGCGCCGTCACCGGACCCGGCGACGAGGGCCGGCAGCGAAGTCCCTATACCGTCTCCATCCTAAGCGCCGACCATGCAAGCGCTGGTCATCGCGGCACACGGATCGCATCTGAATCCGGACGCCTCGGATCCGACCTACGCCCACGCGGATACCATCCGCGAGACGGGCGCGTTCGACGAGGTCCGCGAGGCGTTCTGGAAGGAGGAACCCCACTTCCGCGAGGTGATCCGCACCCTCGAGTCCGACGAGGTGTTCGTCGTCCCGCTCTTCATCAGCGAGGGGTACTTCACCGAGCAAATCATCCCGCGGGAACTGCGCCTCGAGGACTGGGATCCCGACAGGTGGGAGTCGGACGGCACCAGCGCATCACAGGCCACGCTCGAGGCCGAAGACGTCGGAAAGACGATCCACTACTGCGGGCCGGTCGGCACGCACGACGCGATGACGGACGTAATCGTCCAGCGGGCCGAGACCGCGACCGAGAATCCGGACGTGGGGGAGGGATTCGGCCTCTCGGTCGTCGGCCACGGCACCGACCGGAACGAGAACTCCGCGAAGGCCATCGAGTACCACAGCGACCGAATCGCCGAGCGCGACCGCTTCGACGAGGTGAAAGCGCTGTTCATGGACGAGGAGCCCGAGGTCGACGACGTGACGGACTACTTCGAGAGCGACGACATCGTCGTCGTGCCGCTCTTTATCGCCGACGGCTACCACACGCAGGAGGACATCCCCGAGGACATGGGGCTGACCGAGGACTACCGGCTCGGCTGGGACGTGCCGAGCGAGGTCGACGGCCACCGGATCTGGTACACCGGCGCCGTCGGCACGGAGGACCTGCTGGCCGACGTCCTCCTCGAGCGGGCGGCCGACGCCGGAGCCGACATCGGCGACGCCCGCGAGGCGGTCCGCGAACTCGCCGCATCGGTCGCCGAGACCGGGGCCGACTCCGGTCCCGAACCGAACGCTGGCGCGGGTGCGGGGGACTGACGCGTGACGGTGGCGACGGACGACCTCGAGGCACTGCTCGAACACGCATCGTCGGGCGTCGCGTTCGACGGCCTACGCGTCGGCGAAACGGACGATGGATACAGCCTCGAGACGCCGGAAAACGGGTGGACCGGCCTCGACGGCGCCGAGTTTCGGCGGGCGCTCGAGTCCTGCGAGGAGTACGTCACGAACTGGCGGTACTGGCAGGAGACCGTCGGCGGCGAGGGGACCGCGCGACGCGCGTTCCTCCGGTGGTGCGAGCGAGCGCCGCTCGCGGACGCCGAAACAGATGCGCTCGCCGTCCACGAACGGTACGACGCGCTGCGCGACGGCATCGACCGCGAGTGGGGACAGCTGTCCATTACGGCTCGCTTCGTCGATATCGACGACCCCGACGGCGAGCGCGTCTACGATCTCTGGCACGTCGACGACGCCGAGAGCGATCTCGCCGACCTCGAGGTGTACGACGAGCCGCGAGCCGCCCGCGAGATCGCGACCCACGACGAGGACGGCCGCTACCGACCGCTGAAGACCGCGCCGACGCTCCCCGCCGGCTGGGCCTTCACCGGTCTCTCGGGCGACGACCTCGTCGACGCGGTCGGGTTCTTCTATCCCGCCACGGTCGCCAACTGGCATCGGGAACGACAGGGGAGCCTCGACGTCGACCACTGGCTCGAGACCGCCGAGCGACAGACCGGGATCTACGACGTGATCGACGAACTCCCCCGCGAGGCCGTCGAGTGGATGGCTGAGGCCTGCTGCGTCGACTCCCAGTGTCTCCGTCGGCGGGAGTGGGAGTACGAGGAGGGCGACGAACTCGACGCCGACGGCGGCGACGGTCCCTTCCCCTGTCGCGAGCCCTGCTCGCTCGTGATCGCCGCCGCTCGCAAGTGGGCTATCCTCGAGTCCGAGGAAGAACGAACCTACGAACTCGAGCTCACGACGAGCGAACTCAATCAGCTCGAGGAGCTGATCGACGCGGTCGCGGAGGGGCGAGTCGACGAAATCCGCGAGGCCGACGTCAACGACGGTGCGAATCGCTACCGGGCGCGGTATCTTCGGGCCAAGCGATTCGACGAGGACGGCCTCGAGGCGACACAAGTCGATAAGTGAATCAGAAGCCACGCTGTAAGTGGGCTCCTGGAGCTGTGACTTGCACTCGAGGCTATAGCCTGCCGCAATTGATACCCTGGGCCGCGGGCCGAAATTTGCACTGTCAGTGCGTGCCGACACTCATCCGCGTGTTACTGAAGCAATAGAAACAGGGCGACGGCAAACCCGGCGACGACCATTGCCAGTCCCGCCGTGACGACCGGGGAACCGATCGACGCCGCCGTCAGCGCAGCGATTCCGACCGCGACGATGCCCAGCGCCAGCACCGCGATCGTTCCCGGTTCGAGCCCGCTGAGGGCGGGGATTCGTTCGCTCGCTTGCTCGAGCGCCGTCGGTTCGGGTTCCGAACGGGCGGGTTCGGCGAGCGATTCGTCGACGTCGACGGCCGCCGGTCCGGGGACGACGGTGACGGCGATCGAGATCGATTCCGAGCCGTAGCCCGTCACTACTTCGAGGTGACCGTCGACGGGGCGATCGATCACGTCGGTATTGACGGCGATCGGGACGGTCGTGACGCCGTCCCGTTCGACGAAGTAGTTCGGCTCCTCGATCGATGCGATTCGTTCGAGGTCACCCGTGAGGCGACAGTGAACGTGTGCGGGCGACTCGTGGCCCTGCAACGAGAGGAGAAACGAGCCGTTGGTCTCGAGCGAGGTGCTCGACGGCTCGAGCGCCTCGGCGGACCCGCGGTTGACGTGGACGGTGACCTCGGTTGGTGGCACGGTAGATCTGGCCGGTCAGGCCGGCGTTTCCTCGCGCATATCCGGTGGCAGGAGGTTCGGAATCCCGTCTTCGATGGGATACTCTTCGCCGCACTCGGTGCAGACGAGCGTTCCGCTGACGACCTCCTCGTCGTCGTATTCGGCGTCTTCGAGCTCCAGGTCGTGTTTATCGAGCGGACAGCAGAGAATGTCCAGCAACGACTCCTTCATACTACGTAGGCTCGTCGCCTCCAGCAAAAGGTTTCGGGAACGTCGCTCGTGATCGGACGGTCGACCAGGCGGTAACGGGTGCAGTAGTGACGAATCGAGCGGTCTGCTCGCGGTTCGAGCGCGGAACCGACGGTGATCGAAGAAACCGACCGTCGCGCTACTCGTACGGGTTTTCGACGATGACGGTCTCCCCGCGGCCGGGGCCGACGCCGACGGCGTAGACCGGCGTGTCGAGTTCGTCCGCGATGTACTCGAGGTAGGTCCGTGCGTTCTCGGGGATGGCCTCGTAGCCGTCGTCGGCGACCGCGGCCCAGTCGACCTCGGGCCAGCCGTCGAACGATTTGAACGTGGCCTCACAGCGCCCCCACTGCTCGGTCGTGGGGGGCATCGTGAAGATTTCTTCGCCGTCGAACTCGTAGCTGTGGCCGACCTCGACCGTCTCGAGGCCCGCGAGCACATCGATGTGGTTGACCGCGAGCCCGGTGAAGCCGTTCGCACGGGCCGCGTGTCGCAGCATCGGCATGTCGAGCCAGCCGACGCGCCGCGGGCGGCCGGTAACGGTGCCGTACTCCCCACCTTCGTCGCGGATGTAGGTCGCGAGTTCCTCCTCATCCGCGGTTGTGCCTACATCACCCTCGTAGTCGGGCGTCTGGTCCTCGACGCCGCCGAGTTCGGTCGGCAGCGGTCCGGTCCCGACTCGAGAGAGATAGGCCTTGACGATGCCGATGACCTCGCCGTCGCCGATGACGGTCGGTCCGAGTCCGGTGCCGACGGTCGCGCCGCCCGCGGTCGGGTTCGAGGAGGTGACGTAGGGGTAGACCCCGTGGTCGATGTCGAGAGAGGTTCCCTGCGCGCCCTCGAGCATGACGTTCTCGCCGGCGTCGATCCGCTCCTGCAGGAAGGTCCCGCAGTCGACGGTCATGTTCTCGTCGGCGAGGCGCTCGCCGTACTCGCGGTAGGTCTCGTAGAGGTGGTCGATGTCGAACTCCTCGCCGGTCTCCTTGTCGAAGACCTCCTCCGCGAGGGCCTTCTTCTGGGGGACGACGTACTCGAGGCGCTCGCGGAGCACGTCGGGGTCGAGCAGGTCGCCGACGCGGACGCCGCGGCGGCCGGCCTTGTCCTCGTAGGTCGGGCCGATGCCGCGTTTGGTCGTCCCGGCGGCGAGATCCTCCTTCTCCGCTTCCTCGATGCCGTCGAGCGCGCGGTGGTAGGGAAGGATAACGTGGGCGCGCTCGGCGACCCGGACGTCGGGCTCGAGGCCCCGCTCTCGCAGCGTGTCGATCTCGTCGAACAGCGTCTCGGGGTTGACGACGCAGCCGTTGCCGAGGATGCCGATCTTCCCTCGAACGGCCCCCGACGGCACGAGCGACAGTTTGTACTTCGTTCCGTCGTGAACGACGGTGTGGCCAGCGTTGTCGCCGCCCTGATACCGGGCGACGACGTCGGCGGCGTCGCCGTAGAGGTCGACGACTCCACCTTTGCCTTCGTCGCCGAGTTGCGACCCGACGATAGTGACGGTCATAACAGCGGCGGGTTCTTGCCGGGCCGATAAACAGATTACGGTATACGGGTGGGGAGCCCGGGTGCCGCGAACGCATCCGAGCGGCGACTGGATTCGAGTATCGGCACTCAATCTCCGGCTTTCGGCCGGCTCGAGCGCTCGAGCACTTGCGAGAGCGTTTTTCTCGCCTCGTCACAGCAGCTGTGCGACGGCGGGCCACCTGCGCAGCGGTATCCGACGGCATCGGAAGCGTTAACTACTGACAGGAACACACATTTAGTTGACAGTGGACTTTCTAGCTCGCGAGGGTAACCTTTAAAAGGCACAAAGACAAGTTAACAAATGCCATGATAGACCGACTGGAGAAGGAAGTCGATATGCTGGAACGTCATCTGCAGGTCCTGAAGATGGTTATCGAGAACGAGCCAATCGGGATCGTCAAGATGTCGAACGAAACCGGATACCCCCACCACAAGGTTCGCTACTCGCTTCGAGTCCTCGAGGAAGAGAACCTGATCGAGCCCTCGAGTCAGGGAGCGATCAAGACCGAGCGCACCGCCGAGTTCGTCGACGAACTCGACGGCAAGATCGACGACATCGTCGACAAGCTCGACGGCATGAAGATCGAAGACGTCGCAGAGATCGAAGGCTAGTCTCGCGTCCGATTCGGACGTCGTCGCCCGTCCCCGCGACTGACAGCCGGTGCGACGCCGACAGACGGCACTTCTTTCCGCCGTTTTTTGCCAGATAGCGTAGCTCATATGCCAGTCACCACACAATTTATGCGGTTTCAGCAGGGCCGTGAACGTTTCGCTCATACTGGCAACAGGGAATCGCCACGTCCTCCCCAGCCGATTCACTCACTCCCGATGGTCGTTCGCTCATCCCTCGCGCACTGTCGAACCGCGACTCGCTGTCGGCTCACGGGTCGCTGCTCACGGCTCACGTCGTTCGCCGTTCGCTTCTCGAGGACCTCGCTGTGCTCGGACCTCGCATTCGCTCCCCGTTCGCTCTTCGAGGCCTCACTCCGTTCGGCCTCGTGCCGCTCGCCGCGGCACAGCGCGCGCCACCGCGCGCCGGTTTGGTGGTCAGGAGGGACACGAATCGTCTGCAGCTCTCACTCGGCGATCGGCAGTGGACATTCTCGATACAGTGGTGACGACTGCTACCAACGGAGACAGAAAACCGAACTCGGATTCGATAGCGACGGCCTACAGCTCGGGTACGTTCATGTGGAATCCCTCGGAGCGGGACTCGACCAGACAGAGGTGGTAGCCGTCCTTCCGCGAGAGGTTGACGTAACTCAGCTTCGAGCCCCGGCTGAGGAAGCCGCCGCTCGTGGCCTGCTCGGCCACCTCGAGCGCGCCGGGTTCGAAGTAACTCGAGGTGACAGCGATGGCGGCCGCCAGATCCGGATAGTTCGCCTTCACCGCGGAGGCGGCTTCCTCGAGTTCGCCGAGCAGCTCCTGTGTTGCCGGCTCCCGCGAGTCGTTCAACGTGACTAACACGAGCGGGTTCCCCATCTTGTCGAACGCGACGAGATCAAAGGTTACCTGGTCGGGAACGTCCTCGGTCTCGTCGTCCGCGAGCGAGATAGTCGCGTCGAGCTCGGCCCGATCGATCCGCGGGATCGCGTCGTACAGGTCACCCAACCCGTCCGCGTTGCCCGTGTCGCGGATCTCGTAGAGTAAGATCTCCGTGAGCCAGGTGACGAACCGGTGCTCCATCGTCGACGTGAGGAACTCCTCGTAGGGCACCCCGTCGACGATGGCGTCGCTCGAGTCGAACCCGGTGTGGTGTTCCAGCCGCAGATTCGACGCGACCTCGTCGCGATCGACGGTGCCGTCGTGGGCCGTCTCGAGGGTCGGCTGGCTCTTCGACCCGTACCGAACGAAGAGGTTCGTCCCCGAGAGCGCCTGCTGGGGCGAGAGCTGGGTCCCTGCGCTCGCTCCGGCTCCCCCTGCTCCCGCGTCGTCGGCCCCGCGCTCGCGGGCCCGCTCGAGTTCCGTCTCGAGGGCCGCGATCCGTGACTGGAGTCGCTCGACTGTCCCGGAGAGCTCCTCGTTTTCCGACCGCAGCCGGTCGCGTTCGGCCTCGAGTTCGTTGGCTTTCGTCACGAGCGCATCGCGTTGCTCCTGTAGCGTCTCGAGTTTCTCGGTGAGCGCCGCGACCCGTTCGCTCTGTGCATCGGTCGCGTCGGCGGCCGCTCCCGCTGCGCTCCCCGACTCCGCGTCCTGGGATCCATCCCTGCGCGAGTCGGACGCGGCCGCGGTCGCGGTCGCCGCTGTCGACGTCTCCGTCGGTGGCTCGGCACCCTCCGAGGACCGTGTGTCCGCTCGAGCATCGCTCGACGGAGTGTCAGCCGAACTCGCGTCGGCCGATGGCGATGACTGCTCCGTCGACGACCGATCCGATTTCGTCTCGCGGGCACCCGCGCTCGCGTTGACTGCCGCCTTGCTATTCTTCGGATCGATCGACGGAATACGCCGCGTCTCGCGCCACTCCTCCTCGCGTTCGAACTGTTCCTCGAGTCCGTCGTCCTCGCTCGCCTCCTCGGCCTCGGCGGGGGATTCGTCACTGGACGATTCGACTGCTGTCGTCTCGTCGTCCCCGTTCCCCGTTACCTCGTCATCGTCCTCATCCTCGTCCACGCCATCGTCCTCGTCGACCCAGGAAATATCGTTCTGTTCGAGTTCCTCGGCCGCTGCCTCGACCTCGGCGAGGTCGGGACTCGAGGCGGACTCGTTGGCAGGCGACGCTTCGACTCCGGGCTCTGCCGGCGTCGGTTCCGACGCTGATTCCGCTTCCGACTCGGCCTCCGTCTCGGGGGCAGTCGGCTCGACGGGTGCGGCGTCGGGATCCACGTATTCGGTCGACTCGAGCTCCGTGGTCGCGTCCTGCTCCGATAGCTCGCGTTCGTCGTCCGCGTCAGTCTCGTCAGGACGAGGATCCGATTCGCGATCGACGGACGGCCCCGATTCGGTGATGCCCGCTGTGGTCGACTCCTGTTTCGCCTCGCTCTCGTCGGTCGTCGTGATACCCGTTGGATCGGCCGTCAGGTCGACCTCCGACGACACCGACGGCTCGTCGTCGACGGTGCTGTCTTCGATCGAGTCGCTCCCGGTCGCGTCGTCGGTGTCGACGGCATCGGTGCTCGAGATGTCGATCGGATCGATCGAATGGCTCGTCGCGTCGGCGGTCGAATCGGATGTCGAATCGGCAGCGCCGACGCCGACCGCGGGGTCGGACGGCTCGGAATCCGTTGTCGATTCCGTCGCCGATCCCGAATCGGGCTCGTCGCCCGTTCCCGGTACGTCAATGATGTCGATCTCGACGTCGGTGACCGTGTAGATGCCAACCTCGTCGGCCGCTCGCTCGAACGCCTCGTCGCCGGTGAGCAGCCGTTCGGCGTTGCCGATGTAGGCCGCGGCCATCCGGCGACCGCCGTAGTAGACGGCGTAGTAGTCGCCGCTGAGCACGTTCTCACTCAGTTCGACGTAGCCGGTAAACGAGCCGCTCTGAAGCGTGCTGTCGACCTCACGAAGAGGCGTCTCCTTGGTGTAATATTTCGCCCGTGCCTCGCCGCCCCGTTCCTCCATCGTATAGAGTAAGGGGAGCGACGGGTGGGGAGCCTCGTACTGGGTACCCGAGGCGTTATCGAAGTCCTCGATATCGCCGTCGATGACGCCGACGATGCGGCCGTTGAGCATAAAGAGCCACGTACCGGCTGCCGATACGGCACCCGAGAAATCACCAGCAGCGAGATCGGAGAGACCATCGAAACCGCCGTTGAAGGGGCGGGAGTCCCACTCCTCGACGCGCTCCTGCGTGCGCGAGTCCATACGTCAACAAGCGGGAACCACACCAAATACGTTTCGCCTAGAAATTGCCTATATCTTCGATTCTGCGTCCTCGGCGAGCTCCTTCATCCGCTTGCCGATCCGACCGGCGCTCGAGAACTCGTCTTCGCTCATCGCGCTCGCGAGGGCGTTGCCGAGGACGAAGACCGCGTGTTTGTGCTCGCTCTTCGATTTGTGGACGTGCGAGGGATCGACGTCGAGCTGGCGGTAGTGATCGAACAGCGTTTCGTCGACCTCCTCGCGCTCCGAGAAGTACTCCATGATGACGACGAGTTCTTCGTGAAGCTCGAGGAGTTCGTCTTTATGCATACCCGTGTGTACGAACGGTTTCGATTTAAGCGTTGTGTGGCCGAGCGTCGCAAGAGCGGACGGAAGCGCTAACGGCCCGATACGTCCAGTTCGCTGTCGTGCCGACGATAGATGGTGAGTGCCAGCGAGGCGATCCAGCCGCCGAGAGCGAGGGCAGCAATGAACTCGGGGACGGCGAACCACGTGCCGGTATCGGTGCTCTCGCTGAGGGACAGCAGCCATCCCAGCCAGACCAGCGGGTGAACGATTCCGAACCAGAACGAAACGATCGCGAGGCGACCGTCGCTGGCCAGCGCGGCTCCGGTGCCGTATATCCACCCTGCAAACGGGGGGACGCCGAATACGGTCAGCGCCGCGAAACCGTGCAGGTTCCGCTCGAGGTAGAGCGTCGTATGATCGAGAAAGAACACTCCGACACCGATCATCCCGGCGACGGCGACCGCGAGTAGCACGGTACCGATGCGCTCGAGGGCGTTACGGCTCTCGATCCATAGCCGCCACGCGAAGGGCAGGCCGATCAGTCCGCCGACGATCAGTCCCCCGTTGAACAGGAGAAACGTCGGCGCACCGTAGCGACCCATATCGGAGAGCGCCCGTCGCTGCCACGTGAACGTCTCGGACGGTGCGACGATCGTGGCGAGCACGATCGCCCCTAGTGAGACGATTGCCCCGGCGAACCCGCAGTACGTCGCAACCGATCTCCTGTCAGCCATAGCACTGGCTCGCATGTGCGTCTATATCGACATGACTATTCGGATTGCGTATTCTGGCAGGAGGGAATGACCGTGCAGAAGCAAATTCCAGTGATCTGTGAGAAATCACGTTGGTTCGTGGTCAGTGATAACGCGGACGCTGGAAACAATACCCGACGCTCAGAGTTCGACGCCGCTGGGGATCAGACTGTGTTGTCTGAGCAGGCTCCCCTCGTCGTCGTAGACGAGGAACGTTCGCTTGTCGTAGCTAACAAACGAGTCGCCGTCGAGCGTGATTTCGACCTCGTACCGACCCTCGTCGTCGGCCGAATCGCCGTACCCCCGCGCGGCCTGAATGAACTGAAGGACGTCGTCGGCGTCTTCGTTGAGTTCGAGGATGAACTCGCCAGTGACGCGGTTGGTGACGCTCACCACACCCGCGGTGTCGTCGCCGAGTGGCCCCTGTAATCGGAGGGCAACGTCCGTCTCGCTCGCCTCGAGAACGTCGCCACTGGGATCAGTCAGGCGCTCGCGAAGCATCGTCGCCGGGCCGGTGAAATCGATCGATACCACGGGCTTTTTCGGCTCGCCGTCGGTCTCGACCCAGTCGATATTAGCGACATCTAACGTGAAGTGCTCGCGCCTCATTCCGTATCTGACTCTTCGGACTCCCACGGTATGAACGTAACGCACGACAGAGGAGTAGCACAACTGGTTCGAGAAACGGATAGTTTTCCGTCGACGAACCGATCGGACCCGCTGGTCGGCCGTCTCCTTTATGACAGTCGCGTCCGGACGTGTCGCGAAACCAGCGATCGATGGAATCCCCAGAATCCAACGGCTCGGACGAAGCAACAAACGACGTCGAGAGCGACGTCGACGCCCGCTCGCACGACGATTCGGCGGGTACCGCCGCCGACGGTTCGGCGGCGGCCGACGACGAGCGTCGCGAGTCGACCATCGACGCCGCTCGGCGCACGCTCCGACAAGTCGTCGAAACCCTGCAGGGATCGACGGTCGATGTCGGTGACTACGAGCCGGGTCGCCACGGCTCCCTGGTCACGTTCGACGATCCCGACGGGTTCGAAGCGGTCGATTGCTACTGGGTCAACGCGCCGTTTTCGTTCATCTCGGTCGGCTACGACCACGACGCCAGCGAACACCGGTACCGGACCGTCGAACCGACGCTACGCGAGGACGAGGCGGTCTTACTCGAGACGCTGCTCGAGGACGTGCGCGATCCGCTGTTGTACCGCGAACACGAGGGCAATGACGTCGAGTCGCTACTCCGAGAGACGGCCCGAGAGTACCTGGAACGCTACGGGGCCGAGATCGACACGGCGACGTTCTACCGCCTGTTTTACTACATCCACCGGGACTTCCGGGGGTACGGTCCGCTCGACCCGATCATGCACGATCCCCACGTCGAGGACGTCTCCTGTGACGGCTACGAGCTGCCGATCTTCGTCTATCACGACGAGTACACCGACATCGAGACGAACGTCTCGTTCGCGAAGCCCGAACTCGATCGGTTCGTCGTCCGGCTGGCCCAGCACTCGGGCCGGCATATCTCCATCGGCGACCTGATGGTCGAGACGACCCTCCCCGACGGCTCCCGAGCTGAACTCGCGCTGGGCGAAGAGGTGACGCCGCGCGGCTCGGCCTTCACGATCCGGAAGTACGCCGACGAACCGTTCACGCCGATCGATCTGCTCGAGTACGGCACGTTCGACGTCGAACAGCTGGCCTACCTCTGGCTCGCGATCGAGCACAACAAGAGCCTGCTCTTCGCGGGCGGCACCGCGTCGGGGAAGACGACGAGCATGAACGCCATCTCGATGTTCGTCCCGCCCCGTTCCAAGGTGGTGACAATCGAGGACACCCGCGAACTCCAACTCTCCCACGACAACTGGCTCTCTTCACTCACGCGCGAGCGAGTGCACGAGGGAACCGACGTGACGATGTACGATCTGTTGCGGTCCGCTCTCAGGCACCGCCCCGAGTACATCATCGTCGGCGAAGTCCGCGGCGAGGAGGCGATGACCCTCTTTCAGGCGATGAATACCGGCCACACGACCTACTCGACGATGCACGCCGATTCGGTGCAGACGGCCATCAACCGGCTCGAGAACGAGCCGATCAACGTCCCCCGGGCGATGGTCCAGAGCCTCGACGTGCTCGCGGTACAGACGTTGACGCGCTCGGGCGACCAGCGCGTGCGCCGGAACAAGGTCCTCGCCGAGATCGAAGGCGTCGACCAGCGAACCGGCGAACTCGATTACTCGACGGCCTACGAGTGGGACGGCGAGACCGACAGCTTCCAGAGCACCGGCAGCAAGCTCCTCTCGGAGATCCGTGACGAACGCGGCTGGAGTCAGCAGGCGCTCCTGACCGAACTCTCGAACCGCGAGCGGTTCCTCGAGTACCTGCAGGAAAACGACATCACCGACTACCGGCGCTTTACCGCGCTCGTCAACGAGTACTACAGCGACCCGGATCGGATCCTCGAGACGATCAGTGACGATGCTGGAGACGACGGTGATGACGATCCGGCGGGTGACGACGATAGCGCCGCAACCACTCACCTCAAGACGGGAAGTGTCGACGGATCGGCCGAAACCGGAGCCGGGAGCGCTCGAGACGGATGAACCTCGTCACCGTCGGTCCGTTGGCGGTCGCGGTGGTGCTCTGTGTGCCGATCCTGCTCGCCAGATACGTCGACCGCGTCGATCGGGTCCTGAGCCGGATCGCGATCCGGCTCTTCGGGGGCGCCGTCGATGCAGTTCGTGGCGAGCGCCCCGACAGACAAGCGGCGTTGCGAGCCGCACAGCTGCCGACGACCGGCCGCGATTACGGGTCGAAGACGCTCCTGTACGCCGCCACCGCTGCCGTCGTCGGTTCGATTCTCGGTGTCTACGCCACCTGGGGCCTTCTCGTTCTCCTCTCGATCGATCCCGAGACGATGCGGGCGGCGCTCCCGGGGCCACTCGCGGCCCTCGCGGCCGTGGGCGGGCTCTCGTCCCTGTCGCTCGGCCGACTCGTCGTCCTCCTGGGCGGCTCCGCGCTTACCTTCGGGACCGTTGCCGGCTACGGCGCGTACTGGCTCCGGTGGTGGTATCCGGGGTACGTCGCCGACGCCCGCGCTCGACGGATCGAAGCGGGGTTGCCCGCGCTGGTCGCGTTCATCTACGCGCTCTCGCGAAGCGGCATGGCGTTCCCGGAGGTCGTCCGCGTCGTCGCCGATCAGCAGGACACCTACGGCGAGGCCGCCGCGGAGTTTTCGGTCGCGGTCCGGAGCATGGACACGTTCGGCACCGACGTCATCACCGCCCTCCAGACGATGGGGCGGCGCTCGCCCGACCCGCAGTTCCGCGAGTTCACCGAAAACCTCGTCAGCGTCCTCCAGAGCGGCCAGGGCCTCTCGGCGTTCCTCGAGCGCCAGTATCAGGACTACCGCGAGGACGCCGAATCACAGCAGGAAAGTGCCCTCGATTTGCTCGGGACGCTGGCCGAGGCCTACGTCACGGTGCTAGTCGCGGGGCCGCTCTTTCTCATCACCATCCTCGTCGTCATGGGGATCGCCGGCGACGACACGTTCGGGCAGTTGCGAACGTTCGTCTACCTCGTCTTACCCGTGGCGAATATCGGGTTCATCGTGTATCTGAGCACGGTGACCGACCGGCTCGATCCCAGCAGCGATGTCGACGGGAAGTCGCCCGACGTCGACACACCGGCAGTCGATACGAAGTCGGCTGCCGTCGAGCTGCAGGCGGACGGCGGGGGTCGTCCGGATGGGGACGCCGCCACCGGACCAGCCCCGACTCCGCACCCGAACGTCGAACGGGTGCGGTACTACCGCTTGCTGGCCGGAATTCGAGATCGGTTCGGCCACCCGATCCGAACGCTCGTCGAGCGGCCGACGCTCACGCTCGTGCTCACCGTCCCGATCGTGCTCGCAGTAGTGGCGAACCGGCTTCCGACGGCGCTCGAGGGCGGGTTCGACGCGACCACGGTCGACGACACCATCGCCGTCGGGGCCTTCGGGGTCCTGACCGTCTTCGCGATCGCGTACGAACTCCACCGTCGCCGACTCTCGGCGATCGAAGGCGCGGTGCCGGATCTGCTCGATCGGCTCGCCAGCGTCAACGAGGCCGGTATGTCGATCGTGACGTCGATCGGCCGGGTTCGAGAGTCCGATCTCGGGCCGCTCGGTCCCGAACTCGATCGGATCTGGAACGACGTCCAGTGGGGTGCCGACCTCCAGACGGCGCTGGCCCGATTCGAGGCCCGCGTCGGCACCCGATCGATTTCCCGGGTCGTCACGCTGCTGACCGAGTCGATGAAGGCCAGCGGCAACCTCGAGACCACCCTCCGAATTGCCGCGCGACAGGCGGCGGCCGATCGCCGCCTCGAGCGCGAGCGCAAGCAGGCGATGGTCGAGTACATGGTGGTCGTCTACGTCTCGTTTCTGGTCTTCCTGTTCATCATCGCGGTGCTCGCCGGCTATCTCATCCCGAGTCTCCCGACCGACGGTGCGGAACTTTCCGCCGCGTCCGGCTCCGGTATCAGCGGGCTCGGCGGGTTCTCCCAGGCCAGCGCCGACGGCTACGCGATCCTGTTCTTCCACGCAACCCTCGTCCAGGGCACGCTCTCGGGGCTAATCGCCGGCCAGTTGAGCACCGGTGATATCAGAGCGGGCGCGAAACACGCCGCGGCCATGGTCGGCCTCTCCGTGCTGATTTTCGCGATTCTGCTCTGACCGGCAGCCGCGTCACGCCCGATATTTCCCGACCGTCGCCGCTGTCGATGTAGAAACGCTTTAGTCCCCGACGCCGGAAGCAGTGGTGGGAAGCGCACGGCCGCAAATCCGACTGTGTCACCCACTCTTCCGGGTGGCTTGGGATTGCGGAAGTGCACGGCGAGAGCCACCTACTGTCGCACAGCACGATCTACCCGTCGCGGGCCAGTGACTGTCGCTCGACAGTATACACGCGCGGTCAGTGCGATTCCTATCCTCAACCAATGGCACGAATGCACACCCGCCGTCGCGGCTCGTCCGGTTCGGACAAGCCGTCGGCAGACGAACCACCGGAGTGGAGCGACGTCGACTCGGACGATATCGAAGCCCGAGTCGTCGAACTAGCAGAACAGGGCCACGATCCCAGTCAGATCGGCATGAAGCTGCGTGACGAAGGTGTCACCGGCACGCCCGTCCCGGACGTCAAGCTGGCGACCGGGAAGAAAATTACCGAGATCCTCGAGGAGAACGACGCGCAGTCGGAATTCCCCGAGGACCTCCGGAACCTCATGATCCGTGCCGTGCGCCTGCGCGAGCACATCCGTGAGAACCAGCAGGACTATCAGAACAAGCGCGCCCTGCAGAACACCGAAGCGAAGGTTCGCCGCCTGGTCAAGTACTACCGCGGCGACGAAATCGCGCCCGACTTCCAGTACTCCTACGACGTGGCGACCGAGCTGCTCGAGCTCGAGGACGAATAAACCGCATGTCCACCGAGGGTCGATCCGCCGAGCCGGTGTCCGCCACGAGCGCACTCGAGAGCGCCGGCTTCGTCCGTCTGGTCGCGCGCGCTGACGGCGACGCGCTCGCGGCGAGCGGGCTCCTCGCGAGTGCCCTCGCCGACCGCGAGACGCCGTTCCAGGTAACCGTCGGCCGAACGATCGCAGCGCGATCCGAGCGCGTTCGCGCCGCGAGCGGTGAGGACGACGCCACGGTCGTCGTCGGCACTGCCGATGCGACCGAGGCAGATAACGTCCTCCAGCTGGCAGCCGCCGACCGACCGGCGACACTCGAGGCCGTCGATCTCGTCCGCGAGATGGGTGCGACGCCCGATCCGGTGCTCGCACTCGCCGGCGTCGTCGCCGGCGGGAGCGATCCCGGTGCGGGCGAGAGCGAGTGGCTCCTCGAGACCGCGCTCGAACGCGGCCTCGTCGAGCAGCGACCGGGCGTCGCGGTGCCGACCGCCGATCCGGTCGACGGCCTCGCGTACTCGACGCGCCTTCGTGCGCCGTGGTCGGGCGATCCCGACGCGACGCGCGAGGCGCTCGCGGACGCCATCGATGGCGATTCCGACGACCTCGATGCGGACGACCACCGGGCGATCAGCTCGCTGGTCGCACTCGATGTCGTCGGAGCCGACGGAGCGGTCGACGCCGCCGCGGCGTCGATCGGTCGGGCGTTACGACCCTACGCCACGCCCGAGCACACCTTCGCGACGCTCGGCGGCTTCGCCGACGTGCTCGAGGCGCTGGCCCGAACCGAACCCGGAACGGGAACGGCGCTCGCGATGGGTCACGACGTCCGCGAGGCAGCACTCGAGGCCTGGCGCGAGCACGGACGCCGCGCCCACGCGGCGCTCGAGGACGCCTCGACCGGCCGCTACGACGGCCTGTTCGTCGTCGGGATCGACGACGGCCCCGTCGAAGCGATCGCGCAGATTGCGGCGGCCTACCGGTCGCCGGAGCCGGCCGTCCTCGTCGTTTCCGACGGCGAGGCGGCGATCGCGACCCGCGGCGCCGACCCCCTCGGCGCGACCGTCGAGGGCGTCGCTCGCGAACTCGAGACCGGCGCGACCGACGCGGACTCGGAGACGGCTGCCGACGCCGGCGCCGCCGTCGAGTACGACATCGGCCACCGACGCGGCTACCTTCGATACGACCCCGACGTGGACGAATCGACGATCATCGCGGCAGTGAGGGAGTTCCGATGAGCCGACGCGCGACGATCAGGACTGACCACGACGATGCGGCCCTCGTCGCACGGGCGCTCAGCCCGGACAACACGGACGAGATGTCGACGACCGTCGAGCGCGACGACGCTGCAGCGACGGCCGACGGCGATGACGAGCGCGCAGGCACCGTCGTGACGCGGATCGACCGCGAGACGACCGGCGGCCTTCAGGCGACGGTCGACGACTACGTCGTCAACCTCGAGGTCGCGATCGACGTCGCGTCGCAGGCACGAACCGTACAGCACGCGGAACCGACGGACACGGGACCTGTGTCCGAACGCGGTAGCGACTCAACACACGATACAACACAATGAGTGAACGATCAGTTTCACGCGCAAAACAGGAGAAGCGGTGGTACACCGTTCTGGCACCCGAGCAGTTCGACCGCCAGGAACTCGGCGAAACCCCCGCTGACGAACCGGAAAAGGTCTACGACCGAACCATCGAAACGACGCTCGGCGAACTCAACAACAACGCCAGCGAGAACAACACGAAGCTCACCTTCAAGATCACCGACGTGGGGAGCGACAGCGCGTACACGGAGTTCGTTGAACACTCCCTGACGCGGGACTACCTGCGTTCGCTGGTCCGTCGCGGTGCCTCGAAGGTCGAGGCCTACGTCACCGTCCTCACGACGGACGACTACCGCGTCCAGATCCAGCCCGTCGCCTTCACGACCAAAAAGGCCGACGCGAGCCAGGAAAAGGCCATCCGCAAGCAGATGATCACGATGATCGAAGAGGCCGCCGAGGACCGCTCCTTCGAGGAGCTCATCGACAGCGTCGTCGAGGGACACCTCTCCTCCGCGATCTACGGCGAATCCAAGACGATCTACCCGCTGCGCCGTGTCGAGATCCAGAAGGCCACCCTCGAGGCCCACCCCGAGGAAGTCGCCGAAGAGGAAGCGACCGCGGTCGACGTCGACGACGAAGACGTCGCCGCCGAGTAATCGCAGCCGTCGAACGCACGACAACCGTCAAACCGACGTTTTTCTGCGGCTCGAGCCGTTTCGGAGAGACGGCCGTCCGAACGACGAACGGGGCTACCGGGCGTCGCTCGTGCTCCGACGAAAAAGTGGACGAGCCGGCGTCAGGCACGGGTACGGCTTCGTTCGGGTGTCTCGGCGTTGTGACTCGCGTAGGCGACGTAGGCCGCGAGGATGGTGATGAGCAGGCCGGACATCGAGGTCCCCGACGCAAGCTGGCTATCTCCCATTGCGATGAGCTCGGGCGAAACGAACAGCCACAGCCCGAGTAAGACGGTCAGTGATGCGACGCCGACGCTCGCCAGTCGATCCCGCGAGAGCCGAACGAAGTTGTAAGCCGCGAGCAGGAACACTACCGCGCCGACGAGCGTATCGTTCCACATCCCCGCATCCGTCCCCCCGATGATGAACGGCGAGACGACGAGATAGAGCCCGAGTAGTGCGGTGACGACGCTCGCAAATTTCATCTTCCCCGTGCTCGGAAGCCCGGTGCCGGTTCGCGGTTCGCTGCTCGGTTCAGTGGGGTCAGTGGGTTCGGTGGTCTCTGAATTACTCATACTTCCGCCCCACATGGTAGTGTGTTACACACCAGCAAAATGACGGTGCTTGCGATCGTCGGGGGAAGAATTAACCGATAGTTCTACAGCTGGTCCGCCGGGTGCAGTCACTCGGAAACGACGATCTTGCCGGTCATCTCGGCCCCTTCGTGTGGAATACAGAAGTACTCGTAGGTACCCGCTATTTCGAATGTGTGTTCGAACGTATCGCGCGTCCCGAGTCGGCCGCCGCGGTCGTCCCAGGCATCGTATGCGGCCGTCTGGCTCTCGTAGCCGCCGGACGCGAAATAGTCGGCGTCATCCGGAATGAGCCCTTCGTAGGCCGTGACAGTGTGGTCGGCCTCACTCGTGTTCTTCCAGACGACCGTCTCGCCGACAGAGATCTCGTACACGTCGGGGAGGAACTCGGTTCGGTTCATCCCGATGTGACACTCTGTGCCGGTACAGGGATCGTCCTCGAAGACGCTCAGTGCGGACGAACACCCCGCGAGACCGGCCGAAGCGGCGGTTCCGACGGCGGCGAGATAGGCACGCCGGTGCATACGTGATCATTGGGCGAGTCACGGTATAATCGCCCCGGTTCAGTCCTCGAAAGTGAGAACGCTCTGGAAACGAAAACACGTAAGGTAGCTCCCCATCGAATCCGGGATATGCTTCCCCGGTTCGTCGGTCGGTTGGGTGTCGCCGACGCGGTGACGATCGCCAACGCCGCACTGGGGTTCGTCGCGGTCGTCGTCGCCGTCGTCGACATCGATCTGGCCGCCCGACTGATCCTGCTGGCGGCGATCGCGGACGGGCTCGACGGCATTCTCGCGCGCCGCTACGGCGGCACCGATGCCGGTCCCTATCTCGATTCGCTCGCTGACGTCGCCTCCTTCGCCGTCGCCCCCGCCGTCCTCTCGTTCGTCGTTATCACTAACGGCCTCGGAATCGATTTCAGCGCGATCACCACCGAACTTCTGCTCGTGACGACGGTCTGTGCACTGTTCGTCGCGATGGCCGTCACCCGGCTGGGGATGTACACCGCCTACGACATCTCCGGGAGTTACACCGAGGGGGTTCAAACGACGCTAGCCGCGACGGTCCTCGGCGCGGCGATCCTCGCCGGCGAGACCCAGCCGTGGCTCGTGCTCGCGGTTACCGGTGCGTTCTGTTACCTGATGGTCTCGCGGATCCAGTATCCAGATCTGCTCGTTCGGGACGCCGCGATCATGGGTGTCGTCCACGCGCTCGCGATTCTCGTTCCTACCGTCGTCGGTCGAACGTTTCCGTACGCCCTCCTGACGCTCGGGCTGGCGTACATGGTGCTCAGTCCCTGGTTCTACTGGGGCGAAAAGGAACGACCCGCGGAGGTCGACGTGCATGGAAACGCTTAGGGCCGTGCTGACACGACCGTAGGGTATGAACGCTGTTACGCGCCAGCATCGGCGTCGTCTCGAGGTGGGACGATGAGCGAGGACGAGGCGAACGGTGACGAGGGGGCCAGCGAGGACCAACCGGACGAGGAGGAGCCGGTCGATCTCGAGCAAATCGGCGATCGACTCGAGGCGCTGGCCGCTGATCTCGAGGGACTCGATTCGAATCTCGAGGCGGCCGAGACCGAAGACGATCTCGACGTTGTCGAGGCGGATCTCGAGTCGTTCCGGGCCGAACTCGAGAGCGTCGAGGTGCCGGAGCCGCCCGAAGCCGACGAGGACGAGGAAGACGAAGACGAGGAACCCGCGCCGGAAGAGGAACTGCAGGAGGAGTACGACGAGCTCGAGAGCGATCTCTCGGACCTCGAGTCCGACCTCGAGGACCAGCGCGGGCCCTACGGCGAGGACGTCGTGGGTGAGATCAACGATGCAAGCGGGACGATCACGGGCACCCGCTGGACTGAGGAGGGCAACGCCGAACTGATCGAGGCGGTCGACGACTTCCTCGACGAGTTGAACGGGCTACTCGGAAGTTCGGTCACGCTGGTCAATCAGGGCGATACGGTGCCCGAGCAGCTCGATGCGACCCTCGACGACGCGGCCGACGCCGTCGAGGACGCCGCACTCGACGCCGACGACGACGCCGAAACGATCGCCGGCCTGCTCGAGGCGACCGACGACCTGCAGAGCGATATCGACGACGCGACCGAGTGGACCGACCTCGAGATCCGCGAGCAGCTTCGCCGCGAGGGCTACTACGACGTGCTCGATCACGTCAAGGACTTCCCGCCGGAGTGGCACGCGCTCAAGGTCCACGAGAAGCAGGGCAACGTCGATCAGATCCTGCTCGCCCTCGAGACGTTCGACTCCGACTTCATGGAGGAGCACTGCATGGAGGCCCTCGAACGGATGGGGCCCGAGGAGGCCATCGATCCGATGCTCCAGAAGGCGAACCGCCGCGATCAGGCCGCGATGCGAATCCTCGGCAAGATTGGCGTCAACGACGAGGAGATCGTCGAGACGTTGGTCGATTACGTCGACTCCAACCCGAACCTCCAGCAGCCCGCGTTCCGCGCCCTCGGCGAGATCGGTGCCGAAGACGCGGTCGAGCCGATCGCCCAGCAGCTCGTCGCCGACGAGGCCGATGTCCGCAGCTGGGCCGCCCGCGCGCTCGGGCTGATCGGCGACACCCGCGCTATCGACCCGCTCGCGGACGTCCTCGCTGACGACGAGTCCGACCGCGTCCGCGCCAGCGCCGCCTGGGCGCTCAACCGCATCGGAACCGCAGACGCCCTCGAGATCGTCGCCGACTACGACGACGACCGCGCCTACCTCGTGCAGGCCGAAGCCGAGCGCGTGGACCTCGAGCCCGTGGCCTGACGCTCGAGTCCCAGTAATCCGTTCGCTCGACTGTTTTCGAACGACGACTAGAAGCCAGTCGATACAGACAGGGTGATCGTCTTTTTCACTCCGAGATAGCGTAGTCACATGCGGTGGCGCGCGCCGAACTGCGGCGAGCGAATAGCGAGGCACAGGCCAAAGCGTGCGAGGGATGAGTGAGTGACCGAAGGGAACGAGCGTTAGCGCGGAACCGTTGGTTCCGCGAACCATACGAACGGGCCGAAGGCCCGTGAGTAGAAATCGGTTGGGGAGGACGTGGTGATTCCCTGCTGCCAGCGTCAGTAGAACACCCTTCGTTCTCCTCCGACTCTGCGGACGGTTCAGCCGCGACTTACCCCCATCGATACCCATATTTTAAGTACGGAAAGAGGACCAGACGGAGCGATGGATCTCCGGCGGGCCACCCTCGTTGCCATACTCGCCTGCTGCCTCGTCGGCAGTACCGCGATACTCGCCGGGTTCGCAGTTGCCAACGGACCGTCGGCGACCGAACGGCCCGCGGCTCGAGCAGTCGCGAATGGCGAGTCCAGACCGACCGAACTCGCCTGTCCGCTACGAGCGGGCGAAACGAATCCGCCCACGACTGACACGCCGACGAAACCGCGTATCGTCGGCCTCTACCCGAATCCAACTACCGACGAAAACGTCGGCGAGTTCGTCGTCCTCGAGATCCCACCCGAAACCCGACTCGAGAACGTCACACTCACTGACGGCCACACGACGGCGACACTCCCGAACGAGACCGTCTCCGGGCGCGTCGCGCTGAGCACAGCCCCGAACGGTACGAAAACGCTGACTGACATTCCAATCCTCGGGCTCAAGGGCCATTTCCAGCTCGCGAACGACGGTGACGACCTCCGACTCCGAAACGCGACAACGACGATCGATTCGGTGTCGTACGACCGTGCACCGACGGCCGAACGGTGGTATCGAACGGACGCGGATGGGAGCGATGGGGGCCAGTGGTGGCCTCGAGACGCAACCTGTCTCTCCGTCTCGAGCGCCGAGGTCGACGAGGCGACGGCGTTCGTCCTCCCGGATGCCCCCGTGATCCCGCGTGAGACGATCCGGAACGCCGACGAACGGCTGCTTCTGGCCGGCTACACCGTCACCTCCGATGCGATCGCCGCGGATCTCGTCGACGCGGCCGAACGCGGCGTCGACGTCTCGGTTCTCCTCGAGGCGAGCCCCGTCGGCGGCACGCCGGCGGCGACCGCGGGCGTCCTCGAGACGCTCGAGACCGGCGGCGTCGACGTCCGCGTCATCGGCGGCGAGGGCGCGCGTTACCGGTATCACCATCCCAAGTACGCCGTCGCCGACGACCGCGTGCTGGTCACCAGCGAGAACTGGAAACCCTCGGGCGTCGGGGGAGAAAGCAGCCGCGGGTGGGGCGTTCGACTCGAGGACGAAACCCTCGCAGCCGATCTCGCGACCGTTTTCTGGGCCGACTTCGAGGGCTGGGACACGGTATCGGGTGACGCCTACCGAGCGAACGCCTCGTTCGTCGACGAGGATCAGGGCTTCTCCTCCGACTCTGGGTCCGAGTTTCCGACGACCCACGAACCGATGACGGTTCCCGTCGAATCGGCCGAACTCCTCGTCGCACCGGACAACGCCGACGGCCGGCTGCGGGAGTTACTGGCCAGCGCCGAGGACGAAATCCTCGTCGTCCAGCCCAGTATCGCCGCCGACGTCTCGCTGCTCGAGTCGACCCTCGAGGCGGCTCGTCGCGGCGTCGACGTGAAACTCCTGCTCGGATCGACGTGGTACAACGCGGACGAAAACGAACGGCTCGCGGCCGACCTCGAGCGGGTAGCCGATCGGGAGGGCCTCCCGCTCGAGGTTCGACTCGTCGAGGACACTGACCGATTCGAGAAGATTCACGCCAAGGGCGTCGTGATCGACCGGGAAGTTGCGATCATCGGCAGCGCGAACTGGAACGCGAACTCGCTCGAGAACAATCGCGAGGTCCTCGTCGCGCTCCACGGCGAGCAGGTCGCAAACTACTACGCCGACGTGTTCGAATCCGATTGGTCGGACGATACCTGGCCGTTTCCGATCGGCCTCAGCGTCGCGGTCGTTGTCGCCCTCGTCGCTGCGGCGATTATCGGGCGACGATACATCCGGTTTGGAGACCAAAGAGAGTCAGACTACACGTAACAACGGTGCTGTCAACCGATATACGACGTAGTGCTCGTTATTTGTATGTCTTCTTTGCTACGGACACGGATGGTGCACCCCTCAAAATCGAACGTGACAGAGACAGTAGAATCATGCATCCGCGAATGTTCTAGTAACTGTTCCATCGAATCAGTCTCGACACTGCTGTAGATCGGATCAAGTTCCGTTTCAGTAACCCCCTTTAACGCGGCAATTCCCCGCAGTATTGCTTGTGTTGTGGATTCATCGGGTTGTTCCTCGACCAGAATCGTCGAACCCCCATCAGCTCTTTTATCTTCGCGTTGCTGATTACGTCGCATCGTATACATTCATCTCTTTGTCTATTTCAGACCTTTACCAAATTACAGGGAGTGTAATGAGACGAGTAACAGTTACAATATCGCTCCTTGGAAGGTGTGGTTGGCCTATACGGAGCGCTCGTTGAAAAACACAACAGGAATCTGAACGTGTCTCTTCGGACGGTATACAAGACCGTTCTCAGTCCGCGTGGCCGCCGGCCTCGAGTTCGAGCAGCTCACAGCAGTCCTCCTCGGCGTCGAAACAGTCGGGACACTGCTCGGGTCGGTCGATGATCGTGTCCAGCCGTTCCGCGACGGTGTCGTCGATGACGCTCTCGAGGGCACGGGCCTCGTCCCGAAACTCCTCGACCTCGAGGACGTTCGCGAGGAATCGCTCGATGATACAGTAGGTTTGGAGAGCGTTGTGGGCGCGCTCAAGTCCTTCATCGGTTAGGCTCGCTCCCTTGTACTTCTCGTGGTCGACGAGTTCCCGTTCCTGAAGCTTCCCGATCATCTCGTTAACACTGGCTGGGCTCACGTCGAGCAGCTCCGCGAGCGTGCCGGTCGATGCGGGGCCGTCCTCGATTCGCTGCGCCAGGTAGATCGCCTTGAGATATTGATCTGCAGTGTTCATGCTCGCCCTCCATCGGACCCATCGTGGGCCGCGGCCGTTTTGCGCCGGAGTAACCGAATCCGGGAGTCACTGGTCATTTCCGAGGCCGTCTCGCCGACGGGAGCGGCTAGCGCGGTCACCGTGATCATGCTCTTTGCTCCATGATTTCGGTCACTTCTTCGACACCCTCCTTTTCCTCCTCGCGGATGCTGTACAGTGTCTCGAGCAGCCGGTCGCGATCGACGGCGAACTCGGAATCAGATGCCTCGATCGCTTCGATCAGGTCGTCGTAGAACTTGTAGGCCGTCTCCTCGTTGGCCAGCTGATCGTAGAGGACGCCGTCCGTGTCCTCCGGCGGTCCGTACTGGGCGTCGACCAGCGCGTTGATTTCCTCGTATCCGACTGTGTCCGCCTCGAGATCGTCGATCAGCGCCTCGAGTCGCTCCCGGTGGTCGGCCGACTCCGCGGCGGCCTCAGCGAGCAACTCCTCCACCTCCTCGTCGAACTCCGCCCGCTCTTCGGGGGGCAGGGATTCGATGTGGTGGGCGGCGCGTGACTCGACGAGTTCCTCCAGCACGACCCCGATCTGCAGCAATCGGGTCAGCTGGTGGTCGCTCGAGACACGCTGTCCCAGACTCATATTCCCACAAGAGAGCCGCTGTTACTTAGTCGTCTCGGAGCACGGACAGCGAAAGCGGGTAGTCAGCGCGGATAGAAACCGAATCAAAACAGCTGCGACAGCAGTTAGTCTCGCTGCCGGAGACGCGCACCGATCAGCCCTTCGAGATCCTCACGGAGCTCGTCCACGTCGATTTCCTCGAGGACGGGCACGAAGAAGCCCTCGACGAGCATGTTGCGGGCGGCGCGCGGGTCGACACCGCGGGAGGTCATGTAGAACAGGTCCTCCGCGTCGATCTGGCCAACCGTCGCGGAGTGACTGGCCTCGGTGTCGTGGTTGTTGATGATCAGCTTCGGGGAGGCGTCGGCCTCGCTCTCGTCGGAGAGCATCAGCGTGTTCTCGCGCTGGTAGGAGCTGGTGTCCCAGGCGTCCGCGCCGACGTCCTGAACCCCTTCGTAGACCGAGCGGGCGACGTCGTCGGTGACGCCGCGGGTGACGAGGTCGGCGGTCGTGTGCTCGGCACGGTGCCAGACCTTCATGTCGATGTCGAAGTGCTGGTCGTTGTGGCCGTAGAAGGCCCCGACGATCTGCGTCTCCGAGCTATCGCCGCTGAGGGTCGTCGACACTTCGGTCTTCGTCAGCTGGGTGCCGAGGTTGCCCTCGATCCAGTCGATCGTCGCGTAGGTGTCGGCGACGCCGCGCTTGACGGTGAAGTTGTAGGCATCCTCCGAGAGGTTCTGGAGGCTGCCGTACTGGACGTAGCTGTTCTCGCCGGCGGCGATTTCGACGACGCCGCTGTAGTACTGCTCCTCGGCCGCTTCGCCGGTCGACTGACGCTCGAGGATCGTGACCGAGGACGACTCCTCAGTGACGACGAGCGTGTAGTTGAACAGCGAGCGGGAATTCTGCTCGGTTCGGATGGCGACGTCCTCGGCGTCTACGCCTTCGGGGACGTAGATGACCGTCCCGGTGCTGAAGAGGGCGGTCGAGAGCGCCGTCAGGTAGTTCTCCTGCGTATCGACGATGCTGCCGAAGTGCTCTTTGAGCAGCTCCTCGTGTTCCTGGACCGCGTCGGCCCACGAGAGGATCTCGGCGTCCTCGGGTCCGACCTGATCCTTGTTCTCGGCCGCGTTCAGCGGATCCACGAGGGACTCGAAGTCCAGCTCGTGGAGGTTCGTCCAGTCCCGACCCGGCGTCCGGATGACGTCGGGCATCTCGAGGTCTTCGAGGGCTTCGAGGGCCTCGAGACGGGTCTCGAGGAGCCACTCGGGCTCGTCGAGGTCGCCGCTGATTTCGCGTACCTGTTCTTCCGTTAGATTGGCGTGTACCTGTGTTCCTGCGCTCATATTATCCGAGGCTCCCCTCCATCTCGAGTTCGATGAGGCGGTTGAGTTCGACCGCGTATTCGATCGGCAGTTCCTCCGTGATCGGCTCGATGAAGCCGGCGACGATCATCTTCTTGGCGTCGTCGTCGTCCAGTCCGCGCGACTGGAGGTAGAAGATGTCCTCGTCGCCGATCTTCCCAACCGTGGCCTCGTGAGCGACGTCGACCTTCGACTCCTCGATCTCCATGTACGGCATGGTGTCCGAGGTCGACTCGTTGTCGAACATCAGGGCGTCACACTCCACTGCAGTCGAGGAGTTCTCGGCACCGTCGGCGATGTGGACGAGCCCGCGGTAGTTGGTGCGGCCGCCGTCCTTGGCGATCGACTTGGACTCGATGGTCGAACTCGTCTCGGGCGCGTTGTGGTAGACCTTCGCGCCGGTGTCGATGTCCTGGCCCTCGCCCGCCAGGGCGATGGTGATGTGGGTGTCCGTCGAGCCGCGACCCTTGAGGATCGTACACGGGTAGAGCATGGTCACTTTCGATCCCATGCTGCCCGAGACCCACTCCATCGTGCCGTTCTCCTCGCAGATGGCGCGCTTGGTGTTCAGGTTGAACGTGTTCTTCGACCAGTTCTGGACGGTCGAGTACTGAACGTGCGCGTCCTCGCCGACGAAGACCTCGACGCCGCCCGAGTGGAGGTTGTGGGTTCCGTACTTGGGCGCGGAACAGCCCTCGATGTAGTGAACCTCAGAGCCTTCCTCGGCGATGATGAGCGTGTGCTCGAACTGGCCCATCCCTTCCGAGTTCATCCGGAAGTAGGCCTGCACTGGCATCTCGACGGTGACGTCCTCGGGGACGTAGACGAACGACCCACCGGACCAGACGGCCCCGTGCAGTGCAGCGAACTTGTTGTCGCTCGGGGGCACGCAGGTCGTCATGAAGTGCTCTTTGACGAGCTCGGGGTGTTCTCGGACGGCCTCATCCATGTTACAGAAGATGACGCCCTTGTCCTCCCACTGCTCTTGCATGTTCTGGTAGACGACCTCGGACTCGTACTGGGCACCGACGCCCGAGAGGGCGTTCTTCTCCGCTTCCGGGATGCCGAGCTTGTCGAAGGTGTCCTTAATCTCGTCGGGCAGCTCCGTCCAGTCGTCGACGCCTTCGCGCTTGTCGACGTCCGGGCGGATGTAGGGAATGATCTCTTCGACGTCCAGTTCGGAGAGATCAGGCATGCCGGGCCAATCGGACGGCATCGGCATATTCTGGTACTGCTCGAGCGCGCGGAGACGCCGCTCGAGCATCCAGTCGGGCTCGTCCTTGTCGTCGGAGATCATGCGAATGACCTCCTCGGTCAGGCCTTTGCCGGATCTGACTGCGGAGTTCTCCTCTTTCTTGAATTCGAACCGGGCCTCGGTATCAGTCTCTTGTAGGTGGTCTTGATCTGAGCTCATTATTTTGATGTAGTTGTGTTTACGGCTGTAGCGTTATTACGGTTGTTCTAGTCGAATCCAGTTACGCGGTGCCGTAGACTTCGTCGCGGACCCAGTCGTACCCCTTGTCCTCGAGCTTCTCGGCGAGCTCCGGCCCGCCGCTCTTGGCGATCTGACCGTCGAGCATCACGTGGACGTGATCGGGCTCGACGTAGTCGAGGATACGCTGGTAGTGGGTGATCTGAAGGATCCCGGTGCCCTGCTCGTCGCGCAGCGCGTTGATCCCGTTGGAAACGTCCTGCAGCCGGTCGATGTCGAGCCCGGAGTCGATCTCGTCGAGGACGGCGATCGAGGGCTCGAGGATGGCGGCCTGTAGCACTTCGTTCTGCTTCTTCTCCCCGCCGGAGAAGCCGGCGTTGAGGTAGCGCTGGGCGAACTTCTCGTCCATCTCCAGTTGTTCCATCTTCTCCTGGAGGATCCCCTGAAACTCGGCGACGCCGACTTCGCCTTCGTCAACGTTGCCTTCCATCGGCGAGGTCTCGAAGCCTTCGTCTTCCTCTTCTTCGACTTCCTCACCGTCTTCGTCCTCGAAGAGCTCCTCGCGCTCTTCGATCTTGGCGTTCAGCGCCGTTCGGAGGAAGTTCGTCATCGTAACGCCGTCGATCTCGGCGGGATACTGGAAACCGAGGAAGATACCGAGCGCGGCGCGCTCGTTGGGCTCTAAGTCCAGCAGGTTCCAGGTGCGCTGGTCCTCGTCGATTTCGATCTCCTCGCCGAACTCGCCTTCCTCGAGGTGGAGCAGGACTTCACCATCGGTGACCTCGTAGGCCGGATGGCCGGCGATGACCTTCGCGGTCGTCGACTTCCCGGAGCCGTTGGGTCCCATCAGGGCGTGAATCTCGCCCGACTGAACTTCGAGGTTTACGCCCTCGAGAATCGTCTCGTCGCCGTCCGCCACTTCCGCGTGCAGGTTGTTTAGTTCGAGGCGTGCCATAGTATTCTGTCGTGTGGACCAAGGGTCGTTCGCCCCATAACGTTTTCGTGTTCGATTGGATGCGGTCTGATTTCGAGAAGATTATTTTTCGTTTTAGAAACCCGCAGGATCGAGTACAGCTGGTCCATCCGCGCACTGCAGAAACGAACGACGGCGCTCGCTTCGGGGTCGTCACCGACTGACTCACATGAAGCTGTCGAGGCCTTTCTGCTCCTGCCCGCTCTTCACTTCGTCCCACGAGATGTCGAGCGCCTCGAGGATGCGCTCGATCGGCCCCTGCAGCGTCTTCTCGAGCATCTTGTCGTAGTCGACCTCGAACTCCTCGGGAATCTGGTCCTCATACTCGAAGCAAATAACGTCGGGATCGCGCTTGAACGCGCCGTAGAGCGGATCGGTACGGGCGTCGAACCCTTCCTCCGCCTCGAGTCGCTCGAAGAACGACGGATCGACGCGGTCGAGGTAGAGCCGCTTGGGTTTGCTCCCGCGCTGGAAGTTGGTGCCCAACAGCAGGTTGGCGTACTTCGCCCCGCGGACCTGCGCCGTGTCGGTGTCGTAGTTGTCCAGTCGCTTGCCGATCCCGCCCGGAATGGCGATCTCCTCGAGCGAGATTTCGCTAGCGAGCACGTCCTCGATGATGCCGTTGACGTACTCCTTCGCGCCCTCGACGTCGCCCTCGCGGACGATCATCTCGATGACCCGGTGCTGGACCTCCTTGGTGATCGGAGCGATGTCCGAGCGCTGGTACTCGAAGCCGACGATGTCGACGTTGTTGACGTCCTTGCCCTCCTTCCAGGTGATGTGGCCCGCGTATCGTTTCTTCTTGCCGGCCTGGAAGAACCGTCGATAGAGCTTCTCGAACTCGATCTGGAAGCGGTGGTCCTCGGCGTTCAGATCCTCGCGCGCGAAGTCGTCGTAGCGGCCGTTGATGTACTCCTCGATCTCGAACGACTGCTCGAGTGCCTCCGCTTTCGACACGTCGGGGCCGAGCTCGAGCATCACGCTGTCCGTGTCTCCGTACGCGACGGTGTAATCCAGCTCGCCCGCGGCGGTGTCCGTGAACTCGATCACTTCGCGGCCGGTCGCGGTGATCGCGGATGCCGCATCCTTGTCGTACAACCTGAATTGCTCCCAACCCGACACCCCGTAGAGCGAGTTCATAATGACCTTGACCGCGCCCTGCTGTCGGTCGTACTGCTCGTACTCTCTGGTACCGGGTTCGTACTCGTTGCGCTGGGATTTCTTCTCCTCGCGCTCGGAAAGCAGTTCGTTGATCATCTCCCGCATGACGCCGTCGGGTTCCTTGCGGAAGTGAGTCGGCTTCGGCTTGGTCGGGGCGACGAACGTCTCGCCGTCGTACTCCTCTGGATCGACCCGCGTCTCCGGCGAGGCGTTGATCGTCGTCATACACATCGGATACAGCGACTTTAGGTCCAGCACAGTCACGTTCTCCTTGACGCCCGTGATCGGCTCGAACACCGCGCCGCCCTCGTACTCCTCGCCGGCCTCCTGTTGGCCCTTCGACGGCAGGGCAAACCGCCCGTAGGCCTCGTGGAGGACGTACATGTCCACTGCATCTCCAGGGGTGGGGGCGTCCTCGAGTTTGCAGCCGACGAAGGAGCGCACCTCGTCCCAGAAGGTGATAATCTCCTGCTGGCGGTCGAGTTCGACGCAGAGTTCCACGTCCCGGAGGTTGTACTCGAGCAGCCGAGTTGGATCCCCCTCCCAGAGGTCGCCGATGTCGCCGGCGTACCGTTCCTTCCCGACGCCCAGTTCGGCCTCGCCGACCGCATCGAGCCGGTAGGAGTCGAGTTCGGAGAAGACCGTCCGTTGGTAGGCGTAGAGCAGGTCGAAGACGATGCGGCCCTTGATGTCGGGGCCGCCCCAGTTGCTGCGCCAGACCTCGTCGACGCGGGAGAGCCGGTCGATGGACAGGTCGTACTCGTGGTGGGGGCCCGCGAGTTCCTCGAGGCGGTCGAGGAAGTACGGCGCGTCGAAGTCCTCGAAGTTCCAGCCCGTGAGGATGTCGGGGTCGGTGTCGTCGATGTACTCGATAAAAGCCTCGAGCATTGCCTCCTCCTCGTCGAAGCTGCGGACTTCGTGGTCGATCGCGCCCTCGATGGGATCGTAGTCGTCGATTTCGGTGGGGATCTCGCCGTCACCGATCGGGGCCTCGTAGAGCCACATGATGTACTCGTCGCGATAGGAGTCGTGGCTGGTGAGACAGACGATCGGCTCCTCGCCGTCCTCTGGGAATCCCTGCCGGTCGTCGACCTCGATGTCGAACGTGTTGACGCGCGGATCGGCGTCGACGTCGACCGCTTCGACCTCGTTGTGGGGGACGACCAGCGACTCGTCGTCGGCGCGGCGTTCGGGCACCCGGATGCCGCTGCGGATGTCCTTGTCGATCAGGAACCGGTTCGGGAACAGGATGTCGGCCTCGTAGTGTTCGAAGTCGTCACGGATCTGCCCGACGTCGCGGGGCGTCTGGCCGAAGATTTTGGTGAGCTTCTCGCCCCGGATGCTCTCGTGGGGCTCGCCGTCCTCGCCGTACTCTCGGCTGCCCGTCAGCCGGTCGTACTGCTCCTCGGGCGGTCGCTCGAGGGTGTCCGTTGGCGCGTAGAAGTACGGCTGGAAGCCGACGACCTGCACGTGCTCGAGCGTGCCGTCTGGCGTGCGCCCGAAGACGTGCATGATCGGCCGCTCCTCGTCGCCGTAGCCGGCGATGGTGTAGTCGATCTGCATCACGGCAAGTTCGAGGTCGCCCTCGGATTCGGGGAGGGTTTCCTCGACGACGTCGATCACCTCTGCGGCGTTCGATCCGCCGTTGCCGGCGACGGCAACCGCCTCTTCCTCCGGCCGGTCGTCGGTCTCGTCGGAGTCGCCGCCGAATGCCGCGAGTCCGGTCTGGCCCGCCTCAGTCATGATACCGAGATTAGCAGGCGGCGGATAAAAACCCCTGCAATCCCCGCCCGCGAGCGCCGCCGTAGGAGGTGTGTTGGAGCGAGATTGGTGGTGGAGTCGCGTCGATGAAAATCTGCGGGAGCAACAAGACATATAACTTGGTAACACTTAGCATGGGAGCAGGTGATCGATGTGTCCACCCATATGGAAGATGAAACGACGGATCGGCGCGAACCGAGCAGTGAACCCGAGGGGACCGCAACGATCGAATCCTACGAGATCGACGACGGCGTCGTCTTCTACGATGCGGAGAACCCGCTGGCGTGGGTAGAGACCTCCCAGACGCTCACGCTCGAGGACCTGGCCTGAGACGGGCCTGTGTACCGGCGCACCCGCATGGCGGGCCGCAGGTGCGCCGGAAATGACTGACAGTAGTCCGTATGAGACGGCAGTCGCGAAGCGAACGTTTTTCCTCCCGCTGGTCATCGGGCCGTATGTGGTATTCGACCGGAACGAGAACGAGCCCGAGGAGTGGGACCCCGAGGAGGAGTTTTACGACCCCGACAGTGACGGGTTGACGATCCCACAGGTGACGACCGGGGACGACGAGTCGGACGACCCGGACGAAAATTCGATCGAAGTCGACATCCCTCGCGTCTCTACCTCCGAGACGGACGCCCCAAACGAGATTGTCGAAACCTTCTGGGTGCTGGTGCTGGTGATCAACGTCGCCGTTCTGGTCGTCTCGCTCGGTCTGATGCTGGTCATGTTCGAGGGCGACCTCAGGCGCGGTGGGGCCCTCCTCGTCGCCGGGTTCTTTCTATTTGGGCTGGCCGGTCGCCGATACAGAGGGTTTTCCGACGGGGAAACCACTGAACGTGACGCTAGCACTGAACGCGATGCTACCACTGGGAGCGACACTGAGGCGGACGATGCCCTCATTGACAACGCGGAAACGGCCGAACCTACTGCGGACGAGGCAGCCGAAACTGCTGCCGGAGACGGTACTGAACAACGGCCATCGAACCGGAACGACCGCTCATGAAAACAGTCGAAGACGACACCGGCAAACGGTACCTGCTTCGGAAACGATCGGACACGGCGAGTCTCGTTCGTGATCCCGAAACCGGCAACGAGTGTTACATCCAGAACGACCGCCTCAAGGACGTCGACGAAGCGTCGGCCCTCGAGACGGCCGCGCGAAGCGTTAGCGATCCGGTCCTGACGCTGCTGACCAACGTCCACGACGAGGAAACGGTCGGTCTCCTCATCGAACTCTCGGAGCGGGGACCGCTCGCCGCACGTACTCTGCTCGACACCTACGACTTCTGTGAGAGCAATCTCCACGGCCGACTAACGATTCTCTCCGCTGCAGGGCTGCTCGAGGAGGCCGACGTCGCCGGCGAGCGCGGCTATCGGATCACCGAGGACTGTAAGACCGCACTCGAGACGATTCGACCGAATATCGAGGCAACGGACGAAAAGGCAGTAGACCGTTCCTGAGCGAGTGGATCGGCCAAAACGGCGGCTCTCACCCGCTTAATCCGACGCGAGCAGTTCCGCCTCCGGCGGCTCGCCGCGCTCGAGTCGCGAGCGGTTCGACGTGGCGTCTTTCTCGACGCGGACGATCGAATCGGCCGCGCCGACGAGTTCCTCGTCGTGACTGACGACAACAATTTGTTCGACGCCGAGATCGCGCATCGACTCGACCAGCGAGACGAGCTGCGTGACGTGGCCCGAATCGAGGAAGACGGTCGGCTCGTCGAGGATCAGCGGCGGCATCGGGGCCGTTCCCTCGACCCCCTCCGCGAGCAGCCGATAGATCGCACACCGCAGGCTGAGGTTGAACAGCGCCCGTTCGCCACCCGAGAGCTGCTCGGGTTCGAGCGCCTCACCGTCTTTCTGATAGACCGTCAGCCGGTAGTCGCCGTCGAGATCGATCGCCGCGTAGGAGTCGTTCTGGTAGACCAGATCGAACGTCTCGTTCAGCAGCCGTTCGAGGGTCTCGACGTTGCGCTGGCGCAGTTCCGCTCGGAGCTCGCCGTAGGTCGTCTGAAGCGTCTCGGCCTCGTCGTACAGCGACTCGAGTTGCTCGCACCGATCTTCGACGGTTTCGAGACGCTCGCGGAGGCGCTCGAGCTCCTCGAGTTCGTTCTCGACCGCGCCGATGGCGTTCTGAATTCCGGTCCGTTTTTCCTCGAGCTCGTCGAGTTTCTCGTCGACCTGTTCGATGTAGGTCTCGGCATTTGCCTTGTCCTCGCGAGCGGTTTCGACCCGTTCTTCGTCGAACTCGGACTCGAGTTCGCGCTTGCGGTCGCACTTCGCCGAGAGCGTCTCGCGGCGCTCGTCGTTCATCGTCTCCCAGTCTTCTCGGCGCTCGCGGAGGGTCTCGATATCGCTCTCGAGGGCGGTTCGCTCGGCGGTGATCTCCGAGATGCGCTCGAGTGACTCGAGCGCCTCCGAGATCTCCCCGCGCTCGGTGTTGATCGTCCCGAGTTCGGTTCGCGCGTCGGCGACCTCCTCGTCGCGCTCGTCCGCTGCGGCCCGCTTTTCCTCGGCATCGGCCTCGTACTCCTCGGCGTCGTCTCGGAGCTGATCGCGCTGGTCGCGCCGCTCTGCGAGGCTCTCGCGTTTCTCCGTGAGCAGCTGCTCGATGTTGTCGCGGTTCTCCTCGAGTCGATCGACCCGCCGCTCGGCCTCTCGCAGTTCCTCGGCGCGGTCGATTCGCTCGTTGACGTCGTCTCGCTCGGCCTCGAGTTCCTCCCGCTCGGCCTCGAGGTCGGCGAGTTCCTCTCGGCGTTCGTCCAGTACGTCGACATGGGGCGAGTCCTCGACCGGCTGGCCGCACTCGGGACACTTCCCCTCCTCGAGCAGACGTTCGCCCTCCTCGATCGCGTTCTCGGCGGCCCGGATATCGGCGGTGATGTCGTTGTGCGCCGAGACGAGTTTCTCGCGCTCGGTCTCGAGGTCCTCGAGGTGCGATTCGGCCGCCCCGAACTCGACCGGCGCGTCGTCGAACGTCGCCCGCGCGGCGTCAATCTGTTCGTCGAGGTCGTCGAGTTTCTCCTCGCGATCGGCGATCGTTTTCTCGTCGGCCTCGATCTGGTCCTCGAGTTCGTCCGCCTCCGTGCGAGCCTGTTCGGCTCGTTTCTCGAGGTCGTCCGCCTCCTCGCGGAGCCGCTCGATCTCGTTGGTCCCTTCCGTGATCGTCACTCGGACCGACTCGAGGTCGTCTCGAAGCTCCTCGTCGCGGGCCTCGAGTTCCTCGGTGCGGTTCCGAACGGCTTCCTCGTCGGGATCGGCCGCCTCGAGATCGACGTTCTCGAGATGCTCGGCGCGCTCGTCCGCGAGCTCCTCGCGCCGGCTCCGGATCTCGCTGATTTCGTCGCTCGCGTCCTCGCGTTTGCGCTCGGTTTCGGCGATCTTCGACCGGAGGTCCTCTATTTCCTCGTCGAGCGTTTCGATCTCCTCGCGGGTCTCCTCGTGGCGCTCGAGGACGTCCGCGGCGGTCTCGAGCGTCTCCCGGGCCTGCTCGCGCTGTGACTCGAAGCGATCGATCTCGTTGACGATATCCGTGCGGCGAGATTCGAGGCCGTTCAGCCGCTCGTGAAGCTCCTTGTCCTCCTTTTGCTGAACCTGCGTTCGGAGGTCCTCGAGCACCTCTTGCTGGCCGTCGAGGACGGTCTTGACGCCGAGTCGAGCGTCGCTGGCCCGCTCGCGGTAGTCCTCGAGCGCGCCGAGCTGGAGGAGGTCGTCGATCATGTCCTGCCGGTCACTCGGCGAGGCGTGAATGAGCTTGTTCACCTCGCCCTGGCGGACGTACGCGCAGTTGACGAACGCGTCGGCGTCCATCCGCAGGAGTTCGGTTACCTCGCGACGAACGTCTCGCGCTCCCTCGATCGTCTCCGTGGGCGTCTCGAGGACGCACTTCGTCGTCGTCGCGCGATCACCCCGGAGTTTGAGGTGGCGTTCGATCTGGTACTCCCGGCCGTCGTGGGTGAACCACAGTTCGACCTCGCACTCCTCCTCACCGGTCGTGATGACGTCGTCGAGCGTGCGCTCGTCCAACGCTTTCGAGCCGTAGAGCGCGAAGAAGACGGCCTCGAGCAGCGTCGACTTCCCGCTGCCGTTGACGCCGTGGACGACGGTGACGCCGCGCTCGAGCGCGAGGTCGGCGTCGGCGTAGCACTTGAAGTTCAACAGGCGGACGCGGTCAACTCTCACGCGAAATCACCCAGCGAGGCGGTATCGGCGTCGGCAGTCTCCTCGGCTTCGTCGCCGTCGTCCGTCGCGTCGCCGTCGGTCGGTGCCGTCGTCGCATCGGGGTCGGACGCTGGTGCAGTCGCATCACCTTCGGTGTCGGTGGCTGCCGTCTCGCGCCCGCCGTCCGCTTCAGCACCTCCATCTGCTTCGGCCGCCTCGGCCGCTTCGGTCGCTTCGGACGTCTCGGCTGGCTCGGTATTGATCGAGTCGGCCGCCGAATCGCTATCGCCGGCGAGCTGATCGGCGACCGTCGTCACGTCCTCGTCGCCCGGTTCACGCTCCGGCGCCGGGTCGAACGCCGACTCGTCGTCCTCGAGCAACTCGCGAACCCGCCGCTCGACGGATTCGCGGACGTTCGAATCGGCGAGATCACCGTTTCGGACGCTTTCGTCGATCTCGAGCGCGGCGTTGCTGAGCCCCAGCTCGCGAACCCGCTCGCGGACGGCGTCGTCCGGGTTGGCGAAGCTCACCGACACCTCCTCGTCCGCGTCGGGGAGGTCCCGCCGATCGTTCACGCGGGCGACGAGTGCGCCGCGGTCGATCGCGAGTTCCTCGATCGCGGCCGGTGCGATCGGTCGGCCCTCGCCCTTGACGGTGACGATGACGACCGCGTCCGCGAGGTCGTGCTGGCGGACGCGTTCCTGCACGCGGTCGATCCCCTCGCTTTCCTTGAGTTCGACGTCGACGAAGACGAACTCGCGAGTCGAGGGGAGGCCGCGGCGGCTGATCGCGACGGTCCCGTCATTCTCGAAGTCGACGATGTTGTAGCCCCGGTCCTCGCGCTCGCTGGCGCTGGCGCGCTCGGTCGAGCCGCAGTAGGTGACCCAGGTGTCCAGGACCTCCGCAGTGTCCGGTTTGTGGTTGTCTCCCAGCAGAACGGCGTCGAAGTCGACCGTCGACTCCTCGAGGACGGTTTCGGTGTCCCAGTCGGCGTGTGCGAAGGGGTCGAAGAGGCCGTGGCTCACCAGGCTCGCGTGGTCGGCACCATCGGGAAGGGGAGCGAAGTCGTAGGTGAGATCCTCCCGTCGCGATCGGGGGACGAAGTCGAGTCCGTAGACGGCGACGTCGTCGACGACGACCGGGTCGGCACCGAGCCGGGTCGCCAGTCCGAGATCCGCGAAGAGGTCGAGCCACTGCGCGTCGCGTTTCGACTCGTGGTTGCCGACGACGGCGAGAAAGGGGATGTCGGCGTCGGCGAGCGTCCGGAGAATTTCGACGGTTCCCTGCAGGTCGACCAGCGACGGCCGGCGGTCGTGAAAGAGGTCGCCGGCGTGGATCACCGCGTCGACGTCGTCGGCCACCGCGTCCTCGACGACTGACCGGAACGCCTCGAGGAAGTCCCGTCGTCGGTCGGGCGAATTGTACTGCTGGTACCCGATATGGGTATCGCCCGTATGGATAACCCGCGTCATTGGCCAGTCGTTGGCGAGCCGACCCTAAAGGGGTTCCGTGACCGAAGTGAAAGTGAAAGCGATAATTCACGCGAAACGGAGGGAGGCGTCTGTGTCACGCTGTACTGACGACCCGTCGTTCGGTGGTGCGCGCTGCCGTCCGTCCTCCCGAGCGTTTGACCGGACAGCAGCACGCCATTGGCAAGTCCGGTGAAACACCGGCAGCGTGTCCGGATCAACTACGACGAGAAAGCAAAGCGAGAAAAATTGAGGTATTGACAGCGATGATCGGCCGTTACGATTCGATATCGAGACTATACAGGCGCTTGCGGGCGTCCGTGAACGAAAAGCGGGAGTCGATGACGCTCTGCTCGTCGAGCCGGTTGAGCGCGTATCGAACTGTTCGAGAGGGCAGGAGCGTCTCGTCGGCGATCTGTTGTTGGGTCATCGTGTCGTTGTACTCGAGGACCTTCGCGACGAGTTTCGCACTGGGAGGCAGATCCCGAACGTCGTCCCACGTTCCCCGCTCGCTGGTCTCCTGTTGAAGCGACTCTGAAGCACTCATCTTACCTCTCCATTCCGAATACGGGGTAATAATATTTTCTATTCCATCTAATGCTTTGGAGTAATAACACAGTCGAGTGCACCGACCCGAAGTCTCTTATGAACCAACACCCAAAGGACGGGTGATGAGCGACACCGTGGACGACGTCGACCTCCCATACGACGAGGACGAGGCGTCCCAACAGGAGAAAATTCAGTCACTCGAGGAACGACTGGAAATCCTCGAGGCGCAAAACGAGGAGATGCGCGACAAGCTCCTCGACGCTAACGCCGAGAACAACAAGTACCAGCAGAAACTCGAGCGTCTCACACACGAGAACAAGAAGCTCAAGCAGTCCCCGCTGTTCGTCGCCACCGTCCAGGAAATCACGGACGACGGCGTCATCATCAAACAACACGGGAACAACCAGGAGGCGCTGACCGAAGTCACCGACGAGATGCGCGACGATCTC
This sequence comes from Natrinema zhouii, assembly GCF_013456555.2. Classification (GTDB taxonomy): domain Archaea; phylum Halobacteriota; class Halobacteria; order Halobacteriales; family Natrialbaceae; genus Natrinema; species Natrinema zhouii. The sequence goes on from NZ_CP059154.1 coordinate 3,291,766, forward strand.
GACCCCGACGCGCGAGTGGCCGTCAATAACTCCCTCTCTATCGTCAAGCCGCTCTCGAACGAGACTGACGTGCGCGCTCGCGTGATGGAAGTCACCGAGAGCCCGGAAGTCAGCTACGAGGACATCGGCGGCCTCGAGGACCAGATGCAGGAGGTCCGCGAGACCGTGGAGATGCCCCTCGAGAAGCCCGAGATGTTCGACGACGTCGGCATCGACCCGCCGAGCGGCGTTCTACTCTACGGCCCGCCGGGCACCGGGAAGACGATGCTCGCCAAGGCCGTCGCCAACCAGACCGACGCCACCTTCATCAAGATGGCCGGCTCGGAACTGGTCCACAAATTCATCGGCGAGGGTGCCAAGCTCGTCCGCGACCTCTTCGACGTCGCCCGCGAGCACGAACCCGCCGTGATCTTCATCGACGAGATCGACGCCATCGCCTCCAAGCGAACGGAGTCCAAGACCTCCGGCGACGCCGAGGTCCAGCGGACCATGATGCAGCTCCTCTCGGAGATGGACGGCTTCGAAGAGCGCGGCGAGATCCGCATCATCGCCGCCACGAACCGCTTCGACATGCTCGACCGCGCCATCCTTCGCCCCGGTCGGTTCGACCGCCTCATCGAAGTGCCCAAGCCGAACGCGGAGGGTCGCGAGATCATCTTCGAGATCCACACCCGCGGGATGAACGTCGCCGACGACGTCGAGTTCGCCGAACTGGCCGAAGACGCCGACAACGCCTCCGGTGCCGACATCAAAGCCGTCTGCACCGAGGCCGGCATGTTCGCCATCCGCGACGACCGCACCGAGATCCGGATGGAGGACTTCCGCAACGCGTGGGACAAAGTGCAGGCCGAATCCGACGAGAGCGAAGAGGTCTCGAAGACGTTCGCCTGAACTCGTTCTCGAGGTCGGTGTCGTTTCTCGCTTCGTTTTTCGCCCGTGCGAGCGATGGTACTCGAGTGCCTAAGTAGCGATGAGGAACAACAGTGGTGTCGAATCAGCTACCAGTACGAGATTTCGTCACTACAGGGCCGAGAAGACGAGCCACGGCACGACGAACAGTGCAAGTGTTAGCACTGCGAGGATCAGTCCGTACCCGATACCCGTTCCCGCCGCGGTGACCCACGCCGGATGCTCGAATTCGCCGAGATCGACTGCCATGTGTTTGGCATCCGCTGACGAACGCTTAAACGTACCGGAACACCGAATCACGGAGTCGGTCAGCGACTCGAGAGCACACTCAGCATCGCGATAACAGGCCCGATTACCGATAGATGTTCTCGTAGCGCTCGCGGTACTCACGCAGTGCGAGCCGGGCCCTGCGCCGCGAGCTGAACCCAAAACCGATCGCCTCGCAGTGATCGTCGTCACACTCCCAGCGGAAGGTCTCCGAGTCGAGATCTCTCGTCACCGATGCGTCCGTCTTGCACAGCGGACAGATCCATCCCCACCGCATGTCGCCGGCATCCGCGCTCGGCCGATTCATTGATTCTACGCCGGGATTGGAGCGAGCACGCAAAAACCCACGCCTCGAGTGAGTCGTTCTTTTTCCGTTTGCCGACCCACGTTCGTCGGGATCGGCCGACTCGAGAACACGTTTCGGACCGTTTTTACCCGGTGATCCGCTACGAACACCCAATGACGAAAATCGTCGTGGTGGACAACCACGGACAGTTCACCCACTTAGAACGCCGGGCGCTTCGCGATCTCGGTGTCGACACGGCGTTGATCGATAACGACACCGCGCCCGAAGACGTCGACGCCGACGGCGTCGTCCTCTCGGGCGGTCCGGATATGGATCGGATCGGCCGCTCGGTAGAGTACCTCGAGGCGGAGATGCCGGTGCTGGGCATCTGTCTGGGAATGCAACTGATCGCCGAGGAACTAGGCGGCCGCGTCGGAGGCGGCGAGTACGGCGGCTACGCCGACGTCAGCGTCGATATCGTCGACGACGACGATCCGCTGACCGGCTCGCTGCATCCCGAAACCCGCGTCTGGGCGAGCCACGCCGACGAGGTCAAGGAACTGCCCGACGGCTTCGAGCTGACGGCGAAGAGCGACGTCTGCGACGTCGAAGCGATGAGCGACACCGACCGCGATCTCTACGGCGTCCAGTGGCACCCCGAGGTCGCCCACACCGAGGAGGGTGACGAGATCTTCGAGAACTTTCTGGCGATCTGCGAATCGCAGTAAGCACAACGGCCGATTCAGTCCTTTTGTCGGTCGATACCAGCCGTCTCAGATGCAAGCTACTCGCTTATGGAAATCAGCACTGTCCACTTACACGAGCGCTTATGACCGTAGACTCAACCGAAGACCTCTTCGTAGACGGCCTCAAGCACGCGTACTACACCGAACAGCGCCTCGTCGACGCGCTCGATGAACTCGAGCAGACCTCCTCGAGCGAGGAACTCAAATCCGGGTTCGCCGAGCACCGCGAGGAGACCCAGAATCACATTGACCGCCTCGAGGAGGTGTTCGACCAGGTCGACGCCTCCGCGGAGGGCGAGGAGGACCCGGTCGTCGAAGGGATGATCCAGGCCCACGAGGAGTTCATGGACAAGGATCCAAGCGACGAGGCTCTCGATCGGTTCAACATCGCCGCCGGCCAGAAGTCCGAACACTACGAGATTGCCGTCTACGGGAACCTCATCCCGATGGCGGATCAACTCGGAATGGACGACGTCGCGGACACCCTCGAGCAGAACCTTCGAGAGGAGCAGGACGAACTCGACAGCCTCTCAGAAATGGGCGAGGAGTTCGATTACGGCGAACTGTCGGTCTCCGAGTAACGCCGCATATCCAGTATTTTTTCGAGACCGCGCGGAGACGGTCAGATCTGTCAGGCAATCGAGAGCATCGTACCGGGCCAATTGTTGTATCGAGTCAACCGCTGCACCGAGAGAAGTATCTCACTGAGTCGACCGTCAGTATCTTGCCCGTCCGGCCAGATATGAGAAGTGATGACAGTCGACACTGTCGGTCAGTTCGAACGCGCACTCGAGGGGCTCGAGGTGGGACTCGAGCGCGTGTCGGCCGCCGACGCAGGCGAACGGATCGAAACGATAGTCGAGGAGCCGGCCGTCGGCGCGCCGCTCCCGTTCGAGGGTGTCTCGCTCCCCGACGCGGTGACGACGGAGCCGACGACCGCCGAACTCGAGGTGGCCCGGACGGGCGTCACGCCGGTCGGCTTCGCCATCGCGGAGTACGGCAGCGTCGCCGTCGAGTCGATGGCCGACGGCGCGGAGCCGATCAGCCTCTACCCGGAGCGCCACGTCGCCGTCGTCGCGGCCAGCGACGTGGTGCCGGATTTGAGTGCGGGCTTCGACCGACTCGCCGACGGCTTCGATCGGGGGCAGGACAGCGTCGTCTTCGCCACCGGTCGGAGCGCGACCGCCGACATGGGGGATCTCGTTCACGGCGTCCACGGCCCCGGCGAGGTCAGCGTGATCGTCCTGGAGGACCGATAGATGGCCCAGCGAACCCGAACGGAGCAAGCCGACCGGATTCGCCACCTGCTCGAGACCGAGGGCGACGCCGTCCACGCATCCGCGAGTGGCTTCGACACCAGTCGGGAAGCGGCGTACGACGCGACCGACGACCTCGAGGTACTGCGAACCGAGGCGCGGTCGATCAAGGAAGACGCAATCGATCGGCTCCCCGAGTTGATCGAGACGGTTCGCGAGGCGGTCGAAGCCAACGGCGGCACCGTCTACGTGGCCGACGACGCCGCGGACGCGAACGCGTACGTCGCCGACGTGGTCGACGCTCAGACCGACGCGAACGGGGTGACAGGGAACGGAGACACCCCGTCGGTCGTCAAATCCAAATCGATGACGACCGAGGAGATCGACCTCAACGAGGGACTCGAGGCCGAGGGAATCGAGGTCACCGAGACGGACCTCGGCGAGTGGGTGTTGCAGGTAGCCGACGACACGCCCTCGCACATCGTCGGGCCGGCGATGCACCTCTCTCGGGAGGAGATCGCCGACCTGTTCAACGACCGATTCGACCCCGACGAGCCGTTCGAGACGGCCGAGGAACTCACCCGGTTCGCCCGCGATCACCTTGGCGAGCACATCCGCGAGGCCGACGTGGGGATCACCGGCGCGAACTTCGTCGTCGCCGACAGCGGGACGATCACGCTCGTCACGAACGAGGGCAACGCCCGCAAGTGTGCGGTGACACCCGACACCCACGTCGCGATTACCGGCGTGGAGAAACTGATTCCGACGCTGTCGGACCTCGAGCCCTTCGTCGACCTGATCGCGAAGAGCGCGACGGGGCAGCCGATCTCCCAGTACGTGACGATGCTCTCCCCGCCGACGGACTCGCCGACGCTGGGCTTCGATCGGCCGGACGAACCGATCACGGGTGACAACGAATCGGCGGGCGGGATGGGGAACCCGGACCGCGATTTCCACCTCGTCCTGCTCGACAACGGCCGCACGGAGATGCGCGAGGACGACCAGCTCCGGGAGACGCTGTACTGCATTCGGTGTGGGGCCTGCTCGAACTCGTGTGCGAACTTCCAGTCCGTCGGCGGCCACGGCTTCGGCGGCGAGACCTATTCGGGCGGGATCGCGACCGGCTGGGAGGCCGGCGTCCACGGGCAGGAGTCCGCGGCCGAGTTCAACGACCTCTGTACCGGCTGTACGCGCTGTGTGGACGCCTGCCCGGTGAAGATCGACATTCCGTGGATCAATACCGTCGTCAGAGACCGGGTCAACCGCAGTAGCGATCCCGAGACTTACGACTTCCTCGTCGACGGCCTCACGCCCGACCTCGAGGAGGGCGGACTCGATCCCGGCAAGCGTTTCTTCGGCAATATCGGGACGGTCGCGAAAGCCGCCAGCGCGACTGCACCCGTCTCGAACTGGCTGGCCGACGCGGGCCCGGTCCGTGCGGCGCTCGAGCACACCCTCGGCATCGACCGGCGACGCGACCTCCCCGCGTTCCAGCGCGAGTCGCTCGTGGACTGGTTCGAGGGGCGAGGTGGCTTCGCCACCTCGAAAAAGCGAGTAGCGCGGAACGACGTTCCGCGAACAGTCGAGCGGCAGAGCCGCGAGACGACGGCGGAGCCGCGAGTACACCGAGGCGGGATGGAGGCATCGAGTAAACGAGTCGAACGGGCTGCGTCTCGAGCCGACGACGGCGACGATAAGGGCGAGATCGACCGAGAGGTCGTCCTCTACCCCGACGTCTACACGAACTACGTCGATATCGACCGCGGGAAGGCCGCCGTCCGGACGCTCGAGGCGCTGGGCGTTCCTGTTCGCGTCCCCGACCTGCCCGAAAGCGGGCGCGCCGCGCTTTCGCAGGGGATGATCGCGACGGCGGACCGGCAGGCCAGTCGGCTCTACGCCGCGCTGGCCGAGGACCTCGACGCCGGCCGGGACGTGGTCATGATCGAGCCCTCCGATCTGGCGGCCGTGCACCGCGAGTACGAGCGCTTGCTGCCGGCGGCGTCCGTCGAGCGGCTCCGCGCGAACAGCTACGAGATCTGCGAGTATGTCTACGGACTGCTCGAGAACGGCGCGGACCCCTCGGCGCTGTCGACCGGCGACGGGGCGGAGCCGGTGGCGTATCACTCCCACTGCCAGCAGCGGACGCTCGACCTCGAGGCACCGACCGTGGCCGTCCTCGAGCGCTGTGGCTACGCGCCCGAGACCTCCAGCGCCGAGTGCTGTGGCATGGCTGGCTCGTTCGGCTACAAGCGGGAGTACTACGAGCTGAGTATGGACGTCGGCGAGCGGTTAGCGACGGAAATCGAGGGCGCGGAGACCGTCGTGGCGTCGGGAACCTCCTGTGGGGACCAACTCGAGACGCTGCTCGAGCGCGAGGTTCCCCATCCGGTCGAGTTGCTCGCACCCGGCGGCTATCGGACGTAACCGCTCGCTGCGTTTTCCGGTGCTCCAGATACCCGTTCGATTTCCACGGCTCGCTCCGCATCCACCGTCCGCCGTATCTGTGAATGAAGTAGTGAGTTTTGATGGGATGGAATGTGAGAAATGTCCTGCTATCGTGGCAACACGGGATCGCCACGCCCTCCCCAGCCGATTCGTTCGCTTCGCTCACTCATCCCTCGCGCATGTTCGCGCCGCGGTTCGCCGTCGACGGCGAACCGCGCCCCAGCGCGCGCCACCGCATTCGGTTGACTGGTCCGATCCGAACTCGAGCCTATACCGTTACGGAGGTGGCGCAGAAAGGTGAGAAAACGAACCAGTAATGACATCGCTCACAATCCGCGATCACGTCCGGCCGACCGACGGCGACTACCCGGACGGGATCTACCGCGTCGTCGGAACGAGCGAGGGGGCCGTGACGCTGCTCCGGGTCGGGGACGCCGACGGTCGCCGCGTCAACACCGGCGAAATCGTGACGGTCAGCGTCGGCGACCTCGAGGCCTTCGAGCCAGCCGAAAATCCCGACGGAAACCGGCCGTTCGGGGCCACCGTCGCGTCGCAACTCGAGATGGGATACTGGTCACTCCGGGTCTTCGGGCAGCAACTGGCCGCACACCCGTTTCCGACCGCTATCGCGGGGCTGCTCGTCCTCGCAGGCGTCGCTGGAGAACGGATCACGCTCCTTCCGGAACCCGCGCTCACCGCGTTGATACTCGCCGGGAGCCTCGGCCTCGCGTATATCGGTAGCGGCCGCCTGCAGCGGTGACTCGCCGCCCTGCTGCTCGAGCGACACGCTCACCGAGTCATCTCGAGTAACCGAAAATCGAAGCCGATCCGAAACCGCGTTGGCTACTCCTCGAACAGTTCGTCGACCGCGTGTCGCGCCGCGAGCGCGGCGTCGTCGGCGACCTGTTCGGGGTCGGCCTCGTCTTCGTCCTCGGGCGCGTTGAGGTAGACGTCGACCTCGAGGACGCCGTCCTCGAAGACGACGGTCACGTCGTAATCGCGTACATCGGACTGTTTGTACTGCGAGAAGATCACGCCCTCCGCAGCGTCCGAGGCCGTCTGGACGACGGTCTCGTCAGACGGCTCGTCGGTCGGCATTTATGCGCCGCCAGCGCCCGGGCCGCCGGGGCCGGCCGGGCCGCCGCCCATGCCGCCGCCACCGCCGAGCATCTCCTCGAGCTCGCTCTGGAGGCTCTCGAACTGCTCCTGCACGCGCTCTTCTTGCTTCTCGAGGGTCTCGAGGCGGATCTCGAGCGTGTCGACCTTCTCCTCGAGGTCCTCCTCGGCCTGTGCGTAGTCCGTCTCGACGAGGAGTTCGCCGACGTTCCGGTACATGGTCGTTTCGTCGTCGATGTTCTCGAGTTCGTCGAGAGCGTTCTGGGCCTCGGTGAGTCCCGACTCTGCTTCCTGTTTCTGGACGGCGACTTCCTGTGCCGTCTCTTGGAGATCCTGTAGCTGCTCGATTTTCTCCTGTGCTTCCGGCGGCAGGTTTCCTTGCATATCTCGACCGTCGCCCTCCGGACTGATAAAGGCCAGCTTTGTCTTCCGAATCGCCGTTCGGTCTGGGATCGACGGTCTACCTGGTGTCGAAGTCCGAGCGGACTACTCTGGGCCGCTGCCGTCCGCCGCAACCGCCTCGTCGGTAGCCGTCGGTGTGGCAGCGCTGTCGGTCCGGATCACGAGATAGCCACCGACGATGAAGAGCACTCCCCAGAGCAGGAACACTACGTCCCACAGGATGATCGGGCCGGGTCCGGCGGGCCAGACGTGGTGAAGCCCGAGTAGCTGGTGGTCGACGAGCCCCTCGACGAGGTTGAACACGCCCCAGCCCATGATCACCGCGCCGAACAACATCCGTCCGGATTTCGGTACCGGATGGAACCGCCACGCGCGAGAAAACAGGACAAGGCCGATGATCGTGAAGATGTACGTCGCGAGGTGAAAGATTCCGTCGGCCATCACGTTGAGTTCCAGGTCCGTGGCGATGCTCGAGTCGGGATACGACGACAGCATGTTGTGAATCTGGAGGATCTGGTGGAAGACGATCCCGTCGAAGAAGCCGCCCAGTCCCAGCCCGAGTGTGAGGCCCGCGATCACCAGCGGCTTGGCGTCCCGTCGTAACCCGAGCCACGTCCCGTCCCGTTCGGCCATACCGATCCTTCGAACGAACCGATCAAAACACCGGTGCCTGCCGGTACAGGGATTGCGGTCGTTCTGGGGTCCGAAATCGAAGAATTACCGCGACTCGAGCACGCTCGCTCCCACAGCAGCGGTCCGCTCTGCGACGTCGACTAGCGAGAACCAGGTGTTCAGCGCCGCCCGAAGGGCGACGACGTCGGCGGCGACGATCTCGATGACGACGCGGGAACCGTCTCGCTCGATCGTCGTTCGAGAGCGTTCGTCGTCGATCTCGCCGATTTCGCGGGCGACGCTCTCGGCGATCAATTGGGCACGCGACGCGCTCTCGTAGTCGAACTCGAGGGTCGCGTCGTGAGAAGACACGCTGGTTACTGGACGCCGACTTCCTTGACGTCGCGGCTGCGTTCTTTCAGGAGCACGCGGTGGCCGCAGTAGGGACAGCGGACGCCGCCGTACTCGTCGAGCTGGACGTCGCGTTTACAGCGGGAACATTTGTAACTCATACTGAGATTGAAACGGGTTATTCGTCGTCGTCCTCTGCGAGAGCAGCGCGGATGGACCGCTTGACCGTGCGGCCGCCGGGCGTTTCGGGCCGGTACGCGCCGCCGGTGAAGACCTCGCCGGTCTCCTCGTTCTTCCAGATGCCGGTGCCGACGCGGGTAACGTCGTCGCCGTCGACTTCGGCGTTCTCCATGTCGTCTTCGATCTCGCTGACGCGGCGTCGTGCGACGCGGCCGTAGCGGGCACCGAACCGACCAGCGCTGCCGACCTCTCCTTTGTTGGCCATAGTAGTGCTGTCTATCGTCAGCGGATTCTTAAACCTGTTGAGTCACGTCGGTTCCTGCGGGAGCACGACACCGGTCGATCACCCCGATCACGACCCACCGATCCGCTCGGCGATCGGCCACGCGAGCAGTTCCAGGAAGACGACCGCGAGCGCGGCAAGGTACCCGGCGACCGCGAGCGGAGTGGTGAGTATTCCTGTACCGACGCCCGGGGCTGCGATCAGCGCGCGAGCAACGAGGCCGCTCACCGCCAACAGTGGGATCAGGGTCAGGATGGCATCCGGTCGCTCGAGCATAGCTAATTATATCTAATTACAGCGATCCCGTTAAGGCTGGGAGAACCAGCAGCACCTGTCACCTCCATCAGGAAGTACCAATATTTGCCACGAACGTCTCCCGACTGTGGAACCGACATCGGTGACTGGACCTGTTAGTTACTGAAACTCTGATTCCCCGAGCACGTCGTTGAGGTCCTCACGGATCCGCTCGCCCATCTCCCGATCGCGGGCGGTCGTCACGACGCGGTTTTCCTGCACGCTCGAGCCGTCTCGCAGCAGCATCCGCACGTTGCCGCCGTCGTCGGCGCGGGTCACCTTCGCGCGCATGCCGGACTGAGAGCCCTTGCCGCCGGCGTCGATGGGACCCGGAATCACCTTCTTGACGTGCGGGTGTTCCGCGACGGTCTGAATGGCCCGCATTCCGGTTCGGCCGCCGATGAGCGTCGAGTGGCTGCCGCCGATCTTGTCCGCCGGTGGCGTTTCGACGACGTCAAGCGCGGGATTCCCGCGGCGCTCGAGGACCGCCTGAATTGGGTCGTCGTCTGCGACGCGATAGAAGGAGTGGTGGATGTCCTCGCGGACGGCGCGGATCACCGGCCGCGCGCCGCCGGCGTAGACCTCTTCGGGACGCTTTCGACGTATTTCGTCGCCGATCAGCCCCGCGAAGTTCCGGAGTTCGATCGGCTCGTTCTCGCCGTCCTCCGGCGTCGTCGTGATCGTCGTCTCGCCGAGTACCTGCTCGTCGCGGTCGGCTTCGGAATCGCGGTCGGTCGGCTCGTCGGGTTCGCCGGCGAGCATCGTGATGGTCGCTCTGTCGCGCGCCGCCTCGAGGACGATCGCCTCGGTGTTGGCCTCCCGGCAGATCAGACAGAAGTCTCCGGGTTTCTCGAGCGGCGATGCGCAGTGGCGACACTCCATAGCTCTCAATTGAACACAGGCGTGTAAAACGGCCGTGTTTTTCGGCCGGCACTCGGGACTACAGGACGTCCTCGAGTATCCGCTGGACCGGCTCGGTGTCCACGACCTCGTAGGGGACCCGGAGCGGAGAGATCGACACCCGCTCCTTGAGCAGGGCGTGGCGATCGGTGTCCTCGGCGTCGGGGATGTCCCGATTGGCCATCTGCTGCCAGAGCCGGTTGGTCAACTGGAACGCGCCGTTTTCGAACGCGGCGTCCATCTCGTAGATCTCGGTCGGCCGAGTCAGTTCGAAGCCGTTCGGCTCGCGATCCGGCCGGGGGACGTTGACGTTCAGGTAGTCGACGCGGTCGAACAGTCCGGTTCCGGGGACGCCGGCCACGAGATCGGCGGTGATCTCGCCCGTTCGCTCGAAGTCCGCCGGCTCGAGGTCGCGGTCGTAGCCGAGCGTGTCCATCGAGACGGCGATCGACGGCGTCTCGAGGAACGCCGCCTCCATCGCGGCGCTGACGGTCCCCGATCGAGAGAAGACGTAGGCCCCGAGGTTCGCACCCGAGTTACAACCCGAGACGACGATATCGGGTTCGGGCTCGAGGCCTTTCGTGCCGACGATGGCGCAGTCACAGGGGGTGCCGTCGACGGCGTAGCCGAGTTCGTGGTCGGTGTGTGGAACCGGCGAGGTAAACGAGTCCGTTTCCAGATCTATCGAGAAGTCGTCGTCCGACGACCTCGTCCGGCCGTAGGAGAGCGATCGGCCGACGGCGCTCCGGTTTCGGTCCGGCGCGACGACGGTGACCGTGCCGACCGCCGAAAGCGCGTCGTGCAGCGCCCGGATCCCGGGTGCGTCGATCCCGTCGTCGTTCGTCAGGAGAATGTGCGGCTCCGAATCCAGTTCCATTGTCCGTTCGACCGATGGTCGGCGAGCTACGTATCAGTTCGGTCCTCCGACGACGAGCGACCGAACGTGGCCGCGAGTTTCGTTCCGCAGGACGGGCAGTACTGCGACCCGTCGGCGGTGACTGCGTCGCATTCGGGACAGACGACACCCTCGTTCGGTTCGGTGACCGGCTCGAGGTCCTCGCCACAGGACGGGCAGTAGTCCGCGGACGACGGCACGTCCGCACCGCAGGACGGACAGTCGCCACCGTCCTCCCAGAGGACGCGGCGCTGGGATCTCGAGACGTAGTTGTACGCGCCCCAGACGACGTTTCCCAGCCCCATCGAAAACCAGAACGTCAGGAGGGCGACCAGAACGTGTGAGACCACCGAGCCGAACTCCCGGTCGACCAGTACGACGCGATCGGGCGTTTCCTCCTCGATCGTCCAGCCCTGCGCCACGAGGTCGTCGATTTCCCGCTGTAGGTGTTTGCTGCGCATAGGGAGAGTAGGAGTCGAGCGAGCAAAAGCCTGTCAGCAGGACCCGGAACGACTGCGAGACAGCACGTTCACATCACTGCAGTGCCTCTTGGTGCTATGATCGGACTCAGTCACGCGCTCTTGATAGTCGCGCGGATCGCACAAGCCAATCCCGGCGTCGATATCGATATCGGTGCGACCGGCGGACTCCTCGGGAGCGCGGTCGTGGCCTTCCTGACCACGCTGGCCGTCGGCGTGGTCCTGGTCGCCGTCGTCCCCGAGTACACGGAACGGATGATGGCGGACGTCCTCGAGGATCCGCTCGGGTCGTTCGTGTACGGAATCGGCTCGCTGCTCGCACTCGCTCTCGTAATTTTCCTCCTGGTGATCACGATCATCGGGATCCTGGTGGCGTTTCCGCTCGGACTCCTCGCGTACCTCGTATGGGCGGTCGGCGCGGCGATCGCCTACCTTGCGATCGCCGAGAGACTGGTCGGCCGCGAGGACAGCTGGCTGAAGCCGCTGGTGGTCGGGGCGGCCATCAACGGCGTCCTCGCGGTGACCGGCGTCGGCGCGATCCTCTCGGTCTGTATCGGTGCCGCCGGTTTCGGTGCGGTGCTCCGGGACTATCTCGGGTGAGACCAGTTCGGTTCAGTGCAGGCGAGTTGATAACGGCGAGAACGGCTCGAACAGACGATACAGCACCACATGGCAGAGAACTAATTCTTGTGCTGCGCAACAAGGGCGACAGCGTTGGCACTCAGTCCATTTCCAGACGATCGTGGCGACAGACCCTTCGATAGTGGGAACGAGCAGAACCAGTCGACTCCGTTACCACGGGAGGTATCGCCGGAGACGAGCCACCATCGACGGTTCGTGGCGGACTCGCAGCGTCGTTCCGTCGGCGTCGAACACCGCTTCTGACGCGGGAATCCGTTTTCCGTCCGGCAGATGGAAATACTGTTCGCCGGCCGGCACCGTTCCGCCGCTGCTCGCACCGAACAGCGACTTCGATCTCCCCGTCGGCGCAGAGACGGGTTCGTCGTACTCGATTTCGTACACCGTCTGCCCGTCTTCGGTTATCTTTCGCCAGTCGACGATCTCGCGGTCCTCGTTCGTCCCGATCATGCTCGCGGACCCGATCGTTTCGACGCGTAGTGAGTCGCGATGTCCATGTCGTCCGTTCGGTACTCGTGACAGCGACCTAAAACCGGTGGTGACTGCGACGGCTAGCTGACTCCGCTGAAACGCCGCCTCCTACCCGAGGTCGATCGGATCGACCTTCAGATACTCCCGGAGGACGACCGTCGCGTACGATCCCTTCGGCAGCGCGAACTCGAGCGTCAGCGGCTCGGTCTCGAGACGGAGATCCGTCCGCAGGAGCATCGCTCGCCGAGTGCCACTCGAGTGAAACTCGCCGGGGAGATCGAAGTCCGCGGGCTCGAGGCCGAGGTCGTCGAGGACGGCGCGTTCGATCTCGCCCTGCTCGCCGTCGGCGAGTTCCGTCTCGGTGCCGACCAGCGGCGCAGTGACGAACGCCCGACCGCGCTCGCAGTGACGGGTCACCGAGTCGACCCGCCGCTCGTCGACGCGCTGGAGCCGGTCCGTATCTGGCAGTTCGAGCCCGTCGGGTGCGTCGGTATCCGAGAAACAGACCACGTCGCCCGCGAGGGGTCGGTCGAACGGCAGTCCGCGTTCGAGGCGCTCGCTCAACATGAGGTTGAACGCGTAGGACTGGGCCGCGTGGACGAACAGCCGCTGGAGGTTCGACGGGACCCGCTCGAGGGCCTCCCGAAATTCCGCAGCGCTGGGCTCGCCGTCGTCCTCTGCGAGCGCGTGGATCATCGAGCGCTCGTAGCGGAGACGGTTGGGGACCCGCTCGAGGGCTTCCTGCCAGTCTCTCGTTTCCTCGACGAAGGTCCGGGCCTCCTGCGTCGACTCGGGTTCCGCGTCCGTCGGATTGCCGAGGTAGGCCATCACCGCACCCTCCCAGTCGTCGCGAGCGATCGCGAGCCCGACTTCGTGCGTGACCGGCCGGCGGCTTCCGAAGCGCTGCTGGCCGAAGAAGTTGGGGACGCCGATCGAAACGTCGGATTCGCCATCGGAGTCGGTGTGCCCACCGTTCTTGTTGGTCTCGAGCCCGCCGAACTCGCCTAACTCGTCGGTGATCGTCGCGGCGTTTTCGGGCCGCTCGGGATCGGTGACCACGAGTTCGAACTCGTTGCCCGCGAGGTCGCCGAACTCGAGGTTCCGCCCGGCCCGCCCGAGCACCTCGATATCGACGCCATTGATCTCGGGCAGGTCCGCGGGGTCGGCTCCGTAGACCGAGAACAGCTGCGTCGTCACGGCGTACTTGTCCTTCGTCCCGGCCCAGTTGACCCGCTCGCGGGAGACGCCCAGCGCGTCCGAGAGCCGCGAGGCGAAGTCGTTGGTGTCCCACCCCCGCAGCGTCGCTCGAAAGACGAGGTGCGGGTAGGCGTCCGTCGGCGCGTCGACGGGTTCCGTGTCGAAGCGCTCGAGTTCGCGCACCCGGAAATCGGCGTCGTCCTCGCGGAGGCGGCCGCCGATGCCGTCCGCGTCGCTGACGTAGTACTCCATACCGACGGCCTGCTCCGTGGGGTGGCCTGAGCGCATGCTGGTTGCCGTCGGTTCGAGTGCCGCGCGTAAATCGGTTCGTTCTCGCGGCGAGCGACGGCCCGTGGATTCACCTCGGGCGATAGGATCAGTCCGTCCGCGGGATCGACCGCGCACCCAGCGCGAACGCGACGACCGCGAGAACGGCGAGGATTCCGAGGTTCGCGAGCGCGGGATCGACGCCGGCGATAGCGGGCGTCTCCGCACCGGAGTACGTCGCGGCCCGTACCCCCCGTGCGAAGTAGGTCAGCGGCGAGAGGTTGACGAGCGGGCCGAACCAGTCGGGCAGTTGGGAAAGCGATATGAACGTCTCCGAGAGGAAGAGCAGCGGGAGACCGATCGCGTTGCTGGCGGCAACCGCGCCGTCCTGCGAGTCGGTGTAGCTACCGAGCATTGCGCCGACGCCGCAGAAGCAGACGACGCCGACGAGGATGTAGGGTACCAGCAGCGGCGAGAACGCGATCTCAGCGCCGGTCAGCAAGACCACCAGTCCGAGAATGAGCAGGCTCGCCAACCCGATGATCGCGGCGTTGACCACGGTCTGGGCGAGAAGCCACTCGCCTCGAGTCAGCGGCGTCGTCGCGAGCTTCTCGAAGCGACTCCCCTCGCGGTGGCGCGCGACCTCGCTGCCCATCCGCGACAGCGGAGTGAAGAGGACGACGACGGCGAGGTAGCCCGGGACGTAGTAGGTCGCCGGCTCGGTGAACAGTCCCTCTCCCGTGGGATCGGTGCGGATCAGCGCGCCGAAGATGACGATCAGGATCACCGGGAAGAAGAAGGTGAAGAAGACCGCCGTCCGCCGGCGGATAAACGAGCGCCACCCGGCGCTCGTCTCGGCTCCGACGCGTCCCGTCCGACTCACGCCGTCTCACCCGCCTGCGCGATATCAGACTCATCGGAACCGCTCTGCCCGCTTCCCCCATGTTTCCCGCCCGCGAGCCGATCGGTTCGCTCCCGCTCGGTCGCGTCGGCCAGGGAGAGATAGACGTCCTCGAGGTCGGGTTCGGCCCACGAGAGCTCGGTGTACTCGACGTCGCGGGCCTCGAGATAGTCGACGACGGTCCCGATTGCGGCAGGGTCGATGTCGCGGACGACGACTGTACCGTCCGGGCTTCGGCCCCGGCCGCGGTCCGGGCGTTCGACCGGGTACTCGAGGGCGTCGAAGGCGTCCGGATCGGCCGCCGTTTCGATCGTGAGCCGGCTCGAGCCGCCGTGGTCTCGGACGAGCGCTTCGGGAGTGCCCTGTGCGACGAGCGAGCCGTCGGCGAGCAGACCGACGCGGTCGGCGAGCCGCTCGGCTTCGGCCATGTCGTGGGTGGTCAGGACGACGGTCGTCCCGCCCGCGGCGAGGTCCTCGATCAGTCGCCAGACGGTGCGACGGCCGGCGGGGTCGATGCCCGTCGTCGGCTCGTCGAGGAAGAGCAGATCGGGGTCGTTGACCAGCGCGGAGCCGACGCAGACCCGGCGCTGCTGGCCGCCCGAGAGGTCCTCGTACCAGGTGTCACCGGCGTCGACGAGACCGACGTCCGCGAGGACGTCGTCGGAATCCCGCGCGTCGTCGTAGAGTCCCGCATAGTAGGCGAGCAGTTCTCTCGCGCTGAGTCTGCCGGGTGGCGAGAACTCCTGTGGCAGCACGCCGAGTCGGTCGTGATCGACGGCCGACGGCGACGCGCCGAGGATTCGTGCGCTGCCGCCGTCGGGTTCGGTCGTCCCCGTCAGCGCGCGGACGAGCGTCGTCTTGCCGGCCCCGTTCGGACCGATCAGCGCGAAGACCTCGCCGCTCTCGACGGAGAGCGACGCCCCCGAGAGGGCCGTCGTCTCGCCGTAGACCTTCTCGAGGTCCGTCGCTTCGACTACGGCTTCCATACGGATGGCTTCCCACGCATCGCGGGTAAGGGGTTCGATTCCGCCGGCCGGGCTCGCGGATCGCTGTCCGTCCGTTCGCAATGGACGGTTCTCACTCGCGTCGAACACTCACGGCTCGCTTCGCTCACCGTTCGCGTCACCGCGGTTCTCGCTCACTGTGTTCGCTCCGAACCGCGCTCTTGCCGTCGCAGGTACAACCGTTACCCGTTCGGTCCTGATACAAACTCAGGAATGACGAAACTCGGATACACCCTCTCGAGCGAGGAGTTCGGCCCGACGGAACTGGTCGATATCGCCGTGCGAGCCGAGGAGGCCGGCTTCGACTTCCTCTCGATTTCCGATCACTTTCACCCGTGGGTGTCGGCCCAGGGCGAGTCGCCGTTCGTCTGGTCGACGCTCGGCGGCATCGCGACGGCGACCGACGAGATCGAGGTCGGCGTCGGCGTCACCTGTCCGACGATCCGGATTCACCCGGTCAACGTCGCCCACGCCGTCGCCACCGTCGACGAGATGTTCGGCGATCGGTTCACCTTCGGCGTCGGCACCGGCGAGAACCTGAACGAACACGTCACGGGCGAGCGCTGGCCCGAACACGACGTTCGCCTCGAGATGTTAGACGAGGCGATGGACGTCATGCGTTCGCTCTGGACCGGCGAGCCGACGAGCCACCACGGCGAGCACTATACGGTCGAGAACGCTCGCCTCTACACCGTGCCGGACGAGCAGCCGACGACGATCGGGAGCGCGTTCGGTCCGCAGACCGCCAAGTGGGTCGCTGAGACCGCCGACGGACTCTGGTGTTCCGGCCCGAAGGAGGAGCCGGTCGAGGCCTACGAGGACGCCGGCGGAGACGGACCGAAGTACACCCAGCTGCACGGCTGCTACGCCGACAGCGAGGAGGAAGCGATCGAGACGATCTACGAGCAGTGGCCCAACGGCTCGATTCCGGGCGAACTCGGTCAGGAGTTGCCGACGCCGGCCCACTTCGAACAGGCCGCTCAGATGGTCGAGAAAGAGGACATCGCCGAGGCCGGGACCACCACCGAACCGGACCCGCAGGCACACATCGACAGCATCGAGGAGGCGGCCGACGCCGGCTACGATCACGTCTACTTCCACCAGATCGGGGACGAACAGGAGAAGGCGATCGAGTTCTACGAGGAAGAAGTGCTGCCGTCGTTCCGCTGACGCGAAGGCGTGAGAGCCGACCGGGGCGGCACCTCACCGGGATTCGATCTCGAGACTCGTCTCGGACACCGCCGTCACCGTGCCGGCGATAGACGCGTGCTGGGGATTGCTGATCCCGTCGGAACTCGGCCTCGCGATCCGGTCGCCGGCGTCGACGCGGTCGCCGACCGCGACGATCGGCTCGGCGGATTCGACGATGTCGGGTTCCGGATTCGTCACGAGCGGAATCCGGACGGCGGCCGGTTCGACCGTCGCGGTCGGTTCGGTTTCCGCCTCCCGGACGCTCCAATCGTACTCCTCGAGCACGTCGATCCGCCCCCCGCCGAGCGTATTTTTCGCGATGGTCTCCGTGTCGAGCACGAGCAGGCAGTTCGTGTGCT
Organism: Natrinema zhouii; assembly: GCF_013456555.2. Taxonomy (GTDB): domain Archaea; phylum Halobacteriota; class Halobacteria; order Halobacteriales; family Natrialbaceae; genus Natrinema; species Natrinema zhouii. The sequence continues at coordinate 3,309,216 of NZ_CP059154.1, forward strand.
TGCGGACACCGTACTCGTCGGGTACTGAATCAATCGGAAAGCACCAGCCCGGCCCGCCGTCGGCGATCACGGCGTCCGAGGGGAGCGCGTCGGGCGGACAGTCGGCCGCGCGCAGCAGTTCGCTCGCGGGCGTGCCGATCGGGACCTCGAGGAACCGGTCTCGCGGTACCTCGCCGCCGACGTGGACGTACTTGCGGGTCACGGGCACGCCGTCCGAGAGCGCGCGGGAGATATTGTACAGGGTCTCGGTGTTCTGGACGAGCCAGCCGCGATCGGTGGGGAGGTCGTTCCCGATGACCGTCCCGTCGACGGTTTTGAGGAGGACGCTCTCCATCCCGTACTGATACTTGTTCTCCGTATACGCGAAGACGACGCCCGACTCTGCGTCCCGATCGAGCGGCAGTTCGGCTGGCGGAATCACCGTCCCGTCGGTTTCGTTCTCGAGTTCCTGCATGTGTTCGTCGCGATCCTTCCACTTCGCGCTGACGACGATCAGGTCGAACGCCCGCTCGAGCAGCGCGTCGAACAGCGCGGCGAACGTCTCCGCGCGGGTCTTCCCGAGCCACTTGTCGATGGAGTAGTTCGGTTCGCTCTCCTGGTGGTTCATCAGGAGGGAATCGACCGCCTCGAGGTCCGTCCACTTCGCGTAGGACGGAAATCCGGCACCGCCCGCGCCCGCGACGCCGGCCGCCCGGATCAGGTCGCTCCCCTGCGTTCGAACGTCCGGCCACTCCGCGGATCGGGTCGCCAGTAGGCGTGAGGTTATCATGACGAGTGGTTACTCGCCCGGAGCGATCGTCCGACTTGATCCGCAGATATGCGGGGTGTTTATACGTCGAACCGTACCAGCGTTCGATCCGCTGTCCAGCGGTCCGACGAGACGGTAGCTTTGTAGGTGACAGTGGACGTACATCAGGCCGGTGAAATGCGCTATCTCGAGTTGAGCCTTCAGCGACCGCCGGCTGAGCGGCATCCGATGCACCAGTTCGTCGTCGAACACGAGGCGTACACCGCCTCGAGATTGCTCTACGGACACCGGTACGGCGACGAGCACGTGATGCTCTTCCACGTCGACGGTCCGCGAGCACCCTACGAGCGGGCCCTCGACGACGCACCCACGATACTCGAGTACGAACTCGCCCCCTGTCGCGACGATTCCGTATACCTGTACGTGCGGGAGACGCTGACGGGAGCCGACCGAACGTTTGCGGACGCGGTCGAACAGCCGGGACTGATCGTCATCCCGCCGCTAGAGCACCGCGCCGACGGCACGATCCGGCTGACGGTGGTCGGCCCCAGCGAAGCGATCCAGACGGTGGTCGACGATATGTCCGACGCGATGCACGTCGACGTCCTGTCGGTCGGCAAGTACCGCGCCGGGCGGATCGACGCCCGGACGGACCTGACCGAGCGCCAGTTCGAGGCCGTCTCCGCGGCCGTCGACTGCGGCTACTACCACACGACGCGGGACGCCTCGCTCGAGGACGTCGCCGATCGGCTGGACTGCTCGAGCGGGACGGCGGGGGAGTTGCTCCGGCGGGCCGAACGGACCGTTATGGCAGAGCTCGTCCGCGGCGGACCGTTCTGAGGGGCGCGCGACGTCTACAAGGGGGATGTGGCAGAGCACGTCCACCACCGCTGGTGACTACTCCCACGACTTCAGTCGTGGGCTTTCTCCTGCTTTCGATATAAGCTGCGGTCGCCCATCGTGGATTTCGTATCCGATCGTGCCTGCTAACGGTTCACGGACGTTTTTCGCGGTCCAAACGTATCTCCGACTGCTATGCCAGTCCCGCTCGATGAGTACCATGGCGAGGTATCATCGGAGACCGCGACCAAACTCGAGACGACCGCGTCCGAGCGGCGACCCCGCCGTTCGAACGATTGACGCGACTGGGTGGAACGGATCGCGGCCATCGTGGATGCGGAGACCGCGGACTGAACCGTCGCGGTTCGCCGGTTCCCCATCCGTTTTGCCGTTCGCACCGGAACCGTCGCCCATGGAGTACACCACGCTCGGCGATACGGGCACGACAGTCTCGAGACTCTGCTTCGGCACCTGGCGCTTCGGAAAGGAGAGCGACGGTACCGTCGAAACCGACCGCAAGGAGGCCCACGAACTGCTCGATACCGCCTGGGATAACGGAATCAACTTCATCGATACCGCGAACGTCTACGGCGATCCGAACGGCACCAGCGAGGAGTGGATCGGCGAGTGGCTTGAGGACCGGGATATTCACCGCGAGGACATCGTCATCGCCTCGAAGGTCTACTTCCCGTTCGACGGTCGCGGCGAGCCCGGTCCGAACGACTCCGGACTCGGTCGCAAGCACATCCGCGCACAGATCGAGGGCACCCTCGAGCGACTGGGTACCGACTACCTCGACCTCTACTACATCCACCGCTGGGACGAGAACACGCCGATTCGGGAGACCATGCAGACGCTCACCGAACTCGTCCGCGAGGGAAAAGTCCACTATCTCGGTGCGTCGAGCATGGCCGCCTGGAAGCTCACGAAAGCGCTGTGGGAAAGCGACGTAGAAGGCCTCGAGCGCTTCGACGTCACCCAGCCGATGTTCAACGCGGCCGATACGGACGATGTCGGAGACTACCTCGACGTTTGTGCGGATCAGGACATCGCTGTCTGTCCGTACTCGCCGCTGGCCGGCGGCTTCCTCACCGGGAAATATGAGCGGACCGAGGACGGCACCGTCGTCGCACCGGACGGCTCCCGCGGGAGTCTCACCGACCTCTTCGAGGACCGCTACACCAGCGAAACCGCCTGGGAAGTGCTCGAGGCCGTCGAATCCGTCGCCGATCAGGTCGATGCCACGCCGGCACAGGTCTCGCTGCGCTGGCTGATGGAACAGGACCGCTTTACCTGCGTGCCGATCGTCGGCGCGCGGACGTCCGACCAACTCGAGGAGAACGTCGGCGCGGTCGAATTCGAACTCAGCGACGAGCAGTTCGGGCGAATCGACGACGCTCGCGGTGGGGACGGCGACGGCTATCGCTGAGTTTCACAGTAATTGGTAGACGGATTCGTTCGTGTGAACGGAACAGTGCTTTCTGACGTGATCGGGGAACGAAGCGCCCTGCTATCGTGGTACCTAGGAGAGCCACACCCTCCCCAGCCGATTCGCTCGGTCATTCTTCCCTCGCTCATCCACCGGAAGACGCGTATGCGTCTTCCGAGCCGTTCGCTCACGATGTTCGCGAAGACCTCGCACGATTTCGTGCCGCGGTTCATTGGCATTCACCGCGGCCCAGCGCGCGCCACCGCGTCGGTTGGCCGGTTCGAAGGAAACGTAGTAGCATTCTTCCCCGATTTCCACGAGTAGCCGTGAAAAACGGAATCGTGCTACGATCTACTATCGATCACCGGCCGTCGGCTCGAGCCCGATCCGATACTCAGTCAGGTTCTCGTAGCCGTCCTCGGTGACGGCGATCAGATCCTCGATTCGGACGCCGCCGACCGCGGGATCGTAGATACCGGGTTCGATCGAGATGACGTGGCCGGCCTCGAGCTCGCCGCCGGACGGAGAGACGCTGGGCTCCTCGTGGATGTCGAGTCCGACGCCGTGGCCGGTGCTGTGAATGAATCCCGTCTCAGTGTTCGGATCGCTCCGCAGCGTCTCGTAGCCCGCGTCCTCGATCACGTCGCAGGCCGCGCCGTGAACGTCGGCACCGGTCACGCCGGCTTCGACGGTTTCGAGAGCGGCCTCGTAGGCCTCCCGCGTGACCTCGTAGCGCCGCCGGGCTTCCTCGCCTGGGTCGCCGCGAGCGAACGTCCGGGTCATATCGGCGAAGTAGCCCGTCTCCTTGTCCCGCGGAAAGATGTCGATCACGATCAGTTCGTCGGGCTCGAGCGGCCCGCTCCCGCGGTCGTGAGGGTCCGCACCGTCGGCCCCGCTGGCGACGATGGTCTCGTCGAGCGCACAGCCGTGGCGGAGCAGGGTAACCTCGATCTCTTCCGTCACGCGCTCGCTGGTAAGCACGTCGCCGTCGTGGACGAGAACGCCATCCTCGACGTCTGCGGTGGCGATCAGCTCCTCAGCTCTCGCCATCGCGGCCTCGTTCGCCCGCTGACTCGCCCGGATCTGGTCGACCTCCCACTCGGTCTTCGTCGCACGGATCTCCGTCACGGTCCCCTCCCGTTCGACTGTTACCGCAAAATCGTGCTCGCGGAGCCCGTCCGCGGTTCCCGTCGGAAAGTTTCGGGGGACTGCGATCGAGTCGACGTCGTGATCCTCGAGAAACGCCGCCAGCATGCGGATCTTCCCCTCGTACCGGCCGTATTCGGCGACGAGTTGCTGGTAATCGTACGCGGCTCGACGAGTGACGGAGTCGACGTTCGCTTCCGCGCTCGCGCGACCGTACTCGAGGCCGGAGACGAGCAGGTGGACCCCCTCTCTGGTCACGAGCGTCTGGTAAGGGTCGGGAGCGGTGAATCCGGAGACGTACCGCTGGTCGGAGTCCGAGGCGTCGTCATCGATCAGATAGCCGTCTAACTCTTCGGCCTCGAGAAATTCGCGAAGCGGGGAGAGATCGACGTCGAGGTTCATAGACGGATGTGTGATAGCACCGTACATAATCCCGGGGATCCCGGCCGTCGGGGTCGGGGACCGGTTCGAACCCACAAACTTATCACTAGTGATGGTAATTCCCGCGTATGAACCGTCGTCGGCTCCTCGCAACGGGTGCCGCGGTCGCACTCGCCGGCTGTCTCGGCGACTCCGGCGACGGGGCGCCGACGGGTACGGATCTCGTCCGGGACGCAATCGAGACGCGCCGCCACATGCGTTCCCTCGAGGCCAAGCGAACCGTGACGGCCGGTGCCCCGGAGGAGACCGTCGAACGGGTCGAACGCATCGCTCGACGACCGCCGGCCGAACAGCGGATCGAGGTGCTCGAGTCGACCGATTCGGATGTGCCGGTCGGTTCGGTTACCGTGACGAATCGGGCGACGACGTGGGCGTACAACCCGTCAACGGAGGTGGTGGACAAACAGTATCATCCGAACAAGGTCGACACCGACCAGACGCGCCTCGTTCTCGAGAACCTCCTCGAGTACCGTCTCGGCTACGAGGGAACCGAGACTGTCGACGGACGCGAGGCACACGTCGTCGAGACGAAACCGCCGGTCGACGATATCGGGCCGAAGGTCGAACTCGTCGTCGGAGACACGACGTACGTCATGCCGGTGAACATCATCCGAGATCTCGAGAAACTGGACGTCTCCCGAACCGTGTGGATCGACGACGAGTATCGGTATCCAATCAAGGAACGGAACACGATGAACGAGGACGGCGAGACGCGTCACGAGCTGACCGTGACCTACGAGGACCTCTCGATCGATGAGGGGGTCGCACCGGAGACGTTCACGTACGACCCGCCGAAAGGAGTGACCGTCGTTCCCGACGGTCGCGAACCCGAGGGTGTCTTCGAGCGCCGAAGAGCCGCCGAAGCGCATCTCCCGTACGAGCTTCCGGAGCCGGACGTGCCGGACGCGTACGCGCTCGACCGGATCACCATCATCGATCGAGAAGACGAGTACGGTGGGACCACCGCGATGCTGTGGTACAACGATCCGAACGTGGTCGCACGCGAACTCTACGTGGCCGTCCGAGAGTTCCAGCGGTTCAGCTCGACGTCGCCGGATGTCGAGGAGATCGAGGTCGACGGCAACACAGCCTACCGTCGCGACGGGCGAATTCAAAGCATTTTCTGGACGTGCGACGACCTGAGCTACGAGGTCTCGAGTCTCACTGACGATACGCCGCTGCTCGAGATCACGGCGTCGATCGGCTGTTCGTGACACGTTGGAGACTCCCTTCGACTGTCGTTCAGTCAGGGACACTCCGATGATCAGTACCGGGAAGCTACGTTTCACTCCACCCGATCATCCGGCATGCTGTGGCGCGCGCTGGCGGCCGACCGAACGCCAGAGAGGGCGGCCGATGACGCTGCGCGAGGGATGAGCGAGAGAGCGGAGCGATCGAGTGAATCGGCTGGGGAGGGTGTGGCTACTCCCTGTTGCCACGATAGCAGGACGCTTCGTTTCACCCAATTCCTCCAGAACATACCGTTCCATTCATCCGTCTACCGATTGGTCGCACTGTAGATCGGTCGCACTGTCCCCGCATCCGGACTGCCCGAATCGATCACCTCGAGACGGGACTAATGGGATCGGTATCGGTAAGGCGGGGCCACCCCACAGAGCGACCATGAACGTCACTATCACGCCCTCGAGCGTCGGGGGGACGGCACGGGCACCGCCCTCGAAGAGCTACACGCACCGGGCGATCCTCGCGGCGGGCTACGCCGACGGGGCGACCGTCCGCGACGCGCTCTGGAGCGCGGACACGCAGGCGACTGCCCGCGCGGTCGAACTCTTCGGCGGCGATGTCGACCGACGCGAGGACGGAACCCTCGAGATCGATGGCTTCGACGGCCGACCCGCCGTCCCGGCGGACGTCATCGACTGCGCGAATAGCGGGACGACGATGCGCCTCGTCACCGCCGCGGCCGCCCTCGCGGACGGCACCTCGGTGCTGACCGGCGACGAGTCCCTGCGCTCACGTCCCCAGGGGCCGCTGCTCGAGGCGCTGTCGGATCTCGGAGCCGAGGCCGACAGCACCCGCGGGAACGGGCAGGCCCCGCTGGTCGTCACCGGCCCGCTCGCTGGCGGCGAGCTATCGATTCCGGGCGACGTCTCCTCGCAGTATATCACCGCCTTGCTGCTGGCCGGTGCGGTCACCGACGAGGGGATCGCGATCGACCTCGAGACGGAACTCAAGTCCGCGCCGTACGTCGATATCACGCTCGAAGTGCTCGCGGACTTCGGCGTCGAAGCCCGGAAAACGGAGACCGGGTTCGCAGTCGACGGCCGTCAGTCCTACCGGCCCGCGGGTGGCGACTACGCTGTGCCCGGCGACTTCTCGTCGATCTCGTATCCGCTCGCGGCGGGTGCGATCGCTGGCAGCGAGGACGAGGGCGTCCGCATCGAGGGTGCCCAGCCGAGCGCACAGGGTGACAGCGCCATCGTTGACATCGTCGAGCGCATGGGTGCCGACGTGGAGTGGGACCGCGACGCGGGTACGATCGACGTTGCGAAGGCCCCGCTCTCCGGGATCGAGGTCGACGTCGAGGACACGCCCGATCTGCTTCCGACGATCGCGACGCTGGGCGCGGTCGCGGACGGCGACACGCACATCACGAACGCCGAGCACGTCCGGTACAAGGAGACCGACCGCGTGAGCGCGATGGCCGAGGAGCTGGGCAAACTGGGCGTCGAAACGACCGAGGAACGGGACTCGCTGACGGTCCACGGCGGCGAGTCGAGCCTCTCGGGGGCGACCGTCTCGGGATGCGACGACCACCGAATTATCATGGCGCTCGCGCTCGCGGGACTGGTCGCCGACGGCCAGACCACCGTCGAGGGTGCCGACCACGTCGACGTCTCGTTCCCCGGCTTCTTCGGGATGCTCGAGGAGTTGGGCGTGGGGCTCGAGCGCACCGATTGACGGCTGCGACGGATTACTCCGGGATCTGGAATCGGTCGAGGACGATGGTGTGCTCCTGTTCCGGCCCTCTCCACGTGACTGCGAGGTACTCGCCGGGGTTGGCGCTGGGAACCCCGACGGTGAGCGAGTCGCCGGCGGTCACCTCGCCGGAGAACTGCTCCTCGGTGAGGCCGCCCTCGAACCCGACCTGGACGTGCTCGCCTCGGAACGCGGGACCGCCCTCGTGGACGATCGTCACCGTCTTCGCGTCGGGATCGTACTCGAACGAGAGGTCGACCATCGGGGCCGGGTCGTCCTCGTCTACCTCGTCGTAGTCCGGGTTCGTCGGCGGCGGACCGACTCGAGTGACGGCAACGGCGGCACCGAGCATCGGTTCCGATGGTTCCGCCGTCCTGTCCACCGGCCAGTTCGTGAGCCACACCTGGCTCAACAGGTTCGGATCGGTGTCTTCCGGCGTCTCGTCGTACTCGACGGTCGCGCGGTAGACGCCGTCGTGGTGCTCGGTGAACGCTGCCTCGTAGCCGCGAACCGGGTCTTCGCGTAGTTCCGCCAGAGGACGTCCGATCCAGAACCGGTGGGTGTCCCTGGCCTCGTAGTACGCCTCGTCGACGTACGCGTGGATGTTCCAGTTCCCGGCGTCGGCGTCGTAGACCGGGGCCAAAAAGACGTGCTCCGCGTCGTCGGTCGTGTCGATGACCGGATCGACGGCAATCTCGGAAGATGAGTCGTCGGCCTCGAGACTGTCGTACCCCCAGACGACCTCGGGGTCGCCGGCGTAGGATATCTCTCGGATGGGATCGATCCACGACGGTCGATGACTGACGTCGTCGATCGACGCTGATCGGTCGCTACGGGCGGTTATGTCGACTCGATAGCCGCCGTCACCCGTGGGCTTCAGATCTGGCGGGGTGTCCTCGTCATTGTTGTCGGCGCGTTCGTCGGAGGGATCGTCGCTCACGCAGCCCGCAGTACCGGCCGCTCCGGCGGCAGCTGTCGCGAGCAGAATCTGGCGGCGTCGGACCATGTTGAATGACTGTCAAATGGTCTAATAAATTTTGTGCTATCTCACGCGACGAAACGAGGAAATCGTGGCGGAGTTGACAGCGTTCTACGTCTCAGTAGCAAAGCGTTCGCGCTCGCGGACCTACGCGTCAACCTCGAGCGACGGGACGGTTGGTAAAAAGAGAGAAACCGTTCACCCAAGGATGTACTCGAGGCGAGGATAGCGCTCGAGGAGCGTCTGGCCGCCGACGTCGTAGTTCTCGAGTCGGGCGTCGAGACCGAGGATCCGGCCGGCACCGAAGGCGGCGACGGCGAGGAAGACGAGCATGTACGCGAAGTCGCCGTTGATGAAGCCGTGGGCCATGTCCCAGTTCCCAAAGTAGAACATGAGCATCATGAGCGCGCCGAAGAACGCCGCGAGGCGAACGACTGCACCGACGAGCAGACCGAGGCCGATGAGGAGTTCGCCCCACGGGACCGCGACGTTCGCGAATTCGACGACCCACGACGTCGACCCCATCCAGGCGAAGAGACCCGCAAGCGGGTTCCCGTTAGTCGATGCGACGTGCGTCAGGTAGCTGCCGGAACTGAACGGTTCGGCCGCGACAATTTTCGTGAATCCGGAGTAGGCGAACGCCCAGCCCATCATGAGTCGAAGCGAGAGAACGAACCAGGCCGAGAGGCTGTGCGCACGGCCGCCGACCGTGTAGCCGCTGATGGTGCTTTTGAACGTGTTGTGCGTCTCCGGGGAGATGGTGGATGCAGTCATGATATCGGAAGAAACCTTCCTACTTCTGAATACGACGAGATACTATATAAATATATTTGGACAACTAGTATCATGGTTTGCTGTAGGTTATTTGGATTATACAGATGAGGGATCCTCGAAACCGAGCCGAACGGACCGAACGGGCCGAACGGGCCGAACGGCCGGATGAATCCGTTGTCCGCTTCGGGAAGTGTTCCCTACGGAGCGTCGTACGTGGTCTCGAGATACGTGACGAACTCGTCGACCGTCGCCGGATCGTACGTCCAGAAGCCGTAGTACTCACCGTCTCGGCGTTCCTCGGCGAGCAACGCACAGGTTTCCATCTCGTTGTCGCCGCCGTCGAACGCCACGAACCAGTAGTCGCCGAGCTCGCTGCCCGGTTCGGACACGACGGGGACGCCGTCGGGTGCCGGCTCGTTCCACGCGTCGTCGAGGAACACGGCCACTGTGAGCGAGTCATGGCTTCCCAGCCGTTCGTAAACCCCGACCTGTTCGGAGAGGGCCGTGGCTCGCTGGAACCCCGTGTACAGCCGACCGGAGCCGACGCGCCACGCCCGCTCTTCGATCTCGCGGGCCGTGGCCAACATCTGCCGGCGATCGTAGGAGGTGAACAGCGTGTTCTCGAGGAAATCGAACAGCTTGGATCGGTCGTTGTCGTCGTCGGCGAGCGCCCACGGCGGATGGGTCCGCGGCGAGAGAATCGCCCGAAACTGGTCGATCCCCAGCGCGCCGCGGAACTCGCCGTCGCCGCTCCGAACGATCACGAACCCCGGATCGTCGAGCGATCCGAGCGATCGGTGGGTCACGTCGACGTTCCGCGTCTCGAACTGGCGGCGGAGCGCTTCGACGACTGCGTCGTCGTCGGTGTAGACCTCGAGCGTTTTCCGCCGGCGTTCGGTCCGCTCGAGGAAGGCGTCAAGCGAGTTCATGGCGACGAATCGGTTACCCCAAGCGCGTCGGTGACTGCGGTCGGAATGTCGGTGTCAGTGACGGCGTTCGTTTCGGCGTCGAACGAGATGAACCCCACTGCCTCGATCCGGGGGAGTACCGAATGATACAGCCGAATCCGGATCCGATTGTGGTCGATCGGTGTCGTGATCGTCCCCTCGACGCTGGCGTCCTTACCGGCGAGTACGTCGGCTAGTTCGTCGATCGGTGGCGACGGGTTGTCGTGAAGATACACGAGTGCGTAGCGGGCGTGACGATCCGCGAGCAGACGAAAGACATCGTCGATGGGGAGTTCACCGGCCGCTGCCTTGAGGGCGCCCGGATCGGGTTCGAACTTCTCGTCGCCCATTCGATGGACGTACGCGAGCTGGACTGAAATAGCTGTACGTACTGAGCGGATCGTCGCCGCCGGAGCTGCTCGAGCGTTCGATAGCCTCCAGTCTCGGGGAGCTTGGACGAATCCTGCACCGCTAAGTGGCCCCGTCACCGAAGTCGTGATAATGAACGGCAACCGCTTCGGTCGCCTCTTTCAGGTGACCACGTTCGGCGAGAGTCACGGAGAGGCGATGGGGTGTACCATTTCGGGATGTCCGGCCGGCCTCGAGCTCTCCGCGGAGGACATTCAGGAGGATCTCGACCGGCGCAAGCCCGGTCAGTCGATGATCACGACCAGCCGCGGCGAACCCGACGCCGTCTCGATCAAATCGGGGATCCAGGACGGCTACACGACGGGGACGCCGATCGGGCTGATCATCCAGAACAAGGACGCCCGCTCGGGCAAGTACGAACCCTTCATCACCGCGCCCCGACCCTCTCACGGCGACTTCACCTACTCGGCGAAGTTCGGGACGCGCAACTGGGGCGGCGGCGGTCGCTCCTCGGCCCGCGAGACTGTCAACTGGGTCGCCGCTGGCGCGGTCGCGAAGAAACTGCTCGCTCAGAAGGGAATCGAGCTCAAGGCCCACGTCAACCAGATCGGCGACATCGAGGCCCCCGAGGTGAGCTTCGAGGAGATCACGGAGCACTCGGAAGAAAACGACGTCCGCTGTGCCCATCCCGAGACCGCCGAGCAGATGCAGGAGCTGATCGCCGAGTATCAGGAGGAGGGCGATTCCATCGGCGGCAGCATCTATTTCGAGGCGCAGGGCGTTCCCGTCGGGCTGGGCGCGCCGCGGTTCGACTCACTCTCCGCGCGGCTCGGACAGGCCATGATGGCGATCCCGGCGACGACCGCGTTCGAGTTCGGCCTCGGTACCGACGCCGCCGAGTGGACGGGCAAAGAGCGAAACGACGACTGGGCGTTCGACGAGGACGGCGACCCAACCCCCGTCGAGAACGACCACGGCGGTATCCAGGGCGGAATCAGCTCCGGCGAGCCAATCTATGGCGAGGTCACGCTACACGCGCCCACCTCGATCCCGAAGTCACAGCAGACCGCCGACTGGGAGACCGGCGAACTCAAAGAGGAGAAAGTCATCGGCCGCCACGATCCGGTCCTGCCGCCCCGCGGCGTTCCCGTGGTCGAGGCGATGCTCGCGCTCACGCTGGTCGACTTCATGCTCCTGTCGGGTCGGCTCAACCCCGACCGCGTTGACGACCAGCCCGGGGAGTACGACACGGACTACCACCCGAGCAGCCCGCGCAACGAGTAACTCGCCAGTCCGCGAGTCGTCTCGCGGTTTCGTTCTCCGGAATCGACTCCCGTCGGTATCGATGAGAGATATCTCACACCGCATTGGTCGACCGCCATGCCGTGGTGTGCCTCGAAAGCGAATAACGCGGGGCCAGCGGTCCCGCGAACCATGCGAACGGATCGAAGGTGGATCCGGAGAGAAAAGCAGTCTCGGAGCACTCAAGGGACTTGTTCACCTAGGGCCGGGCAATGGGGCAGAACCTCCTCACAGTATTGTTTGGCGATCCATTTGCGGTGATGAACACGATCGGTTTGATCGCCTTCGCCTTCGTCGGGTCATCGAAGGCGATCCGTGAGGAATTCGACTTGCTCGGGATTACTATCGTTGGGTTGGCGATGGCGTTCGCCGGCGGAGCGACGCGCGATATCCTCGTGGCACGGGTTCCGTTAGCACTGCAGTCCCCGATCGAAATCAGTCTGGGACTGCTCGGAGTCGGGTTAGCGATCGCGCTGAGCGTCGTCCTCACAGCGCCAGATACTCATCCGATCACGCTCGTCGCGGATGCGATCGGACTCGCCGCTTTTTCCACGACTGGTGCGATCGTCGCCACCGACGCAGGTGTGTCAGTGTTCGGTGTTATCGCTATTGCAACGATCAACGCAGTGGGTGGTGGCGCGTTCGCCGATATCCTTCTGGACCGATCCCCGTTTATCCTCTTCGAGGATTTCTATGCGAGTTGTGCGGTACTGGGCGGGAGCGCATACTTTGTAGCGGAGGGTATCGGCGTCTCTGGGAGCACCGCTGCCGGAATATGCGCGGCCGTTACCGTGATAACCCGATTAGCTGCGGTCAGCTATGGCTGGAATCTTCCGACGGTACAGGGATTGGGACTAGTCAAACGATGAATTAACACCAACTGTCTGATAAACCAGTCACAGTAGGAACGATCCCAAGCGACAAATTTGACTGAAATAGTCCACTCCTACTTCGGTTTTGAGGGAGTTTCCACGTTCAGTTCGCAAACCCACATCGCGAATCGTCGTCATTCTTTGCAGTGACTCCGGTCAGAATGCCGTGTTTAGTATAGAGCGCACACGTATCGCCTACTTCGATAATCGGCTGTACGAAGTGCTAACGATGACGGTCCCGATCATGATCCCGCCGATCCATCGAACGACGCCGCCAAAGAAGACCAACTGGAACGCAACGAGCGACACAAAAGCGAGCGTGAGTCGGACCAGTTCGGGTCCTTCCACGGCGATATACACTGATCCACCGATGAAGAGCCCGATTCCTAACGCGGTGAGAAGTGAAGTGATACCGATTGAATCACGGAATATAATGCCAAAGATAGTCAGCAAGAGACCGGTAAAGACAATACTCGACTCGGGGAGAGTAGCTGAGCCCCACTTCTTTTGAGAGTTATCCATACGTATACGTCAAATATCGAACTGATTAATCTACTGGCGTTTAGTTCGTCTCTGCCGTGAACAACGGTCCCGTTTTCAACTGGCAAAAAATAACGACACGGAAACCGTTGTCCGACACCTACTTGCCCTCTCTTAGTGTCACCCATCAACGAACGATACTGGGTGAACCTCCCGATTCGAAACGTGTTCCGCGAGCGTAACACCTAACCCGTCCTCCGTGGTCGACGACATATGCGGGATTTTCACGTCCACTCGAACTACTCGGACGGCGACTTCCTCAAGGGGATGGTCCGCGCCGCCGAGTCGGCCGGGCTCGAGGGCGTCGGCTTCGCCGACCACTGTAACGTGGCCTCGCGCGAGCGACACGAGTCGATGCGGAGCGTCTACGGGTTCAACCTCGATCTCACCTACGAGCGCCGGCGGCAGGGGATCGACCGACTGCGAACGGAGTTCGGACTCGAGATCTACGACGCCGTCGAGATGGACTACGATCCGCGCGACGAGGCGGCCATCGACGCGTTCCTTTCGGAGGCGGGCTTCGACTACGCGATCGGGAGCGTCCACGATATCGACAGGAACAACGTGCAGATCGCGTCCAACTTCACGGCGATGAGCGAGACCGAACGCGACGCGGTCGTAGACCGCTACTTCGAGACGCTGATCGCGCTCATCGAGTCGGAGCTGTTCGACATCGCGGCCCACGTGGACTTACTCGAGCGAACGCCCCCGTTACGGGGTCGGGCGACGATCGATCACTACCGACGGGTAGCGAACGCGCTGGCGGACTCGCGGACGGTCCCCGAGATCAATGCCGGACGAGCGCTGACTGACGCCGAGATCGTTCACCCCTCCGGGCCGTTTCTGGCGGCGCTTCGCGAACGCGACGTGGCCGTCACTCTCGGCACCGACTCCCATCATCCCAGCGAAATACCCGATCGGGCCGACTTTCTCGCCGAGTTCGTCGACGAAACCGGTCTCGAGCCGATCACCCCCGACGGGATCGATCTGTAGTCGGAGAAACACTTGAAAACGGAATCATAGTTCAATAACTCGAACGAGGGGCGTGGCCCATGAACGAATGTGAACAATAATGCCCGATTCATCTGATAAAAGTAATGATCCATCACACATATTCATCAATGGCTGTCCATTCTTCACGAAAGTTCCTTGGTAATCTATAGCAAAGTCTTTAGGTTCGGTAGTGCGAAATCCGAGTACGGTTGGCCCACCGGCCACTGATCCACATATGAGCAGCGACGAACTTATCTGGCGAATCGCAGGCGGTTCCGGAGACGGAATCGACTCGACGAGCCAGAACTTTGCCAAGGCGCTGATGCGCTCGGGGCTCGACGTATTCACCCACCGCCACTATCCGTCGCGGATTCGCGGTGGCCACACCTACGTCGAGATCCGGGCCGCAGACCGAGAGGTACAGTCACGTGGCGACGGCTACAACTTCCTGCTCTCGCTGGGCGACTCGTTCGCTCGCAACCCGCAGGAGGAAGCCTACTACGGAAACGAGGAGATCAAACCCCTCTCGGAGAACCTCGACGACCTCCGTGAGGGCGGGATTATCGTCTACGACGAGGGCCTCATCAGCGAGGAGGACGTCGAGGCGATCGATCTCGAGGCCCGCGCCGAGGAGAACAACTGGCACGTCTTCCCGATGGACCTCCGGTCGCTCGCACGCGAGCACGGCCGCGAGGTCATGCGCAACACCGCCGGCGTCGGCGTCACGGCGGCGCTGCTCGACATGGATCTCGAGCACATCGAGAACCTGATGTCGGACGCCATGGGTGGGGACGTTCTCGAGGCGAACCTCGAAATCCTCCACGAGGCCTACGAC
Organism: Natrinema zhouii; assembly: GCF_013456555.2. Lineage (GTDB taxonomy): Archaea > Halobacteriota > Halobacteria > Halobacteriales > Natrialbaceae > Natrinema > Natrinema zhouii. The sequence continues at coordinate 3,324,371 of NZ_CP059154.1, forward strand.
ACCGTCAACGAGGAGTACGAGTTCGAGCACGACCTGCGCGCACCCGAGGGCTCTCACGAGACCGAACAGGCGCTGCTGTCGGGCTCGAACGCGATCGCCTACGGCGCGATCGACGCCGGCTGTCGGTTCATCGCCGGCTACCCGATGACGCCGTGGACGGACGTGTTCACCATCCTCGCCCAGAACTTCCCCGACATGGGCGGCGTCTCCGAACAGGTCGAGGACGAAATTGCCGCCGCGGCGCTCGCACTCGGTGCGAGCCACGCGGGCGCGAAGGCCATGTCCGGTTCGTCCGGCGGTGGCTTCGCGCTGATGAGCGAACCGCTCGGTCTCGCGGAGATGACCGAGACGCCGCTCGTCCTCGTCGAGTCGATGCGAGCCGGCCCCTCGACCGGGATGCCGACGAAACCCGAGCAGGGCGACCTCGAGTTCGTCCTCTACACGAGCCAGGGCGACTCCTCGCGAGTCGTCTTCGCACCGAGCAACATCGAAGAGGCCTACGAGCAGACCAGACTCGCCTTCGAGATCGCCTGGGACTACCAGCTCCCGGCGATCGTCATCTACGATCAGAAACTCTCCGGCGAGAACAAGAACGTCGACGTCGAGTTCTTCGACCGCGAGCCCCAGCCGGATCTGGGCTCGACGCTGACCGAAGACGAACTCGCCGAAGCCGCCCACGACGCGAGCGGCAAGTTCAAGCGCTTCAACTACGAGGACGCCGAGAACAACGTCGTCCCGCGGTCGCTGCCCGGCCAGAAGGACGGTCGCTACCTCGCGACCGGCAACGAGCACTCGCCCGTCGGCCACATCAGCGAGGATCCCGACAACCGCGTCGCACAGATGACGCGGCGCATCGAGAAGCTCGAGAACATTCGCGAGGAACTGAACGAGGAACACGAGTCGAATCAGACCTACTACGGCGACGACAACGCCGAGTACGGCATCATCACCTGGGGTTCCTCCCACGGTGCCGTCCACGAGGCCGTCGAACGGCTCAACGAGAACGGCCACGCCGTCAAGGGGATCAGCGTCTCCGATATGATGCCATTCCCCAAAAAGGAGGTCACGGAGTTCCTCGAGAGTGTCGACGAGGCGATGGTCGTCGAGATGAACGCCACCGCGCAGTTCCGCGGGCTGATCCAGAAGGAACTGGGCCGCTTCGGCGAGAAGATGACCAGTCTGCTGAAGTACAACGGCAACCCCTTCGAGCCCGCCGAAGTCGTCGAGGGCTACGAAGTCAACCTCGCCGACGAGGACCGCGAACCGACCGCACAGGTACGAATCGAACCTGCGGCAGGTGACTAACCATGAGTGCATTCAACGCAATCGGAGAGGAACGAGAGATCGACCGGGACGAGTTCACCCCCGGCGTCGAACCGCAGCCGACCTGGTGTCCGGGCTGTGGCGACTTCGGCGTCCTGAAGTCGCTGAAACAGGCGCTGCCGGAAGTCGGCAAGACGCCCGAAGAGGTGCTGACGGTCACCGGGATCGGCTGTTCGGGCAAGCTGAACAGCTACCTGGATACCTACGGCTTCCACACGATCCACGGCCGCTCGCTGCCCGTGGCTCGAGCCGCGAAGCTGGCGAACACCGACCTCGAGGTCATCGCGGCGGGCGGTGACGGCGACGGCTACGGGATCGGCGGGAACCACTTCATCCACACGGCTCGAGAGAACCACGACATGACCTACATCGTGTTCAATAACGAGATCTTCGGCCTGACGAAGGGCCAGACCTCGCCGACGAGTCCGAAGGGTCACAAGTCCAAGACCCAGCCGTCTGGAAGCGCGAAGACGCCGCTGCGGCCGCTGTCGCTGTCGCTGACCGCCGGTGCGAGCTACGTCGCCCGCACCGCCGCGGTCAACCCCAATCAGGCGAAGGAGATCATCGCAGAAGCCATCGAACACGACGGCTTCGCCCACGTCGACTTCCTGACCCAGTGTCCGACTTGGAACAAGGACGCTCGCCAGTACGTCCCCTACATCGACATTCAGGAGTCCGACGACTACGACCACGACATCACCGACCGACGCGAGGCCGCCGAGATGATGCACGAGACCGAGGACGTCCTCAACGAGGGGACCGTCCTGACCGGCCGCTACTACGTCGACGAAGACCGGCCGTCCTACCAGGAAGAGAAGTCCGCCGTCGGCGAACTGCCGGATCAACCGCTCGCCGAGCGGTACTTCGACGAGGACGCCGAGTGGGAGCGCAGCTACGACCTGCTCGAGCGTCACACCTGAGCGCACACCGAATTGCAGTCCGCTCCCATAGCCCGACAGTCGGGGACCGTCTCGGTACCGACTGTCGGTTGCAGTCCCGTTTTTCAGGACGTTCCGTCGGCTAACAGCTGGTTTCGAGCGACTGTGCGACCCGGAACGCCGTCCCGTCGTTGAACGCGTGACTGGCGAACACCGAGTGGTAGCGCTCGCCACACGACCACTGTAGCTCCGTCCCCTGATTCGTTTCAGCGATCGTTCCCGTCGTGCGCCCGATCGCGACCGCATCACCACCGACTGCGAACCGCCGCGGGCCGTCGCTCGTGGTGACCGATACCGTCTCGTCGTTCGATGTCCGATACTGGAGTGACACCTGCGTCCGGTTCTCGTCGTGGAACTCGTAGGCGTCGATCGACTCGAGTTCGAGCCCGTCGGGCAGCGCGTCCGCGGACGGCTCGACGACCCCGAACGGGACGGCGTTCTCGGCCGCGTCGACGGTCTCGTAGGAGTCGATCGACGGGAGCGTGATCGTCTCGTTCCTCGTCGCGGATTGCGGATCGAACGCGAAGCGATCGTCGTCGATCCCGCCGTCGGTCTCGAGGTTCCGATAGGTTCGCTCCAGCGTCACGCCGTCGCCCGAGATCGCGTGTTTGACCGGGAACAGCGTCTCCCGATCGTACCAGACCTCGATACGATCAGCGCTGCGGCGGGCGGGTTCTCCCTCACTGGTCCCCAGCGGCAGGACGTACTCGGTGTCCTCGATCAGGACGCTGATCGATCGTTCGATCGTCTCGTTGGTCGGCGGGTCGAACGTGACGCGATAGGTGTCCCGGCCGTCGACCGTCGCCTCCTCGACGCCCGTGATTTCGTAGGCCTCGAGGTACCGCTCGTGCTGTGCGTAAATCCCCTCGAGGTACGACGTCGCGTTCGGGTCGGTCTCGAGGCGAGTCGACCAGTCGGCGGCGGGATCGTAGTGCCAGCGGTCGTCGCCGTCGTCGACGACGACGGTCTCGGTACCGTCGGCGCTCGTTTCGATGCGGCTCCGACCGTCTGCGCGGAGCCAGACGTCCTCGGTGTATCGGGTCGTTTCGCCGCCGATCGTCCGGCGGACGTCGACCGTCGCGGAGACCTCGTCGGGCGGGTCGGCCGCGGCGACCTCGCGCTCGAGGTCCTCCGGAGTCGGACCGGAACTCGGGAGGGCGGCGCATCCAGCCGTCAAGAGAACCAGCACCAGCGCCAGCACGGGGAGCGCGGACCGGTAGTCGCTATCGCCGACGGACATGTTTACTACGTCACCTGTCGCGTCTCTTTAACGCATCGGTCCGGTCAACGGTGGGAGCGAGGTTCCGGCGGTCGACTACTCGCCAGCACCGAAGCCGCCGGCGAACAGCTTCGAGAGGTAGCTCAGAACGAGCAGGGCGACGACCAGCCCGGCGAGCAGTTGCGGCTGGAATCCGTACCGCATCTCGCGAACGCCGTAGGCGACGACGAGCAGTCCCATAAGCAGAGCTGATCCGCCAGCCCAGCGGGCGACGTGCGCAGGGTCGACCGACTCGTCGTAGTTCGCGTGCAGTTCCACTCGCCCGCGAAACGCGATGAGCGAACCGAGACCGAGAATCGCGAGTCCGCAGAGGACCCACACGGCACCGCTGACGAGATTCGGATCGACCATATCGATAGCGAACCTGCGGCCAGCGGGCGAATAAGTCCGGCGGTTAGGGCCTCGAGCCGACGGCCGCCGGAACCGCTGCTTCATCGCCTTCTGTTCGGATATTCGTCGTTTTCGTATACAAAAGATATTTTTCCGTCGGAGCAAAACATACGGTCATGAGTACTCAGGCGACGGAAGATCGTATCCTCGAGGTCCTCGAGGAGGACGCCCAGGCGTCCTACGCCGAGATCGCCGACCGGGCGAACGTCTCGAAACCGACGGTGCGGAAGTATATCAACCAGCTCGAGGAGGACGGCGTTATCATCGGCTACTCGGCCGATATCGACCCGAAGAAGCTCTCGAGCCAGACGATCGCGCTGGTCGGACTCGACGTCGCGAGCGAGCGCTACGTCGAGGCGACGCAGGCGATCAAGGATCTCGAGGAGGTCGAGGCGCTGTACAGCTCCAGCGGCGATCACATGCTGATGGCGGAAGTGCGCGCCGAGGACGGCGACTCACTGGGCGAGACCATCTCGGAGGAACTGCTCGAGATCGATGGCGTCACCGCAGCGCATCCGTCGTTCCTGCAGGAACGATTGAAGTAGGTCGCTCGACTCTCGTCTCCGCCGTCGCCGTTCGTGGGACGGACGTTTTCCCGCTGGCCGTCGTAGGATGCACGAGCGATGCCGACGTACGAACGCGAAACGACTGTCAATTCACCGTTCGACGACGTCTGGGCCTTTCACTCCCGCGTCTCCGGTCTCGAGGCTGTGACGCCGGACTGGCTGGGCCTGCGCGTCGAGCGCGTGATCGGCCCCGACGGCGAACCGAATCCGAACGTGCTCGAGCCCGGCTCGGAAGTCGCACTATCGATCCGGCCGTTCGGGGTAGGGCCGCGCCAGTACTGGACCTCCGTGATCACGGATCGCGAGCGCGACGAGGGATCGGCGTACTTCCGCGACGAGATGGTCCACGGGCCGTTCGATCGGTGGGAGCACACGCACAGCTTTTTCGCCGACGGGGATCGGACCGTCGTCCGGGATCGAGTCGACTACGAACTGCCGTTCGGCCCCCTCGGCGACGCGGCCGAGTCGGTCTCGACGCCGGGCTTTGCGGCCATGTTCCGGGCCCGCCACCGACTGGCGAAAGCGCAACTCGAGTGAGCCCGCGCTCGCAGTCACTAGCGACGGCGCGATCGGATTCGACGCCCGAACCACGCCGGTTTTGATCGCCGGCCCAGTAGAGCGGCGTATGACTGAACGCGACGGGCTCGAGCGTCGTCGGCTGCTGGGCGCGCTCGGGGTTGGCATGGCCGCGGGCATCGGGGGCTGTCTCGGCGACAGCGGATCCAAAGGTGACGAGAACGACGAGAACGATAACTCCGGCGCGCAGGTGTACGAACCGACGATGGAGATCGAGTTCGAAGACGGCGGTCCGTTCAGCTTCGACGACGGAGAGCGCTGTGCGGTCTGTGGAATGCCAGCGAAAGAACATTCCGGAACGGGTCAACTGGTCCACGAAAACGGGCTGGCGGCCGTTTTCGACTCACCGGGCTGTCTGTTCGCGTATACCGTCTCGTCGACGCCCGACTCGCCGATCGCGGCTGCCTGGACGACCGATTACGGAACCAGGGATCTCATCGACGCGACCGCGGCGCACTTCGTGCTCATTACGGACGAGGACGCCGCCGACGACCTGATGGGGATCGATCCGCGTCCCTACGCCGAGCGCGAGGACGCCGTCTCCTTCCTCGAGGAGTGGGAGGCGGAGGACCTGACGCCCGAGGAGGACATCATCGTCGGCCTCGAGGACGTCGACCTGGAGATCGCCGAGATCTACCGCGGGAGAAAGCTTCCCGACGAGTAACGACTCGATCGTTTCGGTACTCGTTTGCGCCAGGAGACGAGTGGACACGACGTGAACGTCGATCTCGAGGTCACGCCGGCGGTCGCGCTCGCCGTCGCGGTGTTCGCGACGAGTACCAGCGCGATTCTGGTCCGCTGGAGCGCCGCCCCGAGTTCGGTCGCGGCCTTCTACCGCGTTCTCTTTACGACGGTACTGGTTGCACCCCTCGCCGGTACCCGCCACCGCGCAGCCTTCGCTCGGCTGTCGCGGCGCGATCTCGCGGGTGCCATCGTCGCCGGCGTGGCGCTGGCCGTCCACTTCGCGGCCTGGTTCGAGAGCCTCGAGCACACCAGCGTCGCCGCGAGCGTCACGCTCGTCCAGAGCCAGCCGATCTTCGTGGCACTCGGTGCGGGCCTCCTTCTCGGCGAGCGGATCTCCCGCGAGACGGTGCTCGGTATCGTCGTCGCGATCGCGGGGGCCGCCGCGATGTCGCTGGGGGGCGGCGGGCGTGGGGCCCTCTCCGGGGCGACGACGTACGGCAACGCGCTCGCGCTGCTGGGAGCGGTGACCGTCGCCGGCTACGTGCTCGCCGGCCGCTCGATCCGCCAGCGCGTTTCGCTCTTCCCCTACGTGACCGTCGTCTACGGTGCCTGCGTGGTGACCCTGTTCGTTCTCGTCGGCGTGCAGGGCCACTCGTACGTCGGCTACCCCGCTCGCGAGTGGCTGCTCTTTCTCGGGCTGGCTGTCGGGCCCGGCGTCTTCGGCCACACGGTGAGCAACTGGGTCCTCGAGCACCTCGAGTCGGTCGTCGTCAGCGTCGCCTGGCTCGGCGAGCCCGTCGGTGCGACACTGCTCGCGCTCGTCTTGCTCGCGGAGGTCCCCGACGCGATCACAGTCGTCGGCGGCGTCGTCGTGATCGCGGGGGTCTTCGTGACGACGCTCGAGCGGGAGCGAGGGCGCGGGACGGCGGACTGATGGATTCGGTTGCGAAACGGTGCCTTACGAATCGCCCGAGATGGAGGTCAGTACCGAATTCAGTGGGAAGACGACTTTCGGCCCGGAAGCGTTTCGAGAGCGCGTCTCAGCCGGTGACGGACAGTTTCACGCTCGAGACTGTCAGCGCGAACCACCCGGTTACTTAGTAGCGCTCCGCTCGTGATGCCCTATATATCATGTCACGAAAGGACACGATTCCCGTCACCGTCGTCAGCGGCTATCTCGGTGCGGGAAAGACGACGCTGATCAATCACGTGCTGTCGAATCCGGGCGACCGACGGGTGGCGGTGCTCGTCAACGACATGGGCGAGGTGAACGTCGACGCGGAACTGATCGCACGAGAGAACGACGACGAGGGAATCGTGGACCTCTCGAACGGCTGTATCTGCTGTCGGTTACAGGGCGACCTGCTCGAGGAGGCAGCGCAACTGGCAGAGAGCAGAGCGTTCGACTACCTGCTGGTCGAGTCGTCGGGGATCAGCGAACCGATTCCCGTCGCGCAGGTGTTCACCGAAGGAACGGACGCCAGTGACGTGGACCCGACGACGCTGTTTCGGCTAGATACGATGGTGACCGTCCTCGATACGTACGGGTTCTGGAAGGAGTTCGACTCCGGGGCGCAGCTACCGGAAGGTGCCCAACCCGACGAGGACCGACCGTTGAGCGAAGTTCTCGTCGAGGGAATTGAGTTCTGCGACGTCCTGCTGCTCAACAAGGCCGATATGGTTCCCGACGATGTCCTTGAGGGGATCGAATCGGTCATCGAGACCCTCCAATCGCGGGCGAAACGGCTTCGAACGACCTACTGCGAGGTAGATCCGGACGTCATTCTCGACACCGGTCGATTCGACTTCGAGACGGCGAAGCGCTCCCAGGGGTGGAAACGCCACCTGCGCGGGGAGGGCCACGACCACGAGGCGCACACTCACGACGAGGAGCGACGCGCCGCCGAGCGCCACGGCGTCTCCTCGTTCGTCTTCCGGTCCGACCGACCGTTCCACCCGGAGCGACTCGCGGCCTGGCTCGAGGACTGGGACGGATCGATCGTCCGCGCCAAGGGGGTCTGTCACGTCGCGAACCGCGAGGAGGTGATCGGCGTCAGTCAGGCCGGGCCGTCCGTCAGGGCCGGTCCGATCGGCGAGTGGCGGCCGGACGACGACCGTCGTACGCAACTGGTGTTCATCGGCCGAGAAATGAACGAGGAACGAATTCGCGAGGAACTCGAGGCGTGCGTACTCGACGGCGACGAGACGGAGGAAACGGAAGCGGTGGCCGATCCGTTCCCGCTGTAGCTGCTACCCGTTCCTACGACTCCAGTTGGTCACTGAGTTCCGCCCAGGACTCGTGAAAGCCGTGCGTCGACTGATCCGCCGTCCGGTCGGGAAGGGCGTCCTGATAGATATCGTCGTACTCGAGCAGCCGCGTCCAGCCGTCGTGTAGGGAGTAGCTGCAGTACTGGCACATGCATCGGGTTACGTCAGTCGACGACATACCAGTTTTGCCGCTCGAGGCACAGTCGAATCGGTCGCAAGCGACAGAGCAAAGATGCGACGGCATCGAACGCGAGTGATCGCCGAATGGGACAGCAAAACTCGGGCGTCGCGAGGGAGCGACGATGAGCACGAATCGACGAGGCGGATACGTTAGTAGCGCAAGCGACACGGTCGAACGGGAGTGCGATCGCTGCGAGTGGCACGGGGCTGCGGGATCCTATCCGGAACTGATCAAACGGTATCAGGATCACCTTCGCGACGAACACCCGACAGCGTGGCTGCGAAGCTAACGTTGGGCTCGCTGGCGGACCGGGCGAGATCCCGGTCCGATCCGGCGGAACGGCTATGGCTCGAGCAAGACTTTAATGACGCCTTCCTCGCGTTCGTCGAACTTCTCGTACATCTCCGGCGCGCGGTCGAGGTCGACGCGGTGGGAGACGACCCAGCTGGGGTCGGCGCGCCCCTCGATGATCATGTCTCGTAGCTCTCGATTGTACTCCTTGACGTTCGTCTGCCCGGTACCCAACTTCAATCCCTTTTCGAAGGCCTTGCCGAAGTCGATGCCGAGACGGCCCTGTGCCGCCATCTCGTCGGGCGCACCGGGGTCCGACGGGACGTACAGTCCCGGAATCCCGAGTGCGCCGGTCGGTCGGACGGTCTGGATGAGTTGATTGAGCACGACCGCGGGGTTTTCGCGGGCCGGATCGTAGGCGTCGTCAGTCGGATCCGTCTCGGGGTCGATCGCCTGATAGCCCACCGCGTCGACGCCGTTGTCGACGCCCCCGCCGTGCAGGTCTTTGATCTGCTCGACCGGATCGCTCTCCTCGAAGTTGATCGGACGCGCGTCACAGTGGTCCTCGGCTAACTCGAGGCGGCTCTCGACGCGGTCGACGATGTAAATTTCCGACGCCCCCTGAATCTTGGCGCTATAGGCGGCCATCAGGCCGACGGGACCGGCTCCGAAGATCGCGATCGATTCGCCGGGTTTGAGGTTCGCGAGTCGGGTACCGTGCCACCCCGTCGGGAAGATGTCCGCGAGGAGCGCGAAGGAGTCCTCGTGCTCGTCACCCTCCGGTAGCTTCAGCGCGTTGAAGTCGGCGTACGGAACCCGGAGTTTCTCGGCCTGGCCGCCCTTGTACGGCCCCATCGCGACGTACCCGTACGCACCACCGGCGAAGCCGGGGTTGACGTTGGTACAGAACCCGGTGTAGCCGTTCTCACAGTTCCGGCAGAACCCGCAGGCCACGTTGAACGGCATCACGACCCGGTCGCCCTCCTCGAGCGACGTGACGGCATCGCCGGTCTCGATCACGTTCCCCATGTTCTCGTGACCGAAGACGATCCCCGGGTCGGCCGCGGTTCGTCCCTCGTACATGTGGAGGTCCGAGCCACAGATGCAGGTCGTCGTAATGTCAACGATGATGTCGTTCTCGTGTTCGATCTCGGGTTCGTCGACTTGCTCGACGGCCACGTCGTGCGGTCCCTGGTATACGACGGCGTCCATTGACATTTGATATCAAGCCTCGGTGAACGGACCACAAGCACTGTTGTAAATGTTCGTGCGAACACTAACAGTACTCACAAATTCCACGTTTTATGAGTGTGAATAGCCATATTAAGTGAAACGTACAGGTGAGTGTGCCAGATATATGAGTTTTTTCACAGAGGGTGTTTATAGCGCTCTAGAGTGTGGGAAAAACCCGCATGGTTGACACAGTACGTCTCGAAACGGCGAAGGAGATCATCGACGCAGCCGAACAGCGAGCCCAAGAGATCGACAATCCCATGGTGATCACGGTCGCGAATTCCGAAGGAAACCTCGTCGCCCAACACCGGATGGACGGCGCGTGGCTCGCGTCGGTCGACATTTCGCGGAACAAAGCCTACACGGCGGCCGCCCTGGATATGCCGACGGACGAACTGGCCGATCCAACCCGGCCGGGCGAATCGCTGTACGGTCTGCAGAACACCAATCAGGGACGGATGGTCATCTTCGGCGGCGGCTACCCGCTGATGCGAGACGGTGACGTCGTCGGGTCGATCGGTGTGAGCGGGGGAGCGGTCGAGCAGGACATGGACGTCGCGGAATCCGGCGTCGACAGATTCGACGAACTCTCCTCGTAACGTCCCGCCGCGAGTTTTCCGTCCATCCGTACCTGACGTGGACGCCGGACTACCGCGCCGAAACCGGACAGAGCTGGCTTCGCTGGTGACGCTCCGGACCGCTCGACAGCCACCGGGGCTGCTCGAGGGGGAACTCCCATTTCTTCGGAAACGAACCGACGGTGCGACGCCTCACCAACTTGATCGAGGAACCGGTACTCCCGTCGAACCGCCTCATCGCGGCCGACCGTCCTACCGTTGGAGTGTTCGCTCGTGATCGCATGATGCGGTCCGAGTGGTTCGATCCGCATCAGTTCCATCAATTCGGACGATGCGAGGGCCTCGAGAGTATCGGCGTCCGCATCGAACGTTCTAACCGAGACGGGAGCACCGAAGAAAAACGAGGATCGTCGAGCGGCAGAACGGTTTCAGTCGCCGGTCGTTTCGCCACCCCCTCCGCTGACGGTAATCTCACCGACCGCATCGAGTTGCGATTGGTCGAGGTAGACGCCCATCTCTTCATTGGCGACGAACTCGACGCTTTGGGTCGCACCTTCCTCGTCAGTGAAGTCCGACCGGACGTACGTGTTCCACTGGTTCGTCTCACCGCCGCTGGCGATTGCGAAATTGTGACCCGGGAGGGGTTCGTACGTTCTGCTCTCCGCCTCCGGCTGGTGGCGACCGATCGCGTTCTCCCACTCGACCGCGTAGGTTTCACCCGCCTCGAGTTCGAGCGTCGGGTTCGTCTCGTCGGCGATCGAGTCGGGCGATTGGCCGACCCACTGGCCCTCCTCGAGTTGCATCGAGTAGGTCTCGGTCGGGTCGCCGGGTTCGATGGCCGATAGCGTCGCGACGAACTCTCTGTCGCTGCCATCGATCGTCACCGTGTCCGTAATCCGTTCGTGGCCGTAGGTCCAGATCTCGACGTCGTACTCGCCGTCCTCGAGCATGTCGAAGCGGGCGACCGCCGGCGGGTCTTCCTGCTCTCCGCCTCCGTTGTCTTGCGCTTCGCCTCCGTCACTCTGATCGTCATCTGTCTCCGCAGTTTGGTTCGCTTCCGGCGTCGTCTCTTCCGCTTCCTCCTCCGCACCCATCGCTCGATCCGGATCCGTCTCTTCTGCTTCCGATTCCTCCGTTTGCTCTTCGGACGGGCTCGGCCGCGCGATGACGTTGGAGAAGGAATGGTGGTCCCCGACGAACACCTCTGCGCCGAGCGGGTCGCCGTTCTCGTCTTCGACTCGCACCCGTAGCTCGTGGACTTCGTCCGCGTCGACGAGTTCGACCGGGCCGCGCATCTGGACCGGGTGCGGGACGCAGTAATACTCCGACATTCCCTCTTCAGCGGTGAACGTGAGGGAGGTGGACTCGCCTTGCTCTTCGACGAAGTCCGTCGATTCGATCACCTCGCCGTCTTCGTCCGCGAGGGTGAAGTTGTGGCGTGAGCCATCGCCGTTGGTCCAGACGATTTCGTGTTCTTCGCCTTCGATCAGTCGCAGCGTCGGGTTCGATTGACCGTCGACTTCCGCGGGTGCGACACCGACCCAGCCGCCGACGATGCCGAGCAGCGAGAGCGTTCGCCCCTCGCCGTCGTTCTGCGTGGCCGGGAGCGGGAAGTCGAGCTCGTCGCGGTATGCGCCTGCGGTGCCGGCCATCGCAGCCGTTCCCGTGAGCGCAGCCGTCCCCTTTAGCACGCCGCGACGTGAAACGTCACGTGAGCGTTGTTCGTTCGCCATTGTTGTATTGTGTGATTGTATGGTCTAGTTTCGATCACGCATCCATCGAGAACACGGCGAGCGTGTCGCCGCGTGGTCCCTGTCGGAGCCAGCCGCTGCCGCCGACCTGCACGGCGACGTACTGCTTCTCTTCGCCCGGGTCGTACCAGCTCATCGGCGAGGCGCTGATCGGCACGTCGAACTCGTGCTCCCAGAGGCGCTCGCCGCTCTCGCCGTCGTAGGCGACGAAATTACCGTTCTGGGTGCCGTTAAACACGAGTCCGGTCGCGGTCGACAGCGACCCGCCCCACATGTAGTGGTCGTCCTCGCTCTCGATCCACTCGCGCCAGACGCGCTCGCCCGTCGCCGGATCGACCGCGGCGAACGCGGTGATGTTCTCGTTCCACTCGTCGGGGAACTCCTCGGCCGGGTCGGAGAGATCGCCGCCCCAGTAGGGGTTGCCCTCGCTGTACTCCTCGTAGCGCCACATCAGGTCCTGCGGGAAGTTCTGGTGGACGACGTACACGTATCCGGTTTCCGGGTTGTACGACGGCGGCTGCCAGTCGTTGCCCCCCGGCGCGCCTGGGACGAACGGGATCCGCTCGTCCGAGCTGAGGTGGGGAATCATCTCCCACATATTGATGTGCTGGCAGATCTCCTCGCTGCGCTCGTGGAGCTGGCCGGACTCGGCGTCCATCATGTACACCCAGCCGGTCTTGTCCGAGCCGACGACCATCTCCGACGGTCCGTCGTCGACGTCTACATCGCGAATCAGCACCCGCGGCGCGACCGCGTCGTAGTCCCAGACGTCGTGCGGGCTACTCTGGAATCCCCACTCCCACTCGCCGCTCTCGAGGTCCAGCGAGATGGTTCCGCAGGTGGGGAAGTTCGGTCCCGGCCGTACCGTGCCGTCGAAGTCCGGCCCGGGATTCGCGACCGCCGTGTAGAGGACCTCGCGATCCTCGTCGATCGTCGGCGTCATCCAGGTCGTCCCACAGCCGTGCTCTCGACTCGCGCCGACCCACTCGTCTTCCGGGAGCGTCTCGGTCTGCCACTGAATCTCACCGCTCTCGGCGTCGAGCGCGGCCATGAACCCGAGCACGCCGTACTCGCCGCCGGCGCTGCCCGTGTAAATCGTCCCGTCACGGATCACCGGTGCCCACGTCGCGGAGTACCCCTCTTCGTGGTCGGCCGTGCTCGTGTACCACTCCTCCTCGCCGGTGTACCGATTCAGCGCGACGACGCCCGAGTCGAGCGTCGTCATGTACACCTTGTCGCCGTAGACGGCGGCCCCGCGGTTGTTGTCGTCACAACACAGTTCGACCCCGATCGGGACCGCGTAGGTGTAGCTCCAGAGGACCTCTCCCTCGCGGGGGTCGATCGCCTTCATGTGGTTGGGTCCGTTCGTCTGGTACATGACCGGCGGATCGCCCGGAACCACGATGGGTGTCCCCTCCATGCTCGAGCCCGTCCCGACCGACAGCTCGTACTCGAGCTCGAGGTCGCCGACGTTCTCGGGGGTGATGACGTCGGCGGGCGTGGCCCGGTGCTGTTCGTAGTTCCCGCCGTACATGAGCCACGACTCGGGATCGTCCCCGGTGTTGCTCAGCATCTCCTGATCGACGTCGCCTTCCGGAATTCGGTCAGTATCGTGCTGTTCGGTGACCGAATCGTCGGGGCCCCCGACCAGTGTATAGCCGTCTTCGATTTCTCGCAGTTCGATGTTACGTGCGGCCTGAACGGCCCTGTCGTTGCGTAGTGCCATACGGAATCACCTCAGTTTGCTCGGAGCGCGCATGTCGTCCCTGATGTAGAAGACGGTGTGCAGCAACTCCTCCTGGCTGACGATCTGGACGGCCGAGCCCGCGGTGAGCGCGGCGGTCAACTGTTCGTCCGTGAACTGCCCGTCCCCGGCGAGGTCGCACGCAGCGGTCGCCGTCACGAACAGCCCGCCCAGCATCGCCTTGACGTATCTGACCGCATCGTCGAGGATCTCGTCGGTGATCATCACCTCGTTCTGCCAGAGGTGTCTGTCGAGCCCGCGGATCCACAGCAGCGCCCCGCCCATCGCGCGCTGGTGGAGCGGCGGGATGGTCTCCGTCTCGAACTCGACGCCGTCCGGAATCTGGTTCGACGGGACCCAGCGAGCGAGCCGTTCGTCGTTGTTCGCTACGTCGAGCAGCAGTGCCGTCTTCTCCGACTCGTCGAACCCGACGTCGTCGAGCGACGACGACAGGGGGTCCGCGAGAAGGAGTTCGCGCGCCGTGGTCTCGATGTGGTCCGCCGTGAACCGCGGCAGGTTCTCGTCGAGACTCTCGAAGAAGTCCACCTCGAGCAGGTGGTCGTACAGTCGCCAGCCGGGTGCTGCGACGTCCGTATACAGTCCGCTCGGTTCGTCCGGGACGCCGACATCGCGGACGTCCAGTAACCCGCTTATTTCGTCCGCGATGTTCTCGCGTTCTCGTTCGAGCAACTCGTGATCGAGTCGCCCGGCAAGGTCGGCCCGGATCGCTTCGCCTCGAGAGGCGAACGCCGAGTCGGACCGCGGTTCGATCTGTCCGGCGAGTAGCTCCCACGTGACCGCCCCGTCCCCTGGGGTGTCGACGCCGAGAGCCGTCGCCAGATCGCGTTGTTCCGCGACCGTCATATCTGACGCAGTGGATATTTGTGTCATGATACCACGCCACAAAGAACTCCATTACGTGTTTTGATAATGCTTACCAAAGAATTCCGGAGTGCTACGGACTGTCTAAATGAGAGTACGCCTACAATAGATAAAGTTGCGAACAAACCGGTTTCGGGCTGCTCCACCTGCGTCGCATCACAGCAACCAGCCCTCAGAGCGGCCGGGATTCGATATGGTGTCGGTTACCGGCTGTAGCGGTCGCCTTCTCGGAGCGAGCACCGGTTCTCGTTGCACACGGTCGGGACAGCGGGCCGTCACCGCTGCCGCCGAACGCAACCCCCTCAACCTCCTCAGTGCGAGTCCGGCAGCAGTTTTTCACCGTTCGGCGCGTACCGATCGATAGTGGTAGCCGGTGATCGATCTTCCCGACGTCCTCGCGCGACTCGAGCAGCCCGCGTACACCGGTGAAAACCGGTGTCTCCCGTGTACGGCGGTCAACGTCGTCATTGCGATCACTCTCGCGATCGGGATCGGTGTCGCGACCACTGCGCTCGTCGGCGCATTCGCGCTCACCGTCTTTCTGGGACTCATCCGCCTCCGTGGCTATCTCGTTCCGGGGACCCCGACGCTCACCCGACGGTATCTTCCGGATCGCGTTCTCGCCATGTTTGGCAAATCCCCATCGGACACCCTAACGGTCGAGACGGTCTCGCCCGACACTCTCGAGAGCGTTCTAACTGCCACCACCGTTGCAACTGAGCAAGGGGACGGGATCCGACTGACACCGTCCTTTCGGCAGCAGTGGAACGAGCGACTATCGCGCGACGGCGACCCCGAATCGCGTTCGGACGCCGTTCGCTCGATGCTCGGCGCGGACGAAATCAGGCGACTCGGCGACGCGTCGTACGTTCTCGACGGTCGAAAGCAGGTCCGATGGGAGTCGACCGCGGCGCTCGCGGCGGACGTGGCCGCGGCGGCCGAACTCCGAACCCGGCTCGAGGGATGGGACGCACTCGAGGTCGACGAGCGTCGCGACCTCCTGACGGGACTGCGACTGCTTCGAGACCGCTGTCCGGCCTGCGACAGTGGGGTGACGACGACAGCTGAACGCCTCGAGCACTGCTGTCGGCGGCCCCGCGTCGGGATTCGATCCGTCTGCGAGGCGTGTGATCGGCCGCTGGTCGAGGTCGTTGTCACCGAGTCGAGCGCCGACCCGTGGCTCGAGTTGGCCGGGGTGACAGCCGCGAACGACTCGGCGTCCGACCCGTAGGAACCGAGCCACGTCACACGGCCGTCTCAGTCGTCGCCGGCCGCCGGATCCGCGGTTTCGCCGAGAGGTTCGATATCGACGTCGATCTCCGCGGCGGCGGCCTTGTACTCGGGGATCTTCGAGCGCTCGTCGAGCACGTGGTTCGTGAGCTTGTTCGCCGAGGCGGCCGCGAAGTGCGGCGTCGTCCAGACGACCCCCTCCTTGGTGTCCTCGGTGACCTGCGCCTCGAGCGTGATCTCGCCCCGCCTCGAGCGCAGGCGGACGTACTCGCCGTCCTCGATGCCGTAGCGCTCGGCGTCGGCCGGATGCACGTCGACGAAGTTCTCCGGGGTCTGCTTGTTGAGCGTCGGCGATCGCGTGCTCATCGTCCCGGTGTTGTAGTGTTCCTCGAGGCGCGCGGTCGTGAGGATCAGCGGGTACTCGTCGTCGGGCGTCTCGGCCGGCGGCTGGTGGGCGACGCCCTCGATCTGGCCGAGACCGCTCTCGGTGTCGAACTCGTGTTCGTAGAGGAACGGGTCGCCCTCGTCGCCGGGTTCGTAGCAGGGCCAGTGGAGTCCCTCCTCGCCCAGCAGGTCGTAGGTCATCCCGTGGTAGCTGGGACAGACCTGGCGGAGTTCCTCGAAGATTTCCTCGGGATCCTCGAAGTCGAAGCCCGAATCGAAGAGTCGCGTCCCGATCTCGCTCAGAATCTCCCGGTCGTGCTTCGTGTTCTCGTGGACTTTTCCGACGCCGCGCATCCGCTGGACGCGGCGGTCGGTGTTGGTGACGGTGCCGCCGCGCTCGGCCCAGGTCGTCGCCGGGAGGATGACGTCGGCGTACTCCGCGGTTTCGGTCGGGAAGATGTCCTGGACGACCGTGAACTCGAGGTCCGCGAGCCGTTCGGCGACGGCGTTGGCGTCGGGTTCGCTCATCACGGGGTTCTCGCCCATGACATAGAGACCCTTGATCGAGTCGCCGGCCTCGTAGGAGATTTCGACGTTCGTGAGTCCGGGCTCGTCCGGAATCTCGAAGCCCCAGACCTCCTCGACGGACTCGCGGGCCTCGTCGTCGTCGACCAGCTGATAGCCCGGCAGCACGTTCGGCATCGCGCCGACGTCACAGGTCCCCTGGACGTTGTTCTGCCCGCGCAGCGGGTTGACGCCCGTACCGGGTCGCCCGAGGTTACCCGTGATCAGCGCCAGGTTGATCTCGTTTTGCACGTTGTCGACGCCGCAGGCGTGCTGGCTCATCCCCATGCCGGTGAAGATGGCCGCGTTGTCGGCCGTCGCGTACTTTTCGGCGGCCAGTTCGATTGCTTCCAGTGGCACGCCACACTCCTCGGCCGCGGCTTCCTTGTCGAAGTCCTCGAGCGTCTCGACGAGGTGGTTGAATCCCTCGGTTCGCTCCTCGATGAATTCCTCGTCGATCCAGCCCTCGTCGGGGTTTGCCTCGTGCTTCTCGAGGATCGTCTTCAGGACGATGTTGAGCAGCGGGATGTCCGTTCCCGGGTTCAGCTGCAGGTGCTGGTGACGGTCGGTGTCGTCGATCTGGAACGACCGTGTCGTCTTGTTCGCGTGCGGATCGACCTGAATGACGGTCGCGCCCTCGAGGACGGCCTGTCGGAAGTACTGGCTGTTGGCGATCGGATGTTGCTCGCCGGGGTTCGCCCCCTGGATCCAGAACACGTCGGCCTCCTCGCGGAGGTCCCGCATGCTGTTGGTCATCGCTCCCGCGCCCAGACTCGTCCGGAGCGCCCAGACTGTCGAGGCGTGACACATTCGCGTGCAGTTGTCGACGTTGTTGGTGCCGTAGCGCCGCGCCAGCTTCTGGAGGAGGTAGTTCTCCTCGTTCATCACCTTCGAGGAGCCGAAAAAGCCCATCGCGTCCGGGCCGTACTCCTCGCGAATCCGCTCGAGTTCGCCGACGATATACTCGTAGGCCTCCTCCCAGGAGGCCTCGCGGAACTCGCTATCGCCGAACGACGTTCGGCTGCCAGACGAGCGTTGCTCGTCGCTGTCCTCCTTGATCAGCGGCTCGGTGAGTCGGTCCTCGTGGTCGACGACCTCCGTCGCCGCACCGCCTTTGATGCAGATGCGCCCCTCGTTGACCGGGGCGTCACCCCACGGCATGAACTGCACGTCACCGGGCTCCTCGCCCGGCTGTACCTTGATTCCACACCCAACGCCACAGTACGGACAGATCGTCTTGATTGGCTCCTGTTGATCGCTGGACATCTGTAGTGCCTCCAGGTATCGCACCCGTTAGACGCATCTCACTATCCGAGCGTGCATGAGGTTTTCTACCATGCAGGCAGTAAGTTGCGGCGAGCGACGGATCAAACGGAAGTGCTCGGCAGCGAAACGCTGACGGTCGCACGTGCGAAACTATGACACGATGGAGCTCACGCGGTCGCTCGTGGAATCCCAGGCACGCGAATACCGCAATCGAGAACCCCTGTACGCCGTCGAGGAAGAGAATCTCGAGACGCTCCCGGCAGCGTTCGAGTCGGGCGAGTACGGCCGGCGGGACGCGGCCTGGGTCGTCAGGTGGTACTACCGGCGGTTTCTCGGCGACTACCCCGACGACGAGCGACGGGACGCAGAAGAGCGATTCCGGACCAATGACTTCGAGGCCGTCAGAGTCGCCATCGCCGACGCCGTCGACGCGAGCGACGCCACTGCGGGAATCGACTCGTTGACCGCCCTCGAGGCCGTCGATGTCCCCGTCGCCTCGGCGTTTTGCATGTTTATCGACCCCGACGAGTTCGTCGTCGTCGGCCCCCGCGAGTGGTCGACGCTCCGGGACGCGGACGAACTTCCTCACCCGTACCCGGATCCGCCGTCGGTTTCGCAGTACGAGACCTACCTCGAGCGCTGTCGCTCGCTCGCCGACCGATTCGACTGCGACCTCTGGACGTTGTACCGCGCGCTATGGCGGCTGTCGGACTGAACGATGAACGCGGCTGCAGCCGCGTCCACGCCGGGACCGCGACCGCACACTTTTGCTATCGCTCGACCAACGGTCGATCATGTCCCACGAGACCCGCCGAACTGAGCGAGCGGGCGTCGTTCTCGCCGGCGGCTACTCGACCCGCTTCGGCGAGGCGGACAAGGCCGTCGTCGACCTCGCCGGCACGCCGATGATCCGCCGCGTCGTCGACCGGATCGATCCGACCGTCGACGAGCTCGTCGTCAACTGCCGGGACGAGCAGATTCCGGCGATACGAGCGGCGCTCGAGGGCGGACCCGACGCCTCGTTCGCGGTCGATCCGATCCCCGACCGTGGACCGATGGCGGGGATCATGACCGGACTCGGTGAGGCGACGGCGGAGTACGCCGTCGTCGTCGCCTGCGACATGCCCTTCGTCGAGCCAGCCCTCGTCGATCACCTCTTCGACCGGGCGGCCGGCCACGAGGCCGCGGTGCCGCGGCTCGAGGACCAGTGGTTTCAGACGACGCAGGCGGTCTATCGAGCCGAGCCGATGGCCGACGCCTGCGATCGCGCCCTTGAGCACGACGAGCGCAGAGTCGTCGAGCCCCTGCTGGACCTCGACTACGTCGTCGTCGACGAGGACGAGGTACGCGAGTACGCGCCGCTCGAGACGTTCGAGAACGTTAACACGCGCGAGGAGTTCGAGGCGGCGCTCGAGCGACTCGAGGGGGAGTGACGGGACCGGAGCTACGACTCAAGGACGTCGACGACTGGATCGTCGTCGATCATCCGTGCCAGTACCACTCGGGAGACGGCCGGCGCTCGCTCGAGCAACTCCTTTCCTATTTCCTCGGCGGTGGCCTGCAGGTCGGCGTCGTCGACCTTGTTGAGGAGCGGGACGACCGTCGCCTCCGCTGGCACTCCCTTGAGTCCGCCGCGCTCGCTCGCGAGTACTCGAGCGATGTCTTCGGGCCCGATTGCGTCGCCGCGACTGAGCCCGGTAATCGCCGCCACTCGCTCCGGCCGGTGGACGTGGTCAGCCGAGAGCCGCTTTCCGACGGCCTGCACGCTCGCGATCGGGACGACGGTGTCGACGTGTGGAGGAAGCTGTGGTTCGCGCTCGTTCGGTGCCTTGAACTCCCGCGTCCGCGCGCCGTCGGCCTTGACGAGAACGAGATCGGCGACGTCGGCCGCCGCGATGTCGTCGACGGCTTCGGGATCGTACCCCACGTACCGGTCCTCACCCTCCCGTTCCGGGACGACGCCGACGGGCCACGCGTCCGCTCGCTCGAGGGCCGCGACCGGATCGTCTGTTACGGTGACCTCCTCGACGTGTCGATCGAAGATCGGGATCCGAACCGTCGCCGTCACGACCGCTCGCAGGGAGCGATCGCTTGCGGCGCGTGCGGCAAGCGTATAGAGCGTCGTCTTCTTGCCGCCCGCACCGACGACGGCGACGACGCCGGACTCGGCTCGGAGCGCCTCGAGAACGTCCATACCGAATCTACTACCGGATCCGGCTAATCGTTTGGGTCCGTGGCCCCGCTTCCGTCGCTCGAGTCCGGCGCAGTGAGGCGGGTTCCGCCCGCCTCTTTTATCGGGTCGAAGACCGTATTGCAACGGAGAGCGACGATGGTCTCGATTCTCGTCAGTTACGGTACCAGTGAGGGACAGACGGCGACAGTCGCCGATCGCATCGGCGACGTGCTCGCCGACCGCGGCCACGATGCCACCGTGATGAACGCCGACGAGATTCCGGCGGACTTCGACTGCGAGCAATACGATGCCGTGCTCGTCGGCGCGTCGATTCACGTGGGGAACCACCAGCCGGCAGTTCGGGACTTCGTGCGAACTACCCGCGAGACGCTGGCCGCCCGTCCGACGGCGTTCTTCCAGCTGTCTCTGTCCGACGCCGTGAGCGACGAAACCCGACGCGCGGAAGCGGCGGGCTACGTCGATGCGTTTCTCGAGGAGACCGACTGGCAGCCCGATCGAATCGCCCGCTTCGGGGGCGCGCTCCGCTACTCGAAGTACGGCTTCCTCAAGCGGCTCGTGATGAAACGGATCGCTACGGACGCGACCGGCGATACGGACACCTCCCGCGACTACGAGTACACCGACTGGGACGAGGTCGACGCCTTCGCCGCGGACTTCGCCGCGTTCGTCGAGGGGCGCCTCGGCCTGAGACCGCCCGAAGAAGGCAGCGCGAACTGACTCGAATGGCCGCGTCTCAAACCGCCGTTCCACGTTCGTACAGACTCGCATCGCTCGCGACGCTCGTTCTGACGGTCGTTGCGACGCTGGTGGGGCTGTTCGTCCCCGGCTTCTACCGAGACGCGCCGGTACTGCTCCCGCAGGTGTACGGCCAAGACCTGCTGACGCTCGTCGTCGCCGTCCCCGCGCTGGCCGTCTCGCTGTTCTTCGCCGCTCGAGGCTCGCTCAGGGGATACGTCTCGTGGCTCGGCGTCACCGGCTACCTGCTGTACACGTACGCCTCGTACGCGTTCATGACCGCGTTCAACGAGCTCTACCTCGTCTACGTCGCGCTGCTCTGGCTAACGCTGTTCACGTTCGTCGGCGGAACGGTTCGACTCGATGCACCCTCGCTGAAAAGGCGAATCGGTGAGACATCGATCCGCGCGTACGTCGGGTTCCAGCTGTTGCTGGTCGTCCTGATCTCGCTGCTCTGGCTGTCGGAAATCCTGCCGGCGACCGTTTCGGGGACGACGCCGCCGAGCATCGCCGACGCCGGGCTCCCGACGTCGGCCATCTACTCGCTCGATCTCGGCGTCGTCGTGCCCGCATTCGCCCTCTCGGCGTACTGGCTCCGACAGCGCCGGGCGTGGGGATACGCGTTCACGGCGGTCCTCCTCGTCAAGATCGCGACCCTCGGCGGGGCCGTGCTGGCGATGTCGCTGTTCATGGTCCGCGACGGCCAACCGGTACCGCTCCCGCAAATCGTCATCTTCGGCGCGCTGACGCTCGTCAGTGTGCTTCTGATGGGACGATTCCTGCTCTCTATCGGGTCTGAACCGCGCTTCACAGGTGGCCAAGTCAACACCTAGAGCCCGAGAATCTCCCGCGCCTGCGCCGGCGTCGCGACCTCGCGGCCCAGTTCCTCCGCGACGCGGACGACGCGCTCAACCAGTTGCGCGTTGCTCTCCGCGAGTTCCCCTCGCCGATAGTAGACGTTGTCCTCGAGTCCCACCCGGACGTTGCCGCCGAATAGCAGCCCCATCGTCGCGAACGGCAACTGGTGGCGGCCGAAGCCGAGCGTGTTGAACAGTGCACCCTCCGGCAGATTGTCCACCGCGTTCAGGAAGTTCCGCGGGCGCGGCGGGGTCAGCGTTCCAGGGCCGAAGATCAGCGTCGCGTAGACAGGATCGGCGAGGTCGCGGCGCTCGAGCAGGCCGTGGACCTCGTTGAGATGGCCGTCGTTGAACACCTCGAGTTCGGGCTTGATGCCGCGCTCGACCATCTCCTCGTGGAGCGAGTCGACCAGCCCGCGGGTGTTCTCGCTGGTGAGGTGGTCGTAGCGGTTCAGCGGCCCCATATCGAGCGAGGCCATCTCCGGTGCCGGGTCGGTTCGCAGCGGGAAGTGCCGATCCTCGTCCGGCGCGCCCGTTCCGCCGGTGGAGTGCTGAATGATCACGTCGTCGGCGTACCGGCGAATGGCGTCGTCGATCTCCTGGAACCGCTCGGTCGCGAAGGTCCGCTCGCCGTTCGGGCGGCGCGCGTGGACGTGGACGACTGCTGCGCCAGCGGCCTCCGCCTCAGCTGCCGCCTTCCCGATTTCCTCGGGCGTCTCGGGGAGATGGGGTGTCGTCTCCTTCCCGTGGACGCCACCGGTCAGCGCCGCCGTGACGACGACCGGCTCACCGGCGAGGAACTCCTGATAGGTCACGCGTTTTCAGCCCCCGTTCCGTCGGCTCCCGCTGCTGGCTCGCCGCTCTCCGCCGATTCGGCGTCGTCGGCGTGTTCCCGATAGATCTCGCAGTCGCGGTCGTGGACGAGGTCGTAGCGGTCGTTGCAGATATCGGCTCGCATCGGCTGAACGAACCGGTCTGCCGCCGTGCAGTACGCCCGTGCCTCGTCGAACGGGTCGCGATCGGGGTCGTCCGACCCGTCGCGATACTCGAGATATGGACAGCTCATACGTGCCGTTGCGTCCGCTGGGTGTTAACAGTCGCTGTTGATTCGGCCGCTCTCGAGGTGCCTGCTCGAGCGGGTGATCTGCCCGGTAACCCGCGCGTCCCCGGGTGACACGAACGCGAGCAAACGATTCAAGCGGGGAGTCCCTAGGAACGGTAATGTCACCGGATACGCCCGGACTCCATCACGTCACGGCGATCGCCGGCAACCCGCAGGCGAACGCCGACTTCTACGTCGGGACGCTCGGACTGCGATTCGTGAAGAAGACCGTCAACCACGACGATACGGGCACCTACCACTTCTACTTCGGCGACGGCGAGGGCGCTCCCGGCACGAACATCACGTTCTTCCCGTGGACCGATCAGGGACGCGAGGGCCGGTTCGGCGCTGGACAGACGCAGACGACTGCCTACGGTATCTCTTCGGATTCGGTCGACTACTGGCGCGACCGCCTCGAGTCCCAAGATATCGAGTTCGAGGAGGAGGAACGGTTCGACGAGACCGTGCTCCGGTTTTCGGACCCGGACGGAATCGAACTCGAGTTAGTCGCGAGCGACGGTGAGTTCGACGCGACGCCGTGGGAGGACGGCCCGGTTCCGACCGAGCACCAGCTCCGCGGGTTCTACAACGTGACGCTCGCCGTCGACGACTACGGCCCGACCGAGACGATTCTGACCGATGTGCTCGGCTACGAACTCGAGGCCGAAGCGGACGGCCGTCGGCGCTACCGTAGTGCGACCGGCGGTCCGGGCTCGTTGGTCGACCTCGTCGAGACCGACGCCGGTCGCGGGCAGATGGGCGTCGGAACCGTTCACCACGTGGCCTTCGTCGCCGAGAGCGTCGACGAACAGGAGGAGTGGCGCGAGGCCTTCGCCGCGGCGGGGCTGTCGCCCTCCGAAGTCATCGACCGGAAGTACTTCCGGTCGATCTACACGCGCGAGCCCGGCGGCGTCCTCGTCGAGATGGCGACGACCGGGCCCGGCTTCACGGAAGACGAGGCCCTCGAGGAGTTGGGCGAACGGCTGGCGCTCCCGGAGTGGCTCGAGGACGAGCGCAAGGAAATCGAGGCCCAGTTGCCGGAATTCGACGGGCCGAACGTCGACTCGAGCGGAGACTGACTCGAGTCGCTGAGGGCCGGAGGCCCACAATCCCTTTGACCGACCTATTCATACGACGGGTATGAAAATCGCTGTATTCGGTGCCGGCGGCGTCGGTGGCTACCTCGGGGCTCGCCTCGCGGACGCGGGCCACGAGGTCCATCTCGTCGCGAGAGGCGACCACCTCGCTGCGCTCCAGTCCGACGGCTTGCGCGTCGAGAGCATCCACGGCGATACGTCGGTCGAGCTGCCGGCGACCGACGACCCGGCGGACATCGGGCCGTGTGACGTTGTCCTGTTCTGCGTGAAGGCCCACGATACGCAAGACGCGGCCGCGGCTCTCGCTCCGCTGCTCGGTGCGGAGACGGCGGTCGTTTCCGTCCAGAACGGCGTCGACAACGAACGGTGGCTCGCCGACGAAATCGGCGAGGAACACGTCGTCGGTGGCGTCGCCTACATCTTCTCAACCATCGTGGAGCCCGGCGTCGTCGAGCACACCGGCGGGCCGGCCCGATTCGTCTACGGCGAACTCGACGGCGAGCGAACCGACCGAATCGAACGACTCGACGACGCGCTGTCGGCGAGCGATGGGATCGACGCAGTCCTCGCCACGGACATCCGGGTCGAACTCTGGCGGAAGTTCGCGTTCATCTGTGCGCAGGCGGGGATGACCGCCACGAGTCGACTCCCGGTCGGCGAACTCCGCGAGACGGACGCCTCGTGGGCGATGTACCGCCGGATCATCGAGGAGGTCTGTACCGTCGCTCGAGCGGCGGGAATCGACCTCCCCGACGGGACCGTCGACGAGTGGCTCGAGTTCGCTCGGGAGCTGGACCCGGGGATGTACTCGTCGCTCCACTACGACCTGACACACGACAAGCGGCTGGAACTCGACGCACTGCACGGCTCCGTCGTCCGGCACGCGAGCGAGGTCGATGTCGACGTTCCGATGAACGAGGCCGTTCACGCGATCCTGCGGCCCTGGGCCGATCGGAACGAGCGATAAACTGGGTCCGTTCGGCACCGTCGTCGACTCCCGCGACGAACTCGAGCGGATCGCCGCTGCTCGCGCCTTTAACATTGCCCAGTCCGTACGAGCGCCCATGACCGCATCCGACTCGAGCGACCGCAATCCCGCCTTCCGATTCGAATACGAGCCGGCGACCATCAACTTCGGTGCCGGCTGCGTCGACGGCCTTGCGGCAGAACTCGAGGCACAGGGCCTTGAGCGGGCACTGGTCGTCTGCGGTTCGACCGTCGGGAGCACGCCCGACGTGATCGATCCGGTCAGGACGGGGCTGGGTGACCGGCTGGCCGGCGTCTTCGACGAGACGACGTCGAAGAAACGGCTCGCGACGGCGATCGACGGCCGCGAGCGGCTGCGGATGGACGACGCCGACGTTCTCGTCAGCCTCGGCGGCGGCAGCAGTCTCGACGTCGCGAAAGTCATCAGCGTTCTGGCGGCGAGCGACCGCACGGCTCGAGAGGCGGCCGCCGAGTTCGCCGAGACGGGAACGATCACCGTCCCCGAGGCGGGGCTGGTTCCGATCGTCGCGGTTCCGACGACGCTGGCCGGTGCCGACCTCTCGACGGTCGCCGGCGTCACCGCGTCGCCCGAGTCCGGTCTGGTCGACGAGGAACTCGGCGGCGGAATCTCCGATCCCGGTCTGATGCCCGCGGCCGCGTTCTACGATCCGGAACTGGTCGCGACCACGCCCGAATCGGTGCTCGCGGGCTCAGCCATGAACGGCTTCGACAAGGGAATAGAGACGCTTTACGCGAGTAATTCGACGCCGGTGACCGACGCGACGGCGAGACACGGCCTCGAGAAACTCGAGGACGGGCTCCGAGCGTTCGGCGACGGTGATCGCGACGTCGAGACCTTCGAGACGATCCTCGAGGGGATCGTCCTCGTCCAGTACGGTATCTCGCGGCCCGGCGAGACGACGCTCTCGATCGTCCACGCTTTCGGCCACGGACTCACGCGGACGGGCGACGTTCAGCAGGGGGCCGCTCACGGGATCGTCGTCCCCCACGTCCTCGAGTACCTCTTTGGAACGAAGGGCGTGGACGCGCGATCGGGAACCCTCGCGAACGCGCTCGGCGTCGGAGAGGCCGCGGATCACGGCGCTGCGGTCGTCAAGGCGGTCACCGAGATTCGAGATGGGCTCGGACTCCCATCGCGGCTTCGGGATGTCGACGGCCCCGAACCGGACGAGTTCACCGCGGTCGCCGAAGCGATCCTGAACGACGCGTTCATGGCGAACGCGCCATCGGGGCTGGACCCCTCCGTCGCGGTGATCGAGCGCGTGCTCGAACAGGCGTGGTGAGTACCTGAAAAACGGCAGTAGCCAGTCACACTGCCACGTATTCTACCGCGGAATCCGCTGTCGTAACCGTTCACGCTCCCGTGTTTCCGAGATGGAACAGTGTTATCGAACCGATAAGTAATAGTGGTCGATACCGCCGTTCGGATAGAGTATGAGCGAGTACCAAAGACGGAACGTGCTACGGTATGCTGGACTCACGCTTGCTGTCGGAACAGGGGCGACGGGGACGGTAGCAGCCCAGGAAACCGACGGCGGCGGATCCGGGGACGACGAAACCGCGGGCGGTGACTCGACGGCCGACGAACCGGCGACCGCAAACGGCTCGAGCGGTTGGTCGTCGATCCGCGGCGATGCGGGAAACACGGGCTTCGTTCCGGAGTCGACCGGGCCGAAATCGCCGGTCACTGTCGACTGGGAGTACGAACACGGCGGCACGTTCGCCGTCGTCGACGGGACGGTCTACCTCATTGCTGACGACGGCCAGGTGCGTGCGATCGATGCGGCCGACGGATCGCTCCAGTGGGAAACCGAAATTACGACAGCGAGTCGGGAGGAGCCGGTAGTCGCTATGGGGCCACCGGCGGTCGCACACGACACGGTTTACGTCACCAGCGAGCGGGGAGAGCCGAACCTGACCGCGCTCGACGCCGCGACCGGAGAGCTCCGCTGGCAGAAGGGCGACCTCGGGGCCGAAACGAATTTTTCACCCACGGTCGCGGACGGACTGGTGTTTCTCGTCGCCGACAGGGCCCTGTACGCGCTCGACGCACACAGCGGCGAGCAGCAGTGGCAGTTCTCGCCGGGCACAGTGACGACTGACGACGGGACGGAACGAGGCGATTACATTAAGCGAGACTCCGTCGCCGTCGCCGACGGGACGGTGTTCGCCCTAGGCGTCAATCAGCTGTTCGCCCTGGACGTCGAAACCGGGGACGAGCGGTGGACGGACCGCGTCGAAGACTGGGCCTCGAGCACCTTTTCCGGCCATCCGATCGCCGCCAGCGGTGTCGTCGTTGCCGTCAAAAACGACGTCGTAACGGTCTACGACGCCGAAACCGGTGCGAAACGATCGACGGTTCCTTCCTACTCGCTGGACGTCTTCACCGGCGATCGCGTCTACGCCGTGACCGACGACGAAGACGGCGAACGGAAGACCGTCACCGGCTACGATTCGGAGACGGGGGATCGCGTCTGGCAACCGTCGGACGGCGACGGGTCGTTCACTTCGGCGGTCGTCGACTCCGAATCCGTCTACGTGGGGCACGAGGAATCCGGCGTGACCGCGTTCGACCGAACGAACGGAAGCGGCGATTGGTACGTCGACACCGGTACGGAGCCGCGGCAGGTGGCGGTCGTCGGCGAAACCGTCTACGTCAGCGGTGATGCCCTGTTCGCGATCCGGACCGACGGCGAAGATCGAGTTGATGGGGGCGATGACGGCGACGAGAACACCTCCGACGACGGGAACGAATCGGCTGGTGACGGAAACGAATCGGCTGGTAACGGAAATGAATCAGCCGGTGCCGGAAACGAATCGGTCGATGCCGGAAACGAATCGATCGGTGGCTCCGGGAACGAAGCGGATGACGACACCGATACCAACTCGTCTGACGATTCCGACGAAACCCCTGGATTTACCGCCGGGACGAGCATCGCTGGCGGGGCACTCGCCCTCGAGTGGCTGCGCCGACGGACCGACGCCGACGAGTGAAACGCATGCTCGAGGAAGCGTGGTAGCGACGGTCGGCGTCAGCGGTCACGACTCCCGATTGCCGTCTCCCGCTTCGAACTTGATTCGACCGTCGGTGGCGATTCGACGCCGCGTCGCGGCGGCTCGAGGCCGGGATGGAACGGCGAGCAAAGCCTGACACCGTAGATCACCACGATCGTCCCGCCGGCGGCGAGGACGAACAGGACCGTGGAATCGGCGACGTGAACGAGCCGGAGGAGCGTGAGACCGAACCCGCCAGCCAGGAGGGAAACCACCTGTCCAATGGAGGCCCAATCGGGAACACGTTCGACGGTCGCGTCTCGATAGGAGGTCGCGTACAGGAATCCGGACCCAACGCCGAGGATCATCGCCGGCCAGTACTCCGTCGGGCGGGGGAGCCCCGTATCGGCGTGGATGAACACAGCCAAACACGGCAAGGTGAGTGCGAGCGTCACGAACTCGCCGCGACGCCCCTCGGGAAACTGCCAGCCCCCGTCATCGTCTCGGAACCAGCGGGCCACGGAGCGCGTCACGAGCGACCGGTTCGACGTGTCGGATATTAAACGTTTGTATCGCGCTTCGGAACCCGTCCGGATTTCAGGGACCGCGACGGATCGCAAGGAATCGCAAGCGGATTACAGTCCGTCAGTTTCGTCAGCGTACGACGGTCGCTCGGCGTACTCGATGGGGTCGCGGACGCCGATATTCTGGAACGCCTGCAGCCGGAACGCACACGCGTCACAGGTGCCACAGGCGGGCTCGTTCTCGCGGTAGCAACTCCAGGTGTACTCGTAGGGAACCCCGTGTTCCACGCCGCACTCGGCGATGTCGGTTTTCGACCAGTCGACGAACGGCGCTTCGATCGAAATCTCGGTCTCGGGTCTCGTCCCGACGTCGACCACGCGCTCGAAGGCCTCGAAGAAGTCGGGTCGACAGTCGGGATACCCGGAGAAATCCTCGCTGTGCGCGCCGATGAAGACCGCCTCGCAGTCGTTCGCTTCGGCGTAGGAAACGGCCATCGAGAGCAGGTTCGCGTTCCGGAAGGGGACGTACGACGAGGGGATCTCGTCGCTCTCGAGGTCCGCGTCGTCGACGGCCATCTCGTCGTCGGTGAGACTCGAGGCACCGATCGCCGAGAGGTGACCGGTCTCGATCCGCAGGAAGTCCGCCGCGTCGAACTCGTCGGCGAGCCGGCGGGCGCACTCGAGTTCGCGGTCCTCGGTCCGCTGGCCGTAAGAGGTGTGGAGGGCGTAGAGCTCGTAGCCTCGCTCGCGGGCCTCGGCGGCGGCGGTGGCGCTATCCATGCCGCCCGAGAGGAGGACGGCGGCGCGTTTGGCTGTCGATTCGTCAGTCGTGGGATCGGTGGGTGTCGTGTCGGTCATAGTCAATTAGCGTCGAATCACGTCTCGGGGGCGTCGTTCCAGAGGTCGACGTGCAATCGCGGCGTGTACCGGAAGCCGTACTCCATCGCGAGGTCGGCGACCGCCGTTCGGGTCTCCGCGAGGCGCTCTCGAGTCGCCCCTTCGGGCATCAAGAGCACGTCGTCGTCGCTGATCGGAGCATCGGCAACGGTGCGGAGCTCGGCGAGCAGGTCGAGGATCTCCGGCATGTCCTCGGCGTCGGTCACGACGAACTTCAGTTGAAAGTCGTAGTCCTCGACCAGTCTCGCGAGCGAGTCCATGTCGATCCGATCGCTCTCGTGGCGCGCTTCCCACTCGCCTTCACCGCTGGGATCGCGCTCGGGCGTCGGCGTACTGCTCTCGAGTTTCGGACTGACCGAGGCCAGATCGATCGGCGCGTCCCGGTAGATCGTTCCGTTGGTCTCGACGGTGGTGTGGTAGCCTCGCTCATCGAGTTCCTCGAGCAGGGCGACGCTCTCCTCGTGAATCAGCGGTTCGCCGCCGGTGAGAACGACGTGGTCGGCGTCGAAGGACTCGATTTTCGCCAGGATTTCCTCGAGGCCGAGCCATGCGTGGGTCGGCTCCCAGGAGGTGTGATAGGAGTCGCAGAACCAGCACCGGAGGTTGCAGCCGCTCGTGCGGACGAACACCGACGGGACGCCGGCGAGCGTTCCCTCTCCCTGTAGCGAGGAGAACAGTTCGTTGATCGGGAGCCCCTCGGTGGACTCCTCGTCCTCGGCTTTGCCCTCGATTTCGGCCGCGTTCTCGAGATTGACTGAATCGGAAACCGGCATCTCAGAACTCGCTCCCTCCGCAGAGCTCGCTCGTCTCGCTGACCTGTACGGAGACGTCGGTGACCGTCTCGGGCAGGACCGCCTCGAGTTTGCGCTCTAAAATCACGCTCATCACTTCGGCCGTCGGCGGCCGCTCGAGGACGACGACACCGTCGTCGTCGCCGGTCGCCTCGAAGGCCTCGACGAGCGGATCGCCGGCCTCGAGGAGGAACATGTGGTCCCACTCTGATATTACGTCGGTAATATCTCCTTTGTCGGCGATCCATCCCTCCTCGGTCAGGTGACCCGCGACGGTGACGGCGACCTCGTAGTTGTGGCCGTGGGGTCGCGAACACTTGCCGTCATGGTGCCTGAGTCGGTGGCCGGCGCTGATCCTGATCGGCCGGTCGCGGCCGACGTGCAGGACGCGATGACTCCCGACGACATCGTTGTCCGTCGTGACGGCCGATTCGGACTCGCGGTTTCCGACTGGTTCGGTCATAGTAGGGTATTCTCTCAGGAATACTTAAGGATGGTTGCTTTCCAACGGTCTGCCGAATCGGCGGCGATGTGCCAGGAGCTGCGACCGGTGACGAAGCGTGTCGATCCGCGAAGAAAGAGCGGGGACTCGGCGTCGAAATCGGTGTCAGTCCTTGCGTTGGTCCTGGAGTCGGTTTTTCGCCTCGGTGCGACGTTTCCGCGAAAACTCGGGTTCATCGTCCGAGAAGTCGATCTCGATCTCGTCGAGCGTTCGGCGGTAGATGTTCGTTCGTCGCCCTTCCGCAGAGAGCTGCCGGCCCTCGCAGGTCAACAGTCCCGCGTCAACGAGTTCTTCAATTCGCCGATAGCAGGTCGCGATCGGAATTTCGATGACAGTACTCAGTGCCTGCGCCGATTTCGGTGTTCCCGCCGCACAGAGGATCTCTGCGCTGTATTTGTTGCCCAGCGCGGAGAGTACCGTGGTCGAATCAGCATCGTTCCCTTCCGTTCGACTCCGAGACATACTCAGCTCGTTATCAATTACAATAATTGAATCTTATGGCCATCGAGAGTGATACGTTATATAGTAATTATCGATAGGAGGTATTTTCGAATTTCGAGATCGTTACGTTGGGGGTGATGGTCGACTCGAGGTGCATCGGGAACAAAGCGATGACGGGACGGCGTCGAGACGCATTTGAGGACTCGGCCCGAACGAGTCGGTATGAAAGTCGCGGTCGTAACAGTCGGCGACGAACTGCTCGCCGGACGAACGACGAATACGAACGCCGCGTGGCTCTGCGAGCAACTCGACGATCGCGGCGTCGACGTCGAACGCGTCACGACGGTTCCCGACCGAGTCGGCGATATCGCTCGCGTCGTCAACGAGTACCGCGCGGAGTACGACGCCGTCATCGTAACCGGCGGACTCGGTCCGACGCACGACGATCTCACGATGGAGGGCGTTGCGGCCGCGCTCGGACGCTCGCTCGAGGAACACGACGACGCCCTCGCCTGGCTCGAGACGAACGGCTACACCCGCGACGATCTCGCGACGGGGACGGCGGACCTGCCGGCGGGCGCGCGGGCGCTCCACAACGAAACCGGCGTCGCTCCCGGCGCGGTCCTCGAAGATGTGTACGTGCTTCCCGGTGTCCCCTCGGAGATGAAGGCGATGTTCGAGACGGTCGCTTCAGAGTTTACGGGAACGCCGACCTACCGCGAGGCGGTCGTCGCCGACGAACCCGAAAGCGCGCTCCTCGATCGGATCGCTGACCTCCGCGAGCGCTACGACATCTCCGTCGGGAGCTATCCGGGCGAGTCGGTCCGGATCGAACTCACGGGGACCGACGAAGCGACCGTCGCGGAAGCGGCCGCGTGGCTCCGCGAGCAGGTCGAGTCTCCGTAACCAGATCGGGCCGTCAGCGGTAGAAGTAAGCCATCCAGGCGACCGTTACGAGCAGGCTCAGAGCGAGCGCGCTCCAGCCGACGATATCCATTGGTAGCTCCGTTTCCGTCGCGAGAACGGCGGCGTCGATCAGTGCAGGCATAGTCGGCGATCGGTTCCCATCCCTCTTAATCTTTCAGAAAACGAGCGGATAGCTCGTCGCTCGTCGGTCTCGAATATCACTCGCGGCGCGAGACCGACGGACGGCTGCGACACGGCTTTCCCACTGGCGTCCGCATAGCACGCCATGGAGTCCATCGGCGTCGTCGTCAACCCGATCGCGGGGATGGGCGGACGGGTCGGGCTGAAGGGGACCGACGGGAACGTCGAGGAGGCGCGCCGGCGTGGTGCCGAGCCACGAGCGCCGGACCGGGCGCGTGAAGCGTTGCGATCGCTCCACCGGCGTGCACCGGATCTCACCGTGTACACCGCCGCCGGCGTGCTGGGCGAACGAGCGGTCCGGGACGCCGGCTACGAACCGACGGTCGTCTACGATCCCGCGACGGCCGACGGCTCGAGCGATCCCGCGAGACCCGGCGATCCCGGAGCCGCCGAGACGACGGCAGCCGATACCCGGGCGGCCGTCCGCGCACTGCTCGAGCATGGTGTCGACCTGGTTCTGTTCGTCGGCGGCGACGGCACCGCGGTCGACGTCGCTCAGGTGCTCAAGGAGGCGGACGGAGAGACGCCGATGCTCGGCGTTCCGGCCGGAGTCAAGATCTACTCGTCGGTCTTCGGCGTCACCCCGGCCGACGCCGGCCGGATCGCCGCCGAGTTCGACCGCGTCGAGTCCCGCGAGGTTAACGACATCGACGAGGCCGCCTACCGCGAGGGGGAGGTGCGATCAGAACTCCGGGCGATCGTCCCGGTCCCCGTCGCGCCTGATCTGCAGTCGGGCAAACAGGTCTCGAGCGGCAGCGTCGACTCGCTGGCCGCGGGATTCGCCCGCGAAGTCGAGCCGGGACGGACCTACGT
Organism: Natrinema zhouii; assembly: GCF_013456555.2. GTDB lineage: Archaea > Halobacteriota > Halobacteria > Halobacteriales > Natrialbaceae > Natrinema > Natrinema zhouii. The sequence goes on from NZ_CP059154.1 coordinate 3,357,561, forward strand.
GTTCGGGCCCGGCAGCACCGTCGGTGCTATCGAAGCAGAATTGGGAATCGACCCCTCGCCGCTGGGGGTCGACGTCTGGCGCGCTCCTCCCGAGACGGACGAAACGGGAGGGAACGGTGCAGTGAACGACGACGCGACTCGGAGCGACCAGCGCGGCGAGGTACTCGTCCGCGACGGCGCGGAGTCGGATATCCTGGCGGTGCTCGCGGACCCGGTCACGATCGTCGTCTCACCGATCGGCGGACAGGGATTCGTCTTCGGTCGGGGGAACCACCAGATTTCGCCGGCGGTGATCCGTCAGGCGGACGAGATCGAGGTCGTCGCCACCGACGAGAAGTTGGACGGGATCGACACCTTGCACGTCGATACCGACGACGAGGAGATCGACGAACAGCTCCGGGGCTGGCTGCAGGTGCGGACGGGCCGGTTTACGACGCGAATGGTCCCCGTCGCCTGACGTCTCGGGCAGGCCGTTCGAATTATATAAGGGCGATAGTGTATCGGCACGTAACCTCAACCATATAACGATCGCCCTCAATATAATGACCATATAGTCAAGATTAAGGTCGAGTCGATACTATGGTGGCACATGGAAACGCGGAAAGTGCAACGACTCGGTCCGTCGACGCTCGCCATGACCCTCCCCGCGGAGTGGGCGTCCGAACACGACGTCGAAAAGGGCGACGAAGTATCGCTCCGAACCAGCGGTAAGGGCACCCTGACCGTGATGTCCGAGTCCGCGAGCTCGGAAGAGACGGAAGCGATCATCCACACCGACGATCTCGACGCCGACGCCGTCGAGCGCGCGATCGTCGCACAGTACGTCCTCGGACGGCGCATCATCCGCATCGAACGCGAGGAAGGCGCACTCGAGTCCGATCATATCAACGCGGTCTATCAGGCCGAGACCCAGTTGATGGGGCTGGGCGTCATCGAAGAGACCCCCGAGAGCATCTCGATCCGCTGCTCGGTCGATCCCGAGGACTTCACGCTCGATAACTTGCTCGAGCGCCTCGAGCGAACCGGTCAGACGATGCGCGGCGAGGGGATCAAAGCGCTGGCCCACGGCAACCCCGATCTGGCTCAGCGCGCCCTGAACCGAGAACGGCAGGCGAACAAGATCTTCGTCCTCCTCCTGCGACTGATCTTTACGGCCTACCAGAACCCCAACCTCGCGCGAGCGGTCGGCCTCAACACCGGCTTCCCGTTGATCGGCTACCGCTCGATCGCGAAGAACCTCGAGTTGACCGCCGACAACGGCGAGGACATCGCCGAGATCGTCATCGAAACCCAGGGCCACACGCTCAACGTCGACAGCTCCGTGATGCGCGACATCCGGGAGCTGAACGAGCTGGTCGACGATATTACGTCCAGAGCCGTCGAGGCCGCCGTCGAGCGCGATTACAACAAGTCCAACGAGGTCCGGGCACTGTTCCACGAAATCTCCGACCTCGAGCAGGAGATCCTCGCGGAGCTACCGGAGATGGACAACGAAGACCTGCTGCGCATCCGCGAAGTGCTCGTCAGCCTTCAACAGACTGCTCAGTACGCGATGCGAAACGCCGAAATCGCGGCGAACCTCGCGCTCAACGAGGAGTCCGAACACACGACGATCAAGTGACCGGCCGGCGGTCGGACCGTCGTCGACGGGTATGATTCGGTCACGAAAGAGAGAAGTTAAGACACCCCACACACAACGCCCGAGCATGGCTACGGAAACCAGGTCGACGGACAAGGGCGTCGGATTGGCGCTCGCACTGGGCGCACTCGCAGTGATCGGCGCACTCGTCATGCTCGTTGGCGCACCGGACGTGACGGCGGCGTGGGGCTTCGCTGCGGCCGTTCTCTTTAGCTCACTCGCGGTCACCGGCATTCACCTTTTCAACTGACGAGGCGCAGCGACGGATCGATGCGATGAACCACCGGCTCGAGACGGCCCATCGAACGGCGCTCGGTACCGAACCCGCACGTCCCGGCCGTTAAAGGTTAAGACCAACGAACACCTAGTGTGGTGTACGGACGATGACCGACTACTCCGACGAAGAGCGGCGAATTGTCTCGTACCTCCGCGAGAGCGCTGCCCGCGGCGAGCAGTACTTCCGAGCGAAAAACATCGCGGACGCGATCGGACTCTCGTCGAAACAGGTCGGCGCTCGACTGCCACACCTCGCGGAGAAAACGGACGACGTCGACATCGAGAAATGGGGCCGCGCCCGGTCGACGACCTGGCGAGTCACGATCAGTTAATCGGCGTCGGCGTCCCATAGCTCGACTCACCCAATTTAGCCCGATTTCGCTGCGAATCGCCACGATCGTAGCGACGGGTCCGCCTGCCGGTCCACGGTCTTTTTATCCAACAATCGCACAGGTACGGGCATGACTGTACGGATCGACCGATCGTTCGAGGTGGATGCGTCGCCGGAGCGAGTGTGGGAGTTTATCGTCGATCCGGCGAACCGGGCCCAGGCGATCAGCGTCGTCGAATCCTACTCGATCGACGATCCGGCTGGTCGGCGCGCGACTTGGCAGGTTTCGCTCCCGATCCCGCTCGTTCGGAAAACCATTGCCGTCAACACCGAAGACGTTACGCGACGACCGCCGGAGTACGTCAAGTTCGTCGGCGAATCGAAAGTGATGGACGTGACCGGCGAACACGAGATTATCGAGACCGACGCCGGTGCTCGCCTCGAGAACAGCTTCGTCGTCGACGGCAAGCTTCCGGGCGTCGAGCGGTTCTTCAAGCGAAACCTCGATTCGGAACTCGAGAACCTCCAGCGCGCGCTCGAGCGGGACCTGCAGACGACTCGGTAGTGTAGCTGTCACAGTGATGCGGTCGACACGGTAACGCAGCCGACACAGTAACGGTGGTGGGGCGGCCACAGTGGAACGATGACTGCTGACGCGAACGCCGCCGTTGCGGACGCCGAGTCCGGCGACTCGCTCAGGCTCGCACTCGCACAGATTCACGTCGAGGCCGGTGAGGTCGACGCGAACGTCGACCGAGCGCTCGAGGCGGTGTCCCGGGCCGCCGATCGCGGTGCGGATATCGTCGCTCTGCCGGAACTGTTCACCGTTGGCTACTTCGCGTTCGACCTCTACGCTCGCACCGCCGAACCGTTCGCGGGCGAGACGTTTACTCGGCTCCGTGAGGCGGCGGCCGACCACGGCATCGCCGTCCTCGCGGGGAGCATCGTCGAGGATCTGGCGGCGACGGAGACCGTCGACACGCCCGCCGACGAGGGACTGGCGAACACCGCCGCGCTGTTCGATGCCGACGGCGAACTGCAACTCGTCTACCGGAAACACCACCTGTTCGGTTACGAGTCCGCGGAGTCGCAACTGCTCGTCCCCGGCGACCGCCTCGAGACGGCGACGATCGGTGACGTCACCGTCGGCGTGACGACCTGTTACGACCTGCGGTTCCCGGAACTCTACCGGCGACTGGTCGACGACGGCGTCGAACTGATCCTCGTCCCGAGCGCGTGGCCCTACCCGCGTATCGAACACTGGAAGACCCTCTCGCGGGCCCGCGCGATCGAGAATCAGGCCTACGTCGCGACGATCAACGGGGCCGGCGAGTTCGACGACGCCACGCTGTTGGGCCGCTCGAGCGTCTACGATCCGTGGGGCGTCTCGCTGGCCTCGAGCGGCGACGAGCCCGCGCTGGTCACGACCGAAATCGATCCCGGAACGGTCGCCGAGGTCCGCGAGGAGTTCCCAGCTCTGCGGGATCGCCGGCTGTGACCGCTACCGGACCGCCAGCTGTGACAACTGCGGGATCGCAATCACCGTCAGGTCCCAATCGCTGACTTTTTACTTTCCCATGCCTTTGGTAGCAATGCCGGCACAGGCGCTTTTCACGTCTACTCCGGCATAGCGCGTCGCTCCGGCCCGTCGCACGCTCGGTTTCCCGGGAACCGAGCGACCACGTCCGCATCCACCTCTCCGCCTCGTCCCACCTTTCGCCTCATTTCCGCGTTCGTTCGCTCGAGAGACGCTCGTCTGAGTATGTTGGGATACCTGTTCAATCGAGTAGTGTGAATGGAACGGTGTATTCGGGCGGAGTCAAGTGAGAGGAGGCGTCCTGCTATCGTGGCAACACGGAGTAGCCACACCCTCCCCAACCGATTCGCTCACTAGCGTTCGCTCATCCCTCGCACGGCTTCGAGCCGCGGTTCATTTGCATTCACCGCGGCCCAGCGCGCGCCACCGCACGCCGGGTGACCAGTCTCGAGTGATACGTTCTTCCCCAGTGTTGAGCAGTTGTGAACTATACAAATGGCCCTGACATCCTCGAGTCAGAACGGGAAACCACCGTAACGGAGATAGACCATATCGAGGATCAGGAGGAGCTGGAAGAAGCCCTGGACGCTGCCGAGCATCGCGTTCTGCTGGCCGATCGCGGAGATAACCGACGGATCGGGGGTGGCCGAGCGCATCTCTCTGTACATCCGAAGTTCGCCGGGGAGCAGGAAGCCGAAGCCCTGCACCGAGAGGATCGTGACGAGACCGAGTGCGACGGCGATCGAGGGTTCGGTCATCGCGAACTCGCCGATCGTGAGCGCGACCCAGGCCAGCGAGCCGATCGTCGCAACGGCGAAGGGAACCTGCCAGCGGCGGTCGGTCCACGCGTTCAGCCGCCATCCGAGGAGGAGCAAAATCGGGATCAGATTCACTGCGGTAAACAGCGCCAGCCACGGCTCCGCGTGCGGAAACATGCCGATCCGCTGGGCCAGCGTGATGCCGCCGGCGATCGTGACGAAAGCCAGCGACGGGAGGAGAAACGCCGTCTTCGGGGTGAGTCGCTGGAACACGGCCGAACTCTGTTCGTCGTCGAGACCGCCGATAACCGGCCCGAGAACGGCCCCGAGAAAGATATCGATTCCCGTCCAGACGATCCCCGCCATCACGTGCACGTAGGTGTGTTGCTGGACCGTTGCAATCGTCACCGCGTACCCCAGCGCGACCAGCGGCACCACCACGACGGCCGCTGCAAAGGCCGGATTCGCTCGTTGGCCCATCCCCCTGATCGTTCCGCGAACCGTGGACGTCGACATGTGTGCTATCGTCTAACGGAGAGGCATAAGTACTGTTGCTCGAACAACTGCTTCCGAAAACCACTCGTCACAATAGACTCCAAAAGGAGGACTCGAGGAACCGTTCCGATCCCGACCGAGCGTTACCGATCCCGCTCGACGGTTTCGCCCGACATAGTGGTCGCGCCGGCCTCGAGTTTCAGTCCGGGCGTGAGACTCGTGTTGATGCCGGTCTTGACCTCGTCGCCGGCGACGACACCGAACTTTCGGCGGCCCGTGGAGACGCGCTCTCCCTTTACCGTAAACCAGATATCAGCGTCATCGTGGCGGAGATTCGCCACGTTCGTCCCCGCGCCGATATTGACGTTCCGGCCGAGGACGCTGTCGCCGATATACGAGAGGTGACTGACGGACGTACCACGCGAGACGACGCTGTTTTTGATTTCGACGGCGTGTCCCACTTCGGCATCGGTTTCGATGAGCGTCGCCCCTCGCACGTACGCGTTCGGCCCGACCTCCGCGCCCTCGCGGATCAGCGCCGGCCCCTCGATCACGACGCCGGGTTCGATCGTCGCACCCGCCTCGACGACGACCGATCCCTCGAGCCGTGCGTCCTCGCTCACGTCGCCGTCGATTCGCCCCTCGAGTTCGCCGAGTTTCCACTCGTTGGCCTCGAGGAGTTCCCAGGGCCGGCCGACGTCGAGCCACCGCTCGAGGCTGACGGGCGTGACGTTGTACTCGTCGATCACTCGCGCGACGACGTCGGTGATCTCGTGCTCGCCGCGCTCGCTCGCGGGCACCTCGAGCCACTCGCGGGCTTCGGCGGGGAACGCGTAGGCCCCGGCGTTGGCGAGATTCGTCGGCGGGTCGGCGGGCTTTTCGACGATCTCCGTTACCAGGTCGGGGTCGTCCGCAGCAGTGCTGAGAACCCCGTAGTTGCTCGGGTCGTCGACTTCGATCGCGCAGACGGCCGGACACGCGTCGAACAACTGATCGATCGCCGCCTGATCGTAGAGGTTGTCGCCGTTGAGGACGGCGAAGGGGCCATCTATGTGGGCTCGAGCGGCGTTGACCGCGTCGGCGGTCCCCGCCTGTTCTTCCTGAACCGCGTAGGAAACGGGGATGCCCCGGTACTCGGTACCGAAGTAGTTCCGAACCGTTTCGCCCTCGTAGCCGATGACGAGGACGATTTCGTCGGCTCCAGCGTCGACTGCCGCGTCGACGGTATGGGCCGCGAGCGGTCGATCGGCGACCGGTAGCATGGGCTTCGGAACCGATTCTGACAACGGTCGCATTCGCGTCCCTTGACCCGCCGCGAGAACGACTGCCTTCATGTATCCGTTCCTTCTACGAATCCCCGGATAAGCGATTCGTTCGCAGGTAGAAAATGAAAGGCAATTGTTTCTTGAGACGGACAGGGACTGACACGGAATAGTTCTATTTCGAGACGGCAGAGCGGAGGGATTCGTTTCGTTCTGCTCAGGCGCAACGAGCGCCGTCAGTCCTCGGAGGTCTTGATAGCGGCCGATAGCCCCTGGGCCATCTCGATCTCTCTGGAGTTGTTCATCGTCCACGCGGTGCGCTCGGTGACGGCTTCGATGGCCTCTCGAGCGCTGGGATACCCGTTGCCGGATTTCTTGACGCCGCCGAAGGGAAGCTGGACCTCCGCGCCGATACACGGGAGGTTCGCGTACGCGAGCCCGATTTCGGCGCGGTCGCGGAAGTAGTTGAGCTGTCGGTAGTCCTCCGAGATGATCGCTCCCGCCAGTCCGTAGGGGGTATCGTTGTGGATCTCGACGGCGTCCTCGATGTCGCCCGAGTACTCGATGAGGGCGACGTGGGGGCCGAAACACTCCTCGTTCAGACAGCGCAGGTCGGACTCGTATTCGATTTCGTAGACGAAGGGACCGACCCAGTGACCGTTCGCGTAGCTAGCGCTACGCTCACCATCGGCGGCAGTGGCCGCCCCGCCCTCGTGCCCGTCTGGAATCTCGCTCTCCTCAAGTTCGAACCGATCGACCAGCACAGTCGCACCCTCCTCGCGGGCGAGGTCGTTGTGCCGGCGGATCTTCTCGACGTGGTCGGCCTCGATCGCCGGCCCCATGAACGTGTCTTCCGCGAGCGGGTCGCCGACGGAGATGTCCTCGGCGATGTCGACGAACCGCTCTTTGAACTCGTCGTAGACGTTCTCGTGGACGATCAGGCGCTCGCTCGAGACGCAGCGCTGGCCGGTGGTCTTGAAACTCGACATGATCGCGGCGTGGACGGCGATGTCGAGGTCCGCCTCCTCGGTGATGACGATCCCGTTCTTGCCGCCCATCTCGCAGGCCGCGAGCTTGCCGGGTTCGCCGCCGACTTTGTTGCCGATTTCGTGGCCGACCTCCGCGGAGCCGGTGAAGAGGACGGTGTCGACGCGCTCGTCGTCCGTGATCGCCGCACCGGCGTCGCCGAAGCCCTGAACCATGTTGAAGACGCCGTCCGGGATTCCCGCGTCCTCGAACATTTCGGCGATGATCTGCCCGCACCACGGGGTTTGCTCGGCGGGCTTCCAGACGACGGTGTTGCCCTCGACCAGGGCGATGGCCATGTGCCAGAACGGGATCGCGACCGGGAAGTTCCACGGCGTGATGCAGCCGACGACGCCGCGCGGCTTCCGGCGCATGTAGGCGTCTTTGCTGCCGATCTCGCTCGGAACCACGTCGCCGTGCGGGTGGCGTGCATTGCCCGCCGCCCACTCGACCATGTGCCAGGCCTCGGTCACGTCGGCTTTTCCCTCCGAGAGTTCCTTGCCGCACTCCTTCGAGACGATTTCGCCGAGTTCCTCGTGGCGATCCCGCAGTTCGTGGTAGATCTCCCAGAGGTATTCCGCGCGGTCGATATACGACAGGGAGCGCCACTCCTCGGCGGCTGATTCGGCGGCCTCGAGGGCGGCGTCGACGTCGGCCGCCATCCCGCGCTGAAAGGTCGCCAGCGGCTCCCCGGTCGCGGGGTTCTCACTCTCGAACGTCCGTCCGTCGTCGGGCTCTGTCCGATCGCTCGCGGGACCCCGTTCCGCGCCGTTCCCGTCGGTCCACTCGCCGCCGATGTAGTGGCCGTGTCCCCGTTCGGTGAGTTGCTGGCTCATACGAGAGAGAACGGCGGGCACGGTGAAAATCCTGATGGTGATTCACATATCGAGACGGGACGAGGGTATTTGCTCTCCGAAACATGAAACATCGCTGTTCGTTCACTCGAGTCCGCCTGTGGGAGACGCATGAACACCGACCGGCGACTCGGTGTTCGGCCCTCTCGTCTCTGCCGGTCGATAGCTGACGAAGAGAGCTGATTAGTCTACACGCAACCCTGAACTGGCCAATAACGCGGAAATTCAAGTCGGCGAATTTCCCGACAGGTGCAGGCAGGGACGTTTTGCTCGAATGGCAACTACCGGGAGTGAGAACCGATGAGTGACACACCGAACACCGAAACCGGCCGCGATACCCGGACCGACTACAATTCTCTGAACACGGACGCAATGCAGTGGCTGAGCGCCCTCGTCGCACTGCTCGGCCTCTACCTCGTCGCCTCGCCGTTCATCTTCGAGGCGACGAACGAGGCGATCTGGAACGATACCCTCGTCGGGACGGCGATTTTCCTCACCGCAGGTTACAACTTCGTCCGTCTCTCGAGGGATCGATTGGCGAGCGTCGGCGTCGCATCGCTGGCGGTCTTGCTCGGGCTGTGGGCCCTCATCTCGCCCTCGTTCATCGAGATGGGGAGCAACACGCTCGCGACCGGGACTGCGATCACCGGCCTGCTCGTCGCCGCCCTCTCGGCCTACAACGCGTACGCCAACAACAAGGCTGACACACCCGATCAAGCGCGAGCCCGCGCCTGAATCCGACACGCTGTTTTTCGCTCGGTGAACCGCTCAAGGAGCGATCGATAGCCTGCGAATTCCGTTTTTCGAGACAGCCAGCTGCAGTCGGTGGAGTGACTCGATATCACTTCGGATCGATCAACCGGCGTGCAGTGGCGCGCGCTGTTGGCGAGGCGCGACCCGAGGGAGCGCCTCGAAAGCGAACGGAGAGCAAAGCGATCCGTGAGCAGGCCGAACGAGAGTGAGGACGGTCAATGACATTGCGCGAACGTTAGCGCGGGACCGGAGGTCCCGCGAACCATCCGAACGGTGCGCGGTTCGGAGCACCCGTGCGGAGAAATCGGCTGGGGAGGGCGTGGCGATTCCCTGTTGCCACGATAGCAGAACGCGTTCGTTTCCTTTCAAGTACGTTATCGATCTTCCTCTTCACCGCGGTCTTTCGTGACGGTCCGGTCCCCCTCCGGCGGGGCCTCCTCGGTATCCGGATGCCGCTCCCCGCCGGCCTCCGTCATCTCCTCGGTCGATGGGCCGGTGCCCTGTCCACTCCGACCCTCCTCGCTTTCGGCCGGCTCGTCGGGCGCACCCGGCTGGGGACCCAGCGTCCGCTGCTCGTCGCTATCGTCGCGTGCATCAGTACCTTCGTCACGCTCGATGACGGGATCAGTGCCCTCCCCGGCCGGTTCCGCCGGAGACGAACGCTCGTCCTCGAGCCGGATCGCGGTCTCGGTGACCTCGGCCACGGCGCTCTCGTCCATCGGGACGATCTCCTCGTCGGTCTCCCACTCGAGGATCGCCTGAATCGTGCTCGTCGCTCCCTCGTTCGCATCGACGTAGGCCGTCTCCGCCTCGGTCATCCGAACGGTTCCCAGCAGGTCGCCGCTCGCGGTTTCGACCCGCTTGCCGACGTCGTCGTCGGTGAACGTTGCGCACATGCGTCGGCGTAGTGCCACCTCGCGAAAACTCGTGGTGCCTGCAGTGTCCTGTGGGTCGGTGATGGAGGTCTGGCCGTCCTCGAGTCGGGATCACTACCCTCTCAAATCGATCGCAGTTACTGCTCGCTCAGATCTGCCGTAGTTACTGCTCGCTCAGACCGCCCGTTGTCACTGCCCGCCCAGATCGGCCGCCTTCTCGAGTTCGCTCCGGAGCGTCGTCGAGTCGAACTCGTGGTCCGGACGGAGGCGGACGAAATCGAGGAACTCCCGCGCCGAGAGCAGTTTCGCCGGGCCGTAGGCCGTCGCGGCCGCGTCGACGGCATTCCGCGGCCCGATGCGGGGCTCGAGGACGGCCAGCGCGCAGGCGAGATCGTACGCGGTCGTCTCGTCGACGCGGTCCTCGTGGACGCTGGTCGCGTCGATAAAGTAGAACTCGCCCTCACAGCGCAGGATGTTCTCGGCCCGCAGGTCGCCGTGGGCGAGCCCGTGCTCGTGGAGCGTGGCGAGCATCGCGAACAGTTCGGGAGCTCGCTCGGCAACGACGTCGTCCGGAATGTCATCGAGCGACTCGAACTCGGGGAGATACTCGAGGACGAGCACGCCGAGTCCGTTGACCTCGAAGGCATCGATCGGCTGGGGGGCGTTGACGCCGATCTCGTGCATTCGCTCGGTCGCCGCGTACTCGTGTTCGACCATCTCGCGGGGCGTATCGAACCGATCGAAAAAGCCCTCGGTTCCCGAGGAGAACGCGCCGACGTTCCGGCCGGTCGTCAGTACCGCGTGAACGAGGGCGTTCTGCCGAGAGACGATCTTGACGAACCATTCCTCGTCGATGACACACGGCGTCGAGAGCCAGTTGTCGGCCTCGAGGAACTCCACCCGGACGCACTCGCGGTCGTAGCGGTCCGCCAGCGTCCGGACGACGCGCTCGATGCGGCCCCACTCGATGGTCCCTCGTGCGAGCCGGCGGATGTCCATACGTTTCAGTCACGGGCGTCCGCGTTAAATGCGTCCCGAACTGTTACGGAGGCGACGAGTCGGCTCGAGCCGCAAGCGGACGCGCCCGTCTCCTGTTGACGGAACAATACTACTATCACCGGAGACCTCCTACTCGAGCGTAATGTTCGCGATAGACGATCTAAGCGACGCGATAGATGTCACGAGGGAGTTTCTGACGCCGGTCCGTCCCGGAACGTGGCTCAAGCTGGCGCTCATCGTCTTCTTCGTCGGCGGCACCGGATTCGGGGGCCAGTCGTTCTCCGGTGGCGGCGGCGGGATCGGCAGTGAAACGCCACCCGACACGGGAACTGATCCGGGGACGGCCGTCGATTTCGCCGAGTGGCTGCCGATACTGATTGCGATCGCACTGTTCTTCCTCGTCATCGGGCTCGGATTCCTCTTCGTGAGTTCGCTGCTCGAGTTCACGCTGCTCGAGACGTTGCGCTCGGGCGAGGTTCACGTTCGTCGCTACACGTCGCGCAACGTCGGTCGCGGTGCCCACCTCTTCGGATTCCGCGTCGCGCTCGGGTTGCTCGCGCTGGTGCTCCTCGGCATCCCCCTGATCGCGATCGTTCTGTCGGGTATCGCGTGGGAGTTGATCGGCCTGTTCATCTTGTTTGCGATCCCGGTCGGCATCGGCTTCGCCGTCGTCGATCGGTTGACCACCGTCTTCGTCGCGCCGACGATGCTCGAGCGGGATCTCGGCGTCGTCGCCGCCTGGAAACGGATCTGGCCGACGCTGACCAGTCACTGGACGGAGTACGTCGTCTACCTCCTGCTCGTCTGGGTGCTCCAGCTAGTCATCGGCTTCGCGACGATGCTGCTCCTCCTCGTGCTGTTGATTCCGTTCCTGATTCTCTTCTTCATCCTCCTGCTCGTCCCGTTCCTGAACCTGCTCCTCCTCCTGTTCGTCCCGGTACTCGTCCTGCTGTTCGTCCTGTTCAGCGCCCTGATTCAGGTGCCGGTCGTCACGTATCTGCGATACTACGCGCTGTTGGTCCTCGGGGACACGGATCCGGAACTTGATCTGATCCCCGAGCAGCGAGCAGCGGTCCGTGATGGCGGCTCGGACCGCACCGGCGGAACGGGCGGTGGCTGGGACTCCGATGACGACGGCCCTGATGGGGACGACCGCGGATGGGACGACGAGTCCGATCAGTGGGGTCGCGACGAGTCCCAAGACGACGGGTGGGACGATACAGGCTCGCGAGACGATACTGACACGCGGGACGACACCGACTCCCGAGACGACACCGACTTCCGGGATACCACTGACTCGAGCGAGTCGGACGACGATCGCGACGACCGCGACGACCGCGGCGGCTGGTAACGCTCGATTCGACGGATCGCGCCGGGCGACTCGTCGGTGTCTTTATTCCTCGGCCAGGCAAGTATTGCGTATGCCCGTCGAGCTACCCGACGAACACCGGATGATCCGGGAGACCGTCAGGGACTTCTGCGAGACCGAAATCGAGCCGATCGCTCAGGAGATCGAGGACGAACACCGGTTCCCCGACGAGGTCTTCGACCAGCTCGCCGACCTCGACATGATGGGCGTGCCAATCACCGAGTCCTACGGCGGTCTCGGCGGCGATACGCTCATGTACGCGATCGTCGCCGAGGAACTCGGCCGCGTCTCCGGCGCGATCGGGCTCTCCTACGTCGCTCACACGTCTCTGGCCTCGAAACCCATCGAACTGTTCGGCACGAGCGCCCAGAAAGAGCGCTGGCTGCGCCCGCTCTCCGAGGGCGAGTACCTCGGCGGCTGGGCGCTGACCGAACCCGACAGCGGTTCGGATGCGTCAGATATGGAGACGACCGCGGAAAAGGAGGGCGACGAGTGGGTCCTCAACGGCACGAAACAGTTCATCACGAACGCCTCGGAGGCTGGCTCGATCCTCGTCAAGGCGGTCACGGATCCCGATGCCGGCTACGACGGCATCTCGACGTTCATCGTCGATCCCCGCGAGGACGACGGGTTCGAGGTGACGACCGTCTGGGAGAAGATGGGCCTCAACGCCTCGCCGACCTGCGAGATCCGACTCGAGGACGTTCGCCTCCCCGAGGACCGCCTGCTCGGCGAGGAAGGCGACGGCTGGGAACAGACCAAGAAGACCCTCGACGGCGGCCGCATCTCGATCGCCGCGCTCTCGACGGGGCTCGCACAGGGAGCCTACGAACACGCGAAGGCCTACAGCAAGGAGCGCGAGCAGTTCGGCCAGCCGATCTGCGAGTTCGACGCGATTCGAGACACGATCGTCGACATGTACCGCAAGACGGAACGAGCGCGGCTGCTCACTCGCCTGGCCGCCCGGAAATACGATCAGGGCGATCCGGTAACGAAGGAATCGGCCCTCGCGAAACTCGACGCCAGCGAGGCCGCTCGCGAGGTCGCCGAGGACGCCGTGCAAGTACTGGGCGGCTACGGCTACACCACCGACTTCGCCCCCCAGCGGTTCTACCGCGACGCGAAACTCATGGAGATCGGCGAGGGAACCAGCGAGATCCAGCACCTGGTGATCGGTCGGGAACTCGGACTCTGACGGTCCCACAGTCGCACGCACCGCGGGTACCGGCCGGTCGACCGTTTCGAGGCCGTCTAGAAGCCCTTGCTCGAGACAACGTTACCCGAGGATGCCGTCGTCACTTTCGTTGTCACCGCTTCCGTCGCCGCTTTCGTTCGTGCCGCTGCCGTCGTCGCTTTCGTTGTCGCTATCGTCCCCGCCATCCCCGGAACCGCCGGTCGAGTCGTCCGGATCGACCTCGGTGGTCACCGATTCGGTGAGCGTCGTGATGTTCGACCTCTCCTGGCTCTGCAGGTGGTGAGGGTAGACGCCGATGGTCACGAGCAGGTCGTCGTCGGCCTCGACGGCCTCGGTGATGTAAACGTCGACCTCGAGTTCCTGCCCGTCGAACGTTGCATCGGCAGTGAACCGCGACTGGGTCGTCGTCTGGTCGAGGATCGTGATCTCGCTGTCTTCCTCGTGGGAGATATCGTTGATTCCGTCGTAGTTGCTCCTGACGAGGTCGACGAGTTCCGGGGTCGACATTTCCCCGACGGGGTTGAGTTCTCGTCCGAAGATGCTGACCTGCGGAGTCGTCAACACGTTGTAGATGGCGGCGCGCCGCTCGCCGAGTCCCATGATCCCGACCTGTTTTTCGTGTTTAGTCATGTGGTTGAGGACCGTGACGGTCTCGTTCGTGGGACCGACGTCGCGCTCGATGGGGAGTTCCTCGATCTCGGTCTGTTCGTAGCCGGTCTCCTCGCGGGCGGCGGCCTCGACCCCCGCGGGCGAGGACTCGTGTTCGGCCATTCCAAGCAATCCCAGACAGCCCGATAGGCTCGCGAGGCCGGCGACCCCGAGGCCCGTGATGACGCGTCGTCGATTCAGTTGTGGATCCATTTCCTATCATATGGTGTTTCAGGTGGTAAGTGTTTATTGGAACAACGACCGTCTGTCAATATGGAATTGACTTCTCAGTTACGCTTGGAACGAATACAGACGACTGGAGGTCACTGAGCCTAATTTACCGGACAATTTCAGCAGACCTCACGGAAAGAGACAGTCGACAGAATGGACGGCAAAACGCCCGCCGAAACCACTGCTCGAGCCGCGCAAACGGCCGTCAGACTCGATTCAGGGCCAGCTACCGGCTTCCGAGAAGGCGTCGGCGACGCGCTGGATTGCGACGACGTACGCCGCGGTCCGGGGGTTCTCGAGGTTGTGTTCCTCGTAGGTGTCGACGAGGGCATCGAACGCGTCGACGATGACCGTCTCGAGTTCCTCGTTGACACGCTCTTCCGACCAGTAGAAGCGCTGGCGGTTCTGCACCCACTCGAAGTAGGAGACGGTGACGCCGCCGGCGTTCGCGAGGATGTCCGGGATAACGAAGACGTCCTTCTCCTCGAGGACCTCGTCGGCTTTCGGGGTCAGCGGTCCGTTCGCGGCCTCCGAAATGACGTCCGCCGTGACGTCCTTGGCGAGGTCGGCGTCGATGGCGTTCTCGAGCGCGGCCGGAATCAGCAGGTCGACGTCGAGCGTGAGCACGTCCTCGTTCGTGAGCTTCTGCTCGCTTTCCTCGTAGCCGACGATGCTGCCGGTCTCGTTCTTGTAGTCTTTCGCGGCGACCGGGTCGAAGCCGTCGGCGTTGTAGATACCGCCCGATGAGTCGCTGGCGGCGACGACGGTCGCGCCCATCTCGTCGATCAGTTTCGCGGCAATCCAGCCGGCGTTCCCGTAGCCCTGCACGGCGACGGTCGCGCCCTCGAGATCCTTGTCGAGGTAGTCGAAGGCCTCGCGTGCGGCGAGGACGGTCGAGCGGCCGGTCGCCTCAACGCGGCCCTCGCTGCCGCCGGAGTCGAGCGCCTTGCCCGTGATAACGCCCGGCTCGGTCGTGTTCTCGAGGGTCTCGTAGGTGTCTTTGATCCAGTTCATCTCCCGCTGGCCCGTGTTCACGTCGGGCGCGGGGACGTCGCGGTCCTCGCCGATCAGGGGGCGGAGCTCTTTCGCGAACGACCGGGTGAGCCGCTCGAGTTCCGCTTCGGAATAGTCGTCGGGGTCGATGATGATCCCGCCCTTGCCGCCGCCGAGGGGAATGTCGACGATCGCGGTCTTGTAGGTCATCCAGCCCGAGAGCGCCTTGACCTCGTCGCGGGAGACCTGCGGGTGGTATCGGATGCCGCCCTTGTACGGGCCGCGGTCGCCGTTGAACTGCGATCGGAAGGCCGTGAACCGCTCGAGTTCGCCGTCGTCGCGTTCGATCGTGAGGTTTGCCTCGAGGACACGTTCGGGGTATTTGAGCCGCTCGATCACGTCGTCGCCGACGTCGAGATACGCCGCGGCGTCGTCGATCTGTGTTTGCAGGCTTTCGAACGGGTTCGTCTCATCGGACATTGAGTACCACTTCCAAGGAAACAAAAATAAACGTAACGAATGCACCTCATAGTCCATAAGACACAATATAAGGTGTATTGGGATAATTATATACTGGGAAAAGATGACCTCAATTCAGGCTCAGTGACGCCTCAGTGCCACTCGTCCGCGGCCGCGGCACGCGAACGGATCCGCTCGGCCCGAGCGATAAGTGGTGCATCGATCATCTCGCCGTCAACTGCGAAGACACCCCGGCCCTCGGCGTCGGCATCGCGTTTGGCCGCGAAGACGCGCTCTGCCCACTCGCGTTCCTCCGCTGAGGGTGTGAACGCCTCGTTGATCACCGCGACCTGATCGGGATGGATCGCCAGTTTCCCGTCGTACCCCAATTGAATTGAGAACGTCGCGTCCTCTCGCAGGGCCGCCTCGTCCTCGAAATCGGTGACAAGGGTGTCGATCGCCGTGCAGTCGTGTGCCGCCGCTGCGAGCACGACGCGTTCTCGCGCGTAGAGCACCTCGAGACCCTCCGCGGACCGGGTCGCGCCGATATCCGCCGCGAGGTCCTCCGCGCCGAATACGAGCGCGTCGGTCGCGGGCACGGCCGCGATTTCCAGCGCAGCGAGGATTCCGCCGGCGCTCTCGAGCACCGGAAGGATCGGCAGGGACGCGTCGTATTTGTCGAGTTCGTCGGCGAGCGCGCGAATGTCGTCGGCCGAGCCGGCTTTCGGGAGCATGACGCTCTCGAGGGTCCCCTCCGCTCCCTCCCCGAGCAGGACATCGAGGTCGTCCGCGGCGGACGATCCCGTGGCGGCGTCGACCGCGTTGACTCGAACGCAGACCTCGCAGGCGGGATCGAAGCTGGGCTCCGATAGCACGTCTCGAACCGCCTCGCGGGCCTCGGCCTTGCGCTGGGGGGCGACGGCGTCCTCGAGGTCGAAGACGATCACATCCGCGCCGGCGCTGGGTGCTTTTCGAAGCATCTCGGGACGGTCGCCGGGAGTAAACAGGACGCTTCTGCGAACCATACCCATGCTTCGACCTTCCAGGATCAAAGTCGTCGGTGTGGCGGCGAGCCGTGACTGGTCGTGCGAGTCCGATACTGTCGACCATTACCGAGTGTCTGATTTGTCTCGGTGACTGACCCCCCTTATTCAGAGTGAAAGAGCAGATGAGAACCCAGTAGGTGATACCCTATGAGGATCTCGGCCAGGAGTGCCAGTCACGTGTTCGAAATACGCGGATCGGTCCCACCCCCTGTGCAGAGTGAAACAGGAACCCTCTCTAATAATAGCTGAACCGATTTATCCGCCGATCGTACAGCTGTCATCTAATCGGGCTACAGTGACTTCCAGTAGTTACTATAGCAGACGACACCATTTCACTTTGAATGGTGGATGGTCCTCTCACCTCGGCTCAACGGAAAGTAGAGGAGAAGTTGCAGGGCCCACACCCCCTGTTCAGAGTGAAACACAGTCCGGACGAAGACCGGGTGCCAATTGACTCGAACGACCTCGAGTTGAATCATTGGCCTACCACTGAAAAGATCCGTCTACCTGGTGCCCGTCACCATGGAAGTCGGTGAATCGTCGTTTTTGATCGAGTGATCGCACAGCTGTCGTACAATCGTGGTGTATTGATCGTTAGTGACTGTTAGAGGTGGTATTCCCTCACTCGCCAGTTTAGAGGTAGTATCCCCTCACCAGTCGACGAATGAACGGGTCCGGACAGCAAAGTAACTGTTTTACAGGAATCGACACCGCTATTCGTCGAGTTGTCACGAACGTAACTTATACCCAAATTCAGTCTGAATAGGGAGAAGTCATTTCGTCGGATAGAGTTCAGTCTGCATCCGGTCGGTGATTGTCAATCGAATACCCGCCCAATACCGCGCCTCTCACTGCTCTATTCAGTAATTATCAGTCTGAACTACCTTCAATAGCTTTATATTGACTGTCTTCCAGGATGGAACCATGGCTGAACAGACCGGTGGGGACCCGCTTTTCGAATCTCATGACCCCATCTTCAATCGAAAGGAACTCCTCCACGTCGGTCACGTTCCCAACGAGGACCGGATCGTCGGCCGTGACGACGAGATCCAGTCCGTCGCGGCCGAAGTCGGTGCGATTACCCGAGGCGATCCACCGAACAACGTGATGATCTACGGGAAAACCGGGACCGGAAAGAGCCTCATTTCTCGGCACGTTGCCACTCGTGCTCAGGACGCTGCCCAAAGAAACGGTATCGACTGTGCCGTCCTCTACGTCGATTGCTCCGAAGCGAACACTGAGACCCGTGCGACGCGCCAGTTGGCGCTCAATTTGAAAGACCAGACCGGCTATCAACAGAACATTCCGCTTCGAGGCGTCGGAACGATGGAATACTATCAGCACATCTGGGGGATTCTCGAGGACTGCTTCGATGCGGTCGTCGTCATCTTAGACGAAATCGACAAATTAGACAACAGTAATATTCTGATGCAGCTCTCGCGCGCTCGCGAGGCACAGAAGACGGATGCGTACATCGGTGTCATCGGAATCAGTAACAAGGTTCAGTATCGGGAGACGCTCGACGAACGCATCGATAGCAGCTTCGGGCATCGCGAACTCTTCTTTCATCCCTATGATGCCTCGCAGCTTCGTGAGATCATGCGCAACCGTCAGGATGCCTTCCAACCCGACATTTTGGAGGACGGCACGATTGAACTCTGTGCCGCTCTCGCCGCGAAGAAACACGGCGACGCGCGGAAGGCGATCGAAATCCTCAAGGAAGCCGGCGAACTCGCCCGCCGTACCGGGAGCGAGACTGTCTCGGAGAACTACATTCAGGAAGCACAGGAGGTTGCCGAAATCAACCGAATCGAGGAACTCACCAGCGGTGCAACTGTACACGCGAAACTCGCCCTGTACGCGCTCGCGAGTCGCATCATTACGGGGGATCGAGAGACGTACAAGACCCGAGAAGTGTACAAGCGCTACGTGAGTATCTGTGAACTGGTCGCCAACGACCCGATTACCGAGAACGGGCTCTACCGTCAACTCAAGGAACAGGCGTTTCTCGGTGTCATCGAGTCCGAAAAGACCGGCGGCGGTCGTTCACAGGGGAGTTACCTCCTGCATCGCCTCGTCACTGATCCAAAACACATCGTCAAGGCCGTTCGCCGGGATTCTTCTCTCGAGGGAGTGCCGACGTACGATCACCTTCGCGAAAACAGCCCGTCGGCAGGGGAACGCGAGGTCGATCTCGCGTCCTTCTCGTGAGATGAGACTCTTGCAACGACGATGTCTGTGAGAGACGGCTCTCGAGACGCGTTTTCACTCTGAACGAGGGGTGGGGGACTCACGAGAGTACGAGTATCGGGTGATAGCCAGTTGGTCTTGAGAGACATGTTTCGACGGACTGGGATTCGGTATCCCAGTCTATACCAGTTCAACGACTTCGGACCGGCGTCGCGATCGGCGATCGACGACCGACCCACAGACGGTACAGACGAGTAATCGCTCGTCCCCGGTCGTCCTGGTGTTCCAGTCGCCGGTAATCGGACTCTCGTGGCCACAGTCAGGACAGAAGAGCATGGTCTTTCGGTCTTCGGGCGGCGGATGTGAATCATCGTGATACGTGTACGTTGACATAGTCGTCGCTATGAACTCAACGTGAATAGGTGTTGTGTGGAACGAACGATCGTGACGAACTGGCCCGTCCCGTAGTGGGCAGCCCTGCGTACTAAGCGCTTCGTCGTAGTCGGACACCACGTGTCCATCGAAAGCACCAATCCAGCGACCGGAGACGTGGTCGACAGCTTCGAGGAGACGTCGGACGAGGAACGAGAGGATCGCCTCGAGCGCGCGAGCGAGACATTCGAAGAGTGGAGCGAGACGCCGATCGAGACGCGCCAGCGGCTCCTGGCGAAAGCGGCCGACGTCTTGCGGGAGAACGAGGACGACTACGCCCGCCTGATGACCGAAGAGATGGGGAAACCGATCGGGCAGGCCCACGACGAAGTCGCGAAGTGCGCGTGGGTCTGTGACTACTACGCCGAGACCGCCGCTGAGCACCTCCAGGACGAGGTCATCGCGAGCGACGAGAGCGCCCGCACGGTCGTGGCCTACCAGCCGCTCGGTCCAGTGCTGGCGATCATGCCCTGGAACTTCCCGTTCTGGCAGGTGTTTCGCTTCGCCGCGCCGAACCTCGCCGCGGGCAACGTCGGCCTGCTGAAACACGCCTCGAACGTCCCCGGCTGTGCGCAGGCCATTCAGGATGTCTTCGAGCAGGCGGGGTTCCCCGATGGCGCGTTCACGTCGCTCCTGATCAGTTCCGACGAGATCGACAACGTGATCGAGGACGACCGCGTCGCAGGCGTCACCCTCACCGGCAGCGACGGCGCGGGCCGAGCAGTCGCCGAGACCGCCGGAAGCCAGCTCAAGAAGAACGTCCTCGAGCTGGGCGGGAGCGACCCCTTCGTCGTCCTCGAGGACGCGCCGATGGACGAAACCGTTGAAACGGCGGTGCAGGCCCGACTCATCAACAACGGCCAGTCCTGTATCGCGGCCAAGCGTTTCATCGTGGTCGACGACGTCTACGACGAGTTCCTCGACCGGTTCGTCGACGAGATGGCGGCCCAGACCGTCGGTGATCCGATGAACGAGGACACCGACATCGGCCCGCAGGCCCGCGAGGACCTCATGGAGGACCTTCACGGACAGGTCGAGGAGACGCTCGAGCAGGGCGGGGAACTCGAACTCGGCGGCGAGCCGATGGACCGCGACGGGGCGTTCTACCCGCCGACGGTGCTCACCGACGTTCCCGAAAACGCGCCCGCGGATCAGGAGGAGCTGTTCGGCCCCGTCGCAACCGTCTTCCGGGTCCCCGACGAGGAAGCCGCCATCGAGAAGGCTAACGACACCCGCTTCGGGCTCGGCGCGAGCGTCTGGACCGAGGACCTCGAGCGCGGCGAGCGCGTCGCCCGCCAGTTCGAGTCGGGGCTGGCGTTCGTCAACGAACTCGTCAAGTCCGATCCCCGACTCCCCTTCGGCGGCGTGAAGGACTCGGGCTACGGCCGAGAACTCGCGCGACACGGCATTCGGGAATTCGTCAACACGAAGACGATCTGGGTCCAGCAGGACGCCGGTGAGGAGACCGACATGGTCGAATAACGTCGCGGTAGACAGTAGCTCAACGTCGGTTTTCGAACAGACGCGAGAACTGGCGCGGATACAGCCTCCCCTCACTCTGCGCGAGTGTCACGATAGCTGGCAATCGTTTCGGTGACGAGATAACTACTGACTGCAAGAACCATAACCGCGATTCCGATCGTACTGAGTGTGACAGTCGCGATCGTTCGGTCGCCGCCGTAGACGAGCGCTCCGCCACCGAGTAGCCCGCCGAGCATCGCCACGTAGCGCCACCGTGCCTCGACCGGAACCATCCCGTCGTCGCCCCGAAGGGCGAGATAGAGGTGTGCACCGCCGAAAATAATGCCATTAAAGAGCAGCGCTACTGCGATCGCAGCCGGTCCTGTCCCGACTCCGACATCGAAGTACGCAGTGACGAGCAATAGGAGGAACGCGACGGAAAGAGCGCCGATTTGGGCGGACAGCTCTCGAGAGACCATAGCGGATACTAATTCGGAACTAACATCAATCTTCTGAGAAAAGAAAAAGATTCCAAACTGGTCGCTCGGGTGTCGGAGAAACAGAGTGATACACGACCACTTACGGCCGTTTCGTTCGAAAGCATAACCGAGTCGGAGAATCACGACAGCGCCGAACTGCGCTATCGACGATCATCAGACGCCCCAGGGGTATGTTTCCGGCGGCGTCTCACCGCCCTCGATGTCGAACGGGTAGAGCGCCTCGGTCTCGTCGACGTGAACGAACGCGTCGTACCGATCCGGCAGCACCGTCCGGACGTAGTTGCCACCCTCGTAGTCGGGGTTATAGACGACGCCGATCGCTCGATGGCCGCGGGGATCCGCGAGCGGATCGTCGTCCGCATCGTCTGCGACCCCGTATCCGCGATCGAACTCGAGGATCCCGTCCTCGAGGCCGGCCCGATGAAACACGTCCTCGTAACTCCCCGCTTTCGCCTCGGGAACGGTCATCCGTTCCATCCGCGCGCCCCACTCGTCGCCGGCGACGACGGTTCCGCGGTGGGAGCCGAAACCGACCGCGGCGACGTCCGAATCGTCGTCACAGACCTCCTCGCGGGCGAGCTGACCGAGGTTGAGCTTGCCCCGATCTCGCATCGTCGTCGCGCGAGCGTCGCCGACGTGCGTGTTGTGCGCCCAGACGATCCCGGGCCCGTCGTGGAACTCGAGCAGCCGCTCGAGCGTCTCGCTCATGTGGCGGTCGCGGACGTTCCAGGACTCGCGCCCGCCGCGGGCCATCGCGCGGTAGTAGGACTCGGCGTTCTTCGCGACGAGCGCGTTCTGTTCGGCGGCGAAGTCGGCGAGCGGGTCGTCGGCGTCGACGGATTCACTACGGTCGTCCACACGGCCCGCATGTCGCTCGGAAACCTCCTCGCGGAGCTCTCGCAAGACCTCGAGTACCTCCTCCTCGCAGTCCTCGGGAACGAGCCGGATCGACGAGGCGTACTCACGGGCGTCCTCGCCGTAGGGCTCGAAACAGTGGTAGGCATCCCGGGCGCGGTCGGCCAGTTCGGGGTCCCTATCCTGCAGGTAGTCGATCACGGCGGCCATCGACTCGTAGAGGCTGTAGACGTCGAGTCCGTAGAACCCTGCCCGCTCGCTGACGGGCCGGTCGGCGTTGTACTCGGCCAGCCAGTCGAGGAACTCGGCGACCTCCCAGTTAGCCCACATCCACGTCGGCCACCGATCGAAGTCGGCGAGCACCGCACTGGCGTCGTCGGCCTCCGTTCGGCCCGTCACGTACTCCGTCACCTCGTAGCAGTCCGTCCAGTCGCCCTCGACTGCGACGAACGAGAAATCGCGTTCCTCGAGCAGGCGCACCGTCAGCCGCGCTCGGAGCCGATAATACTCCGAGGTTCCGTGCGAGGCCTCGCCCAGCAGGACGACATCCGCGTCCGCGATCCCATCGGCGAGGCCGTCGAACCCGTCGTCGACCGCCGTTGCGCGCTCGGCGACGGTGTCCGCTACTCGCTCCGGATCGGCGTCCGCCGTCTCGAATCGCTGTGCAGTCACATGACTCACCCATTCGAGGGTCGCGCTCGAGCCGGTTTCGGACTGATCCTTGCATACGTCTGCGGTTCCCGCAGGCGTTCGCGTTCGCACACGTTCGACTCCGCCGACCGCTCGACTGCCAAACGGATCCGTGTAGCCCGCACATCGCTCGAGCGCGGCACCACGTTTTTGTAGGTACTGTGTGACTCCGGACCTATGACGGGACTGTACTACGAGGAGTTCACCGTCGGCGAGACCATCGCCCACGATCGCCGGCGGACGATCTCCGAGAGCGACAACCAGCGCTTTTGCGATATGACGATGAACCAGCAGCCCCTGCACCTCGACGGGGAGTTCGCGGCCGACACCGAGTTCGGGGAACGGCTGGTCAACGGGCTCTACACGATGTCGCTCGCGGTCGGCGTCTCGATTCCCGAGACGACCGACGGGACGATCGTTGCGAACCTCTCCTACGACGCGGTCGAACACCCGAATCCGGTCTTTCACGGCGATACGATCCACGCCCAGTCGACGGTCACCGACAAGCGTGAGACCAGCGACGGCGAGCGCGGAATCGTCACGATGCACGTCGAGGCGTTCAAAGCGAACGATCTGGACGAACCGCTCGTCTGCGAGTTCGACCGGACCGTGCTCTCGCTGAAACGCGAGCACGCCGAGACGGACGGGGACGAGGAGGGTCGCGATGAGTAGCGAACCCGCAGCCGTCGACGAAACCGACCTCGAGTGGCTCTCGCTGGACGGCGACGAGGAGATCGTCTGGGCCGGCGGCCCGGACCGGCGAACGCTCATCCCGGCGTTCGCGATCGGGGTTCCGCTCGCGATCGTTCTGATCGGGATCGTCATCATCGTCAGCGAGTACCTCCGCGTGACCAACACCCACTACGTCGTGACGAACCGCGCGCTGTACGCGAAGACCGGCGTGCTCTCGCGGGACGTCAAGCGGATCGAACACGAGAAGGTCCAGGACATCTCCTACAGCCAGAGCGCCCTCGGGACCCACTTCGGCTACGGGAGCGTCGAGGTCAGCACCGCCGGCGGATCCGGCGTCGAGATGGCGTTCAAATCGGTCCCCGACCCGAAAGCCGTCCAGCGCACGATCAGCGAGCGGGTCGATCGAAACCGCGGCGAGTCGGCAGACGGCCGCTCGAGCGAAGACGTCCTCGGGGCGATCCTCACCGAACTGCGAGCGATCCGCGAGGCCGTCGAGGACGACCGCTCCGTTCGAGCGAACGGTGGCGACGCCCGCAGAACGAGCGATCGAACGACCGATCGGAGCGACAATCGACAGGCAACCGAGTATGACACGGACGAATCCGTCTGACTCGGCGGCGGAGTCGACGGGGCCGTCGGCTGGCGGCGATCCGACAGGGAATCCAGCGTGGCTCCCGCTCGAGTCCGCGGACGGCGAGCGGATCCGCTGGCAGGGGAGCCCACGAATCCAGACCGTGTTGCCGTGGGCGGCGTTCGCACTCGTCGGAATGGTGGCGCTGCTGGCCGGAGTCGTCACCGAGGTGCTACCGGTCCTCGCAGTCGTCGGAATTCCGGTCGTCGTCGCGCCGGCGCTGTGGCAGTACGCTCACGTCTCGCGGACGGCGTTCGTCGTCACGGATTCGGTGGCCGCGACCCGCCATGGTGTGTTCGGGATCCGGGTCCGAACGATCTCCCTCGAGCGGATCCAGAACACGACCGTCGAACAGGACCCGATCGGCCGCCTCGTCGGCTACGGGACCGTCACGATCGAGACGGCCAGCGGCTCGGAGCTCGCGTTCTGGAACGTCGAGGAGCCCGGTCGAATCCGCGAGCGACTCGAGGCCGAACGAAAGCGACTGACGGGCGGCGAGATTCCGGGGCGTCCCGAGCAGTGGAACGCCGTCCTCGAGGAAGTTCGGGAGTGGCGACGCGTCCTCGAGCGGAACCCGTGACCGGCTCGCCGGTCACCGAACCTCGATATCGCCGTTCATCGAGGGCGCGTGTGGTTCACAGACGTATCCCGCTATCTCCTCGGTCGCCGTGAAGTCGAGTCGCTGGCCGTCCGCTGGATCGGCGACCACCTCCGTTCTGTAGTCGTCGACGACCTCGTCGTTCTCGTCTACGAGCTGAATGTTGTGTGCAGCGCCGTCACCGGTAGACCAGCCGATCGAGTACGATTCGCCCGCCTCGAGGACCAACGTCGGGTTCTCGAGCCCCGTTATCGCTGCAGGTTCGACGCCGGCCCAGGCGGGAACTCGTGCCGCCAGATTGATCGCCGTCCCGGGCTCGATTTCGACGCGTTCGTGCCCCGTGTTCTCGAGTCCGTCGACCCACTCGGGCTCCGCGACGGTCGTCTCGCCGAACCCGCTGCACTCGAACTCGAGGTCGAGTTCGAGACGAACGTCCTCTCGATCCGTCGTTTTGCGGATCCGAACGCTGTGGATTCGACCGTCCTCGTCCACGAGGATCGTCCCCTCCTCGTCGACCGGCTCACCCGGAAGTCGCTGCGTGTCTATCGCCGTGACACTGATGGCGTGAACGTCCCCCGTCTCGGTCGTCTCCGGGCCGTCGTAGTCGCCGTCTACGTTCTGCACCCAGTGTGCCATCGTCTCGAGCGACGTCTCGAGCACCTCTTCTACGGTGCGGTGAGTCATCCGGCCACCGTCGCTCGTCGCCCCGTAATCTCCCTCGATGTAGATCCGCTTGTCCACTTCTCGTCCAGTCCAACCGTCGTACGTGATCTTTTCGACGCGTTCGGCATCGGGCTCCGCCCGGATATCGAACGATTCGGTACCGAGCGTCACGGACTCCCCGGTCGCTTCGTCCGTCCGTCGAGTCTGCGCCGTATACTCACCGGTGAACGACATCGACGACACCGCATCGCTGTGTGCGTCGAACAGCGCCGCCGAATCATCGAGACCATCGGCACTCAATCCCGGTGGAAAGGCGAGATCACGCGTGTTGCGGTCCGATCCGTCGGTAGTATCGGAGCCATCGCTGGTATCGCTGACACAGCCAGCCAGTCCGACGACACCGACTGAGCCGCAGCTGCGGAGCCACCGTCGTCGCGTTGCACTTCGATTACCTATCATAGGAGACTAATTACTGCATAAACTGATAAAAATACTGATGGAAGAAACGCGGCCCGTCGGACAGCTGGTCGACATCACGAGAGGGGCGTCAGAGAACGAGCGAAATCATGTAGAGGTTCACCCCCGCGGCGACCAGCCACGGCATCGCGAGCCCCGCCGGGACGATCGGACGGTATGCCTGCTCGAGGAGCGGTCGACAGACCAGGCCGACGCTGATCGCGAACGCCTTCAGCGCGAGCATCCCGGCTAGGCCGTAGCCCTCGATCGCTCCGCGAGCGGCCGGGTTCGACTCGGAGAGCCCCAGGTGAAGGCCGACGAACGTCGTCACGACGTCTGCGATCAGGGCGAGCGCGACGAACGCCCAGCACAGTCGCTCGAGGTCGACCGGCGTGACATTGCCTGGCAGTCGGTGGCGCAGGAACGCGCCCTCGGAACTCATAGCCTCCCTGCCGGAGTCGAACCGGCGGAGCCGTGCCACTGGGAGTACACTCCTGTTTCAGGGTTCGGTGTATTGTTATGTCAGGCATAGGCCGGCAGCCGCCATCGGTAAGTCGTCATAACTGTCGTCGACTCGAGCGAGAGCGGATTCGCAAGCGGGTATGCAGTGCTGTTCGATGGCTTCACTGGACGGTGTCGGTAATAACGTACTACCTGACGAACGAAACGGTCGACCGAGTCGAGAAACGGAAAAATTCGATTCGAGTAGCGGGTCAGTTCTCGCAAGCGCGTCTGAAGAAGGCGACCGCAGCGCCTATGAGTGCGAGGTTCTGCAGGAAGGACGTGAGTTCTTCACCGCGTGACTCGGGGTCGACGGCCCAGAAGTCGTGCATGACGGGCGTGACTCCCGCGAAGAACGCGATCACGCTCGCAGCCGACAGCTTCGGGAGCTTCCAGAGTCCGATCCCGACGCTTCCGCCGAGGAGAAGCCCGCTCGCCGCTGGGACGAGTGAATCCGCGGACGGAACGCCTTTCGCGTCCGCATAAGCGATGCGCCCCTCGAGGTTCGTGAGGTTCCGAACCGCGAGAACGGCGAGCCCGGTTGCGAAGAGGAGACGACCGAATCGAGACGGTGTACTATCGACGGTGGAATCAGGTTCCGACATCGTTCGGAGACAGGGGCGTGACTGTCATAACCCCTGTCTTTGTCGACGCGTCTGCCGCAACCTCGGTTGGAACTCGGGACTCGGATCCAACCGTCGTTCGCCCCGTCGTCAGAGGATCGTCCCGTGTTTCTTGTCCGGCAGTGACTTCTCGACGTCGGTGTAGAAATCGAAGCGAGCGGCCAGTTCCTCGCGAAGCCGACTCGGCGGGACGAGTTCGTCGATGACCACGTCGCTTGCCATCCGGTGGATATCGATGTCCTCGCGGTACTCCTCGCGAAGCCGTTCTTCCATCCGTTCGCGTTCCTCGGGATCGTCGATCTCGGCAAGTTTACGGGCATAGACCGCGTTGATCGCCGCTTCGGGACCCATGATGGCGATTTCTCCCGACGGCAGGCCGATGACGCTCTCGGGATCGTAGGCCGGTCCGCCCATCGCGTAGATCCCCGCGCCGTAGGCCTTGCGGACGACGACGGTCTGTTTGGGGACCGTCGCCGAGGACGTCGCGTAGATCAGCTTCTTGCCCTGCTCGAGGATGCCGTCCTTCTCGACCTGCGAGCCGGCCATGAAGCCGGGGGTGTCACAGAGGTAGAGTAAGGGGATATTGAACGCGTCCGACTTCCAGACGAACTCCGCGGCCTTCTCGGCCGCGTCGGGGAAGATCGCACCGGCGCGGTGGGCGGGCTGGTTGGCGACGATGCCGACCGGCCGGCCGTCGATCCGGGCGTAGGCCGTGATGATCTCCGGGCCGTAATCGGGTCGTAACTCGAAGTACGACCCTTCATCGACCAGCCGATCGATGACGTCGGTCATGTCGTACCCCTTGTTCGGCTGCTGGGGGACGACGGCGTCGATCCCGTCCGGAGACTTCGCGGGCGCCGTCGGCTCCCGTTTCGACGGCTTCTCGTCGGCGTTGTCCGGCAGGTAGGTGACCAGCTGGGCCACCAGCTCGCGAGCGTGCTCCTCGTCTCTCGCGATCAGATCCGCTGAGCCCGACTCGCGCATGTGGACCTGCGGCCCGCCGAGTTCCTGGAGATCGATGTCCTCGCCGGTGACCATCCGCACCATCCGCGGGGAGGCGATGGCCATCGCGGACATTCCCTCGACCATGATCGTGAAGTCCGCGAAGACCGGGGTGTAGGCCGCGCCGGCGATACTCGGGCCGTAGAGCACGCAGATCTGTGGCACCCGCCCGGAGAGCATCGAGTGGTTGTAGTAGTACTTCCCGATCCCCTCGCGGTTCGCGAAGAAGCCGGTCTGCTGGTCGATCCGGCCGCCCGAGGAGTCCATCAAGTAGAACACCGGATTGCCCGTCTTGAGCGCGCGCTGTTGCATCCGGAGGAACTTCTCGACGCCCTTGGCGGCCATGCTACCCCGCTTGACGGTGTAGTCGTTGGCCATGACGTGGACGTCCCGGCCCTCGAATGTGGCAGCGGCCGTGATGAGCCCGTCTGCCGGAAGTCGGTCGCCGGCGGCAGCGGCTCCGTCATCACTGTCCCCACCAGCGTCGGATCCCTCCCTGCTACCGCTATCCCCGCCCTCGTCATCCCCGGCCCCGTCGGTCCCCCTTCCGCTGGGGTGCCAGTCGTCGAACGCCGCGAATTTGCCGTCCTCGAAGCGCAGCTCGCTGTCCTCGCCGGAAAACCACAGCTCGAGCCGATCGCGGACGAATAGCTTCCCCTGGTCGGGGAGCTGTTTCTTGTACTTCTCGGGGCCGCCCTCGAGGATGTCCGCGATCTCGTCCCACAGTCGTTCCTCTCGTTCGGTCGGTCCGAGCTCGGCGTCGTCACGATCGGCGTCGGGTCGATCGCCCCCGCTATCGCTCGCGTTTGAACCGCCGTCGGTCGGGACGGCCGCGCCTCGGTCGCGGTCGTGGACCGCTGTCGGCTCCGTTTCGTCGCCAACGTACACCGAGACCGATTCGCCGAGATGATCGGCGAGGGCAGCGGCGATCGCTGCGGCCTCGTCGTCGTCGGCACCAGCCGCGATACGAACTCGCATGCTACCCCCTGTGTCCGGCGGCCGGATACCGTTTTCCCTCGTACGGGTTCAAACGAGCGGACGTTGGCCCGCTGTTGAAGGCACAGAGGGAACGGAGAGAACGGTTCGCGCCAGGTCGATCGCCATCGATCGTCCGGCGCTCGCCGCGAGCGAATGAGGAGGGACCTCGCAGTCGCGGCGCGAACCGATCGAGAGTGCGTCGTGCCCCCGTGGTCACCAACACGGAGACGATCGGTACTGACCGGCTGCGTGTCACAAACGCTCGCGTTCAGTCATACAGTCATTATATCGCACCCGCAATGTGAGTTGGACTCCGGTGGTACGAATCGGACGAGACGGCGGTGTCGGATGAGAGTCTCGAGCGTGCGTCGTAGACCACCGGTACGGCGTTCACATCGCCGGATCTGAGGGGTACTTCCGTCGGCGGCACCTGCAGGCAGAACCCCTATCGCCGATTTCGACGTTCGTTTTCATGGTTACCGGTTCCGTTCCGCGACGGGTTGCAGGTGCGGAACGGAGACAGTAGCGATAATCAGTATTTCGATATGTCGGAGGAACAAACAGATCGGTTAGCTCAGCGGCTCGCGACGGTCCGCGAGCGGCTCGATCGAGGGATGGATCGCAGATCGTTCCTTCGGACCCTCATCAGTGGCGGCTACGCCGCCGGGATGGCCGCGTGGCTCGGCGTCGACGATTTCCTCGCGGCCGACGACGGCGAGGTACCCGTGGTCACCGCCCTCGTCAGGGACGACCCCGATGATCCGTGGTCGATTCGAGAACGAACGCGGACAGTCCCCGCCAAGTGGTACGCTGCCGTCGAGACGGCCTTCGACGTGAACCAGCGGCTGGCCGACATCGCCTTTACCGGCTATCTCGGCAGTGCAGTCGTTCCCGGCGACCACGAGAGCGGAACCGCCGCGGTCTCGGTCGGCGTCTCGGGCAACGGCCACTCCGTCACCGAAATGGTCGGCGAATTCGCGGAGGGGATCGATCTCAATGAGGAGACGATCATCGACGTCGACGACATCCAGAACGGCCCGGAGCACCGAGAACCCCAACTCGTCGATGCGCTCCCGAATGGACAGGTCCCCAGCGGCGTCGCCTGTGAAACTCCCACGAGCATGGCGACCCTCGGACCGGCTCTGTATCACCCTGACGGAGAGCGCCGATTCTTCGTGACGGCCGAACACGCGTTCATGGACGACCACGATGCGATGGGCAGCACGCTCACCCTCCCGCGACAGGAGGAGGAGGCCATCGAACTGGGTACCGTCGCGCACTACCACCCCACCGAGGACATCGCCGCCGTCGAGCCGTCCGGGCGAGTCGAGCCCGCCAGCCGAATCAACACGCCGGCGCAACCTCGCGTTCGCGGCCAGTTCACCAGGTTCGGTCTCGCCGATCTCGTCGCCCGGGACGCGGAACTCGAGAAAGTCGGCGCACTGACCGGCCACACGACCGGGAAGATCCAGGGCGTCGATGCGGTGACCTGTTTCACCGAGGACTTCTGTCGCCGCGGACAGATCCGCTGGGGCGGCGAGATGGATTTAACCGATGGCGACAGCGGCTCCGTGAGCTACCACCGCGACCCCGAGGGCGAGGACGACGACGTGCTCATCGCGGGGTTCAACAATGCCCGAACCTGGTGGCCCGGGCAGAGCTACGTCTGGGGCGTCGGGGCCTATCGACTGACCGAACAACATGGTTACCACTTCTGATCGCCGACTGATCACAGCACGACGACAACACCGACCGATCCCGAATGAGTAACGATACTCCTCGGTCATCACGAACCGGACGCGCTCGTCAGGGCCTTAGCGCGGTCATGAGCGGTGCCTTCCGCCTCCTCGTCGACCTGCTCGTCATCTCGCTGTGGGTCCTGTTGCTGACGCTCGTGTTCCTCGAGACGGGGTGGCCCCGCTGGGCGTTCTACGGCGTTCTGTTCGGTGGAATCGGTCTCTACGTCGCCGTGACGGCGGCCTGGGCTGGCGGCGATCGGGAAAAGTGAGTTGTGGCAGTCGTGACGCCGCCGGTACCCGCCGCTCGACAGCTACGCGAGCGCGTCCTCGAGCCGGTCGATCAGTTCCTCGTTGCCGACGTGAACCGGTGTCCGGTCGTGGAGGTCGTCGGGCTCGACGGTCAGTAGCGACTGCGAGCCGTTCGAGGAGCGACCGCCGGCCCGCTCGACGACGTAGCCGATCGGGTTCCCCTCGAACTGTAAGCGAAGCTTGCCCTCCGGCCGGGACTCGAGTCCCGGATAGCCGAAGGTGCCGCCGTAGGTGAGCACCTGATTGACATCGCCGATCAGCGCGCCGCCGTAGCGGAGTTTGAGCTCCGATTCGATCTCCCGGGCGTACGCGCGGAAGTCGTCGGGCCAGTCGGGAACCCGGCCACCGAAGCCGTAGACGACCGGTTCCGCGGGGAGGGTCACGTCGCGGTCGACGACGGTCCGCTCGCCGCCGGAGAGTTCGTACTCGGTGATGAGTTCGTCGGTCGCGATCACCATCGTCGTGATCGGTCCGTAGAGGACGAAGCCGGCGGCGACGAGGGTGTCACCGCGGGCGGGAAGCGCGGCGTCGTAGACGCCGAAGATCGTTCCCATCGCGTTGTTCGATTTGAGGTTCGAGGAGCCGTCGAGCGGATCCACCGCGACCGCGTACGCGTCGGTCGACGACGGGTCGTCGCCGCAGTCGACGATCTCTGCTCGCTCCTCGCTGGCGTACTGGCCGACGCCGTCGATTGCGGCGAGGCGGTCGCCGAGTAACTCGTCGGCCCAGACGTCGGCCTCGGCCTGGGTCTCGCCGCTCGGATTCTCCTCGTCGACCGTCCCACGGCGACCGATCAGTCCCTGCCGGATCTCGGTCGCCGAACGGCTGATCGTCGCCACGACGCTCTCGACGACTGGGTCGGAGACCGTCATCCTATTCGGTCGCCTCGAGTGCAGCGTCGGCGGTCGCCTCCTCGTAGATGACCTCCTCGAGCGCGTCGAGGATCTGCGTCGGGTTCTCGCGCTGCCAGACGTTGCGGCCGACGGCGAGCCCGCTCGCGCCGGCGGTGACGGCGGACTCGACGGTCGAGCAGAAGTCGTAGTCGGAGGTCTTCGAGCCGCCGCTCATGACGACCTTCATGTCGCCTGCGGCCTTGCAGGCGTGCTCCATGGCGTCGGCGCTGCCGGGGTACTTGACCTTCGCGATGTCGGCACCGATCTCGAGGGCGATGCGCGTGGCATAGGAGATCGTGCTCGGTTTGGTGTCGTTTTTGAGTCCCTGGCCGCGCGGATAGGACCACATGACGACGGGGAGGTCGTACTCGCGGGCCTTCTCCTGGACTCGGCGGAACTCCTCGTACATCTCGACTTCGTGGTTCGAGCCGCTGTAGACGGTGAAGCCGACCGCGTCGGCACCGATCTCGGCCGCGTAGTCGACCGAGCAGTTGATCGCTGAATCGGGCTCGCCCATCCACATGTTCGAGGTCCCGTTGAGTTTCACGAGGAGGTTGACGTCGTCCTCGTAGCTCGGGTAGTAGCCCTCCGCGATCCCCTTCTGGACGGCGATCGACGTGACGGCGTCGTGCGTCGCCGTCTCGAAGACCGTCGACGGATCGAGTTTCTCCGGGACCGCCTCGAAGTCGACGGGGCCGTGCTCGAGCCCGTGGTCCATCGCCAGAATCAGTGACTTGCCGTCGCGAACGATCGGAGAGTCGTCGATCGGAATCATCTGTAAGACGGTCCAACAGGCCGCTATAAATCTCTGATGATCCGGGTTATAGAAATTGCGTACGAAAGTAGTAATTAGGCTACCGTTCGCCTAGTGGTCGTGTCAAAAACCTGCAGTTCGTTTCGGCGATGAAGCCGAAAAACCCTATTTGAGCAGTTCGCGCGCATTGTGACGCCACGTTCGGACGTGCAACACATTCAACTCGAGGAGGCGTGCGACCGTCATCGCGTCGACCGTCGCCAGTCGTTCCGCGGATCGGACACCGGCTTCGGCCAACGCCTCGGCGTCGTCGGGACCGACACCCGCCACCGTCGTGATCGGGGTCGGCTTCGGATACGGCCGCTCCGACGGTCGCTCCCGTCCGACCGAGATCGGCCCCGCATGTTCGTACTCGAAGGTCTGCCAGCCCTCGTCCCCGCTGACGGCGATCCACTCGCGTTCAGCGTCGCCGAGTCCCCGCACCTCCGTCGACCGTCGACCGAGGTCGCCGTCGGACTCGAACGACCACGGCAGCGAGAACCGCCTTCGGAGGGTGCTGGCGACCGACTCGTCGACCCCATCGTCCAATAACAGCCGGTAGGAGTACTCCTTCTCCGCGACCGCGTCCGGATCGATATCGCACTCCTCGAGCGCTTCGCGTTCGTCGGCCTCGAGCGCAGACGCTGGATGTGTGTCGGTCTCAGCGGACGCCTCGGTCGACTCGGCCGCCTCGAGTCGCTCTTCCTCGTCGAACTCGAGTTCGATAGTGTCGGCGTCACCATCGGTCTCTGGATCGTCGCCGCAGACGTCGACGGTGATACCGATATCGACGACGCCGGTCTCGTCGGTCGTGCTCTCACTCGTTGTCCCCGTTCCCGCGTCGCTGGCGACGTCTTTCTTGCTCACGCGATCCACCGGTTATACGTAGCTCACACTCTCTTGCCTTGAAACTTATCCTCACCTGTCGCTTCAACAACCAGTTCGTCCCGTCCCGGTCGAGTTCTCCACGGCACAACGCGACTCTCACCAGCACGCTTACGGCCACGACGAGGGAAGCGTCCGTATGGTTCGCGAGCAGATCGACCGGATCGGCGTGGTCGGTGCAGGCACGATGGGCAGCGGTATCGCACAGGTCGCCGCCACGCACGGCTACGACGTGGTGATGCGCGACATCGAATCGGAGTTCGTCGAAAACGGTTTTGACACCATCGACGACAGCCTCGGGCGTCTGGACACGCGAGGCGATCTCGAGGCGGACCCCGAGACGATCCGCGACCGGATCGAGGGGACGACGCTCCTCGAGGACCTCGCGGACTGCGATATCGTCGTCGAGGCCGCACTCGAGGAACTGGAGGTTAAACGGGAGATCTTCGCCGACCTCGAGCGGGTCTGTGACGAGGACGTCATGCTGGCGACGAACACGAGCACGATCTCGATCACCTCGATCGCGGCCGACCTCGAGTCCCCAGAACGGGTGATCGGCCTGCACTTCATGAACCCGGTTCCGATCATGGAGGGCGTCGAGGTCGTCGTCGGCGAGAAGACGACCGACGACGCGACCGAACTGGCCCACGAACTCGCCGAAGACCTCGAGAAGACGACCTGGGAGGCCGACGACAAACCCGGGTTCGTCACCAACCGGATTCTGATGCCGTGGATCAACGAGGGGATCCGGGCCTACGACGAGGGCGTCGCGTCGAAGGAGGACATCGATACGGGCATGGAACTCGGAACGAACGTGCCGATGGGACCGCTCACCCTCGCGGATCACATCGGACTGGACATCTGTCTGCACGCCTCCGAAACGCTCCACGAGGAACTGGGGGACCGCTACCAGCCCGCCTACCTCCTCAAACGAAAGGTCGAAGCCGGCGATCTCGGGAAGAAGACGGGCGAGGGATTCTACGAGTACGAGTAGCCGAATCGCAGCGCTCGTTCGGGCGAGAAAAACTTCAACTATACACAATTTATTTCTGCCAGACATCCGTAGCTCGAGTCGATGCGAACCGTCCGACTCGCCGTCGCTGTGCTCCTTTGTTCCCTCCTCGGAGTCGCCGGCGTCGCAACCGTCGCCGGCGCACCTCCGCCGACCCAACTCTGTGGCGTCTGCGGGGACGGACTCGCGGGAGAGCGCGGTATCGACGGGTCGACCGAACCCGGGACGCTCGACATCTACGTCGACGACGCGGGCGATTCGCACTGGCAGGCTCGCGTTCCGATCACCGACTCGGCCGCAGAGCGCTACCGGACTAATACGAGCGCGCTCGAGGCCGCAGTCGACGACGCGTGGACGCGCTATCACGGCGCCGAAGGAGACGTTCACTCCGTCGAGACGGCGCTCGAGAACGAGACCGTCGTCGTGAACTACACCGTCGACGACGTCGCTCGACGGGGCGTCGGCGAGACCTGGCTCGTCGACTACTTCGCCGTCGGGACGTCGAACACCCGCTATGTGGTAGCGGCCGATCGGGTGACGATCCACACGCCTGAGGGGACGGCCGTGACGAACCGGCCGTCCCGCGCCAGCGTCGACGGCAACGCCGCAACGTGGACTCAGGGCGGCGGCTTCGACAGGCAGACGTACGTCACCTACGGCAGTGCCGGTGTTCTCGGCACCGCGAGCGGGTACGCGACGATCGCTCTCGAGGTCGGTCCGACGGCACTCGATCACGGCATACGTGGCGGAGTCGTCCCTGGAATCCTGATCGGACTCGTCGGAGTCACGATCGGTCGATCCGACTGGGGGAGCGCGGCCGTCGACGCTGCGACGCTCGAGCGGTTGATCGTCGCCGTCGGATCCGTCGGGGCGGTCGGCTTCCTCGTTATCGGTGCGGTCTCGACCGATGCCGGCCTCGCGCCGGGAGCCGTCGTGCTGGCGTCCCTCGGGGTCGGCTACGCGCTGCTGGGGTGCACGGCGCGTCGTCTCGGCAGTCGGCTCGAGACCCGCGGACTGATCGGTCTGTCGGCGCTCGCGACGATCGTCGCCGCGGGGACCACCCTCCTGTTCGCCGGACCGCCCGTCTACGCGTTCCCGCTCTGCTTCGGACTGGCGACCGCGCTCTGTCTCCCGATCGGTCACGCGTCCGAGCGTGGACGACGCCCGGTCGGTCCCATCGCCGTCGCCGCGCTCACGCCGGTCGCCGCGATCGCAGCCGTCGCTCCCGTTTCCGTATTCGGGTACGGGCCGACCCTGTACGGCCTCCTGCTGTTGCCGTGGGTCGCGACCGTCACCGCGTTCGGCTACCCGCTCGCACTGCTCGGTCGACGGCTGGCTATCGGTCTCGATTGAACCGCAAACCGGGACTCATCGACGTCTCACTCGAGGAACCGCGCACCGACGTCCACGTCGGCCGGCGGCATGGCACACTGGTTTCTCTTGCCGAACCAACGATAGCGGCGTGCGGCGACGAAGTCGTAGGCCCAGTCCCGGAGCCGACGCGGCAGGAATCGAGACGGGCCGAGCAGCGCGTAGCCGCCACCGAGGAGCCGCGCGATCCGGATGACCGCACTCGACTTCACGTAGCAGTCGTCGCCCTCGATCAGGACGATCGACTCGAGTTCGTCGGTCGGCAGGCCGTGCTCGGCGAGCAACGCCGTGCCGATATCGGACTGGAGCGACGCGAAGCGGAACGTCCCTGCCGTATCCCGGGGCAGAACGAACTGGACGAACCCGTTACAGAGGTTGCAGACGCCGTCGAAGAGGATGATCGGGTGGTCGTCAGGTACCGCTTCGCTCATCTGTTACCTCAGGTTAGGGCCACCCCCAATTCAGGGTTCCGGTCGGGAGTATCGTCGTCGGACGAACACGACTGCTCGACCACCCTACCAGTCGTCGGCGCTTTCGGTTCGCCCTCGAGAACGATCGGCTGATTGGTGTAGGTCACGGCGACGCTTCGGACTGGGGCGGCGGTCTGTGCGCTCGCCGTCTCGCACATGTGCGCAGCGAACCGGTCGGCGCGCTCGTCGCTGTCGGACAGCGAGTTCAGGTACTTGCGCCACCGGAAATCCGGGAGCGTCTCGGCGGCGTCCGGTGGTGGTTCGGTCCGGAGTTTCGTTCCTCGGAGGACGTCGAGATTTTCCCCGCCGTCGATCTCTGCTTCGACCACGTACCAGCCGTAACTCGTGCTCGGATCGGGGGCGAACATCTCCCACTGGTGGTCCTCGGGCTCGACCGAGTCGATCGGTTCGAACGGGTCCGCCACACCGAGGAGCGCGACGCTCCAGAGGACGACGCCGAGCAGCAGACAGGTAACGATCACCGACCAGCACTGTCGTTTCCGTCGCCGGATCGGTTCCGTCCACAGCGAACCCAGCGTTCGCGGTCGGCGCAGGCGACCGGTCAGCGCCCGGAACGTCGCGACGATGCGCTCGAGGACACCGACTCGATCGACGGCAGCGGCCCCGACGGACTCGAGCGCGTCCCAGACCCGCGGCGGGAGAAACAGGAGGAACGCACCGGCCAGAACGGCGGGGAAGAGGCCGACGGCCATCGAGAGGGCCATTCCGGTGACCGCCGCGATGAACGCGATGGCGTACACGGTTCGGAGGCGATCGGTGAGCAGGAGCAACAGCGGTGCGCCGGTCACCAGCCCCGCCCAGACGTAGGTCCCGACCTCGAGGAAGAGCGGAGAGTTCACGGCGTGGTTTCCCAGCAGAACGGTCATGTGGTCCTGGCGGAGCGCGTAGTGCAGCGCTTCGCCGCTGTGCCAGGTGTCGCCCTCGGCCTTGCGGAGTGCGTTACTAACGAAGACGACGACGATAGAGCCGAGCATCGCTGCGGTCGCCGGCGTGACGATCATCGGGCTACCATTGGAGCCCTCTCCGGGGTCCGATCCGCACTCGTCACCATCGGCATCACCGGCATCGCCCAGCGCGTCGATCGACCAGCGCGTTCCGAGCGGCAGGAACACGGCCAGAAACACCAGTTCGTGGAGGAGCCTGTCGCCGCCGTTCAGCAGGAACGGGTTTCGGTACTGCATCGAGACGAGCAGGACGAGCGAGAGGACGGTCGCGGTCCGCGTCCGATAGCCGACGAGCAACGCGACGGCGACGACTGCCCCACAGCCGAACAACAGCGTCTGTACCCACGGCTCCACCGAGAGGGCGTGAATCGAGTACGTCGCGGTCGGGTACTGTTCGAAGAGCAGCGCCCGCGGGAGCACCCCGTCGTCGGTGTAGAACGTGACGAGATACCGCGACCGGTGAAGGATGTCGACCAATAGAATGAGTCCGAGTGTGATACGGAACGCGGCGAGCGCACGCGCGTCGATACCGAATCGCTGCTCGAGCGCATCGCGAGCCCGCGCTCGCAGCCGATCCGTTCGAGAGTGGGTCGAACCGATATCGGTCATGGACGGTGGGAGATGGTGTTCATGGGGACTCGATCACTCCGTTCCCGTTGATCGGGGTATCGAACGCCGAATTCAGGTCCGGCAGTCGATTACGGATCGACGTTCGTCGGCTTCAACCAGCTGTTTCCCACCTCTCGTTCGGTATATCTGATATGCTTTGTGTCTCTCATCGAACGCGGGGCTCCTCGAGAAACGCAGTCCGGGGGATTCACAGAAACAGTGGGCCGACCGAGTGCTACTGCAAGCAAACTCGTCGCATCGTCTCAGCAGCGGCCGCCAGCGCTCACTGGTGGAGCGGCTGCTCCGACATCTTGGCGCGGAGTTCGTCCAGTCGCGAGCGAGAGACGCCGTCCTCGAACTGCTGGAGGAGGGCGAACACCTCTGCTCGAGACACCTTGACGTCGCCCTCGCGGACGACATCCTCGGGACGTTCGCGCAGCTCCCGGAGGGTGCCGACCGCGAGCAGGTAGGGGATCGCCCACGCCGAGAGCCGGTTGCCGTGGTGTTCGGGCACGACCTCGAGGTAGCGATGAGCGTCGTCGAGATAGTGTTCGGCGCGACTCGTCACCCGCTTGATGACGTTCGTGACGCCACCGTGGTGGTCCTCGTCGGTCACCGATTCGACGTCGACGTTCTCCGCCGCGAGCCACTCGGCGGGGAGGTAGACGTTGTTCTCCTCGCGATAGTCGTCGTCTACGTCCTTCGCGATGTTGACCAACTGGAGGAGGAGCGCGAACGATCGGGCGTTCCCCCGCATCTCGTCGGCGCGTTCCTGCGAGGTTCCTCGGGCGACCAACCCGGTGATCAGGGTGCCGACGGTGCCGGCGGCGTACCAGCAGTACTCCTCGAGTTCCTCGATCGTCTGGAGGCGCAATCCGCCCTCGCTCGCGTAGCGATCGGTGAACATCGCCATCCCGTCGACGAGTTCGCGGACCGGTTCGCGCATAATCTCGCGAGGTTCCTCCTCGAACGATTCGAACGTTCGCAGGACGCGGGGCGTCTCAGCGACGACCGTCCAGTCCTGCGTTCGTTCGTCGGGAATCCACGGCTCGACGTCGTCCATGAACGCCGAGACGGAGCTGTCAGCGTCCGGATCGAGCAGTCGATCGTACCTCGTGAGCAGCTCCGTCTGTACGTCCGGCGGGATGTGGCCCGCATCCTCGATCGTGTCGGCGATCCGGCACAGGAGGTAGCCGACACAGATGTGTCTCGCCATCGGCTCCTCGAGCCGGTCGATCGTAATCGAGAAGGTCCGCGAAACGCCGTGAACCGCGTCGTAACACCACTCGAGGTCGGCGTCAGTGGGGGATTCGGGCTGGCCCGTAGTCATCTACTCGAGTTAGTTTGGTGACCATCGGGGAAAAACACCGCGGTCGCGGCGTGTTCTTCCGATCGGTGGCGAACTGGGCGTTCGATCCGTGGCGAATTCGCATCCGATCCGTGGCGGTATTTGCGTCCGATCGGTGCCAAGGTGTGCGTCCGATCAGTGGCAACGGAGGACTCACTGAGCGCAGACGCGATCCACTGCGACCCGGCGTTTCCCGACAAAACCGGTATCACGGAGCGACGCGAAGCCGAGGTCGTGACCGAAACCGTACTCATCGCCGGCGCTCACGGGCAGGTCGGACAGCACGTGACGGAACTGCTCGGCGCGAGCGATCGCACTGCTCGAGCGATGGTTCGCGACGAGTCCCAGACCGACGAGATGGCGGAACTGGGCGGGGAGCCGGTCGTAGCGGACCTGACCGATGACGTCGACCACGCGGTCGAGGGCTGTGATGCGATCGTTTTCGCTGCCGGCTCCGGCGGCGAGGACGTCTACGGCGTCGACCGCGACGGTGCGATCAATCTGATCGACGCGGCGAGCGAGGCGGGCGTCAACCGGTTCGTCATGCTCAGTTCGATGGGTGCCGACGATCCGGAATCGGGGCCCGAGGCGCTTCGGGACTACCTGATCGCCAAGGCCGAGGCCGACGAGTACCTCCGCAACAGTGGCGTCGACTATACGATCGTTCGGCCGGGCGAGCTAACCAACGAACCCGGCACCGGCGAAATTCGGGCTGGCGAGGGACTCGAGCTGGGAGACGGTGATATCCCTCGCGAAGACGTCGCTCGGACGCTCGTGACCGCGATCGACGTCGAGTCCGTCTCCGGCGAGACGTTCGAGATTCTCTCGGGTGACGAGTCGATCGAGGAGGCGCTCGAGTCGATCGGCTCTCAGTGACTGACCGACCGATCCGGCTCGCCGAATCGACCGACGTGGCGGTTACAGGACTGTGCGGATGATCCGCGACTCCGCCTTCTGGAGGTGCTCTGCCGCGGTGCTCCTCGCACACCCCAGCTCCGCTGCGACGTCCTCGATCGTCGCCCGACGCGGTGTCTCGTAGTAGCCCGCCGCCAGCGCGGTGCGGACCGTCTCGCGCTGTCGCGAGGTGAGAGCGGCGTCCACGGTTTCACGCGGCGTATCGTACTCCCCGACGCGTTCGACCGCGACGTCGATCCCGTCGGGAACGGTCGCCAGCGCCGTTCGGAGCGCGTCGGCCTCGCCGACCACTTCGAAGCGGACTCCGCCGTCGTCCCTGTACGTCAACGGCGGGAGGACGACGAGTCCGTCGCGGGTGAACGCATCGTACAGCGTTCGCTCGAGTTCGGTCGTCCGTCCCTGCGTGTAGCAGTACAGCCGACGGTCGTCGATCCGCGTGATGGAGAACGCCTCGGTCTCGGGGATCGACTCGAGCGCGTCCGCGAGCCGTCCGGCGTCGCCGACGATATAGAACAGGATGGCGGGGACGTCGACATCTACGATGTTCCAGTGGAGCATCTGCACGCGGTCGACGAACGCTCGCTCCGTCATGGCCGTATGCACCGGGTGGATTTCGCGGTCCGTCGGGCGAACGGTCAGGCGGAGATACCGCATGGCTCGGCGTTCGCTCTTGATTGATATAAAAGTCCGAATATGTCTCGCAGAATCGACGTTCGGGAACAGTTCGTAACCGTCGCACATGACGCTACTTCCCGAGGCGATCGCTCGAGCGGTGTTCGGCGGCTCGCCGACCGTCCTCGAGCAGACCGTCGCCGCGGTCGCAGCCGCCGTTCTCGTCGCGTTGGTCCCGCTGGGCTGTGCGGCAGTCGTCGTCTGGGCGAAGCGCAAAGTGACGGCCGCGTTTACCGATCGGATCGCCCCGAACCAAATCGGCCCGTTCGGGGTTCTCATTATCGTCGCCGACGTCGTCCGGCTGCTCAGTAAGGAACTGATCGTCCCGGACGCCGTCGACCGCCCCGCATACGACCTCGGTCCGGTCATCGTCGTGTTTTCGGCCGTCGTCGGGTTCGCGGTCATACCGATGGGATCGATTTTCGGCGTCAACGTGCAGCTCGCTGACCCCGAGACGGGACTCGTCTACGTCTTCGCGGTCGCCTCCCTCGCCACGATCGGACTCACGATGTGTGGCTACGCGTCGAACAACAAGTACTCGCTGCTCGGCGGACTGCGAGCGGTCGCACAGAACCTCGCATACGAGATCCCGTTGCTCGTAACCGCCGCGTCAGTCGTTCTCTTCGCGGGCTCTCTGCAGACGAGCGAAATCGTCGCAGCCCAGCGGACAACGCTTCTCGAGATCGGCGGGCTGTCCGTCCCGTCGTGGTACGCGATCGTCAATCCCTTCGCCTTCGTATTGTTCCTGACCGCGAATCTCGCGGAAGTGGGCCGCAACCCCTTCGACACGCCGGAGGCGCCGACCGAAATCGTCGCCGGCTACCAGACGGAGTACTCCTCGGTCTACTTCGTGCTCGTCTACATGGGTGAGTTCGTTCACGTCTTCCTGGGCGGTGCGATCGTCGCGACAGTCTTCCTCGGTGGGCCGGCTGGCCCGCTCCTCCCCGGTTTCATCTGGTTCCTCGCTAAGATCTGGGCCGTGTTCCTGTTCACACAGTGGGCGCGCTCCGCACTGCCGCGGGTTCGGATCGACCAGCTGATCGAAATCGGCTGGAAGGGGCTGCTCGTGCTCTCCTTCGCTAACCTGCTCAGTACCGCCGTCATCGTCGGTCTGCTGGCCGCGTGAGCCGGTCGAGATGGCGCTTCGACGAGCGTTCGTTCGGCCGTCCGGTGACCCCGCTGTCTGAATCCGGTGACTCCGCTGTCGAAAGAGCGAACTATAAAGAAGCGAGGCCACACATTCGACCGTATGGATTTCGCACTCTCGGCCGAGCAGCAACAGATTCGAGATATGGTCTCGGAGTTCGTCGACGAGGAGGTCGTCCCCGTCGCCGACGAGATCGACCACGAGGACGAGTTCCCCGCCGACCTCGTCAGCGAGATGGCCGACCTCGGTCTAATGGGGATGCCGTTCCCCGAGGAGTACGGCGGTGCCGGGCTGGACTACCACTCCTACGCGATCGGCCTCGAGGAAATCTCCCGCGGCTCGGGCGGTCTCGGCACGATCGTCGCCGCTCACACCTCGCTGGCGGGGAACATGCTCTACGAGTTCGGTGATGACTCCCAGAAGGAGGAGTACCTGATGCCGCTGGCCGAGGGTCGAGACATCGGCGCGTTCGCGCTCTCGGAGGCGGGCGCGGGCAGCGACGTCCCCGCGATGGACACCACTGCGACAAAAGAGGGCGACGAGTACGTCATCAACGGCGGCAAACTCTGGATCTCGAACGGCTCCGTGGCCGAGACGGTCACCCTGTTCGCGAAAACAGATCCGGAGGCAGGTAACAAGGGAATCACCTCCTTTATCGTTCGGCCCGAGGAGGACGACGGCTTCATCGTCGAGGGAACGGAGGACAAACTCGGCGACAAAGGCTGTCCGACCGCAGAGCTCCGATTCGACGACCTCCGGATTCCGGAATCGCGCCGGCTCGGCGAGGAGGGCGAGGGTTTCGTCCACGCGCTGAAGACCCTCAACGGCGGCCGGATCACGATTGCCGCTCGAGGCGTCGGTATCGCCCGCGCGGCCTTCGAGGAGGCCCGCGACTACGCCAACGAGCGCGAGCAGTTCGGCCAGCCCATCGGCGAGTTCCAGTCGATCAAGCACAAGCTGGCAGATATGGACACGAAGATTCAGGCCGCGAAAATGCTCATGCACAAGGCCGCGGACAAGAAGATCCGCGGCGAGGACTACATCAAGGACGCCTCCCAGGCCAAGCTCTACGCCTCTGAGGTGAGCCGCGAGGTCGCGAACGAAGGAATACAGATCCACGGCGGCTACGGCTACACGAAGGACTTCGCCGCACAGCGGTTCTACCGCGACGCCAAGCTCAACGAGATCTACGAGGGCACCAGCGAGGTGCTCCGGAACACGATTGGCGACCAACTGCTCGAGGAATAGCCTCTCAGTCCGCCTCTCGAGCGCCGGCCGCCGCGATCCGTCGCCAGCAGCGTTTGTTCCATCGATCCTATTACAGTACGCTTACAGTATTCCAGCGTGCAGTGGGCGCATGGACCGAACTGAGCTGTTCCTCGCGATCATCGCGTACACGCTGATCGTGATGACGTTCACAATTGAGGGCGAATACGTCGATTTCGCGATGGTCCCACTTTTCGGACTGTTGTTCGCCATCCCGCTGTACGTGGCCGTCCGCCTCATCAGAAACCCGTCTCTCGAGTGACCGATACGGTGCTCCACAGCCTACCCGTCGGTCTCGTCGCCGCTCTCGAGACAGTCCCGAACCCATTCGGCGTGTTCACGGACCCGCCGATCCCCGCCATCGGTCAGCGCGTAGACGTCGTGCAGCCCCTCGGTACGTTTCTCGACGAAGCCCGCGTCGACCAGCGCCGACAGCGAGCCGTAGAACGATTTGGGCTCGAGCCGGTCGTCGTAGTGTGACTCGAGGCGCGATTTCAGCTGTTGTCCGCGCAGTTCGCCCGCCTCTGCCGCCGCGAGCAGGAAACAGATGTCCCGACGGCGACCGCTCCGGAGCCACTTGCTCATACCTCGAGTTGCGTCCGAGAGACGCTCGAGCGTTACGGTTTTCCTCCCGCTCGCACGTCCCGGCTCAGTCGCGCTCGAGCTGCCGGAGGGCGGTCGCGACGACCGACCAGACGAGCCCGCCGAGTACGGCCGCGGCGAGCAGCGCTCGATCGCCGATTTCGAGGAGGGCAGTGCCGTCGGGGTGGCGATCGTGACGGAAGAGCAGCCAGCCCCCCTCCGGGTCACCGAGGACG
This sequence comes from Natrinema zhouii, assembly GCF_013456555.2. GTDB lineage: Archaea > Halobacteriota > Halobacteria > Halobacteriales > Natrialbaceae > Natrinema > Natrinema zhouii. The sequence continues at coordinate 3,401,792 of NZ_CP059154.1, forward strand.
ACATCGCCGGTGCCGACCGCGAGCGAGAGCAGGACGGCGAACAGCGCGTACGTCACGATCGCGGCGAGGGTTCCGACGCTCCCGGTCAGAAATCGTGCGAGAAGCGGCGTGCCCGGAAGGCGGCTGACGGAGCGATCGTTCGCGCCGTAGATTCCGAACCCCTGCACGCCGCCGGGCGGGTCGCCGACGCGAACGTCGGCGGGGTACTGGCAGAGGACGGCGGCCATCCAGAGGTCGCCGATCGAGCCGGCGGCGTTCGCCGCCAGCGGAACGATCAGCAGGGGAGACGGAACGACGACCATCGCGGCGAGCCCGAGGGTCGTGATCACCACGAACGGCGCGAGCAGGGCGACGAGCAACTGATTCCGGGAGTAACTCGCGCCGCTCGTTTCGGCGTAGGCGTACGGCAACACGAAGTACGAGAAACCGATGCCGAAGTCCGGCGTGCCGCCGTAGCGAGCCATGAACACCCCGTGGAGCAGTTCGTGGGGGACGACCACGCAGACGAGCAGTCCGAGGGAGACGGCGACCGCACCGGCGACCGTCGGCGGCGAGGACGGCGCGATCACGATCGGCTCGAGAGACGCTCCACGAATCGACGCGAGGACGTGTCCGAACCCGTACGCGAACCCGAAAAATCCGACCGCGGAGACGACGAGCCACTGCAGCGCGACCGCTCGCGTGAGTCGAAACGTCGCGAGCGGACGCGGGACCGAGGCGGATTCCGATCGGCTCACGGGACGGACCTCGAAGTCAACTGGAAAATCGGTGTCGATGTTCGCTGCTCTCCGGGCCGCCAGCCGGAACCGACAGCTTCCCGGTGGTCGCCCCGCGAGTTGCCGGCATGACCGACGATCGGACGGCCGAGGCCGACGGTATCAGGGCCACCTACGACGAAACCGAGACGGAACGCATCCTCTCCTTCGAGCGCGTGGAGGCCGACGGCGGCGGGACCGGCCCCACGGCTGCGATCGCCCAGAACCGCGAGGGGTATGCGATGTTGAAAGTACGACCGACAGTCGAGGGCGACGAACTCGAGCGCTACTACGGGTTCGACATGGCCCTCGACCACGCCGGGGAGTTGCTCGGCGTCTCGCCACACGTCCTCCCGGTTCCGGCTGCGGCCGAAGATATGGGGATGTGACTCGGACGACGAACGCGGGGCTCAGACGACGAACGCGGGGCTCAGACGACGAACGCGGCGACGATCAGCAGTCCGAAGTACAGCAGGACCAGGACGCCGAGCGCGTACAGCCGAAAGCGGCGCGTCTCCGCGCGTTCCTCGCGGACGGCCCGCTCGACGGTCGCTCGTTCGCGCTCCGAGAGTCGGTCGGGGTGCTCGAGGCCGCGGTGAAGCGACTCGTAGCGCGCTCGCCGAAACGGCCGGTCACAGTAGGGACAGCGAACCGGCGGCTCATCGCGCACGTCGAGTTCGCGCTCCCCGGTGGCCGTGCTCGCTCCGGAGAGGGTATCGATCGCAGGGGCTTGCCCTCGTGAGTCGCCGGACACGCTCCCCACTATGCGGGCCGGCCCAATCCCTTTTCGGTCGGCCCTCGACTGCTGGGTGTCGACGGCGATGCCGATGGCTGTCAGTCTACTCCCCGTGAACCAGTTCAGTGGGCGGGAAAATCGCTGCAAGCGGGACGAAGCGGGAGCCATAAATACGCGGAGTCGAAGGGTGTAGACGAGACTAGCCGTGGCAAGAGAGTCGTTTCCCCGTCCGATCGGCACCCGCCGGCGCTTCTCCGCACTGCTCGCAGCGACCGCGCTGGGCGTCTACTTGCTGTTGATCGTCGGCGCGACGACCTCACTGACGAACGCGGCCGCGTCGTGTTCGACGTGGCCGACCTGTCACGCACCCATCGATCCCCTGAACCAGACCGAACTCGCGATCGCGTGGGGCCACCGGCTCACCGCCGTCGTCGTCGGCCTGCTCGTCGTCACGACCGCCGCGACGGCGGTCCTCGGTGACACCTCGAGAAACGTCCGAGCGACACTGGTCGCCGCCGCCGTCCTCTACGTCGTCCAGATCGGCGTCGGCGCCGTCACCGCGACGACCGGCCCCGCTGCGATCCTCCCCGGACTCCACCTCGCGCTCGGCCTCGTGATCTTCTCGGGGGTCGTCCTCGCGCTCGCGTGGGACCTCGAGATCGCAACCGGAAGCGACGACGACGCCATCGACTCGCCGGAACCGCTCGCGGACCTCGAGGAATCGGTCCCGACCGCGTCCGAGCGCACGCTCCCCGCGAGTCGGCTGGCTCGCGCCCGGCTCACCGCCTTCGCCTACTTCCAGATGATGAAACCGCGGCTGATGTGGCTGCTCTGCCTCGTCGCCGCCGCCGGAATGGCGCTGGCGGCCGGCCCCGGCCTCGAGATCTACACCATCGTCGCGACGCTCGGCGGCGGCGTCCTCGCGATCGGCGCGAGCGGGACCTTCAACCACGTCCTCGAGCGGGACATCGATCAGAAGATGTCCCGCACCGCGGATCGACCGCTGGCGGTCGACCTGATCCCGGTTCGAAACGCGCTCGCGTTCGGACTCGGGCTGACCGTCCTGTCGCTCGGAGCGTTCCTGACGATCAATCGGCTCGCGGCGGCGCTCGGACTGGCCGCGATCATGTTCTACAGCGTCGTCTACACACTGGTGCTCAAACCGAACACGGTGCAGAACACCGTCATCGGCGGCGCTGCGGGCGCGCTCCCCGCGCTGATCGGCTGGGCGGCCGTGACGAACGAGATCGGCTGGCCCGGGCTCGCGCTCGCGGGCGTCATCTTCCTCTGGACGCCGGCACACTTCTACAACCTCGCGCTGGCGTACAAGGACGACTACGCTCGCGGCGGCTTTCCCATGATGCCGGTCGTTCGAGGCGAGACCGTCACTCGCAAACACATCCTCTACTACATCGCCGCGACGTTCGTGAGCACGATCGCGCTGGCGTGGATCACCGAACTCGGCGCGCTGTACGCCGGCACGGTCGTCGTCTTCGGCGGGATCTTCCTCTGGGCCGCCGTTCGACTGCACTTCGAACAGACCGAAGCCGCCGCGTTCCGGTCGTTCCACGCCTCGAACGCGTTCCTCGGGGCCGTGCTGGTCGCGATCCTCGTGGACGCGCTCGCGTTCTAGACAGGTCGCCTGCTCACTTTCTCACAGACTCGCTTCCCGTGTGTGGACTCAACGCGCAAACTCGCTCGCTGCCAGCCAGCGGCCCCGACAGCGCAGCCGGCTGTCGGCCGACTCGAGTCGCCACGCGATAAGATCCGCAGCTCAAAAGGAGGGGGAGGTGCTCGGTCGCCCTCGTTACAGCGTGTAATCGAACTCCCCGTCTTCGGTCGCCAGAAACGCCTCGAGCAGGTCGATCGTCGCTGCAATGTCGTCGACGTGGGCAGTCTCGGTTACGGTGTGGAGATACCGCGTCGGAACCGAGATCGCACCGACCGGTTTCGCGCCGGACGCCTGCTGGAACCCCGCCGTGTCGGTGCCGCCCGCGGGGAGGATCTCGAGCTGGTAGTCGATTCCCTCCTCGTCGGCGATCGACTGGAGGCGGCCGTGAAGCTTCGGGTTGGTGATGACGCTCGAGTCCTTGAGCTTGATCGCGGTGCCGTCGCCGAGTTCGGTGACGCGCTCGCCGGCGTCGAAGCCGGGGATGTCGTTGGCGACGGTGACGTCCAGCGCGAGCGCGAGGTCGGGGTCGATGTCGACGCCCAGCGTGCGAGCCCCCCGCAGGCCGACTTCCTCCTGGACGGTCGCACAGAAGTGAATCGTCACGTGTGGGTCCGTCAGTCGGCGGGCCGCCTCGAGCATGGCGAACAGGCAGACCCGGTCGTCCAGGGCCTTCCCGGTGATCGTCTCGCCGACGCGCTCGGTGGTCTGGGCCATCGTGACGAGGTCACCGGGCGAGACGCGTTCCTCGAGCTCCTCGTAGGGGAGGCCGGGATCGACGACGACGTCCTCGACCTCGGGGGTCTTCTCTTTCTGTTTCTCGTCGAGCGTGTGCGGCGGCGGCGAGCCGATGACGGCCGGGATGTCCTCGTCGTCGGTGTGAATCGTCACCCGCTGGGCCTTGAGTACGCGCGCGTCCCAGCCGCCGAGCGCGTCGAGTTCGACGAAGCCGTACTCGTCCTCGCTCCCCCGGATGTGGCGCACCATGAACCCCACTTCATCCATGTGAGCGGCAACGGCGACCGAGTAGTCGCTCTCGCCCTCGAGGGTTCCGACGACGTTACCCATCGCGTCGGTACGGATGCGGTCGACGGACTCCTCGAACTCTCGGACGACGAGGTCGCGAACGCGGTCCTCGTAGCCGGGGACGCCACTCGTCTCGGTGAGTTCCGTCAGGAGATCCAGATCGAACGGAACGGATGTCATGCCCACATATGGGGCGTCAAATCATATAAGATCGCGGAAATAGCGACCGTCCCGTCACGAACCGGGCAGTAAGACGAGTCTGCCGATTAAATCTCCAGAAGCTGGGTTTCACCGATCGATGACGGTCTCTGCGTGCGAGGTATCACCAATCGTGAGAACGGATCCGTAACCGCGGAGTATTAACGGATCCGACCACTAACTGTGTCTATGAGTGACGTACGTGTGGCAGGAACGGGGCTGACGCCGTTCGGGAACAGTCCTGAACGGACCAGTCGAGATCTCTTTGCCGAAGCGAGCATCACGGCCTTCGAATCGAGCGGCGTCCCCCGAGACGACGTCGAGGCGGTCCTCTACGGCAACTTCATGGGCGAACTCTCCGAGCATCAGGGCCATCAGGGACCGCTCATGGCCGAAGCCGCGGGCGTACAGGCTCCCGCGACTCGCTACGAATCCGCGTGTGCCTCGAGCGGCACCGCGGTCCGCGAGGCGGTCAAGCGGATCCGAAACGGCGAGAACGACGTGTTGCTCGTCGGCGGCGCGGAGCGGATGACCAACCTCGGCACCGCGGGCGCGACCGAGGCGCTCGCGATCGCCGCGGACGACCTCTGGGAGGTGCGGGCCGGCGTGACTTTCCCCGGCGCGTACGCACTGATGGCCCAGGCGTACTTCGACGAGTTCGGCGGTGAGCGCGAGGATCTGGCCCACATCGCCGTCAAGAACCACGCGAACGCCCTGACCAACGACAAGGCTCAGTACCAGCGCGCGATCGAGGTCTCGGACGTCCTCGAGGCCCCGCCGGTCTCCGAACCGCTCGGACTGTACGACGCCTGTCCGATCTCTGACGGCGCGTCCGCGCTCGTCCTGACGAGCGAGTCCTACGCCGAAGAACACGACCTCGAGGCCCCGGTCGCGATCACGGGCACCGGGCAGGGCGGCGACCGGATGGCGCTACACGACCGCGAGCACCTCGTCCGCTCGCCCGCCGCACGCGAGGCCGGCGAAGAGGCTTACGCCGACGCCGGCGTCGACGCGGGCGACGTGGACGTCGCGGAGGTCCACGACTGCTTTACCATCGCCGAGGTGCTCGCGCTCGAGGCACTGGATCTCGAGCCGATCGGCGAAGGCATTTCTGCGGCCCGCGACGGGCGGACGACGGCGGACGGCGAGACACCGATCAATCTCTCCGGCGGGCTGAAAGCCAAGGGCCACCCGGTCGGCGCGACCGGCGCGTCTCAAATCGCCGAAGTCACTGATCTGCTGGCCGGCGAGCATCCCAACAGCGAACACATCGACGGCGCGACGACCGGCGTCGCGCACAACGCGGGTGGCACTGTCGCCAGTGCAACCGTTCACGTCCTGGAGGTGACCGACCGATGAGCGACTCCGAATCCGTCGCCGACGCCGGCTTCGACGAATGGCTCGAGGCCGCCGCGGACGGCGATGCATATTGCCTCGAGTGTGCCAACGGTCACGGCTCCCTGCCGCCGCGACGGGTCTGTCCCGACTGTGGCTCGACGGACCTCGCGGAAACGGAGCTTCCCGATACCGGGAAGATCCAGACGTTTACCGTTACGCACGTCCCGACGCCAGCCTTCGAGGAGGACGCGCCGTACGCAAACGCCATCGTGGATTTCGGCGCGGTGCGGATCACGGGACAGGTCGTCGGTATTGACCCCGGAGACGTCGAGACCGGCATGACGGTCGAACTCGAGATCACGGTCTCGGAGACGACCGGCGAGCGCGTGATTGCACTCCGCCCGGTGTAGTCTCCGGTTCGGACGCGACGACAGCGCGTCGCTCTCTCCTCGATCCCGGGACCTGCTTTTGATCGTCCGATGACGATAGTGACGGGACCGTCGCGGTCGCTAGCGGCGCGAAACGCGACGAAAAACTGACCGCTCGATTATTCGTCGGAGCCGATACCGGCCCGTGGGAGTTCCGCACTCAGGTACTCGACGAACTTGTCCGGGTGTTCGGCGTGTGGCAGTTGGGTCGCGTAGTCGATGACGACCAGATCGAGGTCGGCGGCCTCGGCGAGATCGCGGCCCTCCCGGAGCGGGACGAGCTCCGCGTCGCGGCCCCAGACGAGTGTCGTCGGCGTCTCGAGGGCGGCCAGCGCCGTCGCGAGGTCGAACTCGGGATCGAGGGTACCCGCAGCGAAGGAGGCGGGCGCGTAACGCGCACCGGGCTGGTGGGCGCTGTCCCAGGCGTACTGGACTTCCTCGGCGTCGATCCGGTCGGAGTCGTAGTAGCCGTCCCGATCGTAGAAGTACCGGATCGACGGCTTGCTGGCGAGGAAGTTGTACAGCGTCGTGCCGACGATCGGCGTCCGAAGCAGGGTCCGGACCCACGGCCGCTCGTCGCCCGTCTCGTCGGTCGGGCAGATCAGTACGAGCCGTTCGAACTCGGTTTCGTCGGCGGCGTCGGCCGCGAACGCGCCGGTCAGCGAGGAGGCGACGACGATCGGCTCGTCGGTGACGTCGTCGGCGAAATCACGGACGAACTCGGCGTAGAGCGTCGCGGAGTAGACCAGCGGCGGCCGCTCGGAGCGACCGAAACCGGGGAGATCGACCGCGTAGACGTGGTAGTCCTCCGCCAGTTGCTCGAGGATGGGCTGGAACTCGTTGCTGCTCGCCCCCGTGTGGACTCCGTGAAGCAAGAGCATGTCCGGATCGTTCGGGTCGCCGGCGACGGTGTACGTCGTCTCGATTCCCCGCCAGCGATACGTGCGTTCGATGCCGGGAAGCGGGTTCTCGAGGCCGCTCGCACGGCGCTTGAGGAGCCGATTTCCGAGGACGGCACCACCGACGGTTCCGAGGGCTGCACCGAGGACTGTTCGGGCTTTCATAGGGGATCATAAGTGGCCAACGGCCTTAGACTTCAGGTTCGGGTTCAGACCTGCTGGAATCGGGACGCCGGATATGACTGATAATCGACTGATGGACCCGGATGGGTGAAGCCGCGCGATCCATCGCACGGTCGATGACTCGACCGAAACGCTGGCTCGTCACCGAATCTCGCCCGCGTGGGTGTACGTCTCCTCCCCGTCCGCGAGAATCCACATCGTCTCGAGTTGCTCGTCCGTCGCATCCGGCGGATAGAGGACGCACGCGTTTCCGTTCACGTTTTCGATGACGACAGCAGTCAACTCGCTTTTTCGTGAGGGGGTGTCGGAACTCGAGGTCACGTTACGTCGGTATCGTCTGGTCCGGTGGGGGTCGTCTCTGAACGCAGTCGACGATGTCGTTCAGCAGCAGGTCGATCGCCCGCTCGTGTGCTTCTTTTCGGCGGTGGATGTGTGCCGGTCGAACCGGTTGCGCGTCGTAGTCCTCGAAGCTGCTGGACGGAACACCGTCCTCTCGCTCGAGGGACGCACGTACTTCGAACAGCAGTGCGTGAAGGTTTATGAGCTCCTGTTCCCTCATGCGGACCAATCACGTGCCACTCGACAATAGTGATTTCTGAGATAGATATTAAATGTGCGAATCTGGGTGACAGATACACTCACTTGGTCCGTTCGGAATCTAGTACCGAGATCGTCGTTACGAAGTGACAGTACCGAACCGAAAGAGTACTACCGAAACGACGACACGATGACAGCCACGCTTCCCAGTTCCCGACCGGGACGTTACGTCGGGCTCGAGCCGTCGCCACCCGACTCGGTCTCGAGATTCTCGACGCAGGCCTCGACGGGCGCGAGCACGGCACTGGCGATCGAGTAGGGATCGGTCTCGCCCCGACGGACGGCTTCGGCGAGGTCGTCGACGCCGCCGCGTTCGGCGAGTTCGTCCTCGAGCAGGGCGTGGACGTCCTCGCGCAGGAGCGTCCGTATTTCCTCGGCGTAGCGCTGGCGGGTCCGTTCGGCGTGCGTCCCGGAGTCGACGAGGTACGTGCGGTGGTTCGATAGTTCGTCGATGAAGGTCTCGACGCCGGTGCCTTTCGTGGCGACCGTCTCGACGATCGGTGGGGACCAGCTCTCGTCTTCGTCATCCCCGCCCTCGTCGGCCGTCTCGCCCCAGTCGTCGCCACCGCTGTCCATCGCGTCGGCACCGTGGTGGCCGCCGCTCCCGCCCGCGAGCCCGCTTTCCTCGCCGAGATGGACCATCTCTCGCAGTTCTTGTACCGTGCGGTCCGCGCCGTCGCGGTCGGCCTTGTTGACGACGAAGATATCGGCAATCTCGAGGATGCCGGCTTTCAGCGTCTGGATGTCGTCACCGGAGCCCGGCGGGACGAGCACGGCGACGGTGTCGGCGGTGCGGACGATATCGATCTCGTTTTGCCCCGCGCCGACGGTCTCGATGATGATCTTGTCCTTGCCGAAGGCGTCCATCGCTTTGACCGCGTCCGCGGTCGCCGTCGAGAGTCCACCGAGGGTCCCTCGGGCGCTCATCGAGCGGACGAAGACGTCCATGTCGCCGACGGTGGAGGCCATCCGGATCCGATCGCCCAGCACGGCCCCGCCGGTAAACGGTGAGGAGGGATCGATCGCGATGATTCCGACCGTGTCACCGCGCTCGCGGTAAGACTCCGCGAGCTTGTCGACCAGCGTCGACTTGCCCGCGCCCGGCGAGCCGGTGATCCCGATGACGTCGGCGTTGCCGGTGTGGGCGTAGAGCTCCGAGACGAGGTCGCGATAGCCCGGCGAGCGGTTCTCGATCTTCGAGATGACCCGGGCGAGCGCGCGGTGTTCCCCCGAAAGCAGCGCCTCGAGCAGCGACTGATCGTCGGGGTCCATGCTCATCGCTGGGGCGCGTTCTCGCGGACGAATTCGATGGTCTCCTCGACCGAGGTGCCGGGCCCGAAGATGGCCGCGACGCCCTGCTCTTTGAGCCCCTCGCGATCCTCGTCGGGAATGACGCCGCCGGCGAGGACGAGCGTGTCGTCTTTGGCACCGTACTCCTCGAGGCCGTCCATGATCTTCGGGAGGAGCGTGTCGTGTGCGCCCGAGAGGATCGAGATGCCGAGGACGTCGACGTCCTCTTGCACCGCTGCCTGGACGATTTCGTCGGGTGCTTTGTGCAGTCCGGAATAGATGACCTCGAAGCCGGCGTCTCGGAACGCGCGGGCGATGACGTGGGCCCCGCGGTCGTGGCCGTCGAGTCCGACTTTGGCGACGAGACACCGAATCGACTCCGCTTCCTGTTCGCTGCTCATACCCACACCTTCCCGAGCCGACCGTTTGACTTTAACGGAAAATAGTTCGCATCCGACGCGCAGCGACGGGATTTGATCGGTAGCGATCCGACGGTCGAACGGCCGACGGTCGAACATTCTTCATGTCGTGACTGTCACGTTCTCCCGAAACCGTTCCGAACCAAAGGCTAAAGAGCGAAACGACCGAACATTCCGGTAATGACTATCATTCGTCTGCTGCGGAGGGATCTATCGTGGGCGTTGAAATAAAAGAAACGCGAGTGGCCGACGCCGAGTTCGAGGCGATGAAAGGCTTCGTCTTCGAGTATCTCGCCGCGAGCGTCGAGAAAGAAGAGGAAGGCGGTCGGATGCGCTGGTACCCCTGGCACTCCGCCGAATACCGGCACAACCACATCCTCAACGTCGTCGACCTCGCGGTCGAGATCGCCGAGAAGGAGGGCGCGGACACCGACGTCACCCGCGTCGCCGCCCTCTTTCACGACGTCGCCAAACTCGAGACCGATCAGGAACTCCACGCGGAGGCCGGCGCTCGCGTCGCCCGCGAGTACCTCGAGTCGCGCGGGGAGTACCCCGACTCGTTCATCCAGCAGGTGTGTCGCGCCATCGAACAGCACTCCCACCAGGGAGATCTGACCGACCTCGCACTGGAGACCCAGTGCCTCATCGAGGCCGACCTGCTCGATAAGGTCGGCGCGAACGGCACCGCCCTGATGTTGCTCCGGATGGGCTACGAGGCCCGCACTCACATGGAGTGCGACGAGATGATCGAGCGCGTGCTCGAACGCGGCTACGACGCCGCCTCGCGGGTCGAGAGCGACACCGCCGAGAGCATCGCCCACCAACGGCTCAAACGCGTCAAGTGGTTCAGCGAGTGGCTCGAGGACGAGATCGCCGCGCTGGGCGAGTAGCTCGTCGGCCGACTGCCGCCGGTCGTAACAGCGTATTGATTAGTGTGTGCTATAGGCCGGTTTCATCGGTCGGACTCGGTGATAACAGATATTTGATAAATTTGCCGAGTCGGCCAGTGCGTTCATACTGATGTGGTCTCCAGACGAGTATAATGGTATCCCCCCGTCGGACGAGTCTCATCGCGACCTGCGTGCTCTGCTGTCTCGTTCTCTTCGCAGCCGCTCCGATCACGACGGCTACCCAGGAGTCATCCGCGCGCGATCAGATTGCTGCCGATTCGAACGGACAGCCGGTCTCGACGTGTTTCACCGGTGGGGGACACACGTTTACCATCGGTTCTGAAGAGAGCACACACATCTGGGTACGGCTCCACGCGGCGATGCTGACCGACTCGGGCGGCTCCGTCGGGGCGGAACTCGTCGACTCGACCGGCGACAGCTCGATCATTGAAGTCATGGCGGGATTCAACTACGTTGGCGACGGGTTCCTCGATCTGCTGACGAGTCCCACCGACGCGTTCGACCTGGTCCACGGCTATGGATTCCAGATCCCGGTGCTCGACGTCGGACCCGAAACGGAGAACGGAGCGTCTTCCGACGCCGCTACCGCCCACTCGAGCGACGACAGTCCGTTCGAACTGCTCAGGTGTTGATCCGCGTCGGTTCGAACGACGGTCGATGGCAATGCAGGGCTGACTCAGCGCGGCCGTCGCCGCTATCGAACGCCGCGTGACTCAGACGATGCGGAGCGCCCCCATCACGAGAAATAGCAGTCCGAATCCGACGAGGACGACGGCGCTCAACACGGCGACCGCGGGTGCGAAGGCGTCGACGCGTCGTCCCGCCGCGACCAGCGCCGCCGGATAGGCGACGATCCAGCACGCGACGCCACCGAAGAAGCCGACCAGCAGCGCCGGAGAGCCGGTCTGGACGACCAACGTGCCCTCGAGCGCCTGCCCGACCGCCGGGGCGTGTGCGAGCACGTCCAGCGTCCCCGGCTCGAGCAGGCCGACGCCGACGGTGAGCCAGAAGCCGATCTGATAGGGGTTGGTCAGCGACAGGACGAAGGTCTTCCTGAACCCCGAGGCAGCGGCTCGACCCGCGTCGGTGAACGACGTGGCGGTTCTGGCCTCGTTGATCGCGCCGATCGCGAAGTACAGCATGAGACAGCCGCCGGCCAGATAGAGCGCGGGGCGGACGCCCGAAACGCGATCGATCACGGCGGCGATACCGGCCAGCGTGAGGGCGAAGAAGATCACGTCCGCGACCATCGCACCGAGGCCGGCCCGAAAGCCGGCCGCCCAGCCGCGGACGACGCTTTCCTCAGCGATGATCGCGTTCATCGGCCCCGGCGGGGCAGCGAGCGCGAGCCCGAAGCAGACGCCGGCCAGGACTGTGACGACGAGAGAAGCCACGAGTTTCAGTACCGAATGGGCGCGCTGCCGTGAAAAGGATAGTGACTTCGGCCGTACCGGCCCGCTGGACGCTGTCAGACGTGGACACCGTCGCCATCTCCGCGCAGGCCGTGATGGTCATAGAGTGTCCTTCAAGTGCGAGACGCTCTCCGAAGGCGTCCGGAAGGTCGAAAAGCGGGTCTGAATCGGTCGACGGGCGAAAAAGCCTAGTCCTACGCCTTTGCCTGCCAGCTCCGGACGCGGTCGGCGCTGACGCCCTCAACATCCGACGCGATTGCGTCGGGATCGGCGTCGGTCAGGTCCTCGAGGTCCTCGATCCCCGCGTCGGCCAGCTTCTCGACGGTCTTCGCGCCGACGCCGTCGAGCGCCTCGAGGTCCGAGCCCGTCTCGCTCTCGCGGGCCTGGAACTCCTGGTAGTTGCAGATGGGACAGCCCAGCTCCCAGGGCTCGTCGCCGCTGTGGACGACGATCTCGGGCAGCTCGTGTTCGTCGCAGTACTCGTCGGTGACCTCGATATCGCCGCGCCGGGGGAGGGGCAGCGAGTACTCGCAGTCGGGGTAGCGCGTACAGCCCACGAGTCGTGAACCGCTCTGGAGCGTTTTGACGGCGAGTTCGCCGCCGTGCTCGTCTCCACACTCGGGACACTCGCCCAGCACCGGCCCCTCGCCGGCGTCCTCGGCCTTACAGAGGGGGCAGCCGTGGACGAATGTCTGCCGGCCCGCGAGCATCTTGACCTCGTTCAGGCCGTGGTCCTCGCACTCCTCCTCGAGGATGAGCGGCTTGCCGGTCGAGGGCAGCGGTAGCGTGTTCTCGCAGTCGGGGTAGCCGTCGCAGCCGATGAAGTACGATCCGTGGCGACTCCGGCGCACGAGCAGGTCCTCGCCGCACTCGGGACACGGCCCTAGCCGCTTGTCGTCTTTCAGCGACTTGCGGAGGTGGTCGCCGATCTCGTCGCGCGAGTCGGCGAGGTTCTCGAAGATCTCCTCGAGCATCTCCCGGGACTCGTCGGTCACGTCGTCGAGCGTCGCCTCGCCGTTCGCGATGGCGTCCATGTCCTGCTCGAGCTGGGCGGTCATCTCCTCGCTGACGATCCGGTCGGCGTAGTTCTCGGCCGCGTCGACGACGGCCATCGCGAGTTTCGTCGGCCGCGGCGGATCGCTCTCGATGTAGCCCCGATCGTACAGCTTCTCGAGGGTGTTGTGACGCGTCGACTTCGTCCCGATCCCCATGTCCTCCATCGTCTCGATGAGCCGCGACTGGCCGTATCTGCGCGGCGGCTGGGTCTCCTTGCCCTCGAGTTCGACGTCCGTCAGCGCCAGTTCCTCACCTTCGTCGACGTCGGGAACGTGGTTCTCCGTCGTACTGAAGTACGGATAGACGTCGTGATAGCCGGGTTCGACGAGCCGCTTGCCGTTGGCCTTCAGCCGGCAGTCGTCGACCTCGGCGACGACCTTGAGGTGTTCCCAGACCGCCGCGTCGGCGACGGTCGCGTAGAACCGCCGGACGACGAGTTCGAAGACCTCCCACTCGTCGTCGCTCACGTCGCCGCGGGTCGGAATCTCGCCCGTCGGGTGAATCGGCGGGTGGTCGGTCGTCTCCTCGTCACCTTCCGTCGGATTGATCTCGTCGGCCTCGAGCAGTGACTCGGCCGAGTCGCCGAGCGTGGGATGGCTGGCGAACTCGTCCAGGAGCGCTTCGGGATCGAGGTCGTCCGGATAGACGGTGTTGTCGGTCCGCGGATAGGTGATGTAACCGGCCGTGTAGAGGTCCTCGGCAATCGACATCGCCCGTTTGGCCGAGTAGCCGATGGCGCTCGCCGCGCGGATGAACTGGGTCGTGTTGAACGGCTCGGGCGGCGCGTCGGTGCGGGTCCGCCGGTTGACGTCGACGACGGTCGCCGCGTCGCGGCTCGAGAGCGTGTCGTAGACCGCGTCCGCAGTCGACTCGTCCCAGACGCGTTCGGCCTCGTTGCCGTCCTCGTCGCGGTAGAAGTACTGCGCTTCGAACGTCGTCTCATCTTTCGTCAGATCCGCGAAGATTTCCCAGTAGTCCTCCGGATCGAACGCCTCGATCTCGCGCTCGCGGTCGACGATCAGCTTCAGCGTCGGCGACTGCACCCGGCCGACGGAGATGAAGTCGTTGCCCAGCTGGCCCGCGGACAGCGAGAGGTAGCGGGTGAGTGCGGCCCCCCAGACGAGGTCGATGATCTGGCGGGCCTCGCCGGCGGCCGCGAGATCGAAGTCGAGCTCGTCGGGTTCGTCGAACGCGCTCTGGACCTCGTTTTCCGTAATCGAGGAGAACCGTACTCGGCGGATCGGCACGTCATCGTCGACGTTGCGGACGATGTCGTAGGCCTCCTTCCCGATCAGTTCCCCCTCGCGGTCGTAGTCCGTCGCGATCGTCACGCGGTTTGCGCGACGGGACAGCAATCGCAGCGTCGCGACGATGTTCTCCTTCGTCGCGGTCTTCTCGACGTTCGCGTCGATCAGTTCGACCGGCTCGACATCCCGCCAATCGGAGTACTCCGAAGGGAAGTCCACGCCGACGACGTGGCCCGATAGCCCCACGCAGCGCTTGCCGCCCCACTCGTAGATGTTGACGCCGTTCTCGCGACTCGAGTCGTAGGTCCCGCCGCTCAGGATGTCGGCGATCCGGCGGGCTGCGTTGTCCTTCTCCGTGATTATCAGTTCCACCGCGGCTCACCTCCCGGTCCTCGAGCGTCCGGTCGTCGCGGACGAGTATCGTTCATCGTCGCTCGATACGAGTGAAGATCTGATAACGTTTTCGCCAAAATCGACCGACAGCGCGGGTGTGCGCGCTGCGCGGGCTCGCGTGGGTGCGGTCGCGCGTGCGAAGGACCGTGCGGAGCCGGCAACCGAATCCCGCTCGTGGCCGTCCTCGCCTTCTCCTGGACCGTGACGATCCCCGGAACCGGCGTGACGATTACCGCACTGGGATGGGGCGTCGACGGAATCTGGTGGGCGTTCGCCGTCGGCATGATCGCGGCCTTCGTCGTGGCCGTCATTTGGTTCCGGCTCGGAACCTGGACCGAGGGCGTCATCGACGACGGCGCTACCGAGACCGATAGCGAGGGCGGCGTTCCTCGAGACGAATCGGCAACCGGCGGCGAGAGCGAGCCGGATTTCGTCGACGATTGAGCGCTCGAGTCAGCCGATTCGCATTGGGGCTCGAGTTACCAATCGATAACCGAAGTTGCGCTTCTCTTCTTCGATCTCTCTCCCCGGAGAGAAGCACACGAACGTTGATTTATCACGGATAGCGACTACGACAGACTTATCACTACTCTGTGTTACTACCCAGTTGTATGAGCGAATTCGAGCAATTCAGTCAGGTCGGCGAAGCCGACGTTACCCGCGCCATCGGACAGGAGTGGACCGAGGAGTTCATGGACTTCTCGGACTCGGACGTCATCATCATCGGCGGCGGACCATCGGGGCTCACGGCCGCAAAGGAGCTCTCCGAGCGGGGCGTGAAGGTAATGGTCGTCGAGAAGAACAACTACCTCGGCGGCGGCTTCTGGCTCGGCGGGTTCCTGATGAACAAGGTGACCGTGCGCCATCCGGCCCAGAAGGTTCTCGACGAACTCGAGGTGGACTACAAGGAGTCCCAGGACAGCGAGGGGCTCTACGTCGCGAACGGCCCCGAGGCCTGTTCGGGTCTCATCAAGGCCGCCTGCGACGCGGGCGCGAAGATGCAGAACATGACCGAGTTCACCGACATCGTCATCCGCGAGGACCACCGCGTCGGCGGCATCGTCATGAACTGGACGCCCGTCCACGCGCTGCCCCGCGAGATCACCTGCGTCGATCCGATCGCGGTCGAAGCCGATCTGGTGATCGACGCCACCGGCCACGACGCGATGGCCGTCAAGAAACTCGACGAGCGCGGCGTCCTCGACGCGCCGGGCCTTGAGGAGGAGGCCAGCGGCATGGACAGCACCGGCGACGACACCTACGGCGCGCCCGGTCACGACTCGCCCGGTCACGACTCGATGTGGGTCGGCAAGTCCGAGGACGCCGTCGTCGAACACACCGGACTCGTCCACGAGGGCCTGATCGCCACCGGGATGGCGACCGCGACGACCTACGGCCTCCCGCGGATGGGACCGACCTTCGGTGCCATGCTCGTCTCCGGCAAGCGCGCCGCACAGGTCGCGCTGGACGAACTCGAGGTCGACGCCGATCCCGTGGAACTGACTTCGCGCGCCGCACCGGCCGACGACTGAGCGGGACGATCACGCATCGACGTCGTCAATCGTTTTCCACCCATCGTCTCTCAGCCGTTCGAAACAGCGGCTGATCCCTCGCGGGGGACGCGTTCGTCGGACGGGACGAACTCCACCTGCGTAAATCGAAGCGGGCACCGCCGGCCTCGCCCTCGCCGATCGATAGCGACCAGCCGTGAGCGTCGGCGATCGAGGAGACGATTGCCAGCCCCAGTCCCGTCCCGCCGTCCCCCGAGTAGCCGTACTCGAACACGCGCTCGCGTTCCGCCTCGGGAATGCCCGGGCCGTCGTCGGCGACGTAAAAGCCGGGCTCGAGCGGGCCGACCCAGACCGTCTCACCGCCGTGATCGGCCGCGTTGCGAAACAGGTTCTCGAACATCGTCTTCAACCGCGACGGATCGGCGCGGACGAGGTCGTCACCGACCTCGTTCTCGAGCGCGGCGTCGCCGGTGTCGCTGGTTGCCCACGCGTCCGCGACGACGTCGCGAAGGGACACCACTTCGGGGTCGTCGATCGACTCGCCCTCCCGCGAGAGCATCAGGAGATTCCCGATGGTGTCTTCGATCCGTTCGAGCGCGACCAGTACGTCCGTTACGTGCTCAACGTCACCGGTCGCCTGCGCCTGCTGGGCGTAGCCGAGCGCGACCGAAACCGGGTTCCGCAGATCGTGGGAGAGGACGCTGGCGAACTGCTCTAACTGGTCCGTCTTTCGTTCGAGTTCGGTCGCGTACGTCTCGAGTTCGGAGATATCTCGCATGATCAGCGCGTAGCCTCGCGGCTCACCGCCGCTCGAGATCGCGGAGGCGCTGATGCGGAGCGTACGCGTTTCTCCCTCGATGGAGACGCGAACCGTCCCGGCGAACGGGGAGTCGAGCGTCCCTTCGATCCGCTCGACGATCGCCTCGGCACCACCGCCGTCGGCGGTCGGCTCGTCTTCTGGCACCACCAGCGCCGGATAGACGTCCTCGAGCGTGCAGCCAACGTGTTCGTCGAGATCCGGAAAGAGCTCAGCGGCCTGGTCGTTGAAGTCGACGATCGTTCGTCTGGCGTCGACGACCATGATCGCGTCCTCGAGCGACTTGAAGATCGCGTCTCGAGCCAGTGGTGCTACTGCGAACATTCGGGTTCGGAACAGTCCGAGGGCGACGACGATGCCATAGACGCCTCCGCCGAACAGCCCGTAGGGGAAGCCAGGTGCGGGGACGAAGCTGGCGTAAGTGAGCGCAGACGAAACGAAGATCACCAGCATGCCGACCACCACCGCGGCCGCCTGCCAGCGGGTGCTGCGCTCCGTGAAGAGAAACATCTGGAGGAAGAGGCCGAACCCGAAGATCGTATAGAGGTTTATGATGGTCGCCGACCACGTACTGGCGGCGGTAAGCTCGGGCACCACGTAGTGAAACGGCTCCATCACGGGAACGAACCCGCTGACCATGAGCCCGTCAGGGTTGGCGAGCCACAGGGCACCGGGCACGATCGGACTGGCGAGTAACAGCGCCCATACCGGTTTCGTCAACCAGTACTCCCGGCCCGTGTAGTAGACGGCCAACAGGAGCCAGATAACGGGATTCACGAGACCGATGAAGTACCACAGCTGGTACCAGAACGCCTGGGTCGCGGGAGTCGACGAGAGCAACTGGAACGTCGCGAACGTCGCCTGAAGCGCGTGCGCCGACAGGAGGGCGATCATCACCGTTCCGGCCCGGTCGTGGGTCTGCTTGCGGACCCACCACGCGGCGGTAATCGAGATGAGCGCTGTCAACACCAATCCCGCGAGGTGCGCGAGATACAGCATTACACGTGAAACTCGGTTGAATGGGGTTACAGCTTTCGGCTATCTGTAGGTCTACTGACTCACTTCCGGACCGTGTACGCGTTATCGACCCAATTAGTCACAGTCGGCCGTTCGTGGACTGCACCGACCGACCGCAACTGTTTCATCGAGTGGTAACACTCGTTCATATATGGTCGAGCGAGTCATCTGCTACCGAGCGCCGTCGACGGTCGCTGCCGTCGACGAGATCGCTGACTGGCTGCGAGCGCGGATCGACGCCGACGTCACTGTCCGGGACCGCTTTCTCGACGTTCACCGAACGGACGACCTCGCGGAGCGGTTCGCCGAGGTACGGGTCCCATCACCGTACGAACGCGACACGGGCAACACGATGCTCGGCACGATCCGCTACGAGGAACGCGCGCTCGAGCACCCCGAACGAGAGGGCGGGGTCCTCTACGACGGCGTCCGAATCCAGCGCGCGCTCAACGCCGCCCTCCCCGCCGAGGAACGGGGCCTCGAGACGCTCCACCTGGCGATTCTCGACCGGGCGATCGGGACCTGGGGCGAGCACGACGGCCGCTGGCACAAGCGCGTGAACGTCCTCGGACAGCCGGCGCTGCTTTCGGTTCCCGGGCTCTACGAAGCACCCGCGAAACCCGAGGCGTACTACAAGGAACAGCAACGTCACGCACTACTCTCCGGCGATACGCCGCCGCGAGAGGTCCTCGAGAACCAGGTCGACGGCGAGTTTCTGGTCGAAGACGACCCGCGGACCACCGACGCGCTGAAAGGGTACGCGCTGCAGGCGTACCACTTCCTCGAGACCGGCGAGCCGTTCTGCGATCGGGAGGTGTGCCGGCTGTTCAACGCTCACTATCACGAGGACCTGATCGACGCCCAGTTGCGCGAGCCCGAATTCTGCGGTGAGCACGCGCGACTATACGAGTGAGGAATGCGCAGATCGGTATGTAAAGAGGAAGAACGTATTATTCGAGACTGATCAACCGTCATGCGGTGGCGCGCGCTGTCGGCCGACCGAACGAGAGTGAGGTCGGCCGCCGATGCCGTGCGAGGGATGAGTGAGGGAGCGTAGCGACCGAACGAATCGGTTGGGGAGGACGTGGCGATTCCCTATTGCCACGATAGCAGGCCACTTCCTCTTATCTGACATTCACAAAACACACCATTCAATAAACAGCGCTAGTGATCATCCTCGAGCAACAGACCTGTATTGGAACCGGTGCGTACTTTTGTCTCAGCCCACTTCGACAACGTACAATGAGTGAAGAGTTCACCGTCGAGGTTCCCGTTCGCTACCGCGATCTCGATCCGATGAACCACGTCAACCACGCCGTCTACGCGAGCTACCTCGAGGCCGCCCGAACCGACTACCTCGAGGAAGTGGCCACCCTCGAGTCCGAAGACCTCTCCTTCGTCATCGCGAACCTCGAGATTTCCTACGAGCGGCCGATCACGACGGATGACGACCCCACGGTCGCGCTCTCGGTCACTCACCTCGGTGACTCGAGTTGCACCATGCGCTACGAGATCCGCGCCGACGGCAACACGGCAGCGACCGCCGAAACGACGCTCGTTCACGTCGACCCCGAGACGAAGCGACCGAGCCCGATTCCCGACGTGATGGCCCGACGGATTCGAGAGCACGAGGGACTCGAGGCGACGGCGTAGTCAGCAAGAGGTGCGTGTAATTTGAAAATTGTCTTATAAAAGGATATGATCGGGACGGCGGTGAAGGAGTCGTGTGAAACTCGATGAGACAGACCGCAAAATTCTGTACCTCTTGGAGAAAGAGACGGGGACGGGTCTCACTCATGATGATATCGCCGACCGAATCGATGTCTCCTCGAGTACGGTCACCAATCGTATCCAGCGACTCAAAGCGGACGAGATTTTAGAGGGGTTCCAGCCACAGCTCAACTACGAGAAGGCAGGGATTCCATTTCACATCCTGTTCGTTTGTACAGTTCCAATCGAACGGCGCAAAGCCCTCGCGGAAGAAGCGATCGATGTCGATGGCGTCGTCGAAACGAGGGAGTTGCTGACCGGAACGAGAAACCTCCACGTAGAAGTCGTGAGCCAGGATATCGATACGATCGAAGAATGCTCCGAAGAACTCGAGTCGCTCGGGATCGACATAGAGCAGTCCGATATTCTCCGTCGAGAAAACTCGCAGCCGTTCAATCACTTGGCCGAGGAAATGGTCGGTGAATCGAAGGAGGAGTAACTACGCCCAAGTACAGCTGACTGTCGTGGAACAGCTTGGGTAGCAGCCACTGTATCGGATTTCTTCTGGAGTTTGGCAAAGAGACTGTCCCTTCGGCTTATACGGCTGACGGCGCTACGATAGCTGTATGATTGCGACACCTCCACAACGCTCTTCGGAAGCGGTCTCCCTCGAGATAGTAACCAAAGTAGCCGAGAGAAACGGCGTCGAGCCGGAAGAACTCACCCCGCCACTCCATTCAGCGATCGACACGGAGGCGCTGAACAATCTCTTCGAACCGACAAAGAACGGGCCGAGAGAGGGAGCGGTCACCTTCGAGTACAACGGATACACGGTGAAAGTGGTGGCGAACGGTAGCGTTGACGTCGAAATAGCGGATCTCTCTCAGTGAACGCCGGCTCTCGTTCCCTGACCGCCTGAACTGGTCTCACTCGAGTCGCCCGCCCGTCAGTCGGACGACACCGAAGATGTGGGTCTCGTCCGCGACGGCAACCGCGCGCTCGTGGAGTCGAGCGTGTGCGGCGTCGATCTTTTCGTCGAGTCGGAGATGGGGGTCGGTTTCGTACCGAAGCTGCGCCGTCGGCGGCGTCGAGAGAACGACGATCGCCCGGAAAACGGCGTTAACCGGCGGCGCGTACCACTCTCGGCTCCGGGCGGCGTTGGCGAGCACGACGGTGCCGTCGGAGCCGACGAGGTCACACCAGTCGTCGACCGCACCCGCCGGATCCTCGAGCATCCCCACGACGAACGTTGCGAGCACGGCGTCGATTCCGCTGTCCGTCCCGGGCACGTCCCCGCGATCGACGGGCGGCTGCGTCGCATCCCCCTGCAGGACGTGGACGTTATCGTACTCCGCGGTGACCGCATGCGCTCGCTCGAGGACGGGGCGGGTGAAGTCGATCCCGATCACGGTCCCCTCGGGACCGACCTGCTCGCGGAGGAACGGGAGGTTCGCACCCGTCCCACAGCCCATCTCGACGACGGTATCGCCGGGCTCGAGCCGACAGGCGGCCGCCGCTCGCTCTCTGAGACGCGCGATCCCGGGCGTTCGGCGCGCGATCAGGTCGTAGAGACGCGCCCAGCGGCCGTAGAACTCCTGTGCGGATTCGGATCCCGTCATCATCTGCTCAAACGAGCGATCGAATCGTGTCGGCGACCGACTCCGCGTCGGAACCGAGCACGTAGATCAGCGGCTCGATGCCCATGCCGCCGGTCTGGTACAGCACCGTCGCGTCGGGTTCGTCTTCGATCGCCGCGCCGACGCTCGAGGCGACGTCGCCCGATTCGTCGAACTCGGCGGCCATGCAGCCCTGTGCGACTAGCTCGTCGAGCAGTTCCGGATCGTAGGTGATGTTGATCCCGGCCGAGACGTCCGCGCCGTGGCGGCGCGCGGCCAGCAGCACGCGTGCGACGTGCTCGGAGACGCCGAACTCGGGGTCCGCGGGGACGGTCGCCCGCCCTTTCACGTCGAAGATTCGGCCCGGAACGCCAGCCACGTCGTCGACATCCTCGGCGTCGGGCGTGCACTCGACGAGGTTCGAGCCGACCGCGGGGATCAACGCGGTGAAGCCGCCCGCCGTCTCGAGGATGCGCAGCCCGCGCCGGACCGACGAGAGGATCCGCTCGCTGGTCCGGAGGTCGCTTTCGGGATCGTGCACCCGGAACCCCGAGCCGTGGTCGGCCAGTTCCGGGACGGCATCTTCGTGAAGCTGGGCGAGGAGGTCCCCGCCGGTCTCGAGTTCGCGGATCAACACCTCGAGTTCGATCAGCGCCTGCACCGGGGAGATTTCACCGGACGACAGCCCCGTTCCGAGTTCTTCGACCAGGTCCCGGACCCGCTGGTCGGCGGCGATGCGATCGTTGACGGTCACGTCACCGTGGGCGTACTTCGAGACGGCGCTCTGGCTGATTCCGAGCACGTCGGCCACTTCGCTCTGCGTGAGTCCCCGGTCGCGGAGGTCGCCGGCGAGCAGCGACCGAACGGTCGGGAGGAACTCGTCCACGACGATTTCTTCGACGAATTGCATTCGTTGCCCGTGACTAGGACGGGCGACGGGATAACTTGTGGGTCACGACGACGGAACCGTCTCCGGACGGGACAGGAGGCGAACCCGCAGTGCTCGGTCTAAAAGCCGATCGGCACGAGCATCGCCGCGAACTCGTAGTCGTAGACGTGGTTGAGCAGGACGTAAGTAACGACGCCCAGAAAGAGGCTCAGGATCCACGCGCCGGCGGCGATCCGGCCGATCCTGGCGTGGGGCGTCCGCCGGAGTTCGGCGGGCGTGTGGGTCAGCCCGAGGATCAGCGCGTAGAGGACGACCGGCACCGAGACGATCGAGAGGATGATGTGGATCGCCAACATGACGAGATAGGCGTAGTAGACGCCCTGATGACCGACGAACTCCTTCGTTCCGCCGCCGCCGACCTTGAGCAGGTAGACGACCAGGAACACCAGGATTAACGCGAATCCGCTTATCATCGCTAGCCGGTGTTTCTCGACATCGCCGGCGCGAATCCAGTACCAGCCCAGCACCAGCACCACCGTCGCGGTCGTGTTGATGACCGCGATCGCGTGGGACATGACGTTGACCTGCGCGTTCGTCAGATCGGGGTAGATCGGGATGTCCAACAGGAACGTCCCGAGTACCAGCGCGTAGCCGACGATCGTCAGGAGGACCGTGACGCCCATCGGGCGCTCGCGAAGCCGCCGTCTCGCATCAGCGGTTGCCATTACCGGACGTTCGAAGCACCGCCGTATCACGTTTGCTGTTCCAGTATCACGTTTGCTGTTCCAGCACGGCCCGCGTACGTCCCGCGCACGAGTCGGCGCTCGAGGCTCAGTCTCGAGCGAACGGGAACCGGTTCAACCGTTCGCGGACGAGGGGCTTTAGTTCGAAGAGATAGCGTTCCGTGTCCGCGATGGCTTTGGAGTCCTCGTCGGGGACGTGCTGGGTGTACATCACCTGATCGAGGGAGACGTCGTCGGGAATCTCCTGGGCGATGACGACCCCGTCTACCGCGCGGCCCGGCTCGAGTTCGACGTCGGTACCCGTCCAGCGCTCGGGAAGGTCGGTCGCGTGCGGGGCGACGATACTCGAGCCCTCGTAGAGGAAGCCGTCGTCACCGAAGAAGCTCGTGTTCGCTTTCCCCTGCCAGGGAAGCGGCCGCGAACTCGTGTTGTGGGCGCGGAAGAAGGCCACGGTCCGCGTGGTCGCGACGGTAATTGGACCGTCGACCAGCGAGCCGAGATCGACGTCGTGGACCAGTCCGGCGAGGGTGAGCGTGAGGTACTCGCCGCTGACGGTCAGTTCGTGATCGCGGTCGCCGCCTCCGTCGCGGTCGGCCGGATCGTAGGTCGGACTGTGTTGCCGGGCGGACCGTGCATCGCCCTGCGTGATCGCGCCGCCGTCCGCTTCGCTGTTGCCCGGCGCTCGCTCTCCGAGGATCGCCTCGTAGGCGTCCTTGATCCGCAAGAATTGCTCTCGAGAACCACCCTGATCCGGGTGATGGACCTTCAGCAGGCTTCGGTAGGCCCGACGAACCGCCCGGTCGTCGGCGTCCGGCGAAAGCCCGAGGATCTCGTAGTGGCTCTCCATCGGTGCAGACTCGATGCTTCGTCGAAAAGAGTCTTTCCGTGTTCACCGTCGACTCCATCCGTTGGAAACTATCGGCTCGTCCTACCGCCATCAGTCCGCGGGTTCGGTCGGTTCCTCGAGCGTTACTGATCCATCCCGGTCGACAGTAACGTGGTAGTCACAGAAGCGAAACGAGACGGTTCCGTGCGGTCTGTTCATGCCGTTCGGTCGGTCCGCAAAGAGCGCGTCGAGCGCCGCCGGATCGACGATCGCGTGAAGCGACTCGTACTGCGGCGGAGCCAGTTCCGCCGGCTGAACGCCCTCGGCCTCGGCGACCGTTTCGATCACTGCCTGACTCGGCGGTACCACTGACGGCGTACCGACGCTATCGCCACCCTCCACCATCGTATTCGCACCTTCCGAAGCCGGTGGAATAAAACTGTCCTTCTCGGATGAGTCGTGTCCCCAGACGACAATTCCGTTCGCACCCCCACGAATGTCGGTCCCTCGTGTGGAATCGAATCCGCTCGCGCGAGATCGAACCTCGTCGTACGAGACTTGATACCGCCGCCCGAGACCGGACGCAAAAGCGACCTACTCGATATGGATCGCGGGTTTGCCCGGCCGCGCTTTGTCCGCCAGGTCGTCGCCGGCGGCCGCCCGACGAACGGTGACGGTCGCACCGAACTCGTCGGTGACGAGCCAGCTCGCGCGGTCGAGAATCTCGAGTTCCCGATCCGCGGTCAACTGTCGTTCCGACTCCTGACCCCCTTCGCGACCGACCAGTCGACCGACGAACGAGCCGACGGTCTCGCGGTCGGCCCCGACGCCGTCGGCCGCGAGGATTCGGTCGACGATCGCGTCCGTGTCCGGGACCGCGTCGGGGTCGTCGGTCGCCGCCTCGTCGACCAGTTCGGCGGCCCGGTACTTCCACTCGCGAGCGCAGACCAGTTCGATCCGTTCGGGTTCGTCGATCGCGGCGACGTCGACGATGTCCCGGACATCCTCGAGCGTCCGCTCGACGAGTCCCCGCTCGAGTCGGTAGGCGGACGTGTCGCTGGCGGGGTCGGGCCAGTCGGCCTCGACGACCAGTCCGTCGCCCCGGAGCTTGTTCCAGCACTCCTCGCCGAGGTGCGGCGCCATCGGCGCGATCACCGCGGCCAGCGTCAGCAGGCCGCGCCGGTAGACCTCGTCGTGTGGCCGATCGTACTCGCGGTAGCGCCGGAGGAGACGCGCCAGTTCCCGAATTTCGGTGGCGGCGCGGTGGAACCGGAACCGCTCGTACTCCTCGGTGACAGCGGCGATCGTCCGGTCGATCTCTCGGTCGACGTACTCGTCGTGGTCCCGGCGTTCGAGGCGGGTGTCGCTCTCCTCGACGAACTCGGTCGCCATCCGGTAGAGCGTCTGCTGGAGGTCGTAGGCACCCCGGACGTTGTTGGCGGTCCACTCGAAGTCCTGCTCGGGGTGGGCCGCCGAGAGCACGAACAGCCGGGTCGTCTCCGCGCCGTACTCCTCGGGGGTGACGACGTTCCCCTTCGAACTGGACATCTTCTCGCCGTCGTAGAGCACCGTCCCCTGGCTCTTGAGTTCTCGAATGGGCTCCCGTTCCTCGAGCAGGCCGAGATCGGCGAGCGCTCGCGTGAAGAACCGAGTGTAGAGCAGGTGGAGGATCGCGTGCTCGTCGCCGCCGACGTAGACGTCGACGGGCATCCAGTCGGCCGCGAGGTCGGTGTCGAAGGGGGCGTCCGCGAGGTCCGGCGAGAGGAATCGCAGGAAGTACCACGAGGAGTCGACGAAGGTGTCCATCGTGTCCGTTTCGCGGCGCGCGGGGCCGCCGCAGTCGGGACACGTCGTCTCGTTCCACTCCTCGGCCGCGTCCAACGGATTCCCCGTGGTCCGGACGAACTCCGGGAGTTCGACGGGGAGGTCGTCGTCGGCGACGAGGACGTGCCCGCAGTCGTCGCAGTGGACGACCGGGATCGGCGTCCCCCAGTAGCGCTGCCGGGAGATCAGCCAGTCTCGCAGCCGGTAGGTGACGTCTTCCGCGAACGCGTCGTGATCAGTCACGAGCCGCTCGCGCGCCGTTTCGCTCTCGAGGCCGTCGTACTCGCCGCTCCCCTCGAGCGTCCCCTCGCCGGTGTAAGCTTCGCTTTCGACCTCGCTCTCGTCCGACCCGTCGTCGGGAGCGACTACGCGCTCGATCGGCAGGTCGTGCTCGAGTGCGAACGAGTGATCGCGCCCGTTGTGTCCGGGAACGCCCATCACGGCACCGGTTCCGACGTCCTCAAGGACGTAGCCAGCGACGTAGACCGGGAGTTCTTCCCCGGTGAGGGGGTGTACCGCGGTCGCATCCGTTTCGACCCCCGAAAAGCCGACTTCGTCGGGGTCCTGCTCGCGGACGGTCTCGACGTACTCATCGACAGCGTCGTCCGAGTCGGCCAGTTCCCGCGCTAGTTCGTGGCCGGGCGAGACGGCGAGGTAGGTCGCGCCGTAGACCGTCTCCGAGCGGGTGCTGAACACGTCGACGGTTCGGTCCCTGTCGCCATCGCCGTCGCTCCCATCCCCGCTGTAGTCGGACACTTCGAACGTGATCCGCGCCCCTTCCTGCCGGCCGATCCAGTTGCGCTGGATCTCGCGGACGCCGTCGGGCCATCCCTCGAGGTCCTCGAGCCCCTCGTGGAGTTCCTCGGCGTAGTCGGTGATCGTGAAGAACCACTGGTCGAGTTCGCGCCGCCCAACGGGGGTCTCGCAGCGCCAGCAAACGCGGGTCCCGTCGCTGCTCGCGGCTTCGCCGCTCCCCTGATCCGAGGACTCACTCTGTTCGTCCTCGCGCTCGGCCACCTGCGCGTCGGCCAGCACCGTCTCGCAGTCGGGACACCAGTTGACCGTCGCCGCCTCGTACTCGACGAGACCCGCCTCGTAGAGCCGCTTGAACAGCCACTGGTTCCACTGGTAGTAGTCGGGTTCGCAGGTAGTGATCTCGCGCGACCAGTCGTAGCCAAAGCCCATCGTCTCGAGCTCCTCGCGCATGCGCCGGATACACGCCTGCGTCCAGGACTCGGGATCGGTCTTTCGCTCGAACGCGGCGTTCTCGGCGGGGAGGCCGAACGCGTCCCAGCCCATCGGGTGGAGCACGTCGTCGCCTCGCATCCGGCGGTAGCGCGAGTGGGCGTCCGTGATCGCGTAGTTGCGGATGTGACCCATGTGGAGCGTCCCCGACGTGTACGGAAACATGCCGAGGACGTAGGTCGGATCGTCGGCGTCGGAATCGAGCGCGTAGACGTCGTCGCGCTCCCAGACGTACTGCCAGAACTCCTGTACCTGCGCGTGATCGTAATGGCTCGTCATTATCGGAGAGATCCGTTGGCTTTCACTCGGTCGGCCGGCTATATCATTGTTCGGCCGCAGACGGCGGCCTCGTCGGGCATCGCGGCCACCGTCGGACCCGCCCGAGTGGTCCTCGGCCGACGCCGAGTCCGCTCGAGCAGAGCAGTGTCGTCCGTTCGGCCGGCAGGAATCCGGTGCCTGTAGAGCTGTGGGTTGGAATTAACAAAGCAGGTGGGTCCGGTATCGATCGGTTGAATGTCAGGAAGCCGTGACGACTCCCCATCGGCCGTGGCGTTGCTCGCCACCATCGCAGTCGTCCTGCTCGTGTTCGGGGTGATCGCGATGCTTTTCGCCCCGGGCATGACGGCGGGCGACACGACCCCCTCGTCGCTCGAGTCCGACGACGTGTCGATCACCCAGTCCAACGAGACGACAGAGGAACGTACAAACGAGAGCGAATCCGAGACGACTACTGAAACGTCTACCGAGACAACAACCGAGTCGACCACTGAAACGTCCACTGAGACGACTACCGAAACGTCTACCGAGACGACTACCGGGAACCAACCCGACGATACCGGTGACGACAGTCCGGCTGATGAGCCTGAAGACGATTCGTCGCCGACCGAGGACGATGTCCCAGGCGATTCCGATCTGCCGAGCGACGAGGAGTCGGCCGCCGACGACTCGTCCAACGACGAACCCGATCTGTTCGAGCGGATATTCGGGGACGACGAATCGAACGACGAGGGCGACGAACCGGATGGCGAAGCGGATGAATCGGAGGACGAAGCCACTGATGAAGGCGACCCCGGACCGCCTGAGAACGCCGGCCCGCCTGACGATGCGGGTCCATCGGATGACACCGACGATGGACCGTTCGAGGGCGATGGGCCGTTCGACGACGGCGGACCGTTCGATGACTGAACTGTACGTCTATCCGCTCTTTCCCACTGGATTCGTCGCAACCCGTGACACTCCGCGTACTCGACTACCGGGACTTCCTTTACCGGTGTCGTGGTAGGCCGCGGCATGCCCTCGACCGCCCTCGTGACCGGCTGTTCCACCGGCATCGGCTACGAAACGGCCCGCGCGCTACTGGCCGACGGCTGGCGCGTCTACGCGACTGCTCGAGACCGCGACCGGGACGGCCTCGAGAATCTGGCTAACCGCGGTGCCGAAATCGAAGCGATGGACCTGACCGATCCCGAAGCGATCGAGCGCGTCGTTGATCGCATCCGCGACGAGGACGGCGGCGTCGACTGCCTCGTCAACAACGCGGGCTACGGTCAGTTCGGGCCGGTCGAAGACGTGCCGACGGGCCTGCTCGAGCGCCAGTTCGCGGTCCACTGTTTCGGCCCGCATCGATTGATACGAGCGGTCCTGCCGGGAATGCGCGAGCGGGGCCGCGGCCGGATCATCAACGTCACTAGCGCCGCGGATCGCCTCGCGCTGGCCGGAATCGGCGGCTACACTGCCTCGAAGTGGGCGCTTGCGAGTCTCAGCGACGCGCTTCGGCAGGAACTGGTCGGCTCGGACGTCGAAGTCGTCGTCGTCCAGCCCGGTATCGTCGCGACGCCGTTCTACGACAGCGCGCTGCGCGCGGTCAACGACGCGGCTGCGACGGCACGGTCACCGTCGCAGCCCGACGCCGACGCGGAGACAGCCGCGGCCGCACACCGGAACGTGAACGTCGTCAGACCGACGCAGTACACCGATCTCTACCGCGTCCTCCAGCGACTCCGCGCCGTCGAGGGCGGTGGTCCCCTGATCAACGAGCCCGACCGGGTCGCCGCGACGATTCTGGAGGCCGCGACCGTCCCGAACCCCGATACGCACTACCGCGTCGGCCCCGTCCCGCTCCTCGGATCGCTGTACGGCACGCTCGTTCCCGCCGCAGTTCGGGATCGGCTCACGCGCTTCGGGGTTCGACTGGCCGCGACCGAGCCCGTCCTGGACCTGCTCGAGCGACGCACGCCCGACGCCGATGCGGAGCGATATCCGTGACCGAACTGCCGACCAGAAGACGGAACTCAGCGGGTAGCACGCACTGGCAGCGATCACGTCCCAGTCGCCGCCTGTCGCGAGAGCTCCCGACCGCCGGCGTACGCGATGTACGCCGACAGCGCCGCGGCGACGAGTCCGGAGACGACGTTGTTCCAGAGTAGCCCGGCGTCCGCTATCTCGAGGCCGCTCAGCGCGAACTGCCCGCCGATCGCCCACTGGGAGACGGCGAGCCACAGCGCCAGCAGGGCGGCGAGCGACATCACGCCGATGCTGGTGGAGTGGCCGTTGGTGATCCGGTAGTAGTTGTATCCAGCGAGCAGGAAGATCGTGCCACCGATCAACAGATTGTTCCACAGCATGGACTCGGCCGTCTCGTAGACCAACGGCGAGACGGCCAGCCACAGCCCGATCAGGGAGACGAACCCGCTCAGCCACTTCTGGCCGGCCGGTTCACCCTGTCCGCGAGCGTGCGATTCGCCGGTCGGGTCGTCTGTCGCGGACTCGCTCATAGCGTCCTTCACTGGTCTCGAGAGCGCTGAAAAAGCGCGCCGACTGTTCCAGTCCGTTCGGGAAAATCTGCAGGGAGACCGCTCGTCTCGAACTTCAGTAAGGGACTACGATCACGCTCCAAATCGCTGTTACGGGAAACCAATCAGTGACTGGCGACGAGCGAAGCTATCGGGCAAAACGCAGCTGTCGGGGAAGACGTACCTATCGAGTGAGGTGCAGCCGCTGGGTGAGACGTATACACCGAGTAAGGCTGTATTACTCTCTGATCTGGCGAGAAGTAAGGAGTTGTGAGTGGCCAGTGTAGCGTGACGAACCGACGGTGAGAAACCCGGTATCGGGGGAACAGCTATATGTCACGACTCGGATCACGCAAAGGAAAGCGGTGTCCCGGAACCGAGTCGGCGCTCCCACCGACTACTCTCGTCGGGAGGAGTGCTCCTACCGGACCAGCCACGACGTGTTCTCCAGCGCATACCTCGAGGATCGCCTCCCCGAAACGGACGCGTGGGAGGGGACCGACGAGGACGAACTCCGAGCGGCGTTCGATGAGATCAGTGCCTGCTGGGAGCGAGCGGGGGAAACAACCGCGAGTGAAAGCCGCTCCCGACTCGAGGAAACGTTCGTCCGACCCGTGTTTCGGACGCTTGGGATCCCGTTCGTGCGACGCGAGCGGACCGATCGAACGCAACATCGTCCGGACTACGTCTTTTTCGAGTCCGACGACGTTTGCGACGCGTTCGACTGCACCGAAGCCGACGGAGACGGTGACAGCGACGGTAACGGAGACGGAGACGAAGACGAAGATGCCGTCGCGATCGCCGACATCAGGCGCTGGGAGCGCGCGCTCGAGTCCCGCAGCAGCGGTGAGCACGAGCGCGACGCCGGGACCCCGTGCTACCGGATCCACGCTGCCCTGCAGGAGACGGCGGCCGAGTGGGCGGTGCTCACGAACGGGCGGCAGTGGCGGCTCTACACCGCACGGACGGGCTATCAACTGGACGCGTACTACGAGATCGATCTGCCGGCCGTACTCGAGACAGGGGATCTCGAGGCGTTCAAATACTTCTACCTGTTTTTCCGACACGACGCCTTTCTCGAAGACGCCGAAGGGAGCTGCGTTCTCGACAAGGTGTACGACCAGTCCGCCGAGTTCGCACAGGAAATGAGAGCGACACTCGAGGAGAACGCCGCCGACGCGCTCGAGATCCTCGCGCGCGGATTCCGCCGGTATCCCGAGAACGACCTCGGGGAGGACCACGCCGAAGCCGACTCCGACGACGCTCTCAGCGAGGCGGATTTCGACCTGCTGTACGACGCCTCCCTCGTCGTTCTCGTTCGGCTCGTCGTCGCGTTCGCCGCGGAGAGTCGAGGTCGTCGGCGCACCGAACCGATCGACGAACATGGAGACGAGGCCAGCGACACCGAGCCGACTGAGCCGGAGCGCCTCCATTCGATCGCACGGGCCGTCACAGCCGAACTCGACTGCTCGGGGTCGGCTTACAGCGATCGGTCGGACGACCTCTGGTCGCGACTCGAGGATCTCGTTTTGCTGACTGGCCGTGAAAATCGATCCGGCGAGCGTACCGGCGCAGTCCCCTCCGTTCCCCTCTCCGGCGAGTGGCCGTCCCCGACTGGCCCTATGGGGGACGACAGCCGCGTCGCACGGTTCCTCGAGAAACATCGCGTCGGTGACGCGTCGCTTGCGACGGTTATCGACCTGCTGGCTCGACAGCCGGCTGACAGCGACGGGAGCACGTTCGTCGACTACTCGTCGCTCGACGGTCGCCGCCTCGGCGACATCTACGAGGGACTGCTCGAGTATCGGCTCGCGATCGCCGACGAACCACTAACGCTCGCGGACGGCGAGTACGTTCCCGCAGCCGACGGCGACACCGTCGCGGTCGCGGCCGGCGAGGTGTATCTGACCGCGGACGGCAGCCAGCGGAAGGCGACGGGGTCGTACTACACCCCGGAGCACGTCGTCGAGCACATCGTCGAAGAGACGATCGGGCCGCTCCTCGAGGAGATTCGGACGGACCTCACCGACGCCGATACAGACTGCGAGAACGGGTTCGCCGAGCGCGTGTTCGAGCTCTCGATCCTCGACCCCGCGATGGGGACCGGTCACTTCCTGACGAGCGCGCTCGAGTACCTGACGCGGGAGATCGTCGCCGCCGAAGACGCGCGGGCGGCGCGAGCGGGCCTCGAGTCGGTCCCGCCGGACCGCGGCGTCGACGAGGTACGGCGGCAGGTCGCCCAGCGCTGTCTCTACGGCGTCGACCGGGATCCGCTCGCGGTCGAGATAGCGACCGCATCGCTGCAACTCCGAACGCTGGCCGCCGATCGGTCGCCGGCAGATCTCGAGCACCACCTGCAGACCGGCAACGCGCTCGTCGGGAGCGGCCTCGAGGCGCTCGCGGACTGTGCGTCGAAGGGGGATGGAGACAGCGGGGACAGTGTTGATAGTGGAGATGGCGGCAGCGACGCAACACTTCTCGACAGGGGTATCGCTCGAGGCGGGACGCTCGATGGCGGAGGGTGTCAGACGCAGCGGGAAGGGGACAGGCGGAGCGAACGGAGACGGCGACTCGCGGCGATGGCGAACGTTCACACCGCCCGTGAGTTCGGCCTCGAAGGAGTCCCCGACGACGCGCTCGAGCGGCTCGCCGCCGCGCTCGAGGCCGACGACGACTGGACGGATCTCGCGCGAACAGAGTGGTTCACTGCGGCGCAACAGCGCGCTACCGACGAGGGCTTCTTCCACTGGGATCTCGCGTTTCCGGAGCTCTACCGCGACGAGGACGGCGACCGGCTGGATGCCCCCGGATTCGATGCGGTGCTCGGCAACCCGCCCTGGGTCGCGACCGCCGGTCGCGGGACCATCAGCGCGACTATCGATACAGCCCTTCGCTCCTATCTCGAGGACGCCTTCAGCGCGACCGAGAACCAGTTCGATCTCTACGTCGCGTTCTACGAACAGGCGATCCGACAGTCCCGGGACGGACGGGTCGGCATCGTCGTCCCCGATTCGATCCTCGCTCGCGAGGGGAACGAGCCGATCCGGGAGTACGTCTTGGCGAACACATCGCTCTCGGAGATCGTCCGGGTCGGCACCGCGTTCGACGGCGTCGAGAGCGGCGCGGTGATCCTCGTCAGTGGCGGCGACGGAACCGTTGTCCGCTGTGCCGATGCGACCGCGGACGCGGACCTCGCATCGCTCTCCGCCGACTCGGCTCGCGTGAATTCGATCCCCGCAAGCGTGTTCGAAGCAGCGGATGCGAGCCGATTTCTCATCTATCTCGATCGCGAGACGCGTTCGATCTGCTCGACCGTCGCGGCCCATCCG
The DNA here is from genome assembly GCF_013456555.2 of Natrinema zhouii. Lineage (GTDB taxonomy): Archaea > Halobacteriota > Halobacteria > Halobacteriales > Natrialbaceae > Natrinema > Natrinema zhouii. The sequence continues at coordinate 3,434,668 of NZ_CP059154.1, forward strand.
CCGCTGGGCGATGGCGTCTCGATCTCCCGCGGCGAGGAGATCAGCAAACGAGCCGACGTCCTTCGGGAGCGCTCGGGGCCGACGACGCGGCCGATCGCCCCCGGGAGCGCGGTGTGTCGATACGGGATCGATGCCGACGAGCGCCGCTTCGTCGAGTCGGTCGACCTCGAGAAAGCACCCTCCAATTACGAGAGCCCGAAGCTGATCGTCCGGCAGACGAGCGACTCGCTCGTCGGCACCTACGACGCCGACGATCTGGCCACGATCAAATCGGCCTACAACGTACACAGCGACGCCGAGTCACCGGCCGAGTTGAAACACTTCTTGGGCGCGTTGCACTCGTCGGCGCTCGCGTTCTACCACCACTATACGCACGCCGCGTACCGCGCTGTCTTCCCCCAGATCAACCAGTCGACGCTCGAGGGGCTTCCCGTCCCGATGGCCGACGGGCCCGACCGGGAACTCGTCGCAGCCGTCGAGAAACGGCTCGCGCTTACCGCCGAACGATCGGCGATCGATCTGTGCGTCCCCGCGTATTTCGGCTGCGATCCGAACGGGCCGTCTATCGGTGATCTCAGTGCCATTCAACGGGCGGACGGCGTCGCGGCGACGAAACTCGCGTCGACGACCGAGGAGTGGCCGAACCTGCGAATCGGCTCCGTCGATGTCGACTCAAGCGGTACTGTCGTCCACCTCTCGGCGACCGTTCGGTACAAACCCGATCCCGCCGCGGCCGTCGAGACCGATCGGTGGGGCTACGCGGAAACCGACCCGATCCCGGCCCTCGAACTCGTCGAGCCCGACGACGACCGCCGAGCGCTGGTCGACGCCTTCGTCCCCGCCGCTATCGAGGAGGGAGACGGCTTCGCCGGCTTCAGGCGGACCGCCGCGAAAACGATCTCACTACTGGACCGTCTCGAGGCGCTGACGCTGCCTCGTCTGAACGAGGTCGAAGACGAACTCCGACGGTTCCTCGAGACCCGTGATCGAGCCCGGGAGCTCGAGGAACTGATCGCCGCGACCGACCGGCGGATCGACGACCGCGCGTGTTCGCTCTACGGACTGACCAAAGCGGAGCGTGAAACCGTACGTCGCGAATTCGGCGGCGAGTGGTAGAGAGTGTCCGCGACAGCACAGCAGTGTTCGGATGATCAGTGGCGATTCTCGAGCAGTCAGTAGCGGATCCTCGAGTGATCAGTGCCGGTCCTCAAGACGCTCACTCCGCGACGCGACGACATCGAGGCCCGGACTGTAGAAGTACACCGGATCGGTCTCCGGGTGCGCGAAGCCGTCCGCGGCCAGCACGGTGTTCGACTCGATTTCGGCGGTGGCCGGATACAGCGTCCAGGGGTCGTGCTCGACGTCCGTGTAGCGAACCGTTCCGTCGGGGGCCTCCGTGTAAAATCGGTAGCGCTCGACGAGGAACGACCCCAGCGGGTCGTCGGGAGCCGGAAACGGCTCGCCGGTCGGCTGGTAGGTCGCCTCGTACTCGGCGGGCCGATCGCCGGGATGGTATCGTCGGCTGCTGAATCGAACCTGGCCGTCGGCCTCCGCCCCTTCCGGGGCCGCCTCGACGTCGAGCGAGATTCGGGCGTAGTAGTACGGCAGGTGATGGAACAGGCGCGCACCGACGACGCTCGCGAGTCCCTGTGCGTCGAGGCTGAAGAAGTAGACGCTGGGCACCCCGTCGCGGATGACGTACGTCCTGATGTTGAGTTCTGGTAATCGGATCCCGGCCCGTTCGGGGAGCCCCTTCGGCCGGACGGCGACGTTGGTGAACGGGATCACCGACAGCCACGCGGCGCCGTCGTGTTCGTCGACCTCGAGCGCGTCGGGGAGGTGCGCGTCCATCATCGCCAGATCGACCGGCCAGTTCTCGAACAGCAGGTGTCGCCAGCCCATCTCGAGCGGAATAACCATCGTTATCCCTTCGGCATCGACGCAAAAAACAGCTTCCGTTTCCCGAGAACGAGGAGCGACGCAGCGTGTTACGACTCGGGGGCAGTCGACGCCGGCAGCGTGAACGAAATCGTGGTCCCGTCACCGGGTTCGGATTCGACCCAGATCTCGCCACCGACAGACTCCCGTCGCTCATCTGTCGAGCCTGGCCTCACGCTGTTCGGCCGGACGCTGTGGCGCTCGACGATGCGCCGACAGAGCGCGAGGCCGATTCCAGTGCCGGCGTGGTCCTCGTGAGTGTGGAGGCGCTGGAACACCTGAAACACGCGATCGGCGTCGTCGGAATCGATGCCGATCCCGTCGTCGCGAACCGAGACGACCCACTCCGCGTCGCGTCGGTCGGCCTCGACGCGGATCCGCGGTGGCTGCTCCCCGCTGTACTCGATGGCGTTATCGAGCAGGTTCTGGAACACCTGCCGGAGCTGGCTGGCATCGCCCTCGACGGTGGGCAGCGATTCGATCCGAATCTCCGCATCGCTCTCCTCGACCTGGAGGCGGAGGTCCTCGAGCACGTCGCCCAGCACCGTCTCGAGATCGACCGGCTCGAAGGGGTCACCGCCGGCTTCGATCCGCGAGTACTCGAGCAGGCCCTCGATCATCTCGCGCATCCGGTCGGCGCCGTCGACCGCGAACTCGATGAACTCCCGGCCGTCGTCATCGAGTTCGTCGGCGTACCGTTGCTCGATCAATCGGAGGTAACTCGAGACCATGCGCAGGGGCTCCTGGAGGTCGTGCGAGGCGGCGTAGGCGAACTGTTCGAGACGTTCGTTCGACTCCTCGAGCTTCTGTCGGTACTCCTTGCGCTCGGTGATGTCTCGGACGACGCCGACGCGCTTCTCCTGGCCGTCGTCGGTCCGGAGCGTCGCGAAGGTCCCTTCGGACGGAACGCGGTCTCCGTCCGCCGTTCGAATGGCCGCTTCCATGGCCAGGCTGGACTCGTCCGAATCGGTCGACCGAATCGTCCGCGATTGTTGGATCGTCTCCTCGTCGACGACGAGCGAGGCGTGCTCGCCGAGTAGCTCCTCGCGGTCGTAGCCGGTCAGTTCCGCATAGGCCTCGTTGACCATCGTGAACCGTCCCGCCTCGTCTTTCACGTAGATCCCGTCGTCGATCGTTTCGACGATCGTCTCGTACTTCGCCAGCTCGCGCTCGCGTTCCGTGCGCTCGGTGACGTCCTGTGCCATCGCCATCCCCGTGAAGACGTCACCCCGCTCGTCCGTGATCGGAACGATGTAGAGGATCCAGTCGCGGCCAGCGTACTCGACTTCGATCGACTGCTCGTCGCCCTCGAGCACCGCCTCGAATGCGGGGTCGATCGTGCCGGCGGTATCGCCCCAGATATCGGCGACCGAATCCCCCTCGAGATCAGCGGGCTCGAGGGGGATTCGGTCGAACCCCTGTCCGGCCGCCAGCGTGTACTCGAGGTCGTGGTCGAACAGCGTCACGATCCCGTTCGGGAAGGACTCGGTGAGCGCCCGGTAGCGGCGTTCGGTCTCCTCGAGGGAGCGCTCGTGTTCCTTTCGCTCGGTGATGTCGACCAGATAGCCCAGATAGTGCGTGATGGTGCCGCTCTCGTCGCGGACGATTTTGGTGGTATCTTTCACCCACCGAACGTCGCCGTCGCTCGTCCGGACGCGGTACGGGTCGTGGGTGAATCGCTGGGTCGTCCCGTCGCTGTTCGCCGCGACCTCTCTGGCGATTCGGTCGCGTTCGTCCTCGAGGAGCAACTCGGCGTAGGAGAGAGACCCGGACTCGAGTTCGGCCGGCGCGTAGCCGAACACGTCCTCGACGTTCGCGGAGACGTACTCGACCGGCCAGCCGTCCTCGTTCGCCCACCTGAAGACAACGGCGGGCCCCTGGGCGAACATGTCGCGCTCTTCCGCCAGGCGCTTCCGGACCCGCTCGCGCTCGGTGCTGTCGCGAACGATTCCGACGGCCCCTCGGACGGCGGCTGTCTCTATTGGACTCACGCGGACTTCACAGCACACTCGGGTTCCCTCGGCAGTCCGAACGGTGAACTCGAGCAGGTCGCTCTCGGTCGGGTCCGTGAGCGAGTGCTCGAGGGCCCCACTCTCCTCCTCGAGCAGCATGGAAATGTGTTCCTCGAGCAGTTCCTCGCGTGCGTACCCCGTGAGATCGGCGAACGCGTCGTTGACCGCGGCGAAGTGTCCGTCGGTATCGAGCTGGTAGATGCCGTCGTCGGTCGCCTCCGCGAGGGCTCGGAAACCCCGGAGTGCAGCGGCGTCGTCGGCGTCCCCCCAGAAGTTCGCATCTGCCGTCACCCGCTGATCGCTCATACTGGCGGGAATGAGCGGCAAGTCAAATAAGTCCCATGTACGGTATCGTTCTCGAGATAACTATCTCTGTCAGAACTGTTGGCGGAAGGGAGGTCATCGAGGGCCGAAGCGGTTAACTGTTTATCATATCGTCCCCAAGGAGCAACCAGAGGGGACCTGTTGGCTTACAAATCTCACAACACTCTGTATGAAATACCACGGGGCAGCTCACCGGAGTTAAACTGCTGCCGTTCTTCCCCATTCCCTCCTAACTCGTATTCTATAACCCTGTTCTCCTCTCTACGTAGGGTAAAGACGGGGAGAACCGGATTCCTCGAGCGGGAACGACAATGATACTCGAAACATGTATCAGTGACCCTTTCAGTTAAGCTGATATGAATCGTCGAACGGTGCTTTTGGGTAGCAGCACTGCACTTTCGGCACTCCTCGCGGGTTGTTCGAGTGACGAAAACAGTGACAGTAGTAACGGCAACGGTGACGGCGATGAAGGCGGCGACGGCGACGGGAACCAGAACAATCCGAGTAACGAGAGCACCGGTGAAGCAGCGTTTGAACTCGAGTCGCTGGACATGCCGGACGAGGTTGAAGTCGAACAGGAGTGGTCCTGGTCGGTGGAGATCGCGAATATTGGCGATGGTGATGGGACGTTCGAAACCACAGTATATGCGAAAGTAGCGGACACCGATTTCGGCGAAGTCGGAACCATCGAACTGGATATTCCAGCAGGAGAGACCAAGACCTACGAATCAGATGCAGGACACATCAACTACCTCACCACGAGGACATATCGCTTCGAAGCACTCGATACCGAACACGAAATTCAAGCGGTCTCTCGATCGCTTAGTTGGGGAGAATCCTACGAGAACCCGCAGGGTGTCGTCACCACAGCTCACAGCATCGAACTGCGCGATGTATACAGCTACGAGGGATGGGATGGAACGACAACAGAAGAAGCCAGCTCCGGAATGCAATGGGCGTTTCTCGAGTTCGAGGCAACGAACGAGTCTGGGTCGAAAGAGTGGGTGCCCTTTGAGGGCGATATGAATCTACTCGCCGGCAATAGCCAATATGACTACGTCTACATTTCTAAAGAGCAGGGAGCATACAAAGGTGGAGGGGTCCAAGCCGGTATCACTCGCAGTGGGTGGATTGCCTACGAAATCCCCGAGGATCTGAATGGAGATGATCTCGTAGTGGCGTACAGCGGTGATAACTTCGATGGCGAGTGGTCTGTCCGCTGGCGATCCGCATAGATCGTACACTGAGCTGCTTTTTCGACCGGTCGAATAGCTACCTTAAGAAGTATAGGGGCAAACCAGGGAGATACCGTATTTATATCTATCATCAACGGGCATGGTGATGAAGAAACTCCCTTCCCCAGCGATAAAGCCCAGAAGGAACTCCATCGTTTCTGGATCTGGTTTCTTTGAATCTGATTCCATGGCTATACCGTCAATGAAATCCCTGTTAAACGGTAGCATTAGATAAAGGAATAGTCTGACATAATAGACTGATCTACTATCGATAAAGTTCCCGACTAAAGTAGACTCGGCACCACTCTGTATCTGTGTTTCCTCGGCTCAAGATGATATTGATACCGCCTATGTGACCGTCAAAACTCCCTGGAATAGATAACGTATTTTCTATCTCTGAGATACCTTGTTCACTTAACATTGGTGCCCCAGTTTGTCCAGTAGCTAATTTCTCGTACTCATCATCAGTGAATATATCGACATTGATATCTCTCCCATTCAGTTCTTCTAATTTATAATCGAATCTTAAATTAGTCTCCATGAAAGGCTCTCTATATCGATACTCTGTATGAAAGAATATGTTTGATTGATATTTCCTAATTAGATCCTGTTTTGATGGATCTTCGGGATAATCATCATACTTGTCCTGTCTTCCGTCGCCATCTTTGTCATTTTCAGACATCATACCTACGCAACCGCTTACTGATGATATACCTACAACAGCTGCGCCAGATAGGAATTTGCGCCGATTCATAATTCCAAAACACATTAATTATATAAAATATTTTCGAATGGATGACAAGTGTGGTGTGTTTCCTACTATACTAAACGGTAACTACAGATGCATACTTATCGTGAGAGACGCTCTCTGGAATTCAGCCCAAAGACTCTTATCGTAGGTGATATTAATTACTTAATATATCTGATATGACCTCCCGCCGCACTGTTCTCAGCCTGATAGTGGTGAGTGGAATCGGAGGGATTGCCGGGTGTAGCGATGTGATTATCTCAGAGAAACCCGCGCACACCGTGAGTGTCTACATGCATAATCGAAATGGTGTCCATGATGTCACCGTCACGATCAAAGAGGATGATGGAGCAGTTGTGTTCGAACGGGATTACTTCTTTTCCGACGACAAGGGATCTCATGAGGACGCAACGTTCCCTGAGTTAACCGACCCACATACCGTCGTCGTGACTGTCGATGGAAAACAGTTCAAACAGCTGTGGCCGGAATTCAACGACCCGAACAATCGGTGTTCTAAAGGGAACTGGGAAGGTATCGAAGTCTGGATTAAAGGCGCTCCGGGGGAATCCCTGACTGTTCTTTTAACAGGCAATTGCCAACATATTACGATTGAAGAATGGAAATATCTATCAAAAGACCAAACACCATTTCTGAACGTTGTTCTATACACATCCTGTACTGAACGGTAACTAAAGTGCGAACCTCGATGAAATCGAAATCAAGAGCCGGTACTGGGGTTACTGATAGCCTCGGATGATCAACTGAACCCGATCATTACAGAGTTGCCACCCGTCATTAGTTCGTTCGACGGTGCCCAGTGCTTCTTGATCGCGAAGGGTGATCTCAACCAGATCGATGGGGATACCGGTGATATCGACAATCTCCCACTTGGTGAGGGGACCATCTGCGAGGACGTGTTCAAACGGTTCACGGGGCATGTGGGGGTGAACCACGTTTCGCTTGGATAAAGTGAGCCGTGAGGTGAAAGTGGTCGAGCAATCCACCGAAAAGCTTCAGGCGTATCGGAATAATTCGTCGTCTGGACCGACGTTGACCTCCTCTCCGGCACTGTTCTCATAGACAATTTCCGCATCATATTTCCTTAACCTCCGTCTTAGCTCGTCGACATTGCCATTTCTAAGAAAGAAGAACAATTCTTCATGAGTTGGGTCCCCGTGAACTAACTTACGCAACATCGATTCATTATCGAACTGATCCCGTTCAATATCGATGTCAACACTGATATCAGTGGGTATTTCTCCACGCTTGCCATGTGATATTTTTTCATTTTCGAGAAGTTGTCTTTCAACGTGAGCAATGTTAGTCACTAACCTATCTGCTAATTCATCTTCTAACGAAAGGTTGGCTCTCCATCCATCACCAAACCAATCTTTCCGGTTGCCAATATAATGGAACTTCAAACCCATGTGAAAGAACGGGGATGGTACCCCAGTTGCATTTCCTATATGTGGCTCATCTTCGTCTTGGCCTGACTCTAATATAGAGATGTATTCACTGGTTGGCCATGTAGCAAACATGAGAACAAGATCAAGATATGCTGCTTTGAACCGTTCTCTGATCCGATATCTGGTGTCTCGTAATTGCTGTCCATTGTCAAAGTCCTTCTTTCCCATCAAGTACTCCCGATCGCTTTTAGTCAGGATTCCTCGCTTTCGATCTGCTCGATCTATGAAGTATTCTTCTTCTGTCATGGTATCGTCGGTGTTAGCGACTACGCTATCGTTGGTACCTCCGATACTTTTAATGTTATGATCCGAACAGTCATAGTCAGAGAAATGAGCGAAACTGCACAAAGCATACATCAGGAGGTTTCTGGGACGAAATACTGTCATGATCCGCTGGTCCCAGCATCTGAATTTGCGTCGGCGCTACTACCGACGACGACGGTCCCCGATTCGAAATACATCCCGCTGGCTGAACATGGAGCTCGGCGAGCGATGAACTCCCGAGGAACGATCGAAAACCACGAGCGAGGAATCCTTGGTGAGTACGCTGTTGCCGACTTCTTCGGGGTGTCAGACGTAGTAGACACCTCGTTGTACGAAAATGGCGATCCTGGTTTCGACCTCCAGATGGGGCCATGGACCATTGACGTAAAGACCGCTGGACCCTGTTTTGATCAACCGTCTCTGATGGTCAATGCCACCAAAAATCTCTCTGCAGATTTCTACGTATTGACGCAGCAACTCTCCCAGCAACACTACCGAATCATCGGCTATGCGCCCTCGTCACGCGTGGCAATGGCACCAGTTCGCCAAATTGGCCCCCATCCTGCGGACGAGGTCTATGTATTGGACCAATACAAACTGAACCCTCTCCATGCATCAGCGAGTGATATTTTTGCCCCCTGAATTCGGCAAGCTATTTTCGTGCTGGCGGTTCATGTGTTCCGCCGCATAATCTTGTCAAGATTCAGTCCTATGCACCACAGGGTGTCTCACATATATCGCTGCTGGTGGCATGGTGATCCAGCGGATATCCTAGTCCTCATACACGTTATACTGTGAGGTTTGTCCATGTGAGTGGAGGGTGAGAAAAAGTATAGTCAGGGGTAGACTTCACTGAGTGGGTGGTGAGTCCACTGGATACAACCGCATAACGTTCCCGAGGAGGGACTCGCGACGGGTGTCAATCGCGCCGGAAGGTGTTGCCGAGAGTCGGGTTGGACTCGACCCTGTTCGGGGGTGTGATGGTGATAAAAACCGAACGACGTCGGACGAATATGCTTCGCGTCGTCGCGTCATGGACTCGCCGGGATTTGAACCCGGGGCCTCTCCCATGCCAAGGGAGTGATCTACCACTGATCTACGAGCCCTCGAGCGCATCCCTCACTTCCCCACGGGAATAGATAAACCCCTCGAATTCCTCGAGTCCCCGTCACAGTCCCGCATTCGCACAGATCACATCGCTGTGTACTTCCTCCGGTTGCGAGCATATGCTTCGGCTGGCGTTCTGCCACTGCGAACCCCGTTCGTTGCCGTCCCACCGCAGCACTCACCGACGGACGTCGGTGTCGTTGCGAACGCTTTTTGCGGATTCCCCGACGAAACCCGACGATGGCCGGGGACCAGAATCGGGAACGCGATCGAGCTCACACCCACGACGACGAGCGCACCCGCCGTGCCGACGTGCGCGACACCTACGACCGGATCGCGACCCACTTCGCGTCCACACGGGAGTACGCCTGGCCCGAAGTCGAGGCCTTCGTCGAAACCCACGCGACCGACGTCGACACCGGCGTTGGGCTCGATCTCGGCTGCGGCAACTGCCGCCACGCCGAACTCTTCGAGGCTCACCTCGAGTCGGTGATCGGCCTCGACGTCAGCCGCGGGCTGCTCGAGACGGGCCGAAAGCGCGCGCTCGAGCGCGACTTCGACGTCGAGCTGATTCAGGGAGACGCCGCCTCGCTCCCGCTGGCGGCCGACGCCGTCGATGTCGCGGTTTACGTCGCGACGTTACACCACTTGCCGACGCGGGCGGCCCGCCGGGCCAGCCTTGACGACCTCGCGCGGGTACTCGCCCCCGACGGCCGCGCACTGGTCAGCGCGTGGTCGACCGCCCACGACCGATTCGACGAGACCGAGGGATTCGATACGACGGTCGAGTGGATACTCCCCGGCGGCGAGCCGGTCGACCGATTCTACCATATCTACGCCCCCGACGAGTTCGAGGCCGATCTCACCGATAGCGATCTCGAGTTACTCGAGTGGGAACTCTCGAGCGGAAACTGTTACGCGACGGTCGCGGGCGCGGAGACGAACGACGAGCCCCGTTTCGAAGACCGCTGATTCGTGTCCACCGGCGACGCTGATCGCCAGCGGGCAGTCACGAGGAAAAGGAAGAGCCTTAAACGTGGAACGAAAATCCGAGAATGCGCGCGGATGGTCTAGTGGTAGGACCTGAGCCTTCCAAGCTCATGGCCCGGGTTCAAATCCCGGTCCGCGCATTTCTGCTGCGAGCAACTTCGCGAGCGGCAGCAATCGTACGAGGGATTTGAATTATACCGTGGTTCTGCGAACAGAATGAGCAGGTTCTCGGGAGTGGTTCAAATGCCAGTCCGCGCATTCTGTCGCAAGTAAACTCGAGAGCGAGTAGGATCGGAAACGAGATTTAAAACTACGGCCGTCTCGGGGCGTGAGCGAAGCGAACGCGACAATCTTCGAGCAGACTTCAACCGACTCGGCCCCGAACGGGGCCACCGATAGTGACGAATCGCTAACTTTCGAGGTAGCCCAGCGACTCGAGGCGCGCTTCGACTTCGTCCTGCGCTTCCCCCTCGTAGTCGTCCGTTTCGGTTTCGGCCTCGACGGTGGCCAGGACCTCTTCGACGATGAACGTCACGTACTCGGCGGCCGAGTCGAAGTCGCTTCTGGGGACTCGAGATTCGATCCGCGAGACGAGTTCCGACGGGAGTGCGATCGATTCGTGGTCGTCGCGTTCCTGCGCAACGGTCTGATTCGAAGTCATGACGCGACTATCGGAGCACGAGATAGATTATTACCCGGCGTATAAACGATTGGGACTGCCGAATACGACACCGGTATTAATCACGGTGGCCGAATAGCATCTCGACAGAATGGGCGATCAACGGAACGTTATACTACTGACTGTCGACAGTCTTCGGCTCGATTACTGTGGCTATGCGGACGACTCGTCGGGATCGATGCCGACCCTCGAGCGACTCGCCGACGAGGGACTCGCGTTCGAGAACGCGATCGCGACGGGGCCGGCGACCCACGAGTCGGCGACGACGTTCATGACGGGAGCACACGCCGTCGAGCGATCGGGGAGCACGGAGTTCACCAAGGCACAGATGCGGACCCACATCCAGTCGCACCTCCGATCGCAGCGGACGATAGCCGAGCAGCTGTCGGCGGCCGGATACGAGACAGGAGGGTTCACCGCGAATCCGTGGACCTCGAGCCACTTCGGCTTCGATGCCGGCTTCGACCACTTCGAGGACTTCATGGACGAGGACCTCTCGTCGGGGCTCATCGAGGGCGGGAAGCCGGATGACTCGATTCGCTACGCACTCGTCCAGGCCCTCAACTGGTGGCAGGGCCAGGACATGTTCATGTCGTGGGAGACGTATTACGACGAGATGACGTCGTGGCTCGAGAGCGCCGACGAGCCGTACTTCATGTGGTCGTTCCTGGTCGATCCACACCTCCCCTACATCCCAGGTGATGAGTATCGCTCGCGCTCGAGAGTGATGACGTACCTCGCGAACATGTGGATGTACGCCGGCCGACCGGACTGGTTCGACGAGCAGTTCCGCGCGGCGCTCCTGGACGCGTACGAGGACACGGTTCGACACACCGACGCGTTCCTCTCGCAGCTGCTGGACGATCTCGACGAGATGGACGAGGAGCCGCTGATCGTGATCCACGCGGATCACGGCGAACTGTTCGGCGAACACGGCCGGTACGGCCACGGCGGGTACCCGCACGAAGACCTCGCGCAGGTGCCACTGGTCGTCGCCAACGGGCCGACCGATACCGTGACGGAGCCGTTCTCCCTGCGCCGACTGCCCGAACTCGTCTCGACGCTGGCGGCGGGCGGCGACTACGAGTCGCTGACGGACCCCTGGGTGGTCACGCGGAATCGGAATCCGACGACGTGCGTTCGCGGTGCGAACTGGAAGTACGCCAGAACGCATACGGGTGACGAGCGGCTTCGCGCGCTGCCGGAGGAAGAGCCACTGGAGAACGAGGAACTGCGTGCGATCGGCCGCCAACTGGTCGACGACTGGGAAGAAGCGAAATCCGAGCGCGAACGGATCGTCGAGGCCGTCGACGACCTCCCGATCGCCGACAAGGTCTGAGCGGGCTGGACCGACGTTACGACTTTTAACTGAGTGGTAAAACGGCAGTCACTACTCAGACCGCCTCGACACGCTGGAACAGCGCCGCGCCGATCGCGACCATCGCGACCGACGAGACGACGAGCGCGCCGAGGTCGAGCCAGACGGAAAACGACGAGGTGCCGACCAGCACCCCTCGCAGTCCGTCGACCCCGTAAGTCAGCGGGTTCGCGTACGCCAGATACCGCACCGAACTCGGGAGCCCCTCGAGCGGGTACAGCGCCCCGGAAAGGAAGAAGAGCGGAAAGATGACGAACTGGACGATCAGGCCGAACCCCTCGCTGTCGCTGAACTGAGAAGCCAGCGCGATCCCGAAGCCGACGAACGTGATCGCGAGGAGCACGAGGAAGACAGCCGCGATCGGAAGCGAGAGCAGGCTCACAGGCGCGAACCCGAGCGGGATCGAGAGCCCGAGGATCAGGAGCGCCTGGACGAGCGCCGTCGTCGACCCGCCCGCGATCCGGCCGAGGACGATCGAGGTGCGACTCACGGGCGCGACGAGGATCTCCTTTAGGAAGCCGACGTCCTGATCCGCGAGGATCGAGAGGCCGGCGAACGAGGCCCCGAACAGCATCGTGAAGCCGACGATTCCGGGCACGAGGTACTGCAGATAGTCGACATCCTCCGGAAGGCCCGGGATCGCCGCGCCCTGAAACCCGAATCCCATGAAGACGAGAAACAGCAGCGGCATCGCCAGCGAGCCGATGATCCGCGACGGCGACCGGAGGAACCGTTTCGTATCGCGCAGCCAGAGCCCGTAGATCGCCTGTCCGTCGACCAGCCTCATGGCTGGTCCTCCGTGGAAACCGCGCTCGAGCGGTCGTCATCTACCTCCCCACTCGAGCGACCGCTCGAATCCATCGAATCGCTCGCAGTCTCCCCGCCTGCGCTCCCAGCGTCGCCGGACTCGAGCGCCTTCCCCTTCCGGTCACCGCTGGCCATCACGGTTCGATCCCCGCCGGCCGTCCCGTTCCGGTCGCTGCCTGCCGCCGAACGATCGGTTAGCTCGAGGAAGACGTTCTCGAGCGTCGGTTCGCGGAGATCGACCGACGAAATTCGGACGCCCGCATCGTCGGCCAGTCGAACGAGGTCGGCGATCCGCGAGTCGCCGTCGTCGACCGTAACGCGAACGCCGTCGTCGACCGCCGTGAACTCGCGGCTCCACGACTGTCCCTCGAGTCGGTCGAACAGCGCGGTCGGATCGTCGGCGCTCGCGAACTCGAGGACGACGACATCGCCGCCGAGTGTGGCTTTGAGTGCCGTCGGCGAGTCCATCGCGACGATATCGCCGTCGTCGACGATCGCCACGCGATCACAGAGGTGGTCGGCTTCCTCGATGTAGTGGGTCGTCAGGACGATCGAGACGCCGGCTTCCTCGTTCAGCCGCTGGATGTACTCCCAGGTGTCGCGGCGGGTGCGCGCGTCGAGGCCCACGGTCGGCTCGTCGAGAAAGAGGACAGCGGGTTCGTGGAGCAGCCCGCGACCGATCTCGAGACGGCGTTTCATCCCGCCGGAGTAGGTGCCAACGGGGTCGTCACGTTCGGCGGAGAGTCCGACGAGCGTGAGCACCTCGTCGATTCGCTCGGCGCGTTCGGTCCGATCCTGTCCGTACAGTCGCGAGTGAAACGCGAGGTTCTCCGCACCGGTGAGTTCCTCGTCGAGAGCGGGTTCCTGGAAGACGATTCCGAGACTGGATCGGACGGCTCCTCGTTCGGATCGAATGTCGTGACCGTTGACCGTCGCCGTGCCGGCACTCGGCGGGAGAAGCGTCACGAGCATATTGATCAGCGTGGACTTGCCCGCGCCGTTCGGTCCGAGCAGTCCGAACAGTTCGCCGCGCTCGACCGCGAACGACAGGTCGTCGACCGCGGTTACGCCGTCGAACTCCTTGGTGATACCGTCGACGTTGATCGCATTCATGGCGGGTAGCTCTACTACTGACTGGACGGTCAGTCAATAAACAGTCGTCGGTTGGGGAGATACTGTCGGCTGTCGGTCAGTATGGTGGACTCGGCGGACGGTTTCGGCGAGGCGACGGTCGGGTCGAGAAACCGATTATCGAGCGGGTGTGGTCGAGACCGATAGCCGTACGGTCCCGCTATAGCGGGGTGTCGGGATTCCGGTCGCGGAGATCGACGATCGCGGCGAAGACGGCTCCGAGGACGACGCCGAACAGCGCGTGTCCGAGCAGGCTGCCGGCGGCGGCTCCCGAGATCAGCTCGGCCCCGCTGCCGCCGACCGCATCAACCCAGACGGGGAGAACGAGCAGCGGGAGTATCGCCCAGACCGTGATCCCGTAGACGAGACCGGCTCCGATCAGCCGAAGGATGATACCGGACCGAGAGAGTACGTCGGTCTCGACGTCGGTCCGGAGCATCCCGAGGATTGAGGGGCGCGTGACGAGCAGCCCGAAGACCAGGCCGAGGACGATCCCGTGGGCGATGTGGATCCCCCAGCCGAGGAAGCCGGCGGGCTCGAGGCCGTAGATTGCGGGGATGGCCGCCTCGAGAACGTCCGGATCGAGGAGTAACATGACGATTCCGAACGCGACCGCGCCGATCGCACCGCCGAGCGCGCCGCCGACGAGCCATCCCACGTTGCCACTCAGCCCGAACGCAGCCGTCGTGTCGGATTCTCCGCTCATCGTGGGCGGGCTATCACGAACGAGTGCAAAAGTGTTCGTCACGGTCGGTGATGGGGACAGTCACCCGTCGCGGACCGTTCGAAACCGGACATTGTAGTAGGTCGCCCGTCAAGCAATCCCGTGGAGTACGAACTGCTCGGCTGGCCGCCCGACGGCCCCAAACTCCGACTCGATCACGAACGGTTCAGCTACGCCGGCAAGTTCGTCATGACGAACACTGGCAAGGCGGTGGCTCGAGCCCCCGACGGCCGGATCGTCGCAGCGGTCGCGTTCAACGAGGACCGCACCGACGCGGACACCCTGTGGCTGCGCTACGTGACCGTCGACCGAGAGCTGCGCGGTGAGGGGATCGGTCCCCGCCTCTGCCGGCTGGTCCGCGACCGCGCCGTCGAACGGGGCTATGACCGGCTTCGGATCGCCGTCAACAACCCCTTCGCCTACGAGGCGCTCTACCGGACCGGCTTCTCCTATACCGGGGAAACGACCGGCATCGCCGAACTGATCCTCGAGTATCCGACACCGGCTGACGAATCACCTGCGGACGACACGAGATGGGACGACCGGGAACGGTATCAGGCCGGTCTCGAGGAGTATCGGGACCGGGATCTCTCCGAAGCGGAAGACGCCTTTCTCGAGTCGCGGCGCGACAGCGGACCGCCCGACCTCGAATCACACGAGGAGTAAGTCATCGCGTGACCGTGTCGGTGGTGTGCCCGTGCTGGTAGCGCGCAACGGACGGGACGGTGAGCGTTCGCGGACGCGAGCGAGTCGGCCGGGGACGGGTGACAGACCCAGTTGTCGCGGACCGGTACCGTCGAGTCGGCCTCACGATATCGGAAACGAGGTGTCCCACTCAGCGGGCAGCCAACCGCGCCGGATCGATGTCTCCTTCCTACTCGCGTAGTGCGGGGAGCGTAAACGAAAACGTCGACCCCTCGCCCGGTTCGGAGTCGACCCAGATATCGCCACCGTGGCGTTCGATGATCCGCTGACAGAGCGCGAGGCCGATGCCCGTCCCCTCGTACTCCTCGCGACTGTGGAGTCGATCGAAGACGGTGAACACGCGATCCTGATCCGCCGGATCGATCCCGATCCCGTCGTCCTGTACCGAGATGACCCACTCCCGCCCTCGTCGATACGCATCGATGTGAATCCGCGGCGGTGCATCGCCGCTGTACTGGATGGCGTTATCGAGCAAGTTCTGCACGACCTGTCGTAACTGACTGGCGTCGCCCGTCACCCGCGGGAGTTGTTCGGCTGTAATCTCTGCATCAGTCTCTTCGATTTGGATCTGCAAGTCTGCGAGTACGTCGTCGAGAAGAGCGTCCAGCTCGACCGGTTCGAACGGATCGCCGCGCGTCTCGACGCGGGAGTACTCGAGCAGGCCGTCGATCATCTCGCGCATGCGGTCGGCCCCGTCGACGGCGTACGCGAGGAACTCTTCGCCGTCTTCGTCGAAGGCGTCGCCGTACCGGTTCTCGAGCAACTGGAGGTAGCTCGCGACCATCCGAAGTGGCTCTTGCAGGTCGTGGGAGGCGGCGTACGCGAACTGCTCGAGTCGCTCGTTGGATTCCTCGAGCGCTCGTTCCCGTTGGTTTCGATCGAGTTCGAATTTGATCCACTGGGCCATGAGATGGAGGAACGCCCGTTCGGCGTCCGTGAACTCCCGGTTCCGCGAGTCCGTCGACACGAAGAAGAACGTTCGGTCGGGAACGTTCTCGAGTTCGATTCGCGTTCCGAGATACGCTTCCACGCCGAACGCTTCGTACGCGAGGGTGTTTCCGAACCCGGATCGCTCGGGATCGGTGATGCCGGTCACCGTCCCGTCACCGTCAGCCGCCCGACAGTAGGTCTCCGAGAGCGGTGCCGTCGCGCCAGGCTCGAGTTGGTCGTGGTCGCCCGCCATGGCCTCCACCTCGAACGAATCGGTCGTCGGATTGACCTGTGCGAGTCCCCCGATCTCGAGATCGAACCGCTCGCGTCCTAACTCGAAGATGTCGTCCAATTTCTCGTCGAACGAACGATCGGGATCGGCGGCGATCCGGCTCAGCGTCCGTTGATACTGTTCTCGCCGCTCACGCTCGATTTCGTAGCTGACCCACTGGCCCATCAGCTCGATGAACGTGCGCTCGGTATCGGAGAACGGCCGGTCGCGCGCGTCCGTGCTTCCGAACCAGAACGTCCCGTACGGTTTCGATCCGTTCATCACCCGCGTCCCGAGGTAACTCGTCAATCCGAACTCCCGGTGGATCCGGTCGTCCTGCCAGTCGGTGCCACGCACGTCCGCCATGGCGACGGGATCGTCGGTTTCCACGGTGCGGCGGCAGAAGTGCCCGTACCCCGGGTCGGACCACAGTTCGTCCTCGGGGCCGACGCCGAGACCGACGCCCTTCTCTAATCTGAACTCACCGTCCCACGACGGCAGATGGTTCAGGCCCCCCATCTCGAGATCGAACTGCTCCCGGCCCAGCTCGAGCAACTGTTCGAGCTTCTCGTCGAAGTCGCGGTCGGGGTCGGCCGTGATCCGGTAGCTCTCGCGGAGGAACCGCTCGCGGCGCTGGCGCTCCAGTTCGTACTCGACCCACTGGCCCATCAGGTCGAGAAACGTCCGTTCGGCGTTCGAGAACCGCTCGTTGCGCGGCGTCTTGGAGGCGAAACACAGCGTTCCGTACTCCTCGCCGCCGACGTGGACGGTCGTTCCGAAGTAGGCGTCCAACCCGAACCGCTCGTAGGCGACATCGTCGGTCCAGCCCACCTCCGCCGCGTTCCGGACGGAGATCGGACCGGGTGATGCGAGCAGCTTCTCGCAGTACGTCTCGCAGAGCGAATCGGTAACGCCGGACTCGATGATCTCGTGGTCGCCGACGGCTTCCGCGATTTCGAACGTGCCGTCGTCGTTGGTTTTCGTGAAGTATCCGATCTCGAGATCGAGTCGCTCACGGCCCAGTTCCAGTAACTCCTCTATTTTCTCGTCGAAGGAGCTAGTCGAACTCGCGATCGTCTCGTACAGTTCTCGCTGATAGTGCTCGCGGGTCTCGATCGTCGCCTGCGCGTCGGTTCGATCGACCAGCGTCGCTAACTTCCGGTCAAGTTCGCGCGATGGCCGGTCGGGGCCGAAGTACTCCTCGGGGGGCGTGTAGTAGAAGTTCTGACAGATTGTGGTGTCGTCGTAGACGAGAAACGGGTGGGTATTGAGAACGTCGTGGAGGATGTCTGCCGGAAACCGGTTGCGGTTGTACTGACAGAGGACGGTGTACTCCGACCCGTCGTACAGCGGGTTGAGCAGTTCCTCATACTCGCAGAGGTGATCGAAGTCCGTGTCGTCGGCCTCAAGCGCCCACGTCATCTCGGCGGTGGCTCTGAGCCCCGCAAACTCGTTGGCAGTCGCATCGTCGAGCGTCTCTTCCCAGAAATCCAACATCGCCTCGCAGTCGAACTCGCCGGTTCGGCGGTAGGTCTCTCCCTCCGTGAATACCGAGAGCGCTCCCGACTCGAGAGCGGTATCAACGTCGATACCGCGAGTCCGCATCGCCTCGAGGACCTCGTCTACGGTGTTGTCATCGGCGACGTAGACGCACCGCTCACCCTGTTCGAGACCTTCCTGGATGAACGGGATAACCGTCGCGAACTGCTCGGTATGATCCTCGTAGAGAAGCGCGAAGTGGTCGTTTGCTTCGTGTCCGTCGGTCGGTTCGATGGGACCACGAGTCTCGAAACCCGATTGCAGCGTTTTGAATCTGCTCTCGGGGGTAGACGCGGCGTGGTGATCGGGGCGGTCTGGTATGCGTTTACTCATGAGTTCCGTCCAAGCGGTGGAAATTCGGCACCGGATCGTTGACTTCGATATAATTCGAGGTCGCTTCTCGCGTTCCGGTTAGTATTCGTCAATCGGACGGAAGAGAGCAACGGTAAAAAGAGCACCGCAGATAGATTCCGCCAAAACGGGTCGTGAAAGTACGCCCCTAGAAGAGCCCAGAATCGCAACGAGACGGTCGCCGATGCCCGCTGCGGGAGGGACGTCACCGGAACCGATCGTTCGGGAGGCCACGACGAACTGGAAGCCAACGATTCAAATCCCAGTCCGCCCAACTACCTCCCAATGGGTAACGCTGCACTGCGGGATATCGCCGTCATCGAGGAGATTCCCTTCGACGATATCGAAGGCGTCGTTGCCGTGGACGCACATAACTGGCTCTACCGGTACCTGACCACGACGGTCAAGTGGACCGACAGCGACACGTACACGACCGGCGACGGAACCGAGGTCGCGAACCTGGTCGGGATCGTCCAGGGACTCCCCAAGTTCTTCGAAAACGACGTGACGCCGGTGATGGTCTTCGACGGCGGCCCCTCGGAACTCAAAGACGACGAGATCGAATCCCGCCGCGAACAGCGACGGAGCTACGAGGACCAACTCGAGACCGCCCGCGAGGAGGGCGACGCGGTTGCCATCGCACAACTCGAGTCCCGCACGCAGCGGCTGACGCAGACGATTCAGGAGACGAGCCGAGAGCTCCTTCGGCTCCTTGACGTGCCGATCGTCGAAGCGCCGGCAGAGGGGGAAGCCCAGGCCGCTCACATGGTCAAGCGGGGCGACGCCGACTACGTCGGCTCGGAGGACTACGACGCCCTCCTCTTTGGCTCTCCGCTGACGCTCCGCCAACTGACGAGCAAGGGCGACCCCGAGCTGATGGACCTCGAGGCCACCCTCGACCACCACGAGCTGACCCTCGAGCAGCTGATCGACGCGGCGATCCTCATCGGGACGGACTTCAACGAGGGCGTCTCCGGCATCGGCCCGAAGACGGCGATCAAAGCGATCACCGAACACGGCGACCTCTGGAGCGTCCTCGAGGCCCGCGGCGCACACATCGAGTACGGCGACCGCGTGAGACAGCTGTTCCGCGATCCGAACGTGACCGACGACTACGAGTTCGACGCGGCCGTCGATCCGGACCTCGAGGCCGCGAAGTCGTACGTGACCGACGAGTGGGGCGTCGACGCCGACGAGGTCGAACGCGGCTTCGAGCGCATCGAGGAGAGCGTCACGCAGACGGGGCTGGACCGCTGGACGTAGCTCGTCGGACAGTACTCGGCGATCGATCGAACCCGTGCTCGCTAATTCTGCTAGAGCCAGCAAAACGGTCGCCGGGCGCCAGACCGAAGTCCGGCACGGCCCGTTCTCCGATGATGAAGGCCTACGAAGTGCAGGAAGCCACGAGCGAGTACGACGGAATCGTCGAAGTAGAGCGCGAACGACCCGCGCCGGATGACGACGAAGCGCTCGTCCGGATGCACGCGGCCTCGCTCAACTACCGCGATCTGGCCATCGCGAACGACGAACTCACCTATCCGGGCGCGGCGCTGCCGGTCGTGCCGCTCTCGGACGGTGCCGGCGAGGTCGTCGCGGTCGGCGACGACGTCGAGCGGCTCTCGGAGGGCGACCGCATCGCGACCCCGTTCGCCCCCGACTGGATCGAGGGAGAGGGGACGCGCGAGAAGATGGCGCGGACGACCGGCGGCAACGTCGACGGCGCGCTGGCCGAGTTCACGACCTTCCCCGCCGAAAGCCTGGCAATCCTGCCCGACCATCTCTCGTTCGAACAGGGTGCGACGCTCTCGTGTGCAGGCCTTACCGCGTGGCGCGCGCTCGTCGAGGACGGCGGTCTCACCGCCGGCGAGACGGTGCTCGCGCTCGGGACCGGCGGCGTCTCGACGTTCGCGCTCCAGTTCGCGACGATGCAGGGGGCCGAAGCGGTCGTCACCTCTTCGAGCGACGACAAACTCGAGCGGGCCCGCGACCTCGGCGCATCGGAGACGCTCAATTACGAGGAAAACACCAATTGGGGCGAATTCGTCCAGGAGCGGACCGACGGCGGCGTCGACCACGTCGTCGAGGTCGGCGGCCCGGGAACGCTCGAGCGGTCGCTCGAGGCGGCCGCGGTCAACGGACACGTCCACCTCATCGGGGTGCTCGCGGGGCATGAGGGGCAGGTCCATCCGGGACCGATGCTCCACAAGGCGCTGACCGTCGAGGGCGTGATGGGCGTCGGCAGTCGCGCGATGTTCGACCGGATGAATCGGGCCATGGCCGCCACCGAGATGGAGCCCGTGATCGACCGAACCTTCGATTTCGGCGAGACGCGCGAGGCCTACCGGTACGTCGAGGTCGGCGAGCACCAGGGGAAGGTCGTGATTTCGATCGAGTAGGGTACGCTCGAGCGCCCCGATCGGACGCCGTGCTCGAGACGGGCTGAGAGGACTCGAACACCGTGGCCGTGAGCGGGACTCCGAGCAACGCGAGGTGTCCGCTCACCGGGGAAGGGCAGGCTGTTCACCGAAACCCACTGCGAGCGAGTGAAACGAGCGAGCGGGCCGACGACCGATGTGAGTGAAACGAACGGAGGGAGGAGTGCTTTTCATCGACGTTTTGCCGAGGGCGCGGCTATGCCGCGCCCGCAGAGCAAAAGGTCGGCTCTAGAACAAGTGCTTCTCTTCCTTGAGGAGTTTCGCGGGACCGCCGACGTTCCAGGTGGTCGTGGAGACGCCGCAGTCGGAGACGGCTTCCTCGACTTCCTCGGCGTACTCGTCGGTGGTGTTGACGTAGACGCTGGCCCCGGTGTCGGTCGAGAAGTAGACCGGGATGTCCTCTTCCTCGCGGAGTTCGCGCACTTTGTTGAAGACCGCGAGCGTGGCCGGCTGCCAGTAGACCCAGCCGGAGGGACCGGTCATCGTGGTCGCCGCGAGCGAGAGCGAGTCGTGTTCGGCGAGTTCGAACGCGCCCTCGAAGTCGTTGTTTCGCAGTGCGTCGCGCATCTTGGCAATCTGCTCGTGAATGTGCGCGTTGCGCGCCTGGAACATGTGACTGTCGGCGGCCTCGCGGTGGGCATCCTCGGTCTCCTTGTGGTAGGGGACGAGTCCGACGATGATCTTGAGGTTCTCGTGGAGGTCGGACGGAATCCGTTTCGAACGGCAATCCTCGTCGTTCATCCCGGTGTAGAGCTGGGAGAACGCGCCGGTGACCGCGCGCGCGGACGACGCCGAGCCGACGCGGGCGATCGTCGAAACCTCCTGTCTGCTGGCATCGAGCTCGGCCGCTTCTGCCAGCGCCATCGCCGCGGCCGCGAAGCCCGACGAGGATGACCCGAGGCCGACGTTCGAGGGGAAGCTGTTCTCGCTCTCGAGGCGTACCGGATACACCGTGTGGGCGGCGTCGGAGCGCGAGCGGGCCTTCTCGACGACGGCCTCGACCCGTTCGTACGCGCGGCCGTCGAGTTCCTCGCCGTCGACGACGAACGTGTCCTCCTCGTAGTCCATCGAGAACTCGACGGTCGTTCGGGTGTGGCTGGGTGCCGTACAGACGCTGATACTGTCGTGATACGGAAGCCGCTTGATATCGTCGCGCATCCCGTGATACTTGACCAGTCCCTGGATGGGGTGGGCCATGGCCGTGGCTTTCATACCCACATAGGTGGCTGAGGACCGCTTAAATCACACGGCATCCTATCGACCTCGAGTATCCGGTCCCTCAGCGGCGTATTCGACGGTTCTGGCGGATATCCGCCGTGACGCCGGACGGAGAATCAGATTCACGGCGTTCGATCTCGAGCATCGGCGTCTCGTTGCGACTCCTCGAGTTCGGATTTCACATCGGTTGCCGTTGCCTCCTCAAGCGCAGCGAGTCGCCGCTCGAGCGACGCGATGTCGTCCCGCAGGGTCGACTGTAACTGCTCGAGATCGGTCTCGAGGTCCGACGTGACCGCGTCGAAGGCGGTCGTGACCGTTCGCTCGAAAGTCTCGAGGTCGTCCGCGAGCGCGTCCAGATGGGCGTCATCGGCGTCAGTGCCGGTGTCGACTTCCACGAGGGATTCCCGCACCGCAGCGAGCTCCGATCGGAATTCCCTCGTCTCGGATTCGAGCGCCGTCAGTTGGTCGTCGACCCCCTGCAAGCGACGAGTGAGGGAGTCGAGTCGGGGCTCGAGGTCGTTCTCGATCGCGGCCTGCAGTTCCGCGTCGACCGCCGCACGGTCGTCGACGTCCGTCCGCAGCGTCTCGAGGTCGTCTTCGATCTCCACGATCCGATCCGCGTCGGCCGTTCGCTCGAGGTCGAGCGCCCGACGGAGCGATGCGCTGTTCGTTCCGTCGTCAGCCTCGAGTTCGGTGAGCAATACCTCGAGAAGGTCGGTACCCTGCCCCCCTGCCGTCTGGTCGAACTGCGCACGAGTGTCGTCATCCCCTGTCATTATCGAAATTCGGTCCCGGTCGGAACCCGATTCATACTATCGTAGTGGTGTATGATAATAATATCCCTTCAACGAATTCATCGCTGTATCAATTGGTGTCCCTGCTCGTCACCGGTATCGACGGCTATCGTCGGAGAGAGTACTGGCGGATTGCTGCGACGCCGACTGTCCGTCTCGAACCGAACGGCTCAAATGCGCGCTCTCGCAACGATTTCAGCATGGGAACCCCGCTCGAGACCCGCGCCGACCAGGCCGAGGAGATCGTCGACCGCCTCGAGGACGCTTACCCCGATTCGACGATCTCGCTGCGGTACTCGAACCGGCTCGAGTTGCTGATCGCGGTGATCCTCTCGGCCCAGTGTACGGACGAGCGGGTGAACGAGGAGACGAAGCAGCTCTTCGAGACGTACGACGGCCCCGAAGACTACGCGAACGCACCCCAGGAGGAGCTCGCGGAGGCCCTGAACTCGATCACCTACTACAACAGCAAGGCCGAGTACATCCGCGACTCCTGTGAGACGATCCTCGAGGAGCACGACGGCGAGGTGCCGGATACGATGGCCGAACTGACCGAGCTCTCGGGCGTCGGTCGGAAGACGGCGAACGTCGTCCTCCAGCACGGACACGACATCGTCGAGGGAATCGTCGTCGACACGCACGTCCAGCGGCTCTCGCGGCGACTGGGACTCACCGAGGAGGAACGGCCCGAACGGATCGAAACTGATCTGATGGAGATCGTCCCCGAGAGTGATTGGCAGCAGTTCACTCACCTCTGTATCGATCACGGACGGGCGACCTGCACGGCCCGGAACCCCGACTGTGCCGACTGCGTGCTGGCGGATATCTGTCCCTCGGAGAAGGGCGACAGCGAGGTTGACCTCGCCTCCGGAGAACCCTGGTAACCGGCGGTAGAATGGCCGAGATCGGCGATATTCCCGGCATGCCGACTGTCGCAAGCCCAATTCCTTTTCAGCGACCGGCGGTATCCCCATTCGGGATCACTATGTCCGACAACACTGACGAGCGCGAGAACACCGGCAAGGACGAACACGGGCGGGACGTACAACTCGAGCACGAGGAGACCGATCCCGAGGAAGCTCGGGACGAGGAGGAGCTCACCGAGGAAGAGAAGGAGGCCCGCGAACGGCAGGACGAAGAACAGCGTCGTCAGGACATCGAACACAAGTCCGACGATCGCGTAGACGACGCCCTCGAGAACGCGAATCCAGATCACCACCGAGACGAGGAACCGTACAACAGCTAGCGACGGTCGAGTCGAGGCGATCCGGTCCCGCCCGCAGACAACCGTCACCAACCGCAGACACCGCGTTTTTCGCGCTCTCTTCCGCCGATTCCTCGAGTTACTCCGCAAGTTGTTCGTCCGGAACGACCAGCGTCGGGAGCGTTCCGGCGAGGGAGACGTCGACCCGCGAGTCGATCGTGACCGTGCCGATCGATCGCCCGTCGACCACGAGGGTGACGGTGCAATCCTCGCGTTCGACCGTGAACGCGAGGTCGTCGTTCGGCAGCACCCACTGTCTGGTCTGTGTGACGAAGGGGCCGATCGGGGCGACCGTGAGGGCGTCGACGGCCGCCGAGAGGTGTGGCGCGTCGACGGCGCTCGCGTAGCCGTGACTGCCGGCCGGCGTCGCTGCGACGACGCCGTCGGCGCGAAAGGTCGCGACCGCTCGATCGCGGCTTCGGACCCCGTACTCGGAGATCCGTGCCGGTTCGTCGGTGATCAGCGTCACGTCGAAGAGGGCGCGCTCGCGTACCAGGTTCTCGCTGGACTCGCCGTCGTCAGCGGGGTCCGATTCGAGGCTCACGCCCAGAACGGATCGCGTTCGACGGACGGCCCGTCCGTCGAGCACGGCCTCGAGCGCGTCGGGGAGGTGATCGCAGTCGACCGACTCGATCCCCGAGACGGAGCCGACCGGAAGGACGGGGAGGTTGACATCGGCACGTGCGACCGCAGAGAGAGTTCCTTCGCCGGCCGCTAGCAGCACCGACGGCTCCGCTGAGAGAACGTCCTCGAGGCTGCCGTCGACGGCCGTCCCGCCGGCGTCGGCGAGCACCGACTCGAGGGTGTCGTCGACCGCGACTGCCTCGCTCCCGTCTGCCTCGCGATCGACGACGCCGACGACGGGGTCCTCGTCCGCGCTCCACGCGGCATCCATGGCCGTCAGTTCACACGGCCCGCTCAAAAGCGTACGGTTGTCGGTCGCCGACCGCGCGCCGGCGGTCGATCTCGCTCGGCGGCGGCGCTCACTTGTCGTACGGCCAGTCGCCGGTGATCTTCATCCCTTCGGCGAGGTCCTGCGCCTCGAGGTCGGCCGCGATCGCGTCGGGATCTCTGCGGTCGATCGTCACGTCCTCGCGGGCGAGTGCGACGACGTACGCGGTCAGGAGGATCGCCTGTTCGGACAGGGTCCGGGGCTCGAGTTTCTCGATGGTGTCAGCGAAGGTGTGCCCCCAGCCGCGGCCGGCGTCGTCCGATATCGACTTGACGTGACAGCCCGGGACGCCCCACGTGACGAACGACCAGTGGTCGCTGTGCGGGCCGAGTTTCGGGACGGTGCCGATCGGATGGTCGTACCGGTCCGCAACGTCGTTCGCGACGTCCTGAAGCGCGTCGAACCCGTGCGTAACGATCGAGAGCGTCCGATCGCGGACGACGCCGTCGCTGTTGATCACCGCTTTGATCGCATCGTGATCCGCCCGTTCGGCGTACCGGGCCGATCCCACGAGGCCGACCTCCTCCGCGCCGAAGGCGACGAACTCGACGCGCGTCTCGAGGTCGTCCTCGCGATCTGCGAGGGCGTTCGCGAGTTCGACCACCATCGCGGTGCCGGCGCCGTTGTCCATGGCCCCCTCCGAAATATCGTGGGCGTCGACGTGGCTCGTCACGAGCACGCGCTCGTCGGTATCGGGGCCGAGTTCGGCGCGAACGTTCTGGCTCTCGGCGGGATGAACGTCGGCCTCGACGGAGACCGTGATCGACTCGCCGTCGAACCGTCGGGCCAGTCGCGCGCCGACCTCGCTCGAGACGCCCAGCGCCGGGATCTCGCCGACGGGGTCCTCGTCGGTGCCGACGCTCCCGGTCGGTGGGAGACAGCCCTCGACGTGATTTCGGTAGACGAATCCCACTGCGCCGTTCTCTACGGCGTGGTAGTACTTCTCCCGACGGTGGAGGTACCGGTCGTAGTAGTCGGGCACGTCGCTGCGGACCATGACGATGGCGTCCTCGACGTCGGTCTCCTCGAAGTCCTCTGGGAGGCCGTAGCCGAGATCGACCAGCGGCGCGACGACGCGCTCGTCGGGGCTGCGCGGTAGGGCGATACACTCCTGGGTCGTATCGCCGGCGGTAATCGCGCTATCGCCGCGGGTCCAGCCCTGTATCTCGAACGGCTCGAGGCGGGCGTTTCGCGCGCCGGCGTCGGCCAGCGCGTCCCGAGTCGCTTCGGCGGCCTCGCGTTCGCCCTCGCACCCGGCCATCCGGTTCCCGATATCGACGAGTCGCTCGAGGTGGTTCCAGCCGACGTCGCTCTCGAAGATGGAGCCGATCCAGGCGGTCATGGCTGGAACGTGGAGGGATGGCGGTGTAATTGTATCGCTCGACCGATTCGATCAGCCGGGACCAACGTGCCGGTTGGTACCACTCAGTGACACGACAAACTACAAATCTTTTTCACGCCGCTCCCTCTCGGACTCGATATGCGGGAGACGCTTGCCGACTGGCGGCCGGCCATCGACGAGGCGATCGCCGACCTGGTTCCACGCGATATTGACGCCGACTACCTCGAGTCCTTTTTCGGGCCTCCGACCTACGAGTACGATCCCGACGGCATCCAGCGCGCGCTGTCGACGCCGCTGTGGGACCTGCTCGACCGCGGCGGGAAACGGTGGCGCGCGGTGCTCTTTCTCGTCTTCATGGAGGGGTTCGGCGAGGATCCGGCCGAGTACCTCCCCTACGCCTGTATCCCGGAGATCCTCCACAACGGGACGATCATCGTCGACGACGTCGAGGACGGCGCAGCGATTCGCCGGGGCGAACCGGCGCTTCACCGTGTCTACGGGCGTGATATCGCGCTCAACGTCGGCAACGCGATGTACTTCCTCCCACTGAAGGTCATCACGCAGGATCCGGCGGACCTGCCGGCCGGCCGGCGGCTGGCCGCCTACGAGATGCTGATGCACGAACTCAACCGAACACATCTCGGCCAGGGGGTCGACATCTGCTGGCACAACGAACGCGAGGTCCGGATCAGTACTGACCAGTACCTCGAGATGTGCGCATGCAAGACCGGCTGCCTCGGTCGGATCGTCGCTCGCCTCGCCGCAACCATCACCGACCAGCCCGCCGAGGTCGAGGCCGCCATCGCCACGTACGCGGAACTGACCGCGGTCGCCTTCCAGATCGGCGACGACATTCTCGACGTCGAAAACTCACTGGGTCGGGCCGGCGAGTTCGGCAAGGAGTTCGGCAACGATATCCGCGAAGGCAAGAAAACACTGCTGGTCATCCACGCGATGGGGGAAAGCGAGCCGGTGCGCGCCCAGCGGCTGCAGGCGATTCTCGAGGCCGATGAGAACACCGACGACGAGATTATCGAGGCCCTCAAAATCCTCGAAGACGCCGGCAGCATCGAGTACGCCCGCGAACGAGCACTCGAGTTGGCCGCCGAGGCGCGCGCGGCGATCGACGGACTGGACTTCGACGCGGAGACGACCCGGAAGCTCGAGGAGTTCACGGAGTTCGTCATCGAGCGCGACGAGTAGGGGTCCAAGCGTCCCGAAACAGTCAGGAATGATGAACAGTAGGGTCAGATACTACAGTCTCGACGTGGAACCCCAGGTATGGTCGACCACTCGAGACGGACCGAAACCGATCGCACGGACGCCGCGAAGCCGTGGCCGATCCTCGTGGCCCTCGGACTCGTCGGCTCGGAGGTCGGCATCGTCGTCGATCTCGTCCCGGTCGCCGTCGGCGGACTCGTCGTCTTCGCCGCGAGCGTCGCCGGCATCCTCGCGGACGCCGACTACGTCGATCGACCGCTCGCGTTCGCGGCCAAGTTCGGCGCGGCGTTCGTCGTCGTCGGTGCGTTACTGACCGCTCACGGCACCGGGGCGCTGCCAATCGCCCCCCTCGAGCCCCTCTCTGGGCTCGCGAGTCGCGGACTAGCGCTGGTCCTCGCCGGTATCGTCACGATCGTCGGAGCCGGATTCGTGCGCTCCCGACGAGCCGAAGACGACGGTGTTCGCACACTCGAATCATGAATCGGACTCAGAATCAGTTGCCAACCAACTCACTCGAGATGCCCCCGAAACGAACACCCATATGAGCCGACGTGCCTTCGACGCGGAAATCACGCTGGACCTCGCAGTCAACGCGATCCCGTTCCTGATCATGGCGTTCTTCGTCGCAGTCTTCGCGGTGTTCAATCCGTGGGGATTCGACCCGCTTCAGTCGACGATCCAGTTTTCGATTCTGGTGGCGACGATGGGGACGCTCGCGGTCGTGACCTGGCTCGCGGCTCGCGTGATCGAAACCGACGACCGGACGCGACACGACACGTCCGAGACGTGACGTCGGCCGGGATCAGACGGTGGTCACGCTCAGTTGATGATGAGGACGAATCCGGTCACCGCCATCATGACCGTAATCCCGACCAATAGAAGCAAGAACAGTTCCTTTTCGGAGAATCGTTGCTGCGCTGATCGGTCGGAATCGGTCTTATCGGCGCTCATAGACGACCACTATCGGCGATATACACGGCAAGCGGGGAAGAACGTTTCCCAGCGACGGAGAGTACCACTCGAGGACGCCACCGGAGCCACCGATCGTGACTCGGTCACAGACTCGATCGAATTCTCCGCTAGCTGACTTCACGAGATGACAAATCGAATACAGCAGTAGTGCGGACGCAAGCGATCGTTCGCGTCAACTGGGATTGCACAGCTATCGTGCGACCGAGGGTGGACTCCCGTCAGTAGGAACCGCTACTGTGAGGACATCGTTGGCTTCCGATCGATTTGCTCTACAGTGCGTGGGTTGACGCAGTTTGCGCATCGAGCGGGACCAGCGATCCGGGCAAATAGTCTTCCACCGCAATCGGGACATTTTTCATCAGGATACCTGACCATACAGCTAGAAGACAAGAACGAGACCATAGGTTTTGCGGCCCCTCCTATCCGGTGGGAGATTGCGGGGAATGTCCGTCTTGTGCTATTGAGGGCACGATTCAAATATAATATGTATCGCGGTAGCGGTCACAGTAGGTGTATCGCTCGTCGGAGCGCGGCGAGGAGGTCGTCGGCTCGGCATCACTACAACACAAAACCCACCATCCGGGACGACGTACCGAGAGCCGTGACCGAGGATCGAACGATCGGTGGCCGGGGCGCCGTCGCCGGCCTCGGCCTCGCCCTGATCGCCCGTCCGCCGCGTTCGGAGCGCTACTCGGTGCGACCTTGCCCATCTACACCGGGATCGAGAGACGGAGCGACGACAGCTTCTCCGCCGTCTCGCAGTAGACCCGAGGAAACGGCTCCCTTGCAACCCGTTCGGGGAAACCATGTCGGTGAGGGACGCGTGGTGTACCCCTAGGGGTCCC
Organism: Natrinema zhouii; assembly: GCF_013456555.2. GTDB lineage: Archaea > Halobacteriota > Halobacteria > Halobacteriales > Natrialbaceae > Natrinema > Natrinema zhouii. The sequence continues at coordinate 3,464,310 of NZ_CP059154.1, forward strand.
GATCGAGAATTCGAATCTGGTCGACCGTGATGCCAGTGTTACCGTTCGCCCAGACGCCGATCCCGCCGCTCTCCCACGTCTCGTCGTTCCCCGAGACGGTCGCGACGACCGACTCCGCAGATACGTCGTAGAGTTCACACACGTGGGAACTCTCTTTCTCGGAACGGTCCCACCAGTGGCGCACGCGATACCACGTCCCGGTCTCGTAGATGTCTCCGTACGCACCCGTTCCGACGGTCGTGCTCGAGTTCCCGTCGTCGATTTTAATTCTGAACCCGTCGGTTCCGTCATTGCGATTGAGTTGGATCTCGTACTGGCCGGCATCGTCTTCGGGACCCTGTCGGCCGAAGTAGAACCGAGCTAGATGCGCGTTGTCTATTTTGATGTAGAACTCCCACTTGTCGCCCGGTTGCGGAACGTACTCGAGCGACGGCGATCCTTCATCGTTCGCGAACGCGCGTGTGTGATCGTCGTCGTAACACCGCAACGCAGCGGATCCGTCGTAGCTGTCCGTAACGGTCTCGACCGTGCCGCTCTGTGACGGAATTGACCACTCCTCGAGATCGGCGTCATCGAAGTCGTCGACGACGAGATCCGTCGCTTCGTCGCTTGGCTCTCCCATCGTTCGGATCGTCACATCGTCGAAGAAGACGCGATCCGAACCGCTGATCCAGTAGGCGATCCCCGATCGATCGTACCACGTGTACTGCGTCGGGTCCGACGTGAATTCGCCGACCGTTGGAGTCCCCTCACCGGTGTCGACGGATACCGTCCACCGGTCGCCATCAGTCCCGTCGATGACCGTCCGGTACCACGTGTCGGTCGAGAGGTCGAGGTCGGCGTGGCCGAGGTAGTTGTCGCCGGTTGCCCCTCGTTCCTCGAGTTCGACGAATTGATCCGAACTGTCGAGTCCGACCGAAAGGCGGAACGTCTCCGACAGGTCGTCGGACTGGATCGCGAAGTAGACGCTGACGTGTTCGCTCTCGGTCCGTGTATTCCACCAGAACTCCCAGTTGTCGTTCTGTCCGGGATACGCATTCAGTCCGGTATCCGATCGGACGTTCCCCGAGGTACCGCTGGATCCGTCCAGTTCGAGTCCGTAGTCCCCTCGGAACGATGCGGCATCCGAAGTCGCCGCCTCGGTCATATCCGAAACGGCGTAATCCTCCAACTCACCGCTCTCGAAGTCGTCGACGACGGTCCCCGGAACACCGTCTGCGTCCGCTCCTCTCTCGCGGATCGTCACGTCATCGAGGTAGACGTGATCCGAACCGCTGATCCAGTAGGCGATCCCCGACCGATCGTACCACGTGTACCGTGTCGGATCCGACGTGAACTCGCCGATCGTCGTGGTATCCTCACCGGTATCGACTGAGATTGTCCACGTATCGGAGTCAGTTCCGTCGACGACCGTCCGGTACCACGTATCGGTCGAGAGGTCGAGGTCGGCGTGACCGAGGTACTCGTCTCCGTTCGGCCCCCGTTCCTCCAACTGGACGAACTGATTCGAACGCTCGAGACTCGTGACGAGGTTGAACGCTTCCGATCGGTCGTCGGACTGGATGGCGAAGGTGACTCTGAAGAATTCGCTCTCCGTCTGGGGATTCCACCAGAACTCCCACCTGTCGTTCTGTCCGGGGTACGCGTCCAATCCGGTGTCAGACCGGACGGTACCGGAGCCGCCAGTAGCGCCGTTTAGCTCCAGGCCGTAGCTCCCCCTGAACCGTGCGTCGTCCGATGCGGCCGCCCCATCGATGCCTGTAACCGAATAATCGTTCAAATCGCCGCTTTCGAAGTCGTCGACGACCGTTCCGGGCGGTTCCTCGTCGCGCAGTGGGTTTTCGTTACGAACCGCGATATCGTCGAGGTACACCCGATCTGCGCCACTGATCCAGTAGGCGATTCCGGACCGCTCGTAGTGCGTGTACTGCGTGGCGTCCGTGGTGAACTCGCCGACGACCGACGACCCCGCACCGGTATCGACGTGGATGGACCAGCCGTCGGAGCGGGAGCCGTCGACGATCGTCCGGTACCAGGTGCCCGTCTCGATCTCGAGGTCGGTCTGTCCGATGTAGGTGTCGCCGCTCGAGCCGCGTTCCTGGAACGAGATCAGTTGATTCGAGTCGTCGAGATTGACGTTGACGCGGAATCCCTCGGTCAGGTCGCCGGACTGGAGGGCGAAGTTGACATTGAAGTTCTGGTTCGCCGTCTGCGGGTTCCACCAGAACTCCCAGATGTCGTCGGGACCGGGGTAGGTTCCCAGTCCGGAGTCGGAGCGGACGGTACCCGAGGTATTGCTGTTGCCGTCCAGATCCAGTCCGTGCATTCCGTTACGCGCCGCTGCATCCGACAGGCTCGCCTCGTCGTCGAACGAATACTCGGTCAGTTCCTCCCGCTCGAAGTCGTCGATGATGCTGTCGCCTCCGTCAGCTCCCCCGGTTCCGTCTTCGTAACCGAAATAGAATTCGGGGAGGTCGCCGTTTCCGTCTAACGGGCTTTCGAGTCCTAACTCCGAAGCCGAAACTACCGTATCTCTATACGTGTTTCCATTATGGTGCAGTTCCGGCCATTCACCCTCAGGCGTGATCCTATCGATGAAAAATTCCGCTCCATTGTCGCTCTCGACGCGAACGTCGTTCTCGAGGAGGGCGGTACCAGGATTGTGCCACTTAAGAAACTCTTTTCCAATATAGAACGTGTGGTCATTCGTTCCTTCGTCGTAGATGTACATGTCCTCGAACGTCGCATTCACGTGTTCGCTACTGTCAACCCGGATCGGACGACCCGATCCTCCTTTGACGTGAATAACGCATTTTCTGAAATGGATGTCCTGGGCATTATTCCGAAGTTGTAGGAGATCGGCACCCCAGTGGTCTCCATCGGCGATCATCTCGAGACCGACCACCTCCATGTCCCCCCCATAGCCGGACGCGAACGGCGTACCGAGCTGACCACTGGTTCTGCCGGAAACTTCGGTAGTCCCGCCAATGATCCGATCGTGGTGAGAGATCCGCATGTTCCCACGTGCATTATCTCGGGCCGTGCAATTCCAGAGGATGTTCTTTCCGGGTTCGGTCCTCGACAGCACGTAGAAGGCGTTCGCCTCGAAGTTTTTAGCGACGCAATCTTTCCAGACGTTGAGCCCCTCGTGCGACGGGTCCGCGTTGGGACCGTAGGCGTGAAGATGCGTATCTCCGTCGGGGTGCCCAGTCATATCCGTCCCTCCGTCGGGGAATTTACACCTGTGCATGAACCCAGTCGCGCCTGCGGCCATCTGGATCAAGAACGTGGACCGGGCACCGACAGTTGTCAGGGTACCGTCACCGTTTAGATCCTGTTGCCGGTGGCGAGAGCCCTCGAGCGTGACATCCTCGCACCAGGCTTCGTTTCCGATCCCATAGGATCGAATGATCGAAACGTCGGTGCTGTTGTTGCCCGCGTCCTCGGTAATGTCGAACGTGACGTCCTCCATGACCAGATAATCGGGACTGATCTGGAACAGGACTTCGAGGTCCGTCCCGACGTAGTGGATACGAGCACCGTCACCCACGATCCCGACTATATCACCGATATCCCCGCTTCTGACCGCCGATTCCATTTCGTAGGTGCCACTACCGAGGTCGACGATAGCGCCGTTCTGGGATGCTTCGATGATTCGTTCGGAAAGGTCGCCGTTCCGAGCGTCGTACTCCGAGGCGTCGAACACATCGAACGATCGTCCGTCGCGAAACTCCTGGTCCTCGAGCATGTCTGGTTTGGACTGCCAGAGGTCCCAGGCTTCGTCGGGGACCTCGTTGGTGAGGTCGTAGTAGTTTCCGGATCCGTCAGTGTCGCTACTGGTCGCCGCTGCTGTCGGAGTGGCGCCGTTGGTGAGACCCAGCATGGAGGTCCCGATACCCGTCGCACCGATCTTCATCCAGTCACGTCTGCTGAATTGGCTGCGATCATCGTTGCTCGCTTCGTCGCTCCCATCCTCGCTTCCGTTTCTGCTCATGCCACCTAATTTATAAATAATTCGTAAATAGTACTTTGTATTCGAATAGAAATATTTTATATAACGAGCTGGGTCGATAGCTCGGCTTCAGAGTGGTGGATCCGTCGTCCGCACGATTTCTGTCCCGCCACCCCGACGGAGTCAGCGCAAGATCCTCCATCCGGGGCGATCTATGGAGACTCGTGATCGACGATTCCCGGATGACGGGCCGGAGTGCCGTGGCCGGTCTCGGCCTTGCGCTCGTCACCGCGAGCGCCGCCTTCGGCGCCTTACTCGGCGCGACCCTGCCCGCCCGGACCGGCCTCGAGGAGATCGCCGTCCTCTCGGTCGCGATCCCCGTCTCACCCGTCTCGCTCGCCGTCTACGGCGCCGTCGCCACGAGCGCGCTGCTGGCGTCGCTCTGGGTCGCGATCGTCGTTCTCTCTCGGTTCGATGAGGATGCAGTCGAACGGTAACCGACCACCGTCAGGCCAGCCCGAGGCTCTCGCTGTACGCGCCGTGTTGCGCCTCGAAGACGCCCATGATCTCGCCCATCGTCGCGTAGGCCTTCACCGCGTCGACGATGTACGGCATCGCGTTCTCGCCGCGCTCGCTGGCATCGCGCAGCGCCTCGAGCGCGTCCGCGACCGCCGCGTCGTCTCGATCTGACTTTACGTCCTCGAGGCGGCCGAGCTGGCGTTCGGCCGTGGTTTCGTCGATCTGGAGGATGTCGGGACTGGTGTCCTCCTCGAGAGTATACTTGTTGACGCCGACGACGACCTCTTCGCCGCGCTCGACGCGCTCTTGGTACTCGTAGGAGGCGTCCTGGATCTCTCGGAGGAAGTAACCGTCTTCGATCCCCGTCAGGATGCCGTCGCGGACCGAGCCGTCTCCCATGTCGCGGATCTCCTCGATGTAGCGCATCGCACGCGCTTCGATCTCGTTCGTGAGCGTCTCGACGGCGAAACTACCGCCCATCGGATCGACGATGTCGGCCGCGCCGGACTCCTCGGCGATGATCTGCTGGGTTCGCAGCGCGACGCGGACCGCCTCCTCGCCCGGCAGCGCGAGCGCCTCGTCGAAGCTGTTGGTGTGCAGCGACTGCGTGCCCCCGAGGACGCCGGCTAACGCCTGGATCGTCACCCGGGCGACGTTGTTCAGTGGCTGCTGGGCCGTCAGCGACTGGCCCGCGGTCTGGGTGTGGAACTTGAGCCGCTTGGACTCGTCCGTCTCGGCGTCGTACCACTCGTCCATCACGCGCGCGTAGATCCGCCGGGCCGCCCGGAACTTCGCGATCTCCTCGAAGAAGGAGTTGTGGCAGTTGAAGAAAAACGAGAGGCGGGGCGCGAACTCGTCGACGTCGAGGCCTCGATCCATCGCGTCCTCGGCGTAGCCGAAGCCGTCCGCGAGGGTGAAGGCCAGCTCCTGGACGGCGGTCGAGCCGGCCTCGCGGATGTGATAGCCCGAAACCGAAATCGGGTGGAACTTCGGCGTCTCCCGCGTGCTGAACTCGAGGACGTCCGTCACGAGGTCGAGCGACGGCTCGGGCGGGATCACCCACTCCTTCTGGGCGATGAACTCCTTGAACATGTCGTTCTGGAGGGTCCCGCGAAGTCGCTCGCGGGGAACGCCTCGCTGGTCGGCCAGCGCGACGTACATCGCGTAGATCACCGGCGCGGAGGGATTGATCGTAAAGGAGGTCGAGATTTCCGCGAGGTCGATCCCGTCGAAGAGAATCTCCACGTCCCGCAACGTGTCGACCGCGACGCCCTCCCTGCCGATCTCGCCCTCGCTCATGGGATCGTCCGAATCGAGCCCCATCAGCGACGGCATGTCGAACGCGACCGAGAGGCCGGTCTGGCCCTCGTCGATCAGGTAGTGAAAGCGTTCGTTGGTCTCCTCGGCGGTCCCGAAGCCGGCGAACTGACGCATCGTCCACGTCCGCCCGCGGTACATCGTCGGGTACGGGCCGCGGGTGTAGGGTTCCTCGCCCGGAAAGCCGAGATCCTCGAGGTAGTCCAGATCCGCAACGTCGTCGGGAGTATAGAGGCGATCGACCTCGTGGTTCGACACGGTCGCGAACCGGTCCTTGCGCTCACCGTGGCCCTCGAGCGCCGGCTCGAGTGACTCGGTTTCCCACCGCCGGCCTTCCTCGCGAATTTCCTCGAGCTCCTCGTCGTCGTACATGGTCGTAATATTTGCCGGAGACCCAATGAAAGTTCGGGACGAACGGAAGCCACCGTCGCGAGTGTCGGGCGATTTCGGCGTTACTCCGCGCTCTCGCCGTCACCGCCGTCGGACTGGAGTCGCTTCGTCGTCTGGACTAACGGATGTCGCGCGTAGTCGACGACGTCGATGTCGTCGATTCGCTCGAGTGCTTCCTTTTCGGCCGTGCGCGCCATCCCGAGATCGATTTCGTGGTCGATGACGATGACGTAGGCGTCCATCTCGTCGATGTCCAACCGATCGGCCGCGAGCACGCGGTGGTGTCCGTCGGCTAGTAACAGGGTACCCCCGTTGTCGATGACCACCAGCGGTTCGGCCAGTCCGCGCTCGAGTTCGTAGCGCCGCCCCTCGAGTTCGTCGGCGTAGACCCGTCCCTGCGTGGGCGTCAGCTCCGCGAGCGGAACGGTCCGGCGCTCCTCCGTCAGATCGATCTCGTGGATCTGCTCGAGGGTTCGCATCAGCTTGCCGACTTTCTCGGGAGTCGCGCGCTCGATCTGACTGCGGATGACGTCCGCGTTCGAGATGATCCCCACGAGATTACCGGCGTCGTCGACGACGGGGAGCTTCTGGATTCCCGATCGGAGGATGACCCGGGCGGCGTCGGTCACCTTCATGTCGGGATGGGCGACCAGCAGATCGGTCGCCATGATCTTGAAAATCGGATCGTCGTCCCCGGCGAGCAACAGGTCACGAGCGCTGACGAAGCCCTCGACGCGGCGTCGCTCGCAGACAGGAAACCCGCTGTGTTCCTCGCTCTCGGCGATCCGCGTCGCGACCTCGCCGACGGTCTCGTCCGGTGACACCGTCGCCACGTCGCGCGTCATGTAATCCTTGACCCGGGGTTTCGTCCGGTCCGACACGACGTCCATAGACGAGACCACGGGAGCCGCGCGCAAAAGTACTGTTACTGATGCCGCCGTCCGTGCCCGTCCCTCTCCGCTGCTACGCCGACTCGCCGTCTTCCGGGTCGTCGCGCTGCGTGAACAGCCACTCGCTGGTCTGCGTGTAGGCACCGACCGGAACCCCGGGCCGCGTCTCGATCGCCTCGAAGAACCGGTTCATGATCACCTCCTCGACGACGCTGACGATCGATTCGACCTCCACCTCGTCGTCGGCGCTTCCCAGGATCCCGAGCTCGAGTTGCGCGCCGGCCATGTCGGCGTGACCGCCGGCGCTGCCGATCCGATCGAACCCGTCCCGGAGCGTCTCGCCGAGATCGATGTCGGTAGCCCGCGAGCGAGCCGAGAGGAACACCATCTCGTCGTCGAATCCGAAGACGAGCGTCGTCTCGATCCCCTCCATCGCGAGCAATTGATCGGCCGCCTGGGGTAACGCGTCCCGGTCGCCGATCCGCCCGACGCTTGCGACGGCCACCGAATCGCGCTGGACGCGGTTCTTGATCGCCCGCGCGATCGTCTCGAGGGTCTCGCCCTCGAGCGATGGCTGTTCGATCTGGCGCAGAATCGACGTGTCGACGGACGGCGAGAGAATGGACGCGGCCCGAAAGTCGGCGGGCGAGACGCCCCTCGTGAAGTCGTTCGTATCGACTCGAATGCCGTACAACAGCGCCGTCGCCGTCGAGGGATCGATGGCGAAATCGAAGCGATCGAGGTACTCGGTGAGCACAGTGCTGGTCGCGCCCGCACCCTGTCGGAGGTCGACGAACTCGCCGGGAACCGGCCCGCGAGGCGGATGGTGGTCGATGACGATGTCGACGTGGAGATCCGTCGGCAGCTGATCGTTGACGCCCGGCCGCGAGTGATCGACCAGCGCGAACGCCGAATACTCCGCGAGCGAGTCGGCGGGTGCCATATTCCGCAGCTCCAACTCGAGCAGGTTGACCATCGCCCGATTTTCCTGGTGGGAGATGTCGCCGAAGTAGCAGGCGTCGGCGGTGACGCCGACGGACTCGGCGATGTCGACGAGCGCGACCGCGCTCGCGATTGCATCCGGATCGGGATTGTCGTGGGCCACGACCGCTAGCCGACCGTCGATCGCCGCGAGACGGTCCCGGAGTTCGATCGCCGCTTCGGCGGACGGACTCGCCGTCTCGTCGATTGCCTGATCGGCTATCGCCGCCGTCGGGTCGATGATTCGATCCGCAAGTTCCGCGAACCGGTCGCGGTCGGCGGCCACCGCGTTGCCGCCCAGATAGGCCACGATCACGGCGTCCGGAAACCGACTGCGCGCGGCCTCGAGTGCGGCCCGGTTGACGTCGGTGCGATCGCTGGCGACGAAGATCACGGACGGGGTATCGATGTTCGCGATGGTATCGGGGTCGGCCGGGTCCGCGCTCCGTGCCGGCACGCTCTCGTCACGCAGCGTCTCGACGACGCTCTCGTCGTCGGTGATGACGAGCACCCGACCGGCGCGCTCGGCAACCCGTTCGGTCACCTTACGGCAGACAGTTCCGCAGCCGAGAACGAGCCGGAAAACCATTTATCGCGGCTTGCAACCCCGGCGGGTAAAAGCTACCGGGTCTCCCGCCGGGCGACTACGCGATGATCGCAGCCGCCGCCTCGCTTGCGGCGTCGGCGATCGGGCTGAACGCTGGCAGGATGAGGACCGTGATCACTGCGGCGGCGATGATCGCCGCGTAGAGCCCCGTCGGCTGGGCGAGTCGATCCCGATCGACGACCGGATCCTCGATCCAGAGCGCCTTGACCAGCCGCGAGTAGTAGTACAGCGAGAGCGCGCTGTTGATCACGAGCGCTGCGGCGACGACGAGCAGCGCCGTGTTGTCCGCGGCGGCCTCGATCGTCGCGGTGTACAGGAGATACTTGCTCCAGAAGCCGCCGAAGAGCGGGATGCCTGCGAGGCTGAACATGAAGACCGCCATCGCGGCACAGGCGAAGGGAGCCTGCTTCGCAAGGCCGTTGTAGTCCTCAAAGGTGCGGCCGACGCCCCAGTACTCCGCCAGCCCGACGAACAGGAACGCGCCCGTGTTCATGAAGCCGTAGACCAGCAGGTGCATCATGGCCGCTCCCATGACGACCTCGCCGGCGTCAGTCGAGAGGGCCGCCAGCCCGATCAGCACGTAGCCGGCGTGGCCGATCGAGGAGTATGCGAGCATCCGCTTGACGTTCTCCTGAGTCGCCGCCGCGAAGTTGCCGACCGTCATCGTGACGACCGCGAGGATGACGAACGCCCACGTCCAGTCGACGCCGATGACGGCGGTCGTCGCCTCGAGCGGGAACGCCGTCGTGAACACGCGGAAGGCGAGCACGAAGCCGGCAGCCTTCGAGGCCGACGAGAGGAACGCGGAAATCGGCGCGGGCGCGCCCTCGTAGGCCTCGGGAGCCCAGAAGTGGAACGGCACGCTCGCCGTCTTGAACGCGATCCCACCGATCAACATCAGGATGCCCAGTCCGAGCAGGCCGCCCATCTCTCCGGCGTTGCCGAGTCCGTCGGCGATCGCCTCGAGTTGCAGCGAGCCGGTCGCGCCGTAGACCAGCGAGACGCCGTAGACGAAGATCGCCGACGAGAGCGCCCCGAGGAGGAAGTACTTCAGTCCCGCTTCGACGCTCCCGCGATTGTCCTTGAGGATCGCGACGAGCGCGTACGACGGCAGGCTCGTCAGCTCGAGCGCGATGAAGATCGTGACGAGACTGTTCGACGCGGCCATCATCGACATCCCGGTCGCCGCGAGGATGACCAGTGAGTAGTACTCGGCCTGATAGGTGTGATCGCGCAGATAGTCGTAGCTCGCCAGCGTGACGAGCGCGGTGACGACCGCGATGATGATCATGAAGTACAGGGCCAGTTGATCGACGACGAACTGGCCGTCCATGATGTCGATAGCGCCGAAGTTCTCGATTCCGGTCGCGCCGACGCCGGCGACGGTGAACCAGACGGCGACGGCCAGCGACGACAGCGAACCGGCGACAGCGGTGCCGGCGAGCAGCGCACGGTTCGTCGAGCGCGGGTTGATGCTGTCGAGCAGGAACAGGACGAGCGCCGTCCCCGCCAGGATCAGTGCCGGTGCGAGTGCCGCCCACTCGGGAAGTTCGAGGACCGCCATCAGAGATCACCTCCCTGGACGATCGGATCGATTGCGTCGGTTATCATGTCGAAGATCAGGTCGGGAGCGACACCAAGAGCGATGATGAGTCCCAGCAGGACGACCATCGACGCGACGTCGTGGACCGGTGCGCGGCCGACCTCGTAGTCGGTTTCGAGTCGATACGGGCCGAACACCGTCCGCTGGAGCGCGAAGAGCAGGTAGCCCGCGACGATGACGATGCCGAACATCGCCAGCGACGTGAACAGCGCCGAGTACTCGAGCAGTTCGGAGCCGAAGGAGCCGAAGAAGATGAAGTACTCCGCGGCGAAGCCGCTCATCAGCGGCAGCCCCATGTAGCCGAAGGCACCGGCGATGAGGATCCCGACCGCGATCGGCATCCGATCCGCCATCCCGGACATGTCGGTGACCATCCGGGTGTGGGTCGCGTTGTAGATGACGCCGACGGCCATGAACATCAGCCCCGAGATCAGGCCGTGGGAGATCATCTGGAACGTCGCCCCGCCGACCCCGAACTGAGTGTACGCGACCAGTCCGAGGATGACGTAGCCCATCGACGAGACGGACGAGTAGGCGACGATCCGTTTGAGGTCGGTCTGGGCGAGGGCCAACATCGCGCCGTAGATGACGCTGATGACGGCGATCGCGGCGATCGGCACCGCGTAGGCCTCGACCTGCTCCGGAAACATCGTGAAGTTGAATCGGAGCAGAGCGTAGGTCCCCATCTTCAGGAGAACGCCGGCCAGCAGTATCGAAGCCGGCGTCGGCGCCTCCACGTGGGCGTCGGGCAGCCACGTGTGGAACGGCACGATCGGCACCTTCACCGCGAAACCGAGGAACATCGCGATGAAGACGACCGAGGCAAGCGCCGTCCCGCCGAGGCCGAAGAGCCCTTCGGGGCCGCCCTCGAGCATCGCCGTCGCGATCTCGGGCAGCGCGAAGGAGGTGACCGAGTCACCGAGTCCGAAGACGAGCGCGATGAAGGCGCCGAACATCACCAGCGACGCCACGTTCGTGTAGACGAAGAACTTGATCGCGGCGTACTTCCGGCGCGGGCCGCCCCAGATCCCGATCAGCAGGTACATCGGGATCAGGACCGCCTCCCAGAAGACGAACCAGAGGAAGAAGTCGAGCGCGGTGAAGACGCCGATCAGGTTCGCCTCGATGAAGAGGATGAGCCCGTAGAACTGGGACTCGCGCTCGTCGATCGGCGTCCACGAACTCACGATCGCCAGCGTACAGAGGATCGTCGTCAGGACCACCAGCGGCATGCTGATGCCGTCGACGCCGACGAACCACGAGATCGACCGCCCGCCGATCTCGAGCCACGCCGCCTGCGATTCGAACGCCAGTTCGCCGTCGAGCAGGGCGTTCCCGCTGCCGTCGAAGGCGGCGAACAGCCACAGGCTGAGCGCCGCCGGCACGAGGCTGATGGCGAAGGCGAGTTTGCCAGCGATTCGATTCGGCGCGACGAACGTCACCAGCGCGCCGATCAGTGCGACTGCGATTAGCGCTTCGATCATCATGCAAACCACCCTCCGAGATAGCCGAGGACGAGTAGTAAGCCGATGAACCCGCCCACCAACAGCGCCGCATAGTTAGTCACGATACCCGTCTGGAGTCGTTTCATCCGATCGCTGCCGAACAGACTGATCGTCGAGGTTCCGTTGACGACCCCGTCGATGACGGTCTGGTCGAATCGGTCGGCCGCTCGAGACAGCGGCAGCGTGAAGCCTTCGGCGAGCCAGACCTGATACTCGTCCTGGTAGTAGTTGCGCCGCAGGAGGCCGTACACGCCACCCAGCTTCGCCGTGTGTCGTTCCGGCTCGGGCACGTTATACAGCGTGTGCGCGGTGAACGCGCCCGCCAGTGCGAGGCCGAGCGACAGTCCTGCGCTCAACAGCATCGTGGTGGTCTCCGATCCGATGTAGCTCTCTTCGAAGGCCACCGTCTCGTGGTACGCGTGATAGGTCAGTCCCTCGACGTAGCCGTACTCGCCGTCGAGCCAGTGCTCGAGGTAGGTAATATCGACGTCGAGCAGGCTCGCGACGGGTGCGAGGTTCGCGAAGCCGACGACGGCCGCGAGCGTCCCGAGGACGAGCAGCGGGACCTTGACGGGCCAGCCGACCGCGTGGGGCTCCTCGGCCGTCTCGGAACGGGGCTCACCGTGGAAGGTCAGGAAGACCATCCGGAAGGTGTAGAACCCGGTGAAGAAGACGGCGAGCAGTCCCATCGCGTAGGCCGCGAGGATGACCGGCTCCCCCAGGCCGACGGCCAGGGCGTCGAACAGCACCTCGTCTTTCGACCAGAAGCCGGAGAAGGGGACGATCCCCGCGAGCGCGAGCGCGCCGGCGAGGAAGGTGTAGTAGACGACGGGTGCTTTGTCCTTCAGCCCGCCCATCTTCCACATGTCCTGCTCGTGGTGCATCAGGATGATGACGGCACCGGCACCGAGGAACAGCAGCGCCTTGAAGAAGGCGTGATTCATGAGGTGGAAGACCCCGGCGACGTAGCCGCCGACGCCGAGTCCGAGCATCATGTAGCCGTACTGGCTGATCGTCGAGTACGCCAGCACCTGCTTGATGTCGTCTTTGACGACGGCCATCGTCGCGGCGAATAAGGCCGTGAAACCGCCGACGAAGGCGATGATCGCCAGCGCGGTCGGGCTCAGCGCGTAGTAGCCGAACATCCGAGCGACCAGATAGACCCCGGCCGCGACCATCGTCGCCGCGTGAATGAGCGCGGAGACGGTGGTGGGCCCTTCCATGGCGTCGGGCAGCCAGGTGTGGAAGGGGAACTGCGCGGACTTGCCCAGCACCCCACCGAGCACGAGCAGTCCGGTAATCGTCACCCAGGTCTCGGCGTCGAAGCCGAAGAGGGTCGCGCCGTCATCGATCGCCGTCTCGGCGGCGGTGACGAACGACTCCTCGCCGGCGAAGCCGACCGTGCCGAACGTCGCCGCGATGGCGACGACCCCGACCAGGAAGAAGTAGTCACCGAAGCGGGTGACCAGAAACGCCTTCTTCGCGGCCGAGGGGGCCGATTCCGTGCGGAACCAGAACCCGATCAACAGGTACGAACAGAGGCCGACGAGCTCGAAGAACATGAACGCCATCAGCAGGTTGTCCGCGAAGACGAAGGCCAGCATGCTGAAGGTAAAGAGGCCGAGTTCGGCGTAGTACCGTCGGAGCCCGGTCTCCCCTTCGGCGTTCATATAGCCGAGACTGAAGACGTGAACGAGCAGTGCGACGAGCGAAACGATCACCAGCATGAGCGCCGAGAGCGGATCGATCAGGATCCCGAACGTGAAGGCGATCTCTTCGGCACCGGTCGCGCTCGCGGCCGCGCCGGCCGTCCACTCGTAGATCGTCTCGTGATACGTTTCGCCGCCAGCGACGGCCGCGAACATGACGATCGAAACGACGAGCGAACCCGCCGTCGCGAGTATGCCCGCGAACGCGCCCTTCTTCGGCAGATACTCCCCGAAGAGCAGCACGATCACGAACGCGACGAGCGGGAACACTGCGATCGCCGGTGCGAATCCGAACGGATCTGTTGCTATTCCTGCCATCTTACCACCTCATGGTCGTCGGAACCGTGACGTCGACGTCACGGAAGTTGCGGTACAATACCAGAATGATCCCGAGTCCGACGGCCACCTCGGCGGCAGCGAGCGCCATCGTAAAGAGCGCGAACAACTGCCCCGTGAGATTGCCGTGATAGAACGCGAACGCGATCAAATTGATATTCGCCGCGTTCAACATGAGTTCGACGGACATCAGGAACAACAGTGCGTTGCGACGCGTTAGCACCCCGAAGAGACCGATACAGAATACTGCCATCGACAGCAACACGTAGTACTGCACGTCGACGGTCATCGATTCTCACCGTCCGTATCGGCTGTCTCACTGTCGGACTGCTCACCGCCATCCGCGACCGCCGGCTCCGCACCGCCACTGCTGCTCGAGGCCGCGCCGGTGCTCGAGAGCGCGGCGACGGGTTCGCCGCCCTCCTCGCGTTTCGCGAGGACGAGCGAGGCGTCGAGCGCGGCGTCGAGTGCGATCGCGACGAGCAAGACGGCGGCGAGGAACGGTTCCGTACCGCCGATTTCCTGCAGCGAGTCGAAGCCGAACAGCGCGTAGCCGAGTTCGGCCGTGATCGAGACGTCGTCGGGGAAACCGGCTCCTGCGGCCTGGGTCATCGGCTCGAAGGTCGCGTTCAGGGCGATGAGCGCCATCACGCCGAACAGCCCGATGGCGAGTAGTCCCGGAATCAGCGTCTTGCCGAGTCGAAGTTTCGGACCGGTCGTCATGCCTGTACCACCTCGTCTGCGTCTGCGTCGGCGTCGTCGCGCTGGGTCAGCATGACGGCGAACGTGATGAGGACGAGGACCCCGCCCACGTAGACGAGAACCTGCATCATGGCGACGAATTCGGCCGCCAGCATCACGTAGTGGACCGCCACGCTGAGCAACGCGACGCCCAGCAGGAGCGCCGAATGCCACGGGTCCTGCATGAGCACGACACCCACCGCGCTGGCCAGCGTCATGGCGGCGAACAGCGCGAACGCGATCAGCTCGTAGTTCATGTTTGTTGGTAGTGCCCGTTTACGGGACGGGCGGACCCGTTACTGGTAGTCGACCTCTCCCTCACCCTCGCCGACCCACGCGCCCCGGTCGGGTTCGCGTGCGGCGAGCGGGTCGATGTCCTTGTACCACGGCACTGCCTTCAGCTGCTCTTTGTTGTAAACGAAATCGTGTTTCGTGTCCGCGGTGAACTCGAAGTTCTCCGTGAGCAGGATGGCGTCGACGGGGCAGACCTCCTCACAGAGCCGACAGTAGATGCACTGCCCGATGTGGAGGTTGTACTGTTCGCCCTGTCGCTGATCGTTCGTCACGATCTGAATGGTGTCGTTCGGACAGACGTTCTCGCACTGGCGACACCAGATACACCGCTCCTGACTGAACTTGTGAACGCCACGGAAGCGTGGCGAGACGTCCGGTGCGGTCTCCGGGTATTCCACCGTGAAGGTGGAGCCGTCCAGTGCGTGCTTCATCGTCGTTGCCATGGATTTGAGTATCCCGATCATGCTATCAGCCCCACGATTACCGCGGTCAGGACGAGATTGGCAAACGAAAGGACGAGCAGTCCCTTCCAGCCGATCTCGATCAGTTGGTCGATTCTGACGCGTGGCACCGCCGAGCGGAGCCACTGGGTCAGGAAGAACACCGCCCAGATCTTGATGAGGAACCAGACGATGCCCGGCAGGATCGGCCCGGCCGGTCCGCCGAGGAAGATCGTCGCGATGATCGCCCCGCCGAGGAAGATGTGGAGGAACTCCCCGAGGTAGATCAGGACGAAGTAGACCGAGGAGTACTCGGTCTGGTAGCCCGCGACGATCTCGGTCGGTGCCTCCGGCGTGTCGAAGGGGTTGCGGCCGACCTCCGCGAAGTTCGCGATGAGGAAGAGAACGAACGCGAACGGGTTGACCAGCGCGTACCACGATGGAATCGAGATCCCGGCGACCGATATCAGCGTCTCGTGTTGGGCCGCGACGATCTCGCCCATCTGTAGCGTGCCGGCGAAGATTACGATCGACATCCCGGTGATGACCAGCGGAATCTCGTAGGCGATGTTCTGTGCCACCGCCCGGAGCCCCCCGATCAGGGAATATTTGTTCGCCGACGCGTAGCCGGCCATCACCAGTCCGAGGCTCGCGATCCCCGAGACGGCGAAGACGTACGCGAGTCCGACTTCGGGGTCCGCGAGTTGGATCCCGTTGCCCATCGGAATGACGGCAAAGCCCAGCAGGGCCGAGGAGACGACGACGATCGGCGCGAGATCCCACGCCGGTCGATCCGCGTTCTCGGGAACGATCAGCTCCTTCGAGAGCATCCGAACGGCGTCGGCGATGATGATCCCGATTCCGGCGGGACCGATCTGGTTGATCGAGATTCGATCCGTGAAGGAGGCGGTAATCTTCCGCTTCGCCCACGGACCAGCGAGGGCGGTCATCGTGAGCATCAGGGAGCCGACGAATATCGCCCCGATGAGGGTCGCCAGCAGTTCGCCGGCGAGCCCGAACTGGTCGAGCCCCGTCAGATTCCCCAACCGCTCGGGAAGCAAGACGGTATCCTGCAGCGGGACGGACGCCATGTCGGACATCTTACCGGTCCACCTCCCCGAGCACGATATCGAGGCTGCCCAGCGACGCGATCAGGTCGGGGACGTACTCGCCTTCAGACATCTCGGGCAGCGCCGAGAGGTTGTGGAAGCACGGACTCCGGATCTTGAACCGGCCCGGCTTGTCCGTCCCGTCCGAGCGGATGTAAATCCCGAGTTCGCCCTTCGCCCCCTCGACGGCGCGATAAATCTCCGTGTCCGCGTCGGGTTTCAGCGTTCGCGGGACGTTGCTCTGGACCGTCCGCTCGTCTTCGGGCCAGTCCTCGAGCAGGTCGACACACTGCTCGATGATTTTCGCGGACTCCTCGACCTCCTGCATGCGCACGAGGACGCGGCTGTAGTTGTCACAGCCGTCCTCGGTGACGACGTCCCACTCGAGGTTCTCGTAGTAGCCGTAGGGGTCGTCCCGCCGGAGGTCGTAGTCGATGCCGGAGCCCCGCGCGACTGGACCCGTACAGCCGTACTGTTTGGCGACCTCGGGCTCGAGGATCCCGGTGTCGTGGGTCCGGACCTGGAAAATCTCGTTGCCCGTTAGCAGGTCGTTGTACTCGTCGACCTTCGCGGGGAGTCCGTCGAGGAAGTCCCGCGTCTTCTCGAAGAACTCTTCGCGGGGTTCGGGCAGGTCCCAGGCGACCCCGCCGAGCCGGAAGTAGTTGAACATGAGCCGCTGACCGGTCAGGTCCTCGAGGATATCTTGAATGACCTCGCGGTCGCGCATGCCGTACTGGAAGATGGCGGTGAAGTCGCCGTAGACGTCCAGCGCGAACGTGGCCAGCGCGAGCATGTGTGCGGCGATCCGGCACATCTCGGCGCCCATCGTCCGGATGACCTGGGCGTACTCGGGGACCTCGATGTCCGCGAGGTCCTCGGCCGTGCGCGCGTAGGCCCACTCGTTGAGCAGCCCTGCCGAGACGTAGTCCCAGCGGTCCGGGTAGGGCATGATCTGGTGACGGTAGGTCCCCTGCTGGCACATCTGTTCCTCGCAGCGGTGCAGGTAGCCGATGTCAGGGTCGACGTCGACGACCGTCTCGCCGTCGAGCACCGTCTCGATGTGGAGCACGCCGTGGGTCGCCGGGTGGTGTGGACCGATGTTGAGGAACATCGTATCCGACTCGTCGTCGTGGTGGTCCGGCTGGACCGGGTTGGCGTGTTCCGAGAGAGTCACCAGCTGCGGTTTCTCCTGATCGTAGTCCCGCCCTAGCGGATGGCCTTGCCAGGTTTCGGGCAGGAGGATCCGGCGCGGATCGGGGTGGCCCTCGTAGTCGATGCCGACGAGGTCGAACGCTTCGCGCTCGTGCCAGTCCGCGGTTCGGAAGACCGGTTCGGCGCTCTGGCTGACCGGATCGTCGGTCGTCGTCGGGACGACGATCGAGACCTCCTGGGTCGGATCCGCGTACTTCCGGAGGTGGTAGATCGATTCGTACCGGTCGGCGTACTCCTGTGCGGTGAGGTTGGCGAGGTGATCGAACCCCGCCTCGTCCCGGAGGTCCGTGAGGACGTCCCGGACGTCGTCCGGCCGGATGACGAATCCCGGCGCGTTCAGGTGGTCGTCGCGCGAGAGCGCGCGATCACCGATCAGCGCAGCGAGGTCGTCCTCGCTGACTTCCACTGCCGGTCCTCGCTCGAGTCCCGTGCTCATGGCGAATCAGCCCAGTTGTATCGCATGACGAGATCCTCCTCGTCGATATCGTCCGCGAGCGTCTGGACGAGTTCGTCCTGGGGCAGGTCGCCGAACTCCTCGAGTTCGTACGGTTTGACGACGACGGGCGTCGACTCGCCGTTGCGGATCCGCTCTTGGAGTTTGACGATGCCGTAGACGAGCGCCTCTGGTCGCGGTGGGCAGCCGGGAACGTGGATGTCGATCGGGATGATCTCCTCGGCGCCCTTGACGACGTTGTAGCCCTCCTGGAAGGGGCCGCCGGAGATCGTACACGAGCCCATGCCGACGACGAACTTGGGTTCGGGCATCTGGTCGTAGACCCGCTTCATGCGGGGACCGAACTTCGAGACGATCGTCCCGGGGACGATCATCACGTCGGCCTGTCGGGGCGAGGCGCGCGGAACGCCGGCCCCGAATCGGTCGAGGTCGTGTTTGATCGCGTACGTGTGCATCATCTCGATGCTGCAACACGCGATCCCGAACTGGAGCATGAACATCGAGTTGCCCCGGACCCAGTTCATGAACTTGTCGAACTTCGTGAGGATGAACGGGGTCGAGCCGAAGGCCTCGCGAAGCTTGGAGTTGAAGCGGTCGTCGGCACCCTCGCCGATCCGCGAGTCGCGGGTGTCCGTCGACGGTGCGGTGCTGTCGTAGATTTGCTGGCGTGGTTGTTCGCTACTCATAGTCTGTCAGTTTCCAGCTGGCGGGATGTCTGTGCCCACTGTACCGCGCCGTTGCGCCACGCCCACGCGAGTCCGACGAGCAGGATGGCGACGAACAACAGCATCGGCCCGAGCGCGCTGACGAGTGAGATTTCCTCCGCCGCGAGCGCATCCTGATAGGCGACCGCCCACGGGAACAGGAGGACGGTCTCGATATCGAAGACGACGAACAGAAGCGCAACCATGTAGTACTGAATATTGAACCGGATGCGCGTTCCGCCGGTCGGAATCTCACCACTCTCGTACGTGGCTCGTTTGCTCGTTTCGGGCACGGTGGGTCGCAGGAGGTACGATACCGCGATCATGCTGAACGGTATCAGTACTCCGACGAGCGCCAGCGCCCCGATGGCGATCCAATCATTCATCTCGGTAACGTTCGAGGGTTCCGACCGCACGCATATAAGGGTTGATTCTTCGTTTTTCGGGGAAACACGGTCCACAGAGGGACTTCAATGCGGATCGGTCCTCGTGAACGAGTACCGTATACTGAATATCGTTGTACGGAGAGTAAACGTCTCGGTAATACAGTGTTACTCGAGGCCGAAATAGGCCACTACGCGCCACTTGTGGCGGTGATTTCTGCCGGATGAATTCGGTTTCCCGGCCGAAAGCACGATCGGCAGTCACTCCGTCTCAGTTTCTCTGGGAGGCGTAGAATGCGCTACTGGGTAGCGCGGGGATGGGTCACTGCTCCCGATCACGGAACGCGGGCGTCCCGCCGTCGTGGAGTTCTCGAGAGACGTCCCCGACGCCCTCGCGCAGGTCCTCGTGGTAGGCGATCAGTCGGTCACGAACCGACTCGTGTTGGCGGGCGAGAATCTGGGCGGCCGACAGCGCAGCGTTGAACGACTTGCCGGCGTCGACCGCGACCAGCGGCGCGCCGGTCGGCATCCCGATGACGCTGTCGACGGACTTCTCCTGGACCGGGACGCCGATGACCGGGAGCGGATACGCGATCGACGCGGTCATGTTCGGGAGGTCCGCGGACTTGCCGCCGGCCCCGGCGATGATTACGCCGAGGCCCCGCTTCTCGGCCGTCTCGGCGTACGCAGTCATGAGGTCCGGCGTCCGGTGAGCTGAGGTGACGTAGGTCTCGAAAGTGAACCGTTCGTCGGGCGGGCTCTCGTAGTCGGTCTGCTCGGCGAAGCCGAGTTCGTCGACGAACGCGTCGTACGCGCCCCGACGCTTCCCGCCGGTCATCATCGTCTCGAGGTCGGAGTCGCTGCCCATGACGATTCCGACGTCCGGAGTTTCCTCGGACGGGCGATCCTGTTCGGCCTCGCTGCGCAGGCGCTCGATCAGTTCGCTGACGCTGTCGCTCATGGCTGGTCGTGGTCGGGCGAGTGACTTGAAACAGTGGCAAACGGACCGAGCGACCGGGACGACCCGCAGTCGGCCGGCTACGTCCGGAACGTCACGCGCTCCTCGAGGTCGCGCGCGGCCGCCAGTAACGCTTCGACGTCGGCGTCCTCAGTCTCGCCCGAGACGGTGATGTGGCCCATCTTGCGCAGCGGTCGGACTTGCCGCTTGCCGTACCAGTGGAGATGCGCGGCGGATGTCTCGAGGATGCGGTCGATGTCGCTCAACTCCGCGCGCCGTTCCTCGTCGACGTCACCCAGCAGGTTCGTCAGAATGGTCGGCGAACGCAGCTCGGTCGACCCGAGCGGCCAACCCAGTACCGCCCGCGCGTGCTGTTCGAACTGCGAACTCTGGGCACCCTCGATCGTCCAGTGACCCGAGTTGTGCGGGCGCGGCGCAATCTCGTTGAGCAAAACGTCTCCCTCGCGCGTTTCAAATAGTTCGATCCCGTAAACGCCCCGCCCGTCCATCACCTCGAGCACGTCGCTCGCGACCGCGTGAGCGCGCTCGGTGACGGCCTCGCTCGAGCGCGCCGGAACGACGGTCTCCCGAAGGATTTCGTCCTCGTGGATGTTTTCCCCGATCGGGAAGGTCGCGATTTCGTCCTCGCCCTTAACGGCGATAACCGACACCTCGCGCTCGAAGTCGACGAACGACTCGACCATCGCCGGCCCGGCGACCGACTCGAGTGCATCCTCGGCGTCGGCTTTCGATTCGACGGGAACGTTCCCGCGCCCGTCGTAGCCGCCGGTTCGGGCCTTGAGCATCACTGGGGCACCGTAGTCGCCGATCGCCCCGCGTATATCGTCGGCGTCCTCCACCGCGCGGAAGGGCGGCACCGGAACGCCGGCGTCCTCGAGTTCGCGCTTCTGAACGAGTTTGTCGTGGATCGTCTTGAGCGTCGACGGCTTCGGGTGGACCGGCGTCCCCGAGTCCTCGCTGACGCGCTCCAAGACGTCCTGATCGGCGAGTTCGATTTCGAACGTAAGAACGTCAGCACGCGCGGCGAGTTCGCGGATCCCCGCCTCGTCGTCGAAGTCGGCGACGATCTGATCGCGGGCGACCGGCGCGGCGGGGCAGTCCGGCGTCGGATCGAGCATCACGACTTCGACGCCCAGCGGCGCGGCCGCTTCGGCGAGCATCCGTCCGAGCTGTCCCCCGCCGACTACGCCGACCGTCGGTCCCGGCGTCCGTAGCGTCGTCATTGCCCGGCGGTTGACGGCGATTGCGCTTAAGAATTGGTAATCGGTGACCGGAATCGACGACCGGCATCGCTTCGGCGCTTCCGTCCTCGGTTTCCCCGGTTTCCGGACGTCTCGAGCGCGGCTGACACGGCGGGTGCAAGGGCAGCACCTGATCGCCTACCATCGCGGACGTTACTCCCGTTCGTGGACCTCGAGGACCTTCCCGGCAGCGATGGTCTGACCCATGTCGCGGATGGCGAAGCTCCCGAGTTCGGGGATCTCGCTGGACGGCTCGATGCTGAGTGGTTTTTGCGGTCGGATGGTGACCACAGCAGCGTCACCCGACTGGATGAAGTCGGGGTTCTCCTCGGCGACCTCGCCGCTCGAGGGGTCCATCTTCCTGTCGATGGACTCGATCGTACAGGCGACCTGTGCCGTGTGGGCGTGGAAGACCGGGGTGTAGCCGGCCGTGATCACGCTTGGGTGCTGCATAACGACGATCTGGGCCTGGAACGTCTCGGCGACGCTCGGCGGGTCGTCGGCCGGGCCACAGACGTCGCCGCGGCGGATGTCGTCTTTGCCGAGGCCGCGGACGTTGAATCCGATGTTATCACCGGGGTCTGCTCTGGGCACCTCTTCGTGGTGCATCTCGATCGTCTTGACCTCGCCACTCACGTCGCTGGGCTGGAAGGAGACGCTGTCGCCGACGTTCATGATACCGGTCTCGATACGGCCGACGGGGACGGTACCGATACCCGATATCGTGTAGACGTCCTGAATGGGGACTCGAAGCGGTGCGTCCGTCGGTGGCTGGGGCTCGGGCAGGTTGTTCAGCGCCTCGAGCAGAATCTCGCCGTCGTACCAGTCCGTGTTCTCGGAGTGTTCCGCGACGTTGTCGCCCTCGAACGCCGATACCGGGATGAACGAGGCGTCCTCGGTATCGAACTGGACCTGCTTGAGTAACTGGGTGACCTCGTCGACGACCTCCCTGTAGGTCTCCTCCGAGTAGTCGACGATGTCCATCTTGTTGACGGCGACGATGAGTTCGTCGATACCGAGGGTACGAGCCAGGAAGACGTGCTCCTGGGTCTGGGGCGCGACGCCGTCGTCGGCCGCGACGACGAGGACGGCGTGATCGGCCTGACTCGCCCCGGTGATCATGTTCTTGACGAAGTCCCGGTGACCGGGCGTATCCACGATGGTGAAGTCGTACTCGTCGGTATCGAACTCCTGGTGGGCGATGTCGATGGTGACACCGCGCTCTCGCTCTTCTGCGAGGTTGTCCATGACGTAGGCGAACTCGAAGCCGCCCTTGCCCTTCTCTTCTGCTTCTTCGCGGTGCTGTTCGATGACGTGCTCTGGCACGCTCCCCGTCTCGTAGAGGAGTCGTCCCACGAGCGTACTCTTCCCGTGGTCGACGTGACCGATAATGGCCAGGTTCTGGTGTGGGTTGTCTTTGCTCATGGTGAGTGACTGTAAGCGGGTATACGGTGGACACGCTGGTAAACTCTTATCTGGCATCTCCTAGACAGTCCGACGAACCAGTACAACCGGCGCGAGGTATCCGAGCCGGGCTACGTCGTCCATCGAGAACGGTACCTCTTTTACCTGCCCTCCCTACCGCTCGCCTATGACCACGCTCGGATTGGTGGTCGCGGAATTCAACCGACCGATCACCGAGCAGATGGAGCAGGAGGCGCTCGAGGCGGCCACCGCCGCGGGCGCCGAGGTGTACGAGACGGTCCGCGTCCCTGGAGTCTACGACGCGCCGCTGGCGGCCGACCGGCTCGCCCGCCGCGACGAGGTCGACGCCGTCGCCGTCGTCGGAACCGTCATCACCGGTGATACGGATCACGACCAGGTGATCACCGACGCGACCGCACAGCGGCTCTCCGACGTGAGTCTCGAGCGCGATACCCCCGTGACCCTCGGCGTGACGGGGCCCGGCATGTCCACCGCCGAAGCGCGCGAGCGCGTCGCGAACGCGGCGAAAGCCGTCGACGGCGCGCTCGATCTCGTCGACGAACTACCCGACCCCAGTCCCGCTATCGATTCAGACTAGATCCACAATGACGATGGAATTCACCGACCGCGTCAACCGAGTCGAACCGTCCGCAACGCTCGCCATCTCCGCGCTCGCCACCGAACTCGAGGCCGACGGCGCAGACGTCGTCGACCTGAGCGTCGGCGAGCCCGACTTCCCCACGCCCGAGAATATCATCGAGGCCGGCAAGGACGCGATGGACGCCGGTCATACCGGCTACACGACCTCCGCCGGCATTCTCGAGCTGCGCGAAGCGATCGCCGACAAGCTAGCCGACGACGGGCTCGATCACGGCCCCGAGAACATCATCGTCACGCCCGGTGCGAAGCAGGCGCTCTACGAGATTATCCAAGCGCTCGTCGGTGAGGGCGACGAAGTCGCCCTGCTCGACCCCGCGTGGGTCTCCTACGAGGCGATGGCCAAGATGGCCGGCGGCGATCTCACCCGCGTCGATCTCTCCGAGTCCGACTTCCAACTCGAGCCCGCGCTCGACGACCTCGCGGCCGCGGTCTCCGACGAGACCGAACTGCTAATCGTCAACTCGCCGTCGAACCCGACCGGCGCGGTCTACTCCGACGCCGCGCTCGAGGGCGTCCGCGATCTCGCCGTCGAGCACGACATCACCGTGATCTCCGACGAGATCTACAAGGAGATCACCTACGGCGTCGAACCCACCAGTCTGGGCACGCTCGAGGGGATGGCCGACCGCACGATTACGGTCAACGGCTTCTCGAAGGCCTACTCGATGACCGGCTGGCGTCTGGGCTACTTCGCCGGCCCCGAGGAACTCGTCGACCAGGCCGGCAAGCTCCACAGCCACTCCGTCTCCTCCGCCGTCAACTTCGTTCAGCATGCCGGCCTCGAGGCGCTCGAGACCGAGGACGCCGTCACGGAGATGACAGAAGCGTTCGAAGCGCGCCGCGATCTGGTCGTCGACCTGCTCGCCGAGTACGACGTCGACGTAGCAGTGCCGGAGGGCGCGTTCTACATGATGCTCCCAGTGGACGACGATGACCAGGCGTGGTGTGAGGGTGCGATCGAAGACGCCCACGTCGCGACCGTGCCGGGGAGCGCCTTTGGCACGCCCGGCTATGCGCGAATCTCGTATGCGGCAAGTGAGGAGCGACTCGAGGAGGGGCTCGAGCGCTTGGCCGAGGAAGGGTACCTGTAACCGATTTCCAGCAGTATCCTCACTTCCGGTATACCGTATTTTCGCTGGCCGTAGCGCGTCATCACGACCAGCTTTGAGTTTATATACGATACCGAGCCCAACTCCCTCATGGATTGTCCGACGTGTGGGAAATCCCTCCGGACGACGCAAGGAATGTGACAGCATCACACGAAGGTGCACGGCGATCCGCTGCCGAACCGAACGTGTAGCGGCTGTGAAACCGAGTTCTACGATTCGAAAGCACGGCGTGAATACTGTGAGAGTTGCAATCCGAACGGTGGCGAACACAACGGAAACTGGAGCGATGCCACGGAAACTGCGGACTGTAAACGCTGTGAATCGACGTTCTCGTACTATCCGTCGTCCAAGAAAGGCATCTATTGTTCGGCGTGTGTCGAAGCTGCTGAGGGACTCCTCCCGGACAATTACGCTGTAAAAGGCGACAGAATAACGGTCCAGTGCCAGTCGTGTGGGAACGGCCTCGAGGTTCGTCCGGCGAGGGTTGACGAACAGAAACGGGGCTTCTTCTGTACGCTGGACTGTTATGGTGACTGGCTTTCGGAGAACGTCGTCGGCCCGGACCACCATCAGTGGGAGGGCGGAACGATTGAATACGGCCGTACGTGGTGGCGTATTCGTCGGCGGGCGCTCGAGCGGGACGAGTACACGTGTCAGTACTGTGGCGCAGAGAAGGCGGAACTCGAGCGGAATCCGGATGTACACCATCTCCAGCCCGTTCGCTCGTTCGACGACCTCGAGGACGCACATACGATGGAGAACGTACTGACGCTCTGCCGGAGCTGTCATCGACGAGCCGAGGAGGGACAGATAGCCGTTTCCCCTCACGCCGAAAAGTAACACTATTGTGATGCCGTCGTCTATCTCGGAGTGAGGAGTCCCGTGGTGTAGTGGCCAATCATATGGGCCTTTGGACGTGTTCGGTACGTTCCGTCACGGAAGCAAGCCCATGACGGCGGTTCGAATCCGCCCGGGACTACTTTTGCGCCGAACAAACTCGTGAGGCGCAAGTATTCTCGGCGGTTCGAACCCAGAGGACGAGAGAATCCGAGTCCTCGCGGTTCGAATCCGCCCAGGACTATGATATATATTTTACATGATTTTGACCGGAGAGTCACACGGATACCTTCTCAGTCCATCACACGACTGACAGTATATCGGCGTCGTCGCAGGTATCGCGTCGGTAGTATACCGAGAGACGGCATCGTTCAAGAACGTTCACGAACACACGTCGTGCTCGTCTAACACCTCCATAGTAATTCCCTCTGTCCCGAGGACAGTCTCTATGTTCGGAACGAGCGGTATTCGGGGAACAGTCGGCGAGGAGGTAACTGCTGACCTCGCACTATCGGTCGGTCGCGCCGTCGCGTCCGACGGCTACGACCGCGTCGTCGTCGGGCGAGACGCTCGAGAGAGCGGAATCGTTCTGACCGATGCACTGACCGCTGGATTACGAGAGTGTGGCGCGGACGTGCTCGAGGTCGGCGTCGCCGCGACGCCGACGGTCGCGAGAGCGGTCTCACGGGAGAACGCAGACGCCGGCGTCGTCCTCACGGCCTCGCACAACCCCGCCCCGGACAACGGACTCAAGCTCTGGGACGCATCGGGCAAAGCGTTCGATGCCGACCAGCGCGATGCGATCGCGACGCGAATCGAAGCTGACGAGTACGACCTCCGACCCTGGGACGGACACGGCTCGCTCGAGTCACTCGAGGATTCGATCGATCACCACGCGAAGGACGTGAGCGAGTCCGTCTCGATCGACGACCCACCGAGCGTCGCCGTCGATATCGGGAACGGGGCTGGTGGAATAACCGCACGCGTGCTCTCGGAGCTCGGCTGTGACGTCGTTACGCTGAACGGACAGCAGGACGGACGCTTTCCCGGAAGACCGAGCGAGCCGACGCGAGAGACGCTCGGCGACCTCTCCGCACTCGTCGAAGCGACGGACGCGCGACTCGGAATCGCTCACGACGGCGACGCCGATCGGATGCTGGCCGTCGACGAAACGGGCTCGTTCGTCCCGAAAGACGTCCTTCTCGCCCTGTTTGCGCGTGAGGCCGCGACCGACGGCGACGTGGTCGCCGCGCCGGTCGATACGAGCATGGCCGTCGACGACCACCTGGCGACCGTCGGCGCGTCGGTGAGTCGAACGCGGGTCGGCGACACCTTCGTGGCCGACCGGACGAAACGGCCGGACGTCGTCTTCGGCGGCGAACCGAGCGGTGCGTGGATCTGGCCGGACGAAACGCTGTGTCCGGACGGCCCCCTCGCCGCGTGCAAACTCGTCGAACTCGTCGCCGATCGAGGCCCGCTATCGTCGCTCGTCGAACGCGTCGAAACGTACCCCATCCGCCGCGCGTCGGTCAGGGTCGAGGAGAAAGTTGCCGTGATGAATCAGGTTCGTGACCGCGTCTGCGAACGGTACGACGACATCAATACGCTCGACGGCGTCTATGTCGATGTCGACGACGGCTGGATTCTTCTGCGTGCAAGCGGCACCGAACCGGTCGTCCGTCTCACGGTCGAAGCGCGAGATGAGTCTCGAGTCGAGCGACTGGAAGCTGATGCCGTCGGGATCCTCGAGACCGCAATCGCGGACATCTCGGAGATTCATTCGTAGGTGTCGGTCTCACATCTGTCAAATCTGCTGCATTCAGCGTTCTCTGTCGGGTTTATCCCATCGATAATGAAGTGTACTGTCTGCTATGGTGCGTGTAGAAACGTGGTGCAACGAACGACACCGCTGCCGTGGGACGTCGACAGCGGCCAAACAGAAATATTGGTTACAAAGGGACAACTAAAACGATGACTCCGACGTTTCGCCGTGACGATACGACAGCGACAGGGAGTACCGAGAGTGAATCGGACGGACTGGACACGCTACTCATCGGTATCGATGCAGGGTGCCTGCCGGTATTCGAGCGACTGTTCGAAGCCGATCGGATTCCGACGATTGAGCGGCTCTGCTCGGAGGGAGTAACCGCGCCACTCGAGTCGCAGATTCCGCCGTGGACGCCGAGCGCCTGGCCGTCGATCTACACCGGTGTCAACCCCGGGAAACACGGCGTGGTCGGCTTCGTCGGCTACGACGGCTACGATTGGCACGTAACGAGCAACGACGATGTCCACGAGCATCCACTGTGGACGCTACTGGATCAACACGACCGCTCGAGCGTCGTCGTCAACGCGCCAGTCACCCACCCGCCGGACGAGTTCGACGGAGCAGTCATCCCCGGATTCCTCGGTCCCGAGGATCCGCCGTGCCAGCCCGACGGGCTCTTGGACGAGGTCCGCGACGCAATCGGAGAGTACCGCGTCTATCCGAACTATACGCGCGACGACGACTCGCTCTCGGATGACGCGAAGATCGAGGAGTACCGGAATCTCGTTCGGATGCGCGGGGAGGCGTTTCACTATCTTACCGACGAGTTCAACCCGGACTTCGGCTTCATCCAGTTTCAGAAGACGGACACGGTCTTCCACGAGCTCAGCGGCGAGGGACGACACGTCGATCCTGTCTACGAGGCGGTCGACGAGCAGATCGCGTCGATTCTCGACGCCTACGATCCGAACCGCGTCTTCATCGTGAGCGACCACGGGATGGGGCCGTACAACGGTTACGAGTTTCGAATCAACGAGTACCTCCGCGACGTGGGCTTCCTCGAGACGACGACGGGCGGCAAGGGAATGCCGTCGTGGACGCCGATGCGCAGACGCCTGCGCGAGGGTGAGGAGTACGATACGTGGGAGCCGGGAACGGTCGCACGCGCGGCGTCGGTCGCCGCTCGATTCGGCGTCACCGCCCGACGCGTCAGGACTGCACTCGAGCGGGTCGGACTGGCAGATGTCGCCATCGAGTACGCGCCAGGTGGGATCTCTCGAACGGCGAACGAACAGGTCGATTTCGCCAACTCGGAGGCCTACGTTCGTGCCCGGACCGAACTCGGCGTTCGGATCAACCTCGAGGGGCGGGAGCCAAACGGTGTCGTGCCCCAGGAGGAGTACGAGGAGGTTCGCGAGAGCCTCATCCGGATGCTGCAGGCCGTCGAGACGCCGGACGGCGAGCCGTTTTTCGAGACGGTTGCGCCGCGCGAACAGTACTTCCACGGTGACGATATCGATGAGACGGTCGACATCGTCACGATCCCCGCTGACTTCGAACACATGCTCTCCGAGCAACTGGGCGACGGCGACTACTTCAGCCCGGCCGAACCCTGGAACCACAAGCTCGACGGGATCTTCGTCGCTGCGGGCGAAGGAATCGACGAAGACGCTACGCTCGAGCGGGCGCATCTCTTCGATGTCGCGCCGTCGATTATGGCTGCGATGGGGGTTCCCTACAGCGACCGAATGGACGGCAACGTCGTCCCCGTCGTCGACTCGACCGGGTCGACGTCTTACCCGGCGTACGAGGAACGGGACGACGAGCCCCGACCGGCGACGGACGAGGAAGTCACCGATCGGCTGGCAGATCTCGGCTACATGAACTGAGCCGTCGAACCGCTGGAGCCGGTCCGTTACAGCCGTTGCAATTCGCTTAGTCGCGGTATAAGTATGGGTAACTGGGCTTGACTCGGGTGTACGACATCGATATCTCAATGGGATTTATCGCAGCTATCCACCTCGTCCACGACGAACTTCCATTAGTGCCAACGATAGAGCACTGTTCCGACGTGACGCTTCGGTACGAGTACGGGACGACGACCGGCAAGCAGCACCTGCAGTTCGTCTCCGCCTTCGGGGCCGAGAAAGAGACCCTCGAGGCGGCGATGGCTGCTGATCCAACCGTCTCGAACACGATGTGCGTCGCAACGTTCGAGAATCGGGCAGTCTATCGCGTCACCGTCGAAACGGATCTCGAGATCGTTCCCGCTCGCTGCGCCGAGGACGGGGTATTCTCCTTCAGGATAATGAGCGCCGAAGGAGGGTGGATCGTACGGGTTCATCTCCCCGATCGTGACGCACTGTCGGCGTTTCGGTATCGGGCTCGCGATCAAGGTATCTCGTTTCGCGTCAACAATCTGTACGACTCGTCGGTATCCGACGAGCAGACCTATTTCCTGACCGACCGACAGCACGAGATCCTTCTCATGGCCTACTACGCCGGCTACTTCGATGTCCCGCGCAGGGCCACGCAGGACGATCTCGCCTGTCGGCTCGATATTTCGGATTCGGCGGTCTCCCAGCGGATTCGGCGCGCCGTCTCCGAACTGATCGCCGCGACGCTCGAGAACGACCGCGCGCCAGACGAACACGAATAACACCGGTCAATTCGTTAATGTTTCTAATATGGTATCTCACTAAATATGATCGGTTCTCGTCATACTGAATGGCCCCCGATATCGGCGCTTAGAAAGGGGTTAAACGCACATCTGAAGGCCAGAAACCGTATACGCCCTCAAAATTCGCGCTGGTAAATGTATGTTGCTAAACCATTTCAGAAATGGGACGTATGTGCCCCTCCCCATAACAGGTTACCAATTCAGACTTAAAGGCTTTCTATCCGAATCCATAGATACTGGTTCCCATCTTCATTCACATCGAAGTGACTTTCAATGTCGGATAGAAGTGGTATGCAGCGTTCGAATCGTAACGACTCCCGAAGTTCGCGGTCAGCTGACGGGGATGACGCTCGGTCATCTCCCGACGGAACGGTTTCACAGACCCAGTCGCGACGACGGTTTCTCGGAGGAACAGTGGCGGCGTGTGCCGCCGGAATCGGATTGACGTCGACAGCCAGCGCGTCCACAGATCGGTACGGACACTACTACGACGACTACTCAACCGTCGTGGACGTGACCGAGGCCGGAGCGGACAATACCGGTAACAAATCGATCACGCCCGTACTCGAAAAACTTCGAGGGGACGACACGTTACTCGTGTTTCCCGAGGGCCGATACTACATGGACGAACAGTTCCGGTTCACCGGCTTCGAGAATTTCGGCGTCGTCGGCGAGAACGCGACGCTGGTTCCGGCGGACTTTCACGAGTTCAATGGCCCGCGGTATCGTCTCTTCCGGCTCGGCGTGTCGTCAAGACCCGGTGGACGCGTTCGATTCGAGGGGTTCGACGTCGACCAGCGGGCCCCCGACACGGGGATCCGAACGATCGAGACGTACGCCTCCGAGCGCCTCGAAGTGCGGGACATCACCATCCACGGCCAACACGATAGCGGAACCTGGGGACCCGGACTGTTCAACGTTACCGATCCCGACGGCCGAGGTATCGTCGAACGGTTCCGCGTTCCGGACGGCGCCGCGTGGATCAACAACACGCCGAACGCGGGTAACAACTGGCGTGGAGCGATCGGTATCGAGGCCACGCTAAACGAGGGGACGCTCAAGTTCAAGAATTGTTGGGTCGGACCGTTCCCGAGCAACGGTCTCTACGCGTCGGGCGGCAACGGCAAGATCATCGTCGAGGGCGGCTGGTACTGGGACAGCAACGGGGCAAACGTTCGCGTCGGCGGCAACCACAGCGAAATCCGGTGGCCGACGGTCGAAATCAAATCGAGTCGACCGGAGGACACGATCCAGCGAGCGATTCGGGTCGAAAACGGTCGTGATTTCAAGATTCGCGGTGCGGCCGTCAACATCACCTCCCCCATGCCGTCCAGTCACGCGATCTCGGTAATGAACACCTGTGACAGCGTCCGTATCGAGGGAACGACGCTCGATATCCGTGGCGACGACGTGAACCACGGGATCGTCTGCTCACCCGTCTCTGGAGACACGACGATCGTCGACACGACGATCACCCACGAGACCTCGGGCGGCTATCCGCTGTGGATACGGAACAACGGCAGCAGCGGACGGGTTCTCGCCGAGTACCTCACGATCGACGGGCAGGCGGGTGAGGACGGCGGTTTCCGCGATGGGATTCGCTGCGAACGGGACAACTGCCGATTCAACGTCGTCGACATCGAGCAACAGGGTCGCGCCGGTGTGGACCGGAACGGGATCGTCAACACGGGCGAGGACCTGACGATCTACCGATCCAACCTGCGTGCCAGCAAGTATCCGTTCCTCGACACCGGCTCCGAATCCCTCGTTCTCAATTCGGACCTCGAATCGTCGTCCGGTCTCGAGGCCGCCTGTCTCTACGGGTCGTGTGATACCCCGTCGTTCAAGGGCAACAGACTGGTCAACGGGATCCGTAACCTCGGTGCGAGCGACGTCACGACCTGGAAAAACACGTACCAGTAGTCGGCGACGCGCGGCCGCTATCGGTATCCGTTTTCCATCGATTCTTCTCCCCGTTCTCCCGGTTCTTCATCGCTGACTCTGGCCATTTCTCCGTTGCGCCTCCACAACTATATCTCCGTAAATACGGCTCTCGAGGCCATTTAGCCCCCGTATAATAACGCCACGCTGTGGACACCGTCTTCGTACAGTGAGTACGTCGGATCGTGTCCGATCGTCAGGGGGGATGGCTGCCGATTGGCCGCTCGAACGAACCAGGGGGAAACCGTGAACAGGAGTATTACGAGCGGCGTCGTCTCGGTCGTCAGCGCGAAAATCGCCGCACTGGTCGTCACTGCGCTTTCGACGCCGCTGCTGTACCGATTTCTCGGTGCGTCGGCGTACGGCGAGTACGCGCTTTTGCTGTCCGTATTCGCGATCTACATGATCTTCGTCAGTTCGGGGATCACGGACGGCGTCCGAAAGTTCCTCGCCGAGGACCGCACTGCGGCGAACTGGAGCGAACACGTCGTCGGCTTTTATTTCCGGCTGGCGATCTTGCTGGCCGGTCTCGGGGCGCTCCTGCTGGTACTCGCGACCAGGTTCGGGCTCGTCGGCCTCGCCTTCGGCTCCGAGCTGACGATCTACTTCTACGTCCTCGCGGCGCTCGTTATCACGGCACAGTTCCGTGACTTCGGGCGGAAGACGCTCATGGGATTCGGCCTCGAGCGATACTCGGAACCGCTCAAGGTTCTCGACAAGGTTGGCTTCGTCGCGGTCGCAATCCCGCTAACCTACCTCGGCGTCGGTGTGATGGGGGCGCTCGCAGGGCATCTGTTCGCGAGCCTCCTCGTCGGCGTAGTCGGACTCCTCCTCGTTCACCGACGGATTTCGCTGTCGTCCGTCTTCTCTAGCCCAACGGAACGGTTTCCCCGGACGGAGATGCTCACGTTCAACTCGATGAGCATTGCACTGATTTTCCTGATGATGTCGCTCTACCACATCGATATCATCATGCTGAACCGGTTTCGGGCTGATTCGGCGGTCGGTAACTACAAGGCGGCGCTGACGATCGCCGAGTTCCTCTGGTTCGTCCCGATGGCGATCCAGACGGTGTTCGTCCACTCGACGTCGGAGCTGTGGTCGCAGAACCGCTATCAAAAGATTTCGGAACTCGTCTCTCGGACGACGCGCTATACGTTTCTGCTGACGGCCGTCATGGCCGTCGGACTCGCGGCGCTGGCGAACGTCGCCGTCCCGATCTACTTCGGTGCCGAGGCCAAACCGGCGATCACACCCCTGTTGCTGTTGCTCCCCGGCGCGCTCGGGTTCGCGATCGCGCGACCGATCCTCGCGGTCTCACAGGGGGAAGGAACGCTTCGATATCCGGTCATAGCCACCGGCGGCGCGGCTCTGGTTAACCTGGTGCTCAACCTCGCCCTTATTCCACCGTTTGGAATGCGAGGTGCGGCCGTCGCGACCAGCATCGGATACGGGTCGATGTTCGTCTTCCACTGCTGGAGCGCCCGACTCGTCGGCTTCGATCCACTCGCAGATGCCCGGCTCAGCCGGGCAGCACTGACAACGCTCCTGGCAGCCGTTCCCATCGTCGCCCTCTCGACGGCAATCACGAATCCGTGGATTGCACTCGCAGTCGTTCCACCCGTTGGGTTCGGAATCTTCATCACGTTCGCCTTGCTGGTCGGAGCGATCGATATAGCAGAACCGTTCGAGATACTGTCACTGTTTCCCGATCCGATCGGCGCGAAAGCGGACGGGATCTCCGATTGGCTCGTGAGCCGCGAAACCGACGGTGCGGGCCGCAACTGGTTGCAGAGTCTGTTGTTCCTCGCCGGACTGTCGCTGTTACTCTCGGGACTTGCGTTCGGGATCCTGGATCCAGGGATATAGAACAACACCACCGGACGCGCTCGGTCTTCACCCACTACTCGCTTTTACGCCTCGTTCTATCCGACAGAACCTACTCTCCGAGCCCGCTGCGTCGTTGATTCGGATAGTCAACTGTAGTTACGGACGGCCATTGTACATCCGATCGCGTCGCAGCGTGCGATCAGTATGAACGGTTCAGTTGCTAGTCGGAATCAAAAAGATAAGTGAACCGAATGGGTCAAACGGCTGCTGAGTCGAGCTCTATTGAGACGGTCTGACGACACCATCGGGACTTCGTCCGCCCAGCGGTCGATGGAGACACTCCCCGAGCCACCGTCGGTCCACGTTACGATTCTAGTAGGTCGGTCGCGCTCACGACCTCGACGTTCTGCCCGTCGATGTACTCGAGGACGCGTTCGAACTCGCGTTCGCTGATGCCGTCTTCGGTTCCGATGTAATCGAACTGTAACACCGCGAGCTGGCCGTACTCGGCGGCGTAGTCGATGTACGTTTCCGTCTCGTCGTCGGCAGCGCCAGAGAAGAATCCCAGGTTGTGGGGGTCGGTAAGCGGCAGTCCGTTCGGGCCGCCGCCGAACCGGAACGTCTGCTCGTGGTACTCCTCGACGAGATCGCGAGCGGTCGGAGTGAGGACGTTCCGCGGCGTGACGAAGTGTTTTGCACCGTCCTCGAAGCCGCGGCTCTCGAGATACCGTTTCGTGTCTCGAATCATCCGCTCTTGCTCTTCGGGGGAGTACTCGTGGAGGAAGCTAGATCCGGTTCGCGGCCGAGCCGCCATGTCCCAGCCCGCGTCGCTCAGTTCCTGGAGCCTGTCGATCGTGAGCCGGTCGCCCCGTCCGACTGCTTCGGGCATGAGCGCTTCGACGCCCGCGTAGCCGTAGGACTCCATCCGATCGAAGGCCTCCGTATAGTGGCTCTCGAGCATTCCGTCGAACAGCAGCATTACTTTGCCCGTCTCCGGCTGATCGACGGTACGGAGGTCGTCGACCTGACAGTCGATCGAACCGGACGGATCGCCGCGCCGGCGAGCGGTCAGTCGAATCTCGCGGACGTCCGACAGATTGGGCTGCGTCTCGATTCGATCGGTGCCGAAGTCGACGCGCACCCATCGATCGGACGGCCCGATAAGCGTTCGATGAAACACGTGGGCGTTCCGCGAGTTCGGCGCGAACAACTCGAGCGTCAGTCGGAGCTGCTCGAGTCCGGTGAACTTCACGGCGAGCGAGAGGTTCGAACCGCTCAGGTCCATCCCGTCGACGGCCCTGTAGATCGCTGCGTACTCCGTGTCCTCGTTCGCCGTGAGGCGAGCCGACTGTGATCCGCCGTACGGATCGTCCGTCCCGGCCTCGAGGGTGCCGGCGTCGATCATCGTGACCCAGTCATCGAGAGACTCGAAGTCCTCGATCGATTCGCCGGGCAGTTCCGGAAGCCCATTGGTTCCGGATTGGTCAGTGTCTTCGTTCGGCGTCGAATCCGGTGACGAGGTATCGCCGCCACTCCACTCTCGCAACTGTGAGAGGCATCCGGAGAGCCCGAGCGTTCCGGCCGCTGCAACCGTGGTCACGAACGATCGTCTGTTTCGGTTCGTCATTATCCAGTTCCATGGATTGTTTGATCTTTCTTATACAGTTATTAGTCGGGCGCTGCCGGTCGGCAAGATCCGATCGGCTGTCGCCTCGGGCGGCGATCAGTCGCGATAGAGAGGGGAGTTCGTCACATCGCGTGGCACCGACGCTGCTACGGACATGCCACTGCGTGAGACGATACCGACGAACCTTGGCGTTTAGTTACGCGATAATAATCCGATCGAAACGGGTCTACTCGACAAATGACTCGAGTCAGCGTTATCATCCCGACGTACAACAGAGCGGCGACGCTTCCACGGGCGATCGACAGCGCGCTCGAACAGACGATAGATGACCTTGAGGTCGTCGTCGTCGACGACGGATCGACCGACGACACCGGATCGGTGCTGGCCGCATACGAGGATCCGCGCGTTCGGACTGTCATCCACGCGACCAACCAGGGTGCAAACGTCGCCCGGAACACGGGAATCGAGCACGCACGCGGAGAGTACGTCGCGTTCCTCGACTCGGACGACGTCTGGCATCCCGAGAAACTCGAGCGCCAGCTCGCGGCCCTCGAGGATCGCTCGAGCATCTGGGTCGGGGCCTACTGTGACACGGCGTACGATCTGTCCGGAACGAGCGGCTGGCTCCGGTCGACCGCCGCGTCCGTGCTCGCTCGAGGAGACGGCGAACCCACGAAAGAGGGCAACGATGAGCTGGTCGGTGAGATCCTCGCTGACAACGTCCACCCGGGCGCCGGCTCGACGCTGATCGTCCGCACCGCGGTCGCCGAGGAGGCTGGCGGCTTCGACGAGGAACTGGATCGGTTCCAGGACCCGGAGTTCTGTCTCCGCGTCCTCGAGCAGGGCAAACTCGCCTGTGTCGACGAAGTGCTCGTCTACCGTGACGACACCGGGCACCCATCACCTGACGTAATCAAAAACGCGAGCGAACAGTATCTCTCGGCGTACGAAGACGAGGTCGAACGCTTCGAGGAAGAGGGCTACGAGATCCGCTCGAGCCACGAACTCATCCTCGCGAAGCGGTACCTCGCGGAGGGACGATTCCTGCGCGGGGCGTGGCACTTCCGGAAGGCAGCGGTGTC
Organism: Natrinema zhouii; assembly: GCF_013456555.2. GTDB lineage: Archaea > Halobacteriota > Halobacteria > Halobacteriales > Natrialbaceae > Natrinema > Natrinema zhouii. The sequence goes on from NZ_CP059154.1 coordinate 3,500,635, forward strand.
GCCGCGGTCGTACCCCGGCATCTGCTGGGTGACCGGTGCCGGCGTTCGACGGCGGCCGCTGCCGGTCGTCTTCGCGCTCGCGCTCCTGCTCATCGCTCTCACGGTCGGTCAGCGTGCGCTCTCTCGGTGAACAGCGGTCTCTGCCAATTGCGTTCGGTCTGGAACCGATAGAAGAGAAGCGTTCTATCGACGCAAACTATTGCAGAACCGAAACGGTTTCGTTCCCATCGGTTACCGTACCTGTAGTAAAGCCGACCGCTGCCAATAGGCCGGACGGATGAGACGCGATACACTTTCACGAAGATCCGTACTGGGAGCTGCAGCCGGTTTTACACTCGCAAGTGCCAGCGCCGCCAGTGTCGTCGGCGGGGCGATCCAAAACGAGGGAGGTAACGTTAGTCGAGACACCGTCGTCATTCGCGAGGGGACGGCCGAGGAGACGACGGCATACGTGGTGACTGCGGACACTGAGGGCCCGACAGCGCTCGTCGTCGGCGGAATGCACGGAAACGAGACAGCGGGCTACACGGCCGCCGGACAGATCGCCGACTGGACGATCGACGCCGGCACGCTCGTGGTAATTCCCGAGGCGAACGCCGTCGCGATCGAAGGCGGGACGAGGAACGACGAGGAGGGGAACAACCTCAATCGGCAGTTCTCCCAGGGGGAGACGCCGGGAACGGAACTCGCACGCGACATCTGGAACGTTGTCAGCGAGTACGACCCCGACATCATGATCGATCTCCACGAGTCGACGGGGATCTACGCGGACGATCCCATGGACGGGGTCGGGCAAGCGATCTTCCGCTCCAGCGGCACCGAGGCGACCAACGCCGCCGCGGACGCGGTTGACTACATCAATCGAGACTACATAGAGGACTCCAATCTCGCGTTCCAGACCGGCCCGTTCTCCCTCCCCGGCACCGACCCGAGCGGCTTGCTTGCTCACAAGGCCGCACGCGACCTCGACGCCGACGGATTCCTCGTCGAGACCCTTTCGACCGGCGTCGAACTCCAGACCCGTGTGCAGTGGCACACGGCCATCGTCGAGCGACTCCTCGAGGACGAACTGCTACTCGACGACTCCGGCAGCGGCAGTACGCCTGACGAGCCGGTCGACGACGAGCCGGCGGAGTCCGAATCCGAGTCCGAGGAGCCGGCGGAGTCCGAATCCGAGTCCGAGGAGCCGGCGGAGTCCGAACCCGAGTCCGAGGAGCCGGCGGAGTCCGAATCTGAGCCCGAAGAGCCTGTCGATGACGACGCTGACGATGAGGCCGAAGCGGCTTCGAACGAGGACGGCGACGAGGCCTCGGACGATGGTGAGTCCGCAGGCAATGAGTCGCCGACCGCGCAGATCGACGTTCGTCCAGCGTGGGTCAACGAAACGGCGCTCAAGCCGGGCCAGACGATCACGCTCGACGCGTCAGGGTCGTCCGATCCAGACGGCGAACTCGTCGACTACGAGTGGTGCATCGACAAAGGCGCCTCGTTCGACAAGACCGGCGAGACGATCGAAGTGACGATCGGTTCACCCGGTGAACATCCGGTCACGCTGCGCATCGTCGGCGATGACGGCTCGACCGACACTACCCAGATCACGCTCGAGACGAACTGCTGATCCACTGTCGACGGACAGCTGCTATACCCACAACGGCAGCCACGAGCGGTGTCCCACCGTTCGGCGCGTGAACAGAGGCACGTATCCAACGGGACACCGTTCGTTTCAAGAAGTAGTCCGTGCGCAATGAGTGGATGACGTCGACCGTCGTCGATCAGCTGTTACTCGTTACTCGCCCGCATCTTCCAGAGGTCGTCGAAGGTGATAACCTCGACATCGGAGCTATCGATGTGCTCGAGTAACGTCTCGTAGTCGCCTTCGGGCATCGTGTTGTTGGCATCGAAGGCGTGGAAGTTCAGGATCGTACACTGGTTGTGTTGTGCGGCGAGATCGACACACCGTTTCGAGATCTCGAGATCGTTCCCGATCGTCCGCGGTAACGCGAGCGGATCGAAGCCGTAGACGTTCGTCGTATTGACGTCGCCGGCCTGATTGAAGCCGCCGCAGTAGTGGTATTTGGCGGTCTGCTCGAGGCTCGTCTTGTCGTAGCTGTTGTGCGGGTAGACGATGTAGTTCGCCCCTTCGAACCCGTTGTTGATGTACCACTGCTTGTCCCCCTTGATTCTGGCTTCGATTTCCGATTCGTCCTCGAGGGGAGCTATCCCCTCGTGCGTCCCGTGGACGACGATCTGATCGCCTGCCTCCTGGCGCTCCGTGAGTTCAGAGCGTGACATGGTCCCCTCTCCACCCTGTTCGACCCACCGCGGAATCGGTGCCTGTACCGACTGGAATCCGTACTCATCGTGGAGCGGCGCTGCCTTCTCGTAGTAGTCGAGCATCCCGTCGTCCCAGCTCAGCATGACGTACCCCTGATCGGGCGTCTCGTGCGTGCGCAGGTCGTCGATCCAGACCTCGGCCTCCGACATGGAGTGAAGGACCTGAATTTCGAGCCGATCGAGGTGGTCGAGCGTGGGTTCCTGCCCGCTCTGCTGGTAAACGCCGGGGCTCGACCGGAACCAGCCGATGTCGGGCGAACGGTACGTAATTTCGCGAAGCGAGTATGTTTTCGAGCTCCCGAACCGGTCGACGATACGCAGGTTGATCGTGATGCTCTGTGGCGTCGTCGTCCGGATGGCGAAGGACAGGTCCGTGTCCGTCATGTCTTCGCCGCTGAGGCTTCGCTGGGCGAAGATGTTCTCGCCGTTGTTCGACTGGAGCTTCAAACTCTGCTCGCCGTCGAAGACGACGTCCGTGTCCGCTTCGCCCGACCCCTGCTCGACGGTCCAGGGCTCGAGATCGTTGAAGTCGTCGAACGAGTCGCCCGGCTGGCGAAACTGCTCTCGGCTATTGAATTCGGTCTCGAGCGACGGAACGCCGTCCGCCAACCCTGGTACTGAGCCATCCGACCCGTCCGTCGTTTCGTTCGATGAATCCCCGTTCCCCTGCCCGGTCGCCGACTTAATCTGCTCTGCACAGCCCGCCATGCCGGTGAGGCCGGCTGCACCTGACAGTGCGAGGAACCGTCGTCGTGTTGCGCGTTTCCGTGACATTAGCGATCCGAATTTACCGACAGCGATCCTATTATTATAGATCTAATAGTCGAGATCGGGGTCCGCTCAGATCGGCGCTCGAGAGCCGTTTCAGCACTTAACAGTCGCATAGTTATTGAGAACACCCACAAAGCGGTGATCACGGAGGCGTCCGTGAGGGAGTCGGTGGACCAGGCTATTCCATGCTCCAATCGGACACAATCTACGCGGTGGTCTTTGACGATGAACAGGGAACTCTTCGGTGTGTTTGGCGGTATTGATGCGTTCGAGCGGTTTAGATCCAGTGAGGACTTCGACGAAGTGCTCACCGGATCGACCGTCACAGTCGGAATCCGGGATTCCGATCTCGGAACACCTGGCTGGAGCGCGACGTATACTCGTGACGACGGCTACTGCCTCATCTGGGGGGAGGCGTACGTTCCTGGTGACGAATCAAACACCGCGCGCTGGCTCCTCGAGCACTACGAGTCGGAGGGAGCCGACGCACTGCAGCGGCTCAACGGGTCGTATCTGGCCGTAATCGACACCGAAGCAAGCGATGACGCGTTCGTTGCGACAGATCCGGTTCGATCCCGCGAGTGTTTTTATACCGATGAGTCTGGCGCTCGCGTCTTCGGAACCGATGCCGCTGAAGTCACACGTACGATCACGGATCCAACGCTCCATCGGAACGGAATCCTCGAGTTCCTGCATCTGGGGGTGACGCTCGGGGAGAAGACGGCCGTCACGGGACTCTACCGACTGCCGATCGACAGCCGACTCGAGCCCGCGTCGGTCGACTCGTTCGACCGGTTCGTCTACGACCCACAGCCGTCTTCGGAATTCGACGTGGTCGCCGAGCTCGCCGATCGCCTCGAGCGGGCGATCAAACGACGATCGTCGCTGCCCGGACAAAAGGGCATTCTCCTCTCGGCGGGCTACGACTCGCGGATCGTCCTCTCCCAGGTCGACGACATCGACTGCAGTTACACGGTCGGCTCACTAGACGCACAGGAGGTCCGAAGTGCGAGGTCGCTCGCTGCCCAGTATGGCGCGAGTCACACCGCCTTCCCACCGGGCGAGCGGTATCTCTGGCCCGACGAGTCGAAAATCACGTACTCACAGGGAATCAAGGAATCGTTGCACATCCACCACGCCGGCTACACGGACGAAATCGGGGTCGATACGATGTATCACGGCCTTCTCTGTGACACGTTCTTCCGCGGCCATTTCACCGCCTCACAGACCGTCGACGTCCTCGACAAACGCATCCCGACCGGTCGGCTCGATCCCGATCCGGACCCTGTCGAGGTGTTCCTCAAGAAGTTCGGCTACAGCCGCGACGCAAGTCTCGACCTCGCCGACCGAACGTCCTTCAACGTTGATCCGGACGCGTTCGTCAGCGAAGCAATCACCGACGAGTTCGACTCGAGACGGTCGCGCGCGGATCAAGTCCAGAACGCGCTGTCCTGTTGTGGCATCGCGAATCAGCCGTCGATCCCGTTCCACAATCACCTTTCCGACCACTTCGTGACATCGTTCCTGGCAACGGATCGCGAACTGATCGATTGGCACCTTCAGACGCCACCGGAACACCGAACGACGGAAACGTTCCTCCGCGCGTGCGAGCGGATCGACGACGACATCCTGCGACACAGACCCCCCGATCGACCGTACGATGCGACGCTACTCAACGAGGTCGAAGGGTTCCTTCGCCGGAAGACACCGTTTCTCTCGTCGTTTGAACCACCGTGGCCGGACCGGAAGACGCTCTTCGAACGACACGATTTCGACCGACGGCTGTTGGGCGACCTCGAGCACGTCCACGGCTTGCCGGCCAGACACAAACTCAGGCTCGCCGACCTCCGCGGATGGCTCGAGTGCAGGTCGGAGTTACAGGACGAACTGGTCCCATGGCTTCAGCCACCGGATCCGGTCGTCGCGTAACGCGTTCGACCCGTCCTGACGAACGTTCGAGAAACGTAAATTCGACGCTGCCAATTACCTGCGGAAACCGCCCTAATAGCACTCTATTCCGTTCACGAGCGCTAAACCGTGAGAAACCTTATATACCGCGGGGTTTTAGCGCGGAATATGCGTCTGACGCCGTCTTGGTTGCGCTCTTCGTCGGAGGATTCCGCCGAAGAGCAGTCCGGGGATCCCGAGACGCTTTCCGGAGTGACGATGGTCTATGCACCAGGGAGTGATTTCTCGGCGGACGGTGCGATAACTACCCGAGACAGGGGGTTCATTCCGGAATCCGATGCGGCTCTCGTGGCTGTTCTCGACGAGATGAATACCCCGGTGACCGTCGACGAAGTCACCGATACGCTGATTGAGCCCGCCCACCCGCCGATCGAGACATGGGCGACTATCCACGAGCGGTTACATCGAAATCGCTTGCCGGCGCTCGATACGAAGGGAGCCATCGAGTTCGACGAAACACAAGGACTAATCGAACGAACGGCGACACCCCCGGACGAAGCGCGGTTCCTCTCACGCACTCGACTTGCGGCAGTTTCGATCGGGTTGCTGCTCGTGCTTCTCCTGTTCGTCTCGGTACTTTTCCTGATTTCGTAAGGACGAGACCCATCGAGCCTCGTTCGCTGTTGCGGGAACAGTCTCTCGTCCCAACTAGAACAGTTCGCACACCGATCGCTCAGCCGTCGGACGATTGGGAGACAGTGACGTTTGGTGACTCCTCGAGCCGTCGTCAGTCGATAAGTCGACTGATCGTGAGCACCGTAAAGAGCGACAGGATGAGCGCGCTCAGGCCGATCCCCGAGAGGAAGGAGGTAAACGGCAACTCGATCACTGCACCGAGGAGGATCGCATAGGAGAGGACCGTCGCGCCGATATAGTAGTCGTCCCAGTCTGGACTCTCACCAGCCGTTTCGTCGGTTGACTCGTCGTCCGAGTCCAACTCGAGGTATTTGTCAACCTGGTCGGCGAGAGCCTTTCGCTCGACGACACCGCGGTTTTGCTGGTAGTCGATCAGGCCAGCTTCGTCGAGTTTCGAGAGATGCGACTGATAGAGCGGGATGTAGACGCGCTGGCGCTGCGTGGACGTGAGCTCTTCGACGGTCGTCTCGTGTTCCCACGCTGCGACCTGCTCTGCAACGTCACGCATGCGGACGGGCCCGTCAGTGCCACGGAGGTACCGGAGAACCATCCGACGCCGTTCGTTTTGGAGAAGATGAAAGACATCGTCTTTCGAGAACGCCGGCTCCTCCGAGGAACAATCAGCTTCGTCAGCCGTGTCCTGAGCGTCATCGGTCACACCCTGCTCAACTTTCTCTTTGGAGCTGATATGTTTCGCTTTCATTTCGACAATCACCCCTATTCAGGAGAGGGTAATAAAGGATAGAAATCGTGTATCCGAGAATTACTCGTTTCACGTAATTTCATAACTGAAGATTTTCTTTTTAGTTATTTTTATTCCAGCATATAGCAAGGGAGAAAGCCTGAAGCTGGCGATCTAGATATGGTATAGGGTATTTATTTCGAGAAATTACTCTACGCGGATTTCGAATACTTATCCCGGATTTCAGATCGTTTACGCTCCTATAGCGCTCAAAAGTAGGCGCACAGGAATCGAGTTGATTCGTTGTCGGGATCGTTACAGCTCAGCCCCAAACAACCGGTAGACCGGCCTGCTGTTTCGAGCTTATCTTGGCGATAATAAACCGCCACTGTCCCCTCATGAGGAGACAATGAGCGACACCAACTGGTGGTATTTCGATCTGGCAGTCGTCATCGCAGTTACGGGGGCCCTCACGCTTGGGATTCTTTCAGGGGTATCTGGCGTAGGACGAATTGCGCTAATGGTTCCGCTCGTTCTCTTTCTTCCCGGGTATGCGCTCGTCTCTGCCCTCTTTCCGGACGAACCGAACGACGACTATCGATCCTTCGATGAGGAGAAAACCGGGCTCGGCAATCCGCTGTTGGTCAGTGGTGGACTCGAGGCGGTCGAACGAACGATCCTGTCAATCGTCTTTAGCGTTGCACTCGTTCCCGCGATCACCCTTTTCGCGAGCCTGACCCCTAGGGGCTTGACGCTGGAACCGGTGCTCCTCGGACTCGCAGCGGTCACCGTCGTCCTGGCGCTTCTTGCGATCGGTTCCCGCTACCGCTGCCCGGCCGACCGACGGTTCACTCCCTCGATCCTGTCGGTGTCTCCGTTATTTACTCGAGAGCGACAGAGCGCGTATGATCGGGTCAACGTTCGCCCGTACAACATCGCCATCGTGATCGGGGTCGGTCTCTTGCTCGCGAGCGCCGGGTTCGCCCTCGCGAACCCGCCAGAACACGATGGATATACTGAGATTTCGGTGGAGACGGAGAACGTCACTGGTGACATCGAAACGGTGTATGACTCGACGTACACTGCGGGAGAGACCCAGGAGTTGCAGGCGACGATCACGAACCAGGAACACGAAGAGCGACGCTACACGACCGTGGTACTGCTCCAGCGGACGAGTTCCGACGGTGAGACCGTGACCGTCAACGAGTCGGTCGAGATGGACAGGAAGAACGCAACAGTCGCTGATGGCAACGCTCACCAGCAGACCCTCGAGATCACGCCGACGATGCGAGGGGACGATCTTCGGCTGACCCTGTTGCTCTACGACGGCGAGCCACCGGCGGAGCCGACGTCTGAGAACGCCTATCGCAAACTTCACCTGCCGATCGAGGTCTCGTAGATGTGGCCGTGGGAGCACGTCGCGTTCGCGTACGTCCTGTACTCGCTGACCAGAAACGTGCTCTCCCGGACGTCACCCTCGGCCGGGGAAACGATCGCCGTCGCCGTCGGCTCACAGTTCCCGGATCTGATCGACAAACCGCTCGCCTGGACGTTCGGAGTCATGGAGACCGGGTACGCGGTCGGGCACTCGATTTTTGCCGCGCCGTTCATCATCCTTGCAGCGTACGCGGTGGCCGCCCATCGAGGAGACCGAATCCTCGCGGGTGCCTTCGCGTTCGCACATCTCTCGCACCCGGTTGCCGATCTGCTCGACAGGGTACTCAGGGGACGTCCAATCGACCTGCGGATCGTTCTCTGGCCAATCGAATCGCCGCCACCGGCCACGCAGGGCGGTTTCATCGATCATTTCGCGCTCTACTTCATTCAGTACGTACGCGTGCTCGTCGCCGGCGGACTGACGCCGCAGATCGTCTTCCAGTCGCTGTTGGGTCTCGCCGTCCTGGCACTCTGGCTGTTCGACGGTGCACCGGTCGCTGCTGACATCTGGCGAGGATTGCACGCCAAAAGACGGCAGTGAGCGGCAATCGAACGCGTCAGAACGGTCTCGAGCGAGCCACGATACATCTGGCGTTCGTGCTCGAGACGCTGTGTTCGCTACTGAAGCTGTTCTCGCGGCCGTGTTGTCTGTGAGTTGACCAGGCGAACGACGGGCAAGCACCTGCAATGTCAGCCGTGTCCGCGGGTCGTAGTTGTCCCGCTGAGCGTTCGCTCGAGAGCAGTAGTGGTCGGCACAGTGGCCGCGACAGCGCGGCGCTTCTCGGCCTCGAGACAATCGAGTGTAAATACGCGGGCTGATCGAACAAGTAGTACTGACCGTTCTGAGACCAGCAAGATGCGACAGAAAGAAGCGGGTGAGTCGATTCGTCGTCAGCTCTGCTTGCAGTAATTCGAACGCAAACGAATGGAATCGCCGACGAGAGCGGTGATCAGTTCCCGGCCGGGGAGGGCGTACAGAACGTCACGTCCCCGTTCGTGTAGACCGTGCCCTGATCCGGACGGCAGATTTGCTCTCGAGAGGGGTTCATTATCTCCGCGTTCCCGTCGGCGTCCGGGAAGAACACCGCGTCGGTCGATTGCTCCGTTCGATAGACCGTGTAGCTGTGATTCGTTGCACCGCCTTCAGGAACCGTCGCGGTCGTCGTCGATGGATAGGCACCAGTCCGATCGATCAGCGTCTGATACGGGTGGTCAGTGTGGAGTTCCTGATCCGGCCGGATTTCGTCACCGCCCGGTGAGCCGGTCAGTTCACCGATCGACTGGGCCGCGGCGAGTTCCGTCTGGTCGTACGCGAGGCGCTCGTGGTGATCCGAGAAAACCGGGTTGTCAGCGTTGCTCCCGGGAGCGAGGACCATCGCGCCGGGAAAGACGAGCGAGAACAGGATCAACACGGTGACGGCGAGTGCCGGCGTCAGGCTCCCCCGAAGCGTCTGCAGCCCGATCGCACCGAGGATTGCCATCGGTGCGTAGAGGAACGCGAACCAGCGCGTCGGGATGAAGTTCCGGATGCCGAACATCGGCAATCCGAGGACGAACACGAGCATGAACGCCGCCGCCAGCAGGAGGGTGAACACCGACTGTTCGGCGCGTCTCCTGTGGACGACGTACAGGCACCCGACGAACGTCACACCGAGCAGGAACAGGAAGCCGAGGGCGTCCACGTAGGGAACGACCTGGTCGATCAGCGACGGTGCGGCCTCGGCTCCCGCCTCGCCACCGTCGGATGAGGACGCGCTCGCGATATTGAGGAAGCCGGCGCTCTCCTCGAGCGTCTGTGCGAAGTAGCTCAGGACCGTGGCCAGGAACGACTCCCGTCGGTACGGCGTGAGCGACCAGACGAAGATCGTCAGCCCCGTGTTGAAGACGACGAGACCGATGAGGTTGACCGGTTTCTTCGTCCGGAAGACGCTCGCATCGAGCCGCGTCAGCCCAAGCGGGCCGATCACGAACACGATCTGTGCGAGAAACGCCGCGAGCAGCAAGACGAGCATGATGAACGTCGACACCTGATGTGTGAGGATGACGGCGACGCTCATCAGGAGAAGCAAGGAGAAGTCCCGAATCGTGTACTCGATCCGCATCACCCGGATCAGTGCGTACAGCATCCCGAGGAAGAAGACCAAGCCCAGACTCGTCGGGATGATATGCATTCCCCACCTCGCGACGTGACTCGAGAACGCGTAGAGTGCTGTCGCCAGCACCGCCCACCGTACCGGGACGAGCAGGTTCGTCGTCGAGTAGACGAGCAGGGCTGCCAGGGGCATCACGAGCCCGACGGAGAGATACAACGCAGCGCGAATCGGAACGTCGTACAGCAGTGAGGAGGCTGCCACCAGCAGGTGGTAGAACGGCGATCCGTAGTGTTTGTCGTGAGAGATCCCGCTCAATGATTGTTCGCTGAGAATCGCGTCGACGAACCCCTGATGCGTCCAGATGTCGATCCCGACGTACCCCGGGGTTGCGTACAGTGCAGTAAACCGGAAGACGAACGCGAAGCAAATGATCTGAAACAACAGCAGTCCGGGATGGAGGTCGCGGTCGTTCGCGAAGAGGATCTGGCCGATAACGAGCGTTCCGACGACACCCGCCAGTCCGAAGAAGATCGGCGTCCGTGCCCCCTGGACGACCGTGAGCGTCACGAGCGCGGCGAGTCCGACCAGCACGACGCTCGGGAGTGCCATCGTCACCGCGGACGGGAGGGTCGGGAACGTCTGCGTGTTGTCCCGCTGCTGGTACAGGGAGAGCAGATACAGCGCACACGCGGTTCCGAGTACCAGCGGGACGGTATTGATGTACAGCTGCGACGTAAGGAATCGGAGCGGGAACAACAGCGCCGCGAGCACGAATCCGCCGATCGCCGCGAGCGTGTCGAGTCGCAGCGGCCGCAGCTCCGACAGCGAGCTAAACTTCATGACTGACCCCCGCTCGGTGGGCCGTCCCGGTCGGTCGCTCGAGGACGCGACGATACACGTCGAGGAGCTGGTCGCCCATCGCCTCGAGTCCGAGTCCGTCGATCGCCTCGCGCCCGTTCGACCGGCGAGAGCCGTCGAGGACGCGCTCGAGTCCAGTGGCGAGCTCGTCGTCGGTCGAACCCACGACGCAGTTATCGACGTCGCCGATCGTCTCGCGGACGAAGCCGACATCGGTCGAGACGATCGGCACGTTACAGGCGGCGGCCTCCTTGACGACCAGCGGTCCGCTCTCCCGTTGAGAGGTCACGAGGAGGGCGTCGCTCGCGTTCATGTAGTAGGGCATTTTTTCGTAGGGGACGTCGTCGATCGTCCGTACCTCGAGGTCGACGTCGGCGTGGTCGGCGACGCGTTCGGCTCGCGGGAAGTCCTTGACGTCCCGACTTCGATCGTACGGAAACAGCGCGATCCGCGCCTCGGTGTCCCAGCCGATCCGGTCGCGAGCCTCCTCGCGCGGGATCGGTCTGAACAGCTCTGTATCGATGCCGAACGGGATCTCGACGTGTTCGGCGTCGAGTTCGCGGGACATCGCCGGACTCGGAATAATCGTCGCGTCGGCGAACCGAGCGCCGTACTCGCTGATCCGACGGAGCCATCCCATGTCGCTCATCAGATCCGTCCCCCAGAGGCTCAACACGACGGGACGGGTCGGCTGGGCGAAGAGGAACGGCGCGACGAGACCGTAGTGGCCGTGAACGAGATCGTACTCGTCCGACAGCACGTGCGAGAGGACTCGCGGGTAAAAGCGAAGGTAATCCAGCGGCGTCCGCGGAGAGTCGGCACTGTACTCCCCGGGAACGCCGATGACAGTACACTCGATACCGCGGTCTTCGAGGACCGATATCTGCTGTTCGAAGAACGATCGCGTGGAGGTAATGAGATGAAGGACGTGCATAGTTAGCCTGGATTCGGGACGGACAGTGACTCGTCCGGATCGGTTCCGGAGCCGGCCGTCTTGACCTCGCGGACGATGACGTCGGTCACATCGATCCGGTCGGCGAGGAGCCGGTCGCGTCGGCGCTGCCACGTCGATCGGTCGTCTTCCTCGACGATCGAGATCGCTCGCTCGAGCGAGCGAGCGTGTCGATTCTCGCCGTTGTAGCTGAACACGAGTCCGTACTCGTCGTCGAGTTCGGTCACGTAGCCGAGCGCGAGCGAGTTCACGTACACTGCCGGTGTCCCGAGGACCGCCGCTTCGGCGGCCATCGTCGCACCCTCGCCGACGAAGCAGTCCGCGTAGGCGAGCAAGTCGTGCATTCGATCCGGTGCCATCGTGTACCGGCGGGACTCGAGTTCGGCCGGGAGGTCGACCTCAGACGTGAGCAAGACGGTCGCGCCGGTATCCTCGAGGCGTTCGACGACGTCGACGGGATTGTCGAACCCGCCCTGTCCGACGTCGTGTGAGGAGTCCCAGCTGCTCAAGCGCATCACCACGAGCGTCTCCTCCGGTTCCAGCCCGGCGTCCTCGAGGACCGCGGGATCGGGCTCGAATCGGTCGGGATGAAGGTACGCGAGTTCGTGGTACCCGGGGTACGTGAGCTGCTTCGAACCGATATCACCCTGGTAGCACTCGGGTGTACAGACGACGTCGGCGAACGGATACGCGAGTTTCGTGATGATCGTCGCGTGTTCCGTGTCGTAGAAGACGACGCTCTTCGCACCAACCACCGACGCGACGTGAGCCGCGGCGACGCCGCCAATCGCCGTGATCACGTCCGGCTCTATCCGTCGCGCCCGTCGCAGGAGCCGCGTCTCGTAGGTGGCCTGCACTGCCGCCAGCGAGAGCAGCGAGTTCGACTCGCCGGCCAGCACCTCGTGATCGATCTCGGCGCGCTCGAGCAGTTCGACCGTCACCTCGTTTTCGCGGGCGAAGACGTGGAGTTCGTGGCCCTTCGACTGGAGTTCCCGGATCGCGTGCTTGAAGAAGTGGACGTGACCCGGATGCTGGATCGTCACGATCACACGCATCAGCGACGCACCCCCAGTTCGGCGTTGTCCTTCGCGTCGGTTCGCATCGCGACTAGGAACAGTCCGACGCTGGTGAGGAGTGAGAACGCGGCTGCAGTCGGTTCGCGCACCGACGCCTCGCCGTCGACTGCGTTCACGCCACCGAGGGTCGCAATCGCGGCTGCGGCCGCCAGCACGGCGATTCCTGCCGCGTAACAGAGGATGGTGGGGTGCAGTCTATCGGCGGCGAACTGAGTCTTCATCCGCTGACAGAAGCCACGCAGTAGCGTGATCGAGGTGACCGGGATGAAGGTCTTGTACTCGATCGTACTCTCCTCGTCGGCGTAGACGGCCGGCATTGACACGTCCGCGACGCGCATCTCCGCGATGTTCAGTCGGACGAGCAGATCGTTGGGATACTCGTGATCGTCCGGGAGCGACTCGATATCGATCGCAGATAGCGCTTCGTGAGAGATCGCAGTGTACCCGTTCTGGGGGTCCTGCAGGCGCCAGTAGCCGCTCGCGATCTTCGTGAGCTGGGTCAGGACCCAGTTGCCGAACAGTCGGAACGGTGGCATCTCTCGGCGCGAGGCTTGATCAGCGAGTCGGTTCCCCTTCGTATACTCGGCGTCGCCCTCCACGATCGGGTCCAGTAGCTTCGGGAGTTGACCGGGATCCATCTGTCCGTCCGCGTCCATCGTAACCGCGATGTCGATGTTGTCATCGCGCGCGCGAACGTAACCGGTCCGTAGCGCCCCGCCGGCACCTTGATTCTCCTCGTGACGAATGGGGATGATTTCCGGCTCCACGACGGCACCGCCGTCCGGGAGGGACGCGTGGAGGCGCTCGTTCCCGTCCTCGGGCGCACCGTCTTCGAGTGCTCCGTTTTCGAGGGACTGGTCGTCCTCCCTCGAGGCGGCCGCGTACGTCTGAATGATCCGCCAGGTGTTGTCCGTCGAGTCATCGTCGACGGCGTAGATGCGATCGACGAAGTCGGGGATCGTTGCGAGGACGTCACCGACGTGATCCGCCTCGTTATAGGCCGGGACGATCACGCCGATCGTGTGTCTGCGGTACATTATAAACTGCGGTAGACGAGTTCGGCGTCGGCTGCATCGTTCTGTTCGAACGCGCCCGCGACGTCGATCAGGGCGGCGTCGTCGTCGAGGTCTGCCGCGACATCGTCGAGTTCGATATCCTCGAACGCCGAGTGCGAGGTCGTGAGGAGGACGGCGTCGAACCCGTCGAACGAGAGCGATTCCTGGATATCGAGGTCGAACGATTTTCGGATTTCGTCGTTGTCGGCGTACGGATCGTATCCCGCGACATCGATGTCGAACTCGCGGAGGTGGTCGACGACGTTGGCGACCTTCGAACTGCGGATGTCACCGACGTCCGACTTGTATGCCAGTCCGAGCACCAGTACACGGCTCTCTTGCAGCGTCTTGTGACACTCGTTGAGCGCCTTGATCGTCAACTCGGCGACATGGTTCGGCATCGACTCGTTGACCTTCCGACTCGTCAGCATCAGTTCCGGATCCACTCCTTCTCGCTTCGCGCGATGGGCGAAGAAGTACGGGTCGACCGGAATGCAGTGTCCGCCGACGAGCCCCGGCCGGTAGTCGTGGAAGTTCCACTTCGTCCCCGCCGCCTCGAGCACCTCCTGAGTGTCTATGTCCATCGATTCGAAGGCCATCGACAGCTCGTTGGCGAGCGCGATATTGACGTCGCGCTGGATGTTCTCGATGACCTTGCACGCCTCGGCGACCTCGATCGACGGAGCGGGGTGGACGCCTGCGTCGACGATCGAGTCGTACAGCGTCGCGACGTCCTCGAGAACCTTCTCGTTCTGGCCACTGACGACTTTGACGACGTCCTCGAGCCCGTGTTCACTGTCGGCCGGCGTGGCGCGTTCCGGAGAGTAGCCGACGAAGAAGTCCTCGCCCGCGGTCAGTCCGGACGCCTCCTCGAGGGCCGGTGTGAGGACATCGCGCGTCGCGCCCGGGTAGACGGTCGACTCGAGGATGACTGTCGTTCCGGGATCCATTTCCGAACCGACGGTCGTGGCGGCGCTCTCGATGTAGCCGAGATCAGGCCGCTCGTCGTCGTCGATCGGCGTCGGAACGGCGATGATGACGTAGTCGGCCTCGGTTATCGTAGTCGCGTCCGTCGTATAGGAGATGTTCCCATCCTGAATCTGCTCATCCCGGAGGTCACCGGTCGTGTCGATCCCCTCCTGCAGTCGGTCAACCGTTACGTCGTCGACGTCGTAGCCGATCACGCGGTACTCCGACTGTGCGAAGCCGACCGCGAGCGGGAGCCCGACGTAGCCCAGCCCGACGACGCAGATCGTCGCTTCGCGGGACGATTGCTCCGTCGTGTGTTCGAGGGCGGTTCCCTCACTGCTCGTTTCGAGCGCGTACTGTCCGCTCGCTCGCTCGTCCGCCCGCTTCTCAGTGTCGCTAATTATCGTGGTCATGGGTGATGCGTTGTCGCTGGACCGTCACACGACCGTGTGCGACGGCGCCTGTCTGAATTGGGACGCCCGCAACCGGTCGGGGCGTGCCGTGAAATTAGAAAGCCACTGTCGGGGGTTTACTATAGCTCGGATAAACGGTTGCGAGCGTCCCACGCAGCGAAACCGGGAACCGGCGGGCGCTATCGACAGCGTTGGCCGGTCGACGGCCGGGCGTCCGGGTGACAGCTTAAAACGTTGTTAAACGCTCCTATACGGACTCATAATGAAGGTCCCCTGAGTCGGAGTATCAGTACGGTCGGTGAGTTCACGTCCATCGTAACTCGGTCACGCACCGGCTGTCACAGAACCGCGCACTCATGGTGATCAATCCCCAGATCGGAGTCGGAGCCCAGCTCGCATCGATTACTAGCACCGTCTCAATCAGTACGAGTCCGGCTTCGGCTTCCTACCAGGGCGTCCACGCGATTCCCTCGAGAGCGATTCTCCCCTGGGTCGACGGTCGGTCCAGTGGACCGTTGTCCGTACTACAACTGCTTCGCGTGTCGTCGTTCTGGGAAACGGCCCTGATCGCGGTTCTCTTCTTGCTGATCAGCGCGCTCGTTGGGATTCGTATGGCCGACGTGCTATCGAACCGCAATCTCGAGATTTCGTCGCTCCCGTCGCTCTCGTTCAGCACGCACACGGCAGGGGAGACGGACGAATCAATCCATGCACCCACCGATGATCAGTGGGCGTCCGAATCGTATCTGTCGCCCGAGACGCCACCGAGACTCCTGAGCGACGAGGGCAAGGTCGTCCGACTGCTCGTCGAAAATAACGGTCGCATTCGCCAGCATCAGATCACGGACGAAACAGGCTGGTCAAAGTCGAAAGTGAGCAGGATCTGCTCGCAAATGCACGCGGACGGGACGATCGAAAAGCAATCGGTCGGCCGGGAGAACGTTATCGTCTTTTCGGAGGCACTGCCCGACGACGAGACGCGTTCGAACGAAATCGGGAGTCCACAGTCCGCCCTCGACTGACGCCGTGGACGTTCCTGACTTCGCGGACACACAGATACACCGCCATTCGGAGTTGCTCCGTTCGAAGGAGCTCGACACACCGCCCTCTCGAACTGGGACAACTGCCAATTCAGCCGATTTCGTTGGACCCGTAAAACCGGATGAAACGGAGAACCCGCGTTTGCGAGACTTTATTTGCGATTGGTAGAACGCCTGGTTAGCACCCCTGTACGCTGATGGGCCCGCAACGCTGCAGTTTCGAACTGCGGCCGTGGGACCGGTCGTCTCGGATTGAATCGGTTATAGTAGCTACTGTACGGCACTGGACACCCGATCGCGCGACGGGAGCGCGGTTCAGAGCGATGCGCGGTTCGGAGCGAACACAGTGAGCGAGAACCGCGGGGGCACGAACGGTGAGCGAAGCGAGCCGTGAGCGTTCGACGTGAGCGAGAACCTCGGACCGTGCGATCGATGTGTCACTCGTTTCAGTGGCGACTCTACTCACCCGGTGCGGACGGAACCGGACGAACGCCCCGTCCTATTGGAGAAAGGGGGCGCGAACCCGGGGTTGAAAAACCGAATGCGTATTATGCGGTAGATAGCTCGCGTGAAATTCGCAGTACAGTCTTATTCGTGGTATAGTAATGGCCGCTGTTGTCCGTGTTGGAAGTAGCACCCGATCCGCCAGCGATGAGCGGATGGGATCAATAATATCAATGACACGGAACAGTCCTCCACGGAAGGCAGCGGTCTCGAACCGACGTGCTACGTCCGTCACAACCGCCGATCGCCTCGCTGACCACCATTTCGATAGTGTAGCGTGGTCGCCGGCCACCGCTCGAACGGAGGTGATCGGCTGATGTGCGGTATTATCGCACGAATCGGTCACGGGAACGCGGCGGACACGCTCATCACGGGGCTCGAGAACCTCGAGTACAGAGGCTACGACTCGGCGGGGATCGCTGTCCAGAACGGTTCCGGTGTCAAGGTCCACAAGTGCTCGGGTGAGGTGTCCCGCCTCAAATCGAGTCTCGACGGACGACCCCACGGAAACATGGGAATCGGCCACACCCGCTGGAGTACCCACGGGCCGCCGACCGACGAGAACGCGCATCCGCATACGGATACGGCGGGTGACGTCGCGGTCGTCCACAACGGCGTCATCGACAACTACGACGAGCTCAAGGACGACCTGCGAGCGAAGGGACACGAGTTCGAAAGCGACACTGACTCGGAAGTCATCCCGCACCTCATCGACGAGTACCGGGAGGAAACCGGAGACACCGAACAGGCGGTCCGACGGGCCGTCGACACGCTTGAGGGAAGCTACGCGATCGCTGCGATCGTCGACGGCGAGGAAGCGGTCTACGCTGCACGGAAGGGCTCGCCACTCGTCCTCGGCCTCGACGACGAGGAGTGGTACCTCGCGAGCGACGTGCCGGCGTTCCTCGATCACACCGACGAGGTCATCTACCTCGAAGACGGCGATATCGTCGTTCTCGACCCGGACTCCTACCAGATCTCCGATCTCGACGGCACCCCGATCGAGCGATCGACCGACACCGTCGACTGGGACCCGGAGGACGCCGGCAAGGGCGAGTACGACCACTACATGCTGAAGGAGATCAACAACCAGCCGACCTCTCTCGCCAATACGATCGAGGGTCGGATCGAAGACGGCGACGTCGCCTTCGATAGTCTCCCGCCTGGCTCGTTCGACGGGATCGAGTCCGTCCAGTTCGTCGCGTGCGGGACGTCCTATCACGCGGCGATGTACGGTGCACAGTTGATCCGGGAAGCCGGCCTCCGAACCGAGGTAATCCGCGCGAGTGAGTACGGGTCCACGTCCGGACCGGTCGACGAGAACACGCTCGTCATCGCGGTCACCCAGAGCGGCGAGACCGCCGACACCCTCGATGCGGTCCGGCAAGCAACCGAGCGCGGTGCTCGTTCGCTCGCTGTCACCAACGTCGTCGGCTCGACGGCCGCGCGCGAAGCCGACGATGCAGTTTACATCCGCGCCGGCCCGGAAGTCGGCGTCGCAGCGACGAAGACGTACTCCTCGCAGGCGGTCACGCTCGCGCTGCTCACCCAGCGCATCGCGGCGGACGTTCCGGACGGGACGCCCGCCGATGATCGAGCGGCGATGCTCGAGGCGCTCGAGGACCTCCCGGAACACGTCGAGGCCGTCCTGGAAACGAGCCGGGCGGAGGCGCTGGCTCAGGACATGTTCGATAGCGACTCGTACTTCTTTATCGGTCACGGGCTCAGTCACTCGGTGGCCCTCGAGGGTGCGTTGAAGTTCAAGGAGATCACCTACGAACACGCGGAAGGGTTCGCTGCCGGCCAACTCAAACACGGCCCGCTCGCCCTCGTCACCGAGGAAACGCCGGTGTTCGCCGTCTCGACCGGTAGTGACAGTGACAGTAAGACGAAGACGAACGCGATCGAGGCACAGTCCCGTGGCGCGCCGATCGTCGCCGTCGGACCGGACGATCAGTCCCTCGTCGACGTCGCCGACGCACACCTGTCAGTGCCCGACACCCACCCCGTCTGGGCGGGCCTGCTCGCCAACGTTCAACTCCAGTTGCTCTCCTACTACGCCGCGAAGCAACTCGACCGCCCGATCGACAAACCGCGCAACCTCGCGAAGAGCGTCACGGTCGAATGATCGCCGCGTTTCTCGAGTAACGCCTTTTCGACGCGTCCGTTTGACACCGCCTGCGGCGGTTCTCGAGCCAATACCGGACGGAAACGGTCGTGTGTATCCAGTGGACAGTGAGTTACATCACTCGAGGAGCGACGGGACCACAGGTGACGGGTTGCTCGTCCGGACGAGCGACCGAGAGGTGACAGCAGCGGTCGCACACACTCGGAACATCGAGTGGTCACGGACACTTAGAACACCAGGCAGTATGCATACCCGAAACGCCAAGCAGCCACGCACACCCGAAACGCTGAGCGGTCACGGACACTCGGAGAGCCGACATCCGAACGTCGTCAACCACGATCGTCCGAAACGAGACGAGCGACTCGACGCGTTCGCGATCCGAGTATCGAGGCGACGACGGTGGAACGATCCTGTCCTTGCTCGCACCGTTCTCGCTCGAGTGCGTCGGCGATCTCCGTAACTATACTGAGGCCGGCGTGATACGCGCCGAGTACAGCCTCTCGAGCGGTCGCAAGGAGGCCGTCAATCCCGATTCATTGGATTCCTCGAGAGGAGAGGGACGCTCGTTGGCACCGCCTCTGCACTGCGTCCTGCCATCGATATCCAGCAAACACGGTTGGTATCGATAGTTGATCGGATGATGGATCACGGACCACTGAAACCGGTGTTGGCGACACGGAGTCGGTAAAACGAGTGCCGAACGAGCTTTGCGACGCCTCGAGACTCCGCATCGCGTTTGAGCCCCAATCAACAAATGGGATACCGAGGGTCGTTTCTGCCAGTACGAGAATAGCTGAAGTCACGTCGTCAGCGAGCCGGCGGTCGATCGGCGAACCCAACGGTACGGTCAACTCTAAAAATAGTGAAAACGAGCGGCAAAACGCGCGCGGACGAACCGTCTCTAGCCGTCAGTCGTCTCGATCGTCACAGGCTGTTCCATGTCGCCATCGACTTCGACGGTCTGTTCGTCCGACTCGTTCCCGTCTACGGCCACGATGTACGAGTACGTGCCGTTCTCGCGCTCGAAGTCGACCTCACCGTTCTGGTCGACGGTTTTCTCCTCTTTCCCCCCAAACAGCGATTGCTGCTCGAGCGCAACGGTCGCATCCTCGAGTGGGTCGCCGTCCTGGTCTTCCACGATGAACGTGACCGTGTTACTGTCGTCGCTCGAGTCGTCATCGTCCGAGCTGTCGTCATCGTTCGAACGATCGTCCTCTTCCTCGAGCGTCAGCTCGACCGATTCGTCGTCGCCGTCGATCTCGACGTTGTCTTCAGCGGACTGGTATCCGTCCGCGTTCGCGGTAACGCCGTAGGTGCCGTCCTCGAGCTCCCACTCGACCTCGCCATCTCCGCCGGTCGTTTTCTCGTCGCTGAAGAA
The DNA here is from genome assembly GCF_013456555.2 of Natrinema zhouii. Classification (GTDB taxonomy): domain Archaea; phylum Halobacteriota; class Halobacteria; order Halobacteriales; family Natrialbaceae; genus Natrinema; species Natrinema zhouii. The sequence continues at coordinate 3,520,929 of NZ_CP059154.1, forward strand.
GTCGTCGAGGCTCACGTCGGCCCCGTCGACCGCGTCACCGTCTTGGTCTACCACGGACACAGTCAACGTGTGCGTTCCGTCGTCGCCATCGCTGCTATCTCCGTTGTCACTACCGTCGCTGTCGTCGCCGTCGGTATTGCCATCATCACTGTCACCTCCGTCGCTGTCGTCATCGCTGTTTCCGTTGTCGCCATCGCTGTCACCGCCGTTGCTGTCGCCATCACCACCATCACCGGTATCGCCGTCACCGCCGTCGCTGTCGCCACCATCACCAGTATCGCCGCTATCGCCGCTGGTATCATCGGTTTCGTTCCCACTGCCATCGTCCGCGGCGTCGCCGTTCGACGAATCGATATCGTCAGCCGGTTGGCTCGAGTCATCAAACCGGTCGGTGACCGATCCGATGGCGCTGCTGACGGAGGCCCCGCTCGCAGCGAGTACCAGTCCGGCCAGGAGGAAGACGATCCCACTGACGGTAAGCAACACCTGGACGCTGCGTTGAATCGATCGGGTCTCCGCTCCTTGTTGTTGGGTATTGGGAGGCATTATCGGTAATTGAGGAATTGCAATCCAGTGATCAGTGGGTTACGCATACGTCGTCTCGCTAACTGCGGATACTGTTAGTTGCCACCGAGCTAGGGACGGCCGGCCAGTCGTCTCCGCTCTCGAGGACTGCTGGCCACGCTGTCCGTCGCGTACGGGTATGCGAGATTTCATTATGTGTTACGTTCGCTGTTTGCCGGATCACTATACGGATCATAAATCCATTTCAATCTGACAACTCCCTACCCCCATACGCTGAATGCCGCGGGTCGCTACTGTGAGTTGTAGCCCCACGATACCGTCTTGGACACCGTCGGAGATTCGGTGCACACGATCGCCGACGGAATGACGGCTCTCCCCGTGCTCACATACCTGACGGCATTGCGTGCCTTAGCTGCCGTCAGCGTCATCCTCCAAATTGTCAGTCGAATCGTCGGCGGATTTGAAGTCGGTTGAACCGCACGAACAGCCGTCTTGGCCGATGATCTGAATCTCACCGTCGGGCCACTGCCGCGCCGCATAGACGGATCCACACGCTGTACATGTTGCAAGCACCCGTATTACGTCGTCTTTGTGTGCCATCCCCACTACTGAGTGAGGAAAGCATCGGAATGAACGTTTCCACTCGAATCGGATTGTCACGAACGCAGACGGGTCGCTCGCTGGTACGACACGACGGTCAGCTCAGTCGCGGTAGACGATATACCCCTGTGCCTCGAGTTCCTCGAGTACGTCGTCGGGGACCGTCGTCTCCGGAGCACTCGTCTCCTCGTACTCGAGTTCGGTGTCGCCGACGACCTCGAAGGCGTAGTCAGTCCCCTCGTAGTCGACGACGACCTGCGCGTCCTCGATTGTGAGATCCATCGGAATCGACTCCGCATACGTCGACGCCGCCTATAAAAGTATGCTGGGAGATGGCCGGGTGGTCGAATCCGTCGCGCCGGACGCAGCGTCCACGAATGGAATCCGTTGATCGAACCCACCGCTCTCGAGCAGAAGGGCTGTTCAAGGAGTTAACTATCGTTGGTCGTGGCTAACGGGGCAGTTATTCGTTGAGGTGGCCGCGATACCCTTTCGGTTCGAACCCGCGTCGACAGATCACGCGCTTCCGACCGACGGTAATGGCGCTGACTTGATCGTCGTCTTCCATGCTCTCGATGACGTCCTCGAGTCGATCCGTCGACCACCCGGTTTCGTCTTGAATGGTCGATTGGTCGACGCGGCCGCCGCGTTTGACGAGTAGTCGGAGAACTTTGTCTTCGTCGGGGAGGTCATGTTCGTCAACCCCGTATTCGATCTCTTCGGCATAGCTTAACGTTTCGTCGTCGGATTTCTTGCTCGATTCCTCGCTCGCTGTCGATGGGGACTCACCCGATGGGGACTCGTCGGCCGAATCGGTCCAGAGAGACGAGATGCGAGTCCAAAGTGTATTGAATACCATCTATTGATCACGCTCCGTTGGGACTATCACGACTTGAACGCCCACCTACCTTGATTTTATGTTTTGGGTTTGACATGGTTGGATTCCGCCGGTTACGGTATGGCTATCGTGACGGTGCGGTCGTCGAATAGCGGACGCCTTGCGACCCGCAAGTCAGTTATCATTTTAGCGATCCGCAGGGTCACGGACACTGCGACCGTGATTGGCTGCGGCAATCTACCACACGCTCGATACTGCGCTAGTCACCGATTTCGACGAGTCGAGCCCCGTTACTGCCCGTTCCAGGCGAACCCCGTTACCTCTTGCGACACGCAGGTCGCACCGCCAATCCGAGGGGGGCTACTGCGACCAGTGTCCAATGATCGACGGCTGGTCATTGAGCAACAGCGTCGCCACCTCACGCGATTGGCGTCGTGACCGGCGCTGTGCTAGAGTCCACGATCTCCGCGAAGAGCGAACGCCAACTCAGTGACTGCTGTAACCGTCGGCGAGCTCATCGAGCGCTTCGTGGTGGTTCGTCGAGTGGGGCGCAGTCAGGGGTGAGACGCTGATACGGCCCTCGACGACCGCGCGGCGGTCAGTGCCCTCGGGGTCGGGAAGCGCGTCGGGAGCCATATCGTCCCAGACCCGATCGTGGAGGGTCACGTGCGTGCCGTCGCGTTCGGCGTCCATCTCGTAGCGTTTCGAGGGACGCGTGATCTCGATCGGTGCGGCCTCGCCCTCGGGCAACGGAACGTTGACGTTGAGATAGGCGGCGTGTTCGAAGACGCCGGCCTCGAGCGCGCGCTCGGCGAGGTACGTCGTCACGCGGGTCGCTTCGGTGTAATCGTCGGCCGTCATCTCGATCTCCGCGAACGGCGTGTCGTCGATGGGCACGTATAGCGATGTCGCGATCGCAGGGACATCGAAGAAGGCCGCCTCGACGGCCGCGCTGATCGTTCCCGAGCGCCCGAGGACGTACTCTCCGAGGTTCGCCCCCTTGTTACAGCCCGCGACGACGAGATCCGGAAACGGACCGAGTTCGGCGAGGCCGGCGACGACGCAGTCGGCTGGGGTTCCGTGGACCGCATAGCCCAGCTCGTGGTCGTCGACCTCGACTTCGTGGGAAAGCGACCGGCCGCAGGCGCTTCGGTCGTCGGCCGGGGCGACGACAGTTACGTTAGCGTGCGCGGAAAGGGCGTCGTACAGCGCCCTGATACCGGTACTGTCGATCCCGTCGTCGTTGGTCAACAGGATCTCGAGGTCGTCGCTCATGTCATGCCGGTCGGACGGCGGTGCGAAAAGCCCACCGCTTTTCCGTCTCAGGCAGTTCAGCCGACTATCTGGAGCAATCCGGCCGATCGTCTCAGGCGATTCGATCGACGATCGTCTCCTCGTCGACGACCAGATTGTAGGCTTCCTCGTCGTCGTTCCAGAGCGCGAGGATGCGTTCGAACGTACAGACCTCGCCGTACTCGGCCTCGAGCAGCGGCCTGTTGAGCGACGTTTCGTTCGTCACGACGGCGTAGTGATCGATGGCTTCGCTGCCGTCGCTGATCTTGAACAGGGGGTTCGACCGCCCGCCGCCACGGCCGCCGCTCCCGTCGGAACCCTCGCTTAACGACCTGCTAAGCTTCGCCGCGACGAGGTCGATCCGGTTCGTGACGTGGCGTTCCATCTCGGCCATCTTCGCCCACTTATTCGTCTCGAGTGCCATATCGATCCGCCGGCGGCCGTCGAGGCGCAGGAGCGAGTAGGAGAACTGCACGTCGACGTTGACGAACTCACCGGGTGCGTGATCGTCGTCGTCGGCCGGCGCGGCCTCGTCGAGTCGCCGCTGGAAGTCCGGAACGGCGAGATCCGGGCGGACGTCGAACGACCAGCCCCGATCCGACGGGGTTTCGCCGGGCCAGAGCCGGACGGTGGGGCCGTAAACGGTCACCGCCCCGCGTCGATGGGTCACCGAGTCGGGATCGCCAGTCTCGTCGAAGTCCATAGCCGCTCGGTCCCGAAGTCGCTCACCCTCGAGCTCCCGTTCCACCTCGCGCAGGCCCACGCTGGTGTTCTTGTCTGCGGGGGCCATCGCGAGCAGGGTGCCGTCCGGCGCGAGCGTCTCAAGGAACGATCGCGTGACGCCGGCGGGATCCTCGAGCTCGCTCAGGACGTTACAGGCGAGGATGAGATCGAAGCCGTCGTCGGGCGCGGTGGGATCGAACCCATCGCCGGCACTGCCACTGTTATCGTTACCCCCACTGCCATCGCTCCCACCACTGTCACCATTACCGCTACCGCCACCACCCACGGCCTCGCTCGGATCGAACGCCTCCGCCGTCGTCCGGTGAATCGTCGTGTGAATGTTCCGTCCCGTCTCCGCGAACAGTTCCTCGAGCACGTCCGCGGCCGCACTCGGCTCGATCGCGTGGTACTCGAGCAGGGCGTCGTCGGGGAGGTAGTCACAGAGGCCGAGCGCGGGGCCACCGACGCCCGCGCCGACGTCGAGGACCCGAAGCTTCCGGCCCAGCAGCCCTCGTTCCGCGATGTCGTCGAGCGTGTACTGCACCGCTGCGTAGTAGGCCGGAAGGTGATAGATCGCGTACCCGGCCGCCACGTCGTCGTCGTACTCGACCGACCGCCCGTCGAGGTAGTTAGCCTTGAACCGACGGATCGTCGACCGGAGCAGGTCCCCCGATGCGCCGCCTTCCCAGTTCGGGCCATACCGATCGGCGAGCAGGTCCTCGAGCCGGCGTTCGTAGTCGGCGGGCAGCCGTTCGATCGGTCCTCGGAGGGGCCGAACCGGCTCGTCGTCGACCGGGACGAACAGGCCGTCGTCCCGCTCGATCAGCCCGAGATCAGCGGCCTCCTCGCGGAGGAGCTGTCTGACGACCGCCGGATGAGGATTCCCCTCGACGTACTCACAGATCTCCTCGGGGTCGATCGGCCGGACGTTGCGCAGATACTTCGCGTTCGATCGAACGTCGTCGCGGTGGTCGCTCACGTAGTGTTCCCTCCGGTATCGCATCGCTCGCTGCGTCCGTCGTGCCAGTTCCCGGCCGCCTCCCGGTACAGCGCCTCGAGATCGTCGGGTTCGGCGGCGGCGATCTCGGCGGCCGCGTCGGCGACGGCAGCCGCGCCGTCGAACGTCTCCTGAATATCGGCGTAGACCCGCGGCGTGCCCGCTGTCAGCTGCTCGGCGAGTCGCCCCAGGGCCTCGTAGATCGGCGTTTCGAACCCGTCGGGGACCGACTCCGCCGCGAGGGCGAAGGAGAGAACCGCGGCGTGGGTCGCCGCCTGAACGGTTTCCATGGCCTCGTCGTGCTCCACGGCCGTCGTCTCGAGCAGGTCGTTCCCGCCGGTCTCGAGGGCCGCGAGCAAGTCGTCGGTCACCGGCCCCGATCGGTCCCGAACGACGGCGATCGAGCCGGGTGCCCGCTCGGGTGCGAACAGCGGGTGCAGGCTCACGCGTTCCAGTTCCGGCGCGTGACGTTCCATCGCTTCGATCGCGGGTTCCATCACGCCCGAAACGTCGACGACCGCCCGCTCGGCGCGGCCGGCCTGGTCGGCGATCGCGTCGGTCACGTGGGTCATCGGTACCGCGAGACAGACGACGTCGAACGTCGTCTCCCCCTCGAGATCGGCGACGTCGCCACCGATCGTTTCGGCCGCGGCCGCCGCTGCGTCTCGATCGACGTCGGCGAACGCGACTCGGGCGTCGATCGCGTCCCCGAACCACGTCCCCATCGACCCCGCGCCGACGATCAGTACGTCCATCGCCCGCTCCTACCTGCCGACGTTGCAAAAGCCGTTCGATCCGCCGGTTCGCGTGACCGTCCGATCGCTCGAGACGAGGGCGTGTACTCCCTTCACGGGCCGACATCGACGACCGGCGAATAGCGCGATCGACGGGCTATCGACCGTCACGGTCTGCCCAGTTCGGGCCGGATTACTTGGTGTCTCGAGTCGGAACTGCGACCGTGATACGAATCGGAATCGTCGGTGCCGGGGCCGCCGCCGCGGCCGCGGCCCACGCCATCGACGGAACGCCGACCGAGACGGCAGTCACGGTCCTCGAGAAATCCCGCGGCCTCTGTGGGCGGGCCGCGACGAGGCGTCGCGGCGACGTCGTCTACGACTACGGCGCGAACTACGTCACGTCGGACGACGAGCGCGTGGTCGAACTGCTGACGGAGACGCTCGATACCGAGGGACTGGTCGACGTGACGGACCCGATCTGGACGTTCGACAGCGAGGGATCGGTATCGCCGGGGGACGACCGCGACGACCACAAATGGACCTACCGACAGGGACTGACTCAGATCGCAAAGCGACTCTTCGCCCGCACCGACGCGACCATTCATCGGGAGACGCGAGTGGAAACGCTGATTCGCGAACCCGACGACGGAGACGGTCGCTGGCGACTCGAGGACGCGTCTGGAACCCGCTGGGGACCCTTCGACGCCGTGCTCCTGAATCCGCCGGCACCCCAGACGGCCGACCTGCTGCGGTCGGCGGACTGGTCGGGCGACACCGACATGTGGGAATCGGTCACAAGCGCCGTTGGGGCAGTCCCCTTCCGGACGATCTGGACCGGGATCTTCCACTATCCGTTCGAACTCGAGCGCCCCTACTACGCGCTGGTCAACACGGACAAAGCTCACGAGATCGGCTGGGTCGCCCGCGAGGAGTGTAAACCCGGCCACGTCCTCGACGGCGAGTCGGTACTGATCGTTCAGGCCAACCACGAGTGGTCCGTCGACCGCTACGACGAACTACCGGCGGAGAACTGCGATCGACTCGCGGCGATGACCGCAGACCTCGTCGGGGACGATCGCCTGCGCGAGCCCGACTGGACCGACTATCAGGGATGGCGGAACGCGCTCCCGGAGGACGGCGTCCCCGTCGAACCGCTGGAGCGCGCCGAACGCGAGGGGCTGTACTGCCTCGGGGACTGGGTCGCCGGCGAGGCCCGCCTCCACGCGGCGCTCCGGACCGGTCTCGAGGTCGGCGAGCGGGTCGCCGATGCCGGATAAGACGGACGGGAGTTACAGGGCCGAAGTCGCCTCCTCGATCACCATGGTATCCGCGAAGACGACCACGTGGTCGCCGCTCTCGACGACGGTCTCTCCCCGCGGGGTGATCAACTCCTCGTCGCGGGTGATCGCCCCGATGACGATCCCGTCGGGAAGGTCGGCCATCGCGTCGCGGATCCGCGCTCCCGCGAGCACGCTCTCGGAATCGACCTCGATCTCGAGGACCTCGGCGCGGTCGGACTCGAGCATGGCGACGTTCTCGGTCTGTCGCTTGCGGGTGAAGCGGGTGATCTCCTCGGCGGTGACGAGCCGCGGGTTGACCCCGACATCGATCCCGACCGTCTCGAAGAGGTCGACGTACTCGCCGGCCTCGACGATGCCGATGGTTCGCTCGACGCCGATCCGTTTCGCGAGCAGCGAGAGCAACAGGTTCTTCTCGTCGCCCTCGACCGCTGCGACGACGATGTCCGACTCGTCGACGTGTTCGCGGACGAGGAAGTCGATATCCGTCGCGTCGCTCTGTAGAACCAGCGTCCCCGGCAGCTTTTCGGCCAGTTCCCGCGCCCGTTCGCGATCCCGTTCGACGAGCCGCGGCTCGAGCCCCTCAGCCTCGAAGAGCCGCGCCGTCTGGTAGCCGATCTCGGTGCCGCCGAGGATGACGATTTCGTTGGCGTCCTCGAGGGACGGCTCCGCCGTCAGGGAGCCCGCGAACGCGCGGACGCTCTCCCCGGAGCCGATGACGACGACGGCGTCGCCAGCCTCGATGACCGTCTCACCGCGCGGAACGACGATATCGTCGTCGCGCAACAGCGCCGCAAACGTCAACGACTCGAAGCGATCGGCTTCGGAGACGGTGTCGCCGGCGATCGGACTGTCCGGTTCGACCTGGAACTCGGCCATCCGGACGAGATCACCGGCGAACGCCTCGACGTCGTGAGCGCCGGGCAAACCGGCGATCCGGACGATCGTCTCGGCGGTCTGCAGGTCCGTACAGACCATGAAATCGACGCCGAACGCTCCCTCGGACTGCTCCCACGTCCGCAACAGGTTCGTCTTCGTGACGCGGGCGATCGTGAACGGCTCGGCGACGGCCTTCGCCGCCCCGCAGACGACGATGTTCGTCTCGTCGACGTCGGTGCTCGCGATGACCAGATCGGCCCCCTCGATGCCGGCCTCCTCGAGCGTTCCGATGGCGGTCCCGTCACCCTGGATCGCCAGCACGTCGTGGGAGTAGGTGATCGACTCGACCCGGTCGGGATCCGTGTCGACCACGACGACGTTGTGTTCGTCGTCGAGGCTGGCAGCGATGTTCGATCCGACTTGACCCGCACCAACGACGATCACTCGCACCGGTGGCTCACCCGCGAGGGTCGCGGACGCGAACTGACGCTCCCGCTAGTCATAGTACGGGTATCGTCACCGAGCAGTAAGTGGGTTCGGCCTGATTAGGGCAGGGACGCGATTGACCGATCCTCGAGCGCTCCATCTTGACACGATACCAAGCAGCACAGGTGCTCTCTGTCTCTCTCAGACCGATCAACCGATATGCGGTGGCGCGCGCTGTCGATTGGCCGAACGACAGTGAGGCCAGCTGACGATATTGCGCGAGGGATGAGCGAGCGACGGACGGAGCGAGCGTTAGCGCGGGACCGTCGGTCCCGCGAACCATCCGAACGGGCGCGCAGCGCCCGTGCGGAGAAATCGGCTGGGGAGGGTGTGGCAATTCCCTGTTGCCGCGCTAGCAGGACGCTTCGTCTCACCTCTCTCCATCAAAACGTAGTGTTTCATTCACGGCATTTCGTGAACCGTCAGCTCCACCTCGCGCGGCTGTCCCTCGATGTCCGCGACCAGCCGCTCGACGACGGTCTCGGCCTCGCCGATGAGTTTGGGTTCGACCTTCCGGATGACCCAGTCCAGCGAGACGAATCGCGGTAACGAGATCGCGTTCTCGTCCGCCGAGTGGGGATCGTAGACGGCCTCGAAGTAGATCCGACTCGCCGTCTCCGCGTCCGCCGGCGCGGATTCGGGCTCCGGTTCGACGCGCCACTCGCCGCGGGCGTCGAGATCGTTGACCAGTTCCCACGTGATCGACTCGGGCGCGGAAATATCGGTCACCTTTGATCGGGCGGTGTAGCTGAGCTTCCACCACGCCAGTTTGAGGTCGTAGACGGAGCCGACACCGCCGTTCCCGTTGACGCGAACCTCCTTCAGGTGGTCCGTGTACCGCGGGTAGTCGGTAAACGACTCCACGTACGGAAAGACCTCCTCGGGCGACCGATGGGCGAGCGTGCTGAGGAGAATTCTGTCCACAGCGGTCGTACAACGGGTCCGAAAGTAAGGATTGCCATACTATCGACCGATCTCACACCCTCTCGAGACACCCGACTGCCCTCACGTGTCCGCGAGGAGCGAGTCGTCGTCGACCGCTTCGGCGAGCCCGAGGCGCTCGACGGTCGCTCGAGTCGGCCGCCCGTCGGGACCCCAGCCACGCTCGCGATAGTAGTAATCGAGGGCCGCCTCGAACCACTCGTCGTCGACGGCCGTCCCGGCGCTGGGCCCCGACTCGAGGGGCTCGCGGAGGGGCGCGGGCAGTTCGTCGTCGGCCCGCCTCACGCCCTCGCGGACGTTGAACAGGCGGGACAGGGTCCAGACCCGCTCGCCGACGGTCAGGGGGTCGCCCGCCGTCTCGAACTGGACGGCGTCCAACCACTCCGCGCCGAGGTCGTCGAACACGTCCCCGACGAAGTCGTCGACGATGAGACACCAGAGGATCGATCGCCGGTTCTGCTCCCCGACGACGGCACGTGCCGTGCGCTCGGGACTCCACTGCTCGTCGAAGACTTCCCGTTCGATCGGACGGGCTCGCCGGTGACAGGCCCCGCGATCGCTGGTCGCGTACGCGAGCGCCATACTCGGCGCGCCGCGCGGGTCGTACGCCGGGAGTTCCATCGCCTTGACGGTCGGAACGAGGTCGTCCCCGCCGAACTGCGCCGCCGCCGCGGTGACGCCGTCCGCGAGCGCGTCGCCGAGCGACGTCTCTCGCGCGGCGATCTCCTCGAGCACGCGTCGCGCGCCGTCGGGATCGCCGAAGGAGACCGATCGCTCGAGCAGGCCCGCGTCGGCCGCCTTGACGGCCCATGCGACCGCGCTGCCGGCGCTGATGAGGTCCATCCCGAATCGGTCGCAGGTCTGGCCCAGTTCCGCGACGGCGTCGAACTCGTCGATCCCGAGACCGGCCCCCAGCGACATCGCGGTGGCCCCGCGCGGGACGTAGTCACCGGCGGCCGTCTCGACCCGGAACCCGCCGGAGTCGGTGTCGCTGCCGTCGTCACCGTCGTCGTACTCTCGGCCGGTCGTCAACTCTTTGACCGCAGCGGCACCGATCGAGTCGGCTCCCTCGAACGTGCCGTCCTCCCAGCCGCGGGTCGAGAGCGCACCGACTTCGTTCGCGAAGTCGACGGTTTCGACCGTTTCGCTCGCCCGCAGCCACTGCCCGGTCTCGTCCTCGCTGTATCGCTCGGCGTAGGCCTCGCGCAGGTCAGCCAACCCCGCTGGCGGCTCCCCTCTCGCGACGACGGCTTTCAGCCGTTTCGATCCCATTACGGCACCGGCACCGCCTCTGCCCGCGTGGTGATCTCCCTCGTCGGACGCGATCGTCGCGTAGGCGACCCGCCGTTCGCCCGCCGGGCCGATACAGGCGACCGACGCGTCGGGGAAGCCCGCGGCCGTCTCGACCGTGTCGTCGCCCCACGCGTCGGTGGGTTCGACGGTCGCCGTGCCGTCCTCGACGACGAGACGGACGGGTTCCGTCGCCGTCCCGGTGACGAGCAGGCCGATATGTGGCCCGAGCGACCCCACGAGCGCATCCGGAAACACGCCGCCGGCGTACGAGTCGAGGAAGCCGCCGGTCAGTGGCGATTTCGTAATGGCAGCGTACCGCGACTCTCCGGGCAGGTAGCCCGAGAGCGGGCCGAGCATGAACAGGAGAACGTTCGCCGGGCCGAGCGGGTCGGTCCCTGCCTCGAGTTCCTCGTAGAGATAGCGAGCGCCCAGACCTTTTCCGCCGACGTACCGGCGGAGCCGCGGTTCCGGGACTGGGACGCTGTCGACCGATCGCGTCGAGAGATCGACGCGAAGGAGCCGGTCGGGTGTAGCGAGTGGCACTACCACAGAGAACGCCGTCGACGGGAAAAAGCGTTATCACAGCACCTGTCGGCGGTCTGTCGACACGTGACGGGATCCCGGACCGCCGTTCTCGACCCCCGCGAGGACGGCACCGACCGCACGCTCCAGCGCCGCCGCGAGCGTCGCCATCGTCGTTTTCTTGCCGCCCGCCCCGACAACACAGGTCGTTCCGCGCTGGGCCTCGAGTGCCTCGACGACGTCCATACTGATGGCACCGGACCACCGGTCAGAACGGTTTACGTCCAGTCACCAGCCGAGCGAGGGACGGCCGTGCCGTCGGACCGATTCACCGAAGTTCCATCTCTTCGGCGCGTTCGGCGGCGAGCTCCGCGACTTCCTCGACGCTGCTGTCGGAGCGGTCCGCGAGGACGCGCGTCAACATCCCGAGCTGGATTGCCGCGGCCTCGCGAAGCTCGGCCGCCTCCTCGGTGTCGTTGCCCAGGTAATACTCGTGGCGGCCGCCCTCGTGGACGAGGCCGGCGTACACGGAGCGGAGGTCCTGCTCCGTGATCGCTGCGGCGGCTTCCGTCTTGACTTCCTCGAATTGCGGGTTCGCCATATCCGAACGCCGCGCCCGAGAGACTAAACCGGCGTGGTCCGAGACGAAACCCGTCCGATTGCCGCCAAGAGATGATGAGATATTGATAGTAGCCGTGTCTATAAACTCTCGAAATCATATTTAAAGTCATAACTTATTATAATCTAATCACTTATATCACTCTTTTAAGAAATACTAAAAGGAGGGACTTGCACGTCAGGGTGTATGTCAGAGTCAGACACGGACAAGAATCGATGGCTCATTGCGCTCTCCGCTGTCGCAATCCATCTCTCGATCGGCTCGATTTACGCATACAGTGTGTATCAGAACCCGCTGCAGGACCTGCACGGATGGAGTATCTCCGACGTGACGTTCGCATTTACCGTCGCGATCTTCGTCCTCGGCATCTCGGCGGCGTTCCTCGGGAAGTACGTCGAGAAGTACGGCCCCCGAAAGGCCGGACTCGCCGCGGCAGTGATGTTCGGCGGGGGGACGATACTTGCGGGCGCTGCGATACAGGTCGGGAGCTACATCGGCTTCCTCGTCACCTACGGGGTGCTAGGTGGTGCCGGACTCGGTCTCGGCTATATCGCACCCGTCTCGACGCTCGTTGAATGGTTCCCGGACCGCCGCGGCATGGCGACCGGGATGGCGGTCATGGGCTTCGGTGCCGGGGCGCTCATCACCGGACCAGTGGCACAGGAACTGATGACCTCGCTGAGCATCCCCATGAACTTCTACATCCTCGGCGCGGGCTACTTCCTGGCGATGGCCCTCGGCGCGAGCTACATTCAGAAGCCGCCGGCCGGCTGGGTCCCCGAGGGGATGGATCCCGACGAACTCGAGGACACCAACAGCAAGGGCGTCACCGTTTCGACTGACCTGTCTCAGCTCACGGCCAACGAGGCGATCAAGACCAAGCGGTTCTGGCTCGTCTGGCTGGCGCTGTTCATCAACGTCTCCGCCGGTATCATGCTCCTGTCGGTCGCCTCCAACATGACCCAGGAGATCACCGGCGCGTCGGCGGCGCTCGCCGCCTCGATCGTCGGGGTCATCGGCGTGTTCAACGGTGCCGGCAGAATCGTCTGGGCGAGCGCGTCGGATTACCTCGGTCGGACGGCGACCTACGCGACGTTCTTCGGCATTCAGGTCGTGGCGTTCGCGCTGATGCCGAACATCTCCAACGTCTGGGTCTTCGCCGCGTTCATGTTCGCGATCGTCACCTGTTACGGCGGCGGCTTCGCCTGCCTGCCCGCGTACCTGGGCGACCTGTTCGGAACGAAGGAACTCGGCGCCATTCACGGCTACTCGCTCACCGCGTGGGCGCTCGCCGGCGTCGCCGGCCCGACGCTCGTCTCGGAGATCGTCGAGCGGACCGGGAGCTACTCGCTATCGTTCTACATCGTCGCCGCAACGCTCCTCGTCGGCCTCGCCTCCATGGCGCTCCTGCGCTTCGATATCAACGGCATCAAAGCGGACAACCAGAGCACGAGCGGACAGCCGACGCTGGATTGAGAGACGACTATCGATCGCTCGTGACATCCGGTTCCGTTCCGACTCACGTGCGTCGGTCGTCGAGACGAACGTCCGGCCCTGAAATGCGGACAGTTACCTGGTCGCTCCAGACACCACCGGCACTGCGAGCCGGCGATCCCGTTGCGGTCGGCAGATACCCACACTGAAATACCTTGAATACAAGATGGCATCGATGACTGATACCACGCCCGCGGTCGAGCGGTCGCCGATCCTCAGGGTCGCGACCGATCCGACGCCTACCGGCCGCGAAACCGCGTACGAAACGGCGCGTAGCAGAGCCGACTCGGTTCCCGTCGTTCGGACGGGACCGACCGGAATCACCGCGTACGACCCGCTGGTACTCGCTACCGTCGACGGACGAACGGCCTTCCACCCCGGTCCGGACCACGAAGCGATCGCCGAGATCGTCAGTGCGCTCGAGACCGGCGAATTACGTTCCGACGACGCCGCCGCGATCGTCGAACACGAGCCGGAGACGCGCTCGCTCCCCGTCCCCGAAACTGGTCCATTGGCCGCCGGACGACGCGACGTCCTCGGGCCGTGCGGGTGGGTCAACCCGCTGGCACCGAGCGACTACGATCTCGTCTCGCCCGAGCGCGACGCGAGCGGGGTCCAAGATATCGGCCTGCTCGGACGCGGTCGCGGCGACGCGGCCGCCGACGAGAACGTCGGCGAGACGTGGGCCGAGATCCGCGAGACTGACGGCGACCCGGTCGTCGTCGTCAACGCGAACGACACCGACGGCCGCCAGCAGATCGATAGGACGCTGCTCGAGAGCGCCCCGATCGCCGTCCTCGACGGGATCGCTACGATCGCCGAGCACGTCGGCGCAGCCGACGCAGTACTGTACGTCAACGAAACCGAGACGGGGCTCCACCGCCACCTCGAGGCGGCCATCGACGCGGCCGAAGACCACCTCTCGGTCGTTCCCCAGCTCGTCGCCGGTCCGGACGAGTACCGTGCCGGCGCGCCGACCGCGGCGCTCGAGGCCCTCGAAGGGAACGACCGGATCGAGCCCCGGATCCAGCCACCGTCGCCGGCGGTTCACGGCCTCTATGGCCGGCCGACCGCGATCCACTCCGTGCGGACGGTGCTGCAGGTTCGACGAGCGCTGCAGGACGGGACGCCGACCGACGCGGGCGAACGCGACCCCGGCACCCGTCTGTTCGCCGTTACCGGCGACGTGTCGGCACCCGCGACCGTCGAACTCGGCGACGACGACACGCTCGAGTCCGCTCTCGAGGCCGTCGACCTCGAGGGCACTCTCAAGATGGCCGCCGTGGGCGACGTCTTCGGCGGGATCACTCGGACCCTCGACGTGGACGCGACCCGGAGCGGGCTGGCCGGTGCTGGCCTCGGGACGGAGGGCGTGGTCGAGTTGCTGAACGGTGACCGCTGTGCGGTCGCCACCGCCGGCGAGCGGGCGCGGTTCGCCGCCACCGAGAACAGCGGCCGCTGTGTCCCCGGCCGCGAGGGGACGAAACAGCTCACCGAACTCCTGCGCGACGTCTATCGGGGCTCGTTCGACCTCGCGAAGATCCGCGAACTGGGCCGGACGATGGAGCGGACGAGCAACTGCCGGATCGGCGCACACGCGCCGCGCCCGGTAACGACGGCGATGGACGAGTTCGAACCGGAGTTCCGCGCGCACGCCGACGGCCGCTGTCCGAGCGGCACCTGTTCCGATAAATTATGAGTACGAACACGAACACGAACGAGACGCTTCCAGGCGTTCCAGACCTCATCGACCCGCAAGAAGAGACACCGGTCACGGCCGAGTTCGAGACCGGAACCGCGAACGATCCGGACGTCGGCACTCGCGACGCCGAGTCGACGACCGTGACGGTCAACGGCGAACCGGTGACCGTCCCGGAAGGCGCGACGGTTATCGACGCAATGCAGTCGGTCGACGACGACGTCGTCAGCGTCGACCCCGGTGCGGACGGCGTCGAAGACGACGCCGACGTACCCGCGCTCTGTCACTACGACCGCGGCGGCGACTGCAGCGACGAGATCGGCCCGCGCAGCGAGTGTCGGACCTGCATGGTCGAGACCGAAGAGCACGGGCTCGTACCGTCCTGTTCGTTCCCGGCCGAGGACGGCCTCACCGTCGAAACGGACACGCCCGACGCCGAGGAGAGCCGCAGCGTCAACCTCGATCTGGTCCTCTCGAATCACAACCTCCGCTGTACGACCTGCAACGGCAACGGCCGCTGCGAACTGCAGAGCACGGCGATCAGCGAGGACGTCGACCATCCCCGCTACGGGGTCTTCGACGAGCGCGATCAGTACGAACCGCTCGACGACACCTCCTCGTTCATCCAGATCGACCGCAACAAGTGTATCCTCTGTAACCGCTGCGTCGACGGCTGTAACGACGTGCAGGCAGAGGGCGTGCTCCGCATCGAGGGCCACGGCGAGGACACCCGCATCGGCTTCCAGTCCGACGCCGAGACGATGGCCGACTCCGACTGCGTCTCCTGTGGCCACTGCGCGACGGTCTGTCCGACGGGCGCGCTGACCGAGAAGGGGATCGGCGGTGTCGCGACCCTCCCGCTGCCCGGCTTCACCCAGCGCAACTCGATCGGGAACGTCATCGAACACGAGGACGCGGAGACGCTCGACGACACGACCGCGCCGAACCGGTCGCCGGCCCCCGGCGGCGACCTCACGATCGGTACCGGCGCGACCATGAACAGCGAGCAGCGCGGCGTCGCCGGGTTCATGGAGAAGGCGAAGCGGAAACTCGGGAAGGCGGCAGACGAGTACGGTCGGAAGGCGTTCCTCGCCGGCGAGCACACCGCCGAATCGATCGCGGCGAACACGCTCCCCGAGGGCTACCTGTTCGACATCGCCGACGCGGTCAGCGACTACCGACTGAGCAAGATCGACAAGGCGGAGACGACCTGCGGGTTCTGCGCCGTCGGCTGTCGCTTCGAGATGTGGGGCAAAGACGGCGACTCGCTCGGCGTCGTCCCCGTCGACGACCCCGACGACGCGCCCGCGAACAACTTCTCGACCTGCGTGAAGGGGAAGTTCGGCCACGAGTTCGCCAACAGCGAGAATCGGCTCACGAGCCCGCTCGTCCGGAACGACCGCGGCGAACTCGAGGAAGCAACGTGGGACGAAGCGCTGGACCTCGTCGCCGAACGGCTCACCGAGATCCGGGACGAACACGGCGTCGACGCGATCGGCAGCCTCGCGTCCTCGAAGGGCAGCAACGAGGAGGCCTACCTCGTCCAGAAGTTCGCCCGGCAGGTGCTCGGGTCCAAGAACATCGACAACTGCGCGCGGCTCTGTCACTCCTCGACGGTGGCGGCGCTCCAGCAGACGGTCGGCTTCGGCGCGATGACTAACCGCATCAACGAGGACGTCGGCGAGGCCGACGCCTACCTCATCAGCGGTTCGAACACCACGGAGTCCCACCCGGTGCTGGCGACGCGCATCAAGCGGAACGTCAGGGACGGTGCCGACCTCGTCGTCTTCGACCCGCGGAAGGTCGGCATCGCCGAGCACGCCGACCAGTACACCCGGACGACCCCCGGATACGACGTGACGTGGCTCAACGGGCTCATCCGGTACATCATCGAACACGACCTCCACGACGAGGCGTTCATCGAGCGCAACACGAAGAACTTCGAGGAGCTGAAAGAGAAGGTGCAGGCCTTTACGCCGGAGACGGTCGAGGAACTGGCCGGCGTCTCCCCCGAGGAACTCGCGTCGGCCGCCGAGACACTCGCCGAGGCCGACTCCGTCGTGTTCGGCTGGGCGATGGGGATGACCCAGCAGAGCACCGGCACCGACAACCTGCTGGCGATGGCCGACCTCGCGCTCGTGCTGGGCCAACTCGGCAAGCCGGGCGCCGGCCTCTCGCCGTTCCGCGGCCAGAACAACGTCCAGGGCGGCGGCGGAGACATGGGGACGCTCCCCGGGAGTCTCCCCGGCTATCAGGACCCGGCCGACGACGAGGTCGGCCAGAAGTTCGCCGAGGTGTGGGGCGAGCGACCGCCCGAAGAGCCCGGCCTCACGGTGCCGGAGATGCTCGCGGAGGCCCACGAGGGCAACCTGCGCGGGATGTACGTCGTCGGCGAGAACCCCGCGCTCTCCGAACCCGACATCGATCACGCCGGGGAGGCGCTCGCGGACCTCGAGTTCCTCGTCGTGCAGGACATCTTCATGACGGAGACCGCCGAGCACGCCGACGTGATCCTGCCGGCGGCGACCTCGCCGGAGAAACACGGCACGTTCACGAACACCGAGCGCCGGATCCAGCGGGTCCGGCCCAGCGCCGAGCCGCCGGGAGCGGCCAAACAGGACTGGGAGATCACCCAGGCGCTCGCCGAGCGGATGGGCTACGACTGGGGCTACGACCACCCGCGCGAGATCATGGACGAGATCAGCTCGCTCACCCCGATCTACGGCGGCGTGAGCTACGACCGACTGGAAGACGGCGAGGAACACGGCCTCCAGTGGCCGGTTCCCGACGAGGACCACCCCGGAACGCCCTACCTCTACGACTACGAGGAGGGCAACTTCAACTTCGAGGACGGAAAGGCGCGGTTCGTCCCCGCGGACGGCGGCCACCCCGGAGAGTTGCCCGACGAAGAATTCCCGCTCACGCTCACGTCGGGGCGCGTGCTCTACCACTGGCACACCGGCCAGATCACTCGCCGCGTCGAAGGGCTGATGAGCCACGTCGGTCAGAGCTTCGTCGAGATCCATCCCGAGACGGCCGCCGACCTCGGCGTCGAAGACGGAGAATACGTCCGCGTCGAATCCCGTCGCGGCGAGATCGTCGTGAAGGCGCAGGTCACCGACCGCGTCGGCGAGGGAACGCTGTTCATCCCGATGCACTTCGCGACCGGCGCGGTCAACAAGCTCACCCAAGAGACGTTCGACCCGCAGGCCGGCATCCCCGAGTACAAGATCTCGAGCGTCCGGCTCGAGGCGCTCGGTGCGGAGACCGACGAAGCGGTGTTGGAGACGCCGGACGTCAGTGCCAGTAGCGGTCCGAACGTCGCCAGCGACGACTGACGTCCGACCGAACTCGTCGCGCTCCGTTTCGGGGCCGCGACGGACGACAACCTTCTATACCCGCGACGGGCAACGAACGGGCATGCGAGACGTCTGTATCGTCGGCGGGGGCGTCGCCGGCCTCGCCGCCTCGATCTTCACCGCACGCGCGGGACTGGATACCCTCGTCATCGACGGGGGCGAATCGATCCTCGCGCGCAACGCCAGCCTCGAGAACTATCCCGGCTTTCCCGAAGGCGTCGACGCGCGCCGCTACCTGCGACTGAGCCGCGAACAGGCCCGCAACGCTGGCGCCGAGTTCGAACTCGGTCGGGTCACGAGCACGGAACTGGTCGACGAGACGGATCTCGAGGCCGGTTTCGTCCTCGAGACCGAGGGCGGCGAGCCCCTCGAGGCGCGGCGGGTGATCGCGGCCTCGTGGTCGGACAGCGAGTATCTCGTCCCGCTCGACGTGGGTCGCATCCAGCGCGGGAGCAAATACTTCGTCGATACCGACGAGGCCGGCCGGACGGCCGTCGACGGCGTCTACGCCGCGGGCCGACTCGCGGAGGAACCCCACCAGACGATCGTCGCCGCGGGGCACGGTGCGAAGGTCGCCCTCGCCGCGATCCACGATTCGGACGCGAACTTCTATCACGACTGGGTCGCGCCGGAAGGCTACTTCACCGGCCGCGGGCGCGAGGTGCCGCCGGGCTGTGAGGAAATCGACGACGCGGAACGACGCGAGCGAGACGAAAAAGCGAGGGCCCGCATGCTCGAGGCCTTCGAGGAACCGCTCGACGAAGAGCCGACGATGCATCCCAGCGTCGAACGGGATTGAGCACCAGCATTCGCGTCGAATCGCCGTTTTCACGAACCGGACCGCCCCCCGTGAGTTAACACGGTCCGCGTCGAACTCCCGTACTGGTTCTTTCGCGACGATGAACGGGACGAATCGACGGAATCCGGAACAGCGATCGCTCGCCACGGCCGCGGAACGAGACGCGCTCGGTGCCGCGACCGGATACGCTCGAGCGCACGGACTCACGACGCCAGCCGAGGCGGCCTATCTCGAGGCGCTCGATGATGCACGCCGGGAGATTCTGCACCGGTTCGTTCGCGGCGTGCTTCGCGGCGATCCGAACGGGCTCCCCGACTCGCGTCTCGTGGCGCTCGAGTCGCTGTCGTCGGCTCCGGTCGTTCCGGACGCACCCGACCCGCTTTCGGCCCTCGAGCGGGAGCGACTGCAGTCGATCGTCGCGCCGCGTCCCGAGGCGTGTCGCCGGCTCGCGCTCGTTCCGTTGCCCGCGTCCGGAAGCGTCCTGATCGCGGGCATCGCGGCGAGACACGGCTACGACCGGTTCCGACTGGTCGGGCCGGTCCATCGCTGGTCGGCGGACGGTGACGCGGATTCGTCACCGCCGACGGACGCCGACCGAGTCGCCCATCCGGTGGAACTCGTCCCGATGCTCGAGCGCGAGGGCGCGTTCAGCGACGCCGAGCAGGCCGAACGGATCCGGGCGGAAGTGGCCGAGAGCGTCGCCAACCTCGCGCTCGCACGACTCGCCGCGGCCGTGCATGCACAGGTCGAACCGGAGCCGGACTCCGGATCGCCGCTCGAGACCGTCGCGAGCGGGATTTCGGCCGCCGACGCCGCCGCGCCGTTCGAGCGGATCGTCACCGACGGCCACCCCTTCCATCCCAGCGGCAAGATCCGACGCGGAATGACCCCTGCCGAGGGACTCGCGTACGCGCCCGAGTTCACCGACCGGATCGATCTCCGCTTCGTCGCGATCGACCGGGAGTACGCCCTCGAGACGCGCGCGACGGGTGCCGACCGGTCGACCGCTCGGCTGCTCGACGCGTTCGACGGGCTCGAAGGCGCGCTCGAGCGGGCGCTCCCTGCGGCGCGCGAACCCGGCGAGTACGCCGTCGTTCCCGTCCATCCGCTCCAGTACCATCGCACGATTCCGGACCGCTACGCCAGCCAGCGTGCAGACGGCCGCGTCGTTCCCCTCCCCGAGTACGCGCAGCCGGCGATGCCGCAGCTCAACCTCCGGACGGTGGTTCCGTACGAGACCGAACGAACCGGAGACGGGCCGCTGCCACGCTGCAAGCTCGCGATTCCCGTCCAGACGACGAACGTCGTTCGAACGCTGTCGCCAAATGCCGTGGCGAACGGCCCACAGGTGACCGACGTCGTGCGAACGATCGAGGAGCGGGAATCGCTCGAGACGCTGGGGCTGCTGGCCGAACCCGCGGCGACGTGCTACTACCCGCCCGGCGGCCCTCACTCGAGCGGCGAGGGATACGACGACGCTCGCCACCTCTCGGGTCTCCTTCGGACGCCGCCGGCTGAGCATCCGCTCGTGACTGACGATACCGTTCCGGTGGTGGCCTCGAGTCTCGTCGCCGACTCACCGGCCAGCGGACGGCCGCTCGTCTGCGACCTGATCGATCGGTACGGGGCGAACCGGGGGGAGACGAGCACCGCGGACGCGGCGCTCGCGTTCGTCGAGCAGTACGCGAGCGTCGTCGTCCCCGAACAGCTCCTGGTGCTCTGTACGTACGGGATCGCCCTCGAGAGCCACCTCCAGAACAGTCTGATCGTCTTCGACCGCGAAGACGCCCGTCCGGAAGCGACCCTGGTGCGCGACCTCGGCGGGATTCGGGTCCACGGGGACCGTCTCGCCGAGCACGGACTCTCCCTCGAGCCGTATCCGGAATCGGACGTGGACGCCGACAGTGAGGCCGATCTCCACCGGAAGCTGTACTACGCGCTCTTCCAGAATCACCTCGCGGAACTCATCGCGACGATCTGCGACGAACTCGGCGTCGACGAACGGGCCTGCTGGGAACGGATCCGCGAGCAGTGCGAACGGGCCTTCGAGCGTGCTCGAGCGGCGGATGCGGTTCCCGAGGCACGGATCCGACGCGACGAGCGGGCGCTGTTCGCGGAACCGACGGTCCACAAGGCGCTGACAGCGATGCGGCTGCGGGGCAAGCGCCACGAGTACGTGACGAGTGCGGTGTCGAACCCGCTCTCTCCGGACGGACGGCAGCGGATCGATCGCCGCGATGGGACGTAGTGGGTCTCGCCGTTCTCCGTTCGGCCCGAACGGGCTACGGGCCTGAGCGGGCTACGGACTCGTTCGGAGGAGCGACTGACGCGAAGGGGGAGGCCTGCGATGTCGTCGCCGATCACACGCCGGTTCCGGTCGCGACAGTCTGCCGACGCCCCGCTACGCTTAACATACCCCGAGAGAGACTAGCAGACGAATGCTCGAGGGAGTCAACGTCGCGCTCGGGATCACGGGGTCGATCGCGGCCGTGAAAACGGTCGAACTGGCCCACGAGCTGCGACGCCAGGGAGCGGCGGTTCGCGGCGTGATGACCGACAGCGCGCAGGGGATCATCCACCCCTGGGCGGTCGAGTTCGCCACCGAAAACGAGGTCGTCACGGAGATCACGGGGGGCGTCGAACACGTCGACCTCTGCGGCTACGACGGCTGGGCGGACGTATTTTTGATCGCGCCCGCGACGGCCAACACCGTCGGCAAGATAGCAGGTGCCGTCGACGACACGCCCGTCACGACGTGTGCCACGACCGCGCTCGGTGCCGACACGCCGGTCGTCGTCGCGCCCGCGATGCACGAACCGATGTACGACCACCCCGGCGTGCTCGAGGCCATCGACACCGTCTCCGAGTGGGGAATCAACTTCGTCGACCCGCGCATCGAGGAGGGGAAAGCCAAGATCGCGAGCGAAGAGGCGATCGTCTGTGACGTGGCCCGCGCAGCCGGCGACCGACCGCTCGAGGGCGAGCACATCGTCGTCACGAGCGGCGCGACGAGCGAGTCGATCGACCCCGTCCGAGTCATCACGAACCGGTCGTCGGGCAAGATGGGACGAGCGGTCGCGAAAGCCTGTTACGTCCGCGGAGCCGACGCGACGCTCGTCCACGACGGGCCCGACGTGCCCTACGCCGAGACTCGGCGGGTCGAGAGTGCCAGCGAAATGCTTGCGGCCACGCGCGATGCCTGTTCGGACGCCGACGCGCTCGTCTCGGCGGCCGCGATCGGCGACTACACCGTCGAGGAGAGCGACGAGAAGATCCGCTCGGGCCAGGA
Organism: Natrinema zhouii; assembly: GCF_013456555.2. GTDB lineage: Archaea > Halobacteriota > Halobacteria > Halobacteriales > Natrialbaceae > Natrinema > Natrinema zhouii. Next base: position 3,543,321 of record NZ_CP059154.1, read on the forward strand.
GCTCACGCTCGAGCTCGAGCCGACGCCGAAGCTCATCGACGAGCTCCGCACTGCATATCCCGACCTGCCGATCGTCGGCTTCAAGACCGAAACCTCCGGCGACGAGGCGGCGATGATCGAGCAGGCCAGAAAGACCCTCGAGCGGGCCGGTCTCGCGTTCGTCGTCGCCAACGACGCGAGCGTGATGGGGTCGGAGACGACGCGCGCACTACTGGTCCACGCGGATGACGCCGCCCGATACGAGGGGACGAAAACCGGACTTGGCAGCGAAATCGCCGACTCGATCGCGGCGGTTCTCGGAGTCGAGTCCGCAGACGGCTGATTTAGCGCTGAGTCCGTCAGGAGAATTATATGGGTGGGGTTCATGCGACCGAACTAATGGGTATTCGACTTGGTTTGGACGCGATCGAACTACCGGAATCGTCCGGCACTCCGAGGTGATCGACGTGGTACAACAACACCGACCTAACGATGGCGACGACCCAAATGATGGAGACGACAGTCCCATCGACGGTGATGTGGCCTCCGCTTCGGACGCCGACGCGACCGACGATCCCGACGCGGCCGACGAGCCGCTCACCAAGGGCGAAATCTTCGAAGTACTGCGAAATCAGCGGCGTCGCTATATCCTGCAATACCTCAAGCAGGACGATCGTCCCGTCGAACTCGGTGACCTCGCCCAGCAGATCGCCGCTTGGGAGTACGACACGACTCTCGAGGGCGTCACTCCCGAGCAGCGAAAGCGGGTCTATACGACGCTCCAGCAGACCCATCTCCCGAAGATGGACGCGGCTGATATCCTTTGCTTCGACTCCGATCGGGGCGTCATCGAGGGGACCGATCGAACCGGAGATATCAGCGTCTACCTCGAGATCGTCCCCGGCCGGGAGTTCGCGTGGCGCGAACTGTACCTCTCGCTGGGCGCGATCAGCTGTGCGCTGGTCGCTGCGCTGTGGCTGGGGATCTATCCGCTCACCCAACTCTCTGATCTCTCCTGGATGACCGTCGTCGCGGCCACGTTTACGCTGACCGCGGTTGCACACATCTACCACGAACGAAACATGCGTCTCGGTCACGGCGACCAGCCACCGGAGCTGAGCTACAGCACGGACGAGTGACCGACTCCGAACAGTCCGGTCGGCCCGAACGGGACGAGCGCCGGGGAGCCTGTAGGGACGGAATTCCCACGTCGGAATATCTCGCGGCTCACTCGCTCGGATCGTCAACTTTTACTCCGCGACGGTTCGACCCACAGCATGGATCAGTTGAAGCAGTCCCTCCTCGAGGCCCCGATCATCGAGAAGAACGGCTATCACTACTTCGTGCATCCGATCAGCGATGGGCTTCCCAAACTCGATCCGGGGCTGCTCCGCGAGATCGTCATCCGAATCATCCGAAAAGCCGAACTCGAGGAGGTCGACCGAATCGTCACCCCCGCGGCGATGGGCATTCACATCTCCACCGCCGTCTCGCTGATGACCGACATCCCGCTGACCGTCATCCGAAAGCGCAAGTACGGCCTCGAGGACGAGGTCGCAATCTCCCAGAAGACCGGCTACTCCGAAAACGAGATGTACATCAACGACGTCCGCGAGGGCGAGCGTGTCCTCGTCCTCGACGACGTCCTCTCGACGGGCGGCACGCTCGCATCGGTGCTCACGGCGCTCCACGAGATCGGTGCGGAGGTCGTCGACACGGTCGCCGTGATCAAGAAGGTCGGCGGCGAGAACAAGGTCGACGACGCCGGCTACGACGTCAAGACGCTGATCAACGTCGACGTCGTCGACGGCGAGGTCGTTATCGTCGACGAGGAAGGCGATCAGTAAGCGCGCTTCGATAAGCAGTTCGTTGAACCGTTCTCACACGAATTACGGACAACCGGCGGACTGCAGACGGAACTGAGACTCGAGTTTGGGGTTTCGACCCCCTCCGTGTCTACTCAACACAAGGAATATGTTTGCAGGATTAGAATCCCACGACGATGGCAGGGAATAGCGTCGGGCCGGGTGAACGCGGTCGGCTGCGACGGCGTTCACTCCTGAAGCGTGCGGGGGCGGCTGGGATCGCGGGACTCGCGGGCTGTCTCAGGTTCGACAGCGTCACGGCCGACGGTCCGGCCGAGGAGCTGATACAGGAGGGGTTCGAGGCGGCAGATATCGAGCCGCCGTTCGAGACCACGATCGCCATCACCCAGGACGAGGAACGGGACAAGTTCGCACAGCTACTCCGGAACGAACTCAACGGGACTGGCTTTTTCGACATCTCGATTACGTCTCAGGACTTCGGCTCTCACGTCGATCTGATGCTCGCCGCGGCCGAGGAGAACGAAAACGTCGTATTCATCTCGAGTTGGACCGGCGGCTGGGATCCCAGCAATTTCGTCGACATGCTCTTTCACTCGGACAGTCACGCGCCGAGTGGGTTCAACGTCGGTCACTACTCCAACGAGACCGTCGACGAGTACCTCGACGCGGGCCTCACCGAAACGAATCACGAAGATCGCGTCGAGAGCTACCAGAACCTGCAGACGGAACTGGTCGCCGACTCGCCGGCGTCCTTCGTTCGCTTTCACGAAGAGACCCACGTCTGGGACGACGACGTCGTCAGTCGCTGGGAGACGTATCCACTCCGGCCAGGGGCGTACTACGCAATATACGCACCCTGGGCCGGCGTTTACACCGATCTCGAGGAGGGGGCCGAATTTATCGGCGACCTCGGGAGCGACGTCACCAACTACGATCCCGTCTCGATAACCGGGACCGTCTCCAGTCAGGCGACGGCACTGCTCTACGAGCAACTCGTCGGCGTCGACTTCGACGGCGATATTCAGCCGATGCTCGCCACCGATTGGGAGCGAATCGACGAAGGGCAAACCGACGGGATGACCTACCGATTCACCCTCCGCGAGGGCGTCCGCTTTCACAACGGCGAAGAGCTCACCGCGGATCACGTCAAAGGCTCGCTCGAACGCTACGAGGGAACGACTCGAGAGAGCGACATCAACGACTGGTACGAGAGCAGCGAGGTTATCGACGACGAGACGATCGAGATCAGTTGCTCACGGGAGTACGGCCCCTTCGAAACCGCGCTGTTCAACGTATCGATCGTTCCGATGGCGGTGATCGACGGCGAACACGACCTCGAGTCGGAGCCCGTCGGAACCGGGCCCTACCGATTCGTCGAACACGAGAGCGACGACCACTGGCGAATGGAGCGGTTCGACGAGTACTGGTACGGGGGCGACAAAGCGGTCCCCGAAACGGCACCGATCGAAACCGTCACGCTCGAGATCATCTCCGAGAAGTCCTCTCGACAGGGCGCACTCGAGGCCGGGAACATCCACTTCAGTTACGGCGTCCCGTCGGCGAGCATCGCTGACTTCGAACGCAACAACGCCTACGACGTTGGTCGTCGCGTCAGCGGCAGCTACGATATGGTGATCTACCCCACGTACCGCGCGCCGTTTTCCGAGCGGTCGGTCCGCCGCGGCTGTAACATGTTGATTCCGCGCGAACGAATCCTCGAGAACGTCTACCGCGGTATCGGCCAACTCGCATATACGCCGATCTCACCGTTGCTCGAGGAGTACACGAGCGAGTCGTTTCAGGAGATGATCGCGGACGAGTACATCCGCCCGAACTAACGGGTCCGTTCCACTTACATCAATGTCGATCGGCCGATACATCTGGACGCGGTTGTTGGTCACGGTGCCAGTCCTTTTCGGCGTCACCGCGTTGACCTTTTCCTTCGTCCACCTGCTGCCGGGCGACGCGGTCGACGCGATCATCGGCTTTCAGGACGTCAGCCCGGCGGTCGAGGCGTCGATCCGGGCCGAGTACCACCTCGACCAGCCGGTGTGGAAACAGTACCTGCTGTGGCTGCGCGACGCGGCCACCCTCGAGTTCGGCGAGTCGCCGATTACCGGTCGCGACGTCACGGCGACGATCGGTCGCCGGCTCCCGGCGACGCTCGCGCTCGGCGGGGCCGCGTGGCTACTCGCGCTCGCTGTCGGGGTTCCCACGGGAATCGTCGCCGCCGTCAGAGAGGGCGAGCCGGCCGACGAACTCGGGCGGATCGCGGCGCTGGCCGGAATCGCGACGCCGAACTTCTGGCTCGGCCTCATCCTGTTGTTCGTCTTCAGCGTCCGATTGGGCTGGTTTCGCGTGATTCCACCGGACGCGCCGCTCGCGAGCCTCGCGATGGCGAAGTTCATGCTCCTGCCGACGATTACGCTGGGGACCGCTTCGGCCGCGCTGGTCATGCGCCTCTTGCGGTCGTCGATGCGCCGGGAACTCGAGGCGGCCTACGTCCGGACCGCACGCGCGAAGGGGCTCCCCGAACGAACGGTGATCCTGAAACACGTTCTGCGAAACGCCCTGCTCCCGATCGTCACCGTCGCCGGCCTCCAGCTTGCATTTCTCGTCGACGGCGCCGTCGTCGTCGAGCAGATATTCTCCTGGCCGGGCATGGGGCGGCTGCTGGTCCGCTCGATCCTGCGGCGGGATTACCCGCTCATCCAGGCGACCGTCCTCGTCATCGGCGTCGCGATCGTCCTCGCGAACCTGCTCGTCGACGTCGTCTACGCGATCCTCGATCCACGCATTCGATACTAACCAATCTACCCAATGAGCGACCGACGTCCCACCACCCAGCGCGGCCGGATTCGCATCGTCGGCTTCGACGACGCCGTCGCGGACCAGCAGGAGGGTAATCGGGAAGACGACGATGACGACGACGCAACAGCGACGGGGCCCATCGCCAGTTCGACGACGCCCGCGGAGACGACACCGAAGACGGAGTCGGAACCCGACCGGCCGAGACGCCGCCTCGAGGACGCGTGGCGTCGATTTCGACGGAATCGAACGGCGATGGTCGGACTGGGAGTGATCGTCGTCATGGCGGTGCTGGCCGTCTTCGCCAGACCGATCGAGGTGTCGACGGCAGATGTGACGATCACGCTCCAGCCGTTTTCGCTGGCACCGTACGATCCGTCCGCGATGTTCGTCGGCCCGGCGAACGCGCCGCCCTCTCGAGCGCACCCTTTCGGGACCGACTGGGCGGGCCGCGATCAACTCTCGCGGGTCCTCGTCGGCGGCCGGTACACGCTGGGGATCGGGCTCGTCGCCGTCGCGCTGGCGCTGTGCGTCGGCGTCCCCCTCGGGGCGATCGCAGGCTATTTCGGCGGCTGGATCGACGAGGCGATCATGCGGCTCGTCGACGTGCTGTACGCCTTCCCGTTTCTGGTGCTGGCGATCGCGATCGTCCCGATCCTCGAGCCGGTGCCAATCCTCGGCGGCGGCTTCTGGACGGTGGTGCTGGCACTGGCCGTCACCGGCTGGATCGGCTACGCTCGACTGTTGCGCGGCGAAGTTCTCTCGGTCCGGGAACGCGAGTACGTCACGGCCGCGAGAGCACTCGGCGTCCCCGATCGGACGGTCATCCGCAGACACGTCGTCCCGAACGCCGTCGCCCCCGTCGTCGTCCAGGCGACGCTCAACGTCGGCACGGTCGTCCTCACCGCGGCGGCGCTCGGCTTCCTCGGGCTCGGCCTCGAGCCGGGGAGCGCCGAGTGGGGCGCGATGCTCTCGCAGGGCCGGAGTTCACTCGTCCGAGGCGACTGGCACATCACCGTTTTCCCCGGGTTCGCGATTTTCCTCTTCGTGCTGGCGATCAACCTCGTCGGTGACGGAATCAACGACGCGCTCGACCCCCACCGGGACGCGAGCGACGAACGGAGGCGGCTGCGCTGATGGCGCTGCTCGAGGTCGAGGATCTCGTCGTCCAGTTCTATACCGAAAACGGCGTCGTTCGGGCGGTCGACGGCATCAGTTACGAGATCCGCGCGGGCGAGACGCTCGGACTCGTCGGTGAGAGCGGTGCTGGCAAGAGCGTCGCCAGCCTCGCCTTGCTCCGCCTGATCGAGTCCCCCGGCGAGATCGTCAGCGGCGAAATCCGGTTTCGCGGACGGAACGTTCTCGAGCTATCGGCCGACGAACTCCGGGCGCTCAGGGGCGACGAGATCGCGATGGTCTTCCAGGACGCCGGGGCGGCGCTCAACCCCGTCTACACCGTCGGCGAACAGATCGCGGAAGCGATCCGCGCACACGAGGCCGTCACCGACGAGACGGCCCGCGACCGTGCGATCGACCTCCTCGAGCGGGTCGGGATCCCGGATCCGGCCGCCCGGTATTCGGACTATCCGCACGAGTTCTCCGGCGGAATGCAACAGCGAGCCGTCATCGCGATGGCGCTGTCCTGCGATCCCGCCCTGCTCGTCTGCGACGAGCCGACGACTGGTCTCGACGTCACGGTCCAGGCCGGGCTCCTCGAATTACTCGCGGACCTCGCGCGGGAGTCCGAGACGGCGATCCAGCTGGTCACCCACGACCTCGGCGTCGTCGCCGAGTTGTGCGATCGGGTGCTGGTGCAGTACGCCGGCGAGATCGTCGAGCGCGCGCCGATCGAGGAGCTGTACTACGACCCCAAACATCCCTACACCGTCGGATTACTGGCTTCGGTTCCTCGAGTAGGCGACGGCCGCGAGCGCCTTACGACCATCCCCGGGACGACCCCCGACCTCGTTGATCCGCCGACCGGCTGCCGGTTCCACCCGCGCTGTCCGTACGCGGAGGACGTCTGCGCCAAACACCACCCGGAACTCGTCGAGACGGAATCGGGAGCCCCCGACGACGGCGATTTCGAAACCCATGCTGCCGCCTGCCTCGAGTACACCGGCGATCTCGAGGACGGGCTGGATTACGAGGTGCAGGTGCGGGACGGAGCGAACGGCGACCGTCACGAGCGAACGACATCGGGTGATCCGCGATGAGGACGACCGACGACGAGCCACTGATTCGAGCCGAAGGCCTCGAGAAACGGTATACGACGGCCGACGGCGTTCTCGACCGATTACTCGGCCGGCACGAGACGGTTCGGGCGGTCGACGGCATCGATCTCGAAATTCGCGCCGGCGAGACCCTCGGGCTGGTCGGTGAAAGCGGCTGCGGCAAGACGACGCTCGGCCGGGCGCTCGTCCGGCTGCTCGAGCCCACCGCGGGCACGGTCACCTACCGCGACACCGAACTGACCGAGTGCTCTCGATCCGAACTCCGGGCGCTGCGATCCGAGATCCAGTACGTCTTCCAGGATCCCCTCGCCAGCTTGAATCCGCAGCTGACCGTCGCCGACGTCGTCGGCGAAGCGCTCGCGGTTCACGACATCGTCCCGCCGGATCGTCGCGACGAGCGCGTTCGGGAGTTGCTCGAAACGGTCGGGCTGCAAGCCAATCACGCCAGCCGGTACCCCCACGAGTTCTCGGGCGGCCAGCGCCAGCGGATCGGCATCGCCCGCGCGCTCGCGGTCGAACCCGAGTTCGTCGTCTGCGACGAGCCGGTTTCCGCGCTCGACGTCTCAGTGCAGGCCGGGATTCTCAACCTGCTCTCCGACCTCCAGGAGGAGTTCGGGCTTTCCTACCTGCTCATCACCCACGACCTCTCGGTGGTCGAGCACATCGCCGACCGGGTGGCCGTGATGTATCTCGGAAAACTCGTCGAAACCGGGACGACTACCGAGGTCTTCGACGTTCCCTCTCATCCCTACACGGAAGCGCTGCTGTCGGCGATCCCCGAACCCGACCCCTGCTGGGCGGGCGATCGAATCGTCCTCGAGGGATCGGTTCCCTCCCCCACCGATCCCCCGTCGGGCTGCCGGTTTCACACGCGCTGTCCGAAGGTTATCCCGCCTGCGGCGTACGACCTCGAGACGGACTCGTTCCGCGCCGTCATGGCGCTTCGAACCCGGCTCGCCGAGGCGGGTGACGATGCGGGGCTCGAGGCGCTGCTCCCGCGAGCCGACGCCCGCGAAGACGCCGTGGCGGCGATCCGGGACGCCAACGGGATCCCCCACCGACTCTCCGATCCGGACGCGGAGGCGGCTCTCGCTGACGCGCTCGAGGTCGCCGCAGCCGGCGATTTCGAGGCCGCACGAGGCCGGCTCGCCTCGGCCTTCGAGACGCCCTGCGAGACGACCGAACCGGCGCTCGAACCGGGAACGGCCGATCATCCGATCGCCTGCCACCGGTTCGACGATCGAATTGCGGGCGATCCCGAGCCGAGCGTCGAATCGAACCGCTACCCGCGAGGGACCGACCGATGAAACGGATCGACGACGCCGACGCGCTCGAGCGGTCGGACGACGATCCGTTCGTACCCGGACGGGAGAGCGACGACGGGATCGGGGGCGGGCGCACGATCGACTGGGCGGCGTTCAGCCACGCGTTCACGCCGCGGACACTTCGCCACCGCGCGATCGACGTCAGCGTCTCGACGGACAAACGCCGATACGAGCCCGGCGAATCGGTCGAGATCACCGTCGCGTTCCGCAACCGGCTTCCGTTCCCGATTCGGATCCGGACCGAGTCGCCGAAGCGTTGGGTCTGGGCTGTCGACGGGGACAGGGAGGCCTCGCAGGTAGCGCGAACGGTACCGGATCGGCCCGCCGCGTTCTCCTTCGCCCGGAGCGAGCGCAAACGCTTCCGGCGGCAGTGGTCCCAGCGAATCCGGGTTTCCGACGACGAGTGGGAGCCGGTCGACGCAGGCACGTACGTGATCGAGGTTCGGATCAACCGCGCGGACGCTACGACCCGCGGTCTCGTCGCTCGAACCGAAATCGAAATCGAGGGCTGACGCGCCGCTCCGGACGGTGCGTCGATCCCCAATCGTATCCCTCGAGCGGTTGCTTCCGAGGATCGAAACGACGGGATGAAAACTATCTATACCACCCCTGGACCTCATTCAGCCGATCTGACAACCCGAATGTTATTTCCGTCTCTTCGTGTGACCCAGGCACATGCCGGCAATACGAACACGGGGACTCACGAAACGCTACGGTGCCGGCGACGAGGCCGTCGTTGCGCTCGAGGGGCTCGACCTCGAGGTCGCGGAGGGGGAGGTATTCGGCTTTCTCGGGCCGAACGGCGCCGGGAAGACGACCACGATCGACCTGTTACTGGACTTCGTCCGACCGAGCGAGGGATCGGCGACCGTCCTCGGCTACGACGCGCAGGACGAGACGGACGCGGTCCGCGACCGCGTCGGGGTACTGCCGGAAGGGTTCGATCTCTGGGACCGCTCGTCGGGCTATCGCCACCTCGAGTTCGCGATCGACTCGCAGGACGGCGAGCGGGAGCCGGACGCGCTCCTGGAGCGGGTCGGCCTCGACCGGGACGACGGGCGGCGGCCGGTCGGAGACTACTCGAAGGGAATGCTCCAACGACTCGCGATGGCGATGGCGCTCGCGGGCGACCCCGACGTGCTCATCCTCGACGAGCCGTCGGGCGGACTCGACCCGAACGGGATTCGGACGATGCAGGAAATCGTCCGCGAGGAGGCCGAGACCGGAACGACTGTCTTCTTCTCGAGTCACATCCTCGGGCAGGTCGCGGCGGTCTGTGACCGGGTCGGTATCCTCGACGACGGCGAACTGGTCACCGTCGACACCATCGAGGGGCTTCGCGACGCGGCCGGCGTGGGATCGCGACTCGTCGTCGAGGTCGCCGGCGAACCCGGGGAGCCGATCGGCGATCTGACGGCGGTCGAGGGCGTCACCGACGTCAGTCGCGCCGAAGACGGACTGCACGTCTCCTACACTGACCCGCGCGCCAAGGCGACGGTCGTCCACCGACTCGTCGAGTCCGACGCGGCGGTGCTGGATTTCGATATCGAGGAAGCGACGCTCGAGGACCTGTTCGCGGCGTTTACCGGATCGGACTCGAGCCGCGAGACCGATCGCCGAGCCGAGCGGGACGTGCGGGTCGAAACCGGGGGCGATGGGCCCGCGCTCGAGGCCGAATCGGAGGAGGTGGACCGATGACCTGGGTCGCGATCGCGCGCAAAGATTTCGAGGACGTCGTGCGTTCGCGGATGGTCTGGGGGATCATCGCGGTCTTCCTGTTCCTGATGGGGATCGTGACGCTCGGCGCGTCGGCCCAGATCGAGGACCCGAGCGCGACGGACGTCATCTTCTTCTTCACGAACGTCGGCGGACAGATATTCGTCCCCATCATCGCGCTGGTCGTCGGCTATATGGCGATCGTCGGGGAGCGTCAGTCCGGCAGCCTCCGGATCCTGTTCGGGCTCTCGCACAACCGCCGCGACGTGCTCTTCGGAAAGCTCGCGAGTCGAACCGGCGTCATCGTCGTCGCGACGCTCGTGGCCTGTGCGTTCGCCGCGGGCCTCATGATCGCCCTGTTCGGCTCGCTGCCCGTCCGGACGGTGCTGGGATTCGTCGCCCTGACGCTCCTGCTCGGAGCCGCCTTCACCGCCATCGCCGTCGGCGTCTCGGCGATGACTGACACCCGAATGCGGGCGATGGGCGGCGCGATCGGCAGCTACATCCTGTTTACCATGGTGTGGCACCCGCTGATCGCCGGCGTCCATTATCTGCTCGAGGGAGAACTCGTCGGGCTCGAGGCACCGGAGTGGTACCTCTTTGCGCTCCGGCTGAACCCGCTCGAGGCGTACAGACAGGCCATGAGCCTGCTGATCGATGGCTACGTGCCGGCGCTGGTCGGTTGGGAGAACATCGTCGAGGACGTTCCGCAGGGGGCGTTACAGGGCGAGGGGGTGCTCACAGTGTCGAACCGCGTCGCTGGGGAAGTACCGTTCTACCTGACGGAGTGGTTCGCCGCCGTCGTCCTGCTCGCGTGGATCGTCGTCCCGATCGCGATCGGCTATCGACGCTTCGAGCGAGCCGATCTGAACTAGCCACCCGCTCTCGTATCTAATGACCCACGCGACGACCGCTCGCTTCGCTCGACGCTCGTTATTGAACCGCTGAAGGGTATCGGGAGGTAAATTTGAACCACGCCGTCACCCTCGCTACGCTCGGGTGCCGTCTGGTTCAAACTACCACTAAACTATTTTCACGGATTCAGTACTCCCTCCTCGTCACACTCGTCGGTCGTCGTTGAATCCGTGAAAAGTAGCGGGAGGTAGATTTGAACTACCGGTCTGCGGGTTATGAGCCCGCCGGAATCTCCTGGCTATCCCATCCCGCTATCACATCATATCCGAGTGCGCTAGTTAAGGGTTGTGATTCGGTTGCCGTATGCGGGTTTCTACCGCTACTCTTGATGGACTTGCCACGTGTAGAGACTCTCACAGGTGTAATTGACGAAGAAGCCGACGCCCATCCCGGCCCCGTTTGCCAGCATATACCAGATGCCGAACTGCCGAACTAGCAACTCGAGTATCGCCAGCGTGACGAGAAACCCACCCAACCGAACTACGTTCGAGCGGAGGAACCGCCGTCCCAGTGCTCGTAACCCGACCTCGCCGTAGCTCGCGAACGTCCACCGTTCGTTGATTACGAAGATGACCACGATACCGAATTCCCAGGAAAAGAGCTTCGCGACCGGCCGTCCGAGTGACGTGGTCTCGACGAGCAAAAAGAGAACGGCGATATCGACGGTTGCACCGACGAGTCCGACGCCGACGAACTGGCGAAACCGGGTCGTTGAGCGCAGCGCACGGACCCGCATCCGGACGGCATCTACGAGCGAATCAGTCATATCGGTCTCGAGCGTATCCACCACTGTCGACGCCGCCGATTTCCCTCTTGCGGTCGCCGCGTAGAAGTGACAACGTTGGAATAAAACGGTCGGACGACGGGCCACGATATCTGGCACGTTCGCCGGCGCGGAGCGACGAGCTCAGATCGCGAGATCGCTCTTCGCTCGGACGACTTCAACGTCCTCGGCGTCGACGCGGTCGACATCGAGGAAGTGCGGCGTGAAGTTTCGTTTCTCGTAGTCCTCGAACTCGTCTTCGGCACCGACGGTACACCAGAGCTGGACCCGGTCGGGACCGTGGTACTCGCCGTTTCTGTTGATCCCGAAACAGACCACCTCCGATTCCCCCTCCGCCGCCTCGTATCGGATGATGGCCCCGTTTCGAATGCCGGGATCCCCGTGGATGATAAGTTGCTTCATAGCTCCGGTTTCACAGGAGAGCGGATTAAACGCTTCGGAGGCCTCTGGGACGACAACTGGCCTTTCGAACGACAGCGAACCAAACGGGTTATAAACGGCGCTATCTTAGGCCACGGCAAGTGAGATAACTATGCAGATGCCACGCCGATTCAATACGTACTGTCCGCACTGCAACGAACATCACGAACACGAAGTCGAAAAGTCCCGAACGGGTCGCTCGAGCGGCATGAAATGGGACGCTCGCCGTACCCGACGGAACAGTTCCTCGATCGGGAACTCCGGCCGTTTCTCGAAGGTACCCGGTGGCGAGAAGCCGACCAAGAAGACCGACCTCAAATACCGATGCAGCGAGTGCGGCAAGGCCCACCTCCGCGAGGGATGGCGCGCCGGCCGACTCGAGTTCCAGGAGTGATACCAATGGCAGGAAATTTCTACAGCGTTCGATGCAGTGACTGCGAGAACGAACAGACCGTCTTCGGCAAGGCCTCCTCGGAGGTCGCCTGTGCCGTCTGTGGCACGACGCTCGTGCGACCGACCGGCGGCAAAGCCGAAATCGAACACGAAATCCTCGAAACAGTCGAGTCACGATGAAGTACAGCGGCTGGCCCGATCCCGGCGAACTCGTCGTCGGCAAGATCGACGAAATCGAGGACTTCGGCGTCTTCGTCGATCTCGAGGAGTACGAGGACAAGCGCGGACTGATCCACATCTCCGAGGTCGCGAGCGGCTGGATCAAAAACACCCGTGACCACGTCCGAGAGGGTCAGATCGCCGTCTGTAAGGTCCTCGACGTCGACGAGAGCTCCCAGCAGATCGACCTCTCGCTCAAAGACGTCAACGACCACCAGCGCTCCGATAAGATTCAGGAGTGGAAAAACGAGCAGAAGGCCGACAACTGGATGGAACTCGCCTTCGGCGAGGAGATCGAGGACGAGGACTACACCGCGATCGCCAACGAACTGATCGCCATCCACGGCGGGCTCTACGAGGGCTTCAAGCAGGCTGCGATCCACGGCGAGGAGGCGCTCGAGGACACCGACCTCGACGACGACGAGATCGAATCGATCGTCGAAACGGCTCGCGAGAACGTCTCGGTGCCGTACGTCAACGTCACCGGCTACGTCGACCTCTCGAACCCCACCGACACCGGGGTCGACGGGATTCGCGAGGCGCTCGAAGCGGCCGAAGGAAACGGCGAGATCCCCGAGGAAGTCGACCTCGAGGTGAGCTACGTCGGTGCGCCCGAGTACCGGATCAAAGTGAAGGCACCGAACTACAAGACCGCCGAATCCCACCTCGAAGAGAGCGCACAGCGAGCGGTCACCGCGATCGAAGGCCACGGCGGCACCGGGCAGTACCACCGCGATCGCCGGACCGACGACGAATAACGACCGATGAAATCCGACATCCGGGTGTGTTCGGCGTGGCACGAGGCCCACGACCGCCCGGTGTACACCCTTTCTGAGAGCTGTCCCGACTGCGGTGCCGAGACGGCGAACAGCGCGCCGGCACCGTTCGATCCGACCGATCCCCACGGCGAGTACCGACGCGCTCTTAAACGTCGCAACCGCTGATACGGTATGGACGAACTCGAGATCGATGTCGTCGCCGAGGTCGAACTGGACGACCCCGTTCTCGTCGAGGGGTTGCCGGGGGTCGGACACGTCGGCACCCTCGCCGTCGAGCACTTGCTCGAGGAACTCGAGGGCGAGAGCACGCTCGTGCGACGGATCTACTCTCGGGAGTTCCCGCCACAGGTGAGCGTCGAGGACGGCGTCTCGGAGCTGACCTGTGCGGAGCTCTACGCCGTCGAGGTTCCCGAGGGCCGTGATCTGCTTCTGTTGACGGGCGACCATCAGGCCCAGAGCAACGACGGCCACTACACGCTCACCGACGCCTTCCTCGACGTCGCCGAGGAGTTCGGCGCGACCGAAGTATACGCGCTCGGCGGCGTGCCGACCGGCGAACTCATCGACGAGTACGCCGTCGTCGGTGCCGTCAGCGACGAATCGCTGCTCGAGGCGCTCGAGGACGCGGGCGTCGAGTTCCGCGAGGACGAACCCGCCGGCGGCATCGTCGGCGTCTCCGGCCTCCTGCTCGGACTGGGCGAGCGCCGCGGCTTCGAGGCGACCTGCCTGATGGGCGAGACCAGCGGCTATCTGGTCGATCCCAAGAGCGCCCGCGCGGTCCTCGAGGTCCTCGAGGAGATGCTTGGCTTCGACCTCGAGTACGAGTCACTCGACGAACGAGCCGACGAGATGGAGGAAGTCATCGGCAAGATTCAGGAGATGGAACAGCAACAGCAGATGGACGTGCCGACGGACGACGATCTGCGATACATCGGGTAACGCCATCGCGTCGCTCTCTGTTGGAGCTGCGTCCGATCGCGCTTCCGTTCCGCTGGACTACGAGAAACGAGAGAGCGGTGGCTCTGGCGGCCACTCGTCGAGTTCCTCGGCGGCCGCGAACAGCACGTCGACGCTCGGGTCGTCGGCGAGCGTGACCGTTCCGTCGCTCCAGTCGACGTCGATTACGCCCTGCTCGAGCAGGGAGGGGAGGTGAATGTGGACTGTTCGGACGCGAGCACGGTCGATTTCTGGAAGAGAGATCTTCTCGCTCGTCGTTCGGTGTCTCCGAGCGGCGATCCGTCGTGAGAGTTCTCCGATGGTACTCTCGCCGTTCCGTTCGCGGAGTTCGTAGAGAAGGTACTGACGGTCGACGCTGGCGAGCACTCTGAATGCCTCCGTCGGCTCCATACGATTGCTACTCAAATGGAAGCCACTCGTCGAGAAAGGGACACCGCCTAAAGGCGTTGGACGCTGCTCCCGTCGCGCGGGCGGCGGGACAGTCAGCCCTCGAGCACTTCGTAGGAGACGTCGGCGTCTCGGAGGGCGTCCGTGACCCGCCCGACCTCGTTGGTCGTGGCGACCGTGGTCACCGCGAGGCCGCGTTCGGCACCGTCGGCAGCGACCGCACCGGCCGCGAACGTGACCGCCGGATCGGTGCCGACCTGTCGACAGGCGACGACCGCCTCGACCCCGGCTGCGACGACGAGGTCGGCGCTTTCGCAGTGCTCGGAGACGGTCTCCGAATCGGCCGCTCGGCTGCCACCGGTCCGTACCGCGGGTACCTGCAGGACGGTGACCGAACCGGGCTCGAGGTCCATGACGCCCTCGAAGCTCGTGACGCCGACGTCGGTGCCGGCCTCGGCGTCGGTGGTCGCGACGCCGGTCGCCGGTCCCTCACCGCCCGGAGTCGCGTGGAGGAGTCCGTCCCTGACCGAGAGCGAGACGGTGTCGCCCTCGTCGATATCGTCGGTCGCGATGTAGGCGGCCTCGCTCATCGCGCCGAGGACGTCCCCGGTGACGTGGTCGGCGAAGCGGCGAACGTCGTCCGCGGTCCGAAAGAGCCAGTCGACGCCTTCGTTGGTGACGCGGTATCTGGATCGGCCCTCCTTCTCGACGAGCCCCTCGTCGACGAGTTCGCGGATGTACTCGCTGACTGCCTGGCTCGTGACGCCGACTTCCTCGGCGATCTCCCCCTGGCTGACCGCGGGCTGGCGCTCGGCGATCTGCACGAGGATCCGAAACCGCGTCGCGGCCCGTTTGTTGTCGAGGACGTCGACCATACGGCTACTGTCTCGCGAGCGCGGCAAAAAGGTACGCGGTCGCGCGGTCGCAGTCAGCGTCGGATCGAGGCGTCAAGTTGATAGCCGGAGAGTCCGTCGGATTGAGTGAATATGCCGGCCCTACCAGCGACGACCGCCGCGAGCACGGGGGTCGTCGATCCCGCGGCGACGGGATCCGCGACGTTCCTCGCTTCGACTGCCGGATCCGTTCCGCTAGCGGACTCGCTCGCGTGGATCGCGATCGGCGCGTTCGTCGCGGCGATGGTCCTCGAGTGGCGCGGTGCCGTCGATCCCGCGCGATACCTCGCCGCGGGCGCCTGGGTCGTCTTCGGCGTCTTCTGGCTGACGATGGTCCCCCACTACTACCTCGAGGTCAAGAGCCCTATCCAAACGCTGCTGACGATCGCCGCGTTGCCGCTGTGTGCCTACGCGGGCTACCTGCTCGTCCGGGGCCGCGAGTCGCTGCTCTTGCTCTCGAAAGCGGTCGCGTTCATGGGACTCATCTATCTGCCGGCCGAGACGATCCCGTTCGTTCGCACCTGGCTGATCGAGACGACCGCATCCCAGACCCATTTCGGGATGGAACTGCTGGGGCACAGCCCCGGCATCGAAGAGGGTTCGAACGGCTACCAGAGCCGCTTCGCCTTCGATCCCGACGAGACGGTCACCGGTCGAACGACCTACATCATCATGTCCTGTACCGGGATCGGCAGCATGGCCATCTTCGGCGGGCTGATCGCGTCGGTCAAGGCGCCGCTCAAACGGAAGATCGTCCCGTTCGCGCTCGCCATCGGGGTCATCTGGTTTCTCAATCTCGTCCGGAACGTCTTCATCGGCCTGGCCTCGCCGTGGGGCTGGTTCCAGCAGGACGTCCTCGTCTACGTCGTCACGGAGTTCATGGGTGCGCCCGCCGACCGGACCTCCTATATCGTCGCCCACAACTTCATCGCCCAGTCGCTGTCGATCGTCGCGCTGCTGGGGATCACCTACCTGGTCGTCCGCCTCCTCCCCGAAGTCTTCGAGCCCCTCGAGGAGGTCCTCTACATCCTGACGGGCACGGAGTACGACCTCGCGGACGCGCTCGGTCAGGAACCGCGTTCCGTCGGCGGCTCGGATACGGTCGCCGCGCCCGAATCGACTTCCGACACCGGTGACACGCCCGATCCCGGCGTCACCGACCCCGATGTCGACCCCGAGTCCGCATCGGGCGAAACGGACGATGACTGACGTCGACATCGACGTCCCGTTCGATGTTTGCGATCGGTCCGTCTACGTTCCCGCCGCGGAGACGCTCGTGCTGGCGGACGTTCACCTCGGCAAAGCGGCCGCCTCGAGCGTCGACGCTCCGATCGACGACGGGAGCGACGTCCTTGAGCGACTGCAGCGATTGCTCGAGTCGACCGAGCCGGCCACGGTCGTCGTCGCCGGCGACCTCTTGCACTCGTTTTCGAAACTCCCGCGCGGCGTCGAGCGGGATCTCGACCGCCTGCTCGAGGCCGTCGACGCGGCCGGTGCCGACCTGATCGTCACGCCGGGCAACCACGATACGATGCTTGCAGCGGCGTTCGACGGCGAGACGGCTCCCGCGTACGAACTGGCCGACAGGGAGACGGTGGTCTGTCACGGCCACGAGCGGCCCGACGCGACGGCCGACCGGTACATCGTCGGTCACGACCATCCCGCGCTGGCGATCGAGGGACGCAAACGGCCGTGTTTCCTCTATGGCCCGGGTAGCTACGACGGGGCGGACGTGCTCGTCCTCCCAGCCTTTACGCGACTGGCCGCCGGTTCCACCGTCAACGGAATGGACGGCCGCGACTTCCAGACGCCGCTGGTCCGGGACGCCGACGGGTTCTACCCCGCGGTCAGGGACGACTCGAGCGGCGAGACGCTCTGGTTTCCGCCGCTGGGCGAGTTACGGCGGTTGCTGTGATCGTCGTCTCCGTGTTCAGTAGAGCAACCTCTTTTACCGGGGTCCTCCCTCGTTCGCTTCGCTCACTCAGTCGAACCCCGGCAAAACCCGTTGATGCCAAAAAGCCGCCGTCGCGGGGTTACACCTCGCTCCGGCGGTGAACCGCTCGCATTGCTCGCGGATTCTCACGTTCTACCGCGCGTTCAGTGTACACCTCTACTGAACGCTACGAACGACTCGAGAGACCGGATCACGACTCGGGGAAACAAGTTTATCCAGACAAATCGTCGATGGCCGCTTTCGCGGCCTCCCGACCGCTCTCCATCGCACCCTGAATGGACGACCATCGCGTGTAGTCGCCCGCGAGATAGACCGGTCCCGCGGGATCGCGGACGTCCGGTAGCCCCTCGAAAAACCCCGGCGGCTGCGCGAACTGGGCGAACGGTACCCGCGCGGTGTGCACCGCCTCGAGCCCGTCGAACCGCCGATCCGGATACCACGACTCGAGCGTCCGTCGCGTCAGCGCAGCGAGATCTTCGTCGCGTTCCGCCCGTTCACCGAGATAGGTCGCGCTGATGAGGGTCACATCATCGGGAGCGTACGCCGGCGCGACCGCGCTGTGGGGCACGACGTGGTTCGGCCCCTGCTCGGTCGCGTTCAACAGCAGCCGCCGATCCGTCTCGAGGCCGGTCCCGGCCGGCAGCGCGTAGTACTGAGTGACACAGCGACGCGCGTCGGTGGGGATCGCGTCGACGCCCGTCAACGCTCGAGCGGCCGGCGGATCGGTCGCGACGACCACCGCGTCAGCCTCGACGGTTCCGGCGTCGGTCTCTACCGTGACGCCCGCATCTGATCCGCACCCGTTGATGCCCTCTTCGGATCCGCGCTCGCCACCGCCGCTCGAGTCGCCGTCGGCTCCCGAGACCGACTCGACCGTGACACCCGTCTCGATCCGCCCGCCGACCTCGCGGACGCTGTCTGCGAGCTGGGTCGGAATCGCTTCAATCCCCGCTGCCGGAACGGCGATTTTGCCCGCCGCGAGGGTCCTGAAGGTGTACTCGAAGACGTGCCTCGAGGTCGACAGCGAGCGGTCGAGGGTGATCCCACCGTAGAACGGTGCGATAAAGTCCTCGACGAACCGCCTCGAGAAGCCGCGCTCGCGGAGGAACGCGTCGATGGTCGCGTCGTCGCCGGCGAACGATGTCGCCGCATCCGCTCGCCGGAGGTCCCACCAGAGCCGGGCGACCCGCAGTGCGTCACCGACGGAGACGGAGGGGTTGGACAGCGTCGCCGGAATCGTTCCGGGCTCGCGGAGCGGGTCCGCGAGCGTCGACAGACCGTCGGGGCTGGCAACGGTAGCACCCGGGGCGAACTGACGTAACTCGAGCGCCTCGCAGTCGAGTTCCCGCTGTACTGCGGGATACGCGGTGAACAGCACCTGAAAGCCGCGATCGAATCGGTAGCCGTCCCGCTCGAGCGTGCGAACGCGGCCGCCGACCGTCTCGCGGCGCTCGAGCAACGCGACGTCGACGCCGCCACCGGCGAGGTGGCGGGCGGCGACCAGTCCGGCCAGTCCGCCGCCGGCGACGATCACCTGCGGAGTCGAGTGCATGGGCGACCGTCGGAGAGCGGCGAATAAAACCGTCGTCCCGACACTGTGTGCTCGAGCGGTTCGAGGAGACGACCGCGCGGGCGACGAACCGTTTCGGACGCCCGCAGCCGAAAGGACGGTGCAGTACTCGAGTCCGCCTTACCGGTCCATCAGGAACCGAAGCACGAGCCCGGCGAGAATCACGGCGACGCCACCGAGTGCGCTCGCGATCGGCGGAATCGGGAAGACGAGCATCACGACGCCGGCGAGGATCACGATCGTCGAGAGTTTGACCATGCGTACTAGCCGACGCGGTGTCGGATAGGGAACCGGCAAGCATTCACAGCGGCCAATCGAAATCCGGAACCGAGAGTTGTGCTCAGTGGACGCCGACGTATGCCTCGCGGACGTACTCGTTGTCGTGGAACTCGTCGTGGGTTCCCGAGAGCTCGATTTCGCCGGTCTCGATCAGCGAGAGCCGGTCCGCGTGGGTCAGCGCGAACGTCGAGTTCTGCTCGGCGAGCAGGATCGTCAGTCCCGCTTCCGCCTGAAGCGTCTCGAGCGCGTCTCCGATGTCCTGGATGATGACCGGTGCGAGCCCGAGCGTCGGTTCGTCGAGCATCAACACGTCGGGATCGCTCATCAGCGCCCGACCGACGGCGAGCATCTGCTGTTCGCCGCCGCTCATGGTCTCGGCCTCCTGCGTGCGGCGTTCGTCCAGTCGCGGGAACAGGTCGTAGACCATCTCGAGGTCGTCTTGTACCGCGTCGCGATCGGTCCGGAACTGGGCACCCATCAGCAGGTTCTCGTGGACCGAGAAGTACGGGAACAGGTCCCGGTCCTCGGTACAGTAGATCAGGCCGTCCCTGACGATCTGTTGGGGCTTCACGGTGGCGAGATCCGTTCCGTCGTAGTGGATGGTGCCGTCGTACTCGACGAAGCCCGCGATGGCGTTGAGCATGGTCGTCTTGCCGGCCCCGTTCGGGCCGATCACGCCGTAGATTTCGCCTTCGTTGATCGACAGCGAGATGCCCTTCAGTGCGTGTGACTTGCCGTAGTAGACGTTGAGGTCCTCGACCTCGAGTAGTGGATCAGTCATTGTATTCCCTCCCCGGCGAGGTACGCCTTCTGGACCGCTTCGTTCTCGGCGATCTCCTCGGGAGAACCCGCCGCGATTTTGGTCCCGTTGTTCAGCACGACGACCCGGTCGACGAGATCCATCAGGCCGCCCATGTTGTGGTCGACGACGACCATCGTCATTCCTTCCTCGCGGAAGCGTTCGATCTGGGCGGCCAGTTCCGTGATCTCGGCCTGGTTCATCCCGGCGAACGGTTCGTCGAGCAGCAGGAGCTCGGGCTCGGTCGCCAGCGCCTTGGCGATCTCGAGTCGGCGGACGTCCGCGTGAGGCAGTTCGTCCGGCATCTCCTGGAGATCGTCTTCGATACCAATGCGTGCGGCGTAGTCGTAAATCTCCCTCTCGCTGGCACCGCCGCGCAGCGAGACGATGCTGTTCGGGAGCGTGAACAGCTTGATGTTACCGGCGACCGACATCGAGTCGATCGGGTTCGATTCCTGGGAGACTCGCGAGAGCCCCTTGTTGACGACCTCGTGTGTCGCATCGTCGGTGATGTCGCCGCCGTTGAACCGAATCGAGCCGTCGGTAACGTCGTAGATGCTCATGATACAGTTGAACACCGTCGACTTGCCCGAGCCGTTCGGGCCGATCAGGCCGACGATTTCACCGGGTTCGACCTCAAGCGAGAAGTCGTCGACGGCGACGAGTCCACCGAACTGCTTCGTGAGTCCGTCGACCTCGAGGAGGCTCATTCGCGATCACCTCTCACCGAGCCGAGAGCGTGCCAGATCCAGCGGAACAGGCCGTCTCGAGCGAAGACGAGCACGAGGAGGACGAGTAGCCAGAGCACGATCCATCGCGTCGAGTGGCCGAACCAGAGTCGCAGTATCTCGTCGCGCAACAGGACGAAGAGGAACGCGCCACCGATCGGGCCGAGGATGGAACTCATGCCGCCGATGACCGCCATCGCGATCATCTCGATGCTCCGGTCGACGACGACGAACGTTGCGGGGTCGACGTTGCCGCCGAAGTGGGCGAGCAAGACGCCGCCGATCCCCATCGTGATCGAACTGAGCGTGAACGACCAGAGTTTGAACTTGGTCGGGTTGAGCCCGGCCGCCGACACGGCATGTTCGTTCTCGCGAATCGCGACGAGTATCATCCCGATGTTCGATCGGGCCACGTACGTCAGTACGACTGCGATCAACAGCATCGGGACGAGCATGAGGTAGTATCGCTCGGTGAAGTTCCACGTGAACACCTCGACCGCCTGAAACCCGTTTTCGCCGCCGAGGACCCCACTGAACCCGAACGTCAACCGGTAGAACAGGAGGACGGAGACGAAGGTGACGAGCGAGAAGTACGGACCCGACAGCCGGAGCGAGGGAAGCCCGATGAGTAACCCGAGCAGCAGTGCTGCGAGGATCGAGACCGGGATCGTAATCCAGAAGCTCAGCTCCGGACCCACGTTGACGGCCAGTAGCGCGGTCGTGTAGCCGGCAGCGGCGGACAGCACCGAGTGCCCGAAGCTAATGTAGCCGGTGTAGCCGCTCTGAATGTCCCATCCCATCGCGAAGATCGCCCAGATGCAGGCGATCGTAAAGGTCCGCATGTAGTTCCCGATCAGGAACGGGGCCCACATCGGAACGGTACCGAGCGCCACGAGCGCCGTAACGAGCGCGCCCAACTGGAGCCCGGTCACCTCGCCGAAGGCGGTTCCGAGGAACCGATTGAAGAGGTTCGCTCCGGGTTGTAGCGCTCGGTCGATCGGTGCGAGAACGCGAGCGACGGCCCGACCGCTCGGGGTGAGAATCGATTGTCGAACGGTGCCTCGCAGTCGTCCGAAACGCTGCGTTTCTTCACTCATGGACGAATTCCCTCCCGTACAATCCTTGCGGGAGCAAGAACAGTACGACGAGGAGGATAACCAGCGAGAGGATCCCGCGGAAGCTCTGTCCCAGTACGGAGACGGTAATTGTCTCGGTGTATCCGATCAGGTACGCGGCGACGATCGATCCCTTGATCGAACCGATGCCGCCGATCACCACGATGATGAACGCCAGTGCGAGAGGGTTCAGCCACATGAGCGGCATCGCGGACTGACCGCCGCCGAGGAAGATCCCCGCGACGCCCGCGAGCGCACCGGCGACGACCCACGTTCGAGTCTGCACCGAACGGAGGTCCACGCCGGTGAGCTGTGCACCGCGTTCGCTCATCGAGGCGGCGAGGATGGATCGACCGCCGTCCGTCTGCGTAATGTAGTACCACAACAGACCGATCGCGATCCACGAAACGACGAACCCGGCCAGATCGTTGTACGAGACGGACGTGCCGACGAGATCGAACTGGCCGTCGATTACCGTATAGGCGTACGGCTGATCGCCGAAGAGGTCGAGCGCGATTTCCGTCGTCATGGTCGCGACGACGACCGTCGCCAGGAACGTGATCACGGGGTTGTCCTCGACGTAGCGGACGAGACCGACGTACAGCCCGTACGAGAGCAACGCGATACCCCCGACTGCGAGGGGAAAGACGACGATGTTCGGCAAGACGACCGATTCCCAGACGATGTCGCGGCTGAGGGTCATGAACAGATAGGAACCCGCCATGATCAAGGCGCCGTGAGCGAGATTCAACACGCCGCCGACCCCGAATATCATCGTAAACCCGATGGCGATCAGCGCGTAGAGCGCGCTGATCATTGCCCCGGCAATCAGTATCGAGAGGAGCGACTCCCACATGCCTAGTTCATCCAGTCCGGTGCGATGTGGTCTGCAGTACGGTACTGTTCGGGGTAGACACACTCGAGGCCGCCCTCGGGTCGCCACTGCGTGATCGGGAAGTTCGTGATCACGCCGTCGTCGTTTCGTTCTTCCACCACGTCGTGTGGGTATTCGTCACCCTCGCCGTAGAACGAGATCTGGCCGGCGGTGCCCGTGTAGTCCATCCCGAGCATCGCGTCCACGATGGCATCGAGGTCGCTCTCGTAGTCGGCCGTACCGGCCTCCTCGACGGCTTCCTTGTAGAGGTAGATCGCGTCGTAGGTGTTGAACCCCATATACATCGGTAGCTCCGGTGCATCGTCGTCGTCCTCGGTGTACGATTGGTAGTTGTCGACGAAGTCGAGCGTCTTCTCCGTGATGTCCGTCGTCCCGGCGGCGCCCGACTGCGAGGTCGTCTCGTAGGTAGCGGCTCCCTCGGAGAGTTCGTAGAAGTCCGGCGTCATGGACGCGACGTGGATTCCCTCGATGCCGAAATCGGCCTGGCTCTGATGCCAGGACCCGAGCATGTCCGTCCCGATAATGTGGGCGAAGAACCGGAAGACTGCGTCGGGGTCCTCGTCGTCGAGCGTGCTCATCACCGTGCTGAAATCGTCGATCTCGGTCGATAGCTCCGCCTCGTGGACGACATCGTATCCGCGTGATTCCAGCTCCCCCGGCAGGTTCTCCGTGAACGGATCCGTCCAGGCCGCGTCGTCACCGAGGTACGCGAACGTGTCCCATCCGTGACGGTCGTTGAGGTAATCGGCGTAGCCACCCATCGCCTCGGCCTGGAAGTTGGAGTTGATCGGACCGGACCGGAAGATGTTCTTGTTCGCCTCGTAGTCCGAGCCGATCGAGTTTTCGATGATCGCTGGCGACGCTGATCCGGTCACGATGTACGGAACGTCGTTCTCGGAGATCATATCCATGATATTGAGCGAGACCTCGCTCGAGAAGGTCCCGACGATCATGTCGACGTTCTCCTGATTGATCAGTCGCGACGCACCGTCCTGGGCCGTCGAGGGATCCCCTCGAGTGTTTTCGGTGACGACCTCGACTTCCTCGTCCATAATTCCGCCGTCGTCGTCGTTGATTTCTTCGGCGGCTAGCTTGCCGCTTCGGTCGGACCCGATCCCCTGGGTATTCGTCATCGGAGCGAGGTGACCGATCGTGATCCCGTCGCTGCCGCCGCCACCGATACATCCTGCGAGGGTGGTCGTCACGGCACCGGCGCCCGCAGCCCCCAGGAACGTTCGGCGCCCCACGGAAAACCTTCCAGTCCTTCCCGATTTGATATTATTGTTATTTTCGTTAGCCATTGTATATCACTGAGTTACCGATTCTCACTCTCCCATTTTGATTCGCCACTAATAAAGATGAGGGTAGTTAACAAGGGGCTTGAGAATTATACGCGTGTGTATGATTGTCGATACAGAGGGAAACTGGGTGATAGTACCCCCTCACAATCGCCGAATAAATGCGCGCTGACCGTCCTCTCGTCGACCGACCCGTGATCGGCACGGAATCGGTAAGTACTGATAAAAGCCGGAGTAGGAGGCTCGCTTACACTGAAATCGCGATCCTCGCTCGAGACGAGCGATCGAACAACCGAAACGAAAAGCGGAGAAACGACCGAACGAGAAAACCGAGACTGAAATAGGTCGAGACGACCGAACGTGCCGATTAGCCCTCGAGTTCGGCCCGAAGCAACTGATTCACGTCGCCCGGATCGGCGCTGCCGCCGGTCTTCTGCATGACCTGTCCCACGAGGAAGTTGATCGCGCCGTCGTCGCCCGACTCGTAGTCGTCGACGGCGTCGGGGTTCTCGTCGATTGCCTCGACGACGGCCTGCTGGACTTCGTCCTCGCCGGTCTTGCCCAGCCCTTCCTCTTTGACGACCTCGTCGGGCGTCCGACCGTCGTCGAGCATCGACCGCAGGACGGTCTCGCGGGCGTTTTTCGCCGTAATCTCGTCCTCGGCGAGGAGTTCGACGAGCCGTTTGACCTCCTCGAGGCGGCCCTCGATTTCGGTGATCTCGATGTCGCGGTAGTTGAGTTCGCCCAGCAGGTTGTCCGCGACCCACGTGGCGGCGAGGTCAGGGTCGAACTCGCCCGCGACGTCCTCGTAGAAGTCCGCGACCTGTTTCGTCGAGGTCAGTTTGGAGGCCGCTTCCTCGCTCAGCCCGTACTCCGCCTGGAACCGTTCGCGGCGGGCGGAGGGGAGTTCCGGGATCGCGAGTTCGTCCTTCCAGTCGGAGACGCGCAGCGGCGGCAGGTCCGCCTCCTCGAAGTAGCGGTAGTCCTTCTCCTCCTCTTTCGAGCGCATCGAGACCGTGATCCCGCGACTCTCGTCCCAGTGGCGGGTCTCCTGTTCGACCGCGCGACCGCGCTGGATGGCGTTCTTCTGTCGGGTCTCCTCGTAGGCCAAGGCCTTCTCCGCGCCCTTGTGGCTCGAGATATTCTTGACCTCCGTTCGATTAGCCGCCTCGAGCGCGTCGATTCCGATCTCGTCGGTGTCGTCGCCCTCGATCGCTTCCTCGGGGATAATCGAGAGGTTGGCGTCGATCCGCAGGCTGCCGTCGCGTTCGGCGTCGAAGACGCCTAGGTACTCGAGGACCTCCTCGAGTTCGGCGAGGAACGCTCGCACCTCGCTGGGACTGCGGAAGTCGGGTGCCGTGACGATCTCCATCAGCGGCGTCCCCGCGCGGTTGTAGTCGACGAGGGTGTACTCGGCCGAATCGATGCCGCCACCGCCGCCGACGTGCTGGAGGCTGCCCGGATCCTCCTCCAAGTGTGCGCGCTCGATCGCGACGGTGCGTCGCTGGCCCTCGACGGAGACCTCGAGTTCGCCGTCCTGACAGATCGGCTCGTCGTACTGCGTGATCTGGAAGTTCTTGGGCAGGTCGGGGTAGTAGTAGTTCTTCCGGTGGAACCGGGTCTCTTCGGGGATCTCGGCGTCGATCGCCTTCCCGATCTTGACGGCGGCCTCGACAGCGGCTTCGTTGAGCACTGGCAGTGCCCCCGGCAGGCCGAGACAGACCGGGCAGACGTTATCGTTGGGCTCGTCGCTCGGCTCGGTCGAACAGCCACAGAAGATCTTCGTGTCGGTCTCCAGCTGGACGTGGACCTCGAGCCCGATGACGGTCACGAGGTCGCCCTGCTGGACGGTCTGGGCAGTCATTGGAGGCGATTCGGGCCCGTGGGGGTAAAACGTAACGGGACGGAGTCGTGAGGGTTCGATGATAGCTGCGAACTATGCGATCCGTTGTGCGGAGCGCTCGTTATGGATAGAGTGAATTGACCGGTGGGTTCGAGAGCGACTGAGAAGAACAAAGTAGTCTGCTATCGCGGCGACACGGAATCGCCACGCCCTCCCCAGCCGATTCGTTCGCTGCGCTCACTCATCCCTCGCGCAGTGTTGGGTCGCGTCTCGCTTTCGCTCGCCGCGACACAGCGCGCGCCACCGCACGCTGGTTGCTCAGTCTGGATAATACGCGCGTGAATCGGTCCAACCGACGAGCGAGAGGAAATGAGCCGACGGCGGTCGTGAGTCGAGACGGCGACGAATCCGTACGATCCGTGCTGACTACCGCGCGTCCTCGAGTTCCTCGAGCGCCTCGGGGTTCTCGATGCTGCTCATGTCGCCGAGATCCTCTCCAGTATAAGCCGCCTGAATGGCCCGTCGAATGATCTTGCCTGACTGGGTCTTGGGGAACTCGTCGACGAACAGCACCTCGCGCGGGCGGAACGGTTTCCCTAACTCGTCGCCGACCTGCGCGCGCAGTTCCTCCCGGAGGTCGTCGCTCTCCTCGAATCCAGCCTCGAGGATGACGTAGGCGACGACGGCGGTGCCGGTGGTGTCGTCGGGCGCGCCGATGGCGGCGGCCTGATTGACCGCCTCGTGGTCGATGAGTGCGCCTTCGACCTCCGCCGGGCCGACCTTGCGACCGGCGACGTTGAGGGCGTCGTCGGCGCGGCCGTGGAGGAACCAGAAGCCGTCTTCGTCCTTCTGGGCCCAGTCGCCGTGGTCCCACATCGGCGGGTCCTCGAACGTCGACCAGTACTCCTCGAGGTAGCGCTCGTCGCCCGACCAGAGCGACTTGGTCATCGACGGACAGGAATCACGGGCGACGAGGTAGCCGCGCTCGTTGTTCTCCCTGACCGAGTTCCCCTCGCGGTCGACGATGTCGATGTCCATGCCTAGTCCCGGGCCGCCGAGCGTACAGGGTTTCAGCGGTTCCGTCGGCATCGGCATCAGGAAGCAGCCGCAGATCTCGGTCCCCCCGGAGATGTTGATGATCGGAGAGTCGCCGCCGCCGACGTTCTCGTGGAACCAGTGCCAGGACTCGGGGTCCCAGGGTTCGCCCGTCGAGCCGAGAATCCGGAGGCTGGAGAGGTCGTGGCCCTCGAGCCGCTCGTCCCCGTGCTTGCGGAGCGCGCGGATCGCGGTCGGCGAGATGCCGAACTGGGTGAGCTCGTGGCGGTCGATCATCTCCCAGAAGCGGTCCGGTTCGGGGTGGTCCGGCGCGCCCTCGTACATGAAGACGGTGCCGCCGAAGGTGTGGGTGCCGATCAGGGACCACGGCCCCATCATCCAGCCGATGTCTGAGACCCAGAAGAAGCGGTCCGCGGGTTTGAGGTCCATCCCGAAGTAGACCTCCTTCGGACACTGGACCTGGACGCCCGCGTGCGTGTGTACAATTCCTTTCGGCTTGCCCGTCGTCCCCGAGGAGTACAGCAGCAGCGACTCCTGGCTCGAGTCGAGTGACTTCGTCTCGTACTCGTCGTCCTGGCTCTCGATGGCGTCGTCCCACCACTCGTCACGGTCATTGCTCCACGGAATTTCGTGTTCGCTCGTCGTGGTACTGGAACCGAGCCGATCGAACACGATCGTCTCCTCGACGTGGCCGGCCTCTTCGATCGCCTCGTCGGCGGCAGACTTGAGGAAGACCGGGTCGCCGCGGCGGTAGAAACCGTCGCCGGTAAAGAGCACGGAACACTCCGCGTCCGCGATCCGGGTGGCGGCCGCGTCGACGCCGAAGCCAGAGAAGATCGGAACGGCGACCGCACCGACCTTGAAACAGCCGTAGAGGATCGAGACGACCTCCGGCACCATCGGCATGTAGAGTCCGACGGTGTCGCCCGTTTCGATGCCGCGCTCCTCGAGCGCGTTCGCGACCTGATTCGTCCCCCGGTGAAGTTCGTGGTAGGTCACCTCCCGGACCTCGCCGTCCTCGCCCTCCCAGATGGTGGCGACCTTGTTTCGGCGCTCCTCGTCGACGGCCGCGTGGCGATCCACGACGTTGTGGGCGATGTTGAGTTCGCCGCCGGGATACCAGTCGGTGAACTGGGGCCCCTCGCTGTTATCGCGGATTTCGTCGTACTCCTCGTAGAACTCGATTCCGAGGTAGTCGACCAGTTCGTCCCAGAACCAGTCGACGCCGCTTTCGGGTTCGCCCTCGAGGTCCGTCGTCGTCCGTTCGATGAGCTCTTCGTAGTCGTCGATCCCATACGTCGCCATGAACTCGGCGACGTTGGTCGATTCGACGAACTCCTGGCTCGGTTCGTGGGCGATCTCATCGATGTCCTCGAGACTCGGGCTGGTGTTTCCAGGCATTGTTATTCGTAGGTAAGGGTCATGCCCCCATCAAACAACAGGTCGCCGCCATCGAGGTGTCGACCCAGTTCCGAAAAGCCCAGCAAGAAGAGATTGGCGACGTCGATCGGTTCCATCATCTCTTTCACTCGAGACTGGCCGAGCATGACGTCCTCGATCACCTCGTCGACGCTGATTCCACGCTGTTCGGCGGTGTCCTCGAGTTGAGCCGTCACGAGCGGCGTCTTCACGTAGCCAGTGCTGATCGAGAACCCGCGGATCTTCCCCTCACCCTCCGCAGCGATCGACTGGGTGAGCCCGCGCAGGCCGAACTTCGAGACGTTGTAGGCGACCTTGTCACTGGTGACGTAGTGGCCGTGGACCGACGCCATGTTACCGACGCAGCCCTCGCCGTCCGCGGTTTCTCGAAAGTGCGGAACGCAGAGCTTCGAGAGATAGAGCGGTGCTCGGAGCATGATCCGATGCATCGTATCGTATGCTTCCATCCGAAACTCGTCGATCGAATCGATGCGTTGTATCCCCGCGACGTTCGCGAGGTACTTGATGTCGCCCAGCCGTGCGGCCTCATTGACAATTCGCTCGAGGTCGTTGTCGTCCGTGAGATCCCCAAAAATCGACTCGATCGATCCTTCGAGATCGAGCTCCTGTCCGCGGTCGATCGTTCCCGCGAGGCCGTCCTCATCGATGTCCGTGGCCGCGACGGTGAGCCCGTTGCCGGCGGCGGCCAGTGCGGTCGCCCGTCCGATGCCGGAGGCCGCGCCCGTCACGAGACAGACGTTTCGATCCGTAAATGATTCGTCGGGGAACGGGTAGATCTCCTCGCGCGAGATCGTCGGTGGAGTAACTTGATTCCGTGACATTCTACACGGCTAGATACTAGTACAGAACGACCTAAAAGAGAGCTATTAACATATTAACGGCGACGTCTCGGACAGCCGTTTGCGAAACAGGATCTGAAATGATCGATTCGTGGTAAATTCCAGCAATTTTCGACCTAATCAATCGGGAAACACCGATATTACGCTTCGGATTGGTGTGTATAATACCAACTATTAAGACCTTGTATGTCTACCTATCTCACCATAGCGATGATCGACCTCGATATCGATATGCGGCAGTACGACTGTCCGTTCATCGATACAACCGACGACATCGACATCGCATTCTCAGCCGTCCAGTGGCAACTCGACACCGACGCCGCAAAACTCGAGACGCGGCTCATCGCCAAGGCGGATTCGCGGGGAGCGCTCGACGACGGGCTCCGGACGCTCCGAGAGCACCCGAATATGACGAACTGCTATATCCTCTCGAAGCGAGACAACGTCGCCGAAATCGGCACGAAAATAAAGGAGACCAATGCGATGCAAACGATCCAGCGAAACGGCGGTTACATTACCGGACCGTTCCAGATCGAGAACGGGCGGGAACGGTGGCACGTCGGCTTCGATGCGGACGAAGACGAGGACCGGACCTTAGCGGAACTCGAGCGACACAACGATTACAGCGTCGAGAACCGCGATCAGTTCGGCCCGTCGACGTTGTTCGATCTCCTCGAAAACTCGGAGAGCGCGACGCAACTTCTCGAAGGCTGTCGGTCGCTGACCGAAACCGAACGCGAAACGTTCGAGGTCGCGTCTCGGAACGGCTACTACGAGACGCCACGGGCGACGACGCTCGACGAACTCGCGGACCACTTCGATATCTCGAAGACGGCTGTTTCGATGAATCTGCGCCGGAGCGAGCGAAAGGTCCTTCAGGCGGCACTGGGGGCGATCGATCGAATGGAGGATGACGACCAACTCTGAGATCGGCGGGTAGAACGACGAATCGGCGGTCGATACTCCTCTTCTTCGGCCGCATTTCGTACGCGGCTGCTCACCCCATGAACGGAACGACTGCTACCAAGTACGTCTCCGCAAGCGCAGCGAGCCGTTCTCCACCAGAGCGAGGTGAAACCGCGCGACTACGGCCCTTTTCAGCGACATCTGTGAGAGCGAAGCTCTCTCTCTCTCTCTCTCTCTCTCTCTTACGCTATCGAAAACCGCCGATCTCTGGGAACGTGTCTCCGCGGGAATGCGGCTGGCGTCTCAGACGCCGGCCGATGTTCGATAAAAGAAGTCGCGGTCGACGGGACCGATTACTCGCCGCCGCCCTGCATGAGCATCTGGATTTCCTCGTCCGACGAGAGTTCCGCGGGATCGCCGCTGTCGACGATCTCGCCGCGTTCGATCACGTACATCCGGTCGACAATCTCCGGGACGTGACTCGCGTTCGACTCGGCGATCAACACCGAAATGTCCCTATCGATAATCTCGCGAATGTAGGACTTGACGTTCTCGACGACCACCGGAGCCAGCCCCTCGAGCGGTTCGTCGAGGATGAGTAGATCCGGCTTGAGCGCGAGCGCCCGCCCGATCGCGGTCATCTTCCCCTGGCCGCCGCTCAGGTTCTGCACTTCGGCGTGGCGGCGGTCCTCGAGTTCGTCGAAGAGATCGAAAATATCCTCGACCATGGCGTCCTCATCTTCGATCCCGCGTGCCGCGCCGGCGGTCCATATCGGGAGTCGGAAGTTCTCTTCGACGGTCATTCCGGTGAAGAGGTCTCGGTTCTCCGGTTGGTAGCCGACCCCCCGCTTGGGGATCAGTTCGGGCCGCATCTCGAGCAGTTCTTCGCCGTTTAGCCGAATCGAGCCGTTCGTAACCGGCGTGAGCCCCATGATCGACCGGAACGTCGACGTCTTGCCGGCACCGTTACGGCCGACGAGGGCGACAGCCTCGCCCTCGTTGACCTCGAGATCAACCCCGCGGGTGACCTCGAACCCCTCGACCGTCGCCGAGAGGTCCGATACCTCGAGCAGCGGACCCGACGCACTATCGCCGGCGTCGGACCCGGGGCCGAGTGTGCTCATTCGTCCACCCCCAGGAGGACCCGTCTGAGTTCCGAGTCGGTCTCGAGCAGAGAGGGGTCACCTTCCCGAAAGACCGCTCCCTCGTGGAGGACCACGAGACGATCCGCGTACTCCTTGACGAGGTCCATGTCGTGTTCGATCGTCACCGTCGTCACGTCGTCGGCCTCGCCGGCCTCGACGATCGTCTCGATTACGTACTCCTTCTCGCGAGTAGCGACGCCGGCCGTCGGCTCATCGAGCAGCAGGTACGTCGGGTCGAGTCCGAACGACATCGCCACGTCGAGCAGTTTCCGGTCGCCATGAGGTAGCGTCTCGGCGACCTCGTGTTGGACGTCCGCGAGTCGGAACTGTGCGAGGAGGTCGTCGATCTCGCGTTCGACCTCTTCGTGGCTGTCGTCGACGGTCCGCATGCTCAGTGTCTTGCCGTGACGGGAGAGGACCGCAATGCGGACGTTCTCGCGGACGGTCATCTCCTCGAAGATGTGGACGATCTGGAAGCTCCTGACGAGTCCCTCCGTGACGCGGTCCTCGGGAGCCATCTCCGTAATGTCCTCTTCGACGGCAGCGCCGTTCTCTCGCCTGTGGACGACGACCGAACCCTGATCGGGCTCAAGCAGTCCGGTCAGCAGATTGATGAGCGTCGTCTTGCCGGCCCCGTTTGGACCGACGATGAACACCATCTCGCCGGCGGTCTCGCCGAACGTCAGCGAAACGTCGTCCGTGGCGCGCAGTTCTCCGAATTCCTTGCGAAGATTTCGTGCTTCGAGCATGTTAGTTGACCCCGAAAACGATGATTCGAACGGTGGTTACGGCGCGAGTCACGCTCCGGCGAAGCGACGAACCGAGCGTCGTAACGTCCTTTCGAAGCAGGCCGGGATCGCGACGTCGTCGCGCCAATCCGGTCCCGATCTTCGGGATCGATCCCAGGATTCCCTCGGGAAGGAAGAGCACGACCGCGAGCAACGTTAGCCCTGTCAGGGCGTTGTAGTACTCCACGTAGAACGGTGCCTGAATCAGCATGTAAACGAGGACGACACCACCGATGACGGGCCCGACGAGCGTTCCGAACCCGCCAAGGATCGCCATGAACAGAATTTCCCCCGACACGAACGCATACAGAGTCGGATCCGGGCTGACGTGCAACTGCAGGAGCGCGAACAGCCCCCCGGCGAGTCCGCCGTAGATACCCGAGATTACGAATGCGACCCAGACGTACTTCTCGACGGGAATCCCGACGAACCTGGCCCGCGTCCGGTTCTGACCGATAGCGTCCAGTGCTCTCCCGAACGGCGAATTGATCAGTTTCCACATCACCAGCAACGAGACGACGAGCACGACGACTGTGAAGTAGTACAGGATCAGATCGTATCCCGTCGACGTCCACTCGAGGCCGAACAGCGTTGGCGGGTTCAGCCCGTCGGGGCGGACGCTGAGCCCATCGCTGTAGTTGAAGTAGCCGCTCTGCAGGACGAACGCGTACAGGACCTGGTTGAACGCGAGCGTCAGCAACGCGAAGTAGATGTCGAGGTAGCCGGCAACGAAGTAGCCGATCAGCACCGAGATCGTCGTCGCCGCGAGGACGCCCCCGAGCAGCAACAGGAGGCCGCTCGAGACATCGAAGTGAGACGCCAACACGGCGGCTCCGTAGGCCCCGACGCCGAAGAACGCCGCGTGACCGAACGAGACGAGTTCGGTGTGGCGCAGGAGTAGATTCAGCCCGACCGCGGCGAGCCCGAACAGAATTCCGCGGTGGATCGCGGTAAACGAGAGCCCAGTAAACCGCGTGATATCGGGCACGAGGAAGAGGACGACGAGACCGACGACCGCGAGGACCGTCTGGCCCTTGGTCAGTTCCATCCCCTCTAGCAGCCGAACGTGGGTTTCGCCGTCGCGCTCGACGAGGAAGCGACTCATTCGATCTCACCCCACGTCCCGTAGAGGCCCTCGGGCCTGACGAGCAAGACGAGGACCATCAGGAGGAACGGTGCTGCCAACTCGAGCGGTGAATAGTACGCCGTCGCGACCCGGCTGGAGATACCGACGAGCAGCGCGCCGACGAACGCGCCCTTCAAGCTACCGAGCCCGCCGATGACGATCACGACGAACGACAGTACCAGCCAGTCGAGTCCCATGCCGAGAGACGCCGACCCCGGACCGATGCTGACCATCGCACCGCCGAAGCCGGCGAAGAACGCACCGATGGCAAACACGAGGGTGAACATGCGGTCCGTGCTGACCCCGATGGCCGTCGACATCTCCCGATCGATGGCGGTCGCTCGCACGATGCGGCCGGTCTTCGTGCGATCGAAGAACCAGACGAGCCAGGCGAACACCGCGACGCCGACCAGAATGACGAGGATATTGTACGAGGGGTAGCTGACGCCGACGAGCTCCGTCGTTGGAATCTCGTTGATGCCGCTGTAGACGCCGACGTCGATCGGCGACGGTCCCCAACCCAGCTTCATCACGTCCGTGAGGACGAGCAGTAGTCCGTAGGTCAACAGGAGCTGGTAGACCTCGTCCCGGTCGTAGATCGGTCTGATGAACGTCGCCTCGAGCGCACCGCCGACCGGCAACAAGACGGCGGCGGCCGCGAGCGAGCCGGCGAGGACGACCAGACCGAAGATCACTGCAGTCACGGGTCCGGTGGGGGAGGCGACCTGTCCCGCGGCGAAGCCGACGACGGTGAAGGCGGTGAATGCACCCAGCGCGTACAGCTCACCATGTGCGAGGTTGAGGATCCCCAGGACGCCGAAGATTATCGTCATTCCCGACGCGATCATAAACAGGACAGAGCCGTAGTAGAGCCCGTTGAGTACGTGTTCGAGCATAGTTACTGGATACGGTTTCGCACGGTACTCACCAGCTCCCGATCCAGTCGGTGGAGCTCTCTCCCGGCGGCGGCGACACCGACTCGGCGGAGAAGACGTTCACGTCCGCGAGCGCCGCAGCATCGTGTTCGTTCGACCAGGTCAACTCGCCGAAGTGAGCGTTGGAGTAGCCCTGATGGTCCGCGCCAATCGTGTGGTAGCCGGCCGGCGTGAAGAATCCGTGATTCTCGAGGATCGTCGCGAGTTCGTCCTGCTCGGGCCAGCGGCCGAGGAGGCGGACGGCCTTTTCGGCGGCCGTCGCCCACGCCGTCACCGCACCGTAGCCGCTCATGAAGTGGGCCGTCGGCACGACGCCGTACTCGCTCTGGACCTCGTCGACTAGATCGGCGGCCGGGCTCCACCGGTCGGTCGACGGCTCGCCCCAGTAGAAATTTCGCGAGCCCGAGTAGATCGACCCATCGACGAGATCCTCGGTCATATCGTTAGCCGAGCCGTAGAGGACCGGGCCGACCAGCAGTTCGATACTGTCGAACATCCCGTTGGCGTGGCCCTGCTCGAGCAACAGCGTCGCGTCGCCGCCCCAGCAACTCGAGAAGAGGACGTCGGGTGCCTCACTGTTGATCTCGGTGATGTGTGTCGACATGTCGTTGGTCCCCAGGTCTGGGAACCCGCTGTGTACCTGTTCGGCACCCGTCAGCTGTTCGATCCCTTGCGAGAACAGCTCCATCTCGTCCTGGCCGAACGCATAGCCGGGATTGATTCCAGCGTAAGTGTCGATTTCGTCCGCGCCGAGGACTTCGACCGCCTGGTTGACGGCCGCGATCGCCTCCATCACGTCGTGGTTCTGGAACCGGAACGAGTAGGTCACGTCCGGGAAGTCCTCCTCGTACAGCGTCGTCACCGTTCCGTCGGTCGAGACGTTGATAACTTCCTGCTCCTCGATCTCTGGAACCATCTCCGCGTGGCCGCTGCTCGAGATCGGACCGAAGGTGACGTCTTTTCCCTCGTCGACGAATTGCTGGTAGTTGACGAGGTAAGCGCCGCCCTCCTCGACGACGTCGAGATTCATCTCGCGGCCGGCAATCCCATCGTTCTCGTTGATCCGACGAACCGCGGTTTCGGCGCCGTACCGGGCCTGTACGCCGAGAACCGCCGGTGCACCCTCCGTGAACGTCTGCAGACCCGACTCGATCGGCTCGTCCGGGACGTCAGCGTCCGCCAGCGGATCGTCTTCGCCCTCGAGCAGTTCCGTACAGCCGGCCAGTGCGACCGCGAGCGCCGAACCACCGACCGTTTTCAGTAGCGTTCGTCTGTCGATACCGTCCGACTCCGTACCTGCGATTAATCCACTTGTCATAGCTAGTAGACACCGTTCACTGCCTGTTGCGGCATACGTATGATACACACTACCAATGCAAATAGGCGAATGTGTACATGTTAACAACGCAGCTGTCAGCTCGAACTCAACCGATCCACGAATCACGACGGCGCTTCGAATCGATGTGCTGTCGCACCGGGATGGTCGCGAGAGGGTCGGTAGTGACACTCAGTGACAGAGCGACGGTGCGACTATGGTGTGTATAAAGCGCCCCAGAGCGACGAGGGGTTTTTTCTTGCTCAGTGCTTATCGGGAAAGCATGAGTACTCGAGCGGGCGCAGACGACGGGGCATTCTGGGGGGATGCCGACGACGACGTTGCGCTCCACCGATATCAGACGCTCGTCAACACGATCGACGACGGCATCTACCAGCTCGATACCGACGGACACTTCGTTGCGGTCAACGACGTTATCGTCGAGGCAACCGGCTATACGCGCGACGAACTCATCGGCGAACACGTTTCGCTCGTGCTCACCGATGCCGATATCGACCGTATCGAACGCGGTATTGCAAGCGGAATCGACGCGAGCGACGAGGACGACGGTATCGCCACGTTCGATATCACCGTCCGAACTGCCGGCGGCGACGAGATCCCCTACGAACTCCGGGTCAATCTTCTGGTCGCGGACGGCGAGCTCCGGGGCACCATCGGTGTCGCTCGCGACCGCTCCGAGGAACAACGCCGACAGGAGACGCTTACGTCGGCAGTGGAATCGTACGATTCTATCACGAGCATCCTCGACAAAGCCGACATCGGCGTCTGCGTCACCGACGAGGACGGCGAGATCGCGTGGGCCGACGAGACCATCGACCGCTACTTCGATCTCGATCCCACGGCCCTCATCGGGCAGCGCAGTCGTGCAGTCGTCGCCGACGCCCTCAAATACAGGTTCGCCGAGCCAGATTCGTTCGCAGCAACCGTTCTCTCGGCGTACGACGACGGTCGCTACGTCGATCGATTCGAGTGTCGGGTCACCGGTGACGGGGGCAACCGCGAGGAGCGCTGGCTCAGATACCAGAGCAAACCGATCGAATCGGGGGAGTTCGCCGGCGGCCGGGTCGAATTCTACTACGATATCACCGATCAGAAGCAATCGGAAGCGGATTTACAGGAGAATAAGGAAGCGTTTCAGTCCCTGGTCGACGCCGTCGAAGAGTACGCGATCTTCCGGCTAGACGCGGACGGTCACGTCCTCACTTGGAACAGGGGTGCGCGGAACCTCAAGGGCTACGACCACGAGGAGATCATCGGCGAACACTTCTCGACGTTTTACACCGAGGCGGATCGAGCGGCGAACGTTCCGGAACGGAACCTCGAGATAGCGCTCGAGAACGGTTCCGTCGAGGACGAAGGCTGGCGCGTTCGCAGCGACGGGAAGCGATTCTGGGCGAACGTCACGATCACACCGATTCGCGACGACGACGGCACCCTCCAGGGCTATCTGAAGGTGACTCGCGATATGACGGATCGCTGGGAGCGCGAACAGGAACTCGAGAGCGAACTCCAGCGCATTCTCGGACGGATCTCGGACGCCTTCTACGCGGTCGACGACGAGTTTCGGTTCACCCACGTCAACGAGCGCGCTGCGGAACTCCTCCAGCACTCCGAGGAGGAACTGCTCGGCGAACAGCTCTGGGAGGTGTTTCCCGATCTCCGCGATCTCGACGAGGTCTGGGACGCCTTCCACACGGCGCTGGAAACGCAGGAACCGACCAGCTACGAACTCTACTACGACACGCTCGACTTCCGGGTCGAGGCGAACCTCTACCCCTCCGAGACCGGAATATCGGTGTATTTCCGCGACGTCACCGAGCGCCGGGAGCGCGAGCGCGAACTCGAGCAAACGGAGCGGCGCTTCGAAGCGATCTTCGAGGATCCGAACATTCTCGTCGGCCTGCTCGAACCCGACGGGACGGTACTGGATATCAACGGGACGGCGATGGAGTACATCGACGCCGACCTCGAGGACGTGATCGGCGAACCGATGTGGGAGACGCCGTGGTGGGACGAAGGCGATCAGGTCCAGCGCGACGTCAGAGAGTGGACCGAACGCGCGGCGGCCGGCGAGTACGTCAACTTCGAGACCGATCTCACGCGACCGAACGGCGAGTGGTACACGCTCAGCGGCGTCTTCAGGCCCGTCACGAACGACGAGGGCGACGTCGTGTCGATCTTCGTCTCGGACCGCGACATCACGGAGCGAAAGAAGCGCGAACGCGAACTCGAGGAGTCCGAGCAGCGCTACCGCACCCTCGCGGAGCACTTCCCGAACGGCGTCGTTACCCTTTTCGACCACGACCTCACGTACACGCTGGTCGCGGGACAGGGTTTCGACAAGATACCCGTGGATCCGGCGGACGCCGAGGGAGAACAGTTCGACGACGTCTG
Source organism: Natrinema zhouii (assembly GCF_013456555.2). Taxonomy (GTDB): domain Archaea; phylum Halobacteriota; class Halobacteria; order Halobacteriales; family Natrialbaceae; genus Natrinema; species Natrinema zhouii. The sequence continues at coordinate 3,581,402 of NZ_CP059154.1, forward strand.
GCCTACTGAAACGAGCGATGCACTCAGACCGGCGCTTCAGGCCGCACTCGAGGGCGAAGAGCGATCGGTCGAACTCGAGTACGCCGGCCGGGAGTGGGTGATCTATACGGTCCCGATCACCGACACCCGGGGAGACGTCTTCGCCGGCGTGTCGATGGCCTACGACATCACCGAGCGGAAGGAGTACCAGCGCAAGCTCGAGGAGACGGTCGACCGACTCGAGGAATCCAACAAGCGCTTGGAGCAGTTCGCCTACGCGGCCTCTCACGACCTGCAGGAGCCGTTACGGATGGTCTCGAGCTATCTCCAGCTGATCGAGAGCCGCTACGCCGACGCGCTCGACGAGGACGGCGAGGAGTTCCTCCAGTTCGCCGTCGACGGGGCTGACCGGATGCGCGACATGATCGAGGGTCTACTGGCGTACTCTCGAGTCGAGACGCAAGGTGATCCGCTCGAGCCCGTCGACCTCGATTCGGTCCTCGAGAGCGTGCTCGCGGATCTACGGCTTCAGATCGAGGAGACGGACGCCGAGCTCGAGACCGACACCCTCCCCCGCGTCGAAGGGGACGCCAGCCAGTTGCGCCAGGTAATCCAGAATCTGCTGAGTAACGCACTCGAGTACAGCGGCGACTCGTCGCCGCGGATTTCCGTCGACGCCGAACGCCGGGGGCGAGAGTGGGTGATCTCGGTCAGCGACGAGGGGATCGGGATCGATCCCGACGACCAGGACCGCGTGTTCGAGGTCTTCCAGCGGCTCCACAGTCGGGAGGAGTATTCCGGCACCGGGATCGGCCTCGCGCTGTGTCAACGGATCATCGAACGCCACGGCGGCGAGATCTGGGTCGACTCCGACCCCGGTGAGGGAGCGACGTTCTCGTTTACGCTTCCCGCAACTGAGGATTCCACGCAGTGAATTCACTGCTCACGGCAGTCCTTAGCGATCATCGGCGCCCGCTATCCGTTTCCCGACCCACGACCCGCCTCAGTCCACAGCGGCCGCGACGCTCTCTCCCAACCGTTACGGTTACCCCGGTCAGCGGGTAGCCCATCCACGAATTTGTGACCAGCGCAAACGTGCCCCTCCGAGAGCTGTAAAATAAATTATAGTCGTCTGACGTACGTTTATGTGGCCGGACGGCCGCCTAGTTGATATGTCGAACAACCGCGTCGAGACGCTCGAATCGACGGTTGCGGAACTCGAGTCGACGGTAGAAGGACTGACGGACGAACTCATCGAGGCGAAAGAGCGAATCCGCGTCCTCGAGGCCGAACTAGACGCCGACACGCCGACGCGTGTGCCCGAACGCCGCAGTGAGAACGCGGAGACGACGGCGGCGGCGGAAGACGAAACGCCCGAAGCCGAACCCGACGAGGTCGCCGAGGCGGCCGCGGACGCCGAGGGCGGGAATGCGGAAGAAACCGGTGACGAAGCGGAAGACTCAGGTAGCGACGACATTATCGTTGCATAACTGCAGATACCGCCGCGGAAGGGGGGTCGCGGACGTGCCGATTCCCCTTCTTCCGGCTGCTGGCGGTGTGGAGGTCGCGCAATAAGAATGTATATCAAGGCGATCGTCCTCGACGATTTCAAGAGTTTCGGCAGAAAGACGAAGATCCCGTTCTACGAGGACTTCACGGTCGTTACGGGCCCGAACGGCTCCGGCAAGTCGAACATCATCGACGCTGTCCTCTTCGCGCTCGGACTGGCCCGTACCCGCGGGATTCGCGCCGAGAAACTGACCGACCTCATCTACAACCCCGGTCACGAAGGTGACGACGCCTCGAGCGGCCCTCGCGAGGCGACCGTCGAGGTCATCCTCGACAACTCGGAGGACACCCTCGAGCGCTCGCAGGTCGTCAACGCCGCGGGCAGCGAGGACATCGGCGACGTCGACGAGATTTGCATCCGTCGCCGGGTGAAGGAGACCGAGGACAACTACTACTCCTACTACTATCTCAACGACCGCTCGGTCAACCTCTCGGACATCCAGGATCTGCTCGCCCAGGCCGGCATCACCCCGGAGGGGTACAACGTCGTCATGCAGGGCGACGTCACCGAGATCATCAACATGACACCCCACGCCCGCCGGGAGATCATCGACGAGATCGCGGGCGTCGCGGAGTTCGACGCGAAGAAGGAGGACGCGTTCGGTGAACTCGAGACCGTTCAGGAACGGATCGACGAAGCCGAACTCCGCATCGAGGAGAAACGAGATCGGATCGACCAGCTCGCGGACGAGCGCCGGGAAGCCATGCGCTACCGCCGGCTCCGCCGCGAGAAAGAGGAGTACGAGGGCTACAAGAAAGCCAGCGAACTCGAGGAGAAACGCGCCGAACTCGAATCGGTCGAGAGCGAGGTCGACGACCTCGCAGACGAGCTTCGAGAGCTCCAGCGCGAACTCGACGAGCGCGAGGGAACGGTCGTCCGCCTGCAGGAAGACCTCGAGGACTTAAACGCCGAAATCGAGCGCAAGGGCGAGGACGAACAGCTCCGGATCAAAAGCGAGATCGAGGAGATCAAAGGCGACATCTCGCGGTTCGAAGACAAGATCGAGGCCAGCGAGGAGGCGATCGAGGAGGCCGAGTCCAAGCGCCGCGAGGCGTTCGTCCAGATCGACCGCAAGCAGGAGACGATCGACGACCTCGCCGACGAGATGCGCGAGCACAAACTCGAGAAGGCCTCGATCACGAGCGAGATTCAGGAACGCGAGCGAGAGCGCGACGAACTCGAGGCCGAAATCGACGCCGTCGACACCGAGTTCGACGAACTCAAAGCCGACCTCGCCGAGCGCAAGGACGAGCTGGAAGCAGCCAAGACTGAGAAGAACGACCTCCAGCGCGAACAGGACCGCCTGCTCGACGAGGCTCGGCGACGCTCGAACGCGATCAGTGAAAAGGAAACGACGATCGAGGCGAAACGCGAGGAGCTTCCCGAGATCGAGAGCGAGCGCAGCGACCTCGAGCGGGAACTCGAGAAGGCGAAGCGGAATCGCGCGAACATCGCCGAGGTCGTTGACGACCTGAAAAGCGAGAAACGGCGGCTGCAATCCGATATCGACGAGCTTGACGACGAGATCCAGGCCAAACAACAGGAGTACGCCGAACTCGAGGCCAACGCGGGCGAGAGCGGCGACTCCTCGTTCGGTCGCGCGGTGACGACGATCCTCAACTCGGGGATCGACGGCGTTCACGGCGCGGTCGCCCAGCTGGGGACCGTCCCCGGCGAGTACGCGGTCGCCTGCGAGACCGCCGCCGGCGGTCGGCTCGCGAACGTGATCGTCGACGACGACGTCATCGGCCAACAGTGTATCGAGCACCTCAAGTCCCGAAACGCGGGGAGAGCGACCTTCCTGCCGCTGACGGACATGAGCCAGCGTCGGCTCCCCAACGCGCCGAGCGATCCGGGGATCGTCGACTTCGCGTACAACCTCGTCGATTTCGATGCCGAGTACTCGGGCGTCTTCTCCTACGTCCTCGGTGACACGCTGGTCGTCGAGGACATCGAAACCGCCCGCTCGTACATGGGCGACTATCGGATGGTCACCCTCGACGGCGACCTGGTCGAGAAGAGCGGCGCGATGACCGGCGGCTCCGGCGGCGGCTCGCGCTATTCCTTCACCGGCGGCGGCGAGGGCCAACTCGAGCGGGTCGCGAAACAGATCACGGCGCTCCAGGAGGAACGCGAGTCCCTCCGCGAGGAATCCCGCGGCGTCGAGGAGCGACTCGACGACGCCCGCGACCGCAAGAGCGACGCGGCCGACGAGGTGCGGTCGATCGAGTCCGAACTCGAGGGGCTCGACGAGAGCCGCGAGGCGATCGAGACGGCAATCGAGGACCTCGAGTCGGACCTCGAGGAGCTCCGCGAGGAGCGCGAGTCCGTTGACGAACGGATGAACGAGATCTCCGAGGAGATCGGCGCGAAGACGGCGACGGTCGAGGAACTCGAGGCCGATATCGCGGAGCTCGAGACCGAACTCGCGGACTCGAAGATCCCCAAACTCACCGACCAGATCGAGGCGCTCGAGGTCGAGATCGACGAGCGCGAGGACCGCATCCAGGAACTCGACAACGAACTCAACGAGTTGAGCCTCGAGAAGGAGTACGCCGAGGACGCCATCGAGGACCTCCACGACGACATCGAGGCCGCGCAAAATCGGACGGCCGAACACGAAGATCGGATCGACGACTACGAGGAGGAAATCGCCGGGAAGCGCGAGGAACTCGAGGAGAAGCGAGCGGCCGTCGAGGAGTTAGAGGAGGAGCTCACGGAACTGAAAGCCGAGCGCAGCGACCTCAAAGAGGAGCTGTCGGAGGCCCGGACGAAACGCGACCAGCAACAGGATCGGGTCAACGCCGTCGAGAGCAAACTCGAGGACGCCGGCGAGCGCGCGAGCAGCCTCGAGTGGGAGATCGAATCCCTCGAGTCCGAGGTCGGCGACTACGATCCCGAGGACGTGCCGGATCACGACACCGTCCTCGAGATGATCGACCTCCTCCAAGCCGACATGGAGGCGATGGAGCCGGTGAACATGCTCGCGATCGACGAGTACGACGAGGTCAAGAGCGATCTCGAGACCCTCGAAGAGGGGCGGGCGACGCTGGTCGAGGAGGCGGACGGCATCCGCGAGCGGATCGAGCAGTACGAGACCCAGAAGAAGCAGACGTTCATGGACGCCTACGATGCGATCGCCGCGCACTTCACCGAGATTTTCGAGAAGCTCTCGGAGGGGACGGGGACGCTGCACCTCGAGAACGAGGAGGATCCGTTCGACGGGGGACTGACGATGAAGGCACAGCCGGGCGACAAGCCGATTCAGCGGCTGGACGCGATGTCCGGCGGCGAGAAGTCGCTGACCGCGCTCGCCTTTATCTTCGCGATCCAGCGGCACAACCCGGCCCCGTTCTACGCGCTCGACGAGGTCGACGCCTTCCTCGACGCCGTCAACGCCGAGCGGATCGGCGAGATGGTCGACGAACTCTCCGACGAGGCCCAGTTCGTCGTCGTCTCCCACCGGTCGGCGATGCTCGACCGCTCCGAGCGGGCGATCGGCGTGACGATGCAACAGGATAACGTGAGCGCAGTGACCGGGATCGATCTGAGCGACGGCGGCGACGGGAGCGGGGAGGAGGTGCCGGTCAGTGACTGACCACGACGAATTTTATACTGATGGAGGGGACGAGATTCCCCTCGACATCGCGGGCCACGAGGACCGCGAGCGCCCCGGGGACGCGGACTCGAGCACGGACGGCGATTCCGACGACGAGAGCCCGCCGGCCGGGGCCGACGGTTCCGTCCTCGAGTTCACTGACGCCGAGACGGCCACGGAGACGGCCGAGGACGACGAAGATGAGGAGACGGTCGAGCCCGTCGAACTGCTCGTCCAACTCGCGAAGGACGGCGAAATCGACCCGTGGGACATCGACATCGTCGCAGTTACCGACAAGTTCCTCGAGGCGATCGACGAGGTCGACCTCCGAACCTCCGGACGGGCGCTGTTCTACGCGAGCGTCCTCCTGCGGATGAAAAGCGACGAGCTGTTCGCCACCGACGAGCCCGAGGAGGAGGAGCTCCCGCCGTGGGAAGCCCCCTTCGCCGACGACGGGCCGATGGATCCAAAGGGCGACGACGAGCGGGAGTATCCGCCGGGGTTCGACCCCGTCGAGAACCTCGAGGAAGAGATGGAACGCCGCCTCGAGCGCAAGCACGCCCGCGGGAAGCCGGAGACGCTGGACGAACTGGTCCGCGAGCTTCGGACCGCCGAACGCGACACCTGGTGGAAGGAGTCCCGAAGTTACGACACGAGCGACTCGCCCAAAGGGTACGACCGCGGCGTGCAGGAGCTGAACTACCACTCCGGCGACGACTTCCGGGTCGACGACGAGCCGACCAGCGACGACGTGACCCACACGACCCACGAGGAGGACATCGAGGCGGTCATCGACGACGTCGAGACCGAACTCGAGGACCACTACGAGCAAGGCCGCGACGAGGTGCTGTACGCCGAGATCGACGAGGTCGGCGGCACGCGCGTGATGACCTACCTCGCGCTGCTCTTTCTGGCCCACCGAGGGAGAGTCACGCTCGAGCAGGACGAGCTGTTCGGCGATCTCTGGGTCAAAGAGGCAGCAGTGGAGGCGGAGGCGAGCGAAGCGATCGCCGACTGAATTCTCATACCGGCTTGAGGGTAACTCTCCGTACCGACTTGGGAATGGCTCGAGCGCCCACAAGCGTTTAGCCCGCACCGGCGAAACCTCGAGTCGATGACGAGGCCGGACGATGTGCTCTTTCGCAGTCGCGTCGAGACGTTCGCGCTGGTTCGGAAGCTGCTGCCAATCGCCCTCCTCGCGGGGGCCATGATCGGGCCGCTGTTCCGGTTCGAGCCGACAGTCGCGATGTGGGTCTCGGCGGTGTGCTTCCTGTTCGTTCTCGTCGGACTCCTCCTCGTGAGCCGTCTCCCGCTGTATCCGGCCCATACGTTCGGAATCGAGTATCGGTTCGAGGAGGAACCGTTCGAAACCGGTCGACGACACTGCGTCCGCTGTGGTGTGTTAGCGGAATCGGGTACCCACCGCCGCTATGCCCGGCAGCTCGTCGTTCTCGGCGTGCCGTTCCACACCCTCGAGTGGGGGAGCAACGACTTCTGTGACGACTGCGTGACGATCGAGAACGGCGTCGGTTCACGCGGCAGTCCCGATCGAGCACCGGCGTCGGAACCGACACCGACTCGCGCCGAACCAATGGGACCGAACCGGAACCGGGAGACGGAATCGAAATACGATGCAACGAGCGCTGACCGCGAACCCCTTCAGGTAGATCGGGTCCGCCGGGTCGACCGGAACGACGAGACGACCGCGCTGGAGCTCAAACGCGCGTTCGACTGACTCAATCGAGGTAGTCGCCGGCCAGCAGGTCGACGCGCTCGAGCGTCTCCTCGGGGATCGCCTCCTGTGGCGTGTTGATCGTCCCCTCGAGCGCGCTCCAGGCCTCGCTCTCGAAATCCTCGGGCATCGTTCGGATGGCGCGTTCGACGACCGCGTTGATCGCGTCCTGATTGGCCGCGGCGTTCTCGAGGACCTCCTCGAGGGTGACCTCGCTGTCTTGCTTCCAGACGTCGTAATCGGTGACGCCGGCGACGGTGGCGTAGCTCAGCTCGGCCTCGCGGGCGAGTTTGGCCTCCGGGATGGCGGTCATGCCGACGATGTCCCAGCCCTGGTCGCGGTAGAACTCGCTCTCGGCCCGGGTGGAGTACTGCGGCCCTTCGATACAGACGTACGTGCCGTCTTCCTGGGTTTTCGTTCCGTCGTCGGTCGCTTCCCGTGCCGATTCCGCGAGGTGGGAGACCATCTCCGGACAGTAGGGATCGGCGAAGCCCATGTGGACGACCATGCCGTCGCCGAAGAAAGTCGGCGTGCGGTGTTTGGTCCGGTCGAAGATCTGGTCGGGAACGACGAGCGTCCGCGGCGGCAGGTCCTCGCGCAGGCTGCCGACCGCGTTCGTGGCAATGACCCGGTCGACACCGACCGATTTGAGTGCGTAGATGTTCGCCCGGTAGGCCGCGTCGGTCGGCGGATGCTGATGGTTCTCGCCGTGACGCGGGAGGAACGCGACGTCTCGCTCGGCGAGTTCGCCGAGGGTGACCGCCTCGCTCGGCTCGCCGTACGGTGTCGAAATCTCCTCTTTGCGGGTGTTCTCGAGTGGCAATGCGTCGTAGATGCCGCTGCCGCCGATAACGCCGATTGTCATGGCGGAACGTGCGCGGACCAGTCCCCTAAAGCTCCTGTTTCGACTCCTGACCGCCACGGGACCGGATCCGTCGACGGGCGAACAGCGTCGTCGTTCGTGTTCGGTGTCCGACGTTATCATGACTCACGAGAGCCCAAGTAGGGCCGCCGTCTTGCTTCGGCTATGGTTACGGAATCGTCCGACGGAACACTCACCGACGGCCCCCTCGTTCGACCGATGATCCGGCTCGCGTGGCCGCTCGTGGTCATCCAGCTGCTGCAGGTCGCCTACAACGTGGGCGACACCTTCTGGCTGGGGGCGCTCTCGCCCGACGCGGTCGGGGCCGTGAGCCTCGCGTTTCCGATCCTCTTCTTGCTGATCGCGGTCGGCGGCGGCTTCACGACGGCCGGTGCGATCCTGATCGCCCAGCACACCGGCGCGAAGAGCGGCGACGCCGGACTGATCGCCGGCCAGACGCTGTCGTTCGTCTCGCTGGTCGCCATCGGCCTGAGTACTCTGGGCTTTTTCGCCACCGGGCCGCTGCTCGCCGCTCTGCCCGCCGACGCCGCGACGCAGGCCGAGATCATCCCGCTCGCGGCCGGCTACCTCCGCATCTTCTTCCTCGGGCTCCCCTTCCTCTTCGGTTTCTTCGTCTTCGTCGCGCTCATGCGCGGCTACGGCAGCACGCGCGCGCCGATGCGCGTAATGCTCGTCAGCGTCGTCCTCAACGTCGCGCTCGATCCGCTGTTCATCTTCGGCGTCGGTCCGTTCCCCCGCCTCGAGGTCGAGGGGGCCGCCGTCGCGACCCTCATCTCGAGGGGGCTCGCGACGGCGATCGGGTTCTACCTGCTGTACTACACCGACGTGGGGCCGGACATCCGGGCGAGCCACCTCCGGCCGCGACGGGAGTACGTCGCGAAGATCACGCGACTGGGGGTCCCGACGGCGCTCGAGCAGTCGATGACCGCCCTCGCCCTCGTCGCGATGACGGCGATCGTCGTGACGTTCCCGCCGGCGGTCGTCGCGGCCTACGGCCTGGGAAATCGGCTGATCTCGCTGGCCTTCCTGCCGGCGATGGGATTGGGGCAGGCGACGGACTCGATCGTCGGCCAGAACCTGGGTGCGGGCAACCCCGACCGGGCGGCGAGGGCGGTCCGGATCGCCGCGAGCGTGATCGGCGCGGTCATGTTCACGGCCAGTATATTCGCGTTCCTCTTTCCGGAGCCGTTCGTCTCGGTGTTCGTCACGGCTGACGCGGCGGGGAAAGCGGCGACGATCGACTACGGCGTGACCTACCTTCGCTTCGCCGCGGTCGGCTTCGCCTTCATGGGCGTCCTGCAGGTCGTCCAAGGGGCGTTCCGCGGGGCCGGCAACACGAAGACGGCGCTTGCGTTCGCTGTACTCGGGCTCTGGATCGTGCGCGTCCCCGTCACCGCCTATCTCGTCTTCGTCGCCGACTGGGGGACGACGGGCATCTGGACGGGCGTCGTGATCGGCGATATCGTCGGTGCGATCGCCGCCGTCGCGTGGTTTTCGCGCGGCACGTGGAAGGGGGCGCTGGTCGATGGGGACGGCGCCGAAGCGGAACAGACGGGCTCGAGTGAAACCGAATCGGTCGCGGAGTGACGGCAACCGACGCCGGTCCCGAGCCATACATTCGCGGGCGAAGAATCGCCAGAAACGGGATTATTCGTCCGCGAGCGCATCGTAAACGTCACACGAGAAGGGAGTGTAAGCACGCCGGAGTTCTGTTCGTAAAATCCAGTTCGAATCCGAGGACTGAGAACGGACACGGTGTCGGTGTGGCGCAGGCGGGGAGCGGAGACCACAGCTGATAGAAATCGGAACGAAGATTGAACAACGAGGGCTCGGTATCTTTCAGCGATGGTCGACAAGGATGTCGTTCGTCGGGGATACGACGCCGTGGCGGAAACGTACGCTGCGGAGCGATCCGAGGGCGGTACCGAGATGGACGTCCTCGAGGCGGTGCTCGAGTCGCTTTCCGACTCGCCGACCGTTCTCGACGTCGGTTGCGGCCAAGGGATGCCGGTTCTGCGGCGGGTGAGCGACGCTGGGAGCGCGGTCGGCACGGATTTCTCGCGCGAACAGTTGGCGCTGGCGGCGGCGAACGCCCCGGCGGCGGCCTTCGTTCAGGGGGACATGGTGACGCTGCCGTTCTCCGACGGGGTCTTCGATGCCGTGATCGCCTTCCACTCGCTGATTCACATTCCTCTCAATGATCACCGGGCAGTCCTCGACGAGTTCGCTCGGGTCCTGCGGCCCGGCGGCCGAGTGCTGCTCTCCGAGGCCCCGGGGGAGTGGACCGGTGAGAACCCGGACTGGCTCGAGACCGGCGTCGAAATGCAGTGGGACATGGCTGGCGCGGCGGCCACGCGAACCCAGCTGCGCGAGGCCGGATTCGCCGTCGTCGACGAGCGTGAGAGTACCGAGACGCTCGTCGACGACGAGCACTGGCTGTATCTCGCCGGTCGACTCGAGGAACCGGTGGAAACGGAGAACGAGTAGTCGTCTCGCGACGAATGCGAGCGCGAGTAGACGTGAGCGACCGTCCGCTTATTCAGTTGCGAGTCTCCACTCGTCCGAATCGGCCGACTCGAGCAGTTCGCGCCGTTCCATCTCGCTCAAGACTTCCGAGAGCCGGTCGGGCTGGGCGATCTCCATCTCGATTCGCTCGATGCCGTGGTGTTCGGTGAGGAAGTGACGGATCTCGTCGTTCGTGAAGCTCTCCTGGTCGGCCTTCTCCATCGCACTGGAGATCAGGTCCACCATGTCCTCGATGAAGTTCCACGGGTAGACGACCCAGGTCCACTCCTCGAGGCGTTCACCGACGTAGTCGGGCTGGAACTCGCTGGTGCCGAGCAGCTGCAACGTTGCGGTTCGGACCTCGCCGGCGTCGCGATCGTCGACGTACTCGTAGGCGCGCTGGATCGAGCCGCCGGTGTCGGCGATGTCGTCGATGATGAGGACGTCCTTGCCCTCGACGCTCCCCTCCGGCATCGGGTAGCGGACGGTCGGTTCGCCAGACTTCTCGGCGGTGCCGACGTAGTGTTCCATCTTCAGGCTCGTCAGGTCGTCCAGCCCGAGGAAGTCACAGAGACACCGCCCCGCGAACCAGCCGCCGCGGGCCAGTGCGACGACGACGTCCGGCTCGAACGCGTCGTCGCGAACGTCGTCGGCGACGTCCCGACAGAGGCCGTAAATATACTCCCAGTTGGTTATCGTGCAGTCGAAGTCGTCCGGTAGGTCGGACATCTGATGGCCACCTACTCGTGAGGCTGTGGCGCAACCCCCTTAAGGTAGCTGAAACCGTCACGCGTTCGATGGTAGTTGCGGCCACCCAATATATCGGATTACTACGACCCAGCGAGCGGCATCCTGCTCTTTATTAATTAGTGGTACAACCTAGTTATTGATGGCGCAGACACAGATCCAGGCCGCCCGTGACGGGACAGTAACGCCCGCGATGGAACGCGTCGCCGAGCGAGAGAACCGCGGTCCGGAATTCGTGCGCGAACGGGTCGCCGCGGGGCAGGCCGTGATTCCGGCGAACCGTCACCACGACGCGCTCGATCCGATGATCATCGGCCGCGAGTTCGCGACGAAGGTCAACGCCAACATCGGCAACAGTGAAACGACCAGCGACCTCGAGACGGAACTTGAGAAGCTCCACACCGCGGTCCACTACGGCGCGGATACGGTGATGGACCTGGGAACCGGGAGCGACCTGGACGAGATTCGAGAAGCCCACATCGAACACTCGCCGATACCGCTCGGCACGGTCCCGCTGTACGAGGCGGTCAAGCGGGCCGGCAGCCCGGAGGATATCACGAAAGACCTGCTGCTCGAGATTATCGAAAAGCAGGCGAGACAGGGCGTCGACTACATGACGATCCACGCGGGAATTCTCGCGGAACACCTCCCGCTGACCGACGGCCGGAAGACGGGAATCGTCTCTCGAGGCGGCTCGATCATGGCCAAGTGGATGGAGGAAAACGGCGAGCAGAATCCGCTCTATCAGGTGTTCGACGAAATCTGCGAGATCTTCGCCGAACACGATGTCACGTTCAGCCTCGGGGACAGCCTGCGACCGGGCTGTCTGGCAGACGCCTGCGACGAGGCCCAGTACGCCGAACTCGACACGCTGGGCGAACTCACTCGCATCGGCCGGGATCACGGCGTCCAAGTGATGGTCGAAGGGCCGGGTCACGTCCCGATGCACAAAGTCGCGGAGAACATCGAGCGACAGCAAGAAGTCTGCGACGGCGCGCCCTTCTACGTGCTCGGGCCGCTCGTCACTGACATCGCGCCGGGCTACGACCACATCACCAGCGCCATTGGAGCCGCGATGGCAGCCCAGGCCGGTGCCGCGATGTTGTGTTACGTCACTCCGAAGGAACACCTCGGCCTCCCCGAGGAGGAAGACGTCCGCGACGGCCTCGCGGCCTACCGGATCGCCGCCCACGCCGGTGACGTGGGGAACGAACGCCCCGGCGCTCGCGACTGGGACGACGCGCTCTCGGAGGCCCGCTACGAGTTCGACTGGCGCGAGCAGTTCGACCTCGCGCTCGATCCCGACCGCGCCCGGTCGTTCCACGACCAGACGCTGCCCGAGGACAACTACAAGGAGGCCCGCTTCTGCTCGATGTGCGGTGCAGAGTTCTGTTCGATGCGGATCGATCAGGATACGCGCGATATTGGTGAGATGGAAGCGATCGAGGGCGAGGAGCGGACCGACCTCGAGTCCTCGCCCGCCGCGGACGTAAATCGGCCGCCCGTCGGGACTCACCAATCTGGCAATCTGCCGCCGATGGCGGACCACGAACACGGCGATCCGCTCGAGGAAACAGGAGACGATTGATCCGCGACTGGCCGTGAGTCGCGGACGCCTTCGAATATCAACGTCGAATACAGTCACAGAGAATCCACCTCGTCTTTATCTGACAAACCGTGGTCGGTTCGGTATCGATGGCACCTCGACGACGGACCGTACTGACAGCGGTATCGACGGCGACAGCGTCAGCAGTGGCCGGTTGTGCCGGCCTGCTCGGCGAGGAGACGGGCGATGAAAACGGCCCGGAGAACGAGGAAGACGCGGCGGCGGCGTTCGTCGACGATCTCGCGAACGAGCGGTTCGAGCGGGCGAGCGAGCGATTCGTCGAGCGAGAACGAGACAAACGCGGCGACCCCGCCCGACTCGAGCGCCTCTGGATGGGATACGGCGCGGTGAGCGGCACGTATGCGGAACTCGTCGACACGGACGTATCGACGAAAAACGGCATCTCCGCGGTCGATCTGACGCTGTCGTTCGACCGCGGCGACCACGTCTGTCGAACGCTCGTCGACAGGGAGTCTCGTCTCGTCGACTGCGGCGTCGTCGACGAGTACGAGCGACCGTCGTACGTCGATTCGAGTGCAGTCACCGAACGGGACGTGACGCTCGCGGTCGAGGACTGTTCGCTCCCCGGAATCGTGACGACACCCGCAGCCGAGGACGAGGCGGTCCCCGGCGTCGTTCTCGTTCACGGCGCCGGCGCGGGAACGAAGAACAGCGACCGAGGCGGCTCGGAGCCGTTTCGGGATCTGGCCGAGGGCCTCGCCACGCGGGGCATCGCCAGCCTTCGATACGACAAACGGCTTCCCACCTGTGAGGTCGAACCCAGTGCCCACACCCTCGATCACGTCACCGTCGACGACGCGCTCGTCGCGACCGAGCGACTCCGGACCGTCGACGGCGTCGACGCCGACCGAATCGTCGCGGTCGGGCACGGTCTCGGCGGGACGGCGACACCGCGGATCGCCGCTCGAGACGGGAATCTCGCCGGCGTCGGCGGACTGGCCGCGCCGGCGCGTCCGTACCACGAGCTGACGCTCGAGCAACTCGAGTACAAGGTATCGGTGGGCGACCACGAGTGGGGCGGACTGGAGCGCATCTACGAGCGGTGGAGCGACGAGATCGATCAGGTTCGAGCGGGGGAGTACGAGTCGGGAGACGAACTGCTCGGGAAACCCGGAGCCTTCTGGAACAGTCTCGCGGCGTACGATCACCTGGGGACCGCGGCGGACGTCGACGTTCCGCTATACCTGTTGCAGGGCGAGCGCGACTTCCAGGTCACCGCGGCCGACGACCTCGAGCGGTGGCGGTCCGAACTCGACGGGGAATCGACTGTGGCGTTCGAGACCTACGACGACCTCGATCACCTGTTCATGCCGGGTGACGGCCCGTCGGTGGAGTTCGCGTACGCCGTTCGGAACAACGTCGCCGAGGGAGTCGTCACCGATCTCGCGGACTGGATCGCCGACCTGTAATCGGTGCGTCGACGCGCGCTTCGGCCAACCCGACGACCGAGGATTCATACGCCAGTCGAACCACGCACGTCGTATGGAGACGATTCGGGTCCTGCAAGTCGACGCTTTCACCGACGAACCGCTCACCGGGAACCCGGCGGGTGTCGTTCCGAACGCGGACGACCTCTCGGACGACCAGATGCGAGCGATCGCCGCCGAAATGGCCGTCAGCGAGACGGCGTTCCTCCGCTCGAGCGAGGACGCCGACCGTCGCGTTCGGTACTTTACGCCCACACAGGAGGTCGACCTCTGCGGGCACGCGACGATCGGCAGCTTCGCCCACCTTCACGACGAGGGTCTCGAGCCCGGAACGACGACGCTCGAGACGAACGTCGGCGTCCTCGAGATCGAGGTCGCGGACGACGGCACGGTCTGGATGACGCAGGACGAGCCGACGATCCGCGAAGTCGACGTCGGCTACGACCGCGTCGCCGACGCGCTCGGCGTCGATGCGGCCGCGCTCGAGGGCGCGAGCGCCGACATCCCGCTCGCGGTGTCCTCGACCGGCCTCCCGTTCCTGATCGCCCCGATCACGTACCTCTCGGACGTCGGGAACGCCGAGCCCGATATGGCCGCGATCGAGGCCCTCTCCGACGCGGTCGACGCCGCGGGTATCTATCTCTTTACTTTCGACGCGCTCGAGCCCGGATCGACGCTCCACGGTCGCATGTTCGCGCCGGGGGCCGGCGTCCCGGAGGACCCCGTCACCGGCACCGCGAGCGGGGCCGTCTGTGCGTACCTCGATCACTTCGGCGCGTTCGACGACGACCTGCCCGAGGAGCTCCGCCTCGAGCAGGGCCACTACGTCGACCGCCCGGGCCTGGTCCGCGTTCGACTCGACGACGCGGTCCGCGTCGGCGGGCGGGGCGTGACCGCCCTCGACGGCTCGATCGTCGTCCCGGCGGACGACGAGGACGAGATCCTCGAGGCCTGAGGCCGATCCTGACAGGCGAGCGGATCGACGTCATGCCATTCCCGATGTCGTCTTTCGCTGGAACCTGATAGTCTGGGTCGAAAACAGACCACACAATCGAACTCAGTTATAGAATTTCGTTCTGCGGATCACAGCCCCGTTCCCCGTCGTACACCCCCAGCTCACGGCTGAGAAGCGTCGATTGCATCTGAGCGCGTTCTGCTACTACTAGGAACGTTCATTCGGTCGCGAGTTGGGATTAAGAGCGACCGTTCGCAACCTTCTTTATTCGGTCCAGTGACCACCTCACTAGAGATGGCTGTACTCTGGCTGGACGAGATCAGTGCCGGCGACCTCGAGACGGTCGGCGGTAAAGGTGCTTCCCTCGGAGAGCTTACGGGCGCGGGGCTACCCGTCCCACCGGGGTTCGTCGTAACCGCCGGGACCTATCGATCGTTTATCGAAGAGGCCGAAATCGACGAGGAACTGTTCGCGGCCGTCGACATCGACGTCGACGACTCGGCCGCGCTGGCCGACGCCGCGGATCACGCGCAGGAACTCATTCTCGAGACGCCGTTCCCCGACGAACTGCGCGCGGAGATCCTCGAGAGCTATAGCGAGGTCGGCAACGGCGAGGCGTTCGTCGCCGTTCGATCCTCCGCGACGGCCGAGGACCTGCCCGACGCCTCCTTCGCGGGACAACAGGAAACGTTCCTCAACGTCACCGAGGACGACCTGCTGGACCGCGTCCGGGAGTGTTGGGCCTCGCTGTTCACCCAGCGAGCGATTTACTACCGTCAGGAGCAAGGGTTCGATCACTCCGCGGTGAACATCGCGGTCGTCGTCCAGCAGATGGTCGACGCCGAGAAATCGGGCGTGATGTTCACGAGCCACCCCTCGACGGGCGACGCGACGATGATCATCGAGGCCGCGTGGGGGCTGGGCGAGGCCGTCGTCTCCGGTGCCGTTTCGCCGGACAACTACGTCATCGATCGCGAGGACCGGTCGATGGACGTCACCATCGCCGAGAAAAAGGTGATGCACGAGAAAGACGAGGCGACCGGCAAGACCGTCGAGCGCGAGGTACCTGAAGACAAGCGAAATGCGCGCGTGGTCTCCGACGACGAGATCGACGCGCTCATGGACCTCGGCGAGCGCGTCGAAGACCACTACGGCGAGCCCCAGGACGTCGAGTGGGCCATCGTCGATGGCGATGTCTACATGCTCCAGTCGCGCCCGATCACGACGATCGACGAGAGCGAGAGCGACGCCGCGGATCCGACCGGGAGCGTCGACGCCGCGAAGGGACTGACTGACGGCAGCGGTAGCGTCCAGGCCGCAGACGCCGGCAACGCCGACACGGTCGACTCGAGCGGTACCGGCGACGTGCTCGTCGACGGGCTCGGCTCGAGCCCGGGAACGGTCAGCGGCCCCGCGCGGATCGTCATCAAGCTCGACGACCTCGACAAGGTCAGCGAGGGCGACATCATCGTCACCGAGATGACGATGCCCGACATGGTGCCCGCGATGAAGCGAGCCTCGGGCATCATCACCGACGAGGGCGGCATGACCAGCCACGCCGCCATCGTCTCCCGCGAGCTCGGCGTTCCCGCCATCGTCGGGACGACCAACGCGACGACCGTCCTCGAGGACGGGCAGGTCGTCACGCTCGACGGCGACAAGGGCTCCGTCCTCGAGGGATCGGCAGTCGAACCCGACGAGGAGACCGAACCCGTCGAGGAGGTCCGCCCGCAGTCGCCGGTCAAACCGATGACTGCGACGGAGGTGAAGGTCAACGTCTCCATTCCGGAGGCCGCGGAACGCGCGGCCGCGACGGGTGCCGACGGCGTCGGCCTGCTCCGCATGGAGCACATGATCCTCTCGCTGAATCAGACGCCCGCGAAGTTCATCGACGAAAACGGCGAGGACGCCTACATCACGGAGATCGTCGAAGGAATTCGCGGTGTGGCAGACGAGTTCTATCCGCGTCCCGTCCGCGTTCGCACGCTCGACGCCCCGACAGACGAGTTCAGCCAGCTCGAGGGCGGCGAAGACGAGCCCGACGAGCACAATCCGATGCTCGGCTACCGGGGCATCCGGCGCTCGCTCGATCGGCCGGACGTCTTCGCCCACGAACTCGAGGCGTTCCGCCGGCTCTACGAGCTGGGCTACGACAACGTCGAGATCATGTTCCCGCTGGTCAACGACGCCGAGGACATCTATCAGGCCAAGGAGCTGATGAAGAAGGCGGGAATCGATCCCGAAAAGCGCCGCTGGGGTGCGATGATCGAGACGCCTGCCTCCGCGCTCTCCGTCGAGGGGATGGCTGAAGCGGGCATCGATTTCGCCTCCTTCGGGACCAACGATCTGACTCAGTACACGCTCGCGGTCGACCGTAACAACGGGCACGTCGCCGACCGCTTCGACGAGCTCCACCCCGCGATCTTGCGGCTCATCGGCGACGTCATCGAGACGTGTCGCGAACACGATGTCGACACGAGTATCTGCGGCCAGGCCGGCTCCAAACCCGAGATGGCGCGGTTCCTCGTTAACGAAGGAATTAGTTCGATCTCGGCGAACATCGACGCCGTCCGCGACGTCCAACACGAGGTCAAGCGGGTCGAACAGAAGCTCCTGCTCGACTCCGTTCGCTAACGGTCGCGTTCACTGATTTTTCGGACGAACAGCGTCCGACACTGTCGCCACGTGTACGCATGCTGCCGTCACATGTGCACATACTGTCACCACGTATACGCATAGCCAGCGGCGACGAGAAAGACCAGCCCGATCCCGAGTGCCGCAACCGCGATTGCGATCCCGAAGAACCGGAGCAGGTCCGTCATCAGCTCCGGATACTCCGGCTGAGGCTCGAGATTCGCCACGAGCACGTAAATGAACGCGCCGGTCCCGACGGAGAGCAGTCCGAACGCGGCCGTCGCGGCCCAGGTCATAGGGTCGGTGGGATGGCCGCCACCGTATAGCCTGCGGCCAGACGGGGAAAGGTCCATGATGCAGGCCGACCTCAGTTTGAGCATGAGCGACCGTTCGGACGAGGTGACCGAGAGTCGGGAGTCGGACGCCCCCGCGACCGACAACCTCCTCGAGGAGACGGATCGACTGCTCTCGGAGTCGGGCGTCGACATCGACGACGGGTCGCCCGAGACCGGCGGTACCTCGCCGAGCGCAGCGGGCGGCGACACAGGCCCGGATTCACTCACCGGGTTCGATTACATGCAGGACGCCGAGCCCGAATCCGACGAGCAATCCGGTGTCGAGTCCGACACCGGCACGTCGCGCTCGTGGCTCTCACCGGTCACGTCACGGCTCTCGCTCGGGCGGTACTTCTCGCCGAAGGCATACGTCGCGCTCGTCGGCGTGCTCAGTGCCGGCGTCCTGGCCGGGACGACCGTACTGCCGTTCGCCGGCCGCATGATCGGCATGTTCACCGTCGCCTTCACCGTTGGGCTCCTCGCGTCGAAGCGGCGCTATCTCGAGATGAGTGCCGCCGGCGTCTCGGTCGGCGCGGTCGCGGCGGTCCTCGGCAACATCGTCCTCACCGCCGTCGGCTCCGGGCAATCGCTCATCGCCGTCGGCGCGACCGTCGGGCTCCTCGCGTCCGTCGTGGGCTACTACTTCGGCCGCGACCTCCGCGACGGACTCTCGCAGGATATCGACTGAGACGGATCGCTGTAACGGTTCCCGGCGCAACTGCGACCGTCCTGTGATTGGACCATCCTGCGGTTTCGCCGAAAACGACTTCCAGTAGTCCGTTCGAACTAGCCGTTCGTCGTTAACTCCCAGCCGCGCTCGGTCCGGCGAACGACCCCGTTGTCGGCCATCACCTCGAGTAACTCGGTGACGACTTCGCGGGGCGCATCGATCTCTTCACTGATCTCACCAACTGATTTCGGCTCCGAACGGACGCAAGCGAGCAGGTCGGCGTAAATCCGACTCTCCGGGCCAGCGCCGATGGTCTCGGAGATGTTATCGAACACGTCGTTGAGCCGGCCCTGCACCCATCGCTGGGCCAGCGACAGCTCGTTTTCGAGCCGTTCCAGATCCTCCAACACGGCGAGCAGTTCGTCGAGATCGCCGGTTTCGTCCCACGAAATATCGAGGGAGAGATGCCGGCAGGTAGTGATATCGAAGCTACTGTTGGCCGGATAGGCGCTCTTGCTCGCGAACCCGTACGGCGAAACGGTCACCTCGAGTCGGACGTTGCGGGCGATGTGGAAGTACTTCCGCCGCTGGTCGTCGACCCGGCTCTCGATCAGGCCCGCTTCCTCGAGTTTTCGCAGGTGTTCGATGACCGCCTTGGGACTCACGCCGAGATATTCCGAGATTTCGGTGACATAACACGGCTTGCGGGCGAGCAACCGAAGGATCCGTCTTCGGTTCTCGTTCCCCAGTAAATCCAACAACGCGGCGGAGTCCATCGAGGGAAGGTTAGTGATCGGCGCTGAAAAGCGTGTCTGCTCGCAATACGCTCGGGATCGGCGACGGTTCGAGATGGAGTTCCGGCGGCTCAGTCGTCAGCGTTGGCCTCATCTGGCGTCCCGAATCCGGTACCAGACCCACCGTTTGGGTGGTCGCCCGGCGAGCCAGAATCGGCCGGCGTTGCGTCCGTCGGCTGTTTATTGGGTCCGTTTCCAGTATCCGGTCCGTTCGCCGACTGCTCATCGGGCCCGTTAGCCGCCTCAGAACCGTTTCCCTTATCCGGTCCGTTTCCCGTCGATTTCTCACCGGGGCTTGCTCCCGGTGATCCGGTATCGGACCCGCTTTTCGCCGACTGATCGTTGCCGGGACCGGCGCGATCGTCAGGCGGGCCTGCGCCATTTCCGGGGTGCCCGTCACCGGCCATTCCTCGGGCGACCGCTGCGACCCCCGGACCGGCCTGCGCCGATGCGCTCTCTCGGATCGCAGTGGCGTTCCCTCGAAGCGCCGCGAGGCGATCCGAATCAACGCGCTGTTCGGTTCGCTCGATCGAGCGCTCGAGGCTGGCGATCTGGACCGTCAGTCTGGCCATTTGCGATCGGTAGGCTCCCGTGGAGAGATCCCCGCGTTGGGATTCGAGGGCAACACGCTCGGCCTCAAGGGACGCTAATTTCGCCTCGAGCGCGTCGGATCGCTCGCTGGCGATCGCCGCCCGGCTCTCGTTGTCGGCGCGGTCGTAGGCCGCTTCGAACATCCCCGACTCAACCCCGTTTTCCGTCTCGGCTGCGCTCGCCTGCATGACCGTCCCGACGGACGCATTCGTCGAGACCGACTGAGAGCCGTCGGCATCGGCGGCAGTGAACGTGCTCGCGGCGACACCGCTCGCGATCGCCAGTCCGACGATAGTGAGGGCCACCAGGAGGGCAACCGACCGCGTGCGTTTCATCGTCTGTGTCGACTCCGTGACTATACTAAAAGGAGAACCTTCGTTCGAACCGTTTAATCGGACTGATGAACCGCTGAGATCCGTGCTGAGCGTTCACGGCGGGTGGAGTGGTCGTGATAATTCTGCTCGGCAGACGATTTCGCGACCCCGATTCAGCAGTGTTTAGCGGATGGTTCAAACCGTTTTATTTGGAGAGTGAAGCGTGAATTGGTTGTTGCGATGAATGAGGAGACGTCACGATCACCCATAACGGGCGGAGGGACGTCATAATCACCCGCTACAATCGGTGAGGATGCGTTACGAGTTCCTGTGACGGCGGTCGAAACTCGAGCAACGGGATTCCTCCTCTCGTCCTCACCGAAACGATTCACACACTGACCGCACCGTCTGCGGTCCTCATTCACGGTGCTCGCTCACGGCTCGCTTCGCTCACCGTTCGCGTCCCCGCGGTTCTCGCTCACTGTGTTCGCTCCGAACCGCGCCGCTCCGAACCGCGCTCTCGTCGTGCAACTGAGTGTGCATGGACGGTCAGTGAGTACTGTAACTACCGTCTGACAGCCGACAGTACGTGTTTGCTACCGAGAACGAAACCTTACTCAGCAATCGCGGGCGGAGAACGCATTGATAGCGCGTCTGTTTAAACCTACCTGCCAACAGTTATATCACGCCGTCCCTTGGTATCAAATACCATGTTCGAGGTGTTTTCGCGAAGCTATTATCTCGGACGTCTCTACGTGACTCCGACCGACGGGGATCACGCACTCATGCACAGCGAGCAACACGAACGCATCAACGAGGAAGTGTACGCCACCGGTGACGGCCTCGAGCGCCTCGACACACCGCTGGTGATGAAACTCGAGACCAGCCACTTCCCGGTTCACGGTGCGGACGCCGTCCCGACGAACACGCTCGCGATACCGGAATCGATGCTCGAGGGGACCGACGTCCGGAACCCGCCCTCGCTCCGGGAGGTGTTTCTGGCCCGGCGCGAGTGCGCCCGCCAGCTGCTCTCGTTCGCCGGCGGCTTCCGAACCGGCGATACCGGGCCGACCGATGATGAGTCGCCCAACGCCGGAACCTAGAAGTAGCCTCGCTTCCCGATTTCGGCCGGATGCTCGACAGGTTGCTCGGCCGCGCGTCGCTCAGGGAACGCATCGACGAACTCGAGGCGGAAAACGAGCGGTTGCAAAATCGCTACGAGGCCGAATCCGAGCGTCGAGCCGACGCCGCTACCGCACGACAGGACGCCGAAGAGCGCGTCAACCGGCTCGAGGATCGGATCGCCCAGCTCGAGGGCGAACTCGAGCGAGTGGACACGGACGAGAGCGGGCTGACAGTCCGACGCCGCGATCAGCTTCGCGGTCCCCGTCTCGAGGGGGTTCTGGATCGGCTGACGTCGATCCGAACGGGTCCTGAAGGCGCGCTCACCGCCGGCGTGGACGACGCGGTTCCCGAATCCGTCCGCGCCGATCTCGAGGACGTACTCGGCGATCGGGTCGCGCTCGCCGAGGAAGCCGCACCGTGTCTGTGTTGCGTCGACGACGCCGGATTGCTCGCGGTGACGCTCGAGCCGCCGATCACCCCCGATATCGGCGCGACCTGGCGCGACCGGTTCGCCCTCGAGCGCGAGTGGTTCCTACCGACCGGCCGACACGCCGTCGCGCTGGTCCGGACCGATCTGTTCGCCCTCGGCGTCTACGAGGACGACGAGCGCGTCGACTATCGCGGCTTCGAGAGCGACGTCAAGGGCAGCCACTCGAAGGGCGGGTTCTCGCAGGCCCGGTTCGAGCGGATCCGCGACGGACAGATCGACGAGCACCTCGAGCGCTGTCGTGACGCGCTGGCCGCGTACGAATCCGGGGGCGAGCGGGCCGACACGCCGCTCTTCCTCGTCGGCCAGCGTGGCACCGTCGACGCGCTCGTCGACGAATCGGGACTCGAGCCGACCGCGACGGCCGCCGTCGACGCGACCGGCGATCCGAAGCCGGCGCTCGCGGACGCCGTCCACTCCTTCTGGACGACAGAGCTACGGGTGCTGTGAGCGCGTAATTCGGACGATGTCTGACCGTCAGTAGCCGCCGCCGTCGTCGAAACAGCGACCGCATCTGTTCGCGTCCACGTCACTGACCGCCTGCTCGACGGGGACCAGTCGGAGGTGGTCGTGAGCGACGTGGGAGGTCGCCCCGCAGGTCGTCTGGAAGTCAGAACGGCCGGATTCGTGTTGATGGATCTTGTTCGTCGTCTCGTTCAGGACACCATTCATGTTACCATTGGCCATGGGAGAGCCACATAAGCGCACCGACCGTTGATTCCGCGATATCGAGTCGATTGGCTCCCGGCAGCCGTTGCAGGCAGCGAAACAGTACTGTCAACGAATGACGTGAGCGAAACAGTCGATCGAGAGCGGTCCGACGAATCGCGGCAGTGACGTGTTAGCGAGTGTATCGGTCAAATATGTTTTCCGCTCCGAGAACGAATACTCGAACCGAGTATGTCCGACTTCGAAACCGTCACGTGCGAACAGTGTGGCGACGCATTCACGGCATACCCCGATGCCAACGCGGCCCAGCGCGGTTTCTGTAGTCCCTCCTGTGCCCTCGAGGCGAACTGACGACGACGAACGTGCTACCCTTTCCGTAAGCCGTGGCGTGAACGAGCCGTATCACCGGCAGCGCAGCCGATATCGGCCTGTTATTCGTCGTGATTTGCCGTCGCTGCGAGCCCCTCATCGACAGTCTCAGCACCGGGCTTAGGTTCCGACGGCGCTGTCACGGCGCGATCACCGTCCGAAAGCGCCTCGAGCGAGACGACTAACGCCGCACCGAGGAGGACGAGTCCGCCGGCGACGCCGAACGCGACGGTGTAGCCGATGGTGGCGACCCACCCGCCGAGAACGCCGCCGAGTGCGCCGCCGATCGCTCCCAGCGCGACGTAGGCTCCGAGTGCCTCTCCGCGGAGCCCCGGCGGCGCCGAAGGCGACGGTCGCAGCCAGCCCCGCCACGGCGACGGTCACCGGGAACAGCACCCCCCTCGCGGCGAGGACGCCGGTCTGCAGGAGCCGAACGTCGTACCGCCCCGAGAGCTGGCCTGCGACCTCGTAACAGACCGCCGAGCCGAGGCTCGAGGCCAGATAGAGCGCGAACACCTGTCCCGAATCGAAGCCGGCGTCGGTCAGAAACAGCGGGAGCGGTGCCCAGAAGGCGGCCGAGCCGGTGAAGAAGAACGCTCCGGCGACGAAGTACGTGGTCATCGCCGGCTCGAGTCGGGTCGCGAGCCGGCCGAACGCGATCGCCCCGGGTGCGGCGACGCCGGCGGCCGTCGCGGCCAGCACACCCAGCTGGACCGGCGTTGCGCCGAGTTCGACGATGTAGAGCGGGACCAGCAGGGACGCCCCGCCGAATGCGATCGAATCGAGTCCCCACGCGTCGAGCCAGCGATCCGTCATCGTCCGTCCCTGGAACGCGAACAGGTAAGTAGTAGCGATCGTCGACTCATCGGTTCGACTCACCGCTACCGGTGGCGTCAACCGGGAGTTCAAGTACACCCTCGTCCATTTCCGGGTATGCGCATCGCAATCCTCGCTCACGAGAAGTTTCCCGATCGGGCCAAGACCGCCCTCGGCGTCCTCCGATACGCCGACCACGACATCGTCGCCGTCCTCGACCGAGACCGTGCCGGTCACCGGGTCGGCGATTTCGTCCCCGACGTCCAGGACGCGCCGATCGTCGCCGAGATGGCTTCCCTCGAGCCCGACGCCGTCGACGCCCTGCTGATCGGTATCGCCCCGATCGGCGGCGGCTTCGACGAGAGCTGGCGCGAAGACGTCCGAACGGCCCTCGAGAACGGCTGTGACGTGATATCGGGGCTTCACTCCTTCCTCGCCAATGACGAGGAGTTCGCCCGGTTGGCGGCCGAAAACGACTGCGAGATCCGAGACGTTCGGAAGCCGCCGGCGGATCTCACGGTCAGCCAGGGCGTCGCGAGCGAGGTCGACGCCGAGGTGATCCTCACCGTCGGCACCGACTGCTCGGTCGGCAAGATGACGACGACGATGGAGCTCGCTCGAGACGCCCGCGCGGCCGGCCACGACGCAGCCGTGATCCCGACCGGCCAGACCGGGATCATGATCGAGGGCTGGGGCAATCCGATCGACCGCGTCGTCAGCGACTTCACCGCGGGCGCGGTCGAGGAGATGATCCTCGAGAAAGGAAACGAGCACGACTACCTCTTCGTCGAGGGCCAAGGCAGCATCGTCCACCCGGCGTACTCACCGGTCACGCTGGGAATCCTCCACGGCTCGATGGCTGATACGCTCGTGCTCTGTCACGAGGCCGGCCGGGAGGCGATCCACGGCTACGAGTCGTTCTCGCTGCCGTCGGTCCCCACCTACGTCGATCTCTACGAGAGCGTCGCCGAACCGGTCGCGGAGAGTCGGGTCGTCGCCGGTGCGATAAACACCGCCGGTCTCGAGGACGACGAGGACGCCCGCGAGGCGGTCGCGGCGTACGCCGACGCGCTCGGCGCACCCGCGACCGACGTGATCCGCTTCGGGACCGACGAACTGCTCGAGGCGGTACTCTGAGATGACCCTCGAGACGGCTTTCGAACGGCGCTCGCTGCCCCTCGAGTACCCCTTCGGGATCGCCCGCGGGACGACGACCGAGACCGACGTCGTCTTCGTTCGGATCGGAGACGCGGCCGACGACGGCCTAACTGGTATCGGCGCTGCCGCGCCGTCCGCTCACTACGGCGAGACCGCCGCGACGGTCGAAGCCGTCCTGCCCGACCTGCTGGCGGTCGTCGAGGACGTCGGCGATCCTCACCAACTCGAGCGGATCGAACGGGAGCTGCGCGAGACCGTTCGACGGAATCCGTCGGCCCGCACCGCGGTGAGCATCGCGCTTCACGATCTCGTCGCGAAACGGCTCGAGGAGCCGCTGTATCGCTACTGGGGACTCGATCCGGCGGAGACGCTCGAGACGTCCTACACCATCGGACTCGACGACCTCGAGACGATGCGCGAGAAGACCGAGACGGCGCTCGAGCGCGGGTACGGCACGCTGAAGGTCAAGCTCGGCACCGACCGCGATCTCGAGATCGTCCGGACGATCCGGTCAGTCGCGCCGGACGTCCGGCTGTTCGTCGACGCGAACGAGGCCTGGACGCCCCGCGAGGCGGTCTCGAAGATCGAGCGGCTCGCCAGGTTCGATCTCGCGTTTGTCGAACAGCCGGTCCCCGCGGAAGACCCCGAGGGGCTCCGGTTCGTCTACGAGCATTCGGCGCTGCCGATCGCCGCCGACGAGTCCTGCGTGACGCTCGCGGATATTCCACGGATCGCCGACCGCTGTGACATCGCGAACCTGAAACTAATGAAGTGCGGCGGGCTGCTGGAAGCCAAGCGGATGATCCACGCGGCCCGCGCTCACGGCCTCGAGGTCATGTACGGCTGTATGACCGAATCCGACGCCTCGATCGCGGCGGCCTGTCACCTCGCCCCGCTGCTGGACTACGCCGACCTCGACGGCTCGCTGTTGCTGGCCGACGACCCCGCCGACGGCGTCCCGATGCCCGACGGTCGGATCGATCTCGCCGGCCTCGAGCGGCCGGGGACGGGCGCCGTCCTCGAGTCCGAATTCGACTGAGTGCGGGAGTTCGAGCGTCGGCCTCCGAGACCGGTCGAGTGGTCACCGGCGACGACTGTCAGCGCGACCACCAACGGGGTTTCATATCGGTCGTCGGTGTGGGACGTGTGGTATGCACGACAGTGACGGCGATCTTCCCGTGTCCCGTCGGGCGCTATTGCGGGCGTCGGCCGGGACGGTCGCGCTCTCGGCGGTCGGCAGCGCGCGAGCCGATGAGGACGGCGGCGAGCCAGCGGTCGCACCGCGGTTCGATCAGGGATGCCCGGACGCGACCCTCGAGCCCGGAATGGCACACTGCGAGGGGACGAGTATGGAAGGGTGTGCGGACGACCATCCGGCGACGACCGAACTCCGGTCGGGGGTCGCCGAGAGTCTCGAGAGCCGGTTTCCCGACGCGAACGCGCTGATCGACGCGGGGTTCAAGCCGTATTTCGATACGCTCGAGACGGGGGACGACAGCTGGTCGCACTGGCTCAGTCCGGATTTCATCGGTGACGACGACGTTCTGAACCCGGAGCGGCCGGAATCGGTCCTCGTCGACAACGAATCGTGGCGGTCGATGGGCGTCATGTTCATCGCGACGCGCGGTGGGGAACCGACCGAGCCGCCGGCGGTCTACGGCGCGAGCGAGTCCACGGACCGGTGTTCGCCGTGGCACGCTCACACCGGCCTCCCGGGGCGATTCGGCTGGTGGTACTACCAGCAGGCCTACGAACGCGAGTTCGAGGGCGGCGACCTCGAGTTCCCCTGTCGAACCCCCTGTATGCTCCACGTCTGGGCCGTCGATCACCCCGAGAGCGTCTATACGCACGACGCGCCCCCGCAGGAGGATCGCGAGCTGTCGCCCGCCGACGATCCCGAATTCGATACCGACGCCGTCCCCGGGGAGGACGAACTCGGCTGGGACGTGCTTCCGAACAGCCTCGTCCCCGAGCGAACCCCCGACGAGTTCTCCCTGCCCGGTCCCTTCGGCATCGACCTCGGACTGTGACCTCCGTCCGACGGACCGCAACGAGCCGGCGAACTCACTCGCGCAGGTGGTGGCGCGCTCGACCGCGATGAGCCGTCACTCGAGCCAGGCCTCGAGTGCAGCCACGACCCGTCCGGTCGCCTCGTCGGGTCCGCACCGATCGGTATCGATCTCGAGGTCGGCGTCCGGCGCTTCGAACTCCCTGTAGACGACGTGAACGCCCTGCTCCGCGATCGGCTCCGCTCGCTCTCGATTGCGCTCGAGACAGGTCTCGAGACTCGCGGTCACGAGGACGAACCGAACGTCGCCGAGCGTCCGAAACCCCGTCTGCCACTCCCGACGGTAGAACGTGCCGTCGACGATCGTGATCCCGTCCGCGGGAGCCGCCGCGACCTGCTCGGCCAGTTGCTCGTAGGTGCGACTCGAGAAGTCGTCGGAGTGGAACAGCCGGACCGGGCGGTCCCGCTCCTCGAGTCGGCGGCGAACGCGGGTCGCGATGGTGGTCTTTCCGGCACCCGGCGGCCCGCAGATGACGACGATCACGCACGCCGGTAACAGCCGGGGCTATATCCGTCGTGGGATTCGCGACGAGAGGTCGCGAAGAGCCCCTTCAGACGATCGACGAACCCGTCGTCTCGGACTCGAGGGCCGCGAGACACTGCCGGCAGTAGGTGTAGAAGGGGTCGTTTTCGGTCCCGCAGACCGAACACCGCTGCCGATCCGTTGTCTCGGACGCGGTCGACATACCGATCGATTCGGACTCGAAACGAATACCGACTGGGCCACCGTCTGCAAGTGCCGTCGAGCGCAGGCCGTCACCCTCAGCCGAGATCCTCGTCGCGCGCGGACTCCCGGAGGATGAACGGCCCCATCGCCAGCGTCCGCTTGGCGACGGTCGCGATCCGGAGGATGTAGACGATGAAGATGACGAAGGGCGCGATGCCGACGACGAAGCCCGCGCTGGTCAGCCAGACGAGGTTGTCGACCCCCAGCGTCGTCCCCGGGAGCGCGTTGGCGTCGACGTACATCAGCATGAGCCCCATCACCGTCAGCGCCGGCACCGCCACGTACAGCAGCGCCCGCGAGAGGTTGATCAGCTCCCACTGGAAGTACAGCGTCTTGAAGTGCTCGCGCGCCGGGCCGAAGAGCTTGAGAACGGTGATCATCTCGTCGATTTCCTCGTCGGCTTCGTCCGAGAGTTCCTCGCCATGATCGGCACGGATCTGGCGAGCGTCGTAGATCTTCCGCGAGTAGTTGAATGCGAGCGCGTTCCAGATCACTTCGAAGGTGCCGAACTGCGCGTCCTCGAGGTTCTCCTTGACCGTCCGGGCATTGCCGGTCACGTCGTCGGCGTAGTCGCGTATCCGTTCCTGGAGTTCGTCGCTGAGGTCGGTATCGTCCGCCACCGCCGACTCGAAGTCGGTCGCTTCGTCCTCGATTCCATCGACGAGTTCGTAGAGGAACCCCGCGGGCTCCGGCGGAGTCACGTCTTCCTCGAGCTCGTCCTCGGTGTCCTGGCGGAAGTTCATTGCCTCCTGCATTCGCTCGCGCTGGTCGCCAACCGCGCCGAGCTCCTGGGAGAGCACCAGCTGATTGATCGTAACGACGATGGATGTGCCGGTGATGATCGCGCCGATGAACGCGGAGAAGATCCAGAAGGTACCGTTGCTGGACGCGACGATCACGCGCAGCGGCGTGAGACCGATCTGGCTGAGTCCGACGAGGACGCCGTAGACGATCGCGAGCACGATCCCCGTGAACAGCCAGCGGTTCAGACGCAACAGGAGATAGAGGCGCGGACCGTTCAGCTGGTCGTGTTCGGCCGATCCGCCGCTCTCGTCGGTGTTCGAATCCGAAGTATCCATTCGGCGACCTGAACCGACCACGAGTGTGGGCAAAAGCGTGTCGACCGGCAGACGACGAGCCGACGGCGCGTTCCCGACGCTGACCGCACTATCGCGTGACGCTACCCGCACCGCAACATCGTGTGACGCCCGATCGCACTTCCGCACAGTATGCCTCAAGGTCATGTGCGGCTGTACGACCGCCGTTCACTGGTTCGGTTTCGACAAACTGTAGCTACTCGGCGTCACCGTAGCTCACGTCGAACGGCCCCTCCTCGGGACCCTTCTGGGGGACCATCGGACCGACCGACGCGGTTCGGCGCGTGATGGTCGCGGTCCGGAGGATATAGGAGACGAGCAACGCGAGCGGCGAGAGCACGATGAGAATCAGCACGCTCACGACGTAGGGGAGCACGGCGGCGCTGACGCTCGGTCCGGTCACGTCGGCGTAGAGGAGGCCGACGAGGATCGCCGACAGGATCGACGGCACGCCACAGTACACCGTGAGCTGCGAGAATCGGGTGAGCTCCTGTTGCAGGTAGGTTGTCTTGAACTGCTCTCGAGCCACGTGGAACAGCTCCAGGGACTCGGTCAGGTCGTCGAGTCGATCCATCGCGGCCGGCGACAGTGAGTCCGCGTACTCGCCGCGCAGGTGGGTTCCGACGTACAGATGCCAGGACTCGTCGTACGTGATCGCCGCCGAAACGGCCGAGAACGTGTCGAACTCGGATCGCTCCATTCGGTCTTCGATCTGATCCGTCCGTTTCTGAACGCTATTCGTGTACCGAATGACCGTTTCGCGCAGCTCGTCGTCGTCGTGAGTCGCGACGGCGTCGGCGAGCCCGGCAGCGTCGTGATGGATCGCTTCGACGATCAACTCGAGCACCCGCGTGGGCGACGCCGGGCTCGCGGGAACGGCCGCGTCGTCCGCGACGGCCTGCCGAAACTCCATGACCCCGTCGAGTCGCTCGCGGGCCTTGCCCGCTGCACTGAACTCTTGAGAGAGGATGAGCTGGTTGACCGAGACGACCAGCGTCACGAGCGAGAACGTGCCCGCGATCATCCCGCTGGCGACGCGCGTCACGGAGTTCGGGTTGACGAAGGTGATAACACCGAGTTCGTACAGCCCGACGAGGAGAACGAAGATAGCGAGCGAAACCGCCGCTGCGACAGTCAATCGGTTACCTTTGACCAGGAACCACTCGCGGAACCGCGTCAACAACCCCGCTTGCGCCCCGATATCGGCACCGTAGGATTCGAGCGTCTCGTCGGTCTCGGAAGACCCCATAGCGACACGTTCAACCGACCCGACAATAAGAGCCGTCGTTGCAGACACCGCCAGCGTACGGTCTTTGTCGGCTCGACACAGTGAAGCGCGGTGACCGCGAACGGCCGGCCCGTTATCGACAGATGGTGATGCGAGGACCCGCCCTTCAAGGGCTACACTGAAATGCGTCCGCAGTGTCGATCCGATACATGCACGGTGACGGAACGAACTCGCAGACGAACGCTCGACGGCGATGACCGGGTCGGATCCAACGAGCCGACGGCGAGTACTCACGACACTGGGTACGGGAATCGCGGCCGCAGCCGCGGGTTGTCTCGGCAGTCAGGACGGTCTCGGCGGCCAGCCGACCTACGAGGACGGTACCGTTAGCGGGATCAACGAGAGCAACGCCTCGAATCGGTCGGCGAGCGAGATGACCACGGCGTCGTCGCTCGCTCAACAGGAACCGAGCAGTTCAGTGACGCCGCTCGATCCGATCTCGCTGCGCAGCCACGAGTTCGTCGTCGAGAGCGGCTATCTCGGCTCGACGATTCAGGGAACCGTCGAAAACACGGGCAGCGACCGGATCCAGACCGTCGAAGTACGGACGCGCGTCTACGACGACGCCGGGAACATGCTCGGCCGATATCTGGCCAGCACCGGCGACCTCAACGGCGGCTCGACCT
Organism: Natrinema zhouii; assembly: GCF_013456555.2. Lineage (GTDB taxonomy): Archaea > Halobacteriota > Halobacteria > Halobacteriales > Natrialbaceae > Natrinema > Natrinema zhouii. The sequence continues at coordinate 3,612,193 of NZ_CP059154.1, forward strand.
GGGAGTTCCAGGTGATCGTCCTCGAGGCACCGTCGGACGTCGCTAGCTACGATATCACCGTTCTGGGAACGCCCTCCTGACGGTCCCGAGTCGGGCCGTTTCGGGCCGTCACACGTAGTATGGCTCCGGATCACCTCATACCAACACGAGCGAGACGCCCCGAGTCGCCGACAGGAGAAGACGTCGCTGAACGAGCCCGAACGAGACGGCGCCGAACCGCGATCAGTCGGGTGACCCGTTCAGTAGTTCGTCGGCTACCTGTTCGTAGACCCTCTCGACGCTGACGGCGAGCGTATACGCCGGCCGTCCCTTCCCGGTCGGCGACGTTTCCGTCGGATTGACTTCGTCGACGAGATTCTCGTCCTCGAGTCTGTACAGCGACCGGATGACGTCGGCCTCGGTGATCGTGCCGACGACCTCCGTGTCGACCTCCGGGAGGTGGCGCTGGCAGTGTCGGCGAAGCTCGTGCGTCTGGACCGGCGTCTCGTCCTCGCTGGCGAGTTTGGCGACCCCGAGCAGAACCACCTGATTGGTCAGCGAGATGGACTCGAACGGCGACTCGTTGCTCATAGTGAACGCTTGCTCACGAACGATGGTAACCGTTTCTCTCCATTCCAAAAAAACAGAATCGGTACGCTCTCGGGAAACTATGATGGACGCAGGTTGCCGGCGGACTGACGTGGTGCTTCACCCTAACCCGCTGGCGTCAGCGGATGGCGCTTACGAGTTCTCTTCGTCCTGTAACTCTGCGAGTTCGGCCTCGACGTCTTCCTGATCCTCGCCCTCGAGCTCCATGAGTTCCTCCTCGTCGACCTCGCTTTCGGCATCGGAGTCGGCCGTCGTCTCGGACTCGGTCTCGGATTCGACCGCCGTCTCCGACTCGTCCGCCCCGACCTCGGATTTGAGCGTCTCGAGTTCGGCCTCGACGCCGCTGTCGGTCGAGAGCTGCTCGAGTTCGCGGTCGATGGTGTCCTTGTCGGAGAGGACGTCCTCGAACGCGCCGGACTCGTGGAGTTCGTCCATCGCGGCGGCGCGGGCCTCCATGTCCTCGGTCTGTTCTTCGGCGCGCTCGATGGCGCGGCCGACGTCTTCGAACTCCTCGCCGGTGGCCGTCATCGCTTCGGAGACCGTCGAGCTGGCCTTGGCGGCCTCGTGACGGGCCTTCATCGTCTCCTTCTTGGTCCGGAACTCCTCGATGCGGCTCTGGAGCTCGTCTTTCTGTTCGATCAGCCGGTCTTGCTGTCCCTGCAGGTCCGAGATCTGACGCTCCAGGTCCTCGATCTGGTTCATCTTCGTCTTCTTCTTCTCGAGGGCCTGTCGCGCCAGGTCTTCCCGGCCCTGCTGGACCGCCGTCCGGGCCTGCCCGTTGTGCTTCTCGACGTTTTCCTCGAGGCGGCGCTTCTGCATCTCGAGGCGCTTTTTCTGCGTGGTGAGATCGGCGATTCCCCGTTTGACCTGCTGGAGCTGGTCGCGCATCTGCTCGTACGAATAGTCCAGCGTTTCGGTCGGGTCCTCGGCCCGGTTGAGTACCGAGTTGAGTTTCGACCGGATGACGTAGGAAGCCCGAGAGAGGATGCCCATATTCGCTACGTATCGTTCCCCGGCCTTAAAAACATCACTTCGGTAACAGTCCGCGACGACTGGAACGAACGTTGCGGTGGGAGCGCGACGCGTCCCGATCCGGCCTCGTCTCCGAGGCACCTCGAGACGCTGGCGGCTCACGTCGCGCTCGAGGTGGAAGTTATCGGTCAATGGCAACCGACCGAACGCCGAGAGCCTCGTCGACGACGATCGTGGCCGTCCCCGCCTCGCCCTCGACTTCGAGCGCGAGCCGGACGGGATCCTGGGATTCTACCCGCGTCGTCGGCGTCGGCAACTCCCAGTCGTACCGCTCGAGATCGACGCCGACATCGCCGAGCGCACTGGCGACGCGCTCCTCGAACAGCAACGGTGAGAGCGGTTCCACGCCGACCAGAAACGTGCAGGTGTCGCACGCGATCTCGACCAGATTGTCGTCTGCGACGTCGTCGAGGGGAACGTCGACGGTCGTTGTTCCCGCACAGAACGGACACTGACCGTCGCGAGCCAGTCCGATATGGTATCTGGCGCGGCGGGCGGTCGCTCGAGCGACTGCCCGAACGCTTCGCCCCGCGAACCCGTTTTTCGGGAACGGATACGTGAAGCCGGGCCAGTCGTCACACGCCGAACACTCGACGGAGACGAACCCCCGTTCGTACCGCAGGATCGCCGTCGCGTCGCACCGCGGACATGCCGAGTCGATCGCCGTCGGTCCGTACTCGAGGCGGTCGGTCGGCCGGTGCGCCAGCACGGCCCGGTACAGGGCCGTCACGCTCGCCGTCGGAACGTAGCCGTCCTCGACCTGCCGAACGTAAACGCCGCGGAGCTTGTCGAGGTGGTAGTTGAACTTCCCGCTGTCGCGCATGCCAACCGCGTCCATCAGCTCCGCGTACGACTTCGGGTCCGTGTAGACCGCGTGCCAGTCCTCGAGCAACGCCAGGAGGATCTCGAGGCGGATCTCGTGGTCGAGCAGAGAGAACGCCTCCCGAACTGCGGCCTCCGTCCGATCGTCCGGTTCCATGCGTTACCGTAGTCCCGACGGCCCATTGACCGTTCCGGACGAGCGAGACCGAGGCGAATCGCACCCGCTTTGTGAAATTCACTTCACAAAGCGATTACATCCCCTCCGGTCCGATACGCTATCGGTGATCGAACGGATGGCTTCGACTGAATCGACTGGGTTCGCGGCGCGGCTTCGCCAACGGCTCCGATCGTTCGAGCCGATGTACCTCGCCTTCCTGGGACTGCTGGCGCTTCCGAGCTACGTCTTCGACTCGCTCGCGTTTCTGGAGCTCTTCGAGGCGTTCTTCCTCTTCTTCCTCTGGCCGTTCGTCGGCCCGCTGATCGATATGGTATTGCGACGGCGCACCGACGAGGAGGCGACGGAGCCGACCGACTGGATCGACACGGGCGGTGGGGGGACGTACGCCGCGTGGCTCCTCACATTGCCGTTGACGCTCCTGAATCCGCTGGTACTGGCACAGGACGCGATGCAGCTTCTCGGCACCGCCGTCGCGTTCGCGCGCCACCGGGGCTCGTTCCCCGACGCCGGGAGCTACGACCAGCGCGTTTCGTACCGACTCCCGTTCGACGGCACGTGGACCGTCGTGAACGGCAGCCACGACCACGATTACTCCCACTCCTGGTTGCCGGTGAATCAGCGCTACGCCTACGACTTCGTGATCACCGACGCGGACGGCCGAACGTCCCCGGAGAGAGCCGGTTCGGACGTGGATGCATACTACTGCTACGACGAACCGGTGGTCGCGCCCGCCGACGGCGTCGTGGTCGACGTCTTCGACGACGCCTTCGAGGCCGCTCGAGGCGGCGGGATCTCCCATCCGCTGAAGCGGGACATCCGCGGGAACTACGTGGTCATCCAGCACGCGCCCGACGAGTACAGCTGTCTCGCCCACCTCGTCCCCGGCAGCGCGACGGTCGAAGCCGGGGACCGCGTGGCCCGCGGCCAGCGAATCGGGCGATGCGGCCACTCCGGTAACTCGTCGGAACCTCACCTCCACTTCCAAGTGCAGGATCATCCGGACTTCGAGCTCGCGGCGGGGCTTCCGGTCGCCTTCGACGACGTCGCGATCGAGTGGCCGGGCGTCGAAGCACCGGTCGACGACCCTCGGTCGCACTCGAGCGACGGCAGCGACCGACCTCGATCATATGTTACCGCCGGTCAGCGAGTCGCGCACGTCGATCGCGATCGGAACGGCGGCCGACCGAGCCGGGATTCCACAGTCGCCCCCGGTGTCGCATCCGAAGTCGACGGCCCGGAACTCGTGACGACGTCGAGTGGCCGCCGGCCCGGGATCGCGACGCTCCAGGGGGTCTCGTTCGGAGTCTGTGTCGGCGGGGTCGTCACATACTTCGTCTCGATCGTCGCGTCGTGGTCCGTCGTCGCAGTCCTGCTCGGCGGCGGGGCAGCGCTCGGTGCGGCCGCTCGCATCGGCTCCCCGCTGCGTCGCGGAGGCGGCGATGAACGCCGATCCGGCTCGGATTCGATGGGGACCGTCGTCGGCGTCGGCCTCATCGCCGCCATCGTCGTCTGGGTCGGCTGGGCGGCTCCGGCCGTCGGGTTCGGACTCCTGGCTCTCGGAGCGTTGGCCTTCCTGACTGGGTTCGTCGGTTACGTCGGGCTCGGCGAGTACGACAGGCTTCGCTTGCGAGAATCGTTCCACGACCACGACGGTGTACGTCCCGTCTGAGCGAATCGGGTCCGGCCACCTCGAGTACTCGTCGTGCAACTGTCCCAGACGGGGCTTGATTAGCGATCGGCCGCAACGATCGCTCATGACCGATGTTCTGATTCCCGGCAGTCGCGACGTCCGCGGGACGGTCTCGGAACCGGCCGACGAACCGCGGGCGATCGTCGTCGCCTGTCCGCCACATCCACAACACGGCGGCTCGCGCAGCGATCCGCGACTGGTCGCCGTCAGCGACGCGTTAGTCGAGATCGGAATCGCCTGCCTGCGTTTCGATTACGGCGCGTGGAACGAGGGCCGCGGCGAGCGGGAAGACGTTCGAAACGCCGTCCGGTGGGCTCGCGACGAATACGACGGGGGAGACATCGATGAGATCCCCGTCGGCGTCTTCGGCTACAGTTTCGGCGCGTCGCTGGCGCTGCTCGCGTCGGCCGACATCGATCCCGATCCCGACGCCGTCGCCGTCCTCGCACCCGCTGCACGACTCGGCGACGACCTCGACGCCCTGGCAGCGCTGGAGACGCTCGAGTCCCCCGTCCACGTTTGCTACGGTGAACGGGACACGACCGTCGACTGGGAACCGATCGTCGAGCGGGCGCGGGACCGCGGTGACGAGACTACTGCGCTGGCGGCCGATCACTTTTTCCTCGACAAAGCGGACGATATCGCGAGGGGCGTCAGTGCGTTCTTCGAGCGGACGCTGCTCGAGTCGGTTTGAGAGCGTACCGACGGATCAGCACGGGAGACCATCTCGAACGCCGGTCATTCGCTCTCGGGCGCGGGAACCGTTTTCCGAACGCCCCGAGTAGGGCCGCCGAAATGGGACCGATACACGAACGAGGTGTCGCGGCTGTGCGCACCGATGACTGCTGACCGCGCGCAGCCGGTCCAGCGGGCCGACACGTGGACCGACCTCTAGGAGCTGATCACGCAGGAGATGTGGATGGCCGACATCGGCCGGCACCGTTCACCCTACATCTTCCGCGGCGTGCCGGACGAATCGTTCAGTCTCGAAACCTCGATCACCCGGTTCGTCGGCGACTCCGGGAAGTGGACCCTCGAGCCGTTGTTGCTCCGAAACTTCGCGCAGTACGCGGCGAGCGAGATGGAAGAGCCCCGATCCGTCTGGCACCTGCTGGCGATCGCCCAGCACTACGGACTACCGACTCGGCTGCTCGACTGGTCGTTCTCGCCGCTCGTCGCGGCGTACTTCGCGACCCACACCGGCGACACCGACCACGACGGCGCGATCTGGGCCGTCGACTACCGAAAACTGCACGCCGACCTCCCCGACTACTACCAGTCGGTCCTCGAGATGACGGAGACGAACATGCTCGATACGCATCTCCTCTCGAACGCGATCCTCGAGTACGAAATCGATGAGAAGCGTACCGATGGCGACGGATCCGCGCCGGCACGCGATCTCAACGACGTCTCCCGCCTCCACGAACTGTGGCAGGAGCTGTGGGCACCCGACGCCAGCGAACCCGACGAGGAGTACGTCGTGTTCTTCCGACCGCCCGCGATCGACGACCGCATCGTCGACCAGTCGGCCGTCTTTTCCTTCCAGTCGGATCCGCGACTCGTCCTCGATCAGTGGCTCAAGGACCGCCCCGACTGCTACCGGAAGATCATCATCCCGGGCGATCGCAAACTCGAGTTCCGGGACAAACTCGATCAGCTGAACGTCAACCATCGGACGCTGTTCCCCGGTCTCGAGGGGCTGGCGACCTGGCTCAAGCAGTACTATCAGCCGCAGTCGGGGAGCGACTCGAGCGGGTGAACGGTTGGGATTATCGTCGGTTCCGGAGGTCGGTGAGCGCTCCCACGCAAACGACTGCCGTCGCGACGTGCATCGCACCGAGGATAGCACCGGCGACGAGGCTGCCGCCGGGCTCACTGGGGATGACGGTGAAATCGGGAACCAACGAGAGGAGGAGGACGATCGCCGCGACGGCTGCGAACAGTCGATCTGGGTTGGCGGCGACTCGCGCGAGGACAACGTAGGTCACGGTCGCACCGACGACGCTGAGGGTAGTAAACAGCGATACGGGGCCGTAATTCAGTGCCATCAGCTCCGGGGCAATGCCACCGGTGTTCGCCCCGAACACGATGAGCCAGTTGATGAGCAACGACAGGACGAGCGCTACCGCCCCCGATAGCGCGATATCTCTGAGGGAGAGATTCCTGGACGATGACGAGGGGTTCGTTTCCGTATTCATAGTCTCGTATACAATTCAGGCGGCGAAAAGCATTCTGACAGTATTCATATATTGATCGACCAGTGAAACGGGAGCGGCCACGAGAGACGCACAATGGATTCGCGACTCTGAGAACACGTCTCGAATCGGGCAGAAGCTGGGGTGTCAACGAATAGCCGTTGTGAACGGCCGGTTGGAGAACGTCTGTCCGTAAAACGATCCCGACAGCGTCGAGAGTATCAGTCCCGGCCGTGCCGGGTCAGACACTTCGGAAGCCCGATCAGTTCGACCGGTTCCGAATTATCGGGCGAGTAGACGACCATCTGCCCCTTCTCCATGTAGGGGACTTTGGACTCGAGGTTACTGGGAATATTCACGCTCTTGATGGCTTCCTTGTCGCCGAGGTTCAACACGACGGTGGTGTTGATCTGCTTGAAGACCGCATCGTGGATGTCCTGTGGGTCCTGTGTGATGAGAAAGAGTCCGAGTCGTTCTTTCCGGCCCTGTTTGGCGGCCTCGGTGAACTTGTTGATGACCTTCCCCGCCTGCACCGAGTCGGCGTCGGTCAGGAAGTTGTGGGCCTCGTCCATCCCGAGCACGAGCGGGGTCTCCTTGATCCGGTCGTAGTCCGGATCGTTCGAGAGCTTCTGGTCGATGATGAGCGAGGAGACCGCGAGGACGATGGCCTCCGTCGCTCGAGTATCGTTGATGTGGTAGGTCGGCACCACGGTGAGTCCGCCGGGACGGACGAACTCGTGGACCAGCTCGGTGATCGGCCGGGCGTCCTGGTCGAAGACGTGGTCGAAGCCGAGCACGCGCCGCCGGACCGCGTCGAAGGTCGCTTCGTGGACCCGACCGGACTCGTCGAGCTCCTCGCGCAGCGCGGGGTCGTCGAGGAACGTCGTGAACTCCTCGTACGTGCCATCGTTCCCGTACTGCTTCCGGAATCGCGGCAGGAGCACGCTGACCAGCGCGCCGTACTGGTTGTCGTTCAGTCCGCTGCCCGCGACCAGCCACGGGTTGTCGTGGACCATCGCGAACGGAATCGTGAACTCGACTTGCTCCGCGCGGTGGTGGCCCGCCGCGTATGACGCCGACCCCACTTTCGGAATGAAGGCGGTCGTCTCGTCGTGACCGCCGTGGGCGATTCCCTCCCGCTCGAGCCGACGCGCGAACTCGTCGTCCAGTTCGGGGTTGTCGTCGTGCATCTGGGCGTACTCGTCCTGCGGGTCGAACTGGACGACGGCGGGCTGGACCTCACGGCCGTCGTCCATCGGATAGGTCCGCTCGTCGTCGAGGTACTGACGGAGAATGTTCTTCGCGCCGTGAGTCTTTCCCGAGCCGGTCCCACCGGCGACGAGCGTGTGCCGGAAAACGAGCGGATCGCCCGCGTCGTAGTCGTCTTTCAGCCGGTAATCGATGGTCGGCGGGGTGGCTGCGGTCCGCACCTTCTCACCGCCGACCGAGAGGTGCCCGAGGAAGACACCGTCGTCGGGTATCTTCAATCCGGTCTTGATCTCCTCGGTGTCGTCGGCCTGCCGGATCACCGTCTGCGGTTTCGGCACGCGGTCGGTCATCCGTCGTTTGAGTTCGCCGTCATCGTCGTAGAGGATGGCCACGGGCTCGAGGCTCGCGACGAACTTGTAATCCGATTCGTCGATTTCGTCGGTGCGCATCGCCCGTCGGGCGTGAATTTCCGTCGCGTCGTCGGCGTGATACTGCTGTGCGTACTCCAGCCCCGTAATGCGACAGAACAGCGTCTCGCCGTTCGCGCGCCCGCTGGTACGCTCCCGACCGGCGGCAGCCGCCCCGTCCGGGAACGGTGCGAGCAGGTAGCTTCCGATCCGAATCGACGAGCGGTTGCCGCGGGTAACGTAGGCCCGCAGCGTCGTCTCCTCGCCGTCCTCGTCGACGCGCAGTCCCTGAGAGACGCAGATTGCCCCGATGCCGACGTCGTCGCCGCTCGGTTCGACGGTCGTCGGTTCGAACTCGGCGCTCGTTCCGTCAGCCGTCGAACCCGTGGTCGCCGGTTCCTCCTCACCCGAGGACGACGGCGACGAGCCGTCTGCGTCGGCCGACACGCCGTCTTCGGTATCGGCGTCGGCGTTGAAATCGCCGAAGTCTCCCAGATCGCTCATACCAACCCCATCCGGCCCATCCCTAAAACGCGTTTCCCTCCAGCTGGACGGAGTGTTTATCTGGGGGGATGGTCACGAGCGGCTATCAACCGGAGCACTGCGAGCGCAACGGCCACTAACGTGACTCCGATCGTAAAGCCGGGAACCGGCAGATCGCCCCCGTTATCGGCCGCCCCACTGTCGACGTCGCTCGAGTTGTTCTCGCTCCTCTCCTCAGATTCGAGGTCCAGCTCGTCGGGATCGGGGTGGTCGAACGACTCGAGCGACTGGTCGCCGCCGTCGACCGCGACGGTCACGGATTCGTCGACGACGGCGATCGGCCAGTCGCCCGTGAGAGCCACGTCGGTTTCGTCGAACGAAATCGCCGTCGTGCCGGCGGGCGCGTCGTCGGCGACCCGGACGGTCAGGGTCGCGATCGTTCCCGTTCCGGTTGTCCCGCCCGCGGCCGGCTCGCGACGCTGCTCGAGGAATGCCGTCCCCCGTTCGTGAGCGATCCGTTCCGTTGTCCGAATTTCGGTCTCCTCGCCCTCGAGCCACGGGCCTCGTTCGATGTCGGTGACCTCGAGGTAGTCGGGATGGTACTGGGCGATCAGCGCGACTCCCGAGATGCCCTCGTTACCGTGGCCGCCCTGACTCTGTAGCGTGACGTCGATCTCGATCGTCTCGCCGGGCGCGGCCTCGACCGTCCGCTGCTCGGGCGAGAGAATCGCGACCTGATCGATCGCGACGGCCGTCCCCGCGGCGCCGACAACCGAGAGAGCGAGCAGAACGGCGAGTCCGCTACCGACGACGATGCGGGCGATGCCTGTCATGGTCGGCACGATATCGCGGGCACCGTTCTCACGTGGCGTCTCGCGGGTGCCGTCCGCACGTAGCGGTGGCATTTCGTGTAGTACCTCCGCCTGGGAACGGGAATATTGTGCCCTTCTGGTGACCGGCGATGTGACTGATGAGTGTCAGATGGTAACAGATAATGAGAGTGGCGTTCGGACGCGATCGGCGACTACTGAACGATCGAGGCGACGTCATCGTATCGCGTGACCAGCCCCGACTCGTGATCGTAGCTGATGACGCCGACGTCAGCCATCGCGGGCAGGTGAGAGTGGTGCAGCGCAATCTCCGCACGGTCCGGATCCGAAAACGGACCGCCGTCGTACGCGCTGAGTCGAGCCGCGAGTTGCTCGAGCGAGAGCGGTCGGTCGTCCTCGAGGTCGGCGAGCAGGCGCATCCGGACGGGATCGACGACCGTCTCGAGCAGCTGTTTCGCGTGGTCCGTCTCGCACAGTTCGAAGAGCGCGGTGATGTCCGCGGGATGAACTGGCGATTCGTCGACGAGTTCGACGCCATCGTCGTCCCAGTCGACGATCTCGTATTCCTCGAGTCGCGGCAGGTGGTTGTGAACGAGACTGATGCGAACGGCGTGTCGAGCCTGCCCAGTCGGGCGATTCGTTTCCATCCGGTTGGTCAGTTCCGTCGTCAGTTCCGGCAGGGAAAGCCGCACTCCACCGGATCCCAATACCTGAAGGATGCGAAGCCGTCGGGGATGACGGAGAACTTCGTAACACTCCGTGGGGACATCGAAGAGTGGATCTGTCATATTGTCGCCGCTGAGATGTGCGTCCGAACTCATTACTCATACCCTCCCCTGCAATTGGCATAAGGACATTTCCAAAACAATTTGGGCCGAACAGTCTGCCGTTATTCCCTTAATAACATGCTAACTGGTTGAAGTGCCCGTAAACGGCACATAGAGAGAAATCCCGTTGATAATGGGAGTACCGGCATTCAAAAACAGTTACCATTAATGAGCAACCATAGGTCGCCGATAACGGTCCGTCGTGTTGTTTTTATATAGTACCGGTGACGCACTGGCTGCCCCGGCGTCGATCAGCAGTGGAACCCTAAACGAGTAGACGACGCTCGAGCGTGCTGCAGGACCGGCCCGTGGCTATCGCGAGAGCCGCGGCTGTCACGGTCGGTGATCAATCGTGCCCTCTCGTCTTCCGTCGCCGATTCCGTTACAGTACCAACGTGAACGATGAGTCATCGGTCGGACAGCTATCGTGCGACCAGGTGTGCATTGTCGTTCGTGGTTACGATATCTCGCATAGCTCGAGTAATAGCACGGTGTTTTTGCGTCCGCGAGGCGTACACTACCGTATGCTTATGGTACGCGGTCGTGCCGGCGGGACGGAACTCACCGGCACCCTGTACGAACGAGGCGAACGAGCCCCCTCGTTCCGCGGCGCACCCGACGAAGACGCCGCGTACGTCTGGGTCTGCGACGAGTTCTACGAGGTCGACAGCGGGGGGTCGACCCAGCTAGTCGACGGCCGCGAGGTGCATCTCGCCTTCGAGTCACCGATGCCCCGCGGCTTCGATACCCGCGAACAGGCGCTCGAGGGTGCCAGAGAACACGTCCGGACGCAGTTCGCCCGAATCGGAATCGACCCCGACGACGTTTCGCTCGAGGTCGAGAAAAACGACGGCTAATACTCTGCCTGTGGAGTCCGGGTTCTATCTGCCGCGACGTCTCGAGCGATGAGGTCGGTTCTAGATCGATACCGTCGGTCGTCGTACTGAGGGCCATAGCTATGCCACTGGCGTGCGTACAAGTACCATGATACAGAGCGTCACCAGTTCGCCGCTCGACGAGATCGAGTTCCTCGCGCGGTCGGACCACCGCGTCACCGCGCTCGAGGCACTGGCCGCGCGTCCACAGAGCCGGAGCGACCTCCGGGAGCTGACCGGGGTTTCGCGGTCCACGGTCGGGCGCACGCTCCGCGAGTTCGAAGACCGACGCTGGATCAGGCGGGAGGGACACCAGTACGAGGCGACACAGCTCGGCGGGTTCGTCGCATCGGGAATGCGGGAACTGATCGATCGGCTCGAAACCGAGCAGAAACTCCGCGACGTCTGGCAGTGGCTCCCGATCGAGGCAAGCGGCTTCTCGATCGAGATGGGGGCCGATGCCGTCGTGACGGTCGCCCGGACCGACGATCCGTACCGCCCGGTGAATCGATTCGTGTCGCTGCTCCGGGAGACGGATCAGTTCCGATTCGTCGGGTTCGACCTGGCCTTGCTCGAGCCGTGTAAGGACGAACTCGCTCGGCAAATCGTCAACGGGATGGAAACGGAGATCATCGACCCACCGCGCGTCGCCAGACACATCCTCTCGACCTACCCGGAGCACTGTTCCGGGCCGCGAGAGAGCGGCAATCTCGCGGTCCGACTCCACGACGAGTTGCCGCCGTACGGAATCGCTCTCTTCGACCATCGAATCGGGATCAGCGGCCACAGTCCCGACAGCGGGACGGTTCGGGTGTTGATCGATACCGACGCGCCGGAAACGCGCGAGTGGGCAGAATCGACGTACGAGTCCTATCGACGCGACTCTCGACCGCTCGTTTCCGAACTGTCCATGGAGTGACCGCCGGGCAGCGTCCGCACCGGAGTCACCGGCTGCACGGAACCCATCGGATGCCTACACGACCCTCCGCCTCGTAGCATCTCTCGCCGGGAGGCGAAACGAGATTATGACGAACGATCTGCAAACGGAGGACAGGACGATGGCACTCCAAGTGGCGTGTGAGACGGCGGTTTCGGGCTGCGTCTTCCGCATGCGTACCGAGGAGGACGACAGGGAACGCCTGCTGGAAATCACGCGGGAGCACGTCAAAGAACAGCACGGGAAAACGTACACGCTCGAGGAGATCGACGAACAACACGTGAACGAAGTCGAGGTCGAACTCGAGACGGGGGAAATCAATGAGTCTACAGCGGACAACGGCTGAGCGACACGGGACCGACTACGAGCCTGGACGGGGGCTGCGGATCGGATCCCTCATGATGGCGCTCGCGGGCGTCGCCTTCGTCGGGTACGGGGTCGTCTTCCTCGCGAGAACGTTCTTCGGCACCGGATTCGAACTCGGCGTCGCGACACTGAACGGCGTGACGCCGGCGGAGCTCGATGCGATCGATCCGGCGATCATGCACTACATCAACCACCTTCACGTCGCGACTGCAGCGTTCATCATCGCCACCGGGATCGCCATCGCGGCGCTCGCGTGGTACGGTGTCCGAAGCGGGCAACTGTGGGCGTGGGCGACGGCGATCGTCGCCGCCGTGATCGGGCTGGCCCTCGCGCTCCCGATGCACTACGCCGATCTCTTCGCTCACGACTGGGTGACGCACCTCGGCCCGATCTACCTCGCGACGATCGTGTTCGTGATGGGGGCCGCCCTCGCCTACCGGGGAGTTCGGTCCGAACCTCGGCTAGCGGAAACCGGCGAGAACACTGAGGCCTAGTGGCCCGGAGCTATTTTTCGATAGTCTGTCGACCGAATCTCACTGAATACCGATACCAGATCTTTCACTGAGCGCCGATACCGGACCTCTTCCTGGACGCCAATAGCGGACCCGTATTATTCAATAGGGCTGTTCGTCCCACCGATGATCGTCGTAGGTCCGATCCTGCGCCGCGTCGAAGCGCTCCTCGAGCGTCTCGCGGAGCGACGCCTTCTCCGCGTTGCTGATCCGGGCGAGTTCGTCGGCTTTCGCGACGATCGTCGGCGGGCCGTGGGCGATAGCGACGTCCTGTAGCAACTGCATCGTTAGCCGCTCGCGCGTCTCCGGATCCTTCGTGAACGCGTAGGGTGCTTCGATCCGATACAGGAGGTCGTCGCGCGGATCGTAGACGACGAAGAAGGTGACCTCGTAGGCCTCGTGCTCGAGGTGCCGCTCGACGCCGAGCGCGTCTCCCTCAGCCGACAGCGGCCGATCGACGCCGCCGCGCGACCGGAACCAGTTCGTGTAGGTGAGCGCCGACGTGTCCCGCTCCCAGCGGTCGCCGTCGACGTCGTCGACGTACTCGCCGCGCTCGAGCAGGCGAGTGAAGAGCGCCGAGTCGTCGCTCCACGGGACGCTGAGATCGACGTCTCGTTTGGCCTTCAGCGTCCGCGTGAGAACCCGCGTTGCGGGATTCTTGACGAAGCCGACGAGCGGGACGTTCCGGTCGACGAACGTCTCGACCAGCCGGACGTAGTTCTCGAGGACCGTCGTCGGTCGCGGATCGTCGAGCAGGAAGTCGGCGAGGTCGGGGTGCTGGTCGGCCCAGCGCAGCAGGCCCCGCGGGTACAGCGGGCCGTCGAGGACGAGCAGATCCGAGACCGTTTCGGCGTGGTCGCGAGCGTGGGTGCTCTCGGCGAGGTATAACGCCAGCGCGTGGACGACGCCCTCGGCGAAGCGGGGCAGCGGCGGGATCTTGACCGCGCGACTTCGGCTGTACCCTTCGTCGAATTTTCCCCAGGTCTCGTCGACGGTCATCGTCTCGTCGTTGGAGTGAACCGTCATCACGGTCGTTCGCGACCGGTGGAGGTCGAGATCGCTCGGAGTCGCGCTCATCGCCGCCTGCGCGATGTCGATGACGAGCCCGTTTTTGAACGTCGTCGGGTTGATCGTCCCCGCGTCGAGGCCGTGTTCGGTCGGGAACGCGGGGTCGTCCAGCGCGACCGCCTCGCAGTCGACCAGCCGTCGCGCCTGCTCGTCGACCGGCTCGAGGACCGTCCGTCCGTCGTGAACCAGCGGGTCGAGGAACTCCGCCCAGACCGTCTCGGCGAAGGCGCGGCGGTCGCGCTCGTCGGTCCCGTGATCGATCCGCCCTGCGAGCCGCGCGATGCCGTCGAAGTGGACCGGATCGAGCGTCATGACAGGTGGCTCCCACCCGACCCGCAAAAAGCCAGTGGTCGCCACTCGAGCGAACCACAACTCGCGTGCGAGTAAATTACTATCAGAAAACGTATGTATGGGCGCTTCGAGGCGACGGGTAACTCGATGTCCCAGCGAGAACCGGCTGCCATCACCCGCGACGACCGTGCGATTAACTGGCGAGGAACCGATTCCGGGGTCACCCTCTTCGAAGCGGGGAACGCGGACGCCTGGATTCACGTCGAATTCGAGGCAGGCATCCCGCCGGAACACCGCCTGTTCATGGTGTGTGACGAGTGCGGTGCCGTGTTCGCACAGCGAGTGAAACCTGGGAAAGGGACTACCTGTGGCGACTGCGGTATGACGTTCGAACACGACAGGGACGCGACTCGGTCATCGTACTGACGGCGGTCGGCGACCGCTTTCTGTTTTCGGTCTTCGACCGACGGCGGTGAGTGTGACGGCAACGAGAACAGACGTTTCAGTTAACAACAAACTTATGCCGGTCGATACGAGACCCGAGAGCGAACGGTCAGGAGTAGACGATGCCTCAGGCCACCTCTACGAACGTGCGAGATCGGGTGACGGATACGCTGGATCGGGTCGCGGGAGCGATCGAACGGCGATTCGAGATCGATCTCCGAGCGCTGGCCGCGTTCCGTATCGCGGTCGGGACGTTGCTGATCGTCGATCTGCTGTTGCGCTCGCGGAGCCTCACGGCCTTTTATACTGACGACGGCGTCCTCCCTCGCGAGGCGCTGTTCTCCGATTACTCGGCGGTCTACTCCCTTCATGCAATCTCCGGTGAGGCGTGGGCACAGATTCTCCTGTTTTTCGTCGCGGGCGCGTTCGCGCTCGCCGTGCTCGTCGGCTACCGGACCAGGCTCGCGACGATCGTTTCGTGGCTCCTGTTGGTCTCGCTGCACGTCCGGAATCCGATGATCCTCAACGGCGGCGACATCATGTTGCGAATGCTCCTCCTCTGGGGAATCTTCCTCCCGCTCGGAGAACGGTGGTCGATCGACGCTCGCCGGATCGAACGAGACCGGGCGGCGGTCTCTTCCGTCGGGACGATGGCCGTTCTCACGCAGGTGTTGCTCATGTACGTGACCAACGCCATCCACAAGAGCAGAAGCGACGCGTGGATGTCGGGAAACGCGGTCGTCGAAATCTTTCAGGCCGATCAGTTCACGATCCTGCTCGGCAACGCCATCGCGGATCAGGTGCCGCTGTTGCGCGCGTTCACCCACCTCTGGATGGTACTCATTCTGCTTTCGCCCTTGCTTATCGTACTGGTCGGATACCGGCGAGCGGCGTTCGCGTCGCTCTTCGTCGGTATGCACCTCGGTATGTTCGTCACGATTCAGGTCGGTCTCTTCCCCCTGATCTCCGTCGCTGGGCTCCTCCTGTTCTATCCGTCCGCCGTCTGGGACGACCTGACCGCGCTCGCGACTCGAGTCGGGATCACACCGCGACTCCACGGCGGCCTGATCCGGCTCCAGCGAGATTTCCCGCAGTTCTCGCTCCCACTGCTCCGGTCGGTCCGGGAGGCCGTACCCTCGCCCTCACCCGCGGCGATCACGTCTCGCGGTCGGGTCCTGTTCTCGACGGTCGTGCCGTGGCTCTTCCTCGTCCTCGTCGTCCTCGCCAACGCGCAGGCGGTCGACTACACCGAGGTCCCGGACCCCGCCGAACAGGTCCTCGAGACGACCCACGCCGAGCAGAGCTGGCGGATGTTCGCCCCGAACCCGATCTCCAACGCCCGGTGGCTCGTCGTGCCGGGCGAACTCGAGGACGGGACGGAAGCCGACGCCCTCTACGGATCGGCCGTCGACTGGGACAGACCGCCTTCGGTCGACGAGACCTACGAGACCTCGCGGTGGCGCAAATATATCGCGACGATGCGCTACACCGACAACGAGAACCACCGCTCGTACTTCGCCAACCACCTGTGCGGGCGCTGGAACGCCACTCACGAGACCGGCGTCGACCGGCTGACCATCTACGGAATGACCGATCGAGCCGGCCCGTCCGAAGAACCGGACATTGCCAGGTACGAACTGCTCGAGTACGACTGTTCGGGGGAGTTCATCCAGCACGACTGACGCCGTTCGACGAGTCCGCGAGCTGAACTCGCGCGGACCGAGTGCGGTACGAGACGCAACCGAACCCCGTTTCGGTAGACAACGACAGCTAGTTAGGCCGCGCTGGAATCCGAACAGATATGGAAGCTGCGCTGATCGTCCTCGACGGCTGGGGGCTCGGTAACGGCGGCAGAGACGCGGTCGCCGCGGCCGAAACGCCGGTCTTCGATCGACTGTCGGAATCGGGCGCGTACGGACGGCTCGAGGTCGCGGGCCGGCGCGTCGGCCTGCCGGACGGACAGATGGGCAACAGCGAGGTCGGCCACCTCAACATCGGTGCGGGGCGAGTCGTCTATCAGGAGTACACCCGAATTTCGGATTCGATCGCCGACGGCTCCTTTCGGGAGAACGACGCGATCAATACGGCGTTCGACCAGGCGAAGGAAAACGACGGGCGCGTCCACTTCGTCGGGCTCGTCAGCGACGGCGGCGTTCACTCCGATCACGAACACCTCCACGCGCTGATCGAGCTGGCGGCCGACCGCGACGTCGGGGCCGTCACCCACGCTATCACCGACGGGCGGGACACCTCGCCGACCGGCGGTCGCGAGTATCTCGAGACGCTCGAGGACGTCGTTGCGGAACACGGCACCGGTGACGTCGCGACGGTCTCGGGTCGGTACTACGCAATGGACCGCGACCAGAACTGGGAGCGGACGAAGCGTGCCTACGACGCCATCGTGTCTCGCGAGGCCGAGTGGACCGCCGAATCGGCCGTCGATGCCGTCGAGGAATCGTACGACCGCGGCGAGACCGACGAGTTCGTCGAGCCCACACTGGTAGAGGGGCAGCCGGCGCTCGAGGACGGCGACAGCGAGACGCCTTTGGCGTCTCGAGCAGCCGGAGTCGAAGACTCCGGCGACAGCGCTGAGCAGAGCTCAGCTGGCAGCCATCTTGCGCTGCAAGATGGCGATTCGGTCGTCTGGTTCAACTTCCGCTCCGATCGGGCGCGGCAATTGACTCGGATGCTGGCGGACATTCGGCCCGAAGACTGGGCCGACGAACTCGAGACGAACCCGCCGGACGCGGAAGTCGTCATGCTGACCCAGTACGACGAGACGTTCGACCTCCCCGTGGCCTACCCGCCGAATCAGCCCGAGCAGGTGCTGGGCGAGGTGCTGGCCGACGCGGGCCGAACCCAGCTCCGGATCGCCGAATCCGAGAAGTACGCCCACGTCACCTACTTCCTCAACGGGGGCCGCGAGGTCGAGTTCGACGGCGAAATCCGGAAGATCGTCGAGAGTCCCGACGTGCCGACCTACGACCTGCAGCCGGAGATGAGCGCGCCCGAAGTGACGGACACCGCCGCTGAGACTATCGAGTCGGACGATCCCGACGTGCTCGTCCTTAACTACGCCAACCCGGACATGGTCGGCCACACAGGTGACTACGAGGCCGCGATCGAGGCCGTCGAAGCCGTCGACACGCAACTGAGTCGGCTGGTGGAGACGCTCGAGGAGAGCGGCGCACATGTCCTTATCACCGCCGATCACGGCAACGCCGACGATATGGGGACCGAGGAAGATCCCCACACCGCCCACACGTATAACGAGGTTCCGCTCGTTTACGTCGCTCCTGACGGCACTGCAGGGGGGCGGACAGTCCGCGAGGGTGGCACCCTCGCCGACATCGCGCCGACGATGCTCGAGGTAATCGACCTCGACCAGCCCCCCGAGATGACCGGCGAGTCGCTGCTCGAATGAGCGGAGGTTCGGGATCGAGCGAGGTGAGGAGGCGGTGAAACACGCCAGCGGGCTGGGACTCTGGATCGTCTCCCGGACGATCACGGCGATGGGCGGCGGTGTCGCAAGATCGGTCCGCCTGACTCGGTCGTGGTCGTCGTGGACGGTCAGTCTCAGTACCGGACCGGTCGGGTCTCGAGAGATATATACCGCACATACGAAGGTTCAACGTCCAGAGAGGAGTTGGTCCGTCCGAACCGATTCAGATGTCCCAGATCACTTCCACTGACGCGGACGAATCAGTTGTCGACGCGTACGTTCTCGGCGTTCGTATCGTCGAGTCCGAGAGAGCCGACGACGGGTCGCAGTACCGATTCGAGGCCCCGGAACACACCGAAATCTCGTTCGGCGACCTCAAGGACGCTCGCCTCTACGCGGATGTCTACTTCGACGTCAACGGCTTCGTCGAGGAGGGCACCGGTGAGCGCGGCGTCCCGCCGGAAGTCGTCCAGGCCGGCAAGGACACTCTCGCCGCATACCTCGTCACGTTTCCCTGGGCGGACGTCAACTGGGTCGCCTCGTTTTACGGTGCCACGCCGACCGAGATCGAGCGCTACCTCTCGTGGGTTCGCGAGCGTGCCGCCGAGATCCGATCCGAGGCGGCCGAACGAGGCCTCGAGTAGATCCGCGACGGCCCGCAGTCACGAACGGCTCTTTTCAGCTCCGCCGTCGGCCTCGATCTGTTCGATCGGTGAACTGATCGGGTGTTGAAGCGATCCACCATCAGTTCGGACGAGTTCCGGAATCTCCGTCCGAGCGGCGCTCCTGTTTACATATATATCGGACAATAGTCGTAAGAGCACTCAATCGCCTATATGATCGGCAGTATAGTACTGAAACCTATACTATTATACGTGCATATATTATAAAATCTCATTAATTAATCGGGGGTTGCTCCGCCTGCATGGTCGACTTTACCAGACGGAACTTGATGGCATCGTCAGTCGCGGCGGCCATCAGCACCGGAGCGATCGGCGTCGCCAGTGCACAGGACGGACCCAACGAACACGAGACGCTGGACGCACCGTACGTCGAGGGGACCATCGAACGGTTCTCGACGACGGCTCGAGGCGCGGAGGTCACGGGACCGTTCGTCTTCGAGACGGGCGAACTCCTCTACAGTCTCCAGGCACCGAGCAACGACAACCCCGAACCGTTCAATCGCGGCGGCGTCGGCGTCTTCGAGGGGTTCCAGTTCACCTTCAATGGGACGAACGACGAGTTCGACGAACTCGAGCCGCCACGAACCGAGAGCGAGCAGGGAACAGTGCTCTCGGCGGCGGGCGAGTACACGCTCCTCGCGCAGTACGGACAAGAGATCAACGGCGGGGCGGAGAAGTGGGGCCAGCCCCAGACCCCCGACGGAACGAACATGTCGGTCGGCGACAATCACGACATGAACTTCTTCGTCTCGACGAACGAGGACGGCACCGAGGGCTACCTCTTTACGAACAACGAAACCACGCCCGGTGCCATCACGCGGACCCCGATCAGTCGGACGGACGGCAGCTGGGACGCCGACCTCGAGAACGCGGACGAGCTCGAGAACCACGAGGCGTTCCGCGATATCGGCGGCACGAAGATCAACTGCTACGGCGACCTGAGTCCGTGGGAGACGCCCCTCTCCGCGGAAGAGGACTACGGCCATCCGCGCGTCAACGGGATCGCGACGGTCAGCGACATCGTCGAAGAGGGCAGCGGCGTCGGCCTGCGCGGAGGCAGCGAGTTCTACAACCGCCCCAACATCTCCGAGGTCGGGGATGCCCTCGAGGAGATCTTCGGCGACGAGGCCTGGTCGCCGATGGGTCTCTGGTCGAACGCAGGCGTCGAGGAACTCGCCGCCTACCTCGGTTCGGAGCGCATCGACCGGACGGAAGCGGGCAACGAGCGAACGCCCATCAACGACGAGTTCCCCAACCGCTATCGCTACGGCAAGATCGTCGAAATCACCGACCCGACCGCCGCGGAACCGACGCCGGTCAAGCATCACGTCTTCGGTCGGGCCGCCTGGGAGTGTCCGGAGGTCCTGCCCGACGAGCGGACCGTCTACCTCGCCTCCGACGGCGGCGCGAAGGGGATCTACAAGTTCGTCGCGGACGAGCCGATCCCCGAGTACGACAGCCGGATGGACGTCCGCGGCACGCTGTACGCCATGAAGGCGAGCGAGATCGGCGAGGGGCCGGTCGCCGAGACGGATCTCGAGGTCGAGTGGCTCGAACTCGGCACCGCGAGCAACGCCGAGGTCGAGTCCTGGATCGCCGACTACGACGGGATCACGCAGGTCGAGTACCTCGAGACCCACGCCGAAACCGACTGGGAAGACGACCTCGAGACCGCGCTCGCGGAAGCCGATGAGGAAGTCGCGATCAACGGCAACCGGGACTACATCACCGACGAGGAGATCGTCGAGTGGGCGGATCAGTACGAGGCACACGGCCCCGATGGCGTCGACGAAGAGCTTCGCCGCATCCCCTTCCTCGAGACCCGCGCGGCCGCCAAGGAGATCGGCGCGAGCATCGAGTTCAACAAGGCCGAGGGGATCGACGCCCACGACGCGGCCGAACCCGGCGACTTCATCTACTTCGGTATCTCCTCGCTCGGCGGTTACATGACCGACGATCAGGGGGAGCTCCGATTCGACGAGGTCGAGAGCGGCGTCCTCTACCGCGCCGAACTCGAGGAGGGGTACGACGTCTCCCGGCTCGAGCCGGTCGTCGTCGGCCCGAACGGTAGCGACCCCGAATCCCTGAAAGACGTCTCGCTCATCAACGTCGACAACGTCATGGTGATGGACGACGGCCGCGTCCTCCTCTGTGAGGACAAGGGGAGTTTCGGCCGCTCGTACCCCAACGACGCGATGTGGGTCTACGAGCCGCCGACATCGCTTCGTGTGGGCTCCGTCGCCGTCAGCCAGGAGGCTACCGGCGAGGTCGATCTGACGCTCTCGTCGGTACCCGACGGCCTCGCCGGCGGCAGTATCACCGTCTCCCTCGAGCACACCGACGTCGCCGAAATCACGGGCGCGACCTACCACGACGCGCTCGAACTCACCGCCGGTCCGACGATCAGCGACGATGGCTCGACGGTCGAATTTCGGTTCGCGGACATCGACGACGCGATCGAGCCCGGCGCGATGAACGTGACGCTGGCGAGCGTCGAACTCGAGGGCGTCGGGACCGGAACGACGGATATCACGGTCGACGTGCAAGCGCTGGACGACGACGACGGAGCCGCTATCGACCCCCAGCGCCGTCCCGGCGTGGTGGTTACCGGCCCACCGCCGATCGGTGGCGGGCCGGGCGGTTCCGGCAGGGCACCGACCGATCCGGACGGCGACGGCCGATTCGAGGACGTCAACGGCAACGGCCGACTCGACTACAACGACGTCGTCTTGCTGTTCGATCACATCGAGGACGACTCGGTGACGCTCAACGCCGACGCCTACGGCTTCAACGAGAACGGCCGCATTGACTACGACGACATCGACGAACTGTACGACGATCTGTGAGGCGGATGGAACGACCAGACGCCGATTCGGCCACGACCGCACGGCGGGGCCGAGCTGACGAGTCGGCTTCGATCAGTTGGCCGAGATCACGGCGACGGACGGTGACGGCGCTCGTCGTCGGGCTCGTGGTCTGTCTGGTAACCCTTCCGGCTCCGATTGCGGCCGCAAGCGAGGGTCCGCCGTCCGTCTCCGGTGTGGACACCACAGCGACGGCAGCGGCCGAGAGCACGCTCGTCGTCACCGATGCGACCGTCGAGCCCGGGACCACCACGACACACCGGATCGCGCTCACCGACGCGCCGGACGGCCTCGCCGGCTTCGAGGTCACGCTCGAGCTGTCCGGCGACGCCACAAGGGTCTCGAACGCCAGCTATCCCGACGCGTACGGGCTGACAACTGAGCCGATCACGAGCGCCGACGGCCGATCGGTGACCGTCGAGGCCGCGGACCTCACCGACGAAGTGACGCCGGGGGCGACCGACGTCACCCTCGCGACCGTCGAGGTGAACGCCACCGAGACTGCGACCGGTTCGACGACGCTGCGAGTGACAGAGTCCCAGGTCGACGCCGACGACGGCAGCCGCATCGAACCGGCGCTCGAGTCGGGGACGCTCACCGTCGGCGAGGACGGACCGACCGCCGCGTCATCGCAGGACGAAGGGGACGGGTCG
Source organism: Natrinema zhouii (assembly GCF_013456555.2). Classification (GTDB taxonomy): domain Archaea; phylum Halobacteriota; class Halobacteria; order Halobacteriales; family Natrialbaceae; genus Natrinema; species Natrinema zhouii. The sequence continues at coordinate 3,634,589 of NZ_CP059154.1, forward strand.
GAGGGAGAGGCCGCAGTAGATGGGGCGGGTCCGTCGGGATCGGATTCGTCGGAACCGGTTCCCGGCTTCGCCGCCGGATCGGCGATCGGTGCGATAGCCGTTCTCGCGGCCGCCTTGCTCGCGCGGTCCCGCTGACGCCTCCCGATCGGCTTTCTGTTGGACACCGTTCGCGACATCGAAAGCGGACGGCCTCGTCCGTTCGATCGATCGCCCGATTCGCTGGTTCAGCCCCAAGGCGCCCCCTCGAAGGGAGGTGAGCTGAACCGGTTCGTCCAGTAACTTTACCGTATACCGGTTTCTATACCCGCTATGAGCGACGATTCCGACTCGGAAGCGCACCGCTTCGCAACGAACAGCGTCCACGCCGGCCAGGAACCGGACTCAGCCACGGGGGCCCGCGCGCCGCCGATCTATCAGACCACGTCCTACGTCTTCGACGACACGGACCACGCCGCCGCGCTGTTCGGGCTCGAGGAGACGGGCAACATCTACTCGCGGATCATGAACCCGACGAACGCGATGCTCGAGGAGCGCATCGCGACGCTCGAGGGCGGCGTCGGCGCGCTCGCCACCTCGTCGGGGATGGCCGCGTTCGATCTCGCGACGTTCATTCTCGCAGAGGTCGGCGACAACATCGTCTCCTCGTCGGCGCTGTACGGCGGAACCTACACCTACCTCACCCACACCGTCGCGAAGCGCGGGATCGAAACCAAGTTCGTCGACACGCTCGACTACGACGCCTACGCGGACGCGATCGACGACGACACCGCGTTCGTCCACCTCGAGACGATCGGCAACCCGGCGCTCGTGACGCCGGATATCGAGCGCATCGCCGACATCGCCCACGAGCACGACGTGCCGCTGTTCGTCGACAACACCTTCGCGACGCCGTATCTGTGCCGACCGCTCGAGCACGGCGCGGACCTGGTCTGGAACTCGACAACCAAGTGGATCCACGGCGCTGGCTCGACCGTCGGCGGGATCCTCGTCGACGGCGGCTCGTTCCCGTGGGAGGAGGGTGACTACCCCGAAATCACCGAACCGAACCCGGCCTACCACGGCGTCAACTTCCGCGAGACGTTCGGCGACATGGCCTTCTCGGTCGTCGCCCGCACCCGCGGGCTGCGGGATCTGGGCAACCAGCAGTCGCCCTTCGACGCCTGGACGACCCTGCAGAAACTCGAGTCGCTGCCCCTGCGAATGGAAAAGCACTGCGACAACGCGATGGCCGTTGCGGAGTACCTCGAGGACCACTCGGCGATCGACTGGGTCAACTACCCCGGCCTCGAGAGCCACGAGACCCACGAGGAAGCCAGCGAGTACCTCGAGGGGGGCTACGGCGGCATGATCACGTTCGGACTCGAGGGCGGCTACGACGCCGCGGAAACGGTCTGCAACGAGGTCGAACTCACGAGCATGCTCGCGAACGTCGGCGACGCGAAGACGTTGATCATCCACCCCGCGAGCACAACCCATCAGCAACTCACCGAGGAGGAGAAACTGGCCGGCGGCGTCACCGACGACCTCGTGCGCCTCTCGGTGGGAATCGAGGACGTCGACGACGTGATCGCGGACCTCGATCGGGCGATCGAGCAGGTGTAGGACTGATAACGACTCCGGCCGTGACTGATGACAACCTCGATCCGAGCCAACAGTGACCCCGGGTATGGCCGCTACCGACGGTTTCATCTCGTCGTGACTAGCCCCCGTCGTTAAGGTCGCGGACTTCGACTGGTCAGCTATGCCGACCGGAATACTCACACCAGAGACGTCGGAACAGATCGTGACGACCTGTCGAACGGCCATCGGTGACAGCCTCCGTTCGGTCACCTACTTCACGCGTGACGACTACGAACAGGTCTACCTCCGCGAAGACCTCGAGCGCGACGCCGACCTCTCGACGTTCATCGGTCACGAGTGGCGCGGGTTCAAAACCACGCAGACCGCCTACGAGGGATCGGAACTCGGTTCCTACGAGTACACGATCCGCGTGTTCGAGAACGGGTTTCTGATTCGCGTGACCAACGACAGCCAGGGCGTCTTCGTCACGACTGACGGGCTGACGATCAAAGACTTCGAAGAAGTCGCAACGGCGCTGGACTCGTTCCTCACCGGAAGCGAACTTTCGTAGCGTCGCCGCTCGAGCGCTCGGGGTTGCGGTCGTCCCCCTCGTTCCTCACTTCCTCGAACTCCTCGTCGACAGCTCGGCCACCGACCGACAGGCTGGAGCCGAAGTCGCCGTCCGTTCCGAGGAGTGTCGCCGGTTTTCGGACGCTGTCGAACCAATGTCTCGTCCGCCCGCACACTGCTCCACACGAGTAGCACAACGTAACACCCTTTTCCGCCACGCCCGTGCGTCCGAACATGACTGACCTTCCAGCCTCCATCGAACGCGAACTCGAGTCACACGACGCGTTCGAACGGACCGACGATGGCTACGACCTCACGACGACCGTCTTCGAGACGACCGTTACGGCCGACGACGCCGAGGGAAAGCGCGATGGCCGCTTTCTGGTCACCGTCGTCCTCCCGACGCTCGACGCCGCCGTCGCCGACGAGGTCGTCGCGGAGCCCGTCGAGAACGGCTGGTTCGAAACCCTCGAGCGCCGCCTCAAGGACGTCTTCACCGTCGCCCGCACGAGCACGCACGACGAACCGGTCGTCGAGTGCGATCTCGACGAAGTTCGGGTTCACCTCGAGTACACCGCGTGGGACGCCGGCGAGGGCGCCGAGGACGCCAAGGCGCTGATCGAGTTCGTCGAAGGGACGTTCGCTCAGGGGATCATCCCTGGCTACGACTATCGCGGCGAGGCTGCGACGTTGCTCGAGAACGCCCAGAATAGGGGACAGCAGACTGCAGATGGAGACGGAAGCAGTGGCGGTATGCCAATGTAATTGCGGCACCGTCCGCTCCACTGTAGAAAATTCCCGAATCCGTTTGATCGGCCATTCCCGCGGTTATCGATCCGCGGTATGGACCTCGGCCCAGAGATACCCGATTCCAATACAGGAGTAGAGAAGCCCGAAGATAGCGAACATCAACTCGCTTTGTACGACGTACGAACCCGCCTGAACGAGTCCCAAGAGAACCATCGCGATCCCGATGATCGCTTTGTGTCGTTTCTGGACCATATCGATTTGATAGTCCACTCGAGTGATAAATTCGTCCCATCTCGGTCGCGTCCGAGCACAGCCATACTAGAGAGACGCGACTGCGGTGGCCGGGAGCGTGGCTCGAGCAAATGCGAGAGTCGCGCGACCCGGGGGAGGGCAGGCTGTTACACGAACGACCGCGAGCGACCGCAGGGAGCGAGCGGGCCGACGACTGATATGGAGCGAACAAAGTGAGCGGAATGGAAGGAGGAGTGCTTTTAATCGAATTTTTGCCGAGGGCGCGGCTTTGCCGCGCCCGTGGTTCGAAAGGCGCTATGCGCCTTTCGTCATCACGAGAGAGCTTCGCTCTCTCGAACGACAGCGCAAAACTTCGTTGCTAGTCCATCGCAATATACGTCTGCGTATCCTCGACGCCCTCGATGGCCTGAATGTGGGTCGCTGCGATCTCCTTGACCGCGGCCGGCGATTCGACCTGCGTTTTCGCGATGAGGTCGACGTCGCCGGCGACGATGTGGGCCGATTGCACGCCGTCGATGGCTTCGATGGTGTCTTTGAGTCGATCCGCCTCGCCCGTGTTCGCTTTGATCATGATGAACGCTGTAACCATCAGTTGACACCTCCAGTATCGGACTCCGTCTCTTGGTCCGACTCCGTCTCCAGCAGCTCCGTCGCCGCCGAACTCGAGCCTGAGCCCGCGTTGGCGGCCGCTCGGTTCGGCGTCTCACCGACCAGGAGCTGTCGCACCTCGCTCAGGACGTCGAAGTCCGCGAGGACGACGAGTCGGTCGCCGTCCTCGAGCGAGAGGTCCTCGGTCGGGATGCCGAGGGGCTGGTCGCCCTTGCCGAACGCGAGGACGGTCGCGTCGGCGGGCAGTTGCAGTTCGCTGATCGTATAGCCGTTGACGGGAGCCTCGGTGGTAATCGTGAGTTCGACGACCTGCAGGTGCGGGGCGATGTCGGCGATAGCGCGGATCGTGCCGCCAAGCAGGGCGTTTTTCGCGCCGATCGCGCCCAGCCGCTCGGGGTAGATGATCTCGTCGACCTGATCGGCGTACTTCCGGTAGATTCCCTCGCGGTAGGCCTCGTCGATCCGCATGACGGTTCGACAGCCGTAGTGGTTGCCGATCATGCAGGCGGTAAAGTTGACGTTGAGGTCGCCCGACAGTGCGCCGACGGCGTCGGCCGACTCGATGCCGGCCTCCTCGAGGACGTCTTCGCGAGAGCCGTCGCCCTCGACGACGGTAAAACCCTGATTACGGGCGCGCCTGAGCGTCGGCTCGTCGCGTTCGACCAGCGTTACGTCGTGGTCTTCGTCCCGCAGGACGCGCGCCGTCCGCAGCCCGACCCGTCCGGCCCCGATAATGACGAACTGCATGGACAGGGATACGCCCGCCCCGGTGAATAAGTTTGCCCCCGACTACCATGGCACCAGTTCGATCGAAGCGCGACTCGAGCGAGGAGAACACCGACAAGAGACGCCGTGACGGCGGGGTCGACAGCCGCGGAATGAGGGATGCAGTGACCGATCGGCTACCCCATCGCGATATACGTCTTCGTATTAGTGACGCCATCGAGGCCCTGCATGCTCGAGGAGACGGCCTGGAGCACGTCGTAGATTTCCGGCACGTCGACCTCCGCGATAATGTCGTAGTTACCCGCGACGATGTGGGCGTCGGCGACCGACTCGAGGCCGTTGATCTCCGCGAGCAGCCCTTCGGATTTTCCGGCGGCCGTCTTCACCATGATGAACGCGTGGACCATCGGCAGTGTGGTACACTCTGGCACGACTAAAGCCTTTGCCCGTGTTAAGCCCCGAAGCGACGAGTGTCGCGCCGGTTCCCGAACGTCGGAACCGGATCTGCCCGAACTCGGTCGCTACGCCGGGAACAGTCGATCCCGAACGGTGTCTGCGACGCCGGCGAGGTGAGCCTGCCCGAACAGCGCCACCAGGAGTGCCCCCAGCGAGTTGTACAGCAAGTCCTTGACCGTGTCGTCGAGATCGACCTGGGCCAGCGGCATCGTGAGCCCCGTCGCGTCGGCCGCGATGTCGAGGGCGAACTCGAACAGCTCCCAGAGGACCGCGAAGGCGAGGACGACGACGAAGATGTAGACGAAGGTGACCCGCTGGGGGACGTGGATATCGTCGCTGTAGAGATCGATCGCTCGAGCGGCCGTGTAGCCGGCGCCCGCCACGAGCGATGCCGACAGCGCGTGCGTGAGGTGGTCCCACCAGCCGATATGACCGTACAGCCCCGCCGATCCCAGCGTGTGAAGGAAGACCGCGGACGTGATCCAGAGGGCGAGCCAGGGGTCCAGCGGCAGTTCGTAGTTGCGCTTGAGAACGGCCGGGAGAAACGTGATCAGGAGGCTAATAGTGCCGTTGACGATCGCCTTCGTCTGCCCGGTGACGAGCCCGTAACCGACGATTGCAATCAGGAGAAGCTGCATACCGTGGGTCAGGAGTCGCTGGGTTCGGATCGACGGGCGCGGGAGCAGCCTCATCGGCGGATCACCCAGCCGATCACGCGTCGGAGCCGGCGATCGCGGCGTCTGAAATAGGCGTCGAAGAGAACGCCGGCGGCGAGCCCCGCTGCCGCCACCCAGAGGTATTCGATCATTAACGCCTCGTTCGTCGAGAGGTACGACGTTCCGAACGTACGATCCAGGCTCCACCGGATGACCGTCCAGACGGCGGCCGACGCCAGCGTCGTCATGACGACCAGCGCGATCGCGAACCAGTGAGTGACGCGCATCGCCGTGAGCATGTGTAGCTCCACGGTGACGATCAACGCGATCGCAGCGATCGAGAGGTACATGGCGAACGTGCTGACGGTGCCGCCGAAGAGCCCGCGAGTCAGGATCGGTAACAGCGCGAGAACGAGCAGTTCCCACGGAAGCATCATTCGCCACTCTCGAGCGGAGACCGGTGGCACGAGCACGATTGTGCCGACGGCCGCGACGAACACCGTCCACTGCCGATCGACATCGAGTGCGCTCTCGATGAACACCACGACGAGTACGGTGACGAGCGTCCACGAGAGGACGGCGTTCGTGCGGCCGTTACGGAACACGTTCTCGAAGACGTCTTCGAGGTCGATCGACCCCGTCTCGGCGTGTCGTCCTCCCTGACGGTCACCCATATCGCACTGCGAACAACCACGTCGCTATAAACCCACTGGCAGCGAGCCGCTCGGTCCGACGGGCCGATCGCTTCGACCCTCAACTCGAGTCGGAATCCGCCACTGCCGACTCGAGGGCGGTCGAGACGTCTTCGAGCACCGCGTCCGGCGACTGCGTCGCGTCGACGCGGACGAACCGATCGGGATCGCGCTCGAGCAGTCGCTCGTAGTTGTCCCGAACCGACGCGAGGTACTCGGCGCGTTCGAACTTGTTCGTCGTCCCCGCGCGGGTCGCGGCGGTTTCGGGGTCGAGATCGAGGTAAATCGTCACGTCCGGTTCGACCGAAAACGGCCGGTGAACGTCGACGACGTACTCGAGCGGATCCGCGAGGTCGTAGCCCTCGGCCGCTGCGAGCGTCGCGCCCTGATAGGCGAAGCGCGAGTCGGAGTACCGATCGGAGACCACGAGGTCGTCGCGCTCGAGGGCGGGTTCGATCACCCGTGAGAGGTGATCCGCGTGATCGGCGGTGTAGAGAAACAGTTCCGCCAGCGGGTCGGCGTCGTCGTCCTCGATCGAACGGTAGACGGCCTCGCCGTACCAGGAATCGTCCGTGGGTTCGCGCGTGAACGTGGCCTCGGGATACCGCTCGCGCAGGGCCTCCCAGACCGTCGTCTTGCCGCTGCCGTCCAGTCCCTCGAGCGTGACGAGCATGGTCGAACCTCGTCGTGACGGGTACTACAATCTGTCGAGAGGGTCGAACGGGTCACAACATCGTCGCCCAGTTATTTATCGCTGCGAGATCACGTTTCGGGTATGAAAATTCTCGTCGCCGGCGGCACCGGCTTCATCGGCACGAACTTGTGTGCGGAACTGGCCGAGCGCGGCCACGAGGTGACGGCACTCTCCCGGTCTCCGGATGACGACGGGCTCCCAGACGACGTCGAGTCGGCGATGGGCGACGTCAGCGCGTACGACTCGATCGTCGACACCGTCGCGGGCCACGACGCCGTCGTCAATCTCGTCTCGCTCTCACCGCTGTTCAAACCGCCCCGGGGAACAAGCCACCGAGAGGTCCACCTCGGCGGCACGAAGAACCTCGTCCGTGCCGCCGAGGCCGGCGGCGTCGACCGATTTCTCCAGCTGAGCGGGCTCGGAGCCGATCCGAACGGTTCTACCGCGTTCATTCGCGCCAAGGGGGAGGCAGAAGCGGTAGTCCGCGACTCGTCGCTCGAGTGGACGATCGTTCGCCCGTCGGTCGTCTTCGGCGACGGCGGCGAGTTCGTCGAGTTCACGAAAACGCTGACGACGCCGTACCTGACGGCGTTGCCGGGCGGCGGAAAGACGCAGTTTCAACCCATCTGGGTCGGTGATCTCGTCCCCATGCTGGCCGACGCGCTCGAGGACGACTCCCACGTCGGCGAGACCTACGAGCTCGCCGGCCCGCAGGTCGCAACGCTCGCGGACGTGACGGAGCTCGCCTACGAGGCCGAGGGGAGAGACGTCAGGATCGTCCCGATTCCGATGGAACTGGCCAAACTCGGGCTCTCGGCGATCGGGCCGCTGCCGTTCGTTCCGTTCGGCCCGGATCAGGCCCGATCGCTCGAGTTCGACAACACAGTCGACGACAACGACGTCTCCGTTTTCGGCCGGGATCCGGCGGCGATGACGACGCTCGGTGCGTCTCTCGGCCTCGAGGGGAGCAGACGTCAGGAGCGATCAGCGAAGTCGGTCTAGCGGCGAGACCCTCCCAAGCCGTCGCTCATCCCGACCGTCTCTGCCGGGGACCTATCCCGGGACCGCGTCGCGATCCATCTTGCGGTAACATCTCATATAAAAAACAGTACGGGGGAGTGAGAACGACGCTTTCGGGATCAGAAAACGGACGCGAATACCACCTCATTCGCCCGAGAAAGGGTGATATTAAAGGAATCAAGAAATTCACGTTAGCACAAGACTTATATCCTGCATTGCACTGATACCAATGCAACGGAGCCCCCTAACAAACAATGAAGCTGGCGATGATCGGATTCGGACAGGCCGGTGGCAAAATCGTCGATCGATTCCTCGATTACGACGATCGGACGGGTAGCGGAATCGTCCGCGCGGCGATTGCCGTCAACTCCGCGAAGGCGGATCTCATCGGTCTCGACAATATTCCACAGGAGAATCGCGTACTCATCGGCCAGGCCCGCGTCAAGGGCCACGGCGTGGGTGCAGACAACGAACTCGGCGCGGAAGTCGCCGAGGAGGACATCGACGAGGTACAGAACGCCATCGACTCGATCCCGACCCACGAGGTCGACGCCTTTCTGATCGTCTCCGGCATGGGCGGCGGAACCGGTTCGGGCGGTGCGCCCGTCCTCGCCAAACACCTCAAGCGGATCTACACGATCCCGATCTACGGCCTCGGCGTCCTGCCGGGGACAGACGAAGGCGGGATCTACACCCTCAACGCGGCCAGATCGTTCCAGACGTTCGTCCGTGAGGTCGACAACCTGCTCGTCTTCGACAACGACTCGTGGCGACAGACCGGCGAGTCCATGGAGGGCGGGTACGACCAGATCAACGAGGAGATCGTCCGCCGATTCGGCATCCTCTTCGGTGCCGGCGAAGTCGGCGAGGGCCAGGAAGTCGCCGAGAGCGTCGTCGACTCTTCCGAGATTATCAACACGCTCTCCGGCGGCGGTGTTTCCACCGTCGGCTTCGCCTCGGAGGAGGTCGAGGTGAACTCGGGCGGCGGCGGACTGCTCTCCCGATTCACCGGTGACGGTGGCGGCAACGACGACAGTCTCGACGCCGCGAATACGACGAACCGCATCACGAGCCTCGTCCGCAAGGCCGCGCTCGGACGGCTCACGCTCCCGTGTGAGATTGAAGGCACCGAGCGCGCCCTGCTCGTGCTCTCCGGTCCCTCGGAGTACCTGAACCGGAAAGGCATCGAACGCGGGCGGAAGTGGCTCGAGGAGGAAACGGGCAGCATGGAAGTCCGCGGTGGCGACTTCCCGCGAGAGGAGCCCGAAGTGGCTGCGGCGATCCTGCTCTCCGGCGTGACGAACGTCCCCCGGATCAAGCGGCTGCAGCAGGTCGCTATCGAAGCACAGGACAACATGGACGACATCCAGCAGGACAGCAGCGAAAACCTCGAGGAACTCGTCGAGGACGACGAGGACGAACTCGAGCCGCTGTTCTAGGCCACCGTTCCTTCGAAACGGAAATCGCGAGCACCCGAGATCGTGTCGGGGGGCACGAGCGCGGCTGCACACTCGCACTCGCGACGTGGATTCCGCGACGGCAAACGGGCGTACTCCGACGTGTTTTTGAGCACGCCCGAACTACCGCAATCAGATTCAGATGCGCGTCGTGGTCCCGTTCGCTGCCGAGACGCCGAAGACTCGCCTCGAGTCCGTACTCACGCCGGCCGAGCGAGGAGCTATTTCCCGCGCCATGCTCGCGGACGTCCTCAGTGCGATCGTCGGCGCGGGACACGAGCCCCGGATCGTCTCGACTGCGCCACTCGACCTCGAGACACTCGAGCTTCCGAGCGAGGTCACTGCGTCGACATCGGTTACGGTCGACGCTCGACCGCTGACGGAGGCGGTCAACGCGCGGCTCCCGGGAAGCGGTGCCCGTGACGATATGGACGACGATCCCGACGCCGTCGCCGTCGTCATGGCCGACCTCGCGCTGGCGACCCCCGACGCGCTCGAGGCGCTCCTGTCCACCGATGCCGACGTCGCGATCGCGCCGGGACGTGGCGGCGGAACGAACGCGCTCGTCGTTCGACATCCCGAATTCTTCGTGGACTACCACGGCTGTTCCTATCTCGACCATCGCGAGATCGCCCGCGAAGTGGGTGCCAGCCTCGAGACGATCGACTCGTTCCGGCTGGCGACCGATATCGACGAGCCGTCGGATCTCGTCGAAGTGCTCGTCCACGGACGCGAGACAGATCGCGCCCCGGCCTGCCTCCGGGGGTTTGGGTTCGAACTCGACGATCACGACGGACGGGTTGCGATCGCTCGCAGCGACCAAGTGCCGAAGTGAGGCGACGAAAGAAGAGGAGCGTGAGACGCTCCGCTCCGCGGCGAAGTGAAGCCCTTATGTGCCGAGCACCGAGAGCCAGAGGTAATGTTTCCCGGGGCGAGCGAGTACGGCGTCGATATCGCGGTCGACGATGGGGCCGTCGAAGAGCTCCTGCAGGTCAGTCCGAACGATGTCGAGGCACCGCCGGCGCTGACGTTCTCCCGGAACGTGTTCATCCCGCTCACCACGGCCTGTCGCTACACCTGTACCTACTGCACCTACTTCGACCCGCCGGGGCAAGCCTCCCTGCTCTCGCTCGAGGAGATCCGCGAGATTTGCCAGCGGGGGGCCGACGCGGGCTGTACGGAGGCGCTGTTCACGTTCGGCGACGATCCAGACGACCGCTACACCGAGATTCACGACCAGCTTGCGGACTGGGGCCACGATTCAATTCACAGCTACCTGCGCGAGGCCTGTGAGGTCGCCCTCGAGGAGGGACTACTTCCCCACGCCAACCCGGGCGACCAGACCCGCGAGCAGCTGGCGCTCGTCGCGGACGTCAACGCTAGCATGGGCGTGATGCTCGAGACGACCGCGGAAGTCGGGGCCCACGCCGGTCCCCGACGCAAGGTGCCCGGCCAGCGGCTGCGAACCCTGCAGAACGCGGGCGAACTGAACGTTGCCTTCACGACCGGGATTCTGGTGGGGATCGGCGAGAACTGGCGAGATCGCGCGGAGAGCCTGCTCGCGATTCGCGAACTCCACGAGCGCTACGACCACATCCAGGAGGTGATCGTCCAGCCGGTGATGAACAACGAGCGCTGGTCGGACGGCTCGCCCGACCTCGCGACGATGCGCCGGGTGACGGCGATGGCCCGCGTCGCGCTGCCGGAGGAGATTTCGGTACAGGTTCCACCGAACCTCGCCCCCGCCAAGGACCTGATCGACTGCGGCGTCGACGATCTCGGCGGCGTCTCGCCCGTTACCGACGATCACATCAATCCCGACTACACGTGGCCCGCGCTGCGCGAGCTCGAGGAGATCGCGGCTCACGCGAACGTTCCGCTGGGCGAACGCCTCCCCGTCTACGAGCGATTCTTCCCGCCGGATCTGCGGACTGACGGCTTCGACGGGCGAGTCGCCGATGGCGCGGACGGCGGTCGGGAGTGGATCTCGCCGACGATCCGGGACGCGCTCGAGGCCGATGATTCAGCGGGCGAGCGCTATCGGTCGGTGCTTCGAGACGAGACGGCGACCGTTCCGCGCTGAGTTCGCCCTCACAGCGCGGTATCGATCCACCGAACCACCGGCTCAAACCGTCGATTTCGGGCGAATCTGGTTCCGTTTCCGGAGGTTTGATCGTCGAGACGCGTGAGTGGGCTGATTGGCTCGGCGAGTCGCTCTCGTCACGACGGCCGTGACAGACGCTACCGTGAAATATAGTTGTGAAATTGCCAATTATAACATATACGAGCTATAATAATACGACCGGCAGGCGCTGCCATCGGTATGCCAGACTGGAATCGCCGTGCGGTCCTCGCAACTGGTGCAGCGCTTTCGACCCCCGGTATACTCGCCTCCATCGGGTCGACAGTCGCCGAAGAAGACACGGCCTCGAGTGGGACCTCGACCGGCGATCCGCCCGGCTGGTCCTCGGTTTACGGGAACGCCGCGAACTCCCGCTATCTACCGCTGGACGACGGGTTCCCTGAACCGAACACCATCGCCTGGAGATCCGACACCTTGCGCGGTGGCAGCAACGACGGTGATATCGCCGTCGTCGACGGGCGGATCTACCTCGTGGGGGAGTTCGAATCGACCGACTACGAGCAGACCGAACTTCGCGTGGCTTCCGCCGACGACGGGACACTCGAGTGGAAGACCGAGGTGACCGGGAGACAGCGGCCGACGGTCGCCGACGGAACGGTCTACGTCAGTGGCACGGATCGCGTCACGGCGTTCGACACCGCGGACGGCTCGTTCCAGTGGGAGCGCGAATTCGATCCCGAGCTATGGATTTCCAACGCGACCGCTGCCGACGGCGTGATCTACGTCGTCGCTGACGGGAGTCGCTTCAACGCCGACGCGACCCTGTACGCACTCGACGGCGACGATGGGTCGACCCGGTGGAAACGCGAACAGGTCGAAGCGAGACAGGAGAACCGGGAAACGGCCGATCCCGCCCCGGTGGGGTTCAAAACGGCACCGGTCGCCGTCGTGAACGGATCGGTCTACGCGATAACGGGCGGCGGCGAATTTAAAGGAACCGGTTCGAAAGCTGGCATCCAGTGGGACGGTGGAGTCACCGAACTCGATGCGAAGACGGGCGAGAAACAATGGGGTATCGTGCTCGAAGACGGCGCTTTCGAGAAGCTCATCGCGACCGAGGCGTTCGTCTGCGTACAGAATAAGGTGGACGGGTTAGAAGAGACTGTCCTCGATTCCGAGACCGGTGAAACCGTCCAAACGTCGAAGTCCACGAGAACCGCGACGGCCGACGTTCGAGTGACCCACGACACGATCCGCCCCGGTAGCGGTCCCATCACCGTCTCGACGTACGGCTCCGAGGAGAGCTGGACCGCCTCCGACATTTATTATTTCCCGCCGCTCATCGTCGGGGATACCCTGATAGCCACCCGCACCTCCGAGGTCGTTGGATTCGATCTCGAGAGCGGGACGGAAACGTGGAGCTGGGAGGTCGACGGCTCGCCCCATGCGCTTGCCGGTGTCGACGAGAACACGCTGTATTTCCGGTTGTACCACAATGATGCGCCCGACGAACTCATCGCGCTGCGTGCCTCTGGCGATCAGGGCGAGGGACGAGAGGGTGACGAGCAAGAAGATGACCAGTGTGAGGAGCAAGAGGACGACGGTCAAGACGAGCAAGAAGATGACCAGTGCGAGGAGCAGGAGGACGACGTTCAGGACGAAACGGAACCGGACGACGAAACCGAGGACGGTAGCGACGAGAGCGATTCCGACTGCTGACCCGCGGCGGTCGACGCCTCGGCGGACCTGCGAACGAACGAGCCCGATTTGACGGTGGCGGAAAAGAGTCTCGCGCGTACCGTGTCGACGGCACCGAGCGGGGGCATCAGAGAAGTAGCGTCGGTAGACGGTTTCGTCACCAGTTCGTCGACTACCCCTAGACGCGACCGTATCCGTCAACCGACGTCATCGTGAGACGTTGGTGTCGTGGAACGACCGCGCCGACGGTCCCACTCAGTTGCTGGGGGCGGTCCGTACGTACCCGTCGATCCGTGCCGTGTCCTCGAGCAACGGAGTGATACCGTCCGTCTCTCCCGGTTCGATAGCGTCCGTATCGGCGTCGGAGAGTTTCGGGAGGTGGACGTGGCGAAGGGCGGTTTCGACGGTTCTGGTAGCGGTTGGTGGCTCTGTCTGGGTGTGGTCTCCGTCCCAGTCGGCGATCGCGGTCGTGAGGGTTCCGACGGTGACAACCTCGAGCGCCTCGAGCCTGCGTGCTGTGGCTCGAGGCCGCGGCAGCGACGTGAGGTCGCGCCCGACGGTCTTCTGGCTGTCTATATGGTCGCGTAATCCCTTCCGTCGCCGGCACCGAAACGCTTCCTCTCGCCGTAGGTGTCGACCGTGGTCGTTCGGCCAGCCGCTCGCACTCGCACCGCCGATGGCGTTTGGGTCGCTGGTTTTCGATCGGAGAATCGCACAGCGTTATCCGCCTTCGCTACCGGGTACCGCGTATGCACGTCGATCTCACTCAGCCGATCCGGACCGGGATGCAAACGTATCCCGACGACCCCGCGGTCACCGTCCGGCGACACGCGACCCACAAGGACCACGGCGTCCGCGTCGCTTCCCTCGAGTGCGGGAGCCACACCGGCACCCACGTCGACGCGCCCGCACACACCGAACCCGACGGGGAGACCCTCGAGGCGTTCCCGCTCGAGCGGTTCGTCTTCGACGCCGTCCGGGTCGATTGCTGCGACCTCGAGGCGCGCGAGCCGATTCCGGCTGACCGAATTCCAGATACTGACGCCGACCTCGTGGCATGCTGGACGGGCTGGGATGACCACTGGGGAACGAATCGGTATCTCGAGCATCCGTACCTCTCCCCGGCCGCAGCCGAGACCTGCGTCGAACGAGGATTCGACGTGGCCGTGGACGCGCTCAATCCGGATCCGACGCCGACGGACAACGCCGGCGAGGACGAGCCGGAGGGATTCCAGGCCCACCACGCGCTGCTGGGTAACGATTTGCTGGTACTCGAGAACCTGACGAACCTCGAGGCGGTCGGAGATCGGTTCGAGCTCCGGGCGTATCCGCTGGCGCTCGAGGGGGACGGCGCACCGGTTCGAGCTGTCGGCGTCGTGAACGAATAGCGTGCTCTCGAGTAGTTCGTGGACTCGAGTGGCATAGGAATGAGTCGTGGGTAACTGTGAACAGGAGGTGTGCCCTGCTATCGTGGCAACAGGGGATCGCCACGCCCTCCCCAGCCGATTCACTCGCTCCTGTCGTCGCTCGTTCATCCCTCGCGCAGCGTCATCGGCCGCCCTCACTGGCGTTCGGACGGCCGACAGCGCGCGCCACCGCATGACGGTTGATCAGTCTCGAGGGATACGTCCCACCGCCTCTGGACTAGTAGGAATCAGTTCGAGAGCGATCGACGCGGTGCTTCGATCAGTCGTCGGCGGGGACGGTATCGCGTGCGTCCCGTTCCGCTCGAGTCAGCAGCGGCGTCCCGTCGGCCTTCGGCCCGAGTCGGGGGCCGAAGGGCGGCTCGTCGGGGTCGATGACGCGACGCTTCTCGTAGTCGGTCGAGCGCTCGACTGGCACGCGGCCGATCGAGGAGATCATCTCGACGTAGTCCTCGAACGAGCGGAACTCGCCGTGCTCGCCGCCGGCGCGGGTCGTGATTTCCTCGGAAAGGATCGTTCCCATGTAGTCGTCGGCCCCGCAGTTGAGCAGCTTCAGCCCGTGTTCGTCGCCGTACTTGACCCACGAGGACTGGATGTGGTCGATGTTGTCGAGGAAGAGCCGCGAGACGGCGATCATCAGTTCGTCCTCGTCGATGCTCGCGCCGCCCGAAACGACGTCGTGTTCGAACAGCGGCGTGTTCTGGTGGATAAAGGAGAGCGGCACGAACTCGGTGATGTTCCCGGTCCGATCCTGCAGGTCTCGGATCCGCTCTAAGTGCATCGCGCGGTGGGCCTCGTTCTCGACGTGGCCGTACATGATCGTCGCCGTCATCTCGAGGCCGACGTTCGCGGCGGCCTCCATGGCCTCGAGCCAGCCGTCCGTACTGATTTTGCCGGGGCAGATCACCTCGCGGACCTCCTCGACGAGAATCTCCGCTGCGGTTCCGGGAACGGTATCAAGCCCCGCCTCCTTCAGCCGTCGATAGACCTCCTCGTAGGACCAGTCGGTGCCCCGACGGGCGTGGTAGGCCTCTTCGGGAGTCATCGAGTGGACGTGGACGCCGTCGACGCTCATCGCCGATATCTGGTCCGTGTAGGTTCCCGGGCTGGTTTCGTAGACCGCCGGCGGTTTGTAGTTGACTTCTTTGGGGTTCGGGTGGTCGTCGAGGATCGCTCGGTGTTCCTCGTCGAGGGCGAACGCGGGGTGGAGACCGGAAACTGAGGTTACCTCGTAGATACCTCGATCGACGGCGTCGGCGACGATCTCGCGGGATTCCGCGGGCGTCTTCGTGAACCCGGCCGTCTCGATTTCCGTCTCGCGCTCGAAGGTGTGAGCGGCGTCCTTGAAGTTACAGAACAGACAGCCCACGTTACAGGCCGTCGTGACGTTGTTGTTCAGGTTCGCGATGAAGGTGACCTCCTCGCCGACCATCTCGGCGCGGCGGCGATCGGCCGCCTCGAGCACGCGTTCCTTGCGTTTCCGGTCGATCCCCTCGCTCTCGGTGCCCGTCGTGAGTAACTCGATCGCGTCGTCGACCGTGAGCCGGTCGCCGTCGCGTGCCTTTGCCAGCGCGTTCTCGAATGACTGGTCGGTCTCGGGAACGTGATCGAACGTGAGGTCGGCCTCGGTCACCGGTCGCTCCATCGATGTAACGATGTCCGTACACTGAGAAAAGCGTGATGGATTGAGGCCCGCATTTCCGACACCGACCGCTCGCACCCGATGGGCATCGAGACCGGCCGACGAGCGTCGGTCTCGAGGCGTGAGACCGCGACACGGAGTGAGCAGGTCTCGGAATTATCGGCGTGGGTCGCAAACGGTCGCTCATGAGTTCACGGACGCCGGAGGAATGCGTCGATCTCGCCCTCGACGAGGGAGCCGCCGAGGAAAAGCGGGTAGGCGCGATTCGGGAACTGAGAACCGCCAACGAGTGCGACGAACTCGAGGCGCTCGTCCGAACGGAGCGCATCGACGACCGGTATCGCCGCCAGGCCCTCGAGGAGTTAGCGACGCCGCAGTGTGATTCAACGCTTCGGGAACTGGTCGACGACGAGCCGCTCGAGGGACCGTTGCACCGGGAGGCCGAAGAGCTGCTCGCGACCGTCGAAGACGACTGAGAGGGCGCGAAAATAGCGATTCGACCGAGGGAGCGCGTCACCGATCGCGGGCCAGTGACCCGATACTGAAACCTTCTTACGGTCCGGACACGGCAACTGGAGTATGAGCGACGGCGACGAACACGTCCTGAGGTGTCCCGCGTGACGAGCGTCAAAGAGTTCCGCATCGAGGAAGCGGCGACCGACGAGGAACTCGGCCGCGGGTCGTTCGTCTTCACCGACGACTACTCGGTGTTCGACTGGGGGAAGATGCCCGACCAAATCCCCCAGAAGGGCGCGAGCCTCTGTACAATGGGCGCGTTCAACTTCGAACTGCTCGAGGCCGAAGGCGTCCCCACCCACTACCGCGGCGTCGTCGAGAACGGCGATGTCGTGCCGCTCGAGGAGGCGACCCACCCGCCCTGGGAGATGGCCATCGACCTCACCCAGGTGCCCGATCTCCCTAACGAGGGCCGAGAGTACGACTACGAGCACTATCACGACGCGGCCGGCGAGAACTACCTGATCCCCCTCGAGATCGTCTTCCGAAACCGAGTTCCAGTCGGCTCAAGCCTGCGAAGCCGAACCGAGCCCGCCGATCACGGCCTCGCGTTCGATAGCTGGCCCGACGAGGCCGTCGACCTCGACGAGCCGATCATCGAGTTCACCACGAAGTACGAGGAGGGCGACCGCCACCTCGACCGCGAGGAAGCCGATTCGATCGCCGGGACGGCGTCGATCGAGGACCTCGAGTCGCTCGCCCGCGAGGTCAACCGGATCGTCACCGAGCAGGCCGACTCCGCCGGACTGGTCCACGAGGACGGCAAGATCGAGTGTCTCTTTTATCGGGGCGAAATCCGCGTCGCCGACGTCGTCGGCACCTTCGACGAGAACCGCTTCAGCTACGAGGGCGCCCAGCTTTCGAAGGAGGTGCTCCGCCAGTATCACAAGCGCACCCAGCCCGAGTGGGTGCAGGCCGTCAATGCCGCCAAGGCCCAGGCGAAGCAAGCGGACGTCGCCGACTGGAAGTCCCTCTGTGACGAGGAGCCGGCACCGCTCGAAGACGACGTCCTCGAGACCGCCAGTAACCTGTACTGCGCCGGGGCCAACGCCTACACCGGCCGGGAGTTCTTCGACGCGCCGCCGCTCTCGAGCGCGATCGGTGCGGTTCGGCGGCTCTAAGGCGACCCGGTTGCGATTGCTGTCCGCCGATCGAAACCGATCGGAGAGTGGGTCCGCACTCTCGAAATGCGGACGGACCGTGTCCTGATTCGCGGGTCGACGGTCGATTGGAACCCAGTCATCGTCCTCTTCTATATCTACCCCGCCATATATCTGAATTCCATCATTTGCCGATCAAACCTATCCGTAGCGCTACTCTCCGTTCTAATGTCACAGAAGTTACAACAATCCTGTTTCCACACGTGATTTTATATGATAATATGAAATACGCCAACGAGAGCCATGAGACAAATCGACCTTGCGGTCACTGCGTCGCGAGGAGACGTATGACTCGAGAGCGAGAACGGGGGGCGGAACGAGGTCTCGGGACCTCACTGGCCGCTTCCCGACGGGAGTTTTTAGCGACGACGGGGATGGCCGCGCTCGTGCCGGCGGCCGTCGGAGCGAGCGTCGGGGCGCCCGATACCGGTGACCCCGGCCCCGGCCGAATCCGCAATCTCTCGGCGTATCTCGAGGACCCGACCGTCTTCGCGGAGAATCGGGAACCGACCCACGTCACGACCGCGATCCCGTACGAGTCGATGGGAACCGCTCGACGGGCCGACGAACCGTTCACGGAACTCGAATCGCGGTTCGAACAGTCGTCGTACGTCCGATCGCTCAACGGCGAGTGGGACTTCCGGTTCTACGAGCGCCCGTCCGAGCTGGCCGACTCTTACGACGGGGTCACCGACTGGGACTCGATCTCGGTGCCGTCGGTGTGGCAGACCGAGGGATACGATCAGCGGCTGTACACGAATAACTCGATCACGTGGGATCACTACGATCCGAGCCAAGCGGGCGATCTCGTCCCCGGCGAGGACGGCCTAGTCGACGTTCCCGGCGTCGACGACGACGGCGCGAACCCCGTTGGGACGTATCGACGGACGTTCACCGTCCCGTCGGAGTGGGACGGCCGGGAGGTCTTCCTCCATTTCGAGGGCGCCAAACAGGCGTACTTCGTCTGGATCGACGGCGAATACGTCGGCTTCCAGCAGGGCGCGATGACGCCCGGGGAGTTCGATGTCACGGATCACGTCGCTCCCGGAAAGGAGAGTCAAGTGACGGTTCAGGTCTACCGCTGGTCCGACGGCGAGGCGCTCGAGACGATCGACATGTTCCGGTACTCTGGCATCCACCGGAGCGTCTACCTCTACTCTACGCCGCAGGTCCACATGCGGGACTTCGACGTCCGCACGGCCCTCGACGACGACTACGAGGACGCCACGCTCGCTGTGGACGTCGAACTCGCGAACTACACCGACGACGAACGGGGCGAGTACACGGTCACGGGACACCTGTTCGGTCCGGACCGAGCCCATCCGGGGCGCGGGCCGCCGGACGATCGAGGGAAGCCCGGGGAGAAGGGCGGTCGAGGCAAACCCGGACGAAACGGCGACCGTGGCAAATCCGGGCGGGGCGACGACCGTGGCAAATCCGGGCGGAACGGCGACCGTGGCAAGCCCGGGCGAAATGACCCGCCGCACGGGCGGAACGTCGCGACCGTATCCGCGTCCGAGACGGTCGACAGCGACGGCGCCGTCCTCGCGCTCGAGGCCGATGTCGAGGACCCAGCGAAGTGGTCCGCCGAGCACCCGACCCTCTACACGCTGGTGCTCGAACTCGTCTCCGAGGACGAGACGACCGAGTTCATGCTCGAGAAGGTCGGATTCCGGGAATATGAGACAAACCGCGGCGAACAGGGCGCGGTCATCACAGTCAACGGCGAACCGGTGAACGTCAAGGGTGTGAACCGTCACGAGACCGATCCTGATTCCGGACGGACCGTCCCGATCGAGACACTCCGCGAGGACCTCGAGACGATGAAGCGGTTCAACGTGAACGCGGTCCGGACGTCACATTACCCGAACGATCCGTCGCTGTACCGCCTCGCGGACGAGTACGGGATCTACGTGCAGGACGAGGTCTACGTCGAGTCCCACTGGTGGGAGGACCTCTTGGCGGACACAGAGGTCTACCACGAGCAGGCCGTCGAACGGTTCCGCCGGATGGTCCTCCGCGACCGAAACCACGCGTCCGTGTTCTCGTGGTCGACAGGCAACGAGGCCGGTACCGGCGCCGAACACCTCAACATGGCGGCCCTCGCGATGGACTCCGACGCATACCTGCCGCCCGACACCGCGGACGTGAACGGCGTCGGACCCGTCGAGTCGTACGACGGTCCGGTCGAGGGGCTCGCACCCGACCGACTCATGTATCACCAGCCCAACGGCGGCGGCTGGAACGTCGAGTACAGCGATATGCTCGGTCCGCGCTACCCCAGCGTCGGGACGCTCCTGCGGACCGCCGACGGCTCGCACATCGGCGACGGCCTCCGATCGGTCGTCATGGGCGAGTACAACCACGCGATGGGGAACAGCTTAGGGCTGGTCCACGAGATGTGGTCCGAACACATCATGCCGCCCGTCCGTCGCGCGACGAACCGCGCCGGCGACGACGGTCACGGCGCCCTAGTCGGCTCCCCGGACGTGGTCCCCGGTCCCGACGCTGCACCGAGCACCAATACCGACGGCGCCGTCGTCCTTGGCGGGAGCGGCGACTACCTCGACGTCCGGACCGTCCCGACACCCGACGAGACGAGCCCCGGCTTCACGGTCGGCCTCTCCGTTCGGGACCTCGAGACGAGCGCGGACTCGCCGCTCATTACTGGCGGTGACCGGTATGCGCTACGGATCGCGGACGGCTCGCTCGAGTTCGCTGTCGACGGCGACGGTGAAACGGTCACTGCACCGGTTCCGGACCGATTGAGCGACGACGAGTGGCACGCGATCGTCGGCGTCTACGGTGCCGACGAACTGCGACTGTACGTCGACGGCGAGGAACTCGCGTCCGGGCCCCACTCCACCGACGGCCTCGCGGTCACGGACGGCGACACGCGAGTCACGATCGGAACCGACGCCGAGAACGACGCGTACGCGAGCCTCGCGATCGACGCCGTCGGCATTTACGAGCGCGCCGTCGACGCCGACGAAGCCGCGGACGCCGACGGCACGTCCGATGCAGGCGCCGTCGTCCGGTACGACTTCGCGGACCTCCTTCGGGACCAGAGCCTTCAGGGCGGGTTCGTCTGGGACTGGGTGAACCAGGACCTGAACGACGTGAACACAGACGGCGAGCCGTTCCAGTTCTACCACGAAGACGGCCCCGACGGTGCATTCTCACTGAACGGGCTACTGTGGTCGGACCGTCGTCCGCAGCCCGAGCTGTGGCAGCTCAAACACAGTCACCAGCCGGTCGGCGTCGCGGACGCCGACGTCGCCGACGGCGAGATTTACGTCACGAACCAGTACGCCTTCACCGCTCTCGACGCTCTCGAAGGGTCGTGGGAGCTCGTCGCCGACGACGAGCCGATCCAGTCGGGCGACCTCGAACTCGACCTCTCGCCCGGAGAGTCTCGGCGCGTCTCGGTTCCCCTAGAGGAACCCGACGATATCGAACCCGGGACCGAGTACCGGCTGACCCTCTCGTTTACGCTGCCGGAGGGGACGGAATACGCCGACGCCGGTCACGAAGTCGCCTTCGAGCAACTCGACGTTCCCTTCGACGTCCCCGAGCCGGAGCCGGTCGATCCAGTCGAAATGGCGCCGCTGACGGTCTCCGACGGCGACGATATCGTCGTCTCCGGCGAGGGCTTCGAGTACGCGTTCGACGGGGACATCGGCACCCTCACCTCGATGCGGTACGACGGAACGGAGGTCCTCGATCGAGGACCGCTGTTCAACGCGTGGCGCGCGCCGATCATGAACGAAATCCAGCAGTGGGGCAGCTCGCCGGCGTACAGCTGGTACGACGCGGGGCTCGACGAACTCACCCATTCCGTCGAATCGATGGCCGTCAATCGGTCGGGCGATTCCGTCGTCGACGTCGCCGTCGAGAGCTTCGTCGAAGGGGCGGCCGCCGACGTCCGGATCACACCCGACGCGACCGAATTCGGGAACGACGGGATCCTCCGGAACGAGCCTTCGGTCGTCGAGGGCATTTCCGGGACCGCCGTCGAGTTCGGCGACGGTAGTTCGCTCGCGTTCGAACAGTCGGACAGCCTCGACATCACCGATGGTGGGCTGACCCTCGAGTGCTGGGTCAGACCCGGCGAACCGCAAGCGGGCGGCGCTGCGCAGACGTACATCTCGAAGGGCGGTCGACAGTACCTACTCAAGCGCCGTCGCGCCGGTCGCGACGGCTATCTCGAGTTCGTCTTCAACGCGGGCGGCGGCTGGCAGGTCGCCGATGCGCCCGTTCCGGACAACTGGACGGACGGTTGGCACCACCTCGCCGGCGTCTGGGACGGAACCGAGATGCGGCTGTACGTCGACGGCGAGCAACGAGGGTCGAGCGCCGCGTTCGACGGGCCGCTGACTCACGTCGACGCGCCGACCGAGGTCGCACCCGGCGTTGCGGACGGAACGGCGATGGACAACGTCCGGATCTACGACCGCGCGCTCACGCCGGCCGAACTCGAGACGCTCGCGGACGACCCGATCGACGGTGCGGTCGCGTGGCTGAATCTCGACGAGTTCGAGGACGTCGATCGGGACGGTCCCGGGTTCGAGACCAGCTACCGGTACCGCGTCTACGGCTCCGGTGACGTGGTGCTCGACGTCGAGACCGACCCGAACCGCCAGCTCCGGAGCACCGTCGAGGGGTGGCTCCCGAAGGTCGGCGTCCAGATCGAACTTCCCGAACGGTTCGACGAGTTCGAGTGGTACGGTCGCGGTGAGCTCGAGACTTACCCCGACCGCAAGTGGGGCGTGCCCGTCGATCGGTACGCGGGATCTGTCGACGAGCAGTACGTGCCGTACCTGCCCCCGACGGACAACGGGAACAAGGCCGACACGCGATGGGCGACGCTCTCCGACGGCGATGTCGGCCTCCTCGGCGTCGCCGGCGATGCGAGCATGAACGTCAGCCTCGAGCAATGGGCGAACCTCGACGCGGCCGCCCACCAGTACGAACTCGAGGACCGCGGCTCGGTCGGCTTCAACCTCGACCACGCCGTGACCGGCGTCGGCGGGACGCCGACGGACCCGATCGACCGCTATCAGGTCGAGACGGAGCCCGCGACGTTCCGGTTCGTTCTGCGCCCGTTCGCGACCGATGAAGCGGACTCGATGGATCTGGCAAACCGAGGCTTCCCCGACGACGAGTAGCGCAGAGCGGTAGGACGCCTCCGGAATCGAACGGGAGGAGAGAACTCGCGTTCCCTCTACCGTTTTATGCAATCGGTCGGTGAGTGACGAGTATGGAAACCGAGGTCACGGTCTACGGCCTGCTCCGGAGCGCGACCGGCGACGAGACGGTCACGCTCGAGTGGCCCGGCGGCACCGTCACCGACGCCGTCGCAGCGTTGGTCGACGCGTACCCGCGCGCTGAATCGTACCTTTACGACGGCGACGAACTGCGGGCGAGCGTCAGGGTGTCGATGGACGGCGAGCGCACCGCGCTGGAAGACCGAGTTCCAGCGGATGCGTCGCTGACGCTGATGCCCGCGGTTCAGGGCGGATCTCGGTAGTGTCGCGGCTTCGGAGCACCTCGAAAGGACGAGGAACGTCCGGGCCTACCGGAGGAGAATCACGAGTAGAAAGAGGACGGGAAATCCGATTCCGACCAGTAGTATCCCGATAAAGACGATCTCGAGGGAAAGAACGGAGAGAAGCAGTACGAGGAGGACGGCACTCGAGAGCGCGATAATGAGATTCAAGCGGAGTTTGATCCCTGACTCGTCCGTTAGTATCTGTCTCAAGCAGCACACAATATAATTTTTAATTTATGTGTGTCCTTTGCCTGCGACACTGTCTTCTTGAGGCGTGGGCGACAGAAGGGGACGGATTCGTTGTGTGAGTGGGCCGTGCGTGCCGCGAGTTGCACGAACGCCGGAATTCGGAACCGAGTCGGAAGCCGCGGTACTGGCTACTGCAACCCGTACTGCTCGCGCACCAGGTGATCGATGCCGCGCTCCGCGAGCACATCCATCGGTGCGAGCATATCCAACTGCACCACGCCCGGCAGACGGCCGATCTGGACGCCGCCGGTGAACGTACACCGCGAGCGGACCTCGCCCTCGCTCATGTCCAGCAGTTTCGTCGCGCGGTCGAAGGCGTTCTGCGTAGCGTCGTTGACCGTCGCACCGGAGCCGACGACCTGAATCGGGCCCATGTCGTCCTCGACGTCGACGCCGTGTTCCGCGCCGAGTTCGCGGCCCGCCTCGCGCTCCTCGTCGCTGTAGGGTTTGCTGATGAACGGCAGATCGTCCTCGTTGGGCAGGAGGACCGGGCCGTCAAGTTCGAGGCCCTCGATGACCTCGACGTCCATCGTGACGGTCCCGCTCACGTCGGTCGTGTGCAGGGAGAGTTCGCCGTCGCCCTGGTTCGCGTGCAGATCGCCGACGTAGACGCCGGCGCCGTCGACCTTGACCGGGCAGATCAGTGTCGCACCCGGACGGACCTGCGGAATGTCCATGTGACCGTCAGTTCGGTCCTCGAGGTCCTCCTCGCTCTCGACGCCGTAGTCGTGTTCGGCCCCGATGAGGTACTGGCCGAAGTCGCCGGCGTTGTGCGAGTCGGGCATCGTGATCGGCGGGGTCGTTCCGATGTTTCCGATGAACGGACGCAGCCGCCCCAGGGTACCGGGCATCTCGTCGGGTTCGTACAGCAAGATGGGGTGTTGACGGGAGTTCTCGGGAATGTCCATCACCTCGTCGGCATCTTTTGCGAGTTCGTGAGCAGCGTCCTCGTCGAGGGTGATCCCAACGGTGTGATCGTCGTCGAAGGCGACGGTGTAGCCGTACTCGAAGCCGAAGGCGGAGGCGTTCGCGCCGCACTCGGCGCACGTGATCGCGTCTTCCCCCGTGCCCTCGACGATCGTCTCGGGCCACTCGGTGCCACACTCCGGACAGCGGTGATCGACGAACGGGTCGTCGCCGAACGCGCCCTCCCGCTCGGCCATCGAGCCCGTGCTCGTCGCCATGCTCGTCACGTCCATGTCCCGGATGTGGAGCGCGACGGCATCTCCGACGGACGCTCCCTCGACGCGGATCGGTCGAGTGACCTCGTGACCGCCGTGGAACTCGGGCGTGACCATCGGCCCCCAGCAACCCGGCGGTGTGTACGTCTCAATCGTTCCGCCGTCCGCGACGGTTCCCGCCCACTCCTGATCGGGACCGACGAGGCCGAGCGTGTACTGATCGACGGACAGTTCCTGTTCGACGTTTCGCTGTGCCATAACATACCAATGTATGCCGTTACCGGCGATAAACGTACTGCTCGGACCCGTCTGCAAGCGCCCGGACAGTCTCAAACGACCGACAGTACGGGGCGGAATACAGTCGCTACTAATAGACACTGTATACCCGATCGCACAACGATAGCGAGGTTCAGAACACGCACCGTGAGCGAGAACTGCGGACTGTGCGATCGATGGATAACTCGTTTCAGTGGGTCCGAGAGAGGAGCGTCTCGATCGCAGCCAATGACTCGAGGACGTGGTCGGGTTCGATGTCGGCCGCTGCGAGGGCCGCACGGTCGGTGACGCCGGTGAGGACGAGGGCGGTTTCCATGCCGGCGCGGTTCCCGAGCGCGATATCGGTATCGAGTCGATCACCGATGACCAGCGTCTTCGTCGGATCGACGTCTAGCCGGTTCATGGCCGTCGCGGCCGCGATCGGTGAGGGCTTCCCCAGAATCGCGTCCGGCTCGCGGCCCGCGACGGCCTCCATCGCGGCGAGGATCGCGCCCGAGCCCGGGATCTCCCCGCCGTCGATCGGGATCGTCGCATCGGGGTCGGTACCGTAGAAGGGAACGTCCCCCTCGAGTGCCCGCAGCGCCTCCCAGAGCGTGTCGAACGAGAAGTTCTCGTCGAACGACCCCAGCACGACGTCGGCCGCGTCGGGGTCGGCCGTCAGTTCGACGGCCGCGTCCTCGAGGATCGCCTCGAGCCGCTCGTTCCCGACGAGGTAGACTCGTTCGCCGGGATGGGTCGCAGCGAGATACTCCGCCGAGACGGTCGCGGAGGTGAGAACGGTGGCCGGATCGACGTCGATGCCGTAGGGCGCGAGTTGCTCGCCGTAGTGGTCGCTCCCGCGCGTCGGGTTGTTCGAGAAGAGGAGACGCGAACAGCCCGCCGCCTCGAGAGCGTGCAAGCCGTCGGTCACACCGGGGAGCAACTCCTCCCCTCGAACGATCGTCCCGTCGACGTCGACGATCACCGCCTCGTATGCTGTCATCGCCCGACGGTACGGTCGGCCGGCGATTGAGTGTTTGGATCGAGGGTACGCGTCTCCGAACTGTCGGGCCGGAGTCGGCGAGGCGACACCTCGTCGCTGAGTACCGATACGGTAGCTGAAGCCGGCGTGAAACGTGCCGATCGACGGGAAAGCCCATACCGCTGCCGACCGAACGGGACGATATGACACTCGATGTTGAAATTCCCGACCCGCCGACGCTCAGTGGACCGCAGGACCCGGGCGACTACGACGCCGTCGACGAACCCGAGGAACGAACGGGTGACGACGCTCGCCGCGAAGACCTGGCTGACTTTCTGGAAGCGGGTGCCTGGGAGGATGCCTTCGACGAATGGGCTGCGGACACCTACATGGCTGAGGACGAGTTTCGGACCGTCCTCGAGCTCGGACTGATCGAGGAGTTCGACTTCTACTGGAATCAGTCCGCAGAAGACGTCGGCTATCGCGCACCGACGGTTCCGGACGACGCGGCCCGCGACGGACTCGACGAAGACGACATCGAGGATATCGAAGAGGAGTTAGACGCGCTCGGTCGGACGGTAAGCGAAGTGCTGGAAAACGACTACATCCTTCGCAACGGCTCGGAGTTCGGCTACACCTGGGAGTGATGAGCCGAGCGGGGCTGTAGCCGTCACCCGAGCGCATCGTCTCACCATCCACGGGACGACCCAGTGGGGACGGCCGGCTGTCCCTGATCGAACCTCATCTCGCGTGCGAGGTGGGAATTCTTATCCGGCGACCCGACTTACGACCGCGTATGACACTCGAGGTCGAGCCCCCCGAGCCGCCGGAACTGGAGTTCGTCGACCCGAACGAGTACGAGGATGCGACCGTCAGCGCCGACGGGGCCGAGGAGATCGACTACCGCCGCGAGGAACTCCAGGCGTTCCTCGAGGAGGGTGCCTGGGAGGAGTCGTTCGACGAGTGGCGCGCGGACACCGATCTCGGCGAGCGCGAGTACGAGATCGCCCGCGATCTCGACCTCTTTGCGGGCTTCGATTTCTTCTGGGACGACTTCGCGGATCGCGTCGGCTATCACGCGCCCGGCATTCCGGAGGACTGGCAGGCGCGGGAGTACCACCCCGGTCTCGATACCTGGGGGACGGTGTCCTCGATCAACGCCGAACTCACGGAGTTCGGTCAGATCGTCTCGGTGACTCTCAAGGAGGAGTACGTCGACTGGGAGGCCGAATACGAACCGCCGGAGGACCTGCCCGACTTCGAGTGAATCTGCAGTGGCGCTCCTCGAGCGGGAAACGAGCGCAGTGAGATCGACGCGAGGACGAATCGCACCAGCCGCACTGCTCGTCGGCGGACCTGAACCAGTCGTCGGAGAACTGGACCGGTTGTGCCGTCACTCTCGTGCGACTGCGATGTTTCGGACGCGACCGCGACACTCCGGACAGGACTCGAGCGAGTCGGTCGTCTCGCGGTAGCCACAGTCCAGGCATTCGTAGTAGGAGCGTTCGGGCGTGTACGGATCGTCGTATACCATGTCCCAGTGTCACACACCAACACGAAAAAGTGTTATGTCCAAACAGTTCTAACCTGACACAGGCAATGAACAGGGATTAAATTCGATTATATACTGGCCGAATGTCCAGATATCCTCATCACCGTGTCGCGACGATCGCAATCGTCGCCGGTCGGTCACAGGCCAGCTCGATGTCGAAGCCGGCAGCCGCGAGCTGGGTCGTCGCTTCGTCGAGTCCGAACCGTTGCTCGAGGGGCGGGCCGATCTCCGGGTCACCGTCGGCGGACCAGTCGACCGTCACCAGTCGGCCGCCGGGACGGATCACTCGTGCGAGTTCCTCGAGCGATCCGCGGTCGTCGCCCTCGGTATCCCTACCGTCGACTGTCGTGGGCGCGTACTCGTGGTAGGTCATCGTCGAATACGCACCGTCGAGGTGATCGTCGCCGAACGGCAGCGACGACACGCCGGCCGTGACGAACTCGACGGCCTCGGGGACGCCCTTCTCGCGGTAGCGGTCGTGCATTGCCGACTGGACGTCGACGGCGTACAGCGTGTCGACGAACGGTGCGACGTCGTCCGCGTAGAATCCCGTCCCGGAACCGAGATCGGCCACGACGCCGTCGACCGACGGCTCGAGCATCGCGAGCAGTTCCTCGCGGGAACAGTACCGGTAGCGACCGGGGTCCTCGAGCGCGTCCGCACGATCGACCGGATACGTATGATAGCCCATAGGGATGCTCGGGGCCAGTCGGACTTCCGCGTTGCGTTGCCATCGTAGCGCTCGAGAATCCGAAGATGTGCTCCCCCGAATGCATGGGATCGTACTGGTGTCGGTAGCGTCGGGATCGCGCAGGACACGTCGCGATTTCGGGATCGGCGGTTTTCGGCGCTCGTCCGTCGGCATATCCTGTTCCCGTACGGAGATTCGACGAGCGATCCCTGTCCTCAGACTGAGGTGACCATCATCACGGAAAGTGTTAACTTGGCCCGCTACTCATGTTACCACATGACACTCGAGGAGCAACGTGAGTACGTCTGCGTCCAGTGTGGCCGGCGGGAAACGGTCGGTGACGCACTCCTCAGTACCTGCCGACAGTGCGGGGGCGAGATGCGAAACGTCGAGTTGATCCGCGAGTAGCCGAGTTCCGTGCCGGTCATTGCGACGCTCGGTCCCTCGAGCGGTGCCGCTGGGTGTGCTCTCTTCCCGTGTTCGCGCGGCCATATCAGCGGCTGGCCTCCGCGGGAGACTCAGCGAACGAGTGCCACCGCGACGCCGATCAGAACGAGTCCGACGAGGGCTGCGCCCGTCCCGATCACGACGTTACCGGTGAGAGCAGCGACGCCACCGGCGACGACGCCTGCACCACCGCCGCCAGCGACGATCGACGACGGGAGCGTCGGCGTTGCGGTTCCGTCGCCTCGAACGGCAGCGAGTTCCGTCCGGAGCGCTTCGATCTCCTCGTCTCGCCCGTTGTGGGTTTCGACGTCACCGATCCGCGCGTCCATCGTTTCGATCCGCTCCTCGAGGCTCGAGTGCTGCTCGGCGACCGCGGCTACCCGTTCGTCCAGCGAGTCTATCTCGGAATCGAGCGTCCGCACCTCCTCGAGCACTTGCACTGCCGATTCGTCGGGATCGGATTCGACGGTCCGGGCGAGCGCG
The DNA here is from genome assembly GCF_013456555.2 of Natrinema zhouii. GTDB lineage: Archaea > Halobacteriota > Halobacteria > Halobacteriales > Natrialbaceae > Natrinema > Natrinema zhouii. Next base: position 3,663,945 of record NZ_CP059154.1, read on the forward strand.
TCGTGATCCGTCCGGAGCGATTCGAGGCGATCGGCGATGGCCGATACGTCGTCCTCGATCTCGACGGCCGGTTCGCTCGTTCCGTCGTCGGCGTCGATCCGCTCTTCGAGCGACTCGAGATCGGCACTGATACGATTAATATCGACTTCGACCGTCTCGAGCGTCGCCCCGACGGTATCGAGACGGTCGTCGTGATCGGCCACCCGTCGCTCGGTTCCATCGACCCGATCGTCGATCGCCGTGACCGTCTCGGCGATCGAATCCGTTTCGCGCTCGAGGTCATCGTCGAGGGCAGCGATATCTTCCTCGAGCGTCGTCTGAACGTCATCGATGCGGCTCTCGAACGTCGTTCGAACGTCGTCGACCCGGTCGGAGAGATCGCCGTCGATCTCGTCGATCCGTCCTTCGACGGACTCGAGGTCCGTCGCGAGATCCTCGACGTCCGCGGCCACTGACGTGATCTCGTCGCTCGTCGTCTCGAGCGAATCGCGCAGCGCCGTCAGCTCGTCGTCCATGGCCGATTCGGCGTCGATTCGCTCGACCGTCGACTCGAGTGCCCCGATGTCGTCATCGATCGCATCCGTGACTCCTTCGAGGTCCGCCGCGAGGCCGTCGACCGTCTCCGTACTGGCCGTGCGTTCCACGACGTCGTCGAGCCGTTCCGATACCGCTGACATCGTCTCGTCGAGATCGCGAACCGTCGTCTCGAGACTCGCGACCTCCTCGTCGATCGTCGCCTCGACCGCGTCGAATCGCGCGTCGGTTCGTTCAGACTGCTCCTCGAGTCGGCCCGAAACGCCGTCGAGACGCGTATTTAATTCTTCGAGTCGGCCGGCGACCCCATCCATGCGCGTCCCGGTTCGCTCGATACCTGCCTCGAGGTCGTCGATATCGTCACTCAGTTGCGAGACGATTTCCTCGACCGTCTCGAGTGCCGTCTCGGTTGCGGCAGTCGTCTCGAGGTCCTCGAGATCCGTTCGCACTCCGCCGAGCGTTTCGTCGATCGTCGCCGTCCGATCGGTGACGGCCTCGAGATCGCTCGCCAGTTCAGCGAACCGGTCGTCGAGATCGCCTGCCAGTTCGGCGAGCCGGTCGTCGAGGTCGGCTCGCTCGTCGGCCGCAGTCGTCTCGACGGCCGCGAGCGCGTCGTCTAACTCGGCGACGTCGTCCTCGAGCGCTACGAACGCATCTGAGAGCGCCTCGAGTTCGTCATCGAGGCTCGCGATATCGTCGTCGAGCGTAGCGATGTCCGAATCACTCGCGTGGGTCTCACTCTCCGCTTCGAGGTCGGTCAACTCGTCGGCGAACGACTCGAGGCGCTCGTCGAGTTCGTCCACCTCGTCGGCAGCGGCCGTTCGTTCCTCGACGTACTCGATGTCCTCGAACAGGGCCTCGAGGTCCTCGCGGACGGACTCGATCTCGTCGTCGCGGTTCGCGAGCCGGTCGAACAGCTGGTCGATAGCATCGTCCGTGCGTTCAGTAGCCCCACCGCCTGCGAACTCGTCGAACGCGAGTTCGGTCTGCTCGGGTCCCGAACCACCCTCGTCCCTGGCGATCGCTTCGGCAGCGTTTGGAATCCTATCAGTCTCACCGCCGTCGGAGCCGAACTCGGATCCGATGACCCCTTCGTCTCCCTCGAGGCCGTCTCGAGCGGCGGCGAGTGCACCCCTGGCGGCGCTTTCGGCAGGGTTCTCCGCGAGTCGGACGCCCCGAACGGAGAACGGAAGCGCCGCCGCGTCGAATCGGCCCCCGACGAGGAACTCGACGCCCTCGATCACGCCGTCGCCCCCGATCGCGATCGGGACGGATAACCCCTGCTGCAGCTCGGTCTCGTCGGCTTCCGCCCGAATCGCGTCGATCAGTTCGGCGACGAGGGCGTCGTAGGCCGCTGCGAGCGCGCTCTCGATCCCGCCCGCCCCCGCGTCGGGATCGAGCGCGAAGTCCTCGAGCACACCGGCGACCTGTTCCGGCGCGTGACCGGTCGCTCCGGCAGCGTGCTCGACGATCCACTCTCGTCCCTTCGCGATCGTGACGGCCATCGCCGGCACGCCGTAGTACGCCAATGCGGCGCTCGTCGTCTGGGACTCGAGGCAGACCCCGAGTCCGGTGTAGTTGTCCGCCGCGAGCTGATCGTAGACGACGGCGAAGCCCTTGCTGATCGGCGTCGCGTCGACCCCGCGATCGGCCAGCACTGACTCGACGACCTCGCGGTGTGCATCGATCGGTGCAGCCGCGTCGGCGAACGATCCCGGTGTCGTATAACAGAGTCTGCCGTCCGTCGCGTCCCCCGTGACATCGTCGACGAGCGCGTCGAACGCGGCGATCGAATCTATCGTCTCGTCAGTCGCGAGGACGCCGGCCGCGAACAGCGACTGCGGTTCCGCGTTCGCGTTAGTATCCGCATGCGCGTCCGCGGCATCGGGGCCGTTGCCGGCGTCGACTACCGCTCGAGCAGCTGCCCCGACCGCGTACGTCGTCCCATCCGTCTCCACGGTGACTCCATCCCTCGAGAGCCCCGCCGCCTCGAGCGCGGCGTCGTCGACCGGTATCACGACCGGCGGGACTGATTCGATCGTCGGGCCGTCGCCGGCGTCAGTGGCGGCCCGGATCGCTTCCGGCTCGATGTCGAGACCGTAATTCATGACCTCGGCAACTCGAAGCACCCTATTGGAAGTTTTCCCCGCAGTACCAGATGTGAAAATCGGGCCGATACCGCGGCCTCTCGAAGAATTATCTCAAATCTGAATACTTGTGACTGGTCTGCACACGGGTCGTTTAACGGGGGTGCAAAATCGGCTATGTCCGCTCATTACGGGGGTATAAGCGGCGTACGTCACGTCGTCGCTGGGTAGACCGTGGCACACGACGAGAGAAATCCTCACGTTTATCTATCAGGCTGGTGGTGGATTACGTGTATGTCTGAAACCGGGACGGAGTCCCGTCCGCTGGTCCGACAGCTTCCCGATCCAACGGCAGCGTCGAACGTCCGGTACAACCCGTCGCTCGAGGAACTGCGCGAACTCGCCAAGCCCGACGAGACGACGACCGAGTTCGGGTCGGCGTCGTACGTCAGCGAGGTCCGTTCGCGGAGTGCGGATCGGACGAAAAACAGCGTCGACCACGAGTTCACCGACCGCGACCACGAACTCGTCGACGACGCCATCGGTATCGCGGACGAACGCGAGATGCTCTGTGTCGATCGACTGATGGGGCGTCACCCCGACGCGACCTTCTGTTGCCGCCTCTTCGTTCCCATCGAGAACGCTCGGATCGCCTACGCGTGGGCGTCCCTGTTCGATCCGTCCGACGGACGAGATCCGGATCTCTACACCGTCCACTTGCCCGACTACGACGAAACCGAGATTCGAGTCCTGCCCGACACTGGTGTAACGACCGTCCTCGGCACGGACTACATCGGCGAAGCCAAGAAGTCGTTCCTCCGGCTGTTCATGTATCGGATCAAACAGCAGGGTGGCCTCGGACTCCACGCGGGCAGCAAACGCGCCCGCGTCCGCGACGAGGACGGCGAACTCCAGACCGTCGGACAGGTTTTCATGGGCCTCTCCGCGACCGGCAAGTCCACGCTGACCTCCCACGGCTGCTGGCTCGAGGAGCCGGAGGGAACCGCTATGATTCAGGACGACGTCTGCGGCCTCCTCTCCGACGGCACCGTCGCCGGCAGCGAGGGGCAGGGACTGTTCATCAAGACGATCGGCCTCGGCGAGGACGAACAGCCCGAACTCTACGAGGCCGCGACCGCCGAATCGGCGATCCTGGAAAACGTCGCGGTCGACGACGACGGCACCGTCCACTTCGACGAGGACCGGTACACCTCCAATTCTCGAGCGATCGTCCAGCGCGACGAACTCGAGAGCGCTGCCGACGAAATCGACCTCAGCCGGATGGATCAGCTCTTCTTCATCACCCGCAATCCGCTGATGCCGCCGGTGGCCAAACTCGACGAGGAACAGGCCGCCGTCGCGTTCATGCTCGGCGAGTCGATCGAAACCAGCGCGGGCGACCCGTCCCGAGCCGGCGAGTCGATCCGCGTCGTCGGAACGAACCCCTTCATCATCGGCTCCGAGGGTGAGGAGGGGAACATCTTCCACGAACTGGTCGACATTCTCGATATCGACTGTTACGTCATCAACACGGGTTACCTCGGCGAGAAATCGAAAGATATCGGCGTCACCGAGTCGGTGACGATTCTCACCGAGGCCGCTCGCGGCACCATCGAGTGGACCGACGACGAGCGGACGGACCTGACGATCCCCGACTCGATTCCGGGGCTCGACATCGAGGACTACTACGTCCCGGACCACGTCGACGACTACGACGACGCGCTCGCGGACCTGCGCGCCGAGCGTCGCGACTACCTCGCCGAGTTCGACGACCTCCGTCAGGAGATCCAAGACGCCGTCTACTGAGCGCTCGATCGGACGCGCAAGAATCGGTTCGGGATCACGGACACCCGTTTTCAGACCTGCCGACGCCCCGACCGACGGGGCAGCACTTGCCGCACACGAATACCGTTATATGTGTCGAGTTCTCACGGTTGGGTAATGAGCGCACAGGTACGAAAACCGACCGCGAGAGTCTGCGAAGAGTGCGGTCGCGGCGAAGTATGGGACACCGACCTCGAGGCGTGGCAGCTCGCCCGCGAAGACGGCGAGAGACAGGTCGGCAATCCACACTGCATTCACGAGTGGGACATCAACGGCACGTTCAATCCGGTCGACGGACCGGATACCTAACCGAACCCGACACCTGGCTAGCCCCGACGCGACGAACGGCCGTTCCCCGCGCCGCGACAGTGCTCTTTTCCCCGTCTCGAGCGTAGCCGCGACTATGCCGACCGTCTACATTACGGCGCCGCCCGCGGCGGCCGACGATATCGCCGAGACGCTGGTCGAGGAGCGACTCGCCGCCTGCGTGAACCGACTCTCGACGACCTCGACGTATCGCTGGGACGATTCGATCCACCGCGACGACGAAGCGATTCTCCTCGCGAAGACGACCGACGAAGCGTACGACGAGCTCGTCGACCGCGTTCGCGATCTGCATCCTTATGACGTGCCCTGTCTCGAGCGATTCGACGAGGACGACGTCCTCGAGTCGTTCGCGACGTGGCGAGCGGAGAGCGTCGAGTAGCCCGCACGCTCGAGTCGACCGGCGTACGTCAGTCGCTCACAGACGATGACTACCCGAATTAGCAACCCTTAAAACTCGCGCACGGGTTGTGACGGGTATGGCTGGAACTATCGAAGTGCTCGTTCCGGGCGGTCAGGCCAACCCTGGCCCGCCGCTCGGTCCCGAGCTCGGACCGACCCCCGTCGACGTGCAAGCCGTCGTACAGGAAATCAACGATCAGACCGAAGCGTTCGACGGCACCGAAGTCCCCGTCACCGTCGACTACGACGACGACGGCTCCTTCGAGATCGACGTCGGCGTCCCGCCGACGGCGGCGCTCGTCAAGGACGAGGCCGGTTTCGAGACCGGCAGCGGCGAGCCCCAGAAGGATTTCGTCGCGGACCTCTCCGTCGAGCAGGTCAAGAAGATCGCCGAGCAGAAACACCCCGACCTGCTCGCCTACGACACGATCAACGCCGCGAAGGAAGTCGTCGGAACCTGTGCTTCGATGGGCGTCACCATCGAGGGCAACGACGCTCGAGAGTTCAAGGAACTCGTCGACGACGGCGAGTACGACGACGTTCTCCTGGACGGCGCAGAGGCGTAATCCGCGAGCCGAAATCGAGGTTTCGTTTTTCGATGAGCAGCCGTGTCGCTCGAGCTGATTGACCCTCGAGTGTCGAATGCGCTTACTAGTAGAAACAGAGCGACGCGTGGCTATTCCGTGATGGCCAGCGCAACAGTGGCAGTGCGTACACCGGTCGGGTTGCCGGCAGACCCGAACGGACTAGATTTTGTTCGCGGGCGGGACGGTTCGTTCATCCGGTTGCGCTGTGCCGACGCCGCCGAACACGATACGAACGCTTGCACCGAGACCGAACGCACCAGCGAAGGCGGCGAGAACGGCGGTTGCCGGAAGTGAGAAGCCAGCGAGCCCGCTGAGGAGTGCGCCGACCAGGACGCCGATCCACAACCGGTCAGCCCCGAACCGCGAGGCGATGGCAGTGCCGATCGCGGAGAGCCCGATCACGGTCACCGTCGGCAGGACTATCGCACCGAGGACCACCAGCGGAATGCCGAAGAACACCCCGACGCTCGTGTCGGCGATAACGATTCCCGTGCCTGTGAGACCGCCAACGACCAGCAGGCTGGGCAGTCCGAGACACAGAGAGATAATGGGACTACGGCGTGACTTCGTTACTGCGCGTGTGCCGTACGTCTGGAGCATTCCGAGTACCACCATCGCGACGAGTACCGTCGCGGTGAACTGGATACCGACCCGAACGATCGGTTCGAGCGACCGATACGCCTCGAGATTCCCCCCATCCCCCGACACTGAGACGACCGAATCGAGGACTGGCGGTCCAACTGTTGTATATAACTCTACTGGCCACATGGTTGTCTGTTACAAGATAACGCATCGTATACCTTTCGGTTATCGTGACTGTGTATTTCGGTGATTGTTACGGTGTGATCTATTTGGCGTTGCAACGACGAGTGACGGCTGGGACCGGTCGGACGACGAGCACGATGGCAACGGGACCGAGGGAGGAGAACCGCTGCGACCGGCCCGAAGCCGGGCGTACGCGCAGTTCGACGGGTTTAAGTTCGGGATGACACTTGGTTCAAGGGAGACAGGCATCGCCTGTTTCACTGACCCGTAGGAGCAACCCTGCGTACTACGGAGGTGAACGATGGCAGATTCGGATATTCAAACAGCAGTAGCCCGCGCACTCGAGGATTCGCCCGACCGGAACTTTACCGAGACGGTAGACCTCGCGATTAATCTGCGCGACTTAGACCTGAACGAACCGTCGAACCGCGTTGACGAGTCGATCGTCCTGCCGTCCGGAACCGGCCAGGAGACCCGCATCGTCGTCATCGCCGAAGGAGAGACCGCCGTCCGCGCCGAAGAGGCCGCGGACGACGTACTTTCGGTGGACGACGTGGCCGATCTGGACGACGACGACGCCAAAGACATGGCTGACGAGACGGACTTCTTCATCGCCGAAGAAGCGATGATGCAAGACATCGCCCGGCACCTGGGTACCATTCTCGGTCCTCGAGGGAAGATGCCGGACCCGCTCGCGCCCGACGACGACGTCGTCGAAACCGTCAACCGACTCAAAAGTACCGTGCAGCTTCGCTCCGGCGACCGACGAACGTTCCACACGCTCGTCGGTGCCGAAGATATGGACGCCGAAGATATCGGCGACAACATCGACGTCATCCTGCGACGCCTGCACGCTGACCTCGAGAAGGGGCCCCAGAACATCGACGCCGTCTACGTGAAGACGACGATGGGGCCGTCCGTGGAGGTGGCCTAGAATGAGCGCACAGGCTGAACGCAAAACCGAGAATCTTCCCCAGTGGAAGAAAGAGGAAGTCGACGAGCTCGCACAAATCATCGACGAGTACGAGAGCGTCGGCGTCGTCGGCATCGCCGGCATCCCCTCGAAGCAGCTTCAGGATATGCGCCGCGACCTGTACGGCACCGCCGTGTTGCGCGTCAGCCGCAACACCCTGCAGACGCGTGCGCTCGAGGACGCCGGACTCGGCGACCTCGTCGAGCACATCGAGGGCCAGGTCGGGATCGTCGGGACCAACGAGAACCCGTTCTCGCTCTACAAGGAACTCGAGGCGTCCAAGACGCCCGCACCGATCAACGAGGGCGAAGTCGCCCCGAACGACATCGTCATCCCCGAAGGGGACACCGGTGTCGATCCGGGGCCGTTCGTCGGTGAACTCCAAAGCGTCGGCGCGAACGCGCGCATCGAAGACGGTTCGATCCAGGTCATGGAGGACTCGACGGTCCTCGAGGCCGGTGGAACCGTCTCCGCGGATCTGACGAACGTCCTCAACGAGCTCGGCATCGAGCCAAAGGAGGTCGGTCTCGACCTTCGTGCCGTCATCGCCGACGGCGTGCTCTTCAGTCCGGAAGACCTCGACATCGACGTCGACGCCTACCGGAGCGACGTGTCGACGGCCGCCGCCCGCGCTCGGAACCTCTCGCTCAACGCGAGCTTCCCGACCGCGACGACGGCCCCGACGCTCATCGCCAAGGCCACGGGCGAGGCGAAGAGCCTCGGTCTGCAGGCCGCCATCGAGGACGAAGCCCTGATGCCCGACCTCGTCAGCAAGGCCGACGCACAGCTGCGTGCGCTCGCTTCCCAGATCGACGACGAGGAGGCGCTTCCTGACGACCTTCAGGACGTCGCGGCGGCCGCCCCGGCGGCAGCCGAGGACGAGGACGAAGACGAATCGACAGACGACCAGACCGAAGACGAGGCTGAGACCGAGGACGCTGACGCCGACACCGACGATGATGACGAAGACGACGGTGACGGCGCGGCCGGTCTCGGCGAGATGTTCGGATAACGACTACCAGAGGATCCAACAATGGAATACGTATACGCTGCACTCATCCTGAACGAATCGGGCGAAGAGATCAACGAAGACAACCTGACGAACGTGCTCGACGCTGCCGGCGTCGACGTCGAAGAGTCCCGTGTCAAGGCGCTCGTCGCCGCACTCGAGGACGTCGACATCGACGACGCAGTCTCCGAGGCCGCTGCCGTCCCCGCTGGCGGAGCCGCCGCAGGCGGTGCCGCGGGTGGCGAGGCCGCTGCCGACGAAGGCGGCGACGAAGCCGAAGAAGAGGCCGAAGAGACCAGCGACGTGCCGGACACGACGGACGAGGACGACGAAGACGACGAGGCCGACGGCGAGGGTCTCGGCGAACTCTTCGGATAACGCCCGTTCACGTCGATCCGGTTTCGACGAGGTACCAACCCCGATTTTTATCGACGCTCGAGGGCGAGTGGCGACGCCGCGTGCAGGAGCAGCCGATGACGACGGACTCGAGCGGCGAGTGTCCGATCCGAGACCATATAAACGAGGCCGCGGCCAGAGTGTGCGATGGCCGCCCCAGTCGAGATCGTCACCGAGCCGGCGCTGACCCTCCAGCTTCTCGCGTGGGTCCTCGCCGGCTCGCTGCTGGGGTGTTGTAGCGGGCTCGTGCCGGGACTGCACGCGAACAACTTCGCGTTCCTGTTAGCCGGCGTCGCGCCGTCGGTTCCCGGCCCGCCGCTGTTCGTGGGCTGTGCGATGCTCGCCGCCGGCGTCGTCCACACCTTTCTGAACGCCGTCCCCGCGATGGCGCTCGGCGTTCCCGACGCGGAGATGGCCGTCACTGCACTGCCCGGACACCGAATGGTTCTCGAGGGACGGGGGTACGAGGCGATTCGGCTCTCGGCGCTCGGCAGTCTCCTCGCCGTGCTCGCCGCGGTGCCGCTGGCCGTCCCCGTGACCCGGGGCGTGACGGCCGTCTACCCGACGGTACGGGCACAGCTACCGCTACTGTTGGCGATGATCGCGATCGCACTCATCGCCTCGGAGCCCACGTGGCGGAGCCGATTCGGCGGGCTGCTCTCGCTCGCGCTGGCCGTCGTGCTCGGCGCGCTCACGCTGGACCTCTCGCCGGCGGCCCCGCTCGAGGCAGGTGGCATGCTCGCACCGCTGTTCGCCGGCCTCTTCGGCGCGCCGGTGTTGATCGACGCGGTTCGCGGGAACGGTATTCCCCGTCAGGACGGCGACGGGATCGCGATGTCTCGAGGGCTCGTCGGGCTCACGGCAATCGCGGGTACGTTCGCAGGTGCCGCGGTCGGATACCTTCCCGGCATCACGGCAGCGATCGCCGCCGTCGCGGTCCTCGTCGTCGTCCCGGACGGGGCCAGCGACCGCGGCTATATCGTCGCGACCAGCGGTGTTGACACCGCGAATACGATTTTCGCGCTCTTCGCGCTGGCCGCCATCGGCCAGCCCCGGACCGGGGTGCTGGTTGCCTTCGATCGAACGAACGCACCGCTCGAGATACCGATGCTGCTCGTCGCCGTCGTCCTCGCGGGGCTGATCGGCTTCGTGCTCGTGATCCTCGTCGGGGACGCCTATCTCGAGCTGGTCGGTCGACTGGCTTACTGGAAGATATCGGTCGCCGTTCTCGCGCTGTTGCTCGTTCTTTCGTTTCTCTTCACGGGTCCGGTCGGGATCGCGGTTTTCGTCGCAGCGTCCGTCGTCGGGCTAGTTCCGGTTCGATTGCGTGCTCGTCGCGTTCACCTGATGGGTGTCCTGTATCCAGCGATACTCTTCTCGTGACGGACGCCGACCGACGCAGCTGATCGTGCGCGATCGGTTCGCGGCTGCGAGACGCACGACGATTCGTCTTCACACACCAGTTCGAGTGCGGTCACGCGCTGTTCTCCCTGTGCGATCCGCTCTCAGTAGTTTCCCGACAGTGACCCAGCCTAACCGTCCCATTCCGATTATAATGGCGACCATTACGATTGTGAACATTTGATTTTCCGTATTGTATGTCGAGACTAGGTATCGACCCCTATTCGTAACAATAGTGTATACTCTCTACTGCCCGAATGTAAATGCCGCTGATAGCTATACGAGACGGGGCCATCATCGAACGAGTCGTGGGACGCACTGGCCGTCAGAACGCATTCGGACAGTCCACGGGGGTGAACGACGATGAGCGATACGGGTAACGGGAAGACGGATCAGGCTGCGACGCAGCGACCGAGCTCAACTGGGACGCGACGGGCCGAGAGACGAGCCGTATCGAACGCTATCGCTCAGGCGGACGAACGGACTATTGCGATTCACCAGCCGAACTATCTGCCCTGGATCGGCTACTTCCACAAAATACGTCGCAGTGACGTTTTCGTCTTTCTCGACGATGTCGAGTACACGTCTCAGTCGTGGATCAATCGCAACAAGATCAAAACTCCCGACGGATGGACGTGGCTCACCGTCCCAGTTCGTGGATCCGACGGGCCGATCAAAGCGGTGGACGTCGCGGGCGACGCCTGGCGCGACACTCATCGAAAGAGCCTCCAGCAGAACTACGGGAAAGCAGCGTGCTTCGACGAATTCGCCGACCTCTTCGAGGAAACGTACGCGCAGTCGTGGGATTCGCTGTGCGAATTGAACGTCCATCTGACTCGAGCGATCGCCGATCGGATCGGACTCGAGTGCCAGTTCGTTCGGTCGTCGGAACTCGACGTTACTGCCACGAACGCCGAGCGGATCGTCCGACTCTGTGACGAACTCGATGCCGACCGGTATCTTTCCGGGGAGGGTGCCCGTTCGTATCTCGATCGTGCACGGTTCGAGGCGAGAGATATCTCGCTGGAGTACCAGTCGGTTTCGCAGCCGCGCTACGAGCAGCGATTCGACGGATTCGTCCCGGAGTTGTCCATCGTCGACGCGCTCATGAACGTTGGTTCGGACGGCACGAACGATCTTCTCGACTCGATGACCGATCCATGAGTAGCACTGACCAGACGACGGACGGGTGGGCCCAGGATTTCAGCTACGACTATTACCGGAAACTACTCCGGGTCCTTCAGGAGACCTTCGACGTTCGCACGCTCTCGGAGTACCCGGAGTGTCGCTCGAACGGAGAACCCGTGGCGATCGTCCGACACGACGTCGACGTCTGCATGGAACGGGCTGTCGAACTGGCACGTCTCGAGCACCAGGTCGGCGTTCGATCGGTGTACATGGTCAATCCTGATACACCGCTGTACGATATCGACGACGAGCGCGAACGGTTGTTCGAAATCCGCGATCTCGGGCACGAAATCGGGCTACACTGCGACCTAACTTCGATGATGAACGATGCCCGAAACGACGAACTGGACGTCGACCGCGGCCTTTCCCGCAGGGAGGAGACACACGTCAGAGATGCGCGACACCGATTGGAATCGATCGGTCTCGATTCGATCGCGTCACTGTCGTTTCACCGACCGGTACCGCGAGTGCTCGACGGACCGCCGACGATCGCCGGAATGGTCAACGCGTACAGTTCGGCGCTGATGTCGGCGTACATCTCTGACTCCGCTGGCCGGTGGCGCGAGGGACCGCCGATCCAGACGATACCCGCACCCGCTCCGGACGTGTTGCAGGTACTGACGCATCCGGTGTGGTGGGCGGAGACCCACAACCCCCCGCTCGAGCAGTTTCTCAGCGTGACGAACGGACTCGATATACTGGACGAAGACGTGTACGCGGAACTCGTTTCGATCTGTCCGGAGTACGGCGAGCGGATAGACGACATCGTGGCGTGAGGGTCGAATACGGTCGTCTGGACGGTGCCCGTTCGACCGTCCGCTCGGAGACCGGCGTCACTCTGTGCCCGCTCCGATGAACGGGTGAGGGACGGCCGGTGACTCGCGAACGGCACCGTCGCTCGCACTCGAGTCCGCACATTTACTCGAGCTCGTCGCCTGAATCCGCCGCTCGAGCCGCTGTTACGACAGCGGCGACGCGCTCGCCGGAGACGGGGTTGGTCGTCTCGTCGCCGCGTTTGAGAGCGGTGCCGACGATGACGCCGTCCGCGCCAGCCTCGAGGCAGTCGCCGACCGTCTCGCTCGTGACACCGCTGCCGACGAACACCGGGGCGCGGTCACGACCCAGATCTGAGAGCGCATCGGCGACGCACTCGATATCCGCGAGCGGCGTTTCGACGCCCGTTCCGGGACCGGAGACGATGACGCCGTCCGCCTTCCCGCGTTCGACCGCCTCGAGCGCTGCACGTCCGATATCCACCTCGCCGATCGGCGTCGCGTGTTTGACGTGGACGTCCGCGAGAATCGCGACGTCGGCCTCCAGCCGGTCGCGAAGCCGGAGCGTCTCGTGAGCGCGGCCCTCGAGGATCCCCTGATCGGTCGCAGCGGTATCGACGTGGACGTTGACGCGGACGAAATCGGCGTCGACGGCCCCGGCGATCGATACTGCCGCCGCAGCGTCGTTGCGCAACACGTTGATCCCGACTGGGACGTCGACGGCGTCGGTCACGGCAGTCGCGACGGCGGTCATTTCGGCCACGACGTGCTGTGGTACGGAATCCGGATAGAACGGCGCGTCGCCGAAGTTCTCGAGCACGATGCCGTCGATTCCGCCCGCCTCGAGCCGGCGCGCGTCCTCGAGTGCGCGGGTTCGGACGGCCTCGCGGTCGCCGTCGAATCCCGGTGCGCCGGGGAGCGCCGGGAGGTGAACCATACCGATGACGGGCTGGTCGCCGTCGAATTGCTCCAGAACGGGGCTGGTCGTGGTCATACCGAAGCTGGGATCGCAGTCGGAATAAGTGGCCGTGGAACGCCGTCGGACGAGGCCCGACCTCGCTCACGGGTAAACCCTCGACCTCGCTCGAGGCGGCAATCCCCGCTCCCTTCACGGCCGTTTTCTCGCCGGCGTGGTTACACCGACCGATGACTGACTTGCTCTCTTCGTTGCCGTTACGCGACGTGGAATCCCCGAATCGAATCGCCGTCTCACCGATGTGCCAGTACTCCTGTGCGACGGACGGACTGCCGACGGAGTGGCATCGCGTCCACCTCGGGAGCCGGGCCGTGGGTGGTGCCGGGATCGTCATGACCGAGGCGACCGCCGTCGATCCCGTCGGCCGGATCACGCCCCACGATCTCGGGATCTGGAGCGACGAGCACGCCGCCGCGCTCGAGCCGACTACCGAGTTCGTCCGCGACCTGGGCGGTGTACCGGGAATCCAACTCGCCCACGCGGGACACAAGGCGAGCAAGACGCGGCCCTGGGACGGCAACGTGCCGATCGCGCCGGACGGGACCGATCCCACCGGTGCGTCGGGCTGGGAGGTCCTCTCACCGTCGCCGGATGCGTATCCGCCGTTCGACGGTGACCGACCGGCGATGCGAAAAGCCGATCAGGACGATATCGAGGGCGTAATCGACGCCTACCGCGCGGCGGCCGAGCGCTCGCTCGAGGCCGGCTTCGAGATCGCCGAAGTCCACGCGGCCCACGGCTACCTGCTTCACGAATTTCTTTCGCCGGTGACGAACCACCGCGAGGACGACTACGGCGGCAGCTTCGAGAATCGCACGCGGTTGGTCCGCGAGGTCGTCGCCGCCGTCCGCGAGGTCTGGCCGGACGAGAAGCCGGTATTCGTCCGCATCTCGGGAACGGACTGGCTCGACGACCGCGAGTCGTGGGATATCGAGCAGTCGGTGCGGCTGGCGGACGCACTCGCCGAGCTGGGCGTCGATCTGGTCGACGTCAGTTCGGGCGGGCTCCACCCCGAACAGGCGGTTCCAGGCGGGCCGAACTTCCAGGTGCCGCTGGCCGAGCAGGTCCGAGCGGGTGCCGACATCGCCGTCGGCGCGGTCGGCGGCATCACAGAACCCGAACAGGCTGATGCGCTGGTTCGAAACAATCGAGCCGACCTCGTGCTCGTGGGCCGGGAGTTCCTCCGCGATCCGTACTTCGGACTCCGCGCGGCCGGCGACCTCGAGCGCGATCCTAAAGACGCTGCGAAGCAGTGGCCGGTACAGTACCGGCGTGCGGCCCAGCGATAGTCGCTCTCGTCGAACACGGCGGTATCGGCGCGCTCAGTCAGAGACCGTTCCGAGTTCGGTTTCGTCGGGATTCGGACCGCTCACCCGGAACCCCTGCTCGTCGCGAGCGGAGTGGGCCCGTTGTGGGTAGGGGATCGTAATTCCTTCGTGGTCGAACGCGTCGATGATCGACTCGATCACTGCCGTCTGGGCGTCGAGTTTGCGTCGCATCGTCGGACCACCGATCCAGACCCGACACTCGACGACCACTGACGAGTCGTCGAACCGTTTGGCGATCACCTGCGGGTTAGGCGCGTTCTTGATCTCCTCGAGGTCTTCGACCCCCTCGACGATGGTGGAGCGAGCGTGCTCGACGTCGGCGTCGTAATCGATGCCGACGTCGACGTCGACCCGGAGCTGGTCGTTCTTCGAGTAATTCGTCAGCGGACTGTTGGTCACCTTATCGTTGGGAACGAGGACGTGCTTGTCGCCGAACGTCTGGATCTGGGTCGTGAAGATCGTGACGTCGGTGACGATCCCGGTGGTCTCGTTGACCTCGATCCAGTCGCCGACGGCGAACGGGCGCGAGAAGAGCAAGATGAACCCGGCGATCATGGCCGTCAACGTCTCTCGAGCCGTCAGTGCGACGACCGCCGTGATCGCGCCCGCACCGAGGAAGATGTTCGTGAGATCGATCCCCCAGAGCGTGAGCAACACGGTTCCGGCGAAGGCGACGATTCCGATGTCGGCGACGTGATAGGCGACCTCGCTCTGATGTTTCGTGAGCGCCTTCGTCTGGGACAGCTTGTCGATCGAGCGGTTGACGAACCGTATCACGAGATAGGAGGTAACGATCACTGCAACGGTGATCAGCTGCTGGGCGGCCAGCCACCGATCAATCAGCATCGCCTCGAGCGTAAACCTGAGGAGATACGTGACCTGCCAGATGACGCCGAAGACGTAGACGGCAGCGACGATGAACCCGGCGAGCACGAGGACGGAACTCGCTTCGGCGAGTTGCTTGCCGTATCGGCGACGGAACACACGCCGAACGCGATCGGAAATCCTGATCCCGAGCGGGAGCAACGCGACGAGGAGGAGCGTCGCGAGGAGTCGCGTCTCGAACGACGCGAGATAGGTCTCCTGAAGCCACGGAATCGGATCCGGCCGGAGGGGCGATTGAAGCGGGAAGCGGCTCGATAAGAGACGGAACATTCAGCGTCTGTGGTAGTCAGTCGGCGGCCGTGAGGACTACCCCGGCAGCTGCAACGCCATCGTCGCCATCGTGCTGTTCCGCCAGCTGGACACGATCGCGTCCCGCCGGAACGGACGAGGTGGAACTGATCAGGTCCCCTCGTAGTCGTCCAGCCAGCCCGTGACGGACGACTGCAACGCGCCGGCCGTCGTCCCGATATTCAGCAGCTGATACCCGTTTTGGGCCTTCTCGTTGACGTCGTCCATGCCGAACCCGAGTCCGCCTACTGGAACGTCCGCCTCGACGGCCGCCGATCGGATCGTCTCGACGGCTTCCTCGACCGCCGGATGATCGAACTCGCCCGGATGACCAAGCGAGACCGAGAGATCGAGCGGGCCGATGAAGACGAAGCCGAGTTCGGGCACCGCGAGGATGTCGTCGAGATCGTCGAGGGCCGACTGGGTCTCGATCGTGACGCCGACGACGGCTGACTCGTCTTCGCTGCTCACGTAGTCGTCCGTCAGCCCCCAGCGACTGGCACGCGGGTTAGCCATGCCGCGCCGGCCGGGCTCGCCGTCGTACTCGAACCGCCCCGCTCGCACCGCCGCCTCGAGTTCCTCGGCGCTCCCGACCCGCGGAAGAAAGACGTTCCGGACGCCGGCGTCGAGGGCCTTTCGAACCAGTGAGGGGTCGGTGTCGGGAACCCGCACCAGTAGCTCCGTGTCGGTGCCGTCGGCCGCGCGGAGCAGGTCCTCCAGTCGGCCCGCGTCCCGCGGACTCGGCCCGCCGTGCTCGAGGTCGATCCAGACGAAGTCGACGCCGAGTGCGGCGTAGAGTTCGACGACCGTCGGGCTGTACGTGTTCTCGAGGACGCCGAGTGCGACATCGTCGGCCTCGAGGGTTTCGCGGAGCGCGTTGCCTCGTGGTTCGTGGCTCACACGCCATCTCCACAGTAGCCGGCGACTAAAGTCTGGGGCCGGCCGATCCGCTGTCCGATCGAAATCGACGAAAACAGCAGTGAGTGCGTCCGTTACTGGTCTTTCCACTTGATCGAACAGCCCCGGGAGGGCTGCCACTCGAGGTCGACGGTCTCGCCCGCCAGCACGGCGTCGATCGCTTCGCGGATTGGGAACCGACTCGGCTCGTCGTCGGGGTTCGGGGCGTCGTCGAGGCGGCCGTGGTAGGCCAACTGAAACTCACCATCCGTCCGTTCGAACAGGAACGGGTCCGGCGTACAGACCGCACCGTACTCGCGGGCGACCGTCTGGCTCTCGTCGCGCAGATAGGCGTCGTAGTCGATTTTCCCCTCGGCGACGAACTCCTGCATCTTCTCGACGGAATCGTCGGGATACTCCTCGGCGTCGTTGGAATTGATCCCGACGACCGAAACGTCGTCGTACTCGTCGGCCAGTTCGTTCAACAGGTCGAATTTCGCCTGCGCGTACGGGCAGTGGTTACACGTGAAGACGACCAGCAGCGCTTCGTCGTCGGCGAACGACTCGAGCGAGTACGTCTCGCCGTCGACACCCTCAAGGTCGAAGTCGGGCGCAACGTCGCCGGCCTCGAGTTCTGATTCGGACTCTTTCATGACCATATCGGTGCTTCGTCTCGTTCGTCCTTAATCGTCACGTTCGTTGACCCGACTCGCCGGAGTGAGTCGCGAGACGCTCGTGACGACTTACATATTTGTACCCTCGGCCGCATCGACAGGGTATGAAGACGCTCGAGGTCACCGACGAACAGTACGCGTTCATCCAGTACCTCCGCGAGGAAATCTCCGAATCGGTCGTCGGCAAGTACGGCTTCGTCCGCGAACGGGACGCCGTCCAGTTCCTGATCGACAATCTCGACGAGGATATCGAGATCGACGCCGACGAGTTCGACTCCTCGGCGACCGACGACGTCGCCGCGTCCGTCGGTGCCGCCATCGATGGTGACACCGACCCGCACGAGCTCGAGGAGGTCTCCTACGTCGAAAGCGAGACGCCGGCGGCTGACGAGATTCTGGACGAGGAGAGCGAAGAGACCGAATCCGAATCGGACGGGGACACCGACGACTCGAGCGCTGACGATGGAACAACTGAGGCGGACACCGACGATTCGGGTGATGAAGACGAAGCGGACGACGAGAGCGACGGCGGAGCGGGTTCGGCCGACGACGACGATATGTTAGACGAGATGATGAGCCTGCTCGAGACCCACGACGACAAGTGGGAGGAGTCGAGCTCGGCGGACTACCGGTACAGCGTCGAACTCCCGGACGGCTCGAGCGAACAGGTCCAGACGAAAGACGACGTGCGGGCACTGTTGTTCAAGAATTATCGCTGATTCGCCCGGATACGGCTCTGTCTTCCCGGTCGCTGCCGCCCGTAGCGGGTTGCACAGTCTGATTGTGAGCCGTGACCGCTCCGCTAATTCGGTGATCAATTTTGTGACGCGGATCGCTACTGATGTTTTAGGCAGTACGAAAAATAATTCGTAAATTGAAAGGTTATAAGAGGGAGCCATACCAACTACAGGACGTGATGAACACGCAGAAGACCACTCGACAGGCAGCGGAGACGGTCGAAGCGAACGCGCTTCGGCTCGACACGGAAAAGGCCGAACAGATCGTCGACGCGCTCAACACGGATCTGGCGGACGCGTACGTCCTCTACCACCAGCTCCACAAGCACCACTGGAACGTCGAGGGGGCGGAGTTCCTCGAGGTCCACGTCTTCCTCCAGGAGGTCTACGAGGACGTCGAAGCCGCGGCCGACGAACTCGCCGAGCGGCTTCAGGCGCTCGGTGGCGTCCCGCACGCGAGCATGACGGCGCTCGTAAACAACGCGACGGTCGAAGCCGAAGACGAGGACGTCTACGATATCCGAACCTCACTCGCCAACGACCTCGACATGATGGGTGACATGATCGAGAGCTATCGCCAGCACATCGAACTCGCGGAGGGTCTCGGTGACTACGCGACGGGACAGATACTCCGTGAGCAACTCGAGACCCTCGAAGAACACGCCCACCACATCGAACACTACCTCGAAGACGATACGCTCGTTCTCGAGTCCGCAACGAAGTAATTCGGACCGCCCGACACGCCACCGGGTATCGAGTGGTCTCTCAGCGTTTCAGTCGACTTTCGGTTCCCGCGTTTCGAGGCCATTGAAGGCTATTTCTCACTCGATGGGGGCGCTGAACGCGACCGAAATCTCTCTCGAGAGGAGTATCTCCCTCAAAAGTGAGCGTTATCGAGTCGTCTCTACGACGCGGTCGCTCGAAATCCATCCCTCAGTGTTCCCGGATTCGATAAAGACTACTTTGTCGGGGCCGCTTTCACAGACCGATATCTCGGGTCCGCGGGTTGCGTCCGGTTCGGTGTCGCGTTCGGTATCCGATCGCGTACCGGTGGTCATCGACTTTATTTAGGTGGGCCTAAAATAAAAATCGTCCGGTTTGGCTCAGTCGTCCGTCCGGTCCAAAACGAAGCCACAGTTCACCGAGAGTCCGATCGCACGGAAGAGGGCGATGTCCGTGTCTCTTTGGACGGTTCGTCAGTATCGGCGAGAAGCGTCGACGCGAGGCGGTCGACGACCGTCGGACTGACCGCTCCCGCCAGTTCCATCGCCTCGCTCTCGTACTCCTCGAGTCCGAGCACCTCGCGAAAGAACCGTGAGAGGATCTCGTAGGTCTTGTGCAGTTCTTCGGCGGTCTCTCGCCCCGCAGCGGTGAGCGTCGCTCCCTCGTACGGTTCGTACGTCAGGTGGCCGCTGGACTCGAGCCGCTGGAGCATCTCCGTCGTCGCCGCCGGCGAGCGATCGACCGCGTCGGCGACGCGTCCGGGCGAAATCGGTGGAGCGTCCCGCCGTTCCGCGAGATAGAGAACGAGAAGGTAGTGGGAGGCACCGGTCATCGGTCAGTAAATCGACGTGGGGGCGTTCGCTGTAAATCTGAAACCCGACGTGCAGACGCGCATGCTCCTCACGCTCGGGCGCGGCCGTCTAGCGGCATCGGATTCGAGCCGCGTCTCGAGATCCGATATCGTCCTGTGGAGAGTGATATCACGTCTCCCCGCTCTCGCGTTCGGTTTCGATTTCACGCGCCGCTTCGACGATCAGGTCGTCGTCGATATGCTCGAGCAGACGTTCGTGTCCGCGTTCGATCCGCCGTTCGATCTCGTCGTCAGCGAGATACGTCTCGAGCCGACGGTCGATTTCCCGCTCGCGTATTGCAGCGAGCCGCTCCGTCTGGAGGTCGTGATCCTCGGGTAATCGATCGTCGAACTGCTCGCGCCACCGATCCCGGTCGCGCCACTCGTCGTCGAGTTCCGTCTCCCGGCGCATCCAGTCGAAGTGGTTCGCCACGGGTTCGGGGTAGCCTCGTTCCCGTCGAACGTCCTCGACGACGGTTATCCCGACCCGCGTGCCGTGTCCAGCGGCCATGATCGCCTGATAGCCGGTCTCTCCGTACGGCGACGCGATGAAGAGGTCGTCAACCGGCGTCGTTCCGTCGCTCTCGGCGTACCCCTTGTCGAAGTGCTCGTGTTCCTCGCCGTCGTGTTCGTGCGTCTCGAACATCGCCGTTTCATCGTCGAGACCGCGCATGTACTCGCCGTCGTAGCGCGTGGCTGCGATCACTCGACGAGCCGTGACTGGTTCTCCTTCCTGCGGGGTGACGACGAACCCCTCGCCGTCGTCGACGCACTCGAGCGATTCGACGAGATCGGGAACGATCTCGCACCCCGCCTCCTCGGCGTGGTCGTGCATCAATCCGTACAGCGTCTCGACGTCAATCCCCGCGGGGAAGCCGAGGTAGTTCTCGAGGTAGGCACATCGCTGAATCGAGGACCGCCCGCGATCGAAGATCACCGTATCCAGGTCGCACCGTGCGGTGAAAACGCCTGCAGCACAGCCTGCCGGACCGCCGCCGACCACGACAATGTCGTGATCGAACGCCGGCTCCGCTCGATCGGTCTCGATTGAACTCATCGTTTGAACCCGCTATCCGCGATCTGCTGGTGGTCGAAGCGCTGTTCGTCTTCGCGGACATCGGATACGTCGTCACCGTCTCCTGCGAGGCCCGTGTGACACACGCGAGTGGACCCACTCGAGACGGAGTCAACGCGTCTCCCGTCCGTCGTGCCGGTAGTTGGATGGATCATTAGTTGCTGTTAGCGTCTGACAGTCATCGGCCGGTCGGCGGCGATGAACGGCTCACCGTCCCCGTCGGCGAACGCTAGCCCCCCACACTCACTGCGACGGACTCGCCACGACGGCAGATCGGGGATGTCGTAGTCCGACGGCTCACGGAAGGCACCCGCAATCGCCCACTCTCGAGCGCGCATTCACCGATCACCCGTGATGATGTCAGCGACCTCTCGACGGTCGAATAGCTGTTCGTCCGCAGAAATTTCGGGGTACGGCCCGTCGGTGTAGGCCGGCCACTCCCCGAAGATATCGGGATAGAGTTGCTTCGCACTCATCTCGAGCTGGAACAGGTTCAGGATCGGCCCCTGATAGCGCGCCCCCTGCGCGTAGACGCGATCGGTTTGGACCGCGGAGAGTTCTCGTCCGACGTCGTGGTTCCCCAGCTCCTCCCGTATCCGCAACATATCCGTTTGCGGACTCATACCGCCCAGAGCGAAGAGAACATCGGGATCCGCCTCGAGCATCCCTTCCATGTCGATCGTGTCGCCGGAGGAAATGTCGTCTTCCAGGGCACCGATCGGACTGAGCGGGCGCACGTGCGCGGTCAGAAATCCGGGCGTGTCCAGCTTGTAGACGTACATGCTCTCGATGTCGCTCATCCCCGCCAGGACCGCGGTCGGGCGCTCACGTTCCGGGGGGAGATTCTCCTCGATCGTTTCGAGTAGGTCCGTGTGAATCGTCGCGAGCGCGTCGTACCGCGACTCTTCTCGGAACACCGCTGCGACCTTTTCGAACAGTTCCCAGAGCGTGTAATACTCGTAGCGATCGGCCCACTCGGCCGGCGGTTCGCCGTGTCGGTCGCTGAACGTGTTCCCGAACCAGGGTGAGACGGTATCCCGAACCTCCTCGATATCAGTCATGTCCCAGCTACCGAGGGCGTTCACGCTCGCCGGGTCGGCGAGGTGGATATCGCTCTCGAGCTCGTAGAGCATCCCCTTGTCCGGATCCCAGGACGAGTACAATTCCGACCAGTCCAGCGTGACGCCCGGCAGTCGTTCGGTAAACTGGTTCCAGAGCTGGTCGTAGTAGTCGGGCGCGTGCATCGCGTTGACGTCGTTCCCGCGTCCGAGGGCGAACGCCATGCCCGCGTGGTGAGTCAGCCGTGTGAAGATGCTCTCCGGCGGCGAGTCGAACGAAACCTCGCCCATCGGGGCCATCGTCACCGAATACGAGCCGTCGTCGGACGGCCGGTCCGTTTCCTCGCTCTGTCCGACCAGATCGGAACAGCCCGCGAGGGCGGTGCCGGCCGCGAGCGCGCCCCCGTACTTCAGCGCGTCTCTGCGCGTCGGTGTGTCTCTGCGCGTCGGTACCGCTGTCGTGGTGTCGTCGTTGTCGCTCATTTAGTTGTCACCGGTAACGATGTCTGCAACTTCCTGCCGGTCGAACAGTTGCTCGTCACTGGTTACGTCCCCGAACGCATCGGGGAACAGCTGCTTCGCTGCTCGCTCGGTCAGAAAGAGATTGTGAACGGGTCCTTGATTGAGGTAGCCGCCGCGATACACTCGCCCGTTCCGAACTGCAGTGAGCTCGCTCCCGACGGGATGGCTTTGCATGTAGTCGAGAACCGTGTCGCGGAACTCCGTGGCGGATTTCCGCTCGTGGCCACGGACGAGAATCACTTCGGGATCGATCTCGAGTAAGTTCTCGTAGTCGAGTTCGCCGCGGTTCGTGGTGCTGAGATTGTCGGTGTCCGTCCCCGCCAGCGCGTCGTGGATGCCGAGATCGCGCCACTGTTTCTTGCTCGTCCCCGCGTCGTCGAGTCGATACGGCGAGAACGTCTTCGGTTCGTCCGTCCCCTCGAACGTGAGGAAGACGTCCGGTCGGTCATCGCTCGGCGGGAGTCGCTCCTGGATCGACGTGATGAACTCGGTGTGGAGTTCGCTGAACGCCTCGTAGCGTTCCCGCTGTTGGAACACCTCGGCGACGATTTCGAATGCCTCGTACAGGGTGTAGTAGCGGTAGTCGTGCCACTCGTCGGAGCGGCGGAAGATCAGGTTCCCCACGAACGGCGCGACGTTCGACGTGATCTCCTCGACGTCTTCGTCGCTCCAGTCGAACCAGTTGACGAGCATCTGGGGATCGTACAGGTGTACGTCACTCTCGAGTTCGTAGAACTCCTCTCTGGTTCGAACTTCGGGATACGCCTCGATGACATCCCGGTCGACGGTCACGCCGGGGAGTTCGTCGTAGACGTACGTGTAGTAGCGATCCGCGCCACCGACGCCGGTCAACCCGTCGGCCTGACCCAGTGCGATGGCCATATCGGCGTATCCGCCGTCGTATGCGGCCCACCGCTCGGGAACCTCGTCGAACGCGACGGTCCCCATCGGCTCCATCGACACCGAGTACGATTCGGCCCCGGTCGTCTCGGTCCCCGCATCACCCTCCTGTCCGACTAACTCCGAACAGCCCGCGAGGGCAGCGCCGGCCGCGAGTGCGCCGCCGTATTTCAGCGTGTCTCTGCGTGTCGGTGCTTCGCGCATCGTCTCATCCCCATCCACATTTTTAGGCTTACCTAAAACATAATAAGCGCTCCGATTATTAGGCTGGCCTAAAATTAATGCTCATCGCTGGCCTACCCAGCGAGAAGCGGTCTCGAGGTCCTCCCGACAGGTCACCGCTCGGCCTCCGCGGTGTCCGGATCCGCGCCGTCGATGACGGGCGCGTCCGAACTCGGGTACTGGAACGCGGGTTCCGAACCGGAGAGCGCGTCGGTCGGCGACTCGACCGCGTTCGACGAGTGGCGATCATCCGCTCGGTCCGCCCGTTCGGCGTCGCTCCGTGATGATGCATTTCATTCAGAGCTCACCCATGTTCTCCTGCTTTCGCATCAGGTAGAGGAAGTAGGGGCCACCGATGAGTCCGGTGACGATGCCGACGGGAATCTGCGTGGGACTCAACGCGAGTCGCGCGCCCACATCGGCGGCGACCATCAGCGCGGGTCCGACGAACAGACAGCCGATGACCAGCTTCTTCGAATCGCTCCCGACCAGATTTCGGACCATGTGTGGAACGATGAGGCCGACGAACCCGACGATGCCGGCGACGGCGATGCTCGCCGCCGCCGCGAGGACCGCGACCCCGGAGAGCGCGAATCGGACTTTCTCGATCGACATTCCGAGCGACTTCGCCGTCTGTTCGCCCAGCAAGAGGACGTTCATTTGGCGCGAACCAGCGCTGGAGAGCAGAACGACGACGACCGTCCACGGGAGCACGAGTCGGACCTGTTCCCAGTCCGTTCCGGTCAGCGAACCGGTGGTCCAAGCGATGGCCGACTGGACGACGCCGATGTCGTCCGCGAAGAAAAACAGCGCCGTCTGCAGCGAGCCGAAGACCGTCCCGACGATCACGCCGGCGAGAACCAGTCTGACCGGCGAGGTCCCGTTCTTCCAGGCGATCACGTAAACGATGAGAAACGCACCGGCGCCCCCGAACGCGGCGATCAGTGGGAGGAACGCCGTCAGGCTTCCGAACACGACAAGGGTCAGCAGGATCATAAGCCCCGCCCCCGAGGAGACGCCGAGGATGAACGGACTCGCGAGTTCGTTCCGGGTCACCGCCTGAAAAATCGCCCCCGAGACGGCGAGGTTCATCCCGACGAGGGCCGCGACGAACACCCACGGGAGGCGGATGTTCCAGACGATGAGGCTCTCGGTGCTCATCTCGGGCATCGCCTCGCCGAGTAAGAACGCGTCCCATGCCTGCGGATTGAACACCACGTTCGGGTTGAAGAGTGCGAGCCACGCCTCGGTATACGTCATCGAATAGGCTCCGTGGCTCACCTGAATCAGTCCGCCAACGAACACGATAGCGAGACTGCCGAGTACCACCGTGGCGAGTTTCGGATCGAGGAGCCACCCGAACCGCGACTCGGTTCGCAGCGACGTCACCGTCTCTTCCGTCCCGACGCTCGTCTTCCGCTTACTCATCGTCGGACCACACGGCTGGGTCGATCGGGACGGTAGACGAGGAACAGCTCGTCGTCCCGTCGGGTGATTCGCTACCGCTACCGGATAGCGACGACTGTCCCGGGATCGACGCGCCGCCGATACCCGACCCACCGTACTTCACGCGTTCTCGTCGAGCCAGTACGTCGATCTCCCCCAGTTCGCCCGTCATACTGGTTTAGGCCTGCCTAAAACATAAAGTCGTTCCGGTTTTTAGGCTAGCCTAATTGACGTGCCGCGTCAGCGGGGTTCACCGTTCGAGGAGTCAACGAATGCGTCTCGCGGGAAGACGCCGCATCTCGGAGCGCTCTCCGAGAGCGAGTCATCGCACTCCACTCTGTACTCCGTCCAGCCAGCCGAACAACGTTAGAACTTTACTCTCGCTCCCGCTTCCAAGCGGTATGAGCGAACGCGAGGTGCTCGAGTTGCTTCGTGAGAACGCGCGCTACTCCACAGCGGATATCGCGCGAATGACCGACCTCAAGGAACGCGAGGTCGAGGCGACCATCGAGGAACTCGAGGCAGCGGGCCTCGTCCGGGGCTACCAGGCGGTCGTCGACTGGGACAAACTGGAAGACGAACGCGTCCGCGCCGAAGTCGAGTTGAACGTCACGCTCGACCGCGAGACGGGCTACGACGACATCGCCGAGCGCCTCGCTCGGTTCCCGGAGGTCAAAGCCCTGCGGCTGATCAGCGGCGATTACGACTTCGATATGGAAGTCGAGGGCGACTCGATCCGCGAGGTCTCCCAGTTCATCAGCGAGAAGGTCGCGCCCGTTCCCGAGATCACGCAGACTGTCACCCACTACGTGATGACTTCCTACAAGGAGAACGGGATCGAACTCGGCGACGGCGAGAGCGACGACCGCCTCTCGTTCTCACCCTGACCATGACGTTCGAACTGTCAGACCGAGTGCAGACGGTTCCGCCATCGGGCATTCGACGCTTCTTCGAAATCGCCGAGGAACGCGACGAGGTCATCTCGCTGGGCGTCGGCGAACCCGACTTCGCGACGCCGTGGGCGGCCCGCGACGCGGCGATCACGTCCCTCGAGCAGGGTAAGACATCCTATACGGCCAACCGCGGCAAACGCGAACTCCGCGAAGCGATCGCCGACTACGTCGCGAACCGATTCGACCTGGGCTACGACCCCGACGAAGAGATCATCGTCACGGCGGGCGCGAGCGAGGCCGTCGATCTGGCCTTCCGGGCGTTCGTCGATCCCGGCGACACGGTCGCGATCGCCCAGCCCTCCTACATCTCGTACGAACCCGGCGTGATCTTCGCCGGCGGCGACGTGTTACCCGTCCCGACGACGGAGGAAGACGAGTTTCGGCTGACCGTTGAGGGCCTCGAGGAAGCCGGCGCGGCCGACGCGGACATGCTCGTCCTCTGTTATCCGAACAACCCGACGGGTGCGATCATGCCCGGCGAGGATCTCGAGCCGATCGCCGAGTTCGCCCGCGAGCACGACCTGACGGTCCTCTCGGACGAGATTTACGCCGAACTCACCTACGACGGCGAGCACACGTCGATCGCGACCCTCGAGGGGATGCGCGATCGGACAATCGTCTTCAATGGGTTCTCGAAGGCTCACGCGATGACCGGGCTCCGGCTGGGGTACGCGCTCGGCCCGGCAAACGCCATCGGTGCGATGAACAAGATCCACCAGTACACGATGCTGTCGGCCCCGACGACGGCCCAGTACGCCGCGCTCGAGGCCCTGGACTCCTGTGCGGACGACGTGCAGGAGATGGTCGATCAGTACGACCGCCGGCGGCAGTTCGTCCTCTCGCGCTTTCGCGAAATCGGCATGGACGTCTTCGAGGCCAAGGGCGCGTTCTACTGCTTCCCCGAGGTTCCCGAGGGCTTTACCGCCGAGGAGTTCGCCGAAGGCGTCCTGCGGGAACAGGGCGTCGCCGTCGTCCCCGGCGACGTCTTCGGCGGGAGCGGCGAGGGTCACCTGCGCGTCTCGTATGCGACCGGGCTCGAGGACCTCCGGAAAGCGCTGAATCGGATCGAAGCGTTCGTCCAAGATCACGCCTGAGTCACGTCTGGATTGGCAACTCGAGTTCGGATCGAGTTCGGATCGAGTTCGATCGTGCAACCGGCACCTCTCACGTCACGAGCGAATACGCAGCACGAATCGAATACTGAGTTGATGCGTACGTTCTTGTCATCCGGAAACCCATACTACGATATCACGATCATGTCTGCGAAATCGGCGATACGAGACTCGCTCATCACTCTATCGCCAGTCGTCGGATTCGGTCTCACCGTCGCGATCACGCTGACGGCGGCGGTTATCGTCGGCTTCCTTGCAGTGGTGTTAGTCGGGTGAGCTAAACGAGTTCTCTCCTAAGCGCGCGACCCACGAGCTATAGTAGCCGCTGCACACTGATCGTGCTATTAAGGAGCACGCCCCCTCGGCCACGACACTGAAATAGGGGTTGGACGAACTATGTGTTAACTGTCTGTCGATGATGCTAACGACTGTGAGAGGCGATTGCCTCGAGCGGAAGGGGAAAGGGAGACCGAATCCGTCGTGGGGCGGGGGGAGAGAGTCGTGACGATGCGATCCGTGCCGACCCTCGATCGGGTCACCGACGCCTTCTTCGCCCTCGATACCGGCTTTCGATTCACCTATCTCAACGAGCGGGCCGAAACCCTGCTGAAACGCTCCCGTGAGGAGCTGATCGGTCGGGTCATGTGGGACGAGTTTCCCCAGACCGTCGAAACGCAGTTCCCGGACGGCTTCCACCACGCGATGGACGAACAGGTGCCGGTTTCCTTCGAGATCTACCATACGCCACTCGAGACCTGGTTCGAAGCCCGGGCCTATCCCTCCGAAACGGGTCTCTCGGTGTACATGCGCGACGTCAGCGAGCGCAAGGCCCAGGAGACGACGCTGGCCCAACACGCCGCGGTCGTCGAGGCGATTCGGGACGCCGTCGTCACGCTCGATCGCGATCGCGAGATCGTCACCGCCAACGGCGCGACCAAGTCGGTCCTTGGCGTTGACCGATCACAACTCATCGGCGAGCACATCGAGACACTGACCGAACTGGCGGGAATCGACGCCGAACACGCCGTCGAGATCGGCCGGGCGATCACCGATGTCGATATCGGCAATTCCGGCCGTCGCCAGCTCGAGCTCCCCTATACCGGGCCGGACGGGATCGACCGAATGGGTGAGTTCCGGTTCGTCCCCGTCGAGGACGACACTGCGACCGTCGCCGTCGTCGTCCGCGACGTCACCGACCGATACGAGTACGACCGCGTCGTCACGTCGCTCCACGAGGTCACCCGATGGTTGCTGGAGTCCGACGACCCCGAGGAGATCTGTGCGATCGCCGTCCACTCCGGCAGCGACCTGCTCGATCTCCCCATCAGCGGCGTCTGGCTGCTCGAGGAAGAGCAGGGCTACCTCGAGCCGGTCGCCGGAACCGCCGGTGCTCACGACGAGTTCGGTGGCCTCCCGCGATTCAATCCCGGTGAAGGCCTCGTCTGGGACGTCTTCGAGGCCGGCGGTGTCGAACTGTTCGACGACCTCGAGACGCTCGACGACCTCTATAACCCGGAGACACCGCTCGGCTCGGAGATCATCGCGCCGATCGGTACCCACGGCGTGCTCATGACCGGCTCGCTCGAGCCCCACCGGTTCGACGAGAGCGACGTCGACCTCATCTCGACGCTGGTCGAGAACACGCGGGCCGCACTCGATCGAGCGGATCGGGAGCAGATCCTCAGGGATCGCACGGCGGAACTCGAGCGTCAGACGGAGCGCCTCGAAGCCGTCGCCGACGTTCTCTCGAACGACCTGCAGCGCCAACTCGAGGCCGTCACTGACGCCCTCGAGAACGACGGGGACGACCAGTGGACGTTCCCCCTCGCTGAGGACACCGTCAAAACGACCCTCGACCGGGCCGAACGCCTCGTCGACGACGTTCGAGAGTTCGCCCGCAACGCCACGGCCGTCGGCACCCGGAGCCGACTTCACCTCGAGTCGACGATCGACGACGCCGTCGGTACTTCTCGCCTCGAGAAAGACGCGCTCGTCGTCGACGCCGCGGCCACGCTCCGGGCGGATCCCGATCGACTCGTCCACCTCCTCGAGACGGCGTTCGACAGCGCCGCCGCGCGGGCGGACGGCGACGTCACGATTCAGATCGGGTTGCTCGGATTCGAAGACGGCGGCAGTCGCGGCTTTTTCGTGCTCGATGACGCCGCGGAAATCCCGCCGAACGCACACGACCGCGTCCTCGATCCGACCGCCGACGACGACACTGCAGCCGACGGGCTCGGTCTCGCGCTCGTTCGGGCCATCGCCGAAGCTCACGACTGGGAGTGCAGCGTCACCAACGGTCAGAACGGCGGCACGCGGATCGAAATCCGAGACATCACGACGCTCGAACGCGAACTTGAATAGCGGACCGGAACAGCACTGCAGGATCCATCGTTCAGCTCGGACCATCCTCTCACCGCGCGGCTGTTGCCCCGAGACCGGGTTACGACGATTCCATCGGCTCGTCCGCTGACGAACCCGTCTCACTACGGCGTGTTGGAATCCACTACTCCTGAAAAACGGATTCGCGCGTGATGTCCTGACAGAGCTGTCGATAGCCGTCCTGTTCGAGGAGTTCCCGCATCGTGTCATTGACCTGTACCCGAAGGACGGCCATCCGATCCTCGAGTTCGGCGTACTCCTGACTGGACCGGCGTTCAGCCTCGGTCTTCTGGTCGTCCAGCAGCGCCTTCTTCGAGGCGAGCGCGAAGAACTCCTGGAGTTGCTCGTCGTGGGTCGCCCGGAGGAGCAACTGGTCGATGATATCGACCAGTTCGTCCTTCGAGACGGGTTTGACGAGGTAATCGTCGAACCCGAGCTCGACGATATCGAAATCAGGTTCGACCGCTGTCACCATCGCGACCCGGCAGTCGAGCGACTGGTCCCGAATGGTATCGAGGACGGCATCGCCCGAAAGACCGGGTATCCGCCGGTCGAGGAGAACGACATCGATCGTCCCGTCGATCGCATCCAGCGCTTCGTTGCCGTCGTAGGCCGTCTCGATGTCACAGTCGCTCTCGAGCCACGCGGCGTAGAGATTCGCGAGGTCGGGCTCGTCTTCGACGATCAGGACGGACGGGGTGTCTGTGGACATCGAACGGTCTCCGAGACTGTCGGTTCGTTGGACGAATCGGCCTGGTCGCATATCAATATACCGGACAATACGGCGAGAAATCTGCCGAATCAGTACAGAATTCTCGTTTGAACCCGTTACTCGAGTTCGCGTTCGATCGTCGCGCGCCGCTCGCGGATCGCGGCCGCATCGGTCTCGATCGTCTGCTCACCGATATCGATCGTGAGCGTCGCGTCGTCGGTCGCGGCCCCGAGTTCGACGACCGGTGCGACGCCGTCGAACGCCTCGCGGACGGCCGCGACCGATTCGGTCTGGATCAGCGCACGGCCTGGCTGTTCGTGGAACAGCGCACCCGCGGGATCGTCGCTCGAGATCGATACATCGAGGCCGGCGTCCTCGGTGACCATTTCGGCGAGCGCGACGGCGAGGCCGCCGTGGCTGACGTCGTGGACGGCCAGCGTCGCGTCGTCGTCCGCGACCGCCGCGAGCGTCTCGACCAGGTCGGCGGGATCGGCGGGCAGGGCGGGGAACCGGTCGCTGCCGTCGAACTGTGCGAGGTACTCGGAGCCGCCGAGCCGGGAATCGCCCTCCTCGAGGCCGAGATCGCCGACGAGAACCAGCGCACCGTCGGACTCGACCGACAGCGGCGGCGCGTCGTACCCCTCCTTCGAGCCGACCATCGCCAGCGTCGGCGTCGGCGGGATCGGCCCAGCGACGGAGTCGTTGTACAGCGAGACGTTCCCGCCGACGACCGGCGTCGACAGCGTCTCGCACATCTCCGCGAGGCCGTCGACGATGCCAGTGAAGCCGCCGTAGACGTCCGGCTTCTCCGGGTTGCCGCCGTTGAGACAGTCCACCGCGGCTAGTGGCGTCGCGCCCTTAGCTGCGATGTTCGTCGCGTTCTCGAGCGCGACCGCGCGCGCTCCCTCGTAGGGGGCAACGTCGGTCCAGTTCGGCGCGGCACCGGACGAGAGCGCGAGCCCTTGCCCGCTCTCGCGGCTATCGCCGTCGTCTCGCGGTTTTGCCGCTCGACTGTCCGCGGAACTTCGTTCCGCGCTACTCGAGTTATCCGCGGAGCCCCGCTCCGCGCTCGCTTCGCGGACCGCAACGATCGCCGCGTCGTCGCCCGGCCCGACGCTCGTGCGCACGCCGACCTCGTGGTCGTACTGCCGGTAGACCCACCGCTTCGAGGCGGTGTTCGGACTCGAGACGATCGCATCGAAGGCCGCCTCGAGGTCCGCGTCGGGGAGGTCCGTCTCGGGGTCCTCGGGGTCCTCGCTCGCGAGGTCGTTCATCGGCGCGCCCTCGCCGAGGAAGTAGGCGTCGACGTCGACGACTGTCTCACCGTCAAAGGTACAGACGTAGTTCTCCGCGGTGACCTCGCCGATCACCGAACAGCCGAGATCGAACCGCTCGACGATCTCGCGCACGCGGTCGACGTTCTCCGGCTCGACCTCGTAACACATCCGCTCCTGGGATTCGGCGAGCAGGATTTCCAGCGCCGACATGTTCGGCTCGCGCTGGTGGACCCGCTCGAGTTCGATGCGTGCGCCGAGATCTGCTTTGGCGACCATCTCGCTCGAGGCACCGCCGAGGCCGGCGGCACCGAGGTCGCGGGCGGACTCGATCAGTCCCTCGTCGACGAGTTGCTCGTTGGCCTCGATCAACAGCTTTTCGGCGTACGGATCGCCGACTTGCACCGCGGGTCGATCCGCCGTTTCGGCGTCCTCGGCGAGGTCCTCGCTGGCGAAGCTGGCGCCGCCGAGCCCGTCGCGGCCGGTGGCGTTCCCGACGAGGACGAGTTTGTTGCCCGGCTTCTGGGCCACGGCAGTGACGAGTCGCTCTTCGTTCGTCAATCCGACGCAGGCGACGTTGACCAGCGGATTCCCCTCGTAGTCGGGATGGAAGTCGACGCTGCCGGCGACCGTGGGAACGCCGATGCAGTTGCCGTAGTGGCTGATCCCCTCGACGACGCCCTCGAAGAGGTACTGCGAGTGGTCGTCGTCGAACTCGCCGAAGTACAGCGAATCCGCGAGTGCGATCGGATACGCGCCCATCGAGAGCGTGTCCCGGACGATGCCGCCGACGCCCGTCGCCGCACCGTCGACAGGGTCCACGTAGGACGGGTGATTGTGGCTCTCGATTCCCAGCGTGATGTACGTCCGCTCGTCGTCTACGTGCCCGTCGTCGGCATCAGCCGACGGCAACGCGACGACCGCCGCGTCGTCGCCCGGCCCGATCACGACCTGCTCGCCCTCGCTGTCGAACGCCGACAGCAGCGGTCGCGAGGAGCGGTACGCACAGTGCTCGCTCCAGAGGTTCTCGAACAGCACCGCCTCCGCTCGAGTCGGTTCCCGTCCCAGCTCGGAGACGACGAGTTCGCGGTCCGAATCGGCAAGACTCATTCACCTAGGTGGTGAAAGTCGGCCGGTAAATGGGTTTCTATGTGCACGAACGTGGATACTCTCGCGGGTGATCCCGATCGCGTTTCGATCCCGGAACCAGCGGCTCACGGATCGAGTCGCTTTTCATCAGGCCGTCTAAACGTACGCTCGTGCTGTCGGTCGAACTTCACACGCACTCATCGTTGTCCTACGACGGCCGCGACCCGGTCGAGCTCATTCTCGAGCAGGCCGAAGCCGTCGGTCTCGATGCGATCGCCGTGACGGACCACGACGAGATCGACGCGAGCCTCGAGGCCGCCGAACTGGCCCCCGACTACGGTCTCGTGGGAATTCCGGGGATGGAGATATCGAGCCAGGCGGGTCACGTCCTCGGCCTCGGCCTCGAGGAGGGGATCCCGGCCGGCCTCTCGTTCGAGTCGACGCTCGAAGCGATCCACGACCAGGGCGGACTGGCCGTGATCCCGCACCCGTTCCAGGAGTCGCGCCACGGCGTAATGGCGCGGATCTCCCGCGAGCAGCTCGCGCTGGGCGACGCGATCGAGGTCTACAACTCCCGACTGTTTACCGGGCGAGCGAACCGGCAGGCAGAACGGTACGCCAGATCCCGCGACCTGCCGATGACTGCCGGCAGCGACGCCCACATCAGCGAGATGGTCGGGCAAGCGGTCACTCGCGTCGACGCCGACGACCGCTCCGCCGATGCGATCCTTGAGGCGATTGCGGCGGGCCGGACGACCGTCGAGGGGAAGCGAACGCCGTGGCGGATCAGCATTCGACAGTTCGCCGGCGGCGTCACGCGACGAGTGGGTCGCGTTTTCAATCTCATCCGATGACCGACGCGACGCTTCGCGGTGCCCGGCCGAATCTCGTTCGCGACGCGCTCGAGCACGGCGACTCGCTCCCCGGAACGGCGGGCTTCGCGGGGGAGATCGACGGGCAACTCGTTCGCGACGTGCTCGGGAGGGTTCCGTTGTTCGTCGACGGCGCGGCAGATACTGCACACGCGAGTCCGGCGTGGGCATTCGAGCCGACCGCCCTCGAGGACCCGGTCCTCTTTCCGCCCGGTGCCGTCGCACCCGTGGGTGATCCCCTTCCGGACGCCGAATCCCACTGGGCGTTACCCAACCCGACTCCCGAATCGGATCACGACGCCGCTCTCGAGGCTCTCACGGAGGCAATCGAAACGGCGACCGCGAGCGTTCGACGGACCGATCGCGATATCGCCGTCGCCTTCTCCGGCGGCGTCGACTCCGCGCTGGTCGCCGAACTGCTCGACGCGCCGCTGTACGTCGTCGGCTTTCCGGACAGCCACGACGTCGAGGCCGCGCGGACGGCCGCCGACGCGATGGGGCGCGAGCTCACGGTCGTCGACCTCGAGCCGGCCGACCTCGAGCGCGCCGTTCCCGCGGTGGCGCGAGCGACCGGTCGGACGAACGCGATGGACGTCCAGATCGCGCTCCCCCTCTACCTGGTCGGTGAACGCGTCGCCGCGGATGGGTTCGACGCGCTCGCCGTCGGCCAGGGAGCCGACGAACTGTTCGGCGGCTACGAGAAGGTCGTCCGGCTCGACCACCGGGTCGAGGCCGAGACGGTTCGCGGAGCCGTTCGCGAGGGAATCCGAAGCCTCTCCGATCAACTGCCGCGGGACGTGTTGACGGTCGAGGCGACCGGCCTCGAGCCGGTCGCGCCGTTCCTCCACGACGCCGTCGTCGAGGCGGCGCTTCGGCTGCCGGACGAGCTACTGGCCGACGCGGACGAACGAAAGCGCGGCTTCCGACGGGTCGCGGCCCGGTATCTGCCGGACGAGGTCGCCAGCAGGGACAAGAAGGCGGTCCAGTACGGCAGCCTCGTCGCTCGCGAACTCGATCGACTCGCCCGGCAGGCCGGCTACAAGCGTCGGATGGACGATCACGTGGACAAGTACGTCGAATCGCTACTCGCGGACGCGGAGACGCGGACGGGCTCCGACTGACTGCGCCACTCTCAGGACGGCATCGGACAGAGGCTCGCGGTGAAGATCACCGTCTCGTCGGTCTCATTTTCCGCACCGTGGTCGACGCCGCGCTCGTGGTGGACGACTCCGGGCGCGTCGATTTCCTCGCGCTCATCGTCCTGAACGACGGTTACCGTCCCCTCGAGCACGTGGAAGACGTTCGTGCTGTCGGCGTGTTCGTGGGCCTCGAGTTCCGCGCCCGGTCCGAGGGCGAACGCCTTCACGAGGACGTCGTCGCTGACGATCAGTTCCGTGCTGTCGACCTCGCCGTCGGCGGGCTCGAGGTCGTCGATCGAATCGGCGTACGTATCGAGCATCGCGTCTCGGTTCGACGGACGGCATCATAACAGCAGGGGAAAGAGAGAACGGGTTTGCAGGGGACGGTGAGCCGCGACGGCTCCGCGCTCAGTCTTTCGTCTCGGTCGGCAGCTTGTTCGCCGGTTCGTGGGTGACGTTCTCCGAGACCGTCCGCCGGTTGGTTTCGCCGATCCGGTCGGCGACCTCGCCCACGAGGTCCTCGAGGTGGCTCTGGACCTCGCTGTCGTCGTCCTTGATGAGTGCACCTTCGCTGCCGTCGGCCCCAAAGTCGGGATGGATCGGTATTCGGCCCAGCAGCGGGACGTCGTACTTATCGACGATGGTGTCCGCACCGCCGGTTCCGAACAGGCCGTGCTGGTCGCCACAGGACGGACAGATGAAGGAACTCATGTTCTCGACGACGCCGAACACCGGCGTGTCGTGTTTGTTGAACATCTGAATTCCCTTTCGGGTGTCGTCTAGCGCCATCTCCTGGGGCGTCGTGACGACGACCGAGCCGGTGACGGGCATCGACTGCAACAGGTTCAGCGTCGCGTCGCCGGTCCCCGGCGGCAGGTCGATGATGAGGTAATCGAGTCGACCCCACTCGACGCCCTCGAGGAACTTCATCATGAACTTGTTGACCATCGGCCCGCGCAAGATCGCAGGGTCGTCGTCGTCTTCCATCATCATGCCCATGCTGATGATGCGGACGCCGTCCGAGCGCGGTGGGACGATATCTTCGTTGGGTGTGACCCCTGGGTCGCTCTCGGCCGGGAGGATCTGCGGAACGTTCGGCCCGTGAATGTCGGCGTCGAGCAGGCCGACCATCGCACCGCGTTTCTCGAGTCCGGCCGCGAGGTTGGCCGCAACCGTCGTCTTGCCGACGCCACCTTTCCCGGAGGAGACGGCGATCACGTTACGAACTTTCGGGAGGACTTCGTCGTCGAAGCCGTGTTCCTCGTCGACGTGCGCCCGCAGGTCGGCCTCGAGGCCGGCCTCTTCGATGACGTCGCGGATCCGGTTGCCAATCTCCATCTCGGATGGGGCGTAGGGGGCGTTGAACGCGAGTGAAATTCGGGCGGTCTCGTCGTCGATCCTGAGGTCGTTGACCAGTCCGAGCGAGACGATATCCTCGCCGATATCCGGATCTTCGACCTCCTCGAGCTTGATTTCGAGTTCGTGTTCTGTAATGCTCATAGTGTCTGTGTGTTAGTCACAGAAAGGGTATGGAGCGGGATACGTGTGATGGTTCGGGACCCGATTGCGACTGAACGGTACGACTCACAGGGTATCGGCCGCGAAAAATGAATCGGTGGTCGACTGTGAAACGGGCGACGGTTACGGCGGGCCGACGCTGCTGATCGGCTCCGGTGGGCCGCCGTAGAAGACGACGCCGATCAGGACGGTCAGAACGAACATCCCGACCCACATCGACGTCGTCAGGCCGACGAGGTAGCTTACGCCGAGCAGTCCGGACTTCGTGTCGCGGGGTTCACCGAGGAACCACGCCGCGAGCATGATGTAGACCGGAACCAGGATGACTGCGAAGATGATCCAGGTCCCCTCGTTGGCGAAGCCGGTGAAGCCGGCAGTACCGTCGAAGCCGTGGTACAGGAGTTCTGATGGGATTGTTGTCAATGCTGAGTTCATGCTTCCACCTCGGGTTCGGTCGCTTCGTTATCGTGTGCGTGGTCGCCGCGCAGGTGTTCGACCGCGTGGAGTTCGACCACTGGAACGAGCTTCGAGAGGTTGAGGAATAAAAGTGCAACCAGCGCAGTCGTTCCGACGAGCGAGAGCCACTCGATCACACTTGGGAAGTACACGCCTGGCGTTGCAGCATAGATGTCGAACGTCGGGTGAAGGAACCCCTCGACGACGAACAGAATCTTCTCGGTCAGGGTTCCGGTGAGGATGACACCACTGGCGATGAGCGCTCGCTTCTTACTGAACAGGGCCGGACGGATGCCCTGGACGAAGATGTACACGAGCGTGCCGAAGATCATCGTCATCGCAATCTGGTAGATCGGGTGGCCGATCTTCGCCTCGATTGCGACCGCTTGGTTGGTTGGTCCGAGGAAGACGC
This sequence comes from Natrinema zhouii, assembly GCF_013456555.2. Taxonomy (GTDB): domain Archaea; phylum Halobacteriota; class Halobacteria; order Halobacteriales; family Natrialbaceae; genus Natrinema; species Natrinema zhouii. Next base: position 3,700,708 of record NZ_CP059154.1, read on the forward strand.
CGTTGATGATCGTCTGCAGCTGGAACCACAGGAACAACAGAGTGAAGAATCCGAGCCACAGGAGCAGCCCGCGGAAGATGTCGTCGGTGATGATGTGGTCCCAGTCGTAGGCTCGGCGGAACGCGTAGGAGATGATCATGATGCCGCTGATCGCCGACATCAGCGCGATACTGAGGAACATCGGCCCCTGAATCGCACCGGTCCAGCCGGGCATTGCCGGCAGGAGCGCGAACAGCCACGGGATCACGCCGCCGTGAAGCAAGAGGGGAGCCATGATGATGACTGCGGCGGCGAGCCACCAGACCATCCGATCGATGACCTTGTCTTCCTTCTCGCTGTAGCCGAGCGTCAGTATCTTGTAGATCGGTTCGAACTTGTCTGGCAGATCGTCACGCAGGCGGTTGACGTCGTAGCGCAGCGTCAGGCCGAGGTAAGTCGCTGACAGCACGAAGTAGGCCGTGATGACGGTCACGTCCCACACGAGCGGCGAGTTGTTGACCGTGATGTGAAAGTGGCCGATGACGCTTGTCACCATCCGGTCTGGACGGCCCATGTGGACCAGGATGTAGAAGCCGGCGGCCGAGAGGCCGCCGATTGTCGTCATCTCCGCGAGCCGGGCGACTGGCATGTACCGGTCCATCCCCAGCAAGCGGACTGCGGCTGAGAGGATGATACCGCCGTGTGCAACGCCGACCCACCAGATGAACGCGCCGATGTACAGCCCCCAGGTAACACCACCGCCGGAACCCCAGTCGCCGAGGCCGGTGACGGCCATCCCCTGCTGGAGCTGATAGGCCCACGCGACGAGGAAGGCGACGAGGCCCAGTGCCGCGGCGCCGTACATGATGAAGTACTTCGTCGTGAGCGTGTTGATCGGGCGAAGGATATCCGCTTCCGTTGGCTCCTTCGTGCTCATAGGGACACCCCGTCAACGTGTCCGACCGTCTTCTCGTCGAGGACGTCCTGTCGCTTGTCAGTTATCGAATCCCACGAGTCGTACGAGGTCGGCCCTTCGACCTGATGGGCCTCCGGTCCGGGCTTCTCGCCGAGATACGTGACGTTCGGGTTCGTTCCGACGTCCTCGAGCAGCTCGAACGAGTTCGGCTTGCCGGCGTACTGCTGGAGGCGGAATTGCGCCTGTTGCTCGCTGCCGTCGCCGAGTCGCAGCTCCGCAAGTGCGTCTTCGGTCGTAAGATCGACGTACTCCTGGAAGGCCTCGATGGAGGCGACGATCTCCTGTTCGCCTTCGAGAATGCTGTTGTTCTCCTCGTCACCGGGTTCGGTTTCGTCGCGGACGAGCTGGACCGCCCGCATGAGTGCAACCGCATCCGTCGCGAAGGATACGTCATCGAGGCCGTCGAGCGCCTCGACAGCGGACTCGAGATCGTCGTCCGAGCTGAGGGTGTCGTTGACCGTCTCGGGATCCGGAACGTCCCACTCGCCCTCGCCGGAGTTCGTCAGGTGGACGACCACCCGACTCTTGACCGGGTGCTCGCGGTGCTGGTACGGATCGCTCTGCTCGTCTTTGACGTTGCCGAACTGGATCGCACCCGGCGGACAGGCGTCCTCACACGCAGACGTGCCGATCATGTCCTCGCCCTGGTTGCCGTCCTGGCGTGACGGACACATCGTACACTTGCTCATGGTACCACGGGGTGCACGGCTGTCGACCCAGCGCTCGCCGTGCTCGTATTCGCCCATCGTGTGACTCTCGTCCATCTCGCTGTAGTCCGTCCCGGGCTCGTCCCACCCGAAGTAGTTGACGCCGTACGGACAGGCGACCTGACAGTACCGACAGCCAATACAGACGTCGTAGTCAGTCAGGACGAGACCGTCCTTGTCGCGGGTGTGACGGGCCGTCGTCGGGCATACCTTCTCACAGGGGGCGTCCGTGCAGTGCTGGCACGGTCGGACGAGCATGTTGTAATCGCTCGCCATGTTGAAGTTGGAGTTCATCCCGTTCCCGTCCGACGAATCCGCGTCGTCGGCCGAGCCGTGGAGGTCGTCCTCCCAGGCCATGACGTACATCCAGTTGACGCCCGCGTCCAGACTATTCTCCTGCGTGCAGGCGTCCATGCAGGTGAGACAGCCGTCACAGCGCTCGAGGTCAATCGTCATCCCCCATTGGGTGTCTCTCTCCTCGGCTTCGGAGGACTCCGTGCGGCCGCCTTCGGCCATGCTATGCTCGGGTCCGTCAGCGACGGATCCGAACGCGCCAACTCCGACGGCCGCCGCGCCGACGCCCATCTTCTTCATCGTCTCGCGACGGGTTTCCTCGCCGTCGCCGTCGAACTTGTCGACCATTCGGGAGAACGTGCCCTTGGCCTCCTCCTGGGCCGTCTCGTAGGCCTCTTTAGTCGGGCGCTCGTCCTCGCCGAACTCCTCCATCACGTCCTCGTGATACTTCTCGTGGAAGTCGGCTTCGGAGAGTTCGCCTTTGGTGACCCGCATCGCGTCGCGGGCCATGTCCATACCGAGCTGGCTGTCGTACTCGGTATCGTCGAGCATCGTCTCGAGTTCGCCCTCCCACTCGTCTCCGAGCGGGTGGAATGATTCATCGTCCGTGCTCATTAAATCAGAACACCTCTGAATATGACGCTGGTGTCATACCGGGAAGACTCGACGGCATGCACTTGAAATCGTTCATTTGTGTGTCCTCATTCCCCGTCTCACAACCGTACTCGCATGAAGGATAGAGCCGATTTCCACGCCGTGAGAATCGAGCCGACCATGTTCGGCCATATAAGTCAGTCCCGCGAACTCAACACGGAGACGGGTTTCGTTCGTTCCGCTCCAGCGGACCGGACGGACGACAGGCGCGAGTCACAAAACGACGGTTACGTCCCGGACCTCGGATTACGGACTCGAGAGCTCCGCTTCGAGATTCCCCTCCTCGGTGACGCTCGGGATGTCGTCGACGAATCGCTTGATGATCCCCTCTTCGGCCCTGTGAAGCGTCTCGCTACACGTGGATTTAGCGATCCCGAGGCGGTCGGCCAGCTCCGTCAGTGAACAGCGTCGCGGGGTGTCGTAGTACCCCGCTTCGACGGCGGCGACGATCACCTCGAGCTGGCGGTCCGAAAGGAGTTGGCTCTCGTGGAGCCGCTCGCGGACGTGATCGATCCGATACTGGAGGCCGAAGTTCTCGAGCTGCTCGGCGAGCTCGGCCAATCGCTCCCGAGAGCCGGTGACGTCGATCGTTGCCTCGCCGTCCTGAATCTCGACCGGCAGTTCGATCGGCATCCCGGAATCCCGAGAGGAGAACAACAGGAGCGGTGCGGTAGTCTCGAAGTGGACCGTCGCCTCGTCGTCGCTCCACTGGGCGAGCGAGAGTTCGGTGATCTGTGGGTGCTCTTCCATGGCTTCGACTATCACAGGGGTTTCCGCACCGGCGATTCGGACGAGGGCGAAGCCGGTGTCGGAGCCGGGAACGGCTGCGAGGACCCGAAAGCTCGACTCGGGAAAGTCCGTCGAGATCTGTTGAATCCAGATCGAGTCGGGCATCGTGAGAGTGAGGGTTGCGTGGGCCATACGAACGTGTTCCGTTCGAAGCTATATACCGGCGGCGACGAATACGTTCGGTACGTTCCAGGGTCGTGGGAAACACGAAAAGAGCGAACGTATTCGATCGGCCATACCGAACGTGTTCGCACGAACTGGCATACGGTAGCCGTTCCGACTCGGAAATCACATGGCGAGACTCGACGTCAGAGACATTCAACCGGTGAACCGCCACTCGATCATCCACGACGAGTTCGAGGCCCTCGAGCCGGGCGAGACGCTCACGATCGTCAACGATCACGAGCCCAAGCCGCTGTTCTACGAGTTCCAGGCAGAGGTCGAGCGCTTCGACGCCGACGGCTACGAGGTCGAGCGACACGCCCCCGACGAGTTCGTTGCCCGATTCCCGAAGCTGGCGGCCTAACCGAACGTATCCGGTCGGGCTACCGCCTACGCCACGCGAGCGTGCTCGAGCAACAGTTCCGTCAGTCGCTCGGGTTCCTCGTGGGGCACCCAGTGACTCACTCCCGGCAGCATCTCGAGGCGGCGCTCCGCACAGAACGCCGCGCTATCGACCGCCAGTGCGGGGACGAGTGCCGAATCGTCTTCGCCCCAGACGACGAGCGTCGGCGCGGCGACGCGATCGATCGCGGGATTCGGCGGGTATCGCGTGGCCGCCCGGTACCAGTTGAGCATTCCAGTGAGCGCACCCGTCCGATCCCACGATTGCCGGTAGCGGGCCAGATCGGTCTCGCTGAACGTTCCCGGCGCGGCCGTCTCTCGAAGCGCTCGCTCAAGGAGGCGATACTCGTCGTATCGACAGGCGAACTCGGGGAGCCACGGCAGCTGAAAACAGACTGCGTACCAGCTCCGACGCAGTTGTTCGGGATTTGAGAGTAACTGTCGACGGTAGGCGGTCGGATGCGGCGCGTTGACGACGGTGAGACGATCGACGGCCCCGGGGAATCGACAGGCGAGGTCCCAGGCGACGATTCCGCCCCAGTCGTGGCCGACGACGTGAGCGGCGTCGCGTCCCTCGGTCGCGATCAGGGCGACGACATCACGCGCGAGTTCCGCCGTTCGGTACGCTCGCACACCGTCGGGCTTCTCGCTGCGATTGTATCCCCGCTGATCGGGAACGAGGACGCGATAGCCGGCGTCGACGAGCGGCGCGATTTGGGTCCGCCACTCGTACCAGTACTCGGGAAAGCCGTGGAGCAAGACGAGGAGCGGATCCGCTCGATCGCCGGCGGTGACGACGTGTAACTCAACCCCGTTGACCGTTCGGCGAGTCGACTCCGCGTCGACCGCTGACGGGATGGCCGACTCGAGTTTCGTGTCCGCAACTGTCGCCCGAGTATTCGTTCCCATTTGGCATCACCGATGCCGCGGGTGGTCCTGGCGATTGAGATGGCTCTCTCGGCTGGGCTCGCGTCTCGAGCGTCCCGATCCAGCCTGGCGGATCATCACGTCCAGACGCGGAGGCAGTCGGTCGAGCAGAAGTGGAGGTCGACGCTCTCCCCGATGCCGGACTCGACGTAGGTCGTTAGCGTATACGCAACCTCGTCGGCCTCACAGTTGTCACAATCCATACGTCCTGTCTCGGGACAACGACCTTGAGTATGAACTGATTAGCGGTCTCGATTTCACTGTTAGTAATATATTAGATGGAGGTAATATCACCTTGAAATTGCGGTTGCGCTCCGGTATCGCGCACCCAGCCTCGATCGCTTCGGAGCCGCCCGTCGACAGAACTGGAACGGACAACCGTGTCGTCTCTCGAGAGCGGCGTTGTTCTCTTTTCGTGAAACTATCTCGGCGACGCTGGGGGTTTCGCTGCCCTCGTTCCGGACGTCCGGGTCGACGTTCGAGAATGGGGCGGTATCGAAACCCTTACTCTCCGGAGGCCGGTGCGAACACGTATGAGCGACGACGCCGTCAGTGCCGAGGAGGTCCGCCACGTCGCGGAGCTGGCTCGCATCGACCTCGACGACGACGAGGTCGACCGATTCGCCGAGCAGTTCGCGGATATCCTCGAGTACTTCGAGACGCTAGACGAGGTGCCGGAGGTCAATCGCGACGCCGAGCTCGCGAACGTGATGCGACCGGACGAGGAACGCGCGTCCCTCGAGCACGAGGAAGCGCTCCGAAACGCGTCGGAGACCGAGGACGGCTACTTCAAGGGGCCGAACGTCTCGTAATCATGTCGGAGAACATTTTCATCACGGAAGCGCGAATCGAGGGGGACGACGACGGCCCGCTGGCCGGCAAAACGGTCGCGGTCAAGGACAACATTTCGACGGAAGGCGTCCGGACGACCTGCGGCTCCCGGATGCTCGAGGACTACGTCCCGCCCTACGACGCGACGGTCGTCTCCCGGCTGAAAGACGCCGGTGCGACCATCGTCGGCAAGGCCAACATGGACGAGTTCGGGATGGGGACGACCACCGAGACTTCCCACTTCGGCGAGACGGACAACCCCGCCGCACCGGGCCACGTTCCCGGTGGCTCCTCGGGCGGCTCCGCAGCTGCAGTCGCCGCCGGCGAAGCCGACCTCGCGCTGGGCTCCGACACCGGCGGCTCGGTCCGCTGCCCGGCCGCCTTCTGCGGCGTCGTCGGCATCAAGCCCACGTACGGGCTGGTCTCCCGATACGGCCTCGTCGCCTACGGCAACAGCCTCGAGCAGATCGGCCCCTTCGGCGAGACCGTCGAGGACGCTGCGGGGTTGCTCGACGTGATCGCTGGGAGCGACGAGCGGGACGCGACGACGCGTCCTCCCCAACTCGAGGGCGAACGCTACGCCGACGCCGCGACCGGCGACGTCGACGGCCTCCAGATCGGTGTTCCCACGGAGCTGCTCGAGGGGGCCGACGAGGGCGTCGTCGAAACGTTCTGGGACGCGCTGGGAGCGCTCGAGGACCGCGGTGCGGAGTACCACGAGGTCTCCCTCCCCTCCGTCGAACACGCCGTCGAGGCCTACTACGTGATCGCGATGTCGGAGGCCTCCTCGAACCTCGCGCGGTTCGACGGCGTCCGCTACGGCCATTCGGGCGGCTACGACGGCAACTGGAACGAGGCCTTCGCCAAGGCCCGCGAGGAAGGGTTCGGCGACGAGGTCAAGCGTCGCATCCTGCTGGGAACCTACGCGCTCTCGGCGGGCTATCACGACAAGTACTACAAGAAGGCCCAAGACGCCCGCGCGTGGGTCAAGCAGGACTTCGACGAGGCGCTCTCGGAGGCCGACGTGCTCGCGAGCCCCACGATGCCGGTGCCGCCGTTCGAACTCGGCGAGAGTCTGGACGACCCGCTCCAGTTGTACCTCGCCGACGCGAACACCGTTCCCGTGAACCTCGCCGACCTGCCCGCGATCTCGGTTCCGGCGGGCGAAACCGACGGCCTCCCCGTCGGCCTCCAGCTCGTCGGCCCCGCGTTCGGCGAAGAGCAGTTGATTCGCGCCGCGAGCGCACTCGCCTGAACGGGCTGCAGCGACCGTTCATCGCCCTCCTTTCGTCGATCGTGTCTCGACCTTCGCCGACAGATACATTTTTATACAGTACTGTCAACTAGGACCATACCGAACGGATCACCTGAGGAGACTCTCATGAAACTCGCACAGAATCAGGAAGTCGAATTTGACGAATTTTCGAGAGCGTGCGACCTCGTCGAGGAGTATTTCGCCGACACGATCGACGATGTCGCGTTGCACGCGCCCGTCTCTCGTCGGCAGCTTATCGCCGTCCTCGCACGCGCCCAACTTTCCGGCCGCCAGCTCGCGATCGACGGACTCACAGAGGATGGAGAGGTCGTCTACCAGTCGAACGACGAAACCCTGCTCTGGCTCGACGGCGAGTTCTGGACGGATATGCGCGGACAGCATCACTTGGCGCCCGACGAGGGCCGAGCCGCACGCGAGGTCCACCGACGACTCATCGAAGCGCTCGACGGCGACGTGCCGTACTACAATCGCGAACGTGACCCGTTCGTGCTCATCGAGCGATTCGATCCGTACGAGTAGCGCTCGTCGGAGCGATACCGGCGAAAAGAGGGTTTTGAAGCGATCAACCGTTCTCGAGGACAGTGACTCCCTTACGACGAGGAGCTCATTCCTCGTACGCGAGGTTCATGATCCACTGCGAGAAGGCGTCGCTGTTGGGGTCGACCTCCTCCTCGCCGATAAAGGGCGAGAGCATGTCGCCGGCCATCAGGAGGGTGAAGTCGAGGTCTCGAGCGGTCGGTGAGACGTAGTAAGTGTTGTGACCGTCGTAGACGGTCTCCTCGCGGTCAACGAGTTCCTTTTCGACGAGCGACTCGACGATCCGGCTGCCTTTGCGCGAGGAGACGTCCAGTTCCTTCCAGAAGTCGCTCTGGTGGATACCGCCGGACTCGCGGACGAGCTCGAGTCCGGCCCGCTCGTCCTCGGAGAGTTCGGCTTCGGCCGCGGTAACGCTCACGGAGACCACCTCGACGTGTGCGTCGCTACAGGCAGGAGTGCGTCCATATCCATACGAGATGGAGCGAGCCGCTTAAATGTGCCCTTCCCCTTCGAATGCAGAGTCGCCGGCCTCGTCGCACCCGCGTTCGAGCTCGAAATTCGCGCTACCGCCGGCTGTGATGGAGATATCCTCGTAGCTCGTCCGACAGGGAGGTCCCGGTGCGAAGGCGTATCGAGTCGTCTCAGGACCGAGCGCGATCAGCGACGACGATCGGGTCCCGAACCCGTCCCGGTGGATACAGACGCCGTACTCGTGGTCTCCGAGCACGTTGCCCGCCCGCTCGAGCCAGTCCGTAGCGGTCTCTCCGGACTCGGCCGTGAGCGCCTCTCGCACTGCGTTCGCGTTCGCCGCTTGCTCCCGGCCCGCAGCTGGTCGGGCCGACGGCACGTCGACCGCGTCGTCGACGGCGACGTTGACGACCACGTGAACCCCGGGTTCGAACTCGGTCAGGGAGAGCGCGCCGTCCCACTCGTAACAGAACGCGTTCGCCGCGTCGGCAACGACGAGATAGAAACCGTCGTACTCGTCGGCGTCGGTCGCCGCCTCGACGATCGACTTCGCGTCCGCGGCGGAGCGGGCCTCGAGCGCGTCGGCGACGAGGAGACCCCGAGACCGATCGCCGGCGAGATCGGTCTCGGTCCACTTGTTCGTGATCCCGACGAAGACGCCGTACTCGTTGTAGCCGATCCACGTGCCGCCGGCTTCGGCGTCGCTCGGTGCGATGACCAGCGGCTCCTCACTGTAGACGGCGGGCGGCAGCGCCTTGCGCTCGATTGCCTCGTCACGATTCGCGGCGACCGCGACCGGTGCGTCGTCGAAGACCTGCCAGGCGAGCGTGAGCGTACACACGATTCGCGATAGGGGCGCCAGCGTCTTAACTTCGGTTCCGCACGGTCACTCGATCAATCGTCGTCGGTCACGCTGCGGGTAGCTCGCTGCTGACGGACCGTCTGGGGGCCCAGCCGATCCGTCTCCTCGTCGCGGACGTAGTCCCGAGCGACGACGTAACTTCCGTACAGGATGACCAACAGGAACAGCGAGAACGGAAGCGCCATGGTCACCGAGAGCGACTCGATGGCGCTGAACTCCTCGAGTCGGAGCGATATCATCCCGAAGAGCGCGAGCAGTGCACCCCACCACGCGCGGTTTCGCGGGTTCGGGTTCTCGTCACCTAGCGTTATGGCTGAGAGCATGAACACCGCCGAGTCGAGGGAGGTGATGATGTAGCCGGCGATGATGAAGACGAACAGCACTGCGAGCACCGTGCCGAACGGCGTGATCTCGAGCGCTCTCGCGACGGCTGCGGGATTGCCCGCCGAGGCCATCGCCGCTGCGACCGGTTCCTGGTAGCCCGGCGCGAGCACCCAGCCCCCGATGAGCCCGTGCTGGATCCAGGTGAAGACCGTCGGAACCACGACGAGCACGGCGAACATCTCCCGGATGGTCCGGCCCTTCGAGACGCGGGCGACGAAGCTCCCGACGAAGATGCTCCAGGCGGCCCACCAGGCCCACCAGAAGCCGGTCCAGTCGGCCGCCCAGTTCCCCTCGGCTCCCGGCGCGGTGTACAGCGTCAGGCGGAACAGATTGCTGAGCCAGACGCCCGTCGCGTCCAGACTCAACTCGAGCATGTAGAGGGTCGGTCCGACCACCACGAGCAGGGCCATCGCGACGCCGATGAGCACCACCGTCGCGCGTGCCGCGTTGCGGATTCCTTTCCGGAGACCGAGCCAGACGTCGGCGAGGAAGACGATACCGATGAGGGCAAACACCGCGTAGGTCAGGACCGTCGCATCGAGTCCAAAGACGCTACCGAGGATCGCGGACATCGTCTGTGCGCTGAAGCCGAGCGTCGTCGAGATGCCGCCGATCGTGGCGATGAGCGCCGCCAGATCGACCAGCCAGTAGAGCCCCGGGATGCGGTCTTCGTCGACGATGCCGGCGAGCATCGAACTGATCTTGTAGTCGCCGACGCCGTCCGTGTAGACCACGATCCCGAAGGCGATCGCGACGGGGAGATACCACATCGCCAGCCCCGGGAACACCTCGTGAATAAACATGAAGGCCAGCGCCATCGCCTCGACGGATGCACCCTGGACGGGGGCCGGTTCCGGTGGCGGATGCTGGACGATCGACACCGGTTCCGCGACGCCCCAGATGAGAACCGAGGCACCGAACCCGACGGTGAACACCATCGACAGCCACGAGAAGAAGCCGAACTCCGGTTCGGCGTCGGGGCCGCCGATACGGAGCCGACCGTATCGCGAGGCCGTGAAGGCGAACACGGCGATGAGCAGAATGAATCCGAGGAGGATGAACCACCAGCCGAAGTAGGTGAGTATCCATCCCTTCGCGCCGATGAGAACGCTACTCAGCAGCGACGGCCGGAGAAAGCCGATCCCGCCGAGCGAGAGCATGACGCCCATCGTCACGAAAAAGAGGGCCCGCTCCGCTCGTGACGCGTCCTCGAGACCGAGGAGTTTCCCCGCGTTCATCGTTCGACCCCCCAGATAGCGCCGCCAACACCACGGTTGTTCGATCGCGCGATGTTCGACAGCGTGATGTCACTACTCACAGTTTCGTGAGCTACCATCAGATGTGACCCGAATCCCGCAGCCAAGTACTGATATACCCTTTGTCTCGAGGCGGTCTTCAGAGACGTTACCAAACGTGGCTGCGCGGTCTCGGTAACGGTCTTCTCGACGGAAACGCAGGAGGGACTTCGTCTCAGTGAGTCGATGCTTCTCGTCCCGCGAGGTGGGAATCCACGCGTATCAGAACCATCGAGACAGCATCCGTACGGCGATGGCGGCTACCACCTGCGATCACGATGACCCAGTCACGTCGATGCCGCCCTCGAGCAGTCGATCCCGAACGGCGTCGCGATCGACGGTTCCCGAGGCCGTCCGGGGAAGCGCGTCGGCGATTCCGATCGTCTTCGGTCGCTTGAATCCGGCGAGGTATTCGTCGCAGTGGGAGAGGAGTGACTGGGAGAGCTTCTCACCCGAATTGGTTTCGGAGTCGGGAACGACGAGCGCCGCGACCCGTTCGCCCCACTCCTCGTCAGGGAGCCCGACGACTGCGGCGTCGTCGACGCGGGGATGCGATCGGAGTGTCGCGACCACCTCGCCCGGATCGACGTTCTCGCCGCCGGTAACGATGCGGTCGCTGCGGCGATTGAGGATCCACAGTCGACCGTCCGCGTCGCGATAGCCGACGTCGCCGGTATGTAAGCCACGCTCGCCGAACGCGGACTCAGTGTGCTCGTCGTCGAGATAGCCCGGCGTCACCGTCGGCCCCGAAACGACGAGTTCCCCCTGTTCGTCGGGAGCGACTGTCGCGCCGGTCTCGTCGACGACGGAGACGTCAGTGAACAGCAGCGGCTGTCCGACGGTTCCTTCGTGTCTATCGATTTCTGCGGGCGTCGCCGTCGCGATCTGGGACGCCGTCTCGGTCATTCCGTAGGTCGGGTGGACCGGCACGTCCGCGTCCCGACAGCGCTCGAGCAACTCATCCGACGCGGGCGCGCCGCCGAGCAGGACGAATCGCAGGGCGTCGGCCGGCTCCCAGCCGGCCTCGAGCAGGCGCGTGCACATCGTCGGGACGAGCGAGACGCCCGTGATATCGTACGCCTCGAGCACCCGAGCGGTCGATTCAGCACCGAACTCGCGCTGGATCACGACGGGCGTGCCGTACAGCGCCGATCGGAGGACTGGCGCCAGCCCACCCATGTGGTACATCGGGAGACAGCACAGCCACCGATCGGCGGGGTCGACCCCCAGCCGGAACGCGGAGGCGGTGGCGCTCGCGACGAGGTTGCCGACCGTCAGCCGGACGCCCTTGGGCTCCCCGGACGTGCCGGAGGTGAACATGATCAGTTGCGTATCGTCGCGCTCGAGCGGGACCGGCTGAACCGATCGCGACTCGAAAGCGCTGTCGGGGTCGGACACGCCCCCATCGTTCGTCTCGGAGGACAGTGACTGCGTCCGATCGCTTTCGGGTTCGTCGACCGTGAACACGCCGACCGACCCGGTTTCGACTGCGAGCTCGAGCGCCGCCTTCTCGGTGTCCCGCTCACAGACGACGGCAGCGAGATCGGTCCGGGTAGCTTTCGCGGCGAGTTCGCCGGTCGTCTCACGGACGTTCAGCGGGACCATGGTCACACCGGTCCGCATGGCGGCGAAAAAGAGGGTCGCGAACGCGGGGCGAGTGTCCATGAGGACGCCGATTCGCTGCTGATTGCCTCGTTTCGAGTCGCTCAGTTCGAGAACCGCGTCCTCGAGCCCCGCCGCGGCGCGGTCGACGCGGCGGTCGAACTCGCGAAAACTCCACGCCGCGTCGGTCTCGATATCGAGCAGCGCCGTCCGCTGTGGCGTCGCGGCCGCGCGGTGCGCGATCGGATCGCGCGTCGGCCAGTCGACCGGACCCGGAGTCATCGCTCGCTCCAGACGTCCGAGACGCCGAGCCCCTTCGCCTGCGGGACGACTGCCGATCCCTTCTCGAGCAACACGGGATCCCGGCCGAGATCCGCCGCGAGCAGTTCGCCGGTCGCGAGTCCGCAGGCCGGGACGTCGGGGATCGCCGCCGCGAGGTGGACCGCACCCGTCCGCGCGACGACCCCGTCGATCGTCGTCGTCACCAGCGGCGTGACATCGAGTTCGGTCAGCCAGGCCGCGACCTTGCGAGCGACATCGATCCCGCCGAGCGCCATCGGCTTCAGGACGACGACGTCCGCCGCGTCGGCCTCACAGATAGAGTCGACGCCGTGCTCGAGCAACCCCTCGTCGAGCGCGATCGAGACGCCGCTGTTCAGCTCTCGGAGATCCGCGTGTCCCTCGAGCGCGCCGGCTGGCAGCGGCTGCTCGAGGATCGAAACTCCCAGATCCGTGAAGGCCTCGAGCGCCGATTCGGCTTCCTCGTAGGTCCACGCCTCGTTGGCATCGGCCCGCAGTTCGACGCTCGAGCCGACGGCCTCACGGACGCGACGAACGCGCTCGATATCCGCTTCGACGCTTCGGATCCCGACCTTCAGCTTGCAGCAATCGAAGCCGCGATCGACCGCCTCGCGCGCTTTTCTCACCGTTTCAGCGGGAGTCCCGTCGCTGATCGTCGCGTTGACGGGAACCCGGCCGACCATCGGCCCCTGGCCGAGGTAGCGGTACAGCGGCGTCGACTCGCGCGTCGCCTGCAGGTCCGCCAGCGCGAGCGCGAGCGCGTGCCGCGCTGCGACCTGGCGGTCGACGGTCTCGAGCGCCTCGATCGGCCCGTCAGTCTGCAGCGCGTCCCGGGCGCGCTCGAGGGCCCGTTCGCAGGCATCGAGGGACTCCGTCCAGCCCTGCAGCGGTGTCGCCTCGCCGTAGCCGACGGCAGGTCCGGCTGTTGGTTCGTCGCCGACGCCGACCACACCATCGCCGACATCGTCGCTCTCGTCGACCAGCCGAACGAGAAATCCGTCTCGCGAGTCGATTGTCCCGTCGGCCGTCTCGAGCGGCTCGGCGAGGTCCAGCGAGAACGATCGGTACTCGAGCGAGAGGTCCTCGGTGGAGCTCATAGGAACGCTAACCCCCCCGCGAAACAGATCGCGTACATCGCGAGCAGTTTGCCGGTCCCCTCGAGCGCCGGGTTGAGCGCCTCGCCGTCGGTTCGCGTACAGACCGTTCGGGCGACCATCGCGGCGTAGGGCAGCGTGACCAGCGGGAGCAGTACGCCGGGGCCGAACCCGGCTTCGAGCCAGAACCAGAACGGGACGACGTAGGCGAGCGCGAGCATGGCGACGTACTCGAGGCGGCTCCACCGGTAGCCGAGCCGGACCGCGAGCGTCCGTTTGCCGGTCTCGGCGTCGGTCTCCAGATCGCGGACGTTGTTCACGACGAGAATGGCCGTCGAAATCGCAGCGACGGGCAGGCTCGCCGCGATGGCTTCGCGCGGGACGGTTCCGTCGGGGATCGTCGTCGCCAGCGGCTCCGCGAGGACGGCCGCAGCCTGGACGTAGTAGGTCCCGGTCACGGCGACGAGGCCGAAGAAGACGAAGACGAACAGGTCTCCGAGGCCGTGATAGCCCAGCGGGTAGGGGCCGCCGGTGTAGGCCCAGCCGCAGAAGACGCTCACGACCCCGATCACGAGGATCGGGAGCCCGCCGACGTAGACGAGGTAGGTCCCAGTGAGGATCGCCAGCCCGAACGTTACGACGGTCGCGAGCTTGACCTGCTCGGGCGAGATGAGCCCCGACTGCGTTACTCGGGTAAACCCCTCGCGGTCCTCCGTGTCGGCACCGTTGACCGCGTCGTAGTAGTCGTTCGCGAAATTCGTCCCGATCTGTATCAACGCCGAGCCGACGAACGCCATCACTGCCGGCAGCACTGCGAATACCCCCTCGTCGGCTGCCAGCCCCGTCCCCACGATGATCGGGGCCGCAGCCGCGGGCAAGGTCTGGGGGCGGGCTGCCATCAGCCACGCCTTCGTCCGTGAGATCTCGACCTCGGCCGAACTCATGAATCGAGTGTCCCACTCGAGAGAGTGTCAACGTTGGCATTGCGAGTCGACCGACGACCACTCGACAGTGAAATTACGGCTCGGGAACGATCAGTTCGAGCGGCTCCATTTCGACGAACGCGGTCTCGTATCCCTGGTGTCGAGCCGTTTGCGGCGGTGATTCGACCGTGAGCGTCATCGAGTCGCCCGGTCGCGCGTTCGCGAGGGACCTTCCGTAGTGGAACCCGAACTCGCCGTCGAGCGTTTGCGTGAGCTCGAGCGGATCGTCGACGGCCGGTTCCCCGTCGCGTTCGACCTCGGCGCGCAGCGACATATTCGCGAGCGGCACGCGGTTGTACGGCGTCCGCGGCGAGACGAGTAGGTACCGGTCGTCGCCGTTTGCTAGTCGCGACCCAAACTCGAGCAGCGTGACGACGAACGCCGCATCGCCGCTCATCGGTACACCGCCGTTCGAATCCGTCCCGGAGTCTGCCTCCGGATCGATCAGTTGGGTTCCGGGGTAGTCGTCGGCGGGCGGCAGCGCGGAGTACGGAATCCCGGAGTGCATACCCTCCGTTTCTCCGTCGCTATCGTCGGTCATGGGCTCGAGCGCACCCCGCTGGCCCCAGCGCTCTCGATCCAGTAGTTCGATGCCGTCGACGACCTCCTCGCGAAAGGCGTCGTCGTAGGTAAACTCGAACGTCGCCGTCTTGGCCTCGCCGAAGCGTCCCTCGAACGTACCGGTTCGCCGCGTCGAAAGTGGCGGCAGTTCGACACTGACGGCGTAGGTTCCATCGCTCGGCAGGAAGACGTTGTCACCGAAGTGGAGCCCCATCTCCTGCGAGAGCATGGGCCAGAGCTGTCGCGACCGGACCTGATCGCCGTCCTTCGTGATCGTTACCCTCGGTTCGACATCGCCCGGAAGGACGATCCCGGTCTCCGGATCCCAGCAAACGACCATTAGATGGACGCCCCGATCGGCGTCCGGTTCGACGAGCTGGCGATCGGTCCCGGTGACGAGCCAGAACGGATGCGGGTACGTGAGCAAAGGTGCCAGCGCGTAGTCGCCGGCCTCGAGGGGGTCGAGGACTCGCATCGATTTCCGGTGGCCGGGGAGGTAGACCGCCTTCGGTGGGTCCTCGATCATCGGAATCGGCGCGGTTCCCGTGGCACCGTCGTCACCGTCGGCTTCGTTTGCGCGGTTGCCGCCGCTCTCGTTCTGATCGTCTGCCTCGTTTCCCGGAGCCGTACAACCCGCAACAGTGAGTGCCGCCGGGAGTACGGCCGTCCGCCGGAGGTACGTTCGTCGATTCATGCGATTCACTCGAGAGACCGACAATTAGGTGCTCGGGCACTCAGTAGTGCCACGGGTAGTCGTCGAAATCGGGGTCACGACCCTCGACGAATGCGTCCCGTCCCTCCTCAGCCTCGTCGGTCATGTAGCCCAGCCGGGTCGCCTCGCCCGCGAAGACCTGCTGGCCGACCATTCCGTCGTCGGTCATATTAAAGGCGTACTTGAGCATCCGCATCGCCGTCGGGCTCTTGGAATTGATGCGCTCGCCCCACTCGAGGGCGGTCGACTCTAACTCCTCGTGTGGCACCGCTTCGTTGACCATGCCCATCTCCGCGGCTTCCTCGGCGGAGTAGGTCTTCCCGAGGAAGAACACCTCGCGGGCCTTCTTCTGACCGATCTGCTTGGCGAGGTAGGCCGAGCCGAAGCCGGCGTCGTAGCTCGCCACATCGGGGTCGGTCTGGAGGAACTTCGCGTGCTCCTCGCTCGCGAGCGTGAGATCACAGACGACGTGCAGCGAGTGACCGCCGCCGACGGCCCAGCCGGGGACGACGCAGACGACGACCTTCGGAACGTGCCGGATGAGACGCTGGACCTCGAGGATGTGAAGTCTCCCCTGCTCCGATGCCCGTTCTTCGTCTCCTTCATACTGATAGCCGTCCTCGCCGCGAATCGTCTGGTCACCGCCGGAACAGAAGGCCCAGCCGCCGTCCTTCGACGATGGACCGTTCCCGGTCAGCAAGATGCAGCCGACATCCGTCTGGCGCTTGGCGTGATCCAGCGCGTCGTACAGTTCGTCGACGGTCCCCGGTCGAAAGGCGTTGCGGACGTCGGGTCGGTCGAACGCGATCCGAACCGTTCCGGAATCGACCGCCCGGTGGTACGTGATGTCCTCGAACTCGTCGTTCATGTCCGCGACCGGCTTCCACTGCTCCGGATCGAAGAGTTCCGAAACCATTTGCTCGAGAGTCGTCGGCGATAGCTGAAATAGGTTCGCGTCACGAGTCGGCCCAACCCGTGCCGTCACCGACCGGCGGCATATCTCATGGCCCTGCGGAATGGGATTTCAATCTCGGCGGTCGAAAGTGAGACGATGGCATTTAAGTTAGCCATTTGACTTTACTGCGTATGAATCGCACGCTCGCCGGTTCGGCCATACTTGGTTTTCTCGGCGGACTCGTGAACGTCGCAGTGACGCGTACATTGCTCACTCACGTGGACTCTCCATTCTTCGAACTGGGGAGAGACGCGGCCCCGAACGCGGTAATCATTAGGTCCATACGTGACACACCCCAGCTCTGGATCGGCGTATTCGCACTCGGCTTCGTCCCATTGTTTATCACCGCCAGTACCAGATTACTCGCGCCTACTGGTGGATTCGCCGCGCTTCTTGGCGGTGTCGCGTACGTCGTATTGACGTCCCCGTTTCCCCAGGGAGAGACCAGTGCCTCGGGAATATTCGTCAACGGACCGTTCTACGCATCGAACTACGCGAAGTCGTGGTACGCGTGGCTTTCCTTGTTGCTGGTTGCCGGCGTCGCCGAGTTCGCACTTCGACGCGGGTACGGGCTCCGCGATGGGCGACTTCGACATCTTCCGGATCTCTCTCTGTCTCGGTCACAGTTCTGGTCAGTCACCCTCGTCATGGGTGCCCTCGTCGGTCTCGGTGTCGGACTTTTGAACCCCTTGTATTACTATCAGTCGGACCTGTCCACCGTTCTCGCCGTTCTCGTAACGGCCGGGGCCGCGACGTGGATTGCCCTCGCCGCACTGCTGTCGAGAGGACTCGTCACACCGCTCGCCCTGGACGCGTACTGGGCGCAGGGGATCGTCGCCGCCACAGTGTTTCCGCCCCACCCTTCTCCGGAGTCTCATACGCACCCGGAACTACTGTTCCTATTCCTGTCCGTTGCCGTATCGCTCCTCGGACTCCTCGAGTTGGCGATCCGATCTCGCTACCGCGGCTGGGATGGCGGTTCCTTCACCGGCCGAACCGATACGCCGGAGTGACTTGTGGGCCGCCGGCCGGAATGGACGTGGATCGAACGGTATCGACGCTGTCTCGGCCAGAGCCAGTAGATAGCGCATTTCCCATCCGCTCGAGACCGGATCAGCAGTGCCCCGATTTCATATAGCATAATAGGATTCATCCGTCTCAAATCGTCCGATCTGATGCGACGATCAAATCGTAAGATCGGCGTTCACATTCGGAGCGTTCCGAGTCGACGCCGACACTCATCTAGCCAAAGTGATTTTTTATCCGGCCGGTCAACTTGGTCACAAGATGGGCGAGTCGTACTACGAGATACTCGAGGTTGACCCCGGTGCGACTCGAGACGAGATCGAGTCGGCCTACCGGGAGCGCGTTCTCGAGACGCATCCGGACCACTCCGACGACCCCGACGCAGCCGAGCGGTTCCAGCGCGTTACGGCCGCGAAGTCAGTCCTCACCGACGGGACGGAACGCGCACGCTACGATCGACTCGGTCACGACGCCTACGTCGGGCTCGCCCGCGGCCCTGCCGGCGGGGCCAGCTCGAGCGGAGGGGGCGAGGAACCCGAACGAGCAGCGTCGAACGCCCGACGACCGAACGCGGCGTCGTCGGGCCACGGCACGGAAACAGGGGGCTCCGCTACCGACAGCGAGCGGACGACTCAGGGTAGTGCCCGCTCGAGCGAGGGATGGACTCGAGACGGAGCCGGGACCGACCAGGACACTCGAGCGGGGAACCACCACGCTCGCCAGCGGGCCAGACGGCAGCGGCGACGGAAGCAGCGTCGGGCGACGGACGAGTGGCCGTTCGACGGCGACCGGTCGTCCGGCAGCGGCCGTTCGGACTCGAGATCGGCGGCCGCGGCCACAACGGCCACAGGAGACGACGGCGAGGATGGCTTTCGCTACGCGGTCCACGACTGGGACGGCGAGGTCGACCTCGAGTGGGAGGGACCACCAATCGACCGGACGACGGCGGTTTCGGTGGCGTCGATCGCACTCCTCTATCCGATACTCGTCATCGCGAGTCTCACACCGATGTTTTCGCTGCCGGTCAACGGAATCGTCGCCGCGTGCACGCTCTTGCTGGTCGGTTACCTGCTCACGATGCCTCGACTCGCGATAGTGACGTTCGGCGTCTGGAGCGTCCTCTTTCCGGCCGGGATGGTCGGGTTTTCGCTGGTCGATCCGCTCTCCCTCTTTGGCTTGCTGGCGCTCGGATTCGCCTGGGTGCCGTTCGGCTACGCCGTTGCCCTCTGGTGGGTCCTCCGGCCATGAAAGTCGAGGATATTTGCATAGACGCTGCTCGTGTGAAGAGAGACATTTGTTCGTGAGATTGAGATCAGAAGATGAGTGTCCTGCTCCCGTGGACACAGGGGATTTCCACACCCTCCCCAGCCGATTCGCTCACTCTTTTCAGTCGTTCGCTCATCCCTCGCACAATGTCATCGATCGTCCTCACTATCGTTCGGACGACCGATAGCGCGCGCCACCGCATGCCGGTTCATCAATCGAGGACGAGCCCCGAAATCCAAATCAGTCCGAACTGTCGACAGCATCGTCCTCGAGCACGCTGGCAACTGCGTCCGTAACCCGCCCTGCGAGTGCGTCGCGCCGCCGGTGGTTCGCTTCGGAATCGAATTCAACGGCGAGAACCTGCGTTCCCGCGGTCTCGAGCGATCGACGATACGCAGCGGTAAAGTCAGCGGGAGTCACGCGCTCGAACTCGAGGCCGTACAGCTCGCCGAGCGCGTCGAACTCGAGGCTGTGGGGCGTTTTGAACTGCTGGGTGAACGGCGGGTCGAACTCCTCGATCGGGAGTTTGTGGAAGATACCGCCGCCGTCGTTGTCCAGCAACACGATCGTCGCGTCCACGTCACAGCGATCGACCGCGAGCAGCCCGTTCGAGTCGTGATAGAAGGCCAGATCGCCGGTGACGAGCACGAGCGGGTCGTCCGTCGCACTCCCGGCGCCGAGCGCCGTGCTCGTGATCCCGTCGATCCCGCTCGCGCCGCGGTTCGCGAGCACCGTCAGCTCCGCGTCTCGCGGTCGGCCGAACCGGTCGGCGTCCCGGATCGGCATGCTGTTCGAGACGAACACCGTCGCCGGATTCGGCGCGTTCGAAAAGACGGATGCGAGGATCGCGCCCTCGAACGGCTCCGACTCGAGTGCACTCGCCGTCAGCGCCTCGTTTCGAATCTCCCAGTGGCGGCGCTCGGCGTCGTCGAAGGCTGCCAGCCACTCGGCTTCGATTTCGCTGTCGGTCGCATCCGCGCCGGCTTCGGCCTCGAGTCGCTCGCGCAGCCCATCGAAGACGGTGCCGGGTGCGGCCGCGAGCAGGTCCGTCGCGGTGAACGTCGCCTCGCGCCAGTCGCCCGCGGGGTCGATCAGGAACTGGCGAGCGTTGGCGTCGCGCAGGGCGTGGCGCAGCGGTTTCGAGGTCGGCGACGCGCCGAAGCGGACGACGACGTCCGGATCCGGGAGTTCGTCGACGTAGGCGTCGTAGCCGCCGTAGACCGGGCCGTCAGCGCTATCGTCCCCGATGTGGGGACCGAACCGCAGCCCCGAAAGCGGGTCGGCGAGGATCGGCGCGCCGACGCGCTCGGCGACTGCGACGACGTCCGCGGGCTCGAGGCGGGTCAGATCGACCGGATCGGCCGGCCCGGCGACGATCAGGGGCCGGTCGGCGTCCGCGAGCGCCCGAACGAGCGGTCGGTACTGGTCGTCCGAGAGCGTCCGCTCGCCTGCCGTGGTTTCGACGAACGCGCCGTCCCGCCCACCTCCGGCGAGCGTCTCGGCGAACGACTCGGGAACGTCACCGGGCACGTCGATCGGCTCGAGGGGCTTGCGGAACGGACAGTTGAGGTGGACGGGACCCGGCGGGACGCCGGTCGTTTCGGTGAGCGCTCGCACTGCGGTCGTTCGGAGGCTGCGCACTTTTCGCTCGTCGGGTTCGGGTTCGGGCAGTTCCGCATCCCACCGCACTGCATCGCCGTAGAGCTTAACCTGATCGACGGTCTGATTCGCGCCGCTGTCGCGGAGTTCGGGCGGGCGATCGGCCGTGAGCACCAGTAGCGGGACGCGCGCCTGATCGGCCTCTATCACTGCAGGGTGGAAGTTCGCCGCGGCCGTCCCAGAGGTGCAGACCAGCGCAGTCGGCTCGCCGGTCCGCCGGGCGCGACCGAGCGCGAAGTAGGCCGCCGAGCGCTCGTCGAGATGCGAGTAGACGTCGATGTCGTCGTGCGCTGCGAAGGTCACTGTCAACGGCGTCGATCGGCTGCCGGGCGCGATGCAAACGGCCTCGAGGCCGCCCTTTGCGAGTTCGTCGGCGAGAACGCGACCCCAGAGGGTCGCGCGGTTAGGTGCAGTCATCGTGTTACGTGCTATCGCAATTCATCGAGGATCGGCCGGAACTTCAGCTGTACTTCCTCCCACTCTTCGTCGGGATCGCTGTCGGCGACGATCCCGTTGCCCGCGAACAGCGTCACCGCCCCGTCGCCCGCGACGCCGGAGCGAAGCGCGACCGCGAACTCACCGTCGCCAGCGGCGTCGAACCAACCGACCGGCGCGGCGTACCAGCCTCGATCGAACGGCTCCGTGTCGCGGATCGTCTCCCAGGCCGCGTCGGGCGGAACGCCGCCGACAGCGGGCGTCGGATGGAGCGCCTCGACGATCTCGAGGACGTGTCGATCGCCATCGAGAATCGCCTCGATCGGCGTCTGCAGGTGCTGGATGGTCGCTAATCGGCGAATCGTCTGCTCGCTAACAGTGAGGTCGCGTGCGAGCGGCGCGAGTTGCTCGCGGATCGCGTCCACGACGAGTTCGTGTTCGTGCTGGAACTTCGCGTCTGCTCGCATCCGGTCGACGTGTGCCTCGTCTTCGGCCGGCGTCTCCCCTCGAGGGACCGAGCCGGCCAGCGCCTCCGTTTCGACGCGGTCACCACGTTTCGAGACGAGCCGCTCCGGCGGAACACCGAAGAACGTGCCGCCGACGTCCTGTCCGACCAGAAACCGGTAACAGTTCGGGTACTGCCGTCCCAGCTGCTCGAGCGTCGCGGGGACGTCGATCGGCCCCTCGAGGTCGACCGAGAGGGCCTGCGCCAGGACGACCTTCGTGAGTCGTCCCGCGGCGATCCGCTCGAGGGCGGTTTCGACCTGCTCGGTCCACTCCGCCGGCGAGGTCGTGCGCCGCGTCCCGGCGACGCCAGGAGGGGAGTCGTTCGGGCGGCTCACCTCGTCACTCGACGACGCCGTCAGGCGGCCGTGCCAGTGCTCGAGACGGTCCTCAGCCTCGTCGATTCGGCTTCCGACGGCCGTCACCCACGTCCCGTCGTCGGGACGGGTCACGAAGACTTGCGGGACGACGAACGCCGCCGCGTCGAAGCCGATCCAGGGCGGGCCCGGTTCGTGACCGTCGTGAAAGGAAAAGCCGCCGAACGCTCGTGGCCGTGCGTGTTCGGGGCCGTCGTGATCGAGGCCCTCGAAGGTCCGCTCCGCCTGTGTTCGAATCCGGTCGAATCTGTCGGTCCCGCCCGCGGTGAAGCGAGCGGCGGCACCGCGACCGACGAGTTCGTGACCATCGGGTGTGGTCCACTGTACGCGCCATTCGGCGCTTCCGTCGAGAATCGCACTGACGGAGCCAGCTTCGAGTTTGCGACTCCGACTGACGAGTTCGACGGCGTCGTCCGTCGACTCGGTCTCGCCCGCCAGTCGACCCTCGCCCGACGATCGATCCATCTATCCCACGTCGGGACCGCCCCGCCTTCAGCCTAACTATTTGCCGACCGTTCCCGAAGTGGGCTAGCTGTACCGCTCTTCTTGCCACGGATCCGCGGTCTGCGAATAGCCCCGGCGCTCCCAGTACCCGCGCTGGGATTCCGTGAGGAACTCGACGCCGTCGACCCACTTCGCGCCCTTGTAGGCGTACTTATGCGGCGTGACCACGCGAACCGGGCCGCCGTGATCGTCGGGCAGTGGCTCGCCGTCGAACTCCCACGTGAACAGGACCTCCTCGCGCATGCAGTCCTCGAGCGGCAGATCGGTCGTGTAGTCGTCCAGCGCCGAGAACATGACGTGAACTGCGTCGTCGTGAACACCGGCCTGCTTGGCGATTTCGGGGAACGAGACGCCGGTGAATTCGCAGTCGAACTTGCTCCAACCGGTCACGCAGTGAAAGTCCTGCCGCTGCGTGACGGACGGCAACGAGCGGAACTCGTCCCACGAGAAGGACAGTTCCTCGTCGACCGCGCCGGTAACGGTAAACTCCCACGTCTCGGGGTCCCAGTCGGGCGTCCCGCTCTTCGAGAGGACGGGGAACGCGGACGTCTCCCGCTGTCCCGGTGGCAGCCGCTCGTCGCCGAACTCCTGATAGAGGTCCGTAACGTCCGTCGTTTCCATGTTCGTGCGTACGCCGCGAGCGACGTATGTCTGACGCCATCACCTGAGAGTCGCGTTCGATTCGACCGCATGGCCGGTCTGTACTCGATCCGACGCTCCGATACCCCGGGCCGATCGAGCCAAATTGATAGCTGCACACGAGTCTCACAGTAGACGCGACCGGCCCGCTCGGGCAAGCCGATATTGCCACGACGGCGCCAGGACAACAACTGATCGAAACGATACCGTCGCGGACACAACTCGGGGGTTCCCAGCGAAACCCTCGTCATCCCTTAGTACAGTCTCGCCGACGACTCGCATTGCATGGCGAGCAGACAACAACTAACGGAACGGGAAATGACCGGACAGGAACCAGAAGAGATCGGCGAGCAAGCGATGGGGCCCGCGTTCGTCGCGTCGGCCGCAGCGGTCGGCCTCTCGCTGTACTACTTCTTCCTCCGCGGAGAGCGCCAGCTCGGTGCGTTTATCGGCCTCTGGCCGCCGACCATCCTCGCGTTCGCGAGTTACTTCAACCAGCGGAAGATGACCAAGCAACTCGAGACGCTGACCCAGCCCGGGACGAAGCTGAAGGACGCGTTCGATTCGATGATGGGCAACCGCTAGGTCGACCCGCTACGCCGGTTCCGTACCCACGCGGCCTCGCGTATCGTCTTCGACTTTTCTTCGAACGCCCCCATCGTTTCGACGAGACGGATCGCTGGTTCCGAGTACTATGGACTCCCCGTCAAACCTAAATACCCCCTCGCCGAAAGCCGAATCAGATGCCGAAAGTAGAGATCACCATACCGGAGCACCTCGAGATGCAGATCGCCCAGATGGTCGAACGCGGCGAGTTCGTCAACCGCGAGGAAGCGATCGAGGATCTCCTGTCGACGGGTATCAAGGCATACAAGACCAGTGGCCCCTCCGACGACGAGGACGGGGCAGGAACCGGCGGTACCGGCTTCGAAGACGACGGCATGATGGGCCACGACGACGAGTACGTCTTCTGACTTATACTCCGACCGCGAGCAACGGAATTCCAAACGCGATTGCTGCGCCGACCAGCGCGACGAGGGCACCGATGGCGACGGCACGCGACGAGTAGTCGCTCATCGGTGCGGTCGTTCGTTCGGCGTCGAGATCGTGACCGACGTCGGCTCCCGAGTCGTCATCCGCGGCGGTTTCGGTGTCGTCCGTCATACCCGCTCGTTCTCGACTCGGTCACTTAAGAACACCTACACGGATCGCCACCACCGGGAGTCGACGGCGGATGCTGGTCCGTTTCCTCGAGTCGACGCGCTCCCCTCCTGAGTCGACGGTCCGTTCCCGCATTACCCTGCCGTTCGATCCAGACGCCTTTACTACCCGGAACGCGAACAAAGCAGTAGTTACCACATGGTCCTGACCAAGCGAGTCATCCCGTGTATCGACGTGGACCTCGACGAGGACGGCAACCCGGCAGTTTACACCGGCGTCAACTTCGAGGATCTGAAATACACCGGCGATCCGGTCGAGATGGCCCGCGCGTACAATCGTGCGGGCGCGGACGAGTTCGTCTTCCTCGACATCACCGCCTCCGCGGAGGGACGCGAGACGATGCTCGACGTCGTCGAGCGCGTCGCCGACGAGGTCTTTATCCCCCTCACGGTCGGTGGTGGCATCCGCACCACGGAAGACATCAAAGAGACGCTCCGCGCCGGCGCTGACAAGGTCTCGATCACTACCGGTGCGCTCGAGCGACCAGAACTCGTCAACGAGGGCGCTCGCGCATTCGGCAGCCAGTGTATCGTCATCAGCGTCGACGCTAAGCGGCGATTCGACGAACAGGGCGAGCACTACGTCGAGATCGACGGCGAGTCCTGCTGGTTCGAGTGCACGAAGAAGGGCGGCCGCGAGGGGACCGGGATCGACGTCCTCGAGTGGGCCGCAGAAGCCGAGTCCCGCGGCGCCGGCGAGCTGTTCGTCAACTCGATTGACAAGGACGGTACCAAAGACGGCTACGACCTGCCGCTGACGACGGCCGTCAGCGAGACCGTCGATACGCCGGTCATCGCGTCGTCGGGCTGTGGCGGTCCCGAAGACATGTATGACGTGTTCACCGAGGCCGGCGCCGACGCGGGACTCGCGGCGTCGATCTTCCACTTCGACGAGTACTCGATCGAGGAGACGAAGGCCTACCTCGACGAGCACGGCGTCCCCGTTCGCCTCTGAAATCCACGGCATCCCCGTTCGCCTCTAAAGTCACTGCTTCGTACGAGTCGTCCGAGAGCCGGCGAGCATTCCGTCGCCCTTCCAATACGTTTATTCCGTCGCAGTCCTCCTTTCCGAGCAGTGAAATGGCGGTGTACGCGGTGTGGCAAACCGCACGCGGAGAACGAGCCCCCCTGTGACGAGTGCGGGCACAACGCCTTCGAGAAGGCGATCGTCCGCGTTGACGATGGAAGCCAGAGCGGGACCGAGGGCGGTGTCGATTCCGATCCAGAACTGACGGAATCCGGAACCGTCGACACCGGCCCCGATTACGTCTGGGCCTGCACGAACTGCGGCCGAAAGCACGTCCGGAACACGCCGCCGTGTTCGCGCTGTGGCAACCCCGACCTCGAGCGGGTCGAGCAGACCTACGAGGGCCTCGAGCGAGAGCTGGCCACGCCGAGCTGGTTCGAGGTCGCGAAACCGTATCTGCCGATTCTCGTCGTGATGGGGGTCGTCGTCGCGCTGTTCGCGACGGGCGTTATTTCCCCGTCGGTGTTACCGGGTATCGGGCCACCGTCGCCGCCCGACGCGCCCGGCGAGGGGACCGAGGTCGCCGGGATCGATCTCGAGGCGACGGAGGAAGAGATTCACGATCGGCTCGAGGACGAACGGGAGTCGTCGGAATCGCGAACGCACGACGACGGACTCGCGGCGTACGCGGAGTATCAAAACCGCGGGTTCGTCGCGATGGAGTTCGACGGCCGAGAGCCCGAGGCCGTAGACGTCGACGAGTTCGATCACGGCTGCGGTGACTCGCGGGTCGCCAGTAGACCCCTGACTCTCACCGATGTATCGGTCCAAAACTACAGCGACGAGTCGGCGTTGGGCGACGCCATCGCCGAGGAACTCCTCGCGGAGTACGGTGACAACGTGCTGACCGGCTTCGACGCCGAGGGGTTCGACGTTCACAGAGCGCCCAACGGGGACGTCTTCGTCTTCTACGCAGCGTGTTGAGTGTCCCTCCTGAGCACGGTGGGACCGAAATCAGCCTCTCGAACGATCGGACAAAATCCTCGAGAGACAACTCGAGTGGAATAGCATACGGAAGGAGTGTACCAGTTCGAAATCGAGCGGCGTCCGATCAGCGGTGACTGCGACTGCGGTCGTCTGCCGGTTCAGGCCGCGGCTTCGAACGCGTCGCGGAACGAATTCGCTTTCTCGCGGACGGTTGCGGCTCCCTCCTCGAGCGCCTCGAGCGGATCCGCGCCGCCCTCGGTCTTGATCGTCAGGATCGGCTCGGTCTGACCGCCCGACTGTTCGGGGTTGACGTCGTAGGTTGCTGCACTCACGTCGTCGTGCTCGAGCAGTGAGCCCTTGAGCACGTTCATGAAGGTGTGGTCCTCGCCGGCGATCTCGATGGACAGTTCGTCCTCGGTGCTCTCGGTGACCCGCAGTTCCATGGCTGCTACTCCGGTCGTCGGCCGCTTGTACCTTTCGAAGCCGACGCTCGTCGCGGTTCGCCGCGACTGTCACCGGCCCAGTTGCGCGAGGCGGCACGGCTCGAGCCGGATAGCTGACGGCGTTCGCTGAAGGCAAACCACTATACGGCCCCGTTCGAACCACGGCATATGCGCTTGCTCGCGACCCTGCTGGCGGTCGTCGTCACCGCGTCGCTGGTCGGGTCGATCGCAGTCGTCAGACGGATCCACCGGCCGGCGCGGCGCTGGCGCGACGTGGCCCGGGAACGGCTCGTGTACGGTGTTCCGTGGGGTTCGCTCGTGGTGATCGCGTTCGTCCTCGCCGTCTATCTGTTCGTCCAAAGCGGGATCGCGGACTTCGATAATCCCGTGACGATCCCCTTCCGCACGTGGTCGTACTTCTATCCGCTCGGGATGGTGACGGCAGCGTTTTCCCACGCCGGCCCGAGTCATCTCATCGGCAATCTGGCCGGAACGGTCGTCGTCGCGCCGCTCGCCGAATACGCCTGGGGACACTACCCCGACGAACGCGAGCCGCGGCGGGCTGACTCGTGGCGCACCGATCCGCGAGTGCGCGCGTTCGTGCTCTTTCCGCTGGCCGTCATTGGAGTCGGACTGGTGACCGGCCTGTTCGCGCTCGGCCCCGTAATCGGTTTCTCGGGGGTCGTCTTCGCCCTCGCCGGGTTCGCCATCGTCCACTATCCGATCGTGACGATCGTCGGGACCCTCGGCGTCCAGAGCGTCGTCCTGCGGCTCTACTCTGCGCTGCAGAACCCGATCAGTGTCTACACCGCCCAGCCGAGCCCGCCGTCAGCGCCGTCCTGGGCCGGCATCGCCATTCAGGGCCACGCGCTCGGACTCTTCATCGGCTTCGTCCTCGGTGTCGTCCTCCTCGAGCGACGGGGTACCCGTCCGAACCCGCTTCGGCTCTGGCTCGCCGTCCTGTTGTTCGGGTTCTCGAAGGGGCTGTGGGCCATCTACTGGTACGGTGCCGAGAACACCTTCGTGCTCTTCCAGGGACCGGGCGTCGCTATCGTCTCGGTGCTCGCGCTCGTGGTCATGCTCTCGATGACCGCTTCGGAGACGCCCCTCCTCCCGCCGCGGCTCCGGCAGCTGTTTACTCGCTCGAACGAGCGAACTGCGGGGTCGACCGCTGACGCCGAGCCGTCGGTCGCCCGATCGCTCGAACTGGCCGGCGGTGGCCGCGGTGACGGCGTCGTCACGGCCCGTATAGACCGTGTTCGCGAGATCGTCGATGGAAACCGACGGGCTCGCGAGTCGGGCGGCCTCTCGGATCTGACCCGCAAGGGAGCCGCGTTCCTGGCGGTTCTCGGTATCCTCGCGCTCCTCGCCGGCATGGCGATTCCCGCGAATTTCCTGGTCGTCGACGATTCGACCGCCTCCTCGGACGCGGCGGTGCAGATCGAGGACTACACCGTGGAATACGTCGAGGGCGTTCCCAACGGACTCGTCACCGGGATCGGTATCGAGGCCCTCGAGGACGACGAGGGACTCGAGTCCAGCGGGGTGATCGTCGCCAGCGACCACCGCGAGATCTGGTTCGAAGCGGTGAGCGCCCAGCGGCTCGCGTTTACCGGCGAGGAGACGGTCTACGTGGGTGGCACCGGCTGGCGCGAGGCAGTCCACGTCGAACGCACCGGCTGGGAACCGGTCGGAAACGACGTCGTCTATCAGGTCTGGCTGTGGGAAGACGGGGCGGACCGACAGCTCGCACACGAATCCAACGACTCGAAGGCCGAAGCCCAGATCGCCGGCCGAAACGTGACGATCGGCTCCGACGACGGGACGTTCGTCCTCGGCGTCGGCTCGAGCGATACCGATGCCGTCGCGACAACACCGATTCCGGACGAGAACGGAACGGTGACGGCCGGCGGACTCACCTTCGAGCGCGAAAACGAGACGATCTACGCGGCCGCCGACGGGACGCGGGTTGCGGTCGCGAGTCAAGAGACGTACAACGGCTACTGATCGATCGGGTTCTCTGCACCGGGGAAACTACCGTGCGGTGGCGCGCGCTGTCGACCGCCCGAAGTGAAAACGAGGGCGGTCGATGACTTGTGCGAGGGATGAGTGAGGGAGCGGAGCGACCGAACGAATCGGTTGGGGAGGGTGTGGAAATTCCGTGTTGCCAGCAGTCGCAAAACGCTCGATGCATCACTATTCGCTCGAGGCGTCGTCGCTTCACGGAGTCGCTCGAGTGTTCACCACCAGTCACTTACGAGACGACCATTCGATGCGAAAGACCTCGGCCTCGAGCGTCTCCTGTGCCGCGGTGTGAAACTCGAAGCGCTTCGGAATCGGGAACTCGGCCCGGAACGCGTGGGTCACCGATCCGCCCTCGTCGTCTGCGAACGATTCGACGAACGCCTGACTCCCCTCGTTGTGGATCGTGTAGGAGACGGCTCCGATCTCGCGGGCCGTCTCGAGGAACGCCCGATCCGCGTGTCGGTTCCCGCGCTGGGCACCGAAGGGCGGGTTCGAGAGGACGGTGGCGTCGGCGAGCGAAAACGGATGGCGGGAGACGTCGCCGCGGAACCACTCGATCGGATAATCTCGGCTGCCACCATCACCGCCACCGCCCGCAACCGCCCGCTCGTTCCGACGGGCGACCTCGAGTGCCCCCGCATCCAGATCGATCCCCGCGACCCGGTCGGCACCGGCGAGCGACGCCGCGATCGCGAGCATCCCCGTTCCGGTACCGAGGTCAACGACCCGTCGCTCGAAATCGCCCTGTAACCCCGCCAGATGGCAGAGATGAGCCGCCAGCTCCGCCGGCGTCAGATACTGTTCTAATCGAACCGATGGCTCGGAGAAGTCCTCGATCGACTCGAGTCGACGGGCGAGCGTGCGCCGAGACGGACCGGACATCCCTGCCGGTCAGTGCTCGACCGAAATCGGTCCCTCGAGTTCGAACGCGAGCCCCTCGCGGTCGGCCCGTTCGGCACAGGCCGCCAGCGCGGGGCGAACCTTCTCGGGGTCCGCGACGTCGTCGACGGTGACGGTCACGGTTCCGACGCCGAGGAAGGAGCCGGCGCGCACGTAGCCCCGGATGCGGTCGATTTCGTCCTGCGTCGCGAGCGAGCAGTCCTCGTCGAAACACGCCGCGACGGTCAACTCGGCGGGGATCAGCCCGTCAGCGGTCAGTTCGCGCTTGAGATCGCGGAGATATTCGGGGGCGGTCGACTCGAGCGCAGTCGCCTCGAGGGCGACGGGAGTGGCATCGGCCGGCTGACACCGGTCGATCGCGGACTCGGGTGACGATGTCGTACTCATTGCTGTGCCATACATGGCTTGCATACAAAAAGTTTGTTGAATACGCAGTAGTAATACATACAGCTCGATGTGTCGCCGAGCGTGATGCCGTCTCGGAGAAGGGACGATCCCCTCACGGGAATTCGAGCGGTCGGATTTATGATAAAATAGAATAGAGTTAAGAACATCCCGTGAAAGTTACAGGTATGGACGAGTGTCCACGGTGTGGGGGGACCATCGAAGAACTCTCGCTCGGCGACGTGTCGACGATTTCGTGTTCCCGGTGTGGGTTCGCCGACATCCCCGTCGAACACCAGCCGGCCGGTGCGGATGTCGAGTCCTGGCGAGACGCCTTCAATCGATTCTACGAGGAGTCGGCCGATACCTGAACTCGAGCCATCCCTTCGCGGTGCTCGAGGTCGAACGAATACCGCTCTAAGAAAACCGTGATCCGCAGAACCGACGGGTTACTCGTTTGTGGCCGCCGCTTCGGCCTCTTCCGCTTCCTCCTCGTGATCGATGTCCTCGTCGGAGCGGGCCGCGACGAGGCCACCGCGTGCCACGCTGTACAGCGGTTCGTTCGCGTGCGTGACGCCGCTGATCGAGAACGGAATGTTCGCCTCGCCCAGGTGGTCCTTGAATAAGGCCTCGAAGCCGCTGGGGCTCGAGGTGCCGCCGGTGACGACGACGGGCACGTCCAGTCCTTCTTCGACGTCTTCCTCGTCGACTTCGCTGACGATGTTCTCGATGACGTAGTCGAGCAGGTTCTCGTAGTAGATCGAGAGCGCACCCTCGACGCCGCCGACATCAGTTGTGAAGTCGAGTTCGAAGTCGTCTTCCTTGATGGAGGTGACCTTGTCGACGGGCGTGCCCGTCGCGCGCGCAGCTTGCTCGTCGACCCAGTCGCCACCGCGGGCGACGGAGAACTTCATGACGGGGACCGCGTAGTAGGAGAGACAGACGTTCGTCATCCCAGCACCGAAACTGATCCCCAGGCCGGTGAAGTTGTTGTCCGCGAGTTCGGAGTAGATGACGGACATCCCCTCATTGATCGGTTCGGAGTCGTACCCCATGTCGTCGAGGAAGGACTCGATCGTCTTCTGGTGATACAGCGTCGAGAGATCCGAGTCGATCGGATCCGCCGGGGACGAGAAGTAGAGCTTCTCGTCCGGATAGGCGGGCTCGCCGACGACCTGTTCGATGATGAGCTTCATCATCGGGATCGCGCTCTGCTCGTCGTTCGAGAGGATCCCGTGTTTCATCGGGCGGCGGGTCTCCTTGTTGAAAATATTCGCGAAGTTCAGGGCGTCGTCGCCGACGACGTACACCTTGTCGTCCTTGCGAATGTGGAGGACTTCGCTTCGCGAGAGCATCTGCTCGGCCATATCCGAGTACTCAATCTCTACGAAGGAGTTGCGCTGTTGCACGAAAACCGTGTCGTTCCCATCCTGCTGTGCTGACAGGATGTTCATCGTACCGACGTCCAGGCCTTTAGCCATGTGTTGGCAAGGCCACTCGCGGATTATAAATCTATGTGCGAAACTTTCGGAACTGATACTATGAAAGACGCGTCTATTTCTTTCCGCTTTGCCGTATTAATTCCTCTTTACCAGATTTCGGAAGCGCTCGAGCAGACTCGAGAGCGGTTTCGTCACCGTTTCGATCGCACCGTCGTCGTCGGCCGTCGCCAGTTCTTCGGCCCGCTGTTGCTCCCGAAGTTCTTTGAGCTTCGCCGTCTGGTCGTCGACCGTCGAACTCGAGGTGGTTTCCTTCGTTTCGCCGCCTTTCAGTCCTTTGAGACCCGCGACCTGCGAATCGACGCCCGTCGAGCGAGTGGTCGTCGTGCCGGCGTCGGAATCGATGTCGATATCGTCGAGGGTATCGCTCGAGAAGTTCAATCGCTTGTGTTCGGTCTTCTGGACGCCGCCCCACGAGAGTTCAACGCCCTCCATCGCGTCGTCGATGTCCTGTTGAATCTCCGCGTCGGTCAGTTCGGGCTCGTCGTCCGCGTCATCGTCGGTCACGACCGCCTCGGCTTGCTGTGCCATATCGAGGTAGTGGGCGATCAGTGCTGCGCCCGTCGAGGCAGCAATACCGGCGAGGCCGACGGCGTACACGGCGACTACCTGCACGGTGTAGTCGTCGCCGTAGCCGTTCCAGTTATCGGGATAGACGAAGAGAAAGCCGACGACCGCAGCGGCGGTGATCGCCGCGCCCGTGACCGACGCGTACAGCATCCGCCGTTCCGACGGGAGGAGAGTAACGATCCCCAGCATCACGACGGGAAGCGCCATCATCGCGAGGGCGTACGCGGGACCCACCCACGCGAAGTAGCTGGCAGACCGGGCATCGAACGCGTTGCCGACGAGGAAGAGCACCAACGCGACGACTGCCAGTCCGATTCCGCCCAGGAACAGACCGAATCCGACGTAGACGTCGGTTCGATCCTCCGGTTCACCGATGTATCGACGATAGAGGTCGAAGAGATACCCGTTTTGGACCTGTTCCGCTGCCATTAACCCCCAGTTTACGCTCCAGTACTATGACTGTTGGGACGGGAAACGAACCGAACGTCGTTCGAAACGACCATCGGTATCTAACCGGAAACGACCATCGGTATCTAACCGGAAACGACTGAGATAGTCGACTGGAAACGGCCCGCTTCTGCAGCTGAATCCGTCCGCGATCAGCTGCTGTGAGCCGTTTCGGGACACACCGAACGGCCCGTGTCACACCGTTCCTGACTCCATCCTGTCGCCGACGATGGATACGTGATTTGATCAGCCTCCAATCTGTAAAATGCTGTAAATCAGCCCATAGTTTGATATCAGTCGGCTCATGAAGTACCACTATCTCAAAGTATGGCTGGTGATACGAACACCGTCCTCGTTGCGGACAACGTTCCGGCCGTTGTCACGAATCTGCAATCGTGGCTCGCCGAGGACTATCAG
Source organism: Natrinema zhouii (assembly GCF_013456555.2). Classification (GTDB taxonomy): domain Archaea; phylum Halobacteriota; class Halobacteria; order Halobacteriales; family Natrialbaceae; genus Natrinema; species Natrinema zhouii. Next base: position 3,733,727 of record NZ_CP059154.1, read on the forward strand.
GTCGAGACGACGACCGACGGCGATGAGGCGCTTTCGCTCGTCGAAGACGCCGACGCAGCGCTGGTCGGCTGCAATCTCCGGACGGCGGCCGGAGCCGTCGTCGCGGCCGAGATTGAACACCGGGCGACGGCACAGACGATGGCAATCCTCTGTGACGCCCACGAGGTCGACCCGCTTCCCGCCGTCGGCGACTCGCTCGAGAAACCAGTCGAAAGCGCGCCCCTTCTCAAAACCGTCGACCGACTCGTCCGTCGCGCCCGGTACGAGGAGCTACTCGCGGAGTGTACGACACTCGCTGCCGAGCGCGGCGCGGTCGAATCACGCGGCGACGCCGAATCGAACGAGGAGTACGAGACCCTGCAGCGACGACTCAACGAGGTGTTCACGGAGCTAGACGAGCTGGTGGAAACCTTCGACGGCGAAGACTTCCGGGCCGCGTTCGCGACGTGTGAGTTCGGTACCCCGTCCCAGCCACAGTCCGCGAGCGAGCATCCCTGATCGGAGTCAACGCTGATCGGAATCTCCGTTACGTTACTCAGAAGTACTCTCGTCTCCACTGAACGGCAGCAGACTCCCGATCGAACGTCGGCTGTCTGATTAGTGTACAAATCGTTTCAGTTCGAAGTCAGAGTAGTGCGTAACACGTACCGTGAAACCGCTCGCGAGAGGTATCAGCTCATTCGCCTTCAGCCCGGCGAATTTTCCCGTTTCGACACAGCGTGCAGTATATACGTTCGTGGCCGTTAGGACGGTCAATGAGTCAGGAGTCGGAGTACACCGAGGGGGACCTCCGGAACACGGGAATGAGTCTGAAGCACGATCGCGAGTGGGATTACGAACTCGAGGAAATCGTCGATGCGATCGAGGAGCGTGACGCCACGAAGGTCGGGCTGCAGTTCCCCGAGGGGTTGAAGCGACGCGGGCCGGCCGTCGCTGACGACCTCCGTGCGCTGGCCGACGACGACGTGACGTTCATGCTGTCGGGCCAGCCCTGTTACGGCGCCTGCGATCTCGATACGTATCTGATGAAGCGGACCGACGTGTTCGTCCACTTCGGACACTCGCCGATGAAGGACACGGACAAGGTGATCTACGTCCCGCTGTTCTCGAACGTCGAAGTCACGCCGATCATGGAAGAATCGCTGGAGACCCTCGAGCCGCCCGAAGAGACCGAGGGCGTCGGCCTCGTCACGACGGCCCAGCACATGAACCTATACGAGGAGATGACGGAATTCCTCGAGGAACACGGCTACGAGGTCCAGAGCCGTCGCGGCGACGAGCGGCTGACCAACGAGGGACAGGTGCTCGGGTGCAACTACGCGAGCGCGGATGTTCCCGCGGATCAAGTCCTCTACGTCGGTGGCGGGAAGTTTCACCCGCTGGGGCTGGCGATGGAACATCCGGACAAACACGTCGTCATCGCGGACCCGGTCAACAACGTCGTCACCGTCGCGGATACGGACAAGTTCCTGAAACAGCGCTACGGTGCGGTCCACCGCGCGATGGACGCCGAGAAGTGGGGCGTCATCTTCTGTACCAAGATCGGACAGGGGCGTTGGGACATGGCCCAGGAAATTATCGACGACAACGACAACGCCTATCTCATCACGATGGACGAGGTTACGCCGGATCGCCTGCGGAACTTCGATATGGACGCGTTCGTCAACACCGGCTGTCCGCGAATCACGACCGACGACGGCCCGCAGTTCCACAAGCCGATGCTCACGCCCGGCGAGTACCGGATCGCCGTCGGTGACGAGCCGCTCGATAGCCTCTCGTTCGATACGTTCCACGGCACCTGGTAGCACTTCGAGACCGCGCTAGCGGCTTTCCGCTGGTTTTGGGTTCAATCAGTCGATCAATTCAGTTCCAGTCCCAATGAGCGTCACGAGTAGCAGTCACTCAATACAATAGTTATGCATTCTACTATGAACAGAATATATCCTTACGTCCCGTGTGGAATTAACATATTTGATTAATTGTTTTCCGTAGAAGCGGTAATAGAGTGCTAAATCCAAATCAGTTTGGGGGAGTTCTTTTGCTCGCTAGTCACCGATTAGTAGTAGATGAGTAACTCAGCTTCGGGCAGAGCGGTGACCGCTGTTCGCGACGAACTCTTTGATATCCTCTCGGACACCTCTCGACGGGCCGTTCTCCGGATTGTGACTGAGCAATCACCTGTTGGAATCGCGAAAAACGATCTTGCGTTTCAGCTCGCAGCAGTACTAGCGGACAAACCGCTCGCTTCGGTCTCCGAGAACGATTACCAGCAGGCGCACGCCGAACTCCATCACCGGCACGTGCCGCATCTGACGAATACCGGCCTCCTGGCAGAGACCGACGACGGATCGATCGTGACCGGCGACCATCTAGCGTACGACGATCCCCGTCTCGAGGAAAGTATTTCGGGGGACCGCGACGCAGATCGGGAAGCGCTCGACACCGTGTTCCGCGCACTTGCCGACGAACGACGGCGGACGATTCTCTCGGTACTGAGCGAGCAGTACCATCCGATCGGGACCGAAACGCTCGCTCGAGACGTTGCCGCTCGTGAAGCCGAGACGACCGAGCGCGAGGTCTCGCAGGAGCGCGTCGATGACGTCCGGCTGTCGCTCGTTCATCTCCACCTGCCGCTGCTGTCCGACGCCACGCTCGTTGGGTACGACGCCGAGACGGCCCGCGTCTCCTATGAGGGCCATCCCGACGTTCGCGCCGAATGGATCCGGCCTGCAGACGGTGCCGAACCGTCCGACGGCGCGGCCGCGAGTATCGAGGAGAGTGCCGACGTCCGTACCCTCGAAGGTTCCCCGCCGTAACACGTGAGCCGGCCGCTTCCAGCACTGATGTCTTTCTCTCTCCGTTTCTGAGTCGCACCCCTTGCACTCGGCGAAACAGGACAATCAGCAGAGACGATAACACTTACCCAGTCGGTTCCCGAAGCCGCAGGTATGATTCACAGCGACTGGGGCGACTGGCTCGTCCGGGATGTAGAGAACGCGAATCCGGCCGGCGTCGCGATCTGGTATCACGGCTGTAACGGCTTCGTCGTCAAAGGATCGGCGGGAACGACGATCTACATCGATCCGTATCTCGGACTGGGCGATCCGCCGCGGACGACTCGCATGATTCCCGTCCCGTTCGATCCGACGGACGTCGAGGAAGCCGACGCGGTTCTCGCCACTCACGAACACACTGACCACGTCGACGGGCCGAGTCAGGCTCCGATCCTCGCGAATACCGGCGCGACCTTCTACGCGCCCGACGACAGCCTCGCTGTCGCCCGCGAGGACGAAGCCTGGACTGACGAGTGGGACGTGACGGACGAGCAACTGACCGAGGTCGCCGAAGGCGAGACGTTCGATGTCGGCGAGTTCACGATCCACGTCGAGATTGCGCACGATCCGGACGCGACCCACCCCGTGAGCTACGTGGTCGAACACGACGCCGGGACCTTTTTCCACGGCGGCGATACGAAACCGACGGACGAGTTCGAGCGGGTCGGCGACGAGTATGACATCGATCTCGCCGCGCTCGCGTTCGGTGCCGTCGGGCGGATTCCCGACAAGCAGACCCGCGAACCGAAGCGAACCCGCTGGTACAACGACGAGAACCAGATCATCGAGTGTGCCGCCGCCCTCGAGTGCGAGCGGCTCCTGCCGAGTCACTGGGACATGTGGAAGGGGCTCACCGCCGATCCGACCGTGCTTCACCACCACGCGGCGAGCTTCGACCATCCGCGGCGACTCGAGATCACCGAGATCGGCGATCGCGTCGACCTATAAGTGAACGGTTACGATTTGCCAACCAGACTGTCCGCACGTTTTATAGTTATGCTATGGTAACGTTGGTCTCATATGAGCAGCACCGCCGACACGGACGATGTAATCGAGGCCAGCGCTGACGGGATTTCCGTCCGGAAGACGTTTGAAGCGGACAAATTCCCGGTTCCAGCGATCCGCTTCGAGATCGAGTCCGACCGCGACGACCCGGTCACCGTTCAGCTCGCCGAGGACATCCCCGAATCGTTCCAGATGGACAAAGTCGGGTTTCACCCCGACTATAACAGCGACGACTGGACGGCCTACCAGGACAACCACGTCGAGTTCACCACCACGCTCGAGGCGGGTGAGAGCCTCGAGACCGTCTACGGCATTCAGCTCGACGACGAGAGTCGGGCTACGGAGTTCCTGACGGAGCCGTCGATCGTCGAACTCGACGCCGACGACGAGGACCGATCGAAGGCCGAAGAGGTCGACGACGAGGTCATCGGCAACATCGTGTCCGAGGATCGCAATCAGGCCGTCAAGGACATGATCGCCGGCGACTCGGACACCGTCCCCGGGCTCGAGGACGACGACGCTCGAGCTGACGCGGCTGCGGCCGACGAGGCGGTCGACGCGTCAGCGTCGACCGAGGACGAGGATGAGGCACCGACGGGGGATGTAACGGTAGACGAGTCGTCGGACGAGTCGGCAGGACTCGATCTCGATCTGGAGAACATCGACCCCGACCCGGTCGCCGTCGACCCGGACGAGGAGGACGAAGATGACGACACGCCGGATATCGACCTCGGGTTCGAGGAAGAGGAGATTCCGGAGCCCGATGACGATTCGGGAACCACACTCGAGACGGACGCCGATGACGAGCCGAGCGTCGAACTCGATCTCGGGACCGATACTGACGAGTTGGCCGTCGACGACGCAACGGACGACTCCGGAATCGACCTGGGTCTCGAGGATGGGGCCGACGGGGACGACGACTTCGAAGCCGACGACGAGCCGGACGTGTCGATCGAGACGGAAACAGACGACGCGCCCGACGACGGTGAACCCGCCAGTGCGGCCGACGAAGCGGTCGAAGCGGTCGAGGAACAAACGGACACGGGCGACGAATCCGACGAGGCGGTCGAGCCGGACAGCGAACTCGACGAGACGCCCGAGCCGGACAGTGAATCCGCCGAGGATGCCGAACCGACCGACGAACCGGCCGAAGCGGCCGACGACGCCGACTCGGCGGAACCGGCCGCCGCGGCTCCGAACGTCGGTTCCGAAGTCGACGAGTCGATCGCGGCCCGACTCGCAACCGAGATTCGCGATGGAACGGTCGACGACGACGATCTCGAGACGATCCAGACCGAACTCGATCTCGAGCCCTCGGGGCCCGACATCGCGAAAGTCGAGCACCTCCAGTCTCGCGTCGAGGAGGTCACTGCGTATACCGACGCGCTCGAGACGTTCCTCGAGGAGAACGGCACCGGCGCACAGCTCATCGAAGAGCTCCAGACCGATCTCGAGGCGCTCGAGGACGAGTTCGCATCGATGGACGATCGGCTCGCGGGAACGGAGTCGCGGGTCGACGACCTCGACGGAGACATCACGGACCTCTCCGACTGGAACACCGATCTCGAGGCAAACGTGGGCGGCGTCGCGGACGACGTCGACGAACTCGACGAGACCGTGGACGAGCTGGCTGACGACGTCGTGGAGATCGACACCGACGTCGACGACCTCGAAGCCGATCTCGAGGGGACCGAAAGCGAGATCGAGCGCGTCGAAGACGACCTCGAGACGGTCGCTGACGACCTCGAGGACGTCCAGTCGGCTGTCACGGACATCCAGGAGTGGCGCGACCAGCTCGGCTCGATGTTCTCGGACTAACGCGCCGCCGTTCCGGAAACACAACTCGTTTATCCGTCGCCGGTCGAGAACCGGTCGATGGGCGAGACGATACCGATCGCTGTGCCACGCAAGGGGCGACCGCTCGAGTCGGTGCTCGACCGGATCGCGGATCGCCTCGACGTCCCCGAACTCGCGGACGACATCACGTCGACGCTCCGCCACGAGAAGGCGGTCACGAAGGCGACCGTCGATCCCGATGAGGAGGACGTCTACCAACGTCTCGCCGACTACAGTACCGTCGCCGATCCGACCGCACCGGAATACACGCTGTTGCGGGACAATCGTGCAGGCAAACCGCGACGGATCGTCTTCGACAGCGTCACGATCCCGCTTGCGGGCATCGAGGGCGCACCTGACGACGCAGCGATCCAGCTCGTGGGTCGCGAGGAACCGTTCCGCTCGCTTCGAACCCACGAATTCGCGCTCGGGTTCGACAGCGCCGATCTCGTCCTCGAGGAGGTCGTCGAACTCCGACCGGAGCCGCTCAACCGGATCGCCGACGTCAACGCCCGAATCGATCCCTCCGACACCGACGTCCAGGTCATCACCGGGCTCGGCGATACCGTCTATCACACCCTGTTGGCCACGCCCGACGTCGTCCCGTCCACCGAATCGGTCGATCGGGACTTCCTTGAGGCCTACGAGGGGCCGCTCTGCATCGAGCCCAGATACGAACGGCTCGTTCAGGCGGTGCTCGGAACGCGAACGCTCGACGGCGTCGAATTCCGTTACCCCGAGGAGGGCCGCGAGGAGGAAGCGGCCATCGCCGACGCGGGCCTCGGCGTCTACCTGACCGTCACCGGTTCGACCGCACGCGATCACGGCCTCCTGCTGGGCGAGCAACTGTTCCCGAGCGAGACGGTGTTACTCGAGAACGCGGCGGAGACCACCGAGACGGTCGAACTCGTTCGCTCGCTGCTGAACGGGGCCGACCTCGAGACGGAACTCGCGGTCGTCGATCGGGCGCGATAGCGATTCCACCTGTCTCTCAAAGGCTACTCCCAGTTGTGTAGCGAGTCGCGGAAGATTTCCGCGACGTCGTCTTTCGTCACCGGACACGGATTACACCGGAGCAGCCGCTGCTGGGTGTCGACGGTCTGTTCGGCCAGCCAGTCGATCTCGTCTTCGGTGACACCGGCGAGTTCGTGGAGGCCGCTCGGCAGGACGTTCAGATCTCGCTGGAGAGCGACGAACTCCTCGCGTGCTCGACCGGCGGCCGCGCGGGTGCCCAACCCGTCCGTATTCGCACCAAGCATATCCGCGATATCCGCGAAACGATCGGGATCGCTGGCGACGTTGTACCCCAGCGTGCTCGCCGGCGTGAGGACGGCGATGGTCTCTCCGTGGTACGTGTGATACTTGTTCCCCACTGGGTACGCCATCGCGTGACAGAGGCTCGCGCCGGCCGTCAGTCCGGCGATCGCCCCGTACAGCGCGCCCTTCAACATCGCCTCGCGAGCCTCGAGGTCGTCACCGTTGTTGACCGCGCGTCGAACGTTGCTCGAGAGGAGGTCGATCGCCTTCTCGCTGAACAGTTCCGTGAAGCCGGTTCGACCCGCGTACACCGGGCGATCGGCGGGGTCCTCGGGACGGAGCAGTTCGTCGTACCGATGGGTGGTGTATCCCTCGATGGCGTGTCCCAGCGCGTCCATCGCCGTCTTCGCGGTGAGATCCGGCGGAAGCGACGTGGTCAGCGTCGGATCGAGCACCGCCGCATCGGCACGCACGTTGTTGCTCGAGATCCCCTCCTTGATGTCTTTCTCGGCGACGGAAAGGATCGCGACCGGCGAGATTTCCGACCCCGTCCCCGCCGTCGTCGGGAGTAAGACGAGAGGCGGGCCCGAATCCGTCAAGTCCTCGCCGGAGCCGGTCGGCTCGGCCACGTAATCGAGAGTCTCGCCGCCGTTAGCGACGACAGCGCGGGTCGCCTTCGCGGTGTCGAGACAGCTCCCGCCGCCGAGCCCGACGTAGAAGTCGTAGCCGTCTTCGTCCATCTCCTCGCGGACGAACGAGAGACAGTCCTCGACGGCCTCGATCGACGGTTCGCGCTCCGAGTCGTCGTAGATATCGACGTCGAACCCCCTGTCCTCGACGTGGTCGGCGACCCGCCCCGCGTGACCGATCCCGGCGAGGGTTTCGTCGGTTACGATCAGCCCGCGCGCGTCACCGTCGACGCCGAGGTCGTCGAGCTGGAATCCGAGTTCCCTGACCGCGCCGCGACCGACGCGAATCTGAGGCATCTGGACGTGCCAGACGGTTTCCGGGGTGAGTTCGTGGGGGCTGGCGGAGACGGACCTATCGTAGCTCACAGCCCCCACCCCGGCTGCATGGCCTCGAACTGTTCGGGATCGTGTCCGTAGACGATCTCTGCGTCCTGACGCCGCTCGAGTTCCTGAATCCGGCGGAGACTGTCGAACCACTCGGTCTTTCCCCAGAGGAGGTTCGCTCCGAGCGGGATCTCCGCTTCGAAGTTGTCAGCCATGTAGACCTGATCGCCGGTGAAGACGAGCGTTCCCTCGTCGAGGTGGATCATCGTCCCGGTGAGCCCGGGGGTGTGTCCCGGGAAGCGGACGAACTCTATATCTGCGAAGTGTCGCTCGCGGTCCCGGTGTAACACGTGCCAGTTCAGGTCGTGATCGAAGTCCTCGAGGATGTACGCCCCGCTCCCTTCCTCGGTCTTGGCGCTGTAGTAGGCGTACTTGAGTTCCTTTTCGTGGACGAACACCGGGACGTCCGTTCCGTCGAAGAACTCCAAGCCGCCGGCGTGGTCGAGGTGCAGGTGGGTCTGAAAGACGTAATCAATGTCGTCGATTTCGAACCCGGCCTCGTTCAGATCGTCGTCGAGGCGATGCTCATGGGCGTCATAGGGATAAAACGCCTGTAACAATCCTTCGGGCCAGTGTCCCTCGAGCGCGTCGTGATGAGATCCGGTGTCCCAGAGGATCGTCCCCTCGGGGTGATCGATGACGAGACTCCAAACCGGGATTTCGCCGTAGTCGATGTCGGGATTCGGCTCGTCGTGCGTGCCGAGCACGTGGCCTTCCATCATGTAGTTCATATCGACGTCGAGACTGCCGCGATCGAGCACGTGGATGCTAGCATCTACCATAGGACAACACAGGTAAACGCCAACACAGTGACTAATAATCCTTCGGGAGAATTCGCTGCTGGTAGTGAACGTTCGACGGTCTCGAGACTGCTATCTCGACGAAACCGATAGCTCCCATGAGGATCTGGACGGAGAGACAACTATCCGAGACCCCTCGAAAGAGAAGGTATTGGTATAGCTGTATACGATTTACAAGTCCGGAATGAGGCAGATTAATTGAGTACTTTCATAGTAAAACTGAGACACAGCGGACGTTTTTTCGCGAAAAGAAACCTGCGTCAGACGACAATTTCGGACATTTCAACCCCGAACTGAGACGAACGCCGGATAGACGGCGGACCCGAAACTCGACGAGACGGTGGAACGACCGTCCGGGCGTCCGGCCAGCGTCCGGTCACCGGGTGACGGAGTAGACAGACTCGAGATAGGTCTCTCGAACGCGATCTCCCCAGTTGTGGGTGTAGGTATCGATCACGTCGCCAGCGACGTCGCCGCGGAGGTACTGAACGATCCCCCGATCACCGGTTCGGTCCCGGAGATGCGTGGTGAAGAAGTGCCGGAAGTAGTGTGGCGTGACGTTCTCCTTGGTTCCGCCGCCGGTCCGGTACCAGCCGTACTCTCGAGCGTGTTTCTGGACGATATAGCGAACGTCCGACGGTGTCAGCCGTTCGCCCCACGACGACCCGGTATCGAGGAAGAGCGGCTGCGCCGGCGATATGGCGTCGGGGCGGACGGCCAGCCACTCGAGCAACGCCGCTCGAAGCTCGTCGTCGACGGGGACGACCGTATCCCGCTTTCGCTTGTTCGAGGCCGTCCGTTCCTCGCCGTTGACGGTCGTTCCGCGAGCCGGCTCGGACGAGACAAATACCGACGAGGGTCGCCGCTCGAGGCCGACGCGGGGCTCCCACTCGAGGTCGAGTTCCGGCAGTTCGAGGTGCAGATCCCGCAGATCGAGGTTACAGCACTCGCCGACACGCATCCCCGTCTTGAGGAGGGTGACGATGACGCATCGCTCGAGGGGATGCGCGATCGTCGCGACGAACGACCGCATTTCGCCCACCGAGATGTCGCGTCTCGTCGGGTTCGTATCGATCGATTCGGACATCTCCTCCATGACGAGCGCCATCGGATTGTCGTCGAAGGCACCGACGCGGGTCATGTAGTCGTAGAATCGGTTGAGATAGGACGCGTACGACGCGATCGTGCTGTCTTCGAACGCGCCGCGTAGCGAGTGGATCCAGGCCATACACTCCCGACGCTGGGCCCCGCCGACCGTGTCGACGTCGAAGCGCTCGGCTAGAAACGTCTCGAACTGCCGAAGCACCCGCTCGTAGGCCTCGAGCGTCCGTTCGCTCTTGCCGTGATAGCGCTGGTCGTCGAGGAAGTACGCGATCGGATCCGTCACGTCTGCCGGCGCATCGCCGGTGGGCTCAGTCGCCATCGCCACCACCGTCGACGGTCGTGTATCCATCGTGGCGTCCGCTGTATCGAATTCGGTTGTTCGATTGGAGTTCCTCGAGCGTCTCGTCCAGTCGCGACTCGATATCGTCGGACACCGCCTCAAGTAGTTCGTCCCACGAATACGTGTCAGCCGAGAGCAGTTTGAGGACCCGTGTTTCGAGGCCGTTACCCCCAGGGTCTGGGTCCGGAGAATCGGGTTCCGCAGAGCCGGATTCGAACCCCTTTCGCCCCGCCTGCACCATCGTCCGAACGAACTCGCTCTGGCTCATGTCGAGGTCGTCGGCGTGAGATTGCCACTCCGATTTCTGGTAGGCCGGGACGTAGGTCTTGACAGCGGCTCGAGATGTGTCCGCCGAATCGCTCATACGCCATCCATCAAACGCGATGATCTTCAATCTACCCATTATTCGAGCTAAGTGAGTTTATCTCAACTGGCAGGATCAGTCTATCGCCGAATTGGGCCCTATTATCGGAGATAAGTATCTATAGTAGTGATACGAGAGGAGATATTGAATATTGGGGTGTAGTGTTATAGTTTAAGATATAATGATAGTGAGCAGCTGGGTGGCCGAAGCGCTTCCGTCGCTCGTGACGTGAAATCGTCGAGCGCCAACCTGTGAATGTAGTCGATTTCACTCACGTATCGCGACTCGTTCAGTGACCATCAATCGAGAAAGCAGTCTCGGCTCGGACCTGTTCCAGCGACGAACGCCACTGGTCTCGTAGACGCCGCTCGCGTTCGGCCGGATCACGCACCACCTCTCGGGCGATAGCCTGTCACTGCCTACCGGACGATCGACTCGACAGCGCTCTTCGTTTCCAAACGATCTGCAGCCGATCGTCCAGCCGTGGCTATCGGAGAGTCCGAACCTCGATTACGAACTCAGCTCGAGTCGATATCTCTTCGCTCATCGCCCGGATAAAGGGCATCTTCTCAGTTTGTGGAGGGACAGCAGTAGCATCGGATAGGAGCCGAGCGAGCCGGCCGACCGCCCGACCGCGAGGCGGAGTCAGCACGGACTGGCCGCTTCAAGCGCGCGCACTCTCGGCGAGACCTCCTTGAGTCACAGCCACTGAGTTGCGAGTTCAGCGTTGGACGATGACTGTCCTCTAGCCGACGCTGTGCTGAACCTCGATATCGGCGTCGTCGACGGTCGATTTCATCGGTCCGGACCAGACACCGTAGACGTCGATACGCAAGCCGTTCCGGACATCAGCTATAGTAAGAACTGAAACGATTCACAGACCGATCACACAGCCAGCGATCGATGTGCAATGACGGTCAGTGGCTGCTATAGTTCTGCCACGCTCTGTTGTCCGCCATTTGGACTGCAGTACTCCCGTGCTCGAGTCGATTCCAAGCCGTCTGTAGTGACCCTCTCGGAACCATCTCAGTCAGACAAGGGGTAAATACCGTATACGACTCGAGTCGGACCAGGACGGCGTGAACGGCGTTTCAGCAACTGGTATCCCTTGGGACCGAACTTGGTTATGCTAGCTCCTCACGGGCCGCTGTGGCTCTTGAACTCGACACGAGTGTAATCGCTCGGCAAGCGATGCGTTGTCCGGGAGAGATGTCATAGAGTTGTAGTCTTTGGAGTCGTGCACTGTCTGCTCTCGAACTCATGAATTGTATGTTGCTATACGTATTGTGTGGGCGCTGAAAACACACAGTTTCGGGAACCGCACCCAATTCGTCGTGACTTCGGACGGTACGCACCGATTCTCAGCAGTGTTCTCCAACGATCCGGTAGTGAGTGCGATTCCCCCGGTCAATCGCGGTACGGCTACCTCGGCGGTAGTTATTCCCCGCTGGTGTTCGTCGTTCCGGTATGGCTGATATGACCGTCGAGGAGGCGATGGAAACGTACGGACCGTCCGAACTCACTCGTGACGATCTACTGGTGCTCGAGGATCCACAGTACACCGCCGAGAACGTCGCGATCGTAACGGGGGCCGGCTCGGGTATCGGGCAGGCGACCGCGCTGGCCTTCGCGGCGAACGACTTGACAGTCGTCGCGACGGACCGCGACGAAGACGGACTCGCCGAAACGCAGACGCAAGCCGAGGAACTGTCGCTTCCGGGCGAACTCGTCACGGTTATTGGAGATCTGACCGACGACACCGATCTCGAGCGGATCGTCGACGAGGCGGCCGAACAGGGCAACGTTCGGTATCTGGCCAACATCGCCGGGATCCAGACCGTCGCGCCCATCGAATCGTTCCCGCTCGAGAAGTACGACCTGATGCACGACGTCATGCAGCGGGCACCGATGGTGCTCTCGAAACACTGCCTGCCACACTTTCGCGACAACGAGGACGGCAACGGTGTCGTCGCGAACATGTGCTCGGTCCACGGCCACATCGTGACGCGGGACAAGGTCGCGTACAACACGACAAAGTTCGGGCTCCGGGGGCTGACCCAGTCGATCGCCGCCGAGGGCGAGGGGGACGTGCGAGCGTTCACCATCAGCACCGCCTACGTCAAGACGGCGCTCGTCGCGAAACAGCTCCCCGACACGGCCGATCGGCGCGATATGACCGTCGACGAGGTCGTCGAAAACGTGATGCTCGAGCGCACTCGCGTCAAGGAGATGATGGAGCCGTACGAGGTCGCGAACTTGTTCGTGATGGGCTGTTCACACCACAGCAAGCATCTCAACGGCGGCGACATGACCCACGAGGGCGGGATGAGTCTAACCTACTGACCCCCGGAGGAACTCACGGATCCTCGAAGTAGTTCGTCGGCCGCGCGTCGGCGGGCCGATCGGCGAGGAAGGAGTCGGCACGCTCGCGGCCGGTTCGGAACAGCGCGTCGATGAGGTGGGGCGATCGGTCGAGTTTCGTCGACCACCGGAGTTCCTCGTCGAATCTCACACGCCGGACGTCGGTGTGCGTGTATCGGTCCGGCAGATAGCCCGCGTCGACCCACTCGTTGACCTGCTCGATGAATTCGACCTCCTGCTCGAGCGCGGTGTTGCCGCTGAGTTCGTTGCGCCGGTCGGCGATTTCGGCCTGCGAACGGGGGACGTTCGACCGACTGGACGGGTTGATCTGGATGAGCCAGACTTCGTCGGGATCCGGAATGTCGTCGGCCGTCGAGAAGTCCCGGACTGGCGGGTTCTTCGAGAAGAGTCCGTCCCAGTAGTGCCCGCCATCAATATCGACGGCGTCGAAGAGGCCAGGCTCGGCGGCGCTGGCCAGAAGAGTGTCGGCGGTCATCTCGTGGCCTCGAAAGACGCGAAAGTCGCCGGTCAGTACCTCGATCGCACTCACCAGTAACGCCGGGAGGACGATCCCTTCGGTCCGTCGACGCTCTCGAATGGTATCGCTGAGCGATCGGACGCGTTCGAAGTCGACGTGGCGGTTCAACAGCGATCGAAGCTCCCGCTGTGCCATCGTCCCTGCGGGCGTCTGCGTGGGACTATACTGTGGCAACCCGATCCCCATCGTGCGAAGCTCGGTCAATCGGACTGCGAAGTCGTTCACGAGGCGCTCGGTCAGCGTCGTCGCTTTCAGGTCGTTCCAGAACTCGCCGAGCAGCGCAGCGGGGGCGAGTTCCGGGTCGACGTGTCCGTACCAGCCTAGGAGCGCACATATCGCGCCGCCGGACGTTCCCGAGAAGCCGACGAGTTCGTACTCCGGCCGGGCGATTTCCGGAAGGAGTCGCTGGAGTGCCCCCGCAGTGAACGCCGTGTGGCTGCCACCGCCCTGACAGGCGATCGCGATCTTCGTCGGCTCGTCGCTCATTCCGTGGCCGTTTCGGAGTCGAGGTCATGTAACTGTCCCTCTCGAGCGAGCAGTTTCGCGTCGATCGGCGGCTCAGCTCTCGTCGTCGGGCTCCTCCGACGGCTCCTCGGTCGGCGAGTCGCTCTCGCCCGAGTCCCGAAACCACCGCCCGACCGTCCGCTGGCGCTGGCGCGCCCGGAGACGGTCCTGTAACCGCTCTTCGATGACGGCCTGTAGCTCGAGGCCCCGATCCGTATCCACGTCGTAGGCGGTCGCGGCCCGGCCGAGCAGCGAGGCGGAGCTGGCGGTGTCGGCGGTGACGCTGGCGAGCCCCCGTCGGCGCTGGAAGATCGTCGCCTGGTGGAGGACGGCCTGCACTCGATAGTAGGGGACGACCTTCGTCGTCCGCCGCCAGAAGCCCGTGCGCGTGAGGAAGTAGCGATCGTCGATGCGGTAGCCCCGGCTCGACCACTTCAGGTGGGCGGCGAACGGGGCGAGGACGGCGAGGGCGGCGAGGACGTACCACTGACGGACGACCGTCGTATACCGCGCCAGCAGATACGCGCCGACGACGACGGCGGCGACGACGAGTAGGTATCTGACCACGTATCGTTCGCGAGCGCGACGCGGCGGCGACTCGAGGTCGACCGGGCCGAACGGTTCGATCGCGCGCGCGAGCGTTCGCACTCGGGTGGCGTCGGCGAGCGGGATCGCGGACTCCGTGCCGCGGGAATCGGACTGCCCGGGCGCGTAGCCGGCCGTCTCGACGCTCAGCGCGGCGTAGCCGAACCAGCGGAAGGGGATCGATTCCGAGATGGTCAGGGTCTGTACTTTCTCGAGCGGAATCGTCCCACTGTAGCGCTGGAGGAGCCCCCGTTCGTAGTAGAGTTCGTCGTCGACGCGAGTGAGCCGGAAGCCGTAGTATCGGGTGAACGTGAGGATCGCACTGACGATCCAGGCGGCGAGCACGAAGAGCAAGAGCCCCCAGGCGAGGAGGAACAGCCCCGTCGCCGGGCCTGGCAGACCCGCGATTCGGTCGGTCGGAAGCAACGTTTCGGGATCGAACCCGCTGGCGAACGAGAGCGCGATCCCGCCCAGCACGCTGGCTCCCGGATCGATGGTGAAGACGCTCAGAATAGCGAGTTCGCGCGGGCGGATCTCGAACAGGATTTCTTCGTCTTCGGCCGGCTCCGTGGCGGATTCGGCCGCGTCCGCTTCACTCTCGAGTGCCGTCTCGTCGTCCCCTTCGGTCCGCTCGGCGCCCGCGCCACCTCGCAGTTGCCGTCTGAGGTGGCGAGCTTCGGACTCGTCGACGTACTGGAGACTGACCTCGGTTTCGCCGCCGCCGGCGGTTTCGATGTGGACGGCCGCAATCCCGAGGATCCGTTCGATCACGTTCTGCCTGATATCGACGTTCTGGACCCGTCCGAGGGGAAGCTCGCGGTCCCGACGCGAGATCACGCCGGAGGTGACGTCGAACGTGTCCGCGGTGAGTTCGTACCGGAATCGCTGGTAGTAGGCGAACTCGTAGACGATTCCCGTAACGACCCCGAACAGGACGAGGCCGAACACCGAGAGCAGATTCATTCCGTTGCCGCCGGGCGAGACGATGATGCCGATGACAAAGAAGACGAAGCCGGTGTTGAGGCTGCGCGAGAGCGATCTGACGGCGATCGACGCCGGATGGAGTTTCCTCATACAGCGTCTTCACCCGCGCTCTCGATCGCGAGTTGGCGCAGTGATTCCTGTAGCTCCTCGGCGCGTGCCGGCGTCAGGCCGGGAATCGCGACGTCCGAACTCCGCGAGCCGGCCGTGTACACCACGACCGTCGCGAGGCCGACGGTTCGCTCGAGCGGCGAGCGCCGGGAGTCGACGTGCTGGACCCGGACGTAGGGGACGACAGTCTTGGTTCGCGTGAAGACGCCCCGTTCGATGTAGAGGTCGTCGTCCCGGAGGTCGAACCGCCAGACACCGTAGCGCTGCCAGGCGATATAGATTCGAACGATGGCGAGTGAGACGGCGATCACGGCGGCGGCCGGGAGAAGTGCTGCCGGCGCAGCGGGCCAGAGATCGGTGCGGAAGAGCGCGATCGTTCCACCGACGATGAGGCCGCCGAAAATCGCGGCTCGAACGATCGCGAGGCCGAGCCAGACTCCTCGAACTCGCGGGGTGAGCCGTTCCATACGTCTTATGACGGAACATATGTGATTAAAGGGTTGGAAAGCGGCGGCGGTTTGCAGGCCGTGAGATACCGCCCCGCCTGCGATCGCGTTCGATTCGATCACCCTCGAGTGGCTGCGTGTCCCACGAGTAATATGGATGTGGCAGCAGTCGAACTTATCGGCAGGATCGTTGAACACAGGTCAGCCGTATCCCCGCCGTCGTGATGTCGACAGTCTCCGCTCCCGAGTGAGGGGAGGCTACAAGCGATCGGCGACGACAGAACGGCACTGCACGGGGACGTCCAGCTATCGCTCGAGGAGGAGAGCGCGAGAAGACTGCGTAGAAACTGGTCGTCTCTCAGTGGGTTGTCGTCCGCACGTCCTCGACGTGATAGAGGTCATCCTGGAGTCCGTCGCCATCACAGTCCTCGTTCGGGCACGCGTAGTGCCAGCCGTCTTGGGTCGCCGTCCCCTCTCGGAACCGCTCCCCACATACCTGACAGAAGAGTTGCCCCTTTTTGCACGTATCTCGGTGTAACTCGAGGGCGAGTTCGGTCTGGAACGACTGGTTGCAGTTGCGACAGGTGTGCATATTTCGTCTGACGCGAGCATCCGCAAAAACTGCTTGGTTATTTTATTCCACCGTATTCCGAGGTGATCCGGCGTCACTGCCACGATTTGCTGGGGACTGACTGGCAAAAAAGACAAGCCAAATTGCGTGTTTACTCGCCCTCGAGTATCTCGGTGGGTGGTAGATCGACTCGCTACTGTCCCCCGCGACCACGCCGTTCGAAAGATTATCACGTATATGATAGTATCGCCATTTAACTGCTGCGCTCGAGGTCGAGTTCCCCGACTGATTTGTGTTTGCCGAGACAATGATCGGATAATGAACTCGCTCGTCATCGGTGGGCGACTGTTCGCAGGCGTATTACTCATCTTGGCGAACGCCTTCTTCGTCGCTATCGAGTTCGCGCTGACCCGCGCTCGACAGTTCACCGAGGAGGAATTCGTCGGTGGCAACCCCAAACTCGAGCGGGCGTGGGAGATGACGGACGACCTCGAGCTCTATCTCACGACGTGTCAGGTGGGGATTACGGCCTCGAGTATCGCTGTCGGGATCGTCGCCGAACCCGCGCTGGCGGCCATCTTCGAGCCGCTGTTCGCGAACACGGCGCTGGCCTCGATCGGAAGCGGAGCGATCCTCGCCTTCCTCATCATTAACCTCGTCCACCTGACCCACGGCGAGCAGACGCCGACGTATCTCGGCGTCGAACGGTCGCGAATGGTCTGTCGATACGGTGCCGCGCCGCTGTACTGGTTTCACTGGATCATTTCGCCGGTCATCACGCTCGGCGACGGCATCGCGAAACTGACGCTCAAACTCTTCGGGATCGAGATGACCGGCGCGTGGCTCGAGACCGAGGAGGACGTCATCGAGTCCCGGGCGGACCTCCGGAACCGACTCGGTTCGGTCCTCGAGGAAGGGGACATGTCCGACGAGCGCCGCGAGGAGGTGATGAACGCCTTCCAGATCGGCGAGCAGTCTATCAGCGAGCTGATGGTACCGCCCGAGGAGATCGTCGCGCTGTCGACCGAAAACGATACCGAGGAAAACTTCCGGAAGATGGAGGAGCGACCGCAGACCCGGTACCCGCTAGTCGGCGAGAAGCTGACGGACTTCCGCGGAATCGTCTACACGCCGGTTTTCGTCAGGCACCGCGAGGAACTAGCGGACGGCACCGTCGACTTCGCCGAACTGGCGGCACCGCCAATGACGCTCTCCCCCGACGTGGACGTCAGCGACGCTGTTGACCAGTTTCAGGCCGAGAATCAGGAACTCGCGCTGGTGATCGAGGACGGGGAAATCGTCGGACTGGTGACCGTGACCGACCTGCTCGAGGCGGTGATGGGCGATATCGAGGACCCGCTCGATGAGGGGCGAATCGATCCAATCGACCGCTGACTGAGCGTCGACGGGCCGGCCAGTGCGCGTGTCCAGCTTTTCCGTTTCTCGATGGAACTGGTACCCATGTACGGCGATATTTTAGTTCCAACCGACGGGAGTGACTCGAGCGCGGCGGCGGTCGAACAGGCCGTCGCGATAGCCAAGGGCGGAACGACGACGGTCCATTTCCTCCACGTCGTGGACGTGGGGACGGAGATGTCCGCATCCGCGTCGGGCAACATCGCATCTCAGCTCACGGAGACGCTCAAGGAGGAAGCCGAATCGGCCCTCGACGAGGCCATAAGTCGGGCGGAATCGGCGGGCGTGGATTACGAGCGGATCACGCGCGAGGGCGACCCCCACGAGGTGATCGAAGCGTACAGCGCCGAACACGATGTCGATCTCATTATCATGGGAGCGAGCGGCCGCTCGGGGTTGAAAGAACGCCTCCTCGGGAGCACGACCGATCGCGTTATTCGAACCGTCGATACGTCGGTCCTTATCGCGCGTCCCTGAGCACCGAGCGAGTCGAAACGATACCGAAACGGACGGCTGACAGGCTGGCCTGATCCGGCTCAGTCGTCCTGTCCGAGAATGCCGCGCTCGGTCATCTTCCGGGCGTCGAGCACCTCGTCGGCCTCCTCCTCGGTGAGATACCCCTTCTCGAGGACGACTTCGCGAACGGTCTTGTCCTCCTTGAGCGCAGTCTTGGCGACCTCGCTGGCCTTGTCGTAGCCGATGTGGACGTTCAGCGAGGTGGCCATCGCCATCGACTGCTCGACTCGCGACTCGCAGTACTCCTCGTTGGCCTCGAGTTTCCGGACGAAGCGCTCGCCGAACACCTGACTTGCGTTCGAGATGAGTTCAGCCGACTCGAGGAAGTTGTGCGCCAGGACGGGCTTGTAGAGGTTGAGGTCGATCTGGCCCTCCGCCGCGCCGGCGGAGACGGCAGCGTCGTTGCCGACGACCTGCTTGTGAACCTGATTGACGGCCTCGGCGACGACCGGGTTGATCTTACCGGGCATGATCGAGGAGCCGGGCTGGTTCTCGGGCTGTTCGATCTCGCCGAGCCCGTTTCGCGGACCGGAGGCGAGGAGTCGGAGGTCGTTGGCGATCTTGTTCAACGAACCGGCCACAGTTCGAAGGGCGCCGTGGGCCTCGCTCATCGCGTCGTGGGCGGCCTGGGCCTCGAAGTGGTTGTCGGCCTCGCGGAACTGGACGCCGGTCTCCTTCGTGATGTACTCCGCGGCGCGACCGGGGAACTCCTCGTGGGTGTTCAGCCCCGTGCCGGTCGCGGTACCACCGAGCGCGAGTTCACCGAGGTGGTCGCGAACGCCATCGACGCGCGCCAACCCCTTCGCGACCTGCGTCCGGTAGCCGCCGAACTCCTGGCCCAGCGTGACCGGCGTCGCGTCCTGCAGGTGGGTTCGACCCGTCTTGACGACATCGTCGAACTCCTCCTCTTTCTCCTCGAGCGCCTCGCGGAGGGTGTCGAGTGCCGGGATAACGTCCTTCTCGACGGCCTCGAGGGAGGCGACGTGCATCGCGGTCGGGATGACGTCGTTGGACGACTGGCCGTAGTTGACGTGGTCGTTGGGGTGGACGACGCGGTCGCCGATCTCGCTGCCCATGAGTTCGGCGGCGCGGTTGGCGATGACCTCGTTGGCGTTCATGTTCGAGGAGGTTCCGGAGCCGGTCTGGAAGATGTCGACCGGGAACTGGTCGTCGTGCTCGCCGGCGATGACCTCGTCGGCGGCCTCGACGATCGCCTCGGCGACGTCGTCGTCGACGAGGCCGAGGTCGCGGTTGGCCTGTGCGGCGGCCTTCTTGACGACGCCGAGCCCGCGGACGAACCGGCGGCTGAACGTGATCCCCGAGATGGGGAAGTTCTGGATCGCACGCTGAGTCTGTGCGCCCCAGTAGGCGTCCGATGGTACCTGCATCTCGCCGAGACTGTCGCGTTCGACTCTGTAATCCTCGCTCATGTGCGGTGCGTTGACGGCCGGGTGCGTAAAATCCACCGGTCTGATTCTGGGCCCCGATGCAGGCCCGCGTAACCGTACTGACGTGCACCGTACCGATATTCCAGTGGGCATCCGGTCAACCCCTCTCAAATTAAACCATTCACTCAGAACATAATTAATTTTGAAAACTATTAAGTAGGACCCATACAATCTATCATGTGTGATTCGCAGTGACTGACGCTAACAAGGTACCACGGAGAACGGTGCTGAAAGGGGTAGGTGCAGCGGGGCTCGCCGGTCTCGCAGGATGTACGGGCGGTGGCGACGACACGCTCGAGCTCCTCCACGGATGGACCGGCGGCGACGGGAAAGAGGCCGCCGACGCGCTCTTCTCGACGTTCGAGGACGAGCACTCGGACGTCGACTACGATCCGAACCCGATCGGTGGCGGTGGAAACACGACGCTCGACCAGACGGTCTCCAACCGCCTCCAGGGCGGCGATCCGCCGAGTTCGTTCGCCGGCTGGCCGGGTGCGAACCTGGAGCAGTACGGGGACGCCGTCGGCGACATCGAGTCGGAGGTCTGGGACGAGGCCGGCCTGAAGGACACCCACGTCGAGGAAGCGGTCGAACTCTGCCAGCACAACGGCGGTTTCTCGGCGGTCCCGCTCGGCTCCCACCGCCTGAACGACCTCTTCTACAACGTCGAGGTCCTCGAGAGCGCCGGCGTCGATCCGGAGTCGATCGACAGCGCCGACGCCTTCATCGACGCGCTCGACGCCGTCGAATCGGAGACCGACGCGACGCCGTTCGGGTTCTCGCTCGCGACGTGGTGTATCCTCCAGACGTGGGCGCAGACGATGCTCGGCGAACACGGCTACGAGGCCTACACGAACTTCATCGAGGGCAACGGCGACGAGAGCGCCGTCCGCGACACCTTCGAGAAGCTCGAGCAGCTCCTCGGCTACATCAACAACGACGCGGCCTCCGTCGAATTCACCGAAGTCAATCAGGACATCATGGGCGGCGACGCCGCGTTCGTCCACCAGGGCAACTGGGCCGCCGGCGCGTACATCGCGGATGACAGGGATCTCACGTACGGCGAAGATTGGGACGCGATCCGGTACCCCGGTACGGAGGATTACTACACCCTCCACATCGACTCGTTCATCTACCCGAGCGACAATCCGACGCCCGACGACACCGCGACCTGGTTACAGTTCGTCGGCTCCGAAACGGCGCAAGTCGCGTACAACCAGTACAAGGGGTCGATCCCGACGGTAACGGACGCGTCTACCGACGATTTCAACCCTTACCTCACGGAGACGATCGAGGACTTCAATAACGTCTCGGAGAAGCCGCCGACGCTCGCACACGGCCTCGCCGTGGACACGACCACCCAAGACGACCTCGAGGAAGCCCTCAACCAAAACTTCGCGGACCCCTACGATGTCGACGGTGCGACGAGCGGGTTCATGGACGCCGTCTAACTCGTTCCAAGACTATGAAACGTTTTTTCGAATTACTGCGTAGCGTCCGGCGTAAGCGACGCGTCAGGACGGACGGGGGGACCGCCGAGGAGCGCTCGACGCTCCGCCGCTGGCTCGACAGCGATATCGTGCAGTCGTCGCCGTTCTGGCTGCCGCCGTTCCTGTTGATGGGCTTTTTCGTCTACGCCGCGATCGGCTGGAACCTCCTGCTCTCGCTGACGGAGTACTCGGGGTTCGGGGATCCGGACTACAACAATCTGAGTCTGCAGAACTACTGGGCGATGTTGGACGATCCGGGAATGTGGGCGGCGACGCGGAACACGTTCGTTCTACTCATCGGATTTACGATCGTCTGTCTGATCGTCGGTCTCCTGTTAGCGCTGCTGCTCGACCGCGAGATTCGGTTCGGCAGGTCGTTTCGGACGATCTACCTCCTGCCGTTCGCCCTCTCGTTCATCGTCACGGCGCAGTTCTGGCGGTGGATGTACAACGTGAACAACGGCATCATCAACCAGTTCATCGGGCTCTTCGGTCTCGGACCCTACAACTGGCTGGGGAGTCCCAACCTCGTGTTAGGGGCGGTGATCTTCGCGCTCGTCTGGCAGTTCAGCGGGTACACGATGATTATCTACCTCGCCGCGCTCCGGTCGATTCCGAACGACCAGTACGAGGCCGCTCGAGTCGACGGTGCGAGCACGGTTCGGATGTATTGGCGCGTGATCGTTCCGCAGTTGCGGCCGGCGACGGTCAGCGCGTCCGTCGTACTCGTGCTGTTCGCGCTGAAGGCCTTCGACTTCCTGTACGCGACCTTCGACGGCTACCGACCCCGCCGCGGGGCCGACATCCTGGCGACCAAGATGGTCCGCGAGTCGTTCGGTCGATCCGAGTGGGCGTACGGGTCGTCGATCGCGATCATGTTGTTCGTGGTGTCGCTGGCGGTCATCGCGCCGTACCTGTACAACCAATACAAGCGAGGGAACCTATGAGCGAAAAGACAGTTACCACCGAAGAGGCGACGGAACAGGCGGCGACGGAGCGCGTGACCGACGGGATTACGCTCGGTCTCGTGGGGCTGTACGCCACGCTGATCGGTCTCGTCGGATTCTACCTGATCCCGATCGAGTCCGGTCTCGTGACGTCGATCAAAACGTCGACCGCACTCCAGGAGACCTTCCCGTTCCTTCCACCCCTCTCTGCGAGCGGGATTACGTTCGAGAAGTGGCAGGTCGCGTTCGATTTCCTCGCGCCCGGAATGGTAAACAGCATGCTGTTCACCATCCCGTCGACGATTCTCTGTGCGATCCTCGGCAGCATGGCCGCCTACGGGTTGACGCTCGTCAACTGGCGCGGCCAGATCGCCGTGCTGGCGCTGTTCATCGCGGGCATTTTCGTCCCGTACCAGGCGGTGATCGTCCCGCTCTTCCAGTTCTGGAGCCAGTACATGCAACTGGGCGCGCGGCTCTCGTTCCTGTGGGCCCTCCCGCTGCTCGAGCGACACCACGCGACGATCCTCGAGCTGATCATCACGCACACGGCGTACGGGATTCCGATCGTGACGCTGCTGTTCCGGTCGCAGTACAAGACGATGTCCGAGGAGATGATCGAGGCCGCGAGACTCGACGGTGCGTCGGTCTGGCGGGTCTACCGACGAATCGTCCTGCCGCTGTCGATACCGATGTTCGCGGTCGTGTTCATCTTCCAGTTCACCCAGATCTGGAACGAGTTCCTGTTCTCGCTGACGATCATCGGGAGCACCAACAACCCGGCCGCGTCCGCGACCCTCATTCTGTCCGGGCTCGGCCAGTCGATGGAGGGAACGGACTACCCGCTCCGAATGGCGGGCGCGTTCATCACGGCGCTCCCGACGCTGCTCGTCTACGTACTGTTCGCCGACAAGTTCGCGGAAGGGGTACAGACATGACCGACCGACGACTACTGGTACGAAACCGGAGGATTTGACGATGGCAGAAACCCAACTCGACGACGTACGAAAAGTATTCACGGAAGGCGACGGCAACGAAATCGTTGCCGTCAACGATGTATCGATCGACATCGAGGACGGGGAGTTCCTCGTTCTCGTCGGCCCCTCGGGCTGTGGCAAGTCGACGACGCTGCGGATGATCGCGGGACTCGAGACGATCACGGACGGTGCGATTCGCCTCGACGACCGGGTGATCAACGACCTGCCGGCGAAAGAACGGAACATCGCGATGGTGTTCCAGTCCTACGCGCTGTACCCGCACATGACCGTGCAGGAGAACATGGCGTTCGGACTCGAGGAGTCCACCGACCTCTCGGACGACGAGATCGCCGCGCGAGTCGAAGAGACCGCCGAAATGATGGGGATCGAGAACCTGCTGGACCGGAAACCGGAAGACCTCTCGGGCGGCCAGCAACAGCGGGTCGCGCTCGGTCGAGCGATCGTCCGGGAGCCGGCCGTGTTCCTGATGGACGAACCCCTCTCGAACCTCGACGCCAAGCTCCGGGCACAGATGCGGACCGAACTCCAACAACTGCAGGAGAAACTCGAGACGACGACGGTCTACGTCACGCACGATCAGACGGAGGCGATGACGATGGGCGACCGTATCGCCATCCTCAACGACGGCGAACTGCAGCAGGTCGGCACACCGCTCGAGTGTTATCACGAACCCGCGAACGCGTTCGTCGCGGACTTCATCGGCGAACCGGCGATGAACTTCTTCGACGTGACGCGCCGCGACGCGGACGGCGACGGGGCCGTCCTCGCCGGCGATATCCTCAATTACACCGTCTCTGACGACATCTCGACGGCGATCGGCGATCGAAGCGACCTCGTCCTCGGTGTGCGTCCGGAGGACATCAGCATCGAACGCAGCGAGGGTGAGACTCGGCGAGCGGACGGCCACACCATCCCTGCGACGGTCAGCGTCGTCGAACCGACCGGCGACGAGAATATCGTCTATCTCGAACTCGGTGACGACGGGAACGAGACGGCCATCGTGACGATCAACGGGATGAGGCGGATCGATGCCGGCGAACGCGTGGTCGTTCACATTCCCGAGGACGCGATTCACGTCTTCGATGCCGAGACCAACGAGGCGCTCCACAACCGTCGCGTCGAGAGCAGCGAGCCCCGAGTGCCGAACATCTGATCGACGAGGACGGTCCGACGGGTCTCGAGACGGGTTGCCGCGGCTGATTTTCTCGATACGGCACGGATTTCGGGACGCCGTCCGTGGCTACGATCTCGGTTCGCCGCCCAACGCTCGAGTGTAGCCGACGCCGACAGCGCGGGCGCCCGCGACGAGGCCATAGGCGGCGGTCACCGCGGCGATCAATCCCAGTACGTCACCGCGACGGACGGCCGTGATAGTGAACCACACCGCGAGAACGACAAACGAGAACCCGACGGCCCACCGCAGGAAGTACGTCGAGTCGGTCAACACGGGCAGTAACGTCTCGGCCTCGACGGCCGCGCGAAGCCGTCCGGTCGAGACGCCCGTGGCCACTGCGGCCGGGTACACGTACGTACACGCGATAAAGAAGAACACTGCTGCGGTCGACGAGACGAGCGAGAACAGTCCCGCACCGTTCTCGAGCGCGAGCGCCGCCGGCGTCTCGATCAGTGACCGCGCCAGCAGGACGATCGGTGGGACGAGTAAGACGACCGACAGCGCGAGCGCCCCGAGACCGGGACGGACGACCGCCCACACGGACGGACGCGGTCGCTGCTCGTCGAATCCGAGGACGAACGCCGTCGTTCCGAAGAGGACGACGAGAGCGAGGAGCGCGACGAGCGCGGGGACGAGCGCGACTATCGACGGCGAGAACGCGACCGCGTACCGCGCCCCGACCGCGATCGCGACGACGCTGACACCGCACCTGAGCAGCGCCGCCCGTCCGAATGCGTTAGTGACCGGGTACCGGAGCGCATCGCTGATCATGCCCGTCCCCGGTGACGGTCCTCGGTCGGTCGGTCGATGCCGTCTGAACCCATACAGAGCGGGTGGGACGGTCGGGGCAAAAACGTCGTGGTCTCGGCCGTGACGGCGGGGAGGCCGCCGAGCGCTGAACCGGGTCTCGGTGTCGCCTCGATGGCTCACGACCGATCGGTGAAATCCACCGATAGCTCGCCGTCGCCTCGAGCGCGTTCGCGCAGTGCCACCTGCAGATGCTCCCGACTGGTTTCGTTGGCGGCACGCGCGTCGGCGAGGGCGATATCGTCGATCGTCGGCGTCCCCCAGGCGAACGTGCGCGAACTGGCAGTGTCGACGGCTAGCGACGCCAGTCCGAGCCGGCGCTGGAAGATCGACCGCCGCATCGAGACCGTCTGAATGCGGTAGTAGGGAACGACGGTCGTCCGGCGCTTCCAGAAGCCGCTCCGGATCACGAGGTGGTCGTCGCCGACGTAGTAGCCGAGGTTGACGTACCGCAGGTGTGCCGCGGGCGGCACCGCGGCGAAGACGACTGCGGCGAGATACCAGCGCTCGAGACCGGTTACCTGCGCGAGTCCGAAGGCCGCAACGACGACGATGGCCGCGACGATGGCGTAGCGGACGAGGTAGCGCCGGCGGGCCAGCGTCGGCGGACTCCGGAACCGTGGCGATTCGACGCCGGTGAGGTTCTCGGCGAACCGGTAGACGCGATCGGTCCCGGCCAGGGGAACGGCCGACTGGCTGCCGCTGCCACTATCGGGGCCGTAGCCCGCGGTTTCGACCCAGAGCCCGGCGTAGCCGACCAGTCGCTGGAGCGGGTTCTCGGTGACGGTGACCGACTGGACTTTCTCGACGGGGATTGAACCGCTGTAGCGCTGGATCAGCCCGCGCTCGTAGACGAAATCGTTCCCGGCCCGCCCGAGACGGAACCCGTAGTAGTTCGCGACCGTGTAGATCGCGCTCGCGACGTACGTCGCGACCGACCACTGGATGAGGGAGAGTCCGATCAACACGAAGAGCGGCCCGACGCCGGCTCCGTCGAGTGTCTCCGGACCCCCGAAGGGTCGGGCGATGTCGAGAACGAACGATGGGACGAGACTCGGGCCGGAATCGGCACCGCCCAGGAAGAACAGCAGTGCGATCGGAAAGACCGCCGCGCCCCACCGGAACGAGGTCAGGGCGTAGAGCAGCAGTTCGCGGAACTCGAGGTCGAACAGGAGGGTCGATTTCTCCTCGTCTCGAGGGCGCGTTTGCTGTACTCTCTCGCCGACATCGGTAGCCGATTCGTCGCCGTCGGCCGGGGCCGCGCGCTCGTCAGCGTCCGCTTCGTCGTCCGTCTTGGCCGTCAGTCGGCGGATCTCGGCCCGAAGGCGCTCGGCTTCGCCCTCGCTGACGTAATTCAGCGTCGCCTCTGTTTCGCCGCCGCCGGCGGTCTCGATCGAGACGACGGCGAGTCCGAGAACGCGGTGGAAGATGCTCTGAGACACGTCAACGTTCTGGATACGGCGATACGGGATTTCGCGGGAACGTCGGGAGAAGACGCCCGAGGTGACGTCGAAGGTGTCCGGCGTCGCTTCGTAGGCGAACCGATAGTAGTACGCGATCCCGTAGCCGATACCGGCGACGAGACCGATCGGGACCAGCACCAACAGCGCGTCGCTGTCGATGCCGAGCAGGCCGGAACCGAGACCCATGAGGAGGACCGGAATCGAGAACCCGGTCAGCCCACGCTGAAGTGCCATCGTCACCGCGCTGAGCGGATGTAAGCGATTCATATCAGACGGCGTCCTCGGCCTCGCTCTCGACGGCCAGTTCGCGGAGGGTGTCTTGCAGACTCCGCGCGCGATCGGGAGTCAGTCCCGGAATCCGGACGTCCGCGTTCCGGGAACCGGCCGTGTAGACCACAACACTCGAGAGCCCGAGCACCCGCTCGACGGGGCCGAACTGGGTGTCGACGTGCTGGACGCGAACGAAGGGAACGGCCGTCTCGACGAACGTGACGACGCCGCGCTCGAGGTAGAGGGCGTCGTCCTGTAGCTCGAACCGCCAGAGCTGATACAGGCGGAGCGCGTAGACGGTTCCGAGGACGAGTCCAATCGCAACGACGCCGGCGATTACCGCCAGTGGAACGCTGAACTGCCACTGATCGAGGCCGAAGAGGATCCCGCCGAGGACGATCGCGACGATCGCCCCGCGGGCGATCCAGAGTAACCTAATGCGGGGGTGGAGGGACTCCATACTATAACGTGTCAGGACTGGTGGATAAATCTACGGTTCCAGCAACCCCAAACCGGGGGTCTCGGTCCCATCTCGGTGCGAACATCGAACGGAATTAGTCTTCAGAGGGATGAGAGATCCGGTCGGCAGCGGTGAAAGTCCGGTCGTCAGCGGTGGAAATCAGTCGTCGGCGGGGACCGTGAGTACGGGCACGGACGCCGATCGGCGGACCCGTTCGGTGACGCTCGTCGAGGAGATGTATCGACGGAGGCCGGTTCGAGTCGGTTCGCCCAGCACGATGAGATCGATATCGTTGTGGCTCGCGTAGCGAACGATTTCATCGGTCGGATCGCCGTACCGGAGCCGCTTCGCGACCGAAACGTCGGTTTCGGTGCCCGCGTCGCCGACCGCATCCAGGGCCGCTTCGGCGCTCGCCTCGCGTCTCTCGACGACCATGTCCCACCGGTCGACCGACGCGTTCATTCGAACGACCGACAGCGCGTCGACTCGCGCATCGTGACGGACCGCTTCCGAGACGGCGACCGAACCGACCGCATCGTCCGTCTCGCCGTCGATCGCAACCAGGACGCGATCGAATCTCCCCGTGTCGTTTGGGAGTGCGTCCGCGACGTTCTGGCCGCCGGTCGTGGTCGATTCGTTCGTTCCTCTCGACTTCGATGACATTACGTCACTATACCGGACAGAGAACTAAATACTTGTCCAGAAAATCATGCATAGTACCTCATGATTTCGTTCCTCGAGTCCGAATACGGACCGTGAATCGGCTTCACGGCGTGAAACGAGTATACGATCGCACGAGCTCATCGACGGCGTTCGGTGGGACAGCCCGGATGCAGTCGAACTACCGTCCGACTGCCGAGGTGCAACGCCGACCGCGGTGAACGGACGTCTCGCTATTCGGCCTCGAGATCCGCGTACTCCTCGGGGGTGTACGTCGATAGCTCGAGGGCGTGGATGTCGGTCGTCATGTGGTCGCCGAGCGCGTCGTACACCTGCTGGTGTTGCTGGACGAGTGGAAGCCCATCGAAGACGGGGGAGACAACTGTTGCGGCGAGGTGGTCCTCGTCGTGTTCGTCACGCGCGTGGGAGACCGTCGCCTCGCAGTCCTCGAGATTCGATTCGATGAGTTCCTCGACGGCAGCTGGATTCATAGTGGAAGAAAAACGCGCTCGAGGCAAAAGCGCCCCGGTCGCGGCCAGTGAGACGTGACGTAGTCCCGGTTTCGAAGGCGGGCTCCCGCTCGCCCGGACTTAGAAGGGGGTATCGGGTGGGACGTCGCGACCCGAGGAACCCTCTTCGGCCAGTCCCTCGAGGCCGGTACTCACAGAGACGTGGTCGATCGCGTCGATCTCGGACGGCAGACGCTGCTGAATCGCCTGGGTCGTCATCGGACTGATCCCGCAGCCGCTGCACGCGCCACTCAGATTGATCGAGACGCGGCGTTCGTCCAGATCGACGTCAGTGATCGACGAATCGCCACCGTGCATCTCGATCTGGGGGAAGTTCCGGCGGAGGAACAGCGATACATCTTCGCGAACGGCATCCTCGGGGGATTGCTCCGTCTCGGACTCACTCATACGTGGACAAAGCAACTCGAGAGATATATACTGTCGGGCGAACCGGTTCACGCGTCCCGTCCTCAAGCCGGCACGACTGTCTTCGAGTCGACCGAACCGAGAGCGTGTCGGCCCGCGCGGGCCGAGATGACGCTGACTTTATGCTGACTCGAGACGCCGTCCCCGATATGTCACTGGCAGCCGAGACGCGCCGGGCGGTCAACCGTCACCCATTCCTCCGGACCGCCCTGCGAGCCGGCGTCGTCAACTACACCGCCGCCGCCCGCTATCTCGATGTCGACGGTGAGACCGACGCCATCGCGACGGCGCTCCGGCGGTACGCCGAGGAGTTACCGGCCTACGAGACCGAATCGCGAGACGCCCGGGTCCGAATGGAGAGCGGGATCGGGGCGCTCGAGGGCGGCGGGGACGAACGCGGGAGTTCGACCGACGGTAACGACGCGCTCGTCACCGTCGGCGGGACGGCCTTCGGTCCCTCCGGCGGCGACCGGACCGCCATCGTCGCGACCGGCGATGTGGATACGGCCGCGCTCGCAGCAGTGCTGGCGCGACTCTCGCTCGAGGATATTTCGCCGACCGCGGCGGCCGTCGCCGACGGCACGCTGGTCGTCGTGGTCGCCCGACTCGAGGGTGCCAATGCGCTGCGAGCGGTCGAAGCGGCGCTCGATCGTGTGGACGTTCGGATCGAGTGAGAGACGGGCCAAATGGGCGAGCGAAATCAGGTTTCGCTACTATCGTACGCCTCGCTGAAATCCCACTCGCGACGGAGGAGCTCTTCGACGCCGTGCTCAAGGAGGACGTCACCGAGGATCGTCGCCCTGTAGTACGTGTAGAGCCCGTCGCTGTCCCGTTCCGTTCGGACGCGCTTCTCGATGAGCCCGACGTCTCGGAGTTTATTGAGATGGTAGTGGAGCGTGCTATCGTCGATCTCCAGTACCGAATCGAGTTCCGTCGGTGTCAGCTCGTCCGCGTGAGAGAGACGGTAGACGATCTCGAATCGGGTTCGATTCCCGATCGCGGCCTGCATCTCGAGGTACTCCTCGAGGGAGAGGACGCTCTGCTCCGGCAGTAGGTCGTCCGGGTCGGTCGGATCGCCGTCGGCGATCCGCGTATGTTTCGTCCCCATCGTACCACGGACTACTCGCCCTCGTCTCTTAGTCCTTGTCAAGCCAGCATTTACTGAAAATGCACTTCTTTATATACTGTCGCAGATCATTCCGAATATGACGCAGGAGATTACGCGGGATCTTATCGCGGACCGGCTTGGCACCGTGAAATACGATCGATTTCTCCTCTATCTAATGGGTCCGTATAAATCGTTCAATCTGAACTACGTGCTGACCGACGAGGAACGGCAGAACGTGTCCGTTGGGGACCTCCCCGGTCCTCTCAGGAAACTCTTCCAGAACGAGGACGCAATCGACGAGGCGGAAGCCCTGCTCCGACGATTACAAGGAACGCTTCGAACGGATCCTGAGGTAAACGCATTCCTCGCGGTCGACATCGATATCGAGACCGATGAGATCGATGCAGTGACTCAGAGCATCGAGTACGCCCGGTGCGCGAATGCAACCGTGTTCATCGTGCCGTTCCTCGGCCACAACTTCGGTGTCGGAGAGGAGACGGGCAGTATCTTAGAGAACGTCGCGGAGACACACGATGACAGGATCGTCTTCGTCCACGAGGCCAACGTGACCAGTGAGATGATTCGGTCGGCACGAGCCCGATGGGACCTCCGTATCGAAACGTACGAGACGGAAGCGGAACTGATCGATACGGTGCGACGATTCGTCGTCACGACGATGAACCGCGAGCGGTTCGGAGAGCTCGACCATCTGGACTAATCGCAGTTGTTCTGCTGGCTCTCGTGATCGCCGCGTGTCGGTCTTGAGACGAGCAAGCACCGCGTTCGGATGCCATCACACGCTTTAACTTTCGTCCGGCGGAAGTGAGCGTAATGACCCTGCACGTGACGAACACGTTGACGGGCGAGAAAGAGCCGTTCGAGCCACGGGATCCCGAGAACGTCCTCCTCTACTACTGTGGCCTGACGGTCTCGGATCCGCCACATCTGGGCCACGCCCGCTCGTGGGTCCACGTCGACGTCATGCACCGCTGGCTCGAGCACCTCTCGTACGGCGTGCGTCACGTCGAGAACTTCACCGACGTCAACGAGAAGATCGTCGCCCGCGTCGGCGAGGACGAGCTGGGCGAGAGCGAGTCGGACGTCGCCGAGACCTATATCCAGCGGACGATCGACGACATGCGATCGCTGAACCTCCTGCGGGCGGAGGTCTACCCCCGCGTCTCCGAGCACGTCCCCGAGATCATCGACCTCGTCGAGACGCTGATCGAGAAGGGCTACGCCTACGAGTCCAACGGCTCGGTCTACTTCGATGTGAGCAGCTTCGACGAGTACGGCAAGCTCTCGAATCAGGAACTCGGCGAGATCGAGTCCCAGGGCGATCCCGACGAGCGCACCGAAAAGCGCAATCCGGCGGACTTCGCGCTCTGGAAGGCCGGCGGCGTCGATCCCGACGCCGTCAAAGAGCACCGCCACGAAGGCGTCGACCACGGCAGGGAGCCGCCCGAAGGACTAACGTGGGATTCGTCGTGGAGCGAGGGCCGTCCCGGCTGGCACATCGAGTGCTCGGCGATGAGCATGACCCACCTCGACGAGACGCTTGACATCCACGTCGGCGGTCGGGACCTGGTCTTCCCCCACCACGAAAACGAGATTGCCCAATCGGAAGCCGCGACGGGCCAGCAGTTCGCGAACTACTGGCTCCACTGCGAACTGTTCCAGATGGACGAGGAGAAGATGTCCTCGAGTCTGGGCAACTTCGTCACGGTCGACGAAGCGATCGATCGCTGGGGGACGAACGTCATGCGGACGTTCCTGACCGCCGGCTCGTACAACAGCAAACAGCTCTACTCGGACGAGACGATCGCCGAGGCCGAGGAGCGATGGGACCAACTCGAGCGGGCTTACGAGGCGGCCGTCGAGGCGCTCGACTCCCCGGCGGCGAGTTCGAAAGTCGACGACGAGTCCCTGCGCGACGAGATCGACGGCGCGCGCGAGGCGTTTACGACCGCGATGAACGACGACTTCAACACCCGAGAAGCGCAGTCCGCGCTGCTGTCGGTCGCGACGGCGATCAATCGGCACCTGGAGGAGTCGGCCGCCGATACCGGTGGCAACGCCGAGAGCGAAATCGGCGCTGGCAGCTACGATTACCGCGGGCTCCGTCTGGCCGTCGAGACCCTCGAGGAACTCGGCGGCGTGCTCGGGCTCTCCTTTACGGGCGATACGACGGGCTCTGCTGAACTCGCCGGCGACGTAGTGGACCTCGTCCTCGGCGTGCGCGAGCGAGAGCGCGAGGCCGGCAACTACGAACGCGCCGACGAACTGCGCGACGAACTCGAGGCGCTCGGGATCGAAGTGCAGGACACGGACGAAGGGGCGACCTACCGGCTTCCGTCGGGCGAGTGAGTATCGTGCGTTCTCGTCGCTGCTCGCACATTCAATAGCTGTGCGATCGGGTCCAGCGGCCCTCCCACCGCGTTCATCAGTCCGAACTGAACCGCCGACGGTCATGACGTGGCCGTCGCCGATTCGTCGTCATACTCTTTCGTGACTCGCGCCGCCGTCGGCCCGAGCGGACGGCGTGATGTTCTGGTTCATCCGGAAGCGGTTCTCGGGATCGTACGCGTCCTTGACGTCGACCAGGAGATCGTAATTGTCGCCGTAGGCGGCCCTGACTCGCTCGTCGCCCTCCTGGCTGAGGAAGTTCACGGCCACGCCCTCGGTCGCGAACGGTTCCATCGCGGCGTGGAACTCCCGGGCCCACGAGACGTGGGTCTCGTCCTCGGCGGGATCCTCCCACCGGGAAAAGACGTTGAACGAGAACGCGGCGTTCCGGTTCCGGTACGCCGTCGCGTCCGGCTCGACCCGAGAGATCGCGCCGCCCAGGTGCTCGAGGACGAGCTGCGACATCGGTGACGGAAGCGTTCCCGCACGTTCGACCACCATGTCGATCGCGTCGTCGGGAAGGGGGTCCACCAGCTGGGACTTCCAGTAGTTCCGGTATCCCGGCGCTTGTGGCTCGTCTAGCATCTGTTGTAGGGCCGCATACGGCATGGGCTGGACCTGGTCGACGATCGGCTCGCCGAAGTCCCGGAGCGGCTGGAGGAGTTCCTCGCCCGTCTCGATGGGGCCCGAGTAGAACGGCGCGAGCGCGGCCACCTTCGTGCCGTGGACCGCCTCCGGGAGGAACGGTGCCGGCGGTGCCGTCATGATCGCGGCGTAGCAGCAGCATTCGTCCGGCATATCGGCCGTAAACTCGCGGTGGAATCGGAGGAGGTCGGCCGCGTCCTCGAACGGATGGATAACCATCCCACCGAGCACCATTGGTCCCACTTCGTGGCAGTCGAACTCGAAGGAAGTGACGATCCCGAAGTTACCGCCGCCGCCGCGGATCCCCCAGAACAGGTCCGGGTTTTCGTCCTCGCTCGCGTGGACGAGTTCCCCCGTCGCGGTGACGACATCCACACTCCGAAGGTTGTCGATGGTAAGTCCGAACCGCCGACTCAGCCACCCCCATCCGCCACCTAGCGTGAGGCCAGCGACGCCGGTGGTCGAGACGGTGCCGCCCGGAGTGGCGAGTCCGAACGCCTGAGTTTCGTGATCGAGGTCTCCCATCGTGACGCCGGGTTCGACGCGGACGGTTCTGGTACCTGGATCGACCCGGACCGCCGTCATCGGGGAGCAATCGATCACGAGGCCGTTGTCACAGACCGCGTTTCCCGCGGCGTTGTGCCCGCCGGCCTTGACGGCGATGAGAAGGTCGTTCTCGCGGGCGAAATTCACGGACGCGATCACGTCCGCGACCCCGGCACACTGAGCGATCATCGCCGGATACCGGTCTATCATACCGTTCCAGACCCGACGGCACTCGTCGTAGTCTTCGTCGTCCGGGAGGACGACCCGGCCGCGGAACGATTTTTCAAACGCGACTACCGTCTCCGTATCTATTGCCTCGTTCTCGGTTTTCATGGCTCTGTACTCGTTGAGTAACCTCGCTTACGACCATGGTATAGGCATCTGCTGTAACCGTTTCACGCCGTGCAACGCGTCACCACCCTTATCCGTCCCTCGAGGCGGGGCAGAGGCAGTCTTCGTCGAAAGACCGACTCGAGCAGTCGGCTACCAGAGACTCGTGTCGGCTGCGACCACGAGACGCCGGCTACGAATCCGCCGTCTCGGACCCGCGAATCCGTCGTCTCGTACCCGCCACTGCTACGTCTCCGCTCCCATGGATTCCCGGCCGTCGCGTAACTCCGACGCGGTGAGGCGGGTCGACGCTTCCCGGTACTCGTCGAACGACTCAGTGAGCCGGTCGACGAGGGCCGGATCGTCGGATTCGATCAGGCCGACGGAGACGTCCCGATCGTCGAGGACGATTCGGTAGGCCGTCCCGTCGTAGATGCCTCCAGGCGGGACGTCACCGTCGTAGACGTATACTGTAGTGCGGTCAGCGGCGACGATGTCCTCGAACTCGTCGGCGCACGGAGACGCCATCACCGACTCGATCACGGTCGGGGTAGTCACCAGTTCCATCGTTTGCGTGCCGCCGACGACCGCCTCGTGTCTCGCGTCGACACACGGCTCGGGGAACTTGTCCGCCAGCGTCTTCGTCCGGGTCGACTCACGTTCGATGTCCAGCACGCGGGCCACTGGCGCCATTGGATCGTCGGGGGTCGCCGCGGTGATCCTCGCCTCGGTCAAGATCTCGAGGTCGAACTCGATCTCCAGTTCCCCCAGCGGAAACCACGGGAGCAGTTCCCGCAGATCGCTGGCGGTCGCCATGTGGTCATAGACGTCGATGAACTCGCTCGCGACGTATTCTCCGAGCGGAGTCAACGCGTATCGGTGTCCGTCCCTCACTACCCAACCGCGACGCTCGAAATCACCAAGGAGACGGCTGATCGTGGCTTTAGAGGCCTCGGTTGCGCTCTGTAATTCCGCCCTCGTACGGGGCCCTGCCGCGAGGGCTTCGAGCGCAGCGAATCGGTTCTCCGAGTCCGCGAGAAAGCGGATATCTTCGAGCGGCGTACCCATGCAGATTACAACGCTCGACGAGGATATAACTGCACTGTTACTGAGTGGCACACCATCTCACTGCATCATCCATGCAGTTCGAATTGTAATCAGCGAGTGAAGATCACCGCGGCGTTTATTTCCTCGAGTCTGGTCGGAGCGAACAACATGAATCGACGGCTGTTTCTCGGCGCGCTCGCGGCGGGCGGCGTCGGCACGGTAGCCGGCTGTCTCAGCAGTTCCGCCGACGAGATGGCGATGGTTTCGGCAGCGCCGGCGCGCGTCTCCAAGTCGGCAGCTACGGAAGCCGGCTACGAGTATCAGGGGACGATAAAACGGGTCGAGACCCAGCAAGTGGGCGGCGAGGGCGTCGAACTGACGAGTTACAACAGCATCTACGACCGGGCGATCGACCGACCGGCCGAGCAGGGCGACGACCGATCGGTGGGCGCGGGTGTGTTCAGCGTCCTCGCGGCACCCCACGTCACCGCCGGTGGCGAGGAGTTCAATCCCGTCGGCGCGCCGTCGAACGTGGACCTCGCCGAGCGCGTCCAGCGTCGATACGACGGAGTATCACTCGAGCGAGCCGTCGGCGGCCGCTCGCTCGAGGCGCTCGGCGAGCGGTTCCCCGTCGAGTCGTACGAGGGGATGGCGACGCTGGACGGGGAGTTCGAGATCGACGTCGCCCTCGATATTATTCGGAACGAACACGAGGGCGATCACCTCGTCGTCGTAGCCATCCATCCTGTCGGGGAAAGCCGTCAGGGGGGCACTGAGCGAGGCCGGATCGATACCCTCGTTCGTGGGCTCGAGCAGTACGACGACCTCGAGGTCGATATCGTCGAGACCGAGGGCGAGGACGGGTAACGGCGGAAATTAGTCTCTTCAGAACCCGACGGCCGTGACGATCGAGACCCCGCTCGCGAGCGCGCCGAGCAAGTAGCCGCCGATCGCGCCGCCGTTGAGCAGGGGCAGTCCGGCGTGGGGACGGCCCTCGAGGACCATGTACATGAGCACGAGCAGTCCGGAAATCGTCCCCACCATCGCGCCGAGCGCTGGCAGGTTCAGTGCGATTCCGGGGACCGAGAGCGTCCCGGCCTCGAGGAAGTACGCCGCGCTGGCGACGAGAATCGAAGGAATAACGGCGTCGCCGAGACCGATGAACAGGGCGTCCCGCTCGAGGACGTTCGTATCGTCCTCGGTATCGGCTTTGGTGTCGGCTTCGGTATCGCGGTCGCCGGCATCGGCAGTGGAACTATCGACGGCAATATCGTCTTGCTCACCGCCGTCGGCGGCGCTCGCAGCGGTGGCGGTGCTCTCGGCGTCGACGCTTTCGGTGGCGGTGCCGTCAGCGTCGGTGCTCTCGTCGGTCTCGAGATCGTCCTCGAGCACGTCGTCGGTGCTGCCGGCCGCGAGATAGGAGTACGAGAGGGTCATCGGAATGACGAGCACGACGGGAATCTTGAGGTCCATGACGCCCTCGGCGAGATCGAGCATGTGTTCGGTGCCGTAGACGCTGATCGCGTCGTAGACCGCGAGCACGGCGAGCAACAGCAGCGCCGGCAGGAGGCCGAAACTGATTCCGAACAGGGCGGCGGCACCGGCACCCATCACCACTCCCGCGGCGTCGATGACGTACCACTCGGGATACAACAGGAGTGCCGCGCCGACAGCCAGCGAAGCGCCGATCGCGAGTGCGTCCGCCGCACCGTCGGAGACGAACGGCGTGGCGAGCGACGGGACGAGTTCGGCGAAGACGTACCACGAGATCATCACGCTGACACCGACGAGCAGGAGTCTGATCAGCCACTCGAGGTCGTACTTGAACGCCGCGAGCATGAGGCCGGTCGCGACGAGCATGACTCCGAAGTAGAGGACGCTGTTCGTCGGATTCTGTGGATCCTCGATGGCCTGTCGGCCCGATTCCTGAAACGGCTCGAGCAGCGCCAGCGCGCCGAGCTGGACGCCGAGAAACAGCAGGACCGTCGTGCCAACGGCGGCGAGGACCCGCATCCGGTCGTTCATGTCGCGGCGTTTGCACCCCGCTCCTATCGTCTTTTCCACTTCGAGCTTGCGTATAGCGCGTCTCGAGGATTGTGTGTCGAACGGTGTGCAGTGGCGAGATCGAGGTGAACGACGTGTCCTGCCATCGCGACAACACGGAATCGCCACGCCCTCCCCAACCGATTCGCTCACTTCGTTCGCTCATCCCTCGCACGGTATCGACGCCTGCCCTCACTGTCGCTCGGACGGGCGACGGCGCGCGCCACCGCATACCGATCGCCGAACGACTCTACGGGTCGTTACGTTGCCCGGACACAGTGCACGGTGTACCGAAAACCGAACCGAAGCGGAAAACGAGACGGCGACCGACGACGCTATCGCGCGTACAGCGTCGACCCCACCAGCGACGGCAGGTGAACGCCGTCGTCCGGCGTCACCGCCAGATACGGCCTCGAGACGGGGCCGAAGATGTCGACGACGCGGCCGACCTCCTCGAGAGAGTCGTTGAGGACCATCGTGCCGATTTCGTCGCGGAACTCGTCGAACGTGTCGTTGTTCTCACCGCCGTCAGCGTCGTCAGCCCGGAGGACGGCCAGTCCCTGTGCGGTGCGGACGACTGCGCCGACCCGGCGCATCTCACTCGCGCATCGCGACGATGTACGCCGCGACGGCTTGGACGAGGTCGTTTTTCGTCGAGTCGTCGGCCCCGCGAACGACGACCCGGCCCCGGTCGGCCCAGTGCTCTCGGGAGTAGGACTTGTCCCGCTCGATCGTGGCGTCGTACCCGATCTGCTGGACGGACTTCGCGATCTCGTCGACCGTCGGTTCCTCGACCGCCAGCTCCTGTGACACGCGTCGGCCCTCGGCCCTCGAGAGGTTCGCATCGAGATAGGCGGGCCAGATGACGTTCTCGACCATGCTACGGTCTGGGTAGCCCGGCGAGTAAACCCTTTTCAAAACGATACGTCGAGCGCTGACAACGACCGGAACCGAACGAACGAGGGCGCGAAAAACGAGTGCTGTGCGTTATCGCCGCCGTGCAACGAAACTAACGGCAGCCAGCAGGGCGACTACGGCGGCAGAAACGCCGAACCCGGGGATCGGGCTCTCGCTAGACTGTTCGTCGTCCGATCCGTCGTCCGTCGAATTTCCGTCGTACTCTTCGTCGGCCGCCTCGAGGTCGCCTTCGATCTCGGCGTGCACTTCGGGGTGGACCTGCTCGATAATCGTCTCGATCGCGTAGACGACGTTCGGACCGGGCTGACTCATCGCGTTATCATCGACGGCGACGATATTGTCCTCCCGAACGGCGGTCGTCTCCTGGAGGCTCTCGACCGTCGGCGGCGAATCGGTGCTATCCGGGTAGACGATCCATGCCGGATCCTCGTTGACGACGACTTCCGAGTTCATCTGCATCCAGCCCGACTCACCGACTTCTGCGGCCAGGTTAGTGAGTCCTGCCGTGGTCATCACCTCGTGTTGGAACGTCTCCGTCCCGTGCGTGTCCCCGTCCTCGCCGCCGTCGTAGTACGCGAGCGGTTCGGACTCGTTCTCGAGCGCGCTCTCGTAAATTTCGAGTCGCTCGTTCATCCAGTCGATCGTCTCCTTGGCGTTCGTACATTCGCCGGTCACCTGCCCGGTCACGCGGACGTTCTCGCGAACGTCGTCGAGCGAGGTCGCGGTGTCGAGGACGACGACCGTGATGCCGGCCTCCTCGAGCGTGTCGAGGAGGTCCTGATTGAAGAGGGCGATGTTCGCTGCGAGGACGACGTCGGGATCGAGCGCGACGATCTCTTCGGCGACGGGTGTGACGCCGTCGTCGCCGGTAATGTCGGTTCGGTCGCCGGCGTCGAGCGAGTCGGTATACTGACTCACCGGCATTCCGACGACCTTGTCCTCGGCGCCGATGGAGTAGGCGAGTTGTGCGTCGCCCGGATAGAGCGTCACGACCGATTCGGGTTCGCTTTCGATCGTGACCTCCTCGCCGGTTGCGTCGGTCATCGTGAGCGGATACTCACATTGGGCGTCCGACTCCTGGACGGCAGTCGTCGGTGCGGTACTCGCGCCGGCCACGGCGGGGCCGATAGCGGAAAGGAGGAGCAAAACGGCCAGTAAAACGGCTAACTGTTTTCGCATCGTCAAATACATGATCCCTACTTCAACAAATATTTGCCTACTCCAACCGAGGTTGAAGTGTATGAAGCGATCGGTCCGGACAGCGGTCTGGTCGACGGGCCTCGCGGGCCTGCTCGTCGCCGCCATCGTCGTCAGCGCCGCACTCGGACCGGTGCGGATCGATCCCCTAACGGTCGCGATGGCGATCCTGAACGAGATCGTCGTCCCGTCGGGTCTCGAGGCCGGAACCGGAACCCTGCCGGTAGTCGGCTGGTCCGTTCCAGTGGTGGACCTCAAGTACGTGTCCGTCTTCTCGTTCGACGTTCCCGGAACGCACCAGTTCATCGTCACGCAGATGCGACTGCCCCGTATCGCCCTCGCGGCCACGGTCGGGTTCGCACTCGCCGCTGCGGGGACGGTAATGCAGGGGTTCTTCCGGAACCCGCTTGCAGATCCCTCGATCATCGGCGTTTCGTCCGGGGCCGCCGCCGGCGCGGTCGCGCTGATCGCCTTTCCGGCAATCATTCCGTTCGGAAACCTGCACCTCGCCGCGTTCGCGGGCGCACTCACGACCGCGTTTCTCGTCTACGCCATCGCCACCGAAGGCGGTCGAACGCCGGTTGCAACGCTGTTGCTCGCCGGAGTCGCCGTTCAAGCGTTTCTCGGGTCACTGATTTCGTATATGCTCATCCACAGCGGCGACGGTCTCAGGGAGGCCGTCGTCTGGCTGATGGGGAGCCTGCGAGACCGAGGCTGGAGCGACGTCGCGTTCGCACTGCCGGTCACCCTCATCGGAGTTATCGTTCTCGGCGCGTACGCACGGGAACTCAACGTGCTCCTGCTCGGCGAGGAGGACGCACACCACCTCGGCGTCGACGTCGAGCGGACCAAGCTACTGTTGCTCGCGCTGGCGAGCATCGTTACCGCCGCAGGCGTCGCCGTCACCGGCGTGATCGGCTTCGTCGGACTCGTCGTGCCACACATTATGCGACTGCTCGTCGGTCCCGACCACCGGATACTCTTCCCGACGAGTGCCCTCGCAGGAGCCTCGTTTCTGGTCGTGACCGACACGATCGCGCGGTGGCCGGCTGGGCCGACCGAAGTCCCAGTCGGCATCGTTACGGCGGCGCTCGGGGCCCCGTTCTTCCTGTTCCTACTGACCCGGCGGGAGGTGCATTCAGTATGAGTGAGACCGAGCACGAAAGCGATCAACAGAGGATCCATCAGGACATCGACCCGGCGACGATCACCGTCGAGAACTGCTCGCTCTCCTTCGGCGAGCTCGAGGTGCTCGAGGACGTCTCCCTCGCGGTCGAACCCGGCGAGTTCGTCGGCTTCGTCGGCCCGAACGGGGCTGGGAAGACGACGCTCCTCCGTGCGATCAGCGGCGCGCTCGAGCCCGATTCCGGGACGGTCGCGATCGGCGGGGATGATATCCACGAACTCTCCTCGCGGGCCTCGAGCCGGCTCGTCTCCGTGGTTCCGCAGGACACGACGCTCTCGTTTTCGTTCCCCGTCCGCGACGTCGTCGAGATGGGGCGACATCCACACCGCTCGCGCTTCTCGTCGGCGACGCCCGAGGACCGCGCCGCAGTCGACCGGGCCCTCGAGCGGACCCGGACGACCGAGTTGGCCGACCGGCCGATCGACGAGATCAGCGGCGGGCAGCGCCAGCGGGTCGTGCTGGCGCGGGCGATCGCCCAGGAAACGCCTGTCATGCTGCTCGACGAGCCGACGGGGAGCCTCGACGTCAATCACCAGATCGAGACGCTCGAGCTGGTCCGCGAACTGGTCGACGAGGGACGGACCGTCTGTGCGGCGATCCACGACCTCGATCTGGCCGCGCGGTACTGTGACCGGCTCGTGATGCTCGCCGACGGCGACGTCTATCGGAACGGCCCACCGTCGGACGTGCTCACGGGTGACGCCCTCGGCGACGTCTTCGACGCGACCGCGGCGGTCACCACGCACCCGCTCACGGGATCGGAAACGGTGACGGCGTTCCCGCGTTCCGCGGACGATGCGTGGAACGGTGTCGATCGTCGCACCGTTCGGATCCACGTCCTCGGAACCGGATCGATCGCTGCACGCGTGCTCGCCCGACTCGAGAGCGCGCGAGACGGGAGCGCGCGAGACGGGAGCGCACGAGACGAGGGCGATGCGGCCGAACCCCCCGCCCTCGAGATCAGTCTCGGCCCGGTCACCGACGGGGATACGGCGGCCGAAACCGCCCGGTCGCTCGGGGTCGACTGCGTCGAAATCCCGCCGTTCGAATCGCTCTCGCCGGCCCAGTTGACGGCGTTCGAGACGTCCGTTCGGGAGGCCGACGTGACCGTCGTCGCCGAGAGCGTGCTCGAATCGTCTGGCGGAGGGACGCGACGCCTTCTCGAGGTCGTCGATGCGGTAGCTGGCTCGGTCGTGATCGCAACGCGAGGGGAAGACGAGGGTCCGCGAAGCGACGCCGGTGCGTCGCGAGAGCGGGGATCCGAGGTCGCGGACGGATTCCGGTTGGAATCCGCTCTCGAGGTGCCAGCGGAGCGGATACTCGAGGGAGTCGCGGACGCACTTGAGAACGGTTCCGACAGGTCACGCTCGGTTTCGGACACGGAGTCGTCGGATACCGGGTCAACGTCGGATGGTGACTCGAGTTCGGGCGTGTCGGTCGAGTCCTCGAGCGACTGAGATTACCACCCGAGGAACCGGAGGATGATTCCGAGAACGACGCCCGAGATACCGACGATAATCCCGACGCCGGGGATGACGGGAATCGGAATGAGACCGATTGCGAAAACAATCGCGAGAACGATAACGATCGTCGAGAGTCGAACCATACACTACCGTGTCGGTCACGTCGGGTAGACGTTGTGCTTGCTTGATACGGCTCGGTACGCGGGATTGAGTCTCGTTCCGGCGTTCGACGCGTGCACCGAACGAGCGAATCTGAGGAAACACGGACCGCCGACGATCCGGCCGTAACTGGACGGTTTTTTACCCTTCCGCCTCCGAGTGGCCGCCAATGACCGAGTACGATTACGAGTCCCTCGGACTCGTCGCCGGGCTGGAAATCCACCAGCAACTTGACACGGCGACGAAGCTGTTCTGTCAGTGTCCGACCACCCTCCGCGAGCCCGAGGCGTCGACGCGCCGGTTCACGCGCTACCTCCACCCCACCCGGAGCGAACTGGGCGAACTCGACGACGCCGCCGTCGAGGAGAGCATGGTCGAACGCGAGTTCGAGTACCTCGCCTACGACACGACCTGTCTCGTCGAGGAGGACGACGAGCCGCCCCACGAACTCGACGAGGAAGCCCTCGAGACGACGCTCGAGGTTGCCCAGCTGATGGACATGAGCCCGGTCGATCAGGCCCACGTCATGCGCAAGATCGTCGTCGACGGGTCGAACACGTCGGGTTTCCAGCGCTCGACGCTGATCGCCACCGACGGCGCGATCGAGACCAGCGAGGGCACGGTCGGTATCGAGGACATGCTGCTCGAGGAGGAGAGCGC
Source organism: Natrinema zhouii (assembly GCF_013456555.2). Classification (GTDB taxonomy): domain Archaea; phylum Halobacteriota; class Halobacteria; order Halobacteriales; family Natrialbaceae; genus Natrinema; species Natrinema zhouii. The sequence goes on from NZ_CP059154.1 coordinate 3,776,726, forward strand.
CCAGCGCGTCGAAGAGACCGACGACGGCGTGCGCTACAGCCTCGATCGACTCGGCATCCCGCTGGTCGAGATCGGCACGAGTCCCGACATCTCGACGCCCGAGCAGGCCCTCGAAGCGGCCGAACGGATCGGAATGCTCCTTCGATCGACCGGAAAGGTCAAGCGCGGACTGGGGACGATCCGGCAGGACGTCAACGTCTCGATCGCGGAGGGGGCTCGCGTCGAGATCAAGGGCGTCCAGAGCCTCGACGACATCGACGACATCGTGCGCAACGAGGTCGCTCGGCAGGCCGAACTCGTCGAGATTTGGGACGAACTCGCAGAGCGGGAGGCGTCGGTCGGCGACGTTCAGGACGTGACCGAAGTCTTCGAGGGCACTGACAGCGGCGTCATCGGCGGTGCACTGAACAGCGGCGGGTCAGTGATGGCGGTACCGCTCTCCGGGTTCGACGGCATCGTCGGTCGCGAGATTGCCCCTGACCGCCGGCTCGGGACAGAGTTCTCGGATCACGCGAAACGCCACGGCGCGGGCGGGATTTTCCACACCGACGAACTGCCCGCCTACGGGGTCACCGAAGATGAGGTTGCGGCACTTCGAGACGCCGTCGGAGCGGGATCCGAAGACGCCGTCACCATCGTGGCCGCCGACACCGAGGTCGCGGAGTCGGCCATCGACGCCGTCGCGGAGCGGGCGGGAACCGCACTCGAGGGGGTCCCCGAGGAGACCCGCGGTGCGAACGACGACGGGACGACCCGGTACCTGCGACCGCTGCCCGGCGCGGCGCGGATGTACCCCGAGACGGACGTCCCGCCGGTCGAACCGGACCCGAGCGACGTTCCCGAACCCGAACTGCTGACCGAGAAGGTCGAGCGCTACCAGAACGAGTACGGACTCGGTGAAGGCCTGGCCGAACAGGTCGCCTACGGCAAGTACATGCCGCTGTTCGAGGACGTCGTTGCTGAGGGAATCGATCCGACGCTGGCCGCGACGACGCTCGAGTCGACCCTGACTGAACTCCGCCGGGACGACGTGCCCGTCGAGAACCTGACTCGAGAGCACCTCGAGGCGGTCTTCGCGATGGTCGAAGGCGGTGACCTTGCGCGCGAGGGCGTTCCGGATCTGCTGACGGCACTCGCAGAAGAGCCGGACCAATCCGCCGAGGAGGCCGCCGAGGACGCCGGGCTCGGATCGGCCGGTGAGGACGAAGTTCGGGAGGCTGTCGTCGAGGTCATCGAACGGAACGAAGGACAGGTCGAAGCAGAGGGAATGCAAGCGTTTTCGGGACTGATGGGCGAGTGCATGGGTGCGTTACGAGGGAAGGCGGACGGCGACCTCGTGAGCGAACTCCTGCGCGAGGAAATTCAGAAGCGGACGTAGTACTTCCATTCGTTCTTCGGAGGCCTCAAGCGACGGCATCGAGTTGCCGGTACGATCCGTTCTGGAACCGTCGACGTCACTCGGATCAACCGCTCATCAAGCACGACGGTTTCCGACGGCTATTCCGTCCTAGTATGGTATAATATTCCTTCAACCGATACCGAGTCGCCCGCAGAAACGTTTATCAGTACTTCGGTTGGATAAACTCGCAACGAGAATACATGACTGACAAGACAACCGAGATAACGGCCGTCTGCCACGTGCGCGCACCGCTCTTGCTCGAGCCGGTCGACGCCCAGATCGAGACGCTCCAGGCCTGCGAGTCCGAGGGCTCGATTGACGAGTTGCTCCTCCGGAGCTGGCCCAAGGAAGTCACGCTCTCCGAAGAGAGTCCTCACCAGGAAGTCATCGAGAACTTCGAGCGGTTCGCCCAGTGGGCCGACGAGCGCGGCGTGAGCGTCCGACCGCCGTTCCGGAAGCGGACGACGACCTCGCAGGTGACCGGGACGACGCGCGAACGGCTGGTGACGCCGCTGTTGTGTCTCGAGCTGTACGACGACGACGAACTGGTCGGCGTCTTCCCCCACTCGAACGAGACGACCGACGAGACGTACACGACCGACGAGGCGATCGCAACGCTCCGAACGGGCGAGCTCCCGACACCGCTCGGTTCGGTCAGTGATGTGGACGCGGGCCTCGAGTCGGCGACGTCGGATACCTGCCCCGACTGCGGCGGCTCTCTGGTCGATGGGCAAGGACTGTTCGCCTGTAGCGATTGCGGGTGGGTCGGCACCGTCACTGAATCCGGACGATACGAGTCCCGCCCGGCTCGGCCTGCACGAGAGCGCGAGTCGGCGATCCTCGAGTCTTGATAACACCGCGTAGGCGATGGAAACGTGCCGCCGGAATCGGACGGCGGTTTCGTGGCTACTCGCGAGCGAACTCCCCACCGTACTCGGCCTCAAGTTCGACCCTCGAGCCGTTCGTGACGAAATCGACCCTCTCTGCCTCCGTTCCCAGCGACGACTCGAGCCGGGCCTCGTCGACGCGGTCCTCGCTGCCGTAGGCGACGACGGCGTTCGCGGTCGCGTCGCTCCCGGTCACTGCGAGTTGCTGGTGGACGCCGTAGGAGCCCTCGACGGACCCGAATTCGAACTGGAGGCCGTCATCGTCGGCCGCTTGATCGGCCGAAAGGGTCTCCGCGTCGAACTCGTCGCTGTCGGTGTACAGACAACACGCGATCCCACTGTTCTCACCGACGCGGAGCAGGCGGTCGAAGCCCTCGTCCGCCTCGTGTTTCGGCTCCTGATCGCCGGCCGCCGTCGCGACCGTTCGTTCGACGGCCGCGACCGGATCGAATTCGGAATCGGTTCCGTTCGGATACGAGTACGCGTACACGCCGTCGGAGACGCCGACGACCTCGCCGCTCTCGCCGTCGGTGTAAACGACGTACGCCTCACCCTCGCTCTCGACGGCATAGCTCGCGGCCTCGAGGTCCGTCTCGAGACCGTCTCGATCGTACGAGCCGACGAGCGCGTAGACCCCGTC
>NZ_CP084882.1 GCF_013456555.2 Natrinema zhouii
CGTACTCGCATGTCCGCTGACCGACGTGACGCGGCACCTGATCGACGCCGAGGCGCTCGCAACGCTGGAACCGTCGAGCGTGGTCGTCAACGTCGCCCGTGGCCCGGTCGTCGAGACCGACGCGTTGGTCGCCGCCCTCCGGACGAACGGTATCCGCGGGGCGGCACTCGACGTGACCGATCCCGAACCACTCCCGTCTGACCACCCGCTCTGGGACCTCGACAACGCTCTCGTGACTCCCCACACCGCCGGCCACACGCCGAAACACTGGTCCCGGCTGGCCTCGATTCTCGCCGGCAACGTCCGGTCGCTTCTCGGCGAGGCAGAGAGTCCATCCCTGCAAAACGTCGTCCAGTACGATTAGCCGCCTCCAGTCGTGCTTTCGCCGATCAGATTGGGTGGGTCAGGGCCAGAGACCGCGCGTACTCTTTGCCTCCGCGACGCGCGCGAGGGCGACGATGTACGCCGCGTCGCGCCACGTCACGTCGCGAGATTCGAACTCACGACGGACGTCGGCCCACGCCGAGAGCATCTCCGACTCCAGTTCCTCACGGACGCGTTCGAGGGACCACTTCCGGCGATTGATGTCCTGCAGCCACTCGAAGTAGCTCACGGTGACGCCGCCGGCGTTCGCGATGGCTCGCACATTTTATTCGATCCTCGACTGCTGCTTCGTCGTGTGGATTGAAACTCTCGATTTGTGACTCCGTCGTCGGGTCGACGCTCTCCATTGTGTCTCCTTATCCGCCAGTATATCGTATAATATTTTCTCATGTAGAAAAATTTCGGACTTCATCCAATACAGGATTGGCCCGGAGTTCCACCAGATGGATCAAAGACCAAGCCGGGACCAGATTCACAGCGTCAATAGAGATGTCGACTCTGTAGTTTCGTTAGACCCCGTTAGACCCGACAGCGACGACTACGTTATTGCCGTAAAAAGCGAAGAGACGGAGTATTGTAACTTCGGATTTCAGTCACTTCCCCCGTTTTTCGGTCGCTAAGGCTAAATCAGTTGTCGCTAATCCGGCGGAACCTGCCGACCCCGAAGGGGGTGGCGGGTTCACCGAGTGAGCGATGCTCCCGCTGTACTGAGCAGTTGGACGAATACTTGAGTGTGTCGTCGCCACCAGCCTGCCGTGGCCCCAACACGTGAGTCTCGCCGCACTGTCTTTCGGCAGATTGCCCAGCGATCCTACGCCGACTGGCCCATGTACGAGTCGAGCCCGCTATTCGATCGCTCATCCCTCCCAGCGCTGGAATCGGATGTTCGCCTCGTTGCGGAAACCTGGTTCCAGCATGACGATCACGAGAGCGTTGATCAATTCGTCCACGCAGTGCCGCTCGCATACGTCCAGTTCGATGCCCACGACTGGTATGCAGGCTCGACGACCTACGAGATGGAGACACTGTTTCGCTTATTCCTGCTGAAAGAATGCCATGGCTGGGACCACGAGACCGCCCTCGTCGAATATCTCACCCAACACCCCGATTTCTGCGAACAGATCAGTCTGGACTCGGTGCCGAACCAATCTACCCTGTGGCGCAGCTGGCACCATCGGTTTACGGCTGGTCTCCAAGACACCGTCGAGACGGCAGCGCAAACAATCCTCATCAAAGCCCAGAATGTAGGCGTCACAGTCCTGCGTGAGCCAGACCGACAGAACCGTGGACACCGTGACGAGCGTACGGAACCGAACCCCGATGAACAGACCGTATTAGAGCAGGCCGAGACAGTCACTAATCGCGTCAGCGATGTTGCCTTCCCAGCGTTCACACTGGACCGTGGTGAGGGCTGTGAGATCCACGAGAACGCTTACTGGGATCTCCAGACCTATCTCGGACTTCGAGAGAACCTTGCCGTCAATGAAGGCGCTCGGAGCTTCATTCACGAGTCCAATCGGGAGCGGACGCCGCTCGGCCACGCCCATCGCGAGCATCTCCGGGATCTTTCGATCAAGCAGATACGCGAGATGTACCGACAGGCGGTGAGTCGACTGCTGGACCAGGTCGCAGAGACAGAACAGTTCTTCCAGGCCGGCATCGTCGCCATCGATATTACCGAGTCCGACCCGTTCACCGGCGATCGATCCGGCCACGAAGACGAGATTATCGGGGCGAAGGAGAAAACCGATGAATACGCCTACCAGTGGGCGACAGTCCAACTGGTCGAGAATGCCGTCCCAATCGTCTTAGATGCGCGCCCAGTCCGGAAAGGCGATACGCGCGAGGAAATCGTCGAGGACCTCTTGGACACGACAGAGACCCTCGTTCACGTCGATAACGTGCTGATGGACCGGGAATTCGACAGCCAGCACATTCTAGAGATGCTGAGTCAACGCGGGCTGTCCTATGTCGTCCCGAAACGGATGCAGACCAGCGAGAAAGCCCAGGCCAAACAATTACTCCAGCGTGACAAGGACCGGTACGAGACCGACCGGAAGCTACATCTCGGCGATAACGAGTGGCACTCGACTACGCTAATCTACCGACGCAAAGAGAATTCCGAACACACCGATCATCGGCAGTACTCGGTGTTCATGACGAATAGGGGAACCGGGCATCTCACGGAGTACGGGTACAGATGGGAAATCGAGAACGGCTACAAATCGATCAAGCGCTTCATGGCTGCGACGACCTCAAAGAATTTCGGCCTGCGGTTCTTCTACTTCGCGTTCGCGTGACTCCTTTTGCTCCGAAAGTCAGTAGAGGCGTACACATGGATCCACGAGACACACCAGCCGCTGATATCGACGTGACAGTTCGTATCGTCGATGCTGACGAGTAGGTGCATGGCGACATTCTCCAACCAGTCGTCGAGGCGAAAGCCCGCACAAATCCGGTCGATCTCGCAGCGACGCTTATTCACGAGGTTGCTTACGCAACCTTCCACTCAGATGTAACCGACGAAATCGAGCGATCGAAACACGAGGTTGAGACCGAGGCAGTCGCCTACATCGTCGGGCGGTATTTCAGGTTGGATAGGTTACCACTGGCAGTGGCGGGGAGGGGAGAAGGTTCGCTCGAAGTATAAAGAACCGGTCAATCCAGTCGATTAGCTAGTCTGGTTCTCTCGCGAATAACCCCCCTGATTCGAAGTGAGCTTGTTCACCTCTCCGAATATTTGACACCCCTGATTCGGAATGAGCATCAGTACAAGGGTGGTAGGTAAATCAGTACAAGGCTGGTAGGTGAACAAACCCTCTGATGCTTGATTAAATTTCGTAGGTTCCGTTGTGAAGTTCTGACAACCGTTCATCGCTCTCTACAACTGCCTTCATTACTACATCCTTGTCCTTAACAAGCTGGTGTTCCAGATAGACACCCTGTTTATGTCCGCCACCAATCTGATGAGATTCAGAGATTCCCATTAGCGCGAGCGTGCTGAGAATCTGACTCACTCGATCATACGAGAGAGAATCAGCACCGACGTCACCGCAGGTCGTTTCGTATTGGCTGTAGATACCAGAGGTGCGGAAACGGCGGTTGTTTGAGCCAGTCAAGCGACCAAGAGTGTAGAGGACGAGTTTAGATTGCGGTGGGGTACTTTCAATCGTCTCCTTGACTCGATTGATCTCTGCACGCTTGACTGCTTTATCGACGTGATCCGTACTAACGACCTTCGCATCGTCGTCATCAGCAATATCACCAGCAATCCGCAGAACGTCGACTGCCTTCCTCGCATCACCATGTTCATCCGCCGACCGGTCAGCAGTCTCGGTTATGACGCCGTCTTGTACGACACCATCTTGGAATGCATCTCGTCGATACTCGAGGATTTGCTCGATCTGGTCGCTCTGGTATGGCTCAAAAATGAAGTCTGTCGTCCGCATCGAGCTTTGAACGCGTGCATTGAGTTTCTGCCCGAAGTCGATGTCGTTGCTGATAGCGATGATTCCGATATAGGCATCAGTATGTCCGGCTTCTCGGGCTCGAGAGAGTTCATGGAGGAGCCCCTCAGCGTCATCAACCATGTCGATCTCATCAAGAATGACAATGAGCCCATCGTAGTACTCGTCGATGATGTCGTAGGCGTAATCGTAGTATTCGGCGGACCCTAAACCGACGCGAGGGATTTCTATGCCAGAACCAGATTTGTCGCTTAGGGCACGAGCGATTGTTCGGGCGACTCGCGTTTCGGTATTATTCTTCTTGCACTCGACGTAGATGCTTGCAGCAGGGACGTTACGGGCAGTGGCAGTATCAACGAGACGGTCAGAGACGTGTCGGCTGACAAGTGATTTACCAGTTCCGGTTTCGCCGTAAATAACGACGTGATTAGGTTGGGATTCGTGGATGAGGTGACGGATTTCTCCACCAACCGACTTGATTTCCGTGTCTCGACCGACGATGCGGTCCGGCCCAGGAACGGTTCCAATTGAAAGTAGATCCCGATCTGCCCAGATTTGAGTTGAAGAACCGTCTTTATCGCCCTCCCGAACGAACAATGGGTCATTCGCCGGGTCGTTCGGTTCTTGTCGCTGGATTTCTTTCGGGACCGACGAAATTTCAGAAGCCGAACTGTTCTCCCTGTTTGTATCGAAATCATCCAACTGTTGATCCGTGATAGATGAGTTACCCCCTCCATCTGATTCCTCTGTCATGGATTCATCCTAGGAAGGAACCTACTTAGTCGTTACCCCCCTAATTCGGAATGAGATTTTCTGGATATCGATGCTAAGCAGTGGAAAATTGATAGGTGACGCCGCCATACCTGATGATACCTGATTCAGAGTGAGCTATCTTTAAGCCCACATAGTGTAGAGATCTCACACCCCTGATTCGAAGTGAGTAGCTCAGATGATCAGCGAATCCATATCAACCCCCCTCGCTCGGAATGAGATAGTATGAGTTGATCCATCAGCCAAGAATCGGGAGTGCTATACAGACACCCCTGATTCGGAGTGAGCTGTTACCGAACTAATGGACGATATTGAATCCAGTCTAATCAGGATAGATGCAGATTAGAGGTGGAGGGACACACCCCCCTGATTCGGAATGAGATCCCGTAAGGCTGATCGTGTAGACGTGATCTTCCAACGATCTACTAGATTCACCCTAACTAGGACGAGTCATTTTCTTCAAATCGCAAGATGATGTAGGTTTTCAAGAGTTAATCATTTGGCACTAACCCTAGCTTTATTACTCATCCATACTAATAGTCCTTCAAGTAGAATACAGCATTAGTTAGAAGTATTCGTGAATACGCCTAACACTGGAAGTACAGCTTTTCTATCCTTCGAATTAAAGCAGTAAACCATACGTCGAGTGAGTATACTCGCCGAATCCGTTACTACAACTTTCTCATCGAATGGAGATACAGCCTCTAATCAAGTGGTATAATGGGCGTAACCTCATTCGGAACGAGGGGGGTGTGTGGTCCACCCGTATCTTGTTGTAATCGCAGGTCAGAATGAGGAAATCTTAGCCGTTCGTGTCTTTGTCAACCTTCGTCAAATCTGCGACCGATTCCATCCCAAAGGTGAGATAATACTCTCGCCAGCTCGGACCAATTCCATCTCAAAGTCCGATGAACTATATTGGTCTGTCTCTTCGTTAGCAGGGGCGACACGCTCTCATGACGACTTCTCGTCGTCGATAATAACATACTCGACATCCTGTCCGGGATGGATAGCAAGGCCTTGGTCGCAAGCACGCTCGAGTGCCGCCACGTTCTGGGTGTACTGCGTGTACGTCTCGACGACTTGGAAACACGGTTCCGTTCGACGAGTCGGTCGGGATAGATATTGTCAGCGTGTAGCTCCAAAATCACCTGTTCTAAATGACTGATAACTCCGTCCGGAAATTGCGTATGACCGAGAATCTCGAGACAATCGCGCTGGATGCCTTCAATGAACTTAGGCGTGGACCGTTGCCGAGCTTCGATGCCACGTATCTTGAACTCATCCTCATCCGCGACCTTCCCGTAATATTATGCCAGTGTGCCGTCATTACCCTCGCGCTGGGGCACAAGCGCCACCCACTTGCACTCACTTTCATGTTCGAGGAGGATATTGACGATGTCCGCGATCTCGGCGACCAACATCTCCAACGATTCTCGTTCGTCATCACTGACGTCCGGGTCTGACGTCACCCAGATCAAGTCGACGACCCCGTGGACGACACGCTATCCACCCATCTCCAACCGCTGTTTCGCAGTCATCAGGATTTCCCGAGCGAACGCGTTGATTGCTTTGTGGCACTCGATTCGGCCGAATTTCGAATTACTGAATCCCTGACACCCGAAGCACGCGACGAAAATTCACTTTAGTGCGGCTGACCGCTCCTCAAGCTCATCAAGGCAGTCTTGGTCGAGATCGTCGCACTGCTGTTTGCGATAAATGTCGACCTTAATCTCATCGCGAGCATCAATCAGCGTTGGGGGACATCGACGAGGTAACCCCGCTCGTCGCAAATTGAGTAGCCGAGATCAGGGACGTCCGCGCGATCACCGTGACAGTCACACCGGATGACGTCGGGCGACACGTTCCGCGTGCAGATGATGTTCGGGTAGAGAATGCAGAAGTCGAGTTCGTGGATGTTCTCATGGAGGCCGACCCCGGGTGCGAAGATGAACCCGCCGCGGTTGGCGTCGTGGGGCGTCCCCATCGGCTTGTAGAACTCATGCCGCCAGGAGTTCCAAGGAGTCAGGACATCGCGTTCATGGCTTCACAAATCTGGATGGCGGTAAGAACGTTCCCGATCGATGTCCACACGAGTTCTTGAACTGGCTTTTTCGAGCGCGACACGAGATTGAGGACACCGTTGAGGTTCGTCTCCTCGTAGAAGAACGTGTTCAATTCGTCGATGATAGCACGACCCGGCACGTTGTATCGGGTGGAGGAGTGTCCCACCTGGCCGTAACTCGAATTATTATTATCGGTATAGATGATCAATTGAGAGCACTGTTTCTCACTGTCACCGGGATCGCCATCGTACAAAGATAACAGAACCATCAGAGGGGAACAATAGTTTCAGAACACACAAACCAGTTCTCAGGAACGGATCATGGTTGCGATCAGCGCCCCTTCTGGAAGTAGCGTATGTTCCAAATGATCCGGGTGTATTGATACACAAGGATTCCTCGAGACCGTATCCAATCGCCGATCCACTACCCACAGGAATCGCGAAATGATCCCATATCTATGTGTTCCGAATGTTTCGATACACTCAGAAGTTTTAGATAGTACAAACAATCTAGAAATCTCGATCAGTATCTGCCGATAGCCGATCGGGTAATAGCGCACCTACTACTAACCAGAACCCCGATACCTCCAGAGACTACGAACACAGGAAATACAACATCATCGTGTATATTTCGAATGTAACGATACACACGAAACACTCAGAAGGTTCGAACACCGCTAACTATTCAATAGAATCAGATGTATCAATACACTCGGAACCCTTCCCCTCGAGAAGCAACCATCTCGTCACCCACCGGATAGCGAATTGTGTGACCTGTTCGACACACAGAACACCCAGATGTTACAGAATTACAACAACCACTAGAACAGTCTGTACCCAGGAATGAACAAGTAATCCAATCACCCCGCTACATCTGACACATGCAGGCCTATCGCCGTCTCACAAATTGCGGAAGAGCTAGACCAGCGAAGAGATTCAAACCTTCTATATGTATCTGGTGTTTCCGGTGTACCAAACAAATCGAACACGGCCAAACCCATTCGAGACCCGAACGATCGGAAACAATCCAAAGATGCGAATCTTTCCGATGTTCTGTGAGTATCAGATGTTCCGATCTCACCGCATCTTCCAAACACACCGAGATGGCTCTGTTAAAATCATATTTGTCCTACACTTCTGCAGACTATTAAGAAGGAAGGCGACCTTCGAACTCATAGTCGAATCCGTCCTTCCATCGAACACCAACAGTTGGATCCAAAAGTCAAAGGTCAGAATGTAGGCTCGCATCACTCGGATTCTCAGATAACAAACTGAATGTGATGGTCAATTCGGTGTCGGCATCACGTATCTCGATAACCGACTCATAATTTGTAGTTTCGACTGCTGTACCAGAGCGATTAACGACTGTTCAGGGCAAAAGCCGGTTATGGCGACTGAAGAGCAATGGTCAAATCAGACCGCTCTCGACCAGCATGACTCTGGTACAGGGGCCACAATTACGAACAACCGAGTGATTCGGTTCTTATTCACGAACAAGGACGTCCAACACGCAGTCAACCTGGTCACCGTTGCGATTTTCTTCTACGCGATCTATCGGGCCGCGGTGGATTCGACCGATTCGGTAACTAACTTCGGTAACGTCGCGTTCTTCGGCCTTTGGTGGACTCCAGTTATGCTTCTCAGCCTCGTCTTTCTCGGCCGGATCTGGTGCTACTTCTGTCCGATAGGAGCGATCGTTCGGTTTACCCAGCGATTCGGACTGCAACGTCACTTTCCAATGTATTCGCGGAAGTGGGTTGTACTGAGATACCGCTGTCCGTTCTGTCGCTGACAGCCCTCTCGTTCGCCATGGCGCGGTGGCCGATGTACAGGTTGGCGTCGCGTACTCGCCTCGTCTCATCCCCGTGTATTGGCTTACCGTTCTTGGCGTCGCCGTCACCCTCGTCTATCAACGACAGGCGTTCTGTCGATACGTCTGTCCCGCTACGGGAGTTATGAGCGTCACCTCGAAATTCTCGCCGCTGGAAATCGCACAGAACACCGAGACCGGCGTTCAGTGTGCGACGCTCGAATACAAGAGTAACTTCCTTAGCACCGATCGCCGGTGCACCGCCTGCATGAAATGTACGACAGAACAACCCGACGAAGATGTCGAGCTACGGTTCCGCTGGCCGGGCGCCAAGGTCCTCACTGAGCGCATCCCGCTCGTTGACGAGGCACTCGTCGCGCTCATCATCTGGGCCGTTTTCCCGATCGATCACGTGCTCGGCGGTCCCGTCGAAGAAACGACGGTCATCGGGAACCTTCCCGGTGTCCTCGCCCCGGCCGCAGCCTCGCCGTGAGTATTCTTGCGACGATTCTGGCGTTCACTACCGTCAATCGCTTAGCGAGCAGTTGGAGTGGTATCGACTGGACGGCATCGTTCACGAAGTTCGGCCTCGCATACGCACCTCTGGGGATCATGTTCACGCTCGGTAGTCACGCCATCGGCGGACTACTGGAGTCGGGCGGGCAGACACTGAATGTGTTCGCGCGCGGACTGGGAATACCGCTTTCCCTGCCGGCGGGGGCGAACCCCGCGATTGTGTCGGCTTGGGATGACTTTTTCGACATCGGATGGCTGTGGCTCGCGATTCTCTGGAGTGCGGTGATCGCGTGGCAAATCGCACGGACAATGACTGACTCGAAAAAATTAGCAGTAAAATCGTTTGCGCCGCACTTTGCACTGATGGCTGGAAGTACGTACGTCGTTGCCACCGTTCTAGCGAGCCACTGATAGCTGTCTTGTAATTTCTTCTCGCCATTGTGTACGAGCCCCATTCAAAGTATATGTTTACTACTAAATCAATAAGAAGAACATATTCAATAAATCCGATTCCATTCGAATAGTACTAACAAAATCGGATCATGTTCAATTGGGATTTCCATGATTCGTCTGCTGTGCTTTGACTTAGTAACCGTTATCCCGGTGGATACCGGTCTGAGGAACATATATGAGTACAGAGCAGTCGAGTAGACTGAACGACAATGACAAATCTATCACGCGATTCGTGATGATATCGCATGCTGTTGTCCACACATATGAGCTCTCGATTCCGATCTTGATGGTCATCTGGCTCTCTGACTTCGGTCTGAGTACGGCGATTCTCGGGACAGCCGTCGCCATCGGGTACGGGTTGTTCGGTATCGGTGCTCTCCCGGCTGGGGTGCTCGTCGACAAGTTCGGGTCACGAGAACTGGTTCTGGTCTGTCTCGCTGGCATGGGCGGATCGTTCCTCCTATTGAGTGTAGCTCAAGGTATCGTCACGATCACAATTGCCATTTGTGTCTGGGGGATGGCAGCAAGCGTCTACCATCCAGCGGGTCTGTCCCTACTCTCGACTGGCGTCGAACAGCGCGGCACTGGTTTCGCCTATCACGGAATAGCCGGCAACTTCGGTATCGCGTTCGGACCGCTGCTAACAGCGATTTTGCTGTTGTTCTTTGACTGGCGCTACGTCACCGCCCTGTTAGTTGTCCCGGCCGCCCTTGCTCTCCTCTACGCGATGTCGGCCAGCTTCGACGAAACGGCCGCCGTACAGACGGAAGTTAACGGCGGTAAATCTACGGACAACAAGCCGATGTCGCTGTCGAAGTTCGTCACTGACAGTCGATCGTTATTTACGCTCGGATTCAGCATCGCAATCGTCGTTGTTATGATGAACGGCCTCTTCTATCGGGGGACACTGACCTTTCTGCCGGACGTCTTGAGTAACTTCGTACCGGACATCGCCGAACAACTTCAACTATTTGATCCGGACAGTCCAATGGCTAAGGAGTTTAATCCCGCATCCTACCTCTACGCCGGATTGTTGATGATCGGGATGGGCGGACAGTACGTCGGCGGCAAGTTGACCGACCGAATTCGTACCGAAACCGGACTCGCCATCATCTTCATCTCACTCGCTGTCGTCACAGTTCTGTTCGTTCCAGCGGCCCAAGCTGGCGCCGCACCACTGCTCATCATCAGCGCATTGCTCGGATTCCTGCTGTTCTCGTTACAGCCGATGTACCAAGCGACGATCGCCGAGTACAGTCCACCCGGTGATCGCGGTCTCTCGTACGGTTATACCTACCTCGGGGTCTTTGGCGTCGGTGCCGCTGGTGCAGCTATCGCCGGCTACCTCCTCTCGGTCGTCACTGTCGGAATGACGTTTATCGCGCTCGCAGTGTTCCCCACGATGGGTGCCGTCCTGGCGATACTTCTCTCTCGAACCGGCGATCGGCGAGCCTGACATCCTCCTCGCCCTGAAGGGGTATGACGAGACGCCTTGTATTTTGTTGCATCTGAAAGCACAGTACGTTTCCGAGAATGCGGATTCTCGCGTTGAGATATTGTGATTTACGAGGTGACGGTTCTGTTGAAATTCTATTAGTTCGGTACCTTTTCCGCTGAAACAGCCGTTAGTTAGAATTGCCTACGTACCTTTTTCCGCCTCGGGTTCGCTCGCTACGCTCGCTTACCTCTCGGCGCAAAAATTTACGCTAAAAAGGCCGCCGTCACGGGCTTCGCCTGCTCCGGCGGTGAACCGCTCGCTTCGCTCGCGGATACTGGCAGCGGTAACGCCTTCACCTATATCTAACGTTCAGAGTACCTTGTCGGTGTTGTGAGTAGGACAGCCGACAACGAGTTCACGAAACTGCTCCCACCAACGTCGTGAGCGGACGAATGCGCCATATTTCCGTTTAATACGAGAGTTTACCGTCTCGTTCTGACTACGTTGCCTGTAGAGGTCGGCGTCTAACCGGGAGTTCCACGCCTTATGGAGCGGCGAAAATTCTCGATGCTTGATGACCGGACGAACACCATCTTCATGGGCTAACGCGCGAATCTTCTGGTCGTCGTATCCCCTGTCACCGAGGAGAATCGCTACTTCCTCGGGATTCCGCTTGATGAGCGACGGTGCGATCTATGAGTCGTTTTTTCGTGTCGTCGTCATGTGTAAGTTGATGATTGCGTTCACTCTCGTGTCCACAAGAAGTGTAACTTTCAACTGCTGAATCGTCAGCTTCGTTCGTTTCGTGTTTTGCTTCGAGGCGTGACTGCGGTCAAAGCTGGAGGCATCGACCCGACGACACCGTTGGTCGGAGAAGCGCGACTGAGAGAATGATAAGAACCCGCCAAACAGCCATGTCAAGGCGGTTGAACGCCTTACACAACGTCGAAGGAGACGGGGATTTCCTCAAAATCGAGAGCGCTCCGAATTCGAGACATCTCGATAAGTTCGTCAAGAAGCGTCCGGTACGTCGCATTCTTTCGAACCTTGAGACAGAGGAGGACGATATGTTGATTAAACGTGTACCGCCGTTTCGGGAATTCCGATGAGTAGCGAGCGACAGCTTGACGAGCCAAGTGAAATACCTGCTCAACAAACCGGAGTGACCGCGACTTTGGGAAGGCTTGCATCCGGTCAGACTACTGAGAGAGACTCTAACCTCTGAGGATTTCAACAGAGCCACCGAGATTAATCAGCAAGAAAGGTCTGTTCAGATACTACTCTTGAGCTCCGTACTCCCGTTTCATGAACTCGATAAACTCATCTCGATGCTCAAGAAGGAACTCGCCCATCTTGTTCTCCACCGTCTTCTTCTGAAAGTTCATATTCAGTTCCTTCTGCACATCAATGTAGAGTGAGTCAGCCGTAACACTATCTTCAAATAGACCCTTGATCACTTCAGGGAGCAAATTCCACTGCTTCCGCTGGAAGTCTCTTGGCCGGTTGCCGAATTTGTCCGGCTGGTGCTTCTTACAATAGTTGCTTCCCACCTGTGCCTCGTGGTCGCACTGAGTACCGCCACGAGTGATCTCCTGACATCGAGATGCACCGGCAGTCTGCTTCTCAGGCGAAGACGAGGAATCGTCCACCTTTTCATTATCCACTCCAGATTCTGCTGTAGCCGACTGGGTGTTAGAGTCGGTCGCCTCAGTTTCCACCTCCTGTTCAGGAGGCGAGCTGTTGTCTGACAACTGTTCTTCCTCTTCTTCCGGTTCCTCATGATCGGGGTTCGCAAGGCTTTCGCCGAGGCCTGAAAGGTTTCGTTCACCCATGTACGGCCACCTCGCCCTGCTCTTGTTCGGCCTTACAAGACTCAATCACCATGCTTGCAAGCGTATCGAAGTGCTCAATCTGGTCGCACTCGGGATCGTACTGGGCTACAGGTTGACCATTCTTGAAGGCGTCATTGATCGATTTGCGCTTGCGAAGCCCCGGTTTTGGAATCTCCATCAATCGTTCGCCGGGCTTGTCGATCGTCTCGAAGACCTCTAGGTCCACTTTTGCGTACTCTGGAAGATAATCCCGGAAAGATTCGTTCAGGTCTCTCGCGATCTGCTGTTCGCTGCTATCCCGACTGATCGTTTCTTGCATCCGATTCGGCGTAATCGCCACAATGTCTACAGGGAACTCGTTTCGTAACGGCTGAACGGTTCGCTCGAGGAGACGGGCAAGGCCATTGACCGTACCTGCTTCCGGCGTGATTGGGATGATCGTGCGCTGAACAGCCGCAAATGCAGCATCGAGCATTTGGCCCTCTCCACCCGGAGGATCGATTAAGAAGTAGTCATAGCCCTGCTCGTGTAGGGGCACAACGACCTCATGGCGGAGCTTGTTCACGCCATACGTCGTGTTTTTCATCCGATCGACAACTTCACCCATCAGGTTCGTACTCGGTAGCAGATGGATGCCGAAATCGGTCTCAATAAGTAGGTCCTCCGGATTGACATCGCCAAACATTGCCTTCCCAATGTGGGCATCATCATCGTTGAGCACCCCCTGTTCAGTCTCCTCATCGAGCAGCAAGCTCGTGAGGTGGCAATCATGATCAAGATCGATCATTACAACCTCGTTGTCTTGAGCCGCGATTCTCTCAGCGACATTGAGACCGAGAGACGTTTTTGTAACACCACCCTTCTGCAGCGCCGTGACTACACCTGGTAGCCCCTGAATATCTACTGGCATTGTTTTCGAAGCTGACTAGAAGTTGAAAGCAATCCGAACCACACTGAAGTAGCCGTGTTTTGCGTGTACCGCGCGTTTTGATTGGTTCGGATCACCGTTACACCACTCAATGTGTATGGCTCATATATAAAATATCGTGTTACAGAAATCACAGGTAGTTTAAACCTTCCAGATGTACTGAGTGTTCTGATACACACAGACTTAGGGATAAAAGACAACCCACTATACCCAGAGAGGGAGCTAACTGCTACTACAGAGGACATTAGCTATAGACATAGTATTCTGATACACATAAATATATTCATCTCAAAAACCAAATTATGTTCCTCGTGTTTCGATACTTGCAAACTCGAACAAGCAGCATTATCCAAGACACTGGACATATATTTCAGTAGCCCAGAGGCAAGAGTATGGACAACGACACCACAGAAAATCGCCGTCGCGACCACCCCTCGAGAACACGTGGGGAACGGGTTCGCACAGCCGCACGTACACTCAGAAAGCCCCGTACTGCGTCATGGGTGGCCGAAGAGACAGAAGTCTCTGTGAAGACTGCCCAGAAGTATCTCGACCAACTCGTCGAGGATAATGTACTCCGGAAAATCGAGCAAGGGGATCAGACCCTCTACTGCATCGATCAGTTGATGGCAACATACCGAGAAGTCGTCTCCCTCCAGCGTGAACACGATCGCGAAGAACTCACCTCCGCGCTCGAATCAATACAAACCCAGATCATAGACTGGAAGGAGACATACAACGTCGAAACATCAAGCGAACTACGAGCTAGCATCGCTGAACTCGAGGAGACAAACGAGATCGACCAGCGACGAGAAGTAGCTAGTGAATGGGAACAAATCACAGATCGTCTCTCAGTGGTTCGAGCAGCACTCAACGAATACGACTGGGCGGCCAAGCGAGATGCCCTCTCTGCGTGAGGTGATCGATGGGACTCAAGATAGGAGGAGATCATCAATTTCGTCTTGGTAGGACGATCTTGATATCGTGAAGTATTGTAATCGAGTGTTTTCTACCGTCCCAGTAAGGGCATAGATCCAGCTGGCTTTCGGTTCACTCATAGCCGGTAGGATTGCAAACGAGACTACGACACCAAAGACCCATTTTCTGATGCAACCATCCTTCGGGGACCAGTGTTTTATGAAGGTGAACTCATCGTAGAAAGATGGGCGGGACACTCGATTGACGTTGAGCAAACGTTCCAATGCCCTGACTGCGAGTTTTGGTACGTGAAAGAACTAAACCAGACTCTCATAGAAGAGAGTCTCTTGAACGGTAAATTTGAGCACGAACCAATCCCGGTCGAAGAGCAATTGGCACAAACCGCCAGCGATACTGCCCAGGACTACCTCCAGAAGACAATAAAAGAAGTTAGAGGGCGGTTTTCCAGTACCACGTAAGTCCTGCAGCGACTGATCCCACGACCGTTTGGAGTAGTATTTCCTCGATCGAGGTTGGTGGAAGGTATTCTGAGAAGAAGTAGACGACAATTGCTTTGAAGACACTCCGTTCCGTGAATAGGTGGGAGAGACTACTCACTAGGGAGAGGATTCCACCGCCGAAGAGATACATCGAGATGAACCCTATCAGGGTCAATGGTGTTTTGATGATGTACTTTATCAAACCGCGCTCGTAGCCGAATGGTTTTGCCATTGATCGTCACCTGTCTACACGGAATTGTAGGTGCTCAAGTCCCATAAGTTATCGTGGGAGTCTAGTTTTCCAATGTGGATCTACACTCGTTAGCTAAGGTTGTAATATCCGATTTGTGTCTGTTTCTACTGACGCGCTGATCCAGCTGGCAAATTTCCCCCGCTAATGGTATGGGACCTAGTGGTTTGTAGAAATCCGAACGCGGAACTTGTGGACTTCTGCAGCGCGCAGATTCTGTATAACATTTAGATATTTATAAGTCTATGATTCCTATCTCTACTCTTTGGAACGGCCAATATCAGCAGAATAAGCTAGATTGGATCAGCCGAGTTATAACTGTGAGTACAAAAGATATTGTACGAATCCACTATCCACTCCGGAAGCGGTGGCCGTGGACCAGAGAGATCGTCCATCGCGACTTCGTGCTTCCAATCTTTGCTATCGTCCTGTTAAGAATATCCCTCAGCAGGGGACAGGACCGTTTCCGTGAGATATTGAACGGTTTCGGGATGCTACTTCGAACAAACTGGAATTGAGATCCCCATACAGAAAATAGCTCCACCACCGAGTACCTGAAAGCTGTTTTTTCGTGCCTGACGGGTGAGGCGCGACAATGTGTGCCTCAAGAGTACCTATGAGTACAGATCAACCGATCCATCGCGAGCAGCATCGCGACTATAGAGAGACCGGTGACCGAGAGCAGAGGTATTCCGGCTACATCACTCGACTGAACGGACATGAACTGATCGCGATCGATGAGTGGCCACCAGGTAAGGAACCAACACCATACGAAATTAATCTTACTGACGGCTTCGAATACCGGACACGATACTTGCGCTGTCGAAACTGTGGCCAGGAGCGAAATCGCCGTGGTGTGTTCAACGATCAGTGCGAGACACCACCGGCTCCACTCGAGGCCGGTGGCTTCTCAATCGACGAGCCGCGAACCTGCCGCACGCTGAGCGAGAATATGGACGTCAGCTTCGCCTCGGTGGGTTCCCTCTACGAGGTTATTAGTGAGAGCGGAAACACCTACAACGTCGACATCGAGGGAGAGATGGGTAGCTGTCCGGATTTCGAGCAATGTCAGCCAGATGACGGCTGTAAGCACCTTCGGCGTGTCGGCCTCGAGATCCACATGGGGCTGGTTCCTACCCCGGACGGCACATTCGATCACTAGCTGTGAGTGATTGAGTCGTCTCTTGAGACAGTTTATCACCCCCAGAAGGGGTGCGGGGCTCGAACGGAGTCCACCGCAGCAATCCATGAATAGAATTGATGGAGTAACAGCGTCACTAGCCAGTGGGACGACTCGTTTTCTGAATCGAGGTATCGCCAGATGACCGACTGTAGCGAGTGTCAACTACCAACCTATACGAGACTTGCCCGCGATCAACCATGGTACGCTGGCCGATTCTGTTCGGACAGCTGTGAGGTCCAATACGACCACCTGCAGACGGACGCTCGAGACGCAGCTCAGGAGGATGAATTCTGATGCTCGAGCAGATTGACCACCGGGGCAAGTGTTTCACAATCGATGACGACGATGTCGTCGATAAGGGTAGAACCGACCGCTGTCGTCGGGCAGCCGCCCTCGATCGTCAAGCCAGCGAAAGCGTCGCGAACTCGAACGTGCGAAAGCGGTCGCTGGTCCAGCCGATGCGGATCCCGATATCGAGGTGCTCGACCGATGACGCCAGATGATCCGGTCTACAGGACGTCCCTGAGTTCGACCGAGCTCTCGGTGGCGACGATCCGGTTCCCAACTCGGAGACGGTGATCAGAGGTATCACCCAGAACGTGGCGCCGTGGATGGTGGGCAGATTCCTGTCGACGAACTACACGAGATACTCCTCGCAGGCGTGAGTGAGGATACACTACGGCGGAGTGGTGCAAGAGTTGGTTCACGAAATCCTATATGTTTATCCGACATCATTGATATTATCACTCAATGCGCCGACTTACTGCGGTCGCGATCGCGGCACTCGTTCTCGTTTCAATTCTAGCTGCTGGTTCAAGCGTGGCGGCTACCACCGCGACAACGCAACTCAGAGACACTACAACGGGAATTTCATATGGGCCGGTCACTGACAGTAATATCGAGAATTTCGACAAGATTAAATCAACGCTCGAGCAGTTCGGGATAGAACCTCCTAGCGAGACAACAGTCGTCATCGACTCAAACAATGACCGGCATATCGTATTCAGTTCTGAACCCATTCCGGCAGGGGAAGCAACTATCGACGGAAGATCGTTCTCGGCCGCCGAGGTTTCCGGGAGTATCATCGTCGCGGATGATTTTGAGGTCAAAACGGGTGGAACACCAGTTTCATTCGACGACTTAGATGAGAAGCCCCAAGAACACGAATATGAGGTCGTGCGGCTCGAGGCTTCAACGGCAGTCGTTTCCCTTGCAGCCAAACCCTCATCAGCCGTCTCGAGTCAACAGACAATTGGATACTTTGCCGAACCTGGTGGCCTATCCAGCGACCTCTTTCAAGAGACACCAGGCGAACTCGCAAGTTGGGGAATGCTGAATGAATCTAACGACTCAGCACAGCGGAATGGTGGCTTTCAGATTCAGGTACCCGAATCGGGTGCTCGAGCACAGTCATTTAGCCAAAGGTTCTGGGGCGAGGGTGTTGCGACGGTCGACATCGCAATAGTACCGATCTATGGACCCAGTGGAGATACCTCAGAACCGACCGGGTACGACATAGTGCTTGTCAACATGAACTATGACAGTCAGACGCTCGATTCTCCTGCTGAAATCCGGAGTGGTGACTACGAAGGGGAGATTGTCACGGTTGAATCGGATCTCACCGGGTCGTCAACATCTAGTCAAGAATACCTCACCTCGGTCGCATCGTGTGGTGATAAATCGGTTGCTGTTCCAATGTCACCCCCGATCTGTGTCCCGGTGACGCATGATATCGTCGTTCATTCTGGTGTTGTAGTCGATGGGACTAGTCCTGGCGAGATGCCGATAACCTACGCAGGCGTGTCCAACAAGATTCAAAGCGTTCCGACGGTGACTGAGACCGGTCGGTATGAAGTGACCGGCGAAGTCGTCAGTACGAGCGAGATTGATAGTTCGCTCGAGGGTAGATACGCGTTGCGCGTTTTCGATCTGGAACGCATCGGTGATGCGAGTATTGCAAGTAGTTTCGAAGCAGACGCCGATCGGGTAGAGCAACGGATCAAAGCACAGCTCAAGTTTGACGATTCTGAGTGGGGACAGGGAAGCGACAGTGACGAGGATACTGACGGCAGTCAGGAGAACACTGACGGCAGTGGTGAACCAACTGAGGAACAAAGTAGCGACGGGGGCGAAAACGCAGTCAATCCCAGCAGCGGAAGTGATGGTGGAGATGGGGGAAGGAGTGACAGCAGTGAGGATAGAGAGACAAGCAACGAGATAACGAGCGACAGTAGTACAAACAGTTTCATCGCCTCGTGGACAGCATCCGACATAGGAGCATTCCTTGGGGCTATCTCAGCAGCCGTATTCTTGTTAGGTGTCGTGTTAGAAGGGGCGAGAGGGTTCAAAAATCGATATGGAAGCGAAGAGCCCGTCCTAACTGAGCAAATGACGACCGCGATCGTTGCCAGTGCATCGGTCGGGATGCTTGTAGGCGGGTTCTTACTTGAGTCGGACGTGAGTTTGCTGTTACTTCTATTTGGTAGTGTGGGTGTTTTGACGTTCGTCGGCGATTATCTTATCCGATCAGCCCTTTTGCCAACCCTGAAACAAAATCTGAATTTGGAAGGGGAAGAAAAGAAATCGGTCAGAATTGTCGGCGGGGTTGTCCTTCTGCTTGGGGGATTAGCGCTCGTTGCGATAGTTGGAAGTGTTCTCCTCCCCGGGCCTGCACTCCCAATCGTTCTCCAAGTACTGTTCGCCGTTATGTCTACCATCGTCGTTCTTTTCGGGTCGATAGTTGGCGGGATACGATTCTATAAGAAGTATTTGACAGAAGATACGTTGAATACGGCTGGGGACATGGGGCTTGCGATTACGTTTACCGGATCAATAGGTATGGCTACGGCAGGGTTTCTTGGCGAAAGCATATTTGGTGAGAGATTTATCTTCATGGGTGGAGTGCTTTTCTTCGTTTGTTTCATTGTGGCTACGGTGAAAAGTGTCTACCGGATCGTATGAACATCTGAATAGCACCGCATGAGCAAGCGGAATATACATCAGATATTCAGCTGAGCCCTTTCACAGAGGATAGTCATTCAAACGGTAATAAATCTCATTACTCAAGCCCATCTAGTCGGGCCAGCGCGTCGGTGGGGCCTTATCCACGGGCCGCCCGACGGAGGAAAGACTAACGCGGCACAGTTGCTCGTCCGGCGGCTTAAGCAGGCAACAGATCACATCAGAATGACCCATATCGACTGCTTGGATAAGAACACCTACACGAGCGTTCTCATGGAGTTATTAGAGGGACTCGGCGGCACAGCGAAGCTGCCGAACAGCGCAGGGTATGAGTTGATCGACGAACTTCGCTCAAATCAATCGGTTACGCGAGTCAGCTTGGCGGTGATCCTGCTGACACAGTCAACACAGATCCTATGATGCGCTCGCAAAAAGGAACGTACGTCTCTATAGCTGCCGAATCCGATATCTCAATTCCACCTGCAGTCCTGACTTTGATAGTACATTGAATTGCGATGATAATCCTGATACGAGTGAGTTAGATGGTAACCCGTGCGACAATAACTGACAAATCTCGTATCGCCTAAACCACCGACGGTAGACGCTCCACATCCTGTTCTCGTCACTCTTATACCCTGATAGAACACAGAAGAGATATGTACGATTTAACAGGCTTTCAACGCGACCTGCTATATACGATCGCCGGCCAAGACGAACCCCACGGACTTGCGATCAAACAAGAGCTCGAAGAGTACTACGAAGGTGAGATACACCACGGGCGACTCTATCCGAACCTCGACGAGATCGTCGACAAAGGCCTCGTCGAGAAGGGAGAACTCGACCGCCGAACGAACTACTATACGATCACGGCCCGCGGCCACCGTGAACTCGAAGCCCGTCGCAAGTGGGAAGACCAGTACGTGAGCGACTTCCGCTCCGAATCCAAGTGACGGAGCAACATCTTCACTCCGCAGATGGGAGAGTCACGCGGAGTTTAGCGCCGACTTCGTAAAAATACCCGCGCTCGAGAAGCCGTGTGATCGCATGCTCTGCATCCGCTGGCTCGAGTGTTAGTTGGTCAGTTGTGCAAAGGATATCGATCGCCCGATCTCGATCGATTGACGGGACCTGGTGGTTACTGTCTTCGGTGTTCGAGTTCGATATCCCAGCAGAAAGGACAGCGTACACCTCAATGATCCACTCGGGAAGCGGGGGACGAGGGTCATCGGCCAGACACATGTGTCACTTCACCTTCACATATAACGCTCAATACGATACTGCTTAATTGTATTCCCTGTTGGAGATGCTATGAGTTCTTGGAGAGACATTCGGAAGTTAGGAGTCCGCATGAGAGACCGGTCTACATAGCATATAGACAAACATACAGGCTGAACACCCTGTGAGCCTCTCCAGTCAACTTGTAAAGAGATGGCCTCTAGCGTTGACATACAGCCATGTACAGATCTGATAACAAACATCAGAACGATTGAATTGCCACGACATGGATGATCTCACAGGGTTCCAACGAGACCTGCTATACGTGATCGCTGGTGCTAACCAACCGTCTGGTCAGGACGTGAAAGAAGAAATCGATCAGTACTACAGTCACGAGATCAATCACGGCCGGCTGTATCCGAATCTCGATACCGTCGTCAACAAGGACTTGGTCAAAAAAGGGCAGCTCGATAGGCGAACAAACTATTACGCAATCACGAAAGACGGCGAAGAAGCTATCGAGGACCGACGAGCGTGGGAATCACAGTATATCGAGTAGCTACTGTACCGGTGACGGCTTCGCACTGGCTCAAGTAGCGAATTACGCGCGACTATCCCGATCACCGGTCTGGTCGTCAATTCGCCCGCCGGAGTGACGTCACATTCATCCTGCCGGAGCGGGTCGGAGGATCTTCAAGCAACTGTAGTTGATTCCCCTGTCTTTACACGCTAACCTCTCTAAGCACCGGGCGTTCAGATGGATCACTCATCATCGAACGGTTCTGGAGCCTCTCCTAACCTCGTCGTCGATATCATTGAGACGCTCGAAGCGTGTGGGCTGGATCGGCACGAGTATCAGTTGAATGATTCCGTCGACGTCGAGGCGCTCGAGCAGGTTTTGAACTCGTCAGACGGTGACATCAAAGTACAGTTCACAGTAGAGGGGATTCGGCTCGCGGTGACACCGGAAAGCGTCGATGTCCTAATCGACGAAGAGTGCTGCTCAGCGGACCAGTAGCGAGATTACGATCGACGTCTGAGACCATCCCTGAAAGCCCGCGGCCGCTCGGCATCCCGCGACCCACGCTGCGCGCCTCGTTTCACTCGGTGCTAGCGGGGTCGGGGGACGACTGAGGCGGCCGCGCCCTGTCTGAGTCCGACCAAGGTGGTGGCTGATTCGCCGAGCGATATAGTCGGTTGACTAGTGGTACGTAACGGCCTGCCCCGCTCGCCACTGCCGCCCTCCGCGTCGCTCGCGACCGACCATTCCTGGCGGTCTGCCTGCAGTAGCGGGCGGACTGCCGGGCTAAAATGCATGTGCCCTCGGCGCCAGCACCAAGCTCGCTTTCGGTTGCGTCTCCCTCACTCCCAGTGGTCGCTCAGTCGACGGACACGAAACCGGCTTGAGTGCTGGCTGCTCGCTTCGGGCAGGTTGGCGCGCGGTGCTGGTTGAAGGGAAGAGACACGGAAAGTACGGGAGGAGCTTCGGGAGTTTAGACGTGAGTACAATCGTTCTCGGTGGGATAAGGCTAAGTCCGGAATGAGGTCGGCTATTGAGAAGACGAAATCTCTGTTCCGTTAGTCAACTGATAGGCTGTCACTAATCTTGTCCCGCATCTCGATGGATCGGGTAGGTGCGTCTGGATGCTTTCCCCGGTAGTCTTCGACATCGTCTACGTTTCCAGTGCAGTTTTGGCTTTGTAGGTGGCCTTTCTCGATTGTTTCGAGTTCTTCGCCGCATTCGCGGCATTTGATTGGACTAGGTGCGTATGTCGTATTAGTCATAGAATGGTTAGGCTAGGTCTTGGTCTATAGGGATCTCTTCATCGATTTCCGGATCCTCGTTGGCGAACTTGTTCTTGAGGTAGACGAGGTTCAACCGGGTTATCGGCTCGATTTTGTTCTTGTTGTAAATCATATCACCCTTGTCACCGGTTACAACGGTATCAATGAGAAATCTGTCTTTTAGGTCCATCGCGTCAGTGAGGACTTCTGCGTCGGGGGAGTATTCGTCTTCCTCACCGTCGATTATTCTACTCATCTGAGAGCAGGGTGTGGTGTAATCCTTCTCCTTTCGACGTCGGCGTATCTTGATTCGTTTCCGTACCTCGTCTTTCCGATCGATAGCGGTGCTGTTGATCCGGTTGATAAGTTTGTTTAGGCTGCTCTCAACGTCATCCAAGGTACAGTCTTGGTCGAGTTCTTTCTCGAAGTACTCCTTAGCCTTGTGCTCGATCTGCTCCTCGACGTCGAACTTTTCGATGAAGATTTTGGAGACTGTTTCAGGATTCAGGTCATCTCGAGTCTTGAGTTCGAGGTATGTGAACCGCTTTCGTTTCCGAAGTTTCCGCTTTTCTTTGCCGATGACACCGTCTTCCTGTGACCAGTCTAGGGGCTCTCCGTCCCTTGGTCCGTAACCAACGTTTACACAGTACTCGTAGAGGACGGTGTCACCCGCATACAGAGTGTTCTCTGAGGCCATCAGGCGTCGGGTGTGATCTTGCCACCGGTTGTGCAGGAAGGTATATCCAACAAGGACGTTCGTATCGACGTAGTAGCTCGCCATTTCTTAATCTGCGCTGACCTCAGTGAAGTCCAGTTGAGATGCCATTACTGTATCTGCTGCTTCGACTAAGTGCGGACTCTCATCCTCGATGTATAAGTATTTGCGCTCCTGCTCATGGAGTTCATTTCTGAAGTACTGCTTTCGGTTCACCAGGTCTCCTATCCCTAGTTCGCGTTGGACTTCTTCTTTAGAGAGGCCGGTGTCAATATTGACTGCAAGTTCCAAGGTGAAGATGGACCAGAAGATCTCGACCAGTTCTTCGATATCTCCCAGCGTTGTTTCTGAATCGTTGAGTCGATTGCTTAGGAGATCATACCACAGGTAGAGCTCATTCACGTACTGGGGATATTCGTTTTCTGGGAAAGCATCGATGAACTCGTTGACGTATCGGTGGATTTCATCCCGTTCAAAACTTGTCTCGGATTCGTCCTTCTTGTAGAGCTGCCACTGGATGAAGTCGTCCAGTTTTCGGTATTTCCTCTGGGCGTCATAAGGAGCTTCCTCATACATTGTCTCTGTGAGCCCCTCAGTCCCGATATCATTGTGGACCTCGAGTACGTCTTGAGTGGCGTTTCGGATGATATCTTCTTGCTGTGCTGTCAGTGATAGGTCACTGGTCCTTTTGGAGCAGAGGACTTCTGATTCTTCTTCGTCGTATTGGATTGTGACGGGACTATTTTGAGTGAGAGTCATTGTCCCGAATTTGTACCAGAAGTAGGGGAGGACGAAGTCGCCTCCGTAGTCGTTGATTTTCTTCTCGATGAAATAGGTTGTTTTGTGGAAGGTCTTTGCGTCCATCGTGCTGGATCTTCCAAACTCGTCGAAAAGGATGGCAGCGACGTCTCCCAGCTCAATGTTGCTGGGATCCTCTGAACTCATTGCTAACTTCTCTGAGAGCGAATTACTTGTAGTTTGTCTACATGAGATCGAGTTCTTTAAAAGACCCAAACGAACTTATCACGTCGCCGTAGTTCTACAGACAGATTCAGTAATGTTTCGGAACCATCAGGGTGGGAGAGAGGCAAGCCACCATCACGGAGAACTTTATAAGGATCTTGTTCGCAGGTACTGGGAGTCCCGTGAATACAATGTTATTGCGGATTCTAAGGATGACAGCATTACGTCTGATCTGATTATCCGGAGGCCCCACGAGTATGGGAATCTGGATCTCTGGATCGAGACGAAGGATACCAAGCTGACTCGGACTGACCCTGACTTCTTAGCTGAGTTCGCTCGGTATCTGATAGAGTATCAGGAGCGTTCAGAGGAGCATCCGTTTGATGTGCATATTTTTGTGCGTTATCTCAGAGCGCCAGAGAAATGGGAGAGGATTTTCAAAGTTGTCAAGCAGAAAGATGAGGCTGTTGAGGAGTTCTATCAACGGATTAAGGAAGATGCAAAACTAGACGAGGCTGAAGAGGACAAGTTCAACAGCTACCCGTATGAGGATTTCAACCACTTCGTTACTGAGATCACGACTGTCCATCAGATGTCGCCTGAGAAGGTTAAACAGGCGACTGAGGAACTGGAACGCAGTGATCGGTACGAACATGGCACCTTTACTGAAGAAAGAGAACCGATTAACAAGCGGGAAGAGCTAAAACCGAATTTCGCGGAGATAACGGATCCTCCGGATAACATCTACATCGGGAACGTGGATGTTCCGAACTTCTTCCAAGAGGTCACAAATCTGATTGAGGACACTGAAGCAGTGCGATTCCGGTCGAACAAGGTATTTAGTCTACTGCCGCCACAAGATTTCCCAGAGTACGTAGAGGCAGTCGTGGAGATGGACACGGTTTCAGCAGAGTCTTTTGAAGAGTGGGCTAGGGACGAGGAGAACACAGATCTAGCTTCGTCCTTATTAACCCGAGAGATTTGCAGGCAGACTGTGGAGAAGCACAAGTTGGACGATTGTGGGGCATTCAGGTACCGTAGCGATTACTACCTGATGTTTGAGCATGGACCGCTAGAGAAAGAGGTTGAGGAGGTCATGGGACAGCAGGTTTCTCGAGTATTCGATGATGCCTCATCCAGGTTTGTTCGTCACCGGACGGCCCAGCTGAACGTGAGACGTTTGAACGATGACTACTTTCTCTTCGTCCTGATCAAGGACCACTTCACAGACAACGGGGAGCACATGACTTTGGTTAGAGGGGAGAGAAAGGGAATCCTCCATGATAACTTTCCACAGCACCGTTACAACAACAGCCAGACGTATAGCAGATACAATCACTGGAGGAAGATCCTGGGTATCCACAACCGGTCCAAAGATACCAGTGATCAGAAGATCGGGTTTAGGAGGATAACTGAAATATCGATCAGGAAGAGTCCAGCAGGTATACGGGAGGAAATCGATACTCGGGATACTGATTCGGTTCAGCAGAAACTGGGGGAGCAAGATGACTAACTTCGATGCACACTGGCTAGGAGAACCGTCTTTGAAATTTGGTAGCGGTGAAGCGAAGGATCCACGCGCCGGCCTACTAAAACACGGGCCGTGGTCGCCAGGCGAGGGGAAGAATCACAACGATATCTATGTCGGGTTTATCGGGACCAGTCACTCTATCAGTGCGGTCAAACGGTTGTTCACTGAGATGGAGACGGTAATCCCCAGGGAAGAAGAAGATCCTCAGAGGAACAAACCTCCTTTCCCGGCACTGGGTGCGGATTCTCCTTTCCGGGCTAGTTTCACGATGTTGGATCGGTGGACGTGGGAGATGCCAGAGAGCGATATCGATCTCGTTACTGACGAGCCTACCACTGATCAGAGTGTAGAGACTCTGTTAGATCTGATGGAGATCTATGTTAAGGACCTTGCCGGGGATGATCCTCCTCCAAATGTACTTGTTATCTCACTACCGGAGGAGATCGAGGAAGCCTGTACTCACCCGGACAAGAGCAAGGAGAAGATGAAGGCAGGTGATACTGATTTCCATGACCGGATCAAGACATTCGGCCTCCAGTATGATCTTCCCACCCAATTGATCCGTCCGAGTTCCCTTCGGTTCAGTGATGATGAGGGACAGGAGAAAGCTGAGGTCGCCTGGAATCTGGCCGTGGCGATGCTCTACAAGTCCCATGAGGGTCATCCTTGGAAACTGGGGTACTTGGACAACGATACGTGCTATGCAGGTATCTCGTTCTACCGTGTCCGGCACGGTGATAAGAGTCAGACAAGGGCTTCACTCGCACAGGTGTTCCTGGGGACAGGGGAGAGCTTCGTACTGCGGGGCGGTCAGGCGATCAGAGATGAGTCTACAGGGAACAACCACTTGACAGAAGAAAGTGCAGAGGAAATCGTTGGCCAGATTCTGGATCAGTACAAACGGAAGCGTCGAGGAGCCGAACCCAGCCGGTTCGTACTCCACAAAACTTCCCGGTTCAAGCCGGAGGAACGAGAAGGATTCAAACGCGGTACAGGGGATATCGATAAGCTGGATTTCGTCACAGTACGTGATGGTGATCCGGTTAGGTTGTATAGCTCAGGTAATTATCCGCCGCTTCGCGGGACAGTAGTCACTCCTAAGGGTGAGAACAAGCATTATCTCTATACTCAGGGCTATACTCCCGCTATCCAGACGTATCCTGGTCCGCGTATTCCCGCTCCGATCACGGTCGAACCAGATCCGGAGGTCTGTCACAGCTCGTACAACGATATCTGTGAGGAGATACTCTCGTTCACGAAATTGGATTGGAATACCTCTGACTTTGCGAAGAAGAAGCCAGTGACAATCCGTGTTGCACAGGCTGTTGGTGCGATCTTAGCGGAGGCAGATAAGAGAGGGATAACGGTCAAACCCCAGTACTACTACTATATGTGAGATCGAGTAGGCTTCAGGGGTCGTATTTGGGAGAACGGGTTTAGTAGCTATGTTAAATTTGGTCTTGACTGTATTGTCTTTCTCGGCCTGTAGCACCTATTGTTCTGATGGTGAGGCCCGAGGTGAGGTCGGCTGTTGAGAAAATGAAATCCGTGGTTAGCGGCTTTCTGTAGAGTACTTCGGTAACTGTTCTTGGAGTGTTTAGAGAGGGATTTTGTTGAGGACGGTGTTCTCTGGTTGGGTTGGTTCGAGGATTGGTTATATAAATAGTGTTTTGTAATTGTTAGATACAATGGAACGAGATACAGCGTTACCAAATAAGGCAGTCATGAGACTGCTTCAGAATAGATCCGATTTGAGAATTTCAGAAGAAGCCGTTCAAAATCTAAACGAACATCTCGAAGATGTCGCTGAAGATATCGCTGATCAGGCAGCTGAGGGAGCAAGACACGCAGATAGGAGAACCATCCAAGGCGAAGACATCGAGCTAGCAATAGAGTAGAGAGGGTCGAGAAATGGAGCCAATCAGTCTAATCTCTTCTATCGCAATACCTGGGGCCGTAGTTGTAGGTACTCTGTTGTTCGGTGGATCAGCTTTCAAAATCATTGACGAAGAACATAGAGGACTCTACGAAAGGTTTGGCGAATACAAGAGCTTCCGAAGCCCTGGTTTCCACCTTAAGACCCCTGTGATCGATACGATCAAGAAGGTCAAGGTAGCGGAGCAGAGCGCCAACATCAGTCCCAGCGATATGATTACGAAGGATAACTTGAACGCAGGTGTTGATCTCGTCGTATACTACCAAGTAAGAGATAACGAAGACGGTGTCAAGAGCGCTGCCTACACAGCTGATGACTACGAAAGACAGATTGGCTCTCTTGCCCGTACCACGGCTAGAAACGTAATCGGTGAGATAAGCTTTGAGGAGGTCAACTACAAGAGAGCTAAGCTTAACAGCAAACTGCAGGAGCAGCTGGATGAAGAAACCGAGAAGTGGGGTATCAATGTTGTCCGTGTAGAAATGGAGGAGATCACACCTCCAAAAGACGTGCAGGACTCGATGAACGAGATACTGAAAGCCGAGAATGAGAAAGATGCTGCTCAAGATCGGGCTGAGGTCATGAAAATTGAGGCTACAAGTGAAAAAGAAGCCGCGATTCAAGAAGCGATAGGTAAGAAGAAAGCCCAGATCCTCGAGGCTCAAGGACGATCTGCAGTGGTCCTGGGAGCTGGTCTCGGGGAAGCCGTTTGAATGTAGTGGGAAGGTCGAACGACCCGAAAAACGCCTCCCAGACGTTGACGTCTTGCTTGCGGATAGCCAGGGACAGCGGATAGTCATCGGGGCCTCGGCCGACTTGGTAGCCGCCCTGTATCCATACGTAGATGGCGTCGATCCGCGTGAAGGTGAACAGCCAGTCTCCGAACTATGGGAGGACGTACGCCTCCTCAATCGAGGGTGGACTGACGCTGGCGCTGGCAGCGACGAGTTCGCGTGCTGTATCTCTCACGCGGTCGTAAACTATTGAGAGACCGTCGTCATAGCGGTCATATCTCGAGTTCCAACTGAAACTCCGAAAAGCGGGTCAGGACGAGTTCAAGAAGAACCGCCATTTCTATCCGCTCCTTGTGCAGTTTGGACTTGAGGCGCTCTCTGAAGCGGATACTGATGAACTCCAGAATCGACTTTCTAAAATTGGCGACGAGTAGTAGCGGTGAGCGCCGGAATTACAGGTTGACTCAATTTTGGTGCGGGAGCGTAATCCGCAGGTGGAGGCATGGGAGTTAAGTTGCGAATGACACGAAGCGTTCACGAGTTTTCTTCTACAGAATATCTCGGCAAATATCCAGGTCTAATATCAGATCGTATAAGACTATGTGATGGTTTCTCTTGTACCTCACCCGACATCGATTCAATTACGTAAGAACACAGTATTCTATCCAATGCCGGATAGACTACGCATCATTATGAGCGAGCAGGCTCATTACCTACGTAGTTGATCTACCATGGAACCGATTACACTTCGATTACCAATGGATCTTCTCGAAGAGTTGGATACCGAAGCAGAGGAATCTGGATTTAGTAGCCGGTCGGAGTACATCCGCCATCTCCTGTTGAATCGCCCGGATATCCGCCAGATGGCTACGGCAGACGATTCATCCGCGACGACCGATAGCACCCGAGTCGAGGAGATTGAACAGACCATTGAGGAACTGGCCGACCATCATGATGAACTCACGCAACGGATCACCGACCTCGAGGAAGAGGTCGAACAGCTCCACCTCAATGCTGATCAACCAACAGACTCCTCTCCACCCGTGAGTTCAACACCGAATGATTCCCCTACAGATCACCATCCGACGCCGACAGAACAGCCAAAAGAGAGCCAGCTATCAGCTGAGGAACAGCGTGTCCTCGACAATTTTAAACGGTGGCTCGACAACAATGGACCACAGAGTGACGACGCTCGCACTGTTTTAGTGGATGCTGCTCATCTCCTAGGCGAGCAAGGACCACTCGGAGCAAGCGAACTGAGGAGGCAACTGTACGATCGCCATCCCGATGCGTACAGTTCCGCCGAGGCGCTCTGGGCATCTACAGTTGAACGTCTCTATGATGACCTTCCAGGATTCGAACGACCGGAATACGGAATGTATATGTTTGATCAAGAAGCACCGATGGAGTCCCTTGCTGATTCTCCCGATTGAAATCTGCGGCTTAGATGATCGGGTGAAAGTCATTGCGAGATGCTGTGAGTGCAATGCAGTCTATTCTACGCGGATACTTCCCGATAACAAGATCCACCCGGCCGGGCGAAAAGATGGGTGTCAGTGTGGTGCCTTTGAATTTGAGGCTATTTTGAAATAGGACTCTCCCAGTCCTATGTTACAGGGATAGAAGCTGTTAGTTCGCACGTGTAGTGTACAGTGAGTTCACGTGAAGGCAGATTTAAAGAAGAGGGTTTCAACAGAGCCACTATATTCTCAATTTAGTTATTCGTGGAAATCTTTGGTTTGGGCTGCTAATGCGTCGTATTATCATTTGGAATGTGGGGTGTCCAATGTAGGCGGTTTCCCGTTGACTGATTCAAATCACTTCTTTCACCACACCATTTTTATCAACATAGTCATAGAGGCGTTTGTACATCTCAGATCCTTTTGTTAGAGTAGTCCAATCTCCGACTAAGGCGCAATATCCTTTGGCTCGGGTCAGAGCGACATTGAGTCTCCGTTTGCCGTTTTTGTTTCCGAGAAAGCCAATCCTCCCTTGGTCGTTGGATCGAGTAAATGAGGCTCTGTTGAAATCCTCTTCTTTAGAGATTTATTTACGTGAATATACCGTACACTACATGTGCATATCCTACGCGGTGGGCCAACTTACTGATCTACATTCTGAATCTCCTCATAGTCCCGTAATATACCCAATTCCGTAGTATGCACCCGCTGTGAGCAGAATCGTCCACAGAGCAATCGCAGCAGTCATCCAAACTGCGACGGAGCGTTTCCTCGATCCAACAGTAAGGGCGATAGCCGCAGCCAGATGGACGCCGGTCGCAACTGGCGAGACGAGCGCAAGACCAGGAAGTCCGTAGCGATTCCACAATTCTAGTGCTCGTTTTCTCCGCTTCGAGGGGCCAGAGTTCGAGTCAGTCCAGTCCTCCCACCACGTTTTCAGCCGGTCGTAGAGAACAATAATCCCGTAAACCGGAAGCACATTCCCAAGAAAGGCGAATAACGCTACTGCAAGAGGATTTAACCCAAGTCCAATTCCGATGGGAACCACGACGAGGATTTCGAGTACTGGTACTGCTGCCATTACGAAAATTACGATGTATTGCACGGTCCCGTTGGCTTGACGAATGAGATCGCTTACATTCTCGGATTCGAGCGTAGGAAGAGCGAGCAAATCAGTGCTTGCAGCAACAGCAAGAGTGATGAGCAAGCCGATTCCGATAGTGAGCCCCCATAGTAACGGGTGTGTTGTACCGAATCGACGCCAGAGTTCAGTGAGCTGTTCTCGGATCATAACGACCGGTACGCTATCAGCACATATGTCAATACTCAAACAATCTGAAACTTTGTATATGTTTATATATTAAATCTCTCTGAGAATATTGATGATCGAGCCGGGAGGTATCTGCTCTTCCGTGCTACCACGAGGCAGGGTCGAAACGGTACTATCATTTATTTATCTCGCTTCCCTCCATTCAGTATGGTGTCGTTTCGGGATCTCGGCTTATCGAGCTACGAGGAACGGGTCTATAGAGCACTGCTCAGCGTGAGAACAGCTACTGCTGAGGAACTGTCTGAGGAAAGCGGTGTACCGATGGGGAGGATCCATGATGTACTAAATGGACTCGAATCACGCGATCTTGTCCACTGTAATCCAGAAACTCATCCGCGAGTCTACTCACCAATCGACTCCGAGATGGCGATCGATCGTCTGCTCCGTAACCGGAAACGAGACCTTGAGGTCGAACGAACTCGCTACGAGAACGTCGCAGCGGAGCTTCGTTCACAGCTTGGCAGTCAGCCACCGACCGATGGACGGTTTTGGGAGACCAGGTCGCGTGACTCCGAAATTGAGTTCGTCCACGCTCAAATCGAGCGCTTTTCGGATGCCTCTGATGAGGTATTGATCGTCGGTGATTCGGTAGTAGTACACCAGTTTCTGACCGTTATCGAGCCCCTCGAACGCTGGTTAGAGTCAGTAGCGAACGGCTCGATTCGCGTTCACATTCTCCTGTCCGAGCAGTTGTCCGATGAGGGAGACCAGTTACTGCAATTGTTACGCGCCACTGGCCAGTCGGTCGAAACGCGGCTCCATCCATCTGTCACGGCAAACTTCGATCTGATCGATCAGCGCGACCTGTACCTGTACGTGACTGATCCGTTTGCCCGCTCACGACCTCTGGGAACGATCCACGTAACCGAAGACGCCCTTATCGAAGAGTTGATAGACGAATTCACAGCGTATTGGCGGGAAGCTGAGACGCTCCCAGAAAGTATGTGACTCACCAACTTCCTCATCCCGTACCTTTGTTGTGTTTACCCGTTATTTCGCTGTTTGTGAGCTAGGACAGACAAATAGTCTGCTGGTACTGGTCCTCTATTTATAGCAATATTCTTCACAACTCTCAGCAAACTCGGGTTCTTCTTCGTTAACTACACGCTCTGTACTGGTCGTTAGATTGCTTGGCAAGATTGTGGACGATACACGCAAGAGCGAGTTCCCGGAACTGCTTCCACCAGCGTCGTGAACGGACGAACGCGCCGTACTTTCGCTTGAGCGTTGAGTTGACTGTCTCTGATTGACTCCGTTGGCCGTAGAGGTCGGCGTCTAAGCGTGCGTTCCATGCCTTGTGAAGCGATGTGAACTCACGGTGCTTGATTAGTGGACGAATCTCGTGTTGACGGGCAAGCTGCCTAATTTTCTGGTCGTCGTAGCCTTTGTCCCCGAGCAGGATGTCGCTAATCTCGGGGTTGCGTTTGATCAACGACGGAGCGATCTGGCTATCGTGTTTTCGTGTCGTCGTCACGCGTAAATCAAGGACTGCGTTCACTTTGGAATCGACGAGCAGTGTTACTTTGAGTTGCTGAATCGTGAGTTTGGCCCGTTTCGTGTAGTGTTTTGAGGCGTGACTGCGGTCGAATCCCGAAGCATCAATCCCCGCAACGCCGTTGGTCGGGAACAACAGAGAGATTGAGCAGCACTCGCCAGACAGCCATATCGAGTCTATCGAACGCTTTGCACAGTGTTGATGGAGCAGGCAGTTCAGTGAGATTGATCGCGTTCCGGATACGGGACATCTCGATGAGTTCGTCGAGGAGTGTACGATACGTTGTGTCCTTCCGAACTTTGAGACAGAGGAGAACGATGTGCTGATGGAGCGTATAGCGTTTTTCGAAAATTTCGAGGAGTATCGAGCTACGGCACGTTGCGGTAACTGAAATGCTTCCTCGACAAACCGGAGCAACCGAGACTTTGGGAGGGTCTGCATCTACTCACACTACCGACTGAACCTGTAACTCACTAAGGATTTCAACAGAGCCTTCAGTTCATAACTCTACATAGCGATCAATTCACCGACATCGCTGGTGAAACAACGACTTGTGAAGGATTCTATGACACGCTCTGGTGTTCATGAAGGATGCTCACGGCCCCTCCATCAACTGTCGAGGCGTAAACGTGGCCCCCGTAGTCGGGATTGTTCACCAGAATCAATGGTTTTCTTCGCGGTTATCGAACGGAGCGTCCGCCGCATTCGGACCAATAACACGTGCTTTCGAGTACATCTGCTCTCCAGTCTCCGCTCGATGGCGGAGCTTTTCGGTCCAGCTGTCGCCGAGGGCGTCAAGCGACGCCAATTCGCCAGCGAGTTCTCGATCGTCGGGCATCCGGTATCGGACCTTCGTCGCGCGGGCAACTGACCACTCCGGGTGCGGACGGTCAACGAGATGTATCTTTTGTCCAGACGAGACGGTTCCGGTGTCAAGAACACGCAGGAACCACCCTGTGTATCCCGTCTCCTCAAATTGCATCGCTAACTCGAGAACGCGCCATCGACGAGCCAGCTTCCAACACGGGGATCGTGGGAGCGTGATCTGGACGGTCGCATCACCGACGCCGAAGACATCTCCGATACACGCCTCCTGTTCGGTGAGCCCCTCGATAGTAAAGTTTTCACCGAACGCAGCGGTACCGAGATCCAGATCGAGCCGGT
The DNA here is from genome assembly GCF_013456555.2 of Natrinema zhouii. Classification (GTDB taxonomy): domain Archaea; phylum Halobacteriota; class Halobacteria; order Halobacteriales; family Natrialbaceae; genus Natrinema; species Natrinema zhouii. Next base: position 33,805 of record NZ_CP084882.1, read on the forward strand.
CGGCCCAGTACTCGTAGTGTTCGATGGGGTAGACACAAACGGCTTTGTCGGGCCCACCGTGGTGTTCGAGATCTGCCTGTTGATCTCCCTCGAGATTCGTCTCACCGAGGAAGCAGTCACCCTCAATAGGATCTTTGAAGAAGGCTGTTTCCCACGGTCGATCCATTGGATCTGAGGCATCCTCGCTCCCGTAGGTGGCTGGCGTTCCCACCTGAATCGACCGAACGTATGCGTCAGTAACGACTGTCATCGATCTCTCGTTGAGAGAACGTCCTGATAGGCGTCGAGTGTTCGGTCAATGTCGTCCTCAGTATGAGCATAACTCACGAACTGACTCTCGAGTTGGTTCGGCGTGAGTAACACACCTCGATCGGCCATTGCCGGCCAGAACGTTCGCTTCCAGCGATCGGTCTCGCCGGCTTCGACGTCCGCACCAGTTTTTGGACACAGGTCGAATCTTGGACAGTCCGGATCCTGTACACATCCGGCCTGACAGTGGCCATCGAACGTCTCGGGCGCCTCGCGGGTAAACAGCAGTTTGAACATCGAATCCGTGCCCGCAACGGTGTACTCGGGCGCGTGCTCCTCGACGATATCTACTAATCCGGACCGGAGTTGTTTGCCGAGGTCATTGACGTGCGAATAGACGTCGTGATCCTTCGCGAATCGAAGCGTCTCGAGCCCGGCGGCCATCGTCACCGGATGCCCGTTGAAGGTGCCGGACTCGAAGACGTCACCCATCGGCGTGAATTCTTGCATGAGTTCCGCTCGGCCACCGATCGCTCCCACCGGGAACCCGCCACCGATGATTTTCGCGAACGTCGTGAGATCCGGTTCGATGCCGTACTTACCCTGCGCACACTGCAAACCGCCGACGCGGAAGCCGGTGATCACTTCGTCCAAGATGAACAGCGAGCCGTATTCGTCACAGAGCTCTCGGATCGTTTCGTGGTAGCCTTCGACCGGGAGGACGATCCCGCAGTTACCCAACAGCGGTTCGGTCACGACTGCCGCAATATCTGGGCCGTGCCGATCGAAGACCTCCTGAAGTGCTTCGTCGTCGTTGAACGGGACTGGAATCGTTTCCTCGGCAAACGTCTCCGGGATACCTGCACTGCTTGGCCCCCGATCGCCGAGATTCCCCTCAACGAGGACCGACTCGTGGCCGCCGTGGTAGCCGCCCTGCATCACGACGATTTTGTCGCGACCGGTATAGCCTCGAGCGAGTCGGATGGCCGCAGCAGTCGCTTCCGTTCCGGAGTTAACGAATCGGAGTCGCTCGACGCTCTCGACGTGCTCGATGACGAACTCCGCGAGTTCGACTTCGATCTCGGTCGGGATCCCATACATCGGTCCGTCGGCGACCGTCTCCGAAATCGCCTCTCGGACGGGGTCGGGGAGGTCGTGACCGAGGAGCAGCGGTCCGTATCCCATGATGTAGTCACGGTACCGATCACCGTCGACGTCGACGATGTCGCTACCGTCACCGTAATCGACGAATGCTGGGGTCGGCTGTGGATCAGCCCGAACGGGTGAGTTGACACCGCCGACTAACGACTCGAGCGCTCGATCGTATAGCTGGTAGGAGGGGCTCTCGTTTCGGTTCTGAGTCATATCTCTTCTTGGCGGTAGCTTCTAAAGGGTCTGTTGAAACTCGTTTACCAATCGTCGTCTTTGACGTACGGGTAGCTCCAGAGCATAACCTGCAGGACAACAGCTTTGAACCAGGCGTGGTACATCGCGTCGACCTCGTCAGCGCTGTGCTCACCGTCGTCGAGGAAGTCCCGGACGGTCGCAGTGATCGGATAAATGAATCCGATCACATATCGAAGATCAATGACTTGAACGGCATCCACGTCGTCAGTCTCGTTTTTCTTTTCGCGGTGGCGGCGGCCGATCTCGAACTGGTAGTTCAACCAGTCCTCGTCGTACGGCGTGTTACAGGTGTCACGGATCCATTGCTCGAATCGCTTCCGAACCCGGTAGAGATAGTCGTCGATCGGTTCCCCGTCGGGCGTGCTATAGTAGTGCAGCAGGAAGTCATGATCGGCGACGAAATCGTACCACACGTCGACGACTTCCTCGACCTGTGGTCCAAGGATTTCGCTTGCCTTCCGGAGCTGTTCCTCGTCTTCCTCCGTGAACATCACCGTTTGCTTCAACCTGTCGAACTCCTCCATGCTGATAGGTGCGGAAGGGAACGACTCATCTCCCAGATTGTAACCAGGAACGGGTTCGTTGCTCATGTGGAATCTCCTCGTGGGATCACCACGCGCAAGACCGTAAAGCTGGTAGTAATTTTGAAGGTAGTTGCTACAGTAGACTGAACGAGGTAGTCTCATGGGAACAGAGTCAGACCTTCCAGCACCTACCGAGTGGAGCGGTATCTGGGAAGTTCTCGGGTGCAAGTGGACGTTCTACATTCTACGGCTGCTGGCCCGAGGGGACGCCCAGTTCAACCAGATCAAACAGAAAATCGAGGGCCTGCCTGCAAGCACCCTCTCGACGCGGCTGAAAAGCCTTCAAGAGGAGACGGTCGTCGTCCGAACGGTCGATGAGTCGGCAACGCCGCCGACCGTCTCCTATTCGCTGACTGAGAAAGGCGACGAACTCGCTGAGATTATCATGCAGATTGAGAAGTTGGAACAACGCTATTCATAGGGAAATACCGATTCAGGAATCTTGAGAAGCAGATTTCCAAGGCCAAGGAGAACCGTAAGTCACTGATATAGACTCTGATGAGCCGTAGTCGTCCGCCTAGAACTCCTATAGCGCTATCTCGAGCGGTCTGCTCTGATGAGCGATTCCCATCACCTCTAGAAATGGCCTAGTTGGTCGGGCTGAACCTTGGCTAGGCTGGGACTCTGCGGTGTATCGGATACACGACACGAACTCACAAGTAATAAAATTCTAAATTTGGGAATATATTTTCTCAATATGGAAAATATATCCGTCTGATTGGAAAGTACTAATACGTGGCAGTGACAACTATTCAATGATGACTGGATCCACTCGAGATTGGTGGCCGAACCAACTGGACCTGAAAATCCTCGATCAAAACGCCCGCCAGGACGACCCATGGGCGAGGAGTTCGACTACGCCAAAGAGTTTGAAGACCTCGACTATGCTGCCGTAAAGGCGGACCTCAAGGAGTTGATGACGACCTCGCAGGACTGGTGGCCGGCCGACTACGGCCACTACGGACCGCTGTTTATCCGGATGGCGTGGCACAGCGCCGGCACATACCGCACTACAGACGGTCGTGGCGGTGCATCTGGCGGCCGACAACGTCTCCCCCCTCTCAGCAGTTGGCCCGACAACGTAAACCTCGACAAGGCGCGTCGATTGCTCTGGCCGATCAAGCAAGAGTATGGCCGCAAACTCTCGTGGGGCGACCTAATCGTCCTGGCCGGGAACTGTGCCTTAGAGTCGATGGGCTTCGAGACATTCGGCTTCGCTGGCGGACGCGAGGACGACTTCGCGCCCGACGAGGCCGTCGATTGGGGTCCCGAGGACGAGTGGGAGGCGTCTGAGCGCTTCGACGAGGATGGAAAACTCCAAGGCCCGCTTGGCGCTACCGTGATGGGGCTGATCTACGTGAATCCGGAGGGGGCAGACGGAGAGCCGGAGCCGGAGAAGTCGGCGGAGCGGATTCGGGAGTCGTTTGGTCTCATGGCGATGAACGATGAAGAGACGGCTGCGCTCATCGCCGGCGGACATACGTTTGGGAAAGTCCACGGCGTCGACGACCCCGACGAGTATGTCGGCCCCGAACCCGAAGCGGCCCCCATCGAGGAGCAGGGTCTTGGCTGGAAGAACGAATACGGTTCCGGTAGCGGTATCGACACGATCGGTAGCGGTATCGAGGGCGCTTGGAACGCTTGGCCGACTATGTGGGACACTTCGTACCTCGACAACCTGCTTGACTACGAGTGGGAACTGGTGGAAGGTCCTGGCGGTGCATGGCAGTGGGAGCCGACAGACGAGACGCTTCACGACACCGTTCCGGACGCGCACGATCTGTCCAAGAAGCACGCACCCATGATGCTGACGACGGACATCGCCCTCAAGAAGGATCCGGACTATCGGGAGATCCTCGAGCGATTCCAGGAGGATCCGGAGGAGTTCCAGGAAACCTTCGCAAAGGCATGGTACAAGCTGATCCACCGCGATATGGGCCCACCGTCTCGATTCCTTGGGCCCGAGGTGCCGGACGAGGAGTTGCTGTGGCAGGATCCTCTCCCCGACGTCGACCACGATCTGATCGGTGATACGGAGGTCGACGGACTTAAAGAGATTATCCTTGCGTCCGACCTCTCGGTCTCTCAGCTTGTCAAGACTGCCTGGGCGGCGGCGTCGACCTACCGCGACAGCGACAAGCGCGGCGGTGCAAACGGTGCCCGCATCCGACTCGAACCCCAGCGGAGCTAGGAGATCAACGAGCCCGACGAGCTCAAGACGGTGCTATCGGCCTACGAAGAGATTCAGGAAGAATTCAACGGTGCGCGATCTGACGACATTCGCGTCTCACTCGCGGACCTGATCGTGCTAGGCGGATACGCAGCGGTGGAGCAAGCAGCGCGGAACGCCGGCTACAATGTCGAGAGTTCGTTCGAACCCGGCCGTACTGACGCTACGCAGGCCCAGACCGACGTCGAGTCCTTCGAGGCGTTGAAGCCGGCGGCGGACGGCTTCCGAAACTACCTCGGTCCCGACACCACTCTTTCGACGGAGGAACTATTGGTGGACAAAGCCGACCTGCTGGACTTGACGCCCGCGGAGATGACGGTCCTGCTCGGCGGCATGCGCACACTGGGTGCGACCTACCAAGATTCGGATCTCGGCGTCTTCACCGACGAGCCGGGGACGCTGACCAATGACTTCTTCGAGACCGTCCTCTCGATGGACTACGAGTGGGAACCAATCTCGGACTCGGAAGACATCTTCGAACTGCACGACTGCGAAACGGGTGAACTCGCGTGGGAAGCCTCCCGCGTGGACCTGATCTTCGGGTCGAACTCCCGACTTCGCGCCATCGCGGAAGTGTACGGGGCCACAGACGGTGAGGAGCAGTTCGTACGTGACTTCGTCGATGCGTGGAGCAAAGTAATGACGCTCGATCGCTTCGAACTTAAGTAAGGCATAGGACTCGAGTCGCTTTCGTTCGAGTTCTGCGCCACGATGTTCGAGGTTTGAGCCTTACGAGTTGATCATGGGCTGCAGATTGTGGCCCGCGGTTCGAGTTCGCTCGAATTCCGAGTGGTCACTTTGAACGCGACAGAAACGCAGACATCACTCACTCCGGACGACAGTCTTTCGCTCGATAACCTGCATGTCGACGATTTCGGGCGTCAACGTATCACTATGGCAAGGCTGGTCCTTGAGTCCGACTGAGGTAGCCCGATCGAAAGCTTCGTCACGCTTAAGCAGGTCGAAGGTGCCGAGTCCAGTCTCCGTGTTGATGCGTCATCTTCGTAGACGAAGACCAGTTCGTAGTTCATGATTGTCTCCACGGACCCATCTCTGAGACTTTCTTCACACTCAGTGCCACTATCATCGCGGTAAACGAACGTGTGTCCTGACCTCTCGCCGCTATGGATCAGGATGTGGACAGTGTCGCGTTCGTTGGACTCCCCTTGAATCTGGATCGGATCCATCGTCATCCACCGAGACGACCTATCAGGTTCGTCTATAGCGTTGGTATCCTGTCTGCCATCAGTGGTACTGCAGCGGGTCCATACATCAGGAGACGGTGGTTACTTCGCATTGCGAAGGTATAGGACAGTGAAACCGCGCTATGAAAGCCGAAAACTCCTTCATTGGTTTCGCGAGGCGACCAGACAAATCGCCCACCAGCTGTGCTTCTTCGACAATAAACGGTGATGAATGCGCTCTCGCATTGGATCCACACTCATTTTATCCTCGGCAAACTTCTCTCGATCATGAAAGAGAACGACCGGACCATTACGCTCTTCACGATGGTCGGTCACGCGACGTTTCACTTATATGAGATGGTGATTCCGCTCTTCGTTGTAATCTGGCTCAACGAATTCGACATCTCCGCAGCTGTGCTAGGGGCTGTTGTCGCCGTCGGATACGGGATGATCGGTGTAGGTGCCCTTCCGAGTGGCTCACTGGCTGACCGATACGGGTCGAAACGACTTGTTGTCCTCTCGATGGGCGGGATGGCTGGTGGCTTCGCTCTCATCAGTGTAGCGCCCACAATCTGGGTCCTCAGCGTGGCTCTCGTTCTCTGGGGCGCTGCCGCTAGTCTATATCATCCAGCAGGTCTCTCCTTGATCACTCGAGGGACGAATCAACAAGGGACGGCATTGGCATACCACGGCGTGGCTGGGAATGTCGGCACTGCAATCGGCCCACTTGCGGCCGTGCTCTTGTTCACCGTTCTCGACTGGCGATTCGTCGCAGGTCTACTTATCGTCCCAGCACTCATCGGTGTACTTATCGCCTCTCGATTGACGTTCGATGAGCGAAGGGAAATTTCGTCTAAGAAAGACAACGCAGTCGCAAATCAACCTTCGGGACTGAGGAAATTTCTCGAACGGTCAAAGATGTTGCTCGTCGGTGGGTTCATCGTTGCATTCGCGATTGCAATGCTCGCAGGCACGTATTATCGAGGGGTATTCACGTTTCTCCCGGAGATTCTCGCAGATTTGCCCGTGTTCGGATCCGTCGAGATTGCAGGTGAGCCTATCGAATCGAGCCAGTACGTCTATGCTGGATTGCTCTTGATCGGCGGACTCGGACAGTACGTAGGCGGGAAGTTGAGCGATTATCGATCCCCCGAATGGGCGATATCCGGCGTGTTCACGACGCTGATACTCATCTCGTTACTGTTTCCGTTCTTCGCCGACGCTGGTCTCGTCGCGACGTTGGTGATCTGCGCCGCGCTCGGCTTTTTCGTATTCATGGAAGCGCCGATCCATCAGGCACTGATTGGCAAGTACACAGCAGCAGATATCCATGGTCTCTCGTTCGGATATACGTATCTCGGTGTCTTTGGGCTCGGTGCTGCCGGTGCCTCAATTGCGGGCATTGTGCTCACGTATGGTGGAACGAGTTTGCTATTCACGACTCTCGCTATATTTCCGGTAATTGGGCTTATTCTAGCAGGGCATTTAATCATCAGAAACCAAGAACGGGGTGAGAAAGTTGTCCCATGAGTTCTATATTTTTCTGGAACGAAGATGATATACTGCGAACAGCCGCCTACGAGTTCAGCAATCGTTCTTCCCCCTTCGAGTCAGACTTGATCGCAGTAACGGGCAGTGTACGGGGCCCTATTGTGAAGAGATGAACTGAACGAATGGAATGGAAACAGACACTCCGGGACTCGCCGGCAGCAGCGGTAATCTTCGCAAGTACTCTTGTCGCTGTCATGGGGGTTTCACTCATCAGTCCTGCACTCCCAGCGGTGCAGGAGGCGTGGGATATTTCGGAGTCAGAGGCCAGTCTCTTGCTGTCCGCATTCACGCTTCCTGGGATATTTCTCACACTCCCCATCGGACTGCTGGCTGACCGAATCGGTCGGAAACCTATTCTGATCCCAGCGCTCATTATATTCGGGATCAGTGGGGGCAGTATTATCATCATCTCCGATTTCACCCTAATTCTCGTACTGCGAGCAATCCAAGGTGCGGCAAGTAGTGCGATCGTAATGCTCACGGTCACACTCCTTGGCGACCTCTTCACTGGTGAACAGCGACGAGTGTTGATTGGTACCAACGCGGCGATTCTTGCGGCCGGTGCCGCCGGCTATCCGCTGCTCGGAGGGGCGCTTGCAACGCTTGCATGGTCGGCTCCATTCGCATGTTTCCTTCTCGCCGTACTCGTCGCCGTCCCCGGGATAACTCTGCTGGAAGAGCCCAATCGGGCCGGAACCAATTCGAATTCAAGTATTCGCGAATTCCTTACTGGACCGACTGCGATGACTCCCTTCGCTATTCTTTACCTCGCGATCTTCGGGATATTCGTCATCCTCTACGGCGCGCAGCTCACTGCTGTTCCGTTCCTGCTCGCCAACGAATATCAGCTCTCGTCGGCAGGGATCGGCCTTCTCTTGGGGTTACCTGCGGTCACGATGGGAATGACCGCAATGCAAGGAGATCGCGTGCTCCACGTTTTCACGAGTTTCCAATCGATCGCACTCGGGTTTGTGAGTTACGGGATCGGACTCGCCGTCGTAGCTATTGCGGACTCCATCTACGTGGTCACTGGCGCACTCTTACTGTTCGGCCTCGGCCAAGGTCTCGCAGAACCGATTACGGATACTGCTCTCAACGAACGAGCACCAGACGAATTTCGTGGGAGCATCATGAGTATTCGGACGAGCGTCCTCAGACTCGGGACGACCATTGGCCCGCCGCTCAGCGTCGGGGCTGCAGCGGTATTCGGCTACCGACGAACGCTGTTGATTTCGGGGTCCGGCGCATTCATTATCGGCGCAACTTGGTTCATAATTAGACGCTCGTAATACCTTTCGTGACGGCCTGATTGATTGGAAATGGAGCGAATTCACCGTTGAATCCTCTGAATTTGGTTTACGGTGACCTCAGCAAGCCGGGTGAAGTCTACTGTATCAGGCATGACATCGACAGCGGCACCGTTATTGTGGACAGCACGCTCTGTCGGTGCCCCAATCGCACTGACAACTGTCTCCTTTAGCCCGCGTTGTAGTGTAGCGACAGCGTCGCGTTCAATCGCGATCCCGAAGAAGTGCTCGACGGTCTTCGGCGATGTGAACAGTATCCCGTCCAGTTCACCGTCTACGGCAAGTGAAACTGACTGTCCAGCAGTCCCTGGTCGTTGCAAGCGATACAGGTGCGTATCGTGGACGGTTGCACCCGCTGCTTTTAGCCCCTCAACCAGTACGTCGCTGCCGTGTGCACTCCGAGCAAGTTCAACCGTTTGTCCGTCAACACCGGCGGATAACTCGTTGACAAGACCTGCGGACGTGAACGTCGACGGAACAACGTCGACCGAGTATTCGTGGTTACGTAACGCGGTCGCAGTCTGATCCCCAACGGCACAAACGGTGGTGTCCCGTTGTTCCCACCCCGCTGTGGCAGTCAGGTCGACGCCAGTCTCGCTCGTAAAGACACAGTAGTCCGCGTGCTGTGGGCTCTGACCGGTCGGATCGACTGTCAGCATCGGGTCTGAGATCGGAGATACACCGAGTGACTGGAGATACTCGACCGCCTCGACGATCCGGTTGTCGTCGGGTCGGAGCACAGCCACCGTTGGCCGGGACATGCCAGACAGTTAGTCGATGCTGGACTTGTGTGTGTCGAGACTCGCCGACCGATCTCGAACGTTTCAAACTAACATCTTTCTAATTGGTGGTATGGACGACAACTCTCACAAATACATTGTCAGGAAGTGATGAAGGCCTGTCCACATCAGATGTACAAGGCTACGACTTCCGCGGAGAACTCGATTTTCAGGAACTGCTGGATGCCTATGCAACGACGGGCTTTCAGGCGATGCAACTTGCAGAGGCCATCGACATCACAGAAGATGCGAGACGCTGATGCAACGATCTATCTCACGTGTACGTCGAATATGATCTCGTTGGGCCTGCGTGAAGTCGTCGCCTACCTCGTTTGCGAAGGGTACGTTGACGTACTGATCACGACCGCTGGATCGCTGGCAGAGGACGTCATTAAGACGGCGAAGCCGTTCAAAATGGAGGAACGGGAAGCGGACGAAGCCGATCTCCGAGAACAAGAAATCAACCGCCTGGGGAACCTCTTCGTCCCCTCTGACCGGTACATTTGGCTAGAGGAGGCTCTGGTGAATCGCTAGATGGCGGCGACCTTCGGTGAAAACGCACGACGCTTGAGGCGTCACACTGGGACGGATGTGACTGTGACGTCGAGGGTTCCGGGAGTGATGAAGCGGGTAGATGCTCTCACAACGCCATCGGAACACAAGAAACCGACGCTGTATGGCGATTCATCAGAACCTATAGTATTACTTCTGGAGTTTAATTCGACAGACTGATTGACACTACTTCTGTGATTTGATCGGTGATAATACGGTGAGTTTACGGTAATCCGTCACCTCAAACGGTTATGACACCTCTCATTCTTTCTGCCGATGTTTTTTGACAGATCACCAACTGATATTCATTCTGAATCAAGCCAAGGTATTTACTCACACAAAAGGTACCATCAGCTATTGAAGGTACTGAGAGTAGGAACGAAGATCAAAATAATGAAAAGACCAACACAGATATATGCGGCGTTTATCGATAATCCTATAACGGCGTTAGGAACTACGACCGTGGCGGTTTACCTATTGGTCGTGATCGGGGCAACAGCCTCGCTTGGGGACGCAGCAGCAGCCTGTACGACCTGGCCGATCTGTTCCGGCGCAACGAACGATCTCACGATGGCAGTCGCAACCGGACACCGCTTGCTTGCGTTCCTGACAGGGGTTCTCTTACTCGCCACGACCTATGCCATCGTATACGGTGACACCTCCGGCCGCGTGACTGCACCAATCGCTGTAGCACTTGTGCTCTATCCACTACAGATGGCTCATGGCGCATTGCTGTCAATAACTGCTGGTTCACCCCCTATTCCTTGGCTCCATTTAGGCTTTGGACTCACTATCTTCGGAACATTGGTGCTTGCCCTTGCGTGGCAACTGGAATACGAGACCGGCAGTGCGGACGAACCACTTCACTCGGAGGATATGGAATGTGCCAACTCTGAATTATCTTCCGTAGCAACCATCCTTTCAGAACAGCCACTCGGGACTCGGCTGAAGGGTCGTATGTTCGCATACTTCCAGTTGATGAAGCCTCGGCTGATGTGGCTGCTTTGTCTCGTCGCCGTTGCTGCGATGGCGCTTGCTGCTGGTTCTGCCCTAGAAACCCGTGAGATTCTGCTCACGATCGGCGGTGGCGTACTTGCTATCGGTGCAAGTGGCACGTTCAATCACGTCTTTGAACGCGATGTAGACCGGAAGATGTCACGAACAAACGACCGACCGTTGGTCACTCACCAGCTACCCAAACGGAATGCCATCCTCTTTGGAATCGCACTTACCGTACTTTCAACGATCATCTTCCTACAGTTGAACTCACTCACAGCTGCACTTGGGTTGATCGCAATCCTGTTCTACAGCGTCATCTACACACTTGTTCTCAAGCCCAACACAGTCCAGAATACTGTCATTGGTGGTGCCGCGGGGGCACTCCCGGCGTTGATCGGCTGGGCCGCCGTCACCGGCCGAATTGGCATCACTGGTATTGCTCTCGCCGCAGTGATCTTCGTCTGGACACCTGCTCATTTCTATAATCTTGCATTAGCATACAAGGAAGACTATGCCCGAGGTGGCTTCCCGATGATGTCGGTGGTTCGTGGCGAAACAACGACACGCAAACACATCGTACTTTGGCTCGGAACGACGCTCGCCGCTACAACGGTGCTGATCTGGTTCACGCAACTAAGCTGGCTTGTCGCTGTCACGACTGCCTTTGTCGGGATCATCTTTCTGTGGGCGACGATCCGTCTTCACCACGAGCAGACCAAACAAGCCGCATTCCGTGCCTTCCACGCCTCCAATGCCTACCTCGGGGCTATCCTGCTTGCAATTGTGGTTGACGCAATAGTGATTTAGGCGATGAAAAGCGGAGTCCCAGCTCAAGATTCTTCTAACTCCGTCTCATAGCTCTCGCTGAGCAGGTCTGTGGGCATCAATTCAATTCAACATCACGACCTGCTCAGTTCTCAAACTGACTCAACCAGACAGTATCAGGAGAGAATTCATCCGGTCGAAGTCACAAACTATGCGGAATGACAGAGGTACTGTACAACTGACTCGGTGGTCAGGACGCGATCGGTGCTATCGTCGACGAGTTCTATATCCGAGTGCTCGAAGACGAGCGAGTCGCGTACTACTTCGAGGACATCGACATGCAGAGAGTGCGGATCCACCAGGCGCAGTTCATCAGCTCCGTAACAGGAGGACCAGTCGGGTACTCAGGTGGGGAGATGGAGACGGCCCACGAGGGGATGGGTATCACGTCGACTGAGTTTGATGCGATTGCGGCCCACCTCAACGACGCGCTGGTGTTGTTCGACGTCGACGACGAGGGCCGACAGGCCGTTCTCGAGGAAATCGAGAGCTACCGCCCGAATATCGTCACCGCGTCGGAGCTTTCCGAGCGCTGCGACAGTCCTCTCTCGACGATGTACCGAAAGCACGAGCTGCTCAAGGATGCGGCTTGCCCGAAGAGCGGCTCGGATCCGCTAGTCGGGTAGACACTCCAGCGAGTACGCCCAGTGCGTCAACGGCGTCTGCGTCGCGGTCGACGGCGACAACGGGATCACGCTAGAGCTCTCCTAACGGATCAAGGTTCGAAACGGCAAGACAGATACGGGGCCTGTCCTAACGTCGACCGATGGCAACTGCCGACGCGAAAGAGCGACTCCGAGAGCGGCCGGTAGGCGTAACGATCCTGTTGACGATCGTCGGCTACGGACTCGTCATCGGAACTTTCGTCGCGGACGTTCCGATCTATCCCGATCTGACGAACGCGCAGGTCAACCTGTTCACCCACGCGATCGCGGTAATCAACTCCGTGACGACCGCACTGCTCGTCGCCGGCTGGTACTGGATCCGAGCGGATGAGGTCGACAAACACCGCGCGGCGATGACGGGCGCATTCATCACGATCATCCTGTTTCTGGTTGTCTACCTGATCCGGGTCGGCGGCGGCGGGACGAAGGAGTTTGTCGCCGTCTCCCCGGTATACGAGCTCTACCTCGCGATGCTCGCGATCCACATCGTGCTCTCGATCGTTGCTGTCCCGGTCGTGTTGTACGCGCTGATCCTCGGGCTCACCCATACGCCCGCCGAGCTACGAGAGACTGCCCACGCACGCGTCGGCCGCATCGCCGCGGGGAGCTGGATCCTGAGCCTCGTGCTGGGTGTGGTCACCTACTTCATGCTCAACCACATCTACGACTACGAGTTCGCGATGCTCGTTCCCCCGCTCTGAGCAGCTCCGCGGCAGGTTCGGGCGTAGTTACTCACGGGACCGACCGCAGACGGCCCAATTGAGGCTCATGTGACCGCCCGAGGACCATCACGGGCTGTTCTACGTAGGCGTCGGCTTCCTGTTAGAGCAGTTGTGGATCGTGATCCAGTGGCCGGTGCTCGCCGTGCCACGAGCCGTGCGAGCGCAAACCTGGTATCGAGAGTTCCGTGAAATCGCCCTGATGTGTGTCGTCTACAACATCAAGCGTGCCATCAAACAGTGAAATCCACCGCCTTACAGCGATTCAACACCTATGAGAATCCTGCGACTGACCAAACCACGGATCGTCTAATAGCTGTTTCGTCGTCGATGGTGTCCGGCACGTGTTGGTGACGTAGAACCGCACGACTTCGCTACAATTGAGTGGAAACAGCCCTCAGGCGGAGGCTATCTTGAAAGCGGTAGCAGTTGCTAACAATGGGCGAATGCCCTGCTGAGTGGCACCGCGATGGTGCCACTCAGCGACTATGCTGTTGGCGGATCGTAGACTTCCTCACGGCTGAGCATGTGAAACATTGCAACGAGCATTTTCCGAGCCGTTGCAACGATTGCGATATTGTGATTCTTCCGCTGTTTCAGGCGGTTGTAGAACTGTCCTAGGTAGTCGTCGAACCGTACAGCCACGTTGGCACACTGAACGAGGGCCCAGCGCAACGGCGCTGAGCCCTCTTTCGAGATTCCACCACGCACCTCTTTGTCGCCAGATTGCCGAATGGATGGATCAAGCCCGGCGTAGCTAATAACCTTCTTTGCACTGCTAAACCGGTCGATCTCGCCAAGTTCAGATGTGATCAGCAGTGACGTGAAATAACTCACGCCAGGGATAGTCATGAGCAGCTGCGCGTCGTGACGCGCAGCGGCGGTGTCTTCGATACGCTTGTCGAGCTTCGTGATCTGTTCGTTTAGCGTATCAATCACCGCAAGATGTGCCTCAAGAACTGCTCGATCGACCTCAGAGAGCGTGAGTTCCTCTCGGAACTCACGCCCGGTCGGGCCGAAGAGTTCGCGGCTGTATTGGTTACCAGTTCGCTTGAGAACTGCTTGGACACGGTTTTTCTCCCGAGTTCGGTCTTCGACGAGTGCCTTGCGTGCGCGAACGAGGTCACGTCGTTCGCGCACGTCCTTGGGTGGAACGTAGCTTTCAGCGATGAGGTTTGCACGCAGAAGATGCGCAAGCATCTTCGCGTCAACGCGATCGGTTTTGACCTTCGCATCGGCGATCACACGTGTTTTACTCGGGTTGACGAGCGTAACGTCCATGTGCTCGTCAAGCGTTTCGTAGATTGGGCGGTAGTGCCCGGTTGCTTCGATGGTAACCGCCGACCCGGCATACTCGCACGCGAACTCTTCGAGTTCGGCGCGTTCGGTGCCATGGGAAAGGCGAAATTCATCGACAAGACTGCCGTCCTAACGCATGACCGCTACCTGTGAGTAGCGGTCATGCGTATCCATTCCAATGTACATGGTTTGATGTCTCCGGGGTCGGGTGAACGATCTGAATAGACACCTATACGGGCTGTTTGCCCAATCCTTCGGATTCTTGCAAGGGACCAGTCAGAGCCTCGTGTTCTCGGACACATGTTGAAAGACGGTCTCCTTCAACCCCAGCGCATTCGTTCACCGACTTGGGGCTTAAACAGGATTCTCATAAAGTCAGAGCCGCGTATCCATAAGTACCATTCGGATACCCCCGTTGTTGGAGTATCGATGAAGCGTATCTCGTTCCTGTTGATCAGGAATTGACGGTCGTTTGAAAACCGATGCCGTGTTATCTTGATCTGAGGATTCAACACGACACCAATGAATTCGAGCACTATTGTCATTATTGCTGCGAACGTCGTAACGCTCCTTTTCGGAGGCGCTATCGTCTACCTTGCCCACCGAGCGTACGCCCGAACGGGCTCGACTGCACTCCGAGCACTCGCTGCCGGACTGGGGCTTGTGACACTGGGAACGTTTGCTGGTGGGATCGCTCACCAACTGCTCGACGTATCTTTGTTAAATGGTATCGCGGTACAGAGCGCTTTCACGGCGCTCGGTTTTGTTATCCTGGCGTACTCACTGTATGCGGAATGAAGACCCATAGCGCAAACGAACCATGAGTAGTGTACTGGTGTTATTTTGTCAATGTTACTCTAACTTCGGATAGGATACGTCAATCAAGTCAGTGCTAGAACGTCGTCAACACGCATCGAGAGCTATGAACGGTATCCGAGGACGATGGGCGATTGATCGGACTGTGCTAGGCGTCAGAGTCCGTTCGGAACGATATTGCTATGTATCCCGAGTAGTCAATCTATTCTAGAAAGAGTATGTCTCCACCTGATCGAGGCGTGGGTCGCGAGGCCAGATATACGTTGCTTACGGTGTTCCTCGTTGGACTCCGACGTCGGGATCCTGGCGCGGTTGTCAATGCCGTCGTCGCAGCGATCGGCACATACCTTCCCAAGTTCGTCACGCGTGCGTATGGCGTTAGACTCAGACCGTGGCAGCGAGCATATGTGAACTCCGCGATGGTTACCCACGCCGTCGGCATGCTCGGGCCGTACGATGACATCTGGTGGTGGGACCACCTTACACACACGCACTCCTCGTCGATCCTGGCCGGGATCGTCTATGTAGCCAGCCGCCGGAAGGGACGCAATCCTGGCCCACGGGTCGTTGCCACCGTCGTCAGCCTCGGGCTTGCCTGGGAAATCGTCGAGTATGCTATTCACGCAACGGCGAAACGCCTTGAGCTCGAGCCGATACTCGTCACGTACGGCCCGAAGGACACGTTTCTTGACATCGTCTTCGATCTGGTCGGTGCGTTACTCGTGCTCGCATTCGGTGACCGTGTTCTCGGTGAGATCGCCGCCAACGAGTAGCTGGTCTAGTGGCAGGATCGTTCTATAGCAGCGGTGTGTCACTCTCTCAGTGGATGCCCATTACTTCGATCTGCTCTTGATACCGATTCCGGATGGTTACCTCAGTTACCTGCGCAACCTCAGCAACCTCCTGTTGCGTCTTCTTCTCGTTACAGAGGAGTGATGCCGCATAGATGGCTGCTGCCGCAAATCCCGTTGGTGACTTCCCTGAAAGCAGCCCCTGCTTGGCAGTCTCATCGATAATTTCGGTCGCCTTCATCTTCACTTCCTCACTCACCTCGAGGTCAGAACAAAATCGCGGGACGTACTCTTTGGGGTCGGCTGGTTTCATCTCGAGGCTAAGTTCCTTCGCAATATAGCGATATGTGCGTCCAATTTCCATCTTATCAACGCGAGATACCTCAGTAACCTCTTCAAGACTCCGCGGAATTCCCTCTTGACGACAGCTAGCGTAGAGACAGCTCGTGGCGACGCCTTCGATAGATCGTCCACGAATCAAGTCCTCGCTGAGCGCACGTCGGTAGATCACCGACGCGACCTCTCGAACAGAATGGGGGACACCGAGCGCCGACGCCATGCGGTCGGTTTCCGAAAGTGCAAACTGGAGGTTTCGTTCACCCGCATCCTTAGTCCGAATCCGGTTTTGCCACTTGCGTAGTCGATTCACCTGACTACGCTTTTCTGAGGAGAGAGATCTCCCGTATGCGTCCTTGTTCTTCCAGTCTATCTGGGTGGTTAACCCTTTGTCGTGCATTGTCTGGGTCGTGGGAGCACCGACCCGTCTCTTGTTCTGGCGTTCGCTGTGATTAAACGCCCGTCACTCTGGACCACGATCGATATTCTGCTCTTCGATAATGAGACCGCAATCCTCACAAACGATTTCGTTACTATCGGTGCTCGTAACGAGGTCGCCTGAATCGCATTCAGGACACATCTGATCTTCACTCTCGTTTCCGTCGGTTTCCGTTATCGACGTCTGGTCACGTTCGCGCTGCCGTGTTGGCTTCCCCATATAGACAGTCTAACTAATCGTGTGGAACTCCGATAATGATTTTGTCTGTGTTCCGGGTCGTTCAATTCATTAGCCGACGACGCCCTCTAAGCTCTCGACGTAGTTACCTGATTTCGCCTTGAGAAACTCTTCTCTTCGAGGGATTTGCTCGTGATGTCCCAGGCACCGGTCGCGGGCCTGGCTATGATGCGAAGATTACAAGTTGACGACTGCCCAGTGTTCGGCGTGGCCTGAACGCGAGTTAGTCCCCATACCGACATTGGACGTACGCTCTTCTGTAGGAGATTGTTGGTACTGCTCAGCTGTCGCTGTGGAATCGAAGAGAGCAAGGACACCGCGTCAGCGGTGTCCGTTAGGCATGATTCCGCTAGATGTGTTTGGGTCGGAATCGGTCGCAGCGGACCTGTTGGCGCAGGTTCGCTGTCGTAACGGTGTTACTTGCCCTCGCTGCCGTTCTGACCTGACAGTCAAGAACGGCAGCTATGGACACTTTCAGCGCTACCTCTGTGAGAATTGCGACCGCACGTTCAACGACAAGACCGGCACGATCTTTGCCCATTCTTACGCGCCAAGAGCTACTTGGAGTATAGCTCAAGATGGATCCCTTGTTGAATCGCTTCCAGACCGCCCACTAAAGGATACTGAGAGTGACTCATTTGAACGACACGAGAGCATCCAGTCAATAATGCCTCAGACGACGAAATTTGATCCGGAACACGGGATGGTTATGGACACTGTGATGTTCATTGGCTACGACTGGGTGACAGCTGTGACCTACGAAGCAGGTCACGGCTGGAGGGTTGTCTATGAGAGCGGTATGGAAGATAACATCCTCTCAGATGGGTTTCTGCGAAGCGAGGAACTCTACGAAGAGCATCTGATTCAGCAAGGAATGGAAGCTATGAATGCTGTTGCCTCGGAAGACGAAGAATAGTTTCTTTTTAAACAGTTTCTCTGAGAACGATCATAACGGATGTCAGCTGTATGGTGGTTTGTAGAATTTGAGATCCCGAAGTTGTGGCAGCACGCTGCCAAAATTCTATAGAGCCGTGTGAGTTATGGCAATTAAACTTACTTTCTCGCCTACTGGGTGTATTGTGGTTGTCCACTGGCGACAACACAGTGCACGATAAGTTTTAGTTACTGTAGCGGAAATGGTGATGTATGAAAATGGTAATCTTAGAGACTGTCCCACAGAAATTTTCACATACCCCCTCGCTGTCTTGCGGTCAGCATCCCCGTAATGGGCTTCTTTAAGAACGTGCCGAAAACCTAATCGCCCGACTGGAGACAGATTCATTAGATGTTGACAACGTCTGTGTCAAGTTTTCTGGGGCACCTCGTATTGTTTATTAGTTGCGTTCACTATCTTCATCGATTTTCAGTACCGGTCTCCTCGGTTGACGAGCGTATCTGGGGCCCGCCCGCCTGCCGACTGTATATCCACTCTGCCCAGGTGAGTTTGAGATCACTTGGATCACGGTCCGGGAATCGCCGCTCGGCTGTCTGGCTATAATTGAGGAGTGCGACCAGCACAACTCCTCCGACGATGTTGCCGAGCGTAACCGGTACGAAGAACGCTGCAAATGCGGCCCAGAGGCTAGCGTTCCCCTGGAAGACGAAGTACAGAACTTCGCACGCACCCGTGATGCAGTGAAACAGGTCGGCCGATGGAATCAGGAACATGAGGAAGATGACGAGCAGCAATCGCGTCGTCGTGTCCCGGCTTGCATGCACTAGCCAGACCAGCGCTGCGACGATATTCCCGGCGAAAATACCCTTGAAGAAGAGGTCCCACCAGCCAGTTTCGAACGCATGCTCTCCGAAACCGACGGCAACCTCGGCAGCTTGCGGGGTAAACACTCCAGTCGTCGCGAGGACGAACGCACCGAGTGCCGCGCCGAGGACGTTCGCGACAATCACGATCCCCCAGAGTCGAAGCAGGTTTCGCACACTCGCGATACGCGTCAAAACTAGCGTGACGGGTGTCAGCGTGTTTTCAGTGAATAGCTGATACCGTCCGAGTACGATGAGGATGAAACCGATCGGATAGAACAGGTTCCCGATCAGTGGTGCCGATTCGAGTGGAACGGTCGCGGTGACCGCGGATCGTGCGAGAAACGTCAACGTGATCGCGAGCCCTGCTGCCACCCCACTCATGAACAGCTGACGATTCCTCCGGCTGAACTCCTCGTCCGCAGTAGCGACAAGTCGCTGGAATATTTCGTCCGCCGAGAAATAATCTCGGATGGCCGCTCCCGAAGCCGGCGCTCCACTTCGCGATCGTTCGATCGTCTCTCTCAGCGCCCTGTCACGGTGTCGTATCGAGGCCTGAATCGCGCTTAGATCGCCTGTCTGAACGAGTGCCTCGAGCAGTGCGTCGTATTCGAGGGGGCCGTCGTACCGGCGGCCGTTGATAAATATCGTTGGCGTTCCGTCGACGCCGCTGTGCGCCCCGCCCGAGACATCTTCCTCGATGCGTTCCTCGTGGACGCCGGCATCCAGTTCTCGAGTAAACTGCTCGGTATCGAGTCCGATATCCGCAGCGTATTCAATCAGGTCCTCGTCGGTGAGGGCGTCCTGATGGTCATAGAGGATGTCATGCATCTCCCAGAACATCCCCTGCGCGGCGGCGGCTTCGGCAGCTTCCGCGGCACGCAGGGCGTGTGGGTGAGCCTCCGTGAGCGGAAAGTGCCGGAAGACGAACCGAAGTTTGTCGCCGAGTCGGTCCTGAATACGTTTGAGTACCGGGTATAGCTCGCCACAGGACGGGCACTCGAAGTCTCCGTACAATACCAGCGTAAGCGGCGCATCGTCGGGGCCGCGCACGTGATCGCGCTCCGTGACTGGGACTGCGAGCGTCGAGACCGTAGATCGACTCATGAACAACTGCAGAAGGCCACGGCTCTTAGGCCCTTATTTCTCAGGATATCTGGCTCCACGACGAATATCGGTTTTCGGTGTGACCGCCAGGACGTTCGTTCGGGCAGTCGGACGATATCTCTGCGAGGGCAGTTGAAGCTACGGTCACGTTCCACAGGTCGCTCGTGGGAGCCGAAACGCTCGTACTCTCCGCTGGATCTTGGTAGTGGTTGTCGTTTACTGCATATTACCGGCCATCAGTGAACCGCACAACCGATCCAGAGTCAACTATCTGTCTCTGTTGAAACTCCCAATAGTTCACATAAACGGCCTGCTGAGTACAGGATGCAAGTCGGTCATGTCGGATGAGGTTAGAAGAAGGATGGCGCCGCAAGACCGACTGCGAACAGAAGTGAGAACGCGAGGAAAAGCTTCCCGGTCCGTTCTAATGCTGGGTTGAGAGCTGCTCCTGTCGTCTCGTCCCGGACTGTGATCCACAGTTGCCAGCCCAGCGGCGCAGTCAACAGCGGAGCGAGGGGGAACACACTCTCCCACATTCCTGCGAAAACCAGGGGGACGAGATAGGCGAGTACGAGCAGCGCAGCATACTCAATCCGGCTCCACCGGTATCCGATCTTTACAGCTAGTGTCTCCTTCCCGGTTTTTCGGTCTGTTTTCAAATCCCGAATGTTGTTCACAACGAGGATGTTCGTCGAGAGCGCGGCTGCTGGTATACTCGCCACAACTGCGGCGACCGTGACTGTGCCTGCAGGTACCGTGACCGGAATCAGACGTGCGGTAGCGACTGTCGAAACTGCCTGGACATAGTAGGTGCCGGTCACTGCAATGAGCCCGAAGAAGACGAACACGAATAGGTCTCCGAGACCGTGATATCCGAACGGATAGGGGCCGCCAGTGTACGCGAAACCAGCAAGGATCGATAGGATACCGACGACAAGGATCGGCACGCCACCGACATAGACCAGGTAGACGCCAACGAGCGTCGCAAGCGAGAACGCAACGTACATCGCTCGGCGGACACACGTGGGGGAGATGAGGCCCGACTGCGTAACCCGCTGGAACCCTTCTCTATCTTCTGTGTCAGCACCGCGAATGGCGTCGTAATAATCGTTCGTAAAGTTAGACCCGATCTGGAGGAAGAGCGCGCCAAGCAACGCAGCAACTGCAGGTCCAACGGCAAACACACTGTCGTGTATCGCTAACCCAACGCCGACGATGACTGGAGAAGCTCCTGCCGGTAGCGACTGTGGACGTATCGCCATCAACCATGCTCGCAAATGGGATACGTCAGGTTGATTGTCCATCAGTAGGTGTATTTCTAGTGGTAGTATTTCTCTCTATTGAGATGGACTCTCGGCTACCGGTTCTCTGGAGTTCTATCCCGGACAAGTGGCTCTGACTTTATGAGAATCCTGTTTAAGCCCCAAGTCGGTGAACGAATACGCTGGGTTTGAAGGAGGCCGTCTTTCAACCTGTGCTCGAGAACACGAGGCCCTGACTGGCCCCTTACAAGAATCCGAAGGGGTGGGCAAACAGCCCGTATAGGTGTCTATTCGGATCGTTCCACGGTTTACAGACCTGCTAGAGGATCTGGGTAATCTATATTCTTTCTGATCGTGATTATATTTCAGTGACAACTCCGTTAGTAGTCCGGAAATAGTTGATAGAGAGCTGAGTCATCGTCAGTATGATCGCTAAGATTTGTCTCAAGCTCGCCGAACACGTCCATCAGTACAACACGTTTACTGTCTTGATCGTAGCTGACGATATTGTGCTCGGCAAGCCGTGGCAGGTGGTTATGGATGAGCGAGATAGTAATACGTTGCTGGGTTTTTTCACTTACATTCTTGGGGCGAATATCCTTTTCCCGAGCGGCAATCTCCCGAGCAAGACCGTCGATTCGTCCCTGGCCATCTTGGCTCAGGAGAGAGAGTAGGTGTTGTCGCTGGGAATCTGAAAGAAGTCTGTAAGCAGTGTCTTTGGAAAGTTCAGGTGACATCGTTATCAGTCATTTGTCCCTGCCTCAGTCAAGACTTGCTCCAACATAGTTTGGATTCACAGTTGGGTATGAATAAGTATTATCTCGGTTGTTATTCTAGTGAGTTCTATCTTCTAATGAGAGATGGTATAGAGTCGCTGGCGTGCATCTTGGAAGGATACTTGTTTCTCAATTATCCCTTCCCCTTCAAGCCGATTGAGTGCATATCGAACGGTTCGTGCAACGAGTTTTGTCTCCTCAACGAGTTCCTTTTGAGTACATTCGCCCTCGTGTTCTAACGTCTTGTAGACAAGTTTTGAGCTTGGAGGTAGTTCTTCAAGCAACGCTTCTGTTGAAGATTTCATGTTATATATTATCAGTGGTTCATGGCTTATATACATAGTTTCGGTTTGATGCTTCTCTTGCGCTAATAGTGGGGATTATATGAGAATTATAGCGATCACCAGCGTTTCGGCATCTATTTATATTATATCACGTCTGTGAACAGATATGGGTCTTACTATCAATGTGGAAGATGATGCAAATGTCGAACTTGATGATGTGGATGTCAATATCTATGGAGATAAAATAGAATTTTCTGTTGAAGGAGAGATCACAGATGTCCCTTCAGAACTACTGACTAAATTTATTGGAGAAAGACTATCACCAGTGGAAATAACGTTCGAGAAGGATTAATAACTATAGCAACCATTATACACGTGGTACATGACTCCCTTCTATAGCAATGACTGAGCACGATACAGGGTCGACGACTCCCTCTGCTCCAGCTCCTGATAGTGTACAAGTGATTAAAACGATCGCAGATCATCTTGATCAGGATCCAACCGAGGTTGACTTTACATTTAGTGACTACCTTGACCCTGATGCGCTTGATTCGCTTCTCGAATCTTCTACTGAAGAGTTAGTTGTCGCATTTACGATTGAAGACCTGCTTGTTACCGTGGCAAATGATGGGACAATCGAGGTGAAATGCTACGAGAACTGATATCTCTTGCACTGCGTAATGATCGGAACGTGATAAATAGGAAGAGCTATAGAACTTCTTTCTTTTTGTCTGTGTACTAGGCCTTTAGCCTAGTCTGGTGAGAGCCCTCGGCTCATAACATGGTCTGACACCGGGTGAGGGCGTGTGAGATATCGAGCGGTCACTGGTTCAAATTCGGTAAGGCCCACCCAACATCCTTTTCTGTCATGCTTCTCCCGGTAAAAAACAGTGTTATAATCTATTTTATTATTTCTGTTTCGTATCACCTGCACTTGGTTGTATGAATCGACAATATTATATCAGACCGAGACATGAGTGTGGATAACATGATAGAGAATATCACTCAGAATGTCGAAAATTAGGGTCTTCCAAATGACGTCCTATTCAATATTCTATCGCATGAACGACGGCGGTCCGCTCTATATTGCCTTGAGAAATATCAGACTCCGATGGCACTTGCAGATCTAGCTGACGAAGTAGCACGAGTGGAATACGATGTCGCTACACTTCTTCAGATCCCAGGAGAGGATGTGAAAGAGATCTATCTGGACCTCTACCACTCTCATATTCCGAAGATGGAGGATGCCAATCTCATTGAGTATACTCAAGAAGAAGACATGGTATGTCTCAAACATGAACTCTCAGATGGCACTGTCTAGTTTAGCACCTCCGCTGGTGTCTGTCCGTTGAGTGATTGGTGCGGTCGTTGTGTGTTATAGTAGTGTACAAACTGTTCAAGCCATTCTCTGACGCTCGCCCGACTGCCCACCCACGAGTTATGGAAGCGGTCAACTCGCATCTTGAAGGTGTGAAACCATTTTTCGATCAAGTTTCGATCGACGTAGTCGAGCTGACCGCTCAACCCTAATCGAGAGAGGGCAGTCAGATATCCGTAGCCATCGACGAGAAACACCGTCTCGGAGAGATCGTGTTTCTCGGTTAATCGATGCAGAAATGCAGCGGCTGGATCGGTGCCTCGTCGTCCGAACACTGCAACATCAAGAATTAGTCGTGAGTCTAAGTCTATTGCAGCGTATACCCAAGACCAGTCGCCGTTGATCTTGACAGCAGTTTCATCAATGGCGACCCGCGACGGCTGCGCCGTCGGCGGGTCTGGCACGCTGTCAGCCAGCCGATGTACCCAGTGCCAGATTGCTTGATGAGAGCGTTCCACACCGATTAAGCGAAGAATTGCTTGTGTCTCTCGGAGCGAACAACCGGTCGCGTGGAGCCGGACGGCGAACACCCTGACGGGCGTCGCCGTCCGCTCACGCTCCCAAGATTCTTCTAAATCCGTCGCGTAAGACTCGCTGAGCAGGTCTGCGAGCTGCATGTCCAAACCAACTCCACGACCTGCTCGCTTCTCAAACTGCGCTAACTAGACAGTGCCAATGAGTGGTTTTTACCTGTAGAGTGCTGCTTTCGGCGGTGATTCCCGGTTTCTTGTGAACGTTTTGTCCGGCATTCGCAACCACATATGGGATATTTTGTATAGCGCGATATAATTCATAGGTATTCTGCTGTACGGTAATTGGCCATCTGAGGCTCCTAAACCCCGAAATCAATCGATAGTTCTGATTTTAGAAGTGGTCCTGATTATGCCCGTAATCACGACCACTTTGAAGTACCCGTCGCCGTCGGGTAAGCACGGATGTTGCAACCGCCTCACGACGTCGCTTTCCCCAGAGTTAAGCCGCTGTGAGAGGGGTGTCTCTCTGCAGTTGCCGGATTGGTTACAAATTCCGCTCCATCGCCGGAAGCCTTATTATGAATTGTCCATAATTCGTAATCAAGATGGCGCAATCACCCCCCAGGTCAGGTCGGCCACCTATTCAGCAGCTTCAGACGGTCGTAGACCTCCTCGAGACGCCGGCACTTGCTCGGATGTACGCCCATATCTTACAACACGGCCCGGTCACAGTTTCCGAGATCGTGGATGTGCACGACATCCCACAGGGGACTGCCTACGACTACGTTCAGAACCTCGAAACAGCTGGCTTAGTGGAAAAAACCCGTGATCAACGCCCATACGAATATGACGCCGAGTCGATTTCACTCACGCTCTCGACGGACGGAGAGACTCAAACGATCACGCCGGCACTTATCGCAGCCGTTGCCCGCCGCGACGAGGACGAGGACATCGATGTCTACATCGAACGCCACGGACTCGACGGCCTGGCCGTCGCGCTGGAGTACACCTACGAGTATGTCGATGGGACGGTCAACCATCGCATCGCGGCCCGCGAACTCGAAATCTCGCCGCTTGAGGCCGAGATTATTCTTCAAGCACTCGAACCAGTCGCTACCGAGTACGCCGACGCGGCTGCATGACGACTGCATACGTCGCCGATACTGGCGTCTTCGTGCGGTGTGGTGGTCCGGACAACGACAAGTTTCAACGGCTTCGACAGGCAGTTCGACAGGCCGGTGTCTCCCTACGCATCCCCCAGCGCGTCTACGAAGAACTCGGGGGCGACCCAGCTGCAGACGAGTATCCCTCAGGGAACATTCCCTATCCCGATGGATTCGAGGAAGGATGGATCGTCGTCGCCGACGAGTTGGACTATACCAATTCGCTCGTTTCGACGATAATGGACGACGCTCGCCGCTTCATTGCCAACGAGACCGATCGGAACGTGGATATCACCGAGAAAGCAGATACAGCGCTTGTCGGGCTTGCTGCTCAATTACTCGAGACCGATCAGGCCGACCACGTTATTCTCTTGACAACCGACAAACCTGCGGGGCGGGCAGCCGAAACGCTCCTGCCACAACACGGCTTCAGCGACCAGTTCGAGTACCGGTACGTCAGCATCGAGTATCTCGAGACGATCACAGCCGACGAATTTCGCTGACGCAGACCCTATGTGAGACCCGATGATCGATGACAGCTCTGCCCGTTCTGAAAACACTCTCGACGAGACGTTCGAGCGCTACCTTCAGGACAAGGGAAAAGGTCGCGGTGGCGATGGCACCGGTGGAACGCCGCTCGCGAACTTGAGCGGCGACCCGGTGAGGCCGTCGACGACCGGCACGAACAGATTCGACTCGTCGTCGAGGATATCAACGGCGTCGGGCCGACGACCTTGAGGGAGCGATAGTCATTCTATTAGCTCACAAGTGACTGACGACTGTAATTACTCAACCTGCGTAAATGACCTGTAAATTTCTTGCCTTAATTCATATGACTCGTCCGACGAGGGTGACCCATTCATCTCGAGTGGTTCAATAAGATGAACCATCGATTCACAAGGTACTGTCTAGTTTTGCACCTCCGCTGGCGTCTGTCCGTTGAGTGACTGGTTCGGTCGCTGTGTGTTATAGTTGTGGACAAACCGTTCAAGCCATTCTCTGGCGCTGGCTCGACTGCCAACCCACGAGTTATGGAAACGGTCGATCCGCATTTTGAGAGTGTGGAACCACTTTTCGATGTGATTTCGGCCGACGTAATCGAGGTGACCACCCAATCCTAATTGGTGGATGGTAGTCAGATATCCAGCACTATCGACGAAAAATTCAGCGTCGGAGAGATCGTGTTTCTCGGTGAGCCCATGCAGAAATGCAGTAGCTGGATCGGTGCCTCGTCGTCCAAAGAGAGCGATGTCGAGAATGAGTTTTGTATCGAGGTCTATTGCAGCGTACATCCAAGATCGGTCGCCGTTAATCCTGACAGCGGTTTTGTCAACCGCGACCCACGACGGCTTCGCCGTCGGCGGGTCTAGAACGCTGTCAGCGAGCCGATGTACCCAGCGCCAGATCGCTTAGTGATAGCGTTCAACGCCGAGTGAACGAAGAACCGCTTGTGTCTCTCGAAGCGAACAACCGGTCGCATGGAACGAACGGCGAACGCTCTGACGGGCGCCGCCGTCCGCTTATGCTCCCAACATTCATCAAATTCCGCCGCGTAGCTCTCGCTGAGCAGGTCAGTGAGTATCATTCCACGCGGATATCGTTGCAATCGGTTGGCTCGCCGGGTTTTATGCGCTGCTCTCGTCGATTCTTCTTGCACACGGCGTCCCAACAGAACAGGAATTCATTGGATAAAATTCCGAAAGACGACTCGAAAAATAGTCGGGTGAGTAGTAACAGACCGGTTCGACCTATATGACTGCCGGTTTGACTCGAGGCGCTGGTCTGCTTCGATACCACACGTAATTTCGGTTGTAATCGACTATACGACTCTCAGTTGTGAGTGCGATCGTTAGGGTATTGCAGCGTCACGAGTCAGCGTAATCGCTTCGACATACCGCTCGTGGTAGGATTCAATGAGCGACGAACCGATGATTGGATTCCCGTGGACTGGTGCCCAGATCTCAAGATCGTATTGCTCACGCAACTCCACAAGCGCGTCGCCCATTTTGGCTGGATCAAGGTACTTAGTGAACGGCAAGGCATCTTCATTGTACGATCGGATATCATCAACTGAGACCATATCAGCCGGATCGTCAATGACACTTCGGCACGCGTCAGAGGCGTGATAGTGGCCCATATCGCCTGTAAACATCGCCTTCGCTTCGTGGTCGTAGATCCACATCGTGTGTGCCGCATCCACGAGCGGCGGCCACGGAAACGTAATTGTTCGCCCACATATCTTTCGCGTCTCATCGTGCATACAGCCCGTCGACGGACCCATTCCGAGGGTTTCCGGGTTTGCTGACGTCCCACTAAACGACGTGTAGAGGTCGTAATCCCAAATTTCGTAGAACTTTCGCGCGTTGGCGACGTGTGGAAGGTCGTAGTGGCTGAGAATCGCTGCGTCGATACCCTCTGGTCCGACCAGTGCTTCAATGCATTCGATGAGCGCATTCTGATGTTCCAGCGACCCCGCCTCGACGAGAACCGGTCCTTCGGGACCATCGAGCAGGTACGGCGAAATATGGTGATGTCGCTGTTCCATCGGATAGCAGGTGTCGAGCCAACGGATGCCGCCAGGCAGGTTGACAGCAGGTGTGTTGTCGGTCATTATTTCAACTCTGCGAGTCGCTCGCCAGTTGTGATCATGTCCACGACCCGTTTCATTTCTTCCATATAGGCGACGGCATCCTCACGGATCACTGTCCCGTGGGCAGGACAGACAATATCTGGATTGTGTGTCTGGATGAGGTCGTCAATCGAACGGTGTACCAGTTCTGGGTCACAGTACTGGAGCCAGCGAAGTGCCCGCGCCTGAAACTCCATGATCTGTTTCGCTGAGAGCGGCGAATCCAGTTCGTCCGAAAAGAGCAGACACTCACCCTCGAGGTGGGGAGACCCCATCCAATCAGCGGTAAACAATGTGTTCGACGTATGCTCTTTCAGCCAAATGTGGAACGCGGTGTCGGGGAAGGTGGCATCCAGAAACTCGACGGTGTACCCGCCAAGGTCGAGCGTCTCTCCAGCTTCAACCTGTCGCCCTTGATCGAGGTAGTAGAGTTCCTCGCCGCGACCGTACGCCGACGAAAGCAGCGTCGCATCGGGATATCGCTGGAGGAGTGCATTTGCATTGCCTGCATGGGGCGCCTCCGGATGCGACGGGACTACGTAATCAAGTGAATTCCCATTGAGTAATTCCTCGAGGGCGTCCATGAGTTGGTTGCGCGCGCCGGGAGAGACGGTGTCGTACAGGAGCGTCTGTTCACCGTCGATGAAGTACGCATTGTTACAGACGTGGACGAGACGGTCGCCGTCGAACCAGTCAGGAGGGTCTTCGCGCATGGCATCTGTCATCACGGGCTTATCGATACACTGTTGGATCTGATAGATATCTGGTCCAATCTTTCGTGGCATATATCTCCATATGGATGTGAGGAGTGTACATACTTGAAGACTTCCCTCGGTTCACCGGCTAGAACGCCTGATTTTGCCGGGATCAAATTACGGCGGATCACGTCAGTTGGACATCCTCGAAAACTAGTTCGTACTCTCGATACTGATTCACATCAACCGATATGAATCGTTCATGGAGACGTGGGTCTCTGCTACGTTCGTCCGTATGAATGCTTATCGCAGGACGTACACTGCACCATCTTCGACTTCGGTCTCAAACGTCGGCGTTACGTACCGCTCGTCAGAGATGTTAACGCCTGTCTCGAGGTCGAACTTCCACTCATGCCACGGACACGTGACGACACAAGGATCGTGATCATACTGCCACTCCCAGTTGTCGTCGACAGCCATTTCCCCCGTCACTTGCCCTTCACAGAGCGGTGCACCTTGGTGGACACAGTAGTTCGCGAGCGCGTAGTACTCACCGTCGACATAGAAGACACCGATTTCGAGGCCGTCAACTTCGCAGATGATCCGGTCCGAATCATCCGTGAAGTCGTCGGTACCCGCAACCCGGTATCGGGTCGTCATTGAAGATTGAACACCTCTGCCGCGGTCTCGCCCATGATTCCAGCGACGACGTTGTCGTCAAATGCTGGTCGAATCCGATCGAACAGTTCTTCAGGCGGATCGAAGTCCGTGTGTGGAAGATCTGAAGAGTACATGATTGACTCTGGGCCGGCCATCTCGATGGCCCACGCGAGGTGACGGCCGTTCCGGGCAGTGTGACCGAGCGGTTGCGTGGTGAAATAAAACTGATCACGAACATACTCGCTCGGCAGTTTCTCGAGATATGGGAGTTCGTCGGCGAACTGCAGGTAGTGGTCGTCGAGACGCCAGAGAAGGTACGGAATCCAGCCGATACCGGCCTCTTGGAAGACGAACGTTACGTTAGGGAACCGTTCCGGGACGCCCCGAAGCAGCATTGTCGTGAGGTTCCACATGTGGGTAAACGGGTGCGTGATGACATGTTCTTCCGCATAGGTCTCATTCCACATGGTCTGCGTCGGGAACATGGTGTGGCTGGCACCGATCGAGGCGTGGATGACGACCGGCATACTGTGGCGGGATGCAGCCTCATAGACCGGATCGTAGCGTTCGTCGCCGAGTGGTGGGACCGTTCCCGTTCCCGGGAGATAGATCCCCTTGATAGAGGGATGATCTGCCAGACGGTCGATCTCTTCGACGGCCAGTTCAGGTTTGTGGTGTGGAATGAGCACATGACCGTACAAACGGTCGTGGCGCTCTAAGAATTCCTCAATCACCCACAAGTTGTAGCCGTTGGCCAGTGCTAGTGCGAGCTGGGGGTTGTCGACGCTCGCGATGTTCAGATTAGTCGTCGGTCCGATCAACGCGTGGGTTATCCCGAACTCCTTGAGTTGGTCAAACTTCGCGTGAACGTCATCGACATCGTAGCCGCGATCGATAAACCCCGGCGTCGGCAGCGAATTCGAGTAGATGTCCATCACTGGGTTTGTTGAGTGAGAGAGAATTTCGAGGCTGCCGCTAAAGCGATTTTCGTCGATATATTCGACGATATCGTCAATAGACTCTGTAACGTGAGAGTCACCATCGACGATACAGCTGAGGTCGTCAATCGATCGAAGTGTGTTACTCATCGGTTTGTTCGTCTAGGCGGATCATCCCTGTGTTAAACCATCGTCCCACATTCCCTCATCTTGAAGGTACTCTGCAAAACCTGGGTGAACAGGAATCTCTGGTGTGAGACCTTCCGCTGCGTACTCGAGTGTGAAGTCGTTAGCAGCGGCGTCGTACTCCTGGATCTCGTCGATATTTTCAAAGACCGTTTCTACGAAGGAGTAGACGAGATCGGCGTCGAGTTCTTCGCTGAAGAAGTACCCGTACGGGACTCGACAAGAGTCAACCGTGTCCTGTGGTGGATCAATGTTGAAGATTTCAACGAGGTCCGAATCGTCGATGTTCGCGTAGCCGGAGGCTGCGATTGCATCAAGTTGATCCGGTGTGTATTCGACGATTCTGACGTCCTCGTTAGAGAGGAGTTCGGCGGCCCATCCTGGTCCAACGACGCCGTTGGTCGCGTATAGCGGACCGGCGTCGATGCGTCCTTCCGTAAGCGCAGGTGCGACATCGGACCACTCGTTGTTGATCGTATTAGTCTCGTCGAGCATGCCCGTTACCGAGAGGAACGTCATGTTGTTGAAGTCGGCACCCGTCGGGCCGACGCTCACATCTCGTCCGGCAAAGTCCTCAACAGTCTCGATTCCGTTGCCCCCGAGGGTAACCCAAAACAGCCGGAAGTCGTAGGGATTGATTCCCTGAAGTGCCTTCGTTTCGACGGCGCTGTCACCGGTAAAGTCAGTTGGTCCATCAGGGACGGGTTCTTCGTTGTTGTACGCCGCCGCTCCGAGTGGCAATGCAGCGGCAGCCATCTCATCTTCGCCACGCCCGACCAGGCGGATCGCTTCTTCACTGCCACCGTAGGAGCCGACCTCAAGATTGAGGTCATCATTGTACTGATCAAGAACGCGAGCAAGCGCACTCGCGATGTTGTGGAGTGTCGAACCCTCACCAGGTGTTCCAACTGTCCACGTTTCTCCGATTGGAGATCCTGTTCCGTCGCCGAGACAGCCTGCGAGCCCACCGAGTGCCCCGACTGATGCAACTTTGAGATATGTACGTCTATTCAGACCGCTGGCTTTCTTTGCCATACAACACCTAGCACGGATAGCGTTTATATATAGGTTTCGTATGAAACGCGTTCACGAAAAAAAGATTGTGAGCAAGAGATGAAGAGCCGTCAGTCACCGGCGGCGATTGGCTGGCTAGTGTATGAGTGATAGTTTTTCGACATCACTGCAATAATCAAGACTGCAGCACCGATGTTGAGGATAGGTTCATTGACGAAGATAATCGACAGTGAACCAACGCCGACGACACCTCGAGAGACAGCTGACGCGTGAGTAACAAAGTAGCCGTTGATCGCAACTATCAACCCGATGAGGCCAGCCGCAACCAAGAAGAACGTCAACAGCGTCGTGCTGTTCCACTGAAGCAGGTTCGAGTGGATTATGAACGCATACGGGAGCAAAAACGCTGGAAGCGCGATCTTTAGCGCCTCCTTGCACGTCTTGAAGAACCCGACATCCGCGATCTTACAAGCGACAACACATGTTAAGGCGACAGGTGGTGTAATCGCGGAGAGGATTGCGAAATAGAAGACGAACATGTGGGCGTACATCTGTTCGATACCGAATTCGACAACAGCAGGACCGACGAAGATAGCCACAAGCACATAGGCGGCGACGGTCGGCATGCCAAGTCCGAACATCAGCGACATCAACATCGCGAAGAACAGCAGGACGAGCAAACTTCCTCCGGAGGCGTCAAGCATCGCAAACGTGAGGATCTGTGTGAACGTACCTACGCCGATCATCTCGACGATGATCCCGATGCTTCCGAGTACAACGAAGATGGGACCGGCGGTCACCGCACCTATCTGTAACCCTTGTAGCGTCTTTTTGCCCGTCAGAACGAGCGAGGTCGTCTCAAATCCGGAGAGGTAAAACTGCCAGAGAAACTGTAACGCGACGAGTGCAACCATCGATCGCAGGGCCGACGTCATCGGATCAAACCGGACCCACGCGAGGTAGTAGATGAGCACGAGAAGAGACACGATAATCGGGATCCCGTGAATGAATACTTCTTTTCCGGGAAGTTGCTCGAAGACGTTGTCCCCATCGTCATCAAAGATCGTCGACTCTTCCGTAAGTCCCTGCTTGAGCGAGAGGATGTGCGTCGACACCGAAATAGTCATATAAAATAGGATTGCTGGAAGCAGTGCGATCGCGATGATATCAACGTATGGAACATTCAAAATTCCGGCCATCACAAACGCTGCAGCACCCATAACCGGCGGAATAACTTGCCCGCCGGACGACGCAGTCGATTCGATCCCTGCTGCGGTCTCGCCTTTGAAGCCTCGCTCTTTCATCAATGGGATGGTAAACGAGCCTGTCGTCGCCGTATTCGCCACGGCGCTACCGGAGATCGACCCCATAAACAAACTGGCGAGCACTGCTGCCTGAGCTGTCCCGGCACGAACCCGTTTTTCGACAACCTGTCCGAGTGCAAAGGCCATGTTGAGTGCACCGTATCCCTCAAGCAGGCCAGCGTAAATGAGGAAGATAGCGACCCAGGTGACACCAACCTGAACGATGTTACCGTAGATACCCCCGAGCGTAAGTACCGAGATCTCGACCATCCGCTGTGAGTCAATACCGCTGTGTGTGAACCACCCTGGCAAGTAGTTCCCAAAGATCGCATATCCAATCGTCACCAGAACCACTGCAGTGAGAACGTTCCCGTATGCGCGGCGAGTGGCCTCGACGATGACCACGACCAAGATCCCACCGAGGACGTACTCAAGTTGTGTGTACGTCAGAACGGAGCCACGGATCGCCTCGAAATTTGAGAAGAAGTAGTACGTGACGGCGAGCGTTGCGACCGCTAGTATCACATTTGTTGCCAGTGACAGCTTTCCACGCACTGTTTCACGGTCCGTCCCGAGCGCATCGATGGCGAGAAACACCAAGATTCCCCAACCGAGGGCTAACACAGTGTGGTGACCCCTGTTCACGTACCGTGTGTACGAGTAGTACATCATGTACAGCGCGAAGCCAAGGCTCAGAATGGAAACGAGGATCCACAGAATCGAATCTACGTTTCGCGACAGCTCCGGAAGTCGCTTTTCTCGGCCGTATTCAATTGGATTGTTCAGCAGCGGATTCTGGTCCTTCTTATCGCTCATTATCGTTGTACTCTATTTTTCCGTAGTCGCTATTAATCTGTGGGTGAAAGACACACTCAGTCCGTTACGGTGACGTGTCTAGTTTCTTTCTCGTATAGGGCTTGAGCCCACCTTCATCGACGAGGTCCTGCAAGAACGATGGGAGAGGCTCTGCATTGTACGTCTCATCTACTTTATGATTATGCACCGTCCCGGCGTCAAGATCGATTGAGATTTCATCACCGTCATCAATCTGATCTGCGTCAGGACAGATCATGACCGGCAACCCAAGGTTGATCGCGTTCCGGAAAAATAT
Organism: Natrinema zhouii; assembly: GCF_013456555.2. GTDB lineage: Archaea > Halobacteriota > Halobacteria > Halobacteriales > Natrialbaceae > Natrinema > Natrinema zhouii. The sequence continues at coordinate 67,512 of NZ_CP084882.1, forward strand.
CCGAGCGAACGACTGGGCGACAACACCGTCGACACCAGCACCGATCAGCGACAGTGGAGCGTGCTCGCGCGAGGACCCGCTACCGAAGTTTTCGCCGGCGACGACGAACTCGCCGTCTGCGACGTTCGCCGAGAATTCGGGACGCAGGTCGTTGAATGCGTTGGTTGCAAGCTCCTCCGGATCGGTGGAGACGATAAACCTCGAGGGTGTGATCTGGTCGGTGTCGATGTCGTCGCCGAAGACCCAAGCACGGCCGGGTTCTTCGAGGCTCATCGAACCACCCCCAGGTCAGCAGTAGCGTGATCATCGTAGCGTTCGGTCTCAATTTCCCGTGGATCGGTGATCTCGCCGTACAGTGCGGTTGCAGCTGCGGTCGCTGGACTGGCAAGGTAGACGCGACTGTCCATTGACCCTTCCCGACCGGGGAAGTTTCGGTTCGCCGTCGCCAAACAGACGTCGTCGTCACCGAGGACGCCCTGGTGGTAGCCGGCACAGGGACCACACCCCGCACTCTGGAACGTCGCACCAGCCGCGACGAGTGACTCGAGAACGCCAGTCTCGAGGCATTTCTCGTAAACGGCTCCCGAGGCAGGGACGACGATCAATCTGGTTCCGGGTGCGACCTGCTCGCCCTTAAGGGCATCAGCGACGACCCGGATGTCCTCGTAACGGCCGTTCGTACAGGTCCCGACGAACACCTGGTCGACGTCGGTGCCGACCACGTCGTCGATGTTGACGGCGTTTTCGGGGTTTGACGGCTTTGCGACCTGTGGCTCGAGGTTAGCGCCTTCGTAGGAGTGGACGGCCTCGTAAGTCGCATCGTCGTCAGAAGCGAGGTCTGGATCGATGGAAATCTTGATATCGGCCTGGTTTTTAAGGTAATCAACGACCCGTTCATCAGGTTCGACGATGCCGGCTTTGCCCCCCATCTCGATCGCCATGTTGGCGAGGACGAGTCGTTGATGGATGGGGAAATCTGCGATCGCGGACCCGGCGTATTCGGCGGTTTTGTAGGTCGCACCATCGAAGCCGACGTCACCGATGAACTTGAGGATCAGGTCTTTCGCGTAGACACCTTCGGGGAGGTCACCGTGGACTTCGAATCGAATCGTCTCGGGGACGCGGAACCACAGCTCGCCTGTCGCAAACGTCGTCCCGAGGTCGGTCGAACCGACGCCGGTACCGAACGCGCCAAGGCCGCCGTACGTTGTTGAGTGTGAATCAGCGCCGACCACGAGATCGCCGGGTTCAACGAACCCCTCCTCGATCATTACTTGGTGGCAGATACCGTCACTTATCTCGTACTGATGAGCGCCATACGCTGAAGCGAACTCTCTGACGATGTTATGGTTGTTCGCTGCCTTGACGCCATCGGCTGGCGCGTGATGGTCAAGCGTGAAGACAGTGCTGTCGGGAGCGGCTAACTCGCGGTCCTCATCGGTGACATCCTCGAAGGCGTCGATCGCGAGTGGCCCAGTCACGTCATGGCCAATCATCTCATCAACGCGCGCTTCGACATAGTCGCCCGCTCTGACGTCCTCGCCGGAGTTCTCCGAGAGAATCTTTTCGGTTATCGTTTTTCCTGTCATGGTGAATCGTTTGTCTGCATGTTATCTCTTGGGAGCCGGTTCTGCATTCGTTATCGCGAGCACCTGTTTGCGGGTGCCGCCCATCAGCATTCGACTCGGCGTTCCGAGTCCGAGCTGTTCTGCAACGGTCTCGGCGACTTCAGTAAGCTGATCGAAGTTGATGTTCGTTTCAATATCCATATCACGAAGCATATTCGCGAGATCCTCTGTCGGCGTGTTGCCGACATCACCGAGACCACCGGGAAGGATCGTTCCGCCACCAAGCCCACAAACGGAGGCGTCAAATCGGTTGACACCGCATTGCATCGCTGCGAGCGTGTTGGCGAGGCTCATGCCGTTCGTATCGTGGAGGTGTAAACCAACGTCGGCGTCAGGGTGCTGGTCGAACAGTGTCGTCAGCATGGCCGTCACCTGACGCGGATCAGCCATTCCCATCGTTGTCGCAAGCGTCACTTCGTCGACGCCAGCCTCAAGGACGCGGTCGACGACCGACAACGTGCGATCCTGTGAGATTTCGCCCTCGTACGGACAGAAGAAGCTCGTACCAAGTCCGGCTTCGACCTCGATATCCGCACCGTCAGCCAGTTCGACAATCGCCTCGATCTCTTCGAGGTTTTCATCCAAACTCATTCCCTGATTTTTCTGGCGGTAGGAATCACTGATGACGACCAGTGCGTTGACCTTGTCGACGTCAGCCTCAATCGCCCGTTCCATTCCGATGGCGTTTGGCACCAGCGCTCGATAACAGACATCGTCGTGGCGCTTGATCCGCGTGGCGACTTTGTCGGCGTCGCGCAGGCTCGGAACCGCTTTCGGGTGAGTAAAGGAAGTACACTCGATCTCATCGACGCCTGTCTCCGAGAGTGCGTTGATAATCTCGATCTTCTCGTCAGTTGGAATGAAGTGGGAATAGCGCTGGAACCCATCACGTGGCAGCATCTCGACGATCGTTACCGATTCGGGTAATTCCATCAGATTACCCCCTCAGAATCGAGTTCCTCAAGCACAGCATCGTCGTACCCGAGGAATTCACCGAAGACGTCCTCGTTGTGTTCGCCTAGATCGACACCAAGGTGATCAACACTCCCCGGTGTCTCGCTAAATTTGGGGATTGTATTCTGCACGGCCGCTTTACCGAGATCCTTATCATCGACAGTAACGACTGCATCACGGGCCTGATAGTGTTCATCGTCCATGATGTCTTCGACGTTATAGACCGATGCGATCGTCGCGTCGTGTTCCTCGAACGACTCGAGAATTTCCTCACGTGTATGCTCGGCCATCCACTCTTGAATGATCGAATCAAGTTCCTCAACATTCTCGAGACGGCTCTCGTTGTCCGCGAACCGCGGATCATCTTTCAGATCTGGACGACCGATGGCATCGAGCGTCCGCATTGCAATCGGTTGAGCACTGGCCGAGAGTGCAACCCAGCGGTCATCGCCCGTTCGGTAGACGTTTCGGGGGGCAGATGACGTCGATCGGTTGCCAGAGCGGCGAGCGATCTCCCCAGTCTGATCGTAGGTAAGCGGAAACGGTCCGATCAGGTTAAAGATCGGCTCAATCAGACTAACATCAATATACTGTCCGGTCCCGCCGTTGACGTCACGATGATAGAGTGCAAACATCACTGAGAACGTCGCATACAGCGCAGCGATGTTATCTGCTAGCCCAGTCGGCGGCAACAGCGGTTCGCGGTCTTCGAAACCGTTGACGTAGGCAAATCCACTCAGTGCCTCTGCGAGTGTTCCGAAGCCAGGTTTTTCTGCGTACGGCCCAGTCTGGCCGAATCCGGACATCCGCAACATGACGAGGTCAGGATTGGTCTCGGAAAGCTGTTCCCAGCCGAGGTTCCATCGTTCGAGCGTGCCGGGACGAAAGTTCTCGATAAGCACGTCGGCTTCCGAGATGAGGTCATGAAAGACGGTCTGTCCCCGCTCGGCGGAGGCGTCGAGCGTGACTGAGCGCTTGTTCCGACCGAGGTACTTGTGCCACATGCCGACCCCGTCTTTCTGAGTGCCGAAATTACGGATGTGATCGCCGTATTCCGGGTGTTCAATCTTGATTACGTCCGCGCCGAAATCGGCGAGAAGCCGACCAACGGTCGGTCCAGAGATCATCGACCCTGCTTCGATAACGGTGAGCCCATCAAGTGGGCCAAGTTTAGTTGTTGACATAGTGTCTGAATCGTATCTGTGTATATTGTAGTCTCGTTGTCTTAAACTGGCCGGTCGATATGTGTTCCCGAGCCCGGCTCGGCGATAACCTCGCCATTTTCGTACGCGATCTCACCACCGACGATCGTCTGTGTCGGCCAACCAGTCACGTCTCGGCCCTCATAGATCGAGTAATCGGCAACGCTTTGGAGGAGTCCCGGTGTCACTGTCTTTGTCTCGTCCAAATCAACGACCACGAGATCAGCATCGCTGCCGACACGGATCATCCCCTTCTTCGGATAGAGGTTCCACGCTTTCGCAGTGTTCGTACTGGTCACCTCAACGGCACGCTCAAGTGATATTCGGCCCTCGTTGACTCCCTCGGAGAGGATCAGTGGGAGCATCGTCGCACTCGAGGGGAACCCGAATTTGCTCTCGCGAATCGTATCACCGAACTTTTCGTCGGTCGTGTTCGCACAGTGGTCAGTCCCGATACAGGAAATCGTGCCATCTGCGAGGCGTTTCCAGAGGGTCTCCTGATCGTCTGCACTACGGACGGGTGGGTTGACCTTCATGCGAGCGTCACATTCCTCGGTTGTCAGCGTCAGGTAGTGAGTACAGGTTTCGCCAGTGACATCGTAGCCTGCCTCCTGTAACGTGGCGAGTTCATTCGCCGTTCGACCGGCACTAACGTGGACGGCATAGAAGCTGTCGTCATAGTTGTGTTGCCGTGCAAGACTCGCGCCGGAGACGAGGCTTTGGGCTTCCGCGTAATCGGGGAATTCCTCGACGAACACCTCGTACCCTTCCACCTTAGTATCGTCGTCTGCTTCGGTCTCGATATAGGGGTTCCCACCCGCAAGCGCATTTGTGATCTCGACGTTCTCGGAGTGGTAGCCGAGCGTCGTTGGGACGTCTTGGTTGGCTAACGCCTTGATAAATGCGCTTCCGAAATCATCGCGCATCTCACAATCGACACCGAACTTCTCGCGTGCGGCGTACTTGTAGTTCATATACCATTTGAACGTCGTAATCCCGAGTTCCTCGACGATCAGTGGAATCTCCTCAACGTGCTTGAACGAGAGCAATCCGAGCGAGAAGAAGTAATCATGGCGATAGTTTGCTTCGGCCGCCTCAAAGTAGTCGTCCATAATCTCCTCGTAGGAGCCCGCTCGCCGGAAGAAATTTCCTGTAGTTGTCACCCCACCAACAAGATCTGACCGACTCTCAGTATTTGCATCCTCTTCGAGAGAGTTGTAGATCCCGTGGTGTGTGTGCGGATCAATCGCACCCGGAAGGACGTGCTTGCCATTGGCGTCGACGATCTTGTTGCCCTCCAATGAACCAGAGCAACCAATCGCGGCAATCTGGCTGTCCTCAGCGGCTACGTCAGCCTCGAGCAATCCATCTTCGGTTACGAGTGTGCCGTTCGTGATGACGAGGTCGTAACTCACGCCGTCTCACCCATACTTTCGAGGTAGTCCTCGACTTCCTCGGTCTCGAGTACTTCTGCATATTTCATCCACATATCGAGGAGCCCAATCTTGTGCGAGGCCTCGATGCGGTCAAAAATGCATTCCTGCGGGAGGACGACGTCGAAACCGTGTTGCTGGGCATCGACCGTCGTTGCCCGGACACAGCCGCTGGTAGAATTGCCGACGACGACGAGCGTATCGATGTCGTTCCGATTCAGTCGAGCGAGTAGATCGGTGCCGTAGAATGCGCTCGCGTAACTCTTGTCGATGACGGTGTCGTCTGGCTCCGGAGCGACAGGGTCGACAATCTGGAGGTCCTCATGTTCAGGATCGTCATAGGAACTCGGCACGACTCGTGTGTAGCCAACTGGGATGTCGTTCTCACGGGCGAACGATAGGAAGTCCGCGATTCGGTCGACAGCTTCCCAAGCAATATCACCCATCGCGGTCCGGTACTCCTCGACGGCCTCGAGGATCGGAACGTCGTCACCGACGATCAGCTGCTGAACGTCGATAACAAGTACCATGGGATTTTCGCCTGCACCGCGTGATTCCCACGAAGACGCCCCGTCTTTGTCATAGCCTGCCTTCTCGATTACTTGTTTGTCCTGCTCGGAGAGCAAGTCATCCCAGATCCGATTCGTCATACAGTGACTCGTGTCGTGGGAGTGGTTATAAACCTGCGCACAATCACACATTCATTGACACGATCATTGTTCACTGGACACAGACAAGGTGACTGCTCGAATCGAATATGTGGGCCAATGGGGATTGCTTAGTTGTCGATCGTCGATGCGGCATGCAATCCAGCGAGTCGACCAAGACCGAGTGCGGTGGTAAGCCCATTTCCACTAAGATAGCCACCGGCCCCATGTCCGCTGATACCAACCGCCGTTCCGCCACCGGCATAGAGATTCTTGACGACGTCGCCGTCGGATTTACAGACACGGCCATGTTCATCGACAACGAGACCACCTTGGGTGTGGAACAGCGATCCGGTTACTGTTGCCCCATAAAATGGTGGTTCGAGAACGAATCGGCCATCAGTTCGACCGACTGAATCCGGAGTGCTATTTCGAATTGCGTCGTTATACGACTCCAGGGCGTCCGCCGTCGCCGCCGGATCACACCCAAGTTCTGTCGCCAGCGTTTCGATATCGGGTGCACTAAGATACGAGCCGAGTTCGACCGCTTCGTCAAAGTCATCGAATTCGCCCTCAAGTTTCTCGAAGATCCGTTCGTCGAATATTTCGTACGCAATACCATCCGATTGTTCGACAACGTCGATTGCCAGCGCGGAGTATCCTTTCGCCTCGTTGCCGAATCGATTACCATCCTCGTTGACGAGGAAACCACCGTTCATGATAACGGCGTACGTCGAGAGCGCCCCTGTCCCCTGAACGACCGTTGCATGTCCTTGGAAGGAGTCCATACAAGCCAGTTCGGCGTCGAGTGCGGCCCCCCAGCGAATACCATCCCCGGTATTTCCGTCAGAACCGAAATATAGTGCGTTGGCGATCTGCTCGCAATAGCTCTCGACCATCCGTCGATTACCGGCGAAGCCGTCGGTCGCGAGAACAACCTTCTGTGCGCCGATTACTTCTTCGTGAGTCTCGCCGGCAACGACACCGACAACCGTGTCACCGTCGGCTACAAGTTGCCTGACGGGAGTATGCATCAGTAGTTCAATGTTGTCCGTCGCCTCAATTCGCTTGCCCAACTCTTCGATCAGGTTCTCACCATTGCGCCCGTCCGGCGCATGCATCCGATACGTCGAGTGCTGTGGATACGTAAAATCATCGACGAACTGTAACGTGATATCCCAGTCGTCAACCAACCAGTGAATCAGATTCTTACTCTCGATACAGAGGTGTTCAACCATCGCTTCGTCCGCTTCGTAGTCGTTTTTCTCGAGAATGTCACGAGCCATATCGGCGGGCGTCTCGTTGATCCCCGCCTCGCGTTGGAATCGAGTTCCCGCAGCAGGGATCATCCCAGTTGACAGAGACGTGTTTCCACCCAGTCTGTGTGATTTCTCGAGAACGGTGACCATTCCATTCGTCTGATCCGCCGCTGCAAGCGCAGCGACGAGTCCCGTGCCACCACCGCCAGCGATGAGCACGTCCGTCTCGACGTCGATAGTGACGTCTGTAATGTCTTGCACTTTTGGTACCGAATCGTCTATCGTCTGCTCACTGAACTCGGGCTCACCCATAGCAGGTGATTCGGTGCAACTCCTATGTAAACTTATCCCGAGACCGTTTTTCAACGCTATCAACCGAAAGACTACAGGATAAGTTCACTTCAATTACAATTGTTCGGTAGGAGAGAACATTGATTCTCATAGTTATCCCTAAAAAGCATCCTGTTATGAGAAGAGTCACCAATAGAGGGGTGAAGAGTATCATTCATCATATGGCATGTGTTCTCGAGAGAGGAACTGGTGTTCGGCTAGAAAGAACTTAGGGCGTTGAGCCCCAATCACAGTATATGACTGCCAGCACACCAAGTCGGATTCAATCGGTCGAAACAACCTTCGAAGTGCTCGAATACATCCGGGACAACGAGGGAGGAGGCGTAACTGACGTCGCGAACGCCCTCTCAGTTTCAAAAAGTACAGCACACGGCCATCTCTCGACGCTGACATCACTCGGCTATATCGTCAAACTTGACGGAACGTACCGGATTGGACTCCAGTTTCTTGAGCTCGGCCATCACGCTCGCTCACGGTACAATCTGTATGAAGCAGCGAAGTCAGAGGCCGACCAGCTTGCACAGACAACTGGCGAACGGTGTCAGATGATGGTCGTAGAGGATTTCCGTGGGGTCTATATTTACCAGACAGCCGGCGAAAAAGCAGTTCAAACTGACTCACACATTGGAAGCACCGTCGAACTCCATTGTACTGCCGTCGGCAAATCCTATCTCGCGTCGCTTCCCGAGGCTGAACTTGAGCGGTATCTTAATGAAGTTGGCCTAACCACCAGAACCGAGTACACAATCACAGATCGGGAAGAATTCCTAGCAGAGCTTGAGAAGATCCGTAATCAGGGGTATGCACTGAACCTCGAAGAGCGAATCGCAGGGATGCGTGCTGTCGGCGCACCAATTCTCACCGAAAACGGCGATGTCCTGGGTGCGATTAGCGTCTCGGTCCCAACAACACGTATCGAAGAAACCGTCCATGAGAGTGACCTCCCAAAGCAGGTCCAACGGAGTGCTCGAGTGATTACAATCAAGACGACTTACAGCTGAACGTTCTGTTCGGTATGACCAAACAATACGATCCAACTGAATCCAGTAGTAGTGGCTGGACAAGTCAGAGATGATAAACAATGATCATACGTGACTACAACTATCAGAAACCAATTGTGCGTTCGGCACCGTAGAACAACGGCTTACAAACCTATGGAAGCAACAACTTTTGGGAGACTAAGTTCTGACATTATGTTGAACTCTTGGCCCTTTTACATTAGTACTAGTGTAAAAAATAATAGCAGGTGTGTGAATACATACGGAGAATGACAATGATCTGGCGAAACCATACAGAGTTAGTCTTCGATTCGAGAATGAATTCAAGGGTCGAAATTTCCGTAAGTACGGTAGTAAACTGAACAAGACACAGAGTGTATCACTCTCCGATTAGGGCAGTGCCTAGTTGAGCCAGTTTGAGAAGTGAGCAGGTCATTGAGCGAATTGGTTAGAATGTTCGCAGACTGGCTCAGCGAGAGCTACGAGGAGGATTTAGAAGAACCTTGAGAGAACGAGCGGACGGCGACGTCGGTCAGGGCGTTCGCCGTCCGCCTCCATTAGAACGGTTGTTCGCTTCGAGAGACAACAACGATTCTCGCTAAGATGGCGCTGAATGCTCTCACGGACCGGTTTGGAACTGGGTACATCGGCTGTCTGACAGCGGGCACGACCCGCCTGAGGCGAAGCCGAACCGGTCGCTGTTGACGAAACCGTTGTCAAGATTAATGGAGAGTGGTCTTGGTTGTATGCCACAATAGACCTCGATCAAAGCTGATTCTCGATGTCGCATTGTTCGGTCGGCACGATACTGATCTGACGACTGAATTTCCTCATGGACTTCGCGAGAAACGCAATCTCTCGGACGCTGAATTTCTCGTTGATCAATTCGGCTATCGGACTGACCTTGCTCGATTAGGATTGAACGGTCGAGGGAACTACACCGACCGAAACCTCATCGAAAAGTGGTTTCATACCCTCAAAATGCGAGTTGATAGTTTTCATAACTCATGGGTGGGCAGTCGGGCGAGCGCACGCGAGTGAATTCCAGAAGCGCCGACCCATTTTCGAGGTCGGCGTCTCGCCACGAACACGGACGCCCGCACGGTCGGCGACGCGCTGAAAGCGAGCCTGTATCGTCTCACCGACGACGTGGCCGCTTTCGGCTTGCTTCGAGGGGAACAGATAACCCGTCCACTCTCGGTCGCGACCACCGAGGGCATCGATTCGGTCGGCCAGCGTCTCGCAACCGTAGATCAACGCGACTGTTCCCGGCCCGTTCTTTCGTTCCTCGAAATCGATGTGCGGGTCGTCGCCCTCGAGGACGAGTTGGGAGACGTGCAACGCTGCGACTTCGTTGCGCCGAAGGCCCCACCCACACAGCGCGAGTACCAGTAGTTCCTCGTCGGGTGTCTCGACGGTGTCGTACAGTCGGCGGACTTGCTCACTCGAGAGGGCGGCGTTATTGGGTTCTGTGCGTTCCCATCCGTACTCCATGTCAATCGTGTCCGCGGGGTTGTACGCGGCCTTTCCACGGCGCTGAAGGTGCTCATAGAACTGCGAGACGTCACCGAGGTACCGAAGCTTCGACTCGGCGCTCTCGAGATCCCGGTCGAGTTTGTCGAACACCGTGAGGACATGTTCAATCTCGTCGGCCTGGTGTGCGGGCTCGCCAAGGCGATCAACGAGGTCGGCCCGGCCGTGGACATCCCGATAGAGGCGTGCGTAGGTGGCAAGTCGCGAGCGTTTCGTCGTCACCGTGCTTTCAGCGAGGTTACGACGTCGATCGAGCGTGCGGACGTAGGACTCGAGTTCGTCGACGGCGGTTTCGTCGTCGATACCCCATGGGTAGGACTCGGAATCATCGGCTTCAAAGTAGCCGACCGACTGACAGAACTCCGAAAGCGTCGTATCGTGCTGTTCGCGGAGTGCATCCTGTAGTCCACCGTAGCCTACCTCAAGGAGATCCTGGTAGGTCGGCCGCTCGTCGAGATTGTGACCGGCGCGTCGCAGCTCAGGTTCGATTTCGTTGTTCCAAAACAACTGGAGTTCCTTGAGGGATTTGTGCGACCAGCGGATTCGTTCGCTACTCATCGTCTCCCCCACTTGAGAAGGCCGTTTGCTCCTGGTTGGGTGCACTCTAAAACCGTCATTTTCGTACTCCTCCGTATTCGTGACAGTCACTAAAAGGTATCGTGTATTGGGTTGTCGGGAGTGGACAACCAAGATACACCGTATACTGGCGAAGGGTGACTGAAATCCGATGGATCGTATAGTGCTATACCATTCTGCGGCCGACACTCAGCACTCGACTCGAGTAGTGAGCCGGCAGAAAAGAGCCGTCTCGAGAGTCAACGAGACGGATCTACACTCTGGCGGCGAATACCAGCAGGATGATCCCGGCGAGAAACACAATCGTTCCAACCGTCTGATTCCCGTAAGTGGCCTGCTGAGCGCCACCGAAGAATAATCCGAGGCCGATCAATCCCGCCACCACTGCTATAGCGCTGTTTACCAGCGTATCTACAACTCCCATGGCATATATTTTGACTTTCAGATATTTGTATATGGCGGCGCGGTTCGACCTACATGCTATCCCGCTGCGAAAGCGCATCCGCTATCCCCAGCCCGTGACTCGCGGCGATCTCGCCGGCCAGAACCCGCGCTCGAGCCGCCCGTTCGGGTTGGACGTCCATTCGATCCGCGTGGTATTCGACGAGCGCCTCGACTAGGAGCAAATCTTCTTGTGGGGTTCGCATCGGCGGAGTTGGGCTCGGCTTTCGATAAAAAGAGTCGGGGGTGTTGAACCTCCATGTCCATTATTAATACAGAACAGGTCTTTGATCCTCTAATGCCAGCATCACAAAAGCTTGAGAATCACTTCACGGTCGAAGCCGAGCCCGTTATTGAACCAGATCCTGTTTTCTTTACTGACGAATCCCCCGAGTTCGATCTTAAGGTTACGAATAATGAGGATTTTGAGATAGGGAATGGTGCAACTATCAGGTGGGTTCTTGCTATCGGATCCGGTAAGCCTGAACCGGTCCATAAGGGCGGTGAACGTGTTATATTAGATCCGGGCGAAACGAAGACATACCGTGTTGGTGGCGATCTCCTATCCTACGATGGTCATGGGGTGTTCGGTGTTGCGTATGGTTCACCTCTTGGAAACGACGGCACCCGGAAACTACACACCCGCTCTCACGACTCATACAAGCCCTTATATTCCTTTTCTGTGTGGGATCGGTCGCAATATGATGCTGTTCATGAACAGCCGAAGCGAAATCAAAAGTGGATCGTAGCTTCGTCAATACTTGTTGCGATTCTCGCTATTATTCAAGTCTTTGCGATCTTTTTCTAGTTGATCCACTCCCGTCCTCAAACCGCTTGTCCAGTACGCCGGTCGCGTCGTCGGTCGCATTACCTTTCACTCCCACGGCCCTACACCGATCAATGACCGACATCCGTACCTACGACTGTCCGTCCCCCGACTGTGGCTACACCGCGGGCGGGGCTGCTGAGTCGCTCGAGCACGTCAACACCGAACACACAGGGGAATACCAGCGTGAGGATTGACCGGATACCCCTGCTGGACGAGCGGGACGGACAGCGGGATCGAACGACGACGAAGAATAGCGACCGCGAAAGCGTTAGGTTCGGGGCATGGTCACTCATCCTCTCGATACTGGTCTCGGAGTTCCACGACGGCGTTCACCAGCGAATTGTAAGTGATCCTGACGCCATCCTCGCCCGCGCGGATGGACTCGCTCGAAACGACGACGTTCTCGCCGTCTTTGTAGAACTCAATTCCCTCGGTGGTATCCAGTAACTCGAGGTCGTCGGTGTCGGGGAGCTCGGGCATACGCGACAGTCGGGACTCGAAGGGCGTAGTTCCATCGCACGAAAGGGGAAACGGCGGATGCCGTGGTTCCCAGGAGCCCTTTCGGCCGGTGTGGGCCACGGCCGGCCGTGTGGAGTGTCAATGTCCCATGGGATACCGCTTCGGGCCGATATCAGTGGGTGAGAGTTAGTCGAACTAGCTCAGCACGTCGAACTCTTTTCGCGTTCCGAGTCGGCCGGGTTCGAACGCCGCACCGATATCGGCGTAGTACAGCGCCAAATTCGCCTCGAGGTCCGTCACGAGATAGTGATTGATCACCGATGTCAGTTGCTCGCACACGTCGTCGGTCCCCGATTCGAGAACCTCAAGGTACAGAGGTCCGAGTTCTTCCCCGAAGCGCGTGTTGTCCACCGGTTGGCCGTTCCAGACTGTCGTCGGTTCGGGGAATCCATAGGAGACAAGGCATTCCTCGAGTGACGGCCACTTATCGCCCGTACGATCGCAGACCGCCTTTCGGTCGGCGAACAGATCGACGTGAGTCCCGAGTACGTCGACCTCGGAGAGGAAGTTCTCGGCACCGAGTCGGTAAAGCCGATCGGAGAGGAACTCAAGGTCAAAGTCCTGGCCGTGGAAGGTGACCAGAGCGTCGGCACCGGCGTTATCGATCGATTGGAATGCGCGGGCGATCATGGCCGCTTCGTCGTCGCCGCTCCGGTGGAACGTCTGGTAGGACACGTCGTCCGCTGATGCGCCCCGGTCATGGGTTGCGATGCCGACCGAGACCGTCTCGCCTTGGTCAGGCTTGTAGTGGGTCGTTTCGATATCGAGTGTGACAATGCGGTCGTAGCCGGCGTCGTCGCGATCGTATTGCATTCACTATCTATTTGAATTCGTGACTATATAAATTACCGACACCGCACCGAAAGTGGAATGGGCAGACGGCGAAAGGGAGAACATGCGAGTACCGTGGTTCCCTGGTGTCCCTGTCGGCCGGTCGCCACAGCCGGCCGTGCGGAGTCACCATGCCCCGTGAGATATTGCTTCGGGCGTGATTCAGTAGGTGAGACAATCAGATCAGTACGAATTCCCATAATTCGGTCGAGGGATAGAAATACAGCAGTACGAATAGTAAACCAACGGCGAGTGCAGCGAGTCGTTCTTTCATACGTTATATTCTATTTCAGGGTACAAAATAGGTAGTCAGTCGTTGGCCCGCTTCACCCGATTTCCCTAGTCTCGCCCACCCAAGAGTGCCGCCTGTCGGGATAATACTTATTTGTATTATCTGCACATCTAATAAATAGGGTTCGGGCCGTTCGCACACACGAGGCGGCCAGCGGAATCTGGCAGGCGAGTACGAATGACGAATCAGGCGTATCGCATCCCTTCTTGAATTCGGCCGTTAATGTGGGTGAAAAGTCCTAATGCGAGCAACATCGAAATAGCAACGAGATGGAGTGAGACGGTCGTCACACTGAATGTGTCACCAAGAAGATGGGAAGACGCAATTGAGGCACCCGCCGCGGCAGGGATCGTGAGAAGTTGGAACAGCGTTGTGAAGGTGACAGTAATCGCTGCGACGACCACTGCATGGAGAACATGATCAACCCGAGTCGTCAGATTAGGAGTAGCGGTTTTTCTACTAACTGGAGCTGTGATTTTGTCCAACCATCTCTCGCCTAATTCCCTGATTAGGGCCGGGTCTTGCGGCTCTATTCCACAATAGGTTCCGATCTTGTTTGTTCCGAGGATCGTTGCCTGCCAGATCGCGGAGCACTTTACACCGAATATCAATAGGCCCCAGAAAATGGTTACTGTCTGTGCATACATCTCAATCTGGACCATAGTCTTACATCAACTCGATTGACTAAAAAGGTAAGCTAGGGGTTTTTGCCGTCTAATCCGTGATCCCATATCCTTCTGCCCGCATGAGTTCGGCGACCGCTTCGGGATTCTCGAAAGCGTATTTCAGTGCGAACTCTCGAGCATCCGTTTTCGAAACCTCGCTAGTCTCAAGGGCGTCCGCAAGATCGTTTCGAAAGGCCGACTCCTGGTCATTCACGTCGCTTCGAAGGTGGACCTCGATTCGCTCGTCGCGCTCGTCCCCGACCTTGCTCCGACGGACGAAGTACGGATACTCGTGCTCGTCGTCGGATTCCGGTTCGGTCGTCGTCGGTTCGGTCTTTGGTTCGTCACGATCGCCGCGGCCGTCGTCGGTCGAGTCAGGCCGTTGGGGTTCGTCTTCGGACGTCTCCTTGCTTGAGTCGTCGCCACTGAAATCGAGGCTCCCCGAGCCCTTTTTCATCGGCATTAGGCCGTCACCTCGCGTTCAGCGTCGTCAATAGTGAACGTCCGCTCGCCGTGGTCGTCGATATCCAGCGTGAGTTGCGGATCGATCTCGGCGTCGAAGGTCTCGGTCGCGACGAACGCGGCCAGCTCGTAGATATCCCGAAGCGTCTCGAGTTCGCGGTCGTAGACGCCACGCTTGCCGGGCTCGCTGACCATTTCGTCGCCTTGCTCGAAGGTTTTCCACCGTTCTTCGACCACCTTGTACGCCGACCCGCGGGCTTCCCACATGGCGTCCATGAGGCTTTCACGAGCGGGTATCGCAACCGGCGTCGAATACATCTCGTTATCTTTGAACTGCTTGGTGTACTGCGTGTGGGCGTTCGTCTGGCCGATCGCCGTCGGCACAACACACGATAGGCCGACCTCGATATCCAGTTGGTCACTCATGTTCTCGACCATTTCCTCGAGCCCGTCGAGACTTAGGTTGCCTTTCCCCGCGGGTTTGACCGGCGCAACGAGCGTTCGTAGCGCGTAAATCGCGTTGTACAGCAGGTCCTCGGCTCGGGCGTTCGGGTCAATGAGTACCGCATTGTACTGGTCCTGTAGCTGCTGTTCGTTCCACAGCAGGTCGTACAGCAACTCAAAACGCGGGAACTCGTCGCGACTCATGTTCTTCATGCCCGTTTCGTAGGCGATCTTTTGCTCGAGGTTCGATGTGAAATCGCCGAGCATGTCGTGGCTCGGGATCACGTCGACGCCCTCACTCGAGGTTTCGATAAGGCCCTCGAAGTCACCCTCCGGCATTTCGAGGATGTGCCTCACGAGGTTGTCAGCGTCTGAGTCGCTACGATTTTCGCCCACGTCGAACAGACTCGTCAGGTTGCCCTCCTGTGGATCTAAATCTATCACGCAGACGTCGAGCCCCATCCGCTCGAGGCTGACGGCGAGGTTCGCCGTGGTGGTCGTTTTGAACGTCCCTCCCGATTCGGAGTAGACGACTACAGATATCATCAACAGACGATACAGTCAATACGCACATAAATCTGTTTCAGGCAACTGGTACAGTTTTCTGTTACGTGTCTCTGTTACAGTAGTCTGTTCGGTGTATCTGTAGCAGTCGTCTGTAACGCCCCCGCCTTGCGATTTTGGTTTCCATAAAACAGGATCACTTACGAGTAAGATAGTACTTGTTTCGGTACTTCGGTGATGGTCGCCGATCTGCGTGGCGCCCACCACCGCGTGCCTCTGACAAACAGCCACCGCCGTAACGGTCGAACCCCGCGGGAGGCAACTGACAACCCACGGACGACCGGCAGACGCGACGGCCAGACACGGCTTTCGAGCGGCGCTGTATAGCGATTGTGGTGGCAACCGTCACGGACCAAATACTGTTGGCGTCGGACTCAACACGATTGTGGCCCTGTATTCGACTGTCGCGTCTGCCCCCCAGTACGCGACGCGCCCGCCGATCCCCCAGTCATCTTAGGCGGGCACTTTTCGAGACACACCGAATTTCGAGTGAAACCCATTGGGCGTGGTGTTGATGGTACTCGAGCACGTTTTACTGTCTGTCGCGTTGTGCAAACGCGACAGGCACTGCTATCAGGTTCCCATACACCCCTGGTACACAGCCTTGTCCAGCAGTGGGCGCATGCCACCAGATCCCGCTGGTGGGCACTTTTCGAGACACACCGGGTTTCGAGTGAAACCGCCGGCCACGAGATTGATAACGACTGCCATGATAGCACCGACTGTCGCGTGCGAGGCACGCGCGACGCTTCGATCATCTCACACCCGGCGGTAGTTGTTGCCACGGCTTTCGCCGGGCTCGCCGCTGTCCCATTTTGGAAGACACCCCTCATTCGAAGTGAAAAGCAGCTTAGTTAGTCGTCGGTCTGAAAGAGCCGATCGTCGAACGTCCCTTCCGGCGGGTGGCGAGTGTGGATCGGTTGATCGGCGTCGATCGTCGCGCTCAGCGAACTCAGACAGTAGGGATCCCGAAGGACCGACCAACCCTCGCGGTCGAACACGATTTCGATATCATCCGGGTGTGCCTGGCACTCCGGGCAGTAGAGATTTGTGTACTTGCCGTCGGGGGTCGATTTAGGATTGGGCATCAGTGTCTACCTATGCGAGTCGGGGGTCGTCATTCATCGTCACTCACCTTTCTGAGTTCGTACCGGCCCGGTTCGGGAATGAGTCCACCTGCGACGAAATCGTTTCCCGATTCGTCAAGGGCTTTGAGCTGTAGACCAACGATAGAGTCGTCTTCGCTAATCCGGATGAACACGCCACTGCGAGCGTCTCGTGTGTTCTCATCCGAGGTATCGTTTTGGTCCACCAGTTCCCCGAGTACCTCTCGTCCGTCATCGGTGAGCGAGTAGAGTCGCCCCCTCTTCGCATCCGGGTTGAGTACCTGGACGAGATCGTGTTCTTGGACCACGAGTGTCCATCGCCCGACGACTGCGACTTTGCGGCCGAGCTCATCGAGCACGTCAACATCGAACACTCTGGAGAGTCTCAACGGGAGGACTGGCCGGCTACTGACGTCGCTCAGGAATGGCACTTGGACAAGGACGACAGCAACGAATCAGCCGATGAGTAACCGAACTTCTCTCACATTTATCGACCGGTAACACTACTGTAACCGCCCTACACGGCCAATAGAGTTAATCGTGAACGGACTCCAGATACTGATGACGAGGGAGGGTCCGGTTGACTATTCAACGCTGACCCACTCCGAGACAAACCCTCGTCACAACTGAGATCGGATCGCGTTCCGACTGAGTCAATAGCCAAATTGATAGGGTCCGATCTCGGTCCCACCCCTGGGGCACATCACAAAGGGGATGGGGGCTCTAACGCTGGCCTCTGGCCGGCGTTTCTGGGATGCGTGAGTTTATATACTAAGCCGCAACCAACATCGGCGATGCCTCTCACCGATCGGCAGGAAGACCTCCTAATCGCCGTCGCACTGACCGAGTTCTCAGTCCACTACGAACGCGCCGATCGCGAGCTCGCCGAGTGCGCGTGGCAGCTGGCCGCCGACCGTCTCGTCGATCATGACGTCGGGCCCGCTGAGGCCGTCGATACACTCGAGATTGGCAGTGATCATAATGAGTAAGTAGATCGGTAGTCACCCTTTTGAACTATCAGACGAGATAGGTAGTCATGGAATGCCCGTCATGTGGTGACGAAATAGAAGACGGCAGTCAGTTCTGCCGCTTCTGTGGTGAGGAACTACCTGCTGTTCCTGGCGATTTTGATTTGAAAACTGAGCTTCAGTCGATGGATGATTACGAATTCGAGCACTTCGTCGGTGACCTCTGGGAAGAGATGGGGTGGGACTGCGAAGTCTCGACAGCGTCGAATGACAAGGGGATTGACGTCCGGGCTCGGAAAACGGCCCCGTATGAACAGAAGGCACTGATTCAGGCGAAACGCTATACTAAGGGAAACAAGGTTGGAAGCCCTGATATCCAGCAATACTCGAGCCTCAAACACCAGGAGGCCAACGTCGACAAGGTGATTATGGTGACATCATCCTCGTACTCGAGGAATGCTGAAGAGTTGGCTGGCGATCTAAACGTGAAGCTCATCGACGGTGACGATCTCGTCAACCTCATTGATCAGGCCGAGGCTGATCACCTGATTGAAGATTACTTCGATGTCAATCCCGAGGAACAGGTGACCGAGGAAACGGAGTCGGAAGCGGAAGTTGAGGAGGTATCGCCTGTAGAAACATACGAATACCGGAGAGAATCGCCCAACACGGAACGAGACTCAGAAACTGACAGGGAAATGGCCAGGTCAACAGCCAATTCCGCAGACGAAGATGGAGAAATCCCGCTTCCGGATACAATCTGGACGACCGTGATCGGTACATGCACTGCTGGATGGGTCATGTTCTTCGTCCTTGAAGGAGTTATTCCAGATACTCTGCTCGGGTTCATCGTTTTTGTTTCGTGGATAGGTCTGCCAATCGGCATCTTCATGGATTCACGTGCGACGCGTGAAGTTGCCCCCTGGCCCAAGTATCGCAAGACATACCTCTTCTGTTCAGCGATGATATTCTTCGGCCTACTTGTCGGTTGTTGGTATCTACTGCTCCGGAAGGCCGTAAAACAGGGCCACAGTGATATTGCGGTTTCAACACCTTCAACGGCTACAGCGGAGAAAAACCCCCAGACATCAGCTGACGATATTGAACTCAACGTCACGATGCACGGTCCCGGACACGCTGTCGGAAAGGACTACGAGTTCGAACATCATTCCGACGCGCTTGGGAAAATACAGGAACTGAAAGACGAGGAGAGATACGAGGAACTCGATCAACTTCTTCAGTGGTGCATCAATGAAACCGAACAGGAGAGTCGTCGGACCGAGCAAGGGGTCGTTCCTCACTTCTACGAAGAACTGGCGAAGCTATATCGACAACACGACATGTATGAAAAAGAGATTAAGATTCTCGAGCAGTTTGCCGAGCAGGAGCACGCACCGGGAAAGAAACCCCGGAAGCTCTTAGAGCGTCTAGGACGAGCACGACAGTTAGCAGAACAGTAGCCCTACACCCGCTCACTGTTACGCTTCGTCCGATCGTTGACCATTCCGAATACGAGTGTTGTCTTGTGTCAACCATAGGTATCGTGTTCGTCAGTCCGCTAGCGCTGAGTGGCCCATCGAATCCTCGAGCGTCGTCTAGTCTGGTTTCTCTCCGAGTGTCACTACGTTGTGGTCAAACCGCTGTACAGCATCCGGTTTGGGTTTCAGTAACGGCGTGAGAACGTCGAGCCAGTCGTCGATCCACGGCCCGATTGCCCCTATGAGTGCGACCCGGTCTAATGGCTGTCCGAACGCGTCGATCAACTCGGGATCACCGAGATCGTAGCCGAGTTCCTCGAGTGCATCGAACAGGACGCCGTCGACGGTCGTCGTGTTGATTGATACGGACCCATCCTCGTAGCCCGGCTTCGTCGCATCGGTTTCAGGGACGTACCAGGGTGCGATCGCGACCGTCCACTTGCGTCCATCGACGCGCTGGAGGATATCGAAGGCCGCGATCCGGTCGACGTGCTTGTCATAGGTCACGCCAGAACAGCCGACGCACTCGAGGATATCCGAGCGACCGATCGGGCCGTCAGCGGCGAGAATCGCTTTCAGGATCTTACCCGGCGTCGGTGCGGAGAGTGACGGGAGCAGGCGGTCACCAGGCAGCGCTGCGAGCGCGTGTTCCACGTCGGAGATCGTCACATCACCCGGTCGCTTCGAACGCGTCAGCGCTGTCAGCGCGTCGACAACGTCGAACGGCGATCCAGTGTAGGCTTCGAACAGCCGAACCGTTCGGCGCATGGCCTCGGACTCGCGTGCCGGACAGAGGTTCTTTTTCTCGAGGACGGTCTCGACGGCGTGGCGCATTGACGAGTAATCGGAGACATCGGTCACCGGCACCTCGAGTTCCACGGGATCGTAGTCGGTGCGGTCGTCGAGTCGGTCGTCGTCGCGAGCGGCGATCGCCCCACGGATCTGTTCGGCGTGGCCCGTGATACCAGGACCAGAGATAACCCACGACGCTCGGAGGTGTGCGTTCGGGTCCGATGGGTCGATTTCGCGTCCCATCGCAGACTTGCGTTTCATGCTGTCTTCCTCCCAGAAATTCCGCTCGAGGGAGTGCATCCCGTAGGAGGCTTGCCGCGTCGAAATTTCCGAGAGGAAACGGCAGAACTGCGAGTCATTCAGGTTGTTCGGGTCGGGAACGCGAACCTCGATCGAGATATCGACGCCGATCGCATCGTACAGCGCCGTCGCGGACATGAGCAACCCGTGTGCCCGTCGAATGAGGTCGCCACGTTCGTCTTCCTCGAGATCGTCCAGCTCGCCAAGTTTGCCGAGCAGGACCGAACGGACACCGGCGTAGCGATCCTTGAGCTTATCGTAGGCGCGTTCGTCCTCCGAGAGCCACCCGACCTGGGCCGCTCGGACGAGATGGTCGTATGCCTCTCGAGTCGTATTGACGGCGTCGCCGAAACAGTGCTCGAGTTCGTCACCGAGCGCCGACGGCGTGAGTACGGTGCTCCATAGCTTATCGCCAAGTAACGCGGTTGCAAGCCGCACCAGTGTCGGTATCGTTCCACCGTACTGCGTACTCACGGTAAGGTGGTCCTCCATGCAACTCACGTAGGTCACTCGCCCATCGTCCCACCGTTCTACCGGATAGTCGTTCAGGTTCACACCATCCCGTGCGTCAGCCGCTGTAACTCGCGCGTGTAGCGGCCAACTGCTGTCGGCTACCTTCGGCAGCAACTGCACGTAGCCAGCCTCCGCGGGGTCGCCCGTATCGGCCAGCGCGGCTTCGGCTGGTACGCCGTCGTCCCCATCACCCATCCCGTTCGCCGTTCCATACACTGTACTTGCTGACTGACTGTTGGTCTCAGTAACGCTGTCAGATTCGGAGGATGGTTCGGACTTGTCGGGATCGTTGAATGTGGCGAAAACGGACTCCTGATTCGGGTGAACGACCCGTCCGTCGTATGTAATCATGCTGGCCGCAACCTCGCCACGCTCTGTGAGCGTCATGGTGTTCTCTGTGCCGCGAGTATCGACGGCGACATATCCATGGTTGTCACAGAGCGAGTCGATGTACGGACGAATCGATCCCTTCGAAAGACCGTTTTCGTCGTCGTGAGCGAGGTCTTTGACCGTTGCACCGGGGTTGCGCTCGAGGTGGGTCAGGATCTTGAGCTTGCCCGCGCGCTTGTCCATCAACTCGAGGTCGGTGTAAATCGCTCCTTTGTCACAGTCGTTCGCAGCGTGCTCGGTTTCTTCCGGTTGACGCCCCGACATGGCAACCTGAGTAACGCAATCGGCGAACTCTGGGTGGCTCGATTCGAGGATTCGGTGTACTCGAGGAGAGGTGACGATCGTGATGCCGACGGCGTCGGCGAGCGCTCTGAGAGTGGCGAGTGTCTTCCGGCGCGTACCGGCGTGGGTAGACTCGAGCCACTGTTGGCCGTCGAATCGAACCACAAGTTCCGGGCGACTGTCGGTCGCCTGCAACACCGGAACGACAGTCTTCGCGAGGTCGTCGTGACCCAAGCCGAGTGCGTTCCGGCCAGTCCCGAGACTCGTCAGTGCGGTTTTGCCCCACTCTCGGTTCTGCTGGTGGCGCTCGTAGTTGTCTCCGATGAACTCCCGTTCGTCGAGATCGGTATCGTGGTACTTCTTCGTGTAGGAGGCCAGCACACTCGCGTAACTGGCCCGGCCGTCAGTGACGCCGCGGTCGGCGAGCACGCTGGCGAGCTGGCTGGCGGTGAGACCGCCATGTTCGGCATCGATGGCATCGGCGGCGCTGGCAACATGGGGTAACAGGTCCTCGAGTACGACAGGTAACCATTCGGAGACTGTCGGCGTCACCTCCGCGGTGATCGTATCCAGGCGCTGTTGTTCAGGCGGCGTCGGCCGGATCTCGAGTGCCTGTTCGGGCTCACCGGTCTCGTCGATCTCCGGCTCACACTCGACAGGGTCGGGGTCGGTCAGCCGTCGGTCGTCGTCGCCGTCAAAGAAACCGTACTCGCCCTCGAGTTGGTCCTCGAGCGTGACGACGTTGCCCGCGATCGCGTCGGCCTGAGCTTCGAACGCATCGGAGCGCTGCTGAATGCGGTACTCGTTCAGCGTTTCAAACCGATTCCTGTCACCGACGATCGTATCCTCGAGTGACGGATCGACCGTTTCGCCCCGGCGCTCGGTCGCGTGGTGGGCCTCGAGTAAGTCCTCGGTCCCTGCGATTCGGAGGTTGGCCGCTTCGTCGGACGGGCTCGGCGTCTTCGCGTTCACTTCCTCGAGTTGGTCACCGTACTGACCGTGCTCGAGCGTGAAACCGTTGTATAGTTTGGCCTCGTCAGCACGTTTCGCGAGATTACGGGCACGCCATTCGCCCGCCTTCTCGCGCGTGGAGAAGCCTTTCTTCTGGCATTTGAGCGTCTTCGGTTCGTACTCGGTCTCGCAGTGTGGGCAGGTTACCGAGTCCTGTCCACGCCACCCGTCCGGCTGAATCCAATTTTTCTCACATGGGTCGAAATGGCAGACCAGTACATCGAACTCTCCGTTCATCGGAAAATCACCGCACTGACGGCTATCTGCGTATGGAAAATGACACTCTCTCCGGTGGGCGTGGACTGTGGATTCATGTATTCTGGACTCCGACCACAGAGCGCACACTCACCACTCGGTGACGGGGCGCAGGCTCGCAAACGCGAGAGACGCCACTCGTTGTGGGGGAAAGCTTAAGACCAACGCCCGACAATGAGGGAGTATCCAGCTTCCTTAGGTCGGGGCATCGGCCTCGCACCCTGCGGTCGATTTTCGTTAGCTGCGCATATCCGAAACGAACGAACCCGTCCGTCTTAAATCTAGTCGGAGCGTCTGACGTTGTATTCATTCACCTCCCAGTGGATTCTGCTAGCCGGGGCCGGCCAGCCGGCGACTGCCCAAATAGTCGTGGGGGTGTTTTTCGCTCGCTGCCCAAACAGTGAGGAATCGATACTACTCGAGTTCATTGTCCGAGCGTCACCTCGCGGACCTCGAGTGCGCCGAGGACGGCCTCAAGCCATGGCGGGACGCGTTCGACGTCGACGAGCGTATGCTCGCCACGAACGGCGGTCAGCTTGGCGCTGTCCATCGCGCCCTCGAAGGTCCAGATATCTACGCGGCGCTGGACTTCGATCACGTAGCTCGAGCGATCACCGTGGATCGTGAGATCGGCGGTGGTCCTTTCTTGCCCCAGTTGAGACGCGAGTAAGTCGGACGACGAAGACTGACATATTACCAATTGCCTGAACCGGACACAGTAGCCCTGATACTATCCTATTCTCGACACTATTATATATTGATAGAACATAGAACAGATATGTACGATTTAACAGGCTTCCAGCGTGACCTGCTGTACACGATCGCCGGCCAGGACGAGCCCCACGGACTCGCACTCAAAGACGAACTCGAGGACTACTACGAAGGCGAGATCCACCACGGCCGACTCTATCCAAATCTCGACACGGTCGTCGAGAAAGGTCTCGTCGAGAAAGGCACGGCTGACCAACGGACGAATATCTATACGCTCACAGCCCGTGGCCGCCGTGAGATCGAAGCGCGTCGGGAATGGGAAGATCAGTACGTCGACGAGCTGCTTGGAGAGTAGTAGACAACTCCGACGACGGAACGTAGAATCTACAATCCTGTTTCCGAATCTTCGTGATGGGTTCCGTGACACTACCCATGGCGCTTAATCCGCTCCGTGTAAAAGAGGTACTCGGAACCAATCATTTACGGGTGGGGACCCCCATCCGCATTCCGACTTTCCTACCAGTCCTCGGCAATCTGGTCGAAATTCGCAATCACCCCCAGTCGTGGTTTTCCATACCTTCGTAGTGCTTCAGGCGACTGTCGATCTCCCAAGCCTCCCAGCTACACTCGTGGTAGAGGATGTCGCCGAGTTCGCCGAAGTTGCTCTTGTCGAGTTCGATACCACGGTTTCCACGGTAGGTGATATAAGGTTCGCTGCGAAGGTCGGTGTAGACTTCACGCGCAGTGGGATAGTCGCCGTTGATCGCTGAGAGATTGAGGAGAGTTTCCTCCGTGATCGGTGTGCCCCACTTGTGTTTCGCTATCATCGTCGCTAAGAGGGCACATTTCACCGACGGCTTCTCCATGATCGAAGGATGAAGCCACTTGCATATAAAAGCTGTTAATAGCGGTTAACGGTAGTGGAAATACTTATACACTCGGGGACGTTGTTTCTCTGTATGAGCAGCATGGAACACGCGGCTGACCGCGGGGAGAAGAAGGAACTCCGTAAGGAGCACCCCAGCGGGTGGCTCTACCTCGCACAACACGACGCCATCCCGATCGTCGTAGACGCGTTGCTCGACCTCCCACCAAACCGCGAGTTCAACAAAACCGAACTCGCAGAGCACGCCGGCGTCACGCGCCAGACCGTCGGCAACTACACCGGCCTCCTCCTTGAGGTCGAACTCATCGAGGAGGTCCCGAACACGTCTCCCCGTCGATACCGAGTCGCGGACAGCAACGTTGTCCGCGAACTCTTCGAGTTGAACAGCGCACTCAACAACGTCGGTGGCGAGTAGCGATCATTCGACACCTGTCGAGTCACCCCGCTACGAAGTTACGAATTTCGACCAGATTACCGCACTAACTCTCTCGCGAGCGAGTTAGAAGACGACCCCGACGACGAAAAACAACTCTGAAACATCGGCAGGGAATCCCGAACATCGGACAAATCAACGCCACTTCGGACAGCATACAACTTTCCCGACTCAAACTTCCCCCTCTGGATACAGTTCATCCGTCGCCGCCTCGTATCGGCGTGCCGAGTTCTCGCCCTCGAATCCCACGATATCGTAGTGGCTCAGTTTCTTCAGGCGGCGTTGGACCGTCTTCTAGCCTGGTATATCACGGTCACTCGGATTGTAGCGTTCACAGGCACTGTCTAGTTTAGCACCTCCGCTGGCGTTTGTCCGTTGAGTGACTGATGTGGTCGTTGTGTGTTATAGTAGTGTATGAACTGTTCAAGCCATTCTCTGACGCTGGCCCGACTGCCCACCCATGAGGTATGGAAGCGGTCGATCCGCATTTTGAGGGTATGAAACCACTTTTCGATGTGGTTTCAATCGACGTAGTCGAGCTGACCGCTCAATCCGAATCGGGAGAGGGCAGTCAGATAGCCGTAGCCATCGACGAGAAACATCGCCTCGGAGAGATCGTGTTTCTCGGTCAGTCTGTGAACGAATGCAGCGGCTGGATCGGTGCCTCGTCGCCCGAAGACTGCGACATCAAGAATCATCCGTGAGTCGAGATCTATTGCAGCGTACACCCAAGACCAGTCGCCATTGATTTTGACAGCAGTCTCATCAATAGCGACCCGCGACGGCTTCGCCGTCCTCAGAACGCTTCGCGTTCTGATGGGCCGCACGAGAGCTTCGCTCTCGTGGACGTCGACGGGTCTGGCACGCTGTCAGCCAGCCGATGTACCCAGTGCCAGATTGCTTGATGAGAGCGTTCTACGCCAATCAAGCGAAGAATCGCTTGTGTTTCTCGAAGTGAACAACCGGTCGCGTGGAGCCGGACGGCGAACACCCTGACGGGCGTCGCCGTCCGCTCACGCTCCCAAGATTCTTCTAAATCCGTCGCGTAAGACTCGCTGAGCAGGTCTGCGAGCTGCATGTCCAAACCAACTCCACGACCTGCTCGCTTCTCAAACCGCGCTAACTAGACGGTGCCCCTCCTCCTAAACTACTGTCGTAGCCAGCGCGCGGGCGCGAGAAGTTTGCGCGGCGTGACGGCTGCGACGGCAGCTGCAGTGTTGCTCACTACCGGTGGGATTTCCAGCGGCATTCTACCAGTAGTACTTGGCGGAACCACGAACTTCAGTATCCTTTGTCAGCCAATCGAAACTGGGACTGTACCCAACAACGATGTTTGTCTGATCGTCGGTGAGACGACCTACGTGGGCTGCAACCTTTGAACGCTTCTGTCTGCCGCATGCGACAGATAGCTTTTCCAAATTGCTGCCTGGGCGTACTTACCTTCCTGTAGGGCGGGATAGTGTAAGAAGCCTGGCTTTGTTGGAATTCAGAATGTTCCTGTGGATGAGGTCGAGGGTGTCATAGAACTCTTTCCACGGTGTTGATTACATCTATAGGCACCGTCTAGTGTTACTTCAGCTGTGAACTAATCAGCCGCTCTCGATTACGTCATCATTGTTCTGCGTATCGGTTGAGGCTTGGAGTGAGACTAGTTAGCGCTGTTTAAGAAGTGAGCAGGTCGTAGAGTTGGTTTGGAATGATGCTCGCAGACCTGCTCAACGAGAGCTATGCGGCGGAATTTGATGAATGTTGGGAGCGTGAGCGGATGGCGACGCCCGTCAAGGCGTTCACCATCCGGCTCCACGCGACCGGTTGTTCGCTTCGAGAGACACAAGCAGCTCTTTGCTCACTCGGTGTTGAATGGTCTCATCAAGCGATCTGGAATTGGGTATATCAGCTGTCTGATAGCGTGCCAGACCCGCCGACCGCTTCGCTATCGCGGGTCGCGGTTTACGAGACCGCTGTCAGGATTAACGGTGATTGGTCTTGGATGTGCGCTGCAATAGACCTCAACACGTAACTCGTTCTCGACGTCGCACTCTTTGGACAGTGAGGCACTGATCCGGCTGCTGCGTTTCTGCATGAACTCACCGAGAAACACGATCTCTTGGACGCTGAGTTTCTCGTTGATGGTGCTGGGTATCTGACTGCCCTCCTCCAATTAGGATTGAGCGATCACTCGACTACGTCGATTGAAACCACATCGAAAAGTGGTTTCACACTCTCAAAATGTGGATCGACCGCTTCCATAAATAGTGTGTCGGCAGTCGAACAAGCGCCAGAGAATGTCTTGAATGGTTTGTCCATTACTATAATACACAGCGACCGCATCAGTCACTCAACAAACAACCGCCAGCGGAGATACTAAACTAGACAGTGCCGCCGAAGTATATCAGTCATCATCTTGACCCGTGCTGATACGTCCTACCGATATTCTTTGAATGTGGTCCTCATGTGTAGTCCGAGAGTGTGTGTATTTGCTAACTAAATATATTGTTACAAATGACAAGACCATTGGCCAAATATTCCATGTGATTAGAATCGGGTGGCTGCTACCAATGAAAATATATGCTAATATTGTTGTTAACAAGGCAACAATCATTCCAGTAACTATACCCTGGGACGTGGTATTTTTCCACCAAAGGGATGCAAATATTGCTGGCCCAAATGTCGCACCCAAGCCAGCCCACGCGTAAATTACTATCTGTAACACTGACGAGATGTTGAAAGATGCAATAGCTGTTGCAATCAACCCCAGAGCAAGAACTGAGATCCTGGCTATTCGTTTCGACTTTTGATCTGTAATATCCTTATCTAAGGCTCGTTCGTACAAGTCACGAGATACTGTCGTAGCGCTCATTAATAGTTGAGAATCACCTGTACTCATCAACAGCCCTACCACTGCTGCGAGCATGAAGGCGGCTGCAACCGGAGTCAGCTCCGCTATTGCTAGCGTAGAGAAAGCAAGCTCTTCATCAGCAAGAAGAGGTCCCTCTAAAAGAACTCTTGCAGAAAGGCCGACAAAAACAGCTGCAACTGCTACTATTAGTTGTGCAAAACCACTCCAAACCATTGCGCTTCGTACATTGCTTGATTCATCAATGGCAAAGAACCTAATTAATGAGTGTGGACTCCCAAAGTAATACATTCCGATAAAACCCCAGTTCATGAGACTACTGAAGAGAACAAAACCTTCCGACCCTCCGGTAAACGATACGAGCATGGGGTCAATTGAAGATAATCGATTAAACAGGATAACCGGTCCCCCCACCAAAAGCATTGTCCAAATTACGAACACAACAGTTCCCAGGACCACAAGGATTCCTTGGATAAAGTCGGAGAATGCAACAGCTTTGAATCCCCCTGCAACAGTATACACGGTAATTATTGTCCCCATAATTATAGCTGATAATTCCCATGATAAATCAAAGAAAGGGGTCATCGCTTTTGCCCCAGCTGAGATCTGTGAACTCACATATGTTGTTTCGAATAGTAGCAATGATAGAGAGGAAACAACCAATACTGATTTACTATCATACATTTTTCCGAGATAAGCTGGTAACGTCTCCTCTCCAATCACCTCACTTGAACGTTTTAGACGCTCTGCAACACCATAGTACATGATGACCCATCCCGTAGCCTGACCCAGTATTGCTATCCATGCCCAACTTCCTACGAGGTACGCAAACCCGGTAATACCTATTAGCCAAAATCCACTGAACGATGAAAACAGCTCACTTACACCTGCAACGGAACTCTTTAGACTGCCACCTGCAATCATGTAGTCTGATGAATCTTCGACCCCTCTAGATTCGTAATATGCAAGGGCCATCAAACCAAGTGCATACACTCCAAATACCAAACCGTAAACAACTTGACTCATTGATTGATCACCGTGTTACTAGTATAATACAGACATATACTAAGGATGATCAAAACACAACTCAGGACAGTCATAATTAGCACACCAGGAGCAATAATGGCTCCATTCGATTCTCCAAAGAAGAAACTGGAAACGAAGGCTATTAGAAAGAACAAACCAGCAAACACCCATCCTAGGATCATACGCTGTCTTTCTGTTCTTAGCCATCCTGATGACGTGGTATCCATTGTCTATGACCTCACCGAGTATGGAACCTATATATATATATAAATGTTACCTTCATATTGCGGTTCAGCAGATCAAGATGGCAGTCTGGCAAGTGCTGAGCCTGTCAGCATAGTTGTACGATTCATCTGGTCACGCGGCGATGGATGCGACATTTTTCGACCGCGAAAACGCGAGCAAGCATTACTGCTGTCGGACGAATAGATCAACTGGAAGGCTATAATCGGCAGCGATTACGCGATAGACTGTGAGAAAAAGGCGTGAGACCGCTGATCAAATACCGTGAGTTCAGCTCTATTAATCACACGCACAGCGCGCGGATCAACGAGACGCTTTACGGCCAATGAGCACTGTCTGCGATCGTATCTTCGGTGATCAAGCGCACGCTCGGCGACACCGTGCATACGCGAGCCTAGTGCCGCGAGTTCCGTAAAATCGTACTAATGTGTACCGTCTCCAACATCACGCGTTCTGTGAGTTAGGTGGATCTAACGCCGTACGGCGATTCACCACAGCTCAAGAGATCCATTTTGGTGCATTATTTTCAGCAAATCCAGTAGATCAGGAGTTGCTCCATTATTTATTCAGGGATGATATCCTTAATTCTGATCCCCTCTTTCGGGACAACGACAATCGGTGACATCGTCATGCTTGTTCTACCACCATTTAAATGTACGTGAAATGCGAACCCTTCCGTATCCCTCCAGTGCGCCTATTATAATTCACATGATTATAAGATAGAAAATTACCCATATTACGCCCATATGGTTGTAATTTTGACTGACTGCTGTCTCTATTGAGCACCCATCCACTCAATCACGCTTAGTTATAAATGTACTCGAAAGCTGAACAACAGTAGGATAACCAGATGATTATAGGATACCCCACTAACGGAAACCATGCATATATAAAAATTCATGTTTTAAAAAATCGGATGAAGTATCTCAGACTAGCTGAATGAGCCGTCTGATTACGCGGCGACGGACGGAGCATTTTTCGACCGTGAGAACGCGAGTAAAGACTACTGTCACCACACGAATTATCATGTTCAGACGCTCAAAACAGCAGATATCGCCGATACAAATATACGATCGTCCTTGACGTTCACTGGACGACCGAGAAACGGCACGACGCTCAGCTCGGCTGGCAACTCACCCGCGTTGCGGCGGACAAGTTGCACAGCCTCTCAGTCGTCAAAGGCTACGACTGGCAGCAATTACGCGAGGAACTGAAGGGAGAAGGCATGAGATCGCTGATCAAGCACCGTGAATTCTGCCCCACCGATTACGTGCGTAACACGCGGACCGATAGAGACTCTTCTGGCCAGAGATCGTTGTCTGAGACCATCTTCTCGGTGATCTGGCACACGCTCGGCGGCGCTATGCGTGCGCGAAACCAGTCATCGTGAGTCCTGTGAAAATATTCTGATGCGTGTCGTCTTCAATATAAAGCGTGCTGGTCTGGGTAAATCCAACGCTGTATGGCGATTCACGCTGGCAGTGCGCCGTCTTCGAGACGGTGACACTGCCAGTAGTGCCCTTGCAGCATTTCTCGGTGTTCTCAACTGCCTTGACCTCAGTGGCAAGGCTGTCCTAATCTTGACCGTGAATTCTACACACCAAGTGTCTCACGTTGCTTCAGGCACACAATCACGTGTACGTGATACTAGATCCCGTAGAGAAAGCGATCAAGCGGAACTCTCGAAAGGGTGGAGTCGAGTAATATAGCACGATCTGACGGCGAAACTCGGCGGTCCAGTTGCTAATCACTGATCAAATAACCCTCTTGGAAATTGGCAACGCAGTCAAGTCAGCTGATGACGCTTTATGAGATGTTGATACGGGGAAACTATAGAAATAATCCGTAGAAGGTGAATTAATGTCGGTTCTTGATAGCGTAGAAATCCTTACTATCACTCAAAAGTTCTCATTCTCCCTAGCCAGTGTTATAATACTGCTCCAAATCATTTTCGTATTTCCTTGATATCTCTTTGAGGGGACGAATTATATTTCCAATCCTATTTTCGTCTAGAGCGTAGGATGGTCCACTGACCACGAATGCTCCGCAAACTTGCTCACGTGGACTTTGGACGGCACACGATACTGAATTGAGTGAATTAATGCTTTCTTCTATACTAGTCGCATATCCCTGTTTGCTGACTTCCTGGAGTTCATCGAAAAGCCGTTCTCTCGATGTAATCGACCGTGGTGTATCTGCTGGCATTCCCCATTTATCTAGAATCTCATTCACACGGTCGTCTGAATAGTTGCTGAGAATTGCCTTTCCTGCTGCAGTGTTATGGCAATAAAAATATCGACCATTATCCGTGAATGAGGTTGACTCTGTTGAGTACTTTGTACTATCGTACAGTGAAACTATTCTGCCGTTTTCTTCGACTGCAAAATCAGTTTCCAACTCAGTTTGTTCGGCAAGTTGTGATACCCACTTTTCAGCCAATGAATGGGCCTCCCGCTGACTTTTTGCATACTCGCCGAAATGAGTTAGTTTTAACCCAATTCGGTAGAATTGACCGTCTTTCACTACATACCCGTACTCTTTGAGTGTGTTTAAATGGGTATGTACAGCACTTCTAGCCATCTCAATTTCGTCACTGATCTCGGATAACGTCGCCCCATCTAGTTTAATTATAATTTCGAGAATCTTTAGGGAGCTGGCAGTTGTTGACAAGATACGTTTGCTTCCCATGGTCCATTTTTCATCTCGGCGCATAAATACTACTAGCATATTTCTGCAGACTGTTTCTCTCGGAAGTGGGGTCCCATATTCGGTACGCTTCTCACTGCTCTCATAAGTGTCGTGAGACTCTTCCTGCCACCATGCTTCGCTATTCATAACAGTAAGTGCATAAGATTCAAGCGATAACCAGGACCCACGAAAAATTTGGCAGGTGAAACTTAATATCCCATATAATGATGAAATACAACATTGGTATTGGTGTAATTTATTGCTCAAGTATTATTTCGACTGTTTTCCTGCGAATATACGATAGTACTATTACATGGGATTTCGTAGTGCTAAAAGAGAAGAAGCAGTTCAAAAGACGAAAATATGTCAAAGGAAATAATATGCATCACACCACCTGCACCGTTCAATTACTATTCACAGATACGAGATTACATCAGGAGAAACGAAAATATTATGTTATCTCAGGTAAATCCAAAGCAGTGTACGAAAAATATATTGCAGAGTTCTGACGGCGTCATAATCGCTGGCTCCAGCGCTCACGTATACCAAAAGGAACGATGGCAAAATGATCTCGCTGAGCAGATTGATGATATAATAAAACAACGAATACCGATCCTCGGAGTCTGCTTTGGTCATCAACTGCTAGCGAGCAGCCTTGGTGGGGAAGTTCAACCAATGGAGCAGCCCGAATTAGGTTTCAAACCTGTCTACTTCAGACACACTGATGTCTCTCGCAAACTCTTCGCAGATCTTCCATCTATTGCAACCCCCTTCGAATGGCACTGGGACACGGTTACATACCTTCCGGAAGATACTACTGTTCTAGCTTATAATAGAGATGGAATTCAGTCATTTGCGTCTGACCAATATCCTATCTATGGTATTCAATTCCATCCAGAAATCAACGCTGAATCAGCCATACAGATATTCCGTAACGCTAGTGGAGATGAAGATCTGAATGAAGCGATGACGTCCCTCACTTCACCACGATTGAAAAGCGCTTCACAGTTGGTACAAATATATGATAATTTCGCCACATACATAGTGTAGAGCCGCTCTTGAAATGTGTATGTCTGACACAGTCTGCCCCTATTTTGAGTTATTTTAATAACTTAATCAAATATACGGATAAAAGGTAGTTAGGACTCTATTTCAGAATCTCGAGTTGCTAAATTGACCAATCGGATGTTCTGTTTTCTTCGTGTCGACAAGGTCTGCAATAACTTCGCCAACTACGCTGCAGAATTTATATCCATGACCCGAAAACCCGGTTGCAATAACGACGTCATCATTGTCAGGGTGAGTGTCTATTATAAAGTTTTCATCGGGAGAATTAGTATACATACATGTTCGTAGTGCTAGGGTCGAACCAGCACCGGTTGGGAGATACCGTTCCGCGAAATTTCTCAGTGTTTGTTCATCAGCTAACGTTGGTTCACGCCAATTCTCTTCGTTTGGATCAACTAACTCTTCTTCATGATGGTGCTTCCCAAATTTGAACCCTGGGACCTTGTACTCCGGAAACCCGTAAAACTGCCCCTCATCGACAGTGATAGTGAAAACTGGAAAGTTACTTGGGTCGAAGTTTTCCGGTTCTGTTGGCTGTAGCCACGTCAAGACCTGTCGTTCGACAGATGTCGTGGATTGAAGTTCGTTGACTAAGTCACTAATCCACGCGCCCGCTGTTATCACTAGTCGGTCAGCCGTATATTCGGATTTGTTCGTCTCTACTTTGATTCCCTTGCTCGTTGACCGCCAATCGATGACTTTCTCTCTCGCTTTGATTGTCGCACCGTGTTCTTGAGCCTGCTGAACATGAGCAATCAGACAACGGTCAGAATCGAGGTAACCACCGTCGGGTTGGAATAACGCCTTGTAGTCGTCAGGGAGATTCCACGCAGGATACCGCTCTGAAAGCTCCGCACTCGACAGTATTTCGTATGGCAGATCGTACTGTTCACAGGCTAATAGCGCATTTTTGTAATCCTCACTCTCAGCTCGTCCAGCTGCAATGGATCCTTTTTCGAAAAGAAGTTGTTGACCGTATTCTTCTTCCAGATCTTTCCAAAGGTCGTACGCGTGATCCAAGAGGGGAACGTAACCGAGGTCTTCGAAATACGCTTTTCGAATAATTCTCGTAACGCCATGTGATGACCCTTTCGAGTGGGGTATGTCGAATTGTTCGAGGCCCAGTACGTCGTAACCCTGTTTCGAAAGGTGGTATGTGGCAGCACTACCCATTCCACCAACTCCAATCACGATAACATCGTGCTTAGTGGTACTATTAGCCATAGATCGTGCAGCTACATATTTATCGCTAACTGACTCAAACTTACCGGAATGGGAAAATACTGCTGGTCTCATTGTAGTCCATCACTCGATCTGACAAAATTTTAGCTACCTCAATATCTTATTCACACGCTGAGCCCTTAGCAGGCCCCATCATATCAATTATGTATATGATGGTTTCAATCTCCTGTACTACTCAACAGGAATGGTCAAATCATCTAGGTCTCGTGGGTAGTACGTGAGTACCTCGATACCGTCTTCAGTGACTGTCACCGTGTCACAATGCCGAAATCCTCCGATGTCGGGAATATAGAAAGCTGGCTCCACAGTAAATACCTCTCCGACCGAGAACTCGCCCTCGAGGCCCCTATCGAGGAACGGTCGACTCAACCAACTCAACCCCATTCCATGTCCTGGACGATGAGCTTGATTGTCTTCTAGACCGTGTTCAGCGAAAAAGTCGTCAATTATATCCTCAGTATATCCGTACGAAATTCCAGGTTCAATAGCGTCAAATAAGATTTCTTGGGCCTCTTTCATAATTTCGAAGTAATCCCGTTGTTCATTAGATGGCTCACCTACCACCATGGTTCGTTCGAGTTTCCCGGTTTTGTAACCAAACATTTCGGCCATAACGAAAGTCTCTATGAGATCCCCTTCCTCAATAGGTTTCTGCTGATTGAGATTATGGCAGTACGCATTCTCCTCACCTGCTGTACAGGTGACCTGAATAGGTGGATCCCAACTCGTGAGTTGATATCTGTCGCCCAAAGCATTAATCATTGAACGAATAGCTTCAGTTTGGGATTCCTCCGCAAGGCAAATTGGGTGTTCTCCAGTCTCGATTTTCTGCTGCAGTAATCTATGAGCGAGATTCACCCAGGTACCGCCTTCCCTATACAGTTGAATCTCTGTTTCGTCCTTGTAACGGGTTAGATCATTAAAATAGTCCTCAACGACGACTTCTCCAGGGACGATGTTGGAGAGAGAAGGCCCTGAGAATCCAAGTGTATGGGCTGGCCCATCAGAATCAACTGCAATTCTCCCGTCGTCTATACCCAGTTCAGCACACATTTCTCCAACAGTTTGCATCGGATCACTCTGTGGATACTCATAATATGTGAAAAGGTCATCATAAATGAATTCATCATGGTTTCGAACATGAATCTCGTCCATTTCTGGAATCGTTAGGAACGTATCCTCCTTAGTTATCCCAAGCGCAACGGGACGCTGTGTCTCGATTGCGAAGAAATTACTGAGGTATTGGACGTTGGCCATTCCAAATACGACTGCGCCATCGTACCCTGAACTTGAGATGTAGTCAAGAAGATCGTTCTTGCGATTCTGGATTCTGCTGGTCGGTATGGCGAATTTCTCCATGTACGGTAAAAAGAAGTGATTAGTAGGAAATAAAAATGTCGATAGCAGCAAACCAGACTTCTGTTCCAGAGATGATTACTCTATCCGATAGAGGTGTGGCAAATCGAGGTTTTTTGTCATTTAGACTAATATAACTCTTTCATCATTTACTCGGTATCATCGTACAAATTCTCTTGTGACGAATGTTTATATAGGCCGCCCCTTCTGATCATAGCAGCTATGACCTACTGAAGACTGTGGGAAGATATTACAACCATACTATTGTAAAACTGCGTCAATCACCTCCTCCCCTAAGAACTATATTACAATTAAATCATTAACAATATATCAATTATAAAATAAGTAATGGAAACCAATGCTATATTGTGTCCGCGAATTGAGTACATTTTAATAGTGGGAACAGATCATGAGCTTTCAGTGGTGACGTCTTACTCAGTTTTGCACGTGGGCCTCAGCTGTTGAGTGAACGAGGAGATGGTCGAGCTCTTGCATAAGGTTTCAACGCCTTGATCGTCATTGTCGCGTACCCACAAGAGAAGGTTATAGAGTCCAGATATGGTAGAGTTCGTCGTCAATTTCACGCTCAGTCGTGTCGATGCGCTTGCTCAGCGCATCGACGCGCATCTCCTCGCTGGCGTAGGTAACTTGTCGATTGCTCCGAAGCAGGCTAATCCAGTCCTTGCCATAGGATTTGATGTCTTTGGGAAGATCGGAATTGCAGGCGAACCATGAGTCGAAAAGGTAGGTATACCTGCCGACACCTACCTCTTCTTCGAGTGCAGTGGCTCTGTTGAAATCCTCAGCTGATGATAGGTTTGGCACCCCCAGCGGTAAGTACAGGAGATTCGTTTGATGGGAGTTACCAACACCCATGGTTTCTAATCGTCTACTTTAATTCACGATCCACTTATAAGGGAGGACGTCAAATTGAGTCCCTATGGGGAATCAAATGATGAGTACAGAGTCCAGTATAGCCATTGAAATTGTAGATAGAGTTGCAGAAATGGAGGAACAGGATCCACTGGACTTGCCACCTCTATATGATACCGTTGACCCTAATGCGCTGGACCGTCTTGCTAAATCAAGTAAGATTCAGTTGGAGTACATTGGATACAATATAACTGTAGATAGCGGCACAATCACGATCAATTAGTAAGCACTCTTCAGCAATCAGCTGTTTCATATGAGAATTCGTCTGAAGAATTGGATTTCAACAGAGCCAGTGCAGTGATAATCTCATGAGCAAGATCGTACGTCGTGTCGTGATTTTCGTCGTCTTCGTCTTACTGCGCGTAGAGACGGTAAATGAGCGGATAAGAGTATCGAACCGAACAATAAAATAGGTGGATCTCTTGTCAAGAAGTGCTATGAGAGTCAATCAACAGCGCCTCCGCAATGACATTGAGTCTAATGCAGAATTCGGAGCAGTTCCGACTGACGAGGGGCGGGGGCGGACAGTTCTAACCGGGAGTAAAGCGGACTGTCAGGCGCGAAATTTCTTTTGTGAACGGCTTCGTGATACTGGTCTCTCTGTCTCCACTGATCAGATTGGTAACATCGTTGGACGGTGGGAACCCGAAAGTGCAGATCCAAACGCGGCCCCGGTCGCTACAGGTAGTCATCTCGATTCAGTTCCAGAAGGGGGTATATTTGATGGACCGCTCGGCGTCTATGCGGGCCTTGAGAGCGTTCGAGCGATGCAGGAGGCGGAATTTGAGCCTGCCCGACCTATTGAGATTGTAAATTTCACTGAAGAGGAGGGCCAGCGATTCGGCGGCGGACTTATCGGATCTGCTGTCGCTGCTGGTGAAATGCGTATTGAGGATGCATTGGCAATTGAGGATACCGATGGAATTTTACTTGGCGACGCACTCGCTGATATCGGCTACCAGGGAGAGGGAGTGATTGACGCCTCAGAGTGGGATTCATGGATCGAACTCCATATCCAACAATCTAAACAACTCGAAAACGAAAACATTCCGGCTGGTATCGTCACGAGTATCGCTGGACTATCGCGGTGTATCGTGGAATTTTCCGGTGAGGCAGATCATGCTGGTTCGACGCCTATGAACGACCGATCTGATGCACTCGCTGCCGCAAGCGAGTTTATTCTTGACGTAGAGCAGGCAACGAACAAACGCTGTGATGTATCCGAGACGGCAGTCGGAACAGTTGGTAGACTTACTGTTTCGCCGAACGCACCTAACGTTATCGCTGGAACGGTAAGCCTCACATTAGATATCCGAGATATTGGTTATGACTCTATCGAATCTATCGTCGAAAAAGCCCAAAAAAGTCTCGATAGAATTGAGAATGAACGCTCTGTCAAAACTTCAATTGAACGCCTGTGGGATCGACAACCAGTCGAAATGAGTGACCGATGTCGATCTGCACTCCACGACGCAGGTATCACTGCTGGCTTCGAGACCCTTGACGTACACTCCGGTGCCATCCATGACAGCAAAAATATTGCAGAAGCGACTGACGCTGCGCTCCTTTTCGCACCCTCCCGAAATGGCATATCACATAGTCCGCTAGAGTGGACTGATTGGGAAGATTGTGCTGCTGCGACTCATATTCTCGCTGGTGCTATTGCTGAACTATCTACTTCTTAAATCACCAGTACAGTAATACTAATTACTATGATAAATTTCTAACGTAATGGCTCATGGGGATGGAAAATGCTATAATCATTTTTATGAACTCTTCAAAAATATCAGTGTTGTAGAGTCGAAGGAGATAAGATCACCGCGTCAGCGGTCTAGACACGAATGATTCCCTTGGATGTGTTTTGATCAGAATCGGTCGCATCGGACCTGCTGCAACAGATTCGCTGTCATAACAGGGTTTTCTGTCCCTGCTGCCGTTCTGACCGGACAGTTAGAAACAACAGCTACGGGCACTTTCAGTAATACTTGTGTGAGGATTGCGACCGCACGTTCAACGACAAGACTGGCACAATCCTCGCTCACTCGAAGATTGCGCTCTATCGGCGGCTGTTTTCGATCTATGCGTTCTCGGGTTTAACACGAGTCTCCGGCAGCTACAGTGCGAGATTGATGTTACCTACAAAACGATCCACCGGCGCATCGAGTGCTTGGGTAAAGCGCTCGATGCGCCTTATGTTGATCTCGTTGGGCCAGTTGAAGTGAGACTGTGTGTTATCGAGGTGTGACGTACTCGTTACGGATGAACAGTAAACTAATAATACGTAGATCGATTGTTACTACATAGCGTGAACCTCTTTGACACAGAATTTTACAGCGATACCTAGTATAAACAGCGGGTAGATACTGGAGGTGAAATTCCCCAGAGCCAATCCCCATTCAAACGATATGGGAGACGATGCGTCTGATATAATCTCGGACGCTCTTATGGGTCGTGTTTAGTTTGTAGCATTGTGCCAGACAGCGAAGCTTGGACCCAGGACTCTGCTGTTGATGGTTTTGCGTGACTGAAACAGTTTGATAACGAAGAGGTGGGCCGTTTTATCTCACGAAAGATACGTTCAGTAGCGTTCCGATTTCCATGTTTTTCGTATCGAAATCGGAGCCCAGATCGACGGAGTGCAGTCTGGAGGTATTTTGCTCCATCGATGAGAAATACGGCATCGTTGGGGTCGTATTTCTCAGAGAGTTCCTGCAGGAACCGTTCTGTCAACGCGGTTGTAGTCGTCGAATACAGCCGTAGATGGAGAATTTTGTTCGTCTACGGATTGCCAACAGTGTACAGCCAATACCGATGTTCGTCGAGTTGAATCACTGTCTCGTCGAGCGCGACGTGATTCGGCTTCGCGTCATCTGCTGGCTGTAGATCGCACTTCTGAACCCACTCGTGGACTGCCTTACGACTACGTTGACACTGAAACCCTCTAATTTCTGAACGGTATTCGAAAGCGATAGACCAGCAAGATGGAGTCAAATACTGAGCTCCATCAGCTGACGCGGTGTCCGTTCTCGCTCCACAAAACTCAAATCGATCCAGTCGCTACACCCTTGAGGTGGTGGATTTTTGGCATAGAGCACCACAAAATCGCACTGCCTCACTTTTCACGCTTAACGAAACAGCGCCTTGAATGTCGGGGAAAGACATTAGAACCACCGATAGCTGATAGAATCCTACCCACCGCCTCGTTCCATCGAATTCGATCGCTGAGACCCAACTATTGAGAGCATCATTATCTGTCTCGTAATATACCGCATCTCTTACAACTAGATTCTGGAGAGAGCCACTGAATCCCTGTGTCCACCGAAGATTACCGTTTTGTAGATCCAGAGAGAAGAGATTTCCACTCCCCGTCTCTCCGGTAAACTGGTCGTCTTCTTCGTCTTCTACGTCTTCTGAGCCAATTTTGATTCTATACAACATTCCGTTTGAGACGTTCAAATAGCCGCCCGAGATCGGGTGCCGCCATTCGTACTCATCGAATGCATTCTTGCGATTCGTATTAGAATCCGGCTCAGGACTCGCAGTATTCGAAGTCGTCGTACAGCCGGCGAGACCTACTGTGGCGGCTACCGTGAGGAGAGAACGACGCTTCATATCGATTTATTCTAAACTCCTGATAAAAACTTTCGGGTTTATTGAGTTCGTACGTGTAGTGAGCGTGTATTTCGCGCT
This sequence comes from Natrinema zhouii, assembly GCF_013456555.2. Lineage (GTDB taxonomy): Archaea > Halobacteriota > Halobacteria > Halobacteriales > Natrialbaceae > Natrinema > Natrinema zhouii. The sequence goes on from NZ_CP084882.1 coordinate 107,368, forward strand.
AGAACACGACTGAAAATAGAATTTTAGCAGAGCCAACCGAGGTGTCTGCAGGAGACAGGATAATGGCAGGATGTGTTCCCAGAGACACACCAATGTCAATAAGAATCGATTCCAGCAACAAGCCGAGAGTCGATGAACTCATCACAGAGTTGACCATCGTCGCAGATAGTTCTGAGAAGCCCTTTGATCCGTCCGACCGACTGGGGTAGGTTGTACCGGTCTGCAAGCGTTGGGGCATGCCACAACTCGAGTGGCCGGCCAGTAACAGCAGCGTGACGAAGCGCAAGTCGGATGATCTGGAGATCATGCCGTGAATCAAAGCCCTAAGCCTCGGCTCGCTCTTCGAGTTTAGGGCATGGTCGCACTCGCGGGGTGTACGGCCAGCGGGGGCGAGGGGAAGATAGACCCCGACGACTACACGGTTCGTGGCGTCGAGAACAGCGAGGTGTACCACGACGGTCGTGTCCAAGAGCCGAACACGATCAGCATTGAGCGCTTGCTTCGCAGTGGTAAGCCAGAGATCGCACTCGAGTTCGACCCCGAAGCCGAGTATGATCCAACAGACTACGACGTGTACCTGATGGATGGTGACACAGTCGTCGCCGACGGGTATGTCGGCGGGGCCTTGGGGCTCGGAGCAGACCAAATCGAGTTTGAAATCGACACCTCGATACTCGAGAGGCGGCCGACCTACCGCGTCGTCTCGATGCAAGTGACACAGCCCACTGACGAGTTCGAACTCGAGATTGTGCGAACGGGGAGTGGTTCGGAATGACCTACCAGAACCTCAATCGAAAGCCCGCCACGGCCCGCCAGCGACTCGTCGAATCCTCTGGCACGCCGTTCGCCCCGAGCCCGGAGGTCAGACCCGTCGTCGGCGTAATCGACGGCCGCAACCGAAACGACGAGATCGAACCGACGGCGTGGCGACGGGCGCTCGAGGTCGCGGCGGTGGCCGTGTACTTCGCAACGTCGACCGACCACGAGTGGTGGCTCGCCTACGATCGTGACGGCGAGTACGACGGCTACGACGGGCCGTATCACCTGTGGTCGCGGTATCCCAGCGGGTCGTAGGACCACGTTGCGAACACCCGCAGGATGATGGATGCGGCCCTCGAGAACGTCTCCGGCGAAGACGACCGCGAGCTGGAGTGTCAGATCTATCGCTCGCGAGTGGTGTGTCTCGAGGTCGCGCCGGAGTTCGTGCGAGTAGAGGTGTGCGGCGATGCGTGACCTTAGCCGCGAGAGTTCTGACTTCGTCTCTACCGTTCTAATTGTACTGGCAGCCGCGCTAATAATCGTGTTTCTTGCCATTATATTCGTGGTGATGCTATAACTGATCCCAAACCCATCCGTCGCGTCGAAGACGTACCGGGCGGCGTCCGCGTCGTCACGAGGAATCTGAGCGACCTGTACGACTATCGGTCGGCCAGTATCCTCGAGCGCGAGTATCCGGCGCTGTTCACGTCGCGCGTCCCGAAGAAAGCGGCCCCGAACGGATCCGAACCGCCAGTGCCGCTCGCTACGGCGATGGGTCCGAGTGGCAGATCCACGGCGCGAACGGCATCTATGCGGAGTTGCCGATCGGCGAGCGTGAGCTGTCAGACGTCGAACGCGCCTACTGGGACGAGCACCTGATGTACTCGGATACCGAGTCGGTCGTCGAGTTTGCGATTCCACACCCGGAGAAACTCAAGGCAACGATCGCCGCCCAAGATAGCACGCACTTCGACTGTCTCGAGGTCGTGATATCCGATCATGAGCGCCGCTACGACGTGCTCACCGAGTTTCAAGAGCGGATCGAAGACGCGCACGTACTGGCGAATCAGTTGCACCCACGCGAAGGGATCATCACCGACGTCCCGCCGGAGTGCAACCCCGAAGACGACCACAACGACGGGAAGATACACGAGCACCTTCATGATATGGCTCGCTCGCACAAAGACGCCCACCTACAAGACTTCGAACCCGTCGTCGGCTTCGAGTACTGGAGCTTCTGGTACGCCCGTACGCGGGTGCTCGAGTGGTACGAATCCGGCCTCGAGCCATGGAATATGATCGGTCTCGACGTCGCCAGCTATCCTGATTGGACGCACTGCCAGGCATGTAGCGCGGTCGCACCCGGCGAGACGTTCCTACACGTCGATCTCGAGCGCCGAGACGTGACGCGGCGGGTGTTCGTACACTGTTTTGTATCTGATATGATATCATTCGTCCTGTTTATCAAAGAAAACGACACAGTCTATACGAGTGGTACGTCCATAATTTTTCTGGCAGCAAAGGCGTTGCGTCGTCTGCTACGGACAGCCGAGTACGTCTCATTTCGAGAATATGAGATGGATTTGTTTGCTCTGTGAAAGGGTCATATCGTTCCATTCGGTTTTATCTCGAGTGTAGGGACTATCCCTCTTTGGACGATATCAAGATTGATTGCGGAGGCTGCGACGGGGTCGTCGCCAGTAGGGCCTCTACACTCGGAAATCACGATCTCTGGTATAACTGCGTACTGCTTTCGATCACACGCTACAGGAGCAGAGGGGACGGTATCCCGTATTCGATACGAGACTCGAAGGCTGAGAATCGGCCGCCACCGTGACGGTCGGCCCCGCGGGAGGTAACTGAAACCCACGGACGACCGGCAGACGCGACGGCCAGACACGGCTTTCAGGCGCTGTTGTATAGCAATTGTGGTGGCAAGCAAGAGCTACCAATTGATTTTGGCGTTGGACTCAAGCAACCGGCGGCCCTTAGCTAGACTGTCGCGTCACTCCCTGTACGCGACACGTCCGCTGCACCCCCAGTCATCTTACGGCGGGCGCTTTTGGACACACCAGATTTCGAGTGAAAACGCTGTCCCGCGAAGTTAATAACGCTCGAGTGTTGAACTCCGACTGTCGCGTTGTGTCGTAGACGCGACGCCCGATCATCATCTCAGTCGATTCGAGTCCGGCGTCAGTCGTTGCCCACGTTACGCCGGGCTCGTCGCTTTCCGGTTTTGAGAGACACCCCTCGTTCGAAGTGAAAACAATTGGTTAGTCGTCGGTCTGGAACAGCCGGTCGTCGAACTCCCCGTTTGGTAGGTGGCGCGCCGTGACCGGCTGGTTGGCGTCGATCGCCGCGTTCAGCGAACTCAGACAGTACGGATCGCGAAGGATCGACCACTCCTCGCGGTCGAACACGGTTTCGATGTCGTCCGCGTAGGCTTGACATCCAGGCAGTAGAAATTGACGTAGCGGCCATCGGGGATTTGGCTACTCATCGGTATCCGACCCCCATCCCCGGCAGGCGCTCGAGCAACCAGTTGACCGCTATGACGTGTAATGTTGCCGCCTCGCCATCCGTGCTGTTGATCATCAGCCTGCGCGTTGCGAGCTGGACCTACGCTTGAATCGGCGCGCTCTGTCGGAGTTCCAGCGGGATATCGCTCAGATCGATTTCGTGGGTTGCCTCGCATAGACAGTAGCCCTCCGAGACCGAGTAGGCCAGTTCGTAATCATCGCAAGCACTGTTCTACGGGTGGGCGTTCGCGTGCTCGACAGCGTTGACAATCGCGATGACGTACCCGCGTGTGATGAGTGGGGCCGTCGATCGGTCGTCGTCGATCAGTCCACGCATATCGGGCACTCACTGCCAGCATGTTCGAGGTCGAAGGCGGATCATCCTTCTACATACCATAATGCCAGCAGTCCAATGACCAGTCGAGAAACGAATGGCCGCGAAGCGTCGGTTCGATCTCGAGCAGCGAGCTGGCACGACGCGAGATTCGGGAACGGAATGCCTGTCGAGAGCAAATCAACGATGCACGAGTATTCCGACGGACAGCCGGTAACTGGAAGGTCTACCGCGAGTACCACGAGAAACTCCGGCGACACGACAGCTGGTACTGTTTCGTCGTCTCCCAGCCATATGGACGATCGGGCTGCACGATCCTACATGACAAAATGGTCCGCTCGAGCGTCGGCCGATGTCGACGTGTAGTCCTTCGCGACGTCGAGCCTCGTCGGAAGCGAGAGCACGCTTATTGGTCAGCCTCAAGGAGCGCACGGGCGATACGGGCGGTTGCCTCGAGGGCGGGATCAGCGTCGAACTCTCCCGCTTCAGCGCGTTCGATGAACTCGCAGAGTTCGGCCTCGTCTTGATCGTCGTCGCGATCAGTGGTCATGGTTCGGCGTCACCTCGAGCGCCAGCACCCTCTTTTAGCTCTGAGTTAGTCGAACATGCGGGGCACCTGTGGGCTTCACCGTCGATGCCGAATACGCGGATAAAATCGACCGTGATGTGCCCCTCGCAGTTCTGGCACTTGGGCATAGTGTGAGCACTCCTTGGAAGGGTCGTAAACCCCACTACTCATCGGTGCGCCGTTCGGCTCGTTTCATACCACGGCGATCGCGAGTCGCCGGGTGCTTGAGGCGGATACGCTCGAGTACAACGCCGAGACCGCACCGATCGACGTCGTGCGTGCCAATGGCGACTTCCGCTGTTGCTAAAGTAGCTTCCGTTTCCACTTGATCCACCCGAACCGCGTCTGCCACACGTCAGACGTATCGCTCTCGGCGACTTTCTATCACCTCGAGTTGAAACAAGCGGGTCATGCTGTCGTGTAACAAACGCGAGGGACCTCCCCCCTTTTCCGCTGGGACGCTGGAATAGTCGAATCCACAGTCGAACCGATTGAACTCCCACCGAAGGGCGAAATAAACCAGTAGATAAACAAACTCGAGGCTCGGGGCGTTACAGCGGAACTCCAGTGTGGTCGGACGATCCCACCGAAGCCATGGCACTACCTGAGGAAAGAGACGACGAAATCGTATCGAGATCCTCACTACGTTCAGCCTTGCACAAGGATTTCAGGCTGAATGAACTGAGCGTCATATACCCTGATACCAGTATCAGTTATTCTTACTTGTACTGTATATTAATCATTTTTATATCATCGGATAGTATATAAAATTAATTTGTATATTTTGAGTTCGTATTTCGGAATATGCGGTCACTGACACAGCGGCTCGCAATATGCCTCGTCTTGATGGTCGATATAACTGGTTTCGCTACGGTTGCGGCTGCAGACGGTGCTGGGACGTCTAAGCAGCAGGGTAGCATCGATGTTTCACTCGAAGATAAGCACGCCTCCATTGATGAGATTGAGATCTCGAGTCAGGCGCTCCCGACAGTCGAGATCGACGAGCGTACATACTCGATCAACTCTTTCTCACTGCACGCTGATGGTGTGACACTTGAGTATGATGGTATATTATATGGCATTTTCCAGGTCGATATCAGTCTCGAGAATGTCGGCATCACAGTGTCTGATATCTCGATCAATAGCGCCGAATAGCTGTTATATCGCGGTTATGAAGAGAAGTCCTCAAACGCTTCGACGCCGACTTCCGCAACGGCCATATCCTCTTCAACTTCGCCGCCACTAACTCCAACAGCGCCGACGACAGTGCCGTTTGCTTTGAGTGGGTAGCCACCGCCGAAGATCACCATGCGCCCGTTGTTGGTATTCTGAAGACCGTACAGCGAGTTTCCGGGTTGTGACGGTTCAGTTAACTTGTCAGTCGGCATATCCAGTGCCGCAGCTGTATACGCTTTGTTCCGGGAGATGTCAACGGACGCGAGCCACGCACCGTCCATCCGATGCTGGGCAACGAGATTTCCTTCTGAATTTGTGACCGTGATCACCATTGGGTTCTCGATTTTGTTAGCTTGCCGTTCACATGCGTCGATAACTGCTTTTGCAGTTTCCAGGCTGATGGATTCTACCATGGATATAGTATATCTACTCACGGGAAGGTTTTAATTCCACCTGTCTACGATATATGAATATTATAATGATAGAAATGATTAGACAATGAGCTTGTCTGATGAAGAGTTTATCCAGTAGTGAATCTATGCGGCTGTGTTAAATCGCCATACGGCGGTAGAATTCACTGTTTCACAGCACACTTTATATTATAGACAACACATTAGAGCGGCTTCTCAGAACTCACGAATCCATGAACGCGCTCGCTCGGCTTCGCCGTGCGAGCGCTTGACTGCCGAGTTCACGGTCTCAGTCATCTGCAACCAGCCGTTTTGAGAACAGACAGGACGGTTCGAGCTTACTCGACAACGTTGCCTTCCCCTCAAGTCTGCGCGAGTTTCGTCAACAATGCCGAGATCCCGATCGACGACGGCCTACTGCGGAGTTGAGCCGGCAGGTGTGTCTGACTACCGGTCGCCCCAATTGGATCGGAATCTTGATCTGAACCGGCCACTGGGACTTGAGGGTCGAACCGTAACCCACTCCGTTCTCCTCGACCGAAGACCAATACGTGTCCGGTCCGGGTCGACTCGTTGGCTACGTCGCGTTGCTCGTCACGCCTGCTGCGTTACTTCTCAGTGCCGTTCGCGCGCCGCCCGATCTCTCGATCGGGTTCCTGACCGTTCCGATCGGCGTCGCGCTGGCAGGAACCGTCGTTGCCGAGACGGAACGCCAGCGCCTCTCGCGCATTGACGCGGTCGGTCTCGATCAAACAGCGACCGTGGACGCGCTCGTGGTTGCCACGGCGGCAGTCGTGACCTACGAGCTGAGCATCCACGCCGGCCTCGGTCCAGTACGTGCTTCCGCGCTCATCGGCCTGGTCGTTGGCCTCGCGCTCCCGCAGGTCGACGGTGCAGCCTACTGCGGATCGTTCGTCGGGATGGTTTCACCGGCCGTCCTCTCGTCGCTCGGTGGAGTCGCGATCGCGGGGACGGTCGCCGGGCTCGCGTTCGTCGCGGCGACGGACGTCTTCGGCGGTTTCGGTGGCAAATACGGCGCGCTCGCACTCTTTGGCTCTCTCACGAGCGTAGCCCTGCTCGATGCCGACTACGCCGTCGGCAGTACACTCGTCTGGGAGGTTGTACCTGCAATCGTCGCCGTCGCCGTCGTCGCAGCAGTCGCGACCGTCGTGTTACGCACGCACGCCGGCGCGAGTGCAGTCGTCGCGTCCGCAGTGGTCGGGCTGGCTGCCGGCCTCATGTTCCCAATCGTCCTGCCCACGCTGGGATCGACGCTGGTTGCCGTGGCTTTCTGTGCCTCGTTCGTCGGGATGTCGAGTGCCGACCGGCTCGGGACCCTCGGCCAAGTCGTGTGGGCCGGCCTCATCTGTGGGCTCGTCTACGTCGTGGTCACGCCGGCCCTCGCCGGTACAGGCGGCAAACTCGGGACAACCGCGTTCGTCTCCTGTCTCGCCGTCGCCGGCGGGCTTGAGCTGCCAACCCTGGTGCGCTCGCGCGTCGATTGGTCTTGGCTGGATCGGTCCCAGTAGTTAGCAATCCGGTTTTTATTTTAAACTGGAACTACTCTGTTTTGAGGTCATCTAATCCTGTTCTCAGGCGTTCTCTCCACTGTTCTTCGTGAGACTTGTAGTGAGTTGGGGCCATCTTGCGATATGAGGTCAAAGCGACCGACCATACGGCAATGTGATAACTTTGCTAAGCAGCACGAGATGATCTAGATGAACCCGCTGCGCCCAACGGCGACAGCGGGTTCGCCGAGTGGGCTCAGATCGCGTTGATCCTCCTGCATGCAGAACTTGGCAAAACCTCCGCGAAACTGAAGCGTGGTTCAACGACTCTAGAGCCGTCTGCGAAGGACTCAACCTTGACAGCTCCCCAGATCATACTACGCTCTGCCAGTGGGAACAGAATATGCGTGAACTCCGCAGCCTGCTCTGCCGCAGCGCGGAGCAAGCTATAGAAACAACTGAAACGATTTACACACTGATCGCACAGCCGTCGTGCGATCAGGTGTGCATTGACTTTCAGTGGCTACTATGGCTGGAGTGGGGTCGCCGCCATTGGTGCGAGTAGCTTCCAGCGTGATCAGACCAGCTACCACCTACAGGATGTCATAGAAAAGTTCCCATACTCTCTCTGTGACTACCCAACAAACGATGAGTACAGGTCAAGAATTGTTCAGTGAAGAGCGAGCTATTTCAGACGTATTATTGTCATGTTCCAGTCAGGTGTGGTTTCATCATGGCGAATTAGTTCATAGCCTCCATCAGCAACTTTTACACCGTTTTGATATGCTCTTTGTGTGAGTTCATCGAGTGCTTCTTGAAACTCTTCTTTCGAAGTAGGCGAGTTCATTGTCATTAGCGAATGTAGATATAGGCTGCCACAGAGAAAGTGGTATGGCATGGCTCACAATGCTGATGGAAGAACAGCCAACCATCTACCACTCTAGTCGCTTTTTGTCAAATTTTGGTCCTTTCTTTACAATCTGTTCGTCTCGATCATAGTTGACCAATCCTGTCGCTTCTAATTCTGAAAGAGATAGATGATACAGTTGAAGACGAAGTTTTGCCACGTCTTCGTTAGCGGATGGTGAGTCGTTCTGTGATCGGGCTCTGGGTTGTTTGGTATTACGCATGTCTGTATAAGGAGTTACTGATATTCTCCCTTAAGTTCCACTATAGCTACATTTTTTGATTAACCGAGAGACAATATATATCCTACGACGAGTACGCATACGTAGTTGCCGTTCGGTACAGACGAACGATGGAACGCTGTAAGTTGACCTCTGGAAATTTACTGCCAATGCCTATACGATAAATAATATCTACGACGTTACTCATCAGCTGCGGTGGTGGTGACACGCTATTATCTATGGTACTATAATCCTTCTAATGGGATTAACGGGGATTCAATACCTCTGGTGTGATGCGCCCTGTAAGGAGGCCGTATGACAAAATCACATCTGTTGAGAGAGGATCTGATGCAGGCAGTTGATACTGAATGGGGGAGACATAGCCGGGAGTTGCTGTCCCCTTTGTATGACGTGGTCACAGTACCGACGTCATGCGATTCGGACATACGGGGTGACAAATGAGTTTGATCGCCGAGTTCAGCATTGTTTCTCCGCTTATGAGAGAAGCCGAAGCAGTTCCAGAGATGGTATTCCACACGGAGGACATCCATATGACGCAGGCGGGAGAAGCGAAACACGTCTTCTGGACTTCTGGTGATGATTTCGACACGTTCGAATCAGCACTCCAAGCCAATCCCACCACCAAAGAGTACGCCTGTCTCACTGAACTCGACGACCGACGTTTATATCGTGTGACGTACCCCGAAGACGCTGTACAGGAGTTATTGTATCCAAAAGCGGCTGAGTACGATATGGTGTATCTCGATATTACAACCACACATGAGGAGTCCCACTTTCGTGCCCGCATCCCCACTCTGGAGGCTCTAAAAGCGTACCGTGAAGCCTGCCAAGAGGAAGGAATCCCGTTTCAGCTTCACCGCCTCTATCAGGAACAGCCTGATGACCCGGCTGAACGGTTCGAATTGACTCCTGCCCAGTACGAAGTGCTCGTTCAAGCGCACGAACGGGGCTATTTTAATCAACCACGCTGTGTCACGCTCGAAGAGTTGGCCGAGGAGGTCGAGGTTACCTCGTCTGCACTTGGGCGGCGGCTGCGGCGAGCACTAAACACACTCGTTGAACAGACGGTCCGTTCAGACACCGATGGTATCACTGATCAATCACCATCTGAACGAGATGCCACTTAAACACGTAGCTACTGACTACGGAGACTCACACGTATGGAGTGCTCAATAGGAAATAGATGTCAAGCACAGATTCCCCTGTCAAGTATACGTACAGTGAGGATGTCCCCGTCAGCCAAACGGTTATCGCTGCTGTTGCAGAGGCAGCAAATCGTGATCCAATTGAGTTGGATCCACTCTATGAATATATCGACCCTGATGCCCTGAATACCCTCTTTCATCCCCACTCCAGTGATGACGCGGATCAAGACGACGTATATCTGGAATTTACCTATACAACGTATCGTGTCGCAGTGACCGCCAACTACGTTCACGTCTCTCAGGTAGAAGGATCGGAGAGCAGCAGTACAGTCGACCTGTAACACACTCCATGACAAATGGGCAGTCAATTGATGACACCGAATCGCTTCGTTCCGCTCTCCAAGCGATTTTAGAAGAAGCAGAAACCAACGATGTCGAAATAGAAGGGAGCCTCCGGATCCAGTCGACAACTGACCATCCGAATTGGGAAATCCAGATTTGGCAACTCGAATGAGCGATAATTTCCAGTATTCATCCGAATAAGGGGAAATGAGCATGCCTGTACAGGAATACAAGCGGTGTCTGAACTGTGGCACGGTGGAAAGAGAGATGATTTATACGTACTGTGAGACCTGTGCGACGCCTCTCGTTGAGTCGTACAATTGTGGCGAACCGCAAGATTAAGCAAACGACTGTTTATAGCGATCAATACGCAAGCCTACGTATCGGTTGGTTCACCGAAATCGGGATGAAAACAGCCCCATGAAAATCGTTCTCTGATACCCGAATGCCATGTGAAAGTTAATTAATCGCCACCCTCAAATCTCACATTCACCACATCCTTCCAAATAGATCTGTATTAGGTAGAAGACTGTCGGGTAGCTGGATGAGCGAACGACATAGTTATCACCGTCCCGTCCGTGGAAGATGTGAGAGTTCAAACAGTCTCTACCGTTCTGAACCCTCTCTCTATCATGGAAAACACTGACCCCTCCGAACCCTTCGCTGACGTGACAACTGCATTCGAACACGATCTCCAGGAGTTGATCCTCACCGCATTTGGTCGGGGCGCAGATATCGAAGGCACGTGGGAAATCGCATCTTCTGTCTCTGATGCCCCAAACTGGCGGATGACAATTGAGAAAATATCGCCCACGGAGTCCACGTACGAACCGACGTTTCTCGAAGAGTAACCCCAGGCCACTGTTCGTCTCATTGGCAGTCTGACTACCCGAAAACAGTGAATATTCGTGTTCTAGTATCTTTTCAAGATAGGAAGGTTTATGTGACACCTTCACATGCCCCGAGGTAGACGTACTTTGTTGAGGGCGTTTCATGAGAGCCAGCCGGTCTGAACGCCGCACAAGTACAGGACACTAGCCGACCTATGATGCCGACAACCCGAGACACGAATCAGCCGGAGGATGGCCGCCGCGATATTACCCCGACCCAGCTGTTCACGGCCTTTTCACACGAACGCCGACAGCAGACCCTAGCATATCTGGCGCAGAAACCGGCCGCGATCGCACTCGGTGACCTTGCCGAGTACATCGCGATCAAAGAAGAACAGCCATCGTACGAGTGGTATGAGCGGATACTTACCGATCTGGCTCACTGTCACCTCCCTCACTTGCAGGAGGCAGGACTAATCGAGTACGATGGGAAAAGGGAAATAGTAGAATTAGCGGTCAAACGGGGTATGGTAGCACCGTACCTGGAACTGGCCGGATACACTGATGTGTAGGTAGCTGGCCAACAGAACGGTCGTGGGTATAGAGAACGCGAAGATGATATCCGTCACCAATCACCTCGAGCCGCCCGTTCGGGTTGGGCATCCTCTTTCGATCCGCGTGGTATTCGACGAGTACCTCGATTAGGAGCAAGTCCTCTGTGGGGTTCGCATGCTGGGGTTGGGCACGGCTTCCGATAAAAAGAATCGGGGGACTACACAACCGAGATGCGAAACTGTGGGAGTGAATAGAGGATGAATAGAGAGAGGGCCGTTAATCCGACGAACATGAGTGTGGTTGCGAATAGAAACAGCGAGTGGTATGTCTGTCCCCAGTACCCATACGCAACGACATTCGCAGCGAGAGTCAGTAATGCTAGCAGTAGTGGGACGAACGCAGCACCCAACAAGATCGTAGAATACGGTAGATAGACCTGATAATCGACGCCATCCGCATCAGTGCTCGAGTAGATGTATTGTGAGTTGATGAACGGTTCGTCAGTGCTTTGGCCGTGAACAAACCGAATCGAGACAAACATCACAGAGACCATTACTGCCAGAAATTGTAGCAGTTGGATCGATAGTTCCGGCACGGTCGGTTACTCGCCACCTTCGAGCCACTCGTCCAGCTCGCCGAGCGCACCGTCGGGCACGACCAAGTGCTCGTACTCGTCTGGTGGAACCGATACTCGCTCTCCCGAATCAGCGTCACGTAGAAATGTGACTCGTCAATCGCCATGTCAGTCTCCGTGACCGGCGAGTGTTCGGTCACCGCCGTGTTGGTCGTTCGACAGGCCACGGTCGAGATCTGCTAGCCGTCGCGATCGGACGGCGAGCGAACGCGGAACTGTCGGATTCGGGAGTTGGACATAGGAGAGAGTCGAGACTCGAGAGGCGTAGTTCCATCGGACAGGGGGATGAGTTATATGGAGCGGATGTTCCTCCTAGTTCCCTGTCGGCCGGACCGTTCGACCGGCCATGCGGAGTGTCCACACGGGGACGGATAGCAGTTCGGGCGAGTTTCAGAGTGCGAGGGGCATGGTTACTCCTCTTCTCGATACTGGTCTCGCAGTTCCACGACGGCGTTCACCAGCGAATTGTAGGTGATTCTGACGCCATCCTCCCCCGCGCGAATGGACTCACTCGAAACGACAACGTTCTCGCCGTCTTTGTAGAACTCAATTCCTTCTGTGGTATCCAGTAACTCGAGGTCGTCGAGATCAAGCGCTGGACATATACGACAGTCGGGACTCGAGGGGCGTAGTTCCATCGGCGAAAGGGGGTGATACGCGAGTACTGTGGGTTTGTCCCTTTTCGGCCGGTCGCACAGCCGGCCGTGTGGAGTCTCCATGTCCCGTGGGATATCGCTTCGGGCGCGACTCAGTGGATGAGAGTGCTATTCCTCGCCACCAAACCCGACGTTCTCGTCCCATCACTGTTCGAACTCGTCGGCATCGATAGTCGTCTCGAGAAAGTCACGAGCCGCGAGATGCCAGCGGGCGGCTGGTCGTATGCATATCCCCAGTGACCGCCCGCGAGTTCGATCCGGTGCTAGCCCGCCTCGCCGCTGGCCTGATTCCGAATCTGGAGTTCGATGCACGGGAACGGAAGTGGGCCACGAACGCGGCTTCGATTGAGTTGTGTGCGTTTTCGAGATCGTCGATCCCTCCGGTTGGGCGTCAGCAGCGACGGCGTCGGGGTACTTCTCCTCGAGTGCGGCGAGTATATCGGTGGCATCAGTTGGTATGTTGTCAGGTGTGCATAGCCAGAATACAATCTTTTCCCACACCACCGTTTCCGCTGTTTTCGTTAGTCTCGGACACTCTAGGCGTCCGTTTACCGGGAGTGAGCCTTCACATACAATTCACATGGCATAGAGATGAAATTCTGGCCGTTCTCACACACACAAAACAGCCGAAGTCAGAGATCTAAGGCATGAACAGTACACCGCAACCGGAACAACCGATCGATGTGGGACAGGCACAGACAGATGACCCGCTAGCAGGGCTCGCAAGTGACGAGGTCCTCCGGTGTCGAGACCCCGAGACCGGTGGGTGTGGTACTACGCTCCCGAGCGAGCGTGGTTCGGAAGTGCCATGCCTATCACGGGTTCACGCCGGAACTGGTATCGAGGACCGAAGTGGCCGATTCCGTCGGGTTCAAGGGCGTCGAGTCAGAGCCCGTCGGACAGGGAGAACTCGAGTAGGAGCGAGGTGTCAATGAATGAGCGGAACCGATAATGGCTCAGACGGGACTAATCAGTTCCCGAAAGACGATGCCTCGACTTTCTGTTCCCAAGTCTGGAACTCGGTTCCACCACACCGACACGTATTGTCCCGGTCAATAAGGCTAAACTCTCTCTCAGCAAATTTGTGCGCTTGGTGTTGGATTCCGCACGATTCGCAGATAACTGAAACCTCCACTGGTTCACTATCAGAACCCATTTATTCCGTTTTAGAACTATGTGAAGGACTACTTAAGCGTGTGTGTTTAGAATTCCGAAATCTACGACCATTACACACGACTACTGATCACTCTGAAGGAAACGATGTGTAGTGACTCAAGCCAGAGTGACCAGGTGTCCACCATCCAGACCGGGCACTTCGACGACGACGTACTCGGTGACTACCATGATCGCCCGCGACCGAAATACGAACCGGACCTCCCGGCGACCGAGGGGCGGGTAAAAGAGAAGGGGATCGACTAGAAACAGAATCACTACGCCGGTTGGAGTAATCCGGCCCAAACGTCCTACTATGAGGCGTCCATCGAGGAACCGCTGAATATCCCGATTCGAGTGAATCAGGTCCGCGACCCGCCACTATTCGGCGATCGGCGCTTTTCTGACCGCCACCTCGAGTTGAATCTCGGACCGGTCGAACGGGCGCGAGAGCTACACGACGCACTCGGGGTGGTGCTCAAGGAAGACAACCGACACGAAAAGACAGGTGAGACCAATGAGTGAGGCCGAATCCACAAACGAGAAAGGCACACAGAATGAACGCGAGACAGCCGACATCCTTGGTCGTGTCTACGGGACGGATAACGTTGATAAAGTAGACGCCTACTCGAATACCGACCCACTGGGGTTCATTGACGTGTTCGCCGTAAAAGATCCGTGGCCGGTGTGATTCGTCCAAGACAAAACGGATTGGTTCTCCGCGGCGAAGAAACGCGAATACGTCACGCGAGTCGGCCGGTTCGATGAGTCGGTCTGTGCGGAGGTGTGGGTGCGCATCGACCGCAAAGGGTGGCAAATCCATGAGTTTGACAGCGAGAACGGCATGTACTGCTACCTCAAGATAGACACCTATGATTACGACGAGACGGTTGAAACGTTCCTCGAGGGTGTCGGGTTCTACGGGGGTGACGCATAGATGTCCTCCTAGCGCGAAACCGGCGACTGCGACCGCCAGACGACCGCGACGGCGACCGAACGCGTCTCCTATCAGGAAAAGGGCGACGTGCTCGCGGTGATCGACGCGCGTCGAGTCGGGCGAGTATCAAAATTGGAGCGGAGCGATTCGTGGCGCGACACAGCGGCTCGTTAGAGCGGAACTGCGGGGTGATTCCGAACGAGTAATTTCGAGGACTACTTCACGGAAACTGAGGCGTCCCGCGAAAGCTACCTCTGAAAGTATCACGATAGTCATGGCCGCCCACGGCCGACGGCCAACCCCGATACCATCGCGTTCCGACGGGACGTGTTCGGCCACGGGTATACAATCATCATCGGGTTCAGCGGTGAATCCGAATGACCGAACCCAAACCCATCCACCGGCTCGAGGAAACGCCCGGCGGTGTCCTCGTCGTCATGAAAGATCTCTCGAATTTGTACGACTACCGCTCGGCGAACGTCCTCGAGCACGAGTACCCGACGTTGTTCACATCGTGCGTTCCGAAGAAAGGCGGTCCTAAACGAGTCCAAATCGCCAGCGCCACTCGCTTTGGTGCCGCCACCGAGTAGCAGATCCACGGCGCGAACGGCACTTATGGTCGGCCAGCGGGTCGGCGTTTGAACGAGAGGTTGTTGTCGGGGTTGTTCTATAAATCGGCGGTGAGAATTAGACCAGACCTGTCAGAAGTCCTGTCCCCATTCGCGGAGGATATCCTCGGCGTCGTCTAAGTTTTGCATACCGGCCAGATAGATTGCCTCTCGAGCGTCAAGTTTGTAGAGGTCGTCATCGAATCGGTCATTGAGGTCTCGGCGGGCTTTCTCTTCTCTGTCGTCCGTATCCGCGTAGACAAACAGTTGATGCACGTCGTCGCGGTCGTCTTTGACCTTGTCCCGACCGACTATTCTTGGTAAGTCTGACCGGTCAAACTGTCTGGTATTACCGCTAGACTGCGATTGATTTGCACCGGTTTGATCCGTCGTACTGTCGTATTGTTCGGTCAAGTCTGACCCGTCAGTCTGACTGGTGATACTGTCTGTCTCTGCTGTCTGTTCGTCCTCGTTGTCATTCGCGAACGGATCAGTTGTGCCTGATTTCATGCTGTGGCCTCGGTTGCGGCGAACTGTTCGGTGATATACTCCGCTAGTTCATCGAATTTCTCGAGAGTCGGTTGCTCGTAGTCTCGGAGGTCACGATAGGATTCGTTCTCAGCCAGCTCGTAGATCGATACCTGGTTATCCCACGCTTCGCCGAGCATTGACCCGCGTTCACCGATCGATATCGGCGCAATTGGGAGTGCTTCATCCTCGAGCGCATCGAGATACTTCTGGTTGATGTTCGTCCTACTGACCTTATTCGGGACGGTGCCGATTACGCCCACGTCGATATCACCGAGTTCGTCCTCGAATCCATTGATTACGTCCCGTAGGCCCTGAATACTACGCTCGCCTTTCGGGGACGGTTCGAACGGGATTAAGAGGTTACCTGTCGCGTAGACGGCGTTATACAGGTGTTGACCCTCCGATGCCGGCGGGTCGATCATGATTACGTCGTACTCCGAGGGTACGCCGGCGTCGACGAGCACGCGCCGAAGTTGGCGTTCCTTTTCAAATTCGTACTCTGGGTCCGGGTTCGTGTCTTCCTCGAGTTCTTGAGCTTTGGATAGGAGGTCGTCAAGAGTGCCGAGCATATTGTGACTTGGAATTACATCGACGCCCTCACTCGAGCGCACGAGATCGTCGAAGTCCCCGCGTGGTCGACCGATCATGTGCATCACGAGATTGTCCGCGTCGGCGCTCCCCTTATCGTCGTCGAGACCGAAGTGATGGGTCAGCCCGCCGTCTTGTGGGTCCATATCGATCACCAGCACCTTCTGGCCGCGGTTAACATGTGCGCGAGAGAGGGTCGCGACGAGCGTAGTCTTTCCGACGCCGCCGGCCTCCGACCACACCGTATACGGTATCATACAGGCAGAATGTCGTTCCACCCCTACATAAATACTCGGCAGACAAGCCAGTAATACTGTTTAAAACATCCAGTCTGTCTGGTCAGTATTACTAAGCAGTTTAACTCTCGAGTGGCGTTCTCCTTTCGGTAATCCGGTAATGCTCGCCGTTCGTTAGGGCGTCTATAGTAATCCCCAGAAGTCTTTGCTCACAGCACTCGATAGATCGGTAAGGGTCGACGGATAGCAGCTGGTTACGTTAGTGCGCATTGCAAAGACTTCCAGATTCTACTATAGCTCAGAAAGCGGCCATCGCCGTGACGGGTCACGTATAGGCAGACAGAACGCCGACCGATCAACGTTGGTAGACCCTCCGCAACTAGCAGACGCGACGGCTAGCGTTGGCTTCGGCTAGCGGGCTATAGCACTGTGGTGACAGTAGGCGACGACCCAATTGATTTTGGCGTTGAACTCAAGCGGCCAGCGGGCCTTGGCCCGTATGTCGCGTTCCCACGTGCGCGACACAGCCAGCATCCCCATACGCCGCGAGCGGGCATTTCCCACCTTCCGCGCCGCTCGCGGTATTTTCACAGTCGCTCCCCACAAGTTCGGTTTCAGAAGGGGGCGGAACTGGAGGGCAAGTATCCATCCCCATTCGAGTACAACGCTGAGACCGCACCGATCGATGTCGAGGCTACGGCCAAGCTGGACTACGCCGCCGATCCTGAGCAGTCACTGTCAATAGAACTCGAGGTGCCAGCCGGCGTCGCCAATAGCGTCGACCTGGAGGACGCCCTATCGGCCGTGTTGATCGAGGCCCGGATCGCTGAAGAATAGCCAGCTTCGTCGTTTTCATCTCTGTCTCGAGGCGAGTGAATCCATGCTCCGTTGAACCGGCTTTCATTCTGCTGGTTTTATCACTGATTTCAGGGAATTTGGACGCCGTCTGGCGATATGGGCTGTCTCAGGAACCTTGCACAGACATTTCAATATTTTGTCTCGATCCACGTAGAGGATCCAACGTATCCGCCGTCGCCAAAGGCGACGACGAGTACGAGAAGTCCACGAAAATCGCACTCCTTCTGCTCAAAGAGAAAACCGACAAACCGCTCCGGAAGCTTGAAGACTATCTCAACGAGATGCCCGGAATCCTTGACGTATTTGGTCTTGAGAAATCGCCGGATTACACATCGTTCAGCAAGCGGGACGGCGAGTTTCCGATGCAGGAGTCACGCTCGCGACCTTTCTTCCCGGCAGAGATGTAGAACTTATCGATCTCGACTGGGCCAACAAGATCGATGCGAGGCGCGTCGAGCGCTTCACCAGAACGCTCGACGCGCCGCCGAAGTGACCAGTAGGAGATGTCGAGTTCAGCGTCTAACTGGCGGATACTCGTGTTGAACCGGAGCAACGAGTAGAACGCGAACAACAATTGATCGAGGACGGTCTTGTCGGTGAACGTACGTCCACAATTTTTACAGCAATACCGTTGACTCTCGATATCTGCCGTACTCGATCACTAACTCAGACCGGCAGCGCGGGCACTGGAGGACCTCGCGTCAGCGAACCTGCTGGATCAGGTTCGCGGCGCTCGCCTCCGAGCGAAATATTTCAACTGGGGATATAGTCGGGTGATGCGTCAACATTACCCTTGCCCACTACGCTTTCACAGCGCCAGCTCTCCCGACCAACAATCTATTTCCGAAGAGCGTCACTAAAATACTCGCTATAGTTGGTGATCGGGGATACTGCCATTAACCAAGGCTTCCAAGTATTTAAATAAGCACCCCCCACGACTTCCAACTCATGTCTGACGTACGTCATACCATCATTTCCAACCCGACCAACCGTTCCATCCTTAAATTAGTAACACCCCATGTTTTCCAACTTACGTCGAGATGGGTCCGTTACCAGCGCTTCTAACCGTTCCATCGCTTCGAGGTATATAAAAGACGACACCCCACTGCTTCCAAGTCATTCAGTGAGTGTGGTTTGCCGGTTTGCTTTTTCACGCAGATTATCCAGATCCCCGATTTCACCGTCCTCTTCTTGCTCTAACGCATCGATCACTGTTTCAAGGGGCGTATCAAGTTTGTATTTGTTCGGTCGCCCACGTCCGCGCTGATCTCGGTTTACGTTCTTGAGAATACCGTTATCACACATTTCGAGCAGATGTTCGTGCGCTCCACGTCGAGTGAGTGGATCTCGTCCAAACTCCTCTGCCACCGACTTATAGTACTCATATATGTCTCTTGTTTGAGCGGGTGTTTTCCCCTGGGCAGAGAGATTTGTGGTCGCCAGCAAGACGTACTTCCGATGTGATGGAAGTTTACGGATGCCAGTTGTCACCTGATTTCGCTCAATGATATCCTCAGCGTTTCGCACGTGTTGTTCCTCGATACAGTCACTATCTTCTGTCTCCACTGATTCGTTCTCCGCGAGTTCAGCAGCTTTCCGGAGTAGTCGAATAGCTTGGCGAGCCGAGCCACGGTCTCGAGATGCTAGAGCCGCACAGAGTTCGATGACACCGTTTTCAGTCGTCCCCTCGTAGAACGCTTGCTCAGCGCGGCGCGAGAGAATCGAAATGAGATCACCCTGCTCGTATGCAGGGAAGTGAAGCTCGGTTTCGCAGAGCGTGTCCTTTACCCGTGCAGGGAGATCGTCTCTGAAATTGAAGTCGTTACTGATCCCGATAATACACAGCTCGGCTTCGAGTTTGTGCATTGTCTGTCCACGAGTAAGCTGATAGAGAAGTTCGCTGTCGGTGCTGAGAGTGTTCACCTCGTCGAGTACGAGAATAATATCCTCGGCTCCCTTGTTCAGGTCGTCAAAGAGTTCATCATAGACCTGTTCAGCAGGATAGCCTGTCTTACTCAGCTCAGATTTGTCCAGGTTTAGTGTCGTCAGTGGATACTCGGGATTGCGGGCCTCGTTAATGAGTTCGATCGTCGATTGGTAGGACGTATTTGCGGATGAGCAGTTGATTTCGAGGATATCCACATCGATAGCCTGTTCCTCTGCCTTGTCTCGTAAATCAGGGAGAAGAGTGCGAGTTGCGACTGTCTTGCCGACACCGGAGTGGCCGTAGAGAAAGATGTTGTCGAGATCCCAGCCCTTCAGTAGAGGGCGGAGGAGTTTCACATAGTCTTCGAGTTCCTCGTCTCGCTCTTCCAGTTTCTTGGGTTTGTGCTCGGGTTTCAGGATGCTTCGGTCTTTGATGATATGTTCGTCAAGGAACCCATCATCGTCGAAGTAGCCCATGTAACAACATCACACAGGATATCCTCATAAAACCACGCCTTCCAACTCTTCAACCCCGCACCATCACTTCCAACCAGCGGATCCCTTATAAAACACACCCCCCCCACCATTTCCAACTTCCCCGTGAGAACGAGTGGGGCCAGCTATACGTTGCTATAGAAAAAGAGAAATACTTATTGCAATAGCGATAAAACCAAACCCGCACTAGCGAAAAACGCAGCTAGATGAGAGGCTAGTTGTGTTCATTGTGTTAGGGAAACACCTGTTCCGCTATTTCCTTCTACGTGTTTCTCCCTAAGTTGGAAACGGTGGGGTGGGAGAGGTTCTTAAAAGAAACAGGAGTTGGAAGTAGCGGTTCCGTCCAGTATCTCTATACATACTTCTCACCTATCATCATGTAGGGAACAACCTCCACCTAAAATCGTAGTATCCCTTTTCGACTCATTCTTGCGCGGATGAAACGACTATCGGTCGAGAACCCGTGTCTTCCTCATCTCATCACAAAAAACGCTATTCTTTTTCGACTTGAATGCTTCATTGAATTCACAAAAGACGTAGGGGTCTCTTTTTGATTGCTCGTTCGAGGTTATAGACAGTAACGGTGAGCACGAGTTCGCGGAACGGTTTACGATAAAACTCCCCAGAGGTTAATCAGGCAGCGGACATACTTCTACCATGGCGGTACTCATCGGTACTCGTGACGGCGTCTTTCGTACAGCATCCGTTCCCGTCGACGATGTTGAACAGGTGCTTGATAGCGGTAACACACCCCGAGTCCAGACGTTTCCGGAGATCGACGGCGTGTTCGCGGCCACGAAGTCGGGATTGTATCGGTCGATGGATGATGGGCGAACATGGGAGGACCTTGGCGTTCCACAGGAGGAGGTGTACTCAGTTGTCGCCAGTCCCGACGGTGAACGACTCTACGCAGGCACCCATCCCGCGCACCTCTACGTCTCGACCGATAGCGGTGAGACATGGAACGAACTCGAGGGCTTTCAGGACCTCCCATCGCGGGACCAGTGGCATACTCCGCGCCACCGCAACGAAGCCCACGTCCGGAGTCTCGGCGTGCATCCGGAGACGCCCGACCGGATGATCACCGGTGTCGAGGTCGGCGGTGTCCACATCAGCGAGGATCAGGGCGAGACGTGGACCGAGCGCCGCGACGGCGTCCACGATGACGTCCACCACGTGCTCGTCCTCGGGGCGGACGAGTACATCGCTTCGTGCGGTGATGGCCTCTATCGCACACGCGATGCCGGGCAGTCGTGGACACGGCTCGACACCGAACTCGATCACCGATACTTCCGCGAGGCCTTCACGTTCGATGGACGGCTCTATGCAGCGGCCGCACGGAGTTCACCGGGGACATGGAGCGGTGAGAGTGGTGCCGACGCGATACTAGTGGAGTCGACGGACTCTGGCGAGACGATTGAGACCGTCTCTTACCCCGGTGGACCAGCAGAGGTGATCCTCGCATGGACTGCCGTCGACGGGGCTGTGCTGGCTGGCACCAACGACGGCCGACTCATCAGCCGCAACGAGGATGGAACGTGGACTGATGTAGGACACGTGTCAGCTAGGGTTCGATCGCTCGCAGTCCGTTGAACGGGGTACTGTACTGGTACTTCGTACTTCAATTTCGTCTGCTCCTTGTTGCGCCACTGACTGAGGCCAAGTTCATATATCACAGCACGACTAACCTGTTTGCTTGCATGAATTCTGGTATGATGGTTCAATATTATGCCGACGCTGAGGTCCAAAGTTGGCACAACCACACGATACGACTGTTGGGAACGATACATGATGTACATGGACTCTCAGTCGAAATCGACCGCATTGACGAACGATACCGCTCAATTACTGACTTTCCCGGCAAAATCAGACATCCGTCCCCTGAGGAGGTCTACAAGCGCGATCTCAAACGCAATCATGACTTGACCGAACGCATCGATCAACGACCATCAGACGCATACGCACGTTCTGGGAACTTCGATATCGCCGGTAATATCGCACTCGTTGATGATGAAGGGACCGTCCAGTGGGCCTCAACCCTCCCAGGCTACGCCAATGGATATGGCCCTGACGCTGTCCGCATGCGTCCCTCAACTCCCTCGAAGACATCGCCACTTCTCCCAACAATCGCGTATGTGTCGAGTATCTCCAACTGTTGGATGGTAATGAAACATTCTGCCCGAACTCTTATGACTGCTCCAGCACGCTCAGAGTTCCTGTAACCGTTCGATGTACCGTTCTCGGTCGAACGGTTCCTTTTCAGCCATCATCTCGGACATCTCTTCGAGCAGTACCGCCCCGACCGTATCGATGGCCTTCTCTCTGCTGTTCCCCTCTTCCATCAACCGATCAACCGCATGATTGATCGCCTCCAAATCGGCTTGCTGGAGTTGTCGTTCAACTACTGTCCGAATTTCGTCCCAAGCCGTGGGTTCAGATCGCGCATTGTGCAGTCCCCGTTCAGTAACTCAGGCGATACAAGGATATCAACGGCGAGGACCGACTGGAGCGACCGTGCGCCGAGCTATGGCAACACGTCGATGCCGCTGTTTCAATGTCGGCATTGGCGGACGTCGTGGATATCTTCAGATGAATAGCTCCTTCGCGAGGATTTATCCCCGTTATCAGCGAAGACCGCTGGTATGGACCGCGAATCCGTATCATCATCTCTGCTCGACAGCGTCGGATACGATCCGGATGAGCAGGTCTTAGAAGTGGAACTCCAGGACGGAAGCGTCTATCAGTACATCGACGTGCCAGAAGAGACGTATCGCGGATTGATGGACACAAACTCTCTCGGCCGGTATTTCAACGTCCATATCCGTGGCCACAGCTATCACCAAATCCGATGACGAGGCCAGTAGCCAAGCACAGTCATCCGGGGGCAGTCACGAGAGCACCGTGATCACCGTCTCCGACAGTGCGCTTCAATTGGAATCTGAAATCTCTGAAGACACGTGAACCGCATGAGCCTCTGCTACCTCTACGAGATCGTAGACGTGAATCCCGGTTTTGAACCACAGCACACGGTCGCTTGCCTCACCGAACTCGTCGCGAGCACAGTCCAGGTTTTCAGAGACAGCAACGACCAGGTTCTCGGCATCTGCGTGGCGAATCTTCTCGAGCTTTGACTCGAGGTACTCGGGCGTCCAGAATCCCATAATCTCGAGAATTGCTCGGCGGCCGTCAGGATGTTCGATCGCGAAATCGGGAATCAACACTTCCTCACCGATATCGAGGATATCATCCTCGCGGACTAACTTCCAATCGGTCGTCGCCCGCTCCCACTTCTGGGCCAGCGTTCGCTCGAGATCGCTGTCAAACCGTTTGCCAGCACTGTAGTGAGACTCAAGATCGTCAGTCTGATTGAGTGTGAATCGATGTGTTTCCCCTGTCGTGTCGTCGACGAGAATCTCTGCGGCCATCTCCCAGCGATCACACAGCGGTAACGCCGGCAAGAAGTTCGCCATCCGGATACCGTACTTTTGGGACTTGGAGAACAACGAGGCAGGCCCGTCCAGCACTGCTTCGTAGCCGTCGGCGAGATCAGTGCTTGCCACACGGTGCCCGTTGCTGTCGATCGGATAAATCCGGTGCATCAACCCGAACAGCTTCACGTAGCTGAATACCGTCCCGAAGTGATCCCACACGCGGATGCGCATACGCGTTGCATCGTAAAGGACCGCCTGTGCGAGTGCGAGATTGTAGCGAGTCAGCAACCACTCCACAGTGAGTGCTGTATCCTGGTAGGCTTCATCACTGCTGCCAGTCAGTTTCGTCGTTGACGGTGTCTTGTCACCAGTCTCCTGTGCTGTACTCTCATCAACGGTGCGCTCTCCCAGCCGCACGAGACGCTTGTTTTCCTCGAGGTCTGCGTACATTCCCTGGTGACACTCGGCAAGAGAGATGCCCAACTCGTCGGCGACGGTGCTATACACGTCGAGCTTCTGGGTATCCTCACCGAGTGTTGGCTGGCGAACGATTGGATACTGTTCGTTCGCGTACTCGAAGAGGTGGTGGCGGATCGTTTTAGGTTCGGTCGATGCGTGTACCTCGAATTCACACTCGTCTGTAAGGAGCTTTGCGAACCCCTGGATGATCTTGTACTCCGTATTATCGATCGTAAGTTCATTGATCGCCGCCTCGAGGTCGCCCTTGGGCTTGCCCAAGTGGGCCTCGAACAGCTCAATGAGCTCTCGAGCGGTCTCCCGGTAGCGGTTCTCGGTGGGATCGATGAACAGGGGAACGACTTCTCCGCCGGTCGTTCGTGAGCGAGCGAGATCAGCTGTCAGCACTGGAATTTACCCCCTGACGACGTTGTTGAGAGACATATCGTTCTTTCGTGTTCGCGGCGATGATCTCGTACAGTCGTGCGGGCTGTCGATCGTCTGTTGGGCGAAGAATTCGGCCAAGGCGCTGGGCGTACTGGCGTTTTGAGGCACTTCCGGAGAGGATAATTCCCACGTTGGCCGCAGGGACGTCGATTCCTTCGTCGAGGACCTGCGATGTCACGAGCATCGAGTACTCGCCAGTCCGGAAGCGCTCGAGAAGGTCGGTTCGCTCGTCAGTCGGTGTCTGATGGGTGATGCAGGGAACGATGAACTCTTGAGAGATGTCGTAGGCAAAGTCGTTGTTGGCGGTAAAGATGATGACGCGGTCATCGTGATGTTGTTTGATGAGCGTATCGAGGGTATCGAGCTTTTTGTGGGCTGTTCGGGCAATCTCCTCTGCGCGCTGTTTAGCGATCAGTGCCCGTCGCCCCTGTGAATCGTAGGACGAGCGTCTGAGAAACTCCTGATACCCTCGTTCCTTCCAGATATCGAACTCGTGGCTATCGACGTACTCACGATAGATCTCGTACTCCGTGTCGTACTGCTGGCGTTCCTCAGGTGTGAGTTCGACCTCGAGGTGGATGGTTTCGTACTCACTGAGGAACTCGCCGGCGAGCGCATCCACATTCTCTTCGTAGACGACTGGACCGAGCAGCTCTTCGAGCGTCTCGTGTTTGTCGTCGGCCCGTTCGTAGGTGGCGGTGAGTCCGAGTCGGTACGGAGCAATCATCATCTCAGGGATCTGGCGGTAGGTCGGAGCCGGTAGGTGATGCACCTCGTCGACGATGAGGAGACCGAACTGATCACCATACTCGTTGACGTAGCGATAGGCGCTGTCGTAGGTTGTGACAGTCACAGCAGTAATTTCGTGAGACCCGCCGCCGAGTACGCCGACGCCATTCGGCAGTTGGTCACCAAAGGCATTGGTCAGTGTGGCGTGCCACTGGTTCATGAGATCGATTGTCGGGACGACAACGAGTGTCGCGACGCCAGCGTCCATGATCGCTTGCAGTCCGAGAAAGGTCTTCCCGCTGCCGGTCGGCAGCACGACACTGCCCCGGCGTTCGTGCTCGCGCCAGGCCTCGAGAGCGGCCTGCTGGTAGTGACGAGGATCAACTTGAATGGTCGGTGTGAGTGCGAGATCGGGATAGGAACGGGCGCTGTCCTCGAGATCGAGAGGCTGGGATTGACGAGCGCTCTGTCGGAGGGTCGATTGGCTATCGTCACTGGAGTCAGTCTGCCACTTGTCTGCCCAGTCAAGAAGCGACCGATAGCGATAGGCCTGAGCTCGAAATTCGTCGACGCGGTCATCCCACTCTGCGTAGGGAACTCCCTCAGGTGCGTCGCGGAGCAGGAGCGTTCCGTCGTCGAACTCGAGGTTCATCCGTGACCAGTATCGTCGATCAGTGCGGTTAGCTGTGTTGAAAAAGGCGTGATAGAGCTGCCGCGAACGGTTTTACTGTACCAAGTGCGTATGTCACTCTATGACCTTCGCGTCCACGTGGGATAATTTGCTCTCCGAGTGTGAGGCGCTCAAGGATGGCGCAACACTCATCACTCCGTTATCCGAGCAGCGGATTCGAATTACGGACGTCCAAGAGCATTACATCATCGTCGAGTTCGTCGACTCAGAAAAATCTCGCCCGCTCCAGCGAGAGCAGTTCGAAACGCTCATTGACCGGGTTCGGAGCGGTATAGCTGCATTCGAACTCGATCGCCTTCCGCCAGAAGCTGATCCGTATCCAGCGGTATTGAGTCTCCACCCGCGTTTCGAGATCGACAAGCAGGCCGGAACGCTTCGTGAAACCGATGACCCAACGCCGTCTCAGTTCGTTCGAGGTGGCTCTTCTACTAGTGACGAGGAACGGACGGAGCCCGATCTTGCAGTCTACTCGGACGCGCTGTTACTGATCGATGCGCTCGAGCGCTACGACGTTTCCGAACTCGAGGATCTGGAAACCGCCTCACTGGTGAACCTCTATACGCTGCTTTCGGACGTGCAACGAGATGCCGACAATCTCCGTGGGGACGTTGCCAACGTCCTCCTCAATCGCATTCATCACGACCAGCCCGTTTACGGGCAATTCGGCTCCATTCAGCGGACCGGTCGAACGTATCGGTCGCTCCGGGACGAGGAGGAGGTCCTCGAGACGCTCGAGGAAGCCGGCATTCCTCGTGAGCGGGTCACCAGTGTTGACTCGACGAAAGTCGACGAGGCGCTCGAGGTAACCGAGGTAGCACCGACGGACGTCTACGAGATCGAAGAGCGCGAGTACGTCCGTAAGGCCGAGGTCGACGAAGAGGAGAAGGAGACGCGGCTCCAGGGCCTCAAGGACCGCCTGTCTGCGACAAAGGGGACTGAAGCCGAGGAGCTACGAGACGAGATCGAAGAGTTGGAAGAACGGATCAACGACCTCACAAGCTTTCGATCCGGTGTGGAGGTGTAAGATGACGGCCTATCGCTTCCGCGTCAAACTCGAGTGGGATCCGACCGCGCTGTGGCGTGATATCATCGTCGGCGGGGACCGAACGTTAGCGGAGTTCCAGGCCGTCATCAATGAGTCGATAGGACTCAATCAGGCCCATCTCTGGTTTTTCGGCGTGGGTCAAGACTACTGGCAAAGCAGTGTAAAGTACCAGCGTCCGGAAGAGTACGAAGATCTTCCGAGTGGCGAGGCGATGCGGTGGGACGAGACGGTCTATAACGCAAGTGAGACGACGATTACTGAGTTGGCGAGTCAGCTGGATCTCAAGGTTGGTGACCGGATTTGCTATCTCTTCGATTACGGTGACGAGTGGCAGTTCTATGGGATTCTGAAGGGGATTGCTGACGATGAACCGGGCGGCAGGCGTCCCGAAGTGGTCAACGAGAAGGGCGATTCAGTCGACCAGTATTCACTTGACGATCATCCCCGATATCAGTGATTCGAAGAGGAACTAGTCAACCACTCTTCGGAAGCACATCGATGGTGGAGAGCCCTCCGATGAACGCCACAGGAAAGTCGAGACATCGCCGGTGAAGAACTCGAGACGGGGTGTCCCATTAGGTCCACTTGAGAATCAGTCGCGACGAGATCCTTCTCCCGTATCGTCTGGAACGACAGTGAGCCCCAGCGTGTGGAAATCGTCTGGGTCGAATGTGAATACGTGCTCAATCTCGTATTCGCGAGCGAGTGCACCGCCAAGGTGATCGAAGAACGCGATCTCCTGGTCGTCATAGTCGACGAAGCGCTCGTGAGCCGCGTCGAACATGGCATCAGTCACGGGGACCACATTGATCGTCTCTGAAGCTCGGATCTCCTCGAGTGTCGAGACAGCGTGATGGTGGCTCTTCCGATAGAGGATCACGGTTGCGAGCTCGGCGAGCACGTATCGGCTCGTGAAAATCGGCCCATACTTACCAGCCCGAATCGTGTCGAACACAGCTGAGGCTCGAGCGTGGTTGGCGTCGTCCTCGACAAACGCCGCATAAAAACCGCCCGTATCGACGAATAACGGAGTGGGTGTGCCCTGGCTCATGCCGACCCGGCGTCACCATAGAGGATATCGTCGATGTTCTCGGAGGTGTTGGTTGGCTCTCCCGCTTCGAAGGTCTCGCGATCAAATATCGAATCGTCTGGGTTGACGTCGCAAATCGTTGCTTCACTCGCCTGCTCGCTCTCGGTGGAGAGCCACCACACGACAGCTCTCCCCCCGACCTTTGATTTCTCGAGCGCACCGTCATCGGCGAGGCGTTGGAGCCGTCGATAGGCCTGCGAGCGATCAATACCGAACTGATCACCGACTGACTGTGCTGTCTGGATTGGGCGATCCTCGCGAGCAATGAACGCGAGGATCTCCTCGTCCGTCACCGATGGTGAATATTCGCCTCGGTCATTTCGGCTCATGTCTCTCACTACGTAGTGCACCGGCATAAATCTGCGCACCACAAAGTGTACCGGTAGACGTAACACAGCACACTACGCAGTGGAGGCAGAGACAGTCTACTCAGAGGTCGACGCCCTCAAAACACTCCAAGAGTTCGACGACGTTGGGACGACAAGTGAGGTCGCCGAGGAGGTGGAATGCGTACGCCGAACGGCGTACAACAAGCTCTTTTCGATCGAGGGTACGTCGGCTGCTCTCGGGACGACCGATTACAAATTCACTCGGTGGAGCCTTTTGGATTGACGGGTGCGATATACTTGTTCTTCCAGGAATTTCCTTCGCGCCACTGCCAGTAGTAATATTTGTAGCCGGGTTTCGTCTCCTTGATCGTGATGTATGCTCCACTGGTAGCTACATCTTCATAATCAGAGGGGGCGGTCGAAATCCCGCGTTCTTCGAGGGTGGTCTGTTCATCGTCAGTGATCGAGTCACGTTCTCGAGTTTCGGTGATTTCGCGCTCGCGTTCGGCGCGTTTCCACCGGGCAAGTTGCTCAGCATATGTACTCACTTGGTCGAGACGGTCGGGTGGCTGGCGTTCCAGTGGCTTGCGGAGGGTCTTTGGGAGATCTGGTGGCTCTGGTTTCTCTGTGGTCATCCCAATTCTGAGTTACCCCACACCACATAGAATCATATACATTGTGGGGTAACATCCTAGCCACTTGCCCAGGTAACTATATGTGATCGGACACAAACTGTCGGATGATATGCGTCGTCGAGTCCTCACTGGGCCAAGCACCACTTTCGCCGGGATCGGGATGGCCGGGTATCCTGGCTCGGGCACTGACGGAA
The DNA here is from genome assembly GCF_013456555.2 of Natrinema zhouii. Classification (GTDB taxonomy): domain Archaea; phylum Halobacteriota; class Halobacteria; order Halobacteriales; family Natrialbaceae; genus Natrinema; species Natrinema zhouii. The sequence goes on from NZ_CP084882.1 coordinate 136,330, forward strand.
GTGTGATCGAGGGGACGCAACTACTCGAGGGCGACCCCGAATGAGCGCACTCGAGGCGCAGATTGAGTCACGCTATGACGATCCCGACACGTATTCGGGGAATCGTCCGCCAGATTGGGAAGCCCGTCGAAAGACGGTTTACCGACATGACGACTGGACGTGCCAATCGTGCGGTCGCCAAAGCGGTCCGCACGTGTATACGGTTGGGTCACTGCGAGCGACTGTACGCGGGATTTTTGCAGCGCTGGCAATCGCTCTGTGGGCTGTCCTCGTTGTTCGGGGAATCGCTTTCTCCGCCGGATACGCCCCGATGGCAGTGGAGAGAGAGGCTGCCCTCTTGGTGGGAGCGACACTGCTGGGTAGTCTGGTAGTCGTCTCGAAACCATTCCTTGTCACGAGTGTGCTGGGAATCGTGGCCGCTGCCATGACGGTGTTTGCCTGGACCGACTTTGGATTGAGCCCCGAATTCGGACTCATTGGGGCGATCACGTGGCCGCCAGTCATCCTTGGAGCATGGGCAATTGCCTGTGACTACATTCAGTGATCGTCAGACTTATACTCATCTACCCATCTAGGATTAAATCTAAATACTAGCACCTAAGAGAGCGAGTATGGCACGCAAAATGAAAGGTGCCCGAGTCCTGATCGCCCTGTTCGCTTTCATTGCAACTACTGGGATAGCTGCTGCCCAGCAGAGCGAGATCAACAATTCCTTGTCGGAGATTGAGTCATTCGTCGCAACAACACTTGGCCAGATCGGTGTCATCGTCTTTCTCGTTGGTGCTGCTGCCTGGTTCGTCTCCCGCAAACATGCCGACCGTGCCCAGTGGGGCTGGCGAGGTATGTGGGGCGGCGCTGGGATGATCGTCCTCTCAGTTAGCTACAACGTGTTCGTGACGCTCTTCGAAAACCTCGCTCCGGGGATGGTCACACCCTGGATCGTCTTCTAAGTAGCACCCAATAGAATCACGACTTACCCCCAATCGATCCCCTTTCACCCCACCACGAATGGATGGTCAACGATTGTCGCTTGTACTGCTGCTCGTTGTCTCCCTGGCACTTTCAATTAGTGGTGCAGCGACGATGTCCACCGCGGAGACGACGGCCAACGACACAGACGTCTTTATCTCCGATAAACCGGATCCCGAAGCTGGCTCAGTCCCACCGTTCGTACTCCCAGACCTCGAGGACGTCGACGAAGTAGAGAATATCTCGGTAGCGGAGCTGAGTCAAATACGCGATTTCCACTATTCGACGACCCAACCCCCGTATCAGGTCGGCCCGGACCAGCGGACACTGCGTGAGTACCGGCTTGAGCAACTCGAGTCGATCGAGCGCAACGAGTCGACGAGTCTCTGGCTCCCCGACTCGGAACGCTCGAACGGCACGGTCGTAACAGACGCTCACGTAACGATCCTTGGAACCGAAGAAGGGACCCAGACCCGTCTGGAGTCTGAAGCAGGTACCCAAGACGACACCGAGAGTGAGTTATTGTTGGTACCGCGTGACGGGACGGTCCTCACCCACCTTGATTATGCGACTCGCATCCCGGAGGGGACCTGCGTCACGACCGATCAGACCCGGACCTGCCTCAATGTCACACTCCTCGATCAAGAAACCGACCGGACACTCGAGATTGGGTCCCAATCCTGGAGTGGTGATCCAGAGACGCCTCACCAGCTCGACTACGCGGACGCGAACGCGAGCGGGGCGACAACGCTGGAGGTGGAAGCGACGATCACCTCGAGGCTTGCAGTCCAGGAGACCACCTACGTCCGTGAGGGGACTGACTGGGTGCTGTCGAATACCACCAACAATGAGACGCTCGAACTCTCCCACACGGTCCAAGACGAGGCTCCCGTTGTCGTCACGACGAACCAAGAGCTATCGATCGAGCAGACGATCATCGAATCAGACGACGGTATCGACCGGCTCATCCTCGAGTTCGATGGCCCGGAGACGCTCCATGACCGTCGGCTCTGGAATACTGCGACGTTCGAAGAAGGCGCCGGCAAGATTGAGAATATCTGGGGCGTCTACTCACAGCGCCAGTATGAGAACGCCACACGGGGTCATCGGCCAGGTGATGAGCTACTGATATCGCCGGATCAAACCGAGTCCAATACGACGGTACCAGTGCTCAACGACGCATCGTCGGGAGTGTCGACAGAGAATGAGACGCTCGAGCAACTACCAGCGCCAGCGACCCAACAGGAGACCGTTCCGTTCCCGAACATCCTCGAGAAGCAACTCGCCGCACAGCGAGAGGACCCCACGCTTGAAGGGGAACCAACCAACCTCGTAAACCCACCAGAACTAGCTAGTTCGAACAGCTTCAGCTTTGCATCCGAGCCAGCACCACTCGATGAAGATGTCAATCTCTCCTCGATCGAACCGCGTGGACAGACAACGCTCACCATCACAAACGCAGCACAGCCGATCACCGAGGTTCGCGATATCCACGGCGATCCAATCCCGGTGTCGACACAGACTGTCCAAGAGCGCGACGCCCAGCTCGAGACGGCGATCCTCAACGACACGTACGCAGAGCTACACCTGTTCGAGGGGGAGACCGGCGAAGCGCTTGGCAACGAGACACTCTGGCTCCATGGGGCTGCCCAGGGACAAGTGACGACCGATTCGGACGGAACCGCAGTCGTCGAACGGCGTGACCTCTACGTGACGGCTTCGTTCACGGGCGAGACTGATCCAGCGGAAGAGGTGTACTACAGTCCAGCTGAGGCACAGATTACGTTCCAGCCAGAGGCGTTCAACATCTACCAGCTACTGATGAGCTTCACTGGGGCGTTCGTCTCGATCATCGCATTTGTGATCTTGTACATTCCGTTCGCGTATATGAGAGGTACAAACAAATGACTGTTCGAACCCGACCCAGCACAGTGAGACTGAACAGCCCCTCTACGGCAGCCACGCCCATAACAGAGATCCCATCCAACCCATGACCGGATTCAGATTGCCCGTTTCGATCACAAGCATCACAGAAAGCGTTGACCCCACGATACTGGTGTTAGCCCAGAAGAGCAGTGCCTTCCTTCCAGTTGACGGCGTCCCCCTCACCGTCGCGTTTATCTCCGGCTGGGTCTCGGACTTTTTCACCTATATCCTGTCCGGAATTATTGGGTTCATCAGTAGCCTCATTGCGAACGGCATTCGTTCATTCATTATCTTTGATAGCCCCTATAATGACCCGACGATGCAGGGTGCCTTCCAGCACAATCTGGATATCTTCCCTCAACTGCTGGTGATCGTCTTCATGGCTGGGATCGCCTCCAAGCCGTTCGCCGATCGACGTGAGGTGACGAATTTCATGCTGGTCTGGAAAACGTTGAAGGTGATCATCTTCGTGGCCGTTGCCCGCCAGATCATGCACTTTAGTCTCCTTTTGACGAATGCGATCATTCTGCATGTCTATGCCGATGATTATGGCGCTGCGTTCGGCCCAAAGATTCTCGAGGCTGGATTCGGCGGGACAGCCGCGCTGGGCGCTGGTGCCATCATCGGTGGGATCATCATTAGCTTAGTCTCCGTCGCGGGTATCTTGCTCGCCCTCGGGGTCTTTGTGTTTCGCGAGTTCTTGTTCCACGCGACGTTCATTTTGCTCCCGATTCTGGGGGCTATGTTGTACCTGGATTTCGGTCCACTTCGCCACAGTTCGGCGATCGCGAAAACGCTCTTGCGGGCGACAGCGTACATGCTACTCGCAGGAATCGTGATGGCCGGGCTGTTGCAGACAGGTGCGGCAGCCGTCGGGGCGTATTCGGATGTCGCTGTCCAGGGCGAGCAAGCAACTGAGGCAGAGTTTGGCGAACTTATCGAAGCAATGCTCTTCTGGCTGATCGGGCTGGTCGCCCCCGCGGCCGTCGGGCTGAAAGCAGCCATGATGGCGGGGATGTCGCCGAGAGGCCTCGGTCGGAGTGCAAAGAGCAGCTCGAGTTCTCAAACGCAATCCTCTTCATCGACCCAATCGGGTGGGAAGTCGCGACGCACTAAACTGATGGAGCAGGCGAGGTACGGAGGAGCGAAAGGAGCCAGATGGGGCGACAGAAAGACAGGTGGAAGGGCGAGCAGTGCTGCCAGCAGCGTGGGATCACGCGTCGGCCAAACGAAAGCAGCAGTTGGGAGTGCAGCCACGTCGAAAGCCCCGCGCTTAGTTGATGCAGGCAAAGGACTAGGCTCTGGTGCGAAAAGAGGCGGGAAGCGCGCAGCTTCAGACGCAAAAGCTGGCGTCTCCTACGGACCTCGAAACCTTCACAAATCACCGACCGAGTGGGCGGCGGCCGGATTAGAACGATATCGGGAAAACCCTGTTATCGACACGTCGACTCGGCAATCGACTAGCGACGGGACAGTCGAATCCAGCACCAATGCTGCCGACACATCGCCAGACACGGAATCGAATCAACAGACACTGGATAAATACGACAACAACAATAACTAACGGAAAATGGACAGAACATCCCAATCAAAGAGTCTCCTGAAGAAAGCCGTTATCGGTAGCATTTCTTTCAGCCTCTTTACAGCGAATTATGTAGCTGCTCCACTGGGAATTATTTGGATTGTCGCATATTTTTCCGACCCGATTATAGCGCTGATCGCAATCGTTGCGATTTGGATGGTTCCATCCTTCACTGCAGAGCTCTTGACTGCTGGTATCTACCCACTTTATAGAGGAGAGACTAAACAAGCAGATCGGCTCTGGTTGGTTGGAATCTTCATTGGTACAGCGATATTGACGGCAATGTGGTTTCTCCCAGCCTGGGAAAACAACTGGCCCGTTCTCGCGAGCATCCTTGCGCCGATTCGAGTCTCTGCCATGTTTGAAAGCTCTTGGTATATGGGAGCCAGTTGGCTCGCGTGTGTTCCACTGATGCTGTCAATGGGTGTTGGAACCGTTACAGCTGATCCCGAGGAGAAAACCTCGACAGGAGAAGGGGAGCAAACAGACGCAGTGGATTCGACTGCCCAGAGAGAGAAAGCCGAGACCAAACCCAAGACGTCCCACTCCAGCGATGGAGCGGCTCAAGAACAATCCACTCCTTCTCAACTTCAATATGGCTGGCAGTCTGCGCCTGACACAGGATTTGCGGACGTTGGTGGGATGGAGCCACTCAAAACGGAGATCGAGCGCTCGGCGATCCGGCCGCTGACCCGGCTCGATGCCGCTTACGAACGCTTCAACATTTCCCCACCGAACGGGATCCTCTTCTACGGCCCACCTGGGACGGGCAAGACGCTGTTCGCTCGAGCCATCGCCGGCGAACTCGGCCACCCGTATCTCGAGCTCTCGGCGGGCGATATCAAATCACGCTGGGTCAATAAGTCCACCGAGCAGGTCAACCGACTGTTTGAGGAGGCCCAACAGTTCGATCGGTGTGTGATCTTTATCGACGAGATCGATGCGCTGCTCGCTTCCCGTGAAAGCGACGTCAATCGCGAGCATACCCAGGTCGTCAACGAGTTCCTCGCTCATCTGGACGCCGACGATCCGAATTACCTCGTGATCGCAGCGACGAACCGCGTTGAACTCCTTGATGACGCGGCTACTCGCCGGGGTCGCTTTGACCAGCAGTACGAACTCGGACTTCCAGATCGCGACGCTCGAGAGGCCATTTTCCGCGTCCGGCTCGACGAACTGCCGACGGACCTTGACAACAACGCATACAGGAAGATGGCCGACCAGACAGAAGGGGTCAGTAGCGCAGATATCGCTGGGGTTGTCGACGACGCCGCGATGCGTGCCGCCGAACGCGACGCTGACGAACTCACGCTCGAGGATCTCCACATGTCGCTCCCAGACCAGCCAGACCATCAGTCTTGAGACCGTGCCCAGCAAGAGGTAGATTGGAACCGCAAGATCGTTCAAAATTGGCACGTCATTGGAATATCAAAATCGGGAGTAACTTTTAACTAGATATCCCTAAGACGTACAGATTGCCTATGGAAACATTCCCTATCGCAGGGCGTGTCGTTAATACGAAGTTGGTTTTCGGGTTGACCGCCCGAGAAGCCGGCGAGGTTCTCGTGGTTCCGTTCCTGGCCATGGGTATCGCCCAAAGCCTCGGATTCACTGGGACACTGTTCTTGGGTGCCGGCGGGATTGGACTCGCCATCGGCATCCTCGTCTTGCTGGTTTCCCCCGCCGGGCAGCGACCGATCAGCTACGCCCGTGCCGCCGCCGAGTACCATCTCGGCTCGAACGAGTACCACAACCGGAGCACGCGCCCCGATCCAGAGACGCCCGTCGCCCAGGACGTCGTCTACGTTCGGCAGGCTGGCCTCGATATCGAGACGATCGAAGCCGAGCAGGAAGCGGAAGCCGACGGACGGTGATTGATGATGGGAACTGCACCCACCGACGAGACAGCCACCGAACCAGCCTCAGAATCATACGACGAGGACGAGGAGCCTGTTGTCCAGCCGACTGCCACCAGTGATCACACGCCGCCCACACCCGAGTCCGATCTCGAGGTCCTACAAGCACTCGACAAATTCCTTGACGACATCGACACGGACCTTCCAACCGCTCGAGAGCGCTCCCGGGCGCGTGATCACTTCGAGCTCAAGGATCGCCTTGGTGGATCGACAACGACCCAGGAAACACTCAGCTTCGACTACGTCCGGGAGGATGGCATCGCCGTCGACGGTGACAGCTATATCGGCCTCTTGAAAGTCCATCCGCAGAACTGGCTTTCGCTCAGTGAACAGGCCAGACACGACACGATGAGCGCGTACATGTCCTTCCTCATGTCGCTCGAGTTTAGTGTGGCCGTCCCCTGCTACCCGAAAACATTCGACCTTACGGGGCACCTCGAGCGCTTCTACACGGCATCATCGAGTACGACTGCTCGAGAAGAGACGCCGATTCTCCAGTACGGACGGAAGTTCTACATCCAGTGGGCGAGCGACCGGATCACAGACGCTGACCTCAAACAACGCGATTTCTACATCGTCACCCGTGTCGACGCCGACCAAGTCCACAAGAATCTCGACACGGGAAGCGTTCTGAGCCAGCTTGGCGATCTCCCGCTTATCGGCGCTGCCTGCTCGCGAGTACTTGCTCACACGCCGTTCGGCGATTCGCATGAGGACGCACGAACTGAGCTCTGCATTCGCGAAGTGAGACAGCGACAGCGCCGGATTACGAACAAACTCGGCCGGACGGAGGTCTCGATCGACCAGGTAACCGACCGTCAGGAAACCATGGAAATCCTGTACCACTACTACAACCACGTCGACCCGCAATTCGAGCAGTTCAACCAAGCGACCAAGACGGAGGGTGAGTACTGATGGGTTTCCTCTCAGGGCTTCGTTCGCGTCTTACGGGTAGTAAGCACACGCTCAAGGAGATCGATGACGAGACGTTCGACCGGGCAGCAGCGATCGTCGAGGCTAACGGCGACGACCTTACCAAGGAAAACATCCGCGAGCAAGCCGAGCATCTCCTCGAACTCGAGGAGGTCGACGAGGGTGAGTTCCGACTGGGTGTCGTCCAGGATGACACCGAACAGTCGCTTGCCGACCGGGATATCATCGCTCCACGAAAGTTGAAAGAGGTCTCCAACTTCTTCGAATCGGGGTATATGATCCGCAATGACAAGTTCGTCCGTACGCTGACGATCCACGGCTACCCCGAACGCGTCCCCTTAGGTTGGCTTGATGAACTGTATACGACGAACGATCACGTTCGGGTCACTCAACACATCCAGCCACGCGATACTGGGTCGGTTCTCCGCAAGTTGCAGAAACGCCTCACCCAGTTACGGGCTCGTCTCCACAAGAAACACGAGAAGAGCCAAACAGACACCCACGAGGAGGAGGCCGACCGTGACATGGTTCAAGATCTTATCTGGGATATCATCCTCGGGGAGACGAAGTTGTTCGACTTCGCGATCTACATCGAGGTGGTCGCCGACACCGAACAGGAGCTCAACGAAGCAACCGAACGCGTCGTCGATTCACTCAGTACCGCGAACGCAGAAGCAGTCCCCCTCGAGAAGCGCCAGGTCGAATCACAGGACGCACTCGGCCCGCTCGGTGACGATTCGATCAAGTCGACTCAGTTGATGCAGGAGACTGCTATCGGCACGATGTTTCCGTTTATCGAGCCAGTGATCACCGATCCTGAGGGGATCTTCTATGGGTTTGACGCGACTGACACACCCGTAATCCTCGACAGATACGAGCTCTCCTCGTACTCGAAAGCGATTGCGGGCACAATGGGCTCCGGAAAGACGTTCGCCGAGAAACACGAGATGTACCATCGGTTGATGATGGATCCCGAGATCGAGATGCTGGTTCTCGATCCGCTTGCAGACTTCGTCGACTTCGCGAACAATCTTGGTGGGCAAGTGATTCGCTTCGGCGGCGACAACACAGTCAATCCGCTTGAGATCCAGCGCGGTATCGACGACGCTGTGGACGATCCGTTTAAGAAGAAATTGCGCTCGGTGATGGAGCTGTTTCGCATCCATTTCTCGGCGGTGACCGAACAGTCGCTGAGCAAGGAGCAGGAGGGGATCCTGCGGCGGGCCGTCCGACTCGCTTACCTCCAGTACGGCATCACGGAAGAGACGGCGACCCACGAGAACACAAGCCCGACGATCAAGGACCTCCTTGATATCCTCGCGGAAATCGCAGACGGTGGCCTGCCATCGGAATTCCTGGAACTGCACGAGGATGCGAACAACGAGCGAGTGTGGCCCGAGATTGACCAGCTCGAGACACGATTTCGGGATGGTGACGAGCAGTACGCCTATCAATTGCTGCTGGGTCTCGAGGCGTTCCAGAAAGGCGGCGAGAACGACAATCTGACCGGCCGGACGAACGTCGAACTCGACAATCGCTTAGTCGTCATCGACATGTCGATGTTCTCCGACACGGGGCAGGCACCACTGTTTATGCACGTGATGTTCGACTGGATCTACCAGCGAGCGGCCAGCGATCACGACCGCCGGACCCAGGTGACGATCGACGAGGCGCACTACCTGTTGCGGCGGGAGGCGACGACAGATATGATCGATCTGTTCATCCGGCACAGTCGCCACTTCAATACCGCAATCACGCTTATTTCTCAGACTGTTGATGAGTTTATCGCCCAGTCGGACGACCAGACCAAGGAGGCCGCCGAGAAAGCGCGCAACGTCTACAATCTCTGTGATATCAAGCAAATCTTCCACCACGAGTCGGTCAGCAACGAGATGATCGACTTCCACGATCTCACCCCCTCGGAGCAAACGTTCCTGACGACGGCCCAGACTGGCGAAGACGGGGGCTATTCGGAGTTTTTGCTCGAAGTCAATGAGTGGTCGAAACCACTCGCACTCCACGTGAACGACTACGAAGTCTCCGTCCTCGACGATGATCTCGATCCGTGGGAGTATCTCGCCGAGAACCGGTATATCGACGCCGACGACGCCGGATTCCTTGCCGCAGAGGGCCGACTTGATGAGTACGAGATTCCGGAGTCGGTACTCGAGGAGGCGGATCTGGATGAGGTTGACAAGGAGTCTGAGACCGACGAGGCGGTCGTCGAGCACGCCGATCGAGAGCGAGCCGATGTGAAGACCGAATACCACGAAAGAGACATTAGTGAGATTGCTGAGGCCGGTCAAGGAGCAACAGAAGCTGCAGATGAGGGACCGGAGGAACCGCATGAGAAGAGAGCGGCGGATTCTCGTGCTGAAGCTACAGTGGATCAAGAAGACGATCTCACCACGATCACTGGAATCGGCGAGACGTACGCAGGGTATCTCGCCGAAGCGGGTGTCGAGACGGTTGGCGAGCTCGCTGTGGCAGATACCGAGTCACTTTCAGAGGAGATGTCGATCCCGCACACGTTGCTTGACGAGTGGGTCGATGCTGCCAGCACGATGGGTGAACCGGAGACCGCGAGTGGTGACGCTTCTTCGAGCACGGAGGTGACAACCGATGCAGACGACTGAGAAAACCAAGAGTACCCCCAACAGCGACGCTGAATCCCTTGAATGGATCGTTGCAGAGGACGAGCAAGTGAAGCAGGTCTCCGACCTGGACGTGCAGTGGATGGGCACGCCACTGTTTCGAGGCGGCCTTCGGACGTATCTGGCCACACTCGGCTTCGTGGCGGTCGCGCTCGCTCTGGCGACCGAGAGCATCGTCGGGGTCACAACAGGACCGTCGCTCGTCGGACTCGAGCCCTACACGCTCGAGACAGCACTCATCACTGCCGAGATTCCACTCTGGTGGCTGAGTGCTGTCCCCATTCTGGTTGGCCTGGTAGGCGTCGCGATCGGTGTGCGTCCGATTGTTCGGGCGCTTCGCACGACGTACGTCCTCACGTCGGAGAAACTCTACGTCCGCACGCGGGGAATTCGTGGCGATGGATTCACGAAGCTTCACCTCGACCGTGTCGTCGACACCACTTTTCAGCAGTCGCCCATCGGCCAGCTGCTGTCGTATGGCACTGTCACGTTTAGTACGTTCGACCACACGTCGCCCGAAATCCAGTGCTGGGCGATCGAGGATCCAATAGAGCTTCACGAACGAGTGCTCGAGCTTGAGGCGTCCGCTAGCTCGCCGCTCGAGCGTACCCAAGAGTACATCCGAGTCGTCCCATCGACGGGCGAACGAGCGCCACCGGAAGTCATCAACCAGGTCCGTCCCTTGCACGACGTCCGACGAGGTGGGCTGTCGTGGTGGCAACAACTCAACCCGCTTTCGGATCCCGACCCGCTCACGTTCGAGTTTGTGATCTACAGCGACGGGACGGACTCTCCGATCGAATTCTACTACACTTGCGAGCAACACCTGTCCACGCTCTACGATCGGCTCAACTCGGCCTACCCCGACTCCGTGGAAATCGAACGTATGACTGTTGACTTTGCGGAGAAGCTCATCACTCCACAGCAGTACTCGTACGACGAGTTCGAGACTGCCCTCGAGAACGGTACGCTCCAGTGTACGCCCGCGGAAGTCGAGGCGCTCGTTCGTGTTCGTGGCTCCGAACCGACGCTTGCTGATGGAGGAGCGACGACTATGAGCGAGCAGGTCGATCGAGACGAGATCGCCGAAGAGAGCATCAGTACAGAAGGTTCTGAGTCTGATTCCAGTCACCCACTCGGCACGCAACTCCCGAGTGTTGACCTCGATGCACTCCGTGCGAAAGAGAACGCAGAAAACCGCGATCCAGGGTCGCTCACGTTCTCCCTCGAGACGCCAGTCGATACTGGTGAGGGTGTGCTTGCGCGCCCCCATCCGGATGAAGTTGAACCATATGGGTTGCGGTGGACCGGCAGTGGAGATCCGATGGCGGCGATCAAGAAGTTCGATGGGCAGATGGGTGAGGACGATCGGACGAAGGCGAGCTCACACGCGCCGCTGACCGTGCTGATCGATCATTTTGCAAGCACGGATCATCCGATCGTCTTTCAGGCCGCGTTCGAAGGTGAGCCCGATCTGACGAAAGAGGGTGAATACCACATCGACGAAATCGAACAGGGGCGCGAGACGCTGTGGGGTGAAGCCGCCATAGCTCTTGAAGAGCTTCTACGCGGTCCAAAGAATAGCGAATCGTCCTCATCGCGGTCAGAGTCACTCAGTGAATCCCGATCTGAGCGCATCGCTGAGATCAAAAACGAAGACTGGGGACATACGTTCACGACCAACCTGCGGGCGGTGACTGTCCCCACGAACTCGTCTCTGAGCGACACATCCGAAATCGAACACGACCTCCGGAACCTGAGTACCGTGTTCGATCCGCTTGCCGGTGACTACTACAAACTCGAGAGCGAAACCCTCCACGAGAAAGGAGTTCTTGAGCGCAGTCGGCGCAAGCAGTCGCGACGCTGTTTCAATCGGTTTCTCGAGGGTGAGGTCGTCGCTGGTGGGCGGGTGAGCCGCTCCGAACCCGACCTCCATCTCGATCCCGCCGAACTCTGCAACATGGTCATCGTCCCCAGTACCGAGCATCTCACCGACGAGGCGGTCAAAGAGACCCATGCGAATCCCGAAAGCCGCACGACCCTTCCTGGGTTGGACACCGCCCAACGCCGTCAGTATACCACGGGGATGGTCCTCGGTCAGGACGCTAACAGTGCCATTGAGGGGCCGCTTCGGTTACCACCGAACCGTCAGTCGCGCCACTGGTTGCTCTGTGGCGCGACTGGGAGCGGGAAGAGCCAAGTCACATACCACATGTTGCGCTCGCTCGCCGAGACGACACCAGGGCCGAACGTCCTCTTCGCCCCGAAAGGTGACAACATGTGTAAGAACTACCTGATGGCTCACTACAAGAGATTCGGGAATCTCGACGACGTGTACTACTTCCGCGAGCCAGGAACACTGCCAGCCATCTCGTTCTTCGATATTCGATCAGCGCTCGAGGGGAACGATCGGGAGACGGCAGTCAAGGAGAAAGTCGACCACTTCCACGAACTGATGCGGATGATCATGGGAGCGGAGAAGTACGAACAGGCGTTCGTGGCGAACGAAATTCTGACGTTCCTGATCCAAGCGTTGTTCGATCCGAAACACGGTGACGATGTCTTCGGGTTGGATGATCTCGTCGAGGCCGCGACGCGAATGCACCATCATCAGGAGCTGCCAGAGGTTTCGGAGATCAATGCCGACATCCACGACTCACTCGCCGCGCAGTTCGCCAAGGATGAAAACCAGTTCGACACGACGATGGGAGCGGTGATGAACCGGCTGAACAAACTGAAAGAGGACCGCCACCTTCACTGGATGCTTCGACACAAACCCGGGCGCGAAGTCAAATCCACCGGAGACGATCTCTACGGCTTCCACCAGCAGGAGACCCACTTCGACTTCAGTGAGTTCCTCGATGAAGATGTCACCATCCTGTTCGACCTTGGCGATCTCACGCTCGACGCCCAGCGTGGGTTCACCACAGTGATGTTGAGTGATCTGTGGCACTCGATCCAACGACGGCGGCGGACGAACCCTGAGAACGTGGTCAACGTCATCATGGAAGAGGCTGCACCGTTCGTCGCGACTGAACTGGTCGCCGATCAATTGCTCCCCCAGGGCCGATCGTCGGGACTGAGCCTCGGGTTCATTATGCAGTATCCCGAGCAGGTCAAGAAGTACCACAATGGGACCGGTGCATACGAGGAACTGCTGACGGAGGTGCATACGAAACTGATTGGTGATATCTCGATGAAGGACCAGTTCGCGAAGACATTCACGCACGACGAATTGTCTGTAGAGGATGTCCGGAACCGGAACAACCGGATGGCAGCGGGCGAGTGGTTCACGAAACTCGTCTCCCCTGGATTCGGTGAGGATCGGCCAGCGCCGTTGACCTTGCACTCGCCCCCGATCATAACCGGCCACCCAGAAAGCGAGGAGCCGTTGACGGCGGCCGAACAACAACAGTTCGACGAAGAGCTCCTGCCGGAGGTGCTCGAGCGGACTGAGGAGGAGTACGGGTTGTACGTGCCGACCCACGAGGACGCGATGGAGTGGTCGAATTGGAGCGACACAGATCGGCGGGCTGGCGCACCGCCAGCACTGGATGAGGACGAGAGTGAAAAGATGGTAGAGTTCGACGAAAAGAGTGAGGACGCAGAGGGCCAGCAGCCGCTCGAGAAGACCAGCCTTGACGATGGGGCCGACGATCAGCACGATGATCGAGACGATAGCGATCTCACAGCTGAGACAGACGTCAGCGGGATCGATCACGACAGCAATAAAGCGGAGACGCCCGACGACGATCCAGCTGGCGTTGCAAATGGAGCCGCCTTCTTCGATCCGGCCACGGACGAAGAGGAGTGCCCAGTCTCGGACGATGAACTCCGACGGCGTGGGCTCTCGCGAGACGATGCGATCTTCCTCAAACGCGTCCTCGACGCGATGAACCGTGACCGTCCGGGGTACACGCTCTTGGAGGGGATGGGTGAGTTCCAAGAGGACCTTGACGGACTTGATACGCAGATTCTCCTTGAACAGGGGCTCCTCGAGAAGGAGACGGTGAACCGTCACACATACTATACGGTTCTTCCAGCTGGACGAGAGCTCTTAGGTGAGACACTGACTGCTGAGGAAGGGGTCGGTGATCTCGGTGAAAAGACACCGCACAAAGTCGGGGTAGAACTCCTCTGGAACTGGCTCACCGAGTTCGAGGCAGTTGAACAGGTCTACCGATATTATCAGCACACTCCTGAAACGGTCTTCGACATCGCGGCAGTCGACGCTGATGACGAACTGGTGTGGGTTGGAGAGGTTGAGATGGCCTCAAACAACGCTCAAACGATTCTCACCGACTATGACAAGATGGCTTCAGTCGACGCAAACGCAGTCTGGGCATTTCCCTCCCGTCAGGAGGCCCAGCACACGATCGATGTACTTGCTGATTCAGAGCGCCTTCCTGGTCGGCCGAGTGGCCGCTCAGCACGGTCGATTGCAAAAATTATCCCGGTGATCGAAGAGTTCGAAGCCGATGGAATGACAACAGTACAGACATTCCGCACGCTATCTGAGGACGGAGGCCCTTGACGCATGCTTCTGTTGATGGGCCGTTGTGTTTCTGGCATGGATGATGGCTCAGGTTCGCGGCGATCACGATCAAGTGCGTCCCGTTCAACCGAGATACCCCTATGACGTGGAGACAGGCAACTCGCGACGAGGTCTATGCGTACTACACCGAGGAATTCCCCAAGTACGTAGACCAGCTCCCGTCATTTGTCACTCACACAGCACCGAAGGAGTTCGGGATCAGCTTCCGCGAGCGTCATCCCATCCGCAAATCGAAGCGCCCCGATCGCGACTTCATTCGACGGCCGACGTGGCGTACCACCTCAGATGGCGAGCCAGTCTCACAGAACTTCAGCGATTTCGAGGAACTCGTCTCGTTCATCCAATCTCCCGCACGGTACGACCCGTTCCAGGGAAGTGAGTACGCCTTGGCTGATCCCGATCTGCTCGAGAAGAGTGATCCGATTTCGGATGGCGTCTACTACGGGTTAGACAACTGGGACCGACCGTGGATCCTTGCAATCGATATCGATGCGAAAGACATCGCCACAGCACGCGCTGAACGCGAGCTTGACGAGACCGACCTCGAGATCCAATCAGCAGATGCGAGTCGTGACGACGCGTTGCTCGCTGAGTCCGAGATTCGTGACGCCGATCCGAGGGGGTATCCCTACTCGTTCGAGGACATCGACCGTGCGATCGAGTACGGCTTCGAAACACGAGACCTCTTCACGGAGGTGTTTGCTGCCGAGGAGACGATGGTTATCTACTCTGGTCAAGGCGTCCACGTCTACCTGCTCGACGACGATCTTGAATACGGGTACGACGAGAAAAGCCGAGAAGTGCTCAACGACCTCTTGCTCGAGCGTTTTGAGATTCCGATCGATCCGGTTGTGACCGCTGACCGGAGCCGTCTGCTTCGCGTGCCCTACTCGTTGCACGCTGACGTCTGCCGTGTCGTCCAGCCGATCGAGAGCCCGGCCTTCGATCCTCGAACGGGAGCCCGTCCACAGTTCCTTGAAACCGAGCGTGAACTTACCCATGATTGATCCACGAGAGACCGAGCGAGACGCCTACCTCGCTGCAGCGATCCCAACCAACTACACTGACAGAGAGATCGTTCGATTGTTCACCCGCGGGTACGACCGCTACGTCGTCGATAATACACCAGACCGAGAGACGCTGCTTTCGGATCTCGAACAGTTTGGGACTGCTGCGTTCAAGAGCTCCCAGCGCAACCGCCCGCTCGAGTATCCATTCGTCGATGAGCCCGCCACGCTCGTATTGCTGGCTACTCTCAGTACAGTTTGCGTGAGCGAACAACCCCGCTTCGAGGACACACCGCCTCGTCGGAATCAAGTCCTCCACAACATCCGCGAGCTGTTCGCGACCAACCTCCTCGCACTTGTGCATGAGTACGACGATCCATCGCTCTACCAAGAGATGGCTGAGGTCCTCTACGCGAAAGGCCCCAGTCAGGATGGTCCCCACCCGGGTCGCGTTTGTACGGGCGTCAAACCGGTGCCCGAATTCGACGAGGAGGGGACTGCCGATAATGAGTACGATCTCTATGTGGAAATCCCAATGGCAGCTGCCTCTCGAAAGTGTCTCGCGCGAGCATCCACCGAAGCGACGAGTGTCGACGAAACGGGCGAGATTCGAACGCAGGTCAAGAACAATCGTCTCTACGTCCCACTCGACCACCTCCATGACACCTATCGATCGTACGCCAAGCGGTGTTTTGGCCGGCTACAGGCAGTCCAAGAGGATGAACTCGGTGAGCCACAACGCAAGTGGCTTCGAGAGCACGAGACGGCGATCTCCGAGCGTACTGACTACGCCCTCGAGATCGGCCAGTACGAGAAGGTGTGGAAAAATTGGGATCAAGGCGAGCAGGTCGTCCGACTGCTCCAAAATGCGGTGCGAGCGTCACCCCAGACTCAGATCGGCGAGTTTCATACTGCTCAGGAGTTGTCCGACGCGCTCGAGGTATACGAACCAGAAAACGAGAGTGAACGAGCCCAGCTCACACAGCTGTCGACCCCTCGAAGTGTAGGGAACTCGCTTGCAGATCATTCATCGCATCGATCGGTGTCAGTCGATCGGGGTGACCGCGTCAATACGTATCGGATTGGCTACTCGGGCGGTGGATCGCGCCCACTCGAGATTACGGAACTCGAAGACCTGTTTGAACTCCCTTGTATGGCAGCGATGGATGAGCGGCTCCAAGAGGAGAAACCAGTCCGAAAAGACCTCTTCAACCTCGTTCGGATGGTAATGTGGCTTCCGCAGTACCGCGAGAGGCCCGTCGACGCGATTACCGATGAACTCAAAGACCTGTTCAGTCGGTGGCCGTGGTTCGATCCAGAGATCCCCGCCTACCAGATCAAGTACGAAGCCAGGCGGGGCGATCGTGGCATTGGTTCCAAAGGGAACACACCCCTGCCAATGAATTGTAATAATGACGATATGCAACGGTACTGTATCGGCAAAGAGCAGTGCCCCTACTCAATCTATGGCAGCCTCCCATTCCCCGACGACATGTACGACCAACTCGAGCAGACTGACGATTTCTCCTCACACCTATAGCACAAACATTTACAAAGAATCGACCCATCCATAGATCCATTATTTCACCGAACCATCCAACGATTCAAAAATTTACGAATCTACACCTTTCCCATACCTATCTGAAACACTATGTGTACTAATTCCATTTAATTTTGGGTATATAATATCCCGTCGACCACGATCTAAGGCCTGAGACTGCGAAAAAGACTGAATACTGTGATTCTCGCCCCAAACTGTTTCTACAAATGACAATCTATTTTTCTATTCCTATCCAACATAAAACGGCGATATGCTCAATAACGACGGTTTCACCCCTCCGTCGAGCACGTTCTTGAATCCACTCTAAAATTCGAACGCGTCGACCACACCGTTACGCCCTTAGACGAGCCCGACGGGGATATAAAGAGATATAAGATCGTAAAACCGGTCGTGAATGGCGAAAAATCGTCCAAAGGAATGGGGAGGTATGCAGAAACAGAGGTGTGCGCGACGGGTAGTGAGACGTGGAGAGTTCAGAGGGCAAGGGAAGGTGTATGTATCAGAAAATAGAAGTCCGGTCTGGAGGAGTGTGTGGACTCGAGAATGGAGGGATTGAGTTGGGTGTAGAACGGGTGGAAGGTAGAGGCAGTAACAAGGGGGTGGTCGGAAGGGGAATGAGAGAGGAGTGAGAAGCATTTTTAGAACACGATCAGTGGAGAGTGGAGAGCGGTAGAGGGGTGGGAGGGAACGGGGTGAGAGACAAGGTAATAGATGTGAGAAAAAGTTGCAAAGAGAGCAGAATGTGAGGAGCCAATAGAGAAAGAAGAGGGGTGGGAGAAGTAGAGAGAGGATGGTGCTCGTGGTGAGAGGGGGAGAAGAGAGGGAGGTGCAGAGAACGAGTGAAGGGCGGAGATCAGGGTGGAGTGTGGTGATCGGAGTGGAGGGGCAGAGGATTGGAGCAGGGGACTGGAGATGAAGCTGAGGAGAGGTGAGAGTGGGAGGAACGTACAAGCTAGGAGCCAGGCCGTGACCGGGGAGTTTGGGGGGAGCTCGAGGATAGGGATAGAGTGGACCTGGAGGGGAGGTAGTACAGTGTGGGTTGCTCTCCTCGAGGGGAGAATGTGGCCGTGGGCGAGGACGTCGACAGGGAGGTGGTACTCGAGGGTGGTGGTGAGGGAAGAGCAGCTAGGAGGACGTCAGGGTAGATGATCGTGATGGTGATGTACGTAGAGTGGCAGGGAAGACGTCAGGCTAGGTGATCGCGACGGCAGTGTTGTTCACCCACCTGAGAGGGGTGAGTCGGGATATGAGCTGGACTGACCAACACCAGACGGAAGAGGCAGAGGACGACGACCAGATCCTGAGCGAGGAATTCGACGACTGGGTTCGAGAAGGAGCAGCGCTAGGTGAGGAAGACGAACCGGAGGCAGACCAAGCTGATACCACAGTGGACGAAGCCGGGAGTACAGCCGAGGATAGTGAGGAGAGCAGTGAGGTTGAATCGGCCGGGGCAGCATCGATGGGATCGGGTACTGTCTCGAGGCAGGGATCGGACGAGCCGCTGATGATGAACCAGTGCCCGCGGTGTGACGGTCGCGAGTTCGTTTCGAAGAAGCTCGTGTACGAGGAGTTCCACTACAGTGAGGAGGGCACGCTCGAGGGGCACCAGAACAACGTCCGGGCAGAGTTCGAGTACACGTGTCTCGAGTGTCAGGAACGGTTCCACGAATTACCGAGGAGTGCGCGATCGTACTATACGGAAGTGGCGGTGCTACGGCAGGATCTGCGGCGAGCGATTCGGGTGCAGGTGCGGGCGTGGGCCGGTTCGATGAGATCCTGGATCGGGAAGCCGTACAGAAGGTAGGGAATCGGTGCGGTTTGAGTGAGAGGGAGGACGAGAGTGGTGAGATGAGGGAGGTGAGTATGGAGGGACGACGGGCGGACCGCCCCGCACAGTACCGCCCTCCCACGGTCACCCGCCCACCTCCAGGTTCCAGGCTGCTCGCTCGCTCTCTTCGAGCTCGCTGTGCTGCCGGGCTTTCCCCAGTGTAAGGTGTCATAGGTTCTCTCAAAGATTGGTTTCACCCCAGACTCCAGTGAATCAGCTGGTATGTAGGTAGGCGTATTGAACGCTCTCTGCATAAGTTGGCTAAAACGACAATATGTAAGAAAGTACTTATAACTTGTAAGGCCAGGTAATCTCAAATACAGGTTGAAGACCAGCACCCGCTGTTCAACCAAGATGTTGGAACGTTCCAGGCCAAGGTTGTAAACCATTTTGTCGGATCATTTTTAAGTGTTCGGACAATATAGTTTACAAAGATGCTCTCGAAGACCGGATTCGAAATTTTTGACGTGCTGTGTTCTGCGCGAGAAGCGACTGCGAAAGACCTCGCAGCAGAAACCGGGCACAGTCGGAAGCAGGTCTACCGCGTCGTTGATAACTTACTCGAAGTCGGGTTGGTAGACGAGTCCCGGCGTCATCGTAATCAACGCGTCGTACGTGCAACCGATGATCCGGTGGTCGAAGCCTACCGGCACCTCACATCGAAGCTCGGCCACGTGGACTGGCCAGAACTCCTCTCACCAGCAACGATCCGCGTCTGCTGGTATCTCGATGAACCCCGCCGCGTCACGGCAATCGCTGACAGATTAGGAATCACGCGGCAAGCCGTTCACAAAGCCCTGACACCACTCAAGAACCGAGCGATGTTAGCCCCATCCGGCCCAGACTACGCCCTCACCGACGATCTCCAACCGTTACGTGACTTCGCTCAGGAAGTCGTGACACATGAGCATCGAACACGAGCTCGAAAACTCGCCCCCAGCGCGACCATAGCGTGGTGCGATCCGAAACGCGCACTCGCCCAGGTTCAGACTTCGGAAAACACTGACGCACTCCAACAGGCTTCTGAGTGGGACACGACTGGCTTAGCAGCGTTCTACGCGTATGACCTGCAATTCTTCCTCGCCGGTGAACCAGCATTCTGGTACGCGCCAGATGACCAACTCACGCCTGCGGACATCGTCTGTCACACACTCGTTCTTGAGGCGGGCGCTCGACGAGTGAGTTACGCGATGCTTCTCATCGAACAGGAGCAGATCCCCGAAGACGACTTACTTGAGACCGCGTCATGGTACGGGATTGAACCGCTGATTGAACGAATCTACCAGTTCATCAAGGGCGACTTCGCCACGACCGATGATGTGGGAAACAGCATCCCGAGTGGTCAGGAGTACGCCGCATTGAAAGAACAGTACGGGGTTGCGTAAGATGACCGTGTTTAGTGGTAGTGAAGCGATCAAGGAGTTCCTTGATGAGTTTGACGAGTGGCTTTCAGAACCGGTTGACGTGTACTTGTTGGGCGGGTCCGCAATGACTATCCATGGGTTAAAAGACCAGACCGAAGACATTGACCTCGCGCTCGCCGTGACCACCGAATTCGAGCACGCTTACCAAGCGCTTCAACACCACGGATTCGAGGTGATCGGCGAACCAACCGAATCGTTCGACGGTGTGGGGAAAACGGTCGAACTTCGCCACCCGGACCGAGGGTTCCGCGTTGACCTGTTTGAGCGGCAAGTCGTCGGCAAGGTTCGAATCACAAACCGAATGCATGGCCGAGCAGACGAGTTCTGGACCGGCGAGCACGCCCAAGCGTACGTACTCGCTGACGAGGACATGTTCCTGCTAAAAGCTGTCTCAGGCGGTGACTTAGGGAGCGGAAGGCGGCGGGATATTGAGGATATGCGAATCTACGCACAACGCGGCTTGGCGTACGAAACAATCATCGAAGAAATAGAGGAACAACGCCCGTTCAACACTGGCTCGACTGAGGCACGGCACATCCGCGATCGCTCTCATCCGTTGTTCGCCATCGAAACTGCGGTTCATTCACTCTCAGGTCTGCCGACAGCATTCACGACGCGTATCAGTGCATTCGCAACCGAATTCGAAGTTGAGTATTTCGTTCTGGGAGCGATTGAGGACGGTTTGCACGAGAACGAAGGGATTCAAGACGCTGTTCTCTCGAACGTGCAGACGCTTTCAGATAACGAGCAGCAAGCCGTCTCAGAAGCGGCTGACCGGCTCATCGAGAAGCAGATTGTTGAACCAGACAACGGTTCACTTTATCCAAAACACTCAGCGTAGGGTTCAGAAACCGACGAGTATAGTGTCCTGATAGACTTTCTAAGCGCGTGCTTCCGGCGATAGTTGCCACGCATACTGAACCCCGAAAGTATCCACGCCGAGGTCGTTCAGTCCGACGGCGTTCATTGTCTGTTTCATCTCGTGGATGGCGCCTTTATCGTACGAGAATTCAGAGGAGATATTTGATAGGCTCACCCACCGGTACCCATCCCGCTCACGTTCTCGGTCAGTTGCTACAACCAAGAATACATGCACGGTCTTCTCTACCGGCGCAGCACCACCGTACCGGTAACTGTATTGTACGGTGTACGTCGTGAGCTCCAGTCCTTGATCGCAGGACACTTCTCAACAAGTTCTTGTCCTGTACGTAACACTCGTCGGGGTCAACGAAACTGGTACGCGACCCGTTCTATGACACCCTCCCAGTGTGTCAGATTGGCTCCTCTCGGTCGGTGGTCCTGCTGCTCGAGATCGATCTGAGCGTTGGACAGCTGGACGGTGCTGACGGAGGTAGCAGCATGGACGATTGACGGGTTCGGTATCGGTAGTGAACGGGGAGATCGAGAAGGCAGTACACGCGGGATGGTAGTACGCTGGTACGTTGGGGGAGAGACGAAGACGATGTTGCGGGGGTACGGATAGACGTGTGAATTGCTCGGATTGTGTAGGGCAGAGTGAGGTTGGCGTGGAGGTGATGCTCGAGGAGAGGAGAATAGAAGGAGGGGTAGGGTAAGGGGAAGATCGTGATGGAGGGATGGAGACAGAGAGATGGTTGTGAGGGAGACGACGTCGTCGATATTACTCGAGCAGAGAGGGGGAGCGGAGTACACTACCCCCGAAAGCCCTCGGCCGCTCGGCATCCCGCGCCTCGCTGCGCGTCTCACTCCCTCGCAACGCTCGGTCGTTGCGGTGCTTGCCGAGCGAGAGCCGCGGCTCTCGCTGGCCTCCGCTCGCTCCACTCGCGGAGACGTCGGCGGGGGACGACCGAGTCGACCTCGCCCTTTCGAAGCCCACCAGGCTGAGCTGAAGGCGGGGATGCTGTAGCTATCTCTCGACTGGTGTGAACGAGATGGCACGCCCCGCTCGCCTTCCCTCCCTCTGCATCGCTTGCGACCGACCATTCCGGGCTGCTCGCTCCCGGTGGTCGCTGTGCTGCCGGGCTCTGGTTTCGACGCCAGCGGGTAACCGCGAGGGGTTGCGCGGCGTCGCTGCTCACCCCCCACGGTTACTCCGCTGGACGCTCGCGCCGGTCGTCTCGGCGCGCGGTGCTGGCTGGTGGGGGTGGGTGTCCCGCTCTACTCGCGCCTCAGGGGACCTGAAGGCGCGAGCGAGAGCGGTTGCAGGAGACGAACACAGTTGGGACTCAGAAGAGTTGAGGTGAAGACGCGGTGGGTAGCGCCTTCGAGGTAAACTACAATGAGTTCTACGAACTTCCGAGATGATAAAACTTCGGATGAATCGAGTGTCAACCAAGATGCGGCTGCGGAGAAGACGGACGTGGGCGTCGACGTGGAAGACGAGTTCGCGGAGTACGCCGTGGACGAGACGCCGGAGTTCCAGGCGTCGGTCGAGCAGGAGATCAACACGAAAGTCGAGACGAACCACCCGGAGACGGTGGTTGGACGCGAGGAGAACGAGTTCGGACACCTGCCACTGGCACAGGAAGAGCGAATTCGGGCTCGAGAGGAGGAAATCGAGGTGATCAGCGCAAAGGCGACGTTCGGAACGCAAGAGGGGCGAGAGAAGCGGACGCGAGAGGTCGTGGCCGAGCAGCGCCGAGAGCGGCGGGTCGAACGGGTGGATCCCCGTTCGGAGCTGGAGCAAGAGCAGTTGGCGGAGGTCAACACACAATCGGTGCGAATCACGGAGACGGTTCGTGGGGGTCCAAACCGGGCGGCAGTGAGCCGTGGACTGGCGGAGAAGGTGACGGACGGGAAGTCGATGATCGACGCAACCCTCGAGGAGATGGACGAAGTGAAAGCGGAGTCGGGAACGATCGTCGATATCGCAGACGTGCCGGAGGTGGAGGCAGGCGAAGTGGACGTGGAAGGCGAGATTATCGAGTTGTGGGATCCCTCGAAGTCGTCGATCAGCCAAGTGGGACTGATCGCGGATGAGACTGAGAAGATGAAGTTCACGATCTGGGAGAACTCCTACCAGACAACAGTGAGCGAGGGAGAGACGGTACGGATCAGGAACGCGGCAAAGAACTGGCACAACGAGCGATGCAATCTGGCCGTGACCGGCTGGAGCCGCCTCGAGTTCCCCGAACGCGGGCAGTGGTGGACCCAGGAATAGCGTCGCCTCCCCTCTTTTTTGTGTGTCCGACCACACGCTCGCTTCGCTCGCGTCCTCCCCATCCTCCTCGCTTTGCTCCCTGTGGTCGCATCGCTCGTCCCTCGCACGTTCTGCGCGCTGAAGCGCGCATTCAGCGCGCGCCACCGCTGGCACGGCTCAGAGAGCATCACAGAGCCGTCCAGTCGGTCCGTACCCCAGCAGCAGAGAAGGCAGAGACGAGACCGCTCGAGTGACTGCTCAGTTCGACGCGATTGTGGCGTTGTTCACCCCTCACGAGAGGGAGAGGGCTCAGAGGTGACGGTGCCAGACAGCGAGCAAGAGTCGATTGTTGTTGAGTTTGCTCTGTTGACTCGATGGAAATCCTGCTATCCCATGAGAGCGTGAAACAAGTATGGGACGCAAGAGGCCGAGCCCTATTCCGTGCACCGAAGCACGTGCTGTTGACTGGCCCGAGTGCGTAGGAAGCCGAGTCCTGGGCATTACAGCCCGACTGCCGCTCCCGGCGGCAGTCGGGAAAGTCCGTATAGGTGAATCTCTGTTTCACGCACCACCGTCCCGAGGTGAACCCAATGTTCATCGGAATCGGCGTACACAAACGGTACTCACAAATCGCAGTATTGGACCAAAACGGTGAGATCGTCGAAGAGGTTCGCGTCGTAGTACGTGAGAGAAGTTTTGGGGCTGGAGGGAGATAATCGACACAGTGAGCGGCGATCGTCGAAAGGACGTTGTTCGCCATCTTTCTGATGAAGAGCTTGATCAACTCCTGGCCGAGGCGGACGATCCGAAGGTCGTCCGCCGTCTTACCTTCGTAAAGAATCTCTATGAAGGCGACACGCTTGAGGAGGCAGCAAACCGGGTTGGGAAGTCTGAATCGACCGGAAGTCGGTGGGGTCGCCGGTGGAATGAGGGCGGTCTCGGTCAACTGACGCCGAACTTCGGGGACGGACGCCCCCCGAAGCTCGGCGAAGATGACCAGGAAGAGCTTCTCGAACTCCTTCGTGAGGGCCAACCATGGAAACAACAGGAAATACAGCATCTCCTCAACACGGAATTCGACGTTGAGTATCATCCAGATTATCTGAGCACGTTCCTCCGTGAACTCGGGCTTTCGTACTCAATTCCGCGGACAAAGCGCCCGTCACGGCCTGATAACGCTGAAGAGATCCTCGACGAGCGCCTTGATGAGGCGCTCGACGAGGACGACAACCAGCCTCACAACAAACACGAAGCCGACGAAGCCGGTGGCTGGGAACTTGACGACGATATTTGTACAGATGGCGGGACTATTGTTGGATTCTTCGACGCGTCACATCCCCAACCGTGGGATAATTCGCGTCGGATGTGGTACGTCGATAACCCACATATCGAGCGACCGCTGGTTCAAATCGATGAACCAGCGGTCGGCTTCTATGCACTCAACGGCGAGAGCGTTGTTTCGTTTCCCGAAGATCAGACAAAAGAACGAATTTGCGAGTGTCTCGAAGCAATCCGCGAGCAGAATCCCGGCAAGCGGATTCTGCTCGTCTTGGACAATCTCTTCTCACACACGTGCGAGTATACGCGCAAGCGAGCGTCCCAGCTCGGTATCGATTTTGTGTTCTTACCGGTTGGATCGCCGGATCTCAACCCAATTGAATCGGTTTGGAAGAGTCTGAAGTGGGAAATTTCACCGTTAATCGTCGAGAGCGCGGAGGAGTTCCGCGCTCTCGTCAGTACTGTCTTCGAAAAAGTGACTGACCGTGTGAGCTTCGCTGGAAACTGGATCAAGCAGTTCCTTGACTTGCAAAAGTTATCTTGAGTACTATATTTATAAACGCGAACCTCGACGACTTTGCCCAGCAGTACGCTGGGTCCAAAGCCGCGCTTGAAGCGACCAGCAACTACTACCACATCCATGACACTCTTTCAGAGTATCTGGATGTGACCGTCGCTAACCCCGGCAAATTAAAGTTGATCTCCGACTCGGACAAGAAAACTGACCGCGTTGACGCGAAACAACTCGCTCGGATGGTTCGGTTAGGATCGATTCCTGAAAGCTACGTTCCAACTGACGAGGTTAGACAAGCCCGCGCACTTGTGCGCGGGCGCCAGAAGCTCGTCGAGAACCGGACCGAGTACGCGAACAAGATCCATAGCTTGTTGAGTGACCACGGGATCACTCAGGAGGTGAAACCGCTGAGTGTGAAGGGACGAGAGTTCCTGCGGGAACTCTCGCTCCCGGCACCGTGGGATGCATTACTGGAGTCGTATCTGGAACTCATTCAGACACTCACTGAGCAGATTGAGTCGTTAGAAGCAGAGATCGAGGAGCGGGCTGGGTCTCTGAAGGAGACCCAGCTCCTGATGACGATTCCTGGTGTGAGTTACTTTACGGCGTTGACGATTTACGCGGAGTTGGGAGAGATCAACCGGTTTGATCGGGCCAAAGAGGTCGTAAGTTACGTTGGACTGAACCCGATAATCCGCGAGTCTGGCGACTCGCGGTTTGAGGGGAGCATCTCGAAGCGAGGATCAGGACGAGTCCGGTGGCTGCTCGTTCAAGCGTCATACTCTGCGGTACATACGTGCGAAGACGAGTACCTCAGCCGGTTTTACAACCGGTTAGCTCGAAAAAAGAACTCGAAAACAGCGATTGTAGCAACCGCCCGAAAGCTGCTGGTTTCAATGTATCACATGCTGGATCGTGAGGAGGTGTACGACCCACCAGGGGTGAGTGCCTGAGCGCCGCCGGAGCGGCGCTCATTGGCCGGTTGGTGGCAGCGCGAGCGACTGCTCTCGCAAACAAGAAGTCCCCCGCCTGATGGCTGTTTCAGTAGCTATCGGTTCGCCGGTTGTCGATTCTACGTTCGAAAACTACAGCAAGTCCTCGTCGCCCGAAGAATTATCTTGGCAAGCATGGTTTGGTCAGTCAGCAGGATTTCCATAGGTGAATAGGGGTACGGCGTCGGGGGAGGTGTGCGACAGCCACGAACGAGAGGTCGAAGGATAATATCTTAGAAATCACGCTTCATTCTTGCCCCAAGCCAGATAGGTACGCTATCCACAGTTGCTAAACGAACCACAGGGTGTCATAGAAAAGTTTCCATACCATCTGTTCTAGTTTAGTGGCGGAGTGAAGCAGGATCTTAGCGGAGACTGTACCAAATTGGGGTGGAATTGGATAAGGAGACTGGGTTCGCTGGAGCAGGCAGTCGCTGATTCGTCGTGTGATACCTTCGAGGCGGCGCACTCACGGCTGTGAGTGCGTCGCCGTTCCAGAGCTGCCGCTATCGAGACAGGAGCTACCCCAGTCGTCAGGCGAGTTCGTTACCAGAACTCGCCTGACTCAACCTGCTCACGTAACCGCGGCCGATGTGGATTTGGATCACGTGATGACCACAGCAACAACTCATCTAAATCCGGAAGCTCGTACCCTAAATCGAGCATCACGTACAACTGGACCAGGTGCGCGTGGCGCTCGACAGCGTGTGAACATCGGCGTTGAGGAAGATGCGACGACGACGCCGCGGCGTCGTCGACGCTATCCTGCTGTTTTGCGTCGAGTTTTCGGAGTTCATCGACAATAACACGGCTCAGAAGCAGCGAGATTGCGGACATGATGATCAGCGCCTCGATAATGTACGGATCGGTCGTGTTGATCTCATCGAGGGCGAAACGCGATTTGAGTTCTTTGAACAGCAGCTCGATCTCCCAGCGCACCCGATAGAGCTGTGCGATATCGGGCGCGCTGTAGTCGTCTTTGTCGAGATTCGTCAAGTACAGATGGTACTCGTCGTTGACTTCGTTGCGAACGCCGACCAATCGAAAGGTTCGGGTCGTGCTGACGCCCGACCCTCGTTTACGGTCGAACGAGAGAGTGAGCCGCACGTCGATTTCCTGTCGCTGCAGGTCGTCGAGGACGGCCTGCAGCGACTGACCCTCTAGCGAAATGCTGTTCCCTCGCCACGTGCGAAGTTCTTCGACGATCTCGAAGTTCGCGTTCTCTTTGACGCGAGAGACAAACCGGCCGTCGTTAGCGTCGATGCGGTCGAACAACCAGAAATCGTAGTAGCCAAGATCGAACAGGATGAGGGCGCCAGCTACCCACTCGCCGGTGGGTAGCTGGCTCCGTTCATGGGTGTTCGCGTCGGTTGTCTGGAATCGCGTTGGAAGCCCAGTCGAGAGTGACTCCGTGAGATGAAGTTTCGCGCCGGCTCGGTCGTCGTCAAGCGCGTAGACATCTTTAGCGTCTTGATAGAGCGAGATGACCGTGGCGTCGACGATGAGGACGTCTCGAAATCGTTCGAGACGTCCGCTCAGATCGGTTCGGCCCGTGTCGAGATTCTCGATGGCGTCATCGAGAATCTCTCGAAGGAGTGCAACGAATCCTGGTCCGAACCATCCATAGAAGGTTGAATAAGCGAGTTTATCACAGTCACCCATCTCAACGTAGCGTTCGAGAAACGTCTGGATGGATCGATCAGATCCGGCAGCGAAGCCAAGTGAAAGCGTGTAGAACAGCGCGACGACGTCGAGTTTCCGTTCGCGTTGGATGAGATTCGTTGCGCGAGCACGCTCGCGCAACTCATCAGAGGGAAACGCTCTTTGAATTCGATTCACAATTACTGAATCCGGTGCCGTGTTGAATAGATGCTGAGTCACGGTCACAGCGGTTCACAGAGCAGTTCTATGTTCGAGATAGCGAACATCAGGACGATTTCACGGAACTGCCGATACCAGCCCAGCGCTCGCACGGCATCGCCGAGCGAGCGCTTCGTTGTCGAATACGAAGTCTCGGCCATCCAGCGCTGAGAGTAGCCTTTTGCGCGGATGAGAGCGTTATGACCTAGCGTCAACGGCCTCGATCCACGCTGTAAGATGAGTGGTTCGACACCAAGCGCGTAGAACTCGTATTTCGTGATCCAGTTGTGGAACGCTTTGTCGGCAGCTACGGACAGCAGGTCGTCCGCGTTCCGGCGGACGACCTGCGGCCCGGTCTTCGTATCGTGTTTCCACCGGGCAGAGATATGCACGTCAAGGACAGCAAGAGACTCTCTATCGGTTAGTGTCGTCACTTTCAGTGTTTGGACGTTACTGCCTGACCGCTGGCGGTAGTACGACGAGGCTGAGCGACGGTCGAAGAATGTGCTGTCGAGAGCAGCGTGGCCAGACTGCGGGTGTTGCTGCGCTGAAACGCGCAGCAACGCCCGCCAAACCCACATTTTCAGCCGGTCGAATGATTTGTAGATTGTGCTGTAGTCCGGGAGATCGTCTCGATCTAAACCGAGTGCGTCACGAATCTCGGCCATATACTTCAGCCGATTCGACGTTTCTCGGTAGCTGTGGCCGTCTTCGAGCCGGAGACAGTGCAGAACGACGTGCTTCCAGCGGGCGAACCCGCCGCTGGCGGGCTCGCCCGCGTGCTTTCCCAACGCTTGTTTGACTAGGTGCCGACACTGCTCAACGAAGTCGAGGAGATCGACTTCCATGGACAGAATCGATTTCCTCGGCTTCGTCCTTCTGCTCCGTGATATCAGCCGATTAGATCGCTATTCAACAGGGCAGAATCCGGTGGTCTGTAAGTCACATCATCTACCGGATTTCTCTGACAGGTAGTCACAACGATATTCAATCAGACGACGGTACAATCGGTTAAACTAGAACGCATGGTTTCCATACCCTCTCTCTGTGACTATCCGACAAACGGTAAGTACAGACGAAGCAGATATCACGACTGCACCAAGCGCCCGCACTCATCCTCTGACAGTTATCCGGATTGACTTGACTTCTTGGCCTTGAGGAAGTTATCGCGGAGGTATTCCAACTCGTCGAACCCATAACTTCTTAGAAGATCCTCGACTTCGTGCTTACTACTTCCAAGACGTTCTAATGGCTGGTCGTGGGTTACAAGGTATGCCAGCCGCGTCGTTAGCGACGAGAAGGTCATTGAACCGCCACGGAGCAGATTGATTTCTTCGCCCACGATGTCCGACATGATAACGGTTGGCGATGGGACACCATCATCTTTGATGATGCTATCGAGCGTTCGAACGGGTGTTTCTATCCCCTGCCCCGAATGGCGAACTTCGCCCATCCCACCTAGCGTATCGTGTTGAGTATCGAACGCTATCGCCCCATCTGAATTTGAGATAGCACAATCCATAACGAGGGCGTCAATCTCATTTAACTCAAGGTTCGTCTCTAGACTCCTCCGTGTCTGGGGGTGAGGCTCGAAACAGACGATATCTATCTCAGGGTGCCTTCGACCGATTACACAGCTGTTGATGCCAATATGAGCACCAATATCGAAGAAGACATCGTCCCCGTGCATTTCGGAAAACATGTCCTCAAACATCTCATCATAGATTCCGACATCGTCGGGAAGAAATCGACGTTCTCTTTCTGACGCCACACGAAACTGCACGTCGACACCGCTGATCGTAGTCTGTACGGGTTCATCGGACGGCTGCTCTTCATCTCGGTCCATGATTGTGATAAGCAGATCTTAGAGGATACGCAAAATAACAATACAGCTTTGACACCATTACATGATAACTTCGTACCTGTAGTTATCGCTCAGTACAGGTAAAGAAGTGAACAGTATATTCAAAAATGATAGCGTCACGAATCCGGTTCGAGAGCCTGAACGCTTACCGAGATAAAGTAGACGAACATGAACAAGAAAAATCCGACAATGAGCGGAATGAGCCGCTGATCAATGACGGCGAGTTCCAATATTGCCGAGACAGCGATCCCGCTTATGAAAACCAATATCACGAACCCACCAACCGCATAGTAGAACCGGAGATCGGATTCAAAGTAGCTTTGAATTCCCATTACGCTCTGTTGGCGACCGGCAACGAAAAGTACAGCGAAGTTCGCACAGTCTGTATCTGTAGTTGCCGATCAGTACAGGATGCAACGTTATCACGTTTTATCAGATAGATAGTCGTTACGAATAAGTGAACCGCACATTCAACGAGCGACAGTGGCCGTCGCCGAGCAACTTGCGGCGGTATACCAGAGCGCGTATCAGGAAAATCGTCGGCTAGGACTCCCCAACGAAGCAGAGTCTGCATCAGAGAGGAAGATAGCTGACTTGGTTCAGCAGAACACAGTCTACGTTGCCAAGAAAGGCGGCGATGTAATTGGCGGTGTCTGTCTCGAAGAAACAGACTCGGACCGTGTGGAACTCAGCCGACTCGCCGTACACGAAAACTGGAAAGGAGAGGGTGTCGGAAGACAGTTACTGGACTACGCAGAGGAACAGGTTCGGCACTGTGGGTACGCTACGATCCGGCTGATCACTCCGGAAGAGCATCCATATCTCCCGGAGATGTACCGCCAACGTGGGTATGAGGACGTCGAGACAGTCTCGCAGGAGAACTATCTCTTTGAGTTTCTCGTGATGGAAAAAGCTATCCGATAAGTAAGCAAGTAGAGTGAACGGACAGTTCGCTCCAGATTCGGTGAAAAGAGCGTCATGTGGATCGTTCGATGACACCCTCGAACCGGCCTCTGCTACAGTTTCCATTATTTGATTGAGTGTAATATATATCCAACAGAGCACAACATTCTACTTTCACAGCGCGGAGACATACAATTCTCCGTGGAAAGAAGTAAAATGCAGCATCGTTGAATACTCACGCGAGATGGATGACCTCACCGGCTTCCAACGAGACCTCCTGTACGTGATCGCAAGTGCCGACCGCCCGTCTGGCCAAGATGTCAAGGAGGAGATAGAGGAGTACTATGAGAGCGAGATCAATCACGGCCGGCTGTACCCAAACCTCGACACGCTTGTCAACAAGGAGTTGGTCGAGAAGGGCGAACTCGACCGACGAACGAACTATTACGCGATCAGCGACGCAGGAGAGCAAGCGATCCAAGATAGACGAGAGTGGGAAGATCAGCACGTCGAGTTGTAGTGTAATCCATATTCATTCGTTCGAGAGCGTTGGAAATTCCGACCGTTTTGTCAATAAGAAGGCTTATACTGGCAAAATTGAGTCTCCCACTGTATGCCAAGTGAGACAACGATGACAAATACCGTTACAGTAATCGGTCGTGGAGTGCCATCCAACTACGAAATTAGCGTCGATGGTGATATCGAACCAGTTGAGGCTGACTCGTTCGAGAAAACCACAGTAGTCTCGGAACATGCTGTTGAAGGGACGATCGAAACCGGCGTCCATCGGTTCCAGTTCTCTGGGGAACTAGCGAATGTTCATGTTCTCGATTGGAACGGAACTCCAGCATCTGAATCACCGAGCACACCGGAAGTCCACATCGATTACGGCGTCCCCGTCCGGAAGAACAACAGCTAGACTGGCAACGCGATCTCGCTTCACTAAATCCTACGGAGTTGTCTGAGAAAGCGCTTGCTGCTCGAGCGGTGGGCCCATCCACACGGCCTGGTTGTTCCCGGTAGATCCTGTTGCTATGAGCGCAGCTGCTAGTCGCAGCCACGGACTAACTCGGTGGTGATCGAATAATCGCTGGGGGTCCAGTGGCCAAAACAGCACACCACCGAGTGGGTCGTCAGGATCACTGTATCGCTCTGGCGGGAGGATTTCTCGAGCAATGCGTCGAGGAGCGTCTGGTTCGCCTCGAGGACAGTTGGAACAACGGGATCGCGGCGTTCGGAAGTAGTCTGGAACGATAGAACTAGGCGGTATCCAGTCTCGTCAACCCGGATGAGATCGAACGCCTCGAGCCGGTTGCGATAGTTCCGGATGATCCGTGCTGAGACGCCCGCTCGGTCAGCGAGGTCACGCTATGATAGGCGATTTTCGGCTGTGAGAAGCGTCTGAACGATTCGGCTAACTGTCGGTGGAAGATCGGCGAGCAACTGCTTGGGTTCGAGTGTTCCCAACGCGTAGCGGAGTTCGTCCGGCCGGAGCTCTCGGCTCTCGTCTTCGGTGGCGAGTTGGTACAGTGCTCGAGCAGCAGCGTACGGCGAGCTGGCTACCGCCCGTAGTAGCGAGATACTGTCTCGAGTCGGTCGGAGGTTCTTGGCCTGCAGGATCCGCGTCGCAGCCATCGCGTAGTCCGTTCGATCGACCGTCGAGAGGGAGACGTGGACCGCAAATTCGGGAGCGTCATCAGCGACCGCTGCTGGCGTCTCGAGTGTGTCCTCAAGGTATAGGTGAAGACGGATGGACGTCCTCACCGCGAACGATGACAGAGCCGATGAGCGTCACTAGCGGATCGTCTGTGTCGACTGTCGGTGAGAACGCAGTGTGACGACGCTCTTCGCGAGTTTTGAACAGCTGTCAGTACGAGGCAAACACACCGTATTTCCCCTGAATCGCGGCCGAAATACTGATCGAGGTTGCGAGCTCGTCTAGCGAATCGGTCTCGAGTCCCGACGGGACGCGAAGCTCTCGAACGATATCGATTTCGAGGGCATCGAATAGATGGATGATCAAGCCAGCAAGGCTGTGAGCGGAGCGCATAATCTCGCTGCGGAAGCGGTTGCGGTCCTCATAGTCGCCGGCTGTGAGTTTTGCGGTGAGATCCTTGAGATTGGATAGCTCTCGCTCAGCGTTTAATCGCCTCGAGAGGACCTCAAAATGCCGCCCGGATAGGCACAGGGGGATGGCCGCCGGGCGGAATAGAGAGAAGGGCCAATGGGGTTCGGTGGTGATTGGATCGTCCATGTCGCGCAGGAGAACGCGACAGTGAATATGCTCGTCCTGTCCTATTTCAATCTTGCTCCGATTCCAACTGTGTTGAAACGGC
Source organism: Natrinema zhouii (assembly GCF_013456555.2). GTDB lineage: Archaea > Halobacteriota > Halobacteria > Halobacteriales > Natrialbaceae > Natrinema > Natrinema zhouii. The sequence continues at coordinate 169,550 of NZ_CP084882.1, forward strand.
TGCGTTGGATCACTAGACGGCGGCAGAATGGGTCGCTAAATCGAAGGTCTTGAAGCGGGAGACTTCAGTTGTTCATGTCCCAAATCTCCCGCTTCATTGGGACAGTTGTGCCGATTACTCAAAACGTTACTGGCGATGGAGACGAATCCGCCGCCCCGAAAGGTGGCGGTGGATCACTCCTGTAGTTTGCTGAGAGTGAGCATCTCACCGTCGCATTCTGTACACTCCACCGGCTGGTGGTCTGCCGTCATTCTGTGCCCACACTCCATATACGAGTCTGACATACAATGGTTCTCAACAGGCATTATTCACGGTTTCAGTCCTGAGCAAAACCAATGACTGACGAAATTAAGCCTTATACGCGAATTGGGAGCCGTATAATCGGCAGATGGTGGGTGTGAGATGTATTCTCTGATACGCTATCTCGTTGCAACAAATGACCCTCTGCTGTGAGAAACGTCTGAACGATTCAGCCAATCGTTGGTGGGTGATCGGAGAGCAACTGCGTGAGCTCGAGCGGTCCTAAGGCGTAGCGTAGTTCATCCGGTCGGAGTTCTATCCGATGCATTTACACAGAGAACTACCTATTTACGGGATTTTAGAGAGATGAACTCGCGCCTGGTATAACCACTATGCATATATTGAGATAGGAAATATTATCATCCTGTATTTGAAACGGGGAGTATACAATGAGCACGTCAGAATCACTGCATCAGGAAAGGACTCAAATGGGGTCATGGGACGACATCCGTGATCTGCCACCGAGTGCCAAACTCGTCGCAAAGGTCCTTGAGCACAGCGATGTGATGACCCAGCAACAGATTGCCGACGAGACGCTTCTGCCAGCCCGGACGGTTCGCTACGCTCTGAATCGTCTCGACGAGGAGAACGTCGTTGACTCCCGATTCTCGTTCTCGGACGCCCGCAAGCGCCTGTACAGCCTCGACATCGAGTAACGCTACCGCTCTTCGCTGTATTTTACAATCGTTCAGTCCCTCACCTGTACTGAACGGTCGCTCTGGAGTCCATAGGCCACATGGCCTATTCTATGACACGCTCCATACACTCGTCTGTGTAGGGCGATGATTTCTCGAGTCGCTGTTCTGTCGGGGGCCAACCGGGCAGGTTCGTGAGCTAACCGACCGACTCCGCGACTTCGACGGTGCGCGGCGAGTAAAGGTGATGGTGATCAGAGATAGCGTCGAGTGAATCACGCCCGTGCTGCCTCGGAATCAGCATCGGTGAGCGACAGGTCCAGCTCGATCGAGTCATACCATACTGTCGGTTTCTTCGATCGGCCGGCTTGCTCAAATTCGAGCAAGTGTAACTCCTCAAGTTCCTCGAGATTCGTGTGGACCTGTCGGACGTCACGTTCGACAAGCCGAGCGGTCTCGCGAATACTCTCTGGTTCGTGTTGGACGATACTCCGGAGTAACTCGAGGTTCTTCGGGCGGACTACGCGGTGAAGGTCGTCGGGATCGTGAAACACAACCTCGAGATGCGGCTCGGGTCTCTCGCCGCGATCGAGTGCGCGAAGCGTCTCGAGCACTCCCTGCTCGTCGCCACTCTGGAACCGAATATGCATCGTACGCTCGCTGTTTGTCTTGCTCTTCCTGTTGCTGTTACCAGGGTTCGCCATGATCTTTCACCTCTTGCTTGAATCGTTTGAACAGCGACTCTAACCCGTTGAAGTCCACCGTCACAACGTCGTCGGGGTCGCTTGAGCGGTGTTTGTGGTGCCGTCCGATCTCGGGATGGTCCGGGAAGTTGTCGTATCGGATGACCGTCTCGCCGGCTGTGTTTCCGTACTGGAATGAGTATTTCACTCCTTCCGGGTACCGGTCCGACTCTGGCACGGACCACGCCTCAACTTCGACGTATGTGTCGCCGAAGTCCTCAGTTAGCTTGAGGAAACGCGTCGCCCCATCATCACCTTCGGCCATCACCTGTTGTTATCATTCACAACACTATAAACGTTGTTGTCCATCACAACAATCAATCCGCGTTCACTCGCGACCGGTACGGGTGAATTGTCGATAAACAAGAACAAATCGCTTGCTGCTCGAGCGGTGGACCTATCTGAACAGCGCGGCCGTTCCTGGGGGTTTCTGTTGCTGTGAGTGCAGCTGCTATTTGCAGCCACGGATCAATCGTCGAATGCTCGAGTAGGCGTAGCGGATCCGACGGCTAAAAGAGAACATTCCCCAGTGGGTCGTCAGGACCGCCGTACCGATTTGGTGGCAAGATCATCTCGAGTAGTGAAACGCCGAGAACCCGTATATCCTCTCCGACGGCAAGGATGGCGTGAACGTCTATCCGATGGCGAATACCTCTCGAGCACCGCCGCAGCGAAAGCAAGCAGGCGGTGACGATTCACGACAACTGGCCCGACGAACGTGCGACCGTTGCGATTCACGTCGAGTACGGCGACGACCCCGTCCCGATCGTACTCGAGGCCGATGGCGAGACAGCCGAGTACGCGCGGGCGAACGACCCCGAGTGTATCAAGGAGGACATGATGTTCGAACCCGCTGACAGGAGCGACGGCCCAACCGGCAAACTCCACATCGATATGAACCACTCGAAGTGGGCGAACCACTTCGGGACCGCCGTCGAGAAACGGATGGCCGAGAAGTGTCGCTTCAATCTCGAGCGGGCGAGCTGGCACAACGCGAGATTCGGGAACGTCCGTCGAGATTAAGTCGACGATGCACAAGCACGCCGACGGCCAGCCAGGGAACTTTAAGGTCTACTGGGAGTATCATGAGAAAGCTCGACGTAACGACGGCTGGTACTGCTTCGTCGTCTACTGGCCGCATGGGCGGTCGGATTGTCCGATCCTCAAAGACAAGATGGTCCGCTCGTGTGATCTTCCACTGCTCCGGTGGCACGGCGGCGGCGATCACCGCGGGACTGAGCAGGCAAAGATCGCGATCAGCGATATTTTCTAAGCGATTCGCTCAAGCGATGGCGAGCGTTTCGAAGACTGCTTCCCCGCTCATTAGGAGGATGACATTGTTAGTCGCACAGAAAGCGTACACGAGAACAGTACCGACAGCGAACAGTGCATCATACGGCTTCGAGAGATAGTGTCCGATCATGACGACCGTGGCGGCGTAGATACTTCCCGCGAGAACGACGCCAGGTAATCCGATTAGCTCATAGAAATGGGTCGTGATCGGATTAAGTTCGGTGGCGTACGGAACGAGAAAGAGGAACACGGTAGCGACGAGATCGACCAGCCAGAACAAACCGAACGAGAGACGTATCGGCGGGTTTGCCGGACGGTTCAACGCTATCCCGCGGGTTACTGTTGGTTCCATACTTCAATTGGAACTATGTAGCTCGTTAGTTTTAGGTGTGCCGAAACAGGGCGTATTAGGGGCTATTACAGTCGAATTCTAAATATAATCAGTCAGAGTGACTGTTTCATTCGTGATTCGTTGGTACCTGCGAAGAATTCTAACGCGAGATCACATCTCACCCTTCGTCGTCACTGAGACAGGACTCTCGAGGTCGAAACTGATAGCTCGAGTGCTCAGCATCTCGGCGATCTCCCGGCGCTGCTCGCGAGTGAGATCGTCGCGCTCAGCATCGACGTTCATCGTGATCTCTCAACGATCACCGACGGATCGATTCCGTGCGACCACGTCAGTTGCGCGATTCCCTGTTCAGACCATGAACCATCGTCCTCGCGATCAGTATCCTGTATCGATCATTCAGGCGTCCGTGGTAGTTGAGTAAGGTTATTATCGAGTCCAGTAGTAATGACCTTCGGTAAAATGACAGAGAGAGTAGACAGGGTAGTACTATACTGTAATAAATGTGGCTTGATACAACCAGGTATTAATCTATTAGATGGAGAACCGAAGGCGATGGGGCGAGGTTTCTGCAAGTGTGGCGGAACGAGCTTTACTCTAGCGGAAAACATAAACTGAGCGGGACTATTCCAGAAATGACGATCTCCCAAGAGATACTAGTAGCTGCATAGAATCGGGGAGTGAGAAACGCCCTGGATTTATATGGAGACGACTGGCGACATATCGACTACAGTCGGCGTGGGTGGTGTAGCGTAACACGTGCCTGTTCCACAGGTGCGCCGAAGGTGCAAATCCTTCCCGTCACATTCTCCAACAGAGTTTAGTTGCCGTTCAGTACCGTTCAAGGACTGTCCACTGTCGACGCGAATCTTTCGATCCTTGAAAGTGCGCCGACCGTCCTTGTCAGCCGATTGATGGGCTATGGCGTCTGACTCTCGACATCGCATAGCCGATTCGCCGGAACGAACCAGCTACACATCGGTCTCACCTCCGTGGCGACCGGGCGATGTCTCCGGGTCCGGAATCGAAACGTCGACGCCAGTTGCAGAACCGCGGCTCAGTCGCGCGCAGGTATCGCAGTTGTCATAGCGGTGGGCGCGATCGTCTGCTACTCTGTTAGTAGCTCGCCCACGTACTGATCTTCCCAGTCCCGACGCGCCTCGATCTCGCGGCGGCCACGAGCCGTGAGCGTATAGACGTTCGTCCGTCGATCAGCTTCGCCTTTCTCGACAAGGCCCTTATCGACGAGTGTATCGAGATTTGGATAGAGCCGGCCGTGGTGGATCTCGCCTTCGTAGTACTGCTCGAGTTCGGTTTTGAGTGCGAGTCCGTGTGGTTCGTCCTGGCCGGCGATCGTGTACAGCAGGTCACGCTGGAAGCCCGTTAAATCGTACATATTTGTTCGATGTTCTATCAGAGTATAAAAGTATCGAAAACAGCAGGGGGAACGGCCATGGGAGGAGATTTAGACAATGTCGAATTTGTCAGTCTTCATCATCTGGGTCGTCTTCTAGCTCGCTCGCGTCGAGATCGTCCCACGCACCCTCCTGTTCCCAGTCGACGATCGGCGTTGGTTCCATCCCCGAGCGGTTGCGTATCTTGCCCATGTATTCGAATCGCTCTCGAGGATACCCAGTGAGATCAGCCAGGATCGACAGTACGTCAGACTCGTCACTCGTTATTAGAAGGGATTGTCCTTGACGCTCGAGGCTCCAGCGAGCGGGGGCCGATCAAGTACTATTTAGACTGAGTGAAACCGTAATTATCGCCGGAGACGTCTCTCAGCGCCACCGGTCGTGGTACTGTCAGTCATGATTTGCTGTGACGAGTGTTCTCTCTGACGGTTATATTCGCCGCATCTCTGCCGACGGCAAATGCCCGCTGATTCGATCAGATGCAGGAAATTGGGAGTTCCAGCGAACGAATGCCGTCATTCACCATCGTTCTTGCCGGCACCGTCGTTTCCGACTACCAGTACACACCGAGATGACTGAAACGGCAGAACACGATCGTATCGAGCCGATCGGCGTTCAGCGCCACGGCGGTCAGGCCGGAACCGTCTGTTCGTCGTGGACTACCGGTCGATTGGCACTGCTGTTGCGAGTGGTCGCGAGCTGTCGAGCTGATAACGGTCGACCCCAACTCGAGCGTGTTCGTGGTGACTCCGCTCTTCAGCAAATCCGGGTCGACACGAGTCGTTCGAGCGCCGTTCGTTTCAGACTGACTGGTCGTCGGGAATAGCGGCATAATCGACCCGTAAGACAGTGTACAGGTATCTTTTGCAGCCGAACCGAGACTTATGCTGGCAGGATTCGAAAGGCCGTCGATGACTGACGCAGCCGAATGCAACCTAGAGTCGGTCGAACAAGAACCGACGGAACGCGACGACGCACACCTCTCCGATATCGAAGAAGGGGCTGGCTGTACGGAAATCTGGGAGCATCTCGCCGAGAAGCGCGAGGAATAACGCTCCGCTTATCCACAAATGGACTTTTGATGCAAGCCACCTATTCAGGCGTATGACCGACAACCGGCCCGGTGACGGTTCGCACCGCCGCGGCGAGAGCGGTCGATCGATTCCGACGGATCGTGAATCGCCCGTCGGCGCACCTGTTATCCGGGGCGACGAATCGGTCACCGGAACCCGCTCCCGTGAGGTCGTTCTCGATCCAGTTCCGTTTATCTACAGGATGAAATTACAACCGGCGGTGCTATCCGTTCGGCGACTCCCCGGGCCGGACTCGAGCGGGACGGCCGACACCGGTCGTTAAACGGGGTGTAGAAGCCCGAGCCGTCCGATTCACGACTCATCGGTGACCGCGTCGTCCTCCCACCCTTCGCTGTGGATCCGCTCCTCGGGTACGCCGAGGTCGCGGAGTTCGTCTTTCGTCTCGACGACCATTCCCGGGACGCCGCAGACGTAGAAGTCCCGCTCCTCGAACTCCTCGAAGAGATCTTTGAGATGCTCCTGAACGTAGCCAGTTCGGTCGAGCCAGTCCCACTCGGGATCTGACAGCGTGAAGGTCACCTCGACGTTGTCGTGCATGGCTGCCAGTTCCTCGAGCGTGCTTCGATGGAAGATCGAGTCGGCTGTCCGCTCGCCGAAGATGAGGTGGGCGTCACCGCTTCCGACCTGTGCGTACTGCCTGAGAATCGCGAGCAGCGGCGTGAGGCCGGTGCCGCTCGCGAGCAGGGCAATATCACGGTCTGGATCCTCGAGGGAGAGGCCTCCCTCGAATTCGCCGATTTCGATCTCGTCGCCCGGCGAGCGGGTATGCATGTACGAAGATGCGAGGCCGTCGTCGTACCACTTGATTGCCAGCGCGAACTCGTCGGTGCCGGGAAGAGTCGTTGGACTGTAGGGGCGGACAACCTCCTTGCCGTCGGCCTCGAACCGGACCGTAGTGTGTTGTCCGGGATCGAATTCGAGTTCGGTGTCAGGGGCTCGGAGACGGAATCCCTTGACCTGCGGAGCGAGTTGATACATGTCGATGATCGTTGCGATCTGCGTCATCAGATCGGGAGTTACACCAGTGGGACGGAAAACGGTCAGTGACACATTCGACGACAGTTATGATCGAGAGAATGTCGGACCGCGGCCGGAAGACCATAATGGGCAACCAGCGGCCGTTCAGTCGCCTGTCGCCAGTTTGCAGACTCCGAGCACCTGATTGATTCTGCTCCCGGAGATCTGATGGCTGAAGCTCTGGGTAGTATCCTGCCCCATGACGATCTGATAACATCTTTCGATGAACGTACGAATCGATCCTTGATATCTGTCTGTGTCTGAGCTTCAACGTCTGTACACTAATGAGACAACTTTCAACAGCGGAGTCAGTCTTTTTGTCAGCTGACGTCGTATCACGACTGTGCTTCGCAAACTATTGATCGTGTTCGGTCTGTTCGAGATCGCGAAACCGAAACCGATCATCGACATGTGCGAATGGATCGGCCTCGAGAATTCCGATGAGGCACAATTGCGTCCATGGGCGCTCTGGGGAGCTCGTCTCGAGGGAATGATATTCGTCTGGCTGCTCGTCCGCGGCCGAGGTGAGAGCGGCTCAACGATTGTCAGTGGATTACTCGCCGTCGCTGGGATCCTGCTTGCGCTCGTGCCACATCCAATTATCCAGCTTAGCCAAGAATTTGTCTACGAGAACACTGAGGATCTGGAGATGAAGCCGTGGATCAAACCAGCGGCGCGATTGTTGGGCGCGTTATACCTGACCGTCGTCGTTCTCTCGTGGCGGGCAGACGCATCTAGAACTGAGCCAAAAGCCGATCAGGAAACTTATAGTAGAAGTTAGATACTGTAGAGAACGAGTCGCTCTGGTGAACTAACTGACCTCTGAGTCTGTCTAAATAGTATGCCCCTCCTTTTATGCGTTTCACAGATCACCTTGTAACTCTGGCTCAATGCGCTATCTCTGGAGATCCTACACCAGCGGCCAAGAAGGGATACGGCGGCTATGCTGCTGGGTAATTGTAGCGATCCACGGTCTCCGCGAATATCTCGATCTGCCAGACCGGCGACTCCTCGATATGCTTCACGATACCTGAGACGTGCAGGCTATCGATACAATTGGCCTTGACCGCCATTTGGCTAGCCATCACTATACAAATCGGACAAGCTTGATATAGCGCACGGCGCTCGCCATGACGATGGCATCAATCATTGGCGGTCAGTGGTTGAAGCTCTCTTCTTTGCGCTCAAACAACGGACCGGTGATCCGTACCGGACTCGAACATGGTTCGGGCAATTCCGAGAACCCGTTCTAAAAATAGCGGTGAGAAATATCAAACGTTCTCTCCAACTCTAAATACAGGTAGACAATAGAACGTAATTAGACATGATTGATTCATCGGTTGGTAGACGGTTCGTGCAAAATAAAAAGGAGAATACAAAGGCGTGCTCACCCATTTCAAAATCACATGGTCGAAGCCACCGGCATCGACATTATCAATCTGCTACTCGTGTTGTCCCTCGCCTGGGTGTTCGGTGCCTTCGCCGAACGTCTGAGCTACCCCGCGATGATGGGTGAAATCCTCGCCGGCATCGTGTTCGGGCCGGCCCTCCTTGGATTACTCCACTCTTCAGAAGTCCTCAACATCTTCGCCGAATTCGGCGTCTTCCTATTGATGGTCTACGTGGGGATGGAAATCGACCTCCACGAGCTGTTCGAACTCGATCCGCAGGCGCTGATGATCGCGCTCGGCGGGTTCCTGTTGCCGTTCGGCCTCGGCTACGCCGCTGGCGACCAAGTCACGGATTCTCGTTGACCTCGATATCCTCGACACGCGGATCGCTGGCGTGCTCTTGGGCGGAGCGCTCCTGTCCGACGTCGGCATTCTCGTCGTATTCGCGGGCGTCACCGGATTCATCGAGAGCGGCGAGGTCACCCTCTGGAGCATTGGCACCGTGATGCTCCGCGCGCTCGCGTTCTTCGCGGTTGCGCTCGTTATCGGCGACCGCGTGCTCCCAGTCGTCTGGGAACGCCTCGAAGGATTGATGCGCCGGTACAGATTCATCGACAAAACCTCCGCGTTCAGTGTCGCACTCATCGTGGCATTAATATTCGCATATTTGGCAGCTCTAGCGGACCTCCACATGATTATCGGCGGCTTCGTCGCCGGGATGTTCCTTCGGCAGGCGCAGCTCGACAAGGTGATATATGAGCATATGCACACGGTCATGTACGACCTCGCGATGGGCGTGTTCGCGCCGATTTTCTTCGTCACTGTTGGCTTCGAACTCACGCTGGGCGTGTTCACTCAAGAACTCGGTCTCCTGTTGCTCGTCCTGGCCCTCGCATTCTTCAGGAAGATCGTCGGTAGTTGGGCGTTCGCGCTTCCGACGAAACTGACGAGCAAAGAGGGACTGGTCATCGGTCTCGGAATGAACGGCCGTGGGACGGTCGAAATCATCATCGTCTCGATCGGACTTTCGATAGGAATCATCTCCCAACAGCTCTTCTCGATTCTCGTGTTCATGGCAATCTTCACGACGGCACTCGTCCCCATGACTGTAAAACTCGGTGTCGACTGGCTCGAGCGGGCCGGTAAACTCGTGTATATGGCTGACGATCAAAGCGTTGAGCCCGAAGTGTAGCCAGTACCCGAGTACATAATTTCTGTGGGACTAGAACATCTCGTTTGAAGCACCGAAGAGTATCTGCGGACTTCGCCACTAGACTAAATAGCTATAACCAGATTTCTGTTTCAGAGGGCTTCATTGAATCCGCAGAGGGCAGCGGGTTTCACTGTTTGACGACTTGTTCGACGTTGTAAACGGCAGCAGTGAGAGCGATTTCACGAAACTGACGGTACCATGCTCGCGCTCGGACGGCGGAGCCGTACGAGCGCTTGATCACCGAGTTCACGGTCTCACAGATCGACCGCTGGTTGTAGAGATCGTCGTTGATCCGCGCGTTGTGCGCGTGATCGTAGGGTGCGAAGACGCGGTGTTTAATCAGCGGTCTCACGCCGTCAGCACGGAGTTCTTCGCGGAAGCTCATGTCGTCATAGCCTTTGTCAGCGGCGAGTGTGAGCAGGTCGCCGGCGTTCCGCCGGACGACCTGCGGGCCGATCTTCGTCCCGTTTGGCCACTTCGCACTACAGTGTACGTCGATCACCGCGCCCTGCGCGGTATCGACGAGAAACGTCGCCTGTATCGTCTGTACGTCTCGGTCGCACCGTTTGAGGTAGTGGCTCGACGCCTGTTGGCGGTCGAAATAGGTGGCGTCGATGGCGGCGTGACCGGACTGATCGAGCAGCTCCGACGAGAGTCGGAGCAGCTCTCTCCAGATCCGCATCGGTGCTCGATCAAACGACTTGCACAGCGCGGATGGACCGGGGAACTCGCCGCGCTCGAGAACGAGCGCGGCTCGGACCCGCTCCATTTCCTCGGCCCAATCGAGGACTTCGACGAGTGTCGCTTCCATGTGAACCCGAAGAAAGTGCAAGACTGCGTGCTTCCAGCCGGCAACTCCGTTGCCGGCAGGATGGCTGATCTGCATCACTGCTGCATCAGTAAGTTTTCGTGCTATCGAGACAGCCTGTTTGACGAAGCGGAAGAGAATCTTCTGCACTAAGACGCCTCTTCCGCTTCACCTCAATCGTTCTGACGACTTACCCCGATGCCGTCCGTGGATTCAATAGAACCGTTTCAGAGATACTATCGTTATGAGATGGCAAATTAAGGAAATCGAATGGGAAGCTGTCGCGGGTATCCTAGCAGCGGTTCTCGCACTGGTACTCCATTTCTTGCACATCGTGGACGAAGCCGTGCTTCTTCAGATCACGCTCGTTCTCATGGCGTTCTTGTTTATCAGTCATCTCAGGCGTGAATCGGAAACGGAGAATCTCTCTGAGTCCCTCGCTCACACCGAACGCACTGTCGAAGACATCCGCGCCGGTATGGATGCCTCCGACCTCGAACTCATCGGCCCAGGAGAGCTCAGATCCCGGAGTACGCAGTTCGGTCAGGGTGCCCGTGGAGAAATGACCTGGTTCAACGTCTGTCTCCTCATGTTCGTTCCCCAGGATTTATTCGATGCGTTGCTTCGTCCACCGATCGAGAATCCAAATGTGTCCTCGATTCAGTTCGTCCTCGACGAGAGTGAGCGGGAGCGCTGGAATACTCATGTCAAACCCAAAGTAAAGGAGTGTCGGGGTGCTGAGACGGTACAGGAACCCGTTTGGCGCGAACTCGATGAGAACGTCTCGTTCATTCTTCGCGGGACGAAAAACGAGCAGACTGACGCGCTCTTGAGTTTCTGGGGAGAACCCTTTATGGCACGAACAACGAGGGACGTTCCCCGCTATATCATCCACGTAACGGAAGATTCCGAATTGATCCCGCAATTGCGGGACATCGAACGCGAACACCGACTTCAGCAGACGTAAATCGTCTCAGGGCCAAGCCCCGAGGCTTTCGCGTGGACTTCCGTTCTATGCCTCACCTGAGGCAGGGGGTACGTACTCCCCGCTCACGTCCAACGTCCCGCGATTCAAGCGCACATCTACGGGTGCGCCTCCATCGTCTGCATTTTGCCGACGATGGAGATACTGCAAGCCTATATTCTTCGCGGCGTTGTAGTCGGCCTGGCTCTCGTACCCGCACTGCTGACACTCGAGCGTCTCCCCCGAGCGATTATCGTCGTGGGTAAACCCACATGTTGAGCAACGCTTCGACGTATTGCGTGGATCAACCTGAACGGCTTCGACACCGTGTTCTTCGGCCTTGTATTCGACGTACTCGTGGAGACATCGGAACGCCCAGAGGTGTTGCCACGTCGCTCCGGGGACGTTCTCCCGGATGTGGATCAGATCCTCGAACACGATGTGCGAACAATCGTTCTCGACGGCTTCCTCGATAAGTTCGTTCGCCACCGTGTGTAGGTATATCTCGAAGCGTCCGTACTCTTTCTGTCCGACGCTTTCGATGTTTTCTTGGGCGTGGCGGGACCCACACTGCTGGAGCGAGCCACGACGCTTCTCGTATTCTTGACGCCAGTGGTTGAACTCGTCTGCCGACCAGAATCGCCCCGTCGAAGCAACGGCGAGATTGTTCACGCCCGGATCCACACCAAGGACTGTTCTGTGCTTGGACTCGGATTCTGGTGTTTCCGCGTCTGCTTCGACTTTCTGCATCGAAGCGTGGAGGTACCCGTCACCGTCACGGTACTGGAGGTTGGCCATCCGAAACTCGAAGCCCTCGTTGGAGACGTACTTCGTCGGTGGTATCTCCGAGTCGTCAGGAAGGATGTAGTCACACTCGATTCGTCCGTTTACGGCCGAAAGGGAAACGTGGTCGCGGTGGAACGTCGCACTCCGCTTGTCGTAGACTGTGCTGTCTGCCGAGAAGTGCGGTTGCGACGTTGCCTCGCCACGTTTGAGGCGTTCGACGCCGCTTTTGACGGCTTCGACTGCTCGCCGAATTCCTTTCTGGGCGAGATTCGCGGTGAGGTCGGTTTCATCGAGGAGTCGATCGTAGAGGGCGCGTTCGGCTTTGGCTTTCGAGGTGACGTGGTCTCCGTCGTCACCGTGCCAGCACCACTCGCTTGCGGTGTTGGCGCAGTGTTTGAACTGCTCAACAGTCTCTCGAAGGGAATCATCGGCTCCGTCGAGAGTGTCGAGTTTGATGACGGCGGTACGACGGTACTCCACAGTATTTTCATATATGTTCAATGTCACTTACATGTAGAGGAGTAGGTCTGCCATCGTGACGTGGTTTGCGTCATCGGTTATCGGCTTCCTCTCCAATCTCAGGGGTCGGAGCATCCTCCTCATACCGTCTGTGAAAAGAGGAATCTCATCAATACACGGTTCATACGGGAGTATCCGTCTACCGACTGATCTTCACTTTTCAAAAGGGTCAGGTGTACGTAATTGAGTATAGAACGTGTACGCGCCGCGGGGATGATAGGAATTGGTAGCGCATACCCGCGTCTTCAGGCACGGGTCGAGCGGTAGGCCCGACCGGTGAACCGACGTCGGTGGCCGGGCTGGATATCTTCTACCGGTGCGTTTAAGCGTCTGTACTACGCATTTAGACCTGCTACTCCAGTGGAGAGAGTCATGCCAGAGAACACATGCATGCCTATGACTCGGCTGGAGACGGGGCCTGTTTGACCGGACCACAGCCCTACTAAGGGAGTTAAACCGAGAGGTTCCTCCAGTATGCTGCTGGTTCCCTTGGAAGTGCGGGTTGAAACCTGGAAGGCTACTCCCGACCGATATCCCATGGTTGGATTCCACGTCGTTTACAGCGTGGAGGAGGTCAATAACCCAAGACGTCAATAGAGACAGCCGTTCTTTTCGTCTCTGCCAGCAAATCTATATCTACTTGGCCTGCATTGTCTGGAGTCAATTACTCGTCGTCAACCAGTTTCGTCCGGACATAGTACGGTCCTTCCCAGTCTTGGACCCAGTTGGGGGCTGCAGGATGAGACCGCAGCTGATTTGCTTCATACGATTCGTCAGGAAAAATGGTTCCCTCCTCGTCAGTCCCGTCCTCCCACGGCACTACGAACGTCACTGGGTCTCGATCTTCGGCAGGATTCAATTGTTTATCTGCCCCATCATCTAGATGGTACGGTCCATCGACCCATTTCTGTGGATTGAACGTGACCGCTATCTCTGGATTTTTGTCTGTCATGCTTGTTGATATTCTGTCAATCTACTGTATTCGATGGAGGCTTAAAAAGAGCAGGACAAATCTCACGCTATTAGATACAGAGGAGCTGGATCCTTCTAACAGATAGTGACTATCCCTGAGGGAGGAGATTCCAACTCCGAATGTGTCGAATTACCAAGATTCCATCAGAGCCAGATTCAGTACTACAACAACCTATAGTAATCCCCAGAAGTCTTTGCTCACAGCACTCGATAGATCGGTAAGGATCAACGGATAGCAGCTGGTTACGTTAGTGCGCATTACAAAGACTTCCAGATTCTACTATAGGAGCAAACTACTACGGTGATCCGGAAGCAACTACCAAGAAGACCACAGTCAATATCCCCCGGTGAACAGAGCGAGTCGCTGGAACAGACGATTCAAAGCACAACATACCAATATTCACACAATGGAAGTCGAATTCGACCGCGATACCTGCACAGGAATCTTCAACTGCGTTCACGAGTGGGAGAAGTTCGTCGAAGATCGCGATGCGGGGAAAGCAACGCTTGTCGGAAGTGATGAGTTCGAGACTGATCACTACAGACGAGGCGTTCCCGAGGGAGAGGAGTTCGATGCGAAAATGGCCGCTCGTGTTTGTCCGGTAGACGCAATCACGATCTACGACGAGGAGGGGGAACAATTGGTTCCATAGTTTGTTGTTGACTGCCGTTTCAGGTGGCGTGAGTGGAAGATTTGATCACTACGCTGTGTAGTAGCCCCGCAACCCGATGTTCTCGATCACCAGAATTTGAGGTTCTGTTTGACTGATTCACGCTTCATCTCCTGGATTTCTTCTGTGATCGGGATGTCCTTTGGACAGACGGCTGTACACGAAAATTGCGTATGACACTGCCAGACCCCGTGTTCTTTATCGAGTAGATCCAACCGATGTTCCTTCGCGTCTTCCTCTTCGCGTTCGTCCATATAGAACCGATACCCCTTGACAATGGCAGCGGGGCCGATGTACTCGTCGTCGAACTGTGAGGGATTACACGACGACGTACAACAGCCACACTGAATACACCGTGAGGCCATCTTGATCTTCTCTCGGTTCTCGGGAGATTGATGCTGTTCTTCGAGTTCACCGTCTGGGAGATCCTCGGGCTGAAAATATGGTTCAACGGATTCCATCCGCTCAAAGAAGTGGTCCATATCCACTACCAAGTCCTTGATTACTGGTTCGTGAGGGAGCGGTTCGACGCGAACTGGCTCATCGAGATCGGAGATTTGCGTTTGACAGCCGAGTCGTTGGCTCCCGTTGATGAATAGTCCGTCACTTCCACACACCGCCATCCGGCACGAGTGACGGAATGTGAGACTAGAGTCGAAGTGGTCACGAGCGTAGATGAGTGCGTCCAAGACTGTTATCCCCTTTTCGTAGGGAACATGGAAGTCATCGAATCGGGGTTCTTGTTTGGTTTCGACTTCAGGGTCGTACCGGAAGACCTTCAGGAGAGTTGTCTCCTCATCGGCGGGAGACTGTGCTTCAGCGGCCGCTTGTGCCCCCCGCTCTTTTGCTTGCTCGTCTTTCTTATCGAGACGTTGCTGCTGTGGTGAAGAGCCAGTGTCGGATTTCTCTTCTGTCTCTGAGGATGTTTGTTGGGAGCTCATATTCGTGGGTAAAGTACTGAAATTCGCTTAGGAGGGTAGCGGAGTTCCATGTGAAAAGGTAAGGGGAGACCACCGAAATAGCTGTCCCCGAGGACGCACACGAAACTGCCTCATAGACCGATCATATGCTTCGTAACCCGGAACGTCGAAACCCGGTTGGAGTCTTGGGTTTATCAGATGCTGGAGGAACCGCCCACCGTTACATCGTATTCGACGGGTTGGGGAGAGCAGTAACACATATACCCGCTCTGCACCCAACACTATACGTAGTGTCCACTTCCCGCGAAACCGACGAACGGCGCTGGCGGTAGTTAGCGTCCGGAAGTGGACAGTATCACGGAGCACGGCTAGTCGTTCTCACCTAGCTGGCTCAACCGCGATGCTCACTCACTTTCTCGATTGTATCGCCATCATAATGACCTCTAGACGCACACCAAAAAATGACAGAAAGAAACGAATTCACCGTTACGCCCTACAGCGTCGACGGAGAGATCGACTACGAGAAACTCCTTGAACAGTTTGGGGCTGATACGCTCACAGACGACCAGATCACAGCCTTCCCCGACCCAGTCCATCCGCTAGTTCATCGAAATGTATTCTACGCAGAACGCGACATAGATAGGTTCCTCTCCGCTGTTAACGCAGGAAAACCTCATTCTATTGTTACGGGTCGGGGCCCTTCAGGGCCGATGCATATCGGTCACGTCGTCCCGTTCTACTTTGCCAAGCACCTGCAAGAGCAGACAAACGCTCTCGTCTACATTCCAGTATCCGACGACGAGAAATACTTCCTGAAAGACATGTCCCTCGAAGCAATCGGCGATCACACTCGTGAGAACTTATTCGATCTGCTCGCAATAGGCTTCGATCCAGATCGGACGCGTATCGTCGTGGATACAGCGGATGGAGACGTGGTATATCCCCTCGCAACCGCATTCGCAAAGGCGGTGACCCAATCGACTGTCGAGGCGACGTACGGAGAACCTGCGAACATCGGCCTGTCATTCTATCCCGCGGTGCAGGCGACACACCTCCTCTTGCCGCAACTCGTCGAGGGACGTCATCCAACGCTCGTTCCGATCGCAGTCGATCAGGACCCCCACATTCGCATCTGTCGGGACATCGCGGATAAAAAGCGATACGACGTCGATAAACCGAGCGCGTTGCTCTCGAAATTCCTCCCGAGCCTCGCGGGGCCAGGCAAAATGAGCTCTTCGGATGACGCTCCCAGTATTCTTCTCTCTGACGACAGAGAAACCGTGTTCGATAAGATCCGGGCCCACGCATATTCCGGTGGTCAGTCCACCATCGACGAACATCGAGATCAGGGTGGAGATCCCAAGAGAGACACGTCGTTCCAGTTTCTCTCGTATTTCTTCGAAGCGGATGACGAGCGGCTGGAACGACTCGCCCGGGAGTATCGTGATGGATCGTTGTTGAGCGGTGAACTCAAGGAAATCGCAGCAGAAAACATAGCCGACTTCCTCGAACGCCATCAAGAACGACGAAGACAATTAGGGTCACTCGCAGATGAGTTACCGGCGTACCGATTGACCGATGCTGAGCGAAAGCGGGCTCGCCATCGAGCCGGGTTTTTAGATGATGGACTGTTGTGCCGGTAGCTATATCCATCTGTACGGCGCGATTTGCGGTGGTTGCTTGAGATTGAGGTTCACCGACCTAGTCGTAGAGTCGAACTTGCAGCGTACTATTTTCAAGAGCATATTTAGAATACCATCCCCGGCGTGACGGCGTTCGAACTGTTATGGGTCTGGACGGCACGCCGGCCGGTCGACTCATGATGGTGGATGGATAGATGACATTCGTGGGCACTCTCGTTAACGGAGGGACACGATCTCGTCCGATCCACACTCGGAGACTGCATCTGGGACAAAGAAGAGACGAACAACCTGGTCGTGGTCTTCTAATCGATTTTCATTTTACGACTCAATACCGCCGATCCGGGCTCATGTGGATCCCGTTTCAGCCGGTCCAAGTACTCCCCATGTCATCGCTGATGTTCTCCAGCCAATCTTCGAACCTCGCCTTACAGGTTTCGGCTGTCTCGATGTGTTCCATGAATCCAGCGCCACCATCCCGTAAATTCTCGCCACAGAACGCACAGAGATCTGGATTGGCCCAGTCATCGGAATCCCGGGGTGGATGTGAATCGTCAGAAGCCATATCGGTGATTACGGTCTCTGGGTGGATAACACTGGTTGTGAACTATCCACTGATGGTTCCCTCTGACATTTTCCCGTCTGTATTGATATGCTAAATATATGGGCCGAATTAAATAGTCCCTGATGTGATAACTTTTTTCTTGTTTCCCTTAATATCCGCACTAATTGCAGTTCTACTCTGGTTCTCAAGGGACCTGTTTATTCGTCGACTTCCGTTTTTATAACGACTGTCGGTCGAGTGGTAAGCCTGAGAACGCGCTCTGTTACACTTCCGAGTAGCGCCCGGTATTCCGCTGGTCGATGTTTCGTCCCGAGGACAATCATATCGACATCGTTGCGATCTCCATAATCGAGGATCGTTTCAACCGGGTGGCCGTGCTTGAGCGCTTCCCTGGTTTCCACGTCGAAATCCATCGCACTCGACCGGACCTGCTCAATTGTTTCTTTACCGAGTTCTTCGAGTCCGTGTTCTGGTCCTTCTGCTTCGTTTACGTACTCATCTCCGCTGTAGGCCGCGTAGATGCTCTCATCGACGACAAAGAGTATATGTAGGTTGGCAGCGTGTTCCTTTGCAAGTTCGATTGCGTGCCTTTCGGCGTTCTGCGATGAGACGGTTCCATCAGTGGCGAGCAGAATACGGTCGTACATTCTGTCTGGAATTTGTCCCGTTACCCAATAAGACTACCTCGCGATTCCCACGTGTTGCAATCGCTTTTCCACGAAGATGTCGAGAAACATCCCCCAACCGTTTCCGAGAGTAGATTCTGTTCATCCGTTCATTTCCGAGCGATCGGGGGAAGGAAGTATAATCCAAATCGGCAGACCGCGTGCGAGCCTACGTTCACTTCGATGAGGAGGACACCACTTGCATCACGCTTCGACGATTCTCTGTCGGGGTGTCGTTTCCACTCCCATTCGATTGGATGCTCAGTCCCAGTAGTAGTATTCGCCGCTCGATTTTTGTTTCCGGTCGAGTTGACTGCTTGGCTTATTCACTCGAGGCCTGCCGGTTCGTTCGTCTCGTCGAAACGTGATCCCGAGGCAGATAGAAACGCGTTCATGCCATTCCGCATCGATTGTGGAGAATTTGCATAGCCGCTCTGACTCGGCTCACCCTCGAAGACGATCAACCGATCGGCAACCCGATCGACGACGAAGAGGTCGTGACCCACGACGAGCACGGGTCGATTCGTTCGTTTGCTGAACTGGTGAATCCGATCAGCGAATACCACTCGACGGTTCACGTCAAGGAACGCCGAGGGTTCGTCCAAGAGACATCGTACTGTGGACGACGACGTCGGATCCCCGTTCGAGCGACCGCTGGAAGTACGGCGTCGCGAACGTGTTATCGACGACGTACGTCGCGTCTGCCGCCGTCGCAATCTCGCCCACGGCGGCGAGATCACAGAGCCGGAGCAACGGGCTCGTCGGCGACTACATCCACACCAAGGCGGTTTCGTCGGTGATTGCTGCGTCGACGGTGTCTACGTCGGTCGCGTCGACGGTGTCTACGTCGGTCGCGTCGACATACTCGACGGTGGCGCCCAGCGAATCGACGAGCAGGTCCTCGAAGAGTAAGCGCGTGCCACCGTAGATGCCGTCGAAGGCGACCACGTGGTCGCCCGCTTCGACGACCGACAGGCAGGTCGCTGCAATCGCAGCGGTCCCAGAGGAACAGGCGATAGCGCGTTCGACACCGCAGAGTTCGGTGAGTTTCTCCTCGAGGATATCACGTGTGGGATTACCGAACCGACTGTACTTGTATCCGTGTTCCGGTTCCCAGGACTGTGCATCTCGTGCGTGGTTGAGAGGTGAATCGGTGGGACGACATCACCGGTGTCGCCGACACCGGTGCCGGCCCGATCGAACCGGGTAGCTAGAGTTTCGAGGTGGTACTTCGAATCGGCCATATGAGTACTCGAATCCACCGGTCGCTCGTCCAAAAACAGTCCGGAGTTTGTGTACTCCAGATCTGGAGAGGGATGCCGTATGTTCTCCGGAACGTAGTAGGTGCCACTATGGAATCGCGCAAACGGTGAGTTGGTTGGGAGTAGTCTTTGGTATTGATGAAAGACGATGACGGCGCTGTATCCCTCCCTACTCGCTCCCTCCGGTCGCTCGTTGAGGAAGGGACCTTAGCGCCTACGGTTAGGTAAGGGGTAATCCGATACAGCCGATGCACGACGGTCTTATCCGAGGTGCGTCTGCGTCCACTGTACCGCGCGGCGGACCAACCCAACGCTCACAACTGCCCACGCTCCGAATGCGATAAACACGAACACTCGCGGAACGACGTGAAGTATTCCGATCCCTACTTCGCTCGCGAGGCGGGATGTACTCACTGTGTACATCCCCAGCGGGAAGACCATCCCCCAGTATCGCGGGCCGTACCCCTCTGGTCGATGGGGCAGTGCGATTCCGCCGACGGTGTGCCGCCAGACGCCGAGCGCGACGAGCAATGGGATCCACCACGTGGCCGTCGCCCAGAAGAAGAATGTGAACCCGAGGAGGAACGGGCGTATCTCGGTGATGAATGGCCACGACGGTCCGAGTTGGAGGAGCAACGCGCCCGCCAGCGTTGTGATTGCGACGGCACCCATGTTGATCCAGTACGGCGGCGTCGCGGACGATGGTCGAAACGCGAAAAACGTCATCCGGTAGAACACCAGTGTGAAGAACACCAGGTAGAATCCACCGCCGATCAGGTACAGGACGAGTGCCACTAGGCCGACGCTCTCGAGCACCGACGGATATTGTGGAGCGAGTAACGCGGTGAGCACGGCCACGGACTGTGTTGCGACCACGGCGAGAAACCAGCCGCCGTCGAGCGTCTCTTCGATGGGATCGTCGACGTCCCGGATCGTCAATCCCACGAACACGGTGTACGTGAGAACGAACCAGAGACCGCCGGCGAACACCAGTAACGCCGTCGCGGCCAGAACCGCCTGCTCGAAGACGACGAATTGACTCCCAAGGATGCAGGTCGCTGCGACGGCAGTGAACGACCCCACTGCCCGGTCCGGCGAGACGAGGTCGTGAAGCGTCGATCCGAGGGCGCGGCCGATCCGTGCCACCGTGAGGACACCGATACCGACGTACGCGACAGTGTTGACCACGAACAGCAACCGGCCGATCCGCTCGAATCCAGTGAGGGACGCACCGATGGAGACGATTCCGGTCGCCATGACCAGCGCGAAGTAGAGCGGATCCCAATACTCGAGAAACTTGAGTACATTGCCAGCGCGGCCGGCACTGCCGACCGGCAACTCACCAGGTTCGTCAGGGTCTTGGTCGGTGGTCATCGAACGCTTAGATCGCCCGATGCCGTCGCGAAAGCAGAGACAGCATCGTCGTTTCAGATGTCGGCGCTGTTGGGGTAGTAGTGGAGGACATCGTCACGCCACCCGCCGTAGCCCTTGCCGATGTCGTCGAAGTCTTCGACGAACTCGATGCGAGTGACCCACTTGGACATCTTGTAGCCGAGCTGACTCTCGATACGGAGCCGGTAGGGGGCGCCGTGGGCCACGGGGAGATCGCCATCGTTCATCTCGTAGGCGAGGATCGAACGCGGCTCCTGGGCCTTGTCCATCCGGATGGCCTCGTAATAGAACTCTGGAATGTCGTCCTCCACCCCCTTCTCTTCGAAGGGTCCGTCCTCGGAATACTCCCACTTCTCGTCGAGCGTCCAGAAGACGAGCCACTCCGCGTCCTCGTGGGGCTCACACCGGTCCATGATGGTCGACAGTGGGATGCCACCCCACTTGGCATAATACGTCCAACCCTGGATACAGTCGTGACGGGTGATGTGTTCTTGTTTGTCCATCTCCCGTATCTCGTCGTTGGTCAGCTCGAGTTTGTTTTCGACGAGGCCATCGACCATGATCGTCCAGTCCTCGAAGTCGTTCTCGAAGTGGGCGCGGTACTCGTCGTTTCGCGGCGGCTTGCCGTTGACTCGCGCGAAGTCCGACTCCTCGGGCCGATCGTCGCCGTCGTAGAACGAGACGTGGTGGAACAGCCCTTTCAACAGCGGGTCAACGCCGATTTCGAGGAGGTTCTGAGTGAAATACGGTCGTTTCAGGGAGATCCACGTAGCGAGAGCGGCAAACCCGAAGACGATTGCGACGCCCAACACGGTGAGTGCGATCGTCAAATCAGTAGACGCATTTGCGCTCCCGAGAACGATCTTCCCCATCTCGGACCAGAATCCGTGGGCCGCGACGAGGGCGACGTGGACGAACAGAAAGACGTTGAACGCGATGAAACCGATGAAGTGGATGCTCCGGTTGAGTTGTCGGTTCCACCCGAACCACTCCGGCCAATGTGCCCGAAAGGCCGGTGCCTGAAGGAGACCGGTGACGATCATTACTGGCGATAGGATAAAGATGACGCTGAAGTACGTGAGCTGTTGGAGGGCGTTGTATCCCGCAGCGTGGGGGATCTGAAGTTGTGCGTACGATATAAGCGCATTCCACGCCTGTGGGAAAATTTCGAACGACGTCGGTACGAATCGCGTCCACTCGCCCGATATAAGTAGCGCTCCGACGTAGAGAACACCGCAGATCGTCCACCCGATCGCACCCCAGAAGTGCCAATGGCGGCCCATCCCGATGGCGTCGCGACCGGGCAGCGAGATGAGCGCCGACGGCGGGTCAATCTCGTCCTCGGCCGCCCAGAGGTCTTCGCCGTCGATGACCTCCTTGTCGAAGTCAGTGTCCCGCTCCTCATCGCCAACTCGAAGCCACGCATCGCTCGGTTCCGCGTCGTCGCTCCAGTAGAGTTTAGGGTGGCTCATGAGAATCTCATAACCGCTTCGGAATAACAGAATGATGAAGAAGAAGTTAAACCAGTGCGTGATTCGGAGCCACCACGGATACTCGAGGCCACTTGCCATGATCCGGTAATCGGCTGTGAATCACATAAGAGTGGGCCCTCGTCGGTCGGGAGCGGTCGTCCAGTGACCGCGCTCTGGTGTCGAGATGGCGCACCCGACTGAACATCTCGGGAATCGTCCGGTTCCCGAGGGGTCTGTACGGACCGTGAGAGACGAGATGGCACTGGGAACTCGAACTGACTGCCCACGGCGACCGCTTCTTCCTAATGCGGTTCCGTACGAACGTGGCTCTTCCATTGGGAAAACAGCTGTTTGACATCCTCCCCGCCCTGAAGGGCGAGGATTCCTTCGTGGGACAGCAGGCCGTCCCTACATCCCCGAAGGCACCCTGACCAGATCACGAGGGTCTGGCTGTGGTTTGTGAGTAGTGCGTCGGGCCTCGAAAGAGGCGTGGTATGCTTGGATATCCGCTTGCACCTCACAGGCCGTGCCATCGACCCGACTCAACCACGAGGGTCGAGTAGCCATCCGACGCAGGGTTGCTTTTTGTTGACGGAGACCCCAACCCAACTCCAATTTTCATCTGATATGCTTACGATACGCAATGCTGTCGGTCTACTTATAGTCGTGGTTAGCGTCCCTGTTGTCGGATTCATCCCCACGCTAAAGCACGGGGCTTTCTCCTCGTACTTCCGTAACTTGAGAGCGTTTGGAAGATTGCATTCCACGTACAGGTCGTGGAAACGTGATCGAAAACAACGCTATCGAGGTCCTCGTACGAATTCCACTATGAGCAGTTCCACACCGGATACCGACACGTACCTCATCGAAACGAAGCCGGGAACCGAGTCGTACGTCGATTCGACGCTCGAAAAGTACTACGGAGACCTGTTCACCGAGGTATCGATCGTCCCCGCGTCCGCTTCCGACGGCACGCCGGGGACCATCCTGATCGATTCGAACTACGAACTGCCGTTGGATGCAATCCGTCGGATCAACGACGTTGAACGTGTCGTCCGAGTCGAGCATTGTATATCGGACGTCAGCGGAGAGGAGCTCAAGGCGATCGAAAGTCTGTGTGCGAACGCGGCGACATCACTACCCGACGGTGGGAGCATCGAACTGCGAGTACGGATTGCTCGCGAACCTGATCACGCGATCACAGCGTCCGAGATCGAACGAGCATGTCGAAGGATGATCCGCGACACCGTGCGCGACGTGACGATCGGCGAGAAACCGGCGGACCACGAACTCAAGGTTATCAGGATTGACGACTGGGTTGGCATCGCGATCACTGACTCGTAGCTCCGCTTCGTTCGTCGCTCCGAAGACCCGTGGCGCTACAGCAGATTGGCGAGTACCCGCTCGAGATCGGCGACGAGATCGTCACTACTTTCGATCCCAACGGGAATGCGAACCAGCGACTCTGAAATCCCGGCCGCCTCGCGCTCCGCTTGAGAAAGATACGACGCCGACATCGTCGCCGGATGGTCGACGAGCGATTCGGTGCCGCCGAGGCTCACGGCGAGGGTGAACACCTCGAGCTCCTCGAGGACAGCTCGCGTTTCGGCTCCCGAAGCGTCGAGTTCGAACGAGACGATCCCACCGAACCCGTCCATCTGCGCCTCGGCGAGGGCGTGTTGTGGATGTGCCTCGAGTCCGGGATAGCGGACGCGACGGACGGCCGGGTGATCGGACAGGAACTCGGCGATGTGGTATGCGTTCGCCTCGTGTCGGTCCATCCGAAGCGGAAGCGTCCGTAGCCCACGGAGCGTGAGATAACAGTCAAACGGCGACAGTGTTCCGCCGAGATCGTACGCTCGGACGTGATCGATCTCGCTTTCGATCACATCGTCGTTCGTGAGGACGACGCCGCCCATCGAGTCACTGTGGCCGTTAATGTATTTCGTCGTGCTATGAACGACGACATCGGCACCGAACTCGAGCGGTCGCTGGAGGTACGGCGTCGAAAACGTATTGTCGACGACGAAGGAGGCGTCCACAGCTGCAGCAAGTTCACCGATCACGGCGAGATCACAGAGTCGGAGTAGTGGATTCGTCGGCGACTCCATCCAGACGAGCGCAGTGTCGTCGGCAATGGCGTTGGCGACCGCTTCAGTATCCGTCGCGTCCACGTACTCGACGGTCGCTCCGATCGAATCTACGACGAGATCCTCGAAGAGGAGCCGCGTCCCACCATATATGCCGTCGAACGCGACGACGTGATCGCCGGGCTTGAGGACCGCGAGACATGTTGTCGCTATCGCTGCGGTTCCGGATGCACAGGCAGTCGCGTGCTCCGCGCCGGCAAGTTTCGCAAGTCGACTCTCGAGGACGTCTCGAGTCGGGTTGCCAAATCGCGTGTACTTGTACCCGTGATCGGAGACCCCCGGCTGATCCATCTCGTGCGTGGTTGTGAGATGGATCGGTGCGACGACGTCCCCGGTCTCCGCCGCGCCGGAACCGTCCTCGTCGAATCGAGTGACGAGGGTTTCGAATCCGTAGTCGTTTTCGGACATACTGGTATGTCACCGTCCAACCGAACGCACAAGGGCGGATCGGTCTCGGTACCGCTGCGATGAGTCGATTGTCGAACGGTACGTCGACATCAGCATAATTCAAGGAACAAACGTGTTCGACAGCCCACTTTTGAGAGTCGAACCCGTAGTCGTTCGTGTTCGGACGCCGAGACGGTGACCCGTACTGACGATCCCGTCGGGACGACACGCGTACTCGGCTACGAGGTAAGTCACGTATGCCCACAATTCGATCCCTCTCAGAACTGGAGGCCACACCACACGCGAACGTCTTCCCCACCGAGGAGCCAAAAACGATCCGGCTGAAACTCGCTGCAGACGAGGCGGCCGAACCCCACTCACACCCGGGTCGTGACATCGTCTTCCACCTACTTGAGGGCGAGATCAAACTGGAACCCGATGGTGACACCTACAAAGTTACCGCAGGCGACATCGCCCGTTTTGACGGCGACCAAGACATCGCACCGCACGCCCTCGAGCCGAGTACCGCACTCATCGTGCTGGCACAGCAGGAGTCGGCATAGCTCTCCTTCGAGCGGGCGAAACGGGTCGATGGCAAGGCACCACGGTTCGCCCCGTCGGTCGCACGGAACACCACCCAGTATACGCCAGCACACAGAGACGAGATTTCCAACCACACCATGACGAATCCGACCGACATCCAAGAGCAAGCGTACGTCGCGGTCATCGATCAGGACGAAGTGACCGACGAGATCAGAGACATCGCGGTCAAATACGACCCACTCAATCGCTCGGGGCGCGAGGGGTTTCACGTCACCGACGACGGGGAGTTACACATCGACGACGACGTCGTAATGCGCGAACACAAGCTCATCGAAAAGAAAATCCCCAACGACGCGATTCGGATCGTGCCGCTCCCCGCCGAAACCGGCCAGCTCGTTCACCAGTACGGCGATAACGGGTTCCGACTCTACGAACTTCCGATGCCCGAGGACGGAGCCGTGATCGGCCTGCTTGGACGCAATGGGATCGGGAAGAGTACGGCGTTACGGATCCTTGCTGGAGAGACGATCCCAAACTTTGGGCACGAGGACGACCCCGACTGGGACCGCGCGATCGACACGTTTCGCGGTACGACACTTCAAACACACCTCGAGCGACTCCGCAGCGAAGACGTAACGACAGCGACCAAACACCAGCGAGTCGAGGCACCCGTAGACGAGGCGACTGCAGACGAGACGGTCCGAACACGGCTGGCCGCGTACTCGAACGGAGCGAACAGTTCCCGAGACAGGGTGAACGACCTCGTAGACGAACTCGACCTGACGCCGCTTCTCGACCGGGCGATTGGCGATCTCTCGGGCGGTGAACACCAGCGCCTCGCGATCGCGACCACGCTGGCGACCGACGCTGACCTTTACCTGTTCGACGAACCGTCGTCGTTCCTGGACGTCGAACGACGACTGAGCGTCGCCCAAACGATCCGCGACCGGATCACTGAGGCAGGGGCCGCGGCGGTAGTCGTCGAACACGACCTGGCGACCCTCGACCTTCTCGCCGACGGGATCCACGTCGCCTACGGGGAACCGGGAGATTTCGGTGTCGTTGCCCAACGTCTCGGATCCCGCGAGGGTATCAACCAGTTCCTCAAGGGACAGCTTCGACAGGAAAACGTCCGGATCAGAGATAAGTCGATCACATTCCCGGGGCCACGGGAGCGGTCGGTCCCCGAGACGAAGGCAGTCCTCGAGTATCCGGACCTCGAGGTCAGCTTCGAGGAGTTCTCGCTGACCGTCGAGGCCGGCGCCGTCCACGAGGGCGAATCGATCGGGATCGTCGGGGCGAACGCCCTCGGAAAGACGACGTTCGCGAAACTACTCGCGGGAGGCATCGAACCCGACGATGGGACCGTCCCCGACCACGCGACTGTCTCGTACAAACCGCAGTACATCGTTCCGGACGACGAGACGGTTCGAGAACGGTTCGTGCGGGTTACCGACGTCAGTTCGCAGGCGTTCGAGACGCGGATCGCAAAGCCGTTCGACCTCGAGACGCTGTTCGATCGCCCGCTTTCGGAGCTCTCCGGCGGCGAACTCCAGCGGGTCGCGGTGGCACTGTGTCTCGCCCGCGAGGCCGACATCTACCTTCTGGACGAGCCGTCGGCGTTTCTCGACGTCGACCGCCGCGTAGCTGTTGCCGACCAGCTCCGTCGGTTCGCCCGCCAACGCGACCGGCCACTGCTCGTGATCGACCACGACCTCTTCCTGATCAATCGCGTGTCGGATCGACTGGTCGTTTTCGACGGCGAGTCCGGGACGTACGGGGAGGCAACCGCGCCACAACCCATGCGCGAGGGGATGAACGATTTCCTCTCCTCGCTGGACGTGACGTTCCGCCGCGACGAGCAAACCGGCCGGCCTCGGGTCAACAAACCGGGTAGTCAGCTCGACCGAAAACAGAAGCGCAATGGGGAGTACTACTACACCATGTGAATTTCGTACCCCTCGTCGACTAACTCTGCCACGTCAGGTGCGTGGTCGGTACCTTCGATCTCGAATCCCTCGCTCTCGACGGCTTCTACAACGCCCTTAAACGAAGCACAGTGATCGCAGACCCCCGCGATGAGGTCACGTTCTTTCGCACGGGCGTAGGCATCCAGCGCGGGTTGGGGCCGCTCCTCGAGATCGTCGAACCAGTACGTCGCTTCCCCATCGAAGTACACTTCGACATCGTGGCCGGCATCATCGAGCTGTGCAGCATAGGTCAGCGGGTTGGCAAACTTACCCGGATACTCCGGATGGGACAGGAGTATGAACGCATGTTTCGACATGATCACTATAGGGTACGTGCGTCGGTCAGGTAACGTTTAGTCCAAATATCTTTTCAGTTCAGTTATATGGACTCGGACGTCAGTTGAGAACTAGCGGTCAGATGTGAGTAAACCTGTCGTTAGCATAGAGATATTCGAACGACACTATTTCCGGGTGCGATCAAGGGATCAGACGGTCTCGACGTGAACCTCTGTTACGCCGGGGAAGTTCCATTGCGAGGTGGCTCTGGATTGCCTCATCGTCATCGGCGAGATGCCACACCCTCCTCACGCACCCGGGAGTTGGATCCAGACTGCTCCCGAGTCGGGATCGACGTCCCGGACGGCAGCTTCCCCGCCGTGCATCGCGATCTGGGGAAAGTTTTTGCGCAGAAACGACCGGACGTCGTCATCCACAGTGCGACGAAGTATCTGAACGGCCACAGCGATTCGATAGGGGGTGCTATCCTGACTGATGACGATGAAATAGCAGACTCGGTGCGGCACACGCAGGCTTACGATCTCGGTGGAACGCTTGCTCCGTTCGACTGTTATCTCACGCTCCGCGGGCTACGGACGCTTCCGCTTCGGATGGACCAACACGAAACTAACGCCGCCAAACTCGTGCGGTTCCTCGACGGTCATCCAGCGACGATACAGGTCAATTATCCCGGATTACAGCAGCATCCCCAACACGACCTCGCTCGCGAACAGATGGACGGGTTCGGTGGTATCGTCTCGTTCGAGTTGGACGCGACGGGTGTCGAGACGCAGGCTGTCCTCGAGGAACTCACTACGTTCACGCTTGCCGTGAGTCTCGGGGGGACCGAATCGCTCGTCGACCATCCCGCGACGATGTCTGCATCGTACCTCTCCGACGCGGAGCGAGAGGAAGCCGGAATTCCGGATTCTCTCGTCCGCATTCCCGTCGGTATCGAGCACGTTGACGACCTCCGCGCCGATCTTGGTCGAGCATTTGTACATCTTTAAAGCGGTTTGATTCCAGAATTTTATAGACTACCGAAATTTGCGGATTTCATCATTAGAGCCAGATTCCTTATAGACTCATTCTTCCTCTAAGTATCTTCTTAAAACCGGTCTTCAAATGGATTATAATTTTGTCCGAATTCAATAGGATAGTGGCTGGTTCCTAACCATTGGGAATTTGATCTACATTTATGGTTAAGTCAGCCCTATGCGCTAGGTGACCACACAGCAAATCTCATCCAAAAGCACTTCACATAAATTATGAAAGATCGCCATATAAAGGTAGAACAGAAAGCAACTACGCATGAGATATCTGATCAGTCAGAATCTGCAGAATCAAAGGTAGTATGCCCTGAATGTGATGGACAGGTAATTCAGGATAGCGAACATGGGGAGGCAAGATGTAACAAGTGTGGACTTATTACTGCTGAGGAGATCATTGACCGTGGCCCAGAGTGGCGAGCGTTTGGAGATGAAGAACGTTTAAAGCGTAGTAGAGTTGGTGCACCATCAACCGAACTTCGGCACGATAGTGGACTCAGTACAACGATTGACTGGCGAAATAAGGATGGATATGGAAATCAACTCTCCTCGAAAAGAAAGGAGTTGTTTCGACGGTTAAGGAAATGGGATCAGAGATTTGTCACTAAGAATGCTCAGGAGCGTAACCTCAAGCATGCTTTTGGAGAGATTGATCGGATGGCATCAGCGCTAGGATTTCCACAACCTTGTCGGGAAACTGCTGGTGTTATCTATCGACAAGCTGTTGACCAAGAACTCTTGCCAGGGCGAACAATCGAAGGAATGACAACAGCCAGTTTGTATGCTGCTGCGCGCCAACATGGGACACCACGGACACTAGTTGAGTTTGAGACTGTAAGTCGAGTTGCAAAAGTACGTATTCAACGAGCATACCGCTATATTTCTCAGGAGCTTTCTTTACAACTTAAGCCAGTGGATCCACTCCAATATGTCCCACAATTTGCATCTGAACTTGGCGTGAGTGAGGAAGCAGAGCAGTTAACGCGAAGACTACTTGAAGCGGCAAAATCGGAGTCTTTACACAGCGGCCAAAGTCCAGCAAGTATTACTGCTGCGGCATTATACGCAGCTGCCCAATTAACAAATGAGAAAGTCACACAAGATACAGTGAGTAATGCTACCCATGTGAGTTGCGTAACGATCAGAAACCATTACCCAGAAATACTTGATGCATACGAAAACTACAGTTGAATCAGTTTTCATTCCCCAGGCATAGATGAGAGAGCAATCGATTTTGAACAATGTCGAGCGAATTCTCCATAGAACCTCAGATTTCTCCCAAGCAACTGGTTACGTTTACTCCAGACTATATGTCCATACCAATGCTTACGGGGGGTAGCGTGTTGGCAGTGACACTGATAGATAACCGCGATACTTGAAAGGAGGATGCCTCCTATGACGGACGGTTGTTTCAGGGAATCAATTGTGTGCCGTCATGTCAGAAATCGCGATCGCATCGACAGGACAGACTCATGCAGCCATTTTTGCATCCATCTCTTCGTCGTTGGTGACTTCCCGTCCGTACAAATCCGACTCTATTTCATCGCTTTCGAGAAGGGGAGCCTTTCCCGCGTCTCGATCCTCGATAAATGCTTCCCACTCTTTGACACAGTTGAAAATCCCAGTACAGGTTGCTTGATCGAATTCAACCTGCATTGTAATCTCTCTTCATAATTTGTCAAGGCAGTATATTGAAACTGCATCTATGTAGTCGCTGATCAGAATGTGGTTGTATGTTCAGAGACATAGTACATATCACTCGATTTTTAGTACTCGATTACAGTCAGGACACTCCTCATCAACGATTGTTACCTGTGCATCACATTCTGGACAATACTCTCTGTAACAGGTTCGTTCACCCATACACTATGAGTACGGTGCTATCATCAAAAAGCTCCCGTCCAAACCTGTTTTAGTCGCGACCAAAGTTTACTAGAGTGGCATTCTTTGTTCACGTATGGCCGACGGCCTAGCATTCCCATGGTGGCTTCGGATCACTCACTGGTTCAACTTCTTTTTCATCATTCTGTTGTTCCGGAATGGATACGAGATCCTGATGAGTCATCCGAAACTTTACTGGAACGACGACGCCGAACCCGGCGATGAGTGGATCCGTGTCGGTGATGAGGAACGGACAACCGACTTCGACAAGGAGGTCATCGACGGAGAGAACCTCTGGGCCGCTGAAGACGAAATTGACCTTCCATCCGCCCTTATCTCTCTCCCCGGCCGAGACGCGGTCGGCATGGGACGGCACTGGCATTTCTGGGGTGCGCTTGGCTGGACCGTCTGTGGACTCCTCTATGCTGGTGCCCTCTTTGTATCAGGAGAGTGAACACGATTCGTCCCGGTGACCCTTGAAATCTTCCCATAAGCTTGGAACGACCTGCTCACATACGCACAGCTACAGATCTCCCACGCCAACGGCTACAACGCACTGCAGCAACTCACGTACTTCAGCGTCATTTTTATACTGTCGCCAGTGATGATTCTTACCGGAATTTTCCAAGCACCCGCCTTCCGGGCGCACTCCCCTGATTGGTTCGGGACCACCGACAGTTCAACCGAAGTCTCCACTCCCTCGTGGCCGCACACGGGTTCTGGTCGAAGATGGGGAAGATTGTTCTTGGGAGTTCGACAGCCTCGACAGAACTGACCATGGCTCTCACCCTCATAGGTGTCGTTATCGTCTTCGGTTTCGCAGGGTTCGCAACGTGGATATCCCTCAAGCGGCCCTATT
Source organism: Natrinema zhouii (assembly GCF_013456555.2). Classification (GTDB taxonomy): domain Archaea; phylum Halobacteriota; class Halobacteria; order Halobacteriales; family Natrialbaceae; genus Natrinema; species Natrinema zhouii. Next base: position 200,751 of record NZ_CP084882.1, read on the forward strand.
TTACACAGAATTCACTTGAGGTCGGCGTCGATCCGTTGCTGAAAGGACTCTTTCACCAAGTTTCATTCGTCGACGGCGACGACAGGGAGATTAAGTCCGACTTCGCACGGGTCAACGGAAAACCGCCGCGCAATGACGAGTACCGCTACTACTACGAGAACGGGTTCGAAGACTGGACCGTGACCGTTGATGGCCTTGTTGAGAACGAACTTGAGTTGACGAATGAGGAGATCCGTGAGATGGACCAGCGGGAGAACATCACCCGTCACGACTGTATCCAAGGATGGACCTACTACGCCAAGTGGGGCGGCGTCCCGCTGTCGGAGATCATAGACCGATTTAATCCCCACGAGGATGCCGAATGGCTTGTCTTCTGGACGCTCGACGAGAAGTGGGAGTACTCCGCAGATGGTCCGTTTGAGGTTGATCCTGCGGTTCCGGAATTCTACTACGAGGCGATTCGGCTCACTAAAGCCCGCGAACCACGATCGATCCTGTCCCGTTTCGACGTGATAAGGTTACCGAGCAAGCAACAACGCAAGAGACTATGGTCTGTCAGATCGCAAAGCAGTTCAAAGGGACGAAGACGTAATCTACCAGCCGCAATCGTCCAGACTCAGCCTCAATAGCCTGGTAATCACCTGTCTGGAGAGTGCCGCCGCTCCTGCGGCGGCGCTCTCACGGCGTTATCAGATGATTCACCCGTACACGGGAAGCGACTTGTTCCAGCGTGTACGAATGAGACGGACTGCTTCCGGCACGCCACCCCGAAGTGGGTGGCAGTGCCGGAACCACTCGATCAACACGTAACCAATCAGCGTACAGAACAACTCGAACAACACGCCGTTTACCGATTGTGAATGGAAGTTCTCGATGTTCGTATACTGCTTTAGCTCACGAAACAGAATCTCGATTAACGTCCGAAGCGTGTAGATGTTCATCACGTCCACAGGATCGTACTTCTCCGGAGATAGCGTCGTTAGATACGCTATCTCCTCTCCGTCCACGTCCTCAAATACGATCCGCCGAAACGTTTCGCCAGTCTCGGCCAGTTCAATCAAGTCGTCGCGTACGTGTCGTGTCCCTGCTTCGTCAGTGATGTCGATGTCCTGGATTCGCTCCAGGACATCGACCCGAGAATCTGACTGCAACAAACACACGAAGTCCTCTTCACGCTCTTTCAGCGCACAGAAACGGTCATAGTCGAGATAGCCACGGTCGAACACGTGAATTGGCGAGTCGAGGTCTGTGAAGACCTCGACATCGCCTTGGAGATGGTCGAACTGAGTTGGTTCGCGTGTTTCGCCCGCTGTGACAGACACGCCAAGAGGCTGCTTGGCGTGTCCGTCCACACGTGCAGCGAAGTTGAATTTGAGGCCACGGTCACCTGGCTTAATCTCATCAATGGCTTCGCTGTCATGCAGTTCACTTGGAACAGCGACCGACCTGGTGAGAGCGAGATTTGTTCCGTCGAGAGCGACAACTGCTCGATCGAGCCATTCGAGCCGCTTGCGCTGAACACTGCGTTGGTGATACAGCTGGGGCGAATGGAGTAGCTCGAAGAAGAGACGAACGACCGCGTGGTAGTCGCGGTCGTTCGTTCGCCGGGAGAACGTTGATGCAGCCATTTCCTCGAGCTGATCATGTGTGGCTGTTTTCTCGGCAAGTTCAGCGAGCGAGTCAGACGGATTGATGCCCTCGAAGACGCCGACCTTGAGATGGTTCTCAAAGTCGTGCTTGGTCGTGTAGGTGCCGATATCGAACTGCTCGGCGATGAACTCGCTGTCGACTTCGTCGAGCAGCGAGTAAAATTCGCTTGCAGTCGTGGCTGACTGACAACTCCCTCCGCTGAGATTCTGGTCAGAAGAACGCTGTGTCAGGGTATGAACCGTTTCGGTCATCAGGCCGAACATGACGGCCTGACATCGGATTTAAATACTCGAAACGGGACAGGATCGATCCTCGCTTACGAAATGAACGGTGAGGATCTGTCGGTCACCCACGGTGCCCCCTATCGGCTGCGCATCGAAAACCAACTCGGTTATAAAATGGCCAAGTGGGTTACCCGCATCGAATTCGTCGAGGACTTCGAGGACATTGGGAAAGGCAAGGGTGGCTGGCGCGACGATGTCTTTCATTACTATCCCAGTAATACAGACATCTAACCACTGGTTTCGATCAGTACGGCAGTCTGGCCGCCGTCTCGACGAGTTTTCTTGAAGGTTTCCATGACCGTCTCCTGGCGGATGGTGCCGTGGATATCAAATATATAACGTCTATAGTCCAGTCAAACCTGCCACGACCATTTATCAAAATTCCTGATGAGGAAATTTACGGTATAGAACTCCATGATGGAAATATTAGAATCTTCGAGAATGCTTCGACAGGTGTCGCTACAGGAACGATCAATTCGCTCCTGAAGACGATAGTTTCCATCTTCCAAATATCATATTCAATTTGACGAGAAGTGTAACCGTCAATGTCGTATGCTAAGATGTGATCAAAGAACAATGTGACAATGCACTGCCTCCATGCAAGCGACTTGGTAATTGCTATCCCTCGAGGCGTTATTTCGATACCAGTGTATTTCTCGTACTCAAGGAAAGAGTCACCGGCTAACTCCCCCTAACATCTCAGACACGCTTGTAGGACTCATGTCTAGTCGCTCAGTGGGTTCGCCGGTTCTAATCTGTTTCTTACCTCGAGAGGTAAGCCAGTAGAGGTTAAAACGGTACCATTCCTTGTTCAAACTGTTGGAAGGATATAGTATAAATTCTCTAGTAAGATCAATAATTGTGATTCTGGAAAGTATTATTCGATAGTTTGTACTGCGGGTGGCTCAGAGTGACAGTTATATAATACAGTCTCTTCTTAAAATCGTCAAAGACTACAGTTATAGTTCAAGAGTCGTTGAAGTCGATACACCAACAGAATCGAACGACCTATCAATCAGTCGGCCGCTGTGACGATCGCACCCTGGTAGCTCGCGATCTCCTCGAGTACTGCCTCACGATCGTCCTCGCCGACGTCGAATTCAGCGAGCGCGTCGTCGAGGTGGGTCGCGATCGCCCGAAAGTCCGACGGGGTGATGCCCATATCCGCGTGGACGTCTTCCATCTCCCCGCCCGAGTACTCGATCGGGCCGCCAGTGACCGAACTAATAAACTGAGCCTGATGGGCGCGCTGTTTCTGCATATCGACATCGTCGAAGTAGCCAACGACCTGTTCGTCTGCCATAACGCGATCGTAGAATTCATCGACGACCGCCGTGATCGCGTCTTCACCACCTAGTCTTTCATATAGTGTTTCGCTCATCAACAGCAAATACGGATCTAAGGCAGATAAGGCATAGGAAAAATTTGTTTGGATAAGGTCCACAGCGTGTCATAGAATGCGTCTCATACCCTTTACCTGTTGATTATACCATTCCCAATTCGCGTGTAACCCTATGAGTTTCGTCAATCATGAGTTTTAATCATAACTGGGGCTGCGAATAATTCCCGTTGAGAACCATTGTGTGACACGCTCTAAGGTCCAATCTATATAGCACCGTGTTTCGAGGGATTGTTCAGCTGCGCCGACCGGCTTAACAGCACTCGGCAGACGCTCATACTGATTCGGTCGAACGCTTTACATAGCGTAGATGGAGCGGGGAGATCGGCCGCGATGAGGCCGATTTCTCCGGTTATTTGAGGTATCTCTTTCAGCAGGTCAATCGTCATCCGGTAAGACGTATCGAGGTAAATTCGCAGACAATGCAGGGAAACGAGGGCATAGTCGGCGAATCCGCCGCCACCTTTCGGGGCAACGTATTCGTCTCCATCGCCAATAACGTTTTGAGCAATCGGCACAACTGCCCAATGAAGCGGGTGATTTGGGACATGAACAACTGAAGTCTCCCGCTTCAAGACCTTCGATTTAGCGAACCATTCCGCTGTCGTTTAGTGGTTCAACACAGCCTTTCAGCGTTACCATCCGTTCAGTACGAGGCTAAGCAGACCTATGTCCATCGAATAAACTGCTGTCTCTGATCCTCGCCTATCAGTTAATGTGGTGCGCATTGGTCTTTAGCTAAGCCTCAGCAGTCGGTTGGATGGCAGTAGCGAGCTGTTCTTGAAGGATCGGTCGTTGCTTGTGGATCACTGTGCCGTCGAGGGAATATTGCCAAACACGAGAGTTTCACCAGTGTAAAAGAGATTTGTCTTCTATGTCGTAGAAGGTCTAGATGGAGGCAGGCACCACGCTCGGGGGATAGTTCTTCGAGAAACCGCGTGCTGGAACACGCGGCTAATGCCTGTCTCGGCTCAGGACAATGACCCGGGATACAGGCGGTCAACAGTACGAGCCGAATCGCGAAGAAACTGACTCTCGGGGCAGTAGTTGCCCGCACTGTGGGTGACCAACAGCGGTCGTCGAGTTGAGCGATTTCGGTCCCACGGCGGGCCAGTACTGTCCGATGCACGGCGTAGTCCACGCAACGTCGATCTCAACGGTGAACGACAATAGTTGAGTGTCGACACCGCTCGGCCAATCTGGTGGTCGCCCACAACGTGGTGTGCGATCACGCCGACGCCATCCGAGAGGATCTGCGCTGTCTAATCTGCCGGGCTGGCACTCATCGGACCCGCGATCAACGGACCGACATAGTGCGACTTGAGACAGGACCGACACTGGGGGAAACGCGATGAGTTCGAGCGAACAGTGCCCGCATTGTGGGCGTTCGCTCGCGCTCGTCGCGGATGACACGATCTATCGTGAGTGAATCTCGCACGGCTTCGGCGCGGCGAACGACAAGTTTCGATCGTATTGCGGTGCGCTGCCGAGCGATCGATAACGGCCGTAATGCCGTGCTTGAGGCGATACGACTGTCGACGCTGGCACTGTTCGTGACGGCGTGGATCAACATGATGTGATGGCCATCGTCTGGAGTGCTTTATCGATGATAACCTCGAGGTCTTCCATCTAGCCGCCGTCGGTAGTGCGCTTGCCACCAATGCTACCGTAGAAGCACCTGAACAGCCGGTGGCGTTGTTCGCTCCCTGACAGGGATAGAGGGATCAAAGACGATGCAAACTGCCAGCCAGATCACGAACCCACTCGCCGTTGAGTTCACTACCGAGTCCGATTCGACCGTCGAGCATTCCCGCTTCGGCGTATTCGACGCCCCTGAACACACTAACACGAGCTGTAACTACTGCGGGAAGTTCGGACTTGTTCCGACCCAGAGCTGTGAAACTGCCTGTGACCTCGGAGTTCAACTCATCTGCTCCGACTGCGAGAGCACGTAACTCGAAACGATCGACCAGTCTACCGGTAGTTACACCTGATCTATGTCAATATCACCATCAGCACATCCGATCGAGCGACTTGAACCGACCCAGCGGACGCTCCGACGCGCCCAGTACGAAGCCTTCGAGTTCGAACTTGTCGCGCAGGGCGTCCTCGTTCGCAACGCCAGTCACGCAAATCCCGAGGACCACGAGTACCTCGTGACGATCGAGGACGGCTTGCCGCACAGCTGTCCGTGTCCAGCAGACAAACACCACCAGGGTGCATGCAAACATCGGGTTGCAGTCGCGATCCGAACGTCCGTTCTCGAGGCTGCACGCAATGCACAGCGGATTCGAGAACTCGAGGTCTGCGGGTTGCAGGCCACAGCGAATCCACCAGCGCCGTGAGTTACCCCACACGTGAAACTGAGTCCGAAGTCGTGGGGTAACTTCGCCAGAGTCGACCAGCATCCGCACGAACGTACCGCACGTGGTGTTGTTACACCCTCGAGAGGGATGGAGGGTATCACAGATGTCACGAGCAGACGAGACGGCAGCACAGCCAACGAAAACATCCGATGAAGCGCAGTCAACCGACTGCACGACGCTGCTTCCACGACGGTTCCTCGCGACTGCCAGTGGGCCGGTCACTCGGATCACTGACCATAGTGACGAGACGACTGAGCGTGTTTGCGCCGACATCTCCATCGAGTACTCAATCGAGACGCTCGAAGAGTTCGCCACGTTCTGGGGCTTCCGCGATTACCGCAGCTGGAAGCGAGCGGCTCTCGAGGCTCTCCTCAAGAGACAGGAACCCGACGCTGTGACGTACGCCGTCGACGAGGATGACCTCGAAGAGTGGGACATCACGGTTGACGGACGTGTTGAGGCATTTGTGGGACTCGTCGAGACGATGGCCGACTACACAGGACGAGATCCTTCTTGTCGAGACGCAATCCCTCATCGGATTGCAGCTCGGATCAACGGCCTCACCGATGGTCGCCAGACGACTGACGACGTTCTCGAGGAGTTTGCTGACGAGCTTCACCAGGCAGAGCTGTGGGGGCATGGAGCGCACCTCGCTCTTCTGAACGTCAGACACGCCCACCACGAGCCGATTGAACAGCAGGCCGCAACGCTTGCTCGCACTCTCAGTGACGACGGGGGTGAGGAGTAATGAGCGAGCAGTCGATCAAACTTGGTGACGTCTGTTTGGATCTCGCACAGGGGCAACCAGTGCACGTGGTCACCGATACTGGCCAGACCGTAGCGGAGTGGTCCGAGGCAAACAACTACAATCTGCTCGATAATTACGGGAACTCACGATTCGACGCAACCAACGACGATCGCGTATTCGATGTCGTCTACTGTTCGAGCCTGAAGTCCAGACCTTCGAAAACCTACGCATATCCGGAGTCGCGGCTTGGCCGTATCGAGAGCGAGGCAGCCGATGCTGGCCGTCAGGTCGCCGATCGTGTGGTCGTCACTGTTCTTGAAGAACTGTTCGAGCGAGCAGCCAAGGACGACGATGGAGCCGTGACCGTCCTCGAGCGTTATGCCACCGACGTGGGATATGCGGACGAGGCCGCTGAAGCGCGTGAACTGGCTGAGGTCGATCGGATCATCGGAGGTGAGGCATGATGGTGGCCGATCTGCTGACGTACGTCGACGAGAGTGACGCACCTGAGGACACGCTCACCGAGTCGCAAGTGTGGGCGCTTCGTCAGGGCGTGCAGGCGGCGATCGATCGCGGTGACGAGAGTCTCTCACTTCCGTCGAGAGCACTCTCGCCTGACCGATGGCATCATTGGGGCATCGGCATCTCTGTCTGGGTCCACGACAGCGGTGTCGTCGTCCTCCAGAAGGACGGGAACACGATCGTGACCGATATCTCGATGCTCGAGCACGTTTCGCTAGTACTGGCTGGTGCCCACGCCAAGATCGGTCGCGTGACGCGGATCGATCCAGAGAGAGGTGACGAGTGATGGCGATCGTCGACACTGAAGAGCGGTATGCTGGTGCGTTCGACACGGTGACGTGTCCTGTCTGTGGCTCCGACGAATGGACACACCTTGTCTATCAAGGCGTTTTCTGTGCGACCTGCAACACTCGGTGTACGCTGCGTGAACCGTCTGGCGACCAGGGCTTCATCGCCGAGTTCGACAGCCAGTACACGTGGTCCGTCGAAGAGGCTGAGCCGATTCCCGAGACTGATGAGTACGGCGCGCTCGCGTCTGGCAAGTGGCTTGGGACCGAGTCTCGTGGCTACGATCGCTACTGGTTCTCGGCGTATGCAGCCCACGTCGATGGTTGCGAGAGCGAGTGGGAGCCAGCGTGGGATCGAGAGACAGTGACCGCAGAAGCTGACTAGCGCTCAATCAGACACGAAGACACTCAGCGACAGCACTGGACGTCCTCCTTGCTGTTCGGTGGTGTTGTTCTCCCCTCGAGAGGGGTGGAGGGTTTGACAGATGAGCCGATTCAGAGAGCTGAAACAGATTGTACAGCGATCCGAATACTATGAAACCGACACAGGCCGAAAACTGCGCCTGCGTGCGGAAGCCGAGGTGATTGCTCGTACAGAGTGGTTGGTTCCCGACGGCGGGACCGTAGCCGCCGAGGCTACTCAGAGTGAGTCCGGGAAACCGACGTACACGCGGCATGTCGAACCGCCGGAACAGGGTGGTAAGGCGTACGTCCGATGTACGTACTGCGAACGCGAGCTGCTGGTCGAACTCGGTGGACAGGACAACCTGTCGCATGCGCCCGGCTGCCCGGAGCGTGAGTCGCGATGAGCGAATCCGTCGACAGCTGGCCTGATGAACGAGTGCAGACCGAACTCAAAGCAGTGCTGGCCGAGCTGCAAACGCTCGAGGATCACCTGGCCGAGCCGTTGACCCTCTCAAGTGCGATCACTAAGCTCGAGACGACGCGTGCCATGTACGAACATGCGGTTGTGGGGGTGTGACGATGCCCAACTGTTCGAACTGTGGTGCGCACGTCACAGAACAGTACAAGCGGGTATTTTCGGACAACACCGGAACGCTCCACGCTTGTCCGAACTGCCGATCCCAGCACGAGCGATTTTCAGGAGCAGGGGCCGGGCTAGCAGAGGAGGCGAATCATGGTAACTAAGCAAGTCGAATACGAGTAGTCGGAAACGCCGCCGAGCATCGCAATTATTGAAGCGATCGCGAGTCTCAAAAATTGCCCGGCAACCGAGCTGGGACCAACCCACGGAATCGTCTTGTCCGACACGATCGATACTGAGGCGCTCGATCGGCTCGTCACAACCGGCGAATCGGTGTCGGTCGCGTTCTCGGTCAGTGATATGACGTTAAACTCACCGAGAAGATGCTGCTCGTTCGCACCACCTGAGACACGAACGCTCGAGCAGCAGTGAGTCATGCGAACTGTAGACTCTGTCTTAGTCTTGATTCACTCTCAGTTCTGAATAAAGAAACCGTATTACCAACTACTGTTAACCAACACTCGTGGAAGGATGTGACTTCTGTTGGTTAAAACTCCATGATCCGTTTCCGAGAAATAATTATGACTGTGTGTATGTAGTCTATTGCAGGCCAATAGGATAGCCGAGAACTTTATACGATTGTGTAGCGATGGTATAGACATGAGTAGTGATCGAAAGTCGGTTCCAGTATCCATGCCGCCGGAGCTGGTAAAAGAACTGGACGAACTGGTCGAAGAAGGTATGTTCAGCTCCCGCTCCGAGGCGCTTCGGTACGGAGCTCGCCTCGTTGTTCGCGAAGAGCGCCATGCCCGACTGCATGACTTCACCGCAGAGCAGGCCGGCGATGATATCCGCGAGCGACTGGAGCGCAAACGTGTATCTTGATACGGATCCGATCCTTGCGCTCCTGAAAACTGATGACTGGCTCGCAAGCAGCGTCGATCTCGAAGCGATTGAGGAGCCGAAAACATCGGTTGCGACAGCGATCGAAGTCCAGTACGTCATGGAGGGTGAATGGGATCGGGACCAACTCGCGGACGCCCACACAGCGATCGTCGACGAGGGGGTTGACCTTGTCCCGCTGACTGTCGACGTGATGGAGGCGGCGGCGACGTTGCGAAAGCGATACGAGAAGCTCAACGTCTTCGATGCAGTCCATCTCGGGACGGCCGACATGCTCGGCGAACCGATCGTTTCGACCGATACGCTCTATCCAGATATTGTGGAAATAGAGCATATCGACCCTCGAGAATATTGATCAGATGAATCCGTCAAGAACGACGATCTTGTGAGAGTCTACCTGCTGACCTTGGAGGTTCGGCGGCGTTCGGATTGATATTGTTCCTGCGCTCATCGCGACAGTCGCTGCTGGGTTCCGTTTGAACGATGATATGGCCCCACGGAATCGGCCCTGAACGTCGTAGAAGAGACCAACGATTGTCACTGTGTCAGGATTTGCACCCTGAAGATCAATTTCGGCAGTTAGATCGATACCACCTTCGGGATCGGCAGTCATATCCGAGCTGACCACTGTAGCTGCTTCGATCTCCGACGCATCCACGATGAGGTCAGACTTGATGATCCGGGCCTCAACATATTCGAGACGGTCTGGCGTTTTGGTGTAGTACCGTGTATAGTCCTTCCAGACCGTGTTTGCCGGGATATACGGACAATATCCCTCTCGCACTTCCAGAATAGTATCATTCGAATCGTAGAATCGTAGTTCGGTTTGAACCCAGCCGTGGGTGATCCCTTCTATGTTCTTGATTTCTGTAACTGCCCATGGGATTTGGCCGCTCGGTGGTGCAGTTACCGAATCTCCTGCCCTGTTGAATAGCGATCTAATCGGCTGATATCACGGAGCAGAAGGACGAAGCCGAGGAAATCGATTCTGTCCATGGAAGTCGATCTCCTCGACTTCGTTGAGCAGTGTCGGCACCTAGTCAAACAAGCGTTGGGAAAGCACGCGGGCGAGCCCGCCAGCGGCGGGTTCGCCCGCTGGAAGCACGTCGTTCTGCACTGTCTCCGGCTCGAAGACGGCCACAGCTACCGAGAAACGTCGAATCGGCTGAAGTATATGGCCGAGATTCGTGACGCACTCGGTTTAGATCGAGACGATCTCCCGGACTACAGCACAATCTACAAATCATTCGACCGGCTGAAAATGTGGGTTTGGCGGGCGTTGCTGCGCGTTTCAGCGCAGCAACACCCGCAGTCTGGCCACGCTGCTCTCGACAGCACATTCTTCGACCGTCGCTCAGCCTCGTCGTACTACCGCCAGCGGTCAGGCAGTAACGTCCAAACACTGAAAGTGACGACACTAACCGATAGAGAGTCTCTTGCTGTCCTTGACGTGCATATCTCTGCCCGGTGGAAACACGATACGAAGACCGGGCCGCAGGTCGTCCGCCGGAACGCGGACGACCTGCTGTCCGTAGCTGCCGACAAAGCGTTCCACAACTGGATCACGAAATACGAGTTCTACGCGCTTGGTGTCGAACCACTCATCTTACAGCGTGGATCGAGGCCGTTGACGCTAGGTCATAACGCTCTCATCCGCGCAAAAGGCTACTCTCAGCGCTGGATGGCCGAGACTTCGTATTCGACAACGAAGCGCTCGCTCGGCGATGCCGTGCGAGCGCTGGGCTGGTATCGGCAGTTCCGTGAAATCGTCCTGATGTTCGCTATCTCGAACATAGAACTGCTCTGTGAACCGCTGTGACCGTGACTCAGCATCTATTCAACACGGCAGAATCTCCTAAAATGAAATCGGTACTTCTGACTGTTGCTGATCCCTTCTTTGTCGCTTTTGCATTTTCAGTTGGCTCGTCATTTTGTGCTTCTGTATTTTCGTTCGGATTGCTATTTTGAGATTCTGTGTTTCCGTTTGAATCGTTCTTCTGGTTCTGTTGTGGCTGTGATGTATTACTGCTGGATTCATCGCTTGCACATCCAGCCAGAATACCGACACCGGAAGCAGCGAGGGCTGTGATATATCTTCTACGGGCTACATTCTTCATACATAATGAATTTCTGAAGGACTCTTGTAGCTGTTGTGTCGGTGGAGGGATGTTCTAAGGATTTCAACAGAGCCTCTCGATTGTATCACTTGGGTTCTCTGTAGCCCTCTGTGATTCCGACGCGATCGACCGTGGTGTTGCTCACCTCCTCAGAGGAGTGGAGGGCGCGTGTACAAGCAATACGCGCTCTCCAAGACTGATCATCATGCCACTCCTAGACGTATACGAACACACGTTTGACGAAGACGTCCCCCTCTCTCGAGAGCCGCCCGTCAGAGACGGGGACAGCGAGGAACAGATACTGCCCTACGACGGACTCAGCGCAGACAGCAACACCGAGGAGGATTGATCCTCCCTATGACGATCGAGATTCAGAACAGGATAGCGTGGGTGGCGGCGAGCGTGGGGGTCGAAGACGGTTGGGGTGCACGGCGAGTGACTATGACTTTGGGCGATATATTTTGCCCAGAGGAAGAAATATGTGTGCCAATCCCGTTAGTAGGAGTATGACAGACGATGTCCGTCACGACGGCCCGCCCCCGTTCGAAGGCGAGGACACAAAGCAGCGCGTGTACGGTGCGGTGTTACACGCTCGAGAGCCGATGACGGCCGCCGAGATCGCCGAGCGAGCAGACTGCTCGGGGGAGTCGGCACGGACACACCTGTCCTTCTACGCCGACCTTGGCATCGTCATTCGGCATGAGGGCCGGCCGGTCAGGTACGAGCGCAACGACGACTATTTCGAGTGGCGGCGGGTCAACAAGCTGGCGCGGGAGAACACTGTCGACGAGTTGCAGGCCCGCGTGTCGGAGTTGACTGACCGGATCGAAGAGTACCGCGGCGAATATGGGGTCGACTCCCCCGCCGAGGTTGATGTCCTCGAGTTCGACGCGGAGCGGATTGACGACGTGTATGTGGAACTCGGTGATTGGGCCACCATCATCGAGGAGCGTCGCCTACACGAACGCGCCAGGAGAAAGGCCGCCGGCTCGACGGCCCCATCGCATAGCTGAGATGGTGCCGGCGGATGACGGTGCGAGTCCCGCACCGATAGACCGGTCGATGTTAGAGCGAATGCGTTCCCGATTCGTTGGGCGTCGCATGTTCGAGTCGGCGGAGATCGTCAAGGAGGGGAAGCTACACCTCTGCGTCGAGCTATCAGGCGGCTACTATCCGAACGAGGCGTCTGCTCGCTTTGAGATTCGCTGGTATCGCAACGACGACTTCAACTTCCACTACCAGGAGCAGCGACGGGACAGCGACTGGAAGTGCCGATGGGATCGGTACCCAAACGCACACAACTCACGGGATCACTTCCATCCACCACCGGCCGCTAGCCGCACCGACGCGGAGAACGCTCAGTGGCCGGACGACCACCGCGACGTGAGCCGCCTCGTCCTTGATCACATCGAGGAGCGCATCGAGATGCTGTGGGAGCAGCAGTAGGCCTCATGCACTACGGTGGGAAACAAAACGTACGGAAAGCGCGGGTGAGGGTGCCTCTGACAGGTAACAGCCGAACGGACGACAACCGCCCGGCCTCCCCACATATAAACCAATTAATACGTATAGATAATTCTTTTGATCTATCGACAAAATATCGTTTCACTTTCACTCCACTACTCGGAGATTCACGAGGGAAGGGATAAGAGCGAAAATTGACGACCCACGAGGAGTTCCACAACACCATGAACTACAACGATGACGACCGCTGGGAGTTCGCTCCCGAAGACGAATGAAGTCTTGCCCCCAATGCGATCGCCCTCGAAAACGTCTCCCCACCGGATCGCTCCGAGAACCCTCCTCGTGAGGGGCGAACCCGTCGCAATCTCGAGTGTCGGTCTTGCGGTGAGGCGGCACGCCACATGTTCAGTGGCTTCGATGAAGTGCCAGTTCCAGAGATTCCAGACTCATCAATCTGGGAATGCACCCGGTGTCAGTCTTCCCGACACGGCCCGGACCCTGACAGTCCGAACGGAAACACGCACCGCCGGTGAACTAAAAATCTGGACGACGGACGCGTCTCACTGCTCGAAATACACGTTAGACCTGCGCCACGGTCCCGTAGTGTTGTTCCTCTCCTCGAGAGAGTGAGAGGAGTCCATGATGGCAGATGCCGACCAGACTGATGAGTCACTGACACCAGCACAGCGCCTCGAGTCATCGAATCCCCGGATCATTGATGCAGGAGTCGCGACGATCACCGACATGGAGACACTTCAGGCGTGTGTCGCCTACGAAAACCAGCACCAACAACGCCTTCCGATCCTCAAACAGCTAGGCCAGCGAGCTGAAGAACTTCGTGAGGAGTCGTGACTGGTCCACCGATTACGACGCCTGCGAAGATCTGAGAGTGTTGTTTGTACCCTCGAGAGGGGTGGATGTTTTTCCAGATAATAGATCGACCCGAGATTACGATCCAACAACAGACAGGTTCACCGCTGACGGTGGACTCGAACCGACCGAAGAAAGTATTGCGACCTCACTCGAGGATTTCGACGCTGACGTCAGCCATCGCAAGGTCGAAACACGACTCAATCGCCCCGTGGCCAGTGAGTTCGGCATCGACGACCGCGTCGACGAACTCGGGGAGAAAGACGACCGTATCAACGAACTTGAGGCGACTAATGAAGCGCTTCAAGAGCAACTCAGTGACTATCAGGAGGTACTCGAGCGTCGTAATCAATATTCGAACCCCGAATGGATGAGACGGGTGCTGATGACGGTGACTCGATCTGGGGTCGTACACGGCGGTTCGTCGGAAATGGCAACTGAGATCCATTCCAAAGTTATTCGCCGAGTTTTTCGACTGAGGTGACGGCTGAGATTCTGAGATTCGGTCACCTGGTCTATTCTCTGGATTGGCGATAACTGGATCGACCGGCGGGATCGGTGTTTCCTATGAAGCAGTAGTCGGTAGACTGGCAGTAATCTTGGTGCTCCTGATCAGTGGCTGGTGGTTCCGGTCAGCGTTTCCCTCTGAAAGCCGGTGAATCTCATCGGGTGGGACCCGATCGTTCTCTGTATCGGCGGAGCGTTGGATTTCCTAAGGAAGGTCTGTCTATCGTTTAGAGAGGAATCCTCGAGTTGCAACCTGATGTGTTCATGTACCGTCTATTTTCAGTTTCACCGCGGTTGGATCGCCTATTTGTGAATACGGGTGTTCTCCTGCTTGTAGAGGGAGTAACCACATCATCCCCTGTCGCAGTCACACGCTCCCTCTGTATTACCTTCACAAATTCATGTCCACGACGAACCCACCGGATCTCGGTGCGTGTCCGTTCTGCCAGGCCGAGATCACGACGCTCAACGTGATCCTCGAGTATGAGACTGAGACGGGATCGGCAGTATACGCTGAGTGTCCTGAGTGCCGCGACGTCGTGAACCCACAGTAACTACCGCCCATGCTATGTGACAGAGTAGGCCGGTTGCTTGGCCTAGTGAACGAAAAGGACGTTGTGTACGAGTGTCGGTGCTGTGGCACCACTGTCGACAAAGACACCGATATCTGTCCTGAATGCCGGACAGAAACGATCGTACAACATCGGATATCCTGACCTATGGACGAGGGGTACGACCAGATTCTGGAGGTCGTGGCGGAGAACCCGGGGACCACCTTTGAGGAAATCACGGAGATGGCAGCTGATCACAGCATCACCGATACGAATATCTCGGACCTCATTTCGGAGGCGGTCAATAACGATGATCTTCTCGAGTTTGATAGACGATACTGGGTGATGCGAACAGGCAAGTACCGGTTCCACCGGTACGATCACCCGGAAACCTAATTCACAGGGATGTGACCATCTCTGTCCTATGCTTGCGCGATCTCCGATTCTCTCGTCTGTGTAATCGCCGTTTCGAGGTCAGCTGGTTCCTAACCTGAAATGTGGGTTGGCGGCATGTGTTCCACGCCAGTATGGTGATGGGTGACCACTGAGACTGATTTTCTTGGTCGTAACCCTGTATCCCGGGAACAGATAATAACCTATCTCGTGCTACTGCGGGAACTGTATATGACGCTGGAGTACGGGATCGACGAGATTCTCGGTACGATTGAGGATATTACCCGGGATGTCGTCGATACACAGAAATTCCTCTCTGACGGAGACGTCGACGATGTGAGCGTAGTGAAGGATATGGATGATGAAGACGACCTCGCGGAACTCAACTTCGACAGTGATTGGCATCTCGGCCCGTTTGATCCCAGTCCGAAGTGCCACCCTGATTCACTCTTCTGACCCTTTAGTGTCTAGGCAATCGGTAGCTGCCGCAGGTGTAGAACACTGGACCGATCTCAGAAGATGTGTTCTTGGGACGATCACGGGGAATGTTTCGGATCATCGGCACCGTAGGCTACGCCCGAGACGGAGTGAGAGTTTCAGCAGGACCGTTGTAGGGTTGGAGCTTCCTAAACATGTGCACTGATACCACGGACCTTTCTACTGAACTCTGGAATCAACTAGTGGTGTTTATCGCCCCAGTAGCGGTGAAGGGGCTGATCAGTTGTCCTCTTCGGAGTTATCGATGGCAACGAGAGACATCTACACGACGACGTTTGACGACGGCATTCAGACGACTACAACTACCTGTCCAGACTGTGGCGGCAGCGTTCGAACGACTGACCGCGAGACGATCTGTGAGGACTGTGGACGTATCCTCGAGGACACTCACCTCGACCGAGGGCCAGACTGGGGTCGACATGACGAGCAGGGAACCAAGAGACGGACCGGTGCCCCGCTGACACCGACACGCCACGATCGAGGCCTCTCCACCGAGATCGGGTACACGCAAGACGGACATGGAAACACCCTCTCGAGCACGAAGCGTCGACAATTGAACCGGTTGCGTCGCGAACAGTCCCGTGCCCAGTGGCAGTCGAAAACTGAACGGAACCTCGCCTATGGACTCGGTGAAATCCGGCGGATCGTCGCAAGCCTCGGCCTCGCACAGAGTATCCGGGATCAGGCGTGTTCGCTGTTCCGAACTGCACAGTCCGAACAGCTCTGTCGTGGACGATCGCTCGAGGCGGTGGCTGCAGCCAGTGTCTACGCAACCACTCGGTGTAACGGACTCGGACGATCACGGGCAGAAGTCGCAGCCTGTGCACGCTGTAATCAGCAGAGACTTACCAACGCCTACAACGCGATGAACGTCGAACTCGAGTTACCGACACAGCCGATTGCAGCAGTAGATCGCATTCCGAGGCTTTCAACAGAACTCGAGGTCCCAGATCAGGTTCGTCGACGAGCACTCGAACTCGCACAGACGGCACGCGAACGCGGAATGACGATCGGCTGTCGGCCGAGTGGCGTCGCAGCGGGCTGTCTCTATCTCGCTGCCCAGCGAGTCGGATTCTGTCTCTCGCAACAGCGGATCGCCGATATCGCAGGAACATCACCGAACACGCTTCGCAGTCGGCGAGACGACTTAGTCGAGATTGAAGCTGAAACCTGATCGTCACAACCCGGATGAGATACCTGTAACGGAGCTGATCGGGCGCTCCCTCGAGTGTGTTTTTCTTCCCCCAAAGGGGTGAGGGGCGTTCCAGAACGGAGCGTCCATCGCCAAGAACGATGACTACGAGCGACTGTTCGCAGGTGTCCTTCGATGATTCGGACACCAGACGTGACGAGATGCACAGTACAATGGAAGCCTGGGTTGACGACCTCGTCGACGAGGTTGATGACGCAGTCTCGAGTGAGCAGTTCCAGGAGTGGCTCGACGTGCAGAGTCACTTCCATGACTACTCCTACCGAAACACGCTGCTGATCACACGCCAGCGTCCGCACGCAACTCACGTTGCCGGCTATCGAACGTGGCAAAACGAATTCGACCGGTATGTGGAAGAGGGCGAGAGTGCTATCTGGATCTGGGCACCGATCATCGCAAAGCAGTGCCCCGAGTGCGAAAACTCGCCGTCGTACCACGAACGAAGCGACTGTGAGTACGACGAGACATCACCCGAGGAGTGGTCGAAAGGACTTGTCGGCTTTCGGCCAGCGCCAGTCTTCGACATTTCTCAGACAGAGGGAGAGCCACTGCCCGAACTCGAGACGGAGGCGACCGGAGAAGCCGACGAACTGGTGCCAGCGCTCCTCGAGGGGGCTTCGATGCTTGAGGTGGAAGTGGAGGTCGTTTCTCCAGCGGAGTGGCCTTACGGTGATGCCAGAGGCGTGTGTCAGTACCGCTCTCCTGCGGAGCGACCACTAATCGAGGTCCGCGATCGTGAGAACAGTGCCGACCTTGCCGTAACGACCGTCCACGAGTACGCCCACGCACGCTTGCACGGTGACGTCGACGACGAGACCGAACGCTCGAAACGCGAACTCGAGGCGGAAGCGGTCGGCTATATCGTCGGTCGGTATTTCGGGCTGAACACGAGTGGGTCGGCGTTCTACCTTGCTGCATGGGAGGGCGAAGAGTCGGAGGCTATCCTCGATCGACTCGAACGGATCAGTTCGACCGCTGCGGAGATTATCGATGTCGTCGACGAGGTGATCACTGATGAGTGATCGGTACCTCCTCTTCGAAATCGTCGCCGCGCTTGAAACGGAGGGACTCGGTCGTGACGAGTACCAACTGCAACGGGTGATTGACATCGAAGCACTCGAGCAACTCGTGGACTCGGCGAACAATGACCTCGAAGTAAGATTCTCGGTTGGTGAGTTTCGTGTCCTCGTTACGCAGTCCGATGTACGGATCCTCACAAATCCGTAGATTGGCTCTGGTGGAATCCCTAACCTGTGGTAGTTTCTACACCACCAATCGCTCAGTAGAGGTCAAGGACTTACTGCAGAAGCTATTCCTATCAGTCCACTCTCATAACTGCTAACCGAAACTGCTCGAACGACCGAATTAGCTCAACAAACTCGCCAGGATCAACCGGTTTTTCGAGGACTGCATCTTCGTCCGCATCATGATCGAGATCCCGGGATTCAATCAAGCCCTCATCCATCCCGGTTAAGACAATCACTGGTACGTCATCCAGTTCTGGGTGGTGCTTGATCTCATGTAGAACGTCCTCTCCGTCCACTTTCGGTAGGTTCAGATCAAGCAGTATAATGTCCGGCTGGGGAGTGTCTTCGTACTCGCCACGTTGATCGATAAAGTCCAGTGCTGCTCGGCCATCAGTGACGGTGGTGAGCGTATTTCCGATGTTGCCGTCTGAGAAGGCCTCTTCGATGAGACGGATATCGCCAGGGTTGTCTTCTACCAGCAGTATCACCGCCTCTGATGAGCCACTCCCCATAGTATGATGATCCAAGTGAATCGGTATAAGAATTCGGTGAGGTGCCCATTAAGCGGAATTTCAAGCTCCGGTATCAGCTATTGCTGAAGACTCTTGATCAGTAAGCACGTTTGGTGTACAGTAGATTTACATGAATGGTTCTCTAAAGAAGAGGATTTCAACAGAGCCGATAGCCTCTCACTTGGTGTGCACTCTCCTCCAGAGTTTTAACCGCGTGAGGGCCGTATTTTTGTCTACATTGAAACTCGCACAGACACTCCAAGATAGACCTGTGGATTCGAATTTGGTGAGAGGCGGATGACAGACATGAGGTATGATTCGTGCAGTACGCGGTTAGAATTCTACAGAGGGGTGAGATACTGTCCGGCTTGCCAAAGCAAAGCGTAGGTGAAACAGAAGATTGACTCACAACGGGGACTATAGAGAGAACTGGCACCTACGGTGTGACTTCTATTCTCGGAAACAGTTCCCAATGATTCTTTTCACATATCGTTGAGGTGAATAGGGGCCGTGAATGTTACGTGTCGTTCCTAACTCAACAATCCACTTCCTCTACAGTTTTGGAAGATGAACTATTTTAGGAGATGGTCAAGCTGATTCTGCATCATATCTACTCTACAGTCATTCAGTCATATGTGTGGAATTCGACTTCTTGCTCGAGAAGTTCGTCGGGAATCCCAGGAACTTCATCGGAACGGACTGGACCCTGTTTCTCGATGACGTCGAGATCACGGGGAAATTCACGTAACTCGAAATGCAATGAAATACCAGCCTTTGCTCCTTCGCCCAATGCAATCGGGAGTTGATTGTGCCCAGGTGTCAAGTCTCCCACTGCATAGACGCGATCGACTGTTGTCTGCCCGTGATCATCGACGACGACCGTCCCATCATCATTGATACCACAGCCGAGGTTGCGGGCCAGACCGTTGTTGTATTCGGCACCATACATGGCGAAGCCACCCTTGTACTCGCGAACCATGCCATCTTCGAACTCAAGGGCTGCTAACCAGCCATCTTTGTCGTTTTGAACGCCAACGATGTCCTCGTGAATGATATCGATCGGATGGTTCGAGAGCATCGTTGCCGTCTCGTCGCTCCATTCAGGGCTATCATTGCGAGTGAGTAGATCAACATCGTCGGTGAAGTTCAGCATGATCGCAGCTACGTGTGCAGCGCTCTCCCCGTATCCCATGACGTAGACGGGTTCATCGACGAACATGTAGGCATCACAGTGCAAGCAGTAGTGGAGTCCACGACCGGTCCGCGGTAGTGGCGGTTCTGGGCGGACATCGTTGAATCCCGTCGCGAGAACAATGTACTCTGCGCGATAGTCAGCATTATTCCCGCAGAGACGGATCGAACCATCCTCAGTACTGTCGCAGGAGACGAGTAGATCATTGTGGATATCGCACCCGTACTCTTGAAGTTGGTCTCTCCCGACCGAGAGAAATTCGTTCCCGGATGTCTCCTCCGTGACACCAAGTAAATTGTGGACCTCTTGCATCATCGCTGCGCGTCCACCGCCTCGATCGACGACGGCCGTTCGATGACCGAGTCGCGTCGTATACAGCGCTGCGGTCATTCCAGCCGGACCGCCTCCGACGACGAGAACTTCGTAATCGTGAACAGTTGAATCAGTAGCCATCGTCTCTTCGTCCGATATCGACACATAAAATGGTGGTTCGAAATTGGCGTGATATTGTGGATACAGTGACAAAGCCAGCGAGTGAGCTCTCGTTCTTGAATTCTATAGACTTACTGAGCAGCCGTTCCTAATCTAATAATTCATAGAATGCATGTTTCCAGCTACAGAGGAATCTCAAATGCGGCCTCTTCCGTTCGCTCAAGCGTCTCGAGGTGCGCTTCGGCATCGAGTGCTGCCATGCTGCCGGTTCCGGCAGCGGTGACCGCCTGTTGATAGTGCGGATCAGCGACGTCGCCGGCGGCGAAGACGCCCTCGACCGCCGTCTCGGTCGTCGCGCGGCCGGCGTCGTCCGTACGGGTGCGGAGATAGCCGCTCTCGTCGCGGTCGACGGCGGTCCCCTCGAGGAATTCGGTGTTCGGTGTGTGGCCGATGGCGTAGAACACGCCGCCGACATCGACGGTCTCTCGGTCGACGTCGACGCCGGTCGCGGCCTTCTCCGCGGGATAGCCGTCGGGATGCGAGACGAGCGTCGCGCTGGTGACGCCCGCCTCCTGCGAGCCGTGTATCGCCTCGAGTTCCGTGTTCCAGCGGAACTCGATGGTTTCGTTGTCGCGGGCGCGGTCGGCCATGATCTCGGAGGCGCGCAGTTCCTCGCGACGGTGAACGATCGTCACATTATCGGCGAACTTCGCGAGGAAGAGCGCCTCTTCCATCGCCGAATCACCGCCGCCGATCACGAGGACGTCGTCACCGCGGTGGAATGCGCCGTCGCAGGTCGCACACGTGGAGAGCCCGTAGCCCATCAGTTCGTCTTCGTTCTCGGCGCCGACCCAGCGAGCGCTCGCGCCGCTCGCGACGATCAGCGCACGCGTTTGCAACGTGTCGCCGTTCGAGAGTTCGAGTTCGAACGGCCGCTCTGCGAGCATCGTGTTTTCGACAGTGCCGTGGGTGAACTCAGCGCCGAAGCGCTCGGCCTGGTCCTTCCCGTTTTGGATCAGCTCCATCCCGCCGACGCCCTCAGGGAAGCCGAGGTAGTTCTCGACGTCGGTCGTCAGCGTCAGTTGGCCGCCCGGTTCGGGTCCTTCAAGCACCAACGGCTCGAGGTCGGCCCGCGCGGCGTAGACGGCCGCGGAGAGACCGGCGACGCCGGAACCGACGATCACTACGTTGCGAACATCCGCGGTCGTGTCTGTTTCCTTGTTCATTCGGTGTATCTCTCGATCAGGCTACGGAGTCGGTCTTCCGGCAGCGCGCCGGACTGCTGTTCGACCTGCTCGCCGCCAGCGAAGAGGGCTAGCGTTGGCACACCCCGAACGCCGAACGAGCCCGCGAGTTGCTGGCGTTCGTCGACGTCGACCTTGGCGATCACGGCCTCGGTCGTGTCCGCGAGCTGCTCGAGGACGGGATTGAGCATCTGACAGGGGCCACACCAGTCGGCGTAGAAGTCCACGAGAACGACGTCGTGCGCCGTCGTGACGTCCTCGAGGTGGCTTCTCCCGTCGATGTAGATCGGTTCGTCGAGCGATTCTCCGGAGGCACCGCGTGCATCAGTTGCCATCACCACTACGTATGGACTGATAGCGTTTAAAGGTTTTGTGAGAATTGCACAATATAAGGGCCATAGTAGAGGCTGTCTTCATTCTCCACACTACGACGAACAAACCGATCCGTGTACCGCGCTAAGTAGAGGTTCGGTGAGGGTGATCGAAGAGACGTGACAACGCTTTCGTCGGTCGAACCGTCCCAATCGGTTTTGCACAGTAACCTAACAACCGCTCATTCGACAGAGTCGGCCGACCGATCTGAAATACCCGCGTCAAAGCGGGTGAAATACCCAACTCGCGTTCCGACGCGCGCGTCGAATGTCAGTCCTCGCTGTTCGACACGGCGTCGCAGCCCTTCGAATCCGACGAAGTGCGGGTCGGGGAGAGACTCACCGATGACGAGTCGACCGTCGGGTTTCAAAACCCGCTCGAGTTCGTCGAGGGCTTGCTCTTGGTCAGGAATTTCCCCGAGGACTAAGATCAGATACGCAGCGTCGAACGTGTCGTCCGGATACGGAAGCGATCGTGCGTCGCCGCGGATCGGTTCGACGTTCGGGTTCCCTTCCTGTCGCATTCGCGTTCGGACGTGTTCGACCATCTCCGATTGGACGTCCACGGCGTGCAGTGTCCCCGACGGTTCGATTGCCCGTGCGACCATCCCGGTGTAGTAGCCGGTTCCCGGTCCGACCTCGAGAAGACGTTCACTGGGCTGGGGCTTGAGTACGTCGCGCAGCCGGGAGCGAGTAATGACCGGACGCGGGAAGTTGATCGCGTGGCGCTGGGCGTACGGGCACGGTGACGGGTTCGATCGCCACCGGAGGGCGTATCCGAGTCCGGCGAGCACCGTGAGTCCGAGCAGAGCGGCGATCGCTCGTACGATACGACGCGAAACCATAGTAAACCCTTCATCGTGGACTGACTACAGTCTTCCCCGACCCGAGCACGCGCCGTGGGCTTGCCGTTGCTACCCCAACTACAATCATTCTCGAAGTCGATCGTACAGTATGTCCTACACGATTCGTACACAAGTCGACGGCGAGTTTGACGACATCGTCGAGAAAACGATCGACGCCCTTGAGGACGAGGAGTTCGGCGTACTCTGCGATATCGACGTCCGGGAAACGCTGAAAAAGAAACTCGACGAGGACTTCCGGCAGTATAGAATCCTGGGTGCGTGCAATCCGCAGTTGGCCCATCAGGGACTCGAGCACGATCTCGAACTCGGGACGTTGCTCCCGTGTAACGTCGTCGTGTACGACGATGACGACGGCGTCGTCGTTAGCGCGGTCGACCCGCAGCGTCTGATTGGTGTCGCTGACGACGACGAACTCGACCCGATCGGTGACGATGCTTACGAACGCTTCGAACGCGTTCTCGAGTCGTTATAGTTCGGGTCCGGTGCAGCCATTCATGATCGCTCCTGTCGTCCCAATCGAAGGGCGAATTTCGCAAAGAAAACAGGGCAGGAGGTGACTGGAAGGATTCCAATGTAGAAGACGTGCCACGGAACCGATGATCGACCGTACAGAACCGATTCGAGTCTGACTGCGCGAACTAGGCCGCGCAGTTATTTGGCCCTAACTCGAGTTCCGTCGCCTCGGACTCGTCCTCGGGTGGCTCCGAACCCGTGTTGATCTCGATCACGCGCTCGTAGTTCGGTGGCTTGTCGGGCGCATTGTCGACCAATCGGTCCACGAACTCGTCCTCGTCCAGTCCCAGCAGGTCGAGGTCGTCGCGGAGGTCACCTAGTCGAGCGCTGATCAGTTCGCCAGGCGAGCCGACCTCGTATCGGTTGTCCTCCGTGACCGACACGTGGCCCGGAAGGATCCGCGTCTCCTCCGGTAACTCGAGGATGGTGTCGTGAATCGATTCGTATAGCAGTTTGGCGCCGCGTGCCGCATCTTCATCGCCGAACTGAAGCTCCGTCCGTCCGACGGACTCGACGAACAGCGTGTCGCCGGTCAGCAGCGCCTCGCCATCGACGAGGTAGTTGACCATCTCGGTCGTGTGCCCTGGCGTATGTAGCGTTTCGATCTCGATCCCGCCGAGTTCGATCGTCTCGCCGTCGGTGAGGGGTTCGTAGTCGTACTCGACGCCCCGCTCGCTCGCGTGTTCGCCGAGGTGGTACGGTACGTCGAGTTCGTCAGCGAGCTTCGGTCCACCCGAGATGTGGTCGGCGTGAACGTGGGTATCGAGGACGCGCTCGATCGTGAGCCCGGCCTCCTCGGCGACGATTTTGAACTGGTCCGTCTGACGGGTCGCATCGACGACGACCGCCGACTCGGCGTCCCTCGAGCCGACGATATAGCCGAGACAGCCCTTCGCCCGTCGCTGCAGTTGCAGGACGACGAGGTCGTCGTTTTCGGTCTCGACGGGAACGACCTCGTAGACTTTGCTCCAATCCTCCATACCGCCCTTCACGACGGACACGTCGTCGTAGCCGTGTTGCTCGAGTTCGAAGCTGAACGGCGTCGACGTAAGCCCCTTTCCACAGATCGCGACTACTGTCTCTCCGTCTTTGGCCTCCTCAACGCGCTCGAGTTCTTCGTCCCCGATCTCGTTGTCTGGACCGAACGGGATGTTCTCGGCGCCGTGAATACGCCAGCCCTCGTAACTATCTTCAGGGCGCGTATCGACGAGCGTGAACGACTCGTTTGAGTCAATCATATCCGCGAGCCGTTCAGGGGAAATTTGGTTCACCATTGGAATCACCTTACAATACTATCTGGTGCGAGGCCGCCGATAGTTCTCATCCCTGCATAGGCATCCTCGGCTACCGGTACGGATTTCGCCCGCTCTCGGGGAAGCGGGTCCCGGTTGGGATTAACCGCGTCTCGCAGTACTCATCTCCGCCCGCGTAATCAACCCCCGGTTGGACGTACGGGTACGGTCCGTCAGCGGGCGTATTCTGGACCCATCCGCCGTTGTCGGGCGTCTGGACGAGCGTCGTCTCCTCGTAATCGATCGGCGAGTAGTCCTCGAGGTAGTCGACGACGACGTCGACCGGAACGACGCCGTCTTCAATGTCGATGTCTTGGAACGGGAAGCCGCAGTTTCCGAGATCACGTTCGGGATCACCGGGACGGGTAAACGTCGCGATCGAGTAGCGCGCTTCGGGATCGACCGGTTCCCCGTCGACGACGAGATCGACGAGTCTGCGTTCGCGTTTCGCGGTCGGATCGATGATCACCTCCACGTTCGAAGAGTAGTTCCGGACACGACCGTCCTCTTGCTCGTAAACGTACGGTGTGAAGTTGTCAGTAAGGAACGCTTCCATGTGGTTCAGCAGCTGCTGACCGTACGCTTCGCCACGGGCCACCGGTGCGGTCATCGGAAACGCTTGATATAGGTGCTCGAGCGTTATCTCGCCGGCGGGAACTGCCGGACCGTAACGGAAGCCGTGGGTGACCGCTAATTCGGTGCCGAAGTACGTTCGTAGTGCGTCGGCGAACAGCGCGTTCCAGTCGCTCTCGAGGAACGATTGTCGATCGAGCGACCCCTCCGTCCTCCCGACGACTGTGTCCAGCGGCCGCTCGAGGGTTCCGTCTCCTCGCTCGTAGGAAGTTTCGTCGTCGAAGAACGGCGATCGAATATCCGCAACCGTCCGTTCGGCCACCGGTGCCGGGTCGGATGTGTAGTCGTGGTCTTCGGCGAGACAATAGAGGATGTGGCGAAATGCGACGCCGTCGTCATCGATGTGGAGGTCCACGCGGCCGAGTCCGTCGCCCGTTCCTGATTCGACGACGAGCGTCTCCGTCTTATCGATCAGGATCGGATCGTGAGTGTACTCGTGAGTATGCGCACTGAACAGAACATCGATACTCTCGATGTCCTTCGCCGCTTGGACGGCCCACGGCAGTCCGATCTCGGTGACCGCGAGGACGACATCGGCACCCTCGTTGCGTACGGATTCTGCGGCTTCCTCGAGCAACGCTGGGTGCTTTCCGAACCGGTACTTTCCCTCATGGAACGCCGGCGCCATACGGTCGACGTAGACGTTCGTCATCCCGACGATTCCGACGTCGACGCCGTTCACACGTTCAATCGTGTAGGGGTCGAACAGCAACCCGTCCGCATCTGGCCCGTAGAGGTTGTTCGCCAACACCTGCGCCTCGAGTTCGTCCATCAGGTCCCGCAGGTTCCCGTCCTCGGCGGCCTCGTTCCCGAAGTCCCAGTTCCCCGGAACGTACACGTCCGGATCGACGTGCTCGGTTATCGGTTCTAGCATCGCTCTGCCCTTCGTGTACGTCGTCACCGCGGTGCCGTGGAACGTGTCGCCGCTCATCAGCGTGAGCGTCTCATCGGTAGCCGAGCGGATCTCCTCGAGTTTGCCGGCCAACAACGGGATCCCGCCGCCGCGCCGGAGGATCCGGTCGTCGCCACCGAAGTCGAAATCGGGGCTCGATTCGGGATTATCGTAGTAGACGTGGTATTCGGGAACGAGCTGGCCGTGCAGGTCGCTGACGTGGAGACAGACTACGTCCGGTACTTGCCCCTGATCGCGGTCAGCCGCGTCCGATCCGTCGAGCCGTTTCCACTCCTCCATGTATTCCGTGTCGAGATCCATGCGATGCTCTTTCACGTCCTACGAGAGCATGTACTCAAGTCGTTACCCTGCATTGTGCTCCCGCGATTCCCACTCTTGCTCCAGTCCGTCGAGCAGTCGATCGATGTCGTTTGCAGTATTGACTGCGTGGACGGACGCTCGAACGGCGGTCGGAGATGGCAGTGCTCGAACGACGATCCCGTTGGCAGCCAGCCGTTCGACTGTCGTCGCCGGATCGTCAACATCGATGGTCACGAGCCCCGACTCCGGCACTGAGGGGCTGAGAAGACGGTCAACAGGGACACCGTCTACTAGTCGACCGGCGAGACGGCGGACGCGGTCTTCGATCCGGTCGATCCCGACTTCATCGATCACGTTGATTGCTTCCCGGAGCGCGACGTGGGGTGCCGGGTTCGCTGACCCAACTTCGAACCGACGTGCGCCGGCTGCGTACTTGTAGGGATCGTCGGATGGCGTCTCGACGCTTCGATAACCGACCGTTCGCGGCTCGAAACCCTCAGCGACGTCACGGTCGACGTAGAGGAAGCCGCCGCCCCACAGCCCGAGCAGCCACTTATGGCCGGCAGCAGCGACCGCATCAGCACCCCACTCCGCGACGTTCATTGGTAGTTGTCCGGGGACCTGTACGGCGTCGACGAGCGCAAGCGCACCAGCGTCGTGGGCGATATCAACCAGTTTCCCTACCGGAAGCTGCGTCCCGTGGGTCCACGTGACCGCGCTGAAGCAGGCGACTCTGGCATCCGTGACGGCCTCGGCGAAACGCTCGAGATCGATGCGGCCGTCCTCGGTCTCGACGACTCGAACCTCGACGCCTTCCCGCTTGAGGCGTTGCCACGGGAGGATTCCGGCGGGATGCTCGAGGTCCGTCCGTACGACGACGTCGCCGGGCTGCCAGTCGATCGCGTTGGCGATCGCGTTGATTCCGGCCGTCGTACTCTCGGTGAGCGCGATCTCGTCCGGATTGGCGCCGACGAACGATGCGACCCGCTCTCGAGTCCGGTCAAACGCTCGGAACGCCGTCTCGTAGGGGTGGTCGCCAACCGGTGACTCGTACTCGTGCTCGCGGACGAACTCGTCGGCGGCATCGACGACATATTTCGGACTTGGACCGTGAGCGCCGAAGTTGAGGTAGGTTCCCTCCTGTAAGGCAGGGATATCCGCCCTGAACTCGGTCGGCGTCATCGTCGGATTCGGTTGCATACGGTATCTTACGAACGCAGTAGATAATAATCTTGGGTTCACTATGAAATACTGAGGGCAGACGCCGTGAACGAGCAATTCACCGACGAGCAACGGGGGTTGCAAGAAACCGGTCCCCAGCCCCATCTCGAACACTTCGTTCATCCGGAGAACCGTTCCTGGCGATTCGGCAACAACTATCGTGACCACTGAACGTTATTGCACACCTGATCGGAGGCGACAGTATTATATTATATTGGGACCATAGTACAATACATGTCTGAACCAGGAAGCGATGACACTGGGGAACAATTGGGAATCGTACTCGAAACCAGCGACCCCGAACGCGCGTGGAACGCCTTTCGTCTCGGAATCACCGCACTAGAGAACGGAAACGACGTGTCAGTGTTCCTGCTCGGCGACGGCGTCGAAGCCGAGGAGATCACGGACGATCAGTTCGACGTACGGAATCGAATGGAGGAGTTTGACGAGGCCGGCGGGGAGTTGTTGGCCTGTGGTACCTGTCTGGACATCCGAAACAGCGATGGGAGCGAGGTCTGCCCGATCTCGACGATGAACGATCTCCTTGAGGTCGTGACGACCGCCGATCGAGTGCTGACGATCGGATAGTAATCGGTTCCGGACACCCTGCACAGCGGAGCGCTCGAGCGTCGGAGTGCTATCCGGATAGATCCGTCCTGTCGACTGCAGACGCCCATACTTCGGGCAGGCGTGCGTACACCATCGCGTTCCCGATGAGCGCGTCGACGGTCGTGTACTCGTCGACCGCGTGGACGGTATCCGTCGCGAGCGCAAACTCTACCGTCGGAACGCCGGCGTTTCGAAGTGTCTTCGCGTCGCCGCCGCCGGTCGCGCTCCGGCGGTACACTCGCTCGCCGGTTGTCGCTTCGGCACTCGAGGCGACGGCCTCGACGAGCGGGCTGTCGATCGGTTCGGCGGTGCCGACGCTCCAGGAGATGTCGGCGACCGTGATCCCCTCGCAGTCGGCAATGCAGTCCCGAATCTCCGAGAGAAGGTCAGGAGTCCGTATGCCCGCAGTCAGTCGAATATCGATCTCCGTGCGGGCGGCCTGTGGGACGCTGTTGATCGCGTCCCCGCCCTCGAGGACGCCGAGGTTGATCGTCGGGGTTTCGAACAGTTCGCGGGCGGTATCGGCACCCATCGTTGGTTCGTAGAAGCCGACCGATTCGTCGAGGATCGGTTCGATGGTGGGATCGATTCGAGGCGTCGCGTCCCGAACCGTTGCCGCAGCGTCGTCACTGCGTCGTAAAGTCGGTCGATCGCGTTCTTGCCGAGCACCGGCCGCGAGCCGTGTGCGGCCTCGCCGGTCGCCTCGAGCGTCAGCCAGATACTCCCTCGATCGGCGACCGTCACAGAGTGGCGCCCCACCTCGCAGGTCGGTTCGCCGATGACGCAGGCGTCGGCCTCGAGACGGCCGGTCTCGAGCAACGCAGGGAGGCCGGCGTCGCCGCCGACTTCCTCGTCGCTGACGAACGCGAACGCGAGGTCGACGGGCGGTTCGACGTCCATCTCGGCGAACGCGCGGATCGCGAACAGCATCGCTGCGACGGCTCCCTTCATATCGGTCGCGCCGCGGCCGTAGATCCGGTCGTCGACGCGCTCGCCGAGCGGATCGGACGACCACGCGTCGGCGTCGTACGGGACCGTATCGAGGTGGCCGTTGTACAGCAGCGTTCGATCGTTCGCGCCCGGAAGCGTCACGAGGAGGTTCGGTTTCGCCGGATCGACGGCGAACCGCTCGACGTCGACCGGAAGCGGCGACAGGTACTCCTCGAGCAGCGAGACGATCTCGCGCGTGTCGCCGGGCGGATTCGCCGTGTCGACCGCCAGCAGGTTGAGCGCGAGCTCGATCAGGTCCGCGCGGTGGTCGTCGACGTACGCATCCAGTTCGCTGGGTTCGTCGGTCGTCATCGTGATCTCACTCGAGTTTGCCGGCGAGAACCTTCGCCGCGGTGAGGATCGGATCCCAGACGGGGCTGAACGGCGGTGCGTACGCCAGATCGGCGTTTTGCAGTTCGGTAACGGTCATGTCAGCCGTCAGCGCCGTCGCGACCGTGTCGATGCGCTTCGCGCCCTCGCGGCCGACGACGGTGCCACCGAGCAGTTCGCCGCTCTCGCGGTCGGCGACCAGCGTGACGGTGAGCTCCGCGCCGTCGGGATAGTAGTGAGCGCGCGTCGATGCCGAGATCGTCACGGAAACGGGATCGAATCCAGCCTCGCGGGCCCGATCCTCGTCGATGATCCCTGTCCGGGCGGCCCCGAGATCGAACGCCTTTACGATCGCGGTGCCGGCGGTGCCGCCGGTCGGCGTGGGAGCGCCGGTAACCGTCTGTCCGATCGCCCGCCCCGCACGGTTGGCCGTGAGGGCCAGCGGGACGTGGTCCGGCTCGCCGGTCACGACGTGGGTCGCCTCGGCGTTGTCGCCCGCTGCGTAGACGTTCTCGTCGTTCGTTCGCCCGTACTCGTCGGTTGCGATGGCTCCGGTCGGCCCCAGTTCGATGCCGGCTTCCTCGGCGAGATCGGTATTGGGCGCGACGCCGACGCCGACGATCGCGACGTCGGCGGCGACGGTCTCGTCCTCGAGTTCGACGGCCTCGACCCACTCGTCGCCGACGAAGCCCGACACGGCGGTCTCGAGGTGGAGTTCGACCCCCTGCTCGCGCAGGTGCTCCTCGACGACCTCGGCGACGGCCTCACCGAACGGCTGGAGGACGTGGGGCAACATCTCGTAGAGGTGGACGTCGACGCCGTGGGCCGACAGCGCCTCGGCCATCTCGATGCCGACGTAGCCGCCGCCGACGATCGCGGCCGTCTCGGGGTCGCGTTCGGTGACGTGCTCTTCGATGGCGTCGGCCTCGTCCATGTCGTGAATCGTGAACACGCCCTCGAGTCCGAGCCCGTCGAACGGCGGTTCGATCGCGCTCGCGCCGGTCGCGACGAGAAGGTCGTCGTAGGGTTGTTCGTACGTCTCGTCACCGGTCTCGACCGTCACCGTCTGCGCCTCGGAGTTGATGTCCACGACCTCCGTCCCCGTGTGTAGGTCGACGTCCCGTTCCTCCCGGAACTCCTCGGGCGTCACGGTGACGAGGTCGTCCAAGTCGTCCACCTCACCCTTAACATAGTAGGGCATCCCGCAGGCGGCGTACGAGACCCACTCTCCTTTCTCGAAGACGATCACCTCTCGCTCGGGATCCTCGCGTTTCGCCTTGCTCGCGGCGCTCATTCCCGCGGCGTCACCACCGATAACGACGAACGTCTTGGTCATACGTGAGGAGTAGGACGGCAGCGCCTAAAGTATTTCTGGAAATTCCCAATACTACACAATCTAATACGGCTATCGCTCCGGAAGCATCTCTCGTCACGAGTCGCTGCTCGACGGGTTCGGTACGGTCTCTAGTACCACGATCAGTGTGCAAGCGTCCGCCGCTTGCGTCGACGGATCACTCGAGGTCCGCGTTTCGCTCCACGCTCGGAGATCGCTGCGTCTCCCGGTCCGCGTCACGGGTCGAACACGAACAGCTCGAGCGCAGCCGGATCAGTAGCCCGATGACGCCGAGCACTGCGAAGATCACCGTTCCCTGTACAATCCCGGCGATTATCCCGACTGACGTCCCGCCGGTGAGGGCGGCGGTCCCCGGTCCGACACAACAGAGGCTCGCGAGCCCTGCCAGCCCGAGCAGCGATTGATCCGAGATGTCTAAACCCATACGTGAATTTCAGGATCGGGAAGGATATGTATTCGGCCGATTTTCCGAGTCAGCGATCGTGGCCTCGAACTGGCCGCCCCGCCCGATATCCTACCTGCTACGTGTCCACTCGCCTGTCGAACGATGCAGGAGCCTCCTACAGGTGATTCGTCCGCTCGGTTTTCGCTGGAGCAGCGCACGGTAGTGTACTCCCACGAATCGACGGTTGTCCCGTAACGGTCGACGGTGGAACCCAGAACTGATTTTTGTGGCGGGCCCAATACTACACACGAATGACACTACCAATCGACCCCAGTCAAATCGATCCGGACGACATCGGTGCGAAACAGACGACCCTCGAGATGGACCACGAGGAGGCGATCGAGCGCGTCCGCGAGGTATTCACCGACGCGGGGTTCGGCGTTCCCGTCGAGTTCTCGCCGTCGGAACTGCTCAACGAGAAGGTCGATGCCGACCGCGACCCCTACTACGTCCTCGGTGCGTGTAATCCGTCGGTCGCCGACCGAGCACTCGAGGCGACCGACGGGAAACTCGGCGCGCTGTTCCCGTGTAACGTCGTCGTCTGGGAGGAAGAGCCGGGTCGACAGCGCGTCTACCACGTCTCGATCATGCGGATCGCGCGGCTCGTCGGAATAGCACCGGAGGACGACGAGATGGAAGACATCGTGGCGGAGACCGGCGAACTGGTCGATACTGCGTTCGAGGACCTGTAACCATGGGATACCACACGTTCGACGCCGAGCGAGCGGACAAGTTAGAGGTGGCCGGACGGCGCTATCGGTTCGTCTCGGCCGAGGAACTGCTATGGGCGCTCTCGCTCTCCCCGGACGACACCGTCGCCGACCTCGGCAGCGGAACCGGCTTTTTCACCGACGACGTCGCACCACACGCCGGCGAGGTCTACGCGGTCGACGTTCAGGAGGAGATGCACGAGTACTACCGGGAGAAGGGCGTCCCGGAGAACGTCGATCTCGTGACCAGCGACGTGAGCGACCTGCCGTTCGACGACGGCGGCGTCGACGCCGCGTTCTCGACGATGACCTACCACGAGTTCGCGAGCGACGCGGCGCTGGCCGAGATTCGCCGGGTCCTCGCCTCCGACGGCCGACTCGTCGTCGTCG
Organism: Natrinema zhouii; assembly: GCF_013456555.2. Lineage (GTDB taxonomy): Archaea > Halobacteriota > Halobacteria > Halobacteriales > Natrialbaceae > Natrinema > Natrinema zhouii. The sequence continues at coordinate 233,069 of NZ_CP084882.1, forward strand.
ACTGGGCGGCGACGGGGTCCGGCGATGACGGTCCGCCACTCGACGAGCGCTACAGCGCCGACGAGGCGGCGGACGCCCTCCGCGAGGTCGGGTTCGCCATTGAACACGAGGCCGTCCGACCGGAGACCTTCCTGCTGATCGCGACGCTCGAGTAAGGGTGGAATCGGTGTCCTGACCGGAACAGGGACGAGTATTCTTCCTTTGAAAGAGAATTACGCGCCTCTGATCCGTTCGATCGCCTCGTCGAAGCGCTCGATGGGCTGTGCGCCGACGAGCGTCCCGAAGGATTCGGAGTCCGGATCGGAGACGGCGAACGTCGGCGTCCCCCGAATGCCAAACGAGCGTGCTTGCTCGTTATCCGCGTCGATCTCGTCTTCGAGCGCCGACCGCCGATCGTCGAGACACGACTCGAGCGAGTCGGCGTCGATGCCGTCGACCGAGCGCGTGTACTCGACCAGGTTATCGGCCGTTGCCCAACCGGAGTTCTTCTCTCCCTGTTCCTCGAAGATCGCCGCATGCCAGTCCCAGTACGCCGACGGGTCGGCGTCGCGAACCTGATCCCACACGCACTTACCGGCGATCGCGGCCGTCATCGAGTCCGCACCGAAGTACGGCAGCGAGATGAATACGATTCGAAGCTCGCCCGGTTCGACGTACTTTCGAACGAGGTCGGGGAGCGTCTCTCGTTCGAACTGTTCGCAGAACGGACACTGGAAGTCCGTCCAGTAGTAGATCTCGAGCGGTGCATCGGACGCACCCATAATCGGCTTTCCCTGCAATTCGACGCCGAGGTTTGATGTCTCGTCGCTCGAGTGAAACGACGGGGAGAGGTCGTGAGCTGCGTCGTCGGATCGTGTGAGATAGTAAGCACCGCCGACGCTGAGAGTTCCAACGAGACCCGTAACGAGAGCGCGACGAGACGGCTGATCGAGCGACATCGATTGTTCGCGCTCACATTTATGCTACCGGCCCTAAACGGATCCGCCGATTTGCTAGGCCAGCAAATCGGATCGGGATCTCGTCCGTTCCGCTCCGATTTGCCCATTCACTCGCTCGCGACGGTCCGACGATGAGCAGTGATCGAACAGCGGAAACGGTGTCGAGCGCAACGAGTGTTTCGAGCGATCGAATCCGGTACTACGAGTCCACGATCTCGAGCGTCCAGTCGCCGTCGGCCTCGATGTTGAGCCAGACGGGGCCGCCCGCCTTGTACGACCGCGAGTTATCGAACTCGCCGGTCCGATGGACGAGTATCTCCCGACTGCCGTCCGCGTCGTAGCCGTCGACGATGAACGTGCCGTCACCGTCATGTGTTGCGACGACCCTGATGCCGCCCTGGGTCCACAGCGGTCCGACAAACGCCGATCCCGTCCCGGTCGCCTCGAGCGGGAGGTCCTCTAGTTTGTCGGCGTCGACCGCCGGCTGTGAGAGGTCGATCGACCACGCGCCGTCGGCGTCGACCTCGAGTCTGTAGGCGTCGTCGTCGACGGCCATGATCGACTCGCCGGTGGTATTCCCGGACGTGGTCAGCAGATTCTCGTTGCGCCCGATACCGTCGGGTTTCGTCACGTCGACGGCGATCTCCCCGCCGTCGTGGGAGACGTTCGCAACGAGCATCCCCTCGTTGAGGTCGAACGTGGCGGTGTCGCCAGATCCGGATCCTTCGAACGTGTGGGACTGGCCCGCCTCGAAAATCGTTCCGCTCGGTCGCTCTCTGTCCTCGGTTTCGTCGGTGCCGTCAGCGCGCTCGAACGTCTCGTCGACGAGATCCGAGGGTGTAATGACGTCGAGGCCGCGGTGCTCGATGTGATCGAGGAGCAGTCCGAAATCGTCCAGTGACATTCTATTTTCGTTGACACCGATGTCTTCTTCGTCGACGATCCGCGGGACGCGTACCACGGTGAGATGGTTGTACTGATCGGAGAGGTTGGTATGGCGGCGAACACCGGTGTGAAGCGCGGGACCCCAGATGAACGGGATCATATGCATCTCGGTCGGTGGCACGCTCGTCGTTCCGGCGTTGGACAGGAACGTCGTCTCGTGGATCTCTCTCGTGAGCCCGTAGGTCGTCGCATCCATCCGGTCGTCAGGAACGAACAGGTGACGCGATCCGTCCTCGAAGCCCTCGTCTGCGAGCGCGTCTCGAGCGGTTTCGAGGATCCGTCGCTGCTGGTCCTCGGACTGTTCCGGCAGGGGCATCGACACCTGTGGGAGCGAACAGACGTCCCAGCCGCGGTCTCGGAGGTCGCGTAATTCGGTGCGCCCCATCCGACCGGCGGCTCCGATTTGCTCGGGGCTGACCGGAACCGCCGCGGTCCAGTCGCGCTCCTCGAGCATCTCGGCCGCGATGTCGTAGTGCGAACCGTGGCCGCCGTAGAACGCGAGGATTGCGGCACCGTTAGCGGCCGATTCGGTTCGGTGGAGGTCGTCGACCAGCAATTTGGTCGGTCCGCCGTCCGGCCCGTCCGCGATGATATTGAGACCGGTGACGTTCGACAGGTCCGGGTCTTCCCCCGGCTTCTGCTGGTAGCCACAGTCCATTCGGAACCAGCCGTCGTATCCATCCGGAACGATTCGAATACTGGTGAGGCGTTGGCTCTGCGTCGGTGCAAGGAATTCGACGATGATTCGATCAGCGGATTCCGGTTTGACCGCCAGCGAGGTGTCCCAATCCTTGAAGTCGATTCCGTCGTCGAACCGAATCTCCATGCCGGCCGTCGCCTCGTCGCTCTCGATGACCGCCGCTTGCGATCCGAGTCGCGCCTCGTCGGAAGCGGCCGAGAGTTCGCCAGTTCGGGCGGACCACTCGCCGAGATCCTCGAAGTCAGAGACTACTTGCCCTCTCTCGATAGCGGGCCAGTTCGTGGGGCCGGACGCCATTTCTCCCCTGCCGACTCCGTTACCGTCGTCGTCCGATAGGATGTCCATACAGCCAGCGAGGGTCGTCGATGCGGCACCGAGTGCGGCGAGCATTCGCCGTCGGGACGACCCCCCGTTCGTGTCGCGTTCGTGAGCCATTGTAGATAGGTTACTCGTCGTTACGTTCTCTCTTTGATGGCGTAAACGGACCTGCTGATTTGCTGACCCAGCAAATCGGAGTCGGTGATTTCAGTCATCCCTGCATCGGTGCAACTAGATGTTCACGCGCGATTCGATCAGCGGGTACTTGACGAACCTCGCTGCAGCGGTCTCGTACCCGTTCGAGACGTGGCGAGGGACGATCGGACTGGTACTCGTGACGGTCGCCACCTACGTCCTCCTGATCCTGAGTACGATGCCGGAGTTCTCGCTCCAGATGCTCGGCGATGGACTCCACTGGTTCGAATACGTTCTCGTCTCGCTCACGGAGACGATTTACCGAACCGACGGCTGGTCGGGGCTCGCGGTCATCGTCCTCTACGCCTTGCTCTCGGGCGTCGCGATCGTCAACGCCGTTGCGCAACTGCAGATCGTCGGTCTCTCGAGTCTCACCGACCTCTCCGGCGTCGTCCCGGGGCTTCTCGCATCGGGCTGTGCGAGCTGCGGTGCCGGCCTCCTCGGCTTTCTCGGGTTCGCCGGGGGACTGGCAGTACTCCCGTATGACGGCGCGTTGCTTCGCGTCGGCGGGCTCGCCCTCTTGGTGTTCTTCCTCGGACGAGCGGGCCATCCGGAACACTGTGCGATCACGACGGAGGCAACGAAATGACGGCACACGACTTCGTCCGATCGATCCGGTCGGATCGGCGAGCGATGCTGTGGGGAACGGCCGCCGGAATCGGCGTGTTCCTGCTGTTCGGCCTCGTCACCGGCCTCGTCCCAAATCCGCTGGACGTTCGGATGGTCCCGCGGACGCCCGTCGATTACATGTTTCTGACGCTGACCGCACTGCTTGCGGGCGTCTACGCCGCACAGCGACTGGCGACCGAGGCGGCCGATCCCGACCTCGAGGGTAACGACGAGAGCGAGGCCGACGGCGCGAGTAGCGAGGACCGCTGGATGCTCGGCGGTCTCGTCGGCGGATTCCTGGCGGTCGGTTGTCCGATCTGTAACGTCGCCCTGCTCGCCCTGTTTAGTTCGTCCGCGCTCATGACGTACTTCGATCCGTTACGACCGGCCCTCGGTGCGCTCTCCGTGGTGATTCTGGCGGGACTTATCTACGTTCGCCACAGGCGGTCGTGTCCGACCTGCACACCGTAATGCGTTCGACCATGAGTTTCCATCAAAACAACCAAGATATTGTAGTAATTATGCACTTCGTCCCAATATTTTAGAATCCATCATCGGAAGCCAATGATTAACCGACACCCTGTCGAGGCGCTCATCATCGATCCGAACGCCGAGGACGTTCAGTTCTTTCTCGAGACGATCGAGAACGCGGCGTCCGTGAACACCGTTTCGACCGCTGTCAGTGGCGCCGACGCACTCGAGTTTATGCGGCAGTGCAATTCGGATCCCGACCGTTCCCGTCCGAACCTCGTCGTGATCGATATCGACCTCCCGAAGATGGACTGGCGATCGCTCCTCGAGACGTTCGATACCCATCCCGAGTGGACGGACGTTCCCGTCATTGGCTTCACAGGGGTGGACGAGCGGAAATGCATCACACAATCGTACACACTCCGCGCAAACGCATATATTCGGAAGTTGGATGTCCGAGACGGGTTCGTCGACGTCGTCCGAACGCTTGAGGTGTTCTGGTTCGACATCGTCTGGTTACCGCCGGGAGACGAAGCGGACGACGACCGTCAGTAGTCAGGAGTGCTGCTCGAGTGTGGGTACAAGATAGTGACGGCGATTTGCTGAGCCGGGGAATCGTGGCCTATTTGGTACTGAACGACGGGGTCTATCGTGTGCAACACGGAGGTCCCTCGGACTCGGCGGAAATCTTCCAGATCCTCGCGGATGAGTACGCACGGAAGATACTCCTCGCCGCAGATCACGGACCGAAAACAGCGAAAACGCTCAGCGAGGAATGCGACGCCTCGCTCACGACGATCTATCGGCGAGTGTCGACGCTGCAGGACCACGACCTCATCGAGGAACGGAATACCGTCGATTCAGACGGGTCCCATCGAAGCAAGTTCCAAACGTCACTCGAGGAACTCCACGTCGAGATTACCGACGGGCAGCTCTCGCTGACGCTGGAGACCCGCGACGAACTCGCTGACAACTTCACGTCCCTCTGGAGCGATCTCCGGGGTGACGACTGATGGAAGCGTCGTTCGTGATCGCCAAACTGTTCACGTTCGTGCTGAGTCTCGGCGTCGCGTATCTGGCGTATCACGGCTATCGGCGCAGCGGTCAGACGCCGATGCTGTACGTCTCCGGTGGATTCGTCTTCATTGGTGCCGGCGCGATCTGCGAGGGGCTCATCTACCACGTGTTCGGAACGACGATCGCGTCCGCCGCCCTCGTGCAGGCGGCCATCGTCTCGAGCGGGATGGTGCTCGTTCTCATTTCGTTGACGAAGTGATCTCGCGAACTCCCGAGCGGCATTCGCGCTCCTCGTTCATCCTCGCCGCTGTCCCTTTTTCCGACTCGGGGAATCGTCGTACTGGATTTACGATTCCCACCGAAACGTCGACGTATGAATCGGCGTCTCTGGCTCCGATCGATCGCCGCCTCGAGTGTCGCTACCACCGCGGGCTGTCTGGATACCCTCTCGAGTGATGAGGGACAGGCAGACGATAGCGCCGGTAGTGAACGGAAGCATGCCGACGGAGCGGTTCTCGGCCCACCGGAGCAAGATCTGAGCGAGTCGTCGCATCCGAGCTACGGCGACGACGTTCCGTCGGTCGAACTCCCCAACCCGCTGACCGGTGAAACGGTCTCGACGGACCAGTTCGAGAACGATCGGGCCATTTTGATGACCTTCTTTTATACGTCGTGTCCCGATGGGATGTGTCCCGCGTTGATACTACGACTCCGTCGTGCACAGGAAGCCGCTGCTGCCAACGGGTACGGTGACGATGTCCAACTGCTCGCGATGACGTTCGATCCGGAACGGGACACGGAAGACGCGCTTCGAACGTTCGCCGATCAGCAGGGAGTCAATCTCGAGGCCGGGAACTGGGATTTTCTCAGACCGAAGCGGTACGAAACGGCGAAGGAGATCTTAACAGACCAAATTGGGTTGCCGCTCAAAAAGATCGATGCCGAGAAGTACGATTCGCTCGAGTATCAGTTCCCCCACTATAATTTGATCTTGCTCGCGAACGAACGGGGGATCGTCGAGCGAGTGTATCCCCGGGGGGCAACGGTCGAGATCTCACGGGTAGTCGACGATCTCGAAACGGTGGTGTCAGCGTAAGATGCGCAGGCGAGATATCCTCGCCGGAGTCGGCAGTCTGGGTACGATCGGTGGCGCAGGAGCGCTGGCGATACGCGGTCCACCGTCGTTCGGAGATGGAACAGACGAAACCCAGAGCGAGAATTCGGATGGAACAGGATCTCCGGACACCGAACCGCTCACGATCGAGACGATCGATGCCCCGGGAAGCGAAGCCGGCGAGGTCCGTGTTCCGGCGTCCGACCGACCCACGTTCATCGATTTCTTCGGCACGTGGTGTCCGCCGTGTATCGAGCAGATGCCCGCACTTGCGGCGGCGAACGATCGCATCGGTGACGACGTGCTGTTCATCTCGATCACGAGCGAAGCGATCGGGCGATCAGTGACGAAAGCAGAACTAGTCGACTGGTGGGAGAAACACGACGGGAACTGGTCTCTCGGCCTCGATCCGACTGCGGAACTGACTGCACGGTATCTCGCGGGCGGCTATCCCTCTGCGGTTGCGATCGATACGTCCGGTCGCGTCCAGTGGTCGGACACCGGCGTCAAAACGGCGGACGAACTCGTGGCGGGGATCGAACAGGCGCTCGAGGCGAGGACGGACGCGTGATCGACGCATCGCTCCTGTCGACGGTCGTCTTCGCACTCACTGCCGGCGTCGCGACCTTCTTTAGCCCCTGTGCGTATCCGCTGTTGCCCGGGTACGTCGGGTTCTACGTCAGCCGGACGGACGGCGACGCATCACTCGGTGGGGCGACGACCCGCGGTATCGCCGCAGGCGTTGGCGTTCTGGGAACGCTCGCAGCCCTCATCGGGGTGACGTTCGTAATCGGTCAGCAGACGCTATCGAACCTCACGATCTTCGAGTCGCTCGTCGGCGGACTACTGGTGATCTTCGGCGCGCTCGTTCTCGCCGGTCGCGCCCCCTCGCTGTCGATTCCGCTTCCGAAGCGGCGCTCGAGTATCTTCGGATTCGGACTCTTCGGTTCGGGGTACGCGCTCGCTGGGGCCGGTTGCGTCGCGCCCGTCTTCCTCGCGGTCGTCGCCCGCTCGCTATCGCTGCCGACCGAGGCGGCGGCGCTCATCCTGATGACCTACGTCGGTAGCGTCGTCGCCCTGATGATCGCGGTGACGGTCGCGACCGGAATGGGGCTGGTCGCGAGTGCAGGTCGGTTCGCGGCCTACTCGGGACCCCTGAAGCGGCTCGCCGGAGGCCTGATGATCGTGGCTGGAGCCGGACAGCTTTATCTGGCGCTCGTTGTCTATTAGCACGATTTCATTTAGAACAACTCGTGTAACTCACGGTCAGTACAGGGGAAGGACTTACCACTGGAATATTTCGGTAGAGAGTAACGATATTGCACTATTCATGTTCGTTCAAAAACAATAAGTGACTCTGTTCTATAACTCAGACTGTGCGCCGTATCTATTTAGCCGTAACTGGAGGAAGCTTCCTGTGGGCCATAGCGGTGGTATTACTCATGTTTGGCCGATATACTCCCTTCCCGATGTTTGACCTTGTACGTTCAATAGTCTTCCTTGGTGCTATTATCTGGACTATTCTGGGAATAGGGATGCTCGTACGAAACGGGTATCAGCGACTTTCAGGCTGACAAGTTCGCACACGTAGTTACCGTTCTGTATAGATGGTTACGAAAATGATCTCAAAGTACGAGATTAAATTCACGTTCGCAATAACTCAGAACTTTCTGTGTTGGTAGTAAGCGCAAATACGATGAGCAATCATCCAGACACCACGCGTGATCAGACCCAGAATACGGTGACTCAACGCGCGCTAATCGCGGCAGGAGTATTCGGATTTGGATTCAGCGGGTTAATTGACGTACTCGTTTTGCACCATATCCTCCAGTGGCATCACTTGGTTTCTGGAATTTATCCAATGTACACGCTGGACGGCCTTGAGACAAACATCCTTGCAGATGGGCTGTTCTCACTTGCGATGTTAATTATTATGGGAGTCGGGGCCGGCCTTGTGTGGCAGTCTGAGCGACGAACTGTTGTTCCGTTAGCCGTCCAACCGCTGGCTGGTGCTGCTCTCATCGGTCTCGGCGTGTTCGATGTCTATGACGCCTTCATTGACCACGCTCTGTTAGGCCTACATCAGCCAGTCGGTCCTGGCGGGAAATCCTTGTCTTGGGGTGGTCAGTATAACCCTCATTGGATAGTGGTCAGCCTCCTCTTCATCACTGCGGGGTACTACGTCTATAGAACGGGGATACAGAATCGTAGTGGCGAGCGGGAAGAAACCACATAATTTGTCTGCAATTTCACACTCATGTTTGTTCTACGTATCCTCTCAATGCTTGGGTTTCTATTATACGGAAGTCCGTTACATGGTCCTCCGCAAGCGCCACCGCCACCAGTCCCCCATTGGGTCGTACTGATCGTTGTTGTTCCTACTCTTTGGCTTGTTATCGGTGGTATAGTACTAATGATCGATTGGCTGTTACGACAGTTCTGAAAGGTAGTAATACGAACAGGGCTCATTGGAATGCTACTGTTCCGAGCACGTCGAAGTACAGCAATATGTTCGCATATGTAATTACCGTTCAGTAGAGAGAACACACATATTGTAATAGAAAATCTGCAATTTTATTGTATTTTTACACCTCGAAACAGCCATAAGGAGTTGTTGCATTGAGTGTTCCAATGGAGGAGTTGCGATGAGCAGTGGGGATCTATTCGTCATCGATGACAATCCGGCGGATATTCGGTTCATTGAGGAGGCGCTCTCTGTCTCAGAACTGACCCCGACTATCCATACTGTGAATACCAAGGATGAGGCACTTGATTTCATCTATCAGCGAAACGAGTACGAGGATACACCTCGCCCGGATGTGGTGCTGCTCAATTGGCGACTCTCTCAGACGACCGGCAAAGAGATATTGAACGCTGCTCAGTCAGCCACTCCACCCCTCCCTGTCGTCGTAATGACTAGTTCGAAACCACAAATGCAGTCTGAGAATGCACCGGTATCACGGCCAGACCAGATAATCGAGAAGCCAACAGACCCCGAGATGTATACTGAACTGCTCCGACCATACCTCAGCACTCAATAAGCACACGTACTTACCGGATCAAGTGATTCAGTTTCGGGTGCCATTTTTCATACCAAACCCTATTACCAATTACTATTAGAAGAACAGCGCTGGCACGGAGTTGCGGAAGATGTTGAGAGAGATAACGAACAGGAGTCCGACGACGAACCAGTTGAACGCGCGCTCGTCGAACTCGAGGCGTCGGAGATACGTCCCCACCAGTAGGCCACCGATCGTGACGACGGCGATCACCGACCCAAGCCAGAGCCGGTAGGTCGTCAGGAGATCGGTGAACAGCGCCATCTGTATGATACGAACCGTAAATATCGTTCCGAGAACCATTGCCAACCCGCCGATGTATCGCTCGGCATCCCACTCGAAGGTGTGGAAGTACGCCGGGAGCAGCGGCCCGAGATTCGCGAGAGCGAGCAGGAAGCCTTGGGAAAACCCAGCCATACCGAGGGCGACTGGGTGGTGTGCTTCCTCGACCGTGACGAAGTTCTGGACGACCTGAAAGACAACGTAACTGAGGAGGACGAGTCCGATAACGAAGGGGACGAGCGGTCCGGCGCTGTACGTCGCCAACGCTGCGACGCCGATAACAGTCCCAATAACGGCGAGCAATAGGAGCGACCACTCCTCGCGAACGAACGACCGCCCCGTTCCGGTTTCCGCGATCTGGAACATATTGAGCATCCACGGGGGAATCGCCAGGACGACGACGGCGACGGTCGGATCGATCACCGTCGCGAATATCGGTGTCATGATGAGCGAGTAGCCAAAGCCGGTCATTCCCTTGACGATGCCAGCGACAATCGCGACCATGCTCAGTACGGCGAGCAATCCGACTGAAAGTTCGGACTGAACGCCCCGTCCGGCGTTCTCGAAACCCGGGAAGAAGACGATCGAGGCGACGAGAACGGTCAGCGTCGCGCCGACCATCGTCACCTCGCGGTACTGAAACTCGAAGAGATTGGTGAAGAACTGTTCGACGTCGACTGTAGTTTCCGGAGCACTCATACTAGTTCGAAGGCGCATCTCGACCCTCGAGATCGCCGTTTCGAGGACATCGGTCGGCCACCCGTATTCCATTGTGCTATTCGGCGAGATTTATCGAAGCCCGAGTTACCGGAAATCTGGGAGACAGTCGCATTAAACCTTCTCGAGCCCGTTTACAGGGATAACTCGAGAAACAGCTCTGTCGTCTATAGAGGCAATATTAGCCATCAGTTTTCCGATCGTTGGTACACGGTCGTCACCAGCTTCATTTATGGATCGATCGACCGATTGCACAATAGTATTGTGTCTATTCTGCAAAACACTGATACGCATTCGGACCCTAGCCATGTTGATGACTGAACCCACATCCTCAGAGTTGACCGACAACGGCCGCGCGACCCATAGACCCGTCCAATTACACGATGTAGACGACTACGACGACCTACTCGCGGCACACGACCTCGTCTTGCTCGAGTTCGTCACGTCCGGCTGTGGAATCTGCGCGTCGATGGAGCCGGTACTCTCCGGAGTCGCGCGCAGCGCACCTGGCGTCGTGGCGACGGTGAACGCTGGTCTCGTCCCGGATCTCGCCGCCGAGTTCGGCGTCCAGAGCGTCCCGACGCTCGTCGTCCTGCGCGACGGCGACGAAGTCGCCCGCCTCGACGACGGGTTCCAGAGCACTGAGACGCTCGTGGACGTCCTCGAGACGCACGCAGCACACTGACACCGCCGACGACTGTACCGAAGATCAGATTGCTTCTACTGCTATACTGGGTTCGGCGCGCCTCCCGAACGAAGTGCTAGTTCCGAACGCCGATCCGTTTTCGTCACGTCTTTTTTGACGACGAAGTCCTCGAGGACGAGCACGTCAAGTCCCATTCCGTAAAAGTCCTTGATCGCCTGCGTCGGCGTCCGGACGATCGGTTCGGCGTGATCGTTGAACGAGGTGTTGAGGACGATCGGCACGCCGGTGATGTCGGCGAACTCGGAGATGAGCCGGTGATAGCGCGGGTGCTGGTCCTCGCGAACGGTCTGAGGGCGCGTCGAGTTGTCGGCTGGATGCAAGACGGCCTCGAGCTCGTCGGTTCTCTCGGGGCGGATGTCGTAGGCATCGATCATGAACGGCGCTGAGCTGCCGTCGATGAGGTACTCCTCGGCGGCCGACTCGAGCATCGAGGGAGCGAACGGGCGCCACTCCTCGCGATGTTTGACGAACCGATTCACTCGATCGCGGGACTCGGCGGTGCGCGGATCGGCGAGGATGCTCCTGGCACCGAGCGCCCGCGGCCCCATCTCCATCCGGCCTTGGAACCAGCCGACGAGGTCGCCGTCGGCGAGCCGTTCGGCGACGTACCGCTCGATGTCGTCCGGTTCCCCGTACTCGAGTTTGTTCGTCTCGAGGGTCGAACGGATCTCCTCGGTTTCGTATTGGGGACCGAGGTAGACATCGGTCTGGCGGTCGACGGCCGACGGCGGCTGTCCTGTCCATCCCGCACCGAGCGCGAGCCCCGCATCGTTGGCGACCGGCTGGACGAAGACGTCGTCGACGTGTGGTGACTCACGAACGCGCTTGTTCAGCTTGCAGTTCAGCGCGACACCGCCGGCGAGTGCGACGTTCGCCGTGCCCAACTGATCGACGGCTGTCTCCGCGATGTCGACGACCGTCTCCTCGAGCAGTTTCTGAGCAGTGTACGCGAGGTCTTTCTCCCACTGGTCGAACTCGCCGGGCGTTTCGTTTCGAGGACGGCCAAACGCGTCCTCGAGGGTTTCGATGCCGTGGCCGGTTCCCCAGCGCTTCGTCAGTTCGGTGACGTCGTAATCGGCGCCCGTGTCGATCAGCCCGCGTAGGACGCCTTCGATCTCTGGATTGTCCTCGCCATAGGGTGCCAGCCCCATCACTTTCCCCTCGCCGTTGAACATCCGGTAGCCGAGGAACTCCGTGACGACCGCGAAGAAGAGCCCGAGACTGTTCGGGTGTTCGTAAGTGTACGCGCGTGTCAGGCCGTCCTCGTTGCCGCGCCAGACGACCGTCGAGTCGTACTCACCTTTCGCGTCGACCGTGAGGACAATCCCCTCATCGAACCCCGACGGATGGAACGCGCTCGCAGCGTGGCAGCGGTGATGCGGAATCGTCTCGATCGGCGGCACTGGCGAACCGATCAACTCGAGGCGGTTCTCGATCTGTCGGGTCGGAACGAACTGGCTCCGAACCTGCGTGACGAGCGTCTGTTCGAGTGCGGAGAGCTTTCGTCCGATACCAGGCGAGCGGATTGCGTCGGTAACGTAGTGCGAAGCGATCTCGCGTCGGAGCTGCGGATCGTACGGGAGGAGGATCCGATTCAGGTCCGAGAGGGACAGGTTTCGATTGTCGAGACACGCCCGGATCGCGCGTTCGGGAAACATATCCGTCGCGTGTTTGTCTCGCGTGTATCGCTCTTCCTCGACGCCGAAGACGGGCGTCCCGTCATTGAAGAGAACGGCGCTCGGGTCGTGCTGGCCGTAGAGTCCGATCGCCGGTTTGAACGCGAGTTGATAGTCAGTCATGGCTCGTGAAAGTGGTGTATCGTAACCTAATCCAGGAGATAGCAAAACGACGCTGACGATTTGCTGGGTCAGCAAATCGTCGGCGATGTAGTCGTGTTCGTCGTCGGCCAGGCACTGGCGGTCCGCATTCTCACGGATCTCGATGCGATCGAGCACTCTGTCCGAGACCTCGCCCGACGCGACGCCAGCGAGCAATCCACCGACCGTCAGTGTCAGCTACCGCTCGAGGCGTATTCATGGTTCTCGTCGGCACTTCTCCGACAGCAGAAATCGGTATAGCCGATCGAACTGGATACCGGTTCGTGAACGGGAAAACTGTTCCGTTGGGGCAGGAACCCGCTGGGCCGCACGTTCGTCTTCCACTTCCCGTTAGCGAACTCGAACTGTTCTCTCACGACGGTCGTCCAGAGTCCCAACGACAGCGTGACCGTTCGACCGACTGACGACGTTAGTTTGCGGCGCAGTTGTTCGGCCCGAGTTCGAGCGCCTCGACGTCGCTGCCGGGTTGCTCTTTCCCCCAGTTGATCTGCTTGATCTCGTTGTAGTTCGCTGGTTCGTCCGCGAGGCTCTCGACGATGGTCTCGACGAACTCTTCCTCGTCGTCGTCCTCGACGTAACTCAGGAGTTCGTTGGTCGTCTCTTTTCGGAGGTCGCCGAGTTCGGTCGCGACCGGGCGAATCGACTCGTCACTGAAGTGACCAGGAAGGACGACGGTCCCGTCTGCGAGGTCCGTCAGCCGCTCGAGACTGTCGAACAGCTGGCCGGCGGCCTCGCGGACGGCCTCCTCCGCGCCATCCTCGAGGTCGGGGCGGCCGACGCTGCGGAGGAACAGCGTGTCCCCGGACAGCAGCGCGTCGCCGAACCGGAACGAGACGCTGCCGGGCGTGTGTCCAGGCGTGTGGAGCACTTCGAGGTCGCGGTCGCCGACGGAAATTGTCTCGCCGTCCGCGAGTTCCGTGACGTCCTCGAGTTCGCCGGCGTCGTCCCCGTGGAGGTAGTAGGGGACGTCGAGTTCGCCGGCGAGCCGACGGGCGCCCGAGACGTGGTCCGCGTGGGCGTGGCTGTCCGCGACGCCGACGACCTCGAGGCGCTCGAGGCACCCAAGCCGTACGAACGAGGATGGAACGACGTGATCACCGTCGATCCCGGTGAAATCGTCCACGTGATCGTCCATTTCGGAGAGCACGACGGGCTGTTCAACGACCAGACGGGCACGTACATGTGGCACTGCCACATGATCGAACATGAGGACCACGACATGATGCGGCCGTTCACCGTCCGACCGAACGACGCCGATGGTGACGACAACGACGATTCGACGAGCCGCCGCTGAAGCGGTTGGCTCGGTGGGAGACTCCCCTCAGCGAAACGATCTCGAAGCGATTCGTGGAGAGTGAGCGTGAACGTGAGTCGCGGCCGGTAGACGATTAGCTCTGGGCGGGAATCTCGGTGTCGGCCTCGGCGTGTTCGTACTTGTTCTCGAACTCCTGGATGAGTTGCCCCATCTTCGCGTACCAGTCGTTGAGCTTTCGCTGCATATCGTTCGCGATCTGAGTCGGATCCGTCGGGTAGTAGACGTGGTAGTAGCCGCCCTGCTCGTAGTTGATCTGCTCTTTCTGGATGAAGCCGCTCTTGAGCAACCGCTGGATCGATCGGTATGCGGTCGAACGTTCGCGGTCGACCTGCTCGGCAACCTCGTCGATCGTCAGCGCTTCCTCGCTCTCGACCATCACGCGGAAACAGTCCTTGTCGAGTTGCTTGAGTCCGTGAATACACTCGAGTAACCCTTCGCACTCCATGTCTTGCTGCAGTTGTTCCGCCATCGAACTAGCCATTGTACTACGACCCGATAGGGACCGTATCGGTATAAGGGTTGTGCGAATATTGTACAATCTCAATGAACCGAGATAGAAACGGTACGAGCGGCCGCTATAGCGTCAGTCCGCGGACGTCGCAGCCGCGTTCGACTGCGCTCGCATCGTCGTGATCGTGCTGTAGATCACGGCCCCGCTGACCATGAACGCCGAGAGCAGGATCAGCACGAAGCTGACCGTATTCAGCACGTCCATCCCGAGATAGTCGCCCACCTGACGGAACGCGACGGCGATCGAACCACCGACCAGCATTAGTCCGAAGTAGATCTTGATGTCGTCTTCGTCGACGATGCCGGTCGCGGCCGAGCCGATCCGGGCGCCGAGCGCGCTCCCCGCAAGTAGCGGCGCGACGATCGAGAGGTCGACGCCGCCGTTGAGCCCGTAGGTGAACGCGCCGAACCCGCCCGAGAAGACGATCTCGAAGAGGTCGGTCCCGACCGCGACGGGAACCGGGACGCCGATGAGGTAGACCATCGCGGGCATCTTGACGAAACCGCCACCGACACCCAGGAAGCCCGACAACAGGCCCGTGGCGAACGCGACGACCAGAATCAACCAGAGCGAGACCTGGATCCCGCCGGCAACTGTCATCATCGGCGGGATGCGGTAGGACTGAATTCGCTTCGCCAGGGGTGGAATCGCGTCCGGGTCGAACTCCTCGTCGGATTCGTGGTGGCTGCCACCCGAATCGTCTCCGCCGTCGTTTACGAGCGCATTTCGGGTGACGAACAGCCCGACCGCACCCAACAGGACGACGTACGTGATGCCGATGGCACCGCTGGCGAGTCCCAATTCCTCGAGATAGTACACTATCCGACTCCCCACCTCGATACCGCTCGTCGTCCCGACGATCATCAGTCCGCCAAGTTTGTAGTCGACCTGGCCGAGGTCGCGGTGTTTCAGCGTCGCGATCATGGCCGTCCCGAAGACGAAGGCCATGCCGCTCCCGACGGCGACTCTGGCGGGATACCCCATCACGAGTAACGCCGGTGTGACGAGGAACGAACCGCCCATGCCGAAGAAGCCGAATAGGACGCCGACCATGAAGCCGAAGCTTACGAACAGTGCGAGCGTCATCAGGGCGATTCCGAATAGCTCCATCTATGCGCGTGTGATTTTCTCGACGATCGGCGCTGCGACTCGCTCGAGCGCGCCGTACCCGACGTAGAGGACGAACGCCTCGAGGAGGACGGCGCCAACGAGGGCGCCTGACTGTACTGCTGACGAATACGCTGTGAGGTCGATCACCGATACCGACCTCCGTCGCCCGGTTGTGTGCGGAGCATAGGTTTCTACTCGGTATCATCTATCCGAAGGAGGAGTATAACGCTTTTGGGAATTCCGCACAATATTACTGCAGTCTATCTCACGGCTATCCAACGAGAATATTCCAGTAAGTTATGCGGGGAGCAGGAACGAATCGTCGGAGACTCCTTCCGCTGGCGCGCGGTCGGAACGCAGCGTCAGCGGATTCGTGGCGAGACGGAGTCGGCGTCGCGATACCTCCGGATCGGTTACGACTGATAGTTCGGAGTAGATATTGGTTTGCACAAACAATATTATGCGTCCGAAGCCTACGACCGGTATGATAGGGATCTGTGCGACCGATCTCTCGGCCGCCAGCGAGGCGACGATCGAGAGCGAGACCTGTCTCGAGTGTCTCGGCCGAATCGGTGTCGAGGAGATCCACCTCGTGACCGTGATCCCGTCGAACGTCCACGCGGGGATGCCCGGTATCGACTTCGCAGCGCGACGCGGGCGAGCGCTCGAGCGCTATCGCAGCGTCATCGAAGACGCGGGCTTCGACGTCGAAGCGCACGTCGTTCGTGGGACGCCCCATCGACGCATCAACGGGATCGCAGAGGCGGTCGGCGCCAGCCTCACGGTCGTCGGCTCGCGGGGAAAGAGCCCGCTCGAGAACCGCATCATCGGCTCGACCGCGCGTAATCTCGCGCGGACGACGGTCATCCCGCTGCTGGTCAACCGGATTGAACGCGGAACTGACGAGCCGACCGTCGTCCGCGAACACCTGTTCCAGCGGATGCTGTACGCGACCGACTTCTCGGAGAACGCCGAGCGGGCGCTTGAGGCGTTCTCGTACCTCCGTCACGCGACGCAGGAGGCGACGCTAGTCCACGTCGAAACGCCGAAGGATCCGGCGCTTCCAGAGGGCGCCGACCCCGAAGCGCGACTGGCGGAGTTGGCAACCAAACTTGAGGAGTGGGAGATCGAGACGCGAACGGCGGTCCGTCAAGGTGATCCGGCGGACGAGATTCTCGCTGCGGAAGTCGAGTACGAACCGACGACGATTCTCGTCGGCTCGCGCGGTCACAGCAGGCTCCGCAGACTCTTGCTCGGAAGCGTCTCCGAAGATATCGTCGCACGGGCGGACAGCAACGTTATGCTCGTTCCGCCGGATCGAAAGGCGTAACGAGGGCGAACCGTCGGCTCACTCGAGCGGGAACCGGTTCACCGGTCGTGAGAGATGGAGTCGACGCGTTCGTCGGCAAACCAGTGTGTAATCGCGCTCTCCGCGCGATGCAGGACATCGCTACAGGTCGACTTGGTCACGCCGAGCGCCGACGCGACGTCCGTCAGCGTCGCCTCGCGGGGAACGTCGTAGTACCCCGCCTCGAGAGCGGTGCGGAAGACCTCGAGCTGTCGGTCTGTCAACAGATTTTCTGCGTCGCTCGCGGCGACGGCATGTACGTACTCGATGTGGTATTCGATGCCACGCTCATCGAACGCGTCGCCGAGCATCGATAATCGGTCCGCACTCGTCGTCAGTTCCCAAGTCACCACGCCGTCTTCGACCGCAAACGGCGTCTCCATTGGAACGCCAGCCTGCTGCATGGGAACGAGCAGTGACGGATTCGATGTCTCGACCTGCAGGAGTGCGGTCTCGTCGTGCTTCCAGAGCAACTCGAGGTCCCGGATATCGCTCCGCTCGGCGATCGCGGCGAGTATCGGGACCGGATTCGACGCCGCCAGTTCGATGACACCGATCGCGACGTCCGATCCCGGCAGCACTGAACTGACTCGAAACGTAGTGTCGGGATAGGCCGTCGAAATCTCGTAGATCCAGAGGGATTCGGGGAGTTGGACGGTGAGTTTCGCCCGTGGCATCAGTATTGATGATTGGCAGTCGAACGTCGTAGCATACGCTTCGAACATGTTCGAAGCACCCTGCAATATTCGCGACAACGGATACACAGCGGCCAATCAAACGAACGTGTATGGCTAATACGGATCCGTGCGACCCACGTCCAAGCGACTCCGAATACCGATCCACCCGGCGGACGGCTGATGGACCGACGCTCACTCTGACGCCGTTTCACGTTGCTGGCATCGCATTCCTGTTTGTCGGTTTCGCGCTCGCTCTCTATCAGGGCCTTCAAGCGTTCGAACTCGTTCCGCAGGTATCGTGGATCACGTGGGCGCACATCCACTTCGTTACGATCGGCGCGTTCACGCAGTTGCTCTTCGGCACGCTGCCACAGCTGACGGCGCGGAAACTCGAGCAACCGGGACCGTCAGCAACGGCTATCAAAGCCGTTTTTCTCGGATTGAACGGCGCCGTACTACTCATCTGGTACGGTCGTGCCTTTGGCGAGCCACTGTGGTTCGACATCGGCCTCGGGACGATCTGGCTGCTTACGGGCTGGCTGTTCGCCGTCGTTCTCCTGATGGTACGCAGAAGCGACAGCGGGCGAGCGCGCGACCCGACCATTGGCTTTTACCTCCTCTCACCGTTCGTCTACCTGATCGGGCTCACGTTCGCGTTCGGACTGTACAGCCACGGCTGGGATGTCCCCGGCGGCTGGTACGGACTCCGGGAGGCACACGTCCACGCCAACGCGTGGGGGTTTCTGGGCCTCGCGGCGATCGGCACGCTGTACGATCTCTTTCCGCGGCTCGTGGATGCGGAGCTATACAGCGACCGACTGAGACGATACTCGTTCCCGCTGTTTGCGCTCGGTATCGTCCCGCTCGTCGTCGGACCGGTGCTCGGCATGGGGAAGACGGTGACCGCAATCGGACTAGTACTGTACGCCGCCGGCTACGTTCTCTATATTTACACGCTCGCTCAAACCTACCGGGCCGGCACGCCGAGCGGGACAGCGCTCTCGGTGCTCGTCGCCCAGCTGTGGATCCTCGGCCCGGCGAGCTTCGCCCCGTTCATCCTGTTCGGTATGCCACTCGGTATCCCCGCCCCGTGGATCGAGACCGGCGCATTGCACTTCCTTTTCATCGGCTGGGCGCTTCCAATCGCGCTCGCAGGCTCGCTGCTCGTCGCCTGCACTCTCGAGTGGCCCCACGGAACCACTCGAGGTGACGGCGGCGACAGCCGCGTCGACGGACTCGTCCCCGCGAAGCGTCTCCCGTCGGCCGTCGGACCGAAGTCCGTCCTCGCCTGGAACCTCGCGGTTCTCGCCGTCGGGATCGGCTTCTTCTATCAGGACCAGTCGTGGTCGGCGCTACTGCACGGCTCGGGATTCACTGTCCTCCTCTCACTCTGGGGGTACTATCTGCTGAAGATCGTCGAACAGCGGTGGTCAGTCCGCACGCAGACGTCGTCAACTCGAGTGTGATTTCCGGACTCGACGAGAAAAACGTTGTATACACCGTCGTCGAGATATCGCGTTCAAAGCTGCTCACAGTCAGCGGCCTGCGTTATTCTGAGTTCTCGCCGAGTGATTGTGTTTCATCAACATCGCTCGGCTGTAGTTGGCGAACGAGATGTAGGTGCATCCGATACCGTACAATATTAGTCCCAATCCGACGAAAATGAGCGGAAGGAGTATTGATTCAATTGCCTGAGAGACACTCTCAAGATTCGCCGGCAGAACGCCTATGATCGCCAAGAGAAATGCACTCACGATCGGTACTGCACTACCCGATCAAACGGGCGGTGCCAACGCCGTGGTATGGTTCATTACTGGACTCATGGACGATCTGTTCCCGGTCTGCTCAGCCCGAACGATGTGAGAGTCGGCCGGCGATCCGCGACGAGACCAGTGCGAGTCCAAACCGGCTATATGATATTGTAGACAGTTCACAAAACCGTTATTGCTGTGGAAACCGTACCGTCGATCGATGAGCGACTCCGCAAACAACGATCGCCAACGGATCCGTGAACAGAAGAAGCGAGAGCTGCAGGAACGTCTCGAGAACGGCGGGGGCCTCGATGCGGCCGACAGGGAGAGCACCGAACCCGACGAGCCAATCGCGATCACAGGCCAGGGTCACCTCGACGAGGTCGTCGGAGAGCACGACGTTGTCCTCGTGGACTGTTACGCCGACTGGTGTGGCCCCTGTCAGATGATGGAGCCGACGATCGAAGCCCTCGCCGCGGAGACCGACGCCGCCGTCGCGAAGGTCGACGTCGACGCTCACCAGCAGATCGCCCAGCAACTGGGCGCCCGCGGCGTCCCGACGCTCGTCCTCTACGCCGACGGCCAGCCGGTCGAGCGGATGGTCGGCGTCCAGGACCGCGGAACGCTGGAGGGGCTAATCGAGCAACACGCGTAGTGACGCACCTGCCGAGGCCACGGCAGTCGATAGTGATTATCTGAACAGCGTCCTGGTCTGACCTAAATACGGGGACCGGCGACACGACCACGACACACTGACCTTCAGCCATGACCACCGATTGGCGGCGAGCGATCGAGACGCAACGGGAAGAGAAAGACCGGTACTTCGGCGGCGACCCGCACTCGCCGATTCCGTCGGACAAGCGCGAGTCGTTCGACGGCCTCGAGTATTACCCGATCGACGAGGCATACCGGTTCGAACTGCCGCTGCACGAGTACAACGACCCTGAACCGGTCACCGTTGGGACGAGCACCGACGGCGAGCGGAAGTACCTTCGGTGGGGCGAGTTCCGATTCACCGTCGACGGCGAAGACATCACGCTGCAGGCCTACAAGGCGGATCCAGACGACGATCGGCTCTGGGTCCCGTTCCGAGACGCGACCAGCGGCGACGAGACCTATGGCGCCGGTCGGTACCTCGACCTCGAAGGCGACGCCCACCGAACGGGCGACGAAAACTGGATCCTCGACTTCAACGAGGCGTACAATCCGACGTGCGCGTACTCGGATCGCTACGAGTGCCCGCTCCCGCCGACGGAGAACTGGCTCGAGGTCCCGATCGAGGCCGGCGAACAGGCGTACCACTGACGATGATTCCGGACTAATTCGGCGCCCTCGACGGAATTTCGCTGTTTTCGAACGTCGTAGGCGCTATCGAACCACCGTGACCGTCGATCGTGAGAATACCACCAGTTATATTATCTACTGAAACTATTACTCACAAGAGTACCCCATGACGACCACTGAAGACCGAATCCGAACGACGCACATCGGGAGTCTTCCCCGCCCGCCGGCACTGCTCGACCTCCTCGAGACGCGTCAGAACGACGAACCGGTCGACGAGGACGAGTGGAACGAAACCGTCGCAGAGGCCACGCGGGCCGTCGTCGAGCGACAGGCCGAGGTCGGGCTCGACGTCGTCAACAACGGCGAACAGTCGCGGGTCTCGTTCAACTGGTACGTCGCGGACCGTCTGAGCGGTATCGACGGGAAGCGCGAACAGGAACTTTGGGCGGACCTCCAGGAGTTCCCCGAGTACGCCGAGGAGACGTTCAAGACGGACGTCATCGATCTCTCGATGCAGCCCGTCGTCGACGGCCCCATCGAGTACACCGGCCGCGCGGAGGCCGAGGACGAACTCGAGGCGTTCCGAGACGCGCTCGCGACCGTCGACGCCGACTTCGAGGGGACGTTCGTGACCTCGGCGTCGCCGAGCATCGTCGCGACCACGCACGTCAACGAGTACTACGACACCT
Source organism: Natrinema zhouii (assembly GCF_013456555.2). Classification (GTDB taxonomy): domain Archaea; phylum Halobacteriota; class Halobacteria; order Halobacteriales; family Natrialbaceae; genus Natrinema; species Natrinema zhouii. Next base: position 254,663 of record NZ_CP084882.1, read on the forward strand.
ACGAGGAGTACCTCTTCGCCGTCGCGGACGCGATGCAGACGGAGTACGAACTGGTCGCCGAGACCGGGATGACCCTCCAGATCGACGCGCCCGAACTGCTCACCATCGGCCAGACGGCGGCCTACGCGGACGAACCGCTCGAGGACGTCAAGGAAGCGACGCGCCTCCACGTCGAGGCGCTCAACGAGGCCCTCGATAACGTCCCCGCCGAGCAGGTACGCCTCCACACCTGCTGGGGGAGTTACGAGGGCCCCCACCACCTCGACGCGGACCTCGTTGACCTCCTGCCGGAGATCTACGAGGCCGACATCACCGGACTGAGCGTCGAACAGGCTAACCCCCGCCACCAGCACGAGTACCGCGCGTTCGCCGAGCAGCCGCTTCCCGACGGCTGGACGCTGATGCCCGGCGTCGTCGACGTCAAGACGAACATCATCGACCACCCGGAGACGATCTCGGACCGCCTCGAGCGCGTCGCGGACGCGGTCGACGAGTCGACGCCGATCGTCGCCGCGCCCGACTGCGGCTTCGGTACGCAGGCGGGTCTCGGCATGGTCCACCCCAAAATCGCGTGGGCCAAACTCGAGGCGCTCGTCGAGGGCGCCGAGATCGCGACCGAGCGCGTCTACTGACGGCCGCCTCTTGGGCCGCCGGGTGGAAGCCCGTCCGGTGAGCGGTCCGCCCGCGTCTCACGCGAGCGGAAGCGTGAGCGAGAACGTCGATCCCTCACCGGGTTCCGACTCGACCCAGATGCGGCCGCCGTGCCGTTCGACGATCCGCCGAGCGAGGGTCAGTCCCATCCCGGTTCCCTCGTGTTCCTCGTGCGTGTGCAAGCGCCGGAAGATCTCGAAGATCCGGTCCTGATCGTCGGGGTCGATCCCGATTCCCTCGTCCCGAACCGAGAGTAAGCACTGCCGTCCGCGCCGTCCCGTCTCGATATCGATTCGGGGCCGCTCGTCGCCGCTATACGTGATCGCGTTGGTGACGAGATTCTGAAGTACCCGTCGCAACTGACTGGCGTCGCCGCGAACGGTCGGCAACGATTCCGCCGTGATCTCCGCGCCGGTCTCCTCGATCCGGAACTGCAGGTCGTCGAGGACCTCGTCGAGCAGTTCGTCGAGGTCGACCGACTCGAACGACTCCCCTTGCGTATCGACCCGGGAGTATTCGAGCAGCCCATCGATCATCTCCGTCATCCGTTCGGCGCCGTCGACGGCGAACTCGAGGAACTCTGTCGCCTCCCCGTCCAGGTCGTCGCCGTAACGGCTCTCGAGCAGTTGCAAGTAGCTCGAGACCATCCGCAGCGGCTCCTGTAGATCGTGGCTCGCCGCGTAGGCGAACTGCTCTAAGCGCTCGTTCGATTCCTCGAGTTTCCGTTTGTACTCGTCGCGCTCGGTGACGTCGACCGCGACGAGCATCCCCGCGAACACGTCGCCATCGTCGTCCCTGACAGGAACGATGTGGACGTTCCAGATGTGATCGCGAAACGAGACGTCCGTTTCGGTCGATTCACCGCCGAAGACGGACCGGAGCGCCGGCTCGAGTTCGGTGACGAGTTCGTCGGGGTAGACGTCGTGGATCGTCTTTCCCTCGAGTTCGTCGGGGGGAAGATCGATCTCGTCGAGGATTTGCCCGTCCGCGAAGGTATACCGGAGTTCCTCGTCGAACATCGTGATCACGCCGTTCGGGAAGCTCTCGACCAGCGTCCGGTAGCGCCGTTCGCTCTCCTCGAGCCTGCGTTGATACGCGAGCCGCTCGGTGACGTCCCTGACGACGCCGATCCGGCGGTACGTCCCGGATTCGGCGACGTGGGTCGTCACCGCCGTTTCGGTGGGGACCGCCTCGCCGTCGGCCGTCTGGATCGTTGCCTCCAGTTTCGTCGCGCTCGACTCGTCGGCGACGGCTTGAGCGCGTTCGAGTACCTCGTCGTCGACGACAAGCGACTCGCGTGCGCCGAGCAGTTCCTCGCGGTCGTAGCCGGTCAGTTCGGCGAACGCCCGATTGACGACGGTGAATCGGCCCTCGTCGTCGACCGTGTAAACGCCGTCGTCGATCGCCTCGATGATCGTTCGATACTTCTCCAGTTTCCGCTCGCGTTCTTTCTGCGCCGTGACGTCGGCGTCGATTCCGACGATGTGCTGGACCGTCCCGTCGTCGTCGGTGACTGGGACCGCCCGGGCGTGAATCCACCGCTGCTCGCCGTTCGGTCTGACGATCCGAAACTCCTCATCGAACCGCCCGTCCGGCAGTGCGGTGTAGGCCTCGCGGACCCGGTCTCGGTCCGCCGGGTGGACGAGTTCGAGCCACGAGAGCCCGTCGTCGTACAGGTTTTCGCGGTCGTGTCCGAAGACGTCCTCGTAGGCGGGGTTCGCGTAGACGTACTCCGCGGGGTCCGCGTCGGTCAACCAGATGACCTCCTCGAGGTGTTCGCTGAGCGTTCTGAATCGGCGTTCCTGCTCTCGAAGCGCCGCCTCCATCCGGTTGCGCTCGGTTACGTCCCGGACCACACCGATCCGCGTTTCGTCGCCGTCCTCGTCCAGAATAACGAATCGATTCTCGACCGTCCGGGTCTCGTCCGGACCGGCGTCGATCGTCTCCTCGAACATCGGTGGTTTCCCCTCGCTTCCGTCGCTCCACTGTTCGGCCTCGATGGAGGCGAACTCCTCGCCGAACACCGTCGAGGCGTGTCGCCCCTGCAGTTCCGCCCGCGAGAACGGGGTCAGGTCGGCGAACGAATCGTTGACCAGTTCGAACCGACGCTCCTCGTCGAGAACGTAGATGCCCTCGTGGGCCGTTTCGACGACCGTTTCGTACCGCTCGAGCTCTCGACTACGCTCGAACCGATCGGTGATGTCCTCAATCGCGAAGACGACGCCGTCGATTTCGTCGTTGTCACCGTCGGAGAGCGGCGCGCCGCTGATCGAGAGCCACACCCGCTGACCGTCCGGCCGCAAGACCCCGCTGACCTGATCGAACACCGGTTCGCCGGACTCGAGGATCCGGGAGAACGGCAACTCCGCCGACGAAAGGGAATGGCCGTCGGGACCGATCTCGTCCCACTCGGGATCGTCGAACCGCAACTCGTCGATCCGCTCTTTGCTACGACCGAAGATTTCTTCGGCGCGATCGTTTGCGAAGCGCATCTCGCCATCGGTATCGACGATCGTGATGCCGATCGGACTCGTTTCGACGATCTTGTCCTTGAGGGACGCCTCCGCGTCTCTGCGCCGGTTCGCTCGCTCCCGATCGACGACCGAACCGAGGACGTTCGCGACGCTCTGGACAAACGCCGCGTCCGAGTCGTCGAACGCGTCCGTCGTCGTGTAGATAGCGAGGACGCCCCACGGCCCCTCTGTCGAGCCGATACTGGCGCAGATGACGCTGCTGATCGTCCGGTCGGGGAGAAACGGCGGCCGGTCGAACCGATCGCTGGTTTCGAGGTCGACGACGACGGGGTCGTCCGCCGTCAGCGCCGTTCCGTGTGCGGTATTGCGACCGGATGCAGTCGTCTTCGTTCCGATGCGATCGTCGTTGATCCCGTCTCCGCCGCGGATCAGGAACCGATTGTCGCCCGGAGCCGATTCGAGAACGGTCGCGAACTCGGCCTCGAGTACGTCACTGACCGCCGTGACGGCGCTGTCGATCAACTCGTTCGGATCGTCCGTGTCGAACGCCCGGCGACCGAGGTCTGCGACGAGCCTCTGCTGTCGGATGGCAGCGTCCGCCGTCGAGTTCCCATCCGAACGAGGAGAGGGTGTCATTGTCCGTGCTAGAAAGGCGAAGCAGTATAAGGCCACCTTCTCGAACGGGACGGTGCCGTCACCGAACGACGAGCATCGATACGTAGCCGAGCCCGAACGCAAGGACGAACGATCCGATCCAAGCGGCGACGGTGAATCCCAGCTTTCGGGGGCTGACGCCGTCTCCACCGGTGACCGCGAGTCCGCTGCCGATGATCGCGCTCACGATGATCTCGTTGAACGAGACCGGTACCCCGAGCAGGACCGCGGTCTGTGCAATGAGAAACGAGGGGACGAGCGTCGAAATGGATCGTCGCGGTCCCAGCGACGCGTACTCCTGCGAGATTGACTTGATCATTCGGGGCGCACTCGTCCACGAACCGACGAGGATCCCGACGCCGCCGCCGAGCAACACCACGATCGGTGACACCGTCGGCAGCTCCTCGAGCAGCGGGAACAGTGGTCCAACGGCCAGTCCGACCTGACTCGCACCTGCCGAGAACGCTACGAGCGCACCGAGCGAGAGCAGGAACCGGCGCAGCCCGCCGGCCTCGTCGCGACCGACGTCCCAGCGAACGACAGTCGCGGCGATGGTCCCGAAGCCGAGGGAGATTACGATCGTGGCGGCGACGCCGTCGACGGGAACCAGCGTGGTCCCGGCGGCAGCGAGTGTTCCCCCGACCGACGCGAGGAACGAGAACTCGAGGTTCGCAACCACGACGCCGACGATCCCGGCGAGAATCGGAACGGTGACGTCCTCAGGAGCATCAGCTCGCGGGAGGATACTGGCGAGACCGTAGGCGATTCCCCCGCCCACGAACGGTGTAAGGACCCAGACCGCGCCGATTTCGGCGTACTTCCCCCAGGCCGGATCGCCGCCGAGTGCGAGGCCGACGCCGACAACCGACCCGGTCACGGTGAACGCGGTCGCGATCGGATACCCCGTGTAGATCCCGATCGCCATCAGCCCGGCACCGATCAGCAGGACGACGATGACGCCGCTGACCGGGAGGCTGATCCCGTCGACGAGGCCGCTGCCGACGGCTTCGGAGACGTTTCCGCCCTGCGTCACCGCGCCAGCGAAGCCGAGAATGCCAACGAGAAACGCCGCGCGCATCGTCGGAATCGCGTTCGCGCCGACGGCCGGGGCGAACGGGGTCGCGCCGCTCGAGCCGGCGCCGATGACCCACGCCATGAAGAGGCTCGCGACCGCGGCCGCTGCGAACAGGAGTATCGTTGTAGGTTCCATTAGTGTACGAAAATCCTCCGTTTCAGTTCTCGAGGTGCGAAATTCGAACGGTGTTAGTCAGCACTCGCTGGACCGGAGTCGGCCGCGGCGCGCTTGCTGCGCCAGACCCCCTGCAGGTAGGCGCCGGCGAACATGCCGACGAGCGCCCACAGGATGGCGACGTTTCCGATCCCGAGGCTGGCGTAGGCCGCGCCGGGGCAGATCCCCGAGAGCCCCCAGCCGACACCGAAGATCCCGCCGCCGATCAGGACGTTTCGATCGAACGATTTCAGCCGTCGACGGTACACGTCGCCCGTCAGCGGTGCGCTGTCGCGAATCCGGGGCATGATCGCGAAGGCGATCCCGGAGACGATCGCGGCGCCAAACATGACGAACGGCAGGCCGAGGTCGTCGAACTGGAGGAAGTCCAGCACGACTTCCGGCCGAGCCATGTGGCTGTACGCCAGTCCGAAGCCGAAGATCAGACCGCCGACGAGGATCAGCGGCATGAACAGCGGATGGCGATTTCTGCTCACGGGTCGTCACCTCCCCGTTCGCCGTCTCGAGACGCGAGCGTCTCGCAGCTCATGTTACGGACTCACCCCCATTGCCTGGACGATCTGGGCGGTCACGATCGCGACCGTCAGGAACGTGATCACGCCGACGATCGACGTTTTCGAGGCCGAGCCGACGCCGCAGACGCCGTGGCCCGACGTGCAACCCTTCCCGACGCGCGTCCCGATCCCGACGAGGACGCCACCGAGCAGCAACCGCCAGGGCTGGACGTCGGTTGTCCACGTCCCGCCCTGCCAGAAGACGGCGTAGACCGCCGCTCCCAGAATGATTCCGAGCGTGAAGACGACGCGCCAGTCCCGGGAGCCGCGGTACTGCTTGAACCGTGACTGATCCGAAACGTACGACAGCGTCGACTCGAGGAACGTACTCGCGCCCGCGGCGATCCCCGTCCCGAGATAGATGACGACCGCGCCGAGGCCGACGAGCAGTCCACCGATAGCGTACCGGGAGATGCCGTTGGGAAACGGCTCGGCGGGCACTACCTGACCCGGGGCGGCAAGTTCGGCGAACAGTGCGATCTCGAGCACGGTGATCAGTCACCCGCCAGCGACTCTTGGCTGGCCGCGCAGTTGTTCGGGCCGAGCTCGAGTTCGAACGCTTCCTTGTCGTTGGCCTCCTGCTGTCCGAGGTTCGTGAGGATGATATCCTCGTAGTTGGCCGGACGGGGCGGCATATCCGAGAGGATCAGCTCGACGAACTCGTCTTCGTCCATCGTTAGAGCGTCCATCTCTTCTTCGAGTTGGCCGATCGGTGCCGTATAGGTGCCATCGTCGGCGGGATCGGCGGAGTCACTGAAGTGAGCCCCGCCGACGAGCGTGTCGTTAGGCAGGGTCAGCACGCGCTCCTGCAGCGACTCGTAGAGCTGGCGTGCGGCGTCTTCTGCGCCCTCGTCGCCCTCCTCTAAGTCAGGGCGGGCAACACTCTCGACGAACAGGCCGTCGCCAGTCGCAAGCAGCGAGTCGTCGATCAGGTACGAGGTCATCCCGGAGGTATGTCCGGGCGTGTAGACGGTTTCGATCGTGGCAGCACCGACTTCGAACTCGTCGCCGTCTGCTGCGAGAGTCATCTCGTCGGCGTAGGTGATACCGCGGTCGACCGCCGCCTTGGGGATGACGCCCTCGACGCCCTCATCGGCGAGGTCGCGGATCCCCGAGATGTGATCCGCGTGGATGTGCGTGTCGATTGCGTACTTCAGGTCGGCGTCCAGTTCGTTCGCATCTTGGAGATAGCGGTCGGTGAATGCACGCAGTGGGTCAATCACGGCCGCCTCGTCACCGTCAACGATGAGGTAGCCGAGACAGCCGCTCGAGGGACGCTGGTACTGGTAGAGCGTCCCCGCGCCGTCGTAGCGCTCGACCTCGACGCGCTCGTAGATTCGCGCCCAGCCGTTCATCCCCTCCTCGAGGTGGTCGACGTCGTAGCCGCGCTCTCTCAACTGTGCAGCGACGTACTCGCTCGAGCCGCCCTTCGCACAGAGAACCGTAATTTCGCGCTCATCGGGAATCTGTGCAAGGACATCGTCGTCAATTTCGTCGTCCAAGAACTCGAAGTACGGGATGTTGATCGATTCGACGGTCTCCCCGTCGATCCTCCACTCGTTGTACTCCGATTCCATGCGGGTATCGAGGAGTGTGACATCCTCGCCCGCGTCGATTTTCCCCTTCAATTCGTCTGGACTGACCGATTCGATCTCGACGTCCGGCATTGGAAGATCCATATCGTCCATGTTGTACAGTTCCCAGTATCGGCTACTGGCACTTAAGGGTTTGTGTAGTAATTCCTATTATCTACAATACAGGCTAGCCAAATACAGCCTCATGATTTCTATATACGCGTATGCAGGCGGTACTAACTAGTTATTTTATCCTCCTCAGGACTAGGGGTGTTCGTGTATTGTGCAATAACCGGAGGCCTTATATGGGAGCGCCCAATATTGTATGATAGCTCCAATACGGGGCCAGAACGAAACTATGAGTTCGGAATACCAGACCACGGAGACGCTAGACGTGAAAGGACAGTCGTGCCCGATGCCCATCGTGAAGACCAAGCAATCGATCGACGATCTCGAGGCCGGCGACGTCCTCGAGGTCGTCGCGACTGACTCGGGCAGCATGAGCGACATTCAGGGGTGGGCCGACGGCACCGACGGCGTCGAACTCCTCGAGCAGGTCGAGGAGGACGATTTGTACACTCACTACGTGAAGAAAACGGAATAATGAGCACGGATAACCCAACGACGGCAGTCGACGACGCCGATCCGGACGTCGACGCCGCCGAGTTACAGGCGCTGCGCGAGCGCGTCGAGGAATTGGAAGAATCGATGGCAGCGGTGGACACTGGCGACGATCAGAAGAAGATGACCATCGTCGCGACACAGGGGAGTTTCGACATGGCGTATCCACCGTTAATCCTCGCGAGCACTGCGGCCGCCTTCGGCTGGGAGGTTGTCGTCTTCCACACGTTTTGGGGGCTCGATATCCTCCACGAGGAGAAGTCGACGGACCTCAAGTTGAGCGCCGTCGGCAACCCGAATATGCCGGTCCCGAACGCCGTCGCTGCTCTGCCAGGCATGGACAAGATGGCCACGAAGATGATGCAGAAGAAGATTGACGACAACGGGACTGCCACCATCGAGGAACTGATCGACCTCTCGCTCGAGAGCGGCGTCGATCTGCAGGCGTGTCAGATGACGATCGAACTGATGGACTATGATGAGGACGACTTCTACGACGGCGTCACCACTGGCGTCGGTGCGGCCACCGCGCTGCAACACATGGCTGAATCCGACATTCAGCTCCTCGTCTAATCCATGACTGCCACCGAGTCAACGCGCTCAAAGCCGAGCCTACGCGTCCTTGAAGCGATTGCCGACGCGGAAGATGTCTCCCCGATTACCCTCGAGCCACCGCTCAACGACGTTGTGGATCCTGCTGCGCTGGACCGATTGTTTGAACCGACCGCTGCTGACGACTCGGTCCGAAGCGGACACGTTTCGTTCCGGTACCGAGGGTATGACGTAACAATCTCTTCGGATGGGACCCTCAAACTGTCGTAAGAAGAGTTTGGGATTCGCTTCCACGACCCTCGGCTATTGTCATTTTCATGCACTACTACACCCTTCGGTTGAATCACGCGACGCAGAGGGTCTGGAATCGATTAGTTACTGAGCGACTCGTACTCTACTTGGTGTGGTTTCTCCTCTGTCTAAGTTGAAATAAAACCATATATCAAAAATATCCCCTGAGGTTGCGTAGCAATCATTCCACGTGCATATTTAATTAAGATGTAAATATTTATATCAAACTGTGTGATTATACTCCGAGTTCACTTGTGAGTACCCCTTAGATAGGATGAACGAAATTATAATCCTCAGTCTCAGTTTGGCTGTACAAATACTCCGGTGGCGCGAGGAGCGAAAGCGCCGAAAAGAAGCAGAGAAACGATACCCACGAATAGGGCTTTATCACGGATGATGCGGCCAACGGCATGCCTCTGGACGATCATCTCAAAGATAATACAAGTAGTCCGTCTTCCTGCAGTTAGGGCTGATTCGAGAATGAACCTATATAGTACTCAGACGCGACATACTTCAGATATTGTACGTACGTCTGACGTACGTTTATACAGGGCGGCGATATACCCTCATTCGGTCGTTTATGACCAAAAGAAAACATATGCGCCGGGCTACCTTCCTGGCGCTTGCCACGGTTCTTCTCATCAGTCTGGTATCAGCGAGCGCAGCCGCGGTGCCAGATCCGGATGATATCAAGTACCCAAAGGAGTCTATTGAGTGTCCTGAAATGACGGATGCTGTGAGCCCTCTATCGGATACGAATTCCAGTGAATATCTGGACTGTAAAGAGAAGAGCATCGCGCAGTGGACTGAGCGAACGGTTAAAAAGGATATACAACGCTCGCTCCGCAGCATCCAGAACCTCGAGGACCAGTTTGATGAACTGGTATCTTATCTGGAGTCGCAAGCTGAACGCGCTTCGCTCTAATCTCGATCAACCACCTATATTTTATAAATAATGACGCGGCCAACGACAGTGATACCTCTAAACGATCGTTGCGAAGATTTCCTGATCGCCGTCGCACTGAGAACCACAGCATCCGGTTCACCAAAAATGACGAGCTGTCGTGGCACAAGCCTATTACTACGCTCGGAGAACCAAAACGAAATACGCAACGTATTGAGATGAGCGTCCTCCGCTGCCCAACTGGAGTCTCGAGGTCTACCAGCAACTCAAATCCCGTATCTGTCGCGGCGACAATAGGCTGACGAAAGAGAAGGCGACAATACTCATCGTCACAGAGGTGATTGGGGAAGCTAACGCGGAGTATTCGCTCTAACGGCTAATCGATTGTGGATATCTCTATCTGGTCGACGACATGCTCTACGTTACTGATTCAGATTCAGATAACGCAGAGGAATAGAAGATCGACGGCTTGGTCCGCGCACTTACGTGGATTTTGGAGGTGTTCAACTCCGGTGCTAATCCCCCGTCAGAAGTGACGACACTGCACGGTGGTGTTGTTGTACCCCTGAGAGGGGTGAGGCGCTTTCGAGTAGGTAAGAGCGTCAACACGAGTGATTCTAATGGCAGTGACCACAGAGCGAACAGCCTCGTTCACCGACACCGAGACGCGCAGCGACGAGATGAACAGTACGATCGAAACGTGGGTTGACGACCTCGTGGACCTCGTCGACGACGCTGCGGCCAGTGAAGAGTTCAAAGCCTGGCTCGACGTACAGAGTCAATTCCACGACTATTCGTACCGAAATACGCTCCTGATCAAACAGCAGTGTCCCCACGCAACCCGCGTTGCAGGGTACAACACGTGGGCAAACGAGTTCGAGCGCTACGTCCAGGAAGGCGAGAGCGCGATCTGGATCTGGGCGCCAATCATCACGAAACAGTGTCCCGAATGCGGAAACTCGGCGTCGTACCACGAGGACAGTAGCTGTGAGTACGACGAAACGCCATCCGAGGAGTGGTCGAAAGGGCTTGTCGGGTTCAAACCGACTGCTGTCTTCGATGTCTCGCAGACCGACGGAGAGCCGCTTCCTGATCTCGAAACCGAAGCATATGGTGATGCCAGTAATCTGGTGCCAGCCCTCCTCGAGAGTGCAGAGCAGTTGGATGTCGACGCACAGATTGTCTCCTCTGACGAGTGGACCTATGGAGAGGCAAAGGGTGTCTGTAAACAGCGGTGTCCGATGACCATGCACCCACAAGTCGAAGTGAAAGATCGAGACAACCAAGCGGATCTCGCTGGGACACTCATCCACGAGTTCGCCCACGCCTTGTTGCACTTTGATATTGAGGATCGTGATGAGCGGTCAAAACGCGAGCTGGAAGCCGAAGCCGTTGCGTACGTTGTGGGGCGCTACTTCGAGTTGGATATGAGCGGATCAGCGTTCTACCTTGCGGCGTGGAACGGTGACGATCCCGAGGTGATCTCTAACCGGCTTGGCCGGATTAGCAACACGGCCCAAGAGCTAATCGACACGCTCGAACGAGAACTCGAGCGTCTCTCAAAGGCTGAATCAAACGCGGATAAGGGAAACAACTAGGATCAGTACCTCACAAAGCCGGTTAATTAGACCGTCTGCTTGTTGAAGGTATATATAAAACCCAACAAGAAGACAGTGGGATCCACGAGGACTAGCTTCTTGACTTCCTCGTCAATCAGCTTGACGAGGAAGTTTATCTCAGCCTTGCTAACAATGCTGAAGTCGATGTTAAAGACATCTATGTGGTCCTCATCGGCGGTAGCGCCGACGAGACCTCGATCTCTACGCTATGCAACTTCAGCCAGGACTCGCCATCACCGAATACGATCCTCTACCATCTGCGGACGAAGTTCGAGCCGTTCCGTCTCGAACGAATCACTAACACGCTCTTTCGACGAGATATCGACGAACTGCTCCTCGAGCAGGTGGAGGTTTGCACAGACCTCCACCTGTGGCCTTACTACGGTAATGAAGACGATACAGACGGCCCGTGTTTCAGTGATCTGTGTAGTAGTATTCGCCACTTTCCTTTCCTTTTTTATCAAGCTGGCTTCCTGGATCGTTGACACGGGGGCGGCCAGTCCGTTCGTCGCGACGAAATGTGATTTCGATCGATGAGAGGAACTCGTTCATGCCATCTCGCAGCGATTGTGGCGAACTCGCATGTCCATGCTTACCGGAAACACCGTCGAAAACGAGCAGTCGATCAGCGATCCGGTCAATCAGGAACATGTCGTGATCAACAACGAGAACCGGATGATCGGTTCGCGTGGCAAACCGGCGAATCTGGGACGCGACGGAAACGCGTCGGTCAACATCAAGGAATACCGACGGTTCGTCCAAGAGATAGCAATCGGCATCACGGGCAAGACATAGTGCGATACTGACTCGCTGTAATTCCCCGCCCGAGAGATCTTCAAGTGCCTGATCGAACAGCGGTTCAAGGTCGAACGGGTCCCGAATTCGGGACTGGAACGCCCGTGAATGGACATCAGTAACCATCGCGAAGCGATCTCGAACAGTCCCCGAATCATCCGGGGACATGTACTGCGGTTTGTACGAGACGGTTACATTATCGGGAACTGACCCCTCATCCGACTCCAGACCACCGGCAATGAGTCGCGCAAACGTCGTCTTTCCCAGTCCGTTTTGGCCACAGATTCCGAGTACCTCGTGTTTGTGAATCCGTCCTGGCTCGACGGTCAACGTGAACTCGTCGAACTGTTTTTTGAGAGCGGGATACTCGAGTATCACATTTTCACCGCTTGCCGAACGATCACTTCCAGTTGGGAACTTGATGGCGTTCGGTCTGATCTGAACGTTATCCTCTGTGAGGCGTCCTTTGAGGAACTGATTGATCCCGTCGCGGGTCGAGAGTCGTTGTGAGACGACACCGAAGCCACCGGGCTCACCGTACAGCACGTGAATTGAATCCGAAAGAAGGTCGAGTGTCGCCAGATCGTGTTCGACGACAATTGCGGCCGTATCCGTCGTTTCGACATGGTTTCGAATGGTCCGAGCGGCCGTTAGTCGCTGTTCGATGTCGAGAAACGACGATGGCTCGTCGAACAGATAGAGATCCGCGTTAGTCGCCAGCGTCTCTGCAATCGCAACGCGTTGTCGTTCACCGCCGGATAACGCGGTAATCGGTCGGTCCAGTATCGCGTCCAGTTGGAGCGTGGCTACGATATCCTCAGTACGGTTTTCCTGAGCCGCGAGACGTTCACGGACAGTCTCGTCCTCTATAGAGGAGGGAAGATCGACTCGCTGTGGCTTGTATGCCGCTGTCACCTCGTCGTTGCGGAGTCGCTCGAGATGCTGTTGTAGGACTGTCCCCCGAAATGCTTGGATTGCGTCATCCCAGCCCGCAATTTCGCTTGAGTCGCCGAAATTCGGGCGCAATTTACCGGCAATAAGTTGGAGTGCTGTGCTCTTTCCGATTCCGTTGCGACCGAGGAGACCGACGATCGACCCATCTTCGGGTGCTGGAAGTTCGTATAGGCGAAACCCGTTCTCCCCATACTGGTGGACAAGTTGACCGGTTGCAGACGGTAAGGGAACGATTTCGATCGCATCGTTCGGGATCTTCTTCTCAATCAGTTTGTGTTCGTTCATCACCAACGCGTCGTCGATGTGGAGTTCCCCATCGTCAGTGACGTGAAATCCCTCGCGACCGGAGCGGTTTAATGGGTCATACTTGACGGCGATATCTCGAACTTCGTCGATTACTTCGTCTTGATCGATAATCGCAATGTAGTCGGTTTGTGAATCAGATGATGGTGGCATTTTAGTGGATATGTCGTATCTGAATGATGAGTATTGCTGGTATCCGAATCGTTACTCTTTACCTCGACAGTGAGACGGTTCTATTATTGGGCTCGTCCGTAATTAGCCGACCGGATTCGGTATTGGTCGTAGGATACTGTCTACTCATGAAGGAACTTGCCGTGGTTTTGACTACTATTCGTCTTCCAGCTGATTCAGCGCAACATCCTCTGCTGAGAACCCGCTGACTACTTCGATCACGTCTTCGTCGAGCCCGTACTCTCCTGCAGCCGTTCGCTCGAGTCGTGATTGGAACACATCTTCGGCAAGCTCGTTCTCAGTCCATGCCGTGTGGGAAACGACCGCTCGGAAACTGCCGACGGTCGTTGGGATCGCTGGCACGTCCTGGTAGGTAGTTGGATAGCCGTCAAACAGCGGCGCGTACCGGAATGGGATCGCCACTTCGTGACTCTGCGTAGGTGAGCCACTCAGAAGACATCGGCCTGGTTTGTCGGCGAATACGCCCTCGAGACGATCTTCGTCTGGCCGTGGGTCATAGTCCGGCGTCTCCCCATTGTGGATCTCGACGATATCGTACAGTTCACCCGTCCCACCTACAACTTCCGCATTCGTCAGCCAGCACGCGACCGCGAGTGCATCCTCCCCGTCACTAGTGATCGTGTAGTATTCGCTATCCCACGAACTGAATGTATCGTACCTCAGATGCACTGCAAACGCTGTTCGTGGTCCAACATTGGGCTTGTCGTCGATTTCGGGGCTACTTTGACGCACCCCCATATCAGCGGTGAGAGCCTCGAACGTTTCCGTATTCCCCATCCGATCGAATTCGATCGGAATCACCTCGATCGTATCAGAGTCAGACTCAAATCGGGCGCTCACACCAGACTGTTGGTCAGGTCCGTATTCTCCCTGTTCGAATTCGGTTTCCTCCCACCCGTCAGCGATAGCGAGACGACCATCATCAATCAGCAGCGGTGGGTCCGGATCAGGAAATTCCATCTCAGACGCTGTATCATCCCCATTGGAACCATCCATCATTATAACTGAACTTACTGTCTGAACACATAAACCAGGTGGATATTCCAAGGCTGGAAGGCGACGATGAGGCTGCCAGTAGACTTGTGGTGCTATTCATCCCCGAACGCCGCTGCTAACTGATTCCCCATAAACTCACGCCGCCGTTTCCGGGCCTCCTCTTCGCCGAAATAGTTCGTGACGACGACGTGGGGATCGTCACTGCCCTGATCCTCGGCAAAGGCTTCTGCGCGATTCGCGAGTCGCTTGACAGCGTCGTCGTACGTCCGATACCAGAACCGCCGGCCATACTGCGGAGTGGGCGTCTCCTCGCGCATAGACACACCGGCTCGATCAGCCAACCGCTTGAATCGCTCCGTCATCGTATTTGGTGTCCGGTGACCGCTTGCAGCGGACACACTCGGGAAGAGATACCCATTCCACTGGTCACGTTCGGCGAGTTCTTCCCACCGATCAGCGAGCGTCTCGAGACCGTATTGGACCGAGACACGCCCTGGTCCGTTCTTCCGTTCGTCGCCAAAGACAATTCGTGGGTCCTCGGCATCGAGATCGAAGTACTCTTGGTCGTTCGTCGGTTCGAACTGGTCGATCGAGAGCGCCGCGACCTCCCCGCGCCGGAGCCCCCACGCACACGTCGCGATGATCAGCAAGCGTTCCTCCACCGACTCGCAGATGTCGACCATCGCCTGGACGTGTTCCGCGTCGATCGCAGGCGGGTCTCGATCATCGTCATCCGGCGTTTCCTTCGCCCAGCTATCTTCATGCGGTGCGCCGAGCGCCGGATTGTAGGGGGCATCACGGTCGATCTCAAGCCACTTGTAGAAGACACGCACGTCAGTCGTGTGTTTCATCTTCGATTCGGGGCTCGAGAGCTCGGCATCGAAGGTATCGTAGACGGCTCGAACCCGCTGCTTTTCGTCACGCCGGGGGACCTCGTCCTCCCGGACGCGCTCGACAATCGGAGCCGAGTCGTACAGGTCCGCATAGGTCCGAACATACCGAGCGAGTCGGGAGCGCTTCGAAGCGATCGTACTGTCCGAATGTCCCGACCGATCGAGATAGGTCGTCAGGTACAACTCGAGTTCGCGAATTGTCGTTTCGGCGTCGATCTTCCAGTTGTAGCTGTCGTCGACATCCGAATCGGGGTTCGGATAGCCAACCATCGCGAGGAACTGAGACAGCGTGAGATCGTGGTGTTCGCGCAGCGTGCGTGCGATCCCGGAGTAGCCCACCTCGGTGATCTCCTCGTACGTCGGTCGCGTATCGAGATCGAGGCCGTCACGTGCGAGATCCGGTTCAATGTGGGCGTTCCAGAACGACTTGAGGTCCTCGAGGGATTTATGAGACCAGTTGATCGTTTCCTGTTGGCTCATGGGCTCACCCGCTCGAGAAGGCGTATTTCTCCGGTCTGGGTGGATTCTAAGACTCTCATTTTCCTATGTCTCGCCACTCTTGACAGTTACATAATAGTACCGCTTACCAACTTGTCTCGTGTAGACAAACAAGATAAGCAGTATAGGTACGATAGGTGGCGACAATCCGATGAATCGTATAGCGCTATACAAAATATCGGCCACACACTATTTCGGGGCGATATTCGAATAAATTCGGCACGTATCTACCGATCTAGTTCGTGGTCAGAATGGATCGCTGAGTAGAAGGTCAGAAATGTGCGGAAACCGCTCCAAAAACTCGGCGTCTGAGAGTGTTTCCACTCACGGAAAAGCAAACCGAGGCCCCTCCTTACGTTAGTCAGGAGGAATCAGTGCAGAAGAAATCAACTCAACACACTCTCCTGCTGTCAGGACAGGTGCATAGTCAATTTCCGGGTCAACCTGGGCCTTCAATAGGAAATCAGTGAGTCGCCAGATATTGTGGAGAAGTGCTGCGAATACGAAGTAGAACAGGCGCACACGGTAGTCTTTTGAGGAAGTCTTTGCTAAGAAGTCGTTCTTGATACTCTTATACTCGTTCTCAATCTGCCAACGTGAACTATATCGTTGACAGAACGCTTCAGCCTCCGCAGGACCGACCGGTACGTTCGTTGCAAACACTGCTGTCCCACTTCCCTTTGTTGAGGGTACGTAGAGAAACCGCATTGCGTGTGATCCATGGGTGACGTGAACAGAGACAGACTCAACAGCAACATCTTGCCCATCAGCTTCCATTGTATCGATAGCTTCTCGTTCTGTACCGAACGTTCGCTTTGGGATGAGATAGTTCACACCTAGATTCGATAACGTCTGATACACGTTCTTTGAGTCGAACTCAGCATCACAAAGCACTGTTTCGATCGGGAGGTGTTCCTGGGCTTGGCGTACAAGCTTGCGGACAACCCGATGAGTCTGGATAGGTGGATTATCATCCCATTCTGAACTCTCACGAACTGGTTCGACGGCAAGTATGATTGGAATATTTTGACCAACAATCGAGAGCGTCGCAAACTTGAACACCTTTCCTTCGCCATCTTTTGCCCCGCTGACCATTCCCATCTCCGAGACATCGCCGTAGTATGGAATAGTCGTAATATCGATCGCGACGGTGACTGGACGGCGGAATGAAACTTCTGACTGAATTACTGAGAGGAGCCATCCTGTTGCCTGTTGAAATCCATCTAGTAGATTCTTGGGATCGAATTGCTTGACTGTCCGAAGATGGGTATCACCGTGGGGACCGTATTCTTTGCCCCGGCGAAGTTGAAATCGATTTGTTCCCTGTGGCGTCCCACACCCAGACATTCCAATGAATGTTTGAAGTTCAAAAAAGCGATTATCGCTGTAGGTTGCGTTCTCAACTCTATCAGAGTCAAATACGTTAAATGCATGATCACGTGCGAGCTGAGTCGTCCGGGTGATCTGAATGTCGGTAAAGGTGGGCTCACTCTCAGATTCCTTGTCGCCCGGTTCGTTGAGGGATGGCTCAATCTCCTGTAATGGACGTACTTCAGGAGCAGAGAACTCCGCATCATGAACTGACCAGACCAGATCGTGAGCCCCATTGGTGATGAAGGTGCGGCCCGCCTCATCAAGGCGATTCCGCCAGGCCCGTGAGAGGACAGACTCACTAGGTATTCGTTCTAGATTGAACAAGTCAGCAAGTTCTTGTTGGCGTGTCAGTGACCGATAGCTTTCTCCAGTAATTTCTCGATAATAGAAGAGTTTGACCATTCCGCGAAACGAATACGGAGCAGGATGCCACTCTGGATATTGGTCATCTGGAAAGTCAAATGGATGCTTCAGTCCTGCAAACGCATTATATAGACTAACTCCCTTTCGAAGACGATTTTTGAGTGCAATTGAAATAATGAACGTGTCCGACATTTGAGGAATATGTGACATTATTTGCACTTATGGACGAGTGATAAAGAAGGCTATGTTTGGTTAGCTGGTAGTGTCCAGATTAGCTAATTCCATGCGAAGACAAACGCTTGAAGCCAATTTTCGGCGGTGTTTACTTGGGCGTGGCTGAAGCAGTTTGAAAACTGGTTGGTTCGGCGTTTTAATTCTCGGAAGACACGTTCGACACTGTTTCCGATTACCATGTTTTTCGTATCTGTGATCGAGGCCGTGTCGATGGAGTGCCGCTTGCAGCCACGGTGCAGAATCGACGAGAAAGAGCACGTCATCGACGAGATGTTTCTCGCAGAGTTCCGCAAGGAACATCTCGGTTACCGCTTGATTTCTCGTCGGAGCGAACTTGACGTGCAGCAAGCGGTTCGTGTTGGGATCGACCGCTGTGTACAGCCAGAACTGCTCGTCATTAAGCTGGATCACTGTCTCGTCAACCGCGACGTGATCCGGATTTGCGCCATCGAGCGGCTATAGATCTGCCTTCTGCACCCAGTTATGCACGGTTGAGCGACAGCGATCGACACCCAAAATACCGAGAATAGAGAAAGTATCTAAAAGTGATTATTTAGCCAGATGGAGTCGGATACCGAGCTTCATCGCGGGCACGGGTGTCGCCTCTCGCTCCACAGACTCTAACTCGAAGCAGTCGCTACCTCCGTTGAGGCGGGCGGTTTCGAGCATTGACCACTCAAAGATCGTTCCGCCTCACTCTTCATCCTTATCTCTGTTGAAACCCTCTCTTTTATACAACTAATATCACGGAACTATTGCTCACTAACGAAATCCGAAACTATCCTGTTCTCGATCACATTCGAGTAATTATCGTCACAAGTACACGAGAGAAAGATACCTATTTCGATCGAGGAGAGATCGTTTTGGACGATTTCATCACCAAACCTGCTGATCCCGACGGATTTATGACTCTCGTGCAAGCAGCGGTCTTTGATTGAAGTATGACTGAAAGTGGCGGGGTGTTTTTACAGGATAGCTTCGCTGTCAGTGTCTCTCGATGCGAGAGATATCAACTGAAGAAGAGTCATTGTCCGTTGTACGCGTTAACGGGAGTGTGAATGTGATCGTCGTTCCGTACCCGGCTTAGACTCGACCCAGATATCGCCACCATGGCGTTCAGTAATCCGTTTAGAGACGGCAAGTCCGATCCCACTTCCAGGGTACTCATCGGGAGTGCGCAGTCGCTCGAACACCCGAAAATGTGCTCTTGATCCTTGGGATTGATCCCGATCCCATTGCCGTGGACCGAGACCTCACACATCGTTCCGTTTCGTTCGGCAGAGACGGTAATCCGTGGCGGTTCGTCCCGCTGTATTTGATGGCATATCCACCAGATTCTGGGAAAACCTGCCGTAATTGATTCGCATCGCCTCGAACCCGAGGGAGAGGGTCTGTGACGACCTCAGCCTGGCTTTCGTCAATCCTCATTTGCATGTCCTCAAAGGCATCTTCGACAATCACATCCAGGTCAACTGATTCGAGCGGCTTTCCCTCCCTCTCGACTCTGGAGTATTCCAGAAGTCCTTGGACCATCTCCCGCATTCGGTCGGCCCCATCTACAGCGTACTCGAGATACTCTTTGGTTTCATCGGACAGTTCATCGTCAGCCCGACGCTCAACCAGTTGCAAGTGTGTAGACACCATCCGTAACGGTTCTTGGAGATCATGAGATGCAGCATAGGCGAACTGCTCGAGGCGTTCGTTCGAGGTTTTGAGTTGTTCGACTGTTTCTTCCAGCTCGAGTTCGCGCGTTTTAGCCCGTGCATCGTGGATGCCCGCAGCGAACCTAGAAATGCTCCCAATTACGGTGAGGGTGTTCTGGATTGGGTCTCTCAATCCGACAGCAAGGGCCGTGAGAGCGAGAAGAGCAAACATGACTCCAATTCGCCAAGACATCAATTGACGACAACAGAGTAGACTTCAGACCGGATATCTGACCGAGCTAACCAGTATCCGCCAGTGACGAGGATGAGACCCGGCACACCGACTACAATTACCATGAACAGATCGGTGCCAACTGGTGAGTCTATGAAGAGGGGATACCCGATCGCAGACATGATAGACAACCCTCCAAGGAGTATAAGAGCTTCTCTGCCACCAATGTTTGAAAGGGAGGAATTTTGCCGAGCCACTATCCAAGACCGGGACTTCCAGAGCTATCATAGTAGCATTTAGCAAACTGGGAGATTTGAAATCCCGCTTCTCACTACCGTTACGTCTTTCACCTACACTGATCGGTTTGATCCGTCGTCGATCCAAAAGGTAGGGATTCGACAATCCCCACTACGGTTGGTGGTGGTCGCCCGTGATCGAGGCGCGAAGGGAGAGTTTCTCGGTAATCTTACTCGTCGTGACACCGTTACGGTCAGTCTCGACGAGGAAACCATGGACAGGGCTCCCCTCGGTCGACCGGTCCCGAGCCCAGACGACCGCGATATCGGTGATCGGCGAGTTCGTGATCTAGTCTTCGAGCCGTTAAGGACGTAGCCATCGCCGTCCTTCCCCGGGGTAGTTTCCATCGCCGACGGGTTCGAACCATATTCGGGTTCAGTAAGACCGAAACATCCGACAACCTCTCCCTGACTAAGCGCTAGTAGCCACTCCTCTTTCTGTTCCTCGCTCCCGTACGCGTAGATGGTTCAACGAGTGCGCCCTGAACGGATGCCAGCGACCGGAGGCTCTGGATAGCAAGTCAATAAAATGCGTCACTGAGCGTCAGCAAAAGTATTCATCCCAAATGGTCACATTCGCATGGACCAGCATATCTGAACACAACCAAGCCTACTAGAGGACGAAAAGTCTCTATTTGTTCAGGAGGTGGAGGTCAACAACCACCGTAAGAGAACGGGTGGTCTGCTGATCGCCGAGATTCTCTCGCTAGAAACTGCTAGTCAAAGCTGTCGGTTCCAGGGAGTCGATGTTCGTCGACGGTTTCGTCGTCCAGTTCAATCCCTAGTCCCGGCTCGGTTGGCACGTCGATATAGCCGCTGTCAATCAGCGGCTCGTCGCGTTCGAGCAGGTCGTTCCACCAGTCAACCTCAAGGGCATGGTATTCAAGGACGTCAGCGTTGGGGACTGCGGCACAGAGGTGGATGCAGGCCATAGTGCCGACGGGGCTGCAGACATTGTGCGGTGAGAAGGGAATATATCGCTTCTCGGCCCGTTCGGCGATGCGTTTCGACTCTGCGAGGACGCCGCAGGTAGTCGGATCCGGCGTGATCACGTTGACCGCGTATTCGTCGATCAGGTCATTCAGTTCGTGGATGCGAAATCGGTTTTCACCGGTCGCTAAGGGCGTCTCAGTTCGCCGAGCGACTTCACGCTGTGCCCCGTTTCCCTCGGCGGCACGACGTCTTCGAGCCTCAGCAGGTCATACGGCTCGAGTTTGCGCGCGAGTCGAGTTGCGCTTTCGACAGTGTAGTCCCAATGACAGTCGAAGGCAAGATCAATCTCGTCGCCAATCGCGTCGCGGACGGCGTCGACGACCGCTACTTTCTCGTCCAGCGCAGCATTGGTCAAGCGGCCGTTATACGGGTCCGGTTCGTTGTCGCTCTCCATATCAAAGTCGAACTTGATCGCGTCGAACCCCATGTCGACAACGCGCTCGGCTTCGGCGGCATATGCATCGGGTGTGTACGCCTCCGCGTCGGCATACTCCGTGAATCCGCTATCGTCCACTGAGTAAGCTTCGCCGGCATGGCAGTCACAGGAGATTCTGACCCGATCGCGGTAACGGGAGCCGAGGAGCTGGTAAACCGGTACGCCAAGGATCTTGCCAGCGGCGTCCCACAGTGCGATCTCGATCCCTGAGGCGGCCGTGACGACTTTTCCGGTCGTTCCGCCGTGTCCAGACATTTCCTGAATGATATACCGAAACAGCCGTTCAACGTCTAATGGGTTCTCGCCGACGAGGAACCGATTCGTGTACTCAACAAGTTATGGGCACGGACTAGTTTGAATATCTCTCGCTGCCGTTCCGAGAGTATGTCGACTTGCAATGGAATACCGTTCGAGTAGAATTCATGAAAATGGATCTTCGTTACAGTGATCTCCGAACCGGTCTGGCGGCGGATGTCGTTAAGGTAATCCTAGAGTGCTCTCGTGTTAGTAATCAGCGATCACAGAGCAGTACTCCAAACCGTCGCAAACCCGAACAGGTGCATCCTGAAGGAACCCGTTAGAGGCGAGCCCATCACAGATTATATGTTGTGAATTGTACTCCATGGACAGTTCTTTAGTCATTTCCAGGAGTCGGTTTCTGATATTCGTACGTGTAGTGCCGTTCCATCTCCTTAACTGACGTAGTTAGATTTGACGCTCGGGTTGTTTCGAGGAGTTGTTTAATACTTTCATACGAGTTGCCATAAGCCGTAAAATGGTCTTTGATTTGCTCATCCGTGTAATTTGAATGCTATATGTGGTGTCTCTGTCGTGTATGTAGTCAATAGTTGATTCTCAGAGTTTTGTCGCCGTCTCGAAGGCTTCCCAGACAGACTCGTCGAGTGAGCGGGGAGCCCAGCAGTCACCGACGCGGTGGACCGACACGTCGGCCTCTGAGAGGATATTGTACTGTTCGCAGTTGGCTTCGCCGCCGTGGGCGAAGACGACAGTATCGACGCTGTCGCGACGCTCGCGCTCGTCGTTGAAGACGTTCTGAAGGGCGACTTCATCACCCATGACGGCATCGACGCGGTAGTGCGGCGTCAGTGTTACGTCCTCGGCGTAGAGGTCGCCGAGAAGGGTGTTCTGAATATACTGCTGAACCGACTCGCCAGGGGTATACGCCTCCGTGACAATCTCAACATTCGCGCCGGCATCGGTGGCTTCGATGGCGACGTCGAGGGCGGCCTCGTTACCGTCCCAGTCAGCGACGAGAACGTCGTCGCCGAAAGGATCGTCGGCGCGGAGTGCCTCACCCGCGGTGTATGCTGGTACTGACTCAGTAACAGGGATCTCAGGTTTTCGTCCCGTTGCACCTGTTGCGAGAATGAACTCGTCGGAGTCGTAGGCGGCGACATCGTCCGGCTCAAATCGAGTATTGAGTTCAACAGTTACATCATGTTCGTCGAGACGTGATTCGAGAGTGGCCAGCCAATCTTCGTAGCGTCCACGGTGATCAAGGTCGGCATAGGCGGTCACCTGACCGCCGAGGTTGTCAGTGGCTTCAAGGAGGGTGACGTCGTGGCCTCGTTCGCCTGCCGTCGTTGCCGCGACGAGTCCGGCCGGACCGCCGCCGACGACGAGGACGGATTTGGGCGTCGTCACCGAGTCAAGGTCGCTGTACTCTGCCTCGCGGCCGGTAACCGGATTGATAGTGCAGCGAATCGGCAGACCCTCTTGGTACCGTCCAATGCAGCCCTGATTGCAGGCGACGCAGGGAATCACGTCGTCCCATTCCCCGGATTTTGTCTTTCTCGGGAGTTCAGGGTCAGCGATAAGTGCACGAGTCATCCCAACCACGTCGGCACCTGTTTCGTCAAGCATGCGCATCGCCTTCTCGGGTGTGTTGATACGGGATGTAACAATCATTTCCCCGTCTACTACCTGATCGATGACGGCGGCGGGTGATTGCGTGACCGTCTCTGACTCGGTAGCTGGCGGGACAATGTAACTGCAGCCTTCATGCGTGCTAGAACTACCGACTACGACACTCCAGTAGTCGAGCGAGGTCGTATTGTCGATATGTTCGATGATGGGGAGCGTCTCGTCGAACGAGAGTCCCTGTTCGGAGTGTTCCTCGGCGCTCAGCCGTATTCCGACCACGAAGTTGTCGGTCGTGTGTTCGCGAATTCGATCGGCGATCTCTACGGTGAATCGGCAGCGATTCTCGAGTGTGCCGCCAAACTCGTCGTTCCGGTTGTTGACATTCGGACTCCAGAACTGCGCCGGCAGGTAGGTGTGCGAGCCAACAATTTCGACGCCGTCAAGACCGGCTTGCTCCATCCGTACTGCGGCATCGGCAAAGGCATCTATCATCTCGTACACTTCTGCCGTCTCCATCGGTCGTGGAATGACGTTCAGGCGATCGGTAGGTTCGTCTGAGGCCGAGAGCGCGGGCGGCCCATACTCGCCGGCGTAGCGCTCGCGTCCACCGTGGAAGAGTTGCGCCATGAGGCGAGTATCGGCCTCGTGTATTGCCTCGGCGAACGGTTCGTACGCTTCAACAATAGCATCAGTGCTGGCGTCGATTGTATGGTCGGTCAGCAGTCCGCTCTCGTGGACAGAATGGGCTTCTAGGACCACTAGTCCCGCACCACCACGCGCTCGCGTGAGATGGTAAGCGAAGAAGTCGTCCGTTGGGAGATGATCGTGGACAAGTGTCGTCTGGTGACCTGAACTCATAATTCGATTTGATAGTTGAATCGGTCCCAACTGCGCTGGTTCAAAGAGTGGGGTGTGATCCATTTGCTTTACTGCCTAGCTGGTGCTTCTTGTTCCGCGATTGTGTCGAAGAGATGTAAACGATACTAGCGCCTTTTTTTTTGGACCACTTATCCGAGCTTGTTAATGACATATGTTGTCACACACGTAATTTTGATATGATTAGGCAAATAGCTTCTGATTATGATCATTAGAAAATGAAACGGAATGAACACAGCATTCGGAAATTATTTACATAATTCGATCCTAAACCGACGGACGTACTGATATCCTCCGCCAATATTTTATTCCAATACTTATCTAAATAATACCTTCTATTTGAAAATTACCTCATGTTACATATCATATGATAATGGGATAATTTCCCACATAATATAAGTTCGCATATATTCCTGTGGAATGGTTCCAGAAAATAAATCTCTCTGAGCTATATCGAGATAGAGGGCAAAACGACTACCTCGAAGAAATACGATGCGAAGATCGGCCCGCAGGTCGCCCGGCGTAACGCCGGCGACCTGCGAAGCCTCGCCGCCGACCGAGGCTACGGCGCGAAAGCCTTCCGCGAGGAACTCCGCGAAAACGGCACCAGACCGCTGATCAAGCACAGGATTATGAATCCACTCGATCATGCTCATAACGCCCACATGGACGGTGATCGGTACCACCAGCGCCCCATGGCAGAAACCGTCTTCTCGTCAATCAAGCGCACGCTCGGTGCTGCCGTGCGTGCGCGTAGCTAGTGGCTGGAGTTCCGTGAGATGCTGCTGAAAGCGACCGTCTACAACCCTGCCGGAGAGTGAGATATCCGTGAAATCAACTGCTGTGTACCGAAACTACAGAGCCTAATATTGTTGAGGATGATCAGCCACGACAGGATTCGTTACCATTCTGGAGGAAACAGGCGACCGCCGAGATTGAGACGGCAATCACGCCGAACACCGCCAGCAGGAGCCAAAGTTCAATGACCTGTTTGTTACGCTGAGATGCATCCCAGCACCGAAAATAGGTCGCGCCAGAGGAGGCCGACGAAGGTTTGACTTATTCGGCTTGGTTTGGCTGCTCTGTACTAGTTACATCAGGAGTCCTTTCCGGGCTCGCTTTCCACCTACTAATTAGCCAATATGAGAGGGCGGCGAACGCGATCGGAACCGCTCCGTAATAAATAACTAACGTTATGTTTCCATTCATACCACTTAGACCCATAGCGTCTGCGAAGGGTCTATACCAGAATACATAAAGAATTCCTGCTACCGTTGCCCCCATAACAGCAAGGTACTTCGTATATCCTAATGTCCGCTTTATTTTCCCTTTGTCATAGGAGCTAACTGACGCAACCATTTCTCGCCTCTGCTTAATCGCTTCTTCGCTAGGCTCAGTGATAAAACTCATCACGATGATTGTGAGAGTACTAAGCACAAATCCAATGATTGCAGCATGAAGATATACTGGTACTGTCACGCCGCCGAACCTCTCTATTCCCTTCACAACGATAACTGTAATAAAACCAACGGACATTCCCCAGAAGGCACCAGATTCGGTCACTCGATCAGAGTAAATGCTAATGAATCCAATCGGACCCCACGAGGCGGCGAAGAGGATCGCAGCGAAATAGCCGATCCACATAACAGCAGGTGGTTGGAAGAACGTTATGGCAAATACAACAAGAGCGACAGCGATCATGAGGAGACGACTCAGGCGGAGGTAATCGTCTTCAGTATATCCCTCAAGATGATCTATATTTGACACTTCTGCCAAATCTCGGTTTAGACTGAATCCAATGAGAGATAGGAACGTTGAACAGGATGATAGTCCAGCTGCCAGAATCCCGGAAACTACGACTACTCCCACACCTAATGGAAGGGCATTCTGACTTGCCCAAACAAACACGATTTCGGAGGGAGAGATATCCGGATTGAGCAAGCGGGCGCTTGGGACAGATAAGACCAAGACGAGATACAACAACAGGATCACGCCCATACTAAATAACCCTGAGCGCAGGATAACATGTTCGTCTTTAGCCATTATATAGCGGCTTGTCTGCCAGGGGCTAATTCCTACCACAATCCCATACACACATCCAATTACCATTGCCCAAATGAGAGACGCAATGGGACCGCCCATGTAGTCCCCTTCACCCATCAATCCATGCCAAGTGACCATATCAGGGCTTGTTTCTGCCAACTGGTAGATAACGTCCGGCCATCCGCCTGCAGCCATGATGAGAAGTGGGCCACCTATCACTGCTGCTCCAACGAAGAGCAGGAACATTACTGTATCAGTAATGATCACTCCCTGTGAGCCGGAATAGAAGGTGAACGAGAGATAGGCAATCATGATTATAAACAGACTCACTCCATATCTAATTTCGGCAATATCTCCGAGTAGAAGTGCCAGTCCTTGTGTAACAGCAACCAGATAAACACTCAATCCAAGTATTAGTGTCACCCCTGCGACAACACGCACCCGGGTTGAATTGAACCGAGTACCGAAATACTCTGGCATAGTTAGCGGTTTCATCTGGTAGACGTACCGACCGAAGAAATACGACCCGATTACGTATCCGGCTGTGTTGAGTGGTAGCATTATTAACAGAAGGTATCCATAACCGTCATAGACAAATCCCATTTCACCGAGGAAAGCGACAGTGCTCAGGAAGGAAGCAACCAAGGTTCCAACAATTAGTAACGTTGGGGCGTTTCGACCTGCCACGTAGTAGTCTGCCATGTCATCAACTAATCTTCCGGCAAGGCCCCCAATGAGGATATAAATGACAATTGAAATAGCTATGCCAATGACGAACGCGTTTATCGCTACCATACCCAAGGTCTGCTGGCCAGAAAGTAATAAAGATACTGGATATCTTTATACTATTATTCGCGTGATTATATATTTGGTGCTGGTCTCGGTCACGAAGTCGCACCACCTGGCTACGTCGCTCGAGAGAAAAACATCCTGAACGTAATTGTGCTACCTACTCGGACACCAACTCCGCATTGGGCTGTTTGCTCGTCGACATCGAATACGAACTCTCCCAGACGTTCATCGCGGGCACAACTAAGTCATTGATGACATCGAGGATACCTTCGAAGAGATGGAGGCCGAAATCGTGGAACGTCTCTACGAGGAAGGAATCGATGAGAACCGAATGGACCACGAGTTTAAGATGCGTTACACAGGACAGTGGCATTCGCTGAGTATCCCCTACGGCTAATAGATATGTATGAACACTATCTGGAACAAGTTTCACGGGTAATGTAATCGAATATGTACTTATTCTGACGAGGGTCAGCCGATCGAATGCTACGGGCTTCGAGTGATCGGGCGAGGAATAGTCGAGAAGCAATCATTCCCTGAGATCGAAGCCCATGGACTCGACGAGGCTCACATAGGAGGTCGAGACGTATTTCGATGAGTCCAAAGATTCCGTTGGTACTTCCCCGTGTACGGGTGGCCCTTCGTGATGACGATCGCCGCAGTGAGCGAACCGACACGTCCGCTATCACGGCGAGCGCGCTCGACGAGGCTCTTCGTCGCATTCCAGAGCATCCGCCGGATTTCCTCGGTCTCGTACTTCCGAATCTGATACCTGTGGTTCGAGCCCGTCGACACGTGCTCGCGGCGAGTACTCGCCAGAAACGAGGTATGTCCGGACTCGGCGACCATGTCCTTCCGGGACCCCATGAACGCATGTTACTCCCAGAACGCGGACTTCGGAATCTGGACGTTCTCCCTACGCTGAAGATGGAACGCATGCGTGATGAACGGCTTCGCGTGTTCCTAGACCTCCCGCGTCTTCTCAACGGTCAGCTGTGACTCGGTCTTGTTCGGGCCATCATCACTCAGTTGGAAAACATCGTCGGGCGTGGGCACGCCGTAGTACCGAGCGAGGCCGACGACCTCCTCGGCGCTGCGCTGGAGAGCCTTCCGGTGGCGTTCGCTGAAACGCTCCCCCCACGCTTTCCAGAGCGCTTTCTGCCTTGGTGGGGAGTCGAACTCCATCGGTTCGGCAAGTTCACGGTTGTTATCGAGATGGTTCTTGAATGCGGTCTCTCCGTTCCAGCCCTTGACGAACAGGAGGACGTGCGCATGGGCCATCGCATCGATGGGTTTTGATTCGTGGTGCCAGTCAGCGATGGTGTAGTTGAAGTCGAATAGTTCGAACGGTACACGGGCGATACACTCCTCAATGTCGGTGTCGTGCGTAGGCGGTGACGTAGTCCGGACCGAACGGAGTTGATTCTCCCACTCTTTCAGGCCGTCGTCAGTGACGAGTCAAACGATCGTCACGTCGAACTCAGAGTACGTCCGGCCGTCGGAGAGGTGGTAGACGCCACCCGAGTAGGGGAGGTCGACTTGGTAGACGTCGATCGATTCTATCTGCATACGCGGTCCCCCGCTCGAGTTCTGTCGACGGTGCTCACCTGAACGTTCCGTCTCTTCATCACACTCGTGATATCCGTGCTCACCGAGATACGTGTCCGCTTCATGGGTACTGGACCTGCTCAATGCGCTGGACTTCTCCTCTTATCGAGTTGGCTGGTATCAGCCCGCACAATGCGTATCGTGGAAATTAGTATTAAATTCTTGGCTCTGCCGTCTGTAGCGTCGTGTTCGATGGCGACGGTCTGAAAGCGTAAATTCAGGTCACGCTGAGAGCGAACCCGACCGGAGAAGAGTCTGTACCGACTGTTCTACCGGTCGGAATCAGGGAGATAGTGGAGCGCCCGATCGAGATCGATCCGTTTGAAGTCTTGCTCGAGTGGTTGGTTCGCAAGTCGGTCTCGCCAGTACTGGATGCATTCGTCTCGAACGCTATCGGGGTCGGTGTCGACAGTATCGAAGGTCGTCTCGATCCACTCTTCAAGGGAGTCCGTTTCAATCTGGACGGAGACGTCCGGATCGTCGAGATCGCCGTCCGGCGAGTACAGGTAGCAGTTCTCGATTCGCCGCTCCGCACTTTCCCGAGTTTCCGGGGCCAGTGACGATGGGGACGGCGATCCGTTCGGTACCAGAAGAGTGGTGATCGCTCGATCGTTTATCGCGCGGAGAGTGGTTTCCGAGTCCGTCCCGACGTGAACCTGCTTGTGGTCGGGCCAGATATCGAACCAGAGGTAATCGACCAGTTCCGCTGTGGCTTGAAACGTGTAGAAGTCGGGATACGCGTAAAATCCGTTCTCTTCCAGGTAATTGGCGACTCTCGTATCCTCATCGATGGTGTCCGCAACGACCGACGCGGTTGAAATACGATCCTGTCGGTACAGATCGTAAAATGCACGGACACGAGAGTAGATGAAGGCGGTCGCTCCGAGCGCGTCGAACTGCCGCCGTTCGACGACACCGAGACGGCTATGCGCGTCGATCGACGGCATGACGTCCGCCCGTCGAATGGATCGACCGTTCTGGACGTAGTCGAACGATTCGTCGTCTAGTTCCGCACTGCTATGCATGATACTGTCACACTAGTCCTCTCGAAGTGTAATGCTTGTGGTGTCTCGAATCGCTCCCGATAATCGCCTTTCGTATGGAGGATGAGAGCACGAAGCGTCGTGCCGGGGAGTTCCATAGAGACGCGGTCTCCGGTGTCTGAACGGGCCCAATAAACCTATAGACAGAGGGCCGTGGGAGGTGCGGTCAGTAGTTCATGTAGACGGTTTTCGTGCTGGTGAAGAAATCGATTGCGGCGTCGCCCTGTTCCCGGTACGTGTTCGTCGACGAGTTCTTGTAGCCGCCGAACGGGACGTGGAGTTCGAGCCCCGTCGTTTTCTCGTTGACCTTCGCGACGCCCGCTTCGACATCGTCGACGAATCGGTTCGCTTCGGTGAGATCCTGCGTGACGATACTCGCGGAGAGACCAAACTCGACGTCGTTGGCGACCTCGACGCCCTCCTCGAAGTCACTCACCTTCAAGACTGCGAGCACCGGACCGAAGACCTCCTCCTGAGCGATTCGCATCTCGCTCTCGACGTCGCTGAAGACGGTCGGCTCGACGTAGTAGCCGTCGTCGAACGCTCCGCCGTCAACCTCGCTTCCGCCCGTTTGCAGTGTCGCCCCGTCCTCGCGAGCGATGTCGACGTACTCGAGCGTGCTCTCGAGTTCCGATTCACTGACGTGCGGGCCCATATCGGGATCGTCGAGCCCCGCCCCGACCTCGAGTGATTCCGCGTAGTCGCTGATCGTGTCGACGAACTCGTCGTAGATCTCTTCGTGGACGATCGCTCGAGAGCAGGCGGTACACGACTGGCCCGTGGTTCCGAACGCCCCGACGCCGACGATGTCGACAGCGTCGTCGATGTCGGCGCTGGGCATGACAACCGTCGGATTCTTCCCACCCATCTCGCACTGGACCCGTTTGAGGTCATCCGCCGCGGACTGGGCGACCGCCGTTCCGACCGACGTGCTGCCGGTAAACGAGACGCCGTCGATGTCGTCGTGGGACGCCAGCGGGGCTCCGACCTCGCTGCCGGAACCCGTCACGAAGTTCGCGACGCCGTCGGGAAGCCCCGCGTCGTCGAGACACTCGAAAATAACTCGCGTCATATTCGGCGCCTGAGTGGCCGGCTTGATGACCAGAGTGTTTCCGGTGGCCAGCGCCGGCGCGAGTTTCCAGGCCGGAATCGCGATGGGGTAGTTCCAGGGCGTGATGAGCCCGACCGTCCCAAGCGGTTCGCGCTTCGTATGGAGTTCCTTTCCGGGCGCGCTCGGCGCCTTCGACGTTCCGCCGATATCGCGGGCTTTCTCCGCGTAGTAGTAGAAAATGTCGATCGCGCGTTGGACTTCGCCGGCGGCCTCGCTCCGGGTCTTTCCTTCCTCGCGAACGAGCGTCTCCGTAACGTCGTCCTTCCGCGCGTCGAGGCGCTTTCCGGCCTCCTTGAGGATCTGACAGCGGCTCGGTCCGGGGGTGCCGGCCCAGTCGTCCTGGGCGGCGACCGCAACGTCGATCGCGGTTTCGACGTCGTCGCGCGTCGATGCCTGATACCGTGCGACGATCTCGTCGGCGTTCGCAGGGTTTCGAACCTCGAACGTGTCGCCGCTTTCCGATTCGATCCACTGTCCGTCGATATAATTCTCGTACTCTGTTGCCATTCCATCTGTGCGTTCTCTCTGCTGGTATACGTCAGTTGCGGTGCCGCGGGTATTCGCCCCTTCCGACGCCGGTGAATCGCTAGACTACCGTGTTCGGGCGCGTTCGAAACGCTCGCCGCCGCCGATACAGCGACATGAGCGTTTCCGTCGATCACCGTCCGCTCCAGAACGCTCACAGCAGCCGACTCGGCTGCTAACTCTCCTGTCGCAATATGGGTGATGAGTACTGAACCGTCGGTACCGCCACGAAGCTGTCTGTGATCGCCGTTTCGGCGCTCGAGCTCACGCTTCGAGCGCACGCTCGGTGTCGCCGTGCGCGAAGCGGAGATTCTGTGAAAATGTCCTGCCGTGTCCTGTCTCTAACAACTGCAATGACCTAGCTGCATCCGTGTCGGACGGCGATTCGCAACGGCCTCCCGCGCGGCTCGTATTCGCCTCTAATTCGCCTCAATCTGCGCTATGGGGCGGCATGAATCCGCAACTCGGACAGCCATTATGCTTCGTGGTCTTGTAATCCAGCTCTGTGCCGCAGTTCGTGCACTCGTAATGGGACGCTGCCATCAGACGCCTGTTGGTCGATTCCACATATATACGTTTTGCAGGCTTTCCTGCGAAAAACGGCACTGTGTGTATTAGTAATCGCGAATATTCACTTCGATTCGGTTCTTCGTCGCACGTAATCGGTCCGGAAGGGTTTCCTGATACCACTCCTCTTTCATGTCGGCTGCGGCTCCCGAGAGACTAATCGCGCCGATTACCGCGTCGTCGGAACCGAACACCGGAACCCCGACGCACCGGAGCCCGGGACCGTACTCCTCTTCGTCGAACGCGGCACCGCGATCACGGATCCGGTCGAGTTCGTCCAGCAGCTCTCCCTTCTCGGTGATCGTGTTCTCGGTGTGACCGACTAGTTCCATCCGTTCGAGGAGCGTCTCAAGCCGATCCGACGACGCGTGAGCGAGAATCGATTTTCCGGTAGCCGTACAATGTAAGTCGTGTCTCTCGCCGGCCCGCGTCGAAAATCGGATGTCGTCGCTTCCGCGGGATCGGTACAGGTAGACGCCTTCTCCCTGCTCTTCGACGGTGAGATTACCCACTAAGTCCAGCCCCTCGACGAGGACTTCGATCTGCGGTCGCGCGATCTCGAACAGGTCCGTCTGCATCCGCGTCGTCTCGCCGATGCGAAGGAAACGGAGCCCGAGTCGATATCGACCGCCCTCGTTCACGACGTACCCGCTTTCGCGAAGCGTTGTCAGATGGTTGTGCACGGTGCTTTTCGAAACGCCGACCGAATTTGCGATTTCGGTCACACCCGACTCGTCCGCCTGCTCGAGGTGTTCTACCACTGATAAGAGGGTGGTAATCGATTCGACGGGAGCGTTCGTGCGGTCCATAGTCGAAGCGTAGTCACTGGGTGTACTTGTAGTTGGCTCCAAAATGTTCTGCTCGACAGAACGCCAGCTCTGTGCTTCGTTTCCACTACCGTAGCGCCGTCCGGATCTCTCCCTCCGATTGACTGCGAGTTGCGGACCGTACGCTCGGTCGTTTGCCTGAAGAGCGGTACTACCCGATCGTTCCGTTCTGCTGGTCGGTACCGTTCGTCTCGCCTTTCCTTCACACGAAACACTGCCTGGTTGAGTTACCCTTGATCGGAATACGGACCTCAAATTACGATCGTATTATTGTAATTCATGTAGCTGCCACAACGGGGTGTGTCACTCCGTTCTGTTGTACAGAACTATCCTTTACAGGATCAGTATACAGACTTCTGAGGGAACTACTCGAGAGAGATAGCCGTTTTTGACGGAGAAATCGATTCAGATGGTCGTATCACTCGAACTATAGTTGAGTTCGATTATGTTTCTGGCCGAGAGGAGTTCTCTTCGGAGTTCCTCTTTGACGTCGGACTCTCGCAACCGATGTGCAGGACCAGTAATACTGAGGCCGCCTAGCGCGGTTCCAGTCGAATCCTCGATGACCGTCGAGATCGACGCCATCCCCATCCTGTATTCTTCGCGGTCGAACGAGACGTCGCTCTCGCGGATCCGTTCGAACTCCTCCTCAAGTTCGTCACGGTCCGTAATCGTGTTCTCTGTGTGGGCGGGCATTCCGTGTCTGTCGAGTATTTCAGTTACGCGTTCGTCGGAGTA
Organism: Natrinema zhouii; assembly: GCF_013456555.2. Taxonomy (GTDB): domain Archaea; phylum Halobacteriota; class Halobacteria; order Halobacteriales; family Natrialbaceae; genus Natrinema; species Natrinema zhouii. The sequence continues at coordinate 288,022 of NZ_CP084882.1, forward strand.
CTGCGCGAGAATCACTTTTCCGACGGCCGAACAGTGCATGTGAAAGTGCGTCCCGACGGTAAAGCCGTACGAGATACTGAGGTCGTTCTGGACGACATCGAGTGCGACGCACATTCCGTTTTGTTCGACGGACAGCGTGACGAATTCGCTGCTGGTTTTTTCGGCGAGGGTGTTCACCTCCGGCTTCGCCACGTTGTACAGCGTTTCAGTATCGCGGACGCGTCCCCCGAGTTCCACGTATCGGAGACTGAGTTTGTATGCACCGCTGTCGTCTTGCACCACGTACCCCAACTGCCGAAGCGTGCTCAGGTAGTCGTGGACGATGCTAGGCGGTCTGTTGATCGCCTCGGCGATCGCTGTGACACCGCGTTCACCGTCTTCCTCGAGCGTCGTCACGATATCGTCCATCGTCAACAAGGCCTTGATCGGACGATTTGCTTCGTCATCCATATTCCGTCTAGCGGCGGCACCACACATATACATTCGGAATTGTCGAATATTGCGATCGGAGAATCGGCTTTCACCCAGGATCTATCGTTATAATCATAATTGATAACTATGTTCTCACCGATTCATTCGATAATAACGAATGTAGCGGCTATTTTTAAGTAGGACCTGAATCGCTCTTCTGCCGAATACCCTCTATTGAAGCGTTCATGTGGCTGATTTCATCATCTAAAATAGAGAAAGGTTTATCTGGGGTCGTGATGGTATGTCTACTTGGATCATGGCACAGGATACCCAGGGAGCGAGAACGGACCGTCGCTCAGAGTCGGAGCTAACGTTAGTCGATGCAGACGTCCACCAGCGGTGGGCGGACGACGAAGCGATCGCCCAATACCTCCCGGAACGCTACAGAGACGATGGCCTTGTACTGCCGGAGCTGTTATACCGGAACCCCGGTGAGTTCCTTCGCCAAGACGAGAAAACGGAGGACGGGAATAAACCGGGAACTGACCACCAGAAGATCTGCGATGATCACCTTGACGAGCACGATATCGACTACGCGATGTTGACCGGGAATTCGTGGTTCAATCTCGCGGCACTGCCACACCGCGATTACGCTAACGAGCTCGCGCGAGCGTTCAACGAGTGGTTGGTGAACGACGTCCTTCCGGTCGACGACCGGTTTATCGGGTCGATGTACGTCGCACCGAAGGCGCCAGAGAAAGCCGCGGAACTCATCCGCGAATACGGTGATCACCCGCAAATCCGTCAAGTGATGCTGCCCGGCGGAGCCGAAGTGCCGTACGGTCGGCCCCAGTACTGGCCGATGTACGAGGCCGCCGAAGAACAGAACCTCGCGATGGCGGTCCACCCGTTCTCGGAGGGACACGGAACGAGCAATCCGCCGACCGGTGCCGGTCACCCGAACAGCTACATCGAGTGGCACACGCTCCTCGGCGCGTACTACATGGGACAGCTCGCCTCGCTCGTCACCGAGGGCGTCCTCGTCGAGTATCCCGACCTGCGATGGGCGTTTCTCGAGGGTGGCTACGGGTGGGTCCCTCACTTCATGTGGCGACTCGATAAGAACTGGAAGGGGCTCCGTTCGCAGGTACCGTGGCTAGAAGAGAAACCGAGCCACTACATCCGAAACAACGTCTGGTTCGCCAGCCAGCCCGTCGAGGAGCCCGAACGGCCGGAATTCCACGACCAGATCCTCGAGATGATGCACGCGGACGAGATGCTCATCTACGCGTCGGACTATCCGCATTGGGATGGCGACGACCCCACGTGGGGGCTGCCGCCGATGGACGACGACATGGAGAGAGCGATCAAACACGAGAACGCGGCCGAGCTGTGGGACCTCCCGACGGACGGAAGTAAACTGAAGTGATTCCAATGACGAAAAAACGATTCGAGATCTGTCCGGCTGCCGAGTTCGACGCCGGCGAGCGGCGCATCGTCGACCTCGACGGATTCTCGGTCGGCGTTTTCAACGTCGACGGGGAGTACTACGCGATGAAAAACGACTGCCCACACCAGCGCGCACCGCTCTGCGAGGGGAAACTCGGCGGCACCACGGAATCGAACAGCCCTGGCAAGTACGAGTGGGTCCGGCCGGGGCGGGTCGTTCGCTGTCCGTGGCACGGGTGGGAGTTCGACGTCACGACGGGCGAGTCGGTCTTCAACCCCCACAAGGTGAAAGCCAAGACGTTCGAGACGCGAGTCGAACCGTCTGAAGACGAGAATACCGTCGCCGACGGCGGCTGTGAGGGCTGCAGTGCCGACTTGGAGGGAGACGAACCGCCGGTCGAGACGTACGACGTGGAAGTCGAACAGGGCACAGTTGTGGTCTACCTATGAGTACCGGTTCAGACAGCGCCATCGCTTCCCTCCGTGACGAGATCGATCCGTTCGTCTTCCTCGGCGGAGCGATCGCTACCTTTCTCGCCATCGGCTTCATCGCCGCCCGTCCGAATGCAGCGGGGGAGTTCCTCACGAACGCGAATAATTTCCTCTGGAGCGAACTCGGCTGGGTATTCCTCTGGGCGATGTTTCTCGCCGTCGCGTTCTGCCTGTGGCTGTTGGTCGGACCGTGGGGTAAAATCAAGCTGGGCGGCCCCGACGAGGAGCCGGAATTCTCGTACTCCTCGTTCCTCGCGATGTTGTTCTCCGCGGGGCTCTCGACCGGGCTGGTCTTCTACGGTCCGGCCGAAGCGCTGTTCCACTACTCTTCGGGACCGCCGTATTTCGGTTCCGAAGCCGAGAACGCCGCTGCCGTCCCCGACGCGATCCAGTATACGATGCTTCACTGGGGTATCTCCCCCTGGTCGGCGTACCTGATCGTCGGCGTGACGATCGCCTACTACGTCCACCGGAAGGGCGCTCCGATCAAACCGTCAACCGTGTTCGCACCCTTCATCGGCGTCGAGAACCTCGATAAGAATTGGGTGAAACCGCTCGACCTCCTGATGGTGATCGTCTCGGTGGGCGGCGTCGCCGTCTCGCTCGGGTTCGTCGTCACCCAGTTCCTCGGCGGGATCTCCTACAATTACGGCGTCGAGGTCGGAAACGTCGGAACGATACTGGTGACCGTCGGCCTTACCGTCGGATTTACCGTTTCCGCGGCCCTGGGCGTCAAACGCGGTATTCGTCGCGTCTCGACGTTCAATATGTACCTTTTCGTGTTCCTCCTCCTGGTGGCGTTCGTGTTCGGTCCGACGTCGTTCTTGCTCAACACCGGATCAGAGGCGCTCGGCGGGTACGTCAACAGCTTCGTCGATATGAGCCTCTATTCGAACTCGGCGAACGGCGGCGAGTGGGTCGGTAGCTGGACCATCTTCTACTGGGCCTGGTGGTTCTCGTTCGCGCCGATGATCGGTATCTTCATCACGCGGATCTGTCGCGGTCGAACGATCCGGCAAGTCGTTTTTGCGGGGCTTATCGGAACCACCGCAGCCTCGTTCCCCTGGTTCATCGTCATGGGCGGCTCGTCGCTGTGGGTGCAGACGAGAGGCACCGTCGATCTGCTCTCAATCGTGTTCGAGCAAGGCCGCGAAGTCGCCGCGTTCCCGCTGTTCGAGACCCTCATTCCCTTCGGGGGCGTCTTCGCCGCCGCCTACCTGCTGCTCGTGCTCACGTTCCTCATCACGACCGTCGACTCGACGACGCTGAGCCTCGCGATGTTCACCACCGACGGGAGCGAGTATCCCTCGACGATCAACCGCGTCATCTGGGGCGGACTCGTGGGCTTGCTCTCCTCGCTTCTGCTCATCACCGGCGGTCTCGACGCACTCCAGAACTTCGTCGTCTTGCTCGGGTTCCCAATCGCGTTCCTCATTGGACTGTGTTTCGTCGGACTCACCATCGAACTCGAGCGGACTCGCCCCGTCTTGTTGACCGAACGCTACAAGAAAGCCGACCGCGAGAACGAGAACCAACAAACGGTCGTCGGTTATCTCTCGGAGCGCCGTCCCGGCTGGATGGGCGGTTCCGACGACTGAGGTTCGGTTCACTCGGCGGTCTCTCCCGTTCCGTTCTCGAGACTACGGGTCGGCCGTCTCCTCCCTCAGTACTAACCGCCTCACTGGAGATAGTGCGTGAACTCCGCAGTTGTTCCGTGAGAATCAGTCGAGAGCGACGCTAACGACCGGCGCAGGCGACTCGAATATCATCTTCTGTGTTACGCTTCCGAACAGCGCCTTCCCGGTCGGCGACCGCTTCCGTCCACCGATAACGACGTATCGCGCATCCTGCTCCTCAGCGTACGCCGTGATCTCGGCCGCGGGATCTCCGACGCGTACCGATACGGTGGGTTCCGGCAGTGTCGACTCTCCCGTCGCTCGAGACACGATATTCTCTCCAATTTGTTGCACTTCGTAATTATCAGCCAGGGCCTGTCCCTCGACGTCTTTCTCGAGGACTTCGACGAGTTCCGATCGTTGGAGGACGTGAACCGCGTGTACCGCTTCGTCGAAATTGGCCGCTAGCGTCTGTGCTTCTCGGAGAACGTGTGCTGCTCGCTCCGAATCGTCGATTGCTGCCACGATCGCCATACACTGATATCGTAGCCGATCGACAAAGAGATTCCGGGCGGAAGATGCCCGCGAGCAGTCGCCTCACAGATATGCGGCGGGGTAGCGATCGAATCGCTCCGCGTCTTCCCCTAGTTTTAAGCCGGTCCGAGTCGGTTGTTAAATCGCTATATGAGTAGCAAGACTGTTGTACTAGGCGGCTCAGGAGCGATGGCAGCGGGCTGCGTCTACGACCTCCATCAGACGAACGACTTCGACGAAATCGTCGTGGCGGACGCTGACGAAGAAAACGCGCGCCGCCTCCTCGAGGTCATCGACGACGACCGATTTCGGTTCGAATCCGTCGACGCGACCGACACGGACGATATCGCGCGGGTTCTCGAGGGCGCCGACTACGTCGTCAACGGCTTGCCCTACCCGTTCGAGGAGAACGTCCTCGATGCGATGCAAGAGGTGGGCGACCTCACGGGCGTCGATCTGAACGCGTTCGACTTCGAGGAGGTACTCGACCGATCCGAGGAGTTCGCCGAGGCGGGGAACTCCCTCTGGTTCGCTAATGGAGGTCTCGTAAGCACTATCGCGCTCGGAATGGCCGCCTGTGAACAGTTCGACGACGTCGAAGACGTCAATTTCTACTGGGGGATGTGGCGTCTCCTCACCCAGACGACGCCCGGACTCACGGACACGGTCACCTACGAACACGACCCCGACGTCGACGAACGGGCGAAGTGGGAAGACGGCGAGGTCATCGACGACCTCCCGGCGTTCAGCGAACAGCGCATGTTCGAGTTCCCGGACCCGATCGGCGAAGCGGAGACGTACGTCATCTCTCACCCCGAACCGATCACCTTCCCGCAGTCGCCGGTCGCACAGGAGAAGAACGTCGACAGCATCATTACGCGCGGTGCGTGGCACGAGGAATGGAAGCGCTACGAGCGGACCCTCCACGCATCGAACGCGTTCGAGACGGACAGCCTCGAGGTCGACGGAGCGGAGGTCGACCCCGTCGAAGTCATGCAACAGCAGGTGAAGAACCAGGGACTGGAGCTCGAAACGCAGTGGAAGTCCCCCGAAGAACTGTCACCCGAGACGGAGTGGACGCCCCAGACCATCCTTTCGGCGGAGGTAACCGGAACCGTAGACGGTCAGGACGACCGTGCCGTCTTCCACCTGGAGCAGCCGTCCCCGTTCTTCGACGTCGAGGAGATCACCGTGATGCGCGAGTACGGCTGCTACGTCGGCGTCCCGCTGTCCGTCACGCTCCAGCTCATGGCCGACGGTGCCGTCGATGAGGACGGCATCTTTATCACCGAGACCAGCGGTCTCGACGCGGAACGGTACCTCGAGGAGATGGAGGAGCGAGGCTTTGACTTCGTAACTGAAGAAACGCCCAGCAAGTCGATCGCAGCACAGAACCAGTAATTGATGGGACTTCGAACCCCGATAAGTGGAGAGTTCAGAAGATAGTTAGACGGAGAACGGCCTGACGCGCGTCGCTGTCTGCTCGCGCTCTGAGAATCCCATAGCGTTTTCTGAGCAGAGCCGCGAGTATCCGCTAGACGCAGTTTCGTGACGGCTCTCGTTTAAAATGACCTCAGACGGAAAGTAACGGAGTGGACAGTCCGTGTCACCATTGAGCTATGATATCACAGGCTCCGCAAACTGTTTATTCGAGCCACTGATAGGAACGGCGTCGACTGTGAAACCAGCTACACACTGCGCACTGATACGATGACAGATCTAGAAGACGCGTTGCTGTTCGGCGCGCTCGCACTCGTCTGGGGAACCGCTTTTACGGCGATCGAGGTCGGGCTAGAAACCCTGCCGCCGCTCCTCTTCGCAGCGGGCCGATTAGACGTCGCTGCGTTCATCTTCGCCGGAATCGTGCTGCTCAGGCGGCTCCAGTGGATCCCCCAGACGAAAGCGGACGTCGCTCTCATCCTCTCGAACGGAATCCTCGTCATTGGTGCTCAGTTCGCGTTCGCCTTTATCGGCCAGAGCTACGTTACCAGCGGTGTCACCGCGATCGTCATCAGTTTCACACCGATCATTACCCCCATTATCGCGATCCGTATCCTCCCAACGGAACGCATCTACATCACGGACGTTATCGGCCTCTGTACGGGGCTCGCGGGCGTAATCGCTATCGCAATTGTGGCGGGTCCTTCGACGGACAACTCCTCGGTGTTGGACTGCTGTTGGCGGCCGCAGTCGTCTTCGCGCTCGGGTCTGTACTAACGGAACGCTGGACAGCGGTTCTCCCACCAATGTCTCTCTACGCGTGGTCAATGGGCACCGGCGCGGTATTGCTTCACGCCACGATCTACGCCTATTCAGGGGTATCATTCCGAGATGTGACGTGGACGCCGTCGGCAGCCGTCGCAGTCGTATATCTCGGTATCTTCGCTACAGCCGGAGGATACCTGCTCTACTTTACCTTGCTGAGTCGAATCGGTGCAACGAGTGTTACCCTCATCAACTACGCATCGCCCGTTGTGGCGACGATATTCGGTGCGACCCTCCTCGGCGAGCAAATCACCGCGACGACTGTCATCGGATTCGCGCTCATCATTGTCGGATTCGCGCTTTGCAATATCCGACCGCTCTGGCAGCTTTTCCGGTCCATCTGGAACGCAGACGCCCGCAATCGGTCGCTTGAACGCGGTGAAGTTTCCGTCCGAGGTAGTGTGTACAAGAAAAAGACTGAGTCACAGGACTACCAGCTGCCAAATGATTAACCGCTTCCTAGACGACGTCGGTTCGTTTAGGAGTGACGCAAGCCCCAAGATTCTCAAACGAATGGAGTCGAGGAAACGTCCTCGAAGCGAGGAGAGACGACGTCGATCGAGGGCAGGGCCGATCGGATTGCTCGGAAGTACAGGGACGCCGTTCAACGAGACGGAGAAAAACAGCGATGAGTGACGACGGAGAGTCGTCTCTTTTTGATGTTTCGATCCTGAACGATCTTCAGATCGAGAACAGCTACCCGCCGAACAGACGCTTATCGAGGACAAGACGCCACCCTCGCAGCACTAATCTCTCTCCAAGCGCAACCGACTGAACGCGAAGAGAGGACGCTCTCGCGGTCGTATACGTCGCCACGGCTATCGGCTCGGACACGGACGTCGCCATTGAGGCCGCCGACATCATCCTGATGTGCGACGATCTGGTTGACGTCGTGAAGGCGGTTCGCATCTCGGCCGCGACGCTCATGAAGGTCAAGCAGAATTCCGTGTGAGCGCTGGGGTACAACACGGCGATGACCCCGCTGGCCTCGTCGGCCTACTCCAGTCCGTGTTCGCCGACGTCGCGATGGCGTTCTCGAGCGTGTCGGTGCTGTCGAACAGCCTGCTGTTCCACTGGTACACTCCCGACCACGACTACACGCTGCTCGGCCGCCTCCGCATACAGAGTACAGAGCGGGGACAGTCACTCCATTGCGGGGATACCCGAGACAGGGTGAAGCAGAATAACAGTACCCTTTTGCCGTTCCTTTTGTAAGTTCGATTAATGACGGAGCAGGACTCGTCGGAGACTGAAGACTGAAAAGATGATCATATCCAGATCGTTCAGGAGCGAGACGTTGAAACCACAGGAACGGGCTTCGAAGACGTACAACTCGTCCACGAAACACTTCCGGAACTCAATTACGACGCTATTGATCCGTCCATCGAATTTCTGGGACAGGAGTTATCTGCTCCAATCTTCATTGAGAGCATGACTGGTGGGCATCATAACACCACAGAAATCAATCGAGCACTGGCCCACGCTGCCAGCGAAACGGGCATCGCTATGGGAATTGGAAGTCAGCGGGCCGGCCTCGAACTCGACGATGACGGCGTCCTCAGATCATATACTGTTGTCCGTGATGCCGCGCCTGACGCATTCATCTACGGAAATCTCGGCGCTGCACAGCTTCGGAAGTACGACATTGGAATGGTCGAGCGCGCAGTTGAGATGATCGATGCAGACGCACTCGCAGTCCACTTAAACTTCCTCCAAGAAGCCGTTCAACCTGAAGGCGATGTTGATGGCCGTGACTGTCTAACTGCGATCGAACGCGTAGCTGCGGATCTCTCGGTTCCGATCATTGTCAAAGAAACGGGCAACGGGATTTCTGGGGAAACTGCCAGAAAGCTGTCCGCGGCAGGGGTTAGCGCGATCGATGTCGCTGGAAAAGGCGGCACGACGTGGTCCGGGATTGAAGCCTACCGTGCCGCTACCGCGAACGCACCGCGCCAGCAACGAATTGGCACCCTGTTCCGAGACTGGGGAATACCAACCGCTGCAAGCACGATCGAGTGTGTAGCCGAACACGACTGCGTGATTGCGAGTGGCGGTGTGCGGACGGGATTAGACGTGGCAAAGACGATCGCGTTGGGTGCCTGTGCCGGCGGGCTGGCGAAACCGTTCCTGAAACCGGCCATAAACGGACCAGATGTCGTTATCGAACGAGTCGAGGATCTAATCGCCGAACTACAGACAGCAATGTTCGTCACTGGTTCGAATTCGGTTGAAGACCTTCAACAGGCAGAATACGTATTACATGGAGAAACACGCGAATATGTTGAACAACGGACCAGTAGCGAGCAATAATAATAATAATTATATTGTAAGCTATAGATGGAATTGTTTTATACCGTGTCTTCCAATGGTAGAATATGAGTATCGGGATGCTGCTTGTCTCTTTGGTAATCGGTGGTCTAATTGGATATTACTCACCGTTTTATCGAACTCAGAAGATCGGTGACGGCATCATCTTTACCGGCCTCGCTATCCTCCTCATTTCGATCGGTGCACAACTCGGTAGTGATGACCAAATCCTTCAAAATTTGAACACGATTGGTGGATCTGCACTTGTGCTGTGTGTCGGAAGTGTCATCGGAAGTATCATGTGCGTTTACCTGCTCACCGCGATCACGTCGATTGTCGATCCGCTATTCGCCTCGCCCGATGAGAGTACAATCGCTCGTCAAGGCTCACCGTCGGAACTAGGAGCTGATGGCTTTGATTGGCAGATCATTCTTCTCATTTTCATCTCGCTCGTGGTTGGTCTTGGACTCTCAACCATCGGGCTTCCAGAGCACTTCGTCATGGGTGTTGTATCCCTCTCTGATTATGCTCTCTTGGCGCTGCTATTCGGCGTTGGCGTTACAGTCGGAGGCGATACTGAGGCTTTGAGCCATATCGCACATTTCGGATGGGGCGTACTCCTAATTCCATTGGCTGTGGCTGTCGGGAGTATTCTTGGTAGCGTGCTGTTTGGAGTAGTTATCGATATGCCAGTCACCCACGCCGCAGCAGTCGCAGCAGGGTTTGGGTGGTACAGTTATGCGGGGGTTGTCGTGTTTGATCTCGGCGGGATGAGACTGGGCACGATTGCGTTTCTTGCGAACCTCTTTCGAGAGATTGTTACTTTCTTCGTGCTGCCAGTCGTCGCCAAGTACTTCGGTGGGGTAACAAGTATCGCGCCGGGTGGCGCAACGACAATGGACGTAACGCTTCCTTTGATTCAGCGTGTTTCTGGTGAGGAGTTTGTGATTCCAGCGCTCATTAACGGTCTCGTGCTAGCGGTAGCTGCGACTGTTCTCATTCCGACCATTCTGGGAATATAGGCGCTGCTAAATCATGGCTGAAGGTGAGGGAGTCATCTGGTTAGTGTTATGCTTGAAGAACTCCCGTTCGAAACACGTCGGTAGTCGCATTCGCCGGTATATGTGCGCTCTTTTTCGGGCATTACTACTGGAGCTACTGGCGATAAGTCTACGACCTCTACTGATCAGATGATTCATACCTAGCTATGTCGTAAATAAGCCACGCATCAAAATCATCCTCCGAGGTTGTGGAAGGAGACTACAGCGGGTATAGCGGGCCTGTGATGCGTGGTTTCGGCCGAATCGGAGGGCGGAATCCGCGTCAGATCGCTTTCTGAACGGCCGCTCTTGTTCCGCAGGCAACTATTCCAGCGGATTTCCGAGACTCTAGATAGTGTCGCCACTCAGACGCCGCGCTCTCACGGAAAAACTCTCGTTACTATCCGATTCCAGTCTCCTTCTTCACCAGCGTCAGTGTATTATCGGCTGTCACAATCGGCGAGTGCTCGTATTCACCGGTCAACTGCACCTGTACCAACAGATCGACTGCACGCCAGATCGAATACAGCAGACACGCGAACGCGAAGTAGAAGAACCGCAGGCCAAAATTCTTCGAGGTCGTAGCGGTCATGAACCGCTTGATCGACTTATAGCCGCTCTCGATTTCCCACCGATACCCATATTCAGTGAGATGCCCGGTTCCCGTATTCGTCATGAACACCGAGTACTGCCGATGGTCGGTGTGCTCGGAGTTCTCCTTCCGTCGGTAGATTAGCGTCGTTGAGTGCCACTCGTTGTCGCCCAAGTGCAGTTTTCGATCAGTCTCGTACCGGTCCTTTCCCTCCTTGAGGCCACCTGCTGACCGCAGGGGTGTGCCAATCGCTCCATACAATCCTCGGAACACTGACGACCTGAAAGCCATCGAGTACAGAGTCGAAGACCGCATCACAGAACACAGCGAGGACGTTCAGCTGAAGCAGTCCATCTTGGACGAGACGTACAACAACCGAACGGGGGTGGAACGAACCAACGACGCAATCAAGAACCGCGGTCTCGGGCGCGGACGTGCCCGAGGCCGCGTCCACGCACGAACAGAAGTGTTCCTTGCGCTGTGTCTCCGACTCGTCGTTGCAATCACCAACTACGAGCGGGGAGACGATCCCGGTCGAGAGAAACTCACGCTATGAGATAAATTTATGACACGCTCAGTCAAAACTGTTGTGGTGAATACTCCAAAGTGGGAACCGTGTGGCTACTCAAAAGCTATTGTGCCGTAGCGCAAGGTGAATGGGTCCAATCACACTACTGGGTGCCGTCGACCCAGTATGGGTGGCGTTCCTCTCTCCAGAAGCCGCGAGTCGCATGCAGTTCGGATGGACGATCTCCGTTCACATCATCTTCGCGTCCCTTTCGATCGGGCTCGCACCGTTTATTATCTATTTCACCTGGAAAGACGTGCGGACGAACGAGCAGCGGTATGCGCGATTGCGCTCGTTCTGGGTGAAGGTTTTCGCCGCCGGCTTCGTGATGGGTACAGTCACCGGAATTCCGATGAGCTTCCAGTTCGGCACGAACTTCCCACAGTTCGCCGAGGTAGCCGGTGAACTGATCGGCGGCCCGCTGGCCTTCGAAGCGAAGATGGCGTTCTTCTTAGAGGCCGTCTTCCTCGGCGTGTTGCTATACGGCCGCGACCGTGTTGAGGACCGAACATACGTCATCTCGTCGGTGCTCGTCGGCTTTGGTGCCTGGCTGTCGGGGTTCTGGATCCTGATCGTCAACGCTTGGATGCAGACCCCACGGGGCTACGAGATGGTCACCCGCAACGGGATGGAAGTCGCTAAACTAACCGATCCGTTCGCCGCGTTCCTCACCCCGCGAATGCCCTGGATGTACGTCCATATGATGAACGCGTCGGTGATCTCGGTCGCACTGCTGGTCGCGGGCGTCTCGGCGTACATCGTCTGGAAAAAGCCCGACACTGAAGCCTGGAACACCGCACTCAAGCTGGCTGTCGTACTCCTGATCATCTCCGCACCGTTCCAAGCGGTCCACGGCGACGCCTATGGCCGCCACGTCGAGGGCACCCAGCCACAGAAGTTTGCCGCGATGGAGGCTCACTACGAGACGGGGCAGGCCGACCTACACCTGCTCGCGTTTCCGAAGTCACCTGAGGCACTCACCGACCCGCGAGCCGAGAATCTCGTCACCGTGAGTCTTCCCGCAGTCGGGTCGTTCCTCGCCAGTGGCGGGGACTTCGACGCCGAGGTCATCGGACTGAACGAGTACGAGGAGAACCCCCCCGTAGCACTCGTGTTCTGGTCGTTCCGCTTCATGGTCGGGCTCGGATTCCTATTCATCGGGTTGGCACTGTGGGGCGGTTACCTCATGTACCGAGGGCGGCTGTCCGACAGCACACGCTATCTGAAGGCGATGATCGCTGCATCGCCGTTCGGCTACGCTGCGTTGCTCACCGGCTGGTACGTCACCGAGATCGGCCGGCAGCCGTGGGTCATCCAGGGCGAGCTCAAGACGAGCGAGGCGGTGTCATCGACGCTCACCGGGGCAGAGGCGACACTGACCCTGGTCGGGTTCGTCGTGCTCTACGTCGGGCTGATGCTGACTGCGCTATACATCCTGAAGTGGCTGGTCCGGGAGGAACTCCGGTCACTCGGCGTCCGAGAGTCGAGTGGCGGCCACTGGCACGGCCCGATTCCGTGGGTGAGCAGCGATGACTGACCCGCTGTTGCCCGTCGACGCGTACCTCGTCGAATCGCTGCCGGAGATCTGGTTCGGCGCAGTGCTGTTCGCGTTGGGGATGTACGTCGTCCTCGACGGGTTTGACTTCGGTATTGGGATGCTTTACGCGACCCGGACGGACGAACGTGAGCGGGAGACGTTCCTGGCGGCGTTCGGACCGGTCTGGGACGCGAACGAGGTGTGGGTCGTCGCCTTCGGGACGATGCTGCTAGCGGCGTTCCCGCGCGTGTACTCGCGCCTCCTGGCGGACAACTATCTGCTCGCGCTCGGGTTCGTTCTCGCGTTGGTGTTCCGCGGCGTCGGTCCGGAACTCCGCGAGCAGCGCGACGACGAGCGCTGGAAGCGCTACACCGACTACGCGTTCATCGGCGGGAGCGTGTTCGCGCCGCTCCTGTTGGGGATGCTCGCGGGTCGCTGGGTGTTCGGCGGGGCGATGCTACCAGTGGCGTTGACTAGCGTCGGCCTGGTCGCCGTCTCGATAGTCACGGGGGCGGCGTTCCTCGCAGCCAAGACCGAGCCCGGTCTGGCATCGGAACTGCGAGCGTACGGTATCGGTGCGACACTGGCGTACCTTGGCGGTGTGATCGTGCTGCTGGGAACCGTCGTCCTGACCGATGCGGGCGGCGCTGCCGACGCGGTGCTCTCGCTGCCCGTCGCTGCAGTCGTCGCTCTCTCGGTCGCCGTCGGGCTGAGCGGGAGCGTACTGGCCAGACGCGGCCGGTACCGAGCCTGGCTCGCGAGCGCGCTGGCGCTGCCCACGCTGTTGACGATCTTGGTCGCAATTCTGCTGTACCCGACGATTTATCCGCCGACCGGGCTGTTGGTTAGAGAAGCGGTCGTGTCGCCACTAGCGCTGAACCTCGTGACCGTCCTCGGGTTTCCAGTCCTGCTGCTGGTACTGTGGTACTTCAAGTTCCTCTACGGCGTGTTTAGCGGCCCAATCGAGGGTGAAGGCTACGAAGGGTAACCCCTCCAACCTCTCGTCGTTCCATTCTCCGCTCAGTACTGGTGACTCTCCGATCGGGGATATGTACGATATGATGGAATCACATCCTCGCGATAGTGTACCACTCTCGGTGTCACATATCACCAGTGCCGGCAACTGGAAGGCGACAGAGCGTATCGGCTTCGGACCGCCGAGGACCGCATTGTGTCCCAGTTTGTCTAGCAGACACTCCAGCTGGGGCCATCGAAGGAAGATAGTTCCATATGCATTGAGAACGCCGGTCTCAACTTCTGTCGCCCACTTCCGCTCCCACAGTTTCGGAGGATGGGCTATTTTCGCGTGTTTTCGGGGCTTATCGTGGTTTGGGCGGCCCATAATGGAACTGTATCAATTGTCTCTCTCGGTGAGGTATCATCGAATGCGTGACATCAGCCTATAATTCGATCATTCAAAAAGTGTCGCCACTCACGATAGGCGGCCCGAGTCGGTGTTGAGCGTTAATCCGGCGGAATAAGTGCTGAGCAAACCAACTCGACACACTCACCAGCCGTCAGAGCCGGTGCATAATCCATCTCACCGTCGACACCAGCCTTCAACAGGAAATCGGTGAGCCGCCAGATATTGTGCAGCAACACCGCGAACACGAAGTAGAACAGCCGGACGCGGTAATCCTTGGATGAGGTCTTCGCTAGGAAGTCGTTCTTGATACTCTTGTACTCGTTCTCGACCTGCCAGCGACGGCTGTAGCGGCGGCAGAACGTCTCAGCCTCTTTGGGGCCGACTGAGAGGTTCGTCGCAAATACCGCCGTACCCTCTCCTTTCGTCGAGGGGACGTACAGAAACTGCATCGCGTGCGAACCCTGCTCAACGTGGACAGATGCTGATTCAACGGCTACCTCCTGCCCACTTTCGTCCATCGTTTCAATAGCCTCTCGCTCGTCACCATGAATGCGTTTCGGGATGAGATAGTTCACATCGAGGTTCGAGAGCGTCTGGTAGACCGCTTTCGAGTCAAACTCCCGGTCGCACAGCACCATCTCAATCGGCAGATTCTCTTTGGCCCGAAGAAGCAGGCGACGAACAGTGTGATGAATCTGATTTGGTGGGTTCTGGTCCCAGGAGGAACTCTCTCATACTGGTTCGACAGCGAGAATCAACGGGATATTCCACCCGACAATCGAGAGTGTGGCGAATTTGAAGGCTCGTCCGTCGCTGTCTTTCGTTCCGCTGACCATCGGCATTCCCTCTACGTTCCCAAAGTAGCGAATGGTCGTGATGTCGATCGCTACGGTGACTGGACGCCGAAACGAAGGCTCGGATTGGATCACTGAGAGGAGCTGTTCCGTCGCCTGCTGAAATCCCTCGATAAGATCTTCTGGACTGAATTGCTTGACTGCACGAAGGTGCGTGTCACCGTGAGGGCCGTATTCTTTGCCTCGACGGAACTTGACCGTGCAGCGCCTTGCGGTGTACCGCATCCGACCATCCCGATGAACGTCTGAAGCTCAAAGAATCGTGTGTCTTCATACGTCGCGTTTTGGGCTCTCCCGGAGTCGAATGAACCGAAGCCATGCTCACGAGCGAGACGGGTTGTTCGATAAATTTCTTTGTCAGAGAACTTGGTAGCATCCTCAGCCGAGTCAGTAGTCTCCTCTAATGATTGCTTGACTTCCTCTAGTGGCCGGACTTCGGGAACCGAGAGGTTCTCGTTGTAGATCTCCTTGACTAAGCAGTGTGCACTGGCAGTGACATACCCGCGAACATCATCGTCGAAGCGATTGCGCCACGTTCGAGAGATGACTGACTCGTTAGGAATTTGGTTGAGATCAAATACATTTGCGAGTTCTGGATGGCGTGTGAGGGACCGATAGCTGTCTCCAGTGACTTCCAGATAAATGAAGAGTTTGAGCATTCCGTGAAACGAGTACGGTGCAGGATGCCACTCTGGATAGTCGTCCTCAAGCGTCTTAATTTGAAGTTTACGATCAGTAAGTGCAGCACAGAAGTCAGTACCTTCACGCAAGTGCTCGCGGAGATCAAGAGCAGCGACGAAAGAGTCGGTTAATCGGCGGCCACATTCTTCCATCAGTTTATCCTGCTAACAAATATCATAAATGAAGACAAATTGGACTATTCTGGAGAATGGTCTTCGACATACGTATCACGGAATTCCTGAATAAGTTGTCCAGTTTCAGCGTACCACTGGTTGAGCATTCGTTGGAGTTCGTCCGCTATCTCGTCCGGGTCAGAGACCCGATACACGTGGTGATAGCCTCCTTTTGGACAGCTTTCTTGTTCTTGCACGGCGATTCCTGCTTCCTCGAGTCGTTTGACCGAACGGTACGCGGTCGTCCGCTCTTTACCGATGAACTTCGCAACGTGATCCACAGTAAGCGGCTCAGAAGATTCCGCTAACAGTCTAAATACGGCCCTGTCGAGCTCGTTCATTCCGAACATACAGTCGAGAAGGCCCTCACACTCCCGTTCATCCCCGAGTTGCTTTTGTACGGCGTCTGGCATTGTTATCAACCCTTAGTGCTGCCGCCACATAATGTTTGCACTCTTATGCAATCAAACGCGAGTACGGAATCGACATGATAAAATTGATTGGAGAGGCAGAACAGTTATAATGAAGAGTACGAGCTACTGAGACCATATTTCTCCAATATACTAGGCTTGATAGGTTCCACTATCGGCAGCGATGGACTTATGACTCCCCCTTCCTCATTGCAGGTGATATGCAAACAACTGATGGCGGTGATTTGGAATACGACGTTCTCATCATCGGGGGCGGGCCTGCTGGTTTGAGTGCAGCCCTCCAGTTAGGGCGCTCACTTCGCAGTGTCTTAGTCTGTGATAACGGCGAACCGCGCAATGGTCCAGCAACTGAAGCCCACGGATACCTGACGAGGGACGGTATCTCACCGGAGGAGCTTCGTCGGCTCGGTCGCGAGGAAGTTCTGAAATACGGAGGCGAGTTTCGGGACACGAAAGTAACGGATGTTAGTCGAGACAACAACAGCTTCACCAGTACCCTGGATTCCGGCGAGACCGTCACGAGTCGGAAGGTCGTACTAGCAACTGGTGTCAGGGACGACCTTCCTGAAACCGACGGCTTCGAGGAGTTCTGGGGGAGTGGCGTGCATCACTGTCCCTACTGCCACGGCTACGAAGTTCGTGGCGAACCCCTCGGCGTGATGGTCACGAACGAGCACATGGTCCACTACGCGAAGCTCATCTACAACCTGAGCGATGATCTCGTTGTATTCACCGATGGACAGGACGTTTTCGATAAAGAATCACGATCGGAGTTCGTCGAGCGAGGAATCGAAATCGAAGACGAACCGATTACCGCGCTCACCGGCTCGAATGGTGCTCTCGAAAGCCTCTCCCTCGCGGATGGCCGCGACGTAACTCGCCACGCTCTGTTCTACTCTCCGCCGATGGAGCAACACAGCGAGATCCCAGAACAACTCGGTCTCGAAGCGAATGAGGCTGGACTCGTCGATGCAACGCGCTCCCAGCGTGGAATCGGGTTGACATCGGTCGAGGGTCTGTTCATTGCTGGCGACGCCTCTAGCGGAGGCCCTCCCTCCATAGCGTCCGCCGTCGCGGATGGATACGCAGTCGGGACAACCGTGAATGGGAAGCTCTCCATGGAAGACTTCGAAGGGGGGTGGTAACTATGGAAATGTCCTTAGAGGAGTTCGCCGATCGCTTCTCGGAGATCGCTGGTCAGTATGACGACATACACGACAGTGACGAGAAGCCGATCTACAATGCGTGCGCCTCGCTCGTCGTCGAGCACGCCAACCCTGGTCCCGACGACGTCGTCCTCGACCTCGGAACGGGGACGGGCCTGATCGCGCTTGCGTTGGCCGAAGACGCCGGCCACGTCGTCGGTCGCGACATCAGTGACGGGATGATAGAGCAGGCGCGGTCGAAAGATGCCGATAGAGGTTTTGAAAACGTGGATTTCGGATACGGCGAGTTCCGCGACCCGCACTACGACGGCGAAGTAGACATCGTGGTCTCGAATTTCGCTCTGCACCACCTCCCCGATGAGGAGAAACACGAGGCTATCGAGGCCATCGCCGATATCGGCGCACGTCGATTCGTCCTCGGTGATGCGATGTTCTTCGGATCGCCCGACCCTGAAGAACCACTATTCGACCACGGGGTTGATGGGGCTACCGTCGGGATGCTCGTGGACATACTCACTGATGTCGGATTCGTGGTCACGGCCGTCGAGCGTGTGCATGACCAAGTGGGCGTCTTGGTCGCCGAACGAAGTGATGAGGTGCCGGCTTACGACCCTCAAGAGGACCAATAATCTCAATGTGTCGAATGTTCGCGTTGCGGAGCACCGTTAGCTGTCCGGTACAGGAATCGTTGACGGATGCCGACCGGTCGCTTCAACGGCTGAGCGAGATTAACCCCCATTGATGGGGTGTCGCACACTACGTTCAGGGCGTTCCGCAGATCGTCAAGAGTCCAGAGATGGGTGCTGAGAGTCCTGTCTATTCGGCTCTGTCAAATCAGATCGAGTCGAGTTGTGTCGTCGCCCACGTCCGTCGTGCGACACATGGTGACCATACCGTCGCAAATACTCATCCGTTCCAATACGGTCGGTGGGTGTTCGCTCATAACGGCAATATCGCCGAGTTCGATGACTTGCGACCGACATTGCTGGACAAAATAGCACCGTTCCTGCGTCCCCATATCGTGGGTACCACGGATAGCGAGGTGCTATTTTTCCGACTCCTGACCGCAATGGCTGATGCAGGTATCCTCGACATGGAACCGGATCAAGTCGATCCACAATCACTCTGGGAAAGTATCCGTTCCGTCGTGGAGCGAGTTGCTGAACTGGCTGGTGGTATGCACGACGACCCTAACGGACCATCTGATGAAACGTATTTGACATTCATCCTCACGGATGGTTACACTCTCATAGGGCACCAAGGCGGAAAGTCACTCTTTGTCCACGCACCTGCTATCAGTCACGGGGAGCAAGAGAAGTCGTGGGCAGTCGAGCAAGGAGCGACTGATCACTTTCTACTAGCGAGCGAACCTGCTCACAACCCTGCAATGTGGACTCCGATCCGACATGGTGGGGTAGTTGGGGTTAGTCCTGACATGACTGTCTGGATCTCACCAAACGCCCTCGTTGATTGACAATTCGATGCACGTACGCGTGCACGGCTACGAATAACGAAATTCCGATCGTTCGAAAAAGGAGGCACGCATCATTCCCATCCTCCGAAGTTGTGCCGCTAGATATGAATCGGCCGAAAACCAACGTCAGGCATACTCTAGATGCCGTACACGAAACAGAGGGGGCGAAATCGGACCAGTCAATCGGCCATATCGTAGTCGTCGAGCACCCGCGCCTCCACCAAGTCGTTGTACTCGAGACGCGACAATCGCTCGAGGGCATGGTCCTCGCAGTAGTACTCCGCGTTTGACGAGCCAGTCTCGTGGAAGTACACGAGCATCCGTTTCGCAGCCAGTTTGGGGCAGTCGTCATCTCGGTGTTCGCAGTGGAGCATTCGGTGCTATGTACACTCTGTCGCCTACACCGGAGTATCTGTTTCGGCTGGGAAAGGTCGGCGGCGAAAGAATGACTGTTGTCGGGGAGAGTAGGCTTGTATGGACGAAGAGCCAGAGGAAGACCGTACAATTGATCCGCTTGGGGAAATTTCCGACGAAAATGCGTTCAGTGAGTTGATCGAAGACCTTCGGGACGAAGGGTACTCATGGAACGATATTTACGAAGAGTTTATTCAAGCTTTTTACTACATCGAACAGCCCGCACGCGAGGAAGTGAAAACTACCGAGGGTGACTCGAATTTTGCGAAGATAGAGGCCACAGCATCAGTTCTCCGATCTTGGAAGCAGGGATTGACAACTGACGACGCAAGTCCTCGAGAGAAGTATATCGGAGACGCATTCGGTGAGATGGCTAATTGGGTCGAAGAATCGTTGCCCGAATAGCTACGCCGTCTCGCTACCGTCGAACGCCCCGAGTCCCGACTGCTACTCGAATTCGTCAACTCGGCGTCGCTCATAGCGGTCCGTGTATCGGCTTCCACATCGATACGTGCATGTCCGCGTCCGATCCGTACTCGCGTTCGGCGGCGATCGGCAAGTGGTCCGCGTCTCAATGTTTTAGCGGAGTACTCCCCGGTATCATTATGACGTTCCAACCGACTGAAAGAATCGCATGGTGTTAAATCAGCTTCAAGCACTGATTCCTCTGGTCGCGGGGAATCTACTGATTATCCTGGCATCTTCGTTCTTTGGATCTCTGTTCATATTAGTTGGTAGATCTATTCGGCAGAAAAGGGCACTCATAAGTGCGTTACATGCGGAATTAGTCGACAATTACACAGAGGCTATGGCTACAAGTTCCGAGATGGATACCCGAGAGGACGATCTCTTTGGTGCCTTTACTAATCTCCAAGTTCGAAGCTCAGCCATTGAGAGCTTACAGACGAATGACCCATCACTCTATGCATCGATCGATGCGTCCTCAGACAACTTGTATAAGCCATATGCAGCACACCCTCAGTTTGAGGAATATGAGAAAATTGGCTTCTGGAAAATGATGCTGGAAACGATATCTCTCACAACAGAAACAATCCCTGATGGAGGTGAACCAATAGATCCTGACCCGTTGAAGGAGATGGTCAGAAACTACGAGGAATGGACCCAAGATGCTATTGATGAAGTAGAATCGTACACAGAAGAGAATGTACTACGGCAAATAATCTACTATAATTGTCTTCCTCATTGGTCAGTTGGCGAAGTCGAAGAGATTTAGCTATGCCGTCTCGCCGCCCACGAAGGTAGCCTTCGAAGATAATTCACTCTTTTCTCATACGCTATCCCGCTGCCCCATCGTATCCTCGATCTCGAGGCCGTGACTCCCTGCAATCTCGCCGGCCAGCACCCGCGCTCGAGCCGCCCGTTCGGGTTGGACGTCCTTTCGATCCGCATGGTATTCGACGAGCGCCTCGATTAGGAGTAGGTCCTCCTGTGGAGTTCGCATCGACGGTGTTGGACTCGGCTTCCGATAAAAAGAGTTGTCTCACGTAGGGATGTCTGACTTTACTTTCGACGTGGCACACGACAGTTTAAATATAGGCGATACCTGCTCTCAGACATGGCGCTTCAAGTGACGTGCGTTACCACGGACAGCGGTTCAAACTACGACGACTGCCGATGTATCGAAACGATCGGCTACAACGTATTCGGGTCAACGATCCAGAAAACGCCTGCCGAACTACACGACAGGATCAACAACGGCACCGACTTTTACGTGAAAGAGAACGGCTCGAAGACGTATCTCGAAGCCGCCGAACAGCGCGGTACGAAGTACGTGCGGACTGAGTCCAACAACACACGGCGCGATAACCTTCTCCAGCAACCGAGCTGCTAATCAGACCGTTCACTTTCACTCCCCTCCGGGAACTCTTACCCGCGGCCAAACCGTGCGTTGCCATATGCCTGCCTCTCAAGAGATAGACGATTATCTGACAGTCAATGCCAAACCTATTCGGCCACCAGATTCGGTCTTTTTCACCGACCAGTCGCCAGAATTTGAGGTGGAGATCGCGAACAGTTCAGAATACCATTTTACCGAAGGGAGCCAAATAACGTGGGCGACTGCTATCGGTGATGGACGGCCAAGACCAGTACATTCGGGAACCATCGACATTGATCTAGAACCGAATGAATCGAAAACGTATATTGTCGAAGATGACCTCCTCTCTTTTGAGGGGCATGGTGTCTTTGGTATCGCTTTCGGAGGGCATTCTGGACAGGACACATCGAACCCCCGAAAGCTACACAGTCGTCCCGCAAAGGACTACGACCCGCTCTACACGTTTACAGTGTGGGACCGGTCGCACTACGAAACGGTCCATGAGCAACCGAAGGACCTGCAATAGTGGGCTGTTCGATTATCGTGGCTTGTTGTTACCCTCGCAGTCATTCAGGTTGTGATTGGTGCTATCCAAGTCGCCTCTATTCTCAATTGGATGTAGACGTTTGTCCTCCAGCCACTCGTCCAGATCGACAAGCGCTTCGATGACGAGGAGTTCCTCCTGGGGAGTACGATCGTACACCGCCGACCTTGGCCGCGGCTTCTGATGAAAAGTCTCTACTCAAGAATGTATGTATGACGTTCTATTCATAGACCCCGACAAATCATTAAGTGGGTGCAGTCTCAACGGATGAGTATGTCCCTTGAACATACCAGGACATCGGCGTACTCGTGGTCAGAAGCGATGCGTCGCGCAGCCGAACAGAAGTATGGTACGAAGATTGAGGTCCCGATGACGGCAGTTATTGGCGTTCCAGCCAACTTTGAACTGTCAAAGCGCTCGCTCCCGAATGGAGCGAACGCAGTCTATCGAGATCAGCGAAAAACAAACAGCTACCAGATCCGTGCATTCGACGATCACTACACGATCGAGATGGATCAGCACAATCCCGAAACAGGGAATGCGGTGGCCCACGCTGGGTTCGACGCTCCGAAATACACGGCAGCCGGCCTCGCGATCGTTGGAGCGGCCCTTATCGGATAGCGACGGCCGCACTCCAATTTCTCACTGAAGCACCTATCGTGTAGCTATGCGTCCGTCAGCGGTACTGATCGCGGAAGGAACCACTCGAGACAACGTCGTCTATCGTCTCGCCACGCTCGGCGGCTAGATCTCGTGCTCGTTTCCATACTCGCCGGGCGTGGTCAGGATCACGCTCTCGAAGGTCGTGATGGTAGGCGATTAACGCCTCGATTAGGAGGATATCGTTGATCGACAGGGACGCAGACATACCATCGAGGCCAACGACCGCGGTAAAAGTGATTCGACAGCCGGGTCACTCCTGCCGTTCGTTCTGGATCCGATCGAGCGTCAGAACGCCTTCTCGCCGCGTCTCCCACTCTGAGTCGGAGCTCGGAGACGCGGGCAACAGTGGTTCGCCCTCGAAGAATGATCGGACTGCGCCGTAGGCGTTCCACCGAGTCGCGTCCGTCGGAAGCGCTGGATACTCCTCGCCGGTCTGGCGATCGGTGAGCAGTAGCTCCCACCCGTCGGGCGTCTTCCGACATTCGATCGAGATATCGGTCTCGAGGTGCAGCCAGACCGTACGGTCGTAGGCACGGTGCGTGATCGTCCAGCCGTCCGGAGCGCTGGCATCGAACAGCGGGATGTATCGGCAGAGCGTCCCGAAGCGACCGACGTAGGCCGTGTCAGTACCGGGTCTGTTGGTGTACTTATGACTAGTGAAACACCGGTCGTACCATGCTCAGACACACTCTCTCGGCGATTAAAACCGTACTGGGGGCCAACCAATACGTATCGTTCTCTCGCTACTGATCTTCCAAAAATTGATCTCCAAAGTCTTTAAGCCGACACAACCACCACTACCAATTGGTGAGGCGTCGGAACCCGAGTGGAAACTCGGGCGACCGGCTTCTTAGAGAACGATGCTAACAACGACAGTGGCCACTGTCGAGAGTAGTGTGATCGTTCGAGGGCTCGCTGTGACCTCGAGTCGCAAATTTAGACCCATTTGACCGGGACTATCGCGACCTCGATCAGATCCTGACTCCCGTTGTTCATGGCCACCGCTGTCCGGTGGTTCACTCATCGTCATAACTCCTAACGTAGTCCTCCAGAAGGGATCCGAAGTGGTGAGGCGACGGAACCTAACTTCGCTCAGACTACAGGCCAGACAAGGGTTGGTTGGCATAAAAAGGCACCCTTTACGTGCGAGCGGGGGCTCGTGTACCGGTTTTCTCCAGATTTTGAAAATGTATCTTCCCGTCTAAGAAAATTCTCACCTCAAAATGAGAGATGTAGAGTAAAACAGTTGCCCAAATCAGGACGTCCTTGAGGCGCTGATTACGTCAGTCCTCGATCACGCCAGCTTTCTTGAGTTCGTCCCGTATAATCGCCCGAATATCTGCCTCACTCTGACCAGTATCGTTCCGTGCAGCGGCGACCCCCTCGTTCAGCGCGGCCATGGCCTCGAAGACGTCCTCAAGTTGGTCGTAGGCGTTCTCGTGGTTGCTTTCGAACATCTCAGTGGACAGTGCCGCTGTATCGGGATCAGACTCCCGTTTAACACCGACCGGCGTTAGCCGGCGACTCCGCGTGACTGTCTCGACGTTTTCCATGAGGTGGTTCCCGAGGTGTTCCTGGGCGTAGTCCGGCTCGTGGATCAACGCGATCGTCTCCGGATCTACTGTCCGGGCGAAATCGAGCAGTCCGGCCTGAGCGGCATGACCGCTCAGTCCGCTCACTCTCGAGACTCACTCGGACGGAATCATTGCTCGAGTCAGAGTGATTCCGTAACGGATTCTATCTATTGAAGTGTTTATGTACTTGTAATTACTTTATGGTGGTAGATGTATCGACCATCGGGTGAAACCCTTTCCCTAACACCAGAGCAGACTGCTCACGCGAGGCAACTCCTGAAGCGAACTGTCGATGGGGAGGTCGAATCGCCGACCGACATCGTGGATTCGTGGGAAGAGCCGACCGGCACTATCGACTGGGAGCGGAAAGAGGATCTGTTCCCAGAAGAGGAGAGTTTCATCACACTGTCGGCAATCGCGGATTCGGTCAGCTCACCGAGCCGACTGGAAAAGCCCCGAATCAAGAAGATATTGGTGTGCCTGCTCGAGGAAGAGTTTGAGGTTCAGAATACGGCTCCTCCGAAGCTTCGGAAGTGTGGTGACTGCTTTTATGTGACGGATGACGGACACCACCGCAGTATGGTAGCGAGAGCAATCGGGTTAAATGAGTTGTACGCCAAATACGAGATCGTCTCACCGGAACTCCTCATACAGCCCGATCGGTGGACTACACAACTTCGGAAGATGATTTTGATGCGTGCCTTTCTTCTGCATTAAATCAAATTGGAACTTTTGGTAAAAATTTATGTATCACATGGATCTTTTTATCGATACTTACGATATCGAATGTGAATTCATACCAATGGTTTTATCTGTTCGTCAGAAGGTGTCTACTGCGGTAAAGGGTGCCTCTGGCAGCCTTTTAGCGCTCTTGCTTCCGGTCATATTGAATAGAAGTGGTGAATCATTCTGATGATCCATACGCATACGTCAAGAGGTTGTCGCTCAATCAGATAGATTCTGAGACAGTAATAGGGCCGACAAATATCTGTAATATATTACTAATATCGGTTTTCGACTGCCGAACCATAACTACAAATAATACAGGGGTGGAGTATCGAATATGGAGTCTCTTGTCAAGCGACGACGGTTCGTGCAGGTAATGAGCGGCGGACTTGCGGTTAGCATCGCCGGATGCTCGACCGAGGCACAGGATGAGGACCCTGAAAACGATAGTGATAGTGGGCAAACTCAAGAAAACGGTGAGGACACTGAAACCGAGACAGAATCTAATGGCGGGGTCGCATACGCGTTCGGACCGAATACAATCGCAATTATCGATCCCGCAGAAGGGGAAGTTGTCGATGAGATTACCGAGGGTATCGATGGCTACGAATGGGGGGATGCTGTCCCAACGAATGATGGGAGTCAACTCTTTGTCATCGAATCAACCCTTTCACAGGTCCTTGTAATCGATACCGAGTCCCATGAAATTGTCTCCGAAGTCGCTATGGGTCCTGATGGGACTCATATGTATCATCCGAACGACGAGGAGATGTGGGCACACTCCGATGCCGAGGGGACGTTCTACGTTATTGACACCGAGTCCCACGAGGTCATCGAAACCGTCGTTGCAGGCCTTGAAGAAGAAGGTCACGGTAAACTCCTCTACCACGAGGACTTTGGAACGACGGGATACGCGACGAATGTCAATGATCCGGCAGCACATATTATCGATTTGGAAGCGTATGAGCGATCGGACTCGATCGAACTCGGTGACGAGGGCGGCACACATTACAAGGCCTATGGTCCCCAGAATGGCCTCGCGTATTTCGAGCGCTCCGGTGGCGTCGGAACGACTGCAGTGGTCGACACCGAAACCGATGAAGTTGTTGACGAACTCGATTTTACCGGTGGAATGTATCTCACTCCCGATGAGGAACTACTGGGTATCATCGACGAGAACGAGATCCACTTCGTCGACGTTACCACCGAAGACAGCGAGGAGGTCGGATCTGTTGAAGTTGAGGGCGGACCTGACGCGCTTGAATACTACGAGGCTGACGACACGCTCTATGGGTTCACCGCCAACACACAGGAAGCTACCGCGACGGTCATCGACATCGACGCTTTCGAGGAAGTTGATCGGATCGACGCCGGAGATATCCAACGTCCAGAAGGTGCGGAGTTCCTCCACCGTTCGGGTGTCTCCGGTGACGGATACTTCTTTACACCTGCTGGTGCTGACGGTACCGTAGCTGTGATCGACATGGAGGCGCAAGAGCTGATCGAACACGTTCCGGTTGAGGAAGGCGTCGACACTGTTCAGTACCTCGGTGGTACAGGAGACGAACAGTAAGCCATGTGCATGGGCGAGTCGCTTAACCGGTCTGGACCGCCGCTCAAAGTAGCTATCGCCATCGCAGTCGCGGTAGTCATCCTTGCAAGTATCGCGACACCGGTTGCAGCCCACGCCTATCTTAGCGAGTCAGATCCCTCGAACGGGGAACAAGTGGAGACAGTACCCGACGAAGTGACGCTCTACTTCTCGGGCGATGGGGTCCAAGTCGCAGATGTCACCGTAACTGGGCCGAACGACGAGGACGTAAGCGGTGATGCTCGGATTGATGCCGATGACTCACAAGTCGTCCATGTACCGATCGAAGACGAAGACGTCGGTGATGGAATATACACGGTCCAGTGGGAGATACTCGCCGACGACGGCCATACCTCCAGCGGCTCGTTCTTCTTCAGCGTCGGCGACGAACCGCTCGATCGTGACGCTGTCCTCGACGCGTATGAGGGTGAGGATGACGAGGTTGACGAGGGGGTGTCACCAGTCGAGGCTGGCGCAAAGGGACTCCTCCTCATCACCCTCGTCGGAGTCGTCGGCATTCCAATAACGGCAGTCAGCGTTATCTACCCACTCGTCGACCGATTCAAGTCTGAAGCCACAACAGCTGATCAACGTCTTACGAAACTCCTTACCGGCGTGAGCCTCCTCCTCTTTGTCTCGGCCCTCGTACTCGGACTCGCACGGAGTACGGCAGTCGGCCCGTTGTCCGCCGAGACTGTGATTCAGTTCAGCCGTACCCCACTTGGTAATGCATGGATCGTACAATTGATACTCACAGCGCTCCTTACCGTCGCTTTCCTCGGGGCCGTTCGTGGATTACTATCTCGACGCGTCTGGCTCGGAATCGCGTTCGTCGGTGGACTGCACGTCGGTGCGAGCGTGAGCTGGACGAGTCACTCGGCCACTACGATCGATCGGTTGCTGGGAACTGCAGTAGATTTCGGACATATTATCGGGGCAGGCCTCTGGGTCGGTGGACTTGTCGTCCTCGCGGTAGTCGTTCCACCACTCCTTCGGGAAAGCGACCCAGGCGATCGCAATGCATTCGCCGCTGGAATTGTTCGGCGGTATTCGATTCTCGCCATTATTGGCGTAACCATCGCAGTGACGACCGGACTCGTTCTCGCATCGTGGCACATCCCCACATTCGATGGACTGTCCGAGACACTCTACGGACTCTCGCTCTCGGCGAAGGTCCTTCTCGTGTTGGTTGCACTCGGACTCGGCGGCTTCACCCGATTTATTCTTCTACGGCAACTTGAGTCACAGGCCCGCTCAAGAGACATTGCTGGTCGGCTGTCCGGACGAGGGACCGACACGCAACTCCGCGAAGACGGCGGTCAATCGAGAATCGGAACGATCACGACGTTCGTTCGCGCCGTTCGATTCGAGGTCACGATTCTCGTCCTCGTCCTGCTCGTGTCAGGATTACTCACATCGATTCCAACGGCTGCTATCGTTGGCCAAGAACAAGAAACCGGACCGGAGATGGCGACCATTGAACAAGATGTTGATGACATCACTATCGAATTAACAACACTCCCGGTTGCCGAGGCCGATACTGAAACCGACCGGGATGATCTAATTACCGTTCACGCAGATGAACCAGTTGTGTTCGAGGTAAGATTTCTGCGTAACAGTGAGCCACTCCAATCAGACCGACCTGTTCGATTGCTCGCAGACAGTCAAGATGGCGAAGAGACAATGCAGATTGAACTTGATGAAGCAGAGAATGGAACATACGCGACAGTACAGACGCTTCCAGCCGACGGAGACTGGGAGATACGTGTTACCGGAGCGCCGGACGGCTCATTCGTCAGTGAGTGGTTCAATGTTCATGCAGTGACCGACACAACACATGATGACCACGATCAGGAAGAATCCACGTCTCCTACTACCCCATTCACAACAGCGCTCCAGTATGGGGCGATCGGCATTGCTGTCATCGGATCTGTCGCGGTAGTAGTTGAGTCAGTTCGCTTTAATCGTCGAAAGATCCAATAGTAATAGCTACCAATATAATCTTCCACTTGACCGCTTCTACCCAAAATCAGAGTGGATAAAGTAAGGTTGATTGTCTCTATTCGATCCTGTGAACGGTATATTCGCACGTGTAGTGAGAAGTAGTTTCGTGATATTATTTATTTAAAAGAGAGGATTTCAACAGGGCCGAACTCCCACAACCTCGTAGGATGGTTTCGATGCGTTCCTTTGTTTCAATAAAATTAAATACATCAAATACCCAGTATGCGTGCGGGCTGAACGCCAGAGTGGTTGATTACGCAATCACGGCATTGGTCTGCGGCCGACTCGATATATCGTTGAGTGCCGGATCACTATCCCTAATGTTGCGTCGTGACTACCGAACGTCGATGCATCTCGAGACGAGTTCCTGGACCGACGTCGAAGACGCGAGACCGACGGTAGCGCTGCTCTCCGTCGGGAACACGGAACAACACGGGCTACACGCTCCCGTCGGCACGGACACGATCATCGCCCGGGCGATGGCCGCGAAGGCCGACCGGCGTAGCGATCTCAACTCGATCGTCCTCCCGCCGCTGCCGGTCGGCGTCGCGCCGTATCACGGTCACTTCTCGGGGACGCTATCGGTCTCCGCGGAGACGCTCCGACGGTACGTCCGGGACGTTCTCGACTCGTTGTCGGACTCGAGCGTCGAGACGGTCGTGTTCGTCAACGGCCACGGTGGCAACAGCGGGACGCTTCGAAACTTGGCCCGCGACGTCGCCGACGATCCAACGGTCGGCCTCGACGCGTTCCTCTGGGAGTGGATGCGCGCCGTCGACGACCGCGTCGGCCACGCGGGCGAACTCGAGACGTCCGTGCTCCTTTTCCTCCGTCCCGATGACGTCGGCGAACTGGTCGACGGCGACGCCGCGGCCTGGGACGACACGGTTGATGGCGGGGTCGTCCGCCGGTTCACGGAAGCGTTCAGCGAGAATGGCGTAGTCGGTGACGTGACGACAGCGTCCGCCGAACGGGGCGAAGAAGTGTTCGAAGCGGCCGTCGACGTGCTCCGTTCGTTTCTGGATCGGGTCGATCACCGACCGACCGCAGACTGAGTCCGCCTACGAGTCGAACTCGATCGACTCGAGCCCGAACCGCAGTTCGGTCGGGTGGGGATCGAAGCCGTTCACGCCGTTCGCGGTCGCGTACACGTTCGAGTAGTCGGTGATAACGGCGATCGGCGCTTCCTCGACGACGATCTCCTGTACTTCGTAGTAGCGGTCCAGTCGTTCCTCGCGGTCGCTGAGTTCGCGGGCTTGCTCGAGCAACTCGTCGACCTGGTCGTTCTCGTAGCCGTGGTGAAGCGTCGCGTTCGTCGAGTGAAACATCTCGGTGAGGCGATCCGGGTCCGGGTACCACAGCGTCGCCCACGAGGTGAAATAGCCATCGAACGAGCCCTGGCTGACGCGGTCGGCCATCGCGCTGTACTCCATCGTCGTCAGGTTGACGTCGAATCCGACCGCGGCGAGTTGATTCTGGATCACCTGGGCGATCAGCGGGAGGCTCCTGGCGTCGAACATGAAGAACTCGACGGACAGTTCCTTGCCGTCGCGCGTCCGAACGTCATCGACGTCGGTCGTCCACCCGGCATCCGAGAGCAACGATCGAGCGCGGTCGGGGCCGGCCGCGGTGACCTCGAGGTCCAGGTTCGCCCACTCGGTAACGTCGGGCGAGAACGGACTGACGGTGGGATCGAGGATGCCGCCGAGGACCGACTCGGTGATGGCTTCGCGGTCGACAGCATGGTGGACCGCCCGTCGAACGCGCTCGTCGTCGAACGGCTCCGACGTCGTATCGAAGGTGAGGAAGTTGATTCGAGGGGTTACTGGCGTGTACACGTCGATTTCGTCGTCGGCCTCAAATGCGTCGACCATCTCGTGGGGGAGCACGGTCGCCATCTCGAGTTCGTCGTTCTCGAGTTTCATCCGCCGGGTCTGGTCGTCCGCGACGACTTCGTAGCGGATGGACTCGAACTCCGGCGTCTCTCCGTAGTACTCGTCGTGACGCACGCCGCTGACCATCGACCCGGACTGGAACGACTCGAGGGCGAACGGGCCGGTGCTGATCGGGTCCGTGACCGAGCCGTCGTCGTCGATCGCGTCCGGACTGAGGATGACGGCCTCGTGGCGCGAGAGGTGGGCCGGAAGCGGCGAGAACGGCGTTTCGGTCCCGACGGTGACGGTCGACTCGTCGACGGCCTCGACGGTTTCGACCGGGACGGCCGCGAACGCCGAAGAGTCGACCGTCCGGCGGAGCGACTCGACGGCGGCCGACGCGTCGAACGACGCGCCGTCGTGAAACGTCGCGTCCTCGAGCAAATCGAACTGCCACTGGTGATCGTCAAGTCGTTCCCAGCCAGTCGCGAGCCCTGAAGCCGGATTCGCATCGTAGTCGACGGTGACTAGAGCCTCGGTGATCCCCAGCCGGCGCAGCATCGTGCCGCCGTCGAGTGGATCTCGGCTTGGCTTCCAGGGGCCGCCGACCCGGAAGCCGACCGTCTCCGGTTCGTTCGAGAGGCAGCCGGCGACGGCCAGCGTCGCGGCTCCGAGCGTCGTTTTCAGCGCGGTGCGTCGGTTCACAGCGTCTCGTGAGTCGTGAGTCATGTCGCGGTCAACGTCGTGAGTCGGTCGTTCGATCGGTCGATTCATCCGTGCCGTCGGGGTCGGACCCGTCGACATCGATCTTCGCAGCCGCTTGGGGTCTTGCCTCCTCCGCGTCCGCCAGTTCCTCGGCGTACAGACACCGCGACCGTCCCTCACCGACAGACTCGAGCGCCGGCTCGCGGCGGGCACACTCTTCCGTGGCAACGGGACAGCGCGGGTGAAAGGCACAGCCCGACGGCGGGTCGGTCGGGCTCGGTGGCTCGCCGGCGAGCGCGTCTCGGTCCGTGATCTCGGTCCGACCGGCGTCGAACCGCTCGGCCGACGACGAGTCA
Source organism: Natrinema zhouii (assembly GCF_013456555.2). Taxonomy (GTDB): domain Archaea; phylum Halobacteriota; class Halobacteria; order Halobacteriales; family Natrialbaceae; genus Natrinema; species Natrinema zhouii. Next base: position 319,266 of record NZ_CP084882.1, read on the forward strand.
AGCAACGTCTTCGTGTACGGGTGCGTCGGGTTCGAGAGCGTTTGATCCGCGGGGCCGACCTCGACGAGTTGCCCGAGGTACATCACCGCGACCCGGTCCGCGACGTGGCGGACGACATCGAGGTCGTGGGAGACGAACAGGTACGCGAGGCCGAGGTCGGCCTGCAGGTCGGCGAGCAGGTTGCAAATGGTCGCTTGCGTCGACACGTCGAGGGCGACCGTCGGTTCGTCCAGAACGAGCACAGACGGCTCGAGCGCGAGCGAACGGGCGAGTGCGACCCGCTGGCGCTGGCCGCCCGATAGCTGGCGCGGGTACCGGTCGGCGGCTGCGGGTGAGAGCCCGACGAGCGAGCGCAGGTCGTCGACGTGGTCCTCGCGGCGGGTCGAGTCCCAGCCGGCCTCAAGTAGCGGCTCGGCGATCGACTCGCGGACCGTCCGTTTCGGATCGAGGCTCGCGCCGGGGTTCTGGAAGACGACGCCGATCTCGGACAGCTGATCGGCCGTTCGCGTCTCGACGCTCCCGACGGGCCGATCCCGGAGTCGAACCGTTCCGGCGGTCGGCTCCTCGAGGCCCGCGATCACTCGCGCGAGCGTCGATTTGCCACAGCCGCTCTCGCCGACGAGTCCGACGGTCTCCCCCGGTCGAAGCTCGAGGGAGACGCCGTCGACGGCCGGGATGCGCTCGTCGTTCCCGAGGAGTCGATCAACGAGCGCGTCCGACCGTCGGAACGACTTTTCGACGGCGTCGAGGGCGACGATCGGTCGGTCGGCCGTCGCGGTCTCCACAGCGTCGCTCGTCGTGCGAGCGCTCGCATCCGTTCCGCCGTCGACGGCTATCGATCGGTCGCTCGTCGAGGCTCCCTTCGTCGAACCTATCACCGACTCGAGCGAGCGTTCGCGGGCGGTGGGAACGCCACATCGGGTCGTGTGATCGTCGCCGACCGAGACGACCGGCTGGGCTGTGGCGTGACAGTCGGGCGTCGCCGACGGACAGCGGTCAGCGAACACACAGCCCGTAGAAGGCGGGGAACCGCCGGGCGGCGTCCCATCCACCGTCGGCAGCCGTGATTGTGACTCCAACCGATGGGGGAGACAGCCCACCAGCGCTTTCGTGTAGGGATGGGACGGGTTCGACCGCAATCGGTCGGTTGGCCCCTGTTCGACGACCACGCCATCGTACATGACGACGATCCGGTCGCACACTGCCGAGACGACGCCCAGATCGTGGCTGATCAGCAACACACTCATGTCATGCTCGTCGTTGAGTTCGGCCAGTCGCTCGAGAATCGCCGCCTGGGTCGTGGTATCCAGCGCGGTCGTCGGCTCGTCGGCGATCAACACCGACGGCTGCCGGGCGAGTGCGATCGCGAGCATTGCCCGCTGGCGCATCCCGCCGCTGAACTGGTGGGGGTAAGCATCGATTCGCTCTTCGGGACGGGGGATGCCGACGGTCTCCATCAGCTCGAGGACCTCCTCGCGTCGCGCCCGCGAGCGCAGTCGCGAACTCGCGCCGAATGCGAGTTCCCTAAAAAACGGCTGGCGGTCTGGATCGCGGTGGACTCGACGAGCTTCGGCGATCTGCTCGCCGACGGTGTAGACGGGATTGAGCGTCGTCGACGGGTCCTGAAACACCATCGCGAGCTCCCGGCCCCGGAGCCGGCGCAACGTCCGGTCGTCGGCGGTCGTCAGTTCCCGCCCGTCGTACCGGACACTCCCGCCGACGATCTCGCCCGGATCCTCGAGTCGGACGATCGATCTCGCGGTGACGGACTTACCACAGCCGCTCTCGCCGACGAGGCCGACGATCTCGCCGGCGTCGATCCGGAACGACGCGCCGTTGACCGCGTGGACCGGCTCCGGCTCCGTTCTGAACCGCACGCGGAGGTCGTCGACCTCGAGTGATCCGGTCATTCAGGTTCGCCTCCGCTTGCCGTCATCTACGTGGTCTGGATCCAGGATGTCCCGCAGGCCGTCGCCGAGGACGTTGAAGCCGACGACGGTCAGCGCGATCGCAGCGCCCGGTGCGGTGATAAGCCATGGAGCCGACCGAAGGTAGTTTCGTCCGTTGGCGATCATCGTTCCCCACTCCGCCGTCGGCGGCTGAGCGCCGAGACCGAGGAACGACAGCCCCGCAGCCGCAAGGACGACGGTCCCGAGGTTGAGCGTCGCGAGGACGACGACGGGGCCGGCGATGTTTGGCAGCAGATGCCGGGTAACGATCCGTCGACGCGGCGTGCCGTAGAGCCGGGCTGACTCGACGTACGGACGGTCTATGACGGCGAGAGCGCTCCCGCGAACGACTCGCGCGTACGTCGCCCAGCCGACGACTGAGAGCGCGATGACGACGTTCGTCAAGCTCGGCCCGAGCACGCCGGCGATCACGAGCGCCAAGACAAGTCCCGGAAACGCGAGTTGGGCGTCGACCAACCGCATCAGGGCGGTGTCGACCAGTCGGCTACCGGTCGCCGCGAGCAGCCCAATCGCCGTCCCGATAGCGAGCCGCACGAGCGTCGCGACGACCGACAGCGCGAGCGAGATCCGCGCCCCGTAGACGAGTCGTGTCGCGACGTCGCGACCGAGCGCGTCGGTTCCCAGCGGATGGGCGAGTGACGGCCCCTCGAGGCGAGCACCGAGGGCCTGAGCGGTCGGATCGTACGGCGAGAGCACCGGTCCGACGAACGCGACGATCCCCAGCAAGCAAACGACCCCGCCGCCGAACCGGAGTTGCGCGTTCGTCCGCAGTCCACGACCGGCATCGAATCGCTGCCGGATCAGCCGAAGAGGGCGCTCTACGAGCGCCCATAGTTGGTACCTCGATTCGGCGTGTCTGTTCTCGCGGTCGCTCATCGGCGCTCACCCCGTCCGCGTTTGATCCGTGGATCGAGCGCAACGTACGCGAGATCGACGAGATGGTTCGTCACGACGAAGACGAAGGCAGTCACGAGCACGATTCCCTGGACGATTGGATAGTCGCGTGCGAAGATGGCATCGACCAGCAGTGTGCCGAGGCCGGGTCGCTGGAAGACGACTTCGACGACGACGGCCCCGTTGAGCACGAAGCCGAACTGAAGGCCGACCATCGTCACGACGGGGACCAGCGCGTTTCGCAGCGCGTGTTTGTAGACGACGAGACGCTCGCGGACCCCCTTCGAGCGCGCGGTCGCGACGTAGTTGGCCTCGAGGACGTCGAGCATCGACGCACGGATGAGGCGGGTAAGTATCGCGGCCATGCCGGTGCCGAGAGTGATCGCGGGAAGCACGAGATGGGCGAGCGTCCCGACGCCGGAGACTGGCGTTAGCCCGAGCCAGAGCGAGCATACGAGGATCAACACGTATCCGAGCCAGAAGTTCGGCATCGAGACGCCGATGAGCGCGGTGAACTGACTGGTGCGGTCGATCCAGGTGTCCCGGTAGACGGCGCTCAGCACGCCTGTCGGGACGGCGAGCAACAACGAGACGGCGATCGCCGCCAGCGCGAGTTCGAGCGTGTTCGGCAGGTACTCGAGCAACAGCGATGTGACGGGTTCGGACCGATAGTACGATGTCCCGAGGTCGCCCTGGAGAGCGTCGCCGAGCCACGAGAGGTACCGGGTGAGGAACGGTTCGTCGAGTCCGTGTTCGGTGCGGAAGGCCTCAACTTCGTGCTCCGACGGCGAACTCTGTCGCTGCTCTCGCAGGATCGTGTGGGCCGGGTCGCCAGGCGTGAGAATAACGAATCCGTACGTGATCACCGACACGAACATCATGACGGCCGTCAGTGAGCCGAGTCGAGCGAGGAGCGTTCGTATCATGGTAGCGCCGTCAGCCGTCTTCACCACCGTTGGAATCGACGGACTGTCCGGTACTCGAGGGGCGGAACTGATATCGATCGGCCGTCGCCGCTCCGTGACCGCTCAATCGGTTGTGCGAGGTCGATCGCAGCCGACGTGTTTTGGGCGTCCCGACGAAGCGCGATGCACTCAGAGATTCGGGATCAGTGTATTTCACCACAATTCAAATTTAGTTACTGAAACCTAGTTTGTATAAGTTGTGTTTCCTGACGGTACACCTGATAATAGATGACGGACTCACTGGATCCGCTCTCGGGCTGTACCTGCTGAATGACTGAGAACCACACGGGCATCGAAATTATCCAACAGCTTCAAATAGGCAACTCGCTGCCATTGAGCATCGCTAAGAGTATGATTCGAACCGAATATCTCAATGATAGCTATTCAGAGTGGCACCCCGCTCCGGACTCGTTTCTCGGAATGGTTCGACTCCTCATCTACCGGGAGATTACGGGAGAGAGCTATCGAGCTCTGACTCGGTATCAAGAACTTGCCGAGCCGTTCGAGCTGGAGCATATCCCTGATGTATCTGTGCTGTCTCGGACATGGCGCAATCGCTTCGATGACGGTGTCCGAGAGTTCATTCGGAGTACTGCTCACTTCGTCGTCAAAGAAGTCCACAACCGGGAGTTCTCAGCTCCTTCCGTCCGCCCGAAAAGTGAGGTTGTCGACGAGGAAAATCATTCTACTAAAGACGACGAGGAAGCTGGTCGAGGATTCACTGACGAACAAATCCACCGAACCACGCGCCTCGCACGGGATCACGGCTTCAACGAGTTCGATTCAGGTCGCACCGCGAATGCTACGTATGGAGACACGCAGTTCTTCGAGTTACAAACGTTCATGGGGATGGTCGGCTGTGGGACGCCACAGGGCGCAGCACGCTTCCAATACCGGCGTGGGACCGACTACGGTCCCCACGGGGATACCCATCTCCGAGCGATCAAGCAGTTCGACCTGGAGACACTCATCGAAGGATTCGATGCGGCGACCGACCGGCTTCTTTCGGTCATCGCATCTGAAGCGTCCTTTCGCCGACCGGTGACCGCCGCGATCGACATCACGACCATCCCATATTACGGCGGCGTTGAGGGGATGTCGATGGTTAGCGGCACGAAAGAGCAGGAGCGTCGTGCGTTCAAATTCGCGACTTTGTCGATCGTTCGGCAGAACATCCCGCTGGTACTCGGTGTAGAGTCGATTCGAGAGAGTTCAGAATGGGACAGCAATCCTCCGAATAAGATTCATCGTATCGTCCGACGCCTGGTGAAGCGAGCACAGGAACACGTCCCCATCGAGACGATGCTGTGTGACCGCGAGTTCGACTCCCAGCAGGTCTTGCAGACGTGCTCGAATCTCGGAGTGAACTACCTGATCCCGAAACGGATCAACAGCACGAGCGGGAGGTCATTGAGACGATGGACGACGACGAACAGGAAGTCACCGTGGAACCGGCCTCCGTCAGCGTCGAAGCAGGAAGCCACTCAATGCGGTTCTTGTATGTGCCGTCGACGAAAGGCGATGGCACAGCTGTCTTCGCGACGAATCTTAAGGTCGGACCGGGCGAGGCAGAGATGTTCTGTCGACGGTACAGCCGCCGCTGGCAGATCGAAAACGAATACAAGAACATCAAGCACGACTTCCTCGCGAAGACCTCGTCGAGGAACTACCGGGTACGGCTGTTCTACTTCGTGTTTGCCGTGCTGCTGTACAATATCTGGCGACTCACCGACTTTCTGCTGAAAGCTGGTGTTGACAGAGAGATGGACTACGCACCAATCTTGACTGCCGGCGAGTGTGTAGAACTCATCGCCTCGGCGCTGATTCCGCCTGACTAATCGGCTGCGCTCTCGCCAAGTTAGCTGTCCGTGAGTGGAAACGCTATTCAGCAACGGTAAAACCAGGGCATTTTCTCACATTTGTCTCATCAAAATGTATATAGACGTTCAAGACTGTCTCTTACTGGCGAATAGTATCGCTGGTTAGGATGAATTCACTCTAATACTGACCCCATCCTTCGAAACTCTGTGAACTCCAGACCTGCCATTTCATGTAGCGATATGTGGTATATGGATGGTATAACTCACTATCCTCAAGAATTTAGTCCAACAGGATTAGGCCCCGAGATTATGGCCTCGTGACCGATTCTCACGAATGCGGATTCCGGGCAGCAAACTGCTTTCGAGCGCTCTCACCCCCAGTGCGGTTGCTCGAGAAGTCTTTTGCACACGTCAGTTGAACAGACTTGATTACCTGAATAATTATGATCTTTGAAGTGCCCCGCTGCCGTCGGGTAAGCATGAATTGTAAACTACCTCACAACGCCGCTTCCTCGGGGTAAAGCCGTCAAGACCGAGGGTTTGAGTTTGCTTTAACCCTCCTCAGCTGAGGTCGGGGCGATGGCGAAGGAGAAGTTTCGATATAGAATTAATGACCTCAACCTATATTAAGATGAAGCGCGAACCGTATTGTATGACCGAAGATGAATCGAGCTCCGAGGGCCTGATGGAACGCCAGACCACGGGTGAAGACCGCGTGCGGATGGTTGCCCGGCAGCTATCGGAGCCGCGAACGGCAAACTGGATCGCCTCCGAAGCAGGCTGGTCACACGAGCCGACCAAACGCGTCCTCGAACGACTTGTCGATGATGGCATACTCCATCGTGATGAAACCGGTACTCACACGACGTTTTACCCTGATTACCGCCGCCAAGCGATGCAGGAGGCGATGCGTCTTCGAGACAGCGGGCACACTGTCGAGGAGCTCACGGACCGCCTCACCGACATGAAGACGCAGATCCGGGACCGGGAGGATGAGTTCGATGTCAAGTCACCGAACCAGCTTCGCGGGACGCTCGCCAAGGAGTCCCTTGACGCCGACGAGGAAGACCGTCGCCGTGAGATCGCACGCGAGTGGGAGCACCTTCAGCGGCGCATCCAGATCGTTGGCTTCGCCATCCGCGAATGGGACTTCCTCGCTCCGACGACAGAGCCTGTCGAGGCCAGCAGCTAACGGATGTCGGTCCCGCATCCAGGTGGTGATCCGAACGCGAACCTTCACGCCCAACTGAAGCGAGACGTCTTCGGCCGTGTTCCACAGATCACGGCGGTCAAGGTGGTTCCTGACGATATCGAGGCCAAGCAGCTGCGGGCGATTTTCGATCCGGCTCGCCTTGATCCCCCGACAGGCCCTGATTCGCCAGACCTAACTGTTAAATGGTATCGGCAGGATCCACACGATTGGTTCCGTATCAATTACACCGACCCGAACACGGGCTTTCACGCTGGCTGGCACCAGGACGAGGACCATCCCGATCTCGGACGGACGCATTTCCAGTACTCAGCCGCCGATGAGGAGGACCGCTGGGGAATCACGTTCGAACATGAGACTCCCTCTTTAATCCTCTGGGAAATCGTCGAAGAACTCCTCGAGGACGTTCGTCCGACATACCAGTACGCGAACGAAGAATCATGACTCCCGATAAGACACCTCGAAAACGCGCCGATCAGTCACTCGCGAGTTCCTTCGAGCGATACCTTCAGGCCAAGGGGAAAGGCCGCGGTGGTGACGACGCGAACTACCGACGAAACGCGGCGCGCGAACTCGAGCGGTGGGGGATCGAGACGCGAACCGCGGTCCAGCGGGGCGATCCCGCCGACGAGATCCTCGCCGCCGAAGACGAGTACGAGCCGACGGCGATTCTCGTCGGCCCGCGCGGTCACAGCAGGCTCTGCCGACTGTTGCTCGGGAGCGTCTCCGAAGACATCGTCGCCCGGGCGAAAGGGAACGTCATGCTCGTCCCACCGGACCGGACGACCTGATGCCCAGGAAGACCTAACACGACCGTCGAGCGACACGCTTTCATCGGCCACATGCAAAGCCATCACCGTACTCTTCGGCGAACGGGTGTGCGATCGTACTCTCAGCACCTACGAGCACCATGGTATTATGTCGATAGCTACTGGAGTAATTCCCCGTATGGGACTCAACGCGCTCACGCCGCGGCACGCGCTCCTAGTCGGGTTACTGGCGTTACTTCCCGTTGGCTGGTTCGCATTCGGGAGGTCGACAACTGGCGGGCTCGTAGCCGCTGTCAACGTCGTGCTGATCATCGCTGCACTATATGTTGCGTTGGGGCCGGTTGAAACCGGACACGGTACTACAACAACGCGATAACTGATGTCCAGGATCGCGGCCTCCGCCACATTCGCAGCTAGCTCTCCGATAGTTTCCGGACCACACGTTGACCTGCTGGTGTTTTTCGTAGTTGGGTTACTCGCCGGGGCGCACTGTCTCGGAATGTGTGGACCGCTCGTGACGGTGTACGCAGACAGGGTTCGATCAGCTAACCCGACTCAGCGATCGGATACACTCACTCTCTTTGATGTTCGCCAACATGTGCTGTTCAACCTTGGCCGAGCAGGAAGTTACACTCTACTTGGCGGTATGTTTGTATCATTTGGTGCTCTCGCCTTCGTTTCGATTGACTCCATAACAGAACTCGGCGACCTCTTTCGCGGAGGAGTGGGTATCCTCATCGGCATTGCGATCATCGTCATCGGAGCATACTATCTCCGGGGGCAACCCGGCATTTCACATAACCTTCCGCTTGTCGGCACGCTCTATGGACACCTATCGCCAATCGTCAGAGCACGGGTTGACCGTCTCGCCGCGTCCCCTAAAATCATTGTTCTCGGGGGTATCCACGGTTTCCTCCCATGCCCCATCATTTTCCCCGCCTATCTCTATGCCTTCGCGCTCGGCGATCCTGTACGCGGTGGGATATCCCTCGGAATACTTGGAATCGGCACGATTCCGATATTATTCGCCTACGGAACACTCCTCGGTTCGCTGGGCTCGTCAACCCGAATGCGACTGCACCGCGTGCTCGGGGTCTCCTTTCTTGTCCTCGGGTACGTCCCGCTGCAACACGGATTGGTACTATATGGGATCCACCTTCCACATCCACCTGTTCCGCTCTATCAGCCGCTCTAAATAATCACCGTATCAATGACAGAACCATCTCGATCCGAACCGAACTCGGCCGGCACGACTGGCGGAACCGATACCAAACAGCCGCTGGACTTCACCGCTACGAGCACCGAGGATGCCGAAACCCCGGCAGGAAGTTGTACGCTTTGTGGTCTCGTGACGCCATCCCCACCTGTTACTGACCCGAACGTCGCTGGAACGTTTTGTTGTGCCGGCTGTCTCGAGGTCCACCGCACGCTCGACAATGTCGATACAAACGCTGATGCTGTCCGCGACCGCGCGGCGAGCGAGTCGTCGAATCTGGACGACCTTGAAGGAGAGGACGCCTTCCTCAGCGTTGACGGGATGCACTGTGCAACCTGCGAAGCGTTCCTCGAGACGCAAGCGATAACCACTGAGGGAATTCTCGGAAGCGAGGCGAGTTACGCTACGGATACAATCCGATTGGTGTATAATCCCGACGTTATCGACGATGGTCAACTTTCCGAGGTTATCTCGGGGTACGGCTATGACGCTCGCGAGCAAACGGACGAGTCGAACGAGGAACCGCGAGACGCTGCGCTCGTAAAGTTTCTGATCGGTGGTGGGTTGTTCGGGATGATGGTGATGGTCTGGTACGGTGTTTTCCTGTACCCGACCTACTTCGGGTATGAGCCGCTGGCCGAGTTCGGGAGCTACGACGGCTACTATGTCGGCGTGAATATCTGGCTCATGACCTCGTTTGTTCTCTTCTATACGGGGTATCCTATCCTGCGAGGTGCGTACGTTAGTCTCCGGGCAGGAATGCCGAACATGGATCTCCTCGTCTCGCTGGCAGCGGTTGGTGCCTATACGTACAGCACCATCGCGATGGTACTCGGCCGAACAGACCTGTACTTTGATGTCTCGGTCGCAATCATCCTCGTAGTCAGCGCGGGAACCTACTACGAAAGCCGGATAAAACGCCGTGCCGCGGGATTACTGTCCGATCTCACCGAAACACAAGTTGACGAAGCCCGCCTAGCCGATAACGGTGAGACGGTCCCACTCTCGGCAGTTGAGTCCGGTGAACAGTTGCTCGTCCGTCCGGGCGAGCGCGTCCCGCTTAACGGAACCGTCTGCGAGGGTCAAGCGGCTGTCGACGAATCGCTGATCACCGGCGAGTCCCTACCTGTAACAAAGAAGGTCGGGGATCCCGTCCGCGGCGGTACCGTCGTCACGGACGCAGCAGTCGTTATCGAGGTTGGTGAAAGCGTCGAGAGCACGCATGATCGGTTGATCTCCCTGCTCTGGTCGATTCAGAGCGCCCGTCCAGGTATCCAGCGACTTGCGGACAGACTTGCGACGGTTTTCGTCCCGATTGCCGTCGGACTTGCGTCGGTCGCGACGATCGCGTTGCTCGCGACTGGCTCGAGTCTGGGGACAGCAGTGTTGGTCGGATTATCGGTCGTAATCGTCTCCTGTCCGTGCGCACTGGGTCTCGCGACGCCGTTAGCGATCGCATCAGGCGTCCAGACCGCAGCACGACGGGGGATCGTCGTCGTGACAGAGACGTTTTTTGAGGATGCTCCTGATGTCGATATTGTCGTTCTTGACAAGACAGGTACCCTCACCGAGGGACAAATGTCCGTCACAGCCGTCCACAGTGCCCAAACTGGAGCCGAGGACTCGACGACAGCAATCACTGACGAGATTTTACACCGCGCTGGATCCGTCGAAGCGTTTTCTAAGCATCCGATCGCCCACGCGATCGCTGATGAAGCATTTGAGGACTGCGAACGCGACTCCATCGTGAACGTAGACGAATTCGAACGGGAACCTCGAGGCGTTAGTGGCGTCGTCGACGGTGAACGGGTATTCGTCGGCCACCCGGAATTCGTCCGCGAGCACGGCATGTCGATACCGTCGTCACTCGAGCCTCAAATCGAGTCCGTCCGATCTGACGGCGGCGTACCGGTTGCCGTCGGTTGGCGAAACCACGTACGCGGTGTCATCGTGGTACGCGATTCGCTTCGCGAGAACTTGCACCGCGTAATCGATCGGCTGGCAGCTGATCGCGAGGTCGTCGTTCTCACTGGCGACGAGGGCGCAGTGGCCGATCGGTTCCGGGATATCAACGGCGTCGACAAGGTCTTCGCGGCGGTCCCGCCGGAGGCCAAAGCCGAAACGATACGTCGTCTTCGCACACGTGGGACAGTCGCGATGATCGGCGATGGAAGTAACGATGCGCCTGCTCTGGCCGCTGCGGATGTCGGGATTGCAATGGGGAGCGGCACAGATCTCGCGATTGACGCCGCAGACGCCGTGATCCTCGGCGATGACCTCACCGCCATCATTGACCTCCTTGACGTCGCCTCGGGAACATATCGGCGCATCCGGCAGAACCTCGGCTGGGCGTTCGCGTACAACGCGATAGCCATTCCGCTCGCGATTTCCGGCTTCCTGAATCCGCTGTTCGCGGCAGTCGCGATGGGAATGAGTAGTCTACTCGTCGTCGTCAATTCTTCGCGACAACTGTGAGGGAATACGTGTTTGCACTTCGGTCTTGGATATCATCAGTCACAGTACCGGCCAACCTCACCTCTCGAGCCCTCTCCGAACAAGACGACATGTGTTGATCACGAAATCGATTCAGCATCGAACGGTGGCAGTGCCACACTGGTCGACGAGGCTTTCAGTCATTTGTCGCGAAAGTACTCTAAATCAGATAATTGTTTGGCGGTCGGCCACACCGCCCACAAGAGAAGTGTCCCGATCGCGACCAGTCCGATAATCGCCGCTTGGAGCGGTGAGATTCCGATGCCGAAGAACGCGAGGATAGTACGCCCCTCGACGAGAGCAACGAGAATCAGAGCGATGAGGATCAACAATGTAGCAAAGGAGATGCGCATCAGATTGGGACAACTTCGATAGCCGACAGTACGTATTGTAGAATCTTGAGGCCATCGATAAAGACAGGGAATGGATTGACATCAGGGCCCAAGAGACCGCCTTGGCTTATGATGGCGGCCAGCGGAAGCGTATACGCGAGGGCGACCAGCACGAGAGCAATCGCCGTCCATAAACGCAGATTATCGAGGACTCGTGGCGAGTCCTCTGGACCGGACAGCGCTGGTGGGATCGTCCCGTCGACGATTGGTTCGCTATCGGTATTGAACACCGTTAGGAGCAGCAGTCCGAGAAAGAGCATCGCGGAGATGAACAATAGTATTCCGCCGAGGGCGATCTGAGCGTTGAGTTCGGCCATCGATCCGACACCGACATCGTACTCGAAACCATACTGCGGTTCCGCCGTGCGGCGCGGAACGCCGAAAAGGCCGGCTCGGTACATCGAGTTCGTCATGAACACGATGCCGATAAACCAGAGCACAACCTGAACGAGAGCAACCCGCCGGCTGATGAGTCTATTTCCGGTTAGTTGGGGGATGAGCCAGTACGTGCCAGCCATGAATGTCAGCGCGCTTGCGGTGCCGACCTGCGTGTGAATATGACCGGAGATCCACAACGTGTTGTGGACGAGGTAATTGATGTTCATTCCCGCGTTGACGATACCGGTGAATCCGCCGAACGCAAACACCGCGCCGGCCAGTGCCATGCCGGTGAATGCCGGATTTCGCCACGGGAGGGCTCGTAACCAACCGAACGTCCCCTCGCCACCCAGCTGACGTGCACCGTGTTCCATACTGGCGACGACGGTGAATGCTGTCAGTAAACTGGGTAACAAGAGGAACATCGTGTTCGTCATCGCTATAAATTTGAACCCTTCCGCTATGCCAGGATCGAGATATTGATGGTGGATTCCGACCGGCGTCGACAGCAAGACGAACAGGATAAACACGACTCTGGCGAGCGGATCACTGAACAGTCTTCCGCCGGAGACCTTCGGCAACACGTTATACCACAGCAGATACGCCGGCAACACCCAGAAGTAGACAACCATGTGGCCAAAGTACCAAAACAGCGTTCGCGTTAGCAGCGGATTGACGCTCTCGATGATTCCCAGTGACCACGGGAGGAGAAATACCACGATTGCGACCACGACGCCGATCGACCCGAGGTACCACATGATCATGGTCGTCAGCACCATGAACGTCGGCAGCGGGATCCGCTCGTCGGGATGGTTTCCTTTCCAGACCCACCACGTCCGGAACCAGTCGGCTCCCGCGAGCCAGATTCCGATGAAAAAGGTGGCAAGTCCCGCATAAAACAGCGGATGGGCTTGCAACGGTGCGTAGAACGTAAAGAGAACGTCTGCGCTCAGTTCCGAGCCAAGGACCATTGGGGGGTCGTCTAGAAATCCTGCAAGTATGGAAATCGCGACGAGAAGCGTACCGATCGACATGAGTCCATACCACGTCCAACTGATTCGCATATCGACGGGGCCTCGCTCGAGGCTGACGGTCACCGCCCATTGATAGAGTCCAACGAGGAAGAAAATTGCGAATGTGATGACAAGGAAGACACCATGCCCAGTTAGAACCGTATAGTACGTCTCCGATTCAAGAAATCGAAACACATCGGTCCGGTGAAGCGCCTGGATGAGCCCGAAGAGTGCCCCGACGCCGAACGCGGTGAACGCAGTCAGAAAGGCGGCTCGAACGAGTCGAGCTTGTGCGGGATACTCGTCAACAAACAGTGCAGTCACGTCCCGCCACCTCCGTTAGTCTCGTTCGTATTGTTGTCTGCACTATCATCACCATCGCCGTCAGAGTCGGTTTCGTTGCCGCCCGTTCCTTGGGGTTCGACCGTCACAGTCCCGGTTTCTTCGTATCCGTCGACGGAGACAGTCCAGTCGTGGTCTCCCTCATCGAGGTCTTCGCTATCGACGGTAATCGAGATGTTTTCAGTACTGTCTCCCTCGACGGTGATGTCCTGCTGGATCGTTTCGTTGCTGATTTCGGTATCAACCGTCGTCTCGAGGGGCTCGTGTTCGCCGTTCTCGATCGTCGCCGTCAGTTCGACGTCCGCTCCCGGTTCGACGGACTCCGGTGCTTCGACGGTCAGTTCGGTCAGATCGAACTCGTCTTCGGGCTGGACGATCAGTTCACTTTCCATATCGTGGTGGCCAGCACCGCAGTACTCGTTACAGATGATACCGTACTCACCGGGCTCGTTGAACTCGACGGTCAGTTGCGCGATCTCTCCGGGAATAACCATCGTATTGATGTTCGTTCCGGGGATGGAGAAACCGTGGACGACGTCCGAGCTCGTCACGTAGAACGTGACCTCACTGTCAGCGGGAACCTCGATCGGATCGGGCTGAAAGATCCACGTCTGCGCGATAACGTACGCTTCGTATTCGTCCTCGCCGACCTGTTCGACGCGCGGCTCCCCAAACCGATCATCGTCTCCGATATCGTCTGGTGCGATCGTCGATTCGTCGTCACCGATCATCGTGATTCCGAGTCCGACCGATCCGTAGGTGATCGTCAAGATGAAGCCGACGATCAATACCATCGATGCGACGAGCCACAACTTTTCGTAGGCGTGGATCTTCATCTCTTATAAACTCACCAAGAAACCGAGTAGTCCGATTACCGTTGGTCCGTTTCCAAGAAATTCGACGAAGTACGTGAACAGCCACATCAGCGTCAGCACTACGAAGTACAGCACGATCAGGGCGAGCGTCCCTCGAGGATCAAACTCGTTGTGGCCGAGTTCTCTCGAGATCGATGCCTTGTCCATGGATTTCCCCACCACAAATTGGTCCATAAATATGTGGTGAATACCCATGATATCCCAATATACATGAGCCCTTACAGTACTGTACGACACTCTCTTTATACATACATTTAATATCGTATATCGGTGTATATATAAGAAAACTATGTAAACGGCTGCGACAAAAGGGGCGAAACCGTCGATCCGCATTATCCGTCTAAGAGGGACGAACGACAAATTATCGGGTCGTTCGTCCCAGCACTTTCGCGAGTGAGAGGAGAAAGCCCAACCCTGCCTTGACGTCCGGATTGCGCAACGCCTTCACGACTCCGATCGGACCGACGAATTCCGCCGGTTCGGAACCAGCCTCGCCGACGGCCTCGAGCAGCGACTCGAGCGTCCGGGCCACGTCGTCGTCCATCGCGGTGTCGGCGACCTCCCCCAGTCGCGTCCCGGTCGCCGCGAGGTCGGTCACCATCTCGTCGTCCATCGCATTCGATGCGAGCGCGAGTAGGTCCGCCATCGCCAGCAGGTCGTCGAGCGCGCCCGACCGCTGCAGGCGGGCGAGGGCCTCGATCGCGTCGGCTAGATCGTCAGCGTTCTCGCCGGTGGCTTCGCCGAGTCGCGCGGCCTCGGGCGTCGCTAACCCGTCCGCTGCGGCGCCGAGGTTCGTCGTCGTCTCGGCGAAGTCCTCGATCATCCGGTCGTCCATCGCAGTGGTCGCGAGGTCCGCGGTGTCGAGCAGTTCGTTGACGACGCCGAGGTGCTCTATGAACCGGGCGACCTCGTCGGGATTGTCGGCGACGAGTTGCTCGAGAGTCGGCTTTCCGGCGTCGGCGGTCTCGTTCGCGGGCTCAGGTTCAGATTCGGACATCTACAGCAACCCCTGTGCGGTGAGCCAGTAGGACTCGTTGTAGCCGAGTTTCGCCCAGTGAAGCGGTTTCGACGGTTCGCGGACGGACGGCTCCTCGCCGGAGGAGAACTCGATGAACGTGGCCTCGTCCATCCCGGCCTCGAGGAAGCAGACGGTCTTCTCGTCGTAGGTCACCGTCGGCGTCTGCCCGCGGGCGCGGCTGGCGATCCGATCGGCGACGACGCCTGCCTCGTAGTGGGCGACGCTGCCGGCCTTGCTCGTCGGGACATCAGCGACGTCGCCGATCGTGTAGACGCCCTCGGCCGCCGTCGCCTCGAGCGTGTGCCTGTCGACGTCGACCCAGCCGTCCTCGCCCAGCCCCGCGTCGGTCACGAGGTCGCTGCCTCGGTGGGGCGGGATCGCCACGAGCAAGTCGTACTCGAGTTCGTTGCCCTCGACGGTTTCGATGACTTCCGCGTCCGGGTCGACCTCGTCGACGTTGAAGAACGTCTCGAGGGAGATGTCGCGCTCCTCGAACAGGTCGGTCGCCCAGTCGGCGACCGACTCGAGGCCGTGGGCGCGGTTGATCGGGTGCGTGTAGGTGATCTCGATGTCCTCGCGACGGCCCCGTTCGCGGAGCCAGTCATCGACCATCAGCGGGAACTCGACGGGCGCCGCCGGACACATGTGCGGGACGCCGACGACGCTCAGTACGAGGTGGCCCTTGGTGAAGTCGGCGAGTTCGTCCCGGAGCCGCTCGGCGCCGTCGGGGCCGTAGAAGTGGTGGCCGCCCTCGGCGAGTCCGGGTACGGCCTCGGGCTCGAGATTCGCACCGGTCACCAGCACGAGTTGATCGTAGTGCAGCGAGGTCGTCCGATCGGCGAAGGACAGGCGATTCCGCTCCGTATCGACGCCAGTTACCTCCTCGATCGTCAGGGTGACGCGACGGTCGACCAGTTCCTCGATCGGCCGTTTCGCGTCGTCGACTGTCTTCTTCCCGAAGGGCACGTACAGGAACGTCGGCTTGTAGACGTGGTACGGATCGGCCGTGATCACCGGACCCCGACCTCGCCGGTCTCGATCTCGGTCTGTAGTTCGCTCGCGAGCCGATTCGCGAGGACCGTCCCACCCGTTCCGCCGCCGACGATGGCGATTCGATGCATCTCAGTTGACCTCCAGGTAGATACTCCAGTACTCGTTGCGCTCCTCGATGTCGACCAGGTCGTAGCCGGCTTCCTCGAGCCACTCCGGAACGTCGGTCGTCGAGTTCCGTTCGGTGGGCTGAAGCTCGACCACGGTGCCGGCGTCAAGGCCTTTTACTTTCCCGATCAGGTCTATCAGCGGGCCTGGACACGATGCGTCTCGTGAGTCGATCGTCACGTCCGGATTGCGTGCGTCAGTCATTGGTATAGGGTTGCAGATTGCGTCGTCGTCGTTCGAACTCGTTTTCCGAGATCTCACTGCGTGCGTAGCGCTCGCGGAGTTCCTCTTCGCCGTCGCGGACGCGATGCAAGCGGAGTACGAACTGGTCGCCGAGACCGGAATGACCCTCCAGATCGACGCGCTCGAACTCCTCACCATCGGCCAGACGGCGGCCTACGCGGACGAACCGCTCGAGGACGTCAAGGAAGCGACGCGCCTCCACGTCGAGGCGCTCAACGAGGCCCTCGAGAACATCCCCGCCGAGCAGGTCCGCCTCCACACCTGCTGGGGGAGCTACGAGGGCCCCCACCACCTTGACGCGGACCTCGTTGACCTCCTGCCGGAGATCTACGAGGCCGACATCACTGGACTGAGCGTCGAACAGGCCAACCCCCGCCACCAGCACGAGAGTACCGCGCGTTCGCCGAGCAGCCGCTTCCCGACGGCTGGACGCTGATGCCCGGCGTCGTCGACGTCAAGACGAACATCATCGACCACCCGGAGACGATCGCGGACCGCCTCGAGCGCGTCGCGGACGCGGTCGACGAGTCAACGCCGATTGTTGCTGCGCCCGACTGCGGCTTCGGCACACAGGCCGGCCTCGGCATGGTCGACCCCGAGATCGCGTGGGCCAAACTCGAGGCGCACTACGCTCAGCGGCAAGCGCGATGGCTCCACTTCCTGAAGACGACGGCCGCAAACCCGGCGACCAGCAAGCCTGGACATCAGAGCAGCGCCACGTCCTCACCCGGCACGTCGACGAGCAAGCCCGCAGAGCCATTGAGACGTACACGACACTCCCGGATGAGCCCCTCTGGAGAAGCAACGAGCGCGCTACGAGGCGCTGAAGGCAGTTCGTGACCGCGCCCTCGTATTCGTCCTCGCGTACACAGCTGTCCGGGTTGGCGAACTCCTTCGGGACCCGAACGATCCGCGCCGGCACGAGGTCCAGTAGGAAGAAATCTCGCTTGAGGACGGGAGTATGGATGTCTACCGGAAGAAACAGCAATGGGACGCCGCAAGCTTCCCTGATCCGATGATATCCCCGCTTCGGAGCTACCGAAAGCTGATGGATCCATCAACGGAGCGGTGGCCGGTGTTCCCAATGTTCGACCAGCGGACACTTGCGACGCTCGTACAGGGCGTACTGGCCGACCGAGGGGAACGCCCGGATGCAATCGACGAGCGACGTAGCGAGCACGCTCGTGACCTCTTATTGGCGCTTGATAAGGACGTCCGACCGCCGTTGATTACGATGGATGGAGCACGGTTGACTCTCCAACGTATCTCAGAGGCGCGGAGATCGATATTGACCATCCGAAACACAATTATCTTGCACCTCACGGCGGTCGACGCGGGATGGGGAGGTTCTCGTTCGGGCGTTTGGCTACACCGTCGCTGCCCAGTACTTGGATAACTCCAAGGAGATGGTTCGTGAGCGCTACTCCCACATCGAGGCCGGTGAACTCGGCGATATAGCGATAGAAGCACTAGAATAGATTGATAGTATTACAGAATAGTAGCTATATTCTCAGCAATAGTTGGTGACTGTTGAGTCAAAGGATTGTAGTAGAGAATCGTAAAAATCCGACTCAGAAACCTACTGATGAAGGGATTATTTTATCACCAACATACCAGTGGATTGTAACCTCATGCTATTATGAACATATAATCTGATCCTAACTAAGATGTCCAAACTTTATAACCCGTCCAGTAGTTAGGTGTACATGCATGTTTGACGTAGTAATGCATACAGGTACAGAACATCCAAACTTAATCTGGATACTTGTGCCCAGTTTGCTTTCGTTCTTCACAGGGATTGGTGTCAGTATGAAGGCGGGCCGTCTACAGGAATGGCTCCAGCAACCAGATACAGAGGCAACCAATTAGTATGGTAAAGGATTCAGACTCTTGAATCTCAGCGCCAGAAACTAGTGATATCGATCTCGAGGATACTTTATCCCGCCATGTTTAGACGCTAGCCAGATGCCATCTTTACTAGGAATTTGAGTAGCTGAGTCAGGAAGCGGCGAGTATGCCGTCTCAGCTCGCCCGCTTTACCGACTGATGTGTCGGTTTGTCCCAGAACGCTGTCATCAGCGAGGCTGCTCCGGCGGTCGAGAAGGGTGATGGCGGGTACGCTGACTGGGTCATTGTCTCGATTCACTGCCTCAGCGAGTACCTGAACCAACCGTATCGACGGCTGCTCGATATTCTGCACGAAATGCCCAGAACCGTCGTCAAGTTCGGACTTACGGTAGATAAGTTATCGGATTTTACGACTGTTTGTATGAAGAGCTAAGACCGCGAAATGCGTATCTGGCACGTTTTGCTCCGGTTATCCGTTTCACCCCATGAGCTCGGCGATATCCAAGCAATCAACGCGACAGGGTTCAAACGGCATCAAGCCAGTCATCACTACGCTCTTCGTGCCGGATCCAATTTTGATGATATCAAGATGACAGCGCTCGTCGATTGTGATACCGGTGTCATTCTCGACATTCATTGGTCGATGAAACGGTACATGACACGCAGGTTGATCGGCAAGTTGTTCGGAGAAACCTAGTGCGATTGAACACGATCGGTGCTGACAAAAGCTACGACTGGGACGCGCTACGGCACGAACTCAAGAACGTAGCATTCGCCCGGTGATCAAAAAATCGTGAACTCTGCTCACTTGACAAAGCACACAATGCTCGTCATGACGAAACCGTCTATCACCGCCGGTCGATCGTTGAACCGATTTTCTTCGCACTGAAACATGGTTCGGCGGAGACGTTGCGTGCTAGAACGTGGTTTGGACAGTTCAGAGAACTCGTCCTAAAGGCTGCCGTCAGAAACACGGAGCAAGCTGTGAAGCGCTAATACACCGATTTCACGCGTCTAAACAAGTCTGCCTGTTCATAATCAGATCGCTTTTTCCCACTAGTGATGACTAACTTCCCGGATCCAAAGAGGAGAGAAACGACGTCTGGTTGTCGATTGGAATACTAACCTATAGTAGCCGCTGAAAGTCACTACACACCTAATTACACGATTGCGTTGCAATCAGTATGTTAATCGTTTCAGTGGCTACTATAGGGAACTGTTCTGGCTTATATTCAGTCGATCACACCGAGAGGCTCACAATCTCTTCCAGTAGGCACTGAATCTACGTCTGTGATGTCTGGATAGCCTCCGGAACGATGGTGAGGTCTGATGTTGGTCAGTCGCTGTCGACGGCGATCGCCACCGACGCGACAATATTGCCACTCACGACTACTGGCCCAATTTAGGGACAGCTACCGGAAAAATCGGTCGTCGAGTGATTGATTCGCTAGGACAACTCTGTGCACACCGAGAGCTGTCCAGGCAGTACGAATCACCATCTCATAGAGCTCCGTGAACGACAATTCCCAGAGGCGGCGCCTCCCACGGCGGGGCGCCGCCACGTACATCCAGTGAAGGTATCGCCAGACGTTATACAGCAATAGACTCACGACAAACAGCAATAACCGAAGCCCGGCGTCCCGAGAACTGGTGAGAGCAAGGCTCTGCTTGGCTAATCGATAGCTTGACTCGATGCCGAAGCACTTGCGATAGTGCTCTCGTGCATCCTGTGGTGTGTCGATGAACGGCGCGTCAGCGGCGTAGCCGTGATGCGCCACCCTGTGCTCGTAGTATCGTCCTCACTAGTAGACACAGTCGATGAACACAGGGAATGTTACCCGCCCAGCGAGTTCGTGTTCGATCACGCGATCCAGCCTCTGCTGAGTTTGTCTTGAATCGTCTCGCTCTACTTGACGATTGGCATGATGTAGGCGTAATTGTGTGCGTACAGCAGTTCGAGATAGGTGCTGTTGTAGAATCCACGGTCAAGGTAGACGGCCTTGACGCGCAGGTCAAGGCCCTCGAGAAGTTCGAGGAACTCATCAAGAGCATCGCTGGTGGCTTCGCCAGCGTGTATCACTTGTTACGCACCCGTGCGTAGAGCGTGACGTAGGCGTGAAAGGCGGTGGTTCCTCGTTTCGCCTGCGAGAAGTGCAGTGACTTCGTCTCGTCCTCGTCACCGTAGTAGGATCGAGGTGGAGGTCGGCGACGACCTCCACCGGTCGATCTGGAAGCATCCCAAGGGCATCCTGTTGAAGGAGTGTGTTCTCAACCGCTTCAACGGTATCAAGATCGAACTAATCGGTAAGATATCCACGGACGGTATTGGCGTAGGCTGAGTCGTTAGTTTTCTCGCAGACGTGATTGATCGAGGTCTCGCCGGCAAGGACCTCGTACAATTCCTCCGTCGTGACCTCTACGCTCTCTCCGAGGTCTAAGGAAAGCTCCTTATCGAGACTGTTGACGACAAAATTAAGCAGGTGCTCTTCTTTTAGCTCGTTGTCTACTTGGGTTGATTGTACACCTTCTCCAAGCAGACACTCCTCCTAATCTGATGTGATCGACTGATACTCGATGTTTTCAAGACCAAGACCGGTTGCGCTCGCGTTCATGTTGAGATTTTGACCAACTCGTCTCGAACAGCGGCTCGGAAATCGACTGAGTAACTGTCTGTTTTGGTTCAGGCTTGTACCTTGGTGCTGGAATACGACACCAATCTCTGTGAGTTGTGCGATTGTTCGGGTGTCGACACTGGCAACTTGCTACCGCACAATCTAACTATTCCGTCATCGGTTTCCTCGAGTGTGACTATATTCTCCTTGACGACTCAGAGATGTTATCGGCCAATATATGTCGGGAGGCGTGGACTCCGAGTTCAGGATGGCTCGTTCCTTAACTACCTTGGTACTATAACTCATCTATTTCGATCATGTCTCTAATAAATTATTTTTGATTAACTGGATCAGACCATCTCCACCAGCTTTTTATCCATACTTGCCTTTGTATTCGGTGTACAGTCCATGAGACGAGTGCTTTCACCACAGGCGTTTGAATTGCTTTGTGAGGTACATGAATGACTAATGATACTGTTGTTCCTGGTGAGATACTTCCTGGTGACGAACCGGTGACAATTAATGACGGTCGCGAGGCTGTAACTGTGACCGTCGCAAATACCGGTGATCGACCGATCCAGGTAGGATCACATTTTCACTTCTTCGAAGTAAACCGCGCTCTTGAATTCGACCGGTCCGCTGCATTTGGCAAACGGCTAGATATCTTGGCGGGTACGGCGATTCGGTTCGAACCTGGGGAACGTGCTGAGGTAGATCTCATCGACATTGCTGGAAAGCGCCGTGTCCAAGGGATGAACAACCTAGTTAACGGAAGTGTCGATAACGACCCTGAGACAGCACTTATTGAGGCACGCCAGGCCGGCTTTCGCTTCGCTGACGACGCTGAATCGCCTGTGATGGATGAAACCAGTGAGACATCGGAGGAGGAGGAAACATGAGTCGAGATATTGATCGCGAGGCGTATGCTAATCAGTACGGTCCGACGAAAGGCGACCGAGTCCGGTTGGCGGATACAGAGCTACTGGCTGAAGTTGAAGCGGACCTTCGCACCCCCGGTGAGGAAGTTGTCTTCGGCGGCGGCAAAACGCTGCGCGACGGGATGGGAATGGCTCCGGGAGTTACACGGGACGAAGGGGCTCTCGACTGGGTGATAACGAACGCCACGATACTCGACCCGGTAATTGGAATCGTCGCTGCCGACATTGGAATTCGCGATGGGCGGATCGCCGGTATCGGAAAGGCTGGAAATCCGGACACGATGGATGATGTCGATATGGTTGTCGGTGCTTCAACAGATGTCTACTCTGGTGAGGGGAAGATCGCCACAGCTGGGGCATTAGACCTTCACGTTCACTTTGCTTCCACGGAGCTCCACGATCACGCGCTTGCATCAGGGATTACGACACTAATCGGAGGTGGCTACGGTGGTGGTGCGGCCAGTACTACTGCTGGACCTTGGAACGTCAAGCGGTTTCTGCAGGCTGCCGATGACTGGCCAGTGAACATTGGCTTATACGGGAAAGGAAGCTCCTCGCGGCCAGCTAGCCTTCGTGAGCAGGTCGAAGCTGGCATTTGTGGGTTCAAGATCCACGAAGACTGGGGTGCAACACCAGCGACTATTGACACCTGTCTCTCTGTTGCAGAGGACGCGGACCTGCAGGTTGCTCTGCACGCTGACACACTGAACGAGGCAGGTTTTGTCGAAAACACCTTTGCGGCGATCGACGGTCGTACGATGCACTTGTTCCACGTCGAGGGCGCTGGTGGTGGACATGCTCCCGATATCATGGAACTAATTAGTGAGGCCAATTTGCCTCCCTCTTCGACGAATCCCACAATGCCCTATACGGAGAACACGTTCGAAGAGCACCTCGATATGGCGATGGTTGCACACCATCTTGACCCAGATATCCCCGAGGACGTCTCCTTCGCCGAATCACGGATTCGAGCAGAGACCATTGCTGCCGAAGACGTCCTGCACGATGAGGGTGCCATCTCAATGATGACTACCGACGCGCTAGCGATGGGACGGATGGCAGAACTTGTCCCTCGAACTTGGCAGACTGCAGATAAGATGAAGCAGCAGCGTGGACCACTTCCTGAAGACGAAGGATCTGGGGCTGACAACTTCCGCATCAAACGGTACTTAGCGAAGTATACAGTCAATCCTGCAATCGTGGCGGGTGTCAACAAACACGTTGGGACACTCGAACCTGGGAAGCTAGCAGACATTGTGCTGTGGGACCCTGCCTTCTTCGGGATCAAGCCCAGCATGACATTCAAAGGTGGATTCCCTACCTATTCGGAGATGGGTGAGGCGAACGGGTCCGTGATAACGTGTGAGCCGATAATGCAACGACCGCGAGCTGGTTCCGTGGGGAAGGCTAAACATGCTGGTTCAGTGTCGTTCGTTAGCCAAGCTGCGGTCAAAGCTGACATTGGCGAGAAATACGGCCTAGACACCCCGGTCGTTCCCGTCGAGGGCACGCGAACGGTCAGCAAGGACGATATGCACTACAATAGCTACTGTCCCGACGACATTGAGGTTGACCCTGAGACGTTCGCAGTACGGATCGATGGCGAGCACATCACCTGTGAACCGAGCTCCGAACTCAGTCTTGCACAGCAATACCTGATCTGAACATGAACCTTACACCTAAAGAACGCGAACGATTAACAATCTTCGTAGCCGCAGAGATCGCACGGCGCCGGAAGGACCGTGGTGTCCCGCTGAATCATCCCGAGACCATTGCGTACATCAGCGACTGGTGTAACGAGCGTGCCCGGGAGGGACAGAACGTAGAAGAGATCCGGACACAAGCCACGCAGCTACTCTCTTATGAGGACGTGAGAGATGGTGTTCCAGGAATGATTTCCACCATCCAGGTCGAACCGATCTTCCCCGATGGAACGAAGCTGGTGACCGTTCATGACCCCATCAGAGCTGACACAAAGTCAGACGAAAACGATGCAGATGGAAGCAAGCGTGATGAGGCTGATGAGGTCACAGAGAGTGACGAACCAACTGAAACCCAGTCAGATGGAGGTGACGATACATGAGTCTGGGTCACCGCGATATTCCGACAATTGGCATTGGTGGTCCCGTTGGTTCGGGAAAGACGACACTGCTGAGCCAGATTGTCCCACGTCTTCGGACAAATGGTTTAGATGTCGGCGTAATTGCCAATGATATCCTCACCCAGGAAGACGCGGATGCACTCCGTGAGCGGTTCTCCGATGTCGTTCCCGAGGACTTGGTCGCAGGTGTCGAAACCGGTGCCTGCCCACACACGGGTATTCGAGAGGATCCATCGATGAATCTCCAACAGATCGATGCTTTCCTCGACGACAATCCCGATCTTGACCTCGTGCTAATCGAAAGTGGCGGGGACAACCTTGCGGCGACCTTCAATCCTGAACTTGCAGACTACTCGCTGTATGTGATTTCGGTTGCAGAGGGGGACGACATCCCGCGGAAGCGCGGACCAGGTGTCGTAGACTGTGACCTTCTTGTGATCAATAAAACAGACCTTGCACCCCACGTCGGCGCGGATCTTGACGTGATGGAGCGAGATTCCCGCTCAGTGCGCGACGGGCCATTCGTATTCACGGACTGTAAGAGCGAAGACGGGATAGACGAGGTGTTAGAGCACATCAAGTCAGGAGTGCTGTTCGCGTAGATGGCCTCCGATAGTCCACATCCCAGCTTCGATAACTACGCCGCCGAGTCGGTTCCACAGGCCTCTGTGGGCTCTCCAAGTAAGGACGGGCGGCTAGACCTAACCTTCGCAGTTGGTGCCGACGGACAAACCCATCTTACTCGTGACCGGACACGTGCTCCGTTTCACGTTTCAGGGACGCTCGCGACTGACCCTCACCCCGACGCAACTACTGTCATGGTGCAAACTTCAAGCGGTGGAGTTGTACAGGGCGACCGTCACGATATCACAATTACGGTTAATGAGGACGCCATTGCTACGGTAACAACCGGAAGCGCAACAAACGTATTCTCGATGGAGTGCAACTACGGTGCTTCCGAGCGTTCGTTGTCAGTCCAGAATGGGGGCCACCTGGCGTTCGTGCCTGCACCGACTATCCTGCATTCGAATGCCCGGTACTGCGAGACGTCGACACTAACACTGGAGCGGAACGCGACAGCGGTTATAGGTGAAATCGTAGTTCCGGGACGGTTAGCTCGTGGCGAACGATTTGACTTCGATCGATATTTGAACCGGCTTCGGGTCCATGGTCCCAACGGACTCCTGTTCGAGGACACTACAGACCTCCAGCCTAACACGGAGAGTCGGGATCCCACGGCAGCGGGTGTCCTAGGCGAATTTGACACGTACGGAACGTTGTACATAGTCTCACCGAATTGTGATGCTGGATTGAGCGACCAGATCTACGAGCGAATTACCGATGGTCCGGCACGGGCCGGGGCCACAGCGCTTCCCAATGAAGCCGGAATAGTAGTCCGTGCGCTCGCAAACCGTACCAACGCTGTAACCAAGACGCTCCGGACTGCATGGGACGTAGTCCGCAAGGAGATGCTCGGCGTATCAGCGCCTGACAGAGGGGTATGGTGATGCTCGTCGCAGACACCTATTTCGGATCCTTGACCGACAGCGAGGTTAGTGACCGCGTTGACGCTGCCGACCCACTCCGCGTTGTGCTAGATGACACTGACCGCCGGCGCTCACATGTGCGGACGACTACTGTTGATGGTACCGATATAGGAATCATCGTCGGCCGTAAACTTCGAGATAAGGATGTACTCGTCACGAGGGATAGAGGTAGTGACGACAAGCATTTTGTTGTAGTTGAACTTGATGGCATTCCCGCAGTCGCGCTCTCGTTTGACGACGTCAACCATGATGCACTCCCATTGGCAGTTGAACTGGGACACGCTGTTGGCAATCGCCACCGCGACCTTGCGGTCACGAACAATCGTGTACTCATTCGGGCAGAACAAGATCTCAGCCGTCTAGAATCTCTACTCGAAGCGCATCTACCCAACGGAGCTACAGCCACGCGAACGACGGTTTCGCCCGCAGCTTTTGGTTCTGACGCCGGCCGTGCACACAATGGCTCATCCGATCACTCACATGGCTCATCCGATCACTCACATGGCTCATCCGATCACTCACATGGCTCATCCGATCACTCACATGGCTCATCCGATCACTCACATGCCTTATCCGACCATCATACGAACGAACCTGATAATGATCATACTGACAATTCTAATTCCCATCACCACTCAGAGAATGACCAGAAGAGCACTCAAGGTGAGGAGGGACACGACCAGCTGGGAGATAACGGTATATGACCGATAAGACGACCCTCACATCTTTCCGGCTAACCGATTCCTTCCTTCCGGTTGGAAGCTACACCACTTCATATGGGCTAGAGCAGTTCATCCAAACAAACGAGATCTCCGATACAAACGAGCTCAAAGCGATTCTTGAAACCTATCTTCGACGTCTGTTAGGCCCGGGTGAACTGGTGGTGCTCCGAGTCGCCCATACGGCAGCAAGCAACGGTGATCTCGATGGAGTATGTGAAGCTGACCGTCGACTAGCCGCGATAACACTAGCTGCAGAATTCCGCGAGAGTGCAACTCGTACTGGTAACAGGTTGCTTTCGCTAGAGACTGACCTGAGGGACGACAAACTGCTTGATGCGTATGTCGACCGCGTCCCCAATGACGCACCTGGAATGTACCCGACCGTGGTAGGAGCAGTTACGGGTCGTCTAGGTGTACCAATCAACGAAGCGTGCCTCCTTCACTGCCACAGCTTTATTACTGGACTACTCGGTGCCGCACAGCGACTTCTTTCTCTTGGCCACACCGATGCCCAGCGAATTCTTAACACATTACAGCCGACAATGGTCTCAGCTGTTGCAGACAGTGCTGACCGCTCACTTGACGAACTAACGCCGTTTGCCCCATTAGTTGACTTGGCAACTGCAGATCACGAACACGCCGAACGTCGTCTGTTCATGAGCTAGCCACTGGTCTTTATCTATGAACTTTGCAACTTTTAGAGTTTTTACTGCTATTATGCTTGAATAGAAAGGTAAGATACTTGCTACGCGTCTGACAGTGTTTAAGCGTGATTCCAGACATCAGATATCTTGTCATCACAAAAGGCCGGAGGTCTTTAAACCAAGACAAAAGTTGTATCCTCAATTGTGGCTGAATGCCGATCAGTATGTGTGGTACACTCCAAACCGCCCGTGAAGGAAAGCCACTCGCTGAAACGGTTACGAAGAACCTTGATAGTATCGACGTACTCGCGGATAATGCAGGCATCTCGAGTTGTCGACATTCAGCAAGATGAATCTGGATGAACGATATCATAACATTCATTATATCCACCTATAGAACATTTATTCAGGTAATATAACTTTAATTCTTAATAAATATGGAACCAACTAGGAGAAGTATAATATTACTATGGGCGAAAGTTGTATCTGTAGAAGATGGGTTCCGAGCAAAACCACCTCAAGGAGACTAATACCGAAGCCCGTTTCGAGTTCAAAAAGGAACAGCAGGCTGCGGTAAAATCGGATGAAGGCCTGACTGAAGAAATCATTCGTATGATCTCAATAGACAAATCCGAACCTGGTTGGATGCTAGAGAGACGCCTACGGTCATTTAGACAATATCAGAATATGCCGATGCCGACAGACTGGCCGGACCAACCTCATCTTTCTCAGGTTGATGTAGATGACATCATTCCATATATCCGTCCTGACGTTGACAAGCGCGAAGGTGTCGATAGTTGGGATGAACTCCCAGACGATATTAAGAATACCTTCGAGAAACTCGGAATTCCGGAGGCTGAGCGTAGGCGCTTTCGGGCGTCGGTGCCCAGTATGAATCCGAAATTGTCTACCAGAACATGCAGGAGCAGTGGGAGGAGAAGGGCGTCATCTTCATGAACATGGACCGCGCGGTCCAAGAGCACCCCGAACTCGTCAAAGAACACTTTATGACGACCTGTATCCCCCCGAGCGACAATAAATTCGCTGCGCTCCACGGAGCCGTCTGGTCCGGCGGGTCGTTCGTTTACGTCCCCGAGGATGTCACTGTCGAAATGCCTATCCAAGCGTACTTTCGCATGAACTCCGCAGGGATGGGGAAGTTCGAGCACACGCTCATCATCGCCGAGGAAGGGGCGGAAGTCCACTACATCGAGGGCTGTTCCGCACCCAAGTACGGCGCCCACAACCTCCACTCAGGCTGCGTTGAGGTTTTCGTCGGCGAGAGCGCCCACGTTCAGTACTCGACTGTCCAGAACTGGTCGAAGAATACGTTCAACCTGAATACCAAGCGCTCCATCTGCGAGAAAAACGGCACGATGGAGTGGATCTCGGGCAGCATGGGATCGAAAGTGACCATGCTCTACCCGTGTACGATTCTCAAGGGTCGCGGTTCGACCGACACCCACATCACCATCGCTCTGGCGGGTGAGGGCCAGGACATCGACACCGGCGCGAAGGTCTACCACAACGCGCCCGAGACGAGTTCGTCCATCGAGTCCAAGTCGATCGCCAAGGACGGCGGCCGCACCAACTACCGCGGGCTCGTCCACATCGCCGACGGTGCCGAGAACTCCTCGACCGCCGTCGAGTGCGACGCGCTGATGTTCGACAACGATTCCACCTCGGACACCATGCCGTACATGGAGATTAAGGAGTCGAAGGTCGACGTCGCTCACGAGGCGACTGTCGGCAAGATCGGCGACAAGGACATCTTCTACCTCCAGAGTCGGCGGTCTGGACGACGACGACGCCAAGAAGATGATCGTCGCCGGCTTCATCGAGCCGATCACGGAGGAACTGCCGATCGAGTACGCGGTCGAACTCAACCGCCTCATCGAACTCGAGATGGAGGGGAGCCTCGGCTAATCGGTAATACACATATATTTAGCAGGCACTGTAGACACACAGCGCGAGTTTCCCATCCTATCGTGAGCGGAGTGAAACGTATCACTCTTCTATATGTTTCATCATTCTATGGATCATTCAATTATCCTTAGTAGTGCATTCGTCGTTCCTACACAGTAATCTCGACTCATAAGAGTACAGAATATCTGAATATAGATGTCTATTTGTGAGGGTGGTTAGCCTTTAACCGAGCTTTCATTACACTCGTACGAGTGTAATTATTGCATCGGGCCCGAATATAGCAATGTACGGGTCTATCATAAATGGATTATTAAGTAGCGATTGGTTTGCAAGCCTACATTCGTTAAGTAATCTATATCTCTGATGCAGGCATACAAATCTCTGATTTATGCTTCCGGAATACTGGCCCTGGGTTTCAACGTGGTTGAAGATGATGTTCGAGAATTGCTCAAGAGTCTACCGACCACTTTGGGCACGATATTCTCGCGTTAGAGATTATAGACGACCGTACACTTATTCGTTCAGAGCGACTCAGCGCACAATCTTACGAAAACGGAGCACGCGCCGAAATGACGCGCTTCATCTCCGCCCATGATGGGGCGAGAATTCGCGCTGGCTTTCGCTTAGACTTGATATCCTGATTAACAGGGTACATTCAACACTGTTATCGGTAATCAAATCGTACTTCTGTTTACAATGGATTCCGAATTTAAGTCCAGTCGTGGCTTACCAAGAAAAGCGACGCTATATTGCTTTGAATGCGGGCATAAGAGTCTAATTTCTGGTGATTGGGAGGTGAAGACGATCGGCACTTGTGATATCTACCGCTGCCCAGAGTGCACTATAACAATCGCCGTTCGTCCGGCTACAGATGTCTAAAATAATAATAGCAAGGAGAGACAGTGTTATTGTACAGGATGAGAAAAACCTATCTTACTTAAATTAGAATTTATCCCCTCTTTATAGAACTAACATCGTTTTCGAAAGCTCTAATTGGCTGCTGTTGTTTGTAATGATAATGAGTCACCAACTACCAGATATTCAGGCTGATAGTTCCAATATCACTGTAGGACTGAGCCAAGTCGGTGTCACAGAGGTTGAGAAACTCCTCAAAATCGCTCGCGAAGAGAAGCGTCCGATCGTCCTCACTGCCGAGTTCGAAGTCTTCGTTGACCTCCCGTCTTGGCGCAAGGGTGCGGATATGAGCCGCAACATGGAGGTCATCGACGAGATTCTCGAGGAGGCCACTCACGAAGAGGCCTACTGTGTCGAGGAGGTCTGTGGCGAGGTCGCCGAACGACTGCTTAAGAAACACGACTACACCTCCCATGCGGAGGTATCGATGAAAGCGGAGTTTATGCGCCGTGAGCAGACACCCGCCAGCGATCGCGAAACTCAACACACCGTCGACATTATTGCCTCCGCAACGGCGACCGAGGAAGGAACCTGCGAGGAGATTGGTGCCGAAGTTGTCGGAATGACCGTCTGTCCGTGTTCGCAGGGGATGTCGACCGCTCGCGCGAAGCAGACCCTTGAAGACTTGGGCGTCGACAGAGGGACAATCACGGACTTTCTTGACGAAGTGCCCCAGCCTGGCCACTCTCAGCGTGGGCACGCGACGCTGACGGTTGAGGCCACCGGCAATCCGAATGTCGATCTCAATGATATCATCGATATCGCGCGAGACTCGATGAGCGCGCGGATCTATAACCTCGCGAAGCGCCCCGATGAGGACCACATGACTCACGAGGCCCACGCAGATGCGAAGTTCGTTGAGGACTGCGTGCGCTCGATGGCTGAGGACGTCGTCGACGAGTTCGACCACCTACCGGACGACACAGTAATTTCGATGAAGCAATCGAATGACGAGTCGATTCACCAGCATAACGCTCACGCCGAACGTGTCACCGAAATAGGTGTACTTCGTGAAGAAATCACCACTAAAACTCCGTTCAAACGCTAAATTAGCGGATTCTATCTCGTAGGACCGGAGACAAAGCTTGACTTTGATGTGCTGCTCTTGGATAATCGATTATAGTGTTATCAGGATTCGAACTCGAGGATAGTTTGAAAGTTTCGCCGCGAGTTTGCGCTGAACGCGTTGGTGAAGTTGAATCGCTCTGAGGTAGGGCGTGAGCTTGTCTTTGGAGATGTCTCGTCGGGGTAAGTGCCACCGTCGCGCCAGCGACGCATGGCTCTCGCAGATGTTGAGGTTCATCTCACTATCGGTGTATTCGCCCTCGTTGTGAACGAACGATTGACGATCGAGCGCGTTATCCTTGTCCAGCGGATCGTAGGTTCGAAAGGCCCCTTTTGGCGGTGGGCCAACAGGAGTCGAATCGTCGCTTCCCCAGCAGCTTTCGCCAGAGGCGCGTAGCTTGCCTGTTACCGCAGTCAGTGATGGCAAACAATAGCGACTTATCCTCAGCTTCTATTCCATAATCGCGCGTGAATTGGACCGCGAATAAGACCGAAAGTCGCGTTCGTGGTCCTTCTTTCCGATCAGGACGTAGAGCTCATTAGTCTCTGCGGCCCATCGGGTGAAGGCTGAGGTACTTGGAAGAAACATCAAGTTCAATGCCCTTCATGCATCAAGAGTCAGTAGGATTCTCGTAGAGTTTTCATCGTATTCAGAAAGTCGCGGAGTGGACAAGGTATTATATAAACCCATTGGCTAAAAATCAATATAGTTACTGGTTGCAGCCAGTTTTGATCGAAAAAACGTACTACTCGAGTAATCCAATTTCTTCGAGACGAGTCATAATAACCTCAATTGCCTCTCTAGAATGAGATCGCTCTTTCCCACCAGTGATAACTAACTTCCCCGATCCAAAGAGAAGGGAAGCGACATCTGGTTCGTCAAGTCGGAATACTAACCCAGGAAACTGTTCTGGCTCATACTCAATGTTTTCAAGACCAAGACCGATTGCAATTGCGTTCAGGTTGAGATTTTGACCGAGATCAGCGCAGCTAACGATGTTCTGAATGATGATATCTGGATCTTCCTCAACTGGAATCTGGAGTTCACGGAGTTTCTCAAAGACAATCGAGAGGCTTTTCCTGACATCGCCAGTGCTTTCTGCGCCGGTACAGACGATCTTCCCAGACCGGAAGAGTAGTGCGGCTGCTTTAGGGTTCTGTGTGCGGTAGACGAGTCCTGGGAACCGTTCAGGATCGTAGTCAGCTCCTTGTAAATCTGCTGCGACGTTCTCCAGGTCAAGTTCTTGTCCGATTCCTGTTGATGCTACTACATTTTCGATAGTGATAGATTCCTTTGGATTGGACATTCGCTGTTTAAAACGATGTGTCTAATCACTATAAATCTCGTGATACTATATGTGCCTATGCTGGCAGCGCTGTCTAGTGATTCACCGCAACTTTTGAAGAGTCCGACGATACTCGACCACCGACATCAATCATCAGTCCCCTTAAAGTTGAGAATTTTCCGTGAGAAGTAGTGTAGACCAATCGACCAAACGTAAGCGTCTGTCTAAACCGCTCAACGGGTACACGCAGAACACTCAGAACATGGACAGCACTAAAGCGTTCTTACGATCAGAACCTTGTTGTCATATTGGACAAGATTTCAAATACGTAGCCGTTGACGATGAGAGATTCTCTTGAGAACGTATTTCATCACGCCATAAAATGTTGAAATATGCTATAAATTGCCACGAGACGCAATTCATCTGAACTGTTGGGAGTATATGTTTGCTACTAGACTGCGACGCACAGAAATCTGAGGGAAACTTTCCGAAATACGGACGACGATTTTAGTAGTATTTATGGAGTCAATGGAGATCAACCATCTTTTCTGGGATTAATTATATATTTACTAATATATAATACAAAGAAAATACTAATATTATTCCTTTTCGTATTCTTAACAAAGTAGCACCCCTTATCGAGATTGAAACTTTATATTCTTGGACTTCGTACCGAAATGGTAATGGTTTGGTCTGTTCGTCTCAGTGACGACGAGTACGAGACAGAGAAAGCTGAGGATAGTAAAACTAAATTCACCTGCTCAGAGTGCGGATCAAGTACCATAGTACAGCATTCTAAACAAGGAGAGCGAATTTGCGAAGACTGTGGCCTCGTTATCCAAGAATCGATGATTGACTCGGGTCCAGAGTGGCGTGCTTTCAACTATCAAGAGAGGCAGGAAAAAGCGCGTGTCGGTGCACCAATCACCCAGACAATACATGACAAGGGTCTTACTACTAAAATCGATTGGAAAGACAAAGATGCCCATGGTCGTTCGATTTCCTCGAGGAAGCGTTCGCAGATGAATCGGTTGCGGAAATGGCAGAAACGAATCCGTACAAAGGATGCCGGGGAACGAAACCTTCAATTCGCACTTAGCGAAATCGACCGTATGGCAAGTTCACTTGGGATCCCTCAGAACGTTCGTGAGGTTACAAGTGTGATTTACCGGCGAGCATTACAGGAAGACCTTCTTCGTGGTCGATCAATCGAAGGTGTTTCCACAGCTGCATTGTATGCTGGTTGTCGACAAGAAGATATTCCACGCTCACTAGAGGAGGTTTCAGACGTTTCACGTGTCGAGCGAGTAGAGGTGAGTCGTACCTACCGATATATCTCAAATGAGCTTGGTCTTGAACTACTACCAATTGATCCAAAACAGTATGTGCCCCGTTTCACCTCAAAGCTTGGTCTCTCACAAGAAATAGAGGCAAAGGCGAAAGAGATTATCGATAAGACTGCTGACCCCTTACTCTCTGGAAGAGGGCCGTCAGGCTTCGCTGCTGCCGCGATTTATGCTGCCACCTTGCTGTGCAACGAGAAACGGACACAGCAAGAAGTCGCAGATGCTGCTCAAGTTACTGAAGTCACCATCCGTAATCGATATCAGGAACAAATCGAGATGCTAGGTCTTCGTTAGCTGGGCCCCGGTGGAAAAATACGTTTACTGTTATCACTATCGTTAGATAGAGATAAGGATGACATACGAATGATTCTCTACGCTTCTGCTCATGGGCTATTAGCAGGTTTTATACCGAACTCAGCCGTTATCTAAATCATATGGATTCCTCTGACAATGAGTTAGAGCTCTCTCCTGAGAAACGGCACCAAATGGTAGAAGAAGCAACTAAACGTATCTGGGACCATTTAGAGAACCTTCAAGATCAACCTGCCGCTGATACCGAGAATGGTGCTGAATTAGCGAAACAGATGCAGGAGCCACTACCTGAGGAACCAACCTCCTTTGAGGAACTATTAGATCTCCTCTTCGGAGATGCTATCCCCTGTTCGGTGAATACTGCACACCCCGGTTACCTCGCTTACATTCCCGGCGGTGGGCTATTCCACTCTGCAGTTGCAGACTTAATCTCAAATTCGGTGAATAGGTACGTAGGCGCTTGGCTTACTGCACCTGCACTGGCTCGCATTGAAGCGAACGTCATAGAGTGGTTCTGTGAGATCGTTGACTACCCAGAAGAGGCATTTGGACTACTCACGACCGGCGGCTCAATGGCTAATCTCGTTGCAACAATTACGGCTCGCCGTGAGAACCTGTCGGAGGCGTTCCTTGATGGCGTCATCTACACAAGCGATCAGTCTCATCATTCTGTAGCGAAAGCTGCAGTATTAGCTGGATTCCCCGCTGAAAATGTTCGGTCAGTCCCGACTAACAATGAATATCAGATTAGAGTAGACCGCCTCGAAGAGATGATTGAAGAAGACCGAATTGGTGGAAAACGTCCATTCCTTGTGGTCGGCAGCGCAGGGACAACCAATACAGGTGCAGTTGATAATCTTGACGCGCTTGCTGACCTTTGTGATCAGGAGGAGATGTGGCTTCACGCTGACGGCGCCTATGGCGGCTTCTTCACTCTTACCGATAAAGGTCGTCAGCAACTATCCGGTATCGAGCGATGTGATTCAATCACTCTAGACCCTCATAAAGGACTGTTCCTCCCGTACGGTACTGGAGCGTTATTAGTTCGAAATGGACAGGCACTAGCTCGCACTCATGCAACGGATGCAGAGTATATTCCAGACTGGGATCCGGACTCCGAATTCGTAGACTTTAGTCACCTCAGTCCAGAATTGAGTCGTGATTTCCGGGGATTACGCGTCTGGCTACCAGTAAAGATGCACGGCATCAAACCGTTTCGGGCGAACCTTGAGGAAAAGCTCGCACTCGCGCGTGTGGCTACAACAGAGATTAAAGATATTGATCACGTTCGCGTAGTGGCCGAGCCACAACTCTCTACACTCGCGTTCCGTATTGAGCCGCCGGGTATAGAAGGAACGGCACTCAATGAACTCAATCAGGAACTACTCACAGCAATCAATCGTCGAGGGAGGGTCCATTTGTCAGGTACGACACTGAATGACCGGTTCACAATCCGTATTAGCGTGCTCTCTTTCCGGACTCACAAAGAACACATTATCCATTGTATAGAGGATCTGAAGGAGAGCACCAAAGAACTCCTGGATAAGAGATGACCTGAAGTGACCTCACAATCTAAGATGAGGGTAGCTATCAAACGTCTTCCTCCTCGAGAAGCTGCACGCTTATCGATATGAAGTAAACAAACATAAACAGGAAGAAGCCTCCACTGAGCGGGATTAAAGTCGTTCCACTAATCCGAATAGAACCCGTGATTGCTATCGTAATAATACCTATGATGTAAATAGCAATGATGAACACACCGACCGCATAGTAAAATCGGATATCGGACTCAAAATACTCTTCTAGAGCCATGATATCTTCTTGAAATCACGGTACCAAAAAGCTGCGGGTTCTCATAGGAATAATGTGTTTCTATACACAATATCCATAGTTGGTCTTTTAAAGAGGAAGAGAGATGGATCCCTGTGAATCGCCTCACGGTTACGGCTCAAGATACTCTTTTAATCTCTATAGAAATATGATTAGTTCCCAGAGAGTGGGAATCCACCCGTCATACATAGGGCTCCTCAACCAACTAATGATAGGGAACGCCACTCACAGAGGGTGCGAAGGGACCCTAGTGTTCACTGAACCATGACTGAAATGACCATCAATACATCCGATAAACAGCAGACTCAGGAAAAAAACCACGAGACTGTGTCGACTCGGCAGCTTTCAGTATGCCCGGAGTGTTCAGGACGGATTCGATATGATGAAGAACACGGAGAACGTACATGTACGGATTGTGGGTTAGTAGTCAACGACGCTGAAATCGACTATGGTCCTGAGTGGCGGTCCTTCGATGGCGAGGGCAACAGACAAAGTCGGGTTGGG
Source organism: Natrinema zhouii (assembly GCF_013456555.2). Classification (GTDB taxonomy): domain Archaea; phylum Halobacteriota; class Halobacteria; order Halobacteriales; family Natrialbaceae; genus Natrinema; species Natrinema zhouii. The sequence goes on from NZ_CP084882.1 coordinate 355,619, forward strand.
GCTCCAATTACGGAACGAAGACACGATAAAGGCCTCAGTACGACGATTGGCTGGCAGAACAAAGATATACACGGAAATACGGTGTCAGTCCGAAAGCGTAAGCAGTTACATCGACTTCGGACATGGAATGAACGGTTCTCTTCAAAGGATTCTCAAGAACGGAACCTGAAACAAGCTTTCGGCGAACTCGAGCGTATGGCATCAGCGCTTGGATTACCAGATCCGTGCCGTGAAACTGCCGCAGTGATATACCGGAGGGCTGTCGACGAAAGTCTCCTCCCTGGTCGATCAATTGAAGCGATGACAACTGCATGTCTCTATGCAGCAGCGCGAAAACACGGTATGCCGCGGATGCTTACCACGTTCGAAGCAGTCAGTCGTGTTGAAAAGCTCCCCATTCAGCGAGCATACCGCTACCTCTCAAGTGAACTCGGTCTGAAGATCGAACCTACTGATCCTATTCAGTACCTCCATCAGTTTGCATCAGAATTAGAGGTAAGTGATGAAGCTGAGCATGTCGCACGAGACATACTCGAGGCAGCAAAGGACGAAGGGATACACATTGGAAAAACCCCTGCCGGCCTTGCAGCTTCAGCACTCTATGCGGCAGCACGTCTGACAAACGAACATATAACTCAAAAGACGGTAGATGAGACAGTAGGGGTGAGCGAGTTTACGATCCGGAATCGGTACCAAGAACTTCTAGACGCATATGACATGCATAGCCATCCATAACAGACTACTCTCGGTTCCTGAAATCCGAATAATCGAGAACTACCCGGGGGAGCTGGTTAGGGCCAAAGTCCGCGTGCTTCGTGGGCGTGGCCGATTCGATCGAGCGCAACGATATACGTTGCGTCGCGCCATGTCACATTACGTTGATCCACTTCATCCTTCACTGCGTTCCACGCTGCTATCATCTCTGTTTCGAGCTCGTTATTGACTCGCTCCAGTGACCATGATCGGCGATTGATATCCTGCAACCATTCAAAGTAACTCACTGTGACGCCGCCCGCATTAGCTAAAATGTCGGGAATAACAGGAATCTCCCGTTCTGTGAGGATCGTATCGGCCATACTTGTTGTCGGCCCATTAGCCCCTTCGACTATGAGTGTTGCCTGCACATCATCAGCATTCGCTTCGGTGAGTACATTTCCGACTGCAGCGGGAATCAGCACATCCACATCAAGCTGGAACAGTTCGTCATTACTGATGATGTTATCAGCATGGGTATTCGCGTATTCCATAACGGCTTCTGGTTCCTCATCGTGCGATGGAATCTCGTGTACCGGGATTCCGCTTCGATCATATGCGGCGCCATTCACGTCACTAATTGCGACGATTGTTGCTCCCCATTCATCTAACAGTCGGGCAGCATTCGCACCAACGCTACCAAACCCTTGTACGGCAACAGTTGTCTCCTCAAGTGGTTGGTCATAATAGTTGCACGCTTCACGGGTGATAATTGCAACACTCCGGCCAGGGGCCTCCTCACGCCCTTCACTACCCCCGATGACGGGAGGCTTCCCCGTTACAACGCCAGGGCAGGTTTCGCCTTGTTGCATGCTGTAAGCATCCATCAGCCAGGCCATAGTCTGGGAATCTGTCCCCATATCTGGAGCAGGAATATCTTTATGAGGACCGATCGTATTACGGATCTCCTCGGTAAACCGGCGAGTAAGCCGTTCAGTTTCTGCGTCACTCAGTTCTTTTGGATTGACGACGATACCGCCCTTGGCCCCACCAAATGGGAGATCCATTACAGCACACTTCCATGTCATCCACATACTCAGCCCAATACATTCTTCTCGGGTAACATCTGGATGATAGCGCAACCCACCTTTGAATGGTCCACGAACACTATCGTGCTGTACCCGATAGCCAGTATACACCGCAAGTGCCCCATTATCCCGTTCAACCGGAATGTTAACCTCGTGAACGTGAGCAGGATGTTTGAGTCGTTCAACGACGTTTGGGTCGAGTGAAAGATGTTCTGCAGCGTGATTGAGTTGGCGAATTGCGGTCTTTTGAGCGGATTCATCGCTCTGTTCTTCGATGTCCACTTCGTTTGTCACTGTAGGGTTAGAAGTCATAGATTTTAGCTTACGGATTACTCGAGGGCATTTGCTCTATTCTGTATGTCTCCACCACATTCTGGGCAATTACCAGGATACGACTTGGCTTTTATAATCTCACCACAAATTAAGCACTCATATGTGGCTTCACTCTTCGTCTTGTTCATTCCATCGAACATCATCAGAGTCTATGCTGCCCATATTTATAATATTTATTCTATTATGTTGTATTATCACCCTTATATAATTGCCTGGGAACGGGCTGTCTACTGGACATACCATATTGATAACCAGCAAGTGTAACCTTTATAATTTATCTCGTAGTCAAAGTTGCGTGTATGCTCGACGTAGTACTCCATACGGGCGCAGAGCATCCTAATATAGTTTGGATAGTTGTTCCCACTCTCATGTCATTCCTTGCTGGCATTGGGATCGGAATGCAGAGCGGCCGCCTACGTGAGTGGCTCCAGAAAGAAGATACGGAGGCAACCAACTAATACAAAGATGACTCAGGCCCTTGAACTACCAGCGTCAGATACTGAAGACATCGATCTCGAGAGTGGATCGATTTTCTTTATTGGAACTGCGACAGTGATTATCCGTTATGCCGGATTCACGATTCTCACTGATCCAAACTTCCTGCATAGCGGTGACCATGTTCATCTTGGGTATGGGATAACCTCTGAACGCAAGACCGATCCAGCCATCGAAATTGAGGAGTTGCCGTCGGATATCGATTTCGTACTGCTTTCTCACTATCATGGTGATCATTTCGATCGTATTGTTGAGGAAAAACTCGATCAAACCCTGCCAATCGTGACGACAGAACACGCAGCTGACAAACTGGCGGATAAAGGATTCCACCAAACGTATCCCATGGATACATGGGAGGAGATAATCATCCGGAAAGGGCCTCTAGAGCTCAATATCACGTCATTGCCTGGCAGACATGGCCCCCCTGTTGTTGAAAAGGGCTTACCGCCCGTTATGGGTAGTATGTTAGAGTTCAAATCGACACAGGAAAACACCCTTCTCCAGTTGTATATTACAGGGGATACGGTGATGTACGATGAATTAGAGAAGATTCCTGCAGAGTACCCAGATATCGATCTAGCACTCCTCCATTTAGGTGGGACGAAGATACTCGGTGTACTCCTAACGATGGACGCTAAACAGGGTGTTGAAGCCGTGGAATTGTTTGATGCGGATACTTCGATTCCGATTCATTACAACGACTACGAAGTATTCCGCTCGCCACTCTCGGATTTCAAGGAAACAATCACAGAAGCTGGGCTCGAGGACCAAGTCGCATACCTCGACCATGGGGATACCTATAAATTTACACTGCCTAAGAATTGACGAGCGTAATCACCCAGAAGAGAACGTTCGTAAAATCGCTACTGGGAGGGTGAAAGCTTCAGTCGTCCTCTGGTAGCAATGGTCGAGTTGAATTCGCAACAACTAGCAAGCTACTTGCACCCATCGCAAGTGCGGCAAAAAGCGGATTTAGAATGCCTAGTACGGCCAGCGGGATTGCAATGGCGTTGTAGCAAAATGCCCACCCAATATTCCCTTTCACGCGTCGGTTTGTCGCCTGGGCGAGATTGAAGATAGTTTCGACAGATGAGAGATCGTCGTCGACGAGAGCGACGTCCGCAGCATCAGCGGCCATCGCGGTACCGCCACCGAGCGCGATACCGAGATCAGCTGCGGCTAACGCCGGCGCGTCATTAGTACCATCACCGATCATCACTGTTCGTCCAGTTCTGTTAAATTGTTCGACAGTCGCTGCTTTTCCTTCAGGGGGAACACCTGCAAACACTTCGTCAACAGCACGATACTCACGAAAGCTCTCCGCCGCTCGTGCATCGTCTCCGGTGAGGACAATGATCTCCCGTTCGTTATCCGAAATTGCGGTCAACGTCTCATCCCAGTTCGCTCGTAGTTCATCACCAACGACGATAACGCCCTTAGCAGTTCCGTCGCGACCGACAGCGACTGGAACCCGGCCCGTTTCGCGGCTGTCGGCAATATACTCGGCGACATCTGCGGGAACATCCCAGCCGTGGTCACGGAAGAGATTAGGGTGACCGACGAGAATCTTGTCTCCGTCTACGACACCCGTAACGCCGGTCCGGTGACTGTCAAAGGATTCGACGCGGTCGTCTGCCGAACTGGTGTTCGAGGCGGATTCGGCTGTGCCGCCGTCAGAGACCGTCCGTTCGGCAGCAATTGCTTCCCCAACTGGATGTGACGACCTCTCCTCGAGGAGCGCAGCCTTTTCGAATAAGTCCGCCTTCAGGTCGGTGTTGGCGACAATCATCTCGCCCGTCGTCAATGTGCCTGTCTTGTCGAAAATGACAGTGTCTGCGTCACGGATTCGCTCGAACACGCTATCGTCGAAGACGACAATTGAGCGCTCTAGCGCGTCACGGATCCCCGCGGCAACTGCGAGCGGTGTCGCCAATCCGAGCGCACAGGGACAGGAAACGATTAACACCGTGAGGCCGACAAGAAGGGCAGAGACTCCGTTACCGAGCAGGAGATACACACCTGTGACAATAACTGCGAGGACTAGAACAACCGGCACGAAAATCGTCGCCAGTTTGTCCGCAAGTTTCTGAATACCATGAGAGCCACTCTGGAGGTCCCAGACGAGTTCGGTGATCCGGTCGAGGCTGTTCGTTGCGTTCTCTCCGACACGGACGGTCATCGCACCATTGGTCACCATTGAGCCGCCGACTACGGTATCGCCATTAGTTTTCTGTACAGGAAGGGACTCGCCAGTAACAATTGCTTCGTCGACAGCCGCGTCGCTATTGATAACTTCGCCATCTACGGGAATTCGTTCTCCAGGCCGAACAAGCACACGGTCACTAACCTCGAGGTCATCAACTGTGACATCTTCATATTCACCGTCCTCACAAATTCGACGGGCCTCATCGACTTGGATGGAAGTTAGATCAGAGAGGCGTTCAGTCGCCTGTTGCTTGATTGTTGACTCATAATAATTTCCTGCCGTAACAATAACGATGATTGCAACTGTCACATCGTAATAGATGTGTTCACCGCCAAATACGATTGAGAGAGTACTGTAGACGTACGCGCTCACAGCTGCAATCGCGATGAGCAGATCCATATTCGGAGAACGTGTCCGAATGCTAACATATGCCCCCTGCAGGATCGGCTTCCCCGTTATAGCCAGAATGATTGTCGTGAGCGCCGCGATAACGACATAAAATGGTGTGGCAACGGAACTCGCGAGAGCTGTTTCGAAGAACTCTGCGGTACGATCATCGTAAAATAGCCCACCAAAATATGTCGGATAAATAATAACGAGGTACTGTAGCATCACCGACATACCCATAAGGACGCCGACAGCAACTCGCCCCATTTCCCAATCATTTGCCCTCCGGCGACTGAATGCATCGTCGCGGGAGTATGCGCTATAGCCAAGTCCACTTATCTCATCTTGAAGATCTACTTCTGAGACAACATTTGGATCATGATCGATTCGAACTGTATCGGTGATATAACTTGATCTCGCATCGCTAACACCCTCAACTGCGGTTGCAGCTGACTCGATGAACGCCTCACAGGTTGCACAATGCATCCCGTCGACTTCCAGAAACGTTGTTTCATGATCTTGCGGGATTTCCCGACTAGACTGTGATTCATCTCGGGTACGACGAACATCTTCTGGCTCGATATCGTCAACGTCGTCGAGTGCGTTGTAGACATCGCGACAACCGAGACAGCAAAATGGGTTCCCATCATCGACAATATCGCTCCCTTCTACTGGGAGGTCGCAGAGTTTGCAGCCGGTTTCGGTCGTACTATTGTTGGTCATTTTAGTCTGTTATGAGTTCTAGCTGATATTCACACTTGCTATCTCAAATCCGTCGTAGAACGGTAATCCAGGGTGTGGCAGGTGGACACCTAGGCTCATCAATCCGTGGGCAAGCAGGATATATCCGAGGATGACGAATGCAACTCCAAGGAGTCGATGTACTCGTTGGCGGTGAACCACGTCGACGGCGTCGATGACAGTTCCATACGCGAAGACAGCAGGAATTGTGCCGAGTCCAAGTGCGCCAAGTGCAAGTGCGCCGCCGGCAGGTGAGCCAATTGTAAACGCGTACAGAAATGCGGGATAGAGGATTGGGCATGGTAACAGTCCATGAACTGCACCGAGCCCGATGATCCCCGGGCTGTTCGCAAGACGATCAACGCGTGTCGCAAGCCAGCCAGATATGCGCTCAAGTCCCGGCAAGTGAATACCACCGGTTGTTCTGCCCAGTAGATAATATATTCCAATGATCATGACGAAACCACCGATGATGAGACCGACACCGCCGCGGACGAACTCAACAGTAGACGAGAGCGAGGCGGTCGTTACGAATAACGTACTGCCGAGTGCGCCGAACACTGCACCAAGAAGAGTGTAACTCGCCGTTCGTCCGATATTGAACAGTGCATGTTGACGCACTTCATAGGTTGTAAGATGGCTTTCCCGATCGGTGTTTGATGTGCCGTCATCCATCTGACTTGCATAAATGGTGACGAGTGGACCACACATTCCGATACAGTGTGCTCCAGCGAGGATACCGATCGTGAGAAACAACAGCACGTCAATGCCAAGGAGTGTGAATGGATCCATATGTATATGATTAGTGAGTGGTACTGGTCAAACTATCTGCTCCAAGTGGTAATAGATTTCGCCTCAGTACCATCATATCTTTCTCGCCGAGTATTCCAGAATTGTGTTTCAGTGAGTACTACGGTCATTATTGTTTCTTTCCTTTCATTTGTAGTAATATTACGTACACTTGAAGAAGAAACCGTTGTTTAGTGACTGGAGTCACACCGAATACTTAGTTGCTATATTATTCGTAGTTCTGGTACGACAGTCGAAAATCACTCACAGTTCCTGGCTGTTAAGAAGTGAATTTGATATAGAAAAGGATACAGACAATCTAAACTACTATAACGAGAGTACAGACATTCACTCCGAAATGCTGTAACTGATTAATGACCTGCCGACGTGATGTTGAGACCAACGATGCCAATAACAATTACACCAATGAATAAAATTCGGAAGAAACTAACTGGTTCGTCAAATAAGATCATCCCCAATAAGGCTGTTCCCACAGCCCCGATACCCGTCCAGACAGCATAAGCTGTCCCGATAGGGAGTTCTTTGACAGCTTGTGCCAGTAGGATCATACTGATGAGAAGTGCGATAATAGTTCCAAACGTGGGGATTGGTTTCGAGAATCCATCGGAGTATTCGAGCCCGATTGCCCATCCAATCTCGAACAATGCTGCAATTATCAGAATATACCACGCCATCACAATTCCTATCTGCTTCCTTGGTCAGGTATAGTTTCCGTTCTCCTCCGAATCAAAAGCAGACGGATTGTGTTCTCGGTTAACTCTCCATCAGCGGTTCTGGCGCTGCTGAATATACTCATGAGTGTCCCCGAGCAAGATATACTCCGTTTCCTGGAGTTCATCGATAGTCCCCGAGCCAGTGACAAACATCGCTGTCTGGAGTTCAGCAGTCAGGTCTTCAATCAACTTAACAACAGCCGCTGTCCCCTCTACTGCTGGCTCTAAGAACGGCTTAGCGAGACCTCCTGCTTGTGCACCCAGTGCGATTGCTTTGGCAACATCCAAGCCAGTACGAACTCCACCGCTTGCGATCACACAACTGTGTTCCTGAGTACACTCTATTGTACTAGCGGCAGTCGGAATTCCCCAATCCCGGAACAGAGTCCCAACACGTTCTTGTCGAGGTGCATTATCTGCTGCTGCACGATAAGCTTCGATACCTGACCATGTCGTACCACCTTTGCCGGCGACATCAATCGCATCAATTTCGATCGTGGCAAATTTCTGGGCGGTTTTTGCAGAGATTCCGTTTCCAGTCTCCTTTACGATCACCGGTACAGAGAGTTCATCAACTACTTGCTCAATTGCTGTTAAACAATTTCGTGAATTGACATCGCCCTCCGGTTGGATAGCTTCTTGGAGGAAGTTCAGGTGGACTGCTAGTGCATCGGCATCTATCATTTCGACGGCTCGTTCTATCTTTTCGAGATCGTATTCTCGGAGTTGTGCTGCCCCGAGGTTTCCGTAGAGGAATGCATCGGGCGCAACTTCGCGAACAACTGTATAAGATTCTAAAACATCTTTATCGTCGATCTCTAGCCCTGCCCGTTGACTTCCAACACCCATAGCGATCCCAGTTTCGCCGGCAGCAGCAGCCAAAGATCGGTTGATATCTGTAGTGTTCGGATGGCCACCAGTCATACTTTCGATGACGATTGGTACCGCGAGCTCATGGTCCAAAAATTCCACTGAGGTATCAATCGCATCGCGATGTAAATTCGGAAGAGCCTCGTGGATAAGCTGTACATCTCCAAAACCCGTTCCAACAGTCTCAACATCTTTTTCGCGGATTATTCGGATATGATCGTCTTTTCGATCCTCTGTCTCCGATGGCTTTGTCTCCGACATTGAATTGGTCTGTGGTCGTAAACTGCAAAAGGATATCGATAGTGGGAGTCAATATAGTTGACAAAGAACAGTTTGGAAATATTCCGATAGTAGTGATTTAAGATGTTAACTTTTAGATTTGGACTCTTCGTTGACTTCCTCAGGCAATATCCTTATCTCGATCATGCGCTCAACTTTAGCGTTGTGATGGTGAATTGATTCGTTGTTTGGTTGGGATATTCTGGTCACAGCGTTATTGAGAAGAGAGCCAAACTTAGATACAATATGTACACTGATTTCATTACGAGTGGCACTTTCAGTTGCTGTTGCCGAAGTTACTATATTGCACTCACAAATGGATAGAATGTAATAGACTTTTAAGCGATCGGTGTCTATATAAAAGTACAATAGAAATGGATACTTCCCTAAACAGTTTATAAGTGCTGCACCCTATTGGAATTACAACCATACCTGTGTAAAACAATTCCGGTGGTTGTATTTTTACGGTGAAAAGAAATGAGTATAAGATGTTTTTGTCTCTGTTCTGTGTATACTAATTCGAATATAACCACATAAGAGCCCAATAAGATTGGATTTTCTTGGATGATAGTAGAACAGAGCAAAACAGCGTCACGCAGACTGAGTCAGTGAGTGGTACGACGTTTAGCGACGGATAGTCTATAGCTGGCTCAAGCGACTCGTTGATGACGCGCTCATTCTGGTTGACGGAGCGCCGTGGCTGAAAGTGGCATGCCACCATCACAACCTCCGATTCTACTAAGTCACCCATGGGAACCGGAATAGCATCGAACGGGCGTTTAAAGAACTAAAACGCCGAACTAAATCGTTTGCCAACCATTTCTGATACGCTGAGCTGGAAACCGCAGAAGCGTGACTTCAATCGTTCGCGGTTTGCTGGAACTAGCTACTCTGAATATGCCCTTTGTGTGGGCAGCGTCCAGATACCCAGTGTGATGGGAGCAACTCACCTTTCGAAGGTTTTTTTTTAAATCTCAGTCCAATACAGCTGTGAGTAACGATGGTAAGCAGCACCAGATTTGTAGATATTCCTGTGGTGATGAAAGTCGTCCAACGTGTTGCAGCGGTCACAGACCAAGAAGTAACCAAGTTACTGCCCTTGTATGATGCGATTGATCCCGAGGCGCTAGATTCACTTACCGAGTCCGTCGTGACGAGCCCAGCATCGCTGGAAATTCGTTTCACATACGCAGGACAGCAAGTTATAATCGACGGAAGAGGAACTGTTAGTGTCGAAAACTAGCTGATGGGACAGCGAGTAATTGCAGAGCGGCTCTGGTGAATCGCTGGACAGCGTCGGCTTCGACCGTCAGAACTAGGAGTATAAAGCGAGAAACCGCCGATGATCCATGTCGAAGATTTCCCGCTTCACAAGCAAAGCAGTCCAGTTAGCTAAAAATGCTGTTGGTGAGCGAGGTGGAGTTGCCGCCCCCAAAGGGGGTGGCGGCTTCGCCGAGTATGCGGTGGTGTCGCTGCACTATCTGCGGGTTTACCTAGAGAAATCCTACAGAGAAGCACTTGAAAGTCATTCTGTCAATCAGTCATGATTAAACTATAGGTTCATCCAAAAGAGAGGATAACTCCGAACATCAGCTAGGAGGGTGATCTAGCGCGAAATCAGCACGACTTATAGGCCTCAACAGCCAGTATGTGAGTATGGCAGACCTAAACCCGATCGCGAAGCGAATACACCAGATCAGTCCCGGACCTGTCGAGCTGACGCTCGACGATGGAACGACGGCCATATTTCATATTTCTGGGGCCGAGTTCTTTCAGCAGGAATTTCAGGCGGAGGGTGTTTCTGAGGACGATGAAGCGGACTATCGATTCATTACGAGCACAGATAACGAATCAGTTCTGGTTGGACGGAAGGGCGTAGACGAATCGAAGTGGACGACAATCGGGACGGTAACTGAAGTCACCAGAGATGGATCGTAACCCTGTTCGCTAAGAATCAGACTATCCACCCGTTCACGACGTATCATTTCTTGCAATGTGAGGGAAAACTCCGTTCTAGTCGGTTCTTCGGCGACAGCTGCCGTCAGCACAGTTAATGACGGTCAACAGTTCTCCTGGAACGCAACATCTCCGTCCATCAGTATATAGTAATTCATCTTTTTCGGATAATGTCGGCGTTTCGTCGTGCCGTTTCGAAATTCCACCCATTGGATTACATGCATATATATATATATATATATATAATACATGAACATAACCTCCTCCAAAAGCAGGGAACATGTATATATTAGCACAGTAAACTCGGATCGGTCGCTGAAACTCATGAGACCCAATTACTTATCGATAATTATCCAGATTCGAATCACTGATTTCGGTCTCGAGGTCATCGACGTATTCCATCAGAATCTCCGGCAGATCGGTGGTGTATCGTTCGTCCTTGAACTGATACTTCGGGCCAATAATAGCGATCGCACCGAGAACGTTCCATCGGGGCCTATCACGCGCCGCTCAACTTCTCTGAGACTGTTAACGTACTCTTCGTTGATGAATGCAACGCCTCGATCGCGAATCTACTCGAGTTCTCGGAGGAAATTGTCTCGGTTCGTGATAGTGTGTACCGTCTATCTCGGAAGTCCCCAGTCGTCCAGTACCGCTTCGACGCGCTCGTCCGGTAATTCGGCGAGACTCGCTTTGCCAGTTGCAACGCTATGGAGATAATAGTAGATCTCGTCAGAGCTAGGTGCGGGGATATATATATCACTTCTTGGACGAAAAGTGGCTGTCTGGGTAGAAGGATTCGGGGAGAAAATATCGCAATTATCACTTCCAACGACGAATTCAACCTCTTCGCCGATGCGGTCAGAAAGTTTTGTGTCAGTCTACTTCGCCAACGTGTATGCCTTCTTGCGTGAGCGTACATACTCGCCGTGATTGAGGAACTATAATCCGATGTGATATACCGCGCCCTCCTTTGTGAGATGGAGGTGAATCGCACTTCTCGCGATCTCCAACTCCTCGGCCAGTTCATCAAGCGTTGCACTACCCACTCTCTGAATCGTGTCGATTACGTCCAGTGACCGTTCTGTAGTTTTTGCTGTCTGCTTGGTTATATCTCTTTGTACCGACTGATACGGTATAATGATTCGCCTGACTCGGTACCATCTCCCTTGGAGATCCTATGCAGAAACCGTTAGCGGAGATGCTCTTGCAGGATTTGATAGCGATATGATCCGTTGTATCCTCTCGACCACTTCTCTAAGTACGGTCGACTTTCACAGAATAACCCGAACAACTCCAGTGAAAACCGGTCGTCGATTTCACCTTCGACACCCTCGTATAGTACTCGTGATTTTATGTAAGGACCTCTCGTCGGATGATCCAGACACTCCGTTTTTAGATACTCTCGTACTACGTCGTCAGTTTCCGCGATATCGAATGTCTGTAACTGGGAAGGGATTTCGTTCATGGTGATTGAGGTGCCTCTGGCGGTTACCGGGAAGATATAGAGTGTTTATTCCGGATGAATCATAATAATGTCGATGTGGCTACAGCGACTTCGGATCGATACACATCTCATTTCACTTTTTAGGAGCGGGCCGTCGTAGTTAGTCGCTTCCAGTGATGTATCTTTGTCGGATTCCGATTCTATAGAAATTGTCTTTCCTAATCACTCAACAAAGGATCAGGGATGTAAAATGTCCTGTCAGCCAGTGAACGAGGAGACCGTAGTCAGAAATACTTTCGACTGCTCACTGTCGATTCCAGATCGTTGCGAGCTCACCGAGAATTTCCGGATTCCGTAGGCTGTCGCTGTTCGGAAGTTCTCGACCGTCGACGACACGCTCGAGGAGCCGATACATAGTCTTCCCGGAGTAGGTTTCGGGTAGTTCGGGCGTGAATACGATGCTCGCTGGCCGTGCGAACTCACCGACGTGCTCGACGACTGCATCCGCGATGGCGTCTTCGACGACATTCTGATCTTGCTGTTCTTGCTCGAGGGTTACAAAGACACAAAGTGACGTCTCGCCAGCAGTACTCTCGGCGACGGCAGCAGCTTCGGTAATGCCGTCTACCGTCGTGATTGTAGCCTCGAGTTCGGCCGTTCCGAGGCGGCGGTTACCGATTGTGATCACATCGTCATCACGGCCGACGATCGTCACGTACCCATCGTCGTCAACGACGGCACGGTCACCTGTGAAATACCGCCAGGTATCCGCCCGCGGGTCCGAAAACGCTTGCCAGTACTCCGCGAGAACCCAGTACCGGTCACTCTCGAGCGGAGCGAGCATCGACGGCCAAGGGCGGTCAATCGTCAGATAACCGGGTTCGCCCGGCGGGAGTTTGCGGCCGTCTTCGTCGACGATCTGGATTTCGATTCCAGGTAACGGTGGGCCGACCGAACCGGGCTTCGACTCGTCGATTCCGGGACGGACCGAAATGAGAACGCATCCGGTTTCGGTCTGCCACCACGTGTCGACGATCGGGCACCGTTCCTCACCGACATGGGTATAGTACCACTCCCACGTATCCGGACCGATCGGTTCACCGACGGTACCGAGCAGGCGTAGCGACGACAGGTCATGGGACGAAGGAAACGACTCGCCCCACTTCATAAACGTCCGGATCACTCCTGGTGTTGTATAAAAGACCTCCACGCCGTTTCGTTCGATCAACTCCCATGGCCGGTGGCGATCAGGATAGCGGAGACTCCCCTCCACAAGGACTACCGTTGCACCCGAGAGAAGCGGCCCGTAGACAACATAGGAGTGGCCGGTAATCCACCCGATATCGGCCGTACACCAGATTGTGGTCCCTGGCGTGAGGTCGAATACTTCCTGAGCCGTCCACGCAACACCTGTGAGGTAGCCCCCGGTCGCGTGAGTCATTCGTTGCTGGTCGCCGGTTGTCCCTGACGTGTGAATGTGAAAGAGGGGATCGGTCGACTTCCGCGACACTGGAGTCACATCTGCGCCGGCGTACGTCTCGACAAGGTCGTCGTAGTCGTATTGGTTCTCACCGAGATGCGTCCCGTGGCTCGCACCGAGTCGATCGACGACGATTGTGGGGAGCGATTTCTCGAGCGATGCTAGGGCCGTATCGGCTTTCCGCTTCTGGTCGATCGCGGTCTCCTCGCGGATACTACCGTCGCAGGTGACGAGCGCGGACGAGTCGACATGTTGCATCCGCTTGACGAGCGCATCGGGAGCAAACCCCGCAAAGACGACATTGTGGACCGCCCCGATGCGAGCGCAGGCGAGCATCGCGATCGGCAACTCGGGGAGCTTCGGCAGGTAGATCGTGACGACGTCTTCCGCTTCGACACCGAGCTCGCGAAGCGCAGCTGCGACGGCCGACACCTCGCGGTAGAGGTCGTAATATGTATAGGTTCGGCGCTCGCCTCGTTTCCCCTCCCACCGTAGTGCGACCTGATTCTTCCGCTCTTCGAGGTGACGATCGATGCAATTTTCCGCGGCGTTCAGGCGGCCGCCGACGAACCATCGGTAAAAGGGCGCATTTTCCTCGTCGACGACGCGATCGTAGGGCTTGCGCCACTCAAGCAACGATGTGGCGGCCTCCCAGCACGCCGGCCACTTATGATCGAAGCAATCATCGTCGGCTGGCTCCGTCGCAATACTATTGCGACTGAATGTTTGCGCAGTCCAGCGACGAACCGTTGAGTTCTCGAGGGAAGGATACGTCGGTCTCTCTTCGGTCATAAGTCATCCCTTCGACGCCGATCCTCCTGTAGATTCCGTTTAGTATTATTGGCGATGTTACGGTTCGAAAAACGAAACAGGAGGATTTTATCATCTCTATCAGAATGCCACCCATCACTGGTTCCGGTACTGATATTTAACTGAATTTTACAGCCTTCGAGGTCCCATGACGTGGGTTGGCGTATCTGAGTATGCAACTCCATCTAGTTTAATTGTTACTTATGATCTACCTTCCCTACTTCGCTCACCCCATACAGGGTTCGCTCGTTGAGGGACTGCTTTGATGTGGACTCTCTGGGATAATCGAGAACGGCTGTAACTCATCCAGAAAGTCTGGTCAGGATTACTCCAGCGCCGTAGTCAGCATCGCGCCACATTAGATAGACGCCATCTCCGCAGACCGCCACGTCAGATGAGGCCCATCACTGGGATTAGGTATCTGGTTCAGATAGAGCAACCCGCCCCGGTCTGGGTATAACTGATAGCCGACAATAATTGAGAACTCCTGAATTACCGCTTGAAGTCTCATTACTCTAATTCAATAGAACGGCCTTGTTTGAACGCGTGATTTCACGACTGTGAGTTCTCTATGGCGCGTTCGATGTTGCGGACCGCGGATTTCATGACAAGTTCACGGAATTGACCGAACCAGGTTCTCGACCAGAGCGTATTGCCGTATCTGCGTCGGATCCCGAAAAACACCGATTCAGCGTTCGAGCGCTGGTGGTACGCCCGATCCTTGATGAGCAAATTTCTCGCCCACCCCCGCAGTCCAGGATCTCGCTGCGGAATCAGCGGCGTGATACTTTCCGCACGCAACCTCGTACGAAGCTCCTCCCAGTCGTAGCCCTTATCGGCAGCGACAGTCGCCAAATCGTCTAGATTCCGCACTAACACCTGCCAGCCGACTTGCGTATCGTGCGGTTGTTTCATCGAACAATGTATATCGAGAATCGCACTGGTTTCACAATCAATGAGCAGCGTCGTCTTCACCGCCTCGAACGTGTAGTCCGTCCGTTTTGCGTAGTGCTGGCTGGCCTGGACGCGATCGACACCGGTTGCGTCGATCGCCTGCACATCACCGAGATCATACAGTTCGACGGACTGATCAAGGATCGCTCGCCACCGCTTCATCGGAATCGACTGCTTTCGCGTACACACGGTCGAGAAGTGTGGGACCGTTTCAGGCGTCAATCCGAGTGATTCCGTCACTCTTGGCATCTCGCGGAGGACATCCATCAGCTTCCGGTACGGATGGCCGAGATACTCTTTCAATCCCTGAACGGCGAGAATCAGCCAGTCAGCGTAGCCTTCTTTTCCCGGACGGTAGGCTGGAGCTGGCGTACCAACGACGGCTTTTTGGGCGAGCGATACAATCTTCTCTGTGAAGCGGGAGGTCTTCGTGTGCACAACGAACCCGTCCCGCTTCATTTCCTAGTAGATTTGGTATTTTCCCCGAGATACTAGCACGGCGATAAGTATTCGATCGACTCTACACTGTAACGTTTGAGCGTCTAAACAAGGCCCAATAGAACTATTCGAGATGATTGTTACGTCGTATACGTGACAGCTGAGCGAAACGCGTCCGACTCAGGCCGAGTCGTCGGTAGCGGTCGGTTCGAACAATCGGTCCAGCGTGGCGGGATCCACGACATCGTTTAACGGTGGCTCGAGGATAGTTGGGGAAGCATCTTCCGCGTCGGAGATCGCTTCGAGGACGCCGACGGCTCGGTGCCGAACTGGAGTACGCAACCGACTCGCACATCCACGCGGACCATACCTCGGGCGTCCGCAATCTCGCCGACGAGGGCGTCATCCCTGAGGCGACGGTCGACCGCGGCGTCACCTACGCTGACGAACTGACTCTCTCAGCGGACAGCGACGAGTTCGAAGTCGGTGACGTCTCCATTGAGGCCGTCTACACGCCCAGTCATATCTCCGGGATGACCTCGTACCTGATCGACGACTCACTACTTGCGACTAGCGACGACCTGTTCGTCGAGAGTGTCACCCGCCCAGACTTAGAAGACGACGACTAAGGTGCGGAAGACGCCGCCAGGCAGCTTTATAAGGCCTTGAGGTCGTTTAGCTGACGGGAGTCTTCCGACGACCCCATCGCTTCAGCGCTGGGTCGTCGAATCGTCGCCGCCGTTGCTATTGGCGTCCTCATCACCGTTCGGCAGGACGGTAAACGGCCGCATCATGTCGTGGTCCTCGTGTTCGAGCATGTGACAGTGCCACATGTACGTGCCCGTCTGATCGTTGAACAGTCCGTCGTGCTCTCCGAAGTGGGTGATCACGTGGACTATCTCACCGGGATCGACAGTGATCACGTCGTTCCATCCTCGTTCGTACGGCTTGGGCGCCTCAAGTGCGTCGAGGTCGATCTCGTCCTCGTTGGGTTCGTAGTCCCCGATCGGCTGTCGTCCCAGCATTTGGAAGTGGACGAGGTGAAGATGCATCGGATGGGACATCCCGCTCCGGTTGGCAAAACTCCAGATCTCGGTATCACCGAGCGCGGGTTTCTCGGTCACAGGGTCATCGATTTTGAGGCCATCTCGCTCTTGTGCCGTTCCGAGCAAGTGGAGCTGCCGTCCGTAGTCGTCGGTCGCACCACCGTTGAGCGTGAGATATCGTTCGTTGTCGACCGAATCGACTGGGATGTCCGGAACACGAGTGAGCTCGTCGGGGAGCTCAGTAGTATCCTGTGAGTCCCCTGTGTCGCTCACGTCCACGAGCATGATCTCGGGGAGCGGAACAATGTTGTCGTCCCTCAAACCCGTCCTGCCACGATACTGAGCGGGCGCGTTGTTGTGGAGCAGCAGCGTCTCTCCTGCGTATTCGGAAAAGTCGACGACGACGTCGGCACGCTGGCCGGAGCCGACCTCGAGGCGATCGTCGATCTCTACCGGTGTTGAGAGGAGACCGCCATCGTTCCCGATCTGGACGAACGATGGTCCATCTCCACCAGTCTCGCCCGACGACTCGTTGTATTGGCGGAGTTTGAGGGTGTAATATCGACTGTTTGACCCATTGAGGAGCCGGAACCGATACAATCTGGGTTCGACGGAGAGCCGAGGCCAGGCCTTCCCGTTGACGACCGACGTGTCGCCGTAGAACTGCGGAACGATACTCGGATCGGGGTGTGACTCGTCGCTGCCGCCTTTCTCGTCCGAGATGGCCGTCGGATAGAACAACGATCCGTCCTCCTCGAAACTCCGATCCTGGAGGACGAGCGGGATCTCGTACTCGTTCTTGGGCAGACCGAGGCTCCGTTCGTGGTCGTTCCGCAGGAGATAGAACCCCGCGAGGCCGGCATAGACGTTTAATCGCGTAATGCCGAGCGAGTGATCGTGATACCACAGCGTCGCCGGCGGCTGGTCATTTATGTAGTAGTAGTCTTTCTTCTGGAACTCGGGGCCCGTCTCCTGAAAGTCTCGAGTGAACCACGCCTGCGCGTGGCCGTCGCTCTCAGACTCGACGTTTCCGCCGTGGAGGTGCGTTACGGTCCGTACGCCTGGCATATCGTAGGGAATGAGGTCGCTGTGAATCGTCGTATCTTCGGGCAGGAGATGCTCGTCCGGGAGGTCGTTCGTCCAGCGGACGTAGATCGGTTCACCCTGCTCGGCCTCGATCGTCGGACCCGGGAACTGTCCGTCATAGCCCCAAACGGTCGTTGCTGGGAGATCGCGGTGTAGCTTCTGCTCGACCTCACTCATCTCTATCTCGTAGCGAGGGTGCCCGTCCTTCGTTCCGGACGGTTCCGCGACGCCCGGTCGGGGGACCTCATCGACCCACTTCTCGAGATCCGGCGACGAATGGTCCGTTATTGTCGTTGCGTTCTCGGCTTGAGACGGATTCGAGTTCCCCGTCGAACAACCTGCGAGAGCCGAGATACCCGTGGCACCGGCTGCGATGCAGAGCTTGCGGCGCGATATCCTTGGTTTAGGTGGCCTAGTGTGATCACCCATGGTACAACTGTACCTATGAACGCCCCGTATATGTGCGTCTGGCTGATTCTTACTGCATCGGAATCGGACCAAGGGACATCGTCAAACGGGTCTATTGCGCACCCCCGTTCAAATTTACGGAGAATCCTATAACGTAACGAACAACCGTATGGAATCCCTTGATTCGCTGAATGGATGAATTGTCCTCGTGGTCGCTCAAACGGAGGGATCTAGTTCTGACAACGTATTTGATAATTGGAATAGTATGAGATTGGGCGTAATAGGTATATAAGCCATGACCCAGCGAGGGTCGCTCGACGCATCGACAAGGACGATGCAGAGAATTTCTTCGTCCTCGGCATTAGGAATAAAGACGACTACGAAGAGTTCCGACCACTAATTGATGTTCGAAGAGCCGATCCACTGCTTGAGAACCAACCAACGAAGCATCACACTGACATTTGGCCCCGCATCTGCAAGCATAACAGTCTAAACTGTCAAATACTGGGCTCCCATTAGCCTACTACCATGACTGCGTCTGGAGCAATCATCACTCTCTTACTCGTGTTCGCCGTATCGCTGTTGATCGTTCGTACTGGGACCGTTGCACTCATGATGACCGGAATGGCACAAGAAGTCGCTTCATTTCAAGCTGCTTCAGCGTTTTCGGGTGCAGGGTTTACTACTGATGAAACCGAACGGGTGCTTGCGACCCCGCAGCGACGCATAATAGTCAAAAGTCTCATCAGAGCTGGAAGTTTTGGCATTGTTACCTCAATTGCGTCGCTTGTACTTTCATTCACGCGTGACGGAGGGGATTACACTTTCCGGTTGATTTCTATCATTATCGGTGTTATTGTAATTGTCATGTTTGCTCGGAGTCGCTGGTTCAATCAGCTCATTACACCCGGAATTGAGTGGGCAATAAACCGTACCACTACGCTTGATTTTCGCGATTACACCCATCTTCTAGACTTACATGAAGACTACCGAGTAGCTGAACTTCAAGTTAAGAATGACAAATGGCTCATACGTGGGCCACTTGGTAACCTGAACCTTGATGCCGAAGGCGTGATGATATTGGGTATTAATCGACAGGATGGTTCGTATATCAGTCCCCCTGATCCAAATTATACACTTCAACCCGGCGACACACTAACTGTCTATGGCCAGAAAGAGCGATTAATAGAACTCTCAGAACGCACGAAAGATGATGAGACAGCACACACTGAGGCTATTAAAGACCACAATCAGAACGCCGAAAATGGACGATTTCCAACGTATTCCTAGATACTTCGATTCATATATCAGCTGTGATTAGATATTAATATATAATTATTTATTCTTTATATTACTAGTCTATATATGTAAATATATCTCGATAATATTGTGGTGAAACTTCCATATTCCCACTTCAAACAGGGAATCATGCAGTTAGAGAGGAGAATGTGCATTTAAGAAACAATCTATAGCAATTTTCATTCAGAAATCCGACCGGTACTATGCATCACAGCCCTAATAAAATCACTTTAGTCTCAACTTACCTGTCTCACAGAAGTTGATATTCTATGAACAGTCATTCAGTCGTGTGCTTAGATAACGGTTAGTAAAGAACTATTTTATTTACACTATCTCTTCTTGGAGGAAAAGATAGAGATCAAGACCGATCAAGATGACATTAGCTGTCAGGATGACCCAATCGAAGGGGTCATCCCAGAATCTGACGAGGATCAATACTGTTGAGAATGTTCCCAAGACGAGAACACCGACGAGATATAGAATTGGCTGCCAATACGAAGAGAGATACGCGACAAACAAGAGAAAGAATATCGTCGCAAAACCGAGGTAAATCGTCCTCTCTAGCGTCACTCCCCGATACACGTACATGAGAACCACAACCAGCGCCAGCACGATTACGACTCCGTTCAGGAGATTTTGTGGTTGGTTTTTCCAATCGGCCCCCTCTTGTCCGACCATACACCAATAGAGTTTCAACAGCCGGAAATACGTTCGGCCCAACCCAGTGAAGTATCACGATTGTCATCACCTTCAATCGGCTAATAGTTGTTGGCAGTGTGATTTACTTTATTCAGTCTGACCGACCGGACATTGCGGAATCCTTGCTGGTCATTATTCGTTTGTCAGTGCTTCGACTTCGTCATTTTATCTGTTTATTGATGTTCGTTTCATCTGGAGTGACGGCTTCACTCAAAGTTCTCCGAAGCCGTACTTCGAGTGGTTCCTGACGCGGGTGAGCCCGCTCTTCACGGTCTCCACCGGACGGTCGCTATCGTAGCCGACGGCCACATCGTGATCAACTGTCTCCAACTCGTCAACGTCGCCACCTTCCATGACCTTCTCCAGCTAGTGGCGCAGCTGCGCTTCGTCGTCTACGCTCCACCACCAGATGTAGAATTCCTCTAAACCTTCGACAACCTCGAGGCCAGAAGCGGTTAGACTCGCTTAGCGTTCCTTGGGGTCCAATTGCGGAGTTTTTCGACGGTTTCGTCGACCGGCTGTCTCAAGGCTAATTTGAAGCGCGTCTAGATGGTATTACTTTCAGTCGAACGGAACCTGCATTGGCTCGTTGATCGGTAGCTACTCTGAGTGAATCGCCTCGATTGCTGACTACCTGAACAAGTCGTGGGCAACGTAACTCTACTTTGGTGAATGCTTGGCCGATCTCCTTGATGACGTCCAATGTCCTGACGGCCACCTCAGAATTCGAGTTTTTGTCGTCTGTGGTGTCTGTCCCTATGTGCTTTATTATGATTTACTCAAATACTGTTCGACAAATAAACTTTGCGAGCACTGAATGTCTGCGCATAGAATAGCCCAACTACACCTCTCTTCTAGAAGGCCGACCCGCTGGTCGACCATAGCGCGCACCTCAAGCGCGCTGATATCGTATTATCCTGTGGACAGCAAAGAGCTACCGAAAATGGGAGACGGATATGGTCTGGATATTAATTAAATTTCTATATTTCAGTATAGGATTAAGTACGTAGCAACCGTTTGTAGTGTATGTTCAATGTCGCAGTCGGTAGACTTCGAATCCTCGTAGCATTGTTCGCCGCGGTAGCTATACTGGTAACAGTCACTGGAGGGGTCTTGTAGGTATCTCAAAGGTGTTCATGACGTTGGTAATCTTCAGTGTTGGAATCGCTCTTGTCCTAGGGGTGTTCAATTCAGCCCGGTGACGCACCACTGACGGCTATTAATTCTTAACAGTCACTTGTTCTCATCAGCCAGATTCCGCTGTCCGCCCCCGAACTGTACTCGCTCGTCTCTGGCTTCGGCGATGTTCGCCTCGATGTGGGTCTTGCACCCGTCGTAGTTGGCCTTCCGATCGACACACTGGTCACAGGCACGTTGTGACACGTCTCGGCGGTCGAGGCTGACGTGCAAGAACGACTCTGCCAGTGCGAACTGACTGATTAGAACGCAACTGGCGTGCTGTCTGCTGGCATCTATTCGACAACAGTCGTGTCATCTGTTGGTGATATCGGCTACAAAGGCAATCTATCCAGTAATATATTAGTTAGTGTCACACTCTTTCGTGGATCGAACCTGACCATTTTCGACGCAGTAGGTTGAGGTATACGATGATCCTTCGTAGATATCAGTTTTCGTTTGAGCCCGTACTTGCCGCCCGATAAGTGTGACTCGACCTGATCGTAAATGGGTTCTGCGCTATCGATACGGCACCGATTTCCATCTGCTGAGCCTAACTGGGAGGTTCACGTCTTGACCGGCGTGTGAAAAGCTACTATAGGTGTGACATTGTACTATCATACAATGACTGATCCAGTCAGCGTCTCTCACACCTATGCTTTGTCAGACACAGTTGATCTCGTGGCGACCTTGGAAACAATGAGTGTACAGTATTTGGATGTCGATGAGCAGCGGACTCTCGTAATTTTCACTGGTGCGATTCTCAACCTCGAAAGTGACAATGGATCCCTTACAGATCTTACTTGTGTTGAGATTACAGTTTACAATCTCCCTCTAAACTCGAATCGTGATAAAGGGAAGGAAGATGAAACTGCGGCGACTCTCATTACGGATTTTGTTGACCGACTTGGAACCACAGCCGAAACAGACTATGAAAGAATCGATCCAAACGGATCAACGGATACCGCTAACTGATACCAACTTCGGAATCGTATCCCTGGCGATAGTAGTCGAGGAAGTTACCTACCTCAGCATCTGTTAATGCCGGACAGTACACCGGTACATCGTTATCTGCAGCCTGTTTCAAACAGAATCCTCGTCAGTAAGTGTTTCTCCTAATTCGCGTGCAAATGCTGCCGGAGTCCGCACCTTCTCGCCTACAAAAATCATCAAAGAAGTCATAAAGTTATTCTTCCAACCACATGTATCGACCAGATGGGACAAAAATGTTCCCAAGAGGTTAATCCCTCGATCGCAGAGTGCTACTTCATCAGCATCCCAATCACCCATTTTGAATGGCTTTGCTGTCTTAATGACATCCTCTGTCAACGCCCCTGCTGTGGTGATAAGCACATCAATATATCCTTCACGAACAAGATACGCAACTACTTCACACAATCCGGATGAGATGATATTTGAGGTGAAAGTGAGATAGATTGTAGCATCCTCCTCCTGCATTCGCTCAGTAATTACCAAATATGACTGATATTCTTCTTTGAATTTTTGTTTACTCACCAAAAGAAGAGAATGTCACCAACTTAAAACAGATTTCATCCATCAGCCAAGGATGAAACCAAGACTAGCTTGGTATTGACCCACTTGTGCGTAGAAGAAGAAAGATACCGGCTGAAAAAACTAGTGCAAGCCATAGAAAGAAGATAGTCGCTGCTTGCCGACCTGTAAGCTGGTCACCACTAAGGAATTCGTCGATCTCCATGTATAACGATAGGAACTAGGACAAGATAAACTGTTTGATCTAGGTTGGGTCTCTAAATAGGCAGGATATGATTAGTCTCTCCCAGACCACTACTATGTAAGGAAGGTAGGTCCCATGATCGGTTCGACTTGATTACCTGGAGATATTCGAGGATTTTATTATTTGAACCCCCCGTCAAACGTTATTGTGCCCTGGTATTCCTCTGGTTGGTCTTCGGAGTCAGTTTCAATATCAGAGATCAATTTTTCGTGACGCTCATATCCACCCTAGTCATCTATTCTCGCTCTTATGTAGAGCTGTGGAATGTCCCCATAGCAAGGCAGTCGATGGCGCTCACGAGGGATGCGCCAGCGAGATTTAACGAACGGACGATTCCAAATGTGTGAGCGGCCTGTTCCAAGTCGTGCTTGGACAGACCGCGAAATTTCCGTAGACATGGTTTGACAAGCAAGAAGAGGCACTCAACCTGGTTGATATGGATACCGTCGGGCGAAACGTACGTCTCATCGTGTACGACGATCTGGTGAGTGTACTCCATTTGTCGATAGGCTTGGAGACCGTCAATCCAGACCTTCCCCAGAGGCTGGGAGGAGGTCTTCAGCCTCTTGAATTACTGGATCTAGGTCGGTTCCGTATCTGATACCAGGCTGGCCATGAATACCTGTAGCACGTCGCGGCACGCCGCGACGAACGTTATCTGGTCGCCGTGTCTTCTACGCCAGCGCGAACGTCCCGACTGAGACGACCCGCCGCAGTGACGGCCGTCCCGGGCGGGTCTTGGCCTTTATACCCCGACCAGATGCTACTGGAGTCGTCAATTTGTACCGCCTCATCGATTATCTGTTGGAATTGATTCCAGACAGCTGGAAAGCCTCGATGAACCGCGGCTTCCACCTCTCGAATAGCATAGTACACGGTCTTGTACGCTCGACGTTTAGTATGGATTAGTAGTAAGAATGTTGATTAGTGTACTAGTTACTACCGAAGATACTAAAGAAAACGTCATAGCAGTACTCTTTATAATAATCCATCATAATAGGACCCACTAGCAGTAGAATATTTACACCCGTACGTTTGTAATGAGGTTATCAGAGACGTTTTGCTGCTAGCCTCTAGCGGGTTTGCAGTCTTGTCGTGCAAAATCCCGCAAAAGATAGGCTCAAGGGTTTAGATGAATATAGCCTATACTATATAGTAGTCCAAAATGGTAGAACGGGAAGAATGCCAAACCCTGATCCTCATTATAACTAAGCTTATATAAAAATTGCAATAAAATGGAATCGTTATGAATACAATGGAGAGGACTTGTTTAGACGCGTGAAATCAGTGGTGTTAGAGCCTCACAGCTTGCTCGATGTTTCTGACGGCGGTCTTTAGGACGAACTCTCTGAACTGACCAAACCACGTTCTAGCCCGTAATGTCTCGCCGAACCGATGCTTCAATGGGAAGAAGATCGCTTCGACGATCGAGCGGGGATAATAGATGTCCCTGTCGTGGCGAGCGTTGTGCGCTTTGTCAAGTGCGTAGAACTCTCGATGTATGATTACCCGACGGATGCCATCATCCCTGAGTTCGTGCTGTAGCGCGTCCCAGTCGTAGCTTTTGTCAGCGGTGGTCGTGGTTAACTGTGCTAGGTTTCTCGTGAGTACTTGCCAACCAACGTGTGGTCGTGCGGTTGTTTCATCGAGCAATGGATATCAAGAATGACGCTGGTATCGCAATCGACGAGCGCTGTCGTCTTGATATCGCCAAAGTTGTAGCCGACGCGAAGTACGTAGTGACGGCTGGCTTGATGGCGTTTGAAGCCCGATGCACCGATTGCCTGAACGTCACCGAACTCATGCAGTGAGACAGACAGCCGCAGCAACACGTACCAGACCCGCATTTTAAGATTTTGTTTCCGCGTACAGACGGTGATGAAACCTGAGAGCTATCTACCGCAAGGCCGAGTTTAGCGATGATTCCGGGCATCTCATGCAGAATGTCGAGCAACCGGCGGTAAGGATGGTTCCGGTACTCTCGAAGACAGTGGATCGAGACGATCACCCAGTCAGCGTAGCCGCTATCACCCATCTTGAGCGCTGGTTCTGGCTCACCGATGACAGCGTTGTGGGACAAATCGACATATCGGTCAGTGAACCGGGCGAGCTGAGACGGCATACTTGCTGCTACCTCACTTAATCCTTCATAATTCCAGGCGAGAGGTTCCTGATTGACGTCTAAACATGGCCCAATGGAGAATATGCCGAGTACTATCCCTATATATAAGAAATTATCAAAATTATGTGCTATGAGTACGTTTTGATGGTTTAACAGTTAGATCCTTCAGCAGGAGCAACCATATTCTCAATACGGAGAATGAGAATATTGTGTGTGTCGTCTATACCATCAACACGCCCTTCTATGATCAATTTCGAGAGAGGTGTTGGACCTACAGTAATCGAATCATCCTCAGAAATCTCGTTGATCCCTCCTTGGAGGTGTACCTCTGCCCTGCAGAGTTCAGGATCATGAACGCTCGAAAGAGCGATTTCCTCGACAACAATATCTTTGATCTTCTGGCCTTCATGCAAAATGGAGATAGAAGCGGGGTTAGACAGTTGTTGAATCTCAAGAGCTTCATATGCCCCTGCAGTGGGTTTGTACCCCCCTTTTGGTCCAGGAACACCTTCAACGAGTTGCAGTGCCTTGAGACTCTGCATTTGATTTCGAATTGTCCCTGGATTGCGATTGACCTGCTCTGCAATATCCTTACCTTTGATTGTACTTTCAGATTGTGCAGAAAGGTTCGTCAGTGCACGAAGGATTTTCTTCTGGCTCGGAGTTAGTTCGATAGACGCCATAGTTTCTAATTTGCGACCGGATTCCTTAAAGCCGATGGAAGTTACACTCAACCGTTTTCCATGGCTCCAGGGAAAGATTCTATATTTATCAAGATTCAGTCATAGAGCAAAGCAATTTCGCATGCTTGATTACCACGTAGGATGAAGAAGAGACTGTAGGCTATATCGTCATTAGACGCAGTTCAGTTTAATGGCGATATTCGCCTATCCACTGAAATAATGGTCAAACAAGATGGAGATGGTGATATCAAAACTCGTTATGAACAATTGCAGAACCAATGGATAAGAATTTATTATATAGTTATGATAGTGAATTTGTATATAATTATAAAAGCGATAGGGATCGCTATCGGAAGTGGATTGTCTAATATCACTGAACCGTGGTACGAAGATACGTTAGCGATCATTCTTGGTGGTATCTTTGGATATTGTCTCATTAGTCTTGGTCTTGAACTCCTCCGAGTAGCAGCGATAATACAGAATAAAGGAAATGAATTTACATACCACGAACTACGGGAAACCATAAATATTCCCATTTTATTCAGGTTTGAAAACAAGTCCATGTTAGGATCAATTCTTATTTCAATCGGTTTTGTGATGATCCTCCTCTCGATCATCTTACTCTTCCAGTACCACATTTAATCAAACATCTAGAGGTAGGCTGACAGTGACGTTCACCCACCCCAAATGCAAACTCATCTATTTTCGAGGAGTATTGGTACGCCTATCAGGCCAATCTATCGATAGTACTTAATTCTTAGGACGAACAAGAAGTTGCCGCTCATGAAAATATAGAATCTCTCGTAGCTGCTGAATTTGACTCTAAGACTATAACTAAAGCACGTTAAGCGAATAAGAGTCCAACATATATAGAACATATCGATAGCCTCTCTCCTACTCTTTTCTATGCAGTAACTCCAATAGGAATATTTAATTAAACAGAGTGTTTGCAAATGTGCTGGTGTGAAACCTAATGCCAATGAAAAGATAGATAGTGACTAAAGTATATAACAGTCTCTTTTCTTAGTACTGTTTTGAGTCCTGATAGACTAGCATTATATCATCAAAGATAATCCTCCATATATGATTCTGAAATATCCACCTCTAAATCAGTTACATATTCAGTAAGAATTTCTGGCAATTCATCCGTGTATCGTTCATCCGTAAACCGGTATTTTGGACCAATGATAGCGATTGCACCGAGAACACTTCCATCTGGGTTTTTCACACAACGTCCTACTTCTCTTAGTCCTTCCACATATTCTTCGTCAGCAAAAGCTATCCCTTGATCGCGAATCTGATTTAATTCTTCTAATAGTTCACCTTTTTCCGTTATAGTTTCATCTGTTTGTTCAGGCAATCCCCATTCATCCAATATTTCTCCAACACGTTCATCAGAGAGCTCAGCGAGGATTGCTTTACCAGTCGCAATGGTATGTAAATAATAATAGATTCCAGCAGATGTAGGTGAATTAGATATATGTCCCTCTTTAGAAACGAACTGGCTATCTGGGTGAAAAGATTCGTGTACAAGAATACCTCGGTTATTGTTTTCAACAACAAATTCTACTTCTTCATCTGTTTGATCAGAAAGTTCAGTTACCGTATTTTTAGCAAGAGAGTATGCATTCTTTCGTGTTCTTGCATACTCTCCGTGATTGAGAAACCGTAATCCAATATGATATATCTCTCCTTCTTTCATGAGATATCCCCTGTCAATAAGAGTCCGAAGGTGGATGTGAATTGTACTTCTTGCCATCTCCAGTTCAGAAGTCAATTCCTCTAAAGTTGCACCTCCTAAGTTCTGGATTGTCTCTACCACTAAGAAAGATCGTTCTGTAGTCTTCGCTGTTTGTTTTCCCATACCCCCTCTTACTCCTGAATGTGTATAAGCATTCGCCTATATAGGATTTTTAAATATCGCGGAGAGATGATTTGTTCGAATATCTTCGAGAGAGTGTGTCATAGAATTTACCTCATACCTTGAGTATCTCCCGTCCTGGGTTATCTCCCCGCTCGTAGTGGACGTGCACGAGGCCGCGATCCTTGACCGCGTCATCTGTTCGCTCAACCTGTGTTCAGCGGTTGTACGTCTCGTCTAAGACCGATTGCTTCAGCTAGACGTCCTTGCTGTGTGTCTCGATCTGACCTTCGATCCTGTACCCAATCTCAAGCGGTTCATCCGTGTTTCGCGAATTATACGGGGCGATTGGCAGGCCCCTGCGAGTAGTAGGTGATCATGCCACTCAAGCGGGTTGTAGACACTGTCACCGTATCCAGATAGGTTTCTCGACAGCGAGCGCGTCACTCGCCGTCTCTTCAGAATCCTGCTTAGCCTGTGTGAATGCCACTGCGATATGAATCTATGCTCTTGTCAAGATGATCGTACAGCTGGAGTCGCAGTAATGCTCTTCAGCCGTCGGATCGCAGTTTCAAGACACTTCATCGTTCCCCTGAACTGCCTCGATATGTGATGAATCGATTCATAGATAGAGTTGAGCTGGCCCCGGACGGCGGCCTGCTCGACGACGTGAGCGATGACATAGTCAACCACATGTGCAATATCAGTGAAAATCGATCGACCGCGTCTCTTGACGGCAGTCGATCGAAGCCACAACTTAGCCAGACAGGCGGTTTCTGGAGTTCTCGTGTGACTGGGCGAGTACCGAAGACATCCCCATAGTAGAGTGGTGAAAGCCGCTAATAAAAAGCGTACGCCATTCCTCGTTCGATACACCCACCGTGGATCCGGTTTTCTATCCACTTAACACTAATTCTTGATTGTTACGATTATCATCAGTAAGTGCGTTGTAGTTTGTCTGTCGAACCAACTGGCCGTTTTCAACGCCCTGTTCGGTGAGAAGCGGTCGAAATCAATGTATTCAATAAATTATTTGTATAGTCATGAATTTGTTGGATCGTGTTATCATAGCCCACGTAAACCGTTTAGTTGAACCGTCTATAGATACAATATCGACCTAGAGACAGCTACAGACTACGCAGTGACAAAATGACAAATGGGAAAAACGCATTGCTTTTTGGCGCGCTCGCACTCGTCTGGGGAACAGCCTATACAGCAATCGAAATTGGACTTAAAGCTCTACCACCGCTCCTCTTCGCAGCGGCCCGATTGGACATTGCTGCCATTATCTTCACTGGAGTTGTGCTACTCAGTCGAATTCGATGGCTCCCCCAGACTAAATCGGATGTAGCTCTCATCCTTTCGAACGGGATCCTTGTCATGGGTGCACAATTCGCGTTCGCCTTTATCGGCCAGAGCTACGTCACGAGTGGTGTCGCTGCGATCATCATCAGTTTTACGCCGATCATTACCCCCCTCATCGCGATTCGTATTCTCCCAACGGAGCGCATCTACATCACGGACGTCATCGGCCTCTGTACTGGACTCGCCGGGGTAACCGCTATTGCGATTGCTGGCGGCTCCTTCAACGGACAACTCCTTGGCATTGGACTGCTGATAGCGGCCGCACTCGTCTTCGCGCTCGGGTCTGTGCTGACGGAACGTTGGACGGCAGGTCTCCCGGAAATGGCTCTCTACGCGTGGTCAATGGCTACTGGTGCGATTTTCCTC
The DNA here is from genome assembly GCF_013456555.2 of Natrinema zhouii. Lineage (GTDB taxonomy): Archaea > Halobacteriota > Halobacteria > Halobacteriales > Natrialbaceae > Natrinema > Natrinema zhouii. The sequence goes on from NZ_CP084882.1 coordinate 385,186, forward strand.
CACATCACATCCTACGCCTATTCAAGCGTATCATTCGGAGACATTGTGTGGACACCGTCAGCAGTCTTCGCAGTCATATACCTCGGTGTCTTCGCTACAGCCGGCGGATACTTCCTCTACTTTACCTTGCTGAATCAAATCGGTGCAACAAGCGTCAGTCTCATCAACTATGCATCTCCCGTCGTGGCGACGCTCTTCGGTATAATCCTGCTTGGCGAACAAATCACCACGGCGACCGTTGCCGGCTTCGCGCTCATCGTTGTCGGATTCGCATTTTGCAACATTCGGCCACTCTGGCGGTTTCTTCGGTCCATCCGGTACACGGACGGCAGTGACAGGTTGCTCGAACGCAATGAAGTCGCCATCCAAGGTAACGTGTATAAGAAACAGACCGACTCACACACCTGCCAACAGTCAGATGATTAAATATGACTTAGTTGTCTATAGAATTACGGATGAATATGCACTTTTCGAAGTGGTCTAGCTATATTAGCCTTTAGAGCTTTTTACTCAGAGACTGTTTTGAGTGTAGTACCTAGCGTAACTTCTGAAGAGATTCACGGAGATATTCGTCGATCCAAGAGGATGCGAAACTCACTTTCATTGTATGATCATACGCGTCAGGCCAGCGTGGCGAACTCAATGACTTTCGAAGTTTTATTCAAACAGGATACGCGATGTTCTTTGAATTCTTCTGTGCCTCCCTTGGCTACTCTATCCGTTAATTAGCAGAGTACGAAAAGGAGATTTCTCAGATAGTACGATTATTGTGGTAAAGTGCTGCCTCTATTACTCCGGTCGTTGAATGCGTCTAACTGTAATGACTCAGAAATCAGCGAAAGATATCGACCCCGGTTCCGCTGAACACCGCGAAGTCGGTGAAGGGTTATTAGAAGAAATGGCACCGAGTTCGTCGATGGCACATCTCTACCGGGGAGAGATTCATCGGATGAAATTTTGGCGTGAGCGCCTCGACCGAACGACAAACTGGGCCGTTATAGTCATGAGCGGAGTCCTGACATGGGGCTTTTCGGGACCTAACCGACCGCACTATATCATATTATTGGGAATAGCGGCATTGACGGCCTTCTTATTCATGGAGGCACAGCGGTATCGCGGCTACGATCTCTGGCGTGGACGCGTTCGGACGCTCCAGAAAAACGTCTTTGCGTACGGATTAGACCCATCTACGGGTCTCGAGGATCCATCGTGGCGAGAGACGTTGAGCCAGGACTACCGCACACCTGTTATCAAAATCACCAGAGAGGAAGCTATTGCGCATCGTCTCCGACGGATCTACCTCTTGCTCTTCACGATTATGTTAGGGGCTTGGACGATACACATAGCCGCATTTACAACGACACCATGGCCAACCAGTGCCTCTATCGGGGTGATACCCGGCCTTCTCGTAATTGGTATCGTCGTCGCACTGTATCTTGTTGCAGTCTTTATTGCCGTACGACCACGAACATGGCAGGCCGAAGACGAACTTCACTCACGAGATATCGGGAAACATCGATAACGAATACTGAGAACGAGATAACGACAAAGGGACGCACTTGCACGTCAAAATATTTGACATAGTCAATCACCGCATTTCGCTCAACCCGACGACGAAGCGGGCTGCAAACCCACCGCTGACGATTATGTGCCTTACTCGCGTACGTCGGAAGACAGTATGGACGAGACGCCCGCCGAATCGGCTGGCCGCCGCCCTGTCATGGAATTCACGCGATGGTTCTTACTTACCAGAAATCGACTCACGGGCTCACTCGTCATCCTGATTGGGATCAGCGCAGCGTTCGTCGTCGTTGGAGGCCTGGCCTTGCCACGGTGACCACGCCGTCACGGATTATGTGGTACCTCAACGGCACCGTCAATGGGCCTGGTTACGCTGGTTCCCATTTCGGTTGGCGTCAATCAGATCGTCCTCTCCCACGAATTCGGTTCGATACAAGATCTCTACGAACATCAGACCGACGTCACCGACTTTCGGGAGCGCGTCGAAGACCGAACCGACACGTCGGTGAGTTCCCCGTATGCGTCCGATTTTTCGGGACGCTTCTCTCGTCCGTCTCCGACACTGCGAACTCGTTTCGGCGAGGACACGATAGCGTTCGAGCGAACAACCCGATACCGAACGAACTCGAGGCGGTCAGTGAAGCGGTCGTCAACGAAGCGAATCGAACGAACGACGAGTTGGAAGCGAACAGTTCGAGTATGCTGCAGATGCTCGTCGTGATGCTCAACTACGATAATTTGTCCTAGTTCTACAAGATCCGGCGGTTACAGACGGAATCATCCGATCGTGACGATGAGTCGACGGAACAACTGCAACAGATATTCTAAATAAAGAGGTCGTATTACCAACTATCGTTATTCCTCTCGCTCAAGCTACTCATCCAGCTCGCCGAGTACCCCATCGCGAACGGCCACGTGATCATACTCGTCAGGCTGGGTCGATTACGATGTTTCCCGTCGCAGCGTTATATAGAAATGTGTCTCGGTCAGCTGAACAGTTTCACCCATGACAGCACAGACGGCCGACCCGTCGTGTTTAGTCGTTCGGCAGGCCACTGCCGAGCCCTGCCAGCCGTCACGATCAGGCGGTGAGCAACCGCGGAACTATTGAGTTCGAGAGTTAGACATAGCAGAGAGTCGGGACTGAGTAGTGAAGGTCTATCGGCGAAAGAAGGAAAGTGCGAGTACCGAGGTTCCCTTGTGTCCCTTTTCGACCGGTCGCCACAACCGGCCGTGTAGGAGCTCAACAGTCGGACAGATATCAGTTCGGTCCGATATCAGCGGGTGAGAGCTAGTCGTGACAGGCAAACTGTCATAGAAATTCCTCGTCAGATGGCTCTGAAAACTCGACTGACTAGTTCGGATTTCATTGGGTCGTTCTAGAGAGGCTACTCTTGGTCACAGGAGTCTGCAATGAATATTGTATCGGATCCATCATCCTCAGTTTCGATTTCCTTGAATGAGGCATCCGTCTCTTCCCGTATTACCCCTTGTATCTCCAGCTCCCGATTGTCGCAGCAATCTCCCCCATACACGGTTCTAGGGGGGTGACTCTGTGAACTACTCCGCCCTACCGTGCTCGGGCCTACCGGCCCTCGCTTGTTGAGGGCAGAGCTTTTTGTTTCTGTACCAGAACTTGCAAGAACAGGTCCCATAGCGGTTACAGACTCCGCAGGCGATCTCCCTTTACAGGTAGTTCGGAGTGTCCCACTCCTACCGATCGGTACTCGGCCACAACCGACGATGCGGGCTTTTTGTCACGTTTGAACAACGCCGGAAGCGTGGTAAGCATCTTACTACCCTCTTCAACCGCGTGGGTAGTAAGGATGCCGATTCGCGCGGAAACAAGGCGTGCGGGCGCTGTATCCCCTCCCTTCTCCCGTCTTCGACGCTCGCTGAGGAAAGGGGCTTACCGCCCTCAATTACAGCTAATATCGAGGCCGCCGCGAAGACCAGCTGCCCGAAGATCATCATCCCCGAGGCGAACGAGCAGGACGTGATGATCAAGGAGGAGTACGAGAAGATGAGCGAGATCACACCGTGTTCGAACATCAGCGAGGTCTTAGACGGCGCCCTGCTGGGCGAACCCAAGAAGGTCTCGCCGGTCGACCGTCTCAAGTCGATCACCGGGACAACATTGGAACAAGGCGCCGTCATTTCCACGGGCAGCTTGAGTCCGAGCCTGCAGTAACCGACTCGGAGATCGATGCTCGGCAGTAGTACGCGCATCGTATTCCATCAGGTATCCGACGTAATTCCTGCACGCACAGCGAGAGTATCACCGCTCTCAAGTCTAAATAGGAATCTATTGCGCGGCGTGTCTGATCAGGTCACATCACGCCCGACCTCGTCGTACGTTCGTACTGGATGGAACACGAATTAAGAAAACGTTCATACGGATCGATGACGTTGAACTCTGTACGAACCGCGATCGAATCAGGGGATGTAGTTACCGGATACTATGCGGAATTACCCGCCATCGGAGATCAAGACAAGATGACAGACAAACCAGTTTCAGCGGCGATCACGGCAATAGCAACGGGACTTGATGTCGACGATTCGCTCGGACGGTACGCGACGATACTCGCCGAAGAGTTACAACGAAACAATATCCGAGTCATATCGCCCCAACGTACTGCCGCCGCGTGTCTGCTCATCGCGTGTCGGCTTCGCGAGCAGCCGGTGCGAGTCACTGTCATAGCCGATCGGACGCCCTTCTCAAAGGAGCAGATCATCGGTGAAATGCAGCGCCTCTCCCAGAGGCTCGAGATCGGGGTTCCGCTCGCCGATCCGGAGACGCTTATTCAGACGTGCTGTGAGGAACTTGCGTTGCCAGACGTCGTTCGAAAGCGAGCTATGTGTCTCGCCCGAACCGGGGACGCCACCGGCGCGACGAGCGGTGTTTCTCCCTATACGTATACCGCTGCAGTTCTCTACGTTGTCTGTTCACCGACTGACGTCGAACTCTCACAGGCCGATCTTGCCTCCCACTTCGATATTTCGACTGCGACCCTTCGCAAGCGGCGAGACACCCTCCTCGAGGCGACGGGAAGCAAACTGTTCGAGATCCACTTTCCCAATGCGTCTCCCAAGGCGGTGTCGTTTGTCGACGAACTCCTCGCCGAGGCACGGACGACCGATTGGGCACGGAACAAACGGTATTTAGGAATCCTTGCCGGAGCGTGGTTGTACGTTGCGAATGCCGCGGAGATAGCCACAAGCGCGGCGGAATTGGCGATCGTCACGGGAGTCGGTGAGTCAACGATTCGCGCCCGTTACGAAGACTTTGTCGAACACATGGAGCGTACAGACGAGGACCCCGTCGTTACTCTCGGGGAGCAGCGATGAGCGCTCTCGGACGAGCCACCTGCCCCGTCTGTGGGACAGCAATGGATCCGGTTTTGCGCTACGGTGAAGCCCACTGGGTCTGTGATATGCACGGCGATTTCCCGAACGCAGCTTTCAATACGGATTCAGCGAATCTAAATCCGACGTGTCGCTCCGTCGAATCATGGATCGAAGCGAAAATCGTCTCACTCCTCGTTCTCAGTGTCCGCGTCGTCGACTCGAGTCAGACTATCGAAAAATAGTCTGACTCGACCGTGTTTAGACGCTACTGAGTTCAGACAGTGTGGCTACTTCCGGTCAACTAGATTCAGGGAGGAAGTGTCTCTTGATATCAATTATGTAGCGTGTACACAAACAGTCTAGAACGATCTGTACCGCGTCTAAACCAAGCCACCTGACTCTTCTCGAATCCAACCCGCTCGATCGTCGAACCGTTACAGGGACCCGGTTCAAGCCGCTAATGCGGGTATCACGTTGTCAGAGATAGACAGAGCGACCACATTCGATTCGGCTTTCAGCCTCTGGAGAACGGTCAGCGCAAACCCGACGCTACCGAGGTTTCGAATGGAACAGCTCTATTGAATCCTCAGAGGGCGACGGGATTCATCATTTGGCGGCTTGTTCGACGTTATAGACTGCGGCTGCGAGAGTGATTTCACAGAACTGTCGGTACCAAACACGTGCTCGGACGGCTCAAATAATAGTATGATAGGGCCGCCTAGGCTAAAATACTTGATATTCTTGTATACGAACAAGTCGTGAAGATTGGTGATAGTCATCGTGGCCCGATTGTCAATGTATAGTCATATTCTCACCCTCTGAAAATGCAGGCGGCCTCGCTAGTTTCTGTGGCCCGATACTTAGACTCGGGCACCGGAACGTCCACCGGCGTGACGAAATCGTGGATCGTCGCTCTTCTTGGGATTGGGGATATCCAACACCGCCGTATCACCGTCACCGGCGACAATGATCTCTTGTCACTCCCGGTCCGAACCATCGCACTCATCACGTAACAGTTCTCGACGCTTGTCTCCATACTATAGGTGGCGTCGACGGTGTCGTCCGCGGCGAACGCACAGCCCATTCTCCCCACGGTCGTTTGATCGGCCTCGATCGCCGGTATCGTCACTCAATTGTGGGTTGAGAGGGAACAATGAATATAGAATGACCAATAGCTACGGTTCTGATTCCATGTCCCAGCTGTACGATCGAGCACTTGAGTCGCTCGTCGGCGGTGTCAACTCGCCCGTCAGAGCGGATCCACGACCAACGCCAGCATTCATCGACCACGGTGACGGTGCCCACGTCGTCGACACCGACGGGAATCGGTATCTCGACTACATCATGGGGTACGGGCCGCTGCTCCTCGGTCACGACATGCCCGAACCCGTACGTAAAGCGGTCACCGAGACGATCACCGATGGACCGATGTATGGCGTTCCGACCGAGGTCGAGGTCGAACTCGCCGAGTTCGTCATCGATCACGTCGATAGTGTCGATCGGCTTCGGTTTGTTAATTCCGGCACAGAGGCGACTGCTGCGGTCGCCCGACTCGCTCGAGGGTACACTGGCCGCGACAAAATCGTCGTGATGCAGGGCGGCTACCACGGCGGCCACGAATCGTTCCTCGTCGACGGCGACGTAGATGAACGGGAACCGAGTAGTGCTGGTGTTCCGCCCGCGTTCGCCAAGGAGACAGTTCCGGTCCCATTCAACGACGAGGACGCGATCCGCGATGTCTTCAAGCGCCACGGCTCGGAGATTGCAGCAGTCCTCACCGAGCCGGTTCTGGGGAATCACGGAATCGTGCTGCCGGTCGAGGGGTATCACGAAACGCTCCGTGATCTCTGTGACAACTACGGTTCGCTACTGATCTTTGACGAGGTCATCACTGGGTTCCGGGTTGGCGGCCTGCAGTGTGCGCAGGGCAAGTACGACATCGACCCGGATCTCACGACGTTCGCGAAGGTTATCGGCGGCGGATTCCCGGTCGGAGCAATCGGCGGCCGCGCCGAAATTATGCAGGCATTCACGCCGACGGGTGACGTCTTCGAGTCCGGGACGTTCAACGGCCATCCGGTGACGATGGTCGCCGGTCTCGAAACCCTCCGGTTCGCGAAGGACCACGACATCTATATGCACGTCAATGATCTCGGCGAACGACTTCGAGCCGGCCTCCAGGATATCGTTGAAGAGCACGCTCCGGAATACACCGTCGCGGGAACGGATTCGATGTTCAAGCTACTGTTCACGCGTGACGAACCTGAGACGATGGCCGATCACTGCTCGGCCGGCTGTACACAGCGGCCGGACTGTCCACGATTCGAGCTGTGCCCGAAAACTGGTGCGGATGTCGCAGCCGGCAAAACCGATCAGTGGAAACGGATCTTCTGGCCGGCGATGGTCGACCAAGACGTGTTGCTCACGCCGAATCAATTCGAGAGCCAGTTCGTAAGCTACGTGCACACCAAAGACGACATCGATCGGACGCTCGAGGCGTATCAGACTGTCCTCTCGAGGTCGAACTAACCGCTCCCTCCTGGTGTTCCCCTCAGCGCCCACAGTCGTCCACAGCACTATTCGGTGCCATTTCAACACACGAGTTTCAAGAGACACAATCTATGAGATCACGCCTCTCTAGCCCGCTTACTGACATCCAGCAATCACAGACAGTCCTCATCATCTTTGCGAGTACGCTCGTGAGTGTGATGGGCGTCTCCCTCATTAGCCCAGCGCTGCCGACGATACAGGCGGCATGGAACATCTCAGCGAGCCAAGCGAGTCTTCTCATCTCGGCATTTACCTTGCCTGGCATCGTTCTCACGCCGTTCATCGGACTCATAGCCGACCGCGTTGGTCACAAGCGTGTGCTCGTCCCCTCGCTATTCTTGTTTGGCGTGAGTGGCATTGCAGTCGTGTTCGTCGACGGATTCACGACATTTCTCGGTCTCCGCGTCGTGCAGGGAACTGCCGGCAGTGCCATTATGAGTCTCACCGTGACGTTGCTCGGTGACCTGTTCTCGGGGGAACAGCAGAGTCGTCTCATTGGACTGAACGCGGCAATCCTCGCCATCGGCGCGGCTGGCTACCCCTTACTGGGCGGTGGCCTTGCACTGCTCTCGTGGGCCGCGCCGTTCGTCTGTTTCGCACTCGGTATTGTTGTTGCCGTTGCCGGCTCTGCGATTCTCCCTGACCCCGAGAGTAGCATGGACTCGTCCGGACTCTCGTACGTCGTTAACGCGGTGCGAGCGGTACCAACTCGGTCGGCTCTCGGGTTATACGTCGCTATTTTCGGCATTTTCTTTATTCTCTATGGCGCACAGCTCACGGTCATCCCGTTCATTCTCGACGAATCCTACGGCCTTTCCTCCGGAGCGATTGGACTGTTGCTCGGACTTCCGGCGGTAACGATGGGGGTGACGTCCTCACAGTCATCCCGTCTCATGCGCCATCTCTCACCCCCACGACTCATCACACTCGGTTTTGTGACCTACGGTATCGGCATGACGCTCGCTGCACTCGCCCACTCGATCATCGTCCTCGCCTGCGCACTGTTCCTGTTCGGTATCGGACAGGGATTTGCGGAGCCGATCACCGATACGGCGCTGAATACACTCTCGCCCGATGCGTTCCGCGGCGGAATCATGAGTATTCGAACGAGCGTGCTTCAGTTCGGAACCACCCTCGGCCCGCCAGTGTTCGTTGCTGGCGCCTCGATCGTCGGCTACGCTGACACACTCCTCATTGCCGGTATCGCCGCCCTCGTCTTCGGTGTCACTGGTTACGGCCTCCTCATAATCTCAAAGCATAGTAATTCAAACTTGGACATTACATATGGGTGAACGGTCTGTTCTATGAGCTCGTCCATATCCCTATCACGGTTCACCCGAAAGAACTCTCTGCCAGTCACGACAATGCCCTCCCTCTGTCCTCGTGAGTCTATATCGGCAGATAGCCTTTTGTTTGTGTCCGATAGTACGGACGAGCAGTCAAGGTCTCTGCGTCCGCGGCACAGTCGTCCGTGCAAGTCCACAGGCCAGTACGTTGTTGTCGATTACAGATTAGATATCGGTCTCCTCGTTCGGTTGAGGGTCAGGATCCGCGTTCGGCCCGATTACCCGTGCCGTCGAATACAGCTGCTCGCCTATCTCGGCCTAGTGGTTGAGCTTGTTCGTCCAGATCTCTCCGAGTGCATCGATGGTAGCGAGTTCCTTGGCCAACTCGCGATCGTCGGGCATTCGATAGCGCACGTTCGTTGCTCGGGCCACCGACCAGTCGGGATTCGATCGGCTGACGGGTGACATCGACTGGCCGGGAGCGACCGTTCTACTCATGAAGATTTGGTCCTCTGCGACGGTGACGTGCCCACTGGCCGTAATCTAAACCGACCGAACAGATGATAGAGGAGATGCTGGGCCGAACCGGACGGGTTGTCCGGTCTGAACGGTAGCACCCACTGAGAGCGGGCCAGATAGTTCGGTGCGATTATAAACGAGAGAACCTAACATACGAGATGTCGAAGCTGACCTAACGAATAGGAGCCCATACGAGAGCTTCGAGTCGAAAAACGTCATCGCTGTGGACAGCACTAGCTGCTGTCTTGGCTGTGGCGGACCGATGCGAAATCGTCGAATGTCGCTAGAATGACCATGGCACCCAACTCCGATAGAGACCGCGACAAGACAGAGGATTCGACAGTACAATCTACGAAACCGGAATCGGCGCTCGAAACGGCACGCCGGCAGCTTCACCATGCCGCAGACCATCTCAGTATTGACCAGCATGTCGTCGAACGGCTCAAATACCCGAAAAAAGTCCACGAGGTTACCGTCCCTGTTGAACGTGATGACGGCACAGTTGAGGTTTTCACGGGATACCGAGCCCAACATGATAGCGTCAGAGGCCCGTATAAGGGAGGGCTCCGGTACCACCCCGAGGTGACCAGAAATGAATGCGTCGGACTCGGCATGTGGATGACCTGGAAGTGTGCTGTCATGGACCTCCCGTTCGGCGGTGCCAAGGGTGGCGTCGCTGTCAATCCGAAAGAGCTGAGTTCGGCGGAAAAAGAGCGGCTCACCCGTCGGTTTGCACAAGAGATTCGCAACGTCATCGGCCCCAATAAGGATATTCCCGCCCCAGACATGGGGACGGATCTACAGACGATGGCGTGGCTGATGGACGCGTACTCGATGCAAGAAGGCGAGTCGACACCGGGCGTCGTCACCGGAAAGCCGCCGGCCGTCGGCGGCAGTAAAGGCCGTGAAGAAGCTCCCGGACGGAGCGTGGCGATCATCACACAGCTCGTCTGCGAGCACTACGACCGGAAACTCGAGGAGACGACGGTAGCAGTACAGGGATATGGAAGTGTCGGCGCAAATGCTGCCCGACTGCTTGACGAATGGGGAGCAACGGTCGTCGGGATCAGCGACGTCAACGGAGCGATGTACGACCCAGAGGGGATTGATACGGCTTCGGTCCCTTCGCACGACGAGGAGCCGGAAGCCGTCACCGACTACGCGGATACCCTGATCTCGAACGAAGAGCTACTCACGCTCGACGTCGACGTGCTCATTCCTGCAGCTCTGGGGAACGTTATTACGGAAGAGAACGCGGGGGAGATTACTGCGAATCTCGTCATCGAAGGAGCAAACGGCCCAACGACATCGGCAGCAGATTCGATGCTCGCCGAACGAGATACTGCAGTGATTCCCGACATTCTCGCCAATGCTGGCGGAGTTACGGTGAGCTACTTCGAGTGGCTCCAAGATATCAATCGTCGAGCCTGGTCGCTCGAACGAGTGAATGACGAACTCGAAACAGAGATGCAGGCCGCATGGCGTGACGTTCAAGCAGAGTTCGAGAGACGTGATGTCTCCTGGCGTGATGCAGCCTACATCGTCGCGCTTTCTCGAATCGCCGAAGCCCACGAGGCTCGGGGGTTGTGGCCGTAACAGATGAGTCATTCTCCACTCAAGCGAACGCGGCAGCCATCCACTCCGCTTGAGCGAGGATTATTTCGGATATTCCGACTGTCATCGCTCGGTACCACCGCTGTAGTTGTTTGGTTATTCGGGTATCTATTTATCGGATTTGCACTCAACGTGGTTGGCATTTACGATCCTGAATTCGCGGTGATGGGCTTTACCGATCCCTTCTTTCTTGTGTCGAGCTTCCTAGCGGGAGCTTTTATGTGTACGATGTCCGGGACACTCACGCTACTCACACTCCTTCTTGATACGAAGAATGCAAACGCGGAATTTGTTATACTGATGAGTTTGATCGCCTTTGGTTTTGGTGCAGCCACGATGCGAGTTACATCCAGTCCTGTGCAAGCGTGGCTCATTGGCGTGTGGAGCGCTATAGTGTGAACCGGCTTGAGGACAAGTGGTTCGAGAGTGATCTGCTCTTTCGGCATTGCGAGACGGCTTTTTTACCGTCTCAGACGACCCCAAGGCACGCGGCCTACTCGGCCTGTAGATCTAGATAATCCTATTCAAAGTGATCGACGGATTTCTCGTACTGCTCAGTCGCGTGGTCCCAGTCGATGACTTTGAAGAAAGCATCGACGAAGCTCCCTCGATCCGGCCCGTAGTAGGAATGCTCCCAGACGTCAAGTGCGAGGATAGGATGGGCACCCCAGAGCGCACCTTGGTCGTGTTTGTCGACGGCGAGGTTGCGCAGTTGCTTGGCGATCCAAATCTGTAACCGGGATGGATGATATGGAAATCCTCCGCGGGTGACGCATCGTGACTCGGTTACGGTCAGTACAGGCGATGTAGTCGTCGGAGGGACAGCGAATATATTTCTGGGGATGTACATACATCCTGCATGGAGAATTCGTGGACGCCGATCAGCTCCGGTGAGGAAGACGCACTCAACCACCTCGAGCAGTACCGCGACGCGGCTGGGGATGACCAGAGCATCACCCAAGAGGATGCTGTCACCTATCTTATGGAGCAGGATGTCGAACAGACTGATGCACGGGCCCACATCAAACAACTACTTTTGAAGGGCTATCTCTACGAAGTCGATGGCGAACTGAGGATTCCGCCGCGACCCTGACGAGAGAGAATCCCGTCACTTCTTGCCCCTAGTTATAGCCAGACCACCGCAACTACGACCGTAATGATATGAAGTGCAATCCACGACTTGTGACCCTGGGATGCCGTCCGGCACGACCACACAGCCGACGAAACTAATCGTGGCGAGTTGCTCGCTGTTCCGGTTCTAGACCTCCACTTCGTCGTAGTAGTGCGCCGACCGGCGGGAAGCGTCCGAAGTGTCGTTTGGCACTTGTTGCATATGATTCAAATTCCGCGGGGAAGTGCTGCCGACAGATCGTCGAACTCTACGTGAAAGCCGGACTCAAAGACTGCGAGAGAGACTGCTGGTCGCGCTCAAGTGGGCTGTTGACGCGTAGACGTGGAACGTACGCTGAGGACAAACACCCCATATTTATTCTCGCGGATCGCGGCGGCGGCGGTGAGCGGTCCGTGATCCCGACGAAAGCCGTCGACGTATCGACGATTCGACTCCTGCAGGCGGTCGGCCAGCAAGATTTATTGACCGTCTATACCGACGGCTTTCGGGCGTACGAACCGCTAGACGAGAACGACGCATTCAACCATGAATATGTCAGTCACGGCGACGGTAAGTACGTTGATAGAGACATCCACATGAATACCTGTGAGACCCGCGCATCGCTGACGCAACGGTGGCTCTCACCACATCGTATCGACTCCAAAAAACTCACAACGTATCTACGAGCGTTCTATCTCCGCTGTGAGGTTTTCCGAAACTAGGAGAAGAAGCGCTCAACCCCATCCTCGAAACTCTCCCTAACCCACCAACAATCTATACCACAGGAGCAATCCTACTATCTCCCCTAAACACTGTGAGATTCTTAATCAAACATCGGAAGTTCCGCCCCATCAATACGCGTACAACACGCGGATTGATGGAACTTACGACCGAAAACGGTAGATTGTAAAACCGTCATTTTGATAATCAAGAGCACGTTCGGCGACGCAGTGCTTGTACGAGCTCAATATGATGAGCTTCGTGGACTTGTCCTGATGTGTGGATTCACAACATAAAAAATGGCTGTGAACCAGTGGAATCAAGGTACGTTTTGCGATTCATCGCGGTTCAATACTTCATATGCGCCAACAGTAGGCTTGTAAGCACCCACCGATCCAACCACACCTTCGACAAGTTGTAACTTCTTGAGTTCCTGCATCTGCGAGTGCACGCTATCAGATTCGAACCCGGTGCTCTCAGCGATGAGTTCACCCTTTATATATCCTTCATCCTGTTCGTACAATTGTATCAGTGCAGTTAGGATTTTCTTTTGAGCCATGGAAAGCTCTAACCACGCCATACGCAGATGTTGGCGATCGGCGCTCTTAAAATGTCGGTTCAATCAGAAAAAATTCACGATGACATCTGCGACATAGTCAAACCCGCTATAAACAGTAGTTGCTAATTCAACGCGGACAGCCGAACGAAACTGGTCGATCAACCGATTTGGATTGCAGCGCTCCGACGATCTATGTGACACAGCGAGGAACGTAGCGAAGAAACGCCGCCGACAGCGGCGTTTCTGAGCGTTGCCACTCGGTTACGGCGTTCTGACCGATTATCTCGGTCGGACTGATCTTCCCCTATCCGTAATCGGTCACACTAACGAATTCCCTGAAGACACGTGTCGAGATTGGCGGTTTCTCCGGTACAGCACCAGCTGAGACAAGTACATTTGCGAGGATCCACAGATCGTACATCGAAACCGCGAACAGGAAGTAGAACAGCCGTACCCAGAACGTCGGCGACGATGTTCTCGGGAGAAAGTCACCGATCTGGCGGTAGGAGGTTTCAATTCCCCAGCGGCGGCGGAACGCCGCCGCGTACGCTCTCGCCGCTTCAGGCTCAAGGTCGAAATTCGTAATGAACCAGACGTGCTCGTCCTCCGTTGACCGATGTGGCACAGCAAACACAGTCACTGCAACTGAGGCGGTCGGTTCACGTTTTCGCTGCATGAGATACTCGTCAACGACCGTCTCAGCGCCGGCGCTGAGACGGGCCTTCATCCCCTTACTCGGGCGTGCACGGACGATATAGTCGACGTCGAGCTGTTCGAGTTCCGCAACGACGTGAACCTGGTAGAAGCCTCTGTCGAGGTAGACGTGTCTGATCGAGACGTACTCTTGTGCCGTTTCGAGCAGCAAGTGAACGGCTTCGCGCTTGGCGTGAAAGCCGTTCGCCTCCAATGTCAGTACATCGAGTGTAAACCGCGTTCCTGGTGCAACGATACAGATCGTCGCAAAACAGTACGTTCGAGTTGTTCCCTGATCGGGATAGGTGATTAGAACGTGGTCAGTGTCTACATCACCGTAAAACCGCCATTGATGGTTGTCTATCGCAACATCGACACAGTTGGGCAAGAGTCGTTGTTTCCGGAGAATCTCGAAGAGATCATCGCGGACGCCATCGAACTGGTCGTCGATGGCGTCCGCCTCCAGGTTCCGGAGATGGTAGAGAAGTGGTTTTGCGAGTCCATTGCGAGCCGTCGACGTGACGTCGACGGGCTCGCCGTTGTTGAGTTGGCACGTTTTCCCAGCTGTATTGGCGAACTCTTGTTCGAAGGTGACACGAGAGAGGAGTTTCTCGAAGCTCTCTCTTGTGTAGCTCCCACACGGTTTGATGCCAAAGTCGAGCGCCGGATAAACGACGGTTGAGGCGGCGCGACAGACCTGTTTTGCTTCATCAATCTCGACCATAGCGACCCTACCAGCAACGGCGCAAATTAGATTTGGCGTCTACTGTAAATAGCGAGGGATAGTGGATCTACGAAAGATTCGACTGATGATCCAGCGGTGCCGAGCCAAGACATTTCGAAGAGACTCGCCAAATTCGAGCACCTACTAACTCAATGGGAAAATCTGCTACGCTCTTGCGAAGGAATTGTTGAATGCGTGGGCGACGGCTGAATGTCGAAGAGAGTGGGCACCGCGCGGCGCCCAACATGTTCCCTGTGCTCAGATATTTCTGTGGGATTTCGGTCGGTTTTTTACACCTGATTTATGGCTGGTCTCAGGAAGGGCTTCTTCACCCGAGGCTCCCCTCCATCTCGAGTTCGATGAGGCGGTTGAGTTCGACTGCGTATTCGATCGGCAGCTCCTCTGTGATGGGCTCGATGAAGCCCGCCACGATCATTTGCTTGGCGTCGTCGTCGTCGAGGCCACGGGACTGGAGGTAAAAGACGTCCTCGTCGCCGATTTTGCCGACAGTTGCCTCGTGGGCGACGTCCACCTTCGACTCGTTGATCTCCATGTACGGCATGGTGTCCGAGGTGGACTCGTTGTCGAACATCAGCGCATCGCACTCCACCGACGTCGAGGAATGTTCGGCGCCGTCGGCGATGTGGACGAGGCCGCGGTAGTTGGTGCGGCCGCCGTCCTTGGCGATCGACTTGGATTCGATGGTCGAACTCGTCTCTGGCGCGTTGTGGTAGACCTTCGCACCGGTGTCGATGTTCTGATCTTCACCAGCGAAGGCGATGGTGATGTGGTTGTCCGTCGCACCCGGACCCTTGAGGATCGTGGCCGGGTAGAGCATCGTTGCCTTCGAGCCCATGCTCCCAGACACCCACTCCATCGTGCCGTCTGCCTCGACGATGGCACGCTTGGTGTTGAGGTTGTAGGTGTTTTTCGACCAGTTCTGCACGGTCGAATACTGGACGTGCGCGCCCTCGTCCACGAACACTTCGACGCAGCCCGAGTGAAGGTTGAACTCCGAGTATTTCGGCGCCGAGCAGCCCTCGATGTAATGGACCTCCGAGCCCTTTTCGGCGACGATGAGCGTGTGCTCGAACTGTCCCATCCCTTCGGAGTTCATCCGGAAGTACGCCTGGATGGGCATCTCGACGACCGTGTCCTCGGGGACGTAGACGAAGGAGCCGCCCGACCAGATCGCACCGTGGAGCGCAGCGAATTTATTGTCGCTCGGCGGCACGCACTTCGTCATGAAGTACTCTTTGACGATGTCGGGGTGCTCCTGGACCGCTTTGTCCATGTCCATGAAGACGACGCCCTTCTCTTCCCACTGATCCTTCATGTTTTGGTAGACGATTTCGGACTCATACTGGGCGCCGACGCCTGAGAGAGCGTTCTTCTCAGCCTCGGGAATGCCAAGCTTGTCGAAGGTGTCCTTGATGTCCTCGGGGAGCTCATCCCAGTCGTCGACGGCGCCGCGGACGTCGATGTCCGGCCGGATGTAGGGGACGATTTCGGCGACATCTACCTCCGAGAGGTCGGGCTGGCCCGGCCAATTCGTTGGCACCGGCATGTTCTGCCAGTGTTCTAAGGCGCGAAGCCGGCGCTTGAGCATCCATTCTGGCTCGTTTTTGTCCTCGGAGATGACCCGGATCGTCTCCTCGGTGAGTCCTTTCTCCGAGCGGAATGCCGACTTCTCTTACTTCTTGAACTCGAAGCGAGCCTCGGTGTCGGTTTCGCGCAGGTGGTCCTGGTCTGAACTCATAGAGTATATCGGTGGATAGAGGTTGGTTCTGGAGCCTTATCAGGGTATGGATCCCGCCGTCCGTAGAGGTTGTCTCAAAGGTGAATCCAGACGTGTCCGAACGCTCCGAGCGTGACGGCGATGAGGACGAAATACGGCAGCGTGAAGTCGTATGCTATCGAGAGAACGCTATGGTACGGAATGATCGAGGTTATAGCGAGCGGGTATAGGATCGAATCAAGACCTGTAATGCACGTCCAGTTCAGAGTTGATGGTGCGACCGACCTAGACATCCTCGGAGAACAAGGGCAGCGCAGAATAGACCTCGTTCGGTAATCACCACGGCTTCGATTTCCTAAGGTTGGCGGCCAGATCGGCAAGCCGATTTCCTAGTGCGGTGAGGAAGTGATCACTTAGCACCAAGCCAACGGGTGTTTCCACGCGTTGACGGCCTAGGACTCAAAAGATGAGATAGCAGCGATCCTCTTTGAGAGGGCTAAAGAAGCGTTCGACGGTGGTTCTGCTGTCGAACGTGCTCTGTAGGCCACCTATAGAAATTCTGCTGGCCGAATAAATCACGGCTGACGTAATAACGATTCAGATTATATCGACGATTCCAATGATGAGATCGTAGAACTAGCAGACCACAGGGCGATGAATCGCCGTTCCACCGGCAGTGGGGAACGTGAATAGCGAAAACTGTTGCTCCCGTTGGCTCCAGCCGGTCACTGAGGGCTGCTCGAAGTAGCTTGCATAAGTTCTGAACAGGTCGAAAGAGACATCGTGAGGCACGCCTATCCTAGCTCGATTTGTCGTTTTCCACGTGCCACGGTCGGTGTTCATCACCGGGGTTCAATAGTTGCGGTTGCGTTGATCACTCCTAGCGGCCCTCAGATCCTCAGCTACTCACCTCGAGTGGATAGTCCACCTTCCCTCGGTGGGGCATGTAGCACACCGACACGAGTAGTTTCCGTGCCGTTGCGACAATCGCCTTCTTCAAATTCATTCGACTAATTCAACCGGTAGAAAAACCGGCTCAGATACTCGTTTTTACTGTTGTACACCGCTGTGTACGCACTGTAAACTACCCCACCCTATTCTCTCGTCGCATATGCGCCTCGGTCCTTGAGGGGGGCTTTGATGTGGACTCCCGGCAATCAGTCACCGGCAATAGGCTGGTGACTCTCGCCGTTCACCGTCCCACCATTCACACGCACGTCTACTGGTGCGTCTCCGCCCCCCGACTTGGGCGAGAAACGGAGTCTGTGTCGTCGCTTTCGGGCGTACTGTAGCCCGATGTTCTTTGTGGCGTTGTAGTCCGCGTTCACCTCGTACCCGCACTTTTGGCACTCGAAGTGTTCTCCGTCGCGGTTATCGTCGTGCGTGAACCCACAGTCCGTCCGAGAACAGCGTTGGGATGTGTGGTTCGGTTCAACTGTCTCCACGGAGACACCGCGTTCCCGGGCCTTGTAGGAGCCGTACTCGAACAGGCGTCGAAACGCCCATACGTGATGCCACTTCGCCTGCGGAATCTATTGTCGGATGACCGTTAGGTCTTCAAACACGATTACGTCGCAGTCGTGTTCGACAGCTTCCGTAACGAGTCCATTGGCGACGGTGTGAATGTACTGTTTGCGCCACGATTCTTCTCGTTTGCATAGGCGAAGCAGGGCGTTGTGCTCGGCTTGGGTGCCGCACTGTTGCATTTCTCCACGCCGCTTTTCGAACTCGCGACACCAGTGGTCGTAGTCGTCGCCCTGCCAGAATGTACCGGTCGAGGAGACGGCTAACGAGTTGACACCGAGGTCGATACCGAGGACTGTTTGGTGCTCAGTATCTACCGAAACCTCTGCGTAGTCACCGTCAGTCCGCCGCGTCGAGATGTTGAGGTAGAACTCGTCGGTCACCGCGTCGTATCGGAGTGTACTCTCGCGGAACTCGTAGTCCTCGGAGAGTACGTACTGCTCGTAGGGCGTCGGACTGTCTGCCGGGAGAACGAACGGACATTCGACCCGGCCATCGACTGTCGCCAGCGACGCTTTGCGTCGGTAGAAGGTCGCGCTTCGAGTGTCGTAGTCCATCGTCTCGGCGGTGAACGTCGGACGGGAGACACGCTGTCCCCTCTCCCACCGTTCGACAACGCCTTTGACGGCTTCGACGGCGCGACGTATCGCGGCTTGGACGAGTTGTGCCTGTAACTCCGTCTCCTCGCGGAGGTCAGAGTAGAGTGCGTCTCGGACCTGCCGTTAGTTATTCTTGCACTCGGTGTATGAAGTATCGGACCAGCAGTAGTCGGCGGTTCGATTCGCGCAGTACAGATATTGCTCGGCGGTTCGGTGGAGTGCGTCGCGTTGCTCGTCGGGTACAGCAAGTTTCACGATGGCGGTTCGACGCACGACCATACTTCAGAGAAGTACCGGCGGTACTTAAGCGTTCGAGAGTCGATTTGTCAAAGTGTGCCGGTTGCGCCGCACCCTGTCGGTTTCCTCTCCGGCCTACTCACTCCTTTCGGTCGCTCCTTGAAGCCGGAGGTTCCACCTTGATTACGCACGGCTGAGGTCGGATCACCGAACCCGTCCAGATTCGTGTTTCGAGACACCTCCGTCCATCCGCGAGTCGGACGACTTGCGGATCGTCGGATTCAGTCTCATATAACTCACAACCTCCCTGTGGGTGTCGAACCGATCGACTTCTCCAAGTTTCGCGTAGATCAGTAACGCGGGGAAGTAGCTGACATATGGGATGGTCATCAGCACTTGGATCTCTGAAGGAAACCCAGTGCGTTCCTCGATCGCAGTTTCGGGCTTTGCCATTTTTCTCGGTCAAGGTCCCGACCACGTTGAGGTACGACTCCAACAACTCATCTTACGACGTCGGGGGCGAGAGTTCCTGGAGGAACTCTCGTCCCTTCACGCTCAGTGGCTTCACAACCTCGATGATCACTTCCCACTGGTCTACACCGCTAACCTCGTCAACGATGCACAATCTCTCGATTTCTCGGCTAAACCGAACACGGATGGAGGAGATTGTAACAAGATGAAAGCAGACATCGACGTTGGCCGGGAAGCCATCATTGGGCCCTTCACCCGCACGAATTTGACTTCGTCGGCGAGGTTGCCGGGTGTTCCGAGGGGGTGGTCGTTGGCAGGGAATTGGATGCGAGATTTAACCGATAAAGCTCTCGACACCGGTTCTGGAGATGGGCTCGCCTTCGATAACGTGATCCGGGAGCGAGAGCCACAAATTCGTTTTCGGTTGTCGCCACCTAGGTCGCTTTCGAGGTGTTCTTCATTCATACACCTTTAATCGGTTGCCCACCCAAGGCTATCGTATGTCGTCGATCGAGCTTACGTCGAGTCAGAAAACTATTCTCACGGCGTTGATTAATCTCTATCCTAAGACGGAGAACGCCGTCAAGGGCGAGGATATTGCCGCTGAAGTTGACCGTAACCCTGGTACAATTAGAAACCAGATGCAGAGCCTCAAGGCGCTCCAGTTGGTCGAGGGCGTCCCAGGGCCGAAGGGGGGATACAAACCCACTGCGAATGCCTACGAGGCGCTAGATGTCGAACAGATGGAAGAGCCGGCGTCAGTCCCACTTTTCCACGACGGCGAAACCGTCGAGGACGCTAATGTCGAGGAAATTGACCTCTCAAGCGTCCACCACCCCGAACTCTGCCGTGCAGAAATCCACCTCCAGGGTTCCATCCGTAGCTTCTCCGAGGGCGACGAAGTTAACGTCGGCCCGACGCCGCTATCGAAACTGGTCATCAACGGAGTTCTCGATGGCAAGGATGATACCAACAACATCCTCATCCTCCGGATCAAGAGCATGGAAGCGCCGGCCGACCAACCCGGGCACTAATCGATCACCGTCGGTATCTGAGAAAACCGCAGTCGTCTCCAAGTCTATCTTCCGCTTTGCCGTTCATATGTCGGTCCACGCGTGAACCGTATGCATTGTCGACGAGACGTTGGCGATCCACCGGGTGGCGGGTATCGACCCGATATCTACTATTTACCGGCAGTTGCAGTCGGTGACGACCCCTGCTGTATCCTGGTAGTTCACTCAAGGAGGATGATTACTACTTCCAGAAGGAGCGAACGACGTGCGAAGACAGCGATTCTCGTGAGGCTAACGGCTGGACCGGAAACGCCGCGAACGCTGCCACCACTTCTTCCACGCTGTCTCGAAGGATGTGGTGGCCGAAGTGCCGCCTGGAATGCTGGGACGATCGCCGTGGGCGACCTGATTGGTTTCAGTGATGGTACTGATTGAGGCGACCACGGCAACCTCGGTTTGCACGGGTTGGCGTTCGACCGATTCACCGAGATGCTGGAATACAAAGCTGCCGAACACAGCATCAGCGTCGATCACGTGAGCGAACATGACACGTCAAAATCGTGCACCTCGTGAGGGACCACGGACGATAGCCAGCGTATCGGTGGTTGTACGTCTGCGAAGATTGTGAACTGGTCGCCATTGCTGACGTGAATGGAGTCAAGAACATCCGACAGAAGGGACTCCCGAATCTCACCTGTAATGGAGGAGATAGGGATATCGGCTGGATGGCACAGCCTGCGGTGCGCCTGTTCGACAAATCTACGAGGCTAGTAGTCTCACAAGAACGTGTGACCCACGAACCATAATATCCCAACACACGGTAAATCGCGACGTGAACAACGCAGAAGATGTCATTTAGAGAATAAGCTTGTAGATGGGATATCCCCTAGTCCGGTTGCATATTCGTATGCGACATGCGCGGCAGCGACATCTTGAATTGCGAGACCGGTGCTGTCGAATATTGTCAGTTCATTTTGTGGTATTGCCAACCCATCGGTTGCACTTACTAACTCACCAAGTTCGGCGTAGATATCATCTTCATCAAGATCTCCTCGACCCCACGGCACGTTGATCTCACCTGCGTGAATTGCTTGGTCAAAACTATCGACGAAAACGCACCCTTCAGTGAGAATATTCGTACTGAGTTCCTGTTTACCTTCGGCATCGGCACCGATCGCATTAATATGCGTTTGAGGATTGACCGCGCTAAGCGGAACAATTGGTTCTTCAGCAGGGGTTACAGTTGAGACAATGTCACATGCGGCCGCTTCATGAACGGTACCGGCCTGAATCTCGAAACCGGGATATGTGTTAATGAATGTGTCTATCGCGTCATCGTCCACATCATTCACGATGGCCTTATTGATTGGTCGGACTTGGGTGAGAGCTTCAAATTGAGCATACGATTGCGTTCCGGCACCGATAAGGCCTAAACTGTGAGCATCGTCAGCCGCGAGATGATCTGTAGCGACGGCCGCAGCTGCCGCAGTCCGCTTCCGAGTAAGAACGGTGGCGTCCATGATAGCTAACGGACTAAGCGTCTCTGGATCGGAGTAGATAATTATCCCCATTACCGTTGGCAGGTTATTGTTTGATGGATTATCCGGATGGACGTTAACCCATTTAATTGCAGCACCCTCCCACGAATCAGTCCCCACATATGCAGGCATTGACCGAAAATCACCATTATACTGGGGCAGATCGATATGTGACTTCGGTGGCATTACCACAGTCCCTTGCTCGTAGGCTTGGAACGCTTCTTCTACGACTGCATTTACAGCCTCTATCGGTACTGATTGTGTTACTTCAGAATCGAGCAGGAGGGTTTCCATAGGGCTACTAACCTCGTGTCGAACTTAATCCTGGCCCAGTATCAATCCACTCAAGTTGAGACAGTTGTTTCATCTTTTAACTATTTGTCATTTATCCCTGGACTTCATCTCTTTTAGACGGTCGAGCAACACTTCCATAGAGTCCTCCGTCTCAAACGTCATTTGGCCCCGATATTCTCTCGGTTGCTCTTCAGAGTCTGATTCAATTTCGGAGAGTTTCTTCTCACGGCGTTCATGCTCTTGTTCGTCGAAGTTACCCATACCCATGGGAATCTAAATCTTGGAACTGATTACCAATAAGCGTAGCGGATCCGTGAAAACAGTTCACATGGGGTGGTTAGACTGTTCGATAGAAATCTGTCATAAACACATCTGTAGAGGAGTGGGACAGATATTTCCCAGCACGTTTCAGGGTACTATCTGTGATAGCTAAACATGAGTGGATTCGTGTATTCTGAGAAACCTATCGAGATCGTCGAAGGCGATGGTCCGTATCTCTACGATGACAACGAGGACGAATACCTCGATATGGGTGCGAACTACACATGTGTCCCGTTGGGTCATGGCCACGATAGGGTTACGGATGCCATCACAACACAACTTTCGGGATCTGACCTATGTACAAGGCTCGTATCCCGTTGCAATGCGGAGTCAGCTCTCCGAGACACTGGGACATGTAGCGCCCGGTGATATCGAGAAGGTGTGGCTCTGTAATTTCGGAATCGAGGCTAATGAGGCTGCATTGAAGTTTGCTCGTGCAGCCACCGGTAGCACGAAAACCATCGCCACAGTACGGGGATTCCATGGTCGTACAATGGGCGCGCTTTCCACTACGTGGAAGGACAAATGTAAAAACCCTTATGAGCCATTTCTTGAGAACGTAGAGTTCGTCCAATATGGCGATGTTGACGCGATAACGACGGCAATCGATGACAATACAGCGGCTGTCATAGTCGAACCCATCCAAGGCGAGGGGGGCATCAACCCTGCCTCTCCCAATTTTATGAAGACTATCCGTGAGGCGACCACAGAAGCTGGAGCAGCGCTAATTCTGGATGAGGTTCAAACGGAGTTGGGTGGACAGACAAACTTTGGGCCTGTGAGCGTGTAGACGTTGTGCCAGACATACTCACAAGTGCAAAGGGACTCGGAAACGGATTACCCATTGGTGCGACGCTGTATCGCGACTGGATTGCAGAAGAATATGGCGACCATGCGTCGACATTCAGCGGGAACCCTCTTATCTCAGCGGCAGCTGAAGCAACAATATCGACGATTACCGATGAAAACCTCCCTATCCATGCTGCCGAGATCGGAACATACCTGCAGAAGCAGTTAGAGGCAGAACTTGGTGATCGAGTCCGGGATATCCCCGGAGAGGCGTTGATGGTGGGTATTGAGGTTAAACGCGGAGCAAACCGTATCCTACAGGAGTTGGCGATGAATCATCGTGTCCTTGCACTGCCTGCAGGCAGGACTGTCGTACGACTTCTACCTCCACTAATCATCGATAAAAACCACGCTGACCATGTTGTAAATGCACTCGGGGAAATAATTGGCTGAATGATGTTCTGTCGTCCAGACGTTTAGATGGCTGACGGCGATGCTTCAGACCGATATATAGAGATGGAGAGCAGACGATGAGACTCTAACTCGCCCCTTACGAGAGATAAGGTACGAGGCACTTCTTCAGCCCACTCACGAATTCAAGTACGTGTTTCCACGGTGTAGTGGGTGAGCGCTTAACTGCTGAATTCACGGTTTGAACTCTGGAACGCTGGTCTTTTTGAAACGCTCCTGCCGTCGTGCGATTTCGTATAGCGATTTGTTTCTTTGTATCGGTCGTGATCGGATGGTAGAGTCCTCCAATTGAATGTCAATTGAGGAGAGTAGCAACAGAGCCAGAGCGCTGATTCTAGCCTTAGTAGCTTAGGAAATAGTGGTAGATGTAACAGGCCACCGAGACTTATAAAGATCCGTTATACTTGGACTAGCGGCAACTAATCTGGTATACGCTACCCAGACACCATAACAAATGTACTGTTGTTATTCACGGTTCAGTGTGGAACGGATTCACTAAGTAGGATCTGGATTACAGACCTACGCTTGTAACCCAAACAGTTCGATTAGGATTTCAGTCTAAAAATAGCGATCGTCACAGAATATGTGGCACTGCTAAATCGGGCTTTACCTGAGTGCTCCGAAGAGCTCTGAGTTGATTCAACTAGTGTCTTTGATATGGGGTTATTGGATAGAAAGCAGGCGTGTCCGCCAGTCTGATCAACCAATCTGGCACATGCTCCTTTTGACGGAGCGCCATTATTAGTGGAATCTCGAAATCTCTGTGCATGATTCGGCCTCAGCCGATGCCAGATCATAAATCAGTACTGGTATCAAGCATACGCCGCTCACACGAGTGAAACTCAAAGAATCTCAATTCATAAGTGGACTATATATAGTAGTCCAATTAAACTGTATCTTTAGCAGTTATGGGTAGCAGTCACTTGCTTATTCTTCTAAACACGACCCGGAGCGCCGGCCGAGCTTTAATTCCGACCTGAGTTTCGCATCGGGTATGTACGAGGACCTCCGCGAGCACTTCGAAACCATCGGGTTTACCACCGCCGTCCCCTTCACCGATGACGCGCGATCGATCACGACGCGCTGGACGAGGACCTCGCCGCGATGGAGGCGGCGTGGGCGGCCTGTTCGTCCCCTGCGGCACACCGGCGAGTACTACTCGCTGACCGACGCCGAGCGGAAACCGGTCGTCGAGATCCACGTCGAGGCGACGGCCGACGACGCCACCGTCGTCGCTGGCGCCGCCGGGAACGTCCCCGAGATCCGAGACCTGGCCGAGGCCTACGAAGTCGTCGTCGCGGACGCACTGAGGGCCATGCGCCCAGACCACACCTACATCCACGAGCAGGATCTGGCCGACTACTACCACCGGATCTGCGACGATATCGACCTCCTGATCGTCATCTACAAGCGCGGTCTGACGGTCCCCCGCTCCGTGCTCGTCGACCTCAGCGAGCGCGAGGAAGTGGTCGCCGTGAAGTTCGCCATTGAGGGGGCGACCGGCTACACGACCAGCATCGGGAACTTCCTACCGGAGGCGACCCTGCCCCTGTTCGACGTGCTCGACGCCGGGGACTGGGATCAGGCCCGGGAGTTTCAACGCGCCCTGCGGCCGTTGGAGGACCTTCGCGAGGAGCCGGGTGCCGGGAGCACCATGTCGGCGGGGAACAACGCTCCCGTGATCAATCGCGGCTTGAAACTGGCGAAGCTCAACGGCGGTCCGAGCCGCGAGCCGCTGGTGGGACTCTCCGCCGAGGACGAGGCCCGCCTGAAGGAAATTTATGCGCATCTCGGTGTCACTTCCTTCGACGCCTGACCCCGGTTCGTGGGACCTCCGCCGTCGCCCTGGTTCGACCCCGTTTCTCCCGTAAACGATGGATATATGTTACAGCCGGCGTACTCACGAATTATGTCACTGTCAGCCGACCAGGTCCAGGAGCGTCTGCGCGGCGTTGCCGTCGGTCTCCTCACACCGTTCACCCAGGACCTCGAAATCAACCACGAGAAGCTCGCGGAGAACGCCCAGGACCTGTACGACGAGGGCATCCGGACGTTCCTCGCTACGGCCAACATCAGCGAGTACCACTCGCTGTCCCAGCAGGAGCGCATCGACGGCGCACAGACCGCCGTCGAGGCCCTGCCTGACGACGCCTGCGTGCTCGCCGGCGTCGGCGGCTCCACCAAGGGCGCCCAGGAACTGATCCGTGCGTACGACGACGTCGGCGTGGACGCCCACATGATCATGCCGATGGACCACACCTACATCCACGAGAAGGCGGCCATCGACTACTACCACGAACTGGACGCCGCCGCCGAGGCCCCGCTGGTGCCCTACGCCCGCGACTTCGACCCCTCCGTTGAGTTCCTCGCCGATCTCACTCGCGTCGACGGCGTCGCCGGCATCAAGTACACGCTGAAAGACCCCGTCAAGCTGGGCGAGGCCGTCACCGCCGGCGCCGACGACGTCGTCTGGGTGAACGGCCTGGCCGAGCCGTACGCGGTCTCCTACTGGGTCGAGGGCATCGAGGGTTTCTCCGCCGGCGTCAGCAACTTCCGCCCCGAGGTCGGCCTCGCGCTGTTCGAGGCCCTCCAGAACGAAAACTGGGAGCACGCTCGGGAACTGCGTAACATCTGCATGCCCTACCAGAACTTCCGCGACGAGACCGGCGTCGAGAACACCATCCCCGGCGCCATCAGCGTCTCCGCCGTCAAGAAGGGCCTTGAACTGGCCGGCCTCCACGCCGGCGAGGTCCGCGAGCCCATCCGGAAGCTTTCCCCCGAGGACGAGGAACGCGCCGAGGAGATCTACAGTCAACTCGACGACGACATCGCTCGCCTCGTCGAGTAAGCGATCCTCTATTTTGTTGACTGTCTCTACTTGGTGAGCGATTGCTGCGCAAATGGCGGCGCTGGCGGGTCGAAGGCAGTGCAGAACAGCGGGAGGTCAGTGCGGCCGAACTCGCTCGTCGCGATGAAACGCGACTAGTTAGCTATTCGTCGTAAATCGGAGCTGATTCGCTACGCGCAGATGAAACTGCGCAACGTGCGAGGTAGTCCTCACGGCTCCCCAGAGTCGCCGTTCGGCTGGTCGGAGGTCGCTCCCGACGGTTGCGACCTCCCTACTCCCCGGTCGGAAGACCTCGCTCGTTGGCGCAAATTGAACTGGCCTCCAGTTCTGACACAGGGCAAAGACTACCCAATAGCGGATGATTTACAGGCTCCAATTGTGGAGATACCAGTAGAACGAATGGGAAAGACACGACTCCTCCGAGAATCTCCGGCAGCAGCGGTGATCTTTGCGAGTACACTCGTCGCTGTAATGGGCGTCTCACTCATCAGTCCTGCACTTCCAGCGGTGCAGGAGGCCTGGAACATTTCGGAGTCACAAGCCAGTCTCTTGCTATCGGCGTTTACACTACCTGGGATCTTTCTCACACTCCCGATAGGGCTGCTGACAGATCGAATCGGCCGGAAACCGGCTTTGATCCCGGCCCTCATTGTCTTCGGACTCAGTGGGGGTGGCATCATATTCATCTCTGATTTTACCATAATTCTCGCACTGCGAGCGATTCAGGGTGCAGCGAGTAGTGCGATCATGATGCTCACGGTCACACTCTTGGGGGACCTCTTCACCGGTGAACAGCGACGGGTGTTGATCGGTACCAACGCGGCGATTCTTGCGGTTGGCGCTGCCGGATATCCATTACTTGGCGGTGCGCTCGCAACACTCGCATGGTCAGCCCCCTTCGCGTGTTTTCTCCTTGCGTTGCTCGTCGCTGTACCTGGGGTTCTCCTGCTCGAGGAGCCACATCGGGACGAGAACAACTCGAACTCGAGTCTCCGTGAGTTCCTCACCGGGCCCACACCGATGCTCCCCTTCGTCGTGCTCTATCTCGCAATCTTCGGCATATTCGTCATCCTCTATGGCGCTCAGCTCACCGCCGTTCCGTTCTTGCTCGCCAACGAATATCACCTCTCTTCAGCAGGTATCGGTCTTCTCGTGGGATTACCCGCGGTCACAATGGGAGTAACTGCAATGCAGGGTGATCGCGTGCTTCGGTCGCTCACGAGCTTCCAATCGATCGCGCTCGGATTCGTAAGTTACGGGATCGGACTCGTCGTTGTCGCCATTGCGGACTCCATCTATGTCGTCGCCGGCGCACTCTTACTATTCGGTCTCGGTCAAGGCCTCGCAGAACCGATCACAGATACCGCACTCAACGAACGAGCGCCGGACGAGTTTCGCGGGAGTATCATGAGTATTCGGACGAGCGTACTCAGACTCGGGACGACGATCGGCCCGCCGCTCAGTGTCGGAGCCGCAACGATGTTCGGATATCGACGAACACTGTTGGTTTCTGGTACCGGTGCTTTCATCATTGGAATGACTTGGTTCACCGCCAGGAATTTATAATATCTCTCCCTCTGGATCCTTAGAGACGATGTGAAGTTACTGCTGTATCTCTCGAATGTGGTTCACCGTATCCTCAGCTAGCCGCCTAAAATCTGCTCTGGCTGGTATAATGTCGACAGAACTTCCGTGTCTGCGGACAGCACGCTCTGTCGGTGTCCCAATTGCACCAATAACCGACTCCTCTAGCTCGCATTGCAGCGAGGAGAGAGCGTCACGTTCGGCAGCGATCTCAAAAAAATGCTCGACCGTCTTCGGTGACGTAAACAGTATTCCATCTAACTCACCGTCTACGGCGAGTTTAACTGACTGGCCGGCAGTATCCGGTCGTTTCAAGCGATATAGATGCGTTTCATGAACAGATGCACCAGCTTCTTCTAGCCCCCAAATCAGTACATCACTTCCGTGTGCACTGCGAGCGATCTCGACCGACTTCCCTTCAACTTCGTCTGCCAACTCCTCGACGAGTCCTGTGGAAGTAAATGTCGAAGGAACCACGTCGACTGAATAGCCGCAATTTCGTAACTCAGTTGCTGTCTGGCGACCTACCGCACATACTGTCGTCCCATCTTGATGCCATCTCTGCTCCTCAGCGAGTGCAACTCCGGTGGGACTGGTGAAGATACAGTATTTTGCCTGCTGTGGAGCCTGCCCTGTTGGATAGATGGACAGCATTGGATCTGCGATTGGCGACACTTCCAGTGATTGAAGATAGCAGACGGCTTCGTCGACCCGAGTGTCGTCAGGGCGGAGGACAGCCACCTTCGGCTTAGGCATAGTGAATAATCCAGTATTGATGGCCTTGGGTGTATCGAGAACTGATCGACAGATTCCGGGTTCTTCAAATCCCTTGTCGAGTTATCCAATCGTATGGATAACGACGACTCTCACGACTACGTCGTACCCGAGAGTGAGGAAGAACTTGATACACCAGACGTACGTGGCTACGACTTTCGCGGCGAGTTCGACTTCCACGAGATGCTCGACTCCTATGCGTCAACAGGATTTCAAGCAACACAGCTCGCAGAAGCCATCGATATTGCAGAACGTATGCAAGAAGCGGATGCAACAATCTATCTCACATTCACATCAAATATCATCTCATCGGGGTTGCGCGAGGCCGTTGCCTACCTCGTCCGAGAAGGGTACGTAGATGTTCTCATCACGACATCCGGGTCACTAACTGAGGACGTCATCAAGACAGCAAAACCGTTCAAGATGGGAGACTGGGACGCAGACGAGGCAGCACTTCGGGAACGAGGCATCAACCGACTTGGTAATCTCTTCGTTCCCTCTGATCGGTACGTGTGGCTGGAGGAGTATCTGTATGATTTCTTTGATGAGTTCTTCGCGGAGGAGAAAGTTCGGACACCGACGGCATTCGCACGTGAGTTAGGTGAGACGCTCGACGACGAGGATTCAGTGTTGAAGCAGGCGGCGGACAATGACGTCCCAGTGTACTGCCCGGCATTAACCGACGCCGAAGTCGGGAACTTTCTCTACTACTATCGCCAGGGCTACGATTCAGACGTCGGAATCGAGATTCTGGATGACTACGACTCACTCATCGAAGACGGCTTGCTCGCGGACACGACGGGGCTCATCGCGGTTGGGGGTGGTGTACCGAAACACCATGCGATTATGACGAATCTCTTCCGCGGCGGGGCGGATTACGTCGTCTACATCTCGACGGGCATGGAGGGAGATGGATCGCTGTCGGGTGCACCGCCAAACGAGGCGGTCTCATGGGGTAAAATCAAGGAAGAGCAAGCAAACTATACACAGGTCGAGGCAGAGGCCACACTCGTCTTTCCATTACTTGTAGCTGGAGCTTTCAAACTGTAGGGCCTTTGTTTAGATGCCAGAGCAGCGACTCACTTCGGCAAACTAACCTATTTCAAAGCCAGAACTGAGCAGTGTGCCCTCTCGTCTCTCTCAATTTACGGATCGCCTCGTAACGCTGGCAAAACGCGCTGTCTCTGGTGATGCTTCACCACCGGTCAAGAAGGGCGACGGTGGCTACGCTGACTGGGTGTCGTTATGATCCACGGTCTCCGGGAATACCTTGATCTGCCATATCGACGGCTCCCCGATGTCCTTCACGAGATGCATGGCATCGTCGAGAAACTGAATCTCGAAATGTGCGAGCTGCCAGACTTTACGACCGTCTGCGCACGGAAGCAGCAGCTCAAGATCGCAGTCTGGCGAACTCTCCTTGACTCTCCGCTGAGCTCCACGATAGCGGTGACGTACAGGCTATCGACGCGACTGGCTTCGACCGATACTCTGCTGTCGCCACTACGCAAATCGGACAGACTATACCTTCAGATCGGTAAAGGCGACAGCGTTGGTCGACTGCGAAACTAGCACCGTGTTAGCCATTCATTGTTCGATGAAGCAGCCACATGACACCCGCGTTGGGCGGCAGGTACTCACACGGAACCTCGACCGGCTACAGACCGTGACCGCTGACAAGGGCTATGATTGGGACAAGCTCCACGAAGAACTTCGTGAGGCCGACGTTCGGCCAGTGATCAAACACTGAGAGTTCGCCCCGCTAGATATGGCGCATAATGCTCGCCATGACGACGATACCTATCATCGACGGTCAATCGTCGAGGCTGTGTTTTTCGTGCTCACGCAGCAGTACGGCGACACGCTTCGGGCGCGGACGCGATTCGGGCAGTTCCGTGAACCCGTTCTGAAAGCGGCTGTGAGAAATGTCGAACTTGCTCCGTAACTTCGGTCAGTACAGCATGTGTATTTATCGAATTGAAGGAGAGCCATCCGTATCATTTGCATCGGCTATCCACTGCGGTTGCATCGGGAGGATGTCCGACGGCAAATCGTTCCTGTCGAAGAATCCGACTTCGAGGGCTTCCTCTTCGTCGGCCTCGGGTGTCCCCCTCCCCTCGACGGTACACCGAAAGCAATTCGTGACGAAGTGAACTGCCTTGCCTGAGGGATACGAAAACACCTGCTGTTCCGGGTGTGAATAGACACCCATCAACCGCTTAACCGCTATTTGCAATCCCGTCTCCTCCTCAACCTCTCGTGTAATAGCGTCCCCGACTGGTTCGCACCGTTCGACCGTGCCAGTCGGGAGCGCCCACTGCTCTTTGTCGGCACGTTTTAGCAACAGCACCTCATCTGCGTCATTCACTACGACAGCAGCGACACCCGGCCGTATCTCGTCCGGCCACGAATAGGGAAGTGCCTCCCACGTGTCGGTTGTGTCCGTGAAGAGATTTGCAAGCGTCGAGATAGTCAAATCTGGTTGCTGAAGATCACGAGCAGATGCGGCAGTTGGTTCGTCCTCGGCCACTAGAATCCCGGTGAGTCCCGCACGGTGGGCGCCGAGAATGTCCGTGGCAGGATTATCGCCAATCACGACCGCTTGCACGTCGTCGGCCAACCCGTCGAGAGCCATCTCGAACATAAGCGGCTCGGGTTTGCCAACGACCATCGGCTCTGTCCCCGCCGCAGCTTCAACTGCTCGGACAATGGCCCCGGCCCCGGGTGCGGGCCCGTCTGGGGTCGGGAACGACCCATCGGGGTTCGTCCCCACGAAGGTCGCTCCCCGATGGATGTGTCTCGCCGCCCGCTGGATGTCTTGATACGACGTCTTCTCGTCCGCGCCGACGACCATCGCATTGGGATCGTCGTCCGTGACCTCGATGCCCTCCTCTTGGAGTTCGATTTCCAGCCCTTCGCTACCGACGACAGCAGCGGTGGTCACATCCTGTTGTGAGAGGTAGTGGGCGGTCGCCCAGCCCGACGTGATGATCTCGTCTTCTTCCGCATCGATCCCCAGTTTGCGAAGATTGTTCGCGATCGTCTGACGCTGAGGGCGTGGGTCGTTCGTCAGGAATCGTAGTTCCTTGTCCAGTTCATCGAGGCGATTCACCGACTCGACCGCCTCCGGTAGGGCCTCGTCCCTGAGATACACTACCCCGTTAAGGTCAAGCAAGAACGCGTCGAATTGCTCAGAAACCATGCCATTTTGTAGTACCATCGGCCACTTGTATCCTTTTGGAGGAGGTTACATCTTACATCCGTAGTTTAACTGAGCGGCTGGTTTGTAGCGTCATTAACGAAAGGAACGGGCTGTTGCTCCACGTCTAAACAAGGCCAACTGTAGCGAATGTTGTTTTAAATTGCTTCAGTAACCTCGTCGAGTATATCAGCATCCACAAACAAAATGATATGATCTTCTGATTTGATTATCGTTGAGCCTCGTGGAGTCACGAGTTCATCGTCGCGAGCGATCGCCCCAATAACAACTCCATCTGGAAGATCAGTTATCGAATTCGAAATCTTGCGGTCTGTGAGGATACTATCCTGAGCAACCTCAACTTCAATCACTTCTGCACGGTTATGTTCAAGTATAACAATATTCTCAGTAGGGCTCAATCGAGTAAACCGAACGATCTCTTCAGCGGTTTCCTCACGTGGGTTGACAGTCACGTCGACACCAACTGTTTCGAATAATCCGGTATACTCCTGATTCTCGACGACAGCTACTGTTTCGTCAACACCGAGCTGACGTGCTACCAACGTTACGAGCAAATTTTGTTCATCATGTTCCAATGCAGAAATCATTAGATCAGCTTCCCCCACCTGCTCCCGATTTAAGAAATCCATATCAGTTGGATTTCCATGAAACACTGTCGTGTTTGGGAGTGCTTCGGCAACTTCACGGGCTTTATCGCTATTTTGTTCGACTAAACGAGGGTTATATCCATGTTCTTCGAATAGCTTAGCCGTTTGAACTCCGACCTTAGTTGCTCCAGCAATAATAATGTCGTCTGTCTGACTCCGTAATGACGTCGAAATCACATAGGCGAAATTTTCCACAGCGTGAGTACTTCCGATAACTACTATGCTATCACCCGGTTGAATGACTGTCTTTCCACTTGGAATTAGCAGTTCCTCGTTGCGGAAGATCGCTGCAAACGTCAATGAATCATCACTATCTATCTCGCGCACGGGTCGTTTGATAATAGGACTATCTGGCCCAATTTCGAACGCAGCCATTCGTACAAGGCCGTTAGCAAAGGTATCCACCTCTCGAGCCGATGGAAGCCCAGAGATGCGAAAAATTGCCTTAGACGTCAGTAGATTTGTGCATATCATATGATCAACACCGAAGGCATCTGGATGCCCATCCCACGTTTCATACAGCGTTCGATGTCTGACTCGAGCGATAGTGAAAGCATCAGAAATCAGCTTTGCGGTACCGCAGATAACTGTATTCACCTCGTCATCATCGGTACACGCAATAACAAGGTCTGCCTGTTCGATTCTGGCCTGCTGTAGTGTTTTAATCTCACGTCCGTCTCCGTGTACAGCAAGCACGTCGTGTGCATACGTAAGTTCCTCTACGATACGCTGATCACGTTCAACGATGACTACTTTATGAAGGCCCGACAGAGTAGCAGCAATCGCTCTCCCGACCTCACCAGCACCAATTACCGTAATATGCATCGAATCCCTAGACGAACTATCGTCAACTATAGGTCCAAGCAAAGTTTCAGTAATCATCACTACTTCCTCGGGCGATTTTGGGTTATGATCAACCTCTAACGACGTGTCCTGAGCCTACCGATACTAGCATATAGACGTCACCGAGCATTATGAGTTCTGTTCCTTAATTCGTCGCCGACTCGAGGACGAGCGTGTCGTCTTCGAGGTAGTGCTCGACGTGGTGGGTGTGTTCCTCGATCGTTTCCAACTGTTCGCGGAGCATTTGTGCGGTCGCGTGGTCACCGAGTCCCTCCGCGAGTTCGATGTGCTCCCGGTAGCTCTCGATGATGTCACCCATCATCTCCAGATCGTTCGAGAGCGACGTCCGGATGCCATAGACGTCCTTGTCCTCGGCTTCGACGGTCGCGTTCTCTGCGAGCGTTGTCATACTGGCGTGCGGGACGCCGCCGAGCGCCTGGAGCCGCTCTGCAAGTTCGTCAGCCGCGTCCTCTACGTCCTCGTAACCTGCTGGAGGAACACGTGGATATCGCGGAACTCCGCGCCCTCGACGTTCCAGTGGTGCTTGTGGAGCTGGTGATAGAGGACGTACGCGTCCGCGAGGTCAGTGTTCAGTGCGTCGATTATCTGTTCTGCTTTCTCCTTTTCGAGCCGGAGTGCGTTCTCTTCGACAGTACCTGCGCTCTGTTGGGACTTCTTCTGACTGCTCATCTTGTCTTTCCTTACGTGTGCCACTTACTTCTATGCCACCAATACAAAATAATTTCTCTCATCAATAAAAAATAATTTTCTGGAATGGTATATTCGTGTCAATATCTCTTCGTGATTCGACATCTTGACTTCACCCCAATACGTCTCTCGCCGCCAAACATCGACTTCATGTCAGATGGGGGCTTTAATGACACAGACGAAATTTACTGAGTAGATACCATACAGCGATTGGATGGTGCGACGTTAGATGAATTAACTACCGAGCAATGGCGAGAAGTACGGTACATGTGCACCTTCGAACGCCTATCGATCATGGCTATCAGACGAAGGAGGGTGAGACGTACCACGTTGATTTGCGATTTCTTAACCACGGCGAATACGCACGATCACGGAAACAGGCATGCGTCCTTACCGATAAAGGCATATTAAATTTTTCTAGTTAGGTTGGTGGAAAGATAGAGATTGTCGTTGAAAACAACGGCCGGGGTATTCTTGTCCACGAATCGTTCTATCCAGATAGTTAGTTTGATTCAAAGGATACTCACACGTCCAAGTCTGTTACAGTTGGCGGTATCTACTATTATCTTCAAAGTGTCGCAACTGGAAAAGCGATACTTGCTGAATACCCAAGGGATCGTATTGAAGAGATAGTAGACCAGTGAGGGTTAAGAGAACAGACTGAGAAAACAATTACCGATCAAGAATCGCTCTTTGAATCTCTGTATGCGATCAAGGAACGAGGAGTTGCGTTTGCTGACGAGGAATATGTAATGGATTACGAGAATTCGGTCGGATCGTAAAAAAACCCGGATGGGAGTATTCTTGGCACGATTGCAGTTATTGCTCCGATATATTGATTCCAGAATGAACGATTCAGTGACGAAATTCCAAATATTCTGGATGAATATATAATGTCGCTTAAGAAAGAAATCGAAGTGGCCTATCGAGAGGAGCATTTTTAGAACACGATGATCTCCCGTATTTAGAGCATTAAATAATAGGGGAGGATCGCCCATAAATCGCCAGTACGACGGCACTAGCGTAATGTTCAACATCAGATTCAGCCTCAGCGACGACTTCCTCTCCATCACTAAGAAATTCCCAGTCTCGATGGTCCTTACCAGCAGTCAAACCAGTCTTAATGCGCTCACGGACAGTATTCTCTGTATCGCCTGTTGACTCGTAGAAAATACCCCGTCCGGATTTACTGCGTGTCCATCCGATCCCAGCAGCGGCTGTCTCACCGGGTTTGACCGTTTTTCGACTTTGAACAACAGTCAAGCGATCACCGACTGTTCCCAAATCGGGAGCGGTTCCGATAACCTCAAGAGCAGCATCGCTCGGAATAACTGAAGAGACACTAACTAAATTGTAATTATGAACGTTCGCAGCTGCTAGCGCTGCATCATACGATGCCTTCTCGGTTGAAGCATTTCCGATTCCCCAGACGATTCTAATTTTACCCATATACGTTCAAATCGGACACCGAAATAAGGAGTTTCGATTTACTTGGAGCTTGCTTAACCGCCAGAGCCAACACCTCTCGCCAACAGGCTAACCATCATCAGTCTCAGAACAGAAAAAAACTCTTTCGCCTTTCTCGGTACACAAACCTAGTCAAGAAGGTGGCGATAGCTGCGTTGGCTAGGCCATAATACTTATTCATTGACCACTAATTCCTTTGGAGATTCTCCAATTGAGCAGTCATACGGAATCAGAATCAATTAGCGATCGCGTGGAATTAGCGACAACGAGAGCACTACTGGTCGCCATTGCGACGGCGGCGAACAAGGGATTCAATAGACCGGCGACTGCAAGTGGAATCGCTATAATATTGTAACATATTGCTCAGCCGAGGTTCTGGCGGATTCGTCGGTGAGTCTTGGCAGCGATCGCAAAGATTTCCGCAACTGCCTCGAGATCGTCCGAAATGATTACCGCGTCAGCAGCGTCTGTCGCAAGTTGCGTTCCTCCCATAGTGATTCCAATATCCGCGACCGCCAGTGCAGAGGCATCGTTATTCCCGTCACCAACCATAGCGACCGTTCCCCGGGAACGGAGTCGACGGATCGTTTCGGCCTTGGCTTCAGGTGGAACACCTGCGAATACCTCGCCAACTCCCTCAACATCACGAAAGCGATCGGCCGCCGCCCTCGTCGCCTGTGAGCACGACGATTTCCCGACTCCGTAATAGCGTCTCGACAGCGACTTTCCACTCTGGTCGTGGAGCATCACCGACGGTAATTAAGTTCTGGACATACCCGTTACAGCCGACGAGGACTGGCACGTCACCGTCGGCGTATGCCTGTTCAACATTTGTCTTTAAGGTCGCTGACAGGTTCCATTCATATTCATCGAATAACGCTGGATGGCCGACAAGCGTTTCCTCACCGTCACGCGGCCGCTGACGCCGCGGCGGTGGCGCTCGAACTCGTCGACAGTCGTGTCTGTGTCGCCTTTTTTCCCTTCGACATCGGATGCTTCTTCGACGATCGCACTCGCGATTGGATGTTCTGAGAGCCGCTCGAGGCGAGCGCCAAGAGTCTGGGTGGCCGGATCGTACGGTGAGAACACCGTCCGACAAGCGCGACGAGCGCCAGCAGGTAGATAATCCCACCGCCGAGGTGGAGTTGCGCGTTCGTCCGGAGTCCACGACCGGCATCGAATCGTTGCCGGATCAGCCGAAGAGGGCGCTCTACGAGCGTCCGTAGTTGGTGGCTCGGTTCGGCGTGTCTGGTCTCACTGTCGCTCATCGACGCCCACCCCGTTCACGTTCGATCCGTGGATCGAGCGCGACGTACGCAAGGTCGACGAGGTGATTCGTCACGACGAAGGCGAAGGCGGTCACGAGCACGATTCCCTGGACGATCGGGTAATCGCGTGTGAAGATGGCATCGACCAGTAGCGTACCGAGACCGGGTCGCTGGAAGACGACCTCGATGACGACAGCCCCGTTGAGCACGAAACTGAACTGGAGGCCAACCATCGTCACGACGGGGACGAGCGCGTTTCGCAGCGCATGTTTGTAGACGACGAGACGCTCGCGGAGTCCCTTCGGTCGCGCGGTCGCAACGTAGTCGGTCTCGAGGATGTCGAGCATCGACGCACGGACGAGGCGAGTGAGTATCGCGGCCATGCCGGTACCGAGGGTGATCGCGGGGGGCACGAGATGGCTGAGCGTGCCGACGCCGGAGACCGACGTCAGCCCGAGCCAGAGCGAACACACGAGGAATCACGTACCTGAACCAGAAGTTCGCCATCGAGACGCCGATTAGCGCGGCACACTGGCTCGTACGGTCGATCCAAGTGCCTTGGTAGACGGCGCTCAACACGCCGGTCGGAACGGCGAGCAGCAACGAGACGGCGATCGCCGCCAGCGCGAGTTCGAGCGTGTTCGGCAGGTACTCGAGCAACAGCGACGTGACGGGTTCAGAGCGGTAGTACGACGTCCCGAAGTCGCCATGGAGGGCGTCGCCGAGCCACGCGAGATACTGGGTGAGGAACGGTTCGTCGAACCTATGTTTGGCGCGGAAAGCCTCGACTTCGCACTCTGACGGCGGACTCTGTCGCTGCTGTCGCAGGATCGTGCGGGCCGGGTTGCCGGGTACAAAGACGACGAACCCGTATGTGATCAGCGACACGAACGTCATGACGGCCGTCAGCGAGCCGGTCTCGCGGAAGTACACGAGCATCCGTTTCGCGGCCAGCTTAGGGCAGTCGTCATCTCGATGTTCGCAGTGAGGAATTCGTATATATGGTCTTGGAATTAAGGTAGCCGTTCGGACTGCATTTGGTCGTACAACCAGTCTGCCGCGTCGCCAAGGTTAGAGCCGGCCCACGCTCCAGACAGTTTCGCGACTAACAGTTTGTCATTCGGATCGAGGTATTCATGGAGATTGTCGCGGATATCTGACGCACTGACGCTTGTTTTGACGATGTACGTCGAATCAAGGTGGCCCCACCACGTACCGTAGTCTTCGATCGCATCTGTGAGATCGTCGTAGTTCTGTCCGGGATCCTGCAGGTCGTATCCGATTACGTAACAGTTCGACACACTATCTCGTTACGGCCGGTCGCGAATAAGGGTTCCCGTGCCGGAGTGAAAGTGAGCGAATCGCCGTACTCAGAACCGATACCCCACTGCTTCGTCAATCGTCTTCCCGTGTTCGGCGGCCAGATCCTGTGCCCGTGTCCACTCCCGGCGAGCCCGTTCGGGGTCGCGATCGCGGAGGGCGTCGTGATACTCGACAAGCGCAGTAATCAGAAGGGTGTTGTTTTCAAGTCGACGGGCATGCATTACAGTCCGGGCCAATGACCGACGGGATAACCGCTTCGGCCGATCGTTAGCAGTAGATCATAGCGCGATTTCTTTATTCAGAACGATCCGGGAAATCCATGGTGAGTACAGGAGGTGGTGATCAATCGGAACTGTTTTAACACCCTATCAAATTTAAGTAGTTTAGCGGAGTCAGGAATTTTTAACGTATGGGGAGGGTCGAAATCTTCTCGCTGTCTGAGACCGATGCGGAAACGCATATGCGGCTATGACCACTGGCGATAAAGGAATACTCCCAATTGGGACTCGAAATAGTTGCAGATGCGGCGGGACATCGTTCTCCCACGTAGACAAAGAAGATTTTGAAGAAGCTACTGACGGTGACTGATCAGTAAGTACACGTAGTTACCGTTCGGTACAGGTGAAGCAGTTATCCAACTCATTTCTCGAACTCATCACTCTGGTAATCGAGATGATCTAATCGAGGACCGAATAGTTCACGGATAAGGACCAGCAAGGGATTGGTCGTTCCTTCACCGACCATTGCGATTTCCGTTTTCGTCCCATCAGCATCTTCGTCCTACAGACCAACGACGACTTTCGCCTGATCGGCGACAATCAGCCGACTTACTTTGGGACAACTCGGCTGTTCATACATCCAGTCCATCCGGTGGTCCCATATCGTCGCTTCTGGAAGGCGATCCTGAAAGAACTTCCGAACCTCTGGGCTTTTCGTCCCGGTATGTAACTCAACTCCTCGTTCAATGGCTCTCTCCGCATGGGGAGACATTCCTCGTCGAAAAGTTCGTCGGAACTGTAAATCAGAAACAGTTCATCCTTAGCTTCATCGGTCAACTTCCAACCGTAGTCGTACACGTCTTTGCGCCCCTCAAGTCGCCCAACGGTACTATCGTCTGGTCTGCGTTCCTATCCAGACCGTGAGAGCAGTTCGTCGAGTACGTCTATGTCCCTCCACCCGGCGTCACTTCTCAAGTAGTTCTCGTCAGTGACGATGCTTTCATCACAGTCGTATTTGATGAATCCTGCTTCGTCAAGTCGAGGGAGGTGATTATGATGGAGCGAGATGACCGTCTGCTCAATGTTCCCTTCGTCCTCCAAAACAAGTTGTTCAGCAATCTCGGTCACAGAAAGTCCGTGTGACGCATCCGTAAGAACGGTCAAAACTGCTCGGTTAGTGGTATCTGCAAGTAGCTGAATGAGTTCTTCGTCCTGCGAATCCATTACTGATAAATATCCCCGGGGGATAATAAGAATAAGGTATCGGTTCACATACACAATTACCGAATTTTTATCCGTCAATTTTCGTTGAAGGATATACCTCTCCAATGATTAATAAGCACACGTAATTGCCGTTTAGGGGAATGAACTACTTACCGGCCGTTTTAACAGCCACGAGAGACCAGAGTCTGGTGAGAAATGAACTGGCCTAATCTATTGTTGGCAGTACTAATCCTACTCCTATTAGCGGTCTTTCTGATAGGGACTATCCTAGCCGGTTCGACCTCCGGAATGTGGTAAGTAGTTATCGAACTGCATGTATAGTTGGTTTTATCTGCTGGGACCGATCCAATAAACAACTGTGTGAGGACATCCAACTTTGACCAGAGGAGGATAGACGGTAAGTGGGTACACGTAGTTATCGAATCTCCTGGCTCGGTTTTAAGCAGTATTTTGAATAAAGAAATCGTGCTACTATCTACGGTTACCATGCTCGAAACTCTCGAAACACTCTCCTACAACGCTGTGCTGGCCGTAATCCTCGCAGCCATCGTCCGTACCTACCTCCAGACCAACGAGGCCCCATCGAGGAAGCCCGCCAGCTGTACGCCGAGGGAACAATCGACAAACCCGAACACAAGTGTCGGCTCGGCGAGGCCGTTGACGACCGGCACGACCAGATTCACCTGATCTACGTTAGAGGAAATCTCTGACGAGGATCGCGAATCTCCGATTCGCTCACCGTTGAAGATATCAACGGCGTCGGGCCAAAGACGAGTAAGGCGATCACGAGGGGTTTCGATAATTTAGACGACCTTCGGGCGAGCGAGCGCAAGCGGTTAGAAAACGTGTATGAGGTTGAGGCCGAGACGGCCGGGGCTGTTCTTGGAAGGATTCAATGACCGTTATGTGGGTGCCGATAGACTGTAGTCTGGGATACGGTCTCCCGCGGCTCTTCTACTGCTTCAGATAATAATTATTAATAATATAATATTAGGAATATGGCTATCTCGGAGTGGGAGTGAGGCGACTGTGGATGTTCTCAGCCGGGTACAGTAGCCGCGGCCGTCATAGACTCATGATATGCTTTCCACGGTTACAGTCGGGCGGTACAAGCACGGGGAATTCGCGCTTGTACTCGCCACGGGCCGCGGACAGTACCAAGGGCCTGGATTCGCAGTGATTCAGTGCAGCACTCGCCATGAGACGTGTGCCGTGTCAGTTCGCTGTGTGATCTGCCCCTAGATGTTCTCGGGTGGGACGCGAGTACCAGTAGGGCAGACCGTATGAGTGTGAGACAGCGACACGAATAGCTGTTTGCCTGTCTAATTCAGGGAGGCGACGCTGTCACCGAAATTGGGACCGAATAGCAAACCATGATAGTCGGTCCGTCACACATGCAGTTGAAAGCCAAACGGTCATCTGCACTGGGCAGGTTCGTACTGAACGTATGTCACTCTCCACCGCAGTCCGGCGGTGGTTATCAACCGACGACAATATAGTCTACGAATGTCGAGATTGCGGGACAACACTTGAACTCACTACGTCGGAGTGTCCTGTCTGCGGGTCACGTGAAATCGCCGAATACGACGCTGAAGAATATGATGCATAACAGTACGTCATCGCCTATTCGTCGGCCAGACTACTCTCAGACCTCGTCGATCAACTCAGTGACGAGAAGGACCTCAAGCTCCGCCTCGTATTTCACGTCGACGTTTGGAACAAAACAACCCGGACCATCGCTAAAGCTATCTCAGAGATTTCTAAAGCGACCTCAAAAGCGATCGTCTGCGAGCACGCGAGTCTGGCTGACCTGCGGGGGAGCGGTTAGAAGGCGTGTATAGGGTTGGGAAGAGACGGCAGGGGTTGTGCGTGAGCGGGTTCTAGAATGATGGTCTCGAGAATTAGACATCGCTAGTGAATGGCCGATAGAGGTCGGGTTACTTCTGTTTAGACGATGGAGAATGTCTCATGGCCTCGTGCGAGCGTGAGGAGTGTCCCAACAAAGCCACGCATGTGGTGATTTACAATCCTGTGGGTGATGAGCGATCGACCAAGTACTACTGCGAGACTCACGCGAAGGTGGCCGCCGACGAAGCGGTAAATGATAGTGCGGGCGATCTCTTCCTCGGTCCTGTGCCGTTTGAATGATCGTTCGGTTGTGGAACTGTCGCTGACAGATTCACTCGTTTTCAAACACGCCCGTATTGTCTTCGCCCAGCTCGCTCGCTTCGATGTGCGAGTACATTTCAGAGGTCGTTTTCGGATCGGCGTGCCGGAGTGTCCGTTGAGCGCGTTGCGCGCCGTGTTCCTTATACAGCGTCTCGCCGACACCACAACGAGCGCCGTGGAGGGTCAGATACTCGCCGTCCTCGATGCACCTGCACTGACTTGCAAGGCACTCTCTAGGTAACGTACGCGGTTATCGGTGGGTGGAGATCGGCAGCTGCACAGTTGGTCCTGAGAACAGGAGTATTACCCCGTTCCGTCTCCCAGTAGCTGACACCGAGATCGTAGTCGTCGTATATCCGGTCGAGCATCGCGAGCGCCGACTGAAACTGGGCGTAGTTCTTACACATATACTCGATCGTCTCTGTTCTCGGGATCATCGGATAGCCTTCGACGCGCTCAATTTCGAGTGACGGTTGTGGATCGAGGACGACCTGTAACGATCCTGCTAGCTCGTCTTGGGGCAGCCGTTCGGATGTGATGGGAAGGTTGAACGACTCGAAAAAGGCCTCCCAGGTGTCGACGTTCTGCTCACGAACGGCAAGGAACAGCGGATAGTCGTCGGGATCATGACCGACTTGGTAGCTGCCCTGTGTCCACACATAGACGGCGTCGATCCGTGTGAACGCGAACGGCCAGTTTCCGAACTGGGGGATGACGTAGGCCTCTTCGATGAATGGTGGACTGGTGCCGGCGCTGGCAGCGACGATCTCACGTGCTGCGTCTCTTACGCGGTTGTCGACGACTGAGAGGCCGTCGTCATAACGGGGTGGCGCGTCAGCGGCGTAGCCGTGACGCGCCGTTCATCGCCACGCCACGGGATGCACGAGAGCACTATCGCAAGTGCTTCGGCATCGAATCAGGCTACCGATTAGCCAGCAGAGCCTTGCTCTCACCAGTTCTCGGGATGCCGGGCTTTGGTTATTGCTGTTTGTCGTGAATCTGTTGCTGCAGAACGTCTGGCGATACCTCCACTGGATGTACGTAGCGGCACCCCGCCGTGGGGGCGCCGCCTCTGGGAGTCGTCGTTCACGGAGCTCTATGAGATGGTGATTCGTACTGTCTGGACAGCCCTCGGTGTGCACAAAGCTGTCCCAGCGAGTCAACCACTTGACGACCAGTTCTTCCGGTAGCTGTCCCTGAATTGGGGCACGCTCGGGAGTGGTAACACTGTCACGTCGGTGGCGATCGCCGCCGACAGCGACTGACCGACGTCAGACATCTCCATCGTTCTAATGGCTATCCAGACATCATAGACGTAGATTCAGTGTCTACTGGAGGAGATCGTGAGTCTCTCGATGTGATCGACTGAGTCTATACCCACGGTGGCGCACGCAGGTCACGCATTGATTCGATGCTGTACTCCGGGGTTATCGTTTCTACTGTCTTCTTCTTGCGTGCCAGCCAGACAGCCGTTACGCCTGCGGCCTGCGCACCAACGACGTCCGACCGCAGCGAGTTCCCGATGTGTACCGCTTCGTCAGGAGTCGCCGAAAGAGTGTCGAGTGTCCGGTAAAACGGGTTGGGATCGGGTTTCACACTGCGGCCCGGTTCGGCGTACGTCGTAACATCGAAGTATTCGTGGATACCTAGCGTGTCGAGCTTCGCGCGCTGGTACATCCGGTCCCCGTTGGTCACGAGACCAAGACGGTAGTTCGAGGCAAGTTGCTCGAGGGAAGCCTCGGCGCCTGGAAGAAACTCTACTGCAGTAGGTTCAGGATCCTCGAATGCGTTGGCAACAGCCAGTGCATCCCTCGGGTCGCGGTTGGCATCCTCTGCGAGACGCTTGAAGCAGCGCTCGCGAAGATCGGGTGTTGAGTCCGCATCAATTTCTGGAATTAGGCTCTCGAACGCAGTGGCATCAAAGAACGGGTCCACACTCGCCGCATCAAAGGCATCCTGCAGCAGATCTTGGGTAGTTTGGGGGTGTTTACAAATGGTGTCATCGAGGTCCAACAGTACAGTCGAGATACCCATTGTTGTTGATCAATTGAGATCGACTACGGAAAAGCATTTTCTACGCTCTCGCAACCACGAGATACTCCCTGTGGAATACATCGCCGCCGCGCTCACTTATTCCGTCCAAAGTTTCGGGTGATGTATGTGGTAGTCATGTAGTGAGAAAACTAAATAGGGGTTCATGTGATTGGTGCAGTTATGTTACGCCACCGTTGGCACCGTCTAGTGTTACTTCAGCTGTGAACTGATCAGCCGATCTCGGTTACGGCATCGTTGTCCTGCGTACCGGTTGAGGTTTGAAGCGACACTAGTTAGCGCGGTTTGAGAAGTGAGCAGGTCGTAGAGTTGGTTTGGAATGATGTTCTCAGACCTGCTCAGCGAGAGCTACGCGGCGGAATTTGATGAATGTTGGGAGCGTGAGCGGACGGCGACGCCCGTCAGGGTGTTCGCCGTCCGGCTCCACGCGACCGATTGTTCGCTTCGGGAGACACAAGCGGTTCTTTACTCACTCGGCGTTGAACGCT
Organism: Natrinema zhouii; assembly: GCF_013456555.2. Taxonomy (GTDB): domain Archaea; phylum Halobacteriota; class Halobacteria; order Halobacteriales; family Natrialbaceae; genus Natrinema; species Natrinema zhouii. The sequence goes on from NZ_CP084882.1 coordinate 429,659, forward strand.
CTCATCAAGCGATCCACTGGGTACATCGGCTAGCTGACAGCGTTCCAGGCCCGGCGGCGGCGCAGCCGTCGCGAGTCGCTATTGATGAAACCGCTGTCAAGGTCAACGGTAACTGGTCTTGGGTATACGATGCAATAGACCTAGACTCGAAGCTCATTCTTGCTGTCGCAGTGTTCGGACGACGAGGCACCGATCCAGCCGCTGCGTTCCTGCATCGATTGACCGTGAAACATGTCTAACAGGGCACAATATTCTACTTTCACAGCGCGGAGACATACAATTCTCCGTGGAAAGAAGTCAAATGCAGCATCGTTGAATACTCACGTGAGATGGATGACCTCACCGGTTTCCAACGAGATCTCCTGTACGTGATCGCAGGTGACGACCGCCCGTCCGGACAAGATGTCAAGGAGGAGATAGAGGGAAACTATGAAAGCGAGATTAATCATGGCCGGCTATACCCAAACCTCGATACGCTTGTCAACAAGGAGTTGGTTGAGAAGGGCGAACTCGACCGACGGACGAACTATTATGCGATCAGCGACGCAGGAGAGCAAGCGATCCAGGATAGACGAGAGTGGGAAGATCAGTACGTCGAGTTGTAGTGCATCCTATATTCGTTCGTTCGAGAATGTTGGAGGTTCCGACTATTTTGTCAATGAGAAGGCTTATACTGGGAAAATTGAGTCTACCACTGTATGCCAAGTGGGAGAATTATGGCAAATATTGTTACAGTAATCGGTCGTGGAGTGCCATCCAACTACGAAATTAGCGTCGATGGTGATATCGAACCAGTTGAGACTGACTCGTTCGAGAAACCCACAGTAGTCTCGAAACATGCTGTCGAGGGGACGATCGAAACCGGAGTCCAACGGTTCCGGTTTTCTGGAGAACTGGCGAACGTGCATGTTCTCGATTGGAACGGAACCGCTGCATCCGAATCACCGAGCACACCGGAAGTCCACATCGATTACGGCGTACCCAACCGAAAGAACACCAGCTAGTAAATCCTACGGAGTTATATAGGAAAGCGCTTGCAGCTCGAGCGGTGGACCCATCTGCACGGTCTGGTTGTTCCCAGTAGATCCTGTTGCTGTGAGCGCAGCTGCTAATCGCAGCCACGGACCAACTCGCTGGTGATTGAGTAATCGCTGGGGGTTCGGCGGCCAGAACAGTACGCTGCCAAGTGGGTCGTCGGGATCACTGTATCGCTCTGGCGGGAGGATTGTCTCGAGCAATGCGTCAGCGGCGTCGAGGAGTGTCTGGTTCTCCTTGAGGACAGTTGGAACAAGCGAATCGCGGCGCTCGGAAGTAGTCTGGAACGATAGAGCTAGGCGGTATCCAGTCTCATCAACCCGGATGAGATCGAACGCCTCGAGCCAGTTGCGATAGTTACGGATGGTCCGTGCTGAGACGCCCGCTCGGTCGGCAAGGGCACGCTGTGACAGGCGGCTTTCGGCTGTGAGAAGCGTCTGAACGATTCGGCCAACTGTCGGTAGAAGATCGGCGAGCAACTGCTTGGGTTCGAGTGTTCCCAACGCGTAGCGGAGTTCGTCCGGCTGGAGCTCGCGGCTCTCGTCTTCGCCGGCGAGTTGCTGGAGTGCTCGAGCAGCAGCGTACGGTGAGCTGACTAACGCCTGTAGTAACGAGATACTGTCTCGAGTTGGTCGGGGGTTCTTGGCCTGCAGGATCCGCATCGCAGCCATCGCATAACCCGTTCGATCGACCGCCGAGAGGGTAGACGCTGGGCTCCTCCAGTTGGTCGACCTCGTCGAGGATGACGACCGTTCGCGGGCCGTCATGCTGTAGGCGGTCGACGAGTTCGTCGTGAGGCGTCGATTGTCGGGTGTCGATGGTGGCGCCGAGGTCGTCGAGGATCTGGTAGAGCGTCCGGAATCGGGTATAGTTGCGCCAGTAGTTGACGTAGGTGGTCTCGACGTCGAGAACCTCTTCTCAGAGTTGTTCAGTGACGAACTTCGAGATTCAGATCTTACCGGTGCCGCTGAGTCCGGTGACTATAGCCGTGTCGGCAGGCTCACCGTTCGTGATGGACTCGAGGACGCTAGAGAGGTTCTGGTTGACTTCGGCAGTCGCTATCCAACGAACGGTCTATTTCGCACTGAGGACATCTGTCGAAATGTGAGGTAGCGCCGTCTAACTTTCTGTACAATTATCTCAGTGTAGCAGAAGACCTATTGTGAGTTGACAGGAAGAATCTTGCAGTGTTATGCCTCAAATGAAAGACCATCTGGAGCGACTAAAGGACTTCTTTGAAACGGATGAGGTGATACCCACTGTTTCTGCCTTGCTCATCGCCCTACTATTCGTGTTCTTCTCCGACATGGGGTACCGTTTGATCGAGATGGGCACGATGCTTCTCTTCTATGCAGTGCTAGTCCGAATGTGGACTGCGATGACACCGAGTGATTCTGACTTGCTACAAGGACCTTTTTCACACGGGTTTTTTCTCTTCATAAGTTTAGGAGCGGTCGCGATGGGCTTGATGATCGAACAGTGGATTGCATCAATCTCCGGTTCCATCCTTCCTGCTCAGTTCTTAGCACTCGCTATTCTCGTTAGCCGAGTGTATCTAAATTTCCGTGACTCCAGAAACTTCTTGGAAGCAGTTCTTTGGGAGAATCTCTATGAGCGTTACGTCGTTTTGATACCGTGTCTGTTCGTTATCTTGATGCCGATCTTAACCCACCAACTCGAGATATCGACTCTGCTATTCTTCAATATTAGATTCCTTGTCTCACACACCACCGCTTCTTTCCTATCACTAACTTCTCTGGGTCTCGGGCTCGGAGTCGTGATCTACTTCTACATTGAAGAATACCAGTAACACTTAATTCAGTGATTAATACACTACAGCTCCTTCATTGAGTTCGACCGGATTTTCATATCCTGACTGAACCCGTGCTGTATAGTTATCATCTTTTGACACCCATTCCCTATACATGATGGAGGATTTACTTTCAATCTACAGTGCCAGTTCAGTATAACCACTAAATTGTATAACACGATCTCGTAAGAGAGTGCATCAATTGCTTATTGATTAAATGACTCCCGGACGTCGGCTATCAAAGAAGACACGACGACAGCGACCCGCGTCTAACAGCTGGATGAACTCCAAACACGACTCCAGGGTCAATCACTACCCGAAATCGGAAAATAAGGGACACAGGCGCTGTATCCTACAGATGTGTTGACTCAGAACCGTGCAGAATCTGGATGGGCCCTGACAGAGCTCCCCCACGATTTGGAGTTATCTCTATCCGTGGGTAACTTACGGCGCCGGTGGATTCGCTGTGGCCTGCACTCCGCAGGCCTCAAGTTCGCGAATTCGCTGTGCGTTGCGTGCAGCCTCGAGAACGGACGTTCGGATCGCGACTGCAACCCGATGTTTGCACGCACCTTGGTGGTGTTCGTCTGCTGGACACGGACAGCTGTGCGGCAAGCCGTCCTCGATCGTCACTAGGTACTCATGATCCTCGGGCTTTGCATGGCTGGCGTTGCGAACGAGGACACCCTGCACGACAAGTTCGAACTCGAAGGCTTCGTACTGGGCGCGTCGGAGCGTCCGCTGGGTCGGTTCAAGTCGCTCGAGCGGATGTGCTGATGATGATGATGTAGACATGGTCAGGTGTAACTACCGTTAAACTGGTCGATCGTCTCGAGTTACGCGCTCTCGAAGTCGGAGCAGATTAGTTGAACGCCAAGATCACAGGCAGTTTCACAGCTCTGGGTCGGAACAAGCCCGAACTTTCCGTAGAAGTCACAGCTCGTGTTAGTGTGCTCAGGCGCATCGAATACGCCGAAGCGGGAATTCCCGACGGTCGAATCGGACTCTGTAGTGAACTCAACGGCGAGTAGATTCATGATCCGGCTGGCAGTTTGCATCGTCTTTGATCCCTCTACCCCTGTCACGGAGCGAACAACTCCACCGGCTGTGCGTTCGTTTCGAGACTGTTGGCTTAGACGATCGACTTTGGTCGCGACGAGAGGGCGACCTCACCGTTCTCTCGCTCGTCGTCCGTCAGCAGGTCGTATTATCCTCAAGGCCACTGCAGAGTGACGAGCCCGACGCACTGTCGATCCTGGCCGATCTCACTGGATATCCCCGAGAGCGATTCGAATACACGGACAAGATACGCGACCGCTCGGGGATGGAACCAACGCCGATCGTCGACTGGGAACAGGAGGGTGCGTGGGACGATCTCGACGCGAGTGAGCTAGAAGACGATCCAGACGATGAAGACTGACAAATCTGGTATCGTCTAAATCTCCTCTCATAGCCGTTTCCCATGCTGTTTTCGACACTCTTATGCCCTGATAGAACACCGAACAAATATGTACGATTTAACGGGCTTCCAGCGTGACCTGCTGTACACGATCGCCGGCCAGGATGAACCACATGGACTCGCACTCAAAGAGGAACTCGAGCAGTACTACGAGAAGGAAATCCATCACGGCCGACTCTACCCGAATCTGGACGAACTCGTCGACAAGGGCCTCGTCGAGAAAGGCGAAGCTGATCGACGGACGAACGTCTATACGCTCACGGCTCGTGGCCGCCGCGAGATCGAGGCACGTCGCGAGTGGGAAGACCAGTACGGGGGCGAGCTCCTATCAGAGTAGCAGACGATCGACACAATGGCCAACAGACGGCTCCTAACCCGCGTCTATACCATAATTTCGAGTTCTTTCAACACGATCTCCCGAACCTCGTAGACGGGTTCGTACTCCGACTCGGATTTCACGATCAACTCATAGCGCTCGAGTTTCGGGAGCCACCCACGCAGCGTTCGATCGTGGACTGGGTTGGCCGCGCGCTCACAATACGCTTCATACACTCTACTGCTTGTCGCGGGATGGGTATTCGCCATGACCTCGAGTACGAGTCGCTGTTCACGAGATAGATCTGAGAGTCGGGAGCAAACCACGGCCTGGTCCGCGTCGGGTTTTGAGTCGTCGCTCACAGCCCATGTGACTCGGTCGGCCGAGCCGTTTGCGGTAGTCCGGACGCTATGAGAGAGCAACGCGATCGTGTCGCGAGCATCTAAATCCGAACATCGGGCAATGTACTCGAGCTCGCTGCCACCGATCACGCTGGGTTCGACGCCGACGCTCACGCGTTTTCTCGAGAATCGGGTGACCGAACACGCGGAGAAAGCGACACTCACGCTTCGAGAGAATCGGGTGACCGAACACGCGGAGAAAGCGACACTCACGCTTCGAGAGAATCGAAATCAGAACTATCTCAAGGGACTGACGGCGTTGATTGACGACGTGGCCGGTGTCGGCCTTCGAAGGGGATATCGTCGTATCGGCGGATGCGGCGCGGAGTCTGGGGATGATTCGGTAGTGGGCGGTGTTTCTCACGCACGTGGTATAGGCCCATCTATCGATCTGTTCCCGAGGCGGCACATCGGCTGTAATCGGACGTACCCGAGCCGTCGGTATTCGACTTCGAGAGTTATATTCGCGAGATGGTTCGTGATGAGTTAGACGACTAGAGTTATCGCACTCGAGTTGTAACCGTCGCGTGGGATAATACGGTCTTACGGCGGGCCGGCAACACCGAACCTCTACGCATTGGCGCGCTGGCCCGACGGCCAGCACCGTTGTATTCGAAGCTCAGAATATCGGCAGTGGATTCTGGTCGGTTAACGTGCTGGTCTACTGCAACACTTTACCCACACACAATGCCGTGCCAGACCAATCCAATATGGGTGTTCCACAGCACCATCCCAAATAAATAAAATTATTGGATTGTCATTTTTCCAGAAATAGCTCGCGAAGAACAGGCTTGGCCTTTCAAATAGGGACAACTATGATATGTTCTACTCTCATCCGATATACAGGCCCTTAGCTCAGTCTGGTTAGAGCGCTCGGCTCATAACACGATCGGACCCATTAGATCGTGTGAGACACCGAGTGGTCGATGGTTCGAATCCGTCAGAGTCGACCAGCATCCGCACGAACGCACTGCACGTGGTGTTGTTCCACCCTCGAGAGGGGTGGAGGGTATCACAGATGTTACGAGTAGACGCGACGGCAGCACAGACAGCGGAAACGCCCGATAACGAGCAGTCAACCGACTACACGACGCCGCTTTCACGGCGGTTCCTCGCGACTGCCAGTGGGCCGGTCACTCGGATCACTGACCATAGTGACGAGACAACCGAGCGTGTTCGCGCCGACATCTTAATCGAGTACTCGATCGAGACGCTCGAAGAGTTCGCCACGTTCTGGAGGTTCCGCGATTACCGCAGCTGGAAGCGAGCGGCTCTCGAGGCTCTCCTCGAGAGACAGGAACCCGACGCTGTGACGTACGCCGTCAACGAGGATGACCTCGAAGAGTGGGACGTCACGGTCGACGGACGTGTTGAGGGATTTACGGGACTCGTCGAGACAATGGCCGACTACACAGGACGAGATCCTTCTTGTCGAGATGCAATCCCTCATCGGATTGCAGCTCGGATCAACGGCTTCACCGATGGTCGCCAGACGACTGACGACGTTCTCACGGAGTTTGCTGACAAACTGCACCGAGCAGAGCTGTGGGGGCTTGGAGCGTACCTTGCGCTCCTGAATGTCAGACACGCCCACCACGAGCCGATTGAACAGCAGGCTGCAACGCTCGCTCGCACTCTCAGTGACGACGAGGTGAGCCGATGAGCGAACAGTCGATCAAACTTGGTGACGTCTGCTTGGATCTCGCACAGGGGCGGCCAGTCCACGTGATCGCAGACACTGGCCAGACAGTCGCCGAGTGGTCTGAAGTAAACAACTACAATCTGCTCGATAATTACGGCAACTCGCGATTCGATACAGCCGAAGACGATCGCGTGTTCGATGTCGTCTACTGTTCAAATCTAAAGTCCAGGCCCTCGAAAACCTACGCATATCCGGAGTCGCGGCTTGGCCGCATCGAGAGCGAGGCAGCCGATGCTGGCCGTCAGATCTCCGATCGTGTGGTTGTCACTGTTCTTGAAGAGCTGTTCGAACGAGCAGCCATGGACGACGATGGAGCCGTGACCGTCCTCGAGCGCTATGCCACCGACGTGGGTTATGCGGACGAGGCCGCTGAAGCGCGTGAACTGGCCGAGATCGATCAGATCGTCGGAGGTGAGGCGTGATGGTGGCCGATCTGCTGACATACGTCGACGAGAGTAACGCACCTGAGGACACGCTCACCGAGTCGCAAGTGTGGGCGCTTCGCCAGGGCGTGCAGGCGGCGATCGATTGCGGTGACGAGCGTCTCTCACTTCCGTCGAGAGCACTCTCACCAGATCGATGGCATCATTGGGGAGGTTGGCGTCTCTGTCTGGCTCCACGACAGCGGCGTCCTCGTCCTCCAGAAGAATGGGAACACGATCGTGACCGATATCTCGATGCTCGAGCACGTTTCGCTGGTACTGGCTGGTGCCCACGCTAGGATTGGTCGCGTGACGCGGGTCGGTCCAGAGAGAGGTGACAAGTGATGACGATCGTCGACACACCGAGGTTTGCATCAAATTAGATGTGTTTCTAGTAGTTATCGGTCATTCGATTTGCCAAATCTGGATCTCCCAATTTGGATGATCAGCCGTTGCTTGGATTCGGAGGCTCCCTTCTATCTCGACATCGTTGGTTGCTGCTTCTTCTAAGACCCCTTGGAGAGAGGAACGAAGCGATTCGGTGTCATCAATTGACTGTTTCTTTGTCATGAGGTGTGTTACAGGTCGACTGTACTGCTGCTCTATGTTCCTCCTAACTGAGTGACGTGAATGTAGTTGGCGGTCACTGCAACGCGATACGTTGTATAGGTGAATTCCAGATACACGTCGTCTTGATCTCCCTCATCACTGGAGTGGTGGTGAAAGAGAGTGTTCAGGGCATCAGGGTCGATATATTCGTAGAGCGGATCTAACTCAATCGGATCACGATTTGATGCCTCCGCAACAGCAGCGATGACTGTTTGGCTGACGGGGTCATCCTCACTGCACGAATACTTGACAGGGGAATCTGTGCTTGACATCTATTTCCTATTGAGCACTCCATACGTGTGAGTCTCCGTAGTCAGTATCTACGTGTTTAAGTGGCATCTCGTTCAGACGATGATTGATCAGTGATAACGTCGGTGTCTGAACGGACCGTCTGTTCAATGAGTGTGTCTAGTGCTCGTCGCAGTCGCCGCCCAAGTGCAGACGACGAAACATCGAACTCATCGGCCAACTCTTCGAGCGTGACGCAGCGTGGATTGCTAAAGTAGCCACGTTCATGTGCTCGAACGAGCACTTCGTACTGTGCAGGAGTCAATTCGAACCGTTCAGCCGGGTCATCAGGCTCTTCCTGATAGAGACGGTGAAGGTGAAACGGAATTCCTTCCTCTTTGCAGGTTTCACGATATGTTTTTAGCGCCTCCAGAGTGGGGATGCGAGCACGAATGTGAGACTCCTCAGGTGAGATTGTAAGATCGAGATAAACAATATCATGCATAGCCGCTTTTGGATACAATAACTCCTCTACAGCGTCCTCAGTGTATGTCACACGATATAAGCGTCGGTCACCGAGTTCAGTGAGACAGGTATACTCTTTGGTAGTGGGATCAGCTTGGAGCGCTGATTCGAAGGTGTCGAAATCGTCACCAGAAGCCCAGAAGACGTGTTTTCCCTCCCCCGATTGCGTCATATGTATGTCTTCAGTATGAAGCACCATCTCTGGGGCTACTCTGGCTTCTTTTATGAGCGGAGAGACGATGCTGAACTCGGCGATCAGGCTCATTTGTCACCTCTCGGGTATGGATCGCATGACGTGGGCGCTTTGATCACGCCATAGAAAGGGGGCGACAACTCCTGTCTACGTCTCCTCCATTCAGTATCAACTGACTGCATTAGGTTCTCACTCAACAGATGTGCTTTTTTCATACGGACTTCTGACGGGGTGCATCACACCAGAGGTATTGAATCCCCATTGATCCCATTAGCTGGATTACGGAACCATAACTAATAGCGTGTCACCACCGCAGTCGATGGATGATATAGTAGATGTTATTTAATATATGGATCTTGACAGTGACTTGGTAGAGTGCAACCTACAGCGTTCCATCGTTCGCCTGTACTTACCGCGTGTTTCACGAGTAGTTCCGCAGAATGGGACCGTGCCACTATCTAATCGACCTCGTCGACAGCGCTTCGACGATCACTACGCCGAATCTCGCGACGCCTGTCCCGACTGTGGCGTCTGGCCGACCGACAATGAGTCCTGTTCGTGTACGGCGACGCTCTGGGCTCGAGACATGCCGATTGATGGGATCGGTCGCAACGGAGGTGTGGTGTGCTAAACCGATGACTGACGACTATCGCAGTTCGTGGATCCGCAGCGGCCGAGAGTGGGACTGCCTATCGTGGAACCTTCCGCGGGAAACCAGCGCATGTGACCACACAGCCGCTCCGATGCTTTTGCTCCGACGAGTGATACGAGAGCGCTCAGAGCGGCAATGACGAGGAGGAAAAGGAGGAGACGTACGACTGTCTCATGGTCATGGACGGGCCGGGCGTTGAGGGTCACCAGGGGATCTGGTTTGGTCGCGAAACTAACCCGTGGGAACAATTCGATGAAGACGGCAGCACTAGAGTTAGTGCCGAACCAGTCCAGCATATCCCGCTTCCGTGGCCGATAGAACGCGAGGAGATCAAGGAGTTCCTCAACCAAGACGATCGCGGGCTGGACTACCTCGAGCAGTTCACGCTCGAGAGAACAGAGGGTGAGCCGGATGTCTAAGGGGGGGATATCCAGTACTTTGAGTCACTCCAGAAGAGTACGGTCTCGGTTACTGGTTGCACCAGCCGATCAACAGTCAATCCGATCTATTAGTACTACCCTGAGTGTTTAACCTTCCAGAGAGCCAACAGACAATTGACTGATGGAACGCCCGACTCGTCAGAAAGAGCGTGATGATGAGACAGAGCGCGAACCAACTGAACAAGAGGACGTTCAGACCTGCCCTGAATGTGACTCAAGTACACTCATTAGAAGTCCAGATGAGAGCGAAGTGAGCTGCGAGGACTGTGGGTTGATTCTTGAAGAAGAGGCCATCGATCACGGCCCGGAATGGCGCGCATTCAATAACTCGGAACGGGAGAGCAAATCTCGAGTTGGAGCGCCGATGACCCAGACGATGCACGATAAGGGGCTAACCACCACGATCGACTGGAAAAATAAAGACGCCTATGGGCGGTCCCTCTCTGCAGAAAAGAAGAGTCAGATGAATCGGCTGCGGAAATGGCAAACGCGGATTCGAACGAAGGATGCTGGCGAACGAAATCTTCAGTTTGCGCTTTCTGAAACCGACCGGATGGCCTCTTCGTTAGGTGTCCCTCGATCTGTTCGGGAGGTCGCTAGCGTCCTCTACCGACGTGCCCTTAGCGAGGACCTCATTCGCGGACGCTCAATTGAGGGCGTTGCCACGAGTACACTGTATGCAGCCTGTCGTATGGAGGGGATTCCGCGGTCACTGGACGAAGTCGCGGCTGTCTCACGCGTTGAACGCATGGAGATTGGTCGCACGTATCGGTATCTCTCCAAGGAACTTAATCTTGAGATGGAGCCTGTTGACCCGAAAAAATACGTGCCCCGATTCTGTTCTGAGCTTGACTTATCCGAAGAAGTACAGGCAAAGTCAAATGAAATCATTGATACGACAGCTGAAAAAGGGATGTTGTCAGGAAAATCACCGACTGGATATGCCGCGGCTGCGATCTACGCGAGCGCACTCCTTTGTAATGAGAAAAAGACACAAAAGGAAGTTTCCAATGTTGCTCAAGTAACCGAGGTTACCATTCGAAACCGGTATCAAGAACAAATCGGTGCAATGGGACTTGGTGACTAGGAGGGCGTCATAGAACGATTCTTAGAGGGCTGTTTTCCTTCCGATTTCAGTAAACCAACCGATACGTAGGTGTGCAAATATTTTTCCGGGCGACCGAGCGACAGCGAGGGAGCGCAGAGCAAAATGTTTATTAAAAGCACTCCTCCCTCCCCTACGGGTCGGTCGTCGGCCCGCTCGCTCACTCTGTTCGATCGCGGTGAGTGCAGTCGAATACGCCGGGAGCGCGGCGCTGCGATTGATGGACTTTCGGAGGACGATCGATGAGTAGCGACCGACTCTCCGGTACTCAAGAAGGCCGCCCTCGTGAAAGACTTCGGCGACGATCGCGAATGGTTTGATATTGGTGGAGATCGGATCTGTCGGACTTGAGGAATAAGATAATTCTCACTAACCAGCTCGTACTCCCAAAATCCGAATAGCCCCCAGCCCGGCGAGAGCGTCTGGCAACGACTACCGCCGGACGGGATGATCGAACAGACTGTCGCGCATACCTTGGACGCGACACCCGGGGCTACCATGGCAGGTGTTATCAACTTCGTGGCCCGGACACACGGCGTTTGAAAACCACTCGCCGAAAGATGCTGGGGGTACGGCGAGTGGGTCGCGTGTGGGGGTGACGCGACAGGTGGTAGAAGGCACGCTAGCCTGTTGAGTCCAACGCCAACAGATATTGGTGGGTGGTCGGTAGGAAAGCTCAACCAGCGGAAGGTCCGACGGCGGGAGGGGTAGCCCGCCGCCGGACAGGGTTGAGAAGTTCGGACAACTGGTGGCAGGTGGGTGCCTATCGGTTTGCGTCGCGTGTGGGAATACGCGACATGAGGTATATTCTCTTGGACCCATATTAACCCCACTCCGATTCCAAGCAACTTGGAATCGACGCTAGTCACCATAACGGCTATCAGGTGCTAGTCGAAAGCCAGAGCTGGCCATCGCGTCTGCCGTTCGTTCGGAGGTTGGTCTGTTGTCCCCTGCGAGGCCGACCGTCACGGTGGCAGTCCTTCGAGTACCGTGTCGAATACAGGATACAGTCCCCTCTAGTCCTGTCACGTGTCATTCCAAGCAGTACAGAATTATACCAGAGATTGTGACTTCCAAGTGTAGAGGCCCCACTGCCGCCGATCCTGTCGCAGTCCCCGGAACTAATCCCAATATCATCCGAAAAGGGATAGTCTCTATACTCGAGAGAAAAAGGAACGGATCGATACAACTCTTCCACAGAGCAAACAAGGCCATCTCATATTCTCGAGATGGGACGTATCCAGCTGTCCGTAGCAGACGACGCAACGCCTTTCCTCTCCGCTCCCGTAGCCACGATCACCGGTTCAACCGGCTGCTAAATACCAGCTTCAACTGGGACGGCTCTGCTGCCTGTGATTCCTACACTCCCTCGAGTAGCGACGTTGCCTGCCGTAGTGAACCAATTGAGCCGCCTGTACTTACCGCAGAGGGTGCCAAACCTATCATGTTCTAAGGATTTCAGTAGAGCCTCTCGATTGTACCACTTGGGTTCTCTGTAGCCCTCTGTGCTTCCGACGCGATCGACCGTGGTGTTGCTCACCCGCTCAGAGGAGTGGAGGGAGCGTGTACAATCAATACGCGCTCTCCAAGATGATCATCATGTCACTCCTAGACGGATACGAACACACGTTCGACGAAGACGTCCCCCTCTCTCGACAGTTGCCCGTCAGAGACAGGGACAGCGAGGAACAGATACTGCCCTACGACCGCCACAGTGCGGACGGTACCGCCGAGGAGGGACGATTCTTACCATGATGGTCGAGATCCCATATCACGTGTCTATGACCTCCTCGAGAAATATTGAACATCCGTCGAGAGGGGAGGACATTCAGCGAAGGTGGCCGAACAGCTTGTAGTCGGGAGTGTACCGGCGGAACAGCAGGCTGTTCGACAGCACCGACACGCTCGAGAACGCCATCGCGACGGCAGCAAGCATGGGCTGGAGCAGGCCGGGTGAGGCCAGTAGGATCATCGCCGTGTTGTACCCCAGCGCCCACACGAGATTCTGCTTGATCTTCACGAGCGTCGCATCCGAGATGCGGATCGCCTTCACGATGTCCACCGGATCGTCACGCATTAGGATGATGTCCGCAGCCTCGATGGCGACGTCTGTTCCCGAGACGATGGCCGTGCCGACGTAGGCGACCGCGAGCGCCGGCGCGTCCCGGCCCATACAATCTCCGGGGCTGAGTTCGGATCGTTTCTTGACAAGGAATTACAGTGGGACAAAAACGGCACCTTCGACAGTTCACATGTGTCGAGCGTCCGATCCGCGTGGACAGCGCGTGAGCGCGGGACGTGGTGGCTCGATGATTCGTTCGATTACCGACTCAGAAAGATCCAAATCTTTCTCGACTGGCGCGACGATGGCGACGACCTAATCGAATAGTAACCAATTTGGGAGAAAAACCTTACAATTAGACACGCGCACCCATCGCCCGATGTACGACGCAATCCACCGACATCGACTAACCGCAGATTCTAACGCACATGTCCGCATCAAACGATCAACCCGACGAGCGATAGCGGGTTCTTCTCAGCCTCCGCCGCGGACGACGTGACCGTACTTCAACAGTCCGACAAACACGCCGCCGCCGATCGCGTTCCCAAGCGTAGAGAGGGTGAGAAACGCGATGTAATCCGCGAGCGTGACCGTCGGTGAGAGAAATAGACCGAACAGTACCTCCACATTCCCCGCAATGGAGTAGGGGAGGTGGAGGATGCCGATCGACGCGGTGACGAGCCACACGAATAGGACACGGCCTGCCATTCCCTGTGCGGCCGTCACCAGCCAGGCCACCAGCCCCATCAGCCAGCCCGCAAAGATACCAGCGACGAACAGCCATTCGAGATCATGGTTGACGAGCTTGTGCGCGATCGATACGAATGCTTCCGGTGATGCGACACCGAAATTCGGCATCAATGTAACGACGAGCAGCGTGAATAGCGTATCCCCGACGACGTTGCTGATGTAGATTACTCCCCAAAGACGAGCCAGTCCACGGGCCGTCGCTCGACCAGCGAGCACCGGCATCACCGCGATAGTCGTATGTTCAGTGAACAGTTCCGATCGTCCGAGGATGACGAAGATGAAGCCAATGGAGTACGCGCTCGCCAGTAGTAACTCCGTTCCGAGATCACCGTACCCTCCCTGTGAGAGCGTCAACATCACCGCCATTAACAATGGTCCGAACCCAATGTCGAGACCGGCCGAGAATCCTGACAGTGCGAGCCCCGTTGTTTCGCGGCGTATCTCGTGTTCTCCGCTCTGATAAGCGATTTAAGAATCTCCGGCGTCGGGGTCTGTTCGGTGACGATTGATCCGTCAGCGGACGAGTCCTCGTCCGGCCCTGGTTCACTCTCGCTCACGGACGTTCCCCCGACCATGCATCGTTCTCACTCGATCGTCCCAGGCGAAGGTCATGTGTAAATACTGATTACTCATCCGGGAGATTCTGTTGCCTTCACATTCACCCCTTCTTTCGACTCGTTGACCTGACCGCGAGATCGCGCTGGAGAGATATGAATTGTCTAGTGATGGGGTCTGGAGACGAACCGCAAAACCCCGAACGATCGGTATTTGTGCCGATGAGAGTAATCGTATTGCGTCGCCTAATCGGCCACAAACGGACTCCGAGTTCAGCGACAAACGAGTAGCGCACTAATCCCCCACAATGTAAGAACACGACGACATCCCGTCGAACTGCGGCTACATCGAGATGGGTGAAAAACGAGCTGAGGATGACGATAAATAGAGGCTCAATCCATTGGACGTCGGGTCCCCCCGCCTCCAACCGTCCCACCACCGATTCTGCCTCCAGTTCCACCCTACTACCCCTGCCCGGGATCTTGAGTACAGTTTGACAATCAACCACACTCCATTCAACACAACTCTAATGAGAGACTTCATTCACAGAGTCGCAACGCTGTTCGCCAGCCTGTCGGTCGTTATGGCCGGCGGTATGGCAGCGTTCGCGGGCTCGGCAGCGGCAGACGTTACAAGCACTGGCGACCTTGCAGGCGACAGGACGGACACCGTCACCAGCTTCAACGCGAGCGCAGACGAGGACCGAACGATCACCTACGAGACGACGGCGACGACGGACTCGAACGACAACTTCGAAGAGCTGTCGATCGAACTAACCTACGACGGAAACACCTACGCCGAGTATGGTATCGACGACGCCGAGATCGAATCGGCGGGCACGACCGACGACGTACTCGAGGTCGTCAGGATCAAGGGCGTTGGACATACGAGACAGTCGAGACTCGAGAGGCGTAATTCCATCGGCGAAAGGGGAAAACGCGAATACCGAGGTTCTCTGATGTCCCTTTTTGGCCGGCCGCCACAACCGACCGTGTGGGACATCTCTGTCGCGTGGGATAGTGGCCCGGGCCGATATCAGCGGGTGAGAAACTACATATACTCCGAGAACGGCTGCGAATTGGCAAGTTCGAACAGCGGCACAACGTCGGTCGTCGCGTAATGTTCGAGCATTCGATTCATCTCTCGAAACGTCTTCGTCTCCGTCGCACCGGCCTTGAGTATGTTGTTCAGATGTGCGTCACCATAATCGCAGCGGTCGACGTAGATATCGTTCGGATCCTTTCGACAGTACTCGGCGAGCGCTTTCACGCCACCGTCGAGTCGTGTCTGCATGATATCGATCATATACAGATACAAGATACACACAATTTATCCACATAATCAGTTCAGATACAGTGTTCGGTGTTGTGACCCGGATCCGTGATTTGGCTTTCAGAAAGCAGCCGTCACCGTGACAGTCGGCCTCGAAGGGGGCAACAGAGCAACCTCAGAGCAACCTCCGACCGACAGACATGACGGCCAGCCTTGGCTTTCGGCTAGCGCTTGATAGCTATTGTAGTGACAGGCTAGCGACGGTCCAATCCCTGTAGGCACCGAATTCAACAGGATAGCGGTCCTTGGTCTGTATGTCGCGTTCCAACCGCGCGACACAATCCGACCCCATACCCCGCGAGCGGGCGTTTTTCCTGACTCGTGCCGCTCGCGGTGTTTTCGAGACACACCGGATTTCGAGTGTAACACCCCTCGTTCCGAGTGAAAATCAGTCAGTTAGTCGTCGGTCTGAAAGAGTCGGTCGTCGAACGTCCCGTTTGGTGGGTGGCGTGCCTGGACCGGCTGGTCGGCGTCGATCGCTGCGTTGAGCGGCGTGAGACAGTAGGGGTGGCGAAGTACCGACCAGTCCTCGCGGTCGAATACGACCTCGATATCGTCTGGGTGGGCTTGGCACTCTGGACAGTAGAGATTCGTGTACTTGCCGTCGGGGATTTGGCTACTCATCGGTCGGTCACCTCGAGCGTGCAACTCCGATCGTCTCCCATATGGATCCATTCGCGGTCGTCACCAAAACCTTTCACAAGCGTCGGTTGCTTGCCACAGACAAGGCACTCGGTCGTGACGTGCTCACCGCGAGTGAATACGTCCGTTCCGTGTTTCGTCGTGAATAAAATCTGTACTCGAACTTTCAGAGTAGTATCAGAGCCTTCTCTACTTTCACTGTGGTTGGATCACCTATATGGGAAAGCCACTCTAAGGAATGCACTGGAGAACGTGAACAAAATGGGGGTCACGTTTTCCATACGCCCTGTCACCAAAACACGTTCTCTAATACCCCATAAGAATTTGCTGGAATACACACCAGAACAAGGCTAATTTCTATGTTTAACTGGAAATGCATCTTCGGACAAAGCCAACACCAAACTTTGTTTGAATGCCGCCGCTGCGGGAAAACAGTGGAGTCTGATGCTGAGGTCTGCCCAGAGTGTGGTGCAGATGATATTGTCCGCTATGAATTTTGATGCATCTGTTTCACGTTTAGATAGAGGTATATTCGTGGAGGGTTGGTCCGCCTAATTGTAGACACAGGCCGTCCCCCTTGAATCAGGTAGTTAGCAGTAAGGTTGCCACCCCATGACGTGATTTGGACGATGTGTATCGCCCTCGACTGGATTTTGGCCCAACACCCGCCGCCGTTTCCAGCGATGATCCGTGTCTCCCGTTTCCTGGGCTATGATATTTGAGATTGACATCCTCCCGCGCCTGAAGACGCGGGAATCCCACGGCACTGTACCGCTGAATTGGGATATCGGTGACGTTGTGAACACGAACGCGAATTGCCTAGCGATACAGCTTATCGATCGCAGTGTCTCGGTTACGCGAGTCGTCACTCTACCGGACGGTCGTGAAATTATCGCCAACCATGTCAGTGCATACAGCAAGACGTTCGACGGCGTTATCGTTACCGGTGAGATCGGTGGTACCCCCGACGACGTGACGATAGAGGCAGTTGCAGACGCGTTCGACCACGAACTGATCATTTCGGAACTGGTCCGATCACCGGTCGAACAGCGAGTGGCCGAAATCGAAGCACGACTTCCAGATCAGGAGTTCAACGTGGACACTGAGGCTGAGGCCGCACTCCCGGAACGGAGCCGTCCGTTATTGAACGACGCGGGCCTCTCACCGGGCTGTATTCTCGAGAACGGCTATGTCCTGCCGGGGATTCCCGATGAACTGAAAGCTATGTTCGCGGCCGT
The DNA here is from genome assembly GCF_013456555.2 of Natrinema zhouii. GTDB lineage: Archaea > Halobacteriota > Halobacteria > Halobacteriales > Natrialbaceae > Natrinema > Natrinema zhouii. Next base: position 447,135 of record NZ_CP084882.1, read on the forward strand.
AGCTGACGAGTTTACTGGAGAACTCCGTTCCACTCACCTCTATACCGTCGAACCAGAGGCAAACATCGTTCGGGCGCTCGAGGAGGCAATGGAGTGATTCGAGGTCACGGTCGGTTGCTATCCCGATCGTGAAGCGAAGCACAATCGACTGAAGATTACGGCAACGGACGCCGCCAGTGACTGGCTGTTGTACACCACCGACGCGAGCAAAACACCCGTCTCGCGCGACTCTAGCAGCGACAACACACCCGACTCGGTATAAACGGATAGAAATCGTTCTACCGCCTGAAATCTGCTGTATACATCCTCTGAATGTCGATGAACGTCCATACATTTTATATAATTGGCAAACGTACCATTATATGGTATGTCAAATAACCGAAAGACACATAGAGAAAACAATGGGCAGCAAGATCTTAATCAAGATAATGAAAAGCAACAGGTCAACTTTAGAGTTAATGATGCAAAGAAGATAGGATGGGAGTCGTTTGTCGAGAAAAGCGATTATGCAACCCTCTCGCACTTCCTCAGAACGGCAGCCGAAAAAGAGATAGCTCAAGCAGAGGCCAATGATGGCGAACCCCAATCTCCGTATCAACAAGACGATTCATCAGAGGAGATTCTCGAGAAGCTGAGTGGGATTACCACCAAACTCAGTTCGATGGATCGGCGGCTTTCAGCTATCGAAGCTAACCGCTATGGTGATGATGACCTTGACGAGTTGGTTACTCGCGTCTATCAGCAACTACCTACCTCGATCCACGATATCCACAAAGCAGAGGCGAAGAAGCTGGAGGGGAAGCCTGGAAATACTGGTTCGGTTGAAGATCTGGCTCAACATCTGGACGCAGACGAATCCGCTGTCGAGATGGCTGTCCAACGATTGCGGAATACGACTCACTCAATCTGTCAAACAGAGAGTGAGGACGAGATCGTTCACTACTACAAACGAGAGTGAGCACAATGATAGCTTCTGAAGACACCTTCATCGAAGAGTGCAAAGAGCGCCGATTAGCAGCGTCTACGATTGAGTCCCATACGACGGCCCTCACCCTCTATTCTCAGTGGCTCGATACCACTGAACTGGAAGCTGAAACGGTCACAGGGACTAATCTGAGAGAGTTCGTTGTGTGGCTCAAGCACAACTGGGAACAGCCCTACAACGAGATCAGGAATACCGTGTTCTGGAGTCTCACAAGATACTACGGCTATCTGGCGGAGGAAGGGAGGGTCACTACCAACCCATGCGAGAACGTCGATGTCGTAGAGTGTCTCGTTCTTGATGAGGCAACGAAATTCCTCAGGCGAGTGCGAGCAACAAAAGCAAAGACGACGATTCAAACGAGAGAATATGGACTCATCCTCTTCTCAGAGTGGCTTGAACGGGATCCCCAGAGCGAATTGGTTGAGGTGGAACCGCTCGATCTCGAGGATTACGCGATCTACCTCACTGGCAAAGGCTACTCGAATGGAACGGTCATAGATAGGTACTCGACAGTCTCGACCTTGCTGACCTTTCTTCATGAAAAAGAGAAAAGCCTAGACGAAAATCCAGCAGACGATGTGAACCTGGACAAAGCAGACATCGTCGATTACAAACAACCCTCTCGGAAGAGCGAGGAGTTGAAAGAGGAGATTTTCTACATCACATCGGAGCAAAAAGACCTGCTCTTGGAAAACGTACCTAGCCCGACAATCAGAAATGAACTGATGATAGAATTGATGTGGCAGACAGGGATGCGCAGACAAGAGGTCGTGGATCTCAGGATAAGCGATTTGAATAGAGACGAGGGCTACATCGACGTAAGAGGTAAAAACGGGAAGAACCGGACTGTCTTCTATCAATCAGATCTCAGTGATCGGTTGAATATCTGGCTTGATGGCGGCCTCCGAAATAGCTCGATGTACGCCGAAGAGTCACCCTATATATTCCTGACTGAGCAAAGTGAACAACTCCACCCTCAGCAGATCAATCGTACCGTGCTCCAGGCTGCGGAAGCAGCTGGAATTCAGGAGACGATGTATATAGACGCAAATGGAAATCCTCGGCATAAGATCACTCCTCACGGCCTTCGACATGGCTTCGCTGTTCAATCACTCAAGAACGGAATGGACATTAAGAACTTAGCTGACATCATGGGTCATAATTCTCTCGACACGACGAAAGAATATCTCCGGTTCACGAAGGAAGACCTGAAACGGGCCTATCGAAAGTTCGGGCCTGGTGGCACCGCCGAGTCATAATTATGTGATCTTGCGCCGAGCACCTACACAATAGAGAACCATCTGTGTCGGCACAGTCTGGAACTCATCTCAACTACTCTTAAAAAATTTGATTGTTTTGGTGTGGTTCTGAAAGTATTGAATCGGCTATACAACGCGTAATTCAGCCGATTCTCGAGGTTACTACCTATGAAAGTCCAAAAGAATTGCTTAGCCGATAGTATAGCGACCCACACACGCAGTATGTGGGCCAAGCCAGGAGAATTACTCGTATCGAGTCGTACAGACATGGGGGAATGAATGATGAACGACATTACTTGTGGGTTGTGTGGCGAGCCGTGGGGGTTCTACTATCTCTGTAACGAGATGTCGATGGGAAAACGCGAGAAGTTATTACATGGAAAGGGCTGTCCGATCTGTTCGTGGGGTGAGAGCGACCGAGCAACCGGCGAATATCAGGTCAAACGAGTCAGATCAATCTCGAGAAATACCGATCTTGATCCAACGAGGTATTCGCTATGAGCTGCCGCTGTCAACTCCGGTTCACTGAAGAAGAATCGGAATACGCTTCTCAGGTTTTCCGTCATTCCTATGGAAATCCTGAAAACGTCCTCTCGAATCTCGATCACCTCAAACGACTCTTGCAGGTAACAATGGCAAAGAGGACTGCAGCATATACGGCTGCTCAATTCGTCTTCGTAGACAAGCTTTGGTCGTTGGAACAGTCCTTCAGAGACAAGAGTGGGAGTTACAACGAATCGCCGAAATCGGTTGCTGAAGTCCTCAAGGTTGACTCTTGGAAGGAGTGTTCGCCAACTCCATCCTATCTTCTCGGCCACGGCGTAGAAGACCCAGCAAGCGGGATCCACGGAGATGAGGATTTCCTCTACGTGGTGGAGGTCTCAGACACGAAGTACTTAGATTGGCGAGTCAAGATAGCAGGACGCGATGATTTCCCTCGGGATTCTCGAGAGGAGACAGAACGAGCATTTGAACTCGCAGACTGGCGGTTTGAGGGCACGCTTGAAGAGGGACTTGCGAAGGTAGAGGGGAAACGATGAGAAAAGCAGAGCCACCAGATGATCTTCCTGAAGGATGGGAAGTTACCACATACAAATTCTCCGGGAACTTCAAGCTGATCGCTCGATTCGATCACGAAGAGTCGGGAGCGGAAGTGAGAGTGAATCCGTACAAGACTTACGAACAGCCGGGCTTTGCTAACGCTCACCGGGTGATTCTGATTGATCCATGTGAAGGGGTCAAAGAGATTGCTGTCGGGATGGATGTAGAGCGTGGGGAAGAAGCTGAACAAATTGCAAGAAAGGTGATGAACCAGTTCTAATAGAATAGAGGGTGGCCTAAGGTATACCTTCTGTTCCCTATCTTGCTTAGTAAGCGTCCTATAGCAACCGCGGAAGTCAGCCGAGATCAAGTTGAAGAAAAACGGACTGCCATGTCCGGTGTAGAGTACGGTGTATTCTATCCCCGGCGTTGTGATTTTGCCTCCCGAATAATTGCGCCATCTCGAAGTTTATCGGGACACTGTGGACAGACCCGTGGTTCATCAACGCCATCCGGAGTGAACACACGAGCATATTGTACAGTAACATGAGTGCCGCAATTTTGACATTCAGGCATCTCCTTTCATCTCTGGTTCGGTAGCCTTTGGGATATATTGATCATTTCTACTTTACAGCAGACCTAAGTCTTGAAGCTTTGAGGCAATATTCTGAATAACGTCTTTTGCTTCATCGATTTCCGTGCCTCCAGTGATTATGATTTTCCCGCTCCCAAAGAGGAGAGCTACCGCATCTAAATCCTCGCCACGGTAAACCAATCCAGGGAATTGCTCTGGCTCATACTCAATATGTTCTAACCCAAGCCCGATAGCAGCCCCGTTCAAGTTCAATGTACCCCCTAGATCTCCGCTAGTCACAATATTCTGAACGATGATCTCGGGATCATCTGATATCTCGATCCCTAGCTCTTGGAGTTGTTCGAAGGTTATGGAAATAGCGGAGTTCACATCATCGACTGAGGATGCTCCGGTACAGACCAATTTTCCAGAGCGGAAAATCAGAGATGCGGCTTTTGGGTTCTGTGTTCTGTAGACTAAGCCGGGGAATTGCTCTGGATTATAGTCTACTCCGTTAAGATCGTTTGATAATGCTTCTAAGTTGAGTTCTTGGTCAATACTAGTAGAAGCAACCACATTCTCTGTAGAGAGGGTATCTATCAGATCTGTCATCGGTAGATAGACTAGAGGTTGTAGATGGGTTATAAATTCCGGAGGCGGCTACGCAACTACCGTAGAAATCGTAGAAGCAGCTTGTAGGGCGTGTAGAGAGAGGCTTATAGGATGTATGTGGCGAGTTACGATTAGCTGCTTGACCGATGAGAGTATTTGAGTACCTGCCAATGCACGATTTGACGGGATTCCAGCGAGATCTGTTGTACGTGATTGCTGGCACTGACCAGCCATCTGGCCAAGATGTGAAGGATGAGGTTGAGACATACTATAGTACGGATATTAACCATGGGCGGCTGTATCCGAACTTGGATATCCTTGTCAACAAAGAACTTGTCGAGAAAGGCCAGCTGGATCGTCGGACTAACTTCTATGAGATTACTGATGATGGGGCGGAGTTGATCAGTGAGCGCCTTGAGTGGGAGGAGGAGTATCTCTAAAATATTCTACGGAGAAGTCGTCTCTGTTTTCATAGGTGCTGTTAAGCAAGTTACATAGGATACTATGTGGTATGGTTGGTTTAGAATCGGCGTCAGTCTCACCAGGTCTGAAGATCCACGGTAAGGAGTTGGTCAATGGTTAAAGCAGAGGGGTAGTGAGCTACCGAAGAGAGATTAGGTTGAGATGGGCGTGTGGTGATCCGCAGGAAACTCGAGAATGTGAAGGCCGCGTTCTTGCATAAATCTCGTAAGCCGGCTGTGGTATAAAATATTGAGTCTTGTACTAGGATCTCCCGTGAGGTGCAGTTAGTGGATCGGGAGTGAGGGTTTGATGAGGGGATTGTTTGAGATATGTTCGGAGCTTGCAGGTGTTTGTTCTAATTGGGTGATTGGGATGGATGGATTAGTTCGGAGATGTATCTGGTTGAGTTGGAGGATGAGTACCGAGCGTTAATCAGTTAAGGAGGGTGTCATAGTACAGCTCTCACACCTACTATGTAGGCACCCTGATTCGATAAGTATAGGTGAAGCACATCTTGCTCAGTATAGCCAAGCAATTCCCAGACTGCGCGTCAGTAGCGGAAGGGAACGTTGCATGCAGACAACTCGTTTATCTCGTCAACGTTATCTTGTTATACTACGAGTCTCTTTCTCGAAGTCGATTCCGATGACTCAGCCAACTGAAGGTGAGACGAGAACATTTGAGCGAACGTTTACAGTTAAAGATGTGCAGCAGTTTGCAGAACTCACTGGTGACGATCAACCCCGTCATACCGAGCCGGATGAAGACGGACAGGTGATGGTGCAGGGATTATTGACCGCGACTCTGCCGACGAAACTGGGTAGCGACAACGAAGTGTTAGCCAGTACGATGGAATTCAACTTTCATCAGCCGGTCTACACTGGCGAACCAATCACGTGTCGATCAACGTTTGACACAGTTAAGGAACGAGATGACCGTTACGAATTCACGTCAGACGTTGTTTGTGAGAACGCGGATGATGAGACTGTGTTGACCTCGGCAACTAACGGAATTATTTGGAAAGACGAGTAACTCGATTAACGGATATACGTGCGTGTAGTGAACGGATAGTTCGGTCCAAATTGAGCGAAAGGAACGCTATGCGAAGTGTTCTATGGCTCCCTCTTGCTGTTGAAAAACCAGCTGGCTACTCTTCGTCTGTTATTTCGATTGTCCCATCCTTGGCGACTGTAACGACTTTGTCGTCAATTGTAAACGTGACAACTAATCCTTCAGATCCGGTCTCAAGGAGTGAATTAAGCGCATCAGGATCCACATGGTCATTCAGCGTGAAGTCAACCTCGGTCGGATCTCTGCCATCTTGCTCAGCAATGGTTTCAACAATTTGGATGCTATTAGGAGTATTTGAGAAGGTCTCTGCTTCGTGTTCCGTCATCTGTATAGTATTACGCTTAGGCTAGCCTAAGATAGTTGTTCCGATATATTATTTTTGCCTGAAAGATATTTCTACTGGCGATAGCTGTTCGCCTGAGAGTTCGGTCAGGATCTCGTCTGGCACCTCCGAAATTGTTCCGTCTACCGAAAATTCTATAGAATCACCATATACAGTGACATCAATATTAGATAGTTCGATGGCGGCTTCGTCTTCTACATTTATTCGCACTACCATACTGTGCCATCATGTGACATGATATAAGTAAATGCCGAAAGCCGTGTCGAGTGTTTACTTGTTAAAATCCGAAGGCATCTGATGAATGAACCGAAACTCTCTAAGCCGCCCAATTAGAAGGGAATGATAGCATACCTCGTGACCCATACTACAGAGAAAACTGCACTTGGGGAATTGCCACCCAGCGCAAAACTGGTGTATAGAGTCCTCAAATACGAAGACGAACTCACCCAAAAACAACTTGTAGAGGAGACGCTTTTAGCGGCTCGAACTGTCCGATATGCTATCGCAAGACTCGAGGAAGAGGGGGTGATAGTGCAGAGAATGAGCTTTCAAGATGCCCGTCAGAAGCTATATTCACTATCAGAGTAATCTCCCTCATCTCTTAACAGAGTACCCGCTTAGTGCGTTAGTCCAAATCGACTGTTTCGTACACCGTATCAATAATTTCTTGATAGGAGTATTCGCCTTCTGGATCGAGTGCAAAAATCACTCCAGAATTTTCTCCGGTTGTTATCGTAATGTCAGCCTTTTTCTCGAAGACTCGGATTGTTACATATAGTCTCTCGTCATGTAGATCCTCGTGCGCAGGTTGGCTGATTGTCTCGAGTAGGGCATTTTTGAGGATGGCTTCAACCTCGTCTTCTGTGTACTCGTCACGCATCTCGTCACAAAGATAGATCGCTCCATAATCGTCTGGTGTATAATACCCAAGTGCTTTCAGATCAGGCCCGACAATACGATCCAAGACGTTGTGAATCTCAGTGGCAAGTTCTTTCATGGACACTCTCTCACCTCAATACATCCCTCAGTAATCGTGATTTCGTACTGATCTACAGAAAATGAGACACTGATATCGGTTTTTCCATTTCCGAATAGCTTGTCTAACGCCTCAAGATCAGCACTGTGGTTAATTGGGTCTAATGTTAGTGGATCTTTTCCAGAGCATGCTGCTAATGACCGGATGACAACCATACTTGGTCGCTCCGTTGACTCATTCCAATGACTCTGATGTACGTTTCCTTCCGTGCTTTCATTATTTTTATCATGTTCGTTGCTGTTATCTTCGGGAACCATTTCACCAGTACACCAACTCGCTCTCTTTCTAAATAGGCAGATTCCCTATTTACAGGGTATAAGTGAGGGTGCTTTCAATGAGTTGTCTCGTCCCTCGCCGAAGCCGATGTGAAACAGCGCGTGAGGTGATCCCTATCATCTCACCAAGTTCCTCTTGGGAAACCTCTCGAGGCTCCTCGTAATATCCCTCTTCGTAGGCCATTGTCAACGTTTCTCTCTGTTTCCGTGTAAGGCTTAAATGGCGTCCTTCAGTACGTTCTTCTAAATCATAGATCCGCTGCAGCTGAACCCGTATTCCGAGTTCAGCAAACGATTGTTGAAAGTCAGTAATATCTTCCCTGTCTTCCGCACGCAGTCGAAAGAACCAGCCATCAGTCGTCCCCTTACCTTCGAGTATTACTGAATTGCATTCCTTGAGGATATCAATAAAATCTACATCAGGATGCCAGTCCGCGCTGTATAGCGCGCCATTTTGAACTTCTTTAAGCAGACACATATTCTGTATCTCAGGTACTTGTTCCGCAATTTCCTGAAAGCCCTCTCCATCTCCTCCCCATACCCAGAAAAAGGGTAACGCAGATTCATTAGTCGGTACAATGCGCTCTAACTCGATCTCCACATCAGGGAGTGAGTCGAAAATTTGCTTGCCAGGTAGTCCAGCAAGTGGGATTGTGAACTCAGCAATAACACTCATGAGTTAACATTTATAGTGAAAGTCAATTTATTAGTACTGATATGCAGACCAATGGGTAACGTAGGTTCCAACAGGGCACAGTCCGCAAGATAGATGCCTCCCAAATTATTGTATAAGTCCGATCCATTGAACCCACGTATATTGCTCATAATACTGTTCGTTTTTTCGATGTTATACCACCTGTTCGTTATCGAAACGCGCCCACACGCCGATGTCGGTCCACACAGGACAACGTGTGGGGTCGAGTCGAACCCCGAACGATCAATTTGGATGGGGGTTATTTTTCCAGAAAAATCCATGAGTCATATACGAAAGATTATTAATCGATCTCTCGGAGATGAATTTCACCGCTACCTTTTACGGCAACCTCGTAACCATGATAGGAAAAAGTCACTCGTCCTTTCTCTGCATGAAACAATTTATCTAGCGCTTCTGGATCAACACTATTGTAGAGCGGTGGATAGATATTTGTCCGTTCTCGATCTTCAACAGCAGCTACTGCACGAATGATTGCATGACAGTACGTTTCGTCTTTTTTCTTTTCGGTTGTGTAGCTCATGGGATATGAACGAGTTATTTCCGGTTGGCATCAAGCCCTATTGATCTATCGAAGAGATATTGGAGTGATGTAACTGTTTCTGCGTTGTGGGCTGTAGGGTCCAAATGATAGTACGCAATAGCCTTAGTATTCTGTACTCTGCCTACGAGAACATGGAGAAACCTGAACGCCAGTTTGAAACCTACAGACTGAACGAGCGGTGTTAGTGAGTGAAAACATACCTTCACCGTCTCGTTATCCCAATGCGAGAGGTAGCCGCTTACAGCGGTACCGAGGCCAGTTAAATCCTCAGACTCTACCGTTGTAATACCCTCGCCCTTGACGTCTACTGTGGAGAATTGTAACGACGCTGACCGTGTTAATTCTCCGGCAGTGACGATACCTATATTTATTGGTAGTATTCCTTCCAGATCTTGCCAGTTATTAACAATCTGCTTCGACGATTGGTTGTAGGCCACGATCACGATAGGGGTCTCTCCGAATGAATACGAATCTATATTCAGACACGGCATGGCCTTAGATTCGCTCAATGGGGACAGTACCAATGTGTTCGTCCCTGTTTCCGGTTCATCCCCCTCTGTTGTTGTGCGCCCATGGTTTCTCAAATTTCTCCTTGTCCTGCGGTCCCCATGCTCGATTAGCCCCTGCATTTGAGCATTATCTTCCCCGTTCCCATATAGGCTCGGGGTTTAGCAGTGTAGGTTGTAACCAACACTGTTCAAAGTAGCATTTCAGCATAAGGAACGGCACTACCAAGAATGGCGTAGCGTAGTATGGGAAATGATACAGACGACTATTTTGTTGAGAAGCATTCAGATGAGGACTTACTTGCGTTCATTGAGCAGGAAGAGGTCGTGACCACGAAGGAAGTCTCAGAGCATTTTGACTACCATCTCCAAACAGTTCGGAGGCGACTGAAAAAGCTTGAAGAAGAAGGGAGGCTCAATATGAAAGACGTTGGCAAGCGCTTTGTGTGGTGGATTCCACGAGCGGTAGAATCAAACACTTGAGTCCAGTGGTCCACGCAACGCAGATGGAAATTTTAGATAATCTCCTTTGCTTGTATAGCGCCAAAGTTGAACGACACCGAGATCGATACCTCATCGAAGTTCCAAAGAATAAACTCCAGAAAGGCGATATCAATCAATATGATATGAATACTTACAAAATGGCGCGGTATAGAACGGGTCACATGTCTTTGGACTCCATAGTGAACGGTCAGTACTGGTGAGGCAATTATCGTAGCCACCGTCTTTTATCTGCCTCAGATTTGACTGACTCCGACATTCAATATCTGGCTAGATTCAACTCTGAACGCTGTTCGGTGTTCCTCTCTGGTTGTCTTGTGATTCACTCTCCGAATCATCAGCCGATTCACTTCCGGACTTGTTTTTCGACCTGCCTTCGGCAAGGGTTTGCACAGGCCCTGCTAGGAATACTGCCCACATTGTCCAAGCGGTCAATTTCATAACTGAATCCTGTGAAATAGTGTTAGTCTGTGTCAGTGTGAATAGTGCCGTCACGTAAATTATGAGAAAGATATTGTGTCAATTCCGCGGCGAGACTAGGTTGGTGATGAAGCCCCAGACATCAGAGAGCGCCATTATTTGACGAAAATGTTACCATGGGTCAAAAGACTTTCATTTTTCGATGAGCCGACGGGCTACTTCCCGTGGCAAGGAGAGTAAGTACGCATGTGACTTGGCCGAATTCGATTTTTGTCGCACCGACTATTTCGCCGGTCAATACCGCCTCTGCATAGGTATTACTGTGCGGATATTTCCGACTCGTCTTAGAGTGAATAGGCTATTCAGTCCGCACGCATAGTTACCGAATCTGGTTGCTCAGTTCTACATCTCATTCTGAGCGAAAATATCGTACTACTAACTACTGTTATCGAGGTCGAACGGATGCTCGACTAGTCGAGCCGGTCGTGCCGTCGGCGTCGACGACGATCTCCGAGCGCAGTTTCCCCAGATCGGCGTCCAGCAGGCTTCGTCGATATTAATCCGCCTCAATGGTGTCCCTAGTTCAGATTTACTCTCACGGACATGACGGTTCTGCAACTCCTGCTAGGCTTTGTCCAGTCCAAGATTCTTCGTCACTGAGATCGCGGCGAAAACAACCAACGGGAGAAGGACCCCGAGGCCGATGACATTCGCAACGATGCCAACGTATGGAAACTGTGGTATCAATTGGGAAATATCGATAAAGTGACGGATAGTTTGACGTAGTGCAAGATAAAGGAGCACTCCAATTGCAACGCCTTCAATCGCAAAGATTACAGTATATCTGTTTTTCATACTACTGAATTTCGACAAGAGTCCATAATCTTCACGGCCACATGTCAGTAGAGACTTTAAACCGCCTAACAAAATCATCCAGTTCTACCTAACGTTTGACTTGCTCCGTATTCTGGAGATCTCCGAAAGTGTAGTGTCGGTTTCAGTATCGCGACTCCATTGCTGATCTCTGAGCGTGACGATGGACTATTATCGCGAAGAGACCTACACTAACTTTGGCGTTATTCGGTAGATTACGAATTTCGACGGGCTACCCTCGGTGATTGGTTGGACCGTCATTGGACGATCACCGCCGATGTTTTGTTGGCTGCCAAATCTCGTGTTGAGATTGACCGCTTGCTCTTCTACCTATTGACTGTTACCGGCATGACACATGCACAGACCGATTTACCGGCTGATTCAAACAGAGCAAGTTGAAACCAACCTCCTGCGAATTTTTCTATGACATGCTCGACAAAACGCAAACTGAACGAAGTCGTTCTAGTCCACCTGTTGAGGAGGGTGACGTTCGTGAGGTAGTAATTGAAGACATGGGTGATCAAGGTGATGGGATTGGGAGAATTGAGAGAGGGTATGTCGTAATTGTTCCCAACACCAACAAGGTGACGAAGTGATGATAGAGATTGAGATAGTAAAAGAGAACTTTGCTGTCGGACAGACTATCAACAGACAGGTCTGAGCAGATATCTAGAAATCTTAATACGATTTTTTCGATGGATGGGACTGTCTACAAACCCGATGCACGTCATTCGGATAATCCGTAATGGTCATCGTTTGTGTTTGATTCAACCGGGATCACGCGCCGATCTCGACCTTACAGCAAAATGTGAAGGGGCATGCGGGGTGGCCAACTGATTTGGATCGATTCAGCTTATGCCTCTCAGGCTGCTACAGGAAAATTTTAATATTTACTGTACAAAGGAGATGATAAACGACAATCAAGTATGTCTATCCAGAGAATATCTAACTTAGCGCACCTAGATGGAATTCCTTTCTCCGGATGTTCACCTAGGGGCTGCTCCTGTAGTAATGCTCTGTGTTTACCCTAGATAGGATAGTAATATCTCTGGATAGTCAACGATCCCTTGAGAAGGCAATCGATTGCTCAACTACTATACTAGCAATCGCTCTGAGAAGTTTGTATGGTCTCATGGGCCGCTTCTCTATTTCAGTAGCACCTACCGCTACTACATCACTCTCATTGAGAGATACCACTACCCGTGTTGGTACTACATGGTAGTTCAATTCTACCAGCGGGTTTTGCCTACTGGAGGCGTTATATCCAGAAGAACAATAAATGTAAACAAGTATAAAGAAGAAGACGGAAACGCACAACAGCAGACCCATGTAACCTTCGACAATCCAGACCACCCAGATGTGGATGTTGCCGGAGACGAAGCCGAGGATATGCAACAGTGGTACAGAGCTGCAAAGACAATCCAGGCTTCAAATCTAGATCGGAGAGCGCTCGTAGGGGATTTCTTGGTCGCTGTAAATGAAGATTCCCTGGACGAATTCTATAAAAAGCATTCGGAGTAATCGGTATCTAGACCACCGGTCTCTGCTAGGCTAGTACGAAAGTAGACGAATGTTCCCTAGATCGAGGAAGGCACTAGGGGAAATAAATTTATACCTCGGTTGTGCCTATATATTTGAGGTCATAACGAAATGCATGTGGAGTTACCGGAAGCACTTGCAGAACAAGTAGAAGAGGTTTATTCAAAGGAAGGATACGCCTCAAAATCTGATTTGGTACGTGATGCAACTCGGCGGCGGCTCGAGGAACTAGATAGTTGATAAAACAGCACTCGGAGAGGTCTCAGCCATCGAGTGCCAGCGAACGGAGTGAGGAAGACTGAGCGGTATCAGTCTATAACATAACCAAACAACATGAGAAATAACGAAACAAACGTTAATAAATTTAACGGTAAAGCGTCAGGTAGTGTCGAAGATGAAGATATATCATACAGACCACTTGGTGAAGTATACAAAGAGGAGCTTCTAAAGTTCTGTGAAAAGGAAGGGACCCCGTTTCAACCATTCAGAACTTACGATCTCGCAGGACACGCTGTCCGACCAGAGGTACAACGTTTCATCTGTGAGGACTGCGGGCACCGAGCCTATCCATACGAGGGATTACACTCCAGCAAAGACCAGATACGAGATGAATTTGCGGCTATAGGTTGCAATGAGTGAACAGATTAGTCAGTCTCTTGGTCTGGCTAAATTCACGTTGGATGAACGAAACGAGATCTTCCATCATGTGATAAAGACATTTGAGGAGAAATATTCATGGTGGGGTGAACAACTGGCAAGGAATATGCTCACGTCTATCGCAACTTGGCATATCGACACAAAGGGTAGTTACAACTCTAATAGACGTGTTCGGAGACATTTGTTGGTCTATGCATCCCGAGGCTGGTTGAAGTCTACCATCGTTCAGAATTTCTGTCTGCTTCTTGATCCACAACTTGGTGAGGGGATGGTGGGCGAAATCGGTGATATCACAAAGGCAGCCTATCGCGGATCATTGGAAGATGGCGATTTCACCCCTCCCGACGCATTGAAGCACGATATCCTGTTGATTGACGAGTATGGTACTATCGCTAATGATGAGGATCTAGTGCAGTTAGTCAACCAGGGTATGGAAGGAGGAAAAATCAACACTGAACTCTCCAAACTAAGCAAGATTGATGACGATAAAAAGGACAACCTTGAAAACGAATTTGACAGTAAGAATTTTACATGGTTAAAGGATACAAAGTTTGCCTACGAAACGAAAGCGCTCCATTGGGCAAATACATACAAGAAAGAACATATAGTGGATGGTGCCAACGCCTCCAGATTCTACCCAATCTTCCCACGGCGACGTCTCACAAGCGAGCTTACAAGACACGTCGATCAACATGTCTTCAGGATAGATGATGAGATAGCGCTGAGGTTGCGTCGTATCGTGAAAGACGTAGGAGTACCTGCTGATGCTAGTGACAACGAAGCGTCTGTAATCGAGGGCGACATTGGAAAGATAAACATCCCAGACGAATATTATGAAAGATTTCCAAATCTTAGTCCTCGAGAAAGCAATGCAGTCAGCCAGCACGTTGCAGGACTTATGTGGTGGGGAGAGTTTGCGGACTTCGATGACGTAGATCTTGTGATCCAGAATATCAGGCAGCTTGATCAGATGGTTGAGGAAGGTGCCCAAGAAACTGCAGAGGATATAATTCTTCACCATATTACAGATAACCCCCTGAAAGTTAACGAGATCGTTGATGAAACAGAGTACAGTGAATCACATGTCTACAACGTGTTGAGAAAGTTAGATGATAAGACGCCCTTCTTTGAAAGACAGTACACAGACACCCGCGGCGAGATAACCGCTGTGAAGTGGAGTAGTGAAGGAGCGAAAATGAGATATGAAGAAGAGATCGCGTAATCGACAAAACCAGAATGGTTATTCATACAAAACATGTTGTGAAATAAGGTATTATTATGGCGGGGTGGGTAGAGTTTTGCATGGGAATGATAGAGAGTAGAAGATTAGAATCTTCACACCTATTTAATTCCAAAAAATAAATATAGATATTTATAATAGGTGGCCTCTGATCCACACAATAAACTGCGATCTCACCGCTTTCTACACATATTACGGGGAATTGATCACCCCATAAATAATAATAGAATAATTCCAGATACGATTATATAGTAAAATTGCGGTGGGGGAAACTCATAGGTCCAAGGTCAACATAGATGGACTATCTATATTATGCTATATGTAGTGTAAGTGAATATGCTAACCCAGCTATGTGTGGTAAGATGGCTTGCTCACGCACCTCTATGTTACCGTTCACAAATCAATCTTACACAAGCTACCTTCTGTAAGTCCTTCCTCTTCGATATACGCCGCTAAACAAGCGTAGTTGCAGAACTGCTTGTCTTGAACCCTCGCACCGCTCTCAAACTCAGCTATGAACACTGGTTCGTGCTCATAGATATCGCTCCCACAGTACGTACAGTCAGTTACCATACCTTCCAGTGGGATTCGTAGCCACTAAGCTATGCTGATGATTCAACTACGGTTGAGGAGCTTTTTGATTCTCGTGACGAGTCCATCTTTCTCCGATTCGGCATCTTGTGATTCTGGTGGGTTCTCTGATTCTGTCATCGTTGGCTATTTCTAGTAGTTGTACTTAGAAGTAGTGCTTTCGTTTATATCCTTCCGACGTACATCTACATAACAACGCATGTCTTCACTACTGGAAACCCTATACTGTGAATGTGGTTGGGACTACGAGTATTGACCAGGAGGTGAACCTCGAAGCGTTATCGGAAGATCTTGATGGAGTATCTTATGAGCCAGCACGATTTCCGGGGCTCATCTTCCGTACGCAAGATCCGAAGGCAGCGTCCCTCATTTTCCGTTCTGGGAAAATCGTCAATACAGGGGCAGAGTCGATTGAGGCTGTGTCTCTTTCTATCCAACAGACCTTCGAAACGCTCCATAAATTAGGTCTTGAGCTTCCACCTGAATCAGAGATCACCATTCAGAATATCGTCACCAGTGGCGATCTTGGAAAGCCGCTCAACCTAAACGCAGTTGCTATCGGCTTCGGCTTAGAGTATGTCGAATACGAGCCAGAGCAGTTTCCAGGACTGGTGTAGCGTGCTGAGGATCTCGACGTCGTTTTACTCCTCTTCGGAAGTGGAAAAGTAATCATCACGGGAGGAAAGCACTATGAAGACGCTGAACGAGCAATTGAGACGGTTGCTAGCGAACTCGAGAAGCTAGAACTGCTGTGAGATGGACCACATATTACGGAAAGGTGGGTCGTACCCGCGTTGGGGGTGGGGAAGTTCAAGAAGTGAACTAATCGCGGATACAGTGCCTCAGAGACACGGAAGTATAATAGTCGTATTCCTTATTACGAGACGTGAGTTGTCTATTTTCCGATTAGGATAGTTCGAAACCTTCGGCTTGTATATCCCACTCATATAAATTTTGGCCAACGATGATAAGTACACCCAGTGGCAACTCCACAATCTCGTGAATAAGGACATCAATCAGTCTGAATCTGTCCTCGAGAGATTACAGAGATCAATGTCAGATGAATCAGAGCGATACGCTCTGTCCATAGATACCCAAGGAGACGATGACCGAGATACCAAATATGTCGAGAGGGACACGCCTGATGTGGAATCTGAGGTTGATGAACTCATCGAACAGGTCACCAGCGCCCTTCCGATAGACGATATCCAGTTTCACGAAGCGACCATCAAAGAGAATCTCGAAGAGGTTCTCCTCATGCTTATCACACTTCACGGGGAAACACACGGGAAGCAGCTTCTCTCGGACTTGACCTACTTTTTCGATGTCCAACTGAGTCCTGGGACCGTGTATCCAAGTCTTCACAATCTCGAAGAAGAGGACCTTCTCAACCTGCATGCGATGGTACGTACAAAGGAGTACTCAATAGCGAACGAAGATGAGGTCTGTGCGATTATCGAACAGACAATGATTCAGCACCTTGCGTTTGGCTTGCTGCTTTACGCGTTTCTTCCCCGCCTTTCTTCACGAGCTTGAATCTGTTCACTAGAGGGCCTCGTTCCTTCCGTGACTGAGACAACTAGTTCGTTCTCAAACTCCACGGTGATCTCGTAGCCAGCATATGGAAATTGGATCTGGCCAACTCGTTTGCCGCCTTGTTCAGTCGGCGCGAAAATTGCTTCGAGCGCATCAGGATCAACTGCCTCAAAGAGTGGTGGGAGCTCAATCGGATCTGTCCCTTTCCGGGTTGCTACCTCGGAAATAATCTGTTCAATGACCTCACTGGTGTCCACTGAAAGAGACTCAGCCATTGAAATTCACTGCCACGCTTTTCTATTAATATCTGCCGACATTATTATATCCATCAGTAATTGGATTTGGACAGTATTAATTATTCACGTGTTCCCATCTCAAAGACCGTCTACTCAACAACTTCGACTGTGGCAGCGGTCTGTCCGCCAAGATATGATTCGACTGCTGGATCATTCCCAACAATTTTGCTCAGCAGTCGCCGCCATCTCGGTTTCTGGCTTTTTCCGAGTACAACAATATCAGCTCCAATTTCTATCGTTTCAGTCGCAATGATTTCCTCAATAAGAAACCCGCTGCGGGTAATCACAGTCGGGTTGCACTCGTCGAAGATAGGAATGACTGCTCGACTAATCTCATGGCGGTGAGCGTTATCTCCGTTCTGGAAAAGGTTGACATGAAGGACATAGACTTCTCCGTCATCGTTTGATTTAATAAGATCGTTCGCAAAAGTGAGTGTTTGTATGCTTCTATCAGTTAACGGATATCGAATTGGGACCAAAATTGTAGAGCTATCTGACATAGTGTAGAAATTCAGCAGTTGCTGCCGTGTCGTAGGAGTTGTATGTGCATATAACTGGTGACTGATGGTAATAGGATCCTGAGGAGCAATCCCATCAGGATATCATCCTACCGTCGCCGTACTTGTTCACCAATTCTGGAGTTCGTATCAATGAAGGGGACGTCTAGCTCCGCCTGAAATTGGAGAGTAACAGTCGTTCCATCATCAGTATTGAATTCTACGGCCCCGGCGTGCAGTCGAGTGAGCCATGTGACAAGCCACAAACCAACGCTACTTGCATGAATGAGTGGAGTTTCCTGCTGTAATTGGAGGGGCTGTAGCTCTTCTTGAGGAATACCTGGACCGTTATCAGAAATCTTGAGTAGGTGCTCTCCATTGACTCGATCAATCTGGATCAAGAGGTCGCATTCACCTTTTGAATGATCGTTATGGACTACTGCGTTTTCGAGCAGCTCACGGATAGCATATCGGAGTGATTCATCGCCTTGAATCCATGCTTCACCAGGCAGTTCAGTACTGATCGTAACATCTGGATGTGCATCGCTAAGATTCTGGAGTTCGGTATCGACGAGATCGACAAGATTGACAGTCTTCTCATTCGAGAGCGTGGGATCAATATTCTCAACAACTTTAAGCTTCTCACTGATACCGATAACCTGCTCTGTTGTTCGGCGGATTGTCTTCAGATACGATTGGGATTGTCTCTCCGAGACTCGTTCAGAGAGAATCTCCGAGTATCCAAGAACGACGTTCAGGTCATTCCGAATGTTATGGCGAAAGACTCGATGAAGGACCTGTAGCTGTTGATTTGCTGTTTGGAGCTTTGTCTGCGTCGAAGCCATCTGCTGTTGGTGGAGGTAAGAAAGGGCGAAAATGAGTAGTGTGGACAGTCCGATAAACGTCCATCCTTTGGTCAATCCCAGGAGTGTTGGCATCTGCTGCGATCCAAAACTGACAGCTAACAGGATGTCTGTGGTAGGTATCCAAACCACTCCGAAAATGAGATACCCGGCTGAAATCTTCAGTGGTGATAGGTTGAGTACTGAACGAAGTGTGGCCATTTCCTAGGTATCATTAGTCTATTTGTATAATGATAGTGGCTTTGAACCATCATGAAAAACGCTTTTCAGCAGTAATAGGCTGATTAGTCGTTTGCTGGTTGCTCGATTATTCGTGCAAGAGTAACAAGCGCACCGACTTCTGGAGGGATACCTTTGGTTTGGATAATGCCCTCCTCAGGACGGTACTCTATGAAGTCTACCTCCGCCGATTTCGGGAGGTGCTGGTGCTCGAGTGTGATCTCTAGTCGCTCAAGGCCGTCCTCAGCAAAATCTCTCGGTGGATTGTCTTCCCACTCAGCAATCGTTGCTACGAGTTCATCAACGGACACTGGGCCGTCTTGTTCTTTGAGATAATACAACGTAAAACGTCGGCGTTCATTGCTAAGGAGGTCGAATACTGTATCTAGTAAAACCATTGATGTGAAAAGGCGAACCGCCGATTTAGCATCATCGGTGGGCCAACAGATGGAGCTAACGCACGCCCAATTCAACCGTAGGGATGGGGAGGGGTTGGTCCGTCATTCGTTGTTTCACTCGCTAATTGATGCCATGTGTGGGGTATCGTATTCTATGGGGCTTGAGCCCGGCATGATCCTAATCGAATCTTCCATTTGATTCCCAGCCGTCACCGTATCTCTATCCCATAGAGGACCATTCAGTTATCCCTTAATATCGACCCGTCTGAAATATTAGAAGGACTATACATCCCCGCGTGACTCGCTTGTGAGCGTGGTAATTGTACATGCCAACGATGGAAAACGATAGTAAATTCTGGCGGCTAGTTGCAAAGTATCGTCGGAGCAAGCGTGGTGAGATGCTGCTCTCACTCAACGAGACTGCAAGAAATTCATCGGATATAGCTGATCGAATTGATGTCTCAACAAATACCTCTGGCAACTACCTCAGAGAGGCTAAACAAGATGGGATCGTCGAGTGTGTCACGCCAGAGAGTGATCGCTACCGGATGTACAGTCTCACCGACCTTGGTCAGGACATTGCGAGAGAACTCTAATAATCATGACTCGGAAAAACCGCACACAAAAGCACTCGAGTCGTCAGGATACCCCCGCAGTGCTATTGAAGCAGACATTCGGATCGAGAGTTGAGACGTTCCAAGAGATGGTGATGGGAGAGCTGGCTCCATTTCAACGGCGTGCCGAGTTGATCAGACGTCGTCGAGAAGTACTCATGAACAGTCAGTCAAGATCTCAAAATAGGAATCAAGTACAATCCAGAAAACGAGATCAAGCCGAGAGCGGTGTGATAGTGAAGGATCCAGAGAATGTGGGTATTCAATTGATTGAGGCTGTCCAAAAACTCAAAGAAGAAAATGAGTTCGAGAGAGTCGAAATAAGAGACGAAGACAAGATTATTGCACACACTTCCTCTGGAGAGCGGACACAGGTTGATGTAGATAGTTTAGACACGACAAAGCGAGAAAAAACAGTAGGAAGTTCGAAACCAGCTAGCACTCCAACGATGTCTGAAGCTAGCAGCTACTAACAATCATGATATGGAAGGTCATGACCGAGGACGAATTTGAAGAGTATATTGAAAAACAGAAGTTGTTAAACCAGCATATTCATCGGTTGCACCAACGAGCAAACGCTAGGTGTCGGAACTAACCATACATACTTTGCCATAACCAAAAGACGTCCTAGGTTCATTCATTTCCCTAATATCTCCGATTTTATAGGAAGAAGCCTTCTAGCTTGGGGACGTACACAGTCCCTAGACTTATAACGTCAGACATTCTTTTCACTAGTACACCACGATACGCTGACCGCGTTGAAGTGGTCCGCCGAAGAAACCAACAGGACCATCAACAATGACAAATGAAAAAATCAATTCCAATACTGAAAAGGAAGCTGCCGAGCCTCTGGCATACGCCCCGATACTTAGAAATGGACCCTCTGAAAGAAGTGTAATTAGAGAGTTTGGCGGTCTGAACCGCTTTATCGGTCCAAACCGAGGAGAACTCTATACGGTAATTGAGGTTACCGAGAGGGATGATTTGAACAATCTGACCGTATTCCAAAATGCGGCAGATCTCGTACTTATTGATTTACCCAGCTACCTGACTCAGGATGAGAACAGCCTATCTGAGGACGTGCAAGGTGTGATCGACGAGTCCGGTAGTGTTGCTGATTTTTTCGCAGAAAACAAAGACCGGATTTCTGTTCCCGTACTATCCGGGACTCTCAGCTCTCCGATCACCTACCGACAATACCTTCAATTGTACCATGAAGTCTCTCCACACTTTGGTTCTATAGCGCTCCGTCTATTCCTTCGACCGATAGAATTTAGTGAAGAACAGAAAGCCAATCTGAAAAAGATTCAAGCAGAGATAAGTGAGGATGATCTTGTCCTCTTTGATCTTATTGAGGTTGGGAGGCTTAAGAAAGGAGAACAAGGTTACGAGAACTTCAGCTATCTCTGTGAACTATTCGGTGAAAATGAGAGGATCATCATGAACGCGTTTAGCTCGTATGACGGGGAAAATCGAAACTTTGGACCTTCTATTGCGAAGGAGACTGGGGCAGAAGGATTCGGAGACTTCGCTATTAACGTCCGCTACCCTAACCCTGTGCCGTTAGGGAATATTGACACGAGAATAATCCGGCAGTACTCTCCAACTGAATCTCAGGTGTTTGAGTTCAAAGGGGATGGGTATGGTGGTGCATTTAAGGAATTAGAAGACTGGGATTTGTGGAACCCTGACCATTGTGAGTTCTGTAGACGCGCCGATAATGAGAATACAGAATGGCTTTCCTTCTGGAAGCGAATACGAATGGGCCATTACATATCTTCGGCCCTGGAAGAGGAAGCCGTCTGAAAGACATCCTCTGCTCTGTGAAGACCCTTCGTATATGAGCAGTTTGTCCCTCTCAACGGTCAGTACGGGTGGTGCAGTTATCGGGGCAAGGATCTGTCTCTATAGAAGTTGTCAAGATTGGCCTGCTGAATATAGAGGATGTACGCAGTATGGTCTCAATCGTTTTTATTCTCGGAATCGTCTATGCACCATCTCTTCCTAAGTTCGATTCACTACGAGAATGGGAATTGGATGCTGAGAAACAAGCTCTCGAGTCTCATAACAAGTCTACTACTGCTTGGAGCCCCCAATCTTGTCTAAGTCTCTGTTAAATCTCTGGAAAAGCATTATATGGCAAGCAGTCAGTTTCTAATTGAGACTGGATGGCTAATTCGACCTTCTCCCCGTTGCTCTCATACTTTACATACGGAGCCTTGCCCCGTCGATTATTCGTTGCAATCATACTGGAAGGTCTATTCGTATTGGGATCTCTGCAGTTCACTATAAGCGGCTTCATCAAAATCTCGCCAACATCACCCTTTCTCAAATTAATCCCATTTCTCGGAACAATATCCCTATTAGCAACTTTCTTTTTCTCATGGAGAATTGCTCGTACATCCTACTCGCCGTTTCTCCATCGACGTTGTGTTCCGCCTTTTATCGCGTCTGGATACATCATCATCGGAATAGCCGGGACAGGAATAGGATACTTAGTCCACACCGTTCTGTTGAATACCTCGGTTGCCGTAGGACTGAACGAAGCTGTTTTCGGACTCAGTGTAGGCTCAATATTCGGCTTCTTAATTCTACTATTCTTGGATAGATACGAAGTTAATACACCGAGAAACCGTGTAGATTTGGAAAGCAAGATCCAGTCGATACAGAGTCTACGGTCAGATATCGAAGATGACGACAAAGCACCGATCAAGCTGACAAAAAATTTCGAATCGCTCGCTGACTCCGTTGAGAAATGTGCTGACCTTCTTGATGAGTCGTTTACTGAAGGGGGACATCAGCTATCCCGCGATATGAAAGTATGGACCGAAGCTTTTCGCACCTATCCAGAAATTCCGCAAGCATCTATTGTTGACCGATCTCGATCTCCACAGCAACAAGAGTTAAGAAAGATGGCAAATGAATTCGAATCAATCATCAGAAGACTTCAGAGGATCTCCAACGATGAATAAACCAGAATCAGTAAACGATGTATGGCCACACAAAGAGACAGTCATATTTCTCATGGACTCGAAGAGCTGCTTCGGAGAATCAATTTCTGATCTGATTCAAGTACTAGAGAGCTGCGAGCATATTGGGGACCAAGGTATCCATAAGGGCAACGAGCTTTCAGCGACGTTTCACCACTTTAACCGCGAAAAGGTGGGAGAATTTGGAGAGGTCGTGCCAAATAGCCTCATTTTCGTTGACTTCAGCATAGTATTCGATACCGACTTTGAGGTCTATCTGAGAGGAAACTCAATTCCAAGAAGTACTGAAATTGTTATCCTAATCCAAAGCTCGGATTACAGCAACCCCAGACAACAAGTGAAGAATCTGACGCGGTCCATAGAGACTGCGACTTGTACTGACGATGTTCTTAAGGAGACAGAACGGTACTTCAAGAGGATTTGTCCGGAGTGCCAAGGCGACCTGGCAAAGAACTGGGTGTTGGGTTGGGAGAAGAAGGTCTATCAACGGGTGCATAACTGACAATGTCCCGTAGAGAGACACATCACAAAGCGGTAGAACGGGTTGCAGAGTGGCTTGAACTCCCTAGGGATCAAGAAGAAGAGTTCATCAATCTCGCCTATGACTTGGCCTCGGTTTCGGATACTGATCTGTCTCATTTCGACGGGAGGTATTTGAAGCACTTGGAGGACAACGTTTTCTCTGACCCTCAACTTCGCGGCTTCTTGGCACAGTTAGAGATCGATCCCTCTGTGATTAAACAGCTTGAGTCAAGGGAGATTCCGTACGACGAAGTCTACCAGCAGTGGAACGTCATTGAGTATTCGATAAACGAGATTTTGGATTTAACAATGTTGCTGAAGCTGATGAACCAATACTCGAACCAGTCGGAGAATGGCCTGGTTGATAGCCGGTACAGGCTTCAGAAACTGGTCTATCTGGTCAACCGGAGACTGGTCAAACAGGAACGAGCGGAACAGGACACAGCACCGTACGACCACGGAAAACTCGAGAAAACCGGATTTCGATATACCTATCGGAAAAGGAAGTCAGGTCCGTACTCAAAAAATCTAAGGGACGATACGTACCGTTTGTATGCATCGGATCTGATCGACGAGGAGCTGGTGCAGGGTGAATCCACGCCGGAGATCACTGAGCAACATGCTCGTTTCGAAATATCTCTTGGTGCTTCGGGAAGAGTGATGATGAACCGGTTCTCCGAGATGTTAGAGAATCTGGAGACTGACGTCCTTTCTGGATGGGAGAATGCAATCAATGCCGTCATCAAAGAGTTCGGATCTATGCCCATTGAAGAGCTTTACAACTACATCAACGGCATCGATGATGTACACGACGCCGGTGACCGAAAGCTCTTGATTCGCGGCAGGCAGGTAAGATATGACACTAAACCGTGGCGTATGGAAACGGCCCAGGAGGGTTTGATCGATGTCTGAAGACAAAATAAAAAGGGAGATCCGTAAGTCAATCAGTCAAGAAGATGACATCGAAGAAGAATACGAAGACGAGTTTATTGATATCCTCGACAGTAGGTATACTAAACTCGATTTCGATGAGTCCCCGGTTCTGCTGCAACGTATGCAGATTCGAGGATTCAGAGCGATTACGAATCTGGAACTTCCGTTCACTGACCAGAATAAGATCATTCACGGAAAGAATTCGAAGGGGAAGAGTAGCTTTATTGAGGCAACCCGGTTCAACCTAATCGGTCGGGATGACGACAACCCGCTTGTAACTGACCCGATTCACGAAGACTATGATAAATTAGAGACAGACAGCTACTGGTCAAAGGACGGAATCAACTACAAAATCCATCGAGAGATGGAAAATGGGGGAGGCTACAAAGGCCATCACGAACCGAACATCGTCAAGAATCCAAGTGAAAACGAGGTCCCGATCTCCCAACGCCAGACTCAGGCCGATGTAAACAACCTTATCGGGTATACTCCGCTTTATGAACGAGGGTTCGACGAGTTCGATGTTTTCTCATTACACAGTGTCATCACAGGTGAACTGCGGAACTTCTACAACTGTGATGATGCCAGTGACCTGATCGATATTCTGTTCGGAATTACGGTGACGAACGTCGAACGAAAAATCAAAGAAGAACTCAGGGAGTGTCAACCCGACAAAGAAGAGAGGCAAGCGAAGGTGCTCCTGCTGGAACGACAGCAGCGTGCTTCTAGACTCAACGACGAAATACGAAGTCTTCAGACCGATCAGGAAGGGACAGAGAAAGAGATTGCGGAGAAGACGACGGAAAGAGAAGAACTCTCCCGCCTGATTGAAAATAAGGACGAGGTCAGTGAAAACCTCTCTGAGAAGATCGATATCAAGGACGATATTTCCGACCTTCAAACGCGACGTGATGAGAAGCAGGAGGAGTTTGGCTCAATCAAGCAGGCAATCTCGAAGCTTGAGAGTGAGGCGGTGACGGAAGAGGTTGCACCAGCTCTTCAGGAAATGAAGCAGCTTGTCGCGGTTCCGAACCAGTGTCCGATCTGTACAACCGAGATTAGCCCCAGCAATCACGAGCAGTTCCACAAAGAAGGTGACTGTCCTCTCTGCGGGGAAGAAGTCCCGCAGAAACGTTATGACACAGTGTCTGAGGTCGAAGAAAAGAGCAGAGTTGACGAGAAGGAGAGACGACATGAGGAATTGGAAGAACTCGAAGCCAGAAGGCGACAGATCAAAGGTGAAATCGAGTTCCTGAATGAGGAGATTGAGGAGAAGAAGCAGCGGCTACAAGAACTAGAGAAGAAAGAAGAAGAGTCGAAGTTCTCCGAATACAAACGGCGGAAGGAAACTTTGGAGGACGAAATTGGCCAGTTGCAAGAGCAGAGTAGGAAGATTGAACTCCGTATTGAAGCAAGACGTGAGAAGCTTCATGAAGTTGCTCGTAATGTGTGGCAGTGGAAGCAGTTAAACGAGGAAAGGATTCAGAAAGAGCAGCGCCAGAAGACATTGAAAGCTTTTCAGGACTTACTCATCCAGGAGCAGAAAGAGGCTAGGAAACGAGTTCAGAACCGGTTGAGGCAGAGGATGGAGTCACTGCTGAAGGTATTCACTCGTGGAACCTTTGAGACAGCAACCGGAGTGACGTTTAGAGAAGACGACTCTTACAAGTACACTGTTCATACAACTGGTCGGACGGAGTCGAAGCCAGAACTTCTTGAAGAGACGAACGCAGAATTAACTTTACATATGCTTCTGTTCCATATCGCTGTTCTAGCAGAGCTACAGGAAGAAAGGAGTACGCTCCCATTGAATTTGGTGCTGATTGACTCTCCTTATGGAAACGGCCAGGACGATGAGAACGCTCCGGATATCACGGACTTCCTTCTGGAGATGACTGAGGTTCTTAATGAATATCAGATAGTTGTTGCGATGGCGGATTCGAACCTTGCCGATCAGGAAAGACTGCAGCAAGGGTATGAGTTGTCCGCGATTGTGGACTATATAGGGGCAGAAAAAGAGAAACAAGACTAATTCGCCGATTTTTGGTTTGAAACTAAATTCTGTATATCTGCCTGTGGAAGTGGACGTTCAAAACCTGAAACCTTTCTGGACCACCGGATATAGATGGCTAAAACAATTGAACCGACTGGTCTGACGAAAACAAATAACCTACTACTCTATCGTTTTTATCCTCTGTTCGACAATATTCTTTTCGGGTACGACTCTGCGAACACACCTTTGAGAAAGAAGATCCACAACACCTGGATCACAGTTTGATGGATTCCGGTCTGTTCCCTGATGTCGGCGGTAACGAAGCTTCATACCATTAGGAAGAACAAACGCGATGAGATCTACGAAATCTTTGAGTTCGAGCACGAACCCGATCCGTACACCGACGACGCAGTCATCTATATAAAATTTAAATAATATCATATGACAAATTACAAATCAGGGTAGCTATTATGTTGTATTGATATAGTACAAAAGACATGAGTCAAGGACTGAGTGAGTTAATTAGCATAGAAGAAGAAAACGATCTCACGAGAACAATAATTGGTGTTCTTGAATTACTTGGACCGGATGCTCTCAATGAAATATTCACTGTGTGTCATTTTGAAGAACATCCAGAGGTCCGGTATGATCAAGAGATTCAAAAAGGCTCCCGAAGACGGATTGACGCGATATTAGAGGACGGCAATCAGGTTTTGGCTATTGAATCTAAACTAGGCGCGACGTACAATTCATCACAGTTGGAAGACGAGTTCCAAGATCTTACAGAATATGCTGACAAGTCGCATCATCTCTATCTCATTACCGGCCATACCACGACACCCGCAGGATTAAACTCATTGAATATACCAGAGGACAACCTCAGTTGGATCGGTTGGGAAAAAATTGCAGAGATACTCGCTGAGTTCAGTAAAACCGGAATATCATCCACCCAAAACGCTATTGCGGAGTTTGCTACGAACAAGCTTCATACCGAGGGGTTCAAACCGTTTGATGGGTTCCATTCCGTTCTGAATCAGGAAAAAACACTTACAAAGGAGCTCAACGAGGCGAATCAGGTGCTCGCCGGATATCTTGAGCAAGTGAATACCTTCAGGCGGAAATTGGATGGATTGCTTGCTGATGATGGATTACAGTCCAGAGAGTTGTACCGAGATGGAACCTCATCAAGTCTGAATCGCTTTCCTAAGAAGTGGGGATACGTCCCACGTCATATCTGGATTGTATATGCTGACCAATCCAGTGAAGTAGGTGGAAGAAGCGGAAGCTACTTATCTGTCAATTTCGATTCCAAAGATCACAAAATCATCTCTGGTTATCAGATGAGCATTAGTCGGGATGAAAAGTTGTACAATCGTGTTCAAGATAATCGAAAAGAGATCAAAAAACAGGCTTCCGAATACGGTGCTAACCTGTATCAACTCTCGTACTATGGCTACCTTGGGGATGCTGTAACTGATCAGGACCAGATAGAGTCTCGGTTGGAGGATGACGAATGGCTCAAAGAGGAGCGATGGGTAGTGATTGGCTTTGACCACACCCTCGGTGAGACAGTTGACACTTCAACTGTGGAAGAGGTTGCTTCAAAGCTACTAAAAACCCAAGAAATTAAATTGAGTCTGTGAAAGTGACAAGGTTCATAACGATGGGTAAGGTCAACACGGTTGGTGTGTGAGCTGTTACTATGACACCCTCTGAATGAACCTTGGGTCTACGTAGGAAAATCAGACGCATGTGGTAGGGCCATGTCCCGCTGATTCAATTCTGTTTTCCTTATTCCAGACCATATTTTTCAACGATAAGATTTATCTCATCAACCGTCTCTCCAGTTCCATCACTCTCCGTCTGTTTAACGGATATCACATTCCATAGATCGTATTCCGTGATATCCTCAGGCACATAGCTCATGTACTTGTCTTGCAACGTACTCAAATGTCTGTGTTTCGTATACTCGTCTCTGATCTTCACATCGCTCCATCCAGCAGCTTTCAGATGGGATACCCGTGTGTGGCGAAAGTCTTTGAGCTTGAGTTGAATCACATCATGCTCTTGCTGAACTCGCTTTAGCTCTTCTCGCACCTTATTGAGTGTCGTATCAAATACATTCCCTTCGGTCCTGTCTACTAACTCTCTCACCAATTCACGCTCGGTATCATTCCGTATTTGTACATACTCTCGATTGTCCTCACCTCGTTGCTGTTTCAAAATCGAGTACCACACAAGATCATTGTCGAGCCTCACGTCATCCGTCTCTAACAATAGGATCTCTCCAGGGCGACGACAATGGAGATACTGAAGCGTGAAGAACTCTTTGTAAGGTGATCGAGCATGGTCGAGTATCGTAGCAACTTCATCGAGGTAATAGACGTTCCGCTCATCAGCTGCTAATCCATAGACTCTCTCACTATCCGACCCCTTGAAGCGACGATCTCGGTATTTTCGAAACTCTCGTTGATCGAAGAACTCGAGATCCATCTCGTCGCAGTAGCTCTGGATAGAGTCGTAGTAGTGCCTGACCATTGTCCGACTGAGATCCAGATCAAACAGCACGCTGATGAACTGAGTAATCTCCTCGAAGCTCTTTGGCTCAAAACTCGAGAATGCATAGCTTGCTCGAGTCGTCCGTTTCAACTTTCGAAAGCGAATTACTGCTTCATCACCAGTGATACCGTCTACTTGCTCACCAGCTAACCACACATCAAAGAGTCGGAGACACGATTTCCTATCCGCTAACGTGGCCTCGGCATATCGCTGAGACGTTTTCTGTTCGTACTCGTCATATTTCATTCTGAACCCTCCAAATAAGCGGACTCTGGATTGTTCTGCTCGTAATAGATCCGCTGTGGATTCAGAATCTCTGGTGGAATCGTAGCAGGCGCTGGTTGTCCAATAGCTGCGAACACCCCTTCGTTTCCACTGCGCCCAGCTAACGCGAGCGCGATACTTTCAATGTCGTCCTCAAGCCAGCTCATATCCACGTCGTCCGTGGTATCGTAGAATCGCTTGTCGAATTCGTCACGGGGCGTATCTTCGACGATTTCTAACGTGACCTCCTCGAGCACGTTCACCTCCTTTAGGAACCAGACCTGCTTACGAACCTGCTCGGCGTTTGAGACCGTCAGCTCAAGATCTGTGCGCTTCATCGCTCTGTTGAACTGGCGAAATAGTTCGTTCGGATACTCTGGACCTTCTAACTCGATGAATCCGGCTATGAATGGCCCTGTCCTGCTGGCTGTCTGTCCAGCAAGCTCATCTACGACAATACAGATTGCCCGCTCTAAATCTTCAATTCCATCTACCATATCGTTATTTAAAAATTCGCGCGCAAAATCCATATAGGTAGGTATGGGTTGTCCTCCCATCGGAGGACGTGGTGAAGAACGCTCTTTTCGATTTCTGTTTTTCTAAAAATTTTTAACGCTTTAAATCTTTAGCTATTTTATCGCTGAATGCTTAGACAGAAATTTATTAGTTTTTAGCGCGTAAGTTATTTGCTTGCAAAATCAAAAAGTCGCAAGACTGCAAGCAGGAAAACTAACAACTATGTCGATTCACAAGCACAAGAAGTCGACTGACGACTCTGGAGGGAGCGGCACCTACATTGAGTTCAAATCAGACGAGTCAGAAGCACAGCGAACTGCCTATCGCCTCTGTTCCAGAGGCGGAAAACTACGGAGTGGCCTTGAAGACATTGACGAGACCTTTGCCGAACTCGCACCTCTACTCGCTGAGGTGCTTTTTGAGGAGGACCCTACGAACCTCATGGCTTGGGTTGAAGTCGATGAAGACGATATCGAGGCATACCGAGAGGAGCACCTCGAAACCGAAGAAGACGACGACTAACTGACCACCCCTCTTTGTGAGTTTGACAGGACACAAGGAGTGGTAACGCTGCTTCAGCGGAGTTCTGGATTCTAACCAGTGGAACCCAACCTGATGACACACGAGAATTACCCACACGAGGAAGACGTACAGGCCGACAGACAAACCAATGAATCGAACGACTTCACTATCCCAAATGAAGATCAGCTATCAGCGATAGCTCACACCCTACTTGAGGAAGTAGAGGATGACGACGAGGTGCCCTTAGCAATCAGTGATGATATTGTCATCGTACCGAAAGACGAGCTAGCACATGGACTGGCTGAGTCGTTCCAAACACTCTTTAAACTTGTAGAGAACGATGAATTCTGAAGACCCTCACGACAGCTATGATATCGAGATCGAATTAGCAGATGATCTTGCAGAAGCGCTCAAGCACGCAATAGATGACTGGGTGCTGGCCAATGAGATACAAGTTCATCGGATCGAGGGCACCATTATTGCTGATGAAGAGGAGTTAATCGAGAAGGTAGCAGTGATGGTCGCGCTTACTGCTGAAGGGATAGACGACTAGCTTCTCTATTCTTTTTTAGTGCATAAAAATCAACATTTCATCATCTAATTGAGCAATACAACGTATATACGTATCACTACATTCATCCTCTCTATCTCGCACGCCTTTCTATCAGAGACTGATTCTTCTCCAGGCTCATAGACTACTGGATCTATCAACTGACGGTTGAAGTACCACTGGGAACCTATACGGCGAGACTCTCTCGCTACTCCAAAATGACCGTCAGATCAGAGGAGCCGTCTCGTGGTGTTGTTTCTCTCCTCGAGTGGTGAGAGGATCCACAATGTCAGATACCGACCAGACTGGCGAGCCACTGACGCCCTAGCAGCGCCTCGAGTCATCGAATCTCCGGATCATTGATGCGGGAGTCGCGACGATCACCGACATGGAGATACTTCAGGCGTGTGTTGCCTACGAAAACCAGCACCAACAACGCCTTCCGATCCTCAAACTGCTAGCTCAGCGAGCTGAAGAACTTCGCGAGGAGTCGTAACTGGTCCACCAATCGCGACACCTGCAAGGATCTGAAAGTGTTGCTTGCACTCTCGAGAGGGGAAGAGGTTTTTCAGATGATAGATCGACCCGAGATTACGATCCAGTACCAGACAGCATTCACCGATGATGGTGGACTCGAACCGACCGAAGAAAGCGTTGAGACCTCTCTCGAGGATTGTGGTGCCGACGTGAGTCATCGCGAGGTCGAAACACGTCTTGATCGACCCGCTGCCACCGAGTTCAACGTCGATGACCGCGTCGAAGTTCGGTACTCGGAGGTTGACGACACTGATCAGGCATCACTGTTCGCGGATACGGGCCGACGGCCAGCAGATGCCGATGGGCGAGGACGCCAGCATACAGTTTCTCTTCGATGCTCCCGGTGAGAACAGTGACTGACTCTTCTGAGAGTACCCACAACGGCGAACGAAAGACCACATATGCGGACGCAAGAGCACGCATACTTGCGCTGGCTGGAGCGACTCCCGATCCGCCCGTCGTAGGTGGATACACCCACGTAATCCGTATCCCCACTACGAGGCAGCTGTGGTGGCCGGACGATTCGACGATGAGGATCAGTAGGTTCTCGAGTGCGAACAGTGCCTGTACCGTCCCACAAGCAGGTGAGACGCTGAATCCGCGTCACATCGGCCAGTGGTGTTGATCACGCCCCAGAAGCATGGAGGCGCTCGAAACAGAGCGCTTTCGGTGAGATCGATGTGTTACAAAACCGACTTCCCAGAGATGAATCGCTACCGAACCGTCTTCGAAGCGCTCGAGGAGAAGTGATCCTAATGGGTGCCGTGACGTTCGAGATGCTTGCGTTCGGGGGACTACCGACAAGGCATTCAGCAACGCTGTTGCGGACGCGAAGCATATGCACGGCCACGGCGGCTATACGGAGACGATCACCGAAAAGTCGGTGTCGGTGAACGAGGCTGCTCGCTCTGTGGTCACTGCCATTGGAATCAGTCGTGTTGACGCTTTCGTCTGCTCGAAAGCGCCTCACCCCTCTCAGGGGCAGATCAACACCACTGTTCGGTGTCGTCACTTCTCATGTGGGATCAGCAAAACTTGAGACTCTCTGCTCTGTCATCCGAGGAAAACCGGAGTCGAACACCTTCGAAATCCACGCAAGTGTGCGGACCAAGCCGTCAACCTTCTATTCCTTAGCGTCATCTGAATCAGTAACGTACAGCTCGTCGTCGACCAGATAGAGATATCCACGATCGATCAGCCGTTGGAGTGCGTACTCCGCGTCGGCTTCCTCAATCTCCTCTGTGACGATGAGTGCTGTCGCCTTCTCCTTCGCCAGCCCATTGTCGCCGCGACAGATACGGGGTTTGAGTTGCCGGTAGACCTTGAGAATCCAGTCAGGCAAGGGTGGGCGCTTATCTCGATACATCGCGTATTTCGTTTTTGGATCTCCGAACGTATTAATGGGCTCGTGCCACGACAGCTCGTCATTTTCGGTGAACCGGATGCTGTGATTCATCCATCTCATCTTCACTGTTGGATCGATAGCAATCATTGAGAGTGTGAACTGTGGTCTACAGCTATATGATCACCTGAAAGGTTTATCTATATGCGTGCGTAAAGCATATGTATATGTCCGATGCTGATACCGGGGTTAACGACAACGGGCCAGAGATGGTTCAGATCAATCTTCGATTGAGCAAAGCCTTCCTTGAGGACATTGATACCACCTGGGAAGAGCAAGGCTTCAATTCTCGGAGCGAATTCCTTCGGTATGCGGCCCGTGACGCGGTGAAGCATCCTGAATTCTCCCGAGAGGGATGGAAACAGATTGCAGCGAGCGAACATGACTTGCGGTCCGGCAGCGCAGAGTTAGTCTCACGAGAGGATGTGGTCGAGATGATGGACCGAGTCGAGGATGACAAGTGACAAGAACTGGACCTGGAAGTTCACGCCACGCGCTGTGGACCAATTCGCTGGGCTCGATCCACACATCCAAGATCGTATCATCTCAAAGCTCGATGAGGTTGTGAACTCAGAGTGGCGAGATCCAGAGGATGTCCTTGACCCGTTGACCGGCGGACCGTTTTCCAAACTCCGTGTCGGCCAATATCGTCTCGCTTGCACCCTTGATTTTGATGAGTCAGTCCTTGAATTCCATCGGATTGTGCACCGGAGTGGAGCCTACACTGCGGACGGTTGATGATGACGTAGCAATCTTAACAGCCTATGCTGGAAATGACATACTCTCTTCGCCACAAAGTTCTTCGAGTTGATTCCTGTGACGATGCTCGAAGTAACAGTGGTACGAGAAGTACCCGCAGACCTTGCCAATATCGTTCAGCCACGAACAGGCTACGGTCGGATGTCCAGACGTTCGCTCCACACACTGCATACGCTACTGTCGAAAGATCGCTTGGTGTCGTCCCCTCGTACTGGAGGTTAACGCCCTCGTCCTGAGATCCCGTCTCCAGCCAAATACCCTGAGCCAGTCAGAACGTTTTGATCTGTCTCAGGCTGTGACGAACTAACTTTCGGACGGTAATATGATCGGCATCCCGCCCGCTGTCGTCCCAGTTCTTGCCTGTCCAGAATTCGCCGAACTGCGTTCCTCGATGCAATCCGTTCCAATCGAGTCTCACGATGTCTGCCGGTGGATTCCCAGAGAGCGTTGGCCGAGTGAGTGCCTCGATCGCGTTCCTGCTTGGGTGGACTGCCACCGAGGATGTGCACTCGTCGTCCACGCCAGTTTGCCGGATCCGAGAACTCGTATGCGAACTGGTCGGAGTACTCACGCGAGTAGCCGAGTACGATGGCCTCCGAGATCGCGTCGATCGCCTCGCAGCACTTCGGCACGATCACGAGCTCCGATTCAGGATAACTCGCCTGAAGGTCGCGCGCAGCGAGAACGTATTCACGGGCCTCGTCGACAGAGTAAGCATCACCGAGGACGCCAACGTGAAGCTCGTACTCTCTGAAGCGCTCGATGTACCGCCCGAAGTCGGGATTGCGAGCGTCATTTTTGAGCATCCCGACTGGCAACTCGAGCGTCTCGTACTGTGTATGCTGGTAGGAGCAATCCTCACGAAACCCGGTCACATAGCCGAGTGAGAGTGCGTCGATCGCGACCGGGACTCGATGGAGAAAGGCGACGTAGTCAGCCTGGCGAGCGGCTCGGATCTCGGTGGCACTGTCGGCACTGATCGTTGTCCGGTGTGCTGATCGGGACATGAAACGGAGTGCTGGAACCCGCGTTGGGCGCTCTTCCCGTTACCCCACAAATCAGGAGAGACCTCGCGGTCGTGGGGTGATTACGAATAGGATGGTGACGCCTGAAACGCGAGTCTCCTCACTCCTGAAAGGAAGTGGAACAACAGAACCGCTCGCGAGGGGATCAATGGGACGCCCAGCCGAAGAAGAGCCAGATGTCGCCGTGCTTGCCTTTTAGTCTGTGCTGTTCGCGATAGCGTTTGGCTCCCGTCGTCCCCGAACAGTTGATCGCTCCGGCGAGACCCCACTTATTTCGAATCCGCTCATCTCCATCCTCGAGTAGCTGGTGCGCGTATCGACGTTTCTGCTTTCCGTGATGCTCTTGCTTAGGGATGACTTCGAACGAGGAGACGCGCAGCAACGAGATGAACAGTACGATCGAAACGTGAGTTGACGGCCTCGTGGACCTCGCCGACGACGCTGCGGCCAGTGAGGAGTTCAAAACCTGGCTCGACGGACAGAGCCGGTTCCACGACTACTCGTACCGAAATACACTCCTGATCAAACAGCAGTGTCCCCACGCAATCCGGGTTGCAGGGTACAACACGTGGGCAAACGAGTTCGAGCGCTACGTCCAAGGGGGCGAAAGCGCAATCTGGATCTGGGTACCGATCATCACGAAACAGTGCCCCGAATGCGGAAACTCGCCAAGCTACCACGAAAACAGTTCCTGTGAGTACAATGAGATACCGCCAGAGGAGTGGTCGAAAGGGCTTGTCGAGTTCAAATCCACCGCTGTCTTCGATGTCTCGCAGACCGACGGAGAGCCGCTTCCTGATCTCGAAACTGAAGCATATGTGATGCCAGTAATCTGGTGCCGGCCCTCCTCGAGAATGCTGAGCAGCTGGATGTCGACGCACAGTTTGTCACCCCTGCCGAGTGGACCTATGGAGAGGCAAAGGGTGTCTATAAACAGCGGTGCCCGATGACCACGCGCCCGCGAGTCGAAGTGAAAAATCGAGACAATCAAGCAGGTTTCGTTGGGACACTCATCCACGAGTTCGCCCACGCCTTGTTGCACTTTGATATTGAGGGTCGTGATGAGCGATCAAAACGCGAGCTAGAAGCCGTTGCGTACGTCGTGGGACGCTACTTCGAACTGGATATGAGTGGATCAGCGTTCTACCTTGCGGCGTGGAACGGTGACGATTCCGAGGTGATCTCTGGTCGGCTTGGCCGAATTAGCCAGACAGCTCAAGAGCTAATCGACACACTTGAACGAGAACTCGAGTGTCTCCCGAAGGCGGAATCAAACGCGGATGAGGGCAACAACCAGGATGAAGGATCACCAGTACCAGACAATGACTGATCAGTCGAGTATTGGACTCAGTGTCAATCCAGAAATCCTGTCCGGACGCAATATTCCTTATCCATCGCATTCGTAGGAAACTGCACAACGGTGTATCCGAACCATCTGACTCGCAGATTCTCACGAATGGGTACCCTTCCCACATCCGGCGACAAGAGCAAGGGGACAGGGAAACAAGTCAAGAATACGACAGCTAAAAAACCAACACATCGATACTGGCGAGAGTATCATCGGTGCGGCATTGCCGATATGACGATCCCACTGGACCACAGTACTACCTGAGGAAAGAGACAACAAGACTCAGAAAATAATCTGTTGAGACTGTACCGAATCGTTCCTTCGAGAGTAACGTCTACCCTATCTTTCCCTGTCTTCGGCCGGATAAGCGTATCTACAACCGTGTTTTCGCCCCTCAAAGCGGGGTAAAGACCAAGAGATCCGGGTTGCTCAAGATTATCCAATAGGTGTATATATGAGAATAGGACTTATATCGTATTATGTGATAGCATATCTCTAGTCTACTCCCAATGAGGCAGGTCACTTCAGTCCCACGGCCTTCAAAGCGCCAGAAACCTCGATGCCGTGGCCCGTCGAAGGCTGTAATTGGTCGAAAATATCCTTTTTGATCATGTTCACGCAAAGAGAATCGGATTCCTTCAGGATTCAATTACTGGCGTGAGAACAACGGCTAAGGAAGGGAAACGGCCGGTGGGGGACGGCCGCCGCCTCTTGTCACTAGCAGGGGTCACGGATGGGTTTTGGCTAACAAGCCCCCTGCGCTCCTACAGTGACTCGCGTTATCAATAAACACTAGTCAACCGGCAATAGAGTTGCCGTAATAAGAAAGCCGGGTTCCTTGAGTCGTTGGCGGTGAAAAGCTACGGCGGGAAGTAGTGACCGAGGCAGCTTTCGTAATAATGTCCGGAAACAGGTGAACCTGCATCCCTGCATGATGCCCTTGCACTGAATCACGATAATCTCCCGGACTATGTCTATGGCGACCGTTGGCCCCGAGTGGCGTAGATCCTTCCATTCGAGAGGTACGCCCTGTATCTCGTACGAGTATCACAGTATTCCCGCAACTGATAGAACATTCGGCGGTTAGTTCGCACTCGTTCATATCACTTCCTACTTGGACAATGCGAAGGTCTACTTGTCGGAGTTCGTCATTTGTTTGCAATTACTGATGATTCGAGCCACGGTCGACCGGATCGGATCGACGTGGTCGACAATCTACCGATAAGAGTGACCGACGTCTCGCAGTTCGATGATCCGAATGGCAACAGCGAACTGCTCTCCAAGAACAAGTGTCTTGCCGTCGTCGAATGTGAGACCGAATGGCAGTCGACCTTGGTGGATCCCGACCTTGAAGCGCCAATCTACCTCTTGCCCGCCCGTTCGATCTCCTTTTCGCCTCCCAAGTCGTCGCTCGCTGCCATAGCGGGCTCGATCGCAAGGTGATAGGCGGAGGTATCGACGATCCCGTATTCAAACTTCGGAAGCGGTGATGGCAGACCTCTCAACTGACTCCTCAAAACTATGCTAACCGTTTTATGACACTCTGATGAACAAGGTAAATCCGTCGCCCCGAACGGTGGCGGATCCGCTTCGATCACCAACAGCACTTTTAGCCAATGTCGCCACTTTCCCAGTGAAGCGGGAAATTTTGGATGGTTCACATCCACCATTTCTCGTCTCAGCTCTCTAGTTTTGATGGATCAAGTCGGTACTGTCTCGTGACTCGCCAGAGTCAACTGATTCGACTTCGGTAGCGACGAACAATACAGCGAGTAGTCCGAACGTCCGGTTTCGAGCAAGGGAAAGCAAAACGTCCACGCTACATGAGGTAGAACAGCGGGAAGAGAATCACCCAGACGATGTCGACGAAGTGCCAGTAGAGTCCGAAGAACTCTACCGGACGGTTGTCCTCGAGGTAAGCTTCGATGCTCACGATTCGGTAGATCATGAATGCTGCGATGAGTAGACCAAAGATGACGTGCAGCGCGTGTAATCCGGTCGTCACGAAATACATCGAGTACTCGAGTTCGGTGAACCAGTAAATACCGTGAGCGAACTCCTGGCTCCACTCATAGCCTTTGATGGTGAGGAACGTGAGTCCAAGCAGCAGCGTAACCCCCATCGACGCCAGCAGCCCGCGCTTGTTCTCGCGTTCGGCCATCACCAGCGCGAGGATGACCGTAAAACTCGAGGTGAGCAGGACGTAGGTGTTAATCAGGCCGATCGTCGCCGACGGTGGCACGGTCTCGAAGTTACCCCAGCCGGCATGGATCCGCATAAACACGTACGCCCCGATGACGGCACCGAAGACGACGACGTCCGAGGCCAGGAAGAACCAGATACCGGTCTTCGTCGTGCCGACCCCTTCGAACGGCCAGCGCTCGGCGATGGCCATCTCGGGTGCGTTAAATTCCTCGCGCCCGTACTGGAACAGCGCGATCCCCAAGATTCCGACGCCGACGAGCGAGATTATGGGATAGAGAATATTCTCCGATCCAGCAGCCGTACCGGGGAGCTCCGCCCCGCGTGCGGTCGCGAAGTCGGCGACGTAGGGAGTCAGTCCTGACAGCCCGAGGAACATGACAAACATGCCGAGCCCGATTCCGAACGGCCAGATACTCGCATGATCTTCGTGGTCAGCTTCAAGCGACTCGGCCTCCCCGGTTCGCTCATGGGCGACTGCACCGCCGTCGGCCGCCGTCGCATCGTCGACGAACTCGAGTTCCCCGCTCACATAGCTGGGCCGGTTCGGCCAGTTCTCGAGCGGCGGCGGTGACGTGGTCGCCCACTCGGCGGTCCGCGAGTACGCCCACGGGTTATCGGGCGCATCAGGCCCCGAGATGAAACTCTTCGCGAGTGTGATGAAAACGAGCAGAACGCCCGTACCGATAACGAAGGCCCCGACGGTCGCCAGTTGATGGTAGAGTTCCGTCCCCTCGGGATAGTGGAAGACACGCCTTGGTGTCTCCCACGCGAGGAACATCGGGAAGTACAGCAGATTGAAGCCGACGAAGTAGACGGCAAAGCTGAGCTTTCCGAGCCGTTCATCGTACATTTTGCCGGAGATCTTCGGCCACCAGTAGTAGAGGCCGCCGATCAGTGCGGTAACGCCCGCCACCATCACGTAGTGGAAGTGCGCGACCACCCAGTAGGTGCCCCGGAACTCGTAGTCGAGGACCACTGCACCGAGGAAGACGCCCGTGATGCCGCCGATGATAAACAGGATGAGCGCGCCAAGAGTGAACAGGAACGGCGTCGTAAAGCGCACGCGACCCTTGACCATGGTATAGATCAGCGCGAAAACTATCAAGTCGAAGGGTAACGAGATACCAATCGTCGTCGCCATGAACAGCGTCTTGATCGGGAGATTGATCGTTGTCAGAAACATGTGATGCATCCAGACCAAAAAGGACTGCACCGCGACAAGCACCATCGCAATGATAACCCACTTTCGGCCGACGATCCGTCGGCCAGTAAACGTTTGAAACGTCTCGAGCATGATTCCTAACGCAGGGAAAAAGACGATGTATACCTCCGGATGGCCGAAGAACCAAAAGAGGTGTCCCCACAACAGGCTCGATCCCTGGTCGGTCGCGAAGTACTGCGTGAGCAGGAGGCGGTCAGTCAACATGAGGATCAGTGCGGCCAGCAGCGCCGCGAACGCGAATAGCATCATCCAGACAGTCAGGAGGATCCCCCACGTGACCAGCGGCATGTTCCACAGACCGAGGCCCTCAGCACGACAGCGGTGAATCGTCGTAAGGAAATTCACCGTACTGAGGGTGGTCGACATGACGAACAGGGTCAACGCGAGGATCGTCGTATTGCCGCCCATCGTCAGCGTATAGCCGGGGTTGTAGATCGGCACGTTCAGCGGTGCGTACATGTACCAACCGTTGGCCCACGTCGTCCCCTGGAAGAACGAGAGCAAGACGAGAAGCCCCGAAAAGAGGAAGAACCAGTAACTCAGCGCGTTCAGGCGCGGAAACGCCATGTCCGTCGACCCGATCTGGAGCGGAACGATGTAGTTCCCGAAGCCGAATCCGAGCGGCGAGATGAACCAGAACACCATCAACAGCCCGTGGATCGAGACTGACTGATTGTATTCGGTGTTCGTGAGCAGTCCGGTGCCACCGAATTCCCACAGGTGAGCGCGGAACAGCAACGCGAGGACGCCGCCAGCGACGAGGAAGAATAGCGCCGTCACAATGTAAAGAATTCCGACATCTTTGTGGTTAGTCGTCACCAGCCATCGCTTGACGCTCGTCTGGGGCGGAAGTTCGCTCATGGAGCACCGCCTCCTGACCAGTGCCTCGAGTCGATGCCGGTTCGGAACGTGGCGGGGCCAGTTTCGCCCGCAAATCCACGGTAGAAACGGCTTTCGGAACGCGCGACAAGATGCATAGTCAACACTTTCCACTACGATTAAGCATATTGTGATGTCCGGTGCACTTGCAAGCAGTATTTCTCGTGTTTTGGCCCGGCCGCGACCGAATTCGAGGTTATTCCCCTTCAACAGTCCTCAAATAGCACGATACTGGCCAACAATGGGTCGCACAACACTCCCTATCCCTTGACTTAGCAGAGAAACAGATGGAAGCACAGGACATCGAACCAGTCCTGGACTATGAACTCGTAATCATGGGACCGGATGCAGCAGATATCGTCTGGGACGTGCTGACCAAAATCGAGATCGAGGTCAATCTCGCTGATGATACCGACCGCTGTACGAACGCGTCATGGTCTCGCCCAGCGATTTTCCCCTGAACTATGTTCAAAAAACGTTCAAACTACGAAACCCTGTCAACCTGGACCTCCTCATCACGGTGGTGACCGGTACGGTGAGCCCTGGCCAGACAACTACACGCTCGATGTCCGGCTTCTTGACTCCAATGGCGATAGCATCCTGCCTGTTTGAGCCAAACCATGACGTACCCGCGAAAATAGAAGGTAGAGGAAGCACACTCTGGTTCCGAGCGTTCTACTGTCCGCAATGCATAAACAGTTGATTACGGCCACTCGACCGGCAGTTCGTCCACATTCTCCTCGAACATCTCGAGGATTGGTTCTATCTGATCAAACTCTGGGCCTTTCACGACTACGTCCTGCTCTTTCTACCACTCGATGAATCCCGCGTCTTCCAATCGGGGCAGATGGTTGTGGCACATCTCGACCTGGAGCACCTCCAACTGCTCATCTCCCAACTGTACACCTTCTGACGGCTGGACCGCAGCCTGCGGATTATGCTTTGAGAGCGTGATCAGTAGCTCCCGACGATGCTCATCAACTAATGCTGCCATGACCTCGTCGAGCATATCTTCAACTGGCTCTGTTGAAATCCCATCCTTTAGATGTATTTTAGCGTGAAAAACACGCTCACTCTATGCGCGAAAGGAACAGATAACAAATTTCCTATGTTTTGATGAAGAAAACAATTCAGGCCAAGCACATACGAAGACTGTACCAGAGAAGGTTTTAGCCGGAGACTGCAACGACCAGTATCAATGCAGAGACGAACATTGCTTACGGCGCTCGGTTCTGGCATTGCAGTCGGATTGAGCGGTTGCACAGGCACGTTCGGCAGTGACGGTGGATCAGGCGAAAATACGTATCTGGACGCGAAAGAGTGGGAGAGAGTTGATGATCCATCAAATCTTCCGTTTCCGACGCATGGCGATACGCTCCCGTCTGTGACGGTACCAGCACCGTTGCGGGACGGTCAACAAGTCTCAGTTCCCGCTGACTTTGAAACGGATCTTCTGCTGACGTTCGCCTTCACGACCTGCAACACTATGTGTCCACGTCTGACCAGCATCTTGGCGCAGACACAGGATTTCGCACGCGAAGAGGGATTCGGCGATCAGGTATCGTTCGTTGAGACAACGTTCGATCCTGCCAGAGACAACGCCAACGCCTTTAGACAGTGGGCCGATAAGCACCGTATTGAAATGGACAACGGCAACTGGTATTTCCTGCGACCTAAGGATGAGGACCGCGCCAAAGAAGTCGTTCAGGAACAGTACGGCGTACATTTCAGCAAGACAAATCCAGAGAACATGGATTCATATATGTTCACACATACAGGTTTGATCTTGCTCGCTAACAAGAAGGGATACGTCGAACGGGCCTATAAGCTCCAAGCACAACAGAGTTCTGAGTCGCCGCGAGTATCCAGACAGGATGTCACCGACGATTTAGCGACGCTACGCGAGCGCGAATCTTGACAAGATGGAGGCAGACCAATGGCGAGCTGGATTAGCGGTGACGGCCCAAGAGGTAGACCCCGCCAGCCGCGACGCCAGCCAGCCCAACAATGACAACGCCAAGCGAGCCAAAGCCAGCCTGCTCGGTCTGGTTCTCCTCGGACTGAGAGGTGTTCCCGTCGTCTGTAGCTTGGGCATCAGGAGCAGGATATTTCAGTGTATCTCGATCCTGAACCTCTTTCTGGAAGTGTGTGTGAACCGGCGTTCCATTGATCTCCCCTTCGAGATGGACAGTATAATTGCCGGCTTCCGTGAAGATCACTGGTGCCTCATACACACCGGGTTCACCGTGTTTCTCGCTCAGCTCGAGAGCAGTTTTGTCACTTCCTTGGGTTTGCACGGAGGCAGTCAGGTTCTCGGATTGATTTGTGACCGGTTCTCCCGTCTCGTTATCGACGATCTCGAACTCTAACCACATCCGTTCGCCCGTGATAAGCGGCTCCTCCGCACCGCCGAAGGTGATTTCGTACCCTTTGACGTTTTGCGTTTCATGCGCTGCTGCTGGACCAACTATACTGCCCAACAACAGGAGAGTCAATCCAACTGCGATGGGTGTCTTTCTGGAAGACATTATGTGTAAATAAACTCCGAATAGAAGTAGTACATCTAGTTCAATCCACTAAAGCAATCTCTGGATTCCAATAGAGTCACGGCGAAACGGGCAACAAAGGTGGGCAGAAGGTGGTAGCTCTTGAAGATGTATTCTACAGCCAACAAAGAGTCCGGGTGCGAGAATCGAACTGCGCGTCTCAGCCTGCACCGGCTGAAGGATGGCCACTACCCCAACCCGGACACGTGGACACTGCATCACTCGCTATCACTGGGAGCAGATTATAAGTCCGTATCTTCTTCAGGTTCTGAGACGATCATCGTCTTCCGATATATTTTTCTCCCCAACGGTCACTACAGGACCTGTACTGACCGCAACGGGTATCAAAGCTATCATGTTTTAAGGGTTTCAACAGATCCCTTCAACTATAATCGAAAATAGTGAAGATTCTTCGGCTGCCTATGACATGTTTTTGTTCAATCGTATGTTCTAAAGACTATATATTTGAGTGGGTTTATTTACTGAATTGATGATGAATATCAGAGATTGCCTGTCGTGGTGAAACATAATCTGGAGAATAGTGGAGACTCGAGGCAATGACCGGCAGCGACAGCCCTGATACTCCGTTTGAATACGAATCAGAACATCCACCGAGCCTTGCCGTTGTCAACGCACTTGCCAATCTATAAGAAGAGGACCCAACAGACCTAGACTCTCTACGACTACATCTATCCCGAAGCACTGGATACGCTCATCCGGTCCGACCCTGTCACAGTCACGTTCACCGTCAACCAGTACACGGTTCACATCACAGGGTCCAGTACTATTCGGATCACCAATTGGCCAAGCTACTCAGTACAGTTAC
The DNA here is from genome assembly GCF_013456555.2 of Natrinema zhouii. GTDB lineage: Archaea > Halobacteriota > Halobacteria > Halobacteriales > Natrialbaceae > Natrinema > Natrinema zhouii. The sequence continues at coordinate 490,397 of NZ_CP084882.1, forward strand.
TTCAGTTATCACGGAATCCAGTAACAAATACGATGAAGAGAAAGAGCGGAAGAACATGGGTGATTTCAAGTTCTGTGCTCGGTGCAGGATCAACCGGACTTACAGCAATACTCGAACCCGTTTCCTGTACGACAATATGGGTTTCTTAGGCTCGTTTGACCGTGATGACATACCTAAAGTACCAGATCCTCCATCAAGGGATGAGAAGAAGAACTCTGGAAATAGCTCCCCTGAGGATGTGTTTGATGATGGGAATACTGGATACGAGAGTTGGCAGGTGCCGAGAGAGGTTCCCGATGAATGTCCACACAACAATGGCCCAGAGTATCACTGGGAGGATTACAGCTGGGCGGATCAAGGGAAAGCAAGGTGCAGGAACTGTAAGACAAAAGTGGAGAAAGACCGGCTTCCTAACTCGGTCATAATCCATGACGGCTGGTAATTGAGGAAGAGCGGCGGGTTCGCCGCTGGGTACACGTGGTTCTGCACTGTTTTTGACTCGGAGACGGCCACAGCTGCCGTGAAACGTCGAACTGGCTGAAGTATATGACAAGGATTCGTGACGCTCTTGGCCTTGATCGAGACGAGTTGCCAGACTACAGCACGATCTACAAGTCGTGTGATCGACTGAAAAAGTGGGTAGTGCGGGCGTTGCTGCGCGTTTCAGCGCAGCAACCTCCACAGTCTGGACATGCAACTCTCGACAGCACGTTCTTCGGCCGACGCGCTGCCTCGTCGTACTGTTGTCAGATATTCAGTAACAGTACTCAAACATTGAAATTTCAATATTAACCTATGTAGAGTCTTTTGCCGTTCTTGGCGTACATATCTCGGCTGGGTGGAAATGCGATACGAAGACAGGGCCGCCGGAACGCGGACGACCTGCTGTCCGTGGCTGCCGACAAAGCCTTCCAGAATTGGCACACCAAGTACGAGTTCTACGCGCTCGGTGTCGAATCGCTGATCTTACAGCGTGGATTGAGATTGGTCACGAAGGGACACAACGCGCTCATTCAGGAAAACGGCTACTCTCAGCACTGGATGGCCGAAACCTCGTACTCAACAACGAAGCGCTCGCTCGGCGATGCTGTGCGAGCGCTGGGTTGGTATCGACAGTTCCGTGAAATTGTCCTCATGTTCGCCATTATCAACATAGAAAAGCTCTGTGAGCCACTCTAACCACCATTTAGAAGCTATTCAACAAACAGAAAACCCTGTTCTGGAGAATAGCGTATATCTGTGGAAGGTCGCGATTTGATTCGACGTATAAGCTGTTGGCAATGGTGGTCTCAAAACTACTGTCGCGTCACTTTGGTTCAGAGGTCGCTGTTCAACACGGCAGTCTCGTGACCTTCCTTGAGGATGCAGACGACGATGTCTGGGTGGTTCCGGCAATTGCATCCCAGCGATCCGTCACCGACGCCAGGACCGGGATCCCCCGACACAAGAGCCCGAACAGGGAGCACCTCGAGTGTCGGGCGTGCAACCGGAAGACCGAGCATCGATTCACCGAATACGAAGCCGTGCCTGACGATGAGTGGATCGGCCAGCCGATGTGGGAGTGCTAGGTGTGCAGAACGCCCTGATACGGTCCATACCCAGCCGAGAAGGCTTAATCGAGATAATGATACCAGATCCATCCAGCTCTGACCGTTCAAATGACTCCGGTAGCGAACGCTGAATCAATTCATAGGAGGCCCGCTACGATGAGGAGTGCTATCGAAATAATACTCGCAATCAGAAACCACGGTCGCGCCTCCGACGCTGCAGTTGCTACCGATTTTTCTGGTGGAAGACCGGTTAGCTGGCGGAAGCCGCCGTAGAGCACTAGTGGAAGGAGAAGCCACAGGCCGACCATCGTCAGGACGAGATGCCCTCGCCCGGTCGATTGAAGTGTCTCAACGGTGTATAGAGTCCCTGCGAGATGGCCACCAGTAAACAGCAGTAGCAGCACCGAGGCGATCGTGAGATACGAAAATCGACGGCCGATAAGAGCCAACGCCTTCTCTCCAAGCAGTTCTCTACGAGCGGCAGGGAGCACAGCGCCTGCAACCAAGAGTGTGCCGCCGGTCCACAGCGCAGCAAAAATAGTGTGGGTAGTCATGACAACGTCAAGCATCGTCGCCATCACTGACCCTCCGTCTCCAGATGGGTTTTTTGCCCAGTAGCTGAGCCGTCGTCAGCAGATTCATCAGCCTCGAGGATAGTGAGTTCGTTTCGTTCTTTCGTCCAGTAACGGTATCTAGCCATTATCCACCCAAATCTGTGGCAGCAGTAGATAAACAACGATGGAAGTGTCCCAGAATGTGGGATTGGAGACCGAGCGGCGGAGATCAGAGCAGAATTCGTCATAGACTCCTAACCAGTTGCGTATCGGACATCCTGCTAGTCCAACAATCTGGGAACACTCGGTACCTCTATACACCCATAGTTGCAAGACAGAGCTAACTGACAGCGTACTCGTCTCCAAGTCGAGACGAACTGGAGAAGGCGATATTCGAATGACTGAGGAATTCATCGACCCAAACCGGCTCTCGCTCATTCCATCACGGTCGAACACGACTCACACAGCCACCGACATGGTCCAGGGGCCCTCGACGGATGACGACGATCCGCCCGTTTCAGTAGTCCTCCAATCGCTCGAGGACAGTAAATGTAGAACGATACTCACGGCGTTATGTGAGCCGAAATCCGCAACCAAACTCTGCAACGAGTGTGAGCTGCCGAGTTCGACAGTGTATCGCAAACTCGAGCGACTCCGTGACGCAGCTCTCGTCAAAGAGTACACTGAAGTCCGACGTGACGGACCGAACGCCACATTGTACGAACGGGATTTCACGGATATCTCGATCAGCATTGACGACGACGACGACGAATTCACCGTCTCCGTCGAACGACCAGACGAGGATGCAGAGGACCGTATGGCGACGTTCTGGTCAGAGATGAAAAAAGAATCATGACGGACAGTATTATAATCCTACTCGGCATCGTCAAAATCGCCGCGTTAGTCCTCGGGGGTGTCGTCTCCCTATTAGCCTATCGTGCCTATCAACGAACACAGATCGAGGGGCTCCAGTACTTCGCAGTAGGCCTCATGGTCATCACCATCGGGACGTTTCTGGTCGGGATTCTCCACCACATCTTCGGCATTCCGAGCGTCCAAGGAATGCTCTTCGAGAGCCTCATCGCTTGTGGCGGCTTCCTCGTCATGATATACGGACTCTACGGTCAGTAGCCGCTGCTATTCATTCGGTTGGAACTGCTCAGATAGCATCCCAGACAGCCTACCCGCGCCGCGTGCTTCATTCAGAGTGACCTGTTCAGTTATCTCGTTACAAAATCGCTTCTATAGGCCAACCGAACTTCGCGGTTGTCCCACGTTATGGGAGGCCTCCATCGTTCCTTATGAGGCACACACGGAGAGTGTAACAATGAGCGAGTCCCATACACCAGTCCATCAGCCCACCTCAACGCCAAAGCTCACCCGAATACAAAGCGGTGTCGGTGATCAATGAAACGGAATTTACCGTCTCGATACGCGGACACGCTCATCTCGCGGAGCAAACTCATTATCGCCCTGTTGCTTGTCCTCACGGCAATCGTCGGCGCTGGCGCGGCGGTCGGCACCAGTGAAGACGGTGCGATTGGTCAGACAGGCATTGATTCCGAAGAGCAGACAGCACTCGAGGAGATTGAATCGACGTACGAAACGGACGATACGTTGGTTACACAGATCATCGTCAAAGACGAAGGTGAAGATGTCCTCACCCGTGAGTCACTACTGCAGAGTCTCCAACTCCAGCAAGAGATACGTGAGACCGAATCCATCAATACGACGCTACGAACGGAGTCGGACTTCCGCGGTCTCGAGAATATGGTGGCGACGACGGCATACTTCGAAGTACAAGCGGCTGAAAACGGGACACATGACACGGCATCCACCGGTCGGAACCAGCAGCCACCAGCGCCGACACTCGACCAACAGATCGAGGTGCTTGAGTCGCACTCAGACGAGGAGGTTAATGCAATACTCGCACGAGTACTCGATTCGGATTCGACCACCCCTAGCCGTGACCCGACTGCGTTCCTGCCGTCGGACCACGAACCCGGCGCAACGAGCGCCGACGCGAGACTGACACTTGTCTTCCAATCTAACGAACACGGCGGCGCTAGCGGAACGCCCCAAGAGGCGTACGATGCGCAAGTAGCTATCGCCTCACTAGTCGACGAGCGCTTCGACGATGCGTTCGTCTTCGGACAGGGCATCATCGACGAGGCGTCCTCACAGGCCATCGGAGACAGCTTCCTCATCATCATCCCCGTTGCACTCGTCCTTCTGCTCGTTGTCCTCAGTATCGCGTACCGCGACATTGCCGACGTGCTCATCAGCCTGTTCGGGATCGGCGTGGTGATGGTATGGCTCCAGGGTATTCAGGGCTGGCTCGGAATCCCGTCCAGTTCGATACTCATCGCCGTCCCATTCTTGCTCATTGGACTAAGTATCGACTACTCTCTCCACATCATTATGCGCTATCGCGAGGCAAGAACAGGGGATCACGAGACCGATCCCGAGTCCGATGGCCAACGGGATCCAACTACTGCGATGCGGGCGGGAATCGCTGGTGTCGTCGTTGCGCTGGCTGCTGCTACGTTCACGACTGGCATCGGCTTCTTCTCGAACTACGTCAGCCCGCTCGGGTCGATACAGGACTTCGCGCTCCTGAGCGCCGCTGGCATCGTCGCGATGTTCCTCGTCTTTGCGGCACTCGTCCCAGCCGTTAAATTCGAAGTCGAACGACTCCTCTCCCGAATCGGCCGTGACCGACAGCAGACAGCGTTCGGCGTCGGCTCAGGACCGATTCGCCGTACGCTCTCAAGCATTGCGGCCCTCTCACGACGTGCACCGATCGCCGTTCTAGTCGTCTCACTGTTGTTGGCTTCTGCAGGGACCTACGGTGCGACCGGCTTGGATACGGAGTTCAACCAAGCGGACTTTCTCCCGGAGGACGCCCCAGAGTGGATGGAATCGCTCCCGGAACCGTTCGCGCCAGCCGAGTACGATGTCCGAGAAAATCTCGCGTACCTGAGTGACAACTTTCAACTACGCGGGCAGGGATCTGAGGCCCAGATACTGATACGCGGGAACGTGACCACACCGTCAGTACTCACTGCGACCGACAATTCATCTTCGTATATGAATCGGAATGGAGCGATCGCCATGCAATCGGGCGGCACAGCCGTCGTCGAGAGTCCGGCAACTGTCCTCCGTTCGGTCGCGGCTGAGAATCAGACGGTTGCCGCTGCGATTGATGCACGAGACTCGGATGGTGATGGTCTCCCAGACGAGGACATCGCGTCGGTCTACGACCTCGTGTATGACGCTGCTCCCGACCGGGCGTCGACAGTCCTCTATCGGACCGAGAACGGATCGTATGCGACAGCTAGGTTGCTCGTCGGTGTGAAGACCGACGCGGCCGCCCAATCGATTGCCACCGACATGCGAGAGGTCACGACGGGTATCGAAGCGAACGCACCGGTAACAGCCGTTGCGACGGGTGGACCTGTCATTACCGCTGTCGTCCAAAGCGCCCTGTTCGAGACGCTCGTCGAAGGATTCACCGTAACGCTGGGTGTGATCCTGACGTTCCTCCTTGGCCTGTACTGGTGGCGGTACCGAGCGCCGGGGCTTGCGATTGTGGTGCTCGTCCCCGTCCTCCTCGCACTCGCATGGCTGCTCGGCACGATGGCACTGCTCGACATCCCATTCAACAGCGAGACCGTCGTCATCACCAGTTTGGCGATTGGCCTCGGCGTCGATTACAGCATCCACCTCGGGGAACGATTTATCGACGAGCGTGAGCGCCGAACGTCGCTAGACGAGTCGCTTTTCGCTGCAGTCACTGGGACTGGCGGTGCGCTACTAGGGAGTGCAGCGACGACGGCAGCGGGCTTTGGCGTCCTCGCACTCGCACTCTCCCCACCACTCCACCGATTCGGCCTCGTCACTGGGTTGAGCATCATTTTCGCGTTCGTTAGCTGTGTCACCGTGTTACCGTCTCTCCTCGTGATTCGAGAACGATACTTCCGCTGAAAATAGCCGCAATAGAGCCAGAACGGTACCGTTGCTTCTTTCACTGGTAGTTGAGACTGGCCATCTCAATGCATATGCCTCAAACCCTCTGTGCTCATTCGTTCAGAGTTGGTCGATCGGCTTGTTGATGATCTGGAAGACTTCGCTCGCCCGGTAGAACCGATTCCGGTCTTTCCCGGTGAGTTCTTCGAGTATTCCGTCATTTTCGAGCTGTCCGATCAGTCGGTTGGCTGTGCTGTATTCGACATCCAACCAGTCGGCCGCCGTATTCACGTCCAGATACGGATCTTCGAAGAGCCGCATCACCAGTTCGAGGATATTCTCAGATCGCTCGCTCTGATAGCGCTGTTGATAGTCCTCTCGGAGGTCGACTAGCAGGTTGGCCCGCTGATGGGCCTCATCTGCTTGCGACTGCACGCCACGCAGGAAAAACAGGAGCCACTCTTCCCAGTCACCGCGTTGACTGACAGCCAAGAGATGATCGACGTACTCTGACCGTCGTGCGTTGAAATAGGAACTCAGGTAGAGATACGGCTCGGGCAAGAGACCGTCACGTTGCAGGAGGAGACTGATCAATAGCCGCCCGAGTCGTCCGTTCCCATCGAGAAACGGGTGAATCGTCTCGAACTGGTAGTGGATCAGCCCGATTCGGAGAAGTGGATGCAGATTCGTCTCTTGGTTCGCATACTCGAGCAGGTCCTCGAGTAAGTCAGGAATCTCGTTCGGTGGTGGCGGCACGTACCTGGCGTCTTGGATGTATGGCGTACTGCCGATGAAGTTCTGCGTCGTACGGAGTTCCCCTGGGTCTGCCTCATCGCCACGGACACCCGAAAGCAACCGGTCGTGCATCTCGCATAGCAATTCGACGGTGATTGGATCGCCAGCTGTGATCGCATCCAATCCGTGCGTCAGCGCGTGCAGATAGTTCACGACTTCTTGGGTACCCTGCTGTCTGTCTTCGTCGATGAGATCTTCCTGTCCGGCCTCATAGGCGTAGATATCCGAGAGAGTAGCATGTGTCCCCTCGATTTGGGAGGATTCCAGCGCTTCTTTTCGAATGAACGGCTCGATAAGAATTTCTCTCGAGCCGACACGTGGACCGATGCCGTGGAGTCGGCCGAGGGCTTGTGTCGCTTCTGCCAGCGGTGTAATGAGCTGTTCAGTATTGATGGAGGGGGGAAGTGGGTCAGGCCGGAACGCCGAATATGTCCCCTTCGATGTCGTCGTGGGAACGATCTCACCGGGCGCTGCCTCGTCGAAGTCATCTCGCTCCATTAGTGGTATCCCTACGAATACGCCCACCACTATTGGTATTTATGGTACTAAATAAAAATAGCAGGATGGCCAATTGCACCGTTACAACTACTCAGGATCTCTGGAGCCGGGTTTGGAGACACTTTTCTTATCCGGTTTTGCGATTGGAACTCTTGCTCAGTATATCTGCGTATTGACCAGCGTCAAGGGGAACTATGCGTGTTCCTATAACCCTACCAACCAATTTAACCTGTTCCGATGTCATGGGATTCCCATGTCGGAGAAAGGAAACTCCGCCGTCGAGACCCGCCGATTTCACTCCGGTGATGGCGAGCGTATCCGGGAGTTGAACGGCATTGCAATGGCCACGACTCCAGAGTATGAGCCAGACATTCCAGATAAAGATCTTCGAGATGATCAAAGCAACTACCTCGACAGGGGTGGGGAGTTTCTCACCGGGATTGTAGACGGCACAATCGTTCGTATGGGAGCTTATGCGACACCGACTGAGTGGAAAGAGGAATTCGTTCAGTTATATCACGTGATCGAAAGTCGTTCCGGTGATCGGGGGCGATGAAGAAGACGAGCGGGCGGGATCCCACGTCGTCAGATCGCGGTTCCGTGGTCCGCGATTCCTTTTGAATGCGACGCCGGGGATCAGGACCAGTCGCTCGCGGCGCGGTCCCGGAGCATCTCGCGGAACTGTTCGGTCGTGTTCTCAAGGAGTTCGCCGCTGGACCAGTCGAGGATCACGCCGTAACGGCGGATGAGATCCAGTCGCGTGAGTTCGCCGTCTTCGTACCGCTCGACGACGGTCTCGGGGTTGGCTTCGAGCCACTCCCGCCGGTTGTCGCGGATGTACGCGCGTTTCTCTTCGGTGGCGTCCCGGTCGATCTCGTACTCACAGAGTTCCGGGTCGATCTCCTCGATGACGACGCCGTAGTCCTTGGCGGCACGCTTGACGGAGACGTAATCGTCCTTCACATCCTCCAGCACCGCGTCGGGATCGCGTTCGAGCGGATCGCCGAATCCGCCGCCGCCCGAGGAGGGGCGAACGAACTCGTCCCCCTCGCCAACGGGGTGGTTCGAGAAGACCGTACCCATCTCAGTGGTTTCGCCGTCCTGGGTGAGGGAGACGCCGTGCGGGATCCCCGGCAGGCCGCCGTTGATTCCCCACGTGATCGAGCGGGCGCGGTCCGAACAGTACGACATGACGCTGTTTTCGCATTCAAGCATCCGTCCGCCCTTGCGGAGTCCACAGCCGCCGCGGTACTCGCCGGGGCCGGCGGAGTCGGTGACGATCTCGTGCTGTGACGTCAGCAGTGGCGTGTCCCGTTCCTGGCCCTCCAGCGACTGAACGGCGAGGCCGGCACCGAACACCGGTGCGGTCGCCGAGGCTCCGTCTTTGCCGTCGCGGCCGCCCCAGCCACCGGCCATCCAGTCGTACCACGCGAACTCCGCCCCCTCGTGTCCCGGGCGTTTGTCCGTCCCGCCCGCGAGCAGATACTCGAGGTTGAACGAACACGCCATCGCCCGTTCCGGCAGGACCTCCGACCACAGCTCGAAGATCGCGTTCATCACCTTCTCGTACGTCCCGGCGACCGATCCCGTCACGGGGACCGATTCCGGCGCGTCGACGACGGTCCCCTCCGGGAGGTCGGCACTGACGACGCGGTACATGCCGGAGTTCAGTGGCACGTCCGGGAAGAACATCTTCGTCCCGGCGATGACCGCCGAGTAGGACGTACCGAAGGTGGCGTTGAGGAAGTTGCCGATGTACTCGTCCGACCCGGACAGGTCGTAGTGAACTTCGTCGCCGTCGATGGTCATTTCGACGTCCACGGTGACGAGGCCTTCTTCCTTGTCGGGATCGGCGTCGATGTAGTCCTGTGTCCGCCAGGTACCGTCGGGCAGATCGCTGATCTGTTTGCGCATGATCCGCTCGACGTAGTCCTTCGACTCGTCGAAGGCGGTCATCACCGTGTCGACGCCGTATTTCTCCACGAGTTCAATCAGCCGCTCCTCGGCGATGCGGGTCGCCTCGGCCTGCGCGCGGAGATCCCCGAGGCGATCCTCGGAGAGACGCATGTTCGTCGTCATGAAGTTCGCGACGTCCTCCCGGAACTCGCCGGCCTCCCAGATCTTCATCGGCGGGATGCGCAGGCCCTCGGCGAAATGACTGTTCGCGTCGATGTTGAACGATCCCGGTGCTGGACCGCCGACGTCCGCCCAGTGTCCGTTGGACTGGGTGACCGCGATGAGTTCGTCGTCGTAGAACACCGGCCGCATGATGCGGACGTCGTTGATGTGAGTCCCGCCGAGGTAGGGATCGTTGACGATGTAGACGTCGCCGGGTTGGATGTCGCCCTCGAAGTACTCGAGGGTCTCTTTGCAGGTGTAATGGAGGGTCCCGACGTGGACGGCAATGTCCTTCGAGCCCTGCATCACCGTGTTCCCCTCCGCGTCGTTCAGGCAGTTGCTGAAGTCGCGGTTGTAGATAACGAACGAGTAACAGGTCCGCTGGATCTGTTCTGCCATTCGGTCGACGAGGTTCCGGAACGAACTCCGGAGCACCTCGAAGGTAACCGGGTCGAGGTCGATATCAGTCTGTGGGTCTGTCGTTGCCATGTTTACACCGTGATGATGATGTTGCCCGTCTCGTCCACTTCCGCCGTCGCCGCCGGCGGCACAACGACGGTGGAGTCCATCTGTTCGACGATGGCCGGTCCCTCGAAGGTCGCGCCGGCCCCTAATCGCTCGCGGTCGTAGACGTCCGTCTCGACGTACTCGCCAGCGTCGTCGAAGTACGCCTCTCTGGTCTCCCGGCGGGCATCGGCCGCATCGGCCGGTTCGACCTCCGGGAAGGACGGTTTTTCCACGAGACCGCGGCCCGTGACGCGCAGCCCGTAGATCTCGACCGGCTGTTCCTCGTCGGAGTAGGCGTAGTTCTGCTCGTGTTGGCGGTGGAACTTCGCCCGGATCTCGTCCATACTCCGGATCGGACGGGAGCAGACGACGTCGAGTGACCGCCACTGCCCCGCGTAGCGCATTTTGATCTCGTACTCCATCCGGATCTGCTCGTCCTCGACGCCCTCCTCCGAGAGCCGTTCGTGGATCTCCTCCTCCATCTCCGCGAAGTCCGCCTCGATATCGTCGACGACGTCGTCGGTCGCGTCGGCGATGAACGTCTGAGAGAGGTCGTGTTCGACGTCGACCAGCAAGCAACCCAGTGCGGAGTTGATGCCGGGGTACGGGGGAACGATAACCTTAGGAATGTTCATCTCGCGCGCGACGTGGGCCGCGTGTAGCGGACCGGCCCCGCCGAAGGCCACGAGCGGGAAGTCACGCGGGTCGTATCCTTTGCTGGTCGATACCAGACGGACCGCGTTGCACATGTTGGCGACGGCGATCCGCTCGATGGCGGACGCCGCTTCGGTGAGGTCCAGACCCAGCGGGTCGGCGATGTCGCGCTCGATCACGTTCCGGGCCGGTTTCGCGGTCGCGTCCATGTCGCCGCCGAGGAACTTGTCCGGGTCCACCCATCCGAGGACGACGTTGGCGTCGGTCGTCGTCGGCTTATCGCCACCCCGGAGATAGCAGGCCGGGCCGGGATCGGCACCCTGACTTTTCGGACCGACGCGCAGCGAGCCACCGTCGTCGATCCAGGCGATGGATCCGCCGCCGGCACCAATGGTCTCGATGTCCGTCGACGGGAACATGATGGGATACCCGTACTCGACGGCCCACTCGTCGGTCATCTCGATATCGCCTTCGTGGGTGAGGGAGACGTCGGCGCTGGTCCCGCCCATGTCGAAGCCGATGGCGTTCTCGAAGCCGCACTGGTCGGCGATGTGCTGGCTCGCGATAGCGCCCGCCGTGGGACCGGAGTTGGCGATGCGGGCGGCGTAGTAGGCGATTGCCTCGGTTGTCATCACGCCACCGCCGGAGTGCATCGCCAGCACGTCACCGTGATACTCTCGCTCGGAGAGCTGGCTGGAGAGGTCGGTGAGGTACTCCCGGACGACGGGGACGAGCGCCGCGTTGATGACCGTCGTACTCGTCCGTTCGTGTTCGAACATCTCCGGCAGGATCTCGTGTGAGGTGCAGACGAACGCGTCCGGATGCTCCTCCTGTACGATCTCCTCGAGCCGGCGCTCATGAACACCGTTTACGTACGCGTTGATGAGGGAAATCGCGATGGTATCGATGCCGCGCTTTTTGAAGGTACGAACGATCTCTCTCGCACGCTCCTCGTCGAGCGGTTCGACGACGTTGCCGTCGTAGTCGATCCGTTCCGGCACGCCGAGCCGATCGCGTCGCTGGACGTACGGGTCCGCAACGTCCTCGTACGCGTCCCAGATGTCTTCTTTCGTCGCGTCCCGGATCTCGTGTACGTCGCGGAACCCCTCCGTCGTGATCAATCCGATACGTGGAAGCTCGCGTTCGATCAGCGCGTTGGTCCCGACCGTGGATCCGTGCGAGAAAAAGTCGAGCGCCTCGATGGGGGTCTCGGACTTCTCCAGGCCGTTGATGACCCCCTCCGCGGGATTCTCCGGCGTTGACGGCGTCTTCGCGACCTCGATCTCTCCGCTTTCTTCGTCGAACACGATAACGTCGGTGAACGTGCCGCCGATATCGACACCAGCACGGTTCATTGTGTCATCACACATGTGGTGGCATACCGTACTATATTAAAACTTTTCCTCGGATAGAATTTCATCCGAGTATAGGACCCTAGAATGAATCTACTCCAATCTTAGAACGGGAGGTTCTATTTATATTCACGCCAGCAAACGGATTCACGGGGTTAAACAGCGACACGAACCCGTATTCAGATATGCAGTATCCTCGAATTACCACCCTCTGATGAGACAATATTCAACTTATTCTCGCATATATGGACTGAATCCAAAATATTATTAAATACGGTTCTGTACCCTGTAACGATGCTCGATTACTACGGTCTGGAGGCGGACCTCTCGGAAGAGGAGCGGATGATTCAGGAGTCGGCTCGGGAGTTCGTCGACGAAACAGTACGGCCGGACATCGGCGAGCACTGGATCGAGGGCACCTTCCCCAGAGATCTCATCCCCGAGATGGGCGAGATGGGCTTTTACGCGCCCAATCTCGGAGGCTACGGCTCGCCCAACGTCAGTGAGAAAGCGTACGGCCTCCTGATGCAGGAACTGGAGGCCTGTGACTCGGGCCTGCGCTCGATGGCTAGCGTCCAGGGCGCACTCGTCATGTACCCGATCCACGCCTACGGCTCCGAAGAGCAGAAAGAGGAGTGGCTCCCCAAACTCGGGAGTGGCGAAGCCGTCGGCTGTTTCGGCCTCACCGAACCCGAACACGGCTCGAACCCCACCGCCATGGAAACCCGCGCCGAGGACGCCGACGGCGGCTACCGCCTCAACGGCTCGAAAACTTGGATTACCAACTCCCCTATCGCCGACGTGGCCGTCGTCTGGGCGCGGGACCAGACTGATCCCGACACCCCAGTCAGGGGCTTTTTGGTCGAGACCGACCGCGATGGCGTCTCGACGAACAAGATCACTGAGAAGTTATCGTTGAGGGCTTCGATCACGGGTGAAATCGGCCTCAATGACGTGTTCGTCCCCGAGAGGAACCTGCTCCCCGGGGTGGAGGGGATGGGCGGCCCGCTGGGCTGTCTCACGCAAGCCCGCTACGGTATCGCCTGGGGCGCGGTCGGCGCGGCCCGAGACGCCTTCGAGACCGCTCGGGAGTACGCCACCGACCGCGAGCAGTTCGGCGCCCCCATCGCCCGCTTCCAGCTCCAGCAGGACAAACTCGCCGAAATGGCCACCCAGATCACGCTCGCCCAACTACTCGCTCACCGCCTCGCGGACCTCAAAGAACGCGGCGATATGCGCCCCCAGCACGTCTCCATGGCCAAACGCAACAACGTCCGCATGGCCCGTAACCAATCGCGGATCGCCCGCGAGATCCTCGGCGGCAACGGCATCACCGCCGACTACTCCCCCATGCGTCACATGGCCAACCTCGAAACGGTCTATACCTACGAAGGCACTCACGACATCCATACCCTCATCCTCGGCGAAGATCTCACCGGCTTCGCCGCCTACGAATAAGCCATGACCGGCGAAGCACGCACTCCCGAAGGTGACGAACAGCCGCTAGACGGCCTGACCGTTCTCGACGCATCACGGGTCCTCGTGGGGCCGTTCTGCACGATGCAACTGGGCGATCTCGGCGCGGAGGTGATCAAGGTCGAACGGCCGGACGGCGGCGATCAGACCCGTGGCTGGCATCCGCCGACCTACGGCGAGGAGAGCGCCTACTACGTCAGCATCAACCGCAACAAGCGGTCGCTGACGCTGAACCTGGCAAGCGAAGAGGGTCGCGAGGTGTTCCGCGATCTGGTGTCCGAGGCCGACGTACTCGTCGAGAATTTCAGAGTCGGGAAGATGGAAGAGTGGGGGCTAGACTACGCGACGCTCAGTGAGGCCAATCCCGAACTCGTCTACTGTTCGCTCTCGGGCTACGGCGAGTGGGGGCCACAGAAGGACCGGCCGGCCTACGACATCATGATGCAGGCCGAGGGCGGACTGATGAGCATCACCGGCGAGGAGGGCGGACCGCCAGTCCGCGTCGGCGTCGCCATCGCGGACATCGGAGCGGGGATGTACGCCACACAGGCCATCCTCGCGGCACTGCTCTATCGGGAACTGGGCGACGGCACCGGCCAGAAGGTAGACGTGAGCCTCCTCGATGGGCAAGTCGCCTGGATGAGTTACATGGCGTCGTACTATTTCGCGACCGGCGACCCGCCGGGCCGCATGGGGAGCAAACACCCGACCATCGCGCCCTATCAGGCGTTCGAGACCAGCGACGGGTACGTCGTCGTCGCCACTGCTTCCGAGAACCTCTGGCCGAAGTTCTGCCGAGCGCTCGACCGGGAGGATCTGATCGACGACGAGCGCTTCGCGGTCAACGCGGATCGTGTCGCGAATCGCTCGGAACTCGATCAGATCCTCGACGGAGAATTCGAACAGTATACAACCGCCGAGGTCGTCGCGCGGATGGAGGAAGCCGGAGTCCCGGCCAGTCGCGTTCGGGACATGGAAGACGTGTTCGAGCATCCGCAGGTACAGGCCCGGAACATGCATCAGACCGTCGACCATCCCACGATTGGAGCCGTGGAGATGGCCGGGAGCCCAATGCACTTCTCGCGGACGCCCACCGAGATCGACCGGCACCCGCCCCTGCTGGGTGAACACACCGAGGAGATCCTCGACGAGTTCGAATACGACGAGGAGACGATCAGCGAACTCGCCGACCGGGACGTCATCTGATCGGCGCGTCCGAGGCGATTCGACCGAGCGCGGGGTTCGATTAGTCGGTGAGTGCGTCGATCAGTGTCTCTGCCTCGAAGTCGTTGAGCGGGTTCTGCTCGTCTTTGACCGTCGTGATAACGAACTTCGAGGACGTCCGTTCGATCTCCTCTATGGCCTCGTAGTCCTCGACGAGTGACTCGACCATCTTCCGGTTGGCGACGTGAGCGATGGCGACGAAGTCGGTGTCTCCCATCGTAAAGTACACCTGGTTGACCCCCTCGACCTCGGCGAGTTTCTCGCCGACTTTCTCGTGGTATCCCTCCTCGAACTCCGCCCAGATTTCGGAGATGAGCGTGATGGAAAGCCCGACCTCCGTCAGATCGATGTCGTAGAGATCGTTGGTGATGACGCCGGACTCGCGAAGCTGATTCAGCCTGTAGTGGACCGTCGACTTCGGGATGTCGGTGACGGCTTCGATCTCTTCTGGACTGGCTGTTCCCTCTCTGGCAATCGCAGTCAGAATCCGAATATCTTTCTCATCCATGGGAGAGTTCTGAACACCGTTCAATGGTCGATCCGTCATATAAATACATACTGGTCAGACATTCGAAATTCGAGTCGTCGAAACCGGGGGAGTGGGTCTGAGACAGTGTTCAGGGGGCGTGTTGCTCGATGGACTCGCAGATGATGTCCATCCCCGCGGTGGCCTGTTCCCGTGTGAGCACGAGCGGGGGGATGAGCCGCAGGACGTTCCCGTGGCGGCCAGCGGACCAGACCAGCACTCCGTTCTCGTAGCAATCCCGCTGGATCGCTTCGACGAGTTCCTTCCCGCTCTGGTCGTCGCCGTCGTCGAACTCGGCACCGATGAACAGGCCGCGACCGCGCACGTCGGTGAGACGTTCGTTCTCGCCGGCGGATTCGCGCAGGCGGTCGCGGATGTAGTCCCCGAGTTCTCGCGCGTGGGCCAGCAGGTCGTTTTCCCGGATGAACTCGATAGCGCGCACGCCACCGACCATCGCCGGTGCGTTGCCGCGATAGGTGCCGACGTGCCCGCCGGCTTCCCACGTGTCGAGGTCCTCGTGGTACATCGTTCCCGACAGCGGGAGACCGATACCGCCGAGGGCCTTGGCCATTGGCATGGCATCGGGCGTGACGTCGTAGTGGTCGCTGGCGAACCACTCGCCGGTCCGGCCGAAACCGGTCTGGATCTCGTCGACGATGAGCGGGATGCCGTTGTCGTCGGCGATCTCCTTGAGACCCGGGAGGAACCCCTCCGGCGGCGTGACGATCCCGCCCTCACCCTGGATCGGTTCGATCCAGATACCCGCAGGATTGGCGAGACCGCTGTAGGGATCTTCAAGGAGTTCGCGGACGTTCTCCAGCGCCCGAGTGCTGGCCTCCTGGGGATCCAGCCCCTGGTGATGGGCGTAGGGGTAGGGCACGTGGTGAACGTTCGGGAGCATCGGTGTGTAGTCCTCCTTGTACTTCTTGCCGGCCGTGAGGCTGAGTGCGCCGGCGCTCCCGCCGTGGTACCCACCACGGAACGCAATGAGTCCGTCGCCGCCAGTGTTGTACTTGGCCAGTTTGATCGTCGCTTCGATGGCGTCGCTGCCCGTCGGGCCGCCGAACACGACCCGGTTGTTGTCGGGGAGTGCACCCGGCGCGATGTCGTTCAGTGCGTCGATGAGATCCAGCCGAGCCTCAGTCGGGAAATCTATCGTGTGCGCGACCTTCTCGGTCTGTTCCTGAACGCCCTCCAGCACGTACGGGTTCGAGTGTCCGACGTTCAACACGCCGATACCAGCGAAGAAATCGAGGAACGTGTTCCCGTCCGCGTCGCGTATCGTCGCGCCCTTTGCCTCGTCGATGGCTATCGGAACGACCTTGGGATACGCGACGGCGCTACTGTCTATCTCCTGCTGTCGTTCGATGAGCCGCTTCGACTCCGGTCCGGGAATCGCTGTCTCGACTGTCGGCTCCTGTGCGAAGTGAAGCTCGTCGAACGCCCGTTCTACAGCCATAGTAGAACAATATCCCACTATATACTAAAACTTTGCATCTAATACAAGGTCTATACTGATTGCCGGATAGAGTTCTCTAGCTGGTCGATTCTACAGTTATTCGGCCAGTGTTGTGCTAGACCGAGCAGGAGAGGACGATATTCTATTTTATATATAAAATTCTGACGGGGTTCTATCTGCGGGTTGGATTTAATATCGAGCGTCGGTATCGTGCGAGTGATGCCTGATGCAGTAGGCGGTCGTCCGTCGATAGACGTGTCCGGGCTCGGAGATACCCCACGAGTACTGGGAGGTTCGCGGGTGGCACACCGGTGATACCGTTCCGAACGGGGTATCCGGTGGTCGGGGAGTAACACCGTGTCCCGGAGCGCCCCGGACGTAGTCGTGTTGCGGGAGGGAACCGAAGGGCTCTGGATGTGTGACTACGCCGACGAACTCGACGCTCGACTCCCGGAGTACACCGTCAGGCTCGCCCGGACGCCCGACGCCGAGCGTGATCTGATTCGGCAGGCACCGGTCGTCACCGGCAACCGTATCGACCGGGACCTGCTGAACCGTGCTGAGAAACTGGAACTGTTCGCCTGTACGTTCGCTGGAACCGACCACCTCCCACTCGACGCGCTCGCGGAACGGGAGGTGACGGTGACGAACGCGAGCGGTATCCATGCCCCCGGCATCGCCGAACAGGTACTCGGGTACCTGCTGACGTTCGCTCGCCGGCTCCACGTGAGCTGGGAGCGAAACCGGCGCGGTGTCTGGCAACACGTCCAGTCGACGGAACTGAGGGGGTCGACGGTCACCGTCGTCGGCCTCGGTGCCGTCGGCACGGCCGTCGTCGACCGCCTCGACGGTTTCGACGTTGACACCATCGGCGTCCGTCACTCCCCGGAGAAAGGGGGGGCCACCGACGACGTGTTCGGCTACGACGGGATCCACGAGGCGCTCGCCCGGACGGACTATCT
>NZ_CP084883.1 GCF_013456555.2 Natrinema zhouii
CATCTATGCGCTTTCGAAAAGCCTTGCAGAGGAGTACGGCCCTCGAGGCATCCGAGTGAACTGCGTCTGCCCACGCGGGATCGTTACCGACCGACTCGAGGATAAGATCGAACTTCTCGCGGATCGCGAGGAGATCTCAGTCGAAGCGGCGAGAGATCGGCGTGCCAGCGAACTTCCAATCCGGAAACTCGGCGACCCGCCGTCGTTCGGCCGGGCAGTTGCCTTCCTCGCCTCACCGGCTGCCGAATTCATTACTGGTGAGACGCTCGCGCTGGACGGCGGATGGCTCGACGGGATGTCGCCCTGAGTACGGAAGTCCGGCGCCAAGAGCTCGTACCGATTCCAGCTCACCGCGCGGGAATCGTCAGCCTGGTCTCGAACGATGACGATCGTGAACCCTCTTCTGTCTCCGGAACAGCGGACGGCTCGAGGGAACCTGAGCGCTGAGTTTCGTGTCTGAGAGGGTATATAACGCAACCGAGTTGAGATGCATACCAGATCGGATTGCCAGTTATGCACTAGATTCGTCGTAAGAGGAACGCGACCGATGCAGCGATGGCGGCTAACAGCCCGAGAACGATGAACAGTACCTGAGCGTTACCGTACGTGAGTATAGTTCCGGCAAGTCCCGCTCCGAGTGCGCCAACGCCGAAGATCGCGAGGTACGTGTAGCCGAAAGAGAGTCCGCGGGCCTCCGGCGGAGAGTATGCTGCGACTGCAGCCTGCTGAATCGGTTGAATCATAAAGAGCGTGATGCCAAGAAGGAGAGAAACCGCGACGAACGTCCCGGTCGTCGCGGTAGCGGGCACGAACAGTAATGCGAGTAGCGCGAGCGTGCCGAGGACACCAGTGAGCGCTCGTTCGATCGGAACTCGATCAGCTAAGTATCCACCGAGATATTGGCCGAACACGCCAAAGATGAGGATAGCGACGTAGAAGTACCGCGCGAGATCGAATTCGTCGGCATACGGACTGGCTGGGTCGACCAGTTGGACGCTGACGAGCGGGTTGAGAAAATCGCTCAGCAGGTCCGGCAAGAACGTGAGAAATGTCCTGTAGTAGAGCCCCTCCATCGCTACGATAACCATGACGAGCGCGAACGATAGCGTCGCGAGCGTTCGTGTATCGTTGACGATGTTCGCCAGTGTGATCTGTCCCTTCGTACTACCACTGGCGTTCGAGGCCGAACTATCACCACCGTCGGTGGTCGCAGTTGTCGTAGATGAAGGTGACGGCACGACCGTCACGAAGAAGCCGAGAATCAGGGTTGCCAATGCCGGAATCGCAAGCAACACGGCGACGAACCGCCAGTCAAATCGAAGCAACAGAAGGGCAGTCGCAAGCGGGCCGAGCGCAATTCCGAGATTCCCGCCGATTCCGTGATAGCCGAGTGCAACTCCCGTTCTCTCGATTCGCGTCGATAACAGTGAGAGCCCCGCCGGGTGATAGACACTCGCAGCGCCACCCCAGAGCGCAATCGCGAGGGCCAACGTGTAAACCGAACGTGAGAGACCGATCAATAGGAACGCGACAGCCATCCCAGCGAGACAGGCGAGAATGAGCGGTTTCGATCCGTAGCGATCGACGAGGATACCGCCCGGAAGCGCACCAACACCGAACAGCCCGTAGCCAACCGTGACGATTGCTCCGAGGATCGCTGCCGTCGTGGAGAATTCAGCGATCCAGATCGTCATCAGAATCGGAATAGAGAGCTCGTACGTGTGAACGAGCCCGTGAGAGACTGCCGTGAATAGCACTAATCGACGGTCTGTGGTATCCATTCACTATCTCGAATACAAGAATAGGGATAAGAGTTAACGGAGGCGGGTCATATTGCCGGTTTGGTCAGAGGGAGACGAGGAAAATCCCATCTCGAGAAGCGGCGAAGCTGATCGAAAAGGGCGCATACTTGACGGCTTTCGAGTTCGTTATGGATCTCGAATGTGCTGTGAAGCGCTCCCGACGAACGTGAGAGGCTACGAATCAGAGACGGCCGGTTCCGTGACGTAGGGTGACGTCCGAACGATTGCAATAAGCAGCCCGGATGCAACGAGCATGGTGGCAGCAAGAAAGAGCCAGGAGGCACGGTAGCCGATGGCGTCGGCGAGATAGCCGAACGTGGGTGGCGCGACGAGCGCACCGCTGGTGAGTGCGAATTGGCCGCCGGCAGTCGCACCCCCCATCTCGTCCGCGCTGACCAGCGTCGCCATGACGGAGTAGTAGACGCCGGTGTAACCGAGGACGAAGAAACCGAGCACGGAGAACGCGATCGCAGCACTGAGTGCAGTGGATGTCGATGCGACGACGACGAACATGATCGCACTTCCGATCGACTGGGCGATGAGTATCAGTCCAATCCTGACGTGGGGCTTGCCCGGCAGTATATCGCTCAACCAGCCCGTCAGTACGCGGCCGATGCTACCGAAGAGCTGCACGAGTGCGAGGACGATACCGCCGAACGCAGCGGAGGTATCGACCGATTCCTCTACGTATAGCACGGTGTATCCTGTCGTTGTGAACAACGCTGCACCGAGAAAGAGCCCCGCCGTCGCCAACAGGATATATGGCCGATTCGAAAACAACACTCTGAAAGAGAGGGAATCTGAATCGCTCTGCTCGCTGTCGCTCGAGTAAAAGAGATAGAAGATCACGGAAACGACTACACCGACCCCTGCAGCGACGAAAAATCCAGCCTGCCAGAAGAGTAGCGCCTCGAGACCAGTGATCAGCAGTGCGCTGATACCACTCCCGCCGGTGACCCCGACCTGTTTAATTCCCATCGCGAGGTTCTGTCGGCCGGAAGTGATGTTGTCGAAAACCGCCTTATTCGTTCCGGGTATCGCAGTCCCGTACAGTGATCCGAGGACGAACACTGCTGCGAGCAACAGGGCGTACGTCGATGCACCCGCAACGAGAAGGGTCCCCGTCGCGAGACCCAGGAGCCCGAGTACGAGCGTCAACCGTTCGCCGAACCGATCAACCAACACGCCGAGTGGTAACAGAAAGACGGCGTACCCGAGAGTGAGCGTCGTAACGACGAGTCCGACCTGGAAACGGGATAGTCCAAATTCAGTTCGGAAGAACGGTGTTGCAGCGAAAATCGTATAGTAGCAGATACTTGCGGACACTTGCCACATCGTGACAAGTGATACTGTCCGCCAGTACGATCTATCCATGGAATAGGTCTTTTGTGGACATTTAAAAAAGAGTACCGTTTTTCGCACCCATGCAGATATAAGCTCCAGCTTGTAGTTTTGTCAGTGTCTGCAAGAGCGGACACTGCGTCGATAACTGAAGCCCGATATTCGACTTTCTATTCCAATCTGATGTTTTCAAATACTATTCCGGAATATGAAAAGTTGGATGTAAAGTGGAGACGAAAGACCGCTCACGACCGAGATACATAAGCAATCTCCAGTCGCTCGATACTGTCTCTCCGGATCACGTCCTACACGGCGAAATCATAATTCGGATCGATGAGCGGCCGTACTCTCTGTCCGCTTCTGACGACATATTACGTCGAAAACGCCTATTTTTCGCCGATCGAACAAGGCAGCGTCAGATAGTGCTCGATCGACGAGGATACCAGTCTCGAGACGAATATATTCGATCAGCAGAAAATTAAAATTGTAGTTGAAAACAGGGGAATTGGAGGAGTGTTAGATATCTCTCCAAAGTGGTGAATAGAGGTACCTATTTGTTCTCAAATAGCTTTAGCCACGCGAACTCAGCAATTACCGAACCATGGCTCTATTCCGTCACTGGCTGACAGAGCATCGCAAACGAACCACATCTTTGCTTACGGCGATGTGGCATTCGTCAGATTAGTTGAGTTCTGAATCTTCCCGGCTGGCGGGCACTATCTATCTTAGGCCTCCTCAGTGGGCGTCTTTCCATCGGTTGATGCGCATTTTAAGGGGGTGAAACCACTTTTCAGTGAGGTTTTCGGTCAGTATAGTCTACCCGACCGTTCAACCCTACTCGAGCGAAGGCAGTCTGATAGCATTTTAGTTAAGTAGAGGGGTGAAATATGCATCGTATTTGAAATAATTCGGAAATCAACGTCCAAGATTTAGGCGACTCCGGGCGGATGAACATCTCTGGCTCTGAACTCGAGAAGTTCGAAGCCGAGCTCGGCGGCAAACCGTACGCGATCGTATACGACGACTGGGTCAGCCGTATCAGCTTCGAACCGCGATTCTAGCATATCGAGTTCGCTCTCACGGTCGACGAAACGCGGGTGGGCCATAGGCTAGCTTCTCACCCGACGAAATAGTGCTACGATTATCTAAATCACGATTTTACTATGTACTGTAAGTGATCGGCGGAGATTCACTTCACGGAAAGGACGAAAACATCGGGAACAGTTTATGAAGCGATTCACAGAACCCGATCGAGACGAGAGGCGTGACAGGGACGAGAATCTTTATCAGCGCGTCAACGAAGAGAAGACCGCAGACGTAGTCCAAGCCGCTCGCGAGGAAACAGCCGACGAGCACGCCGATTACGCATAAAGATCCTCGATACGAACCTCTGGGTTTTCGGAACACTTGGTACGAACCATCGAGCGGAACGGCTCCTTGACGACATCGGACGGGGCAATTCGATGTCGGTGATCAACGCGTTCGATCCTCTTTGATAAGTACGCTGAGTCGTGCCAAACTCGTCGATTCAACTCTACAACCATTCTTTTGAAATGAACTAACCGGTTAGGCCAACTGGTTAGGCTTCTCGAGGTTGCCGACGATGTCCCGTTCGCCTGGCGCAAGGATTGGCCTTCGTCCTCGGCATTACGTGAGCGGCTGGAACGATGATGTAGCAGAATGATGGCCAGAGGACTCCATACGAATACGACTCCGGAACCGACAGGATAGCTGAAGATGATTGGGGATGAAGTTGATGAACCGAAGTACTGACAAGACAAGTCAGAAGATTGTCCTAAGCCTCGTTTTCTGTGAGCGCATTCACAACGTCATTGACGGTGAACAAACGGAGGTTGTCTCGTTGACTGGTTGCCTCTTCGACTGACTGCTTGAATCCACTTCGAGAGAAGAGTGCGTACTCAACGACCCGGTCGCCCCCGTTTTGTGGCGACCATCGAAGTTCGTCGGCGTGGTCTTGGAGGTTCGACAGCGCGTCGTATCCGAGTGGTGACTGTTGGAATTTGCACTCACCGACGATCAGCGTCTCGCCGGTTGTCAGGCCGACGACGTCAATCTCGTGCTCACCATACCACCATTGTCCCGTGTTGGTAATCGTGTGTTCCGGGTAGAGCGTCCGAAGTGCGGAACAGCAGAGGTCTTCAAACGAGTGGCTGACGAAGTCAGCCAGTTCCGGCTCGATCAGCGCTTTGTAGGCTTCAGCTCCCAACTCGTCGTACTGCTCGCCCGTCCCGTATACGAAGTGGAACCAGAATCGGAAGAACGGATCACGAATGCGGTACCGACTGCGTTTGCTCCGCTCTTTTTGTTCTGTGATGGGGACGTGCTGGTCCACGAGTCGGAGTCGAGACAGCCGGTTGAGGTACTTCGAGAGTTGGTTGTAGTCGATGCCAGTTGTCCCGGCGATTTCATTCCGGCTGGTGTTTCCACCAGCGATGGCCTCAAGGATCGAAAAGTACCGCGTCGGTTCGGTGAGTTCCATTCGGAGGACGTAATCGGGCTCATCGTGGAGCGTTCCGTGCCGGGAGAGGATCGTCCGTTGAATGTTCTCTGCGAGCGTCGCGTCGGGTGAGACTTCTTCGAGGTAGTACGGAACGCCACCGAACACTCCCCAGGTGAGGAGCTGCTTCTCCGGGGTATACGCATCGTTGAAAAACTCCATCGCGGCGCCGAAGGGGAGTTGCCTGACATCGAGTTTCAGCGACGAGCGACCGTAGAGTGGACTGTTTCCGAGCAATGCTGCGTCTTCCATCATACTAATTGACGACCCGACGAGCACGAACGTCGCAACTGAATCATCGAGTTCGTAATCGAACATCGCCTGTAACACGGACGGGAGACTCTCGTCTTGCTCGACGAGGTACGGGAACTCGTCGAGGACAATAATCGCATCTTGTTCGGCGAGATACCCGAGAATCTCGTCCCAGTCTTCTCGAATTCGCGCTACTCCCGGGTGCGATTCTGTAGCCGTGTCGATAAACTGCTGGAGCTGCAGCGCACTCGTTTTCTGTTTCGCCTGGTATACAACGGCGTCGTCGTACTCTGTCAGTGACTCTTTAACGAGAGCAGTTTTCCCGAGACGACGACGGCCAAAAATCACCGCGAGTTCGGCGTCGTCTGAGTCGTAGAGATCGCGGAGGCGGGCGAGTTCCTCCGTCCGGTTCACGAAATCGGGCATACAACCCGTACTGTCGGACAGATAATAGTATTTCCGATAATCGTACTTCAGAGTATGATACTTCAAAGTATCATAATTGGCTCGAGAAGGCTATCGAGCTCGACCCGAAGAGAACTACACCCTCGACTTATACCTGGGGAGTCATTGATTCGATATGGCTGATCTCAATCCGATTGCGAAGCGGATCCACAACGTGAGCCCTGATCCCATCAGACTCACCCTCGACGACGGAACGAAAGCGGTCTTTCACATTTTCGGAGCGGAGTTCTTCCAGCAAGAATTCCAGGCGGAGGGTACTCGCGTGGACGACGACGACGCTGAGTATCGATTCGTCTCGAGTGATGACAACGAGACGATCCTTGTCGGTCGAAAAGGACCGGAGGACTCCGGCTGGTCAATGGTCGGGTCTATCCTCGATACCGCACCAGCCGAGTCTGAGTGAATCGAGACCCCGTGCTTTCGTAGTGATCTCAGTTATACGAGGTCCATGTTGGTCGTCCCAACCACGTCCGCACCTGTATCGAGCAACCGTACGGTGACGGCTGCGTGGTAGTTCGGCTCAAAATCGATTGCGATGTTGTCCTTGATTGCGACGACCATCCCTGTCACCCTGTCAGCGGTCCCGCTTCGGCACCGAACAGATCACACTGGGACAGGAAAGTGTGATACTGATCAGAACCGTTTCTGACGTTCTCCGTACTATCGGATTCGAAGCTAGTCGGCTCGAGCGAGGGAGAACATGGCTCTGGAAACGAACCGATTCCATTCTCACTCAATCCGCTGGCGACCGATAGCCAATACAAACCGACCTGTCGGGGAATGGCGATTGTCTCTCCGCTCGTCGACGGTCTGTTCGGATTCGATCGATCATCGAATCTCGAGGAAATCGCGAGACAGTTATCGCTTCGTAGTGTTCATGGCCGAATCGGCTACGAGTATACCAGTAGCCAGACATCGCGTGGAAGTCGGTCGAACAGTACTATCGGTTTTCGAAACTGACGTTCTCGGCGCGATCCACGACGCTTGTCGATCGGATCAGCAAGCGATCCTTGCGACGATCGTCCGGGTAGCGGGAAGTGCGTATCGCCGACCGGGAACGAAGATGCGACGGCAATAGCGTCGAGAATCTCACGGCAGGCTGTCTCGAGGATACCGTTCGCTTGCTAGTGACGACTGTCCGCAAATCAAGAGAGTCCCGCATCGAACCGATTTATGGTGCTGCTATTCTCGCTGGCGGCGTAGCACATTGTCCAATTGAAATAGTCCGAGAAGTTGGAAGCGTGATGGTGACAGGTGATCTGAGTGTCTGAACCATTCCCCCGCGTTCACGCTTTCCAGACTATGTATTGTGTCGATCCTTGTATATATGTGCGCCAACCAGGGTGAAAGTAGAACAGTGCTGCCCGTATCTGAAATCCTTGAGGCTCGAGCAAGAGCTCGGTAACGGACTGCGACGAAGCTGCTGTCGACACCGATCGGTCAGATTTCGGGACGGTCACAGGCTGACGCGATACGGTTCTTTATGGCTGGTTCGTGAGACCTACGACTACCATGGGAACAGTTGACGTTGCAATCGGTGTCGACGCGGATTGTGTCGCCGGTTGGCTCGGCTCCTACGGCGGTGAAGACTCACCTGCAGACCTCTCCAGAGGGCTGGCCGCTGGAAACGAGGGCATCCCGCGAATGCTCGCGCTCTTCGAGGACCAGGACGTGGAGACGTCGTGGTACGTCCCCGGGCACACGATCGAGACCTTCCGTGACGAGATCGAAGCGGTCGCTGCCGCCGGTCACGAACTCGGCGTCCACGGCTACTCCCACGAGAACCCGACCGACCTCTCGCGGGAACAGGAAGACGAGATCCTCGAGGTATCGATCGATCTCATCGAAGACGTCACCGGCTCTGAACCGGTCGGTCACCGCGCCAGCTGGTGGGAGTTCAGCGAAAATACGCCGGAACTGGTCGAGAAACACGGCTTCCTGTACGACAGTAGCCTCATGGAACGGATGTTCGAGCCGGGCTGGATGCGAACGGGCGACAGTTGGGAGAAGATCCAGTACGACAACGATCCCGAGACGTGGATGGAGCCGTATCAGTACGGCGAGAAGACCGATATCGTTGAGATTCCGATCAGCTGGTATCGCGACGACATTCCGCCGATGCTGTTCATCAAACAGCCGATCTACCACGCGGGATACAAGGATCCGGAGATGATGTACGAACAGTATTACAAGCGCCAGTTCGACTATCTGTACAACCGCCGCGGCGCAGGTGTGTACACGTTCACGATCCACCCGGACATCCACGGCCTGCCGCACATGATTCCCCTGTTGGAGGAGTTCATCCAGTACGTCCAAGGCCACGAGAACGCGCAGTTCGTCACGCTCGAGTCCGTTGCCGAGACGTTCAACGACGATCCGTCGGTGTACGAGAGCGAAAGCGAGTACATCTAGTCACTCGGTGGACGCGAACGCTTCTCGGACCGTCGCTGTGTCATCGAACGCCTCGAGCGCGAGTGTCAGTCGAAGTCTGGCTTGCTGGGCGGAGAGATCGTCAGCGAAGATTGCTCCGTATTCCCGGAGGCGGTCACCGCCTCCGTCGCTGCCGTAGACCGGCATGACTCGTCCCTCGAGACAGCGTGACGTAACGACGACGGGAACGTCCGTTTCGATCGCCTCACGGACGGCGTCAGCGAGTCCCGCCGTGACGTTTCCGAGTCCCGTCGCTTCGACGACGAGTCCGTCCGCGTCGCGCTCGAGTGCGGCCGCAACCAGTTCGCCGGTGGCGGCGCTCCCGCTCGTGACCGTGAAAACGGTCGCCTCGAGCGACGTCGCATCGATCGGTCGCGTCTCGCTGTGTGGCGGCTGGTGAACCGCGACCCCGCTCCGATCGACGGTCGCAACCGGACCCGCGTTCCTCGACTGAAAAGCCCCGAGAGCGGACGTATGGACCTTCGTCACCGCTCGAGCGCTATGGACCTGTTCGTTGAACGCGACGAAGGTGCCACCGGCGTCGAGCGCGGCGAAGGAACTGCTTGCCCTGACTGCAGCGAGGAGATTGCTCGGTCCGTCCGAACTCACCTCGTCCGGCCGGCGCTGAGCGCCCGTCAGAAACACCGGTATGTCCGGCTGGACGGTGACGTCGAGATAGTACGCCGTCTCCTCCATCGTATCCGTGCCGTGAGTCACGACGGCGGCGTCAACCGCTGGGTCGTCGTCGAGTTCGCGAACTCGCTCACCGATCGTCTCGAGCGTCTCGCCGTCTATCTCGTAGCTCGGTACCTGCGCGACGTCCTCGATCGAGAGTTCGGCATACGACTCGAGTTCGGGAACGGCCTCGAGGAGTTGGTCGCCCGTTTGCGTTGGTCTCGCGCCGCTATCCTCACCGGTACTCGCGATGGTCCCGCCCGTACTGAGAAGCGTCACGTTCATGGTGACACATTCTACGGTGACGGCCGAAAAGGTGAGACATTGTCTCAGGACGGAGCGGAGACGCTTCGAGGGACCACGCCAAAGAGATCGCACTCGTTCGAGACCGGTATCTTCCTCCACTATCGCAAGGAATCCAGAATGAACGACGGGAGTGACTAACGGCCGATTCACTTATATCGACTGTCGTTGGCCCCGATGGTATGCCCGTGTCTCCGCCGAACGATACCGCCCTCCTAATCGTGGCGTTGGTCGCCTACCACGACGACCTCCGGAAGCGCGATCCTGCCCATTCCCGTCGGGTATGGAAACGTGCTCGAGATTTGGCGGCTGAGAACGGACTGACGATCGATGACGTCGTCTCGGGCGAGTTAGCAGTTACAGCGGACTCGAAGCGGTCTTCGGTCTCTCAGATGCGCTGAGCAAGGACCACTGCTGTGCGAGCTTTCGATGGATCTCTCCATCTCGAGTAACGCCCCTGACGAACAGTACTGACGACTCACGGACACGGAGCTACGCCGTACGTGCTTCAGTGAGAAATTGGAGGACGGCTGCCTCTATCTGTTGAGTGCCGTTCCAATGATTGCTGGCCGATCACAGAAAACGAGCCGTTTTTCTCGTTGTGAACGCATCTCACGCTATGAACACGAAAAAACTTGTTCTCGCGATCCTCGCGGGATTCGTCGTTGGAGCGGGCTTCACGGCTCTCCAGATTCCATCGCCTGTCCCGCCGAATTTCGCTGGCCTGATAGGCATCGTCGGTATCTATCTTGGCTACGTGGTCGTCGAACGCCTCGACATCGGTTTCGATTTGCCCGGCAAACTCGGACTGCGGTGAACTACATTTTCAGTGTCGCGTTCAGTTCGGTGGCGTATTCACGCGCTTGCTCGCGAACACCTGCAGCGTCGATACCGACGTGTTCGCTTCCGTCGTACAGGACCTCACCGTCGACCATCGTGAACTCGACGTCGTCACCGTGTGCAGCGTAGACGATATGAGAGTACACATCGTTTACCGGCGTCGCGCGTGTTACGTCGGTTGTCATCCCGATGATGTCGGCTTTCCATCCCTCACGGAGTTCGCCGATACGCTCGAATCCAGCAGCCTCCGCACCGTTTCGTGTCGCCATCTGAAACACCGTTTCTGCGGCCGTTGTCGTCGGATCGAGAGTCTCCACTTTCTGGAGAAGACTCGCCTGTCGCATCTCGGTGAAGGCATCGAGCGTGTTGTTGCACGGCGGACCGTCGTTACCGAGTGCGACGTTGATCCCACGGTCGAGGTAATCAATGACGGGTGCGATACCTGAGGCGAGTTTCATATTCGATGACGGACAGTGACAAACGTGAGTCCCGGATTCGGCAAGGAGTTCACGCTCGGCCTCGTCAGTCCAGACGCAGTGTGCGAGGACGACATCCTCACCCGTGAGGCCGACCTCATCGAGCCAGAAAATATTGCGCATCCCCGTCTCCTCCTCGACGGCTGTGATCTCGTCGCGGTTCTCACTCGCATGTGTGTGGATACGAACGCCATCGTACGCGTCCGCGAGGTCACGACACCCACGCAGACATGCCTCAGTACAGCTCACCGCAAAGCGCGGTGTGACGGCGTACTGAATCCGGCCGTCGTTCACATCGTGATACTCCTGAATGAGTTCCTCTGTTTCGTCGAGAGCGGTCTGGGTATCCTGCTGAAGCCCCGCCGGAGATTCCGTATCCATCAATACCTTCCCGAGGCGACCGCGGATACCGACATCGATGGCTGCGTCAAACGCCGCGTCAGCATGATGGACCGAGAGATGATCGATAACAGTGGTCGTCCCGGACTCGATACACTCGAGGTAGCCAAGCTTTGCCGCGGTATACATCACGTCGGCATCCATCTCAGCCTCCATCGGGAGAACATAATCGAACAGCCAGGTGAGCAACGCAGTATCATCGGCGATACCGCGGCCAAGCGACTGAACGGAGTGAATGTGACTGCCGACCAGACCCGGGAGTAGAATATCATACTCACGACGCTCGTGGTCAGGGTATTGCGTGACGAGGTCGGCCTGGTCACCGACGGCTACGATACAATCGTCCTCGGTGACGACCGCCCCCTCCTCGAGAGTCGTTGACGCATCGACGATGACGGTGCCCGAAAGTAACATACAAACGGGTGATACTGGTCCTCGAAATAACTTCCTTTCCGTATCTCACGTCTCGAGGGCGATACGTCGAAGGTGCTTGCAGCCACCGTTCGGCTGTCGCCGTTCGAAATCAGGGCGAGTACATGTTTCCTTCTCGACATCAATGCTGTCAATGACCGTTGAGGCGTCGTTATAGTACGTATAATATAGTCGCTCACACCCGGTGGTCAGATATGGTCGGACTCTGCGGAGCGGTCAGCGATATCTGCGGCATCGATCCACTTGTCGAGGATCTCCACTGGACTGGTGACGAACGCTCGCTGTTGGGTGAGGAGGGGGACGTAGCGGTGGCGTCGGTCACTCACCCCTTTGAGGCCGACCTCGGCTACGCGGAGACCGAGGGCGGTGACCGGATCTGGCTCTGGGGGTCGGTGTGGGGGTTCGACGGTCCGGACGGATACGAACGGTTCAGAGAATCCGGGGCAGAGCAGTGTGCTATCAGATACGACCGTCACGGAATGGAGTTTGTCTCGGGACTGAACGGCAACTTCGTCGGTGCGATCCACGACAGCGAGACCGGACAGCTCTCCCTCTTTACCGATCGGTTCGGGACGCGTCCGTTGTACTATTCCGAGACCGACGACGGGATCGTCTTCTCGACTAACATTCAGTCGCTCCCCCTCCACCCGGGTGTCGAGACGGAGTTCGACGAGACGTATCTCGCCGAGTACTTCGCTCTCCACCGACCGTTCGGCGTCCGGACACCACTGACCGGCGTGGCAAAGACACAGCCCGGTTCAGTGATGACGATCGATCCCGACGGCAGTTACGAGACACACCGGTACTGGCGGCCGGTCTATACGCCACGCGAGCGATCGCGGGAGTACTTCGCCGACCGCCTCGCCAGGACGTTCCGCGACGTCGTCGCCGATCGCACCGATCGAGCGGGCGAGTACGGACTCCTGTTGAGCGGCGGGAGCGACTCTCGGCTCGTCCTGGCTGCGCTCACCGCACTCGATAGGCAGGTACAGACGTTCCACCTAGCTGAGTGGCACAACCGGGAGGCGAAGACCGCCGCAAAGGTGTCTGCGGCGGCCGGCGCCCCCCTCACACTGCTCATCCGTGACGGGGATTATCTGGCCCGTTCGCTCACTGGTAACTCGGAGATGTCCAACTTCGTCGGCTACTTCAACCAGGCACACGCGAACGAGTTCGACGAGACGCTCTCCTCGAGCGTCGACGTCCTCCTCACGGGCCACTACGGAGATATGTTGTTCAAGGGTAACCACCTCCGCAAGTCATCGGTCGACCTCGGCCCGCTCGGGTCGTTCGACCTGCCACGCGAACGGTCGATAGAGACGGTCGAGGAGTTCGTCGACCACCGGGCCGATGTGAACACCCCCGCGTACCTCCAGCTACCACGGAGCATACGGGAGCTGTACCGTGACGACGTCCGAAAGGAGGGTGAGGAGGTCATCGACCACGGCGTCTCCTACCCCTCGCTCCGGGAGGCGACGCTCGCCAGTCGCTGTCCGCTCACGAACGGTACCTCACAGTTTTTCTACCATGGGACCAGCCAGATGATGCCATCAGGGACGCCGTTCCTCGACAACCGGCTGTTCGACCTCTTCCTCACCATCCCCGTTCGCCACCTGCTCAGGGGTGACCTGATCAACGAGGCGATCAGTCGGCTGGCGCCGGCCCTGGCTGACTATCCACACGGGAGCGGCGTCGTCCCGGTCCGATATCCGTTAGCAGCCCAGCGAACCGGAGAACTCGCGACTGAGTTCGTGCAGAAACACCTCCTGAGCGACCCCGAGAAACCACACTGGGGGCATGGTCCCTGGCCCGACCACCACGAGCTTATCCGCACACAGGAGTTCATCCCCGAAACACTCGAGAGACACGAGGAGACGATCCGATCGCTCCCGTTCCTGAGCTGGGAGGGAGCGAACGAGTGCTACGAGGCTCACCTCGCCGGCGAGAGCCATCTGGGGCCACTCTACTCGCTTGTCACCTTCCTTGAGATGCCTCTCGTATCCCGGGTTCAGGAGAGACAAGAGGCGACTCACTAGTACGACGTTTCCCGCCGTCTCGACCTGTCGTCACTCACGCTGTGCTGGGTATATCATCGAATCCGACCGCTGTCTCTCGGATGGCCTGTTTGACGGGGGCGAGGAGACCATGCCACCGAACAGTGTCCGAGAACTGTGCGGCGTTGACGAGACGCGAAGCGTCTCGTTCGCACACCAGAAATCTCTGATTTCTGGGGATGCTGTATCCCCTTCCTGCTCATGTCTTCCCTTCGTCGACGCTCGCTGCAGAAGGGAGTTTCGCACCTCAATTCAGCGAAACACGTTTTCTATTCTCTTCTTCAACTCTTTTCGGGAACCTTATCTACTGATAAAGTGAAATTCAAATATGCACGATCTAACTGGCTTCCAGCGTGACCTGTTGTACACGATCGCCGGACAGGAGGAACCACACGGACTCGCGATCAAAGACGAACTCGAGAAGTACTACGAGAAAGAGATCCATCACGGACGGCTCTATCCGAACCTCGACGAGGTCGTCGACAAAGGCCTCGTCGAGAAAGGCGAAGTCGATCGCCGGACGAATTACTACACGATCACGGCTCGTGGCCGCCGTGAGCTCGAGGCGCGTCGGGAGTGGGAAGACCAGTACGTCGACGAGTTACTCTCAGAATCAGCGTGAGGGGAGTAGCAATAGACTACTCGACGTACTCGGTGCATGTGAGTCGTAACGTCGGTCTACAGCGTTGAATCGGCGCAATCTCAGCCTCGTCGGCTTTCGCCGATACTCGAGCTCAGTACGTGGTATAACGGACAGCGTACGCAGCTGTGATCCACTCACGGACCCTGGAAGAGGGATTGTTCGCTCCGAGTAACTCGAGTAGGTTTGCTGGTTTGCTCACTCAGTTTGGACTACTACGTCGAGAGAGACGGTTACAAGGTCGGCCCGTAACCAACACCTGCCAGTTTTCTGTAGTCTTGTCAGTGAAGACACGCCGGATTACGAAGGGATTGCTAGTTGCATCAGCAGACGGCTGTTGACGGTGGATAACAAACATCACGACAATTGAACGCCTGTGATATGGACGACCTCACAGGGTTTCAGCGGGACCTCCTGTACGTAATCGCGGGTGCTGATCAACCGTCCGGACAGGATGTCAAAGAAGAGATCGAACAGTACTACAGTGACGAGATCAATCACGGACGACTGTATCCGAATCTCGATACGATCGTCAACAAAGAACTCGTCGAAAAAGGCCAACTCGATCGGAGAACGAACTATTACACGATTACAGAAGCCGGCGAGCAAGCGCTCAAGGAGCGACAAGAGTGGAAGTCACAGTACGTCGATTAGCAACTGGTGCTGTTGTGGATCACCCGCTGTCTCGAAAACAGTGGTCCCTTTCTCGGCGAGCGAACCGAACTGGTACGTACTGAATCCACCGTAACACCAGATGAGCTGCTACCGAAGGTCAGGACGTGTCCGAATCGTCCTCTCTTCTTGGTGGCCGCTGAGAGAGTTCGTCAAATCGCCGCTGGGCCCGCGCAGATCGATTCACCGTCTCGCGTTCCTCGTACGTGATATCGACTACTTCCTCGTCCTCAAGTTCGACGCTCACTACTGCACCGGCGTGACGGCCATCTTCGGGGAGCCGCTCTCGCTCGACGATTACTTCGCCGATCGTTTCGTCATCGTCCTCGAGCAGTACCACCGCGAGGCTGTCCTCAAACCGATCCACGACCGCCTCATATGTTCCGTCACTCGGCATTAGTACTCCTCCTGAAGGACGATTGTCCCACTGTCGTTTCGCACGACAACGGTATCACCGCCGTTGTTCCAGACTGCGCGACCGAAGTCCCAATAGAGATCACTCGACGAATCCGTTCCGCTACCAGTGTGAAGAGTGACCCGTGCACCCGGATCGAGCGTGACTCCACTCGGGAACGTGTACGTGTGATCCGCCGCATCAGCGACCGACCAGCCACCGAGCTCGAGCGGTTGGTCACCCGTGTTTTCGAAGACGAGATACTCGTCGTTCAGGTTGTCGTTGTCGTTCCCTGAGGCGTCCTCGTGGATCGTGACGACCGACAGTGTGCCCTCCTGGTCTGTCGGCTCTGTCGGTTCGTCGGTTGTTCCGCCATCGGGTACGGCGGCCGACTCGTCTACCGGTATGACTGTACGCTTCTGGAGGGCGTCACCAACATTGGGTTCCATCGGTTCTCCATTTCGAAGTTCGAGCGGCGCAGTTGGTGCCTCGTACTGGGTCGCGACTGCGATTGCGGATCCGTTGCTGGTCAGCTGTACGTTCCCGTGCGTTGCCGTCCAGTAGGTGCGAATGGTCCGCTGGGAAAACCGCTTGAGGACCTCGTCGTGTGGGTGACCGTACTGGGAGTCGTATGCACTCGAGATGACGGCGATGCGTGGGTCGGTGACGTCGAGGAACTCGCTTCCCGAACTCGATCGACTCCCGTGATGGCCCGCACTCAGGACGGTCGCATTGAGGGTCGCCCCGTATTCGTCGACGAGGAATCGCTCACTGGCCGTCGCTCCGTCTCCGGGGAGCACGAAATTCGACTGACCGAAGCCGAGACGAACGACGATACTGTTCTCATTTCTATCACCGTTCGCGAGATACCCCTCAGGCGGCGCGAGTACCTCCGTTTCGACTCCCTCGAACGGAATCCGATCACCTGCACGTGTCTCGTACAACGTTACGTTGTGTTCCTCGATCGCGTCCAGATACCCTTGGTAAGTCTGGGACGTCGACGTGATCCCTGGGTCGTACACTGTCCCAACTCCGTCTCCTTCCGTCTCGAAGTAGTCGATCACGGCCTCGTGGCCGCCGATGTGATCCGCATCGGCGTGTGTCGTCACGAGGTAGTCGATTCGATCGATGTCGTGCTTCCTGAGATAGGCGAGTACGTCTTCGCCGTCGTCGGACCAGTCTCCCGAATCGATGAGCATCGTCTCGTTCGTCGGTCCGACGATCAACGTACTCGAGCCCTGGCCGATATTGATGTAATTGACCGACAGCGTTCCGTTCGAATTCGCTGGTAGTTCGTTTCGTGGTTCACTCGGGGAGTCAGGTGTCGTCCCTGTCGTTTCGTTTGGTGTCGTGGCCCCATCACTAATCGCTCCACCACACCCTGCGAGAGTGACGAGGACGATTACGGCGAGTACACTGACGAGACGGTTCCGCATTATGAGTCCTAACAGGACGGAGCCGCATAGATGTGGCCGTCATTCTGACTGCCACGTTCGTTAAAATCAGAGAATCCTCGGGAAGTAGGTCCTCGAACTGACATAAAGAATCCTCCCCGTTGCAGGCGATCTTCGTTATTCTTCGTCGAGCCGGAACGCCGTCTGGACTGATTCTGGGAGGGGCGGTCGTGGGGCTGTTTCATGCCGTTCAATCTTCTCAGGCTTCCGTGTTTTCTGGTGGACGGCTCGCGTCATCGGAACGCCCTTGAGATAATTGAAGTCCCCGAGGATGCCGACACCGTACTCGGTAAAGCCGTAGAATTTCCACGGCAAGCCGCGCTTTTCCTTGTTTGGGGGGAACTCGTAGATCCCAAGGACGTCCGCTTCAACGAGCACGTCCAGTTGCTCTTCCACCGTCTTTTTCGATTTACTCGGGATGAAATGATTGATTTCATCCGCTGACGCAAGGAGTTCTGGGTGGCCCAGAAGCGTCTGAATGATGCTGTGACGGGTTTCCTGTGACAGCAACTCCATCAACTCTCGCTGCCGCTCCAAGGGGTTTTCCTCGTGGTCGGGTTTGGAGTGTGCGGAGACATCGGCCATGTTACCCGAACGTACGATTCCGGATCACATAAGCACCCGGGGTAGACTTCCCTAAGTTAGACCAGTATGGTTATTAGGATATATTTCCACATTGGTTAGTATGACGAAGATACCGGAGAATACTGAAGAACTCACAGACTTCATCCTGAACGACGTTCTCTACGGATTAGAACTCGATCCAGTAGATAGCGAACGACTCCTCTCGTATATGCGAGAGCGACACGAACACCTCTTCGGCCCGCATTCGACGTATTTCGTTCTAGGTAGTTACGAATCCCCATTCAAGTATCGGCTTGACGAGGCGCTTGACGTACTAAACCATCGTCACGATGCCTACGCGTACCTGCTCGCCACACAGCCTGACCTCAATGTGTCGGATGACATTCCTGACCTCAAAGTGAAATTTTTCATCCACGCCCTCTACGCGGATTCGATTCCGCTGATCCTTGAACACGACACCGGTGGAGCGGTCGCCGAGTTTGGACGCATCGAACGCCCGACGCTGCTTGATCGCGCGTATCTTTTTCCTCGGGCGCAAGAGGAACACTATGATGACGAGTCTCTGCTCCCAACAGAAGACGCGGTACTTGCTCGGTCCGTTGAGCTGGCATATCATGCTGATGATCTCGACGGAGAGCTGGATGCGCTCGCTGAACGCGCTCGTGATCACGGACTGAACATCTCAATGCAGGATCTCGACTCGTATCTGGAGGCCGAACTCGGCGGTCGCACGCCGTCGTATAGCGGTGTAATCACCGACTCACTCGTCCACCTCGAAGCACTGGACCAATGTTTTTCGTGGACTACCACAGAGGAACTCGAAGAACAACTGTCGAACGTACCGTGATCAGTTCCGAAGATACGACGCTCTTAACGTATCTTCGGTACCAACATCTCCGTCTCTTCCGACCTTCAGAAAAGGTTCAAACCACTCGCGGACGCTCTCCTAACTGCCCACCCACGAGTTATGGAAGCGGTCAATGCGCATTTTCGGGGTGAAAGCGACCGAAGGGAGCGAGTAGACCGGGATAGTTCACTACAGTCAAATCGATTTCGACGACATTACGAGTGAAAGTGATTCGACACGGCCGGTATCCCGGAATTTCGGCCATCTCAGAACCCCTCGAGACTACTTTCACGCCGCACCTGGATCGAGTATATGTGCTCGAGAGACCTATACTAGAGTGAGGAGCAAAGTATGACAACGAGTAGCCTGATCCAGACTTCTGTAGTGCGTTACATCGCTCGCTATCGACCACGATCTGTCCCTGTGGTGGTGAACGAATGATGGAGCATCAGTCAGCGATCGGTGCCGACGATCTCTGGGGACTGTCGGTCCTCGAGGAGCCGCTCTCGACAGAAACGAGCCGGACGGACTCCTCGGTAATGGACAATGATCTCGATCGAACCGTCGAAACGAGGGGTAACGAGACTGGCAACGATAACACTGCCCGCGCGATCGAAACCGACGGGCTCGTCAAACACTTCGGAGACACGAAAGCCGTCGACGGGGTCGATCTGGCGATTCCCGCGGGCGGCATCTACGGCCTCCTCGGGCCCAACGGCGCCGGCAAAACCACGACAATTCGCATGCTCGCAACGCTGCTGCGCCCCGACGCGGGCACAGCTCGAGTCTTCGGCCACGACGTGGTGAGCGATGCCGACGATGTGCGCAGCCGCGTGAGCATGACCGGTCAGTTCGCGTCGGTGGACGAGGACCTCACGGGTCGCGAGAACCTCGTCTTACTGGCTCGATTGCTCGGCTACGCTCGAGGACAGGCCAAAACGCGGGCAACCAACCTTCTCGAGGCCTTCGGGCTGGCCGACGCGGCCTCACGACAGGTGAAGACGTACTCGGGCGGGATGCGGCGCCGACTCGACATCGCGGCGAGCATCGTCGTCACGCCGGAGTTGCTGTTCCTTGACGAACCGACTACCGGACTCGACCCCCGGAACCGGTCTCAGGTCTGGGAGATCATTCAGGCGCTAGTCGCTAACGGGACTACGGTGTTGCTAACCACGCAGTATCTAGACGAAGCGGACCAGCTCGCCGACCGAATCGCTGTCATCGACGACGGACGGATAATTGCCGAAGGCACGCCGGACGAACCCAAATCCTCGATCGGGTCGGACGTCCTGAACGTCCGCGTGCGCGATCCCGACCAGCGCGAGGAGGTCAGATGGGCGCTGACCCAGGTCCTCGACGTTCCCGTCGATCTCGAGTCCGATCCGACGGCACTGTCGGCTCGAGTCACCGACACCGACCGTATCGCCCACGCGTTCGTGGAGCTGTCTCGAGCCGACATCGAGGTCACGCACTTCGCGCTCGGACAGCCGAGTCTCGACGAGGTCTTCCTCGCCCTGACCGATCAGCCGGCTCATGACGGCGCGGTCTCCGAAGAGGGGTCCCGATGAGCGACGAGAGCACGGCCACCGAGCCGGACGTCGACGTCCTCCGTTCGGCGGTGTCGGATCAACCACGGCCGCCGCGAGCGAACGCCATCTCCGCCTCGCTCACGTTCGGCTGGCGAGCGCTGTTGAAGATCAAGCACGTCCCTGAGCAGCTGTTCGACGTCACCGTCTTCCCGATCATGTTCTTGCTGATGTTTACTTACCTGTTCGGCGGGGCGCTCGCTGGATCGACGAATGTCTATCTGCAGGAGCTCCTGCCGGGGATTCTCGCCATGACGGTGGTGTTCACCACCATCTACACCGGCGTTACGCTGAACGACGACATCGACGAGGGCGTCTTCGATCGGTTTCGAACGCTCCCGGTCTGGCAGCCCTCCGTCATCGTCGGTGCCCTGCTCGGCGACGCTGTGCGATACACGCTCGCCTCGACGATCGTCATCGTCCTCGGGCTGGTGTTGGGTTTCCGGCCGGCTGGCGGGGTCGTCGGCGTACTGTCGGCAGTCGCACTCTTGCTGGTGTTCTCGTTCAGTCTCTCGTGGATCTGGACCGCCCTCGGGTTCGTCATGCGAAGCCCCGAATCGCTCATGGGCGTGAGCATGATGGTCATGTTCCCGCTCACGTTCGTCAGCAACGTGTTCGTCGACCCGGAAACGATGCCCGGCTGGCTCGAGGCGTTCGTCAACGTGAACCCCTTCAGTCACCTCGTCATCTCGATGCGAGGGTTGATGCACGGGACCGCAACGGCCGGAGAAGTCGGCGTCGTGTTGTTCATGTCTGCGGCATTCGTCGCCGTATTTGGGCCGCTCACGATGTACCTATTCCGCAACGAAACCTAGAGGGATCAGGGAGATGAGCTACTGTTCAGACCGTGGCTCGTAGGTCTGTTTGACGAAGGGCACACTCACATCGTGGCCTGCAACGTGGGCGTTCAGTTTCGCCGCTGCTGGGGACTCTCTGATCGCACTGTCATCGTAGTCTGCCTCGGCGAACGCATCGGTGATCCACCGTTTTCCTCGAAGGTTGAACTTCTGGTGGTAGTCTTCCGCGATGTGAAATTGGTCGAGTTCCTCGAGACGCGTATTGATTCGCTCTCGACTGAACTCACTGTCGTCTAGATACGCTAGCAACTGGCTGTATTGCTCAGCAGTCTCGGTGAAGAGTATCTGCTGATACTGGCGTTTCCCGGACTGCTGGTAGGGGTGGTGTTCGTCGAACGCACGATCGAGCAACTCACTGAACGAGAGTTGCTCGGGGTCGTACTCGAGCTGGACGACTTCTGTGTGATCTCCGATGATCTCGTATGATGGGTCAGGTTTCGTCCCACCAGCGTACCCGACCCGCGTCCGCACGACGCCGTCCAACGCGCCGAACGCTGCATCAGGGCCCCAGAAACAGCCGAGCCCGAACGTCGCCGTCTTCGTGTCTTCTGGCACCTGCCTATCGAAATCTGTAATGACTGTCGGAGTGAGCATTATTGAGGGCCGCCGAGGTATGATCAACGTACTTGGAGACTTGGGCCACACTCAGTTAACAGTGTCTCAGTCACTGGGTCGTCTCGAGGCTAATCGGTCAGTCGTGGCGGGTATATCGAACGAAAAGTAGTCACGGACCGAAACGCTAACTCGAGGCGGTTACACCGGAATCGTCGGTCATTGGCGGATCGGGTTCGGTGATACGCACGCGCTTGATTCGAGTGTTGTCAACGCGTTCAACGGTCAGATCGACGCCGTCGTATGTGAACGTCTCCCCCGGTTCGACCAGCCGCCCGGCGCGATTGAAGAGCAAACCGGCGATCGTCTCGAACTCCTCTCCCTCCGGGAACTCGACGTCAATAACGTCGTTAACGGATTCGATGTTCACCTCTCCGTCGACTTGGATTGTCCGGTCATCGACGGTCTCAATAGGTTCTTCTTCCTCTGTATCGAGTATCTCTCCGACGACCGCTTCGACGATATCCTCGGTCGTGACGATCCCTTCGGTCGTCCCGAACTCGTCGATAATGACGACCTGCTCGACGCGCTCGTGACGCATCTCACGGAACAGGTCGTCGATTTGCTTGCTCTCCGGGACGTGCAGCGTTTCCTTGATATGGGGCTCGAGCGAGCTGTCGCCAACCGGTTCGCCGTACTGGTGGTCACGGACGAGATCACCGAGTGCGACGACGCCGACGACGGTGTCGAGCCCTCCCTCGTACACTGGCAGGCGGGTGTGACCGTTCTCGACGCATTTCTCGACGGCGTCGTCGACCGTCGATGTTCGAGGGACGCCGGTGACGTCTAACCGCGGCGTCATCACCTCTTTCGCGATAGTGTCGTTGAACCGGAACACCCGCTGGAGCATTTCGCGCTCGTCGGCCTCGATGATTCCCTCGCTTTCACCAGTGCATATCAGGTTCCGTATTTCCTCG
Source organism: Natrinema zhouii (assembly GCF_013456555.2). Classification (GTDB taxonomy): domain Archaea; phylum Halobacteriota; class Halobacteria; order Halobacteriales; family Natrialbaceae; genus Natrinema; species Natrinema zhouii. Next base: position 22,552 of record NZ_CP084883.1, read on the forward strand.
CGGGTCACGTACGATGACTCGACAGCGGTACCGCCGCCGCTCAGGCTATTGACGATGCGGGTCAGCCTGTCGAACGTGACCACCAGCGGATAGAGTGCGTATTTCGAGACCTGCAGCGGCCGAGCGACGGTAAGCGCCCACGATTCCGTGTTCTCGATGGCGTAGGACTTCGGAGCGCTCTCACCGAACAGCAAGACGATGGCCGTCACGCCAAACGTCGCCGCCAACACTGCCTGGCCCTGCCCGATGTACATCGCGAGCAGCCCGGTCGCGATCGACGACATCGCGATGTTGACCAGGTTGTTCCCGACGAGTATTGTCACCAGTAGTCGGTGGGGGTCGGCTTTCAGCGCCTGTACGATATCGGCACCGGGCGAGCCGTCCTCGACGAGCGCCTCGATTCGGTGCTGGGCCAGCGAGAACATCGCGATCTCCGCCGAGGAGAAGAACCCCGATAGCACCAGCAACACGAGGAGCGTCCCGACTCCAACGGCGGCCACGAGATTCGCCGGGAGATCGACGCCGCCGACGGCGTTCAGCGCGACGATTATCTCGAGGCCGAACATGGAATTTTAGTCACCTACTGAGTCGGTGTTCGCGGACCCAGGGAACTCGGTCTCGTCTATCACCGACGTGTCTGACACGGCCGGCTCTTCTTCACCGTCCGGGAAGTAACACGCCGCCTGATGGCTCTCGTCCCCGGCCTCGCCGATGGCCGGTTCGGCCTCCCGGCACGATTCTTGGGCCTTCGGACATCGCGGGGCGAACGTACAACCTGACGGGAGATCGACCGGGTCCGGCGGCTCTCCCTCGAGCAGGACGCGAGTTCGATCGGCAGTCGGGTCCTTCTCCGGCGCAGCCGAGAGCAGCGACGAGGTGTAGGGATGCTTGGGCTGGTTCGCGATGCGGTCGACGTCGCCCTCCTCGATGATCCGGCCGAGGTACATGATGGCCAGTCGGTCCGAGACTTGCGTCAGGCTTGCGAGGTCGTGTGAGATATAGACGATCCCGATATCCTCGGTATCGGCGAGCCCCCGCAGCAGGTTCAGCAGGTTGACCTTCAGCGAAACGTCCAGCATCGATGCCGGTTCATCGCAGATCAGGAAGTCCGGGTCCAGCACGAGCGCCTTGGCGACCGCCACGCGCTGGCGCTGCCCGCCGGAGAGTTCGTGGGGGTAGTTATCGAGAATCTTCTCGGCGGGTGTCAGCCCGACCTTCTCGAGCGTCTCGATAATGGCCTGCTCCTTCTCGTCGGTGCGGTAATCGTGGATCGTCAGCGGCTCGCCGACGAGTTTGCGGACGGTCTGGCGAGGATTGAGCGAGTCGAACGGGTCCTGAAAGATGATCTGGACCTTCCGCCGGAACTCCTGGAGATTGCCGTCCCGATAGTACTCGTAGGGCTCTCCGTCGAACGTCATCTCACCGCCCGTCGGATCCTCGAGGAGCGCCATGGTCTCGCCGAGCGTCGACTTCCCGCAGCCACTCTCGCCGGCGACGCCGAGTACCTCCGAGCGACGGACGGACAGCGAGACGCCGTCGACTGCCTTCACGTGATCCGGATCTTCGCCGCGGAACTTGCTCAACAGCGGCTGGCTCTGCTCGTAGTGCTTCTCGAGATCGCCCGTCTCGAGGATGACTTCGCCGCGGTCGGACTCGGGGTTTCCATCGTCGGGGATGTCCCACGTCTCCGGCTCGTCCGCGTCCCGCCGGAGCTGGGCCGCCTCCTTGACGCGGTGGCAGGCCGACCGGTGGTTTCGGTTGGGGAGATCGACCAGCTCCGGGTGGGATTCCCCGCACTCATCCGTGGCGAACGGACACCTGTCCTCGAAGACGCAGGCCGTCGGCTCCCGATTCAAGTTCGGCGGCGAGCCAGGGATCGCAACGGGGTCCTCGTTCTCGTCGATCTCCGGGAAGGAGTTCTTCAGCCCCATCGTGTAGGGGTTAGTCGGATTGACCAGCACGTTGTCGACGCTGCCCTGCTCCATCACCTTCCCGCCGTAGAGGATGGACAACTCGTCGCAGGTCTCGGCGATGACGCCGATCTCGTGGGTGATCAACAGCAGAGAGCTGTCCATCCGCTCTTGAATCTCCAAGATCTTGTCGATGATCTTGTCTTGGACGATAACGTCCAGTCCGGTCGTCGGCTCGTCGGCGATGATGAGGTCCGGCTCGAGGGCCAGCGCCATCGCGATGGTGACCCGCTGGCGCATCCCGCCGGAGAACTCGTGGGGGTAGTCGTCGATTCGGTCCGGGTCGAGGCCGACGATCACGAACAGTTCGCGGACGCGGTCGTACGCCTTTGTCTCCGTGACGTTACGGTGAGTGTGGATCGCCTGTGCGATCTGGTCGCCGGTCGTCATCACGGGGTCCAGCGAGTCCATCGCGCTCTGTGGGATATAGGCGATGTCCTCCCAGAGGATGTCCCGGCGCTCAGCCTCGGAAAGCGACGTGAGGTCCGTTCCGTTGAATTCGATAGTACCGCTCTCGACGGCCCCGTTGTTCGGGAGCAGACCGAGCAGTGCCTCCGCGACGGTGGACTTCCCGGAACCGGATTCCCCGGCGAGGCCGTAGTTGACCCCCTCGTCGATACTGAACGAGACGTCGTTGACGGCGTGGACTGGTTCGTCGTCGGTCGCGTACGTGACTTTGAGATCTTCGACGTTGAGTAGCGTCATTGGTTGGTCTGAATTTCGGGATTAATGACTTCCTCGTAGGCCCGTCCGATGAGGAACACCGAGGTGGTTATCGCAGCGATACCGATGGCCGGCGGAAGCACCCACCACCACGCGACGCGCATGTTCCCCGACGCGAACACCTGCCGGAGCATTCGTCCCCAGCTGGTCATCGTCGGATCGCCGAAGCCGAGGAACGCGAGGCTCGCCTGCGCCGCGATCGCCCAGGCGACGCCGTACGCGGTGTAGAGGAAGCCGATCGGCAACACGTTCGGTGCGACGTGGTACAGCATCGTCCGCAGGTCGCTCGCGCCGCTGGCTCGAGCGGACTTGACGAACGTTCGCTCGCGGACCGACAGCACCTCGGAGCGGACGACCCGGGCCGGCATCTTCCAGAGGAAGCCGGCGATGATCGCCGTGATCAGCCAGATGTTCGGCGTCATGAACGTCAGCAGTAGCAGCGCCATCGGCATGAACGGCAGCGAGAACGTCAAGTCGGTCAGCCGCATCAGGAGTTCGTCGACCCAGCCGCCGTAGTAGCCGCTGACGACGCCGACGGTGAAGCCGAGCGCGCCCGTCCCCAGGCCGCCGAACAGGCCGACGATGAGCGTCGGCCGTGCGCCGGCGAGGAACTGACTCAGCACGTCCTTCCCGTAGGCCGTCGTCCCGAAGTAGGCGTCCACGCCCGGCGCCGAGAGTCGGAGCACGGAGCCGGTGTCGCCGCGAACGGTGTGTTCGATCGGATCGTGGGGGGCCAGGAACGGCCCGAACAGTCCGAGGAACACGAACGCCGCGACGACGAGCATGCCGGCGAACGCCAGCGGGTCCCGTCGCAGGAACGCGAACTGGTCGCGGACGAGCGTCCACAGTGCGTCGACGCGCTTGTACAACTCTGCCTTGGGTTTCGTTTCGATACTCATGCGGAGCCACCTCCGTTCGTCGAAACGGTCGGATCGAAGTACGCGTAGAGGACGTCCGCAGCGAGGTTCGCGAGGATGACCGCCAGCGCCATGATGAAGACGGCGGCTTGCACCAGCGGATAGTCCTGTTGCTGGATGGCCAACACGAGCTCACGGCCGATGCCCGGCCAACTGAAGACGACCTCGAGCAGGATGAGCCCTTGGAAGATCATACCGAGACGGAGGGTGAAGTACGTCAGAATGGGCAGCATCGAGTTCCGGCCCGCGCGAGCCAGTTGCTGCATCTCCGAGAGCCCCTTCGCTCGATGGAGTTTAAGGAACTCCGAGCCCCGCTTTTCGATGACGCCGTTGCGAGCGAGCAGCAGGAAGTCGCCGCTGTAGTAGAGGACGGCGACGGTGAACGGCAAGAGATAGTGATGGAGGAAGTCCAGCGAGAGAAACGTCTCGAGGTAGCCGTCCGGCGTCGCCCTGATCGATCGCATCCCGAGCGCGGGAACGATCTCCAGGTTGTACGCGAAGACGATGATGAAGAAGATCGCCGTGATGAACACCGGCGTCGAGCGGAGCAGCGTCGTCGAGACGATACTGAACTTCTCGAGGCGGCTCCCGCGGTTCCAGCCGGCGTACATCCCCAGAAGCGAACTCAGGATCGCCGTCGTCACCAGCGCCGGAATCAGCAGGATCAGCGAGTTGATCAGCCGCGGCTCGAGGACGTCCCAGACCGGCTGGCTTCGCAGGATAGAGTAGCCGAACTGGAAGGTCAGCAGGCTCCACAGGTAGTTGACGTACTGTGTCCATATCGACTGGTCGAGCCCGTACATCGCCCGGATCTCATCGATCTGCTCCTGATTGAGGTTCCCCGAAGTGACGAGGGCCTCGAAGGGGCTCCCCGGCAGGAGCCGCAGGACGACGAAGATTACCGAGACCGCGATCACCGTCAGCAGGACGGAGATCGCGAGCCGCTTGAGCAGGAACCGCTGGAACTTCGTCATCGGTTCCCCTCCGGGCGGGTGGTCGTAGTGTTGGTCGCTGCCCGTGTCGTCGCGCCGGCTGACTCGTAGCAGGCGAGTAACGCGCTCTCAGCCCGAGCGATGGCGGGGGCGAGGTGCCGATTCGTCTCCGGTCGGTTTCGTTCCCGTCGGGTTCGCGGGAGCAGGTCGGTGGTGTGGTGCATTGGTTTCCGTCTGTTCATGAGAAGTCGGGCTGATCGAGATCCGAACGCCGCTTGTGGGTGTTCTCGGGCTGGAGACGTTCGACGAACGCACCCCAGGCGTCGCCGTTGGGGAATCGAAGGTTGTCATCGCCGTCCCAGGTGTAGCCCGCCTGCTCGAGGATCGTCCGTGCCTCTTCGACGTCGTAGCTGTAGTCGGTCGTCTCGGAGTTGTGCCACTGAGTGAGCGACGAGATCGGGTTCTCGCCGGCCGGCACCGTCCCCTGACCTTGCAGAAAGTCATCGACGAATCCCTGCGAGTCGGTCGCTTTCGCCAGTGCGACGCGGAACTCCTTGTCCCGAATCAGCGGACAGGAGAACATGAGCTTCCCGTCCAGCGGCGCATAGCTCCCGGCCGACATCTTCTCGATACCGCTGGTATTGGCCGCGCGGTCGGCCTGCAGGGTCGAGAGGTTCGTCCCGATAGCGTCGATCGAACCGCTCTGGAGCGAGCCGATCAGTGCGTCGATATTGCTCACGTTGATCCAGATGACGTTGTCGATGCCGGGGCCGCGCTCAGCCTGATCACCTAGCGCGTCGGCCCGCCAGTCGTCATCGAACATCCAGTGGCCGTCGTTACGAGAGGCCTCAAACCGGGTCCCCTGTTCCCAATTCTCGAACTGGAAGGGGCCGGTTCCGACTGGGGCATCCGGATTATGTTGAGACGGGTTATCGATGTCTTCCCACCGGTGTTTCGGGAGGATGACGCTCCGGACGACCCGCTGGGTCATGAACGAGGCATCGGGGTTCGCCAGATTGAACCGTACCTCGTGATCCCCGAGTACCTCGACCGACTCGATCGGCTCGTAGAACGGCACCTGGCTCGTGGAGGCGTATTCATCGTACAGTTCGACGGTGAACTTCACGTCCTCGGCGGTGAACGGCTCGCCATCGTGCCACTCGATGCCTTCGCGAAGGGAGAGTTCGACGGTCGTATCGTCGACGAAGCCGCCGTCAGTCGCGAGCGCAGGGACTACGTCGAGGTCGGGCGTCGCGTCGAAAAGACCGTCGTAGATGAACGTAAGTCGATTGGCCTCCGCGCCACCGGCGGCCCACGCCAGGTTCAGCGAGTTCATCGACGTAGTGACGCCCTTGACGTACGTTCGGCTGTCCGTTTCGGGTTGGAGGTTGACTTCGGTCCAAACGAACGAGTCCATCGTCGGGCCGTTCCCCGGCGTCTTCACGTAGCCGCTCCACCGGTCCGTGTTCACTGCCGTGATGATGTTCGGGAAGAGCGTGATGAGCGCCCCGACGTCCTCGGCGAAGATCTCCTGTGCCCGATCGACGAGCTCCTCGCGTTCGGCTCGATCGGTCGTCTGTTCCTGTTCGGTGAGGAGTTCCTGCAGCTCCGGGTGATAGTAGTTATCGTAGTTCGAGAGCGATCCCTCGCTCCGGCGCATCAACAGCGGGTTCGGATCGAGTCCCCGCTGTGGGTCAGGGCCGTGCGTACTCATCGAAATAACCGCCTCGAGCCCTTTCGTCGACCAGCTCTGGGCGTAGAGCTGGTTCAGCGGGCGATCGTTGAGCCTGGCGACGATGCCGAGATCGTTGAGACCGCGCTGGACCATCAACGCGTGCTCGCGCATCCACGGGTCGTCCTCGCTCGAGAACTCGATGGGTAACCGGTCGAGCACCGAACCGGCCGTCGCGCTGTAGTCCAATGGCGGTGACTCGGCATCGATGGTCTCCCACTCCCGCCAGTACTGTGTCTCGACGGTCTCCGGGACGCCATCGGGCACGTCCGGCTCGAGACTCTCGCCACGACTGCTGCTACAGCCTGCGAGTGCGCTCGTTCCAAGCGCCGCGGCAGCCGTGGCGATGTAGCCACGTCGTGTGAGTCGGTCGCCAGCCCCAGCGACTGAACTGTCATTATTTTCTTTCGGCGTCATCCACTCCCACGTTACGGGGTAACTAGGTTCGTTCTACTCCCAATAGCGGTCGATAGCTATCGTACTTTAAATCGGGGCAGGAAATCGGAGCCGTTTGCGTTCGAAACCGACTTCGATCGTTGTCACTCGCGAGGACCGTAGATGAGTTCGAGCAATGTTCGCTCGGCGGTCCGGAGCCGCTCGTTGACAGTCGACTGAGTGACATCGAGTTCGTCGGCGAGGTCCGTCTCCGAGGCTTCCCGCGGAACGTCGAAATAGCCGTGGGTATATGCCGTCTCGAGCACTGCTAACTGGTCGTCGGTGAGTTTCGAGACGAGGACCTCCGTTAATCGTCCGCTATCCAGCGGTTCACCGGGCTCCTCGTTCTGAGTAACTGATAACAGTTCGAACTCGCCGAGGGTCTCTTGGATCTCGTCGGCCATCGAACGGAACTGATCCCAGTCCCGCGTGGTCGCCACGACTTCGAAGACACCGTTCTGGAGGACGATGCGGTTCGGAATCGCTTCCTGACGCAGGATCAGACTCAGAATGTATGGATACGACTCGTTCGCCAGAATGGCGAGTCGACGGATCTCGAGTTCGTCGGACGCGGTTGGAATCTCGCTACCGTAGAACAGCGAGACGCCGGAAATGTCCTCGAGGACGGTTTCGGGGTCGAACTCGGTGTTCGACGCGACGGTCAGCGACTCGATCCACGTCCCGTCTTCGACGTAGAACGCGTTGTCGAGTTCGATACTCCGGACGTCGTCCAGCTCTCGATGGAGCGTTGCCATCACGCCCGTCGGCACAGTCGTGAACTCGACGCGTAGAATTGGGGACCCTCCTACAGGGAAGAGTCCGACCCGGTTATATATAGGTCACGCTTATCCCGGTCAAGTCACCAGCGGCCAGTAGACGAGCCACGAGACGGCGGCAACACCGAGAGAAAGTCCCATCGTCACGAGGCCGAACGAGGCGACATCGCGGTGTGACAGCGGCCCGCGATCCATCGACACCAGTACTGCCGTCGTATTGAACGGAAGGATCGTCGTCGAGCCGACGACCAGCAACACGGCGAGTGCGAGAAACAGTCGGTCGATACCGAAGACACTCGCAAACTCGAGGACGATCGGGAGTGCAACGACGATCGCTGCCGAGCCGGTCGAAAACATGACGCGGATGCCGACGGCGATGGCTATCAGCACGACGACGATCTGCCAGTGGGCGAGCGCCGCAAACGGAATCCATCGCGTGAGTACGTCGATGACTGCCGTAATCGAGCCGGTTTCCTCCATGACATCCAGAATCGATAACATCGCGCCGATGAGGAAGATGATCCCCCAGCTCACATCCGCGATGTCCTCGGCCGTGATGATGCCTACGGACGGAAGCGAGAGCACGACGACCGCCGCGACGGCCGGCAGAACCGTCGGAAGTCCGACAAACGAGCCGACGATCCAGCTTATGACGGCTCCGGAGAGGACGATTCCGACGAGACGTTGTTCGCGAGTCAGTGAGGTCGTCCCGTTGCCGTCCGGTTCCAGTCGCGCGTTGTTTTTCGTACCGCTGGTCATCTCCTCGTCGTCCATCGCAAACAGGCCCGCACAGAGCGCTGCCACCGTGTAGAGGAGAATCGTCGGTGGAAGCATCAACACGGCCCAGTCGACCCACGTTATGGGCTGCACCGAAGTCGCGACGATTTCGGAGGTAACCAACGCCATTCCGCCACCGGTCATCAACGCCATCGACGCGATCGGGTTGACGTGGCCGAGGATGAGAAACGCTGCACTTTCGAATCCGTTGTCGGCTTCCGGTTCGAACGCGGCCGTGAGCCGCTTCACGATGGGAATGAACGTTATCGCACGGGCCATCGCAGAGGGCATCACCAGTGCCAGCGCGAGGACGCTCCCCGCAACGGAGTGCAGCGCCCGGCGCGGCGTACTGTCCGCGGTCAGTAATTGCTTCGCTAGCTGTCGGTCCAGACCGACACTCGTCGTGGCGTCACCCAGCAACAAAAGCAGTAGCAAAAAGAACACGAGTGTCGACGTGAAACCCGTCGTCGCCGCGCTGAACGAACTGACGGTTCCCAGTACGAACAGCAAGGTAACGCTGAGAATACTCGAGACGACGTACGGGACGGGCCGAGTTAGCCACAGCACGAGCGTAGACAGGAAAACTGCCAGTGTACGTTGCCCCTCAACGGTGAGGGCCGCCGGTGGGGTGACTGTCGCACCGGCAACGAGTACGGCAGTAGCCGTGAGTAGCCCGAGGGATTGCCGCGATAATAGCACGGTCTCCAACCCTGTCCGCATACCGAACCGATCTCCCATTATCGACATCGTCGCCGCTCTCGCTGAAGAATCTGGTGACACCGCGGCCGAGACTGTGATTCGGATACGGCGATCTCGAAGTGAACTGTCTCGGTGTTAAGTTTCGAGGTGTTCGCTCGATCACTTGAGACGGACAGATGGTTCTTAAGTAACGAATTTTACGTTTCTTAATTGATAGAGCCATGAGACCCTTCCTAAGACCTAATCGGTCAATCTCGAGAACCGGGACCACGTCTTCCATCCGACGGTCGAAGAGGACTCCCTCTACGAGTGGGGGCGACGCGACTCGATGGGCTCACATACGTCTCGACGTACTAACCGTTATCTGGGCTGAGGTTACTAGTCCGAACCAGTAACCTCGTGAAGTATCTCGGGGACAAGCCCCGAGGACTCGGTCTCGTCTCATGGTACGTTTCACGCCGGCGCCGCATTCGCTTATGAGACGGGGCGGTGTCCGTTGCGCATGGCAGATTCGAACGACGATACGTTCGACCCGACGACGCCCGAACAGCGGCAGATCGGTCGCGAAATGGTCGACGAGAGCACCGGCCTCGGATCGGTGATGGCCCACGCGTACCGGGGCGAACTCGGCCGGGTGGATACGTGGCGACAGCGCCTCGACCAGACGACGACGTGGGCGGTGACCGTGATGGCGGCGATCCTGACGTGGGCGTTCTCAAGTCCCGACAACCCTCACTATATCCTGTTGATCGGAATCGTGGTCGTCGCGGTCTTCCTCGGCATTGAGGCGCGGCGATACCGGGACTACGATGTCTTTCGGGCGCGCGTTCGGATGATTCAGGAGAATCTGCTCGCAACTGCCCTCGACCCGTCACGGGATGTCGAACACACCGACTGGCGAGTAGAATTGAGCCAGGACTACCGTGAGCCCACGGTGAAAGTATCGATGCAGGAGGCCCTCGCGAATCGCCTGCGGCGCGTGTATCTCGCGCTGCTCGGCGTCCTCCTCGTCGCGTGGGTCTTCAGAGTGACCGCGTTCGCGCCGCGCGAAGACTGGATCGAAACCGCCGCGATCGCTCGAATCCAGGGACCGGTCGTGATCGCGGTCGTCGTCGCGTTCTACGTGGCGCTGCTCGCGATCGCGCTGTGGCCGCGAGAACGCCAGGCGAAGGGCGAATTCCGCAAAGGAAAGGAAGGCGACTGGAAGGATTCGGACGCGAAAGACGAGTCGCGGAACTGATGCTCTGCTACTAGGCGTACGAAACGATGACATGAGCAGAAAGTATTTGTCAGTGACACGTCGTTACCCGGGTGATGCCCTCCAGACGTCGCGTCCTCGTGTCTCTCGCGACTGGCCTCTGTGCCGCGTTCGCCGGGTGTAGTATGGAACCGACCGGCGTCCTGCGGCTGTCTGACGCCACGACGGATGAGATCCTCGAACCAGCGACGTTCGACGTCCGCTCGAACGATGGAGGGAACGATGACGGGATCGACGAAATGCGCGAACTCGTCGCCGAGGTCCTCGAAACCGGATCGGCGACCGCATCGGGCGAGCACCCGCCGCTCCAGGTCGCGTACCCGGTTCGCTTCGAAGACGAGGTGGTCGCACTCGACCGAACCGAACTGACCACCGAGACGCGCAACAATTATCACCTCCTGCTCGATTTCGACGTCGCGACCGAGGGGGTCGAACGGTCGGTCGACACGCTTCCGCCCGCCGACGTCGAGTGGATCGAGTCGGCTCTGTCGGATCGGCGGTCCAGCGTCGACGCCGTCAGCGGCGAGCGAACCTACACCGAGGACGAACAGGCGACCTCCGTCCTCATCCCCGAACCGGCATTCGACGTTCTCCTGGTCGACGGCGAACGGATGGGGGTCGAGGTCGAACCGGTCAAGACGACGGTGACGACGTACGAGTATACCCTGGCCGAACGGCTTGGGAGTGACGAGCAATACGCCCAGACCCTCGAATCACGGTATCGGTTTGCCGTCACCGGCCTCTCCGATGACGAACGGGACGTCGTCGACGAGGCGGTCGCCGAGCGCGGGTACTACGCGTCCTCGACCGACGACGGGGCGTTCGAAGGCGTAGCCCACACGCTCTTCGAGCACGAACCGGTCGCGAGTACCGATAGCGAAGGTCACTGGATCGTCGCCTACGAAGGAACGACGTACGTCGCGATGCTCGATCCAGTCCGGTACGAGAGTCTGCGACGTGATTTGCCGACGTCGTCATGACGTGAATTTTGAGCGCAAGCCTCGCCCTTCAGTACGGGGAGAATGTCAAAGTCATACGTTTAGTGCTTGCTGGTCGCTACCGGCCGTGGTTCCCCCGAGCGACCCCGTCGGTCGCGAACGTGGCCATGTGCGGGTAGTCCGCGATCAGCCCGTCCACGCCGAGTTCGACGGGTGTTTTCGCCTCCCGCCAGCTGTCGATCGTCCAGACGTTGACGGCACGCCCCTCGTCGTGGGCCGTCTCGACCAGGTCCCGGTCGAGGACGTCGGTCGAGCAATTGAGCGCTTCCGCGTCCAGTTCGCGAGCCACAGCCAGGTTGTCGTCCTTGTTGTCGCCGAAGATCGGCGCGACGTCGACGCTCGGATCGATCTTCCGAACGGCGCGGATGGCGCCGTGGTCGAACGAGGACGTGTAGAAATCACCGGGGTATCGGTAGGCAATCTCCAGCGTCCGTTTGGCGAACTCCTCCCAGGAGAGTGGACCACGATCCTTGAATTCGAGGTTCATCGTGACTGGTGGTCTGGTTGCCGCGAGCGTTTCGGCGAGCGTGGGGATCGTCTCTCCGGAGTCGAGGATCTCCGCCTCGAGGACCTCTTCGGAAGACGTTTCGGCGACGAGTCCGGTCTTGTCCGTGAGATGATCCAGCCTGGCGTCGTGGAAGACGACGATCTCGCCGTCGCTCGTGGCCTCGAGATCGATCTCAATCCGGTCGGCACCCAGTTTGGCCGACCCGGCAACGGCGGCGACGGTGTTCTGCGGGAACACGTCGCGGTAGCCTCGGTGGGCAGTGCTGTACGGTCTCTCCGGGGAACCGTTCCCCCGGCCTCCCTGTTGTTTCGCCGTTGCAGTACCTGTTAGCGCAGCGATACCCAGTGCGGTGCCGGCCGCCCTGATGACGTTCCGACGCGAGACGGCGTCTGTGATGGTGGCGATATCCCGTGACATCGAGTGAGTTGGGGTAGTGTGCCCTCATCTTCCTTTATATGAGACGGACGTCCCGATCGGAAGTGATTTGATCGCCACCCGTTCCTCCATTGGGGTACCGAGGCATCTCTCCGTCTCGGTACTCCTCCTTACATCGAAACCCATGTCGATCACACCGAGGAGTTCGTGACCACGATCGGGCTCTATGCTCATACAGTTAAAGTTGACCAACGGCTAGTAAGTAGTTCATTCACACTGGTGAAAATTGGAATTACTGACGAATGAGTAATTTCGAGAGATTGTCTACTCGAGCACCGTCTTGTAGGGCTTGGGGTTTGCTGGATGCAATTCCCACGTCCTGCAACCTCATACGTGACGCTTTCTATGCCACGCTCGTATCTAGCCACCGTCTACGTGATTATGAATCTGTCTTCTGCATTGTAAGATTTCAGTCTTTTCTGGCTCTTCTTTACAGGTAACCTATAACGAAGTAACAGTTTATGTTCCTCAGAAGATGTATTATGAAGGAATCCGGCCCGAAGAAGATGAGGACAAATACAAACCGGCGGCGGTTTCTCCAAATTGGAACTGCTGCTCTCGCCACCACTGCTGTCGGATCTACAGCTGTTGAAGTCGCACAGGCGAGCACAGAGGAACGGTACAAGATTCGGGAAGGAACTGCTGATGAAACGGAGGTCGTCGTCATCGACTCTGGAGTGGAAGGTTCAACAGCCGTCGTTGTCGGTGGAATGCACGGTGATGAAGAAGCAGGATATCGGGCGGCACAGGAGATGCGGGAGTGGTCGATAGACGAAGGCAAACTCGTTCTTATCCCCGAATCAAATCCCACCGCAATTGAATCGGGAACCCTCTCGAATGACAATGGGAATCTCAACCGAAAGTTCCCACCCGGTGAAACGCCAACCACACCACTCGCGCGCGCTATTTGGGATGTAGTTACCAGCCATGACGCCGATCTAGTGTTCAATTTGCACAGCTCGAAGGGAATCTACCAAGAGGACGTTGGACCTTCTGGCGTTGGGCAAGCAATCTATCCGACTACAGCAAGTGGTGCACGCCAAAAGGCGACGAGGACTGTGGAATACATGAATAACAATCACCTCGGCGACTCCCAGCCAGATTACCACCGCTTCAAACGGGGGAATCTAATTACTGGTGACCGCCCATTGTTGATCCACAAAATCGACCACGACCTACAGAAACCGGGATTCATCGTTGAAGTGACCCGGTATGACACTTCATTAGACACACGAATCAACTGGACGCTACAGATCGTTGAACATCTGCTTGGTCAGTACTCGATTAATAGAACTTCGACCGGTACCTCTGAGAATACTTCAGACAATCCTTCGACTGATCCCTCTAACGGCGCTTCAGACGAACAGTCATCTAGTGAGAACTCTCCTGAACAGGAGTCGAATGAGCGGAGGCAACTCGAGCGATTACTTAACGAGTACGAAGGTACTACGTGGGCGAGATTAGTTAGAAATATTATATAGGTCGTATCCGAGCATAGGTCGAACTCGTCACCAATGACCGTTTCGAGTTCATCCGTGACGCGCAGGAGATCGACCTCGACTTCTCGAAACTCCCGTTCACCGTCACCGATTTCTACACGCTGCTGGGCTTCCCAGACTACCTGGCCGAGCGCGCTGCAGGCGACGCAGAAGCAAATGCGGCGTCACCCTTCGAGGTCGATATGTGGACGCTGCATTCCGGTACGACGTACGCGCTCACCCACTTCTTCCAGGGGAGAGAGGGTGCATCCCTCGATCAGTACGTCCGCATCGCCAACGGCACCCTCACCGCCGCTGCTAAACCAGCACTACCAATATCTCACCCGACAAACATCCGGTCTACCGATGGTCCTCGAGTTCGTTCTCACGGCAGGCTTTCTCGTCTGTGGCGCGTTCACCGTCGTCCTAGGGCTCGTCCACTTCGCGATGCCGTGGCTGCTGGACTTCGACGGCGCCATACCGATCGACGGAGACCTCCTGCGTCCACTCAATCTGCTTGCCGTCACATACCAGACGAAGCGGTCGGATATCCGCGGGATCGCTCAGATTATGAATCACGCCGTCAGCTACACGCTGGTCTCGATTGGGATGGTCGATTTATTCGCGTCGCGATGGCTCTCGGCATGGTTCGCGCCGTACCTGCTGGCGTGGGTCGCCGGCTGGTGGTTTCTCCGCGCGGCGACCCAACGTCATATGGGGTCGCGGCTGGGTGACTGGCTGGTCGCAGCCGGATTCACACTGATCGGCTTGTTTCATCTCGCGGTCGCTGTGAGTTAGTTCACAGAAACCGGTCGGGAGGAGTCGTCCACGATGATCACGGCTAGAGGTCGCTGGCAACCGTCGTCGAGTCGTTCATGGATCCGGAGACGCTGATCCGGATGCTCCAGATCTTCGTCCGGCCGCAAATTTTTCGTCTCACGCTATCTTCAAGGAGCGAGCGAGTAGGGTGGGGAGGAAGTCACAGTGGTTCTGGGGCCGATGGTGGCGTACGCTTGTGTTCGCTCTGCTCGTGCATCTCGACGATGTGCTCGACGTCGTCAACGGAGGTGCCCGTGAAGCGGGCAGTGGCCGAGGCGGGGACACCGCCGTCGACGTGGAGTGCGAGGATGGCGTCGAGGGTGTCGTAGTCAACACCGAACTCCTCCTCGTCGGTATCGTAGTCGACCATACCGCCGGTCGGCGTCTTCTGAACGAGGGATTCGTCGACCCCGAGGTGGGCGGCGACTTGCCGAACCTGCTGTTTATAGAGGTTCCCGAGCGGGTTACAGTCAACGCCGCCGTCACCGAATTTCGTCACGTAGCCGGTGCCGAGTTCGGCACGGTTCCCCGTTCCGAGAACTAGTTTATTCTCGTAGTTTGCGACGAGGTAGTTCAGTGTCATTCGGACGCGGGCGCTCGTATTCCCGACGTGTCGCCCCTCCCAGCGGCCTTCAGAGTTGTCGTCCGACTCCGCGTCGTATGTGTCGAGAATCTTGTCGACGATGCCGTCGATCTCGAGAACGTCGTACGTGATGCCGAGCTCACGAGCGACCTGTTCGGCATCGCTCATGTTCGCGTCCTCGTTGACCTCTTTCGGTAGAAGGATGCCGTGGACCGCGTCTGCACCGAGGGCCTCGACCGCAAGGTGAGCGGTCGCCGTACTGTCGATACCGCCTGAGAGTGCGATAAGTGCGCCGTCGACGCCAGCTGCGTCGACTTGTGTGGCGATGAAGTCAGTGAGGTGGGTGACGCGTGCTGCGAGTTCCTTCTCGGAGAAGCGAAGGTCGAGTGGGTCAATCTCGCGCTGGGTCTGCTCGTAGAGGTTCGCCATGATGCCCGGAACGTCTCATCTTGACGCGGAAAAGCGATTCGAAGGGGGTCCGTTCAGTCGGCGAACTCACCAGTTCTGACAGCTGCCACGCGAACATTCAAGTGTGTTACGCAGGTGGACGTGAGGTAAGAAGAACTCGCATCTGAGAACCCGACTGCATTGCTTTTCCCGTCCGAATTCGGGTGGACAACAACAAGCCAGTGCTGAATGCAACGAACTGAACAGCCGATGCTGCGCAAGGACACAAACACAGCAGCGACACCGCAGGCGCATCACGCACTCGATCGACCGAATACCATCCCCAGTGCGACATCCCCAGCCGTCGAACTGACCGTCGTCCCACAAGCGGAGCGGCCCGATTCGAGGCCGACTAAATGACAGCCAAACCGGAACAGGAGCGGGTGACAGATGAACGATAGTGACGACTCCGGCGGGCTGACGGAGGGTCTCCAGATGGATCTGTTCCACCCGGAGTCCGAACGCGACCCCGGCGACACGAACGTCCAGAAGTGGGGATTCGACGTGCACCCAGTCGTCTTCCCGGTCGCACTCCTGCTGGTCGCCGTGTTCGTCGCGGCGACCGTCCTCCTCGGCGAACAGGCGGCCACGGTATACTCAGGCATTCGGAGCTTCTTCGAAGGGAACTTCAGTTGGTTCTACCTCCTCTCGGTGAACCTCTTCATCGCTGTCCTCCTGTTTTTCGCGTTCAGCAAATACGGAAAGATCCGAATCGGTGGCGTCGAGGCCGAGAAGGAGTTCAGCGACTTCTCGTGGATGGCGATGCTGTTCAGCGCAGGCATGGGTATCGGGCTGATGTTCTACAGCGTCTCGGAGCCGATGGTCTACTACTCCGACGTTCCCGGGTTCTTCGACGCCGAAGCGGGGACGGGGATGGCGAGCGTCGCAGCCTTGACGCAGACGTTCTTCCATTGGGGAATTCACCCGTGGGGAATCTACGGACTGGTCGGGCTCGGCTTGGCGTTCTTCTCGTTCAACCGCGGCCTCCCCCTGACCTTCCGATCGATATTCTGGCCGCTGCTCGGCGACCGTATCTACGGCTGGCCAGGACATCTCATCGACCTCGTAACCGTGTTCGCGACGCTGTTCGGTCTCGCGACGTCACTTGGCCTCGGCGTCAAACAGATCAACACCGGGCTCTCGTACATCCTTGGTGACGTCCTGGGCGTCGTAAGCGTCCCGACGGGAACGGTCCCACAGATACTGCTTATCGCCATCATCACCACCATCGCGACGGCCTCCGTCGCCGCCGGCCTGGAAGGCGGCGTCAAGCGCCTGAGCACGCTGAACGTCTACCTGATGTTCGCCCTGTTCGGATTCGTGGTCCTCGTCGGGCCGACCGTCTTCATCTTCGGCGCCTGGGTGCAGGGGCTCGGGTCGTACTTCACCAACCTTCCGTCGCTGGCGTTTTTCACCGGCACCCTTAGTGACGGATCGTCGACGGTCAACGACTGGACGGTGTTCTACTGGGCGTGGTGGATCGCCTGGTCGCCGTTCGTCGGGACGTTCATCGCGCGCATCTCGAGAGGACGGACCATCAAGGAGTTCGTCGTCGGCGTCCTCGTTATTCCGTCGCTGTTCTCGACGGTCTGGCTCGCCGCCTTCGGGGGAAGTGCACTGTTCAACTCGCTACAGGGTAACGGCGCGGTCCTCACAGCCCACGAACAAGCTGGCCAGACAGTCGCAATGTTCGCCCTGCTAGACCAGTTTCCGTTCGGCGCCGTCTTCGGGCTGCTAGCCATCTTGGTCGTGGCCATGTTCTTCGTCACGTCCTCGGACTCCGGCTCGCTGGTCATCGACCACTTGACTTCCGGGGGGAAACATGACGTGCCGAAGACCCAGCGTATCTTCTGGGCGATCACCGAAGGCGTCGTCGCCGCCCTGTTGCTGTACGGCGGGGGTCTCAACGCCCTCCAGACCGCAGCAATCGCGACCGGTTTCCCGTTCTCACTCGTCCTCGTCGTGATGTGTTATACGATGTATCTCGGGCTACAGACGGAGTACGAACTTCTCCAATCCGAGGAGTTCGCCGACCGCGTTCAGGACATCACGGACGAGGACGTTGCCATCGACAGATCCCGGTCCGAAGTCGTGACTGACATTCGGGAGACTTCTGAGAGTGTAGACGACTGACCGAGATTGCCGACGATCCTCGAGGAAGCCGAACACGTCGCAGACTAACACGACCAGGTTGCTCGACCGACGGACAAGCAAACCCACGAGTAGCTTCGATATGCTGTCCTCCGAGTGCTCGAAGGAGAGGCAGAACACCTGCCGACAGGATCGACAAACCTTCCAGCAGAGATAGTCAACACGCTCAACGAGTTTACTCCGGAGATCCGGGACGTTGTTACGTACGCCGAGGAGCTAGCCGAACACAAGGAACGCGAAACTCGTCTCGAGGAGGAGGCAGACTAGGATGAGGTGGAGGAACGATCAGACGACCTACCGGACGACGTCCCCGCAAAAGCGATGATCATAATCACCACTATCCCCCGCAAGGTGATGCTGTGTGGCAATAGAACGGAATTCTAGGAACAAAGAAAGAGACGCTCAAAATACCGTTCAACTCGAGCAAGCGCCCTCTCACTCGAGTAGATGCCCTGCCACTCGAGAAGACGGTCTTCGACTCGAGGAGACGGCATTAAACTCGGAGCAGATGTTCTGAACTGGCCTCGAGAAGTGAAGGGAGACAAATGGCGAGTTGCGCATGCTAGCGGTAGCGCCTGAAACAGGATGCCTGGTGAGTCATAATCGGATCCCGTCTGTTGATTGTCGATGAGGAGGGGCTCGCAGACGCTCGAGAAGTCGAGAATCCATTTCCAACTGAGCGATCGGAGGGGGCAATCACTATCTAGCAGGTTCGAACAGAAGATCGCGAAGCAGCCGTTATCTCCACCATTTTCAGGCGATTGGGAGATGGCTGGGAATAGTGAGTTGACTTTCAATTCGCACCGGTGACTCGAGCGAGGGAGGCCGAGTTGGCGATCCCGGATGTGAAGAACCGTTCGATCGGCCCTGTCCTAGTTCGGACTCGAGAGAGCACTCACGGGGGATTGCGGCCGATTGAGCCGATTATGAACAACGGTTCGCCGTTTCTGTGACGTGTACGTAGGATCTCGAGGGAAGAACGGACGCGAAACAGCGTATGGGCCTGAAACGGCGCTGTTGAAATCCGTGAGGAGTTGCACGGTTGGACAGGAGTATACCCGAATGCGGACTCTCCCGAAGTCACGGTTGCTCCGATTTGTCGAGGTAGCGATCCCTAGCGGAGTGTCTCACCGGCAACAGCCCATTCTCGGCAGAGTCGTCGCCGTTCGGCGATTTCCTTCGCATATCCAGGACGGATTATACCACGGTCACAATAGGTCTTCCAGGCACGGTCATTTCCACCTGTATCCTTCTCGAACATTCAATATCGCTCCCGAGCAATTCTCTCCTATCGGAAGCATCATAATTGTTTCTGGTGCAGGTCTGGCGCTGGAAGTAGTACAATCTACCCCAATGGTATCGGAGAGGATGCTCGCCGACCGGGAGGTGGACTCCTCGCCGCGACGTGGAGTAACCGGCGCACAGCGCTGAGCCACGTCGTTGACGATACCCACATTTACGAACCGCGTCGACGACAGCCCTACTCGTCTGTGCTACTCTAGCGGCGTCAGTGACGAACTGTTCGCTCTCTTGGTGGAGGAACAAGGTCTTAAGCAACTCTAGCTATGGATCACATATCATGGATCGCCCGACTCGCCAGCGTGAGCGTGACTCGGACACGGATCAAGAAGTCGAGGAGACTACCAGTGAACAAACCTGCGATGAATGTGGCTCGAGCGCTCTCGTCACAAGCGAGGATCAGGGAGAACTCGTCTGTGAGGACTGTGGCTTGATTATCGAAGCGACGAACATCGATCGGGGACCAGAATGGCGCGCGTTCAACCACTCCGAACGGAATAACAAATCCCGTGTCGGGGCACCCACCACGCAGACGATGCACGACAAGGGGCTCACGACACAGATTGACTGGAAAGACAAGGACGCCTACGGTCGCTCGCTGTCCTCGAAAAAGCGCAACCAGATGAACCGGCTGCGCAAGTGGCAAGAACGTATCCGTACGAAGGATGCCGGCGAGCGAAACCTCCAGTTCGCGCTCAGCGAGATCGATCGGATGGCCTCCGCACTCGGTGTGCCGCGCTCGGTCCGCGAGGTCGCCAGCGTGATCTATCGGCGAGCGTTGGACGAAGACCTCATCCGCGGGCGCTCGATCGAAGGCGTCTCGACGAGCTGTCTCTATGCGGCGTGCCGTCGAGAGGGAATCCCGCGCAGCTTAGAGGAGATCGCCGACGTCTCGCGGGTCGAACGGAAAGAGATCGGGCGCACGTATCGATATATCTCCCAAGAGCTGTCGCTTGCGATGGAGCCAGTCGATCCAAAGGAGTACGTTCCACGGTTTTGTTCCGAACTCAACTCGAGCGAGGAGGTCCAAGCCAAAGCCAACGAGATTATCGACGTCACCGCAGAGAAGGGACTGCTGTCCGGGAAATCCCCAACGGGGTTTGCCGCCGCAGCAATCTATGCTGCCTCGCTCCTGTGTAACGACAAGCGAACACAGAAGGAAGTTGCAGCCGTCGCGCAAGTCACCGAAGTCACCATTCGGAACCGATATCAAGAACAGATCGAGGCGATGGGGCTCCACTAACTGTTTTCTGAGATAGTCATTGCCCGCCACCAAGCGGCTGGCGACGGTAGGGCGATTCCGCGTGAGCAAGGCGCTCATGTCTGCCACATGAGCCACCTAGATCCCCTCTCGAGATTTCGTTGGCGAGTTCTCGTGCGACCGATTGTGGTACGAGAACTGCCGCTCCGTTGTCGATAGCATACGAACGCAATCTGGACAGGTTCATTCCGTGAACCGCCTCGAGGTCACGTGTACTGTTCAGACTTCGGCCACTTCCGTCGAACTACACCGGTAGTTAATGGGTCAGGGGCGACCCGCACTCTCGAGTTCCCTGAGCGCAGCGATCGATGTGCGGACGATCGCACCACTGACCAAGACCACGGTTCCAAAGATAAGGATTGTACTCACGGTTTCCAGCATCTCGATGCCGTACATAACACTCACCTGCTTACTTCCGGTGGCGACGCTCCCCGAGAGCAGCATCACTGCGAAATATTCCTCGATGTCAGCCTCGGTGACCAGCCGCGTCGCACTCGAACCGATGCGAGCACCGAGCGCGCTCCCGCCGAGTAACGCGGCGACAACGGGAATATTGACGGCGTTCGACTGGGCGTAGACGAACGTCCCGAACGCACCTGAAACCGAAATCTGGAGGAGGCTAGTCCCAGCAGCGATCGCAGCGGGAACGCCGAACCCGGAGACCATGACGGGGAGCAAAAGGAATCCCCCACCGACGCCGAGACATCCGGAGAGAACGCCGATGGCCGATCCGGCACCAAGGATAACCCACACCGAGACGGTCGCACCGCCGGGTAACGACACCATCGGCGGGAGCGTGATGGCCCGAACCGTGGTAGCGACTCGGCCCGTTCCCACGGCCGTACCGTCAGTACGGGCGTCTCGGAGGACAGAGAGGCCGACGGCGCCGAGAAGTCCGACGTACGCCACGCTGATGACGACGTCAGCGCTGTCGAGATCCGCAAGCAAGAACACGACCCGGGTGCCGACCTCGAGACCGAACGTCATTCCGAGAATCATCACCGCCGCCAGTGGGTAGCTGACCTGGCCGTGATCGCGGTGTCTGAGCGCACCGATGACACCGGTGCCGAAGACGAACGCGAGTCCGCTCCCGACGGCCACCGACGCCGGATAGCCGATCACCAACAGCGCTGGCGTCACGAGGAACGACCCGCCCATCCCGAAAAACCCGAAGAGAATCCCGATGAGCAGCCCGAACCCAACGAAGAGACCGATCATCGAGAGACCGAGACCGAGGAGTTCCACGGTCAGGTGCTCACGAGGATTTCACGGGCGACCGGACTAGCGACCCGCGCCAGCGCCCCGTATCCGACGTACAGCACGAGCGCCTCCGCCAGGATGTACCCGACCGTGGCAGCAGCCTGCCCGGACTCACTGAACACGGGACCGACCAGCAGGACGCTCAGCGATACTACCAGTCTACCCAACAGTACGACCCCGGCTGTCGAAACGCGCTGGACTGCCGCGAATTCGGCGTCCCGATCACTCATGGCATCCCCTGCCGTCGGCTCGAGCGCTTTCGGACGGCGTGATGTTCTGATTGAGACTGAACAGGTTCGTCGGGTCGTACTCGTCCTTGAGCGCGACCAACCGCTCGTACGTCGGTCCAAACGTGGTCCGCATCATGTCGTCGCCCTCTTCGAGGAACCCCGGGAAGTTCAGGTACACCGAGCCGTCCGAGAACTGGCGCATGTCGTCGAGACAGTCGCGCACCCACCTGACGTTGGCGTCGTCGTCCTCCGGGCGTTCCCAGTTCGCTTCGACGCCCAGCAGGAAGGGCGCGTGTCGCCCCGCGAACGCACTGTCCTCGACGCTAACCCGGGCGATTGCGCCGCCCAACTGCCAGACATCCACTGTCGAGAGCGGTGACGGTGCCACGTCGGACCAGTAGACGATTCGATCGATGGCGGACGCCGATAGGCCGTCGAGGTACAGCGACTTCCAGTAGTAGCGCATCCCGTCGGGGTAGTCCTCGTCGAAGAGTCGCTGGAGCTCGACGTACGGCATCGGCCCGCTGAAATCAGCGATCGGCTCAGCGATCTCTCGCAAGGGTGCCAGTGCGCGTTCGCCGTCCGCGACCGAGCCCGCGTAACAGCCCGCGATTGCGATCTTCTGTTCGTCCACCGTGTCCGCCGGGAAGAGTTCCTCGTCGGGTATCACACCGGACAAGGTGAGCAGGCTGACTTCCAGAGGCGCATCCGCGACGTAGTCGCGGTAGGCGTCCAACACCTCGCTCATCCGGTCACCCGAATAGAACACGAGGCAAATCGCCACTTCGGGTCCGACCGGGTGGAGGTCGAACTCGAAGCCGGTGACTACCCCGAAGTTGCCGCCGCCGCCGCGGAGTCCCCAGAAGAGGTCCGGGTTCTCGTCCTCGCTGGCGGTCAGGTACTCGCCGTCCGCCGTGACCAGAGTTACGGACGCGAGGTTGTCACAGGACAAGCCGTACTTGCAGCGGAGATGACCGATGCCACCACCGAGCGTCAGTCCGGCGACCCCCGTCTCCGAGACGGCCCCACCGGGCGTTGCCAGCCCGAAGGTCTGGGTTTCGTGGTCCACATCCGCCCACGTGGCACCGGCCTGGACCCACGCCGTCCGTGCATCCGGGTCTATCCACACTCCCCTCATCTTGGAGAGATCGATGACGAGTCCGTCGTCGCAGACAGCGGTTCCGGCGACGTTGTGGCCGCCGCCACGTACCGCAACTAGGAGATCGTTCTCGCGCGCGAAGTCCACCGCGCTGATGACGTCTCCGACGCCTCGACATCGGGCAATCAAGGTCGGACGCTTGTCGATCATCCCGTTCCACACCGAGCGCGCGTCGTCGTAGTCACCGTCCTCAGAACCGGCGCGAATCAGATCACCGTGGAATTCCGCTTCAAACCGTTCGATCTGTTTGGCGGGGATAACGTGTTGTGCCATACAAAAGTGGATGACAGCGTGGGTGTTGGCCTCACCCATCGAGGAGGGTTCGGTGTCGAGAATACCGTTTCAGGTAGTGAGACGAATTCCGGAGCGTGTACGGATAGAGTTACTATCCGTGACATCCTTTGCCTAACGAGTGAGTGACATGGTGTCTGACCAAGACGACCGACTGGAGGAGGATGGCCGTCCGCCACCGGGTTCACCGATCCTGGAGGCGCTCCTGGAAAACGAACGGAACCGCCGCTATCTCGGCGAGCGGCTAGACGCCGCGGGCGACCGCGTCGATACGGACCTGCTCGGCGACATCGTCCGGCACGGCCCGGTCCTCGAGGTACTGTTGGAGGAACCGCTTGATCGCCGGGAAATCGAAGCGCGTCTCGACGTCTCGCGGGCGACGAGTCACCGCTACACGCAGTGGCTCGACGAGCAGGGATTCGTCGAGAAGGTGGATGGCCGATTTCAGTTGACCTGGCGCGGCACAGTCATCGCCGAGGAGGTCCTCCGGTTCGAGGCGAACGTGCGGACCGCACACAGAATGACGCCGCTCCTGGATGCGGTCTGTGCGGATCACCGTGACTTCGTCCTCGAACCGTTCGTGGACGCGACGATCACCGTCGCGGAACCGGACGATCCCTACAAGCCGATCGAGCGCTTCATCGCGCTCGTCGGTGAGTCCGATTCGTTTCGGGGGTTTAACACGACACACATGGCTCCGCTAGTCCTCGGCGAGTTTCACCAGCAAGTGTTCGAGGAGACCGACACCGAGATCGTCTACCTCCCGCACATCGTGGAGAAACTCTTCGAGACGTACCCCGAACGTGCTCGAGAATCGATCGATCGCGGGCATCTGGCCCTCCGGACGCGCGATGAACTGCCGTACGGTCTTGCTCTCTTCGACGAACGCGTCGGGATCGGCGGCTACGACGAAACCACCGGTCTCATGCAGGTGTTCGTCGATACGGACGCACCGATCGCATGGGAGTGGGGCGAGCGCGTCTACGCGTCAGTGAGAGCCGATTCCAGGCCACTCGACGCGACGCCAGATTTGAGTCGGTGAGACGCACTCGATGTGACGGAAACGCTTGACGAACATCTCCCTCACACCACCACGACTGCCCTGAAATCCCTTTAATCAGCTCGTGGGTCGTGTAAACTTCCAATAGTTCTTATAGGTTGGTCGTGTGAGTGTTTACCATGGCCGCGGAACAATCCCAACCGCCACTGAAAGACGACGTCATTACGACGCTTCAACTGACACTGGCAGTGTTGCTCTTTCTCGTTGGCATCGGGATCGCGCACATCATTATCAGATCCTACTACGAAACGGGGCCAGTCGTGTATCCTCTCGAGGGAGCACTGGTCTTCGTTTTGGGAGCGGTGGCCACGTACCTGCTTGCCTATCTATACGAATAAGTGCTAGTTTACACGTTAGGCTATCGGGAAAAGAGATCGTCTCAGCGAGTATTCGCTAGATCCACGAACGACTCGCCACTCGTGGAAACCCACGCCTGCTCAGCTAGTTCGCCACTCACATCGAAGATCGCTAGTTCGTCCGGCCAGTCGTCACGCGGAACACCTCGAGAAACGTGAGACTACCGAAGTCGGTACCGGTTCAGACAGTCGGAACGCCGAACAGGAACGTGAACGCGGCGGCACCGAGCAACACGACACCCAGCGCGACGGCGACGTCGTCACCGTCGGGGGCCAGTCGCTCGAGCGAGACGACGAGCGTCAGGCCGACCATCACGAGGGAGTTCATCGACCCCAGAACGACCATGAGCGCGAATAGCGGCCAGGTACAGCCGACGCAGTTGACGGCGTACCGGACGCCGTCGCGAGCCATGCGGGCGAGTTCGGGATGGTGGGGGGCCGACTGACAGCAGCCACACCGCGCGAGGACGTCGCGTTTCAGCGACGTGAACTGGTAGCCGCCGGCGAACGCGAGTGAGCTACCGATCACGAAGACGCCGGTGTCGATACCCAGCACCGACGCGGTCAGCAGGCCGCGAATCGAGAGCAGGAAGTCGACCGCTAGCGGGACTGCGCCGACCAGCATCCAAACGAGGCCGTACGCGCCCAGGAACGCGGCAATCGAGGGTAGGAAGACGGACGGTGCGTCGCACAGATCGTCCCGATGGCGGCGGACGGCCGGAACGAGCGACGGGAGCATCATCGCCAGCATCATCGTTCCCCACATGAGCAGGTACGCGACGACGCCGGTGAGGCCGTTCGCTGTCGCCAGCGCCTCAGGAACGCCGGGCGCGTGCATCGGTGCCCCGAGGCCGGCGGGGGCCGTTCCCAGCCCGGGGAGCCACCCTTCGAAGAGGACGAGCCACAGCAGGGCGGACAGCGAGAGGACGAGCGTGTCCGCGACCGGGAGCGTGTCGAAATCGATACGATCACTGCACGGAAGTGTAATATCGGGAACCATTGATTGCGCGGCGGGGTTGTCGGCGGGCGATCGGTTCGGAAACGGCCACGGCGACTATCGCCTCCGTGGCCATCGCGATAGCTGGTTACGAACTCCTGTCACGGTCGCTCGAGCGATCCCGTCGATCGCGCTCGAGGATGACGCCGCCGGCACCGACGGCGATGTCGACGGAGACGGTCGCCAACCCGTTCTCGACGTCGGCGCTCGAGCGGGCGAGCGCGAGGCCGAGCAGTGACTGTTCAGTGGGGACCTCGCACTCGGTCCAGCGAATGCTCTCCTCGCGTTCGTAGATCCGGCCGCCGTTCGCGACCGCGACGGCGTCCGGTCCCACGGACCTGATCGCCTGCAGCGCGCCCTGACCGACGTGGATCGGCGTCCAGTTCTCGCAGCGGGGGTCGTAGCGGTAGGCGATCCCGTCGGCACCGGCGATGAACACGGACTCCTCGCCCGCCCAGATGTCCTGGAAGTCGACCTGCGCGTTCCGAACGCCGATCTTCGTCCATTCGTCCGTCGGCTCGGAGTCCGTCGGTTCCGTATCCGCCGGTTCGCCGTCTCTGGGGTCGCTCTCGGCCGAGTCGTTCCTGTTCGTATTTCCGTCCCTATTCCTGTTTTCGTGCCTGTTCGCGTTTCCGCTCGAGTCCTCCGCTCGGGGCTCGTGGTAGGCGCCGCCGCTGGTGTCGACGGCGTAGAACCCGTCAGGGCCTGCCGTCAGGCCGGGGATCGTCGAACCGCCACCGGGCTCGACCACCTCGCCCCAGGTCGGGCAGCCGTCCGCGACGGTGCAGTCGAGGACTTCGCCGGAGCCGTTCGCGACTCGAATGCGCTCCTCGCCGGTCTTCCCGGTGACGGCGATCGCCTCCCAGGTGCTCGTCTTCTCCATCGGCGCGGAGTAGTCACTGAGGTGGCCGTCTGCCACGTCGTAGTAGCCGAGCGCGCCGCTATCGCCGGCGAACCAGAGCCGACAGCCGTCGTCGGTCGCGGCGATCGACCGGAGGGTATTTTCCGCGACGCCCGGGCCGCGCTCGAGGAGGACGCGCCAGCCCTCACCGGAACGGTGGAGCAGAAGACCACCCTCACCGCAGGCGTAGGGGCCGTCCTGTCCGTGGACGACGCCGTGGATGGTCCGCGAGGTCGGCGAGTCGACCGGTTTCCAGCTCCCCGACTCGTCGTCAGCCGGGGTCCCGTTTCGCTTCCCGGGCCCCGAGTCGGTATCGGAACGGCCACCGTCGGATTGCGCTTCGACGGGGATGCTGGTACCGCTATCCGAAGCGGATCCACCGTCGCCGGCGTCGCGCTCGTCGGTGCTCTCGTCCGTTCCCGTCGGCCCGACGCGTTGGAGCCACGCGAGCGCGTCATCTAGCGACTCGTCGAGTCGATCGATCATCGCACCACCTCGTGGGCCGCCGCGACGCGAGAGCAGCCGACGCTGTAGGCTGCCTCGCGCCAGCTCAGGTCGCAGCGCTCGCGGCGATCGCGGACGTCGTCGACCGCGTCGGTGACTCCGTAGCCGAACTCGTTGGTCACGCGAGCGTCGCTCAGCCGGTCGCGACCCGCGCTTTTGACCCATTCGAGGCGAGCCGCGACCATCGTTCCGACCGTCGCCAGCACGTCGGGAACGACGGCGATACCGCGCTCCTCGAGCGCGCGCTGACCGCCGGGCGTAATGGCGCCGGTCGCGCCTTCGACGACGAGATCGGCCCGGATTGCGGCCGCGTTCTCGGCGGTCACCGCCGTTTCGGGCCGAGCGAGGACGAGTACGTCGGCGTCCCGCTCGAGGACGTTCCGCGTGCCGGTCATCGTTCCGTCGTCGTACTCGTCGGCGATCCCCGGTCGCTCGAGGTAGCTGGGGGCTAACTCCGTGTCGAGCCCGCAGTCGTCGGAGGCGGTGAGGCCGGCCCGATCGCTACACATCGCGACGATAGTGCCGCCCTGGAACTCGAGCAGGCGGGCGGCCGTCGCGCCGCGGGTGCCGGTGCCGTAGACGGCGATCGTCGCGTCGGACAGCGGCCGGTCGCGGTCCGTCTCGAGGACGTCCCGAGTCACGTGGGCAACGCTGTGCCCGCCCGCGCGAGTGAGATCTCGAAAGCCGCCCAGGGCCGGCGGTTTGCCGGCGACCGCTGCGGAGCAGGGATCGTCGACGCGGTCGGCGACGGCGTCGGCGAACTGCGCCATCGTTCGTTCGTCGGTGCCGACGTCAGGCACGAGAACGTCGCTGTCGGGGCCGACGCCGGTAACGCGGACCGCATAAGATCGGGTGAGACGGACCCGTTCGTCCCGCGAGAGCGTCGCCGGGTCGACTGCGACGCCGCCCGCGGCACCGCCGAAGGGGATGCCGGCGATCGCGGCGCTGACGGTCGTCGCGGCCGCGAGCCCGGCGCAATCGTTGCCGGTTAGCGCAGGATCGTACCGGTGCGGGCCGACGTAGGGGCCGCGAACGCCGTCGTGGCGAACGCGGTACCCGTCGCAGATGCCGCGCGAGCCGTCGTCGCGTTCGAACGGCACTGTGATCCGCTGGCGTTGGCGCGGATACAGGAGTCGCTGCTCAATCGCCTCGGGTAGCCCGAGACGGCGTGCAGCGGTCGTCGCGTACGTCCACGGGGCGTCGAGATCGGGAGCTATTCGACTGGGGTCGTCGCTCGTGTCGTGAAATGTCGTCATTGGAGGGAAGTCACCGTGTGAGAGGTCGGCCATCCGCGAACGCCACCGGCGACCGCAGACGGCTGCCGTTCATGGGAGATCACAAAAGAGGCAGCGTCGCTCCCATTCGTAGTGTTCCTCGAGACGCTCGTTGGCGTGCGTACTCGGCCGGTAGGCGTTGGTCCGGCCGTCGAGGGGGTGTTTCTCGACGTACCCTTCTTCGACGAGTTCACCCAGGTTCTGGTAGAGTCGGCCCTGGTTGATCTCCTCGTCGTAGTAGCAGTCGAGTTTGTCCTTGATAACGAGGCCGTGCGGATTGCGGTCCGCGAGCATCCGGATGACGAACAGCTGATCGCGCTTGAAGCCGGTCAGGTTCGTCAGCGGACGCGGATCCGTAATGTCGTTTGTCGCGGCATCCGAACCGTCGTCGGTACTCGGTTCATCACTGTCATCGGTGTCGGTGGGGGTGTGATTGGACATCGGTTCGTCATCGGCGGCGAGGCCGCCGAAACTACGCGCGGGGATCGAACCCGCAGCCGGCCGGATCCGGGCGTAGCGAGCGCCGTCAGGGGCCGTGTTCCTTCCGGTGTTCGCGGTAGAGCACGACGAGGAACGCGCCGAGGGGGAAGAAGCCGATGATGACGAGCAACAGCCCGACGACGACGGTGGCGGGCAGCTGCACGCTCGCGACGAAGTACGCCATGACGGCGACCGCGGCCCCGACCAACAGCGACACGCTCGAGACCACGAGGCCGAAGCTCAGCTTCCGGTACTGCCACGTGAGGTTCTGGGAGCGGTTCAGCAGGCGGATCAGGACGACGACCGGCGGGATCGTCAGGGCGATCAGTTGCAGGAGCATCAGTGCGACGTCGGTACTGGCAGTCGTTGTCATGGATTGGGTCTGGAGAGCGACGGCGGTGGTCGGACCGCGCGAAACTGCGGTAGTCGGCTGTCGATACGACTGGGAACGGTCGATCGCCGATGCGACTGCGGAGGGTCAGTTATCGAGACGGCCGCTCGACGGTCGAACCCCGGATCTCGACTGCGCGGGCGGTGAGCCCGGTCGGCGAGCGCTACCGAATCGCGCGCCGGACTCTACCGCCATTCGCGCATGTGCGAGGGACCGTCTTCGAGGTCCCACGGATCGTCGTCGGCCGACTCACCATCGGCCGGATCACCGATCCACAGCGAGCTGCCGAGGACCAGGAGAAAGACGAGTTGGCCGGCGGCGATGACGTACGCGCCGACGGTCGCGAGCTGCTGGAGCGGTGCGTACGCCGCCGGATACGTCGCGATACGCCGGGGAAGCTGCGCGAGCCCGACGAGCAAGAGCGCACCGAAGGCGACGGCAACGCCGACGATCGTGAGCCACGCGTGCAAGCGGGCGAGTCCGGGCTCGAGGCGGCGACCGGTCAGGAGGGGGAACCAGTAGTATGCGCCGGCCACGAGCGCGAGTCCGACGAAGCCGGCGAGCAGCAGGTGGAAGTGTGCGACGACGTAGTAGGTCCCGGTGTAGCGGACGTTGATCGGCACGGCGGCGAGGAAGACGCCGGTGACGCCGCCGACGACGAAGAAGCCGACGGCGGCGATCGACGCGATCATCGGCGCAGTGTGGCGAATCGAACCGCCCCACAGCGTCACGAGCCAGGTACACAGCTTCGCGGAACTCGGCAGGGCCACGGCCAGCGTGGTGAACATGAAGACCGTCCGAACGGACGGGCTCATGCCGGTCACGAACATGTGGTGGGCCCAGACGGTAAAGGAGACGACGCCGATCGCGAGCGTCGAGTAGACCGACGACCGGCGACCGAACAGCCGCCGCCCGGCGAAGCGCGGGAGGACGTGGCTGACGATCCCCATCGGCGGCAACACCAGGATATAGACCAGCGGATGGGCGAAGAACCAGAACAGGTGTTGCCAGAGCAGCGGCCCGCCACCGCCGAGGAGGAACGCGGTGCCGAGTGCGCGGTCGGCGAGCAGCAACGCGACCGTGACGGCCAGCACGGGGAAGGCGACGAGCGACATCGCCGCGCTCGTCAGTACCGTCCAGGTGAACGTGTCGACGTCGAGCCACCGGATCCCGCGGTGGCGTCGAACGGTGACGACGAAATTGCTCGCCGTCGCCGCGGTACCGACCGCGACCAGCAGGAGGCCGACGAGGACCGCGTCGACCGCCGGGTTCGACGAGAAGACGCTCAGCGGCGGATACAGCGTCCAGCCGCTGGCGACCGGCTCGAGCCCCGCCAGCCCGAGGACTCCGCCGATGGTGCCCGCTCGGATCGAGAGCGCCGCGGGGACCTGCAGCCAGAACGCCCAGACGCCAAGCCGCGGGAACGCGATGTCGTCGGCGTCGATCAATCGGGGAACGGCGGCGTACGCGAACCCCCAGATCGCCGGCAGCACGAACAGGAACAGCATCGTCAGCCCGTGGGTCGTGAAGAAGGCGTTGTAGGTCTCGGCCGTCCAGCGGTCGGGGCCCGGCGTCACCAGCGCCGTTCGGAGGAAGAGGGCGTCGAGCCCGCCCCACAGTCCCATTGCGAGCGCGAACGCGAGGTGCCAGCGCCCGAGCCGTCGGTGGTCGACGCTCGAGAGCCCGGCAAGCAAGCCTCGAGCACCCTCGAGGGCCCGTTTCGGCGTCGGTGCTCGCGTCATCGGTAGCCGTCGAACGTGAAGGCGCGGGCCAGTTCGCGAACGCCGATCAGACCGACCGTCGTCGCGGCGGTAAAGGCCGCGAGGGGATCGATCGCGTACAGGAGGCCGCCGACCAGCGGGGCGGGAACGACGGCGGCTCGAACCGCCGTCCGAACCTCGCCGGGGAGTCCAGAGCCGGGAACGGGGGCGGCGGCCGCGCTCGCACCGACGGTCGGCCGGAGCGGCGCGATCGCGGTGCGCAAGCCCAGTAGGCCGAACAGGCCGGCGACGACGACGGCGCTGGCCGGTGCCGCCACGAGCGCCATCGGGAGCAGAGAAACGGCCGTGAGACCGCCGGCGAGGAGCGCTCGCCGATCGACGTGCGAGGCGAGCGCGGGGAACGCGACCGCACCGACGATCGCGCCGGTGGCCTCTGCGAGGACGAACAGGCCGAAGACGGCGGCCGGCGCGAGCGAGAGCCCGCCGATCGAGAGCGCGATCGCCCGGTACTCGACGACCAGCAGGATCAGAAACGGCGCGATCCCGGCGATCGCTACGCGGACCAGTGCGTCGCCGATGACGGCCCAGCGCCGGCGATCGGGCAGTTGCGAAACGGCACGCCGAACCACCGTAAGCGACGAGTCGGCCTCCTGCTGATCGCGGTCTCGATCGTCAGTTACCGGTCGACCGCCGAGGAGCGGCAGTCGCTCGCGGACGGTTCCCAGCGCGACCGCGCCGACGAGCGTGACCGCGGCACCGGCCGCTGCGACCAGGGCGAATCCGGCTCCGACCGCATCGGCGCTCGCGACCGCTGCCGTCGAGAAGACCGCTGCGGCCCCCACGCCGAGCGCACCGACGACGATCCGGGTTCGACGGTCGGGGACTGTCGTTTTCCGTGGAGACTCGGCGGGCTCGAGAGCTGCGTCGTCGGCGTCCGTCTCGCTCGCGGGCGGTGCCCCAACGCGCGTATCGACCGGCCACAGGCCTCGAGCGGGGCCGGCGACGTGCCAGGCCTGGAGGAGGACGACGCCGATGGCGAGCCAGCCGAGCGCCGATAGCGGGGTGCCGAGGAGGGTATCGAGCGCGGGCGACCCCGCCCAGGCGAAGAGGCCGACCGCGGCGAGGACCGTCGACAGTACCGCGGTCGCCGTCGTCTCGAGTGGAGTCGCCGATTCATCGCCCGTTACACCGCTCGAGTGCTCGGACGCGGTGGCGGCGACGCCGAAGCCGAGGGTCACCAGCGCGCCGACGACGATCGGCCCGTAACCGAGCGCCGACAGGAACTCGGGGAGGTAGCGTTCGGCCAGCCGAAGCAGGCCGTGGCTCGCCACGAGGGCGACGAGGCAGACGAGTCGAACCGGATCGCTCCGTTCGGTGCTGTCGTTCGATGGTGGTGTCATGGGTACTGAGTCGGTGGAATCGGGTGGCCGGGGCTGGCCTGACGGCTCGAGTGGCTGCGGGATGTTCGGAAGACGGTAACGAGACGATGACACTCGCGAACGCGGGGTCCGGATCGGCCGATTCTACTTCAGGCCGCGGTCCTCGAGCGCGTAGGCGATCCGCTCGAGGAACTGCTCGGAGCGAATGAGGATCCCGGCGACGTGGGGAGCGAGCCGATTACCGATCCGGGCTCGCTGGTGGGACTCGAGGGCGACGTAGACCTGGATCGCGAGGACCGGGACGGCGACGACGTTGAAGACGGCCGTGAACGTTCCCGAGATCGTCCCGCCGGCCGTGCCGGGCGGCGGAACGAGCCCGAGGCCGCCGAAGACGAACTCGACGACGACGCCGGCGGTGACCGCCGCGAGGAAGAACGCGCCGGAGATCACGGCGGCCATGCGGGTACCGTAGTACCGGCGGTAGGTGCGGACCAGCGGGAGGATCAGCAGGTCCGCGAAAATGAACGCGAGGACGCCGCCGAAGGAGACGCCGTTCCCCCAGAGGACGACCGCGAAGGGGACGTTACCGACGGAACAGAGGAACGTCAACACCCCGACGACGGCACCGAGAACGGCGTTCGAGACCGCCCGCGCGAGACTCCCCTCGGCACCGACGCCGAAGAGCGCGGTCCACCACGCGGTGGGGACGAACACGGCCAGCAGCCCGGCGATGACGAAGCCGAACACGATGTCTCGCCAGAGCATGTCCCACTCTTTGACCGCGTTCGCGGTCGCCGACCGCCAGCGGTCGGCCGCGAGGAGTTCCGGACCGGCGGTGACCGCCTCCCGCTCGGTTTCGGGGTCGTAGGCGCTGCGGCAGCCACCACAGCAGAAGTACCGCCGTTCGCCGTCGAACTCTTCTTCGAGCGTCTCCTCGTCGGCCGGATCCGCGGCCATCCCGCAGGTCGCACACTCGGTCTCCTCGAGCGCCCGTGCGTTGGCTCGCGCTCGTTCGATCCAAGCCTCGGGAACGAATCGCCGGTAGACGATCCCGACCACGACGACGGCGACCAGTCCGCCGACGATCTCCGCGGCGGCGAACTGCCAGCCCAACAGCACCGTGACGACGAGCGCGAGCTCGAGGACGAGATCCGTGCTCGCGAACTGGAACGCGCCCAGACTGGCCGGGGCCGACGCGCCCCTGGTGAACAGCGTTCGGGTCATCGCCACCGCCGAGAACGAGCAACTCGAGGAGGAGGCACCGAAGAGGGTGCCGTAGCCGATTTCTCGCCAGCCGTCGTCGCCGAGGTAGTCGGTGAGTCGGTCCTCGGAGATGAACTCCTGGACGGCACCGGTGATGGTGAAGCCGAGGACGAGCGCCCACCAGGTATCCCAGGCCATCCGAAACGCGATTATCGCCGCCTCGCCGAGCGCCAGCAGGAACGCGCCGAGAATCCCCGCGAGACGGGTTGCGAGGGCGAGCCCACCGCTGTTGGAGGCGGTGATCGCCGGTTCGGCCGGCCGAACCGCAGCAAGCAGTCCCGGCCGGAGCGTTCCGTGGTCGATCGCCGGCGGGAGTAGCCAGGCGAGCGGTCCTCCCGGCGTGAGCGCGAGGCCGGACGCGTCGGTGATGGGGTGTATCGCTGAGAGCATGGATGGATGGATATCGCCGTGATCGTCGAGCAGCGGCAGGAATCGAGCGCGGTGTCCGAGCGGGGACGCCGATCGGACAGTGGCGGCTGTGCTGTCGAGCCAGGAGGTCATCCGCGCCGAGGGCGCGTCGTCCGGGCCAACCAACAGTCATAACCAATGGTTTGATGCGTATAAAAATGGACGAAACCTAGAGAATATAGACCGACAGCAGGGACAGAGTCCGGAGCGAATCCGGACCGACTATCCGAGGCTGACCTGCCGAGAGAACCGACTCGAGAGGCCGTTCCCGCTCGCGGGAACGGCCTTAGCGGGCCAACAGCCCGATCTCGCGGTGGCGGTTGTAAAGATAGGCGAGACAGACCGACACTGTCGAGACCAGAAACGCGACTATCGCGATCGCGATCGCGAAGCCGAATCCGGCGACCAGTCCGGCGAGCGTACCCAGAACCAGCGGTGCGGCGACCGCCGCTCCGACGTAGAGCTGCCGGTCGGGCGTCCACGAATCGCTCTCCGCCGCGACGAATTCGACGTCGCGCCAGATCGCCGGCAGCGTCACCGCGCCCGCGGCGGTGACGACGATCAAGAGGGCGATGCTCCCGAGTCCCGTCGTCAGCACCGAGCCGCCGCCAGTGAGGCGGGCGAGCGAGACGATCCCGAGCAGACTCAAGACGGGATAGCCGATCAGGACGTACCAGTACCACGGTGCACGATCGGTCGGATCGACGGCTGCGAAATCACCACGTGACATGACGCATCCGCCGTATGAGCGCACCCCTGATAAGCTATATAGATCCATAATATTATCGAACAAAATAATCGAAACATACATCTAGAGCGGCCGATGAGTCCGTATCTTTATTGTAGACGGTTTCAGTATTGTGTCAGTTTATACCACTGGCAGCGCTAGCCGGGGTGCACGGTCGGACCGCACTGACGGTTCGATCGCCAGAAAACAAATGATCGGTGAACACGCATTCTGTCCGACCAGCGGTGCATCTCTCTCGCGAGATGTTCACTACGATGAACGCGGCCGTCCGGAGCGGGTCCCACAATCCGACGACCTCGCTCCGAGCGCCTCCCTTGAGGCCCCGCTCACAACGGGGAACCGGCGGTCCTCGAGGCGTGCCCTCGCGACCCACTTCCGGCGGTGTCACCGCCGGCACGACGAGCCGAACGACAAACTCTACTGTCGCGGCGCGCTGGCGCTGGCCCGGCTCAAACGGACGGCAACGGGCCGCCAGGAGTACGACGTCATCGTCTGGTACGCGCTGGGCGAACGGCTCGCTCGCGACGGGTTCGACGTGAACTGGATGGCGGCCCACGCCGAACCGCGGTGTCCGGAGTGTCACGGTCGGTTGACCTATGTGCCAGGGGTTGACGGGCTACTCGGCCGTTGTGGCGGCTCCTGTCGTGGCACCCGTGAGGACCGACTCGACACCATTCGGGAAACCGTCCGCTCGCTGTTCGCCCGAACCTTTCCCGATGATCCAACCCCTGACACCGATGCACTCGAGCTACTGTGACCGATCGCGACGGGTATCGCGGGTCCGCTCGAGCCACGGAAACGTCGAACATGCGCCTACTGACGGTGCTTACCGCTTCGCAGTCGAGTACCGACGAGGTCACGGCCGTGATCGAACGCCACGACCTCGAGTACAGCCTCACCGACCACACCGACGGCGAGAGCCGGACGATCACGGTCCCAGCGCCGGCGCACGCGGTCGAACCGGTGGAGGACGATCTCGCGTCGGTCGACGGCGACGTCGCCGTGGTCGTCGAAGAACCGATGGCGATCGTCGGAAACGACTGGGAGGGCTCGCCGCCCGACGGGCGACGCGAGTGGCTCTCGTTCGAGCGCATCTCCCGGAGCGAACTGCGTTCGAAAGCCCAGTCGCAGCTCCCCTCGCTCGTCATCTTCACCGCGATGACGGCGATCAGCGGTATCGTCGCCACTACCGGCGTCCTGCTGGATTCGCTGGCGGTGCTTGTCGGTGCGATGGTGATCGCTCCCCTGCTGGGGCCGGCGATGGCCTCGAGCGCCGCGACCGTCCTCGACGAGCGCCGGCTGTTCGTCCGCGGCGTCAAGCTCCAGCTCGTCGGCATCGGCGTCGCCATGACGAGCGCGCTCGCGTTCGCGGCGTTCGCACGGACCTCACGGGTCGTCGCGGCCGCGGTCGACCTCCAGGCGAGCCTGGGGCTCGGCAGTCACGGATTGCCGCCATCGTTGCTCGTGACCGTCGCGGTCTGTTCGGGTATCGCTGCGGGACTCGGAATGGCGACAACCGGCATCACGGACCTCATCGGCGTGATGATTGCGGCCGCGATCATGCCCCCCATCGGCGTCGTCGGCGTCGGCGTTGCCTGGGGCGAGCCTGCAGCCGTCCTCGGCTCGCTCGTCGTCGTCGCGGTCAACGTCATCGCGATCAACGTCGGTGCGATCGCGACCCTCTGGACCGTCGGCTTTCACCCCTCCGATCGCTCCCGAATCAGGACCACCAGAGGAGCCATCCTCCGACGCATCCTCCTGCTGACGGCGTTACTGCTGGTCGCGATTCGACTCCTCGAGGCTCTCTCCAACGGTCTCTGAGCCGTCCCGACACCACCTTGCCCTCCAATGACTGATGATCCTGCACGATCCGCGTCCGACGACGGCGATCAGGCACGCGCCGAGACTGCCAACATCGACGACGGGTCAGCAACCGTTGCGGATCCCAGTACCGACACTCATAGCCACACTGACGCCGAGCCGGAACCAGCCGAGCGGGCCGGTGCCGGCGATCGAACTGACAGCAACGACCGTGACGACGGCGACGAAGCGTCGCTCGGCCTCTCCCTCGTCAGCTACGCGCTTCGATTGACGGTCGCCGCGCTGACGGCCGGCGTCCGACTCCTCCGGGCTATCGGCCGGATCGGCGCGCAGTATCTCACCGACACGCCCTCGCGCCGGCGGGCCCAGCGCTGGCTCCTGCTCGAGGGCGACCGGCTGGTGATCGTCGGCTGGTTCGTCGCAGGGATCTTCGCCATCGCGTTGCTCCTCGGCGTCAGCGACGTTATCGGCGTCCGAGAGAGCCGGTTCGTCACGACGATGTTCAGTACGATGATCGCAGGGCTGTTCTCGTTCATCCCGATCGTCGTCGCGGTCAACCAGCTGATCATTTCGCGCCTGTTCGGCACGCCGGATCGGCTCACGGATCGGATTGACGGCGTCCAAGCGTTCCGCAGTCGCGTCGAGGCACAGACCGAGGGCAACGGCGTCAGCCCTACCAATCCGGCCCCGTTCCTGGCCCGATTGGCCGGCACGCTCGGCAGTCGCGCCGACGAACTCGCGACCGTGTGCGACGACGCCTCGAGCGCGGGCGAGGGCCGCTCGGACGATAGCAGCGAGCGCAGCCGAGTGGCCGACGCCGTCGACGATACCCCGATCTCCGCCCTCGAGTCGATCTGTCGCTTCGCCCTGCGAACGCGCGAGCACACGAGCCATCTCTCCTCGCGACTCACCGGCGGGACCGAGTCGGTGTTCGCCGTCGTCTTGCCGACGATCGATCACGACTACGCCGGCGCAGCGAACGAAGCGCGGCGGCTCGAGCACAGATTCGACGAGGAGCTGTCCGCTCGAGCGTCGTCGCTGCTCTCGGAGCTCCGAGAGCTGTTCGTCACCGCGGACGCAACGCGGCAGTACTTCACGACGATCTACCTCCAGCGGGAACTCGCGCGGCTGTCGCGGTTGATCACCTACAGCGGCACCGCCGCGATCTTGCTCTCGACGCTGGTCATCATGATCTACGCGAGCGGCTACCCGCCGGTCGCCTTCGAGGGATGGCTGCTCGTGCTCGTGAGCGCCGTGCTCGCGGTCGCGTTCAGCCCGCTCGCGGTCCTGTTCGCGTACGTCGTTCGAATTTCGGCGATCCTCAAGCGGACCTCCGCACCGGGTGCGTTCACGCCGCCCGGTGAGTTCCACCGCTCCTACGAGGCTCGCGGTGCCGTCCGTCCGGCGGATTCGGCGGGTGTCACGGAGCCGACCGACGCCGAGTTCGGAAGTGAGGCTGAGTCCGCGAGCGACGCCGAGTCCGCGAGCGAGGACGGCCAGTGACCGGGCGTCGCTGCTCCCGGCGCGCCGTCCTCGCAGCAGTCGGGACGGCGGCCGGATCGCTGTCACTCGCGGGCTGTGTCGACACCGACAGCGAGTGGATCGCCGCTGACGTCCCCACTGACGCGGCCCTATATGATGTGGTGCAGACTGCAACGGGAGCCTACGCCGTCGGCGAGGACGGAGTCGTTCTCGCCCGCGATGGCAGCGACTGGACCGTTCGCCTCGAGCGCGGGCTCTCGGATGCGGGCGACGGCCTTCGCTCCGCGGCGGTCACGAGTAACGGGCAGGCACTGTGGGTCGCCGGCGATAGCGGTGCACTCGGACTGTACGACGTCGTCGCTGACCGGGTCGTGGATTACTCGGCCCCGAAGGAAAAGACGACCTCCTGGACGGCGATCGCGGCCGCCGGGCTTGCCGGCGACGAACGGCTCACGGCCATCAACAGCTCCGGGGAACTCCTTCGGGGTCGGCGCGACGGCACGGAAATCGTGTGGGGCGACGTGAGCGAGCCCGGCAGCGGCTCGAGCGTCACCGATATCGACCTCACGCCGCTGGCGTACGGCTACGTCGTCGACACCGACGGCGGTGTCTTCGAGTCTCGAGACGGCGGCGTCTCGTGGAGCCACATCGGGCTCGAGGGGGCGGGAGTCGACTTTGCAGCGGTCGCGGCGACGGATAGCGGCCACGTCTCGGTCGCCGGCGGCAACGGCATCGTCTACACGTACAACGGCGTCGACTGGTCGCGAACGACGCTGGGCGAGCAACCAATCGTGACGCTCGCACGGAATCGCGACACCGCGCTGGCTGTCTCGTCGGCGGGAGTGATCTACGAGCGCAGCTTCGACGGCTGGACCGAACTCGCCCGACTCCATCCGGGCAACGAACTGCGTTCGGTCGCGCTCGGCACCGTCCGATCGCCGCAACTGGTCGTCGGCGAGTCGGGAACGGTGTTCGAACGACGGTACTGAGTGGTGGTAGATAGTGCCCTGTTGAATAGCTTTTCTGCACCCCATCAAAGAGGGAAACTGTAGCGTAGCACGGTTCGTTTAGCAGCTGTGGATAGCGTACGTATCTGGCTTAGTGGCAAGAAAGAAGAGCGATTTCTGAGATGTTGTCCGTCGACCTCTCGTTGATGACTATAGCACACCTACCCCGACGCCGTACCCCTATTCAACAGAGCACTCGGATCGCCTCTCACAGTTCACCAGTCATTCGATTGTGTGGTGTGTTAGCAGGGGCAGGTATAAACCTTCTCTGAGAACTATTTACTTAGAACTATTCTATATAATTACTGTCGGCGACGTACTCCTCGATAGCGATCAGCAGTCCCTTCGAGCCGGAAGGAATGACGCTCGAGCAGCTTCCTCCGTTCGAAGAGTGTCGCACACCGTCCGCGTCGCTCGATGCGAGAACGGTCCTACTCTGACGTAGCGCCGACGCCGGCGGGGTTCGAAGCCGTGGCGCTCGAGCAGCCGTCGGGAAGGGCTGTTGTCGAGCGCGACGAGCGCGGTGGCGCGCCGGGCTCTTGGTGCCGAAGGCGGCTCCCTCGAGCGTCGCAACGTACTCGATCATCACCGTCACCGTGATTCCCATTTGTGTGAGTGCGTCGTAGGCGGTTCGACCGTACTGATTTCGGGTCAGCCGCCAAAGTTGTGGCAGCGGTCGACCTATTTCGGCGCCGTTGGAATAAATATCTGGAGTTAAAACCGAGTTTTCATCCGCAGCTATGTCGATTTGCGCTCGTGTTTGTTGTAACTATATAGAATATCGAATGGAGTTATAGGCGCTCGAGCGCTACCCCGGATCGCGATTCATGTCCGAACAAACAAGACGCGATGTGCTTCGGCTCGCGACCGCAACGACCGCTGCCGGCGTTCTCACGCTCGGCTCGGCGGCGACCGCACAGTCGAACGAAACCGGGTGGCAACAGGTCGAATCACCGACCGGGAAGGCGCTAAACGACGCCGTCGACACCGCTTCAGGGCCGTTCGCCGCCGGTGCTGACGGCAACGTTCTCGCCCGACACGAGGACGGCTGGCGAACGGTCGTCGCGTACGGGCCGCAAGCCCGGAGTCGGCGGCTGACCGGGATCGACGCGACGGACGACGGCAAAGCGGTCTGGTTCGTCGGCGGGAGCGGCGTCATCGGCGAGTACGACGTCGAGACGCGAACACTGACGAACTACTCCGCGCCGAAGGGAAAGACGAGCACCTGGGAGGACTGCGCCGTGCGGGGAACCGCCGGCGAGAACGAGCGCGTGTACTTCGTCAACGGCTCCGGCGAACTCCTCGTCGGCGTTCGACAGGACAGCGGCGCAATGCAGTACCAAGAGGTGATCAAACCCGGCGGCGGGTCGACAATCCCCGGTATCGACTTCCACGCGCGAGAGGCGGGCCACGTCTGCACCACGAGCCAGTTCGTCGGGGAAACAGTCGACGGCGGCGGGACGTGGGACCAGATCGGCATCGACTTCGCGGGCGGCGCGTTCTTCGACATCGCGAGTCAGGGCGCGCGGGACGTGAACGTTGCCGCCGGCTCCGGGATCGTCTACCGGTACGACGGCTTCCGGTGGACGCCCCACGTCGTCGACGACGAGCGACGCGCCATCCGCGCGATCGACCGCGGCGGGGCCGACGGACTCGCGGCCGGCGACGGCGGGATGATTCTCGAGCGCCAGTCGGCGGGTCAGTGGCAGCAGTACGAAACCGGGATCGAATCGAAACTGGATGGCGTCGTAAAAGGGTCGTCGTACGACGTCGCGGTCGGTGACGGCGGCACGATCCTCGAGCGTCGGGTTGGAGACACTGATACCACCGATGGAATCAGCACCGACACCGGCGACGGCAACAGCACTGACACCGGTGACGATAACAGTACAAATTCGACGGCGCTCGAAACGGCGACCCGCTCAGCGATCGTGCCCACCGCCGAACCGCTATCCGTCGACCACTACGTCGAGGGTGAGTGGGTCGCGCCGCCGGAGCAGTGAACTACCCCACCCTAGCGCTCGCCTGACGGCTCGCGCTTGAGGGCGGGGCTTCCTGTTTCCACGACGCGCTTTGCATCCACAACGGAGGACACAGGGAGCACAGTCTCCACAGGCGTTGATTCGGAGCGTCCCGCTCCTAATCGCTTTGTGATACCGCGAGAAAGGATGTTCCACGCCGCGTTCGCATCTCTATCCGCTTCAAACCCACACGCCGGACACGAGTGTTCGCGGACCCACAGCGGTTTTTCGGTCGAAACGCCGCAGGAGGCACACTCTTTCGTCGTCCCTCGCGGGTTCACGTCGACGAAGTGCGTCCCCTCGCGTTCGCACTTGTATTCGAGCATCCGCAGGAACGTTCCCCACGCCGCCCCCGCTCGGTTCCGCGAGTTGCCCGGTAGCTCGACCAACCCATTCGCGTCGAGGTCTTCGACTGCTACGAGGTCGTACTTCCGAGCGTAGTACGCTGAGAGCTTGTGGAGGAAGTCACGACGCTTGTTCTTCAAGTCGGCGTGGCGTTCGGCCACGATGAGACGTTGTTTCTCCCAATTAGCAGACCCGTGCTGTTTCCGCGAGAGGTTGCGTTGGGCGCGTTCCAGTCGCTCACGTTCGCCGGACAGGTCGAGCGATTCGACGGCGGTTCCGTCCGTGTCGTGAGCGTACTTGAGAATTCCCACGTCGATGCCAACGCACTTCTCGGGATTTTCTGGCGTCTCCGGCGGGTCGTCGGGCGTCTCGACGCCGAGGATAGCGTACCACTTGCCGGTGGGTTCCTGCTTGACCGTGACGGTCTTAATGTCGGCGTCGTCGGGAAGGTCGCGGTGGAATGTGATAGGTATCTCACCGAGTTTCGAGAGCCACAGTCGCGTCCGATCGCTCGTGTTCTTGAGCTTGAAGCCGGATTGACTGTAGGTGAAACTTCGGTACTCGCCCGGTGCCTTCCACTTGAGCACCCCCACGCAGTGGCCGTTCTCTTTGCACCCGCGAAGCGTCGAAAGGTTGTCGTACAGACGTTGAACGACTTTCTGAAGAACCTTCGAGTGAACGTCTTTCAGATCGTTCCACCACTTCTTGAGACTCGGCAGGATTTTCTGCTCGGAGTACGCCGAGGTGTCGTCGCTCCGGTTGAGTCGGTGGAGAAAGTGGTTGTAGACCTGCCTACAGGTATCGACAGTCCACGCTAACTGCTCTTCGAGCACGTTGGACGGGTGGAGTCGATACCTGTAGTTGTAGTTCATCGAGTGGTGCTACTCGTCGGGTTCGGTGGTTCGGACGACTTTCACGTCCGCGCCACGCCAGTCCTTCGGGACGAGAACATGAGCGCCGTTGCCGGTGGCTTTGACTGTCCCGTCAATGACTTCGTGGCCTTCTATTTCGTGCCTATCCATTACCTGTGTTTACACTATGTTTCAACATAAAGGTAGCGGTGGGCCTGTGGACCGAGCGTTGAACGTGTTTGAGAACTGTGCGGCGCTGTATCCCCTCCCTACTCGCTCCCTTCAGTCGCTCGTTGAGGAAGGGGCCTTAGCGCCCCAATTCAGGTAAAACCGTCACGGCCGGCT
The DNA here is from genome assembly GCF_013456555.2 of Natrinema zhouii. Taxonomy (GTDB): domain Archaea; phylum Halobacteriota; class Halobacteria; order Halobacteriales; family Natrialbaceae; genus Natrinema; species Natrinema zhouii. The sequence goes on from NZ_CP084883.1 coordinate 65,044, forward strand.
CAGCCTCCCGCTCGACTCACTCGAGCGTGTACCAGTTGAAGCGCTCGATCGCGTAGCGATAGGCAACGAACGGCACGAACAGATTCGACTCGTCGTCGGCGAGTTGCGATTTGAACCGCTCGAGACGTGTGACGAAGACCAATAAACGGCAAGTACGGGACACGCTCTACTCCGAACTTCGAGAGAAAACGGAGTTACAGGCACAACTCGTCCAAGCCGCGATTCGTCGAGCCGTCGAAGCCGTCAAAGGCGTTGTCGAACGGTGGAAGAAGGGACAGCGCGTCTCTTATCCGACGTTCACCGCCGAAACGATGGACTACGACATGCGGAGCGCAATCTTCTACCAACGCAAAGCGTCGCTGGCAACCGTTGAGGGTCGGGTCGAATGTCCGTTCGTTCTCCCGGCAGACAGCCCGACCCCCTACGAGCGGTATGTTCTCTCCGAGGGCTACGAGTTCCGCGAGAGTACGCTCCGATACGACGCGGCAACCGACGAATTCTACCTCAACATCTCGACGCGGCGGTGCGAGTCGGATGGCGTTGACGAGACGCAACGCGTCTCGTTCGCACACCAGAACGCTCCGCGTTCTGGGGACGACGACACAGAGGTTTCGGCAGATACCGGGCACCCCGACCAAACGGTCCTCGGTATCGATCTCGGCGTCAACTCACTCGCCGTCTCCTCAACCGGGCGCTTCTGGCAAGGTGACGACTACGACCACTGGTGCCGCGAGTTCGAGAAGCGACGTGGTGAGATGCAACAGCGCGACACGATCGTTTCGTGGACGATTCCCTGATCGATCCCCGATATCGAGACGTTTTCGTTTATGATTCTGACGAACGGGACCGGTATCGGCATCGCCATTCCGATCGTCATCGCGCTACGAAGCGTCGCTGCCGGCCGATTCATCGAGACGGGATCGATCGAGATGGGGTGTACGCGAGTAGGCGAGGAAAGCAGCCCGAGCATGGACACAGCGTGGCGCAGCATCTGCATTATCTGACGGCCAGTAAGCAACCTCCGAGCAACCGGCAGACGCGACGGCCAGCGCTGTCTTTCAACTAGCAGATCAAAGCCATTGTGGTGACAGGCCCACCCACCAATATCTGTTGGCGTTGGACTCAACAGGATCGCATCCCTGAATTCATCTGTCGCGTCATCCCCCAGTACGCGACGCGCCCGCCGATCCCCGGTCATCTACCGGTGGGCGGTTTTCGAGATACCGAGCTGCGAGTGACATCCATCAGGCCAGAGAGTACTTATCCCAGGTCGTGATAGGCCCGACTGTCGCGTGCGAGGCACGCGCGACGCTTCGATCATCCCGCTCGGCGTCAGTTGTTGCCAGACGCTTACGCCGGGCTCAGGGCTTCGACTTTGAGGTGTATTATCTGTCCGGGCTATTCCTCAGGGGTTTCGACCGAGCGGTAGACTTGTGAGCGTAATTCAGATGCTCGGTCTTCCTCAATTATCTCCTTATTCTCAAGTTCGTCGATAATCCCGGCTATCGCTTCACAGAGTTGCTCTGGGTGGTCAATTCCGGTTTTAGATTGGTCTTCCATATGGGGCCTCCCACATCGAGTGTATTCAACAAAAGGGGTGCAAAAGTCGTTCAGCAGGTTCGTCACTATCGTCTGGATAGTAGCCCTCCGAGACGACGTATCGTATGTCGTAGTCCTCGCAAGCACTGTTCGACGGTGGGCGTTTGCGTGCTCGACGGCGTCGGCGATCGCATGGACGTAGTCTCGCGAGACGAGCGGGGCGCTCGAGTGGTCGACTACGATCGGGTCGTCGCAAATCGGGCACTCGCTGCTGGCTTGCTCGAGATCGGTCACAAGACCGTCACCTGGATTTCGTGTTCGGTGATTTCCTTGAGACACTCCCGATTCAAAATTCTAGGGTCCCACTGGTATTCGCCGTCTGGGTAGCGTTGATGCTCGAGTTGATTCGGGCCTTCGGCAACCATCGTCACCCAGATATCCGAATCGGGTGCTCGATCGCCTCGAGTAGCGCGGCCTTGCACGCCTCACTATCAGCCTGCGTAATTTCGTCTTGCTTGAGTGTCTGTTCCATGAGGTCGTAGGCCTCTGCAACGAGTTCGTGGGCCGGGTTCGGGTCGTCACTCATTCCGACTCACGTTCCCGAACTAACTCATCCGCCACCCGCTCGGACAGTGTGAGACTGTCAACGTCCCTTGGTCCGTCGCCTGTGTGATATGCACGCCGCCATCTTCGAGTAGCACCACGGTCGTCTCACAGGCGACCTGCTCGCCGTGAAAGTCGAACGTCTCGTCGGCGGTGAACTCGCCGGCTACGCCGTCGTCGGTCGCGCCGGTCATGTGCTCGAGTTCGGTGTCGATGTGGATACTCATCGGCGACCACCTGTTCGCTGTTGTTCTTCGCGTCGACGGCCAGCGCGTAGTTGGCGATCGCTTCCGCTGGGGCGAATCCGTGGGCCTCGAGTGTCGCGTCAGCTTGCGTGGCGATGAACTGTTTGCCGTCCCCAAAGACGGCGATTGTATAGCACGACTCGGCGTCGTGCATGTCGCGGTCAGCCTGACGGTCAACGTGTTCGAAGTCTTCGGGTTGTTTGGTTTCACTCATTGGAATCACAGTCTCGCACTTGGTCGGCTTCATTCGCCAGCGCCTGCTCGAGCTTCCCAGCTTCCCACTCTCGGCGCTGCTCAAGTAGTGCCTCGCCGCTCGTCGTGAGTGATTCGTTGGTTCGTCGGTCGCGCTGGCCTTTCTCGACGAGGCCAGCGTTGACCAACGTGTCGAGATTTGGATACAGCCGGCCGTGGTTGACTTCGAACCTGTAGTAGTCCTCAATCTTATCCTTGATTGTCACGCCTTTCGCGGGTTCTGCAGCAGCGATTTCATACAGCAGGTCACGTTGGAATCCGGTCAGTTCTGTCACCGTTTTCGTGGCATCGTGTAATCATAATTATATTTCAAATTACTTGGTGATACAGTATAAACGTACCCTCAACAGGTGGATTCGCTGCTCTACTAGAATGGTAAGTCAGCTATTCTTTCATTAAGACAAGAGGTCCGTGATCATGCCATCGCTGGTCGAACACCTATCGAATCAGTCGTCGGACAGAGCGTATGGCCGACCAAGGACTCACACCGGAGGAGAGCGCCACACTACAGGCGTTACTCGTAAAGAATCAGCGCGTCGGGGCGAAGAAGGGCGACAACGAGCCCTAGGAACGAGGGACGGCTATCGCGCGTCGGCTAGATCCACGAATGACGTGCCGTCCACGACGAGTTATACACCGTCGACTCTGATGAGTTGCCAGTAAGTGATAGGGACAAAAGTAAGAGACAACATTATCTCCATGCCAGCCCTGCACTGTATAGGAATTGGGGCAGCAATTCCGGACTTGACCATGACCCCTCCCTCCCCTACTGATACAACAGATACATTCGAAGATAATCTTGCAGACCTAATCATGACGGCCTTTGGGACGTCTGGACCTCACCAAATGCTCTCGCTGATTGAGGTTTGAGGCACGTACGCGCTCACACTCACTGAGCGAATATTCCGAACATATGTAATCAGAATCCGAAGATAGATTCCAAAGAGATGGAGCAGGACGTTCTGGTTTGTGCGGCATCGACCGGATCCACGGGACTCAGATCGGCGGCTTACCGAGGAAGCGCTTGATGATCCGTCGTTCGGCGCGGTGGAGGATTCCGCTCGCAGCGCCCTTGCTCACGCCGAACGATTCGGCGAGTTCTGTGAGCGTACACTGGCGCGGACTCTCATAGTACCCGCGCTCAACCGCCTCGACAATAAACTCCAGCTGGCGATCGGTCAGCAGTGCGGTCTCGTCAGTTGATTGCTGGATGGCGGAGAGGTCGTACGCGACTTCAGCGGCATCGAACGCGTCTCCGAGTTGAGACAAGCGCTCCTGTGAGGTCGTCAGATCAGCGCTGGCCCATCCTCCCCGGATCGGAAGTGGGAACTGAATGAGATTCCCCGACTTGAGGATTGCGCGGTGTGGCGCGGGAACATACGATATCTCGTACTGGATGACCGTTCGCTGATCGTCAGCGTGCAGGACTTCGTATTGGGGCAGTAGCTCCTCCTCGTCAAGCGCCTGTGTGATCGAACGCTTCGGTGCTCCGATGTCGAGGATCACGATCAGTCCGTTTTCCGTCGGGAAATTAGAGACGATTCGAAACTCAGTCTCTGGGCGGGCTGTCGAGAGCGCGCCAAGTTCCCCGGGGACCTCGAATGTAAACTGTGCTCTGGGCATTCGTCTCCTCCCGATGCTCCCCGTACGGCAGCGATGCTATACATGTTTACGGTCACGGTTACCGTCGGTCGCGTCGTCTCAGCAAGTGTAACGGGCTCGAATCAATCGGCGAGTGAGGATCCGAGCCGAGTGATGAAAACCCAGAGAGAGAACATGACAATGACTGAAAATTCAACCACGCTCCCTGTCGACGACTCGAACCGCGATGCCACCCTTGTGGATCCGAACGATCCAGACGCCCCGCACCTGTTCCTCGTTGGCGATACGTATACTGTCCTCCTGTCGGGCGAAGACACCGCTGGGAAGATGTGTCTCATCTACATGCACGTTCCGCCGGGTGGCGGACCCGGTCCACATCGCCACGATTTCGAAGAAACGTTCGTGGTCCTCGAAGGCGAGATCGAAGTGACGTTCCGCAGTGAATCCATCACTGCGAAGGCGGGTCAGACGATTCACGTTCCAGCGAATGCACCGCACCAGTTCACGAATGCGACGGGCCAACCGTCACAGATGCTGTGCACCTGTGAACCGGCCGGTCAGGACAAGTTCTTCCGCGCCGTCGGCGTCCCAGTTGACGGGCCAACGACGGTCGCCAATCAAAGTGAGGAGGATGAGCGAGCACAGCTAGAGAAAATCAAAGCACTCGCGCCGCAGTACGACACGGAGCTGCTGGCGGACACGGAGTGACGGAGCGCTGTTTTCCCCCGTTGGTCGTGAACGGGACGAACGAACGCGGGTGTCGAGACGAGGTCATCACCTCACCACCGATTGACCGTGTCGACCAGTCCTTTGACGGGTTACACTACCCTGAACATGTTTACGATAACCCCCATCGGTTGGTCGCTCGTATCTATGAATGCAATGGAACGAGATCAGCGAGAGCAGCACGACCAATGGGCGGACGGGCCGAAAAGACCGACAACCGGCGGGTGGGGTAGCCGATGAGCTCGCGTAGCGTACTCGTCGTCGGCGCGACGGGTAAGCAGGGCGGCGCAGTGGTCGATCACCTGCTGTCCGGCGAACACGGCGAGTTCGACGTCCACGCACTGACACGTAGCCCTGACGGAGAGGCCGCACAATCGCTTGCGAACCGCGGTGCGACGATCGTCGCCGGCGACTCGAAGAATGGGGACAGCTATCGGGACGCCATGGACGCGGTCGACGCGGTGTACAGCATGACGCACTTCGCCGAGGGGTACAACAGTGAAGTCGAACAGGGAACGACCGTCGCCGAAGTCGCTGCTGATGTCGGCGTCGAACACTTCGTGTTCAGTTCTGTCGGTGGGGCCGAACGAGAGACGGGTGTGCCTCATTTCGAATCGAAGTGGGCGGTCGAGCAGCGCATCCGCGAACTCGACCTCCCGGCGACGGTTGTTCGACCGGTGTTCTTCATGCAGAACTTCGAGATGCAGCGCGAGATGATTCACGATGGCACCGTCGCGTTCCCGCTTGCGGAAGGGAATCCAGTCCAGATGGTCGACGTCGACGATATCGGGGCGTTTGCGGCCATTACGCTCGCGAACCCGGATCGGTATATCGGCGAGGCGATCGAGCTAGCCGGCGACAAGCGAACGCTCGCAGCAGTGGCCGAGGCTTTCTCCGTCGCTCTCGGTCGTCGGGTTGAGGCACGACACGTCCCGATCGAGCAGGCACGGGAACGGATGGGCGAGGATCAGGCGCTGATGTTCGAGTGGATCAACGAACACGGCTACGAGGCCGACATCGCGGGGCTTCGGCGCGACGCTGGTCTCGATCTCACTGACTTCGAGACGTATCTCGCCGAGAACGGGTGGACGAGCGAGACTGCCCGGTAGAACGGCGATACTCTGCTAGGAGGTCTCATCGTATCCTCCTATAGAGCGCGTCGGTTTCGTCCGCTACTGTATCCCTGACAACATTGTAAGTAAGCCACGCATCAAACTCATCCTCCGAGGTTGTGAAGCACTTGCCCCATCTCTGTAATGTCGGTCTCGTCGACTATGAGGCGGAAACGGAACTCATAGAACTAGCAGTCGACCGCGATATAGTTTCGCCATACCTGGAACTTACTGAACACGCCGGATAAGCGCCAGATCACCGTCTCTGCCCTTTTAGGACAGAAGAAGGCAAGGACAGTAAGTTGAAACAGGTGATGCCGGCCGTTACCGCACGTTGGCCAGATCCACGAATGATCCGTCTTCAGCGACCATCCACCGTTTGAACGATCCGTTTTCGACCTTGCGCGGGTAGACGCCGAGTTCATCCGGGCGATCGTCGTGCTCGACGACCGTGTGCTCGAGCGTATCCGGCGTGGGGTTGATGACTCGAGGCCGCTCTGTGGTGATTGCCGAGGACTGCTCGAGAGAGGATGCCCACGGCTCTCGAGGATTGCGACTTGCTGTGTGCCTCGCCTCACTACGTTCGGCTTTGTGCTTGTGTTGTCTCGCACCTCGAGAACCGTCGCCCCCTTTCAGTCACACCCACAGTGGACTAAGCAGGCTGCTCTCGAGAGAGATCGGGCCTAATTAGGAGAACTAGCGCAGCAGTTGGCAGTTACTATAATGAAGTGGATCACCCTCGAGACCGCTGTTCCAAGAGCAAGATAGCCACGCCAGACTCGGAATGAACTATACGATGGAGTGGGCGAGGACCACACTACCGCTTTCGAAAAGGCCTCTCCCTGTCAATCTAACCGTTTTATCATCTCTATATTTATTCAGTGATAGCCTCATTGTCTATCTGACGGGGAGGGGGGATTTCCGTTCCCATCCCAGTTCCGTGACACTGCAGCCACCCCGTCACCAACAGGGGTCGTTCCACTGTCATATCGTTCCGACAATCGATCTCTGTTTCACCCCTACCCATTGACACACCACCTTTCGAGTAGGGGTCCGACGCTAGCCTCAAGCTGGCGGCTTTGATTTAGTACGGTTTCTTTATTCAGAGTTTGATGTGAAACTCACGGTCAGTATAGGCGGAGGCGTTACCGCTGCGGTCGGGCTGCGAGCGATGCACCCGCGAGCGACCGACGGGAGCGAGCGGCCTTTTTAGCGTAGATTTTTGGAGGAGCGGTGAGCGAGCGACGCGAGCAAACCCGACGAGAAAAAGGTACGTCTGCATCTGTAGTGGCCGCTCGGTACAGTTGAACGATGTAGCACTATGGGTTGCAATCTACCACGCAGTCATAATGTGGAGATACAGTGGCCGAGTTCACACGGACAGACGCTGAGCAGCAGCCTTATCGAGTAGTCGGGCGGTAGCTCTTTTCAGGAACACGAAAATCAGGACGAAGTGCGCTCCCGCAGGCTGCCTACCAAGTCCCGTATCGCTTCGCGTTTGTAGTAACCGACAGCCGAGGCGACGATCACGGTCCCGATAATTACCGCCCCTTCGGTGAACTCACCGCTTGCCAGTTCGCCGCCGGCGTAGACGGTGAGAACGTACGCCGGGAGGCGTCCGACGGTGATGGCGACCATGAACGTTCGGAGCTTCCACTTAGTGAGTCCGGCGAGAAAGCAAATAGCGTCGTCCGGAAGCCCAGGGATGAGGACGAACGCGACGAGGCCCGGAAATCCGACCCGATCAACGAACTCGTCAAAGCGAGCTACGACGTCCTCGTGGAGTATGTCTTCGACGAATGTACGACCGTATCGGTCTGCGAGCAAGAACGCGATTACACTCCCGATGAGAACGCCGGTGATGCTGTAGACCGTGCCGGCCACCGAACCGAAGAGGTAGCCGGCGACGAGCGCAACAACCTGCCCCGGGACTGGCGCGACAACCACCTGACTGATCTGGACGAACATGAAGGCGGCCGGTGCGAGAACGCCGAATTGGTCTATCCACGTTTGGAGTTCGTCAGGATGGAAAATGAACGGTGCGTATCGTCGAAGTGATAGGTAGAGGAGAACAAACACAGCCAACAAGAGAACGGTAACGAGGATCCCACGCTTCCGAGCATCAGCCGACGAGAATACCTGCATCTCAAGTCGGACCGTATGGGCTTGAGTATTATTCCTTCAACCCCGGAGCACCAATGCTTTGACTCGTTTGACTGACCTGCTTCATACGCGTTCTCTGTTCGGCACTGTTCTACCAGTATAACCGATAGCTGGCAGAAAGGGCCACGCTAAGTCCGCATCTGTAGTTGCCGGTCAGTACAGGTGAAGGAGTTACCGTAGGACTGGTACTCGTCAATCCTCTTGTATAATTGCTAATCGGAACTGTTCGAACGACCGAATTACCTCAACAAACTCGCCGGGGTCAACCGGTTTTTCGAGGACCGCGTCTTCATCTGCGTCATCATCAAGGTCACGGGATTCAATCAGGTCATCATCCAGTCCGGTCAGGACAATCACCAGAGTATCATCCAGTTCAGGGTGTTGTTTAATTTCGTGTAGAACGTCTTCACCGTCCACTTTCGGAAGATTCAGGTCAAGCAGTACAATGTCCGGTCGACGAGCATTCTCGTACTCTCCGCGTTGATAGATGAAGCAAGTGCGGCTTGGCCATCGTTGACGATGTTGAGTGTATTTCCGATGTTGCCGTCCGAGAAGGCTTCTTCAATAAGACGAATATCACCGGGGTTGTCTTCTACTAGTAGTATTACCGCCTCCGATGACTCGACACTCATAGTGTGACAATGTGTGTGACTATGTATAAGACTTCGTGGGCTGTCTTGTAAACAGACTTTCAAGCCTTCAGCATCGGCTATTGCTGCAATCAGTACTCAGTGAGCACACGTAGTCACTGTTCAGTACAGATGATACGGCTGCTATAGCTACCATGGTTCGTTTAGTTCAAAATTCCCGGGTCTCCCGTTTGGTACTATATTCGACGAAACGGACTGTGATTCTGGCACACTATGGATTGGTTTGTCACCCATTTCCTCACAGATTTCTTTTACAGCGTGAGAATCTTTAATAGTGAAGATGGAGAAATAATGTGTGGAGAGTGCCAAGTGCCCAAGCTGCGGGAAGGACAACTTCAGCACCTTACTTGAACCAGGAGGTGAAGTTGAACTCGAATGTACCGACTGTAACCAGAGGTGGGTTACTGAATATTAGTCACTATCGCCTTTACCGGAATACTATATTTCTCTGGCCGTTGGTGAAGTGCTGTTCGCAGCTGTAGTTACCGAAAACGCTGCGTCCGAGATCACAAACAGAACCGGACAGTCAATTGTGCTTAGCGGTCAGTACAGGAGATATAGTTACTAATGCACTCGTCTACTTTTGGGTCTACATATTTACATCTTCAAGAACAGACCCATCGTTGCTGAGGATGCGGAGATCGCCATCGCCACATGTGCAAGTATCAGCCTGTCCACCCCCAATTGGCCGTATTTCACTGTCAGGCCCGAGACGCACTGCATGAGCAGTCCCACAGTTTTCACACACTGCTGCTGCCCGCTGTTTCTCATCTTCCGTAGCCATCTCTACAGTGCTTTTTGTGATTATCCGGGTTAACTGTTTCTTGTCAATGGAAATAAGGTATAGTGATGGAACGTTCGCAGCTGTAGTTACCGAATCACCCGATTCAGTTTTAGTGATAGTTCTGAATAAAGAAACTGCGCTACTATCTACTATTAGAGCTCTTTTATGTGAACAGGGCGGAGAACATCTGTCTCGGCCTGAACGCAAGTAACTACGACTTTGGAAGAGTCTGTATTCGGTTGACCTACTAGTCAAAATTATGATTTCTCAAGGATCTCAACAGAGCCACTCTCGGAAAGCACTACGCTAGTAACGCGATCTCTGCTACATGCTCGGAGTCCACGGTTGCTACAACACCTGTTGTAACTATATCAAAGAACTGTTATATGCGAGCAGATTGTTCCGTTCTTGCTGTGAACAACCGACTGTCGAATATTTTCCACTCCTCTGAAAGCATCCCACGTGAAGTCCGGACAGCACGCGTCGCGAACAGTATTGCGTTCGTCATCCTCGGTGCTATCTTCGCGACGTGGGCGGTCCGCATCCCAGCCATCGAGACACTCTTCCACCTCACGAAGACGGACATCAGTATCGCGCTGCTTGGACTCGCTGTTGGAAGCATTCTCGGCCTTATCGCCAGCAGTGCCCTCGTCGCCCGCTACAGTGCCAAGGCGGTTGTCCGCCTCGCGATCATCACCTACTGTCTTCTCCTCCCAGTCATCTCCTTCTCGGGAGGCCTGTCTACCCTCCTCATCACTCTGGTCGGATTCGGATTCGGAAAGGGTCTCCTCGACGTCGCTGCAAACACGCAAGCGCTTCACATCGAACAGGCCTATCCCCGACAGATTATGGGTGGCTTCCATGCGCTCTACAGCGCCGGTGCACTACTCGGTTCGCTCATCGGTGCTCTCTTCACTAGCCTCGGACTATCACCACAGGTTCACTTTCTTATCCTCGCTGCCACGTTCCTCAGTATCGGTCTCACGGCAAGCGTATGGCTCCTCCCCCCAGAAGAAGATGAGATCGAGGACACGAATACCGAACTCGCACTTCCTTCCAGAGAGATACTCGGGTTCTGCCTCATCGGGTTCTGCGCGCTGCTTATCGAAGGGATCGCAAACGACTGGAGTGCCGTCTTCTTGAAGGGGGCAGCCGGTGCACGCCCAGCGGTCGCAGCACTCGGATTCGCCGCGTTCGCGCTGGCGATGACGCTCGGTCGGTTCGCCGCCGACCGTGCCGTCGATATGGTCGGTCCTCGGCGATTCATTCAGCTGACGGCAGCTATCGCCGCCCTTGGAGTCATCGTTACGCTCGTCCCGATCCCACCCGTCACGCTTTTCGGCTTCGGGATCCTCGGCTTTGGGATCGGTGGCGTTGCCCCAGTCAATATCAGTCTCGTCGGCCAGGCCGACCTCAACCGGTCACCGGAATCAGCCGTCGCTGCCGTCTCGACCTCGAGCTACGCTGGCTTCGCGGCCGGCCCAGTCGCAATCGGACTACTAGCGGATGCCACCTCACTCCGAGTCGCCTTCCTCCCGGCAATCGGCGTCGCCGCCGTCATCGCGACACTGACGTTCACACTCCCCACGAGAGGCAACACAGCCTCAGCAGTCAGCTCGGACTAGGAGGGACGGATATCCATCGGCTCGGAGAGCGCTTCGATGTTGATGCGGTCGGCCGCGATATCCTCGATTGCCGCACCAGGCCCCCCGACGGTGTATTGGGTACCGTTGGCTTCGAAGACGACGGTGGCCTTCGCTGCGAGTTCGAGCAGCGTCGCCGGTGTCTCGTCGCGTGCACCCGTGTACTCGACGGCGACGAACTCACCGGAAAGTGAGACTCGCTGTCCGTCCGCTCTCGACGTCCCGATTACGTGGCCCCGGATCGTCGCGCCGGCATCGAGCGCGGGTTCGATGCCACGTACGCAGTCGGTTATTTCGACGAACGTGAACGGGGCGTCAGAACTGCGAGCATCGTATATAATGTCGTAGACCTCACGGAGCCGAGTGAGGAAGTACCAGTGGAAAACGTAGGCTGTCGCGTAGTCGTCGACGAGGACACCGTATTCGTTCGTTTGACGGCCGCGAGTCGAGTAACACGCTTGCTGACGGTCCGCCAATAGGAGAAACGGACCAGGGAGTGTCCGTCGCCGAACCTCGTGACAGAGCCCCTGAAGCTCCGCGGGAGCCGGCGGTGTCTCATCGGGCGGAACGAACAGGGATAGATGGATTCGGACGTCGCGCTCGTAGGCCGCTCGAAGCATGGAGCGGAGACGCTCGACCTGTGTGTACGTCGCAGCGAGCTGCAGGTGGTTCTCGGCGTCCGAGATGACCGTTCGGGCGTGATCGAAGACGGTGCGAAATCGTCGAACGACACTTACCTCGCCCTCTATTTCGTCGGGGGCTTCATAGCGATCCTCGATGGCGGTAATCGCGTTCTCGAACCGACTGACGGTCGACCGAAGTGAGGAGAGCGCGTCGCTTGGATCGACGGGATGAGCGGTGAGGGTATCCTGATCGTAGAGCGTCACGTAGCCCTCGTCCTCGAGGGATCGCAGAACGTCGTAAATACGCGCCCGTGGCACAGTGCTGGCCGTCGCGAGTTCACTCGCTGACGACGGTCCCATCTCCAATAGCATGACGTACGCGTCAGCCTCGTATGGCGAAAACTCAGCTTTTTGCAATATTGTGCGAAGCTCATCTGACTCCATTCACGCTGCATTCCGTTGTCCAGTCGCCTAACTCTTGGTGACATCCTCCCCGGCCTACACGCGGGGCTTCCCACGCCCATCAATGGGCGATTCGTCGAATAAGAAGCATCTCGCGAAACCCAGTCCAATCGAATCGGAGGTATGTGATCGTCTCACTCATCCCCGTTTCGCGTATCGAGAACACGGTATTGACGCGGTTGTTCGCCTTCCGGATAGATCTGAACGTATCCGGTTGGACAATACGGCCGCGTCACGAAATCGGGAACATTCGGAAAGGTATTCGCGAGTCTTGTGTTTTCATCGATTCCTCCAATATCAGTCACCAGTTTGAGATGTGACGGCAGTTTCACAACGAGACTTCCTTCGTATCCGATGAACTCCGCTGGTGTCTCGAGTCCATCTTCATCGAACGTAAGCTCACCAGCATCGATGACTTCGGTTGTTTCGTTTTCACTGGTCGCCCCCCTATTGAATAATCCCCTCATTGTAGTGTGCCTATGGTATCAACCTCACAATGTGTTGAATATCTTGTGGTCTTAGTACATTGTCGTATTGTGGTCGTAATCGGCAGTCTCCGTCGAGAGACCTATGCCTGACCAACCCCACAGACGGTGGCACTTGCACTTCCAGACGACGTCCTCCGGACACTCCACCGCGTGTTACTCGAGCGGCTCGAGGCGGAACGGAAAAAGTACGTCGACGAGCTGGCCGAGAGTCTGATTTGAGCTACAGGCTCACCTCTCGAATGGGAGGCCACAACCGCTCGAGGCTGGCAGAGACAGGTCCCGGGACTATTGTGATTCACAGCGTCAAAGTTGGCCTGCGGGGGGAGACACTGCATCGCGTCTCAAACATCCCTCCCCCTGCTCCGTGACACGCCACCGCGAAAGCTACCTCGGATTCCCTAACTCGACGTAGCTTTCAGTGCTATCGACCACTCGAGGAACACCGTTCTGCCCACACCTGACTTGTTAGGGGCATAGCTTTATCACCACTGGTGATAATGAATGGTAATGCGGCAGGGACCCATCAGACGGAAAGCCCCCACGCATTGTCCTGCCACCCCTGCCGTCACCCCACCCCTTCGATACGATGGATTCCGCTCGAGAAACCAGGTTCTCCTATTTCTGGAACTCTGTTGCCGGTTGACCAGTGTTTATTGATAGCGGGACTCACTGTATGAGTGCAGGGGCTTGTTAGACAAACACATCCGTGACTCCCTGCTAGTGACAAGAGGCTGCGGCCGTCCCCCTTCGGCCGTTTACGTTGAAACAGGCGCAAAGCTTCGCCCTTTAGGGCGGGGATACGCGCCGTGATTCTCGTTAATTTTCCGCCGTCGAAAGCACGACCGACAATCGCGACGACGATCAAGACGAGACCGAATTCGGAGTTCGTGAAATTGTTCTATCCTCCTCGTACAGGTCTGGGAAACTTTTCGACGATATTACGTTCGGAGTAGTCAAGGTGGCCATTAAGCTGAGTTCGAACAAGAGCAGTGAGATAACCCATCCCATCGACGGGAAACATGTGGTTGAAATACATATAAAGAAAACAAATAGATTTAACTATAAGATGATTGGTTAACACATTGTTGTATGAAACGACGTAACACACTCAAATTGATCAGTGGAATGGCAGGTATAGGTACCTTTGGAACGAGTATAGTAAGTGCAGACGAAACGTGGCCGCGAGAAGAGAAACGATCACAACGGTGGTTTTCACACCCTGAGCTCATGGACCAGTTGGATAACATCCAACAGCGAGCTAGAGCGAACGTTACACTTGAAGAAATTGGCGAGAGCATCGAAGGTCGCGAACTCGTGGTTACAACAGTCGGGAGCGGTGATACCGATATCTTCATCGTGACCGAGCAGCACGGTGGCGAGCCACATGGAACGAACGCAATGGTCGAGGAACTGCAGCATCTAGCGACGAGTGGTAAAGAGTACGCCGAAAAGGTGCGCAATGAACTGACTGTCCATATTCTGCCCCAGGCTAACCCTGATGGCGCAATGCGGAATCAACGTGGAAACGCCGAGGGGATCGACATGAATCGCCAGCATCACTACCCAGTAGGGGCCACCAACAATCCCTCGCCAGAGGCCCAAGCGATGATCGACTATGTTACGGATTTGAACCCTTTATGGGTCACAGATATTCATTGTCAAGGCGGGGCTTTCTCCGGTGAAAAGGACAATCCCGGACATTATTACACATCGTCTATCTACTGGCCAACCAACCCAGAGGCGGATCCGGAGGCTGTTGAACTCTCACGGCAACTGAATGTAGCAATGTGGGACCAAGTAGATGGCTACGCAAACGCACAACTTTCAAGATATCCTGGCGGAACAGGTGCAGAAATTGCTCGAAACGCGTACGGAATCCGAGGTTATGGTAGCGTCCTAATGGAGATGACTGCAACCCACGAACACCCGGCACTGTCCGGGCAAATGATCAATCAATGCCGAAAGCAAATAGAAGTCATGCTTGAGGACACCGTTGACGACGTCCTCTTCGATCGAGACCCGGACAGAGCCGACAATATTCCGGACCGTCCGGCAAGAACAGCATGGAAATTCGCGTGGGATCAACCGCCCCACGAGTGACTTCCTCCCCGTGCTAAAGGACGGGCTTCCCGAGGTTCTGATGTTACTCCCGTCGATTCGGATGGTCTTGTTCGCGATCACCGACTCGGTCACTGCTTTCTTCGAAAGGTCATTGAACTGCTCGGCGACAGTCACGATCCACTCCTTGCAACCGTCGGCCGACTTGCCAGAGAGAGGTGAAATTTCTGCTGGGGATTTTTACCTCTGCCGTCTTGCGATTCTCGATCATCGGTCGACTCGGCCGCGTCGTCTTCGCTTGGGGAAACGTCTCCTGCGACGACCTCGAGGACGTCGATAGCACTGAAAGAGCGTGACTCCATGAGAATCTCGCTGAAATACCTGGAGCGTAAAGTATGCCATGGAGCCCCGACGGTCGATTCAGAATTTCCTGAGAAGCGGGTCTGTCTCTAACCGGTCTTACGTGAGTGCAGAAATAACGGTATGCATGGAGACCATCAGCCGCGATCCTGGCATAAACCGACTCACGTAGGAACACTTTTGGTACTCACGTGCGTACGGTCCTGTATGAGCAAACCAGGTCCAGCCCCAGAGGTCACCACCGACGACGTACTCAATGTATTTGCCGAGCGCGATGACACCGCCGAGCCGCTTACCGCACCAGAGATTGCCGAGCATCTCGGCTGCACTCGCCGGACAGTCCAGAAGCGCCTCAATGAGCTCGAGGAGCAGGGGGCTATCACGCGCAAGAAAGTCGGCGGACGTGCCGTTGTGTGGTGGCCCTCAAGCGACAAGGACGCTGAGGACACCCCGGACTTCGAGGCAGGATATGGTGCCCTCGCCGGCAGCAACTTCGCCGATGAGGTCGAAGCGGTCGGCGACGAACTCGACCGTGACTTTCGTGAGAGTGAGCGCGAACTGTTCGCTGACGACGACGCATGAAGGTTCTCGAGACGAGCTTTCTCGTCGATTATCTCAACGAGCAGCCATACACAATCGAGTATCTCGAGGCGAATCCGCAGTCCCAGTACGTCGTCTCGACGATCACACTGTACGAGTTGTACGCTGGGGCGCTCCGATCAAACGACGTCGAAACGATTAGCACAGTCACCGACGCCCTCGAGTGGGCCGACCCTATTGCGTTCGATGACGACGCGGCTCGCGAAGCGGCCGAGGTCCGATCAGGGTTGCTCGACCAGGGCGAGCCTATCCCGGCACCAGACACACTGATTGTCGGTGTGGCTCGCGCCCTCGAGTCCGAACTCATCGCCACCGATAAGCACTTTTCTCGGGTCTCTGGCATCGACGTCTATAACCCTCGGTGATCATCAGGGCGAAATGAACCAGTGGGTGAACGAACTTGAGGAGAACGGCGTTACAACGAAATTCCGGTGTGGTCGATGTGACGATCCCACCGAAGCTATGGCACTACCTGAGGAAGACTTCAGAATTCATTGCAACCTCCTGCTTCACAGAGACGGTCGGGTTCTCAGAAACGGTGAGAGATATGCCAACTGCTATAATTTATTTGACTTGTATTACTCTGCGTATGCCTCATGTTCCGGGTTCCACTCCTCTCGCGGGAGTTCCTTCCAGAAGTAATCCCCACGAGGTGGAATATCGTCAGCGGCGGCGGGATCGACCTCATACAGGTCACCAGACGCGATTCCATCAAGGACTTCGTTCATAATCGTGTTGATGACAGTCACGAGCCTCCCATTTGCCGCGTTCCCAAGATCGCTCGCCTGTCCACGGAACTCGAAGAGAACACTCCCGCGACCCAGAACGCCGTGGGCGTTTCGAGCGATATTGGCGGTGGTCCCGCCAGGGTAGGTGTCCCAAGTTGTGTGTCCGAGATCCTTCGTCTCTTGGTAAGCATGCGCAGCGATCTGCCGAGAGAGGTTTACTGCCGCTTCGGGTGCTGCCTCATTAAGTGGCCATCTGGTCGATGCATTGATCAGTTCGCAATCATCATTCCGAAGGGTGAACTGATGATGCCAGTCACAAACGATGTCAGCGTCAACCTCATCAGCCTTGTCGAGCATCGCCTGGGTTTCGGGCGAGGGGTTCTCGTCTGGGATCTGGTCGGGATCGATGCCATCAGCCTCGGCAAGGATATCCGGATCAATGCCGAAATAGTGTTGCCGGTTTGGATCGACTGAGCCACACTGATTTTGTCCGAAGTATGGACCGTCGTGACACACGTCCTCTGGCCGCCTGTTTTCCCGCTGCGGTGTCTCGTTGTCGTCCGCCGGCGCCCAGCCATCGGGGTTGTGGCGTGGAATGACGTGGAGCGTTACCTCATCTAGGATTTCGTCGACTTGACGCCCTCCAGCAGCGAACTTCTGAAGGAGTTGTAGGGCGGCCTCCGTCGTGTGTTGCTCATCGCCATGCTGCTGGGTCACGTAGAAGACATCGGTCTCACCACCGTCGATACGCACGTAGGGGATAGGGCGTCCCTCCCACGTCTCGCCGATGGATTCATACTCGAGGTTACTCTGGGTGTCGAGTTTTTCGAGTGTCTGATAGAGTTTCTCATTGGTCGTGAATGAATTGTAATTGATATTTGCTGTTTCTGGGGGGAACGGCCCACCCGGTTTTATAAAACCCCCCTGACAATTGTCAGCACTGACGATACCCGTTCCGAGAGTTCCTACTCCTGCGATACCACCGAGAGTTTTGAGCATGTTACGCCGTCTCATTATCCGATTAACTTCTATAACACCATTACTAATAAGTATTTCTTACAGGTATGGATTGCAGGAGTTTCGCCGACCCTTCACTCTTGTATGGGCGCGTATCGTTGCATCGCCAGAATCTCAACAGGAGGAGGAGCGCCCGCGTCATCGTCAGCGTCAACCTGGCCACCCTTGAGATCGCCAGCTGCGATAACGTCATCGATGCGCAGGAGCATGACGGCTGCCTCGGTTGCAGACTCAACACCTCACGATTCGTAGCAGGCGCTTCCGGGCGTATCGTAGCCCGATTTTTTTGCCGTCGCAAAGTCACGTAGCGACTTTGCTGCCTGTCGGATGTAATCCGACGACCGCGTTGTAGTCCGCGTTCACCTCGTACCCGCACTTTTCGCAGTTCTCGAGCGAGTTCGTCACTGTTGGCCGGGACCGCTACGGTGAGTTTTCTGTCCAACCCACTGTTGGCTTCTCTCTTCGAAACTAGAGAGGAGTTGCGCTACGAACCACCGATCTCTTCGACGTCTTCTGCATGAATCTCGAAACCATACGTGAGGTCACCAACAGAAACCGAGCGCTTCCATCCTGTAAGTGCAAAGTCAGCTGTGTCGCCCGGTTCGAGGTCGACAGTCTTCATCCGATGCTCACCGTCCGGTCCTCTCACAGTGAGCCGATAGTCCGCAGTAACGTTCTTCACTGTCGCGGACCTGCTACTGTATTCGTTGTCATAGACTGGCGCATACTCAGTACCACCGAGCTCGAAGGAGATCGAGGAATCTATCACTTCAAGTTTCCCTTCGAGCTCAGGGTCCAGATCAAAGTCAGGCTCAAGTTCATCGATCGGGACGGAAACGCTAACACGCCGAACATCAATTTCATACTCGGCTGCCCCCTCACAGTTTTCTAAGCTCATACTCGAGTAGATTCGGCTCTCCCCTTTTTCAATACGCTCTCTGCCTGTACCCGGTCCGCCAGGGGTACCTATCCCCGTAATTTCTTCCCCATCATCCGAATAGACACTCACCTCAGCTCCGAAGGAGAGGAGGTACGTTTCGGCAGTGGTTTTCTCGACCTCTATGCGGGCCTCACACTCGTCCGACCCATTCCGTATGAGTGCGTGATCCTGAACCTCCAGATGCTCTGCAGCTTTCTCGGAGAGTGTTACTTCCCCCTCTGCATCGATCTCCTCGTTGTGGTCGTTGACCAGTTCAGCTTCTTCGATCTCATAGTCCGACGTCCCAATCTGAACGAGATAACTCTCGACGTCCTCGGTACAGGATCCCTCAATTTCCTTTTCATCTGATTCGCCTGGCTCAAGGTTAGTGAACCCACGGTCGAGATCATCGCTATTCACGGTCGCACTGACGACGTAATCGTGAGTGACGTTTGTGACACCGATAGTGACCCGACACTGGCCGCTTCCAGGTTCGTCCACCCAGTTGAACCCGTGGTCGACTTCGATCTTGTCCTCGAGTTCGGGATGGATGTCGACGTCAGCCTCTATCGCGTCGGCAGAGATGATAGCACTAAAATTCACGACCTCGAGCGTATATTGGTCAGTCCCTTCGCAGTCATTGAAACTGACCGTGTAGAATCGATTCTCGTCCTCACCGAGCTCGCCCCTCTCAACACTTGGTCCAGATTTTTCTGCGATCGTCTCACCGCCGTCAGAATAGAGCGTTACCTTCGTCTCAAAGGAGACGTGGTACTCGTCGTCGCTGCTGATTCGTTCGAGTTCCGCGGCAAACTCACACCCGGCCCCGTCCGAGTCGAGTGCGTGATTGAGAACGTCCAGATGCTCTTCTGCTTTATCAGGAAGGATTACATCTGGTTGCTCTTCTGGTTCGGCGTCCTCATCGTCTTCAGTGTCGTCCTGATCTTGATCCTGCTTTTCCTGCTCCTCTTCGCCCTGGATTTCGTATTCCTCTTGATCGGTATCGTTAGTATTGTTGTTCCCATTCAGGCCATCGTTTTCGTCTTGATCCTCATCTTCGATGTCACCACTAGTTCCCTCTTCAGGCTCGTCCTCAACCCCGGAACAGCCAGCGAGTGTAGTAGAGAATATGATTCCAGTACCCGCTAAGACCGATCGTCTATCCATACTGATATTTTTGAGAGCTTATTAATAATATTGGCGGAAATGTTGTGTGTATGTATTATTTTATAATCGTTCTGTGCATCCTCCCCGCTGTGAACAGCGGGGCTTCCCGTCCCGGGCAGTCGCGGTGGCGTCCGGGACGTGGGACCACCGCTCACCAAGACGGCCGCTGTGTCCGCGTGTGGGTTCCGCTGGACGGGTGCGACTGCAGCCCGAAGTACTATGTTCTTTGTTCACACATCCCCTCCCGGTAGTGGGCGATCGCACCCACGACAGCGAATACAGGTGAGTTTCATGACAGTGATTGCCAGATTCGAGGTGATTCCGATCCATGACGGGAGCCTCTCCGACGATATTGCCCAGGCGGTCGACGCGCTCGACGAGTTCGATATCGCGTATGAACTGACCGCGACGGATACCATCATCGAAGCCGACGATGTCGACGAAGTGTTTGAGGCCGTCCAGGCGGCCCATACCGCGGTCGAAAGCGATCGGATCATCACATCGCTCGAGATTGACGATTACACCAATCGTGACCAAGACGCCACCGATCGTATCGAATCGGTCGCCAGTACCCTCGGTCGCGAGCCGAAACGCGAGCGGTGAGTGGTGCCACCGAGACAGCGGATCGCGGCACCATAGTAGAGCCACAGACACGGTCGCTCCCGTGCGTCTCTGCCTCGAGCAGTCGATAGCTCCCCGCGTGAGTCACTCTCTACGGGAGCAGCAGAAGCGATCCTGAGACGGCCCGTCGTCCAGTGGGCGTCGTCGATATGAGTCCATTGCTCCTATAACTCAAGGGCGACCTGACTGAATTCTCTGTCAATCTCCGCGATTGCTGCCCGAGCGCCATCGCAGGCGCACCTCATGGGTCACCCCGTCCTCATCCTCTCGAGTCCCCTCGGTTACGGAGATGGGCTCCTGTGGCGAGTTGCGCTCGGCGACGGTGTTCTCGTTCATCGGATCCATTCCCTCGGCGTTCGTTAGAGACGTCCCCTCGGAGTGGTCGGTAAGATCCTTGCGGAGCTGAGAGAGGTACGCCGCCACCTCGTCGCGGCTCATGTCTTTATCCAGCACCGAGGGCTCGATCCGCGTCTCGACAACCTCGCTGGCACGACCGATGACGACCGCGTTGACCACCGCGCCCAGCAGCAGGATGACGCCGCTGAAATACAGCCAGGTGACTAATAGGATGATGCTCGCGATAAGATTTCCCCCACCTCCACTCAGGGATGCATACACCTGGAACAACACCTGCAGGACCGCCCAGCCGACGGCCCCGACAATCGTCCCTGGGAGCACGTCCCGTGGCTTGACGTCGATCTCTGGGAACAGGTAGTACATCGGGAAGAACGCGATAACGAGCCCGGCAACGAGCAGCAGGGGGACCGCAAACTCGATGAACGGGACAAACGAGAAGAACGCGACCACGCTGGTGGCGACGACCATCGCGACGATCCCCAGCGTGAGTGTGATAAGCATCAGCAGACCGTTTTTGATCTGGCCGACGAACGACTCCTGCGTGGTCGTCTCGTAGATCTCCGAGAAGGCGGTGTCGATCCCGCGGAACACCTTGAGCGCCCCCCAGACGAGCGTGAGAATCCCGATGATGGACGCGCCGACGGTCGATCCGGCGCCGGCGCCCGACTGTTGTTCGATCATCACCTCGATAACCCCGCCGACCGACTGAGAGACGTTGCTGGTAGCGAGCTCGATGACCCGCTGCTGCAGTCCGGGATCGACGAACGATACCGCGAGGAGGAAGAACAAGACCAGCGGAACGAGCGAGATGAACGCGCTGTAGGCGATACTCCCGGCAAGGAAGGTGATGTTCTTCTCGCTGAAAACGGTCTTGACTGCCTTCGCCTGCGACACAGCCGACTCGGTATTCATGGTTTCCGTATTTCGTCCGGACAATTAGTCGATGGGCCTGACACAGTCTACGAGCGAACAGCGTCAGCCGTGAGCGAGTAGGATAGGGTAATTCACGTAGTGAACAGTATTATCAGAGAGGACACGTTCACACAGTATATGAATCGAAGAGAGCTACTGCTTGGTTCAGGGGTTACAGTGGCGACCGCTCTTGCTGGCTGTTCCGGCAGTAATACCAGCAGTGGCGATACTGAGCCACAATATCACGAAGACGACCACGAAGCGATGCTCCTCTCGATCGATGACTTCCCCGACGGTTGGACACGTGATGACGAAGTCAGCGACGATTTTGATGCTGCGTTCCTGAACGAGGATGAAACAATCACCGTGCTCCCACTCGTCGAGATCGAAGCAGACGAAACTGCAGCTCAGGACACTTTCGAGGACTCGAAGTCGAGTACTCGAGATTACAGCATTGAGGATGAAGCGGTCTGTCCGGTTGATTACAACATTGGTGATGAAGCGAGCTGGGATACACGCAACGACGAAATGGCAATAACGCTGTTCAGGCACTCAAACGCCGTCGGACAAGTAGCGGCAACGCGACAATATAGGACAGAGGTTCAGCCGGATCAAGCCCACTCACAAACGTATACGACGACCATGTTCGAAGGGTGGAAAAACGTCTAGACACTGCCCTGTCTGACGGTTCGGTATTCTGAACTCGCTCGGAATCAGTTCTCTCCAGTCAGCTCCCCACATTTGGACGCTACTCAGTGAGGATCATTCGGCTTCTCGAGAGTTCTGTGAAATTATCTGCTGTGTGGCGTCTCCAACAGCAAGCGTGTCGTGGACGAGGCAAGTCAACGCCGCATGACGATTCACTACGGCCGTGGTTACGAAGGCCTTGCCCGATCGAGTCGCCCGGTCTGGGGCGGTCACTGCTGTTCGAACGGAGTGTGGACTCAAGCGGTGGGCGGTCGATGCTCGACTACGAGTGTGCTGTCTCCTCGGCCGGCGGTCAGGTGGGCCAGCCGACTGGCGCAGCCTCACTCCATTGTCAGTCAAGACCACCGCTGGCCGGCGAGCACCGCCGTCTGGACTAGCCTGTTGCAGGTCATGTGGGTTACTATCAATACGTATCACCGTGACAATGGATAATCTCCGTCGAGAGACCTATTCTGGATTTAGGGCTCTGTTAAAGTCTCCTTCTTCAGACATCAGATCACGTGAAACTACTGGACACTATACGTGCAAACGTACCTTTTTGCTGCGGGTTGCTGAGAAATCGGAGATTTCTCGCATCACAAAACGGCAGAGCCGTTTTGACCGACCTCGCTCCCTTCGGTCGCTCGAACCGCTTGCAAAAATCTACGCTAAAAAGGCCGCCTCTGGGGACTTCGCCCGCTTCGGCGGTGAACTGCTCACTTCGTTCGCAGATGCTCATCCAGTAACGTCTTCACCTATACTGATCGTTAGATAGCTCGGTGGAGATCGAGGCGATGGGGCTCCACTAACACTCTCAGAAGATACGCGGTCTGCAGGAATGGGGCGTCTATCAAATGTGGAACCTATCTGGCGAACGTGATACGATATGACTGTTCGAATGGGATCATAGTACGACATAACCTGAGTCCTACTTTGCTGAAAGGATAGAGTGGTAGCTGGACGAGATCCCTATCGAAAGAGAGGACGAGAGCGATCTATAGGCAGTCTGGTTCAGTCCTCCCTTCTACGGTTCGGCTGGTCCGCTGGCTGTCCGCCATCACTGGCTGTGGGCGTGGTCGATCTGCTATCCGGAGCGTCGAAGGACGCGTCCGGTCCGAGATACTTCGTCCAGACCACGAGTAGACTCGGAAGGACGAACACGCTCGCGAGGAACGCGTAGATGATCGTCATCCCGGTAATGATCCCGAACTGCTGTAGCGGTGGAAGGATGGCAAACGCGAGGACACCGAAGCCGCCGACGGTCGTTGCAGCACTGCCCAGCAACGCGCCGCCAGTGCCGGTGACCGTCCGAGACATCGCTTCCCAGACCGAACCGGTTCGTTCCAGTTCCAGACTGTAGCGCTCGCTCATGTGGATGCTGTAGGCGACGCCCAGTCCGACAGTGAGGCTCGTGATCATCCCCGTCATGACGTTGAACGGAATCTCGAGCAGGTACATCGTCCCGAGGATCCACGAGACGCTGAACACGACCGGAAGCAGCGTCACCGCGCCGAGCGTCGCGCTGCCCTTCGTGAGCCGATACGCGACCATCAGGAAGGCGAACACGGCTACGAGTGTGATCAACAGGCTCTCGATGACCGTGTCCATCAGCTGCTCCTGAATGATGTCGAACAGGATCATCTGGCCGGTCGCGGTGGCCTCGAGCCCGTTCCCGTCAATCCCGGCCGCGATGGATCGCATCTCAGTCGTGACGTCGCTCATGGCGGCCGTCCCGCTGGTCGAGATGACCATCCGAACGGCCTCGTAGTCACCGTCATCAGTCTGATGAATGACGGCGGCCGCTTCGTCGGGGGCCACCTCGAACAGTTCGTCGTACACCTGTTCGAGGTTCCGATTGGGCACTCCGTCGCCGTCCGTATCGGCCGCGGTGAACGTCGCGTTGAACGACTCGTTCTCGGCGGCGACCTGTCGCATCGTCCGAAGGGGACTCTGGACGTCGGCCTCGCCGCTCGAGAGGGTGACTGCGACATCGCTGTTAGCGGTCTCGTTCTCGGCGTCCGAGACCCGCTGTAACGTCTCAGTATCGGGATCAGTCACGTTGCCCTCGACGAGGATTTGCGCTTGGGAATCCTCCCGGACGAAGTTTTTATTGACGAACTCGAGGTTCTCCTTCATCGAGTAGTCGCCCGGCTCCATCGGTCCGGGGAGGTTGCTCGTCCACGCCGGCGGGTCCTCTGCGATGAAGTCCTCCTGGCTGAAGCTGGTGTCGACCTGCGTCGCGCCGTACGCACCGCCCGCACTCACGAGGAGCGCGACGAGGATGATGATGAACGGCATCCGTCGTGCCGCCGTCGAGCCGATCGAGAGCACCTGGCTGAATCGGCCACCGCCCGTCCCGAACGCGCGCTTTTTCCGATCGAACCCGCGGTTCTCGAGGAACTCGTCGAGTTCGGCCTTGAGCGCTGGAACCAAGGTGCCGAACACGAGCAGGGCGACCGTAATGCCGACCGCGCTCACGACGCCGAAGTCCTGAATCGGCGGGACCGGGCTCGTGAGGTTCGAGAGGAATCCAATGGCCGTCGTCGCAGTCACCAGCACGAGCGCGATGCCGACGCCGGCCAGCGCCACTCGCATCGATCCTTGAGCGTCATCGTCGCCGTATGCACCACCGCTCTGGCGCTGCTCGCGGTGGCGCATGAATATGTGTATCGCGTAGTCGATAGAGAGCCCGATTAGCAGAACCGGGACCGCGATGAACATCTGGTTGAAGTCGATACCGGCCCACCCCATGAAGCCGAACGTCCAGACGAGGACGGCGGCGATTCCGAACAGGCCGAGCAGGATATCCAACACGTCGCGGTACGCGACGATCAGGGCGATGACGACGAACAACAGCGCGAGCGGACCGACGATCGCGAGGCTATCGCCCATCGAGTTGTTGATCTCTTCGCCCATGATCCCGCCGCCGAAGACGATGACCTCCGATCCGCTCGCTTCGACGTTGTCGTTCGCGATGGACTGCATCGCCAGCTGTGCGTCGACGATCGCGTCGGATACCATTCCGCCTTGGCCGCCGCCGCCCTCAGTCTGGTGCGTGACCAGCAGCATCGTCGCGTTCGCGCTCGTCGATCCGGCCTCGTAGTTCGTCGGCATGAACGCCAGTCCGTTCATCTGGCCGGACGAATCCTCGCTCAACACGGCACCGAGTGCGCGTTCGTACTCCGTGGCGTTCATCGACTCGAGCGCGTCGATCTGGTCCTGCAGCGTGGGCGACGCGGGGGCCTCCTGGGTCGCTTGCTGTTGGCTGGTGCCGTTCTCCTGGGCCGCTTGCTGCTGACTCGAGCCGTTCTCTTGGGCCGCCTGTTGCCCCCCGGAGAGCGACGCAAGCGCGACGAGGTTCGCCGTGCCGACCGTCGGCTGTTCGTCGACGAGCGTTCGGTTGATCGTCTCGTTCTCTCGGAACGACTGTTGCAATCGGAGTTGTTCGACCATCGACTCCTGTGAGAGGACGTTTTCACCCCTGACAATCACTTGCGCCGACGTCGTGTTTTCCTGTCCGGTCGTGAAGTTCTCCTCGACGTAGCTCAGTTTCTGCGCTTCCGTCGAATCGCTCTGGAACTGGTCGAGTGACGAGGACTGCTCGATCATACCGGCACCGGCGCCCACGACGACCGTGAGAACGAGCATGACGGCGATCACGGCCCGACTGTGAGCCATGATCGCCTCGGAGAAGCGGTCGATCCAGCTCATGCGTCGAACCAGCCCCCGTGAGCCGCGTCTCCGACCGTGTTATTCGAACTGAATGCGAGTCGTTCGCGGAGTCGATGGGGCGGTACCACGACCGATAACCGTCGGGTCTGCACCGGGCTCATTGCCACCCACTCCGTCGAGAGTCGGATTCGAATCGACGGTACTGGGGAGCGATTCGCGCTCGTCCTGATACGACTCCCTGCAGTGGGCGCGAGGATCCCGCGGTGTTACACGCCGGGTACCTCGTTTCGGTCGCCCGTCTCAGTTCTTTGCTCATCTCATGACTGAATATTCAGTCAGTTCATATCAACCTTCTCACTGCAGGTCGCTGCACAACGGCTGACACGGGGGTGAGGATCACCCAAATACGGAACTGACCATTCAATCAATATTTATGGGTGGCGATAGTATACCGTCTTCAGAATGGGAACTGCTACAGAACTGAATCGGAGTCGATGTCGCTCCGAAATCGCCACGGACGGTGTGACCGTGGGCATCCCCGTCGCCTCTCTGAAACGAGTGGAGTGCATGCAACGCGGAGATATCGCACCCGCTCGGACAGACGACACGTCACGTCCCCCACGCAATCTACATGGCCCTACCCACGAATTCGGCACCGCGCCACGGGCCTCAATTCCGTCAGATTGGCGGGCCGTTGTCAGCGGGACCCCGGGATCCGTCCGGCGTCCCACGCTGGAAACCGCACGCCGCGGCGCGAGGAGGATGCCGATATGACGCAACCACCACCGTTCCTCGAGGAACCGGACGATACTCGGGACGCGATCATGAAAGCGACGTACGTCGCGCTCTGTAAACACGGGTACAGCGACCTCACGATCCAGCGGATCGGGGACGAGTTCTCGAAGAGCAAGTCGCTGTTGTACCACCACTACGACAGCAAGGACGACCTCCTCCTCGATTTCCTCGAGTTCATGCTGGACCAGCTCGAGGAACAGCTGCCAACATACCGAGAGGGGGGAGCCGGCGACTACATCGAAGAGATCGTCGATAGCACGTTCTCGTTCGGCGACGGCAGACCGGACACCGATTTCACGCAAGCGCTCGTCGAACTCCGAACACAGGCCGCACACGACGAGGACTACCGCGAGTATTTCACCCGGAGCGATCAGTTCGTCAGAAAACACATCGTCCACACGATCCGCTCGGGTATCGAACAGGGCGTCTTCCAAGAGGTGGATCCGCAGGAAACGGCAGCGCTCTTCCAGATCGTGTTCTCCGGAACGATGACCCAGCGCGTAACCAGTGACGACGACATCTTTGCCGACGCCCGCGCTGAGTTCGAGCGATACGTGCGAGACTGTCTCCTCGCTGCGGAGTGAGACGGCGAGCAAACGACCGGATTCGCCGCAGGCTCCCCGAGACGTTCACACGTGACGCGCCGACGGAATCGCTACCGACTCACCGCGTGATCAAAACCCACAGTGGTGGCCGTTCGCGTTGCCGACCGCCCTCGAGGAATTTGGTCTGTGTCATTTCCGACCTACAAGCCGAGATATTCCGGTCGCTCGTTACGTTCCCTTGAGGAGATGTGTCACACCGACGGTTTCGGCGACGACCCACGTTACGAACAGGCCGTAGGCCAGGAGTAGCACGACGGACTCCCGCTTCGTGACCGAGAGATCGGTCCGTAAAAACGTGAATAAGAGAACGGTGGCCAAGGTAAGGACTCCGAGCATCGGGACGGCCACCGCGAAATCGACGGATACGCTACCGACGATGAGAACGCCGATCGGAATCGCTACCAGGAGGTCGAACGTGTTCGATCCGAGCACGTTCCCGAGACTCGTGATCCCCTTGTCTGCCTTGGCAGACCGGACGCTCACGAGCGTGTCAGGAAGGCTCGTGGACGCCGCGATGATGGTGACACCGGCGAGAAACTCGGGGATACCGAACGTCTGGCTGAGCGACTCGACGCCACCGACCAGCTGTTCGACGGCCACGAGGATGACGAGTAAGCCGACAGCGAGTTTTCCCCACTCGCGGCCGACGGAAACTCCAGTCGGTGCGTCTTCGGCCTCGTAGTCGCTGACGTCTTGCCACTGGATGAAGAGATACAACCCATAGAGGAGGAGGGGGAGCAACGCCAACGGACGCGTGAGCCGTCCGGCAAGTTCGGGTCCGTCAGGGACGGGAACGTAAATCACGGCGAGTGCGAGGGTGATGATCAGTGCGGCAACGGCGATCATGTAGAACTGGGCTTCCTTGTACACGATGGTTCGGTTCGTTTCCAGGTCACCGTCCGTCGCGATCCCAGAGAGTGCGGGGATGACGAGAATGTTGAAGATAGCAGAACCGACGATTGCGCCGATGCCCATGTTGAACGTTCCGGCAAGCGCCGTGAAGACGACGCTCGACAACTCGGGAAAGCTCGAGCCGATAGCGACGACGATTGACCCCTGGACGACCGCCGGCAATCCGTAGTATGCCGAGAGGTGTTCCGCCGAGTCTTCGAGCCAGCCACTGCCGAACCAGATGAGGCCAGTTGCAACGACGATGACAAGCCCGTTGACGACGGGCACGTCAGGGAGTATCCCACCGAGGACCATTGCCCGTCGATACCGACTCGAGTCCTTTTAATTATTCTATGGATCGATAGCCTGAATCCGGGATCTCTCGTGAACCGCCTCGGGGGGCGTTTCTCGCTGCAGGTGGACTCGAGATCGTGATCGCCATCCACGCGTCTCGAGCGGTCCGGCGAATCGTATCCGAGGGGGACGACGCTTCGCTGGGAGTCGTCAACGATTGAGCGTAGCCGTCCGATGGAGGGCATCGAGGGGGAGAAGGCTTTTTGCTGACTAACCGGTTAGTGAACACATGGGTCAGTCACTACCGCAGAAACGGCCATGGCTCGCAGCACTCCTCGCAGCACTTGTGACTGGGTTCGGCCACCTCTACCTTCGCCGGGTAGGTCGCGCGATCGGATGGCTCGTTACCTCGCTGGGTGTGAGTGTACTCTTCGTCGATCCGTCGGCGTACGACGCATTTCTGGCTGGAACCTGGACTGTCGGAACGTTGCTGGCGGTCGCACCGATGTTCCTCGTCGTGGGACTCAGCGTCGTCGACGCCTATCGGCTCGCGCAGAGACAGAACGCTGCCGCCCGCCCGTCCGACGATCCCGACGACGATGCGGTCGCCTGTCCCCACTGTGGAAACGACCTTGATCCAGAACTCGAGTTCTGTCACTGGTGTACGAATTCCGTCGAGGACGTCGATCGGGAGCGACCGGAAGAGACAGAATAGTAGTGAAGAGTTGCACACGCTCACCGCGTGATGACCGATATGCTACTGCCGTTCGTTCACTAGCACGTTCGTCACGTACTCGTCTGCGGTCCGCCGTGCCGTCGTCAGCGCGCACTCTTCGTCTAACACGACCGCTCGAGTTCGAGCGCCGTCGACGATCGTCATCAGTGCTCGTGCCTCGTGTTTGGTGTCGACAGCTACAAATACGCCTTCCTCGACCCCGTGGTTGATCACCGTCTCGAGCAGAGACCGGATGTGCTCGTCGTTCTGCCGGAACCGTTCACGGAACCGTTCTTTGTACGGTGACTGACTGCGCATTTCCAGTATCGCGACGAATAGGTCCAGATGGTCCTCGGGATCGGCGAGTAGTTTGTCGAGTAGCAACTCCAGTCGCCGCTCGGAGCCCGTCGTTTCCACCTCGTGGACCGTCTCCGTGAATTGCTCGAGGATGTAGTCCAGAAACGCCGCGAGCAGGTCTCCCTTCGTCTCGTAGTGATAATGGATCGCAGCGGTCGACTTCCCGTACTCGTCGGCAATCCGTTTGATCGTGAGATCGGCGTACCCGTGCTCCCGAAGCGTACGGATAGTTACGCAAGCGGGGGATAACAGTGTTGACCGACCCATCAGAATCAGCGTTCCAATAGTATATCGACTACAGATGGCTGAGCAAACACAGAACGAAACGATAGTGGTGGGACGATCCTGTTTCCAAATCCTTTTGACTAATCAGTCAGTAAGTGCCTCTATCGACCGACATGAATGACGAATCACCTACTGAGATTCTGAATGCAACATATCGGACCCTCTGCAAGCATGGATACGCTGACCTGACGCTACAGGATATTGCCGCCGAATCAGAGATGAGCAAAGCATCGATTCACTACTACTACGAGAGCAAGAACGAGCTGTTCGTTGTCTTTCTCGAGTTTCTATACGACCGGTATACGACCCTGATAGATTCAACCGATAGCGTCTGTTCTCGAGAGCATCTCCGCTCACTCCTCAGGATGTTCCTCACTGATGAGGAGGGCAGGTCTGAGAAGGAGTTCCGCACTGCGATGCTCGAGATGAAGGCACAGGCTCCGTACGACGACGAAATCCAGACTCGACTCGTCGAATTCGACGAGTATCTCTTCAAGCGAATACGAGAGATTATCTCGACCGGAGTCGACGCCGGCGAATTCACCGAAAGCGTTGCTCCGGAACGTATTGCCGAGATACTTACGACGATAATTACGGGATCTCACACGCGTCAAGTTGCGATTGATCACTCCGTGGATCGGCTCTACGAAACCATTACGACGAACGTCGAGACGCAGTTACTGACCAGCGCGGTAGCGGAGGAAGCGCAATGACGGATATTCGACGTCGTATCAGTTCGCTCTTCAAGGGGCGTGAGGAGTTCGATCTCACATCAGGCGGCATCGGGAAACCGCTCTTCTTCCTCTCGATGCCGATCGTCGTCACGAACCTCTTTCAGACCGCGTACAATCTCGCGGACACGTTCTGGCTCGGTCAGTATAGCACGGACGCGCTGGCGGCGATTAGTTTCGCGTTCCCGATGGTGTTCCTTCTGATCTCGCTGGGAATGGGAATTTCGGTCGCCGGCAGCGTTCTCGTCGCCCAGTATACAGGTGCCGGCGAGGAACGGGAGGCCGAGTATGCCGCGTCACAGACGATGACCTTCGCCGGCATCGCGTCGGTCGTCCTCGGCGTCGTCGGCTACCTCTTCGTCGGGGATTTCCTCGATATTATGGGTGCGTCTCCGGACGTCCTGCCGATGGCCTCGAGTTACATGGAGGTCATCTCGCTGGGCCTCCTGTTCATGTTCGGATTCGCCGTGTTCGTCGCGCTCATGCGAGGCTACGGCGACACGATCACACCGATGCTGGTCATGTTTGGCTCGGTGGTTCTCAATATTATCATCGACCCGTTCCTGATCTTCGGGTGGACGGTCGTCGAGAACGCACCGTTCGTCGGCACGATCGCCTTTCCCGAACTCGGAATCGAAGGTGCCGCAATCGCGACAGTGTTCTCACGCGCGCTGGCACTGGTCGTCGGCCTCGCGATCATGTTTCGCGGCAAGCGTGGCGTCCAGATCAATCTCCGAGATATGGTGCCAAATTTCACCTATCTTCGCCGTCTCGCGCGGATCGGCATCCCCGCCTCTATCGAGGGGACGGGACGAGCGGTGTCGATGAACCTGCTGTTGTTCATCGTCGCGTTCTTCCCGGATACGGTCGTCGCTGCGTACGGGATCGGGACACGGGTCTTCTCGGTCGTCTTCTTACCTGCGATTGCGGTCGCCCGCGGTGTCGAGACGATGACCGGGCAAAATATCGGTGCGGACAAGCCCGATCGAGCCGAGCAGGCAACGGCGCTCGCAGCGAAGGTCCTCTTTGCTATCCTCACAGGGGCAGGGATTCTCATCTGGTTCGGTGCAGCCCCCATCGCTGATCTGTTCACGACGGATTCCGAAGTGGTCGATATCTCCGCAGAGTTCCTGCGTTACGTCGCGCTGACGTTCGGATTCATCGGTATCATGCGCGCATACACCGGCAGTTTCCGCGGTGCCGGGAAGACGCTCACTGCAGCGGCGATCTCCGTGCTGATGCTCGGGGTCATCCGCTTCCCGATCGCATGGGTTTTCGCCAGTTCGATCGGTGAGTCGGGCATCTGGCTTTCGTTTGCCATCTCTAACGTCGCCGGCGCAGCGATCGCGTACGCGTGGTATCAACGCGGGACGTGGCGGAAGGGCGATCTCACCGAGTCAAACGTCGATATCGACGAGACCAATATCGAGGTCCCGGCAACGGACGACTAATACCAATGTCTCGCGAGCTTTCACTCACTGAACGACGGACCCAGATCGACGGCCGACTCGAGCGGGCGCTCAGCTCTGCAGATAGTGGCCGGTTAGCTCCTGCCCGGACGACGATTTTAGAACGTGATAACAGGTGGTACGGCCAACTGTTAGCTATTTCACACAATTCCGTGGCAACGACACCGGCGAGGCCGGCGGCCCTTTCCGCAGCGACAGCGATCGAGTTGCTCCGTGGATACGTCCGGCTTCGCGAGCAGTTGATACACCAACTCGGAAATGAGGTCACTGACTCACTGCAGTGGGAGGTGACGCCCGCACTGCTTGCCTCGGACTACCTCTATACGTCGGCATATTCAACGCTTGGATCTCTTACTGATGATCATATAGCTGAGTGCCTCGAAGAATTCACTGCCGTCTCGAAGTCGATTATCGAGACGTTGGGACGCAACTATATCCAATCAACACCGTCACCGACCAAGTACTGTTCGTTTATCGATGATACTGCCGGCGCACTCGGTCGAGGGGCAGCCGTTATCGGTGCAACGCTGGCGGATGTCGATGAACCACACCGAGACCACTTTGCGACACTGGGGCGCGGATTTGGCACGATCTATCGGATACAGCATCTCCTTGCGTCCGATGGTGCTTCGATCAAGACGGACTCATCTCTCACTGATCGACGACTCCGTCAGCATGCGAAACAGCGCCTCCAAGAAACTGATCGCGCACTCCAACAGCTTTCGTCCACCCTTGACGTGACCTCCTTGCGAACGTTCGTTACAGGAGCTATTTCGGAGAGTACAGTAGATAATATCTTAGACTGATACGTCTCCCTGTCCATTCCTCGAGCCGGCGACAGCGAAATACGACGATTCTCAGCTACACCAGCGATTTCCTCATTGAACAGTAATCTTTATACGTGTACTGATTAACTATTCAATAAGGGACAGTGTACACTTTAATTACACCCATACGGGCGTAAATGTTTGGTATCTGATATCCTGCCGCGTTCGAACGCCGCGATAGCATTGACTAGACCCTAAACCGTCCTCGAGAGACGAGTCAAACGGTGATGAGAATACGATACCCACATGGTACATCACTGAAAGCAGATAAACGCAGTATCAGGCCCTGATCTCTCAGTAGCGCGGCTCGAGGGAATTCCTGCTACTCTTCGACAGTGCGAGTCGCGTCGAATACACGCACACTGAGAAGAAGGAGCGAAATGGCTTTGGCTTCGGCTTCGATCCAGGATCCAACGTGGCGATATGTAGGATCTAATTTCGCTG
This sequence comes from Natrinema zhouii, assembly GCF_013456555.2. Classification (GTDB taxonomy): domain Archaea; phylum Halobacteriota; class Halobacteria; order Halobacteriales; family Natrialbaceae; genus Natrinema; species Natrinema zhouii. The sequence goes on from NZ_CP084883.1 coordinate 98,447, forward strand.
CATCCGTCTCGAAAACCGCGTTTGGAAAATCACCGTGCGCGTTGCAGAACCACTGGGCCTCACCGTAGCACAAAATCGAATCTATTGTTCTCCCACAAACAGGACAACTGGCTCGCCCAAGGGCACTCAGATCTGATCAGCGGGAGAGATGGCAGTATCGACGTAGTCGACGAACTCCTCATAGCGAGCGCGAATAGTGGGTTCACTGACTCCCGTAATAGTCGCCAATTCCGTTGCACTCGTGTTTATCTCGGCGGCGTTTGCGACGTACAACCATGCGCCGCCGAGGATTCCCAAACTCCGTTTGTTCTGCGCCCAATCGCTCGTTCGTGCCCCGGCCAAGAGTTCATCGACGAGCGACACCGCCTCGGACCGCGCATCGGGAAACTGAATCTCGAATAACCGGCTTCCTGTCGCCGCAAGAATATCGTCTCGCCGATTGCGAAGGGTGGCGGTCGAAACATCGAAATGCGATGCGATATCGGCCTGTGAAAGGTCGACGTCGGTCGGCGAACAGACGACGTAGAGGATTGCGGCAGTATAGGTATACGGGGAAACACCGCTCGTCACACTAGCATCATCACCGAGCTGAGCGAGACGGACGGCTCGCTCTCGAACAATCTCTGGCAAGCCGAGTTCGTCACAGCTCTTCTCGATGAGTATCTCCGGATCGGCAAGTGGGACCGTAATCTCGAGTGCCTGGGAAAGGCGCTGCATCTCACTGAGGATCTGCTCCTTCGAGAAGGGTGTCTGATCGGCTATAACGGTAACTCGCACCGGTTCCTCACGGAGTCGACAGGCGGCAAGCAAACACGCGGCAGCAGTACGTTGTGATGATGAGATCCGAGTTTCTTGGTGCTGCAATTCGTCGGCGATCACCGTTGCATACTGTCGGATCGAATCGCCGAAATCGAGTTCCGTCGCTATCGCCGAGATCTCCGCTGAAACTGATTCATCTGTCATTTCTATTTATTCCGGATTCGGTCGTTCATGGCTAATCATCCCGGTTACTATTCCTTCGGATCGATCACAATTTCCGTATGGGTATCTCATTGCCATCAGTCCTTATGAACCTTCCCTCGCTTCCGTGTCCGCTCGAGAACGAACACAGGTGTCCGTATCACGTTGATATCTCTCAGACGTCGGTTACGGGCGTTCGAGGAGAAAGCCCTACCCCTTCAGGGCGAGGAGGCTGTCAATGGAGACTTGGGTTGGAGCCGACGGTACCCTGATCGAACGTCGTGTCGGTGATCGATTTGAGTCGCTTGACTAGCGATTCTTTCTTCGGTTCGCCCATGAGGGCGACGTCCAGGACTTCGCTGATGTTCGCACAGGGGATGATCTCGACCATCTCCTCGTACTCGTCTTCGATCATCACGTCCTGCTCGTTGGCTTCGGGAATGATGATTTTTGTACAACCAGCTTTCGCGGCGGCTTCGATCTTGTGGGTGACCCCGCCGACCGGGAGTACGTCGCCGCGCACGGAGAGCGAGCCGGTCATGGCGACCGACTGATCGACCGGGATGTTCTCGAGTGCGCTGATGACGGCGGTCGCCACCGTGATGGAGGCGGAGTCGCCGTCGACACCCTGCTGGCCGGCCTGAACGAACTGGATGTGGACGTCCTTCTCCGAGAGGTCGACGTCGGAGAACTTCTTGATGATCGCGGAGACGTTCTGGACCGACTCCTCGGCCATCTCCTGAAGTTTTCCGGTGGCGATCACTGTTCCACCAGCCTGTGCGGGCGCGATTTCGGCCATGACGGGAAGCATGATACCGGAGTCCTCGCCCATGACCGCGAGACCGTTGACACGGCCCTCGACGCCGCCGTCGTTGACCTGCAGCTCGTAGTCCTTGCGGCGCTCGATGTAGTCGTCGGCGAGCTGTTGCTCAATCGAGCGCGAGCGGTCTTTAGCTCGCAGCACGTCATCTCGAGTAGTGTATTCACGATCCTCGGCGCGGGCGATGTCGCCCGCGACGCGGACCAGCCCACCGAGGGTACGGAAGTGCAGCGTGAGGTGGTTCTTCCGGCCCGAGCGGCGTTTCGCCTCGAGGAGGAGTTCCTCGACGGCGTCGTCGGTGAAGTGGGGGAGGCGGCCGTCACGTTCGACCTCCTGGGCGACGAAGCGGGCGTACTTGCGCCGCATCTCGGGCGTGTCCTCGATGGTGTCATCCATGTAGACCTCGTAGCCGTACCCCTTGATTCGGTTCCGGAGCGCAGGATGCATATTCTCCATGGCGTCAAGGTTACCCGCAGCGACCATGATGAAGTCACAGGGGACGGGTTCGGTCTGGACCATCGCACCCGAGGAGCGCTCGGACTGGCCCGTAATGGAGAACTCGCCCTCCTGGATCGCGGTCATTAGCTTCTGCTGGGTCTGGATGTCGAGCGTGTTGATCTCGTCGAGGAACAACACGCCTTTGTTGGACTGGTGGATCGAGCCGGGTTCGACCCGTTCGTGGCTCGGCGTCCCCATACCGCCGGACTGGAAGGGGTCGTGGCGGACGTCGCCCAGCAGCGCACCGGCGTGGGCACCGGTCGCGTCCTCGAAGGGGGCGACGCGTTGCTCGCCGTTGTTGACGAGCAGGTTCGGCACCATCGCGTCCGTTCCTTGGCCCATACTCCGGAAGATAAACCAGATGACCCCCGCCGCGAGGAAACCGAGCAGGAGGGGACCCACGATGATAGCGTATCCGATGATGGCCGCGATGATGATCCACATCAGGATCGAGCGCTTCCGGTTGTGCTTGTTGGCTTGCTCCCTGTGAGCGTCGACGATTTGATCTCCTTTTCCGGCAGGGACGGTCCGTACTTTCGGTTCGTTGTCGTCGTCCGGGTTGGGGTAGACTAAGACGTCCTGCAGGTCCTCCTGGGGAAGGAGCTGACTCATTGCCTTCGCCAGCATCGACTTCCCGGTCCCCGGAGAACCGATCATCATAACGTGGCGTCGCTGCTTCGCCGCTTTGATAATTATGTCTCGGGCTTCATCCTGGCCGATGACCTGATCGACGAGTCGATCGGGGACTTCGATGTCCTCCGTCGAGTCGATCTTCAGACCGCCCAATAGATCGTCTTCGTCGATCTCCTCGTCGATTTCGACGCCAGGGTCGACTTCGACCGTGCTGCCGAGATCATTGACCGTCTCGATATCGTCCTCTGTCTCGTCGGACGACGGTTCGGAGTCATCAATCGGATCGTCGACGTCGTTGCGACGGTCACCGTCATCCTCGAGCGACGACTGAGCTCCCTGACGCTCGGGCTGCTCGGCGGGGTCGTCCCCGTCGGGAGCAGCGTCCGGGACGTCTTCGAGAGAGTCGTCACCGTCTGTATTATTACTCATAGAACTCGATTCAGTACCAAATCGGAAGGGATTGCGACAGATATACTTTCTCCATGTGGTGGATCGTCGCAGTTGCTGTTACGGGGAGAGACAACGGTTGCTGCCGGAAGAGAGGCCAGTAACGGCTGCTATTTGATCTAGCCGTGAACGAGCGTTCGCCGGACCGGCCGGGCGAACAGACAAGCGCACCACAGCGCGAGAACCGTGGCAGGGATACGAACGATTGCTAGAAGAGTACTGCGGAGTGGGAGATTCCGGTGAGAGCACAGCCCTTCTGCTAACCGAACCGTTATCCCTCGAAGTCACTGAGCACGGATATGGAACTCTCTGCCGTTGACCTCTCTCCGGTTCCCGACGACGGCACCGCGACCGATGCTTACGCAAACACTGTCGAGGCCGCACAACAAGCCGAGCAACTCGGTTACTCGCGGTTCTGGGTCGCTGAGCATCACGGAATGGCGAGTAGGATCGCGGGCACCGCGCCCGAAGTATTGCTCGGGCACCTCGCTGCCGAGACCGACTCGATCCGCCTCGGCTCCGGAGCAGTATTGCTCAACCACTATAGCCCGTTCAAAGTCGCCGAACAGTTCGGCGCGCTGGACGCACTCGCACCGGGTCGCATCGACGCGGGTCTCGGGCGGGCGAACGGGTCACCGGCCGCCGACCGCGCCCTCGGGACGGACCGACGCGTTCAAAATCCCGACGACGACCACGCCGAGAAAATTGAGGCCGTCATCGATCACCTCTATGACGACTATCCCGAGGGACACGCTTACAGTGACCTCGAGATTCCACGCTCCGGTAAGGACGAGCCCGTGCCGTGGGTGCTCGGATCGAGTCCCTCCAGCGCGGCTATCGCGGGCGAACTCGGCTTACGATATTGTTTTGCGGCGTTCATTCGGCCGCAACTTGCCACGAATTCGTTCGAGACGTATCGCGAACACTTCCAGTCTTCCCGGTTGGCCGACGGCATGGATGATCCACAGGGAATGCTCGCGGTGAATGCGGTCTGTGCCGAGACCGACGAGGAGGCGGCACGGGTGCGAGCGGTGGCCGAAGCATCCTTCAAGCGGATGCAACGCGGGGTCGTCGGCTCCACGCCGTCTATCGAGGAGGCCATCGACGAACTCGGTGGTGTCCCCGAGCCAACGCCTGCAACGCTCGATTCCGACGAGTGGCCACGTGCGATTTCCGGGAGTCCGGAAACGCTCGCAGACCTATTGGAGCAACTCTCCGACCGTGTCGACGTCAACGAAGTGATGATCCAACACGTCGTCGCCGACCACGATGACACGCTCCGTTCTCATGAATTGCTGGCCGATGGCGTCGGCCTCACGGCTCGTTGAGGTGTCCCCTCGCGAGCAGCAGTCCGATCAAACCTAACCGCAGCAGGCGATTCTCAAACGATCAGAGACGGAGACGATTAATTTCCCTCACTGAGAAAACGAACTCGATTCGGTCCTCGAGTGCTGCCACTGGTGTACGGGATCCGCCAAGCACATCGATTGAGAACGGAAAATGGACGACACCTGACATCGATTTCTCGGTGGTTCGATTGGCTCCTACTCTTTCCGCAGTAGGATGTTCGTCACGTATTCATCGGCCGTCTGTCTCGCCGTTATGAGCGCACGGTCTTCGTCCAACACGACCGCTCTAGTGCGGGCGCCGTCGATAATCGTCATGAGTGCACGTGCCACGTGTTCGGTATCGACATCATTGAAAATCCCGCTCTGGATCCCTTGGTCGATTACCGTGCTAAGCAGATATCGAACGTATTCGTCGTTCTGTCGAAACCGATCACTGAACCGCTCCTTGTATGGTGCCTGGCTTCGCATCTCCAGTATGGCGACAAGGAGGTCCTGATGATCTTTGGGCTCGACGAGCAGTTTGTCGAGCAGTAACTCGAGTCGCTGTTCGGGATCCGTCGTTTCGACCTCGTGGACGGTGTCCTTGAACCGATCGAGGATGTAGTCAAGAAGGGCCGCGAGCAGGTCTTCTTTCGTATCGTAGTGATAATGGATCGCAGCGGTCGACTTCCCGTACTCGTCGGCGATCCGTTGAATCGTGAGCTCGGCATATCCATGTTCGCGAAGCGCACGGTATGTCGCACGCATAATCTCCTCGTTCGGATCGGAGACGGTCTCGGTTGGCGGATCTGCCATTATTTGGCTGTCGTGTTGCCGGCAGATAACGGTTTTGACCGACCCGTTAGCCCGTAGCGGTTCATGTCGGCTGTGCCACTGGAGAACCAGTGAAACCAGGGTTACAATGGCCGTCTCGAGCCGATATCATTCTTCGATACCATTGATTGACCAGTCAATAGGTGGTTCACTGAACGACATGAGACTCGAGATTTCGCGCGCTACGCATCGAACGTTGTGCAGGTTCGATAACAGCGATCTCACTTCTCTCCGTTTCAAGCGAGAACGTACACGTCTGGATCGATGTGCTCGAGTATCGGTTCTCTCCTTACCCTTCACGTTGTTACCGCGACACCATGGAATGTGTGGCACTGTCTAGTTTGGCACCTCTGCCGCTATCTGTCCGTTGAATGGCTAATAGTCGCGTTACGTGCCATAATACTGTGAGTGTTCCACAATTCATTCTCCAACGCTTGCCCGGCTAACAATCCACGAATTGTGGAAGTAGTAAACGTTTATTTTGAAGTTCTAAACCACTTTTCGATACAGTTTCGGTCAAATAGTCGAGCTAATCGCTTAATCCGGGTCGTGAAAGGACAATCAGATAACCATAGTTGTCAACGAGAAATACGGCCTCGGAAAATAGCGTGTATCGGCCAATCAATGCAGAGATGCGGCAGTTAATCGGTGTCTCACTATCCAAAGATTGCGACAGCAAGAATAAGCCGTGATCCCTATTATAGTGTATTATATGCCCAATATTGTTCTCCGAAGATCATAACAGAAATGATATTAATAGTGGCCTGCGACAGCTGTGCCGTCCTCAGAAACCAACGGTTTCTGATGAGTTGCACGAAAGGAGTCTCTTGCTGAAGGTCGTTCGGCTGTGAGCTGTTCGCTCGTTCCGAATCTGCACTGTACTCCGCAAGCAGTTGTCGAACTTCCGTTCGGAGACGCTCTACTGAGTTGCTGAACTCTCGCCGTGATGGTGTTGGGGGACATGAACAACTGAAGTCTCCCGCTTCAAGACCTTCGATTTAGCGAACCATTCCGTCGTCGTTTAGTGATTCAACACAGCCCATAAAAGAGTATAATAGGGTAGATTTCAACCCACTATTTGTACACTTGTGCTGTCTATTCAGCACGGCTTCTCAAAGACCTCTATTAGCTGATGGAAACAATCGTGTTAGGTTCGCATATGTAGTGCCGTTCAGTACAGGAAGGCTATGTAACAACGTCAGCAACATAATTCCATTAGTCAGAACTTGTAGTGAGCAATCTCAGTCGTTCCACAGCGGGGACACCTCTCAGTGTCTTCCCCGATTTTCTCCCCACAATTTCGGCACTCATGCAGGCTTCTACTCTCATTGCCCACGCATTCACGAATTGCTTTGAGTACCCCCATTTTCCCGAGGTAGCATATCCATACGTATTAACCCTGTTACCGGCATCAGCCTGTGTAAAAGAGAGGAGAGAAAGGGGTTAGCTTCTGCCGCATCCTGGACTGGATAGTATACTGTTCGCAAGTGTAGTGAACGGATAGTTCGCTCCAGATTCGGTGAAAAGAACGTCATGCGGATCATTCGATGACACCCTCGAACCGGCCTCTGCCACAGTTTTTACAATTTGATTGAGTGTGAAAAATCAAACAGAGTGCAATATTCTACTTTCACAGCGCGGAAACATACAATTCTCCGTGAAAAGAAGTCAAATGCAGCATCGTTGAATACTCTCGTAAGATGGATGACCTCACCGGCTTCCAACGAGACCTCCTGTACGTGATCGCAGGCGCCGACCGCCCATCCGGTCAAGATGTCAAGGAGGAGATAGAGGAGTACTATGAGAGTGAAATCAATCACGGCCGGCTGTACCCAAACCTCGACACGCTTGTCAACAAGGAGTTGGTCGAGAAGGGTGAACTCGATCGGCGGACGAACTATTACGCGATCAGCGACGCAGGAGAGCAAGCGATCCAGGATAGACGAGAGTGGGAAGATCAGTACGTCGAGTTGTAGAGCATCCCATATTCGTTCGTTCGAGATCGTTGGAAATTCCGACCGTTTTGCCAATGAGAAGGCTTATACTGGCAAAATTGAGTCTACCACTGTATGCCAAGTGAGAGAACGATGACAAATATCGTTACAGTAATCGGTCGTGGAGTGCCATCCAACTACGAAATTAGCGTCGATGGTGATATCGAACCAGTTGAGGCTGACTCGCTCGAGAAAACCACAGTGGTCTCTGAACATGCTGTCGAGGGGACGATCGAGACTGGGGTCCAACGGTTCCGGTTTTCTGGAGAACTGGCAAACGTGCATGTTCTCGATTGGAACGGAACCGCTGCAGCCGAATCACCGAGCACACCGGAAGTCCACATCGATTACAACGTCCCCGGCCGGAAGAACAATAGCTAGTAATCCTACGGAATTGTATGAGAAAGCGCTTGCTGCTCGAGCGGTGGGCCCATTTGCACGGCCTGATTGTTCCCGGTAGGTCCTATTGCTGTGAGCACAGCTGCTAATCACAGCCACGGACCAACTCGCTGGTGATTGAGTAATCGCTGGGGGTCCGGCGGCCAGAACAGTACGCTGCCTAGTGGGTCGTCGGGATCATTGTATCGCTCTGGCGGGAGGATTGTCTCGAGCAATGCGTCAGCGGCTCCTCTTTGACGGTCCCATCGGCGCCCTCGAGTCGCTCGAGGCCGTGCGCGCCGTTGATCCCGACGCAATCGTCATCAGTCCGGACCCGACCACCCGAAGAACGACCGCGACATCGGCGTCACGATGGATGTCCTCGAGGAGATTACGCCCGACGTGCCGACGCTCGGGGTCTGTCTCGGCCTCGAGGCCGCCATCTACGCGTACGGCGGGAGCGTCGGTCGGGCCCCGAACCGATCCACGGGAAGGCCTCCGCGGTTGACCACGACGGCGAGGGCGTCTTTGACAGCCTCGAGCAGGGCTTTCGCGCCGGTCGGTATTACTCGCTAATCGCGACCGACGTTCCCGACTGTTTCGAGGTGTCGGCGACCGCGGAACACGGCGAACACACGCTCGTCATGAGTGTACGCCACCGCGAGTATCCCTTCGAGTGCGTTCAGTTTCATCCAGAGAGCGTGCTTACGGCCGTCGGACACGACGTGATCGAGAACTCCCTCGCGATGTTCGAGAAAGCCCGCGACCTCATCGACGAGGACAGACGCGTCCCCAAGCACCTCGGGAACGTCGTTGAGGTCCACCTCTCGAACTTCAACATCTCCGTCGGCATTACCGACGGCTTCATGGAAGCGGTCCAGAACGACGAGGAGTACTCCTTCACCAACCCGCGCACCGAGGCGCCCCACATCGCCACCGAGGAGACCAAGGAGATGTACAGCCGGTACGACCTCGGCGAGCACGTCGACGCGGTCCGCGAAGATCTGCGGTGTCCTCGTCCGGGCTGTCGGGCGGGTGACCACCGTATCCGCGGTCGTATGTCGGATCGGATCGTCCGCGAGACGGGGCCAGCACTCGAGTCGACGACGACCGGAGAGGTGGCCAAGGAACTCGACTGTCACCGGAACACCGCCCGTCGGAATCTGAACAATCTCGCTGAGAGTGGCAAACTGAAAAAGACGAAACGGTCTCGTTCATTCCTCTGGCAGACAGTTTGAGCTTACTTTCACTCACAGCCGCTATTGGGGCAGCGGCAGTGACCGCAGGTTCGCCTCCCGAATTTTCTGCATCGCGTGCTTAAATGCGCCCACAACATCCTCGTCGGAAAAGTAGCTTGGCAGTGAATATTACGTTTATTTTGGGGCCGTATTAACTGTTCTGACGGGCGTTCTGCGCTGTCTCCAGCGCCTCGATAGGCTGATCATTTTTGAGGAGAGTGGTGACGGATTCGACAGCCTGTTCCGGGATCATCTCTTTCTCGAGATACTCTCCTACGATCATCGCCGCTTCTTCTTCTATGGGCGTTCCTTTCAGTTCCATCGTAGTCTTGAGGTCACCCAATACATTCGCAGGCTATGAAGCTATTGGCCATGTCTAACAGCGATAATAGATTCTTTTGAGAAGCTAGGGTCGATACCCAACTCGTAACTGAAGGCATCCAGCAACCGTCTCAACAGTTACAGACAGTCGGTGACGCTCGAGGAGAAGAAACGATCGACGATATTTACCGACGAAGAGCTGTACGTCCACTTTCGAGAGGAGTACAGTACGTACGGGTTCGTGCTCGAAGCCCTCCTCGAACGGGCCGGGTTCGAGATTCTCGAATCGACGTACGAAGACGACTTCTACGCCGCTTACACCTGTCGGTGGCAGGGTTTTCTGAGTGAGTACGAGACGTTCTCGAAAAATCCCTCGAAGCTCCCGCCAGGTTCGCCAGCGTCGTACGTGTCTTCGAACGTCTCTAACCAATCGATGCCGCCGTCGTCCTCGGCGATGTATCCGTCGAGGGTAGCGGCAATGTAGAGGATGACCTGGCTCATACGCGAAACTGGCTTGCTCGCAGTTTACCCGTTCCGACTCGATGGTCTGTACCGTTCTCGCGGTTGCAAGCGAAAACGCAGCTGACTGAGCCGGAGTTTTCCGAGACAGCTAGTCACCTCAGCGATCGGTGGCGCCGACGTGGAGCGACGAGAACACGGCCGCCTCGATCTTCCGGAGGTGCTTGCCGACGGTCGTCTCGGAGAGTTCTGTCGCTGCCGCGATCTCGGCGTGGATCGCCTCGCGGGGCTCCTGGTAGTACCCGAGGTTGACCGCTTCCCGGAGCACCTCGCGCTGGCGCTCGGTCAGCCGGGAGACGACGTGGCGGGGGCCGGGTGTGTACGGGCCGGTTCGCTCGATTTCGGTCCTGATCCCTTCAGGCTGCTCGGCGAGCACGTCGACGAACGCCGCCTCCGTCCCGATGTAGGTCACCCGGAGACCGCCATCGTCGGTGTACTCGACCGGCATGTCGATCAGGTACGACGACCTCGGGCGACTCCGACAGGATTCCGCGGAGCGCCTCGACGTCGCCGCGACCCTCGGCGAACATCGCCACCGTGTCGTCGTCGAGGAGTTCCATGCGGTGGATGGCCCGGTATACGAGGCCGAGCTCGTTGACTCGTCGGTCGAGCCGGTTGATTCCTTCCTCGTCAGGGTAGGCCACGACGGTGACGTAACGCATGCACTCACCATGGCGCGCCACCGCAAAAGTCGTTGACTATAAGCGTCCATGGATCGCCGGCAGCGCCCTCATCACGCCCGGAATAAGAGAGATACCTGATGGATATCATAAATTCAATTGCTGAGACAGGGAGCTTTGATCTCAACACCGGAGATGAGAGAACAATTTCTCTCGGAACCCACCAGCGGGCTTCCAATCGTGAACGGTTTCCTCACACTGGGGACCTACGCGGCAGAATATGACTGCGTCGAACAACGAGATGGTCGTCGTCCTCACCGGCGCGAACGCAGGTATCGGCTACCACATGCTGGGAGCCCTGGCCGAGGACAGGTACCGGATTGCAGCCCTCGATATCACTGGTGACGACGTTCGTGACGTTCGAGACGACTATCCCGGCCAGGTTCGATACTACGAATGCGACGTCACTGACGCCGAGGACGTGGACACGGCGGTGAGCGACGTCGTCGACGAGTGGGACCGAATCGATATCCTCGTCAACAACGCGGGTGTCGCCCGATTCGCTCCGTTTCAGGAGCGCTCGATGGCTGACACCCATCGCGAGTTCGAGGTAAACTTCTTTGGCTACCAACGACTGATTCGGGCAGTTCTCCCGCACATGCTAGACCATGGGACCGGTATTATCCACAACTTGGGCTCCGGGACAGCGGACACCGGGCATCCTGGCCTGTCCGGGTATTCCGCAACCAAAGGTGCGATCAAGGGGTTCACCCGCTCACTCCAGCTCGAACTCCGACACACCGATGTCTCCTGTACGTTGATGATTCCGCCTTCCACGAACACGCAGATGACCGCGGATATCGATTACCCGGCGTGGATGACCGTCGAAGCCGAGGAGGTCGGCCGCAAGCTCGCTTCCAAGATTCATTCGACCCAGTCGGTGATCACGCCCGACTGGAAAACGACGGTCGGTTTATCGCTTACCCGATGGTTTCCCTCGATCTGGCGAAGAATGACGGCCGGGATCGTCGAAAAACCAGAATAGTGACGCAAATCGCTCCATGTCGACCCCTGTTGATGGGGAACACCACCCTCACATCGTTCACATAAGCGTCCATGGATCACCAGCAGTGGGCTCATCGCCTCCAAACGAGAAGGGGTAATCGCCATGTCCGAGCGGCCGCCGACGAGTATTCTCCTGCCGGCGACGAGGTGGACCGACGCGTGCGCGGAGCTGGCTATCCAGCTCGAAGATGGCGACGAGTTGTTGGTCGTACACGACGGCCCGGACGACCCCGTTTTCGGGTGAGAGGACTATCCCGACGGTGTTCGACTCGTCGCCGCCGGTGAGCCAGCGGGCTGTTCGGGGAAGGCAAACGCCATCGCCGCTGGGATGGAGGTTGCGTGCCACGACCGCCTCGTTTGGACGGACGACGACTACCACCATCCCCCGGACTGGTTGGCGACCATCAGCGCGGACTACGAAGACCACGGGTCGGTGTCGGAGGTGCCGTACTTCGTTGGGCGGGACCCCCTGTCAGTGCTGCTCGAACCGTTGTACGCCTCCGCCGGCTCGCTAGGTCTCTACCTCGGTAACCAGATCTGGGGCGGGTCGGTCGTGTTCGAGCGCGACGATATCGACGAGGCCGCGTTTCTCGACGAACTCCGGCGGACCGTCAGCGACGACGGCCTCCTCATGGAGTACCTCCAGGTGACGACGGTCGGCCGGACGCGCATCGTCCTCATCGGAGGGACCATCCGTGAGTCGGTTGAGCGCCCGGTCCGGTGGACGCAGATCTCCGCTGGCATTTCCCTGGTGCTATCGCTGGGACGACGTGTTGCGAAGATAGGGAATAATGCACAGGTCTGACAACGATCACTCGCAGGACTGAGTGGCCTCGCGTACCCCTGCTCACAAGTGGATAGCCCGATTTTATCAGAACAATGGGAGAATTTGTTTCCGCTATCAGGGCTCTGTTGAAATCCTCTTCTTTAGAGTAATTGTTCGCGTGAATCTACTGCACACTACACGTGCGCACTGATCATCGTATTTATATCAAGTTTTAATTATGTTCGCCGGATCGTGCTGAATACATAGCGCGAATGTCGCACGGCACTCCACAGAAATTGTGGCGGGCCGAATCGCTTAGTACAGAGGAAGGAGTTACCATTGAATCGGTCGCCATCAGTCCACTATCATAACTGCAAACCAGAACTTCTTGAATGGCCGAATTACCTCGACGAACTCGCCGGGATCAACCGGCTTTCGAGGATTGCATCTTCGTCAGATCGTCATTGAGATCACGGGATTCGATGAAGTCTCTACTCATTCCAGACAGAACGATCACTGGAACGTGAGTGCGCGTCTTGTATCGTTCGCGTCGGCGCGCACTTGCAAGGTGGGATAGTATTCCATCGGGCGGCGACCATCTACCCATGAGCGACCGCAGCCGCGAGCAGGGTGTCGATCTGGGCGACCTCCATGAAAAGCTCGAAACTCACGATTACCCGGCGAGCAAGGAGGACCTGCTCAAGGCCTACAGGGATCACGAACTCAAGTTCGGCGACGGACGGGCGACGTTCGCCGACCTCCTCGAACCGACCAATCAGGGCACCTACGACTCCGAGATGGAAGTCAAACAGACGATCATGAACATGGTCGGAGACGAGGCGATCGGACGCAAGAACTACAGCGACCGAACGCCGCCCGCCCCCGGCGAGGACCGCCAGGACGAAGGTGCACCCGATCAGGAGGGTATGCGCCACCAAGAGTCGTTCTAAACCGTCCGCGAGGCTGGCGAAAGGGTTAGATTCGTACGTTTAGTGAGCGGGTGATGCGCCGCTTTCGGCGTGAAACAAACGGAGTCGTTCTGCTGCACATATGCTCTGTATTTAGCAGGTTGTTTCTGATATTTATCAGAGATGTGGGTGGCCGCTCCGGTAACGCCTTCGCCTATACAGACCATGATTATCACACCAAGCTCTGAATAAAGAAACCGTACTACCAACTACTGATAGAAGAATGTCCGAAGGTGTCCGATGTTTCGCTAGTCGTTACTCGCCGAGTAGCTCGCCGACGTACTGGTTTTCCCATTCCCGCCGCGCTTCGATCTCGCGGCGACCTCGACTGATGAGCGTATAGACGTTCGTCCGTCGGTCGGCTTCGCCCTTTTCGACGAGGCCTTTGTCGACGACCGTATCGAGATTTGGATAGAACCGCCCGTGTGGATTTCCTTCTCATAGTAGGCCCGAGTTCGTCTTTGATTGCGAGGCCGTGGGGTTCGTCTTGGCCGGCGATCGTGTACAGCAGGTCACGCTGGAAGCCTGTTAAATCGTACATATCTGTTCTACCTTCTATCAGAATAAAAGGGTGTGGAGAACAGGATACGGAGCACAGAAGATTCGGATTTCTTTTCTAACAGCCCAGACGTGAGTTCCTCACGATTAACTCGTCCACGAACCTTTTCCCAAGCAAGGTGTATACTCTGCCAAGATGGTCGGTCAAAGACCCAGCCCGGTCGACTATGGATTTCGAGGGCGCTTAAACTGGGCGATCAGCGGGGCGTTGAGCGGCATCGCCGGTGCAATGGCGTTTGGAGCCTTCCTTGGACTCATCTACCCAAACGTTATTTCCTTGACGATTCCCTCACTATACGGACTTGAGGCGATGCGGGAAATGGGCTGGGCGCTGCATATGCTGCACGGGCTTGTCCTCGGCATCATCTTCGGTTTTGTCGTCACCCGCAAGCCGGTGCTTCGAACGCTTATCATGAACCCCGAACCGCGTCATTTCGAACAGCAGGGGCCCACTGTTCGACTCACCGTCGTTGGGATGTGTTATGGCTCGCTCGTCTGGCTCTGTATCCCACTCGTCGCGCTCCCGATCTGGGTCTCCCTCTCGGGGAGCGCTGACCCCGATTTTCCAGCCGCAACCGTCGAGAGCCTAGCTGGTCACCTGATCTTCGGTGGGATGCTCGGGTTCATCTTCGCCAATTCTATTAATATCTCTGCGAGTGGTGAGTAAATAATTGTAGTTACCGAATCGTGTTTTCTAGTTTCGAATCTGGTTCCGAATAGAGAACCATATTGCTAACTATTGCTACAGTGGATGGTTCAGGCAGGACAGAGTACCTCTGTTGAAATCCTATTCTTCAGATATCTTCTCGTCCGAAATAGCTGGTCACTGAAGACTGCGAATTAATCATTGGGGAAGTATCAACTCAATTGTATTTCCAGCCAACCGTGCAAGATACAGGGCGCGAATGTCGCACGAGATTCGGCTCGATTTACGAAGATGGTGATCGCTCAGTACAGGCCAAGCACACATCGCTCAGTACAGGTGAACAAGGTAACGAACGGCGTTATCTGCTTAGTCAATCTCCCGCTCTGGTCGCTTCTCGTCGAATTGAGGGCCTTTCGTCACGACGTGTTCATCTCTGTTCCAGTTAACTAATCCCTCTTGCTCTAATTCCAAAAGGGAGAAGTTAGACAGTTGGAGACGGAGTTTCGCCACCTCCTCGTCAGCAGAGGGTGGATCATTACGTGAGCTGTTTTTAGGGTGCTTGCGCATTGGCTATGTAAAGGTCCCGCGACCCTTATTTTCCCGACATTTTCACTGAGACCATGTGTTTTGATTAACCGAGAAACAAACCTGGATCAGATGGTCAGTTCGCAACGCAATTGCCGTTCAGTACAGATGACTCACGTATCGTTCAAGGAAAGAATTAGAGTTGTGTTATTCCTATGCACACCTTTAACCGTCTGAGGTATCTTTATCTAATACGGAATAACGATTCATATCGTGTGTTCGTGCTCCAACGATGAAGGGGCCGCTTGAACCAGCTTCCCGTTCTATCGCGGAACGCACCTTGTTCTCTTCACGTCGCTGTCACGTGTGGCACATTATAGTGGAAACGAATTCCATCACACCTGACACCCATGACCAAAGACCAGAAGACCCAGACAGGCGGAGCCGCACAAATCTTACAGAAAGAACGTATCGTGTGTACTGAGTGCGCTTTCTCAAAATTGGTGTCAAAGGCAGGCCAAAAGTCCTCAGAAGTGATTATTGAACATGGACGGGAAACTGGTCATAAACTCACTGCTGAAGAACTTGACGACGAGAAGTAAGCATCTGTAGTGAACAGATCGCCGTCGTTCATTCCGTATAACATTTTTTGAATATGACGGTAAGTACAGATGAAGTATCCATCACTCAAACCCTCCTCTCTCTTCCTGACTATCTATTCGACTGTCCGGTTTTCCACTCTAATCTCGACCCCTCCGTCCCCCCAGAGTTCAACCCGCACATCGTCAGTCATAAACGCCACTCTCGTCCGCGGATTTGCATCGTGGCGAAAGAGATTATTGATAGCATCCGGGTTGATATCCTCGTAGAGGGCGAAGTCAGTCCGTAGTAAGTCCGACCCCTTGCATTTCTCGATGGCATCAAGGACTGCCTCGGTTAATGTCCGATCCTGGTCCGGAGTGTATGTGCCTCGCACTGCATCATCTCGCTTGTCTTCATTGTTGTCTTGTTTCATAATTTATCTCCTCAATTGAGTAATAATTATTGTGTGATAGACACTAGAAATGGTTCCAGTTGTTCGGCGTTCTTCGACAGCGCAACTACATTTTGCTCTTGGTCATACTCGACAACGTCTGCGTCTGTCAGTTTCGGAATGTGTACGTGGTATAGCGACGTAGCGACGCGCTCAACTTCCACCTCCGAAATGTCCATGTGGTTGGTTTCGTTCCCCCATCTCGCTATTTCGTCCGCTACATCAGTCAAAGCCATCCGATCTTCGAACTTTTGCAGGCAGCGGAGGACGTATCGACGGCACTGATTGGCGAGGATGTCGAAAACTACGTCAAACGATTGCTTGTCCGGGCCACCGCACTCCGCCACACCCGATTTTGGGGAATACCCAGTCATATATACTATGAGGGCCCCTATGGGGAAGGATACTGCGGAAGCTACACCTTCAAGCGCTCGGGATTAAGCAGCATACAGTCTAGAAGTGGGTGAATCCACAGTCCACAGTTACGCTCGATCAGTCGTCTACTAACTCTTTCCTCGATGACTCGTCCGTTTTCGCTCCGGTGGCTGCTCGTCGATGATAATCCTCCCGCTCCCGTCGACGGTACTACGTACCCGTAGTACGTAAACTCTACACGGAGGTTTGCTTGTAGCTGCTGAACACTAGTGCCATTCGTGAGGGCTTCGAGTGCATCCGAGTCGATTATGTCGTACAGTCGAACGCCGAGGTCGGCCGGGTCAACGCCTTCACGCGCAGCGATCTGCTCGACAATCTCGGTTCCGACCAGTGTTGACTCCACTACCCTCCCTTGTCGATGAATCGGGCTAACGATACGGAATATTGCACTTTTACCGAATATATATGTTCATTCCACAGTATATATGGGGATGTTTGCATCGAACGGTCAATCCTCGACCACGTCCGCACCGAAGTGGTTGAACGGTTGGACGTGGAGGTCATTGATGATCTGTGTGGAGACGATTTCAAGATTATCGAGGTTCTCGATTCCCGCGCGGGTCTCATCAGCTGCGTCGGTATCGACGGCCACCGCCTCGATGTGGATGTTGTGGGAGCCGGTTGTCAGTTCGCGGACGTTGATCACGCCGGACAGTTCTAACGCTTCTTTCGCCAACTCGGTTCGTTTTGCAGTTGGCGCTCGACACACGATGAACAGGTGGAGGTCGAACCCAGCCGCCTCGTAATTGAGTTCAGGATGGTAGCCACAAATCACGTTCTCCTCAAGGTAGTCGATGCGGTTTCGGACAGTGCTGGCTGAGGTCCCGACCATGTCGCCCATGTCTGCGGCAGTCACCTCCCGTGCGTTCCCCTGAAGAGCGTGAAGAATACCGCGGTCAACGTCGTCAAGGTTATGAACCATATTGTCGATAACGGGCTGCTGGCAAAAAGACTACTGTCGTGATACAGCATCCGATCAGTTCGCATGTGTAGTGAACAGACGGTTCACCAGTTTCGGCGTGAAACAAACGAAGTCGTCGTGCTGAACCTAACCTCTATATTCAGCGGCCACTCTTGACGACATCTGGAGAGACCGAAACCTGTTTCGATAACTCTACTACCTGTACTGACCGCTAATCACAATTGACTGTCCGGCTCTGTCTGTATTCTCGGACGTAGCGCTTTCGGCAACTACAGCTGCTTACTGAACGCTACTTTCCTACAAGACGGAGCGGAAATATCCGGTGTTAGTGTTCTGAGCAGAGACGATGCTATCCCTAAATCAGGCAGAACACCTATTGAAATCCATCTCCATAAATGTTAACATGGACTATAATACCTTCCTTGGCGAAGTGCAGAACCGAGGGCAACTCTCATCGAGTGAGGATGCCGTGACGGCGACTCGGATCACGCTTGAGACACTCAGCCAGCGTATCGAGCCGGGTCAGGCAGAGAACCTCGCGGCGCAACTCCCCAGAGAAATTGGGATATTTCTCACAGACGTAGACACTGTCGAGAGATTTGAGTGGGACGAGTTCATCGACCGGATCGTCGAGAAGGGAAACTACAGCCCCGAGGATGAGCAAGCAGATGCTGTCCATCATACGCGGGTCGTGATGGATGTCGTGGACGACGCGGTCACCGACAATGCAATCGAGAACCTCCGTGATCAGATCTCCTCCGCTGACGACTGGAACGAGCTTTTTGTACTAGTCGATCAAGAGGAGGAGACCGTTACCGAAGAACAACGGTCAGAGTAACCTTAAGAGCCTTGATTCGGAGTGCAAATATGATATTTTTGAGATGAATAATAGCTCGAAATAGACTGGAACGAGATGGGGTCTCTCCGTTAGATCGTTATGTGAGTGAACAGTTATCCAAGATCTATCGATTTCACCGATCTTCTAGTGCAAAGGATACATGAACGGTCGTTTTGTATCGTTCTATTTGCCCACTTTCCACGTCCGCCGTTTGTGACTCGATCTCGATTCCACTCAGGCTCTCAAGTGACTCATCTGCATCGTTAAGTGCATTCTGAGCGGCGTCTTCCCACGATTCAGTTGAGTTACCAACTAGTTCAATAACTTTGACTGTGTCTCCCATGATCCATGAAAACGGATATTGCCTGCCAATTTAATAGTTGGGCGTGATGTTCCGTTCTTCACCTATACTGAGCATACCGAAGCGGTAAGTCATTCAAGCGTGTCATACAATGGTTCTCAACAGGAATCATTCGCGGTCTCGGTCCCGATTATAACCCATAACTGACGAAACTCAGAGGGTTACACGCGAATTGGGAGTTGTATAATCACCAGGTAGAGGGTATGAGACGTATTCTATGACACGCTGTCATTCACCTATACTTATCGCGAGTTTCACAGACAATTCTGATAAAGAATCCGTACTGTCATCTACTATTAAAAAAGGCAACAATTCGATTAAAACAGTTAGATAGATAATAAATTATCCACCAAATTTCTCCGGAATTCTGACAAGGATTGAGAAAAGAAAGCCGAGAGTCACACCAAAGATAAAGTGCCCAGCTAAACTCCCGACTGTAGCTGTCGGAAACGCAGGATCAGTACTTCCGGTTATGGATGTCCATACCGGCAGTGCAAGAAGTGGGATGGCAATCCAGACAGCCAGTCCGTAAATGGCTCCGGCGAGAATGAGCCGGGTATTCGGCCCAAGATTGGAAGCCGAATTAGTATTCAAAACGAGAATACGTAGGACTAGCTCACGGGTAACCACGAAGGCGTAGATAACACCAAGGATAAGACCATGAAGCAGATGAAGCCAGAATCCTAAACTACCTCCTGGCTCAAGTCCGTATAACGAGGGGATAGTCACGGAAATGACGTTCGGATAAAATAGTCCGAGAATGGCACCAAATGCCATTGACCCAGCAATACCGCTGATTATACCGCTAACCACCCAGCCCACATGTCCTCCGAAGCCATAATCAACTGGACTTGGTTTCTGATTCGCCATTATCAGTAGGTCCATGTCAGCGAATGGAACGACCCCGTAGAGGGAACACCCTCAAGCAAAGAAGTGGTAAATAGGCAACATATATCGAGCACTAGTAGGAACAATTCTTCAAAGCGACGCACTTCCGCTTCTGTTGGGATTTTATTCGCATTGGAGTACTTCCATTGAGCCAGCACTATACACTTACTCAATCATGTGTAATCTTCAGACCCAGTGTATTCGCCCGGTTGTTCTTCAAACTCGTCTCGATGATCAGTTGAACAGAAGTGGTAGGTCTGACCCTGATATTGGGTAACGATCTGTTCGTCTCGGTTCTCGTAGAGTTCTTCACCACAGACTGGACATTTATGCATTGGAATAGCGTTACACACTTATCTGTGCACTAGGACAAGGAATCTTCTCCCTGCGCTCACAAGGACTCTCCACTAGTCGGTGAGTCTGCACATAGGCGGTAGAGTGACTACAGCCTATCGACAATGTCTTGAATGAAGGTGGAAAAGCGGCCCAAAGCAGGAAAGGACCGCTAGCCCACCGTGGACCTCCAGTATGGCGTTCGTATTATCGACAAAAGTAGCGGCCACCACGGTAGTATCTTCTACTGTCCAGAGTGCGATAGTAAGGTGTTACGTGGATGACAGAGTGTAAGTGCTGAGCGAGCGTCTCGGACACCCTCGCGAACTTCAACCGGACCGGACATTCCATTTGTCCATCTTGTGGGGTCGATCTATGAACGTTCACCAGCACGATCCGACGATCATAGAGTTCAACGAGTGCGGCTGTCACTTCGATCTCGATCGGCAACCATACACTACGGGCTGCTGCCCACACTGTCTCGAGGATGAACTATGACCGACTGCGCAGACTGTGATAAACATATCTCCCTCGAGACTGTCCGAACCTACATCGATCCGAACGGGACCTTTGTGAACGTCTCTGTCAATCATACCAGACGGACTACCCGCGAAGCCGACAGTACAGACCGAGTAGTCTACCGAAGCAGTCGACCTATACGCTCAAGGCCGAACTATGATCGGCTGCTACTGTCGTGTTTCGACGACCAATCAGAACCTCGAGCGCCAGCTATCGAGCACGACCGATTATGCGAGCGACGATCTCGAGGGAGAGCCCGCCGAGATCGACGTGTACCGAGACAAGAGCAATGGAACCAACACGCAACGGGATGGCTATCTCGACCTTCTGGACGACGTAGAGGCCGACATAATCGACACTGTGGTCGTCCATGAGATTAGCCGGCTCGTTCGATTATTGCAGGATCTTGAGCGCACTATCTCGATGATCATCGATCATGGAGCGGAGGTTCACTTTGTCCGTGACTGGCTTTCGTTTGGAACCGGCGACGACGATCCAATGAGTCGCCTAAAATGCAAATGCTCGGCGCGATCGCCGAATGGGAAGCTCGAGTAAAGCGCCTCAATACGAAAGAGGGAATCGCGGCTCGTCAGGTCAATGAGGACTACCATCATGGCCGTGTCCCTCTCGGATTTCACAAAGACGACGGTCGCTTGATCCCCGCCGGGAAATACGACCAAGTGATTGCCGTCCCCGATATGGTTCTCAAAGACGAACTAAGTAAACGCAAGGCAGCACAAGAACTCGATACCTCCCGAAAAACGATCGATCGATCCTTTGGGCGAGCCGACCTCTACGGTCTCTAACGGATTTCATAGATGGGTTACACCATCCAGCTTCCCGATCCGACATATCTCTATTTGCTGGCTCTGAGCCAAGTACATTGACCCACATGTGGTACAAGACGGAAGAATATGGCTGGTCGTCACTACCAGCAGTTAACCTCAGTCAATCGTGAGAAAACCCTGATACTACTCGATACATTTAACGTGTTTCGTGAGTGTGACGGTATCCCGCTCTTGCTTGTAGTGAACGAGATCTGCCTCTTCCAATTTCGGGATATGAGTATGATAGAGTGGCATATAGATGCGCTTTACCTCCTCGGCTGGAATATCAGTAATAGAAGTTTCCTTCTCTCGAGCAGCGATTTCATCAGCCAGATCAGCGAGTGCCATTGGATTTTCATACTGCTGTAACTTGCGGAGGGCATACCGACGACGATGAATTGGATTCCGCCGATCGAGAGCGAATCGACACAGCGGTGACGCTTCTGGAGCAGGTAAGTCTCCTTACTCGACCAGCTGCCATGGAGGATGCCGGTGTCCACGGAGAATCTTGATACACGACCCTCAAATAGCGGTTTCTTGATCTGCCTTGAGGGAGAGTTTGTTATTCTCCGGAAGGGCGAGGGCTCCAAGCCGCGACGACGTCGACCGGCACCGTCTAGTTAGCGCGGTTTAAGAAGCGAGCAGGTCGTAGAGTTGGTTTGGCATGCAGCTCGTAGACCTGCTCAACGAGTGCTACGCGGCGGAATCTGATGAATATTGGGAACGTGAGTGGACGGCAACGCCCGTCAGGGTGTTCGCCGTCCGCCTCCACGCGACTGGTTGTTCGCTTCGAGAGACACAAAAGATTCTTCGCTTGCTCGGCGTTGAACGGTCTCATCAAACAATTTGGCACTGAGTACATCGGCTGGCTGACAGCGTTCCAGACCCGCCGACAGCGAAGCCGTCGCAGGTCGCCATTGATGAGACCGCTGTCAAGATTAACGTATATCGTCACTGCATTGTAGCTCGAGAAGTTACAATTGAGCTAGAATGACCGACAGTCACGGTTCTGATTCCACGTCTCAGCTATACGATTGAGTCCTCGAGTGACTGTATGAGACCTCTCAACCGCTCAGGGTTCGACTCCCAGTTCGCCGTCAGAATGGGAACCGTCGCGGTGCGAACGACCTGTTCGGAGATATTCCAAGGAGGTGTTCGTAGAGTCCCGTCCGGCCGTGCGTGCCCATCACGATGAGATCAATTCTGTTCCCGTCAGGTTGCTTGGCCACAACTCAGCAAGTGGATTTCCCCACTAACGGCCTTGTGAAATACCCTTGTTCCCCCGCATATGAAGGCACCGTTCATTTCTCGATTCATGGTGAGCGTACACCTACTTGTCGATTGCGTCTGGCAGCAACCGAGCCTACAACAGGGAAGCTGCAGCCGCTGCCAGGGTAATGGTCGACGAATAACCAAATTATGACAGCACGACTACGATCGATGAAACCGAACCGTCGGTTTCAACTATGGATGAATTCAGTAGATACATTGGAAGGTGGTGGCTGGTGAGTCTTGAAGAACCGCCAAGCGATCACCGAGATCAGGCCAAACAGAATTACGAATATATAAAAAACAAGGTTATCTCGGAGGAGAAACAATCGATTCTATCGAAATATCAAGTTGACGACTTTGACAGCGTGCTGTTTATCACGTCGGCTCCGAGAGGGGGTAGTAGTCTCCTTTTTGATATCCTTCGACACCATGAAGGAACATGTAGTCTTGATGGCGAACACGACCGATGGTACACTCTGAACGGGATCTGTCACCCGGCGTTCGAGTCCGACATCGTTCCAGCTGATTTCCAGTCATTCGATAGGGAAAAACTCCTAACGGATCTTCTCGCCGAAGTCGGTACAACCGAACGATCCGGCGACCGAATGCATCGTGTAGACAACACGCTCATCCGGCTTCCATTGCAATTCCCTAATCGAGAGCTCCCATACAAGCAGATCCGCGAAAAATTGCTTGAGGGAGTGTCGCTTAATAAGATACTTGAGGAGTTCGGAATCTCGCCATTGCAGTACGATGAATATGCAGAGCGAGACGCAAACAGTCCGTTCGAAATCGAAACTATCGAGGACCGGCCGTTCGTCTCCTCGCACGGTTACAAGCGCGGTCTCACAGCCGACGATTTCGAGCGGACGCTCATCCTAAAAGCGAGCGGCGACGCATACCGACTTCCATGGATTCGTGAGCAGCTATTTCCCGAGACCGATAGCAAAGTCGTTCACCTCACACGAAACCCAGCAGCGTCGATCAACGGCCTCTACGACGGGTGGCAGTTGAACAGGGGGTTCCAGACATATGATGTAGGCGATCTCGATTTCGAAGGATACGATGGCTCGCTGTGGTGCTACGATCTCCCACCAGGCTGGGTTAGCAAAGGAAAACTCATCGATATCTGCCTGATGCAGTGGACCCAAGCTCACCGCCATATTCTTGCTGGCCGCGACGCGTTTGAGGACGTCCTTCGAGTCCGATTCGAGAATGTTCTCACCGATACCGGCTCCGTCATCAAGGAGATCGTCGAATTCGCGGATCTCGGCGAGTCGGCGCTGCTTTCCGAAAACGTCGAAAATCCCAATAAAGTGATGACGACGAAGGAACCGAGACGCGCTCGGTGGCGAGACAGGGAGGACCTCGTCAAGAGTGCACTCGATCGAGCCGACGAGACGTATACCGAGGTGGTCGAGGAACTGGAATACACGGAGGAGTCGGAATGGATCTGAGCGGAGCAGCAAAAGAAACGGATAGTGACAGCGGTGAGACGACTCACATCGATCGTCGATGGCAAGGCGTCGATCGACGAGATCGACGACGGCGAACTTCACGATCATGACAGACAAAACAATTCTCATGTTCAACAATACGCTGAATGCGGAGTCGAAACTGGTCGAGACGTATACCGCCGAAATCACTACTGTGGATGTGATTTGGAAAGGGGTAAATGGACTCACTTGGCTTACGGGGGGGACCGATTAATGTCGGGAGAAACCATATGGCTCTTCGGACTGCCATGTTCCGGAAAGACGACGCTCGCCGAAGGGTTGATCGGCCCGAGTACGGTCCATCTGGACGGTGATTATCTCCGGAACACCCTCAATTCCGATCTCGGGTTTTCGAAGGAGGATCGAACCGAGAATCTCAGACGAGCTGCTGGAGTTGCACAAGCCTTGAACGAACAGGGATTCGATGTCGTCGCATCGTTCATCACTCCGTATCGTTCTCAGCGGGAACTGATCGCCGAGAAAATCGAGGACGTCTCGTTCATATATGTCAACGCACCCGTCGAAGTGTGCGAAGAACGTGACGTAAAGGGAATGTACGAGCAGGCTCACAACGGAGAGATCGATGGCTTTACTGGCGTTGATGCTCCGTTCGAGGAACCAGAGGAAATCGGACTCGAAGTTCGGACGGCGACGCACTCGAAGGAAAAGAGCGTCGAGAAGATTAACACAGAATTGGATCTCAAGTTCGACCCAAGCCACATTTTCATCGGTCGTTGGCAACCACTCCACGATGGCCACCGGACGATCATCGATTCAGCCGCCGATAATGGAAAGGACGTCGTCATTGCCATCCGCGACACCGAACTCAGCGAGAAAAATCCACTCACTGCACAGGAACGTCGAGAGCTAATCGAGGACGTCTACGAGGACCATCCGAACGTCGAGACGATGATCGTTCCGGATGTCGATACTGTCGCTATTGGACGGGATGTCGGATACTCGGTCGTCTCAGTCCCCGAGGAGATTGCAGAGATCAGCGGAACCGAGACGCGTAAGGAGTATGGGAAGAGCGAACTCCTCGCGGGACGGCACTTCGAGGACTGAGTAGTTCTCCAATGACATCTCAACCATGAAGGAGACAGGGTTACTATTTGATCAATCTGAAGTGCGAGACGCAATAGAAACGGGAGAGCTACTCACGTGGAAGAAAAAGAGATATATCGAGTTCAGAGAGACGATGCGGAGCACTCGCTACCCCTGCCACTTCGCGGTAAACGCTGAGCGTAACGATACCGCTCGTTACCTCTTCATTGGAGATGTTCGTGATCGCGATGCACTCCTCAAAGTGAGAGAAGGGTTGCGACAATATCTGGACCAGTATCAGTCGATAGCCGAACGAACGACCTTGGTGATATTTTTCAAACCTCCTAACGAAGATCAAAGTGAACAGAAATATCGCGATCAATTCTGGAGAGTTCTCGAATTCCTAAACGAACGAGATCCGGAACCATGGCCCAGCGACATTCCTGAGGACCCAAATGATCCAGAGTGGGAATTCTGCTTCTCTGGAGAATCAATGTTTATCGTCGGGCGCGCTCCATTCTATACGGATCGAAAGAGTAGGTATACGCAATATGGACTAGAAATAACAGTCCAGCCACGGAGAATCCTTGATGATGTTAGTGGAGATACGATGGAAGGCCAACATGCTCGCTCGGTAATCAGAGATCGGTTAAAGGACTATGATGATGTTACACCTCATCCTGACATTGGTGATTATGGTGATCCCAATACTCGGGAATGGGAACAATATCTACTTCCAACATCGAATAAGGATAGTTTGGAAGAATTTCCATTTAAAATAGATGCAGAAAGATAATAGAATATATCATGTTCTTGTAGTGAAAATTATTGGTGAGTCATAACACAGATTTGAAGAAGATTTTGAGGTCTTTCTTCTGGATTTTCGATAGTCACGACGACAGGGTTGGAATGCATAGAAGTACAATATGAGTTTGTCCTCGGAGATACCTCAGTGTGGCGAGAACTAGGATCACGCGAGCAATCCATGGCTTTCGCCGGTATTGATGTGCACGTTCCTTCAAGGCGAGATCGTCACCTCTGGCCAGTTGTAAGAGCCTAGCACTGGTGTTAATAAACTCTCGCTCAAACACGATTTAAGTGAAGACTCTGGCGAAGTCCTCACTCGGATGGGCTGTTAGCTTTCGTTTCAAACACCGAAGGCGGACACAATAGGGTTGTTGCGGCACGGCAAACCTGCCGTGCCTCGGTGGCTGCGACCATACTTCTCGTACGAGGTCACCGGATAAGTCTGTCTCTCAGGTGCTTCGGCAACTACTGCTCCGGGTGAGGGGTGGTTAATCCAGATCATGCTCCGGCAGACCACTATTCGCGGGCGTGTTGAGAACACCACCGTCACAGTCGAACCGAGAACCGTGACATGGTCAGTCCCAAGATTCATCGTCGCCGTTCCAATGGACGAAACACCCCATAGGTATAGATTGCCGAGATAGCGTGAACTGCTCTGTCCTCGTCTCGAGAGACTGCTACGGGTTCATCCAGTTGTAGCACTTTGCCCTCGCTTCTGTCGATCGACTGAGCGTCTTCTTCCTGAAGGTGCTCTCTACAGTTTAATACTATCGGTAGAGGAATGGTACCTACTCGGTATTTGTCGAACTACTGAGCGAATCGAACATCGTCGTCAGTGACCAGTTCTTCCGATCGCTAACGACGGTACCCTGCTCTCGGTTAGACTCGTCCGACCATGGCCACTCTACTGGCGGGACAAACGGAGCGATAGATACAGTATACTGAAAATCATCGCAATACGAGGCTCTACGCCATCAGCAAGACTAACGGAGATGATATTAGGTCGATACATATTACTACCTCAAGTGGATATGGTGTAAGGACCGCTAGCGAGTTCGTTTCATAGAGGAGCGGAACGAGCAAGATGACGATTACCGCTGGAGTTCGACGAAGATGAAATACTGCGATAGTGGGCGAGTTCCTGATGGAGCGCGATCATTTTGAAGTGTTGTCTGAACACGGTGAGTATGCCAAAGAGATCAACGATTCTACTGACTGATTCCGCATCGAAGGTCGAATCAACCAGGGAAGTTGCGGTCGAGTTCCCTCCAGCGGGCTACGCTATTCTTCATCCAAGACGGGTAACGTCCTCCGCCAACGGGATTACTCCCCCATTGTTTCCTTATCAAGGTATGCCATCGCTTCCTCGTCGCTTACCTGCCCGAAGTCCTGGTAGTACTCCCCAACCGCTCGGAAGTCTCGAGGCATCTCGAGAGCGGCGACAGCGTCGGCTTCCGCCTCGAGTTCTGTGAGCGACTCCGGGGAGCCGACCGGCACTGCGAGTGTGATCCGAGCCACGTCGGCCTCCTTGACTTGCTGAAGGCACGCCATCGCTGTTGCCCCAGTCGCCACGCCATCGTCGACAATGACGACATGTTTGCCACGCAGTTCCGGAAGTCGTCCATCTTCCCGATATTGGGTGGCCTTTTCGTGGGCGTTCTCCGCCTCGGCTTCACGCTCTTCCTCGATGAAGTCCTCGGAGACCTGCAATTGATCGACAAGATCGTCGTTCAACCAGAGGCTTCCATCACTGGCAACAGCACCGATTGCAAGCTCTGCATTTCCTGGTGCCCCGAGCTTCGATGCGACGACGATATCAAGGGGGACATCAAGTTCATCCGCAACTGGCCGCGCAACTGGCAATGCTCCTCGCGGAATGCCGAGAACGATGTCGGCGTTGATACCATCTTTCGCTATTCGTTCGCCGAGTTGGCCACCTGCATCCGTGCGATCTTGAAACATGGTTCCTCAATACAGCTACTGGATCTGTGTGTTTGTGACTGTCGTCTATGCTAAATCCAAACAATAGATATTTCCAACATAATTCCTCCACTTTGTTCTTCTCAGAGAAACAATCGAATATCTGCTGATCTGGTTGGATTGAATACCGATTCAACCTCGGCGTATGCTTGTTGGGTATTTTTCCCACATCGTAGCGGAAAACCACGTAATGCCATCTCACATTCTCGTCCCAATTGATGAGTCTGAACAGTCCGATGCTGCGCTAAAGTTTGCACTTTCAGAGTATCCTGAGATACCAATTACAGCGTTACATATAATCGATCCCGCCGACATTCAGGGAGGCGTCGCCCTTGAATCGGTCAGTCCTGAGTCCTATGAGAACCTTCAAGCGCAGCAGGAAGATGCTGCAGAACAGATCCTTGCAGATGCCATGAAACAAGCTGATCAACACGAACGGACAATCGATACAGAACAGATGATTGGGACTGTTACACACTCGATTATTGAGTTTGCAGATGGGCATGATGCTGATCAGATTATAATTGGGAGCCACGGCCGAACTGGAGCGAGTCGCATTCTGCTAGGGAGCGTTGCTGAAAAGGTGACTCGCCGCTCGCCGGTGCCGGTGACGATCGTTCACTGATTGCGGATATTGCGGTAGACGACGCTTCTCGATGAGACGGTCACCCGATTTACGCCGTCATGATTCCTGATCCAAGGCTTCAAAGAGAACCGTCGCAGCGTTGCGTTCAGTAACAGTCACTGTGCGAAGAATGAACGAACTAAGAACGGCAAGTGGGATGAATCCGATCGTGAGTGATACCGGAAGGGCGAGAGACAATTCGTGGAGGGTTGTCGAATCTTCGGTCGGGACAGTTAACGTGAGAAGGCATGCGGTTGCGATAGCTTCTGCGGGAAGACCGGCATATAGAAGGGCGCTCGCGGTGCTCTCGTTGTCCCAACACTCAAGCGGATTCGGTTCCAGAGAGACGGTGAACAGTTCTTGGGCGGCCATAGCATCCGTCTCTAAGAACTGTTCGCCTTTGGCTAGACAGTACCGTGGAAATGATGATGTCGGCCATATAATGGCCAATATGATCTAGAAAAGTTCATCTCTTGACTGTTAGTTGGACTCATCCGCGTCAACTTTTGCTCTGCTCTTTGGTGGAGTAGCCGGTCTATATCTCCCTTCTAATTTACGGAATCATGCGGGCCTTACTATGACAGGCTTGTAGCTTTTCAACTGTGGTAGGGGAATTAACGTATGGTCTCAGTTGCTGACAGCATTGTCGTTGTTACCGGTGGCGCATCAGGGATGGGTCGGTCGATGACACATGAGTTCGCCGACAAGGGGGCATCTGTCGTTGTCGTCGACGTCGACGAAGACGGCCTTGAGGAAGTCACGAGCGAGATTTCAGACAACGGTGGCGAGGCAATTGGCGTTGTCGGCGATGTCTCTGATCACGACAGCGTCAAGAATATTGTCGAGCAGGCGACTGACGAGTATGGTACGATCGACGTGCTCTGTAACAACGCGGGTATTCTCGACGATTACACGCCAGCTGGGGAAACATCCGAAGAGCTGTGGGATAGGGTCATTGATATCAATCTCAAAGGAGTCTTTCTCCTCACGAAAGCAGCGTTGCCTGCGCTCACTGAGGGCGACGAGGAAGGCGTCGTGATTAATACCGCCTCGGTCGCTGGCAAGGTCGCTGGCGGTGGCGGTGCTGCCTACACGTCCTCGAAGCACGGCGTGATCGGGTTTACCAAGCAGTTGTCACACGACTATGGCCCCGATATTCGTGCGAATGCTATCTGTCCAGGTTTCATCAAAACAGGGATGACCGAGGATATGATCGAAGAGACACCCGACGAGATCAACGATATCGTCCAATCAACGCCGGCTGAGCGCTATGCCGACCCAGAAGAGGTCGCACAAGTCGTAACCTTTCTCGCAAGCGACGACGCTTCCTTCATGCATGGGACCGCTGTCGACGTTGACGGCGGCTGGCTCGTTGATTGATTCGCAGTTTAGGCAGGTCTGAGGGGTTCACGTACCCCACTGAACTTCGAGGGAGCGAGCGGGCGCAACTGGAGGACGTGTATGGGGTTGGGGACGAGACGACTGGGGCTGTGCTTGAGCGGGTTCGGGAATAGTCACACTCACATACAGGCAGAATGCCACCTGTTGCCACCAAGAAACTCGCAAAATGCCGTTCCAGAACCAACTATAACGGCGACTACGATAACAGAGACGAGCAGCGCTACTCCTGCGGCGATAGCGATTTCCCGAATGGTCACTGGCCGCTCGCACACACGAGGCGACCGGAATCGGAGCCTCCAGACATGAGAACGGAACAGAAATCAGCACGACCGATCGACGTCGAACAGGCACAGCCAACCGACCCGCTGGCAGGGCTCGCGAGTACCGAGGTCCTCCGGTGTCACAACCCCGAGACCGGGTGGGTGTGGTTCTACGCACGCGAGGAGGGTGTGGTGCGGAAGTTCCACGCCTACCACGACTTCTCGCCGGAGTTGGTCTCGCGGACCGAAGTGGCCGATACCGTCGGGCTCGAGGCGGTCGAATCGGAGCGGGTTGGGCTCGGCGAACTCGAGTGGGAGCGGGGTGTGGGTCGATGAGTAGCGACGATCGCCGCTGTACGAACTGTGGTAAGTCCGTCGGGGACGAGAGTTACCTGTTCTGGGCGTTCAAGACCTGTCGCTCGTGTGCGGCGGATGCGAGCCCGGATCGGTGGGGCGACGGGCGGAGTGTCGGCGTCGGAACCTACCGGAAGTGGCGGTACTTCCCGCGCTGGCATATGACCCGGCACCCGGCGCTCCCCGAGCACGTCCGCGTCCGTCACGAGGTGACAGCATGAGCGACCCACTCGCCGGCCCGTTCCATTACACCGGCCCGGAGGGCTTCGAGGCGTGGGGCTACCGCTTCCCGTCGGGCTTTCTCGTCCTCGAATGGATACCCGAAAGCGTCCCCGAAGACGAGCAGACGATCTACAACGGCCACCAGTCGCTCTATCACTCATTCGCGGACTTCCGGGCGACGTGTACCGGCGATCTCGAATGGGGCCGAACGCCGCTCGAGGACGACTCACACGAGATTACAGAGCGCCAGCGCGAGCGCTTCGAGCGGGTCCGCGACGAGTGCACGGACGGCGACCTGCCAGAACCGACCGACTACCAGATCATGAAGAGCCTGATCGATACGTGGGACGCGGTCGCCGACGGGCACTATTCGGGTGATTCGGATGAGTAGATCCGATAACGGCCCGGACGGTACTGAACACTGTCCGAACTGTGGAAATGATCCACTCGAAGATTCTCAAAACGTGGACGTGACACTCTCAGACGGGGGCACGATCAAAGCGTATCTTTGTGGGGGGTGCGGGATAATTTTCGTCGTTGGCCCTTATGAGACGGCACGGGTTGCCAGAACAAGGGCGGATAGGGTCCACGATTGCGAGTTAGATCCGGGAGAGATCGGCGGACCGAGTTGTGCCTCTCCTGTCCCCGAGAACCGGCAACAAGACTCGGTAACGGAGCGTGTCCCTACTGCGGAGGGGATCTCCGATGACCGGTAACGAATCGAACAGGACTGGTCAGGTTGAATTCCACTCGACCTTCACAAGTTCGGCTACGAAAATGACTAGACTTCCCAGAAAGAGCAGGCCAAGTGCGACGAAGATCAGAGCTTCTCCCTGCCTAACCAGATCAGCCTCTATTAGACCGATTGTCCACCCGATAAGCAAGCCTGCGAGGACAGTAGCTGTGAAACCCAGACCCACAAGGCGACGCTTACTCCCGACCATGTCATCATTTTGTAATTTGTGTGGGATAAGTACCCAACCTGAAGTCGCCGGGCTGTACTTTGTCCGCCGGAGTGATTTGATCTCAGAACGGCGATCACTACAACCGGGCACCGAACCCGCTGGAGGTGTTGAGTAGATGTCCACCCAGTGCGAGACCGGCGACCACGACCGAGAGACGCCCGCGACGGCGGGCGAGCGCGTCACGTTCCGGGATATCGACGGGCAACTCGAGGCGATCGACGCCCTGGTCGAATCGGGCGTGTATGCGAATCGGTCCGAAGCGATCCGCGCGGCGCTGGCGCAGTTCGTGTCTGCGGAACCGTGGGGTGAGAACGATGAGTAGCGACCCACTCCATGATCGGACCGGAGCGGCGTTCGCCCTCGGGATTGTCGGGGCGGCCTTCGGTGGGTCGGCGGTCGGTGCGGCCCTTGTCGGGCTTGGGTTCTACGACGTTCCTAACCCGTATTTCACCGCCGCCGCCGGTGGCGCGTCGATCGTCTTCGTGGCCCTGTTGGCCGGGTGGTATCTCCCGTCGGCGAGCGAGGTCGCCCGACAGTGGGAAGAACGGCAAGCGCTCGAGGAGCGTGATTCCGAATGACCGACGAGAACACCGTCCCGACGCCCGGCGAAAGCGAACTGACCGGTACGCTCGAGACGGTCGCCGAAACCGAGACGGACCACTGTCAGCTCTGTGACGAGCCCGTAATCGCCGGGGCCGACGACTGGGGCGAAGTGCTCGAGGCGCTGTACGAACACGGCGTCGACGACGTCCGCCGTCTCGGATTCCGACTCGACCCGTGAAACGTTCATTTTCTTACCGGACTTGGTCGATTCCCGCGGATAGCTGTGTTGCCGGCATGGTCGATTCCCGCGGATAGCTGTGTTGCCG
This sequence comes from Natrinema zhouii, assembly GCF_013456555.2. GTDB lineage: Archaea > Halobacteriota > Halobacteria > Halobacteriales > Natrialbaceae > Natrinema > Natrinema zhouii. Next base: position 131,016 of record NZ_CP084883.1, read on the forward strand.
GCATGCTACACACCGGCAGTTCTAGCCGTTTCAGCCCTTGACGACGGTGACGATCAGCGAGAGTGCGATGAGGATCAACAGACCGATCGCGATGTAGCTGTTAAAGAGGAAGGCCGTGACACTCTCGCCGGTCAACAGCCAGCCGGTGACGAAGCCGGACTCGGCGATGTCTCCCAGAATGACACCCAACACGAGGCTGACGAGCGGATAGTCGTACTTGATAAACAGGATGCCGATCAGTCCGAAGATCAGCACGATATACAGATCGACGGTCGCGTTTCGCACCGCGAAGCCGCCGACGATAGCGAGTACTGCCACCGCGGGGATGATGTAGCGAATCGGAATATACGCGAGCTTTCCGAAGTAACGCGACCCGGAAATCCCGTAAACCAGAATCAGGACGTTCCCGAGGAACAGCGAGAGGATCATCGCGTAGACGATATCGCTCGACGCGTCGAACAGCCCGGGACCCGGATTCAGTCCGTGGAGTGCAATCGCACCCAACAGCGCCGCCGTCGAGCCGCTTCCCGGAATACCGAGGGTCAGCGTCGGGATCAGCGCACCGCCCTGCGTCGCGTTGTTGCTCGAGTCGGCCGCGATGACGCCTTCGATGACGCCGGTGCCGAACCGGTCGGACAATTCGTCGCTGGCCCACCGCCTGGCCTCGTTGTACGAGACGAAGTTCGCCACGTCCGCGCCCGCGCCGGGCAGCGAGCCGACGAAGGTACCGATGAGAGCCCCTCGAAGGAACCCGACCGGGCGAGAAGCGACGGCTCGGGCGGCCTCGTACACCTCCGACATACCGCCCTCGACGTTTTCGTCGGCGGTGATGGTGGCGCCGCGGTGGGCGAGCCGGAACACTTCCGCGAGGACGAACAGTCCGATGAGCACAACGACGAAGTCGACGCCCTGAAGCAGCGTCGTCTGGCCGAATGTGGCCCGCGGCTGGGAGAGTTGCGGATCGTTACCGATCGTTCCGATCAGTAGTCCGAACAGGCCGGCCAAAAGTGCCTTTGAGAGCGACGCTCCCTTCGCGGCCGGGATAATCGTCAGGGCGAACACCGCGAGCAAAAACATCTCTGGCGGCCCGAAATTGAGGGCGAATTCGGAAATCGGCGGGGCGAAAACGAGGAGGAAGGTGGCCGCGATCAGCCCCGCGAGCCCGGAGACGATCGCGGAGACTGCCAGCGCGTAGACGGCCCGCCCCTGTTTCGTGAGTTCGTAACCGTCCCAGCAGGTGACGACTGATCCTGGCGCGCCGGGCGTATTAATGAGGATCGCCGGAATCGAACCGCCGTACACCGCGCCGCCGTAGGCTGAGACCAGGAAGATCAACGCCGTCGTCGACTCGAACGGAATCGTAATCGGTGTAAACAGGATAATCGTCATCGTCGCAGAGAACCCGGGAATCGCGCCGAAAACGACGCCGATTGCGGTCCCCAGGAGAATCGCGAGGAGAACGTACGGGTTCGCGAGTACGCCGAGTCCGTCCGCTATCGTCGTGGGGAAGAGAAACGCCTCGATCATACCGGCACCCCCAGCCACTCGATGAACACGAACCAGAGAAGAAACGTGAACCCGATCGAATAGAGCGTCAGGACAAACAGGCTCTCCTCGCCGAACAGGTATAGCGTGACCGCCAGATACCCGGTGGTGGTGATGATGAACCCGATCGGCTCGAGAGCGACGATATAGACGGTCGTCAGTGCGACCAGTAACACTGCGTTACGTACAGTGAATATCCGGTCGTTTGACGTCGTCTCAGCTGCTGTATCGGGAGCGGGAGCGACCATTGCTATTTCGAGCCCAGACTCGCCTTGGTCTCCGGACCCGTCGACTGAGACGGCCTGCTGGAAGACAGTCACGACGGCAAGCGCTGCCGTCATATACAGCAACGGGCCCGCGTACAGCATTGAGAGATCCGGCAATGTGTGAGTATCCCAGTAGTAAAACAGGCAAAACGCCAGTACGAGTCCCGGAAACAACAGTTCCCCTGTATCGATCTCGAGCGTTCGTGAGCCGGCTGAGACGTTGACGACTGGCGGCGTAATATCCGTCATGCCTGCTATTGGTCGTAGATGAAGTTCTCGATCACGTCGGCGTACTCTTCCATGAACTGAGCGGTGGCCTCAACTTCTCGCTCCGTCTCGTCGGGACCGCGGTAGTCGATAATCTCGTTGAGGCCGCCCTGTTCTTCGGTTCGGGCCTGAAACGCATCGTCCTCGAATACTGCGGCGTAGGTCTCCGATAGCTCCTCGAACCGGTCGGGATGTCGATCGCGGACGCCGCCGGGTAACACGACGAGCTTCCACTGACCAAGACCCTCGTTGACCAGCGGAATCTCTTCCAGACCGAGATCACCGAAGGACGGCGCGGACGGCCACAGTTCCTGTTGCTCGGACGTATGAGAGCCCAGAGCGGTCACGTCGTCGGCGTAGTCTGGGTTGAACGCCCACGGCTGGTTGACGCCGGCATCGATGTCGTCGGCGAGGACGGCCTGTCGGACGCCCGATCCGCCCTCCATATTGATGATCGTCAGATCGAGCCCGTAGGTCTCTTCGACGAGCAGCGCCGACAGCGCCGTATTCCCGATTGCTGCAGTGATTCCGACAGTCGCCTCGTTTTCGCGGGCGTACTCGATAAACCCCTCGAGGTCGTCGTACGGACTGTCGGGCGGCGCAAACCACATCGTCGGATCCCAGTGATGGGTTCCGAGATAGTCGAAGTCCCCGCTTCTGTACGGGGCGTTCTGGAACAACCACGTCGCCTGCATTTGGGGCATGTTCCACATCGCAAGCGTGGACCCGTCGGCGTCTGCGTTGTACAGCTCTTCGCCCCCGACCTGTGTCGAACCGCCCGGGTGATTTTCGACGACAAACTCAGTGCCCAGTAGTTCGGACCACGTCGGCGTCGTAACACGCATCGATCGGTCGGTACCGCCGCCCTGCGACCACGGAACGATCGCCCTGATCTGCGTTTCGTCGGACGTTCCCAGAACACCCCGCGCCTGGGCGGTGTACGCCGCTGCGCCCGCCAATCCAACTGTTCCTGCCGCGATAAATTCTCGTCTACTAGTATCTTTTAGTGTCATCGTTTGATAGTGAAGCCGCCTTGGTCTGTTCCAGCCCGAAACCAGTTGTGGATGCGATTCGTCGCATCCCCGTCTCGAGCTGGTCGTTCGATTCATCGATCCGCAGACACCACCGCTCTGCTACAATTGAGGTCATTGGAATATCACCGGCGATTAAACGTCGAATCGAGTGTCGCGTTCATCGATTCGGTTGTCGAAAGTATCACTATGTATTATACCACAATCCATTTGGGGTTTCCTATTTGGCTTGCAACTGCAGCCGGCACCGTCGAATCACACCTATTTAGCTAGGTGGTGTGACTGTTCCAGTCGCATAGAGCTTCGCAGTCCGATAATACACTGCACAATTGAGGTCTGACGAGCGTATTTCAAATGTAATCCGAGTTTCTTTGCTCACACTAGCCACAGTTACCCAATGGAGTACACGACGCTCGGATCGACAGGAATGCGCGCCAGTCGGCTCTGTCTCGGTTGCATGAGTTTCGGCGATCCCGACTGGCACGACTGGGTTCTCGAGGAAGACAAAGGAAAGGAGATTATCGACCGGGCCATCGTCCTCGGGATCAACTTCTTCGACACGGCGAACATGTATTCGCGGGGCGAGTCCGAGCGGATTCTCGGGAAAGCGCTCGAGGGGTACGACTCCGACTGGCCCGTCGTCGCCACGAAGGCGTACATGGAGATGAATGAGGACAATTCGAACGCCAGTGGACTATCGCGGAAAGCGATCGAACAAGAACTCGCGAACAGCCTCGGGCGGCTCGGAATGGAGACGGTCGACCTCTACCAGATCCACCGGTGGGATTACGATACGCCGATCGAGGAGACGATGAGAGCGCTCGACGACGCCGTCTGTCGCGGGCAGGTCCGCTATCTCGGCGCTCCTCGATGTGGGCCCACCAGTTCGCCAAGGCTCTCCATACGAGCGATCGACTGGGACTCGACCGGTTCGTTACCATGTAGAACCACTACAATCTCGTCTACCGGGAGGAGGAACGCGAGATGCTGCCGCTCTGTGAAAAGGAAGGGATCGGCGTGATGTCGTGGAGTCCGCTCGCCCGTGGCTATCTCGCTCGGCCTGCTGAGGATATCGACGCGACGGCTCGAGGCGAAACGGGTGAGGAACTGTACGAACACCCGTATCGTGACGGTGGCGGCCGTGAGATTAACGAGCGAGTCGAGGAAATCGCTGAGGAGAAGGGGGATAATGGCACAAATCTCGTTGACCTGGCTATTACACAAAGATTGGGTAGACGCGCCGATAATCGGAACAACGAGCATTGAACATCTCGAATAGGCTGTCGAAGCACTCGATATTTCGTTGTCCGAGAATAATATTGAGTATCTCGAGGCACCATATGAACCATCACCAGTATCAGGTCACATATTGGTGAGTTAGAAGTCTGAACCAAAATTATACTGACAAGCCGTTCTCAGATCTCCGGTTTGCATTTCAGATCTCTCCTAGTGGTTTCCACTCCTTCCCCAGTATCTATCTTATAGGTGGCTCTGAAGAGCGCACCCAAATACAATTAGAATGGGATGGGAGGGTTGCTCAGATACGTTACTTAATCAGTAACGATCGTTCTCAGCTCAATATCCAATTGTTCTGCTACCGCTTCGAGCGCATGTTGGTGACCTACACTCCAGGCGGTAAAGAAACGGGGTATATCATTTAGGACCCCCAGAAGAGGGCCTCGGCACAGGATTGCCAGCAACCGTAATGCGAGTGAGTAGTACAGGGCAACCGGTTATTGGTCAGCACGAAGTTCGCCTGTACCTACGCCTGAGCACTCAACGGTATCCAGCCACGATGAGAAGGAGTCCGTACAGGACGCCGAGGACGATAAACGCCCTGCCGCTGGTCCCATCGAGCTCCCCCGTGGTATCCTCGAACTGGTTGCCGTACCTCATGATCCCCGCAGATACCAACAGCGTTAGTCCTAATCCAGTGAAAACAGTTGCAACGTCGAACCCGAAGGGGTTTCCAATATCAGTCACATCTCACACTACCACGTCCAGCTTGGTTAAACTCATTATTCGCAGAACTAATCAAGCGAACGATAAATACGCGCAGTGTGTGCGTGTTTCACACTGAAATGTGTCTGAAGTGTCATTTCAACCGAGCCAATAAACTCTAGCTCAATCCAGGCACTACAACCGTAAAACGGCGTTTTTGGGGAGGGAAACCTACAAATCGCACCACCTCATCCTTCGCCCTTATTTGAACATCGTCGGCACTCAGGCGTCGATTGCTTTTATGTCGCGAGACAACGTCAGTTCCCCGAACTCCTTGGCGTCGTCGCCGTCATCCGACACGACCTCGCGGAACTCGACTCGAGATCGGTTCCACGATCCGTTGTCGACCTCCTCCGCAGCAATCACCCCCTCTCGATCGGGTAGGTCGAACTGTTCGATCGCCTCCTCGTTCGCCTCGACGGCGTATCGCAAGCTGCCGCCTTCGACATTTTCGTTGACCGACTTCGGAAGATGAAGCGGTCGTCGGATGGAGACCGGCAGTTCCGTGTCGTCGTCCAAGTAGAGCACGAGTTCGTCGCCATCGATCTTGTCGAGCAGTTCCTCCGCGATTTCGTTGGGATCCTGTGAATCGTGCGTCATCGTAGTTGCTATCGGTGGCAGTGATGGCTATGATCGGCCTCAGTCGTCCGTGTCGATCTCTCCCTCGCCGACGTCCTCCATGCTGTCGACGGCGAAGATCACCTCGCCATCAAGCGTGCACTGCTTACAGCCCGTGCAGTCGAACCCCTCGTCATACATCTCATTGTACGGGAGGTCACGGCGGTCGTGGTACTCCCAGACGTCATCGTCCGTCCAGTGGACGATCGGGTTGATGTGGGTGATCTCTTCTTTCTCCTCGAAGAAATCGAGGTTGCTGCGCCAGTCGTAGCTCGCCTCGCCTTCGTCGTCTTGTCCTTCAGCGATACGGTACCCGGTGATCCAGCCGTCGTGGCCGTCGACCATCCGCTCTATCGGCTTCGATTTGAGCGTCTCACAGCAGAGGTCGGGCTTCCGCTGGTTCACGCGGGGACCGTGTTCTTCGACGAGTTCCTCGTAGCTTGACTCGGGGCGGTACGTGTCGAACGTGACGCCGTAGCGGTCCTCGAGTTCCTCCTTCAACCGCAGGGTATCCTCGAAGTGGTTGCCGTGGTCGCAGAAGCCGAGGGCTGTCTGGGTCGTGATGTCGGCCGTCGACCTGTCGAGCAGGTCGAGAACGGTGTTCGAGTCCTTCCCGAAACTACAAGTGAATATCGGATCGTCAAAGCGGTCCCAGGTCTCTTCGAGCACGTCGAGTGACTGCTCGATCTTTTCCTCGAGGGTGGCTGATTCGATTTCTACGGACATGATTGAAGCGGGGATCGCGCGCGGTTGGGCTCGTCACGTTCAACCGGTCGTCGGTCGGCTCCGAGCACGTGCGTGACAAGAATGACCGACGTGAAAAAGATACGCCCTACCATCTCTGGAATGTTAAAGTTCTGAACTATCAGGCAGATGTCTGCATCCTGAGGCGGGGCTTTGGGAAGTCGACGCGACCGCCCGCGCCCCCGAAACAACAGAGCGAGCGGTCTGAGAACATCCTGGAACTGGTCATGCGCCTCTTCGAAGATCCGTCTCTTGATGTGAATACGGCAGCCGAGTGGCTGAATGTCGAGTACAGTACAGCCAACCGACTGATTGGACAGCTTGAAGATGACGGAATACTCGAAGAGCTGACTGGGAAAGAGCGGAATCGGTTCTACCGGGCGAGCGAACTCTTCAAGATAATCAACAAGCCAATCGACCGACTCTGAAGTACTGAGCAGACGGGGATTGAGTCGTATGCGTTGAGAGCGCCGGTCTCAACCTCTGTGGGTGGTTGAGTTGCTACACAACCTCGGTGGCTGGAATCGTTGTGTGTCTTTAATTTACCCTATCCAATATCAGAATATCTGTTAAGTAGCTACTCCGAACCTTTCACGACTGTCTGTTTAGACGCACTGCGCGCAGGAAGAGCCCATCGCCACCCCGCCCTAGATGAGTGCCATCACATTGTTCGGGAGCGGTGTGATGGTGTCAGTCAGCACCCTATCCCGTACACAATCGCCAGTACCCCAACCCCGAGTTCCACCCACTACGGGATGCGGGCAAGCAAGCGACGGGCCGAGCCCGGCGTATCGTTCGACATCATTCTGAGTAGGCTATGTCGGTGTATAGCGATTCGGGACCAACTAAATCATGGAGGACCTGTATCACATCGGTTCGAAGTGGCTCTTCGAGACGCTGGTCGGCAAACACTGTCTAGGAGAGTTCGGCAACCGTGGCACAGAGTCAATTGACTTCACCATAGCGCTGCTCCCGGGGATGTGGGTTTACCCACGAGATGATCGGTCTGGAAAGGCGTTCGAGTGTTAAATGTGTGGGCACAAGAACCACGCCGACTACAACACCTCGAAGAACATCGGTTTGCAGTATCTCCGTTGCAGGCAAAACGCAGGCGACGGAGGCGCGCCCGTAGATGTGCGCTTGAATCGCGGGATGTTGAACAGGAGTGGGGAGTACGCCCTCGCCTCTATTGAGGCATAGAACGGGAGTCCACGCGAAAGCCTCGGGGACGTTCGGAAGATCTTGGATCTTCCGTAATGACGAGATGCCGAAGGCGTCTCGAACTACTTGACCCCGAGGCGATTTACCGTACAAATAATAAGACTGAATACTGCGACCGAAAACCCACCACTGTGCGCTACATTCCGGCAGTGAAACGCGCGGTTGGTGAACTCTGGAGTGGTGGACGCGGGAAGATTCTACTCGCCGTTGCCTTCGGCTGGTTCCTATCGATCAGCGTTCGGATGATCTACCCGGCGGTGTTACCACATATTCGCGGCACGTACGATCTTACACTGACGACATCTGGGTTCCTCTTGACGGTCCTCTGGATCGCGTATGCGTCTGGCCAACTTCCTGGTGGAATCCTCGCTGACTGGATAGGAGAGCGCCCACTATTGATCACCAGTTCGCTCCTCGCCGCGGCGATGCTCGCGCTCGTTATCGTCGCGGACTCGGCGGTCATTCTGTTTTCAGCGACAGCGTTGTTCGGTGCAGGGACAGCACTGTACGGCGTCTCGAGGTTCACTATTTTGGGAAAGATCTATTCCGAGCAACTTGGCACAGCGACGGGTGCGACGATGGCTGCTGGCGATATCGGGAACGCGGTGATGCCACCCGCTGCCGGATTCATTGCGACCGCAATGGCCTGGCAGTACGGATTCGGGCTCGCCGTTCCGCTTTTCCTGCTCGCTGCAGTTGGTCTCTGGGCGACGCTTCCAAAACGGATGTCAGCAGCGACATCACTCCGCGAGTCTATCGCGCTCGGAGATATTCTCTCAACGTTGTCTCAACCGATTGTGCTGCGAGGAACCGTCTTACTCGTACTCTGGGCCGTAATCATTCAGGCATTCATGGGCTTCTATCCGACGTATTTGATCGACGTGAAGGGGCTCTCAGCACGGATCGCAACCGCTCTGTTCGGCTTCTTTTTCGCGCTCGGTATCTTGATGAAGCCCGTTGCGGGTCGGGCCTACGATAGTATCGGCGTTCGAATTCCGCTGTTAGCACTCATGAGTGTGGCAAGTCTGGCTCTTGCCGCGCTTCCGTTCGTCGAAGCAGCGTGGCTGTTCGTCCCCGTGACTGTGCTAGCGAGTAGTCTTCTGGGATTCGAAACAATCGTGATATCAGATCTTACTCGGCGACTTCCGGAGGGAACACAGGGAACGAATTTAGGTGCGCTTCGGACAGTCTATCTCGCGCTCGGCGCGTTGAGTCCGGTCCTCTTCGGGGCGATCGCCGAGCAAGGATACTTCGACGAGGCATTCCTCGGCATCGCCGGTCTGGCTGCTATCGTCGCCCTCACTGTGTTCGCTTCGATCGATTATTGATTGACCAGGTCGGAGTACATCGAAGAGACCGCCGACAGCGAGATGTTTCAGGAACTCGTCGCGACGAAGTACTACGACGACCAACTCGAGTTTGAGACCGTCAAGCAGCTGGTCGGCGCTGAGACCGCGCAACGACTCCGCCTGCTCAAGACGGACCTCGAGGATGAACCACTCGATATCTCCGCTCCCGACGACGTCGACATCTACGACGGGGATGCGACGGCGGTCGACACCGCAGACGACGATCGATGAGCGGCTGCCCGCAGCTCCGAAGGTCGTGGCCGATACTATCGCACTCGTTAGCCTTGCCGTCCCCGTGCCGACGCGGCCTACGCCACCGATTCCGTCCCGTATCCGCTTCAGTACCTCCTCACGTCATGGAAAGTGTTCGTGCCGCCGGAGATGGTCCGGGCCGGCCTCGGCGAACGAGACGTCCTCAAGTCCTAACTGGACCATCGGCCAGATGTAGTCGGCCTACGTGGTGCTGGGAGAAAGGCACGCATCACTCCCATCCTCCGAGGTTGTGACTAAATAGCGCGGAACCGAAAGGGCGGAGCGGAGATCACCTACATTTGTGTCTCCTGCATCAACGGTCCACGCGGATACTATCCGATCGTAAATACTCTACCCTGAAGTAATGCTCGCAGAATTTGACCTCCACCTGCGAAATAATATTTCATCAGAAATGTGGTTGGGAGGCGGTCACCCCTCCCCCGCCTACAAGCGAAACCTGCGTATTACCCTCGGTGTGCCAATGGAGCAACGAACGGTATCATCCCCGGCTACCGTGAATGGACGTTTCACAACGAAGGGTGAAAAACTCTCTTTCATATCTTTTCCGAAGTTCAGACCGATGGTAACGCGAGCGCGTCCGACTCAGTCACGGACAGCCTCGGAATCTCTGAGGCCGCTCACGAGAACGACGGAAGGACTTCTTCTCGGTACATCTCCAGGAGGGCGTCCTGGTCGTCCCCGATCTGCATTACGTAGACGTGATCGTACCCAGTGTCGATCGCCTCCTGAATCGCGTCGATGTGTTGTTGGGCGTCCGGTCCGGTCATGATGCTGCTCTCCGCGATATCCTCTTCCGAAACCATCTGTGTCGCCTGCTCGAAGTGTTTCGGCGTCGGCAAGACGGAGTTCAGTTCCCCTTTCAGACCCGCTATCGGCCACTGTTCATGTGCGGTGGAGACGGCCCCGTCCTTGCTGTCGGCGACGCAGGCTTGGAGTTGGCAGAAACGGGGACCCTCCCCGCCGTGTTGTTCCCACGTCTCGACGACGTCTTGGGGGCCGACCGACCAGAACCCGTCGCCGAAATCGGCTGCCGCTTTCGCGGCGCGCTCGCCGTACGCCGACACGCAGATCGGCGGCCGTTCCTCAGGGAGCGTGAACAGTTTCGCGTTCTCGACAGTGTAATGTTCGCCGCGGTGACTGACCTGCTGGCCCGTCCAGAGCTCGTCGATCACCTCAACCGCCTCCTCGAGCATCTCCAGGCGGACTTCGTGCTCTGGCCAGTGATCGCCGATGACATGCTCGTTGAGCAGTTCGCCCGTCCCGACGCCGGCGAAGAACTGCCGACCGTCGAACATCGCCGCCGTCGTCGCGGCCGCCTGCGCGTAGATCGCCGGGTGGATGCGTACGATCGGCGCCGAGACGCCCACGCCGACATCGATCTCGTCGGTCGCTGCAGCGACACCGCCGAGCGTCGACCAGACGAACGGCGCGTCGCCTTGCGCGCTGATCCACGGGTGGAAGTGGTCCGAGATCGAGAGGAAATCGAAGCCGATCGCTTCGGCCCGCGTCGCGTACTCGACCAGATCGTTCGGGTGGTGCTCTTCGCTCGAAAGGGTAAATCCGATTTCGGTCATGTCTGTGAAGTTCAGGCGTCACGCGGTTACTCGGAGGCCGCTGCAAACTCCTCGACGATCGCATCCGTAAACGCGTCCAGATCGTCGGGGTTGCGGCTCGTCACGACGCCGTCGTCGACGACGACCTCCTGATCGGTCCATTCGCCTCCCGCGTTCTCGACGTCCGTCCGTAGACTGGCGTAGGAAGTCAGCTCGCGATTATCGACGACGCCGGCTTCGACCAGCGTCCACGGACCGTGACAGATCGACCCGATCGGCTTGTTCTCTGCTCGATGCTGTTTTATTAAATCAACCCCATCTTCGTCGGCGCGAAGATTGTCCGCACCGACGGTCCCGCCGGGAACGATCAGCGCATCGTACTCGTCGGCGGACACCTCGGAGAAGCGTTTGTCGACACTGTACGCATCCGCTTCGTCGAGATCGTTGTTGACGGTCTGGGCGTCGCCGGTGTCGCTACTGAGAACGACGACGTCGGCACCGGCGTCCGAAACGGTCTCTTTTGGTTCGGTGAACTCGACTTCTTCAGTGCCTTCCTGCGCGACGAGAATTCCGACGCTCACTCCGTCGAGGGGTTGCCGGTCGGTTGTGCTCATGCAGGTGTATTCGCTACCGGTATACGGTTAAAGATTTTTCTCACGTCGAGGTAAGTATCAAACTATTAGTTATATAAGTTATAAGTATTTTTCCCGGAATTAGCGCTAATCGGAGGGCTGGCCAGCCGGCGCGGCCAGTGAACGTGTGGCGCCGTCGCCGCGAGCGGAACTCGTACAGTTCAATCGTGCACCAGCACGTCGAGCACGTCGACGCCGTCACGGGCGAGTGCGTCCTCGAGCGCTCGTTCGATCTCATCGGGATCCTCCACGAGTTCTGCGCGCCCCCCGTGGCTCTCGGCGTTCTGTACGATGTCGACCCGCGGGTCGAAGTCCATGCCGACGAACTCGTGGTCTTCCTCGTCACCGCCTAGTAGGTCGAGCGTGTTGTCCTTCAGGATCCGGTAGTTGCGGTTGTCGGCAACGACGACGGTGAGATCGAGGTCGTAGCGCGCCGCGCTGTAGATCGCGTTCGGGTAGTAGAGGTAGGACCCGTCGCCGACGAAACCGATCACCTCGCGCGGATTGTCTCGCTGGCGTTCGGCGATCGCCCCGCCGATCGACGCGGGGAGGCCGTAGCCGAGGCCGCCACCTTTGTTGGTGACGTACTGTTCCGGATCGAAGTCCCAGCGCGTTTTGATGGGAAACATCGACGTGACGCTCTCGTCGACGACGTAGGCGCCGTCCGCGACCCGTTTCATCGTGTCGATGAGCTGTGCTTTCGACGGGCGGGGATCGTCCTCGGCGTCCCCCTCGCCGACGCCGGCTAACCTGTCGTCGGCCGTCTCTTTGATATCGCGCACCGTTTCGAGTCGCGCCGCGACCGTCTCCTCGGAGATGTTCGGCCGGATGCGTTCGATGAGTTCCTGCAGGACCAACCCGAGGTCGCCGACGACCGCCGCGTCGGCGGGATGGTTCTTGCCCACTTCCCAGGCGTCGTCCCCGACGTGAACGCAGGTCGTGTCGGGATCGACCAGCGGTTGTTCGTGACGCGTCAGTGTCGTGTTCGTCGATGTCCCGGCGAACAAGATCGTGTCGGCGTCCAGCAGCTCCGCCGCACGCTCTTCGTCCGGCGGAACGTACGAGATCCACTGCTCGTGATCGGTCGCAAAGTCGATCTCACTTGCGTGGATTTCGCCGTAGACGTGGGCGCCTGTTGACTCCGCGAGTTCGACCGCAGCGGCGACGGCTTCCTCACCGGAGCGAGCGATCTGATCGCCGACGACGATCGCTACGTCGTCGCTGTCGGCGTCGACGAGCAGGTCGGCGGCGCGCTCAAGTTGCGCCGGGTCGCCGCTCCCCGCGTTGGGAATCTCGCCCAGACGCTCGGGGTCGGCGTCCGTCTCCGCCATCATCACGTCCAGCGGCAGGCCGAGAAAGACCGGGCCGGTCGGCGGCGTTAGCGCGACCCGGAACGCTCGCCGGAGCATCGTCGGCAACGCTTCGACGTCGAGCACTTCGTCGGACCACTTGCAGAACTGGTCGGCTAGATCAGCAAGTTCCCCCGCTAGGGCCGGTTCCTCGTGACGGAAATCGGTGCTCTGGTTGCCGGCAGTGACGACGACGGGTGCGCCCGCCCGCTTGGCGGCGTAGATGTTTCCCAGACCGTGCGCCAGTCCGGGCGCGATGTGCAGGTTTACGACGCCGACGGGGTTGACCGAGTCGTCGTGATGCGCGTGGTATCGCCGCGTTTGCGCGTATCCCGATGCCATCCCAACCGCGACGTCTTCGTGGGCCCCTAGCACGTACTCGAGATCAGTCTGTCCGATCGCCTCCAGTACCGGGAGCTCTGTCGTACCTGGGTTCCCGAACACGTAGTCGACGTCGTAGGACTCGAGCGCGTCGACGAAGAGGTCGGCGCCTGTGTACTCTCCCTCGTCTTCGACCGTTCTATCCGCCATAGGTCATCACCAGCGCCCAGTTAATTAAACCCCGTGCCTGACGGTGATAACCTTTCTCACAGTCACGTAGTTGGAACCTCCACTAGTAGAGGTACGTATCAAACGAGGTTTACTACTCTCAAACGAGATCGGTACTAATTCTTGCCGTGCTTGACTTCCGGTGATTTAGAAGTCAAGCACGCCAGAAATAATCGCTTGGATTACGCTGACGCTCTCGAAATAGCACTTGGACTCGATCGTAATTAGGGCATCGAGATGGTTCGATATACCCATCTGCGGACGTACGACAGTGATGGAAATCCGATCCAAGACGGTCACGATCTTGACAGCAGTCTCGTCAACAGCGACCCGCGACGGCGACGCCGTCAGTGGGTCATGTCCGCTGTCAGCCAGCCGATGCACTAATTCCAGACCGCTCCATGCGAGGAGGGATTACTAACCGTCTATACAGACGGATTTCGAGCCTACGTCTCGCTAGAAGACGATGAGAACATCCGCCGGGAAGGATCCCCGGAGTCGGGGCAATAGAGGGGCACGCATCGGGCGCGAACGCTTCAGGGTGCGAACACGGACCGAACGCAACCGTCCTCTTTCTCCCGGAACATCTCGTAGCCGCGGGGGGAGTCCTCCAGCGAGAACTGGTGCGTCGCCAGATACGACGGGTCGACGTCGTGCGTGGCAATCACGCCGAAAGCCTCTCGAAGATCCTCTTCTTCGTCCTCGTCGTCCCAGCCGGCAACTTGATAGGGACCGTAGGGAAGCCAGTTCGATTCGTATTCGACGCCGAAGTAGTGGTGCCACTGTCGGACGAGGTAGAACGCGTCCGCTCGACCGTCGGCCTCTCGAACGTTCCAAATCTTCGGGTTCGGTCGTGTCGTCTCGTCTGCTGTTCGGGGTGATATCATCGATCTGCCTCCGTACTGTCGGCCTGTTCCATCTTTTCGAGTTCCGAGTTATCCTGCCGACCGAGAGTCGTCACCATTCGCTCGCGTTTTCTCTCGGCCTCTCGTGCCGCCTCCAGGTACTCGGCGAAAGCGACGATACTCTCGACGTCGTCCTCGTCAAGCCGCTTGAGGACCTGCTCGAGATCACGGCCTTCGAGCTCACGGAGCACGAGATCTAGGTCGCGGAGACCGTTGAACACGCGCTCTCGAATCCGGTATCGGGCGTCACGTTCAGACTGTTCGTTTGCGTAGTCAGTCCCACCGAACAGATACCGCCGGTCTGTATCCGTGAGGATCCCTCGAGGTCGATCAGTTTCGCTGTTCATGGATTCGTAGTCACCTCTGGATCGGGGCGATCAGTTTCCGGCTGTAGTGAGCAGGTTGGCCTGTGGATTGCCGAGAGTTTTATCGGTCCCGAAAGCGTTGAACGTCTGTGTTCCCCCACATTGACTGATAACGACGATATCCGTCGGGTACCGATCGAGTGTGCAAAGTGCGGAGCAATCTTGCCTGCGCGGATCAAGCCAGACGGATCAGTCGAACCCCTCGGACAGAAGACCGTGTGCGACTGCGATGAGTCGGATTTCCAGATCGTCGATAAGGACGATCCCGCTGACGAGTGGGAAGCGAGCTGATGACAAGAGACTGGATAATCCTCTCCCTTTTCCGGACAAGGAACCTCAATGTTACTGTGGGCACTGGATTGTTGGCCCAACCATGATTCAGTAACCCACATCTATTCATCACCACCATTGCGTTTAGTTCCGCCCGTCATGTTCCCACCTCGAAGGTTTCTCGCTCACAGCCAGGACACTCGTATTTCCACGTCTCGCCGATGCTGGGTCCTCCTGAGAGGTGTCGAACGTCCCACTCGTCTTCGTCCCACGGCTCGCCGCAGTTGTGACACTCCGCTTCATCGAGTTCGTGATCGGCCGGGAGCGGCCTGGTCACAACGCAATCCACCATCACATCGCCTAGGCTGGGGACCTCGGATCGGTCACCGCTCGAGTCCGTCCCGCCGTCAGTGACGAGCCGTTCGCCGCTGAAACTCGAGAGGTCAGCCTGGTGTTCGGCACGGCCGACGATCTCGAACGCCGGCGCTCCGAGATAGGACTTACCGTAGCGACAGTATGCGTCGCCGTTGCGAGCGATCAACTCGTTCTTCCCGCGCCAATCCGGATCGTCGTCGATGAGGTCGACGCCTGGATCACAGAACGTCACCGTCCACGTCGGCAGGCCGAGTGCTCTCTGTTCGGTCACGGCAACGACCATCTGTTCGCGATCGCCCGGCAGTCGGATCAGATCACCGCGGGCGACGAGCTCGGAAACGTCGCCAGTCGTCCGCGGGAACGTCGGCCGCTCGGACTGGATCGGCGTCAGTCGGCTTCGATCGGAATCGAGACACTGTGCTCGAGTGTCGTCGACGAGGAAGACAATCGCGTACGATGACGGCCCATAGTGACAGCGGTCGTAGTGGGTCCCGACCGCGTCGTCGGCGAGCGTGCCGTCAGGAAAGAGTCCCTGCCACTGACAGTCGAAACAACTCGCGAGATAGCCCGTCTTGGTCGTTCGGATCGTTTCTCGAGGGAGCGGACAACTGATCTGGATGTTCTCGGAATCGGTGATGTGCATCTACCGGTCACCCCCCGGCTGTAGTGTTCGAATTCCGATTGTAGTTTGAGAGAGTTGTCTATACAACGCCGTCACATAACCGACTACAGACTCTCTCGTAGAGTGGCGGTCATCAACCGTTTCACTGGCCCAACCACGAGACGGATCGATGACCGCCACTTCTTCATCAGCAAGAGCGCCGCCTCTGGGAGTGGTCGTTCACGGGGTTCTGTGAGATGGTGATTCGTGCTGCCTGGACAGCCCTCGGTGTGCGCAGAGCTGTCCCAGCGAATCAACCACTCGACGACCGGTTCTTCCGATACCTGTCCCTGAATTGGGGCAGCGCTCGTGAGTGGCTACACTGTCGCGTCGGCGGCGATCCGCCGCCGACAGCGACTGACCGACGTCAGACATCACCATCATCATCACCATCGTTCTAATGGCTATCCAGACATCATAGACGTAGATTCAGTGCCTACTGGTGGAGATCGTGAGTCTCTCGATGTGATCGACTGAGTCTATACCCACGGTGGCGCACGCAGGCCACACATTGATTCGATGCTGTACTCCGGGGTTATTGTTTCTACTGTCTTCTTCTCGCGTGCCAGCCAGACAGCCGTTATGCCTGCGGCCTGCGCACCAACGACGTCCGACTGCAGCGAGTTCCCGATGTGTACCGCTTCGTCGAGAGTCGCCGAAAGAGTGTCGAGTGTCCGGCAAAACGGGTTGGGATCGGGTTTCACACTGCGGCCCGGTTCGGCGTACGTCGTAACATCGAAATATACGTGGATATCTAGCGTGTCGAGTTTCGCGCGCTGGTACACCCGGTCCCTGTTGGTCACGAGCCTAAGACGATAGTTCGAGGCAAGTTGCTCAAGGCTCCAGCGAGCGGGGGCCGATCAAGTACTATTTAGACTGAGTAAAATCGTAATTATTGCCGGCGCGTCGGGCAAGTGGCTTGGGACCGAGTCTCGTGGCTACGATCGCTACTGGTTTTCGGCGTATGCAGACCACATTGACGGACACGAGAACGAATGGGAGCCAGCATGGGACCGAGAGACAGTGACCGCAGAAGCTGACTAGAGCTCAATCAGACACGAAGACACCCAGCGACAGCACTGGACGCCCACCTTGGCGTTCGGTGGTGTTGTTGCACCCTCGAGAGGGGTGGAGGATTTGACAGATGAGCCGATTCAGAGAGCTGAAACAGATTGTACAGCGATCCGAATACTATGAAACCGACACGGGCCGAAAGCTGCGCCTGCGTGCGGAAGCCGAGGTGATTGCTCGTACAGAGTGGTTGGTTCCCGACGGCGGGACCGTAACCGCCGAGGCTACTCAGAGTGAGTCCGAGAAACCGACGTACACGCGGCATGTCGAACCGCCGGAACAGGGCGGGAAGGCGTACGTCCGATGTACGTACTGCGAACGCGAACTGCTGGTCGAACTCGGTGGACAGGACAACCTGTCGCATGCGCCCGGCTGCCCGGAGCGTGAGTCGCGATGAGCGAGTCCACCGACAGCTGGTCTGACGAACGAGTGCAAGCCGAACTCGAAGCAGTTCTGGCCGATCTGCAAACGCTCGAGGAGCACCTGGCCGAGCCGTTGACTCTCTCAGGTGCGATCACTGAGCTCGAGACGACGATCACCATGTACGAGCAGACGGACATGGGGCCTGATAATGCCTGAGTGTTCGAACTGTGGCGCGCACGTCATAGAACAATACAAGCGTGTGTTTGCGGACAACACCGGAACGCTCCACGCCTGTCCGAACTGCCGATCCCAGCGCGAGCGATTTTCAGGAGCAGGGGCCGGGCTAGCGGAGGAGGTCAATCATGGCAACTAAGCAAGTTGAATACGAGTGGTCGGAAACGCCGCCGAGCATTGCAATTATCGAAGCGATCACGAGTCTCGAAAACTGCCCGTCAACCGAGCTGGGACCAACCTACGGGATCGTCTTGTCCGACACGATCGACCCTGAGGCGCTCGATAGACTCGTTACAACCGGCGAATCGGTGTCGGTCACGTTCTCGGTCGGTGAGTATGACGTCAAACTCACCGAGAAGATGCTGCTCGTTCGTGCCACCTGAACCACGAACGCTCGATCAGCAGTGAGTCGTGCGAACTGTAGACTCTGTCTTAGTCTCGATTGGCTCTGTTGAAATCATATTCTTCATATGCATTTTAGCGTGAAACGCATGCTCACTACACGTGCAAACTGAGCATTCGACTTATCATTATTCACGGCTCGTCAGCCTAATTCTGAGGCGTAAGCAATCAAGGAGGCTGAAGGCCAAATGCTTATTAGTCACTGAGACTGTAATATAATAGTGACTGGGGCAAAGTATGTTGGGGAAATCCTTTTAGTTGAGGACAATCCGGGGGATGTCCGTCTTACAAAGGAGATGTTTAAAGAAGTAGGATTTTATGGCACCTATCACGTTGCTACCGATGGTGTTGAGGTATTAGACTTCCTCTATCAGCGTGGCAACTATGTTAACGTATCTCTCCCAGATGTCATCTTTCTTGATTGGCATTTTCCTAAGAAGAGCGGGAAAGAGGTGCTCACGGAGCTAAAGAATGATGAGAATCTTAAACAAATCCCAGTAGTTGTTCTGACGGCAACAGAACCAGAGTTAAATGATCTCAAATCGGAAAATCCTCGAGCAGATGCGTACGTCCTGAAACCATTTGAACCAGAAGACCTTATCAGAATTGTTGAAGAATTTTCTTTGGAGCAAGACATCGTACAATCATAACCCACTATCGATATATACATCACTTGTACTTACGGCAGAGGGTGCCAACCCTATCATGTTCTAAGGATTTCAACAGAGCCTCTCAATCGTACCACTTGGGTTCTCTGTAGCCCTCTGCGCTTCCGACGCGATCGACTGTGGTGTTGCTCACCCCCTCAGAGGGGTGGAGGGAGCGTGTACAAGCAACACACGCTCTCCAAGACTGATCATCATGCCACTCCTAGACGTATACGAACACACGTTCGACGAAGACGTCCCCCTCTCTCGACAGCCGCCCGTCGGAGACGGGGACAGCGAGGAACAGATACTGCCCTACGACGGACTCAGCGCAGACAGCAACACCAAGGAGGATTGATCCTCACCATGACGATCGAGATCCAGAACAGGATGGCGTGGGTGGCGGCGAGCGTGGAGTCGAAGACGGTTGGGGTGCACGGCGAGTGCCTATGACTTTGAGCGATATATTTTGCCCAGAGGAGAAATATGTGTGTCAATCTCGTTGGTAGGAGTATGACAGACGATGTCCGTCACGATGGCCCGCCCCCGTTCGATAGACCCTTCGAAGGCGAAGACACAAAGCAGCGCGTGTACGGTGCGGTGTTACACGCCCGGGAGCCAATGACGGCCGCCGAGATCGCCGAGCGAGCAGACTGCTCGGCGGAGTCGGCACGGACACACCTGTCCTTCTATGCCGACCTCAGCATCGTCATTCGGCATGAAGGCCGGCCAGTCAGGTACGAGCGCAACGATGACTATTTCGAGTGGCGGCGGGTCAACAAGCTGGCGCGGGAGAACACTGTCGACGAGTTGCAGGCCCGCATGTCGGAATTGACCGACCGGATCGAGGAGTACTGCGGCGAATATGGGGTCGACTCGCCCGCCGAAGTCGATGCCCTCGAGTTCGACGCGGAGCGGATCGACGACGTGTACGTGGAGCTCGGTAATTGGGCCACCCTCATCGAGGAACGTCACCTACACGAACGCGCCAGGAGAAAGGCCACCGGCTCGACGGCCCGTCGCATAGCTGAATGGAGACGAGTGGACTAGCAACTCATGCTCTGGTAGGAAAGCAGAACTGCATTCGACGACGTTAGACGAGGACACATTAATGACGCTGCCGCTCGAGTATTTAGCTAGAACCCATGGCAACTGATCGCCACAATCCCCATGCCGATCGCACTGAGGAGCTCGCGACCACGATCGGGCTCTACGTGCTCGGTGAAATCTCCCTTGGGAAGGCTGCAGAGCGGGCTGACGTCACCCGCTGGGAGATGACAGAGATTCTCACTGAGGCCGGTGTTGAGGTTCGCCTTGGCCCACAGACCATGGACGATCTCGAGAATGAGGTCGAGACAGCACTCGACATCGAATGAGCGAGTCGTTTTCGCCGCCGGTTGTTCTTGATGCAACAGTGTTGAGCAACTTCGCGAGCACTGAGTCGGTAACATGGCTTACGTCGGTACTCGAGAATCTAACGACTGTTCCTGCCGTTGAACGGGAACTCCAACGCGGTACCGAGAACGGGTATCCGTATCTTGAGAACGCACTCAAGGCTATCGAGACTGGACACATTCCTCTCGAGGAGAGTGCACCAGAGCAACTCGAGCAAGCGTATCCAACGATTCGAGACCAACTCGACCTTGGTGAGGCAGAAGCATTCGTTGTTGCCGATAGAACTGGTGGTACACTCGTGACCGATGACGGTGCAGCCCGAGACCTTGCTTCTACATACGAGATCGATCTTACGGGTTCTATTGGGATACTCGTTCGTGGTGTTGTTCGAGAGAAACTCACTGTCGAAACAGCTGACAGTTGGCTCACAACCTGGATTGATGAATGCAGTTACTATGCACCAGTTGAGAGTGTCAGTGATGTCCTTCCTGACGAGTATACTCCAGAATAGTTTCTGTACGGGGACCAGTATCGACTTGCGCTGGGTGACAGCAACGGTAGCGGGTCTGCGTAACGCACGACGTCAAACCAGTCGAAACAGAAGAGCGATTCGTCGGTGTCGTCCAGTGTGAGTACTGTGAGATCCCACCGGCAAGCGACGCGCCGAAGTTTCGCTACGAAGTCTTGCCGGATTCGCCCGATCTGACTCCAAGATTCACAGACGGGTGGTTGGACCCGGACTGACGGAACTCCAGCGAGCGTATCTAACCGAATTGGCGGTTGGCGAGGACGAAGAACTGCCGTCCCGCAAAGAGATAGAAGGGCGGATCGGCGTCGAAGAGATGCAGTTCCAAACCTCACTCGCTCTCGAAGATAGGAGGCTTCTCGTAAAACACTCCACCAGTAATTACGAGATCACGCAGGCAGGGGCGACGAGTACTGAACCGTGACCAGTAGCTGATAGCCGACACTACAAGTCGTGGATATACGTTGGACGGTTAGCTGCCGGATGCCCGCTTGGGCATCTGCAGGCCTCTAGGGACGATAGTCGACGGTGATACCAGCTGTTGACGGGTTCGAGTCTGCCAGGCCGTTCCTGGAATGCGGATCCAGGTGGCTATCTCACCGGCATCAAGATACTCTTTCACTCCATTACAGCCCTAATGCCAGAGGTCGCCACGCGAGTTGGACACCCCATCGCGGACGCTTCACTCCATCTCTGCTCTGACTGCGCCGACGAATGGGAACGTATCGCGACTGACGTGGTTCGCGAACCTACAGTTTGCTGTGCATGCGACCGTCTGGAGGATGGCCACGTGTGGAAGTGTGCCGAGGTCGTCCCCGCAACTGTGGCTCGGGCACTTCGGCACCCTGATGTGGATGATGAGATGGTACCCGTCTGCCTAGACTGCTACGAGTGGATTCGAAGTCTCCCATCTACGAGTGTTGAAACATCGGTCGCGGATGCTCCGACGTGGGAACAGGTAGTGTGATAGCTTTGTCAGCGACCTATGTGAGTACTTATTATATTCTGTTCTAGATGATAGTCATGGACACTAATCTAAACTCACGTCGTCACTTTATTTGTGCTGGTGCAATCGGTCTCAGCACCAGTCTCGCTGGCTGTGTCTTTAACCAATCTGAGGACCCCGCTAAATATGACCCTGACTACGACAGAGAAAACCCCGACTACGAACCCGACGGGCCGACCAACGAATACCCCGGAGAACCGCCCGTCCTCTTCAATACCTCTAAGCGAGGGAAGTTCGACCACCAAGACCTCTTCCTCTTTCTCCCAGACAAAGACCTCCCTCTCGATGCACCAGACATCGGCGGTATAATCGAACACGAAGACAATTCAATAGTCCGTATCGAAATCCTCGATGCAGACACCGCAAAGGCAACCTTCACCAACACGGACGTGCGCCGAGACACCAAACTCTACCTCCGCATCCGCGACGCAGACAACAACTGGGAAAAAGTCGAAGCCATCCTGTTCTCCACCCCCGAAAACGCCTACGACACCCACGAAGTCAAATTCGACATCTCCGAGGTTAACCTCCCAACGAGTACAGGCGGCATCTGCATCCTGACAGGAAACGACACCCACGCGAGTGATGCCTCGGAAATGAGTTACAAAATACACCAGTTCGTTGGAATCCCATACAACAACGGCATCAAGTGGATGAACAGCGAGAACTTCAACTACACTCGGTGGCGAACCGAAACTGGCATCGCTCGGAAAGAAGCCCCGAAAGGAGTGAACGGAAGCAAAGTCGAAGAACCTGCCGGACTTGTTGACGACATCGACACAGACGATGAACGCATCGTCTTCCTTGCCAGCCGCACCAATACTACGGAAGAAGTCATCGGCGTCTCTGCCCACATCGACCACAAGCCCGCCCGTGACTACAAGAACGGAAGTGAACGGCACCAGTACCGCTACGGAATCAAGTACGAAGCTCACTACGCGACTGACATCAGCCACTTCCAAGAACTCGCTGAGAAAACCGCCAGCGTCATCGACGCCCTCGGCATCACCGATAAGCGCCGCCGCCTCGAAGCCCTTGGCGACCTCATCCAGACCATCCCCTACCTCCGGCAAGGCAACGACCCTTCCCCTACCGTTGTCGCCTACGACATGGCAGGAGACTGCTCCTCAAAGAGCATCCTGATGTCCTGCATCCTTCAGAACGACCCGTGGAACATGATGCCCGCCTTCCTCGATTCCGAAATCCAAGGAGTCGGTCACTGGACAATTGGCATCAACGTAGACGACCTCGGTAACGCAGACACGTCCAACATGTTCACCATCGAATCCGACGAATCTGACCTTGATGCAGAGTACGCCTTCTTCGATATGACCATCGACTCCTATATCGGACGGAAAACCCCGGGCATCGAACAAGAAGAATTCTTCGACCTCGGAGACTTCACGTACTACCCCGGTCGCCGCGCTAACGACCCGCCGAACTACTGAGGCCGCTCCCCCGCCGGCCAGAGACCGGCGTTAGAGCCCCCAACCCTCAAGTGGTGTGTCAATTGGGGGGAAGCTGCCTGAAATTTGGCACCGATACCACGGGCCCTTCTACTGAGTTCTGGAATCAACTAGTGGTGTTTATCGCCCCAGTAGCGGTGAAGGGGCTGATCAGTTGTCCTCTTCGGAGTTATCGATGGCAACGAGAGACATCTACACGACTATGTTTGGCAAAGGCGTTCAGACGACTACAACTAACTGTCCAGACTGTGGCAGCAGCGTTCGAACGACTGACTGCGAGACGATTTGTGAGGACTGTGGACTGATCCTTGAAGACAACCAACTAGACCGAGGACCAGACTGGGGTCGACATGACGGGCAGGGATCCAAGAGACGGACCGGCGCCCCGCTGACACCGACACGCCACGATCGAGGCCTCTCTACCGAAATCGGGTACAAGCAAGACGGACATGGAAACACTCTCTCGAGCACGAAGCGCCGACAATTGAACCGGCTGCGTCGCGAACAGTCCCGTGCCCGGTGGCAGTCAAAAGCTGAACGGAACCTCGCCTATGGACTCGGTGAAATCCGTCGAATCGTCGCTAGTCTCGGCCTCGCACAGAGTATCCGGGATCAGGCGTGTTCGCTGTTCCGAACTGCACAGTCTGAACAGCTCTGTCGCGGACGATCGCTCGAGGCGGTAGCTGCAGCTAGTGTCTACGCAACAACTCGGTGTAATGGACTCGGACGATCACGGGCAGAAGTCGCAGCCTGTGCACGCTGTGATCAGCAGAGACTCACCAACGCCTACACCGCGATGAACGTCGAACTCGAGTTACCGACACAGCCGATTACAGCAACAGATCGGATTCCCAGGCTTGCGACAGAACTCGAGGTTCTGGACCACGTGTGTCGACGAGCACTCAAGCTCGCACAGACGGCACGCGAACGCGGAATGACGATCGGCCGCCGGCCGAGTGGCGTCGCAGCGGGCTGTCTCTATCTCGCTGCCCAGCGAGTCGGATTCTGTCTCTCTCAGCAGCAGATCGCCGATGTGGCAGGAACATCACCGAACACGCTCCGCAGTCGGCGAGACGAGTTACTCGAGATTGAAGCCGAAACCTGATCGTCGCAACCCAGATGAGACACTTGTAACGGAGCCGCTCGAGCGCTCCCTCGAGTGTGTTTTTCTTCCCCCAAGGGGTGAGGGGCGTTCCAGAACGGAGCGTCCGTCGTCAAGAACGATGACTACGAGTGACTGTTCGCAGGTGTCCTTCGATGATTCGGACACCAGACGTGAGGAGATGCACAGCACGATGGAAACCTGGGTCGAAGACCTCGTCGACGAGGTTGATGACGCAGTCTCGAGTGAGCAGTTCCAAGAGTGGCTCGACGTGCAGAGTCACTTCCATGACTACTCCTATCGGAATACACTGCTAATCACTCGTCAGTGTCCGCACGCGACTCACGTCGCCGGCTATCGAACGTGGCAAAACGAATTCGACCGGCATGTGAAAGAGGGCGAAAGTGCGATCTGGATCTGGGCACCGATCATCGCAAAGCAGTGTCCCAAGTGTGAGAACTCACCGTCGTATCACGATCGAAGTGACTGTGAATATGACGGAACATCACCCGAAGATTGGTCGAAAGGACTTGTTGGCTTTCGGCCAGCGCCAGTCTTCGACATTTCTCAGACAGAGGGAGAGCCACTGCCCGAACTCGAGACCGAGGCGACCGGGGAGGCCGATGAACTAGTGCCAGTGCTTCTCGAGGGAGCTTCAATGCTTGAAGTGGAAGTGGAGGTCGTTTCTCCAGCAGAATGGACTCACGGAAATGCCAGAGGTGTGTGTCAGTACCGCTCTCCTGCGGAGCGACCACTAATCGAGGTTCGCGATCGAGAGAACAGTGCCGACCTTGCCGTAACGACCGTCCACGAGTACGCCCACGCACTCTTGCACGGTGATGTCGACGACGAGACCGAGCGCTCGAAACGCGAACTCGAGGCGGAAGCTGTCGGCTACATCGTCGGTCGGTATTTTAGGCTGGACACGAGTGGGTCGGCGTTCTACCTCGCTGCATGGGAGGGCGAAGAGTCGGAGGCCATCCTCGATCGACTCGAGCGGATCAGTTCGACCGCTGCGGAGATTATCGATGTCGTCGACGAGGTGATCACAGATGAGTGATCGGCACCTCCTCTTCGGAATCGTCGACGCGCTCGAAACGGAGGGACTCGGTCGTGATGAGTACCAACTGCAACGGGTGATCGACGTCGAAGCACTCGAGCAACTCGTGGACTCGGCGAACGATGATCTCGAGGTTAGATTCTCGGTCGGAGAGGTTCGTGTCCTCGTCACACGGTCCGATATACAGATTCTCACGAATCCGTAGATTGGCTCTGTTGGAATCCTTAACCTTTGATAGTTTCTACACCACCGATCGCTCAGTATGCTACGTGGCGGAATTTGATGAATGTTGGGAGCGTGAGCGGGGCGCTGTTTCGTTAAGCGTGAAAAGTGAGGCGGCACGATTTTATGGTGACCATGCCAAAAATCGACCGCCTCAGCGGGTGTAGCGACTGGATCGATTTGAGTTTTGTGGAGCGAGAGCGGACACCGCGTCAGCTGATGGAGCTCGGTATTCGACTCCATCTTGCTGGCCTCTCGCTTTCGAATACCGTTCGAGAGTTAGAGAAGTTCGGTGTCGAACGCAGTCGCAAGGCAGTCCACGATTGGGTTCACAAGTGTGATCTACAGCCGACAGATGATGCGAGTCCGAATCACGTTGCGCTCGACGAGACAGTGATTCAACTTGACGAACATCGCTATTGGCTGTACACTGCTGTCGATCCAGAAACGAACAAAGTCCTCCATATACGGCTGTACTCGACGACTACGACTGCGTTGACAGAACGATTCCTGCACGAACTCACTGAGAAACATGATCTTGATGATGCCGTGTTTCTCGTCGATGGAGCAAAACATCTCCAGACCGCACTCCGTCGAGCTGGGCTCCGATTTCGATACGAAAAACATGGAAATCGAAACGCTGCTGAACGTGTCTTCCGCGAGATAAAACGACGCACCTCTTCGTTCTCAAACTGTTTTAGCCACGCACGACCATCAACAGCCGAATCCTGGCTCCAAGCCTTCGCCGTCTGCCACAATGCTACAAACTAAACACGACCGTGAGCGGACGGCGAACGCCCTGACGGGCGTCGCCGTCCGGCTCCACGCGACCGGTTGTTCGCTTCGAGAGACATAAGCAATTCTTCGCCTGATTGGCGTAGAACGCACTCATCAAGCAATCTGGCACTGGGTACATCGGCTAGCTGATAGTGTCTCAGACCCGTCGACGTCCACGAGAGCAAAGCTCTCGTGCGGCCCATCAGAACGCGAAGCGTTCTGAGGACGGTGAAGCCGTCACAGGTCGCCATTGATGAGACTGCTGTCAAGATTAACGGCGACTGGTCTTGGTCGTACGCCGCAATAGGCTTAGACTCGCGGCTCATTCTCGATGTCGCAGTCTTCGGACAACGAGGCACCGATCCAGCCGCTACGTTTCTCCATCGATTGACCGTGAAACACGATCTCTCCGACACCATGTTTCTCGTTGATGGCTATGGTTATCTGACTGCCCTCTCTCGATTAGGATTGAGCGGTCAGCTCGACTATGTTGAGCGAAACCTGCTCGAAAAATGGTTTCATACCCTGAAGATGCGTGTTGACCGCTTTCACAATTCGTGGGTGGGCAGTTGGGCGAGCGTGAGAAACTGGCTTGAACAGTTCGTACTCTATTATAACACATAGCGACTGCACCAGTCACTCAACGGACAGACGCCAGCGGAGGTGCTAAACAGACAGTGCCCTGCAGTATATTTAGTCATCTAAATCATGAATATGTTTCATAATATAGCTACATTTCAAATAGATCTGATTCTAAGTTCTGTATTGATAATCTATCTGACCCGAACACCTCATCTGCCTTAATGTGGTTCAAACTAATTTCTCCACTGATGGTAATATTTTCCACCAAAGTCTCATCATCCACTTCAAGGTAGCCTGATACAATTACCTTTTCAGCCTTTAATACGCCTGAAATCCGAAGTGATCCTGAAACAGTTACGATTGGCGAAATGACGTCTCCCTCTACTACTGCACTTCCCGAAATATCCAGAGAGGTAACTCGGATGTTTTGATCCACAGTTAGTGCTCCGACGACACTAAGATTTTCACAATTGATTTTGTCCATGTTTCTGCTTCCAGTTATTTGCATATCATCATCCATACTTCTAGTAGTGTGCCAAACCCTAAGAAGATTAATGTTAGTACTGTGCATTCCAAACCGAAATAATAGAATGGACGCTCTCTCTACACCATACTTTAATATACTACTGTGTTTTCGTTGTATATGGGCTACCATGTCAAAGGGAAAGTCAGAACCGGAAAGCTCCTTATGGCTTCGACCAAAGATAGAAGAACCTGCTACTGTCCTCCTCATCGGTGCTGGAAACAATGAGTATACCAGGAATGTTTGTCAGAAGCTGTTAACTACAGTATCATACCGACAAGAAAGTATATTGGCCATCGGATACGGAGAAAGAAAAAGGACATGGTTAGACAATCTTGAGTACGAACCAGCAAATTTAACAATAAAATGGTTGTCTTCTGACCAAGTGGATTATGATGAAATAGGTGGATTACAGGAACTGGAAAATGGTTTTCAGCCATTATCAATTGATCACCACCGCATCGTATATTTCGATAATGCATCAAGTATGTTTAAGGACAGCGATGATTTCGTAACTTCCTATAAAAAGTTCCAACATACTATCAGTCGCCTCTCAACTATGGCTACTATTTTGTTTTCACGCATTGATCCTACAATACATACTTCCTATGAGATAGAAACTATATCTAAGCAATTTGATTATGTAGCTACTTTAGACGAGAATACCGGGAATTGGGAGATAAAAGAATCGATTCTAGCTGATAACTAAGACTTCAACCCAATAATGAGTTAATATATGAAGGGTATAGAAGTTTCCCTCCGAATTTATTCTGTTTGATTTTTTAACCAGATCCTCTATCAGTACTATCTTATATACGATTATCATTGGTACGGATATGCAGGCAGTCCAATTCGCGGAACACGGCGACAGGGACGTCATCGAGTACGGCGAGTATCCCGATCCTGAGATCGATCGGGACGAGGTACTGGTCGACATCAAGGCGGCCGCGCTCAACCACTTGGACATCTGGACGCGACGGGGGATGCCGGGGATCGACCTCGAGATGCCACACATTCCGGGCAGCGACGGGGCCGGTGTCGTCGAGGAAGTCGGCGAGGACGTCACCCGCTTCGAGGAGGGCGATCACGTCGCGCTCTCGGCCGGCGTCGGCGACCTGCGGATGGACGATCCGACGCTCGATCCGCGCTTCCACATCATCGGCGAGCACGTCACGGGCGTCCACTCCGAGTACGCCGCGATTCCCGAGGACAACCTGATCCCCGTCCCCGACCACGTCGACTGGGCGGTCGCCGGTTCGAGCAGTCTGGTCTTCCAGACCGCCTGGCGGATGCTCATCGAACGCGCCGACCTCGAGGCTGGCGAGTCGGTGCTCGTGCTGGGTGCCAGCGGCGGAGTCGGCCACGCCGCGCTCCAGATCGCCGACTATGCGGGCGCGGAGGTGTACGCGACCGGGAGTACCGAGGAGAAGCTCGAGTACGCCGAGGAACGCGGTGCGGACCACGTTTGTAACTACGAGGAGGAGGACTTCGCGGACTGGGTCCTCGAGGAGACGGGCGGTCGCGGCGTCGACGTCGTCGTCGAGCACGTCGGTGCGCCCACCTGGCAAAACTCGCTCAAGAGCCTGACCAAGGGCGGGCGGCTCGTCACCTGCGGCGGTACCGGCGGCGGCAACCCGGAGACGGACATCCCACGCATCTTCTGGAACCAGCTCCAGATCATCGGCTCGACGATGGCCACGCCCGATCAGGTCGACGACGTGATGGAACTCGTCTGGGACGGCACCTTCGAGCCCGCGATCCGCGAGGAGTTGCCGATGAGCGAGACCGCACGTGCCCACGAGATCATCGAGAACCGGGAAGGGTTCGGCAAGGTCGTCGTCCGGCCCGACAGCGAATTAGAGTAACTAATTCGGTGCCATCTCGATTGTGTGATTGGGAACACTACCGTTGACGTGCATTCGCGTTTTGTCACTGTTCTTAATCGATTCACGTTCAGCCGGCCACCTAACACGCCGCTATAGCACAAGATATGAACGAAATACGACTGCTCAGATGATATCGTGATACTTGAGGTAGCCGTCCGTGAGGAGTGTCGAGAAGAACGATTCGACGACCGGGTCATACGGCGGTGAAAGGTCGAGCAATTCTCGCGCGACGGCCTCTTTTGTTCGGTCACGCGATTCTGTATCGCGGTAGCGCTCGAGAATCCACTCATCGTACCGGTGGAGTTCCGTTTCGGCCATTTCAAACGCCTCGTCCGAATCGTACGGCCACTCGCCGAAGTGAGGGAATACGATCCGATCGGGGTCGAGCGTCTCGAGTTTCTCGATGTTCTCGGCGACTTCGTCGACGTCGAAATTGGGGAGGGTAGCCGGCGGGAGCAACTGGTCCGCCTCTTTGAGGTAGAGGCCGAGACACTCAGCGGCGAACAGGAGCTTCCGTTCGGGGTTCCAGACCGCGAAGTGGTCCGGAGAATGTCCCGGCGCATAGATCAGCTCAAGTCTGTTCGATCCAAGATCGATCACCGTTCCTCCGTTTCCGATTCCAACGACGTTTTCTTCGGGAACTGATCCCTGTTTGCCCATCAGATCGAAGTGGTCACCCATCGCTCGCTTGCTGCTTTCGATGAGTCCACTCGGGTTTACTAGATGAGGAGCGGTTGATTCATGGATGTATACGTCGAGGTTGGGAATCGCATCGACGAGTTCGCTCGCAGCACCGGTGTGGTCAACGTGGATATGCGATAGGACGAGGTTCGATAGCTCCGATGGTGATAGTCCACATGCCTCGATGCCATCCGTAATTTTCTGCGCGGTGGTGGCAATGCCCGCATCGACGAGCGTCGGTTCGTCGTCGTCGAAAAGATAGACGGACGCGACGCCGGAATCGAACATTTCGACATCAATCCCGTATACTCCATCAACCACCTCGAATGCGGTCATGAGAATCTGTGTACCGTCGAGTACCAAATCTGTTGTGGGTGTTGAAGCCGCGAGCAGCACTACTGTTATTTCGGAATTCTGATGGCTCCAGATACTTGGTCGCCGGCGCGTTCACTCGAGTTTTCGACCTAGATTGTGTCAGTAGTAGTGTCTTGAGCGGCTATCGAGATTCGGCGGGCCGTTCGGAAGCGAGTGGATACCCGCGTCGTTGATTGACCCTCGTGATACCAGTTTACGTGTCGCGTTGTCGAACGGCAATGCGTCGCATTCGTGACTCTACTCGGAGGGCAGTGCCGACTCGAACTCTTCGCCGACAAAAACGAGCGATATGTTCATCCGTGTCGGTATTACTCCGTTTGCCAGTGATTCTGGCGGATTGACATGGTGATGCTTACGGTTGGAACGTGATCGTTCGTTCGTCGGCCGTTTCGTCCCGTTCGATCGCGACTGTCACTTCTCGACCGATCTCGACGTTCTCCTGATCGATTCCTCGTACGATCCCCGTTAACCTAATCGGACCGAACATCGCGATCGCTGTAACGTACGGTGCCTCGTCTTTGAACTGGGGCGTCGGAACGGTAACGAGAGTATGGGTAACTATCTCTCCCGTCGACGGAAGTATCGCCGTGGCTAGTTCGCGATCACCGCAATGTGGACAGGCTCGGCGGGGCGGCAGCGTTCCATGGCCATTTGAACACTCGTAGTAGTATCCTTCGTCAGCCTCGAGTGCATCGAGGAAGGCATCGTAGCCGTCTTCGCGAGTGTCCGTCATGTCATTACCTCCAGCACATGAACGGACGCGCTGGCGACCGTTCCGCCGGCGTTATGTGCGAGCCCGACGGTCACGTCATCGTCCACGGCGTCGGAACGAGGATGCGTCCCGTTCAGTAGCGTTCGGACGGCCGTGATCTGAGCCGCCCCGGTCGCACCGACGGGATGACCTTTCGCCTTGAGGCCGCCCGAGAGGTTCACCGGAAGCTCTCCGCCGCGTTGTGTCTCGCCCCGTTGGGCCGCGCCGAGAGCTTCGCCGTAACCGTACACGCCGAGTCCCTCGAGCGCAAGCACCTCCGCAATCGTGAAACAGTCGTGAACTTCCACGAGACCGATGTCCGTCGGATCGATTCCGGCATCAGCGTACGCCTCGTTGGCGGCCTCGCGCGTAGCCGGCGTCTTCGCCAACGACCGCCGATCTTGCAGCGCCATCGTGTCGCCACCGTGACCGGATCCGGTGATGACGACGCCGGTATCGAGTCCGTGTTCGGCGGCGTACGATGGCGACAGCAACACGATCGCAGCCGCCCCGTCGCTAATGGGACAGGCGTCGTACAGCCCCAACGGGGCCGCGATCTTGGGCGCGTCGAGGACATCGTCGACCGTGATCTCCTCTCGGAGGTGCGCGTGGTCGTTGACAAGTGCATGGTCGTGGTTCTTGACAGCAATGTGTGCGAGATCTTTGCGGTCGCCACCGAAGGTATCGAAGTATGCCCGCGCCATCAGCGCGTAGGCTGCCGGAAAAGTGACGCCGGCTTGAATCTCGAAGAGATCGTCGGCCGCACGGGCCAGACCGTCGGTCGCACCGGCGGTTCCCATGTTGCTCATCCGTTCCATGCCTCCGGCCACGACGACGTCGGCCTCGCCGGACCGAACGGCTCGGACTGCATCCCGGATTGCCAGTCCACTCGAAGCGCACGCGCTCTCGACGCGCTTAGCTGGAGCGGTTGTCCCTACTGCCTCTGCGACGAGGGGCCCCTGATGGCCCTGGTTCTCCGAGACCGTGCCGACGAAGTTACCGTAAAACACTTCGTCAATCTCCTCGGGTTCGAGGTCGGCATCCTTAATCGCGGCGAGTCCGGCCTCTGCAAATATGTCTCGACCCGTTCGCCCGGGATGTGTTCCGAACGCTGTCATACCTGTTCCGGCGATGAATGCCTTTGACATTCGATATCATTGATTCATTGAAGGAGCATGACTATATGCATATCGACCGCCACACTGTGGCGACCCTCGATGATCGACCCGAGACGTCGGAACGGGGATTACGGGGCAAAGGACTATCGACACCGCCGATGACGCCGCTTGAGCGTTATGGTAACGCATGGATCGTCGTAGACGGCCGGAAGTTCGCGGTTCGCGTATCGTCGAAGACGTGACTGCCGCACCCGCTGCGGGTCGTCCCTCCTGTTCACTTCTCGTCGCGTTCGCGCTTGTGGGGCCCGACGGTGAGTCACGTAAAATTTTACAGACATCATGTTTATGT
The DNA here is from genome assembly GCF_013456555.2 of Natrinema zhouii. Classification (GTDB taxonomy): domain Archaea; phylum Halobacteriota; class Halobacteria; order Halobacteriales; family Natrialbaceae; genus Natrinema; species Natrinema zhouii. The sequence goes on from NZ_CP084883.1 coordinate 163,526, forward strand.
GGTTTGGAAACAAGTTTCGAGACGAAGGTTAGCACGCAGCACATAGAGGGAAATACGAATGAAGGAATCTGATTCCGCCGGAGAGACCGTGAGGAACAATCCGATTCGAACGCGAGAAGACTGGAAGAATGACCGGGCGAGGGCCGTGGAGGATCCCGGTGGATTTCACGGGGGGATCGCCAAACAAGAACTCCACTGGTACATTCCGGAAGAGGACGGATGGATCTCGTGGGAGGACGGCGCCAAAACGTGGAGAGGATTCGATCGCGACGGCGAACGGATCGAACCTGACCGTACGGAATCGTTTGAACCATGGGATATCGCATTCGACGATTCGAACGCGCCGCTGTACGAGTGGTTCTCGGGCGGTCTCACCAACGCCTGCTTCAACGAGGTCGATCGACACGTTCTGTCCGGTCACGGCGAGGAAGCGGCGTTTCATTTCGAGGGCGATCAGTGGGACCAATCCGAAGGGGACGGTCGAGGCGGGCCGGTCACCTCCGAAACGATCACGAGACGGGAGTTACTGGTAAACGTCGTCACCGCCGCGCAGGTGCTTCGCGATCTCGGCCTTGAGAAGGGAGACCGAATCGCACTGAACATGCCGAACCTGCTGGAGCAGATTTACTACACCGAGGCAGCGAAGCGGTTGGGTATCGTTTACACGCCTGTGTTCGGGGGATTCAGCGATAAGACCCTTTCCGATCGGATCGCCAAGCTGGGAGCGGACGTTCTCATCACCGCCGACGGGGGGTATCGAAACGCGGAGGTTGTCCCCTACAAGGAACAGTACGCCGATCCGGCGCTGGATGACTACCTCCCCGTCGATCGCGTCCACGAAATCGTCAACGAGACCCTCTCGGAACTGGACGTTCCAGCCGATCTCGGCGCGTCCATCCGCGAACATATCTCCGAGGCCATCGCTGGGGAGATTACCGTTGAGCGCGCGGACGCGATGCGCGGTGTCGGGAACGCGCTCGCCGCGGAGTCCCACCTCGACCCCGATCGGACGTCCGAGATACGGACCGAAATCGCACGCACGCTCGTCGACGTCGGGGACCGCCTCGAGCGCGTCGTCGTCGTTGAACACACCGGTCAAGACATCCAGATGCATGACCGGGATGCGTGGTCGGCGGATCTCATGTCGCGAGCACGCGAGGGCGTTCTTGAGGCCGCTCGCGAGGCCGGCTTCAAGCTCGATTCAATCGGTGATCTCTACGATCTCTCGGACCGCGATCTCGTGCGTGCGTGTCACGCGGCGAATGCGCCGGAACCGGTCGACGCTGAGTACCCGCTGTTCGTTATCTTCACGAGCGGATCGACCGGGAAGCCGAAAGGAGTCGTCCACGTTCACGGGGGATATACGGCTGGCATTGCTCACACGATGAAGATCTCGTTCGACATCGTCCCGGGAGAGGACACCATTTTCGTCGTCGGGGATCCCGGCTGGATCACCGGTCAGTCGTATCTCATTAGCGCTTCACTGTCGACCCGTACGACGAGCGTCGTCGCCGAGGGATCGCCGCTGTACCCCGACGCCGGACGGTTCACATCCATCATCGAACGCTACGGCGTCACCGTGTTCAAGGCCGGTGTCACGTTCTTGAAAACGGTGATGGAAGACGAGGAAAACGTCAGCGATATGCAGGCGTGGTCGACGGACTCCCTTCGGGTCGCAACGTTCTGTGCCGAGCCCGTAAATCCGACCGTTCAGGAGTTCGGCATGGAAGAGGTCTGCGAGCGGTACATCAACTCCTACTGGGCGACCGAACACGGCGGAATCGTCTGGACCCACTTCTTCGGAAACGAGGAGTTCGAACTGCGACCGGACGCGCACACCTACCCGCTACCGTGGGTGTTCGGCGACGTCTGGCGCAAAGAAGAGACTGAGAGCGGCGCGGAGTTCGAGGCGGCCGGATACGGCGAGCGCGGCGAGATCATGATCACCGAGCCGTATCCGTATCTGATGCGGTATGTCTGGGGCGATCTCGAAAACTGGGATCCCGAAACGTGGACGGACCAGTGGTCCGGGAACGACGAGCGCTTCGTCGACACCTACTGGGTCCAGAAGGACGGGGAGTGGGCCTATCTCCAGGGCGACGTCGCACAGAAGTATGAGGATGGATCGTTTTCCCTCCACGGACGGTCCGACGAGGTGATCAACGTCAGCGGTCATCGGATGGGGACCGAGGAACTCGAGGCCGCGATCCTCAAGGACAAGCAGCTCAATCCGGACTCCCCAGTCGCGAACGCCGTGGTCGTCGGGGCATCGCACCACGAAAAGGGACTGACGCCGGTCGCGTTCGTCCAGACCAAGCCCGACGAAGAACTGACGACGGACGTCGAGCGTCGTCTCGCAGATCATGTCCGCGACGAGAAGGGCTCGATCGCGGTCCCGGAGGACTTCATCGAGGTCGACGGGTTCCCCGAGACCCGATCGGGGAAGTATATGCGACGGATGCTCGCAGCGATGCTCGAAGGGGACGATATCGGCGACACGACGACGCTGAAGAATCCGGCAGTCCTCGAGGAGATCCGTCCGAAAGCGGAGCGCTGGCAGCGCCGCCAGCGGCTCCAGCGCGAACAGGACGTTCTCGAGCAGTACCGGTTTTTCACCGTCCAGTACAACGCGGTTCGCGGAGCGGACGCGAAGCTCGCGACCATCGTCGTGGACAACCCGCCGGTCAACGCTCTGACGGAGCGAGCGCTGGACGAACTCAACACCATCGCCGGTCACCTCGACCGTCGCGAGGACGTCGGCGCGGTGGTGGTTACCGGCGAGGGAAGCGCCTTCGTCGCCGGCGCCGACATTGAACAGTTTCTAGAGGAGGTACACGAGACGGTGAGCGCCCGGACACTGTCGAAGAAGGCCCACGAGGCGTTCCGCAAGCTCGAGGCGCTCTCAAAGCCTGTCGTCGCCGCGGTCAATGGGGTCGCGCTCGGCGGTGGAAACGAGCTTCAACTCGCGACCCACTATACGGTAGCCGACAAACACGCGGAGTTCGGGCAACCGGAACTCAGGCTCAATCTCATTCCCGGATACGGCGGTACGCAGCGTTTGTCGAGGGTGCTAGCCGACGAACGGGGACGCGAAGGGCTGCGAGACGCCCTCACGCTGATCACGAACGGTCGGTCGGTTGAGGCGCACGAAGCGTTCGAGATGGGATTCGTCGACGAAGTAGCGACTAGTGAAACCGCTCGTGTCCGTGCTGCGGAACTTGCGCGCGAATACGTCCGAACGGCCGACGGACCACTGGCCGACGCGCACAAGGAGCGTCTGTCCGCCGTCGAGTCGTGGCGCGAACCGGGTACGTTTGACGACTCAGTCCTTGAGGAACTGTCCGTCGAGCGCAATCAACGTCAGTGTGAAAATACGAGCGCCGGCCGCGCAAAAGCGTTCGACCGCGCGGTGGCGTCGATCCGAGCCGGACTCGAGCGAGGCATCGACGCGGGATACGAGACGGAGGCCGACAACTTCGCCGAGGCGATCGTTGACCCCGAGGGAGGGAAGACGGGCATCGAAAAATTCCTCGACGGACGGCCCGAACCGCTCCCAACTCGACCGCGGGAGACGCCTGACCTTCGGGAAGCCGACCGGCTTTGCAACGCGGGCGAGCTGTTACCGGTTGGAGCACCGTTCTACCCCGGCATCGACGAAATACCCAACTATCAGTTCGGCTGGGCCGCTGAGACGGACCACGAAACCGGCGAGCCCGCTCACGGCGACCCCGAAGATGCGGAAGTCGAGGGGATCTATCCCGTCGAGGAGCCAGGGCCGAACGAGGTCCTGTTGTACGTGCTGGCGAGCGAGGTGAATTTCAACGACATCTGGGCAATCACCGGGATCCCGGTCAGCCAGTTCGAGAATCACGATCAGGACTACCACATCACCGGCAGCGGCGGCGTCGCGCTCGTCGTAGAGATGGGCGAAGCAGTCCGCGATGAAGGGCGAGTCAGCATCGGCGACCTAGTGACGATCTACTCCGGGCAGAGCGACCTCCTCTCGCCACGGATGGGACTCGACCCAATGTACGCCGGGTTCAGTATTCAGGGGTACGAGGGACCGAACGGGAGCCACCAGCAGTTCATGCTTGCACAGAGCCCGCAGGTCCATCCGATCCCGGTCGACGCGACGCTCGAAGAGGCAGGATCGTACGTGCTCGCGCTGGGCACCGTCTACCGGGCGCTGTTCACGACGCTCGGGATCGAGCCCGGGACGACGATGTTTGTCGAAGGTGCGGCGACGGGCACCGGCTGGGAATCGGCCCGGTCGGCGACACAAAACGGCGTCGCCGTCACCGGACTCTGCTCGACGGACGAGCGCGCCAAACGGATCGAGTCGTTGGGAAGCGACGTCGGCGCGATAAACCGCAAAGCCGACCAGTTCGCCGACATCTGGGGACCAATCCCCGCCGATCCGACGAAGTGGGATGAGTGGAAGGAAGCAGGCGGGGAATTCGTTCGGGCGTTCCGCGAGCAACACGGCGGGCGCGGCGCCGACTACGTCGTCAGTCACGCCGGCGAACAGTCGTTCGCCCGATCGTTCCAACTACTCGACGAGGGCGGGAAACTGACGTTCTGGGGCGCGTCGACTGGATACCACCTGACCTTCCTCGGCAAGGACGGCCGGAGCACTCCGTCCGAAATGTTCGATCGCGTCGACCTTCGAGCCGACGACGGCATCCTCGTCTACTACGGCACCGACACCGGCCCCGACGACATTGTCGACGAGACCGGCCTCCTGGCGATCGAGGCGGCCCGTGACGCGGACGCGCGGATCGTCGTCGTCGCGTACACGGAAGAACAACGAGAATTCGTCGAAAGCCTCGGATATGGGGACGCAGTGGTCGGATCACTAAGCATCGAGGGACTGGAGCGGCGGGACGACGACTTCGTATGGCCGGAGACGATGCCCGACTTGCCACACCCGCAACGGGAGCCGGAGGCGTTCAAACGGACCGTCCAGGAGTACACGGATACCGCGTTCAAACCCCTCGGTAAGGAGATCGGCCAACACCTCCGTAACCGAAACAACCCGCGAGGAAACCCCGACGTAGTGTTCGAACGGGCGGGTCACGATGGCCTCGGCGTCTCGACGATGCTAGTCCGGCCGCACACCGGTCGCATCGTCTACAGCGAAGACATGGGCGACGAACGGTACTCGTTCTATGCACCGCAGGTCTGGATGCGACAGCGGACGGTCCACATGCCGACCACCGAAATCCTCGGTTCACACCTGAGCAACGCGTACGAGGTCGAACAGATGAACGCGGCTATCGACGGCGGCTCACTCGAACTGACCGAGCCCGAACTTATCGACTGGGACAACCTTCCGACGGCTCACCAGCGAATGTGGGACAACGAGCACACCGCCGAAGCCTACGTCGCCAATCACGCGCTTCCCCTCGAAGGGCTCCAAACGAAGGAGGAGCTCTATCAGGCATGGGGGCAGCACAGGACTGCTGCCGGTACTACCGATGGAGCTCGGTCCGAATCCGATGACGGACAGTGACCTAGAGGGCGCGGTGATCGGCGTCCCCGCTGCCGGTTGAGGCAATGATCTGAATTCGCGGGGCGGTCCGCTTTAGGTCGATTCGGATCGACCGATATTAGTTCCGTCCAGAGGGACGGCCGGACGAATGAACTGAACGCGGGATACCGGAGAAGCACAACTCGCTCGACTATATCGACAATATCGATATAGGTCAAGATGATACTTGAGCGAATCGGCGGACACGACGGCGATATATGACTCCATCGATTATATCGATGGATCTGCGGCAGAACGGTAGAACGACTGGATCCTGCGACACCAACTGGTGTCCGCTCGAACGGCTGCTTCAACCGGCCGTCGGCCGCTACTGGGTCAGCGATCTTCGTACTCCTGAATGAGGACTGAACCGTACGTCGGTATGTCTCTATACGTTCTCCGCGGACTAGCCAGGCCGTTTTGGTCGGCCGTCCCCATGTCGGATCTCCTCATTACTGCTCGCCCACGGCGCCTCTCTATCGTTCCGAGATCGTCGATCCGCCTGCGAAAGACGCCTAACCGTTAACTCGTATCGGTGAGTGGAATCATGCCATTCGAGTGATAGATTACAACCCTATGCCTGTAAAGTAATATTATCGTACCATTCGAATTGACATTCGAGTGGTAGATTACGACCATACTCCTGTAAAATCATAATATCATGTCATCCGAATCGCGAGAGGGAGACATAGTACGGTTTCGGTCGAGCCGACACCGACCGACTGCGCGTTCGGCTGGGACGAGCAGGGAAGCTACTCGTCCGGGAAGCTCGATAAAGATAGCGCAAACGGCTCGAAACGGCCGTAAATTCTCCGTGTCATATCGAATGGTCCGATAATGTCGATAGCGCTCGTACAACGCTGTATTCACCCGTTTGGAACCGATCCACGAGAGGTAGAAAACGACAATACCGGATAGAGTTAAGTGGATGAGCTCCGATCGTATGACTACGAACATGAACGATCGCGTTCCGATCAAAACCACGAAAACGACCTTCGAACTGCTCGAAACGCTTGTCAAGGAGGGTAACGCGTCGTTGCCGGAGCTGGCCTCTCATCTGGAGAAACCGACGAGTACGGTACACGATCACCTCATCAGCCTGCGAAAACTTGGGTACGTGGTGAAGGAGGGGAAGACCTATCGAGTGAGCACGAGGCTGCTGGACATGGGTGAGTCGGCTCGGCGGCGGATGGACATTTTCCCCCCCGCAAAGCAGGAAGTCGACGAGCTCGCGACGCAGACTGGAGAGCACGCGTCCCTCGCGATAGAGGAGAACGGGCAAACGGTGCTACTGTACATCTCGAAGGGAGCGGACGCGCTCGACCTCGGCGTTTCGGAGGGATTCCGCATGGCGATGGCGACGAACGCGCCTGGAAAGGCGATACTCGCCCACCTTCCAGAAAATCAAATCGATTCGATACTTGACGAGCACGGACTGCCGGAGATAACCGAGAAGACAGTGACGGATCGAGCCGCCCTTCGGGAACAGTTAGTGGAGATCCGCGAGCGAGGGTACGCGACGGATCAGGGTGAGCGGGTCGAGGGCGTTCGAGCCGTCTCCGTCCCGATCATCCCTGAAGGTCGCGTCCGGGGTGCGCTCACCATCAGCGGTCCGGCGAATCGAATGGAAGGCGAGCGGCTCGAAGCCGAACTGCCTACCCTGCTGTTACAGTCCGCAAACGTCGTCGAAGTGCAGTACACGCTCGGCGGGTAACGTAATCGACCATATGGGTGACGGCGATTCAAGCGGCGTCAATCGGTTCCGCATTCCGACCGCGCAAGTACGTCTCCACATATAGACTTATTACAAGGTTCCATGAATGGGATGGTACACCATGTCAGAGACAGGTGCGGCGATCGCTGCGGAGACTCTCGCAAAATTCGCGGACAGGGTGTATGGCCTCTGCGGCGGTCACATCCAGCCGATATGGGACGAGATCGGCGACACGGGGGCGTCGATCATCGATACGCGCGATGAACGTGCAGCCGTCCATGCCGCCCACGCCGAGGCGGCGGTGACCGGGGAACTTGGCGTCGCGCTCGTCACCGCCGGCCCCGGTTTCACGAACGCGCTGACGGGAATCGCGAACGCATATACGTCCGGTACTCCGATGCTGATCGTCACCGGCTATCCGCCGATCCCACAGTTCGAACGAGGGGCGCTTCAGGAGATCCCCCATCGCGATCTTGCGGAGGACATCACCGTCACGGATCGAACGGTCTACGAGACTGGCCGGATTCAGGAGTACCTCGTCGAGGCGGCAGGTGCCGCGCTCGATAACCGCGGCCCCGCGCTCGTCGAGATCCCGACTGACGTCCTCCGAAACGAGACCAAATGGACGCGTGACCGTCCGGATCCGACGGCACCCCACGATATCATCGCCCCTCAAGAGACGCTCGACGCGGCGGCAGACGCAGTGCGGAATGCCGACCGGCCGGTCGCGATACTCGGACGGGGCGCCCGCGATGCAGCGGCGGAGATCCGTTCATTCGTCGAAGAAACCCGGCTCCCGGTTCTCACGACGGCCGGAAGCAAGGGCGTCGTCCCGGAGACGAACGACTACTGCGTTCCGGGCGCACGCGGCGACGCGATGGGTCAGGCGGACCTCTTCCTGATCCTCGGCAAACGACTCGACTTCACGCTCGGATACGGGAGTCCGGCCGTCTTCGACGAGACGGTCTTCGTACAGGTCGATACCGACCCGGATGCGCTGCGCCGCAATCGAACCCCGGACGTTTCCGTTCGGAGCTCCGTTTCGTCCGCCGTCGCTGGACTCCGGGACCGACTTGAAGGGGCCGTCGGAACGGGCGAGTGGGTCGACGACCTCCGAGAGGGCCACGAGAGCCGAGCGGCGCGCATGGCCGAGCGGAAGACCGGAGACGAAACACCGATTCACCCCTACCGGGTCTGCGGTGCGATCGAACGGGCGATCGACGACGATGCGATCGTCGTCTGCGACGGCGGCGACGCCCTCTCCTTCGGCCGGATAGCGATACCGACAGCGAACCCGCGGGGCTACCTCGATCCCGGTCCGCTCGGCTGCCTCGGCGTCGGACTCCCGTTCGCCATTGGCGCGTCTCTTGCTCGACCGGAGTCGGATGTCGTCTGCTTTACCGGTGACGGCTCGCTCGGATTCAATATGGCGGATATCGAAACCGCGGTGCGCGAACGAGCGGATATTACGGTCGTCGTCGCGAACAACGCCGCGTGGAACATCGAGCGATACGATCAATTAGAGAACTACGGCAGGGAAATCGGGAGCGACCTCACCGACATCGCGTTCGACGAGGTCGCGACTGGCTTGGGTGCTGAGGGTATCTCCGTCTCGGAGCCGGACGCGCTTGATGAAGCCGTCGAACGCGCCGTAGCGACGGACGGCCCTGTCGTCGTCGACGTCGTGGTCGACCCCGATGCCGTGAGCCCGGACGCTGCAAACGGACTGGCTCGCGTTCCAGATTACCAGCCGCTCGACGCGTGGGACGAACTGGAACGGAAGTCCCGACACGAAAAGGGTGACTAAAACATCGACAGATAAACTCGCTTGAAATAACCGGGTGACGACCAGAACCGACCACGTAAACTTATAACAGTTGCCAACAGATACCACGGATAGGATGAGTTGGCCAACTACCGCCGGGTCGGACTCTCATACGGATCCGGATTCAGAGTACTGGGACGAGGAACAGGAGACTCGTCCCCCCGACGAACGCCGCGACGAAATCATCAAGAAAATACGCGAACAGGTTCGGTACGCGTACGATAATAGCGAGTTCTACCGCGAGTTCTACTCGGACGTCGATGTCGATCCGCGCAACATAACGTCGTTCGAGGAGTTCGAACAGTTACCAATCCTGCGCTCCGACGATATCAAACAGGAGCAGAAGGAACACCCGCCATTTGGTCGCTTTCTCTGTATCGACGAGGAGGCCATCACCCGTATCTACGGGACGTCGGGAACGACTGGTCGACCCAAGGTATTCGGAATCGGTCAGGATGATTGGGACCGAATCGGCGAGTGGCACGCACAGATTCTCTGGAGTGTTGGCCTTCGCCCGGACGATCGGGTCATCATTACGAGTCCGTTCATTCAGTATCTCGGCTCTTGGGGTGCGCTCGCTGGCGTCGATCGCTTAGGATGCACGACGTTCCCGTTCGGCGCCGGGATGGAGGGACAAACCGAGCAGGCCGTCGAGTGGATCGCCGACCTGCAACCAGACGCCCTCTACGGAACGCCCTCGTACGCCCTCTATCTGGGCGAGACGGCAGTGGAGAGAGGGTACGATCCGGCCGAAGACTTCGACTTCAAGGTAATGTTCTTCTCGGGCGAACCGGGTGCCAGCGTCCCGTCGACCCGTCGGCAGATCGAGACGATGTTCGGCTGCGAGGTCGTCGACCAAGGGAGTATGGCCGAGATGACGCCGTGGATGTCGAACTCCGGCTGTCGACACTTGGAAAACGGCATGCACGTCTGGAACGATATCGTCTACACGGAACTCCTCGACCCCGATACGGAGGAGTCGCTAGGGTACGGAGCGGAAGGCGTCCCGACGTACACCCACCTCGAGCGAACCTCCCAACCGATGATTCGCTATTGGAGCGGCGACATCACAACGTGGGAGCGCCATGACGAGACCGACTGCGAGTGCGGTCGCACGTACCCTACGCTCCCAAAAGGTATATACGGACGCGAGGACGACATGTTAGTTATCCGTGGGAAGAATATCTTCCCGTCACAGATCGAAGACCAGCTACACGCCCTTGATGACTACGGTGACGAGTTCCGGATCGTCGTCGAACGGGAGGGAACGCTTGACTCTCTCCAGATTGTCGTCGAGGCAGCAGACGACGCCGAGACAGATCCGGGCGAGTTCCACGATCTCGTCAGGCGGGAGATCAAGTCGGAAGTCGGCGTAACGCCGGACGTCACCATCGTCGAACAGGGTGAATTGGACCGAACGCAGTTCAAGGCGGATCGAGTGAAAGATAAACGCGAACTCGCCGTCGACATCTAACGAACGGAGAACACAGAATGAGTTCAGAAACAGACGAGAAAGCCGATACGCGGATTCCAGACGAACCGGAAGGGATGTACGATCCCGACGAAATGAGCGAGGACCCGCTGTTCGACGAAGAGCGACTGCGGGAGTTCCTCGAAGCGAAGGGCGACTGGGAGGAAGGAACCCTCGGGGAGTGGCTCGAGGGTCATCCCGAGCGAAAAGAGACGTTCGAAACGCTGTCAGGGTACGAACGAGAGCGACTGTACACGCCTGAGGACGTCGAGGACCTCGATTACGAGGATGACCTCGGCTTCCCGGGTGAGCCGCCGTTCACCCGCGGCCCTTATCCCACGATGTACCGGGGACGTCACTGGACGCATCGGCAGATCGCGGGCTTCGAGACGGCGGAGGAGACGAATGAACGGTACAAGTATCTCCTCGACCAGGGGCAGACGGGGCTGTCGACCGACTTCGATCACCCGACTCTGACGGGGTACGATTCCGACGACGAGCACTCCGAGGGCGAGGTCGGCCGCATCGGCGTTGCGATCGACACGCTGGACGATTTCGAGGACCTCTTCGAGGACATTCCCCTCGACGAAGTATCGACGAGCATGACGATCAACTCACCCGCGCCGATCCTCCTGGCCTTCTACGTCGCGTTAGCCGACCAGCGCGGCGTCGACCGAGAGAAGCTGCGTGGGACGATTCAGAATTCCATCTTCAAGGAGTTCATCGCCCAGAAGACCTACGCGCTTCCGCCGCGGCCGAACATCAAGCTCGTTGAGGACGTCATCGAGTACTGTACGGAGGAGGTTCCGAACTGGTACTGGGCGAACGTCAGCGGGTACCACACTCGAGAAGCCGGCGGAACCGCCGCTCAGGAGGCAGCATTCACTATCGGAGCGGGAATGGGCTACGTTGAGTCCGGTATCAAGCGGAATCTAGATCCGGACGAGTTCGCTCCCCGAATGTCCTTCTTCTACGTCTCCCAGACGGACTTCTTCGAGGAAATCGCGAAGTTCCGGGCCGTGAGACGTATCTGGGCACGTCTTATGGAGGACCGATATGGCGCGAAAACCGACGCTGCGCGCCGCATGCGCTATCACGTTCAGACTGCCGGCGAGAGCCTCACCGCAAAACAGCCTATGGTCAATATCGCCCGAACGACTATACAGGCGCTCGCTGCGGTGCTGGGCGGCTGCCAGTCTCTCCACACGAACGGATACGACGAGGCACTGTCGATTCCGAGCGAAGACGCGATGCGTATCGCCTTGCGCACTCAGCAGGTGATCGCTCACGAATCAGGCGTCACAGACACCATTGACCCGCTGGGCGGCAGCTACTACATCGAGAAAGCTACCGACGAGATGGAAGCGCGCATCCTCGAATACCTGGCTGATATCGAGGAGATGGGCGAGGGAAGCATGAGAGAAGGAATGCTACGAGGGATCGAGAGCGGCTACTTCGAGCAGGAGATCGTCGATTCGTCGTATCAGTGGGAGAAGCGCAAGGCGGAGGGCGACCTGAAGAAAGTCGGTGTCAACTGCTACACGGAAGGCGGCGACGACACGGAAATCGAGCTCTTCCAAGCGAATCCGGAGACCGAAGAACGCCAGAAAGAACGGCTGAAACGGGTGAAGGAGTCGCGAGACGACGACCTCGTCGAAGAACGTATCGACGCCCTCCGCGAGGCCGTCGAAAACGACGAAAACATTATGCCCTACCTCGTTGACGCCGCGAAGGCGTACGCTACCGAAGGCGAGATGATGGGCGTACTACGAGACAAGTATGGGACGTACGAAGATCCAGGAGTGTTCTAAAATGGCAGCAACAGATTCCACCGAAACGGAGCGTACAGTTCGCGTACTGATCGGCAAACCCGGGCTTGACGGTCACGATAGGGGTGCGAAGGTAGTGGCTCGCGCCTGTCGGGATGCAGGCTTCGAGGTCATTTACTCTGGCCTCCGCCAGTCGCCGGAAGCAATCGTCCAAACGGCCGTTCAGGAAGACGTCGATGTCTTGGGCTTGAGCATCCTAAGCGGCGCTCACGATACCCTCGTTCCGAAAATTATCGATCTACTGGAAGAGGAGGGAATGACCGACGTTCTGATGCTCGTGGGCGGCACCATCCCTGATGATGATCAGACGGAACTCCTCAATGAAGGCGTAGACAAGGTATTTGGACCAGATACCGATATCAACGAAATCGTCGAATACGTCGAAGGGGAGGTAGAAACATGAGTTCCCAGTCCCTTCCGAGCTACCATGAGCGCTTCTGACCTCGCAATCACGGATCTAAACGACGACCTGCGGCCGCTGGTCGAAGGCGTCCTCGACGGGGAACAGCTGTCGCTCTCGCGGCTCATCTCGAGAATCGAGAATGGTGCACCAGGGTATCAGGACGCCGTAAAAACACTCCACGACCACACGACTGGCACCCGAACCATCGGCATCACCGGACAACCGGGATCGGGAAAATCAACGCTCGTTGATAAGTTGGTTGATCGACTGCGTGAGCAGGACCTCACCGTCGGTGTGATCGCAGTCGATCCGTCGTCGCCGTACTCGGGCGGAAGTGTCCTCGGCGATCGCGTCCGCCAGACATCGCGCAACGAGGATCCGAACGTGTTCTTCAGATCGATGAGCGCACGCGGACACGTTGGTGGCCTCGCGGCAGCGACGTTCGACGTGGTTCACGCAATGGACGCGTTCGGGAAGGACGTCATCCTTATCGAGACGGTCGGGGCCGGGCAGAACGAAGTGGAGATTGTCCGAGCTGCGGACACCGTCTGCGTCGTCGCTATTCCGGGAGCCGGCGATGACGTTCAGGCGAATAAGGCGGGTATCCTCGAAATCGCCGACGTTTTCGCCGTCAACAAAGCCGATCTGGACGGCGCGACAGCGACAGCTCAGGAGCTTCAGCAGATGATCCGCATCGGTCAGGACCTCGAGCGAAGCGATACAGACGACCCGGTTGACGATCCCGACACCTGGGTTCCACGAGTCGAACTGACCGCTGCGATCAAGGACGAGGGAGTCGAAAATCTCGTCGACGCGTTTGACGCGCACTACGCGTTCATCAAGGAGAGCGGCGAACTAGCCGAGACACGAGCCAGACGGTTCGAACAGGAAGTACGAACACACATGGGTAACGAACTCGACCAGCTGGCCGACGCCGTCGCGGAAGCGCGTCGCGACTTACTCGCTGCAGATGCGGACGTCGACCCCTACACTGCGTCAGAGGAACTCGTTGTCCCCTTCCGAAGAGCCGTAGAGGAGTATATAGACGATGGCTGACTGGACGTCTATCGATGATCCGGTCGCTCGCCTTCACGGTTTCGTCAGCGGATTTCACGCGACGTTTTACGTATACACGGGGATCGAATGCGGGCTGTTCGAAGCTCTGATCGATCCACGAACGCCGAGCGATCTCGCCTCGCAACTCGGCCTCCACGAACCGTACGTGCGTCGGTTCTGCGAGATCGGCTTGCGGTGGGGCCTGATTGAGGCCAAGCCGCGTGACGGGAACGGTGAGACCGACGGAACTGTCCAACTGGCGGGAGACGACGATCACTATACCTTTCGTCTCTGCAAACCGTTCGTTCAACCACTGGCCGACCCCGAAGCGGCGCAGTACATGGGCGATCTCTTCCGGTTCGCGGCTGCTCACGTGAGCAAGGACTACGGGGAGTATCCGCAGTATTTCCGTAGTGGCAAGACGAGACCGTTCACCGATCGCGGCCCGGCATTCACGGACGTCATCGAAGGGACGACTCGCGGACTCCAGACGATCTTCGTCGAGAAACTGATTTCAGAGTCGCTCCCCGCGCTCGAAGCCCGGCTGTCACGAGGCGGCCGCGTCCTCGATGTGGGCTGTGGAACAGGGTATCTTGCGTGCCAGCTCTGTGAACGGTATCCCGATCTCACCGTCATCGGCGTTGATTTGGACGAGGATGCTATTGACCGAGCGCAGGAGCGCGCCAGCGAAGCAGGTATTAGTGATCGGACGACTTTCCGTGTCGAGGACGCGACGACGGTCGCGGCGGAAGCAACTTCGTTCGATGCAGCTATTTTCTTTATGAGCCAACACGAGATCGACGCAGACGGACGAATAGCTCTGTTCGATACGCTCGGAGACGTGCTCGTCGACGACGGTATCATCGCGGTTTTCGACGAGGTGTATCCCTCATATCCGTCGAAGTTTGACCAGCAACCATTTGCTACCGGCGTAGAGACGCAGTGGTCAGAACTCGTTTGGGGAAACGTCATCCCAACGGTCGCCGAACAGCGTAAGTTGTTCGCTACTGCTGGACAGACGGAGCAGTCTCGAACAACTTTTGCGGACCGATTTATCGTATATGAAGGGGTGAATGATAATGACTGACGAACCGTCTTCGCCGTACAATCAGACAATAGCCCATGAACGGGACGTATCCCAGTACCGTCATCCCTACCCGAACTTCGATTACGAAGAACGAATCGCCGAACTCGCTCAAGGGATCGAAGCGATCGAGGCTGACGCGGCGATACTACCGAATCACGTGGACCTCACCTATTACACGGGAAGCGGTCAACCTGCGAACCTCTACGTCCCCGCTGGAGACGGCGGAAGCGCGAAACTCTTCGTCCGCCGAGCAATGGCCTTCGCGAAACAGGAGTCCGAGTTGCCCAGTCGCTATCTCAAACAGGGTGGACTCTCCGCGCTCACAGAGTACGCGGACGACGTCTCGACCTTGGGTGTTCCCCTTGATGCTGTTCCGGCAGCGCTCACGTCGAAGCTGGCGACCGCTCTCGATGTCGAACTCGTCGACGTTTCTGACGTCGTCCTCTCGCAGCGTGCGATCAAAGCGGAAGGCGAAGTCGAACTTCTGGCGGATGCGGCCGAACTTTACGAGGTAGCGCACGACGCAATCCGACGGCGAGCGGCACCCGGCGTTACTGAGAAAGAGGTCGCAGGCGAGGTGATCGGCGCATTGGTGGCGGCAGGAATGGACGATCGCATTTTTTTCCGGCGCTGGGACGCTCGCCTTCCTGCGGCCGGACTCATTGCCAGCGGCGACGCGCTCCCGCTGGTTTCAGGACACGCCATGACTGTGACTGGAACCGGTGTCACTCGGAGTATGCCGTGGGGTCCGTCGAACCGACCACTGGAAA
Source organism: Natrinema zhouii (assembly GCF_013456555.2). Lineage (GTDB taxonomy): Archaea > Halobacteriota > Halobacteria > Halobacteriales > Natrialbaceae > Natrinema > Natrinema zhouii. The sequence continues at coordinate 179,211 of NZ_CP084883.1, forward strand.
ACGGCGACTTTCTAGCGGCGGATCTCGCACTGAACTGGGCAGGCTACCACGGTGACGTGGCCCGGACGTATGTGATCGGTGAAGCCACACCGGACCAACGGGAGTGGTTTCACACAGTACTCACCATCCACGAGGAAGCCAGAAACGCCGTCGAACCCGGTGCGCCCGCCGAAGTACCCTACCTCGCCGCACGCGAGTGCGCTGAGGAACTCGGCGTTTCCGAGTGGTTGTGCGGGTACGCGGAGATGCAGGCGCCCTACATCGGTCACAGCATTGGTCTCGAAGCAGACGAAGAACCGACGCTCGTACGGGGTAATACGACGGAACTGCGCGAAGGTATGGTTGTTACTATCGAACCCAAACTGATACACCCCGATCGCGGAACGGTAGTCGTCGAGGACGACTATCTCGTTACTGACAGCGGTACGGATCGCCTCTCGACAACGCCGCAGGAACTATTCGTAATTTCGAACGAAACGGACGGTCTATAAGCAAGTCCTGACCATCAACCGGTAGTGTGCCGACACTCAGGCATTTATTCAACAATTACGGGTCTACTTTTCCACACCGGGAACGAAAACGGGTCGGTCGCTCTCGAGGAGAACTGACTGTGTTACGCTTCCGAACAGTACTTTTCCCGACGGGGAACGTTTCCGTCCGGCGACGCAGATCGCATCTCTGTCCCGCTCCCTCGCGAACTCAACGATGTTTTGGGCTGGATCACCGCTGGATTCTCGAACGTCGACATCGACGCCGTGATCGGTGAGCTGGTCTCGGGCCGCTTTCACCGACTCAAGCTGGTGTGCGGACGCTCCCTCCGGATTATCTTCGAATACGTGAAGGAGCGTCACGTCGGTCGTTAGCCCCGATGTTGCTAGCTCGATGATCAGTTTCGCTTGTTCGACTGCCCATTCTTCGTTCGTACCGATGCCGGCGACGATTTCGTACATACCGTGAGTATTTGAGGAGACAACATATTAAACCTCGTTCCGATAGAAAGACAGCAGGACCGAGCTCGAAAAACGTCTGGAACGTAAGACGGACGAAGAGAGGGTGGGAGACATTCGGCTCTTTAGCCCTGTAATCGAGGTGGAACACTCTCGAGACGGACGACCGTTTCTCCGAACGGAAACTTAGGTTCCACGTAGAGTTATCGTGCCGAAGGTAGCGAACTGGACCTCGACAAAATCGCCGGGGGCAATTGGGACGAGGGGAGTGACCGAACCAGTCAACACGATATCGCCCGCTTCCAAACGGTCGTCGCATTCACGAAGCGATCGTTCGAGCCAGCGTACCGCATTACAGGGATGGCCGAGCACGTCAGCGCCGACGCCTGTCGCTTCCTGGGTACCGTTCTTTCGCACTCGTATCCCCTCGAGGGCGAGGTTTCCGTTTAGCGACGAGGGATCGCGGATTCGGTTCCCACAGATCACTCGACCGGAGAGCGTGTTATCGGCGACTGCTTCCGCTGCGGTGACATCCCAATCGTTGATTCGGCAATCGACAATTTCGACGACCGGAACGACGGCTTTCGTGGCCGTCAGAACCTCAGCCGGAGTTACTGGTCCGGTCAGCGGTTCTTCGAGACGGATCGCTAGTTCCGCTTCGACCTTTGGTTCGACGAGCGGCCCAAGATCGACTCTTCCGTCCGATTCGAGCGTGCCTGCGAGGAGGTGTCCGGAGGCGGGTTCGTCGATACCCAGTTCGTTCTGAATCGCTTCGGAGGTGAAGCCGACCTTGTATCCGACATGAGGGCCTTCCGCGGACCGGCGCCGCTCGGTTACCGCCCTCTGAATGCGGTACGCGTCCGATAGTGTTAATTCATATTCCTCTCGAATCGGTGATATGGGGATGCTGGACCGGTATGCTTCATAGAGCGACGATACGATCTCTTCTCGCGCCTGTGAGTTGGCTTCCATCGTCCGATACGGGGGCCCTCGAAGTATAAATTGCTGTACCGGCGAACAGTCGCTTACACATCCCGTACGAATACGATTGGTTCATTTAATCCATTAGATGCCATTATATACTCAGCTTCGAGACTCGACTAAAGCATATACAGGTATGTTAACATCCCCAAACACTTAATATTCAACATATGAAAGTGGGTGTCATGGCATGGGATGCCAATGATGTACGGCGACGGGATGTGTTGAAGACGACCGGTGCGTTAAGCGCTGCCGGTCTCAGTGGCCTAGCGGGATGTACGGGAAGACCTGGTGGAGGTGGTAATACAGAGTTGGGGGACGAGATCCACGTCGGACTCGTGGAACCATTCAGTGGTGTGTATTCAAACCTCGGAAACGCCGAGGTGGAAGGCGCTGAACTCGCAATACAAGACTTAGAAGAAGAGTTTGATATTACGATTCAAACAACGGAGGCGGACACTGAAGCCGACCCGGACACGGGTGTCCGGCGCATCGAAGAAGTCGTAACACAGGATAACGTTGATGTCGCGTTCGGCGGCGTTTCCTCATCAGTGGCTATTGCTATGGGACAGTGGGCGTCACGGAACGACCTCGCGTACATTGCGTCCGGGAGCCACTCAGACGCAACGACGGGAGGTGACTGTGGTCAGTACATGTGGCGGACTGCGAGTTCGAATACGATGCTCGCACGGACTGCTGGCGCAGCGATGGCGGACCACGCTGACTCGTGGACGCTCGTCTACGCAGATTACACTTGGGGCCAGACCGCTCGAGACGCTGTTTCCCAGGTCCTCCAAAACGAAGGTGCGGAGGTCGTTGACACAATATCAGTCCCGTTGGGTGCGGGTGACTATTCCTCTGCACTCAATCGAGTCGAGGATTCTGGTGCCGAGGCAATGGGGAATATTACCGCCGGTGCAGACACAACTCGTTTGTGCCAGCAGTACCTCGACAGCGGCCTCGCAAGCGAAATGAAAACCGGAGGCGTACTGCTCGAAGACGAAGTCATGTGGTCGCTGGGTCCAGAGGGGGTTGCTCAGATGGGTGTCTGGGCGACTGTCTGGAATCCTGCCTACCAAGAGGGCCAGATGAGCAATTTCGTCGAGCGTGTACGGAACGAGTACAGTAAGACAGCCTATTCACGGCATTACTTGGGGTACACGTCGATGGATCAGCTCGTTCGCGCGGCGGTCCGAGCGGAATCTACGGCCGCGGCCGATATTGCTAACGAACTTAACGGGCACGACTACTCCGACGTCGGACTCCTCGATGGGACCCAAGCCTGGCGAGAATGTGACCACCAGAACGAGAAGCCGACTTACGCTGTTCAGGCGAAGTCGGCTGACGATATGGTTGACCAGGACGGCGAGCGAATCTGGTTCGAACAAGTCGCGAAACGCTCCGGTCAAGAAGTCATGCGGTCATGCGACGAGACCGGATGCGACCTGTAACGACTTCCGCTATCGAAAAGCCTAACAAGCTTTTTAGCTAGATACCCCCTGTAAACAAAGAACATGGCGAATGATACGCTACCACAAGGTCGGTGGATAAAGCACGTCACTAGTACGTTTTCTACTATGACGACGACGTGGAGAGTAATCTATGCCCTTCTAGGGCTCTGGGTACTCCTGACAATCGCAGTCAAACCGGGACTGTTCGCTACTCAGCTCATCAGCGGCTTAGTGTACGGGATGATCCTCGTCATGATCGCGCTCGGTTTAACGTTGATTCTGGGTCTAATGGGAGTGATCAACTTCGCACACGGCGCGTTCTTCATGCTCGGGGCGTATCTCGCGTATGCGATCGTTGCTCAGTTCGGATTCTCGATCTGGATCGCATTGATCGCGGCACCGATTGGTGTCGGTGTCCTCGGTGTGCTCGTTGAGAGGTTCCTCCTCAGACGGCTATACGGGACAGAACCGATCAACGGACTACTGCTCACCTTCGGACTTGCTTTGATGATCGAGGAATCGATTCGCTTCATCTGGGGTTCCTCGCCCATGTCGTACTCCGCTGACATCCTGACCGAGCCCGTTCCGCTCCTCGTGACTCAGGTCGCCGGAATACGAGTATTCACCACGATCGTCGGAATCATATCGGTGATAGCGATCTACCTGTTGATCGTTCGAACTGATTTCGGGCTCTCAATTCGTGCTGGCGTACAAGATCCGGAAATGACAGAACTCGTCGGCGAGAATTTACCGATTAAATTTACGTTTTTGTTTTTCATCGGCTCTGCGCTCGCCGGACTCGCTGGCGTCCTTCGAGGCGCTGAAACCGGAATTGATCCTGGAATGGCTTCGTTGTTTATTATCCTCGTATTCGTGGTGATCGTTGTCGGCGGAATCGGGAGTTTCTTTGGAAGCGTTGCCGGTGGACTCCTCATCGGTACGGCTATGTTTCTCGCACCGACGATGCTCAACACTCTCGCGACCACTACGGGTATCTCGTGGATCAATCTCCAAGGCGTCCGACGAGTCGTTCCGTTTGTCGTAATGATCGTCGTACTACTCGCTAGACCACGCGGCCTCTTTGGAGAGGAGGGATTCTTGGAATGAGTTACACGAACAAGTTAGATAGGATCACAGCACGATTGGCGGACATTACCCTTCGAACAGTGATTAGCCATGAGTGAGAAAACACAGACACGGAAAGAACAGTTCAGAGAACTCATCAACGGGTCAGTCCCGATAGCGGAACGACGGATTGATGTCGCCGTTATCGCGGGGTTGATAGCGGTCGCGGTCGCTATGCCGACCGTCGCGGGCGTTCTGATGGGATATCCGGGCGTGGCGTCGAACGTGCTCATCTGGATGCTGTTCGCCGTCTCGTTCAACCTTCTCCTCGGATACACCGGTCTCCTGTCATTCGGACACGCGATGTTCCTCGGCGGCTCGATGTACGTCATCGCAATCGTTATGACGCAGTTCGGGCCAGGAATGATCGTCATCGGGATCCCTCTCGCCCTGGCACTCATGGGCCTCCTCGCCTACGGGATCGGACGGCTCATCGTCCAAAAAGGCGAGATCTACTTCGCCCTCTTGACAATCGCGTTCGGTGAAGTCATCTGGTACATCGCGAACTCGAACCCCGGCGGGGTGACCGGCGGAGACGATGGTATCGCAAGCGGTCTCCTCCCTCCTCTCGTGGAATCATACCGCGGTATCTTGACGATCGAACTAGGTTCGTTCATCGTTTCCATGTACTGGGCCGTAGCCGCCGTCTTCGTCGTCGCGACGTACTTGCTGTTCCGAATCGTTCGTTCGCCGTTCGGACGGACACTCATCACCATTCGGGAAAACGAACAGCTCGCCCGGAGTATCGGGGTGAACACGCGACGCTACAAGGTTCATGCATTCATGCTCAGCGCGGTGTTCAGCGCTGTCGCCGGAACGATGCTTCTAATCGTCAACCAGAGCGTCGCGACGAGTTACCTCTACTGGGAGACGAGCGGCGAGGTCGTTATGATGACGATCGTCGGTGGACTGAGCAGTTTCGCCGGACCGATGTTCGGGGCGTTCCTCTGGTTCCTCGGATCGGAGTTCCTCAGCGGATGGCAGGCTATCGGCGCCCTCCGTCACTACTGGCAGTTCGGGTTCGGCCTGTTGTTCATCATCATCATCCTCGTCGAGCCCCGAAAGGGCGGCTGGGGAGCGATCAAAAAGGGGGCCCGCTGGGCGGCAAACAAACTTCTTGGAGGAAACTAACATGGCAGAAACGATCGACACAGAACGAGCACACGATACGGAATCGGACGTGATCCTCGAGACGCGGGGCCTCACCAAAAAGTTCGGCGAGGTCGTCGCCAACGACGACATCTCGATCAACGTCGAGGACGACGAACTTCGCTCGATAATCGGCCCGAACGGTGCCGGGAAGACGACGTTCTTCAACCAGATCGCTGGCGTCCTGCCAGCGACATCAGGGACGGTCCACTTCCGGGGAGAAGATATCACCAACCTATCCATCGAAGAGCGCTCGCAGCTCGGCATCGGTCGTTCATACCAGAGCAACGAGGTGTTCTTCGATCGGACCGTCTTCGAGAACGTCCGGGTAGCAGTGCAGACCGCCGAAATCGGGGAGTTCAGCTTTAATGTGTTCTCCCGCGCTCGTAACTACCAGCGAGACCGGGCCGAAGAGATCCTCGAACAACTCCGGCTCTGGGACGAACGCGATACGACAGCAGAGAACCTCTCGCACGGTGACCAGCGGCGTCTCGGAATCGCGGTCGCAATCGCGACGGATCCCGACCTCCTGTTGCTTGACGAGCCGACCAGCGGAATGGGCCCGGAGGCGACTGAGGAGACGGCGGCGCTTATCGAAAACATCAGAAATGAACTAGGGATCGCTATCATACTGATCGAACACGACATGAGCGTCGTAATGGGAATCAGCGACCGAATCACCGTGCTCTACAACGGCGACCACATCGCAACGGGTACCCCCGAAGAGGTTCGGACGGACGAAGCCGTGCAGGACGCGTACCTCGGCGGAATGAAAGAGGAGGAACTAGATCTATGAACACTGTGGAAATCGAGAACGTCAACGCAGGGTATGGAACCGGGCAGGTACTATTCGACGTTTCGCTCGAAATCGAAGAAGGTGAAATCGTCTCACTACTCGGACGGAACGGCGCCGGAAAATCGACGATGATGCGCTGCGTGGCCGGCGCGAAACCGCCGCACATCCAGAGCGGCACAATCCGAGTCAACGGTGAGGATATTACTGATCTCGCAACGCACAAGCGAGTGAGCAAGGGGATCGGATACGTCCCGGAAGAACGCCGAGTCTGGCCGGGGCTAACGATCTCGGAAAATATCAGAATGGCCATCAATAACACGGCGGATCCGATGGGTTTCGACGAGGTACTCTCGTATTTCCCGCGGCTCCAGGAACTCGAGGACAAAGCGGCGCGGAACCTTAGCGGAGGGGAACAGCAGATGCTCGCAATCGCTCGCGCGTTAGCCAGTAACCCTAACGTCATGCTGATGGACGAACCGAGCGAAGGTCTCGCACCGTACATCGTCCGCGACGTCGAACAAGTTATTCGACAACTCAACGAGGAGGAAGGCCTCACTATCTTCCTCGTTGAGCAGAACGTCGTCATGGCGATGGACGTCAGCGATAGGCACTACTTCCTCGATCAGGGTGAGATCGTCGACGAGATGACGCCGACGAAACTACAGGAGAACCCAGAGGTTCGACAGCAATACCTGAGCGTCTGACTCATCGCTACCGATGTGTTGACTTAGGAGCAGGTGACGGAGTTACTTTTCGCCCTCGACCGGATTTCCGTCCTCGTCGACGGTGTACGTGTCGCCGTTGATGATTGCCGGCGAGTGAACGAACATCGCCCGAAACGTTCCGTCCGCGTCGTCCGGATTTCTCGGGTAATGCGGAACTCCCGGCGGAATGAAGACGAGGTGTTCGTCGGCGTGGCATGGCACCGCTTCGCCGTCGACGACAATTTCGCCCTCGCCTTTGAGCCCGTAGAACGTCTCACCACTGTACCGATGGACGTGTCGTGTCACGGATTCGCCGGGATCTACGTGTATGATTCCCTGATCGAACATCTGCGTATCGTCTTGATCAGTGTTCATCAGGAACTGAATCCCGATACCAAGCCGATCCCGGACGGGAGGTTCGTCGACGTCGTATAATTGGTATGATTTCGAGTGATCCATGCGATCCGTCTCTCGAATAGATGATCTATCGTGATATAGCTTACCGTGCTAGATGTCGACCCTCACTTGCATTTTACACCAACAATAACATGTTATTGGCGGTCGAGATACCCAAGCACGCCGCGAACGTTCATCCGGATCTCCGATACCGCGTTCTCTTCTCCCCATAGATCGACGATGTCGGTTCGTTGCGGGAAGTGCTCGATAACGGCCTCGTCGCCCGTGAGTTCCGCCCGCTTTTCTCTGATCTCGTCGACCCACTCTTTCAGTAGTTCTTCGTACTCAGAGAGGGCGCGATCCACGTCTGCGCGGGGTCCGAAGTGGGTATACAGTAACATATCGGGATCGAGGTCACGAAGCAGGTCGATATCCGTCAGCGCCCCCTCGAGATCGAACTGGGTAGGCGGCGTCGTCGGTTGGATTCGATCTAGCTCCGGAACGTATATTCCGGCAGCGTCCGCGGCGAATACGACGTCTGATTGGCGATCGTAGTACACCGCCTGATGCTTCGCGTGTCCCGGTGCGTGATGGACTTCAAGTTCACGGTCGCCGAGATCGATAACGTCGCCGTCTTCTAACCCCGATACCCGGTCCTCGTCGATGGGAACCGGTTCGACGTAGAATTTCCACCGCTCGCCAACTGCTTGCTTCGTTCCGGTGACAAGCCGAGACGGATCGACGAGATGGCGAGCCCCCCGTTCGTAGGTCCTCACGGTCGCGTTCGGACATTCACGCGCGAGAAAACCTGCACCTCCGGCATGATCTAAGTGTACGTGCGTCGGTGCGATAACTTCGACGTCCTCGTACTTGATTCCGATTTCGTCAAGAGCCTCGAGAATGCGTTCGTACCGCTTTCCGACGCCTGTTTCGATCACGGCGGGGCGATCCGCATCGAGGATATACGCACACCCCATCGACGGGATGTCGTAGAGGTCTAAATCGACGTAGTACGTATCTTCATAGTGCGTCGGATTAACCTCGTGAAGGAACGATAGGTCCATATTCATTCGAACGAATGATTCCAGGGGGTAAAAAGTCTGGTAGTGGGCTTGGTATCGGGGCGTTCAAGTCTTGAACGACGCGCGAGTGACATCGGTTTCACTCGCGCTACCGTACGCGACTATCGCTTTCCCGTTAGAATGGTGCGTCGACTTCTTCCCCGGATGCGTACCGTTCGGCCCCGAGACGGTCGACTCTCTGCTTGGCCCCGAACGCGTCGGGTGGACGTTTTAACGATCCTCGGGAGCCCCCTGCTCGTCGAGATCGAGATAGGCGGCGGCGGTTCGATAAAAGATATCACGGACCGCCGCTCGAGGCAGATCTCGAGCGAGCAGTTCGACGCGTTCGTTGCGGTACGGATACGGGATGTTCGGGAAGTCAGTCCCATACATAATCGATTCTGAGAGTTCGACGAGCGTCTCATCGGCGACTGTACCTGGGTCGAATCCCATCGTCTCTTCAGCCGATGCGGACATCGTCATCGTCGTATCGAGATAGACGTTCCCGTTGTCTCGTGCGAGGTCGAGAAACGCTTCAACCTCGTAGGCGCCCATGTGTGCACAGCAGACTCTGAGTTCTGGATATGAATCGACAAGATCGGTGAACGGGTCTACCCCAACATACGGGCTGTCCTCGAACATCGGTGCCGTACCGCCGTGGTACGTTATTGGGCGATCGTACTCCGCTGCCAGTTCAAGTGCCGGTTTGAGCCGCGAATCGGCAGGTCGGCATTTCTGAACCGGGCAGTGAATTTTCAGTCCTCGTGCACCCCTCTCGAACGATTCTCGGACTATGGCCGCAACGTCTTCATCATCAGGATGAACCGTTGCGAACGGAATCAGTCGATCTAATGAGTCGGCCTGATTGATGAGCCATTCGTTCATTTCAATCGCGACTCCGGGTTTGTGAGCGTACGGAAGGGCAACATACGTCGTGATACCTGCCGCTCGAAGGACATCTTCGATCTCGGACGGGGTTGTCGGCGTCGAAAAGTCCCACCCTGCCTCGTTGCTGAGCGATCGTTGAATCGCGGCAGCGAGTCGTTCGGGAAAAAGGTGCGTGTGGACATCGATCGCAGGACGAAAGGCGGACTGTTCTTTGGATGCCATCTGTTGTCCGATAGGTGGCATAGCGGTTTATCATTGTTCGTCGTACTTCTGTTATAGGGATCTCAACTGACCAGTAGCAGTGATTACCTGATGCAGATCCAAAATAGAATTGCTGATGACGGCGAATGACGACTCCCCGTATAGTCAAAGATGTCATTTGTACGGCCAATTATTTCTCTCCGGAATGTGAACGCGGAGACAGAAACAACAGATACCTCTTGAGCGCATTCCGGTCTCTCCGTTCGGCTCCATAGAGCCCCGTAGCGTCACTGATTTCTGCTCAGTGAAGGTTGACCACCCACCAGCACCCATCCATTTCGTTCATGATTCCGGCAGTTGAGAGGTCAGTTCTCGGCCCCTTCCTTGGACTCATTTCGTTCGCACATAGACGTTTTCCGTGTAGGTCTCGCCGCCGATAACCGTCTCTTCTTCGTCGACCTTCTCGAATCCGACCGTCTTGTAGAACACGTTCCCGGGTTCGTTTCCGGCCAGAACCATCGCCCGAATATCGTCGACGCCTCGGGTCAATAGGGCGTCTCGAGCGCTGGCAAAGAGTTCGGTGCCGATACCCTGCTTTCTGTAGTCGGGATTGACGTACACTCGGAGGATGAAACCCGTCCGCTGTCGACGGACGGCGTGCGTGAACCCGACCACCTTGTCGTCGATTTCGGCCACTAAGAGTATCGCGTCGTCTTCCGCCAGTTCGGACGCGATCTGTTCGGAATTGTACCACTCCTCAACGCCTTCTTCGATCGCTTCTCGATTGAGGATGTTCGGATAATCGGTCCGCCAACTCGACGCTGCGACCGCTCTGATCTCACCGGTATCTTCTGAAGTTGCTCGTCTGATTTCCATATCTGCGCCTACACCGTGTTGTTTGTTATCTCTTTTCGCGATTTCCTAACCGGTCGCGGCGAACGCGATCGTACCTTGCCTGTTCGTCGTGCGTATGCGTAAAGGAATACTTCATCCGAACCATTTTGTAACGGTACAGAAATGGTGTACTTAACCCCAACCATTTATGATAAAGCTTGTGTAACAGCCTGTTAGGTATCACCATGGGAGTTCATGTCGGTCAAGCAACTGGTAATCGTTTGACACTGTTATACTGCCGGTATTGTCAGATCAAATATGAAATCGACGAGACGACAGGTTCTCAGTGCCCCACCTGCAATCAGGTGAATTTCTTGTTATATAATACCGACTTTTCCGGGCCGTGGCGAGAGTAGACTACTCCCCCGAAGTAGGGCTCCGGTTTTCCCGTGCGGTTTTATTCGACCGGACCGTCGGTTCCCTTTGAATTGTTACTTAATAGCGGTAAGCTCAACTCGGTTGGTCTCTGTCGCCTACCCGTTTGAACGGTTTCCTGGACAGCGTCAAGACGAGGGATTCTTCGCTTAGTTCCTTTGAACACCCTTCTGCCAAACCAGTCATTGAATCCCAGGCTGGAGACTACTTCTTCCTGATGTCGTCTCTGTAGACTGGATCGCGGAACAATTTGACGAGGCTCTCCTCCGCGACGATGATTTGGGTCTGTGGCCACGCTTTCCGCTGGTACGCGATGCATCGTGTCGCCAACGACGGTGGCAGCGACGACTACCTCAAGATGAATGCCGATGGCATCGCTGTTGTCAGTGATGATATCTACACCCAACTTGGCTGTTTTGTCAGTGATATTGTCCCGGTAAAACAATGAAATAACCGTATGGGAACTGTCTATTTTAACACCTCCGCTGGCGTCTGTCCGTTGAGTGACTGGTGCGGTCACTATGTGTTATAATAGTGTACGAACTGCTCAAGCCAGTTTCTCACGCTCGCCCAACTACCCACCCACGAATTGTGAAAGCGGTCAACACGTATCTTCAGGGTATGAAACCATTTTTCGAGCGGGTTTCGCTCAACATAGTCGAGCTGACCGCTCAATCCTAATCGAGAGAGGGCAGTCAGATAACCATAGCCATCAACGAGAAACATGGTGTCGGAGAGATCGTGTTTCACGGTCAATCGGTGGAGAAACGCAGCGGCTGGATCAGTGCCTCGTTGTCCGAAGACTGCGACATCGAGAATGAGCCGTGAGTCTAAGCCTATTGCGGCGTACGCCCAAGACCAGTCGCCGTTAATCTTGACAGCAGTCTCATCAATGGCGACCCATGACGGCTTCGCCGTCCTCAGAACGCGAAGCGTTCTGATGGGGCGCACGAGAGCTTTGTTCTCGTGGATGTCGGCGGGTCTGAGACACTATCAGCTAGCCGATGTACCCAGTACCAGATTGCTTGATAAGTGCGTTCTACGCCGATCAAGCGAAGAATTGCTTGTATCTCTCGAAGCGAACGCCCTGATGGGCGTCGCCGTCCGCTCCCAAGCTTCATCAAATTCCGCTGTGTAACACTCGCTGAGCAGGTCTGCGAGCATCATCCTAAACTCACTTCACGACCTGCTCGCTTCTCAAACCGCACTAACTAGACGGTGCCATAGCGACAATTTTATCCCTTCAGAACATACCTCACGTGAAGTGAATCACTTAGTCATTATCCTCGTGGCTGCGATAACCGTCGAAACATTAGTAAACGCCAAGAACAATTAACTATGTATTATTTATTATTAAAGTGAATACTACCTTTGTATAGTGGATTTTTGGTGTTTCGACAATCTTCGTCTGCTACCTTCTCGTTCGACGTGTCGGTCAGCCGGAGGTGAAACTGTCGATCGGTCCTCGGTCGACGCTACTCATCGGTCCGTTCCTGAAACCACACGCAGGCCTACCGGCTTAATCGACCTCACAACGCGTTTTCAAAGATCGACTCGAGGTCCTCGGTCGTTACACGTCGGGGGTTGCCGACCAGCAGTCGCTGGATCTCCTCGGTCTTCTCGGCCAACCGCGGGAGGTCGTCCTCTTCGACACCAAGTTCGGCGAGGCCCGAGGGGATGCCGATGTCGGCCGACAGCGCTTCGACCGCTGCTGCGGCGCGGTCGGCGGCCTCGCGGTCGCTGACATCCTCGACGCGTTCGCCCATGAGGTCGGCGATGGTTGCGTAGCGGCTGAACGCCGTTGACGCGTTGTACCGCATGATCGACGGGAGCAGTGCCGCGACGGTGACGCCGTGGGGCGTGTGGCTCTCGCCGGCGACCGGGTAGGCCATCGCGTGGGTCGCGCCCAGCCCGGCGTTGGTGAATGCGATGCCGGCGAGGAGACTGCCCAGCGACATATCGCGGCGTGCCTCGACATCCGAGCCGTTATTCACTGCCTGACGGAGGCTCCCGCTGATGAGATCGATCGCCTTCTCGGCGTAGACGTCGGTGAACTGGGTTCGGCCGCCGTAATCGGCACGGTCGCCAGCGTGAGCCGGCGCTTCTTTCGTATCGAATCGACGGGTCGTATACGCCTCGATTGCGTGCGTGAGCGCATCCATCCCGGAGGAGGCGGTGATCGCCGGCGGCAGCGACACCGTCAGTAACGGATCGACGATCGCCAGATCCGGATAGATGTGGCGACTCGAGATGCCGACCTTGAGTTCCCGGTCTGGAAGCGAGACGACCGCCGCGGGCGAACTCTCGGAGCCGGTTCCGGCGGTCGTCGGAACGGCGAAAACGGGAATCTCGGAGTCGGGGACCGGTCGGCCGCCGCCGACCGGCGGCGCGACGTACTCGAGGACGTCTCGGTCCGTCCCGGCGAGCGCGCCGGTCACCTTCGCCACGTCCAGCGAACTCCCACCGCCGACGCCGACGACGCCGTCGGGGTCGCTGTCGGCGGCGGCCTCGAGTGCCGACTCGTAGACATCGATGGCCGGATCCGACTCGACGTCGTCGAACATCATCACGTCGACGGTCTCGGGAACCGATTCGGTGGCGTCGTCGACGATCCCCTGTTCGCGGAGTTGTTTGTCCGTGATCACGAGGAGTCGCTCAACATCGCGGGCCTTGAGTTCGTCCCCCAACTCAGCGGTCGATCCGAGTCCGAACTTGATCTGGTCCGCGATAGCGAAATCCCACACCGTATCTGGTTCGTACATCCGTGTTGGATCGTAACGAGACCGTCCACTTAATTCTACATCTGTGCGACCCCTCGCTGTGCGTTCGGTATTCCCGAACGCCCGCAGAAATTACAAGCATATACGTGTAATATATTGCAGCCGCCACGCATATTTCGCCGTCGAACGCCCCGATCGTTAGCAGATCTATATTAATAATCGTCGGCTTATCGTGGATATCAAATCCGCTATTTCCGAACGGAGGCCAGCGATTACGCGCCAAAACCGGTTCATCGAATCGCTGTGTTCGAACTCGCGTTCGGAAGCAGCGGATTTCCGCTCCGATCGAGACCACACCCTTATTATCCGGGCCCACCTCGAACGACAACGATGTCGGACAACCCGAGTCGGACCGTCAAGTCGGCGAACAACCTATTCGGTGTCCTCGAGGCCGTCCACGAACTTGAGGGGACCGGCGCGACCGAGGTCGCCGACCACCTCGGGATCGCCAAAAGTACGGCCCACGACCACCTAACGACACTAGTCGAACATGAGTTCCTCATCAAGGAGGACTCAACGTACCGGGTCGGCCTCAAGTGTCTCAACTACGGGATACAGGCCAAGAACCGACTCGAGTTGGCGAACGTCGCGAAACCCTCCCTCGAACAGATGGCCGAGGAGACGGGCGAGATCGTCTGGCTGACCGTCGAGGAGTACGGGAAGGGCGTCTTCATCGAGAAGGCGATGGGCGACCGCGCGGTCCAGCCTTACGGCGAGATCGGTCGACGCGTACCACTCCACGACATCGCCTCGGGAAAGGCGATCCTTGCCCATCTTCCGGAATACCGCGTCAGGGAGATCGTCGAGAAGTACCCACTCCCCAAGCGGACGGAAAATACCATCACGGATATCGAGGAACTGCTGGCGGAACTCGAGACGATCCGCGAGCGCGGGTACGCGCTCAACGATAACGAAACGTTCGATGGGTTCCGCGCCGTCGCAAGTCCGATCATCGTCGGGGAAGACCTCCTCGGCTCGATCGTCGTCTCTGGGCCGAAGAACCGATTTCGGGGCGAACGGTTCCGGACCGAATTGCCGGAAATCGTCACGGGGACGGCCAACGCGATCGAGCTAAGTCTGGCAGACTATTAACGGTGGGACGACAGTTCAACGTTCGAGCTAGGCAATAGATCGTTACATTTATTTTGTTTGTAAGTAAGTCTGGGGTGTAGTGGTAGCAATGAACGTATTACAGGTGCTGCTAGTGACGTCGATCCTCTACTTCATCGCCGTCGCCATCTGGGTGATGAAGATCGAGGATCTTATCGAAGAGAGCAGTGAACGGCGGGCCGATCGCGGGGGTGGTCAGTGATGGCAGTCTCCGACACCGTCGTCACCTATTCGTGGGCGTTTCTCGCGATGTATCTCGTGATGATCGCCGGCCTCGGCTACTGGGGCTGGCAGAAGACCACGTCGCAGGACGACTACGCGACCGCGCGCGGCGGCTTCGGCTTCCTCGCGCTCGGGTTTGCCTACGCCGCGACGGTCGCTAGCGGATCGACGTTCATGGGAATGCCCGGAATGGCCTACGACATGGGGTTCAAGGCCGGCTACTACGCGCTGATCTACCCCATCGGGGCCTACCTCGGGATGATGCTTGTCGCTCGCATTACCAAGAAGGTTGGCGACGAGGCCGGGTCGC
This sequence comes from Natrinema zhouii, assembly GCF_013456555.2. Lineage (GTDB taxonomy): Archaea > Halobacteriota > Halobacteria > Halobacteriales > Natrialbaceae > Natrinema > Natrinema zhouii. The sequence goes on from NZ_CP084883.1 coordinate 194,601, forward strand.
AGTCGATTCCGGACTTCCTTGGCGACCGGTTCCGGAGTCCGACGCTCCGACTGCTCGCCTCTTTCATCGCCCTGTTCCTGCTGTTCTACGTCATGTCGCAGGTCGTCGCAGCGGGACATATGTTTGACACCATCCTCGGCCTCGACTACGAGGTCGGGATCTGGTTCGCCGGCGGCCTGCTCTTGCTGTATCTCACCTTCGGGGGCAGTAACGCCGATATCATCACCGACGCCGTCCAGGGCGCGATCATGGTTGGCATCGCCATTCTCGTCTTCGTGATGGTCCTGACCGGCTGGGGGCTCGACGGCGGTATCAGTGCCGTCAACGCTAACCTCGATCCGGCCCAGCAGTGGGATACCCACACCAATCCGGACAATCCAACCTTCTCAAGCTGGTGGGCGATCCTCCTGCTCTTTATCGCCCACATCGGCTTCACCGCCCAGCCCCACCTCGGGAACAAGTTCTTCGCGATCAAGGGCACGCAGTACATCAAGAAGTTCATGCTCACCGCCGGCGTCGCCGGGATGGTGCTGCCGCTGATGTACCTTGCCGGGGCCCTCGGTGCCGCCAACGGGATCGAGGTCGAAAACGCTGATGCCATCGTCCCAGTGCTGTTCGCCGAGACGATGCCGGCGGTCGTCGCCGCGTTCCTCAGCGTCGCCATTCTGAGCGCGATCATCTCGACGGCCGACGGGCTCATCATCTCTGTCTCGCAGATTTTCGCCAACGACTTCTACCGCAAGACGTACGTCCCGTGGAAGGGCGGGGATCCCTTGAGCGACGAGGTCAACCAGCGCGCGCTGCTGATATCGCGAATCGCGACGGTCGTCGTGACGGTCGCCGCCGTTGCCGCGGTGATGACGCCGCCACAGTACCTCTCGATCTTCATGTGGATCGGTATCGGCGGTATTATCTCCGCCTACAGCGGTCCGTACCTCGTCGGTAGCCTCAAGGAGTCGACCTCGAAGACGGCCGCTCTCGCCGGCTTCCTCGCCGGCTTCGCGGTCTACGCTGTGATCCACCTCGGTCCGCAGATGGGGCTGTACGAGGGACTCTTCCCGTACAACGAGAACCCGTTCGCGTCGACCGGGATCGGCTTCCTCGTGAGCTGTTTCACCACGTACGTCACGGGCAAGTTCACCGAGCCGATGCCCGTCGAGGATCGCAACGAGATCTTCCGCGGCTCAACGGAACTCTCTGACGGCGGCGTCGTCGACGACGACTGATCGACGCCACCGAGAGTCATCGCAGCTCGTACCGTTCCGTGCCCTCTTGTCTCGGACGCGACCGCCGGGTCCGCACAACGACTACGCAGCGGCCGCCACGCCGGCGTGGGGCCGAATCAGCCCCGACCGACGACGCGCCGTTCGGAACAGCGAACAGTATAAGTAGGCGTCGTGGTTCGTTGCCGATAATGGAGATCCCGTGTTTCGAGCCTCGAATCGACGCTGACGACGCGGTCCAGCGGACGGATCGCCTGACGGTGACGAGCTACCTGTTGTCGACGCTTCGGTCCCTTCTCGGTCGTGCGGACGAGTCGGAGCCGACCATCACCGCACTCTACTATCCCGACTATCTGGCCTACACAACGGTGACGCTCCAGCGAGTCGGGCTCAGCGAAAAGGAGGACAAGTTCATCGCCGCGGTCGACGCGGCGACCGGCCGCGTCGGCGAAGTCGACGTTACCCTCCCCGACGTCGAGACCCGCGAGATCCCCGAATCGCAGGTCGTCCCGATCGAGTACGACGAGGACGACGCCGAAGCGGAGTGGGACGAATGGCTGTTCTCCTACATCGACCGCACGTATCGTCCGGTCAAGCAACCCGAAACCTCACTCGACCGTCTCGAACTCGTCTACACGCCCTACTACGCCGTCGACTACGGTCCGGACGCCGACGAGGGCCCGTACGCAGTCAGCGCGCTCACGAAACAGGTCGAACTGATCGCGGACATTCCGCCGCTGAACGACGAGTACTCCGCAGTCGACACTCGCCCCCTCAGTACCACGCCGTTCCCGCGTCGACGTTGATGTCCTGTCCCGTGATGTGACGCGCCTGCCGGCTCAGTAAGAAGGAGACGGTGTCCGCAACGTCCTCAGCGTCGACGAGTTCGCCCAGCGCCGCGTCGTCGGTGAACACCTCCCGTTTGGCCTCCTCGTAGGAGATGCCGCGTCGCTCGGCCTGGTTCTCGATGACGCGCTCGATGCGTGGCCCCTTCGTCGCACCGGGACAGACGGCGTTGACCGTCACGTCGTCGTCGCCGAGTTCGAACGCGAGCGTCCGCGTCAGCCCGATAACGGCCATCTTCGACGCAGTGTACGGCGTCCGGTCCTCGAGCGGCCGCTTCCCGCTGATCGATGAGACGTTGACGATACTCCCGCGGTCGCTCTCGGTCAGCAGCGGTGCGGCGTGCCTAACAACTAGAAACGGCCCCTTCGCGTTGACGGCCATGGTCTGGTCCCAGTCGTCGGTGTCGACCTCCGTCACAGGTGCCGTCGGCCCTGCGATCCCGGCGTTGTTCACCACGCTATCAAGACCGCCGAACGTCGCTTCGGTCTGCTCGATCAACTCCTCGACCGACGATTCCTCAGTCACGTCCGTCCGAACGGGGAGCGCTCGGTCCTCGGCGTCGGCCATCGCCGCCGTCTCTTCGACGCCGTCGCTGCGCGCCGCCAGCGCGACGTTCGCCCCCTCGTCGAGGAGTCGGAGTGCGATCGTCCGTCCGATGCCACCGCTCGCGCCGGTCACGATGACGGTTCGTCCGTCGTGCATATGGACATCGATTTCGCGGGCCGGACAATAATTCCTCGCCCTCGACTGGGACGGACCGAGACCGCTCGGATGGACGGAGCGCGCAAGGGAGAGCCACGGATTTTATAGCGTCCGAGGAGGATGGCTGACTCGTACACATGTCCGAGACAGTCGACTATCTGAAAGAGGCGGGTAGCGCCTCGATCGAGATCGACCAAGAAGTGACCGACGCCGTCCACGACATCCTGAGCGAGGTCAAGGAGCGCGGCGACGAGGCGCTCTACGAGTTCACCGAGCGGTTCGACGATGTCGAGGTCAACGAGTTCCGCATTGATGACGCGGAGATCGAGGCTGCAGCCGCGGAACTGACCGACGCCGAGAAGGAAACGATCGACAACACGATCGAGAACGTCCGCGCGTTCCACGAGGAACAGCGCGAGCATATCGAGGGCTTCGAAAAAGAGTTCGAGGAGGGCGTGAAACTCGGCCAGCGCATCGTCCCTGTCGAGTCCGCTGGCACGTACGTCCCCGGCGGTCGCCACCCGCTCGTGGCCGCGCCAGCGATGTCGATCGTCCCCGCGAAGGTAGCCGGCGTCGATCAGATCGTCACCTGCGCGCCGCCACAGGAGAACGGCAGCATCCAGCCAGCCCAACTGTACGCGATGGATCGGGCCGGAGCCGACGAGATCTACAGCATCGGCGGCGCGCAGGCCATCGGTGCGATGGCCTACGGCACCGAGTCCGTCCCGGGCGTTGCGAAGATCACAGGCCCCGGAAACGTCTTCACCACGGAGGCGAAGCGGCAGGTCTTCGGTCACGTTGGCATCGACTTCCTCGCCGGTCCCTCCGAAGTGCTGATCCTTACCGACGAGACGGCCGATCCCGAACTGGTCGCGACCGACCTGCTCGCCCAAGCCGAACACGACCCCAACTCGCGGCCGATCCTCGTTTCGACTGACCACGACGTCGCCGAGGCGGCTGTCGAGGCCCTGGACGAGCAGGCCAGTGACCTGCGCACCGAGGACGTCGCCCGCGAGTGTTGGGACGAGAACGGCGAGGTCGCCGTCGCCGACTCCATGAACGCCGCCGTCGACATCGTCAACGACTACGCGATCGAACACCTGCAGGTGATGATCGACGACCCCCGCTCGATCGTCGACGACCTCACCAACTACGGCTCGCTGTTCCTCGGCGACCACTCGCCGGTCGTCTTCGGCGACAAGGCCGTCGGAACCAACCACAGCCTCCCGACGTTGGAGGTCGCCCGCTACAGCGGCGGCATCACAGTCAGTACGTACCTCAAGCTCCTCACCCATCAGGAGGCGACCGAGGAGGGAGCTGCTCGGATTGCGCCGTGGGCGGCCGAGATCTGTAAACTCGAGGGCACGCACGCCCACCAGCTCTCGGCGGAGGCGCGCTTCCGCGACGATATCAGCCCCGATTACGGCCCGCAGGAGTGACGAGAGCGAACGCTTCGCAACGCCCGCGGCCCCGCTCGAGCACGTACACCCTCGAGTGCGGCCATCGAGACGCCGTTCACCGACGGCCATCGGTCGAAGAGCGGTAGCTCCCGTCGCGGCGCGTCGCGACTGACGAACCTGTCATCCGGACGGGTATTTGATGTTCGATTCGAAGAGAATACAGCCTGTATGACCGACTCAGACGACTAGCAGCAGGTATCTAAGCCGCTCGCCGCACTCTCCGGGACCGACCTCTTCGTTGACGGTACATACGTCCCTGCGACCGACGGGGCGACGCTGACGACGGTCGGTCTGGCGACCGAGGAGTCGATCGAAACAGTCGCGGCCGCACAAGCCATCGACATCGACGATGCGGTCGTGGCCGCACGGCGGGCCTTCGCCGACTGGCGCGACCTCGAGCCGGCCTCGTTCGGCCGGCTCGTCCATCGAGTCGGTCCCTGATCCACGACCATGCCGATGAACTCGCGGCCATCGAGAGCTTCGATCAGGGGAAACCGCTCTCGCAGTCCCGAAGTGACGTGATCGGCGCAGCCGAGTACTTCGAGTAGTACGCCGGCGCGGCCGACAAACTCGAGGGGCGGACAATCCCGCTCGGTCCGGGACAGGCCGATTACACGGTCCGCGAACCCTACGGCGTCAGCGCACAGCTCACGCCGTGAAACTTCCCGGCCAACATCTTCGCTCGCGGCGTCGCGCTGGCGCTGGTGGTCGGCAACACGACGGTCGTGAAACCGGCCGAGCAGACGCCGCTCCTTCTTGCTGCGGCTCGCGAAACTCTGTCAGGAGGCCGGCGTTCCGGACGGCGTCGTCAACGTCATGCCAGGCTACGACGACCCCGTGGGACAGGCGTTTGCCGATCACGAGGGTGTCGCTCAGATCACGTTTACCGGCAACGTGCTGACCGGCAAGCATATTATGGAGACTGCCGCTGGCAGCGTCACGCCGGTCACGCTGGAACTGGGCGGCAAGAATCTGACGATCGTCTTTCCGGACGCAGACCTCAAGGCCGCCGAGTCGATCGCGACAGGTATTTTCATCAACGCGAGCCAAATCTGCTCGGCTGCCGACCGTAACCTCATCCACGAGTCCGCCTGCGACGACCTCGTCGACGTCGCGTCATTGATGTCGATCGGTCCCGGTTGCGAGGACCCCGAGGTCAGCCCCGTCGTCTCCCGAGAACAGCTCTAGAAGATATTCAAGTACGTCGACGTTGGCGTCGACGAGAGCGCGACCCTCGAGTCTGGCGGCAGGACGCTCGATCGTGACGGCTTCTTCGTCGAACCGGCAGTGTTCTCCGACGTTGAACCCGAGATGTGAATCGCTCGCAAGGAAATCTTCGGTCCGGTCCTCTCGGTGCTCACCTTCGCGGACGAACGCGAGGCGATCGAGATCGCGAACGGTTCCGATTACGGCCTGACGGCCGGTGTTTTCATGACCGATATCTCGCGGGCCCACCGCCTGACCCAGGATCTCGAGGCCGGCAACGTCTACGTCAACCAATGGTTCGGCGACACGAACCAGACGCCATTCGGCGGCTACAAGCAGAGCGGCATCGGTCGCGAGAAAGGACTGGAGGCGCTCGACTCCTACCTGCGGACAAAAACGTCGCGATCGACCTCGAGTGAGCACCCGCGGTGCCCCTGTCGACGGACGGTCGTCCATGAGATTTTAGGCCCCGCTCGACGAGGTGTCGGTGATGGCTACGCAATTCGATCCCGACAGCGTCGCAGTCGTCGGTGCCGGAACGATGGGTCACGGAATCGCGACGGTGTTCGCGAGTGAGGGGTACGACGTCGGACTGTACGATCAGGACGAAGGGCGACTCGAGACCGCCCATGATCACATCCGTGAGTCGCTCTCACAACTCGACGACCACGACCGGCTGGGAGTGGAACTCGAGACGGCCCGGAACGCGGTCTCCAGCGGAACCGACCTTGAGGCGGTCATCGCGGACGTCGATCTCGTTATCGAGGCCGTCACCGAAGAGTTGGATGTGAAACGGACAGTGTTCGAGACGCTCTCTGACCTAACAGACTCTGAAACTGTACTATCAACTAATACGTCCGGTCTATCGATCACCGAGATTGCTGCTGCAACCGACGCCCCCGACCGAGTGCTGGGAACGCACTGGTTCAACCCGCCCCACATCGTCCCGCTGGTCGAGGTTGTGAAAGGCGAGGAGACCGATGACGACCTCGCAGCGGCCATGACGGCATTTCTCGACGATCTCGGGAAGACAGCAATCACCGTCGAGAAGGACGTACCGGGGTTCATCGGAAACCGAATTCAGATGGCCATGTGCTACGAGGCATTCTCGTTACTCGACCGCGGCATCGCGAGCGCCGAGGACATCGATAAGGCAGTCAAAGCCGGATTCGGGTTCCGACTCCCGTCGATGGGGATCTTCGAGAAGGTCGACCAGTCCGGGATCGATGTCCACTACGCCATCGAATCGTATCTCATGCCCGAACTTGACCGGGGCACCGATCCAAACCCGGTCGTCTCAGAGCTCGTCGAGCAGGGCGACTTCGGCCTGAAGACCGGCGAGGGCATCTACGATTGGACGGACGCGGATCCCGACGCGGTCGTCGCCGACCGCGACGCGTACCTTCTCGCCCAACTCGAGCAGTACGAGTCGAACCGTTGAACGATTATCGGACAGGGAGTTCCTACGACTGCCATCAGTATGGCAGAAATGATATGTATTACACAAATTATCGGACGTAATATATTTCTTGCTATTGACTCCAACGACTGCCACACGATACGTCACTGTTGATAGACCGGAACCGTCTAGTTCTGGATTTCCTCAGTTGGCGTGTTTCCGTTGAGCGATTGATGCGGTCTCTGTCGGTTGTAGTAATACACAAATTGTTCAAATCAATGCGAGACGCCAGCACCACCGACCCCGATCGAGGCAGGAGGGTACTCGATCAATGACGCGCAAACACGCCGTGCGCTGAGCGAGGAGATGGACGTCCGCTTCACCGCGGCGGGACCGATCTACGAAGTCGAGAGTGAGAGGGGGAACACAGACGAACTCGACATCGAGGCAGAGACCTGTTACTGCCCAGACTTCGAACAGCGCCAGCCGGAGAGTGGTTGTAAGCATCTTCGGCGTGTCGATGTCGAGATTCGAACCGCGCTCGTTCCTGCTCCGGATGGATATTCGTTCGATAGGAGAGAGGGACTTTTCGAGACAGTTTCTCTCCCTAGAGGGGTGCAGGGGACGCGAACAAAGTCCACTGTACAATGCATGGAATCAAGATTCACAGCAATAGCGTCGAGCAGGGCTGAGATGATTCGGTTCCTGAAATGAGGTATTGCTAGATGACTGACCGTGACGAGTACCGACCTATACGAGACTCGCCCGTGATCAGGCAGGATACGCTGGCCGATTCTGTTCGGACAGCTGTGAGGTCCGGTACGAACACCTGCAGGCGGACGCTCGAGACGCGGCTCAGGAGGCTACACGCTGATGCTCGAGCAGATCGACCACCGAGGCAAGCTCTCCACGATCGATAACGACGATGTCGTCGACGACGGGAGAATTGAACGCTGTCGTCGGGCAGACGCCCTCGAACGGCAGGCTCAGCGAGAGCTCCGCGAACTCGAGCGGGCGAAAGCGGTCGCTGGTCCAGCCGGTGCAAATCCCGACGTCGAGGTGCTCGACCGATGATGCCAGACGAACCCGATCCACAGGACGTCTCTGAGCTTGACCGAGCTCTTGGTGTCGATGATCCGGTTCCCGACTCGGCGTACAGTGATCAGGGGTCTCACCCAGAACGTGGTACTATGGATGGCGGTCAAGTTCCCATCGAAGATCTACACAAGGCACTCCTCGCGGGCATGAGTGAGGATACACTACGGCGGAGGGGTGAGAGAGTTGGTTCACGAAATTCTAGATGTTTATCCGATAGCACTGATACTATCACTCAATGCACCGACTTACTGCGGTCGCGATCACGGCACTCGTTCTCGTTTCAGTTCTGTCTGCTGGTTCAAGCGTGGCGGCTACCACCGCGACAACGCAATTCAGAGACACTACAACGGGAATTTCGTATGGGCAGGTCACTGACAGCAATATCGAGAATTTCGACAAGATCAAATCAACGCTCGAGCAGTTCGGGATAGAACCTCCTAGTGAGACAACAGTCGTCATCGACTCAAACAATGACCGGCATATCGTACTCAGTTCTGACCCCATTCCGGCAGGGGAAGCGACTATCGACGGAAGATCGTTCTCGACCGGCGAGGTTTCCGGGAGTATCATCGTCGCGGATGATTTCGAGGTCAAAACGCGTGGAACACCAGTTTCATTCGACGACCTAGATGAGAATCCCCAAGAACACGAATATGAGGTCGTTCGGCTCGAGGCTTCAACGGCAGTCGTTTCCCTTGCAGCCAAACCCTCATCGGCCGTCTCGAGTCAACAGACAATTGGATACTTTGCCGAACCTGGTGGCCTATCCAGCGACCTCTTTCAAGAGCCACCAGGTGAACTCGCAAGTTGGGGAATGCTGAATGGATCTAACGATTCAGCACAGCGGAATGGTGGCTTTCAGATTCAGGTACCCGAATCGGGTGCTCAAGCACAGTCATTTAGCCAAGGGTTCTGGGGCGAGGGTGTTGCGGCGATCGACATCGCAATAGTACCGATCTATGGGCCGAGTGGAGATGTCTCAGAACCGACCGGGTACGACATAGTGCTTGTCGATGTGAACTATGACAGCCAGACGCTCGATTCGCCTGCTGAAATTCGGAGTGGTAACTACGAAGGGGAGATTGTCACAGTTGAATCGGATCTCGCCGGGTCGTCAACATCTAGTCAAGAATACCTCACCTCGGTCGCGTCGTGTGGTGATAAATCGGTTGCCGTTCCAATGTCACCCCCGATCTGTGTCCCGGTGACGCATGATATCGTCGTTCATTCTGGTGTTTTAGTCGATGGGACTAGCCTTGGCGAGATGCCGATAACCTACGCAGGCGTATCCAACAAGATTCAAAGCGTTCCGACGGTGACTGAAATCGGTCGGTACGAAATGACCGGCGAAGTCGTCGGTACGAGCGAGATTGATAGTTCGCTCGAGGGTGGATACGCGTTGCGCGTTTTCGATATGGAACGTGTTGGTGATGCGAGTATTGCAAGTAGTTTTGAAGCAGACGCCGATCGGGTAGAGCAACGGATCAAAGCACAGTTCGAGTTTGACGATTCTGAGTGGGGACAGGGAAGAGACAGTGACGAGGGTACTGACGGCAGTCAGGAGAACACTGACGGCAGTGGTGAACCAACTGAGGAACAAAGTAGCGACGGGGGCGAAAACGCAGTCAATCCCAGCAGCGGAAGTGATGGTGGAGATGGAGGAGGGAGTGACAGCAGTGAGGATGGAGAGACAAGCAACGAGATAACGAGCGACAGTAGTACAAACAGTTTCATCGCCTCGTGGACAGTATCCGACATAGGAGCATTCCTTGGGGTTATCTCAGCAGCCGTATTCTTGTTAGGCGTCGTGTTAGAAGGGGCGAGAGGGTTCAAAAATCGATATGGGAGCGAAGAGCCCGTCCTAACTGAGCAAATGACGACCGCGATCGTTGCCAGTGCATCGGCCGGGATGCTTATAGGCGGGTTCTTGCTTGAGTCGGACGTGAGTTTGCTGTTACTTCTATTTGGTAGTGTGGGTGTTTTGACGTTCGTCGGCGATTATCTTATCCGATCGGCCCTTTTGCTAACCCTGAAACAAAATCTGAATTTGGAGGGGGAAGAAAAGAAATCGGTCAGAATTGTCGGCGGGGTTGTCCTTCTGCTTGGGGGATTAGCGCTCGTTGCGATAGTTGGGAGTGTTCTCCTCCCCGGGCCTGCACTCCCGATCGTTCTCCAAGTACTGTTCGCCGTTATGTCTACCATCGTTGTTCTTTTCGGGTCGATAGTTGGTGGGATACGATTCTATAAGAAGTATCTGACAGAAGATACGTTGAATACGGCTGGGGACATGGGGCTTGCGATTACGTTTACCGGATCAATAGGTATGGCTACGGCAGGGTTTCTTGGTGAAAGCATATTTGGTGAGAGATTTATCCTCATGGGTGGAGTGCTTTTCTTCGTTTGTTTCATTGTGTCTACGGTGAAAATTGTCTACCGAATCGTATGAACATCTGAATAGCGCCGTATGAGCGAGCGGAATACACGTCAGATATATCGGATATTCAGCTGGAGCCCCTTTCACAGAGGATAGTCATTCAAACGGTAATGAATCTCATTACTCAATCCCATCTAGTCGGGCCAGCGCGTCGGTGGGGCCTTTATCCACGGGCCGCCCGACAGAGGAAAGACTAACGCAGCACAGTTGCTCGTCCGGCGGCTTAAGCAGGCAACAGATCACATCCGAACGGCGCATATCGACTGCTTGGATAAGAACACCTACACGAGCGTTCTCACGGAGTTATTCGAGGGACTCGGCGGCACAGCGAAGCTGCCGAACAGCGCAGGGTATGAGTTGATCGACGAACTTCGCTCAAATCAATCGGTTACGCGAGTCAGCTTGGTGGTGATCCTGCTGACACAGCCAACACAGATCCTATGATACGCTCGCAAAAAGGAACGTACGTCTCTATAGCTGCCGAATTCGATATCTCAATTCCACCTGCAGTCCTGACTTTGAAAGTACATCGAATTGCGGTGATAATCCTGATACGAGTGAGTTAGATGGTAACCCGTTCGACAATAACTGACAAATCTCGTATCGCCTAAACCACCGACGGTAGACGCTCCACATCCTGTTCTCGTCACTCTTATACCCTGATAAAACACAGAAGAGATATGTACGATTTAACAGGATTTCAACGCGACCTGCTGTATACGATCGCCGGCCAAGACGAACCCCACGGACTTGCGATCAAACAGGAACTCGAGGAGTACTACGAAGGTGAGATACACCACGGGCGGCTCTATCCGAACCTCGACGAGATCGTCGACAAAGGCCTCGTCGAGAAGGGAGAACTCGACCGCCGAACGAACTACTATACAATCACGGCTCGCGGCCACCGTGAACTCGAAGCCCGTCGCAAGTGGGAAGACCAGTACGTGAGCGGCTTCCTCCCCAAATCCAAGTGACAGAGCAACATCTTCACTCCGCAGATGGGAGAGTCACGCGGAGTTCAGCGCCGACTTCGTAAAAATACCCGCGCTCGAGTAGCCGTGTGATTGCATGCTCTGCATCCGCTGGCTCGAGTGTCAGTTGGTCAGTTGTGCAAAGGATATCGATCGCCTGATCTCGATCGATTGACGGGACCTGCTGGTTGCTGTCTTCGGTGTTTGAGTTCGATATCTCAGCAGAAAGGACAGCGTACGCCTCAATGATCCACTCGGGAAGCGGGGGACGAGGGTCATCGGCCAGATACATGTGTCACTTCACCCGCACATATAACGCTCAATACGATACTGCTTAATTGTATTCCTTATTGGACATACTATAAGTTCTTGGAGAGACATTTGGAAGTTAGGAGTCCGCATGAGAGACCGGTCTACATAGCATATAGACAAACATACAGGCTGAAAACTCTGTGAGCCTCTCCGGCCAACTTGTAAAAAGATGGCCTCTAGCGTTGACATACAGCCATGTACGGATCTGATAACAAACATCAGAACGATTGAATTGCCACGACATGGATGATCTCACAGGGTTCCAACGAGACCTGCTATACGTGATCGCTGGTGCTAACCAACCGTCTGGTCAGGATGTGAAAGAAGAGATCGAGCAGTACTACAGTGACGAGATCAATCACGGCCGGCTGTATCCGAATCTCGATACCGTCGTCAACAAAGGCCTCGTCGAAAAAGGGCAGCTCGATAGGCGAACGAACTATTACGCAATCACGAAAGACGGCGAAGAAGCTATCGAGGACCGACGAGCGTGGGAATCACAGTATATCGAGTAGCTACTGTACCGGTGACGGCTTCGCACTGGCTCAAGTAGCGAATTATGCATGACTATCCCGATCACCGGTCTGGTCGTCAATTCGCTCCAGTCGTCCATGATTCGACGATCCTCCCCCGTCTCGAGGTCGACAGCAACGAGTGCTCCCAGCTCGGATTCGGTCAGGTACGCGACCCCATGCTCGACGTCGACGCGAACGTCGTTGAGGTACGCAGCGCCGTTCGGTGTCGGCGTGATTTCCGGGGAGAAATGGTGGGCGTCCACGACTTCGTCGCGCTCGAGGTCAATCCGGACAAGCTTGGGTCCACCCTCGACGATCGCCTCAAACTTCGGGTTGCCGGTGTCGAGGACCCACAGCGTGTTCGGCGCTTCCGGTTCGACGTGGACGCTCTGGACACCAACGAACTGTTCCGCAGGAACGTCGCCGGTCCACTCCTTGTTCTTGGAGTTCCACTGCCCCTGGTTCCACGACGCGTTCGGATACGGTGTGATTGACCCATCCTCGGTCACCTCGGCGACAGACACGTCGATCGGCACCGCCCACGGGAACCGGGGGAAGTTGACGAAGATTCGCTCGTCACCCGAAACGGCAATACCGGTTAGCAACCGATCAGGAAATGAAGCTACTTCGATGAGTGATCCATGTCCGTTCGCGTCTTCATGATTGTCGGCGGCTACGAGGCCGGCGATGCTCGCCATACTTCCGACCCCAACCGCGGTCAGGAAACTACGCCGCTCGATCGTCCGTCGTCGGTCGTCTTGATTCACCGTTTCGTGTTCAGTTTCGGTCGTCGATCGATAGTCATGATCGCTCATGAATTGTGAACTCAACGTGTTCTCTCCACGGCGATCTCAAAAAGGACGATTGATGGTTTCTCTGACTGTGGTGTCGCAAGTATGGAGTCTCGAACTGATCATTCCACAAGATATGCGGACTATGATATCGGAGACGAATTATGGACATATATGTTGAGAATTTTTATTTATAATGAAGTGGATAGTTCAGAATTAATCCCAATAATTAGTAAGTCTGTTTCACTTGGGGCGTCACCTTATTTCATTATTCTAACAAATATGAAAATCATACTATTCTACTGTTAGATCTTCTGTGAGAGCTTACATGCGCTGGTGAAGAACTCATCTTCATTCATATTCTAAGTACCCTCGCTATGTTTAGTCCCGAGTCAGCCAGTTCCCAGTCCCGCAATGAGCCAATCGATACCTCTGAACAGCGCTCCATGGCCGGTTCCGAGTGCGAATTATGTGAGTCACGGCAACAGGCCACGCGGAAGTATGGAATGAGCGTGTGTCGAACCTGCGACCGAGAGCTGTTGCCTTGACGGACACCAAATGAGATGCAGTACTGTCGGACAAAAGTCAACATCCCCCAACAGTAAACCGTATACGCGATGCACTGCCGTACATGGCGACTGACGGATCACATACCGTGACCGAGATCCCGGTTAAAGACGTAGCTCTCGAGGGGGAGCTGTCGGTTCCGAGCGAATCAACTGGCCTGGTCCTCTTCGCTCACGGGAGTGGGAGCAGCAGACATAGTCCGCGAAATAATTTCGTCGCGGAGACGCTGCGCGAGCACGGCCTCGGGACACTCTTGTTCGACCTGCTCACCGAAGCCGAAGATCAGGACCGAGAGAACCGATTTGACATTCCACTGCTAACGGATCGACTCGTTGAAACGACCGAATGGGTCCGCGACCGACCGGAGACGAGTGACCACTCGATCGGCTACTTCGGTGCCAGTACGGGAGCTGCAGCCGCCCTCCGCGGGGCCGCACAACTAATGACAGAAATTGACGCAGTAGTCTCACGCGGCGGGCGGGTTGACATGGCAATCGAGTCCGTCGACGTGACTGCGCCAACGTTACTCATCGTCGGTGGTGAGGACGACTCGGTACTTGAGCTGAACCGGGAGGTCCATGATGCACTCTCCTCCGAGAAAGATCTCCGGGTCGTAGACGGCGCAGGCCACCTCTTTGAGGGACCCGGTGAACTCGAGGCGGTCGCCGATCACGCGGCCGATTGGTTCACAGGACACCTCGAGTGACATCCTGACGCCAGCCCGCAACGCCACTGAACAGCGTCGGCTCGACGAGACGATGACCGCCGACGAAACGGGATCGAACTGGGACGACGCACATTCAAGGTCGAGATTTAGGCCCAGTGACGAGGTTCTGCCGATTATGGCCGAAACTCCAGACGTCGACGGCGTGGAAACGGAAGATGAGTACATTCACGTTCGGTTTCGTGATCCCGACCGATACGACGAGATCCGAACCCCCGACTGGGCGGACGATCCGGCGGAGTCGGTCTCCGAGGGCAGTGAGGTGCGCACCGGCAAAGTCGAGGGCAGCGACGACTGGGAGGTCACAAGTATATTGATCAAAAAGAACGTCGGCGAGGAGAATGCCGAGGAGCAAGCACTCGAAATCATCGAGAAGATCGAATCGTAGTACGCAGGCCAATTCTCTTGAGGTCTGGTGGTGAGTCATCGACTATGGACGTTACTGTGGCTGAGCGTGTCATAGAAGGGTTCACATGGTCTATTGAATCAGATCTAACGGATTGAAACCGTCGTGCACTTAGTGCACGCTGTTCTTAGCTTGTTTTACTATGGCCAAAAAGAAGTTCGGAATCGCTGTTGACGAAGAAATCGTACAAGAAGTGGACGAACTGGTCGCTGAGTGTGACGATCTCGGAGCGTTCATCCAAACCGAGTCAGATCACGCCCAACAAGTGAGAGAGATCATAATACGGAAACGAAAGAGTACTCTCTAACTTATTTTGTAGTCCGTATACCTAGTGCATCGTATTCTAAGCTAATAACGCCCTATAAATATAAGAAGTATGACTATAGTGTGGTAACCGTTCTATGACACCCTCGTGGCTATCAAATCATGAATTGAACTGAGAGAGTACGCAAACGAGACCGTTGACAAGAAGACGAAGCACGCGATTTTCAAGACAGGTCGTCTCGCTCCGAGCGGGAAAACCTCCAGCACTGGCGTTCTGATTGACAACGAGGGCGACCTCGAGGAACTGGCAGATAACTCGCCGACCGCTGGCTGGAATATATCTCTATTAGCTAAGAAGACGTGACGCTGGTTTCGGATCAACCCGACATGAAACGGAGGTGACTACGCGATACTACCAATTCTGCACTGCTAGTGCCCCGAAAATGACGACAGACGATTAGATTTGCGGGAGTTTGCCCTGAAATATGACTTTGAAAACCCAGAGGGGGCGCCGAGTTGCTAGTTACCGAAGCGTGGAGAACTCAACTGACAGACCACGCATTTTAGCCGTTGCTACCACTCCATAGCCTCACTATTCGGCCACCAGTTTCTATATATCACGATATAGTTTATCAAATTGAGATCCCCACTGTTACTGGCGTCAGCTGTCTGAGAACGGACGAACGAGGGGGATAGGCCATTACACTTGATTAGTTGAATAATCAAGTGTGGTTTTATGAGGGTCCATCCCCTCTACGAATCACGAACGATGGTACTCAGCACGAACACGGCTCTCGAGGGGAACAGAGCGTGAATTCCGAATCGATACCGGTTGCCGAGCCACTCGAGGAGTTCCTCCGGTCGAAATCGAAGGGCAGCGAGGGCAGCGGGAACTACCAGCGAAATCTCGAGCGCTGTGTTGAGGACTTCCTCGCATGGCTCGAGACGGATCCTCACTCTATCGACACCTTCGACGAGTTGACCGAACGAACGTTCCGACGGTACGCCAGAGAACTCACGGGACGAGAGCTCGCACCGGGAACGGTTCAGACGTACTACGCACACGTGAGCGCCTACATCGGCTGGTGCGTTCGCGAAGGACTCCTCGAAGCGAACTACGCTCAGCGCAACGTCGCGAAGGAACCGCTGCCCGAAACCGATGGTCGACGGTCGGGGGATCAACAGGCCTGGACCGATGAACATCGAACGCTGATCACACGGTACGTCGACGAGCGGGCACACGATGCTGCTGACGAGAAAGGGCTCGATGCAATCCAGGAGTTTCGAGACCGAGCGCTCGTCTACGTCCTCTGCTACTCCGGCGTTCGTGGTGGTGAGATTGTCGCGGATCCAAAGGACGATCGTCGGAACGGCCTCAAATGGGGCGACGTCTCCCTCGCGGATCAAAAGATGACCGTACTCGCGAAAAAACAGAACTGGTCCGATAGATCGCTGACGAAACAAGTGATAAATCCTATGTCGCGATATGAAGGTTTGCTCGATCCCGCCGGGGATGACTGGCCGGTCTTCCCGACGTTCCACCTCCCGACGCTTTACGAAACGCTTCGAACGGGACTCCGGGAAGAATACGGGTGGTCATCGGACGAGGTCGAGAAGTTCATCGACGAGCTTACCGGCCAACCCAACGTTTTCGGCGCCCTCCGTGAATACGAGTTGGCGCCTTCCTCGATCAACACGGACGGTGCTCGCCGAATCATGCGACGACTGTGCGAGGGAGCCGGGGTTGATCTCGACGATAAACACGGATATCTCGCACTGCACGGTGGCCGCCGCGGTGCTGGTGAAGTGATGGTCCGACAGCGCGGCTTCACTGCTGCTGCTCGTCTCCTTGATAACAGTGAAGAAGTGGTTCGGAAATCTTACTCACATATCGAAGCAAAAGAGATGGCCGAGGACGCGGGCAATGCGTTTGCCGAACACGATACTTAACATCCTCTCTGCGCTAAAGCGCGAGGATTCTCCACATTGGGAGTTCGGTTACCGACTACGGAAACAACGTGCGGTACTGTTAGTTTAGTACGAGTCTTGTGATCGAGTAACCGGATTGAGAAGTTCGTGACCGTTCTCATGCTGGTTACCGAAAACCTCCGTGCCTAGGATTCCTAGAAAATCCGTGAGTCCACCCTCGAACTCTCTTTAGGGTGACAGGGGTTCGATTGCTCGAGAGCGGGGCGAACCAGCCGGCTCCGGACGCTTACGGTCCGTACCGGTGCTTGATCGTGATCGAATCGATCGTCTCCTGTAACTTCTGGAGGAGCGTCCGCTGGTAGCTGTCGTTCCTGATCCGACCCGTCGGGCTGACGATGCCGATAGCACCGTCCAGTCGGCCGTCAACGAGGATGGGTGCGGCGATGAGTCCCATTCCGGTGACCTGCTGGTTCCAGTCCACGGCGTACCCTCGCTCTCGAATCTCGTCCAGCTCCGCCCGTAACGTACCCTCGTCGGTGATCGTCTCGTCGGTCACCTGCGCCAATCCCCGCGTTTCAATGATCTCGTCGGTTCGCTCGTCTGGGAGGTGCGCGAGAATCACCTTTCCCGTTGCGTTTGTGTGCAGCGGTATCGTCATTCCAGAGTAAATGCCCAACTCGAGCGAGCGCTCGCCGAACGTCTTGTGCAGGATCACCGCCTGTCCTGATTGCTCGACCGCTAGCGACACGAGCTCGCCGGTCTGTTCGGCGAGGTCCTTCAGGAACTCCTCTGACACTTGGAAGAGGCCGTTTCGGTGCTTGATCTGGGAACCGGTCTTGAGGAACCGGTAGCTGAGCCGATACTCGCCGCCGTCGTTGATGACGTACCCCGTCTCCGCGAGCGTACGGAGGTACGCGTGCGCGGTACTCTTCGGGATGTCTAGCAGCGCAGCGAGCTCGGACGGTCCCGCGCCGTTGACCTCCCCCAGGGTCTCGAGGACGGTGAACGCTCTGAGGACCGACGACATCGTGGACGTTCCCCCGGTCATATCCGTACGTTCGACTGCTCGCCGATAAATCGTTCGGTTATATTGGACGAAAATCGCTCATCCGTGCTCCTCCTCGATCCGAAGCGCTATTGGGAACGGGCGCGCGGAAAAAATCTCGTCCACTCCCGTCCACTAGTGTTGAACGGAATCGGCGAAATGCCGGCAGTTCCAGCAGGATAATTACAACAGTAGGGGTGTAAATTCACTCGCCTCAAGCGACGCCCCGCTGTCGTTTCGACTCGGGGAATGGGAAGACAAAGCCGCGCGTCCATGAATAATGGACAGTCCAAGAAAGGAGATCCTTCGGGGTGGCATCGTCGAACGAGTACGAATCAGAAAGCGCATCGAGAAACGCACGGCAGACGAGAGGCGGTCAAAATCGGGCCCTCGAGCTACTCCTCGAGCGGCAACGAGCCGTACTCGTCGACGAACTCGTCGCGCAGAACCTTCTTGTCGAACTTCCCGGTCGTCGTCTTCGGGATCGACTCGCAGAAGAAGATCTCGTTAGGGAGCCACCACTTCGGGAACCGTTCAAGGAGATGCTCGCGGAGTTCGTCGGCGGAAACCTCGTCCGCCGAGGCCACGACGTAAGCGACCGGACGCTCCTCCCACTTCGGGTGTTCGACGCTGATCACCGTCGCCTCCACGACGGCGTCGTAGGCCATGAGTTCGTTCTCGAGTTCGAGCGAGGAGATCCACTCCCCCCCGCTCTTGATGACGTCGTCGAGGCGGTCGACGACCTCGAGGTAGCCGTACTCGTCGATGGTTCCGACGTCGCCGGACTTGAACCAGCCGTCCTCCGTGAACGAAGCCTCGGTCTCCTCGGGGCGAGCGTAGTACTCGTCGATGAGCCACGGTGACCGAGCCTGGATCTCGCCGGTCGACTCCCCATCGTGGGGGACCGGGTCGCCGCTCGTGTCCCGTAGTCGAATCTGTACGCCGGGCGCTGGGATGCCGGGTTTCATCTGCTGCTGGTAGCGCTCGCTCTCGGGGAGGTCGGCGACCTCGGTCGTCGTCATCGTATTGACGAGGTGAGGAGCCGCCTCGGTCATCCCGTACCCCTGGTGGATCGGCGCGTCGATCTCCTTGTCGAACTTCTCCATGAGCCACTCCGGCGGCGATGTGCCGCCGATGAGCACTCGATCCAGGCTCTCGAGCTCGACGTCGTCGCGCTCGTCGTAGAACTCCGCCATCTCGAGCCAGACTGTCGTCACCGCCGCCGTGACGGTCACCTCCTCGCGGTCGATGAATTTGGCGATTGCCTCGGCGTCGGTCTTGGGGCCTGGCAGGATCAGCTTCGAACCGGACATCGTCGCGGAGTAGGGAAGCCCCCAGCCATTGACGTGGTACATCGGGACCACGGGCATCACAGCGTCGTTCTCGCCGATCTCGAAGACGTCGACGTGGCCGTGCGTGAGCGTGTGGAGGTAGAGGTCCCGGTGGGAGTAAGCCGCCCCCTTCGGCAGTCCCGTCGTCCCGGAGGTGTAGCAGATCCCCGCCTCGTCGTCCTCGTTGAGGTCGGGCCAGTCGTAGTCGGTATCCTGGCCCGCCAGCAGGTCTTCGTAGGCGCAGACAGGCTCGAGATCCGTTTCGGGCACCTCGTCGTCGAGGATCACGTAGTGTTCGACGGTCTCAAACTCGTCGGCGACGCGCTCGACGGTCTCGACGAACTCGGGGTCAACGAAGACAACCTCGTCCTTGGCCTCGTTGACGATCTCGACGAGGTGCTCGTCCGGGAGCATGTGGTTAGTCATGTGGATGCTCCGGCCGCTGCAGGCGGGACCGAAGTACAGTTCGTAGTGACGGTAGTGGTTGATCGCCATCACCGACACGCGCGAGCCGGCGTCGACGCCGAGCTCGTCGAGGGCGTTCGCCAGCTGCCCGATCCGGTCGTAGGCGTCGTCGTACGTGTACCGGTGGGTCGTTCCGTCGGGCAGTTCCGAGACGATCTCCTTATGGCCGAACAGGCCAGTAGCCCGTTCGAGCATGACCTGCAGTGTGAGTTCGTAGTGCTTCATTGCGTGTCACCCTCGTCGACATCAGCCGGCTCGAACCGGTAAAAAACCCGATCTTCGTCGGTAGGACCGTCGATCTCGACGATCTTCAGCGAGACCGGGTCCCCGATCTCGAGGTCGCCGTAGGAGGCGTCGTCGATCCGCGCCGACAGTTTGACGGGACCGAGGTCGACGACCCCGACGACGAACGGTACGTCGTGTTCGGCCAGCCCCATCGGGAGGCCGCCCCGCACTTCCGAGAACGCGAACAGTTCGCCCTCGTGGGGGAGATCCACGTACTCGAGGTCGTCGCCCGTACACTCGGGGCAGACGATGCGGGGCGGGTAGTGGGTTGCGTCGCAGTCGGTACACTGTGTCGTGGTCAACCGGCCGTCCCGGAGGTTGTCGTAGAACTCATGGATCTTCGTGTGGTCGTCGGTCTGGAGCTCGTAGAAATCGAGCAATCGCGGCAGCTCGATCTCCTTTGGCACCGAGACGCGGTCGCGCTCTCCCTCTCCGCCGTTCGAATCTGTCGTATCGCTCATCGTGGATCCCTCGCGAGGGTCATGACGCTGTGGACCGACCCGCTGCCGCTGAGGTTGTGGATCAGGCCGGTCTCCGGGTCCTCTACCTGTCTCTCGCTCGATACCTCGCCCTGGAACTGCTGGGTAACCTCCAGCGCCTGCGAGACGCCGGTCGCGCCCAGCGGGTGGCCACAGCCCAGCAGGCCGCCCCGCGGGTTGACCGCCACGTCGCCGTCGATGTGGCTGCGACCGTCCTCGATGAACTGGCCGCCCTCGCCGCGCTCGCAGAAGCCCAGTTCCTCGTACTCGATGATCTCGCTGATCGAGAAGCAGTCGTGGATCTCCGCGATATCGATCTCCTCGAGGGGATCCTCGATTCCCGCCTGATCGTAGGCGTTCTGCGACGCTTTCCGGGCCTGAGGCCAGCCGGAAAACGAGGGCAGGTTGTTAATCGAGTTGCCCGCCATTGAGGACTGGCCGCTGCCCGTGATCCAGGCCGCGGTGTCGGTGACCTCGCGAGCCTTCTCTTCGCTCATCAGGATCACGCCCGCGGCGCCGTCGGTGATCCCGCTGCAGTCGAAGAGATGGAGCGGCGGCGCGATTTCGGGCGACTCGAGGATGTCCGCTGGGTCGATCTCCTTTCGGAACTGGGCGAAGTCGGTCTTGGCGGCGTTGCTCTTGTTCTTGGCCGCGACCAGCGAGAGTTGCTCGCGGGTCGTCCCGTACTCGTGCATGTGTCGCTGGGCGTACCACGCGAAAAACGGCGGCGCGGCCAGCCCGTTGACGCCATCGAACTCCCGATCGAGGACGTTCGCCATCGACCCCTGCATCTCGGGGACGTAATCGCGGCCGAGGTTCATCTTCTCGACGCCGAGCACGAGCGCGGTGTCGAGTTGGCCTGCGGCGATCGCCAGCCACGCGTAGCGCAACGCGGCCTGCCCGCTCGCACAGGCCAGTTCGGTCCGGGCGGTCATCTCGGTGACCTCGATGCCGAGCAGTTCCGCCACCATCGGGGCAACGTGAGACTGGTAGGCGAACCGTTCGGGCTGGACCGTGCCGACGAACAGCCCCTCGATGTCATCCGGACCGACGTCGGGGACGGCGTCGAACGTGGCCTTCCCGCCCTCCTGGGCGAGATCCTTCCAGGTCGCGTTGCGCTCGCCCCAGTCCGCGTGACCGCCGCCGACGATCGCGACGTTTCGCGTCGTAGCGCTCACGATCACTCACCCTCGAACTGCGGTTCGCGGTTCCGTCTGAACGCCGTCACGCCCTCGAGCATGTCGTCGGTCGTCGCCAGTACCGCGAAGGACTGTTTTTCCATCGCCAGTGCCGCCTTGAGACTGGCGTCCTGGCCGTCGTTGATGACGCGTTTGGCCGCCTTGAGCGCGACTGGGGGGCCCGAGACGAGGTCGTCGACGAGCTCGCTGACGCGGTCCTCAAACGCCTCGTCGTCGACAGCGTGGTTGACGATGCCCCACTCCTCGGCCTGGGCGGCGTCGAACTGCATTCCGCGGAACACCATCTCCTTGGTTCGACCCTCGCCGATCAGGCGGACGAGTCGCTGGGTCGCGCCGCCGCCGGGAATCACGCCGAGGTTCGTTTCGGGAGTACCGATCGTCGAGTCCTCGGTTGCGATGCGGATGTCACAGGCCAACGCGAGTTCGATGCCGGCACCGAGACAAAAGCCGTCGATCTTCGCGACTGTCGGACGGGGGAAGTCGTAGACGGTCTGGAACATCTCGTCGACATCCATGATTTTGGCGGGGTCATCGGCCGTGAAGCCGGTGATGTCGGCGCCCGAACTGAACGCGCGGTCGCCGGCTCCCTCGAAAACGACGCAGGAGACCTCGTCGACGTCGACATCGTTCAGGAGCCGGTCGATCTCCATGAACATGTCGTCGGACATCGAGTTCATCCGCTCCTGACGGTCGAGTTCGACCTCGAGGACGCCGTCGTCGAGTTCCCAGTTGATGTAGTGGTACGGCGGTTCGACCCGGTAGTCGTAGAACCCCTTCCCGGCATCTTCGCCGGTCCATCCCTCCTCGACGAGTTCGACGAGGTAGTCGGTCGGCTCGTAGCGCTCCGCGTCGTACTCCGCGGAGAGTGCCTCGAGTTTCTCGAGAACGATATCGAGACCGATGCGGTCGCCGCGCCGACACATCCCCTCGGGGAAACTGCCGCCCAGCCGGAGACCGATGTCGATCTCCTCGGGCGTGGCGACGTCGTTGCCGACGAGCCAAGCGGCCTTGTTGATCATGACGGCTTCCGTTCGAAGGGTGTCGTAGCTGCCGGCGTCCTCGGGCTTGTAGTCGACGCCGTCACCGTCGTCGTAGTCGTAGAAGCCTTTGCCACTTTTCTTCCCGAGGTGGTCGTTCTCGACTTTTTCCTCGACGACCGGCGGAACCGGCTGGTCGGACTCGGAACGGAAGTGATAGCCGATGTCGATGCCGCCGAAGTCGTTGAGTTCGAACGGCCCCATCGGATACCCCCGTTCGTAGACCATCGCGGCGTCGGCCTCCCGGATCGTGGTTTCGTCGTTCGAGAGCATCCACGCGGCCTCCTCCATGAACGGGACGAGGACGGTGTTGACGACGAAGCCGTGGACATCCTTGCGGACGTAGATCGGCGTCTTGTCGACCGATTCGACCCACTCGTAGGCGGCCTCGGCCGTCTCGTCGCTCGTCGCCTCGCCGTAGGTAACCTCGACGAGGTCCATCTTCACCGGCGGATTGAAGAAGTGGAGTCCGACGACTTGGTCCGGTCGATCTGTCGCCGATGCGATATCGGAAATCGAGAGGCTCGAGGTGTTCGATGCGAGAATCGCGTGGTCGGGGGCGTACTCGTCGACCGACGAGAACGTGTCCTCCTTGATCTCGAGTTGCTCGGGAACGGCCTCGATGACGAGGTCGGCGTCGGAGACCGCATCGGCGAGGTCCGTTGTCGTCCCGATTCGCCCGAGAACTTCGTCGGCGGACTCGTCGATTCGTCCCTTCTCCTCGAGTTTCTCGAGGCTCCACTCGATGTTCTCGTAGCCCTCGGTCACGATCTCCTCGTCGATGTCCCGGATGGTCACGTCGTACCCGCCGATCGCGGCGAGTTCCGCGATACCGTGTCCCATGCTACCAGCACCCAGCACTGCTACGCGCTCTACAGTGTCATTTGTCATCAAGAATCTGTGCGTGATTGAATACTATATATCTTTGGTGAAGCGTCGATCGCGCCCCCACCGTCGGATTGCGACTTGAGGCGCGATCGCGGGTTCACTCGAGATTCGAGGACGGGTCCCCTCGGGGATCAGTAGAGGAGATCGAACAGACCGAACTGGAGGGGGAGCAACAAGAGGATGGTGGCAACGGAGCAGGCGACCGTCGTCCGGATCACTTCCCGGGTCTCGACATCGCCCTCCGCAAGGATGACGATGAGCACCGCCGACTGGTACGGGAAGAAGTACGAACTCAGGGCCATCACCTCGGCCATCAGGACCGGCGTGAACGGGAGGCCCGCTGCCTCCGCGTACGGGATCAGGATCGGCGTGAGGACGCTCGCGACGGCCAACCCCTCCATCAGGAACGCCAGCGCGAACGTGACGAAGAAGACGCACGCGAGGATCACCGCGAGCGGCGCGTCGGTCGGGATGAAGTCGAGGAGGTACGTGGCCGCCTCGTCCGTGAACCCGGTCTCGGTGAGCCCGTCGCCGATCGCGAACACGGCCGCGATGAAAAAGAGGATGGAGAAGTCGACCTCGCCCCCGATCCCGTCGAAGTCGACGACGCCGATTCCCGGCAGGAACGCGAGGACGACCACGACGACGGCGCCGATCACCGGGTGGAAGCCGTGGGCGAAGTCGGTCGCCCAGATCAACGCCCCGACGAGCAGGAAACCAAGCATTCGTCGCTCGACGCTGCCGATCCCGGCGCCGTCTGTCTCGGGCATGTCGACGCTCGAGTCGGGCGACGGCCGGAAGAGGAGATAGACGACGGTCACGACGAGCAGGACGCGAGTGATGCCCATGATCGGGTACATATGGACCCACCAGTCGGACCACGAGATAGTGTGCCCGGCAAGCGACTCCCCGAACCCGGTGATGATGATGTTCGGGAGGTCGGCGGTCAGGATACCCGCGGAGCCGTAGAAGGTCGCGAACAGCGGTCCGAGGTAGATCCCGGTGCGGGCTTCCCGGGAGTCGAAGAGCGATCCGGTCTCCCGGAGGATCGGCGCCACCACGAGGATGCGCACGAGCGCGGAGGGGACGAACAGCGCGAGGGCGTGGGCGCCGAGCGAGAGCGCGAGGAGCAGCCGACGGTACGTCCGGATGGGATCGGACCGAACCGACTCCGAAACGCTCCTGACCGCGATCCACTGACCCGCCGCAGTCGCGAGTCCGCTGCGCCGGGTCGCCTCGCCCATTAGCAACCCGAAGCCGATGAGCCACGTCGCCGGCTTTTGGAAGCCCGAGAGCGCCAGGTCCGTCGATGTCGTGACGGCGATCAGCCCGATGCCGATCAGCCCCGTATACGAGGGCGGGACGGGCGTCAGGATCCAGAGGACGACACAGAAGAGCGTGATCGCGAGGATCGTCGCCGCCGCGGTCGATCCCGAGCCGAGCGTCCACGTTGCGAGGCCGACGATCGCCGCAAGGGAGAACGCCAACGGCGGCGATCTGAGCGCCTCGATCGCGTCCGAACGAGTCATTGCTGCATACCTCTCAGTACAGCGGTATAACTGTCGCGGGTGTCGAGCCCGCGGCAACTACTCCTCCCCGGAGATCGACTCGATCAGCGCTGCCACGGCCTGCGCCCCGCGTTCGGGCGTGTCGAACGTCGGAATACCAAGGGTCTCCATCTGCTCGCGCTCCTCCTGCAGGGCCTCGTGCGGCCCGGCCACCGTAAAGAGGATCGGCTTGTCGACCTCCTCGGAGAGCGCCTCGAGTTCGTCGACCGGGTACCCCAGCGAGTCCTCGTAAATCTCGTAGACCAGCACGATGTCGACGTTCTCGTCGCGCGCGACGGCGTCGACGACGTCGCCGAACTCGGGCATCGGTCGACCCGTGTCCACGGGGTTCTCCGCGTACGTGATCCCCTCGAGGAGGTCGTCGACCCGTTCTCGCGTCCTCTCGGTGAGGTCCGGGAAGGTGGCACCCGCGTCCTCGAGGTAGTCATTGACGATGATCCCCGGTCCCGCCTGCGCGGTGACGACGCCGACGTTCGGGCCGTCGGGCGTCGGCGCGTTCGCGAGCACCCGGCCGGCGTCGAGCAGTTCGGTCGTCGAGGAGACCGTCGCCAGGCCCGGCCGGTCGAACGCCTCCTCGTACATCGCATCGTCCTGCGACGGGGCCGCGGTGTGAGCCTGCGCAAAGTCGGGGTCGGCCCGTTCGCCCACCTTGTACGCGACGATCGGGGTGTCGGCCTCCTCGCAAACCGCGAGGAGCCTGTCGACGTCCTCCGTGCCCTCGACGTGGAGGACGACCGCCTCGGTACGGGGATCCTCGTCGAGAACGGGGATCACGTCCGCAAACTCCGTGTTCACCCGGTTGCCGAGGCCGAACATCGACGAGACACCGTACCCCTCCCGCGTCAGGTGGAACGAGAGGGAAATTGCGACGCCGGCGCTCTGGGCCACGATGCCGACGTTACCGGTCTCGACCTCGCGGATTCGGGGGACGAACGACCCGTAGAGGTCCGAGTGTGGGATCGCGTACCCGGCCGTGTTCGGGCCGAGGACGGTGATGTCGTACTCGTCGGCGATTCGTTCGATATCGTCCTGGAGTTCCCGACCCTCGCCGCCCATCTCGGCGAAGCCGCCGGCGAAGATTACCGCGGCGCCGACGCCCGCCTCGCCGCACTCCTCGAGGACCGTCGGCTGCAGGTGGCGGGGGACGCAACACAGCGCCAGGTCGGCGTCGGTCTCGGCGACCGAGTCAACGAATTCGTAGCCATAGACGGTCCCCGAACTCGAGGGGTTTACGGGGTAGATCTCGCCGTCGTAAGCCTCGACGTTGGACATCGCGTCGTTTCCGAGTTTGCCCGGCGTCGCCGACGCGCCGATGACGGCGATCCCGTCCGGATCGAAGAGGTCGGATAGGCTCATACCGCGATACACCGAGCGTTGTACCATAAATTCCGTGGATCTCTCGGACTCGACCTCGGGCTCGGCCTCCGGCACCCGGTCCGCGAGGAGGCCGACGGTCAACTCGCGGCCACGCGCATCGGCCCGTTCGCGTCCCGCGGCGGTTGGAGGATCGCTTCGGCCATACTGGCGCCGATCAGCGTTACCTCAGTCGAATCCAGGAGATCGTCCCAGTCGTTCGCCGCGGTTTTTATAACCCCTGGCCGGATCTCTACGGGACGAAGCATGAGTTTCACGCACGTATGGACCGTCCGCTTTTCGGACACGGACCCGTTCGGCATCGCACACTACCCCCGCATGATCGACGCGATCCACGAGACGTCGGACGTGTTCATGGAAGACGTCGGCGTCCCCTACTGGGAGTTGACCGAGGAACGCGGCCTGGGTCTGCCACTCGTTTCGATGGACTTCGACTTCACGGGACAGGTTCGCGGCGGCGATCGGGTTGAGATCGAACTGATACCGGAGGTCGGGGAGTCGAGCGTCCGGTTCGACTACGTCGCGACCCACGACGGGGAGGTCGTCTTCGAGGGCACGGAGTATCGAGTCTGCGTCCCCGTCGACGGCGACGACAGCGTTCCCGTTCCCGACGACCTCAGAACGGCCCTCGAGAGCACCGCTGAGTGAGGAAAATCGCGGCGGGCGGCGAACCGGGCCGGTGACGCAGGCGCGAGTCCGTCAGTCGCCCGCGACGGGGCCGGTCGCGTCGTGGTCCCGACCGGCTGACGTCCCGAGATAGGCCTCGATGACGCGCTGGTTGTTCTGGATCTCCTCGGGCGACCCCCGCGCGATGAGCTGCCCGTTGTCGAGCACGAACACCCGCTCGCTCACGGACATCAGCGCTCGCATCACGTGGTCGATGAGGAAGATCGTCTTGCCGCTCTCCTTGATGTCGCCGATGAGGTCGACGATCGCCTCCGTTTCGTCGGTGTCCAGGCCGCCCGCGACCTCGTCGAACAGCATCACGTCCGGATCCGTCGCGAGCACGCGCGCGATCTCGAGTCGCTTGAGCGCGCCGACGCTCAATTCGTCGGGTTCCGTGTGCGCCAGGTGGTCGAGGCCGACGAACTCGAGGGACTCGTATGCTTTCTCCCGCGGATCGTCGACGTCGCGGCCGCCGAACTCGGCGCCGACGGTCGCGTTCTCGAGCAGAGTCATGTGTTCGAACGGACGGACGATCTGGTGGGTCTTGACGAGCCCCCGGTGACAGATATCGTGGGAATCCTTGCCCGTGATCTCATCGCCGTCGAGGAAGACGTGGCCCTCCGTGGGTTCGTGGACGCCGGTGATCAGGCGAAACAGCGTGGACTTGCCGGCCCCGTTCGGACCGATGAGACCGACCGATTCTCCCCGGTCGATCGAGAACGAGACGTCGTCAACGGCGAGGACTCCCCCGAAACTTTTCGTCAGATTCTCTCCTTCGAGTAGCGCCATTTTGCGAGGTGTTGACTATCCACTCGCATAAACTTACCCCTCGCACGTCGGCCCGGTTAGGCTCCGTTCGCCCGAACACAGATCCGACCGTTGATCGTCGCCTCCGCGCGTCATGCCTCCGAGGAGGGCCTTGCCGGCCGGTGAATGCTTCTACCCGGCGAGGCAGATCAGATCGGAGTCATGCTCCGCCGCGTGGCGGCGGATCTCTTTCACCGAATCGCCGCTACGCGCTTCCAGCTGGAACTCGAGACCGCGCTCGGCCAACCGCTCCTCGACGAATTTCGCCGAGACGAGTCTGTGAACCGAGTCACCCGCCGGATTGTCGGTGAATACGTGCAGCACCCGGACGAGCACCGCCCGTCCGACCGGATGCTCCGCCATCGCTCGAACTTGCGGATCGGGCCCGCGATTCGCTCTCGTCGACGGCGGACGCAAATCGGTTCCCCTCGCACCGACTGTTGTCCCACGCGCCGTACGCGTTCGTCGTCATTTCGCTTCGACAGACGCTTCCAGACTCCGAGAGCGTGATCTCGAACAGTAGATTTTCCGCCAACGATAGGCGGGTACCCGCAATGATTCGGCCGGCTGGTGGCATCATTCTAGCGAATTTTCGCTCCGACGGCTCGGGCGCATCCGATCCGGCGCGTCGACGCGGCAATCGGCGCGTGGATGAGATGGATTTACATGGTATCGGCGACGAATGCTGGCATGGCACTGGAAACGGACCTCGAAGCGGTCGCAACGCAACGCGAGGACGTCCCGGACGCGGGGGACGTCTACGACGCGGACGAGGAGATACCGATCACCGACGTGTTCGACGACGCCTTCGTGCGCGAACACACCGAGTTCGACTCGTTCGACGAGATGGTCGCAGCGAGTCCCAGCGACACCGACTCCGCCGCCGATCTCGAGATGGTTCCCCACGGCGAGTGGGACGAGTTCGTCGCCGAGACGACGGACTTCGCCGACGAGGAGGAGCTGGTGATGGCCGCTCGAGACCACTGGGTCGCGAAGCGGCTGGACCTGTACTGACGGATCGATCGCCCTTTTTGCGGGTCGGACTTCCGGCGCCGGTTCGGATTCCGATTTCGGACTCCGCACTTCGCACGTCGCGTACCGATACGGATCCGTCACGATCGAGTCGACGCAAGCTGGCCCCACCGCTCGTCGAGCGTACCCCTCGACGACGGGAGAATCGAACCGGTCTGGTCGACGAGAAACGAAGGAAAAGAGGTAATTGCCGACTCGCTCCGCTCGAGTCAGTAGTTCCCGGTCGAGACGATCGGCGGGGTTCCGTGGGGGCCGTACGGCGCGTCGTCGAGCCACTCGCCCGCCGTCTCGAAGGAGTCGGCCATCTCGGCGGCGACCTCCTTTCGCAACACCGTCACTGGATCGTCGCCCTGGAGGTACTCGAGGGCCTGTCCGGCCGCGCCGATGTTGTACTCGGCGGCTGTCTCGCGGCGCGCGGCGAACAGTTCGACCTCGTCGCGGGCGACGGCCTCCGTCTTCGCGTCGATCGCGACCGCGATCGCCGAGGCGGCCTCGTCGGCGTCGGCGATGCCGGAGTTCATGCCGCGGGCGCCGAACGGTGCGAGCAGGTGGGCCGCCTCGCCAGCCAGCAGGACGCGGCGGTGTTCGTCGACGAACGAGTCCGCCTTCACCTGAAGGAACCGGTAGGACGACGCCCACGTCACGTTGTCCTCGTAGCGCTCGCCCATGACGTCGCGGACGAAGTCGCGCATCCGCTCGTCGCCGATGAGTTCTTCGGGATCGTCGTCCTCGTAACACTGGATGTCGAGGCGCCAGCCACCGGTGAACGGGACGAGAAGCACGTTCCGCCCGTCTGCCTCGGGCGCGTCGTAGTGGAACATCCGCTCGAGGCCGGGGTGTTCGTCGTCGACCTCCTCGTCCTCGACGTCCGCGATGATGAAGTGGTTTGCCGACTGGTCGCCCTCGAAGTCGACGCCGATCTCGCTGCGGACGGTTGACCCGCCGCCGTCGGCGCCGACGAGGTACTCGCACTTCCACTCGCGGCCGTCCGCTGTCTCGACGCGGACGCCCTCAGTCGAGGAGTCGACGGTTTCGACCGCCGACTCCCAGTGGACCTCGATCCCGGCCTCGGCGAGCGCCGCGAGCATGTACTGCTCCGTGACGACCTGAGGAACACTCGTGAAATGAGGGATGTCGCCCCTGCCGCCGGGCGAGTCGTACGTCCGGTTGAAGACCTCCTTCCCCCGGTAGAGGGTGCGTCGCGTCGGCCAGATGAGCCCCTCGTCGACGAGGTCGGTCCCCAGTCCCGGATGGAGTCGCTCAAGCGTGCGCAGTGTCGATCCGTGGACGTAGATGGCGCGACTCCCCGACCGGTCCCGGTCCTCGGGTTCGGCCTCGAGGACGGTCGTCTCCACCCCACGCGCGTTCAGTGCCAGTGCTGCCGTCATGCCAACCGGGCCAGCGCCGGCTATCAGTACCGGAGCCTCCGCCGTTTCACCGCTCATGGACGTGACAATGCAGTACGTTCTCATAGTAGTTGTGGTCCGCTGGAGGCCGATTTCGGCCCGGATCTGTTCGTACACCGGCTGTGGTCGCTCGCTCGATCCGGCGGTGACCGTCGGATCGAGGTTCGACGTCGGCCCTCCAGCGAACCCGACGCCACGAACCGGGGGGGCACCTTTTTATTCCTGTACTGAGAGATTCACGGCACACAATGACACTGCTCGAAGTCGACTCGATCGACGTCGCGTACGGCAACGTTCAGGTGATCTGGGACGTGAGCTTCGACGTGGCGGAGGGGGAAACGGTCGCGCTACTCGGCGCGAACGGAGTGGGAAAGACCACGATCCTGAAGACGATCTGCGGTCCGCTGACGCCCCGGAAGGGTGAGGTACGCTACGACGGCGAATCGATCGGCGACCTAGACCAGGACGAGGTCGTCCCAAAGGGGATCGTCCACGTTCCCGAGGGTCGCGAAATCTTCACAGAGAGCACTGTCGAGGAGAACCTCCGCCTGGGCGCGTTCACGAATCCCGAGGGGAAGGACGAGCGGTTCTCGTTCGTCTACGATGTCTTCCCCCGACTCGAGGAACGAAAGGACCAGCGGGCGGGGACCCTCTCCGGCGGCGAGCAGCAGATGCTGGCGATCGGCCGAGGTCTGATGAGCGATCCGGACATGATCCTGCTCGACGAGGCGAGTCTCGGCCTTGCACCGGTGCTCGTCGACGACGTGTTCGAGGCGATCGAGGAGATTACGGACCGCGGGACGACTGTCCTCATCGTCGAGCAGGACGTCAACAACGCGCTCCGGATCGCTGACAGGGGGTACGTCCTCGAGTCGGGACGGATTTCGATGTCGGGTGACAGCGACGAACTCGCGTCGAACGACGAGGTCGCGGCGACGTACCTCGGCGGGTAATCGCCAGCGTCGGCTCTTTTTCGCGTCCTCACGTCGATTTCGCGCACCGCTCCGGAAGCGTCTCGCTCGTCGTGCGGGACGCGTCTCGAGTGGATCGATCGGAGAAGGAACGAGTGAGCGGTTCGAAGAGCGGGCGTCAGTCGGTCGCCGATTCGTCGGGGGTCGGGACGGTGTCGTTCGGCGGGTCTTCCTCCGACGTATCGCCGGTTCGGCTAGTGATGAGCCCGTAGATCCCCTTCGGCATGTAGAGCATGAAGAGGATGATGAGGAGCCCCTCGATCGCCGTCGAGTAGCCGCTCGCCACCTCGCCGAGGACCCAGTCGAGCCCGACGAACAGCCCGGCTCCCAGGATCGGGCCGGTGATCGTCCCCATTCCACCGAGGACGACGACCACGAGCGCTTCGACCATCCAGTGGAGGCCGAGCACGTCCGCGGGATTGAGGTATCCCGTGTACTGGGCGTAGAGTCCGCCCGCCATCCCGGCCATGCCCGACGCGATGCTGAACGCGACCAGCTTGTACTTGAGCGGATTGATGCCGAGACTGCTGGCCGCCGTCTCGTCGTCGTGGATCGCTCGCATCGCCAGACCCCACCGACTCGTGACGACGTAGTAGGAGACGATCACTGTAACGACCGTCACGGCCAGGGTCAGGAGGAACAGCTGTTGGTACTCGGCGGAGCCCGAGTCGACGAAGTAGCCGCTCGAGCCCCCGGAGACGCTGCGCTCGTTCGACAGGATCAACTCGATGATCGCGGCGAGTGCGAGCGTCCCGATCGCGAAATAATGGCCCGTCAGGCGGAACATGACCGGTCCGACGACGAGCGCGAGGAGACCCGCGACGAGCGCGCCGCCGAGGACGGCGACGATCACCGGTGACTGGATCCACTCGGGGAAGCCGGCTCGCGTCGGCGTCGTCAGCCAAGCGGAGACGTACGCGCCGAACCCGAAGAACGCGACGTGACCCAGGGAGATCTGGCCGGCGTAGCCGCCGATGATGTCCCAGGAGACGCCGAGGATCACGAAGACGAGCACGGTGAAGAAGACCTGAGTGAGCCACCGCTCGGTGACGAACGGTATCGTCGCGAACGCCAGCACGATGCCGACCGCGATCACTACTCGACGGCGGTTACCGAGCATCGCCCGGATGAAGCTCCCGCGGTCGCGTTCGGAGCCCACCATCACTCCCCACCTCCCGAGCTGCCGAACAGTCCCTGGGGTCGCACCAGGAGGACGAGGAGGAAGATGCTGTAGCTGATCAGGTCACGGTAGCCGCCGCCGACGAAGAGCACGCCGACGTTCTCCGAGACGCCGAGGAGTAACCCGCCGACGAGCGTCCCGATGACGCTCCCCACGCCTCCGAGGACGACCACTGCGAACGCTTTCAGCAGGTACGACCAGCCCGCGTACGGTGTGAAGGGGAAGAGGATCGACAGCAGCGCGCCGGCCGCGCCCGCCAGCGCCGTCCCGAGGCCGAGCGTGATGATGTAGATCTTCCCGGTATCGATGCCCATGTACTGGGCCGCGTCGGTGTTCTGGGCGGTCGCCCGGATCGCAAGGCCCGTCGTCGTGTACTTGAGGAACGCCCAGACCGCGACGATCAGGGCGACCGAGACGACGAACGTGACGACCCGCGGAAACGACAGGACGGCGGGTCCGACGGGAATACTCGAGCCCGGAATGCCGATGCTGGCTCGCTGTGGCTCGCTACCGAGGACGATCCGGCCGACGCTCTCGAGGACGAGCGCGAGCCCGAAGAGGACGATGATCGGCTGTTCCATCCCCTTGTCGACAACGCGCTCTAACAGTACCCGCTGGAGGAACACTCCGAATCCGAACAGCAGGGCGGCCGCGAGCAGCATGCCCAGGAGCGGGGTGATCCCGGTGGCGGCGAACAGGAGGATGCCGACGTACGCGCCGACCATGAGCATGTGCCCGTGGGCGAGGTTGACGACGTCCATGATGCCGAACACGAGCGAGAGGCCGAGCGCGGCGACGGCGTAGATCCCTCCGATGAGGAGTCCGTTTAACAGCGATTCGAACGCGAGTTCTGGTGAAACCATATATAGTGGTGAGCGTGAGTTGGAGACCGAGCGTTATCGCTCGCTCCAGGACGGAATCGGATATTGGAGGTTGGTGGCTCGATCGTCGTCGGTCTCCGGGTAGACGGTGTGCTGGTTGCCGTCCACCCACTGGCCGGTCGGGGCCGTCAACTCGCCTTCGGCGGGCAGGCCGTTCTCCTCGAAGCTGAACGAGCCGATGACCGTCTCGAAGGTCTCCGACTGGAGCGCCCCCTGGACGTCCGACGGATCGGGCGAGTCCGCGGCGTCGAGCGCTTGGGCGGTTACCTGCGCGACGTTGTACCCGCCGCCGACCGCCGTGCGGATGTACTCGCCCTCCTCGAGCTCGTGCTCGTCAACGTACGCCTCCCACATCTCTTCGTTCCCGTTACCGGTCAGGCCGGGCACCCAGCCCGGACACATGCAGACGTACTCGCCGCTGTCGCCGAGCGCGTTCCACCAGTCCTGGGGGTCGGCGGCGCGGACGAACTTTGTGAGGGTCGGCGAGAAGTCGCGTTCCTCCATCTGCTCGATCATCGTGATTCCGTCCGGCGGCGTCGGCACCGACAGGAGGACCTCGACGTTCCGGTTGTCCGACTGGGAGATCATCGTCGAGAAGTCACTCGCGCCGTACTCGTACTGCTCCCGGAGGACGATGTCGTAGCCCGCGTCGCTGAGGGTCTCTTCCCAGGAGTCCGACTGCTCTTCGCCCCAGTCGGAGTTTGGCTCCCAGATACCGACGTTGGTCGGCCGGTCGCCCTCGGGGATGGTCTCTAAGAGGCCCTGCGTCGACCGCGCGACGTCCCTCGACTTCGGGAACGCCGCGTAGGTCCACTCGTAGTTCTCGTTTCGGTGCGGCGCCTCCTGTGCGAAGTAAGCGGCGACGAACGGGATCCCTTCGTCCTCCGCGACGCTGCTGCCCGCGGTCACGAGTTCGCTCGAGAAGCTCCCCCAGATCACGTCGGCGTCATCGGCCATCTTCCGGAGGTTCTCGATGACGACGCTCGGGTCGCTCTCGTCGTTCTCGACCAGCAGCTCCACCTCCTGGTCGAGCGTCTCTTCGATGTGTGCGACGCCGAGGTTGTATCCCTGTTCTATCTCCTCGGCCATCGAAGAGAACGCGCCGTCCTGCGGGATCGTCGTCGCGATTGTAATGTCAGCACTGCTCTCGTCGCTACCCAACAATGTACAGCCGGCCAACGTAGCCGCCCCTGCAATCGCACCGGTCGTTTTTAAATACGAACGCCTACTTCGGCTACTGGTAAGATTCCCCATGGCGTGGTTTGTCAAATGAAACACGACCATATTAAATGGTATGGTTTATATCTGACACTTGTCGGCGGAGTGTCGAATTCGGCGGACGCGTAGACCGAGCGGGAACGACACTGACTCGGCCTATAACTCGAAGGTCCGTGGGAAGCGCACCTGAATCAGCGGTTCCGTGCCAGTTCGGTCGGCTCTCGCCGACTGCTCGTCCTCAACACGGTGGTGACACACATGTCACCATACGACTTTGTATGCAGAACACGAACGGTCAGGCGATCATGCCAGATATGATATCGCCGACGGCGGACTGGAACGCACTGTACATCGGTGGCGAATGGATTGACGGAGACGGCGACACGATCCCAATCACGGACCCGTCGACACGGGAGGTGTTCTCCGAGGTTCCCGCAGCCTCAGAGTCGGACGTTGACGACGCCTACGAGGCGGCGGCCGCCGCCCAGGCCGAGTGGAGGGACCAACCTCCCGCAGCCCGCCAGGAAGTTATCCAACAGTTCATCGAGGCACTGCATGAGTACGAGGAGGAGATCATCGAACTGCTCACGCACGAGGCCGGCGGGACGGCCGGCTACGGCCACACGTCCCACCATCTCGCCGCCGACCAGGCGGGCGAGGCGGCGACGCTGCCACGGCGGATGAAGGGCGAACACGCCCCGTCGAACATCCCCGGGAAGGAACACCTCGTAAAGCGAGAGCCGAAAGGCGTCGTCACGGTCATCTCGCCGTGGAACTTCCCGCTGAACCTCTCGGCGCGGGCGGTGCTGCCCGCCATCGCTGCCGGCAACGCCGTCGTGCTCAAGCCAGCGACAAACACGCCGATCAGCGGCGGCCTGCTGTTCGCGACGCTATTCGAGGAGACGGACCTCCCCGACGGCGTCCTCAACGTCGTCACCGGCCGCGGCTCCGAAATCGGCGACCGCGTGGCCGGCCACCCCGAGAGCGACGTGGTGGCGTTCACCGGCTCGACGGAAGTCGGTCGACGAGTCGCCGCCACGGCGGCCGAGAACCTCGCGACGCCCGCGATGGAACTAGGTGGTAACAACGCCCACGTCGTCACCGCCGACGCCGACCTCGAGCGCGCCGTCGACGGGGCGGTTTTCGGTTCGTTCATCCACCAGGGACAAGTCTGCATCTCGATCAACCGCCACGTCGTCCACGACGCTATCTACGACGACTACGTCACTCATCTCGTCGACCGGGCGGAGTCGCTCGTCGCGGGCAGCGCCCACGACGAGGTCCACCTCGGCCCCGTGATCGACGAGTCCCAGCGCGACCAGATGCTCGAATACGTCGAGGAGACGATCGACGCAGGTGCGACGCTCGAGACGGGCTGCGGAATCGTCGACCTCGACGGCGTTGAGGACTCGCTCGTCGTCGAGCCGACGGTGCTCTCCGACGTGACGAACGACATGGCCGCGGCGTGCAACGAGCACTTCGGTCCCATCGCGCCGGTGATCCCCTTCTCCGATATCGACGAGGCGATCGAGATCGCCAACGACACGGAGTTCGGCCTCTCCGGGTCGGTGCACGCGGGCGACCTCGAGATCGCGCGGTCAATCGCCGACCGCATGGAGACGGGGATGGTCCACATCGGCGACCAGCCCATCAACGACGAAGCTCACGTCCCGTTCAGCGGCACCGGTGCCTCCGGCATGGGTGGCTACAACACTGAAGAGTTCCTCCGCGAGGTGACCGAGACGAAGTGGATCTCGATCCAGCGCGAGCCGCGCGAGTACCCGCTCTGACCGCGCCGACCGGGTACCCGCGTCGAACCCCTTTTTCGAGGGCGCACTCGAGCAGGTGGACGCGGACGAGAGCGGAACGAGCGGTTCCCGTGCCGCTCCGCGGAAAACGCGTCCGGTACCGCGGTGGCGATAGCGTGGAAACGGTAGTGCGGTGACGACTGATGAAGACGGAGGTGCTCGGCGCGATCAGCGGCTCAGTCGGCGGCCGATTCGACGCTAGCTTCGAAGACCTCCTCCGAGGGGAAAACGTCGGAACAGTCCTCGCAGACCATCTGGCGTTGAATCGCGTACTCCCAGAGCTTCCCGCCGCAGTTCAGACAGTCGAAGTGCGCCCGGACGAACGGATCCTCGTCGACGTACGGGTTTTCGAACTCGGCCATACGAGAACGTTATGGCGACGACCTATAAGAGCATTACCCAGTCGACCGGTCCTCGAGGGAGCGCACACGCCGATACCGCTGCCGTCGGTGCTCCCAGCCGAGGCGAGCCGAACGATCCTCACTCCGAGACTTCAGCCTCGGCGTAGAAGTTCATCGACTCGAGGATCGGCCGGTCGGTCATGCCCAGCAGGATCGCTTCGTCGTCCGGTTCGTGGTGGTGCGGGCTGTCCGGCGGCACGACGAAGAGGTCCCACTTGCCCCATTCGAGGGCCTCGCCGTCGACGTGGGTCGCGCCCTCGCCCTCGATGACGAAGTAGATCTCTGTCGAGTTGTGGAAGTGGGCGTCCGTCGGGCCCTCGTTGAGCAGCTGGGCGCGGAAGGACATGGTCGGAAACAGCGGCGCCTCCGCGGTGGCCGGATTGACGTACTCGAGGCTGTACCCGTCGTAGGGGTCCGGGTCGTCGTTGTCGGCGCGCTGCCGGAGCGACTTGAGCATCTCGTCCCAGCCGAAGCGGTACGGCGGCGTCGGCTCCTTGTTCCCCTGAAACGGGCCGGGGATGGAACCGTCCGTTTGCTCGTTCGCGGGGCGGCTGCGGCCGTACTGGGAGTCCCAGTAGCCCTGGGTCTTCGTGACCGGCTGGCGCTCGAGTTCGTGGTTCTCGAAGACGTGGGAGTTGTTTAGCGTGTCGAGGAACAGCGGGAGATCGAGAACGTCGAGCCAGGCGGCGGTCTCGTCGGAGTCGTTGACGTGGTCGTGCCACTCCCACTGGGGCGTCGTGACGAGGTCGTTGTCCCGCATCGGGAACTCCTCACCCGCGACGACCGTCTTCATGTCCTCGTGACCGTCGATGGTGAACCGCAGGGCGCTGGCAGCGTGGCGGTGGGAGGGAGCGGTCTCCCCGGGCGAGACCGTCTGGACGCCGACGTAGATCGTATTCGAGATGGCGTGCTTCGCGTTGATCGGGACCGCGACCCGCCGCTGGAAGCCCGGCGGGAGGTCGGCAATCGGGACGTCCTCCTCGATGCCGTCGATGGCGGCTTTAATGTCCTCCCACTTCCAGATGTTCGGTTCGAGGTCGTCGAGGAGGCCACCCATATCGTCTTCCACTTCCCAGAGCGGGCGGAGGCCGTTCTTCTCGAGGATACTCCGCGTGTCAGAACTCAGTTCTAGGAGCTCCTCCGGATCCTGCTGTGCCATGTTCGCATTTTTGTCAAACGAGACCATAAGTGTGTTGGAGCCCTCAAGCGCCCCAACGAGCGAACGACGACGGCTCGATCGTTCCCGTTCGCATCGTCGATCGAGAAGGGATTATTTATGTGGGCGTGTGACAGTGGATCTACCATGCGATTCGTCAGGTTCAACGACGACCGACTGGGCTTGCTCACGGACGACGACCGCGTCGTCGACGTCACCGACCGACTCGGCCTCGAGACGAACGACCCCCTCAAGGAGTACGCGAAGGAGGACCTCGACGCCGGCGAGTACGCGGACGAAGAGGCTGACTACGACCTCGAGGAGGTGCGCGTCGAGTCGCCCGTCCGCCGGCCTGAGAAGGTGATCGCCGCACCGCTGAACTACGAAAACCACGTTGAGGAGGCCATCGCCGACAAGGACATCGTCACCGAGGAGTGGTTCACCATCGAGGACAAGGGCTACTTCCTCAAGGCACCCTCGAGCGTCGCCGGTCCCGAGGACGGTATCGAACTGCCGTTCAACGACCGCCGCGTCGACCACGAGATCGAACTCGCCTTCGTCATGGGCGAGGAAGTCAAGGACATCGACAGCGACGACGTCTGGGACGCAGTTCTGGGCTACACGATCCTTCTCGACGTCTCCGTCCGCGGCGACCAGGACCGCTCGAACCGCAAGTCCTACGACACGTTCACCATCGTCGGCCCGTGCGTCGCGACGCCCGACGAAGTCGGCGATCCGCACGACCTCGAGATGGAACTGCAGCTCAACGGCGAGACCCGCCAGCAGGAGAACACCGGCGACATGATCTACAGCTGCGCCGACGTCGTCGAGTACGCCTCGATCGGAATGACCATCGAAGCGGGCGACGTGATCACGACCGGGACCCCCGAAGGCGTCAGCTCGATTTCCGGTGGTGACACGATCGACGCCGAGATCGAGAACGTCGGCTCGATGACCGTCGACGTGACCGAGCGGGACCTCGTGTTCGAGGACGTCAGCGTCGAGAAGAGCCAACAGAACGACTGACCGCGTTCGAACGCGTCACAGTTTTCGCGTTTTCCCCACTGTCGACGAGCGGGCGCGAACGCCTGCGTCCGCGACGAGGTCCTACGCGTCCTTGAGCGTCACCAACGCGTCGAGCGCAACCGCGTCGTCCGACCGGGCTAACAACGGGTTGACCTCGACTTCCCTGACCCCCTCGCGTTCGACCAGCAGGTCGCCGACGGTGACGACCGCCTCGGCCACCGCGGTCCGGTCGACCGCCGGGGAGCCGCGGTAGCCGTCGAACAGCGGCGACGCCTCGAGTTCCCGGGTCATCTCGACGGCCTCAGCGGTCGATACCGGCGCGATTCGGTGGCTAACGTCCTGCAGCACTTCGACGGCGATGCCGCCGAGGCCGACGAGGACGGTCGGCCCGAACGACGGGTCGCGCGTGCCACCGACGATCACCTCGAGTCCCGCCTCGAGGTCGACCCCTTCCTCGACGAGGACCGACGCCTCGAGGTCCCGATCAGCGGCCGCGTCGAGGATCCGACTCGCGGCCGTTCGAACGGTCTCGGCGTCCTCGAGGCCGACGGCCACGCCGACACCGTCGGCCCACTCGCTCTTGTGCTGGACGGCCGGCGAGGCGACCTTCGCGACGACCGGGTAGCCGATCCGCTCTGCGGCCTCGACGGCTTCGTCCGGGGAGTCGACCGACTCGCCGTCGGGAACCGAGAGTCCGCGGTCGGCGACCAGCCGCTTGGCCTCGGGTTCGGTCAGGGCGGATCGGTCCTCCGCGAGCGCCGCCTCGATCGAATCGATCGCGTCAATCGTCTCGGACGCCTCGGCCGCGTCGGAATCGGTCATCGGCTCACCTCTTCGGCCTCGGCGGCGTCCGGATCGGCGTTTCGCAGCGCGTACTGCACGAGGGCCGCGACGGCGTCAGCACCCCGTTCGGGCGTCCAGAAGGTCGGGATCTCGAGCGACTCGAGCCCGGCGAGTTCGTCGGCCAGCACCGCGTCGGGGCCCCCGGTTGCGAAGACGATCGGCTTGTCGACCTCATCCACGAGCCCCTCGAGGGCCTCGGTCGGGTACCCAAGTCCCCGCTCGAACAGTTCGTAGACCATGACGACGTCTACGTTCTCGTCGCGCGCGACGGCCGCGACGACGTCGCCGAACTCGGGCATCGGTCGACCCGTGTCAATGGGGTTCGCCGAGTAGGTCATCCCCGGGAGGATCTCCTCGACGGCCTCCTGCGTCTCGTCGGTGAGCGTCGGAAACTCCGCTCCGGCGGCTTTCAGACGGTCGGTGATGGCGATCCCCGGCCCCGCTTGCGCGGTGACGACGCCGACGTTCGGGCCGTTGGGGCGCGGGCAGGTGGAGAGGGCCTTCCCCGCGTCGAGCAGTTCCTGGCTCGAGCGAACCGTCGGGACGCCGTACTGGGCGAAGCCGGCTTCGTACAGCTCGTATCGCCCGGTCAGCGCGCCCGTGTGGGATTCGGCGAAGTCGCCGACGTCCTGCTCGCCGACGTTGTAGGCGATGACCGGCGTCTCCGCCGCGCGGCAGGTCTCGAGGAGGCCGCGGGCGTCGTCCGTCCCCTCGACGTGCAGGAGGATCACGTTGGTCCGATCGTCCGCGTCGAAGTGCTCGATCGCCTCCTGGAAGCCGACGTTGGCGCGGTTGCCGAGGCCGACCATCGCGGAGACGCCGAGCCCCTCGTTCTCCGCGCGGAAAGCGAGGGCGTAGGCGAGACCGCCGCTCTGAGCGACGATCGCGATGTCTCCCGCCGGGATCGCTTCGACGTCGGTCGCGAACGTCGCGTACATGTGCTCGGCCGGGCGCAGAAAGCCGCTCGTGTTCGGCCCGAGCAAGTGGACGTCGCCGTCGGTCGCGGCCTCGAGCAGTCGCCGCTGCAACCGCTCGCCCGCTTCGCCCGCCTCGGCGAAGCCGCCCGCGAATACGACCGCGCCACCGATCCCCGCTTCGCCGCACTCCTCGACGACGTCCGGGACGACCGTCGCCGGCACGCACAGTAGCGCGAGGTCGACGGCGTCATCCTCGATATCGGTCACGGAGGACACGAACTCCCGGTCGAACGCGGTCCCCTCCGCCGACGGGTTGACCGGGTACACCGGACCGTCGAACTTGACGGCGTTTCGCATCGCTTCGTAACCGATCTTTCCGGGCGTCTCGGAGGCCCCCACCACAGCGATTCCGCTCGGGTCAAACAGGCTCATCACGGCCATACAGAGGCAGTCGAATCAGCGGCTGAAAACGTTTTCCCTAGGTCGGGTCTCGAGACGGCGGACGGCGCGTTCCGACCGATCATCGGCGCGCGGAACGGGGACGTCCGGCAGCCCCACCCGGAGCAAGCGACCAGCGTCGGAACGTCCGCGTGTCCTCGATCCCTTACGCGTCGAAGAATTCCTCGTAGATCGTCGCCCGTTCGATCGTTCCCGTGTCAGTCCGCGGGAGCGGTTCGCTCGCCACCGCGTACTCGCGCGGTCGCTTGAAGTTGGCCAGTTCGTCGTTGTCCTCACAGAACCGGTCGAGGGCCTCGACGTCGACGTCGTCGGGCCCGTTCGCGTAGACGACGCACGCGATGCGGTGACCCCACTGTTCGTCCTCGAGGCCGACCACGACCGCCTCCTCGACCACCTCGTGAGACTCGAGGACGTCCTCGACCTCCTCGGGGTAGACGTTCTCCCCGCCGCTGACGATCATGTTGTCGACGCGGCCGACGATGTAGAGGTAGCCGTCCTCGTCGAGTTCCGCGCAGTCGCCCGTCCGGAGCCAACCGTCGACGTACGTT
Source organism: Natrinema zhouii (assembly GCF_013456555.2). Lineage (GTDB taxonomy): Archaea > Halobacteriota > Halobacteria > Halobacteriales > Natrialbaceae > Natrinema > Natrinema zhouii. The sequence goes on from NZ_CP084883.1 coordinate 236,438, forward strand.
CGCTCGCTCTCCTCGGGGTGGTCCAGGTAGCCGTCGCTCATGCCCGGCCCGCGGGCGATGATCTCGCCGATCTCGCCCGGTTCGACGGTCGCCGTCGGGTCGGGATCCTCGTCCGGGTCTGCAGCCTCGACGGCCCGAAGCTCCCACGTGAACGACTCCGTGCCGATCGTCCCGGTGTGGTCGTCCTGCAGCGACGGGTGGGCGAAGGTGAGGTTCGGGCCGCCCTCGGTCAGCCCGTAGGTGTTGTACACGCCCTCGGTCAGGTGCTCCGAGGCCTTCTCCATGAGCCGCTCGGTCACGATCGAGCCGCCTGTCCGGATGTACGAGAGGGTGTCGACATCGTACCCCTCGGCCGCCTGCGCGTCGGCCAGCACGTGGAGCTGCGTCGGGACGGCGAGCATCCCCGTCACGTCGTAGTCCCGGACGAGGCGGAGCGCCTCGTCCGGTTCGAAGTCGGACTGTACGACCATCGTCGCACCGGCCATAATGTGCGGGAGGATCCATGCGTCGGTCGTCACCATGTGGTACCATGGCGTCGTGACGAGCGCGGTGTCCGTCTCTACGATGGACATCTCCATGACGACCTGCATCGCACCGTACCACATCTGCTCCTGGTCGAACAGCACTCCCTTCGGCGTGCTCGTGGTTCCACTCGTGTAGAAGATGCCGTGTTCATACGCCGAATCGGGCTCGACCGGGTCCGTCGACGCGTTCGCGACCACGTCCTCGTAGTCCTCAACGTTCGCGTGGTCGATCACCTTCTCCCCCGCGTGGATCCCCGTCTGGATCGCCGTGCGGTCGAGCACCTCGAGGGCCTTCTCGGCGTTCGCGTCGTCGAACAGCAGAGTCGCCGCCCCCGTCGGCTCGAGTATCGACGCGAGGGTGCCGGGGCTGTCGCGGAACGGGAGCTGTACGTTCGCGAGTCCCCGCTTCTGGCTCGCGAGCATCGTCTCGATTGCGGTCATTCCTGTGCGGGCGAGCGTCGCGATGCGTCGATCCGGGACGCGTTCGTTCAACGCGTTCGCGAGTCGGGTCGTTCGGTCGTCTAGTTCGCCGTACGTCATCGACCGCCCGTCGTCAGTCACGAGCGCCGTCTTCGACGAGTGACACCGGACGGTTCGCTCGAACGTGTCAATGTACTTCATCAGTTTGGTCGCGTATGTGTGTGACGGGGTACCGAGGTATTAATTATTGTGATGATCCACGGTTTGACGGACGGTCACGGACGGCGATTCCCCAGTGTCGAATCTTCCTCGAGGTGCCGCCGAACAGGACCGATTATGACCCTCGGCAGCCTACGGGCGAGCGTGCACGAACGCTCGCGCCGAACACAGCTTCGCCGGACGACTCGAGGGCTCGCCGCGCACGTCCAGCCGGTGTTCCTCCTGCCAGGGATCGCGATGTCGCTGTTCGGCGCGTCCCTCGCCGGCGACACGGCGGTCACGACGGCGGTCGTCCACGCACTCGCGATCGGGCTAGCCGTCTACGTCGCCCACCTCAAGGATGGCTACGTCGACCACTACGTCAGGGGAGAGGACGCCGACAATCCCCTCGCGCCGACCGAGATCCAGGTCGCGATCTTCGCGGCGAGCACCGCCTTCGTCTGCTGCGTCGCATCCCTCTGGGCGGCCGCCGGTCCCGTTCCGGCCGCGCTCACCGCGCCGCTCGTCGTCCTCGGCCTGCTGCACGCGCCTCACCTCGACATCGCCCCCGCCACCGGAACCCTCGACTACCCGCTCGGAATCGCCCTCGCTACGGCTGGCGGCTACGCGACCCAGACCGGTTCGGTGTCGGCGTCGATCGTCGCGATCGCAACCGTCTTTCTGGTGTTACTCACAGGGATCAACGTCCTACTCGACCTGCTCGACTACGACCATGACCGGCGCGTTCCGAAACGGACGATTCCCGTCATCGTCGGTCCGGACGCCGCCCGCTCCGTCGCCTGGGTCTTCGTCGTCGCCGCGGTCGCACTGCTCGCCTGCTCGAGCGTCGTGGGTGTGCTCCCTCCTCGAGCGGCCCTCGCGGGCATCTTCCCCCTCGGCGCCGCGGTCGCCTGCGTCGTCGGCGGGTTCACGGCCGACCGCGCCGTCCCGCTGTTCATCGGCTCGACGTACCTCTTCGCCGCCACGCTGTTCCTGGCGGTTCGCCCCGAATTGCTCCCCTAATCCAACGGCGATTCGCGTTCGAACCGCGGGCTACCCGTACACCAGACGGAGTTCGATGTCGTCGACTGCCTCGAGCAGCGGTTCGGAGAGTTCCGCTTCGATGCGCTCCTCCGTGAGCCGGTTCGCGGCGCCGGCGATCGCGACCGCCGCGATCGGCCGCCCATCGCGGATCACCGGCGTCGCCAGGGCGTGCAGCCCGCGCAGGTCCTCCTGGTAGTTCACAGCGTACCCGCGCTCGCGGACGCGCTCGAGTTCCTCGAACAGCGCGTCCCGGTCGGTGATCGTGTTTTCGGTCCTGGCGGGCAGCCCGTGTCGATCGATGGTCTCCATAACCTCACGTTCCGGCAGGTGTGCCAGGATCGCTTTGCCTGCCGAGTTGGCGTGGAGCGGAACCCAGTTCCCGATCGTCGAATCGAACGAGAACGACTCGCTCCGCGGGACCCCGTAGATGAACATTCCCATGCCGTTCTCGGGAACGATGAGCCACACCGTCTCGTCGACGTTGAAGGCCAACTGATCGATCCGCTCCTTCGCCGCGTGGTAGACCTCGAATTGGTTCCGAACGGAGACGCCGACGTTGAAAAATTGCAGGCCGAGGCGGTAGTGGCCGTCCTCGTTGACGACGTACCCGTGTCGCTCGAGACCCACGAGGTGTTTGTGCACCGTGCTCTTGGCCAGGCCGAGTCTGTCCGCCAGTTCCGTCACTCCAGCGCCCTCGCTCTCCCGAAGTGATTCGACGATAGCGAACAGGGTTTCGTTCGATTTGATCGATCGTCCATCGCTTTCGTCTCCTTTCATACGCATCCGCTACGGACACCGGGCATATAATGTATTCCCTATAGTTCACCGTCGATCGGCGGCGAGAAAAGACTGCCGTTCGCTGAGATGAAACGACTCGTCGGCTAGGGAGATGTATCCGATACAATCGGTATGCCCGATAATATACACCAGTACGTCTGTAAACTTGTGCCGATATATGCGATTCTCTACCACGTTACTATCAACCGTTGTGAACGATATCGTTTCGTAACAGCGAACGCATCGTGCGTACGAATCTCAAGCGCATCGCGATTCGTATCGTCGTGAACAAGAATGCCGCGAAACGTTCGCACGCATCGATCCAGCGGCACGTCGCCTCCGCGGACCGTACTATTTTTGCTCCTTGCGAGTCATTCGTATGGTATCCACTTCGAGACCGGACGCCGAAGCGGAACTCCGGTCGCTCGTCGACGGTTTTCCTCGTTCGCGACGCCAGCGTACGCGTGCGGGCGCTGGAGCAGACATCGCGGAAATCGGCGACCGACGCGTCGTTCCCCATCTGATCAAGGTGCTGATGATCCACGAGATTGATCCCACTGGGACCGCTTCGGCTTCCCCGAAGTCCTGCGTAACCGCATCCGCTGCGGTACCTCAAGCTCCCCGAGGTTCACTGACCCGGCGCGCTGGTGCTCCCAGCGGGGGATCGAACCGCTCGAGGGGTTCGACGAGTGGAAGCTATAGCTCTACCGGTCGTTCCTGCCGCCCGTGGACCGTACTGTTTGGTTGCGATACTATCCCGACGCTCAGCCTCGTCGTGAATTCGTACGATAGTCGTAAATAGTATGTCATTAGCTGTGGGAACAACCCAATTCTACTCGTTTCGTATTGAACTTCGCTTTCCCTCTCATCTCGATTCCACCCTCAAGCGTCTTGGAGACGCGATTACGTTTGACGAGCCGCTCTATAGCAACGTCACCAGTATGGAGCGCTTCGCTCTCCCCTAATCTTGAACTCGTTGTCGCCAGCCACAGTACTTTGTTAACGCGCTGGCGTCACTCTCGCGTTGCGGAACGAACGCCACCCAGTCATAGTGGGCCTCGTGTTCGGGCCGGAGCTCGACATCTTTAGAGATTTCTTAGGCGAGGTCAGGAAATGCGTCTCGGTCTCCAAATACGAGCTGGCGCCTTCCTCGATCAATACGGACGGTGCTCGCCGAATCATGCGACGGCTATGCGAGGGTGCCGAAATCGGCCTCGAGGATACACACGGCTATCTCGCGCCACACGGTGGATGTCGCGGTGCCGGCGAGGTGATGGTTCGACAACGCGGCTTCACCGCCGCTGCACGGCTTTTAGATAACAGCGAAGAAGTAGTCCGAAAATCGTATTCACATATCGAAGCGAAGGAGATGGCCAAGGACGCCGGTGACGCGTTTGCCGAGCACGATACGTAAAGACCGGCCTCGTTCACGCCCTCATACTGGTTACTGAGAGCATTATTGAACGAGAAACCGAGGGTTACATTTGTACATTTGTAAATGAAGGAGCGGTCAGTGGCAGTACCTTCGGTATTGTAGCCGTAGTGTACTCCAGTTATCGGACACCCATCCGCACTGCCCGCCCCATTTTACATCCCTACGTACGTAAATGACCGATTCGGCAATTATGGTATATAATGGAGATTCTAGACTTCGGAGAAAGACAGGCGGAAATGGCAGCAGTAAAACGGCAGCAAATGGACGGTCGGCAGAGTCTGTTCTATATCGTGGAACGAAGATTACCTATGTTGGATATTAAGTTCTATTACGTTAGCAGTTCCCAGAACCGTCTTCGGGAGTTCTTCGTAGAAGTACTCACCCTGCATCCGATGCGTGGGTCCGGCAACGCTGATCGACCCGATGACCTGATCGGTCGCGTCGAAAATGGGCGCGGCTACGCTTCGGAGCCCGTTCAACCGCTCCTCGTCGTCGAATGCGATCTGCTGTTCGCGGATTTCATCGAGCTGCTCGCGGAGGACATCCCGATCCGTGATCGTATTTTCAGTGATCTGGGTCAGGCCATGTCGGTCGATGATAGCATCACGACGGTCATCAGAGAGATGTGCCAGAATGACTTTTCCGAGCGCCGTACAGTGGAGGGGAACGCGGTCACCAATGCCGGTATCGATATGAGCCGCCCCCGATCCGCTATCCCGGTAGATGAAGACGCCTCTGCCGTGCTCTTCAACCATCAACCCCGAAATCTCGTCGGTCTTTTCGGCGAGTTTTTCGACTTCGGGATGCGCGACCTGATACAGCGCGTGTTGCCCTCTCGTGCGTTCTCCGGCCTGGAGGAATTTCAATCCCGTCCGATACTCGTCGTTCTCTCGGACGACGTACCCCGCACGCTCTAGCGTCAACAGGTGATGGTGAACGGTGCTTTTCGGAAGGTCGACGTGATTTGCCAGTTCCGTTACACCTGCTCCCTCGAGTTCGATCATTGCTTCGATGATTCGGAACGTCCGATCGATCGCTTGTATGCCGGTTGTGCCTTTCTCTGCCATGGGTTGTGTATTGAGACCCACCCACATAGTTGTTCCGTATCGTAGAACGCTACGCAGTCTCGCGAACGATCGTCCGCTGTTTTGCCCGTGTCGTCGGTATTCGGGTTCTGACCCTCCTCACAGTATAACTATCTCAACTGGAGAAACGAGCCGTATGAGGCGAATGCCCGGGTTATCCGGTCTACACTCACGTCCCGTATCGTAGAACGGTCGTGGGATAGGATAACACATATACTATTCGAGCCACTGTATCCGAGTATGAATACGACGGGGAACGTGGATCCGTGGGGAATAACGACGCTCGACCTCTTCGAGTTGCTCGAGGACGCCGTTCAGACGGACCAGTCGTGGGCAGTAGCGACCGTCGTCGCCGTCGATGGCTCTGCGTACCGCCGGCCGGGTGCGAAGATGCTGTTCGGGCCCGACGGCTCGGCGTTCGGCGGTATCACGGCCGGCTGTCTCGAGGGGCCCCTCGCGGATGTCGCCAGCGAGGTCCGTCGAACGGACGAGTCGGAGCTCGTGACGTTCGATCTGACGTCCGACGACGATGGCTGGGGGCTCGGTCTCGGCTGTGAGGGAGTCGTCGATATATTGGTCGAACCGATAACCGGATCGTGGCACGCTCCAGTCCAAGCGTATCATCAGGGGGAATCGATCGCGCTCGTCACGGTGATCGACGACACGGCGTCGGTTCCGGTGGGAGCTCGTGCGAGTCTCACGGCCGATGAGGAACCGCTCGAAACCGACGATTCGTCACTCCCGTCGTCCGTTCTCGAAGCCGTTGCCGAGCGAGCCGGGGAACTGGCGGCTGCCGGTCGATCCGAGACGGTGACCGTCACGACGGAAGACGAATCGGTCGATCTCTTCGTCGACGGAATCGAGCCGATCGATCGGCTGCTGATCTTCGGTGGCCAGCCGGATAGCCGCCCGGTCGCACGGCTCGCACGTGAGGTCGGCCTCCAGGTGACGGTCGCGACCGCGCGAGGCGGACAGGCCGACCCGGACGCGTTTCCGAACGCGGACCGCGTCGTCGCGACACATCCGACCGAGCTCGAGGAGTTGGTCGACGACCGGACGTCGGTCGTGATCATGTCTCACAACTTCGTCGACGACCAACTCGCACTCGAAACGCTGCTCGAGACGGACGTGCCGTTCATCGGACTGATGGGGCCGCGCGAGCGCTTTCAGCAGCTCCGCGAGGGCCTCGAAGACGAGGGGGTAACGCTGTCACCGACCGACCGGGAACGCATCGCCACACCAGTCGGTCTCGATATCGGCGGTGGAGAGTCCGTGGAAATCGCGTTGAGTATCGTCGGGGAGGTCGTCGCAGCGAGTAACGGTCGCGATGGCGGACGGCTTCGCGATCGGGAGGGGCCGATTCACGACCGGGTTCAGTCGCATCCGGAGTGACGCAGGCGCCGGAGATCCGCCACCGTATCGACGTCAGTTGCGATCCCGGAATCGTCCACGGGGACGAGACGGACGTCGCCCGATTCGAACAGCGCTCGGCCGCCGGTATCACCCGAAACGGATGTCAGGGAGTCGAAGTGACGCACATCGAAGAGCACCGGATTCCCGCGACGATCGCCGTCGGTCGGCGCGACGATCCCTTCACTGCCGTCGCTGTAGCCGTCGACGACCGCTCGAACGGTCGCCGGATCGACGCAGGGCATGTCGCCGGGCAGAAAGAGGGCGGCGTCCGCGTCGGATTCGCGTGCGGCGCGAGCGCCGAGGCGAACCGATCGGCTCTGGCCGTGGCTGTAGTCGTCGTTATCGATCGTGTCGTCGACGAACTCCGACACCACGGGACGGACGCGATCGGCATCGTGGCCGACGATACCGATCGTGTGCTCGAGCGGTGCCGTCGCGAGCGTACGAGCCGCGTGACTGACGATCGCTTCGTCCTCGAATCGAGCCAGCAGCTTGTTTCCGTCCTCGAACCGCGAACCGGTACCGGCAGCCAGTAGCACGCCAACGACGGTACTCATGGCTTACTCGAGTGAGACGCCTTCGGGACCGCGAGGCAGGTAGTTCCGGTCGCCGGGTTCGGCGAGCAGTTCGCCGTCTTCGACGACGACCTCGCCGCCGACGATCGTGTGCGTCGGGAGGCCAGTCAGCTTGTCGCCGTGGAACGTGGAGTAACCCGGTTCCATCGTGTGGTAGAAGTCGTCGTCGACGACGGTGCTCTTCTCGAGGTCGACGATGACCATGTCGGCATCGGAGCCCTCGGCGAGCGCGCCTTTGCGCGGGTACAGACCCCAGCGCTTGGCGTTGTTCGTCGAGCAGACTTCGACGAGCCGCTCCATGCTGACGCGGTTCTTGTTGACGCCCTCGCTCATCATCACGGGCAGGAAGTACTCGATACCGTTGTTGTCGCCGGGGATCGCATCCCAGATGCCGCCGTGTTTCCCCGTGTCCTTCTCCTTGAACTCGAGCTTGTGCGGGCAGTGGTCGGTGCCGACGTAGTCGACGACGCCGTTGCGGATTCCCTCCCAGAGGCGCTTCTTGCTCTCCTCGCCGCGAAGCGGCGGCGAGATCTTCCCCCAGACGCCGAGGTCGTCCTGCTCGTAGGTGTGCGAGAGGAACGCCGGCAGCGTCTCTGCGTGGAGGTTAACGCCCTGCTCCTGGTATCGCTTACAGATGTCGACGCCCTCGGCCGTGCTCATGTGGACGATGTAGGCCCGGGAGTCGGTGTACTCGGTGAGCTGACCGATCTGTTCGATCTGCATCGATTCGCAGATGTTCGGCGCCGACTCGCTCCAGGCCTCGAGGTCGTTTCGACCCTCCGCCTGCAGTTCCTTGCGGCGTTCGATTGCGAGGTCCTCGTTCTCGGCGTGGAACATCACGACGCCGTCGGGGATCTCCGAGACCTTGTCCAGGACTTTGTAGACGCCGCCCGCGTCGGAGTGGTCGATCCCGAGTTCGGGCGAGGCGTTCTTGTACCAGTTGAAGAAGATCTTGTAGGATCGAATCCCCTCCTCGGCGAGCCCCTCGATCTCCTCGACGTGGTGGTCCTGATGGACGATCGCGTGGTAGGCGAAGTCGATGTAGGAGTTCTCCTCGCCCGCACGCTTGAAGAAGTCCATGTCGGGCAGGTACGGCTCCTTCTGCAGGAGGAAGTTGACGACCGTCGTCACGCCGCCGTGGATCGCGCCGCGCGTTTCGGTCTCGAAGTCGTGCTCGAGACCCTCGTGGTAGTCGAACTCGTATCGGGAGAGACCCCAGTGAACGTGCGGGTCGATGAACCCGGGGATCAGATAGTTGCCCTCGGCGTCGATCTCTCGGTCCGCCTCGGGGAGGTTCGATTCGGTGCCGACGCCGACGATGACGCCGTCTTTCGCCGCGACTCCGCCGCTGATAGTGCCACCAGGAGTGACCACTCTGGCGTTGACTACTCGAAGGTCTACAGTTGATTCGACCATACAGTGTGTACTCTTCCCACCCTACTTGAGTGTAATCGTTCGAACGAATCGGTGCCTGGATCGCAACACAACGTTTATGGCTCGGTCAACGGTATGGGTACCATATCTCATGAGTACAGATAGCACAGACGGAACCGCCGAACGACCGACCGAAGAGATCACCGTGATCGTCAACGGTGAACCAGTGACTGCAGAAGTCGAACCACGGCTCAAACTCTCGGATTTCCTCCGGTACGAGTGTGACCTGCACGGCGTCCGCGTTGGGTGTGAACACGGCGTCTGTGGCGCGTGTACCGTTCAACAAGACGGGCGGACCACGAAGAGCTGTCTCTCCTACGCCGTGCAGGCCGACGGTGCAGAGATCGAGACCGTCGAGGGACTCGCCGAGGAGGAGACGAACTCGCTGCACCCCATTCAGGAAGCGTTCCACGAGACTCACGCGCTCCAGTGTGGCTTTTGCACCAGCGGCTTCGTGATGGCGACCAAAGAGCTCCTCGAGGAGAACCCGGATCCGACGCGCGAGGAAATCGAGGAGGGGCTGGCGGACAACATCTGCCGCTGTACCGGCTACCAGAACATCTACGAGGCGGTCGAACGGGCCGCCGACGCGATGGAGGACTGACCATGTCTACGTCACACCCGGCCGAAACCGACGCTGACACCGAATCGGACTCGAGCCGCGAGTCGTTCACGGGGCAGGGACTCCCTCGAGTCGAGGACCACCGCATTCTGACGGGCGAAGCCGAGTACATTCACGACATCACGCCCGAAAACTGCCTGCATATGGTGCTGGTCCGCAGCATGCACGCCCACGCCGAAATCGCCTCCATCGACACTGAGGAGGCCGAGGCTCACCCAGACTGCGAACTCGTCCTCACCGCCGAGGACATCAAGGCCGAGTATAATCCGATGCCGACCGGCGTCGGCCGCATTGCGACGGGCGAAAAGGGCGAACCGGTCGCACTCCCCGAGTGGGCGCTGGCCGATGAGAAGGTCCGGTTCGTCGGGGAACCGGTCGTCGCCGTCGTCGCTTCCGACAGATACGCCGCGGAGGACATCGCCGACTTGGTGGACGTCACGTACGAGACCATGGACGCAGTCGCCGACGGGATGGCTGCCCGCGAGGACGAGGTCGTGCTCCACGAATCGGTCGGCTCGAACGTCGTCGACAACGAACATATCGAGTTCGGCGATCCCGACGCGGCGTTCGAGGACGCCGATCACGTCGTCGAGAGCGAGTACTCGTGGGGACGTATCTCGGGCGTCCCGCTCGAGACGGCCGGCGCCGTCGCCACCTACGACGAGGAGTCAGACTCCTTCGACATCGACTGTAACATCCAGTTACACACCCTCGTCGACAACATGATCTACGAGACGCTGGGCTACGAGGCCGATGACGTGCGGGTGAACGTCCCCGCCGACGTCGGCGGCAGCTACGGGACGAAGATCGGCATCCACCGCTACTGCTGTCTGACGTCGATGGCGAGCCAGCAACTCGAGCGCCCGGTGAAGTTCGAGGAAGACCGGCTCGAGAACCTCCAGGGCGGGGACATGCACTCCTCGGACCGGGAGTATCAGATGCGGATGGCCGTCGACGACGACGGAACGATGCGAGGACTCGACGTCTGGTTCGTCGACGACTTCGGCGCGTACCCGCGCTATCCGATCAACCAGGTGCTCAAGCCGCTGTCAGTACTGACGAACTCCTACGAGATCGACGACGTCAGCTACGAGTACGACCTCGTATTGACCAACAAGACCTCCCAGACCGCCTACCGGGGGTTCGGCGTCGATCCGCACATCTACGCCCTCGAGATGATCGTCGACGAGGCGGCTCGAACGCTCGACATGGACCCGACGGAGTTCCGCCGCCGGAATCTGATCCGGCCCGAGCAGATGCCGTACACGCTCCCGTCCAAGAACCTCTACGATTCGGGCGACTATCCCGCGACGCTCGACCGGATCGAGGAGATCATCGAGGACGAGCGCGACGGCGGCCTGCTGGATCCCGACGTCGTCGCCGCGAAACGCGAGGAGGGGAAGTACCGCGGCGTCCAGCCGAGCGTCATTATCGAACCCGGCGCCAGCGGCTCCGACTGGACCGACCGCCAGCGAACCGATCCGGACGATCTCGCGGAACGCTCGCGCGACGAGGTTGAAGAGTTACCCGAGCACCTCCGCGCCGAAATCCGCGAGGACGGGTCCGTCCACGCGTTCCTCGCGACCGACTCCTCCGGACAGGGCCACCAGACGCTGGTCTCCCAGCTGCTCGCGGACGAACTCGAGGTCCTGCCGAGCGACATCGAAGTCGGCTACCTCGACAGCGTCGACGCGCCGACCGAGTACGGGAGCGCGGCGTCCCGGATGGCCGTCATGCTGTCGGGCGCGACGATCGGCGTCGCCGAGCGACTCCTCGCCAACGTCGAGGAACTCGCGGCCGACCACTGGGACGTCTCGACCGACAACGTCTCCTACCACGACGGCACCGTCGATCGGCTCGGCGGCGACGACTCGCTCTCGCTGGCCGAGATCGCCGAACTCGATGCAGAGACGAACGCCGCTGGTGAGCGACGAACGCGCGTGAGCTACAACTACGACCATCCCGCGACGGATCTCGAAGAGTTCGACGAGGCGCTGACACAGAAGCTCCCGGTGTATCCAACGGCCGCGTTCGGTGCGAATGCACCCATCGTCGAGGTCGACGTCAAGACCGGTCAGGTCGAAATCCTCAAATTCCACACCGTCCGCGACTGCGGAACGATGCTCAATCCGATGATCGTCGAGGGACAGGCCCACGGCGGGATCGCACAGGGGATCGGTGCCGCCCTGCTCGAGGAGTTCGGCTACGAGGACGACGGCCAACCCCAGGCGATCACGCTGTTCGATTACCTGCTGCCATCGATCGAGAACGTTCCAGAGATCGAGATGGAACACACCGAGACGCCATCGCCGTTCACCGCATCGGGCGCGAAAGGAGTCGGCGAAGGCGGGATGATCGACGCTCCCGCGAGTATCGCGACGTCGATCAACGCGGCCCTCGATCCGCTCTCGGTCGAAGAACCCGCAAGTCAGATCCCGGTCGCCCCGGATCACCTCCGACGGAAGCTCCGCGACTCTGAGCAGTAGTCGACTCCGCTTCTCTTCTCCTGTTCGTTCGCTGTTCGGCTCAAACTATCCGCACGGAACGCCCTTGTACTATCCGCACGGAAACGGCGGTGCTACCCCGAGCAGTGAGTGTAATTTCTCTCTACAGCCCAGCGAACGGACAGCCCGAAGACGCGCTGTTGAACCGACAGTCGACACTCGAAGGGATTATCGTCGGAACGGATCAAAACGAAATCGTGACGCGGTCGGCCGGAAACTGCGCGCCTAGTCGTCCGTCTCGAGCGTGGCGTCTTTCTCGGGTGCGGCCTCAAGCTCGGACTCGGCTTCGACGCCCTCGTCGGCTTTCGCCTGCATCTTCGAGAAGAACTTCTTGACCAGCCGTTTGGTGACGCTCTTGAGCGCGCGGCCGCCGAGACTGGCGATCGTTCCCGAGACATCGGCGGTCGCCGACCAGACGACGGTCGTGCCACCGTTATCGTTCTCTTTCAGTTCCATCTCCGCGACCGTCTCGAACTCGTTTCGCGGCGCGTGGCCGACCGCTTTCATCTCGAGGACGTCCGGACGGTCAGCGCGGGTGACGACGACGTCGACGTCGAATTCGGGCTTGACGCTCCCGACGCCGACGGCCATGACCGCCTCGATCTCGTGCGGGGAAATGAGGGTCATCTCCTTGCAGCCGGGCGCACACTCCGCGAGGATATCGGTGTCCGTGAAGTACGGCCAGAGTTCCTCTTTCGACTGTTCCATCTCGTTTTCGCCGGTGAATTCTAACATTGGGTTTCGGTTGCTACTGCGCGTTCGTACGACGTTTCGAGCGAGCGTTTGGCGTACTCGCCGGCCACTTCTTCCTTGTAATCCCGATCGGCGTGCATCTCCGATTCGGGGGTGACCGCTGACGCGACGGTCTCGACGACTGCCTCGAGGGCCTCATCGGAGAGGGGGCCACCTTCGACGTGGGCCTCCGCGTCCTCGACTCGAAGCGGGATATCTGCGGCGTTCGCCATGGCGATCCGGGCGTCCTCGACGACCGGTTCGTCCGCGGTCGGATCGTCGACGCGGATCGAGGTCGCCGCGCTGACGGTCGGGAACGTCTGGGCCGCCCGTTTGAGTTCGAGAAACGTCATCCCGGTTCGCTCGGGCGGGAACGGCTCCGTCGGGATCGAGACGGACTCGATGAGCTCCTCCTCGCGGAGGTCCGTGAACATGTAGGCGATGAAGTACTCGTCGACGGGGACGTCGCGGGTTCCCTCGATCGAACGGAGGTGAATCGTTCCCTCGAGCGCGGCCAGCGCCGCGGGATAGTTCCCGGCGGGGTCGGCTTCACCGATACTTCCGCCCAGCGTCCCCTGATTTCGAACCGACGGGCCAGCGATCTGTCCGGCGGCCTCGGGGAGCATCGGCATGCACTCGGCGAGTCGGTCGGAGCGCTCGATCGTCCGGTGACGAGTCATCGCCCCGATTCGAACCGCGTCGTCGTCTACGTCGATGAACTCGAGTTCGTCGACACCGTTGAGATCGACGAGGTGGTCGGGCGTCGCCAGTCGGTTCGCCATCACGATGCCGAGCGACTGGTTCCCTGCGAGGAGTTCAGCGTCCTCGAGTTCCTCGAGGCGCTCGAGGACTTCGTCGACCGTCTCCGGTCGGTGGTGTGTGAATGGTGCTGGCTTCATACTCCCTCGGGGCGGGTGATCGTGGAGCCACCGGAGGCCCGTTGACAGTTGAAACTGGACCGATTCGTGTGGGTGGTAAGGGCAATCATGGGTCTGTCACACAGATACCAAACGACTTGATCAACTGCACTAATAAATGTTGTTACAACCCGTTGTGAGGAACCGACTCAGTCGGATCATGTTGTTTGAGCGACTCGTTCGACGGTACCCAGCTACCCTGTTCACGTAGGTTTAAGTGAGCTGCCCGGAATGTAGCATCTATGCTCGATGGCTACGAGATGTACGATTTGACGCAGCCGTGGTCAGTAGACACGCCAGCGTGGCCGACGTACGACAACCCGAAGGTCTGGTACGAAAAGAGTCTGGACACGGAGAAGGTGAACGGGCAGAAGATCGAGTTCATGAACCACACCGGGACGCACCTCGACGGTGAGAAACACTTCGTCGCTCACGGCCGGGACATCGAAGAAGTCGGTCTCGACGAGCTCGTCAGTGACGCGGTGGTCGCCGACATCTCCGACAAGGTCGACGACTACGACGTCTACACCAGCGAGATGATCGAGGACGTCTGTGACGTCCAGGAAGGCGACATCCTGTTCATCCACACGGGCTACCAGGATTACGCCTGGCACACCGAGGAGGCGGACCCTCACCGGTACTTCTGTAAGCACCCCGGTCCGAACGCGGAGTTCGCCGACTGGTGCAAGGAGATGAACCTCAACTACCTCATCCTGGACTGTGGCAGCGCCGATCACCCGATGAACACGGTCATCCAGGACATCCGTCCCGAACTCGCCGAGGAAGCCGCCGACCACTTCGGCGTCGACGATCTCGACGAGGTCTTCCCGCCCGAGGGCTACCAGCTCATGCACAACGAGCTCTTCCCCGAGGGGATCATCCACGTCGAGAACGCGCAGGTCCCCGAGGAACTGCTCAACGAGCGCGTCCAGATCGGGACCTTCCCGTGGCGCTTCCGCGGCGGGGAATCCAGCGTCTCCCGCGTCGTCGCGTTCAAGTAATCCGTTCGCCGCGGTTCGTTTTTCGTTCGTTCCTCGCACCCGATAGCGAGGCGCTTCCCGGTTCGGCGTATCACAGGAAAAGAACGGAAAGCGGGTGAGAGTGATGCCGAAAACGGAGTCGAACCGACTCGCAGTTATTGCTGGGGGTGGACGGGTGTGCTCGCGCACGTTGTCGGGTGTCTCGTCGGCTACTACGCCCTCGAGGAAACCGGTCTCCTCCCGTCGCACCGGGTACCCGAGGACGCCGACCGAGTCTGACCGCGTGAAAAACGAACGATTCCGGCATCGGTTCCGCGGTCGGCCTATCGAACGACGAGGACGGGGACGGACGACCGCCGGACGACTTTCTCCGCGACGCTTCCGAGGAGGACCCGGGCGACGCCGTCTCGGCCGTGACTGCCAATGACGATCATCTCGTAGTCGTCCTCCTCGGCTCGTTTGACGATCAGTCGGTCCGGTCGGCCCCGGCCGCGTTCCGTCTCGATTTCGGTGTCGCGTTCGGCTGCGACCCGACGGGCCGACTCGAGGATTTCCTCGGAGCGCTCCAGTTCCGGGCCGTCGTCGGGGATGTCACCGGTCATTCCGGAGAGCGTCCCGATGTCGCCGCGTCCGGACTCGAGTACGTGCAGGGCGGTGATCGACGCTCCCGGAAACGTTTCGATCGCGTACTCGAGTGCGTCGTCCGACCTGTTCGACCCGTCGACGGGGACGAGGATCCGATCTGGCATAGTCGTCAGTTGGTTCTCGAGTGACGTATTCCTTCCCCGAACTCCACCGAATCGGGAACGTCTGCCGCGAGAGGAACGTTATTACTGCCGTGGGGAATTCCTGGTAGGTATGAAAGCGTGTATCCTCGACGAGTGGGGCGGATCGCTGACGGTCGACACGGTTCCCGATCCGGAGCCCGAACCGGGTGAAGTCCGTATCGATGTCCGCGCCTGCGGCGTCACGCGAACGATCGAGAACGCGATTCAGGGCGGACTGGAGGACGATCCGGGACTCACGCCGCGGGTGCCGGGTCACGAGTTCGCGGGGATCGTCGACGCGGTCGGCGACGGCGTTTCGGGAATCGTGCCGGGCGATCGCGTGCTGGCGTACTTCTATCTCACCTGCGGCGAGTGTGAGGCGTGTCGACGCGGCGCGACGAACCAGTGTGCGAACTTCGAGGGCTGGTACGGCGCCACTCGAGACGGTGCGTACGCCGAGCGAGCGGTCATTCCCGCCTCGAACGTGCTTCCGCTCCCGGACGGGGCGAGCTTCGCCGACGGAGCGATCGCTGCAGACGGGCTCGCGACGCCGCTGCATATCTGTCGTCGGGCCGGGATCGACGACGCCGAGACGGTGCTCGTCATCGGCGCGGCCGGCCGCGTCGGCATTCACCTCTCGCAACTGGCCGCACTCAGGGGCGCTCGCGTGCTGGCTGCCGACGTCGCGGACGAGCGGCTCGCACACGTCGATTCAGTCACCGGCCCCGCGGTTCGCCCCATCGACATCCGCGGCGACGACGTCCCGACGCGGCTCCGCGAGGCGACACCGAACGGCGACGGACCGACGGTCGTCGTGGACACGGTCGGGGACACGGACACGCTCGCGGACGCCTGGCAGGCGCTCGCGATGGGCGGGCAGCTGATCTCGCTGACGACCCACCACGAGAGATCGTTCGCACCGCCGCTAAAGGAGTTCGTCGTGAAAGAGGCGTCCATCAGTGGGTCGCGGTACGCGACGAAAGACGAGGTCGCCGAGGCCGCGCGATTGCTGGCCAACGGCCGAATCGACCCCGTCGTCACCGAGCGAGTCGGCCTCGAGGACGTCCCCGCCGTTCACGAGCGGATTCGATCGGGCGAGAGCCACGGAATGGTCGTTCTCGAGCCGTAGAGACGGGTACAAGCGGATTGAAGCGAGGGTGTCAGATCGTAACGGACCGTAGCCGATTGCCGATTCAAGTGTCAGCATCGGCGTCGGCAGACGTGAGGCCGCCATCGCCGGGGATGATTGCGTTCAACACCAGCGCGGTGACGCCGCCGACGAGCAGGCCGGAGCCGAGAAGCACTTGGAGATCGTCGGGGAACTGTACGAGCGCGTCCGATTGCACTTCAACGCCGAGACCGAGCACGATCGAGGCGGCGATAATCGTCAGGTTCCGCTGTGTCAGCTCCACGTTCTGAGCGACGAGTCTGAGCCCGATCGAGAAGATCATCCCGAAGAGGACGATCGCCGCGCCGCCGAGGACGGGTTCGGGCATTGCCGAGATGATAGCGGCGACTTTCGGAATCAGGCCGAGAACGACGAGGAAGCCCCCGCAGATCGCGACGACGAACTTGCTCGCGACGCCGGTAAACCCGATCAGCCCGACGTTCTGGGAGAACGACGTGTTCGGGAAGGCGTTAAAGACGCCCGCGATCATGCTCATCACGCCGTCGGCCAGCAGGCCGCCCCGCATCTCCTCCGAGGTCGCACGTCGGCCGACCGTTCCGGTCGTCCCCTCAACGTCACCGATCGTCTCCATCGAGGTGACGACGTACGCGAACGCGGCGATGACGATCGCGCTCGGGTGGAACTCGACGCCGAACTCGAGGGGCATCGGGACGGCCACCCACCCGGCGTCGGCGACGCCGGAGAGATCGAGCAACCCGAGCGGCGCGGCCAGCAGGTAGCCGACGACGACCGCGATAAGCACGCTTGCGACCGAGAGGAAGTTATCGAAGTACTGGTTGAACAGGACCGCGATCAGGAACACGAGTCCGGCCACGCCCAGGTTCGCGAGGTCGCCGTAGGTTTCGGCGCCCGGTCCCCCGGCGGAGTACTGGATCGCCGTCGGAACGAGCGTCAGTCCGACGAGCATGACGACCACGCCCGTCACAAGCGGAGGAAACAGCGACCGGAGGTCATCGTAGAAGTAGCCGATGACGATCTCGACAGGGGCAGCAACGATGACGGCGCCGAAGATCGCGGCGATTCCGAACGAGTTCCCGATGTCGATCAGGGGCGTGACGAAGATCGCGCTCGTTCCCATGACGATGGGGAGACGGGAGCCGACCGGTCCGATCGAATACACCTGTACGATCGTGGCGATCCCGGCGACGAGCAACGCCATCTGCACGATGAAGGTGGTCTCACTCTGCCCGAGTCCGATCGCTCCAGCGATGACGAGCGGGAGAGCGACCGTCGAGAGGAACATCGCGAGCAGGTGTTGAATCCCGAGCGGGATGGCCTCCGAAAGGGGCAGTTCGTCGTCGATTCCGTATCGAACGATACCGTCGTCGGAACCCGAACCTGACGGCTGATCGTCAACATTTATGTCCGTCATTGCAACGGATACCACCACAGACACGGATAATATATATCTTTGGGAGATTTTCAGCGCAGTGGGGCACGATTTAGCTGAAAAGTGGCGCTCAACTGTCCGTTATCACGACGAAGCCATCGCAACTGCCGTGATACGACGCTTTTTGTAGATTCGATGTGTAGCCGGCTACGTGTTACGGCACTGGTCGGTCAGTGACGAGTCGCGGACCGTCCCCTGGACAGCTATCAGCGAGATCGGTCTGGGGCTGTTCGGTCTCGGACTCGCCGTCGGTGGCTACGGCGCGTACGTCTCCGCGCTCATCGCACGCGGCGTCTCGCCCGATGCGGCCGGATTCGGCATGTCGCTTTTTCTCCTCGGGCAGCTCCTCGTCGTCGTACCGGCGGATCGTCTGACGCGAACGGCCTCCGTCGAACACGTCGCGACACTCGGGTTCGCCGTCGCCGGCATCGGAATCGCCCTCGGCGGCGTGGTAACTCTCGAGACCACGTACGTCTCGCGGCTCCTGCTGGGCCTCGGGCAGGGAACGGCGTTCGTCGGCGGAATGAAATACGTCGGATTGCGGACGACCGGCGCCGATACCGCGACCGCCCAGGGGATGCTCGGCGCGCTGTTCACGCTCGGGCTGGCCTGTGGACTGGCGGTGGGTCCCGTCGCCGTGTCCACGTTTGGCCCGATGATCCCCGCCGTCATCGCGGCTGTCGTGACGCTTTCGGGAAGCGCCCTGACGAGTCGGCTGCCGTCCGTCAGCGCGAACGCGAAGACGGCGCTTCGAGCGTATCTGGACCCGTTCACGTCCGCGAGCGGCCTCGCGCTCGGGCTCGGCAACATGGCGACGTTCGGATTTCTCATGGTGGCCTCGACCTGGTATACGGAACTCCTTTCGGGGGTCGCGCTTCCCGCGATCGCGGTGCTCGTCGGATTCGCCCTGGCGACGGTCCTCGGTCGGGGACTCGGCGGCTGGCTATCGCGAGGCTACGGGGAACGAGCGACCGTCGCGGGCACGCTATTGGGACTGGCACTCGTCCTCGTCGGACTGTCGGCGGCAATCGCGACTGGTACTGAACTAGGGATCGGGATCGGACTCGTATTGACCGGATTCGGCTTCGGAATCCCGTTCGGGCCACTGTTCAGTCTCGCGTTCTCCGAGTTGGCCGACGATCCCGGCGTGACGCTGTCGGGAATGTTGCTCGTGGGCAACGGCGGCGCGCTGGCGTACCCGTGGCTCGTGGGCTGGCTGCTGGCTGCGACGGAGAGCTACGCCGCGGGATTCGGGGCAATGGGACTGACCGTCGCAGCAGTCTGGGTTCTCTGGGTAGCGACGATCAGTCGCTGAAACGAAGTCGATGCTCCGACGGCGAGGATTCCTCGATGACGAGAAGAGATCGCGTGCGCCTCGAGTGAGCGTTCGTGGTCCCACCGTCCGTCGGCGGTCACGCCGGTCGGTGAACCGACCGCGAACACGTTACCGCGGCTGAACTGGCAGTTCGACGTGCGTCGCGTACTCGGCGTCGTGGTGGACCGTGTTGGTCGCGATTTGGGACTCGCGGTCGCCGTACAGCGGCCCGCCGGTGTTGTGGTTCACGTCGAAGCGCGGGTAGTTCGACGAGGAGATATCCAGCCGAATGCGGTGGCCCGCCTCGAAGACGTTCGCCGTCGGGTACGGTTCCATCTCGAACTCGTAGACCTCGCCGGGCTCGAGCAGGTCGGGCTCGTCCCGGTAGCCCCGGTAGCGCCCGCGACAGATGGAGTCGGCGAGGTTCACCGCGAAGCCGTTCGGGAACTCCTCGCTGGGCGGGTACTCGTCGATGAGTTTCGCCGTGAAGTCGGTGTCCGGCGCGTCGGTCGAGCCGAAGACGCTCACGCGGATCGGACCCGTGATCTCGAGGTCCTCCTCGAGCGGCGGCGTCCGGTAGACGAGGACGTCGTTGCGCTCCTCAAGGGGGCCGTACGGCGATTCGGCGCCGAGGGTATCGGGGCGGGTGCGCTGGTCGAACCCGCCACGGCCGGTGATGTCCTGCAGGTTTCGATTGGCGAGCGGATACTCGATGAGGTTCTCGTCTCGCGGTTCGTAGGTGATGTACGACGAGCAGTTGCCACCGAGGGTGGGGACGGGATCGCTCGGGTCGAACTCGTAGCTCGTCGCGGCGTCCTCGACGATCGGTTCGTCCGTCGACAGCCGACCGCCCTCGTGGATATAGTAGGTCGTGAACTCGGTGTCCGGCAGGGGCCACTCCTCGCCGGAGCGCCACTCGCCGCTGTGGAAGAGCCGTCCGTCGCGCGTCTGCGAGCCGTCGCCGGTCCCCATCTGGAAGTACTGGACCGTCGGCTGGTCGTCCCAGGTGTCCTCGCCCTTGAGGTAGTGATCGAAAAAGCGCAGCCGCGTTTCCTGGTAGTCGCGCAGGGCCTGCTCGCCGAACTCGAGTTCGCCGGAGTAGGACTTGTTCCACGAGGGCAGGGGATAGGTGTTCCAGCCGTGAGTCCACGGCCCCATCAGGAGGTAGTGGTCGCTGTCCTTGCGCTCGGCGAGCGCCTCGAAGTTATCGCAGGTCGCCTTCGTGTACGAGTCGTACCACGCGCCCGAATAGACGGTCGGAACGTCCGCCGACTCGTCGTAGTACGCCTCGAAGTTGAGCCCGGGTTCCTGCCAGAGTTCGTCGCTCGCGGCCCCTTGCGTCATGATGTCGAACGTCCACTCCTCGTAGTCGGGGATGTGTCGCAGCGGCGACTGCCCCGGCTGGACCGGCCCGTTCTCGAGCACGTCTCGAACGTCGACGTTTGCGAGTCGGCGCTGGACGTCCGAATCCTCGAGCGCCCGCTTCGCGAACCCGCCGCCGAGGGTGTACGCCCAGCAAAGCCACCGAAGCTCGAAGGTCCCGTTGTGTCGGAAGGTCGCCTTCCGTCCGTTGGCGGCCCCCTGGTTGATGAACATGGCCTCGAGGTGCGGGGGGTCCTGCGTGGCGAGTGCGTTCTGCACCCACGCACCGTAGGAGGTGCCGATCGTTCCGACCTGATCGTCACAGTAGGCCTGGGCCGCGAGCCATTCGACCGTGTCGT
This sequence comes from Natrinema zhouii, assembly GCF_013456555.2. Classification (GTDB taxonomy): domain Archaea; phylum Halobacteriota; class Halobacteria; order Halobacteriales; family Natrialbaceae; genus Natrinema; species Natrinema zhouii. Next base: position 257,480 of record NZ_CP084883.1, read on the forward strand.
GCCCGTCTTCGGGCTCGTTGACAAAGATGTAGTAGTCGCCGCCGCTGTTGAATCGGCCCCGACAGTCCTGGATCGCGACGACGTAGCCGCGCTTGGCGAACCACTCGCCGTGTCGTTCCATGCGTCCCCGCTTGCCGTAGGGGGTTCGATCGAGAAGCGCGGGCTTGGGATCGTCGATCGGTTCTCCCGTGTCGGGGTCGGCCGGACGGTAGATGTCGGTCGCGAGTTCGACACCGTCGCGCATCTCGACCATCACATCGAGTTCAGCAGTGACTGCGTACTCCGGATCAGATGCCATCACGTCTACTGATACGGTCGAAGTGTAATAGTTCATTCCCTCCAACCGTCTTTCAAACGCTGGCGGGATGTCAGGTCGTAACGGCCGGGGATAGGGTCTCAGCGAACGAGAATTGTCCGTAGCCGATCCCGTATAGATATTACCGAAGGTATCTTATCGAATATGCCATTCGGGATTGTTTGTCGATGAGTCTTTCATGTTTGTCTACCGCATTAGTGATTTAATTGATGAAATTTCACGTAGGGATTTCAACGGTATCTTTATGCGTATTCGCTCTGCTATTCATGCTATACCTGTGCAAGTGTGAACGCTCGGCACACATATCGCGGTACAGGTGGTGACATCCATGACGGATCACAACGACACATCGGACGAAATCGTGACGGATGGGGGTGAGGTCTCCCGTGAGGAGGCATCGTTCGTCGAATACGGTATCGAAGATCGGCCACCACTAGGCGAGTCGATACTGCTCGGGTTACAGCATTACCTGACGATGATCGGGGCGACGGTTGCGATCCCCTTGATTCTCGCGGGGGCGATGGAGATGCCCCCGGCAGAAACCGCCCGACTCATCGGGACGTTCTTCGTCGTATCGGGCGTTGCGACGCTGTTACAGACGACGGTCGGGAACCGGTATCCGATCGTTCAAGGCGGGACGTTCGCGCTGCTCGCACCGGCTCTGGCGATCATCGCTGCGATGGGTACCGGATGGGAAGCGACCATCCTCGAGTTACAGGGCGCGGTCATCGCGGCCGCTATAGTGCAGGTTCTGCTCGGCTACGTCGGAGCCCTGGGCAAACTCAAGTACTACCTTTCACCGGTCGTCATCGCACCGGTAATCGTACTGATCGGTCTCTCACTGGTTGGCACCGCTGACGTGACGAGAGCCGACCAGAACTGGTGGCTGCTCGGGTTCACCCTCTTCCTGATCGTGCTGTTCTCGCAGTACCTCGACAAGTACAGTCGCTACGCGAAACTGTTCCCGGTTCTACTGGGAGTGGTCGTCGCCTGGGTCATCGCTACGGTTCTCTCGATGACCGGCGTCTACGGTCCGGGGACGCTCGGCTACGTCGATACCGGAGCGATCGCAGACGCGTCCGCGATACAGCTAATCACGCCGCTGCAGTGGGGGATGCCGCAGTTTACCGCCGCCTTCGCGATCGGGATGTTCGCCGGTGTCATGGCCTCGATGATCGAAAGCATGGGTGACTATTACGCCGTCGCCCGGATCGCCGGCGTCGGTGCGCCGAGCGAAAAGCGCATCAACCACGGTATCGGGATGGAGGGAATCGGGAACGTGATCGCGGGGATCATGGGGACGGGCAACGGCTCGACCTCCTACGGTGAAAACATCGGTGCGATCGGAATCACCGGTGTTGCATCCCGATACGTCGTCCAGATCGGTGCGATCGTCATGCTGATTGCCGGATTCGTCGGCTACTTTGGCGCCCTGATCACGACGATCCCGGGACCGATCGTCGGCGCGCTGTACATCGCGATGTTCGGACAGATCGCCGCAGTCGGACTGTCGAACCTCAAGTACGTCGACCTCGACGCGTCGCGTAACGTCTTCATCATCGGAATCGCACTCTTCCTCGGACTCGCCATTCCGCAGTACATGGCGAACGTCGGGAGCGCCGAGGCGTTCCAGGAGATTACCTCCGGCGCAGCGGTGATCGGGCCGATCCTCGGTCAACAGATCGTCTCCGATACGATCTACGTGTTCGGGTCGACCACGATGGCCGTCGGCGGGGTCATCGCCTTCGTGCTCGACAACACGATTCGCGGCACCCGCAAAGAACGCGGCCTCGAGCACTGGGAACAGCTCGCCGAGGACGACGACGAGTTCGTCACGTTCTTCGAACGGATGGGCTCGTCGGGCGATCCGAAACCGGTCGACAAGGCCGACTAGTCGGACGGGATCGACCAATTCACAGCGGTTTTTTCGCGCCCGAACGGGGGAAAGTTTGATTACGACCGCTCGACGAGTGACGGTAATGCCGAGCCGAACAGGCCTCGATCTCGAGACCGGCGAACGACTCCACTATCGGGGCGGACTCCGCTCCGGCGACGAGATCGCGGTCACCGATCGTCGCGTCCTCGTCCGCGGCGCCGACGAGACGACGAGCGTCCCCTACACCAACGTCAGCGAGATCAGCAACGAATCGTTCGACTGGTTTCTCACGATACTGAGCCTCGCGCTCGTCGGATTCGGACTCTACTCGATTGGTGAAAACGCCTTCATCGGGATCGGAATGACCCTGTTCGGGCTCTGGAGCGTCTACCGAACCTACCGTCACCGAGATCGCGTGCGTATCCACACGCACAGTCAGGCGAAACCCGTCGAAGTGTTTCCCGAAGAGGTCGAGGCGCTGTACGACGAACTCGAGCCGGCGATCGAGGCAGTCCGAGCCGAACAGGAGCGGGCCGAGCGCGCTGACGATGAACGATCCCCGGACGAGGCGTAAATCCCCGAACGTGACGTAATCGACCGGCAGATCGAGAGAGAATGTCACAAGGACTTTTCTTCTTCGAACCGAACGGTCGGTATGTCCGACCACGACGATCTCATCCCGCTCGACGACGCGATCGACCGAGCGATTTCCTGTCGCAACGCGTTTTTCGAGGACCGACCGACGACGACTGTTCCGCTCGACGATCTCTCCGGCCGGATACTCGCCGAAGACGTGACCGCCGAGGCCAATCAGCCCTCGAGCGATCGCGCCACGATGGACGGCTACGCGTTCGCTGCGGCCGACGAGGGTTCCCTCGAGATCGTCGAGCAGCGCGTGTTCCCGGAGACGGAACCGCCGGCACTCGAGGCCGGTCAGGCGATCGAGATCGCGACGGGTGCGCCGCTGCCCGAGCGGGCAGACACCGTCTGCAAGCGCGAAGATGCGACGATCGAGGACGGCCGACTACTGCGACCCGCTCTCGAGAGCGGGACCTACGTCTACGAGCGCGGATCGAACGTCACGGCGGGCGAGGTGCTGTACGAGGCGGGGGAACGCCTCTCGGCGCTCGACGCGATCTTGCTCCGGGACCTCGGCCGCGAGACCGTCGAGACGTACGAGCCGCTCTCCGTCGGCGTCCTCGCGACCGGGACGGAAATCCACGAGGGACGGCACACCGACCTCGACTCGCCGATGCTCTGTAGTCTGCTCCGGTCGTGGGGCCACGACCCGACGTACGAGGGGTCGGTGCCCGACGAGGGGGATCGAGTCGAGGAGCGAATCGGCAAACTCGCGGACCGACACGACGTGGTCGTCACGACCGGCGGGACGAGCGTCGGAAAGAAAGACTACGTTCTCGACGCACTGGACGCCCTCGGCGAGATCCTCTTCCACCGCGTTCGCGTCCGGCCGGGAAAACCGATCGCCCTCGCACGGTTGCCCGATCACGACGCCGTCGCCGTCGCCATTCCCGGGAAACCGATCGGGGCCTACGTTATCGCCGCGCTCGTCGCCCGGCCCCTGTTCACGGGCAATCGAACGACGGCGACACTCGAGCGAACGGTCACGCACGACGTCGGACTCGGACCCGAGGGCTTCACGTACGCGATTCCAGTCACGCTCGAGGGCGGCGACGCCACGCCGCTCGGACACGTGGATTCCCCGCTCGAGGTGTACGAGGAGACGTTCGATCCGAGCGTTCTCTCCTCGAGTACGCGCGCGGCGACCGCCGACGGCTTCGTACTCACCACGGAGCCCCTCGATGCCGGAGCGCGGATAGACGTGATTCCGACGGATAGCCTCGAATGAGACGGGGCTGCGGCCGCCGATAGGAAGGTTTTTTGTCGACTGCAGTAATCAGTCATGGTATCACATGACTACCGGTGATCGAATTCTCGACGGCGTGAGAGTCGTCGATCTGACCACGTTCGTTACTGGCGGCTTTTGCTCGCTGATGCTCGCCAATCAGGGAGCAGAGGTAATCAAAGTCGAACGGCCCGGCGTCGGCGACGACAATCGTCACTCGGGGCCGCCGTTCATCGACGGCGAGTCGCCGTACTTCTGGACGGTTAACTACGGCAAGAAGAGCGTCGAGATCGACCTCAAGAGCGATGCCGGACGGGAGGCGCTGTACGATCTCGTCGGTGAGGCCGACGTCTTCCTGCAGAACTACCGCCCGGGGACGGCCGAGCGCCTCGACGTCGACGAAGAGACGATCCGTTCGCACAACGACGACATCGTGTACTGCGCGATTTCGGCGTTCGGGCAGACGGGGCCCTGGCGCGAACGGCCCGGCTACGATCTGATGATCCAAGGGATGAGCGGGATCATGAGCGTCACCGGCGAAGCGGACGGACAGCCGGTGAAAGTCGGGCTCCCGATGACGGACCTCATCACCGCGATGTGGGCTTCGTTCGGCATCTCGAACGCTCTCTACCGCCGCGAACGGACCGGCGAAGGCGAGTACATCGATCTCGGAATGCTCGACGCCGCGCTTCCGTGGCTGACGAAACAGGCCGGCAAGGTGTTCGCGGGTGAGTCTCCCTCGCGTATGGGAACGAAAGATCCGGTGCTCGCTCCCTACCAGACGTTCGAGACCGCCGACGGCTACCTCAACGTCGCCTGTCTCAATCAGAAGCTCTGGAAGGGGCTGTGCGAGGCGATCGATCGCCCCGAACTGGCCGACGACGACCGCTTCGAGACGAACGCCGACCGTGTCGAACACATGTCCGAACTCGAGACCGAACTCGAACGGACGTTCCGTGAACTGACGACCGACGAGTGGATGACTCTCCTCGTCGACGAGGCGGGGATTCCGGCAGGCCCGGTACACGATGTCGAGGACGCGCTATACAACGAGCAGACGGAGGCCCGTGAGTCGGTAACGTCGATGGATCACCCCGAACACGGCGAGATACCCGTGATCGAGCACCCGCTGAAGTACGATCGCTCGAGCAGCGGCTTCGAGTCGCCGCCCCCGAAACTGGGCGAAAACACACGGAGCGTCTTTCGGGAGCTCGGCTACGACGAGGAGAAACTGGACGAGTTCACCGACCGCGGCGCGTTCGGAGCGGAGTGATGGGAGGCCGATCGAAGTGACCGACGCGTTCGTCACCGGCGTCGGGATGACGCGATTCGAATCCGAGAATTCCGGATCTGCGCTCGAGTTGGCCGAGCGGGCGGCGTGGCGGGCCCTCTCCGACGCCACCGTCGAGCCGGCGGACGTGGCGTCCGTTCACGTCGGCAACATGGCGGCCGAGGCGTTCGAGAGCCGAACGGGGCTCGAGAACGCTCTCTGTGGCGCTCTCGGCGTCGAGGGTGCGATCGCGGATCGGATCGAGAACACCAGTGCAAGCGGTGCGAGTGCCGTCCTTCGCGCCGTCCACGCGCTCGAGGCAGGTGCGTCGTCGTGCGCACTCGTCGTCGGTGTCGAGACGATGACGTCCGCCGAGACGGAAGCGGCGACGGAGCTCATCAGCCGCCTCGTCCACGACCGGGAGTACGCGCAGGGCATCACCCTCCCATCGTTTGCGGGACTCGCGGCCGATCACTACCTGCGGACGTACGACGTCGATCCGTCGGCGCTCGCGCAGGTAGCCGTCAAGAACCACCGTAACGCCGCAGCGAATCCGTACGCGCAGTTCCAGGAGCCGATCACGCTCGAGGAGGCACGAACCTCGCCGCCCGTCGCGGAACCCCTTCGACTGTACGACTGCTGTCCGATGAGCGACGGCGCCGCCGCGGTCGTCCTCGAGACGTCAGAAGGGGCGGACGGGATCCGAGTCGCGAGCGCCACCGGCGCGACCGGAACCCACGCGGTCGCCGAACGACCGAATCCGCTCGAAATCGAGAGCGTCGAGCGGGCCGGTCGGCAGGCGCTCGCCGACGCGAACGTCACGCAGGACGACGTCGACGTTGCCTGCATTCACGACGCGTTCACGATTCTCGAGTTGCTCGAACTCGAGGAACTCGGGTTTTACGACCCCGGCGACGCCTGGCGAGCGACGGCGGACGGTGAAACAGCCCTCGGCGGACGGCTGCCGGTCAATCCCGGCGGCGGACTCAAGGCCCGGGGGCATCCCCTCGGCGCAACCGGCGTTGCCCAGATAATCGAACTGGTCTGGCAGTTACGCGGCGATGCCCCCGAAGAACGACGCGTCGAGAATCCGCGGACGGGGCTCGCGCTCAACGTCGCCGGATTCGGAAACAATGCGGTCTGTACGATCCTTCAGGTGCCATGACTCGAGACGTTCCAATCGACCACGCGTTCGTCTGTGAATCGTGCGGAAACCGCTGGTATTACACGCGCGAACGGTGCCCGGAGTGTCGCTCGACGTCGGTCGACTCGTACCGGCTTCGGGAGGGAGCGGTCGTCACCGCGACGACCGTCCACGCGACGCCGCCCGGCGTTCGCTCGCCGAACCGGCTCGGGATGGTACGGTTCGACGGCGACGTGACGATCGTCGCTCAACTCGGAGACGACAGTTCGGCCGGCGATACCGTGCAGTTCGGAGCGGTGGAGGTCCTTCGAGACGGTGATCGACCCGTTTCCGGTCCCCGGCTCGTCGGTCTCGAGTGAGCCACCGTGCTCGGCTCAGCAGCGTTCAGCTCATGAACAGCCGTCTCCCGGCGCGTTCGTGGTTCATCCCCATGATTTCGGCCAGCGGAGCGAACGATGCCATCGCCGTCGGTTCGTCGTCGACGTGGCGCTCGCAGACCTCGGTTATCGTCGGCTCCAGCCGCTCGAGGACGGACTGAATCTCTGTGTGCCCGAACCGACCGAGCCGCTGCGCTGCGCCGAGCAGCCCCGTCACGAACGAGTAGGCGTGTGCGAGACAGGCCTCGAGTCGCGAGAGGCCGCGCGCCGCGGTGACGACCGCGAAGACGACCGGATAGTGCCCCGGCGTCGAACCGGTATCGATTGCATCGGCGACGGTGGCCTCGAAATCCCTCCCGTCGGTCGCTGGTGCTGTCGTTTCGGGACGCGCTCCAGCCACATTGTCACGCCCCGCATCCGTGTGTGAGCCCGTCCCGTCCGGACCGAACAGTTCGGAGAGCTTCGCACCCGCCTTCGTCGAGCTCTCGCGGAATTCTCGGGGCAGCGTTACCGCGTGGAGTCGCTCGTCGACGGCCAGGAGGCGCTCGAGATTGTCGCTTTCGCTCGCGATGTGAGCGTTCGCCAGCGCGACGGTCTCGCAGGGGCCGACCACGCGGCGGAGGTAGGCCGCGAGCAGGTCCCGCAGATCGTCGCCGGTCGTAATCCGACCCTCGTTGATGTACTGCTCGAGGCCGTAGGAGGCCGTGTAGCCGCCGACGGGGAGAAACGAATCCGAGAGCCGGAGCGCCGTCAGGAACGAACTCGGGTCAGTGGTCATGGTGGGATTCGTGGGTGTGGTCGTGCTCGTGGGGATGACCGTTTTCGTGCTCGTGGAGATGACCGTTCTTGTGCCCGTGCTCGTGACCGTTCTCGTGCTCGTGCCCATGTCCAGGCCCGTGCTCCGAGCCGAGATCGACGCCGTGTGCGCCACCGGGATCCGCATCCTCGATATCAGTCACGAACAGGTCGGCCTCGACGGTCGTCTCGCCGATCTCCGAACCGGGGACGACATCGGCGACGACCCGCTCGACGATGTGGCGGTCGGCCTCGAGCGGGACGTAGACGGCCCCGTCGTCGATCGCGAGGTCCCAGTGCTGATTGCCGATTCGGTGGCCGAGTTTAACCGCCGCCTCGAGCGCCTCGGCCGTCGCGTCGGGCAGCGACACGACAAGCGCGTCGCGGGGTTCGAACGCGACGACGATCAACCGGTCGTCCTCGACCAGTAACACGTCACCCGCCGAGACGGCGGCCCTGTCCACGATGACGCCGACGTCGGTGCCTCCGTCCGTCGTCGCCCGGAACCGCGACCGCCGACGGTCGTCCGCGTCGATGACGACGCGCTCGAGCGTACCGGCCGACTCGTGGTCGTCATACAGCGCCGCGAGGTCGTCGTCAGCGTGGACGTTGCCGACGATACCGTCGATTCGTTCCATCAGTATCGCCGGTCGGCAGGGACGCCGACCCCCAGTAGTTGCCGTCTCGTCGCGTCCCACGCGGCGCGCAGCGTCTCGGTCACGTCCGCCTCCCGGTGGCCGAGGAGGCGAACGACGGCACCGGCATCGCGGGGAAGCCGTGAGACGCCGGCCTCGACGCCGTCGCGGTCCGCGAGCTCGCCGTGGATTTCGTCGATCAACGCCTCGAAGTCGGTCTCGTCCGGCGAATCCGCGTCGTCGGTATCGGCACCGTACGGTGCGAAGACGTACAGCGAGCCGACGACGCCGTACTCGCCGACGCTGGCCGGGTCGCGCGGATCGCGCTCGTTCGGTCGCAGGTCGACCGCGTCGGAACAGACCAATCGTCCGTCGTGTTCGGCCTCGATGCGCGCCTGGTAGTGATCGAATCCGAACGGTTCGTGGTCGCTCAACCCGTCCGGGACGAGAACGTCAGCCACCACGACGACCGCGTCGTCGGCGAGTTCGACGTCGACGGTCTGGAGACAGCGCGCGTCCTCGTTGATGATCGTCGGCCCCGGCATGTACTCGAGGTAGCTCCCCTCGGCCGCCCGGAGTACCGTGTCGAGATGCGCGTAGTTCGCGTCCATGCTGTGGACCTTCGTCGCGCTCTGCGTCGTCACGTGCGCTCGCGCCCCCGCTCGAGCGTCGATCCGCATCCGGTGACGGTCACCCTGTGCCACGCCGCCGGTGGGCTCCTGTGCGACGAGCGTCGCGAGATTGGGCGACGGATCGGTGTCGAGCGTTCCCGTCAGGTGGTAGGGGACCTTTACATGGTCGCGGACCAGCCGGGTCGGTCCGTCACCCTGCCGGGCGAACGTCGCCTCGAGCAGTCCGTTCTTCCCCGGACCGCCCGCAGGCGCTTGCGCGAGCGGTTCGTCGGCGTATGTCTCGAACGACGGCGGAAGGGGGATGCCGTCGTCTGCAGTCGCCCTCGAGTAGTCTGTACTCATTCGAACAGCACCTCCCGCTCGACGTGCTCGAGGATCGCGTCGATCCCCTCGCCGTCCTTGCAGTTGGTGAAGACGAACGGATCGTCGCCCCGCACCTCGTTCGTATCGTCCTCGATCACCGCGAGGTCAGCGTCGACGTGGGGTGCGAGATCGATCTTGTTGACCACCAGCAGGTCAGCCTGCGTCACACCGGGACCGCGCTTGCGGGGGATGTCCTCGCCCTCCGCGACGCTGATAACGAACAGGAAGTAGTCGGCCAGTTCGGGATTGAAGGTCGCGGCGAGGTTGTCGCCGCCGCTCTCGACGAGGACCACGTCCAGATCGGGGTGACGCTCGGTGAACTCGTCGATTGCCGCGAGGTTCATGGAAGGATCCTCGCGAATGCCCGTGTGCGGACAGGCACCCGTTTCGACCCCCTCGACGAGGTCCGCTGGCAGCAGATCGGCGAACGACTCCCGGAAGACGTCGGCGTCCTCCTGCGTCATGATGTCGTTGGCGATGACGCCGACCTCGTAGCCCCGGTCGACGAGTTCGGGGACGAGTCGCTGGACCATCGCCGTCTTCCCGGAGCCGACGGGACCGCCGAGACCGACTTTCGCGACGTCACGGTATCCCATCAGTCGCCCTCCGTGGGTTCGGGGCCGCCGCCCGTAGTATGTGCCTCGCTCGAGTCGTCGCTTCCCGGTGCGTCGGGATCGGTCACGACGTCCTCGCCCGGGTCCGGATCGACTGTCTCGAGTTGATCGCGACTGTCGGCACGAATCGGTTCGTGGATCGTCACGAGCTTGGTTCCGTCGGGAAAGACGGGTTCGATCTGGATCATGTCGACCATTTCGGGGACGCCGTCCATCACGTCCTCGCGGGTGAGTAACTGGGTCGCCTCCGAGCGGATCTGCGCGACGGACTTGCCCTCGCGGGCGGCTTCGCAGGCCCAGTCGGAGATGTACGCGACCGTCTCGGGGTGGTTGAGCTTCACGCCGCGGTCCTTTCGTCGGCGGGCGAGTTCGGCGGCCATGAACACCGTCAGCCGCTCCATCTCCTTGGGCGAGAGGTTCATCGGTCCACCTCCGTTCGGACGGGGCGTCGTTTCGAGCGACTCGAGCACGGCTTCCTCAAGGCGGTCGAACTCGAGTGAGCTGTTCGTTTCCTCGATACCGTCGCGATCGGTGGGGGAGCTATCGTGTGGGTGACCATGATTCAAAGCAGGTATCGCTGTGCCAGCGGAACTTCGTCGGCTGGATCACAGGTGACGTGTTCGCCGTCGACCTCAACCTCGAACGTCTGGGCGTCGATCTCGATATCGTCCGGACAGTAATCGTTGTGTAACATATCTGATTTTCGGACCGATCGCGTGCCGCTGACGGGCCGGACGGGCGTTTTCAGGTCGTAGGCATCGCCGACCTCGTTCTCGGAGGCAGCCTCGCTGACGAACGTCACCGAGAGGCCGTGTTTCGCTCGCCCCTGTGCGCCGGCGCGTTCGCGGCCGATCACGGGCTCACAGGTCATCAGCGAGCCGTTGGCCTCGCCCATCTGGGACCAGACCGGGAACCCGCCCTTGATAACGACTTCCGGCTTGATGCCGAAGAAGGCCGGATCCCACAGCGCGATGTCCGCGAGCTTTCCGGGCTCGAGCGAGCCGACGTAGTCGTCGATTCCCGCCGTGATCGCGGGGTTGATCGTGTACTTGGCGACGTAGCGCTCGATCCGCGCGTTGTCGGCCTCGGTGCCCTCGTCCGCCTCGAGCGGACCGCGCTGGGCCTTCATCTTGTGGGCGGTCTGCCACGTTCGACACACCATCTCGGCCATCCGGCCCATCGCCTGCGAGTCGGTGGTCATCATCGAGATGGCGCCGGCGTCGTGGAGGACGTCCTCCGCGCCGAGCGTCTCCGCGCGGATGCGCGACTCGGCGAAGGCGACGTCCTCGGGGACGTCCGGATTGAGGTGGTGACAGACCATCACCATGTCCAGGTGCTCGTCGAACGTGTTCTCGGTGTAGGGCATCGACGGGTTCGTCGACGACGGCAGCATGTGCTCGTGGCCGATCAGTTCGAGCACGTCGGGTGCGTGGCCGCCGCCGGCACCCTCGATGTGGAACGTGTGGATCGCGCGGCCGTCGATGGCGTCGAAAGTGTCCTCCACGAATCCCGACTCGTTCAGCGTGTCCGTGTGGATACAGACCTGAACGTCCTCCTCGTCCGCGACCTCGAGGCAGGTGTCGATCGCCGCCGGCGTGGAACCCCAGTCCTCGTGGAGCTTCATCCCGCAAGCGCCGGCCTCGACCTGCTCGCGCAGCGACTCCGGTCGACTGCTATTGCCCTTCGCGTAGAAGCCGACGTTGACGGGCCAGTCCTCGGCGGCCTGCAGGAACCGCTGGATGTTCCGCGGGCCGGGCGTACACGTCGTGGCACCGCCGCCGAACCCGCCCCCGAGCATCGTCGTCACGCCCGAAGCGAGCGCGTGGTCGACCAGCTGCGGGCTGTTGAAGTGGACGTGGATGTCCAGCGCACCGGGCGTCGCGATCAGCCCGTCGGCGGGGATGGTATCGGTACTCTGTCCGATCACCATGTCGACGCCGTCCATCGTGTCCGGGTTGCCCGCCTTTCCGACGCCGACGATCTTCCCGTTCCGAACGCCGATATCGCCTTTGCAGACGCCCAGCACGGGATCGATGATCACGACGTTCGTAAAGACCCAGTCGAGGGTCCCTTCGGCCTGAGTCGTGCCGGATTGCATTCCCATGCCGTCGCGCATCGTCTTCCCGCCGCCGAAGACAGCCTCCTCGCCGGGGACGCCGTAGTCGGTCTCGATCTTCGCGAACAGGTTCGTATCGCCCAACCGAAGCCGGTCGCCCTCGGTCGCGCCGAACAGTTCCGTATACTCCCTGCGCGGGAGTTCTCGGCTCATTCGTCGGCCCCCGTGATGTAGCCCTGCTCTCGAGCGCGTTCGATCGCTTGAGCCTTCACGTCCTCGTCGTCAAGTTCACCACCGACCAGTCCGCCCATGCCGTGGATGATCCGATTGCCACCGATCGCAACGAGGTCAACCTCGCGCTCGCAGCCGGGTTCGAACCTGATAGCCGTCCCCGCCGGAATATCCAGCCGCATCCCGTACGCCGACTCGCGATCGAACTCGAGCCCGGGATTCACCTCGAAGAAGTGAAAGTGTGAACCGACCTGTGCGGGCCGATCGCCGGTGTTCTCGACCGTGACCATCGCCGTCGGTCGTCCCTCGTTTATCGTCACCGGCTCGTCCGCTGGGAGCAACTCGCCCGGAACGAACTCGCTCATTCTTCGATCACTCCGGATGCAGTACCGGAGACCGTGATACCATGTGTACTTGTCATTGGTCGCGGTCAGTTGTTAGCGGTGTCTCGCTGCGGACGGATCCAGTCCCGCAGACGATCCGAGATCGAGCCGAGTCCGAGTCCCGCAACGAATGCGAAGAAACTCGGAACGAGTATCCAGAGGAGATCGGGATGCTGTGCACCAGTGTGTAACGGAGTTTCAAGCATACGTCTTCCCCATAACGGATTACAGCAGTTAATATCGCGATGACGGCCATACTTGCCAGTCCGTTCACTATTTTTTGTCTTCTCTAAAGATAGAGCTGAATGTCGAGAGCGAAAAGAATCATTTGAATATGAATTAGGCATATTTATCCCCATCTTGGAAGAGACGTGCAGGGCACTACTGGCTGTCAGCGACCACTGGCGGAACAACGAGTTCATCGAACGATGATTTGGATCGTCCTCGAACGGACGTGTTCGTCCGTCATACACCGACCAAACGTCCTATTTGGCTGTAAGAACGGACGGGAATTCCGCCGCTTCCGTCAGCGAGTACGCGTCGTTACCGTCACTCCATCGCCGAGCGGCAGGAGCGTCGATTCGAACGCCGAACTCTCACGGACGTGTGTGAGATACTCGAGAATCCCTGCAGTGTGTTTCTTCGTCTCTTCGGGCAGCTCGGTCTCCTGGATATCGACTATCTCGCCGGTGAGTGCAGCGAGGAGCACCTCGAAATCCACGGTATCGTCCGGGGCGTCACGGCCTGCGGACATCGTGTTATCCGCGATAACCATCCCACCCGGTGGGATTGACTCGCGAATCGCCTCGAACGCATTCACGTACTGGTATTTTTCGATGTCGAGGAGCGCGATCTCAAACGGACCGTCGTATTGCGACGCGGTTTCGACGGCATCTCCGACCTCGAACGTTGCGAGATCGGCCGCATCGAGACGCTCGAGATACGTCCGTGCACGCTCGAGGTTTTCCGATGACCCTTCGGTGAGAACGATCTCACCGTCATCGGGAAGCGCTCGCGCGAACCAACACGCCGAATACCCGTATCCCGATCCGAACTCGAAGACTCGAGTCGCGTCTGTAATTCGTGCGAGTTGGCACAACCAGGCCCCGATGTCCGGGCCAATACTAGCGGAGGTTCTATACAGACCCAATACACACTTCCTATCAGATTGGTTAAATGTAAAGCGATATGATCACGACCCTCTGAATGAACACGTTCGATTAAACGAGAAACATCATTCTGGACCACTTCGGCAAGGATCCTAAATATGAAATTAGCCATCCTATTCGGTTAGGCCAACTAGTTAGCCTAATCAAGCGCGGATCGAGATAGTACACGGCGACCGAGTCAGATACAGTCATCATGATGGTTTCAACGGGCTGAATCACTCGAGTAGGGTTCAATCTCAGTGTTGCATCCGCAATTCGGAAAAGATGACTGGAATGTGATTTATGAAAGTGTCATAGTTCACAGGAAGGGATGAACGCGAAGCTCGGCTTGGAGAGGAAACCGACGAGGAGGCGATCGAGGAACAGTCGGAAGAACGCCCCGACGATGTCCCGACCAAAGCGACGATCACGATCAAGGAAATCAACGACAACCGGTACTACTACTGGCAGTGGCGAGACGGTGACCAGATCAAGTCTCAGTACAAAAGCCCAGTTAATCCAGGTGACATCCTCCCCGCCGTAAACGGCGGGGCTTCCCGTACCGCAGGTGGGATATTTGCCGGTCTACGATACGACCTGTTCTCTCATCTTGAACGTCCCGCTCTCGCGGTCGAACAGGTGTACCGAGGGCTGTGCCACACAGCCGTTACCCCTATCCTCGCCGTGAGGACTCGGAGTTATCTTCTGGCGCATATTCTCCGCCCCGTTACAATCCGCGTTACCCACCAACTTACACGACGAGCAGACATGCAAGCCACGTTCGACACGATTCGATCTCGTGTCGTCGCCACATCGTGAACACGTCTTCGAGGTGTCCCACTCGTTCTCTTTCAGTACCTCTACCCCACGTATCTCGCCCTTGTATTCGAGGTACTGGCAGATGCGGTCGAACGCCCACGAGTGCAACTTCTTGTTGCCGGTCTTGCCCCAGTCTGACTCTCGCACGTCTTCGGGCCAACTCACCGCGAGTGTGCCAACACCGCGTTCGATACACTCCGTGATGATGGCGTCCGTGAGAACGTGGTAGAAGTGTGTCTCACGGTCAGCGAGTTTCTGACGTGCCCACATCGACTTTTCCGACGGGCCGTTCTCACCCTCAGTATCGTACTCTGCCCGCGTGAAGTAGTGCTTGTCCTGTTTGAGTGAGTTGCCGGGATACAGGACATATTCGTCAGGGAACGCGACCGTGGCGATATTCTTGATGCCGAGGTCGATACCCGCAACTTCGTCGCCTGCGGAGTCGTTGGTTTCGAGTTCGACTTTGCAGACGAAGTGTATTTCCCACTCGTCGCCGTTCCAGACGGCCCGAACGTTCTGCACCTTGTTGACTTCCGAGAGGTCAACGTCGGGGCGGGTCTGGTAATCGCAGAGGATGAAGTCCGACCACGACTCTTTGAGGTTCAACCCCTTGCTGAGTCGGACGCGGTTGTTCTCGGGGTCGTGCTTGAACCCGTCTGCTTTGAACGTGACCGTGCTCTTGGGCCGTTCGTCGCCGTGTTTGCGGTAGCCGGGCGGATTCGCCTCCTCGTCCTTGTGTCGCAGGTCGAACCACGACTGGAAAGCGTCAGAAAGTTCTTCGATGACTTTCTGACTAGATTGCGCGTTCAAGTCTTTCCAGCACGGTTGGTTCTTCATATACGCTTTCAGCACACCTTCGTCTGGGATTTTTCCGGTTGCGTCCCAGATGCGGTCAGCTGTCCAGCGTGCAACGTTCCAGATGTTCGAGGCGGAATCACCGAGCGAATCGAGGCCATCGCAGACCTGCCGGTGGTTCTGGATGGCACCAACATAGGTGCGTGTGACCTCAATCGCCATGCATAGAATATGTAAGTAAATCTACTTAATAGTGTGGATTAGCGTGGAATATCCGGCCTACTATCGACGGTGGTTAGTGCTGGGGTTGTTGGATTCACTCCCGCCGTAAACGGCGGGATTCTCTCCTCGTAGACAGATAGACGATAACCGAACTACTGCCCCCTTTTCGGTTATCTTTCGAGCTACGTCGTTTCCAGAGACCCCTCTATCGATGTGTTTGTGTGAGTAGGTCACTTGCATATCAAACGACGAGACGAGCCGGTACTGATAGATCACCGAGTTCTGCGGACGGACACACCTCTATCGATGTGTGTCTGCATCATCAGTTTCCGTACCGACGAGAGTTCTGTTCGACTCGAGACCGTCTCTCCTGAGAGGGACTATCTGGCCTGACGGTGTTCGAAAGAAGCGGAGTGTTGGAGGAACAGAGACACCCCTCTATCGATGTGTTCTCCACAGAGATAGCAGAAGGAAAGAGACGAGCGGATGAAGGAATCCACAGGATGTACTGGGATTCCGTACAGCTATCCCCTGAAAGCAGCTATTTCGAGACTGTAATCTGATGAGAGAGACGAGAGAACATGACGATCGATAGGTGATAAGAGACGAACGGTCCAGAACACATCGAACACATCGATAGAGGTGTGTGTGAGTGTGTATTCTAGAAAGCTAGAAGAAGAGAAGAGAAAAGACCGAATTTGCTTCCCGAAACCATGCTTCCAAGCGGCTGTATACCGTAAAACCTCGAGTCACTGCGACTCTACTCCGACTCCCGTTCAATCGCACTTGGAGATTACACCCCTCCCTTCGAGCGTTCGAACACATCGATAGAGGGGTGTCTGTCTCCGTGGAACGGTCGACCGCTACACATCGTCATCCGTTCGTACTAACTCGTTACTTCTTTTTCTCTGTCTAGCAGAATCAGGGCTGTTTGTCCCTCAATAGCAGAAATACAGATCGATAGAGGTGGGGAACACTTTTGTTCCCGCCCTGTCTGGACACCGTATGGACGACTTCGAGGCTCCTCGAGATGAGGCGGGGACATCGAGGGATGAAACGTCACGGCAGGCCCCTTCCTCATCGGATTCCACTGAGTCCGAGCAGTCTCCCTCCTCGACTGAATCGGATGCGAACAGCGACGTACAATCGATCGAGGATATGTTGCTCGAGTTCGATCAACAGGAAGGACTCATTCGTGATCGATCACTTCTCGATCCGAATCATATCGTCGAAGAGGATCGAATCGTCGGTCGCGACGAGCAACTCCAGGAAGTCACCAAGATGCTCCGTGTTGCCCTCGGCGACAACCGCCCCCCAAACCTCTTTCTCTACGGGCCCTCGGGGACCGGTAAATCGCTTATCACCAAGGCCGTCTGCAAGAACATTAGTGCGATCTGTGACACGCGAGATATCCGGTTCGGGACAATTGAGGTCAACTGCCAGGATCTCGACACGCTCGGCGTCGCAGTCTACGAACTGGCGAGTCGGGCTGCAGACGAAGCTGACGTTGAGGTCGAAGTCCCGAAACACGGCGTCGCGACGAAGGAAAAGTGGGACGAACTCTATCGGATCGTCAACGAGAACTTCGATTCGGCAGTATTCGTCCTCGACGAACTCGATATGCTCGTCGGTCGACGAGACAAACAAGAGCCGGCGTTCTCCCGACTCCTCTACCAACTGTCTCGAGCCGGCGCAAATAACGAACTCACTGCACATGTCTCCGTCGTCGCGATCTCTAACGACACGAAGATGATGGAATCCGTGGGCAGTCGAGCCCTGAGTTCCTTCACACCGGAGGACGTCCACTTCGACGACTACGATGCAAACCAGCTGCAGTCAATTCTTCGTCGCCGTCAGGATGCCTTCTACGAAGACGTTCTCGACGAGGACGTTATTCCGTTGGCGGCGGCCTTCGCGGCCCAGACCCACGGCGATGCTCGCAAGGCGATCGATCTCATGCGAGTCGCCGGCGAACTCGCAGAACGTGAAGGAGACGGAGGTGTCGGTGAAGCACACGTACGCGAAGCGCAGGACAAAGTCGAAAAGAATCGTGTCCTCGAGGTTGTCCGCGGCATCAGCACGCAGAAGAAACTCTGCCTCTACGCGACGGCGGCTGTCGCTGCTGAGACGAACGACGAATCCGCGCGCAGTACGACCGGATACCGGGTCTATCAGTTCCTCACGGACGTGATCGATGCCGATCAGTACCACCAGGAGACCTACGTCAACAAGATGAAGGAGATGACGACGTATTCGCTCGTTGACTTCGAACGCCGGAGCCACGGCCCGAGCTCGGGAATGTTCCTCGAGTTCCAGTTCGGCGAGCGCCCCGAGACGATTCTCGAAACGCTTCGTGAAGATTCGCGTATCGATATGGTTTCCGCTGACGAGGTGAAGAGCGTCGTCAAAGCACAGATCCGAAACGAAACGTAGCCGCTCTCTGCCCGTCGGTCCCCTCTATCGATGTGTATCTTTACTTTGCTATACAGCTGCGGATTTGGCTGGAGAGATTCTCCAGTCTTCCCCTCTACCACACACCTCTATCGATGTGTGATATGGTCCAAGAGCTGCTGAAAAGCGGAAAGACAGACTTGTATGATTACATGTGGTGCGAAAATAATATCCTTATTTCACCTAACAAGCGGAGTCTATCGTCCATCGCTGTCTTTTCAATTATTGAGAGAGCAGACACACCTCTATCGATGTGTTTTCGCTCTGTGCAGGAGTGAATTCGTTAGACACCTCGAAATTGGAGTCACTGCTATCAAGAGCAAAATGCAACCAGAACAACGGACACAGTGGTGTCGGTCAGAAACAGAACGCGGCAAGGGAGAAGCTGAGAAGACTGTCAGTAACTACTATAGAGAAGAATCGGGAGGGAAATTACTGGAATTTAGCTAACGACGTGTTCTCATCGGTCGTGTCCTCATCAATCAGATGACCCTGAATAGAATCGTGGACACCAACGTCGCGAAGGATATCATCGAGTGCCGAAAGGATGAGCTCGAGGTCCGTATCGAGTGTATATTCGCGGTATGTGCCGCCGCGTCGACCCTCATTCCGCTCAGTGACCGAGACGAGTCCGAGCATAGCGAGCTCTGACAGGTGATCGCGCATTCGACGCGGAACGAGCGGATCTCGTCCGGCCCGTTGTGCAAAGTTCGTATAACGGGGACGGACATCCCGTGATCGAATAGGGGTTTCGTCCTGGAGGTGGAGTGTGAGCAACGAGTACAGTACCAGATGACCGTGCTGAGTGAGGCCGCTGATTCCCTCTTCAATACGGCCACGTTCCAGATCATGGCGGCCTGCTTCCACGTGGCTTTCAGTGACGGTCGTCATCTCTGCTTCTTCTCGAGCGAGATCGCCGGCTTTCATGAGGAGATCGATCGACTGACGGGCGTCGCCAGCGTCTTTTGCGCCGTAGGCCGCACACAGTGGAATTACCGCATCATCGAGGACGTCTTCGTGAAACGCGACGTCCGCACGCTGTCGGAGAATTTTCTGGAGATCACCTGCATCGTACGCAGGGAAGTGAATTTCCTGTTCGCAGAGCGAACTCTTCACCTTCGGGGAAAGGTCGTCACGGAACGAAAAGTCGTTCGAAATGCCGATGATCCCGATCTTTGCTGCAGAGAGATCATTGTTCGCTCGAGCACGGGGAAGTTGATAGAGAATCGAATCGTCTTCGACGTGGTCGACTTCGTCGAGGACGATCAGATTAGTGCCGCCGATCTCGTCGAGTTCGTCCCAAAGCATTTCGTATACTGTCGCCCGCGGATAGCCAGTGGTACTGATCTGGTTCGTCTCGTCTCTGAGTTCATTGACCAGACGTGTCGCGATTTGGTACGAGGACGTAAGGCCGTCACAGTTGAGAAACGTGAGATAGAGATCGATATCGTCGTACTGAGTGGCGTCTCGCTCGAGATGCGAAAGAAGATATCTGGTGGCAGCGGTTTTTCCGACACCGGTTTTCCCGTAGAGGAAGACGTTGTTCGGTTGTTCACCGTTGATCACAGGCTGTAGTGCAGCCTGGTACATCTGTATTTCTTCGTCACGCCCAATGAGTTGCTCGGGCTGGTAATCTTCCCGTAGCGCGTCTCGGTTTCTGTATATATCAGTGTCACGTTCGAACAGACTCATTCGAGCTCACTCCGTGACAATATAGACGCATAGTTTATAAAACCACCTTGTCCGGAGTGTCCGCTGTTCTCTATCTTTAAATAAAACACCGAAACACACCCCCTCCACTATGTCCGCAGTAGTCCCGATGATGGAAAGAGTAGTGGAGGAGAGTTTTGAATAGCGGAATCTTTAATACAGTAAGATGAGAGCTAGTCCAAATGGCAACTCCAGCTGTTTTATATTCTGCAAATCATGATGAAGAATACATCAGTGAGTAGCTCACTAGCTCTTCAGAGAAGAACAGCGGACATAGTGGGGTGGGTGTGTCTTCTCTCAGAAAATATTACTAGGCAGGGTCGCTAATTCATCTCGATCTTTCAATGCGATCTACCCTATAGTTGCCACTGAAATGATTTACACGCTGATTGCACTCGCTGTCGTGCGATCAGATGCGTATTGCCTTCCCGTGGTCACTATAGTCCATGTATTCCATATCTGACTATCATTTTCACGCAGTAACTACTTCGACTAGTAGCACTCACACCACCATGTCCGCTGTTCGAGGATAGAATTACTACCACAGATACACCACTGTGTCCGCTGTTCTGTGAGGTACTCACCCTCTGGGAGATTGCTCGTTAGAAAGTAGGGTGTTCACGAAGAGAACGACGGATGCGGTAGCGTATCGAATCTCGATGCTATTTCCTAACCAATAGTAACCCAGAACCATTAATCGAATCACCGCTGCGGCTGCCGTTCTTCCTATATTCACACCACCGTGTCCGCTGTTTTCAACTGAAAGGGAGAATAGCACTGGACGCAGTGGAATGGTTTCCTCACGTTCCTGATTCGACGTGCTCGGAACAGAGTAGGATTCGATGCGACACTCGCTGTCATCGGTCGCCAGTCCCGGCAGAAATCGGTATGTTATAGCTCATCGAGGGTCGAACGTATCGCGTGAAGCAGTATACGATCGCCCGTGCATGAAGCGACGTTCCTCTCGGTGACGCAGTTGACGGAACGCCGTGGGAGGAGGCAACGGAGTTCCGCATCGACGAGTTTTCGTGGTACGAGGGTGGTCCGAAACCGCTCACGACCGGTCGCGTCTGCTACGATGACGAGTCGATATACCTGCAGTTCTTCGTCGAGGATCCCGATATCACCGCTTCGGTGACGGAACTCAACGGCCCGACCTTCGAGGACAGTTCCGTCGAGTTCTTCGCCGATCCGACTCCCGACGAGGACTCGATGTACGTCAACTTCGAGCCGAACTGCTGCGGTCAGTTCAAGATCGCCTGGCAGGAGGCTGGCTGGCAGGAGCGAGGGATCGATCGCGACCTCGTCTCGCCCGAACTCGCATCGCGAGTTTCGGTTCGGACGTCGGTTCCCGGCCCGACAACGGCGGGTAACTCTGCCGACGGCTGGTGGCTCGCCGCTGCGATTCCGTTCGACGTCCTCTCGAGACTGACCGGCCGCGAAATCGCGCCGACTGCGGGGACGGAGTGGCGGGGCAACTTCTACCGGAGCGGCGTCGCTTCCGACTCTCAGAAGGCGACCTGGAACCCCATCGAGAAACCCAACCCCGACTACCATTCACCGGAGTACTTCGGTCGGCTCCGGTTCGAGTGACCCTTCGTTGGTACTGAAATAAATGAACCGACGAAATCAAGCGAACTGACGCTGTCAGTCCTCGAGCAGCGACTCGAGTTCGGCAGCGAGATTCTCGCCTATCGTAATCATGGCGTCGTCACCGGGGTGGACCAGATCGGGGGTGAGACCGCTGATGGTGGGCAGCAGTTCGGGCCCCTCGAGGAGGTGGACGTTCTCGTGGGGCGTCTCGGCGACGACCTTGCGGAGTTCCTCGCGGAATCGCTCGCACGTTCCGTCGGGGTCAGCACTTCGACAGACGTCTCGAGCGTTGCGAAAGATGGTGATAGCGACGACCGGTTTGTCGGGATGGGCGCTCGCGACCCGGTCGATCAGCTGCGCAGCGCGTTCGCGGAACTCCTCGGGGGCGAAGGTTCCGACCATGTTCACCGAAATCGAGAGTGTCGCGATATCCCAATCGTCGCGCTCGGCGATGTGATCGGCCATCGCGGTGTCGCAGTAGGCGGTACCACAGGAACCGAGGTTGATCGGGTCGGCATCGAGCCGACGGGCTGTCTGGCTGACGTAGTTCAGGTGCTCGCCCAGCGGCGCTTCGCCCTCGGTGATCGAGGTGCCGTAGGCGAGGTAGCGCCGGTCGGGTAGTTCCTCCTCACGGGGCGGACGGACGTCGCCCTTGAGGCCGTGATAGACCATCGGCCCGCCGCGGTGCTCACCGGGTAACTGGATCCGACAGACCCGCGGATCGAACGCGAGAGCTTCGCGGGCCGACGGCTCGAGGTCGGTTAGCTTCTCCGGAAGCGAGACTGCAATCGTCGTCGGATCGTCGCCGACGACGATCTCGGTCGCACTCTGGATCGGTCCCCAGAAGACCCGGACGGTCCCGTCCTCGGAACTCCCACCGGGAACTGTCGAGAGCGTCACCCTCACAGGACCGTCGGGAACGAATCGGAGTTCGACGCCCGCGGGGTGGCGCATCCGCGACTGCGCGCCGTCGTTGAGTTCGGTTTTGACCGCTTCCGGAACCCGTTGTAGCAACTTCCCGTCTTGACCCTCGATCGGTCGCATGTCGCCGACGTTGTGAAATTGAATACCGTCGTAGTGCATACGGACACGTTCTCCCACTCCGCTATCAACTGTTTGGTGGGTCCGGTCGAGAGCGTTCCTCCACTCGAGCTCGTGCCATCACCCCGTCGGTTGCTGCGTCCGCGATTTCGAAAAGTCACTCGTTACTGAATTCGCGACGCGGTAGGTGACCGTTGTGATCGGGTCTCACTATTTCAAAAGCACTGTGGGCTATCTCGACAAGCTAGTCCAGTAGATTAGGCTGATAGGTTATCCCAATAAGTTAGGCTATTCCACGATACCAGACAACGTTCCTGCAGAACAAGATACCAAGCCCGATGAGAGCATCTCGAACCGGCCATTGAGCTTCTGGCTCGAGCGAAAGCGGAAGGATGGAGCGGAAGGCGAGAGGATAGAGCGGTAGTTGGGGTAGCACTTCGTCGAGGTTCAGAACTCCACAGTAGAGTCGTAGTCAGCGACGGATGCGGCCGTCGGCTCGTCCGGATCGACGTGGACGTCGATGAGTTCCGGCCCGTCATCACGCGCCAGTGCGGCGTCGACAGCATTCTCGAGTCCCGAAAGCGTCTGCACCGTTTCTCCTCGGCAACCGAATCCCTCCGCGATAGCGACGAAATCTGGGGACGACCAGTCGAACCGGTGACCCTCGGCGTACTGGTCGATCTGCGGAGACTTGCTGATGATCCCGTAGTCCTGATTGTTGAAGAGGATCGTGATCACGTTCAGTTCGTACGACGCTGCCGTGTGCAGTTCCTGCAAACACATCATCGCGCCTCCATCGCCCGTCAGTGCGACGACCGGCCGATCCGGTGCGGCGAGTTTCGCGCCGATCGCTGCCGGAAGTCCGACGCCCATCCCCGCCCACGAGCCGGCAGTGACGTACGTCTCCGGTTCGTACGTCTCGAAGGTCTGCTTGGCCCAGAGCCGGAACCCGCCGATGTCGGTCGTCGCGACGGTCTCTCGCGGGAGGACATCGCGGAGCGTCCGGAGCGCGCCCGCCGTCGCAATCGGCGCCCCGTCCTCGAGCAGGCCGTGAGCGCGAAGTCGGTCATCGTATTCCGCGCGGACCCGTTCGCCGACGGACGTTCCGTCCCAGGCGGTGTCGGGACGGGACTCGGTCCGGAGACCGTCTCGCAGCCGAGTGACCGCGCTCGCGACGTCCTCGATGATCGCGACGTCGGACTCGTAGGCGACGTCGATGCGGCTCGCGTCGAGGGTCACGTGGATGAGCGCGTCGCCGACGGGAAGCGACCAGTCGTCGGTGGTGACGCCGTCGAACCGGGTGCCGAGCGCGAGAACGACGTCAGCCGCCTCGAGGGCTCGCCTCGCTCCCGCTGGGAGGTGACTGCCAGTGACGCCGAGCCAGCGCGGGTCGTCCTCGGGAAAGATGCCTTTTCCCTTGTAGGACGTGACCACGGGAGCATTCAGCGTCTCGACGAGGGCCCGAATCGCTTCCGGATCACACGATCTGCGGGCGCCGACGCCGAGATAGACGACCGGCCGCTCGGCGTCGGCCAGCATGCGCGTCGCGGTCCGATACTCCTCGTCACCGTCGAACCGGCTCGTCGGTGGATCGATCGTCAGTGGCGGCGAGCGAAACTCGGCGTTGAGGAGGGACTTGGGAACGCCGAGGCGGACCGGTCCGTACGGGGGCGAGAGCGCGGTTTCGATTCCCGATCGGATCGCCTGGTGGAACTCGACCGGTCGCTTGATCGAGACGTTCTCTTTGACGACGTTGTCGTACGTATCCGGTTCGATCTCGTGGATAGGCCCCTTCCCCCGGTCGTCGGGGTCGGCGTCCGCGGCGATGTGGACCAGCGGGACGCGGTCGTCGAGTGCGTTCTTCAGTCCGTGCATCGCGTTCGTATCGCCGGGGCCCGGGACGGTGAGCGTCGCGGCGACGTCACCTCCGGCCTCGTAGTACCCCCACGCGATGTGCGGGATCGCGGTCTCGTGACGCGCCATCACGTATCGGATATCGTCTCGGCGTTCGACGGTACGATCTAGCGGGAGCGTTTGCGTACCAGGGAGTCCGACGAGGAGGTCGATTCCGGCATCGACGAGGGCATCGTAAAGCTGCTCGCTGCCGGCGCGCACCGTCGGTCCGCCGTCTGTAGAATTCATGGCCTCTATCCCGATTAGGGCGGCGCAGAACAATAAATACCGTCGGTCGTTCTGGGTCGTGTCGCCACCTTCCACTTATGAGAAATACCGCTGTCACTGAGGTAGTGATCGGAGTGAGATGGGGCTCTTACGGATTACGTCGACGGGAATGCGAGCCGCTTCCACCAAATAGATTCCCCTGTCGGGAACGGATGTGCGCTGCCAGCTGAAGAGCGATTACGAGTTTCCATCGTGAGAACAAGGAAACGAGCAGTCGGTTGTCGGCTAGATCTCCGTGACTACTCCGTGGTCCCCTTCGATTGCCTGTGCGTCCTCGTCCAGCAGTGCCACGACGAGGTACGGCACGTAGGATTCGAAGTATTCGACGAGGTCGGCGATTCGCTCCGAATCAATCGCCTCGAGCGAGTCGAGCAGCATGAACGGAACCGTCTCGTAAACGTCGTGAACGAGATAGCCGGCCAGCGCAAACACGAGGCCGGTCACTTCCCGTTCGCTCTCACTCAGGTGATCGATCGAATCCTCGTAGGCCGCGTCATCGTCGGTACTTCGAACGATCGTGAGATCGAACGACGACTTCGTAACTTTCCGGCGGCCCTCGCGGACCTCGCGGCTGGTTCGATCGATCCAGATCCGATCTAAATTGGTATATCCGAGCGTCTCGAGCAGGTTCTCCATGTGCTCGTTGAACGCTTCGACTGCATTCTGTTCGATCTGGTCGATCCGTGTGCGGAGGCTCGTCAGTTCGTCGGTAACATCCTCGCGACGCGCTTCGAGTCCGTCGCGCCCCTCGAGTCGATCCTCGATCGTTGCGATCTCCTCCTCGACTTCGTCCCGCTCGCGCTCTTTTCGCTCGAGTTCGAACTCGAGTTGATTGACCTCCTTGTGCTGGTCGAGGACGTCGCTGTAGTCCTCCGTCTCCAACTCGTTGATCTCTCCTTCGAGTTTATCGACCGCATCGGTCAGCTTCTCGCGCTCGGCCGTCAGCTCCTCGAGTCGATCGCTCCGCCGGTCGATTTCGTCGTCAGTCGACTCGAGGCGGCGACGCGTCTGCTCGTACTCCGTCCGATTTTCCTCGATACTGGCGACTGCTTTCCGCCGGTCGTCGAGTTCGGCGCTGATCTCGGAGCGCTCCTCGAGGCGGTCCTCTCTCGCGGTCCGGAGCTGGTCGATGGTCATCTCGATCTGTTCTCGAGCGACTGCGGACCCACAGGTCCAACACGTGACCGTCTCTTCGTCCGCAAGCAACTGATCCGTCACGGGTCCATCGTCCTCCTCATCGTGGCCCGCGTTCGGCTCGAACGAATTCGGCGCTTCGAGGAATTGCTCGTTGAACTGGATCGTGCTCTGAAGCTGCGAAATCTCCTCCGAGAGGTCGTCTTTCTCCTCCTGAAGCGTTTCTATTTCCGCCCGGAGTCGACTGATTTCCGACTCGTCGCCCGTCGACAGCGAATCGAGTTGCTCCTGGATCTCCGTTCGTTCGGTCTCGAGCGCATCGATGCTCTCGCGTTCGGTGTCGATACGATCTCGGACTCGTTCGAGCTCGGATCGCGTATCGCGCAGCTCCGCCAGCTTCGTTTCGAGTTCCGACTCCTCCTCTCGTCGCTCCTCGACGTCTACGTTGGTCTCCTCGAGTTGCGCTTGCGCCGTCTGGAGGTCGTCTCTGAGTTCGCTGATTTCGTCTGTCAACTGCGTCCGCTTCTCCTCGAGGGTGGGGAGTCGCTGCTCGAACTGGTCCAGTTCCTCCAGTTGCTCGTCGATCTCTCGCTTTCGTCGCTCACAGCGATCGATCTCGGCCTGAATCTCGTCAGTGTCGACCGGCCGCATGATCAGTTCCTGCAAATTGTCGCCCCGTGCGACGGCCCGTCTCGCCTCGTTCGATTCGAGCAGGAAGGCGAACAGATCGGCGAGTTCCGGATCCTCGAGGTAGGGATCGCCGTCGGTGGCGATCGCTCCGTTGCGACGGTGAAGTGTCCGCTGATAGCGTTCGTCGCCGAACTCGAGTGTAGCATGTCCCTCGTCAGCGTCGGCTTTGAGACTCACCTGTTCGCTTCCGAGCGCGGCCATGATCGCCTGTAACAGCGACGTCCGGTTCGTCGCGTTTCGACCGGAGAGAACCGTTATACCCCGCTGAAAGCTGACCTCGGTTTCGTCGATCCCTCCGATATTACTGACGGAAAGCTTCGCTTCCTTCGGAATTGATTGCTTCGCCGAATTCAGAGTAGTTCCCATACGGGGACGTACTAACTCCTCACAGATAGGTATTACCACTGCCTCTGGCGGCCATCTATGAGAGCAGATAGTGACGTCAGCTGGTATTAGTCCTGACCCGTACTCGACTCGTGGCACTGGCAGGTGCCCCGCTCGAGGAGTTCCCTGACGGTATACTCCTGGAGGCAGTCCTCGCAGGTCACCGTCACGGAGACGACGACGTCGAAGTCTCCGATCTCGAGGATATCGTTGCGCTCGAGTTGTTCGACCGTACTCGTCGTCACCGCCGAGGTTCGATTCTGGAGCGCACCGAGTTTATCCGCACTCCGGTCGAGACGATCCTCGTCGCTGGGTTCCTCGAGGGACGTCTCTAGACAGTCAGTCAGATGGTTATAGACCGTCTGGTGAGAGGTGAAGTCCGACTCTACCTGCTCGATTGGGACGCCGTCGCGTTGTAGTTCGTTTCGAGTCTGTACTCGCGTTCCGCTACTGACATCGTCATCAGTGAGCAACCGGTACGTGTTCTCGACTTCTCCGTCCTTAATCGGAACGGCTGCCGTCTCGAGGGCGGCCTCGAGCACCCGCTGGTTCACGTATGTTGCGAGTTCGCGCGTGCTGTACTGCTCGCTTGCTTCGCCGGTCCAGTACTCGACGAGAGTTGTATCGAGTTCCGAGAGCTCGTATCGCGTCGTAATCCGACCGACTTTACACCCGCATGATGTACTCGATCCCGCTGAGGAGTTACTATCTGTCACTTTTGGACCATTAGTGCTCTTGTATAATTAATCTTTTGGGTTTATCCGTTCGATCGAATGATTTCAGGCTAGTTTCCCCGTCTGGGGATGATGACTAATGTATGGCTTTCCCCATGAATAGTACATTTTATTATAGGACTTGTCCCATTATGTATTATTGACGCTTTCCTGTTGCTTCCCTATCTCGCTCAGTACTTCTGTGCAGAAGTGGATTTAGAGGGGTAGTTGCGAGCTTCAACGCCATCCAAAACTATACAATTGTATGGACGTAAATCCGGCGCGTAATTCTGAATGATAGTTCACAATCAATTTACCCTACGCGAACGTTTACGGATGTACATATGTAATATATCGCTTCGAACCGGTATTAAGGACGTATGTTTCGAGACAATCGGTCGAGATATTATGGGGGTGAAAGAGAACACCACCGGAAACTCGCGGTTTCGGCCACAAAGGTGGACTGTATCACTCCGTTCCCGATAGGGGAATCCAAATCAAAACTGGTTCCGTCTCAAATCATCCGGGTACTAATGTTCTCGGCAACACCGGTGAACGGTTCCGTCAATACAATCTCGTTTCGGCGGAGAATACGCCGTCCGTCACTGATCCCCATCGTTTGCTTCATCGTCATTCCGAAATCGGGACAGCGTGAGTCCCGGGTTGGAACATAGCCCCGCGCCCTGCGTCGAATCCCGTTCCCAACAGCGAAACCGAACTCGTGAGTGACCACGTGATTGCAGAGAGACGCTCACCGATGACGAAGACGCTCGTCGGTGACCAAAACGCTTGCCGGTGACTACATGTGGTGGTCGATCACCGACTGAGGGCCCTCTCTATCTACATCTCATGCGATCCTGAACGACGGTGCTCGAGCAATCTGAAGGGCGTTCCCACCCGCAAAAGCGGCGCCCACGAGCGGCCCACTATCCGCGCTGTCATTCGGTCCGCTGCACGTTCTATTCGATGAGAGATTCGATGTCGTCCTCGAGTCGGCTGTAGAGTTCTTCGGCTTTGCGCTCCTCTTCGGGCGCGAGCGGTCGGATCGGCTCTCGAACGTTGCCGCCGTTGAGTCCGGCGAGCTCGAGCCCTTTTTTGACCGCCGAGACGCTGACCGCGCCCTGAATCGAGTTTTCTTGTCCGGTCTCGTCTCGGAAGTTCTGGTAGGGAAGACAGATGTTCCGGAGTTGGGAGGCGCGCTCCCAGTCTCCCTCGGAGAGCGCGTCGAACAGTTCGAGCCCGATCTCGGGTCGGAAGTTGCTGACACCTGCCGAAAAGCCTTCCACGCCCTCGGCCCAGAAGGAGACGGCGAACGGCTCCGCCAGCCCGTCGACCCAGACGACGTCGTCAGCCCCGGCGGCCACGCTCGCGCCGAGCTTTACCGGATCCTTCAGCGCGTACTTGATTCCGACGACACCCTCGACGCGGGTGAGACTGGCGAGGTATTCGATAGACGGATCGAAGCCACGGACGTAGGGGACGAGTGGTGACTCCGTAACCGAAGCGAGGCTCCGATAGTAGTCCAACAGGCCCTGTTCGTGTATATAGGTGTGATCGGGCGGCATGATCATCATCGCATCGACGCCGATGCGATCGTACGCACGAATCAGATCCTTCGCCTCCGGTGTACTTCCGCCGACGCCGGCGAGCGTGCAGGCGTCCGACGGGAGCGCGTCAACGCTCGTCTCAGTGACGCCGACGCGTTCGTCCTGTGAGAGGGAGTGATACTCGCTGATATTTGCTGTCGTCAGAAACGTCCGAATCCCTTTGTCGTATAGGTTCTGGGCGTTCTCCGCGATTTTCTCGTGTTCAATCTCGAGCTCATCGTCGAATGGTGTCAACAAACCGACAGCAACGCCTCGAAGACGGCTCCGTACCTGCTCAGCTGGCAATGACATAATAGCTGGATGTACTGCGCACAATATAAACCCATCGCCTAAAACTGACCCGCATAGGACAGTTATCTCGAAGTCAGTAGATCGCGGCGTCGTTTCGTCGCTTCGAACCGAACGGTGAATCGATCGCCGAAACGAACCGAAATCGAACCGCGCTACAGGGGGTCGACGGCAGGTTAGTAGTTCATATAGACCGTTTTCGTCGACGTGAAGAAGTCCAAGCCGGCGTCGCCCTGCTCGCGGTAGGTGTCCGTCGAGGACTCCTTGTAGCCGCCGAAGGGAACGTGTAGTTCGAGTCCGGTCGTCTTCTCGTTGACCTTCGCGACGCCCGACTCGACGTTCTCGGCGAACTGGTTGGCCTCGGTAAGGTCCTGCGTGACGATACTCGCCGAGAGTCCGTAGTCAACGTCGTTGGCGACCTGGAGGCCCTCCTCGAAGCTGCTGACCTTCAACACTGCCAGCACTGGCCCGAAGACCTCCTCTTGTGCGATTCGCATGTCGTTTTCCACGTCGGCGAAGACGGTCGGCTCGACATAGTAGCCGTCGGCGTACTCGTCCTCGATGAGCGCGTCGCCACCGGCGACCAGTTTCGCACCCCCGTTTTCGGCGATGTCGATGTACTCGAGACTCCCCTCGAGTTCGCTCTCCGTCACGTGGGGGCCCATGTCTGGATCGTCCGTGCCCGGCCCGACCTCGAGATTCTCGGCGTAATCGGCGATGGCACCAACGAACTCGTCGTAGACGTCCTCGTGGACGATCGCACGGGAGGCCGCAGTACAGGACTGGCCCGTGGTTCCGAACGCCCCGACGCCGACGATGTCGACCGCCTCGTCGACGTCGGCGCTGGGCATGACGACCGTCGGGTTCTTGCCGCCCATCTCACACTGGACGCGTTTGAGGTCGTCCGCGGCGGCCTGTGCGACGGCGGTCCCGACCTGCGTGCTCCCGGTGAAGGAGACGGCGTCGACACCCTCGTGGTCGGTCAGCACGCCGCCGACCTCACTGCCGGAGCCGGTGACGTAGTTTGCGACGCCGTCGGGCAGTCCAGCCTCGTCGAGCGCCTCGATTAGCTTCCAAGAGACGGTCGGCGCCGCTGAGGCGGGCTTGAGGACGGCTGTGTTACCGGCCGCCAGCGCGGGTGCGAGCTTCCAGGCCGGGATCGCGATAGGGTAGTTCCACGGCGTGATCAGCGCGGCGGTTCCGAGCGGCTCGCGTTTGGTGTACAGGTTCTTGTCCTCGCCGCTGGGTGACTTGACAGTGCCGCCGAGGTCGCTGGCCTTCTGGGCGTAGTAGTAGAAGATGTCGATCGCACGCTGGACTTCACCGCCGGCTTCGCTGAGCGTCTTCCCCTCTTCTTTGGTCAGTGTCTCGGTCAGTTCGTCCTTCTGGTCTTCGAGAATCTGTGCCGTTTCCTTGAGGATCGCGCCGCGAGCCGGACCGGGCGTCGAGGCCCACTCGTCCTCGGCGGCGACCGCAGCCTCGACCGCTTCTTCGGCGTCTTCAGAAGTCGACGACTGGAACTCGCCGACGACCTCGGTCGTGTTTGCGGGATTCAGTACTTCGAACGTCTCTTCGGAACGTGATTCGACCCACTCTCCATCGACGTAATTGCGATACGCTGTCGACATTCGAGCTAGTTGTTTCGTCGTTCTCTATACGAACCTTCGTTTTCCGGCAATACTACTGGCACCGGTGACAGCGGTCTCGCTGGTATGGACTCAGCGGGACGGAATGAAAAACCACTAATCAATGTAGAAGAACAAACCAAGGCGGTATCGGTTCCGCCGCCAGAGATTGAGACTTCGTATCGTCAGATCGCCGATTTCCTTCCGAGAACGTTGTCGCCGGAACGGTTCGTCGATCAACGGTTAGACGATACGGCAGCAAGTGGCACTGCCACATCGTTACCATGCGGATAACTGACCTGACCAGCGTGACCCGACAGCGACGACCTCATGCAGCAGCTGATCCACTTAGTCGACCTGCTCTACTGACCTGCAGAATTGAGACTACGACTGGTGTCCGCGGCAGGTGCGAGCACATCGAACTGTATCAGCACTGATGGTCCGTCCCACTCGGAATATTCGTCCTCGAGGACGAGGAGGCCGATCTCGCACTCTCGAAACCGCCCTGCGGAGAAATTCGAAGGACAGATTTGCGATTTCGCCGTGCAGTCTGTGAGACCACGACCCGATCGTCAGCGATCGGGACACCCAACGCTCTCGCAGTCGTCCTCGTCGCCTACATCTTGGTAACCCTCAATCGTCCCGTAGATGTCAGCGTGGTCGGGCCTGCAAGAATACACTTGACGGGACGAGGTCCGTTGGTGACCCTCTCCGAGAGCAGCAGGATGCTGGCGTCACGCTGACCCGAGAAACGCCACATAGTCCAGTTTCAGTATCGCAAAACCGTGATCAACTCGAGGAGGCTGAACTCGTTGATCGAGACGTTCCTGATTTAGTTACCGTGCCGATTGCAGATGAGTAGTGCTCTTGCAAGATAGTCACAGCGCGCACGCGTTGGTTCAATGTGGCTGATGTTCTTGAGACGGCCTATTACTGTAGTGACTGCGAAGATAGCATGTTGTTCCGGCTCCAATTGAAGATGTACACTCATCAACCGAACAGATCGAGAGAACCGGATGCCCCTAATAATTAGATTTATATCCCTCCGCCCCAATGGTGTGAGTATGTCTGGCAAACAGACCACTGGGAAGGAGAGACGTTTAGGTAACATGACCCGTCGTCAAGCTGTCAAGATGGGAATTGGTGCATCCGGACTCGCGTCTCTTGCTGGGTGTATGGGTGGTGGCAGCGATGGAACGACCATCACCATGGCGAGCGTGATGGAAGAGGGAACCTCTCTAGTCTATGCGGGTAATCAATTCAAAGACCGCATCGAAGAGGAATCAGACGGAGACATCAGCGTCGAGTTCTCCTACGGCGGTTCGTACGGGTCAGAAACCGAAACGTTCGATCTGATGAATCAGGGTGCAGTTGATATGTACACCGGTGGGTCAGACGCTTACGACATGCACTCACCCGAGTACTACTTCTTCAACTCGCCGTTCGTCCTCGACAGTTTCGAGCACCAGAAGCGGATCATGGAGTCGGACGAGTTCCAAGAAGAAGTGTACCCGTCCCTTGAGGAAGCAGGGATAAAGGTCGCCGGTCCTCGGGTCTACAGAGGGATGCGTCATTACACGTCGAACGAGCCAGTTCGTACTCCTGAGGACGTTCAAGGGATGGATCTACGGCTTCCGAGTCACGATTCATGGGTAAGTGCGTGGGAAGCCATCGGTGCGAGTCCATCACCGGTCTCACTCGATGAACTCTACTCCGGTCTTCAACAGGGTGTTGTTGAAGCTTCCGAAGGTCCACCAGCCCAAATCGCCTCGCTTAGCCTCTGGGAAGTGCAGGACTACTACAGTAAAACGAGTCATCTTCCGCAGAGCGGGCAGATGTACGTCAGTACCAGTTTCTACGATGGACTGGATCAGTCTCAACAGGATATGATCGACGAGATCGTCACTGAAGTTTCCGAAGAGGCAACCCAATGGGCCCGAGACTCGGAAGAAGAATTACTTACTGAGGCCGAAGAGGGCGGCATGGAAATCATCGAGGATGTCGACTCGGAGGCGTTCTATGAGGAAGCCTCCCCTGCTATCGAACAATTATTCGAAGAGAAGTATGCGGGTTCGTGGGAGCAGTGGCGTGACATCTGAGTGAGCCAATCTCCCTGAATCGGTGCTATTATATTATCACGACCATTATTATTGAACATGGATATCGACCAATCACTGGGATTGAAAAGAGATACATGGTACGACTGGGTTGTACTAAATGTAGCAACATTCATCTTTATTATGATGTTGGTACTGACAGCATTCCAGATACTCGTCCGTATTTTCAATCTTCCGGTCAGCGGAGGTGCATGGTGGACAGAGCCGCTCGCACGGTATATGCTCATAGTTGGGACATACGGCGGGGCTGCAGTCGCCTCCAGAAACGGCGAACATATTAAGATGACAATCGTCTCTACCCAACTCGAAAAACGATCTCCAGTGATCGGATCGATCGTCGATATCTTTGCACAGGTCTTGACGATTGTCTTCCTGATCATGTTGGGATATGCCGGCTTCCGTGCATCGCTTCAGAACTGGGATACGCCTATGATGGCTGTAGGCGAGGTACAACAGGGATGGATATACGGATCAATAACGGCCTTCATCGGGATGATGGTGTTCTACGAACTAGTCAATCTGCGCTCTCTACTAATGACAGCCAATTTTAGTCAACAACTCATGAACAAGGAAAACCGCGCGAACAAGGAGGGAGAATAAGATGGAGCTATTACTGATCGGACTCATCTTCCTCGGCGGATTGCTGTTCCTCTATGCACTCGGCATGCCCGTCGCGGTCGCGATCGGATCAGCATGTGTCCTCATCATGCTCTCCCCATTCGGTCCGCCCCTCAATTTCGGTTTGATGTCGAACCAGTTGATGCACGGCCTGAATTCGTTTACGTTACTCGCAGTTCCGTTCTATCTCATGTTAGGTCGGTTAATGAACAGAACGGATATGACTTCGGAAGTTTTTGACTTCGCGAACGCGGTATTCGGCCGAGTCCGAGGCGGAATTGCGCAGGTTAATATCGGCGCAAGCGTCATCTTTTCCGGGATGTCCGGACTAGCGGTCGCTGACGCTGCGGGACTCGGCCGGGTCGAGTACAATGCGATGCGCGAACAGGGATATGATAAAAAGACGGCAATCGGTGTCACTGGCGCGTCATCGATCATCGGACCGATCATCCCGCCAAGTGTACCAATAATTCTATATGGTGTGTTAGCGGAAGAGTCCATCGGGGCGCTGTTCCTCGCCGGAATTGTACCTGGGCTACTACTTGCAGTTGTCCTTTCTGTATTCACGTATCTCGTCGTCCGGTGGAAAGGATACGGGAAAGGCGAGGCCGTCGGACTCCGTACGATCGGTCAAGAGTTTGTCAACGCTCTCCCTGCGCTAGTGATCCCTGTATTCATCGTCGGCGGAATTCTCTCAGGGATGTTCACCGCGACCGAGGCCGGCGCGGTTGCAGTCCTCTACGCAATCGGTCTCGGCTTCTATCAGGGCTCTCTCACTGGAGGGATACTGCTCGAGGAATTCCGAGACGGGATGGTCGAGACGTTCTCCATTCTGTTCATTATCTCTCTCGCTATGCTCTACGGTCTCGTTGCGCTACAGCTCCGGATTCCGATACTGTTGGCTGACGCGATTACAGGCTTTACGACGGATCCGACAGTGGCAATCCTGATCTTCGTTCCGCTGTTCATGCTCATCGGGACGTTCATGAGCATCACCGCAACGATCATGATCATGGTTCCGATCCTCATGCCAATCATTGGGACACTCGGAATCGATCCGATCCACTTCGGGATCGTGATGATCCTCTCGCTCATGACCGGCGTCGTGACGCCGCCGCTGGGATCGGTCCTCTTCGTCTTGGAAAAGGTGACCGATGCCTCGCTCGAAACTGTCATGCGAGCGATGGTCTTGTTCTACATTCCGTTACTAGTCGTTATCTTGATTGTCGCCCTCGTACCTGAGGTTTCAGTCTACGTCCCGAACAACTACTTCTTCTGATCCAACTTCCCGTTTTTACACGTCCATCACAGTAGATAGTGCCCAGTATATGACGCCGTAGTACCCCGAGAACCGCGTGAACAATTGCTTATTAGACGTACCGAAGTATCCAGACATCGTCTAGAGGGTGCTCATCAAGAATCATTCCCTACTACCAACCATTCTATTTCTAGAAATTGGTCGATTTCCCAGCAGTGGCGAAGCGTTCAATTTGCGCTAAAGTTCTAGGCGTGCTCAACAGACTGTGGTAGAAAATAGGGTTGGCAAGTGTGAAGCGCGCTCTGGACGCATTGATTGCTCAGTCACCGCTGTATCGCAGGGGTGAAGCGGACGATGTGTAATCACATATTCAGGGTCTCTTTGTGGAGAGTTCGTGGGTCTAATGCCAAACAAATAGATATGGACGCTGGGATTCAATTTGGGCTTAGTTGGTCTGCAATACGTAATTTTGAATGAGCCATTGAGCAGAAACTGCTTCAAATCTATTCTCAAGCGGATTCAGACGGTTGGAACGTAGATATCGCTTCGTCGTCTCACAACAGTCTCTGGCAGCTTCTCACTGCAGGCTGAGTTTTATATATCTTCACGAGAGTACTGATAGTATGGATACAGTGCTTGTTGCTCAAACGGGCGATGAACCGGATCAACAATTGCTGCGTACGGCAAAGCGACATGTTACCGGAACGGAGACTAAAATCATATTCTGCAGAATTATAGACGAAAAGAAGGTTCAGAATAACGTTCAACGACAGGCAAACGCGGAAAGAGAAATCGAAAGCATCGACGAAATGGAGGAAATCGCAAAGACCGAAACGAACGATATTGCGAGCGATGCGTTCGGTGACGATATCCCATACAGAGCAATAGGTCTCGTCGGGACGATCCCGGACGATCTTCTCCAAGTAGCCGAGGAAGAAAATTGCGATCACATCTTCATTAGCGGAAAGAAGCGTTCCCCGGCCGGAAAAGCGGTTTTCGGCGATGTGGCCCAATCGGTTATCCTCCAGTTTGATGGGCCGGTCACGGTAACGACGATGTCGAGCTAACGCAGTGGCATCGGCCAAACGTCGCGAACCGATTTCTAGCAGCTATTGATATCGTGTCTCTATGAAGTGCGGTCCGATCATAATGATCTTTACTTGAATAGGAGATGGATAGTAGAGTTTATGCCTCTGTCTGGTGGCCAAACACATGGCGCAATCGAGTGCGGTGAATTACCAGACTACGAGTCGCCCACCTCTTCACTTCGGGCTTCCCGAGGGAACGTTGCGCCACCTGTCGTAGCTCTTCGAAACGCTAGCCCGTATTGCTGTCCCATAGCAAGCGGGTACAACTAGCTTTCTGGTACAGATATATTCGTATGTGTTAGAGGTATCCTATTTCTCATCTGGTCTCCACCCGATTCGCGGCCGCTGTAGTCTTCGTAACAGTTTAGTTGTCTCGAAATGAGCACAGAGTATGAGCCAGAAGAGTAGTGCAAACGTTCGCGTTGGCGTTCGAACACGGTCCCTTTCGGAGTCTCGATTACGGTACATTCGTCAACTGGGTGCAACGGACATTTTTGTTGATCACGCTGATACGGAGGAGGAACCCGACGAATTCAACGACCGCGATGGAACAGATACGATCGCAGTCGGTCCAGACCAAATTCCGTCCGTTTCGGAACTCACGGCCGCTCGAGAACGGATCGAGGACGCAGGACTGTCCTTTACGGGCATCCAGTCGCTCCCGTATTCGATGTACGGCGACATCATGTTCGACCGTGACGGTGCGGACGAAGCGCTCGATCAGATCACGACCCTGATTCGGAATCTCGGAGAGGCTGGCATCCCAATACTGGGGTATCAGTGGAACCCCCGCAGCGTCGTTCCAATGCGCACGTCCCCGGTCGAAGACCGAGGCGGCGCCGAATCCACTGCCTTCGATTACGACGAGCTTGACGAACCGGATGAGCTCGCGCCCGGTATCGACCGCGAGTACACCGAAGAGGAGTTCTGGGACAACTACCAGTACTTCCTTGAGAACGTCCTTCCGGTCGCCGAGGAGGCGGGTGTCGACCTGGCGCTTCACCCGGTTGATCCGCCGAGTATCGAATCACTCGGTGGGATCCCGCGCCTGTTCCGCAACGTGGAGAACTTCGAGAAGGGCATGGAGCTCGTCCCGAGTGATAATCACGGTCTAAAGCTCTGCCTGGGCTGTTTCTCACAGATGGGTGAGGATGTTACCGATGTCATCCGTCGATTCGGCGAGCGCGACCAGATTACCTTTATCCACTTCCGGGACGTCGTCGGCACGATGCCGAAGTTTCACGAGACGTTCGTCGATAAGGGTAACTTCGATACCGCTGACGTAGTAAGAACGCTCCACGATGTCGGTTTCAAAGGTCCGGTCATCCCCGACCACGTACCGAAGATGGAGGGTGATGACGACTGGCGACACCGAGGACGCGGATTTACTATTGGATATCTCCGCGGCGTCGTCGATACGGTCCGCTCGGAATAGACTTATAGTGGCTAGGACGAATCTTTACCGGTCAAACACTTCCAGATGTTTGGCTCGTTAATTGCGTTAACTCTCTTGAGATGTTGTCTTTCAAAGTTGAAAGGTCGGAAATGAACCGGTGCTTGAACCGCTCTTGCAGTTGATTCCAGCATCCTTCGACAGGGTTTAACTTGGGGACCTTTGAGGGGAAGTACTACATTTCGAGCTTATCTCCTCGCACGCACGAGACCGAACTGTCTCCGACAGTTTCGGTCTCACGCTCGCCGCTCACATGCTCCCAGACATCTCTCGTAGAAGCAGCCCGCTCAGTCAAGGAACACTACTAACCCTTCCCCAAATCTCTCAGTAAACGCATCTAACAGCCGAATTCCGTGCTTTCGCATAAGATTCTCTTCTGTCCAGCAGTAGAATCTGTCACCGTCGTCGGTGACAGCGCCGAACACTGTCACCTTCTCCCAGGAATTAGCCGTTTCGATCGTCGGATTTGACCCAATCGGATACCACCCACGTCGTTACACCGTTCCGACTCGTTTGGTGAATTGATCAATGACAACGACGCTTTTCTCGGTCAGCTCCGGTCGCTTTTTTCGACTGTCTCCTTGAACTCGACTTCTTCTTCAGGATCAGCTTCGTGATGGCGCGGCCGTGCTATCCGCCAGGACAGCTCGGCCTCGTTCAACAACGTGTATGCGTGGCTCTTACTGTACTCAACGTCGTATTCTTCTTTGACGTAGTGCAACAGAAGATCCGGCGACCAAGCTTGTTGGTCATAGCCAAGCTCGGTCGGTGGCTCTTGGAGTTGCTCGAAAAACCACTCACGTTCGTCAGATTCAAGTTTTGATGGGCCTCCTGGTCGAGGAGCGTCGTAGGGTGCCTACTCGATCGGTTCGAGGAAGAACCGATCGAGCCAGTTGCGGATCGTTTTCTCGACAACACCGTGGCGCTCAGCGAGTGTCTCGATTTGATCGCCCTTTACGTCTAATCGCTGCGAGAACGTGTTCTCGCGGCTTTCCTTCGTCTGTTTGCCCGCGTACTTCGTGGAATTCCTCAACCGTAATGTCGTCAAGCCGACCAATTACCGATTCTGTGTACTCTACTGGTTAATAACTTTACTAGTCCCTATCAGATAATGCCGTCGACCGAGGTCGAGTAGATCCATTCATTCAATTTGACTCCTACAATTCTTTTCATAAATGTAGAATTCACCATTACAAACACCGAATTTATTAGTTATCTGATGCCAAACGAGACGAGCAGAAAGCATAGAAGCGTGAGCCTGAAGCCGTACTGCCAGCTTGCGGCGACCGCGATACTTCTGGCGATAATATCGGGTTTGAGACATCACCAGCCGTCATCGTAACGCCAGTCGCAGTACCGACCTGAACTGGATAGAGATCGACAAGGATAGGAAAGTGGGAAACACCGTAAAGAGCCGTTCCAAATTTAAATAGTCTTGTTGTGACGAACAGCAAGCCGGATTCGCCGTCACAACGAGCGTGGCGGCAGAGGTCAGTGTACTCAGTACCAGGAGCATTCGTTCGCCGCTGCAATCGATAAAGTCCTTTCTGGGAGTTGACCGAGTCCGTATACATGCCAGAGAACGGTCAACAGAAGGCCTGCTGATATAAGGGAAAACTGTAGCCAACCGCAGGTACGGAAGTAGCGCCGGATACATCATCCGGACGCTGATTGATAGTGATCAACCAGATGCAACGGCAATTCATGCCCCCCTCGTTCATCGATCCAGAGTGTTTTCGCTACTCGTATCGAAGTAGATGACGTGCTAAGGGCGATGCCGAAACGCGAATACATTTTTGTTGACATATATGACCACTGATGATCACCTCCGACAAATTGTTTCGGCTCTTCCGGTTCCCCTTCGCCGAATTTTTCATTTGCACGTATGTAGGTAGGAGAACACTATTGGTTACATTAGTATGGATGTAAAGAAATAGTATTTTTGATCGATACACAGCACGACAAAATTCTAATTCTCCGCTACCACGCCCTAAAACCGCCATGTTCGGGGTTTTCAGGGGTGTTCGCGTACGGGGAATACCAAATCCGTTCTTGAGGGGACAGCCAGTACCATTCGAAGGATTACCTGAAGAGCAGTCGCGGTCAGAATGCAACTGGTAGCGAGTGGCCTGCCCATATGAGACGGAAATTGTCGACGAATGGCGATGTCAAACGAGCATTTTTCCTCATTCGACAACCAGTGGATTCAACGAGGAAGGGTTCCGCTCTGAGGAACATACTTATGTAGGAGAAACCCACCATGTCTTGGTATGGTAAACACCCCCCACAAACGCACCGGACGCCGAATCCAATCAGTCGAGATTTCCTTTACCGTTCTCGATGCCGTTCGAAAGAACGACCGGCCCAGCGTAACCGAACTCGCCAACGAACTCGGCCACTCGAAGAGCACGATCCACAGTCATCTTCAGACCCTCGAGAGCGAGGAGATCATCGTTCGCGAGGACGACGGTTATCGGCTGAGCCTCCAGGTACTGGACATGGGCAACGACGTCCGCGATCAGGTCGCCAACTATGACGTGATCGTCGACGCGGTCGACGAACTGGCAGAGCAAACGGGGGAGATCGCGCAGTTCGGACTCGAGGAACACGGGCAGGTGTCGTACCTTTACAAGGCGATGGGGAACCAGGCCGTCGAGACGGCCTCACGCGTCGGCGGG
Source organism: Natrinema zhouii (assembly GCF_013456555.2). Classification (GTDB taxonomy): domain Archaea; phylum Halobacteriota; class Halobacteria; order Halobacteriales; family Natrialbaceae; genus Natrinema; species Natrinema zhouii. The sequence goes on from NZ_CP084883.1 coordinate 297,649, forward strand.
AAACAACCGATGTACTCGACCTCGCTTGGAAAGACTGTCCTCTCATTTCTCCCTTCCGACAAGCAAGAGGAGATCATCAGCGAGACGACGTTCGAACGAAAGACGCCGAAAACGATCACAGATCAGGCAAGTCTCTACGAGGAACTCGAGGAAATCGCCGAGCGGGGGTACGCGATCGACGACGAGGAGAACATTGAGGGGCTCCGCTGTGTCGCCGCGCCCGTGCGGAACGGGGCGTCGGTCGTCGGCGCTGTCAGCGTCACCGGTCCGGCCAGTCGGATCACGGACGACTACCTCCACGGCGAACTCGCCGAGAGCGTCCAGCGGGCGGCCAACGTCATCGAACTCAACACCAAGTTTTCGTAACCCGAACGTAGGCGGAGGACTTGCTTTCGTCGCGTCCATGGGGGGAATTATTACGCTCGCGAGTACAACGTGGGTGGATCGATCTGCGATATGTCGCGGCACAATCCGAATCGGTCGCGGTCTGAGGAACGAACCGAAATATTAGCTACCTGAACTAATTAGATAAGACGAACTATTTCGTGCCGCTCGAGGAGACGACAGCCGACGGCTACCCAAAGCGGACTGAACTGTTTGTCGACCTCGTAACCGAGACCAGGGACACCAAGGGGAACCTCGAGACGGAGGCGACACCGACGGATGTCGGACCGTCCGACCCAAATTTCAATCCGTCCGAGCAACACCTCTAAGCGACCGCCGGAATGGGCCACGTGCCAATGCGAACTGTTCGAGACGATCCGGCTTCGTATTCAATTTCGTCGGACGGCTGGTCGAACCCGGTGAAACGTTCACCTAGGACGGCGTCGATCTCACCGTCGAAACCGTCGATACGACGCGAATCAAACGCGTGGGAGTTATCGAACTGGAGCCAGCGACGGCCGACGGTTCCGGTGTGTCTACAGCCAGTTGATCGGTCCACGGTCGTACTCCTTTCCAGAATTCACGACTGCTCGATCAAACATCTCCATCCTGTGCGTCGACCGTCGAACGGCCGCGAGGTTTACGATGTCCGTGAGCTCGGCGTCTGCGAGCGACAGGCTACGTTGCGTGTTCGTTGGTTTCGTCGTCACTATCTCAATCATTCACGCTGGATCCGCTTGCTGGTACTCAAGCGGATCTTCGTCCAATATCCTGCTGTGTCTCTCCTGTGTACTATCAACGGTACGGCTGCTCACAATCAATCGATTCCATCGGCCGGTATTCGGCTCGAGGAGAGCAGAACGCACTCAGTCGGCCGCGTGTCGCGGGACGTGACCGCAACTAGTACACTCCCACGAACGGTGTTCGGAGACGAGATCCCCCTCGCAACTGGGACATTGATACGGCTGCACGGCTACTTGCTGACAGGCTGTCATCACTCTCCGTTCGCCGGAACCGGTCTTAAACCTTCTCCCCGCTAGGGAGGCCATGTTTCTGTTAGAGCGGCCATCGTTGGTGACAGTGATTCTATCTGCATCCTTTCGATCACGTTTGGTTATTAGTGAGAACAGTTTATCAGTAAATCCTCTTTATAACCCTCTCCTGGAAACACACTCCTCTATTGATATATCTGATCGATATTACTGTTAGTTGGATCAGTAGCAACGTTACTATAACAAACTGCAGTATGTCAATCATTGGAACCAATGTACTTCTTCTACTCACGCCTATAACTGTCAGTCCCATTTTGTGGGCACTGTCTATTTGAGCCAGTTTGAGAAACAAGCAGGCCGTTAAGTAAATTGGTTAGGATGCTCGCAGACCTGTTCAGCGAGAGCTATGATTCGGATTTAGAAGAATCTTGGGAGAATGAGCGAACGGCGACGCCCATCAGGGCGTTCGTCGTCCGCCTCCATCAGACCGGTTGTTCGCTTCGGGAGACAACAACGATTCTCGCTGAATTAGGCGTTGAGTGCTCTCACCAAGCAATCTGGCACTGGATACATCGGCTGGCTGACAGCGTCTCAGACCCGCCGACGTCCACAAGAGCGAAGCTCTCGTGCGGCCCATCAGAACGCGAAGCGTTCTGAGGACGGTGAAGCCGTCACGGGTCGCCATTGATGAGACTGCTGTCAGGATTAACGACGACTGGTCTTGGGTATATGCTGCAATAGACTTAGACTCGCGGTTCATTCTTGATGACGCAGTATTCGGACGACGAGGCACCGATCCAGCTGCTGTGTTTCTCCATCGATTGACCGAGAAACACGATCTCTCCGACACCGTCTTTCTCGTTGATGGCTATCTGACTGCCCTCTCTCGATTAGGATTGAGCGGTCAGCTCGACTACGTTGATCGAAAAGTGTTTTCACATCCGTAAGATGCGTGTTGACCGCTTCCAGAACTCGTGGTGGGCAGTCGGGCGACCGTCAGAAACTGTTTTGAGCAGTTCGTACACTACTATAACACGAAACGGTCGCACCAATAACTCAACAGACAGATGCCAGCGGGGACGCTAAACTAGACAGTGCCCTATACATATACCATCCACTATGTGACTGTCGTTCACTGTACACCGCTTTGCCTGCCTTCCATACGAATCGAATTAACGCACTCAAACCGAAGCTAGATCGCGCGTCCTATCTGGAACTGACTCGTTTCGTCACTGACCAAAATCGGTGTACTGCAGAATCTGCCTTCGACATCTCACTTTACCATATTTATGGCAGGTCTTTCGTAAAAACTGACCGCGTGAAAAGACGCCGTTCCGGATGGAATCCGAACCGTTGTTACAGGGACTCTTCGAATGCCGTCACGCCAGCGCTGGCTACCGCTATATCTTCTGAAACGTCTCCACCACTGCAGCCGACTGCGCCAACGACAACACCATCACTCTCGAGTGGAATCCCACCACCGAACGTGACGACGCGGTTATCGTCAGTCGACTGAAGGCCGTAGACGTCCCCACCAGGTTCCGACCCCTCTTTCAGCGCTTCCGTCGGCTTCTTGACGGCTGCTGCGGTGTACGCCTTGTCTCGAGCAATGCTCGCTGCAACCAGTTTTGCCCCATCCATTCGACGGAACGCGAGCAGATTCCCTTCATTGTTCGTCACTGCGAGGTTCATTGCGACGCCGAGTTCGTTTGCTTTCGACTCTGCCGCGTCTAGTATCTCCTTTGCCGTTTCTAGCGAAACAGTTTGCGCTGTTCTCATCTACTCATAGTGTGATTGGACTAGTGTAAATACTCTTCGAAACGGGAGATAACTGAGATCGAAACCGGGGACAGGACGGCCTTCGAAATTCGACGCAGGTGATTCCGGCGAGTACTCGCCTGAGTGTATTCTGCACCTGTATCCGGCTTTGTCGGACACACTTTCGGTCTCTGATTTCGTGCTGACGAGTACGATTTCACTGTTTGAGACCTATCGGTTGGATAATGGGTTCCCGAGTCACCGCTCCCGTTCAGTACTCCGAATTGCATTTCTGTCTCGTCTTTTGTTCGGTGTCACCGGATACGTATGCCTACAACTATTTACAACAGTATGCCTGTAATACGCTGCGGGCCAATGCGTAGTCTCCGGTACTGGATCGTCCGGTCGTACTGTCTGTTCCGCACTCCCTCTCAGTTTCTGCCTGTGCCCCCTCCAGATAGTATGGTAACAGGAACCGTCCGGTTGCACCGGATATTCTCGTTCGAAAACGGGCGAACTACCATCACTAGCTTTTTCATCTCGAGGTACATTGGACCCGGCAATCCTCCACGCGAAGGGATCGCTCTGTACGATTGACGTTGGCAGTCGATCCATAACGACGGAATCTATCGAAGACGAACTCTCCGAATTTATCGGTGGACGAGGTGTCGCAACCAAGCTCGCACACGATCGAATTCCGTTCGATGCGGATCCATACGGTTCCGAGAACCGACTCTACTTCTCGACTGGCCCGCTCCAGCAGTCACAGATGAGTTTCACCGGTCGAATGAACTGTACCGCCCTCTCACCGCTGACGGATGGGGTTGCCTCGGTGAATGCTGGCGGCTATCTCTCGCGGAACTTTGTTGGAACTGGCCACAGCGTCGTCGAACTGACCGGCCAGAGCGACGAACTGCTCGCAGTCCACGTCACCGACGATGATATCGAATTCGAGGAAGTCCCTGAACTCAAGGAGGCGACTGTTCCCGAGGTGACTGTGGTAATGAACGAACGCCACGGCCTCGAAAGCGGAAACCTCGCGACGATCGGCCCGGCTGGCGAGAACCGCGTTCGATTCGCCTACGTGATGACCTACGATAGTCGCGCGTTCGGCCGCGGCGGACTCGGCGCAGTGATGGGGTCGAAGAACGTCAAGGCCATCACCTTCCAAGACGACTCGGCACCCGACCTAGAGGTCCCCACCGAGGAGATCCAGTCGGCGGTCCACCGGGGAGCCGCCACCAGCGACCACATCATGCGCCGCCAGGGAACGACGAACTCGATCGAGTTCATCAACGACAACTTCTCGTTCCCGAAGCGGTACTTCTCAGAGCGGTCCTTCGGGGATATCAAGAACATCGACGGCGACGCCGTCGAGGAAAAGAAGTACAAGAAGGTTTCCTGCTCGGTCTGTGCGTTCGTCCGCAAACTCCCGACGAAAGACGAGGAACGCGGCGTCGAAACGGAAGGACCGGAGCTCGAGACCGTCTTCTCGTTCGGTTCGAACTGTGGTATCGGCGATCTGGTCGACATCATGCAGTCGAACAAACTGTGTGACCGGTACGGTATGGATACGATCTCCTGTGGGAACGTCATCGCGGCCTATCTCGCGAGCGAAGACGAGTTTAGCAACACCGACCTCGTCGAGAAGATCGCCTTCCGTGAGGAGGAAGGCGATCTCTTGGCAGAGGGCGTTGCCCGCGCTCACGACGATCTTGGCGTCGAGAACTACTCCGTCAAGGGCGTGAGTTCGCTACTCACGATGGCCGTGTACTCCACGGACAGGGACTCTCCTACGCCGTTGCGAACCGCAGCGGCGATCACATGTACTCGACGACGCTTGCCGACGAGTACGGCGGAGATGTCGATCCGCAGGGAACGGCCGGCAAGGCCGAACTCGTGATTGAAAACGAAAACCGCAACGCGCTCAGAGACAGCGGCCTCATCTGCCGGTTCGGCGTCGGCCGTGCGGTCGAGGGTGACCGGTTCGAAGCCCTGCTTGACGCCGACTACGACGACCTGCTCGCGGTGGGTGCACGTATCGTCGAACTTGAGCGTCACTTTCGGAATCAGCGGGGTCACGACGCTGACGAAGACAGGCTCCCCTATGACATTCCGGACCTTGCATCGTCGGTCGAGGAGTATTACGAACTCCGCGGTTGGAACGACGACGGGACTGTTCCATCCGGTACTGTCGACGAGTATGCACAGGCAGACTGAGAACGGGTCTGATTTTCGCTTTTCGTCGGTTTTGCACCGTTCCGTAACCGGTGTTGAGAGGTGGTGAAACAAGGAGGAGCAAGGTCTGAGGCTGTCGGGATTCGGTAACGTGTGTTAGCCGACTTCGGCCGGCGGTGACGCACTCAGTTCGTCACCGTCCTCGACCGGTGTCTCGATGCCGTCCTCGAAGGCGACGTTTCGACCGTTTCGCATGCCACTAACTGATCCGCTGAACTCGTCGCCGTTGAACATCAGGTCACGAACCGCAGAATACTCGGTCGCGAGTTCGTCGAAGTGTACAGGTCACGTTCATCAGCTGTCGGTTCATCGTAAATCTCCTTGAAAGTCTCTATTCAGGCGGTGCGTCCCACTCCTCACCGTTGTCCTGTGGCTCGTAGCCGATGGTCTCTCGGGCGTTTTCGATGCTGTACCAGCGTCGATCGTTGTCGCTGACGCCGCTGAAGATCTCGAAGCCCGCCTCGTCGGTCTGCAGACAGCAGTCGATCATGTGTCCGAAGTCGCGTCGGGACTGCCACATCCCTTTCATCCGGGCGACCTGCTGTTCGTACTCGTCGCTGCCACGTTCGTACTCCCCGTCGTCGACTCCGTGTTCGGCATCACCGTACGGATGATCGTACTCGGGCATCCGGACGCTGCAGATCCGGATCGCGTGGGCTCGCTTCGGGTACTCGTAGTTCTCGACGTAGTACCGGCAGAGATCCTCGCCGAAACTCTTCGAAACGCCGTAGTACGAGTCCGGACGGACGGGATCCTCGTGGGAGAGTTGGAAAGGAGCCTCGGAACCGTAGTAAAGGTCGGGGGCGTTTTCGGCTTCGTACATTCCCATGACGTGGTTCGATGAGGCGAAGACAACCGTCTCGAGTTCGGCCTCGCGGGCGGCCTCGAGGGCGTTGAGTACGCCGATGATGTTGGGTTGGTGGACGTCGTCCCATGTGCCGTCAGTGAAGGGGTAGCCAGCGAGATGGATCATCGCGTCCTGATCAGCAGCCGCCTCGCGAACGGCGAGACCGTCTGCGACGTCGGCGACGACAGTGTCGTGGTCGCCGTATGTACTGCTCTCGTCGGGCTCCTCACGGTCGAGGTAGGTAAACTCGTAGTCGGGTTCGTCGTGCAGTTGGTCGATGATTGCGGTTCCACAACGGCCGTACGCGCCGGTTAGCAGGACGTTCATAGGAATCAGTTGCCGCTACGCTCTGATAATCGTTTGGTTAGCGGATCACGTCGCGCCGAGAATGCATTGCATCGTGAGTCGACACCGATGATGTGTGCCGTTCATGGTGTCGTGAGTGCCGATAGCGATGCGTTGCCGACGCGGTGGTCCAGGAGGTTGACCCGGCACGCATGATTGGGTGGTGCCGATTCAGTCTCCGAGCGTAGGTGGGTGACGCCAGGCATCTGACAACCTAGTGGGCACTTGGTGCAGTCTCTGGAGATGCGCCGACGGTGTACGTTGCGACATCCGAAATTGTCTCTTCGAGGGACTGAGTCATGTTGACGATAGCTGCTTCTCCGTCGGGTTTGTGATAAACCTTGGTGGACGGTTCGACCCCGGGCGACCGAACTCATACCGGTCGCCAGTTATTGAGTCGAGTGTCGAATCACGCTGCGATAGCTTTATTTGATATCTGCCTGATTTCGAACCATGGCATACGCCAAGCTACAGGACGGACTACGGGACGTTGCAGTTGGAATGTTGACGCCATTCGACGATGATGGTGAGATCGAACACGAGAAAATCGCCGAAAACGCAGAGGATCTCTCGGGTCAGGGGCTCAATACGTTTCTTGCGTGTGCGAACATCAGTGAGTATCACTCGCTAACACACCAGGAACGTATCGACGTGACTGAGACGAGCGTTGCGGCGCTGCCCGACGATGCCTGCGTACTGGCCGGTGTTGGTGGAAGCACGAAGACCGCTCGAGACCTCATCACCGCGTACGACCGGATTGGTGTCGACGCGATGATGATCATGCCGCCGGACCATACGTATATGCACGAACAGGGACTGCTCGAGTACTACGAGGCGCTTGCAGACGCGACAGAGACCGCGATCGTTCCGTACATCCGCGGGTTCGACCCATCCGTCGGATTTCTGGCAGCATTGACCGAAATCGAGGGCGTCGCTGGGATCAAGTACGCCCTCGCCGACGCGGTAAAACTCGGTGAAGCGATCGCTGCCGGCGACGACGTCGTCTGGGTTGACGGTCTCGCGGAGCCGTACGCGCTGTCGTTCTGGGTCCAGGGTGCAGAAGGCTTCACTGCCGGTGTCACGAACTTCGAACCGCGACTCGGACAGGAGTTGCTGGCAGCGTTACGTGAAGACGACTGGGAACGTGCCCGTGCGCTTCAGAACGCTGCCGTTCCCTATCAGCAGTTTCGGAGTCGAACGGGCGAGAACAACACGCTCGCGGGCGCAATCAGCGTCTCCGCAGTCAAGGCGGGACTCGAACTCGCGGGCTACCATGGCGGTGGCGTCCGCGAACCGATCGTCAGCCTCTCGGCGAACGACCAGCAGCGAGCCGAGACGCTCTACGAGCGGCTCCAGTCCGATCTCGACCGACTGCTCTGAGCTGGTATAACGACGGTTTCGACGCTCAAGTCTGTCGAACTGCTGCTCGAGCACACGCTCTCCCATTTCATTCGGTCATATCGGACACGAACTGGACGCTGCTGGTGCGATGAGAAGCTGTCGTGCGAACCGATATCGATAGTCTGCGTTCTACTCAGTGCTGTTGGAGGAATAATGGCAACAGTTTGTTTGAAAACCAACGATACCCCTGCCAGTCGACCAGTAGCTCATGGACTGAAGCGGACTGTCGCGCTCAGATCATCCGATACACTTCGTCCATCCACTGATCGCCGTCCTCATCGACGGTAATTCCCTCCATCTCCTCCGCCCAGCGAGCCTGTGCGTCGCTGTTTTCCATTACCTCCTGGAGTGCGTCCGGATCCTCGAGTTCCAGAAACCCGAAGACGTGACCGTCCGCCTCGAAGACGCTGTAGGTTTCGAGTCCGGCGTCGGATTCGAGGTACGCTTCCTCGAGCCACTCAGGGACGTTCTCGTGTGCTTCGCGGTACGCCTCGCGCTCGCCATCCGCGATCTTCAGGTGGAACGCAATACGGGCCATGCGTCTCGAGAGTGGGGGGACACGTTCATAGCTATTACGCTGCAGTCGGCCCGCAGTGACGCCGTTGTCGTCGATCCAGAACGCACCGATGCTGGCCCTGTCGACTCCGACTCGTCCTCACTCGAGTCGGAACCGATCGACCGCCGTTTCGTCGACCTCGATGCCGAGTCCGGGAGACTGTGGCACCGCGAGCGTCCCGCCGGTGGGATCTAACGGTGACTCGAGCAGTTCGTGGCGAAGCGGATTCTCGCTGCGGTCGAACTCGAACAGTACCGGGTCGGGTTCCATCCCCTGGGCGTGAGGGTACGACGAGAGGCTTGCGGCGAACTGGAGCGCGGCCGCGGTTCCGATGGCGCTGTTCCAGACGTGTGGCCGGACGATGGCGTTCGCCGTCGTCGCCAGTTTCGCGACGAACCGTGCCTCGGCGAAGCCACCACACCGCCCCAGATTCGGCTGGATAACGTCGACCAGCCCCTCCTCGAGCAGCCGCGTGAACTCGAATCGCCCGTAATGGGCCTCACCGGCCGCGAGCGGGACGTCGACGCGATCCCTGATCTCTCGGTATCCCGAATAATTCTCCGGTGGAACCGGCTCTTCGACCCACGTGATGTCGTAGGGCTCGAGGTCGCGAATCGACGCGATTGCCTGTCGCGGCGTGTAGTTCCCGTTGTAGTCGACCATCAGATGGGCGTCGTCGCCGAGGATTTCCCGGGCGATTTCGACACGGCAGCGGTCGTCCTCGCGACCGCCACCGATCTTGATCTTCGCCGCGGTGAAGCCGTCCGCGGCGGCCACTTCCATAGGATCGGCGGGATCCTCTCCCCATTCGGTGAGATACATCGTCGACGCGTACGGGACGACCGACTCGACCCGCTGACCGCCGAGCAGTTCGTGGACCGGCAGTCCGGCTGCCTTTCCGCGGAGGTCCCACATCGCGACCTCGACGGCCGAGAGCGCGGACTGTGCGAGCGCCTCGCGAGCGGCGTGATAGCCGCCGATGTCGCCGGTGTAGACGCGGTCGGCCAGTGACTCAGCCTCTATCGGCGAACTACCGAGAATTGCGTCGGCGAACTCGTCCTCGATCAGTGCTGCGACTGCTCGCGGCGAGGCAAAGGCCTCGCCCCAGCCGACGGTTCCATCGTCCGTCTCGAGGCGAACGAGTGTTGTCGATCGCGAGTCAGTCATTCCGCGTGAGCCGCCGAAGGCACGGCCAGGTTCGAGGTCGTGTGATAGCGGAATCGCTGCTAGGTCGATGATTTCCATGTCGTCTGTATGTGTCTCACGATCGGGTCAAATATCTGTTCCTGACTGGCGACGGGCGGGATCTCGTCCTCAAGTAGGGAACCGACCTCGGAGCGGACCTCGAACTGTTCACCATCGTCGATCAGACGCAGGCCAGCGACGGCGAGATCGAACTCGAACTCGGGACCGGGACCTACCGAGTCAATGTGGCACACAGCGGGCTCCCCGTGACGGTTGCTGCATCCGGCCCGCTCGATACCAGTGGTGACACACGAATCCCCTTCGTGAATCAGTTTTTCCGCATCTTCTGTGGGTCGCTCTCGCTCGCGTACCTCGGAGCGATGACGGCAGTCGGATACTGGGGTCTGTATCTCGGCTTTCTCGCGGAGACGAGTATTTCGGCCGCCATTAACTACTGGCAATTTCGCACGAACAAGTGGAAAACGATCAGCGAGAGTTACCGTCCAAACGTTGTAGTTTCCGACGACTGAGATACCAACGGATAGTTCAACTCTCCCTTGTCGACAGCCGTTTGAGATACGACAATTGTCATAGCAAGGTTTTAGTGATTAGCGATAGTCCCCGAACTCATGGAGTACGAGTGTCCACACTGCGATAAGGCGATCGCAGTACAACATCACCCCTCGAGCTGCCCGGACTGTGGCTATTCACCGAAACATGGCGCTGATTAGTCCCCGGCCGAGTCGTCTGGCTGGCCATTGCACGCTTGACAGTACTAGCGCGACGCAGTATGGATCCAGTGACAACAGGACTGCTGGTAGGGGCCCTACTTCGGCGGGAGTGTCTCTCAATTAGCGACTGATGGCGAAAACCGGTATCGAGCATCCAGTTCTCGGCATCATTGCAGGAGTAAATCGAGGTTAGTTGAGACAGACGAACGTTACGGGACACGGTGAGGAGAGGAGCACCCCCTGTGCAGTTGATCCGAAGACAGCTTTGCCAACCGGCGACCGATTTCGGCCCGCGACGATGACGCGATCCGCGTCGGTTTCGGTCGCTACGTCGACGATTTTCGGCCCCTGTTCGCCGACGGCACCTCGAATTTCGTACTCGAGGCCCGCAGCGTCAAGGGTGGGTCTGAGGTCTTGCATTACCGTGTAGCGCTCGGCGACCTGATCGGGGTTGATCGCCTCACGGCTGGTATCGAACTCGAGCTGGGAGAGTCGCTGGTTGTACTCCTCGTCCATGAAGATGTGTGCGAGGACGACAGTCGCGTCAGCCGGTTTCGCAACCTCCAGAAAGGTCTCAATGATTTCGTCCGATCGATCGGTGTCTTCCGGTCCGATAGCAACGAGAATGGTGCCAAGTGTCATCACCTACGCTAAAGCTATTCACTTGCTTAATTGTATGGTGTAGTCCGTATCGACAGTCAACGAACCACGCTCCAGCGAACCAGGTCGAGCGTTCACTACCATGATCGAGCAACAAGTGAGAATCAGTGGAATTATCGTATTCGGACACACTATTCGATGTCGGCAGCGCGGACGGCATCGGCAGGGATTTCGGATAGTCGTTCTCACGACGCAGGACGTTGCAAATCGAGTTAGAGGATCTGGTACCTTCATCGACGTAGAGGAGATGACCGGTGATGTAGCCGGCCTCGTCGGAAGCCAAGAACAGATACGAGCCGGCGAGTTACTCGGGTGATCCCATTCAATCCATCAGAATGTCCGTACTGATCTCCTGATCGTCGAATCGGGGATCGGTGTCTCGGCATCAGGTACTTGAGAATCGACATGTGATTCGGGATCCAGATTCCCGATTCCGAACGTCGTTTCGATGACGCCCGCAAACGACGGTGTCCCGGACGGGATGACTGTCGACGAGGAGGACTCAATCTGGTTTGCCCAATCCAGCAAGGTGGAGTCGAATACCGAGCCTCATCAGCCGACGCGGTGTCCGTTCTCGCTCCACAAAACTCAAATCAATCCAGTCGCTACAACCGTTGAGGCGGTCGATTTTTGCCATAGACCAGCATAAAATCGTACCCCTCACTTTTCACGCTTAACTAAACACGGCCCGGAGTGGGGCCGAAACAAGCTACTCCTCGAGGATCCGAATTTCGTCGAGCAGCGCCGACCCACGGGTACCGATCCCGCCGGCGATGAAGTCCGTGTTGGTCGCGGAACCCGACGCGATTTCTGTTCCGTCGGGATCAAAGAGTGTGGCGGTAATTTCTCCGTCTTCGCCCCAGTCGACGACTAGTTCGTACAGCGTTCCGGTCTTGATGTCTGCGGTCGGTTCAACCGAGAAGAGGTTCCCACTCGAGCCGCTGTAGAGCTGAAATCGAGGGGCATCCAAATCGGGGCTCACACGTATGAAGTAGAACTCATCAGTACTCTGCGCCCCGAATGCAACGCCCATGTGAGGATTGTCGTCCGTCCGTCCAATCTTCGCGGAAAACGTAGTCCCCGCTGCCGGATACCGGTCTAACCCGTCAGTCGAGATGATCGGTGCAACACCAACGTCACTCGCGAGCCTTGAGTCACCGTGGGAAACTGGCGGGTCGTTGGTGATCTCGTAGGCGTCAGTGTTGCCGTCGTAGGCATCGAGCGTGCCTGACTCGAACGAGTCGACAATTCCAGGGCTCGTGTCATGATCCCAGTCTACGTCTCGCTCGAGGCCGAGGTTTGCCTGGGGCTGATCAACGATGTATTTGACGTCAAGGTCGGCGCCAGGGTCGGTGTGCCACTCGAAGACCAGGTCCCAGCGCTCAGCGTCGCCGTCCCATTCGAAGCGATGGTCCCAGGAACACGAGCCAGCAGGTGCCTTGACGGCTGATGCGCGAAGGTCAAGCGTCGCGGAGGGATTCTCGCTCACGCCCTCGATGCGGGCAGCAGGATCGACGTCTGACTTGAGCGTGACCGTCCCCGAGTCAATACCATCGCCGATGTTGTTGCGGACAACTGTATCGTCGGCCGTGATATCGAGCAGGTGTTCAGTGCCACCGTTACGGACATCGCAATTGACGACGCTGCTGTGGTCACCCGTGACACGGATTGCGACCGGTTGCTCCCGGTCGTCTTCGGGACGATCATCGTAGACACGGACGTTGCTGACTGCGAACCCTTCCGTGTCCGAACGGATACCCTCTTGGGCGCAGTTCTTGATGAGTCCGCCCTGAACAACTGCGTTCTCGACGGTGCTATCTGCGGCGATACCCAGCGTCCGTGGGTTGCTGATGTTGACGGTGTTGATTGTGATGTCCCGACCATCACTAATGTGGACGCCTCGTGGGGCGTCGCGACTCACTACCTGCCCGCAGGAAACATTCTCGACCTCGTTGGCTACCCGGAACGTCGCGTAGCGCGTCTCTGATTCAGGGTTGTACCCCACGACGCTATCGACGGTCGCGTTGATCGCTTTGTTCAGGAGTAGCGAGCACCCCGCTATGCCGTTGCCGAGGACCCGTCCAACCTGAACGCGTTCGACATCGTAGAATTCGACGCCGTGATGGTTTGCGTTCTCGATGTACGCTGAATCGAGTTGGATGTCCGTTGCGGCGTCCTCGCGCGACCGCCCGGAAATTCGGACGCCTTCGTTGATTTCGCCGACATGGACCGGATCGGCCAGCTGGTCCTCTCGTGGTCGGCCGGGTTCGTGAGACGGGGGAAAACTCTCGGGCGGATCGAAGTTCGGATGATCTTCATAGGGGTCGAGCGCATTGAGCCCGTCGAACTGGACGTCGATGTGCCCGAGCCGTACGCTATCACAGTTCTGCAGGACGATCCCGAAGCGTGGGTTCCCCGTGATGTTCAATCGCGGTATTTCGATCTCCTCCTCGTTGAGGGCGCGGAAAGGGATCACCAGTGACTGTCCCTCATCCTCGACGCGGATCGTCGCCGGCACGTCGACGACAGTGTAACTCGGCAAGACGACTTGCTTAAGCTTGTTAGTTGCCTCGACCGTCCCGTCGGCGGTCACGAGTACACGTTCCTTCGTAGTTCGCCCGTCGGTGAGGCTATCGACGGCCGCCTGAATGAGTTCGAGATAGTCATCGCTGCTCGCTACGTGGCCATCAGTCCCATCGGCCTGATAGACACCGTCCTCGTCCTCCCAGACGATCACATCCGCCTCGCGGGCCGATGTGTAGGTATGATCGACTTCGAGGTTGTGCAAGTCATACAGGCCGTGTCCGTTCGCGTCGACGTCGGCGTCCCACTCGTACCACGGTTGGTTGCCGGTGTCAGGGCCGGCGCTCGACTCCTGACCGCTCGCACTACCCGCGAACGCTGCTCCGAGCCCTGCGGCCCCGATCACTCCGAGCGCACCCCGGCGCGGCATCGACAATCCTCTCCTTTCGTCCGATCCCCCGGATTCATCGTCGTTCGATACGTGTCGCTCTGACGGCGTCTCTGTCGTGTCCTCTCTCATTGGTTTGCTATGTCACACCGCATGACACGGAAGAGTATTTATAATCACATATAATAAAAGTTTCCCAGATCGAAAACAGTCGTGTTTAGTTTGTAGCATTCTGCCAGACGGCGAAAGCTTGGAGCCACGATTCTGCGGTTGATGGTCTGACGTGATTAAAACAGTTTGAAAACGAGGAGGTACGTCGTTTTATCTCTCAAAATATACGTTCAACAGCGTTCCGATTTCCATGTTTTTCGTATCGAAATCGGAGCCCATATCGGCGGAGCGCTGTCTGGAGATGCTGTGCTCCGTCGACGAGAAACACAGCGTCTTCGACATCATGTTTCTCGGTTAATTCTCGCAGAAAGCGTTCAGTCAATGCGGTTGTAGTCGTTGAAAACAGCCGTATATGGAGAATCTTGTTCGTTTCAGGATCGACTGCAGCGTACAGCCAATACTGGTGATCATCGATCCGAATCACGGTTTCGTCGAGCGCAATGTGATTCGGAGTCGTGTCAGTTGCTGGCTGTAGATCGGCTTTCTGTACCCAATCGTGAACAGCCTTCCGCGATCGCTCGACACCGAACCTCTCGAGTTCTCGAACGGTATTCGAAAGCGATAATCCAGCAAGGTGGAGTCGAATACCGAGCCCCATCAGCCGACACGGTGTCCGTTCTCGCTCCACAAAACTCAAATCGATCCAGTCGCTACAACCGTTGAGGCGGTCGATTTTTGCCATAGACCAGCATAAAATCGTACCGCCTCACTTTTCACGCTTAACTAAACACGGCCGGAAATTTTCATGTTACTGCACTAGACGTCGATCTCGAGCAACCGAAGACACGGAATCCCCGATCACTCATTGAATACCCCACACTAATATAGCCGTGTCGAGAGAAAACGGCGTATGAGGCGAACTACTAGCGCAACCGTTCGTGTCGGCGTTCGAACTCGCTCACTCTCAAAACGCAGATTGCGATACGTACGACAGCTCGGTGCGACGGATATCTTCGTCGATCACGCAGATACTGAGGAGGAACCCGACGAATTCAACGATCGGGATGGGAGCGAGACGATCGCAGTCGGTCCGGACCAGATTCCATCCGTCTCGGAACTCACCGCCGCTCGAGACCGTATCGAAGATGCGGACCTCTCCTTTACGGGCATCCAGTCGCTGCCGTATTCGATGTACGGTGATATCATGTTCGGTCGAGACGGCGCGGACGAAGCGCTCGACCAAATTACGACCCTGATTCGAAATCTGGGCCGGGCTGGCGTTCCAGTGCTGGGCTACCAGTGGAACCCTCGCAGCGTCGTCCCGATGCGAACTTCACCCGTCGAGACGCGAGGCGGTGCCGAGGCAACCGCCTTCGATTACGACGAACTCGACGATCCGGACGAACTCGCACCCGGTCTCGACCGAGCGTACACTGAGGAGGAATTCTGGGAGAATTATCAGCACTTCCTCGAGACCGTGCTTCCAGTTGCGGAGGAGGCTAGCGTCGACCTCGCACTACATCCGGTTGACCCACCGGTTCTCGAGTCACTCGGTGGAATCCCTCGTCTGTTCCGGAACGTCGAGAATTTCGAGAAAGGGATGGATCTTGTCCCGAGCGACAATCACGGATTGAAGCTTTGTCTCGGCTGTTTCTCACAGATGGGCGAAGACGTCACCGAGGTCATTCGTCGCTTTGGCGAACGTGACGAGATCGTCTTCATTCACTTCCGCGATGTCGTCGGAACGGTCCCGAAATTCCACGAGGCGTTCGTCGATACGGGTAACTTCGATACCGCTGAGGCGGTACGAGCGCTCGATGATATCGGTTTCGACGGTCCGGTTATTCCAGACCACGTGCCGAAGATGGAGGGCGACGACGATTGGAGACATCGGGCCCGCGGGTTTACGGTCGGCTATCTTCGCGGGGTTATCGAGACGGTTCGATCGGAACCGGTACGAACGCACGTATCGGAAACCGAGTAGGCCGGTTCTCTAACGACTCCGTTTCGAAGCGGCCGTCGCTTTTCCCGAAGTGCTCAGCAGTCGGTGGACTCATTAAATAGCTTTCGTGGGTACACCGAAACGTGGGATCGGAGATGGGAATCGCTTCGTATTCGAGGAACCAACTCACTGAGACAGTGATCGCAATAGAGACGCAAAGCACGATTCCGAATGAAAGAGGTCGGCGGTCCCGTCCTCGTCACCGCCTGACGCTCGCAGGTGGCGGTCAACGACCACCTCTCGGGTAGCACCTCGATCTTTCTGAACCGGGACGCTACGATCACGAGACCGAATCGTGTGAGCGGATTACTGCGTATCGATGAACTGCGTCGCGGCGAGCAAGTAGAAGCCCTGTCCGTACGACGTCGACGTCAGCGGCGCGCCCGGTCCACCGGGTGGCCCGGCGACCCGGCGGACGGCACCCTCGTTGTCGACGAGGCCCTGTGCGATGTCCATCGCATCCTCTGCGGCCTGTTCGTATTTCGCGTCTTCGACGATACCCAGGTCGAGGGCGCGTTTGAACGCGTAGGTGTACATGAGCGTGCCCGAACTCTCGAGGGGCGTGTGTGGGTCGTCGACGATGTTGTACCACATCCCGCTGTCGTCCTGGCGTTCGACGATCGCTGAGGCGACGTCGCGGAAGATCTCGATCAGTTCGTCGCGGTCGGGATGGTCTTCGGGAAGGAACTCCAAGACGTCGACGATCGCCGCCTGGATCCAGCCGTTTCCGCGCGCCCAGAAGGTGCTCTGGGGGTAGCTGTTGGGCTGTTCGTGCCAGATGTGCCGGAACAGTCCCGTATGTGGGTCCTGCAAGTGTTTGGCGTGGACGATGAGCTGTTTGGCGGCTTCGTCGAACGCGTCGGGTTCGTCGGCGGCAGCGCCATAGCGCGCGAAAAACGGACACATCATGTAGACCGAGTCGATCCACAGCCCCTTCACGCCCGACAGCTCCGGGATGTGGTGGGGAATGCCACCGTCCTCGGTGCGTTCGACCGACTGGAGGTTCTCGTACTCCCCGCGTGCGGCCTCGAGGTACTCGTCGTTGCCGGTTCGACGATAAAAGTCGAGAACACCGTGACCGATGGAGGTAGTGTTGTTCGTGTTCATCGCCTTTCGTTCGTCGATTTGCCAGTGAGCATCGTACTCTTTGCCGTGCTGGAAGACCTCGATCGGGTAGCTCGGGCCGTAGGACAGCTGGCCGTTGCTGTCCTGGGTCTCGACGGACCGATCGACGAGGGCTCTGGCGGCCTCGACGCACTCCTCACGGTCGGTCGCGAGCAGGCCGTTGATGGCGACGCCTTTCTGCCAAACCTCGTTCTCCATATCCTGTGCAACGGTGTACGCTGCGACGTCCGAAATTGTCTCTTCGAGGGACTGAGTCATGTTGACGATAGCTACTACTCCCGCGGACTCATGATAAACCTTACTGGACGTCGACAACCGACGATTCTGCCCGTCGATTCGCTCCGTCGCTCATGGATATTCTTTGTTTCGCCAAGTTTGTCCGGTACCACCGGAAAGATGTCGGGTACTGTCTCTGACGCAGCGGATATATTTACAGATGTATGGATGTAAATAGTGTATCTGTCAGTCGGTAGTACGAGGATATACTATCTATATCCTAGGCTCTCACGTCCGAACATCCGTGTTAAGGACTGGCGTCCGCTGTCACCGGATGAGTTGTGTTAGTGGGTAACGCAGACTCTCGATCCCGACGGGTACGGTCTATTTGTGGGAAGAATTGAGCGATCCCGCCGAATCGGTGTCCGGCACTATCGAATATCCGATCGCAATTGCTCGGACGTGGGAACCGGCTGTGTTTGGAACAACACAGAGAACGAGTCCCGATTCCGTCGATTCACCGTCAGTTTCAAACGGACCCCGACGATTCCAATGCGATCGAACCGGTTCGTGGTCTCGGGTTTCGTCACCCGAAGCTATCCGATTATCGACCAGACGATCAGTGTGCGTTCGAGTGGCAAAATCGAAAACGCGGCGAAAACGAGCGGCTGACTACTGGAACTGCGGCATCACTTCGTCGGCGAATAACTCCATCCCGTCCGTATCGGGGAAGTCAACGAACCAGCCTTGGAACTTCGTCACGCCGGCGTCGATCCGTTTCTCGATCGCCTCGGCACACTCCTCGGGCGTACCCATGATGAAGTATTCGCTGGCGATCTCTTCGGTCGTGATGTCGGCCTGATCGACGTACTCCTCCTCGAACTGGATCGGGATCATCAGATCGAGCAAGCGCTCGTACTTCTCGGGATCGCGCGTACAGATGATGTGGCCGTCCCAGGAGTACTCGATCTCGTCGGGATCGCGGTCAACCGTCTCGCAGTGGTCCTCGATGACACCGATCTTGTGCTCGAGCGTCTCCGGCGTCCCGTTGAACACGTCCGTATTCCAGACGTCGGCGTGTTTCGCGACGAGTTTCAGCGTCACCTCCTCGCCCTGCCCACCGACGAGGATCGGTGGGTGGGGATCCTGGACCGGGCCGGGTTCGCAGTAGGCGTCGTCGATCCGGTAGCGGTCGCCCGCGAAGGAAGCGGGTTCGCCGGTGTCGGCGTTCCAGAGCTCCTTCATCAGGCGGATGCTCTCGTCGAGGCGCATCAGCCGCTCGAAGCCATCGCGGTACTCCCAGCCGTAGGCTTCGTACTCGGGTTCGTGCCAGCCAGCACCGAGTCCGAGTTCGAGTCGCCCGTCGGAAATGACGTCGAGCGTCGCGGCCATCTTCGCGACCAGCGCTGGGTTTCGGTAGTCGTTACAGAGGACCAACGAGCCCAAGTTGATATCCTCGGTAAGCCCCGCTAGTGCCGACAGCAGTGTCCAGCACTCGAATTCGGCGTGGTCGCGGCCAAGCATGAGGTGGTCCGGTGCCCACGCGGCGTCGAAGCCGAGTTCATCGGCTTTTAGGACGCCGTCCTTCGTCGTTTCCCAGTCGAGTTGCTCGTAGCACGGGGTATCGCGGTGGACGGGGTTGGTTCCCGACTCCGGCGCGCCCGCAAACACCGGCACGTTGTATTCGAAGGTGACGTCGGTCATGGATTACTCCACGTTGTAGTGCTCGAGCGCTTCGGGGTTGGTCTCGGAGCTCAGACCGATGCTGTCCGGCAGTTCGATAGCGCCGTTCTCGGCGTTCGGCGGATTGGCGTAAATCGCGTCGGCGTAGGTCGATTCCTGCTCGCCCTGGCGCTGCTTGTACCACTCGGGAATCGGGAAATACTCCGCCATCGGCGCGTTGGTCGATGCGGCGATGAAGTGTAGCGTCGGGTTCGTCCCGGAGTGGGGGATAACCGGGACGTCTCGGGCACTCGCCATCGCGTCGATCTTCAACAGTTCGGTCAGGCCACCACAGCGGTGGACGTCGGGCTGGAGGATGTCCACGGCCTCGCGCTCGAGGAGTTCCTTGTGGCCCCAGCGGGTGAACTCGTGTTCGCCGCCGGAGATGGGAACGTTCGACGCCTCACGGACCTCGGCGTAGCCGTCGATATCGTCGGGGATAACGGGTTCCTCGACCCACTCCATATCGTAGCGCTCGAGACGCTTGAGCATCTTCTTGGCGTAGCGGACGTCCCAGCCCATGTAGGCGTCGCCGGCAATCGCGATCTCGTCGCCGACGGCATCCCGAACCGTCTTGACGATCTTTTCGTTCTCTTTCATTCCTTTGCGGCCCGCTTCAGGCCCGTATCGGAACCGCAGCTTCATCGCGTCGAAGCCCTGCTCGGCGTAGTTCTGGGCCTCCTGCTCGAGTTTCTCGTGATCGACCGGGTGGAGGTTACTCGCATAGCAGGGAATATCATCCGTAACTGGGCCGCCGAGCAGTTCGTAGACTGGCTTCTCGGCTTCCTTCCCAGCGATGTCCCAGAGAGCGAGGTCGATGGCGCTGATGGCCTCGATCGCGGCGCCCTTTCGGCCGAACGGAATCGTCGCGCGGTACATCATGTCCCAGAGTCGCTCGCGCTCGTGTGGGTCCTCGCCGATAACGAGCTTCGAGAGCGTTTCGTTGACGATGGTCTTGATTGACCCCGTCGCCCAGTTACCGACACCGACGCCGGTGATGCCTGCATCGGTTTCGACTTCGACGACGACGTCGCCGACCGGCCCCATCCACTTGCGGCGGGCTTGCGGATTGTCGCCGTCGGCGTTGTTGTACTCGTCGAACTTGCTCATGACAGTGACGAGCGGGAACTCGACGAACTCACCCCAAGAATCGGTACTGACCTTCGTGACGTTGATGTTCGTTATCTCCATAAGTGCTGATTCACTTCCAACAGACTCAGTCCGACATGTGTCTAACAGGCATATAAGTGTTTATAGTAGGTAGACTCCCCGAGTATGTCATCACTGCTGCACCTGTGACAGTGTGATCAATATACCCATTGACCAGTATGACTCTGAATGGTTTGAAAGTTAATAGAATATGTCCGGGAGACCATATCACACCTAAAGTTATATGTAGCTGAGTCACCGACGTATTGATAGCTCGACCAGAGCGAGGTAACCCTACATGAAGGCCATAGTTCATACCGGTCCTAGATCCATCGAGATGCGCGAACGTGAGAAAGCAGCGCCCACCGACGACGAAGTACTCGTTCGCGTCCACTCGGCGGGACTGTGCGGCAGTGACGCACATGCGTACAAGTACGAAGACGGCTACGAGTGGATTCCGATCCCGCGGATCATGGGCCACGAGTACTCCGGCGAGGTCATCGAAGTCGGCGATAACGTCACCGACTTTGCGGTCGGTGACCACGTCGTTGAGGAGCCGATTCACGACTGCGGTTCGTGTTTTCAGTGTAAGAACGGCCAGCCGAACGTCTGCCAGAACTTCGAAATTACGGGGATGCACAACGACGGCGCGTACACCGAGTATACGACGGTACGCCCTCGAGACCTGCATCGTATTCCGGATGATGTCCCGCTCGGACACGCCAGTATCACCGAACCGCTCAGCATCGCGACGCGGGCGGTGTTCGATCAATCCCACGTGTCGCCGGGTGACACCGTCCTCGTTGAAGGACCCGGCCCAATCGGCGTCTTCGTCGCGGCCGTCGCGGATTCGATGGGCGCCAACGTAGTCGTCTCAGGACTGGGCAAAGACACCGAGTATCGGCTCCCGCTGGTCGAACAACTCGGCATCGAGACGATCGACGTCGAAACGACCGACCTGTCGGCGGTCGTTGACGATCGGACCGACGGGATCGGCTTCGACGCAGTGTTCGATACGACGGGCCACTCGAGCGGCGTCGAAATGGCTATCGACCACGTCCGCAAGGGCGGGCAGGTCATCGTCGTTGGTCTCCCCGGCTCCCCGAGTGAAGTGTTCATGACACCGGTCGTTCGGGGCGAAGTCGACGTGAACACCTCCTACGGTTCGACCTGGACGAACTTCGAACAGGCCATCCGACTCCTGTCTGCGGGCGCTATCGACGCCGACGCGATCATCGACCGCTCGTTTAGCATCGACGATCCGACCGCCGCGTTCGATGCGTTCCTCGAGTCGGAAACCTGCAAACCAGTCTTCTCGTTTTCGGATTCCCACCAGGAGTGAGGAAACGCAGAATTGGTTCTCAGTGAGAGCCAACTACCAGGGTAGCAAATCAGTTAGTCGCCACGGGGGACGGTTCTGAGTAGAAAGCAGTTACCGACACTGGTGGCAACCGGCCGCCGAATACCATCGCTGGTGGCTTACAGGTGTTTACTCAGACCGATCGTATCCATCTAATGATAGGCTCGTGATCGGTCAAGAGCAGTAGCTTTCGAACCACCGTGCAATCACTGGATTTTGCTGATCCTGCGTAATAACGATAATATAATAGTCAATAACTAATATATAGATGAATCTGTAACAGTGTGAGTGTCACACAGTGTGGCAGATACCATGACGGGAGACGACGATACATCCGACGGAGCGGAATCGAACTGGACGATGCCCCGACGCGGAGCGCTCGGACTGCTCGGCACCGCTGGGCTCGGCGCAGTACTCGCTGGCACCGCATCCGCCGACGGGAACGGTAACCAGCCGTGGCACGAGTGGGACGCCAATGTCAACGCTAACGGTCACAGCCTGACCGAACTGGGTGCACTCACGACGGCCGCGAACGACGCGGCGATTGCGGACTTCGCTGGAGAGAACCTGGACGTGGACGATGACGGCGTACTCAACGCCGAGGGCTCGCCCGACTCGATCCACGTCGTCACCGATTATCCAGGCGAGACGCTCGACCAGAAGCTGGAGAACGTCCTCGACGCGCTCCCAGAGGGCGACGACATCCCGAACCGGCAGCCGGGCCACAAGATCGTGATCCCCGCCCCCGATCCGGACGACCCGGCCGCAGCCGACGGGCTGCCGGCCTGGCGGTTCGAGTCTCCGGTCGAGATCGACAACAACACCGGCAAACTGGTGTTCGAGATGGGGTGGACGCTGATCTACGCCACGGAGTCGATCGAGAGCTTCTTCGTCATCGGGCCGGACGAGAAGACCGAGAACATCAACCTCTACGGCGGGATGTTCTACGCACAGGAGAATATCGAGCGGTCGTTCATCGACATTCAGGGAGTCGGTCACATGCATATCTCCCGGATGTACCTCCAGAACCTAGCGGAGCGAAACAGCGTGCCGGCGGGGATCCGACTCGCGGACTACCACGGGTCGAGCGAACTGACGATCACGGACACCGAAGTGACCGGCTGTCGCGACGGCTTCCTTGCTGAGTACGGGAGCGATGACGTCCCGTACGGTCCCTCGTTCGATCTCGATATCTCCAACTGGCGCGCCGGCGGCGGCGAACACAGTATCCGGATCGACGGCGGCGCCTCGATTACGCTCGACTCGATCCAGGTGGGTGGCCACCCGCTCCAGTCAGTGAGCGAGGACATCATAAGACTGGAGAACTCCGTCAACGAGACCCGGAGCGTGTCGATCTCGAACGTCCACGAGCGCCACAACGCGATGGACTACAACAGCGGCGTCAGAGTCGCCGACGTGACCGACGGCGAGGGACCGCGCCATAACGGGATCTTCGTCGAGAACGTCGACCTGTTCCACGCCGAGTACAGCACCGATATCGAGTACGCGTCGTACTTCGACCAGCAGAACCTGCGCCCCGCGCCCAAGGTAAGAGACGACGCCGTTGGCTCGACGCGCTGGTTCGACAGCGGTGTCCAGAAGCACGAGACCTACAGTTCCCACGAGTTCCACGCCGGCGGGTCGCCCACGTTCACTGTCGACGAGGACGACGTTCGAATCGATAGCGCCGGCAACGGTGCCGTCCTCACGACGCCGGACGGCCAGAGCCGGTATCGCGTCCGAGTCGACAACGACGGGAACCTGGTAACCGAGGAGGTCGAGGACGGTGGCAACCGGACGGGAATTATCGAGAGCTTCGAGGACGGAGACCTCGCCGAGTATGAGGGCGAGACGGACGCCTACACGATCGACGACTCCGCGCCGGTCGGCCACGGTGAGACCAGCCTCAAGAACACGTCCGGCGACACCGCCATCATCGTCTCGACGAGCGGACTCGCACAGTACCCGCAAGCCGGGGACGCGTTCGCCGCACAGGCGGCTCGTACCGAGACGAATGATAACCTCGGTATCGCCTTCGGTGCACAGGATACGGAGAACTTCTACTTCGCCCGGATCTATCCCGAGAGCGACGGCGACCGGCTCCAGCTGTACAAGCGCGTCAACGGGGACTACACCGAACTCGACAAGGCGAACGTCTCGGTCGATCGGAACACGCTGTACGACTTCGTCATCGACTGGGGCGAGTTCGGCGAGATCGACGTCGAGGTCCGAGACCCATCCGGCGACGCGATCGGTTCGGTCGCCACCACGGACGAAACGTTCACCGAGGGCGGTATCGGTGTCCGCAGCACCGGTGCTCTCGACAATGTGCGATTCCGATGAAAGCGACACGTTTGATCGGTGATTGATTGCCCACGGGTGAGTGCGGGAACGACCCGAATCGAACGCGTCCCATAGCGACTCCCCTTTCCGGGAGTTGCAGGCATGATACCTCAGCCGATCTCACAGATTCCCACATTCGTGACCGACTGGTTACGGGCCAACCGATTTCGTCCCGCTCTCAACACAACGTTTAGTATGGCGCAATACGTTGCTTTTCGCACACGATGGTGCTGGATACGCACACACACGCGTGGACGCAACCGACTCGAGACCATCCCTGGGTGAACGGCCCGCTCGTGGACGTCGTCGACGAGTTCAGCGTCGGTACCGTCTACACCGCTGAAAAACTCCGAGCGGATATGGACGAGGTCGGCGTCGATGAGGCCGTTGTCGTGGGGTATCCGATCTGCGAGTGGACCGATAACGCGTACACGATCGAGTGCGTCGAGGACCACGACACTCTCTCGGGAATCGTCATGCTCGACCAGTTCGCCGACGGCGCGGCCGATCGGCTGCGCTCACAGATGGCTGTCGACGGGGTTCTCGGCTTTCGTCTCGGCGCGATCTGTCCGTACGACCGGATGTGGGAGACGTTCGATCCCGATGTGGACTGGCTTCGCGACGCCATCGACGAGACCGAATTCTGGGACGCCGCCCGCGAGACCGACGCGCTAGTACAGCTCCTCGCGCACGTCGATCAACTCGAGCAGGTGATCGAACTCGTCGAAACGTACCCGGAGCTCTCGTATGCGCTCGATCACTTCTGTCACGCCGATCCGTCGGTCCCGCCGGCAGACGGAGCGTTCGCCGACCTCGAGGCCCTCGCCGAGTACGATGTCGCCGTGAAAATCTCCGAGGTCGTCCATCGATCCGAGGAGGAGTTTCCCTACCGCGATATGCACGACCACGTCCGCTGGCTGCTCGAGACCTTCGGCCGCGAGCGAGTCGTCTGGGGCTCTGACTTTCCGAATGTCAGCGATGACGCGACCTACGAGGAGAGTCTGCAGTGGCTCGAGCACGTGGACTGTCTCTCGAAAAAAGATCGCGCGTGGGTGACGGGCCGGTCCTTCAGAGACCTGTCCGGCCGTTGATTCAGGACGGGGCCGCTATTCGTCGCTAACGACGTGGTTCTCGAGCGTACCGATTCCGTCGACCTCGGCTTCGACCGTGTCACCGGGCGCGAGCAGTTCCGGCGGATCGCGGAAGATGCCAACGCCGCCCGGGGTGCCGGTCGAGATCACGGTGCCAGGCTGTAGCGTCATTCTGTGACTGAGATACTCGATCGTGTCGCCGACGTCGAAGATGAACTCTTCCGTTGAAGACTCCTGTTTTACCTCGCCGTTGAGTCGGAGTTCGACGTCGACGTTGTTGGCGTCGATCGATTCGGGCGTCGTCAGCGCCGGCCCCATCGGGGCGAACGTGTCGTAGCTCTTGCCGCGGAAGAACTGGCCGTCCTCGAACTGGGCGTCGCGCGCGCTGACGTCGTTGACGATCGTGTAACCCGCGACGTACTCTTCGGCTTCGTCGGCCGAGACTTCGGACGCGGTTCGACCGATGACGATGCCGAGTTCGACCTCGTAGTCGACCTGTTCGACGTCGTCCGGATGGACGATCGGTGCGTTGGGGTCGGTAACGCTCAAAGGAGACTTCGAGAACAGCATCGGTTTCTCAGGGATCTCTTCGTCCTGTTCTTCGGCGTGATCGTAGTAGTTCAGGCCGACGCAGATGATCTGCTCAACCGAGGGGATCGGTGTCAGATAGTCCTCCGGTTCCTCGATCGCTGGAAGTTCTCCAGTCTCGACGGCGCGACGGACGCGGCGACGGTAGCCGGGTGTCGCGAGGTCTTCGATCGTCGGGTCTCCAAAGCGGTCCAGTGCATACGTCTGCTCGTCGACGGTAACGCCCCAGCGGACGCCACCGCTAGTTGCGAATCGAACGAATTGCATCATCTCAGAATTCCTGTCCTGGATCTTGAATCTTTCTCTCGAGTCCGGTACAGATTCCAAAACATTGGTCCAAACGATGCTTCGGGGCCGCTGTTCGGCCGCCGATATCTGATTCGGTTTCCAGTCTACAGTTGGTCAACAATATACTCGACATTCAAATCCGATCCCGAATCGATCACCCGCTCGAATTGGTACTTGAGCCCGAACAGCCCCGAGGTTCCTCCTCGAGAGACCGTCGAACTGACAGCGACGCATTCCAGTCGGTAGCGACGTCCTCGGTTCGAACTGTTAGACCAGAACCGGACTTGAGCGTTGTTGTGCCAGCCACTGACGAAAATCACTAAAAGCAGTGTGGGCACTTGGTGGCAACGAGTGAGTAGCGTGAGGAGGGCTGAGCCGTTATTCGAGGATGCGAATGTCGTCGAGCATGCCTGATCGGCGGGTTCCGAACCCACCCTCGAGGAATGTGTCCTCGTCAGGTGCCTCCGCCGACGCCAGCACCTCGCCGTCAGTCGTGTGTAGATTGGAAGTGATACCACTGTCCTCGTCCCAGTCGATGACGATTTCGTAGATCGTTCCTGGATCGGTGAGAGACAGATCGTCGCTCGCGATCGTATCGAATTCACCGCTTTCAACCTTCCACAACTGCCACGAGTCGTTGTTCCAGTCCAGCCGGGTGAAATAGAGATTGTCGAAATCCTGCATGCCAAAGGCGATGCCGATGAAGGCTACGCCTCCCTCGCCCGTTTGGGCAACCTTGGCAGCGAATGTATCGCCCGCCTCCGGATACCGAGGTAGTCCTTCGAAGGATCCGATCATCCCCGCGTTACCGCCCGGATTCTTGAGGCTATACGTTCCTTCCGCAACCGGTGACTCATCGTTCACCTCATAGTTACCGAGCGTTCCGACGTACTGGTCAAGGTTTCCGTCCTCAAAATCGTCGATCGTTCCCGGGCCTGGCTCTTGCTCTACCGGTGGGTTCCACTCCGTCACTGGGACCTCATCAGGTTCACCTGGATCGACGAGGCCCGTGTTGTTTCGATCAACGATGAACTCGATATCGAAGTTTTCGCCGGGGTCGTCACGCCACTCGAAGACCAGGTCCCAGTCACCATCGTTCCACTGGAAGTAGTGATCGTACGCAAACGGACCGCCGGGGTTCTCCAGCGGTTGCGCTCTGAGTTCCAGCGTCGACGCGTAGTGGCCGGCGATACCTTCGATGCGAGCAGCGGGGCTCTCGCCGGACTCAAGCGTCACGAGACCGGAATTGAGGCCGCCACCGAGATTGTTTCGGACGACAGTTGTTTCGGAGGCGACTCGAATCAGTCCTTCAGTCCCACCACTGCGCACGTCATTGTTGATAAACCGGTTGTTCTGGACGTTGTCCTCTTCGTGGATCGCCCAGGTCTGTTGGCGTTCGTCCGCTGGACGATCGTCGACGATCCGGAGATTGCTCAGGGTGATCCCCTCGTTAACGGGTTCGTTGAGGTGGGGCCAGATCGCGACACCAGGCCCGTCAATATTTCTGATTAGTCCGCCTGAAATGGTGACGTTCTTGGCGTCAGTTAACTGAATTCCCTCCCAGTCACAGCCGACGATGTTCACCTCTCCAATGGTGACGTTGCGAGCATCAGTGATGATCGCAATTCCCCGAACGCCACCTCGAGCGACGACGTTACTGACCGAGATGTTCTCGTTCTCGTTGGCCAATCGGAACGTGGGATAGCCACCGCCGGGGTTCGATCCGATGATACTGTTGATCGTCGCGTCGGACGTGGCATTGAGTAAGACACCTGCACCGCCTAAATCCCGTGCGATTACTTCGTTGATCTGGACGCGAGTCGTTTCGTACGTCTCAACGGCGTGATGTCCTGAGTTCTCGACGTAAACGGAGTTGATTGCGATATCCTCGCTCTTTTCAGGACGTGATCGACCTGAAATCCTGATTCCTTCGTTGATCGCACCAACGTATCCCGGATCGGCGAGAACCTCACTTCTGGAACTATCGGGGTCATGTGACGGTGGTGTCCCTGGATAATCTTCATACGGTTCAAGATCATCGAGATGCGAAAATTTCAACTCCGCATCGCCAATCGTGACGTTATTACAGTTCTGCAATAGAACGCCGAATCGTGGATTCCCCTCAATAGTTATTCGAGGTATTTCGATCTCTTCTTCGTCAAATCCGCGGATTACGTTGACGAGTGACTCTCCCTCGTCTCTGACTCGAATCGTTGCTGGCACATCCAAAACGGTGTAACTTGGAAGGACGATTTGGGTTAGTTCATCTACTGGACCGACCGTCCCCGAGGCCGTCACGAGAACGCGTTCTTTCATCGTCCGGTCATCGCTGAGACTGTCGACGGCGGCTTGGATGACGCCAAAATAATCCTCACCACTGGCAACGTTTCCATCTGCGTTATCGGCATGATAGGTGCCACTGTCGTCTTCCCAGACGATCACATTCGCTTCTCGTGCACTCGTGTAGGTGTGGTCAACCTCGAGAGTATTCAGATCGTACAGGCCGTTCCCGCCGGCGTCGACGTCGGCGTCCCACTCGTACCACGGTTGATTTCCGGTCTCCGGGTCGGCGCTCGAGGATGTGCTTGCACTTGCGCTTCCCGAAAACGCAGCGCCAAGCCCTGCGGCACCGATCAGTCCGAGGGCATCCCGCCGTGGAATCGATACACTCTCGTCTCCGTCGTTCTGTGTCCGCTGTGATTTCTCATTACTCATTGTGTCATACACCA
The DNA here is from genome assembly GCF_013456555.2 of Natrinema zhouii. Classification (GTDB taxonomy): domain Archaea; phylum Halobacteriota; class Halobacteria; order Halobacteriales; family Natrialbaceae; genus Natrinema; species Natrinema zhouii. The sequence goes on from NZ_CP084883.1 coordinate 326,381, forward strand.
CCATTAGTGGTACACGATGACTGTCCACATAGGAAGTAATATAATTTATCATTACTGTCTGTATAATCACATTCTCGTCTCGAGTCGATAGCGTAATTCACGTCGTAAATCGCTGCTCGTCGGCGAGCGTTCAGCTCGTGGACCGTGCTAGCCCGTTTCGTCCGGCGCGACGAGCGAGAGCGGATGACTCGGCTGACGGGATAACAACCCGTCCAGTTGCTCGAGACACGAGGTTCCGCTCGCGACGACCGTTCGATCGGCGACGTCGGGGGCCTCGAACTGTTCTCTCAGTCGATCACCGACGTCCATACTCAGCTCGTAGTACTCGCTTTTGTAGCCGAAACTCCCTGCCATCCCGCAACACTCGACATCGGACGTGACGACGTCGTAGCCCAACTGGTCGAGGACAGTCATCGTGTACTCCTCGAGTTCGAGCGTCCGCTGCTGGCAGTGGGAGTGGTAGGCGATGTCGGAGCCGGCTCCGCCCGGACTGTCTGCATCGCGAAGCGGCGTCGGATCGACACCGTTCTCGAGCAGTCCGTAGACGTACTCGAACACCTCGTAGCTGCGCTCGGCAAGCGGCTCGTAGCGGTCCGTATCGAGGAGCCGTTCGTACTCGCCGCGGAACATTGCGAGATCGCTGGGCTCGATGACGACGATATCGTACCCCGCATCCAGATAGGACTCGAGGTCGGCCGAGACGTCCTGAGCGTGGTCTTCCGCGGTGGCGATCATCCCCTGAGAGAGCGGTGCGCGCCCGGAAGAGGCGACGTCGGGCACTTCGACGGCGACGCCCAGCGCCTCGAGCGTGCGGACAGCTGCCTTCCCTCGGTCAGTTCGAACGTGGTTCGTGTAGAGGTCGGGGTAGACGACGGCGTGGTAGTCGGCGTCGACGGGCCGGGGAACGTCTCGGTTCCGGAACCACTCGACGAACGTCTCGCGCTCGAACGTGGGAAGTTCACGGCGGCGATCGACCCCGAGTACGCGTTCCATGAGCAGCCGCGAGGGAAGCGTGTCCGCGACCCAGTTCGAGACGGGTGCAGTCGCGGAGCCGAGCTTTGCGAGCATCGCAAAGTTCCCGAAGAAGCGCTTCTGCAGGTCGAGACCGGCGGGCTCTGCATCCGGCGTGAGCCCCTCGACGAGGAAATCGAGCTCCCCCTCTTCGGCCCCACGATTCCGTCGGTCCCGGACGACCGTGTTGATCCACGGGATGTCGATCTTTACCGGACACTGGTTGACACACCGCGAGCAGCCGGTACAGAGGTCGTTGAACTCGTCGGCCGACTCCTGTCCGTGGACACCGGCCTCCCAGCCGGTGGCGATCCCGCCTGAGTAGGTCTCGCCGCCGAAGACGTGGCCGCCGACGGACTGGAAGTTCGCACACGAGTTCGCACAGGCCGAACACCGGATACAGTACAGCGTCTCCCGGAGCTGATCGTCGTCGCGCATGTCCATCCGCCCGTTGTCGAGCAAGACGAGGTGGAACTCCCGATCGTCGGGATCGTCGGCGATCGGCTCGTCGTCATCGAAGTCGACCGGCGGTGTCGAGACCGGCGGCGAAAAGAGGGAGACGTAGGAGGTGATGTCCTGGCCTGTTCCCGATCGCGCGATGAGTTCGACGAACGGCTGGAGGTCCTCGAACGTCGGAACGATCTTCTCGACGCCCGCGACTGCGACGTGGGTGTCGGGCACGGCGATCGACTTGCGTGCGTTGCCCTCGCTGGTCACCAACGCCATCGTTCCCGTGTCCGCCGTCACGAAATTCGCTCCGGTCACTCCGATATCCGCCTCTTCGACCCGCTCACCGAGGTACTCCCGTGCGAACTCGGTCAACTCCTGGGCCGTCTCGAGGTCTTCCTCCGGATCGAACTGTTCGTTGAACAGGGTCGCGATCTCCTCGCGCGACTGGTGGATCGCCGGTGCGACGAGGTGGCTGGGTGCCTCGTCGGCCACCTGCAGGACGAACTCGCCGAGGTCGGTCTCCCAGACGTCACAGCCCTCGGCCTCGAGGTGTTCGTTGAGATCGATCTCTTCGGTTGTCATCGATTTGGACTTGACGATGGTCTCGGCTGCCCGCTCGCGGGCGAGTTCGCGGACGTACCGGTTCGCGTCGGCAGCGTCGTCGGCGACGTAGACGGTTCCACCGTTCGCTTCGACCGCCTCGCGCACCTGCTCGATCAGTTCGGGAAGGCGTTCGATCGCGTCCTCCTTGATCGCCCGCGCTCGGTCCTTGTACGCATCGTAGTCATCGAGTCGGGCGACGGACTCGTAGCGCCCGTCGTTGAAGCCACGCGCGTTGCGCTCGACGCTGTCGCCCTCCGTCTCCATGATGTGCCGGATTCGGTCGGCTTTTTGGGATCGTTCGCTCGCCATTATGCCTCCAGAACGACGGCGTGGGTCTCTCGTGGTCCGTGGACGCCGTAGACGAGTTCACCCATGTCGGCGGTCGCACTCGGGCCGGTGGCGATCACAGCGTCGTCGCGACCGTTGCGGAATCGCTCGCCCATCAGCTCGAACGCCGACGCCATATCGGGGACGAGATCCTGCTCGCGAATGACGATCACGTGGCGGTCGGGAAAGAGGCTGGCAAGTTCGGACCCTGTCGGTGTCGACTCGAGCACGACCGAGCCGTAGTCGGCGACGCCGAGCGCCGCGGCGGTCACGCCACAGGCTGCCTCGCGTAGCTGGTTGGGCGTCGGATCGATGACGATATCCATTCCCTCGAGCGTAACCTCCTCGAAGGGGAGCGACGCGCCGATGGTCGGCTGGTCGATAACATCGGCGAGTGTCTCCTGAAACGCCGCCGGCGTGGTCCGAGTAACGTCAGTCCGGACGTTTCCGAGGTTCGTTTCGAACGTGTCTAGCTGTGTCGCCATTGGTTGTGCGTGACTAACGGATGCCACGGTTTTGGGTCTTGCCATTGGCCAGCACGTCGGAACGGACGATCGGCTGCAAAAATCGTTGTCTCGTCGAACGACCGATCGCAACGGTGGCGTCGACGGCCGCTGATTACTGCTCACCTCTCACCGAGCTACTCGATCAGTAGTTGTCGTAGACGGTCTTCTCGATGGTGTAGAACTCCAGACCTTCGTCGCCCTGCTCGCGCCAGGTCTCGCTCGAGGAGGCTTTCATCCCGCCGAAGGGAACGTGCAGTTCGAGGCCGGTCGTCTTCGCGTTGACCTTGGCGACGCCGGCTTCGATATCGTCGACGAAGCGGTTGGCTTCGGTGTGATCGTCCGTGACGATACTCGCCGAGAGCCCGTAGTCGACGTCGTTGGCCACCGCGAGCGCGTCCTCGAAGTCCTCGACCTCGATCACTGCGAGGACGGGCCCGAATACCTCTTCCTGGGCGAGGCGACTCGACGGCTCGACGTCCGCAAAGACCGTCGGCTCGATGTAGTGACCGTCGCGATCGAGCGCGTTCCCGCCAGTCTCGAGGCTTGCTCCCTCATCCTGTGCGATATCGACGTACTCGAGGGACCCCTCGAGTTCGTCCGCGGAGACGTGGGGGCCCATGTCGCTCTCCTCGAGTCCTGGACCGATCTCGATCGCTGCAGCGCGCTCGACGACTGCCTCGACGAACTCGTCGTAGACGTCCGTGTGGACGATCGCGCGTGAGCAGGCGGTACAGGCCTGCCCGGTGACGCCGAACGCGCCCGATGCGACGATCTCTGCAGCCTCCTCGACATCGGCGCTGTCGGCGACGACGGTCGGGTTCTTGCCGCCCATCTCGAGCTGGACGCGCTTGCCGTCCTCGGTTGCCTGGTCGTAGACGCTGGTCCCGACCGCGGTCGAACCGGTAAAGGAGATCGCGTCGACCGACTCGCTGGTGACGAGTTCCTCGCCGACGCTGCTGCCGGGGCCGGTGACGAAGTTCGCGACGCCGTCCGGAAGGCTCGCCTCGTCGAGAGCCTCGAAGATCGCGTGAGCGACGCCGGGGGCGATCGATGCCGGCTTGAGTACGGCGGCGTTACCGGCCGCGAGCGCGGGTGCGAGCTTCCACGCCGGGATGGCGATGGGGTAGTTCCACGGCGTGATCAGTCCGACGACGCCGAGGGGTTCTTTGACCGTATAGAGCGTCGTGTCCTGGCCGCTCGCACTCTTGACCGTCCCGCCGAGGTCGTGGGTTTTCGAGCCGTAGTAGCTGAAGATATCGATGGCGCGCTGGACCTCGCCGGCGGCTTCGCCTCGCGTTTTGCCCTCTTCGCGTACCAGCAGTTCGGTCAGTTCGTCCTTCCGGTCCGCGAGGATGCGACTGGTTTCCGTGAGAATCGCCCCTCGCTCGGGACCCGGCGTCTCCGCCCACTCCTCGGCTGCCGCCGACGCAACCTCGATGGCCCGTTTGGCGTCGCCAGCGCTCGATTGCTGATATCGTGCGATGACCTCGTCCGGCGCAGCCGGGTTCTCGACTGCGACAGTTTCGCCCGTTTCGGATTCGATCCACTCTCCATCGACGTAGTTGCGTTGCTCAACAGCCATCATCGAATAATGTCCGGACCGACGCATAACGATTTCGGTCATCGGATACTCGAGCAGGTACTGCGACTCGAGCGGTCACCGACGCTACCGTCACAGCGGCGGAACGTTGCCTGCCGTCCGGTAGCCGCTATCGCCCTCGATTGGCGTCTCGGCGTCAGTGAGGTCGTTGTTCACGAACAGTCGCTCGTCCGTACAGGCTGCCGTCGAGAGGAACGTTCGAGTGCCAGGACTCGCCCGGCAGTTTCGAATCGTACTCGTCGTCGTGTTCTCGAGTGAAATCGCCATCGCGTCTTCGTTGTCGCCGGCTTCGGTCCTAACCGGCTGTGCATGCCGTCCCGCGAACCCGTCGATCGTAACCCCCTCCACGTCGACACAGCGAATACCGTGTGCGAAGTATTTGGGCACCGCCTCTCCCCACTCGAGGGAGACATCAGTCAGTTCGAGGTCATCGACGTTCTCACAGTGAACGCCTGCTATCGCATCCTCGTATATCGGCGCCGTGACCGCCGTCGGCTGAAGGTCGACGTTCCCACCGACGGCAGCAGCGTGGCGACCTCCGTCGATGGACAGCGAGATCGAATCGAGACGGAGTTTCTCGAGCGTCGCGTCCGCATGGCCATGGAGGAGGACGCCGTTCTCCCCATCGGCGCTGATGTTCGTGAATCGAACGTTCCTGACCGCGCCAAGGTCGGTGTCTTCGTCGCGCGGAACTGACGTGACGTAGATCGGCTCGGCTTTCCCCCACCACGGCCCCGGAAGCAGGCCCGTTTCGACGGTGATATTCGAGAACGAGACGTGCTCGATCGAGCCACCGTCCCGGTGCTGAATGCCCAGCCCCCGGTTTGAGCCGTAGACGACGCAGTTGTCGAACGTACAGTGGCGAATGTCCCCGCTCGTCTCGGAGCCGAACTTGATCGCACAGGCGCTCGAGGCGAGCGTGCAGTTGGTAACGGTCACGTGCGCACAGTCTCGTTTGCGGTCGTCGTATGAGACGAGGGTTATCGCGTCGTCACAGGACTCGATCGCGCAGTCGGCGATACGAACGTTCCGGGAGTTGCCGATCGCGATGCCGTCGCAGTTCGGGATCTGCATGTGGTTGCGGATCGTGACGCCGCGGATATCGATGTCGGCGCAGTCGTCGAGGCTGAGCGTCCACGCGGGCATGTCTCGCAGCGTGATGTCACGTATCGAGACCCTCTCACAGTCGACGAGATAGATCATCGGTCCGGGCCGAAACGACGGCTTCGCAACCGGCCACTCGTCAGTCGCTCCCGATCGATCGAGGTAGTCGTCGCCCTGTCGGGCGCGATGGGGCGCGTTCGAGACGAGCGGGTGCCCCTCGCTCTCGCCGGAGTGCTGACGGATCGGTTCGTCCGTGTCCATGATCTCAGTCCCCCGTCCGTCGATCATCCCCTCGCCGACGACGGTGACGTTCTCGACGCCCTCCGCGAGCAGGAACGGCCGCTCTCCGTCGGGGCCGACGTGACGATTGACGTACGCCGACTTCGACTTAGCGGGCAGCAAGCGGACCCCCGCCTCGAGGCGGAGCGTCACGTCGCTGCGGAGATGGACGGTCCCGAGCACGTACTCGCCGCTCGCAACGGTGACGGTCCCGCCGCCGGCGTCGCAGCAGGCATCGATCGCGCGCTGGATGCGATCGGTCGCGAGGTCGGCCGCCGCCCTCGCGTCGCGGTTCGATTCGGTGACTGATTCGATCCGGAACGGCGGGGCCGACTCGGTACGCTCGGTCATCTCGTCCGAGTCGTCGGGGCGAACGGTCTAAATCCCACCGTTTGCCGGCGCCCCGATCGACCGGTGATCACCTTCGGACATAACGTGAGGTAAAGAATTAAGTTCACAAACGATGAATGCCACTGTGTCGCAATGACGCGACAGTGTTTGCCATGAGCGATGAGAGCGATCAGCGGACGACGGAGCAGTCGTCTCGAGCGGAGACCGACGCCTCGATCTCGATGGGGCGACGCGGAGCGATGGCGATGCTGGGTGCCGCCGGGCTGGGGACGGCCCTGACCGGCGCAGCGAGCGCTCAGCAGGGGAAGGGGAGGGGCGGTTCCGACACCGGCAACCAGCCGTGGTACGAGTGGGACGCCGACGTAAACGCCAGTGGAAACGGCCTGTACGAGCTGGACACCCTCGACGTAGAACACACGTACACGGACGCCGGCGAGGCCGACGTCCTCGTCTGGCGTGACGACGACGGCGTCTACCACGCCGACGGCGGGGACGATACGGTTGCGAGCGGCGAGGAGCCAATGCCGGTCGTCCAGGCAGCCGTCGACGCGCTCGAGGACGATCGGACGACGAAGGCGACGGTCCACGTCGCGGCGGACCTCGCGGTGAGCGAGGACCACGAGCGAACGGGCGTGGACGTTCCGAGTCACACCCGACTCGATGTCGCGGGGGAAGTGACGGTTGACGGCGAGACCGACGCCGTCCTCTCGCTGCAAAGCGTCGAGAACGTCGCGATACCTCGGCTCACTGTGACCGGTTCGGCGAGCCAAGCGATCTTCGCCGACGATTGCTCGGAGCTGACGATCGGGCGGCTGTGGATCGACGGCGTCACCGTTCAGGGCGTCAGGATACAGGGTAGCAGTTCCGATATCCAGATCGACACCGCATACGTGACGAACACGGGCCACCACGGGATCGAGACCTACGACGTCGAACGGATACAAATCGGCCAGGTCATCGGCGTCGATCCGGGCAGTTGCGTCCTGCTGTTGAACGAGACGTTCGACGCGACCGTCGGGCAAGTCGTCGGTGATAACCCGTCGTTCGACTACGCGACGTTCCGGCTCGCGAACGGCTGCCGGAGCGTCTCGGTCGGCCGCGTCGTCAGCCGCGGCGGCGTCCGCGGTCTGTCGATAATCACCGGCACGCGGGACGTCACCGTCGGTGAAGTCAACATCCAGGGCGGTTCGAAGGCCGGAATTCTGCTAGTTGACGTCAGGAACGTGAAGATCCTCGGCGGCGTGATCAAGAACTTCGACGGCCCCGGCGTCAACTTCTGGTCGCTTGGTCTGCAGGGTAGCGCCTCGGAGATTAACGAGGGGACCACGCTCGCCAACCTGCGGATCACCGACGACCGCGACGACCCGCGCCAACCCTGGGCGATCAGGGAAGACGGCGCGTGCCTCCACAACCAGTTCATCAACAACGACGTCCGCGGCGGCGGGACCGAGGGCCGCATCAGGGTCGCCTCCGAGACGACCGTTGTCCACGGTAACGTCGGCGGGGGCATCGATCAGGGAACCGTCACCCTCGAGTCCGGTTCCTCGCCGGCCGCCCGGGTTTCGGATGTTTCCGACCGCTATCGATCGACAGTTGAAGCACGGACGATGCCGTATGACGAGGCGGGCGCGGCGGCCGCCTGGGAGCAGTACGCCGAGTGGAATGGTGACTCCTGGGACCTCGTCTTCGAATGGCGGACCGACCCCGGAACGGCCGTCGACGTCGATTACGTCGTCGACCAGCCTCGCGCGACGATCGGCCGATCGGTCGACCGAGACGCTCTCTGGGAGGAGGCCGTCCAGTCGATCAAACCGGGCACCTACCGGATCGTCGCCGAACACAGCGGCAAGGTCCTCGAGGTCGCGGACGGGTCGACGTCCTCGGGCGCGACGATCCAGCAGGGCGAGTGGGCCGACGAACCCCATCAGCGATGGACGGTCGACGGTAGCATGGACGGTCGACAGGGTCACTTCATGCTCGCCGCGGAACACAGCGACAAGGGGATCAGGTTCTCTGGAGACAAGGCGGTTCAGGGTAGCGTCACTGAGTATCGGATGGAGCGGTACGAGACTGGCTTCCAGATCGACGTTCCCGGCGGTCGGCTCGAGGTCGTTGACGCCTCGACGGAGTCCGGAGCACCTATCCGGGCTGGTGACTGGAACGGGGAAAAACACCAAATTTGGGCGTTTGAGAGACTGTAACCGGGAGTCGCGGAGACGAAATTAACGCCAACACCTTCGTTTCCGGCTACGCGGTGATTTCAGGGACGGAACGCGCAGTATCGATCCGTCCGAAAGCAGTGTCTAGTACAACTGTCGCTAGGGACTGTTGTATGACTTCTGAAGAACGGTACGAAAACCAACGACAGATCCACGACGGAAGTACGCCTAGATGTACTCCTCCGGATCGGGACGGTCGGCTTGTTCATCGTCGCGCAGGTACCTCCGTGCGGCCGGAAGGAACTGGTACCGCAGGTCGAAGTAGAACGAGACGATCCCGTAGATCCAGAAGAAAAATAGGACTACTGCGGCGACGATGAACAGGACGCCGGTAGTAGTCACCATCGTTCAATCACTCCGAATCTCTTCTGACGAATCGGCCTCGGTCTCCATCGCGATCTGTTCGACGAGCGAGTGTGCGATCGCGTCGCCCGTCGCCCCGTCGAAGAGGTGGACCTTGTCCCGATCGAGGATGACTTCGACCGTCTCGTCCTCGTCGATGTCGGTGTCGGGATCGATGGTCACGAGCAACTCCGAGGCGTCTTTACCCATGAGCTCCGGATCGTCCGACGACGCAGTCACCGGGACCAGATACGCGTACGTCTGATCGCCGACTGGTTCGAGCACGTCGACGACGGCCTCGAACGAGGCGCTCGACGTCGCTGGTTCGTCCTCGCTCCCAACGAGGTAGACGTCTTCCGGTCGAATGCCGACCCTGACGTCGGTTCCGTCGTGGTCGGCACCGAGCGCGTGTTGAAGCCGGAAGTGTTCGAGATCGATCGCTTCCTCGCTCATGGTTCCGTCAAAGATGTTCATCGACGGACTCCCGATGAAGCTCGCAACGAACTCGTTGACCGGCTGATTGTAACACTCGAGGGGCGGTGCACACTGCTGGAGCGTCCCCTTGTTGATGATGGCGATGCGGTCCGCCATCGTCATCGCCTCCTCCTGGTCGTGAGTCACGTACACCGTCGTGATTCCTAGGTTCTTCTGTAGCCGCTGTATCTCGGTCCGCATGTGGACGCGCAGCTTCGCGTCGAGGTTGGCGAGGGGCTCGTCCATGAGGAACACTTCCGGTTCCCGGACGATCGCGCGGGCAATCCCGACGCGTTGCTGTTGACCGCCCGAGAGCTCGCTCGGGCTGCGGTCGAGCATTCCCTGCAGTTGGACGGTCTTCGCCGCCTTCTCGACGCGTCGGTCGATCTCCTCCTTGTCGAAGTCCCGCAGCCGAAGCCCGAAACTGATGTTCTCATCGACGTCCATGTGCGGGAACAGGGCGATGTTCTGGAAGACCATTGAGATGTCCCTGTCCTTGGGTGGCTCGTTCGTCACGTCCTCGCCGGCAATCTCGACCGTGCCGCTCGAGGGGAGCGTGAGCCCCGATACCATCTCCAGCGTTGTCGACTTTCCACAGCCTGACGGGCCGACGAGACAGAGGAACTCACCGTCCTCAATCTCGATGTTTATCTCGTCGACCGCGACGACGTCGTCGTACCGCTTTGTCGTGTTGTTTAGATTAACGTGTCCCATGTTGTCACTCCTTTAGTCCGCCTTGAGTTAAGCCTCTAACGATATGTTTCTGTGCGAAGACGACGAGCAGCGCGACGGGGAGGATCCCGACGATACTCGCCGCCGCCATCATGTTGTACAGCTGTCCGCCCTGTTGCTCGAACTCGAGGATCCCGTAGACGAGGACCGCCCAGTTGTCGACTCCACCGTCGGTCATCATGAACGAGAAGAAGAACTCTCGGTAGACGCTGATGAAGACGATAATCGCGGCCGTCGTGACGCCGGGGGCCGACAGTGGAAGGATCACCCGGAACAGCGCCCCGAGTCGCGTCGTCCCCTCAACCCTGGCGGCGTCTTCCAGCCCGTCGGGAATCTGACTGAAGAACGTTGTCAAGATGAAGATCGTGAGCGGGAGAGTCAACATCGTGAACGGGAAGGCCATCGACCACGGCGTATTGTAGAGATCGGGTGTCATGAACGGGCCGATAGTTAGCGCACCCGTCAGCATCTCGTACAGCGGGATCAGATACGCGATTCCAGGGAAATACGAAACAACGAGCAACAGCAACATCAGTGGTGCCTTGCCGCGGAAGTCGACGCGACCGAACGCATACCCCGCGAGACTGCCGATCAGCAGGCAGATGACTACTGTAAGCAACGCGATGATGATGCTGTTGAAGATGTAGTGGTGGATCGGGTACTGTTGGAAGATCTCGACGAACACTCCGAGATTAGTCCCCTCAGGGAGAATTCCCATCCCGTATAGCTGATCGCTTGGCGTGATCGCGAGGACGAACAGCCAGTAAAACGGAAACAGCGTCACCGTGATGAACGACGTCAGACCGACGTAGAACAGGATCCTGTACGTGTCGTACGGGTTGTTGATGAGCAGGTCGACGATCTTTCCGACACGACTCCGCGACTCGTCTCGAACGTTACTCATTGGTAGTCACCTCGTTGCGGAACTGGATGAGATACACCATCACGATTAGTGCGATGATGAGCGCCGTCAAGAAGGCGATCGCTGATGCGGTCGCCCACCGCTGCATTCGGAACGTGTCGACGACGAGGCAAGTCAGTGTCGGAACGGTGCCACAGCCCGCAGAGGCCTCGACGACGCCGTAAACCTTCATTGAACTGATCGTGTAGAAGATCATGCCGATGAACACGACCGGCTTGATCAACGGGAACGTGATCAGTTTGAACTGCTGCCACTTGGAGGCGCCAGCAACTTTGGCCACATCGTAGAGGCTCTGATCCACGCTGGCGAGCCCGGCGAGGATGATGAGCGCGATGAACGGCACCCGTCGCCAGACGTCAACCAGCATGACAACGATCATCGAATCGCGCGTACTGACCAGCGGATTCGCCGATAACAGCCCGAGATTGTGCAGCGGATCGACGAGAAAGCTGATCGACGGCTGGAACATCAGGTAGAAGATCATCCCCTGAATGACGATCGGAATCGACCACGGGAGGAGGACGATCATGCGTGCGACTGCGCGCCCGCGGAACTCCTTGTTGAGCAGTAACGCCATGCCGAGACCGAGACCGGTCCCCATGGAAACGCTCACTGCCGTGATGAGGAGCGTGATGATAAGTGCGCTCGAGAGTGGATCGCTCAGGCTGATAAACGGATCGCTGAGGATGATGTTCATATCGCCGTTGAGGATCGCGATGTACGTATCGAGTCCGCTGAACTCCCCCACGGGATATTCGCCGTAAAGGTCATCGCTGTGAAGCGAGACCCACAGCGTTCGAAGAAGCGGATAGAACGCGAGAACCGAGAGGACGAAGAGCATGGGTCCGATGAGGAGATAGCCATACTTGTCCTCGTCTAACCGTTCGATCCTATACAGGATGGGCGATGCAGCGCGGGATACCTTCTTTAACATTGTGGTGGCCTACTTCGCATGAGATTTGCGAACAATCTTGTAAGTTTCGTTATTCCAGCTATGAGGGTGGGTCGTTGAGACCGACTAGAGATCGGTGTTTTCGATTTCTTCGACGGTTTCCTGTGCCGCCTTGACGGCTGCTTCGGGCGACTGCTCCTGGTTAAGACACGCGTGGAACTCGTCGGCGATCGCGTCCTTCTGTGAGTCCCAGATCTGGTTGATCGGGTGGACCCACTGGTTTTCCGACTGGAGTTGCAGCGTGTCGAGATAGCGGCTCATCACCGGGACGTCTTGGGCTTGATCTGACTCGTACAGGTCCGGCTTCGGCGGTGTCGATCCCGTGAACTCGAAGATATCGAGGTAGAACTCGTCGGACGTCATCGCCTTCAGCACTTCGACGGCCGCGGGGAGGTTCTCGGAGTTCGGATTCAACGAGAGATGCCAGCCGCCGAGCGTCGAGTTCGTTCCGCCTGTCTCTTCGTACTCCGCTTCGTCCTTGGTGACGCCGTAGGGGAACGGCATGAGGCCGATGTCGTCACCGAACGCGTCCTCACCCGCGAACTGTGCGATCGCGTACGACCAGTTTCGATGGAAGACCGCCTCGCCAGCGGCGAACGATTCCTGCGACGGCTGCGTGTCCCAGCCGAGCGCTTCGGACGGGAGGATATCACCAGTTACCCCGTCAAGTGCGTGTTCGTCGTCGGACCCGTGCATGAACGTCCGCATCAGCCGGAGCGCCTCGATCACCGGCTCGTCGTCGATCGTGATTGGCCGGTCGCCGATGGGGCCGTGCTGATTTTCCATGTCGCCGAAGTAGTTGCCACCCATCGTGACGATCTTCTCGTAACCGGTCTGGTGACCGATCGTCCGCTGGTTGAGAGTCGTCGTGTAGGCGTGATCGACGCCGTTCGCCTCTCTCGCATCGCTAGCGATTTCAGCGAATCGCTCCCACTGCATCGGCTCCGTCGCCCAGTTTTCACCCTCCGGATCGTAGCCGGCGTTCTCGACGTAGTCTTTGCGATAGAGGATCGCCGGAATGTCGACGAACTGCGGAACGCCGTATAGGCCACCGTCCAACCGCATCGAATCGACCATCACTTGGTGATAGTCGTTCTTTATCTCGTCGAGTTTCTCCTCGGGAAGTGCCTTGTTCAGATCGACTAACCATCCCCGTGGCGCAAACGAAGATGTGTACGAGAAGTTCGTCAACATGATGTCCGGCGTGCTCCGGCCGGCTTGGAGGATCTGGTTGTATCGATCCTCTTGGTCGTCTGCCCCCCAGACGCCGGTCGAAAATTCGACGTCGATATTCTTATGTAAGCCAGCGTTCCGCATCGACTCCTTTAGTTGGTCTTTGATATCCCCAAAGAGCGGTGCGGTACTGTACTCGACCGTCGCCTCCTCACCGTCGTACTCCGAGAGGTCAAGTTCGTCGTCATCATTACCGCCGATACAGCCGGCGGTTCCGATTACTCCAGCGACACCGGCTGCTGAGAGGAATCGTCGACGAGATACTGAACTACCGATTTGCATTCTACGCTTTAGCCTATGGTTGGGTCTATCTGCCATAGGAATCCAATGCATAGACCAGTATATAAATATAACTATTCATTTGGTATCTCAATTTCGAGTCAGTTTCAGAGCGGAGGAGCACCTGTGAGAGAAAGACGGACAACGCGCAATAACAGTATTTCACCGAATCGGTAAACACGATTACCATCCCATGGCCTTCTTGCGTTTCCTTCGGCCGTGTCGGATAGATTCCCTCTTTCGGAGTAAGTACAATCCGATTACTGATCCCAGTCAAGGTACCTATACAAAGACATCCGGCCACGCCGGACAACTATTAAATAGATCCTCTCTCTACTAGAACCAGATGACGAACGAACCACAGTATCCGGTCCAGGCTGCTGCAACGACGTTCCAAATCATTGAAACACTCCACGAACTCAATGGGGCAGGCGTTTCCGAACTCTCTGAGGAGCTCGGGAAGCCAAAGAGCACGGTCCACGATCATTTACAAACGCTGACCGAAACTGAATACCTCGTCAATGAGAGAGGGACTTACCACGTCGGTGCACGGTTTCTCGAGTTAGGAGGATTCGCTCGGAGTCAGATGAAGCTCTACAAAATCGCCTCGCCTGAAATCAAGAAGTTGGCAGAAGAAACCGGTGAACATGCGAATCTCATGATTGAGGAACATGGCAAAGGAATCTTCCTCAATAAGGCGAAAGGACAGGACGCCGTGAATCTCGATACACATATTGGCAAGCGTGTTCACCTCCACACCACCGCATTAGGAAAAGCGATTCTCTCGCAACGTCCCGAAGCAGACATCGATGAAATCATTGATCGGCATGGACTCCCCGGTGTGACCGAGAAGACGCTTACAGATATTGATGAGTTGAAAGATCAATTAACGACAATAAACGAACAGGGATACGCGATCGACGACGAAGAACGGGTTTCGGGAATGCGGTGTGTTGCAGCACCTATCTGTGATGACGCAGAGAACCCTATTGGGGCAATCAGTGTCTCAGGACCGACGAACCGGTTTGACGATGAGACGTTTGCGACTGAGATCCCGAAGGTCGTTCTGAGTACTGCAAACGTTATCGAGGTGAATATGACATATTCATAGATCATCCGGCATGGCCGGATTCTATCGATGGCCGTCTCTCCACCCGCTCGAATCAGGAGATCTGTCCCCACGGCGGATTCAAGGCGCGTCTTGGATTCACTACCCCGGCAAAATCACAGATGCATATATAATGTATCGTGAGATCAAGGCACACGGTTCATACAGAGACACGTTCTACATGTGTCTTGGCTACTAAGTTTACAATCCTACCAATGTAATAGGAGGTAGGAAGACAGTGCAACGATGGCTTCCGGTGCTGCCGAACAGGGCATGGGATATAGTAACGTGGAATGAGAATGAGTCGGCAACGCTCGCAGTCAATACTCCGATACGGACCTCGCCATCCAAGTTGCTACGATGGGTCCGGCGGAATAACGTGAAGACGGTTTGGTTGCGTTCGGCGAAGCAATACACGATAGCGGTTACGTCTTCGCTCATTTGTGAGGGTGCTGTTTCGTTAAGCGTGAAACTGTTTTAGCCACACAGAACCGTCAACAGCCGAATCGTGGCTCCAAGCCTTCGCCGTCTGGTACAATGCTACAAACTAAACACGACCGGTAGGGAGGTCTCGCTTCTGCCCAAGCGGTCATCGTTGGTAACGATGATTCTCTCTAGACCCTCCCGATTACGTCTGGTCAGCGGCGAGAAAAGTTCATTAGTAGATTTTTTATATCCCTCTCCTGGGAACACACTCCTCTATCGATGTGTATCCGAGCGGTATTACTGTTGGTTGGATCAGTAGCAACGCTACTATAATGTTCTTTCGCACGTTGAACCAGTCGCCGCACAGTACGATGAATTTGGTTCGGCGAGTTTTCGTCCCACGCGGAGCTCTCTCGCACTGGCTCGACTGGGAGAACGAGCGGGATATTCTGCCCGATGATCGAGAGCGTCGCAAATCTGAACGCGTGACCGTCTCTGTCCTTTGTCCCGCTGACCATCGGCATCTCTTCGACATCCCTGTAGTAGGGGATAGTCGTGATGTCGATCGCAGCGGTGACCGGACGGCGGAACGATGCTTCAGAGGCGATCACGGAAAGCAAGCGGTCCGTCGTCTCATTGAAGCCGTTCACGAACTCTTCAGGATCGAACTGTTTGACCGCGCGGAGGTGAGTATCACCATGGGGCCCGTACTCTTCGCCACGCCGATACTGGAAGCGAGCAGTTCCCTGCGCGGTTCCGCACCGAACCATCCCCATGAACGTCTGTAACTCGAAGAATTGTTTGAAGTGGGTCCACAGAAAGCAAGCGATAACATCTCGGTTGATGGTACCCCGTCCTCCATTCACGCGAGAGTGGATTCAGAAAGCGAGCAGGAATTTCCATGGTCATCTGACGACTCGGGTGAGCGGTTTGACGAAGTCTACATTTGGTACGATCCGGGACGTAATCCCAACAACGATCAAGACATCTACATTCACAGTGAATGAAAAGAGAACTTGAAGTTCCGGATATTTCAGAGACGTAACGAACGTTAAGCCGATAAGAAGATGATCTACTTCTCTTCAGTTTAGAACAGATAGGAAGAATAGAAGGCACGCATCAGATCAATCCTCCGAGATTGTGCAACCGTTGGAATCGATGATCTTTCTGAGGCCGGCGAAGCCGTCGCAGGTCACTATTGATGAGATTGCTGTCAAGACCAATGGTGACTGGTCTTGGGTGTATGCTGCAATCAACCTATACTCGCGGTTGATTCTTGCTGTCGCAGTCTTCGGACGAGGCACCGATCCAGCCGCTGCATTCCTGCATAAGTTGACCGAGAAACACGAGATCTCCGAGACGGTGTTTCTCGTCGATGGCTACAGCTATCTGACTGTCCTGTCCCGATTAGCGTTGAGTGGTCAGCTCCACTACGTTGATCGAAACCTGATCGAAAAGTAGTTTCATACCTTCAAGATGCGCGTTCTATAATTCGTGAGTGGGCAGTCGAGCGAGCGTCAGAGAATGATTTGAACAGTTTGTACACTACTACAACATACAATGACCGCACCAATCACTTAACGGACAGACGCCAGCGGAGGTGCTAAATTAGACAGTACCACTATCCTAGTTATCCTATTTCGGTATCCTAATCGGTTAGCCTAGTCAGGGAGGCATACCGAATTAACTGTAGCTACTCTATATCGCTTTCTCTTCGTCTCTCGCAGCTGTTTTTGGAACTCTCTATCGGCTATTCTACCGATACAAATTAGACGAGCGGGTTATGCTAGTTAGTTAGGCTATGTAGTTAGGCTAAATGGCTCTCTGAACCACGAGCAAATACACTGACTAGACACGTCGCATAACCTTCTCGAGCCGGATAACTGATATACT
Organism: Natrinema zhouii; assembly: GCF_013456555.2. Classification (GTDB taxonomy): domain Archaea; phylum Halobacteriota; class Halobacteria; order Halobacteriales; family Natrialbaceae; genus Natrinema; species Natrinema zhouii. The sequence continues at coordinate 343,192 of NZ_CP084883.1, forward strand.
CTCTTGTGTAGTTTATCGGGTTAGGTTATCTCACAGGCCTAACTGATCCGTATATCTGGTTAGCATACATGGTTAGATCGTCTTACTACGGGCCCCTTCCCTTTCCATTATCCTTATTGAGAAGGCTGATCAATAAGGCTAGTTGGTTAGGCCATTTGAGTATGCTAATCCTTTCGCCGGAAAATTCGGCCGTGAGGGCCGGTAGGGGGCAGTAGGTGGAAGGATGACTAGTTAGGCCAATCAGTTAGACTAACCGATTAGCTCTTTGAGCATGTGTGGCGAAGTATTATATTCGGGAAGACTAACCAAATACTATGCTCACATATACGACCTACTCGGAGGCTGGCGGCGTCGGGAAGTCGACGATCGCAGCAGCGCTGCTCGAGGCGCATGCCGACCACGGGCTCAACGTGCTCGCGATCGATATGGACCAGCAGAACGGATCACTCACCTACCTCCTCGATGTCGACGCGCCTCGCGACGATAGTCAGGCGGACAACATCGTCCGGCACATGATCGACCGTCCGAAAGGCCCTCTCGAGGATCTCATCCACGAAACGGAGTACGGCTTCGATCTCCTCCCGAGCCACAACATGCTCGAGAACCTCGAAGACCTCCTCAAGCGCGCACAGCAGATGGCAGACGATCTCGGAGAAGGAGACGATTTCGATCCGTACGACCGGCTTCGACAGGTGCTCTTGGATTCCAGTATCCCGACGGAATACGACGTGATCGTCGTCGATCCGCCAGCGACTGCGGGCCCCCACCTCTACAACGCTGTCTCGGCCACACGAAGTCTGGTAATCCCCGTCGAACCGACCGGTAAGGGTATGCAAAGCGTTCTCGGCCTGGAAGAGCTCGTCGACGGCCTAGAGGATCGACTCGAAGCCGAAATCGGCGTCCTCTCGGCAGTCCCGAACGGCGTCGGTCGAACGACTGACCAGGAGCGTTACCTGACGGAGATTCGAGAGCGCGGCTATCCCGCACCCGTCGCGATCCGTGAGCGCTCGTCGCTCTTCGAAGGCTGCTGGGACCAACAGTGTGCACCGCGATACTACGTCGAGGAGCATCGCGACCGCCAGCGCGATCACGAGATGGAGACGCTCGAGAAGATCGATCGACTGGCGGCGGAGATCGAGGAGGTGAGCGAGCAATGAAGAAGGGATCCGGGAGCGACCCGTTCGCGGACGTTCAAGACGAGACAACGGACGCAGAAGCAAGCACCGAGGACGACTCTGATTCTGAACCGGACCGGTCCACGGTCGCGGACGCGGACGCTTCAACTCGAGCGGCGGCAACCAAAGACGGAGATCGAGACGACGGCAGTGAATCCGACTCGAGCGAGGCAGTCGTCAGGGAGCCTCCACAGAATGGTGCCGACGACGGTGGTGTTCCATGGGTCTACGTTCGGGATAACGTCAAACAGGACCGAGAGATGGTCCAGTTTTATCTCCGAGAGTACGTGGTCGAGGCAGAGGACGATTTCGTCGAGGAGGTCAGCGACGAACTCGGCACCGACGTTTCGAAGACCGACGTTCGGGAAGCTGCCTACGAGGCGGCAATGCACAACGTCGACGAAGTCGTTGAGCGACTCCAGGCCTGGGGCTTCGAATCAGTCGACTGATCGACGCACCTCGTTGCTGAGATTCGCGTCTTTGTATTCCATGTCGCCCTTTCGCCGAAATCTGCCGAAAGCATTCCAGTCCTAGGTCGTGGCTCTGTGGTACGTCGACGAGAACAAGTCGGATGATCGACATCTCTCTAAGAGACGTGAGCTGCAATCTCAGTGGTGAGCAGAGCGACGAAATGCGGGAGAGTACGGCGGACGCTCAAAATAGCTCGTCGAGCGTACGGTCGCCCGCTGCATCGTTCAGAGCGTGGGCATTTTCGGGGGCGGCGTCAGCGTAGAACGTTTGGTCGCGGAGTTCACTCAGTGTTGTTTCTCCGTCCGCGACGTCCGTTGGGGTCTCCGGTTCGTCGTAGTCGAGCGCATCACGAACACCGTCTGGGAGCGCTGGCCGAGGGGCGTTCTCGTGTCGTGTTACGGTCTCAGTCTTGTGTGTCGCGTCGTGGACAGCGCGCATAATGGGAAGGCCACGAAGATAATTGTACTCCTGCAGGAGGCTTACACCGAAGTCTGTAACTCCCCAGAAGTCTGCGGGAACGTCACGCGAATCCGCATTCGGCTCGTGGTGGTACTGTGCAATGATTTTGTGGTCCGCGAGATCGACAAGTTGGTCGCTGATCGCTGACCGACTCCGCGGGATGTAGTATGCGAGCTCGGTCGTTGAGGCGAGATGCGAGGGGTGTCCAAGGAGTACCTGGAGGATATTATGCCGGGTCTCTTGGGAGAGGTAGCGTTGCACCGTCCGCTGGGTCTCGTAGGGGGCCGCGTCGTCGACGTCGAAAACGCGCGTGATTGAGGGGTTGTCCCCGTTCGCGTTCGGGTCGGCGGTGGTGCCTGGCTGACTCATCGTACTTGACTGTACAGGAGCGACCGCGGTAAATGTTCTGGTCGAACCATGACGGTCTCACAGATAATAACCAACGTGGTCGGAACACTCATTATCCAACGCAATCAACTCGGAAGCAAATACATGGCTAAATCGGACCACTATAAACGCGTTCACGCCGCGCTCAATCGAGCACTCAACGGGATTACATTTCCTAGTGAAGATTATACGAGACTCCGTACGTGGGTCAACGAAGAATTGCCACAACTCCAGGCGGCAGGCTACACCTCATACATGGTTTTCGGGAGTTACCGCGGTACCTACCACGAGTCACTCCGAATCGTCCAATACGAACTCGCCAAACCTGCGACCGTTACTGCTGTCGTCCTTGGTGATACACCCGAACTCGGTCTCACACTCGGGAACGGACGGACAGATCCCTTCGAATTCACGTTGAAATTTCACTTACTCACTGAATTTGCCGACCAGAACGTCGGAATCTACGAGAAGGATTCCGGTGGCGAAGCGGTTGAACTCGCACTACTCAATCAGGAACCGTGCTTCTCAAAGACGACAGTCCTCCCACGCGACTACTACGGAATTGGCACGACACCTCTCGAGTCGGAAGCAGACGTCAAGGAGACCGCACGACATATCGCATTCGCAGACGATTTAGATGCAGACGCGAAGAAAGCCGAGTTGCGTGGTCTGTTGCAGACCGCTCGGGACAATGGGGTTGCTGTCACAGAGCACCAACTGACGGAGTTTCTCGATGACGAACTCGCAAAACGGGGCAGGGACGACCCGACGTACAGTTGGGTACATCTCGCCCTGTTCCGGCACTTCGAGGAAGTCAACCGGTGTCAGACGTGGCATAGGGAAGACGATCTTAGAACGGTTGTCGGAACGATCAGCGCTGAGAGTTCCCCACGATGGGATGTCGATCTTAACCCGGAAAATCGATAAAACAGGAGTATGGTGGGAAGGCCCTATCGGCATCTCATGAACAGGTCAAGTTGATCAGGTGGCACGCGAGAATCTGTACGAATCCACATCGCTCAGACGTTCCGTCGTTGTTCGTCTTCGTGGGTGCCAAGTGTGAGCAGTTCCGATAGGCTTCCAGCACTGTCCTGCTTCTCGCACAGCATCTCGCCAACCACTGAACGAGACGATCATCGAGACAGAAACTGCCGTGAATCAGAACGCTTTCGATCAGGCATAGTTGAGGGTATGTCGTGTGCGCTGATCATGTAGAACGACCTGATAGCCGCCGTGGCTGGGTAGTCGCAGTTATCGGCGCTGTGGCGATGGTATTCACCTTTGGGACGCCGCTGTCGTACGGTATCTTCCGTGAGCCGTTCAGCAATGCATTCGGCATTTCGTCGGTCGCGCTTTCCGGCGTGTTCGCCATCATGCTCTTTACCTTCTTTATTGGCTCCGGACTCGTTGGCGTGTTCGGCGCCCGATTCAAGGCTCGAGCAGTCCTACTCGTCTGTTCGCTTGCAACAGGAATTATAGCCCCGCTCCTGTATTTCACGGGCTCGATCATTGGGTTAACCGTCGTGTTCGCTGTCCTCGGGCTTGCACTGGGGACGGCTTTTGTTCTCGTTGCATCGGTCGTCCCGCGCTGGTTCGAGACCCGTCGCGGTGCTGCGACAGGACTCATCTTCGTCGGCAACGGACTCGGCCTGTCCGTACTTCCACCGCTTTGGCAGCGTGCCTTCACGGAGGTAGGCGTACGCCGTGGCTTCCTCCTCATCATGTCAGTGACCGCAATCGCGTTTCTTCTTGCCGGCCTCGTCTGTCGACGACCGCCATGGGCAGCACAGTCAACCGCGACCGCAGACGAACTGCTCGAATGGCTCACTCGGTTAGGTGGAACGCGGACGTTTCAGCTACTATTCATCGGGATCGCACTCTCGTTCGCCTGGTACCAACTTCTCGCCGCCTACGCCGTCGATCTGTTCGCTTCTCGCGGACTAACAGCAGCTGGCGCATCGGCTGCGTTCGGCCTGATCGGCGGCGTCAGCATCATCTCACGGATCGGTAGCGGCTATCTCGCCGACAGCATGGGATCACGGCGAGCGTACCTCGCATCACTTGTCTGTGTGACAGGTGGCATCGTCCTGCTATTCGTTCCAGTCCTTCCGGCACTCATCGGCGCAATTTTCCTGATCGGACTCGGACTGGGCGGTTCCTCGACGTTGTATATTCCTCTCCTTATGGGAATCTATTCACCCGAGAAGGACACCGCCATCGTCGGCGTGTTTAACATCGCGATCGGCATCGCTGCATTGGCGATGCCACCGCTTGGGACGGCGAGCGTCGCGTACACTGATGGCTTTACTATCGCTATTCTACTGTCGTTCGTGGTATCCGTCGCCGCGATTTGGGCCATTACTGTCGGAACAGCCGAGGCATAGACAGATTACGGGAAACACTGATTTATCTTCCACTATCGTGACATCTTCAGCGACGCATCCAGATCGTCGGATTCTCTATCCGCGAGTGGGACTTCCTCGCTCCAACGACAGAGCCCGGTGAGGCCAGTAGCTAACGGATGTCGGTCCCGCATCCCGGTGGTAACCCGAACGCGAATCTCTACGCCCAATTGAAGCGGGACGCCCGTGACCGTGTGCCACAAATCACGGCGGTCGAGTACGTTCCCGACGATATCGAGGCCAAACAGCCAATCCGGTCGCGCGCTCGGTACTCTCGGTCGCTGTCCGTGGAGACGTTCGCGAGCGAACGACCACCCGGCGTCTGTCTGGTCGACGTCTCGCCGATCTCGGACGGCTGCGAGGGCGAACTGGCGGTCCTCATGCGGGCGGTTATGGCCCGACTCGAGTGCGATCCCTTGGGACCTCTCCGAGCATCCGCGATTCCGATTCGCGATCGCACAGCGGTCAAGATTCGAGCGAAGTGGCGGTACTGGTTGCGGCCGGACACGATTGACGGTTCACCATCGTCCTCCCCCTGACCGACGAGGATCCTTGCTAGAATGTGGGACGATGTGATTCGGATGGGAAATGGGGCGTGCGGTTCGGGAAGAGTTGCTCGAATAGCGCTCACCGTATCGAGCTGGTGTAGAGTGGTCGTAGGAGCGAGGCGTGACGTTTTCACAGCGATCGGTGTCTGAAAACGCACGTTTCACTCCTGGTATCGGCCGAGTTGACTTGGATTTCGTGGAGCGAGAAACAACAGCACCACCGTTGCTAACGCTCAATATGCAGCTCCACCTTGCTGATATATCTATTTTAAATACTATCTGTACCCTCGAGACATTCAATGGTGACCTGTCGCGATCAACTGAACCTCACTGGTTCACAGAGTTAATCTCCGGCCAGAGACTGGCCACAGTCCGGATCGTATTGCAGTCGATAAAACTGGCGACCAACTCGATGATGAACGGTACTGGCTGCCTGTTTCCGCCGATCCAGAGCCGAACGAATCGTCCGTACACCCGGGAACTTTGAGGAACCACATCATCCTTGACGCCGTGTTTCTCGTCGATGGTAATCACTCGAAATAGTGTTAAATGTGTTTTTAACGGGAGATACCGACGGACCTATTCACTCCCAAATAAATCTAGTAATGCTCATGAAACAACTGCTAAGTAGTGGCTCGAATCAGTCGCGTTCGTCTGGAGCCAACGTATCCGAACGCGACCGCCGATTACGCGTGCTATCTTTTCGGCGTCGCCTCCGTCTGCGCGCTCGTTTGCAACTACGGCGCGGTTTCGCGCATACGAGCGCCCTACTCACGCTAGGATGCGATTGCCGGCCCCGTCGCGTCCGAATAAGTTGGAATTGATTGACGATCGAGTCCGGATTCGACGGCGTCGACTCGAGACCGTCCGTCCGCCTGACTTGAGTCGCGACGCTACGACGCTCACCGATAGTGCCGGGTCGAGCGCAGCCGGAGTGGAAGAGATGCTTTTTAGCCTCAGAAATCGAACCATCGGTCAACGCTATGGATTCGAACGACCGAGCGATCGTTCGGTTCGCGATGCTCTCTCATGCGATGGTGCACACGTACGAGCTTTCGATTCCAATTCTCATGCTCCTGTGGGTCGACGACTTCTCGATCTCCATCGGTTCGCTCGCGGTCGTCGTCTCGATCGGTTACGCGATGTTCGGGCTGGGCGCCCTCCCGGCGGGCATCCTCGCCGATATCTACGGCTCGCGTCTGCTCATCGTCTGCTGTCTCGTCGGCATGGGCGGCTCGTTTCTCCTCCTGAGCGCCGCGCCGACCCTGCCCGTCCTCCTCTTCGCCCTCGTCTGCTGGGGGATCACCGCGAGTATCTACCACCCGGCCGGCCTCTCGCTGATCAGCACCGGTGTCGTCGACCGCGGCACCGCGTTCGCCTACCACGGGATGGCGGGCAACGCCGGAATCGCGCTTGGCCCGCTGGCGACCGCGCTGCTATTGCTCGTTGTCGACTGGCGGCTCGTCGCGGCGCTGCTGTCGATTCCCGCCCTGCTCGTCGCGGCGTACGCGCTGCGGGCCCGGTTTGACGAGACCGCGGGAACCGAGTCGCGACAGGATATCGCCGACTTGAACGACGCGACGTCGGCGTCGTCGCTCTTGGAGCTGTGGACCGGATCGAAGGCGCTGTTCGCCACCGGGTTCAGTATCGTCTTCGTCATCGTGATGCTCAACGGCCTGTTCTACCGCGGGTCGCTGACGCTGCTGCCAGAAATCCTCACGACGATGCTCGAGCCGTTCGTCGGCGACTTCCAACTGTTCGATCCCGACTCGCCGATGGCCGAGGAGTTCGAACCGTCGCGGTACTTCTACACGGGACTTTTGATGGTCGGAATCGGCGGACAGTACGTCGGCGGAACTCTCACGGAGCGAGTACCGACCGAGCGCGGGCTAGTGGTCGCGTTCGGATCGCTCGCGCTCACCGCGCTCGCATTCGTCCCCGCGGCGCGGCTCGGTCTCGCCTCGCTCGCGCTGGTCAGTGCGGTGCTCGGGTTCCTCCTGTTCATGATCCAGCCCCTCTATCAGGTGACGATCGCCCAGTACTCGCCGGCGAACGCCCGCGGACTCTCCTACGGGTTCACGTACGTCGGCACGTTCGGTATTGGTGCGTTCGGCGCCGCGATCACCGGGATCGTCTACGAGCGGTTCGGGACCTTCGCGATGTTCGCGACACTCGCGGGATTCGCGTCCCTCGCGGCGCTGCTCAGTTATTCCCTGCTTGCCAGCGGCTATCGTGGTGAGCCCTCGAGTGCGGCAGGCGCGGACGACGACTGACTCGGTGTCCCGGGCAGCGGGAGCGCCGACGATCGGTTCGACGCTCGAGCGCTGACTGAACTCACCGCGAGGATCAGCTACAACGGCATGCTGGCGTGCGTGCTCAACGCGTTCGAGGTCCGGCCGGCGGACGCACCGCTGTTCGAGTCCTGAGCGGCGCTCGAGACGGTCGGTTCGAGTCAGGCGTCGACGACCGATGCCAGTTCCCGCTCGAGGTCGGCGAGATCGATCGTTCGACTCCGGATGTCGGCGCCGGAGAGCTCCTTGTATCCCGACCCTGTCAGAATGGCGACGACGCGGTCGCTGGGCTCGATGACGTCCGTCTGCGACAGCTTCCGGAGTCCGGCGACGGCGACGGCGCTCGAGGGTTCGACGGAGACACCGGCCCGCGTCGCGATCCGATCCATCGCGTCCCGGATCGCCTCGTCGGGTACGGAGACGACTGCCCCTTCGGTATCGCGGACGGCCGTCAGCGCGCGCGTGCCGCTCGGCGGGTCGGCGTTGGCGATGGACACGGCGATCGTCTCGCCGGCGGTCACCGGCGTCACTTCGGGCTCGTCGTTCCGGTAGGCAGTCGCGATCGGATCGCAGGCGGCCGCCTGACAGAGGTAGAGCCGCGGGACCTCGTCGTCGTCGATCGCGCCCGCTCGCCGCAACTCGTTGATCGCCTTCCAGACCGCGCTCGCCTGCCCACCGCTGCTGACCGGGAGGGCGATCGCGTCCGGCGCCGTCGGCGCCAGTTGCTCGAGGATCTCGTAGACGATCGTCTTCTGTCCGGCAACCCGGAGCGGCGTGTCAGAGTTGACGAAGTTCGCCTCGGTCTCGAGCGAGAGCGTATCTGCGTAGAGCCGGCCGTAGTCGCCCTTGACCCCGAAGATGTGAGGGTCGTGACGGGCGATCAACTCGAGCCGCGCCGGCGGGGTGTCCGCTGGCACGAACACCGCGCATTCAAGGCCGGCGCTCGCGGCGTATGCGCTCGTGCTCAGCGCCATGTTTCCGTGGGAGACGGTGCCTATCCACTTCCGACCGGTCTCGACGGTCGCGGCGGTCCCGACTGCGCTCCCGCGGTCCTTGAAGCTCCCCGTCGGGTTCTGCCCCTCGTGTTTCAGGAAGAGAGTACAGCCGGCGTATTCGTCGAGGCGCTCCGCTCGAGACAGCGGCGTGCCGCCGGGCGGCACGCCGACCGGCTCCGTGACCGGCAGGACCTCGGTGTAGCGCCACATGTCGTCGACCGATCCCGTTTCGGCCCACTCGAACCCCGACGCGTCGATGTCGACCCAGAGCGGTTCGCCACAGGGACAGCGTTTTCGCGCGCCGAGCGGGGCCGTCGCCCCACAGTCGTAGCAGGATACTGTGTGCTCCATTCGGGCTAACGGTCTCGCTCGTCCGATAAAACGCTTTGTCAACCGGATCTCGACTCCGAACGCTAGCCGATACGGTCGCCGACCGACTCGTTCCCGACTCTTCGAGACGCGTCTCAGATCGCGGTCCACCGCCGCGACACGGCCCGTCGCTTCGGTCTTGGTCTCATCGGAACGACTTGCACATTCCCTTGAGGTAGCCGACGGTGTACGACCGTCCGAGCGTGCTCCCGAACTCCCAGTCGGTCTCTCCCTCCATCAGCGGGACGTGGTCGGGCGTCATCACGCCCGTGAATCCGACTTCGTCGAGCGCCCGCATGACTTCGTACTCGTCGAAGTTCCCGTCCGCGTCGTCGACAAAGGTCTCGTGGAACCGGGGAACGGTCCCGACGACATCTCGGAAGTGGACGTAGACGATCTCGTCCCCGAAGCGTCGAATCACCTCGGGAATATCCTCGCCCATCTCCGACCAGCAGCCGAGACAGAGCTTCAATCCGTGGTTGTCGCTCGGCCGAATCTCGAGCGCCCGCTCGAAGCTTTCCGCATTTCGGAAGAGCAAGGGGATTCCAAACAGCTCCTCGACTGGCGGATCACTCGGATGGACACCGAGTTTCACGCCAGCTTCCTCCGCGACGGGGATCACTTTCTCAAGGAACTCCTCGTATCGGTCCCACATCTCGGCCTCCGTGATGTCGCGCTGGATCTCGCTCCGGGAGACGGTCTCGATATCGTCGATGTCGAACGCGGACGCCTTCGCATCACCCCGAACGGGGTACTCTCGAATAGTTCTAACTGCGCCGTCGGGCGGGTGACCGCTGTAGCCGAGCACGCGGATCCCCGCGGCACCCATGTTCCTGATCGTCTCCGTGATGACGTCGAGCTGGGCCTGCCGATCGCCATCGTTGAGAAGGATCTCGTATAGGGGGATCGGGAGCTTCTCGACGCCGTACAGTCGGAGGCCCGCGTCGTTCGCTCGGCGCCGAAGGCCGTCGAGTTCGTCCGCCGACCACGCCGTCCCGAGTGGGAGCGCTGATTCGAATCCCTCGTGGCGATGCGGCGTTACGAGTACGTCCAACACCCCGAGCTGCGAGGCGAACCGGAGGAAGTCCTCCGTCACCGGTTTGTAGGTGCCGATGGCGACACGCATCTCTTCGGAGCTCTCTATTCGGTCGTCGAGACCGTTCGCTACCGTCATTACTCTCTCAAACCGATACCAGCCGGTAAAATCTTTCGCCAGTGGCCGAAGCCGGGATCGAATCGGTTCCCTCGGCGACGCGCCGCGTCACACGAGTACGGTTCGTGGACGGCGATCCGACCCTCGAGCGCGGCGACCCGACCGTCTGAATACGCCGACGCCGTCCGCTCGAACGGCGGTTTCATTCGCTTTGTACCAGCCGAGGGGTTCTCAAGCAGTGAGCGGATCCGGCACGAGTGGCCGGTCGGCGGTCAGCGAACGACCGGCGCGTCGACGGCACCGATGGTCTCGACGGTCGCGCGAACGCGATCGCCGGGTTCGATCGGCTCCGCGCCTGGCGTCCCCGTGCTGAAAAGATCGCCCGGCCGTAACGTCATCACGTCGGCGTGGAACGAAACGATCTCCCGGGGCGGGAACAGCATGTTCCGGACCTCGTTCTCCGCCGCGACCGTCTCGTTGACGATCGTTCGGACCGTTACCTCCTCGAGTGCCGGAGGGTCGTCGGGAACGGCGATCGTCGGGCCGACGACGAGGAACGAGTCGAAGCTCTTGGCCCGCGTCAGAAATCGCGGGTTCCGCTGCAAGATATCCTCGGCGGTCATGTCAATGACCGGGAAGTAGCCGGCGATCACGTCGTCGACCGACGCCTCGTCGACGGTTCGGCACTCCCGGCCAATCACCACGGCGAGTTCGGCCTCCGCCGTGACGTGGTCGCTCTGGTCGGTCGGTGGGAGCCGGATCGGCCCGCCCGGACCCGTGACGGCGGTGTTCGGTTTCAGGAAGCTCGCGGGTTCGTCGGGTCGCTGTTCGTCCAGATCGCCGGCGTGTTCGGCGTAGTTTAGTCCTATTCCCCACAGCTTTCCGAACCGCGAGAGCGGCGGTCCGAACCGGACGTGGGCACGATCGACCCTGTCGGCGGGCGCGTCGTCAACGTCGGGCAGCGTCCCGCTCGCGGCGCGGGGAAGCGCGTCGCGGACGGTTTCCGCGTCCGGAACGGCCGCCGAGAGCGGGACGAATCCCTCGTCGTCGCCGAGGAGCGGCCGACCGTCGGCGGTTCGTGCGAGGTACTTCATTCGTCCCTGTCGGTCCAGAAGTCGAACGAGCGGCCGGGTGCGAACACGTCCAGACCGACAGCCAGTTCGTCGCCCGTGTTCTCGACGCGGTGGGGTTCGTCGGCCTCGAGCAAGACGGAGTCGAACCGCTCCAAGGTCACTTCGTCGTCCTCGGTCGCGACCGTAAGCTCGCCCTCGAGGCAGAGGCAGACCTGTTCGTTCTCGTGGTCGTGCATCGGCGAACTGTGTCCGGGCGGTTTCTCGAACCACTCGAAGGAGAACCGGTCGCTGCCAGCCATCGAGACGCGCCGCCAGCCGTTTTCGGGCTCATACGTCTCGGCGTCGTCGAAATCGACCGGCTTCATAGGTTCGCCCCCGTTGATCCGCCGTCGATCAGTACGCTTTCCCCGTTGATGTATCCCGAGACCGGCGAGGAGAGGAACGCGACGGTGTTTCCGAGTTCCATCGGATCGCCGATCCGGTCGAGCGGGTTGGTCGCCCAGTCGTCGAGCCCCTCCTCGTAGCTGTCGTAGTCGCCGCGTTCGACCGCCTGCTCGACGAGGTTCTCGATCCGTTCGGTCTCGTGAGGACCGGGCAGAACGGCGTTCGTCCGGATGTCCGGAGCGAATTCCTGGGAGAGCGTCTTCTCGAGACCGATGACGCTCATACGAACCGAGTTCGATAGGACGAGGCTGTCGATGGCCTCCTTGACGCTCCGGGACGTGATGTTCACGATGGTCCCCTCGCCGTCCCGGAGATGGGGTTCGGCCTCGCGAGCGAGGCGGACGACACTCATCACGAGCAGATCGTACGCCTCGTACCACTCCTCGTCGTCGGTGTCTAGGAACGGACCGGACGGGGGACCGCCCGCGCTCGTGACGAGGTGATCGATTCCGCCGAACTCGTCGACGGTCGTCTCGACAAGCGCCTTAACGCCGTCTTCGTCCGTTAGATCGCCCGGCTGGGCGACGACCTGTCCCGACGCGACCTCCTTGATCTCGGCTTTCGCGGCCTCGAGACGGTCAGCGTCGCGTCCGTTGATGACTACGTTGGCTCCTTCGCGAGCGAGCGCCGTCGCAGAGGCCTTCCCGAGACCGCTCGAGGAGGCCGTGACGAGCGCTGCGTTGTCGGTGAGCTGTAAATCCATTCGTCCATACTCCTCTACGAGAGGAGAAAAAAGGTTTGTGTTGCGGTAACGCGTGTCTTCCGTCACAGACCGCTCGTCGTAGTCGCGTCTCCCCGATGCAACCCTCGTCGATCCATGGATCGGCGCTCCCCTCAATTCCGAATCGCGGAATTTGAACGGGAAACGGGCGAGAGCGCTTGCTCTCGGCGTCGTTGAGGCAGTCGCGAAACGGGATGCTATATGCTATCACATGCGTGCCTGTGATTTTACATCCATATAGATGTAACACAGCCGGAACACGGCTCCGATCTCGCCGACGGACGGTTCCACGATGCGGAACTCACATCCAGCTCAATTATGCTTCGGTCCGTCTGCGCCGGGGCCCAACCCGTCATCCGACGGATGTACAGCGGTCGTCTGCGGGTACCGGTTCCACATTGCGGAATTTTTTAGTCATCAGCAGAGTATGGGTTGGTATGACACACCGAGACGGCGGCAACCGGGTCGGCAGCACGAAGACGAGCTTCGAGATCGTCCACGCGCTTCAGGAGAACGGTCCCTCCCGGCTCTCCGAAATCGCCGCGGAGCTCGATCTCCCCGAGAGCACGACCCATCGCCACCTCAACACGCTCTGGGATCTCCGATACGTCTCGCGGCAGGGGGAGCGGTACCAGCTCGGACTCCGATTCGCGCGACTGGGGCGGGCGGCACGGACGAGGGATCCGGCTTACGCGATGGCGAAACGGCACGTCGAGACCCTCGCAGCGGAGACGCAGGAGCGATCACAGTTCGTCGTCGAAGACCACGGACTCGGCATCTATCTCCACGTGGCGACCGGCAGTAAGGCCGTCCGCGCCGGGTTCGACATCGGTCGGCAGATCCACCTCCACTGTTCGTCGGCCGGCAAGTCGATCCTCGCGCACTCATCCCGGGAGTACGTCGACGAGATTTTCGACCGGTGGGAACTACCGGCGCTGACCGAGAACACGATCACCAACCGCGAGGAACTCTACGCCGAACTCGAGCGGGTTCGCGAGCGCGGCGTTGCCTTCAACCGGGAGGAACACGTCGACGGGATCAACGGGATCGCAGTTCCCGTCAAACGCGACGAATCGGTCCTTGGTGCACTCGCGGTCGCCGGCCCCTCTCACCGGCTCGAGGGCGAGCGACTAGAAGAGAAGGTCCCGGACATGTTGTTGGCGGCCGCGAACGAACTCGAACTAAACGTTACCTATTCGGCCTCCGAGAACTCGACTGATCACGTCGTCGAGTGACCGTGGCCCTGAATACGACCGTTCCATCATCGATTGCGGGTCGATCACGCCCAGGATCGTCCGTCGGTGACCGGCGAGGACCGCGTCGGACGGCTCGCACTGCCGCGAACGGGGTGCCTCTCGTCTCGACGGGCTGGTCTTCGCCCGCAATATTTTTCTGTATGTGAATCGGTTTCACTGCACATTCCCGTTCAACCAGTATGGAGATCGACCGCATCGAATCTTTCCCGGTAGCGATACCGCTGGAAGAGCCAGTATCGTTTTCGAATCGGACCCTCACGTATCGGGACCACGCGATCACGTACGTCCGGACCGCGAGCGGACTCGAGGGTGTCGGCTACTCGCTCGGCTACGAGGGGGCCGGCCTCATCGCGGAGGCGGCTGAGTCGCTCCTCGAGCCGATCGTCGCCGGCGCAGACCCGCGAGATACCGAGCGGCTGTGGCGCGAGATGTTCGACGGGACAGTCCAGATCGGCCGGTCGGGGATCCTGCTCCGAGCGATTTCAACGGTCGATATTGCGCTCTGGGACATCAAGGCGAAGGCAGCCGATCAGCCGCTGTACAAGCTCCTCGGCGGCCACGCCGATTCGGTCCCCGCCTACGCGAGCGGGGGCTACTACCGCGACGAGAAGGGCCACGAGGGGCTCCGCGACGAGATGCGGCGCTATATCGACGAGGGCCACGACATTGTGAAGATGAAAGTCGGCCGGCTGTCGATCTCCGAGGAAGCCGATCGGGTCGCGGCCGTCCGCGAGGAGATCGGCCCCGAGCAGACCCTGTTACTCGACGCGAACGGCGCGTGGTCGGGCGGGACGGAAGCGATCCGCGCGTGCCGCGCGTTCGAACCGTACGATCCGTACTTCATCGAAGAACCGGTCATGGCCGACAGCATCGGCGCGATGACGGCGGTCAACGACGCCATCCCGTACCCCGTCGCGACCGGCGAACTCGAGGGGCCGCGCTACTCCTTCGAGCGACTCGTCGCCGACGGCGCTGCGGATATCCTCCAGCCCGACGCAACCGTCTGCGGCGGGATCACGGAGTGGCTCAAGATCGCCCACTACGCGGCGGCTAACGACATTCGGATCGCGCCACACTACAACTGGAACCTGCACGCGTCACTGCTTGGCGCCATCGAGAACGGGCTCTGGGTCGAGTACTTCTACCGCGACATGGACGTGAAGGTGTTCGACGATATCGTCGACCGTCCGCTTCGACCCGACGAGACGGGAACGATTCCGCTCCCGGACGACTCCGGCCACGGCGTGCGACTGGACGAGGACGCGCTCGAGCAGTTCGAGCAGACGAACTGACGAACAGCCACAGACCACACCGACACCAATGAAAGACTTCTCCAACCAGATATCGAACCGACACGCGGATCGCGACGTCGAAATAACCGACATCCAGACCTGCGTCGTCGACGGCAACTTCGAGTGGAACCTGATCAGGATCGAGACCGACGCCGGCGTGACGGGGATCGGTGAGGCCTATCGGGGCGGCGGCGTTCCCGAACTCGTCGAGTACACGAAGCGGTTCCTGATCGGTGAGAATCCGCTCGATGTGCAACGGCTCTACAGGCGGATCATACAGGAGATGTCCGGCCACGGCGGGACGACCGGCAAGGTCATCACAGCTGCTTCGGGCATCGAGATCGCGCTGTGGGACATCGCTGGGAAGCTCCTCGAGCTGCCGATCTACCAGCTCCTTGGCGGGAAGTTCCGCGACGAGGTGCGGATCTACTGCGACTGTCACGCGGGTGAGGCCTACGCCGTCGAGGACGGCTACACCGAGTACGCCGACGCCGACGCGTACTCCCCCGAGGCGTACGCGAACGAAGCCGAGCGCGTCGTGGACATGGGATTCACCGCGCTCAAGTTCGACCTCGATCTCGAGGAGGACAACGATCCGGACCCGTTCAACGGTCGGCTCAGTAACGGCGCGATCGAACGCAAGCGGGAGATCGTCGAGGCCGTCCGCGAGCGGATCGGCTACGAGGTCGATCTGGCGTTCGACTGCCACTGGGATTACTCCGTCGAGAGCGCCAAACGCCTCGCTCACAAGCTCGAGCCGTACGAGCTCATGTGGCTCGAGGACCTGATCCCGCCGGAGAACACGGCGGCCCAGATCGAGGTCACGAAGGCAACAAAAACGCCGGTCGCGACCGGCGAGAACCGCTTCCGGGTCTACGAACTCTCCGAGCTGATCTACGGCCACGGCGTGGATATCGCGACACCGGACCCAACGACCGTCGGCGGGCTCGGCGAGACGATACGGATCGCGGATCGAGCCGAGGAGAACTACATCCCGCTCTCCCCGCACAACGTTTGCAGTCCGATTGGGACGATGGCCTGCGTCCACCTCGGTGCGGCGATCCCGAACTTCGACCTCCTCGAGTACCACGCCCTCGAAGTCGACTGGTGGGACGAGCTACACACCCGCAACGACCCGCTCATCCGAGATGGCTACATCGAAGTGCCGGAGGCGCCCGGCCTCGGCATCGAACTGGACGACACCGTCGCCGAGGAGCACCGACTCGAGGGGACGGACGGTTTCGCGTAGCGAGCGGAAGATCCGTTCGCGGGGAGTCGGATCGGACGGTCGATCGCTGTCTCCCGCTGCGTGAGACATCTAACGACTACCGATCGGAAACGACCGAATACTCGAGCGTGCGGCTCGATCGTGCGGAACTGCCGAAATCGTTCTCATCGGTTGTTAGTCTCTCGTTGAGACGGGTCCGCCACTGACGACAGTGATGGGGGCTCTCCGTCCTCTCGCGGACCACTCGATAAGTCTCCCTCATCGATGTTTAATAACCTTATATCATCCCCCTGTGATTATTTCCCTTCCGGTCGGCGGAAACCAAGAGATAGATTGTTAACCGTGCCATGTGATACCACTAATGGACATGCCAGAAGATGGTGCAACTAGACGGCGGTTCCTTCGAGGGGCAGCGGCGGCGAGCGTTCTCGGCATCGCCGGTTGTCTGGGTGGCGGCGGTAGTGACGAAATGGAGCTTCGCGTCGGGACGTCTGCGGGTGGCACGCAGGACGTCGGACTCGCCGTCGAACGGGCGGTGAGCGAGAGCAGCGATGAACTCTCGTACTCGACGGTCGAGAGCCCGGGCTATATCGGGACGCTCTACCGGCTCGATCAGGACCAGTTCAACGCCGGCATCGTCGACAACAACTCGATGTCGAAGGCGGCGGAGGACCGCGGCGACTTCGCGGAGGAGGGCGTCGATTCGATCCCCTACCAGGGGTTCTCCGCGTTCCCCTACAGCATCTACGTGGTCGCCCGCGACGGAACGGGCATCGAAACGTTCGACGACCTCGCCGGCGCGAACGTCTACCCGGCCGAACCGGGGTACTCGACGCGCGCCACGACGCTCGACGTCTGGAGCCAGGACCCGACGGCGGACGTCTTCGACGAGATGAACATCATGGACATGGGCGTCGACGACGCGCCGGGAGCGATGGAAGAGGAGCGCATCGACGCCGCGATCGCCTACGGCACCCCGCCGGTCAGGTACACCGGCTTCGTGACCGAGTACGACGCCCGCGTCAACGTCCACTACGTCGAGGAGACCGACGCGCTGGTCGAGTCGGCCGAGTCGTACGCCGGCGCCGGGACCTCGCGGATCGCCTACGACGACTGGGGCCTCGAGCAGGACATCGGCACCGACGAGGTGTTTACCTGGAATCTCGAGGTCAACTACGTCTTCCACGACGACGCCGGCGACGACGCCGTCTACGAACTCTGTCGCGTCGTCGACGAGCACAACGACGTCGTCAACGAGGGAGAAGAACAGTTCAACGACTACGAATCGACAGAAGACATGCTCAACCAAGCCCTCGAGGGAGAGGAGTTTCCCTTCCATCCCGGTGCCGTGGAGTACTACCAGGACAACGACGTCTGGGACGACAGCCTCCCCAGCCCGGAGTGATCGACCGGTGGAATCGACGAGGGGACACCAGATAGGATACGAGGCCACACTACACGATGAATTCAGAAACGGAATCCGGACGGTCGGTGGTATCGAGAGTCCCCCGTGTGCTCGACGTCGGCGTCACGGTTAGTGCGATCGTGTTCTGGGCGATCGTCCTCTACTGGGCGCGCACGCAGGGGTGGGGCCGCGTACAGTACGGTGTCATCTTCATCGGGGCGATCCTCACCGTGTATGCGCTCGACCAGTCGCGGCAAGCGTTCGAGGAGGGCGACCGAATCGACGCTGCCGTCCTGTTGCCGGCCTCGATCGTGCTCATCACGGCGTCGGTGTACTTCGCCCTGAACTTCGACCGCGTCTACGTCCAGCAACAGGGCTACGCGCTCGAGCACGAGTACATGCTGGCGCGGCTCATCATCCTCTCGATACTGTACCTCACGTGGCGCGAGTTCGGAAACCTGTTCCTCGGGCTCGTCGGCGGGGTCATCCTCTACGGGATGTACGGCGACGCGATTTCGGGGATCCTGGGCCACGGCGGGATGACCGAGCTGACGCTCCTGCAGTCGCTGGTTACCGACCTGTACGGCTTCTACGGGAGCCTCACGCAGCTGACCGCCGCGTGGATCGCGCCGTTCCTCCTGTACGCAGGCCTGCTGTTCGCCTACGGCGCGTTCGATCTGATCCTTCGCGTCGCGATCGAGTCGGCGAACTACATCAGGTCCGGCGTGGCCCAGACGGCGGTGCTCGCCTCGACTGTCATCGGGTCGATCAACGGCTCCTATACCGCGAACGCTGCCATGACGGGCTCATTCACGATTCCGACGATGAAGGACAGCGGGATGGCCCCCCATCGGGCGGCCGCCATCGAGGCGGTCGCGTCGACGTCCGGCCAGGTGCTGCCGCCCGTCATGGGCGCGTCGGCGTTCGTCATGGCGTCGTATCTGGGCGTCGCCTATCTCAACGTCGTCATCGCCGGGCTCGTTCCAGCAGCCATTCTTGTCGCGTCGATCGGGATCGCTGTCCACTACACCGCGATCAGCGACGCCAGCAGCCAGGAGATGAATTTCACGGAGTTCTTCGACGAGCAGCTCACCCAGCGGGAGAAGTTCGTCGAAGCGGTCCGGTTCGGCGTTCCCTTCCTCGTGCTGGTGTACTACCTCGGAATCGCCCAGTACACGGTGATGACGGCCGCGTTCTGGACTATCGTTTCGATGATCCTCACTGGCGTCTTCTTCCCCGTGGTTCAGCGCCTGCTAGACGACTCAGCCTCCGGGGCTGTCTCGGAGTTCATCGCCCAGTTCTGGAACACGGTCCGCGGGTTCCGCCGCGGGGCGATCATCCTTGCGCCGATCGCGATTATTCTTGCGGCGGTCAACGGCGTCGTCGACATCTTCAGCGTGACCGGCGTACCGAACAAGATCGCGCTGCTGTTGATCGATCTCTCGGGCGGCGTCCTCCTGCTCGCCGTGCTCCTCGCAATGCTGGTGTGCATCCTGATGGGGATCGGAATGCCGACGGTCGCGGCGTACGTCATCGTCGCGATCCTCATCGCACCGACGCTCATCTCAGACTTCAGCATTCCTGAGATCACGGCCCACTACACCGTGTTCTACGCCGCGATTCTCGCCGGGATCACCCCGCCAGTCGCGACGGCCGCGGTCGTCACGGCCGGGATCGCCGAGGCGAACTTCTGGCGGGTCTGTGGCGCGGCGATCAAAATCGCCGCGCCGCTGTTCGTCCTGCCGATTGCGTTCGTCTACAACCCCGCGATGATTTCTATGTCGTTCGGACTCTCGACCGTGATCGCCGGAGCGCTGGTTCTCCTCGGCGCCATCGCGATAATCTACGGCCTCAACTATCCGTTCAGAATGCGCTTCGGCCGTCGAGTTGTGCTGCGCGTCGCACTGACCGTCGTCGGGACCGTCGTGATGGTCTATCCCGGTCGCTTCGTCAAGTTAGCTGGGATCGCCCTGTTCGTCGGTATCTTCGTCATGGAGAAGGTGATGGTCCGCGGTATGGATCTGCCGTTCTTCCAGGGGGTGGGACAATGAGCACGAATCCGTCGGACGACCCTCCCGAAAAGGCGGTCGACACTGAGAACGTCGGAGGACTCGAGGAGATCCTCCCGCCCCAGTTGCTGCCGATCTGGAGCCGCGTGCAGCTGATTCAGGAGTTCCGAGACGCCCACGGGCGAACGTACATCTCGGTCGCAGAAGCGATCATCGCGATCGGGCTTACCGCCGGTTACCTCTACTGGCTCACCCTCTACTTCGGCGGATAAGACCGGCACGTCTTTCCGCCGTCCGGATTCGGTTCGATTGCTCAAGCACCGCCGCGATCAGTCCCGCCACTCCGCTGCTCGTCGGATATCGTGCGGGATGTGAGCGCTCTGATCCCGAACGTCGTCGAGGTAGTCGCGAAGTCGCGTTTCAAACGAGGGGTGAGCGCAGCGATCGACGATCCGTTCGGCGCGTTCGATCGGCGAGCAGCCTCGAACGTCCGCAACCCCCTGCTCGGTGACAAAGACGTCGATATCATGTTCGGTGTGATCGACGTGGAACGCCATCGGGATGACGCGCGAGATCTCGCCGTCGTCGTGTGTCGACGGCAGTGCACAGATCGTGAGCAGCGCGTTTCGGTTGAAATCTCCGGAGCCACCGACCCCGTTTATCATCCGCGTTCCGCCAACATGCGTCGAGTTGACGTTGCCGTAGATGTCGAACTCGATTGCGCTGTTGACTCCGATGACGCCGAACCGATCGATCAATCCAGGGTGGTTCGAGACGTCCGTCGGCCGGAGAACGACGTCTCGTGCGTAGCGTTCGACGTCCGCGAAGAGTCGGTCCTGTCCCTCGTCGGTCAGCGCCAGCGCCGTCGCGCTCGCACACTCCAGTTCGCCGGCGTCGAGCATGTCGAACAGTCCGTCCTGAATCAGTTCGCCGAAGTACGCGACGTCCCGATCGCCGAACTCAAGGGATCGCAACTCACCCATCAACGCGTTGCCGAGCGATCCGACGCCGAACTGGAAGTGGACCTCGTCCTCGAACGCCGGGGACCGCTCCAGTTCCGCAGCGAGGAAGTCTCCGAGGTTGTCCGCGATCGCGAGGTCGTCGTCAGTCGGCTCCCGGAACGAGTAGGTGTCGTCGGCGCGATCGGCCTCCACGACTCCGACGAGCTTCTCGGGATCGAAGCCGATGGCCGATGTCCCGATTCGGTCGCCCGGCTCCGTCAGCGGGATCGGGCCCCGGCTCGGCGGCGCGTCGGGGCGGTAAACGTCGTGGAGCGACTGGACCTCGAGCGGCTGGCGGTGGTTCACTTCGACGAGGAGTTCGTCCGTGGCCTCCACGAACGCTGGCACTTGGCCGATCGACGTCGACGGGACGAACCAGTCCTCGCCGACGGCGATCGCCTCGACGATGGCGACGTCGGGATCGACGAGGCCGCCGTACTGGATGTCGTCGCCGATCGACGACGCGTTCCGGTCGCTGAACGCGATCTCGCGTCGGTTCGTCGCCGCTCGGGCGGCTGCGGAGGACTGGTACGTGAAGCGGCGATCGATCGCGCCCGACTCAACGAGTGACACGTCGATCTCGTCACCGACGTTGCCGCTGCTGACGACCGTCAGTGATAACTCGCGATCCGACTCGGCCAATGCGAGCGGGATTCGCTTGGGATAGCCGACGCTGCCGAACCCGCTTGTGAGCACGGTCGCGTCGCTGTCGATTTGTGCGGCGGCGGATGCGGCGTCCGTGAGTGGAAGGTCGCCCTTCAGACGTTGATTAATCGGTCTCGTCTGAGGTTGTCGGTCTCCGTTCATAATCGTCCGAGCGATCTCAGTGCGATCTCGCGGACCGAACTGGTTATATCGTAAACTGTTCGATGAGCGACCGCGGGTATCACCTTCCGATCGATGGTAGCGTGGATCATCGGTTGTCTCCGACGCTTCGGACGGCCGTCCGTCGGTCAAGCTCGCTCGCCACCGTGTCGACCGTCTTGTGACGTCCTCGACTCATACTTCCTGGGATGTGGACAAAAAACTTTGCAGAGCACTGTCTAGTTTAGCACCTTCGCTGGTGTCTGTCCATTAAGTGATTGGTGCGGTCGTTGTATGTTGTAGTAGTGTACAAATTGTTCAAGTAATTCTCTGACGCTCGCCCGACTGACCATTCACGAATTATAGAAGCGGTCAACGCGCATCTTGAAGGTATGAAACCACTTTTCGATCAGGTTTCGGTCAACGTATTTAAGCTAACCGCTCAACTCTAATCAGGAGAGGGAAAGTCAGGTATACGTATCCATCGACGAAAAACACCGTCTCGGAGGGATCGTGTTTCTCGGTCAACTTATGCAGGAACGTAGCGGCCGGATCGGTTCCTCGTCATCCGAAGACTGCGACCTCAAGAATCAACCGAGAGTCTAGGCTAATTGCAGTATATTCCCAAGACCAGCTACTGTTAATATTGAAAGCAGGCTTATCAATGGCGACCCACGACGGCTTCACCGTCCTCAGAACGCGAAGCTTTCTGATGTTGAGTCGAATCAACGATTCGCCGACCATTGGAGAGCAAGCTCTCCAAGAGGCCGCACGAGAGCTTTGCTCTCGTGAACGTCGGCGGGTCTGGAACGCTGTCAGCCAGCCGATGTACCCACCGCCAGATTGCTTGATGAGACCGTTCAACGCCGAGCAAGCGAAGAATCGCTTGTGACTCTCGAATCGAACAACCGGTCGCGTGGAGCGGGACGGCGAACACCCTGACTGTTCGAGCAGTAAAGATGGAGAAACGCCCCCTAAGCGACTGCCGACGGCGAAGGCAACCAGACGAAGAACATCCTGACCAACAGCTCCGCTTACAACGCACAGAACCAATTTTCAATAACTACCATTAAATTCTTATGATATTACTGCGAGTGTGTCACATTGATGCGCTCGATGCTTCGACCTCAGACCAGACGAAAAGTACTCAAGACGATCGGTGGTACAGCGGCTGCAGCCGGTTTCGTCGGTACCGTGAGCGGTCGACAGCGAACCGGTGACAGAAAACAGGGTCGTGGGACACGCTACGCTGCGTTCAACATAATCGAACTGGAGACAGAGCAGGTTCAAAATCCGGGTGATCCACAAGCAGAAGCGGCCGCCAGAGTCATCCAAGAAGTCCGGCCAGACATCCTCGTCGTCAACGAACTCACCAACAACCTCCAGCAGGGAAAATACACAGGCAGAGCGAACATCGACGCGTTCGTCGAGAACTACCTCAGCGTCCCGCAACGAGACAACCTCAGCGGTATTAACTACGAATACACGCTCCAGCCGGAGAGCAATACAGGTGTCCTCCCCGAACAGGACTACGATTTCAACAAGGACGGAACGGCTGGTGAGCGGCCGGGTGACGCGTTCGGGTTCGGGGAGTATCCGGGTCACTATGCGTTCGCGATTGCGAGCAAGTATCCGATCGACGAATCGAGCGTTCGTTCGTTTCAGACGTTTAAATGGGCAGACATGCCGGGGAACCTCATTCCGGTCGCGGGCGAAGAAGGCGTCGTCACGGATCCCGAGGATGGCGAAATTTCGCTCTACCTCACGGAGGAGGAACTCGATGTCTATCGGCTCTCTTCGAAGACTCACATCGATGTTCCGTTTGAGGTCGAGGGTGAGACGGTTCACGGCCTGTTCGCGCACCCGACGCCGCCCGGCTTCGACGGTGTGAACAACTTCAACGGGAGGTGGAATCACGACGAAGTCCGATTCTTCGCAGATTACGTCGCTGGCGAAGAGTATATCTACGACGATAGTGGCGTCCGCGGCGGTCTCCACGACAACGCCTCCTACGTCCTGATGGGCGACATGAATGCGGGGCCGGGCCTGGGTCGGGATGAGCGTCCGCTCACTCCTGCCCAGACGTTCTTTGTCGACAACGACGACTTCTATACCGACCGTCTCCCGAAGAGTCCGGGCGGGGCGCAACGCGGTCTCCCGACCGCGACACGGACCGGCGGTGATTTTGAGGGCGTTGTCGAACAGATAGACTACGTTCTCCCCTCACCGAACCTCTCGCTTCGCGCTTCGTCGGTCGTCTGGCCGAGCAAGAACGCAACGAAGCGGAACCTCGGTGAGGACGTCAGTACGGCCTCGGATCACCGACTCGTCTGGGCCGACATCGAGACGCATCCCCGCCACTGACGGGAATTCGGCTCTTTCACTCTTGACATCCACCCACGACACGAGCTCTGGCGTCGGAACTGGCGGCGGAACTCTCCTTTTGTGGCGGGGAGTGTTTGATGATGTTGTTTGTCTGGTCTCGCAGTAAGAGTAAGTATACTGATGCCAGTGACTCAGCTGTCAGTACATATCCCCTCCAAGGCACTGTCTAGTTTAGCACCTCCGATGGCATCTGTCCGTTAAGTGATTGGTGCGGTCATTATGTGTTGCGATAATGCACAAACTACCCAAGATACTCTCTGTCACTCGCCCGATTGTCCACCTACGAATCATGGAAGTGGTCAACGCGCGTCTTGAAGGTATGAATCCACTTTTCGATTCGGTTTCGATCAACGTAGTTGAGCTGACCGCTCGACCCTAATCGGGATAGGGAAGTCAGATAGGCGTAGCCATCGACGAGAACGCGATCTCTCCGAGACGGTATTTCTCGGCCAACTTATGCAGAAACGCAGCGGCTGGATCGGTGCCTCGTCATCCGAAGACTGCGGCATCAAGAATCAACCGCGAGTCTAGGTCGATTGCATCATATACCCAAGACCAGACGCCGTTGATATTGACAGCGGTCTCATCAATGGCGACCCGCGACGGCTTCGCCGTCCTCAGAACGCTTCGCGTTCTGATGGGCCGCACGAGAGCTTCGCTCTTGTGGACGTCGGCGGGTCTAGAACGCTGTCAGCCAGCCGATGTACCCACTTGAGTATCTCATTGCGCATCAAAGATACTCTGATAGCCACTGGAGCACCGATATACGTAGTAGCACTTTCGTCGCGTCGATACCGCTTCAACGAACGGGAACCGGCTACACTCTATTATCGGTGTGGCGGGACCCGAGATATCGAACGAGGGTTCGATTACGTCACGGCTCTCCCTACGCGTTCGACGACCTCGTCGTGGGCGTTCCCGTTCGACGCGACGAGCCCTTCACAACCCGGTTTCCAGGGGTTCCCCTCAAGGTCGGTTACCGACCCGCCGGCTCGTTTGACCAGCGCGATGCCGGCGATGGTATCCCACGGGTTCGGGTCCGGTTGCAGGGACACGGCCGCATCGAGCGCGCCGGAAGCGACCATGCCGAGTGTCACTTGCGCGCAGCCGAACCGACGCAGGTCGCCGAACTGGCGTATCAACTCCCGGAGGAGGTCGCCGAACTGTTGGTCGCGTTCGGGACCGTACCGAAGGATCGGTGCGACGGTAAACCGCTCGAGATCCGTTCGAGGACTGACGGCGATCGGTTCGTCGTTCAAGGTTGCGCCGTCGGCATCCGCCACGAACGTATCGCCGAGCGCCGGGGCAACGGTCACTGCTGCGACGGTCTCGTGGTCGCGGACAGCGGCGACGGTCGTCGTCCACAGCCGTGTCCCGCGAACGAAGTTCGTCGTCCCGTCGATCGGATCGATCACCCACGCGTTGCCGTCCTCGGGAACGGACTTCAACTCGTCTTCTTCCTCGCCGACGATAGTCGCGTTCGGATACGCGTCGCGAATGATCTCGATAACGCGGTGTTGCGTCTCGGTGTCCGCTCTGGTGACGAAGTCCATCTTCGAGTCTTTGGTTTCTACGTCCAAGTCGGTGCGGAAGTAGCCGTGCGCAATCTCGGCCCCTTCGGCCGCCGCTTCATACGCTGTGTCAGGTAGTGTCATTGTTATCTGTAGTGTTCGTGACTGGAGTACTAAACTGTGGTGAATTTGCGAGAAAGAGGCCGATCAGACGATTCGTGTCCCGTCCTCCTCGAACAGCCACGACTCCTCGGTCTGAATGTCGACGTGAACCCGCTCAGTCTCCCTCGAGATCTCGCCCTGCGGCGTGACCGCCGACAGATCGGTGCCGTCCGCAGACAGGTGGACGGCGTCCCGGTCACCGAGGGGTTCGACGACGTCGAGGTCGGCGACGAACGCCCCTCGGTCGAGTTCGAGATCCAGATACTCCGGTCGAATTCCGTAGACGACCGTCTCTCCCGCGTACTGTTCGAGGTGGTCTGCCTGCGTCTCCGTGGCCGGGATCGCGGCGAAGTCGGAGACGAGTTCGAATCCGTCGGCCGTCCGCTCGACGGTACACTCGATGAGGTTCGGGGACGGCGAGCCGATAAAGCCCGCGACGAACTTGTTGTTCGGTTCGTTGTAGATCTCGTAGGGCGTGCCGATCTGCTGGACGTACCCCTCGTCCATCACGACGATCTTGTCTCCGAGCGTCATCGCCTCCTCCTGATCGTGCGTCACGAAGATCATCGCCGTATTCAGTTCCCGTTGGATCTTCTTGACCTCGACGCGCATGTGGTCGCGGAGGTTCGCGTCGAGCGCCGAGAACGGCTCGTCGAGCAGGAATCCCGCGGGCTCCATCACCATCGCGCGGCCGAGCGAGACGCGTTGCTGTTGGCCGCCCGAGAGCGCCGACGGTTTCCGATCGAGGGTCTCGGAGAGGCCGAGCGTTTCGGCGACCTCCTCGACGCGGCGGGTCTTCTCTTCGCTCGAGAGGTCGGTGTTCATGTCCAGTCCGAACCGGATGTTCTTCCGGACGCTCATGTGCGGGAACAACGCGATGCTCTGGAAGACGAACGCGAGGTTTCTGTCTTTGGATTTTAAGCCGGTGATGTCTTCGCCGCCGACGGTGATGTCGCCCCGATCCGGCTCCTCCAATCCAGCGATACACCGGAGCGTCGTCGTTTTCCCGCAGCCGGACGGACCGACGAGCACGACGAACTCGCCCTCGTCGATCTCGATGTTCACGTCGTCACAAGCGACGACCGAGCCGTCGTTGAACGTCTTCCGGACGCCGTCGAGTTGAATCCGGTTGCCCGATGCGCTCGCGTCGACTGCGTTCTGGTCACTGTGCGATTCGTCCGATCGTTCCGTTCGGGTTTCCGAACCGGTATCTTCCGTCTGTTTCATGGGTTTTCGACTCATACGTTAAACGCACTCTCCAAGTAGTTGCGCGCGACGAGGTAGATGATCGTCGGAGGGGTGCCGATGATGATCGTCTCGGCCATCAGCTTCCCCCAGTAGACTCGCTCACCCGATCCGCCGCCGATGGTGCCGTACAGGACCGGCACGGCCGGAACCGGCCCCGTACCGGTGGTCAAGAGGTTGGCGAAGAGGAAGTCGTTCCATCCCGTGAGAAACGCGAGGAATCCGACGGCGACGATACCGGGGGCCGCAAGCGGGAGGATGACTCGAACGAACGCCGTGAACTGCGTACAGCCGTACACCTGCGCGGCCTCCTCGATGTCCGTCGGGAGGTTCTCGAAGAAGTCCCGAAGGATCCAGATGGAAAACGGGGTGACGAACACTTGGTACGCCAGAATCATCCCGAAGATGGTGTTGTAGATTCCGAGCGCGGACCACAGGTCCATGATCGGGATGACCAGAAGGATGTACGGGAACATCATCGCCGAGATGATCGCGTAGAAGCCGGTCGTTTTCCCGTAGAACTCCTTCCGGGCGAACGCGTAGGCACCCGGGATCGTGATGGCGAGCGCCAGCAACGCGGTGCCCGCACCGATCAGGAAGCTGTTGACGAGATTCCCTCGCAGATCCTCGAACCCGCTCGTCCACGCCTCCAGCGTCGGCTCGTACGGGACGAGGTGCGGATCGGTAAAGAACTCGCTCGGCGGCATGAACGACACCGAGAGGATGAACAGGAGCGGAACAAGGTTCGCGAGCACGAGAAACGCGACGACGCCGTACGCGGTCGCTTTCAGCGTCACGCCGGTCGCGTCGTAGCCGGTCGCACTCATGCTCCCGCCCCCTCGCTTGCGCGCTCGAACTCGCGGATGAACACGAAGACGAAGCCGAGGGTCATCACGAGTAGGACGATTCCGATGGCGTACGCGACGCCCATCTGGCCCCGCCCGTAGGCGAACTGATACAATAACACAGCGAGGATGGACGTGTCGTATCCCGGTCCGCCGTTCGTGATCTGGAGCACCTGCGAGATCTTGGTCATGTTCCAGATGATTCGGATGCTCAGCGCGACCAGAATGGCGCTTTTCAGCTGCGGAAGCGTCACGCGAAGGAACGTCTGGAGCGGTCCCGCGCCGTACATGCGAGCGCTCTCGTACAGTTCCTCCGGGATGCTCTCGAGGCTGGCCGAAATGATGAGGAACATGAACGGCCAGAACGTCCACGTCGTCACGAACATCACGACTGCGAGCGACATGGGCCCGCTGCTACCCCAGTAGATCGTCGACTCGAGGACGTTCCACTCGGTAAGGAAGCCAAAGACGGGACCGAAGTCGGGCTCGAGCAGGTACGCCCAGATGGTCCCGATCACCAGCGGCGGCATCGTATACGAGAGCAGAAACGCCGCGCTGACGAGACTCTTCCCGCGGCGGAGTTCCCGGACGGCGAGTGCCGCCGCGAGCGCGACGACCAGCTGAAACACCGTCGTCAGCGAGAAGATGACGGTCGCCTTCAGGGACGTGTAAAACGGCTCCCACTGGAACAGGAACTCGTAATTCGCCAGCCCGACCCACGTCGGCTCGCCGCCGAAGGGCCACTCGTTGAAGCTCATGTAAATCCCCTGCATGAAGGGGAGCCACATGAGCGCGACTAGGAACAGCAACACCGGCAGGATCAGCAGATACGCGAACCAGTTCTCTGAGAGTACCGTTCGGTAGCGCTCGGCTCTGCCACCGACGTCGAATAAGTTCCGTGTTGACATGTTAGATATCCACCTGATTGCGTATTTCTTCGGCGGTCAGATCACAGGCCTCCTCGGGGCTGATCTTGCCGCGGACCGCTTCTTGGAATCTCGGTCCGGCGATGTTGTACTGAATCGCGTTCATCTCGGGGTGGCTCGACCACCCGTGTTCCATCCCCTCGACGGTCGTCTCGAGCGTCGAGATGTAATTACTCCGGGAGAGGGCCTCGTCGTCCTCGAGCTCCGGCCACACGTCCCGCCGAACGGGGAGCGTCGCAAGCGACTTCGGCACCTCCCGCTGGAAGTCTGCCGAGAGCAGTTTGTTGATCCACTGGATCGCCATCTCCTCGCGTTCCTGCCAGACGTCTTCCGGGACGCCGTCGGGCTTTCGCATGAGCGCGACACACTGCGTGAAGAAGTCGCCGCGGTTGCCCGCGTCGCCCTCCCAAGGCGGCCCGAATACGATAGTCCCGTCCCCAATCATGTCTTCCGCGCGGCTCATGAACTGGCCGAAGCCCTTCGTGCTCCCCTGATACATACTCACCTCCCCCTGAATGAGCATCTGGGCGGCGCCTTCGTTCGACGCCGTCGCTGCCTTGGCGGAGGAGAGCCCGTGCTCACGGTAAAGGTCGACGTACTGTCTGGTCGCTTCCTTCCAGATGTCGTTGTCGTAGTTGACGTCCGACCAGTCCTCGTTGAGATACATCCCGTCGTATCCGCCCTTCGAGGCGGTCCACGTGACGAGCGCCTCGTCGGTGACGTCACCGTGCTCGCCGTAGATCTGAAATCCGTACTCGCCCGGACCGTCCTCCTGAAGCTGGGTCGCCAACTGGACGAGATGCTCATAATCCTCGGGCGGAAAGTCGTCTTCGATCGAGAGGCCGGCCGCTTCGAAGTGATCCGCCCGCGCGATGAACGGCGCGCCGACCTCGAGACCGACGGGAATCTCGTACAGTTCCTCGTCGAAGCCGCGATAACAGCTCCGGGCCATCTCGAGTGCCCACTCGACGTTCTCGAGCGCCTCGTCGTCGAGTCTATCCTTGTACTCGCTGACGGGTTTGACCCAGCCGGGTTCGATGAACTGCCCGGTGAGCGAGTTCGTCGAATCGTAGAGTAGCGGTCGGTTCCCGTTCTGGATGTTGTTCTTCCACTTGCCGCCGTTGATGTCGTCCCAGTTCGACCAGTTCATCTCGAGTTGTGCGTCCTGCTCGCGCTGGAACGTCTCGACGGTGGTCTCCATCAATTCCGCCGCGACCTCCGATTGCGAGTGGAAGTACTCCCAGTACTCGTTGGAGCTACTCGCGCCGTTCGACCGGTCGACGATATCGCTGAGGCAGCCTGCTGACCCTACAACCCCGGCGACACCGGCAGCTGCGATAAACTGGCGTCTCTGCATCTGGCCTGCCATACAACCACATGCAGTATCGACTCTAATAAACATTCGGGTGAGATGACGAATAATAATCATGGAGACACCGTCGACAGCGCTGCCGGTTGGACAGGATTAATAACCTCACCGCAAGTGCGTTAGCGCACTGTCGCGGGAGAGACCGTTTTCCCGTCGGCGGACTACCCATGAGCAACGATACACTGGACGTTCTCGTCCTCCGCTCCGATACGCACGGACTGCCAGCGCGCGAGTACGCCGATTTACTCGACGCACAACTACCGGACCACGACGTGAGGCTCGCCCGAACGCCGGCCGAAGAGCGCGACCTCATCGAGCACGCCACGGTCGTCACCGGCGTCGACATCGATGTGAGTCTGCTGGAGCACGCAGAAAACCTCCGTCTGTTCGCGGGCGTCGCCGCGGGCTACAATCACCTGCCGCTCGACACCCTGCGGGAGATGGACGTCGCCGTCACCAACGCCTCCGGGATCCACGCACCGAACATCGCAGAGCAAGTCGTCGGCTACGTGCTGGCCTTCTCGCGGCGGCTCCAGACGGGACTGAGACAGCAGCACCGCCACGAGTGGCGCCACTACCAGGGCGACGAACTGATGGGGAGTACGGTCACCGTCGTCGGTCTCGGCGCGATCGGAACGGCCGTCGTTGAACGGCTCTCCGGGTTCGATGTCGAGACGATCGGGATCAGATACACGCCCGAGAAAGGAGGACCGACGGACGAAGTCGTGGGCTTCGACCGCGAAGACGTCCACGACGCGCTGGCCCGGACCGAGTACCTGATCATCGCCGCGCCGCTGACGGAGACGACGCGCGAACTGCTTTCGAGCGACGAGTTCGAGACGCTGCCACCGAACGCGACGGTAATCAACGTCGGTCGCGGAAAGATCATCGACACCGACGCACTCGTGACCGCGATCCAGACGAATCAGATCGACGGGGCCGCACTCGACGTGACCGATCCCGAGCCGCTCCCCGCAGATCACCCGCTGTGGCGCTTCGAGAACGTCATTATCACTCCGCACAACGCGGGCCACAGTCCGAAACACTGGGATCGGTTGGCAGATATCGTCGCCGACAACGTGACGAAGCTATCCGAGACGGGCGATACCGGGAGCCTCGTGAACCTCGTCTGATCGGCGGCTAATAACAGACGATTGGTAGGCGTATCACGATACTCCCGTTTCGAGCGCTCCTGAGAGAACGCAAAGACGAACGGACTCTCCGTTTACGAACCCCAGCTCGGATCACTGTCTAGCAACAGCAGTTCGGCCGCTCGCCGACGAGAGGTATCGTTAAAAGAGTGCGAACCGATGTCGGAAATATGATCGACAGCTCACCGGAATCGACGCCGAACAACACGCTCGGATCGGTCGAGAAGGCCTTTACCGTTCTCGAGCAGCTGAGACAAACGGGGAAAGCGGGACTCTCAGAACTGACGACGCAACTCGAGTTCCCCAAAAGTACCGTTCACGTCTATCTGCAGACGTTACAGGATCAGGGCTTCGTCGTGCAAGACGACGGCGAGTACACGTTGAGTTACCGGTTTCTGGAATACGGTGGAGATCACAGAAATCGATCGCGACTGTACGAAGTCGCGAGACCGGAAGTGGACAAGCTCGGATCCGAAACCGGTGAGGTTGCGAATCTCGGGATCGAAGAGAACGGACTGCGAGTCCTCCTCTACAAATCGGAGGGACCGGACGCTATCCACGACAACGCGCCGATCGGAGAGTACGCGCACATGCACTGGACGGCCCTCGGCAAGGCGATGTTGGCCCACTACCCGACGAGTCGCGTCGAATCGATCGTCGACACCCACGGGTTGCCGCGGGCGAACGAACACACCATCACGGACGTCGACGAACTCTTCACCGAACTCGAGGACATTCGCGAACGCGGCTACTCAGTCGAGGACCAGGATCGGAGGCAGGGCGTTCTCACGATCGGTGCTCCGATCGTGGATCGACGATCGGACGAAGTCATTAGCGCCGTATCGGTTTCCGGGCCGAAGAACCACTTGGACGAGCACGACCGGTTCGAGGAACTCGTCGCAGCGGTCGAGAAGGCGGCGAACGTGATCGAACTTCGCTATTCGCACTATTGACCTCGAGTTCCCGCTCTCCGAAATGCGTAAAGCGGTTCGGACTGTCCAACAACGTTGGATGGAAACGGAACCGGACACACATACAACAGTTCCAGAACACTGTAATTTACAAGCGTACGGATGTAACTCAATGATCTCGAGGTCGATCTATTTCCGCTGGGAAGTATAATATTATCTCATCACCAACCGGCTGCGTTGTTATTATTAATATATCGGTAGAATTATTACTACCAAACATCCACCATTCAGGATGGTTGGACGATAGGATTCTCGTCTCGACAGCCGCATTCCTCGTCGTCCACGGTGGATGTCTGCCATCGGTGATTGTCGTCGCGCTCTCGAGGCGAGTCTCACCTACTGTGAGACGACGCTGGGACGTCGTCGAAGGAGAATTCAGAGCACACCGATCACCGCCAGTACTTACGTCGACCCGTAGAGAGGATTATAAAGAGCATGAGGCAACGCCGCATGGATGATGCGATCGAGTATCCAGCTCTATTTGTCGGCACTGTCTAGTTCAGCACCTCCTCAGCTGGCGTCTTTTCGTCGAGAGCTTGATGCGGTTTCTGGTGGTTATAGTAGTGTACGAATCGTTCAAGCCACTCGCGGACGCTCGCCCGACTGCCCACCTACGAGTGATGGAAGCGGTCAATGCGCATTTTGAGGGTTGAAACCTCATTGAAAAGTGGTTTCATACACTCAAGATAGGTGTCGATCGCATCCATAACTTGCGATTACAAACATATGAATGTAATTTATTTGCTGTACAATGTGATCTCACGACTGCGGTTGAGCGATACTTACACGTCGCGCAGTTTCAGTTACTAAATCGAATGTGTTCAATCGCATCAAGGTCTGAATCATCGGTCTGATCGGATGGTCTGCTCATCAGCTATCGTTTTGTCATACTAAACAACACTCATTCATGATACCGCCGCGGAATGGTTCTTCATATCGTTCAAATGTCTTACTACTTATACCGCCGTACAACCAAGGCGAGTATATTCTAGGTGGAAGCTAGTGTTGAGGTCGGCTGACTGATAACGGTGACTCGCACAATCAGTTATAGCTAATAACATTTGAATGACATGAGCCGATCAGAGCGATGTGGAATTAATTTCGATAATATTGACCGCTTGGCGGATCATTTCTGGAAGTTCACCAGTAAGGCGTTCTTCGTCCATTCGTCTAGCGGGACCAATAATGCTGATCGCTCCGTAAAGTCCACCATCTTGGTCGTGGATCGGAGTACCGACGCCGACCAATCCCTGAATGGTTTCACCGTGATTGTATGCAATACCCTCTTCGCGGATCTGCTCGAGCTCTTTCCGTAACTCCGTTTCGTCAGTGATCGTTTTCGGCGAGATGGCCTCGAATTCAGTCTCTTCGATGATCCGATCACGTTTTGCGGGAGGCATGAATGCGAGCATCGCCTTTCCGACGGCGGTATGATAGAGTCCGTTTCGATAGCCGACGTACACCTCCGTCTGGACAGCGTTTTCTCCTTCGGCAGTGTGAAGGCAGATGCCTTCGCCGCGTTCTTCGACAGTGAACAGCGCCATTTCTCCAGACTCTTCGGCGAGTGCCTCTACTTCCTTTGTCGCAATATGGTGAATGTCGATCCGGTTTTTCGCGTGGTGTGCGATATCGATGAACCGTAATCCGAGTTTGTACCCGTTGCCTTCGTTGATGACGTAGCCGTTCTCCTCGAGGGTCGCTAAGTGACAGTGAACTGTACCCTTCGAAATGCCAATCTCATTCGCAATTTCAGTGACACGCGCACCCTCTCTCTCTTTGAGGACGTTAACGATATCGAGCGTTCGCTGGACCGCCTGTACCGGGTTTTTCGCGTTCGCCATTTCTTGCACTGGTATACAATCACACACCTCATAAATGTTTGGTCCTGTTAAACAGTCCTCGTCCGACTACATTCATCCGAGAGACGTATATTTGTCAGATTTGCACCAACATATATACTAAATACCATATCCGTTGAACAGCAACGTCCAAGATATACTACCCCCACCCGTTTTGGGGCTGTCGTTCGCTCGGAGACACGTCCACCCATTTCGTCATACCAAACGATGCAGAGTATCATGGCAAGTGCAGGAGACTGTACCGACGAGTCGCCCTTGCGGCCACAGAGACCGAGTTCCAGCCTCGATTATAACCGACTGCGTTTTGAAGCCGACGATTGGTGATATATCTCCCCGGTGATTTAATACCAGTTGGATAGTATCTATGTCTGAAGGTTGGAGTGATCTATGAATGCGAACGATAGCCACTGACGGAGAGAGAAACGTATGGGAGGAGACGCGCGAACGACCTGAACCGAATCCGGGCGAAGCGGTCGTGAAGATTCGTGCAGTCGGAATCTGTGGGAGTGACATCGGATTAATCGATGGTGAAGGGCCGCCCTGGACCCAGTATCCGCTCGTTCCGGGTCACGAGATCTGTGCAGAGGTCGTCGAGCTCGGTGAGGACATCGATTCGCTTTCGGTAGGTGATCGAGTCGCCCTCCATGGGTTCATCTACTGTGGCACTTGTACTCCCTGTAGGGAAGGTCGGTACTACCAGTGTGACGACCTTCGCGAAATCGGATTCACAGTCGACGGCGGCTATCGAGAGTATGCCGCCTTCCCTGTCGAGACATTGAACCCGGTTCCCGACAGCATCTCGGATCTCGAAGCCTGTCAGATCGATTCTGCGGCGTGTACACTCCACGCGATGAAACGCATCGAGACGTCAGTTTCGGATACTGCTGCGGTCCTCGGGCCGGGGTCGCTGGGGTTATTTGGCGTTCAGTTACTCCGTGCCAGGGGAGTCGAGGATGTGATTCTCACCGGCACGCGTGAGGAACGACTCGATATCGGCCGCAACCTTGGCGCGACGAAGACCGTCAACGTTCACGAGGTGGATCCGGTGGCAGTGGTCGACGAGTACACCAGCGGACACGGGGTCGAGGTCTGTGTCGAGACGGCAGGTGCTGGGGACGTGGTGAACACCTGTTTGAAAATCGCCGCTAAACGGGGCCAGATCGCACTGACGGGCGTCTTCAACGGTCCCCGAGAGATCAATCCGAACGATATCGTCGCCAAAGAGCTGTCGGTCGTCGGTGGTGTTACCGCCTCACATGCACTCGACGACGTAATCGAACTGTTCGAGCGGGGAGAACTCACCATCGACGGTATCGTCACCCACGAGTTCGACCTCGCAGCGTACGACGATGCACTCGAGTGCGTCCGCGAACGTCGCGATGGTGTTATCAAGGCCGTTCTCCGGCCCTGACATACCACCGAGGGAAGAAGCGTCACGTTCTCCGGAGTTCACAGACGGTATGCGGTCGATCGATACTGGCGGTAAGCTGCTCGTGGTCGAACTCCCCGCTGGATATGACTGTTATCTGCGAGCAGCGATAGAGGTGCGTATCTGTTCACCCCCGTTGGACAGCAAATATATACCTGGATAGTATCGTCTCCGTCATGTCCGTCCCCTCAGAGGACAAGACCGAGCACGCGTCAGCGCTGCGGGAAGCCGCCAAAACGGAGCCGTCATCAGTCGATGTCGACGACGTCGTCGATCTTCTCGTTTACGGCGATCAGAAGACACGATCGATTGCGTTCGAGACATTCACGGAACTCGCGACGGTTCGATCTGCGGCCGTCGACTCCGCCGTGGCTCGTCTCGAGGATCATCTCACTACCGACGTCGCTGACATCCGTCGACGGGCCGTACTGACGACCGAGGTGCTCGTCGAGCGGCATCCCGAACCGTTCGAACGTGTCGTTCCCGAACTCCGGTCGATCGCCGACGATCGATCGACCCCCGGCCGTGAACCGGCCATCCTCGCCTTGGCGAAACTCGCTCTCGAACGACCGACCGCTGTGATTCCCGCCGTCGATACGTTGCTCACGATCTGTCACGAACCGGTCGTACCAGTCGACGATTCGACGCCCGGCGGTATCCCGGGCGCCGGACCTCATAGGGGTGGCGCGCTGAAACAGGAACGAAAAAGCCGAGACAAGGTACGCGTCCACGCGATCGCGGGGCTCACACGAATCGCGGCTGTGGATCCGGCCGCGATTCGGGGATCCGTCTCCGACGTGGCTGACTTGCTCGAGGACGACAATCATCTCGTTCGGGCAGCCGCCTGTGAGGTGCTCGAGGCTATCGCACTGGAGTCCCCTCGCGAGGTAGAACCGTTCGTGTCAGCTCTCGCGACGCGGATCGCGTCGGACGGAAAACATCCGGTTCCGTGGCGAGCGGCGGACACGCTCGTGGCCGTCGCGGATGCGTGTCCGGAGCGGGTCGGTCGCGCCGTTGCGCCGATCGTCGACGAGCTGACGAAGTTCGTCGAGTCACGCGACGCTGAGCGGCGAGTGAACGGTGTTACCCTTCTTGCAGACGCTGCGAACGTGCAACCGGAAGCCGTCGAATCGATGGTTCCGCGGCTTCGAGCGCGACTCGAGGACGACGATCCGTCTGTTCGAGCGAATGCAGCGCTTGCACTCGGTTTCGCCGGCGACGTCACCGCTTATGCAACCATCGCTGAATTCGCCGAAAGTGATCCCGATGCGGATGTAAGAGACGCTGCTGCTCGTTCGCTCAACAGACTTAGACGGACGGAGGCGACTGACGGATAGAGGCGTACAGCCTGCGACCGTCGCGACTGTTCGGTCGATTAGCCTCGACGTATCCGTCCCGCTCTCCCGCTGAAAAGGTTTATATAAGCGTGTGTCAACACGTACCTTACGAAGCGAACGACCGGATGGCGCGTGAATTACTGCCAAGCAAACGAAGATCTATGATGGTAAAATGACACAGAGTAAACACGAATACGAATCCTATAACGAGAACGATCAGCAGACGATCCTCGAGGTCCGCGACGTGAGCGTGACCTTTGATATGGACCGCGGAACGTCACGCGTCCTCGACAGCGTGAATTCCGACGTTCATCGCAATGAGATGCTCGGAATCGTTGGCGAGAGCGGCAGCGGGAAGTCCATGTTTGCGGCGTCGATGCTCAACGCGGTCGTCGATCCCGGCGAAGCGTCGGGTGAAATTTGGTATCACCCCACAGATGGTGACCCCGTTGACGTTCTCTCTCTGACCGACGACCAACTCGAGCAGTTCCGCTGGGAAGAGATTTCGATGGTGTTCCAGGGGGCGATGAGTTCGTTCAATCCGACGATGAAGGTCAGGGAACACTTCGAGGAGACGATCCGGGCCCACGGTAAAGATATGGACGAGCGGATGGCTCACACTCGGCAGCTCCTCGCCGACCTCTACCTCGATCCAGACCGGGTACTCTCCTCGTACCCGCACGAGCTCTCCGGCGGTATGAAACAGCGAGCGTTGATCGCGCTGAGCCTCGTTCTCGACCCCGAGGTGCTGGTTATGGATGAACCGACCGCCGCACTCGACTTGCTCATGCAGCGGTCGATCATGAACCTTCTCGAGACCCTCCAGAACGAGTACGATCTCACGATCGTCTTCATCACGCACGATCTACCGCTGGTTGCGGGATTGGCCGACCGTCTCGCGGTGATGTACGCGTTCGAGTTCGTCGAGTTTGGTCCCAGCGATCACGTCGTCCGGAACGCGGCCCATCCGTATACGAGGGCGTTGTTGAAGTCGGTACCGAGCGTCGACGCTCCGCTGGAGAATATGAATCCGATCGATGGCGAAAGTCCGGACCCAGTCAACACGCCGTCCGGTTGTTCGTATCATCCCCGATGTCCGATATCGACCGACAAGTGCGTCCAGGAAGACCCTGGGTATCACAGCGTTGGAGACGGACAAGAAGCCACGTGTTTCCACTGGGGCGAATCGGCCGATGCCGTCCAGTACGACCTCGGTGTCGAAGAACTCGAATCGGAGCCGATGTCGCCAGCCGACCGCTCCGATACCGAGACTCTCATGTCGTTGAATGATGTCAACGTTCACTTCGATCAGGCCAGTTTCATCGACAAGGTATTCAACAAGGACATGACGGTTCGCGCGGTCGACGACGTTTCGCTCGACATCAAAGAGAACGAGGTCATCGCGCTCGTCGGCGAATCCGGCTGCGGAAAAACGACCCTCGGCAAAACCGCGATCGGTATTCAGGAGCCGACATCGGGGACGGTGACCTACCGGGGAATGGATATCTGGGAGTCGAAGCGGGGAAACACCGACATCGATCCTGACGAGATTCGCCGAGCCTTGCAGATCGTTCATCAGGATCCGGGCAGTTCCCTGAACCCGAGTCGAACCGTGCGGGCGAGTCTTGCCGCCCCGCTCAAGCGATGGCGCCCCGATCTGAACTCCAGCGACCGCGAAACGGTGATCTCTAATCTCCTCGAGCGGGTCGGGATGAAACCCGCTGAGGACTACGCGGTTCGGTTTCCGCACCAGCTGTCGGGCGGCGAAAAACAACGCGTCGTCCTCCTGCGATCGCTGCTGATGAGTCCGGACCTCATCCTCGCGGACGAGGCGGTCAGCGCGCTCGACGTCTCGTTGCGTGTCGAGATGATGGATCTCATGCTCAACTTGCAGGAGATGTTCGATACATCGTACCTGTTTATCTCTCATGACTTCGCGAACGCACGGTACCTCGCCGAGAAGTCCGGGGGGCGTATCGGAATCATGTACCTGGGCAACCTCGTCGAGATCGGGCCAGCGAAGGAGATTATCCACGATCCGAAACATCCCTACACGAAGGTGTTGCGGTGGGCGACGCCGCCGCTCGATCCGGACGCGGCGAGGGAAGCCCAGAAGACGAAACCGCCGGTTCGGGAGATCGACATCCCGGACCCGACGGATCCGCCGAGCGGCTGTCCGTTCCATACTCGGTGTCCGGAGGCCCGCGACGTCTGTCGACGCGAGATGCCGACTATGGTCGATACGGACGATGGCTCGGTCGTCGCCTGCTTCCGGGAAGACGAGTCCCACGAATACTGGGAGAGCGAGCCGATTTACGACGACGAAGAAACCGCTTCTATCGACGAGCTGGCCTGATCGCAGGGCACCGATCCTCGGTTTGGGACGTTCGGTAGTCTACTCTTCAACTGTGACGGGCTCGCCGTTTGTTACCTCGAGAATCGGTACCAAAGGACTTTTGCGACCGAGGGAATGGAGAGACACATGGCTGGCAAATACGATAAAAGTTACCTCGATCACCTTTGCGACTACGAGCAGGGATGGCGGTTGCTGTTTACGTTTTCCGTGGGGTTCCTGGGCCTCTCGTCACTGTGGTTCGTCTCTCTCGATGCCGGGTCCGCAGCGTACGCCGTCACGATACTGAACCTGTTCGGTCTCGCCGTTCTCGCCCTCTTAAGCGGGTTCGTCCTCTCTCGGTGCAGATGAGCGAACGGCCCGGCCGCCATCGCGGAGGTTCGAGCGGGTTCGAGACCGCGATTCTCCGATCTCTCGGTACCGTTCAGAGACGGTCGGAACAGTGACGATGTTCTCTAATGCGGGTGATCTATCAGGATCATGCACGCAACTGGAAACGGCTACTCCGAATGCTGCCAGTTCACCAACGGGATAAACTATATGTGTAATGGCAAAGCATTCAATATCATCTAATGCGACAATACTTAGCACGATCTTGGAACGCAATAGTCACCCTGATCGGGGTTTTGGCCGGATTCGGGTACTACTGGAAACGGATCGGACACGCGTTCGTCACACTCATTAGCGTGACAACGATTACGTTCGTCCTGTTCCGGATGATGCCGGGAAACCCGGCGCAGGCGATGCGCGCGCAGTTCGAGGAACAGCTGGGAGGGAGTGGACAGGCCGCCGACCCCGAAGTCATCGATCAGATGGTACAGGTGCACACCGGCTTCGATCCAAGTAAACCGATGTACATACAGTACTTTGAATATATGAGGGACGTCATCCTGTACCAGGACTTCGGTCAGTCGATCCAGTACGGCGAACCGGTGTTCGACATCTTGTTCGCGGCGATGCCGTGGTCAGTGTTCATCAGCGTCTACGGTTTGGCACTGGGATATACGGCAAACATTCTCCTCGGTGCCGCGATGGCGTACACAGAGGGTTCTCGGTTCGACAACTCCATGACCGTCGTCACAACGTTCCTGAACTCGATCCCGTACTACGTCGGTGCCATCCTCTTTCTCGCCTTCTTCGCGTACGAGCTCAGATGGTTCCCGGGCGGCGGTCGATACGATACGAGCCTCGAGCCGGGGCTCACTATCGAGTTCATGTCGAGCATCGTTCACCACGGCACGCTACCGATCATGTCGAGTTTCATCGTCGGGTTCGGCGGCGGTGCGCTCGCGATGCGCGGAAATTCCGTTCGGATTCTGGGAGAGGATTACCTCCGTGTCGCCCGGCTCCGAGGGATCAGTTCGACCCGAATTGCTACGAGATATGTCGCTCGGAACGCCATCCTGCCGCTGTACACGCAGATGATGATCGGCATCGCCGCGGTGTTTTCGAGCAGCGTCGTCCTCGAATACATCTTCACGTATCCGGGCGTCGGCTGGTACACGTTCGACGCGATCAACATGCGCGATTATCCCTTACTAATGGGATCGTTCCTGTTCTTCACCATTATCACGCTCATTGGCGTTCTCCTCGCCGAGTTCACGTACGGAATCGTCGACCCGCGAGCAGGATCAGGTGGTCAAAGTGAGTCATACTGACGAAACATCCACGGACGGTGGCGCACAACTCAGCGACGACCAGTTGTTCGGACAGCTTGCAGAGGCCGACAGCGTCCACCTCTCGAAGTGGGAGCGTTTCGATCGCACGCTGGATGCCTATGTGCTCGCTCCTGGACGCGTTGCGTGGAACGACTGGCGAACGCGGTTCGGAATCGTGGTCATCGCGCTGTTCGCCTTTGCCGGGACCGTGGCACCGTGGCTAGTGGAGAGCCCGGCCACGAATCAGGCACCGGTGAATCATCCGCCGTTTTCCGGCGGTCTCTCCGCCATCACCGAGCAGGGCGGATGGATCGACGTCACGCAAGCGTCGTTCGGATCCATTTCGATCCCGTGGCTCTCGTTCCAGTATCCGCTGGGGGCCGACAACTACGGCTCGCCGATCGGACGCCAACTCATCCATGCGACGCCGGATATGCTCGAGTTGGTCATCGCCGGTGCGATCGTCTCCGTCGGATTCGCGGTTCTAATCGGGGTCACGGCCGGGTACAAGGGCGGTAAAGTAGATTCGGTCCTCATGTCCGTCACGGACATCGTCATGACGATGCCTGGACTCCCACTGGTCATCGTTATCGCGGCGATTTATCCGCCGCGCCAAGCGTGGCTGGTCGGGGTCATCCTCGCAATCGACGCGTGGCCGGGCCTCGCACGCGCACTCCGGTCACAAGTCCTGACGCTTCGCGAGGAGTCGTACGTCGAGGCCTCGCGAACGATGGGACTCCCCTCGAGGACGATCCTCTCACGAGATATCACGCCACAACTGATGCCGTACATCCTCATTAACGCGGCGCAGGCCGGGCGAAAGGTGATTTTCGAATCCGTCGCGCTGTACTTCCTTGGGGTACTCCCGTTCACTACTGCCAACTGGGGGATCATGATGGACACCGCCTATACCGAAGGATACGCCCTCGTCAATCTCAGTAACTTCTACCAGCTGTTGTGGCCGATGACGGCGATCATCGTCATTTCGTTCGGGTTCATCCTGTTTTCCCAGGGGATGGATCGAGTCTTCAATCCCCGTATCAGGGCACGGCACGCGAAGAAAGCCGGTGCTGACGAGGAGGAGATACCGAACTGACTCCGCATTTGTCGTTCCATCTGTTGACCCACTTCTTCCAATTCGGTGTAATTCCATGGATGGCGCATTCGTCGCGAGTCACCGCTGAACGGTCAACAGTCCCGATCGATGCGTGGGTTGTTGATCGGCATTCGTCCGATTCGATTGTGGCTGGAATCCGATTCAGCAGGGGGCTGAGGCCAACATTTATGGTATTAGCCAGTGATCTACGGGTAACGCGTGCTATCAACACAAACCGATTCAGATCCGAATACATCCAACGAACGCCTCTATCGAGCCCTCACGATACTCCGGGGATCGTTCCTGCTATCGATCGTGGCGATAGGCGTCGTGATGTTGCTTCTGGGAGCGATCTTCGATAGCATCTCGCTCACACAACAGGACGGGGTCATCGCTGGGATGCTCGGCGTATTCGGTCTCTCCGCGATCGCTTTTGGGGGTACGTTCTATGTCCTCCTGGCACTGATCAGTCGCTGGTGAACTACCCTACTCACGGCTGACGTTGTTCGCTGAGTGAATGGCTTCTTACTTTCAAGACGGACAGGAACCGAACGGGCTCCCGTATGGAGCATAGTCTCCATCTATGAAAATTTTGCCAACTACACAAACCCCGTTGAGATCGGAATCCTTTCGCATCACAGTCTTCGATTGCGACGAGATCGTACTCTCGGTAGTGAGCAATCTAGAGCAGCGATAACATATATGAAAGAATGTATTATCATATATAATATGAAATAGTATTTATTCTCTGGATGTGAATACAGTTAGCGTATGCCAGATTATAACAGACATGATTCCATCGATTCAGCCAGTGAGTTTATCACACGACGAAAAATGATGGCCGCGGGCGCGGCGATGGTGACAGGTGGAGTCGCCGGCTGTCTCGGTGGTAGCTCCGGTGACGACGGCACAATCACGACGTTCCACTCGTCGATCCCGACCGAGATGAATTTCAACACGTGGGCTCCCAGCTACCCGTGGAACCCGACGTGGTTGCTACTCGAGCCAGTGCTTCGGTACTACTCCGATGGATCGATCTCGCACGAAATGATCGAAGATTGGGAGTACGACGAGAACTCACAGGAACTAACGGTCCACCACAACGACGAGTTCTACTGGTGGAACGGTGACGTGGTCAACGCGGCGGACAAGTATTGGTACGGTGAAGTCGCCCGTCTTCTCAACCCCGACTCCAGCGACTACGAACAGCTCTCTCTCGAAAACAACGGTCAAACGATCATTCGGGAATACAAGGAGCCGCAGAACCCACAGCTCGTCGAGTACAATCTCGGCGGGTATCTCGGCGCGATGATGCGTGGTCACCGCGACAAGTTCCGCCCATGGGCAGAGGAACTCCAGGACGCCTCGACGGAAGAGGAACGAGTCGATATAGAGAAACGGATGGTCGAGGAAATGCCGCTACACATTTCGACGGTCGCCGACGAGGGCCTGGGCATGGGCCCGTTCGAAATCGTCGACTTCGACGAACAGGGGATCCACTGCGAACTGTACGACGAGCACCCGTACGCCGACCAGATAAATATCGACAAGCTCGAGTACGTTCTCGCGGCGGACGAGGCGGTTGCCCAGCAGATCATGGGCGGTGATCTCGACTTCGGGTTCGGTCGGTTATCAAACTGGATTGGCGATCAGAATCCGGACAACGTGGAAATGCTCGCCCCGTACCAAGATACGTTCATGCGCAAGCTCGAGTTCATGATGCAAGGGCCTGCCGCCGAGCACATGCGCACGTTGGAAGTCCGTCGCGCGATCGCTCACGTAATTAATTTCGAGCACGTCTCCACGAACTTCACTCCGGAGAGTACGGTTCGATCCCGACAGACCGGACTTCCGGAGCTCGTGACAGAAGACAAGCTCGGCGACTCCGTCGACGACTTCATCGATTACCCCACGGAAACGGACGAAGACGGGGCGGCCGAACTGATGGAATCGGCGGGATACGAACGCGACGGTGGGAGCTGGCTGGATGACGGCGGAGACACGGTCGCGCTCGAGATAGCCGTCCCACAGTGGGCCGACAATCCTGCTCGGACCGTTACGGACCAACTCACACAGTTTGGGTTCGAAGTCGATCTATCCGTTCTAGAGGGTGCGACATACAACGATCGGACGGAGAATAGCGTCGATTTCGACATGACGATGGGCAACCACGGAGCGCTGATCGCACATCCGTCCTACTACTTCCGGCCCACTCACAAACACGGCAACGATCTCGGCGATGCGAACGTGATCGAGGGTGCGCTCGAAGACGGTCGGGATCGGTCGCCGTACAACGGCAAAGAATTGATCGTCGAGATCCCGACGGAAATCGGTCGAGAGGACCTCTCCGGGTCGACGGAAGAGGTCAATCCCTACGAACTCT
Organism: Natrinema zhouii; assembly: GCF_013456555.2. Taxonomy (GTDB): domain Archaea; phylum Halobacteriota; class Halobacteria; order Halobacteriales; family Natrialbaceae; genus Natrinema; species Natrinema zhouii. The sequence goes on from NZ_CP084883.1 coordinate 387,355, forward strand.
ATCAGGAGTGGATGACCACGCAGTCCGAAGAACGGAATCAGGAACTCGTAGAGACGTTCGCCCGGTACTGGAACTTCCACCTGCCGGGGATCGATCTGTTCGAGATGATGGGCGGTTCGTGGGGGAACACCAATAACTGGGAGTTCGATGTCAACGACGAGTGGAAAGCGTACCGCGGCGCGTTCCGCGCCGCGAAGCGAGGGTATATCTCACCGAAGTAACGCCGGCCACGAGAGCGCATTCGCCCCACGATTGAATGCGACGCCCGTCCGATCGATCCCGGAAATCGATGGGATCGACTGTGCTGTGCGCGTCGTCACGGTCGAACGCTCGCGTCGATTGCTGTCACGCCCCGCTGCGCTTCGTCTCTGACGCGGTACCTCCCCATACGTCTGCTTCTCTATACGGTTTTAGTTCGGATAGTAACCGAACAGTGATACTCATCCAAGCATATATGTTCGCGGATACTAATGTGCATGGTGATGACGAGCGGCAATCCAGAGACTAGCATACCCGAGTGGCAATACGACGGTCTGTGTACCGTAACTGACAGATCGCCGGATATCGCCGTTCCCCGTCGGTCGTTTCTCGCCGCAACGGGAGCGGGAATCGTCGGCGGACTGCTCGCCGGATCCGAAACGACGTGGGCCGCCGAAGACGACGCGTCTCACCGGAAGACTCGACCAACGGTCTGGACGGCGGAGATGCGCCAGAACGCCCGCCAGAACGTCACCGAGTACGACTGGGCTGCAAGCCAACGAGACTCCGCTGTCGAGACGGCCGACAGGCTCCTGGATCGGTGGGGGCCGGATCTCGACAGCCTCTGGAGTCTGATCACGTCTCAGGACATCCCTCGAGGGGGTGGCGTCTCGGCCGAACGCAATATCCTGGGTGGCTATTCCGATCCCGGCACTGATCGGCACTGGAAGATCGAAACGACGGTCGAGAACCCGAACGGAGACGGGAACTTGGTCGTCCCGACGAACGACTTCGGGGCCTATCGCCGGAGCGGTCTGGACGAACGGGGCATGTTCGATCCCGAACTGGCCGACGACTCGCTGCTGGTCAACGAGGAACATCCCGAAATGGGCGACGGATGGGGCGTCGACGACGGCTGGGGGTGGGTCGACGAAGACGACGATCTCGGCGCCGGCGAGGGCAACCGCTGGAACTTCGTCGCCTACTACAACCACTGGTTCGTCTGGCGACCCGGTGGAGTCCGTCGGCTCGTCGTCGCGCTTCAGGACGCGTACCTGTTGACCGGCGATTCGACGTACGCCGTCGCCGGCCTGGTCGTACTCGATCGCATCGCGGACGTCTACCCGGAGATGTCGATCTGGGAGTACAAACAGAGCGATGGCTTCATGAACAACCACGGCGGCCGCCAGACCGGACGCGTCCTCGGGGGGTCGTGGGAGACGAACCTCGTCCGCGATCTCATGCCTGCCTACGACGCGTTCTTCCCCGCTCTCGAGGACGACGAGGTCAGCAACGAGGTGATCGGTTTCCTCGAACGGAAGACCGTGGAGTTTCCGGGATTGGATGGTAAGGGATCGGTCCGACAGATCCGCGAGAACATCGAGGAGAACTTCATCCAAGAGATTCTTCCGGCCGCGAAAGAGTCCGATCTCATCCCCTCCAGAGGACAGCGCCCGGCGGTCGCCCTCTCGGCACGTGTTCAAGACGATGTTCGAGAAAACGGATACACTCGAGAGGCGCTCAAGTGGCTCTTCCAGCCCGGTGGCGAGCAGTTCGTTGGCGACGTCTGGAACGAAGAGCCGGAGAACTGGATCACGACCGGTGGCGAGGTCCTGACCCCGCTGGTCAATCAGTGTGACCGAGACGGATACTGGCACGAGGCTGCGCCGCTATACAACCGGATCCAGATGGCGTCGATCCGGCAGGTGGCCGAGGTTCTCAAGGGCTACGACGGCTTCGACGGGGCGGACCTCTACCAACACCCGAAGATGCAACAGGCACTCGGGATCAATTCCGACCTCATCCTGCTCGATACTCTGGTCCCCGAGATCGGCGACACCCACGCCTACAGCGGTGACCGCTGGGTGAGCCAGTCGGGGATCGAAGATGGCTACGAAGTGACCGGAGATTCCCGATTCGCACAGTTATGGCACTTCGTGAACGGCTACTCGACGGCGGGGATCCGCGGCTCCATTTATGACGTAAATCCCGAACGGCTCGGTGACGAAATCCAGTCGATCGTCGACGCCGAAGGGCCGCTGGATCCGTCGAGCCAGAACCTCGCGGGCTACGGATTCGCGGCGCTTCGCGACGGAGAGAACTACATGAATCAGCAGTTCGGGATGACCCTCGACACGTCCATGCTATTCCACGATGCCTCGACAGCGATCAACGATAGCTTCGAGGAGGCGATCCAACTCGAGGCCGAGCAGGAAGGTGATCAGTGGTCCTTCACGTTCGATGTCGACGAGGCCGGTGAGTACGAACTCGAACTCGAGGCGCTGTTCACCTCCAGTTACGGCATCTACGAGCTGTACCTCAACGACGAGCACGTCGATACTGTCGATTTCATGGCCGGTGGGAGCGGTCGCGATGTCCTGTCGTACGTCGAAGCACTGCCGGAAGGCACGAACACCATGCGGTGGGTGAACGTCGGCAAGAACGCGGACTCGAACGGTTACAAAATGGCCCTGTATTCCCTCACGTTGCTCGACGAGGAAGACCGGGCCCGGAGAGACGACGCCGCCGAACTGGGCAACGCCAAACGAGCGGTCTGGCTGTACTACGGACGGAACGGGATCGGCGGCGGCGGTACCCCACACGGCCACCGCGACACGCTGAACATCGGGATCGCGGCCAACGAGATGGAGCTCGCGCGGGACCTCGGATACCCCGAACGGACCGGAACCTACGCGCCCCGGCAGTTCTTCACGGACAACACGCTCAGTCACAACACGGTCGTGGTCGACGATGGGGGACAGGAACACCACTGGGTCGGCGAGCCGCGACACTTCGAGGGGGATGACGAGCGCGTGAACCTGATCGACGTCGAGGCACCGAGCGTCTACGACCAAACCGACGAATACCGCCGGACGACCGCCATGATCACCGTCGACGACGAGCACTCCTACGCGGTCGATTTCTTCACGGTCGAGGGCGGTGACGATCACCGCTTTAGTTTCCACGGAACGAAGGCGGACGTGTCGACCGAGGGGCTCGATCTCGTCGCCCAGGAGGGCGGTACTCTGGCCGGCGAGGACGTCCCCTTCGGGGACGGCGCGTACGACGAAGCGATGTACGATGCGGACGGCGCGCGCACGGCGGGTGCTGGCTTCAACTACTTCGACAACGTCGAACGCGACCGCGATCCCGGCGAAAAAATCGCGGTGGAATGGGACGTGGAGGATCACTTCGATGTCCGCGACGACGACGCCGAGGACGTCCGCATGCGGCTGACCTCCTTCGGTGACTTCGACGAGGTCGTGCTCGCGGACGGCTATCCGCCACAGAGTTCCAGCAGTGCTGACCCCGAGCCCAGTATCCGGTACGCGTTCCTCAATCGCAGCGGGTCGGACCTCGAGAGCACGTTCGTCTCGACGATCGAGTACTACGAGGGTGAACGCGTCGTCGACTCCGTCGAGAAAGTCAACGTCACCGGCGGCGAGGCCCACGCGGTCAGGGTAGAACTCACGAGCGGGCGGACCGACTACATCGTCTGTGCGTTCGACGAAAACGCCACCGTCGTCGTCGACGAGACGTTCGAGTTCAAGGGGTTCTTTGGCGTCTACTCGGTCGAAGACGACGACCCCGAATACGCCTACGTCCACGACGGCAGACGGCTGGCCCCTCTCGGTAGCGGGCCGTTAGTCCAAGAGGCGCACAGCGAAATCAAGGGGCTCGTCGAGGACTTCACGGAGGGGATGTCGCTCGAGAACGAACTCGCGATTCGGATCGGCAGCGGCCACCCACCGGAACTCGAGCGTCACGCCGGCTTCGTCTACGTCGACAACGACAATTCAGATCCCTGGCGCGGCGAACCCGACCCGACGAATCCGGTCGAAGGGCGCGACCAGCGCGGCCGAGGCAACGGCGCGTATCCGATCGAAGCGATCGGCGACGGCGAGGGGAACGTCGTAAGGATCGATGTCGGCGATAAAACCTTCACCCGCGACTTCGTCGATTCCGAGCAACTCGAAGAGGGCGGCTATCATTACATTATCGACGAGGACGACGACGTCAGGATCCCGTTGACGGCGACCTGGTCCCGCGAGTAAATACGTCGATCCCGTCCGTTTCTTGCGATCGATTCACCTGCTCTGGCGTTCGAGAGGGAGCGACTCGCGCGGTTTCGTCTCCCGACCGAGTACCGTTACGAGAGCCCGGCCGGCCGTTTCGGGAATCGGTTCTGGCATGCCGAGTCGGTCCTGGGCGTATGTCGCGACGTACGCGATGTCGTCGGGCAACCGTTCGTACTCGTTCGGCAGCCCGAGCGAGACGACGACGACCGGAAGCGCGTCGGACAGCGCGTCGACCACTCGCCGCTGTCCGTCCGGGAATTCCTCCCGGGTGTACGTCGTGACGACCGCGATGTCGACGGCATCGGCGATCGATCGAAGCGTTTCGAGGCGGGTGTCGAGCGATTCGGGTTCGATCGGCGGTTTCGGATCGTCGAGCGCCCGTCCGTCGCTCGGAGCGAGCGAACGGCCGATGACGTCGCCGAACGCAGCGTCGAGCCGCGGTTCGAGGGAGCGAACGCCCCTGATACCGGTCAGGAGGACGTCCGCGTCGTCGGGCAGCGGCAGGACGTCCGCGTCGTCGAGAACAGTGTAGGATCGTTCGTACGCGGCCGCAGCGATCGATTCGTGCGCTTTGCTTCCGGTCGTTTCGAGCGCCTCGAGCGGGTCGACGTGCCGCCGCTCGGAGAGATCATACGCGTCCTTCAGCGCCAGGATCCGCTCGACCGACTCGTCGATGCGCGACTCACGGATGTCGCCGGACGTGACTGCGTCGACGATCGCGTCGCGCATCTCGCGGAGGTCGGTGGCGGGGACGTACCCGGTGAGGAGGAGATCGACACCGGCGTCGAGAGCTCGGACCGCGGCCTCGCCGACGCCGTAGTTGTCGGCGATCGCGTCCATCATCATCGCGTCGGTGACGACGACGCCGTCGAAGCCGAGGTCGTCCCGGAGCAGGTCCGAGAGAACCGTCCGGGAGAGAGTCGCCGGCAGATCTGGATCAAGACAGTCGACGACGATGTGCGAGGTCATGAGACAGTCGACGCCTTCCTCGATCATCGTCTCGAACGGCGGGAGGTGGACCCGTTCGAGCGTTTCCCGGTCGTAGGTGACGTGGGGCAACTCGTGGTGGGAGTCCTCGGCGGTGTCGCCGTGGCCGGGGAAGTGTTTCGCCACCGCGATCTGGTTCGTGGCGTGAATTCCGTCGAGCGCCGCGGTTGCGTACTCGGAGACCGTCTCGGGATCACTCCCGGGCGATCGGACGCCGATCACCGGATTGTCGGGGTTCGTGTTCACGTCGACGACCGGTTGGTGGCTCGTGTTCAGTCCCATCGCCAGCATATCGCGCGCGACGGCGGCGGAAACGTCCCTCGCGAGGTCGAGATCGCCCGCCGCGGTTCGACCCATGAGTGCCGGGTACGCCCGAGTACCGTGTTCGACGATGTCCACGGCCCCGTACTCGCAGTCACAGGAGAGTAACAGGGGGATTCCGTGGGATGTCCGCGTCGCCCACTGCTGGAGGCGGTTCGCGTACTGCGCCATGAAGTGCGGGGTCACCGCGTGCGAACCGTACACCCGGACCGCTCCGGGCTGGATCTCCTCGATGACGGTTTTCATCCCCTCGTCGGGCCACTCAGTTCCCGTTTCGAGGTGACTGAGGCCGATTCCCACATGGAGCAGTTGTCCCACTTTTGCCTCCAGCGATAACGCTTCGATTGTCGCTGTCGAATCGTCCATATTCTTCCTGTGCGGTGTGATGTCAATATTCTACCGGTCGCGTGAGCCGACCGAACCGGAGAGAGCGCTGTGAGAGACGATGTGCAGTCGAGCGTGACCTCCCTCGCTTGGACAGGGTTTCGTTCGTCGTTCCAATAACCTCCGCGGCGGTGATCCGATGACGCCGTCCGGATTATCGGCGTCCTCGACTGTGGAGGTCCACGAGCAGCGACGAGTTGCGCGTCTCTCGAGCGAATCGTACTCGCGCTCGCCGGTCCGGCTCAGTAGTACGGTTCGTAGTCGGCCAGAAACGGTGTACTGTCGACCGGCGTCGCCGCGGGTATCACGTCCTCATCGGACGGGACCGGCTTCCCCTCCTCGATGGCAGTCTGCACACCGAGATGCAGCCGTGCACCGTCGATCAGCCGATGCCGATCGTTGCGCTCACCGCGCGCCGCCGCGACGAACCCGTCGAGAAACGGGTCATACATCCGCTCGAGCTCCGAGACTGTACTCTCGATCGCCACGGCGTCCGTCCTGTCACCGACGGAAAGGAAGGCGAACGTGGCGTCCTGTTCCGACCCGTCGAAATCGAACGTGACGGTCGATCCGTCTTCGAAGTGGACCGCCGTCACGTGACCGGCGCTGTCGATCGGTTCGATCCGGGTCCAGTCGACGCCGAGCACCGATCGGGCAGCGTCGATCAGGTGGACGCCGTAGTAAAACGGATCGCCGTAGCCCGAACAGAACAGCGTCTCCGGATTCGTCTCGGACAACGCCGAAACGGCCGGATGAAACGGAACCGCCGAACCGCCGTACAACGGGGCGTCTCCCCGCTTGGCCGCGGCGGCGATCGCGTCGACGTCGGAAACGGAACCAGCGAGCGGTTTGTCGATCATCGTCGGTACGCCCGCCTCGAGGAAGGGAACGGCGAGCGGCCGATGCGTACACCAGTCGACAGTCAGGACCATCACGGCGTCGACCGCGTCGATCATCGCGCGGGCGTCGTCGTACCGGGTCGCATCGTGCTCGGTACAAAACTCGTCTATGTACGTATCGTTTCGTCTGTCCCCGCTGTCCCAGACTGCTCCGACGGTGGTATCGTCGCGGTCATTGAGAACTGACGCGAACTTTTCGGGATGACTAGTGTCTAACCCGAGCATTCCAGTCTCGATCATCTATGGTAAGTTATTTGGTATACCATATAATTCTGCCCCCGTCCGACGACCGGACTCGATTCTCGTCGCATCGCGATCGGTGACCCGATCAATTAAGGCGAATGCCACGTATATTCCAGGTATAATGTCCGCATTGCTCACGGAGAAAACGGTGATCGTCACCGGTGCCACTCGCGGAATCGGTAGAGCGATCGCCGAGCGGTTCGCGGCGGAGAGCGCGAACCTCGTCGTCTGCTCGCGAAGCGAAGACGACGTAACGACGGTCGCGGAACAGTTGCGTGCCGACCACGACGTCGACGCCATCGGCCTTCCGTGCGACGTCACATCCACCGACGAGATCGAAGCGATGGTCGACGCAACTCTCGAGCGCTTCGACGGCATCGACGCCCTCGTCAGTAACGCCGGTGGCTCGATCGACGACGACAACCTTCACCGGATCGACGAGGAAGCGTGGGACCGAACCGTCGAACTCAATCTCAAATCGCTGTTTCTGGTGTCCCGCGAGGTAGTCCCGGCGATGGTCGAAAGCGGCGGCGGTTCGATCGTCCACGTGTCCTCGGTCAACGGCATCGACGGTATCGGACAGATCGCCTATTCGTCAGCCCGGAGCGGCGTCCTCGGCCTCTCTCGGCTCATCGCGACGCAGTACGGTCGTCACGGCATCCGTTCGAACGTCGTCTGTCCGGGAACCATCGAGACCGATCGCCGCGACAGAGCCATGAACGAGGTCGGTGAGAGCCGTGATTCCGCCGAACACGACGGCGAGTGGACCCAGCGCGATCAGTGGATCGACCAGTATCCCGCCGGGCGGTTCGGGACCCCGGACGAAGTGGCTGATGCGGCACTCTTTCTCGCCTCCGATATGTCATCGTTCGTCAACGGAACCAGCCTCGTCGTCGACGGCGGACTGACAGCCGGACTGGACTGGAGCTTCCAACGCCAGATCTTCCAGAGCGAGGAACGGCCGACTCGGCCCAGCAAGCGGTGAGCGCGTCTCCGTCAGAGAGAGTATTCCCTCATCAGACGTGTTCCGTCGCCCACACGAAGAACCTGAGTGGGAGGACCGCCTCGAGGAACGGATCGGTCGCTCGCAGGGTTTCACACCGGTTCGGCAGGCCGAACAACAGCGACGTCAGCGCCGTCCGTTCGAGTTCGAGATCCGGTGCTCCCGTCTCCGGCTCGATTGACACTGACGCAGGTCCATAGGCGATGCGGACCGACTCGCCGTCAATGATCCCGAGCCCGATCGACCCCTGTTCCGTTCGACCGCTCTGGAGCCACCGGTCTTCGAGCTGACCCCGGAACGCTGTGAGGAGCCCGTGGAGATCACAGATGCGGAGTTTCCGATGCGGATGGGCCGACCAGATCCTACTGTGGCGAGCGAACACGGGCTCGAGGGGGTGCCACGGTGGCACGCGAGCGGTCAGTTCGGTCAGGTCGTACATCGCCAGCACGTGCGAGAGCAGCGTCTCGAGGCCGGCTTCCGAACCACCGAACTCCTCGATCGTTCGATTCGGACTCTCGCGAGTGAGGCTCACGTACGCCGGGTCATTACCGCCGTCGTCCTCGTAGACGAGCGTCTCCAGACCGCGCTGACCGAAGACAGTCCGAGCGTCCGTCCGGTCACGGACGACGCGATATGGTTCAGCCTCGTGGATCGCGTGGAGCGTCTCGAGATGGTCATCAGTGCCGTAGCCGACAACCGTTTCGGAGGCGGTCAGTTCGCCGTCGAACGACCGGCCATCGAGAACGTACCGGTGCTCGTTCCCCGACAGCTCGTAGCCGAAGTGACCGTAGCGCTGTCGGTTCCCACTGAGATCCGAGAGCGGAACGCCGCGTTCATCCATTCTGTCGAACCAGAACTCGAGGAGTTGACTCATGTAGCCGTTACCCCGATACCGTCGGTCAGTCGCGACGCCGCCGATACCCCAGCACTCGATCGTTCCCGTCCCGATCGAGAGCGTCTGGGGGATTGCCGCGATGTGACTTACGATCCGTCCGTCTTCGACGATAATCGCATGCCGGTCGCTGTGATCTCGATCGTAGGCGAACGGGAGTCGTGCCGCCATGCCACCGCGCTCGTTGGAGAAGTACCGATCCAGTAGCGCCATCAGTTCCGGGAACTCGTCCGGCGTTGCGAGCCGCGGTCCGTCGGGGTCGGTCATGCTTTGATCCCCGTATTCCGTTCGCGGTCGCCACGCGAGTCGGCCGGTGGCATCGCTGAGTCGATCGAGTCCTCACCGAATAACACTGACTGGATCACCATTTGTCGTATTCTCTCCACGGAACATCATAAATACTGGTGGGCGTTACCCCACGACGCGAGTACGTGACGGCGACTCGAGCGTGGCGTCGATCCCGAAGCGGTGAAAACGATTAAGACGACCGCCCGTATTGGTGCCTGATAACGCATGACAGCGACAGAGAGACGCGCCGTTCCGCGACCGCGCCAAGTCGACACGACGGAGGGTGTCGTCCAGTTCGACGCTCCCATCGTGGTCGGGACGCCTGAAGAGAAAGCGACACCGGTGGTCAATCTGTTCGAGACGCTCCTCGGGCGAGAGATCGACGACCGGGTCGTCCGGGCTGATGAGGACACGGAGCCGGACGTTCGGCTAACGATCGACGACTGTCCCTCTTCAGAGTTCGACGACCCCGAGGGGTACGTTCTCGAAACCACCGACGATACCGTCACGATTCGCGCGTCGACTGTCGACGGGCTCCGATACGGCTGCCAGACGTTCGTCACAGCGCTCACGGTTCGAGACGACGATCGACCAGTGTTCCCGGCCGGCGAGATCCACGACTGGCCGGCGACGAGCTGGCGGGGGTTCATGCTCGACCCGGCACGCGGCTTTCTGCCGGTCGCTCGGGTGAAACGCCGGATCGATCAGGCCGCGCGGTCGAAACTGAACCGGCTTCATCTCCACCTGCTCGACGACGAGTCCTACGCGCTCGAGTCCGAGGCATATCCCGAATTGAACCGGGATTCGAACGGAACCAAACGTCCGGCGTACTCGTCGGCGGACGTCGCCGAACTGGTCGACTACGCGGGGCGTCGCGGAATCGAAATCGTCCCCGAAATCGACATGCCGGCCCACGCGCGCCATATCCTCGAGACGTATCCTGAGCTCCAGTGTACCGTCGAGGGCGGCGACCCCAGCGAACGGACGATATGTCTCGGTAACCGCGAGACGATCGAGTTCGTCGAAACGTTACTCGAGGAGGTAACCGAACGGTTCCCGTTCGACGTGGTCCACATCGGCGGCGACGAGTGGGAGATGCTGGGCCACTCGTGGGACGAGTGCGTCGACTGTCGAGCGAAGATGGCAGCGGATGGATCCGAGACGGTCACCGAACACTTCTACGCGTTCATTCGCCATATTCACGAGTTCCTCGAGGAGCGCGACCGGCGGACGACGCTCTGGAACGACCAGATCGATATCTCCGAATCACCGGACCTGCCGCGAGACGTTACGATCCAGTTTTGGCGCGTCGCGGGACCGAGTCGCGGTCCGGTCGAGGGGTGTAGCATGGCGCGGTTTCTGGAGGAAGGATTCGACGTCGTTAACTCGTACGTTCACGCGGCCTACGTCAACGGGTGGATCACCGAGGAATACGTCCTCGGCTGGGAACCGAAACGGCGACCGTCGGTTCCCGAGAACCACGAGGAACAGGTTCTGGGTGGCGAACTCCTCGCCTGGGAACCGTCCGACGAACCGGCTCGCGAGTACTTCGAGCGCGCGCTTCCGTCGGCGATTCCTGTCTTTGCCGATCGGCTCTGGAACGGGGCTCCGATCGCGGACCGTTCGTCGTTCTCGCGGGCGTTGACGAGACACGCACTCGGACCATACGTACCCGACGGATTCGACATCTACCGCGAACTCGGCGGAACGATTCTGCCGACGGACTGGAAGCGCTCCGACCCGAGTCCGCCCGCCCACGCGAACCGCTCGCTTGGTGATCGAACGCCACGAGAGGCGATGGCCGAGTACGAGGCGGCGATCGAGACGCTCTCCGCACTCCGAGAGGCCGAAGAGACGGTGTATCCGGAAACCGCCGACGCGTACGTCGACTGTCTCGAGTGGCTCGTCGACGTGGCCGAACGCGACGGACGGGGCGTGATCGATCGTCCCTGGGAACCGTAACGACGTCCACGTTTTCGGGACGAGGAAGTAGCAGCGAGCCTGCTGCACAATCGTTTTGTTCTGTAAAACGATAATGGCTGCGAGAGCGCATCGGTACTGCTGTCCTCCCCCTTACAACCAAACCCGCCCTCTTGAATGACACCCATAGGTATGTAATGAGGACTCGTCGATTGACCGCGTTTTCGTCCCGAAACCGCTCACTCGCTTCACGGTACTAGCCGATATCTGACTCGAAAGCCGATCGACCCAGTTTTCGCGTCTCGAACACGATCACTAACCGGGATGAACGACTGCTGTAACCGTCACGACACTGATTTGAAATGGCAAAACGAACCACTGTTCGATCGGCGGTAATTCGAACCGATCACCGCTCGAGTCACTATCGGCAAAAACGGTCTCAGGCGATAGTAGCCGCTGAAAGTCGTTGTACACCTGGCCGCATGGCAGCTGTGTGATCAGTGGGTGAATCGTTTCAGTGGCTCCTATCGAAGAACCACGAACCCTGCTCACTTTCGCGAATCGGGATCCGATCTAGCCCCCTTGGTGTTTTATATTGCTAAACGAGTAACTGTCGTCTCCGTCTCCGTTTCCGATTGGTTCGGGACCGAATACTTTTACCGCTCATCAGCGACTACACTCGTATGCCTGCAGTGTGGACGTACCCGTGGACGCTCTCCCGCGAAGGAATCGCTGCTGCGTGCGAGCGTCTCACGGAATGCGGTATCGACGCGGTGAACGTCGCCAGTCACTACCACTCGGTTCGATCGATGCAGCCCCGGTTTCCCGACGACCTGTTTCGGACCTACGCCGGCGGTTGTTACTTCGAACCGGACGAGGCGTTCGATCGCCTCCCGATCGATCCCACCGTTAATCGCATCGGATCGTGGGACGATCCGCTAGCCGAAATCGTCGACGGTGTCCACGATCGCGGCATGGCCGTCAATGCGTGGACGGTCTGTTTGCACAACTCTCGGCTCGGAGCGACGAATCCCGAATACCGGATCGAAAGCGCGTTCGGCGATGCGCACGATCACTCGCTCTGTCCGTCCCACCCCGAGGTCCGGGCGTACTTCGCCGCGGTCGTCGACTCGATTCGCGAGCGCGGCGTCGACGAAATCCAGCTCGAGTCGATCGGGTTTCCGAGCGCCTTTCACGATCACGGTTCGCAGTTCGGTCACGACAAACGCCAGACGGTGACGACCGACGTCGAAGCGGCGCTCCTCTCGCAGTGCTTCTGTGACGGCTGTCGAGCGGCGGCGGCGTCACATCCGGTTGACCTCGAGCGAGCCCAGACGAGCGTGCGGGCGCTCGTTCGCAGATCGCTCGCCGATCCGACCGCGTCGCCGTCCTCTTTCGATGCCATCGTCGAACGCGAGCCGGTGCTCGGCAACCTCTTCGACTTTCGAGCGACCGTCGTCGAACGACTGCTCGAGCGCCTCGCCGACGCCGCGGGCTCAACGCCGCTCAACTATTACGCGATGGAATCGTACGGCTCGGAGCCGTCCGATCTGGCTCTCTCCGGTGTGCGACTTGAGGACCTCGAGGAGCATCTCGACCGGGTGACGGCGATCTGTTACGTATCCGATCCCGAACTCGCTCGCGAGCGGATCCGGACCCTCGACCAGATCGGTGGCCTCCCAGTCGATACCGGCATCACGCTCGATCCGAACGTCGTCGATCGACGCGAACAGGTGTGCGACCTCGTCGACGGAGTTCGATCGGTTACCGACGGCTCCCTCTCGATCTACCACCATTCGCTGGCGACCGAAACGCACCTCGAGTGGATTGCAGACGCTCTGGCGTGATCGTCGCTCTGTGATCGGTCGAACGGAGCGACGCGGACCGACGACCGAAAGGCGTCGAATCTCGCTTTGTACGGAACTGCAAGCGGGCGGAACGTTTTTGCGCGACCGAAATCAATGCGCACTCGTGTCACACAGACTGTTAGTAATCGGTGCACACCCCGACGATCCCGACATTCGAGCCGGCGGACTCGCGTGCTCGTGTGCGGCGGCCGGCCACGACGTCCGATTCGTCTCGATAACCGACGGGCGCGGGGGGCATCACGAACAGCACGGACCGGAACTCGTCGACCGGCGTCGCGAAGAGGCCGCTGCAGCGGCGGCGGCTGGCGGGATCGAGTACCGGATCCTCGAGAATCCGGACGGCCGACTCAGACCGACGCTGGAGAACCGAGTGGAGGTGATTCAACTGATCCGTGAGTACGACCCCGACGTCGTGCTAACCCACCGGCCGAACGATTACCATCCCGACCACCGGTACACTTCGCAACTCGTTCGCGACGCGGCGTACATGGTCACCGTCCCAAACGTCTGTCCCGACGCTCCGCCCCTCGACTCCAACCCCGTCTTCGCCTATCTGCTGGATACCTTCGAGCGACCGTATCCGTTCACGCCGGACGTAGTCGTCCCGATCGACGAGGAGATGCTCGAACGGAAGTACGATATGCTTGACTGCCACGAGTCTCAGATGTACGAGTGGCTACCGTACACCGAGGACAAACTTACGGCGGTTCCTGACGATCCTGACAAGCACCGGGAGTGGTTAACGACGGATCCGATTTCGGGGCTCGAAGAGATGGGGAACACGGCCGATCGGTTCCGTGAGCAGTTGATCGAACGGTACGGAGTGGAACGCGGCAGAGAAATCGAGTACGCCGAAGCGTTCGAAGTCTCCGAGTACGGTGGCGATCTCACGTCCGAGCTCGCTGGGGGTCTCTTTTCGCCCCGATCAGCGGTTCTGTGACGACCCGATCGATTTCGTATCGTTCTTTTCGACCCGGTCTATCTGGGCCTCGAGACCCGGCCGAACACGACTACTAGCGCTGTCACCCGTGTCGCTCGAGCAGATCCGCCGCGTGCTCGCTCCGGTCCGTTTGCCGGAGGTGCTCGACGTACTCCTCGAGTGCGTCCCACGTGTAGTAGGGCCCTTTCTCGCGGAGGACCTCCCACATCGGGTCGGTAACGCCGTTCTCGGCATCGGGGTTTCCGCCCCGCTCACCGCGGGCGGCCTCGAGCAGTCGCTCGTCGACCCACCGCTGGAGCGTGCTCAGTCCTTCGCGCACGATTTCGGGCCGTTCGTCGGCGAGGTCCGTCGTCTCGTGCGGATCGGCAGCGAGATCGAACAGCATGACCTCCTCGAGATTACTCTTGAACGCGTCGTGGTAGGTCTTGAGCAGCAGCCAGTCGTTCCAGCGAACCGCCCGCTGGCACGTCCAGGCGGCCTGACTGAGCACCAGGTGATCACGGCCACTCTCGGTTCCGTCGGTGACCGTCTCGGCGAACGACCGTCCGTCCCAGCCCTCAGGGACGTCGCCGCCGGCGAGATCGACGAGGGTCGGCGGCAGATCGAGCTGGTACCGGAGGGCCTCGTCGACGCCCGGTTCGACGGTGGGACCGCGGACGATCAGCGGGACGTTGCAGGTCTTGTCGTCGGCCGTCTGGTGGTCACCGTAGACGTTGAACTCGCCGAGGTTCTCGCCGTGGTCGGCGCTCACGATGACCAATGTCTCCTCGAAGACCCCCGCCTCGCGCAGGCGATCGAACAGCTTCCCGATGTGAGCGTCCATATAGTGGATACCCGTGTCGTAGCCGTCGATCATCGTCACGTAGTCGTCACGAGAGGAGATGTCGGGCGGCATCCGGGGCGCATCCCGCTTGCCGCCCCATCCGCACAGGTCCTGTGCGCTCTGTGCTCCGGTTTCCTGGTAGTGCCGATCGATCAGGTCGTCGGTTACCCACTCCGGAGCGGAATCGTCTTCGAACGGGTCGCCGTACTCGAGCGGTGTCGTGTACTCCGTGTGCGGGTCCCAGAAGTTGACGTGGAGGTACCAATCGTCCTCGGCGGCGTGCTCGACGAGCCAATCGCGGGCGTGGGAATACACCTCGTCGGCGGTTTCGGTACCACCGCCGCCGGTGTCGTACAGTTCGTCGAATCCCTCGACGACCTGCCAGGCGTCGTGGCGGGCAGGAAACGGACTGATCATTGCAGTGTCGAACCCCCGTTCGTCGAGAATCGTCGCGAGGGTCCTGAAGCGACGCGGGTATCGCTCGCCGCGGGTGGCGCCGTATCGACGCGGATCCGCGTTGCGGCCGCCATGGTTAACGACGCCGGTGTGGATCCCGAACCGGCCCGTGTAAAATGCCGTTCTCGACGGGAGACACGGTGCATCCGACGTATAGACGTTCGTGAACCGACGTCCGTCCGCAGCGATCTCGTCGATGCTGGGCGACGTGTCCCGATGATACCCGTAGCAGCCGAGATGGTCCGGTCGCAATGAGTCGCAGTCGATGTACAGTATCCGCATATTCTAACAGGTCTCGCTCACCGATCATAATGGTTCTGCCGAGGACGAGTTACTCGCCGAGCGGGAACGAATCGCTCGAACACGTGCGTCGAAACTCGGCTCGGACCGAGAAACCCGAAACGGTGCCTATTCGGTGCCGACCTGCGCCGCGATCCGCTCGATGACGTAGTCGACCTCATCGTCGGGAAGACAGCGGGGATTAATCGTGAACCGCGAGCGGTGAACGTCATCGGCACCGACGAACACCCGCGGGTTCTCTCGGCGCAGCGCCAGAACGAGTTCGCCGGCGTCGACCGGTGACCGTGTCTCGTCTACCGTGACGACGACCGTCGTGACGGCGTCGGTCTTCCCGGCGTTTTCGAGTTCCGCGTCGAGGCCGTCGACCCCCTCGAGGTCGGCGGCGATCCGTTTGGCACGGTCGTGCCACTCGGCGAGAACGGTCTCGTCGTCCTGCTCGACGAACGCGTCGAGCGCCGCGATGAGGCCGGCGAGCTCCTCCTTGCCGACTTTCATCGACCGGCCGATCCCCTGAAGGGGGACGCCAGGGAGATTCGCAATGTCGACGAGGTCCTCGGGCGGCTCGTACACTGGTTCAGCGGCGTGCATGTCGAGGTGCTGACGCGCGACGGACGTGATCAGATCTTCGCGGCCCGCGAGAATGCCCGATGACTGCGGCCCTCGGATCGCCTTGCCGCCACTGAACGCGACGAGATCCACTCCTTGATCGATGTATTTCGAGAGGTTCTCCGTCGGCGGTAGCTCGGCCGCAGCGTCGACGATCACTGGCACATCGCGTTCGTGAGCGATTTCGACGACTTTCGGTAACGGCGGTTGCGTGAAAGGTTTCTCCATGTATGCAACCGCGATCGTCTCTTCGGTGATCGCGTCCGCGATCTCCCACGGTTGCGTGTTCTCCGAACCGGTTCCGAGGTGGTAGTCGTTGCCGCCGACGTCGACGATGTCGGCGCCCGCAGCCCGGAGCGCATGATCGTACCCGTTCCGATGGGTGCGCGGCATGACGATTTCGCTCGGAATCCCGTCGGTATCGGGTAGTTGTGCCATAACGCCGAGGTCGCCACCAGCGATGCACGCCGCCGCAGCAAGCGTGAGCGCCGAGCTCGCACCGTTGGTGACGTATCCCGACTCGGCGCCGGTTACCGCTGCGATCCGTTCCGAGGCGGCCGCCTGCAGATCCGAGATGCGGACGAACGCCTCGGCGGCGCGGTTCATCGCCACGAGGGCTTCCTCGCGGACGAGAGTCCCGCCGATCCGGGTCTTGGTCCCGGTCGCGTTGATCACCGACGGTATCCCGAGGTCGTCGTAGATCGTGTCTCGATCCGCCGTCATTGGGCGATCACGTGATTTTCGAGGGTGCCGACGCCGTCGAACTCGACCTCGACGGTGTCGCCGTCGCTGAGCCGATCGGGACCGAACGGCGTGCCGGTCGCGAGGACGTCACCCGGTTCGAGCGTGATCAGCTCCGTGACATCCGCGACGAGTTCGGGGACGGAGAAAATCATGTGTTCGCGGGTGGTCTCCTGTTTCGTCTCGCCGTTCAGGCGGAGCGTGAGCGTCGCGTCGGCCGGGACTTCGTCAGGGGAGGCGACGACCGGTCCCATCGGAAGCGAGGCGTCGAAGGCTTTGCCGCGCACCCAGTTGCGCTCTCGCTCCTGATCGTCGCGGTTCGAGATATCGTTGACGCACGTGAACCCGGCGACGACGTCCATGGCGTCCGCCTCCGGAACGCTGCGACACTGTTCGCCGATGACGATTCCGAACTCCGCTTCGAACTCGACGACATCCCGCCCCGGCGGCAGTTCGATGGTGTTGCCGTGGCCGACGACGCAGTTCGGCGTCTTCAGGAACAGTTCGGGGCGCTCGGGTTGCTCCTCGAACCCGGACTCTTCCCGGTGGTCCATGTACCCGCCCGCCTGACAGACGATTTTCGTCGGATCGGTCGGCGGGAGAACGTCCACTTCGTCGGGATTATACGTCCGCTCGTTCGCAACGATTCCGTCATCGGTCCACTCGCCGCGTCGAGTGTATCCGGTGGAGTCGCTGAATCGTACCATTCGCATTACGCCCCAACTGTTTTCGCGAGACGATAACGTTCTTTCGGTCGTCTCGTTACACTCGCCTCTCTACACCGGTTCGGTGACAGCCGCTCATCCGCGACTGGCGGAACCCCTCTCAGGCCCGGATCGCAGTTCCCGGACGCGCACCGGTATCCTCCCCGTCGCGGACGATGGCCGTTCCGTCGACGAACACGTGTTCGATACCGATCGGGTGGCGCTGCGGCTCGTCGAACGTCGCACGGTCGGTGACGACAGCGGGATCGAAGACGACCAGATCGGCGTCGAGTCCGGGCCGGAGCACGCCCTTCGAGTCGAACCCCATCGCTCGAGCGGGCAGCGACGTCATCTTTTGAACGGCTTCCTCGAGCGAGAGCAGGTTCTCCTCGCGGACATACCGAGCGAGTACGCGGGGGAACGACCCGTAGACGCGGGGGTGTGGCCGTGACCCGAACAGGCCGTCCGTGCCGACCGCGACGCGGTCGCTCCCCATGATCGTCCGGACGTCGGACTCGATCAACCCGTGGGCGATCATCGACGCGTCGAGATCCTCCGCCAGCAGCACGTCACAGAGGACGTCGATGGGCGTGCTGTCTCGCTCGCTCGCGATCGTCGCGATGTCCCGACCCTCCTGGTCGTGGAATTCGTCGGACGTGAGATTCGTCACGTCGATCCGGTCCCAACCAGTCTTCCCGCCGACGTTCTCCCAGCCGTCGATTCGCCACTCTTCGATGTCCTTGCGGACCGTCTCGCGCTGTTCGGGATCGGCGAGTATCTCCCGAACCGCGTCAGCGTCGTCCGACTGCACCCACGGAGGCAACAACGACGTCAGCATGCTGCTTCCCGCAGTATAGGGGTACTGGTCAGCGGTCACGTCGACACCGCGTTCGCGGGCGATCTCGACCTGTGCGAGCAGACGATCGGCCTTCCCCCGCTGTTCGCCGCCGGTGAGCTTGAAGTGGGAGATGTGTAGCGGGATCCCGCGTTCGGCACCGATATCGATGAATTCGTCGAGCGCCTCCCAGATCCACCGCCCTTCGCTCCGGATGTGCGCGACGAAGGGACGGCCGTAGGGCTCGAGTTCGGCCGCGAGTCGAGACACTTCTTCGGTACTCGAGTACACCTGTGGCGTATAGACGAGACCCGTCGAGAAGCCGATCGCACCGTCCTCGAGTCCCTCCGCGACGAGCGCCGCCATCTCTTCGAGTTCGCTATCGGTCGGTTCGACATCTTCCATCCCGAGCACCTCGTATCGGACAGTGCCGTGGCCGACGAGCGTCGCGACGTTCGGCGCGATCCCCGCGGCGTCGATCTCGTCTAGGTACTCATCAACGGAGGACCACGTCCACTCGCGCTCGAGTCGACCCGCCAGGCCGCTGAGGTACTCCTGCCACGACTCGATGCGGTCATCGCAGTAGAGCGGTGCCATCGAAAACCCGTCCTGACCGAGGATTTCCGTGGTGATCCCCTGCCGTGTTTTCGGCGCGAGCGCGGGATCGGCGAACAACTCGAGGTCCGAGTGCGAGTGCGCGTCGATAAACCCCGGACAGACGACACTGCCGTCGGCGTCTATCGTCGTCGCCGCGTCGAGTCCGTGATCGGGGGCCCGACAGACGCGGCGTATCGTGCCGTCGGTGACACCGACCGCGCCGCGAAACCAGGGCGCTCCCGTCCCGTCGACGATGCGCGCATTCTCGACGAGCAAGTCGAGGCTCATGACTCATCAGTTCCCGGCCGACACCCTAAATCCACCGACGGATCGCAACGGGTTCGCAGTCCGCTTGGACGTTCGCACCTCGCAGATGCAGTCGCCTGGCAGGTCTCGTCCGCGGATGATCCGTTCCGCGGTCACCCGGTCGCACCCGTCGAGAAAGTCGCTCTCGTTCGCGGCAAATTAATGCACGTCAGGGGTATCGTGAGGTCGCTACTCGAGGATCGATCGGACGTACGCTAAGTCGGCCTCGATGGCCTCGCGGTATGGCCGCTCGTCGGACACGAATTCGACGTTCGCGTAGCCGTCGAACCCGTGCTCGAGGAACGGGTTGAGGATCGCCTCGAGGTCGTAGTACGACTCAGCGAGCGCCGCCCGATCGCGTCCGGTCCGCTCGCGCGTCGTCTGCAGGTGTAACTGGTTCGAGAGCGGAGCGAGGGCCTTCGCCTCGCGCTCGAGTTCCGCCGCAGGAATCGCGAACCCTGGCTGGTAGTTGAGTCCACAATGCTCGTCCCCTATCGCCTCGATCAGGGCTCTCGCACCCTCGAGGCAGTTTGTCACCGTGTTATCGTGCTTCTCGACGGTGACCTCGATTTCGTGGTCGGCCGCCCTGCCGGTCACCCGTCGGAGGTCGGTGACGACCCGCTTCCAGTGTTCATCGTCGCGGTCGTCGTACTCCTGGTTCCCTGCCCAGACACGAATCGTCTCGGTTCCGAGCCGATCCGCGATCGCGAGTTCGTGCTCGAGATCGTCGTCGAAGGCCTCGGTTCCGCACCGCAGGTAGGAGCCGTAGGCGGCGATGTCGATCCCGTGTTCGGCCGCCGCCTCGACGATTCGGGTGCAGACTGGCTCGGAGCCGTCGCCGACGTGGTCTCGTCCCCAGATCTCGACGCCGTCGTACCCGACCTCGCTCGCTAGTTCGACGACCTCCTCGACGGGACGCTCCGTGGCGGAAATGGTACACAGTCCGACGTTCATTCGTCGTCCTCCACGTCGATATTTGTCAGACGAGGCTCACTGTTCCCGCCGCCGTTGACGTTCACCGTTTTGATGAAGTGACTGCTATCATCCCGCCTCGCGTGTCGCAGTTCAGGTGTGTTCTCTCGACCGATCTTGAGCAGTCTGCCGAGTTCCGTGCCGAACCGCCAGCCGCTGAGATAGAGAGATGTGCTTTCTGATCCTGAGTGTGATTTGATACCCTCATGACCGCGAGAGCAACGATCCTCACCAGTGTTCGGGCACGACAGATCTCGGAAGAGCATGTCAGGATACCGTGATGACCACTTCGTGGACTGTTGAGTGACCAGTGTTGTCGGTAGCGGTTAGTGTGACAGTATATTCCCCGGGTTCGTCGTAGCGGTGGTCCGTCCACCATCCCGTCGCAGTCGCGCCATCGCCCAAACCCCACTCTAGGGAGTCGATCCAGCGGTCGCCACCCGAAGTGTCCTGAACGTTGAACCCGACCCGCTCACCCGTTGAGACATCGGTCGCACTCGGTTTTGCACGCGCGATCGGTTCCGCGAGGTCACCGACTGTGACGGTTACCTCATGGGTCGTTGTCTTTCCGTCGTTGGCGGTGGCAATCAGCGAGACCGTATATTCACCTGCTTCGTCGTAGCGGTGGTCCGTCCACCATCCCGTCGCGGTCGTGCCGTCACCTAGATCCCATTCTAAGGAGTCGATCCAGCGATCGGTGTCCGTTACGTCCTTCGCGTCAAACTCCAGGCGTTCGCCGATGGTCGCCTCGGTCGTACTCGCGTCGACTTCCGCGAAAAGGAGCTTCCAGGTACGACGTAGCGGGACGTAGACTTCGTCACCTTCCTCGATATTGTAGTGGTAGCCGCCGTCTGCAAGTTGATCAGGATCGATGAATCGACGAATGAACGTCTGGTCGCCAACGTCAACCGTGACTTGCTCTCGGGCGTTGGAGTTGTCGACGGCGTTGATCAGATATGCACCGCTCTGTGCATAGGTCTCGGTAGAATTGATCCCGGGGAGTTTGCTGTCCTTATTATCAATGTAGAGGTAGTTCGAAGCGCTACCGTCGAAGCGCTTTCGCTCGCTTTCGCTGTTGTTGAGCGCAAGCGTGAGTTCGTTGTCCATGCTCATCTCTTTGGTGAAGCCCTCAACGGTACCGGTGAACCGACCCACCGATTCGTCAATGAGCGTTTCGCCGTTCGCGACGAGATACGTCCCGTCTTGGAGATACGTACGCACAGTCTCACCATCGCGCTCCGAGTAGACCGCGAAGGCACCGGTAAAGGAAAAAGTGTCACCGACGTCGTGTGTGACGTCGTGTCCGGCACCCCGAGCGACGAAGTCCGTCCTTCCGTTCGTCAGAACGACCTTCACCGCGCGTGCGTCTGAGACGTCCGAGTCGTCGCTCGTCACGGGAACAGACTCGATTGACTCGACGAAGCGGCCTTCAACATAGGGTTCGAGAACCGACGTGAACGTCGACTGGATATCTGAACCCGTCCGACGAGCCAGCAGGTACGTCAACTCGTCGGGGTTCTCCGGTCGGTCCGGTGGTTCGCCCGTAGCGAGGGCCGCTTCGTCCAACCCGTTGTTGAGCATGGTCAAGCGAAGGTGGATATCTGCGTCATCGTTGCGCCGGTCGCGGTAGTCCTCGATATCCCAGTCCACGCTGTAGGGAGCCGACGGCTCTTCGTCACGGGAGACATCCCGAAGGTAGTTGAAGCCACTTCCCACGGACTCATTGTAGGATTGAGAAGCGAAGGGGACGTCAGGACCGGCATAGGTTCCGCTCCCCTGGTCGACCAAGTCAAGGCCGGTGGTGGTGACGCCGGTGGACATCGCTCCATGGAAGCTAAAGAGGTGGTCGTCGCCGCCATCGACGTCGAAGAAGTCGACACCGTAGGAGTTTGACTCGTCGACGCGGATCATCGCTGTTGTCCGGCGATACTCGTCGACATCCTCATAGGCATCTGTCGAGTTCGCGTCGAACAGTTTGACCTGCTCGTCGTCGTCGAAATGTTTGGTCCTGGCGACAAGTTGGGGTTCTTGGAACTGGCGATTGACCATCACGGTGTTATGGCTGATAGTCTCAGCTGACCAGTTCTGGGCCTTTGACGTCCCGAGATCTTCCGGATAGCCCAGATCCGGAGCCAAATCGAGTTCGTGGGCCATGATGCCGAGATTTAGAGTGTCGGTATGGGCGTGAGAGGTTCCCGGCCCGTGGGCGTTCTTCCCGAAGTAATGCCAGATGGCTCGTTTCCGGTTCCCGCGTTCCTGTGCGCGGTCTCTGGTCTCCCTATCCGTCTCATCTAAGACATCTAGGTAATAGAGTGCCATCAGATAATCGTCGGAGTCCTCGTTCTTGCCGTCATTGGCGAAGGTGATCATGTGGACACCCTCCGACAGATCGATTTCGACCGAGGTGGTGAAGCGGGACCCACCGTAGAAATCGATGGTCCTGATAGATTCGCCGTCGATCAGGAGTTCGTAGATGCCATATGTTGAGGCTCTGAGCGCCTCCATCTCAAGGAGGTAAGACCCATCCTCATCGACCTCGAACTCGAAGGCCCACTCCTCGCCTGGCGAGTTCGCCTGAAACTGGATTGCCTCCGGGAAGTCCTTGGTCGCCACGGAGCTACTGGCCAAGAGGTCCTTGAACGCGTAGGTTTCTCCGAAGGGAACATTCGTGTAGTTCTCGCCGTCGCGCAACGCAGAGAACCCATAGGCTGGTAACAACGTACTGTCTAAGTCGATGACCCCCTCACTCTCGATGACACTCTCGACCGACGCTGGGAGAGCCTCTGGGTCCGCCGAGAAAACGTCACCCCGCATGCCAGCTGTCGAGTACCCATTCAAAAAGAAGTACGTTTGGGCGAACAGTGAGTCTCCGTAGGCATCGAAGGCACCCCTGATCGATGAGGGATTCAGATTATACCCCGTATAGTTGGTCTCGTCATCGCCGATGTCTGGCGTCAACCCGTCGAGCATGACGAGTTCAATGTTCTGCTTCGAAAATGTGTACAACTTAGGGTAGTTCCAGAGATCGGCACCTTCGTAGGCATCGTACCCGTCTAAGATGTTTGCGAGACTGGTAAACGTGCTCTGGCCGAGCGAGTTGTAGTTGGGCCCTGCCTCTTCCCGGTAACCGTCTCGGTCGACGAGTCTAACCAAATAAGGAATGACGTCCCCGCCGGTCGTCGTCCAGTCGCTCCAGGGATTGCCGTCGTCACCAGTGTACTCGATATCGCCTGGCTGAAAGAGGAATTCGAGGGTCTGTGCCGTGTACCCGTTCGGTTCGTCGAGGATCCGTGCTGAGAGCGCTAACACATCACGTGCACCGCTTCCGACAACGAGGTGGGTGTCTTTCGTCGCTGGCAGTATGTTTCGAAATAGGCCATCTTCGATGTTCTTTCTGACGTACCCTGTCGTGTCCTTGCGTCCCAACTCCGGATACTCCTCGGTCTTGGCATTGAGGAAGTCGATCAACTGCTGATCCTCCTGGCCCGGATAGTAGGCGTCGTAGGCCATGAGGAAGTCCGGTATGATCTGGTCTTCCCAGAGAGAGCCGATGATTTTGCCTGTCCCCCGTCCGCCGTGAATGTTGTGATATTCGGGTGTGGGATAGGCGGCGATATACATCTCGGGGTAGACATCTGCAATTCGATCCAGCAACACCGTACCGGCGCGTGCGTACTTGACATCTCCGGTAAAGAGGTAGGCGTCTGAGAACGACTGGATCATCGTGTGGATGTCTCCCCGCCAGCGGAACCAGTGGTTGTAGAAGGCGACGAAGTGGAGGGTTTCGCCCGCTTCGCCTATTTCACCGTCCTCGTCGACCCAACCTGTACCATCATCGACTCCCCAGTCATCAGGCTTGTCGGGATACTCTTCGTTGACCAAGTACTGGTCGTCGGCCAACTCGGGGTCGAATTCGCCGCTCTCGTCGCGACCGCTCTCGCGGTAAGCCGCGAAGTCGTTGGTCGGAACGATGTACTCATTGTTCGTTTCCATCTTCCAAGGACGGTCGGTGCCGGACGACGATGTTCCGCCCATAAGGTTCCGAACACGCTGGGTACCCGCCTCACGTGGGATGTTCTGGCCACCGACCATGCGCCAGAGGTCGTCTATGGTGTACTGATCTAAGTACTGATCCGCTGCTTGAACAGCTTGGTCGCGTCGCTGTTTTGCCCAGTCGTAGCTATCGATGTTTTGCTGGGCGTTTTTGCGGTCTTCTTCAGTCCACCAAGTCAGTCTCGTCTTCGCGTTTGGACCGTCCGAACTTGCAGCGGCACTATTTCCAGTTCCGAAAGCGAGCGCCGCTCCGACGCCTGTCGCTTTCAAGAAGTCCCGGCGCTCCACGACAGGAAGTGAGAGTGGAACGGTCCGTTCGTCATTTATGGCCCATTCTCCTAGCTGAGAACTGTTGTCTTCTCTATTGACCATTACATGGTGTTGTTAACAATCACCATAATAAACCTTGCCCTGGTACCAGGAACCATCGTCGGTGATGGAGACAGAAGCGGTGATCCCGCTGTACTGGCCAGTGAGCAAGTAGAGTGGCTAGTTTACCGAAATAAGAACAGCTCCCGAGTCTTCAAAAGGTAGAAATGAGAATGTAGAGTAAGCAGACATCATGGGTTGCCCGAGCCAGAAACCGACGAACGAGTGAGATACCGATAGCTATGACGAGGGACACTCCTTCGTCTTTGAGTACGGTGAAGGCGTCGTGAATCTTCTGGAGCCAGTGCAGGGAGAGCGGATACTTGACTAGGCCTGACTGGCCACCTCACAGATCGAATTGCCGAGTCAGGAGCGGATACTGTCGGTCTTAACACCTCCAAAGAGATGGGACTCACAGGCTCAGGGCTATCGCGCCGAGTCGTCGGTACTCCATGTATTCGTCCTATCGTTTCATCGGTAAAGGGAAAGGGGATACAGCAGAACCCTCGCACGTGACGATTACTACCGGAACCGGTTCGGATCGATCCCGTCCCACACGACGTCACGATCGGCAAGTGCAGGGAGCAACTGCGGAACGTCACAGACACCGACGAGACCGTGAACCCGTAACCTGAAATCGATCTCGAACTCGCGGTTCGTGGCGACCTCGTGGAACGAATACGGAAGTTCCTCGAGGCGGATCGAGCGAAACTGCGGTTCCGCTGCGGCAGCGTACAGTGCGTGGAGCGCGCCGGCGCCGATTCCCTCGAGCGCGAACGCGTCGGCGTCCTCGACGCGGTGTGAGAGATACTCGCGTGCGCGGAGAACGTCGTATACCCGCATCCCGAACAGCGAGGTGCCGAGCATGAGCGCGTCGCTGCCGAGTTTGTACTCCGTGCCGTGGTAGTCGAAGTACGTTCCGCCGTTGGCCAGCGGTGTGTTCACGTCCCGTGCCTGAACGGCGCCGACGCCGCGGGGATCGAATGCCATCGCCGCACCGCGCTCACGGGCGAGCGCTGCGATCCGATCTTTGCACTCGTCGAAGTCGTCGGTCCCGTGATCCGGCAACACGACCGTTGGAAGAGACCGCTTCGGTCGCTCGAGCGATCGAGCGAGGATCCCGGCGACGACGATATCGGGTTCGCTATAGAAGAACACCTTCTCCCAGCGAACACCCGCCGCCTCGTCGATGTCCGTCTCGATTCGACGTGGGTGGAGTTCCTGACGGGGTTTCGAAAGAGAAAGTTCATCGATCACCGTCTCGCGAATCGAGTTCGCGTACGCTTCCGTGTCCTCGACCGAAGGTACACGTCCCGCGGCGTCGTATCGATCCTGAACATACGCTCGGTTGCGGTCGACGACGTGCGTTTCGTCGGGGTACTCGCCGTGGACCTGTCCAGCGTCGGTACACAGGAGGTCGGCCTCGTCTTCGACGGGCGGGTCGCCGGTCTCGAACGTCGGATCGACGCCGCGGAGGTGCTCCCGGAACCAGTTGACCATTGCTTCTCGGAGCGGCGGCGTCAGCCCGTGTGTCCGCTCGGCTACCTCGAGATCGACGTTCTCGGACCGGTCGTACAGTTCGTAGACGGATCGCGCCCGTTCGACGCTCTTTCGACTCCCCTCGATACAGAGGAAGTCCGACTGAGCTGAGCCGACGAGTACGGGTTTCGGCGCGAACGACGAGACGAAGTCGTCGTAGTTGAGTCCGCGCTCGATCGCGCGGTAGACAATCTGTTCGCCGTCCTGGGCCTGTCCGGTCTTCATGTACTCCTCACGGGAGGTGACGAAGCAGCACGGCACCGCCGCGTCGAGTCGATCGTCGACCAGCATCAAGAACCCGGTCTGCATGCCGCCCCCTGAGTTCCCAGTGGCGCCGAGACGCGAGTCGTCGACGTCGGATCGTCCCTCCAAGTAGTCGAGCGCGCGGATCATGTCCCAGACGAAATACCGTGCCAGATTCGTCCCCGCGACCGCGCACTGCTGACCGAGGTAGGTGTGCTCGATGACGCTCAAGCGATCGACGTCGCCCGTTTCGGGGTCGTAACTCTGGATCCGCTCACCTTGGCCGATCGGATCGATCGAGAGCGCGACGAACCCGTTTCGAGCGAGTTCGATGCAGGCCCGCTGGTATCCCGCCGCAGCCTTCCCGTTAGCAGTATGTCCACACAGGAAGAGGACGGCCGGAAACGGACCCTCACCCGCCGGTTGGTAGAGGTTTCCCGTCACGTGGAACTCCGGCAGACTCTCGAAGACGACCTTCTCTATCGAGTACCCGTCGCGCTCGAGCGTTCCGGTCGTCCGCGCGTTCAGCGGCGTCCGGTCGTCCGGCAGCCCGCCGAGCCCGTCGAGGAACGCCTCGCGCACGTTCTCGACGTGGCGTTCGTGACCGCCGACCGTCCGGATCGTCTCTTTGTGTGCTCGCTCCGCATCGAAGTGGTCGGTCGCCCGTTTCCGGAGGTAGCGCGGCAACTGGTTCTCGACATCGTAGAACCCATCGAGGTTCTCATCGAACGCGTCCATAATTCCTATGTCAGCACCAACACTATCAACGTTTTGCCGTTCGCCACCATCGTCGGTCGTCCTGCGTGGGTTCTCGAGGCTCGCGATCCGACGCTCGTGGCGGCCACCGATCGATCGCTCGAGGCGTCAGGCCCCGACGGGGCGAGTCTTCTGATGTTATCGAGACTCCGGCGGCAGTTCCCCGGACTCGATCAGCGCTTCCAGTGGGTTATCCTCGAGTTCTAACGGCAGTTCCACGCGGCCGCGGCGGCGAGCTGACTCCCAGATACCGAAAACGATTTCGGTGGCTGCGAGCGCCGTCTCGCCGCTGCTGATTGGCTCTTCGCCGTTCGATAGCGCTCTCACGACGTCCGCCATCGCACTGTCCTGTGCGGGAGCGCCGCCGACACCGACCGTCCGCCACTCGCCCGTCTCGTCGGTTCGAATCCGGTACTCGTCGGCGAGTCGGTACTCGATCTCGCCGTCGGTTCCAACGAATCGATTCGTCTGCGCTCCGACCATGTCCATCGCCGCCCCGGTCGAACAGAGCGCATGAACCCCCGATTCGTACGCCCACGTGCCGAGGCTCTGTGCTTCCACGTGCATGTTCGTGTACCAGACGTGTTCTTCCGGATAGTCGATCTGGCCCAGTACCCACTCGACCGGTTCGTCGTCCAGTACATAGTTCGCGAGGTCGATATGGTGAAGGCCCGTCTGAAGCAGGTCTCGACGCCCGAATTCGATTCGTTCGAGGTCGCCGATAGCCCCATCGTCGATGACCGATTTTATCTCGGCGGCGGTATCGCGACAGCGGTTCTGTAGGTTGATCGTCAACTGGACGCCACAGTCATCGCACACATCGACGAGACGCCGACTCGCCGCGAGCGTCGGTGCCATCGGCTTTTCGCAGTGAATCGCGTGCACGACATCGTGGCCGGCGCAGGTCTCGACCAGGTCGACGTGTGCGGACGGCGGCGTACAGATGCTGACGATGTCGGGCGCGGCAACGTCGAGCATCGTCTCGAGGTCCGTAAAGACATGATCGTTCGGAAGATCGAACGCGTCACCGAAGTCGGCGGCGCGTTCGGGATCGACGTCCGAACACGCGGTCAGCCGACACCCGTCGACGGCTTCATAACTCCGCGCATGGCGGTATCCCATGGAGTACCCCTCGTGACCCGATTTGTCAGGGTGTGGTCCCGTGCCGACGATTCCGACTGTACGATCACTCATAGTGAGTTGCTGTGAAGTTGTCGTGAATCAACCATAATACTGCCGGTGAACGGGGCAAACCCGAGCGTGGGGATCGTGCTCGATACGGCGGCGCGAGCGAGCAGAACTAGCAGCGATTAGTACCGTTGACGGTGACCCACTCGTCGGTTTCCGCCGATTCGTAGGCAGCATCGAGGACGTGAAGCACGTCGAGTGCATCCCCGAGCGTAACCGGCGCCTCGCCATCACTACTGCAGGCGTCGAAGAACGCCTCGACGAACGCCTTCCCCCACGAGCCGCCGTATCCCGTTTCCGGCTCGTACTCGTGCGTGATCGTCCGATGGGGTGTACTGGCCCAGTCACCGCTCGCGTCGTCGAGTTCGAGTGTCGTCTCGCCGTCGAACCCGAACTCCCGCCCCATCGGGTCCCAGCTACTCCGGCCATCGCTTCCGTAAATCTCGAGGTGTGTATCGTAGAGACCCTCGCCCAGGTAGTACCCGCACTGAAGCGTCCCGAGGGTACCGGCTGCAGTCTCCAGCTGGAGTGTCGCCGCGTCTTCGACCTCGACGCCGTCGGTCCCCGCGGTCGTACTGGCGTTAACGCGAGTAATGCGTTCGTCGAGGAGCCAGGCGAACAACTGGAGCCAGTGGATGCCAAGCCACTGCAGAATGCCGCCGCGGCTCGCGTCCTCGTCGAAGAGGAAGTGGGACGTGTCCCGGAAGCGAAGCTGGGACGCGACGTACCGCGCGTCGAACGATCGAACGTCACCGAAGAATCCGTCGTCGATGAGCGTTCGAAGTTCGTCCGTAATCGGATGAAACTGCCACGGATAGGACACGCAGACGGTCGAATCGGACCGATCGGCGCGCGATACTAGGGGTTCGAGTTCGGCGGCGGTACGAGCGGCCGGCTTCTCGGTATACACGTCGACCCCGGCATCGAGTGCTCGTTCGATGGCCGCGGGTGTTTCTCGGTTCGAGAGCGTCACGAACGCGGCGTCGAGCGGCTCCGACGACAACAATTCCTCGAGAGTTCCGTACACCGGCACGTCTCCGAGGGCGGATACCGACGCTGCGTCGAATTCCGGATTCGGCTCGCACGCGCTCGTCACCGTCGCCGATGCCGTCTCGAGCGTGCGCAAGTACGGCTCCGCGTGGTGGTGATCGAGCCCGACGTAGCCGATATTTCGATCCGTCATTGGTTCGAAAACGCTGGCATGACTTCCTCGCCGAACCGTTCGAAGGTCTCGAGCGTCACGTCCTGCGGTTGACCGGGGAACTGACACCGGAGATAGATCTGATCGACGCCGAGATCCTCGTACTCGCGGAGCTGCTCGATGCACTCGTCGGGCGACCCGAGCACGAACTTCTCCTCGAGTGCGTCGTAGTCGACTTCCACCTCGTGTTCGTCCAGGTATGTCTGGCCCCAGCGAGCGTACCACTCGTACAGCTGCAAGAGGTACGGTTCAATGGTCTCGCGTGCCTCCTCGACGGAGTCGGCGACGAAACAGTCGCGCATCAGGACGATGTCGTGCTCGGAACGATCCTCGCCGAACTCCTCGAGAGCATCCTCGTAGACGGTGATCTGCTGTTCGAGATCGTCCGTCGTCGAGGACGCGCTGGCGATCCAGGCGCTCCCGCGGTAGGCGGCTCGCTTGATAGCGATATCGGCGTGGCCACCGATCCAGATCGGGAGGTCGTTTTCTGGCCGCGGACTGACGAACACGTCATCGAACGACCAGCGTTCGCCGTCGTGAGTGACGCTGTCTTCGTTCCAGAGACGTTCGAGAACGGTGATCGATTCGATAAACGCCTTCGCCCGTTCGTCCATCGCGACATCGAACGGTTCGAGTTCTCGCTCCCGATAGCCGATCGCTGCACCGAAGCGCATTCGTCCGCCGGAGAGGCGATCAATCATCGCAACCTGCTCCGCGAGAGAGAGTGGATTACGAAGCATCGGCAACACGGCCATGGTCGCCAAATCAAGTGTCTCCGTTCGTGTGGCGATCGCGGAGAGCGCAGTGATCGGTTCGATGAACCCTTCTTCGTGGACGTGTCGCTCGCCGAGAGCCACACCGTCGAATCCGAGCCGCTCCAGCAGGTCGACCTGTTCGTATAGGTCTGTCACTTCGAACTCACTATCAGGCGTGTAGTATTGATTCAAGAACACTCCGAACTTCACGCCGAATTCACCCCTCTACGGTTCGAACTACGAATCACCATGTTACTGGGTATCCCTAACGAGTCCTTTCGTTATGTAGTTTGTGATGAGGTATCTCCCCTCATGTCGACTGGCTCAGTGGGAACTACGTCGTGACCGACTGCGACTGTACGTTTGAACGCATCAAACGCATTATCGATAGTATCCGATCCGGGAGAAGAGTGCTTCTCGTTACCCTCGAACGACGGTTATACGGTAGAACTGTGTTTCACACTGCAAAACGAAACAGCGTTCGCTCGAGAGTCGTCCGCTCCCACTGTCTATTGCGAGAACCGTTGCAAGCAACCGACACCGTCCGGGGTTTCATTACAACGCTACGAATGTAAGACTATCGCTCACGGAGCACCGGTACCGTCGCGAGCGTTCGAGCTCGAGGATCAGTGGTTTGGGAGGGGGAAACGAAGGTCAACAGGATCTGGTATCTACTTCGATCGCCGTTCAGTGGTCCGTAGGTGAGGCGAATTCGGCGTATTGAGTGGCTCTCTGTCCATTGAGCCAGTGTGACAAGAACAGAAGTTCCCGTCCGTCGTGGGTGTGAAACTGAGTGCGGTGTCTCATAACGAACATCCACGGCTACCGTCGTCGGGTTTTACCGCGTTATCTCTCTAACGAGATCAGCTACCCAAAACTATAATGCTTGGCATCTGTGAACACTGTTTGTAGTGACTATGGGACACAACAAGTTATCCGAAAGTCTGCGAAGCGTCGCCTTCACGACGACTACGCCGTTCAACGACGACTGTGACCGGATCCGACACGAGAAACTCGAAGCCAATATCAAAGCGATATATGATGAAGGCGCACGCGTTTTCATCCCGTGTGGAAATACGGGCGAATACTATTCGCTGTCACAGAAGGAACGGATCGACGTCGTCCGCTCGACGGTCAACGCTGTCCCCGACGATGCCACGGTTGTCGGCGGGGCCGGTGGGAGCACTGAGAACGCGATCGAGCTGCTCGAAGCGTACGAGGATATCGGCGCGGACGCGGCAATGATAATGTACCCTCGGCACACGTACGTCCACGAACAGGGGCTGATCGACTATTATCAAACACTCGCAGACGCAACTGATCTCGGCATCGTCATCTACAAACGCGGTCCACTTCTCAGCGAGGCTGTCCTCGATACCGTTACAGCATTCGAAAACGTCGTGGCCGTTAAGTACGCCGTCAACGACGTAAAGGAGTTCTCGCGATTGACCGAAACCATCTCGGCGGATATCGTATGGCTCAACGGCGTCGCCGAACGGTACGCCCTCTCCTATGCTCTCGAAGGCGCAGACGGATTCACGACGGGCATCGGCAACTTCATTCCACGGCCGGTTCTGGCGCTATCGCGCGCCTTGTCGGCCGATGACTGGTCTCGGGCAAAAGAGATTCGAGACGCGCTCCGACCGTACGAAGCGTTCCGCGAGGAAGCCGGGGGCGGGGCGGCATTTGCATCGGCGAAAAACGTCCCGGTCGTAAAACGGGGGATGGATCTTCAGGGACTGTACGGCGGCCCCGTCCGCGTCCCCCTCGTCGAACTCTCGAACGACGACCGGAACCGCGTCGAACGGTACCTCGAGCGAATCAAAGATATCGACTATCGGACTGCGTCCAGCACGTGACACCCGGCAGTATCAACTGTCTCTCGAGAAGTGGAACTTGGCAAGATACGTGAGCAGTACAGTACTGACCACTGAACTCTCGTTTGACGGAACGCGGCGCGCGAACTCGAGCGGTTCGACGAGTGGGCGACCGGCGACTGCGGTCGCGACGATTAGATTGGGATTATCCCGATAACGTCGATCGAGAGCCCACCTTCGGGGAGCTCGACGAACGAGTATTCCGGGAGTACGCCGTCACCTCACAGGCGACAGCGGGCCAAGCAGAATACCGTATAAACCTATAACCGCTATATCTCTGCGTGGTGCGGCTGGTTGTCATTGAGAGTTACCTTGAGGTTCACTGTGGCCGACGGGCGAGTACAATGACGCCGCTTCCTGAGGACGACGGCCGCAAGCCTGGTGACCAGCAGGCCTGAACACGTTTGACCAGCGGACGCTTGCGACGCTCGTACGGGGCGAGTCCGCCGACCGACAAATCGAGGCTATAGACGACCGACGTGACGGGTACGCTCGCGACCGCTTATCGGCTCTCGATGAGGACGTTCGGCCGCCGTCGATTATGACCGATGGGGCGCGTTCGATTCTTCAACGGCTCTCGGATGACGCAGATATCGATATCGACCGTCCGAAACACGATTATCTCGCACCCCACGGCGATCGGCGTAGGATGGGCGAGGTCCTCGTCCGAGCATTCGGGTACACGGTCGCAGCCCGATATCTCGATAACTCTAAAGAGATGGCGAGATGGAGTCGAATACTGAATGCTATCAGCTGACCCGGTGTCTCTTTCGCTCCGCAAACTCAAATCGATCCAGTCGCTACATCCGCTGAAGCGGTCAACCGTTGGCACAGAGCACCGCAAAATCGTACTACCTCACTTTTCACGCTCGACGAAGCAGCACCGTTGAAGCCGGAAAGGCTCTCACTACCCAATCTACAGATCACATATTCACACTATGGTGTTGCGACGATACCGGTTGGATTAAGGTAAGCCGATTCGGATAACACCCGATTACAACTGTATGGGTGTAAAAACCGCGCTCATCAGTTGTCCCACAGGGCGGGAAACTCTCCGACTTCCCGAATACTCTTTCTCGGAATATCTGAATCTGAGCCGATGGAGGCATGGATTTGGGGAGAGGGTACCAATACTACTATCCAGTTCACTGCTTCCTTTCCACCCACATGTTCGTATAGTCTGACGAGTCAATTGCAAATTTGAGCCACAGCGACGGATCTCCCAGTTCCCTCGAAAAGAGGGCCAGATACAAAAACGGAACCAGCGGGCCTGCTAGAACAATGGCCTCGTTTTTGTGGTAGTGTCTTTCAGCACCGCTGAATGCGTCGTCAGCACCGAATAGACCTCTGCTAACTCACATTTCTTTCGTGAGATCGCTGAAATAGCGTCAAATACATTTCGGCTGGTTCGAAAACTGAGGCAGCTATCGTTCGAAAAGAGTCCAGTACGCCGCTCGCATCGAATCTGTTGTGTGTTCCTTGTTCGGTGGTACGGCGGAGTTGACCGTGTCCGTATCCAGTTGTTCGAATGGGTTGGTCGCGATCGTTCATTTGCAGCCGTCCCATATCACTCGAATTTGTATTCGGCAGAGCCGAAAGACTTCTATACTTACTACGAAATGCGTTCCATAATGACGGGCACATCAAATCGGTCGGTCGAACGGGCGTTCAAGATCGTCGACGAACTCGCGGAAAACGGAGCCGGAGGTGTTTCGGACCTCGCGGGACGGCTCGATATGCCCGTCAGTACCGTCCATAACTATCTACAGACGCTCGTCTCGACGGGATACGTAGCAGTCGAAGAGAAAGAATACTCGACCACGACCCGGTTTCTCGAGGTAGGCCACCAACAACGCCACCGACTGGAAATATTCAAGGTCGTCAGCGACGAACTCCAGGATATCGCGGCGGAGACCGGCGAGCACGTCACGTTGATGATCGAAGAAAACGATCAGTGCGTGATCGTCGCGGTACAGGAAGGGCCCGACGCCGTCAATCTGTTCGCGTATCCCGGTGCACGAATGCCGCTTCACGCAGCAGCTCCCGGGAAAGCGATCCTCGCACACATGCCAGACGACCGCGTGCAGGAGATTATCGACCGACAGGGACTCATCGAGATGACAAATCGGACTATCACGGATTCCGACGTTCTCTTCGAACAACTCGAGCAGATCAGGGAACAGGGGTACGCCATCGACGAGGGCGAACGTATCGCGGGAATGGTCTGTATCTCCGCTCCGGTGCTCGACAAGAACGACCACATCCGCGGCGCGATCTGTGTCTGTGGCCCACAGAGTCGAATCGACGAGGGACGACGCGAGGAAATCGCGGACATCGTCAAACGGTCGGCGAACGTGACGCAGGTCAACCTCGATTACGTCTGACCGCCGTTCTACGTGTTTAGGCGCCCATCAGGCGTCGGACACGGCTGCCAGGGCCTCGATGGTCTCTTCAGCGACTCCGTCGGCGGCCTGCTCCGGAATCGTCACGAGCGGCCGATCGATGGCCGTTTCGCTCACGATTTCGCGAAGCCGATCGCGAGCTGCTGACGGCGTCCCGGCCACGCCAAGGTCGTGGACCATTTCGTCCGTGACCAGGGTTGCCGCGTCTGCCCGGTCGCCTGCCTGCCAGGCCTCGGCAACACGATCGACCTGATCCGGGAACTCGGTGGCGATCGCGTTCCGATATCCGTCGGCACTGCCCGCGTAATACGCGACGTGACCGCGAACGGCATCGTAGGCCTCGTCGCGATCGTCGCTCACGGCTGCCGGCACGTACGGAGCGATCGTGATTTCGTCGGGGTCGCGACCGCGTTCTCGAGCACTCGTTGCGACGACCTCGAACGCGTCGTCCAAACCGGAAAATGGGATGTTGTGCGGCATCCAGCCGTCACAGAGCCGGCCGACGACGCGCCGGTTCGCCGGTCCGAGCGCTGCGTGGTAGATCGGAACGTCCCTGTCCAGTGGCGGAACGCCTGAGACGCTGACTCGTTCCCCCTCGTAAGTGACTGGTTCGTCGTCGCCCAGGATGCGTTGAATCACTTCGATAGTTTCGTGGGACCGACGGACCGGCCGGTCGAACGTCATTCCGTGGACGTTCTCGACGGCGGTCGGTGTACTCGTCCCGACCCCGAGGGACGCACGACCGTTGGAAACTCGATCGAGGGTCACTGCGGTCATCGCGAGGACAGCGGGCGTTCGCGAAAAGACGTTGACGATGGCGGTTCCGAGCTCGACTTCATCGGTCATTGCGGCGATTTCGCTGAGTTTCACGACCGAACTCGAGCCCCATAGCTCCCCCATCCAGACGGAGTCGTATCCCTGTTTTTCCGCACTGATCGCGAGGTCGGTCGGATCGTGCGTTCCGGTCCGCGGAATGACTACTCCGAGATGCATGCCGCTCGATTAGACACATACTGTGATAAATTACCGTGGTTACCGTCCACGGGCGGCGCATCCGCCGCGATTCGGACGGCGGCGTTGATTGGTGCTCACCGGGAGCTGAGTAACGCTACCGGCCGACGAAGTCGGGATCGTCGTCGCCGAAGAACGCGTCGAGTCCGCGCTCGTAGTCTTCCGTTCGCGTTGCAGCTGCGATGCCGTCCGTCTCCGCCGCGAGCTGTCGCTCGAGCGAGCGGTCGTAGCTGTCGGTCAGCAGTCGGGTCGTCGTCCCGAACGCGCGAGTCGGCCCGACCGCCAGCTCGGCGGCGACTGTGGCCAGCCGGTCGTCGAATTCGTCGGTGGGGACGACCTCGTTGGCCAGTCCCAACTCGCGGGCTTCGTCGGGGCCGATCGGCTCGTCCCGGAGGGCGATCTCCTTGGCGGTCCGGAGGCCGACCAGTCGCGGCAGGAAGAACGTTGCACCGCCGTCACCGGTCAGCCCGATCCCCGGATACGCAAATTTGAGCGTCGCGTCCTCGCCGAGGACGAGCAGGTCCGGAAACAGCGTGAGGCTGAATCCGATTCCGGCTGCGATACCGTTGACGCCGCCGACGACCGGCGTTTCCGTCCGATGGAACTGGACGATCGCTTCGTGGGCCCGTCCGGCCAACTCCCGGATGTGGGCCGCGTCGGAGCCGTCACCGGACAGGGCACTGAGATCGGCACCGGACCCGAAGAAATCGCCCGCGTGCGTGAGCACGATACAGCGAGTATCCGGATTTTCGCCGAGGGTCGTCGCCACCGACACCAGTTCGTTCGCCATCTCGAGAGTGAGCGCGTTTCGACCGGCCGCGCTATCGAGTGTGACCGTTGCAACGCCGTCCTCGTGGTCAACTGAGAGGTTATCGTACGCAACCATCGGAGACGAGTTTGCAGCGGTCCCGCTTAACGGTTCGTGCTTCGTCGCTCCGGACTCCGACGAATCCCCGTTCAGCCGCGGTCCCCAACTAGACCACGTCGGTCAGATCAAACGGTTCGTCGACGAACAATCGTGAGTTCATCTCGTCGAGGTCGCCGGCCACGAGCGGCTCGAAGCCCATCTCGTCGATGACGTCGGTTTCCACGTCGATACCCGGTGCGACCTCCGTAAGTTCGAGTCCGGTCTCGGTGAGTTCGAAGACGGCACGCTCTGTTACGTAGACGATCGGCTGCTCGATGTCGGTGGCGTACTCGCCGCTGAAGGTGATCTGTTCGACCGAGTCGATGAACTTCGGACTCGTTCCCTCGCGTTCGATCGAGAGCGCTCCGCTTCCGGTCTCGATCTCGAGTCCATTGGTCGTCAGCGTGCCACAGAATACGACCTTCTCGGCATTCTGGGAGATGTTGATGAACCCGCCACACCCGGGGAGCTGTGACCCGAACCGGCTGACGTTGATGTTGCCCGCGGCGTCCACCTGTGCCATTCCAAGAAAGCCCATGTCGAGACCGCCGCCGTCGTAGAAGTCGAACTGCTGTGGCGAGGATACGAGCGCGTGATGGTTGCTCGCGGTCCCGAAACTGATCCCACCGGAGGCGGCGCCGCCGACCGGCCCCGACTCGACGGTTTGCGTGATCTCGTCGTCGATTCCGCCTTCAGCCGCGACGACTGGCACGAGTTCCGGGACACCCACGCCGAGATTGATGACCGAATTCGGCTCGAGTTCCATCGCAGCGCGACGAGCGATAATCGTCCGGGCGTCGAGCGGAATACCGTCACTCCCGTCGTCGGTCGGCCGTTTGATTTCACCGCTGTAGGCGGGGTTATAGTCCTCCGCGTACGTCTGCTGGTGGTGGCTCGGCGGTGCCTCAACGACGGCGTCGACCAGGACGCCGGGGACTGCGACGTCGCGAGCGGTGAGCGTCCCCGACTCCGTGAGACGCTCGACCTGTGCGATCACCGTGCCGCCGGAGTTGTGTGCGGCCTGGGCCATCGCCAACATATTCGAATCGAGCGCTTCTCGCTCCGTGGTTATGTTGCCGTCTTCGTCGGCCGTCGTCCCCCGGATAATAGCGACGTCGATCGGGACCGAGCGATAGTAGAGGTACTCCTCGCCGTCGAAGGTCACGAGTTCGACGAGGTCGTCTTCGGTGACGTCGTTCGCCTTCGCGCCGTCCTGACGCGGATCCACGAACGTCCCTAGGCCGACGTGGGTGATCGTACCGGGCTTCCCCGCGGCGGTATCGCGAAGCATGTGATCCATCACGCCGAACGGCAGGTTGTACGCCTCGATCTCGTTTGCGACGATCTTCTCCATCAGATCAGGCGTAAAGCCCCAGTGGCTCGCGATCGTGCGCTCGAGCATGCCGTCCTGAACGAGGTGCGATAGTCCACGACCCTGCCGGTCGCCCTCCGCAGCGGGATGATAGAGGGTGAGATCGCGGGGTGTGCCGGTTTCAGCGTATCGCTCACCGAGCGCCTCGAGGACGTACTCGGGAATGCCGACGGCGACGAAGCCGCCGACTCCGATCGTATCACCGTCGTCGATGCACTCGATAGCAGCCTCTCTGGACCAATGGATTGTCATACGTATGCCTCGAGAGACGCGCTATTTTTAGTTACCTATCCTCGAGTGGCCGTTCGCCGCGTCGACCAACCGTACGAGAGATACCACGGTTCTCGCCGCCGATCACTGTGTTGGCTGGCGGACGGAATGGTGAACGGACTCGCTCGACCGAGCGGTTGAGTTTGGACTGCCTGTTGTACCGAACGATGGAATCGTACGCTTTACTATCCCACTCCCGAATCACCGCGTATGGAGCTGACAAACGAGCAGCAGCTGATACGGGAGACGGTCCGAGAATTCGTCGAGGAGGAAGTCGTCGATTCGGTCGACGAGTACGACGAGGAGCAGACGTTTCCGGAAGACGTCTGGGACGGGCTCGCAGCGCTCGATCTAACCGGGCTGACGGTCCCGGAAGAGTACGGCGGGTTCGACGCCGACGAAGTGACCTACAGCATCGTCAACGAGGAAGTAGCGCGCGGACATCTGGCGGTCGCAACGGCGCTGTCGGTTCACTGTCTGGCGACGTCGTGTATCCGCCAGTTCGGCTCCGACGAACACAGAGAGCAGTGGCTGCCGGAGATGGTCGATGGCCGGCCGGTCGGCGCGTTCGCGCTCTCGGAGCCGGACGCCGGGTCGAATCCGGCGGAGATGAGCACCGAGGCTCGTCTCGAGGACGGTGAGTACGTAATCAACGGGAAGAAACAGTGGATCACGAACGGAAAGCGAGCGGGCGTCGTCGTTCTGTTCGCGAAAACCGATCGCGACGACCCGGACAGCGCGACGCAGTTCTTGGTTCCCAAAGACACGCCGGGACTGGAAGTCGGCAAGAAAGAGGACAAACTCGGACTGCGCGCGAGTGACACGACGACGCTGCTCTTCGATGACGCGCGAATTCCCGCGGAGAACCGCCTGACCGAGGTTGGCGAAGGGTTGAAAGCCGCGTTCTCGATCCTAACCGGCGGTCGGATCGCAATCGCCAGCCAGGCTGTCGGAGTCGCTCAGGCAGCCCTCGACGCTGCCGTGAGTTACGCCAACGAACGCGAACAGTTCGGGGAGCCGATCATCAACCACCAGGCGATCGCACACAAGCTCGCGGACATGCAGACGGACGTCCAGGCCGCACGCCTGCTGACGCGCGACGCCGCCCGAAAGAACGACGACAGTCTCGACGCGCAAGCGGCGAGCATGGCGAAGTACTTCGCGAGCGAAACGGCCGTCGACGTCGCGAACGAAGCGGTCCAGGTTCACGGCGGCTACGGGTACACCAAGGACTTCGACGTCGAACGCTACTACCGAGACGCCAAGATCACCACGATCTACGAAGGCACCTCGGAAATACAGAAAGAGGTTATCTCACGGCACCTGACGGAGTGACTTACTCGTACTCGTAGAACCCGCTGCCCGTCTTCTTCCCGAGGTCACCAGCCTCGACCTTTCGCTTGAGGAGGTAGGCGGGTTTGTACCGATCGCCCAACTCCTCGTGGAGCGTTTCGGAGGCGTGCAGGCAGATGTCCAGCCCGATGTGGTCGGCCAGCGTCAGCGGCCCCATCGGGACGTTCGTCCCGAGTTCCATCCCCGTATCGATGTCCTCCTTCGTGGCGACGTCTTCGTCGTAGGCCCGGATCCCCTCGTTGATCCAGGGCATCAGGATCCGATTCGTGACGAACCCCGGCTTGTCGTCGGATTCCCACGTTGTCTTCTCGAGGTCTTCGGCGAAGGCACGGGCCAGTTCGGTGACGTCATCGGCCGTCTTCTCGCCGACGACGATCTCGACGCCCTCCATGATCGGAACCGGGTTCATGAAATGCAACCCGACCACGCGCTCGGGGTGTTCGAGGTCGGCCGCGATCGAGGTGATCGAGATCGTACTCGTGTTCGTCGCCAGCAGGACGTCCTCGTCACAGACCCGCTCGAGGTCGGCGAAAATCTCCCGCTTGACGTCTAGCTCCTCGAGGGCCGCCTCGATGACGATATCACAGTCCGCGAGGTCCTCGAGGTCGGTCGTGCCGGTGATTCGGTCACGGGTGTCGTCGGCCTCATCCTCGGTCAAGTGGTCTCTAGAGACGAGCCGACCGAGACTGTCGTCGATCGTCTCGAAGCCGCTTTCGACGTACTCCGATTCGATGTCGCGCATCACGACATCGTAGTCCGCAGTTGCGGCGACCTGTGCGATGCCACTGCCCATCGTGCCCGCGCCGACGACGCCGACACGGTTGATCGTCTCTCCGTGCAAATCCATCACTCGTTGGTGGTCGGACGGTCGTAGTAAATGTCCCGACTCACGTCGGTGTCGGCGACGCCGGTCGCCTGTTGCTGGTCACCGTTCGACACAGCTATACCGGACGAGTCAGTACGGACGTGTGGTAGCTAATGTCGCAGGTACACCTCGCAGGAACAGGCATGACTTCGTTTGGATCGCATCCCGGTCGGACGGGCAGGGACATGTTCGCGAGCGCCGGGCTCGAGGCCCTCGAAGACGCCGGCGTTCCGGCTGCGGACGTCGACGAACTCTTCTACGGCAACTTCGTCGGCACCCTCTCGGAACGACAGGGACACCAGGGCCCGCTCATGGCGGAGGCGCTCGGAACGACCGTTCCGTCACGACGGATCGAAAGCGCGTGTGCCTCGAGTGGGCTCGCGGTCCACGACGCCGTTCGTGCGATTGGGAGCGGCGACGCCGACGTCGTCGTCGCCGGCGGAATGGAGCGGATGACGAACATGGGAACCGCCGGTGCCACCGATGGGCTGGCCAGGGCGGCTGACGACCTCTACGAGGTCCGGTCCGGCGTCACCTTCCCGGGTGCGTACGCGCTGATGGCGCGAGCGTA
Source organism: Natrinema zhouii (assembly GCF_013456555.2). GTDB lineage: Archaea > Halobacteriota > Halobacteria > Halobacteriales > Natrialbaceae > Natrinema > Natrinema zhouii. The sequence goes on from NZ_CP084883.1 coordinate 428,449, forward strand.
CTTCGACGAGTACGGCGGCACTCACGAGGACCTCGCCCACATCGCGGTCAAAAATCACGACAACGCGCTCGTCAACGATCACGCTCACCTCCAACAGGAGATCACGGTCGCGGAGGCGCTCGAAGCGCCCGAGATCGCGGCTCCGTTCGGCCTGTACGATGCCTGTCCGATCAGCGACGGTGCAGCCGCACTCGTGTTGATGTCCCCGGCGTACGCTGCGGAGCACGACCTCGAGGCCGGCGTTGCGATCACCGGTGCTGGACACGGCGGAGATACGATGGCGCTTCACGATCGGCCGACGCTCTCGCGGACACCCGCTACTCGGGAGGCCGCCGAGGCGGCTTACGACGACGCCAGTATCGATCCGGACGACGTCGCCATCGCCGAAGTCCACGACTGCTTTACGATCGCGGAGGTCTTCGCCCTCGAGGCGCTCGGGATGTATAGGGGCGGCAAGGCGATCGGGGCGGCTCGCCGCGGCGAGACGCGCCGTGACGGGGAGTTGCCGGTCAATCTCTCCGGCGGACTGAAAGCGAAGGGCCATCCCGTTGGCGCGACCGGGGCCGCACAGGTGGCGGCCGTGGCCACGCTGCTCGACGGAAGCCATCCGCGCGCCGGGGCCGTCGCCGACGACGCGACGATCGGCGTCGCCCAGAACGCCGGCGGCACGGTCGCCAGTGCGACCGTTCACGTCCTGGAGGTGATGGAATAATGACTGCTGCCACCGACGGTGGGTACGACGAGTTCCTCGACGCGCTCGCGGATGGAGACGGATACTTCTACGCCTGCTCGAACGGGCACGGCCTGCTTCCGCCGCGGCAGGCCTGTCCGCACTGCGGCGACCGTGAGTTAGCACGCCGGGAACTGCCACGGACGGGAACGATCGTTACCCACACGACGGTCTCCGTTCCGACGCCGCAGTTCGACGACGATGCACCCTACGTCACTGCTATCGTCGAATTCGGACAGGTACGGCTCACGGGGATCGTCCGAAGGGTCGACCGTGACGACGTCGCGATCGAACAGCGCGTCACTGCGACTGTCGAACCGAGCGAGACGACGGGCGATCGGACGATCACGTTCCGTCCAGCGCAGTAACACGAATCGAATGGCCCACACTACCGACATCACCGTCGATTGGGGAGATACCGACGCCGGCGGGCTCATCTACTACCCGCGATTCTTCCACTTCGTGGTCGTCGGGCTGAACGACTACTTCACTCCGGCCGTCGACGGCGGCCATCCGATGGAGGCCTACCGATCGGACGGGTATCTCCTCCCCGCAGTCGAGGCGTCGGCATCGTTTCACTCGCCGCTTCGAGCCGGCGACGACGCGACCATCGAGACGACCGTCGTCCGAATCGGCGACACCTCGCTTACGGTGGCGTTTTCGGTCACGCACCGGTCGAGTGGCGAAGCGGCCGCCGACGGCGAGGTGTCGTTCGTTTTCGTCGATTCCGATTTCGAGCCGGCGTCGTTGCCCGAGTCGTTCTACGACTGCGTCCGCAAACGCGGCGACGCGAACGAGTGAGAGCTGGCCTCGAAAAGTGACGAAACACTAGCTATCCACGGAACGGGCGTCAAATACTGCGACAGAGAATAGTGACTCACTCGAGTGAGTCCTCGCGATCCGACTACAGGTCGTGTTTTGCCTGTTCTTTCTCCCGGAGTTCGACGCGGCGGATCTTCCCGCTCGAGGTTTTCGGGAGTTCGTCCGTGAACTCGATCCGACGGGGATACTTGTAGGGAGCCGTTTCTTCTTTCATGAACGCCTGGATCTCGTCTTTCAGTTCGTCGCTGCTCTCGTAGTCCTCGGCGAGGATCACGTAGGCCTTGACGACGTTGCCGCGTTCTTCGTGTGGGCTGTCGACCACGGCGGCTTCGGCGACGGCATCGTGGCTAACGAGCGCGTCCTCGACCTCGAACGGACCGATCCGGTAGCCAGAGGAGATGATGATATCGTCGGCCCGTCCCTCGAAGAAGAAGTAGCCGTCCTCGTCCCGGGAGGCGAGGTCACCGGTCCGGTAGTACTCGCCCGAGAGCTTCTGCTCGTCGAGTTCCGGCTTCTCGTAGTAGCCGTCGAAGATCGCCGGCGAGTCGACCGGAACGGCGATCTCACCGATCTCGCCGATTTCGACCTCTTCCTCGTCGTCGACGTCGATGATCGTCGCGCCGACGCCGGGGGTTGGCTTGCCCATACTTCCGGACTTGATCTCGATACCAGGGTAGTTCGTCACGAGCGCGACGGTTTCGGTCTGGCCGTAGCCGTCGCGCGGAGTGACGCCCCACGCGTCCCGGATACGTTCGATCGGCTCGCGGTTGAGCGGTTCACCCGCCGAGAGCGTGTCGGTTAGCTGGACGTCGTACGCCTCGAGGTCGGCGTTCGCGAACATCCGGTACTGGGTCGGGACGGAACAAAGCTTGGTAATGCCCTCTTCCTCGAGGATTTCGAGGAACGTTTCGGGCTCGAACTCTCCGTCGTAGATGAGCTGGGTCGCACCGGTCGTCAGACCCACACCGACCGGGCTCCAGAACCACTTCGCCCAGCCGGTCCCGGTCGTCGCCCACAGCAGTTCGTCCTCGAGGTCGGTCTCCTCGTCGATACCCCACCAGTACGGCGCGTTGATGCGATTGAAGCAGTACTGCCAGCGGTGTTTGTGCAAGACCGGCTTCGGTTGCCCGGTCGTCCCGCTGGTATAGTTGATCGTCATCGGATCGTCAGCCGTCAGCTCCGGGCCGTCGTAGTCGGTCGATTCGTCAGCCATAACGTCCGTGGCTGTCATCCAGTTCTCGCCGTGTAGATCCGCCTCGGTACCATCGAGAACGATTACGCGCTCGAGGGGCGTCTCGTCGAGGACCGGCTCGACCATGTCTGTCAGTGACTCGTGGACGACGATGCTCGTTGCGTTGCAGTCGTTTGCCCGGAATTCGATATCTTTCGAGCGAAGCATCGACGAGCAGGGGACTAACAGCGAACCGGTCGCCAGCGCACCGAGCTGAACGGCAAAGGCGTCGGGATGGCGAGGAAAGAGGTGCATGATTCGGTCGCCTTTGCCGACGCCGCTCGCCTCGAGCCCGTTCGCGAACCGATTCGTGTCGTCCTGGATGTCAGCGTACGTCCGTTCCTCGCGATCGGCGTCGTCGCTCAGAAACCGAACGGCGACTCGATCACCGAAGTCCTCGGCGTGGTTGGCGACGACCGACGTGATCGTGTACGAATCCGGGATGGCCCACTCGAAGCTCTCCACTTCTGCATCATAGTTTATACCCATACTCCGCTAATCATAGCTCGCCGGCTTGAATCTTTTGTTATTCGTGTCATTACATATCATGGGACATGGAACTGTCCCTGGAACTATCCCGTGCTGAGAGCGTCCCCCAGACCGACAGTCGGACTGAGGCGAAATGCGACGATGTTCCCCGGCCGTCCTTAGCAGGCCGTCTGGGACAGGCAATCGCTCACGGGCATCTCTGAAGACGCATCGTCAGGTCCAGCAGCGATCCGGTGGACCTGGTTGTGACCGGCCACAGCGAAGTCCGGTGGACCCGGTTGTGACCGGCCAGATACTGGACTAGGGCAAGACTTTAGAATAGTTGTCTGTATACAGTAGACAATGTTCGACGAGCAAGAACTGGCGGATATTTCCCAGCAACGGGAGTCGTGGGAGGAAGACACGCTCGAGCCGTTTCTGGAGCGTGGCGAGCGGAAAGAGCGGTTCGCGACGGTTTCGAACCACGAAGTCGATCGTCTCTACACGGCGAACGACATCGCCGACCTCGATTTTGACGAGGACCTCGGCTTCCCCGGCGAGCCGCCGTACACTCGGGGGCCGTATCCGACGATGTATCGCGGACGCACGTGGACGATGCGACAGTTCGCGGGTTTCGGGACCGCCGAGGAGACCAACGAGCGGTTTCACTACCTCATCGACGAAGGGCAAACGGGGCTCTCGACTGCCTTCGACATGCCGTCGCTCATGGGTCTCGACTCGGACCATCCGATGAGCGAGGGCGAGGTCGGCAAGGAAGGCGTCGCCGTCGATACCCTTCGTGACATGGAAATCCTCTTCGACGAGATTGACATTAGCGACGTGTCGACCTCGTTCACGATCAACCCTTCGGCGGCTGTCATCTATGCGATGTATATTGCACTGGCCGACCAGCAGGGTATCCCCCGTGACGAAGTCAAGGGGACCCTTCAGAACGACATGCTCAAGGAGTTCATTGCCCAAAAGGAGTGGGTGATCCCCCCCGATCCCTCCCTCAAAATCGTCACGGACACGATCGAGTTCGCCGTCGACGAGACGCCGAACTTTCACCCGGTTTCCATCTCCGGCTATCACATCCGCGAAGCCGGATCGACCGCCGCTCAGGAGGCCGCGTTCACGCTCGCAGACGGGTTCGCATACGTGGAGGACTGCCTCGAGCGTGGACTCGAGGTCGACGAGTTCGCGCCGCTACTCTCGTTTTTCTTCAACTCCCACAATTCTATCTTCGAAGAAATCGCAAAATTCCGGGCCTCACGTCGCATCTATGCCCGCATGATGGACGAACGGTACGACGCAGAACGACCCGAATCGAAGCGGCTGAAATTCCACACACAGACGGCAGGCCAGTCGCTGACTGCCCAGCAGCCCCTGAACAATATCGTCCGCGTTACCATTCAGGCGCTGGCCGGCGTCCTCGGCGGGACCCAGTCACTGCACACCAACAGCTTCGATGAGGCCCTGGCGCTTCCAAGCGAGAAGGCGGTCCGCGTCGCCCTGCGCACGCAGCAGATCATCGCCGACGAATCCGGTGCAGCCGACATCGTCGATCCGATGGGTGGCAGTTTCGCGATCGAGAAACTCACGAACGAGATGGAAGCCGAAATCCTGTCGTACATTGAGGAGATCGAGGAGATCGGTAACGGCTCGATCCGTGACGGAGTCCTCGACGGCATCGACCAGGGGTACTTCCAGCGCGAGATCGGTGAGGCGAGCTACGAGTACCAACAGCGCGTCGAACACGGTGAGGAGGTCGTCGTCGGCGTCAACAAGTTCACCATCGAGGAGGATACCTCGCCGGACACCCTCCAGATCGACGAGACGACCCGTGAGCGTCAACTCGCCCGACTCGAGCGTGTCAAAGACGAACGCAACGACGAGGAAGTCGACGCGACACTGTCTGCGCTGTCGGACGCCATCGAGAACGAGGAAAACGTCATGCCGTACATCGTCGACGCCGTGAAAGCGTACGTCTCGATGGGCGAAATCATGCAGGTCTTCGAGGACCACCACGGCGCGTATCAGGAGGAACTCTCACCCGTCTGAGTGAGGCAACGACGCTAATTCGTCGATCCCTTCCGTGTACGCTCCCGTTCGAGACGGGACACTTCTGATAGGAGCCTCCACCGATCGGTAATCGCTGACTCCTGTGCTACGTTTTGAATCGCATCGATATTGTCGACGGCCGCTTCGCGGACTGTCATGTACTACCACTGAGAGTAGCGGAAGTAACCATCTTCACCAGCTCTGAAGCCGGTACCGTCGAGACGATACAACTCCTCTTTCACTTTCGAAAATCTACTGCGTTTCATCCGGCATTCCGATAGCTTGATATTCTCTCGGGCGCTCACGACACGCTCGTTCCAAAGATCATGGACGGCCTCGAGGAGTACGGGGCACTGGAGGACACGCTCGTTCTCGTCGGCGGCGTGATCCCCGAAGAGGATCGCGCCGAACTCGAGGCAGCGGGCATTTCGGCAATCTTCGGCCCTGGGACATCGGTCGACGAAACGATCGAGTTCGTTCGCGAGAACACAGCCGAGCGATGAGTACCGACGAGGCTCTGCTCACAGGCGAACATCGCGCCGGCTCGAGTCGTTTCGACTAGCAAGAACCGCTCGCTGGGCTACCGGGGAGTTCATCTTAGAGCTATTTCCCCACACGGGCGGAGCCGCCGCAGGGCGATACTAATAATATTACTGTCACGATCACCGGAAACTGGTCTTGGGAATCTGGTACAATTAATATAGACTCGAAGCAATTCCTACTGTCACAGTCTTTGGACGGCGTGGTACCAATCTAACTGCTGCGTTTGTGCATGAACTAGCCGAGAAATACGATCTCTTCGAAGTCAAATTGCTCGTCGATGGCTATGGATATCTAATTCCCTCTCTCGATTAGGACTGAGCGGTCAGTTCGACTACGTCGATCAAAACCTAATCGAAAAGTAGTTTCACACCTTCAAGATACGCGTTGACTGCTTTCATAACTCGTGGGTGGGGAAGTCGGGTGTGCGTCAGGAACTGACTTGAGCAATTTGTACACTACTATAACGCACAACGGCCGTACCAATCACTCACTGGACAGATACTATTGGAGGTGCTCAACTAGACTCTGCCACCTGCTCACTTCTCAAACTGGCCTCACTAGACACTGCCATTTTATCGTCGTGATCGCCGGACTATACGACGCGCATGTTTCCTTCTGGAAGCAGCACTCAAAGTGGTCAGTCGTCGGTAACGGTAACCGGTTCCGGCTGCGACCCAACGTGCTTGAGGTGGGCACGGATTGTCGGCGTGGCGAGGTAGCAGCCATACGCTAAGGCGAGACCGACGGCAAGGTCCGTGAGCCAGTGGATGCCGAGATATAGCGTGGAGGCGAGGATGGTCCCGGTGACCGCCCAACTGCGCCGTTTGTATCCACTGGGTGCGTGGAGGGACGCAGTCGCGGCGAGGCCAGCGTGTAGGCTCGGAAATGCCTTCTGAAGGGTATCGACATTCTTCATGAATGTCTGAACCGGGCCGGTGGATTCATAGAGTACCGGCTCGACGCCTTGCAGGTAGTATCCGGTGACGCCGGCGGGCACGAAATAGAAGAATGGCATGGACACAAGGAGGAGAGTCGTGTACGTGGCGACGTAATCAAGTGCTTGAGTGCGGCCGTGGCGATACTTCAAACTAATGTACGTAGCGAGGAGCAGCGCGGGGTACACAAGAAGGTAGACGATGACAAACAGCGTGGTTAGGATAAGGTTTGGGTCGGGCTGGAGTACTGCGACGGCGTTTCCCTCAAAAGCGTACATGAGGTCTGTGCGGAGCGGATACGGTGACTATCTGGATGCCATGCCGGCGATACCCGAAACGACGAGTACCACCGCAATGTAACAGGCATCGCGAAGGTCAAGTGGAGGACGCATCAATCCGGGTATTGAAAATTGTTCTCTAAATACCTATTGGTTATGAAAAAGTAGTGTATCCCACATGAATTGCTCCCGCATTGTCGGAACAGTGGGCATATGTCGCGAATTAGTGTTGTCGACATTGCTAATAGATAGTGTCCCACATGATCATATTTCATCCTGAATTTATTATATGTAGGGGTGGTGTTACCATTGGTAAAGAAATACGGTTACAGGCGCTGATTAGAGACTGGCATTGTCTCAGCCTCGTCCGGCGGTAGCTGTTTCCTTCGGTTCTCTGAACGTTCTGAGGTTTCTTGCGGAAACTATATTTCGAGTTCTGAACAGTCTCCATCCGCTCTCGAGACAATATACTTATACTATGGGAGGACCGTCTGTCTCTATGACCAATTCAGAACCTCGCCGACGGGACGTTCTCGTCGCGGTCTCGGGAACCTCCCTCCTGCTGGCAGGCTGTACGGAAAGTGACTCGTCGGTCACCGACTACGGGACCGCATACGGACGCGAATACGGATCCGGGAACGAGTAACTATGGGTGAGCGAACACCACGACTCGACCTGGGGACGTTTGAGGAAGGCGAGGAGTGGGACCACACCGACACGGTCGAGGCTGTCGACGAACATGCGATCGTTCGGGGACCAATCGCCGACCGCCCCGCCGAGGGCGAGTACGACGACGAACTCTACCACGCGACCGATCAGCGGATCACGTGGCGCTGGGACGCCTCGAGCGAGGACTGGGTGTACTTCAGCGGACAGGGGTGTTCTGAGCAGCCGGTGCCGGGAACGAGCCACTTCGAGGCGGCGGAGTTCGTCGACGCTCGCACCGCGGAAACACCCGTCTGGAACGTCGAAGCCCACGGAATCGAGGGCGACAGCGAGACCGAGGTCGGTCGGGACGTCCACGACCTCCTGGCGGAAGTCGAGTCTGCTGGCGGCGGAATCGTCTACTTCCCACCCGGTCGGTACGTCTTCGAGCGGACGCCGTTGATCGGCGACGATACGATCCTGCTGGGTGCGGGTCGCGCGACGGTCTTCGAGGGATCGCGCCCCAATGGCGAGGAGGGACGGGCCCTCCTCTCCAACAGGGGCTACGACGGGGTTGAGTACAGTGGCGCGTCGAACTGGGGGATCTGTAACATCCGAATCGATTCGCCGGAAACGAACGGCATCATGCCCGCACACGCGGAAAACGTCCGGCTAGAAAACATCTACGGCGACCGCATCTACTACCATCATATCGATGTTGTGTCGTCCAAGAACGTCGATATCGACGGCTACTGGGCGACTCGAGGTGGCGATGCTGGATCGAACGCACCGATCCAGTTCGACAACCAAACATCGGAAATCGCGTCGAACAGCGTCTGGACCGGCACCGGCGAGTCGCTGGCCGGGAGCGATGGGACGCCGACGCGGAACTGCACTCTCGAGAACTTCGAAATCGATCCGGAGAACGGCCCGGACTACGGCGTCCATATGCACCGGAACGGTAACGAGTCGATCACGATCAGAGACGGGTATATCACCGGCTGTCTGTCTGCGGCGATCAGAGGTGACACCGGGGACGAGATCACGGATCTGACGATCGATTGCGTCTCGTGTATCGAGAACGCGAGGGGGATCTCGCTTGGACAGCTTAAGAGCGGTCGACGGGAGCTGACGATCACCACCGTCACGATCAGAACTGACAACCGGGGACTGGCCGCCGGATCGGGAATCTACGCGGCCGGGTTCGACGGTGCCGACATATCGAATACTATCGTCGACGGAGAGTTCACGAACTCGGTTCTCTTCGACGATATGGACGACCTGAAACTGAGTACCGTGACGGCCAGGGGAGCGTCGAGTCAGGCGTTCCGCTTCCGGGACAACGTCGATGCGACGCTGACGACCGCTCGAGCGGCGGACTGTGGCGACGCGGGCATCTACGCAGGGTCCGGTAGCAGTGTCGCCTACGGTGGCGTCACGTTCGAGGACGTCGGTCGCGAGGTCGTCGTCGATGGCGAGTTGCGGGAGTGGAACGCGTCCTCGTAGGTGGTTTCCACTTGATGTGAATGGAACCTGGCCAAAATTGCGGTCGAGCACAAAGCCTCACTACTGGCAGTGAAATAGAACGACATACCCAATCTCTCCGTGAATACTCGAGCGAGCGCTGTCCGGTCGCGATTGCCCTCGACTCATGGCGTCGACGGCCGACCAGAATACACACCACCAGTTCAAGTCGTTACTGTCGCCATACGAGAGTTCCTCCGGTTATAGTGCTCGAAGCCACACGCGTCGGCGAGTGACCTCTTCCACTCTCGACCGGCGTTTCGAAGCCGACCGATTGGATCACGGTAGACGGTCACTCCATCTCACCTCGATCACCTGCGACCGAAGGAAGCGAGAATCCGCAGCAAAAAGGGACGTCTGCAGCTGTCGTGAGCAGTTGCGTCTCGAACCGTACCCACGAATCAGTCTTCCGGCATCGTTACACGAAGTTCGCCGTCAACCTCGTAGAAGTACCCTCGCTCGAGCAACCGAGTAAGTGCATGGTTCGCGTCCTCGGATTCGAGAGCCAGCTCATCGGCACTGTGGAGAACCTCGAGTGCTTGCTTCCGAGGGATCGACTGCACGTCTTCCTGACTGTTCGAATTGTGACTGTGAGCACAAACGACATCGTAGGCGTTCAAAACCCACTCCGGAAGCGGCGGCCGTGGATCGGAGAGATCGTTCATCTCGGCTTCAGTAGTACAATCTACGATATCCATTTTCTTAATAATACCCCTTGTGGGGTGCAAAACTGCCTCCGTGAGATAGCAAACGGGCACGGATTATACTTCGAGTAAATAGGAACTAAGAATTCCATTAGGAACATCTTTCCTCTACAAATACCGCCTGAAAGTCGATTTTTCGCGCCTGACTAGTGAGGCACAACAACGTGTGCCTCGAAAGCATCTCTGGTTGGAACACAAGCACAGCACCCGCGAACGAGCGAAGCGAGTGAGCGGCCTCCGACTACTCCTCGAGTCGATCCTCGTCACCCCGCCAGAGGCGCTCTTGATACGGTAACTCGCCGTCACAAAACCCCGTATACGCTGAGAATATCCTCGTACCCGTCGGTCCGCTCGAAGAAGCTTGGCACCTCGTGGCCGTGACCGCGGATGGCAATAGCTGACTAGTTGAAGCGATCCTTTCTGACGAGTGCCCGCACTATCTCCTTGACGTCGCCGCTGCGGAGCTCTAGGAGTCCTCGGCTCCACTCGTATCGAAGGACCCGCTGTTCTACACGTGGGTGTGCATGCCCAGCGAACAATCACAGTCTTCCTTAACCCTGACCAGGACGGTTCTGATCCTTCCGATATGGTAGTGAAGGTGAGAGTGGGAAAGGGGGTGGGGGAGAGGGTGGCGGAATGGCAGATCTGAGGCAGCTTATTGTTTGCGGTAATCACCATTAACCGTTTCGCTCAGTGACAACGGGCTGATAAGTTGACACCACGATAGTCGCAAGGGGTAGATGGCGAGGGGAGCGAACTCGGTTGTTACCCACAACCAACCACTCCAAGATATTCCAAACCTCGCTTTCAGCGATCGTTCCGACATCACGTCAAGAGCCAAATTGTCGAGCACGCCAATCTCGGACCACCACTGTGGCACATCACAAAGGATGGGGCTCTACCGCCGGCCAAAGGCCAGCATTTCTGTGAGACGTGAATTATATACGAAGCCGCGGCCAACGCTGACGATGTCACTCACCGATAAGTAGGCAGCCCTTCTGGTCGCCGTCGCACTAACTGAGTTTTCCGTCCACTGCGAGGACACAAATTTCGACGCTCGAAACAAGCGTGGCAGTTCGCCGCCGATTGTCTCGTCGGTTCGTCAGTATAGTCTACCCGACCGTTCGACCCCAATCGAGTGAGTTCAGTTCGATAGCCGAATTGATCAACGAGAATCATAGCATCCGAGAGATTGTGTTTCTCTCAGAGTCTATCCAGAAACGCAGCCGCTGGATCGGTGCCGTACCGATCAAATAACGCGACATTAAGGATCAACTTTGATTCTATGTCTATTGCAGCATACAACCAAGACTACTTGCCGTTGACCTTGATAGCGGTTTCGTCGATAGCGACTCGCGACGGCGAAGCCGTCCTCAGAAACCAACGGTTTCTGAGGTCGAGGCGAATCAACGATTCGCCGACCATTGGCGAGCTTTGCTCTCCAAGAGGCTGCACGAGAGCTCTGATCTCGTGAACATCGGCAGGTCGTGTTCGATGTTAGACAGCCGATGTACCCAGTTCCAGACCACGTCGTAAGAGCCTTCAACGGCTAATTCAGCAAGAACCGTTGTTGTCTATCGAAGCGAATATTCGATCTGATGAAGGCGAATCGCCGTCAGCTCACGCTCTCGAGTGTCATCAAGTTCTGCCGTGGTGAACTGGTCGTGTTTAGTTTGTAGCATTGTGCCAGACGGCGAAGGCTTAGAGCCATGATTCTGCTGTTGACGGTTTTGCATGACTGAAATGGTTTGAGAACGAGGAGATACGTCGTTTTATCTCATGGAAGATACATTCAGCGGCGTTCCGATTTCCATGTTTTTCGTCTCGAAATTGGAGCCCAGATCGACGGAGTGCAGTCTGAAGGTGCTTTGTTCCATCGACGAGAAACACAACATCGTCGAGGTTATGTTTCTCAGTGAGTCCTTCTAGGAACCGTTCTGTCAACGCAGTCGTAGTCGTCAAATACAGCCGTATATGGAGGGTATTGTTTGTTTCTGGATTGACAGCAGTGTACAGCCAATAGCGATATCCGTCAAGTTAAATTACTGTTTTGTCGAGTGCAACGTGATTCGGCTTCTTATCATCTGCTGGCTGTAGATCACACTTGTGAACCCAATCATGGACTGCCGTGCGACTGCGTTCGACACCAGACTTCTCTAATTCTCGAACAGTATTTGAAAGCGATAGATCAGCAAGATGGAGGCGAATACCGAGCTCCATCAGCTGACGTGGTGTCCACTCTCGCTCCACAAAACTCAAATCGATCCAGTCGCTACACCTACTGAGCCGGTCGATTTTTGGCATAGAGCACCACAAAATCGCACTGCCTCACTCTTCACGCGTAACGAAACAGCGCCGGTGAACTCGCTGAGCGGACTGCGAACACGAAACCGAACGGGCGCTACGGCCGATTCACTGCTCGAATCGATCTCGCTGAGCGCTGCCATCCGTTGAGGAGATTCGAATAGAATCAGTCCGAGAGACGTGTCTCTGCCCATTCGACGACCTCCGAAGCGTGTTCGTCAGGGGGGAAGATCGGATAGAAGACGTGTCTGATACGACCATCCGAAATGACGAGAGTCAATCGCTTCAGTAGCGTTACGCCTTCGACTTCGAATCTCGGTAATTCGAGGCTATCGGCGAACTCCAACGAGGAGTCGCTTAGTAGTTCGAACGAGAGGTCGAGCCGATCCCGCGCCTCGCGCTGATACTCCGTCGCCTGGACCGAAATACCGAATACGTCGCTGAAGCCCAGCTCTAAGAGCTCTTTGTGGTGATCCCGGAATCCACACGACTCCGGCGTACAGCCTCGTGCACCCGGTATCTCTTCCCAGTAGTCGGGCGACACGTCTCGGTCGGGACGGCCCGTTCTCGGATAGCAATACACGACAACCGGCTCAGCGAACGTTGAAAGGTCGACGTTCGTCCCGTCAGTAGCCGGTAGCGACAGCGCTGGAACCGGTGCGTTCGGGAGGTGATCCGCGCCGCCATCATCTCTCGGTTCCGGAAGGTCGTCCGGAAGCGAAAACTCGTTCTCATCACCCATACGTTCGCTCCATCGGGCGGAGTTGCTAAAAGGCTTCGTGAGAAACTGGATAGTTCCGACTGAAGGGGAACACAACCTACAGCGAGATGACGCCGACCCCCTCGTCGACGTCAATGGACGTATCGAACGCCGCCGACAGCTCGACGAGTTGGTCGAGTATCGTCGCCGCTTCCTCGCCTTCGGCCAAGACGGGTATTCCGCGTTGTGGTCGCGGCTGCTTCTGCTGAAGTGTTATCGGGTGGAACTCGATCCGCTCGAGCCCTGATTCAACAGAGAACTCACAGACGGGGACGACTGACTGCCAGAACGCGGCGTTCGCAAGGTCTCCTTTCGGTTCACCGTCGTCATTGTACAGGCGCGAGTCGAACACCTGTGAGGCCCTCGTGTAGTTGTCGTACCCATACCGTTGGAAACTCTCCGGCGGGAGTCGTTCGACCGTTTCGTTCTGGACGATCAGATGGCCGAGCGAGTAAAACAGCGGGCTGCCATCGTACATTTCGATGCCGCGAAAGACGTGCGGGCCGGTCACGACGAACGCGTCCGCACCGGCGTCGACACACGTCCGACCGAATTCGCGGACGAAATCCGGCGTCTCTCTCGTCCGAGCGTGCCCACCGGGTCCGTGGTGAGCGTGGAGGGTAGCGACTACCCAGTCGGCGTTGCGCCGTGCTTCTTCGATCGACTCTACGATCGCCTCGCGGTCGTCCCCGTCGACGGCGTACTCGATTCCCCCCTCGTCGCCGGCCTCGAATTTCATGTCCCAGAAGTGGAAGTACTCCTCATCGTCCCAATCGTGGCCAACGTGCATCCCCCGATCACGCCAGGCATCTTTGACGTCCTCAATATCGAGTTCGTGGCTGAGTTTCCGGAGTTCGTCCAGCCGTGACTCCGGGAGGGTGTACACCTGTTCGATGTGGAGCGGATTGAGTCCCGGCCGACCCCGAAGTGCGGGCGACTGCTCTCCCGCCTCGCTCCCGGGAGTGATCGTCGAACAGGCACTCACCATTGCTACCCGTCCGGCAGGCGTCTCTAGGGACGCCGGCTTCCGGGCCTCGTACAGGTTCTCACCGAGCCCAGCGAATGCTGCGTTCCGTTCACGAAGCGCCGCTATCGTTCGCTCGATACTGCCGTGCGAGTAATCGATCGTGTGATTCGTCGCAGCGGAAAACAGGTTGCAGCCCATCCCGATCAGCTCGTCCGCGACGTTCGGCGGCGACCGCATGTACGTTCCGCCGCTGGCCGCCGACGGGTACCCCTCGTAGTCGTGAAGCAACACCTCGAGGTTGGTCATCGTCGCATCTGTCCCGCGCAACAGCGCCAGGAGATCGTCGAACGCGTCCGCGTTGCCCTCGTACGGCAGAATCTCTCTCGTGATCATCGAATCGCCCGTCGCGGCGAACGTAAACGTCTCTGCCTGGTGAACGGCCATGGTATCAGTGGGTAGTGAAACCATATAAATCACGTCCAGGACGACCGCAGTGTCGTCTCCGTCCTCCTGTGATCTGCGTCTCCCCGACGGGAAGAGAGGAATCTACTTCCGCGGGGATGGAGAACGGTAACACGTGTCTACTGAGAGTGACTACCGCACGGAGTCGGACTCGATGGGAGAAGTTCGCGTTCCCGCGAACGCGCTGTACGGCGCACAGACCCAGCGAGCGATCGACAACTTTCCGATCTCGGACCGCCGGTTCGGTCGGCGATTCATCGGAGCTATCGGCCAGGTAAAACGGTTCAGTGCAGAGGTCAACGTCGATCTGGGATTGCTCGACGAGGAGAAAGGCGAGGCCATCGCCGCCGCGAGCGAAGAAGTGGCGGAGGGACGTCACGACGACCAGTTTCCCGTCGACATCTTTCAGACGGGATCGGGGACGAGCACCCATATGAACGCAAACGAGGTGATCGCAAACCGAGCGATAGAGCTCATGGGCGGCAAGAAGGGATCCAAGGAGATCCACCCAACGACGACGTCAATATCTGTCAAGGGTCGAACGACGTGATCCCGACGGCGATCCACCTCGCGACGGTGGCGGCGATCGATGACGACCTCCTGCCAGCGTTACGCGACCTCCGGGATGCCCTCGCTTCGAACGCCAACGAGTTCGACGACGTAGTGAAGACCGGCCGCACCCACCTTCAGGATGCCGTTCCAATGCGCCTCGGCCAGGAGTTCTCGGGATACGCCAGTCAGATCGATCACGGCCTCGAGCGCGTCGCGGCCACGCGCGACGATCTGCTGGAACTCCCGCTTGGCGGGACGGCCGTCGGAACGGGGATGAACGTTCACACCGAGTTCCCGAAGTCCGTCATCGACCTGCTGGCTCGGGAGACCGGGCGGAAGTTCCGTCTCCCGGACGATCGGTTCGAAGCGATCGCAAACCGCGACGCACTCGTCTGGACCAGCGGGGCGCTGAAGACGGTCGCCGCGTCGATGATGAAGATCGCTAACGACCTGCGGTGGCTCTCCAGTGGCCCTCGAACTGGGTTACGGGAGATCACGCTTCCCGCCGTTCAGCCGGGATCGTCGTTCATGCCGGGGAAGATCAACCCCGTGATCCCCGAGTCCGCGTGCCAGGTCGCTGGGCAGGTCATCGGAAACGACGTCGCCGTAACGGTGGGCGGCCAAGCTGGCAACCTCGACCTCAACGTCATGCAGCCGATGATGGCCGACAACGTTTGGCAGTCGATCGACCTGCTCGCGAACGTCTCCGAGACCCTGGTGGAGCGGTGTCTCGCCGATATCGAGGCGAACGCCGATGTCTGCGGCGAGTACGCCGAGAAGACGCCTGCGGTCGCGACGGCGCTCGCGCCTCACGTCGGCTACGACGAGGCCTCCGCAATCGCAAAGCAGGCCGTCGACGAGAATCGGACGATACAAGCGGTCGCCGCTGAGCGGACGGACCTTCGAGACGAGGAACTCGATGCGATACTCGACTTGCGGAAGATGACGGAACCCAGTGTCTACTGATCGCCGCCGATAGAGCGGCGGAGATGCACAGCCCTCGTGTACGGCATGGAAACATCTTTGCTAACCGGTATGTAACGAAGCGTATGAGCGAGACAGAGGCGCTTGTAGAGCTGATCGCGAGCACGTCGTACGACGATCTCCCCGACGGGGCGGTCCGGAAGTCCAAGGAGGCGATCCTCGACTATGCCGGCGTCGCCCTGTACGGATCGGGCCACGAAGTGGGCGAGATCGTCACGGAGTACGTCGACGAGTGTGTCGGCGAGGGCGACACGCCGCTGTTAGGTCGCGACAGGACCGGGACGCCGGCAGCGGCGCTGGCGAACGGTGCGTACGGCCACGCGATCGATTACGACGACACGTTCGAATCGATCGTCTTACACCCGACGTCGCCGACGTTCGCTGCCGCGTACGCGGCGAGTGCGCGAACCGAGGTAACGGGGCAAGACCTGCTCGCCGCCTACGCGGTGGGGATCGAAACGGCGTACAGAATCGGACACGGCGTGTATCCCGCCCACTACGACCACGGCTGGCACATCACCGGGACCGTCGGAACGTTCGGCTCGGCGGCCGCTGCGGCGTCGGTGCTCGACCTCACTGCAACGGAAGTCAGACACGCCTTGGGGATCGCCGCATCGAGTTCATCGTCGCTGAAAAAGAACTTCGGATCGATGACGAAGCCGCTCCACGCGGGCCACGCGGCACAGTCTGGCGTTCGTGCCGCCCTCCTCGCAGCGAAGGGATTCACCGCGGATCCGGACATCTTCGAGGGCGATCTCGGGTACGGCTCGGTCATGACGCCCGACGGCACCTACGACTCGGAAATTCTTCGCTCCGGTATCGACGACCGGTGGGGCGTCATGGACATCGGCTACAAACCGTACCCTTCGGGCGTTATCACGCACGCCGCCATGGATGCGATGCGCGAGCTCGTCGAAGACCACGGCCTGACCCCGGACGAGGTCGATACCGTCGTCGCGACGTTGGACGATGCCGCGTCGGAGATGCTCCACCACACGAATCCCGAGAACGAGCTGCAAGCGAAGTTCTCGATCGAGTTCTGTCTCGCGGCCGTCCTCAGGGAACGCGACGTGGGTATCCACGAGTTCACCGACGAATACGTCGCCGACCCGGCGACACGGCGCGCGATGGCGGTCGTCGAACGCGACTTCGAACCGAACCTCTTCGAGGCGGACTTCGCCAACTACGGGGCGCGCGTGACCGTCCTGACGAATGATGGGCGGGAACTGACTGCGAGCGAAAAGTACGCCCCGGGGAGTCCGAACAACCCGCTGTCCCGCGAGCGTCTCGAGGCGAAGTTCCGAGAGTGTGCGTCGACGGTATTAGACGAATCGGCCGTCGATGAGGCGGCGGCCGCCATCGGGTCCCTCGAAGAGCCAGGCGCGCTCGAGCGGTTCACCGAAGCGACGACCGAATAACCGCCGTGTGGATGGAGAAGAGCGTAGTAATAGTCACGTCCACCTTCGCACGGACGTTTCTGGATAAGAGGGGTTCTCGACTAACCGAAGTGTTTTCTCGACCAACCGACGAGTAACCGGTGTCTATGACAGACACTCACAGGACCGTTCGGATCGGTGCGGCGCAGGTCGCCGAGGTGTACCTCGACCGAGAAGCCACGATCGAGAAGGACTGTCGGTACATCCGCGAGGCGGGCGAGTCGGACATCGACCTCCTCGTGTTCCCCGAGTTCCACGTCGCTGCGTCCCCCTACTGGTTCCAGTACGACGACGACTTCGACGGCTATCAAGAGTACTACCGCGCGATGTTCGACAACGCGGTGGAAGTACCCGGGCCAGGGACGAACGAACTCAGTGCGGCCGCCACCGACGCTGGCGTCGCTGTCGTCGTCGGCGTCAACGAGAAGAAGCCCGGCACTGCGGGGACGATGTACAACTCACAGGTATTCATCGACGCCGACGGGTCGCTGCTCGGCGTCCGTCGCAAACTCGTCCCCACTCGCGAGGAGCGTCTCTTTCACACGGGGGGTACCGGTGCGGACATCGCGGGATTCGACTCGTCGATCGGGACGCTCGGCGGTCTCATCTGCGGCGAGCACACCAATCCACTGGCCGTCTACGCCACGCTTGCACGCGGCGAAGAACTGCACGCCGCGTCTTGGCCCGCGATGCCCCAGCCGGATCGCGGTCCCGAGTTTCGCGAGCGCCACATCTACGCCCGGACGCGATACCACGCCTTCGCCGGCAAGGTACCGGTCGCGTCCGCCACGGGCGTCGTGACCGACGAACTGGCCGATGCCATCGGTGGCGTCCCCGAGACGTACGCCGACTCGGGGACGTCAACCGTCATCGCTTCGGACGGCGAGTTCCTCGCCGGCCCGAAGTGGGAGGGGGAAGGCATCGTCTCCGCCGAAATCGACATGGCCGACCGCGTCGAGGGAAAAGCGTACCACGACGTGCTCGGTCACTACAATCGGTTCGATATCTTTCGGTTATCGGTCAACGAGCGGCCACACGACCCCATCGTGGTGACGGGCGGCGAGCCCACCGAATCCGCAGCCGACCAGCTCGGCGCACTGGGGGCGGACGTCTCCGATGTCGACGGGCAACGGGCCGACGAGATTGCGACGGCCCTCGAGACGTTGCGAAACGTGGCCGATCGTCGTCCCGATCCGGCGCTGGCCGACCGAGTCGCCGAGCTCGAGGCGGAACTCGACGAGGAGACGTAACGGCGAGAACAGGGACGCGTCAGTGCCCGCTCATTCCCGGGCAACGAAGCGAACCGGCGCGCCGTCGCCGCCCTCGATTTTCACCGGGAACGCCTGTACGTCCAGACGCTCACCGGTTCGTTCAGCGAGGTTCGTCAGGTTCTCCGCGACCAGTACGCCCGCGCCAAGCAGGGTCCGGTGAACGGGAAATTCGGTCCACCCGTCGGTTCGCCGGGATGACGGGATATCCGGTGTGAGGACGTCCATACCGACCATCTTTACGTTTCGCTCGACGAGCCACTCCGCTAGTTCGATCGAGAGCCAGGGGTGGGATGCGTACGCGTCCGTCCCGTACTTCGCTTGCCACCCGGTGTACAGCAGTACGATGTCGTCCTCCCGTACCGTACCCTCGGCACCAGTCACGTCTTCGACGGTGATTGCTGCCGGTTCATCCCTTGAGACATCGAGGATGATCGCGTCGCCGGCGAACCGGTCGAGCGGGAGTTCGTCGATCGCCGCGCCGTTCTCGACGAAGTGTCGCGGCGCATCGACGTGCGTCCCGACGTGGGTCGGGACGCTGTAGCGTTGGACGTTGATGTCGTCGTCTGTCACGCGTTTCACCGTCTCGAACTCGGGCGCCGGCACCGTCGGCGGGTGCGGCATATCACTGGAGAACGGCTGTGAGAGGTCGATCCACATACGAAGCCTCGCGTGCCACGACGGGTTAAAGTCGACGGTCCCCTATCGAGGGTGCCGTCAGTTGTCGTTCTGGAGCGTCTCGTACAGTTTGACGACCGCAGCGGCATCGAGGTCGCCGTACCCCATCGCCTCCGCAATCCGGTACAGGCCGCTCGCACCGGTCAGCAGGCGGGGGACGTCGTTCTCCGTGGCGAATCCCTCGGCGAGCGCGACGTCCTTTCGCATCAGCGACAGCGTGAACTCGGAGTCGTACTCGTCGGGGATAATGAACCGCTCCATGTTCCGATCGAGCGCGTAGGACGCCCCGGAGGAGTCGGAAACCGTCTCGGCGAATGTTTCGTCCGGAATTCCGGCCGACCGCGCCATCGTCAACGCCTCGGAGAGAACCAACTGATTCATACCGAGCATGTAGTTGTTGATCACCTTGAGGGTCACGCCCGTTCCCGTCGGCCCGACGTGGTGGATCGTCTCGCTGATCGTCTCCAGAACGGGGCGCACGCGCTCCAACGTCTCCTCGAGGCCGCCGACGAGAATCGTCAGTGTCCCCTTCTCGGCGTTTCGAGCGCCGCCGCTGACCGGCGCGTCGAGGTATCCGGCCCCGACTTCCTCGCAGGCGTCGGCGACCTGGGTGGAAACCGCCGGCGAGACGGTGCTCGTATCGATCAGGATATCGCCGGACGACAGTCCCTCAATCGCACCGTCGTCCCCGAGCGCCGCGGCCTCGAGTGCACCGTTGCTGGGGAGCGAGAGGAGGACGACGTCCGTCTGTTCAGCCACTTCCTTTGCGGAGCCGGTTACTGTCGCTCCCTTTCCTTCGAGTGCCTCCATCGGGACCGGATCGATGTCGAAGACGACGACATCGTACGCCTCGAGCAGGACCGTCGCCACGTGGCCGCCGATGTTTCCCAGGCCGATGACCCCAACTGAGCCGGTCATCGATCGGTCACTCGATCGGGTCCGGTAGCCGTCGATACACCGATCGGTGTGCTGTATTGTGCTGTCATAACTTCCCGTGCCAATCGATGGTCCCCTTTCGGATATTAATCTTGCCGTTGTGGGGACCGAAGTACGGGAACTTAAGAGGGTAGACCGGGATCTGTTGACATATGGCAGACGTTGGATTCATCGGACTCGGCGAGATGGGCACACCGATGGCCGAACACCTTACTGACGGGAACGACGTCCGGGCGTTCGACATCGACCCGACTGCCGTCGACCGACTCGAGGACGCGGGGGCCATGCCCGCGTCGTCCGCGGCGGCGGCCGTCGACGGAGCGGACGTCGTTTTCCTCTCGCTTCCGACGCCAGGAACCGTCGAGCAGGTGGTCGACGAGACGGCCGACTCGTTTCGACCGGGAGCGATCCTCGTCGACCTCTCGACGTCGACGCCGTCGACGACCGAGCGCGTCGCGGCGAGAGTGGCCGATCGCGACGTCGACGTCCTCGGCGCACCGGTCAGCGGCGGTCCCTCCGGGGCGAAGGCGGGCACGCTCTCGGTGATGGTCGGCGGCGACGGGTCCGTCTACGAGGCGTGCCGGCCGCTGTTCGACGCGTTCGCGGCCGACGTACTCCACGTCGGCGAGGAGCCGGGTCACGGTCACGCCGTGAAGTTGCTCAACAACTACCTCTCCTTTACCGGGTTTCTGGCGGCGTCCGAGGCGGTGGCGCTCGGTCGCGTTGCCGGCCTCGACGCCGAGTCGCTCCTCGAGGCCGTCAACGCGAGCAGCGGCCGGAACAGCGCGACGGCAGACAAGTTCCCGGAGTACGTCCTCTCCGAATCGTACGACATGGGATTCTCGCTCGAGTTGATGGAGAAGGACGTCCGCCTGTTTCAGGAGTTCGCCGACGCCCACGACGCGCCGGTCCTGCTGGGAAGCGTGATCCGCAACCTCGTCGGGTACGCCCGCTCTCAGCAGGGTGGCGAAGCGGACATGACCCGCGTATACGAGTTCATCGACGACCAACTGGTGCGCGACTGACTGTCCACGACCACTGAAGTCGGGGCGACGGCTCCCTCGTCGGCCACCGATCGCCGGCCATCTCGGGATCTGACACAGATAGCTTTTTAAGGGCGATTGATAATTGTTCACTCGACGCATTATGCCAACGCCAATCACGGGTGTCGTCGCGCCAGTCGTAACGCCGATCGACGACGACGAACTCACCGTCGAACGAGTCGCCGACAGCGTGGAGTTTACGCTGGAGTGTGGCTGTCACGCCGTCGTCGCCTCGGGGACAGGCGTCCAGGAGACCGTCGCCCTCGCGCCGGCGGAGCGAAAGACACTGATCAGTGAGACGGCCGATGCGGTCGACGACCGCGTCCCCATTCTCGCGGGCGTTTCCTACCCCGCACAGTCCGTCGTCTCCGATCTCGTCGCCCACGCGGAGAGCGAGGGTGTCGACGGACTGCTCGCGATGCCGCCGTGGGGTCTCGAGCCGAGCGCTGACGCGATCGTCCGGTACTACGAGGCGATCGCCGCAGAGACGGATCTCCCCGTTCTCGTCTACAACAATCCCTCAATCACGGTCGACATGACAAAGGAAACGATGCGATCGGTTGCCGAGATAGATGGCATCGAGTACGTCAAGGAGAGCTCCCGCAACTGGCAGAAAGTGGGCTGGCTGCTGGAAAAGATCCACCACGCCGGCCACGCAGAGATATTTACGACGATGGACGTACTGCTCCCGACGCTGCAGTCCGGCGGGTCGGGAGCGGTCATTCCCGCACCGGCGACCGTTCCGGCGATGCGAGTGTACGAGGCCCACGAGGTCGGCGATCTGGAGCGGGCGGTCGCTGCCCAGCGGACGTTCGGTTCGTTTCCCCCGGACGAGGTGTCGACCGGCCTCACCGCAGTGTGTAAGGCCGCGACGCAGCTCGCTGGCGTCGACGTCGGCCCGCCGCGGCCGCCGTACGACGCTGTCAACGACGAGGGGCGGGCGGCCCTCGAGGCGTGGCTCGACGAGCAGAACGTTCCGAGAGCGTAAGCGGCGAGCGCTGCGATATCGCGTCGAAAACCGAGTCCGAACTGATTCACTGCATCGCTATTTCGTCTAATATCGGATGGAGATACTCCTTCAGCCGATTCGGATTCTCGACCATCGGGAAGTGGCCGATTCCCGCCATCTCCTCGAAGTGCGCGCCGTCTATCTCCGCCGCGACCTTCCGCGTGTCGTCCGGGCTCGCCGAGTAGTCGTACTCGCCGGTGAGGAGGTAGACGCCACTCCGGTCGGTGTCTATCTCCGCGAGATCGCCTCGAGCGTCCCAGTCGTTCGCATAGAAGTGGAGGTCGCCGGTGTAGACGCCGTGCCCGGCCTGGCTGTAGAGCCACCACGACTCCCGCTTGCGGCGCTCCGGGCTCTGGGGTGCCTGCAAGCTGTACACCCACTCCGGACGGACGACCTCTTGGTTGACGTGCGGGTGATCGAGGTAGCCGATATCCCTCGTCGGCGCGTTCGCGGTCGTCTCCAGACCGATAACGGTGCGAACGTCGTCCGCGTACGCTCGCGCGAGTTCGAGGACGATCGCCCCGCCCATCGAGCAGCCGAGGACGACCGGCCGCTCGAGATCCAGTACCCGAACGAACGCGGCGACGAAACCGGCATAGAACTCCGTCGTCAGCCGGTAGTCCTCAGTCCACCAGTCGTCGGTGGTCGGCGGCAGCGTCTGGCCGTGCCAGGGCATGTCGAACGCGTAGACGGTGTAGTCGTCACGCACGTCCGCGTCGTTCAACAGGTGACGATACTGGCGCGAATCCGCGCCCGCAGTATGCAGGCAGACCATTGGGATCTCGCCGTCACCGGCGGTTTCGTAGTAGGTTCGGTACTTCTTACCCTCGAACTCGATCCAGACGTAGCCGGCGTCGACAGGTTCGAACTCGCCGTGCTCGAAGTCGGCCGGCTCCGCACTGTCGTCACTCATCGGCGACCTCCCGGAAGACGCCGATCATCCGCTCGAGCGGCCGGAGATGCTGAATAGCCGTCTCGAGGTCGCCCTCCACCGTCGCGTCGCCGCCGAGCCACGCAGCGAGGAGGTCATGGTGTCGCGGCGGCGGCGTCTCCGAAAGCAGCTTCTGCCACGTCGACTCGGGAGCGCGTACCGCGAAGTCCCACGACACGAAGTCGGGATCGTTGGCGACCGCCACAACGTCGCTGTTGTCGACCGTTAGCGCGTACGCGGCGTCGCCGAAGTCGAACAGGATCGTCGCTTCGAAGGCTCGACTCGTGCGAGCGAACTGGTGATCTCCCGAGAGCGCTGTCGCGGCGGCGTCGATCCAGTCGCCACTGGGAAACGATAGCATACCGAAGGATTCCTCTATCGCATACTTAACGTTTCGGCCGACGAAACCGCGGCTGTCGATCAGTACTGGCGTTCACTCCGCTCGAGACTTATGGACCGGTCCTCGAGGCTCGTACTCCATGCGCTCGGCAACGGCGTCGGCAACCTCGTCGCCGAACTCGCGGCGCACGAGGTGGAATGCGAGATCGAGCCCCGAAGTGACACCACCGGCGGTCACGACGTCTCCGTCGTCGACGACTCGAGCGTCGATAATCTCCGCACCCGATTCCCGGAGGTCGTCGATAGCGCTCGCGTGCGTCGTTGCGGGACGCCCGTCCGTGATACCCGCTTGCGCGAGGAGCATTCCGCCGGTGCAAACCCCCGCGACCGAAACGCCCCCGCCAGAGAGTCGGCCGATGGCGTCAGGGATAGCCCCGCGTTCCGCTTCGGCCCAGGCACCCGTCTCGCCGCGTGCCCCCCACTGGCCACCCGGGACGAGGACGAGATCGGGCGAGAGATCGGCGAGCCGATGATCGATACCGATCCGGAGGCCGTGACTGGCCGTCACTTCGGCAGTATCGTCTACCGTACAGAGCGTTACCGTCACGTCTGCACCCATCTCGCGTGCGTTTTCGAACACCTCGAAGGGCGCGATCGCGTCCAGTTCGTCGACACCGCCGAAGAGAATAATCGCAATGTCCATGAGTAGTCTTCACGAGGTGCCGTTAAAATTGTTCGGACGAGAGAACGGCGTCAACGAGGAACGCGACGGTTTATTCGCTGTCCGCGTCGCCGGCCTTCGGTCGCGTCCGTCCGGTGGAACCGAACCCGAACAGACTTCGTAGGAGAGCGATCGGTTTCGGCTTTCCAACTGCCGATTGAACGACGAACAGCGCGATGGCAATGGCGAGCGCGATCAGCTGGACAGTTCGCGACGGATGGACCATCGCGAGGACGCCGGTCACGGTGAACGTGATACGAACGGGAATCGCGATGGCCCGTTCGAATCCGAACGTGTAGTTGATCCCGTGAATCATCGCGATCGCACCGAGCAGCGCGAACGCGCCGGACGTGAACACTTGCGTGTTGAACGCCGTGGAGACGATTTCGGGGTGGTAGACGAACGCGAACGGAAGGATGAACAACGGTGCAGAGATCTTGATCGCCTCGACGCACGTCTTCCAGAAGTTCCCGCCCGAGATCCCGCAAGCGACGGCGACGCAGGTCGCAATCGGCGGCGTGAGGCCCGCGAGGATGGCCGCATAGAACACGAAGAAGTGTCCTGCTAGCTCGGGAAGGAGGAACTGGTTGATGAGCGTCGGAGCGATGAGCAGCGCGACGACGGTGTACGACGCCGTCGTCGGCATCCCCAGTCCCAGGATGATGCAGATAATCATCGCGAGGATAGCCGCGATCAACAGGACGCCACCTGAGAGTTGCATCAGCGTGAGAGAGAGGGACGTCGGCACGCCGGTCGCGCCGAGAATGTCCACGACGCCGTTTATCGCACCGAGGATGATCGCCACCGGTGCGAGGACGACGACGCCTTCACGCGCGCCATCGAGCGTTTCCCAGACGCTCCGCCTCGCCGATTCCTCCATCGATTCGCCATCTGTCCCAATCGCAGCCTGAATTAGGGGAATCAGCGTGCCGGTGAGCAACATCGCCACTGCGGTCCACAGCGCGGCGGTCATCACAGTTACCTGCTGAATTCCCAGTTTGTAGATCAGGATCGCCAGCGGCACACCGTACTTCACGACCTCGGTGGCGAACTCCATCTGCGGCATCGGATCCTGAATGAGTGTCTCGGGATCGGTGTCGTCGAGTTGGGGCACGGAGACGTAGTGAACCGCCATGAAGATCGTCACCACCAACACTGCCGCCGGGATCAAGCCGGCGACGATGACGTCCGCGTAGGTGATACCGGTGATCAGGTTCGCCATGATGAACGCGCCGGCTCCCATGACGGGCGGGAGCACCTGTCCGGACGTGGAGGCGACGGCCTCGATCGCTCCCGCAGTCTCGGCTTTGATGCCGTTGCGCTTCATCAGCGGGATCGTGAACGATCCGGTCATGCCGGCGTTAGCGGTCTGGCTTCCGTTGACCGACCCGATGATCGCCGAGGACAGCACCGCGGTCTGGGCGATTCCGGAGTCGATGTACCGGGCCGAGCGGAAGGCCAGGCGCATGATTAGATCGAACGCACCGTAGGCCTTCAGGAAGCCCGCGTACAACAGGAACAACGCAATCCACGCCGCGACCAGCTGGGTCAGGAACCCGAAGAATCCGTCGATACTGATGACGAGGATACGCATGAGGCGCTCCCAACCGATGCCGGAGTGCGCGAGCGGACCGGGTGCGAGCATTCCCCAACGGCCGTAGCCGATCCCCAGGAGAATGACGGCGAGAAACGTCCCACCGAACGACCGCCACGTCAGGTAGATGATGACGAGCGTGAATACTGCCGCCATGTAGAGTTCGTGCTGAAACGCGCGGCCCTGTCTGGTGACGTACAGCGCGTGGAAGTTCGTGAAGAGGTACACGCAGGTGATCGCAACGTCGATCGCCGAGAGCGTCAGTAGCCCCGCTTCGATCCGGTTCCCCGGGCCGTAGGCCCGCTTGAGATCGGTGAGCAACTCGTCTCGCCCGCCGCCCGCCAAGTCCATCAGTTCGGTGAGGATGAACAGCTCGAGGATACCGCCGAAGAAGACGATGCCGTACTTGGCGCGAGGCATCGCCTGATCCCAGGCGTACCAGATAACGACCGCCCACAGCAGGACGGAGAGCCCGATGAGGACGTTGCGCATCGACACCAACTTCGCATCCCACGGATCCTCTGTTTCGATCCCCTGATTGGTCTCCGGACCCGACTCGCCGTTTTCTGCCATCTCACTCACGATAGACCACAACCGGAGTACGGATGGTCAAATCGTTTGTCTTCTGCGACGTCTGTCGTTGCATAGTTTTGCATTCAAAGCCAGATCGGTGTACTAAGTCGAGTCTCTACGCCCTGTCGCCGACGTGTCATTCGTTCGTCGAGCCTTCGGTCCACTCGTCGTTCCAGACGTCGTTATCCTGCCAGTATTCGGCGACGCCGGGATGGATTTCTAGGTCAGGGATGACGGCAGCGGTCATGGATTCGACGCCCGAATGATCAATCGCAGTCGGGTCCGCATCTCGGATGGACTCGTGTTCTTCGGCGGAGAGGCGTGCGACTTCCTTCACAGCGTCGGCAGGGACGTCGGGGCCGAACGCCCACTGGCCGGAAAGGACCCAGGAAGTAGTGGTATCTGTGACGGTGGTAACGTCCTGCTCCCACTCATATGGGTACTCATCGAACTCCTTCAGAATCGCACCGGGGACGTTCTCGATGGCCTGGCGGAAGTTGTCGTCGACCTCCATCAGGTACAGACCGCCGTTACTACGGACGTCGACTTCCTGTACCCAGCTGGAGAGGTTGACGCCGTTCGCGCCGTAGACACAGAGCGCGTCGGCACGCCCTTCCTCGACGGCACCCGGAATGTCGCTGGAGTCGACGTTCAGGATCTCGTTTTGGTCCCAGAGACCGGCTTCCCTGATCACTTCTTCGGTGAGAAGACGGGTCCCGAAGCCGGGCTGGATCGGGTAGATTGTGTAGCCACCGTCTTGTAGGTCGGCCGTCGACTCTAGGTCCGACCCCTCCATCGCGACCCAGTGAATCTCCAAGCTGGTGAAGACGAACCCCTGCATCGGGAGGGAGTCGACGGGATCCTCTGCGAACGGGCCCTCCTCGTTCATCGCCTTCGAAAGAGAATTGTTGTCGACGCCGACCGTACCGAAGTTGTCGTTGTCGAACTCGTAGAGGTTCGCCGTCCAGCCGTCCGTGTTCTGAACGGTAATCGAGATACTGTCGCTGTTCTGGCTGGCAGCCCGCGCGAGCGCCTGCGCGGCCTGTTCCGTCGACGTCCCGGACCCAGCACCGGCGATGGTCATCTGGTACTGGTCGCCGCCGCCCCCACCGAGGCAACCGGCCATACTGATCGCTCCGAGCGTTGTTGCACCTTTCACCACGTCCCGACGGGACACGTCCTTGTTAGACATCTTCACACGGACGATTACCCCACTCATTATTAAAGATGTGGGTATCTGTATAGATACCTTATACGTTATTGCTAGTTAGAAGATCGAACCCGTAGAGAATTACTATTTCATTTCGCCCATAACCGTCCAGTTATTCATGTAGCCGGATGAACGTGATCGAGGAGGCAGAAGACGACTGACGGAAGTCACCTCCGCCCCCGCTATCGGAACTCGGAATCAGTGCTCATCGGGACGTGGCCGCCACCCTCGAGAGCGCGATCGCTGTACGTCCGAAGATCGGCACGGAAGTCGGGGTGAGCGACGTCGATGATCGCGTCCATCCGCTCGGTCGGACACAGTCCGCGGAGGTCGGCGACGCCGTGTTCCGTAACGATGACGGAGTGGTCGTGTTCGGTATGATCAACGTGGGGAACGGTCGGAACGATCCGCGAAATGTCTCCACCGCTGGCCGTCGACGGAACCGAGATGATCCCGAGGCGGCAGTTCCGATTAAAGTCGCCGCCGCCGCCGATGCCGTTTACCATCCGTGTGCCGCCGATGTGCGTTGCGTTCGCGTTCCCGTAGAGATCGACGTCGACGGCGCTGTTTACTCCGACCACACCGAACTGATCGATGAGAGCGGGATTGTTCGACACGTCTGCCGGCCGGAGAACGATGTCCTCGGCGTATCGTTCTATATCCTCGAACAGTCGTTCTTGCCCCTCGACCGAGAGGGCGAGCGAGGCCGCGCTCGCTCCCGAGAGCAACCCGTCGTCGATGGCGTCCAGTAACCCGTCCTGGAACACTTCGCCGAAGTACACCACTTCCCTGTCGCCGAAGTTGATCTCGGACAGTTCGCCCATGAGCGCGTTTCCGAGACTCCCGACGCCAAACTGGAGGTTGACAGCGTCCTGCAACGTGGGGTTGCGACCGATCTCCGCCTCGAGAAACCGACGCAGGTTGTCGGCGATGGCGGTGTCGACCACATTCGGCTCCCGGAAGTCGTACGGGTCATCGGGGTGTTCGGTTTCGACGACGGCAGCGAGTTTCTCGCCGTCGAACGTAACCGCTGCCGATCCGATTCGGTCGACAGGTCCCTCAATTGGGATCGGCTCGCGATTCGGGGGCAGATCGCGTTGGTAAACGTCGTGGATGTGCTCCAGTACGCGGGGTTGCTGACGGTTCACCTCGATGATGAGGCGGTCGGCGGCGGCGACAAACGACGGCGTATGTCCGATGGAGGTCGACGGGATCAGCCAGTCTTTACCGGCGGCGACGGCCTCGATTATAGCGACATCCGGATCGCCGAAATCGCCCAGCCGCACCTCGTCACCGAACCGCGAGATGTGCCGGTCGTGGAACGCGACGTCACCCGCATTGATCGCCGCGCGGGAGACTGCTCGAGTCTGGAACGGAAAGCGCCGAGCCATCTGGTCGGCCTCGACTAGCGCGTCGTCGATCTCCCCGCCGACGCCACCGCCGGATATCACCGTCAACGACAGGTCGCGGTCGTCCTGAGCCAACTCTTCAGGAACGCGTTTCGGGTAGCCGACGCCGCCAAATCCGCTGACCAAAACGACGTCACCTGGATCGACGATGTCGGTCGCCGTTGCTGCGTCGGTGACGGGGAGACCGTCTGCGATACGATCGTCTCTACCGTTAGTCATCCGTCACCTCTTCGTCGTCCGGTTGCGTTCCAATGCCGTCGGGCCAACCCGGGGGCGCCACAGCGGACGGTTTGGCGTACTCGCGTTTCAGGACCATCGGCGTGCGCTCGAGGCTCAACACGAGGTCGTCGTTCTGGTTGTACGCCCGAAGTTCGGTCTCGACGATGCCGACGTGATCACGGGACTCGAGTTCCCGCTTGCTGAGCACTTCGCTCTCGGCGAAGAGGGTGTCACCGTGGAAAACGGGGTTATGGTGACGAACGTTATCGTAACCGAGGTTGGCGGTCGCGTTTACGGAGACGTCGATAACGCTCATTCCGACGGCCAGCGCAATGACGAACGTGCCGTCGACGAGCCGCTCGCCGAACTCCGTCTCGGCGGCGTAGGCCTCGTTGAAGTGCATCGGATTGAGGTTCATCGTTACGTTCGTCATCCAGACATTATCCGTCTCAGTAACGGTACGGCCAAACGGATGCTTGTAGATGTCGCCGACCGCGAAGTCCTCGTAGTAGCGGCCCTGCCAGCCTTCGACAAGTCGTTTCTCCGTCCTGTCGTTCGCGTTGTCGTTGTCGCTCATCTTTTGAGTGTCGTGTGTTCAGTCGGTTGGTTGTTCCGGCGTTCGTGTCTCAGGTTCGATCGGCGACCACTGTCGATAATCTGTCTGTCGCTGTCTCCATCCGTCCGTATCAGTACGAGCGCGGGAGGTCGAGCACGTTTTCGCCGAGGTAGTTGAGGACGAGTTCCTGCGTGATCGGGACGAGCCGAGTGAGTCGGGCCTCTCGGAAGTATCGCTCGACGTCGTACTCGCGAGCAACGCCGAACCCGCCGTGCGTCTGAACGGCCGCGTCGGCGGCCTCGAAGGCCGCATCGGCCGCGAGGAACTTCGACATATTGGCTCGGGCACCGATGGCCTTCGCGTCCTCGCTACTCTCGACTGCATCCGCCGCGCTGTAGACCATCTGCTTTGCGGCCTGTACCCTGGCGTAGGCCTCAGCAAGCGGGTGCTGGATCGCCTGGTTCTTGCCGATTGGGGTACCGAATACCTCCCGTTCGGCGGCATAACTGGCACCCGCCTCCAGTGCTGCCTCGCCTAATCCGACGCACTCAGCGGCGATGACTAATCGCTCTTCATTGAGACCGTCCAGCATCTGGTAGAACCCCTCATCCTCTTCGCCGATGACGGCGTCCGCGGACACTCGGAGGTCCTCGAACCACATCTCGAAGGAGTGAACGAAATTGCTTGCGGTCTTGTCGATCTGCTCGATCTGGAGCGCGCCCTGGTCGAAGGCGTCCTCCAGTTCGACGAGGAACATTGTCATCCCTTGGGTCTGTTTGTCGACCGCTTCCCTGGGAGTCGTTCGTGCCATGAGCACGATATAGTCGCTGGCGTCGACCCGGGAGATCCAGATTTTCTGTCCGTTGATCACGAACTCGTCGCCGTCGCGCTCGGCGGTCGTCTCGATCGCCGTCGATTCCGAGCCGGCGTTGGGCTCGGTAAGACCGAACGCCTGAATCGATTTCTCGCCGCGTGCGACGGCCGGCAGGAGCTCCGCTTTCATCTCCTCGCTCCCGTATTTCACTAGTGGGACGGAGTTGTAGATCGCACCGTGGATCGCTTGGGCGCCACTGAATCCGCCGCCGTTGGCTGCGATCTCTTCCATCATCACGACGACCTCTTCGGTGGACATCCCGGCACCGTCGTACTCCTCCGGAATGAGCGCGCCGAACCAGCCGTGCTCGGCGAGGCTCTCGACGAACTCGCTGGGATACTCCCCGGCGGCGTCACGTTCGCGCCAGTAGGCGGCGTCGAAGTCCTCGCAGATGTCCTGTATCGAATCGCGGACCAACCGCTGCTGCTCGGTGAGTGGAACCGTGTCTCTGTGAACCATCGAGTACCCCAATGTGGGCAGTTCTAGGTGATAAATGTACGGTTCACTCGACTCCGTGTTGAAGAAACTCCTAATCGACGGTTCGGTCGAAAACTACTCGCTGTCCGGGACTCAGACGATGGGGAAACAGCTACTCCGCAATAGTAGCCAGTCCTGTTCCGCATAATCGAACAACTTTTGTGAGTTGCCATCATCCCTCATACCATGGCGCAACCTGACAAATCCAGTTCGGCGGGAAGCGTTCAGACGACGCGAACGATGTTCGAGACGATCGAGTTCATCAAGCAGCAGGATGGCGCGACGATCACGGAAGTAGCGAACGAACTCGAATACGCGAAGAGTACCATCCACCGGCATTTTTCGACACTGTCCGAGATGGGATATATCGTCAAACAGGACGGCAAGTTCTATGTCGGACTCCGCTTTCTCGATCTGGGACAACACGCACGGACTCGCCGAGAGGGGTGCGAATTGGCCAAGAAGAAAGTCAAAGAAATCGCCGAACAGACCGGCGAACGTGCCCAGTTCATCGTCGAGGAGCACGGCAAGGGAGTCTATCTCTATCGAGCGTTCGGCGAACACGCTGTCCGCACTGATCCGGGTATCGGTAGCCGGATCCCGCTGCATGCCACCGCAGCGGGCAAGGCGATCCTGGCGAATCTTCACAGCACTCGACAGGCAGAGATCATCGAACAGGCCGATTTCGAGCCGATCACTGAGCGAACCGTGACTGACCCCGAGAAACTGTACGATGAGTTGGACGAAATCCGCACCCGTGGGTATAGCTTCAACCGGCAGGAGAACCTCGACGGCCTCCATGCGGTTGGCGTTGCGATAAGGGGCTCCGAAGACGAAGTTATCGGGGCACTCAGTGTGTCCGGGCCGACTCACCGCCTGAAAAACGAGTGGTTTCGCGAGGAACTCCCCGATCTCTTGCTCGGCACGGCCAACGAACTCGAGTTAAACATCGCCCATTCCTAACCGTTCGAATATACGGAACAGGCTTCATTCCCGCTTCAGTTCTGCACCGCTTTGCCGCTCTCTCGGATCCACACCCGCTCTCGTTCGTCTTTGACGGCGCATACGTCGGTTATTCTTCCTGACGCTCTGGGGGTGCCAACGTTTTTGCGTAATTTGCTCTTGAGAATTACATTACAACCCCACGAGTATCATCCAGTGTGTGACCGAATCACATACGGGGTGGTGAAAGGACCGCTTTTCCCGTTCGATCCTATACCCGGAATCGACAGAATGGATTACAACTGTATGTCTGTAATCCACCCGGAGCAAAGAGAAGTTCGAATTGCAAAGAGTGCCGTTCGAATATGCGGAAATGTATCCTGAAGCACTATTCGGAACCAAATGACGATGAAATCGACACGTATAGCCGCCTCACTGTCGCTTCTAATTCCGTATACGAATGGTTTTCCGCGAGTCAGACAGTGTGAATCCGAGATCGAGCCGCGTTCAGTGCGGTATTACCGAGCTGGTGTAGTGAGTAGCGGGCAGGGAGCAAAACTGATTTTGGTCGAATCCATCGTTCCGTATGCTCGAACATTTCGAAGGGGGTATTGAGCTCAGTGACCACACCGCACCGCGATGAGATACTTGTCCCGACAGCAGTGCTTCAGGATAAAATTCGGGCGCGTACCGGCTCGGTTCGAACAGCTGTTTCCTGAACGGTCCGTATCTCTATCCTACGACAAAGCTGATCGGTCGTCTACCGAGCCAAATGTTTATGTCCGACTGCCCTGCACTACGCACTATGCGATCATCGTTGCCAGAAGAGCGTCTCAGCGAATTCGTTGCAGGGATAGAATACGACGACATCCCAGCCGAATGTACCGATACGATCACGCGGGCGTTCGTCGATACTATTGGTGTGATGATAGCTGGCTCGAGCGAAGGGGCAGGCAGGACAGCCGCCGAGTCGGCTGGAATCGAACCAATGGACACCGCTGTGGAAACACTGCTCGGCATTGATGCAGACCTCCCCGCCGACTCCGTAGCACTACGGATGGGAACGGCCAGTCACGCGCTCGACTACGACGACCTCTCGTGGGCCATGAACGGACACCCGAGTATCACTCTGGTTCCTGCGGTACTTGCGCTCGCCAACGAAGCCGATGCGAGCGGCCGTGACCTCATTACAGCGTACGCGGCCGGCTTCGAGGTTGAGTGTGCAGTTGCCGACCCCGTCAGCCCAGATCACTACGAAGCCGGTTGGCACGCTACGGCGACGTTCGGAACGTTCGGCGCGACGGCGGCAGCGGCTCACCTTCTCGAATTAGACGAAACGGAAATTGGCCATGCACTCAACATCGCGGCCTCGATGCCATCAGGCCTAAAGCGGAACTTCGGGTCCATGACGAAGCCGCTACACGCCGGCCTGTGCTCCCGTTCAGGCGTCACTGCGAGTCGTCTCTCCGACGACGGCTTCACCGCTGACACGGCGGCGATCAGCGGCGACCGTGGGTTCTGGGATCTCTATAGTCCGGTCGAGTGGGAACAGTTCTCCATTGGCGATCGCTGGGTACTCGAGGAAGAGGGAATCAACATCAAAGCGTATCCCTGCTGTTATTTCACCCACACGTCTATCGCGGCAGCCCAGACTCTCACCGACGATGGGATCGATCCCGCCGATATCGAGCGCGTCTCGGTTACGGCGTCGCCGGGAGCGGGCGATGCGCTCCATCATGCCAACCCCGAGACTGGCCTCGAGGCGAAGTTTTCGATGGAGTACACCGTCGCCAGCGCTATCGTCCGAGACACTGTTGGACTTGCAACGTTCAGAGACGATGCCGTCGACGACCCGGACGTTCAACGGATACGCGAACGGGTTGACTTCTCCACCGACGACGAACTCGCGTACGATTCGCACGAGGCATCGGTGCGCATCCACACTGCCGCCGACACGTACGAACGACAGCAGGAAAATCCGCCGGGCACCCACGATGATCCCCTGACTGACGAGGAACTACGGTTCAAGTTCGACGAATGTACCCACACTGTCCTCTCGGACGCCGAAACCGATCGGCTCTACGACACGTTATCCTCGCTATCGGCACAGGCGGACGTTTCGTCCGCAATAATTGGAGATCGCTGAATCGAGGGCAGACGTCTTTCTGTCCGGGACTGCGGTGAGACGGGACGGTGGACACGTGGTAGACGGGACAGCGGGGCATACAGTTCGTCTCGCACGAAGAAACAAGAGGAATCCCACTCGCTCTCCGACACCGCCAGTCTCTGGTAGGGAAGTCCCCGCAGACACGTTTCGGACAGGTACATTTACTTTGTCCGAGCAGTAGATGAGGGACGTGGCTTCCCTCTCATCAGTAGTCGGAAACGACGCGGAGGTACTTCAGGAGCGGCCGTTCCAACTGCTCTTGCTTTCGAATATACTGCCACCGCTCGGAACGGCCCTGCTGTCTCCCGTGCTCGGATCACTCATCGATCCGCTCGGTGCGACGCCGGCGAATATCGGCCTCATGATGTCGGCGTTCACTGCGCCTGCGATTTTTGGTATCCCAGTCGTCGGTATAGTGGCCGATAGATACGGCAGGCGACCAGTGATCCTCTTCGGATTGCTACTGTTCGGCACAGCGGGAACTGCGATAGCGCTGACGACCACTTTTCAGATTGCACTGTTGTTACGCATGTTCCAGGGGATCGGCTTCGCCGCACTCACACCGATCATCATCACGAGTATCGGGGACCTCTACAGCGGAACGAAAGAGGCGACAGCACAGGGATTCCGGTTTACGGGATCCGGCCTCTCGCAGATGATTTTCCCGCTCGCAGCGGGCGTACTCGTTGGAATGGCGTGGCAGTATCCCTTCGTAATCTACGCCATTTCCTTCCCGATCGCAGCCGTAATCTACGTCTACTTCGAGGAACCGGTCGATTCTGACGTCGCTCAAGAGGGTGACGAGAACGACGTGCGGGAACAACTCAGCGGGCTGTGGTCGCTCGTCTCGCAGCGCCGTGCGTGGACGATGGTGATCGCACGTGGAACGCCGAACATCGTCTGGCTCGGGTTCCTCACCTACAATTCGATCATCGTTACGAACCTGATGGGAGGGTCGGCTACCGATGCCGGATTACTCGCTGCTATCGGGAGTCTCACCTACGCACTCTCGGCCACGCAGGCGGGACGCATCTTCGCCCGGTTCGACAGCCAGTTCTACCCGCTCGTCGCGATGCACGCCGCAATGGCCGGCGGGCTCGGTGTCGTGTTTATCGCCGGATCGCTCCCGCTCGCGTTCGTCGGAGTCGTCTTGATGGGAGTCGGATTCGGTATCAGCCTCTCACTGTATCGGAGTATCATCACTAATCTCGCACCGCCCTCGTTCCGTGGTGGACTAGTCAGTCTCGCAGAAAGTGGTGGGCGGGTCACGTCGACGTTCACGCCAGTCGTCATGGGGGGTGCCATCGCGATCGCGATGCAGTGGATGGCGTTCGACGCGGCAGTACAGATCGTCGGTATCGGAACCGGATTGGCCGCGGCCAGTGTCGGCGTCGGATCACTGATACTCGCGAAGTTCTCACCACCGATTCAGAATATCGCGTGATAGGGTACGTTTCGAACGACCGAGAGAGACGGTCACAGTCCGACCATTCATCGTTCGAAAACACTGGTGAGGCGGCACATCAACCGAACCAGTCAATTGAATCACTAAAACATTAATAGTGGTTCGTGACGATGGTCGCTGTACGATGCAGGTTCTTATGCCGGTCGACGGCGAACCGGAGCGACTCGATAGGCAGCTACAGACGTTACACGACGTCATCGGCGTCGACGACGTCGCGGTCACCGTGCTCTACGTTCACGAAGAGATCGATACGCCCCCGGACGAAGCGGGCGACACTGTCATCGATTCGATTAACGAGAACATCGAATCCCTCCAGGGCGTTCCAGAGACGATCGAACGCGCCAAGGCAAGCCTCGAGGAGGACGGTGTGTCGGTTGACGTGGTGACGACAAGCGGCGATCCAAAAACAGTCATTCGCGACATCGCTGAGGACGTCGAAGCGACAGTGATCATCGTCGCCGCTCGAAAACGATCACCGGTCGGAAAGGCCGTGTTCGGAAGCGTCACACAAAGTGTTATTCTGGAGGGGGACCGACCGGTCCTCGTCGCCAACCAGTAATGGATCTCGAACTTACCGACAAACGAGCGCTGCTGTTCGCCGCCAGCAAGGGTCTCGGCCTCGCCGCTGCGACGGAACTCGCTCGCGAGGGAACTCGAGTCGCACTCGCCTCTCGAAGTCCGGATAATCTGGCCAACGCGAAGGAACATATCGTCGAGAATGCCGACGTTGGTACCGACGCCGTTCAGACGTACACCTGCGACCTCGCTGCACCGGACGAGATCCGGGAAACTGTCGAGGCGGCGTCTGACGAGTTCGACGGGCTCGACATCGTGGTGACCAATCACGGCGGTCCGCCGGTTCAGCCAATCGACGAGACGGACGTGGAGACACTGGACCGGACGTACGAACTCGTCCTCCGCAGTACCGTCGTCGCACTGCAATCGGCGCTTCCCGTTCTCGCTGACGGAGAAGCGGAGTCGTCGATCGTCAACATCGTTTCTGCAACGGCAGCCGAACCGAACAGCGGTGACGTGCTTCAGGCGGCGTTTCGTCCGGG
>NZ_CP084884.1 GCF_013456555.2 Natrinema zhouii
GGCGTTCCAGAAGGGCGGCGAGAACGACAATCTGACCGGCCGGACGAACGTCGAACTCGACAACCGTTTAGTCGTCATCGACATGTCGATGTTTGCCGACACGGGGCAAGCACCACTGTTTATGCACGTGATGTTCGACTGGATCTACCAGCGAGCGGCCAGCGATCACGACCGCCGGACGCAGGTGACGATCGACGAGGCACACTACCTGTTGCGGCGGGAGGCGACGACAGACATGATCGATCTGTTCATCAGACACAGTCGTCATTTCAACACGGCAATCACGCTTATCTCCCAGACTGTCGATGAGTTCGTCGCCCAGTCGGACGGCCAGTCCAAGGAGGCCGCCGAGAAAGCGCGCAACGTATACAATCTCTGTGATATCAAGCAAATCTTTCACCACGAGTCGGTCAGCGACGAGATGATCGACTTTCACGACCTTAACCCTTCCGAGCAAACGTTCCTTACGACGGCCCAGACTGGCGAAGACGGGGGCTACTCGGAGTTTTTGCTTGGCGTCAATGAGTGGTCGAAACCACTTGCACTCCACGTGAACGACTACGAAGTCAGCGTCCTCGATGATGACCTTGATCCGTGGGAGTATCTCGTCGAGAACCGGTATATCGACGCCGACGACGCCAAATTCCTTGCCGCAGAGGACCGACTCGATGACTATGAGATTCCGGAGTCGTTGCTCGAGGAGGCGGATCTGGATGAGATTGACAAGGAGTCTGAGACCGACGAGGCAGTCGTCGAGCACGCCGATCGAGAGCGAGCTGATGTGAAGACCGAATACCACGAAAGAGACATTAGTGAGTGTGCTGAGGCCGGCCAAGGAGCGACAGCAGCTGCAGATGAGGGACCGGAGGAACCGCATGAGAAGAGAGCGGCGGATTCTCGTGCTGAAGCGACAGCGGATCAAGAAGACGATCTCACCACGATCACTGGAATCGGCGAGACGTACGCAGGGTATCTCGCCGAAGCGGGTGTCGAGACGGTTGGTGAGCTCGCTGTGGCAGATACCGAGTCACTTTCAGAGGAGATGTCGATCCCGCACACGTTGCTTGACGATTGGGTCGATGCTGCCAGCTCGATGTGTGAACCGGAGACCGCGAGTGGTGACGCTTCTTCGAGCACGGAGGTGACAACCGATGCAGACGACTGAGATAACCGAGAGTACCCCCGACGTCGACGCCGAATCCCTTGAATGGATCGTGGCAGAGGACGAGCAAGTGAAGCAGGTCTCCGACCTGGACGTGCAGTGGACTGGTACGCCACTGTTTCGAGGCGGATCTCGGACGTTTCTGGTCGCACTCGTTTTCATAGTGGTCGCGCTTGCTCTTGCGACCGAGAGCATCGCCGGGGTCACAACAGGACCGTCGCTCGTCGAGCTCGAGTCCTATACGCTCGCGGTGGAGGGAACCAGTATCGAAATCCCACTGTGGTGGCTGAGTGCTATTCCGTTCCTGGTTGGCCTGATAGGCATCGCGATCAGTGTGCGTCCGATTGTTCGGGCGCTTCGCACCACCTACGTCCTCACCTCGGAGAAACTCTACGTCCGCACGCGGGGGATTCGTGGCGATGGGTTCACGAAACTCCCGCTCGACCGTGTCGTCGACACCACTTTTCATCAGTCCTCCATCGGCCAGCTGTTGTCGTATGGAACCGTCACGTTCAGTACGTTCGACCACACGTCGCCCGAAATCCAGTGCTGGGCGATTGAGGACCCAATAGAGTTTCACGAACGAGTGCTCGAGCTTGAGGCGTCCACTAGCTCGCCGCTCGAGCGTAAACAAGAGTACATCCGAGTTGTGCCGTCGACGGGCGAGCGACCGCCACGGGAAGTTATCAACCAGATCCGTCCCTTGCACGACGTCCGACGAGGTGGGCTGTCGTGGTGGCAACAGCTCAACCCGCTTTCGGAGCCCGATCCGCTCACGTTCGAGTTTGTGATCTACAGCGACGGGACGGACTCTCCGATCGAATTTTACTACACATGCGAGCAACACCTGTCCACGCTCTACGATCGACTCAACTCGGCCTATCCCGACTCCGTGGAAATCGAGCGTGTGACTGTTGACTTTGCGGAGAAGCTCATCACTCCACAGCAGTACTCGTACGACGAGTTCGAAACCGCCCTCGAGAACGGCACTCTCCAGTGTACACCGGCTGAAGTCGAGGCGCTCGTTCGTGTCCGGGGCTCCAAACCGACGCTTGCTGACGGAGGAGCTACGACCATCGGCGAGCAGGTCGATCGAGACAAGACTACCGAAGAGAACACCAGTACGGAGGCGTCTGATTCTGAGGCTTCCGATTCCGAGTCTTATTCTCCTCCCAGCTCCGATTCCAGTCTCCTACTCGGCAAGCAACTCCCGAGCATCGACCTCGATGCACTCCGTGCGAAAGAGAAGGCAGAAAACCGCGATCCAGGGTCGCTTACGTTCGCCCTCGAGACGCCAGTTGACACTGGTGAGGGGGTACTCGCCCGGCCACATCCGGATGAAGTTGAACCGTACGGACTGCGGTGGACCGGCAGCGGAGACCCGTTGGCGGCAATCAAGAAATTCGATCAGAAAATGGGAGAAACTGATCGGTCGAAGGCGAGCTCACACGCGCCGTTGACCGTGCTAATCGATCATTTTGCAAGCACGGATCATCCAATCATTTTCCAGGCCGCGTTCGAAGGCGAGCCCGATCTGACGAAAGAGGGAGAATACCACATCGATGAAATCGAACAGGGGCGCGAGACGCTGTGGGGTGAAGCCGTCATAGCCCTTGAAGAGCTTCTACGCGGTCCAAAGAATAACGAGTCGTCTTTGTCGCGGTCAGAGTCACTCAGTGAATCTCGATCTGAGCGCATTACCGAGATCAAAAACGAAGACTGGGGACATACGTTCACGACCAACCTGCGGGTAGTGACTGTCCCCACGAACTCGTCTCTGAGCGACACATCCGAAATCGAACACGGCCTACGGAATCTGAGTACCGTGTTCGATCCGCTTGCCGGTGACTACTACAAACTCGAGAGCGAAACCCTCCACGAGAAAGGAGTTCTTGAGCGCAGTCGGCGAAAGCGGTCGCGACGCTGTTTTAATCGGTTTCTCGAGGGTGAGGTCGTCACTGGTGGGCGGGTAAGCCGCTCCGAACCCGACCTCCATCTCGATCCCGCCGAACTCTGCAACATGGTCATCGTCCCTAGTACCGAGCATTTGACTGATGAAGCAGTCAAAGAGACACACGCGAATCCCGAAAGCCGCACAGCTCTTCCCGGGTTGGACACCGCCCAACGCCGCCAGTACACCACGGGAATGGTCCTCGGTCAGGACGCTAACAGTGCCGTCGAGGGACCGCTTCGGTTACCGCCGAGCCGGCAAACACGCCACTGGTTGCTTTGTGGCGCGACTGGAAGCGGGAAGAGCCAAGTTACGTACCACATGTTGCGCTCGCTCGCCGAGACGACACCTGGGCCGAACGTCCTCTTCGACCCGAAAGGCGACAACATGTGTCAGAACTACCTGATGGCCCACTATAAGAAATTCGGGCACCTCGACGACGTGTACCACTTCCGCGTACCGGAGACGCTTCCTGCAATCTCGTTCTTCGATATTCGACCAGCGCTCGAGGGGAACGATCGCGAGACGGCAGTCAAGGAGAAAGTCGACCACTTCCACGAGCTGATGCGGATGATCATGGGAGCAGAGAAGTACGAACAGGCGTTCGTGGCGAACGAAGTTTTGACGTTCCTGATCCAGGCATTGTTCGATCCGAAACACGATGATGATGTCTTCGGGTTGGATGATCTCGTCGAGGCCGCAACGCGAATGCACCGTCATCAGGAGCTGCCGGAGGTTTCGGAGATCAATGCCGACATCCACGACTCACTCGCCGCCCAGTTCGCCAAGGACGAGAACCAGTTCGACACGACGATGGGGGCGGTGATGAACCGGCTGAACAAACTGAAAGAGGATCGCCACCTTCACTGGATGCTTCGACACAAACCCGGTCGCGAAGTCGAATCCACCGGAGACGATCTCTACGGCTTCCACCAGCAGGAGACCCACTTTGACTTCAGTGAGTTCCTCGAGGAAGATGTCACGATCCTGTTCGACCTGGGCGACCTGTCGTTACCAGCCCAGCGCGGGTTCACCACAGTCCTGTTGAGTAATCTGTGGCATTCAATCCAGCGACGGCGGCGGACGAACCCCGAGAACGTGGTCAACGTCATCATGGAAGAGGCTGCACCGTTCGTCGCGACCGAACTGGTCGCCGATCAACTGCTCCCCCAAGGCCGATCGTCGGGACTGAGCCTCGGCTTCATCATGCAGTATCCCGAGCAGGTCAAGAAGTTCCACAATGGGAACGGTGCGTACGAGGAACTGCTGACAGAGGTGCATACGAAACTGATTGGTGACATCTCGATGAAGAACCGGTTCGCGAAGACGTTCACGCACGACGAGTTGTCTGTGGAGGATGTCCGGAACCGGAACAACCGGATGGCAGCGGGCGAGTGGTTCACGAAACTCGTTTCCCCTGGGTTCGGTGAGGAGCGACCAGCGCCGTTGACTCTGCACTCGCCCCCGATCATAAGCGGGCATCCAGAAAGCGACGAGCCGTTGACGGCAGCCGAACAGCAGCAATTCGACGAAGAGCTTCTGCCGGAGGTGCTCGAGCGGACTGAGGACGAGTACGGGTTGTACGTACCGACCCACGAAGACGCGATGGAGTGGTCGAATTGGAGTGACACAGATCGGCGGGCTGGTGCGCCGCCGGCGCTGGACGAAGGTGAGAGTACAGAGATAATGGAGTCCGACGAAGAGAGTGAGGACGTAGAAGCTCAGCAGCCGCTCGATGAGATCAGCCTTGACGATGGGAGCGACAATCAGCACGATGATCGAGACGATAGCAGTAAAACGGAGACTACCGACGACGATCCAGTTGACGTTGCAAATGGAGCCGCCTTCTTCGATCCGTCTACGGACGAAGAGGAATGCCCAGTCTCGGACGATGAACTTCGGCGACGGGGGCTCTCTCGAGACGACGCGATCTTCCTCAAACGTGTCCTTGACGCGATGAACCGTGACCTCCCGCAGTACACGCTGTTGGAAGGGATGGGCGAATTACAAGAGGATCTTGATGGGGTTGACGTCGACGTGTTGATCGAACTCGGGCTGCTCGAGAAAGGGAAGGTGGACCGACGACCGTATTATACGGTGCTTCCGGATGGACGAGAGCTTCTCGGCGAGACAATCACCGCCCAACCGGGGATTGGAGATCTTGGAGAGAAGACGCCACACAAAGTCGGGGTCGAACTCCTGGTGCGCTGGCTCGAGACTCTCGAGGAGGTCGATCGAGTGGAGCGATACTATCAGCAGTCCTCGGAGACGATTTTCGACGCTGCCGCGTTCGACGTTGATGATGAACTTGTCTGGGTTGGCGAAGTGGAGATGACATCAAATAACGCGGAGGCAGTTGTGAGTGATTACGAGAAGATGGCTGCGGTCGACGCGGATGCCGTGTGGGCGTTCCCGTCACGTGACGACGCTGGCGAGATCGTGAATGTGCTCGCCGATGCAGAACGTCTTCCTGAGAATGTGAGCGGTCGAACAGCTAACTCATTTTCACTTCTCCAGGAGGCAGTCGAAGGATTTGAAGCCGATGGAATGGCGACGATCCACACCTTCAGGAAGCTGACTTAAACAAGGTGAAATAATGAAGGTTTATATGACATTCGCATTCACCGGTGGTAGACCCTTATGACCTGGCGACAGGCAACCCGTGGCGAGGTCTATGCGTACTATACCGAGGAGTTCCCCGAGTATGTAGACCAGTTGCCGCCGTTCATTACTCCAACGGCACCGAAAGAGTTCGGGATCAGCTTCCGCGAGCGCCATCCCATCCGGAAAGCGGAGCGCCCCGATCGCGACTTCATTCGACGGCCGACGTGGCGCACCGACTCAGATGGCGAGCCGATCGCACAGAACTTCAGCAACGTCGAAGAACTCGTCTCGTTCATTCAATCTCCCGCACGGTACGACCCGTTCCAGGGGAGTAAATACGCCTTGGCTGATCCCGATCTGCTCGAGAAGAGTGATCCGATTTCGGATGGCGTCTACTATGCGCTAGACAACTGGGACCGATCGTGGGTTCTCGCGGTCGATATCGATGCGAAAGACATCGCCACAGCACGCGCTGAACGCGAACTTGACGAGAATGACCTCGAGATCCAATCAACGGATGTGAGTCGTGACGACGCGTTGCTCGCCGAATCCGAGATTCGTGACGCCGATCCGAGGGGGTATCCCTACTCGTTCGAGGACATCGACCGTGCGATCGAGTACGGCTTCGAAACACGAGACCTCTTCATGGATGTGTTTGCTGCCGAGAAGACGATGGTCGTCTATTCCGGTCAAGGCGTCCACGTCTATCTGCTCGACAACGAGCTTGAGTACGGGTATGACGAGAAAAGCCGAGAAGTGCTCAACGATCTCTTGCTCGAGCGTTATGAGATCCCGATCGATCCCGTTGTGACTGCCGACCGAAGCCGTCTCCTTCGCGTGCCCTACTCGTTGCACGCAGAGGTCTGCCGTGTCGTCCAGCCGATCGAGAGCCCAGCGTTCGATCCCCGAACGGAAGCCCGACCACAGTTCCTTGAAACCGAGCGTGAACTTACCCATGATTGATCCACGAGAGACCGAGCGAGACGCCTACCTCGCTGCAGCGATCCCTACCAACTACACTGACAGAGAGATCGTTCAATTGTTCACCCGC
This sequence comes from Natrinema zhouii, assembly GCF_013456555.2. Classification (GTDB taxonomy): domain Archaea; phylum Halobacteriota; class Halobacteria; order Halobacteriales; family Natrialbaceae; genus Natrinema; species Natrinema zhouii. The sequence goes on from NZ_CP084884.1 coordinate 6,769, forward strand.
GGGTACGACCGCTACGTCGTCGATAATACACCAGACCGAGAGACGCTGCTTTCGGATATCGAACGGTTCGGAACTGCTGCGTTCAAGAGCTCCCAGCGCAACCGTCCGCTCGAGTACCCGTTCGTCGACGAGCCCGCCACGCTCGTTTTGCTGGCCACTCTCAGTTCAATCTGCGTGAGCGAACAACCTCGCTTCGAGGACACGCCGCCTCGGCAGAACCAAGTCCTTCACAACATCCGCGAGCTGTTCGCGACTAACCTCCTCGCACTTGTGCATGAGTACGACGATCCAACGCTCTACCAAGAGATGGCTGAGGTCCTCTACGCGAAAGGCCCCAGTCAGGACGGTCCCCACCCGGGTCGCGTTTGTACGGACGTCAAACCGATGCCCGAATTCGACGAGGAGGTGACTGCCGATACCGAGTACGATCTCTACGTCGAGATCCCAATGGCGGCTGCCTCTCGAAAGTGCCTCGCTCGAGCATCCACCGAAGCGACGGGTGCCGACGAAACGGGCGAGATTCGAACGCAGGTCAAGGACAATCATCTCTACGTCCCGCTCGACCACCTCCATGACACTTATCGATCGTACGGCAAGCGGTGTTTTGGCCGGCTACAGGCAGTCCAAGAGGATGAACTCGGCGACCCACAACGCAAGTGGCTTCGAGAGCACGAAACTGCCATCACCGAGCGGACTGACTACGCCCTCGAGATCGGCCACTACGAGAAGGTGTGGAAAAACTGGGATCAAGGCGAGCAGATCGTCCGACTGCTCCGAAATGCTGTGCAAGCATCACCACACACTCAGATCGGTGAGTTTCATACTGCTCAGGAGTTGTCCGATGCTCTTGAGGTATACGAACCAGAAAACGAGAGTGAACGAGCCCAGCTTACACAGCTGTCGACCCCTCGAAGTGTAGGGAACTCGCTTGCAGATCACTCATCACATCGGTCGGTGACAGTCGATCGGAGTGACCGCATCAATACGTATCGGATCGACCACTCGGGCGGTGGATCGCGGCCACTCGAGATTACGGAACTTGAAGACCTGTTTGAACTGCCTTGTCTTGCTGCGATGGATGAGCGGCTCCAAGAGGAGAAACCGGTCCGAAAAGACCTCTTCAACCTCGTTCGGATGGTAATGTGGCTCCCGCAGTACCGCGAGAAATCCGTCGACGCGATCACCGATGAACTCAAAGACCTGTTCAGCCGGTGGCCATGGTTTGATCCAGAGATCTCTGCCTACCAGATCAAGTACGAAGCCCGACGGGGCGATCGTGGCATTGGCCCCGACGGGAACACACCCCTGCCGATGAATTGTAATAATGACGATATGCAACGGTACTGTATTGGCAAAGAGCAGTGTCCCTACTCAATTTATGGCAGCCTTCCATTCCCCGACGTCATGTACGACCAACTCGAGGAAACTGACCCCGTTTAATATAGCGACGAACTTCCCCGGATCCAACCCTCTCTTTAGCCCATTCATTTCACAACTATAAAGAAGATCTGAAAAACTGAATTTGGCGCTATTCTACTAAACCAATATAACATCTGAAATACATTAATTACAGTTACTATACAGGAGATAAAATACCGTTGCGCATTATCTGAGCCTTAGTGATGGAGAAATCAGCGGATAAGGGGTATTCTTCTAAGAATGTAATATCTAACTGCCCCTTTTGCCGTTCTTCAATTTGAACATTGAAATTCAGAATCGGCTGAGTTGGGTGGCTGAAACTCTCCGTTGCGCGTTTTTGACTTCCGTGCTTGAAATTTTCGCTCGTTGCGCGTATTGTTACGACCTTAGATATGCGCAACGGGAATTTAAAATAGTTTGAGCCCGCGAAACCGGTCGTGAATGACGATTTTTCGTCCAAAGGAATGGGGAGGTATGCAGAAACAGAGGTGTGCGCGACGGGGAATGAGACGTGGAGAGCCAGAGAGCAGGGTAGGTAAATACATCAGAATATGGAGAATTAGACAGGAGGTGTGTTATGACTCGAGAATGGAGGGATTGAGTTGGGTGTAGAACGGGTGGAAGGTAGGGGCAGTAACAAGGGGGTGGACGGAAGGGGAATGAGAGAGGAGTGAGAAGCATTTTTAGAACACGATCAGTGGGAGAGTGGAATGCGGTAGAGTGGTGGGAGAGGAAGGGTTCGAAGCGAGATAATAGATGTAAAAGAAAATTGAGAAGAGAGCAGAATGTGAGGGACCAATAGAGAAAGAAGAGAGGTGGGAGAAGTAGAGAGAGGATGGTGCTCGAGGTGAGAGGGGGAGAAAAGAGTGAAGGGCGGAGAACAGGGTAGAGTGTGGTGATCGGAGTGGAGAGGAGTGGGGCGGGAGACTGAAGATGAAGCTGAGGTATGGGGAGAAAGAGGAACGTACAGGTTAGGAGCCGGGGCGTGACAGGGGATGTGGAGAAGGACTCGAGGATAGAGCGGACCTGGAAGAGGTGGTGACGGATCGTAGGTTGTTCTCCTCAAGGAGCGGATAGTGGCCGTGGGCGAGGACGTCGACGGTGAGATTGGACTCGAGGCGGCGGTGAGTGAAGAGCAGCGGAGAAGACGTGAGATTGGACGATCGTGATGGTGGTGGACGTAGAGTGGCAGGGAGACATTAGACTAGGCGATCGCGAGGCGGTGTTGTTCGCCCACCTGAGAGTGATGAGCGGGATATGAGCTGGACAGATCAACACCAGACGGAAGACGCAGAGGACGACGACCAGACCCTGAGCGAGGAATTTGACGACTGGGTTCGAGAAGGAACAGCGCCAGGCGAGGAAGCTGAGCCCGAGGCAGACCAAGCTGATACCACAGCGGACGGAGCCGAGAGTTCAGCCGAGAATAGTGAGGTAAGCAGTGAGGGTGAGCAGGCCAAGGTTGCATCGATGAGTTCGAGTACTGTCTCGAGGCAGGGGGCAGATGACCCGCTGATGATGGACCAGTGCCCGCGGTGTGACGGTCGCGAGTTCGTCTCGAAGAAGCTCGTGTACGAGGAGTTCCACTACAGCGAAGCGGGTGAACTCGAGGGGCACCAGAACAAAGTTCGGGCAGAGTTCGAGTACACGTGTCTGGAGTGCCAGGAACGGTTCCACGAATTGCCGAGAGGTGTGCGATCGTACTACTCGGAAGTGGCGGTGCTGCGGCAGGATCTGCGGCGAGCGATACGGGTACAGCTACGAGCATGGGGCAGTTCGATGAGATCCTGGATCCGGAAACCGTACAGAAGGTAGGGAGTCGGTGCGGTTTGAGTGAGTGGGAGGATGGGAGTGGTGAGATGAGGTAAGTATGGAGGGAGGGACGACGGGCGGACCGCCCCGCACAGTACCGCCCTCCCACGATCACCCGCCCACCTCCAGGTTCCAGGCTGCTCGCTCGCTCTCTTCGAGCTCGCTGTGCTGCCGGGCTTCCCCCAGTGCAGGGTGCCATAAGTTCTTCTCAAAGATTGGTTTCACCCCATGCTCCAGTGAATCATCTGGTATGTAGGTGGGCGAACCTAACAAGGGTGTTTCTATCAGCCATCGGTAATATGCCGGCTAACCAGCATCACGTAAGCCGTTCGCTCACCTCACGTGCCGCTCGTTTGCCTGATTGAATGGCTCCGTCCATGTAGCCACACCACTGTGTCGCCGTTTCCGTCCCGGCCCAATAGATCCGCCCGACAGGTTCGCGGAGTACCTCGCCATATCCGGTCATCGTTCCCGGCGTCATGTTGCCAGCGTAACAGCCTGCCGACCACGGCTCATTCGTCCATGCTTGGTCCACGTACTCGAGTGGTTCAGCGGCCTGGACTCCAAAATACCGCGTGAAGTCCTCCAGCACGTTCTCACGACGCTCAGAAGCGTCTCGCTCACTCCACGTCCGCGCTTTGTTCGCTACGATGAAGCCGACTAAAGCCCCCATCGTACTGTCGGCGGGCGTATCATCGAAGATGAACCCGACTACTCCGTCATCTACGAGCACGAAGCCCGAATAGCCGTCGTTGCGCCAGAACGGCGCCTCGTAGGTCGCGACGCACTTGATTGCCGATCCCATCGGCATCCGCTGGGTGAGCGCATCCCGTCGGGCCGGAAGCGGGGGGTCGTACGTGATCCGTCCAGCGAGTGTCGGTGGGATAGCCACGATCACGTACGACCCGGCGTACGTCCCGCCATCAGCGTCAACGGCCACACCGTTGTCGTCTTGGGTGATGGCTCTGACGGGGGCTTCAAGGTAGACGGCCTCGCCCAATTCGTCGGCCAACAGTTGGGACAGTTGCTGGGCGCCATCCACGATGCGGCGTTCCTGTGCACCCCCTTCCACGCTAGTGATCGGTTCGACACCACCGGCGGCGTGGATATAAAAGAGGAAGTACAGGAACGACATGTCAGCTGGCTCCGTGGTGAATAGTGCCCGTAGAACCGTATCGAAGGCCGCTCGGGCGGCCTCTGTCTCGAGAGTTTCGGCTTTCCATGATTCGATGGTGATCGCGTCCCACTCCTCGGCGTTAGGCGCGTTGTACGGGGCGTCAAGCGGAATTTGCTCTCGGAGGGTCTCAATCTGCCCGAATGCGTCCATCAGCTCCGACAGGGATTCCGCCGGAAGCGCTTGAAGCGCCTCATCGTGTTCACTGACAGTCCCCTCTACTGCGAGTTGGCCGTTCCCGTCGTCGTATTGGCGGGCTGTTTCGAGGTTGAATTCCTCGATCAGTTCCTGCACGTGGTCCTGCGTGGGACCGATCCACTGTCCGCCAAGGTCGATGCGTTCGCCGTCGGCCAGTGTGTAATCGAGTGTTCGACCACCAACACGGTCGCGGGCTTCGAGGACCGTGACGTTGTGATCTTCGCTCATCAGCTTCCGAGCCGCTGTGAGTCCTGCGAGTCCAGCACCGACGATGACAGCGCCGGCGCAGTCTTGGTTGCCCTGGGCAGTCATCTTACGGTTCCCATTGTGGGTGTGGACATAATTTGCCGAGGTTGTCAATTGATACCATTCCACAAGGAGCGTTCGACGTAACCAGTATTAAATCAGTATCGTGTTCAGGCGCCCGTTGTACTGAACTCTGTATTCAGCTCGCTGTTCTTGACAATTATCGGTGAGTTCGATTGCTGCTCCGTTACCTACTTCGCCTGTACGTAACACTCGTCGGGTCAACGCAACTGGTACGCGAACTGTTCTATGACACCCTTCCAGTGTGTCAGGTTGGCTCCTCTCGGTCGGTGGTCGTGGGTCTCGATCGAGATGGAGACCAGGTGGTGAACGGACCACTCGAGAAGGCAGTATACGCGGGATGGGAGGACATTGGTACGTTGGTGGAGACGAAGACGATGTTGCGGGAGTGCGGATAGACGTGTGAATTGCTCGGAGCGCATAGGGCAGAGTGGGGTTGATGTGAAGGTGACGCTCGAGGATAGGAGATGGCTCGAGAAGAGAGGAAGAGAGGAGTACACTCCCACCGAAAACCCTCGGCCGCTCGGCATCCCGCGCCTCGCTGCGCGCCTCACTCCCTCGCTGTGCTCGGTCGTTGCGGTGCTTACGTCGGCGGGGGACGACCGAGACGTCCTCGCCCTTTCGAAGCCCACCAGGCTGAGCTGAAGGCGGGGATGCTGTAGCTGCCCCTCGACTGGTGTGTGGTTACGGCACGCCCCGCTCGCCTTCCCTCCCTCTGCATCGCTCGCGACCGACCATTCCGGGCTGCTCGCTCCCGGTGGTCGCTGTGCTGCCGGGCTCTGGTTTCGACGCCAGCGGGTAACCGCGAGGGGTTGTGCGGCGTAGCTGCTCACCCCCCACGGTTACTCCGCTGGACGCTCGCATCGGTCGTCTCGGCGCGCGGTGCTGGCTGGTGAGGGTGAGTGTCCCGCTCTACTCGCGCCTCAGGGGACCTGAAGGCGCGAGCGAGAGCGGTTGCAGGAGACGAGCACAGTTGGGACTCAGAGAAGTTGAAGGTGAAGACGCGTTGGAAAGCGCCTTCGGGTTAATTGCAATGAGTTCTACGAACTTCCGAGATGATAAAACTTCGGCTGAATCGAGTGTCAACCAGGATGCGGCGGCGGAGAAGACGGACGTAGGCGTGGCGGTGGAAGACGAGTTCGTGGAGTATGCCGTGGACGAGACGCCGGAGTTCGCGGCGTCGGTCGATCAGGAGATCAACACGAAAGTCGAGACGAACCATCCGGAGACGGTGGTTGGACGCGAGGAGAACGAGTTCGGACACCTGCCACTGGCACAGGAAGAGCGGATTCGGGCTCGAGAGGAGGAGCTCGAGTTGATCAGCGCAAAAGCGACGTTCGGAACGCAGGAGGGACGAGAGAAGCGGACGCGAGAGGTCGTGGTCGAGCAGCGCCGAGAGCGGCGGGTCGAACGGGTGGACCCCCGTTCGGAGCTGGAGCAAGAGCAGTTGGCGGAGGTCAACACACAATCGGTGCGAATCACGGAGACGGTGCGTGGGGGTCCAAGCCGGGCGGCAGTGAGCCGTGGACTGGCGGAGAAGGTGACCGACGGGACGTCGCTGATCGACGCAACCCTCGCGGAGATGGATGAAGTGAAGGCCGAGTCGGGCACGATCGTCGATATCGCAGACGTGCCGGAGGTGGAGGCAGGCGAGGTAGACGTGGAAGGCGAGATCATCAAATTGTGGGAGCCCTCGAAGTCGTCGATCAGCCAGGTTGGGCTGATCGCAGATGAGACCGAGAAGATGAAGGTCACGATCTGGGAGAACTCCTACCAGCCAACAGTGAGCGAGGGAGAGACGGTGCGAATCAGGAACGCGGCGAAGAACTGGCACAACGAGCGATGCAATCTGGCCGTGACCGGCTGGAGCCGCCTCGAGTTCCCCGAACGCGGGCGGTGGTGGACCCAGGAATAGCATAGCTTTCCCTCTTTTTTGTGTGTCCGACCACACGCTCGCTTCGCTCGCGTCCTCCCCACCCTCCTCGCTTTGCTCCCTGTGGTCGCATCGCTCGTCCCTCGCACGTTCTGCGCGCTTCACGCGCATTCATCGCGCGCCACCGCTGCCACGGCTCAGAGAGCATCACAGAGCCGTCCAGTCGCCGCATCTACAGCAGCAGAGAAGGCAGAGACGAGACTGCTCGAGTGACTGCTCAGTTCGACGCGATTGTGGCGTTGTTCGCCCCTCACGAGAGGGCTCAGAGGTGACGGTGCCAGACAGCGAGCAAGAGTCGATTGTTGTTGAGTTTGCTCTGTTGAATAGGGGTACGGCGTCGGGGGAGGTGTGCGACAGCCACGAACGAGAGGTCGAAGGATAATATCTTAGAAATCACGCTTCATTCTTGCCCCAAGCCAGATAGGTACGCTATCCACAGTTGCTAAACGAACCACAGGGTGTCATAGAAAAGTTTCCATACCCTCTCTCTGTGACTATCCGACAAACGGTAAGTACAGACGAAGCAGATATCACGACTGCACCAAGCGCCCGCACTCATCCTCTGACAGTTATCCGGATTGACTTGACTTCTTGGCCTTGAGGAAGTTATCGCGGAGGTATTCCAACTCGTCGAACCCATAACTTCTTAGAAGATCCTCGACTTCGTGCTTACTACTTCCAAGACGTTCTAATGGCTGGTCGTGGGTTACAAGGTATGCCAGCCGCGTCGTTAGCGACGAGAAGGTCATTGAACCGCCACGGAGCAGATTGATTTCTTCGCCCACGATGTCCGACATGATAACGGTTGGCGATGGGACACCATCATCTTTGATGATGCTATCGAGCGTTCGAACGGGTGTTTCTATCCCCTGCCCCGAATGGCGAACTTCGCCCATCCCACCTGGCGTATCGTGTTGAGTATCGAACGCTATCGCCCCATCTGAATTTGAGATAGCACAATCCATAACGAGGGCGTCAATCTCATTTAACTCAAGGTTCGTCTCTAGACTCCTCCGTGTCTGGGGGTGAGGCTCGAAACAGACGATATCTATCTCAGGGTGCCTTCGACCGATTACACAGCTGTTGATGCCAATATGAGCACCAATATCGAAGAAGACATCGTCCCCGTGCATTTCGGAAAACATGTCCTCAAACATCTCATCATAGATTCCGACATCGTCGGGAAGAAATCGGCGTTCTCTTTCTGACGCCACACGAAACTGCACGTCGACACCGCTGATCGTAGTCTGTACGGGTTCATCGGACGGCTGCTCTTCATCTCGGTCCATGATTGTGATAAGCAGATCTTAGAGGATACGCAAAATAACAATACAGCTTTGACACCATTACATGATAACTTCGTACCTGTAGTTATCGCTCAGTACAGGTAAAGAAGTGAACAGTATATTCAAAAATGATAGCGTCACGAATCCGGTTCGAGAGCCTGAACGCTTACCGAGATAAAGTAGACGAACATGAACAAGAAGAATCCGACAATGAGCGGAATGAGCCGCTGATCAATGACGGCGAGTTCCAATATTGCCGATACAGCGATCCCGCTTATGAAAACCAGTATCACGAACCCACCAACCGCATAGTAGAACCGGAGATCAGATTCAAAGTAGCTTTGAATTCCCATTACGCTCTGTTGGCGACCGGAAACGAAAAGTACAGCGAAGTTCGCACAGTCTGCAAGTGTAATGAATGTATAATTCACTCCAGGTTCGGCGAAAAGAACATCATACGGATCATTCGATGACACCCTCGAACCGGCCTCTGCTGCAGCTTTCACCGTTTGAATGAGTATAAGAATACATTCAACAGGGCACAACATTCTACTTTCACAGCGCGGAGACATCCAATTCTCCGTGAAAAGAAGTCAAATGCAGCATCGTTGAATACTCTCGTAATATGGATGACCTCACCGGCTTCCAACGAGACCTCCTGTACGTGATCGCAGGTGCCGACCGCCCGTCCGGCCAAGATGTCAAGGAGGAGATAGAGAAATACTATGAGAGCGAAATCAATCACGGCCGACTGTACCCAAACCTCGATACGCTTGTCAACAAGGAGTTAGTCGAGAAGGGCGAACTCGATCGACGGACGAACTATTACGTGATTAGCGACGCAGGAGAGCAAGCGATCCAGGATAGACGAGAGTGGGAAGATCAGTACGTCGAGTTGTAGTGCATCCATATTCGTTCGTTCGAGAGCGTTGGAAATTCCGACCGTTTTGCTAATGAGAAGGCTTATACTGGCAAAGTTGAGTCTCCCACTGTATGCCAAGTGAGACTACGATGACAAATATCGTTACAGTAATCGGTCGTGGAGTGCCATCCAACTACGAAATTAGCGTCGATGGTGATATCGAACCAGTTGAGGCTGACTCGCTCGAGGAGACTACAGTGGTCTCGGAACATGCTGTCGAGGGGACGATCGAAACTGGCGTCCATCGGTTCCAGTTTTCTGGGGAGCTAGCGAATGTCCATGTTCTCGATTGGAACGGAACTCCAGCATCTGAATCACCGAGCACACCGGAAGTCCACATCGATTACGGCGTCCCCGGCCGAAAGAACAACGGCTAGACTGCCAACGCGATCTCGGTTCACTAAATTTCTACAATCGCGGTCGTGGATCAGCTGTTATCGTTGGCTTCGAACTCGAACTGGTCGTCTTCAGCGACAGCGTTGAGAACGAGACTCGTATTTGACTGGTTGATGTCTGGATTGATGGATTGCCAGCCTACCGAGGCATGGAGCACGATCACCGGTACGTTGTCCACAACGAGGATATGTCTCCGAAGACATCCGTCTTTAGTTAGGAGACGAATCGCGTGACAGCGGTGGCTTATCGAGGTATGTTTGCGGAAGGAACGAGGAGGCGGCAAGTGTGCAACAAGACGCCTCCTCATCTCGAATTATGCGTCGGCTCACTACACTGTTTCCCTCCGAGTTCCTCGAAGAGCACGCCGAGGAACTCGGCGTGGTCGAACGCGACCGCAAGCTCCAGATTCCTGCCTTCGTCTGGGCATTCGTGTTCGGCTTCGCCGCAGGCGAGAGCCGAACACTCACTGGGTTCAGACGGAGCTACAACGCTACAGCGGATGAAACGATCTCTCCTGGCGGATTCTATCAGCGACTGACGCCCTCGCTCGCGGAGTATCTCCGCGACCTCGTCGAGGTCGCGCTCGACGAGGTCGCTGTCCCGGATACAGTTGATGCAGATTTCGACCGGTTCCGTGACGTGATGGTCGCTGACGGGACGATCCTGCGGTTACATCGGTTTCTCGCTGATGCGTACGAACCACGGAAAGGGGAGCAGGGTGGAGCGCGGCTCCACCTGCTCCACAACGTCACCGATCAGACGATCGACCGGTTCAGCGTCACTGACGAAAAAGCACACGACGGCACAGAGTTTGACACAGGTCCGTGGCTCAAAGACCGGTTAGTACTGTTCGATCAAGCGTACTTCAAGTACCGCCGTTTCGCACTGATCGACGAGAATGACGGCTACTTCGTGAGTCGGCTCAAATCAAACGTGAATCCGGAGATAACCGGAGAATTACGGGAATGGCGTGGCGACGCCATTCCCTTGGAGGGTGAGAAGATCCACGACGTGGTTGATGACCTCTATCGGCAGTATATCGATGTTGAGGTCGAAGCAGAATTCCAGCGCAGAGAGTATACAGGGACGCAGTCGTGGGACACGAAGACGTTCCGTGTCGTCGGCATCCGCAACGAGGACGCCGACGACTATCATCTATATATCACGAATCTCCCGCGAGAAGAGTTCTTACCAGCAGATCTAGCGACGATCTACCGCTGCAGATGGGAGGTTGAGTTGTTATTCCGCGAACTCAAGACACAATACTCGTTGGACGAGTTTACCACGAGCAAGAAGCACGTCGTTGAGATACTGCTGTACGCGGCGTTGCTGTCACTGCTGGTTAGCCGTGATCTGTTGGATCTGGTCACCGAGCAGGCAGATGATGAGCTCGTGTTCCCACCAGAACGCTGGGCGGCGACCTTCCGGTCGCACGCCCAGCTCATCCTTCACGAACTCGGTGAATACCTCGGCTACTCTCCGCCACCGTTGCTGGAACGGTTGATCGACGACGCTCAAAAGATACACCAATAACGACCGATACTCCAAGAGAGGCTCGCTACCGCTACACAATCGAGGACTGGGGCCTAACTAAAGACCAATGGTTGCGGTTTCATTATCCGTATTTATTTGGGTGTATCTGATGTCCCATTGTTCCCCATCGAACGTCCCAACCAAGTGCCTATCTACAATATCGCCACCAGAGTAGTTTGCATAGATTCGTTCGCCGGCCTGTTCAAAATGGAAGACGGTATCTGCTCCCACTTCCCCGTCTTCGTCGTTCGCAACGCCAGCATTTTCGATGTGATTTCGCTCGCTATCGTTGAGCTGACCGCTCAGCTTCCGACGAGCAAGACCAGTCAGATAGCCGCCAGCACCGACGAGAAACTCCGTTTCGCTGATATCATGTTTCTCCTCAAGCCGAGAGAGGAAGGCTGCCGTGGGGTCGGTCCCGTGGCGGCCGAAGACGTCGATTTCGAGCAGAGTTTTGACACGATGACATTCGATCGCTGGGATTTCCATTCGATCAGAGACTAGGGAAGTGGTTGTGGCCCCCATCGCCAGAAGATCCCCTCGCCGTTCGTCCAGCGGTCGACTGAAAATACACGAGAAATGATCAATCAGTAGAGAGAATGTTGCAGATATATTAACCGCCATACAAACACTTATTGCCAATTATAATTTATGTCACAAAGTACCATGAATCGTACACGCAGGGAATACTTAGCCGGTACAGTAAGCGCAGCGGGAATGATTACCGTAACCCCGACAGGACAGGCGCGAGTACACCCTGGAGAGGGACCACCGGAGGATACTCCGCCAGGAGAAACGCCATCCAGAAGAGGTGAGAGCGTTATGAACCTTGAGGCGGACCCGATCGAAACGGTCGGTGTTGGCATTATTGGGCTCGGAAATCGCGGACCCGGGATAACAGAAACAGTGGCCAAGATCAACGAAAATGCGATGCCCAATTGCGAGATAAACGCCGTCTGTGATGTCGTGGAGGACCGTGTGCAAGAGATGGCCTCCACGCTGCAGGAGGACTACGGAATGGACCCCGCCACGTACTCGGCCGGGGTTTCAGAAGACGAGTGGGAGGACGATGAATCGTTTAGAGAAGACGATCTCGACAAAATGGTCGATAGTGGGTGGAAACAACTAGTGGAACGCAATGATATCGACTTGGTATATATCTTCACGCACCACCGCTCACACGCTGAAATGTGCGTGTATGCAATGGACAAAGGAAAGCATGTAGCGGTCGCGGTTCCTGCTGCGACAACCATCAAGGAGTGCTGGGATCTGGTTCAGGCGTCCGAGCGGAATCAGGTGCATTGCGTGCAGAATGAAAACTACAATTACAGGGAAGAAGAATTGTGGGTATTGAACATGGTGCAGGAGGGCGTCTTTGATGAGATAACTTTTGCGAGAGGTGGATATATTCATAATCTAGTGGGCACCTATTTCATGGGCGCCTATGGCCCGCCGATCAACTGGCGATCGCGAATGCACATGGAGGAGAAAGGCGATACCTATCCTACCCACGGTGTCGGTCCCATTGCATGGTACTTGGAACTCTTGCGTGGTGACCGTATGGAGTCCCTCGTCGCACAGGAGAGTCCCGAAGCCGCCCTTAGCGAATATGCGCAGAACGAATTGGGGCCGGGCGACGAGTTCTATGGTCAGACTGACTGGGCAAACGGTGACACGACCAGATCACTAATCAAGACGAACAAAGGGTTACACATTGAGGAGCAGTTGGATGTGAAAACGACCCGCACAACCTCTGGGCTTTCCCACAACACCCTCGCCGGGACAGGCGGATTTCACGAAAGCACGACGCACCATGGGAGCAGTTTATCCATAGGCAACGAAGGACACAACGTCTTGGATGACGAAACGTATGATGAGTATCGGGATGAGTATGAACATCCTGTTTGGGAAAGCCTAGGCAAACAGGCCGAAGGATACGGCCATGGAGGAGGCGATTACATAATGGTCTATCGGCTCATCGATGCGCTGAACAAGGGTCGGCCGGTCGATCAAAACGTGTACGATGCGGTCCACTGGTCCGCTATCCGGCCACTTTCTCGCATCTCTATCAATCACGGGAGTAGGCCCGTCAAATTCCCCAGTTTCACCCGTGAGGATTGGGAGAAGAATCGAGAATTACCGATCAACAAATACACTGAAAAAGGGCTGGAACTCTCCACCGATGTGAAGTTCGTTACCGGCGGCGAGACGTTCGAGCTAACCGCTACTTTCACCAACGACGATCGGACCGTCGTCGAGGACGTTCAGTTGGACTTTGACGCTCCGAGCGGCTGGGACGCGATGTCGACGACCGAGACGTCGCTCGACGAAGTCGCGGTCGACGAGTCAGTCACGGTCGCGTGGGAGGTGACGGCTCCGCCCGAACCGGATAGCGATGACACGATCGAGGTGACGGCGGCCTACGTACGAGAGGGGACCACTATCGAAATCTCGAATCGTCCGTCAGTATCCGTCCCGCCGGCGCCGCCGACAGGCGACACCTATCTCAGTGATCACGAGTGGACCACGGCGACTATCGGCTGGGGCTCGATCGGCCTCGACGAGAGCGTCGACGGGAACACACTCTCGATCGGGGGTGAAACCTACGAGAAGGGAATCGGTATCCACGCCGAGTCGGAAATAGTCTACTACCTCAATGGCAACGTATCGCAGTTCGTCACCGACGTCGGGATCGATGACGAAGTTGGAGACGAAGGAAACGTCAAATTCCGCGTGCTCGGCGACGATGAGGTCCTCATCGAGACGGATGTTCTCACGGGAGAAGACAGCGCCGTCTCGCTTGACGTCGACATCTCGGGCGTCGACGTCCTTGAGTTGGTCGTCACGGAAGGGACCGACGGTACCGTCGACTACGACCACGCCAACTGGGCCGACGCTCGAGTGTTCAAGTAATCCGGAGCGATGACGGAGAGCGAACGAAGGAACCGCTCGCTCTGATAGCTTTTTTAAGACGGTTTCCGAGCAATCCGACCGTATACAGGACGCAGTTCGACCAGACGGACCCGTTCTGCCTGAACTCGCCGTCCGGGCCGTCGAGGTGGTAGAACTGGTACTCGATTCCGTCCTCCGTGACCGCATTGATGTCTTGACCGACAGAATCCCAGATCCATCTGCCGTGTTGAATAGATTCTGAGTCACAGTTAAAGTTGCTCTGTTGAATAGAGGTACGGTGTCGGGGTGGGTGTGTTCTGGCCACGAATCAGCGGTTGAAGAGTAAAATCTCAGAAACCAATCTTCATTCTTGCTACCAGGTCAGAAAAATACGATACCGATGACCACTAAACGAATCATCTCTGCGGTAGTTTTCTTCTCCTCTCGGGGTTCAGAAAAGCTATTCAACAGGGCATCCCCTCTCAATCCCACCACAACTGGATTTCCAAGATACAGTTGTCACCCTCTATTTGTCTGAGTGATAAGACACACTCGTTCAACGATGAAGGAGCACTCTCTGCAGCCGTACCGGCAGCCTGCCAATAAGAAGCTTATTAACCTGACTTGGCCTCATGTCTCCCTCACTAAGTTCGGAATTCGCCTTTCGAACAATTGGTCGAGAGCGGTCCAGAGTATTTCTGTTGGAACTTTCTTTTCAAAGTTCGAACGCTCGTGCTGGCTGCTCTCAGCATCCGGCTTCTCGTATTGGAAATGGACTGGCCCCAACTCGGGATGGTCCTCATCACGGTGCCAGCCGCAATTGAACCCCGTATTTGGGTCGGCATAGTGGATCCGGTAGAACTGCTCATTCTGAGTGAACCGCCATTCGACGTCCAACCTCGGTTGTTCTGGACCAGTCGGTGGGATGACGCGGTCGGGATCGATCTGTGCTCGGAGGAACTTTTTGACGAGGCTGTCCGGTTCATATGAAACAGTTGTGACAACAGGGTGGCGCTGCAGGACGTCTCTGAGTCCCTTATAGACCGAGCTATCGATTGTTCCTGAAAGGCCCATTTGTCACGCAGAAATTGTATCGCGTTTTGTGGCCCAGTCGTACTCATTGAGTGCAGCGCGAATGACTGGCAGACGATCTTCAAGATGTTCCCACTCGCTGGCAATCTCGCGACGTTGTGCCATCTCATCACTGTCGTCGAGATCAGCGATGCTCGCTCGGAGTTCGCCTGGCGTCTCGACGTCGTACGAGACCTTCCAATCTGTGATTTTGGTTCGCATTGACTCGAGAGCGGTAGTGAGTTCCTCTCGATCGTGTTCCCGCTGGAGTGCCGCAACCTCACGATATGTGGCCATCAGCTGGTCGATGCCATAGAGGGTCTGCTCTCCCTGTTCGATTTCTCGGAGAACGTTGTCCTCGGCAAGTTGCTCGAGGTATTTCTGTGCGGTTTTCACCGAGACCTCTGTCTCGTCAGCAATCCACTGTGCAGTACGGGGTGTCCGGAGGGTTCGTGCTGCAGCACGAACGCGTTCCCCCCGCGTCATCGATGGTTGGTTGTGATCAGGCATGCTCGTGTCTACGAGCCGCTAGGACATATATCCAAGGTACTGGAAATATATTTCTTCGCGTTGTGAGAACTTGGGTTGGCGCTACAAAATAGACAGTGCTTCTCAATTAACCAACACAGTAGGTTGTATGTTGGTTAACTTGGTGCAGAAATCCAGATCTCGACGTTCACTAGCCAGACAACTCACCGAATTCAAGCTACTACACCGGACAGATAACCAAGGAGACGGCTCTGTTGAAATCCTTAGAACATGATAGCTTTGGACCCTCTACGGTAAGTACAGGCGAAGGCGTTACCGCGACGTGCATCTGCGAACGAAGTGAGCAGTTCACCGCCGGAGCGGGCAAAGCCCGCGGAGGCGGCCTTTTTAACGTAGATTTTTGCGCCGAGAGGTTCCGAACGAAGTGAGGAATCCCGAGGCGGAAAAAGGTACGTAGACACGTGTACTGAATAGTGAACCAGCCCAAACCGATCGAGGGTGACACGAAATTATACGTAATTGATGTGAGTGACAGATGGTATGGACAAGATCAACGAATCGACCGTCGACTGGAAAGAGTACGATCGAGAGCAAACGACGTTCCGGCGGAAGGAACTCTCCAACGCCGTCGACGCCTCGGACCTCGGCTGTAGCCTCTACGAACTCCCGCCCGGGATGCGGTCGTGGCCCTACCACTATCACACGGCCAACGAGGAGGCGATCTACGTGCTGGCAGGCGAGGGACAACTGAAGACGGAGGACGGCCTCGAGCCCCTGACGGCCGGTGACTACGCAACCTTTCCCGCCGACGAGTCGGGCGGCCATCGGGTCGTCAACGACGGCGACGACACGCTCCGGTATCTTGCGATGTCGACGATGAACGGGCCGGATATCACAGTCTACCCGGAGATGAACAAGTTCGGCGTCTTCGTCGGCTCGCCGCCGGGCGGTCGCGACGACCGGTCGCTCGAGGGCTACTACCGCATCGACGACGAGACGGAGTACTGGGACGGGTAGCGATTCGGAAGCGCAGGAGTGGAATCAAATCCCGTTCGGTATACGCTACTTACATGCGATCGGTACGCAACTCTGACGCGCCGGCACTGAGCCGAGACGACGGACTCGTTTCCCACATTCTGCACTCCCAGCGGGATGCGTCAGAGACGGACCTGTCGATCACCTGGGTCGACGTTGAGCCGGGTGCGCGGCAAGTCCGCACGTGTAGTGAGCGTGCGTTTCACGCTAAAATACATATGAAGAATAGGATTTCAACAGAGCCAAAGAGACCGTTGTGCTCGGATTCTCGGTGGAGCTGGTGGACCTACCCGATAGATGCCTCCTCCAGCATCTGGATATCGATTTTCCGCATCTGAAGCATCGCCTTCATGGCTCGGCCCGCTTTTTCGGCGTCCTCGTCACGCAAGAGTTCGGGCAGGACCGCTGGGACGATCTGCCAGGACACGCCGTACTTGTCCGTGAGCCAGGCGCACTGCCCCTCCTCCCCGCCGTCCGCCGTGAGTGCGTCCCAGTAGTAGTCGACCTCCGCCTGATCAGCGCAGTCCACGATGAACGAAATCGACTCGTTGAAGGTGAAGTCGTGTTCCTGGGCGCTGTCCATCGTCGCGAAGTGTTGACCGGCGAGCGTGAAGTCGGCGAACATGACCGTCCCCTCCTCATCTGGCGCCTGGTCAGGGCCGTAGCGGGCGATGTCGTTGACGTCCGCGTCGTCAAACACTGACGTGTAGTACGCCATCGCCTCCTCGGCCTGACCGCACCGCTCACCGACGAACATCAGCGATGGGACGATTTTCCGCTCCGGAATGGTGTTGTCGTGAATCAACTGCCATGATACGCTGTATTCGTCTTTTGTCCAGCCGTACCGGTCGCTGAAGGGGTAGGAATCGAGGGGCATCAGCGTCTCGCCCTCCTTCGCCAGTTCCGTCCAAAGCTCGTCTACCGCCGCTGTCGTGGGACAGTTGACGATGAACGAGATTGCCGGAGTGAACTCGAACTGGGGGCCGCCGTTGAGTGCGACGAACGACTGGCCCTCTAGCTCGAAGTCGATTGTCAGGACGCTCCCCTCTGGTTGGCCCGACGCTTCCGCTGACGCCTCGTCATACCGGCTGGTGGGTCCGATCGACGAGTCGTCGAATATGCTTGTGTACCGGTTCACCGCATCCTCTGCGTTGCCGTCGAACCATAGGTTCGGGGTGATCTTCTGCATGAGGTCACCTTCCCCCAGGTACTGACGATGTAATCCGTGACGGACCTGTTCTCGGTTCAATTTGACGGTTAATTGTCGGCATTGTCGTGCTCCTATTGTGGCTTCACTCCGTCGCCAGTCCATTCATCTGCTCGTCCACCTCGTCTTGGGCTTCCTTCCAGGCAGGGTAGGCGCTCTCGATCTTCTTGCGACCGTCCGGCGTCAACTTCAGACAGCGCTTTCTCGCGTCGTCCGCTTCGGCGTCGGTGACCCATCCCTCGTCTTCCAGTCGATTGGCGCTCCGGGTAAGCGTCGTCCGTTCAAGACCGAGGAGGTTAGCGAGTTCTCCTAGCGGTGTCGGGCCCTTGAGGGCCAGTGCGGCGAGCACGGAGAACTGCGTCGACTGCAGCCCATGGGTTCGAAGTTTCTCGTCGTAGAGTCGAGTGACTTCGCGTGCACGGCGGCGTGCGGCCAGGCAGTGACAGTTCTTGGTGGCAGAGAGATCCACAGCTACTATACGAGGTACGTGTATATACACCTATTTGCGAGCCAGCGTACTCTCTTTGAATCCTCACTGTTATAGCATGATTTGAGATAGGATTTATCACAAGATGTCATAGAACGATCTATATGGGGTTCTTTTCGCCCCATTCGGATTGAACTACCCGTTCACTATACCTGCGAACTGAACGCCAGAGTAATTGTCAGGTAGCACGGGGGTTCATCGAGTTGTGCTGAATACACAGCGTGTATCAGTTACAGGCCAGCTCTATCCTTGTTCTTGTTCATTACAGGAAAGCAGTTGAAGAAACGCTTTAATTGTTATTCTGTCAAGCTAGGCTTTCAACCCATGCCCTGTGAGCGGCATCACGACATCCGCATCTGGCTCAAGAGTTCCCTGTTCTTGGTATTCCTGCAGTGCCGCAGGAGCAATCGCCGATGTCGGTTCCACGTAGAATCCGTTCGCATGGAGCCGGTCTAGTTCGGGTTGCACTGCATCCTCAGTGATCGCAATCGCATCACCGTCCGTCTCAGCAATCGCATCGAGTAGTTGCTGTTTTCGCGTCGGCTCCTGTATCTGAATCCCATCTGCGACATCGTTCTTACCTGCAGGGACAGCGTGGAGTTCGCTCGCAATCGGCGCGTATCCCGCCGCTTGTGCACCAAGAAGACGTGGCACCGAATCGGTCCATCCTGCTTCAGATAGCGCTTTGAACCCCCGGTACACCCCGAGGAAGAGTGTCCCATGGCCAAGTGGCATCACAACCGCATCAGGAATGTTCCAGTCGCGTTGAAGTGTAGTACGTGAGAGAAGTTTTGGGGCTGGAGGGAGATAATCGACACAGTGAGCGGCGATCGTCGAAAGGACGTTGTTCGCCATCTTTCTGATGAAGAGCTTGATCAACTCCTGGCCGAGGCGGACGATCCGAAGGTCGTCCGCCGTCTTACCTTCGTAAAGAATCTCTATGAAGGCGACACGCTTGAGGAGGCAGCAAACCGGGTTGGGAAGTCTGAATCGACCGGGAGTCGGTGGGGTCGCCGGTGGAATGAGGGCGGTCTCGGTCAACTGACGCCGAACTTCGGGGACGGACGTCCCCCGAAGCTCGGCGAAGATGAACAGGAAGAGCTTCTCGAACTCCTGCGTGAGGGCCAACCATGGAAACAACAGGAAATACAGTATCTCCTCAACGAGGAATTCGACGTTGAGTATCATCCAGATTATCTGAGCACGTTCCTCCGTGAACTCGGGCTTTCGTACTCAATTCCACGGACAAAGCGCCCGTCACGGCCTGATAACGCTGAAGAGATCCTCGACGAGCGCCTTGATGAGGCGCTCGACGAGGACGACAACCAGCCTCACAACAAACACGAAGCCGACGAAGCCGGTGGCTGGGAACTTGACGACGACATTTGTACAGATGGCGGGACTGTTGTTGGATTCTTCGACGCGTCACATCCCCAACCGTGGGATAATTCGCGTCGGATGTGGTACGTCGATAACCCACATATCGAGCGACCGCTGGTTCGAATCGATGAACCAGCGGTCGGCTTCTATGCACTCAACGGCGAGAGCGTTGTTTCGTTTCCCGAAGATCAGACAAAAGAACGAATTTGCGAGTGTCTCGAAGCAATCCGCGAGCAGAATCCCGGCAAGCGGATTCTGCTCGTCTTGGACAATCTCTTCTCACACACGTGCGAGTATACGCGCAAGCGAGCGTCCCAGCTCGGTATCGATTTCGTGTTCTTACCGGTTGGATCGCCGGATCTCAACCCGATTGAATCGGTTTTGAAGAGTCTGAAGTGGGAAATTTCACCGTTAATCGTCGAGAGCGCGGAGGAGTTCCGCGCTCTCGTCAGTACTGTCTTCGAAAAAGTGACTGACCGTGTGAGCTTCGCTGGAAACTGGATCAAGCAGTTCCTTGACTTGCAAAAGTTATCTTGAGTACTAGGAATGACGCGACGGATGGATATAGGGATGTGATCTTGTTGAGTTCAACGCCAACAGAAATTGGTGGGTGTGCTTGTCACTACAATGGCTATGGGTCGCTAGTCAAAAGACAGCGCTGGTCGTCGCGTCTGCCGGTCGCTCGGAGGTTGCACTGTTGCCCCTGTGAGGCTGACCGTCACGGTGGCGGCCGATCCTCTGCCATCGAGTCTCGTGTCGAATACGGGATACCGTCCTCTCTGCACCTGTAGCGTATGATCGAAAGCAGTACGCAGTTATACCAGAGATCGTGATCTCCGAACGTAGAGGCCCCACTGGCGATGACCTCGTCGCAGCCCCAAGAACCAATCCCGATATCGTCCGAAAGGGATAGTTTCTACATCCGGGAGAAAACTGAATGGATCGATACGACCCTTTCACAGGGCAAACAAGTCCATCTCATATTCTCGAGATGAGTCGTATCAGGCTGTTCGTAGCAGACGATGCAACGCCTTTGCTGCCCGCTCCCGTAGCCATGATCGCCGGATCCAACCGGCTGCTAAATACCAGCTTCAACTGGGACGGCTCTGCCGCCTGTAACTCCTACATCCACTCGAGTAGCGACGCCAGACCCCGAACCTAACTCACCTTCCGAATCTCCAATAGGTGAAATAGGTGGGATAGCTACCGCACCTACTATACCTGAGCTACCTATTATAGTTGTAAGAGGTAGAACTAAGTAGACTAATCAGAATGTGTTATCTGTCCGCTGAAACAGACGTTCATGGTACAATAGGTACCTATTGAAGATTGCAGCGGGCGGAGTTACACAACATGGCAGCTACGAACGGTCCACGAGCAGTGAGCGTTGTTATTCTCAAAGGCGGCGTCGGAAAGAGTACGACCTCGATGAATCTCGCTCGGCAGCTCGCCGAGCGCGGTGACGTACTATTTGCGGACTTGGATCCGAACGGCCACGCGACGAACGGTCTCGGTTTCGAGGACGCCTATCAGAGCGATGTAAATCTCGGCGACGTAATTCTCGAGGGCAACGCAACACCGGCAGACCTCATTCAACAGACCGAGTACGGTTTCGACCTACTCCCATCGTCGAACACGCTCGAGGACGTTGAAAAGGACCTCGCTGGAGCGATGCAAGGATCCGCGCGGGTCAAATCGAAGATCGTGGATCCGCTCCTCGGCGATGAGTACGATTTCATCATCTTCGACTGTCCGGCGTATCCGGGGATGCTCAATAACAATGCGCTCGTCGCGACGGGCAACGTTGTAATCCCGATTGAACCGGGCTCGAGTGCGATCGGCGGCTACAAGCGCACGATGGAACGACTCATCGAACCCGCGCGGGAGTACATCGACGTCGACGTACTCGCAGTCGTGCCGAACAAACTCTCGGATCGAATCGACCAACAGACCGAAGACCGCGAGCTACTCGAGAACCTGAATACGGCCAGCTACGAAGTCAATCCCAGCCAGCCACTCCGAGACGCGGTGCCGAACTTCGCTCGGATCACGGCCGATGAGTTCGACCAAATCGACGCCGGAACGATCGACTCGCCGACGCCGGGAATCCGACACCGGGCGGCACTCTCCCGCTCGCTCCAGCAGAATCAGCCGTTGCAGGATTATGACCCGGAGAGTGACCAAATCCCGTACTACGAAGAACTCGCCGCTATCGTCGCAAACGGAGGGGTTGAACGATGAGTAATCCGTTCGACGATCTCGAAAGTGACGAGGGCGCCGACGATGAATCCGAGTCCGATGTGACGCCGGTACGCGAGGAACCCGCCGTGGCTAAGCCGGATCCTGAACCAATTCAAGAGGAACCGATCGAGACGGATCCGGCCGACGCTGGCCCGGCGTTCGAATACAGCGAGGTGCGACAGAAACCGATCTATGCCCGTGGCGAGACGTGGGACGAGTTCGAAAAGACGTTTCGGACCACGATTGCTCCGCAACTCGCAGAGTCGGGCGTCGTTGACGAAGAAACCCGCGAGGCTCACGACGCACTATTGAAGCTCGCTATCGAGCAACCCGAACGCGTAGCTGAGATCATGCTCGAGGCCCGCCGACAGTCCTAACTGACGCTATTCTTCGTCGTCGTTCGATTCCGCTACTGCTCGTTCAACTCGTCCAGCAGGCGTATCCGGCCAGTCCTCCCGCTGGTACTCCCTGCGTGTTCGGTATTCACGTGCTCGAGCAACTCGGCGGCCCCGCCCGCGGTGTAGCCACAGTCGGGGGACGGACAGCCGTAGGTACGGACGTTGGTCATTGGGGCGTGCTACGGTCGCGAGAGTGAAAGGGAACGCGACCGGTGATCGGCGAGTAGCAGCGACCAACAGTTCTGAACACCCGAACAGCGCCGGGCGATCACCGACTACGTCGACGAACGCGCTCGAGCAGCGAGTAAAATTCAGCTCCGACAGTTGATGGAGAAGCGCTGTCGATCGGTTGGTCGATCTGTGTTTCCATCATCCAGACCTAACAACCTCACATCTAATTTAAATACTCGAAACGGGACAGTTTTCGATGAGGTTCTTGTCAGTATAGTTGACCCGACCGCTCAATCCAACTCGGGAAAGGGCAGTCCGATAGCCAAATTGATCAACGAGAAACTCAGCCTCGGTGAGATCGTGTTTCTCACGGAGTTTCTGCAGAAACGCAGCCGCCGGATCAGTACCATGTCGACTAAACAACGCAACGTCGAGAATCACCTTTGTCTCGATGTCTATTGCAGCATATAGCCAAGACCACTCGCCGTTGATCTTGACAGCGGTTTCGTCGACAGCGACCCGCGACGGCGAAGCCGTCGGCGGGTCACATCCGCTGTCAGCAAGCCGGTGCATCCAGCTCCAAATTGCTCCGTGAGAGCGCTCAACGCCTAATTCAGTGAGAATCGTTGTTGTCTCCCGAAGCGAACAACCGGTCTGATGAAGGCGGACGGCGAACGCCCTAACGGGCGTCGCCGTCCGCTCATTCTCCCAAGATTCTTCTAAATCCCTCTCGTAGCTCTCGCTGAGCAGGTCTGCGAGCATCCTAACCAATTTACTCAACGACCTGCTCGTTTCTCAAACTGGCTCAACTAGACAGTGCCCGTGTGTCGGACAGCGATAAGTCCTACTACGGTTCGGCGCTGCAAGTGACAACCGAGTTGGCTTCTCTCCTTGCGCTGCCAACCGGTAATCGGCGGACAGCGCCTACTTCTGTTCCAATACGAACGACGGGATTCCTCGCAAGCATACGATTATTGTGCCAGACAGCGAAGGCTTGGAACCACGATTCTGCGGTTGATGGTTGTACGTGGCTGAAACAGTTTGCGAACGAAGATGTGCGCCTTTTTATCTCTCGGAAGACACGTTCAACAGCGTTCCGTTTTCCCTAGTTTTCGTATCGAAATCGGAGCCCGCGTCGGCGGAGTGCTGTTTGAAGATGGTGTGCTCTATTGACGAGAAACACTGCGTCGTTGATGTCGTGTTTCTCAGTCAGTTCTCGTAGAAAGATTTCGGTCAATATGGTTGTAGTCGTCGAAAACAGCCGTGTATGGAGAATTCTGTTCGTTTCGGGATCGACTGCGGCGTACAGCCAATATTGCTGATCGTCGATTCGAATCACGGTCTCGTCAAGTGCAACGCGATTCGGATTTGCACCAGCTGCCGGCTGTAGATTGGCTTTCTGTACCCAATCGTGAACAGCCTTACGTGATCGCTCGACACCGAACTTCTCGAGTTCTCGAATGGTATTCGAAAGCGACAATCCAGCAAGATGGAGTCGAATACGGAGTTCCATCAGCAGATGCGGTGTCCGTTCTCGCTCCACAAAGCTCAAATCGATCTAGTCGCTACAACCGTTGAGGCGTTCGATTTTTGCCATAGACCAGCACAAAATCGTACCGCCTCACTTTTCACGCTTAACTACTTGACTTCGCACGTTATATCGTTAGAGCCCGTATAGAGCGTGTGAAAGGTGGATGCTGCCGATAACGTCGTTCCTATCATGTACTGAACCAATCGACCAATTCGAGTGTTTCTCGACGCGGCAAAAACACCACGCCAAAACCTACGTGACAGGTCTTGTTGCGGCCAGCAACAAGACCGTTCAAGGCATCTCGAACATCGTTCTCCCGGCCAAGAGCGAACGTGCTTTGAACAAGTTCCTCACCGAGTATGACTGGGACGAAGATCAGCTCAACAGAGAACGCCTCGCGCTGCTCCAACAAGCCGATGACACGAGATGGAGCAGTGAAGGTGTCGTCATCATTGACGACACCTTCACGCACAAAACGGGCAAGAAAAACCCTCACGCAGGGAAATACTACGACCACGGTATCCACAGCTACATCTGGGGACAGAACATCGTCTACGCACTCTACGCCGATGAGAAAACCACCTACCCACTAGGCTTTCGCCTCTACAAGAAAAA
Source organism: Natrinema zhouii (assembly GCF_013456555.2). Taxonomy (GTDB): domain Archaea; phylum Halobacteriota; class Halobacteria; order Halobacteriales; family Natrialbaceae; genus Natrinema; species Natrinema zhouii. Next base: position 31,286 of record NZ_CP084884.1, read on the forward strand.
CGACAAACGTCGCGTTGAACTCGCTATCGAACTCGTTGACGAACTCATCGAGATAGGTGTCCGCCGGGACACCTATCTCTTTGATATGTTCTACAGTACCGAGGAGTTCGTCACCCATCTCGAAGAGTATGAGAAGGAATGGGTTTCAGCCGTCAAGAGTGATACACGCGTCAGCTATGGCGGTGACCGAATCCGTGTCGATGCGCTCAGCCAATGCATCGACACAGTCCCACGAACCGTTAACGGCGACATCTACCACATCTGGATACAGAAACGTGATGTCGGTCGTCTTGGAGAAGTGAAGCTCCTGATCACTGAGAAAGAATCAAGCGATGAAGACGAGGAACCGAGCGTGATGTATATCGTGTCGAACAAAATCGACGCACCGGCAAGCCATCTCATCGAGTTGTACGCGATGAGATGGCGAGTAGAGACGTTCTTCAGAGACACCAAGCAGGACCTTGGTTTTGGCGACTGCGAGTTACGGCACGCCGCAGGTGCCAGTCGGCACTGGCACCTGCTGATGCTGGCCTACAGTCTCCACAAGTTCGGTGCTGCACATAGCGCCCTTGGAACGATTCTCGGACACGCGAGTTCACTCCGAAACGACGTCAAACGATCCTTTCGTGAAAGCGTTCAGAATCCTCTCTAGTGGGCACTGACCAGTCCGTACCGCAGCATCGACGAGCTAATGCACCAGATCGACGGCATGTTCGTCTAACGTGCGAAGTCAAGTAACTAAACATGGCCGTTTCTCCAGAGGCGAACTTTAAATAGTAGGCGCTGTGGATAACAGGTATGGAATTCGATCACTCGAACATCAGGGCGGTGGAAATCAGCCTTGAAATAATCCGACAACTCGTAGAACTAGACGGGGCTCGAGTAACCGAAATTGCAGAGGAACTAGACATCGCACCGAGTACGGCCCATAACCATCTGCAGACACTCCTAAACAACGGGTTCGTGATCGACGAGGGAAGCGTCTACTATCCCAGTCTCGAGTTCCTCCACGTCGGGGAATACGCTCGCCAGCGGAAGATCGGATATCGGAAGGCCGAACAGCACGTGAAGGCCCTCGCCGAGGAGTCGGGCGGCCGGACGCACTTCACCATTTTAGAACACGGTCACGGACGGTACGTCTACACTAAAACTGGGGACCTCGCCGTTGAGACGTTCTCCCGATACGGCAGTCAGTTTCCGCTTCACGTAACTGCGGCCGGCAAGGCGATACTCGCCGAACTGCCGGACTGGCGGGTTCAGGAGATCGTCGATCAGCACGGATTAAAGGCATTGACGGACCAGAGTATTACCGACGAGGAAGAACTGTTCGCGGAGTTGGAGGCGACCCGTGAACGCGGCGTCGCGTTCAACTTCGAGGAACACAACGAGGGAATCAGCGCGGTTGCAGCGTCGGTACAGGAACCCAACGGCTCGCTCCTCGGTGCGTTAACGATCTCCGGCCCGGCCCAGCGGTTCAAGGGTGGCCTCATCCGTGAGGAGTTTCCTGACCTCCTCCTCGCGAGGGTGAACGAACTGGAACTAGACATCGTCTATTCGAACTAAGCATATACATGCATACTGTTGTAAAGGACCGCGCTCGACGCACCGTCAAAAATCATAGAAGTGTGGCTATAAAAACACGCGACAGATATTCGAACTAATCATATACGAACGTGCCAGTGTAAACGGTTGTAATTGATTTTCACTATCAGTTACACCCATATCACTGTCAAATTCACTGCCAGATTTCTGGTCCAATTATACATCCGCATGGGGGTAAAGGCATGACCTACGTCTGCAGATTTAGCCTTACATGTGACAGATATTAGCAATGGTATGATCCGGTTCCGTGCTTCGGCAGAGCAAAAACTTGGTGATACGGATTATTCGTACAGCACGATAACTACCAATCATATTAGCGGCTAATATTCAGTATTTGCGCACATTCGATTCATATCGACCCTGATTTGCTGATACCTCGAACGCCATCCCTGGAAAAATACTTCCGCCCGTAGTAAGGATCCGTACTGGTAAATCCTGAGCAAACCAAGGTCGCAGTACCCAAACACTCAAATGGAATCCATCCGACCTTCTGAACATGGACTTTCGACGATCCGATGAACAGGAGTTGATATACCAGGCAGCAATCGACATCGCGACAGACCAATTCGCGGAGAAGGCGTTCACTTGGGAGGACGAGTTCCCGTACGAGAATCAGAAGATTCTGGCGGAACAGGACCTTCTCGGGATCGGTTTACCGATGGAGTACGGCGGCGGCGGCTACTCAGTCGTCGAAGTTCTCATCGCGCAGGAGGCAGTCGGACGCGTCTGCCCCGACACCGCACACATCCTCTCGCGATCATCAATGGGACCGCCGCGGGCGATCGCGGAACTGGGAAGCGAGTATCTCAAGGAGAAGTACCTCTCGGCCGTCTGCGACGGGAACTCAATCATCTCCGTCGCAATCTCGGAAGCTGAGGCGGGATCCGACGCTAGCAACATGCAGACGAGTGTCGAGCGCGACGGTGACGAACTTATCCTAAACGGCAGCAAGATGTGGGTAACCAAGGCGGCCCAGTGCGACGCGTTCCTCGTTTACGCGCGGTTCCCGGACGACAACATCGGTGCGATCGTCGTCGACAAGGACACTGATGGCCTCACGCTTGACGACGGCTCGGTCAACATGGCCGGCCACGTCCAACACCAGCTGTACTTCGATGACTGCACCGTCCACGAAGACCAGGTATTAGTCCACGAGAAGGACGCGTTCAAGCGGCTGCTGATCGAGTTCAACGTCGAGCGGTGCCACAACGCCATGATGTGCGTCGCCTGCGGTCTCAATGCGTTCGACAAGGCCCTCGACTACGCGAAGAACCGGGAACAGTTCGATCAGCCGGTCGCCGACTTCCAGGGGATCGAGTGGAAGTTAGCCGATATGGCGATGGAACTCGACGCCTCCCGGCTACTGATCTACCGTGCGGCCGCTAATGCCCGCGAGAGCGATCCCTCGCGACTGGAGACCTCGATGGCGAAAGTGAAGGCCAACGAGGTCGGCCAGGAAGTGGTCGACGAGTCAATGCAGATCCACGGTGCGAACGGCTACATGAAGGATTCGCCGATCGAGTACCTCTACCGGTGGGTGCGTGGGTGGAAGATCGCCGGCGGGACGGTTGAGGTCCAGCGGAACGCGATCGCCAGCGAACTGAAGAAGTACGGACTTGACTGAGTCCCGTCCGGGCATCGGGTAGATACTTTTTTGACCCCGGGCCGGCCTATACCAGGTATGCGCCAACCGCTTAGTGGAGTCAGAGTACTAGATCTCGGTCAGATTTACCAGGGGCCATATTGCGGAACAATCCTCTCCTACCTTGGTGCTGACGTTATCAAGGTCGAGCCACCGTGGGGCGAGAACATCCGAACGCGCACCGAAGACGGCAACCCCCCCAGTACCAGTACCTCAATCCGAACAAGCGCGATATAACGCTCGACTTCAAGTCCGAAGAGGGAAAAGAGGCTCTCCATCGGCTGGCCGAGAAGGCTGACGTCGTCATCGAGAACTACTCGACCGGGACGATGGACTCTCTCGGGCTGGGCTACGACGATCTGAACGAGGTAAACCCTGAACTCGTCTACGCTCATGGATCCGGATACGGCGACGACGGCCCGTACGCTGACTACCCCGCGATGGACCTGACTGTTCAGGCGATGAGCGGCGCGATCCACACGACCGGCTTCCCCGATCAGAAACCGGTCAAAGCTGGGCCGGCGATCGCCGACTTCTTCGGCGGGATTCACCTCGCCGTCGGTGTTGTGGCCGCGCTCTTCGAACGGGAGTTTACCGGCGAGGGCCAGTACGTCGAAGTGGGGATGTTCGACTGCCTCTATCCGACGCTCGCCTCACCGGTTTCGTCGTGGGTCTCCCAGAACGACGCGCCACCGCGAACGGGAAATAAACACTCTGGCCTCGCAATCTCCCCATACAACGTCTACGAGGTCGAGAACGGGTACGTCGCTGTCATCTGTATCAGCAAACACCAGTGGGAGAGCCTCGCGCGGCTTATCGGCCGCGAGGACATGGTTGGGGATGATCGGTTCGGCTCGAAGTACAAACGCGCCCAGCACATGGATCTGATCGACGGTGCGATTGAGGACTGGATGGAGGGGAAAGAGAAAGACGCGGTCGTCGAGACGCTCCTCGAGCGGGACATCCCCTGCGCACCGGTCCAGACGGTCGAGGAGATCGTCGACGATCCCCACCTCAAGCACCGCGAGATGCTCAACTACGTGCCGAACCAAAGCGAAGGTCGCGACGAGATCCCTATCCCCGGGATGCCGATCAAGTTCTCCGGGAGCGAGAGTCCGGAGGTCGAACCCGCTCCCGAACTCGGCGAGCACACGGAAGAGGTGCTCACGGAGCTCGCCGGTTACTCCGTAGAGGAGATCGCGCGACTGCAGGCCGACGACTGACCGACCGCAACCGTTGCGGACCGGACGTCAACGGGGGTGCGACCACCACTGACTGACGATCGCGACGTGGCTGTAACGGGCGGCCGACCGTAGGCAGTCGCGTCCGTCTCGACGAACGGAACGGCAATTTTCATAAGGACTCCCATCCCCGTGTGTGATAATGCCGTACAATAAGATCGACTACGATATCGTAGACGGCCGTGCGGAGGTCTTCATCGACCGCCCTAACATCATGAACGCTTTCGACGAGGAGACACTGCTAGAACTCAACGAGGCGTTACAGGATGCGATGACGGACGACGACGTGTACGTCGTCCTGCTCTCGGGGCATGGCCGAGGGTTCTGCAGTGGTGCGGACGTGACCTCGATGGACGGCCGCGACGATCGAGAGAAGAAACACCTGTACGGCTCGCACCTCTGGCTGGTACAGAACGTTGATCGCCTCCTCTACTTCGGACAGAAGCCAACAATCGCGGCGGTCAACGGGCCGGCGGTCGGTGCCGGTTGTGACTTCGCGCTCGCGTGCGACATGCGAGTCATGGACGACGACGCCTTCCTCCGCCAGTAGTTCGTGAATATCGGTCTGGTCCCCGGCGACGGAGGCGCGTGGCTGTTACCGCGACTCGTCGGTGAGAGCAAGGCTAAGGAACTCATTCTGACCGGTCGCGACATCGATGCCGACGAGGCTGAGGTTCTCGGTCTGAGCGTCGAGACCGCCACCGACGGCGACGTCGTCGAGCGCGCCAGGGACCTCGCGAACGAACTCCGCGACAAACCGGCGCTCGCCATGCAGAACACCAAACAGCTCATCGACACGAGCCAGAGCTTCGAGGACTACACCCAGGCCGCGCTCGAGGCTCAGTGGAAGTGCGTGAACGATCCGGAGCATACGGAGGCCGTCGACGCCGTCATCGAGGGCCGGGAACCGGCGTTCGATCGCGACTACTGAATGGAGAGTTCCGTGATACCGCATTCACCGATCGAGTCCGTGAGACGGTGGATCCGCTTCTGAGCATGTACGGTCGATCCTGGGTTCGCGGCCGTCTAGGTACCGTACAGACGATTTCCGCGAACTGCGCCAGGGGGGACGAGGATAGATCCTGCTCAGCGTCGCCCGGGGATGGCTCCTCTTGATGGGGGCTCGAATTATCTTTCCAGCGATGCTACCGCTGTTCCGGGAGGAAGAGGTTCTCTATTCCAGAGAATAGAATTATAATTCTGCTCTGCGTAATAGTGCTTGTCGATCAGTTATACTCAACCAATCAGGTACCATCGTTAGGACAGATCACACTACTAGATCAAGATAATAAGTATATTACAATAGTATGGCTGTAAAAGAATCTGTGGTGGTCAAACAGGTGCTAGGATTCTGTCTCTGATTCCATAGATTAGAATTATAATTCTGCTCTACGGAATGCTACTTGTAGGTTGCCTTCACGCCTAATATCGTAGCGATGTCGCTAACGAGGTCTGGGTAGGTTTCGCGATACTGCTTACCCTGAAATCGTGTTTTTGGCGCAGCGAGACTCACTGCCCCAATTGGGGTGCCGTCGTCAAGACAAATCGCGGCACCGACAGCCCTGATCCCGTGCATTTCCTCTTCGTCATTGAAGGCGTATCCACGTTCACGGATTCGTTCGATTTCTTCAAAGAGGACTTCCCGCTCACTTATGGTATTCTCAGTAACTGCTGGGAGTCCCTCAGCATCCAAAATCTTCTCAATACGGTCGTTCGAGAGCGCAGCGAGGTATGCCTTTCCAGAAGCAACTGTATGCAGATATACTTCCTTCCCTAGGTGAGAGTCAGTTGTGATTGCCTGCTCACCTTCGGTTTGGTAGATGTAGATACCTCGGTTGTTCTCTTCAACCATAACTTGTGCTCGTTCCCCCGTCTCTTCGACCAGATCGCCTACTTCCGGTTTGAGCACAGAGTACAGTGGATACTCGGTGCGAGCGTTTTCAGCGAGATCAAGAAACCGTAGACTCAACCGATATGCACCGTCCGACTCGGAGACATATCCAAGCTTCTGAAGAGTGGAGAGATGACGATGGATCGTACTCTTAGGTCGATCGAGTGTCTCTTCAAGCATGGAGAGAGTGACCGTCTCTAACTTCTTTATCTGCTCAAGGATAGCAAACGAGGTTTCCGTACACCGAAGGACGTTAGGATCTTGGTCCATAGTAGTTGAGGACGCGGCTTACTACTATAAAGCCTGTGTCGGACGAATGAACTTGGGGTCCACTCTGTGAAACGTTGCGCAGAATAGGATAAATAAATGACAAAACCCTACATCAGATATTACTGCTAATTATGGGGATACTAGATGTTATTTGGTGAGGTAACGATTCATTCGATCAAGTATTCTGGGAGACGTGAGTAGCTAAATCGAAACAATATATATATATACTAATATAAATAGGTGGTTTTTAATACCTATATGGATTGGAATCATCAAATAGGATATTCAGTGGAGAATAAACACATCTGAGTTCGTCGACTTTCCTAGTGACGTTACGTTTCGTTGGGTTCGACAACTGGTTCGACTTCTTGGTAGTCCTCGGGGTAAACAACCTTAACATCGCCATCCCGAACTTGGTTAATCGCGGCTAACGCGTGAGCGTTCTCGCCGTTGTCCTCGAACTCAATACCTTCAAGTGCAAGAGGCGTCTCATCGCTGTCCATCTGGGTCTCTGCGATGGCGTCGTTCAAGGCGTCGGAATCTTTTGTCCCTGCTCGCTCTACTGCGTCGAAGATCACCTGACAGGCTGCCCAAGCGAGTCCTGCCTCCGGCGTTGCCGAGCGGTCGGCGAAGTCGGAGTACTCTTGGCGGAACTGGTCTGTAAAGTCATTGGCAGGGTTCAAAGCATAATTCGCGTCCATAATCCCCTCGGCGGGCTCACCGATGTTCTCGATAGCATCAGGATTGACAAGTGGTGTACTAGCCGATCCACTCAACCAAGTCGGTCGCCAGTTGAGGTTCTCAAGTGCATCGAAAAACATCGCTGCGTCCTGTTCGTACCCAGACAGACAAATACAGTCTGGATCTGCTTCTCGGAGGCGTGCCACCTGCGCGTTCGCATCGTTCTGGTCAAGGGTGATCGCAGTAGATTCAACCATTTCGAGGTCGTTCTCGGGGCCGAACTCATTCTCAAGGTATTCGTTGATCTCCGCCCCGTAAGCGTTGTCGATATAGTAGTGCCCGTAGGTTTCAATCTCGTATCCGGCATTCCGAATTAGCTCTGGGTAGTACCGAGCCCAGTCACGGGCAAAGTGGTATGTAGTTGGCTGGAGCCGATAGACATAGTTCATATCGCGACCCTTTAGAACCTGGTCAGTCGCCGCGACGGACACGACAAATGGGACCTGTGCCTGTTCGGCTGTTGCGGAGGCAGCGATTGTAGAATCAGAGTTGAAACAACCCGTCACGACGTCAGCACCGTCGTTGATAAGTTGCTGGGTTACTTGTCCAGCCATTTCCTGAGCTCCCTCATTGTCTCCCTGAAGCACCGAAACCTCCGCACCGTCTAATGCTTCAATGCCGCCTTCTTCGTTTTTTTGTTGTGCGGCTAGTTCTATGGCCTGAGTCATCGTCTCGCCAGTGTAAGAGAGCGATCCTGATAGTGGATGATTTGATCCAATGACAAATTCCTCACCAGATCCGCTGTCACCCACACAGCCAGCGAGACTAACTGCCGTAGCGACTCCACCATACTTAATGTATCGCCGTCTGCTGTAGCTAGGGCCACGAAGCCCAGAAGTGTTATCTTCTACCATACGAAAAGAAAATGGTCTGCCCTATATATAAATTTTGGGATGTCTGGTATTTTGTAACCGTTTGGAGGAACAACATCTATAGATTCTATTAGCACTGTCTGAGGGTGTTTGAGAAGCGAGCAGGTCGTAGTGAGTGGTGTTAATCTCACCTCCAAACCTACTTGAAAAACCTTAGTCGTAGATTTTGATGAAATTGAGGAGAACGAACGCGTACCAACAGTGTTCTGGATGTGACTCTATTCGATAGGACTATCGGTTTGAGAATTTGTTGAATTGGTCGAATTACTCAGTGTTAACCGTTTTCACGGCACAATTTGGAACTGGATACACATGTTAGCAGACGCTCAGAGCAACCCGCTGATGTCCACGAGAGCGGAGTTCTCGTGGTGCCTATCAGAACACTCTGCGTTCTGAGGACGGTGGAGTTATCGCAAGTCGCGGTCAATGAGAAATAGATCGAGGTCGATGGCGAGGAAAATAGTTGTACGCTACGATCGACACACAATTGCAGTTCCTGCTGGAAATCGACGTGTTCAGCCGCCGCGGGATTGACCCCGCGGCGGCGTTCCTACATTTTTACTGAGGAACATAAACTCGACGAGACAAAGTCCCTCATCCATTCGTCTTTAGCTAAGACTCACACCGGTTGTGTGGCGGTAACGAGCGTCTCTTGTAACACTGGTCGGTGCTGGTGGATCTTCTGTGCGTCTTCGATCAGTCGATCGAGCAGCGGTGGCGGTGAGTAGCCAAGACACTCGCCGAGTTCGTGAAGGATGAGCTGAGCGTGCGACCGGAAGGTCGCCGCCCAGCGTTCTGGCGGAAACACGATCTCATCGTCCGCCTGTTCGGTGACCAGATCAAGCAAATCACGACTTACCAGCAGTGACAGCAACGCCGCGTACAGCAGAATTTCGACAACATGCTTCTTCGTCGTGTCGAACTCGTCCAGTTCATACTGCGTCTTCAACTCACGGAACAACAACTCTACCTCCCACCGACAGCGATAGATCGTGGCTAGATCTGACGGTAGGAACTCGTCTCTCGGCAGATTTGTGATATCTAGGTGGTAGTCGTCGGCGTCCTCCTTGCGGACGCCAACGACGCGGAACCGCTTCGTATCGCATGATTGCGTTCCTCCGTATGGTCTTCGGTCAAATGCTACTTCGACTTCCACGTCGATGTACTTGCGGTGCAGATCATCCACAACATCGTGGATCTGCTCACCTTCTAAGGGAATGGCGCGGCCGCGCCATTCCCGTAATTCCCCCGTTACGACCGGGTTTGCACTCTCTTTCAGCCGACTCACAAAGTAGCCGTTGTTCTCATCGATCAACGCAAAGCGGCGGTACTTAAAGTAGGCTCAATCGAAAAGAACGAGCCGGTCTTCGAGCCACGATCCTGTGTTAAACAACGTGCTGTCGTGCGTTTTCTCGTTAGCAACGTTGAGCCGTTCTATCGTCTGCTCAGTGGCATTGTGGTGCAGGTGGAGCCTTGCTCCAGCCTGCTCCTCTTTCCGGGCTTCGTATTCCTCGGAGAGAAATTCGTGCAACCGCAGGACAGTTCCATCAGCGATCATCACGTCCCTGAATCGGTCGATGTCGGCGTTACTGGTGTCAGGGACAGCGACCTCGTCGAGCACGGCCTCGACGAGGTCGCGGAAGTACTCTGCAAGAGACGGTGTCAACCGGTGATAGAACCCGCCGGGAGAGATTGTCTCGTCGGCTGTGGAGTTGTAGCTGTGTCTGAAGCCAGCGAGTGTTCGGCTCTCGCCTGCGGCGAAGCCGAACACGAATGCCCAGACGAAGGCAGGAATCTGGAGTTTGCGGTCGCGTTCGACCACGCTGAGTTCCTCAGCGTGCTCTTCGAGGAACTCGGAGGGAAACAGTGTAGTGAGCCGACGCATAATCCGAGATGAGGAGGTTTTGGTGTGCACAGCCGTTGCCTCCTCACTCCTTTCGAAAAGTAGCCTCGATAAGTCGCCACTGTCACGCGATCTGTCTCCTAACTAAAGACAGATGGTCTCTCATCAATGCTAGGGTTATCAGACTACCCTCATTCGCCACAACTTGTGTGGTCAACTATAGCGACCGAAACCATGTCAAAAGGTACTGCTAGTTCAGTACCTCCTCAACAGGTGTTCGATCATTGAGAGCTTGATTTGATCGATCATGGTTGTAGTAGTGTCTGAACCGTCTGAGCCAGCGGCGAGTGCTGCTGGACTATCCTGCCGGAACGAGTGAAAGTGATCCATCTGTATTGAGACAGTCCGTGTTACGAGCGATGCTGATTACTTAGCTATAGTTGCGAGACCTTCAGCGAGAACTTGGGTCGCTGTCGCACAGTCTTCCCAGTCAGTCCACTCCAGTGGATTGTGTGAGATGCCGTTTTCACTAGGAGCGAACAATAGCGCCGCGTCTGTTAGTTCAGCAACATTTATCGTGTCGTGACCCCCTCCAGAGTGGAGGTTAATTGTCTCGATACGAGCGGCTTCGGCGCCACCGTGGAGTGCGTCTCGACAGTGGTCAGACATGGGTGTAGGCGCTTGGTCTCGGTACCGATCAAGCGACGTTTCGATACCGCGTTCGCTCTCAAGCCTGGTAAGGCTCCTGCGTGCCTGGGCGACCAGCTTGTCCATCACGTGATGTTCGACGGCCCGAAAATCAGTCCGGATTCTTACACATTTTGGCACGACATTTCGAGCATTGGGTTCATTTATCAACGAGCCTACTGTTCCTACGGCCGTTTCGTGGGTAGTCCGTGCGAGTTCGGTCGCGGCCTCCTCAACGTCTAGGACGAACTCACTGGCGGCAGCCATGGCATCTGTTCGCTCATCCATTGCAGTCGAGGCATGATCAGCGTCGCCAACGATTTCAACCTCGCAGTTGGTCAGCCCATTGATCGCGGTGACAACGCCCGCTGCAACATCCGCTTTCTCAAGGCGTCTTCCTTGCTCAATGTGGAGTTCAAAGAAAGCTTCCCAGTCTTCTGGATTGATTGTCTCGCTACCACGATACCCGATTCGATCGAGATATTCAGCAAGGCTTACGCCGTTGTCATCTTCGAGAGCGAGTACCTCCGTTTCGTCTCGCAGCCCACAAGCGACAGACGACCCAAGTAAGCCTACGTCAAATCGGCCGCCTTCCTCTTCGGTAAACGCAACTACCTCGATAGGTCGATCAGGCTTGATGCGACTTTTCTGGATCGCCCGGACGGCTTCTAGGGCACCGTAGACTCCTAGCGGACCATCGAATATTCCACCCTCGGGAACGGAATCAAGGTGGCTCCCAGCGGCAACTGGCGCTGCATTGGGATTTGCGCTCTCTGCCACCCACCGACCACAGATATTTCCGACTGCATCGACTCGGACATCCATGTCTGCCATTTCCATCCGCTCATGAAGGTACGAACGTACATGTTTGTCTGCCTCAGAGCCTGTCAGTACGGTTCGACCATGGCCGTCTTTGACATCTATTGCCCCGAACTCTGCGTTACGCTCCAAATCGTGGCGGAGTCGCTCCTGATTAACCTCCATCTCGACCGAAAGTGGTAGATCCGCGGTAAAAGTCGTTACGGATACATTGACGTAGATAGTGTTGGTGTCAGGTTGGTAAATCTCCGTCGAAGAGCAGGTACCTCAACAGGGAAAGTATTTTGTTTGTTCCCAATTCACATCTACCCGGAAACATGATCGTTCGCACTTTCGACCAGGGATTCGTGGATACAGCTGGTGGGGTACTCCTCCAATCCGGCTTCTTGAACCGGATGGTAGAACCCATACAGAACCTTATCACAGACGTTGTGGCACTTGATCCCGTTTTGTTGCAGTTGCTGATATTTGGGGTCTTACTGGGTGGGGTCTATGCGCTTGCAGCGCTCGGGATGACGATTATCTTTGGCGTTATGGACGTGATTAATTTCGCCCACGGTGCCTATATGGCCGTTGCCATGTACGTTGTCTGGTGGGTGTCGAGCAACGCCGGAATCTCTCCATTTATCGCAATACCGCTGGCTACCGGTGTCGTCTTCCTGCTCGGCATGGTGACGCATGTAGCCCTCATTGAACCAATCATCGACAGGGAGGCACAGAGCCACTTGCTCGTGACATTCGCCGCTGCATTGATTATTGAATCTGTGCTTCAGATCGTCTTCCAGCCGGATCCGAGGTCCCTAGATATCTCTTTGGGTCGATCGGAGGTGCTTGGGGCCGGGATTCCACATATCCAGCTCGTAGCGCTCCTGCTAGCAGTGACTGCTGTTGTTGCTGTGTGGCTGTTCCTCTATCGAACTCGCTTAGGTCGGGCAATTCGAGCAACAGCCGACAGTCGCGAGGACGCCCAGTTCGTTGGAATCAACGTACCCCGGATTAACTCGCTAACATTTGGTCTAGGCGCGGGGCTTGCTGGCCTTGCTGGCGGTGCGGTTGCTCTCTTTCGACTGTTTGATCCATTCGTCGGGACAGAACAGTACTTAGCGTTAGCATTCGTTATCGTCGTCCTTGGGGGTCTGGGATCGTTATACGGCGCCCTCGCCGGTGGATTCATAATAGGTATAGTTCATAATTTCTCGGCGTTCTACATGCATGGGTCGAGCTACGATATCGTCATCATGATGATATTTATCGTTGTCCTCCTAGTGAAACCAGAAGGCCTGTTTGGTAGTGAGGTGACCAATGAGTAACCGTAACTCGCTGGAGATACCATTCCAGAGTTGGTATCGCCGCTTTGCTGGTCAGTGGTACATGCCGATGGTCAAAGCCATCGTTGGCTTCAGTCTCATTGCGGTGCTACCGCTTCTGCTTGACCTGTCTATTCTCGGCGTCTCACTGGCAGATTTCTTCAGTATTGAAATCTTGATTGTAACACTAATGTTCGCGACTATGAGCCAAGCATGGAATATCATGACCGGATTTACCGGTTACTTCTCGTTCGGGCATGCAACGTTCTTCGGTATCGGCGTCTACATTAACCTGAAACTGCTGATTGACTACGGGATTAATCCTTGGATCGGCATGCTGGTTGCAGCGACATTCGCTGCACTCATTGGGATATCTATCGGTTATATCACCTTTCGGTTTGACCTGCAGGGGCACTATTTCGCACTCACTACGTTAGCGTTCGCGCTCCTGTTCTGGGCCTTAGCGCGTAATATGACCGAATTTGGCGGATCACAAGGGCTTTTCCGGCCTTTCGCTCAAGAATATGCAAGTGGGTCAGGGCTTCTGGCCTTCCAGTGGAATGGACAACTTCCGTACTTTTATCTTATCCTCGTGTTCCTAGTCATTGTGACCGTCGTAGCTTGGGCAATTAAGAACTCTGCCATTGGCGTCTATCTTTTCGCGATCAAAGAAGATGAGAAGGCAGCCCAAAGTCTAGGGATCCCCGTTTTCCGATACAAGATATTTGCAATCGGAACAAGTGCCTTTCTGACGGCTATTGTCGGCACATTCTGGTCGATGTTCTACATCACGGTTACGCCTCAGTCCATCTTCCAAATGGACCGGAACTTAGAGATTCTCTTACCAGCGGTCATCGGCGGACTGGGAACCATCGCTGGCCCGATTGTGGGTGCTATCGTAGTATTCCCGTTCAGCGAGATAATACGACAGACATTTGGAAATATCGCTGGATTCGACCGGATCATCTACGGGTTAGCAATCATCTTCATTGTCCTTTACAGTCCGCGTGGAATAGTCTACTGGCCCAAGCGATTCCAGACGGTTTGGACATGGTTATCTCGTACCCTCAACACTGGTTCAGCTCTGGAGGAATCCGATGACCAATAGTGACCCAACGGTCACCCTCGCGCAATTCGTAACAAACCTCGAGTACGAGGCGATACCTGCGCAGGTTCGTGACCGAAGCGGACTTGTCGTCGCGGACACTATTAGTGCAATTATCGGTGGCAATACGTTGCCTAATGTCGCCCGGTTGGCCGACCTCGAGAGCAACTCCAATCCGGGAGACGCAACTATCCTGGGAACTTGCCAATCGGCAGCCTCAAGCCACGCAGCGATGGTCAACGCAACGGGCGGGACAGCACTCGAACTCGACGAAGGCCATAAGTTCGCTGCTGGACATCCGGCAATCCACGTCCTCCCAGCCGTCCTCGCTGAGGCTGAGATTACTGGGGGAGCCAACGAGGCGTTCGTGACGGCCTTTATTGCTGGCTACGAGGTAGCGACCCGAATCGCCCGAGCTTGCGTCCCACTCGATAAAAGCTATCATATGCACGGACTATGGGGAACTGTGGGGACGGCTGCTAGCCTTGCATCCTACCGGGGACTCGACATTCAGACGACAGCAGATGCAATCCGAATGGCTGCTAACCACGCCCTCCATACACGCTTCGAGACAGCCCTTGAGGGAGCGACCGTCCGGAATACGTATGCGGGCGCGAGCAACCTCGCAGGACTGTTGGTCCTTAATCAGGCTGAGGCGGGATTTACCGGCCTTGAAAACGGAATCCAACGTCACCTCAGCCGCGTCAGTCAGGACTTCGACGCCGCACCTATCACCGACCGTCTCGGGGATCACTGGGAGATTGAGCGTGGCTACTTTAAGCGCCACGCGGCTTGTCGGTATACGCATGCACCGATTGACGCCATGATAACACTTGATGAGCGCCACGATTTCGACCTAACTGACGTGGATTCAATCCGAGTCGAGACCTACGAGACGGCGGCACAACTTACCTCAAGCCGACCACGAAACCCGCTCCAGGCAAAATTCTCTATTCCCTTCGCCGTCGCGACTGTTCTCGTCCACGGTCACTCCGGAAAACAGGCCTTCACGGCCGGGGCTCTCAACGAAGAAACATTTGACCTCGCTGACCGCGTTTCTGTCGTCGCCACAGACGAGTTAACAGCCCGTGTTCCCCAACAGCGAGGTGCGAAGGTTACGGTCATCTCCGAAGATGGCGATGAGTTGACGGAGTACGTCCAGCAGGCTGCGGGCGGTATGGACAACCCCTTTGACGAGACCGACATACGTGCCAAGTATAATTGGCTTGTTGAACCCACGCTTGGCAGCGATGGTGCAGCTGCCCTTTGGCAGGCCGCAAGGAACCCAGCAAACACCAGTCCGAAGACGATCTGTCAGCTTGCTATTCCTGAGTCATAGCCAACGGGAATTGATCCAATCTCCTGTACGGAACGATGGCGAACATTTTTGGGAGATGGAATGATATAGTAAGTCAATGCTGCTGGAAACGTCAGATCTAACCAAGCGGTTCGGAGCCATTACTGCGAACGACAGAGTCGATCTGTCGGTCGAACGCGGAGAAATTCGCGGAATCATCGGCCCGAATGGTGCCGGCAAGTCAACGCTGTTCAACGTTATCACCGGGTTCCACGAACCTGACGCGGGGACAATTAACTTCGATGGAACCGACATCACCGGGCTTTCGCCAGCTGAGGTCACCCAGGAGGGGCTATGCAGAACCTTTCAGATCACTTCTCCGCTGGAGGATATGAACGTCTATAAGAACTTGCTCGCAGCCTATACTCCGGGTTTTCGGATTCCAGAGTGGAAACGCGAGCGGGCTGATGAGATCCTCGAGTTACTAGAGATTGAACACGAGCGGGAGACGAAAGCCGGAGATCTCAGCGGCGGACAGCAGAAACTCCTTGAACTTGGCCGGGTCCTGATGCTTGAACCCGAGTGCATTATGCTCGACGAACCGACTGCGGGTGTCAACCCCGCTCTCCAAGAGCGGATCCTTGAGTACTTAGGCCACGCTAATGAGTCTGGAACAACACTAATAATCATTGAGCATGATATGAAAGTCATCAGTGAAATCACCGACACGGTCACTGTTTTCGACCAAGGATCGATCATTGTAGAGGGCCCCTTCAACGAGGTCAAGAATGATCCCCAAGTTCGTGAAGCCTATCTTGGGAGTGACACCGACGGGATGGAGGCTTTGATATGAGTTCAGAAAACGTAGGTTTCCACAGTAACCTGACTGAGGGCGACACGGCGAACTTTATAGGTGAAAACATCGTTACTGGCTACGGAAACCATACTGTTATTCACGACGTGAGTGTGGAAAGTCGCGACGGTGTGACGTGCATCTTCGGCCCGAATGGTTCCGGAAAATCAACGCTAATTAATACACTGAATGGCAGCGTTCCGACTTGGTCGGGTACGATCAGATTCGGTGATGAGGACCTCACCGACTTAGCACCTTACGAAATCGTTGAGCATGGAATCGTCACCCTGCCACAGGATGGTGGTCTCTTCCCGTCGTTGACCGTTGAAGAGAACCTCAAAGTTGGCGGCCACTCTCTGGCCGATAGCGATGTCGTTGCTGCCCGCATTGAAGACGTCTATGACTCAATGCCATTACTTAAAGAAAAACAAGATGCCAAGGCCGGGTCCCTCTCTGGGGGACAGCAGATGCTTCTAAGTTTCGGTCGGGCAACAATCCTGGATGCAGATATCTATCTGCTGGACGAACCCAGCGCTGGACTCTCTCCCGCGCTAGTTGACGACCTAATTGAGATGGTCGAACAACTGGTCGCTAACGGCTCACAAGTTGTCTTGGTTGAACAGAATGTCGAAGCCGCACTCCGAATTGCCGACTATATCTACATCCTAGCCCAGGGTGAACTGAAATTCGAGGGCACGCCAGAGGAACTCTCTGAGAAGGATCGCCTGCTTGATGTCTACCTTGGCATTGAGTGAATTGCCATCAGGGCTTAGTCACTATTCTTCGAGGTTTCGACTCTTTGAGACGAGTACTGACGAATACTGTAATGGAGTAAGAAAATTAAAATATATCTGTCTATTTAGTCAGATACTCCAATCAGGAATCTCCCGTTTGACAAACTCGCCGGTACCAGGATTGGCGACGAGTTCACCGTCGGCGACAACCTGGTTACCGCGAACGAATGTATGCATGACCGTGCCATTCACCTCGACGTCCTCATAAATTGTAACAGGGTCGTTCGATTTCTTATTAGCGGAGGAGATAGTTTTCGTCTGGTCAGGATCAAACACGACTACGTCAGCGTCCGTGCCAGGTTCCAAAGTTCCCTTCTGAGGCATTCCAAAGGTCTGAGCTGGGTTCGTACACATTGTTCGGACGAGGAAGGGGTATGAGTAATCACGTCGGTTGATTGCAACCTCGTGGAAGACGGGTAGACTAAACTGGAGACCGGTCGCACCGAAGGGGGCGTCCCACCAATCATCAGTCTTCTTAAACTCCTTGTAGTAGACGGAGTGATCCGTCGAGACGACAGAGAGCGTTCCCCGATCTAAATAATTGAACATTGCCTCAACATCATCTGCGGTCCGCAGCGGTGGGGCAATTAGCGGGAAATTCCCCAGTTCATCATGACGGGACCGATCAAAGATGGTATAATGTGTGCAAGTCTCCGCGCGGATAGAGCTCCCGTCATCTTGGAACTGGTCAATAACTGCAGCAGCCTTCTGACAGGAGGTATGTACGCCGTAGTACTTGACACCGGTCTCAATAGCCATCCTGACTGCGTCTTCGGCGGCCATTGCCTCAGCATAATCAGGGCGAGAATCTGGATAGTGGACTGCATTGCCCTTCCCCTCACGTTTCATTCGGTCTGTAATGGCCTTACAGACAGCGGGATCCTCGGTGTGGAGCGCCGCAACAGCATCGTGATCTGCGATATGACGGAAGGCTTCATGAATGAAGCCATTACCGACACCAATGTCGTAGGTCGATCGGAACATCTTGAAGGATGTGACGCCTGCGTCGATGGCTGCCTCGAGTTCATCAAATGTTTCCCTGTCTTCGCGGCGGAGTACACTATGAAGACTGAAGTCGACATAGGAATCCTCGCCTTTGGACTGTTTGTGGCGGATTCCTTCGATCAGTGGTGCGCCGGGTTCGGAGTTTGCTCGATCTTTTCCTTGGAAAGAAAAGTCGATGAACGTCGTTACACCACCTAATGCAGCCGCCGCGCTCTCTGCTTCGTACGTGCCGGCGCGGTTCTCAGGTACTTCGTCAATGTGGACATGGGGGTCAACAACGCCAGGCATGACGATTTTTCCAGAGGCATTGATCCGTTCGTTAGCTTCGGGAAGGGAATCTTCGGCACCGATAGCGACAATTTCACCGTCGTCGATAGCGATACTTTGGATCGATACATCGGTCGTTGTAACTACTCTACCACCAGTTATCACTGTATCGACTGGCATAGATATACGAACTGATGGTAAGGGTAAATAGATTATGCTATTTCCACTTCTAGTGCTGATCAGCGATTGAGAGTCAGATTACTCGGTGTTGAATCCAGTAACAGACAGAGAGAGATCCACACAACCAGACCTGACGGCTGACACGGTCAAGTCTAGGGGGCACAGACTCGGAGGAGGCGGCGCTGCTCAGTGAGACTAGCTCCTATTGGCGCTCGCACGATCGGGAGGTCGACACCGGCAGCCCTGATTGCTCCAAGTTCGTTTCTGACAGTTTCTGGTGACCCTGCGACGCCGACGAGATCGAGAAATGGTTTTGGGAGAGCATCTGCTGCGGTGGCTGTAGATGAGGCAGCCTTCGCTGCTGAGACGGACTCTTCAAAGCCAGCATCACTAGCAACCCGGTCATAGAAGCCAGGAATATCTCGCAGATAGGCAGCAACATGGTGAGCGATGCGGTCGTAGGCAGCCTCGGGGTCATCGTCAACCGATACGAGAATATACATCGCTACGTCAATGTCAGTAACATCGCGGCCGGCTCGTTCTGCACCCGTCTCAAGCCAAGATAGTCCTTCGTCAAGTTTCTCCAGTGGAAACAGGTTCGGGAGCCAGCCGTCAGCTACCTGACCAGTAAGCCGTATGTTTCCGGGGCCGAGCGCAGCGTTATAGATGGGTACTCTCTCTCGCACCGGCTTGAAGCCGTCCCAAAAGTGTGGTCGTTTGGGTGTGAAGAACTGGCCCTCGAAGCCTTCAGGGTCGCCTCGGAGGTACCGCCGAACAAGCTCTACGTACTCAGCCATGCGATCCAGCGGCTGGTTGAACTGCACACCGTGAAACTCTTCAACAACACCGGGATGAGCAACCCCAAGACCGAGAATTGCGCGCCCGTTCGAATGGTCATCTAGAGTGGCAATCGCCTGTGCAAGCGTTGCTGGCGACCGGGAGAAAACGTTCACGATGCCAGTCGCTAGGCCGATCTTCTCAGTGACAGTTGCCCAGCGTTCGAGTTTGCCGAAGGCCGTCCGTCCCTGTCCTTCAGCCGCCCAGACGCTCTCATAGTTGAGAGCTTCTGCAATACGAATGAGTTCAGAGTCGTCAGCGCGACCGAAGAGGACGCCAATTCGCTGGGTCATTTGTTCATTGGCCCTCTCCTTGCCCATGAATCTGCTTCGGCCAGATCGCTGACAAGATTCGATGACATGTGTTTTGATACTAACTGAACCATATAGAGTGAACAAGGCCACCTTGCAAAGAATTTGCGACTAGGAACAAGGTTCTCACTGGCTGGGCTTATAATTTGGTTCAGTTACCAGTTGATCAGGTTGCTGTCCGCTCCATTTCTCAAGCCGCGATCCATAGAAGCGAGGAACAGGTCTATTAGGGACAATTCCAAACAATAGAATAGACTCTTCAAATGACAGAGTATGTGTGGAAAGACCTCCTCACGGAGGAAGACGAACAAGTGATATCCAAGGCCGGTTACGACCAAGGTGGTGCATCTTCCTGGGAAACACGAGAACTTGGCGACAGTCCCTTGGTACTCGTCATTGATATGCAACGACTGATCGTTGGCGAAGACGAACCGATCCTAAATGCCGTTGAGTCACATCGAACAGCAATGGGAGAGATTGCCTGGGATGCAATCGATCGGATTGCTCCATTTCTCTCGACTGCCCGCGACCACGATATCCCCGTTGCGTATACACGACTCGTCCCGCCATCCTACGATGATCCCGACCATGAGGATCTAGCTATTGTTGACCCTGTTGCTCCTGAACCTGGTGATCCCATTATTAACAAGTCCCATGCAAGTGCTTTCTACGGAACTGACTTGTTGTCCCAACTAATTCGTCGTGATATCGATACACTCATCGTTGTTGGGAACTCAACGAGTGGTTGTGTCCGTGCGACAGTCGTCGACGCTCAGCAGCGTGGCTTCGACGTCGCGCTTCCACAAGAGTGCTTGTTTGATCGCATTGAGGCGAGCCATAAGATCGCCCTGTTGGACATGTGGATGAAGTATGCGAGCGTCCTTGAGTCCGAGGAAGTTGAGTCGTATCTCCAAACTATCAATAGTTGATTGCTCGTTTGCCAGGCAGTGTCTAGTTAGGCCAGTTTGAGAAGTGAGCAGGTCTGCGAGCATCATTCCAAACCAACTCTACGACCTGCTCACTTCTCAAACCGCGCTCACTATAGTAACCGTTAGAACTTTCCGCCCAAGGAATGTTACGTATACTAATGGACCATCTCGACGAAATCTCTGTCGAAGAACTTCAAGATGCTCTCGACAACGTCGAGAGAAACAAGCCGACACAGCGGTTACTAGCAGCAATTGCGTACAAAAACGGTGTGACACAGACCGAACTAGCAGAGTGGCACGACACTGGCCGACGAACAATCTACAGTTGGCTCAAGCGACTCGACACTGACGAGTCGCTTGAGCAGGCCGTTACTGATGCTCATAGATCTGGGAGAAAACGAAAGCTCTCGGAAAAAGAGCAAAAAGAATTCGAAGAAACTGTCCACGAATCACCAGCGAACGTTGGAGTTGACGCGCCGGCGTGGACGCCGGCGCTCGTCCAGCAGTATCTCAACGAAACCTACAATGTCGAGTACTCAATCCCGAGCTGCCGGCGGTTGCTCAAAGAAGCGGGATTGAGCTATCAAAAACCACGCCGTACAGCCGCTGAAGCAGATGCTGAGGAGGAAGAAACGTTCCGCGAGGAACTCAAAAAAAGCAGCGGGAGATGGACGCCACAGTAGTCTGTATCGATCAAACCAAGAAATCTGTGCAAGTTGAGCCGCGTGCCGCGTGGTTTCCGCGCGGCACGCGGCCGTCCGTCGAATTGTCTGGACAACGCGACTGGACGTGTTTGTTGGGCGCGATCACCGAGGACGGTGATCGCTTTTTCTCCCGGTTCGAAGAGTATGTCACCGCCGAACACGCAAGACATTTCATTCTCGCGTTATGCAAAGAGTTCGAAGACAATTTGATTATCGTGCTAGATGGTGCGCCGTACTTCCAGGCGTCGGCAGTCACGGACTTAGCGGTCCGCGACGACCTCGCCTTTGTCACGTTACCGGCGTACTCTCCTGAACTCAATCCAGTCGAGGAGTGCTGGAGACAACTCCAAGCCGATCTTAGCAATCGGTTCTTTGATTCACTTACTGAACTCACAATAGCAATCGACACCGCTCTTGACCAACTCTTTATTCCTAGAGTGAGCAATTACTTCTAATGTCTACTATAGCAGTGACAGCAACGCCGCGTACAGCAGTATCTCAACGACGTGCTTCTTGCTCATGGTAAACTCGTCCAACGAGTATTGCGTCTTGAGTTCGCAGAATAACAACTCAACCTCCCATCTGCAGCGGTAGATCGTCGCTAGATCTGCTGGTAAGAACTCTTCTCGCGGGAGATTCGTGATATATAGATGATAGTCGTCGGCGTCCTCGTTGCGGACGCCGACGACACGGAACGTCTTCGTGTCCCACGACTGCGTCCCTGCATACTCTCTGCGCTGGAATTCTGCTTCGACCTCGACATCGATATACTGCCGATAGAGGTCATCAACCACGTCGTGGATCTTCTCACCTTCCAAGGGAATAGCGTCGCCACGCCATTCCCGTAATTCTCTGGTTATCTCCGGATTCACGTTTGATTTGAGCCGACTCACGAAGTAGCTGTCATTCTCGTCAATCAGTGCGAAACGGCGGTACTTGAAGTACGCTTGATCGAACAGTACTAACCGGTCTTTGAGCCACGAACCTGTGTCAAACTCTGTGCTGTCGTGTGCTTTTTCGTCAGTGACGCTGAACCGGTCGATTGTCTGATCGGTGACGTTGTGGAGCAGGTGGAGCCGCGCTCCACCCTGCTTCCCTTTCCGTAGTTCGTACGCATCAGCGAGAAACCGATGTAACCGCAGGATCGTCCCGTCAGCGACCATCACGTCACGGAACCGGTCGAAATCTGCATCAACTGTATCCGGGACAGCGACCTTGTCGAGCGCGACCTCGACGAAGTCGCGGAGATACTCCGCGAGCGAGGGCGTCAGTCGCTGATAGAATCCGCCAGGAGAGATCGTTTCATCCGCTGTAGCGTTGTAGCTCCGTCTGAACCCAGTGAGTGTTCGGCTCTCACCTGCGGCGAAGCCGAACACGAATGCCCAGACGAAGGCAGGAATCTGGAGCTTGCGGTCGCGTTCGACCACGTCGAGTTCCTCGGCGTGCTCTTCGAGGAACTCGGAGGGAAACAGTGTAGTGAGCCGACGCATAATTCGAGATGTGGTGGCCTCTTGTTGCACACTTACCGCCTCCTCGTTCCTTCCGCAAACATACCTCGATAAGCCACCGCTGTCACGCGATTCGTCTCCTAACTAAAGACGGATGGTTGTGGGGAATATCATCGGAACCCTCGTCGAACGCGTCCGCGACGCGTTCGTCGAGAATCTCTTCGGCGTTCTCTGGCCGTGACGGACGTTTTGTCCGCGGAATTTCTTAAGAAAGACCGAGCTTCTCAAGGAAAACAGTGAGATAGACGGGATAGAACTTAACGTCGAATTCTTCGTTGATGAGGTGCTGTATCTCTTGTTTTTTCTAGGGTTGGCCGTCACGGAGTAGTTCAAGCAGATTCCCTTGTTGATCCTCGTTGAGCTTCGGGGGCCTGCCGTCCCCGAAGTTCGGCATCAGCAGTCTGAGCCCACCCTTATTCCAGCGACGAGCTCACCGAGTTCCCGTTGCAGAGGACCTGCCGACATCGTCGGCAGCGTCCTCCAACGTTGCCCCCTTGTAGACACGTTTGAGAAAGACCAGCCGCTCAGTCAGTTTCTCATCAGTAGACTCCGCAAGGAGTCGGTCGAGATCGTCCGACACATTAGTGAGGACGGTCTCTTTGCGGCGGGCTCCAGACATACCACTCTTTCCCGGTCGTCGCCTACATCTCTTTGCTTAAGCACTATAGGTCAGAATGGCAGCGAGGGCATTCGACGCCGTCACGCCAGCGAACCTGTTCCAGCAGGTCCGCTGCGAGTGATTCCGAACTGAACACATTTAACGGAATCATTCGTGTCGGACACCGCGCTAGCGGTGTCCTTGCCCTCTTTGGTTCGAGAACAGCAGCTGAACGGTATCAACAATCTCCTACAGAAGATCGATCTCAAAATAGTTGCCCGTGCAACAAGAATGGACATTAGAAGGTCGCTCTGAGTTCGTTCGTGGTCACTGCTCCAGTCAAAATCACGCATATTAGCCCGATAAGTGGCCTATAGGCTCAACTTCTGTCGCCGCAAGAAGATGTAGCACTCTACACTTTATAGAATACGATACTCTACCGTAGACCACTCGAGCATACCAAAAACAAGCGAATTAGGTCCCATTTATTCCACTTGTCTAAATACCAGTTTAACCAAGGGACTTTACGAGGGTCGATACTGTACCCCACATACGAATGTCTACTCCCAGCGAGAGACGGGCTAACTCCAAGGGGAAGACCGTCCAAGACGCGATCGAACGCTACCTCACCTACAAGATCCAAGCGGAAGGGTCACGGACTACGATGCGCTCGCCGCTTATGGGGTTTGCCGAGTTTTGCCGACGTGACCTCGGCCTCAAGGACATTGGAGATCTCGAGCCGGCGCACATCCGGCGATACAGCGAGGACCTATATGACCGAACCAAGATCGACGAGGAGATCTCGGCGTCGACGGCACAGACGTACTTCGCGTACGTCCGTGCTTTCCTGTCCTGGTGTGTTCGAGACCAACTCCTCGAGACGAACCCAGCGGACACGACCGAGGCGATGGATCCTCTTCCTGAGGACGACGGGAAGCGGAAAACGCAGTACTGGTCAGAAGACGAGCGCGAGCAGCTCATCAACTACGTCACCAAGCGCGTCGACATGGCGCTCGAAGGAACCATCCGGGTTGATCGAGAGACTGCATTCCGCGATAGAGCGATCGTCGTCATGCTCGATGGAACGGGGGCGCGTGGAGCAGAACTATTCTCGGATCCAAAGGACGAGAAACGTGATGGCCTCCGCTGGTCTGACGTCGATTTCGAAGAGCGGTCGATAGAGGTCTATGGGAAGTCACGAGACTATGAAACCGCACCGTTCCCCGAGAGCGTTCATGATGTCCTCGAGCGATGGCTCGGACTCCTTGATCCACCGACCGAGGAGTGGCCTGTTTTCCCGACCGGACCATCTGTGTTCGGTTAAGGCCATACCTCCGTGTTGAAGGCTTGAGCCACTCGTTTGTTCAAGGTGAGGCGTGATCTCTCTGGTTGGCGAGCCTCACGACGTACCAGTTCAGGAAGGTTCGGTGGTGGATGGCCGAGAGCAAGTGCGAGATCTGCAAGAACTGGCTGGGCGACGACCTTTCGGTCGGTCGCCCAGCGTTCTTCTGGATACTCAACGTCTGGTTCAATCTCCTGGAACATCGCTAACAAGGCTCTGCTGACCACAAGCGTCAGCAGAGCCGCCGTCACAAGCAACTCTGCAATCGCTTCATCACCTGTCTCGAACTTCTCTAGCCCGTACCGTGACTTCAACTCCCGGAACAGCAACTCAACCTTCCATCGCAGGCTGTAGAGCGCTGCTACTTGCTCCGGGGTGAACTCATCCGGGAGGTTCGTCACGTAGAGGTGGTAGTCGTCGGTGTCCTCGTTGCGGACACCGACGACGCGAAACTCAATGGTGGCTCGTGACCGCCGCTTCCCATACTTTCGGCGCTTGAACTCGAATTCACCGGTCACATCGATGTGCTTCCGCGTGAGCTTCGAGAGCTGGTCTTGGAGATGGGTTCCAGTCAAGGAAATGGCGCGCCCGCGCCATTTCCGTCGCTCGCCTACGATTCGTGGGTTGGCGTTCGCTTTCAACCGGCTCACAAAGTAGCCATCGTTCTCGTCGATCAACGCAAACCGCCGGTAACTGTAGAACCCCAGATCGAACAGAAATAGCCGCCCACGCAGCCAGTTTCCGGTACGAAACTGGCTGCTTTCGTGGGTTCGTTCGTCGGTGAGATCGAACTGTGCGAGTGTCCGCTTGGTCACGTTGTAGACGAGGTACAACTGCGCTCCGGATTGATCTTCGTGAGTCGCTGGAAACGCTGTAAGGAGCCGATGCAACCTGAACACGGTTGCATCGGCGATCATCGTGTCACGGAACTGGGTGAGTTGCGGTGCGATAGTGTGGGGAACCGCGACCTCCTCGAGCGCGTGCGCGAGGAGGTCGCTCAGGAGGTCACAGAACTCCGGCGTAAATCGGTCGTAGAAGCTGGAGCGGGCCACGGTTTGGTTAGTCGCAGTCTGATAGGCCCGCTGAAACGCGGCGATAGAGCGGGTTTCGCCGTCCACGGCGAATCCCAAGATGAGCGACCAGACGAGCATCGTGATGTCGATTTTCCGGTGACGTTCGACGGCATCGCGCTCGCGCGCGATACCTTCGATGAGGGCTGCAGGAAAGAGGGAAGTCAACCGACGGCGTATGAGTGTTGGAGAGAGTTCGGGTTTCACAACCTCTCTCTACGCGGTTTCTGAAGATAACCTCGTCAAGACGCTGGCGTCTGTCGGTTTCGCTCCTTAACCGAACACGGATGGATCACGCACACAATGCTCGTATTGACGAAGGTCGGTACGCTCAGCGGTCAATAACCGAAACCGTCAACTCAACTGTCAAGCGCTCGCTCGGCTACGCCGTGCGAGCGCGTAACTGGTATCGAGAGTTCCGTGAAGTCACCCTGATGTGTGTCGTCTACAACATCAAGCGTGCCATCAAACCGTGAAATCCACCGCCTTACAGCGATTCAACAAAGCCTCGAATCAAGTCGAGAGCCGCGTTCAACACAGGGAAACTGAACCCGAGATGATCGTAAAGATACCGCTGCAACAATTGGTCGGATCCGACTCGGTTGCTGTGAAGGCTCCGCTGTCGATCCGCTACGAGTTGTTCGCAGGCGTCGATATTCCTTTGTAGGGTCTTATCAGACGAGACTAACTGCAAAAAAGAATGCCACTCTAGTGTAGAATTTTGGTCGAACGAATCCTCGATATCCTGCAGTCGCTCGGACGCATCAGCTAACGATTCTTGCTCCCGAGAGAGACTTCGAAGCAACTCCTCGCGTCGCCGAGCAGCGGTGCGTGCCTGCTGGACCAGTAATCGCTTCAACTGCGTAGAAAACGGTTGATCGTCTACTACAACTGTAGCGATGTCTCGGTTAAACTCTGCAGCCATATTTTCGCGAAGAGGTTCGCCATAGTCCTCGTCGTAATGGGGGACCGCCATCACCGTTTCTCGATAGCGATCTCGGACGGGTTTTACTCTGGTTCCGACAGTTCCTCCCTTCATCAGCAGCGTTTGGTTTGATTGCGAGAAACCATCTGATACGCTCAGCGCTCGCACTTCCTCGGCGAAATCGTAAAACGCGTCTCGTTCCGTACGCATGCGTTCGCGCTCGGTTTCTACGACTGATTGAGCTTTCCGAATGTATCCCGCAGCGCCTATCAGTGCCGCCGGATTCCCCTGCATAGATAGTAGAGTAATAAACTGATCTCCGCCGAGTCCGCCCGCTGTCTGCACGATCAATCTCGATAGTAGTTTCGGAGAGACGGTGATAAGGAACAGTACGACGACGAGATATCGAATACAGTTCCCAGGTTCAGTTTTCCGTACCGTCCCGTTAGAGACTGTGTTAGTCACCACCACATAGGAATATGCGAAGAATAATAACCGTGATTGATAGTTTGACTACGGCAATCGCATTTATTCTACTAAATTGGGCCCGAACCGAACCCTCCGATAGTAACCTTTTTCGAAGTGTGTGAAAACACCTCACTATGGCAGATGTAGTGAAACGTGGTCTTGAGGGAGTCGTAGTTTCGGAGTCGCAACTTAGCACGATCAACGGCGACGCCGGTCGGTTGAGCTATCGAGGGTACGCCATCGAGGATCTTGCTCGTGGCGCTAGCTACGAGGAAGTGCTTTACCTGCTCTGGTACGGTACCCTCCCCGATCAAACGGAGCTGGCCGAATTTACCGAGGCAATGGCGGCCGATCGCGAGGTCGACGATACTATCCTCGAGATAACGCGAGCGCTCGCGGCCGCAGACGAAGAACCGATGGCCGCCTTGCGCACGGTCGTCTCCGCACTCTCGGAATCGGACTCCGACGCTGATATGACTGATCGCGAGGCAAATCTACGGAAAGGGCGATGGATCACGGCGAAAATGCCGACGATCGTCGCGGCCTTCGAACGGGCTCGCCGCGGCGACCAGTTAGTCCCGCCGCGAGAGGACCTCGGACACGCGGAGAATTTCCTGTACATGCTCAACAACGAGGTCCCCAATGAGGTGGTGAGCGAGACTTTCGATCAGGCGCTGGTCCTCCACGCCGACCACGGTCTGAACGCGTCGACGTTCTCCGCAATGGTTACTGCGAGCACGCTCGCCGACCTCCGCGCAGCTCTCACGAGCGCCATCGGCACCTTGAGCGGAAGCCTACACGGGGGTGCCAATCAGGACGTTATGGAGATGCTCGAAGATGTCGACCGTTCCGGATCAGATCCGCTCAAATGGATCGAAACTGCGATTGACGAGGGTCGTCGTATTCCCGGCTTCGGCCACCGCGTCTACTCCGTTACGGATCCACGCGCGAAAATCCTTAGCGAACGATCTGAATCTCTCGGGAAGGCTGCCGGAGATACAAAGTGGTACGAGATGAGTACCGCCATCGAGCAATATTTGGCCGAAGAGAAGGGGTTAGCTCCCAACGTGGATTTCTACTCTGCGTCCACGTACTATCAGATGGGAATCCTGATCGACATGTATACGCCGATCTTCGCCATCTCTCGTGTCGGCGGCTGGATCGCTCACGTGCTTGAGCAGTACGACGATAATCGGCTCATTCGACCTCGAGCGCGCTATGTCGGCCCAGAAAACCGCAAGTTCGTTCCGCTCGAAAAGCGATAAGCGCCTTCGAACGGCTGCGACGTTTCCACGCGGCTAGTATGTCGTGATGCCAGTACCGACGGAACAAACGTACTCGCCGGTAGCAACCTGCGGAAGGCGTCGACTCCGCCAGAAGATCCCGTCGTTGTTGGCGGTCACTTCGGCTTTCGGCTCGCCGAACGGCGTCGTCACTTCGAATATCGTCTCGCCGCGCGTAACCTCGGAGCCGAGTTCCTTTTTGAACGATATCAGTCCACCTGCAGGCGTACCGTAGTGATCGAATCCCGTCGCCTTCGTCTGGTCTTTAATGTCGATATTCCCCTGCAGAAAGTTGTAGTACCGTAGGACGTTGAAGACCCCCGTAACGCCTTTGCGGATACTACTTTCATCCCAGCCGACGCAGCCGCCGAGTTCCGGATCGACGGTTGGTATACCTTCGTTGGGTGTGGTCCGAGCGAGCTGCCCATCCGGCCCCTTCTGATCGAGAACATAGCCACAGCCGAAAACCTTCGCGAGTTCGAGACAGGAGTCGTAAAGCCGATGTCTTCGGCCACACCGCACTCGGATCTCATCGATCATTCGGCTCGTCGATGCCTGGTGAAGATCCAGCGCGAGGTCGGCTTGCGTCGCGACATCAAACGTTTCGGCCGTGATACGCTCGCTCGACGTTCCGTCACGGTCCCCCGGATACGTCCTGTTCGTCTTCGTATCATCGATCGGATTTCGGTGTTCTGCCACCTGAAAGCCGTGGTAATTGACGATTCCGATGACGAGGACCGCTCCTGAGATCTTCGCGGGATCGAGCCGGGGAACCACCCGCTGAACGACGCCGACGCCGTTCAATTCGTCCCCGTCGCTCGCCGCCTGTATGTACAACGTATCGCCCGGGGCTTCACCGTTGATAACGGCAATGGGAAGGCCGAATGGCCGTCCATCTCGAGTCTCACCTATCTCAAGCCGTCCTGTACTGACTTCACCAGGGGCGGCACTCGCCGTTCCAATCGTTATCATGATCAATCGAGGTACTGAGGGACCGCTTTGTTGTTCGATAATTGCATGCTATCGGAGCGGACCGGACAGACAGATAAATCGCCGGAGCGGTCGGGGTTTTCGAGGTGGTTCAAGTGGGTTCTCCGTTCGCGGATCGGACTGATGTACGATCCGGTCTGAGGATCCTTGGAATGACCGTCATGACTCATTCAATTTGGGCCATTCGATCCATGAGCGTCCTTCTGGCCGATTCGAATTCACCACCGATACGGAGAATCTGATAGCCGTTGCTGATTTTCCGGTTTACATTGTCGACGGCGTGGGCAACGGCGCCAAGCGGGACGCCCGCGCTTCGACTCGCCGCTTCGACTGTTTCAATGGCCGCAGTCACCTCCAAGTGATCAGATTCGTTTGGGTGCCCGAGTTGTGTCGCGAGGTCGTTCGAACCAACAAACGCGAACCCGAGCTCCGCGACATCCAGGATATCAGAAATATTGTCGACAGCTTCCTCGGTTTCGATCATTGCGCCTAGGTTGACGGTGTCATCCTCGCGTTGCGCGTACCCCTCCGTCGTTCCGTACCCGCTCGCCCGTTGGCCGGCCATTCCCCGATTGCCAGGACGCCCCTCGTAGACAAACCGCGTCGCTTCGGCGGCGCGGCGGACCTCCGCAGCGGTTTCGATTCGCGGGATGAGTAGGTTTCGAACGCCCGTATCGAGGACCTTTCGGATCAGTGCCGGATCCTCGTCCGGGAGACGGACGAGCAGCTGGATCCCGCTCAGCTCCGCCGCTCGCTGCAGGTGAGTGATCTTATCGGCGTCCCACGGACTGAACCCGGAGTGCTCGAAGTCCAGCCACACGAAGTCGAGTCCGATATCACCGTAAATCTCGACGAGTGCCGGCGAAAACGAGGAGGCACGAGCGCCGAGGACGACACCGTCGTCTGTAATCACTTCTCGAACCGTGTTCTGACGGACCATAGCTGTGACAGACAATACCGCTCCTCTTGATTCTTGTCATTTTATACTAGTACATGACACGATGGACGGTGACAGTTGGCGATACCGCAGAAAACGTGATTCGACGCTATGGTTACAACGCGTCCTTGTTCACCGTTGACTCTGGGACTCCGCCGTCGTAGACCGTCCGGACGTTCTCCGCAGCGCCCACGCTCATTCGTCGCGTCGCCTCGACCGATAGCGTCCCCATGTGAGGGGACAGAATGACGTCATCCCGCTGGAGGAGCGGGTCGTCTGGCGCCGGCGGTTCGTCGTGGAGCACGTCCAGCCCGGCGGCGATCAACTCGTCTTCCGCTAACGCCCGCTCTAATGCCGACTCATCGATAATCTCTCCTCGAGCTGTGTTGACGATGTAATCGATCTCCCGCAACTCGTCCCGTCCGATGGCACGCCGCGTCTCATCGGTGAGCGGGGCGTGGACACTCACCGTGTCGGCCGCCTCGAACAGCGCACGTTTCTCGCTCGCCTTCTCGACGTCCGCCGGTAGCTTGTCCTCGCTGACGTACGGATCGTACACGATGCATCGCATTCCCATTCCGACCGCCAGGTCCGCCGCTTCGCGCGCGATACTGCCGAACCCGAAGAGACCGAGCGTGTCACCGGTGATTGTATGCCGACGGAACCGATCCCAGTCCGACCGAGCGTCCCAGTTGCCACCCCGGACCGCGCGGTCGGCTTGCAGGAGGTTCCGCCGCGTCGTCAATATCAGCGTGATCGCGTGCTCCGCAACTGTCCGCGAGTTCGCTTGCGGAGTATTGCAGACCACGATCCCGCGGTCGCTCGCGGCATCGATATCAATGCTGTCCAGCCCGACGCCGTGCTTCGAGATGACCTTCAGCCGTTCGGCGTCGGCGATCAGGTCGGCGTCGAGTTCCACCCCTCGGAGGATTATCGCGTCGGCATCCGGGAGCTGGTCGCCGATGGTCTCGTCGTCGTACGTTTCAACTGACAGCACGATGTCGCTGATCGACTCCGGTCCTTCGCTCGCGATCTGTTCTGGGATCAATAATTGCCACTTCTCGCTCTCAATCATACCCATACTACTCGTGGGCAGTTATATAAATGCATACGATCTGTCGGATCTGATAGTCGGTCACCGATACTATGATATCTTCGTACGACGCTGCCGTCGTCGGCGGTGGAATCGTCGGTTCGTCCATCGCCTATCATCTGGCCCGCAGCGGATCCAAGATGGTACTGCTGGATCACGACGACAAGGGAGCGGCTACCGCCGCCGGTGTGGGGATCGTCTTTCCCCGACGTCCAACTGAGGGGAATCGGACTCGTGGTTTCGGTTTGCTCTCGAGGCAACGGACTACTACCCGAAACTCGCGGACGTGATTAACGAGTACGATCACGGCTATTCCCGTTCGGGGCTATTGGCCGTCGCCGTCGACGAGGGCGAAATCGATGCATTCGAGCGAGCGAAGTCCCGAACCGAACGTCGGCCGAGGAGTACGGACGCCTGCAAGCGGATCGTACGAGGGAGATCTCCGCGGGTCAAGCGCGGTCCACTATGAAGACGCGGCGCGGGTCGACGGCCGGGCGTTCGCGAGCGCGCTTCGCGACGCCGGACGGCACGCCGGGTTGACCGTCCGGAACGCGGACGTGACTGGACTCCGCCTCGAAAACGAGGGGTTGCCACCGATCTCGTCAAGGGCGTTGAACCGGCCGTCGAATGGGGCGCGTTCCGGACAGATCGGTTTCGAGACGAGTGATGTGGGTCGGACAGCAATGAGTTCTTCCTCGATTCGGCGCTGCAGGTGATGACCGATTTGGCTTCTCTGATTGCGCTACCAACCGGTAATCGGTGGGCGGCGCTCACTTCTGTTCCAATATGGACGACGAAATCCCTCACAAGCACACGATTTGTATGGGGTAGTTTCTCCAGAGGCGAACTTTAAATAGTATGAGCTGTAGGTAACAGGTATGGAATCCGATCACTCGAACATCAGGTCGGTGGAAATCAGCCTCGGAATAATCCAACAACTCGTGGAACGGGACGGCGCTCGAGTAACCGAACTCGCGGAAGAACTAGACATTGCGCCGAGTACGGCACATAACCATCTGCGGACGCTCCTGAACAACGGGTTCGTGATCGACGAAGGAAGCGTCTACTATCCCAGTCTTGAGTTCCTCCACGTCGGGGAATACGCTCGCCAGCGGAAGGTCGGGTATCAGAAGGCCGAACAGCACGTGAAGGCCCTCGCCGAGGAGTCGGGTGGCCGGACGCACTTTACCGTCCTGGAACACGGTCACGGGCGGTACGTTTACACTAAAACTGGGGACCTCGCCGTTGAGACGTTCTCCCGGTACGGCAGTCAGTTTCCGCTTCACGTGACTGCAGCCGGCAAGGCGATGCTCGCCGAACTGCCGGACTGGCAGATTCAGGAGATCGTCGACCAGTGCGGACTAAAGGCATTGACGGACCAGAGTATTACCGATGAGGAGGAACTGTTTGCGGAGTTAGAGGCAACCCGTGAACGCGGTGTTGCGTTCAACTTTGAGGAACACAACAAGGGAATCAGCGCGGTTGCAGCGTCGGTACAGGAACCCAATGGCTCGCTCCTCGGTGCGTTAACGATCTCCGGCCCGGCCCAGCGGTTCAAGGGTGACCTCATCCGGGAGGAGTTCCCTGATCTCCTCCTCGCGAGGGTGAATGAACTGGAACTGGACATCGTCTATTCGGACTGATATATACATTCATACTGTTGTAAAGGGTCGCGCTCGATGCTCTGCCAAAAATCACAGACATACGGTTGTAAAAATAAATGGCAAATATTAAACCAGTAAGTTCGATATACGAACGCACCGGTATAAACGGTTGTAATCAACATCTCACTATAGATTACAACCATACGTCTGTAAAGAATTCTGCCGGATCTTCTAGCCTGATTATACACTCATATGGGTGTAATGGGATGACCTACGTCTGCAGATTCAATCTTACACGAGACAGATATTAGCATTGGTACGAATCGGTTCCGTGTTTCGGCAGAGCAAAAACTTGGTGATGCGGATTGTTCGCACAGCACGATAACTAGAAGTCATATTAGCGGCTAATATTCGGTATTTGCACACATTCGGACCATATCGACCCTGATCCACCGATACCTCGAACGCCATCCCTGAAAAAATACTTCCGCCCGTAGTAAGGATCCAGACTGGTGAATCTTGAGTGAACCGGAGGTCGCAGTACCCAAACACTCAAATGGAATCCATCCGACCTTCTGAACATGGACTTTCGACGATCCGATGAACAGGAGTTGATATACCAGGCAGCAATCGACATCGCGACAGACCAATTCGCGGAGAAGGCGTTCACTTGGGAGGACGAGTTCCCGTACGAGAATCAGAAGATTCTGGCGGAACAGGACCTTCTCGGGATCGGTTTACCGATGGAGTACGGCGGCGGCGGCTACTCAGTCGTCGAAGTTCTCATCGCGCAGGAGGCAGTCGGACGCGTCTGCCCCGACACCGCACACATCCTCTCGCGATCATCAATGGGACCGCCGCGGGCGATCGCGGAACTGGGAAGCGAGTATCTCAAGGAGAAGTACCTCTCGGCCGTCTGCGACGGGAACTCAATCATCTCCGTCGCAATCTCGGAAGCTGAGGCGGGATCCGACGCTAGCAACATGCAGACGAGTGTCGAGCGCGACGGTGACGAACTTATCCTAAACGGCAGCAAGATGTGGGTAACCAAGGCGGCCCAGTGCGACGCGTTCCTCGTTTACGCGCGGTTCCCGGACGACAACATCGGTGCGATCGTCGTCGACAAGGACACTGATGGCCTCACGCTTGACGACGGCTCGGTCAACATGGCCGGCCACGTCCAACACCAGCTGTACTTCGATGACTGCACCGTCCACGAAGACCAGGTGTTAGTCCACGAGAAGGACGCGTTCAAGCGGCTGCTGATCGAGTTCAACGTCGAGCGGTGCCACAACGCCATGATGTGCGTCGCCTGCGGTCTCAATGCGTTCGACAAGGCCCTCGACTACGCGAAGAACCGGGAACAGTTCGATCAGCCGGTCGCCGACTTCCAGGGGATCGAGTGGAAGTTAGCCGATATGGCGATGGAACTCGACGCCTCCCGGCTACTGATCTACCGTGCGGCCGCTAATGCCCGCGAGAGCGATCCCTCGCGACTGGAGACCTCGATGGCGAAAGTGAAGGCCAACGAGGTCGGCCAGGAAGTGGTCGACGAGTCAATGCAGATCCACGGTGCGAACGGCTACATGAAGGATTCGCCGATCGAGTACCTCTACCGGTGGGTGCGTGGGTGGAAGATCGCCGGCGGGACGGTTGAGGTCCAGCGGAACGCGATCGCCAGCGAACTGAAGAAGTACGGACTTGACTGAGTCCCGTCCGGGCATCGGGTAGATACTTTTTTGACCCCGGGCCGGCCTATACCAGGTATGCGCCAACCGCTTAGTGGAGTCAGAGTACTAGATCTCGGTCAGATTTACCAGGGGCCGTATTGCGGAACAATCCTCTCCTACCTCGGTGCTGACGTTATCAAGGTCGAGCCGCCGTGGGGCGAGAACATCCGAACGCGTACCGAAGACGGCAAACCCCCCCAGTACCAGTACCTCAATCCGAACAAGCGCGATATAACGCTCGACTTCAAGTCTGAAGAGGGAAAGGAGGCTCTCCATCGGCTGGCCGAGAAGGCCGATGTCGTCATCGAGAACTACTCGACCGGGACGATGGACTCTCTCGGGCTGGGCTACGACGATCTGAGCGAGGTGAACCCTGAACTCGTCTACGCTCATGGATCTGGATACGGCGACGACGGCCCGTACGCTGACTACCCCGCGATGGACCTGACTATTCAGGCGATGAGCGGCGCGATCCACACGACCGGCTTCCCCGATCAGAAACCGGTCAAGGCTGGGCCGGCGATCGCCGACTTCTTCGGCGGGATTCACCTCGCCGTCGGTGTTGTGGCCGCGCTCTTCGAACGGGTGTTTACCGGTGAAGGCCAGTACGTCGAAGTGGGGATGTTCGACTGCCTCTATCCGACGCTCGCCTCACCGGTTTCGTCGTGGGTCTCCCAGAACGACGCGCCACCGCGAACGGGAAATAAACACTCTGGCCTCGCAATCTCCCCATACAACGTCTACGAGGTCGAGAACGGGTACGTCGCTGTCATCTGTATCAGCAAACACCAGTGGGAGAGCCTCGCGCGGCTTATCGGCCGCGAGGACATGGTTGGGGATGATCGGTTCGGCTCGAAGTACAAACGCGCCCAGCACATGGATCTGATCGACGGTGCGATTGAGGACTGGATGGAGGGGAAAGAGAAAGACGCGGTCGTCGAGACGCTCCTCGAGCGGGACATCCCCTGCGCACCGGTCCAGACGGTCGAGGAGATCGTCGACGATCCCCACCTCAAGCACCGCGAGATGCTCAACTACGTGCCGAACCAAAGCGAAGGTCGCGACGAGATCCCTATCCCCGGGATGCCGATCAAGTTCTCCGGGAGCGAGAGTCCGGAGGTCGAACCCGCACCCGAACTCGGCGAGCACACGGAAGAGGTGCTCGCGGAGCTCGCCGGTTACTCCGCGGAGGAGATCGCACGACTGCAGGCCGACGACTGACCGACCGCAACCGTCGCGAACCGGACGTCAACGGGGGTGCGACCACCACTGACTGACGATCGCGACGTGGTTGTAACGGGCGGCCGACCGTAGGCAGTCGCGTCCGTCTCGACGAACGGAACGGCAATTTTTATAAGGACTCCCATCCCCGTGTGTGATAATGCCGTACAATAAGATCGACTACGATATCGTAGACGGCCGTGCGGAGGTCTTCATCGACCGCCCTGACATCATGAACGCTTTCGACGAGGAGACACTGCTGGAACTCAACGAGGCGTTACAGGACGCAATGACGGACGACGACGTGTACGTCGTCCTGCT
The DNA here is from genome assembly GCF_013456555.2 of Natrinema zhouii. Taxonomy (GTDB): domain Archaea; phylum Halobacteriota; class Halobacteria; order Halobacteriales; family Natrialbaceae; genus Natrinema; species Natrinema zhouii. Next base: position 67,573 of record NZ_CP084884.1, read on the forward strand.
CTCGGGGCACGGCCGAGGGTTCTGCAGTGGTGCCGACGTGACCTCGATGGACGGCCGTGAGGATCGAGAGAAGAAACACCTGTATGGATCGCACCTCTGGCTGGTACAGAACGTCGATCGCCTCCTCTACTTCGGACAGAAGCCAACGATCGCGGCGGTCAACGGGCCGGCGGTCGGCGCCGGTTGTGACTTCGCGCTCGCGTGCGATATGCGGGTCATGGACGACAACGCCTTCCTCCGCCAGCAGTTCGTGAACATCGGTCTGGTCCCCGGCGACGGCGGCGCGTGGCTGTTACCGCGACTCGTCGGTGAGAGCAAGGCTAAGGAACTCATTCTGACCGGTCGCGACATCGATGCCGACGAGGCTGAGGTTCTCGGTCTGAGCGTCGAGACCGCCACCGACGGCGACGTCGTCGAGCGCGCCAGGGACCTCGCGAACGAACTCCGCGACAAACCGGCGCTCGCCATGCAGAACACCAAACAGCTCATCGACACGAGCCAGAGCTTCGAGGACTACACCCAGGCCGCGCTCGAGGCTCAGTGGAAGTGCGTGAACGATCCGGAGCATACGGAGGCCGTCGACGCCGTCATCGAGGGCCGGGAACCGGCGTTCGATCGCGACTACTGAATGGAGAGTTCCGTGATACCGCATTCATCGATCGAGTCCGTGAGACGGGGGACCCGCTTCTGAGCATGTACGGTCGATCTTGGGTTCGCGGCCGTCTAGGTACCGTACAGACGATTTTTCGCGAACTGCGTCAGGGGGGACGAGGGTGGATCCTGCTCGGCGTCGCCGGGGGATGGCTCCTCTCGATGGGGGTTCGAATTATCTTTCCAGCGATGCTACCGCTGTTCCGGGAGGCGTTCGACCTCACGCTGACGACGGCGGGTCTCCTGATTTCCGTCCTCTGGTACGCCTATGCGCTCGGCCAGTTCCCAGGCGGCGTTTTGGGAGATCGGCTCGGCGCCCGAATCGTCCTGACCGCGAGTACGCTCGTCTCGACTGTAACGATTTTCCTCGTTGCGCTCGCGTGGGACTATCGGATCCTCTTCGCCGCGACGGCGCTGTTCGGCTTCGCGACCGCGCTGTACGGCACGACCCGGTTTACGGTCCTCACGGACGTCTACTCGAAGCGAGACGGCACGGCCGTCTCGCTCACGATGGCGGCCGGAGACGTCGGTAACACGCTGCTGCCGCCGCTGGCCGTTGGGATCGCATCGTGGTTCTCTTGGCGGGCCGGGATGGGATTCACCGCGCCGCTGTTTCTCTGTATGGGGTTGTTCCTCTGGTACGCGATTCCATCAGGATCGCTTCGTGCATCCGACGGAGACGGTACCAGCGCCACCGACGGAGGAGACGCAGCCACCGCCGATGGATCCAGCCCGTCGCTCCGGTACGTCCTCTCGAGCATCCTCCTCGGGCCGGTCCTGATCGCCACTGCCATCCAATTCCTTGGTTTCTTCGCGTGGCAAGGGTTCACGTCGTTCTTCGTCACCTACCTCATCGAGACGAAGGGGTTCTCCACCGGAGCCGCCTCGACGTTGTTCGGCTTCTTCTTCTTCTTGGGACTACTCGTCCGTCCGCTGTCGGGCCTCAGCCACGACACGCTCGGACCGCGTCGGACGCTGATGGGCATCCTCACGCTGATAACGATCGGACTCAGTGCGCTTTCGTTTGTCGAGGGGTTCATTCCGCTCGTCGTGCTCACGGTGCTGTTGAGCAGTCTCCTCGGATTCACGCCGACGACTCAGACGTTCATCGCGAACGCGCTCCCGACCGAGATAAAAGGATCCGGGCTCGGACTCCTGCGCACCGGCCACCTGCTGTTCGGGGCGACGAGCGCGACCATCGTCGGGTTCGTCGCCGATATCGGCTACTTCGACCGAGCGTTTCTGTTACTCGCGGGGGCGACCGGTGTCGCAGCTGTGCTCAGTCTGTTCCTCCCGAAGCTCGACTAATTGAGGACGAGCTGAGCCGGCCCGAGCGCGTCGTACTCGTCCTTGTTGAGGGTGATGTCGACCGCGGTCTCGAACTCCTCGAGGCCGTCGAGTTCGTGGGTGACGTAGTCCTCGATCGGGACCTCGCCGTCTGCAACGAGGTCGGCGGCCAGCCGCCCCGTGTCTGTGCCGGGTTGGATCGAAACGAGGCCCTTCCGCGGATTGACCCAGCGAATCGACTTCGATCGCAGGTACCGCGGCGACAGGTCGACCTCGCCCTCGATGTGACTCACCTGTACCACCGTGCCGCCGCGTCGTACCACCTCGAACGCCTGTGCGATCGGATCACCGCCCTCGGTGGCGTGGCTCTGGTCACCGCCGACTGCCTCGAAGACGACATCAGCACCGATCCCGTCGGTGGCCTTGTCGACGGCCTCGACGACATCAGTCTCCGTCGCATCGATCGCCTCAACGCCGTTTTGCTCGGCGAGTTCCAGCGGTCGGTCGCGGACGTCGACGGCATACACCGTTTCAGCACCGAACTGGTTGGCCAGAAGCGCGCACTGATACCCCATGACGCCGGCGCCGATGACGACGACGGTATCGCCTGGCTCCACGTCCGCGTCGAGTGTACAGAGGACCGAGCTGGCCATCGGCTGCAACGCGGCGCCCTCCGCGTCCGAGACGGAATCTGGGAGCGTACAGAGCGGTTCGACGGGCATCCGCACGTACTCCGCGAGCGCTCCGGGGCGGTCGAACCCGAGACTGGTGATGTCATCGCAGAGGTGCTGGTGGTTCGACCGGCAGTAGGTACACTCACCGCAGTAAGGTTTGCCGGGCGCGTAGACCCGATCGTTCTCCGCGTAGGCGTCGACGCCCTCGCCGACTGCCATGATTCGGCCGCAGAACTCGTGGCCGAACAACTGTGCACCGCCGTTGCTCTCGTGAATGCGATGAGCAACCTCGTCGTGATGAGCGATCTCGGTGCCGCGGTACAGCATGCACTCTGTGACGCTGAGCTGGACGCGCGACACCTCGATGAGCACCTCGCCCGGACCGGGCGTGGGCGTTTCGACTTCCTTCACTTCCGACGATTCGAAGTCAGTACAGACTACTGCTCGCATAACAACCGTACATCTCACACGAGCTACTAAACCCTTGTCGTACCTTCTCGTGGGAACCCGTGGCAAAGTATAAGTCGACGCTCGCGGTGTCCAACGATATGTCCGCGACCATGCAGGACCTCGTCGAGCGAGACGAACTGACAGTCGTTCCCGGCGTCTTCGACGCCCTGACCGCAAAGCTGGCCGAGGATGTCGGCTTCGAAGCGCTGTACCTCGGAGGGTACGTCGTCGGCTCGTCGATCGCGGCCTCGGAGCCGCTGACGACGATGACCGAGATGTGCGATCGAGCAGGGGAGATCACGGCGGCGACTGATCTGCCGCTCATCGTCGACGGCGACGCCGGATTCGGGAATCCCTCGCATACCCATCGGACGATCCGGCAGTACGATCACGCCGGGATCGACGCTCTCCACATCGAGGATCAGGTCTATCCCAAGCGGATGCACTACTTCGCGACGGAGGATCGGGAGGGGCGCAAGCACATCATCGACACCGAGGAGATGCAACAGAAAGTTCGAGCAGCAGCCGAGGCCAAGTCCGCGATCGACTCGGACATCACGATCATCGCGCGGTCGGACGCCGCCCGCGACCAGCGCCGGGAGTTCGAGACGATGGAAGACGCCGTCGAACGGATCAACACGTACTTCGACGCCGGTGCGGACATGGGGCTGCTCTTCCCGGCCGACCGCGAGGAGGCGCGGTACGTCGCCGAACGTGCCGACGGACCGATGCTGTATGTGATGCTCGAGAACCGCCTGTCGAGAGACGAGCGTCCGTCCGTCGCGGAACTCCAGGACATGGGCTTCGCGATGGCGGCCTACCCGATCGGGGCGACGGTACTCGCAGCCCACCACACCAAGCGGCTATACAAGTCCCTGCACGAAACGGGCGAAACGGGCATCGAGAAGGAGACATTCGCGGAGACTCGCAACGAGATCAACCGCGTGATCGGCTTGCACGACTACTACGACATCGAGGAGCGATCTGGGAAGAAATGACCGACGATCCACCGCGATCCGCGGACCTGCCCGCCGGCTACGACGACCTCGACCCGTACGCCGACATTGATCTCGAGACATTGCCGGAGTGGTGGCGACGGAATATCGAACTGTTCCGGGAGCACGGATTGCGCCCGTACCGTCCCGCCCGACTCGCCGACGGTGAACTGCTGCCGGTCGTCCTGGATCGCCTCGAAGACCGGTATGGCGTCACGATCACCGTTCGCACCGTCCCCTCCGACGGGACCGAGACGTGGAGTATCTGGATGGACGGGGACCGCGTCGCCGACGTGTCCCGGACGCGAACGAAAGACGGTCGGTCCGAGTACGATATCGATTCGGAGGTTCTCGAGGCGCTCGTCGCGAGTGCGCTCGGAGAGCGGCACGAGTCCGAGGGCTGAGACAATAAATCGATTCGATTCGAGCGCGTTCAGAAACTGATGTAGACGTTCCCGCCGTCGACAACGACGTCGTACGTGGGAACGGCGTAGTGGTCGTCGTTGATGTTCCGACCGGTCGTGACGTCGAACTTCCAGGCGTGCCAGGGGCATGTGATGTTCTTCTTAATATCGACGTACCGCCACTCCCAGCCGTCGTCGCCGGTTTCCATCTCCCCACGCAGCTCCCCTTCACAGAGCGGGCCAGCTTGGTGGGGGCAGTAGTTGGCGACGGCGTGATAGCCGCCGTCGATGTTGAACACCGCGATCTCCTGACCGCGGACGTCGGCGATGACGCGGTCACCCGGGTCACCGATCTCGCTTTCGTCACAAACGTAGTGTCGATTCTCGCCCACGGTCACCACCCCAGGACGCGTCGGGCGGTTCCGCCCATGATGTTTCGCACTGTCCCGTCGTCGAAGTGCGGTTCGATGCGGTCGTACAGTTCCTCCGGCGGATCGAAATCGGAGTGGGGCAGGTCTGACGAGAACATGACGTTGTCGGGGCCGGCCATCTCGATCGCCCAGGCGGTGTGTTCGGGGTTGCCGGTGGGGAGTCCGAGCGGCTGGGTCGTAAACGAGATCTGGTCATCGACGTACGCGCTCGGCCGCTTCGAGAGGATTGGCATCTCGTACTCCAGTTCGAGGTAGTGGTCGTCGAGGCGCCACACCGTGTAGGGAATCCAACCGACGCCCGCCTCCTGGAAGACAAACTGGAGATCGGGGTACCGCTCGGGGATGCCCTGAACGATCAGCGAGGTGAGGTTCTGCATGTGTGAGAACGGGTGGACCGTCACGTGCTCCTCTGTGTAGGTCTCATTGTACATCCGTTGGACGGGAAACGCGTGGCTCGTGTTGATGCTTGCGCTGTGGAAGAACACCGGGAGGTCGTGCCGCTGGGCGGCCTCGTAGATCGGATCGTATCGCGTGTGTCCCGGCGGTGGAACGAGCCCCGTCGCCGACATCGTGACGCCGACGACGCCGGACTCGTCGCCGTGGCGGTCGATCTCCTCCGCCGCCTTGTCGGGACGCTGATGCGGGAGTACCAACAGCGCCTTGAGGCGGTCTTCCCCCTCGTCGACGACAGTGTCCAAGACCCACGAGTTGTACCCGTTCGATAGCGCGACGGACGCTCTCGTGTTGTTGACGGTCGGAAGCGCCAGATTCGTTCCTGGCGATACGATGCCCAGATTGATCCCGAACTCGTCCATCCGCTCTAACTTCGCTTCCGCGCTGTTTTCCTCCGTGTTCCACGCGTTTCGGTCGCTGTGCAGCGACGTCGGCATCGAGTGGGTAATCGAGTAGATGTCTTGGCGCGGATTTTCGGTCTCCTCGATGATCCGTCTGATTCCACTGTGGGTGTCGTCGATGTACGGCAGAACGTCCTCGACGCTCTCAGTCAGATGAGCGTCGCAGTCGACGATCTCGATGTCCGTGTCTCCATCTCTGATTTGAGTTGACATACCACTTCAGTGTATCAGAGACAGAATAATAAGTTTCAGTCCGAGCGCACCGACGTTCAGCGCGGCTCCAGCAGGACGCGTGGCGTCTCGAGCGCCATCGTCGCGATCTCGTCTTCGCTCAGCCCGGTGTTGACGAGCCGGTCGGCAAACTCCAGCAGTCCCTCTGGCGGCGAAGGGTTCGACGGCTGACCGTAGTCCGTCGAGAGGACGCAGCGGTCGGCGCCGACCGCGTCGACGGTCGTGGCCATCGTCTCGACGTCGACATCGCCTTTCGTCACCGGAAGGTAACACTTCTCGAGGTACGCGCCGCGCTCGGCGAAGGCAACCTGATCCTCGCGGGAGAGGTCCATAAAGGCCGATTCGGGGTGCGTGATGAGATAGGGCACTTCGGCGCCCATCGCCTCGAGTTCGTCGAGGATGACGTATGTCTCGTCAGGGCCGAGGTGGCCGTTCCCGAGCACGACATCACGATCGGCGTCGGCGACCGTCTCGAGCACGGCGCGAGCGTCGGCGCGGAGTGCACCATCGTCGGTGAGCGCGGTGAGGTCCTGTCCTTCGAAGGGGAAGTGTCGTCCCGGGGTGTAGTTGGCCGCGCTGAAGGTCGGCAGCCAGACGACGGAGACGCCCATCTCGATCGCCAATTTGACCGCACTGGGATTGAAGCCGCCGACAAACGTGTTCAACGCGATCGATGAGTAGATGTCGACGTCGGGAACCTGTTCAGCGGCCATCCGCGCCATCGGCGCGGTGTTCCAGAAGTGGCTCTTCAGCACGAACCCGCCGAGGTGGGACTCAGCGACCCGCCGCGCGAGCTCGACCGTCCCGTGCTTTCGCTCCCAGAGCGACGGGGCTGCGTGAACGTGGAAATCGATCGCATCGTCCGGCAGCATCGGTCAGACCTCCTCGTCGATGTCGACGGTAACCGATCGCGTCTCGCCGAACGAGTGCAACGCCATCGAGTGCTTGCCCGCGCCGCCGGCGACAACGACGGTGACGTCTTCCGGCGTCTCGACGAGCGGGATCCTCGCGTCGTCGTTCTCCACCTCGAACCGGTGGTGCCAGGTGTAGTTGTCGGTGATGCCGGCCGTCCGGAGCGTCTCGAGCTCGTTTCGGGCGTTGTCGTAGAGGAACCACTGAACGTCCTCACGGCTCCAGTCGTTGCGGGCAATGGTATCGGCGTGCTCGGGACCCAACACGATGCAAATCTCGCCATGCGTGTGGTGGGAGTTGTTGTTTCCGACAGTCGCGAACACGTCCGCCGCGATCGTCAGTAGCTCTGCCGGCTTTTCGTTGACGTGGTCATTGATCTCGTGGGGCGCTTCGACGCCCATGACCGTCACGGCGCTCTCGTCCTCGTCAAACCCGCGCTGGACGTGGAGCGGGTCCCACGGATTCTTCTTTTCGTTCTCGGCGATACAGAAGCTGTACTTTCCGGGATGGCCGTGCGTGGCACGGTCCATATCCCCTGGCGTCCCACCGCCGAGGTTGACGAGGAGCAGACGGACGGTACGTCCGATGGTCGCGTTCGCCCGGTAGCCCTGTCCGAAGACGTTGTAGCCGTAGTTGAGGTTGATCTCTTCGACGATTGGTCCGTTGACGACGAGCATCGGCGCGACCGGGTGCGTCGTCGCGTTGACACCGTAGAGGTTGAATTCCTCCTCGGTCATCGCCTCGACCGCCGCGATCAGAACAGGCATGTACGCCGGTTCGCAGCCGGCCATTACGGCGTTGATGGCGATCTTCTCGACCGTTGCGACCCCGTACTTCGGCGGGATCGTTCCCAACTCCTCGTCCGGCTCCCGCGAGGTCCCTTCGAGCATCCGTTCGACACGCTCGGCCGTCGGCGGGACGACCGGGAGCCCGTCGGTCATCTCCCGTCGGTAGAGGTAGTCGTTTACGTCCTCGAAGTCGTCGTCGATCGAAATCGTCTCTGAGTCGAACGTCATAGGTCGATCGGGCAGTAGAGGCTCTCGTCGCTCAGTTCCTCGTCGGCGGCCAAATAGCGCTCCGCGTACTCGTCCTCGAGCTCGTCGCGGTCGGTGGTGAGGACGGCGACGATCTCCTCGAGCGCGTTCTCGGCCCGATCGAGGACCTTCGGCTCCTCGAGGTCGCCCATCGGGTGCGAGACCATGACTAGCGGCAGGCCCGGCATGCTGAGCGACTGGGCCTCCGACTGGCCGAGCTTGATGAATTCGTCGCTGTTGATCGTCGCGACCGGTGTTCCCTTCTTTTCGAGGTCGATGCTGTCGTAGACGCACCACGACGTGCACGAGCCGCAGTCGCCGTAGGCATTGACCACGGCGTCGCACTGCGAGACCAGCTGGTCGGCGATCGCGTCGGCGGGGATCGGACTCTTGTCCTTCCGTCGGTAGACGACCTCATCGACGCCGTACTCGGATTTGAGCCGCTCGCCGACGGCTTCGAGGAAGACATCCGCGTTGCTCTTCGAGTTGTCGAGCAGTCCGATGGTCGCCCCCTCGAGCGAGTTGAGCCGTTCCGCGATCGGCGTCGCGTCGTAGTTCACTTCCCCTCGGGGGTCGAGGATTTCAATACTCACTCCGTCGTCTGTACGTGTGCTATTGGCGCACATATACAGCTATTCCACAGCCATGGAGTAAATAAGTTGCCCCGAGTCGGCCGCTACGGCTGCCGTTGGTGGCCGCGAATCCCGATCGAGATCTCGACGCTTCGCTGCCGCCGCCTCGATCATGAGAACGGTAGCTCGTTTCGAGGTGAACGATTATGTCGATCGAAACGAGCTATTAGCTATGGCGTCACAGGTACAGGGTCCGCTGTTCGCGGATACGTTCAGTACACCGGCCATGCGGGAGATCTTCGGCACCGAAAGCTACGTTGACCGATTCGTCCGGGTCGAGGCGGCGCTCGCACGGGCGGAGGCGTCGGTCGGCATGATCCCCGAGGAGGTCGCGGAAACGCTCACCGACCGTGCGTCGGTTGAACACGTCGACATGGATGTCGTCGAACGCTACCTCGACGAGCGGGGCCACCTCGCGATGTCGATTATCAGCGGCTGGCAGGCAATGATCGGCGATGAGGGCGAGTACGTTCACTGGGGCGCAACCAGCCAGGACGTCATGGACACGACGACCGTCCTGCAGGTGCGAGACGGACTTGACGAACTGCTCGAGCGGCTCCGGGCGATCGAGTTCCACCTCGCCGATCACGTCGAGACCCACGCCGACACCCCGATGATTGGACGGACGCACTACGTCCACGCGGTACCGACGACGTTCGGCCTGAAGGCGGCGAGCTGGCTGGACGAGCTCCGCCGGCAGGTCGATTACCTCGAGTCGATCCAGGAATCGATCACCGTCTGTCAGTTCGGCGGCGCGGTCGGGACGTACGCAACGTTCGGTTCGGATGGCCTCGAGATCGCCGACGCGTTCGCGGACGAACTCGGACTCGAGGTTCCGACGGTCGGCTGGCACGCCGCGAGGGATCGGATCGCGCGGGTGGTCACCGCGCTTGCGGCGGTCGCGAGCACACTCTCGCGAATCGCGAGGCAGGTCCTCGTCCTGAACCGGCCGGAGATACGCGAACTCCGGGACCCGGTTCCCGAGGGTGAAGTCGGCAGCAGCACGATGCCCCACAAGCGTAACCCGAAGCGTGCAGAGAAGACCGCGATGGCCGCGCAGCTCCTCCGGAGCGAGGCCCGATCGATGCTCGAACTGATGGCCACCCTCGACGAGCGCTCGGCGTCGACCTGGTACGGCGAGTTTGCGGTCGTTCCGACGGCCTTCGGCTACGCCGATCGCTGCGCGGAGAGCGCGCGCCAGCTCGTCGAAGGGCTGACGGTCGACGCGGACCGGATGTGCGAGAACCTCTCGATCCACGGCGCCTTCGTGACCTCGGAGAACGTGATGATGGCCCTTGCAGACCACGTCGGGCGGGGGACGGCCCACGAGATCGTCTACGAGAACGCGATGGCGGCCGACTCGGACGACGAGTTCGTCGATCGGCTGCTCGAAGACGATCGGGTCACGGACGCCCTCACGCCCGAGGAGGTCGCGTCGTTAACCGACCCGACGCGGTACACCGGGCTTGCGGCGCAGCTTGCCGAGCGCGTCGTCGAGGAGCATCCGCGGGTCTGAGCGTCTGACTTGAACTCTCCGCTCGGCGCGAACTGAACATCGAGGAGAACGAATTCATACATGTTCATTGTTAGCCCGGGCATGAGCGATAGATTCCTAGGTGGTCTCGAGAGCCGTCACGTGTCTAAAAACCGCGATATGAGGGCCTGTGCTTCGTGACGCCACAGGTGAACGTTCCGGAGGCGGTCCTCGAACGGTACGGTGAGTATATCGATGTCGTGAAACTGCTCGATGCCGCCAGTTGGGCCCCGGACGACGTGATCAGAGACGACATCCGGGTTCAGATCGACAGCGCTCCCGGCGAGGTCGCACGCATGCAGGGGACAGACGACGAATTTCTCGACCGCCTTGAGGAGGCCAGTATCGATGTCGTGGAGTACGAAACGCACGTCGATCGCCCGTCCGTGGACGAGATGCGATCGGAGGTCGAGACGCTCCGAGAGCGCGGATTTGACGTCGTCGGTGAGGTCGGTGCCAAGTGGTTCACGAGGATGAGACTCGGTATTCGCTCGACCGCGTCAAGATCGAGGAGACGATCGAGCGGTTCGAACGGTTCCTCGACGCCGGATGCGAGGCGATCTACTGGGAGGGGATGGTCGTTCGGAACCTCATCGGCCGCGACCTCGCGTATCGGGAGGGACAGAAGGCATTGCTGGAGGTCGCAGAGGCCGTCGGCCCGGAGAACATCGTCTTCGAGATCTGGAGTTCAACGATGAATTCACTCGAGTACGCGAAGTTCTGGTCCTGGCTGGTCTACCAGTTCGGCCCGTCGGTCAACGTCGGGAACGTCCCGCCGCGGCGCGTCCCTCGACTCCAAAGTATTCGACGCGGAACGACGTTCGACATGAACCACGCCTACATCCGCTGGCTCCGGGAGGGGAAACCGACCGACGAGTGGTGGCGAATGGAGGTTCCACCCTACGATGTCGGCCTGGAACGGGACTGACTCCATCCGTGTTCGGAAACCGGCCGGTGTCGGAACGCTGTTCTCCGGCGACGCGATCGGTTCGCCCGTCCGTCTCCGGACCCTCGAGAAACAAACTTATATTACATCCCGTTGCCCTTGTTATTCGTACGTATGTCCCAAGGACCGTTACGTAGCCTTCGCGTCGTTGACTTCACGACGATGATAAGCGGCGGCTTCGCTGCCTCGACGCTGGCCGACTTCGGCGCCGACGTCATCACTGTTGAACACCCGACGAAGACGGACCCGATCCGCGAGTGGAAGCCGATCAAGGACGGTGAGTCGATGTGGTGGAAGTCGCTGGGTCGCAACCAGCGCTGTGTCACGCTCGATCTGTCGTCGGACGAGGGTCAGGCGATGGCGCTCGAACTGGTCGAGGATGCCGATATCGTCCTGGAGAACTTCCGCTCGGGAACCATGGAACGGTGGAACCTCGGTTACGAGGAACTGAAAGCAGTTAACGAGGGTATTGTCATGGTGCGCATCACTGGCTACGGCCAGACCGGCCCGAAATCCGATAAGCCGGGCTTTGGATCCGTCGCCGAGGGTATCTCCGGGTGGGCCCACAGTAACGGCTTCCCGGACAGCGATCCCCTGCTCCCGCCGATTCCGCTCGCCGACCTCACGGCGGGACAGTACGCCGCCCAGTCGGCGGTGTACGCGGTGTTCGACCGTGAGATGACAGAGGGGAACGAGGGACAGGTCGTCGACGTGAGCCTGTACGAACCCCTGTTTCGTCTGTTCATCGGCAAGGTCGAGGCCTACGATACGATGGACTACGTTTCCGAGCGCACGGGCAACCGATCGGAGAACTCCGCGCCCCGAAACATGTACGAGACCGCGGACGGCTACATCGCGCTCTCCGCGTCGTCACAGCGGATCTTCGAGAACGTGATGGCGGCGATCGGTCGTGAGGACCTCATCGACGATCCGCGTTTCGAGACGAACGCTGACCGCCTGGATAACGTCGAGGAACTCGACGCGATCATTGAGGACTGGACCAGCGAGCGGCCGACCGACGGGGTCATCGAGGTGATGGAGGCCTCCGATGCCATCGTCGGACCGATCTACGACATGGCCGATATCTTCGAGGACGCGCACTACCAAGCGCGGGACAATATCGTCTCCGTCGAGGACCCGGACCTCGGTGAGGTGAAGACCCACGGCATTGTGCCGAAGTACTCCGAGACGCCGGGCGAAGTGTCCCACCTCGGCCCGTCCCCGGGCGAACATAACGAGGAGGTGTACCTCGAGGAGGTGGGGATCGACGAGGAGGAGTACGAGCGGCTCTCCGAGGGGGGAGTGATCTAGATGGACGACCTTCCCGAGGATGTCCGGATCGTCGAGATGTTGCCGCGTGACGGATTTCAGAGTTTGGATGAGTTCGTTCCGACGGAGACGAAGGTCGAACTGATCGATCGGCTTTCCGAGACGGGCGTCGACGAGATCGAGTTCACGTCGTTCACCCACCCCGACGCCGTGCCGAATCTCCGTGACGCCGCGGAGGTCGCCGAGCGAATCGATCGCCGGTCGGACGTCAGTTACCGGGCGCTCGTCCCCAACTCTATCGGCATGGAGCGGGCCCTCGAGGCCGGCGTAGACAAGGTCAATGCGCTCCTCGCAGTGAGCGAAACCTACTGCGAGAAGAACCAGAACGCGACCCGCGAGGAGTGCATCGCGGAGATCGAGCGGATCGTCGACCTCGCGGACGGGACCGACGTCGCGGTCGAGGCGGGGATGGCGACCAGCTTCTACTGTCCCTACGAGGGGCGCGTCCCACTGGAACAGACTCTCTCCGTGGTCGACGCGATGGTCGAAGCGGGCGTCGACGAAGTCACGCTTGCGACCACGATGGGGCTCGCTGATCCCGCACAGGTCTCAGAGAGTCTCTCAGCCGTCCGGGAGCGTTGGCCCGACCTCGACTGCGGCCTCCACCTCCACGACACTAATGGCATGAGCCTCGCGAACACGCTCGTCGCGATGCAACATGGCGTCGACCGGTTCGACACGTCGGTCTGCGGAGTCGGCGGTGGCGTCGTCCTCCCCGACGAACTCGAAGGCGTCGGGAACACGCCGACGGAGGACCTGCTTCACATGCTCTCGCGGATGGGGATCAGCTCCGAGGAGCTGTTCCGATCCGTCTCGACGGTTGCCAACGGCGTCGCTGACGAACTCGACGTCGGACAGAACAGCCACGTTGTCCGGGGCGGTACCGCCGAATACGTCCTCGACGTAATGGGTTAGGACGACTGACGCGTCGCAGGTACGGTTACGCCATCTCGACCTCGTACCGAGAGCCAGGTCACCGCCTCACTCCCACTGCCACTCAGGCTCTCGATCCTCTCGGAACGCCCGTTGTCCCTCTTCGTGATCGCGCGTCTCTCGAAGCGCACGAGACGCCCGGTGTTCGTACTGGATCGCCGTCTCCAGATCGGTACCGAGTCCCGTATCGATAACGTCCTTCGCGGCGCGGATCGCGAGCGGCGCGCCGGTCGTGATCCGATCGACGAACTCTCGGACGAACGAATCGATTTCCGCGCGGGGGTGAACGTAATCGACGAATCCGTCGCTTTCCGCCCGTTCGGCGGAGACGCGCTCACCCGCCATCACCAGTTCCTTGGCGCGACTCGAGCCGACCTGCGAGACGAGCCGCTGGACGCCACCGTTGGCTGGAAGGATCCCGAGCCGCGACTCGGGAAAGCCCAGTTCGCTCTCCGGCGTTGCGAGGCGAAAGTCGCAGGCCATCGCGAACTCGAGGCCGGCGCCCAGACAGTAGCCGTCGATCTCGGCGACGACCGGCATCGGGAGATTCGGGGGGAGAACGAGTTCGTCTCGGAACTCCTTCACGCTGGGCTGGGGAGCATCGCCGTCGGCGTTGACGTCGGCACCGACGCTGAACGCCTGCTTGCCGGTGCCCTCGACGACAACCGCGCGGACGTTCGGTTCGGACTCGTCCCGATCGAGCGAGCGGATCTCCTCGAGACAGTCGACCAGCTCCCCTCTGAGCGTCGGCGAGAATGCGTTTAGCGACTCGGGTCTGTCGAGCGTTACCGTCGCGATGCCGTCCTCTAGCTTGCTCTCGATGGTGTCGTACTGCATGATCACGGGTCAGACCTTGTCGGGATCGCACATAAATCCGGCCCGCCCTCGCCGATCTGATCGAACTCGATGCCGTTCCCAGTGGATCACGGAACGCACACGGCGACCGCAGCGGTTCAGTCAGACTGAATCCGCCTTCGAGGGAGGCTGCCCCGATCGGTGGGCGCTGTTCCCCTTTGCCCGGTGAGAGATCGCCTGAGTATCATCCTACCGAGAACGACTCCCGATGAATAATCAGTGTCTGTTCCATCGGAGACATAAGGTTTAATATGCTACATTGGATACCGATCCGTGTATGCCAAGTTTTGACAGGCGCCACTTCGTGAAGTGTGTGGGTGCAGCAACTACAGTCGGTCTCGCCGGCTGTATCGGGGGCGACAACAGGGACGGCGAGTTTCCGAGTGACAACATTCGTCACATCATTCCATACGGTGAGGGCGGCGGTTCCGACACGTACGCGCGAGGCATCTTGCCGCAAGTGGGGGAAGAGCTCGGTGTCGACGTGCAACTCGAAAACATTCCCGGCGCCGAATCGATTCAGGGTATCACAGAAGCGTATTACGCCGAGCCAGACGGCTACACGCACGTCGGCCACACGCTGCCGACGGCCGGCATCGCATGGCTGCTCAACCAGACCAACGACGACCTCTCTCAGCTGAAGGGGATCTGCCAGTACGGACAGACGCCGTACGTCATCTTCGCGAACCCTGACGAGGAGATCGAGGGGATGGAAGACCTCGCGGACAGGTACGAGGATGGCGATCTCACGCAGTTCGGCGGGTCGCTTGGCGCCGCGAACCACGTCGCCATGATCCAACTCCGCGAAGAGGGCGATGTCCCCTGGGAGGACTGGATCGTCTACGACGGTTCCGGCCCGACCGTGCAGGCAGCCGCGTCCGGCGAGATTCCCGTGGGAACCGCGACCGACTCCTCGGCCGCCGGTGCCGTCGAGGAGGGGAACATCGACATCGTTGGGGTGTTGACCTCCGACGGATCCAGCGTCTTCCCGGACACGTCGACCACCGAGGACGCCGGCTGGACGAACGTCGACGAGTTCGGAGCAATCATGCGAACCGCCTCTTGCGCACCGGACACGCCCGATGATCGTGTTCAGACGCTCGCCGACGCCTACGAGGCGGCCATCAATTCCGACGAGGTCCAGGAGTGGTCCGAAGAGACGGGCAACGAAGTGCTGTTCAACGGTCCCGACGAGACCAACGCGGCCATCGAGTCAGCATTTAGCATCGACGAGCAGGTCGACCTCGGCCAACTACAATAGATCGCGTTCGACGGCATGGTCGTTCGATTTCATTTAGTGTCGAGACCGGATTATCTCCCAGTGGCTACGGACGACGGACCACAGCTTCGGGACTACGGGCCGCGGTGCCAACCGGATCTCTGAAACGGTACTGGGAGCGGGCGTTCCCTCAAAGATCGGGGATCACACGGCAACCGAACAGGTCGACGGCCTCCATGACGTCCTCGTGGTCCGTCGTCGGCGTCGCGAGCCGCAACACCGCGTGATCGACGCCGAAGGCCTCGCGGTACCGTTCGAGTTGGGCTGCACACTCAGACGGTGTCCCGTAAACGAACAGATCCTGCGCGAACTCGTCTATGTCGCCCTCGAGCGCGCTCACCCATGCCTCCGGAACCGTCGACCCCTTCGCCCGGTACGATTCGACCAGTTTCGTCAGCAGGGTGCGAAGCTTCTCACGAGCGACGTCGCCGTCCTCGTCGATACAGGCGATTCGGAGCAGCGGAACCGAACTGTTCGAGCCGTCGGCATCGTCTAGGAACGATTCGTACGTCGCATACTGCTCCTCAAGAGCGTCGAACGGTTCGCGCCAGGACGGCAGCCAGGCATCCCCCAGACGCGCGGCCCGCTTCAGTGCGGGCGTCGATCCGCCGCCGACCCAGATCGGCGGTCGCGGATCGCGGACGGACTCGGGTGCGAGGTCGAACTCCTCGAACGACACGAACCGGCCGTCGTAGGACGATGGTCCGGGTTCCCATAGTTCGTTGAGTGCGCACAGGTGGTCGGTCATGCGCGGGCCGCGCGATTCGAAGTTGTACCCAAGATTCTCCATCTCGTCGCGGCGCCAACCGGTTCCGACGCCAAGGATAAAGCGACCGTCCGAGACGACATCGACGAGATTCGCCGCGCCTGCGAGCGAGACCGGGTTCGTCTGTGGGAGGATCGTGACGCCGGTTCCGAACTCGATTTCGTCCGTCGCGGCTGCAAATCCGGCAAGTGCGATATAGGAATTCGGCCACTTCGCGTCCCAGCCGTGGTGTTCGGCGACCCATGCCGAGTCGAAGCCGAGCTCCTCGGCATGTTGGACCTCTGTCAGTGCCTCGTCGAACCGCTGCCCGCCTTCCGTACATCTGAATCCGATTTTCATGCGTGTACTTTCCAGTGCGTTCGCCCACTGGACCTCCGCTCAAATGTACAGCCACACTGGTGGAAAAGGTACCGGCGCTCGCGGACTGGCCGAAACCGCGTTGCTGTCCCGGTCAGACAGTAGAACTGTGACGCTGCCCGTCTGTACCCCGTTATCGCAGTAATGCGTTGTGACCGTCTCCGGAGTCGAGTATCGCTCCGAAGCGTCGCGATCTCCTCGTCACCAATCCACAGGAGGACTTATGAGCTGAAATCTCGACTACCCGTACGAAATGAGCGCCGAAAATGCGGATTGTAGCGGAGCCGAGAGCATCGAGCGCATCGGACTTATCGGGTACGGCGAGGCCGGTCAACTGCTCGCTCGAGCGTTTGTCGAAGCCAACATCGACGTCACCGTACTGACTCGATCTCCGGATCGCCTTCGCGAGCGACTTTCTGACTCGCCGATTGCTGTCGCCGACTCCTACGCGTCGCTCGCGGCGGAGACGGAGCTCGTCTGTTCCTGCGTCTGGCCGGCGACGGCCGCTGACGTCGCTGCGGAGACCGCCCCGGGGCTCGCGCCGGGACAGCCGTTCCTCGATCTCAACTCGGTGTCGCCGGCGACGACCGAACAGATCGTCGACAAGATCGAGGCGGCCGGCGGCACGCCGCTCAAGGCGACCATCATGGGATCTGCCGCGGCGGGTCGCGACAGCGTCCGACTGGTCATCGGGGGGCCGGATCGCGCCGATACCGTCGCCGCCCTTCGAGCGGTCGGATTCACGGTCCAGGATGTCGGCGCGGATCCGATGCACCCGGCGCTGCTCAAGATGTTCCGGAGCACGTTCACCAAGGGGATGCGCGAACTCGTTGCCGAAACGCTCGCTCCGGCCGTCGCGTACGGCGTCCACGAGGACGTCCTCGACGACCTGAACGGACTCTTCGACGAGCGATCAGTTGAGGAGTGGATGCGAACCGCGCTCGAGAACACCCCGGAACACGCGCAACGCCGACTGGGTGAACTACGTGAAGTGCGGCAGACGACTGCGGACGCCGGGTATCGAGCGCCGATCATCGACGAGACGATTGCCCTCCACGAGGAGTTACTGAACTCGTCCGACGACGACTACGTCGCCGTGCTGGAGGCGCTCAAGGGACATCTCTCTGACGACTCGTCGTGAGGCGAGTCGTGGCGGTCGAGCGGGGCTACATCCCACGCATACGATAGCGATCAACACAAACTATAAGGTAATTCCTCCTCATCGTTATTGCATGGTGATGTGATGTCTGAGAGCAATTCACGTAATTTAAGCCAGAGGATCACGGCAGAGCACATACTTCTGATAGGGCTCCTCGTCGTTTCCGCCTACATGTTCGTTGAGGCCGCCGAGTTCCGCGATCCGTCGGGGATGTTTCCGCGATTTATCGCTTCGATCACGTTCCTTGGAGCACTGGTGCTCCTCCTTGAGCCGTTTCTCCCCGCTCCGCTGCGAGCGGTCGTGAGCGAGTCCGGAGACATGTTCGACTCCTACGAGGAGGAAATCGAGGAGGTCGAAGCGCAGACCGAGGAGATGGACGACATGACGACCGACAGAGAACCGACAGTCGACTCCAAGGAGGAGTCCGATAACGAAACGAGCGCCGAAGCGGTGACGGGAGCGACGGACGAGCGACAATTCGAGTCGCACTCGATCCTCCCGTCGCCGCGAGCTGCGCTGGAAAACAAGCGATTCGTACTCTCCGTGATGACGGCTGGATACGTAGTGCTGTGTTATCTCATCAGCTTCCTCTTCGCCTCACCGGTGTTCGTGTTCGCTTATTCGTACTGGGTGGACCACGACTGGTACATCACAGTCGGACTGACGGCGGGCGCGTTTGGGATCGTGTACGGCTTTATGGGACTGCTCAATGTACAACTCAGTTCGGGGGTGTTGGTGGGCTGACCCATGTTAGACGCACTATCCGAAGCGATCAGCATCATCCTGACCGGTGAACCGCTACTCTGGCTGACGGTCGGAATCCTCATCGGAATCTTCGTCGGATCACTCCCTGGCATCGGCGCCTCGCTCGGGATGGCGCTCATCCTTCCGCTCACGCTTCCGCTCGACGGGGTAAACGCTATCATTCTGCTCGTGAGTATCTACAGTGGCGGGATGTACGGCGGGAGCATTGCAGCGATTCTCCTCAACGCGCCCGGGACGTCAGCAGCAGCGGCGACGACGCTCGACGGGTACCCGCTCTCGCGACAGGGACAGGCGATCACCGCGCTCGCGATGTCCGCTGTCGCGTCAACGCTCGGCGGATTTATTACGATCGTGCTGTTGATCCTCATCTCGCCCTTCCTCGTCAGAATGGTGCTGCTGTTTGGGTCACCCCAGTACTTCCTCATCGCGCTTCTCGGCATCGCAATGATCGCGATCGTGGCCCGCGGATCGCTCATCAGGGGTGTCGTCTCCGGGATGTTCGGACTGCTTCTCGCCACGATCGGGATGGCACCGATGATCCCCCAGCAGCGATTCACGTTCGGGGATCCGGCGCTGTTCGACGGTATTAGTTTTGTCGCCGCACTGATCGGCCTATTCGCTATTGCCGAGATGATCAACCTGGCAGGAGAGGAGGGCGGCGTCGCACAGACAGATATGGAGATCACCGGTTCGATCCGTAGCGGAATCAGCTCCGTTCTCACGAAACCATATCTAATCGCGAAGTCGAGTCTCATCGGCATGGGAATCGGTTCGGTTCCCGGCGCTGGGTCGACGGTGTCGACGTTCGTCTCGTACGCGGAAGCACTGCGTTCGTCGGACGATCCGGACTCATTCGGCGCCGGCAACCACGAGGGACTGATCGCAGCGGAATCCGCGAACAACGCGACGATTCCTGGATCGCTCATCCCGACATTCTCGTTCGGGATCCCCGGCAGCGGTTCGACCGCCGTGTTGCTCGGCGGTCTCATCATGCACGGTCTCCAGCCGGGTCCGAACCTCTTCTCGTCCGACCTCCAGATCACCTACGCGGTGTTCATCGCGCTGTTCCTCGGGAACTTCGTCATTCTGTTCGTCGGACTAACGTTCATTAGCCGGATGGGGGTCCTGACAAAGATCGATACGGACATCATCATCCCTATGATTGTCGTTCTCGCCGTCGTTGGTGGATTCCTGCTCCGAGTCAACTGGATCGACGTGCTGACGGTGTTCGGTCTCGGCATCATCGGCTACTACATGAAGCGGTACAACTACTCGGTCATCGCGTTCGTCCTCGGGATCGTCCTCGGACCGATCGCTGAGGAGAACTTCGCCCGATCGCTCACCCTGTCCGACGGTTCGTTGATGATCTTCGTGAACGATCCCCTCTCGCTGATCATCGTGATCGCGATCGTCGCGCTGACGATCGGTCCGGCGATTCGCGGCGTGTTCAAAAAGCAACTGGGATAACCTCTCGGCTGCCGTTTTTCCCTCCAGTGATTTGTCCGGCCGTCGTACTCGCCAGTTACTGGGCGGGTCAGCGACGGTTTCGATCGAACGGATCCCAACAGCGATGGGGCCGGGTCTCGCGGGTATCGACGCCGGTGAGTGGTATTTGATATTGATCCCCGTGATTTATGAGAACTCACGTCAGAACTGACGGTGATGGCAGCAACGCACGTGACGTCGATACCGGTACGGTTTCAGGACATCGATACGATGGGACACGTCAACAACAGCGAATATCCGAACTTCCTCGCGGAGGCGAGGGCAGGATACTACGAGGAGGTGCTGGAGTACGACCTCCGGGCAGCAGACACGGTCGTCGTGCACATGACGATCGATTACAGCGCCGAGATCACCCGCGGCGACGTCGTCGATATCGAGGTCGCGGTGACCGACCTCGGGACCTCGAGTCTCACCATGGAGTACACGCTCCGCGTCGACGGCGATATCGTCTCGACGGCCGAGACGGTTCAGGTGATATATGATAACGAGAGCGGATCGTCCCGTCCGATCCCGACCGACTGGCGGCAGCGGATCGAAGCCAACGAGGGGATCAGCAGTGCCTGAGAAATCCATGGCGGAACTCGAGTCGCTGGTCGGCGAACGTCGGCAGACGGTCACCGATCTCACCGTGGAAGCGGGGAAGGTCGCCGAGTTTGCACGGGCGATCGAGAGTCAGAACGAGATGTTCTACGACGGTGAAGCCGCGCGAGAGGCTGGGTACGACGACGTCCCCGCGCCGCTTACGTTCACACGGGTCGCGTACTTCCCTCGGTACCGCGTCGGCGACGACGGGTCCTCGTTCGGATTCAATCTCGGCTTCGACCCCGAACGCACCGTCCATGGCGAACAGGAGTACGAGTACAGCCGCCCTGTGACCGTCGGCGACACGCTCGACGGGACGACGGAACTGGTCGACGTGTATCAGAAGCCCGGCACCGACGGGACGCTTACTTTTGCCGTCCTCGAGACGACGTACACCGACGCGGACGGCGAAGTCGTGGTCATCGAACGACGGACGCGCATCGAACGGGAGGCGGCCGATTCGCAATGAATCTCGATCCGGACGCGCTCTCGGTCGGGGACGAGCTGCCGACGTTCCGCGTCGACGACCTTGATCGGACGCAGATTGTCCGCTATCTCGGGGCCAGCGGCGATTTCAATCCCCTCCACCACGACGACGAGTTTTCCAGAGCGGCCGGCCAGGACGGCGTGATCGTGCCGGGAATGCTCGTTGCCGGCTTCGCGTCGGCGGCAGTGACGGACTGGGTGCCTATCGACGTAGTCGACCGGTTTCGGACCCGGTTCGTCGGAACGGTTCGGCCTGGCGACTCGCTGCGCGTCAGCGGAACGGTCGCGGAGGTCGAGACGGATCGAACGGGCAACACGATGACGGCGGAGATATCAATAACTGTTGATACTGCCGACGGTGCGACGGTCCTAGAGGGAGATGCAACGATCAGCCCGTAACCCCATAGTACATCATCAATGGTCGTCTACACAACATATGGATCTCGATCTCGACGGATGGAGTGTCTTCATCACGGCGGCGAGCAAAGGGCTCGGCCTCGCAGTCGCGACCCGGATGGTCGACGAGGGCGCGAGCGTCGTCATCGCCTCTCGGAGTGAGGAAAACCTGAAGGCGGCCGAAGAACGCGTCCTCGACGAGACGGGCGCCGACCCGGATGCGATCGACTGGGTCGTCTGCGACCTCAAGGACGAACGGTCGATCCGGTCCGCGACGCAGACGGCCGTCGATCGGCTCGGGACGCTCGACGCACTGATTACGAACCACGTTGCGCTGCCGTCGTCAACGTTTGCCGAGGCGAGCATCGACGAGTTCGACGCCGCGTACGAGTCAGTCTTGCGCTGTACCCTCCTGCTCTGCCAGGAAGCGCTTCCCGCGTTGCGAGACGGCGGCGGCTCGATCACGCACCTCGTCGCCGTCTCCTCGCTCGAACCGACCTCGAACGGGGCGCTTGGCCACGTGTTTCGGCCGGGAATCTACGGCCTTTCGAAAGTACAGGCCAACGAGCTCGGCGAGGAGGGAATCAGAGTGAACTGCGTCGCCCCACGCGGCGTCGTCACGGATCGGATCCGAACGAAAGTCGAGCAATTGACCGACCGAGAAGGGGTCGCCGAGAGCGAGGCCTGAGACCGGCGCGAGGCAGAGCTGCCGGTTGACGAACTGGGATCGACGGAAGAGTTCGCCCGCGCCGCAGCGTTCATCGCCTCGCCGGCCGCGAGCTACGTCACCGGCTCCGTTATCCCGGTCGACGGCGGCTGGCACAGTCGCATCGCGTAGCGGCAAGCGGGGCGTCTCGCTGCGGTGGATCGCCGCGCCGGTTCACGCCTCTTCATTGTGGACCGACACGACCGGTCGGGACGTGTTAAGCAGCACCGATTGCGTGACACTGCCAAAGAGCGCTTTGCCGACCGGCGAGCGACTCCGGCCGCCGAGGACGATGTGCGATGCGTCGTTCCGGTCGGCGTAGTCGATGATCTCCTCGGCCGGCTCCCCGACGAGCCCGACGGGGGTCCCCTCAACGCCAATTCGCTCGAGCGCCTCTGACGCGATCGTCTGCCCCATCCCTCGCACCTCCTCGAGTGGCACCGTCTCCCCCTTGTCTTCGACCTGACCACGTTCCAACTCGATGAACGTAGATCGGTCTAGCGCGTGAACGACGTGCAGCGGCGCTCCGAACGCATCCGCGAGGCGGCGTCCCTCTCTAACCACGTCGTCGTTCGGTTCGGTTTGATCTACGGCAGCAATAATGACCATCGTACTCCTATATCGAAACTCCAGCCTATTAATGATATGCCGTGGACCGATCGCGAGACGGCCGGTTACTGAACGTTCGTCCCGTTTCCTGTGTTCGGAATCGCCCGTATCAGAACATACAACTGCGTCTCGGATATTGTACTCATCGTGTCATAGTTCAGTTACAGCACGGAGATACAGACACGGTACGAGATATTGACGACATGGGTCACGTCAACATCCCATCTATGCCAGCTATCTCAGGGCAGCCTGGCAAGGGTACTACCGGGACGTGATCGGACGGCGAATCGACGAGGTCGACACCGTGATCGTCGAACTCCACCTCGAATACAAGACACCGATCAAACCGGACCAGCGCGTTGAGGTGGCGGTCCGGATCGACGGGTTGGGCGAGTTGAGCATTACGAAGGCGTACGAGATACGCGCCGACGGCGACGTCGCCGCAACGGCCAGGACGACTCAGGTCGTCATCGACGGCGAGACCAGTTCGGCCGCGTCGATTCCCGACGAGTGGCGACGATGGATCAAGGAGAACCGGGACTCGGTCGATTGACGATATCGGAGCCGCGGTACCGAGACCGATACCCGCCGCCGGCGTCCCGGCGAAGGTTGCCGCCGCACTGGGATACGACGCCGGAGACCTCGGATCGTGACCGTTGGAGGTTCCCGATGAGGCCCGGGCGGCGTCTCCTCGTCACGTTGACCCCAACCGCATTACTTATTCGTCCGTCCGTCAGTAATAGGTGCATGCGAGACTTTTCCAATCATGCGACCGTCCGACCGGCCGACCACGACATCGCGATCACTGATATCGAGACCTGCGTCGTCGAAGGGAACTTCGAGTGGAATCTCGTCAAGGTCCACACCGACGCCGGCGTCACGGGGATTGGAGAGGCCTACCGGGGCGGGGGGATCGACGAACTGATCGCGTACACGAAGCGGTTCCTCGTCGGCGAGAATCCGCTTGATGTCGAGCGACTCTTCCGGCGCATCGTCCAGGAAATGTCCGGTCATGGTGGGACGACTGGGAAGGTCGTTACCGCGGCGTCGGGCATCGAGATCGCGCTCTGGGACCTCGCCGGCAAGGTTTACGGGCTGCCGGTCTACCAACTGCTCGGCAGCAAGTACCGCGACCGGATCCGAATCTACTGCGACTGCCACGCCGGCGAGGCGTACGCCGTCGACGACGGCTTCACGGAGTATGCAGGCGACGACGCCTACCAGCCCGAGGCGTACGCCGAGACGGCCGCGGAGGTCGTCAACTCGGGGTTCACGGCAATCAAGTTCGACCTCGACATGCCGTCGGACATCGAACCCGATCCGTACAACGGCCGCCTCGACAACGCCGCAATCGAACGTAAGCGCGAGATCGTCGCGGCCGTTCGCGACGCCGTCGGCGACGATGTCGATCTGGCCTTCGACTGCCACTGGGACTACTCGGTCGAGAGCGGAAAACGCCTTGCTCGAGCCCTCGAACCGTACGATATCATGTGGCTCGAGGACGTCGTTCCGCCCGAGGAGACGAGCGCCCAGCGCGAACTCGCCAGGTCGACCTCGACGCCGCTCGCGACCGGCGAAAACCGCTTCCGCGTCCACGAGCTGTCCGAACTGCTCTACGAGCACGCCGTCGACATCGTCACGCCCGACCCGACGACCTGCGGCGGCCTCGCGGAGTCAAAACGAATCGCCGACCGGGCTGAGGAGAACTACATCCCGATGTCGCCGCACAACGTCTGTAGCCCTGTCGGTACGATCGCCTGTGTCCACCTCTGTGCGGCGATCCCAAACGCGGACGTGCTCGAGTACCACGCCCTGGAGGTCGACTGGTGGGACGACCTGCTTGTCCGGGGCGGGCCGCTGATCGCGGACGGCCACATCGAGGTCCCGACGGAACCGGGGCTCGGGATCGAACTCGACGAGGACGTCGTGGAAGAACATACGCTCGGCGACGATGTCGGATTCTCCTCGTAGCCGGGACTGAAGCAGGCCGTGTCTCGGTACCCCGATCACCGAACGGAACGTCCGACGCGGCTACTGGTTCGGAATCCGCGTACAGAGCGCGATCGCGACGGCCGCCACGATGGCGAGCAACAGGAACGCCTCGTCGAAGAACCCGCGGTCCGCGAGCGTGCCCATAATGACCGGGCTCCCGGCGCCGGCCGTCATGTAGATCGTCCGCAGGGTTCCCAGACCGGTGCCCTGCACCGACTCCGGCAGTGCGGTGGTGAGATAGCTCAGCGTGATCGTCCCGTAGCCGAGGATGCTGCTCAGGAACACCGTTGCGATCACGATCGACCAGAATCCCTCGAACAGCGGGAGGAGACCGACGGTCACCGTGAACACGCCCATCACGATCGGATACGATCGCTTGAGGCCGAACCGGTCGTACACCGATCCGACGACGGGCTTGATGACGACTCCCAGCCCGAAGAACGCGCCGAACAGGAGAGTGGCGACCGCGGGTGATATCCCCTTGACGTTGATCAGGTAGGTGGGGTAGAACCCGGTGAACCCTTGCCAGGCGACGTAGCCTAGGAACTGCAGCATCGTGACGAGGACGATCGATGAGCGACTGAGCGCCGCGAAGACCTCCCGGAACGCGTCGAGCGAGAGTTCGTCGATCGCGTTCGAGCCCGCCGACGTCCGCTTCGGAACGGACATCCACAGCAAGGCGGCCACGACCGTGAACAGCGGCACGGTGAGACCGAACCCGTACTGCCAGGCCAGTGCGCCCGCGACGAGTCCCGCGGCCGGCGGGAGGAGCGCGTTACCGAGATCGCCGGCAGCCATGGTTAGTCCGATCGCTACCCCCTCGTTGTCGGGGAACACGTGTGAGAGCGTGGTGAACCGAGCGACGCCATAGAGCGCGGTGCCGGCGCCAAACGCTGCCGTCGCGGCGAACAGCACGAGGACGGAATCGGCTGCCGCGACCAGCGCAATCGTCACGGCCGAGATGGCCGTACTCAGGACAAGGATGTTCCGCTCACCGATCCGATCGGAAAGGATCCCGCCAGGGAGTTGCCCGAGCGCGTACGCGACCCAGAGGACGCTCAACAGGAGCCCCGCCGTCGTGAGATCGATACTGTAGGCGGACTGCAGCGACGGGAGCAACACCGGATAGACGAATCGAAGACCGATCGAGAGGAACCACCCCGCGGCGACGGCGAACAGGATCTTGCCTTTTCCATCGGTCCAGATCGCTTTCGCGTTGCTGCCGACTTCGGCGAACGATTGCACACTCCGTTGTACTCGGTTCGCCCCTATTGTCTCCGTGGTGGAGATCAATTTTGCCGTGAACCTCTCAAAGGGGCCGGGTTACCGCCGTCGCGCCGCGGCGATCCGCTCCGACTCGAGTTGCGACTGCCGCGGCGGGTGACGGTGCTGTCGAGTCGTCAGCGCCTCGATACCGACAGCGCCCGCTCCGCGGCGTTCTCGCCGGCGATGCGGCCGAAGGCGATACACTCCGCGAGGTTGCCGCCTTGATAGACGAACTTGAACGCCGACGAGATTTCGCCAGCGGTGTAGAGGTTCGGAATCGGTTCCCGCTCCGTGTTCAGCGCCTCGCGGTCCCCGTTGGCCAGGATCCCTCCTTTCGTGTTCGGTCCGCCCGGGTAGAGCGGCAGCGCGTAGTAGGGTGGAGATCGCAGCGGCGCCATGTTTTCGGGCTCGCTGCCGAACGGATCTGTCTTGCTCACCTCGCAGCAGCAGTTGTACTTGGAGACAGTCTCCAGCAGCGCGTCTGCGTCCATCAGTTCCCTGTTCTCCGGGTGGTCGCTGATCTCCCGCGCCAGCTCCTCAATCGTCGGTGCCCGCAGTATCCACCCGTTCTCAATGGCGTGTCCGTTCTCCTCGCCCCACTCGATTCCCTGATAGCCCGTCCCGCGGAGGCTGACCACCGACCGCCGCTTCCGGAGGGTCTCGTCGAAGACGAGCCAGGACGGCATGCGCGGGTACAGCAATTCCTCGACGTCGAACCGGACGCCCTCCTTGTAGAATAAGTACCGGCTTGGATCCTTTGTAATGGTGCGCTCCGCCGCGTACCGCTCCCCGAAGTTGTCGACGACGATCGTGTTCGGCCGGCCGACGACCAGCGTCCGCAGCCCGATCTTCAGCCCGTGTTCTCGAACCGGAATCGCGGCGATCATCCAGGACGCTGCCTTACTCACTTTCGACAGTCCGGCGCCGATCTCCATTGCCATCTCGATCCCCGTCCCTGTGTTCGCCGACGTACCGTAGAACGCCCATCCCTCGACGCCAGGTCCTTCAAGGAAGTTCAGCCGCAAGTCCTTGTTGTACTCGAAGCCGCCCGACGTGAGGACGGTCGCTCCAGCACCGCAGGCGACCCTTGTTCCCTGCCGGTCCGCGAGGATCCCATCGACGGCACCGTCGTCGACGACGAACTCCCGCGCCGCGGTCTCCCACAGGACGTCGATATCGCGGTCGTCGATACCCTCTCAAAGACATGTGTAGAACGCCTCGCCGGACTCCGTAACAGACTTCGGATCGTCCTTCTGACATCGATTCTTGTTGTTGATCTCGCCCGAATACGTGCTCCTGAGTACTCGATACGCTGATTCGTCCGCACCCGGAAACTCGGGAAAGGCCGCCCCGCGCTCCTCGACGGCGCTGTATTCCGGATCGAGATCCTGCATCCAGGCCAGGTTCTGTGGCGCGTACTCCGCCCACGCCGCGGCGAGCTCACTCGCGATCGCGGACGGGAGTTCGCCCTCCAACTTCCAGGGGAGGTTATCCCCGCTGAACATCGCCAGCGCATAGGCCTCGAGTACGTCCCTGTTGCCATCGGGGCGGGGACTGTGGAACGCCCCACCGGACATCCTGGTGTTCGAGTAGTAGCCGTCTTCGGCCTGTTTCTCGACAATCAACACGTCGGCGCCTCGGTCGGCGGCCGCGATCGCCGCGCACGCCCCTGCCCCGCCGAAACCGACGACGAGGATGTCCGTTTTGTAGTCCCAGCTCTCGGGAAACGCGTTCCGGCTCATGCCTCGATAAGGAGAAAAAAGTATCTATCCTTTTGGCCGTTTCTCGCTCTCGACTACGGCGTAACTGCCTCGAGTTTAGGGCCGTTCCCGGCCGGACGCGTGTGAGATCGACTAGTCGTGACTGTGACCATACCCGTTTCCATGTCCGTGACCGATGTCCGGCGCCTCCATGATCTCGTCACATTCGACGTTCGTGTATCCGGAGTGGAAAAGTTCGATCTCCTCGTCCTCGACATCAAACGCGTGGCGCTCGATACAGCCGACATCGGCGCCGAGGAGGTGAACGCTCACGCTCGGCTCGTCGGACGTTGTCGTCACCGAGTGGATGTCGTTGTTTGGCGGCGCGAGTTCGTAGTAGTCTCCCCGCTCCATGTGTTCAGTCCGGAGGTGCTCGAGTTCGGCCTCACCCACATCGTTCTTGCCGTCGCCGACGCGCTGGTAGAACTCCTCGCGCTGCATGCCGCCGTAAATGCCGACTAAGCCCCACGCTAGGTGGTCGTGGACCGGCGTCGAGGCACCAGGCGGCAAGACGAGCGTGAACAGTGCGAGCTTGTTTCCGTCACGGTACAGCAGCCACTGGGCGATGTCGTCGCCCATGTTCCCCATGTCGTCATCTTCGTCAGTACAGAGCTGCTGATACTTCTCGTCAAGCCAGCCGTTGTCCGCGAGGAGTTCCTCGAACGGTGCTTCCAGGGCCGCGAGCAGGTCCGTGATCTCTTCGTACTCCTCGGCAGTCGTCTGTACGACATCGATGAACGACTGCATCCGGTCGTCATCGTGGATGTACTCTTCCGTGTCCAAATCGAACGTTGCCATTGGTACGTCTCACTACTTACACCTCATTAACAGTAGCGGTGTGATAGCACCTGTCACCGGTCAGCGGCGACCGATCCGATCGGGAATCCATTCAAGCAGCGAGTTGCACCGCAGCGCCGAAAGTCGACACGAATATTATGCGGTAGCCTGTCAGTCGGTCCGTGAACGTCTTCGGCAGGTCCAACCTCGAGGCGACATCGGTACTGGGGCTCACCGGTGCAGCCGCGATCCTCGTAATCGGCGCGTTCGTCCCCGTCTCCGCAACGGTCCAGCCCGATGTCCAGCTCGCCTTTTCCGTGTTCCTCGCGACGGTGCTCCTGTGGATTACGAAACCGGTTCCGTACACGATCTCGAGCATCCTCTGCGTGATCCTGCTCTACACGCTCGGCGTGGCATCGACGTTCGAGGCGGCGACGGTCGGATTCGCGTCGAACCTCGTGTTCTTCATGGTCTTGCTCCTGCTCATCGGCAAGAGCGTCGCGAAGGTCGATCTCGACGAGTGGGTCGCCACCCTCCTCGTCTCCCCCGAGAGCACGCCGAAGAGCTCCATCCGCCGGCTCGCCGCCACGATCCTCCTCCTCGCGTTCATCATGCCCTCCGGCACCGCTCGAACGGCGACGTTTTTTCCGATTGTCGACCGGGTCAACGAACTGTACAACATCGATAACGACAGTCAGTTCCGCCGGTTGGCCTACTACGTCATCGGCCACCTCAACCCCGTCGGGTCGCTGGCACTGATGACCGGCGGCGGAATGGCGATCGCGGCGTCGGCGCTGACCAGTTCGATCGTCCGGCCAATCACCTGGGTCGAGTGGGCGCTGTATATGACGCCGCCGATTGTCCTCCTGTTCACGATCGGGATCGCCGCCGCAAGTTTCGTCTATGACGTTGACGACGATCGTGACCTCCAAACGCGCGAAGTACGCACCGACGGATCGATCGACGGTATCGACGGCATTGACGGTGCTCCCGAATCGTTGACCCGCGATCAGTTGATCGTCGTCGGGACGCTTCTCACCGCAACCTGTTTCTGGATTGTCGGCTCGTTCGTAGGGATATCCACGATCATCCCCGGCATGTTCGTCGTCCTTGTGTTTTCGCTGCCGGGCGTCCGCATCGTCACCGCCAAAGAAGTCCGGTCAATTAACTGGGGAATTATTTTCCTTATCGGGACAATGCTCTCGCTTCTCGAGGTCATGCAGGACCTGAACGCGTTCGACTTCCTAATCTCCGGACTCGCGTCCGTGCTTCCGCTCGGTGCACCGACGGCGGTCGTGCTCCTCATGCTATTTTTCGTCGCGATATTCGTTCGGACTGCGTTCTCTTCGGTCTCCGCCGCGTTCCTCGTGATGTTTCCCATCCTCCTCGAGTTCGCCACGCTGCTCGAGGTGAACCAGCTGTACCTCTCCTTCGGACTGGCGATTCTGCTGATGTCGACCACGCTACTCCCGTTCAACAACGCCACCGTCTTGATCTCGTACGAACAGGGACCGCTGACGATGAGGGAAGTCACCGCACTCGGGCTGCTCACGCTGGCGTTCGCGTTCGTCATTGTAGCACTCAGCTGGACGCTGTACTGGCCCTTCGTCGACGCCGTCTCGCCACTGTAGCGGCGACGTCGGGAGCCAACGGTGATCGAACCGTCGGGGTAACTGTGGTGTGTCGTTGTCGGGCCGCAGCTCGAACGCGTTCAGTACACACGCGAGCATTGCGTAATTCCCTATCGTCGCCGTCAGTTCGACGAGTTGCCAATCGGCCGCCGCCCGGTAGGTGTCCGCAGCGATACCGCACTCTCGAAACAGCTCACGACCGTATTCGACTACCGCTGCCTCGTCCTTAGTGAGGCCGGCAGCGGACTCGTCCGTCCTGATCGCGTCGATCGCCGCCTCTCGCTCCTCCGCGCGAATGGTCCGTGCGCGGCCCACTCGTAGGCGCAGTCGAACTCACGGGCGACCGTCAGAACCGCGAGTCCCCGATCGGTCCCGTCGAACTGGCTTTCGTACGGAGGTACGCGCCCAGTTCGCCCGTCCGCCCGGTCATCTCTGGGCTTCGAAGCAGTACTTGAAACGGGCCGCGAACGCCACCGCGGCTCTCCTCGATCGCATCGAAATGCGTCGGGTCTTCGGGCGACAGTTGATTGCGTGACGACACGCTCGCGATTCGCGCTGACTTGTCGTCGCTCATATGGTTCGGTAGACCGACCCAAACCCCACCACTCCGCCCGTTCGTGTCGCCCGTCAGACCACTGCCGTCGCGAATCGATCCGATCGTTCGCACGCCCAACGAGCCGATGGGGCTCGACCTCTGGCTCAACAACGGATCGTGCGGCCGACGGTGCGCGTCAGCCCCTTCGAGCGGCACCGTACCGTCGCAGTTCAGTCGTTGCCCCAGTCGCCGCTCGTCCCGACGCGCTCGCCATCCTCCCAGACGTAGTAGCCCTCGCCGGTCTTCTTGCCGAGCTTGCCGGCCCGGACCTTCCGCCGAAGCGACTGCGGCGGCCTGAACCGCTCGCCGAGTTCCTCCCGGAGGTACTCGGCGATGTCGAGCCGGACATCGAGCCCGATGTGATCAGTCAGTTCGATCGGTCCCATCGGATGGCCGTAGCCGAGCGCCATCCCCTCGTCGATATCCGCGGGGCTGGCGACGCCCTGCTCGACCATCCGGATTGCCTCGAGTCCCAGTGCGAGTCCCAAGCGGGACGTGGCGAACCCGGCGGTGTCGTTGACCTATTCACCACGAGAGCACGGCGCGTTCGACGACTACCTCGAGCGCAACTGGGGTGAGATCTAGTGGGACTCTTCGGAAACGATCACCGGACACTTCGGAAAGATAGCAAGCGGTCGGATAAGGCCGTCAACCTCTCTGAGTTTGGATCACTCGCACTCGATGAGGACCTCATCACGAGCCTTCGCGACGATCTCCCCGACCCGGAGAGTCGGCCGGCGATTAAGGTGCGGCCGTTTAAGGACAACGATGGGATTGACAGCGGCCGCGACTTCCTGCAATCCGTGTACGAGGTCGAAAAGGGTAGATTCAGGGGCCGAAAGAACGTCTCCGCGACGCACTCATTCGAACTTCGGTACACGGGAGAGCGGATGAACATCCAGTACGTCCCTGATCCAGACTGGACGGATACCTTTGAGAGCCAACTGCAGGACAAGTACCCGAACGCACTCATCGAACAAGCCCCGCCGGAAACACTCTCGTTTGAAGCGGGCAGGTACGTCGCCGGTGCCGAGTTAGACCTCTCGCTGTATACGCTCTATCCGATCAAACATATTGACCTTGAGGGCTTCCGCCGGGATCCGTTCGGCGGCATTACGAGCGCGATCGAGGACTCTCGAGCAGACGGTGAAGCCACGGCCGACGTCCTCATGCAAGTCGTGTTCCGTCCGGAACCTCGAGACTGGGTCCACGGCATCAACGGCGGGCCGAACGTGGATGATATCGCTCACAACCTCAACCAGCCGTCGTTTGAGAAGAAGCGACGACTCTTCACGACAACGACGGTCGAACATCCTCCCTCGGATATCGAGAAGAAGGCCGCGAAGATCGTCCGGGATCAGCACGGAGATCGGGCGTGGAACGTCAATATCCGTCTCTTTGCCGTCTCCGAGGACGAAACGGTCGCACGCCGGCGGGTGAAGAAGGCGAGTACTCAGTTCGAAAACTACTACGAGACAGCCACAGAGCAGAAGTTTGAGTCAGTCCCGTTGAAAGGCAAGGACCTCCGCCAAGAGCTAGATCGACTCGTAAAGCGCGAGTGGGTAGACCGAGGAATCGTCAAATCCGAGTCCGAAGCCGCCGGGATCATCCACGTCCCGAACGCTGAGATCAACCAGCAGAACCTAGACTGGGCACTCTCGAAGCCCGGCGAAGGGATCCCTCCAGGAACGGCCAGATTTGACTTTGAAGACGCCGGCGTGTCGATGGCGAGTACCAAAGAGAAACAGCTCTCAATGCTCGATTCGTCCGGACCCGGAGATCCGTTCTGGTTCGGGTGGGGCTCGAAGAACGGCATCGAGGCAGGAATCTACGAACACACGCTGAACGCGCATATGTTCGTGGGCGGCGGGACCCGGAAGGGGAAGTCGACGCTACTCACCAATTTCACGTCTCAGGTCATGGAGCGCGATTACGGCGGCCTCGTGATTACGCTCGGGAAGGACGACGACGATGAGGAGTTCATCGCCGAGTGGCCGGAGGACCGACCGGAGGACGATTTCGTCTTTATCGACACTGGTGATGGTTTCGAGGAGATGGTCCGGTTCAACCTGCTCGAGGTACCCGACGAGCTTGAGCCAGGATCGGTTGCTCACTCGAGTTACGTCGAGAGTCTGGCCGACGACATGTCCGCTGCGTTCGCCCAGACTGGCGGGTCCAATAACTACTGGGGAGCGCTCATGAGTCGCGTCACGCGGACGCTCATCCGGGGGATGACGCAATCGGGGAAGACATGCACTCCCGTCGATCTTGCTGCAGCATGCTCGTCTCAGGATAACCTCGAGCGATTCGCCGACTGGATGAACGAAGAACGGGTCCACTTCATCCAGGAGACGGCCGAACGGATCAAGGAGAAAGAAGACGCTGACCTCGAGCCGTTGGCCGGTCGCATGGATAACGTCGTTCATAATGCGACGCTTCGGACCATGCTCTCGACTCGAGAACCGACGATCCGGATCCAGGATATCGTCGATGACGGGAAGATAGCGGTCCTACGGTTGGATCCCTCGCTCGGGGAAACCGAGAAGAACTTCATCACGACGCCGCTCGTTCGGCGCTTCTACAACGCCAAGAAGATGAGCGAGAACGAGGATCCGTTCTTCTGCGTATGGGACGAGTTCGACAAGGCAGTGACTCGAGAGTCCAACGTCGATGAAATGCTCTCTGAGGCCGGCGGCTACGGGCTCTGGTTCGTCCTTGCCTGTCAGGCACCGAGTTACCAGCTCCCCGAGAGCCTCACGAATGCCGTCGAGAGTCAGATTGAGACGTTCGTTAGCTTCGGAACCAGTGGACAGGACGCGAAGTATATCGCCGGCCAGCATACGATCGACGACTCGGACCTCTCGAATCTCTCGCGGTACTCCATGTACATGCGGACCCACGACGATAACGACGACTTCACGCACTCCTATCGCGTGAATACGTTTACTCCCGTTCGCGAGGTACGGAGCGAAGTAGGCAACGCCGACCTCATGGGCGACGCCGACGTGATCGACCTCAAGCACCGCTCCGTAGAACGGTATGGGGAGATCCCGGAGACAGCAGAAGAGATCAAGGACGAATCCCATTTCTTCGGGACACCAAGTGGACAAGAAGCCGAGAGTACGACCCTCACGCCGTGGCAACAATCTCGAGTGTGCAAGGCGATCTACGACGAAGCGCTCCGACAGGGATCCGACGATGGCTTTGTGTTCCTAAATGACGTCACAGAGCGCCTGGGCGACTACCTGCACGATGTGGACGTCTCCACTCCATCGAAGGTTTCCTCGGCTCTGGACTACCTCTCTGCCCGTGAGATCGAACGAGAGGATCGTGGCGGGAAGCTATACGTTCGATGCACCGAACAGGGGAAACAGGCTATCTTCTCTGGCGGGAACTCCCTCGCTGACGACGAAGACACCGTCCAGGAGAACAACGGCGGTGAAGGTCACAAGCAGCTGCTTCGAGACGCCTATGATCC
This sequence comes from Natrinema zhouii, assembly GCF_013456555.2. Classification (GTDB taxonomy): domain Archaea; phylum Halobacteriota; class Halobacteria; order Halobacteriales; family Natrialbaceae; genus Natrinema; species Natrinema zhouii. The sequence goes on from NZ_CP084884.1 coordinate 101,835, forward strand.
GCTGATAGATACCGGGCTTCTGGTGGATATTCCCCAGCAAGACGGCTCAGATATGCCTGATGCGACGGCCAACCTAGACGATGCGCTGCAGTTAGACGACTCGGCATCTGCTCGAGAGATCGCCAATAGAGTCGCTGAGTTTGAAGACGAAGAGCCTGTGCTTACCCAGTTGACCGACCTGAATAGCGTCTCGATCGAAGCCGAGAAGGCTACTGGGAGCACCAAACAGGGCCAAACGGTAAAGAATCTCGCCAGTGCCGTCAACGACGGGGAGCAATGTCTGTTCATCGCTCGCGAGTCAATCGCTCCGAACGTGTGGAAGACGCTCTCTGAAGAGCCACTGGGAGCGCACGAGAACCACAAGCCAGACGGAGAGACGCGCTTCTACAACTTGCATCCGTTGAGTATCGACGGAGAACAAATCTACCGAGACGGTGCTCGAGAGGATGTTTGGGTTCGCAACGAACGGACTGGCGAGTACATCCTCCGGGACAACACCGGAAAGGAGCACGCCCGTTTCCCCAACGCCGAGAGTATCTACGAGGACGCTGATCGGTACCCTTCGGTCGACTATGGGGCGACCGAGAACCTCCGGACAGTCAAAACCCCGGTCATTCCAGAGCACTTCTTCGACGACGGCGAACTACCGGATCACGGCGACAGCTGGCACATCCTTGTAGTGCCGTCTGATAGCGACTCGCTCCAAGTCTACATTGACGGCATGACTGTCCCGCTCTCGAGTCTCGGTCGTGACGATAGTGATGATGCCGATCGCAACGTCCAGGACGAGAGCAACGACGATCCGGAACCAGAAGACGATAACAGCGAGGCAGCCAGCGAGAATACGAACAAGCATACGGAGTCGCTTGACCGACTGTTATAGGTCGGCGTCGGTCACAATCTCTGCGACCTGCTGTTGGGTCTGTTCATCTTGGGATTCGGCGATCACTTTCAGTATCTCTACGATCGTTTTCCGACGTTTCCGCGTTTCATCTTCGAGATCTTTGATCCGATTTTCCAGTGCTGTCACGCGCTCCGCTGTAGCGGCCCCTTTTGGCGGAGTGAGTGCATCCGAGTACTCTTCGACGAATTCCTCACCCTTCTCGCTGAGCCGCCAGACACGGGCTTTCCGCCCGCCGCCTTGGCTGTACTCCCGCTCTCCCGTGTCCTCGAGAATTCCCCACTCCGTGAGAGTAACGAGATAGTGGTTCATGCTGCCGCTGGGTACGTTGGCCCGTTCTCGGATTTCTGATGTGTTTAGAGCGTCGCTCTCAGCGCTTACCAGTGCGCTCAAGATATTGCGTCGATGGTCATTTCCCCGATCAAGTTTCTCCTGAATTTCGTCGGCCTCTGCGGGGGGAAGGATAGCGGATGTATCAGATGTCATAGTCTACTATACTCAAGGCTAACGAACTACACCAACAATAATATTCTGGTTGGATTCAATTGAGCTGGAAAACACCGATTGCTGTACATGAGCCAGGTGAAAACCCAAAAAATAACGCAGAGAGGGAAAACCCAGAGTAGTATCATCATACTGATACAGATGTGCGAGAAATATCTCGAGGAGAGTTCAGCACAGAACCTACGGGAAAACCTAGGCAGGTACCAGAGCCAGACTGACGAGTGCAACAGCAGAGGTGGTACCCGAATATATCACAAGAGAGAGGATGAACGAGAGGACGCGAAGAGGGGCACCCCAGCGGGCGCATAGAGACGGCGGAAACTCGAGTAAGCACCAAGACCCAGAGTAGGGAACAGACAGCAGTGGGACAGTCCACTCGAGAGCGACAGCGAGGAAGACAGCTGGAATGAGGCTGTGGGACAGCCAGGGCGTACCGGACCCAGAGCGGAAAGACGCAGAGGCGAAAGGGGGACAGTCCAGCAATGAGAGCAGCGAGTTCAGAAAAGCTGACGACAGAAGAAAGGGCAATACGAAGCAGAGGACAGGCACCAAGAGCACCGAGAGTGCCGACAGCGCTGCCATCCAGGATAGCGAGAAACTGCGACACGTGAACTCGAGCAGCGGTCCGCAAATCAGAATGAACCGCACAGCAGGAGACCGCGCAGCGGGAGGCTGCAGCAGCAGGACCCAACGGCGACAGAGATGAAGGAACCCCAGGGATCGAATGAGGACCAGCAAAGCATGGCTGTGGGGCTGCACAGGGCAGTCACCACCGACAAGAGTGAGGACAGTCCTCTGCTGCCGAAATCGGCCGACAAAGACGCAAAGCGTCAGTGTGGGGGCGCCAGTCAGTGCTACCGGCATCTGGGGTGCCGACGTGAGCGACACAGGTCAATTCACCTCACCTTGATGCACTGCTGGGGTGCCAGCAGTACCACGCACGACTAGGCTGCCGGTGTGACAGCAGTATCTGGGTGCCACCGTGACCGCACACTAGTTGGGTGCCATCTTGTGCGAAACACCGCGGTTCCAGTAACAGCAGATCACGTGGACTCGAGTTCAAAAGTGAACTCGAGCAACAGTAGGGGACTGTCCATCTTGCTTGTTCCCGAGGGAGTCAGAGAACGATCTGCATGACGTTCTTTCACGCAATCTGGACCGAACTATCCGTTCACTACACGTGCGAACATAACGCTGAGAAATTCAGTCGAGATCGGCTCGAGCCCTATTGATGATCTCTTCAGCGAGATCGGTAGCGACGTCAGCGTGGTTATAGGCTTGATCTCCCTCCAGCTGATCAAGGAATTCGTCGGCTTCCATCGCTCCCTGCGCAACATCGAATCCGTACTCCGAGGTTGGATATGCTGAGCCGTAGAGTTCGCACAGGAAAATCAACCGAGCAGTTTACCCAGCATAGTATCAGCCCATCACATGGTTCCGGTCCAAGAGAGAGAGAGCAATTGTAGCTATGGCATGTCCGGAGCACCAGTCAGAGATTGTTCAGCGGTTCCATACAGGTCTCCAAACACAACAACAAATCACATCCGGCATCAGTACTTCCACAGGCTCACCGCTATGAGACTTGGTGTGGCCCCTGAGACCTGACGGTTAGTATAACGCTGCTCTCAAACTCATGATCTCATCACGTTATACAAGGATCGGCATGGAAGACTAACACATGCCTCACTGCAGTGACTGTGATGCGTTCATCACGCGTGACTTTATCCGAGTATTCGGTATCGATGGCGAGGTCCACGGCTGCCCGAACTGTATGACCTACCGCGAACTACAGGTGGGTAGCAGTGTGTCGTCAGAACAGACATAAACCTATCAAACTGAGACGCGAGTGGAAAAGAAGCAGCGTCGTACTGCACGAGGCCTCTCAGGCCTGTCGGATCCACGCTACATGTTCTTCTCTGGGTCGCGGCCAAGCACACTAGCCACGGATTTAACGCGATCCTCGGCGTGTTGATCACTTCCCTGGTCATCGACTTCAACGGATGTGATAATTCGATCGGCCTCAACTGCGTTGTGTGCCGCTTGGATTGCTTCGAATACCTCATCTACCTCGTTGGCTTCGATGACCGTGTCTGTCGCGGTCATTTTGTATGAGATATCGAACTCGTCCAGTGCGTCGATAGCCTGTGCGATGTCTTCGGACAGACTTCCGTCGTGGACTGGGATAACCTCGAATCTGGCAATGACAGTCATGAGTTTTCACCTCTAAATGTGCATGGTGGGTCGACTACCCCATGAGCACGGTTGTAGTACGAGAACAGTGTCAATAGAGACTCGGAGCCATCAAAACTTCTGTCTGTATATCTGATTTAAGGTCTTTTAGACACCTCGCTAAAATACCGCATAGCTGTAGAGATACCCCGTCACCGGCCGTGTCAGAGACAGATTTTCCTGCCTACCATCCTCCCAGAACCTCTAAGTTCTGCCGTGTTGAATAGCTGCTGAATTACGGTTAGAGTGGCTCACAGAGCGGTTCTATATTGACGATGGCGAACATGAGGACGATCTCACGAAACGGTCGATACCAGCCCAGCGCTCGCACGGCCTCGATCTCACTTCGCCGCCTCGGCACGTCGAGCCCAATCATCTCGCGGAACTCATCGCGATAGAGTTGCATTTGTCGGGGAGACAGGCCTGGTTCGTCGTGATGCCACTCGTCGTACAGGTCGGTATTGTTGGAACTCACGGTATTGGGTCAAAGGTCCACAGGGGATTCCGGCCCACTGCCGGTTGCCGCCCCTATCGTCCGAGGAGATCGTCAGCCAGCGGATTGACCGGATGCGGCTGGATCGAACTGATCGCGAGCAGGAGCGCGGTCCCCGCGAACAACATCCGGTTGGTCGACAAGTCGCCCGTCACCATCGCATTCGCGAACAGATAGACCCACACGGCGACCGTGACCCCGATCAGGTGTGGGTCTCGATGTCGGTTGTGGACGGCACACAGAAGGCACCACCCCGAGAAGGCCGCAAAGAGGATCACGGCGACCAGGCCGCCCTCGACGCCCAACTCGAGCACGATATTGTGCGGATACGAGCGGATGTCTTCGCCGACGTAAAGGACGCCAAAACTCCCGATCCCGTGTCCAAATATCGGCGCGTCAATCACGTACTGGACCGAACTCACCTAAAAATCGACCCGGCCGCTTGCACTCGAAGCGCCATCCCACGTGACGAGTGTAACCATCCTCGAGACCGTCGAGCCCGCGAAAAGTACAACTGCGCCCGCGCCGCTGGCTGCGAGAGCGGCCGCCCCAGCGATACGTCGACGTGTGACCGCCACATCAGTGACCGCCACGATCCACGCGAGGTAAGTCATCCCTGCCAAGCCTAACGCTAACAGAGGGCCGCGAGCCCCTGTCTGGAGCATCGTGACGAAGGCCAGAGAGGCCACTCCGACAAGACGTCCCGCCCGCTGTCATCCCAGCCCTCACCTGTCCAGAATTCGCCGAACTGCGCTCCTCGATGCAAGCCGTTCCAATCGAGCCCGATGATGTCAGCTGGTGGATCGCCCGCTAGTGTTGGCCGAGTAAGCGCCTCGATCGCGTTTATCTGCTTGCGCGGACTGCCACCGAGGATGTGCACTCGTCGTCCACGCCAGTCTGCCGGATCCGAGAACTCGTGTGCGAGCTGGTCGGAGTACCCATGCGGGTAGCCGAGTACGATGTCCTCTGGGATCGCGTCGATCGCCTCGCGGCACTTCGGCACGATCACGAGCTCCGATTCAGGATAACTCGCCTGGAGGTCGCGCGCAGCGAGAACGTATTCACGGGCCTCGTCGACAGAGTAAGCATCACCGAGGACGCCAACGTGAGGCTCGTACTCTCTGAAGCGCTCGGTGTACCGCTCGAGGTCGGGATTGCGAAGTCATTGTCGAGCATCCCGACTCCCAACTCGAGCGTCTCGTACTGTGTATGCTGGTAGGAGCAATCCTCACGAAACCAGGTCACGTAACCGAGGGAGAGTGCATCGATCGCGAACAGGACTCGATGGAGAAAGGCGACGGATCAACACCACCGGACGATGTGACGCGGATTCAGCGTCTCACCTGCTTGTGGGACAGTATAGGCACCGTTCGCACTCGAGAACCTGCTGACCCTCATCGTCGAACCGTCCGGCCAACACCGCTGCCTCGCAGCGGGGACACGGATCACCATGGGTGTAGCCGCCTTTGACTGGTAGATCAGGAGTCGCTGCGGCCAGCGCGAGTATGCGTGTTTTTGCGTCCGCAGATGTGACCTTTCGCTCGCCGTTGTGGGTGCTCTCGGAAGAATCAGTCATTGTTCTCACCGGGTGCATCGAAAAGAAACTGTGCGCTGGCGTCCTCGCCCGTCAGTATCTGCTGGTCGTCGGCCCGTATCCGCGAACAGTGATGCCTGATCAGTATCGTCAACCTCCGAGTACCGAACTTCGACGCGGTCGTCGACGCCGAACTCGGTGGCAGCGGGTCGATCAAGACGCGTTTCGACCTCGCGATGACTCACGTCGGCACCACAATCCTCGAGAGTGATCTATTGAATAAGGGTACGGCGTTGGGGTAGGTGTGTGACAGCCACGAACGAGAGGTTGAAGGGCAACATCTCAGAAATCACACTTCATTCTTGCCCCCAAGCGAGATAGGTACGCTATCCACAGTTGCTAAACGAACCGGCCTCCGCTACAGTTTCCATCGTTTGATTGAGTATAAGAATATATTCAACAGGGAACAATATTCTATTTTCACAGTGCGAAAACATACAATTCTCCGTGAAAAGAAGTCAAATACAGCATCGTTGAATACTCACGTGAGATGGATGACCTCACCGGCTTCCAACGAGACCTCCTGTACGTGATCGCAGGTGCCGACCGCCCGTCCGGCCAAGGTGTCAAGGAGGAGATAGAGGGGTACTATGAGAGCGAGATCAATCACGGCCGGCTGTACCCAAACCTCGACACGCTTGTCAACAAGGAGTTGGTCGAGAAGGGCGAACTCGATCGGCGGACGAACTATTACGCGATCAGCGACGCAGGAGAGCAAGCGATTCAGGATAGACGAGAATGGGAAGATCAGTACGTCGAGTTGTAGAGCATCCCATATTCGTTCGTTCGAGAGCGTTGGAAATTCCGACCGTTCTGTCAATAAAAAGGCTTATACTGGCAAAATTGAGTCTACCACTGTATGCCAAGTGAGAGAACAATGACAAATATCGTTACAGTAATTGGTCGTGGAGTGCCATCCAACTACGAAATTAGCGTCGATGGCGATATCGAACCAGTTGAGACTGACTCGCTCGAGAAACCCACAGTGGTCTCGGAACATGCTGTCGAGGGGACGATCGAAACTGGAGTCCAACGGTTCCGGTTTTCTGGAGAACTGGCGAACGTGCATGTTCTCGATTGGAACGGAACCGCTGCAGCCGAATCACCGAGCACACCGGAAGTCCACATCGATTACGGCATCCACAGCCGGAAGAACAACAGCTAGTAAATCCTACGGAGGTGGATGAGAAAGCGTTTGCTGCTCGAGCGGTGGGCCCATCTGCATGGCCTGGTTGTTCCCGGTAGATCCTCTTGCTGTGAGCGCAGCTGCTAGTCGCAGCCACGGACCAACTCGCTGGTGATTGAGTAATCGCTGGGGACCCGGCGGCCAGAACAGTACGCTGCCTAGTGGGTCGTCGGGATTACTGTATCGCTCTGGCGGGAGGATTGTCTCGAGCAATGTGTCGACGGCGTCGAGGAGTGTCTGGTTCTCCTCGAGGGCAGTTGGAACAACGGGATCGCGGCGTTCGGAAGTAGTCTGAAACGACAACGCCAGACGATATCCGTTCTCGTCAACCCGGTTGAGATCGAACGCCTCGAGCCGGTTGCGATAGTTCCGGATGGTCCATACAGAGATGTTTGCTTGGTCAGCGAGGTCACGCTGTGACAGGCGGCTTTCGGCTGTGAGAAGCGTTTGAACGATTCGGCCAACTGTCGGTGGGAGCTCGGCGAGCAACTGCTTATGTTCGAGTGTTCCCAACGCGTAGCGGAGTTCGTCCGGCCGGAGCTCTCGGCTCTCGTCTTCGCCGGCGAGTTGGTGCAGTGCGATTAGACTAAGTAAAGGTTATAACATTCCGATCAAGTGATGTGACCATCTAATGACTCGGAAGCGTATCGGGCAAAACACGGGGAATTCTGGCCGAATAAGCCTCTCTGGCCCTGAAATAGACAAATTCGACGCCAATGTCGGTGATTCGATTGAAGTCGACATTGCGGAGTCTAAGAGCATTGCTCATGCGATGGTCGATAATAGCAATTATGAGGAATTCGTGATAGTATCGAAATCTGGATCAAAAGGGAAGAGCAAATGAGCACTACTGAGTACACAAGCCTATTTGACGCCTGTTCACCACGGGGAGACGTTCTCGAGGGGACACTCCAAGAGGATCAGTTCGCAGCAAGTCTCGCAACCGTTGCACATTCGCCTGAGGATGCGCCGCCGGTCTACAAAGACCCAGCCCTATTCTTCGAGATGACGTATCCGACGGACGGGCTGCGTACCTTGCTCAGTAATCTCACTGGACAGTTCCTCGAGGGTACTGGATATGAGGGGCGGTATAATAGCAGTATCCTCTGTCTCGATACCCGTTTCGGCGGTGGGAAAACACACGACTTGATCGCATCATACCATCTCGCGACAGATCCTACATCGATCGGCGATCTCAAACGACACCTTCTTGAGGACGATGCGGATCTCGTCGATACCTACCGCGACGCTGTCGATGATGGATTAACGGTCGATTCCGCCGTCTTCGTCGGTGGTCACGTCGACGCTCGAAACGCCAGGAGTGATCGTTCGGATCCGAACGCTCCGAATACGCGAACGATGTGGGGTGAAATCGCGTATCAGTTGTACGGTCTCGAGGGATATGAACATCTCAAAGAATACGACCAAGAGCAGCAGGCACCCGGTGGAAATACTCTCAAGGATCTCTTCGAGTACGGCGATGGACCTGCGCTCATCCTGATCGATGAAATTGCCGCATATCTCGAAGCAGCATCTGGTGTCGAAGTCGGTGATGCAACCCTCGCGAGTCAGACGCTCAGCTTTATCCTTTCGCTGCTCGAGACTGCGTCCGAGGTAGACGATGTTACAGTCGTCTACAGTATCGCCGATACTGCATTCGAAGAAGAAGCGGAGGAAATCCGAACTCTCATCGACGAACTAAATCAGATCGGCCGTCGACAGCACAAGACGATCACTCCGACTGATGAAAGCGAAGTCGGCCAGGTTCTACAGCATCGTCTCTTTGAGGAAATCGACGAGGAAGTAGCAGAGACGATCTCCCAGAACTACTTCCAGTTCTATACAGAGAGTGACCGGCAGTTCCCACAGGAAGCGACAGAAGCGAGTTACGTTGACCGACTCACTCGAGAATACCCGTTCCACCCAACGGTTCTGGATACGTTGACAGAGAAAATCGATACGATTCCTCGGTTCCAGCGGACACGCGGTGCACTGAAACTGCTAGCGCGAGCCGTCTACTATCTCTGGAACCACCAGCCGGATCACTACGATCGACACTTCGTTCGGCTCTATGATCTCACACCGTCGGACGATGATCCGGGTGGGAGTATCGATTCAACCCTTCACGAGACGCTCTTCGAGTTCGTCGATCTGAGCGCGGCGATGTCCGCTGACATCTACAGCGAGGACGATACCGCGCATGCACAGCTCGAGGATCGAAAGTGGACGGAGAAAGGGATCCCACCACTCGGGAGCCAACTGACGACGTCGGTCCTCTGGCATAGCCTCGCGTACGGTGAGCAAGCGACCGGGCTCACGAGAGCGGAACTCAATGCGACGCTCGGCCATCCGAATATCCGGTTCGACAACTACGATTCTGCACTCGAGGCGCTGGCCGGCGGCGACATGACCGTCGCGTGTTACTACCTCTACGACGAGGAGCGAGTGCGGTTCAAGTCTGATCCGAACCTCATCCGGATCATCGACCAGCGTGTAGATAATACACCTGACGCACAGGCTCGATCGCGATTCGAGTCACGCCTCAAGTCCGAAGTCGGGACTGGTGGCTTCGAAACAGCCGTATTCCCGGAATCACCGGCCGATCTTCCGGACAAGGTCTCGAAGCCACAGCTCGCTATCATGCATATGGACACCGCTCCGGTGTCGGACGGCGGTGAGAACACACCGGAGAAGATCCAGACGCTATACCAGAAGTCCGCATCTAAGCACGGCGGACAGGTTCAGAGCCGGGTGTACAAGAACTACGTCCTCTTCCTCGCACCGGACGAGGAGCGGATCAAGAGCGGGATCGGAGAGGCCCGACAGCTCGAGGCGATCGAGGCCTTGCTTGACGACTCCCAACAGACTGCGGATCTGTCGCCTGAGCAAATCGAGGAGCTCAGAGAACGTCGCGATCAAGCCCACGGGTTGCTTGGTGAACTCGTTCGGGGAGTCTATCGGCACCTCTACTACGTCGATCGGGACGGATTGACCCACATCACGATTAACGCGACCGAGGCCAATGGTGGGACGACGCTCGTCAACGCAGTTGAAGAGACGCTTGAGGACCGTTTGATCCGAGCGGATGCAAGCGCAAAGGGGACGGCGTTCTTCAAGCAGAAGCTCTGGCAGCGGACCCAGGACAGCATGACGACCCAACAGTTGGTTACCCAGTTCGCGAAAAAACCGGGTCTCCCCTACCTCTTAAATACGAAACCGCTGCGAAAGACGGTCGCACGAATGGTCGACGACTCAGGCTATGTCTACTGGGACAGTGAGACCGAAACCGTCTACTGGGACGGCAACGAGGACGAACAGCCGGACAATTGGCAGGAAGACGCGCCACTCGTCGAGTCACCTGACGTCCAAACATCGATCCAGGACTCAGATGTGAAGATCGGCGACGAGTACGTGGTATACACGGATATCGAGGCGTTCCTCGAGGTGCATGCCGACACGCTCGAAGTTCCCAAAACACCGGAGCCGAAAGATGACGATGAAGAGATAGAGGACGGTCTCGAGACCACCTATGAAAGCGAATCGAAGGGGACGGACTCGGTCCAGGTCGAGATCGGAACTGATGACGAAAAAACACAGCCATCGGAATGGGATCACGCAACTAGTCTGATGGCAGCCTCCCGGGCGTTCAAAGAGGTCCGGGGTGAAGCGATTTCGGCAGCACCGTCGGAAAGCAATTCTGGCCTGTCACAGGTAACAGTCGAGGTCGGTGGCGAGGACCAACTCTCGAAGGGATCGTTCATCGCCCAGCAGGGAGCACTCAAAGAGCGAGCCGACCACGTCTCGGTTCGAATGCACTACGAGACGGCGTCATCCTCGAATGCAACGTACGAGGCGACATTCCAGGGTGGCCTTGAGGACTTCTCTCGGGTTACAAATCAACCGGATCCATTCGGCGACACGGTACGGATCGATCTGAAGTTCCGTGTTGGCCTAGCGGAACCAGAACCAATCACGGATAACGAAGATGATTTGCTTGCCGAACTCGAGGATGCCCTCGGGCAGACCAATATCGACGTGAAGGTGCAGGCTCAGGGGCCGACCAAGATCGCTCCAGAGGTCGACCAATGACACCACAGTCGCCGCCAGAGTCTGGAACCGAGCCTGCACCCCCTCTGTCCCAAGAGCGTAGTGATGGGCAATTCGGCAGTAGCGTTTACGGTGGACGTCCAACATTTGCGCTCGCTCGTCGCGATGGCTCCGACGGGGGCACGCTGACGCTGTACGAACTCCTTCCGACGGAGCAAGCGTCAACGCGAAGTGATCGCATCGAGCGATCAAATCCGAACCGGCAGCTCGTAGTCGATCCCTTCGGAGTGGTCTTCGGGGATTCAGACCGTCTCGAGGTCGACCACTGGAATTGGGATGACTGGACAGCGGTGAAGATCAGACGGTTATCCGGGAGCAGGTTGCGATCGCTCCTGCCGCTGGTTCGGGAGACGCTACAGGATGCTAATTTCGACGAATCGATCGTCACGGGCTCCGGCCGCGGCGATATGTTCCTCCCGGAGACACCAGGAATCCGACTCGCGCTTGGCTTTCTCGGAATCAAGCCCATCCAGCGTGTTGATCGAATGCGGGCGTTCTGTCGTGGTATCGCTCAAATGAGTGACGAAGAATGCTACTACTGGCATGCGAAGTGTCGATCTCCCTCGAGTCCGAACGGGGAGAAAGCATTGAGAGTCCTGTTGACTGATCATATTAAATAACCATGTCTGACCATCACAATCTTTCGGAAGAACTTGAGCCGCTCGCAATCGAGGGGAATATTCCATTAAAAGCAGTTGGTATTGAGAATCTCAAAGAGGCAAATCCTAGTTCTATGCCACCCCACCGTTATCTCCACCCATGGTTTGCACGGCGGCCTACTCCTGCCTCTCGACTTGCGATTTTAGCGTCGATATTACCGGATTCTATCTCTTCGGATCAACTTCTGCAGCTAATGCAGATTGGTCCTAACGAAGAAATTGACGGCAGTATTGAAGAGTATGTTACAGAGAAAAAAGCGACTGAAGATGAACGCAACGGAAACCTTAATGATCACTATGGCTACCCGCGTTTACATACCCGCAGCCCAACAGAAACAGAGATAGAGTCGTTCCATCAGACGCTTAAAGAGACTTGGGACGGAAGTCTGCCAACTATATTAGATCCAACGGCAGGTGGTGGTGTCATTCCTTTTGAGTCATTACGCTATGAACTACCCACTAAAGCAAATGAGCTCAATCCTGTTCCTACATTGATTCTTCGGGTGATGTTGGAATATGCGCCAAAGGTCGGCTCTTTGGATCAGGAAGTTCGAAAATGGGCCAAACGAATCGATAAAAGGGCTGAAGAGCAACTATCTCAGTATTTCCCGAGTGGCAATTCAAATCAGGAGATCGATTGTTACATTTGCACGCAGAAAATAAACTGTCCAACTTGTGGTACTGATATCCCACTTGTTTCTAAATGGTCACTCCGGACGAGATGGGATGCAAATGATGTTTTTATCCGACCAGAAATAAATAATGATGGATCTATTGACTACCACTACGTAAAAGAGGACGGTGAGGGCAACTATAGCGACTTTAACCATAGTGATGGACCTGTTTCACGAGGCGGTGATGCTGAATGTCTTGACTGTGGAGTCGTAACTGAGTCTGAAGAAGTAAGTGAGAAATTTAAAAATGGAGAATTTGAGTATGAAACATATGCCGTTAGATATTTGACGAACCAAGGTGACCATGGTTTTCGTGCGCCTCAGAAGGAAGATATAGAAGCTCTAGAAAAAATCAATAATCGAATAGAGTCTGATTATCAGTTAGCTACATTCCTTACAACACCCATTCCAGATGGTGCTAAAACGAAGGAACCTAGGAAACATGGACTCACAGAGTGGAGAGACGCATTCAGCCCTCGTCAATTAGTTTCTTATTTTGAATATTTACAGTCGTTTAGCCATTTCAAATCTGACATTCGAAAACAATATGACGAGGATACTGCAGAAGCGATATTAACCGTTTTATCTCTAGTAGTTGGAAAAGTCATTGATCGTAACTCTCGGTTTGCTCCTTGGGATACTACGAAAGGTGTTCCATCAAATGCCCTCGGAGGTAAGCATCTCACTCTTCAGAAATCGTTCCCAGTTGTGAATATGTCTACAGAAGGAATTGGGAGCTATCAGTCTTCAATGAACAGAATTATTGAATCTTATGAGGAAATCGTGAATTGTTTACCTGTTGAAGGTAGTCCTGCTGAAGTCGTTTGTGGGGACGCTGCAGAACTACCATTTGATGATAGTAGCCTTCAAGCCGCTATCATGGACCCACCGTATTATAGTAGTATAATGTATGCAGAATTATCTGATATATTTTATACCTTATTAAAAGAACACTTGGGTGACGTTTTCCCAGCAGAGTTCAATTCAGAACTTACTAATAAAGAAAAAGAAGCTGTTGCGAACTCAAGTCGCTTTGAAGCGGTGTCTAGCAACGAATCATCTAATAAGAAACTCGCGAGCCAGCATTATGAAGAGAAGATGAGTGATATCTTTTCAGAGGTCTATCGTGTACTTGAACCCGGGGGTGTAATGACAGTTATGTTCACTCACAAAGAGACAGATGCATGGGATACACTCACAATGTCTCTTATTAACTCTGGCTTCACTATTACTTCAACACATCCGGTCACAAGTGAAATGCCGGCTCGGCTCGATACACAGGGAAGCGGATCAGCGGATAGTACACTGTTTCTAGTTGGAAGAAAGCCTGTTTCGAAGGCAGCTGTCGATGATACACCGTCGCTTTGGAGTGACGTGAAATCAGATACACGGAACGTTGCAAAAAGAGCAGCCCAAGACCTAATCGGCTCAAATTTGAATCTCACAAAAACTGATGTGATCATTAGCGCTTTTGGACCAACATTGCGTACGTTTGCAGAGTCATACCCTGTTGTCGACGACGAAGACAATGAGGTCTTGCCACGCCGTGCCCTCGAGGAGGCTCGCGAAGCTGTTACCCAGGTCCTTGTTGATGAGTACCTTGAGGCCGAGGGGATTGACGAACTCGACGATGTCACCGAGTGGTACATCCTTTGCTGGCTCGTCCACGAATCCGAGACGTTCTCCTATGACGAGGGCCACCAACTCGGTCTCGGGATCGGCGTCGACATCGGTGAGATCAAGCGCAGCACGAAGACCTGGCGAAAGAGCCGCGGCGATATCACACTCCGCGGCCAGGCTGACCGCGTCCAGAATATCAACGAGAAGCCCGAGGATCGCTCGAGCCGGATCCCGGTGAACCCAGACGATCTTTCCTTTAGTCTCGCGCTGGACAAGGTCCACGCGGCGATGCACGTCTACGATGTCCAAGGGGAGAGCGCCTGCTGTGACTGGCTCCGGGAACGGAACTTCGACACGGACTCGACGTTCAAGGCGACTCTCAAGGCGCTACTCCAAGTGCTGCCCCACGATCACGACGACTGGGAACTTGCACGGGATCTCGCTGCCGGGCGGACTCGAGACGTACTCAATCTAGACTTCAGTCCGAACGTCTTCACCGACGATGGAGATGAGATGACGCAGACCAAGCTTGAGGACCACTGACTGCCCCACTACTACCGAACATCAAAATGGAAGGCTTACTTGACAACTGGCGATACCAGACCGCAGACCTATTCAGAGCAGATATTAGTGAAGACGATTACGAACCTGTCGACATCGAAGTGGCCGTAGAGCGCGCGAAAGAATTGACCGGGATTGAAATCCCCTCCGTGGACAGGTACGTCATTCCCCTGTTCAAGATCGACGAGCCGATACTAGTTGATCAATACGTTTTCTATACACCTAGTAGCGGCCAACTCAGGTGGTACGATCCTGGATTTGGAATTTCTGGTTCAAAGCGATCCGCTTCCTGTGAAACGTTAGGAACGACTGAGATCGGTCAACGTCTCCGGTTTTGGCTCCCGTCCTATCTGGAGGAGCCAGAGTTGCCGATTGACGACTCCGAGTTACCGCCCGAGCAGATCCAGCCATCCGACCGATTGAGTGACGACGAGCAAGCGGCGTTCTTCCGGGACCTGAAGGGCTTCGTTCGCTCCGAACGCGAGAGCGAACGTGACTCCAACTGGGAGACGTACTCCGAGATGGGGCTTGATGTCGCGATTAATCGGAATCGCATCTCTGGTCCATTCATCTCTATTCGAGGAACGACCGGAGAGAGTGGCGACCAGGCCTACGTCTTCCAGATCGCAGTGGACGAGGACGAGGAAGATGAGGACGAGATCGATTTGCGCGATGACGAGGGACTCTTCGGTGGGAACTTCTGCATCGCAGACACTGACGCGAACAACGAGCAGTTCCCACTTGAGGTCGAGATTCTCTCCGTCGACGGGCCAAATATCACCATTCAACCTGACTGGAGCACCGTCGAGAATCGGCCCGTGGCCGAAAAGATTCTGAGCAGCGACGAAACCGAACTCTGGTTCCACGAGCTGCTGAACCCGATTCCCTTCGAACGACGTCTCACGGCGATCAATGAGGTCAAGAGAAATGAATCAAAGCGTGAACTCCTCACCGGCCAACGTTCCGTCGAATTCAACGTCAACAGGTACGCGATCCCTGATCCGGAGATTGAACTCAATGACTACCAGTACCAGGCGCTACTCTGGGCTGACAGTACGAGCGATGTAGTCTGTATCCACGGCCCACCAGGAACGGGAAAAACTCGAACGCTTACTGCATACGTCCAGCATGCCGTCGCAAAGGGGGAATCAGTACTCGTGACAGCCCACTCGAACCAGGCCGTCGACAATCTATTGGTTGGCGATAGCACTCCAGGCACGCCGGAAGAAGATACGCTGCACGCGATGGCACAGGATTCAGAGACGGATCTATCGATAGCACGGGTCGGAAACAATACCCGGGAATCAGTCGTAGAAGCAAACTACGTCGATCGTTCACCGAAAGCAGCTGACGTCGTTGCAGCGACGACTAGCGGGGCGTCGCAGTTCAACCAGAACGAATTCGACGTCGCGGTCGTCGACGAGGCGACACAGGCGAGCCGTCCTGCATCGGCAATTGTGCTCAACTGTGCTCGGAAGCTCATTCTCGCAGGGGATCACAAGCAACTCTCACCTTATAGTGCAGCAGAGCCAGAGGATGATGACCATCATATCTCTCTTTTCGAGTACCTTCTTGAGCGATACGACGATGATATCTCTGTTCTCCTACGGACACAGTATCGAATGAACGAGGAGATTGCAACATTTCCAAACGACGCCTTCTACAATGGTGAGCTGAAAACTGCTGACCAATGTCGTAACTGGACTGTTGATGACTTGAAGCCGATTATGGGAATCGATATTGCTGGCGATGAACAACGACAGACACACGGCAACTCCCTCTACAACTACGAGGAAGCGCAAGCGGTTGCGAAACAGGTGAAACTTCTTGTTCAAAACGATCTCGATCCCAGTGATATCGGCGTTATCACGGCATACAGTGGTCAGGTCGGGAAAGTAATTAATCAAGTCAATCAACTCGATATCGACAATCCGAGGCGAGTCGATGTCGATACAGTCGACTCATTTCAGGGTGGCGAACGCGAAGCGATCATCGTTTCGTTCGTCCGCAGCAATGACGACGGACACAGCGGCTTCCTCGAGTTCCCAGAAGAAGGGCCTCGGAGATTGAACGTTGCACTCACTCGAGCTCGCAAACGCTTAGTCCTGATCGGTAACTGGGACACCTTGGGAACAGTAGCGCCACACCGATCACCCGATGAGAGTTGTGCTTACCTCTACGCGTCTCTAGCTGATCGGCTTCAATCGCAAGAGCGGATGTTATCAATCGGAGAGTAGAAGTGAATACGGTTGACCGTCGCTATTCGCGAACACTAACTCGGCGTCCGATCAAGAACCCTTGTCCTCTCTCTAACCGAACACGAATCGACTTACCTGGGGTCCCTCCTTCGATATGGACTTGGTGATTCTTGTATTTCGCTATAGTATCACGGGTCCCACCTGAGGAGTCGACACTAAGCGTCACTACTTTTCCATCTGCCTCTTTTTGTGAGATCGTATCAGTGGTGGAGTGCGAGGAACTCTTTTGTGACGTACTATTCGTAGAACGGGACTCGGTTGTTTCCGCCTCCACCGAAGATCGTTGATGGGACTCCATCGATCGAACATTCCCATCAACGATGGCGGCATCGTTCTGTCGTGCACGGTCGTGAAACGTTCCTTTACTATCCCCAACGTCTCCAGGTTTTGACTCCCCTACGTTGTAATCAGAATCACTGCGGTGGCGGTAGCCATACCGATCACGGTTATTCCCTGCCATGTGGGGCACGTTCACACTGAAAAGTGAAATAGTTTTGGCAATCAGACAATTTCGGAAATCAGATATGATATAGACCCTTAAGTGATATGTGGCCTGAATGAGAACGGGAGAATATAGATGTCCGGCCTCGCTGAACGCACTTGGGAATCAGTCTACGAAAGCAGACCTCAATCAGAAGGGTCGTACCTTGTCGATGAGTTTTACGTTCCTGCACTCGAACGAAGTATCCGTTACGACCGTATCGCTGGCTATTTTTCTAGCAGCGCACTTGCAGTTGCCTCCCGTGGGATACATTCACTTCTCGAGAATGACGGCGAGATGCGGCTCGTAGTCGGTACCGAACTGTACGAAACTGACCGACCGGTTCTCGAGGCACTCACCGACGAGCTAGAAAAGTCACTCGAAAATCTCGATGACGAACGATTGGACGCACAGCTTGCACTTCTTGCCCGGTTGCTCCGTGAAGACCGGCTCCACATCAAGGTCGCCGTCCCACGTGAGGGGAACTGGCGGATCTTTCATCCGAAGATGGGAATTTTCCACGATGAGGACGATGATGCGCTGTCATTCGAGGGTAGCGTCAACGAGACGATCGGCGGCTGGAAGCGAAACTATGAGCGATTCAAGGTCCACTGTTCGTGGATCGACGAACAGCAATCGTACGTCGACGGGGATATCGACACGTTTGATCGACTCTGGTCCGACAAACACCCTTACGTCGAAGTGTATGACCTGCCCGAAGCGATAGAGAAGGAACTCATTGACTGGAAAGACCCTGGTTCGGAAGCCGATCTTGAAGAAGCAATCCAGATCGCCCGTGGCGAAGCGCCACCAACCGAACGCGATAAGGCGAATATCATCGCAGACGGCCACCTTTCCCCAGGTGGACTCGCACTCGCTGAAGAAGCAAGTACAATCACGCCGTGGCCACACCAGCGTGTCGTCTCCGATACGCTCGTCAACACCTATCCGAACAGTTTCCTACTCTGTGACGAGGTCGGGCTCGGGAAGACGATCGAGGCGGGTCTCACACTCTCCCGGCTCGGTCTCACTGACGAACTCGAGACGGGGCTGTTGCTCGTTCCAGCAAGCCTCACCATTCAGTGGCAAGAAGAGCTCTGGGAGAAATTCAATTTGAACGCGTATCGCTACGAGCGTGGGAGCAACTACGAGTACGCCTTTATCGATGCGTTCGGTCAGGAACACGCTCCACCAGATATTTCTGAGATCGACGCCGATTCTCACGAGCAGGCGTGGGTCGACAGCCCCATCTGGCGGTTCCTGCACGATCACCAAGCCAACGATCCTGCCGATTCACCTGCTATCGTCGTTATGTCCTGGCATACAGCTCGTATGTCGGGTCGCTGGGATCAGGTTGCACCGGAAAATGGTGAACAGGTTCGGACGCGTGACGATGTCCTCGCGTGTTGTCGTGGGCGGTCTCTGACCGATCGCGAAGGTGTCTGGGATGCCGTTATCGTAGACGAAGCCCACAACGCCCGGAAAGGGAGTAGCTTCTATGCGATGCTCGAGCAGCTCCGGGAGCACACACAGACATACTATTTGCTCACTGCAACACCGATGCAGCTGCACGCTGGTGAGCTCTACGATCTGATGTCACTGCTCGACCTGCCCGGCGAGTGGGATAACAAGGATGACTTCGTCGAGTTCTTCGAAACGCGACAGGCACTTACACAAGTACTCGGGTCGGAGTTAGGGGATGAAAATACATCTACTGGCGATTCGTGGTCAGCGCAGGCAACACTCACAGGGGGACACTACCAGGATCGACTCCCGGGAGACCGAAGCCTTTCTGATCGAGTCTTCGATGCCGTCGCCACTGAGTTGGATGTCGGTGACGAACAGCATGCGCGTTCTATCGCAAAACAGCGGGTCCTTCGAGCCTGCGACCTTGCCAGCGACTATGGTGAGCACTACGATGGATATATCGAGACGTTCGAAGCCGCAATTGACGAATACGATATCGATCCGTTTGAGGCCAAGGAAGATGACAAGCTGAAATACCTCCTGTATCCGGAGTGGAAAGCCAACGACGAGTGGCTGATGTTCTCGCGGAACGATCGACTCAACGCATTAGACGAACTCACCGACGGCGGTTGGCGCGTCGTCCAGGACGTTCTCTCCGCCTCGACTCCTGTTGATGCACTCATTCATCGCAACACCCGACCAACGCTTCGTAAATATGAACAGGTCGGGCTTCTCGATGAGACTGTCCCAGATCGCAATCCAAAGCAGCGGAAGATCGACCTCACAGAGGAAACCCGTCACGTCTACGATCGGATCGACGAATTCACGCGGAAGTTCTACAAACTCGCCCAACAATCGAACGAGGCTGAGTCTCGCGCGATCGGGTTCGTGATGACCACGTACCGGCAACGGCTCACGAGCAGTGTCTACGCGATTTCACAGAGTCTCCAGACACGCCTTCGAAAGCTCCGTAGCCAACGAGCCGTACTCAAAGGAAAGCAGCGAGCAGCGAACCGGAAATATAGTGACTCCGAACAGGTTGTTCTCGAAACGCTCTCCGAGTACGATCTCGAGGATGTCGACGCTCTAGATGAACTTGGGGACGACCTCGAGGATACTGATCTTGCGGAGATCATCCCGAATGTCACCGACGAAGGAGTTCATCTGTTAGAAGAAGAAATCGAGGAGCTAGAGTCGTTCGTCGGCGAACTCGAACGGATCGATCAGGACCCGAAGATTGGGCAGCTCATCGACGATCTCAACGAATTAGATCGGGAGGGACACAACCGGGCCATCGTATTCACGCAGTATACAGACACGATGGACTTCATTCGGAAGAGCCTCGTCTCTATTCACGGCGAGACAGTTGCGACATACTCCGGGCGCGGTGGGGAAATCTACGATTCAGAGGCGGAGGAGTGGATGGTGGTCGGTAAAGAGCGTGTGAAACGCGAATTTGCCACTGATGAGGGACAGGTAGATATTCTTGTTTGTACCGACTCAGCCAGCGAGGGGCTAAATCTGCAGGAATGTGGTGCGCTGATTAATTACGATCTTCCGTGGAATCCGATGCGAGTTGAACAGCGTATCGGTCGTATTGATCGTATTGGCCAGCAACACGATGAGATCACGATCTTGAACTATAGCTATACGGATACAGTGGAGACAGACATCTATGATCGTCTCGACCAGCGTATCAACCTCTTCGAAAATGTCGTCGGCGAAATGCAACCTGTGCTCTCAGGCGTCAGCCAACAGATTCGAACTGCGACTCTCGAAGCCGACCGTGACAGTAGTACTGAGATGGTCGAGAAGGCCGATCGTGAGTTTTCTGAACAAATATCAGAACAAGAGAACAGCGACCGTGTTGATGTTGGTGAGTCATTAGAAACGGTAGAGACACTCGTTCCACAGAAAATTATCGACGAAGCGAAACTGGATGCTTGGCAGTCCTACAATCACCCAGATCTACTCGACGTAGGGGAGACGGATTATAGCTATTCAGCACCGTTCGTAACTTCGAGCCTTGAAATTGTCTTGACTGAAAACGAAGCGTTCACCGATGAGGGAATCACGTTTACGTCAGTCCGTGAACTCGATATCGAACTGACGGAGGGTGACTATGCCGATGCTATCGACTTTGCGGAGAGGATCTATCGTCTCAACTGTAGCGAGCTCACCGTTCCCAACTCTGATGACGAACACACATTCGCCGAGATCATTGCCCCAAACGACGAGTGTGTTGCAGTGACGTTCTCGTCGGACTGTGCCAATGAGTTCTCCTCGATCCAGTATCTTGCACCCGGAAATCCACTGCTCAGACAGCTTGTCGACGTAATCCGGGCCAAGAGTGAGCAACCAGATCGGTTATCGAAACAGACAGTCATGCGTGATGACCGTCCGGTTCGATCTGTTGTTTGTGGGTGGGGTCGAGATAGTGATCTCGCAACGCTTGACTCTGATGGAACCGTCGAAGAGACTCGATCGATGAGTTCTCTTTCAGTATGGAAGGAGCAATTCTTAGCAAACCGCGAACGAACTGATCTCTCCTAACGCGCTTCCTCAATAATTCTCACAAACCACAAAACCAGTCAAAAATCAACGTTTAGAACGAGAAAATAAGGCGCAAGATAGTGTTACCACTAATCAGATACTGCTCAGCCGCCGAGCGCGTTCCGGTTCTTTATCCGACGTGGCAGTTGCTCGCGCTCCTCGAGCAACTTCTTTCGCGTCCTGCTGAGCGGTCGGTCATCTCGAGAACCCCCAGTATTCACACGGGCCTTCGACGGCTGGAAGACGTTCGTGAGATGGAATCGATCAGTCGACCCATCGGCGTACTCGAACATCATCCAGATACCGCTAATACCGAGTTCATCATCGTACTGCTGCTGATAGCTGGTGACCGCTTCACGAGCAATCTCGAGCGCTCGTCTCGGTCAGCTGGCGTGTACCGGACTTGTAGAAGTTTTCGACCCGCTCGTTAGTGTCTTCGCTAGTTGTCCACTCTGGCTCAACAGCCCAGTTTCTAACATGTAGTGGTCAGAATGATGCGACTGAATCAGTCGCTTGATTCAGCCGCTGTCCGGATTTCTGTGTGATGGAGCCACCAAGACTCAAACGCATCCTCACAGATCCGGACGAGTTCATTTCGAACGGTCAGTTGAAGTCTCTTAGATCACGAAACAGGCTCTCAGCCGTCGTTCGTACTTTTTGATCTGGAGTGCACCTTGGTATAACCGGAAGTCATCCGTGTTCGGTTAAGGAAAATCGAGAGACGAGACTGGGATTTAACTTCAGTATCTTCGCAGTAGAGGCTAATTCTCATGGTTGAAACGAGCTGCTCGCTAATCGATGTGGTTATGGTGCACTGAGTGCACTAATAGGTGAGAAATCACAATGACTCGTCCAAAATTCGGGATTTCGCCGTCACCACAAGTCGCCCAGCAACTCGATGATCTCGTCGAGGAGTGTGTCGATCTCGGAGCCAGCCGCTCCGAGATCGTCGAAGCAGTCCTTTCAGCGTATCTCACTACCGATGAAGATCGAATCTCCACAACGCGTGAACTGGTAATTCGACTGCGGCAATCTCGATGAACGCGAGTTAGTGCACTCAGTGCACCTATCTAATTGCGGTCATATCCTGCGAGCTGCACAGCAGAATAATCCAAGAAGGGATTTGTGGAAATAACCTTCTCCGCCTAGTCGGAATCCGGCTGCCTGCTCTTGGTTTCACTGCTTAACCGAACACGGATGAACCGGAAGTACGTATCCGACTCCAGTGCGTCTTTAGCCGATTTGCGCGGACTGTTCGCTGGCATCACATTAGTTGTCCTGCAGTCTTAATAATAGGTTAGGGTCTGAGGAGTAACCGGTACCACCGACAAAACTCTGAACCAGTATGTTATCGCTTGAGAAGACCAAGATTTGTGTTTCCGTTGAATTGTCTTTTGACTTCGTAAACTCGCTAGTAGATATCTGTTCTCACCTACGTATTCAATGGATTCTTTAGAATTACAACAGAGCGGCAGAGTCGCCGATTCACGGGTGATAAAATGGTGTTCGACAATGAGACGGAGTACAATCCGATTGGCAGCTACTGTCGGACTAAAGCCGCGAGTCTCCGTTCGACGATTTCTGACGGCCATGACGACTCGACTGTGTCCTGCTCGACTCCGAAGGTCTCTACTGTCCGATTCACAGGATGGTGCGAACTATCCTGCTGCTCGAAGAGGTACGAGTAGGCAGTCACTTGGAGTTCGTACCGACGTCGCGTCTCCGGCGTTTGATCCGTCAGCGTGATTTTCAGGTCGGCCACGTGCCGTTCGCCGGAGGGCAATGTGACGACGAAATCGCTCGTCCCGTGTATCTCGATCTCGATGTCGTCAATAGTGACGAGACCATCGATGGGCTTCTCAACGGTAACCTGTTCGGCCCGTTGAATCCGATTCCACAAGTCGGACGCGAGGAAGTCGTCCAGTACCTCCTCTCGGAAGAAGGTAAACAGGCCGTCGCGTTCGTTGTCGTCGATTTGCGGAGCGTGGTCGTCCACGACGTCGTCAAACACGTTGCGAACTCCGTCCCCTAGCGAATGGAGTGTCTCTTCGGATACATCGCGTTCGACGAGTGTGGTCAGAACCTCGTGTAGGCAGGTACCGACATTGTTTGGACCCAGCCGGTCGAACTGGAGGGGGACGTGGTACGGAACGTCGTTGGTCTCTGTGTGTAGTGCGTTTCCGAGGAGGTGATTGAGTGCCTGTCCGTCGGGATCGTCCGTGAGCGGATACATCGTGCTCGGTTTGATAAACCGGGGCACCCACGGGTCGAGTTCGGCGCGACGCGGTGGATTGACGGCGACGTCGTCGCCGTGGAACGTAGACGTGGTTGTCCACGTCGCGCGAAGTGTGACGTCGTTGACGCCAACGTCGAACGATCCGTCGTTCGAATCAGCATCTGGGTCGAGGGTGTACGTCTTGGTCTCGTCGCCGGTGAAGTTGAGGCCATCCCGTATCGTGTCGAGCCACCGGTCACGGGGTCGGGATTCACCGAACAGCGACCGTGGAAGTGGAACGACGAGGTGATCTTGCGCACGCGTGAGTGCGACGTACAGAAGTCGCCACGCTTCGGCTCGTTCATTCGCTGCAACCCATTTGAGGCGGTCGGGACCGACGAGTGACGTCGAGTCCGCAGACTTAGTGACGTCGTCGCACCAGTGGCCCGTGGCCCACCGCAGTCCGACATCGCGGTCCCGCGTGTCCTCGGGATCGTAGAGCCCGTTGGCGAACGGTGGGAGCGCAATGTCTGAGGGGATGTCGGTGTTCGTCGGAGGGGCGAGTCCGGCAGTGTTCCCTTGAGTGATGAACCGTTGGGCCTGCGGTCCGTGCTTCCAGAGACCGAACCCAGGATTCGCAACAACGACGACATCGTCTTGATCGCCCTTGGTGTCGTGTATCGTGCGGAATTCGACATCGGGACTCGTTTCGGCCGTGCTCGGCTGGTTCGGCCCCAAGTACGTGTTCTCTCGAAACGGTTCGATCAGCTCGGTGAGTTCGCGCGGAGTGAAGTGCTCATCTACTTCCCATCCTTTCAGGGTCTCGACGAGTGCATCGAGATTGGCGACTCGTTGTGCAGGATCGACGTCGAAACACCCGTGTGGATCTGCTCGAAGGGCGAGCGTCTCGATGACGTCCTCAACGTACGTTCCAGCGGGACAGGAGAGGAAGGTATCGCGCCGTTCGCAGAGATCGGCGAGGCCACTGAGCACGCGCTGGTGGACATCCGAGAGACCGCAGTCGTCGAGAACCGCGCCGGTGTCCCAACGATGGGTTGCGA
Source organism: Natrinema zhouii (assembly GCF_013456555.2). Classification (GTDB taxonomy): domain Archaea; phylum Halobacteriota; class Halobacteria; order Halobacteriales; family Natrialbaceae; genus Natrinema; species Natrinema zhouii. The sequence goes on from NZ_CP084884.1 coordinate 126,398, forward strand.
AGTCGCTTTCGAGTGATTCGAGACCGAGGTTCGATTCGGTGACGAGGTCGCGGGTTCGATCCGGGTCAGCAGGCGCGACCAGCCACTCACAGACGTCGAGAACCGTATTCACGACGTCGCACTCGAAGAGGTCTTCACTCGCGTTCCGAACGCTGAGCCCCTCCTCATCGAACGCCTCTTTGTACGCGTCCATCTTCGAGGACCATCTGAACAGGACCGTAATCCCGAGAGGAGTTCCGTCGTCATCGGTGAACGTCTCGTCCGCGAGTCCCTTCGAGAGCAGCGCCGCTAGTGTCGTTGCTTCCCCACGACCTTCAACAGGTTTGACCCAGGTGTACGAATCGGGGTCTGAAGCTACCGGATCGAAGGCTGCGATGTGGACACTCGACTCGTCGGTCGAATCCCGATTAGCTTCGAGACCAGGGTATCGGACGTCCAACTCTCCGAGGTCCCCGCGTGCTGGATCAGTGAGAGCTGCCTCAGAGATTTCGTTGATCGCACTGGCGATGTCGGGGACACACCGGTACGTCGTCTTCGCGGTCCGGTGTTCGTGGACGTCCCAGTCAATCCCGAGGTACTCCCCGTTGACCGTCGCCATCTCGAAGAGTGACGGCTCGGCGTGTCGCCACAGGTAGACGCTCTGAAGCAGGTCACCGGCTCCGAACACCCGCGTACGAGGAGTGACGAGATGAGAGAGTGCAGCGTGCTGTATCGACGACACGTCTTGGGCCTCGTCGATGATCAGACTCTGGATACGTGTCTGGTACCGTTGTCTGATTCGTGTACAGTGTGCGTCATTGACGTCGTCAAGTCGGTCGTCGAAGTACGCGTCCACGAGGTACGCGACATCCGTGTGTGACACGACGCCGCGGTCGCGGATGGTCTGCCGATACGTTTGTTGGTACTCTTCGAGCACTACGCAGAAATCGTCGATACGGTCACTCCAGTCGTCGTGAAGTCCCGAATCTGCGTCACAGACCGTGTCTCGTTCGCCATCATCGATGTCGTCGTAGGCGCTCTCGTCAACGTCTGCCCCGATACAGCGATTGATCGCAGCGAAGACGTCGTCGAACGATTCCGGGCGACCCTCCGCGTATACGTTATTGAAGGTCTGTTCGAGACTGGCACGGAATTCCTCCGTAGAGATACGCCGATCCCGGCTGTAGGTGACGGCGGTCTCAAGCATCTCGCTCACGTCGTCATCGTACTCGGCAGCGGGATACGCGTCTTCCAGCCGCTCTAGTCGCTGCGCCAAGTCTGAATCCTCCTGAACTGCCCGGTAACAGGCAGCATGCAGATGTTTCTGTCGAGCCGTGTTTCCGACCACTGGCATCTCCTCGAAGCCGACGTCGGGTGCGATCTCACTCAGCACGTCCCGAAGGATACTGTCGATAGTACCGACGAAAGGTGCTCGTCTGACCCGTTGGATCAGATATTCAAGCTCGGCATCTGAGACCTTGCTTGCGGCGGGGACGAGATTGTGTTCGACGATTTCTCGCAGCCGGTCACAGATTTCCGTGACGATATTCTCCGCCTCGCTACGGTTGAATGAGATGACTGCGACTCGCTGCTCGGGTGTCGGGTCCCCATTAACGTACCGGCGGAGAACGTCCTCTGCGGAGATGTGGTCGGTGACTTCGGACTTCCCGGCACCTGGGACACAGTTGAGAGTATACAATCCCAAATCGTGGTCGAAGTACGCATCCCGAATTTCTCGCTGTGCGTTCTGGAGGCGGATCGGATCGTCACTCACCATCAGACACCTCCTCGTTGAGCATCGCTCGAACATAATCCGGGAGTTCTCGTTCCGGACTCACCAGCCGTCGTCGCTCGTCGGCTGGAACGACGTCAGTCTCCAGATGTTCCAGCAGCGGGGATGGACGACGTTCCTCACCAGAGGTGGATTCGGTGTGGCGAGTTACGATCAGTCCGTCTCCAGCGGCCCGCAAGGTGTCGTCGAACTGATCGCGGTCTCGGCCCGTCGTCCATGCTGTCCGAGGTGCAAGCGTTCCCACGCGGCCTTCTCCACGGAGGATCTTTTCCTGGAGTTCTGGAGGGATAACACTCTCAGTTTGCTTCGGCCACTCGCCGTCTACCAATCCAACGGAAATGACGTACGGTACGTCTAACAGCCACACGTCGTTCGCTTCGAGGATATCGACCGCACGTGCGTTCGAGTGCTCCCTTCGACCGGGGCGCTGAGTTGCGATCAACTGACTCAACTCCGCGATACTACTCCACGACCGGTCAAGCGTTCCTTCGTCAAGTCGATCTGCGTACTTATGACGAAGTTGCTCGACGAGGGTTTTCACGCGAACGACTGCTCGCGCGTCGCGCTCCGTCTCGACGAGAGCCGGGGAATCACGCGCTTCCGTCACCGGAAGCCCGAACTCCTCGTACCGTTCGACGACGTCGATGAGGACGTCGGTAACCGCCGTCGGTCTCGGTTCTGGGCAGTCGTGGAGCCACTCAACGTACGTCACGAGACAGTCATCTGTTTCGGGATTCTCTTCGAGTTCGTCGTGCCACTCCCCGAGCGTTCGTGGTTCGTCCGGTAGCACCTGCATCGATGTCTGGACTGTCTCTGGATCGATTGGCCACGACGGCGACGTCGCCGACTGAGGGCACCAGCGGTGTTCGAGCGGGCGACATAGTACCTCCCGAGAAGGCTCCTCTGTACCGAGTACGTCACACACCGACTCAATGAGTGCGTATGGTCGGGTCTGGGTCACTCTGAGCTGAACCCAGAATACGGGCGTGATACCGTACTGGACCGCTGCACGGTAGAGAGGTTCCTCATACTGGTCTAAATCGCGTGCGACGACGGCGATGTCACGGATGGGCACACCGAGATCCCGGAGGCCGGCCACGGTCGCCATCACGGTTCGAGCCTCCTCTCGGCGCGTTTTCGTCACCAACTCTGCAACGAGGACGTCGGCGTCGCCGAGCGGTTCTGCGAGGGTAAGGCGGTCTGAGGATTTCACGATTTGAACACCACCGTTCCCGGTTCGGCGACATCAAACAGCTGCGGGACTCGCCGCGAAAGGTATGAACCAGTCCCACGTCGGAAATGGATATGGACAGGCACGGTCACCGAGGTCAGTATGGCGTGCAATAGGTCGATATGGGCGGCTGGAACGCCGCTCACGCCGACGAGTGAAACGCAGTCAACCTCTGGGAACGCTTCTTGCCAAACCACTCCGTCAGTAGCGAGGATTTTCCTCGCTGCGCGGCGAACGAACTCCACGTCGGAGATCGACTTCGACGTGCGCCGGCGGAGTGCTCGTTCGATGCCCGTTGCAGCGCTCAGGATCTCAGCTACGTCCGCATCGATTGGGGCTGTAAGCCCATCGACGACGTCTTGAAATATTTCGAGTCGGTTCGGGTGGAAGCCGGTCACGTTCTCAATCTCCGTCCGAATTTGTTCGACGCTCTGTGGATCCGAAGGCACAGCAGGGGACGTTATCGACACCTCGTCGTTCGACAGCACTGATCGAATCATCGACAGGCGATCGATGCGGTCGATTGTCGTCGTCGGAAGATCCACGACATCAAGGAGTCGCTCCCCAACCTCTGTGGGATCGGTGAACTGTAAGCCATCTTTCGGCGTCTGTGCCTCTCGAAGTCGCCGCTGAATATTTCGTCGGTGTAACTCCACCGGAGCCAAGATCAACTCCGTCTGATGCGATGAACGGTCTGCACGCTCTAGTAGGGCTTCTTCGTGCCCCTCGTGGAGAGTCAAATTCTTAGGGAGTTGCTCTTGGTGTGTCTGAGCCATGGGTGTGTTACAGGTCGTAGCGGAGGGGCGACCGAGATGTGCGATCTCGTTAGTCACCGAATCTTCGTCACGTATTGTTGAAGAAATCATCAGTCACTTTAATTCTGATGAATCCTCCGCCGGAGTGTAACATTCGGTCGTAATCCACCGAATTTGTCGTGTGAGTGGGTATGTGGCGTCGGTCGGCTTGACCTGTTTCGAGCGGTCATCATACTGTGCAACGCCGAGCTCGTTGAGTGTCTCCAAATGGACCTGTGTCAATCCGATGGAGACGCGGGTTCGCTGTTCGCTAGTGACTCGACCAGGATCGACAGCGTTCTAACGGGCGGCGATTTCGACGGCGAGTTCGCTAGCGGACACGGGGCTTCTGACCGAGAGAGAGAAAGGATAACTCGTCTCCGTCTGCTATTTGAGATCGCTTCGAAGACATCGCTAGGGTCCATCGAAATCGCGTGACTACACTCGACATCGGTCATCGCTTACCCTCCTGAGCAAGCCACTCTCCACCGCTTTCGTCTTGTTACAGTCGTAGAAGTCGGCTGCGCATTCGATCGCGTCACATCGGTACGCATAGTCACCGTCGGTTCTGATTCGCATACTCGTACACACGACCCCTGAAACCCTCGTTTTTTCGACTCACTGAACGGCCCATTTCAGCCCACAATCGGCGGAACGTGTCGGTCGACCAGAGAAGAACACAGTCTCAAACGACCGAGTGACTCGAGATATGCACACGTGGGTTCACGTTTCGTGTGCATATTCGGGGAACGGGATTTGTCGACGTGCAACCCTAGGGGTGATTGAAGAGTGCACTATTCCTCAAGAATAAATCTAGAGAAGTCCAATACACGTTCGCCTTGTTCTGTTAACGTAATACGTTTCTCGTTACCAATCCGCTGTACACGGATGAATTCTCTTTCCGACAAAGGCGCAATTAGATTACTCCGAACAAGATCATAGATATTATCGCTGTCTTGTCTCTCTATCCCTCTGACTAACGAGAGGTTTTCATCATTAACAAACTTATTTAGATCACTTATGATAACATCATTGCCCCTATCGTTTTCTTCCTTTATGAATTCAAGAACTTTAATCGTTTCTTCATTAGGGGGTTCTATTGGATAAGCAGAGACAGTGAAGGTTTCTTCAACCCCTTGGCTTACCGTTGACTCTCCGTAGTCTTCGGGCTTCACATAGTATGGCCTTCCACCTGCCATCATACACGCCAGCATACCACTGATAGCAGTGATTTTACTCCCAGTAGATATATTCACAAAGACCGCATCTGCATGGTGTTGATAGATTAGATTCTGAAATTCACCAAGTGCCTCTTTCAGATCGAATATATTGCATTCGCGTAACTCGTAATCAATATTTTCGTCGTCAAGTGCTGTTTCTACTTTTTCCCGACATTTAGCACCTAAACTCTCACTTTCATCCTGATCATGAATTAGAAGGATCGCTTTATCTGCATCTTCCTCGATTATCGGTTGATAGATCCGCTCATCTTCGTATCCTAATGGAGCTATATGAATTCGGCGAGGGCCACCTAATGACATATCTCCTACTAAGTAATCAGATATAGATTAGCTTTCGGACTATTATGCGCATCTCAGAATAGACAAAATGGCCCATTCTTTCTAGATCCCCACTTCATCTGGAATTGACTAGGGTATATTTACGACCATATGATACAAAATTACATTCCAACGTCAATGGTATAAGTAATTAGCGGCCTAAGTAACAGATAGGATGATCTGATCAAGTATGATCTCGCAAAAATGCAGCACAGTAGGGAATGGGCGTGCCAGCGCCCATCTCCTATCCCCCGAGATGAGGGAATTATGGTTCGGAACTCATGAGAACATCATTGGACCGCCATATATCTCCTTCGATAATTGGGGCGAATCAGCGCGACCAATGAAGAGAGATATGAGTTCAAAAAGTTCAGGCGGCTCAACCGCTTCCGACGCAGCAGAAGAGTACCTTAGAAACAACAGCGGATGGCATGAGGTCCGAGACCTCGCTAACGCTACCGGCTATAACAAGGATTACATTCGCCGAGTTGCGAAAACGCTCGCGAACAACAATCCTAATGCTGAAAGCCGTAAGAACGGTCGTAAGCAGATTATTGGCTACAGCATCAATGGAAATCTCGAAGTACCTGGCGGAAACAAAACGGCCCTTATCAACCTCATCAAGAAGTATGGGAATAGCCAGCCTGGAAATCTCCAAGGCATGTCGGTCTCAGAGCTCCAGAAGTATCTACGGTATAACATCGCTAACGGAATCGTCCCTCTAGGAAGCAAATTGGAGTTCCGGTGGAAGTAGGGCATAAATCCACCAAACCTCTGTCCAGGTTTACTGAGAAACCCTTTTGTTGGGAGATGACCCCCGTTTCATGTGCTTCAACTGGAGATCTACGTGCGGAGGCAGGGGCGGGGCGCTGTAATTTTTTGGCCCAGTCCCCTTGGGGACACCCGCCAAGGGGGCTTTCGCGCGAAGCGCGAAGCGACCCCGCAGGCGTTGCGGTGCGATCGCGGTGCCGACCCCGTCTTCGAGCCGGTAGATACAACCAGATTTGTCTAAGCAGGGGTATTATTCAAGAATAGTTGATGAAAACAAGGGGAACGAAAGCGTTGCCACTATCGAGGCCGGTTCAACGATCGGCGACAGCGCCGATGAATCCGGTTTCAGTTCCGCCGCCGGGAGTCTTCCAAGTCAGTTCGGTACCGCGGAGGACTGTCGGATCGTTCCCTGACTTCGACTACTTCTCGAGGGCCTCACTGGCGATCGTTCCGAGGTTCTCGAAGCTATCCGCCTTTAGCTGGGAGAGAATCGTATCGATTCGCATCCGACGGGGCTCGCCCCGGTCGTCGAACTCGAGGTCAGCACCGTTCTTCGTGAGCCACTTCTGGAAGGGTGACGACTCGGCGACGTGGCAGCTAAGCCCGTGAGGTGTTGCATCCGGTCGGCGTAGCTCTCGATCGCGTACTCGGCCGACTCAACGAGCGCTCGCAGTTCCTCACGGTACTTTCGGGCCCGGAACGATACGTTTGGTCGAGCTCGAGAACCTCACCAAAATCACTGATCGCCTAGTAGATCGTCGCGGGGTGTTTCCCCAGCTTGTCGGCGAGTCCGTCGATTGTCGAGCCGCCGTCCGTCGCAACCGTCTCGGTCACGTCGCGGGCGGTCTCGCCCATGTCCCGGAGCGTCGTCATCAACAGGTGATGCGACTTCGCCTCGAGGCGCGGCGTTGGGTCTTCGTACGGTTCGACAAGATCGTCACGGACGACCGCGTCGAAGTGATCGTCAGCAATGTACACGCCGTTTCCATCGGGTCCGAGCGGGATGTCTCCCCACTGGAGTGCGTTCAGCAGCGTCTCCTCGATCTGCTCGGTGACCGCGTGGCGATCGGCCCATGCCCATGCCTCGTTGTCGTTCATCGATTTGTTCACCAACACCTCCACTTTCGGGTGGTAGGACGGGTGATTCTTCGAAACCGCGTCCGGGTTCTTCAGCTGGTAGATCTCGAACTTTCGTCCGTAGGTGTCCCGGTAGGAGTTCGCCAGCCGATGCCGGGTCGAGAAACAGCCGGTTCTGGTGATTGATCGCCTCCTTGTTGTTGATATGGAGTTCAGCCTTCACTCCCTCGAGGTCGGACAGGTAGTGCGCGACCTTCTGCAGCACACCGGCCGACGAGAGTCTTTCCGCCCACTTGCGACGGATTCGAACGTACCGCTCGTACGCCCACATCCGGCTTGCTTCGTGCGGCTCGGCTCGGAAGTAGTCAGGATGAATCCGCCGTTGGCGTGGTCGAACACGGCCGCGAAAAACTCCGGCAGCAGCTCGAGGCCACGGTCGGGTTCAATGTTACTCGTGTGGAACTCGACGTCGACGCCGTCGACCTTGCCGATCTGATTTTCCCACGGGAGCTGCAACCGCTTGCCGCTCTCCCAGTGGCGCATATTCGGGAACCGCGAGTCGATGTTGTACGACGCCTTCCGCTCGCCGCGCCCATGACCCACGATATCCCACTCGTAGAGCCGTTCGGCGTTGATCCCGTTCGGCAGTCACGGCGCGAACCCGGACTTGCTATACCAGATCTCTAGGTGCCAGGGCTCGCCGTCGACCTCGATATCGATCTCGAGGTACCCCTCGAAGGGCGGCCCGAGCATCACCGGCGACAGCGCATCGTACGGCCCGCGGCCTCAGTCAGGCCATTTCCAGCTCCCCTCGATCTCGTGCGGTGCCGTCTCGACCTGCGACACCGCTACTCACCTCGCTCGCGTTCGCTCTCGAGCAAGCCGGAGAGCACCGCCACAGGATTCCACCACGTTGCACCCTCGCATGGATAGCAGACGTGCTTGAACGACGTACAGTCCGTTGCTTCGAGCGTCACGGAGTTGGCCTCGGGAGATTGGTCCATCTCTTCGAGGCTGGCACGCTTGACGTGCGTCCGCCCACACCTCACGCAGACCGCGTCGACGGGGATGCCGAACCGACCGGCTACCGGGCTCGCTAACCCGGCCTCGAGGTCGCGGCCGTCTCGATCGGCATCACCGCTGGCCTTCGGACTCTCGAGTTCCGATGCTCGAGAACTCATAACGGCCCCTCACGTGCGTCGCGAACTGCGCGCGTACAGTCAGGACAGATCCGGCGGAGCGTGTCGATGCGATCGCCAGCGCTCACACTTGTCGGATTCGACGAGGCGATTCATCGCGAACCACCGTCCTCGCAATCAGTGTCCGTGTGTAGTGATCGGCCAAAATAGTGGGGCCGGTAACTGAAGCGGGCGGAAACCATGATTATGATCTGGGTGAACCAAATGGTCGATCCCGAGCGGATCGTAGCCGTTTGTGACCGTTGCGGATCAGCGTACGCCGCAAAGGTATTACTATCAGGCAAAATCCGCCCAATAGGGACCGATATCTGCTCCTGCGGGCATAGGAAGTTTCCGAGACTACCATAATCAGTACCGCTCGAGGAGTGTCCGCTGTCGGCGCGAAACTCTCTGTCCCCGAGAGCGCGACGAACATCCTCGTCAGTCGCTTGATGGGCCGGATGGACTATGGGCGTCTGACTCCTGACATCGTACAGACGATTCGCCGGAACGAACCCGCTACACATCGGTCTCACCGCCATGACGGCCGGGTGATGTCTCCGGGTCCAGGTTCGAAACGTCGACGCCAGCTGCAGAGCCGCGACTCAGTCGAGTGTATGTATCGCAGTCACCACAGCGGTGGGCGCGATCGTCGTCGTCACCGAAGACGCGGCGGAACCGGTCGATGATATGGGCACCCCAATGATTACAGGTCGAATTGTCGACCGACGGCCACGGTGCGACCGTCATGCCGACCGCCTCGTTTCGGCTACTAATTTCGCAGGACAGCGATGACCCGGAACCAGTGACTGGTTCGGTTCAGGTTCAGGCAGGGGAATTCGGAAACAGAAAAGTTGCACTTCGAGTGGTTCATGGCCCGATTATCGGCCGAATCCGTTTCGGCTACGCTTCAGGTTTTTGCGGATGGGCCCTGACGGATTCGAACCATCGACCACTCGGTGTCTCACACGATCTCACGAGTCAGATTGTGTTATGAGCCGAGCGCTCTAACCAGACTGAGCTAAGGGCCCGTATATCGGATGAGAGTAGAACATATCATAGTTGTTCTCATTTGAAAGGCCAGGCCTGTTCTTCGCGAGCCACTTATGTAAAGGCAACCACTCAATCATCTGATTGATTCGAGATAATGCTGTGGAACACCCATATTGGATTGGTCGGGCACGGCATTGTGTGTGGGTGAGAGTGTTGCAGTAGACCAGCACGTTAACCGGCCAGAATCCACTGCCGATATTCTGAGATTCGAATACAACGGTGCTGGCCGTCGGGCCAGCGCGCCAATGCGTAGGGGGCCGGTGTTGCCGGCCCGGCCGTAAGACCGTATTATCCCACGCGACGGTTACAACTCGAGCGCGATAACTCTAGTCGTCTAGCTCATCATGAATCGTCTCGCGAATATAACTCTCGAAGCCGAATACCGACGCCTCGGGTACGTCCGATTACAGCCAATGTGCCGCCTCGAGAACAGATCGATAGACGGGCCTATAGACCACGCGCGTGAGAAACACTGCCCACTACTGAACCGTCCTCAGACTCCGCGCCGCATCCGTCGAAACGACGATATCTCGCTTCGAAAGCCGAACCCTGCCACCGGCCACGTTGTCAATCAACGCGTTAGTCCCTTGAGATCGTCCCGATTTCGATCCTCTCGAAGCGTGAGTGTCGCTTTCCCCGCGTGTTCGGTCGCCCGATTCTCGAGAAAACGCGCGAGTGTCGGCGTCGAACCCGGCGTGATCGGTGGCAGCGAGCTCGAGTACATTGCCCGGTGTTCGGATTCAGATGCTCGCGACGCGATCGCGTTGCTCCATCACAGCGTCCGGAATACCGCAAACGGCTCGGCCGACCGAGTCACGGGGGCTGTGATCGACGACTCGAAACCCGACGCGGACCAGGCCGTGGTTCGATCCCGACTCTCGGATCTATCTTGTGACCAGCGACTCGTACTCGAGGTCATGGCGGATGTCCATCCGGCGACAAGCGGTGGAGTGTATGAGGCGTATTGTGAGCATGCCGATAACCCAGTCCACGATCGAACGCTGCGTGGGTGGCTTCCGGAACTCGAGCGCTATGAGTTGATCGTGAAATCCGGGTCGGAGTACGAACCCATCTACGAGGTTCGGGAGATCGCATTGAAAGAACTCGAAATTATGGTATAGACGCGGGTTAGGAGACGTCTATTGGCCCATTGGTTGATCGTCTGCTACTCTGATAGTAGCTCGCCCACGTACTGGTCTTCCCAGTCCCGACGCGCCTTGATCTCGCGGCGGCCACGAGCCGTGAGCGTATAGACGTTCGTCCGTCGATCAGCTTCGCCTTTCTCGACGAGGCCCTTATCGACGAGTGTATCGAGATTTGGATAGAGCCGGCCATGGTGGATCTCGCCTTCGTAGTACTGCTCGAGTTCGGTTTTGAGTGCGAGTCCGTGTGGTTCGTCCTGGCCGGCGATCGTGTACAGCAGGTCACGCTGGAAGCCCGTTAAATCGTACATATTTGTTCTGTGTTCTATCAAGATATAAGAGTGTCGAAAACAGCATCGGGAACGGCTATGGGAGGTGATTTAGACGATGCCGGATTTGTCAGTTTTCATCATCTATATCGTCTTTTAGCTCGCTCGCGTCGAGATCGTCCCACGCACCCTCCTGTTCCCAGTCGACGATCGGCGTTGGTTCCATCCTCGAGCGGTCGCGTATTTTGTCCGTGTATTCGAATCGCTCTCGAGGATACTCAGTGAGATCGGTCAGGACCAATGTTGCAACTAACGCCTCGAAGTCACTCGATGAACATGCTTCGTGGATCGTCTCTGCAACCGTCACGTCAGCAGTTGGCATATGGTAAGGCAGTATAACGAACAGGCATAAACATAGGTTTGGAGGATAATATCTCGTTCTAAGAAGTAGCTCTGTCGAAATCCTATTCTTCATATGTATTTTAGCGTGAAACGCACGCTCAGTACAGTTGCTTATAGACCACTGGTTATTCTCTCAGAAGATCTTGGTGTTTAGAAGAGTGTTCTGAACGAAGCTAGAAGCTACATTCAGACTCGGAACCGCACCTCAATCTCGTCTGGTCCTGTGACAGAGATACTGTCGTTCGTCTCAGTTACCGTATACTGGCTGTCCGCGGTTCGGTCTTGGATCATGTCAAGTGCCTCTGTTTCAGGAAGGACCACTTCGAACCAAGACAACCCTTTGCCGCCGACTGGCCTAGACCGATGGTTCCACGTGTTTGCCCCGAGATGGTGGTGATATCCGCCAGCACCGATGAACAGTGCGTCTGGCATTTCCGTTTGGACTTCGAACCTGATGGTGTCCACATAGAACTCGCTGAATGCCTCTAGCGAGGATACTTCAAGGTGAACATGCCCTATGTCCGTTCCAGCAGGGAGCCCGGAGTTACCTTCGGCAGCAGCGTCCACCGGGTCAAGGTCAAGGCGATACGTGCCCATACGAATACACCCGTTGCCGCCGCGAGGCCAGTCCTCACGCGGATAGTCTCGGTAAATCTCGATTCCGTTGCCCTCCGGGTCAGTACAGTACAGCGCCTCACTCACGCCATGGTCGGACGCGCCATCGAGGTGCCAGCGTTCCCTGATCCGAGCCAACGCATCACCCAGCGCGGCGCGTGAGGGGACTCTGAACGCGTTGTGGAAGAGTCCCGCTCCCGACTGGTGTCGGGAGAGTGCATCTGGGTCGTGTTCTAGTACGAGCAGTGGAGTCTCCTCGACATCGAGAACGGCTGTCGTGTCGGAGCGGCTGAGCATGGTGAGCCCGACAACAGATTGGTAGAAGTCGGACATCTCTGTGAGCTCCGAGACGCGGAGGGCTGTCTGTCCGATACGTGTTTCCGGTGGAAGTACGTCCGTATTCATTGGATTCAGTAAAATAAATGTGAGCGCTGCTTATCCGTCTGTGGCCCGCGATTGAGACGAATCAGCGGAACCATCTTTTGTGGTTGGATAGCATGTGTTCGATTGAGAGTGCACCAGGGCCACTCAGAGCAAGCGCTAGTACAATCAAGGCGAGCGTGAGCGTCAATTCGATACCATTACTCGTGGCTGGATACCCGTTGGGAAGGTGATATAGTCTTGTCACGACGAGCATATCGATGGCAATTGCTGCGCTTGCGATTCGAACGGCCAAGCCGGCCAGCAACAAGATGCCGCCAACAAGTTTGAGGAGACCGATGCCCCACGCTGCAACCGTGGGAAGCGGAACTTCGAGGCTCGCCAAGAAGCCTGCGAAGCCCGAGATACCCATTGGTTTCGGCCCGATTACGAACACTTGCTGTGGGTCAGGTCTGCTCCGACTGGCCATCATCGCCACACACCCGCGATTAGTCCGGACCCAACGACGCCGATGAACGAGAACGCAAGGACCGTCGTGAGGACGTTCGGATCCGAGAACCCGGTCGTCGCGATGAACAACGCGATCGCCGCGTTTCGGGCGGCAGTCGTCGTCGCCAACACCTCTCGGGTTGCTCGTGCTGGTCCACCGAGGCCGTACCCGAGTAGTAATGACGCGCCTACAGCGACGGCGGAGAGCCCGAGTGTTCCTGTCCCGAGGAGGGACACCATACTGTCGCTGTAGACGATCACTAGCAGTATGATTAGCCCGACGAACGTGTAATCGGAGAGTCGCTGAACAGAGGGATACAGCCGGTCTGCAAGCGCCGGAACAACGAACGACATCCCGAGCCCGAGCAGTAGCGGAACCAGTTGAATGCCCAGAACCATCCGTCCGATTGCGAACGGATCGACGGCGACATCGCCAGGGAGCAGCAGCAACAGGGAGACGGGAATCGTCACGACCGAGAGCATACAGAGGATTGCCATAAGGCCGCTCGCGAACGCCACGTCACTGTCAGAAACCTCTGCGAGCTTCGGACCGAACGGTGCGCCGGGCGAGACCGCAAGCAGCACGATCCCGGCTGCGAACCCAGTCTCCACTGAGACCGTCCGAACGAGGAGATAAGCAATCAGCGGGACCATGACAAGGTTCACCGCTAAGGAGTTTGCCAGCAGCCGTCGCTTCCGGAGTGCATTGACGAGTTGGCTGGCGGATAGTTTCACCCCCATAGAGAACATTGTCGAGAGTACGAAGACCGTCGTCACGGACTCGACGACCTCCTGTCCGGATGGCACTATCATTTCTTGTCGTCCTTAGATGTGGTTTGAATTTCGCTCATTTGCCTGCTGTGGTTTCAGATGTTTCTGGTACCAATTAATTTCCCTACTATACACCATAGCGGGTGTGTTGTAACGCTAGGACAGCTGTGGGACATACGGTCTGGTCACGACGGGGGCTTGCGACAAAGCCATGATCCGAAACGTCGACCTCGTCTGTTCGGACTGTAGGTGAGATCGGCAACACGGTTCATGGCTAATTGGCGAGCAGGTGTAGCACGACAATGCATCCGCTCTGTGGCGTTGTTCGACCCCGGAGAGAGGTAGAGGATTTGTAAGATGTCGATACACGAATTGATCAGTCGATCAGCGACCACACAGGCATTCGAGACGTCGGTGAGTATTGACGCACGGTTTGGCACGTGGGACTGCAAACAAGGCAGCGTCCGTGCGTGGGCACTGGGCCGGCGACAGTGTGTGCTCTCGTTGGTCCGGTTCATCGCGGACGAGGGTGACGAGATAGGATTCTCGACGCCAGTAGAAGTGATGATTGCACCGACGACGTCGTACCAGCCATCCTTGAGCTGGCACGATCACTTCACCGGCACGTACCAAGTGGCCGTCTACCCGAACATGAATCCAGACTGGGGATCGGTCGAAGCTGAAGTCTCAACGCTCGAGGAAGCACTCGAAGTCGCAGAAACCGTCTGTAGTGACCTCGAGGAGGAATACGATCTGTTGACGGACGACGAGCGAGAGAACGGCGAGGTCGCCCTTTCGTCGCGGGGACCAAAGCCGATCGTCTAAGCCAACAGCCTCGCAACGAACGCACAGCCGGTGGTGTTGTTCGACCCCTGAAAGGGGTAAAGTAGAAAAGATGGATAATCATCACCCCCTCGGATACCTGCTGTGGCGCGCGTGGAGCAGTTTCAGAAGCATCGACGAGGATCAGGTGAACGAGGAAGATTAAGAGAGAAACGCTGATGCGGTGGCACTCCTTGAAGACGTATCGCTCTTGGAGAGTGGAGGACGCTCAAAATCCACTGGGTCCAGCACGGCCGGACGATTGGCTAGCCAAACAATTGCCTCCGCTCGCCCGATATCCTTTTGAGTATGGATATGATATGAATATGTATGGGCGAGGTAAAGAAACGACGTGTTGGCGACCGCGGGCAGATCACTCTCCCAAAGGAACTGCGCGAAGAATTTGACATTGGCGGCGGCGACGAGATAGAAATCCGCAAAGAGTCGGGGAAAATCGTTATCGAGAAACCGATCACTCGGGACGATCTAGCGGCCGGGTATCGTGCGCGAGCCGATCAGCTTCGAGACCTCCATGAGGAGATGGATGGCGTTTCGCAAGAGGCCGACGAGTATCTCGGCGACGTCCCGGAGTGGGAATAGATGGAGGTGCGCCGGGGAGACATTGTGATCGTTGAGCTCGACCCGACGAAAGGATCGGAGCAGCGGGGGACGCGACCATGTCTTGTCGTCCAGAATAACGTCGGGAACGAAAACGCACCCACGACGATCATCGTCCCGTTTACGACGTCGGTTGATGACGATTTGTATCCGTTCGAAGTGCTCATAACGGCCGATGAAAGCCACCTTCGCGAGGACTCCGTCGCGATGTGCAGTCAGATCCGAACTGTGTCGATCGAACACCGGATCAAAAACGTCGTCGGATCTATCCCCGATAAGCGGATGAATGAGGTTGATAGCGCACTCGAGTATAGCCTCGGATTGCGCGGCCCGTGGTAGTTTCCCGGACAACCAAATTATGGTCCTTTATTTGACGTTTTGTTTGCGAACATATTCGCCGATACCCTTTGACGTACTCAACGATACTCTTCAAGACAGGATTGAATAAATGCGTATCTCGAAAGGAGCACTTCTTGTCGTTGTAGCCGTCCTTGTTCCGTTCATCGTCGAGTTTCGGACAGCCCTCTCATGGTTCGGGATCACGCTATCCGTCTTCGAGACGATCGTACTTGGACTGGCAATCGTACTTGCTCTACTGGTCTGGGCAATTTGGCCACAGAATGATGAAGTCAAAACGGATGTCCAGTAGCGATCACACTCACAAGTATACCATACAAACGGTCCAACTTTCGTTGTCGATCATGGTTATTCTCCGACTGATAAGGTTATTAAATAGTCATATCTCCCTCATTGGTGGTTGGCAAGCGCTTGAATGAGATCAGCAATCAGATCGTCGACACTCCCGATACCCACAGATATTCGAACGAGCATGTTCGAAATTTCAGCTGCCTTACGTTCTGCGGCAGAAAGATACGACGCGGACATCGTCGCTGGGTGGTCGACAAGTGATTCGGTGCCGCCCAGACCAACGACCAACGTAAAAGGGATTTACATTCTATGTCGTAGAGGTGTAGATGGAGGCAGGCACCACGCTCAGGGGATAGTTCTTCAAGAAACCGCGTGCTGGAACACGCGGTTAATGCCTATCTCGGCTCAGGACAATGACCCGGGATACAGGCGATCAACAGTACGAGCCGAATCGCGAAGAAACTGACTCTCAGGGCAGTAGTTGCCCGCACTGTGGGTGACCAACAGCGGTCGTCGAGTCGAGCGACTTCGGTCCCACGGCGGACCAGTACTGTCCGATGCACGGCGTAGTCCACGCAACGTCGATCTCAACGGTGAACGACAACAGTTGAGTGCCGACGCCGCTCGACTGATCTATTGGTCGCCCACAGCACGGCGTGCGATCACGCCGACGCCATCCGAGAGGATCTGCACTGTCCGATCTGTCGGGCTGACACTCATCGGGTCCGCGATCGACGGACCGACATAGTGTGACTTGAGACAAGACTGACGCTGGAGGAAAAACGATGAGTTCGAGCGAGCAGTGCCCGCATTGTGGGCGTTCGCTCGCGCTCGTCGCGGATGACGCGATCCGTCGTGAGTAAATCTCGCACGGCTTCGGCGCGGCGAACGACAAGCTTCGATCGTACTGCAGCGCGCACTACCGAGCGATCGATAACGACCGTGATGCCGTGCTTGAGACGACGCGACTGTCGACGCTGGCATTGTTTCGTGACGGCGTGGATCAACATGATGCGACGGCCATCGTCTGGAGTGCTTGATCAATGATAACCTCGAGGCCTTCTATCTGGCCTCCGTCGATAGTGCGTTTGCCACCAATGCTACCGTAGAAGCACGTGAACTACCCCGCCCTACTCGCCGCCTTTGGCGGCTCCTTGAGGGTGGGGCTTCCCGACTAACGCACCTGAGCAGGTCCTTCATTCTCGTTTTCTACGTGGGTGGCTGTTCTGGTTCGTCGTTTTCAGCCTACTCCACCCAACCCACCGCTTCCCACCTACCTCCAGGTCCCAGACTACTCACTGCGCTCACTTCGCTCCCATCGCTCACTACGTTCGCTCTTTGAGGCCGAAGGCTCCACCTTGTATTATGCTGAACAGCCGGTGGCGTTGTTCGCTCCCTACGAGGAGTAGAGTGATCAAAGACAATGCAAACTGCCAGCCGGATCACGAACCCACTCGCCGTTGAGTTCACTACTGAGGCCGATTCGACCGTCGAGCATTCCCGCTTCGACGTATTCGACGCTCCTGAGCACACCAACACGAGCTGTGATTACTGCGGGAAGTTCGGTCTTGTTCCCACGCACAACTGCGAAACTGCCTGTGACCTCGGCGTTCAACTCATCTGCTCCGACTGCGAGAGCACGTAACTCGAGACGATCGACCAGTCTAACGGTAGTTACACCTGACCTATGTCAATATCACCATCAGCACATCCGCTCGAGCGACTTGAACCGACCCAGCGGACGCTCCGACGCGCCCAGTACGAAGCCTTCGAGTTCGAACTTGTCGCGCAGGGCGTCCTCGTTCGCAACGCCAGCCATGCAAATCCCGAGGACCACGAGTATCTGGTCACAATCGAGGACGGCTTGCCGCACAGCTGTCCGTGTCCAGCAGACGAACACCACCAGGGAGCCTGCAAACATCGGGTTGCAGTCGCGATCCGAACGTCCGTTCTCGAGGCTGCACGCAATGCACAGCGGATTCGCGAACTCGAGGCCTGCGGGTTGCAGGCCACAGCGAATCCACCAGCGCCGTGAGTTACCCCACGAGAGGATGTCAGAGAACGATCCACATGACGTTCTTTTCCCCCAACCTAGAGCGAACTATCTGTTCACTACACTTGCTTATTGAACGCTACTTTCCTACAAGACGGTGCGGAAATATCCGGTGCTAGTGTTCTGAGTAGAGACGATGCTATCCCTAAATCAGGCAGAACATCTATTGAAATCCATCCTGAACAAATGTTAACACGGACTATGATACCTTCCTTGGCGAAGTGCAGAACCGAGGGCAACTCTCATCGAGTGAGGATGCCGTGACGGCGACTCGGATCACGCTTGAGACACTCAGCCAGCGCATCGAGCCGGGTCAAGCAGAGAACCTCGCAGCGCAACTTCCCAAAGAAGTTGGGATATTTCTCACAGATGTAGACACCGTCGAGAGATTTGAATGGGATGAGTTCATCGACCAAATTGTCGAGAAGGGGAATTACAGCCCGAGGACAAGCAAGCAGATGCTATTCACCATGCGCGGGTCGTGATGGGTGTCGTGGACAACGCGATCGAGAACCTCCGTGATCAGATCTCCTCCGCTGACGACTGGAACGAGCTCTTTGTACTGGTCGATCAAGAGGAGAAGATCATCACCGAAGAACAACGTTCAGAGTGATTAACACTGGACACAATCGCATATTGGAAGTGTGGCAATTAGTGGATACGACTGTTCTCTCCTCTATAATCTAGAAGAGGCCTTTTGTCTCCATCAGCCATAACGCAGCTATGTCTACGACTGACGAAGCAGTTACTGACCTGGAGGAATTGGGCTTGACGGAATACGAAGCGCGCTGCTTCGTTGCACTCACTCAGCTTTCGAAGGGGACTGCGAAGGAGGTCAGTAAAGTTGCGGAGATTCCGCGTTCACGAGTCTACGATACCATTGAACGCCTCGATAAACGGGGATTCGTCATGGCCCAGGAATCCGAGCCGCGTGAATACAAAGCCGTCCCGATAGAGATGGCGATGCGACGAATCAAGGAAGATTACGACTCCCGTGTCAACGCAGCTGAGAATTCCTTACATCAGGTCGAAGAACCGGAGTCCAAGGACGATGAAGGAATGTGGGCGATTACGCAACCGGACCACGTCACCGATCGTATTTGCACGTTTCTTGACGAGGCTGAGGAGCAAATACGGCTTCTCATCGCCACAGAGGACGTTATCGATCAGCGAATTCTCACATCTCTCCACCAGGCCACTGACCGTGGTGTGCGTGTAATCATCGAAGTGGCGAACGAAGACATCCACGATCGCCTCCACAAAGCAGTACCGGATGCCGAAGTTATTGTCACCGCTGATCTCGCGGACACGAATTCGGTCTACGCCGAATGGCCGGGCCAACTTCTCATGGTAGACAAGCAATCGATCGTCGCGGGAGGTATCGAAGAGAGCGATCTGCCTGACGTAACCCAAGAGGTCGCAGTATGGACGTACGGGCATGATCACGGGTTCGCTGCATGGATGCGGGAACTGCTCGATAACCGACTCGCCACTCTAGATATTGAAGCGTGAGCGTGCTAATTGATCACTCTATTTCTAACTGGTCACTTCCGCCGTCCCTCTCACTGCCGTTCTCGTCCCATTCGAGTTCAAACTCGATACTCAATTCACCGGCCCCGTCCGTTGGCCCCTCGCGTTCGGCTTTGACCTCAAACGTTGGGCTGGCTGGCGGTTCCATCGTCACGGACTCGGAACCAGATTTGAGCGTGACTGCATCGCCTTGGTCGAGCTTATCAGCAACACTGCGAAGATACGATGCGATTTCTTCTCGGGTCTGATCGCTCTCTGATTTGAACAAGACTTCTTCGGGCATGCAGAGCAGTACACTGCCCGCACCGATAAGTGCATTACCTGTACTGAACGATGTGTGCTTCATCTGTACTTACCGTTTGTCGGGTAGTCACAGAGAAAGGGAATGGGAACTTTTCTATGACACCCTGCCACGAGGTGAAAATGACACTAAATCGTGGGGTGACTTCGCCAGAGGCGACCAGCATCCGCACGAACGTACCGTACGTGGTGTTGTTGCACCCTCGAGAGGGGTGGAGGGTATCACAGATGTCACGAGCAGACGAGACGGCAGCACAGCCAACGGAAACATCCGATGAAGCGCAGTCAACCGACTGCACGACGCCGCTTCCACGACGGTTCCTTGTAACTGCCAGTGGGCCGGTCACTCGGATCACTGACCATAGTGACGAGACAACCGAGCGTGTTCGCGCCGACATCTCAATCGAGTACTCGATCGAGACGCTTGAAGAGTTCGCCACGTTCTGGGAGTTCCGCGATTACCGCAGCTGGAAGCGAGCGGCTCTCGAGGCTCTCCTCGAGAGACAGGAACTCGACGCTGTGACGTACGCCGTCGACGAGGGTGACCTCGAAGAGTGGGACATCACGGTCGACGGACGTGTCGAGGCATTTGCGGGACTCGTCGAGACGATGGCCGACTACACAGGACGAGATCCTTCTTGGCGAGATGCAATCCCTCATCAGATTGCAGCTCGGATCAACGGTCTCACCGATGGTCGCCAGACGACTGACGACGTTCTCACGGAGTTTGCTGACGAGCTGCATCGGGCAGAGCTGTGGGGGCTTGGAGCGCACCTTGCGCTCCTGAACGTCAGACACGCCCACCACGAGCCGATTGAACAGCAGGCCGCAACGCTTGCTCGCACTCTCAGTGACGACGAGGTGAGCCGATGAGCGAACAGTCGATCAAACTTGGTGACGTCTGCTTGGATCTCGCACAAGGGCGGCCAGTCCACGTGGTCGCAGATACTGGCCAGACAGTCGCCGAGTGGTCTGAAGCAAACAACTACAATCTGCTCGATAATTACGGGAACTCACGATTCGACACAACCAACGATGATCGCGTGTTCGATGCCGTCTACTGTTCGAGCCTGAAGTCCAGACCTTCGAAAACCTACGCATATCCGGAGTCGCGGCTTGGTCGCATTGAAAGTGAAGCAGCTGATGCCGGCCGCCAGGTCGCCGATCGTGTGGTCGTCACTGTCCTTGAAGAGCTGTTCGAACGAGCAGCCAACGTTGACGATGGAGCCGTGGCCGTCCTCGAGCGCTATGCCACCGACGTGGGATATGAGGACGAGGCCGCTGAAGCGCGTGAACTGGCTGAGGTCGACCGGATCATCGGAGATGAGGTCTGATGGTGGCCGATCTGCTGACGTACGTCGACGAGATTGACGCACCCGAGGACACGCTCACCGAATCACAAGTGTGGGCGCTTCGCCAGGGCGTGCAGACGGCGATTGATCGCGGTGACGTGAGTCTCTCACTCCCGTCGAAAGCGCTCTCACCGGGTCGATGGCATCATTGGGGCATCGGCGTCTCTGTCTGGCTCCACGACAGCGGCGTCGTCGTCCTCCAGAAGGATGGGAACACGATTGTGACCGATATCTCGATGCTCGAGCACGTTTCGCTGGTACTGGCGGGCACCCACGGAAAGGTCGGGCAAATCATACGTGTGGATCCGAGCGAAGGCGAGACGTGAGGTTCGGTTCCTTGGACTCCCTCCATCGCAGGCTCCACAGCGACCGATTCGACCGTGACAGCACGTAGTGTTGTTCCACCCTTGAGAGGGGTGGAGGGTTTGAACCGATGAACCAGTTCAGAACTATCGATCGAGTGGTACAGCGATCCGAATACTACGAAACTGACACGGGACGAAAGCTGCGCCTGCGTGCGGAAGCCGAGGTGGCTGCTCGTACAGAGCAGGTGGTTCCCGATAGCGGAACCGTAGCCGCCGAGGCTACTCAGAATGAGTCCGAGAAATCGACGTACACGCGGCATGTCGAACCGCCGGAACAGGGCGGGAAGACGTACGTCCGCTGTACGTACTGCGAACGCGAGCTGCTGACCGAACTCGGTGGACGGGACAACCTGTCGCATGCGCCCGGCTGCCCGGAGCGTGAATCGCGATGAACGAGTCCACCGACAACTGGTCTGACGAACGAGTGCAGGCCGAACTCGAAGCAGTGCTGGCCGATCTGCAAACGCTCGAGGAGCACTTGGCCGAGCCGTTGACTTTCGCAGATGCAATCGCTGAACTCGAGACGACGATCACCATGTACGAGCAGACGGACATGGGGCCTGATAATGCCTGAGTGTTCGAACTGTGGCGCGCACGTCACAGAACAATACAAGCGTGTGTTTGCGGATAACACCGGAACGCTTCATGCCTGTCCGAACTGCCGAACCCAGCGCGAGCGATATCATGGAGCAGGGGCCGGGCTAGCGGAGGAGGTGAATCATGGCAACTAAGCAATCAAATACGAGTGGTCGGAAACGCCAGCGAGCATCGCAATTATCGAAGCGATCGCGAGTCTCGAAAACTGTCCATCAACCGAGCTGGGACCAACCCACGGGATCGTCTTGTCCGACACGATCGATACTGAGGCGCTCAATCAACTCGTCACAACCGGCGAATCGGTGTCGGTCGCGTTCTCGGTCGGTGAGTATGACGTCAAACTCACCGAGAAGATGCTGCTCGTTCGTGCCACCTGAGCCACGAACGCTCGATCAGCAGTGAGTCGTGCGAACTGTAGACTCTGTCTTAGTCTCGATTGGCTCTGTTGAAATCCTATTCTTCATACGTATTTTAGCGTGAAACGCATGCTCACTACACATGCTTATTGACCAGCGAGCGTTCTATCAGGTTCGAGTGAGGTTCGTAGCGTCGTGCTGAATACACAGCGTATATTCAGCACGGATAGGACCTAGATTCTGCAGCCCGTGAGATCCATCGCTATTCTGGGCCGCGAACAACGCGAATTATTCATTCAAAGAATTACGACTACCACGGGTTTTATTCTCATCAGTACCCACCGAGAAGTCATGAGTGACCGAGTGGACGCGACAGGATCTCCCTTCTGGGCGGATGATGCCGATGATTCATTAGTGATCCAGCGCTATCGCACGCTCGTCAATACCGTCGATGACGGGATCTATCAGCTCGATGCTGCCGGTCGATTCGTCGCGGTTAACGATATCATCGTCGAGATGAGTGGCTACGCGCGAAACGAACTTCTCGGTGAACACGTCTCTATTGTACTTGAAGACGATGATGTCGAACGAATCACGCGTGAAATTACTAGGTGCATGGCGAACGACGACCGGTTGACCGAAACGTTCGAGATCACAGCACGAACTGCATACGGTAAGAGCCTGCATTGCGAGCTGCAGACAAATCTACTCGTCGAAGAGGGCACGTTTCAAGGATCGGTCGGAATCATCCGTGACATCACCGACAGAAAACGAGCGCAAGAGACGCTCGATGAACATGAACAACAACTCAAGCGTGAACGGGACCTAATTGATCAAATCCTCGAGACCAGTCCCGTCGGCATTCAGGTGCTTGACGCTGACGGCGAGATCATCCGACAGAACGACCGTCTCAAAGAAATACTCGAGGTCCCAGAAGGAAAAGCGGAAACGTACGATCCGTCACAGCGGACAGTCTACGACGAAGACGGAAGCGAAGTCACGATCGATGAACACCCCTTTGCTCGAACACTCGAGACGGGGGAACCGGTTTATGATGAAGTGCTTCGAATTGAACTTCCGAGTGGCAATTCACGATGGCTCTCGGTTAATGCAGAACCGCTCTTCAATGAGGCCGGCGAGATTGATCGTGTTGTCACGACCGGTGAGGACATTACCGACCTCAAAGAACGTGAACGAGAACTCGAAACCGAATTAGATGAGGTTTTCGGACGGGTTTCCGATGCGTTTTATGCAGTCGACGAAGAGTTCCGGTTTACGCACGTTAACGATCAAGCTGCGGACCTACTTCAGCATTCTAAAGAAGAGTTGCTCAGTGAGAATTTCTGGGACGTGTTCCCGACCGCCGCAGAAACCGACGAAGTGTGGGACGCATTTCACACGGCACGGGATGCGCAGAAAGCGACCAGCTATGAACTCTATTCCGACACACTCGACTTCTGGATTGAAGCGAATCTCTACCCCTCCGAAACTGGGATTTCGGTCTACTTCCGTGACGTGACCGAGCGGAAGAAGCGCAAACGTGCCCTGGAGAAGTCCGAGCGACGCTACCGCACGCTCGCAGAGTATTTCCCGAACGGGCTCGTTACGCTGTTCGATCACGACTTCGAGTATACGCTGGCGGCTGGCCAGGGGTTCGACTGGATTCCCCTCGATCCCGCCGATCTCGAAGGACAGAGCTTCTACGACGTCTGGCCCGAGGAGACGGTTACTGACCTTGAACCCGCGTTCAGGGCGGCACTCGAGGGCAAAGAAGCGTCGGTCGAACTTGAGTACGCCGGTCGAGAATGGGTGCTTCACTCAGTGCCGATCACTGACGACCAGGACGAGGTCTTCGCCGGGATGACGATGGCCCAGGATATCACGGAACAGAA
The DNA here is from genome assembly GCF_013456555.2 of Natrinema zhouii. Lineage (GTDB taxonomy): Archaea > Halobacteriota > Halobacteria > Halobacteriales > Natrialbaceae > Natrinema > Natrinema zhouii. The sequence continues at coordinate 150,434 of NZ_CP084884.1, forward strand.
GGAACGCGAACGGTATCTCGAGAACACGAAGGCCCAATTCGAGGCAGCGACTGAAGCTGGTGCGGTCGGCACGTGGGAGTGGAACGTCCCAGAGGACACATTCGTTATGGGTACCACATTTGCCAACACGTTCGGCATCGATCCCAAAGACGCACGAGAAGGTATTCCACTCGAGCGATTGCTGTCGTCGATCCACGAGGACGACCGCGACCGGGTCGCTGAACAGATCGAAGAAGCCGTAGATACCTGTGGTGACTACGAGGCAGAGTATCGCGTCTGGAACGCTGACGATGAACTTCGGTGGGTCGTTGCTCGTGGCCACGTTGAATGCGACGAGGATGGGACTGCTGAGACGTTCCCCGGTGCGGTCACCGACATCACTAAACGGAAACATGCTGAGTTACAACTCGAGCGAAGCAACGAACAATTGGAGACGCTGTTCGAAATCCTCCCTGTTGGTGTCATCGTTACGGACCAAGACGGCGGATTCATCGAGGCTAACGCTGCCGCCGAAGAGATATGGGGTGGAGATGTGTTTGACGCCGACTCCCTCGAGGAGTACGACAAATACCCCGTCAGGTGGGCCAACACCGGCAAGTCCGTCGAGCGTGATGAATGGACGCTCGGTTACGTTCTCGAGGGCGAGGAGGTTACTGATCCCAGGATCTTCGAGATCGATACCAGAGACGGTGAACAGCGGATTCTAAGTGTCCGCGGAATGCCTGTAAGAAACGACAGTGGGGAGGTAACCCGTGCCGTGATTACGCTGACCGACATCACCGAACGTCGCGAGTATCAGCGGAAACTCGAACAGACGGTCGCACAATTGGAGGCCTCGAACGAACGTCTCGAACACTTTGCGTACGCAGCCTCGCATGACCTGCAAGAACCGTTGCGGATGGTCTCGAGTTACCTCCAACTGATCGAGAAGAGGTACGGCGACGCACTCGACGAGGACGGCGAGGAGTTCCTCGACTTCGCCATCGACGGCGCGGCTCGGATGCGGTCGATGATCGACAGTCTGCTAAAGTATTCCCGCATCGAAACGCAGGGCGATCCGTTCGAACCGACCGACCTCGAGTCAATTCTCGACGCCGTCCTTGCGGACATCCAGCTCCAAATTGAGGAAAGTGGCGCCGAGGTATCGGTTACCGAACTTCCATGCGTAAACGGCGATGCCAGCCAGTTACGCCAACTGTTCCAGAATCTACTCGAGAACGCGATCGAGTACAGTGGTGACGAACCGCCGACAATCCATGTCGACTCCGAGAAACGGGATGGGGAGTGGATCGTCTCAGTCACTGACGAGGGGATTGGTATTGATCCCGACGACCAGAAATGTGTGTTCGAGATCTTTCAGCGTCTTCACAGCCGTAAGGAGTACGACGGGGCGGGTATCGGACTGGCGCTCTGCCAACGGATCATTGAGCGCCATGGTGGTGATATTTGGGTGGACTCGGAGCCTGGCGAGGGAACGACGTTCTCGTTCACGCTTCCTCCAGTGAACGACCGCAAGTAAATTACCAGAATTGGAGAAACAAACGAGAGGTCATGCTGAGCTCAATCTCTATATTCAGCAGGCGACTTTTGGCATATTTTGAATAAATCGATATCTGCTTCGGTAACTACTTGCTCTGTACTTACCGCAGAGGGTGCCAAACCTATCATGTTCTAAGTATTTCAACAGAGCCTCTCGATTGTATCACTTGGGTTCTCTGTAGCCCTCTGTGCTTCCGATGCGATCGACCGTGGTGTTGCTCACCTCCTCAGAGGGGTGGAGGGCGCGTGTACAAGCAATACGCGCTCTCCAAGACTGATCATCATGCCACTCCTAGACGTATACGAACACACGTTTGACGAAGATGTCCCCCTCTCTCGACAGCCGCCCGTCGGAGACGGGGACAGCGAGGAACAGATACTGCCCTACGACGGACTCAGCGCAGACAGCGACACCGAGGAGGATTGATCCTCACCATGACGATCGAGATCCAGAACAGGATGGCGTGGGTGGCGGCGAACGTGGGGGTCGAAGACGGTTGGGGTGCACGGCGAGTGCCTATGACTTTGAGCGATATATTTTGCCCAGAGGAAGAAATATGTGTGCCAATCCTGTTAGTAGGAGTATGACAGACGATGTCCGTCACGGCGGCCCGCCCCCGTTCGATAGACCGTTCGAAGGCGAGGACACAAAGCAGCGCGTGTACGGTGCGGTGTTACACGCTCGAGAGCCGATGACGGCCGCCGAGATCGCCGAGCGGGCAGACTGCTCGGGGGAGTCGGCACGGACACACCTGTCCTTCTACGCCGACCTTGGCATCGTCATTCGGCATGAAGGCCGGCCGGTCAGGTACGAGCGCAACGACGACTATTTCGAGTGGCGGCGGGTCAACAAGCTGGCGCGGGAGAACACCGTCGACGAGTTGCAGGCCCGCGTGTCGGAGTTGACCGACCGGATCGAGGAATACCGCGGCGAATATGGGGTCGGCTCGCCCGCCAAGGTCGATGTCCTCGAGTTCGACGCGGAGCGGATTGACGACGTGTATGTGGAACTCGGTAATTGGGCCACCATCATTGAGGAGCGTCGCCTACACGAACGCGCCAGAAGAAAGGCCGCCGGCTCGACGGCCCCATCGCATAGCTGAGATGGTGCCGGCGGATGACGGTGCGAGTCCCGCACCGATAGATCGGTCGATGTTGGAGCGAATGCGTTCCCGATTCGTTGGGCGTCGCATGTTCGAGTCGGCGGAGATCGTCAAGGAGGGGAAGCTGCACCTCTGCGTCGAGCTGTCAGGCGACTACTATCCGAACGAGGCGTCTGCTCGCTTTGAGATTCGCTGGTATCGCAACGACGACTTCAACTTTCACTACCAGGAGGAGCGACGGGACGGGGCGTGGAAGTGTCGATGGGATCGGCACCCAAACGCACACAACTTACGGGATCACTTCCATCCACCGCCAGCCACTAGCCGCACCGACGCGGAGAACGCTCAGTGGCCGGACGACCACCGCGACGTGAGCCGCCTCGTCCTTGATCACATCGAGGAGCACATCGAGATGCTGTGGGAGCAGCAGTAGGCGGAGGCATTGCCGAACGTGTTGAGGAGATCCGTTCGAGACGTGCGACTGTTACTTTTGTCCGGAGGAGACGCTGAGATTCGACTGACCCAATTTTCGGAGTGAACGGACACTTCAAAAGAGCGCTATTCGACCCTCAAAGAGGGATATAGGGACTGTTGAGATGGAGACGAGTGGACTAGCGACTCATGCTCTACGGTGGGAAACAAAACGTACGGAAAGCGCTGGTGAGGGTGCCTCTGACAGGTAACAGCCGAACGGACGACAACCGCCCGGCATCCCCACATATAAACCAACTAATACGTATAGATAATTCTTTTGATCTATCGACAAAATATCCTTTCACTTTCACTCCACTACTCGGAGATTCACGAGGGAAGGGATAAGAGCGAAAATTGACGACACACGAGGAGTTCCACAACACCATGAACTACGACGATGACGACCGCTGGGAGTTCGCTCCCGAAGACGAAGGAAGTATTGCTCCCGATGTGACCGACTCGAGAGCCATCGACGACGGCAGCTACGAACGCGTCGACGACTCGCTCGAAAACGATCACGTGGGGTATCCAGACGCTCCTGAATCAGCATCCTACAAGGACGGCTCCACCGCTGAGAATCAGTGCAAGTGTGGCACAGAGATCGCTCACGATCGAACAAAGTGCGACTTCTGTCTCACGAACAGCCTCGACTACGGTGATCTGGCGGTCCAACCTGACACCGAGCGCGAGCTCACTGGGCTGATTCACGTTCTTGTCGACGCGAAAACCGAGCATAACGCCATTAGCAAAGCCAAATCCGTCTTCAGAGGACTGACTGGCAATCCCTTCACCACCTCTATCGACGGTATCGACGAGTGCGAAGTGATTGCTGACCTCGAGGGCGAGCTCGTGACGCGGTTCTCTCGTGAATGGGGTCAATTGCCTGGTGCCGCTGACCTTGACACGACTGAAGGACAGCGCCAGCTCGATCTCATCCGCCAGAACGCCGGCCACGACTACACTATAGCTGCTGAGGAGAGTACCGCCAACACCGAGGGAAACCGACCGACGCTCGAGCCAGTGCTGTTCGACGCTGAAGGCGAGCCAATCACTGACATCGAGGAGGTCGGACAGCTAATTGCCGGCGGCACGCTCGAGCGAACCAGTTCCAACTGGGATACTGACGAATATCCGCGACGTGAGGAGCCAACACGCACCTGGATCGTTCCTGCGATCGCCCTCGAACACGTCTCCCCACCGGATCGCTCCGAGAACCCTCCTCGTGAGGGGCGAACCCGTCGCAATCTGGAGTGTCAGTCTTGCGGTGAGGCGACGCACCACACGTTCGGTGGCTTCGATGAAGTGCCAGTTCCAGAGATTCCAGACTCATCAATCTGGGAATGCACCCGGTGTCAGTCTTCTCGACACGGCCCGGACCCTGACAGTCCGAACGGAAACACGCACCGCCGGTGAACTAAAAATCTGGACGACGGACGCGTCTCACTGCTCGAAATACACGTTAGACCAGCGCCACGGTCCCGTAGTGTTGTTCCTCTCCTCGAGGAAGTGAGAGGAGTCCACGATGGCAGATGCCGACCAGACTGATGAGTCACTGACACCAGCACAGCGCCTCAAGTCATCGAATCCCCGGATCATTGATGCAGGAGTCGCGACGATCACCGACATGGAGACACTTCAGGCGTGTGTCGCCTACGAAAACCAGCACCAACAACGCCTTCCGATCCTCAAACAGCTAGGCCAGCGAGCTGAAGAACTTCGTGAGGAGTCGTGACTGGTCCACCGATTACGACGCCTGCGAAGATCTGAGAGTATTGTTTGTACCCTCGAGAGGGGTGGATGTTTTTCCAGATAACAGATCAACCCGAGATTATGATCCAACAACAGACAGGTTCACCGCTGACGGTGGACTCGAATCGACCGAAGAAAGTGTTGCGACCTCGCTCGAGGATTTCGGCGCTGACGTCAGCCATCGCAAGGTCGAAACACGACTCGATCGCCCCGTGCCAGCGAGTTCGGCATCGACGACCGCGTCGACGAACTCGAGGCAACACTCGGGGAGAAAGACGACCGTATCAACGAACTTGAGGCGACTAATGAAGCGCTTCGAGAGCAACTCAGTGACTATCAGGAGGTACTCGAGCGTCGTAATCAATATTCGAACCCCAAATAGATGAGACGGGTGCTGATGACGGTGACTCGATCTGGGGTCGTGCACGGCGGTTCGTCGGAAATGACAACTGAGACCCATTCCAAAGTCATTCGCCGAGTTTTTCGACTGAGGTGACGGCTGAGATTCGGTCACCTGGTCTATTCTCTGGATTGGCGATAACTGGATCGACCGGCGGGATCGGTGTTTCCTGTGAAGCAGTAGTTGGTAGACTGGCAGTAATCTTGGTGCTCCTGATCAGTGGCTGGTGGTTCTGGTCAGCGTCTCCCTCTGAAGGCCGTGGATCTCATCGGGTGGGACCCGGTCGTTCTCTGTATCGGCGGGGCGTTGGATTTCCTAAGGAAGGTATATCTATCGTTTAGAGGGGAATCCTCGAGTTGCAACCTGATGTGTTCGTGTGCTGTCTATTTTCAGTTTCACCGTGGTTGGATCGCCTATTTGTGAATACGGGTGTTCTCCTGCTTGTAGAGGGAGTAACCACACCACCTCCATCGAAATCACACGCTCCCTCTGTATTACCTTCACAAATTCATGTCCACGACGAACCCACCGGATCTCGGTGCGTGTCCGTTCTGCCAGGCCGAGATCACGACGATCAACGTGATCCTCGAGTATGAGACCGAGACGGGACCGGCCGTATACGCCGAGTGTCCTGAGTGCCGCGACGTCGTGAACCCACAGTAACCACCGCCCATGCTATGTGACAGAGTAGGCCGGTTGTTTGGCCTAGTGAACGAAAAGGACGTCGTGTACGAGTGTCGGCGCTGTGGCACCACTGTTGACAAAGATACCGATACCTGTCCTGAATGCCGGACAGAAACGATCGTACAACATCGGATATCCTGACCTATGGACAAGGAGTACAACCAGATCCTGGTACTCGTGGCGGAGAGTCCGGGGACCACCCTCAAGGAAATTACCGATATGGCAGCCGATCACGGCGTCATTGATACGGACATCCCGGATGTCCTTTCAGAGGCGCTAAGAAACGATGATCTTCTCGAGTTTGATGACCGGTACTGGGTGATGCGGAAGGGAAAGTACGGGTTCCACCAATACGATCATCCGGAAACCTGATTGCAGGTGGATTCGGAACGAGTACCGGGATTGGAAGCCACGCCTCTGGGAGGTGTATCTGGTCTGCTACAAGCATCTCATCTCCAGCGTATAACGTGATGGACCAGCTATTTTGCGGGGAGGTACTGGTCGTATTGTGGTTCGAACAGTTGGCCGCGCTGCTTCAGGTCTTGAATCGCTGATTCGACCTCATGCCGGTACAGGTTGTAATCTTTCATGATGGATTCGATCAATGTTTCTCGTCGAACCGGATCGGCCTCATCCTCGTCACCGGTCCCGGCATGTTCATGGATGAAGTCGTAGACCGCTGTTTCTTCGTCGCTCAGATGGAGACGCGGGTTGTCTCCGTCGTACACTGTCTGGGTGTCCGGGTCCTCCCGGACTTCCTCGAGTTGTTCGGTGGGGAGGTCCCAGTTATGGACAAATGGGTAGTCCCCGATCGATCCCAGGTCGTTGTACAGCCAGCTTACCAAGTCGCTATAGCAGAACCGGCACAGCACGTAGAAATCGACCAGCCCGGGTTCCGAGGTGTCGCCGGAGAAGTATGTGTCAGTGTCGATCTTCGCGAAGTCATAGTTTTCGTCGACATCACGGCCACACCGCTGACAGGTGTGATCCGGCTTCTTGTGCGAAGGCAGGTCGCCGAACGGGATGAAGTACGCGGTGGCATTCCCAATCTGTGTCGCGGCGATGCGGTCATCCTTGAGCAGTGTGTCGACGTGGTTGTTGATGGTGCGGACGGAGAGACCGAGTTCGTCGGCGAGCTTTTGTGCGGACAGTGCAGGTTCGTCAGTATTCCGGAGCGTGGTCACGATCCGCTCCTTGGTGTCCCGTTCGGACATACTCGAGGCGACGGCTGCTAGCCTCATAACGTTTACGAGCTGTGAGGTGAGTTCAGAGTCTATGAATATATATCGGAGGTTCGGTGGGTGGATCACCGGGTGTGAACGTTCATAGTCTGCGAAGGTAGCTGGCAGGAGCAGCCGTGAGCGATGTTATGTCTCTGAAGTGGAACTAGTGTTCTCGGACAAAAATGAACCTAGTCGTCGCGCCATCGGTGGTCGCACCGGGTGCAGCGGAACAGCCATGTCTCCGGTTCGTCCGCCGAACGGATCTTCGCCGTGTCCGTGGTGGGCTGCTGTCACCGTAGTCATCCAAACGTTCAGGTAGTGGAGTGAGGAAGAGGGAGAAAAACGGTTTCACCGTCTTGACTGGTCAGAAGAGTTTCTCGTCAAGAACTCGCGGTACTGTCGTACAGTTTCCTATCCTGCCCGTTTCAAAGCTGGGAGAGAATAGTGTTTACTCGGAGAAGAGGCCGTCCACGTACTGTTCCTCCCAGTCACGCCGGGCTTCGGTCTCCCGTGTTCCTCGCTGCGTGGTTGAGTACACGTTCGTCCGCCGATCCGCCTCCCCCTTCTCGACCAATCCTTTGTCGACGAGGGTGTCGAGGTTCGGGTAGAGCCGGCCGTGATGGATCTCCTTCTCGTAGTACTCCTCGAGTTCATCCTTGATCGCTAGGCCGTGTGGTTCGTCCAGTCCCGAAGTAACGTACAACAGGTCGCGCTGGAAGCCGGTGAGATCGTACATATCAGTCCCCATGGCTATCAACGGCTTAAAAATAGTGGTACCATGGGCTATGAACCCTTCAAGCCCTCCACTATATGGTTACCTACTTTTCCCTTATCTTCCCTCAACTCATGTATATCTATGTGAGATAACATGAGAGTTATTAGATAGAGGGAAGTTGGATAGCACAGAGGTCGCAACCATCAGACACTCTAGACGATATCGATCCTGAACAGCTCAAGGAATACGTGAAGAGCCTCCCAGAAGACGAACGGGAGGAACTCCTAAAAGAAGTCCAGACAGAGGACGTCTACCCCGTCCTCAACTGGGCACCGAACCCTGCCGCCGTGAAAGCCACGCTCAACTTCATCTCGGACAATGGCACGGTCACCTACGAGGAACTGCGTCAGCACATCGTGAATCTGGACTACGCCGATACCGATGAGGGGAAGTACAACTTCGGGATCGTCTCGGTGAAGGAGGACGACCCCGTCTTCAACACGACCGGTGGCCAGGAGGCTGATACTGAGATTTCACTGACACCGATCGGAGAGGAGATCGCCAGCGTGTTCGACGACCACAAGGAGATTCGTCCCGTTGAACGGGCACTATTGTGTGGCCTCCAGCCCTATGGTAGTGGCTTCGCGTATCTTTCGCTGCTGGATGAGCACCGTGAAGACGGCATCCTCCGTCAGGATCTGGAAGATGCGATGATCGACCGGTTCGGTGGATCTGGGAAGTACTTTACTGGGTACTTCACGTCGTGGTATGCGAAACTCGGGTTGCTCGAGAAAGAGCAGGTAGGTCGGAAAAAGAAGTTCCATCCGGCCTTCCCCGAGGCCTGGTGAGAACGTTCTCACCAGATATCCCCTTAATCAATACTAATTCTTGCTTTCGTGTCTAATCCAGGTACTTGGTGATCTTTAGTTCGGCATCTTTAATGACCTGCTCCAGACTCCGGAACAGGGCGTGCTGCTTCTCCTTCCGCTTCTAGATCACGGGGTTGCACGTCGAGAGAATCCGTTTCCCGAATATGTACACGAGTCACGACTCATCGTGTGCATATCTCAAGTCAACCTGTTGTTTGAACCGCTGTTTGTCTCCGAATAGCCGACACGTTCCGCCGATTTTGGATCGAAATGGGCCGTTCAATGAGCCGAAAAAACAAGGATTTCGGGGGTCGTGTGTACGAGTATGCAGGATCGACGGCGACTATGCATATCGACGAGACGCGATCGAACGTCCAACTTACTTCTACGACTGCAATAAGACAAAAGCGGCGGTGAGTGTCTGTGACGACGTTTTAAAGGTTTTTCAGGCGTCTCGCCAATTCCTTGAGTGCGACGACCTCACACTCAAGCAGCACCAGGAAATCGCCGAGATGTTGTCGACGCGACCGGTAACCTTCGAGGTCAGTACCGCGATTATCGCCGAGACGGAGTGAGAGTTTCAGCAGGACCGTTGTAGGGTTGAAGCTTCCTAAACATGTAGCACTGATACCACGGACCCTTCTACTGGACTCTGGAATCAACTAGTGGTGTTTATCGCCCCAGTAGCGGTGAAGGGGCTGATCAGTTGTCCTCTTCGGAGTTATCGATGGCAACGAGAGACATCTACACGACGACGTTTGACGAAGGTGTTCAGACGACTACAACTACCTGTCCAGACTGTGGCGGCAACGTTCGAACGACTGACCGCGAGACGGTCTGTGAGGACTGTGGACTGATCCTCGAGGTCACCCAACTAGACCGAGGACCGGACTGGGGTCGACATGATGAGCAAGGATCCAAGAGACGGACCGGCGCCCCGCTGACACCGACACGCCACGATCGAGGCCTCTCCACCGAGATCGGATACACGCAAGACGGACATGGAAACACCCTCTCGAGCACGAAGCGTCGCCAATTGAACCGGCTGCGTCGTGAACAGTCCCGTGCCCAGTGGCAGTCGAAAGCTGAACGGAACCTCGCCTATGGACTCGGTGAAATTCGGCGAATCGTCGCGAGTCTCGGCCTCGCACAGAGTATCCGGGATCAGGCATGTTCGCTGTTCCGAACTGCACAGTCTGAACAGCTCTGTCGCGGACGATCGCTTGAGGCGGTGGCTGCAGCCAGCGTCTACGCAACAACTCGGTGTAATGGACTCGGACGCTTACGGGCAGAAGTCGCAGTCTGTGCGCGCTGTGATAAGCAGAGACTCACCAACGCTTACACCGCGATGAACGTCGAACTCGAATTACCAACACAGCCGATTTCAGCAACAGATCGGATTCCACAGCTTGCGACAAAACTCGAGGTCCCAGATCAGGTTCGTCGACGAGCACTCGAGCTCGCACAGACGGCACGCGAACGCGGACTGACGATCGGCTGCCGGCCGAGTGGCGTCGCAGCGGGCTGTCTCTATCTCGCTGCCCAGCGAGTCGGATTCTGTCTCTCCCAGCAGCGGATCGCCGATATCGCAGGAACATCACCGAACACGCTCCGTAGTCGGCGAGACGAGTTACTCGAGATCGATACCTGAGCCTGATCGTCGCAAACCAGATGAGACGGGTGTAGTGGAGCCGTTCGAGCGCTCCCTCGAGTGTGTTTTTCTTCCCCAAAGGGGTGAGGGGCGTTCCAGAAAGGAGAGCGTCCGTCATCGAGAACAATGACTACGAGCGACTGTTCGCAGGTGTCCTTCGATGATTCGGACACCAGACGTGACGAGATGCACAGTACGATGGAAACCTGGGTCGACGACCTCGTTGAGGAAGTTGACGATGCAGTCTCGAGTGAGCAGTTCCAAGAGTGGCTCGACGTTCAGAGTCACTTCCATGATTACTCCTATCGGAATATGTTGCTAATCACACGCCAGTGTCCGCACGCAACTCGCGTTGCCGGCTATCGGACCTGGCAAAACAAATTCGACCGGCATGTGAAAGAAGGTGAGAGTGCAATCTGGATCTGGGCGCCGATCATCGCAAAGCAGTGCCCCGAGTGCGAAAACTCGCCGTCGTACCACGATCGAAGCGACTGCGAATACGACGAGACATCACCCGAAGACTGGTCGAAAGGACTTGTTGGCTTTCGACCAGCGCCGGTGTTCGATATTTCTCAGACAGAGGGAGAGCCACTTCCCGAACTTGAGACGGAGGCGACCGGGGAGGCCGACGAACTAGTGCCAGTGCTTCTCAAGGGAGCTTCGATGCTTGAAGTGGAAGTGGAGGTCGTTTCTCCAGCAGAATGGACTCACGGAGATGCCAGAGGCGTGTGTCAGTACCGCTCTCCTGCGGAGCGACCACTAATCGAGGTTCGCGATCGAGAGAACAGTGCCGACCTTGCCGTAACGACCGTCCACGAGTACGCCCACGCACTCTTGCACGGTGATGTCGACGACGAGACCGAGCGCTCGAAACGCGAACTCGAGGTGGAAGCTGTCGGCTACATCGTCGGTCGGTATTTTGGGCTGGACACGAGTGGGTCGGCGTTCTACCTCGCTGCATGGGAGGGCGAAGAGTCGGAGGCCATCCTCGATCGACTCGAGCGGATCAGTTCGACCGCTGCGGAGATTATTGATGTCGTCGACGAGGTGATTACAGATGAGTGATCAACACCCCCTCTTCGAAATCGTCGACACGCTCAAAAGGGAGGACTCGGTCGTAACGAGTACCAACTGAAACAGGTGATCGACGTCGAAGCACTCGAGTTGTCCGAGACGATTCGTGACCAAGCATGCCAGCTCTTTCGCAGTGCTCAGAACGAAGATCTACTTCGTGGCCGATCCATCGAAGCCATCGCCGCGGCCAGCGTATACTGGGTATGCCGATGTAACTGGCTCTCACGGTTACTGGGCGAGGTCAGCGAAATGGCCCGCGTGTCAGAGTCACGGGTCACGAACGCGTACAAGACGCTGAACGAGGAGCGGGGCCTCCCTGCCGAGCCCGTCTCACCCTCGTCGCTGTGGCTCACAACTTCTGAAAGTCGACACATTCAGGGTGAAATCCATGTGGCAACTGCGAACGGCTTCACGAGATAGCAGCTACTGACTGATAGCTACCGATGAGCGGCACTGTCTAGTTTAGCACCTCCGCTGGTGTCTGTCCGTTGAGTGATTGGTGCGGTCGCTGTATGTTGTAGTAGTGTACAAACTGCTCAAGCCATTCTCTGACGCTCGCCCGACTGTCCACCCATGAATTATGGAAGCGGCCAACTCGCATCTTGAAGGTATAAAACCACTTTTCGATCAGGTTTCGATCAACATAGTCGAGTTGACCGCTCAACCCTAATCGAGAAAGGGCAGTCAGATAGCCGTAACCATCAACGAGAAACACCGTCTCAGAGAGATCGTGTTTCTCGGTCAATTTATGCAGGAACGCAGCGGCTGGATCGGTTCCTCGTCGTCCGAATACTGCGACATCGAGAATCAGCCGTGAGTCTATATCTATTGCATCATATACCCAAGACCATTTTCCGTTGATCTTGACAGCGGTTTCATCAATAGCGACCCGCGACGGCTTCGCCGTCGTGGGTCTGAGACGCTGTCAGCCAGCCGATGTACCCAATACTAGATTGTTTGATGAGTGCGTTCTACGCCGATCAAGCGAAGAATTGCTTGTGTCTCTCGAAGTGAACAACCGGTCGCGTGAAGCCGGACGGCGAACACTCTGATGGGCGTCGCCGTCCGCTCACGCTCCCAAGCTTCATCAAATTCCGCCGCGTAACACTCGCTGAGCAGGTCTGCGAGCATCATCCTAAACTCACTCCACGACCTGCTCGCTTCTCAAACCGCGCTAACTAGACGGCGCCCGATGAGCCTAGATCTCCTCACTACTGGATAAGTGAAGCGGTAAGTACAGATCATACTGATAACACACGTGACAGGCCGTGGATCGAGACGGGACCGGAGTCTCGGAGGACTCAAGGAACTCGTTCTCGTAGGAGCGGCTAATGGGGCAGGACCTCTTCGGAATATTGTTCGGCGATCCGTTCGCGGTGATGAACACGATCGGCTTACTCGCGTTCGCTCTCGTCGGATCATCGAAGGCGATCCGTGAGGAGTTCGACCTGCTCGGAATTACTGTCGTCGGGCTGGCGATGGCATTCGCTGGCGGAGCGACGCGCGATCTTCTCGTAGCGCGAGTTCCGTTAGCGCTTCAGTCCCCGATCGAAATCGCTCTGGGGCTGCTCGGAGTCGGCTTAGCGATCGCACTGAGTGTCGTCCTTACGTCTCCCGATACACATCCGATCACGCTCGTCGCGGACGCTATCGGACTCGCCGCGTTTACGACGACCGGTGCCATCGTCGCCACCGAAGCGGGCGTTTCCGTATTTGGTGTCATCGCTATTGCAACGATCAATGCAGTCGGTGGTGGTGCGTTCGCAGATATCCTTCTGGATCGGTCCCCGTTTATCCTCTTCGACGATTTCTACGCGAGTTGTGCGGTGCTGGGCGGAAGTACATACTTTCTAGCAGGGGTCGTCGGCGTCTCTGGGAGTACCGCTGCCGGAATATGCGCGGTCGTTACCGTGCTAACGCGGTTAGCTGCGGTCACTCGTGACTGGAACCTTCCGACAGTACAGGGATTAGGACTCGTTGAACAGTAAATCGGTATCCGATGAGAGACGAACTCGTCACGCGGGGAACGACTCCGGGCCACAGCGCTGACCAACGCGCCCTATTTTCATCCGGATCGAAGAAGACTCTCGCGTTCAGTTTGCATCTGTAGTGAACAGGTAAGTCTCGAACCGGACCACGTGTTAGTCTTCCGGCATCGTTACACGGAGTTCGTTGCCAACCTCATAGAAGTAGCCTCGCTCAAGCAACCGAGTAAGTGCATGGCTCGCGTCCTCGGATTCGAGGGCTAGTTCATCGCTATTGTGGAGAACCTCAAACGCCTGCTCTCGAGGGATCGACTGGACGTCTTCACTCTCAGCCGAGTTGTGACTGTGAGTAGAAAGGACATCGTACACGTCCACTATCCACTCTGGAAGCGATGGCCGTGGATCAGAGAGATCGTTCATCTCGACTTCGTACTTCCACTCTTTGCTATCGTCCTGCTTAAGAATATCCCTCAGCGAGGGACAGGACCGTTTCCGTAAGATATTGAACGGCCTCGGGATGCTACTTCGAACAAACTGGAACTGAGATTCCCATACAGAAAATCTCTCCACCACCGAGTACCTGAAAGCTGTTTTTTCGCGCCTGACGGGTGAGGCGCGCCCATGCGTGTCTCGAGAGTCGAATTCCTCGCGGATCGCCTTAGATAATCTAATGAAGGCAACGTTATCAACCGAATCGTGTTCATCACCGCAAATATGTCACTGAACGATACTGCGAGGAAATTCTGATCTATTGCTCGTTCCCCATAGAATGGGTTTCTTACGGACTCTGAGACCGCTTTTTCGCTCCGAAACTATTAAGCTCTTTACAAATTGAATCTACACTGCTTCTGCAAGATCAGAGAACAGCGCTTCTTCCCGATTCGCGAGGGTATATGCGAGGTCGCTCGCCTCTGTAAGGTGAGCCATACGCTCGGCTGCATCATCAGTTTCACTGCTTTCCTTGAGAATGTCGGCGAGAACTGTCCAGTCATCGGCAATTCGGTTCATCCGCTCGCCGAAGTCAGCGGCAAGCCCAGCATCTGATCCGAGAGTATCGAGGAAAGTAGCGTAGAGTTGGCGGAATGCACCGCCACCTGTTCCCCGGCGCTCAATGTTCTGATAGGCAAACCGCGCAGTCCACTGCATATCATCGAATGTCGTCCACGTCGGGAGGTCGTCCGCGAACGTTCGTATCGCAGCCACGCCACCACTCCCGGATTCTTTGCCGCCATCTAGCATCGTCTTCGTTGCCTGTTCGATTGCTGCCAGTGTCGCAGTGTCAGTCGCAACCGACGGGGTAGAATTCTTAATAGCCAGCCATCGACGCTCAAGCGGCCAGAATCCGTGGTCAGAACTCCAGGCGTTATCGAACGTGGCTCGGGGAACAGTTTGCGGTTCATCAAACTCGCTGTCTGAGATCGTCACTGAGTTATCATCGATATCGATAACCGCGATTGTGTGGGGACCAAAATGGGTGGAACTTCCAAAGTAAGGGAGATAGAAGAGATCAACGAAACAAAGAACTGGGCCTGACTTAAGTTGATTTTCGAAAGCGTTCCAGGCTGTTTCCTTCGATTGGCTGTCCTTCTGAACGGTTGTGATTCCAAGATTATCGAAAAATGCTGTTTCGAGGAACGGACTCCGCCCCATCATCATGCGCGAGGCAGTCTCAGACTCACCGTACCCGAAGCCGATACCCGCACCGAGACCAAAACACGACGCTTCGTCGAGTTCCCAGTTGTAGTAGTCAGCGAGATTTCGGAGGGAGGCGGATCCACAGTGTTCGCCAGACGTATGCTGATACTCGGTGAACATACCAGACAATGAGGCGAGAACCAGAAAAAGGATACGGTCATCATTCCATTAATAAGTAAATTAAGCCGCCCGCTGGCAGCGGTATTCAGATCAAGATTTAAAAAGATGGTGCACGGTAGTCTTGAAGCGTCCATGCTAAAATCACCTATCTAATGGTTATTTGGATCAGGTTGAGTTAGAGTTTGTGGGTATGGAAGAAACACCGCGGCTGTTGATGCAGATCAGTACTTAACCCCCTGGAGTTGAATGCCGAGTTTCATCGGCTCTCGTGGTGTCCGCTCTCGCCCCACAAAATTCAAATCGATCCAGTCGCTATACTCGCTGAGGCGGTCGATTTTTGGCATAGACACCACAAAATCGTGCCGACTCACCTAACACGTTTAAAGAAACAGCGCCCTATAGAGTACCGAACAATAACTGGTTAGAACCAAGTCTCCGGTTGAGACAGACTACGATAGCCCGAGGAACTCCTCAGCATTCTCGTAGAGAATCTTTCGCTGGACTGGTTTGTCGAAATTGGTATGTTTCTTGAAAGACTCAAGCCAGTCTTCTGGATGGATCATTGGATAGTCAGTCCCGAACATCACCTTATCTTGGAGGACGGTCCCGGCGTAGTGGATAACCTGATCGTCAATGTATTTCGGAATCCAACCGGAGAGATCCATGTAGACATTGCCTTTCTGCTGGCAGACGGCAAGCTGCTCTTTCTCCCAAGGGAAGGCGGGGTGCGCGAGCAGAATCTGGAGGTCCGGGTGTTCAGCAGCCACTCTGTCGACAAGTAGCGGGTCTCCATACTCGATCCGTAATCCGCGACCGCCAGGACTACCCGCCCCAAGCGTTGAGTTGCCACCGTGGAAAATGACCGGCACACCGAGATCCTCAATGGTGTTCCAAAGGTGTGTGTGACGGTCTGCAGAGGGATCGAACCCTTGAGCGATCTGCTGGAACTTGAACCCGGAGAGACCTAGGTCTTCGACACATCGAATCGCTTCCTCGACACAGTCATCTTTCAGTGGATCCACACTTCCAAACCCAATGAAGAAATCGGGGTACTCGTCGCGGATCTCGGCCACGTAGTCGTTTGGGACCGGCGGGCTCCCGGTATTGGTCTCGGCGTCCCACCCTAGCAAAACGGAGCGACCGATCCCCATCTCCTCGTACTCCTCGAGCATAGCTTCGTAATCCCACGTCTCCAGGTCGGTGCCAAACTTGTTCGCGGCGTCTTCCATCATCTCACCGCCCGCGTCGTGCAGGAACTCGCTCGTGGGCTGGTGGGCGTGCGTGTCGATGAGCCGCTGGCTGTCGATGCCGGGCAGGTCAAGCGCCATGGTTGAGGAGTTTCTCTCGACAACCAAAACCCTGTGGATTGTCTGCGTCCGGATCGACAGTCCATTCGCCGACGCACTGCCTGCCTCGCCACTTCGGTGACATCGTCGAAGATCCCTCGAAAGCCGGCGCCCTGACCGATCTCAGCCCCGTTGTCGGTATGCAAGGTGACGACCTCTACTATCGGCTGCCGTCTATCGAGTGCATCATCGAACTCGTCGCTACGCGGACATCAGACAAGGCGTCGGTTGCCAGCGCATTTCACAACCTCGTCGCCAACCGGTTAGCCGACTTGGTCGAGGGCCCGACTTGACACGCTCGTCGTTGGTGACGACGAAGATGTCCACTGGACCGTCCTCGAGCTGGCGAACGAACTCGAGGGCTCCGAGTACTCAGCGCCGGGCCACTTGCGAACGCATCCGAAATCAAGAGCGTTATCCCGCTCGTCATCAACATCGCGCGATACAACGACGACCTCCACGACGTCAGCGTCAGCTTCCACTAGAACTCCGGCGTTCGATCGGTGAGAAAGGCGTCGACGCCCTCGGCGTGGGCGTCCGTGTCATAGGCGAGCGTCTGGAAGTGTGCCTCCCGATCGAGCCCCTCTTGTAACGACGCGCCCAGATTCCCGTGAATCGCACGTTTGGCCAAGCCGATGGACTCCGTCGGCTGGTCGGCGAGCGTCTCGAGGAGGTCGTCGACCCGGCCGTCGACCCGGTCGTCTGGGACCGCTTCGTTGACAATCTCGAGGTCGGCTGCCTCCGTGGCTGAGAGGAGTTTGCCGGTGAACGCGAGTTCCTTCGTCTTGCGGAGTCCGATGAGCCGCGGGAGAATCACGGTGCCGCCGAGGTCGGGAACCAGCCCGACGTTGATGAAGGAGGCTCCGAAACGAGCGGATTCGGCGGCATAGGCGAAGTCAGCGACCGCAGTGAGCGCCATACCAGCGCCGACGGCGTCGCCGTTGACCTTTGCGACCACTGGGACGGGTGCCGTCAGTATGGCTTCGGCGACGCGTCCGAGCGTTGTGCGAACGCGGTCGTACGCCTCCGGTGCCGATTCGTCCCGTTCGGCCATTGCCTCGATGTCGCCCCCGGCGCTGAAGGCGTCGCCGTCGCCAGTGATGACGACGGCGTCGTGGTCGCTCGGGTCGAGATCGGTCAGCGCGTCCGCGAGGTCGCGGGCGACCGCGGCGGTCATCGCGTTGTACGTCTCTGGCCGATCGAAGGTAATCCGTCGGACGGAACCGTCGTCGATTCGCATATCGCAGTATGCTGGACCCGACCACAATTACTTGTCGTTGCCGGGTTGCCGACCGACGTCGGTGAACACCTCCGAAAACAGCGCTTCCTGTGCCCGACGGAGTCGTTCGAGGAAGGCCGTCTTGCTAATATCGAGTGCGTCCGCAACTTCCTCCGCATTCGTCTGACGAGGGATCTGAAAGTATCCCATCTGCAGTGCATACCGCAGGCTCTCCTCCTGTGCAGGGGTGATATCCCACTGCTTATCGACCGCTTCGTCGTTCCCGGGTCGCATCGAGTACACCCGCTTGAGTTGAATCCCAACGGTCTGACCTGCTGTCTCCAACACATCTTTCAGGATGTCGTTCCCGACGACTGCCCCCGTCAGAATCGCGCTCCCGTTCTGGTAGGTCAACGATTCGACCATGAAGCCGGTACTGATGAGTTCGTGGACGACACAGCGATGAAGCGATAGACACCGGTAGGTATATCGCCCATCCGTTTTCGCCTGATAGAGGTAGCGAATACGGTCGTCGTCCTCGAGTTCCGTCGTCAGTTCCTCACCACACGAGGAACTGAATCGGAGCAGTACGTTTCCGTCGTCGCGCAGCAGTGGCGGGGCGGTATCGACGGTCACCTCGAGGCGGCGTGTCGCGTCTGCGAGCGGGCAGTTATCGCCCTTGATACGGAACTCTGCCATTAGGCACTCGTCTATCATCACTCATCATTTCGGGAGGTGAACTTATAAACCCCGCATATAGACTGCACAATTAGTAAGCACGAACCGCCCGTACTCAATGATGAACAATGAACGTTGAGGAAACCAAAGAACGTGCGGAACCACGCGCCTTTACCCCGAAGGACGACCTTCCGGAGGAGTATCGAAAAGCGGCGACGCGAATGCTCGAATTCCACGCGAACAGTGAAATTATGGGCGCGTATCTGGAGCGCCCGTTCATCCGCAAAGCGCCGAGTCTGGAGCGGAAAATGGCCTTCAGCGCGAAGACCCAGGACGAAATCGGCCACGGGCAAATGCTGTACCGTGCCGCGGAATCGCTGGGGATTAAGACTCGCGAAGAGATGCTCGACGATCTCGCCGAAGGCAAGGGCAAGTTCCTCAACTGCTTCCATTATCCGATGGACAGCTACGTCGAGACGCCGATGATCGCGTTCTTTGTCGACGGTGCCGCGATGCGCCGACAGGCGACGCTGAAGCAGTCCAGTTGGGAGCCCTATGCCCACGCGATGGACAAGATCTGCTTCGAAGAGGGGATGCACGTCAAGCACGGTGAGTCGATCCTCCGCGAACTCATGAACGGGTCCAGAAAGGAACAGCAGCTGGTTCAGGAAGCCTTCGAGGAGTGGTGGCCCCGCATCCTGCAGTTCTTCGGTCCGACCGATGACCAGAGTACGCACCACGACTTCGCCTCCGCCGTTGGCCTGAAGACTGCTTCGAACGACGAACTTCGCAACTCGTTCCTGAACCGATACATGGAGAAAGCAAAGGACTACGGGCTCGAGATTCCCGATGAGCCCCGCATTCGGGACAACGGTGACGGCACCTACGAGGTCGTCGAGGACGACCTCGACTGGGACGAGTTCTTCACGGTTTCGAAGAACGAATACGAAGGCAGCATCGAACAGATCAACGGTCGCAAGGAGGCCCAAGAGGCAGTTGCGTGGGTCCGCAACATGATGGACAGCCAAGTGACCACGAACGACGGTCCAAAACAGCAGGCAGCTGACTGAGAACCATGATTTGGGAAGTATTCCGACAAGGTAGTGAGGATGCCGACTTCGTCTACTGTCGAGACGTCCACGCTCCCGACCGCGAGATGGCGAAGCAGTTCGCCGTCATCCAGCACGGCCGCCGTAAGCCTACCAACGCGCTCTGGGTCGTCCCACAGGAAAAGATCACGACCGTTTCGCCCGGTGAGGATCCTGGTGAATCGAATTCGGACGAGTCTGAGTCGACTTGGGCGGTGTTCCGTCAGGACAAAGTCGGCGGCTACCACACCCACTGCGGGAACGTGGCAGCAGCCGATGTGGTCGAGGCACAGCAGACCGCTCTCGACGAGTACGCCGTTAACGATCCGAACAACTTCTGGGTCGTCAAAGAACAATACATCGGAGAGATCACGGCTGACGATGTCTCGTTCGGTGGAACGACGGACAAGTCCTATCGGTTCGCCCAGACCTACAACGTCGACCCGGCAGCAGAGGAGGTCAAAGCATCGGAAAGCGAACAGGTCGAGGCCGAACGCAAGCGCAAGCGAGGTGAAGCGTAATGGCGACTACAGAGTCCGACCTCGGGGGACCGGACGACCTGAGCGAAGATGAACAGCGCGCGGTCGAAGCCCAGTTGTTCCGACTGGCCGACGACGAACTCGTCTTCGCCGAACGGTACACGTTCTGGCAGGTTCGGGCACCGACGCTCGAGTCCGACCTCGCCATCGCGAACAACGCTCAGGATGAACTCGGGCACGCACGTCTCTGGTACGACGCTATCCAGCAGTTCGACTACAGCGAGGAGTCGCTCATTTACGAGAGCGACCCGGACGACTTCCAGCACAGTACGCTGGCCGAGTTGCCCTTCGAGGAAGGCGATTGGACCGACGCCATCGTCCGTGCGTACCTCTACGACGAGGCAGAGGACATTCGCCTGGCCGCGCTCGAGGACTCCTCTTACGAGGTCATTCGGAACCGGACCAGTCGCATTCAGGGCGAGGAAGGCTACCATCTCGAACACGCGAAAAGCTGGCTGCAACGGATGGCCGTTGACGAGGACGCAAGCAAGCGCGTTCAGGAGACTATCGACCGCCTGTATCCCTATGCGCTGACGTTGTTCGAACCTGTCGGCGACGTCGAGGACGACATCGTCGACTTCGGCATCCGAGCTCGGACTCTCGACGAGATGCGCTCGGAGTGGGAAGACCGTGTCACTGCGTTCCTACCGGACCTCGGGTTCGAAGTCCCCACCGACGCAGAACTAGCGACGCCCGTCGGCCGGAACAACGAACACACCGAGCACTGGCACGACCTCCACGAAGAGATGACCTCCAGCTACCGCAACCTCGACCGCGACACGGCGACCGTCATTATGGATCAGATCGATGAGTAACAGCTACGACCGCCCCCGTGCGGATCCGAACGCCAGCCCCTGTTCGCACACCAGTTACGATACCAAAGAGCAGATCGAGGGCGACGTCCCCGCGACCGGCGAGGATGCGACGGGTCTAGAACGGGAGGTCTGGTCGGCGTTGTACGAGGTCGAGGACCCCGAGATGCCGATAAGTATCGTCGACCTCGGACTCATCTATGGGATCGACCTCGAGGATGGTGAGGTCACTATCGATATGACGCTGACGTACAGCGGGTGTCCGGCACGGGAGATCATCCTCGAAGAGGTCGAGGAAGCTGCTGAGAGTGTCGACGGTGTCGACGACGCAGGAGTGCGACTCGTGTGGTCACCAGACTGGTCGATCGATTTCGTCACTGAACAGGGCAAGGAAGCGCTTCGCGAGTTCGGATTGAGTTTCGATGACTGAACCTGATCCCAGCGTCACGACCAGCGGAGAGATGACTGGTGCGAAGTGTCCATACTGTGAATCGACGGATACCGAGCGCAAACACCCCCGCGGCCCGTCCCGGTGTCAGTCTATTCACTACTGCAACGAGTGTTTTCAGCAGTTTAAGAAGTTTGAATAGGAAGCGATATCGTTTCAATTCCCATTCGAAATCGATGTTTTCGATAGTAGATGTTACTGTAGTTCACGAGTTTCAGAACTATTAGTAAAACCATTCACTACTAATTAAAGTGCCATTACACTTACTCTCAGTTCTGGTCGTCAACAGCGTCGGCCGCGAAGAATACGGGTACTTCGAGAGGCCCTTACACAGATTAGAGGACTTAACCCACATGCGGAAGAAGGTTCTCGGGACAGCGTGACAACAGCGCTGGAAAGAACAGTAGATTGCAGCAGCTCCGTCGTCAGCAAAACGCCGGCAACGGAGATGGATCCGTAGCTGTGCGCTTGAACCTCGGGACGCTAAACGTGAACGGAAAACGTCCTTCTGTCGAGGCACAGATCGAGAGTCCTGTGAAAGTCTCAGGGCTGACCTGAGACGATTTACACACGGACCGTAAGCATCCGTCGGCTATCCTAGATTGACGTGAACGTTTTTGACTTCGGTGTAGGTTTCGATGGCCTCCTCGCCCTGTGCACGGCCATGACCACTCTGCTTGGTACCGCCGAACGGCGTCTGTGGCCAGGTATTGGGTGTGTCGTTGACCATGACCATACCGTACTCGAGTTTGTCAGCCACGGTGTGTGCACGGCTGAGGTCGTTTGTCCAGACGCAGGACGTCAACCCGTACGGCGAGTCGTTAGCGACCTCGAGAGCTTCCTCTTCGTCTTCGACCTCGATGATCGACAGGACTGGGCCGAAGATTTCCTCGCGGGCGATGGTCATGTCGTTGGTCACGTCCGCGAAGACAGTCGGCTCGACGAAGTGGCCAGTGTCTTTGTCATCTGGGACGTCGCCGCCGGCGACGACGGTTGCGCCTTCCGACTTGCCAGTCTCGATGTAGTCGAGAATTTCCTGTTGCTGTCCCTCACTGACGACCGGCCCCATCTGGCCATCGTCGTCGATGCCGCTACCAAGGGGAATGCTTTCGGCGATGTCGGCCATCCGATCGACCATCTCGTCAGCGATGTCTTCGTGAACGACCAGCCGCGAATTGGCCCAGCACATCTGTCCGGCGTTCATGAAGATTCCGTACTGAACGCCTCGGGCGGCCGCGTCGAGGTCGGCGTCGGGGAAGACGACTGCCGGCCCCTTCCCGCCGAGTTCGAGCGTCACGTCTGTGACGCTGTCAGCGGCGTCTTGCTGAATCGTCTGGCCGACGCCGGTGCTGCCGGTGAAGGTGACGTGGTCGACGGTATCGTGACTCGCCAGCGCACTGCCCGCGCCGCTCCCGGATCCAGGGACGACGTTCATAACGCCGTCGGGGAGGTCAGCCTGTTCAGCAGCCTTGGCGTAGTAGAGCGCCGACAACGGTGTCATACTGGACGGTTTGAGCACGACGCTGTTGCCGGTCGCTAACGCCGGCGCGATGCTTCGGCCCGCGAGCTGGAAGGGGTAGTTCCACGGGGAGACGTGGGCGGTAACCCCTACGGGCTCGCGCTTGGTGTAGTTGAGTCGGGAGTCGGACACAGGGATCTGCTCGCCCTGGACCTTATCGGACCAACCGGCGTAGTATCGGAAGGTGTCGGCAACCAAGTCGATCTCCATACCCGCCTCAAACGGCGTTTTCCCATTGTCGTGGGACTCGACCATCGAGATCTCGTCTTTCATCTCCTCGATTGCGTCGGCCATCGCGTGCATGTACTGGCCACGCTCGTCCGGGTCCATCGTCCGCCACTCGGAGTCGTGGTCGACCGCTGCAGCGGCCGCCTGAACGGCCGCGTCGACGTCGGACTCGTCGCCCTTCTGGACCGTCGCGTACGGTTCTTCGGTCGCCGGGTCTTCGGTTTTGATCGTCTCTCCACTACTCGCAGTCGTCCACTCGCCATCGATATACAGGTCTGTCGGACCGGAGTATTCCATTGCGTTCGTATCGAACGCTCCGGCCACCTTAACAGTTTATATCAGCAGTACCGACGGCGTTTACGGACCGTAGGAAGGAGATAGACTTTTCGGCTCTTTGTTCGAGCGGACCGTCAGCTCGGACGGACGGTCGCCGACGGGGTACTGCCCGCTCTCGAGCGGTACTGTCCGACCCGCTAGTGAGAGGTGCTCATCGCGGCACTCCGGAACGGATGCTTCGAGTCCCGAACCGCTACTGAATTGAGTTCTCCGACGAGCCGGTGGCAAGCCGTCGTATTCGACCGCCACGAACGCGTTACACAGCGCTCTCTGACTGAAAACTGATCTCAGTCTTTTTTCTTGATGAGGAACTTCATGTCGCCCTCGAGGACGATAGTACCATCCTGTTTTTCCATCTCCGTGTCGAGGACAACGAGCCCGGCGTCGTCGCGGCCGACCTCTTTCGTCTTCGAGACTTCGATCTCGAGTTGGAGGGTGTCGCCGATGAAGACTGGGTTTGGTAGGTCCATGTAGTTCATTCCCAGGAACGCGAGCGCGGTCCGCTCGACGATCCCAGTTCGATAGACGAAACCAGTCGCCTGCACGAACGTCATGGGACCGTGGGCGATACGCTCGCCGAAGTCGTCCTGGTCGGCCGCGTACTCCTTGTTGGTGTGTAGCTCCGTCCAGTCACCACTGAGCGCCGAGTGCATCATGAAGTCGGACTCCGTGACGGTCCGACCGACGCTGATGAATTCCTGTCCCTCCTCGAAGTCCTCGAAGTGATGTGGCTCGTAACTATAGGCCATACACCGAGTTTCGCAAACCATCGTTAAATAATTTTACGTTCCGATGTTTCACGGTCGAACGTATGGCTCGAGTCACCACTCACCAGTACGTATTTACGCCGACTTTCTGAATGAGTCTCCTGTATGTCGGACGTATCTGACGAGACACGGTCACGTATCGACGCTGATCCGTACTGCGAGACGCTTGGTATCGACATCGTGGAACTGGAGGTGAGGTTCGCCCGCGCGGAACTAACGATTACCGAGGACCTGCTGAACTTCCATGGAACTCCACACGGGGCCGCCATCTACTCGCTTGCGGACGCTGCTTTCGCCGCAGCATCGAACTCCGACGGTGATGCCGCCGTCGGGCTGGAGGCCAACATCTCGTATCTGGAGGCCGCCGATACCGGTGAGACGATCGCAGCCACGGCCGAGGAGACACATTCCTCTGATCGAACTGCGGAATACGAAATCATCGTACTCGGCGAGGATGGAAATCGGATTGCGACGTTCCGTGGACGCGTCTATCGTCCCTAAAACCGCCGTTCCGTTACTCGCGGTGGTCGTAGACGCGCTGGACCTTGCCAACCTCGGTACGGGCGATGCCGCCCGGCTCGACGAGTTCGAGGTCGTCCGGCGTGAACTGGAGGACGTTCTCCAGACGTGTCATGATTTCCTTCCGGAGGTCCTCGTCGTCGCTGTCGAACGCTTCGTCTTTTTCGATGGTGAGTTCCATGACGTCGAGGGTCCCCTCCTTGTGGAGGTCGATGCGGTAGTGGGGAGCGACGCCGTCGATGTCGAGGACGACGTGTTCGATTTCGCTCGGGTAGAGGTTGACGCCCCGGACGATGAGCAGGTCGTCTGCGCGACCAGTGACGTTATCCATGCGGACCATGGTCCGACCACACTCGCACTCGTCGTAGTTCAGCGTCGTGAGGTCGCCGGTCCGGTAGCGGAGGACGGGCAGGGCCTCCTTCGTGAGCGTCGTCAGGACGAGTTCTCCCTCCTCGCCTTCGTCCACGGGTTCGCCCGTGCGCGGATCGACGACTTCCGGGTAGAAGTGGTCCTCCCAGATGTGCAGGCCGTCCTGTGCCTCGTGGCACTCGTTGGAGACACCCGGACCGATTATCTCTGAGAGGCCGTAGATGTCGATGCCGTTCACGTCGAGTCGTTCCTCGATCTCCTCGCGCATCGGCTCGGTACACGGCTCAGCGCCGAAAATAATCGTCGAGATCGGGAGCTCCTTCGGGTCGTAGCCCATCTCCTCTGCCGTCTCTGCGAGGTACAGCGCGTAGGAGGGTGTACACGAGAGGGCGTCGCTCTCGAGGTCGGTCATCAATTCGACTTGACGCTGTGTTCCGCCACCCCCAATGGGGATGACCGTCGCGCCGAGCTCTTCGACGCCGTAGTGGAGGCCGAGGCCGCCGGTGAACAGGCCGTAGCCGTAGGCGTTCTGGACGGTGTCACCCGGGTTCACGCCGCCTGCCTTCAGCGACCGGGCGACGACTTCGCTCCAGACGCTGAGGTCGTCGTCGGTGTAGGAGACGATCTTGGGCTTGCCGGTCGTCCCGGAGGAGGCGTGGATTCGCGAGACCTCCTCGTCGTCGACGGCGAACAGGCCGTCGGGGTACTCGTCGCGGAAGTCCTCTTTGGTCGTCATCGGGAGCTTCGTGATGTCGTCGATGCTCTCGATGTCGCCCGGTTCCACGCCGGCTTCCTCGAGTCGCTCGCGGTAGAACGGGACGTTCTCGTACGCGCGTTCGACTGTTTCGCGGAGACGCTTCTCCTGAATCTCACGGAGTTCTGTACGGCCTTCTGTCTCTACGTGTGCGTGCACCATACGTCACCCGTCGATTGGCAGACTACCATGAAAAACCATTCGGGTGCGATCCATTAGATTCGAGTAATAATGAACGGTTATTCGTCTACGCGTTTCGACGTTCGAACACGACCAGCCACGCAGTGGTCCACACGTGGAGGAAAAGCTATTTCTCTATACATCGGGAACTCGAAGTATGCGAGATGTCTACGTCATTGGTGCAGGGCAGACACCGTTCGGTGCGATGCCCGACGAGAGTTATCGCTCGCTGTTCTCATCAGCCTTCGACGAGGCCGTCGACAGCGTACCACACGGAATCGACGCGGACGACGTCGACGAAGCCGTCGTCGGTTCGCTCGGCGTCGGTGGTCGCCAACTGGGCCTATCGGGACCGGCCGCGACTGAACACGCCGGTCTGCACGGAATCCCGAGTTCGCGCATCGAGAACGCCTGTGCGGCGTCGGGCTACTCGGTCCGGCAGGCGGTTCAAGCGGTCAAAAGCGGGATGGCCGACGTGGCGCTAGCCGGCGGCGTCGAGATCATGACCGACATGAGCAGCGACGTGACGAAGTACTGGCTCGGCGTCAGCGGCGAGACGGAGTGGGAGCGCCTGACGGGGACGACCTTCGCGGGCGTCTACGCGCAGATGGCCAGTACGTATCTCGACACGTACGAAGCGACCCAGGAGCACCTCTCGATGGTCGCGGTCAAAAACCACGCCAACGGCGCGAAAAACCCCAACGCTCACCTGGGCTTCGAGTGCTCACTCGAGGACGCGGTCAGTGCCCCGACGGTCGCCGACCCGTTGAATCTCTATCACTGCTGTCCGACCTCCGACGGCGCGGCAGTCGCGTTGATCGCGAGCGAGGACGTCGTCGACGAGTACACCGACGATCCGATCCGCGTCGCGGGCGTCGGTGCTGCCAGCGAACGGGTCGGACTCTTCCAGCGGGACGAATACACGGCCATCTCCTCCTCGGAGAAAGCCGGCGAACAGGCCTACGAGGACGCGGGTATCACGCCCGACGACGTCGATTTCGCCGAGGTTCACGACTGCTTCGCCATCGCGGAACTGCTCGCCTACGAGGACCTGGGCTTTTGCGACCGCGGAGAAGCGTACCGGCTACTCGAGGACGGCGTCACGGATCTGGACGGCGACCTTCCGGTCAACGCGTCGGGCGGTCTGAAGTCCAAGGGTCACCCCATCGGCGCGACGGGTGCGGGTCAGGTCGCCGAGGCGTTCAAGCAACTGAGCGGCGAGGCCGGTGATCGACAGATCGAAGACCCGCGGTACGGCCTGACGCACAACGTCGGTGGGAGTGGCGGCGCAGCCGTCGTTCACGTCCTCGAACGGGAGGTGGCCCGATGAACGACGTCTCCATCGCAGCGGTCAGTGCCTACGCCCCGCGCCTGCGGATTGACGCCGACGAGATTGCCGACGCCTGGGGACAGTTCCACGCCTCAGGTATCGATCAGAAGGCGGTCCCCGAAGCCGACGAAGACGCGCTGACGATGGCCGTCGAAGCAGCCGAACGAGCGCTCGCCGCTGCCGGCCGAGATGGATCCGCCGTCGCTCACCTGGCGCTGGGAACCACGACACCACCGATGGCCGAAGAGGACCTCACTGCGCGGCTGGCGAGTATGCTCGGCACGCCCGAGGACGTAACGACTCGGACGGTGACGGGAAGTACCCGAGCCGGGGCGCAGGCGCTCGACGCCGCCCTCGACGCGGGACCGTGGGGCGAGGCAGTCGCCCTCGTCGTCGCCAGCGACTGTCCGCGAGGCGAACCGGACAGCGAGCGAGAACACGCCGCCGGTGCCGGTGCTGCCGCGTTCGTCCTCGAGGCCGACGGCCCCGGCACGATCGTCGACCGCGCCTCCCACGTCGAACCGTACCCCGGAACGCGATTCCGGGCGACCGGCGATGACGAGACGACCGGGCTTGGCGTCACACAGTACGACCGGGAGGCATTCGCGACGACGCTCGGCGGTGCCACGAGCGACCTCGAGGCGGCCCTCGACGTCGACGCGGCAGCCGTCCAGTCGCCGGACGGGAAACTGCCGTATCGCGCGGCCGACGCGCTGGGCGTCAGCGTCGAGGACATCGCGGCCGCGGACACGGTGAGCACGCTCGGGGACACCGGTGCGGCGAGTCCGTTCCTCGGTGCCGCGACGGCCTTCGCGGACGGTGCCGAGCGCCTCCTCCTCGCGGCCTACGGCAGCGGTGCGGGCGCGAACGCGTTCGTCGTCGACGGGGCAGTTCCCGTCGCCACGTCGCTCGAGGGGGATACCGACCTGACGTACGCCGAGTACCTCCGGCGGCGCGGCGAGATCACCAGCGACGAGCCCGAGGGTGGCGGTGCGTACGTGAGCGTCCCCTCGTGGCAGCGGACGATCCCCCAGCGTCACCGACTGGTGGCCGGGCGGTGTCCAAACTGTAGTACCCTCAACTTCCCGCCGGACGGAACCTGTTACAGCTGTAACGAGCGCCCCGACGAGTACGTGCCCGTCAAACTGCCGGGTACCGGCACTGTCGAGGCAGTGACGCAGATCGAACAGGGCGGTGCTCCACCCGAATTCGTCGAGCAGCAGTCAAAGAGCGGGGCGTTCGTCAGCGCCGTGGTCGCACTCGATGGACCCGATGGCGAGGAGACGGTCAGCGCGCCGACGCAAGTCCTGACTAGCGGTGACGAGATTGTCAGTGTCGGCGACGACGTCGAAACGACGATTCGGCGCATCTACACGCAAGAAGGAGTCATCCGGTACGGCTTCAAGGCCCAATTCACCGGCGCGAAACGGTAACGAGCCTAGGTGCGTTCGAAAACCGTCGCCACGCCCTGCCCAAAGCCGACACACATCGTCGCGAGGCCGTACGTGGCGTCCTGCTTTTCCATCTCGTGGAGCAGCGTCGTCGAGATCCGTGCGCCCGAACAACCGAGTGGGTGTCCCAGCGCGATCGCTCCACCATTGACGTTCACCTTCTCGTCGGGGATTCCGAGTTCGCGGACGCAGTGGACGCTCTGTGCGGCGAACGCCTCGTTGAGTTCGACGAGGTCGATGTCGTCGATCGTGAGGTCGGCGTCTTCGAGCGCGGCACGGGTCGCGGGGATCGGCCCCTTCCCCATGACTCGCGGATCGACGCCGACGACGGCGCGGGTCGTGACGCGAGCGAGCGGCTCGAGTCCGTGTTCCTCGGCGTAGGACTCGCTCGTGACGAGCATCCCGGCAGCGCCGTCGGTCAGCGGCGAGGCGCTGCCCGGCGTGACCGACGCCCGGTCGTCATCGCGGAAGACGGTCGGCAGGTCGTTCAGTTTCTCGAGTGTCGTGTTCGGACGCGGCGTCCCGTCGGCTTCGACGAGGCCGTCACCGGTTTCGACGGGGACGATTTCGTCGGCGAACCGGCCGCTCTCGGCCGCCTCGGTCGCCCGATCGTGCGAGCGGAGGGCGAACTCGTCCTGGGCGATTCGGCTGACATCGTGTTTTCGGGCGATCGTTTCGGCAGTCTGCCCCATCGGCAGTCGGTCGGGGTCGTACCGCGATTCGATCGCCGGATGGAGCCACTCCGAGAAGGGGATCCGACTCATCTGCTCGACGCCGGCGACGGGATAGACGGCACCGTCTCCGGCCTCGATAGCGCGGGCGGCGTCGTTGAGCGTGCTGAGCGAGGAGCCACAGAGGCGCGTCGTGGTCGACGCGGGAATCGTCTCTGGGAACCCGCCTGCGAGCAACGACTGCCGGGCGAGGTTGCGTCCCTGTTCGTTCTCCTGATTCGCACAGCCGAGCCGGAAGTCCTCCCAGGCCGTTGCCGGAACTCCCGTGCGCTCGACGAGCGCGTCGAGAATCGTCGTAACGAGGTCTTCAGGATACAGGTCGGCGAGTGCGCCGTCCTTTTTTGTCTGTGGTGTTCGCACTGCATCGACGATTACAGCCTTGGCTTGTGTCATCACACGCTGTAGCTCGAACGGTTCGGAGTTTAAGCCTTCGACTCTCGGCTACGCCGGGATCGGACGGTCGGTAACCCGCTCGTCACGCGATCAGTCACCGCTACTGTCTCACGAACATTCGATATTGTTTTGAGTCGAACGTAGGAAGAGTAGTGTAGGCAATACCCACTGCGCGGTAGTCCCGCAATCATGATTTCCACATACCGCTCCGAACGCCTGCGATCGCTCGACGGGAGACGAGACCGGCTCCAGCCCCGATCATCGCTGAGACCGCAATCGTCGGACCGTCCGTGGTATCACACCCCAAGTTTCGGCGGAATTCGTACCGATCTCATTACGGTAGCGACAGAGAGCACATCAGTAGGGTCGTCGTCCCCATCGATACGGTCGCTCGTACAGCACTCGAACCACTCCTGCAGCGTCACGGTTACCTCTCGGCTAGCGTGTACCCCATGAACGAAGATTTCAACGCGGGAGTACGCGATTCCATCGGTGTTCTGCTCGGCCTCGTTCCGTTCGCACTCGTCTTCGGAATCGCCGCTGACGGCGCGGGGCTATCGGTCGTTCAGACGACGGTGATGTCCGCGGGTATCTTCGCAGGAACCGCACAGCTCGTCACCGTCGAGTTGATCGCTGCGAACGCGGGGCTCGCCATCATCGTCGCCACCGGGGTCGTTGTCAACCTGCGGATGCTCATGTATTCGGCGTCGATCGCACCGCACTTCACCGCCTACGGGAAGCGCACGCGGGCGTCCCTCGCGTACTTCCTCACCGACCACGTCTACGCGATGTCGATCGCCGAGTACGCCGAGGAAGCCCGAAGCCGTGACAAGCGGCTGTACTACCTCGGACTCGGCGTGAGTGTCTGGGTCGTCTGGGTCGCCACGACGATCGCCGGCTTCGTCCTCGGGGCCGGCATTCCCGAGTCGCTGAACCTCATGTTCGCGATCCCGCTGGTCTTTCTCGCGATCTTGATCCCGGCGATCGAGGACCTTCCGCAGGTCGTCGCCGCGCTCGCCAGCGCCGTCGTCGCGGTCGCCGCGGCGTACGCCGTCGCCGAGTTTGGGCTACCGGCGGGAATCGACCTCCTCATCGCCGCGGCTGTCGGAATCGTCGCTGGTGTGACTACTGAGGAAGTGATGGGCCAATGAGCGAGTTCTCCACGCTCGCCATCTGGGCCATTATCCTCGTGATCGCCGTCGCAACGTACCTCATCCGGCTCTCCTTTATCCACTTGTTCGGCCGGATCAACCGGGTTCCGCCGCGCATCTCGCTCTTCCTCAGGTTCGTCCCCGCGGCGGTACTCGCGGCACTCGTCGCTCCCGGGCTCGTCACGCCGAATCCGGACGTCGCCGCGATGGTCGCAGACGAGCGGCTGGTCGCCGGTATCGTCGCCGCCGCGGTGGCGTGGTGGCGCGAGAACATTCTGCTGACGATCGTCGCCGGGATGGCCACCCTCTGGGTACTCGAGTTCGGTCCCGCGCTCGTCTTCTGAGACGGTCTGTTGTCACGAACTCCCCGGCGAAACCGCGAGCCGCCCGGCGGTTACGCCGGAACGGACGAACACGTATGAAAC
This sequence comes from Natrinema zhouii, assembly GCF_013456555.2. Classification (GTDB taxonomy): domain Archaea; phylum Halobacteriota; class Halobacteria; order Halobacteriales; family Natrialbaceae; genus Natrinema; species Natrinema zhouii. Next base: position 181,998 of record NZ_CP084884.1, read on the forward strand.
GGAAACGGCTTTTATGCCCCCACGGTATTGCCTGTGTATGCGAGTCGCAGTACTTGGAGCCGGTACCATGGGACACGGAATCGCACAGGTAACCGCCATGGCCGGTCACGACGTGGTCGTACGGGACATCGAGATGGAGTACGTCGAGAACGGCCTCGAGTCGATCGATGACAACCTCGGGGGCGGCATCGAACGCGACAAGGTCACCCGCGAGGAGGCCGACGCGGCCCTCGAACGCCTCTCGGGGACGACGGACCTCGAGGAGGCCGTCGCGGACGCGGATCTCGTCGTCGAGGCCGTCCCCGAGGACCTCGACCTCAAGAAGTCGACGATGGCGGACGTCGAGGAACTCGTCGACGACGAGACGGTCATCGCGACTAATACCTCTTCGCTGTCGATTACGGAGATTGCGAGCGCCGCCGAGAACGACGGTCGCGTGATCGGTCTGCACTTCTTCAATCCGGTTCATATCATGGGTCTCGTCGAAATCGTCGTCGCCGAGCAGACCGACGATGAGACCCTCGCGTTCGCCCACGAGTACATCGAGGACATCGACAAGACGCCCGTCGAAGTGACCGACTCGCCCGGCTTCGCCTCCTCGCGGCTGGGCGTCGCGCTCGGCGTCGAGGCGATGCGGATGGTCGAAGAGGGCGTCGCCGACCCGCGTGACATCGACACCGCGATGGAACTCGGTTACAATCACCCAATGGGGCCGATCGAACTCGGCGACGTCGTCGGGCTCGACGTCCGGCTGGATATCATCGAGTACCTCCGCGAGGAACTCGGCGAGCGGTTCAAGCCGCCGCAGGTCTTAAAACGGAAGGTCCGAGCCGGCAAACTCGGCAAGAAGAGCGGCGAAGGGTTCTACGTCTGGGAGAACGGCGAAATCGTCGGCACGAGCGGCGAGTGGGGGGACGACTGATGTCGGTCGAAGCGACCGCCGCCGAGTGTGAGACGGTAAACGCCACCGTCGGTGACCGGCTCGAACATGTGGCGACGATCGAACTGTGCCGGCCGGACGCCCGTAACGCGCTCAACGCACAGCTCCGAGACGAACTCAAGGACGTTCTCGACGCCGTCGAGGACAGCGACGTGCGCGTCGTCGTCCTGACGGGCGCCGAGGAGTCCGGCGCGTTCGTGGCGGGCGCGGACGTGACGGAACTGCGCGAACGGGACATGCTCGAGCAACGCGAAGCGAGCAAGCGCCCGCGCGTCTACGAGCGCGTCGACGACTGCCCGATCCCGATCATCGCCCGGATCAACGGCCACGCGCTGGGTGGGGGTTGTGAACTCATTCAAGCGTGTGACATCCGCATCGCCCACGAAGACGCGAAAATCGGCCAGCCGGAGATCAATCTCGGCATCATGCCGGGTGGCGGCGGCACGCAGCGACTCCCGCGACTGGTCGGTGAGGGCCACGCCATGCGGCTCATCTTGTCCGGCGAACTCATCGACGCCGAGGAAGCCGCGGACATCGGCCTCGTCGACGAGGTCCACGGCGACGAGACGTTCGACGATAGCGTTTACGACCTCACCGAAGCGATCGCAGAGAAGAGCCCGGTCGCCCTCGAGTTCGCGAAAAAATCCGTCAAAGCGGCCTCGCGGACGGGCCTCGAAGCGGGGATCGAGTACGAGGCTGAACTGTTCGCGCAACTGTTCGCGACCGATGACAAGGACGAAGGCATCGACGCCTTCTTCGAGGACCGCAACCCCGACTGGCCGAGCAGCTGATGTTGATAGTTCCGTGTAAACGGACAACATGACTGTTTAACCTCATCGAACGGATTTTCACCGCTGAAACGGACTAACTGCTCGATATACCGGTTGGGAGACGCTTTCTGGCCTAATGTGGGCCGTTCATTGGGAGTGAACGTTCGAGTTCGGTCATTTCCGTGCTGCCATCTCGGGACATCCAGATCGAGTGCATGAGGGCGGCCCGATCCGTCACTGGAGCCGTTTGTTGCTAACTCTTACCACTCGCTCCCCTTCAAATTCGCGTCCATCCTCATTGAATGTGCTGTCTGAAGCGTTTCAGGGCTGATATCGTCAGATATCGCACGACTTATTCACAGTGTTCCACGGGACAGGCCTACCAGCTCGGCTCCGCCTCATCGCAGCCACCAGTCGAAGCAGCAGGGGCGAACGATATGGCGCGATGAGTCACCGTTCACCTCTGCCGTTACAGAACTAGAACTGTAATGAATTCGTCGCCAACTCCTCGAGACGAGTTACCACACTAACGTTCGAATAGCTCGAATTGGATAGCTGAACGAATCGATCACTCGTGCCGTCGGACCCGACCCTCTACGGCCCGTATTCGTAGAAACGCTGGCATCGCTGGCACTAATCGTCAGGACGCTTTCGAACGTCAACCCGGTGTTCATTGTGATTGAACGAGTCTGAGGAGGGGAAAGCCTCGCCTCATCCACCGATCTGTTGGAATTTTTAAGTATCCGTTCGATGCCATCGTGAGAGTCATCCGAGGTCGGGATCGACCGTCTCGTGGTACCTGCAGTTCAGGCGATGCGCTCGATAACCGGTGACGCACTCGAGAAGGTGTCCTGTACGAAGAATCATCAGGCGTGTGCGAGATTGATCGTGATCTCGTTGACCGTTCCGAGAAGCAGCGTCGAGAGTTCGTCTCGGAGGAACGAGCCCTCGAGGCGATTCGAGGGTCCAGCGATGCTGATCGCGCCGAGTGCGACTCCGTTCTCGTCTTTGATCGGAGCACCGATCGCGTGGAGCCCTTCGACGGACTCCTCGATGTTCAGTGCGTACTTGCGCTCACGGATGGTCTCGATCTCGTCCCAGAGCTCGTCTTCGGTCGTTATCGTGTGCTGCGTTCGCGCTGGCAACCCGTACATCTCGACGATCTCGTCGATGCGCTCGTCCGGAAGAAATGCCAGTATCGCCTTCCCCGCGGCGTGCTGGTGGAGGTAGTTCTGGTGTCCCAGACGTGCGTACGTCCGCACGGAGTGTTTCCCCTGTGCGCCGTAGATGTGGACGCTCCGTCCGTGTTCCTCGACGGCACACCAGATCTTCTCTTCGGTCTCGTCGGCGAGTGCGTCGACTTTCGGTTTCACTTCCTGATAGAGCGTGTACCTCTCTCGAGCAACGACGCCGTAATCAAGAAAGCGAATTCCGAGGCGATACTCGCCGTCGTTCTCGATGAGGAAGCTGTTCGCCTCGAGCGTCTTCAGGTGGCGATGGGCGGTGCTCTTGGCACAGCCGAGCTGGTCCGTCACCTCGGTGATCGTCGCGGGCCCGTTCTCCTTGAGGTAGTCGACGATGTCGATCGCTCGCTCGACGGTTTCGACGGGCCGGTCGACCTCGGGTGGGAGTGACATACGACACTACGAGGGGCTACGTTCACTAAAACTTGTTCAAGCTATTCGAACGCCACGTGAGCCCAACTGGACGTTTCGTCATCGATTCCGGCGAAACGGCGTGGGGATCGATAACCGTTAAATCAAAGAGCGCGGAATGTGAGGAACTAGTACCATGATCAAGATGGTAGACTTCCTCGTCCGCACGGACGGGTACAGCCACGAAGAGTTCACCGAGCGATGGCAGGGCGAACACGCAGCGATTGCACAGGACCTTCCGGGTCTCCGGAAGTACACGACGTCCGTCCCGACCAACCCGGATGCCGCCGAGTACGACGGCGTCCTCGAACTCTACTTCGACGACGCCACGGCGCTCAACGCGGCCTTCGAGTCCGAGGTCGGACAGGCAGTCCAGGCCGACGCAGCCGAGTTCATCGACCTCGAGGCAGGGCCAACGCTCGTGGTGGACGAGACGGTGCAACTCGACGAGACCCATGACTGAGACGGGAGAACGGCTCGTCGAGGAACTCGACGCCCAGAACGTCGAGTATCTGTTCGGGTATCCGGGCGGTCGAGTCATCGAGATCCTCGATTTCATCCCGGAGTCCGACGTGACCCTGGTTCGCCCACGCGACGAGCGCGAGGCGAGTATCATGGCGGAGATGTACGGGCGGATGACGGGAAAGCCCGGTATTCTCGCGGGTCAGGGACCGTGGATCGGCAGCCTCGGTGCCATCGGCCAGATGGAGGGCAAACTCGCCTCCTCGCCGATGGTGGTCATCACGGAAGCCAGTGAGCGCGGCGATTACTCCACGCTTGCCCCCTACCAGCAGGCGCGGGGCGACTACGGCGGACTGGATCTCCCCTCGGCGCTCGAGGCGTACACCAAGGAACACTGGTTCCCCCGGTCGCCGACGGAGACGATCCGCAGTCTGCAGTTGGCGTTCAAACACGCGACAGCCGGCCGCTCCGGTCCGACCGCCGTCATCCTCGACGGCGATGCGGTTTCGGAGGAGATGCCCGAGGACCCGGTGCCCCCGGTCTGGGACGGCCACAACCAGGTACGAAACTGGGAGGCGCGGCCCGATGCCGACGACCTCGAAACGGCCGTCGACAGACTGGTAGCCGCTGAGCGGCCGGTGATCATCGCCGGTAACGGCGTCCACTCCGCAGGCGCGTACGATGAACTGCTGGCGGTCGCCGAGGCCACGGACGCTGTCGTCACCACCTCTTATCTCGGAAAATCGACCTTCCCTGAGACACACGAGCAGGCCGCGGGCGTCATCGGCTCGTTCGGCCACGAAGGGGCCAATCAGGTCGTCAGCGAGGCCGACGTGTTGCTCGTCGTCGGCTCCCGGCTCAACCCGATGGACACGAACTGGCAGGCACCGGACTTCATTCGGCCGGACGAGCAGACGATCATCCACGCCGACATCGACACGCGCAACGCCGGGTGGGTCTACCCCGCCGACGTCGCGCTCATCGGCGATGCAACCCAGAGTCTCGGCGACCTCGCGGACGCACTGCCCGCCGACGTGAGCAACGACTGGGCGCACGACCGGGCCGCCGAGGCACGGGAATCGTTCGACGATCCGAAATGCGAGTCGGATGCCTCCCCCATCAAGCCCCAGCGCGCGGTCAAAGAGATCGAAGCCGTCGTCGACGCGGACACTATCGTCACGGCCGACTCCGGGAACAACCGCTTCTGGCTACTGAACTACCTGCAGGCCCCCGACACGGGAACCTACTACGGCAGCGGCGGCGTCGGGAGCATGGGCTGGGCCACGCCGGCAGCCGTCTCGGCGGCGATCACGACGGACAAGGACGTCATCGGCGTCGCTGGCGACGGCGGCTTCACCATGACGATGACCAGCGTCGAGACGGCCGTCGAACACGGCGTCGCGCCGACGTTCGTCGTCTTAAACGATACGAGCCTGGGCATGGTCCGGCAGATGCAAGACGACGAGGGCGACATCGCCGGCGTCGAGTTCCATGACACTGACTTCGTCAAAGCCGCCGAGGCCTTCGGTGCCGAGGCAACGCGCGCGGTGACGCCCGATGAACTCGCCGACGCGCTCGAGACCGGGACGAACGCCGACGTCCCGTTCGTTATCGACGCGCGTATCGACCGCGACGAAGAGATGGTCGAGTCGCTCCAGTCGTCGTTCTACGAACAGGTCGGCGGCCTCCACGAGTAACGGGGCCTACCGGTCTACCGGCGCTTCGACCTCGAGTTCGACGAGCAACCCGTCCTGTGCGAGTTGCTGTGGACCGAGGAGCGTGAGACACGGGAGCGGCGGCTCGCTGAACACGTCGTTCCACACCTCGAAGAACGCGTCCCGGTTCGCGTGGAGCTCGACGACGTGTGCGGTCACTTTCGTCACGTCGGCCAGCGATCGGTCGACTTCCTCGAGCAGCGTCTCGACGTTCGCGAACGCTTGGCGTGTCTGTGCTGTGACGTCCTCGCCGGCGAGTTCGAACGACTCGTCCCAGCCGACCTGCCCGGACATGTAGAGTGTGCCGTCCGCGACGATGCCGTGGCTGTAGCCGATGCTCGAGGCGTCGATGAGTCCGTCCGGGTCTAGCTGTCGCCGTGCCATGACGTGACAGACATCGTGAATCTCGAAATACCTGACGGTAGCTGTGGTGGCGAGACGGTGCTAATAACAAACTTTTTTGTGTTGCTCCGTCACGTCGTTGGTACACGATGACAGAGTCAACTGTACTCATCACTGGTGGTACCGGCTTCCTCGGCTCGTACGTCGTCGAGGACCTGGTTGATGCGGGACACGACGTCGTCGCCTACGATCTCTCGACGGACGATCGGATCCTAGACAAGCTGGGCGTCGCCGAGGACGTGACTATCCGGCGGGGCGACGTCTCCGAGGCGACCGACGTCATCCGCGCGGTCAAGGAGACCGGCACGACACACATCATTCACCTGGCAGCGCTACTGACCAATACCGCGCGCGACAACCCGCGTGCGGCCCTCGACGTGAACGTCGCGGGCACCAACAACATCCTGGAAGCCGCTCGCACGCTCGACGATCAGGTCGAACGGGTCGCCTGGGCATCCAGTGCGGCCGTGTACGCGCCGCCGCACAACTACGACGGCGAGTACGTCGACGAGAACGAACTCGTCTATCCCGACACGCTCTACGGGGCGACCAAGGAGTACAACGAACACCAGGCTCGGGTCTACTACGAGGACTACGACGTCTCCCACGTCGGCCTGCGCCCGACCGTCGCGTACGGCCCCTACCGGGAGACCGGTGGCTCGGCGTTCCTCGCGAACATCGTCGAGAAGCCGGCCCTCGAGGAGTCGTTCAGCGTCGAGTACGGCGATCAGGTCATCGACTGGCAACACGCTCGCGACATCGCCCAGGCGTTCCGGAAAGCGGCGTTCGCCCCCGACGAGGACCTCAACCAGCGTATCTACAACGTCCGCGGGGAACTCGCCACCATACGCGAGGCCGCCGACACCGTCCGCGAGATCATCCCGGACGCCGATCTTGACGTCTCCGACGACGGCGAACTCCCGTGGACCCAGAACCTCGATATGACCGCCGCACAGGACGACCTCGGCTACGAGGTCGAATACGACCTCGAGACCGGGTTCCGAGAGTACATCAACACGCTCCGCGAGGAGAACGGGCTCGAGCCGGTCTGATCGGCACCTGAGACGGACGACTGTCAGTCATTTCCGCCGTAACCGCAGTACATCTTCGATTGCGCCGGCAAATCATCATGGCAGACCGTCTGAGCGCTTACGATTCTTCTAACCGCTGGCCGTCGACGTAGAGCGCGTCGGCCGGCGGTCGGCCCTCGCCGTACCCCTCGTGGTACTCGAACAGCTGGAACAGCGCCCCGGTCGGGTTCGACGGGGGAACGAACGCCTCCGTCCAGTCGTCGTACTCCGTGTACTCGACGACCCGATAGCCGGCGTCCTCGAGCGCCGCGGCGACGGCCGCGATATCCGCGACCTCGAAGGTGATGTGGTGGAGCCCGGGGCCGTGTTCGTCGAGGTATGTCGTCAGGAAAGTGTCGTCGGCCTCGGGCTCGATGAATTCCAGTCGCGAGGCGTCCATCCCGAAGTCGTACTGCGCCCAGTGGAAGCGGCCCTCGACGGACTCCTCGATGAGCTTCCGACAGCCGAGCGCGAACAGGATCGGTTCGGCGTCGGCGATCGAGTCGACGGCGATGCCGGTGTGGTCGACGCGAATCGGTGTCTCGTGGGACATAGCCACCAGTGGTCGCGGCGGACAGTTATACGCTCGGGTAGTCACACGCTGACAGGACGGCGAACCGATCGACGGGGTGTGTTAGATATTAGCAAACCCGGAGTTTGATTAGGCCCCTCTGTGTATCGGGACACGATGTACGAGCGCGATTTCATGGAAGGAACGCGTGGAACCATGGCTGTCGACTGGGAAGAACGCATCGACGTCCAGCGCATGCGCCGCGAGCGCAAGGAGCGGGCGCTCGAGCGACTCCGGGACTCGGATCTCGGGTCGATGGTGCTCATCGACGACCCGAACGTCCGCTACGTGACCGGGCTCGCGATGACCGGCGGCAGCGGTGCGGACCACTACACGCTGCTCACGGAAGACGGCGACGTCGTCCACTGGGACACGGCCGATCACGCCTCGAACCAGCGGTTCAACTGTCCCTGGCTCGACGACATCCGGTACGCCTGTCCCGGCCTCGGGAACGTCCCTCGAGCCTCGGGAAGCGCTTCGGCTCGGCGCTGGCTAAAGGACAAGATGGCCGAGACGATCTACGAGGCCATGGAAGAGTACGGCGTCGCCAACGAACCGATGGGCATCGACGTGGCCAACGGTGCGCTCGTCGAGCGCTTCGAGGACCGCGGCGTCGACGTCAACACAGACGCGGCCACGGACATCATGCTCGACGCGCGCAAAGTGAAGACCCGCGACGAGATCGAGTGTCTCCGACAGGTCGCGGCCATCTGTGAGGCTGGCTTCCAGGCCATCACCGAGAGCGCAAAGCCCGGCAAGCTCGAGTCCGAAGTCTGGGGCGACGCGGTAGGCGAACTCTGGCGCCACGGTGCGATGGCCCAGGGCGGCTACGTCACCTCCGGCCCGAACACGTGGCCGAAACACCAGGCGAACACGACCGACCGTCTGATCCGCCCCGGCGACCTCGTCTACGCCGACTTCTACAACATCGGCTACCTGGGCTATCGCTCCTGTTACTACCGCACGTTCAGCGTGGGCGAGCCTACGCAGGCACAACAGGACGCCTACGAGAAGGCCCGCGCCGATCTTTACGACGTGCTCGAGCGCATCGAGCCCGGGGCGACCACCGACGAGATTTGCAACGGCTTCCCGGACGAGGAGGGCGAGCATATGGACTGGTACGATGTCGACGACTTCTGGCAGATGACGACCAATCACTGGGCCCACGGCCTCGGTCTGCAACTGTACGAGGTACCACTCATCTGGCGCGGACTCTCGCCGGACCACCCCATCGAGATCGAGGAGGGTATGACGATGGCCGTCGAGACGATGCAGCCGGCTGACCGCCAAGGCGTCCGCGTCGAGGAGATGGTCGTCGTCCGCGAGAACGGTGTCGAGATCCTCAGTCAGTGGCCCGTCGAGGAGATCACCCGCATCGATTACTGAATGGTAACAGCTCGCGAATACTGTTCTGACGTGAACCGTCGTCAGTCTATACCTGTCGACCGAGTTCGTGACCGGAATAAACAGCGTCAGCGATCCGTCGAGGCGAGACACAGTCGCCGACGGCATGGACCTCCTCGATCTCGGTCGACTGCCGGAGTGACTCGAGGTTCGCCGCGAGTTTCTGGTAGAGGTCGTCGTTCGACTTTCGCATCGTCGTGAAGATGACGTAGTCTGCCTCGAAAGCGGTCTGCTCTCCTGAGTGGACGTTGGCGGCGACGACGTCGTCGTCGCGGACTTCCTCGAGTGCGTGGTGAGTTACGAACTCGACGTCCGCCTCGAAGAGGGTGGTGAAGATCGTTCCTCGTTCGAACGTGTGTAACGCCTGACTGAACGCGCTCGCGCCCGGCGTCACGAACGTCACGTCGTTGTCAGCGGCGAGCGACTGGGCAACGCCAGCACTCACGTTGTACCCCTCTTCGTCGAAGATCACGATGTGCTGTTCCGACGGATCGGCCTCGAGTGCATCCTCGGGGGTCAGTACGTGGTCACGATCCCAGCCCGGGACGGGACGATGCGTTCCCGACGTTTCGCCTTTCTCGGACCACCTCGCACCAGTCGCGACGACGACGACCTCCGCACCGTAGGTCTCGACGTCGTCGTAGCTCATTTCGGCTCTGCTCCCCGTGTGGACAGCGACGTCGTCGAGCCGCTCAAGTTCTGTAGCCCGCCAGTCGCGGACCCTGTTCCACTCGCCGAGATCCGGAAGTGCCCCCTCGAAGTTGACTCGACCGCCGAGAGCGTCTGCTTTCTCATTGAGGTGGACGAGGTGACCACGTTCGCTAGCGACTCTCGCAAACTCCATGCCGGCCGGCCCGCCGCCGACAACGAGAACGGCCCTCTGTTCGTCGGCCGCATCGTACTCCTCGGGCGGCCAGATCGCCTCCTTCCCGACCGTCGGGTTCTGCGTGCAGGTGAGTGGGATCCCCTGTCTCGACTGGGAGACGCAGATATTACAGCCGATGCACTCTCGGATCTCGTCGATGCGCCCCTCTCTCACCTTTCGCGGCCAGTGTGGATCGGAGATTGACTGGCGCGCCATGCCGACCATGTCGATGTATTCCTCCTCGATGAGGGAGACCGCATCGTCCGGGTCGGTGATTCGTCCGGTGCCGCCGACGGGAACGTCGAGCTCGTCGGTGGCAGCCTTCACGAAATCAATCTGGTAGTTCTTCGAGTGGCGACGGCTCGGTGCGATCATGTCGTCGATCGACTGCTTGACGCCGATGTCGATGTCCCAGAAGTCGAGGTCGCCGCCGATCCGCCGGACGATCTCGAGGCCGTCGCCATCCGCGGTCAGTCCGCCCTCGACACGTTCGTCGATCGTATACCGGGCACCGACGGCCATGCCGTCGCTCACGTTCTCGCGAACGCTGTCGATGACTTCCCGGAAGAACCGCAGCCGATTTTCGAGCGAGCCACCGTACTCGTCGTCGCGATCGTTGTAGAACGGTGAGAGGAACTGTGAGATGAGGTATCCGTGTGCAGCGTGGAGTTCGATACCGTCGTAGCCCGCTCGACGCGCCCGGTCTGCTCCATCGCCGAACGCTTGGACGATCTCCTGAATGTCGTCGTACTCCATCTCCTTTGGCGTGTAGTCGCTCCCAGTCGGGAGCTGTGACGCCGAAAGCGGCGGATGGCGACTCCCGTAGTTTCCGGCTGTTGCGCCGCCGTGCCACAATTCGACGAACAGTTTCCCGCCGTGGTTGTGAACCGCGTCGACCATCTCTCTTTGCGGAGGGATCGTCTCGTCGTCATGGATGAATCCCGAGTCGACGGGCGTGACGTCGGTTGACTCGTGGACCTGACTGTACTCTTGGACGATCAGGCCGAATCCGCCCTTCGCCTTCTCCGCACGGAAGTTCGTCTGCTGGTCTCCGAGCCCGTACGCGTTCCCATGTGGCGGCTGAAAAACTCTGTTCGGGATCGTCACGGGTCCGAGGTCGATCGACTCGAAGAGGGGGCTATGCCGGTCAGACATGTATGTTGTGTCCACATAGCACGTCTTAAAACTGTTTCTGCCCCGGTTACGGGCGACGTTTCGTTACCGCTACCCGAGGCGCTCCTAAAGTGATAGATTAGCCGTTCCGGCGATAGGCAGAGGAACATTTATTAATTACGATCTGATTAGGTGCCTTGTATGTGGCACGAGACAACATACCGCACTATCGAATATCCTAATCTGAGAGCGATTCGTCGATTAACGATCACCAAGAGCGACCAGCGAAGTCAGGGGGTGATCGGACGATGAGTTACCTTCTCGGGTTTCCGACGCCAGTCATCGAGGTCCTTCTCATACTCATCGTCCTCTTTCTCGTCGTCTCGGTATACCTCGGAACGCAGATGGAAGGGACGGAACCGGTTCGAGACCACGAGTCCCTCGACGGAATCGATTCCAGCGAGGTGAACGATTGATGTCCATCGGCACCGGCGTACTGGTTCCATTACAGACGTGGGGCGACGATCTCGGCATCGAGTACCATTCAGAGACGGCAGTGTTCTTTTTCGCCGTGTTTGCCGTCCTGATGGTTGCGATCGGGATACTGGCGAGCCGCTACCAGACAGACCAGGAAGAGTACTTCGTAGCGGGACGACGATCGGGCGTTCTCGTTGTCGCGCTGGCAGTGTTCGTCTCGATTCAGAGCGGTTGGGGTATGATCGGCGTCACCGGAACGGGGTATCTCGTCGGCCTCGAATACTTCATCCTCGTCGGAGGACTGATCATCTTCGGATTCACCGCATCGTACTGGCTGCTCGGACGGAAGATGCGCGTGCTCGGTGACGCACGGAACGCTATCACCGCACCCGATGCGATGTACTACCGGTTCCAAGACGAGCGCGTCCGGTTGCTCGGCGCGGCGTCGGTCCTGCTTGGCAGCATGGGGTATCTCGCTGCCCAGTATGCCGCACTCGGCATCGTCGGGTCACTCATCTTGCCGATCAGCTTCTTCGAGGCGCTGGTAGTCGGGCTGGTGATCGTCGGCTTCTATACCGTCATTGGAGGGATGCTCGCGGCTATCTGGTCCGACGCAATTCAAGGGGCGATAATGGTTCTCGGCGGTGTGTTGACCGCCTACTATGTTGTGACAAACTCCGGACTCGGCTGGAACGGAATGATCAACGCGATCCAGACGGAGAATCCCGCGTACTTTGAGTTCACGCTGCTCGGTGGTGACGGGATCATGGCCATCGGCCTGGTCATTTCAGTAATCGTCATTCAGGCGACCGTCGCCGGCCAGCCTCACGCGATCACGAAGTTCTACATGGTACGTGACGCGTCGGTGCTGAAGTGGGGCGCACTTATCACCGGTTCGGCGTACCTCGCGACGGCGATGTACTGGCTCGCCGCACCGTTCCTGCAGGCCGCTGTCATCGAGGGGACCGTTTCCGATCCGGGCAATCCGGACGCGACCCTTCCACTCGCGCTCATCCAGTGGGCCCCGGACGTCGTCGTCGCATTCGTCCTCACTGCGGTCATGGCCGCGATCATGTCGACGAGCAACGCGTTCCTTAACATGGGCGCGTCTGCGGTCGTCCACGACTATTTCATCGAATATCGAGACGTTGATCTCTCTCGCAAGCAGGAAGTCCGTTGGGGACGCCTGACCACGGCAGTTCTCCTCGTCGCAGCGGGCGTTATCGCGGCTACCTTCCCCGGACTCATCTTCGTACTCGGGGCTGCAGGCTGGGCGATCTTCGCCGCCGTCATCTTCCCGTGTATCGCCATCGCATACAACTGGCGGGGAGCGACCGCTGAAGGTGCACTCGCCGGCGGCGGCGTCGGACTGGTGCTTACGATCCTCCTCGCCTACGGTGTCGAGTATGCCGGTATCGAACTGCCCATGGGATTCCTCGGGGGTCAACTCGCTACTCTCGTCGCCGTCGTCGTCTTCGTCGCCGTCTCCTTCGTCACGAGTACGAGCGACTATCACGACTTGGATGAGGACATCAAGACGGTAATGAACCTCGGCCGGATCAAGGGCAATCCCGAGGAATCCGTCGGCGTCGCAGCCGATGGCGGGATCGAAACCGACGACTAGTCTCACTGACGCACCGCCAGCTCTCGTCGCTCTACTCTCTCTACCGCGGTATCCTCGAACCACGTACTGGACATTACTCGAGGCTCCCCCGCTTCATCGAGCACCATGTGCACGACTTCGCGGCCGTGACGCCATCGTCCGCCGTACTCGAAGACGTGGTGAAAGTGTACTTGCCGGCTTTCGAGACGCGGTCGGGCACCGTCATCGCGTCCTCGAGTTCGATCGGTCCTGTATAGTCGATTCCTGATGGACAGCGCGTCGTCGATTTCCTCGAGGCACTCGCCGCGACGTTCGCAAATACCGTGTAATTCCTCGCGTAGATCAGGACACAAGCGTTGTGAGTCCGCCCTATCGGTGCGAGGTCGCGAAAGCAAACTGAGTCTCCGTCTCGTATGCGAATACTGCTATGAGTCGCCCTTTCGACACGGCGGTCTTTGCTCTGGCGGCCGATTCGTGGTCTCCGGACGGGACCTCGCCCCTTTGTCAAGGATTAAGGCGGTTCCCCGAATTGAATCGTGTATGCAACTCGGTACTGGTCTCTTTACCTGCCAGCAGCGGCCGAACGACGACCGCTCGATGAGTGAGATCTATGACGAGATGCTCGAACTCGGCCGCGTCATCGATAACGCCGGCCTCGACAGCGCATGGGTGTCCGAACACCACTTCCTCGATGACGGGTACATGTCGGGGATCTCGCCCGCACTGGGTGCGCTGGCGGCGGTCACGGACGACATCGAGCTCGGTCCGTGTATCGCGCTGGTTCCGCTGTACGATTCGGTTCGCTTCGCGGAGGATATCGCGACGATCGACCAGCTCGCGGACGGCCGGGCGACGCTCGGCCTATCGATCGGCTCGAACGTCGACGAGTTCGACGCGTTCGGCATCCCCGAGGACGAGCGCGTCGACCGACTGACTGACACCGTCAACGTGCTCCGCGGCGCGTGGTCGGCGGGGCCACTCGACTACGAGCCTGATTTCTACGAGATCTCGGCCGACGTCGATGTGACGCCGAAGCCCGCCCACGACGTGCCGATCATGCTCGGCGGCGCTGCCAAGCCCGCCGTTCGGCGTGCCGCCCGTATCGGGGACGCTTGGTGTGCACCCTCGGCCATCTCGCTCGAGGGGGTCCGCAAGCGCAAGGAGGACATCGAGAACGTCCGCGAACACGAAGATATCGACGGCGACTTTCAGGTCTACGTCCTCCAGCACGGGTTCGTCGGTGACTCTCGCGAGGAGGCCTGGGAGGCGATGCGCGACGGCTACTTCTACATCCAGCGCCGGTACGCGGAGATCTTCTCCGGCGAGCCCGTCGACGAACTGTCCGACGAACGCAAACGAGAACTGAAGGAGCAGGCGATCTTCGGTACACCCGAACAGGTCGTCGACGAACTCGAGACGTATCGCGATGCGCTCGGTGACGACATCCACTTCATCTTCCGGACGTACCACCCGGGAGCCGGCATGGAGGAGATGGCCGAGTGTATCCGTCGACTCGGCGACGAGGTCCGCCCTGAACTGGTCTGATCACAGCGAGAGCACGAATCTTTTTGAGGTGGTCTGTTCTCTCTATGAGTGTGCGAAGCAGTAACGAGGACCTCGATCGGACAGCGCTCCGTCAATTACAGGCAGACTGTCTCGCGAAGACGGTCGAACGCGCGTACGAGAACGTCCCGTTCTACCGCGAGCGACTCGAGGAAGCCGGCGTGGAGCCGGGCGACATCGAGAGCATCGACGACATCACGAAGCTCCCGATGACGACCAAAGAGGACTTCCGCGACAAGTACCCCGACGGCCTGTTCGCCGCCGATGACGACGATCTCACTCGGATCCACGCCTCTTCTGGAACGACCGGCAAACCCAAGATCGTCTCCTATACCGACTCCGACCTCGATATCTGGGGCCAAGCCATGGCGCGATCGCTGGCCGCGGCCGGAGTCGAACCCGGCGACACCGTCCAGAACGCCTACGGCTACGGCCTGTTCACTGGCGGGCTGGGCTTCCATCGAGGCGCCGAGGAACTCGGCGCGACAGTCGTACCGACGAGCAGCGGCGGTACGCAGCGACAGATCGAACTCGCACAGGACCTCGAGAGCGACGTCCTCGCGTGTACGCCCTCCTACGCGCTGTACTTCGCCGAGACGGCGGAGGAGCTGGGTCTCGATCCGCGAGAGCTCCCGATTTCTGTGATCGCGTACGGTGCAGAGACCTGTACTGAGCCGATGCGCGAGGAGATCGAAGACCGACTCGACGCGACCGGTATCGACAACTACGGGCTCTCGGAGATCATCGGTCCGGGCGTCGCCGCGGAGTGCCACGAGGCACAGGACGGCCTGCACATCTGGGAGGACCACTTCTACCCGGAAGTCGTCGATCCGCGTACGGGCGAGCCCGTCGACGAAGGCAAGGAGGGAGAACTCGTCCTGACGACGCTCACGAAGGAGGCCCTGCCCGTCCTCCGCTACCGGACCGGCGACCTCACGACGCTGAACTACGACGAGTGCGAGTGTGGCCGGACCATGGTCCGCATGGACAACGTCACCGGGCGCACGGACGAGTTGCTCATCGTTCGCGGCGTCAACCTCTATCCGAGCGAAATCGAACACGTCGTCCTCGACATCGACGGCGTCGCTCCCCACTACCGCATCGACCTCCACAAGGAGGGGACCCTCGACGTCATGGAACTCACCATCGAAAAAGACGAGGAGAGCGATCGCAGTGAAAACGAACTGAAAGACGAGATCCAGACCCGACTGCATAACGCGCTCTCGTTTACGCCGGACGACCTCGAGCTCGTCGAGCCGGGTGGCATCGCCCGCACCGAGGTCGGCAAGGTTCAGCGCGTCTACGACCATCGCGGGTGACCGCAGCCAGACGCGTCGGTGAACCTCACCTCATAACTACGTAATAGGATTCTACCATCAATTGTGAATGTGGGACGCTGGCAGGATCACTCGAGGGTCCCGACTCTTGGCAGCGGTTCTTGGGAACATCAGTCGCGGTGAAGCACCCATCATGAACAGCTCCGGTGACGCCGAAATCTTCAGCTGTTTCCGTCAGCTGACGCCACTGCACTCGCTGAAACCCGGTACTCTTGGCGGGCCGGCGCTCGGAATGGACCTCGACATCGTCAACACCAGCGGTGAATCCGTCGTTGACGACCACGAAGGAGGGATGTCTCGGCTGCGAGTTCTTCGCGCCGTCGATGACCGAGTCGTTGCGGAGCGGTGACGAGCGCTATCTAGAAGAGTACTGGTCGCGGTTCGACGATCTGTGGGACCACGATGACCGGAGGACCTCAATGCCATCGACGAGATTGTTATGGCTCGATACTCCGACCCAGCCCCGCTACATGATTCGGCTGCGAACCGAGGGGTGGTCCATGTTACCGTGGAAAACCAAAACAATTAATTATCCGGCAGAAAAAACGCTGACCGTTATGGACACAGAAGCGTTCTTCGAGAAGATGCCGTTTGCCGACCTGCTCGGTATCGAGGTTACCACTGCTACGGACGGACACGCCGAGGGGACCGTCGAGATGCGAGAGGAACTCTCTTGGAACGAAGACCGGATAATGGCTCATGGCGGCGTTACGTTCACGTTGGCGGACACCGTCGGTGGTGCCGCGCTCGTCTCGCTCGTCGACCAACCTGTTCCGACTATCGATATGCGAATCGATTATCTGGAAGCTGGGACCGGCGATCTGCGTGCGGAAGCCGATGTCGTCCGTCTCGGCAGTGACGTTGGCGTCGTCGACATCGCGGTCTACGCCGCTGACGAAACGCAGGTCGCAGACGCTCGCGGCGTATACAAGACGGGATAGTCGGTTTCAGCGATAGCCGACGCCTCGAGTGTCTTTCTGCTGTCGGATCGAGACAATACAAGCAGCTTTTGTTGTGGAGTCGATCGGTTCGCTGTTCCACTCGACACGAGTACGTATCGACTTCAGGAGATCGCAGTGGGTAGAAGGGAGGAGACGTCACGTGCTCCCCGTCGATTGACCTGACCGTAGTACCACACTTTCAGATTATGATCACCAACCAATCATTCTATACTATTCACGTCTAATAACGGAATTGTCCCTCATCATTATATAATGTGTTACCATCATGGCAGACCGTGGCAGATACTAACCAATACTGTTGGCGGAATGTATCGAGACGGGATATGCTAAGAGCGAGTACGGCAGTCGCCGGAGCAGCGGGGATCAGTGCCGTGGCACAGACGGAACTCGCCTATGCGAAGTCAGCTGGTCAAACGACTACGGTCACGATAAAGCGCGACGAGTACGGTGTCCCTCATATCTACGCACGGGAAGCGGACAGTCGTGCCCCCGTCTTCTACGGGTTCGGTTACGCTACGGCGAAAGATCGATTATACCAACTCGAGCTGTACAAACGGTATTATAGAGGCACTGTCGCGGAGGTCATCGGCGAAGGTGACGAAAACAACGACTGGGTACAGTTCGATAAGGAGGCCCGCCGAAATACCGCCGGCGAACAGTCCCTAGACAAACAAGCCGAAAAACAGATGACATCGGAACAGCGGAAGATGCTACAAGCGTTTACCGACGGCATCAACCGCTACATCCGGGAGGTACACAACAGTGACGACCGCGAATTCCACAAGGGGTTCTCCGATAACGATTTCGAGCCGGAGGAGTTCTCCTTCGCCGATAGCGCTGGAATGTTTGTTTCGACCATGTCCTATTTCAGTGGGACCCAGCTGGAAACACTCGGTGCAGCACTCGTCGACGCACTCGAACGAGAAACGGGAAGTCGGGAACGCGCGATGGAACTGTTCCGAGACTGCAACTGGGGCGACGACCCCGGCGCACCGACCTCGACCGTGCAACCCGAGGTCGGATATCATCCGCCGTACGTCGAGGCCAATTCGGTGAGTAAGTCGGCACCAACGTACGAACGTCGGGGGAAGACTGGGAAACTCAACGATTCGACTAACAAAGTGACTGGCGGAAACACGACGACGCCAGCGAACGCGCAGAAAGTCCACGAGACCGAGATGGATCGGATCCAGACGCTGGCGTCAGGTCTCGACGATCTCGGGCTGGCCATGAAGTACGGGAGTAACGCACTCGCGGTTCAGGGAGAACTCACCGAGTCCGGCGATGCCCTGTTATTCGGCGGCCCGCAGATGGGATTCAATACGCCGTCCGTCATGTACGAAGCAGGACTTCACGGACCGGACTTCGACGTAACGGGGTCCACCGTCGCCGGTTACCCGTTCATCATGTTCGGGCACAACCAGAACGGGGCATTTACGTCGACCGCAGGTCTGGACAACAGCATCCAGACGTTCGTCGAATCGATTACGGTCAACGAAGACGGACCAGATACGTACACGTTTCGGGGAGACGAACACGAGATCGAAACCGAAGAGAAAACCATCGCCGTAAAGGACGGCGACGACGTTACCTACACCGAACGGTTCACCCGCCACGGCGTTATCACGACGTGGGACCCGGAGAACGATCAGGCCATCGCACAGACACGTTCGTACGCGGGTAAACACATGCGGTGTCTGCGTGCGTACCTTGAGGCACAGTTAGCCGGCGGCGTCGACGAGTTCGAGGAAGCGGCTCAACGATGCGACTACTCGCTGAACTTCTTCTGGGCGGGCAAGTGCGGCGACATCGGATACTTCCATCTGGGCCGGTACCCCGACGCCGAATCCGTCGAGTGGGACACTCGATTGCCTGCCGACGGAACCCAGTACGAACTCACAGATGACGATTATCTCCGCGCCGCTGACGGAGAAGTTCCACACGCCATCAATCCAGCGCCAGGATACATCGCCAACTGGAACAACAAGCCCGCGCCGAACTGGGACAGCGGTGACCTGAGCTACTTCTGGTCGACTCACCACCGCGTGCAGCGTATCATCAATCTCGTAGAGCACAGCCTAGAAGAGAACGGTTCGGTCAATTACGAGCTGTTGAAGGAGATTATCTACGATATTTCCTTTGTCGATCGCAGAGCTCTTCGGTACAAACCCCATCTCCTCTCGGCATTGGACGACGCGGAACTCGATGAAATAGAGCAACAGGCAAAAGCGGAGCTCGAATCGTGGGAGAACTATCGCCAAGGCGAAGGAGAGGACTTCACTGGAAAGTACACTGCCGGGTTCACGATCTGGGACGCGACGTTCCCAAAAATAATCGAGGAAGTATTTAGCGATGATTTCGGACAGGCGTACGAATTAGCGAGTAACTTCCTCAATTACAGCTACGGGCAGGGAACGCTTATGCGCGTCCTTCACAGTGACGAAGCTGCATTGACCCCGAATGTTGATTACGTAGACGGGGATCCAGACGACGAACTGATCGCAGCCTTCCGCAGCGCCGTCTCGGAACTCTCGGACACGTACGATGGCGCTCCGTCTTCCTGGCGAACGGAGGCCCGTATCGCCGATCTCAATAACATGGCGTTGTTTGGAATGCCGATCGGGGTCAGCGATGCAGGCGATATGCCCTGGGTAAACCGTGGAACAGAAAATCACATCGTACAGTTGAGTGACGACCCCAAGGCCGAGAACGTCCTTCCGCCGGGCAACGACGGCTATATCGCACCCGATGGAACGACCGGCGAACACTACAATGATCAACTTCAGTTGTTCATCGACTTCGAGTACAAGCAACTGCTGTTTGCCGACGAGGAAGTCAACGCTGCCACGGAGTCGACACGGGAAATAGTGGTATGGCCCGAAGATTCTCCCGACAATCGATCTGATGACGCTCCTGGGAATCGATCCCATGACGACACAGCCGACGGAACGCCCGGTTTCACGGCGGTAACCGGCGCCGGCGCCGTACTCGGTTCAGCACTCCTCTGGCTGCGCCGACGAACCGGCGGTCGCTAACAGGACCGTCCACACGGCCACCCACTTCCCGTGTTCGTTGCACACCTGACCGATTCCATAACCCGAACGACTGCCTTACTCGGGTCCATTTCGAGTTGCATATTGCGTCACTCAGCTGGAAGAGCCAGCTCTCTCAAAGCGGGGGAAACGCTGAGGAACGGTTATTGACCCCTGAAAATAGATGGCTGGTTGATTCGGACTGAGCAAACGGGCTCGATGAAATGGAATCGGTATCAGGCCTGTGTCTGTGAGTACTCGTCAACCCACTCCTGGAGCGTGATACCCATCGTCGACTGGGTGATCGCGTTCGAGGAAGCGGAGTTCGCGCTCTTTACGAGCTCCGCCTCTATCGTCCGAGTGGGAATCTCACCGATGAAGTGAGGAATCGCTCGCTGGACCGAGAGCGGACAGCCGACCTCGTGGGCGAGCGCGTAACCCGACAGCGAATGTGGGACCTCCTCGGTCGCGTATGTTGGGTCCGGCTCGAGCAATGTCTCGTCGTCAACGAAGTCGACGTACTCGTAGCACTTGCCGACATCGTGGAGGAGACACGCTGCCACGATGGTGTCAATGTCAGGATCCGCGCCGTGGAAGTCACGTTGTTCTTCAGCCGTCTGGCAGGCGATGCGAGTGACGCCGCGAACGTGCTCGACGTTGGTTACCTCGTGAATGTTCCAGGCGTAGGGGATATCCTCGATGTGGTTCCATCCACCTCGATCGAGGCCGAGCCGCCACGCGTCGACGACCGTCTCCCGGAGGTTCGGACTGTCGATCGAGCCGAGTTCGGGGAAGGCCTCGCGGATCTGGCTCTCGTAATCGGGCATGAGTTAGCCCTCGTCTTTGACGAGCCGTTCCTGTCCGATAAAGCGAGGGCGATCCTCGAGGGCCAGGAAGTTGTCGACGTCTTCGCGGGCTTCCTTCGCTTTCCCCTTGGCAGGATCGTAGTCCCGAGACCCCTCGCTGCCCAGCGCGGCATAAAGCTTCGAGAGGTCCTCGAAGTACAGTTCGGCGACGCCGTCGAACTCCGCGTTCTCGGGATCGGTTGGCAGGATGGTGTTGTACTTGACGACGCCCTCAATCTCGCGAGCGATGGGCGTGTGATTGTTCTGCCAGTAGTCAACGAACTCCTCGTGAGTCATGCCCTCTTGGCGGATCAGGAACGCCGAGTGTTTGTAGAGGCGATCAGTGTCTCTGTCGACCTCGTCTTTCTGGACGATCTCCTCGCCGATGAACCGCGGACGCTCCTCGATGGCCAGGAAGTTGTCGACGTCTTCGCGGGCTTTCGCCGCGATCTCTTTGGTCGGATCGTAGTTACGGGAACCGGGACTGCCCAGCGCTTCGTGGAGATCCTCGAGCGTCTCGAAGTACAATTCTGCTACCCCGTCGAACTCGGCGTGTTCAGGTTCGGTCGGCAGCACCTGTTGATACCGCGTGACACCCTCGATGTCCTTCGCGATTGGCGTGTGGTTGTTCTGCCAGTAGTCAACGAATTCGGTATGAGACATACCCTCCTGTCGTACGAGCAGAGCTATGTGCTTGTACATCACTCCTCACTATCACACTCCCTCAAAATAAATCCTCAGGTTGACAGTGTTCGTACCGATTCAGTGAGCGAAGATATACACGACCTTGATACATATGTAATATCCATCACGAGTGCGGTCAACCCAACCATCGGTAACCGAGCTTCGAATTCACCGGGGTTGATTCCGCAGACATCGAAGTCCACTCGAGGACGGCTATCGACTGATCCTTTCAGCGCGTGTTCGAGTGCCGTTCGAAGCCACGGTGCTTTCGAGACGCACGAGTCTGGAGTCTGCTGAACGAAACTGTCGGCCAGCAGTAGAAGGAGCAGCGACGAACTCGACCACGTAGGTTCTCGCACGAGCGTGTTCTCGTCCCGACGGCGACTCGAGTTGTCGAACGACTCTGCGACGGGAACATCCGCAATTAGCGGTATCGAACGTTCTGATCGCCGACCTCCGTCCCACAGTTAACTGTGAAAATTGGCTTCGTAAATACCGTCGCCGTCCGAAACAACCTAATGTTTATTATGAATTGGTGTACAGTGAATAGCACACCCATGCGAAGGGAAACCAATGGTGGCAGTGACAGTATTGTATCCGGCTCCTCACGTCGAACGTTCCTATCGGCCGCTGGCGCAGCGGGTGCAGTAGCACTCGCCGGCTGTGCGGGTGGTAGCGGGAGCGAAACGGTGACGATCGCGAGCCTCAACCCGATGAGCGGGGCCTACAGCTCACTCGGACCGGCACAGCGCGATGGCGTCGAACTGGCCGTCGATCAGATCAACAACAGCGACGAGTTCGACTACGAGATCGAGGCGGTGTACGACGATACCGAGACGGAAGCCGGGGCCGCATCTCAGGCAGCCCAACAGGTCGTCCAGCAGGAGCAGACCGACTTCGTGTTCGGCGCCATCTCCAGTTCCGTCGCGCTGGGACTCAACGAGTTCGCCAGCGATGCGGAGTTCGTCTATTTCCCGGGTGCGGCAGCCGTTCCGATCACGGGCGAGGCGTGCAACGAGTGGGTATTCCGCTTCGAGACGAACACGGCTCAGATCGCCGAGGCAATCTCGGCGCACACCGTAAACGAGATCGGCTCGAACGTCTGGTTCCATATCGCCGACTACGCCTACGGGGATTCGGTCTACAACCGGACCAGTGAGCGAATGCAGAACGCGAACAGCAACTTCACCGAGGTCGGGAAGACTGAGTCCAGCCTCGGTTCCTCGAACTTCGGCTCGTACATTAGCCAGATCAGCGGGTCCGACGCCGACGCAGTCATCCTCGGCATGACCGGTGGGGACCTCGTCAACTTCGTCAACCAGGCTGCAGATCAGGGTCTCACCCAAGAGAAGGCAATCGTCGGTCCGACGATGTCGTTCAAGAGCGCGCGTGCGGGGACGGGTGCCGGTGCGGTCGGTACCTACGGCGGCGTCCGCTACGATCCCTCGATCGAACTCGGCGACAACCAGCAGTTCGTTGAGGCGTACCAGGACGAACACGACGGCGTCCCCGGGAACTTCGAGCGGGTCGGCTACGAGTCCGTCCGCCTGATGGTCCGAGGCATGCAGGAAGCTGGGAGTACCGACCCCACAGACGTCAGAGACGCTCTCGAGGGGGGGACGTTCACGACGGTCCTCGGAGACATCACCCTCCGTGAGTCCGACCATCAGGCCACCAACCCCACCTGGATGGGCGAGATGGTCGAGGGCGACGGCGACATGGCCGATGTGAACCTCCTCAGCAAGGTCGAGGGCGAGAACACGCTGCCAACCGGCTCCGAGCTAGGCTGTGAGCTGAACTAGAGCGCTAACAATGACATTCGTAGCAGACTTCGCCGAACAACTGATCAACGGCATCACCCTCGGGATGGTGTACGTCCTGTTAGCCGCGGGACTGTCCATTATTTTCGGGGTCATGGACGTCATTAACTTTTCACACGGGGAACTGTTTGCCCTCGGTGCGTATTTCGCAATCAGCATCTCCAGCGCGCTCGGGGTCGGACTCGGGTTCTGGACAGCACTGGTCGTCGCACCGCTTCTCGTCGGCGTCGTCGGTGTTGCAATCGAACGATTCACTGTTCGACCGCTGTACGGCCGGAATCCCCTGTATCACATCCTCCTTACCTTCGGGCTCGTCCTCATCATTAACGACCTGATCAAACTAATCTGGGGGACCCAACAGCGAAATCTCGGGGTGCCGGGCTATCTCAGCCAGCCGCTCGGTATCGCCGGCATCCAGGTGTCCCTGTACAACTACTTCATGATCGCGTTCGCAGGGTCACTCGCGCTCGGGGTCTATCTGTTCCTGAACCGGACCAAATACGGGATGATCGTCAGGGCCGGCTCACAGGACAGACAGATGGTCCGCAACGTCGGTATCGACATCGACAAGTATTACACGCTCGTGTTCGGTCTCGGTGCCGCACTCGCGGCCGTCGGCGGGATCGTGCTCGGCGGCTACCAGAGCGTTAGTACCGGGATGGGCAACAGCGTCATCATCCCTGCGTTCATCATCGTCGTTCTCGGCGGACTCGGGAGTTTCCGCGGTGCCGTCTTCGGTGGCCTTCTCGTCGGCATCATCCGCACGATGACGCGGACGTACGGCGGCACAGAGTTCGGCGACATCGCCGGCATCACTCTCTCGCTACCGGACCTGGAGGGCCTCACCATCTTCCTGTTGATGATCGCCGTGTTGCTAATAAGGCCACAGGGCCTGTTCGGTGATCCGGAGTTCCAAGACGGGGGCGGTGAAGAGGGTGACCTCCTGACCGGTGCCGGCGGCGGCGTGTTCACGGAGAGCGTCCGGATGAAACTCGGAGCGGCAGCGATCGGCCTGCTGGCCATCGTCCCGTTTGCCATCCTCTTGACTGGCAACGACTACTATATCATCCTCCTCAATCGCGTTCTCATCATGGCCATCTTCGCACTAAGTCTGGACATCGTCATGGGTTACACCGGCCTCGTCCCGCTTGGACACACTATGTTCTACGGCGTCGGGGCATACGCGGCCGCGCTGGTGATGATCCACTACACGTCGTCGTTCATCGTCGCACTCCTGGGCGCGATCGTCATCTGTGCGCTCATCGCGTGGATCGTCGGGAGCCTCTCGATTCGGGTCTCTGGCGTCTACTTCGCGATGATCACGCTGGCGTTCGCCGAGTTGTTCTACAACGCGGTGTTCAAGTTCCAGTTCACCGGGGGCAGCGACGGATTGCTCGGCTGGGACCCCTTCTTCGGAATCGCCGGTGTCGGTGCCGAGCTCGGCGATATCGAACTGCTGATCGCCGGACTCGAGATCACGCCGAACGTCGTCTTCTACTACACCACGCTGATCTTGGCAGTCGCATCGCTCCTGTTCGCCCGTCGATTCATGAACGCGCCGTTCGGGAGCGTCCTCCAGTCTATCAGCGAGGCCGAGGAGCGTGCCGAGTTCATCGGGTACGACGTGACGAAGTACAAACGCCGCGCGTTCGTCATCAGCGGCGGGATAGCCGGAATGGCGGGTGGCCTCCTGGCCGTCAAGCCGAGTACGTTCATCATCTCACCGGACCAGACCCTCGCGTGGATTCACTCGGGCGAGGTTATCGTGATGACGCTCCTGGGCGGCATGGGGACGCTTTTCGGACCGATGATCGGCGCCGGCGTCTTCATCGGTGCCGAGGACATCCTCTCGTCCTACACCGAGCAGTGGCGACTGGTGATCGGTACCATCTTCGTGCTGTTCGTGCTGTTCGTCCCGCGCGGGCTCGTGTCGGTCCCGTCGCTGCTTGTTCAGCGTCGCCAGCGGACGGAAAGTGACAATACATCGGTCGGACTCGAGGACTCAGAGGTGAACACGAATGACTGAGACAGTACTCCGAACGGATGGCTTGACGAAACGCTTCGGTGAACTCACCGCCGTCGACCACGTCGACCTCGAGGTCGAGAAAGGAGAGTTCCGGAGCGTTATCGGCCCGAACGGCGCCGGCAAGACGACCACGTTCAACCTCATCACCGGCGCGCTCATTCCCTCCGAAGGGATCGTGCGCTTCAACGGCACGGACATCACGAACCTGCCGCCACACGAGCGCGTTCACCACGGCGTCGGTCGGTCGTTCCAGATCACCAACGTGTTCGGCGGCCTCACCGTCCGCGAGAACGTCCGTCTGGCCGCGCAAGCAGTGTACGGTGACGACATCAGTCGGCGGGAGGCGATGTTCCGCGATAAGGACTCGTTCGATGAACTGACCGATCGGACTACCGAAATCCTCGACGAGATCAGCCTGCGTGACCGTGCGGACGAGCACGCGGACACGCTCGCGTACGGCGACCAACGCCGTCTGGAAATCGGTCTCGTGCTCGCGACGGATCCGGAACTAGTTATGCTCGATGAACCGACCGCAGGCATGAGTAGCGAGGAAACACGAGAAACGATGGCACTCATCAGTGACGTCCTCTCGGACCAGTCGCTGATGCTCATCGAACACGACATCGATCTCGTCATGCGCGTCTCTGACCGGATCACCGTCCTGACTCGCGGGCAGGAACTCGCGAGCGGGACGCCGGAAGAGATAGCCGACAACGAAGACGTCCGCGATGCGTACCTCGGAGGTGCTCTCGATGAGTGACCCACTGCTCTCGATACAGGACTTGCGCGCCGGATACGATATGACCGAAGTATTGCAGGGGCTCACGCTCGAGGTCGAGCGTGGCTCGGTCGTCTCACTCGTCGGCCGCAACGGCGTCGGCAAAACGACGACGCTCCGATCGGTCGTCGGCAACCTCATGCCGACCGGCGGCTCGATTCAATTCGACGGGGACGATATCACGACCCTCGACACCGAGTCGACCATCAAGAAGGGGATCGCGTTCGTCCCGGAGGGACGCAGGGTATTTCCTGGCCTGACGGTCCGCGAGAACATCGAGATGGGCCACATAGGCGTCGACGCGAGCGACGGGCCGTCGGTCGACGAAGTGATCAACATGTTCGAGAACCTCCGGGAGCGCGAGGACAGTTACGGCTCGATGCTCTCCGGCGGCGAACAGCAGATGGTCGCTATCGCGCGTGCGCTGATCGCCGATCCCGAGCTGCTCCTGCTCGACGAGCCGACTGAAGGGCTCGCGCCGTACATCGTCAGACAGATCGAGACCATCATCGAGGACCTCAACGAGCAGGGAATTACCGTGCTGGTCGTCGAGCAGAACATCCCGGTCGCACTGGGTGTGTCCGACTACACGTACATCCTCGAGAAGGGGCATATCGTCCACGAAGGACCTTCCAAGGACGTGAGCGAGAACGGCGACGTCCTCGACAAGCATCTCGGTGTCGGGCTAGCCGACTAACGGTCCGCTCCGACGATGCCGTTCTGATAGCATCTCTGTGTGACCGGATCAGTGACGGCAGTCCGATACCGGCCGCTCCCGGTCTGTGGGGCGGGCGTTACTTATTTGAGATCCGTCTGAGAATAGGCGTATATGAACGAGATCGTACTCGGTATCGATCAGCATGTCGAACGCGCAGCCGCCCAGGCCAGGACAGTTATCGACCTGTTTGACGTCGACGACACCCGCGCGTACCTGCTCCACGACTTCGTAGACAACCCGGAAGGTGCATCCGTTACACAGGTCGACGCCGTAAAGCGCGCACAGGAGCGACTCGAGGACGCTGGCGTGGTGGTCGAGCTACGGGAGGGAAGCGGTGATCCGGCGGAGTCGATCCTCGAGACCGCCAGCGAATTCGATGCTGACGCGATCTGTGTCGCCGGACGCAATCGATCCCCAGCAGGCAAGGTGCTGTTCGGGAGCGTAACCCAATCGGTCGTGTTGAACACCGACCGACCGGTTCTCATCTGTAGCGAGGCGGAGACGGCATAGCACCGCTCTGGACTTCACCAGCAATCTATTACCACTTCGATAGCAGACGGTATCCGTATCTGGTGTTCGGAAGGATAGAACAGGTCGCTGAGAGAATAGTTACCGCGATCGCCGGGAAGAGAGGGTATACAGAACGGATCCGCCCCGAGCCTCCGTTCGAGTAAATAGAACTACCGGTACGAGAAGTTAACGCGCAGTTCTCCGGAGATACCCCGGACCAGATTCGCGAGTTCGTTTTCGATGCGATCGCTGTCGAGGCGGTTGGACGGGCCGGAGATGCTGATGGCTCCGTAGGAGTTCCCGGCGTTGTCCGTGAGCGGAGCGCCGACGCCGGAGACTCCCTGAAGGAACTGTTCGGATCCAAATGCGACGCCGCGGTCCTGAATCTCCTCGAGTTCTGCCTCGAGCTCCGCACGGGTTTTCTCGTTGCCGAGCGGATAGTCGTAACTATCTAAAATTTCCGTTCGCCGCGCTGCCGGCAGGTTCGCGAGGATCGCCTTTCCTGCCGCTAACTGATAGAGTTCGATATGGTGGCCGATTCGAGCATTGGTTTGAATGCCGTGTTTTCCCGCTGATTTGGCGATGAATACGGCCTTCCCGTTCTGTTCAACGGTCCACCAGGCCTTCTCGTCTGTTTCCTCGGCGAGTTCGTTGAGTTTCGGGAGCACCTCGTCGTACATCTCCTGGGTCTCCTGAACCATCATCCCCATATCGAGCAGGCGGAGACTAAGACGGTACTCCTGCGAATCGTTCTGGACGACGTATCCCCGGTCCTTGAGCGTCGCGAGGTGGACGTGAACGGTGCTCTTGGGCATATTCACTGTGTCGGCGAGCTCCGTTACGCCGGCTGACGTGTGCTCTTTGAGCGCTTCCATGATATCGAGCATCCGTTCGTCCGAGCTGACCGTGTTGTCAGTCCCCATGGGAAGTGGGAGGATTCCAGACCAATAATTCTGTTCATTGCTGTTGAATATGCTATGAGACGCCTTGACAGCTCCCTTTTTGATGCGTTCAAAGCGGCCATAGTACCAGCGACACGCAATCATCGCTGGTTTTCTCGGAACGAGCAGGGACTGGCAGAGAATTGAGAACCGGTGACAGCTATACGGTTCGGTGATGGGAAACGCGGTAACTGGCGCTCAATTCAAGCTATTCGAATCGTACTGGAAGAAGAACTTAGCCTGTGCGATTACCGTATTTTCCTCTGGCCGTGACAGCACGTCGCTAGCAAAGATATCCAGAGAAGATCACGACGGTAGTTGTGTCCATCTGAGACTGTATACCATTCACCACGGATGAACGATCGGATGCAGTTTTGACGGACAGGCTTCTACGATAGCATCACTCATGAAATTACAGTTCTAGCTCTGTAACACCAACGACTCGAACGAGGTCGTTACTGATCAGCGTATCAATACCGAATCAGCGAAGAGCTCGTCAGGAAGAAGGTTCACTTTTTGGAATCGCACTCACACCCTCCATCATTGAGTAGTTTGGAAATATTCTTGTGGGACCCACAATCAGTACAGAGGACATTAATTTCGACGAAGATGTCGAATGAACCGAGTGTGAATATGTCCGTCTTCCTGAGATTTGAGAGGGTCGTCTCTACGACGGCGACGAGTCGACCACGAAGTCCGTTTATCGTCTGTCGAGCGGACTCAATTCGATCACCGGCCTCGGATCCTTTCTCTACACCTCTTCCCTTTGTCAGGTATGTGTGGATGGCCTGATGCGTGACGAAATCTCGCTGCAACTGTTCAACGTCAACACCGTCATGCTCGAGTGTTTTTCGGACGTGTACTTGTTCGCCGCGACTCACGTCTTCGTCTCTGAGAGTGCGATAGATCGTGTCGATATCGCCGTCGAGGCGTTGTTGTGCGGTCTTAGCCAGCGCACTGCGGAGTAGCTCTTTGTTGAAATACTCTGCGAGCTCACGGAGGCTGTAGGACTCTCGGTCGTCGCCGACCCAATATTCCTCGAGCTTCTGTCCTGTTCCGCCGAGCGAATACCGATTCATAACCTTTCCGACTTTGTATCTGGACGTTCCGCCCGAATTCGGAGAGTCAGCCATTAGCGAGTCCTATTCCGGCGGGAATATTAAAGGATGCTCGTTGCCCCTTCAAACGGTACCCATCGGAATAATCTCACTTGGAATTCCCTAAACAGTTGCAGTAATCATTACCTGATCATTGCCGGACTGATGGCTATTTTCGGCACTGTCTATAGTAGACGTTAGAAATAATCACCCACTATAGGAATAGAGAGTTGGTCAAGAGCGGTGTCGATTGCTGTTGTGAGTTCAGTCAATGAATCAAAGAACCGATTGCTAAGATTCGCTTGGAGTTGTCTCCAGCACTCCTCGACCGGATTTAGCTCAGGAGAGTACGCCGGTAACGTGACAAAGGCGAGGTCGTCGCGGACCGCTAGGTCCGTGACGCCGACGCCTGGAAGTACGGCGCACCATCTAGCACGATAATCAAATCGTCTTCGAACTCTTTGCATAAGGCGAGAATTAAATGTTTTGCGTGTTCGGCGGTGACGTACTCTTCGAACCGGGAGAAAAAGCGATCACTGTCCTCGGTGATCACGCCCAACAAACACGTCCAGTCGCGTTGTCCAGACAATTCGACGGACGGCCGCGTGCCGCGCGGAAACCATGCGGCACGCGGCTCAACTTGCACAGATTTCTTGGTTTGATCGATACAGACTACTGTGGCGTCCATCTCCCGCTGCTTTTTTTGAGTTCCTCGCGGAACGTTTCTTCCACCTCAGCATCTGCTTCAGCGGCTGTACGGCGTGGTTTTTGATAGGTCAATCCCGCTTCTTTGAGCAATCGCCGGCAGCTCGGGATTGAGTACTCGACATTGTATGTTTCGTCGAGATACTGCTGGACGAGCGCCGGCGCGTCAACTCCAACGTTCACTGGTGGTTCGTGAACCGTTTCTTCGAATTCTTGTTGCTCTTTTTCCGAGAGTTTTCGTTTTCTCCCAGATCGGTGAGCATCAGTAACGGCCTGCTCAAGCGACTCGTCAGTGTCGAGTCGCTTAAGCCAACTGTAGATTGTTCGTCGGCCGGTGTCGTGCCACTCTGCTAGTTCGGTCTGTGTCACACCGTTTTTGTATGCAATTGCTGCTAATAACCGCTGTGTCGGCTTGTTTCCCTCGACGTTGTCGAGAGCATCTTGAAGTTCTTCGACAGAGATTTCGTCGAGATGGTCCATTAGTATACGCAACATTTCTTGGGCGGAAAGTTCTAACGGTTACTATAGAAAGAGGAAGGGTACAACAGTCGAAGTGAGTTCATTCGTGACGTGCTTCGAGACGCGATCAAGCATCCCGATTTCAACCGAGCGGATTTGAAGGCGATGCTCGCGAGCGAAGTCGACATTCAGTAGAGGAACACGGGAACGAGCGACGACGTGAAGGCGGATCACGGACTGTCCGGGAACAGCGACGATGAGTGAAGAGTGAGATTGGGAATTCACCAATACAGCAGACCGACAGTTCGACGGCCTCGACGAATACGCTCAAGACCGAATCAGTTCCAAACTGGACGAGATCGTCACGGATCAGTGGCGCGACCTGATTGATTATCTCGAACCACTCGAAGGTGTCCATACCAGAAGCTCCGAATCGGGCCGTTTCGCCTCAGGTATCGTGTTGCTCGGAGTGACCAGACCCTCTACGTGCTTACGATCACCAAGCGCGGTGGCGACGCCTGCCGGGGAGACGATGACTGACAGTCTATGAACCCCCTCGACGGCGATCCATATGCATTGAGATGACCAGTCTCAACTACTGCTAACGCTGATGGTAGCGAGCCTCGACAGCGCCGAACCGCGGGCGGCGGTCGGAACGAGCACCGGGCTATAAGACCATTGGCGTACTGTGTTCTCATATGCCAATACCCGGCTACGATCCGGAAGATATTGACGAGATGCTCGAGTCGCGCCTCGGAGACGACGAGATCGAGAGCAAGCTGACCAAATCGGAACTCGGGCGCTACCGAGCCGGCGACGCGATCCTGATGGACCTCCTCGACGAGGAGGAAATCGAGCGGGTCCGCGAGCGCGGGGACGGCTCGAGCTGAGTCGAAACCGCCAAATACGGCGGGTCAGACCGGATCGAGACCCGCTTCGTCGCGCAAGACGTCGATGTACTTCCAGAACCCCGACTCGAGGCCGGTGGCTACTCGATCGAGGATCCGCGAACCCGGCGTGCATTGAGCGAGGAGATGATCGTCCAGTTCGCCAGGGTGGGCTCCATCTACGAGATTGTCAGCGAGAGCGGGAACACTTACGAGGTTGACGTTGAGACGGAGACGTGTACCTGCCCAGATTGGGAACAACGCCAGCCCACTAGTGGGTGCAAGCATCTCAGACGTGTTGATCTCGAGATTCGAACTGGAATCACCCCCAGCTCAGATGGACATTCAATCGATAACAGTAGTTGGTAATCCGATTTCTCTATTTAGAGTTGGTCAAGAAACGTTTTGAGACTTCTACGTGGATCTCATCAGGTTTGAAGTACAAACGGAAGTGCCAGCTGCACTGTTCGTCTCTGCAGGCGGATACCACCACATCGGGGCGAACACGTGGAATCACCGATTCAGGCCAGTCGGCGGCAGAGGGCTGACCTGGTTCAAGGTCGTTCTCCCAGAAACAGAGACACTTGACGTGATTCGAGAGCGATACTTTAGAATCGGTGATCTGGGCAAACGTACAAGCGATTTTGTCCCCTACAACGTCTTATGGAGGTTACTCTCGTCGGGACTGGAAGCCCAGTCCCGATTCCCGAGCGCGGTGGCACGAGTATCGTCGTCGACCTCGCCGACGAACGCGTGTTGATCGACTGTGGGCCGAAGACCGTCTACGGTCTCATGGACGCGGGAATTCGCTTCGGGGAGATCGAGACGCTATTCTTCACCCACCACCACATGGACCACAATGCATCGTTCTTCCACTTCGCGTTCACGAGCTGGACGGAGGGCGGGCGTGAATCACTCACCATCTACGGACCCGACGGCACTGACCGACTCGTTAACGCGCTGTACGTCGTCTACGCGGAAGACATCGAGTACCGCCAGGACATCTACTCGACCGACGGCATCTCGAATATCGAGACCGAGCTGGTTATGGACAGCTTTAGTCGCCAGATGGACGGCTGGGAGGTCGCTGCACTCCCGGTCAAACATTCGATCGAGACGTACGCGTATCGGTTCGACGAGCACGAGACGGGTTCATCGTTCGTCTTCTCTGGCGATACTCGGAAGATCTCATCGCTCTCCGAGTTTGCCGCGGACGCGGACGTCCTCGTGCAGGAGTGTAACACTGCACCAGTTGATGAAGACCGCGTGCCAGACGAGGACGACACGTTCGTCTGGCCACAGCATGCAGAGGGAGAAAAAGGCCTAGACAGGTCTACGTTGACTGCAAACCACTGTGATGCGACAGATGCCGGTGAAATCGCGCAAGATTCCGGTGTCCAGACGCTTGTTCTCACCCACATCATGCCGTACCGCGACCTCGAGGCAATGCGACAAGACGCTGAATCAGTCTTCGACGGAGAGGTGGTCGTCGCCGAAGATGGACTCACCCTTTCTCCATAGTTCACTCAGTCCGCAGTCGGATAATAATTCTATCCGGATCAGGTATCTCTCTGAAGTTGGCAGTGACTATCCACGCGAGTTCACGCAACGGCGATCGATATTTCTCGCTGATACGGATCTAGCACACTCGATTATCAACCACATGATAGCTCGAACAAACCCCTAGGAACCGACGAATGAGCGTCCTCTGGGTGCTTGAGTGGCGAAACGACGTTCTACGTGGAAGTTCGCGGACAGTACTTTTGACGATGATGATGATGGAGACTCAGTATGCGATTTGTCCAACTCTCGGTTCCGGCCGGAAAGCGCACTGCGATCCTCGATATCCTTTCCGAGGAAGACATCGACTACGTCATCACCGATGAATCCAGCAGCAACGGCGGCTACGAGGCGGTCATCTCGTTCCCGCTCTCACAGGACGACGTCGAGCCAACGCTCGACCGACTCCGGGAGAGTGGCATCAGCGCGGACGCTTGGACCGTTGTGGTCGATGCCCAGACCGTCGTCTCTGACCGTTTCGAAGGAGACGAGAAACGAGATGACGACCGGGACGCACCCAGCGGTCTCATCGCGCGCGATGAACTCCGAACGGCAGCTTCGGATCTCGCTCCTGGACGCTCAGAACGCTGGTCGTACGTCGTATTGACCGTCGTGAGTGCCGTCGTCGCGGTCGTCGGCTTGCTTCAGAACTCGGCCGCAGTGGTAGTGGGGTCGATGGTCATCGCACCGTTGATTGGACCGGCGATGGCCGCCGCCACGGGAATGGTCATCGACGACAGCGATCTCGCCACGCGCGGGGTAGCGTTGCAGGTACTCGGTCTCGGTCTCGCCGTCGTGAGCGCAGCGGCCTTCGCCGCAGTCGTTCGGTTCGTGGGATTGATGCCACCGGGTACCGACATCACCGCGATTCCGGAGGCTCAGAGCCGCCTTGCGCCGAATTTCCTCTCACTGGCCGTCGCGCTCGGCGCGGGTATCGCCGGTGCTATCAGCCTTACAACGGGGAGCGGCGCGGCGCTCGTCGGTGTGATGATCGCGGTTGCGCTCATCCCGCCGGCCGCAACAGTTGGTCTCGGCATCGCGTGGGGCCAGCCGCTCGTGAGCTTCGGCTCGGGGGTGTTGCTCCTCGTGAACGTGCTCTCCATCAACCTGATCGCGCTGGTCGTCATCTGGCTCATCGGCTATCGGCCACAAAACTCGTTCCAGCTCAATGCAGTGCAAGCCAAAATCCGACAGCGAATCCGCATGCTTGCGATTGCGCTCGTCGTGCTCTCGGTGTTCTTGGCCGGCGTTACCTACATCACCTACCAGTCCGCACAGTTCGAGGAGCAAGCCGAAAACGAGGTACACGACATGATTGACGAGCAACCGTATCGCCAGCTCGCCTTGGTCGATCTCTCAATCGGATCGAGCGAGACGGCCATCGCCTTCGACGAAGCTGACGTCGACAGCGGTGGAGCCATCAACGTCTCTGTGACGCTCAACCGGCCAATGGGGACCACACAGCCGAACTTTGCCTCGGATCTTGACCGCCGACTCACCCAGCAGACCGAGCGCGATGTTGTCGTCGAGGCGCAGTTCATCGACACCGGCCGAACCGCCTCGGAACGGTCGTCGGGAAACGCCACGGGTTCGTCGACATTGTTCACGCCTCCACTCGAGTCCGCGGCCGGCGGCGTGAGCGTGAGTCCGTTTTCGGCGGACGATCGAATTGATACTCAGTACCTCCAGGAAGGACAATGAACATATCCGTCTGGAGAAGCGTGTTGACAACTTGTTCAGCGAAGTCTAAGTCGAATTTCTCACGGAAATGATACAGAACGGCGTTTTCGTGGCGTGAATCTCCGCTGTTCTCATAGAACGTGAAGTACCTCGGGTTCAAGCCCCGAAGCACTCGCCCTGTTCAACCTGTAGAACAGTGAGAAGAGAATCAGGGATGCTATCTTCGATTTGAGGACAAAGACTCCGTCTGGTCCGACTTCTACCGTTTCGAAATAAAGTTCACCAGTGAACGGTAGATAACCATCAATAATCGTCATCGCTTCGCTTGTCAGTGCGCTCTGGGTTGAATGAGGTCGCAGGAGGGCCACCTGAGCGTCGACTGTATAGCCACTCTGCCCAAGAGAGTTTGAGCTGACTCGGATCTCGATTTGGGAACTGTCGTTCGGCTATCTGACTATAGTTAAGCAGCGCCACCAATAGGACACCCCCTACAATATTGCCAAGCGTGACCGGGACGAAGAAATCTGCAAATGCGGCCAAGAGGCTTTCATTTCCTTGAAACACGAAGTAGAGAACCTCACACGCGCCGGTAATGCAATGGAATAGATCTGTTGAGGGGATAAGAAACATGAGAAAAATAACGATAAGAAAGCGTGTCGTCGTTTCTTGACTCGCATGCACCAGCCAGACCATCGCTGCAACGATGTTCCCTGCGAACACTCCCTTAAAAAAGAGGTCCCACCAACCGGTTGCGAAGGCGTGTTCGCCAAAACCGCTCGCGACTGCAGCGGCTTCGGGTGTGAATACGCCAGTTGACGCAAGAACGTACGCGCCAAGAGCTGCACCGAGAACATTTGCAATAATGACTACACCCCAGAGCCGGAGCAGATTCCGTATACTTGCAATGCGGGTTAAGACAAGCGTGACGGGTGTGAGCGTGTTCTCGGTGAACAGTTGATATCGTCCCATCACAATGAGAACAAAGCCAACTGGATAGAAGAGATTGCCAATCAACGACGCTGACTCGAGCGGTACGGCCGCGGTAACCGCCGACCGTGCAAGAAACGTAAGCGTGACTGCGAGACCGGCGGCCAACCCGCTCATGAAGAGGAGACGGTTACTCCGACGAAACTCTTCGTCAGCAGTAGCAACGAGCCGCTGGAAGATTTCATCCGCCGAGAACATATCGCGGATAGCTTCGCCCGCCGCCGGTGCTCCGCTTCGCGATCGATCAATCGTTTCACGTAGCGCTCTATCGCGATGCCGAATTGATGCTTGGATGGCAGTAAGATCGCCCGCCTGAGCGATCGCCTCGAGCAGTGCGTCGTGTTCGGAGGGTCCGTCGTACCGTCGGCCGTTGATAAAGAATGTTGGTGTGCCATCAACGCCGCTTTGTGCGCCGCTTGCAACGTCTTCTTCGATACGCTCCTGGTGAACACCTGCATCTAGTTCTCGGGCGAACTGTTCTGTATCAAGCCCTATATCAGCGGCATAGTCAAGGAGGTTCTCCTGCTCGAGTGCGTCCTGATGTTCATAGAGCATATCGTGCATCTCCCAAAATTTCCCTTGAGCGGCTGCCGCCTCAGCAGCTTCTGCAGCGCGCAGCGCGTGAGGATGTGCTTCTGTGAGCGGGAAATGGCGGAAAACAAATTGAAGTTGGTCGCCGAGGCGATTCTGAATTTGCTTGAGTACGGGGTACATCTCTTTGCAGGATGGACAGTCGAAATCGCCATATTGCACAAGTGTGAGTGGGGCATCATCGGGGCCACGGATATGGTCACGTTCTGTGACCGGGGTTGCGAGAGTCGAGACTGTCGATCGGCTCATAGGTGTGTTCTGTAAGCGATAACTCGGTTCAGGTCCTTAATCATCTGGCCGTCGAGGCGAAATTGGTTGAGAGTCGCGGAAACTTTCATTTAAGTAGCGATGTTTTCTTCGATGTAGTGTACTTTGTCTCTTTCTTCCGCAGACATCAGATTGTTGTGTTGACGAATCATTAGAAGGAATTTGAATATAGATGCGTTAATTATTCAGATATTTTAACCATATAGAAGGCCTAATATACGTCTGATACCCTATGAGGCTACGATGAAGAAGTGGAACTATCTTCTCACTGCATTGGGGATTGGCCTTCTGCTCAGTGCAGTTGGGAGAGCAATATATGCAATGACTAGTGGATTGCAGCCAGAAGTAGCGCTACAGGGAGTTATAATTGAGGCAATTCTGATCGGCCTTCCCGGAATTGTGTTGGTTTCTGTTGGGGTACTGTTATTTAATTCCCCTATTGCATCCGATCTCTATTCGCGGATCGTCGGTTGGACCATTGGTGGAATTGTCGTAGCGAGTCTGATAATTGGCTTACGAGAGCTTCACCCTGGTGTTAATGTTGACTTTACGGGTGGAACACAACTCATCTTGCTATCGATCAGTTCAGTTGTCGGATTACTGGCTGGTGTACAGGATGCACGTACCCAGATGCAGGCAAAAACGCTTGAACAGAAAAATAAGGAGCTGAAACAGAAGTACGAACTTGAGAAGCGGAATGAGAAGCTGAAACAAACAGAAAAACGCCTCGAGCAAGCCGTAACGGAATTGGAAGCATCCAACGAACGATTGGAAGAATTCGCATACGCTGTCTCCCACGACTTACAAGAGCCATTGCGTATGGTCACGAGTTATCTCAAACTTCTCGAAAACCGATACGGTGAAGAGTTCGACGAAGATGGCGAGGAATTCATCGAATTTGCTGTAGACGGTGCCGAACGGATGAGGTCGATGATCGACGGGTTACTCGAATATTCGCGCATCGAAACGCAAGGGGATCCGTTCGACACTGTTGACTTGGATTCCGTTCTCGATGATGTCTTCACCGATCTTCAGTTCAAAATTGAAGGATCAAATACCGAAATAGAACGCGACTTGTTACCTACCGTCGAAGGCGATGAGAACCAGTTGCGTCAGGTATTCCAAAACCTGCTCAGCAATGCAATCGAATACAGCGGCGATCAACCGCCACAGATATACATTTCATCCGAGCGTGACGGGGAGATGTGGACTCTCGCTGTCCATGACGAAGGGATTGGGATCGATTCTTCTGGTACTGACCGTATTTTCAACATCTTCCAGCGTCTTCAATCGGATGACGAACAACCTGGTTCAGGGATTGGATTAGCGGTTTGTAGACGGATTATTGAACGTCATAATGGTGAGATTTGGGTAGAATCTGAACCCGGCGAGGGGTCATCGTTCTTCTTTACGCTCCCTGACTCGAAACAGAAGCCAGCCTTCTCAGCTAGCGGTATGAAAGATGTCTAGCATTCGTTAACAGGCCACGCCTTTGCAGAGAGGAGCATCCGGCCTTGTTGAGATCCCATTCTTCGGACGAAACACAGCATGATTCGGCCAGACGCTCGCTTGTATCGCGATGTGCTCACAGGTCGATTACTTCAATACGGTATCTGCCGACACACTCGAGAGACTCGCTTCGACGAACGTTCGGAGGGGCACGACGTCGGCGGTGGACGAGAGCGCTTCGAGCGCCCGATACGCCGTCACGAGACGCCGCTGTGCACACTGGCGAAGCCGTTGTTCGTCACGGATCGGAGCCACGGTACGGGTGACGTGGTATCAGCGGCGAGGGTGTGCTGTATCCGGCGTGCCGCACTGAATTCGCGTCCCAGCGTTGCAACGTGGTGGCGCCGCCGATTCTCGACTGTCGCGAGCGTCGCACCGATCACAGCGGCGCCGCGGCCGAGAGCCCCCGCCGTGCCGTCGACGAACGAACAGTACGCTGTCGGTGACGGCTGGACATCGTCGCTGCCGAACGTCTCGAGAATCGTCTCCGAAACGGACGCGAGTGTCGCGAAACACGTCTCGACGTCGGCCGTCTCGACCGCTCCGAGCGTCGAATACGCCGCGGTATAGAGATAGTCCGACGCCAGCAACGCGGTGTCCGACTTCCAGGCTACCGGGTTCTCCGCCGTCTCGCGGAGTCGGCCCAGCAACTGCATCCGGAGCCGACAGTATCCGTGGAGCAGCTCCATCGCTGCCGCCGCGTGAAGCGTCGATGTCTCGTCCGGTGTCTCCGCGATCGAATTGTATACGAGCGCGACTAGTTGTCCGTACCACCGATCGTCCCGGTCGACGATACTCGTCCGAGCCGGTTCGAGGTGGGCTCCGCGTGCGGATTCGAGTACCATCTCGAGACGGCTATCGATCGCCCTTCGCCGTTCGTCGAACGTGAGTTCTCGAGACATGTGTCAGTCGTCCGATGACGCAGTTTTCGTGCCACTGATGTCGGCGCCGATGTTCGCCTCAGTGATGTCCGTCTCCCGCCACGTCCCTCGCTTGAACCAGAGGTACGCGACGAGCGCGCCGACGATGTTCGAGATCGGAAACGCGACCCAGAGACCGACGGGGCCGAGTGCCGACGCACCGATCCAGGCGACGGGCAGCCGAACGAGCCCCAGCGTTACGACCGAGATGACGGCGGCGAACAGCGTCTTTCCGGCCCCCCGGAAGCCGCCGGTGTACGCCCGCATGACGCCCATGAATCCGAACGTCAGGGCGGCGTACCGGAGGAACGTCGCACTCTCGGCCACGACTGCCGAATCGGTCGTGAAGATCGCCGAGATCGGTCGTGCAGCCAGAAAGATGACGACGCCGAGTCCGGTGAGGACGACCAGCATAGCGCGAGCGCCGAAGTGATTCGTCTCGGCGGCCCGGTCTAGCTTTTTCGCGCCGATATTCTGCCCGGTCATCGTTTCGATACCCTGTGAAACCGCGAGCGCTGGCAGGAAGACGACTGAGAAGATCCGCGTGCCGATCCCGTAGGCGGCGCTGATCTCCGCCGGGAACGCAGCCAGCACGAACAACAGGAGGTTGATCGACAGCGAGCGTGCGGTTCCCTCTATCGACGCCGGGAGACCGATATCGACGACCTTCCGTCCGAACGAGAGGTCGGGAGCCATCTGTTCCAATCGAATCCGGACGCCGCGGTCGCCGCGAAACATGACCGCGATCCCGACGGCGAACGCGAGTGCCCGCGAAAATACCGTCGCGATCGCGGCGCCTTCGATCCCCGACCCGGTGTAGCCCGTCAGCCCGAGGAGCCAGGCCTCGAGGCCACCCGCTCCGAGGTATCCGAACAGGGGATTGCTCTGAAAGCCGAAGATGAGTATCGGATCGAGAAGGACGTTGATGACGACCGACCCGGCCATCACGTACATCGGCGTGATCGTATCGCCGTAGCCGCGCATGAGCGCCATGAACACGGCGAAGCCGAAGACGAACACGAGGCCGACCGAGTAGACCTGCATGTAGTCCACGACCAGCGGTGAGATTTCGGGACCCGTGCCGAGTAGCACGAGGAACTCGTCGACGAAGGCGTAGCCGACCACCCCGAGCACGAGCGAGGCGATAACGGCGTAGACCATCGTCTGGGAGGCGGCGTACTCGGCTTTCCGATCGTTTCTGGCACCGACGTGTTGGGCGACGAGGACGCTGCCAGCGACGGAGAGACCGAGCGCGAGCGAGATCATCAGAAAGACCATCGGGAACGCGAAACTGATCGCCGACAGCGAGTTCGTGCTGTGTCGTCCGAGCCAGAACGTATCCGCGAGATTGTACGCGGTCTGGAAGAGGTTCATGATGACGATCGGCAAGGAGAGGTAGAACAGCGGCTTGCCGATCCCGCCCGACGTGAGATCGAACTCGTCGGGACCCTTGAAGAGGGAGTCGACGAATCGGCGAACTCCCATCAGTACGCCACCTCGGACGCGCCGGTGGCGAGCTGTGTTTCGACGTATCGTTCTATCGCCTCGGCGAACCGATCCATCGACGCGCTGGTCGCGACGTGACGCGTGTGCACGCCGTTGATCGCTGCCGTGAGAAACTCGGCGATCAGGTCGGGATCGATGCGCTCGTCGAACGCTCCCTCGTCGATTCCGTTCGCGATGATCGTCCGGAGCTCGTCGTACAGGAGGTCGTCGAACGTGGCGAGTCGAGTCCGTATCTCGCCATCGTACGGAGCCTGCGCGCTCATTTCCAGCATCGCCGTTCGAAACTCCGCATCCTCGTCGGTATTGGCTGTCGTGAGGAGGACGTCGAGTAACGAGCGGAGACGTTCCGCTGGACTGTCGCCGGAGACCGACTCGATCCGATCGGTGTACTGCTCGTAGAGGAACTCGAGGAAGACCGTAAAGAGATCCGCTTTGCTCTCGTAGTAGTAGTGAATCGTGGCTTTGCTCGTGTCCGTTTCGGCAGCGATGTCTCGGAGCGTGAGATCCGCGTATCCGTGCTTGCAAAGCGCGCGTCGTGTCGCGTGCAAAATATCGGTTGCTACATCGTCGTCCATATCAGTTAGTACAATATTTACTAACCAGTTAGTCAAAAGGGTTTGGGAAGAGAATCGTCTCGATACGGCCGTTCTATCCCACGCATCCATCCAGCGAGCACCAGCTCAGCCGATGCGAAAACTTCGATATCTGACGAAAAGGTCAAAACTGTTATCCGCCGCCCTCGTAACTGTCTCTCTAATGGGCGATTCACCGAAAGAGACGGTCTCCGACCCAAACGAGGAGATCATGCGCGCGACGTACCGTGCACTCCGAACCCACGGGTACGCCAATCTCACGATCAAACGCATCGCCGACGAGTACGGGAAGTCGACCGCGGCAATTCACTACCATTACGATACGAAGGAAGACCTGCTCGCGGCGTTTCTGGAATACATTCTCGATCAGTTCAAAGATGCAGTTCATGAGGTCGAAACGACGGATCCCGAACAGCGCCTGGAGCTGCTGCTCGAGAAACTGCTCGTCGATCCGGAGGACCACTACGACCTATTGATCGCGATGCTAGAGATGCGAAGCCAGGCGCCGTACAAGGAAACCTTCGCCGAACGGTTCCAGCAGAACGACGAGTACGTCAGGTACATGCTTCGGATGGTGATCAACCACGGGATCGAGGAAGGCGTGTTCAACGACGTCGACGCCGAACACACTGCACGGGCGCTCATGACGATCGTCGACGGGGCCCGAACTCGAGCCGTCGTGTTCGACGAAGAGCGCGCATTGACGACGGCGAGACGGACCGCCGACGAATACGTGAGTGCCATGTTACTGAACGACCGGCAGTGAACGGACGGGACGAGCGCCGACTGTGGGGGTCTGTTTCAGGTATCGTCCGGGGCGTCAACCTGGTCTTGCCCGACGTCCTCGACCGACTTCGTACACCAGTGACAGAACTCGAGGTCCGGGTCGAGTTCGTTCCCGCAGTGGGGACAGGAACTCGTGTCCTCGTCGCGAGTGTCACTCGAGCGAGCGGCGACGTTCTGCGTGTGAGCGAGTACGTATGCGTCGACGATGCTGAGCCCCACGACGAGGAACATCGGCGAGACCGCCAACAGTGTCCCGACGTTCATGGTCCCGGCGATGACCTCGTCAACCGCCGATTGATCGACGAACAGGTAGGAGACGACTATCGAGGCGCCGAGCCATCCGAGTGCGCGACGCCATCGGCGGAGGTAAAGGTGGCCGAGACCGGTCGCGAGTGCTGCGAGAAGCGCTGCGAGCCACGGTCGTTTCTGCGATACTGACTGCCCCATGTATTGACTAACTAGTTAGTTAGTGATAACCCTTCGTTCTCGATTTACTTACCTGTCGACGGTTCCCAGCCAGAATCGTCGTCTGCGAGTACGGCGATTCACCACCTTGCAAACGAGTGCTCTGACTTTTTCCGTGGTGGTAACGGACTGGTGAATGAACGATCGTTCATGAGCATCGAAGCCACCAACGCGAACAAATCGGAGAACGGGCTCGCCGGCGCCGTCGATCGCATTCTCGATAAGGGGCTGGTCATCAATGCGGACGTCACGATCGATGTCGCTGGAACGGAACTTCTTGGAATCAAGGTTCGGGCAGCACTGGCGTCGTTCGAGACGGCGGCGGAATACGGCCTCGAGTTCCCCGCGGGAACGGAAGAGACGAAAGCCTACGCTGAAGCGCGAGCCCGAAACGAGACGTGTCCGCAATGTGCGAAACGGGTCGAGAAGGAGGTCCTGCTCGACGACGAGTGTCCGTGGTGTGGTTGGCGAAGCGCTCGCTCGAAGCGCCGGGAGACAGAAGATGAGAAACTCACGGAGCGGGACGACCGGCCGACGGAGTCGATCGAGGCGGAACGACTACCGACCGATGTCGACGAAGAGGACCGATGAACCGCCAGTCGAACACACCCTCTCACTTGGATCCATGAACACCAATGAACTCGGCGACGTCTCTCGCGTCCTCTCGCGAGCGGAGCTCCGACGATATCGCCGACACCTCCGAACGACGGCGAGCGATCCGATTGGTCAGAATCGAGAATCGGAACCGCTCACTCGGGACGACCAACGTCGAATCGTCACCCGAGCGTACGCCGAGTCCGAGTCCGCCAGACGAACGATCACTCGAGTCACCGAAACAGTCGACGCGTTGCAATCCGCACTCGGCGTGTCCCGGAAGGCGGTGTACGAATTCCTGCGAGCGCTTGGCGATCACAGTCTCGCCGTTCTCGAGTACTGCTGGCACAACGAACACGCATCGATCCGGGAGCTGACGACGTTGATCGGCGCGGCGACCGACACGGAAACACTCACCGTGGTCCGAGAGCGGCTCAATGTGGTCGCGCGGAAAACCTTCGGCGAGTCGGTACTCGAGTTCGAACGGCGAGGGGTCGACTCCCGGACCGGTACGGTCGTCACGTTCGAGTGGTGGTTCACTGGCGAACCCAGGGATCACTCCGCTCTCGAGTCGCTACGCGACGAGAAGGTGGTTGTTTCATGACGATCGAGGTCGATGAGGAGGAACTCGAGCAGGGGCTGCTCGGGCTCATTATGGCGCTCGTCGAAATCATCAAGGAGGTGATCGACCAGCAGGCGCTTGAATTGGTCGAGAAGGGCGTTCTCGACGACGAGTCCGCCGAACAGCTCGGCCAGTCGCTGATGGACCTCGAGGAGACCATCCAGCAGATCGAGGAGGACCAGAATATCGAGGAGACAGCCTCGGAGACGAAAGATCAGCTCGACCGAACGGTCGACGACGTCCTCAACACGGCGCTCAACCCCGCCGAGTGGGCTCGCGAGATCGAAGCGCAGGAGGGAGAATCCGTCCGGACGGTCGACGATGGCGTCTCCGAGGGCGAGCTATCACCAACAGAGGCCAGCAACGGAGAGACGAATGACTGAGAGCAAGTACACCTACTGTATCGTCGACGCGACGGATGATGACCCAGGGACACTCGGGACGGGAATCGACGAGGAGCCGGTGTCTGTTGTCGTTCAGGACGGCATCGGCGCCGTCGCCCACGACTGTCCATCGGAGGCGTACGATACCGACGACCGATCGCAGGCGGAAATGTGGGTCAAACAGCACAATAGCACGATCGATCGCGCGGCGGACGCGTTCGGAACGCCGCTCCCGATGACGTTCGATACGATCTTCGAGGACGAAGCATCCCTTCGAACATTTCTCACCGAGCATCGGAGCCAGATCAGGAACAGATTGGACGTTCTGGCCGGAACGGAGGAGTACGGCATCCGGGTCTACTGTGATGAAGACGTACTGCTCGAGGAGACCGAGCCAGCCCCCGACTCGACGGGGGCTCGTGATTCCGGGATGGCGTATTTCGACCAGAAGAAACGAGAGAAACAGCGCCAACGAGAGCGCGCCGAACGCACGAAGGAGCGCTT
The DNA here is from genome assembly GCF_013456555.2 of Natrinema zhouii. Taxonomy (GTDB): domain Archaea; phylum Halobacteriota; class Halobacteria; order Halobacteriales; family Natrialbaceae; genus Natrinema; species Natrinema zhouii. The sequence continues at coordinate 226,376 of NZ_CP084884.1, forward strand.
CCAGTCGTACTTCCCACGAATCGAGGCAGTCGTCGACGAGCTCGTGGAAGAAGAACTCGAGCGCGGCGGTCACGACCGGGGCAGAAACGTCCTCACGGCGTCGTGTCTCGTCGCGGGCGGAGAGATCGACGATCTGAAACGAGTCCTGAGCGAGATCGACGACGAACCGGGCGTCAACGTGGTTTTCACCGGCCCGTGGCACCCCTATTCGTTCGTCGGCTCACTCGGAACCACCACTGAGAATCATGGAACCTGAAACCGAATCGGCCGACGAGGGTCTCGCCGGACTGCTGAATCGAGCATTAAACAAGGGGGCAATCCTGAACGCCGACCTGCTAATCACCGTCAACGACGTTCCCCTCGTCGCCGTGCGACTGCAGGCGGCGATCGCCAACATCGAGACGATGATCGAGTACGGCATCATGACCGAGTGGGAGCCCGCGATGGCTCACATCGACGACAACTATCTCGCCGAGACACGGGAAACCGATGACGAGACGGCCAACGGAACCGACGCGGACGCCAAGCCAATTGACGGTGGCGACGAACGGAGCACTCGAGAGAGGCCGGTCGAACCAACCCCTGCAGACACAGGAAATCGGCAGTAGCTCGGTGTCGCTCGACTAATCGGTGTCCTATCGCAAGACGACCCGTCTCTTAAGGTCCTAAGCGAGGTATACGACACGTACTAGTCTATGGCTGACTCCACTCAGTTCGGTGCGGAAGCGACGAACACCGTCGACGTCATCATGCAGTCGACGTACCATGTCCTGCTGGAACACGGCTACGCGGGCCTCTCAATCGCGAGGATCGCGGACGAAGCGGGACTGAGCAAATCCGCACTCTACAATCACTACGAGGGCAAGAACGACCTGTTGCTGGACTTTCTGAGCCGTTTCCTCGAGTGGTACCTCGATTCCCCGCTCAATGATACTGCAGAGGACCCACGAGCGGAGTTGCAAAGGCTTATCGACCTGCTTTCAGTCGATTCGGGAGGAGCCGATTCTTCGACGGACAGCACCCTCGAGACGGCGGCGGCCGATGCGTTCGTCGAACTGCGGGCACAGGCGATTCACGACGAGTCGTTCCGAACCGAACTGCTTCGCGAGGACGAGGTGATTCGGACTCGCCTCGTTCAGATCATCCAGCAGGGCATCAACGACGGCGTCTTCCTTAACGTCGATCCAGAGCCGGTCGCCGAGTTTATTCTCACTGTTCTCGAGGGTGCCCTGTTCCGGTCCTCGCTGTCGGACGACGGTCGAGAAGTAGCCGTCTACGATCGGCTAGACGAATATATCAAGTGTCAACTCGTTTTAAGCACCGCAGGAGAGACGCCGTAGTTTCAACAGCCTGTATCCTCAGTTCGATACATGAGTGCCGAAACACACGTTTTGATACCGGAGTACGGTGACCGATCCGTCCTACAAACCGACTTATGTTCAGTATGCAAGTCTACATAACGAATCGTCGTTCTTCTCTGCAGGTAGTTCCAGTCATAATGCTGTGTTCAGTATAGGCAATTCACAAAGCAATTGATTCTCAAACGGCCCTCTGAGCCGATTCGTCCAGCTACGACATATCTATGTCTTCGAGAAGAGGGGTATTGATCGAGCACCAACCCACCGACAGCTCTCCGAACCACCCTGGTTCACCCTCGAGGAGGACGTCACAACGGAGACGGAAGCCATCATCGAATTTCCGAATACCAAGATGTCTGCCTCATCGACGTTGAGTTGTTCCTCAAAATAGAAATTCCACTTGACGCGGAAGGCACCGCGCTCGAACATCCGGAGCGGGTCGTCATCACCGCCGAATGTCCTGAAGGCGAGTCATATCCAGAACTGTCCTCGGAACTGCGTGAACGGATCAACGAACGAACGGCAGCCGACGTGACGGTTCACGTCCGGTACGTCGAGTACGATACCGCCGAATAACTCGCCGCTCGACACGGGATATATCGCGGACATGGTGGGAGTACGGAACTGGTCACTCACGCCGGGTTGCGGTGCGAACGGGACGCAAGCAAATAGGGGTAATGGAGGTCATTATTAGAATATATTTGAATGAATGAATATCGCTATTAGAAACCCCCTGCTCGGTAGAAATCCATTTCCATTCATCCACAATCGACTTTTCGTAGACAAGGTTTAATGAGTGTATGAGTATTGAGCAATACTCATCTACAATTACTGTATATATCCCAATCTAATTGAATTTAGGGAGAATAATATGTGATACGTAGCATTCAAGAGAGATAGACACAGCCGGAGGAAACTGGGTTTTTCATCGACGAATCAAACGTTGAATCTGCTTTCGAGTCGGGTTGCAAGATGCTCAGATACACGGACAAGGTATGCTGTGCCCCACGTCGCAACAAGGATTGCTCCAACGGTATTGAACAGCAGATCCGAGAGCGTGTCGTTAATCCCGTGCTGGGTAAGAACGGGATCAACTCCAAGGAGAAGAGCGCCTTGGTCAGTAAAGAACTCGAGTAGTTCCCAGATGACGCCCATCGCCAGAACGAATACAAGCGTAAATATAAACATCGCCCATGAAGGGAGGTGAATCGCCGTCGCGTGGAGATGTATGGCCCGAAGCGTCGTGTACCCTGCCGCAGCAATAACCATAGCAGAGAGAGTATGTGTGAGTGTATCCCAAGGCGGAATTATGCCATAGAATCCAATGGACCCGAGTGCATGGAGAAACACAGCACTTGTTATCCACAATGCGAGTCCCGGCTCTATCGGAATGCCGTAATCCCGTTCCAATATGGCAGGGATGAACGTAATTGCAAGAGTGACCGTGGCATTGATGAAAAGAGACAATTGTTGAGTCCAGAGTCCGTATACAAGAACGAGACTAAGAATAGTCTGCATCGTTAGCGCTACCTGACGCTGTCGTGCCGTCGAAATGTGTAAACGTTCACTGAGAACCGCTGATTCGACAGGAGTTTTCCTTTCAGGAGGAGACGGGGCCACCATTCGAGGAACGGGCTGTTGGGAGACCTGCTGAAAGTATCGATGAAAGATGATTCCGCCAACTAAGCCTGCGGTAGTGGCGTAGAAGAATTCGCTCATCAACGATGCATTGATCGCATCCTGCGTGCGACCGTCGAGCAGGAATGATGTTTCGAAGAGAATATCGGATATCCAGCGAAAGAGATTCAATGTGCAAGCCATTGCTAACGTAAATAATACTGTCAGAACGATGGTGAACCACGGAACTAATCGGAGAGACGTAAACCGGTGCAGATTAACCATGAGTAACAATCCGAGCGTGGCGAGTGCGAGGCTTGGGAAGAAAGTCGTCACAGGGGCAACAGGGACAAACGTTCCCGAGAGAACGGGAAGACAGACCAAGACGAGAAAGTACCACGGGGGCATCACCGTCAGATCGCGAAACATGAGGACTGGAACGAGAATGATCACTATCGCGACGAGGCTGAACAGTACCGCTTCGTAGCGGCCGAGTATCATTCCGATAGAGGCGCTACCGGCGAGGACTAAGACGCATATCCATGAACGGAGAACATTTACAATCGATTTGCTAAATAACGTAGCGAGTCTATTGTGATCACTCATAAGGAGGAAGTCGCTGCTGATACGCGAAGATTGGAGTTAAGAATTCTGCCGGCATTCTTGGAGCTGAGATAACGCTCGTAACGGAACTAGTGGTCCTAGCTGGCATACTTCTTCCTATGGTTGTAGCCTCAGCCGTCGTCTTTCTCGTCTGTCTCCTACTCGGCGCAGCAGGTATCTACGTTGGCGCACGGATCATCGTCGGAGCGAACAACTTTGGGCATGCTATCGTCACCGCACTACTTGGCGCAATCGTATGGACCGTCGTTGGATATCTTGTCGGATGGATCCTACTTTTAGGGCCGCTACTCGCTCTTATTGCTTATATCGGCGTGATCAATTGGCGATACTCAACCGAATGGACTGCTGCTGCGATGATCGCTCTCCTTGTGTGGCTCGTAGTTCTTTGGTGTTCCCGGCGCTTAGAGAACCTTCTTTCCCGCCCAATTCACAGCTGTAGTTACCGAATCGGTAGATTCGGTTTCAGGAACATTTCCGAATAAAGAAACCGTGCTACGATCTCCTGATAAACTACGAGGTGAATTGGTCGTTCGCTCAAGATGGTTTATCGCCCCAAGAGGGGTGCGGGGGCTCGACTGAAGCCCACCGCAGCAATCCATGCGAATCACTGATGTAGCAACAGCGTCGTCAGACGCGGAGACGACTCAGTTCCTGAAGCGGGGTATCACCAGATGACCGACGGCAACGCCTGTCGGATGCCGAATTGTTCGGCACTCACCCGTGATCGGGCAGGATACGCTGGCCGGTTCCGCTCGGACCGCTGCGGAGTCCGATACGACCATCTGCAGACGGACGCTCGAGATGCGCCTCAGGAGGCTGCGTCCTGATGTTCGAGCAGATCGATCACCGTGGTAAGCGGTTCACGATCGATGACGACGAGAAAATCGACTGCTGTCGTCGGGCAGACGCTCTCAAACGGCAGGCCTAGAGAGAGCGCCGTGAACTCGAGCGTGCGAAAGCGGTCGCTGGGCCAGCCGGTGCGAATCCTGACGTCGAGGTGCTCGACCGATGACGCCAGACGAGTCCGATCCTCAGGACACCCCTACGTTCGATTGAGCTCTCGGTGTCGACGATCCCGTTCCCGACTCGGAGTACTGATCAGGGGAATCACCCAGAACGCGGTGCCGTGGATGGCAAGCAGATTCCTGGTGACGATCTGCATGAGGTACTCCTCAAGATGGCTCTATTGAAATGCTACTTTTCGGACGTTTTCCAGCGTGAAACACACGCTCACTATACATGCGAACTGACCGACTGTCGCTGAATCGTTACCCTACTCTTTTATGTATTATACAGTAAATACGTCTATCGAATGGCAGCTATCGCTAACGGGAAGTGGCGTGCACTCATCTTGGTCGGGATTGCGGAGTTGTTTGCGATGACTCTGTGGTTTAGCGGGACAGCAGTCGGCCCGGAACTGGCCGAGATGTGGCACCTTTCCGCTGCCGAGACAGCGTGGCTGACCAACGCCGTCCAATTGGGTTTCGTCGTCGGTGCACTGCTGTCGGCAACGCTCACCATCGCTGATGTCATCCGACCTAAGTATCTTTTTGCAGGTTCTGCGCTCGCCGGTGCTGGTGCGACGGCACTCATCGCTGGGTTCGTCTCGAGTGGCTTCCCGGCCATCGTCCTCCGTTTTGCCACCGGCGTCGCCCTCGCTGGTGTCTATCCGACGGGGATGAAGATGATGGCCGCGTGGTTCGACAAAGGGCGTGGCCTCGCTATCGGTGTCCTCGTCGGCGCACTCACTGTCGGTTCAGCGTCGCCACATCTCATCCGGGCTGTCGGTGGCATCGGCCAACCCGATCTCGTGCTCTACGGGACCGCAGGGCTCGCAGCTCTCGGTGGGCTTCTCGTCCTCGCCTACGAAGATGGGCCCTACCAGCCCGAGACGTCCCCATTCGACCCCAGCGCAATCCGGCGTATCGTCACCGATCGTAGTGTTATCTTAGCAAACACCGGCTATTTCGGTCACATGTGGGAGCTGTACGCGGTCTGGACATGGATACCGATCTATCTTGCAGCCAGCCTTGAGGCCAGTAGGACGGCCAACGCGGAACAACTCGCTGCACTCCTGGCATTCGGGACCATCGCAATCGGCGGCGTGGGAGCCTGGCTCGCGGGCTCGGCTGCTGATCGGTGGGGACGGTCGCTGGTGACGAGCGTCTCAATGGGCATCTCCGGAACCGCCTGTCTTCTCGCCGGTATCGTCTTCGGCTCGTCACTAGTCATCATCGTCCCGTTCGTCCTTGTCTGGGGGTTCTTCATCGTCGCGGATTCCGCGCAGTTTTCCGCGGCTGTCTCGGAACTGGCCGATGAGAGTTACGTCGGCTCTGCACTAACACTTCAGACTGCTATCGGCTTTCTCATCACTATCGCCTCCATCCAGTTGATTCCCATGGTTCAGAACATGGTTGGGTGGCGGTGGGCCTTCATCCCACTCGTTGTCGGCCCACTCGTGGGGACGGGTGCGATGCTGTGGCTGCGGTCGCTCCCCGAGGCTAACCGACTGGCAGGTGGGCGGGGATAATCCGGAACATTGCCTGTTCTACTGTCCCCTCACACTCGTTTGTTGGCCGAATCGGCACATCGTGGACTCGCTTGGCATGTGATCTTGACATATATCAGTGAGATTGACCGCCACTCCGTTACCTGCTTGACCTGAATGGACCGATGAACGAAGAAGCTGACAAGACGTCACTGGCACTTGATCCAAGTGAAGATCGTCCAGGCTTGCTCCACAGCATTCTCGGCTGTTTCAGTGGGCATGAAATTAACCTCTCTTACATTCAATCGCGGCCAACGAAACGCGAACTCGGTGACTATTACTTCTACATTGAGGCGGAAACTAATCAGGAAAGCGAGACGTTCGAGAAGGTCCATCAGTGTCTAGAGACGTACGCTACGGTGGATATCTTAGATTCGTATTGAAGTGCGAACCATCTATAGCAGAGTTGGAAGCTCGTCTCGAATCTTACTCTCTGCTAAACTACAGTAAGTTTGACTGCTAGATATGCCAGTATATTTCTTATACTTACCGATTCGGGGAGTAAAGCAAGAATCCAGATTGTTTCCGATCTCGATTTAGTCGATGTATTGTGATTCCAATTCACGGCGATCCTCGATTATTTGCTCTCCCTCGTCTGTAATCGCGTAATAGTTTGTGCGTCTGTCGAGTTGTCCTTTCTCGACAAGCCCTTTGTCGACGACCTCGTCGAGATTGGGATACAGTCGCCCGTGGTTGATCTCGTTCTCGTAGTACTTCTCGAGTTCGCCTTTGATCGCGAGACCATATGGATCGCTCTGGCTGGCGATCACGTACAAGATATCATGTTGGCGTGGAATATCCTGCCGTGCCATCGAGCGGTGGTTTACGTAGTTGATTGTCAGATTCATCCCCGCCCTAAAGGACGGGGCTTTCTCCTCTATTCTCCGTAAACCCGCCGCCCCGAACGGTGACGGATCCGCTTCGATCACCAACAGCACTTTTAGCCAACGTCGCCACTTTCCCAGTGAAGCGGGAAATTTTGAATATGAACCATCTGCCGTTTCCTGTCTCAGTTCTCTAGTTCTGACGGATCAAGTCGGTACTGTATCATGAGTTCCCAGAGCCAACTGATTTGACTTCGGTAGCGACGAACAATGCATCGAATAGTCCGAACGTCTGGTTTCGAACGAGGGAAAGCGAAACGTCCATGCTACATGAGGTAGAACAGCGGGAAGAGAATCACCCAGACGATATCGACGAAGTGCCAGTAGAGCCCGAAGAACTCCACCGGACGGTTGTCCTCGAGGTAAGCGTCGATGCTCACGATTCGGTAGATCATGAACGCTGCGATGAGTAGGCCGAAGATGACGTGCAGCGCGTGTAATCCGGTCGTCACGAAATACATCGAGTATTGGAGTTCGGTGAACCAGTAAATACCGTGAGCGAACTCCTGGCTCCACTCGTAGCCTTTGATGGTGAGGAACGTGAGTCCGAGCAGCAGCGTGACCCCCATCGACGCCAGCAGCCCGCGCTTGTTCTCGCGTTCGGCCATCACTAGCGCGAGGATGACCGTAAAACTCGAGGTGAGCAGGACGTAGGTGTTGACCAGGCCGATCGTCGCCGACGGTGGCACGGTCTCGAAGTTACCCCAGCCGGCGTGGATCCGCATGAACACGTATGCCCCGATGACGGCACCGAAGACGACGACGTCCGAAGCCAAGAAGAACCAGATACCGGTCTTCGTCGTGCCGACCCCCTCGAACGGCCAGCGCTCGGCGATGGCCATCTCGGGTGCATTGAACTCCTCGCGCCCGTACTGGAACAGCGCGATCCCCAAGATGCCGACGCCGACGAGCGAGATTATGGGATAGAGAATATTCTCCGATCCAGCGGCCGTACCGGGGAGCTCCGCCCCGCGTGCGGTCGCGAAGTCGGCGACGTAGGGAGTCAGCCCCGACAGCCCAAGGAACATGACAAACATGCCGAGCCCGATTCCGAACGGCCAGATACTCGCGTGATCTTCGTGGTCAGCCTCAAGCGACTCAGCCTCCCCGGTGCGCTCGTGGGCGACCGCACCGCCGTCGGCCGCCGTCGCATCGTCGACGAACTCGAGTTCCCCGCTCGCATAGCTGGGCCGGTTCGGCCAGTTCTCGAGCGGCGGCGGCGACGTGGTCGCCCACTCGGCGGTCCGCGAGTACGCCCACGGGTTATCGGGCGCATCAGGCCCCGAGATAAAACTCTTCGCGAGTGTGATGAACACGAGCAGAACCCCCGTCCCGATGACGAAAGCCCCGACGGTCGCCAGTTGGTGATAGAGTTCCGTCCCCTCGGGATAGTGGAAGACACGCCTTGGTGTCTCCCACGCGAGGAACATCGGGAAGTACAGCAGGTTGAAGCCGACGAAGTAGACGGCAAAGCTGAGCTTTCCGAGCCGTTCATCGTACATTTTGCCGGAGATCTTCGGCCACCAGTAATAGAGGCCGCCGATCAGTGCGGTAACGCCCGCCACCATCACGTAGTGGAAGTGCGCGACGACCCAGTAGGTGCCCCGGAACTCGTAGTCGAGGACCACTGCACCGAGAAAGACGCCCGTGATGCCGCCGATGATAAACAGGATAAGTGCGCCAAGAGTGAACAGGAACGGCGTCGTAAAGCGCACGCGACCCTTGACCATGGTATAGATCAGCGCGAAGACTATCAAGTCGAAGGGTAACGAGATACCGATCGTCGTCGCCATGAACAGCGTCTTGATCGGGAGATTGATCGTCGTCAGAAACATGTGATGCATCCAGACCAAGAAGGACTGCACCGCGACAAGCACCATCGCAATGATAACCCACTTTCGGCCGACGATCCGTCGGCCAGTAAACGTTTGGAACGTCTCGAGCATGATTCCTAACGCGGGGAAGAAGACGATGTAGACCTCCGGATGGCCGAAGAACCAGAAGAGATGCCCCCACAGCAGGCTCGAGCCCTGGTCGGTCGCGAAGTACTGCGTGAGCAGGAGGCGGTCGGTCAACATGAGGATCAGTGCGGCTAGCAGCGCCGCGAACGCGAATAGCATCATCCAGACGGTCAGGAGGAGACCCCACGTGACCAGCGGCATGTTCCATAGGCCGAGGCCCTCGGCACGACAGCGGTGGATCGTCGTCAGGAAATTCACCGTACTAAGGGTGGTCGACATGACGAACAGAGTCAGCGCGAGGATCGTCGTATTGCCGCCCATCGTCAGCGTATAGCCGGGGTTGTAGATCGGCACGTTCAGCGGCGCGTACATGTACCAACCGTTGGCCCACGTCGTCCCCTGGAAGAACGAGAGCAAGACGAGAAGTCCCGAGAAGAGGAAGAACCAGTAACTCAGCGCGTTCAGGCGCGGAAACGCCATGTCCGTCGACCCGATCTGGAGCGGAACGATGTAGTTCCCGAAGCCGAATCCGAGCGGCGAGATGAACCAGAACACCATCAACAGCCCGTGGATCGAGACTGACTGATTGTATTCGGTGTTCGTGAGGAGTCCGGTGCCGCCGAACTCCCAGAGGTGAGCGCGGAATAGTAGCGCGAGGATGCCGCCAGCGACGAGGAAGAACAGCGCCGTCACAGTGTACAGAATTCCAATGTCCTTGTGGTTGGTCGTCACCAGCCACCGCTTGACACTTGTCTGCGGGGGAAGCTCGCTCATGTAGCGCCACCTCCTGACCGGTATCTCGAGCCGACACTAGTTCGGAACGTGGCAGGGCCGGTTTCGCCCACGAACCCACGGTCGAAACGGCTTTCGGAACGCGAGATAAGATGCATAGTCAACACTTCCCAATACGATTAAGCATATTATGATGTCCGGTGCACTTGCAAGCGGTATTTCTCGTGTTTTGGCCCGGCCGCGACCGAATTCGCGGTTATTCCCCTTCAACAGTCCTCAAATAGCACGATGCTGGCCAACAATGGGTCGTACAACACTCCCTAGCCCTTGACTTAGCAGAGAAACAGATGGAAGCACAGGACATCGAACCGGTCCTGGACTATGAACTTGTAATCATGGGACCGGATGCAGCAGATGTCGTCCGGGACGTGCTGACCAAAATCGAGATTGAAGTCTATCTCGCTGATGATACCGACCGCTGTACGAACGCGTCATGGTCTCGCCCAGCGATTTTCACCTGAACTATGTTCCAAAACGTTCAAATTACGAAACCCTATTAACCTGGAACTCCGCATCACGGTGATGACCGATACGGTGAGCCCTAGCCAAACAACTACACGCTCGATGTCCGGATTCTTGACTCCAATGGCGATAGCATCCTACCAGCTTGAGCCAAACCATGACGTACCCGCGAAAATAGAAGGTAGAGGAAGCACACTCTGGTTCCGAGCGTTCTACTGTCCGCAATGCATAAACAGTTGATTACGGCCACTCGACCGGCAGCTCGTCCGCATTCTCCTCGAACATCTCGAGGACTGGTTCGATCTGCTCAAACTCCGGGCCTTTCACGACTATGTCCTGCTTCTTCTGCCACTCGATGAATCCCGCATCTTCCAACCGGGGCAGATGGTTGTGACACATCTCGATTTGGAGCTCCTCCAACTGCTCATCCCCCAACTGTACACCCTCCGGTGTCTGGACCGCAGCTTGCGGATTATGCTTCGAGAGCGCGACCAGTAGCTCTCGACGATGCTCATCAGCTAATGCTGCCATGATCTCGTCGAGCATACCTTCAACTATAACCGAAAACAGTGAAGGACCTTTGGCTGGCTATAACATGTTCTTGCACAATCGTATGTTTTAAAGACTATATATTTGGATAAGCCTATTCATCAAGAAAATGGTAAATATCAGAGCTTTCCTGTCCATGGCGAAACATGATATGGAGATCAGTGGAGGCTCGAGACAATGACCGGCAGCGATAGCCCTGATACTCCGTTTGAATACGAGTCAGAACAGCCACCGAGCCTTGCTGTTGTCAACGCACTTGCCAATCTAGAGGAAGAGGACCCAACAGATCTGAACTATACCCTCTACGACTACATCCATCCCGAAGCACTGGATACGCTCATCCAGTCTGGCCCTGTTACAGTCACGTTCACCGTCAACCAGTACACGGTTCATATCACAGGATCTGGTACCATTCGGATCACCAGTTGACCAAGCTACTCAGTAAAGGTCGAGGACTTACCGCAGAAGCTGTGCCCGTCAGTCCACTCGCATAACTGCTAACTGAAACTGCTCGAACGATCGAATCACCTCAACGAACTCGCCAGGGTCAACTGGCTTTTTGAGGACTGCATCTTCGTCTGCATCATGATCAAGGTCACGGGACTCGATCAGGTCTTCCTTCATCCCGGTCAGGATGACCACTGGGACATGGTCCAACTCGGGGTGGTGTTTGATTTCGTGTAAAACATCTTCACCATCCACCTTCGGCAGATTCAGATCGAGCAATATAATGTCTGGTCGAGGTGCGTCGTTGTACTCTCCACGTTGATAGATGAAGTCGAGTACTGACTGGCCATCAGTGACGGCGTTGAGTGTGTTTTCGATGTTCCCGCCTGAGAAGGTTTCTTCGATGAGGCGAACGTCGCCAGGATTGTCTTCTACCAGCAGTATTACCGCCTCTGATGACCCGTTTCCCATGGTATGATGAATTGGACAACTCGATATAAGAGATTTGGTGAGATGCCTAATAGGTATACTTTCGAGTCTTCAACATCGACTGTTGTTTCTATTATCGTTCAGTACACACGTGTAGTGTACAGTAGATTCACGTGAATGAGTCTCTAAAGAAGAGGATTTCAACAGAGCAGTCCGAGAGGAGACGTGAAATGGCGTCACCCGGATGCGATCATCGGTGACTGCCGCATGCTCTATGTTTGATGTCCCCGAGTTCGAAGGAAGAGCGTTTCAAGATGCGTGTCTCCGGGTGATTGCAGACCACGGTGACGAGGTTGCCCTCGAGATCCTCCGGAGCGTGGTATCGAAACTGATGAGGAACGTGTTCAGGAAGTTGTAGAGATGCTGAGCGAGCAGGCCACGAATGACTAATCTTAGATTCGGCTGATTTCCGCCACTATTTGGGTTTTGTACATATTTCACATTATGTAGGTTGTGTAGGCCACATTTGCTTGCCGCCTCTTGATTATCCTCAAGACCGGGTCCGACCGGTAGTTGTATACAAGTTGAGACTGGCCATTCCAATGCATACGATCTTGTCTGGATCGACTTTGATTAAAGAATCATCGGGTGAATCTGTCGTTAGATAATATAGCGAGTCTACCGATGGTATCCTCTTTTCAAATGGAAGACTTCCAAGGGATTCATCACTCTGGTAATCGAGATTATCGGCACTGTCTAGTTAAGCAATTCTGACGTTGAACAGCATTTCAGCATCTGTCACAGCAGCACCGATGAGATCTGTGACCACACTTCTTATGAGACGTTTGCTGAGGCAGCCGAATTTTCGCTGCTCGTGGAACAAGGATCCTTTCTATCAAATTATAGATAATAATCCCACAATCGATACCGTCACCTCATCGTCGACCTGTCTTGCGGCTTCCTTATCTAGACAGTGACCATTTAGCAACAACCTCTGAGTAGAAAATCCTAACAGTTACTATAGTTGTCTACAGATATTGATGTGCCGTTCTGACTGGGCTTGGACGGTCTCGTCAGGTTCGATGTGATACCTGTAGTGATGCAGCCATCAAACAGCACTGATTTGTGCCAGCAGTGAGCGGCGAAATCACGGTTACTATTGCCGGTTGTTTCGACCAAACTGAAGAGGAGAACGGTGAGTTCAACACGAAATCCCTTACTATCCGGGGCGGCTACTTCGACCAGTATCACTTGCTACTCCCATAGATATGGACCTATTCACATCCCTTGGCGTCGACGTGCTGTTGTTTCTCGCAATCGGTGTCCTCGCCGGTGCACACTGTATCGGAATGTGTGGTCCGCTCGTCACCGTTTACGCGAGTCAGATGGATAGCGCCACATCAAATAGCAGTCGTGAAAGTCATCTCACAACCTACGAGGTGCGCCAGCATGCACTGTTCAACATCGGACGAACGGCGAGTTATACGCTTCTCGGTGCGGTGTTCGGTGCACTAGGCAGTACGTTGTTTGTGACGACTGCCTCGCTTTCATCTGTCGTCGAGTTCGTCCGTGGTGGAATCGGTCTCATTATCGGTGGCCTCGTCATGGTCGTCGGGGTATATTACTTACTGGGGCGAACAACTGGTGGTATTCACTTACCAGGCCTTGAGCGGATATCTGGCTGGCTTGCGGCACGCGTTGATCGTCTTGCGAACGGCCCTGGTATCGTCGGACTTGGTGCGGTTCACGGACTGTTACCATGCCCGATCCTCTACCCAGCATTTCTGTATGCGTTTGCGATCGGCTCACCTGCCGGTGGGGCAGTAGCTCTTGGCGCACTTGGACTCGGTACAATTCCTGCTGTCTTCGCGTATGGAACCGTCATCGACGCTATCGATGTGGTTCATCGACAACGAGTGCATCGATTGCTTGGGGTTGCGTTCGTCGCCCTCGGCTACATCCTGCTTGCACATGGATTGATGAGCTTAGGGATTCACCTACCTCACCCTAGATTACCGTTCTATGATGGAATCGAAGTGGCAAATCGTACCAACTAGTAACACACAATGAGTGATAATAGCACGACTGAAACCGGTTGTACGCTCTGTGATCTTCCCGTAGAGGGAAGTGATATCGTCGACGATGGGGACCCGTTTTGCTGTATCGGTTGTCGCGATGTCTATAATGCGCTCAGCGATGTCGATGATATCGAGGCAGAAGATGTCCGCCGTTCTCGAGACGAATCAGAGTCTAATCGGGAGATTCCACCTGATCACGAAGCAACGTTTCTGGAAGTCGATGGAATGCACTGTGCAACCTGTGAGGCATTCATCGAATCCGCTGCAACTGCGGTTGAGGGTGTCAGTGACGCGAACTCGAGCTATGTGACAGACACGGTTCGGATCGATCACGATCCAGATCGTGTCTCAAAGGCTGATCTTCGAGATACGATCAGTGGTCTCGGATACAGCGCTTACTCACGCGATGATGCGTTTAGCCGCCGGAGAGCAAACAATTGGGAGATGGGCCGAGTCGCAGTCGGTGTTCTCATGGGGATGTCCGTGATGCTGCAGTATATAGTAATCATTTATCCAACATATTTTGGCGGATTATTTTACGGTGAGCGGGTCACAGAGTTCTTCGAAGCCACACTCGCGAGCCCTCTTGCCACGCCTTTCTACGTTGTCATCGCAGCGCTCACGACAATCATCCTAGCCGTGACTGGAAAGCCGATCCTCCAGGGAGCGTACGTCAGTATTCGGACACGGTCTCCGAATATGGATCTACTCGTCGCGATTGCAGCCGTGAGTGCGTACCTCTACAGTACGCTTTCGATCGTACTGGGGGGCGCGCATATCTACTACGATGTGACTGTTGCTATTATTGTCATCGTCACGGTCGGAAACTATTATGAATCGTCGATCAAGCAACAAGCGACCGATCATCTCTCTGATTTGACGGCTATTCAGGTCGATGAGGCCCGCCTAGTTGGCGGAAATGGTGAGTACGAAGATATCGCAGTCGACGAGCTCGAGGTCGATGATCACGTACTAGTACGGTCTGGAGAGCGAATCCCCATCGATGGTGAGGTAGTCGATGGCGACGCAGCCGTCGACGAAGCAGTTGTCACTGGTGAGTCTCTTCCTGTACGGAAACGTATCGGGGATACCGTAGTTGGCGGCTCGATGGTGACCAATGGTGCGGTGACCATCCACGTCGGAGAAGATGCTACGAACAGTCTTGATCGGATTGCTGAACTTGTCTGGGACCTCCAGAGTGGCTCTCACGGTATTCAGAAGCTCGCAGACAAATTAGCGACGATCTTCGTGCCGGTTGTTCTCGTTCTCGCAGTTATCGTCACCGGCGTGTATCTCCTGCTCGGTAGCGGGGCCTCCGCCCTTCTCGTCGGTCTCACAGTGCTGATCGTTTCCTGTCCATGTGCGCTCGGACTGGCGACACCGCTTGCAGTCGCTGCGGGGATCCGCGACGCATTGGAACGTTCGATTGTCATCTTTGACGATACCGTGTTTGAGCGAATCCGTGATGCGGACACCGTTATTTTCGACAAGACAGGTACATTGACAACGGGCGAGATGACCGTCATCGACACCAATCTAGAGGCAGCCCTACTTGAGAAGGCGGCGCTCCTTGAGATGCGGTCATCACACCCGGTTGGGCAAGCAATTGCCGCCGAACGGCCGGTGACTGACGGTGGTACAGCTGAATCCGCCTCGGACACCAGTTCGATAGATGATCGCGTCGAATCTTTCGATAGTCATCGAACCGGTGTTACGGGTATCGTAGACGGTAACGAAATCATCGTCGGCCATCCAGATCTGTTCCGTCACCATGGATGGGAGGTTCCTGCGGCAGTCGCCAAGCATATTGACGGCAGCCGCGAAACGGGTCGGGTTCCAGTCGCTATCGGACGCGATGGAACCATCGAGGGTGTTGCCGTCGTTGGTGACGAACTACGAGCGAACTGGGATGAGACGTTGACCGCGATTTCGGATAATGAACGGGATGTCATCGTCCTCACCGGAGACGATGCTCGAGCGGCGGAGAGCTTTCGTGAGCATCGTGCTGTTGACAGAGTGTTTGCGGGTGTTCCTCCTGAAGGAAAAGCAGCGACTGTCGAACAATTCAACGAGACTGGGCGAACAGTGATGATCGGTGATGGTACCAATGACGCGCCGGCGTTAGCCGCAGCTGATCTCGGTATCTCGCTCGGTGGCGGTACCGCGATGGCCGCTGATGCCGCGGACATCGCTCTCGTCGACGACGATCTCTCGTCTGTCGAAACCATCTTCGATCTCGCTCAGGCGACAAACCGACGCGTGAAAGGAAATATTGGGTGGGCGTTTTGCTACAACGCCATTGCAATTCCGCTGGCTGTGCTAGGCCTTCTAAATCCACTTTTTGCCGCACTTGCGATGGGTGCAAGTAGCTTACTGGTCGTTACGAATTCAACCCGAGCATTGCTACCAGAGGACGAATGAGGTCTCCACCCTCTTCGTGAGAGTTACCGGCAATGGTGTACACGTTCTTGTTCCAAATTGAGCGGCTCGTACGCTCGAAAGTCGTCGGTATAGACAGCGATCGACTCCTGCTAGCCGACCACCAGCAGGAGTCGAATCGTCGATTCGTCTGCGGCTTTCGCCGGAATTACCTCGCGCACGGAGATACCTATAAACTCACGATATCTGAAACGTGACGATCAACGCTAGTGAAAGCGTATTCGTATCCACTGTCTTCGACACGATCGGATCGAAGCACTGAATTGGGCGGCGATGCCGACCGAAGCAATAAAACCTATCGCTCCGTAAACGCACTTGCAACTAACAGCGGGAATACGAGCGTTGCTTCGGCTTCGACTTGCGTGTAATTCGTTTTCTCGTCTTTGATCTTCCCCCACGACACAGCCTCGTTCGGCGGCGCTCCCGAGAGAGACCCGTCCCCTTCCATCCCCGTTGAAATGTAGACGACGTAGTCTGCACCGCCGCGGAACAGATTCGTCATGATCGCGTGGTGTTTTGGTACACCACCACCGACGGCTATCAATCCCGTCGTATCCGCGAGCAATCCGTCCTCAATGAGCGAGTCGTAGTCATCTAGAATCTCGATTCCGACCTCCGAGTCGTATCCTTGCCGGTAATAATAGAGGAAGTTCCCGACTTCGGCGTCTGTCAGCGCAGGGCAATAGACGGGGACGTTGTTATCCGCGGCCTGTTTCAAGACAGAATCCTCGTCATCGAGCGTCTCCCCTAGTTCTCGTGCGAACGCCGTCGGCGTGCGCACTTTTTTGGCTGCGAAAAAGTCTTCGAAGAAGTCGTAGAGGTACTCCTCGAGCCATACGTATCGATCGGACGGAACGAAGATATTCCCGAGACGGTTGATACCGCGGTCGCGAAGCGCCGCCTCGTCAGCATCCCACCACCCCATCTTGAACGGCTTTGCCGTCTTGATAACGTCCTCCGTCAGCGACCCGGACGTAGTGATGAGTACGTCGACGTATCCTTCGCGGACCAAATACGCAACCACTTCACGCAATCCCGAGGAGATGATGTTTGAGGTGAACGTAAGATAGATCGTCGCCTCCTCTTCTTGCATTCGTTCGGCAATATCGACGGCCTCGGCGAGTTGTGTCGCCTGAAATCCCGTCGTCTCGTAGGACGCGATCAGGTCATCAAAGTCGAACTCCTCGCGGAAATCGTATCCACGGACGTTCGCTGTCGTTAGTTCTTCATCACTATCTGGAACGACATGTTCATGCGAGTCATCTTCCTCCATACGTTCCCGTAACGCGACGACTGGTTTGAATGTCTCGAGATGGATCGCTGTATACTCGGTAGTCTGTATCTCTGAACGAATTGATTCGCATCTGGCTTCGTAGAGTTCCCGTCCCTCCCAATATGTGTCTCGTCGAACAGCCCCTCTCACAGAGATCTGCGTTCGCTTGAGGTCACCGGTTGACGATTCCTATTCATTGATTCCCTTCTCAGCATCAACGGACGACCTCGAGCTGACTGCACAGGACGAACAGAGTGCCTCAGCCCAAATACTCATCAATTGGTGTCTGTGCATCTACGCTTCTCTCGCTGGGGTCTCTGGAGAGCGTCTACAGATGAATAAGGCGAGTGCCTCGGGGCTTGACCCGAGGCTGTTCACCAGCGACGACTAACTGGTATTCCCTATGCGTGGGAAGCCTCGCCGTTTACTGCGAGGAGGATGTTACCCAATAGTGCCTCTCGTGATCAGTAGAAGGATAACTCCAATTACAAACACCAGCGTTAGCCATATGAAGAAGATCATCGTAGCTTGACGGCCAGTGATCTGGTCACCGCTAAGGACCTCGTCGAGCTCCATACCTCGTAGTACCAATCAGATAGAGATAAATCGTTTGGTCTACCACAATCTCACCTATCTATCACGACTCATCTGATTTCATCTCTCGTTTAGCCGGTCGTCCGAATCGGACTCGATTTCGGAGAGGGGCCATTCACGACGTTCGTCCTCATGCTGGCCATAGTCACCTATTCACATTTGGATTATGACTCTTATTGTGGGTCGTACTCAAGAGGGTGAAATCCCAGAATCGATGGCCTGTTATAATAGTCCATCTATATCGGACAATCTCATCGTACTCCCGACCAAAGATGTGACTCAATCACGGTCGCTCGCTCCGGTGAACTCGTGACGCCTCACGGAACGACTGGACTGAGACGGGAAATCACGTCATTCTGCTCGTTGAGACAGATTTACTCAAGGAAGTCATCGAGTGATCTAGCGTAAAATCAGCACGACTTATAGGCCGTAACCGCCAGTATGTACATATGGCAGATCTCAATCCGATCGCAAAACGAATACACCAGCTCAGTCCCGATCCCGTCGAATTGACGCTCGGCAATGGAACGACGGCCATATTTCATATTTCCGGGGCCGAGTTCTTTCAGCAGGAATTTCAGGCGGAGGGTGTCTGTGAGGACGATGAAGCGGACTATCGATTTATCACGAGCACGGATAACGGATCAGTTCTGGTCGGACGTAAGGACGGAAGTGAATCAGAGTGGACGATGATTGGGAGGGTAACCGAAGTCACCAGAGATGGATCGTAACCACCTGTTCGCTGGGAATTAGACTGTACATCCATTCGCTACGTATCGCTGCTTGCACTTTGTGGGAACATTCCGTTAGAGTCGATCCTTTGCTGACAGTTGTCGGCAGTACGGTTGATGACGGGCAACAATTCCCCGGAGACGTAACGTCTACGTCCAGTGGTATATAGTAGTCCAGATCCTTCGAACAATGTCGGCATCGCATCGTACTGCTTCGCAACTTCGTGTATAGAATTACATTCATACATTTGTAATATGTCGTTATAATTCCCCTGTATTTCCGATGAAAACAATGGGCATATATAGTAACACAGTATACTCGGACATTTACTAGGGTTCGTGAGAGATCCGGTTACTTAGCGATAATCATCCAAATACGAGTCGTTGATCTCGGTCTCGAGATCGTTAACGTATTCCATCAGAATCTCCGGCAGTTCGGTGGTGTATCGTTCGTCCGTGAATCGATACTTCGGACCGATGATGGCGATTGCACCGAGAACGCTCCCATCGGGGCCTGTCACGCGCCGCCCGACTTCTCTGAGACCGTCGACGTATTCTTCGTCGGCGAATGCAATGCCTCGATCGCGAATCTGCTCGAGTTCTCGGAAGAAATCGTCCTGATCCGTGATAGTGTGTGCTGTCTGTCTTGGGAGTCCCCAGTCGTCCAGTACTGCTTCAACGCGCTCGTCTGATAATTCGGCGAGAATCGCTTTGCCGGTTGCAACGCTGTGGAGATAATAGTAGATCCCAGCAGAGTTAGGCGTGGTAGATATATGTTGCTCCTTGGATGGAAAGTGGCTGTCCGGGTGGAAGGATTCATGGACAAGAATGCCGCGATTATCGTTCTCAACGACGAATTCGACCTCTTCGTCGATTCGGTCAGAAAGTTCTGTTACAGTCTGCTTGGCCAACGTGTAGGCCTTCTTGCGTGAGCGTGCATACTCGCCGTGATTTAAGAACCGTAATCCGATGTGATATACCGCGCCCTCCTTTGTGAGATACCCTTTTTCGAGAAGGGTCTGAAGATGGAGGTGGATGGTACTTCTCGCGATCTCCAACTCCTCGGTCAGTTCATCGAGCGTTGCGCCACCCACTCTCTGAATCGTGTCGATTACGTCCAGTGACCGTTCTGTGGTTTTCGCTGTCTGTTTAGTCATATCTCTCTGTACCGACTGATACTATATAATGATTCGCCTGGATCGGACTATTAAGACTCTGAGCAGCACCCCCTCGAAGATTCTCTACAGAGAACGCTAGCGAAGGTGCTCTCGCAGGATTCGATACCGATACGATCCGTTATATCCTCGCGACCACTTTTCCAAGTACGGCCGGCTTTTACAGAACAATCCGAACAACTCCAGGGAAAACCGGCCATCGATTTCGTCTTCGATAGCCTCGTACAGCACTCGTGATTTTATGTACGGGCCTCTCGTCGGATGATCAAGACACTCCCTTTTTAGATACTCTCGTACAACGTCGTCGGTTTCCACGATATCGAACGTCTGTAACTGAGAGGGGACTTCATTCATGGTGATCAAGGTGTCTCTATCGGCTACCGAGGCGTGTATAGAATTTGTTTCGGATGGACCATAATAATGTTGATATGGTCACACCGACTTCGAATCAATACACATTTTGTTCCATGCTTCGAGAACGGATTCGTTGTGATAGGCCGCTTTCGGCGACGTACCTTCGTCGGACTCCGATCTGTAGAAATCTGCTGGCCGAACCGCTCAACATCGACTCGAGGACGCGAAAACATCCTATTAGTCAGTGAACGAGGCGTCCGTGGTAAGGTATCGATCGACTGTTCACTCTCGATTCCAGATCGTCGCGAGTTCACCGAGGATTTCAGGATTCCGAAGGGCGTCGCTGTTCGTAAGTGATCGATCGTTGATAACACGCTCAAGGAGCCGGTACATCGTCTTCCCAGAATAGGTTTCGGGCAGTTCGGGCGTAAATACGACGCTTGTCGGCCGTGCGAACTCACCGACGTGCTTAGCGACTGCATCCGCGATGGCGTCTCCGACGGCGTTCTGGTCCCGCTGTTCTTGCTCGAGGGTTGCGAAGACGCAGAGCGTTGTCTCGCCACCGGTACTCTTAGCGACGACAGCGGCTTCGGTAACGCCGTCTACTGTCGTGATCGCAGCCTCGAGTTCGGCCGTTCCAAGGCGGCGGTTACCGATCGAGATTACATCGTCATCACGGCCGAGGATCGTCACGTACCCGTCGTCGTCAACGACGGCTCGGTCGCCCGTGAAATATCGCCAGCTATCCGCCCGCGGGTCCGAAAACGCTTGCCAGTACTCCGCGAGAACCCAGTACCGATCACCTTCGAGCGGAGCGAGCATCGACGGCCAGGGGCGATCAATCGTCAGATAACCGGGTTCGCCGGGCGGTAGTTCGCGACCGTCTTCGTCGACGACCTGGATTTCGATTCCAGGTAACGGCGGGCCGACCGAATCGGGCTTCGACTCGTCGATTCCAGGACGGACCGAAATGAGGACGCATCCAGTTTCGGTCTGCCACCACGTGTCGACGATCGGGTACCGTTCTTCACCGACATGGGTGTAGTACCACTCCCACGTATCTGGGCCGATCGGCTCACCGACGGTACCGAGCAGTCGCAGCGACGACAGGTCATAGGACGAGGGAAACGACTCGCCCCACTTCATAAACGTCCGAATCACTCCTGGTGTCGTATAGAAAATCTCCACGCCGTTTCGTTCGATCAACTTCCACGGCCGGTGTCGATCCGGATAACGAAGACTTCCCTCCACGAGGACTGCCGTTGCGCCCGAGAGAAGCGGCCCGTAGACGGCGTAGGAGTGGCCGGTGATCCACCCGATATCGGCCGTACACCAGATCGTGGTCCCTAGGGAGAGGTCGAATACTGTCCGAGCCGTCCATGCAACACCCGCGAGGTAGCCCCCGGTCGCGTGAGTCATCCGTTGCTGGTCGCCGGTCGTCCCTGACGTGTGAATGTGAAAGAGGGGATCGGTCGACTTCCGCGACACCGGAGTCACATCTGCGCCGGCGTGCGTCTCGACGAGGTCGTCGTAGTCGTATTGATTCGCACCGAGGTGCGTCCCGTGACTCGCACCGAGTCGATCGACGACGATCGTGGGGAGCGATTCCTCAAGCGATGCTAGCGCCGTATCGGCTTTCCGCTTCTGGTCGATCGCGGTCTCCTCGCGGATGCTGCCGTCGCAGGTAACGAGTGCGGATGAGTCAACGTGTTGCATTCGCTTGACGAGCGCATCGGGAGCAAAACCCGCAAAGACGACGTTGTGGACCGCCCCGATACGAGCGCAGGCGAGCATCGCGATTGGCAACTCGGGGAGCTTCGGCAGGTAGATCGTGACGACGTCATCCGCTTCGACACCGAGCTCGCGGAGCGCAGCTTCGACGGCTGATACCTCGCGGTAGAGGTCGTAGTACGTATAGGTTCGGCGCTCACCCCGTTTCCCCTCCCACCGCAGTGCGACCTGATTCTTCCGCTTCTCGAGGTGGCGATCGATGCAATTTTCTGCGGCGTTCAAGCGTCCACCGACGAACCATCGGTAAAAGGGCGCATTTTCCTCGTCGACGATGCGATCGTGGGGCTTGCGCCACTTGAGCAACGATGTGGCGGCCTCCCAGCACGCCGGCCACTCGTGATTGAAGGAATCATCGTCGGCCGACTCCGTCGCAGTACTATCGCGACCGAATGTTTGCGGCGTCCAGCGACGTACTGATGAGTTCTCGAGGGAAGGATATGCCGGTCTCTCTTCGGTCATAGACCGTCCCTTCGACGCCGATCCTCCTGTAGATTCCGTTTAGTATCATTGACGATGTTACGATTTGAAAAGCGAGAAGGATGGGTTTCACCTAGTTAAACTGTTATTTACAAACTACCTACCCTACTTTGCTCACCCTATGCGGATTCGTTGATAGTAGGATTTTAATGTAAACTCTCTGAGATGGTCGAGAACTCTTGGATCAAAGTCTGAAGTCTTACTACTCCCGTAACTCTAGGTCGGGAGGTCGGGACTGACCCAGTCGTCCCGACCGCTCTGTTTCGGGTGTTTCTTGGATAACACCGTATGGATAGCGGCCAATTCGACAACTGACTTTGGCGGATCAATCTAAGCCAGTCTACCCTTTAACACATGCAAGACTGAGAGAATAATTACTAAACAGACGCTTCGACAGTTGTCGCATCTCTGGCCAGTACTGTGTACGGTTTCACAAAATTAGAATTGGTATGAACTGTCGATCTTCTCTGCTTTCCAGATCAAATTAGCAACTACTATTCAGTCGTGGGAGTAGTCACAACCCACTACAGCTTCAACAGAGTCTGCTATTAGACGGTATAGGAAACCGGTAGAACACTATTCAACCGATTTCGCTCGATTCTGGAAGTCACCACCACACTCATCACACTTGCCGGGGTTCGTCTCGGCCTTGACTATTCTCCCACACTGGAGACACTCATACTCAGAGGCTATTTCTGAAGTGTCGTCCTCGACGTCTTGACCATGCGGCATACCCTATCTTTGACTTCCAGATATAAATAAGAACTGCGAGCCGTATCTGTTGACGCGAGTAGAGTGACGCGACTCGAGTTCAAGCACCCTCCGCTTGCGGAGGGTTTATAACTCGAAGGCTGCTTTCGTAGCATCATGAGTGGTCGCTCGCTAACTGACAGTCTTCAGGAAACGCTCGCGCTCTTCGATGCTTGTGGACCGCCGCAGACGACAACTGAGGTGGCAGACCAACTCGATCTCGGTCGCCGAAGCACGTATGAACGTCTCGATCGACTCGTTAACTGCGGCGAACTGGAGACTAAAAAAGCAGGGTCAAACGGACGTGTCTGGTGGCGACCGCACCAGATGACGGGGGCTCAGGCCGCCGACGTCGGGGAGTGGCCGACTGTCACCCAGTCTCTGATCAATGACGTGCTAGACGATGCTGCCATTGGCATGTTCGTCCTCGATAAGGAGTTTAACGTGGCGTGGGTCAACGACACGCTCCAGCAGTACTTCGGACTTAATCGGGAGCGCGTCCTCGGAGGGGATAAGCGTGCGGTCGTTCGGGATTGTATCGCGCCTGTGGTTGATAACGGTGAGCAACTCACCGAAACCGTGCTAGCGACCTATGAAGAGAATACGTACGCCGAACGGTTCGAGTGTCGTGTGACCGCGGGCGAAGGGCGCGAAGCGCGGTGGCTCGAGCACCGGAGCAAGCCGGTCGAGACCGGCACGTACGCCGGTGGTCGCGTCGAACTCTATTACGATATCACCGAGCAGAAGCAATCGGAACGCGCTCGCCGGGAGGAGAAGACGCAGTTCGAATCGCTGGTCGATGCCGTCGAGGAGTACGGGATTTTCATGCTCGATGCAGACGGATACATCCGCAGCTGGAACGCGGGGGCCGAGCAGATCAAAGGATACGCGTCCGATAACGTCATAGGCGAACATATTTCGATGTTCTATAGCGAAGATGATCGAGCGGCTGGCGTTCCCGAGTCGAACCTCGCAGTCGCAGCCGAGGAAGGGTCAATGGAGGACGAGGGATGGCGCATCCGAGCGGACGGCTCACGGTTCTGGGCCAACGTGACTATTACTGCGATCCGCGACGCCGATGGCGACCTTAAGGGATACGCGAAAGTCACCAGAGACATGACTGACCAGCGTGAGTGGGAGCGTCGGTTACGTCGCGAACGTGATCTCACTGAGCGTCTCATCGAGACTGCACCAGTTAGGCTTGCGATCTTTCGGGCTGGCGGGTCGCTTGAGCGGATAAACTCGGTAGCCAGACGGGAACTGGGTATCGACGAATCCTCCGTAAGGGCGCTCGACTTCACTGCCATGAATATCTATGACGTGGAGAGAAGCTCAATTTCGTCGGAAAACCACCCTGTCTCGCACGTGATCGAAACCGGTGAACCCGTTTACGATCGGCTGGTTCAGCACGAAACGCCTGACGGACAGCAGCGATGGGTTTCGCTGACTGCAGCACCGCTGTTTGACGAAGACGATGAACTCGAACGTATCATTGTTGCCGGCAAGGACATCACGGAGCTGAAAGAAAAAGAGCGTCAACTCGAACGTCAGCGCGACGAACTCCGGCATGAATTGGACGAAGTGTACGAGCGAGTCACCGACGCGTTCTTTGCAGCCGATACCGACTTGCGGTTCACCCATCTGAACGACCGCGCCGAAGAACTGCTCGGCACGACGGAGGGAAACGTCTACGGCGAGTATATGCGGGACTCGTTTCCGGAGTTCACCGAACGGTCGTTTAAAGAGCAGTACGAACGAGCGATGACGACCCAGAAACCGGTCTCGTTCGAGGAGTACTCGGACACGGCCGACGCGTGGTTTGAGGTACGCGCCTATCCATCTGACACCGGGTTGTCCATCTATTTCACCGATATCACCGAGCGTAAGGGGCGCGAACGGAAACTCAAGCAGTACGAGCAACTCGTAGAGACGGTCTGGGACGGCGTGTACGTGCTCGACGAGAACGATCGCTTCGTTCTCGTCAACCAAGCGTTCTGCGACCTTGTCGGGTACGACCGCGACGAACTGCTGGGAAAACATGCGACCCTCATCAACAGCGAGACGGTGAACGAAGCCGCCAACGAACTGGAAACCGAGATCAGTGCTGGCAAGCGTGAGGTCGGTGTCCTCGAGTACGAGTTCGAAACGGCCGATGGAGAAACGCTGCCCGTGGAAACTCGGTTCGGGCCGTACGAGTACGACGGGGGTCGAATTGGCCGGTGCGGAGTGGCCCGAGATATCGGTGTCCGGAAGGAGTACGAACGGAAAATCCGAGAATCGAACGAGCGGCTCGAGCAGTTCGCGTACATCGCCTCTCACGATCTGCAAGAACCGCTGCGGATGGTGACGAGCTATCTCCAGTTGCTGGAGCGGCGCTATGGCGATACGTTCGACGAGGATGGCGAGGAGTTCCTCGAGTACGCGATCGACGGGGCCCAGCGGATGCGCGAGATGATCGATGGCTTGCTCGAATACTCGCGGGTTTCGACCCGCGGTGATCCGTTCGAACCTGTCGACTTGAACGATGTCCTCGACGATGTCCTCGCGGATCTGCAGTTGCAGATCGAAGAAACCAACGCCGAGATCACGGTCGGGGAACTCCCTCGCGTCGAGGGCGACGCGAGCCAGCTCCGACAGGTGTTCCAGAACCTGCTCGACAACGCGATCACGTACAGCGGAGACGAACCGCCGTGGGTCCATATCACCGCCGACCGGCACAGTGAGGAGTGGGTGATCTCGGTTGAGGACGACGGGATCGGCATCGACCCTGACGACCAAGAGCGGATATTCACGATTTTCGATCGCCTCCACAGCCGCGAGGAGTACGACGGAACCGGTATCGGGCTCGCGCTCTGTCAGCGCATCGTCGAGCGTCACGACGGTGAGATTTCGGTCGACTCCAAGCCCGGCGAAGGTGCGATGTTCTCGTTTACTCTTCCGACGTGACTCAGCAGCCGTGATGTCCTCCCGATCCACTACCCGAACGAGCGATCCACACTGAGTGAGCGCCTGCAGGTGGGATCGAACCCTCTCACGCTCCTCGAGGGATATCTCGACGAACTTCGATACATTAACCGTCCACGGGACAGTCGCAGTTCTCGCCAGCAGATAGCGTCTCGAACTTGCTAATCCCGTCGGATATATCACACTGCCGACTTTTGATACGCTCCCGACGCGATAATCGTTCATTTTCACCTCCCGAATCGCTGTTCGCCGCCGACTCTGATTGAACCTCATTATGACAGGTCCTATAAATAATAGGGCTATAAACTAATACATGACTGAGTGAATTAAACTCAATTCGTGCTCTAGAGGAACGAACGGGACCGTTTCGCCTTTTCCAAACCTGGACTATCCGACAAGACGCCAAGACTCATCCTCCATTTCGGACCGGCACCCCTTAAATAGTCCCTGCCTGACCAAATTGTAAATCTATACCGAACGGCAACTACAGATGCATATTCATCAATTCTATTGTGTGGCCACAGTGGCATCAATACCATACTTATCGACTAAAATAGCGTCTGAATTATCTTCTAAACAATATTGAACTGTTATTTCTACTAAACAGTGGAAAAACTTTGTGTTTATACATCCCGCACAGAGAACGTGTATGCTGGAAACCCTCCTTCACACCGGTGCAGAGCATCCAAACATACTATGGATACTCATCCCGAGTTTCCTGTCGTTTCTTACAGGACTCGGATTCAGTGTTCGTTCTGACCGCCTACAGGAATGGCTCCGTCCACAGAATTCAGAGGTAACCAACTAAAATATCATGAGTCAGATGCTCAACCTTCCAGCTCCAGAGACCGACGACGTTGACCATGAGAGTGGTTCAATCTTCTTTGTCGGGACGGCGACTGTGATTATTCGCTACGCTGGGTTCAAAATTCTGACCGACCCGAACTTCCTACACAGCGGCGATCACGTCCATCTTGGGTACGGTATCACGTCGGAGCGCAAGACTGACCCGGCCATCGAGATTGAAGAATTACCACCAGATATTGACTTTGTTCTGCTTTCACACTATCACGGCGATCACTTCGATCGTATCGTCGAAGAGAAACTCGACCAAAGCCTGCCCATCATAACGACTCAACACGCGGCTGACGAACTCTCAGAGAAAGGGTTCCACGAAACGTATCCACTAGACACGTGGGAGGAGATGCTTGTCAGCAAGGGAGACATAGAACTCACTATTACTTCGACGCCTGGCAGACATGGCCCACCTGTTGTTGAAAAGGCACTCCCGCCCGTCATGGGAAGTATGCTCGAGTTCCAATCAGCGGAGGGACAGACACTCATCCAGTTGTTTATTACTGGAGACACGATCATGTATGATGACCTCGAAGAGATTCCCGAACGCTACCCCCAGATCGACCTAGCACTCTTACATCTTGGCGGAACGAAAATTCTCGGCGTCCTCCTGACGATGAACGCGGAACAGGGCGTTGAAGCCGTCGAACTGTTCAACGCGGATACGAACATTCCGATTCATTACAATGATTACGAAGTGTTCCAGTCGCCGCTCTCCGACTTCAAAGAAGCAGTCGAAGAGGCGAATCTCGAAGATCGCGTTGCATACGTCGAGCATGGCGATACCTATCGGTTTGAAGTACCTGACAGTAGGTAGTCAGTGCCCACCAGACGCGAGGTGGAGACCAACGATACCGACGACAATCACGCCGATAAACGTAATTCGAGCGAGAGTTGCCGGTTCGTCGAACAGGAAAATACCAAGTGAGGCTGTTCCAACAGCTCCGATACCAGTCCAGACCGCGTACGCTGTCCCCACAGGGAGTTCTTTGACTGCCTGTGCCAACAGTACCATACTGATAATAAGGGCAACAACGGTGACGAACGTGGGTACTGGCTTCGAGAAACCGTCAGAGTATTCGAGGCCGATTGCCCATACAATTTCGAACAACGCGGCAAGTAGTAGGACGTACCACGACATTTCATCGGAACCTACTCAGCGAGTCGGGCTATGCTTTCTGTTATCCGACAACCTCACTGGTAAACTCTCTGTTGGAATCAGGTAGACGCTGTCATTACGTACTTGCCCTATACTTACCGCTGACCGAATATACTCAAAATCGATAAAGACCACTAAGTTAGACGAATATCATCAATTTTCAGCTGCTATGGCGAGTGATATGGATGCTACCGGACTCTGTGATATGGACTTTGTATTGTTCCACGGTGAATGTAATTTCAACGTTTCCTGACTGGGTGAGTGTATCAAGGGCCTCGGGGTAGGCATAGTCATAGAGTGTGTAATCCAGTTCTGTTGGGTCTACTTCTTCGAGATCGGCGAGTGCATTGACGATGGCAATACTTGGTGGCTGTTCTGACGAGTATTCGTATGGTGTATCTGGGTCATCACTACCAGCCATTGCCTCGACTTTCCATTGACAGCCTTCGTCATGTTTCGCCATGGACAAGCAAACACTGAAGTTTACTATCCCAATAGTAAACATAGCTCTCCATGTGACGGAGCTTTATAGTGAACAAGTGCGGAAGAACTTGGGATAGCTAGCCGAAGAAACTCATGTTTCTGCAATAAAAGTGGAGGTATGCTCAACGATATCCTGGTGGTATTAGCTGATGAGCATCGTCGTCAGCTGTTGACCGCGCTCCTAGAGCATAATCCACAGGCTGCAGTCCAGACATCGGAGGGTATGCAGTTGAATGATGAGCAGTGGGGCGACCTCGAGGTCGAAATGTACCATAACCATCTTCCCCGGTTAGAGGAGGCAGGATTCATTCGGTGGCAGAAGGAGCAGAATATGGTTGTGAAAGGTCCGGAGTTCGATCAGATCAAACCGGTGCTGGAACTCCTCGAAGAGAACGAGGACGAGATGCCGATCGACTGGCCGTGACTAATAATAGTCTTCGTTGGCTCTGTTGAAATCCTCTTCTTTAGAGACTTATTCACGTGAATCTACTGCGCACTACACGTGCCTACGTACCTTTTTGCGCCGAGCGGTGAGCGAGCACCGCGAGCGAACACGAGGCGCAAAAATCTACGCTAAAAAGGCCGCTCGCTCCCGGTGGTCGCTCGCGGGTGCACTCCTTGCGACCCGACCGCAGTGGTAACTTCTTCACCTCAATTTAACAGTGCCTAGATTCCCAGAATGGTCGGAATGAGAACAGTCGCAGCTACCGCGAGCACGAGACCGTTAATGAGCGCTGGAATCACAAACCTCTCACCAGAAACACGCTGAATCAAAGGAAGCATTATGTCCATTGTCGTTGCGCCCCCGGCGCGATACTTGTTATCCCACCGAAGTACTTGGCGACGACTGGCAGCACGAAGAAGGTGACAATCTCCCGAAGGAGGTTCGCAAGAAACGCAATCGTGCCCAGTTTCATCCCGCCGAGATCAAACACGACGACCCCCGCATAACTGTACCACCCAAACCCTACTGCGACTGCTGCGGCGTGGGTAACTGGCATATCGATAACTATTCCAAACAGCACGCCACCGAGAATGCTCCCGACAGCCACAGCTAATGGGATCAGGAGTACGCCCCATCCGAAATGTACGATATGGCTCAAGGCCTCAGTATCGCCTCCAACTGTAACGCCAACGCCGAATAGCAGCGCCAAGAGAGCATAATCAGAGAGAGATACAACACCCGTGACGAAGTGCTCTGGAAGCCCGATGGTTGAGAGTCCAAGACCAACCACAAGCGAGATAAAAATGAGAAGAATGATCTGCCAATCAAAGCCATCAGCTCCTAGTTCCGACGGTGAGCCTTGACGTGCGATTGTGTTCTCATCGGACGAGGCGAATCGCGGATCGACAATCGACGTGATCATGGTGAGCAGGTAGACACACATGATACTCCCGATGATACTTCCTACGCACAGGACAAGTGCAGATCCACCAATCGCATTCAAATCCTGGAGGATTTGGTTATCACCACCGAGTTGTGCACCGATCGAAATGAGGAGGATGGCGAGACCAGTGAAGATGATGCCGTCACCTATCTCCTGGGTTCGATAAAACGGTGAGTAATATCCAATCAGACCACCGATCAACAAAGAGACAAGCAGCGTCCTGATACTCATGTTCCACCATTAGAAGATACGGTATAAAACAATTCCATCGATAGTATTACTATGTATGAATATGTATCGAGATATACAATTGTTACTTGCTACTGGTTCGTTGTTCAACGTATTCGCGCGTTTCTCCCTGCAACACATATTCTGCCTGTTGAAGGTCTTCGATCGAACTCGAACCAGTGACGAACATGGCTGTCTGCAGTTCGGCGATCAGATCCTCAACGTGTTCGATAACAGCGTCTGGCCCATCTGTGGCCGGTTTCAGGAACGGTTTCGCCAACCCACCGGCGAGTGCACCTAACGCAATCGCTTTTGCCACGTCTAATCCCGTCCGTACACCGCCACTTGCAATCACGCAGTTGTGTTCGGCTACACACTCGATCGTGCTTGCAGCGGTTGGGATCCCCCACTCTCGGAACAGGGTGCCGATCCGTTGCTGCCGCGGTGCGTTCACGGCGGCTGCACGGTAGGCTTCGATCCCGGACCACGTCGTGCCGCCTTTTCCAGCGACATCGACCGCGTCAACCCCTGCCGTGGCTAGCTTTCGGGCAGTCTCCCCGGAAATCCCGTTACCCGTTTCTTTGACAATGATCGGAACCGAGAGATCCGCAGCTACTCGTTCGATCGCAGCCAAGCAGTTCCGACCATCAACATCGCCTTCTGGTTGAACGGCTTCTTGGAGGAAGTTCAAGTGGACTGCGAGCGCGTCTGCCTCGATCATCTCAACTGCGCGCTCGACCATTCCGATGTCGTACTCTCGAAGCTGTGCAGCGCCAAGGTTCCCGTAGATGAACGCATCGGGCGCGGCATCACGGACGACGGTATACGATTTGAGGACGCTGTCATCGTCGAGTTCAAGGCCGGCCCGCTGACTTCCAAGTCCCATAGCGATACCTGTCTCGCTGGCAGCGTGGGCCAGTGCCCGATTAATTTCCGTCGTGTTGTGATGCCCTCCAGTCATGCTCTCGATGAAGATCGGGACGGATAACTCGTGTCCCAGAAATTCGATGGACGGATCAATAGCGTCGTAATTGAGTTCTGGAAGTGCTTCGTGGACGAGTTGTACGTCTTCGAAGCCCGTTCCTGTGGTTTCAACGTCCCGCTCCTGAACGATCTGGATATGATCGTCTTTTCGGTCTGCAGTCTCCGACGAGTCCTGCTCCGTCATTAGTCGAACTTGCAAAAGGAGCGGCAAAAGGGTACTGTTATTTTGATTCACCACTGTCTCAGGTAGCCCTATAATGAAGTTGTCTCCACTACCTGCCCTGTATGCAGCGCAACATTCGATATATCGCTATGACTCGATAGAAGGATTGGGGGTCAGTAAGCACACGTAGTTGCCGTTCAGTACAGGTGAAGTACAGTCATTCAGTCATATGTGTGGAAGTCGACTTCTTGCTCGAGAAGTTCGTCGGGAATCCCGGGAACTTCATCAGAACGGACTGGACCCTGTTCCTCGATGACGTCGAGATCGCGGGGAAATTCACGTAACGCGAAATGCAACGAAATACCAGCCTTCGCTCCTTCGCCCAATGCAATCGGGAGTTGATTGTGCCCAGGTGTCAGGTCTCCCACTGCATAGACGCGATCGACTGTTGTCTGCCCGTGATCATCGACGACGACCGTCCCATCATCGTTGACATCACAGCCGAGATTGCGGGCCAGACCATTGTTGTACTCGGCACCGTACATGGTGAAGCCACCCTTGTACTCGCGAACCATGCCGTCTTCGAACTCGAGGGCTGCTAACCAGCCATCTTTGTCGTTTTGAACGCCAGTGATGTCCTCGTGAATGATATCGATCGGATGGTTCGAGAGCATCGTTGCCGTCTCGTCGCTCCATTCAGGGCTATCATCGCGGGTGAGTAGATCAACATCGTTGGTGAAGTTCAGCATGATCGCGGCTACGTGTGCAGCGCTCTCCCCGTACCCCATGACGTAGACGGGTTCGTCGACGAACATGTAGGCATCACAGTGCAAGCAGTAGTGGAGTCCACGACCGGTCCGCGGTAGTGGCGGTTCCGGGCGGACATCGTTGAATCCCGTCGCGAGAACAACGTACTTTGTGCGATAGTCAGCATTATTCCCGCAGAGACGGATCGAACCATCCTCATTACTGTC
This sequence comes from Natrinema zhouii, assembly GCF_013456555.2. Taxonomy (GTDB): domain Archaea; phylum Halobacteriota; class Halobacteria; order Halobacteriales; family Natrialbaceae; genus Natrinema; species Natrinema zhouii. The sequence continues at coordinate 258,907 of NZ_CP084884.1, forward strand.
GCAGGAAACGAGTAGATCATTGTGGATATCGCACCCGTACTCTCGAAGTTGGTCTCTACCGACCGAGAGAAATTCGTGTCCAGATGTCCCCTCCGTGACACCTAATAGATTGTGAACGTCTTGCATCATCGCTGCACGTCCACCGCCTCGGTCAACAACGGCAGTCCGATGGCCAAGTCGCGTCGTATACAGCGCCGCGGTCATTCCAGCCGGACCGCCTCCGACGACGAGAACTTCGTAATCGTGAACAGTCGAATCAGTAGCCATCGTCTCTTCGTTCGATATCGACACATAAAATGGTGGTTCGAAATCAGTGTGATATTGTGGATATAGTGACGAAGCCAGCGAGTGAGCTCTAGTTCTTGATTACTAGAGACTTACTGAGCAGCTGTTCCCAATCTCATCATTCATAGAATCCATACTTTCAGCTACAGAGGAATCTCAAGTGCGGTCTCTGCCGTCCGCTCGAGTGTCTCGAGGTACGCTTCGGCGTCAAGCGCTGCCATGCTGCCAGTACCAGCGGCGGTGACCGCCTGTTGATAGTGCGGATCGGCGACGTCGCCGGCGGCGAAGACGCCCTCGACCGCCGTCTCGGTCGTCGCGCGGCCGGCGTCGTCCGTACGGGTGCGGAGATAGCCGCTCTCGTCGCGGTCGACGGCGGTCCCCTCGAGGAGCTCGGTGTTCGGCGTGTGGCCGATGGCGTAGAACACGCCGCCGACGTCGACTGTCACCTGATCCACGTCGACGCCGGTCGCGGCCTTCTCGCTGGGGTAGCCGTCAGGATGGGAGACGAGCGTCGCGCCGGTGACGCCCTCCTCCTGCGAGCCGTGAAGCGCCTCGAGTTCCGTATTCCAGCGGAACTCGATGGTCTCGTTGTCGCGAGCGCGGTCGGCCATGATCTCGGATGCGCGCAGTTCCTCGCGACGGTGAACGATCGTCACATTGTCGGCGAACTTCGCGAGGAAGAGCGCCTCTTCCATCGCCGAATCGCCGCCGCCGATCACGAGGACGTCGTCACCGCGGTGGAACGCGCCATCGCAGGTCGCACACGTGGAGAGCCCGTAGCCCATCAGTTCGTCTTCGTTCTTAGCGCCGACCCAGCGAGCGCTCGCGCCGCTCGCGACGATCAGCGCACGCGTTTGCAACGTGTCGCCGTTCGAGAGTTCGAGTTTGAACGGACGCTCCTCGAGCATCGCGTTTTCGACAGTGCCGTGAGTGAACTCAGCGCCGAAGCGCTCGGCCTGGTCCTTGCCGTTTTGGATCAGCTCCATCCCACCGACGCCCTCAGGGAAGCCGAGGTAGTTCTCGACGTCGGTCGTCAGCGTCAGTTGGCCGCCCGGTTCGGGTCCCTCGAGCACCAGCGGCTCGAGGTCGGCCCGCGCGGCGTAGACGGCCGCGGAGAGGCCGGCGACGCCGGAACCGACGATCACTACGTTGCGAACATCCACGGTCGTGTCTGTTTCCTTGTTCATTCGGTGTATCTCTCGATCAGGCTACGGAGTCGGTCTTCCGGCAGCGCGCCGGACTGCTGTTCGACCTGCTCGCCGTCAGCGAAGAGGGCTAGTGTTGGCACACCCCGAACGCCGAACGAGCCCGCGAGTTGCTGGTGTTCATCGACGTCGACCTTGGCGATCACGGCCTCGGTCGTGTCCGCGAGCTGCTCGAGGACGGGATTGAGCATCTGACAGGGGCCACACCAGTCGGCGTAGAAGTCCACGAGGACGACATCGTGCGCCGTCGTGACGTCCTCGAGGTGGCTTCTCCCGTCGATGTGGATCGGTTCGTCGAGCGATTCTCCGAAGGCACCGCGTGCATCAGTTGCCATCACCACTACGTATGGACTGATAGCGTTTAAAGGTTTTGTGAGAATTGCACAATATAAGAGCTATAGTAGAGACCGTCTTCATTCTCCACACTACGACGAACGAACCGATCCGTGGACCGCGCTAAGTAGAGGTTCGGTGAGGATGATCGAAGAGACGTGACAACGCTTTCGTCGGTCGAACCGTCCCGATCGGTTTTGCACAGTAACCTAACAACCGCTCATTCGACAGAGTCGGCCGACCGATCTGAAATACCCGCGTCAAAGCGGGTGAAATACCCAACTCGCGTTCCGACGCGCGCGTCGAACGCCAGTCCCCGCCGTTCGACACGGCGTCGCAGCCCTTCGAATCCGACGAAGTGCGGGTCGGGGAGAGACTCGCCGATGACGAGTCGACCGTCGGGTTTCAAAACCCGCTCGAGTTCGTCGAGGGCTCGCTCCTGGTCAGGAATTTCCCCGAGGACTAAGACCAGATACGCGGCGTCGAACGTGTCGTCCGGATACGGAAGCGATCGTGCGTCGCCGCGGATCGGTTCGACGTTCGGGTTCCCTTCCTGTCGCATTCGCGTTCGGACGTGTTCGACCATCTCCGATTGGACATCCACGGCGTGCAGTCTCCCCGACGGTTCGATTGCCCGTGCGACCATCCCGGTATAGTAGCCGGTTCCCGGTCCGACCTCGAGAAGACGTTCACCGGGCTGGGGCTTGAGTACGTCGCGCAGCCGGGAGCGAGTAATGACCGGACGTGGGAAGTTGATCGCGTGGCGCTGGGCGTACGGGCACGGTGATGGGTTCGATCGCCACCGAAGGGCGTATCCGAGTCCGGCTAGCAGCGTGAGTCCGAGCAGGGCAGCGATCGCTCGTACGGTACGACGAGAAACCATAGTAAGCCCTTCATCGTGGACGGACTACAGTCTTCCTCAAACTGACGCACGTGCTGCAGGCTTGCTGTTGCTACCCCAACTACGACCGCTCTCGAAATCAGTCGTACAGTATGTCCTATACGCTTCGTACACAAGTCGACGGCGAGTTTGACGACATCGTCGAGAAAACGATCGACGCCCTTGAGGACGAGGGGTTCGGCGTGCTCTGCGATATCGACGTCCGGGAAACGCTGAAAAAGAAACTCGACGAGGACTTTCGGCAGTATAGAATCCTGGGTGCGTGCAATCCACAGTTGGCCCACCAGGGACTCGAGAACGATCTCGAACTCGGGACGTTGCTCCCGTGCAACGTCGTCGTGTACGACGATGACGACGGCGTGGTCGTCAGCGCGGTCGATCCGCAGCGTCTGATCGCCGTCGCCGAGAACGACGACCTCGACCCGATCGGCGACGACGCGTACGAGCGCTTCGAACGCGTTCTCGAGTCGTTATAGTTCGGGTCCAGTGCAGCCGTTCATGGTCGCTCCTGTCGTCCCAAGCGAAGGGCGAATTTCGCAAAGAGAACAAGGCAGGAGGTGACTGGAAGGATTCTAATGTAGAAGACGTGCCACGGAACCGATGATCGACCGTACAGAACCGATTCGAGTCTGACTGCGCGAACTAGGCCGCGCAGTTATTTGGCCCTAACTCGAGTTCCGTCGCCTCGGACTCGTCCTCGGGTGGCTCCGAACCCGTGTTGATCTCAATCACGCGCTCGTAGTTCGGTGGCTTGTCGGGCGCATTGTCGACCAATCGGTCCACGAACTCGTCCTCGTCCAGTCCCAGCAGGTCGAGGTTGTCGCGGAGGTCATCTAGTCGAGCGCCGATCAGTTCGCCAGGCGAGCCGACCTCGTATCGGTTGTCCTCCGTGACCGAAACGTGGCCCGGAAGGATCCGCGTCTCATCCGGTAACTCGAGGATGGTGTCGTGAATCGATTCGTACAGCAGTTTGGCGCCGCGGGACGCGTCTTCGTCGCCGAATTGAAGCTCCGTCCGGCCGACGGACTCGACGAACAGCGTGTCGCCGGTCAGCAGCGCCTCGCCATTGACGAGGTAGTTGACCATCTCGGTCGTGTGCCCCGGCGTGTGTAGCGTTTCGATCTCGATCTCGCCGAGTTCGATCGCCTCGCCGTCGGCAAGAGGTTCGTAGTCGTACTCGACGCCCCGCTCGCTCGCGTGTTCTCCGAGATGGTAGGGGACGTCCAGCTCCGCCGCCAGTTTCGATCCACCCGAGATGTGGTCGGCGTGGACGTGGGTGTCGAGGACGCGTTCGATCGTCAGCCCGGCCTCCTCGGCGACGATTTTGAACTGGTCCGTCTGTCGCGTCGGATCGACGACGACGGCCGACTCGGCGTCTCTCGAGCCGACGACGTAGCCGAGACAGCCCTTCGCCCGTCGCTGCAGTTGCAGGACGACGAGGTCGTCGTTTTCGGTCTCGACGGGAACGACCTCGTAGACTTTGCTCCAATCCTCCATACCGCCCTTCACGACGGACACATCGTCGTAGCCGTGTTGCTCGAGTTCGAAGCTGAACGGCGTCGATGTAAGCCCCTTTCCACAGATCGCGACTACTGTCTCTCCGTCTTTGGCCTCCTCAACGCGCTCGAGTTCTTCGTCCCCGATCTCGTTGTCTGGACCGAACGGGATGTTCTCGGCGCCGTGAATACGCCAGCCCTCGTAACTATCTTCAGGGCGCGTATCGACGAGCGTGAACGACTCGTTTGAGTCAACCATATCCGCGAGCCGTTCCGGGGAAATTTGGTTCACCATTGGAATCTCCTTACAATACTATCTGGTGCGAGGCCGCCGATAGTTCTCATCCCTGCATAGGCATCCTCGGCTACCGGTACGGATTTCGCCCGCTCTCGGGGAAGCGGGTCCCGGTTGGGATTAACCGCGTCTCGCAGTACTCATCTCCGCCCGCGTAATCAACCCCCGGTTGGACGTACGGGTACGGTCCGTCAGCGGGCGTATTCTGGACCCATCCGCCGTTGTCGGGCGTCTGGACGAGCGTCGTCTCCTCGTAATCGATCGGCGAGTAGTCCTCGAGGTAGTCGACGACGACGTCAACCGGAACGACGCCGTCTTCAATGTCGATGTCTTGGAACGGGAAGCCGCAGTTTCCGAGATCACGTTCGGGATCACCGGGACGGGTAAACGTCGCGATCGAGTAGCGCGCTTCGGGATCGACCGGTTCCCCGTCGACGACGAGATCGACGAGTCTGCGTTCGCGTTTCGCGGTCGGATCGATGATCACCTCCACGTTCGAAGAGTAGTTCCGGACACGACCGTCCTCTTGCTCGTAAACGTACGGTGTGAAGTTGTCAGTGAGGAACGCCTCCATGTGGTTCAGCAGCTGCTGACCGTACGCTTCGCCACGGGCCACCGGTGCGGTCATCGGAAACGCTTGATATAGGTGCTCGAGCGTTATCTCGCCGGCGGGAACTGCTGGACCGTAACGGAAGCCGTGGGTGACCGCTAATTCGGTGCCGAAGTACGTTCGTAGTGCGTCGGCGAACAGCGCGTTCCAGTCGCTCTCGAGGAACGATTGTCGATCGAGCGACGCCTCCGTCCTCCCGACGACTGTGTCCAGTGGCTGCTCGAGGGTTCCGTCCCCTCGCTCGTAGGAAGTTTCGTCGTCGAAGAACGGCGATCGAATATCCGCAACCGTCCGTTCGGCCATCGGTGCCGGGTCGGATGTGTAGTCGTGGTCTTCGGCGAGACAATAGAGGATGTGGCGAAACGCGACGCCGTCGTCATCGATGTGGAGGTCCACGCGTCCAAGTCCGTCGCCCGTTCCTGATTCGACGACGAGCGTCTCCGTCTTATCGATCAGGATCGGATCGTGAGTGTACTCGTGAGTATGCGCACTGAACAGAACATCGATACTCTCGATGTCCTTCGCCGCTTGGACGGCCCACGGCAACCCGATCTCGGTGACCGCGAGGACGACATCGGCACCCTCGTTGCGCACGGAGTCTGCGGCTTCCTCGAGCAACGCTGGGTGCTTTCCGAACCGGTACTTTCCCTCGTGGAATGCCGGCGCCATACGGTCGACGTAGACGTTCGTCATCCCGACGATTCCGATGTCGACGCCGTTCACACGTTCAATCGTGTAGGGGTCGAACAGCAACCCGTCCGCATCTGGCCCGTAGAGGTTGTTCGCCAATACCTGCGCCTCGAGTTCGTCCATCAGGTCCCGCAGGTTCCCGTCCTCGGCGGCCTCGTTCCCGAAGTCCCAGTTCCCCGGAACGTACACGTCCGGATCGACGTGCTCGGCTATCGGCTCTAGCATCGCCCTGCCCTTCGTGTACGTCGTCACCGCGGTGCCGTGGAACGTGTCGCCGCTCATCAGCGTAAGCGTCTCATCGGTAGCCGAGCGGATCTCTTTGAGTTTGCCGGCCAACAGCGGGATCCCGCCGCCGCGCCGGAGGATTCGGTCGTCGCCACCGAAGTCGAAATCGGGGTTCGATTCGGGATTATCGTAGTAGACGTGATATTCGGGAACGAGCTGGCCGTGCAGGTCGCTGACGTGGAGACAGACTACGTCCGGTACTTGCCCCTGATCGCGGTCAGCCGCGTCCGATCCGTCGAGCCGCTTCCACTCCTCCAGGTATTCCGTGTCGAGATCCATGCGATGCTCTTTCACGTCCTACGAGAGCATGTACTCAAGTCGTTACCCTGCATTGTGCTCCCGCGATTCCCACTCTTGCTCCAGTCCGTCGAGCAGTCGATCGATGTCGTTTGCAGTATTGACTGCGTGGACGGACGCTCGAACGGCGGTCGGAGATGGCAGTGCTCGAACGACGATCCCGTCGGCAGCCAGCCGTTCGACCGTCGTCGCCGGATCGTCAACATCGATGGTCACGAGCCCCGACTCCGGCACTGAGGGGCTGAGAAGACGGTCAGCGGGGACACCGTCTACTAGTCGACCGGCGAGACGGCGGACGCGGTCTTCGATCCGGTCGATCCCGACTTCATCGATCACGTTGATTGCTTCCCGGAGCGCGACGTGGGGTGCCGGGTTCGCTGACCCAACTTCGAACCGACGTGCGCCGGCTGCGTACTCGTAGGGATCGTCGGATGGCGTCTCGACGCTTCGATAGCCGACCGTTCGCGGTTCGAAACCCTCAGCGGCGTTACGGTCGACGTAGAGGAAGCCGCCGCCCCACAGCCCGAGCAGCCACTTGTGCCCCGCGGCGGCGACCGCGTCGGCGCCCCACTCCGCGACGTTCATTGGTAGTTGTCCGGGGACCTGCACGGCGTCGACGAGCGCAAGCGCACCAGCGTCGTGGGCGATATCAACCAGTTTCCCTACCGGAAGCTGCGTCCCGTGGGTCCACGTGACCGCGCTGAAGCAGGTGACTCTGGCATCCGTGACGGCCTCGGCGAAACGCTCGAGATCGATGCGGCCGTCCTCGGTCTCGACGACTCGAACCTCGACGCCTTCCCGCTCGAGGCGTTGCCACGGGAGGATTCCGGCGGGATGCTCGAGGTCCGTCCGCACGACGACGTCACCGGGCTGCCAGTCGATCGCGTTGGCGACGGCGTTGATCCCGGCCGTCGTACTCTCGGTGAGCGCGATCTCGTCCGGGTTGGCGCCGACAAACGACGCGACTCGCTCTCGAGTGCGGTCGAAGGCTCGGAACGCCGTCTCGTAGGGGTGGTCACCAACCGGTGACTCGTACTCGTGCTCGCGGACGAACTCGTCGGCGGCATCGACGACATATTTCGGACTTGGACCGTGAGCGCCGAAGTTGAGATAGGTTCCCTCCTGTAAGGCAGGGATATCCGCCCTGAACTCGGTCGGCGTCATCGTCGGACTCGGTTGCATACGGTATCTTACGAACGCAGTAGATAATAATCTTGGGTTCACTATGAAATACTGAGAGCAGTCGCCGTGAACGAGCGATTCACCGACGAGCAACGGGGGTTGCAAGAAACTGGTCCCCAGCCCCATCTCGAACACTTCGTTCATCCGGAGAACCGTTCCTGGCGATTCGGCAACAACTATCGTGACCACTGAACGTTATTGCACACCTGATCGGAGGCGACAGTATTATATTATATTGGGTCTATAGTACAATACATGTCTGAACCAGGAGGCGATGACACTGGGGAACAATTGGGAATCGTACTCGAAACCAGCGACCCCGAACGCGCGTGGAACGCCTTTCGTCTCGGAATCACCGCACTAGAGAACGGAAACGACGTGTCAGTGTTCCTGCTCGGCGACGGCGTCGAAGCCGAGGAGATCACGGACGATCAGTTCGACGTACGGAATCGAATGGAGGAGTTTGACGAGGCCGGTGGGGAGTTGCTGGCCTGTGGCACCTGTCTGGACATCCGAAACAGCGATGGGAGCGAGGTCTGCCCGATCTCGACGATGAATGATCTTCTTGAGGTCGTGACGACCGCCGATCGAGTGCTGACGATCGGATAGCGATCGGTTCCGGATACCCTGCACAGCGGAGCGCTCGAGCGTCGGAGTGCTATCCGGATAGATCCGTCCTGTCGACTGCAGACGCCCATACTTCGGGCAGGCGCGCGTACACCATCGCGTTCCCGATGAGCGCGTCGACGGTCGTGTACTCGTCGACCGCGTGGACGGTATCCGTCGCGAGCGCGAACTCTACCGTCGGAACGCCGGCGTTTCGAAGTGTCTTCGCGTCGCCGCCGCCGGTCGCGCTCCGGCGGTACACTCGCTCGCCGGTTGTCGCTTCGGCACTCGAGGCGACGGCCTCGACGAGCGGGCTGTCGATCGGTTCGGCGGTGCCGACGCTCCAGGAGATGTCGGCGACCGTGATCCCCTCGCAGTCGGCGATGCAGTCCCGGATCTCCGAGAGAAGGTCAGGAGTCCGTATGCCCGCAGTCAGTCGAATATCGATCTCCGTGCGGGCGGCCTGTGGGACGCTGTTGATCGCGTCCCCGCCCTCGAGGACGCCGAGGTTGATCGTCGGGGTTTCGAACAGTTCGCGGGCGGTCTCGGCACCCATCGTTGGTTCGTAGAAGCCGACCGATTCGTCGAGGATCGGCTCGATGGTGGGATCGATCTCGAGGCGTCGCGTCCCGAACCGTTGCCGCAGCGTCGTCACTGCGTCGTAAAGTCGGTCGATCACGTTCTTGCCGAGCACCGGCCGCGAGCCGTGTGCGGCCTCGCCGGTCACCTCGAGCGTCAGCCAGATACTCCCTCGATCGGCGACCGTCACGGAGTGGCGCCCCACCTCGCAGGTCGGTTCGCCGATGACGCAGGCGTCGGCCTCGAGACGGCCGGTCTCGAGCAACGCAGGGAGGCCGGCGTCGCCGCCGACTTCCTCGTCGCTGACGAACGCGAACGCGAGGTCGACGGGCGGTTCGACGTCCATCTCGGCGAACGCGCGGATCGCGAACAGCATCGCTGCGACGGCTCCCTTCATATCGGTCGCGCCGCGGCCGTAGATCCGGTCGTCGACGCGCTCGCCGAGCGGATCGGACGACCACGCGTCGGCGTCGTACGGGACCGTATCGAGGTGGCCGTTGTACAGCAGCGTTCGATCGCTCGCGCCCGGAAGCGTCACGAGGAGGTTCGGTTTCGCCGGATCGACGGCGAACCGCTCGACGTCGACCGGAAGCGGCGACAGGTACTCCTCGAGCAGCGAGACGATCTCGCGCGTGTTGCCGGGCGGATTCGCCGTGTCGACCGCCAGCAGGTCGAGCGCGAGCTCGATCAGGTCCGCGCGGTGGTCGGCGACGTACGCATCCAGTTCGCTGGGTTCGTCGGTCGTCATCGTGATCTCACTCGAGTTTGCCGGCGAGAACCTTCGCCGCGGTGAGGATCGGATCCCAGACGGGGCTGAACGGCGGCGCGTACGCCAGATCCGCGTTCTGCAGTTCGGTGACGGTCATGTCGGCCGTCAGCGCCGTCGCGACCGTGTCGATGCGCTTCGTGCCCTCGCGGCCGACGACGGTGCCACCGAGCAGTTCGCCGCTCTCGCGGTCGGCGACCAGTGTGACGGTGAGCTCCGCGCCGTCGGGGTAGTAGTGAGCGCGCGTCGATGCCGAGATCGTCACGGAAACGGGATCGAATCCAGCCTCGCGGGCCCGATCCTCGTCGATGATCCCTGTCCGGGCGGCCCCGAGGTCGAACGCCTTTACGATCGCGGTGCCGGCGGTGCCGCCGGTCGGCGTGGGAGCGCCGGTAATCGTCTGTCCGATCGCCCGCCCCGCACGGTTGGCCGTGAGGGCCAGCGGGACGTGGTCCGACTCGCCGGTCACGACGTGGGTTGCCTCGGCGTTGTCGCCCGCTGCGTAGACGTTCTCGTCGTTCGTTCGCCCGTACTCGTCGGTTGCGATGGCTCCGGTCGGCCCTAGTTCGATGCCGGCTTCCTCAGCGAGATCAGTATTGGGCGCGACGCCGACGCCGACGATCGCGACGTCGGCGGCGACGGTCTCGTCCTCGAGTTCGACGGCCTCGACCCGCTCGTCGCCGACGAAGCCCGACACGGCGGTCTCGAGGTGGAGTTCGACCCCCTGCTCGCGCAGGTGCTCCTCGACGACCTCGGCGACGGCCTCACCGAACGGCTGGAGGATGTGGGGCAACATCTCGTAGAGGTGGACGTCGACGCCGTGGGCCGACAGCGCCTCGGCCATCTCGATGCCGACGTAGCCCCCGCCGACGATCGCGGCCGTCTCGGGGTCGCGGTCGGTGACGTAGTTCTCGATGGCGTCGGCCTCAACCATGTCGTGAATGGTAAAGACGCCCTCGAGTCCGAGCCCGTCGAACGGCGGTTCGATCGCGCTCGCGCCGGTCGCGACGAGAAGGTCGTCGTAGGGTTGTTCGTACGTCTCGTCGCCGGTCTCGACCGTCACCGTCTGCGCCTCGGAGTTGATGTCCACGACCTCCGTCCCCGTGTGTAGGTCGACGTCCCGTTCCTCCCGGAACTCCTCGGGCGTCACGGTGACGAGGTCGTCCAGGTCGTCCACCTCACCCTTAACATAGTAGGGCATCCCGCAGGCGGCGTACGAGACCCACTCTCCCTTCTCGAAGACGATCACCTCTCGCTCGGGATCCTCGCGTTTCGCCTTGCTCGCGGCGCTCATTCCCGCGGCGTCACCACCGATAACGACGAACGTCTTGGTCATACGTGAGGAGTAGGACGGCAGCGCCTAAAGTATTTCTGTGAATTCCCAATACTACACAATCTAATACGGCTATCGCTCCGGAAGCATCTCTCGTCACGAGTCGCTGCTCGACGGGTTCGGTACGGTCTCCAGTACCACGATCAGTGTGCAAGCGTCCGCCGCTTGCGTCGACGGATCACTCGAGGTCCGCGTTTCGCTCCACGCTCGGAGATCGCTGCGTCTCCCGGTCCGCGTCACGGGTCGAACACGAACAGCTCGAGCGCAGCCGGATCAGTAGCCCGATGACGCCGAGCACTGCGAAGATCACCGCTCCCTGTACAATCCCGGCGATTATCCCGACTGACGTCCCGCCGGCGAGGGCGGCGGTCCCCGGTCCGACACAACAGAGGCTCGCGAGCCCTGCCAGCCCGAGCAGCGATTGATCCGAGATGTCTAAACCCATACGTGAATTTCAGGATCGGGAAGGATATGTATTCGGCCGATTTTCCGAGTCAGCGATCGTGGCCTCGAACTGACCGCCCCGCCCGATATCCCACCTGCTACGTGCCCACTTGCCTGCTGAACGATGCAGGAAGCTCCTACATGTGATCCGCCCGGTTTTCGCTGGAGCAGCGCACGGTGATGTACTCTCACGAATCGACGGTTATCCCGTAACAATCGACGGTGGAATCCAGAACTGATTTTTGTGGTGGGCCCAATACTATACATGAATGACGCTGCCAATCGACCCTAGTCAAATCGATCCGGACGACATCGGTGCGAAACAGACGACCCTCGAGATGGACCACGAAGACGCCATCGAACACGTCCGCGAGGTGTTCACCGACGCGGGATTCGGCGTTCCCGTCGAGTTCTCGCCGTCGGAATTGCTTAACGAGAAGGTCGATGCCGACCGCGACCCCTACTACGTCCTCGGCGCGTGTAATCCATCGGTCGCCGACCGGGCACTCGAGGCTAGCGACAGCAAACTCGGCGCGCTGTTCCCGTGTAACGTCGTCGTCTGGGAGGAAGAATCTGGTCGACAGCGCGTCTACCACGTTTCGATCATGCGGATCGCACGGCTCGTCGGAATAGCACCGGATGACGACGAAATGGAAAACATCGTCGCCGAGACCGGCGAACTGGTTGATACTGCGTTCGAGAACCTGTAACCATGGGATACCACACGTTCGACGCCGAGCGAGCGGACAAGTTAGAGGTGGCCGGACGGCGCTATCGGTTCGTCTCGGCCGAGGAACTGCTGTGGGCGCTCTCGCTCTCGCCGGACGACACAGTTGCCGACCTCGGCAGTGGAACCGGCTTTTTCACCGATGACGTCGCACCATACGCCGGTGAGGTCTACGCAGTCGACGTTCAAGAGGAGATGCACGAGTACTACCGGGAGAAGGGCGTCCCGGAGAACGTCGACCTCGTGACCAGCGACGTGAGCGACCTGCCGTTCGACGACGGCGGCGTCGACGCCGCGTTCTCGACGATGACCTACCACGAGTTCGCGAGCGATGCGGCGCTGGCCGAGATTCGCCGGGTCCTCGCCGCCGACGGCCGGCTCGTCGTCGTCGACTGGGCGGCCACCGGAACCGGCGAGGACGGGCCGCCGGTCGACGAACGCTACAGCGCCGACGAGGCGGCGGACGCCCTCCGCGAGGTCGGCTTCGCCATCGAATACGAGGCCGTCCGACCGGAGACCTTCCTGCTGATCGCCACGCTCGAGTGAGAACGGAGGCGACCCATTCGAACGCGGTTTCCAGCCTCGAGGTCACGTTTCTCGGACGCGAATCGAGAAGGACGCGCGCTGGCATGCCCTTCCTTTTTGCCGGCAGTTGTGGGCGGTTCTGTGATGGACGATACTGAGCGAACCGTCCTGCGACGGCAGGCGCTGCGCGTCGGCGGCGCGACGCTGTTCGGGATCGTGGGACTACCGAACGGGATCGGAACCGGAGCGGCCGCACTCAAGCGGACCGCACAAGAGGACGACGGCGACACGCAGGAGGAAACACTAGTCGCCTCGAGCGGCGAAGTCGACATCGGAGTGGACGAGAGCGTCGAGACGTGGCTGTACGAGGAGCAGTTCCCCGGGCCGGAGCTCCGAGTCGGCGAAGGAGAGACGCTCCGCATCTCGCTCGAGAACGGGTTGCCCGAGGAGACGACGATTCACTGGCACGGCGTTCCCGTGCCGAACCCGATGGACGGCGTTCCAGATGTCACGCAAGAGCCCGTCTCGTCCGACGAGACGTTCGAGTACGAGTACGAGGCGTCGCCAGCGGGGACGTACGTCTACCACAGTCACGTCGGGCTGCAACTCGATAGGGGACTCTACGGACCGCTAATCGTCGAGGAAGAGTCGACCCACGTCGAGTATGACCGCGAGTACACGCTGCAGCTCGACGACCACCTCGGGAAGGAGCCGGCGCTGGACTCGATAGAAGCCCCGCCGGGCGGCGGTGACGGAATGGGCCCTAGCGGCGGACCAGGGGGAGACGGAAATAGGAGGGGCCCCAGCGATGGCAATGGACGGGACGGTGGTCGTGGACCGGATAACGGAATGGGTCCCGGTGGTGACGGAATGGGTCCGGGTCGAAACGACGATGGAACGGGCCCCGGCGACGGAATGGGACCTGGCGACGGAATGGGACCTGGCAATGGAATGGTTCCCAGCGACGGTATGGGACCGGGTACTCAGATGATGAGCCAGCGACCACCGTACGAGGGACTGCTCGTCAACGGACGCCTCCCGTCGGATCCGCCGGTGTTCGAGGTCGAAGAGGGCGAGCGCGTCCGGCTGCGATTTATCAATCCCAGCAGCGCCACGACCTATCGGGTCGGCGTCGGCGGCCACTCGCTGACCGTCACGCACGCCGACGGCCGACCGGTCGAACCCGTCGAGGTGGACTCGTTCGTGATGAGCATGGGCGAGCGCTACGACGCGATCCTCGAGGCCGACTCGCCCGGCGAGTGGATCATCGCCGCGGACCCCGTCGTCGGCGACGAGGACCCCGCGGAGGCGAGACTGCAGTACGCAGACGCCGCCGGTGACGGCGCTGCCAACCGACCACAGTTCGCCGGCGACGAACTCGAGTACGGTGACCTCGCGGCGTTAGAACCGCTGGAGCTCGACGGAGAACCGGACCGTACGTTCAACTTTACGCTGTCGGGCGGAATGATGAGCGGCGCCGACACCGACGCGTGGACCATCGACGGTGAGGTGTACCCGGACGCCGACCCGCTCGAGATCAGCGAGGGCGACCACGTCCGCGTGCGGATGGTGAACCGCAGTCCGGCGATCCACCCGATGCACCTCCACGGCCACTTCTTTCAGGTCGGCGACGCGGTCAAGGACACCGTCCTCGTCGCGCCCCACGGCGACCAGGTGACGTTCGATTTCCGCGCGGACAATCCCGGCGACTGGTTGTTCCACTGTCACAACGTCTACCACCTCGAGCGAGGGATGGCACGCGTGTTCGAATACGAGTGACGGCGACCGCTCAAGTTCGCGAGGCATTCGCCGATCACGTCGACCGATCGGTTGTCGGACGCTCGTCTCGAGGCTCCGCGACGATCACCTTATCGAGTCGAGTTACGGCGTAGCCGCCGACGATGAAGAGCACGCCCGATAGCAGGAAAGCAATGTCCTAGAGGAGGACGCTCCCGGCCCCTTCGGCAAGACGTCGGGATCCCGAGGAGTTGGGGTTTACGAGCCTCTCGAGAAGATTGAAGACGTCTGACCGTCGCCACGCGCGAACTAGGAGAAGCTCCCCGCGATTGTGAAGAAGTAGGTGCCGACGTAGAAGAGGTCGTCGGCGACGACGTTCAGTCGCAGATCGGTGAGGCCGTCGGATCCATCTAGGCCGACAGCATGTGGTGCCACTGCAGGAGCTGGTAGAGGACCCCGTCGAAGAAGCCGCACAGACCGATCCCGAGGACGATACCCGCTTGAACGAGCGGTTTCACTCGTTCCTGTAACCCGAACCACGTCTCTCCGTCGCTGGCTATATCTGGCATTCGCGACTGAGTAAAAAGCGTACACTACTGTCTGCTGCAAGCGGAATTCAGACCACACGAAATGCGGCCCTCCTAAAATCGGGACTGCTAGGCCAGTTCGCCTTAGCTGGCCATGTTGCGGCACGACTCTGCGCACTTCGGCAAGACATCCGCACACACTTGGCAGTGCTCGTGATCGAACTGTTCGCACTCCTCGGCGCACGCCTCGCAGGCGTCTGCACAGACCGACGCCAGCTCGCCGTGGTAGTCTGAGTCGCGAGCCATCAGTCGTGCGTGCAACGACGCGATGTCGGCCACGTCGCGACAGAGCCGAATACACTCAGCCATCTCCTCTCCGTGGTCAGCGCAGGCATCCGCACACCACTCACAGGCTTGTACAGCCTCGAGACAGTTATCGATACACTCGTGCATTTCCTCGTCCGCATGTGGGAGGTCTTGTAACGACATTGCAATTTAGACTGTGCTGTCCGTAGTAGTCAACATCGTGCATGTCGCTGCAAGTCATCGGTCCTGGATTGCGATCCGAACCGCGGCGGGCTCGTGGCGTGTCGTTGCCGAACAAGTACACTTCGAAGGTGAGCGTGGCGAATCTTCGGTCCGGTCTCGATCGCGACTGATCTCACGCGTCCTCGATTCGTTCGATCGCCTCGTCGAAGCGCTCGATGGGCTGTGCGCCGACGAGCGTCTCGACGGATTCGGAGTCCGGATCGAAGACGGCGAACGTCGGCGTCCCCCGAATGCCAAACGAGCGTGCTTGCTCGCTATCCGCGTCGATTTCGTCTTCGAGCGCCGACCGTCGATCGTCGAGACACGCCTCGAGCGAGTCGGCGTCGATGCCGTCGACCGAGTACGTATACTCGAGGAGGTTCTCGGCTGTGGCCCAGCCGGAGTTCTTCTCGCCCTGTTCCTCGAAGATCGCCGCATGCCAGTCCCAGTACGTCGACGGGTCGGCGTCGCGAACCTGATCCCACACGCACTTGCCGGCGACCGCAGCCGTCATCGAGTCCGCACCGAAGTACGGCAGCGAGATGAATACGATTCGAAGCTCGCCCGGTTCGACGTACTTTCGAACGAGGTCGGGGAGCGTCTCCCGTTCGAACTGTTCGCAGAACGGACACTGGAAGTCCGTCCAGTAGTAGAGCTCGATCGGTGCATCGGACGCACCCATAATCGGCTTTCCCTGCAATTCGACGCCGAGTTCGGACGTCTCGTCGCTCGAGTGAAACGACGAAGAGAGATCGTGAGCGGTGTCGTCGGATCGCGTGAGATAGTAAGCGCCGCCGACGCCGAGAGTTCCAACGAGACCTGTAACGAGAGCGCGACGAGACGGCTGATCGAGCGACATCGATTGTTCGTGCTCACATTTACACTACCGGCCCTAAACGGATCCGCCGATTTGCTGAGTCAGCAAAATCGGACCGAAATCCCATCCGTTCCGCCCCGATTCGTCCATTCGCCTCCTCGCGACGGTCCGACGATGAGCAGTGATCGAACAGCGGAAACGGTGTCGGGCGCAACGAGTGTTTCGAGCGATCGAATCCGGTACTACGAGTCCACGACCTCGAGCGTCCAGTCGCCGTCGGCCTCGACGTTGAGCCAGACGGGGCCGCCCGCCTTGTACGACCGCGAGTTATCGAACTCGCCGGTCCGGTGGACGAGTATCTCCCGACTGCCGTCCGCATCGTAACCGTCGACGACGAACGTGCCGTCGCCGTCGTGTGTCGCGACGACTCTAACGCCGCCCTGGGTCCACAGTGGCCCGACGAACGCCGATCCCGTCCCGGTCGCCTCGAACGGGAGGTCCCTGAGTTCGTCGGCGTCGACCGCCGGCTGTGAGAGGTCGATCGACCACGCACTGTCGGCGTCAATCTCGAGTCTGTAGGCGTCGTCGTCGACGGCCATGATCGACTCGCCGGTGGCATTTCCGGACGTGGTCAGCAAATTCTCGTTGCGTCCGATACCGTCGGGTTTCGTCACGTCGACGGCGATCTCTCCGCCGTCGTGGGAGACGTTCGCCACGAGGATCCCCTCGTCGAGGTCGAACGTGGCGGTGTTGCCAGATTCGGATCCCTCAAACGTGTGGGACTGGCCTGCCTCGAGAATCGTTCCGCTCGGTCGCTCTCTGTTCTCGGTTTCGTCGTTGCCGTCGGCGCGCTCGAACGTCTCGTCGACGAGATCCGAGGGAGTAATGACGTCGAGGCCGCGGTGCTCGATGTGATCGAGGAGCAGTCCGAAGTCGTCCAGCGACATCCGATTTTCGTTGACACCCACGTCCGCTTCGTCGACGATCCGCGGAACGCGCACCACGGTGAGGTGATTGTACTGATCGGAGAGATTGGTGTGGCGACGAACACCGGTGTGAAGTGCGGGACCCCAGATGAACGGAATCATGTGCATCTCGGTCGGCGGCACGCTCGTCGTTCCGGCGTTGGACAGGAACGTCGTCTCGTGGATCTCTCTCGTGAGCCCGTAGGTCGTCGCATCCATCCGGTCGTCGGGAACGAACAGGTGACGCGATCCGTCCTCGAAGCCCTCGTCTGCGAGCGCGTCTCGAGCGGTTTCGAGGATCTGTCGCTGCTGGTCCTCGGACTGTTCCGGCAGGGGCGTCGACACCTGCGGGAGCGAACAGACGTCCCAGCCGCGGTCTCGGAGGTCGCGTAATTCAGTGCGCCCCATCCGACCGGCGGCTCCGATTTGCTCGGGGCTGACCGGAACCGCCGCGGTCCAGTCGCGCTCCTCGAGCATCTCGGCCGCGATGTCGTAGTGCGAACCGTGGCCGCCGTAGAACGCGAGGATTGCGGCACCGTTGGCGGCCGATTCGGTTCGGCGGAGGTCGTCGACCAGCAATTTGGTCGGTCCGCCGTCCGGCCCGTCTGCGATGATATTGAGACCGGTGACGTTCGACAGGTCCGGGTCTTCCCCCGGCTTCTGCTGGTAGCCACAGTCCATTCGGAACCAGCCGTCGTATCCGTCTGGAACGATTCGAATACTGGTGAGGCGTTGGCTCTGCGTCGGTGCAAGGAATTCGACGATGATTCGATCAGCGGATTCCGGTTTGACCGCCAGCGAGGTGTCCCAGTCCTCGAAGTCGATTCCGTCGTCGAACCGAATCTCCATACGGGCTGTCGCCTCGTCGCTCTCGATGACCGCCGCTTGCGATCCGAGTCGCGCCTCGTCGGAAGCGGCTGAGAGTTCGCCAGTTCGGGCGGACCACTCGCCGAGGTCCTCGAAGTCAGAGATCACCTGCCCGCTCTCGATAGCAGGCCAGTTCGTGGGGCCGGACGCCATTTTGCCCCTGCCGATTCCGTTGCCGTCGTCGTCCGATAGGATATCCATACAGCCAGCGAGCGTCGTCGATGCGGCACCGAGTGCGGCGAGCATTCGCCGTCGGGACGACCCCCCGTTTGTGTCGCGTTCGTGAGCCATTGTAGATAAGTTACTCGTCGTTACGTTCTCTCTTCGATGACGTAAACGGAATCGGTGATTTGCTGACCCAGCAAATCGGAGTCGATAATTTCAGTCGTCCCTGCATCGGTACAGCTAGATGTTCACGCGCGATTCGATCAGCAGGTACCTGACGAACCTCGCTGCAGCGGTCTCGTACCCGTTCGAGACGTGGCGAGGGACGCTCGGACTGGTACTCGTGACGGTCGCCACCTACGTCCTCCTGATCCTGAGTACGATGCCGGAGTTCTCGCTCCAGATGCTCGGCGACGGACTCCACTGGTTCGAATACGTCCTCGTCTCGCTCACGGAGACGATTTACCGAACCGACGGCTGGTCGGGGCTCGCGGTCATCGTCCTCTACGCCTTGCTCTCGGGCGTCGCGGTCGTCAACGCCGTTGCGCAACTGCAGATCGTCGGTCTCTCGAGTCTCACCGACCTCTCCGGCGTCGTCCCGGGGCTCCTCGCATCGGGCTGTGCGAGCTGCGGTGCCGGCCTCCTCGGCTTTCTCGGGTTCGCCGGAGGGATGGCAGTGCTCCCGTACGACGGCGCGTTGCTTCGCGTCGGCGGGCTCGCCCTCTTGGTGTTCTTCCTCGGACGAGCGGGCCATCCGGAACACTGTGCGCTCACGACGGAGGCGACGAAATGACGGCACACGACTTCGCCCGATCGATTCGATCGGATCGGCGAGCGATGCTGTGGGGAACGGCCACCGGAATTGGCGTGGTCCTGCTATTCGGGCTCGTCACCGGTCTCATCCCGAACCCCCTGTACGTTCGGATGGTCCCCCGGACGCCCACCGACTACCTGTTTCTGATGCTGACCGCGCTGCTGGCGGGCGTCTACACCGCACAGCGACTGGCGACCGAGACGGCCGATCTCGACCTCGAGGCCGACGACGAGAGCGAGGCTGACGGTGCAAGTAGCGAGGACCGCTGGATGCTCGGTGGTCTCGCCGGCGGATTCCTGGCGGTCGGTTGTCCGATCTGTAACGTTGCCCTGCTCGCCCTGTTCAGTTCGTCTGCGCTCATGACGTACTTCGATCCGTTACGACCGGCCCTCGGCG
Organism: Natrinema zhouii; assembly: GCF_013456555.2. Lineage (GTDB taxonomy): Archaea > Halobacteriota > Halobacteria > Halobacteriales > Natrialbaceae > Natrinema > Natrinema zhouii. The sequence goes on from NZ_CP084884.1 coordinate 278,282, forward strand.
CGCTCTCCGTGGCGATTCTGGCGGGATTAATCTATGCTCGCCATAGGCGGTCGTGTCCGACCTGCGCACCGTGATGCGTTCGACCATGAGCCACCATCGAAACAACCAATATATTGCATATATTATATGTATCATCCCAGTGCTTCAGGATATTTCATCGGAAGATAATGAAAGACCAACACCCTGTTGAGGCGCTCCTCATCGATCCGAACGCCGACGACGTTCAGCTCTTTCTCGAGACGATCGAGAACGCGGCGTCTGCGAACACCGTTTCGACCGCTGCCAGTGGTGCCGACGCACTCGAGTTCATTCGGCAGTGCAACTCGGATCCCGACCGTTCCCGTCCGAACCTCGTCGTGATCGATATCGACCTCCCGAAGATGGACTGGCGCCCCCTCCTCGAGACGTTCGATACCGATCCCGAGTGGACGGACGTTCCCGTCATCGTCTTTACAGCGTTGGACGAGCGGGAATGTATCGCACAGTCGTACGCGCTCCGCGCAAACGCATATATTCGGAAGCCAGATGACCAGGACGAGTTCATCGACGTTGTCCGCGCGCTCGAGGCGTTCTGGTTCGACGTCGTCTGGTTACCGCCGGGAGACGAAGCGGACGACGACCGTCAGTAGTCACGACTGCTACCGGAGTGCGGGTACAAGACAGTGACGACGATTTGCTGAGTCGGGGAATCGTGGCCTATTTGGTACTGAACGACGGGGTCTATCGTGTGCAACACGGAGGCTCCTCGGACTCGGCGGAAATCTTCCAGATCCTCGCGGACGAGTACGCACGGAAGATACTCCTCGCCGCGGACCACGGGCCGAAGACCGCGAAAACGCTCAGCGAGGAGTGCGACGCCTCGCTCACGACGATCTATCGGCGAGTGTCGACGCTGCAGGACCACGACCTCATCGAGGAACGGAACACCGTCGATTCGGACGGCTCCCATCGAAGCAAGTTCCAAACGTCGCTCGAGGAACTCCACGTCGATATCACCGACGGTCAGCTCTCGCTGACGCTGGAGACCCGCGACGAACTCGCTGACAACTTCACGTCCCTCTGGAGCGATCTCCGGGGTGACGACTGATGGAAGCGTCGTTCGTGATCGCCAAACTATTCACGTTCGTGCTGAGTCTCGGCGTCGCGTATCTGGCGTATCACGGCTATCGGCGCAGCGGTCAGACGCCGATGCTGTACGTCTCCGGTGGATTCGTCTTCATCGGTGCCGGCGCGATCTGCGAGGGGCTCATCTACCACGTGTTCGGAACGACGATCGCGTCCGCCGCCCTCGTGCAGGCGGCCATCGTCTCGAGCGGGATGGTGCTCGTTCTCATTTCATTGACGAAGTGATCTCGCGAACTCCCGAGCGGCATTCGCGCTCCTCGTTCATCCTCGCCGCTGTCCCTTTTTCCGACTCGGGGAATCGTCGTACTGGATTTACGATTCCCACCGAAACGTCGACGTATGAATCGGCGTCTCTGGCTCCGATCGATCGCCGCCTCGAGTGTCGCTACCACAGCGGGCTGTCTGGATACCCTCTCGAGTGACGAGGGACAGGCAGACGACAGCGACGGTAGTGAACGGGAGCGTGCCGACGGAGCGGTTCTCGGCCCACCGGAGCAAGATCTGAGCGAGTCGTCGCATCCGAGCTACGGCGACGACGTTCCGTCGGTCGAACTCCCCAACCCACTGATCGGTGAAACCGTCTCGACGGACCAGTTCGAGAGCGACCAGGCCGTTTTGATGACCTTCTTTTATACGTCGTGTCCCGATGGGATGTGTCCGGCATTGATACTACGACTCCGCCGTGCACAGGAAGCCGCTGCTGCCAACGGGTACGGTGACGATGTCCAACTGCTCGCAATGACGTTCGACCCGGAACGGGACACGGAAGACGCGCTTCGAACGTTCGCCGGTCAGCAGGGAGTCGATCTCGAGGCCGGGAACTGGGACTTCCTCAGACCGGAGCGGTACGAAACAGCGAAGGAGATCTTAACAGACCAGATCGGGTTGCCGCTCAAGAAGATCGATGCCGAGAAGTACGATTCGCTCGAGTATCAGTTCCCCCACTATAATTTGATCTTGCTTGCGAACGAACGGGGGATCATCGAGCGAGCGTATCCCCGGGGGGCAACGGTCGAGATCTCACGGGTAGTCGACGATTTCGAAACGGTGGTGTCAGCGTAAGATGCGCAGGCGAGATATCCTCGCCGGAGTCGGCAGTTTGGGTACGATCGGTGGCGCAGGAGCGCTGGCGATACGCGGTCCACCGTCGTTCGGAGATGGAACAGACGAAACCCAGAGCGAGAATTCGGATGGAACAGGATCTCCGGACACCGAACCGCTCACGATCGAGACGATCGATGCGCCGGGAAGCGAAGCTGGCGAGGTCCGTGTTCCGGCGTCCGACCGACCCACGTTCATCGATTTCTTCGGCACGTGGTGTCCGCCGTGTATCGAGCAGATGCCCGCACTTGCGGCGGCGAACGATCGCATCGGTGACGACGTGCTGTTCATCTCGATCACGAGCGAAGCGATCGGGCGATCAGTGACGAAAGCAGAACTAGTCGACTGGTGGGAGAAACACGACGGGAACTGGTCTCTCGGCCTCGATCCGACTGCGGAACTGACTGCACGGTATCTCGCGGGCGGCTATCCCTCTGCGGTTGCGATCGATACGTCCGGTCGCGTCCAGTGGTCGGACACCGGCGTCAAAACGGCGGACGAACTCGTGGCGGGGATCGAACAGGCGCTCGAGGCGGGGACGGACGCGTGATCGACGCATCGCTCCTGTCGACGGTCGTCTTCGCACTCACTGCCGGCGTCGCGACCTTCTTTAGCCCCTGTGCGTATCCGCTGTTGTCCGGGTACGTCGGGTTCTACGTCAGCCGGACGGACGGCGACGCATCACTCGGTGGGGCGACGACCCGCGGTATCGCCGCAGGCGTTGGCGTTCTGGGAACGCTCGCAGCCCTCATCGGGGTGACGTTCGTAATCGGTCAGCAGACGCTATCGAACCTCACGATCTTCGAGTCGCTCGTCGGCGGACTACTGGTGATCTTCGGCGCGCTCGTTCTCGCCGGTCGCGCCCCCTCGCTGTCGATTCCGCTTCCGAAGCGGCGCTCGAGTATCTTCGGATTTGGACTCTTCGGTTCGGGGTACGCGCTCGCTGGGGCCGGTTGCGTCGCGCCCGTCTTCCTCGCGGTCGTCGCCCGCTCGCTATCGCTGCCGACCGAGGCGGCGGCGCTCGTCCTGATGACCTACGTCGGTAGCGTAGTCGCCCTGATGATCGCGGTGACGGTCGCGACCGGAATGGGGCTGGTCGCGAGTGCAGGTCGGTTCGCGGCCTACTCGGGACCCCTGAAGCGGCTCGCCGGAGGCCTGATGATCGTGGCTGGGGCCGGACAGCTTTATCTGGCGCTCGTTGTCTATTAGCAGTAATAATAGCACGATTTCATCATTTAGAACAACTCGTGTAACTCACGGTCAGTACAGGTGAAACACACATCGCTCAGTACAGCTACTTCAGTTATCACTCAGTCCAGTAACAAAGACGATGAGGAGAAAGAGTGGAAGAACAAATACGAGGATAATCGCGAAGAAAGAGATAGCCGTGAATAACGGCCCTGAGTTTCCAGAACCCGTCTGGAGGAAAATCAGGATAACAAACCACAGTGTCAGAGTCTGAAAGAAATCCATCACGTCCATGTTCTTAACGTGTTCAAACGAATGAATTATTAACTCACTTTCGATACGTTTGCACACGTAGTTACCGTTCTATACAGATGGTTACGAAAATGATCTCAAAGTACGAGGTTAAATTCACGTTCGCAATAACTCAGAACTTTCTGTGTTGGTAGTAAGCGCAAATACGATGAGCAATCATCCAGACACCACGCGTGATCAGACCCAGAATACGGTGACTCAACGCGCGCTAATCGCAGCAGGAGTATTCGGATTTGGATTCAGCGGGTTAATTGACGTACTCGTTTTGCACCATATCCTCCAGTGGCATCACCTGGTGTCTGGAATCTATCCAATGTACACGCTGGACGGTCTTGAGACAAACATCCTTGCAGATGGGCTGTTCTCACTTGCGATGTTAATTATTATGGGAGTCGGGGCCGGCCTTGTGTGGCAGTCTGAGCGACGAACTGTTGTTCCGTTGGCCGTCCAACCGCTGGCTGGTGCTGCTCTCATCGGTCTCGGCGTGTTCGATGTCTATGACGCCTTCATTGACCACGCTCTGTTAGGCCTTCATCAGCCAGTCGGTCCTGGCGGGAAATCCTTGTCTTGGGGTGGTCAGTATAACCCTCATTGGATAGTGGTCAGCCTCCTCTTCATCACTGCGGGGTACTACGTCTATAGAACGGGGATACAGAATCGTAGTGGCGAGCGGGAAGAAGCCACATAATTTGTCTGCAATTTCATACTCATGTTTGTTCTACGTATCCTCTCAATGCTTGGGTTTCTGTTATACGGAAGTCCGTTACATGGTCCTCCGCAAGCGCCACCGCCACCAGTCCCCCATTGGGTCGTACTGCTCGTTGTTGTTCCTATCCTTTGGCTTGTCATCGGTGGTACAGTACTAATGATCGATTGGCTATTACGACAGTTCTGAAAAGTAGGGACGTGAACAGGACTCATTGAAATGTTACTGTTCCGGTCACGTCGAAGCACAGCAATATGTTCGTATACGTAATTGCTGTTCGTAGAGACAAACGATGGAACGCTGCGGGTTGGAATCTACTCACTCTCTATCAAGAACAGCGTGTTGAAGACAGAGCGGAAATTCAGCACGGCACCCTACTCTCTCTGATCACTACTAAGAACAGCGTTTGAAGGGGCTACTCGTTTATTTTTCTGAGTAGAAGACGCGCCTTGACTTATTTTTCTGGGAATACTATCCTGTGCCCAATAATTGCGTAGGACAGATCTATCGGGTAACCAAGACGACCCCAATAACTGTGAACGCTATCCCAGCAAGTCTCGTTATCGTAACTTCGTCTCCGAGGACGACCATACCGATGATGGCCGCAATGACGAAGTACATCGCACCGAGAGTAGAGACGATTGTTGTTGACCCTCCAGAGAGGCCAACGTACATCGAAATAAGGCCTATTCCGGTGAACAACCCGGCCGTACCAGCGAGCAGTCCTCCTCTCACAGTGATGGCGAGCGATGCGTCCGAAACGAGGATGAATCCGAGTGCGAAGGGCCCCGCAACAAGATAGGAGATCGCGGCGGCCGTCCTCGGGTCGATGGACTCCGACGCAGCGTTGCCCAAGACTACCCAAATTCCCCACGTTACCATTGTAATCAACCCAAAGAAAACAGCCGAATCTATCTCAGGGAACCCCATCGTGTGCGATCTCCATCGCCACTGGAAAACACCTCTCCCTTCATTATCTGCGATTCTTAAACAGTCTCCGTTCAAGAACAGAGCGCGTTAGTGTGCTACAATATGCAACACGACTCAACAGATATCATCGATAACTGATAGAGATCCGCCATTCAGTTCGCACACGTACTTACCGGATCAAGTGCTCCAGTTTCAGGTGCCGTTTTGCATACTAAACCCGTATTCCAACGACTGTTAGAAGAACAGCGCCGGCACGGAGTTCCGGAAGATGTTGAGCGAGATAACGAACAGGAGTCCGACGACGAACCAGTTGAACGCGCGCTCGTCGAACTCGAGGCGTCGGAGATACGTCCCCACCAGTAGGCCGACGATCGTGACGACGGCGATCACCGACCCGAGCCAGAGCCGGTAGGTCGTCAGGAGATCGGTGAACAGCGCCATCTGTATGATACGAACCGTAAATATCGTTCCGAGAACCATTGCCAACCCGCCGATGTATCGCTCGGCATCCCGCTCGAAGGTGTGGAAGTACGCCGGGAGCAGCGGCCCGAGATTCGCGAGAGCGAGCAGGAAGCCTTGGGAAAACCCAGCCATACCGAGGGCGACTGGGTGGTGTGCTTCATCGACCGTGACGAAGTTCTGGACGACCTGAAAGACAACGTAACTGAGGAGGACGAGTCCGATAACGAAGGGGACGAGCGGTCCGGCGCTGTACGTTGCCAACGCTGCGACGCCGATAATAGTCCCAATAACGGCGAGCAATAGGAGCGACCACTCCTCGCGAACGAACGACCGCCCCGTTCCGGTTTCCGCGATCTGGAACATATTGAGCATCCACGGGGGAATCGCCAAGACGACGACGGCGACGGTCGGATCGATCACCGTCGCGAATATCGGTGTCATGATGAGCGAGTAGCCAAAGCCGGTCATTCCCTTGACGATGCCAGCGACAATCGCGACCATGCTCAGTACGGCGAGCAATCCGACTGAAAGTTCGGACTGAACGCCCCGTCCGGCGTTCTCGAAACCCGGGAAGAAGACGATCGAGGCGACGAGAACGGTCAGCGTCGCGCCGACCATCGTCACCTCGCGGTACTGAAACTCGAAGAGATTGGTGAAGAACTGTTCGACATCGACTGTAGTTTCGGGAGCACTCATACTAGTTCGAAGGCGCATCTCGACCGATCGAGATCGCCGTTTCGAGGACATCGGTCGGCCATCCGTATTCCACTGTGTTATTCGGCGAAATTTATCGAAGCTCGAGTTGCGTATAATCTGGAGAAGCGGCGAATACAGCCTTCTCGAACTCGTTCACAGGGATAACTCGAGAAACAGCTCTGTCGTCTATAGCGGCAATATTAGCCACCAGTTTTCCGATCGTCGGTACGCGGTCGTCACCATCTTCGTTCATGGATCGATCGACCGGTTGCACAATAGTATTGTACACCTTCTGCAAAACACTGATACGCATTCGGACCCTAGCAGTGTTGATGACCGAACCCACACCCTCAGAGGTGACCGACGATGGTCGCGCGACCCAGAAACCCGTCCAGTTACACGACGTGGCCGACTACGACGACCTGCTCGCGGCACACGACCTCGTCTTGCTCGAGTTCGTCACGTCCGGCTGTGGAATCTGTGCGTCGATGGAGCCGGTGCTCAGCGGGGTCGCGCGCAGCGCACCTGGCGTCGTGGCGACGGTGAACGCCGGTCTCGTCCCGGATCTCGCCGCCGAGTTCGGCGTCCAGAGCGTCCCGACGCTCGTCGTCCTGCGCGACGGCGAGGAAGTCGCCCGCCTCGACGACGGGTTCCAGAGCACTGAAACGCTCGTGGACATCCTCGAGACGCACGCGGCGCGCTAACGTCGCCGACGACTGTCCCGAGGACGGTCTCGCTGCTACTGCTGTATCGGGTCCAGCGCGTCTCCCGAACGGAGTGCCAGGTCCGAACGCCGATCCGTTTTCGTCACGTCCTTTTCGACCACGAGGTCCTCGAGGACGAGCACGTCGAGTCCCATCCCGTAGAAGTCCTTGATCGCCTGCGTCGGCGTCCGGACGATCGGTTCGGCGTGATCGTTGAACGAGGTGTTGAGGACGACCGGCACACCGGTGATGTCGGCGAACTCGCCGATGAGCCGGTGATAGCGCGGGTGCTGGTCCTCGCGAACGGTCTGGGGGCGCGTCGAGTCGTCGGCCGGATGCAAGACGGCCTCGAGTTCGTCGGTTCGCTCGGGCCGGATGTCGTAGGCATCGATCATGAACGGCGCTGAACCGCCGTCGATGAGGTACTCCTCGGCGGCCGACTCGAGCATCGAGGGAGCGAACGGTCGCCACTCCTCGCGGTGTTTGACGAACCGGTTGACCCGGTCGCGAGACGCGGCGGTGCGGGGATCGGCGAGGATGCTCCTGGCGCCGAGCGCTCGCGGCCCCATCTCCAGCCGGCCCTGGAACCAGCCGACGAGGTCGCCGTCGGCGAGTCGTTCGGCGACGTTAGCGCGCCGCGTGCGTCTCGAGGGTCGAGCGGATCTCCTCGGTCTCGTACTCGGGGCCGAGATAGACATCGGTCTGCCGGTCGACGGCCGATGGCGGCTGTCCCGCCCATCCCGCACCGAGCGCGAGCCCCGCGTCGTTGGCGACCGGCTGGACGAAGACGTCGTCGACGTGTGGTGACTCACGAACGCACTTGTTCAGCTTGCAGTTCAGCGCGACGCCGCCGGCGAGTGCGACGTTCGCCGTGTTCAACTGATCGACGGCTGTCTCCGCGATGTCGACGACCGTCTCCTCGAGCAGTTTCTGAGCGGTGTGTGCGAGGTCTTTCTCCCACTGGTCGAAGTCGCCGGGCGTCTCGTTTCGAGGACGGCCGAACTCGCCCTCGAGGATTTCGACGCCGTGGCCGGTCCCCCAGCGCTTCGTCAGGTCGGTGACGTCGTAGTCCGTGCCCGTGTCGATCAGGTCGCGCAGGACGCTCTCGATCTCCGGGTTGTCCTCGCCGTAGGGTGCCAGTCCCATCACTTTCCCCTCGCCGTTGAACATCCGGTAGCCGAGGTACTCCGTGACGACCGCGAAGAAGAGCCCGAGACTGTTCGGGTGTTCATAAGTGTACGCGCGTGTCAGGCCGTCCTCGTCGCCGCGCCAGACGACCGTCGAGTCATACTCGCCTTTCGCGTCGAGCGTGAGGACGACCCCCTCGTCGAACCCCGACGGGTGGAACGCGCTCGCGGCGTGACAGCGGTGATGCGAAATCGTCTCGACCGGCGGCACCGGCGAACCGATCGACTCGAGGCGGTTCTCGATCTGTCGGGTCGGGACGAACCGACTCCGAACCTGCGTGACGAGCGTCTCCTCGAGCGCGGAGAGTTTTCGTCCGACTCCGGGCGCTCGGATCGCATCAGAAACGTAGTGTGAAGCGATCTTGCCACGGAGTTGCGGCTCGTATGGAAGAAAGATACGATCCAGGTCCGAAAGGGTCAGATTTCGATGGTCGAGACACGCCCGAATCGCGTGTTCGGGAAACGTATCCGTGGCGTGTTTTTCCCGCGTGTATCGCTCTTCCTCGACGCCGAAGACGGGCGTCCCGTCATCGAAAAGAACGGCGCTCGGGTCGTGCTGGCCGTAGAGTCCGATCGCCGGTTTGAACGCGAGTTGATAGTCAGTCATGGCTCGTGAAAGTGGTGTATCGTAACCTAATCCAGGGGACGGCAAAACGACGCTGACGATTTGCTGGGTCAGCAAATCGTCGGCGACGCAGTCGTGTTCGTCGTCGCCGCACTGGCGGTCCGCATTCTCACGGATCTCGACGCGATCGAGCACTCTGCCCGAGACCTCGCCCGGCGCGACGCCTGCGAGCAGTCCACCGACCGTCAGTGTCAGCTACCGCTCGAGGTGTATTCACGGTTCTCGTCGCCCCTTCTCCGACAGCAGAAATCGGTATCCCCGATCGAACTGGATACCGGTTCGTGAACGGGAAAACTGTTCCGTTGGGGCAGGAATCCGCTGGGCCGCACGTTCGTCTTCCACTTCCCGTTAGCGAACTCGAACTGTTCTCTCACGACGGTCGTCCAGAGCCCCGACGACAGCGTGACCGTTCGACCGACTGACGACGTTAGTTCGCGGCGCAGTTGTTCGGCCCGAGTTCGAGCGCCTCGACGTCGCCGACGGGTTGCTCCCTGCCCCAGTTGATCTGCTTGATCTCGTTGTAGTTCGCTGGTTCGTCCGCGAGGCTCTCGACGATGGTTTCGACGAACGCTTCCTCGTCGCCGTCCCCGACGTAACTCAGGAGTTCGTTGGTCGTCTCTTCTCGGAGGTCGCCGAATTCGGTCGCCAGCGGGCGAATCGACTCGTCGCTGAAGTGACCCGGAAGGACGACGGTTTCGTCCTCGAGAGCCGTCAGTCGCTCGAGACTGTCGAACAGCTGGCCGGCGGCCTCGCGGACGGCCTCCTCCGCGCCGTCCTCGAGGTCAGGGCGGCCGACGCTGCGGAGGAACAGCGTGTCCCCGGATAGCACCGCGTCGCCGAACCGGAACGAGACGCTGCCGGGAGTGTGTCCCGGCGTGTGGAGCACCTCGAGGTCGCGGTCGCCGACGGAAACCGTCTCGCCGCCCGCGAGTTCCGTGACGTCCTCGAGTTCGCCGGCGTCGTCCCCGTGGAGGTAGTAGGGGACATCGAGTTCGCCGGGCGCCCGAGACGTGGTCCGCGTGGGCGTGGCTGTCCGCGACGCCGACGATCTCGAGATCGCGCTCGTCGGCCGCGTTCAGATACCGATCGATGTACTGACTCGGATCGACGACGACGGCCTCGTCACCGTCGTGGGCGAGATAGGAGACGCAGCCCGTGCCGGGGCGGACGATCTGGACGACGCCGTCGGCGGCGTCGACATCGTACTGACGGTGGACGCGACCCCAGCCGTTCATCCCGTCGTCGACCGACTTCGCGTCGAACCCGTGTTCGCGGAGGAATTCCGCCGCTCGCGTGGACGTGATACCGGCGACGCAGACGACCGCGATCTCCGTGTCTTTCGGCAGTTCGTCCAGTTGCTCTTCGAGCGTGGAGTAGTCGTACTCCAGCAGTTCGTCGTAGATAGGAACGTTCGTGCTCCCGTCGATCTGCCACTCCTCGTAGTCGTCCTCGTTCCTGACGTCGAGGACGAAGAGGTCTTCCCCGTCTTCTTCGATACGCCGTGCGACTTCCGCCGGATCGAAGTTGGTATTGCTCATTATGCCCAATTCTATACGACGACGCTTCTTAAGTTCGTCGGTCAGTTCGGGCGCGCTCGACTCGAGCGAGCGACGCAGCCGATTCGTCTGCACACCGGACCTGGTGGGCCCACACGACGATCTCATTGTCCTACGGAAGACGCCGAAAATCCTGAACGAGCCGCCAATAGGGTCGAACGACGATGTCCCCTGTTCCGATTCCGACGAAGTAGGAATTGGCCGGAACTGCATATACGGGGTATTCATAGATACGATTGAATCATGGGTGATCAGACTGAGCCGACCGGACCGAGTATCTCACGCCGGGAGCTCTGCATCGCAGCCGGTGCCACGGGTATCTCGGCTCTCGCGGGCTGTTCGGCGCCGACGAATCCGTCTCGAGCCGAGAGCGCGACGACGATAACGGACCACTCGTCGCCGGACCTCGAGAAGTGGGTCGACGAGGTCCCCCGACCGGGCGTCGTGGAACCGTCCGGAACGAAGGACGGACAGCCCCAATACGAGATCGAGATGCGCGAGGTCGAACAGAAACTCCACCGCGATCTCCCGGCGACGACCGTCTGGGGCTACGACGGGCAGTTTCCCGGCCCGACGATCGAAGCCGAGCAGGGCGAACCGATCTACGTTCGCTGGACGAACGGCCTCCCGGACGAGCACCTCCTCCCCGTAGACACGACGATCCACAGCGATATCATTCCGTACGATATGCCGGGCGTCCGGACCGTAACGCACCTCCACGGCGGAAACGTCGAGTCCGAAAGCGACGGGCACGCGCAGGCGTGGTACACTCGGAACTTCGAAGAGACGGGCCCCGAGTTCCAGAAGAAAGACTACTACTACGTGAACGACCAGCCGCCGGCGACGCTGTGGTATCACGACCACTCGCTCGGTATCACACGGCTCAACGTGTACGCCGGACTTGCGGGGTTCTACCTCCTGCGGAACGACCACGAACGGAGCCTCGATCTGCCCGAGGGCGAGTACGAGATCCCGCTCGTTTTCCAGGATCGGAGTTTCGAGGAGGACGGATCGCTGTTCTATCCGACGGCCATCTCGGACGAGCAAGCCGGCAGCGACGAGTCGCTTCCCGATCCGAGTATCGTTCCGCAGTTCTATGGGGACACGTCCGTCGTCAACGGGAAGGCCTGGCCGCGCCTCTCCGTCGAACCCAGATCGTATCGATTCCGGCTCCTCAACGGGTCGAATAGCCGATACTACACTCTCAAACTCCGCCAATACGACGAGTCGTCGGGCGAGGCCGGCGATGACGGGCCGTCGTTCGTCCAGATCGGAAACGACGGCGGCCTCCTCTCGACGCCGGTCGAGATCGAGGACCGCCTCGAACTCGGTGCAGGCCAGCGCGCCGATGTCGTCGTCGACTTTGCCGAACACGCCGGTGAGACGCTGCTGCTCCACAACGACGCGCCCGCTCAGTATCGCGGCAGGACGGGTTTGGGGGACGACGACGACATCGTTTCGCTCCCCGAGATCATGGTCGTGGACGTCGGCGATGACGGGAACTCACAGGACGCGTCCGAAGTCCCCGACGAACTGACCCGCGTTCCGGACATCCCGGTCGATTCGGTCGACAACGAGCGATATCTCACGCTCAACGGCGGTGCGACCGACGACTACGGCCGGCTGCTCCACTTGCTCGGAACGGCAGATGAGCGGGACGGCCTCGAGATCGACGACCCCGTGACTGAGGAACCCACGCTCGGTGACACCGAGATCTGGAGTTTCGCCAACCGGAGCTCAATGTCCCATCCGATGCACCTCCACCTCGTGCACTTCCAGATGTTGGGACGACAATCGATGGGGGACTACGATCCGGACGAGGACGAGATCGATCTCGAGGCGCTCGAGGCACCCGAGCCGTACGAACGAGGATGGAACGACGTGATCACCGTCGATCCCGGTGAAATCGTCCACGTGATCGTCCATTTCGGCGAGCACGACGGGCTGTTCAACGACCAGACGGGCACGTACATGTGGCACTGCCACATGATCGAACACGAGGACCACGACATGATGCGGCCGTTCACCGTCCGACCGAACGACGGCGATGGTGACGACAACGACGATTCGACGACCCGCCGCTGAAGCGGTTGGCTCGGCGGGAGGCTCCCCTCAGCGAAACGATCTCGAAGCGATTCGTGGAGAGTGAGCGTGAACGTGAGTCGCGGCCGGTAGACGATTAGCTCTGGGCGGGGATCTCGGTGTCAGCTTCGGCGTGTTCGTACTTGTTCTCGAATTCCTGGATGAGTTGCCCCATCTTCGCGTACCAGTCGTTGAGCTTTCGCTGCATATCGTTCGCGATCTGGGTCGGATCCGTCGGGTAGTAGACGTGGTAGTAGCCGCCCTGCTCGTAGTTGATCTGCTCTTTCTGGATGAAGCCGCTCTGGAGCAACCGTTGGATCGATCGGTATGCGGTCGAACGCTCGCGGTCGACCTGCTCGGCAACCTCGTCGATCGTCAGCGCTTCCTCGCTCTCGACCATCACGCGGAAACAGTCCTTGTCGAGTTGCTTGAGCCCGTGAATACACTCGAGTAGCCCTTCGCACTCCATATCCTGCTGCAGTTGTTCCGCCATCGAACTAGCCATTGTACTACTAACCGGTAGGGACTGCGTCGGTATAAGGGTTGTGCGAATATTGTACAATCTCGATGAACCGAGATAGAAACGGTACGAGCGGCGGCTATAGCGTCAGTCCACGGATGTCGCAGCTGCGTTCGACTGCGCTCGCATCGTCGTGATCGTGCTGTAGATCACGGCCCCGCTGACCATGAACGCCGAGAGCAGGATCAGCGCGAAGCTGACCGTATTCAGTACGTCCATCCCGAGGTAGTCGCCTGCCTGACGGAACGCGACGGCGATCGAACCGCCGACCAGCATTAGCCCGAAGTAGATCTTGATGTCGTCTTCGTCGACGATACCGGTCGCGGCCGAGCCGATCCGGGCACCGAGCGCACTCCCAGCGAGCAGCGGTGCGACGATCGAGAGGTCGACGCCGCCGTTGAGTCCGTAGGTGAACGCGCCGAACCCGCCCGAGAAGACGATCTCGAAGAGGTCGGTCCCGACCGCGATGGGAACCGGGACACCGATGAGGTAGACCATGGCGGGCATCTTGATGAAACCGCCACCGACACCCAGGAAACCCGACAGCAGACCCGTGGCGAACGCGACGACCAGAATCAACCAGAGCGAGACCTGGATCCCGCCGGCAACTGTCATCATCGGCGGGATACGGTAAGACTGAATCCGCTTCGCGAGGGGTGGAATCGCGTCCGGATCGATCTCCCCGTCGGACTCGTGGTGGCTGCCACTCGAATCGTCTCCGCCGTCGTTTACGAGCGCATTTCGGGTGACGAACAGCCCGACCGCACCCAACAGGACGACGTACGTGATGCCGATGGCACCACTGGCGAGTCCCAATTCCTCGAGATAGTACACTATCCGACTCCCTACCTCGATACCGCTTGTCGTCCCGACAATCATCAGTCCGCCAAGTTTGTAGTCGACCTGGCCGAGGTCGCGGTGTTTCAGCGTCGCGATCATGGCCGTCCCGAAGACGAAGGCCATGCCGCTCCCGACGGCGACTCTGGCGGGATATCCCATCACGAGTAACGCCGGTGTGACGAGGAACGAACCGCCCATGCCAAAGAAGCCGAATAGGACGCCGACCATGAAGCCGAAGCTTACGAACAGTGCGAGCGTCATCAGGGCGATTCCGAATAGCTCCATCTATGCGCGTGTGATTCTCTCGACGATCGGCGCTGCGACTCGCTCGAGCGCGCCGTACCCGACGTAGAGGACGAACGCCTCGAGGAGGACAGCGCCAACGAGGGCGCCTGACTGTACTGCTGACGAATACGCTGCGAGGTCGATCATCGATACCGACCTCCGTCGCCCGATTGTGTGCGGAGCATAGGTTTCTACTCGGTATCGTCTATCCGGAGGACGGATATAACACTTTTGGGAATTCCGCACAATATTACTGCAGTCTATCTCACGGCTATCCAACGAGAATATTCCAGTAAGTTATACGGAGCCGAGGAACGAACCGACGGAGACTCCTTCCGCTGGCGCGCGGTCGGAACGCGGTGTCAGCGGATTCGTGGCGAGACGGAGTCGGCGTCGCAATACCTACAGATCGGTTACGACTGATAATTCGGAGTAGGTATTGGTTTGCACAAACAATATTATGCGTCCGAAGCCTACGACCGGTATGATAGCGATCTGTGCGACCGATCTCTCGGCCGCCAGCGAGGCGACGATCGAGAGCGAGACCTGTCTCGAGTGTCTCGGCCGAATCGGCGTCGAGGAGATCCACCTCGTGACCGTGATCCCGTCGAACGTCCACGCGGGGATGCCCGGTATCGACTTCGCAGCGCGACGCGAGCGAGCGCTCGATCGCTATCGCAGCGTCATCGAAGACGCGGGCTTCGACGTCGAAGCACACGTCGTTCGCGGGACGCCCCATCGACGCATCAACGGGATCGCAGAGGCGGTCGGCGCTAGCCTTACAGTCATCGGCTCGCGCGGAAAGAGTCCGCTTGAGAACCGCGTTATCGGATCGACTGCACGCAATCTCGCGCGAACGACGATCGTCCCACTGCTAGTCAACCGGATCGAACGCGGGGCGGACGAGCCAGCCGTCGTCCGCGAACACCTGTTTCGGCGGATGCTGTTCGCGACGGACTTCTCGGAGAACGCCGAGCGGGCGTTCGAGGCGTTCTCGTACCTCCGTCACGCGACGCAGGAGGCGACGCTAGTCCACGTTGAAACGCCGAAGGATCCGGCGCTTCCAGAGGGCGCCGACCCCGAAGCGCGACTGGTGAAGTTGGCGACCAAACTCAAGGACTGGGAGATCGAGACGCGAACGGCGGTCCGTCAAGGTGATCCGGCGGACGAGATTCTCGCTGCGGAAGTCGAGTACGAACCGACGACGATTCTCGTCGGCTCGCGCGGTCACAGCAGGCTCCGCAGACTCTTGCTCGGGAGCGTCTCCGAAGATATCGTCGCACGGGCGGACGGCAACGTTATGCTCGTTCCGCCGGATCGAACGGCGTAACGAGGGCGAACCGTCGGCTCACTCGAGCGTGAACCGGTTCACCGGTCGTGAGAGATGGAGTCGACGCGTTCGTCGGCAAACCAGTGTGCGATCGCGCTCTCCGCGCGATGCAGGACATCGCTACAGGTCGACTTGGTCACGCCGAGCGCCGACGCGACGTCCGTCAGCGTCGCCTCGCGGGGAACGTCGTAGTACCCCGCCTCGAGAGCGGTGCGGAAGACCTCGAGCTGTCGATCCGTCAATAGATTCTCTGCGTCGCTCGCGGCGACGGCATGTACGTACTCGATGTGGTATTCGATGCCATGCTCATCGAACGCGTCGCCGAGCATCGATAACCGGTCCGCACTCGTCGTCAGTTCCCAAGTCACCACGCCGTCTTCGACCGCAAACGGCGCCTCCATTGGAACGCCGGCCTGCTGCATGGGAACGAGCAGTGACGGATTCGATGTCTCGACCTGCAGGAGTGCGGTCTCGTCGTGCTTCCAGAGCAACTCGAGGTCCCGAATATCGCTCCGCTCGTCGATCGCGGCGAGTATCGGGACCGGATTCGACGCCGCCAGTTCGATGACACCGATCGCGACGTCCGATCCCGGCAGCACTGAACTGACTCGAAACGTAGTGTCGGGATAGGCCGTCGAAATCTCGTGGATCCAGAGGGATTCGGGGAGTTGGACGGTGAGTTTCGCCCGTGGCATCAGTATTGATGATTGGCAGTCGAACACCGTAGCATACGCTTCGAACATGTTCGAAGCACCCTGCAATATTCGCGACAACGGATACACAGCGGCCGATCAAACGAACGTGTATGGCTAATACGGATCCGTGCGACCCACGTCCAAGCGACTCCGAACACCGATCCACCCGGCGGACGGCTGATGGACCGACGCTCACTCTGACGCCGTTTCACGTTGCTGGCATCGCCTTCCTGTTTGTCGGTTTCGCGCTCGCTCTCTATCAGGGCCTTCAAGCGTTCGAACTCGTTCCGCAGGTGTCGTGGATCACGTGGACGCACATCCACTTCGTTACAATCGGCGCGTTCACGCAGTTGCTCTTCGGCACGCTGCCACAACTGACGGCGCGGAAACTCGGGCAACCGGGACCGTCAGAAACGGCTATCAAAGCCGTTTTTCTCGGATTGAACGGCGCCGTACTACTCGCCTGGTACGGTCGTGCCTTTGGCGAGCCGCTGTGGTTCGACATCGGTCTTGGGACAATCTGGCTGCTCACGGGCTGGCTGTTCGCTGTCGTTCTCCTGATGGTACACAGAAGCGACGGCGGGCGAGCGCGCGACCCGACCATTGGCCTTTACCTCCTCTCACCGTTCGTCTACCTGATCGGGCTCACGTTCGCGTTCGGACTGTACAGCCACGGCTGGGACGTCCCCGGCGGCTGGTACGGACTCCGGGAGTCACACGTCCACGCCAACGCGTGGGGGTTTCTGGGCCTCGCGGCGATCGGCACGCTGTACGATCTCTTTCCGCGACTCGTGGACGCGGAGCTATACAGCGACCGCCTGAAACGATACTCGTTCCCGCTGTTTGCACTCGGTATCGTCCCGCTCGTCGTCGGACCGGTGCTCGGCATGGGGAAGACGGTGACCGCGATCGGACTAGTACTGTACGCCGCCGGCTACGTTCTCTATATTTACACGCTCGCTCAAACCTACCGGGCCGGCACGCCGAGCGGGACAGCGCTCTCGGTGCTCGTCGCACAGTTGTGGATCCTCGGCCCGGCGAGCTTCGCCCCGTTCGTCTTGTTCGGTATGCCACTCGGTATCCCCGACCCGTGGATCGAGACCGGCGCATTGCACTTCCTTTTCATCGGCTGGGCGCTTCCAATCGCGCTCGCAGGCTCGCTGCTCGTCGCCTACACTCTCGAGTGGCCCCACGGAACCGCTCGAGGTGACGGCGGCGACGGACTCGTCCCCGCGAAGCGTCTCCCGTCGGCCGTCGGACCGAAGTCCGTCCTTGCCTGGAACCTCGCGGTCCTCGCCGTCGGGATCGGTTTCTTCTATCAGGACCAGTCGTGGTCGGCGCTACTGCACGGCTCGGGATTCACTGTCCTCCTCTCACTCTGGGGGTACTATCTGCTGAAGATCGTCGAACAGCGGTGGTCAGTCCGCACGCAGACGTCGTCAACTCGAGTGTGATTTCCGGACTCGACGAGAAAAGCGTTGTATACACCGTCGTCGGGATATCGCGTTCAAAGCTGCTCACAGTCAGCGGCCTGTGCTATTCTGAGTTCTCGCCGAGTGATTGTGTTTCATCAACATCGCTCGGCTGTAGTTGGCGAACGAGATTCAGGTGCATGAGATGTAGGTGCATCCCGATACCGTACAATATTAGTCCCAATCCGACGAAAATGAGCGGAAGGAGTATCGATTCAATTGCCTGAGAGACACTCTCAAGATTCGCCGGCAGAACGCCTATGATCGCCAAGAGAAATGCGCTCACGATCACAAGGTAGCCGACACGGACTGCGCGGGAGTAGTTTCCTACCTGCTGAATCTGATTCTCGATCTCGTCATTAGTGGGAGTCGATTTCTCGGAAGTCATAGCCACGTGTGAGCGACTAGTAGGTTCAGTGGAATAATTGTTCAACTTGCAGCCTATCGGTCGACCGTTTCACACGATCAGCAATCAGAGGGGCAGGTTGCGTACAGAAACGCTGGATTGCGATCACCTCAGCAATCACCGTCTGCCCAGCTCTGTCGTAGCATCCGCCAAACCTCCGTCTTCAAAAGTGGCGATTGTCACACAGCGATGGTCTCGTCTCAAACACCGGACCTCAGATCACTGCAAGAGACTTCTGATCGTTCCGGTTTTCTCGTGACGGACAGCATGCACTGCTAGTCCGCCGTGAATGTTTGCGTTCTCGTCTCTTCACTAGCCGGGTACACTTTCTATATCTCGGCCCGACTACGCTATGGCGATCGCCTCTCGAGTCGGATACGAATCACTCGTAACGCGAATCACAGCAACGATTAGTCAGTAATGAACGTCGCCCTGCTTGCGCTCGGTGTCGCCCTTCTCGCTGCCACTGTCATCGATATCGTCTGGACGACGCTCTGGGTCGAAGGGGGTGCCGGTCCGCTCACGTCTCGACTGATGGCGTGGACGTGGCGCACGCTACGACGAATAGGTGGTCAGAACCCCAGACTGCTCAGCCTGTCCGGACCGTTACTCTTTGTGCTGACCCTCACGATATGGATCGTGCTGCTCTGGGGCGGTTGGACACTCGTCTTCGCCAGCGTCGAGAACGCCCTCATCGATACGCTCAACCGAGGGTCAGTTTCGTGGTCCGATCGTCTCTATTTTACCGGTTATACGATATTCACATTGGGTATCGGAGACTTTGCTCCCACAACAGGACGCTGGCAATTCGTCACGATACTCGCGACTGGGAGCGGATTGCTCTTCGTCACCCTGATCGTCACCTACGCGCTTTCTGTCCTTGAGGCGGTCACCCAGAAACGCGCGTTCGCCAGCACCGTGAGCGCGTTCGGGACCCGTAGTGAGGAACTCGTTCGAACGAGTTGGACCGGCGAGGAATTTCGAGGACTCGAGGTACCGCTGAATACCGTCGCGACGCAGCTCGCGACCCTCACCGAGAATCACAAGGCCTACCCGATCCTTCACTACTTTCACAGCGCCCGGCCGGATCGATCGCCGATCGTCGAAATCGTAGTCCTCGATGAGGCGTTGACGCTTCTCCGGTTCGGCATTCCGAAACGACAGCGGCCGAACGAAATCACGGTTCGAAACGCCCGCACGAGCATCGAGAATTATCTCGAGACACTCCACGAAGGGTTCGTCGAATCCGCGGACAGCCAACCACCCCCGCCGAATCTTCGCCACCTCCGTGAGGAGGGTATCCCGACCATATCGGACGACGAATTCGAGACCGAACTCGACGAACTGGACACACGACGGCGAATACTGTACGGGTTAGTCGAATCCGATGCTCGAGAATGGCCGTCGAGGGAAACCGACTGATTTCCCTGATGCAGACAGACGACCAGTTCCCGGGAATCGGTATCCACCATACCGTTCAAGACTCTGGCAACCAAAGGAGAACATATGGCAACCGACGATTCTCTGGTTCGGACGCTGCTAATCATTATCGCCGCGATCCTTCTCTTACCGTTTCTCATGATGGCTCTCGCGATGCCCATGATGGGAGTCTGGAGTGGGGGCCACATGTGGAACGGCGGGATGTGGGACGGCACCGGAGCCACGTGGATGTGGCTCCTCATGTTGATTATTCCGTTGTTGGTGCTCCTCGGTCTCGGATATCTCCTGTACAGTGCGGTTCGGCACTCGGGCGGGCAACGGACGGACCCTGCACTCGAGGAACTGAGAACCGCCTACGCTCGCGGTGACCTCACCGACGAGGAGTTCGAAGAGCGCCGCGAACGCTTGCGACGGGAGAAGTAGTACGCGGGTGGATGCATTCCGAGCGGGACGCCGCCACTTCTGTCCGGCAGTGCGCTCTCTCGATGGATCGGAGCACGTTCGCCCAGCCGGTCCCGGACGTGCTTTTCGCTGATCTCGCAACGGGGTACACGGCCGCAGACGGCAGATTCGAGGACCGTCCCTTCGAGTTCGTCGGAATGGCACCGACTGGTGCGATGAGCGCGACCGCGACTGACATGGCACGGTTCGTCCGGGTACACCTTCACGGCGGAGCCGTCGATACTGAGCGGATCCTCGAGTCGGAAACGGTCGCGGAGATGCACCGTTGGCAGTTCACCAACGACAAACGGAATGGGAGGAGGTGCGAGACGCGACGAAGCGGTCTTGGGTCACCGCAGCAGCCACGAGAGCGGTCGATACGGTACTGCACTACCCAATCAAACGGGCGGTGTCAACGCCGTGGTATGGTTCATTACTGGACTCGAGGACGATCTGTTCCCGGTCTGCTCAGCCCGAACGATGTGAGAGTCGGCCGGCGATCCGCGACGAGACCAGTGCGAGTCCAAACCGGCCATATGATATTGTAGTTAGTTCACAAAACCGTTATTGCTGTGGAAACCGTACCGTCGATCGATGAGCGACTCCGCAAACAACGAACGCCAACGGATCCGTGAACAGAAGAAGCGAGAGCTGCAGGAACGTCTCGAGAACGGCGGGGGCCTCGATACGGCCGACAGGGAGAGCACCGCACCCGACGAGCCAATCGCGATCACAGGCCAGGGTCACCTCGACGAGGTCGTCGGAGAGCACGACGTTGTCCTCGTGGACTGTTACGCCGACTGGTGTGGCCCCTGTCAGATGATGGAGCCGACGATCGAGGCCCTCGCCGCGGAGACCGACGCCGCCGTCGCGAAGGTCGACGTCGACGCTCACCAGCAGATCGCCCAGCAACTGGGCGCTCGCGGCGTCCCGACGCTCGTCCTCTACGCCGACGGCCAGCCGGTCGAGCGGATGGTCGGCGTCCAGGACCGCGGAACGCTGGAGGGGCTAATCGAGCAACACGCGTAGTGACGCACCTGCCGAGGCCACGGCAGTCGATAGTGATTATCTGAACAGCGTCCTGGTCCGACCTAAATACGGGGACCGGCGACACGACCACGACACACTGACCTTCAGCCATGACCACCGATTGGCGGCGAGCGATCGAGACGCAACGGGAAGAGAAAGACCGGTACTTCGGCGGCGACCCGCACTCGCCGATTCCGTCGGACAAGCGCGAGTCGTTCGACGGCCTCGAGTATTACCCGATCGACGAGGCATACCGGTTCGAACTGCCGCTGCACGAGTACAACGACCCTGAACCGGTCACCGTTGGGACGAGCACCGACGGCGAGCGGAAGTACCTTCGGTGGGGCGAGTTCCGATTCACCGTCGACGGCGAAGACATCACACTGCAGGCCTACAAGGCGGATCCAGACGACGATCGGCTCTGGGTCCCGTTCCGAGACGCGACCAGCGGCGACGAGACCTATGGCGCCGGTCGGTACCTCGACCTCGAAGGCGACGCCCACCGAACGGGCGACGAAAACTGGATCCTCAACTTCAACGAGGCGTACAATCCGACGTGCGCGTACTCGGATCGCTACGAGTGCCCGCTCCCGCCGACGGAGAACTGGCTCGAGGTCCCGATCGAGGCCGGCGAACAGGCGTACCACTGACGATGATTCCGGACTAATTCGGCGCCCTCGACGGAATTTCGCTGTTTTCGAACGTCGTAGGCGCTATCGAACCACCGTGACCGTCGTCGATCGTGAGAATACCACCAGTTATATTGTCTGCTGAAACTATTACTCACAAGAGTACCCAATGACGACCACCGAAGACCGAATCCGAACGACGCACATCGGGAGCCTCCCACGCCCGCCGGCGCTTCTCGACCTCCTCGAGGCGCGTCAGAACGACGAACCGGTCGACGAGGACGACTGGAACGAAACTGTCGCGGAGGCCACGCGGGCCGTCGTCGAGCGACAGGCCGAGGTCGGGCTCGACGTCATCAATAACGGCGAACAGTCGCGGGTCTCGTTCAACTGGTACGTTGCGGACCGTCTGAGCGGGATTGACGGGAAGCGCGAACAGGAGCTCTGGGCGGATCTTCAGGAGTTCCCCGAGTACGCCGAGGAGACGTTCAAGACGGACGTCATCGATCTCTCGATGCAGCCCGTCATCGACGGTCCCATCGAGTACACCGGCCACGGGGAAGCCGAGGACGAACTCGAGGAGTTCCGAGACGCGCTCGCGGCCGTCGACGCCGACTTCGAGGGGACGTTCGTGACCTCGGCGTCGCCGAGCATCGTCGCAACCACGCACGTCAACGAGTACTACGACACCTACGAGGAGTTCCTCTTCGCCGTCGCGGACGCGATGCAAGCGGAGTACGAACTGGTCGCCGAGACCGGAATGACCCTCCAGATCGACGCGCCCGAACTCCTCACCATTGGCCAGACGGCGGCCTACGCGGACGAACCGCTCGAGGAGATCAGAGCAGCCACGCGTCTCCACGTCGAGGCGCTCAACGAGGCCCTCGAGAACATCCCCGCTGAGCAGGTCCGCCTCCACACCTGCTGGGGGAGCTACGAGGGCCCCCACCACCTCGACGCGGACCTCGTTGACCTCCTGCCGGAGATCTACGAGGCCGATATCACTGGACTGAGCGTCGAACAGGCCAACCCCCGCCACCAGCACGAGTACCGCGCGTTCGCCGAACAGCCGCTTCCCGACGGCTGGACGCTGATGCCCGGCGTCGTCGACGTCAAGACGAACATCATCGACCACCCGGAGACGATCGCGGACCGCCTCGAGCGCGTCGCGGACGCGGTCGACGAGTCGACGCCGATCGTCGCCGCGCCCGACTGCGGCTTCGGCACGCAGGCCGGCCTCGGCATGGTCGACCCCGAGATCGCGTGGGCAAAACTCGAGGCGCTCGTCGAGGGCGCCGAGATCGCGACCGAGCGCATCTACTGACCGACCACCGGCGATGACCGTCGCAGCGCGGGACTCGCGAGACCGTTACGGACAGTCGCGCTCGCCGAACGAGCAAGCGAACGATCCCTGGTCGGCGACCCGCGTCTCGCCTGACTGGAGTGCGACAAGCATCGCTCGTCCACCGTAGCCGTGGATCTCGTCGTAACCGTGGACAATGACACACGAGACGTCGTCAGGCACTTTAACGCACTCAGAACGAGTGAACGGCTGTTCGGAGTGGGGGGTGTCAGGTCGCGCCAACCGAGGAGCGTCCCGTTGAGGCGCTCGACCTGCCACCAGTTCGTGTAGCCGTCCTCGCCGTCGTCGTGGTGAAGCGCCACGTCGAACGCGTACGCGTCTCCGTCGTTAACGCTCACCTCGACGACGTTCGCCTCACGGAGGGGGAGGTCGTCGCCGTCGGTCACGTCTCCGCCGTCGTTCTTGTCGGTCCTGTTGACGTCGCTCGAGTCAATGTCCCAACCGAGGTCGCTACAGCCGGCCAGCGCGGCGATCGCGAGCGTTCCCGCCGTACGCTCGAGTAGTCGCCGTCGGGACAGATCGGGTCCGGTCATCTGCCACAACTATATCGTCTCGTCGGGATCGTGTTCCTCCACCATGCGCGCTGCTTCGTCGGCATACCGGTCGCGAACGTCTGGATCCTCGACGGTCGCGAGGTCATCGGGAGAGACGTCCTTCGCGGCAGTGACCGTGTCCAGGTCGACCGCCTGTACTGCGAGTTCCTTTCGGAAGGTTCGAGTTCCGTCAGGAGTCGCATAGGTGAGGATGATGAGGTCTCGATTGTCGTAATCGCGCTCGACCAGCCACACGCGAACGTCGGCCGACTCCGATGGCATGAGAACCCGAACGGGAAGCGTAAGGGTAGTCGTTGGGGTTGAGAGTTTAGTGGCTTGAGAACCTCATCGGTATCCACGCCTTCGGCTCGAGAATGTCACCACCGACGCTCGTCTACGACGACGATTGCGGGGTCTGTACTCGTGCAGCGCGGTTCGTGGACCGCCGCGCGGCGATTGACATCGTCGGCTTTTCGGAACTCACGGACGGCCTGCAAGCGCGCTTGCCGCTCGACTACGAGGCGTGTGCGCATCTGGTTACCGACGAGACGACCTACTCCTGTGGGGCAGCGATGGAACGCGCCTACGAACGGACCGGCCTTCTGCCATCGCAGTTTTTTCCGCTGTTTCGTCGTATTCCTGGATATGCACCCGTCCGCGAGTTCGTCTATCGCGTCGTCGCGTCGAACCGGCCGTCGATCGGCCGATTGCTACCGTAGCTTCTCGAAAGCGTATAGGCAACCCGCTATTCCGACCGAGATTCGATCGAAAACAGACGGTGATCGAAGAAGGGCCGAACGCGTCCTGCAGCTTCAGAGGTCCAGAAGAAGCATCGACCCGTAGCCGAGACCGAACGCGAGTATGAACGATCCGACCCAGGCGGTAACGGTGAGGCCCAGCTTTCGCGGACTGACGCCGGCTCCGCCGGCGACCGCGGCCCCGCTGCCGACGATCGCACTCACGATGATCTCGTTGAACGAGACCGGGACTCCCAGCAGAACCGCGCTCTGTGCGATGAGAAACGAAGGGACGAGCGTCGCGATCGAGCGACGCGGCCCCAGCGACGCGTACTCCTGGGAGATCGACTTGATCATTCGCGGGGCGCCCGTCCACGAGCCAACGAGGATTCCGACGCCGCCGCCGAGCAGGACCACGATCGGCGACACCGTCGGCAGCTCCTCGAGTAGCGGGAACAGCGGTCCGACGGCCAGACCGACCTGACTCGCGCCCGCCGAGAACGCCACGAGCGCGCCCAGCGAGAGGAGGAACCGGCGCAGACCGCCGGCCTCGTCGCGACTGACGTCCCAGCGGACGACGGCCGCAGCGACGGCTCCGAAACCCAGCGAGACTGCGACCGTGGCGGCGGTACCGTCGAACGGAATCGCGGTGGCGCCGCCGGCGGCGAGCGTTCCGCCAACCGATGCGAGGAATGCGAACTCGAGGTTCGCGACCACGAGGCCAACGACGCCAGCGAGAATCGGAACGCTCGTCGCCTCGGGAACGTCCGGTCGCGGAAGAACACTCGCGATACCGTAGGCGATTCCCCCGCCCACGAACGGTGTAAGGACCCAGACCGCGCCGATTTCGGCGTACTTCCCCCAGGCCGGATCGCCGCCGAGTGCGAGGCCGACGCCGACAACCGACCCGGTCACGGTGAACGCGGTCGCGATCGGATACCCCGTGTAGATCCCGATCGCCATCAGCCCGGCACCGATCAGCAGGACGACGATGACGCCGCTGACCGGGAGGCTGATCCCGTCGACGAGGCCGCTGCCGACGGCTTCGGAGACGTTTCCGCCCTGCGTCACCGCGCCAGCGAAGCCGAGAATGCCGACGAGAAACGCCGCGCGCATCGTCGGAATCGCGTTCGCGCCGACGGCTGGGGCGAACGGGGTCGCGCCGCTCGAGCCGGCGCCGATGACCCACGCCATGAAGAGGCTCGCGACCGCGGCCGCTGCGAACAGGAGTATCGTTGTGGGTTCCATTAGTGTACGAAAATCCTCCGTTTCAGTTCTCGAGGTGCGAAATTCGAACGGTGTTAGTCAGCACTCGCTGGACCGGAGTCGGCCGCGGCGCGCTTGCTGCGCCAGACCCCCTGCAGGTAGGCGCCGGCGAACATGCCGACGAGCGCCCACAGGATGGTGACGTTGCCGATCCCGAGGCTGGCGTAGGCCGCGCCGGGACAGATCCCCGACAGTCCCCAGCCGACGCCGAAGATCCCGCCGCCGATCAGGACGTTCCGGTCGAACGGCTTCAGCCGGCGTTCGTACCGGTCGCCCGTCAGCGGCGCACCGTCTCGGATTCGGGGCATTACGGCGAATGCGATCCCGGAGACGATCGCGGCGCCAAACATGACGAACGGCAGGCCGAGGTCGTCGAACTGGAGGAAGTCCAGCACGACTTCCGGCCGGGCCATGTGGCTGTACGCCAGTCCGAAGCCGAAGATCAGGCCGCCGACAAGGATCAGCGGCATGAACAGCGGATGTCGATTTCTGCTCATGTTACGGACTCACCCCCATCGCTTGGACGATCTGGGCGGTCACGATCGCGACCGTCAGGAACGTGATCACGCCGACGATCGACGTTTTCGAGGCCGAGCCGACGCCGCAGACGCCGTGGCCCGACGTGCAACCCTTCCCGACGCGCGTCCCGATCCCGACGAGGACGCCACCGAGCAGCAACCGCCAGGGCTGGACGTCGGTTGTCCACGTCCCGCCCTGCCAGAAGACGGCGTAGACCGCCGCTCCCAGAATGATTCCGAGCGTGAAGACGACGCGCCAGTCCCGGGAGCCGCGGTACTGCTTGAACCGTGACTGATCCGAAACGTACGACAGCGTCGACTCGAGGAACGTACTCGCGCCCGCGGCGATCCCCGTCCCGAGATAGATGACGACCGCGCCGAGGCCGACGAGCAGTCCACCGATAGCGTACCGGGAGATGCCATTGGGAAACGGCTCGGCGGGCACTACCTGACCCGGGGCGGCAAGTTCGGCGAACAGTGCGATCTCGATCACGGTGATCAGTCACCCGCCAGCGACTCTTGGCTGGCCGCGCAGTTGTTCGGGCCGAGCTCGAGTTCGAACGCTTCCTTGTCGTTGGCCTCCTGCTGTCCGAGGTTCGTGAGGATGATATCCTCGTAGTTGGCCGGACGGGGCGGCATATCCGAGAGGATCAGCTCGACGAACTCGTCTTCGTCCATCGTTAGAGCGTCCATCTCTTCTTCGAGTTGGCCGATCGGTGCCGTATAGGTGCCATCGTCGGCGGGATCGGCGGAGTCACTGAAGTGAGCCCCGCCGACGAGCGTGTCGTTAGGCAGGGTCAGCACGCGCTCCTGCAGCGACTCGTAGAGCTGGCGTGCGGCGTCTTCTGCGCCCTCGTCGCCCTCCTCTAAGTCAGGGCGGGCAACACTCTCGACGAACAGGCCGTCGCCAGTCGCAAGCAGCGAGTCGTCGATCAGGTACGAGGTCATCCCGGAGGTATGTCCGGGCGTGTAGACGGTTTCGATCGTGGCAGCACCGACTTCGAACTCGTCGCCGTCTGCTGCGAGAGTCATCTCGTCGGCGTAGGTGATACCGCGGTCGACCGCCGCCTTGGGGATGACGCCCTCGACGCCCTCATCGGCGAGGTCGCGGATCCCCGAGATGTGATCCGCGTGGATGTGCGTGTCGATTGCGTACTTCAGGTCGGCGTCCAGTTCGTTCGCATCTTGGAGATAGCGGTCGGTGAATGCACGCAGTGGGTCAATCAAGGCCGCCTCGTCACCGTCAACGATGAGGTAGCCGAGACAGCCGCTCGAGGGACGCTGGTACTGGTAGAGCGTCCCCGCGCCGTCGTAGCGCTCGACCTCGACGCGCTCGTAGATGCGCGCCCAGCCGTTCATCCCGTTCTCGAGGTGGTCGACGTCGTAGCCGCGCTCTCTCAACTGTGCAGCGACGTACTCGCTCGAGCCGCCCTTCGCACAGAGAACCGTAATTTCGCGGTCATCGGGAATCTGTGCAAGGACATCGTCGTCAATTTCGTCGTCCAGGAACTCGAAGTACGGGATGTTGATCGATTCGACGGTCTCCCCGTCGATCCTCCACTCGTTGTACTCCGATTCCATGCGGGTATCGAGGAGTGTGACGTCCTCGCCCGCGTCGATTTGCCCCTTCAATTCGTCTGGACTGACCGATTCGATCTCGACGTCCGGCATTGGAAGATCCATATCGTCCATGTTGTACAGTTCCCAGTATCGGCTACTGGCACTTAAGGGTTTGTGTAGTAATTCCTATTATCTACAATACAGACTGGCCAAATACAGCCTCACGATTTCTATATACGCGTATGCAGGCGGTACTAACTAGTTATTTTATCCTCCTCAGGACCAGGGGTGTTCGTGTATTGTGCAATAACCGGAGGCCTTATATGGGAGCGCCCAATATTGTATGATAGCTCCAATACGGGGCCAGAACGAAACTATGAGTTCGGAATACCAGACCACGGAGACGCTAGACGTGAAAGGACAGTCGTGCCCGATGCCCATCGTGAAGACCAAGCAATCGATCGACGATCTCGAGGCCGGCGACGTCCTCGAGGTCGTCGCGACTGACTCGGGCAGCATGAGCGACATTCAGGGGTGGGCCGACGGCACCGACGGCGTCGAACTCCTCGAGCAGGTCGAGGAGGACGATTTGTACACTCACTACGTGAAGAAAACGGAATAATGAGCACGGATAACCCAACGACGGCAGTCGACGACGCCGATACGGACGTCGACGCCGCCGAGTTACAGGCGCTGCGCGAGCGCGTCGAGGAATTGGAAGAATCGATGGCAGCGGTGGACACTGGCGACGATCAGAAGAAGATGACCATCGTCGCAACACAGGGGAGCTTCGACATGGCGTATCCACCGTTAATCCTCGCGAGCACTGCGGCCGCCTTCGGCTGGGAGGTTGTCGTCTTCCACACGTTTTGGGGGCTCGATATCCTCCACGAGGAGAAGTCGAAGGACCTCAAGTTGAGCGCCGTCGGCAACCCGAATATGCCGGTCCCGAACGCCGTCGCTGCTCTGCCAGGCATGGACAAGATGGCCACGAAGATGATGCAGAAGAAGATTGACGACAACGGGACTGCCACCATCGAGGAACTGATCGACCTCTCGCTCGAGAGCGGCGTCGATCTGCAGGCGTGTCAGATGACGATCGAACTGATGGACTATGATGAGGACGACTTCTACGATGGCGTCACCACCGGCGTCGGTGCGGCCACCGCGCTGCAACACATGGCTGAATCCGACATTCAGCTCCTCGTCTAATCCATGACTGCCACCGAGTCAACGCGCTCAAAGCCGAGCCTACGCGTCCTTGAAGCGATTGCCGACGCGGAAGATGTCTCCCCGATTACCCTCAAGCCACCGCTCAACGACGTTGTGGATCCTGCTGCGCTGGACCGATTGTTTGAACCGACCGCTGCTGACGACTCGATCCGAAGCGGACACGTTTCGTTCCGGTACCGAGGGTATGACGTAACAATCTCTTCGGATGGGACCATCAAACTGTCGTAAGAAGAGTTTGGGATTCGCTTCCACGACCCTCGGCTATTGTCATTTTCATGCACTACTACTCCCTTCGATTGAATCACGCGACGTAGAGGGTCTGGAACCGATTAGTTACTGAGCGACTCGTACTCCTACTTGCTGTCAGTTTCTCTTCTGGCTAAGGGGAAACAAAGCCGCGCATCAAAATTATCCTCCGAGGTTGTGTCCACTATATATGAATCGGCCGAAAACCAACGTCAGACACACTCTAGATGGCGTACACGAAACGGATGGATCGAAACCGGACCAGCCACCCGTATTGTGGTCGTCGAGCGCCCACACTTTCACCAAGTCATCGTATTCGAGATAAAGCAGTCGCTCAAGGGCGTGATCCTCGCAGTAGTACTCCTCATTCAGCGATCCGATCTCGCGGAAGTACATAAGCATCCATTTCGCGGCCAGTTTGGGGCAGTTGTCGTCTCGGTGTTCGCAGTGGAGCATTCGTGAGTATTAGCGAGACGGTTCGCGCTTACTGGGTTCTACGTCGAATTCGTCTGACGCCCATTCAGCAACTGCTTAGCGGATATTGTCCGTGGTCTCGATACTAATGACTGACCCTCGGAGTGCACTTTCCTAGGCTGAGAGCCAACGAGGAATTATCCGCTTGCCTGAGCGTTCATCGTCACTGCTGGTGTAATTAAGGAGGACCCAGTGGTCATCAGCAGTCGCGCGGAAGTGCGCACTTTTGATTGATTCCGGGTAGTCCGGCGCTTCGTGCCTCGGTGGGTCAATAAGGTCGTCGTGCGAGCTCCGAACACGGTGGCCGGAGGGACGCTGGCATTTCGATCAACCCCCGTACCACAATCTGGGCATTCAACCTCGTGGGCCGCTTCGTCGCGGTCATCGTGTGCGCATCGATCCAGCCGATGAATCGGCACTCGAGCTACCGGGAACTCTTGGGCTTCACGACGGTCGGCGACTGGCAGGCGGCGATCCGGGAGTTGAACGGTGCGATGGAGAGCAGTCACCTATACCGTGTGAGGTCCAAGATGAGAACGAATGAGTAACGATACAATCGAACTCGAACTACTCGGCAACGCCATGGTGGTCCAAACCGACGGCGAGCCTCCGATGGTCGCCCCTCAGACCGTGACACTCCCGGCCCCGTCGAAGAGTGATCATGTAGCCGTACTTCGGGCCGACCCCGACGTGTCGTTCATCCACGTGTTCCCGCAAGACGACGACCCCAAGGAGATTGACAGTGGCCTCGTTACCACGGCCACTGTCGACGGCAAGTCTCGCAGCGAGTGCTGGGTGTCCGCGTCGGCGCTCGAAAATGCCGACCGGCTTTCGATCGATACTCAAAGCGGCCAGGATCTCGAGGCCGTGTCGATCGACGTAGAATACCGTGGGTGGAAAGCACGACTCCAGAAACGTGTTCGCGAGTGGAAACAGAACCGGCGGGCGAATAAGGCGCTTGCTCGCCGGTAGTTCGTAGTCTCTCCTACACCGTATCCCGCTGCGAAAGCGCATCCTCAATCACAAGCCCGTGACTAGCGGCGATCTCGCCAGCCATTACCCACGCTCGAGCCGCCCGTTCGGGTTGGACGTTCATTCGATCTGCGTGGTATTCGACGAGCGCCTCGATTAGGAGCAAGTCTTCTTGTGAGGTTCGCATGTGGAGGTTGGGCTCGGCTTTGGACTTAAATCCATTCGGTAGGATTAAAGCCTCCTCGAAAAACCGATTTCTTGCCCGCAAAGACCTGTACCGAACGTAGGCAGTGAGGTCGGGCACGCAACGGGCAGAGGTATCTATGTCAGGCCCCGCTGGAATCGCCGTGGCGATCGTCCTCGTCGGAATAGCACAGCTAATCGTTAGCCTCGCTAGTCTCTGGTATCGGATACGAAAGCGCTAGAAGCAGCACTAACGCCCGTATCGAACGTAGGCGCTCGAAACTGAAGCAAGGAGCGTATTTATTCTTCCGGCTATCGCGCCTCGAGCCGTGGGATATGATCGGGCTCAGCGTGGCCGGCTATCCCGACTAGACGCACTGTCAGGGGTGTGGCGCGGTCGCTCCTAGCGAGACGTTCCTACACGTCGGCCTTGAGCGCCGAGGCGTGACGCGAACAGTCGGCGAGAAAATCTTTCACCCTGATAAAATATGCGAGTAGGTACTGGTGTACTAAAGCCGACGAAGTCAGTTTTCCGGCATGGTCACGCGAAGTTCACCGTCAACCTCATAGAAATAACCTCGTTCGAGCAACCGAGTAAGTGCATGGGTCGCGTCCTCGGGTTCGAGGGCCAGTTCATCGGTACTACAAAGGACCTCGAGCGCTTGCTCTCGAGAGATCAACTGGACGTTTTCATGCTCAGCCGAGTTGTAACTGTGAGTACAAAGGATATCGTACGCATCCACTATCCACTCTGGAAGCGGTGGCCGTGGATCAGAGAGATCGTTCATCGCGACTTCGTGCTTCCAATCTTTGCTATCGTCCTGCTTAAGAATATCCCTCAGTAGGGGACAGGATCGATTCCGTGAGATACTGAACGATCACGGGATGCTACTTCGAACAAACGGGAACTGAGATCCCCATATAGATGATCTCTCCACCACCGAGTACCTGAAAGCTGTTTTTTCGCGCCTGACGGGTGAGGCGCAACAATGTGTGTCTCAAGAGTTCCTATGAGTACAGATCAACCGATCCATCGCGAGCAGCATCACGACTATAGAGAGAGACCAGTGACCGAGAGCAGAGGTATTCCGGCTACATCGCTCGACTGAACGGACATGAACTGATCGCGATTGATGAGTGGCTACCAGGTAAGGAACCAACACCATACGAAATTAATCTTACTGACGGCTTCGAATACCGGACACGATACTTGCGCTGTCGAAACTGTGGCCAGGAGCGAAATCGCCGTGATGTGTTCAACGATCAGTGCGAGACACCGCCGGCTCCACTCGAAGCCGGTGGCTTCTCAATCGACGAGCCGCGAAGCCGTCGCACGCTGAGCGAGAATATGGACGCCCGCTTCGCCTCGGTGGGTTCCCTCTACGAGGTTATTAGTGAGAGCGGAAACACCTACAACGTCGACATCGAGGGAGAGATGTGTAGCTGTCCGGATTTCGAGCAACGTCAGCCAGACGACGGCTGTAAGCATCTTCGGCGTGTCAGCCTCGAGATCCGCACGGGACTGGTTCCTACCTCGGACGGCACATTCGATCACTAATTGTGAGTGATTGAGTCGTCTCTTGAGACAGTTTATCGCCCCCAGGAGGGGTGCGGGGCTCGAACGGAGTCCACCACAGCAATCCATGAATAGAACTGATGGAGTAACAGCATCACTGGCCAGTGAGACGACTCATTTTCTGAATCGAGGTATCGCCAGATGACCGACTGTAGCGAGTGTCAACTGCCAACCTGTACGAGACTTGCCCGCGATCAACTAGGATACGCTGGCCGATTCTGTTCGGCCAGCTGTGAGGTCCGATACGATCACCTACAGGCGGACGCTCGAGACGCGGCTCAGGAGGCTGCACTCTGATGCTCGAGCAGATCGACCACCGAGGCAAGCGTTTCACGATCGATGACGACGACGTCGTCGATGACGTGGGAATCGACCGCTGTCGTCGGGTAGACGCTCTCGAACGGCAGGCCCAGCAAGAGCTCCGCGAACTCGAGCGTGCGAAAGTGGTCGCTGGGCCAACCGGTGCGAATCCCGACGTCGAAGTAATTGATCTTTGACGCTAAACGGGCCCGATCCACAGGATGTCCTGAGTTCGATCGAGCTCTCGATGTCGACGATCCGGTTCCCGACTCGGCGTACGGTGATCAAGGGTATCACCCAGAACGTGGCGCCGTGGATGGTGGGCAAATTCCTGTCGACGAACTACACGAGATACTCCTCGAGCTCGAACAGACGCTGAGAAAGATAGAACATCGGTCGCGGAGATGTCAACAGCTCCACGAGCTACAAACAGTTCTCAAGAGTCTCCGTTGGGAGGAGGTGTAAAGGAAAATTCAGCTACTATTCAGATAGACCAGCGGTCAAGAGAAGATTAAAATTAACTTTAACATTAAGCCAATGGGATGAGCGCCAAAAACCGGATTTTAGAAAGGGTGATAACGCTGGCCTAATTAGATACGTTAGACTGTTTAATAATCGCTGGAAGGCCCGCTAGACAAACGAATTAGCAAAAGTAGTATCATCACAAAGTCGAAAATAGAGAATAATGGTCGAAGACACAATCGACAACTCGCTTCTATCTAACCTCCATCGCCACAATCCATGGTGGAGAAACGGAGTGAGCGCACTTGATGAATTAGACATCCCAGCGCAAAAGAAAAGTGATTTTTATCGGTTCGCATCACCCCACAAATCCGAGCCGGAACCCGACAAATACGACGTGTATGCGTTAGTTGGGCAAAGAGGAGTCGGAAAAACCGTACTCATTAATCAGTTTATCCGTCAGCGAATCAAAGCAGACGAGATACCTCCTCAAAACGTACTCTACATTCCGTTCGACGAAAACCCGCTATATCAGCTCCAGTCAAATGATCAGCTGCGACGTGCGGTCAATTATTACGAGGGACGCATCCTGAGCCAAGTGTTTGAGAACGAAGCACCACAGTACATCATCTTAGACGACGTACATCGGATTGAACATCCGAATAAGTCTCTGGAAGGATGGGGTGAGGAAGTTAAGTCACTACTCGAGGGAGCGGAAGACCGACATGTGATTCTCACTGCAAGTGCAGAACTCCAAATCGAACGGGAACTCAAACGAGTTGGATTCAATGCAGATCGATATTCAGTTTGGTCGATTTTCCCGGAAAAGTTCCGTGACCATATTCAGAGTGTTTTTCCGGAACTCGGAGAAGACGAGAGACGACTGAGTCCCTCGCCAATTCGCCGAGGTGAGACAGGATTACCAAACGCCTGTCGCACGAACGACCCGACGCAATTTTTCGAAACGTTACGCGAACTCTATGACTCTGTAGAGACCGACGCGAGTCGCATTCGTTCACAGGTGGTGCACTACCTCGCACTCGGTGGGGTCCTCAGCTACGAAGCAGAAGGGGTCGATTCTGCATCTAACCTCTCAGAAAATGCGTACAAACACCGTCGCGAAGACGTACGGCTCTCTCTCTACCAAGAGATACCAGGCCTAGATGCAGTAAAGAATATTGCAGACTTGGAGCGGCTGTGTGCACTCGTTGCAGCAGATCTGGAAACACCGTTCAGATACAACCGTCTTTCTGAACTCTTCGACGTCGATCGGCGAACACTTCGAGAGAGCTACTTCGAAGCCCTCAGTAAGCTGTTCCTCCTCACACCATCGCCAGAATACGATAACAGTCGACCACGTTCCATTCGACTCTACCTACGTGATACGGCGCTCGTCAATGCCTATACAGGCCACACGCCCAGTGAGGTCCTCAACGACTATCAGCTCGAATCGAAGCTGGCGCATGTAACAGCCTTCGATCACTCGATGCGTCTCAGTTTCAATATGAACTTTTTCGCAGGAGATGAATTCGAGGACTATGATCCACCAGCTGAACCAACAGTCGAGTACTGGTCCGGAACGGAAGGTGAGGTCGATTTCGTGTTCGAATGTGCTGGTGTTCCTGTTCCGATCGGACTCGGCTACAGGGCAGGTTCGATAGAGCCAACAACGAATGCAGTCGCAGAGTTCATCGAGACCTACGAAGCTCCGCTTGGTGTTGTTGTCGCGGGAGACACAGCGACCTTGCCAGAACCAGTCGAAGTTCTTGAAGAGACTCCAATCGTACGTATTCCATACTGGTTCTACCTCATGCTCACATAGCGACACAAAGATTGGATAGTGAAAAGAACACGTGCAGACTATCTGAATCCCAGACGCTGCAAGAACCCGCGTTTGGGTTTGATACCAGTCCACTCAAAGAACCGCTCAGGTTGACTAAACTCGATCCGTGCTCGTTGCTTTTCTGTCCGAATCGTCGCGGGCACGAGCTTCTGGTACTTCCAAACGTCTTGTGACTCGAGTTCAGCGGAGAAGTCGGCCCGGATGACCCCGTTCCGCGTTTCAAGGGTGAACAGGCCGCTCTCGTATGCGTGTCGCCACACTCGCCGGCCATGGTCATAGATGTCCTCGGCAGGGCCTTCAGAGGGGAAGTAGTTTGGTTCGTCACGCTCGGCAAATTCGTAGAGCTGTTTGAAGACATCTCGAGCGACAGCTAACTTGTCCGACCGGTCCGGAAGCGAAAGGTCTTGCTCGAACATGAAGTGCGAGAACCAGGAGAAAAGTCGGTTCGGTTCGTTTGCAATTCGGGCGGCTTTCTCGCGCTGGTCACCAGTAACGTCGAACATGACGTCGAAGTCGAGGACCTTCATGCGGGTGCGGAACTCCGACTTGGGCTTCGTGTGGTTACTGGTGAAAATGAATGTGGGGAACGAAACTGAGCCATCCCAGCCCCCTTCCCAGTAGGTCTTGACGATGTCTCGCTCGACATTGCCCTTATCGACGTCGTCGACGACGAACGGGAAGACGGTATTCGACCCTCGACACCGGTTGATTGCGTCCTTCGTGAACTGTGTTCCTTCCACAGGTTCTGCCACATACCCATTCGAGATGAGTCGAATCGCAAACCGGATGAACATCCCCTTTCCGGAGTCGTTTCCACCGTGAATGTAGAGGAATGGGAGATCCTTGTCGAGCTCAGCGCCGGGAGTACCAGCGTAGTGGCTAGCGAAGTAATCCGCGAACGGGGCCCAAAAAAAGTAGATCAGTGCCTCATAGAAATGGGCCATCGTGGCCTCGGAGTACTTCGTGTCCCCAAAGCGCTGAATCGTCTCGATGTAAGATTCAATATGCACTAGTGCGTCGTCGACCTCCGAGGCGTGGTCGGGCGAAGCAGTGAGTTCTAGGGTGGTGTTGTCCACCTGCATTCTAACCGACTGCTCTTTCTCATTGAGCCACATTATCGGAAAATCGTCATTGAACGATCGCATATAGCGAGCGAAGCCAGCCGGTGATCCCCGAAGTTCGGTCGGTTTTACAGCAACGTTGTGACGTGTAAGCGTAGATTTGGCGCTTTTGACCGGATCTTCGAGACCCTGTGGCGAGAGTCGGATCTGTTGGCTCGGTCCGACATCGGTGGGGTCGACATCTCCGGAACCGTCCGTTGCGAGCGCAACGACTTCGTCTGCCTCGTCCGGGTCGGAAGCCACGTTGACCCGTCGAATCCGCTCGTCGTTTTCGTCGAGAAGATCGACGATACGGCGGTGAAGATCGCCAGTGGGGTTGTTCGACGGCATCGTTCCATCGACCCAGAGGTGCAGTTCCTCCGTTCTCTCCTCTGATGTCTCGGCAGCATCGAGTCGCTCTGTGAGGTCTTTCATGAACACCTCGCATTGCTTTCGATGAGCCTCATAGAACTTCTCGAACCAGGTGTCGATAACCGAAGTCCCATCCGTTGTAAAGGCAACCAGCATGTTCGTCTGGTTTCCCTCCCATGCTTGTTTCGAGAGGTTGGGTGACCCGAGTATGAGTGTATGAGTACCATCGCGGTTCTCGATCAGGTACAGCTTCGAGTGAAGCGTCACCTGCTTATCGAGGGTGAACAGCTGAAGCTGCTCATTCTGGAGCAGATGGTTTAGTTGTGCTGCCAAGTCGACGTCTCCCTGCAGATCTTTTCGATACTCACTCTGGCGGTAATCGCCGATAACCACTTCGAGGAAGTCGATATTGAGTTTTTCGTGATTGAATACTTCGTGGATTATCTGTGGCGACTGCGAGTAGGTGACAGTGCGAATCGCCCGTGCTTCACCGAAGTACTTCACGAACGACCGCCACGACCGGACCATCGCGAACTCCATCTCGATTTCGACCGTGTCGTCGCCGTCACTGCGTGGGACTGTGATAGGGGTGCTGAAGTTCATGGATTTGTGGGTTTGAACGGACTCAGTGGTGAGATCACCGATCATCATCGGCCGAGGGGTGGCTACAGGTACGGAACCCCCTCGATCAGTTCACCGTGAAGTAGATAGCCTTCTCGGGCGTGCTCAGCGCAGCGGTCTGCGTAGTAGGTCGTAATTGGAAGCCGAACACTCCGCGAGACGCTTCCGACGTGGGCTTCACTCAGCCAGTACACCTGCTTCAGGAGCGTCAGCATCGGCGTGTCGCCCGCACGTCGAACGACGCGTAGCGTTTTCGGGGTACCGAGGTTATCCGAATCATCGAATTCGGGTTTCCCGGTGGTCGCGATGAACCCGTGGGTATCATCTTGGGAGATGAACAGCCTGCCCTTTTCATCGATTTTGAACGAGTTATCCTCGTACCGGGCGATGCGTGGAGCACCGCTCTTCCGGACGTCGAGGATGTCGATTGAGACGCCCGAGTCTGCGAATGGAGCCTGAATCTCATCTGCATCCTCGAATAGCCGACCGTCGCGATGGATGACGATATACTCGGGTGACCGTCCTTCGCGTCGAACGAATTCCTGGAAGACGTCTTTGATGACGTCGATGATGGATTGTTCGTCGAACGTCTCTCCCGATTGCAGTGTCTGGGTCTTTGAGGCGAAGACCGTACCGTCAGCGTAGACCACGTTTGCACTGGCCCCGAGATGTTGCCCCGTCTCCGGATCGCGAGTGACGTCGAGGCCGATGAAACAGTCCGCTTCGCCGGGCATCTCGTCGACGCGCCATGGAACACCACCAGCACCTGCAATGAGCCCCATTGCAGTGTTGTTCATCACCCATCTCGTGCCGAGGTTTTCGGTCACGATCATCTGCGACGGAACCTTTTGCTTTCCGAGCCCTTTCTTGAATTCAGGGTACGGATCGGTGATATCACCAGCAGTGATTCGGTCGTCGTCCCGTGGTGGGACGACAGCAAGGACAGCGTCTACCGACTCCAGTTCGTTGATGACAGCAAGGTAGCTGAGTTCACCACCGAGTTCGTAGGGAACATGACGCGCTGCCGTTGGCTCACAGTGGCATTGTGAAAGTTTGTTCTCGAAGTTCGAGATGAACCGCTTACTCTCCTGTTCGCTCTCCGTGGGGTAGACGTACGCGATATCGAAGCTCGTAGGTTGCTGGTAAACCCCTGAGCGAATCCCGCTCGACGGAGTGGTAGCCGTTCGTCCGTCCTTGAATCGGAGATTCTTCTCGCGATCGACGGCCGTTGACATATAGGACAGACTCGGACCGAGAGGCTCTGGAGCAACCGTCGCATCGATGTCGGAGAGGCTGCCGAGATGGTCGACGAACTCGATAGCGTGGCGGAACCGCTTGTCTGGAAGCATCTTTGCCTCGCGGTCCCACCGTCGGTGGAAGGCTGGGTCCAGTTCTTTGACCACTTCCTTGCGCGGCGCGACTCGGAGCAGATCTGGCACGTGGATTCGAGCAGGTTCGTCTTCCTGATACCGGACATCGACGAGCCGTGGATTTTTCTCGCGGAGCGCCTCGAGGACACCTTCGGGAACGCGATCCTTCTGAGCATACCAGTCTGCAAGTGAGAGGCCGCCGAGTTCGTCGAGAGCATCGGTGAAGTGGTGATCGGTGAATCCCACTACTCGTCCGGTCCCACTGATGTTGTACCGCTCGGGGTCGTGCTCGACGATAGTTCCGACCAACTCGCCAGTCTTGTCCTCGTAGACGTCAGCAGTGACCTGACTCCGTGTGTGGTAGCGCACTTCGACGCCTACGAATGCATCACCCGATGGCAGAACATCAACCCGTGCGGCGAATTCGTAACACGCCTCAAAGAGCCCATCTCCGGCAGTGATCGACGGTGTTCGCGCACGAATCCGGTTGATCTGGTACGGGTCGTACGCCGAGTCGTCGATTGCAGCTTTGACGAGTGACTTGAGGAGCCGCTCGATCCGATGACGGTCTCGAGCATCAGTCGCTTTCAGCTCTCGCTCTGTGGGCTCGCTCAGTGAAAAGGGATCCGCGAGTTTATCTGGGAGTTTTCGGGTCGATACTATTCGCATTGAACCAGCATACGCTACACCCGCGCCAGTGATCCGTCGGAGTCGACCAGCGCACCGGTAGGTGACTGTATCAGGGGCATCCTCGAAGGCCTCAGCCGCTTCAATCGAGTACTCGTAGACCGAGAGGGTATCGAAGGATCGACTGATCGGGAAGAGCGAAAGGTATGCCTGGTCAGGCGACATGTTTCCGAGGATGGTATCAACACGGCCTACATCGTCGGTACTGGTCTCGTCTTCCTCTGATGCCTCCAGGGGTGTTGCACGCATTTTCGACGAGCCATTCAGACTCTGTTTCCCGTTGAAGACATTTCCGCGTGCGTTCTCGAGTCGGTACCATTGGCCGATCGTCCAGTCATAATCCGAGAGCGCGTTATTCTTCCAGATCGCCAACGAGAACCGGTTCTCGTCACGGTCAGCGACAAGAAAACGGGTCGCCATCTTCGGGCTGGGCTTGTCGAGTTCCTTGAGGATCTGAACCTCGATTGTTATCGGCTGCTTGTGAGCGATGTCGTCCTGAGTCTTCATCCTCAAACAGAGGTACGCATCACATAACTTAATTCTAGGGGAAAGCTGAAACGCGATGTTGTTTTTGGTTCTAGAAGTCCAATGGGGATCGGTTTTTTGAATTGGCGCATCAGAAGAAGTACTACAGCCATTTAATGGTAACATTAATCTTAAGAGTATCAGAACCGGTATCGAGCCACTATTCGGGTCGCAGAATTGTAAGGGGAGAATTGAATTCG
This sequence comes from Natrinema zhouii, assembly GCF_013456555.2. Taxonomy (GTDB): domain Archaea; phylum Halobacteriota; class Halobacteria; order Halobacteriales; family Natrialbaceae; genus Natrinema; species Natrinema zhouii. The sequence goes on from NZ_CP084884.1 coordinate 318,184, forward strand.
CTATACGGGCTCTTCAGGAGGGTTAAATAGACGGTCGAGTTCGAAAAGGGGCTCAATGTCCCCTGTAGCATAATGCGAAATCAACCGTTCGAGGTCATCTATCGAGCAGGGGCCAGTATCACCGTTATCAAGTCCATCGACATACAGCTCTCCCAGAACCTGCCCGATGTGCTTGCCCTGTACATGTGCGGAGTCAATCGCATCGTATCCCTGCAGAGACGTCTCCAGATTATAATCGGAGTAGTAGGTAGGTGTCGTCTCAACGCCCTCCCAGTCACAGAGCGTCTCGAACTTCGGGAAGTCCTTCCATTCCGGGAGTCGATTACCGTGGCGTTCAGTCGCTGGATGTCTCAGATCCTCGTGACCAACGAGGAGCGGTTCAACGTCGACACCCACGAGTGCGCCCCAGTTGCGAAGGTGGATGACGTCAAACCCATCTCCGTTATAGGTGAGCGTACGACTTGCATCCCGAGCACGACACCAGGAGACGGCGTCTTCTAACAGAGAGGCGGTAGAGTCATCGTCCCATCCCCCACGACGAAAGAGTACCGTCGTCTCAATCGGGCCATCAGGTTCAGACTGATAGCCAAGCGCAATTGCAATCAGTTCGAAGTAAGTGGTGTCATCGAAATCATCCCAGCCAGGATCGTTAAAGGGGCTAGCAGTTTCGACGTCAATCGCGAGCGTTCCGTGACTCATATCCGCTGACTGCTCAATACGTGGATATAAATCACTGGTAGACTCATCCATGGTTCGGGGAAAATCCGGCAAATACGCAGTTGTTTCTACCGGATGTTTTGATTCTGGGTTACTCCTTGTGTACAGCCACCTGTCCGACCTCGCCGAGAAGGTCGGTAAGCGCGTTCTCGAATTCCCTAGTTTGATCCGGGAATGGAGTCCGAGTGTGTGCCAGCTCATGAAGCAGCACCCCCAGGAAAGTGCTTGCGTCAGTCAGGACATCTCGATGGACGATAATACGTTGGTCACGACCCTGATGGAGTCCCTGCGTTGAATCGTCGTCAGTCGCTCTGAACTGTTGTGCGATGCGGAACTCATAGTCAGCAGGGTGGCTCACAATTTCAAAGAGGTCGTGACGGAGGTCCCAGATTTGTCGTTCGGGTTCCCTGAGGTCGGTCTCCGTAACCCACGTGAACTCGAAGCTGTCCTCATACTCGTTCTGATACACGGAGACGTCGCGAATCGTGTTCCCATCGATATCATCTGTCGAGTTCAACTCGTCACGGATCCGGTCAGGAACCGTCACGACATCGTATCCGTCGTCTCGGGCATGGTCAAGCAGATCTCTGTTGCGTCGTTGTTCGTCGACGGTCGAGACCACGACCTTCCGGCGGGCGTTGAGGATCTGGACTGCGTGAAGCTGAATTGGCTTCCAACCGAGTTCGTCGTGGGTACTTCCCTCAGTAAACCGCTGGAGATCGTCGACAAGACGTTCGGCAACAGTTTCAGACTCGCATGCCCGAAGGATTCGTTTCACTCGGGCAGTGTAGGCCGTTCGCCCAACGTTCGAACGCTCCCGATTGAGCGCATCTCGGATTTGCTTCGTCGTATTGGTGATGTCGTACGAGAAGAGGAAGTTCTCCTCTTCAGCAACTTTTAATCCGGTGACGTAGACCGCGGCGGATTCACCATCAGCGACCCGATAGACGTTCCCAAAGCGAGTCGCTTCCAGTTGTTCGACGTCGCTATACCGGATGAAGTTCCCTTTCGCTTCCTCGATCGCGTCTTTGCTTATCCCGTCGAGAATGACGTCGGTCCCCTCAAGAGACTGCTCTGGCGGTTGCACGTCGACGTGAAGGGTAGAGATGTCTTCGAATCCATGCTTTGGTGCTTCCTCGGTTCGGAACGTGTTGTGCTTCGAGTGAATAACCACGTTGATACCGTGTCGATGGAAGGTCGCGAGCGCATCCTTCAGCCCAACGCCGAACTTCCCGATGACCGTATCTGGGCGTTCGAGTTTCTCCTCGTTTTCTGCCTGCGTGAAGTGATCATATCGGAGTCCTCGACCGAAATCTCGAATGTGCCACCGACCCTCATCATCCTGATAGATATCAGGCTCTTGTGTGTCGGTGAGTGCGTGTTCATCGAGGGCGTTAGCAATGAGTTCTCGAGCCCCGTCAGCAGGCCCCCAAGCCTCAAGAACGTCCTCCATATTTAGGTCGAACTTTCCAGTTTTCGTATTCATGTCTTCCAGAATTGACTTCTATACGATAAATGTGCCGTCTATCGAGAGCCTGTTGGTTACTTTCTGGTCGGGGATCAAAGCCCAAGAACCGCTGTAAAGTGAGTGCTAGCCTGATTAAGTCCACGTCGCAGAATAGGCTCCTAGTAGTTACAGAGGACAGCTACGTCTCTGGAAGAGGATCAGGGTTGTTCTGTTTCTCTATGTCTGTCCCAAGGCTCCAGGTATCTTCCCCACTAGGGCCGATACGGGGATACGAACTATATTCACCCGGTAGTTCGCGGTGGTTGCCGGTTTGCAGTATGTCGATTGTGGCGAGAAGGTCAAGCCATTGCGGTTTGGTGAGTTCAACATCAACCCCTTCGGCATTACCTTCTCCGAGACGCATTTTTGCAAACACATTGTCTTCGTTCGAGGAAGTAATCTGCAGTATTAATGGTTCTTCTTCGCCAGAGCTGCCGGATATCCGGTGAGGCTCGTTCTCGGCATGATCGAACGGGTATGTCTCCAGATCAAGGACTTTTCCCTGACCAGAGACCTCACCACCAGAAATTGTCTCAAGCGATACCAGCACAGTCTCCAGTTGTTTGACCTCATCACCAGCTAACCAGATGTAACCTCCCTCCCACGACCCGCGTCCAAAATGAAGCTTGAGAGCAAAGTCTCCATCCGCTTCGAAATCGGTGATAGTGAGGCGAACATAGCCTTGTTTCATCTCTGATGGGTTTTCGAACGGGTCCTCGCTATCATGGTAGGGATCAGCAGACCGTCCTTTGAGGAGATACGATCGAGCTTTTTTCCCTTGTTCAAACTCAGACTCTGGCGACCGGAGTGAGTTTGAAAAGGTTGCAGAGATCCAGCCATTTGTATCCGCTAATTCTGAATTGTCGGTCAGGAGATCCTGTGCATACTCGGCTGCATCTGAGTTCTTCAAGCGTTCAGCTTCTTCTTCAGTAACAAAGGGAGAGATGACATCCTGTCCTCGTTCAAGTGTGATGTCCCCGTAGCCGATTTTTCTGGGCCTGTATCTATCCATGTATCCATCGTGCTGAGGGATCATATTCGTCGCTCGCCGAGCGAGGCTGACCGTCCCGTCCTCATCCACGGCCAGGATCCCTACTTCATCCAGTTCCTCATGCAGAGATAGAACGTTTAGACTCTCCTCTTCGAGGGGTTGAGGAACTGCAAGATAGAGCCGAGATAGGGTCTTTGTCTGGAGAAATTCAGAGAGCTGCCGAATCATTCGGTCCCCGCCAAAGGATGATTCACCCTTTGCTTCAACGCCAATGACCTCGTTGAGATCCGGGGCCTCGACAGCATCTGTCGGGTCTGGACTTTCTGGGAATGCGAGGAGATCTATCGGGCGGAACGCTTGATCCGACTCCCGTACATTAGGGAGATACGCCTCGGGAAGACCCCCATACTCTCGCCAGATACAATGACGGATCCACGGTTCTTCACGTCGCGCGAACACGGGGTCGGTCTCGCGAGAGAGGAGCTCAGCATCGCGCAAGATATGAGGGTCGTAGGCTTGGTCTGGGTCGATATTTTTCTCAATATCGTAGAGGACGCCTCCCCTGAGATTGAGCGGGACGTGGATAATTCCCATCTCCGTGGGGCAGCGAGCGCGTTGAAGCTCGGTCATAGCCTGTGTCAACGGAATCGGGGATTTTGAGTCTGCCACTGGCCCATCAAGTTTGGAGGAGATGTACTTCCGAATAGTAGCGGCCGCCGAAGTGCGACGATTCAGAAATTCCTCTGGGAGCGCCTGTTCAATCGCATGATCGACGGTTTCCCGTGTATACTCCCCAGCAGTGATACCAGCACACAGCTTCTGACTGGTCTGGTTTAAAATGCCGATGTCTGGTTTGTTCGACCCATTGAGAACATTCTGGAGACCATCAACGGCATGGGATGCGAAGAAAATCCGATCTAGAGCACCGCTCTCCATGTATCGATGGCTCTGATCATAGAGAGTAGATCCAAAACCGACTCCAGATTTGTTTTTCAACTCAATCCCCCATACCTCGTTGTCCGGCGTCTTGGCAATCAGATCGATGCGTCCCGTTCCAAGATTCACCTCTCCTTCAACATCCATCCCTTTCTTAGTCTCTAACCAGTACCAGAGCCGTTCCTTCAGCAGAGCTTCAATAAATGCGGCCATTGAATTGTCACTATAAAATGGTAAGTCATCTATAAAAGATTATCTCTTTGAATCTCATGGTAGGATTCAGATGAGAGACGATAAGGTGCGTATCGAGATATGTGAAGCCCAAGACCACATCTATGACAAGACTAGGGCATGGGCAACATTTGATCCTGAATCCTATCAATCCTTTTTCCCGGATAGGTGTCGAGATTTTTACGGCGTTCCATCAGACAATGGACAGTACATTGCATGCTGGGCAGAGAACGAACGGGAATATTCCAAGGGTTACGAACCAGCCGGAATCTGTCTTGTCAGCTCCCACAAGGTCGTTCAAGTAATCGAAGTTTCTGGCATCTCGGAAGCGGTTCCTGGGAATGATGGAACGATAGCAGCGCTAGGCGATCGAGGCGATACGTTCTATTTGTTCGATTCTAACGGCACGCAGCTTTTGAAAGAGTCCTTTGAGAGTAACACTGCAGCGTTAGCGATCTCACCCAATGGTCAGTACGCTGCTCTGGCTACCGCGTTCCCAGACAACGCAGTTCACATCTACGAAACTCGAAACGGTCGATATCTTGGACGTACCGAAAACGTGTCTACCAGCGTTCTCGGCCATCTTCAGTTCACATCCCGTAATGACAAGAGAATCGTTGAGACATACAACATCGGTCCAGATTCGACATTAGATGTTGACCCAAGGCGGAAGGAAGTATTGGATGAGATTCCCGTAGAGGCACAGTTAGATATGATGCAGTTGGAAGGAATTGCAATCGTTCCTGACTCGTCTATTGGGGAGTGGCATTTCGTCCCCAACGAAATACTGGAAGAAGTAAATGGGGCACTCCGGATTCCAGGCGTGGAACTTGTGATGAGTTGCGGCGAAAAAGTGGAACCGCTTACTGCAGATTTGATTATCGACAACCCCCAGAACGCAGTGAAAGGGAGGTATGAGTTCTGTGAAAAGTGCAAATCATCGTCGGCCGCATATCCTAATACGAAGGTAGAGCGGACACGTTGACGCAAGGGAGTGAAGTCAACCGACACAAGTGAAGACGCTCTTTCTCCTACCCTACAATCACCCGATCGAGGAACACCCTATTCGCCTCGTGGAACCTAACAACTCCGTCTCGCCCCGGACAGTGGATGGGTAACAAGCAGAGACACCTAGAGCGCCATCCAACTGGTGACAGATACGGTCTCGGCACAACCGTCAGCCGATAAACTCGCACCACGAACGCGGCGAGCATGCGACGAAAAGATGGATGTCTCGCTAGCGAAGAAGGACGGCGTGTACGAGGTTCATACCGAATCAAGGAATTTCTACGATGTCGCCGCTGAGACGAGTACCTGTCTCGACTGGCAGCGGTACGACCCGAAGAGGGCTGTAAGGATATGCGTCGCGTCGATATCGAAATTGAGGCAGGGTACGTCCCAAGACCAGACGAACATCGTCCTCTCACGGAATCGAAATAGCAGCCAAATTCGCTACTGTAGGCTGTCAGTAGCGGTTGAACTTAACCAGAATCATAATATTAAGATTAAGTGATAGACTGGGGCTTCGGAAAGCTAGCTAACGGAATCCTCGTCCACGGTGAATTCTGCAGTGATTAGTACCGACTCGAGGTGTTCGATTTCATCAGCACACTCCAACTCGCCGATCCATCGATCGAGGAGTGCATCTGCTCCGAAGCGAGCTCCCGCGATAGCTCCCGTAACTGCACCGACGGTGTCGGTGTCTTCTTCCATATTTACAGCAGAGACGATGGCTTCCTCCGCCGTGTCCGCTGTAAGTCCGTGATACAGCGATGTTTGCAGCGTATCGACCACGTAGCCGCTTGCACTGAGCGTGTCGGGATTGACACCGTCCGGAACGGAGCGTAACGCTGTGAGGAGTTCCTCGGGAGCATCGGCTTCGATATGATCGAGAGCGTCTCTGAGAGGAGTTGGTCGCTGGGCTACTAATTCTGCCAAAATGAGATTGAGCACGATGCAACCATACGTGCAGCGCGGATCCGCGTGCGTGATCGCTGAAGACGTCGCACTCACACGTGCGAGGTCGCTCCACTCATCTCGAAAGGCGGCTGAATATGGTTCACAGCGCATGATACTCCCATTTCCGGCATTGCCCCCTTCAGCGCGGGACTCCCACACCTGCTGGCCAGCATCACGTCAGGATGCTCCGTGTTTGATGTTCTGGATGGCATCACTGGTCATCAGGCCAATATCGAACGGACCACCGTCATACCAGGCGACAAAGCGCTCAGCGATATCGTCCGGCCTGAACGCGTGATGCTCGGAAAGGCTTCGGGCAATACAAAGCGCCATTTCGGTATCGTCAGTAATGGTCCCTGCAGGCTGATTGTGCGTCCCGTGGCCCAGCATCCCTGTAACCGTCCCATGCGTCTGCGAGATCTGGTGTGAGGAACGGAATTCACTTCTTGGCCTAATGCCGGCCGTTTGGCTTATTGTCCAATACCTGATGTATGTATTTACCGCGTGACTGTCCTGGGGTAGTAAACTCTTCCCAAACATGTCGTGGGCAATTTCCATACCACCACTCAGTTCCGTCCGTAAATCGAACGTAGATACGCTGTACATCTTCGTCGTACGCTTCAGCGACGATTCGTGAGGAGTGATGAACCGGGTCCCAGTCAAGCACGATAATATCTTATTGATAGATATCCCGCCAAGATGTCAAAACGTCTTCGACATCAGGAGCTTCGGGATTTGAACGCCATGGTTCTAGTGAGGGGTCCTCTGCTTCAGGCCAGGGGTTCGGTTTATCGAGGAAAGCCCGTACCGGCAATTCTACGGCTTCACCGCTAATGATTGCTTCATGCGTACGTAGCGATGGAAGAACGTCAGCGATGCCAGTGACAGTGTCGGGAAGCGCTGCCTTGATTGTTCCTTGATCTTCGGAGTTGGTGAGTCGAAGAGAAATAAGGGTTCCACACTGGGCCAATGCCGTCGCAGGAAGCTCTTTCGGGCGTTGAGTCACTGCCAGGAGTCCCACTCCGTACTTACGTCCTTCCCGTGCTATACGATTTGCTGCATCCCGCGTGAGACCATCCGCACTGTCGCTGAGGTATCGGTGGGCCTCCTCTAGAACTACCAGAACGGGAGATGGGCGCCCAATCCCCCTCCCATCGGCATCACTTCGCAATGCCAGTTCAAAAAGTAGGTCTAAAACAACTCCAATGGCAATGTCGGCGGTCTGATTTGGGACACCACTAAAGTCGAGTACCGATATCGGTTTTTCGCCTCCAAGCCATCCTTTTGTGACTTCAACAAGTGGGTCCTCACCCGTCGGGTCTCCGAGTGGCCGCTGGAAGAACCGGAGTTGCGGGTCAAGTAATCCCAGTCGGAGATGTTCTGGGCTATTTCCGTAGTGGTTGTACTTCGGTCCTTTGTTTGGTGGCTGACCAGCTGGCCCGTATGGTTCGTACTGTGCTGGTTCAAGGTCGCCAGCGTCACCAGGGTCGGTCTGACATGCTGTTTCGGGGTCATCTGTTACTTGGCGAGTCTCTCGATTTTCCGCATCGATCTTGTGCCAAATTGAGCGTATGTCGAACGGAATCGGTGTCTCCGAACTCACGGCAGTTGGATCGATGTCCAACCACTCCGCTTCCTTAGCAAAATCACCACGTGCTTCGGTTATGAGTTCCTCAAAACGGTTTTGAAATGTCTTATTCGGTTGACCGCCCACGAATATTTCCAAAATTTCCTCTGCAGGGAGTGCCCAATACGGAACTCGCAATTGGGCGTCTCCATCTGCAAAAACGCTGAGAACTGATGCGATATCCTCTAACGCCGTCGCGTACTCTCCGTGTGGGTCTATGACGATAATGTTGCTAGCATTCCATCCTTCTTTTACGAAATTCTGCAGAAGAGAGGAAACGGCACTCGTCTTTCCCGAACCAGTGGACCCTACGATTGCTGCGTGTTGGACTACCAATTGCTCGGCGTTCAGAGTCACTGGGATGTCCTCGTCGACAGAGAGACAACCTGCTCGGAACCGTTCGCCGTCAGAGAGCGGAAAAATCGACTTTAAATCTGACGACGTCGTGAAGTGAACAGGATCGTTCAATCCAGGATACGACCCGACGCCACGTTGAAATTGTTCTGTTCCACGGTCGATCTGTCCAATCAATTCAACTCGTAGTCCGCGCTCGTCGTCAATTTGTGCGGCCGTCATTTCAGAATCAGTAACCGATTCTGTGATGCTGACTTTGTTGACTGTCGCTACAAGATCCACCAACCCTTGCGGAATTCTGACTAACGACCCGACCTGCCCAATCGAGTGGAGATTCCCACGGTAGATGGGAGATGTCCCCGCCATCTCTTGGTCGAGGCCAACAGTGATAGAAGCACCGTTGACATCACGGACCCGACCAATCTGGGTGGGACTATCGTTAAACATTGCTCTCCCCGAAACGACTAATCTCGTCTTCCTCTATGGACTCATCAAAACTACCCTCTTCGTCAGTTTCACTGAGCATTTCTGCCAGTTGCTCTTCCATCGTTTCCGATCTACGCTGCGTCTCGACAGACAAATTTCGAGCGAGATATTTCGAGAGATTTCGGAAGTCCCGCAGGGCCATCTTTCCATCTTTCCAGACCAAGTCTCCGTTTTCCGTTTCGTCTCTCGGAGTCTCCCACTCACCACGGTTGCCTCCGATAATAGCCTCGTGGGGGCCTATAGCCTGAATATTCGGTATCTTTTCGGCTCGCTCGGCAAGTTTCTCGGGTATCTCGGAATAGCAAAACGCGATAAACTCTGATCGTTTGCACCGAGTCGCGGCCTCAAAGATTATTTCGTTCAGGTGCTGGTCTCCGAATCCATATCCCGAAATGATGAGGATGGTCTCGTCTTCGTGTAGTGCCCGTCGGAACCGATCTTGGAGCGCCAAGAAGGGAACTCTCCTTGACTCTTCGTACTTCCTGTCGGACGGATATATTGCGGCCGCACTTTCCTCTGCTTCTTGGCCGACCCGGACGATGTCACCGTCTTTCCGGACCCAGTTAATCGAGCCATGCACTTTCCACAGTCGCACGAATGACGACGGTATTTCATCGCCATTGGCACCTTTCGTCCGTTCGACGAGCTCCGTCTGGAACCGTGCGTTCAGGTTGCCGACGAACCCGTCGAAGTACCGCGCACCGACTTTCTCAAATGCAGTCTCTAACAATAGGTCGTAATTTACTGTGAACACTTCTACAGGACGATGGTAGTCTCCACGCGCTGCCCACGTGGCGAAATATAGCATCGGGTCGATGTCAGCCTGTTCAATATCCAATGCCTGCACAATTTCTCGGCAAATTGCTTCGTCAAGAGCCGCCGCGTCTTCTGCCGTCAGATCATCGAGAGACTGCCCCTCGTTGACTAAGGCTGAAATAGACCTAATTCTACTTAATGCATCCTCTAGTTCGTTTTCAGCTAACTGATTCTCAAATGCCGCTGCGTGTTTCGTACTCAACTCTGAGAGAACCTCCCTTTGAAGGGCCGATACGTCCGACAGTCCACACGCAGAGGCAGCACCAGCACCGAGGAAGGTACAGACGTGACGCTCCCGCGTCGCTAACTTCGAACTGAGTGAATTTGCATACTCTATCGGGTTATGTGTAGTCACGAGCAACTCCTCCTTTTCAGTTTAGAGCGAGTTCTGTCGGTTAGTGTTGCTTCGGAATTGCTGGACAATTCAATGTCTTTAATCTTGTTCATCTTCATTCCTGCTTTCGAACCCTATTATAATCCATAAGGGTGACATTGGATCCAATGGTATTGTAAATATCGGAATTAATTACTTACTCTCGCTTTGTCGAATACGGCTACATTTGGCTGGTGTCGCGACTCAAATGAGATTCTAACATAGAGACTCCATGAGAGGCATTTAATAGCTGATTGAAATATATTGCTGCTAAACGGTGATCTTTCATTTGAACAGTTACCAATTCCCCTGTATCGTTTGTAAATCACACTAAGCTGCCAACTTCTGAGAAGGATCCACAGTTTCGGAGTTTTGGTTGTGTTGTGTGCCTTATTTTCACTGCTGATGAGACCGGCTAGGTTCTCTTCCGGTGATGTGAGAGGAAATCAGAATCGCTAGGCATCTCCCGTTTCATAACTATTCCCGGAGAACAGAAGGCACGCTTCAAAACCATCCTCCGAAGTTGTGGCCTTCAGGCCTAGGGCTTCGTATAGCCACATACAATTTATAAATTAGAGTGTCGCCGTTACATCCCTCCTATCCTTCGATATAGGAAGAATTCGAGAATCCAAATCTACTGTGTATTAGACGAGTTGTACACAGTAGATTTACGTGGGTCGCCGCCGTCGGTCAAGCACGAACCATGGAACCGGACGAGGGAGACGCTACACTCGGGGGAACGCCGGTCGAGACGGCCATCCAGCAGTACCTCGACAGTGTTGAGGCTGGCAACTCCCGGAAGAACTTCCAGTCGACCCTCGTGACGTGGCAGTCTTGGCTACACGAGGAGCGGGGAGTGACGAGCCTCGAAGAGCTGGACGTCCTCGACTGTCGACGGTACGCTCGCCACCTCAAGCGACGTGTCCGTGCCGGGGACCTGAAAGCAAGCACCGTGACGACCTACTACGCGTACATCCGTGCGTTCCTCTCCTTCTGTGTTGCCGACGAACTCCTGGACTCGAATCCAGCGAAGGTCAAGCGCGCGACTGACGAACTCCCAGAAGACCTCGGTGATGCCGATCGCCAGTTCTGGCAACAAGAAGAACGGCGTGCGATCCTGCGCTATGTCGACGAGCGAGTCCAGCGTGCCCTCGACGACGAGGCAGACATCTCTCGGGATCGAGCCTACCGTGACCGGGCAATCATCTATCTCTTGTCTCTCTCGGGTGTCCGTGGGGCAGAGGTATTCGCCGAGCCTTCCGACGAGAAACGCACCGGCATCACCTGGAGGGACGTCCAGCTCGACGCTGGTGCCGTCCGCGTCCTCGGAAAGTCACGCGAGTACGAGTATGCCCAGCTTCCTGAGAGGGCTGCGACGGCGCTTGAACGGTACAAGACCGTCCTCGATCCACCGACCGACGAGTGGCCGGTCTTTCCCAGTGCACACGCTCCCTCGAAATATCGCGCCGTACGCGAGCAGCTGTCGCAGCGGGACGTTCCAGACGACGAAATCGAGACCATCCTCGAGAGCGACAACATCGATACGGTACTCCGAGAACACGATGTCGTCCCCCCAGCAATTTCGACGAACGGAGCTCGCAACTTGATGAAGCGGCTCTGTAAGGATGCCGACATCGCTGTCGACGGTGACTATCTGAAACCCCACGGCGCTCGTCGAGGACTGGGCCACGAACTCTACGCTAATGGTCATGCTGAATTAGCGCAGTCAGCGCTCCGTCACGCCAGCATCGAGACGACCCACGAATCCTACTCCGATATCCAAGCTGCAGAGACTGCGCAGCAGGTCGATGATCTACTGAGTGAATGATTTAACCAACAGGAAGTTTCTGGAGTAGTTTGTTGGTTAAGAACCAGCACTAGCGGAAGACCACTTAATCGTAATATTAAGATTAAATTTACTCAGAAATCGACGTGTCGAGAGATCACGTGCCGACACTCACGGTGGGGAAGGAACTCAGAGGCACGTTCTGCCGTTCCATTCTCGTGTTGACTCGCATGCTCCTTGATAAGTGACTGAAGCATTGTGAGCGGAACAGCTCCATCTCGAGACTCTATGTCTCGTTTGATGCCAGCACAGATTTCTGTCGTTCGATGGTCATCGGGCCCTATCCACTGGTAGACGTACTCTTGGGAATCAGCTTGGGACGAATAGCTTTGTACCCGTCTCAGGTTCGACATCGCGGTACTTTCCGTTCCTATAATCGTGAATGCTCGATCTTCATCTAATTCCGTGCGTTCAATTACCTCGTCGGCGATTCCTCGCATACTGTAATTGCCCTCAGTTAGTTTTCTGCATAGAATCTCTGCGATTTGCTGGGCCTGAGACTTCGGTATTCCTTCATAATACTGGTGTATCGCCTCAGAACGAGCGTTAACGTCGTTCCAATCGTACTGTGGAATCGTCTCTGACGGTTCTTCCTCGGACATACGGGTGTTCCCAAACAGCCGGTCAATAAGTCCCATAGTAGGATTGAGATTTGTTACTACAAAATAATTCACACGATTGGTGGGGTGTTACACTCGCTTTCTCATAGAGTCAATTCAGACATCAACCCTAATTCTTAATCTTAAGAATAAGATTATACCATATCAACCGAGGTTCAGCGCCAAGATGAATAGAAGAAGTTCGGTTGGAGAGAAAATGCTTTCCGAAAATTCGTTGGATAGGGGTGCCGGCAGTCCGACTAAGAGTCGATCGAGTTGGCCTTTCCTATCCCGGACACCCGTTATGGAGCGTTAGGTGTCTCGGACTCGGGCTCATCAAACTCGAGGGCATCAGTGACGGCCTCAGGGAGCTCTGGTCGCGGGGCACCTTCGTGACGCATCACCCGCTCAGACTTTTTCGTCTCCTCATAGACTGCACGTGCTATCGGGACGCCCCGGAGGAAGTTGTGTTCGTAGAGGATCTCGACACCGCGTTCAGTCGGTCCCCAGAATTTCGAGGGGAGATTCCGCGTCGACGCATTCGGTTCATGAACGTAGACGTCAAGGATATCCGCCTTTCGAAGCCGCTCAAGTTGATCGAGGATAGCAGCCTCGTTCTTCGGGATCATGTAGTCAAGTTCGGCCAGCGACACGAGGTGAGCTGGATGGCCGAGGATTAACTGGATGATGAGGTGCCGAGTCTCCTGCGAGAGCAGCTCACGTATTCGTCGCTGCTCTGCAAACGGATCCTCGAATCCCTCCGAAGCCGTATCGCTCATATCTCAACTTAGCCTTCTCGACTGTATAATGGTTTGGGTTAACTAAGTCAATAAAATCGCTGTTTGACTGAGTCAATCAGAAACGCCTATGACCCAGCCAATTGTGTTCAACGGTATGAGTGGTCCATCCGTTCCGCCGAACGCAGGCAAAATCATGGCAGCCGTGCAGCGGGCGTTACGCGGCCTTGACGTCGGGTCCACCGAAGCGACCCAGATTCTGTCGTGGGCAAACAGTGAGACGCCGGCAATCTACGACCGCGACCAGACTGCCTATCTCGTCCTTGGAAGCTATCGTGATCCGTATCTCCGACGCGTACGGGCGGTCAGCGATCGATTGAACCGCCGCTATGGAACGTACGCATTTCTCATCGGCGACCTCACCGACATAGACATCCCACGTCTTCCCGAATTTCGCGTGAAATTCCATATCACAGCAACACTCAGTGACTACGTCGCTGCCGTCTTCGAACAGGATGCAGGTGGCGAAGTCAACGAACTCGGCAAACTTGGTGAAACCGAGTACTTCGAGAAGGCGTACGCCTTCCCCCGCGCGTACCACTGGGAAATGGAGGGAAATTTCGCAACTGAACGCGACGTTCTCGCTGCTGGGGCACAGATTATGGCTGCTACGGACGTCGACGAGGAGACGAAAGCTGCAGAACTCGAGGCGCTCGTCGACCGGGCAGAACACGCTGGTATCGATATCACAGTCGACGATATGACTAGCAAGCTCGAGGATCAGCAGATCGACGTTCCCTCGTACAGCTGGGTTCACTTGAACGACTTTCGCCTCTTCGAACTCCACGGGCGGTGTTATCCCTGGACAACTATGGATGAACTACTCGGAGCAACGGACGAGCTTCCAGGGTCTCCCAGACCGAACTGGGAACAACAGTAGGAGAATAACCTTATACTTAAGATTAAATTCCTTCTATGGGCGTACTTCCTCCAATATCTCGAATGCATTCGAGAGGAAGCCTCGCCAGCCATTCTTCTCAACGTACTCGAAGTCTGGGGAAAGGATAGCGAGTTTTGTGAGTTCCTCTTCCCATCCAGCCTGAGGGTGAGTGTAGACGATCCAAGGGGCAAAGCTCGGTTTGGGGAAAATCTCGTACTCACCTCCACGCCCACCCCTAATTTTCAGGGTTGTTTCGCCAACGCTCGTTCCAAAGCCAGTGATAGTGTATGAAGTCGAGTCGTAGTTCCGGTCTACCGTCTCCCAGATTATCCGATAGTCGTCTCACAGTGCTCGATCGACGCTTTCCAGCGAAGCAATTGCTTCAGTAAGAGCCTCGAATACGGATTTCTCTCCATGTCGGGTCGACCAATTGAGGACGACACCACTCTGAGCGGACATCCAGAGATGTTACTTTCCAGATACAATAAACAAATCGCTATCAAATACTCCAAGCTATAGAAGACGCATTAATCCTAAGTTTAATTCTAATATTAAGATTAGTTCGGTTGGACATCGGCAACAACAGCAATCGACAGGCAGGAGAGAGTAGAAGAGTTTGCGAGAGTTTAGTGAATTTGGCTGCAGGACAGGCTGCGATGGGGACACCATTTGCAGTGATCGCCTGCAGTGTAGTCATCAAAGGTCGAGTCTTCAGCCTCTTGTAACCGTGAGAGGAGGTCTTCCCGACACTGATCTAACTCATCTCTCGAAAACGAACGAGTACTCATGTCGGGGCCAACCGAACCGACATAGACATAGCCGGCTTCATCGATTCGTTCGCCGAAGAGCTGTTGGCATGCGAGCAAGTAGATTGGTAACTGAAAGTTGTCATCAAGCGAGCGCTGTACCGTGGTCGCCTTGTAATCGAGGACAACGAGGTTACCAGCCGAGTTGCGACAGACAGCGTCAATTTTCCCCGTAATCGTATGACCATCAATGTTGAGCGTGAACGACCGTTCTGCACTGAGGATCTCCCACGAACTCGCCTCAGTGCTGAAGTACCGATCGACACAATCCTTGGCCTGATCAACGATATCAGCCGAGTAACTCTCCTGGCGGCCGAGTTCCTCACAGACATTGTTCCATTCCTCGGGTGACATTAGGCTCCGTTTCGCAGCTATCTCAGCAGTATCGTGGAAGAGGATACCCATGTCCCGAATCGATACGGTGTCGGAACCGGGGGCACCTCGCTGGGGGTCCTCGAACGCACGAACAAGATAATCGAGATAGTGTCGCCGGGAACACTGGCTGTACTTCTCGAGCGAAGTATAGCTGTGCCGGTGACTCAACGCGGGCCCACCATCCGTCGACAGTGCTTCAACGGCAAATCCAGCCGTTGCAGGTGAGACAGACTCAAGGTCCCCATTCAGCAAACCACGAGCAAGTTCAAGGACGCGATCCCGCGCCCCTGACTGGGATAAGGGTTCGCCGTTCACAGAGATAGTCGGATCCAGGCCGCCATCGGTCGGAGCAACCTCGTCCGTCCAATCTGTAGCCTCCGGTGGAAGTCCAGTGGTGACCTCTTGCCAGATAGGGAAGGACGCACCGGTGGCTCGCCAAGGGATTTGCTCGGGGAGCCAGGAGTCGATGAACGATAGCGAGAGATCACCGTCGTCAACTCCGCCGTCGTCGGCGTGCCGACCAACGAGTACGAGTTGCTCTTCTGCACGCGTCATGGCGACGTGGAAAATGCGGCGCGCTTCATACTCGTCGCGCTTTTCGAAGTCCTGGTCGAGAGGGGTAGCAGCCGTCTCTTCGAGCGTGTGGCCGAGTGTATCGTACGAGCGCGTGCTTGGTTCCCACTGGGCAGCAGAAAGGTTCGGAAGAAAGACGACCGGGAATTCTAGTCCCTTGCTCTTGTGTACGGTCATGATGTTGACCGCGTCACTCACCGCCTCAGCTTGGTCTTGCACGCCAGCGATACTATCGTCGAGTGACTCCATGAGGGAGAGCAGATCGAGGAACGACTCGTCTAATGCTGGCTGGAGCGCTCCCTCTCCGAAGGAGTCGATAAGTGACTCCAGTGTTCGTAGGTCTCGTCGTTCTTGTGGCGACAGGTACCAGTCGATATTTGTTTGTTCTTTCAACTCGCGGAACAGACGAGCTACAGAGTAGATCTCTCGCTTGGCACGCAGCGTCTGGAAATCTTCGCGGGCTCGTTGAACACGTTCCGGTTCACGAAATTGGTCGAGCGGAAGCGACTGCAATGCCTCTGATAACGAATCAGAGGCAGTGTTAAGTAATCTGAGATCAGCGTTGTGAAGGCGATAGCGCATCGTCAACACACGATTCAGACTGACCTCGTCCGCTGGATTTGCGAGTGCTTTGAGATACGCGAGGACGGTCTCAACACCAACCGAATCAGCCGCGAGTCCACCAGCGAGTTGATACGGGATGCCACGCTCTTCAAGCGCCCGTACAATCGGCTTTGCATGACGATTTTTCCGTACGAGAAGTGCGATGTCGCCTGCGTCGTACGTTTCATCGACGTCATCGAGTGACCCTGTAAGGAGGTGGCCGATTGCAGTCGCAATCTGTTCAGCTTGCTCTTCATCGTCCTCAGCTGCCGTTATCGTCGCAATGCCATCGCTCGCATCCGCAGCGTCACCGACCGCGGTGAGTTCCTTCTCGCTCCCACGGGCCTCTAGCTGTGCAATGACGTTGTTCGCGACATCCAGAATCGGTTGCTTGGAGCGGAAGTTCTCCTCAAGTGTTTCTGGAACCAGTGTCTCGTATCGTTCCTCGAGTCGGCTCCCGATATTCTCAACTGCCGCCCCACGCCATTCGTAAATCGCCTGGTCATCATCACCGACCACGAACAGTTGGTCATCGTCGGCGAGCTGGTCGACGAGTTCGAATTGGACAGCATCCGTATCCTGGAATTCGTCACAGAACACGTAATCATACTGTCCCGCAATCTCGGCACGGATGTCTGGGTCCTCAAGGAGCTCGAGTGTCGCACCGATCAAGTCGGCAAAGTCGACCAACGATGCTTCGTGTAGGCGTTGCTCGTACGCCGTATAGCCGGCTACCAGATCGGCTGTTTCTTGGCATTCCTCGACGAACGACCGAAGTTTCCCGGTGAGCGTGACGGAGATCGAATCGGGGATACCGCTCGGTGGACTGGAGTACGTCCCGAACAGATATGCCGGCAGACGGAACGCAGGCTTGTACTCACCATCGATGATCGACGCTTCCTCCGTTTCTAATAGCTCAGCGAGTGAAGTACAGGTTTCCTCCATGCCGCGCAGATATGTCGCGACCGACCGTTCGACCCCAGCCTGACCGAGCGCAGATCGTTCGTCTGCTATCGATTGCTGAAGGTCGGCGATTCCGTCACGCATCTCCTCGAGGCGGTCTGCAGACGGGGCCCGCCAGCTGACCCGCACCGTCTCGTTCGCCCGGTCGACAATTCGGTCGACGAGTGCCTCTAGTTCTAGGAGGCGGTCAGCGTCACCAAGGAATGTCTCGATGGTACTCGGGGAGATCCCTTTGCTCTTCATTGTGGAGATGAATTTGAGCAGGCTGCCTGCCGCCCCATCGGCATGCGAATCGGGGCCATAGACTTCAGGACTGGTGAATCGATAGGTGATTTCATCGAGCGCTTCGTGAATGAGGGCGGTTCGATCAGCGTTATTCACGACATCGAATTGCGGATCGATTTCAGCGTGATACGCGTACTCTCGAAGGATATCGTGGCAGATGGAGTGATAGGTATACGCGTTTACGTCGTATCCCGGTGCGCCAAGCTTCTCGTTCAGCTTCTCGCGCATCGAGTCTGCAGCCTTGTTCGTGAACGTCAATGCGAGGATTCGATCCGGTGAGACATCGTGTTCGTCGATCAAGTGCTCGACCTTTCGAACCATCGTGAACGTCTTACCGGTCCCGGCTCCGGCCAACACTCGCATCGGATACTCACCAGACTCGATGATGCGCTGTTGGGGAATCCGCGGTGACGGCTCTTCGACGGGTTCGTCTTCGGAGGGTGGTGGTGACATCAGAACTGCACCTCCTCTGCGAGTGCATCGGTACACATAGATCGATAATCACATCGGCCACAGGCGTTCTCGCGGATGGCGTCCCACTGAATGGGTTCGAAGTCGTTCTCACGTATCCCGTCGTGTGCCCGCTGAATCAGCCCCCAGATCGTTTCTTCTTCGCTATAGTAGGTTTCCTCGACATCACGACCATAGCCCGAGACACGGGGTCGGACGCCGGCAGTACTCTTTTCGAGATCCGTGTTTGCGAGTAGTCCATAGTACGTGAAGACGATCTCCATCCCCGGCTCGTAGACGGATGTATTCTGAATCCCCTCGATGTAGGTCGCCACCTGAATTGCACTCTTAACGATACGAGGGTGATAGTCCTCGCCGGCAAGGTGCTCGCGGAGCTTCTCCTTTGCGCGGTCGGTCGTCGAGAGCTCATACCTGACGGATGGCTTGTAGTCGATAATCTGGAGGCCGTCGTCCGTACGGACGACATTATCAGCGTATCCGTGGAGGAAAACATCATCTCGTTCACATTCGAGTTCGACTTCCGTGAGAACGGATCCACGAACGTGATCAAGTCCTGGACCGCTCGAGAAGTAGGCCTCAATCGCTGCACGGGCGAGTTGTTTATCATACTCGTAGTGAGCAGCAGTGGCGTACTCAGTGCGACTCATGCGAGAGTCCCACTCGTCGGCGAAGGCATCGAGCGCGAGAGTACGAATCTCTTCATCCGACTCTCCAGTTACGGTCTCACAGACATACTCAATGGTGCCGTGCAGCGCCAGCCCACGGTCTAAATATCGGCGCGTTTGATTGGAATTTTCGACAGAGAGGTTGTGCTTATATTCGTACTGACGCGAACACCGAGTGTACGTTCCCAGTCGGGAAGGAGACAACGGTTGCGATGAGTCGGAATCAGTCACGGCGAACCCTCCCTTCAGCGAAGTCGACATGTGCTTCGAATGCGGCTTCAAGTCCGGGGTCATCTGTCTCATCCAACAGCTGCTGGATCGCGCCGAACTGCGTCTCAATCGCGTTCAGGTCGACGTCACCGCCAGTGACGGGTGCGGTCCGTACGTCCTGAAGAGCACGATCTACGCTGGAGAGTACTCTCGTTGCAGCACGACCCTGGCTATGGACGTCCTCGTGGGTGATCGAGTCAAATTCGAACTGGTCCCGGAGCTGTTGCAAGAAGCGGGACGGCTGTTTGTACTTTCCTGGATCTGCTGCGTTCTCTGTATAGGTACAGAAATACAGTTGATCCGTCGCCGCGTTGGCGCCAACCGCGAGGAGCCGTCGGCTCAGCTCAGTGTAGTACGCCGAGAACGGGTGGTTGATGTCGTCGTCTGCGGTCGGGAAGGTTTCACGAACTTCGTCTCGAGTCGGACTCGTGACAGCAGGGTATTCGGGGAGTGATTTGAGTTGCGCAATCGGAAAGAGCGATGAAAAGCGTGGGACTGCAGGGTACTCCTCCTCGACGACGTTCAGGACGAACACCGCCTTCCAGGAAGCGTTTTTGACCACACGAGCAGAGTCGACGAGGACCCCGCCCTCCTTTACGTCGACCTCGCTGTAGAAGTCAGGTGCAGAGTATCGGAATGCTCGCTCCAGTGCCTGACAGAACGCGTCCCACGAGGATTCCAGTAGCGGACAATCCTCAACGAACCTCGCGAGGTCGAGAATACGCCTGATGTGCTGGAACTGGATGCGAGCTTCCAGACGTGATTCGTTCGCAGCTACCCGTTGCTTGAGATCCGTGTCGAGAACCCAGGTCGTCAATGCGTCCGAAACTGGTTCAGTCGCCAGTTCGTCATCGTCGAGAATCGTTGTGAAGTCCGGAACTCTCGCTTCAAGCAGAGTTCGGGATTGGTCATCTCCACCCGACTCAAGAGATCGAGCAACATGATACAGCTCCCGAGCGGCAGGGTCATCAGAAAGCGCACTCGTGGTGATGGACGCCGTCGGAATGCCTGCTTGCTGTAAGATACGAACGGTCTCTTGGATAGGTGAACTCGAATCTTTGAGGACGACCGCGAACTCATCGTACGACCACCCCTCTGTCGTTCGACGGCGTTCGATTTCTTCTGCGACGGTCTGCACCTGATCGGCGAACGTCACCTCGGTTATCTCGAATAGACCGTCCGTAGCTGCCGGTTGTGGCGCTTCGCCTGTCGCGAGATACGCTGCTACCTGAGCAGGTCCTGATATGGGACGCGATGAATCGTGATCGACGGTTTCCATGCGAAGATGGTCGGTGATGTCTCCGGGTTCGTTCCGGACCCGCTGAATACTCCCATGTCGTTCTCCGACACACACCAAATCAGTGTCCGTCGACGCGGCTGCCAAGAATCGGCGTTCCAGGGCAGAAAACTCCTCAACCTCTACTGTCAGAATCACATCGAACTGATCGAGAATCGGCGGACGTGCGGTCTCCGCCTCCAGGTACTCTAAGGCTCGTGGGATAATGCTCGCACGTTCAGCATACCCGTTCGTCGCAAGAACCTCCTGCAGGTGAGCCGTGAAGTCGAATAATTCAGTGAGCGAGGAATCGTTCGGGTCCACGTTCTGATTTTGCCACGCTGCTGCGAGCGTGAAGCGACCGACGTCGTCTTCGAAGGCATCGAAGGCCGACGCTTGTTGCAGAAACGAATCGGCCCATTCGTACTCGGAGAGCACCGACGCAAGAACATCAGCACGCTCATGCTGCGAGACGAGCGTTGGGTTCTGTGGGCTTGCTTCGAGGATTGTTCGAGCAAATCGCGTAAGCGACATCACTTCTGGTCGTTCAACGGTCTCGACATGAGTTGCCAGAATATCGGTAAACGTCTCGATGCCAGTCGGGAACCGCTTCAACACGAGGATATCGCCGACATCGTGTTCACTCAGACACTCGACGAAGATAGGTGCGACTCGCTCCTCGATCGGGGGGCCGGTTGGAGAGAACAGATGAAGCTCACCAGGAAGTTCCGACATTGTGTGACCAATTGCAGACATAGTACTGTCGTCTGCACCCCCATTTGATAAATCTTCAGTACGTGACTATGCGATGACGGAGATATAACGCGAAAAACCATGTTCAGCCGATTACTGCGTACACTCGGAAGCAAAGCAGATGATAGCCCAAAGGAGGATTCAGCAACGGCTTCCCCGGGCGATTCGTTCAATCACTACACAGACACAGTCGATACAATCAAACAGCTAAAGCGAGAGCAGCGCCACGACGAAGCCGAATCGTTGCTTCTCTGGTGTATTGAGCAAACTGAACAGGAGGATGCTGGTGATCCAGCGCCGTGGTATTACAAACATCTCGCAATCGTCTATCGTAAGGAGAACCGATACGAGGATGAGGTTCAGGTTATCGAGCGCTACCTCAACAACGCTTCCTCACCCCGGGAAGATCTTCAGAAGCGATTGCATCGTGCAAAGGAACTCGCAGAGAACAAAGAATCTGGATAACTACGACCAGGTTGGCTCCAGCAGTTCGCAGGGATCGTCCGGCTTCGAGTAGGGACCGTTGAACTGTCCATCGTCGAGACTCCAGTACTGGGCGCTATCTATGTGCGTATCAACTCGTTCAAGAAGTTCCGGATGGCATGTCAGCAAGAACACTTGGTTCGTATCCGCGAGTTCAGAGATCGTCTGTAGCGTTCGAACGTGATGGCTGGGGTCGAAGTTTGTCAGCGAATCATCGAGTAACACAGGGAGTGATGACTCATGGCGACGAATTCGAGCAAGACGAATCGCGAGGAAGAGCTGCTCAGCGGTGGCTCGTGATAGTTCCGCAGTTTGTTGTGTCTGTCCATCAGCGAGCACCGATTGGAAGTCGAGATTGTCAAATTCCTCAGTGGAGTCAACTTTGGTGTAGGCGTTGTCGGTAATCCGCGCGAAAATCTCGCTGGCTTCGTCGAGGAGTGGCCCAGTCGTCCGGTCAATGAATCGTTCGTGGAGTTCGTTCAGCAGGTACTCCGCGATGCGGTGCGTCGCATACTCTTCGGCAAGCGGTTCGAGCCGACGTCGTCCCGCCTCGATCGTCGCGTGGGCCTCGCGGACATCATCATCGGATGCTAGCTCTTCGAGTTCCTTCGTAAGCTCAACTCGCTCTTCAACGCATTCCGATCGCTCTGTTTCAAGACTCTCGATTGTTTCGTCGATCGTATCGAGTCGTTCTTCGATTGCCTCTCTATCAGCGTACGCCTCAATGACACGCTCGAACGCAGCGATCGCCCAGTCGTCATCGTCATGCTCCGAGTCGCGGTACGGTTCAAACGCCGGTTCGATAGCTGAGACCGTCAGTCGCCGCTGGAGTCGGACGCGAATTCCGTCACGCTGTTCCCGCGCTTCCACAAGCTCAGTGACGTTCTCACCGCGTTCGAGGAACTGGTCGACAGTACGAACGAGGGTTGCTGAATCAGCATTGGTGAGATCTGGTGCATCGTTCCACTCGGCAAGGAGATTACGGAGGTCATCTTTGCGACTGGTGACAGTCTGCTGGGCTGTAGTGACCGTTTGTGCAAGGTCGAGATCCTCTTCAATACTTTCGATAGTCGCGAACAATTTCTCTGCGTCTTCGAGCGAGTCACTATCGTCAATATCGAGAACACCGAGTTCGGATACGGTCTCGGCGGCTGCTGCGAGGTCTGAACGGAGAGTTTCCTCTTTCGTGCCGAGAGCTTCAACGTCGCCTTCCAACGTTGTGAGATCGTTCCGGAGCGATGAGAGGTCTTCATAGAACTCTCGCACGGCAGCCGGACTCGTATCGTCTGAGAGTCCAAGCTTCTCTCGAAGCGAGTCCAATTGCTCGGTCGCGGTCGAATACTCCGTTTCGAGATCCGTTTTCCGGGAGCGCAGTCCTTCAATATCGGCAGTCAGGCTGCGTTTGTCTGCCCGAAGCGTCTCGACAGATACGCCATCGACTTCAAGGGACTCGAATTCAAGCTGTGATGCAGCATACGCGCCGACGATCAGTATTATCACGAGTGTGATGACGACACCAAGAATCGCACCACCAACAACTCCCAGCGCACTTCCTATGATCAGCGCGAGTACCGTCCCACCTGCAGCGACAGGAAGCTGGTCACGAAGTGTAAGAGATGCCTCAGATGACGAGTCGGTTGCAGTGTCGATTTCGTGTTCCAGCTGTTCGTGACGAGCCGTCTTTTCGGTCAGGTTTCGCTCGACCTCGTTCAATTCGAATCGGACATCCTCACAGGTCCGCGTAATCGACCGAACCTCGTCTCGAGAGAACAGGTCGGTTTCAACATCACGGACCCGGTCAAGCAAGGAGTCGTCATCCCACCCGGGTTGCAAATCCGCTGCCCGGGAGCGAAGTTTTCGACGATCTTTCGCAAGCTCTGACCGTTGCTCCTGAAGTGAATTTACCCGCTCACGCCAGCCAGCGATTTCCCTATTATATGCCCGTATCGTAGACGTAGCATCCAGTAATCGGTCGCGATATGCTTCGGGATCCTCTACAGTAACCTGTTGAGCGAACTCCTCTTCTGCAGTCGTCAGTTCCTCCTGCACTTCCTCAAGTTGACTTTGTAGTTGCCGACCGCGGTCAAGTTGCTCTGTCGGGAACGCATCGACCTGGTCAAGGTCGGTACCATCAAGTTCAAGATTCAGCTCCTGAAGTGTCTCGAACTCCCCGTATTCCGTGAGAACCGTGTTAAGACGAGTTTGTTCCGTTGTTAGATCAGCAATCTCCTCATCGAGTTCCGCTACGCGGGAATTGACATTGTCTCGAGCAGCCTCTTTCCGATCGTGCTCGTCAACCTGAGCGACGGCGGCATCTCGCGCATCGACCCCCGACTGAATCTCGCTAATCGGCTCTTTAAGGTCATAGACCGAGCGTCCGTGTTTGCCTCCGATCGATTTCGCCCGATCACTGAATGCGGCTTGAATCTGGGGGATTGTGAGAACGTCGCCATATGCCGCACCGAGTAAGATTGCAGACAGGCTAACGTCGTCATCGAGACTCCTTGGCATACGCCGGAGTTCGTCAAGGCTAATGGTGAAGAGCTGCTGGTACTGTGCGGGCCCTAGATTGCCGAATACATCAGAGAGTGCTCGATCGGGGGAACCATTGACAGGCACTAGTGCGGGATCACCATAGCCAGTGAGTGCTAGCTCGTATTCAGCGCCATCGACTACGACATCGGCCGTGAGGTCATACTGGTCCGTTGCTGGCGGGAGACCATTGCCGCGAGGAATCCCATAGCCAAGATGACGAACCGCTTCCATAAACGTCGTTTTCCCGGCCCGTTGTGGACCAGCGATGACGGTCAATCCGCTATCGACATTTTGGAGTCGAGCTCGCCTGAAGCATCCAAAATCATCCAGATCGAGGTTCTTAATTTGCATTGTCCCTCCGCGTCGCAAGTTCGTCGATTGACCGAGTGACGGCACGGTCAATCAAATCGTCTAGCCGTTTCTCGTCCAAACCAATCCGATCCTCGGAAATGTCTTCGTGTTCTTCGTCCGCACGCCACTCCCAGACATCACCTGTTTTCGCTCGCAGTTCAGCTCGTGTCGCGTCGTCTTCTCGAATCTCGTTGGAAAGGTCAACCAGTTCGCTGATAATCTCGTCCGATTCTACCAACGTCTCGAGGTCTGGAAGTGGTGGTGCAGAGTAATCACGGACGGACTCGGTCCACACAAAGGGTGAGGCACTACTGCTGCGATCCCGCAATCGGTTGGCGAGCACATCTGTTGCTTCCTCGTCGAGCGCTTCAAACAGCTCTCCACGGCCACTCAGTGTCCATCGACACACAAACCCCTCTGGCATCCAGTCTGTCTCAGCCACCGGCATCGAAAGGGTGTCAGTGAGAGAGTCTTGGTCCGCTGCCCGGAGATCTAGCATACGCTCCTCGAGGTACCCTTCTGCATCTGCGAGGTTACGAAGGGGAGTATCATCGTCTGTACTCGCGGTACTGAGATCGACCACGATTTCTTGCCAGACAATCGGGCTCGTCGGAACAAACTCGATGTCAGGATCGCTGCCTGCATCCACGTCGACGAGCAAACAACCACCGATGGCAGTTTCGCCAATATTTCGTCCTTGTGGTATACCAGCGTACGCTGCTGGCGCTCCGTCGACCAGCTGTGGCGTATGGATGTGCCCGAGCGCCCAATAGTCGATCTCCTTCTGTGCTAAGTCGCTCGGCCCACAGGGGGCGTACCGCCGACCATCCGGATTTAGGCCCGTATGGAGCAGGCCGATATTCGGGACTGCTGTATCTGGCGGTGTGTAGTGGTAATACAGGGAGTTGCTCTCCCACTGGCTTCCATACGATTGCCCCATGATGCGAGCCTCCGGTTCATCGTCATTCGGGTACAGAACCGTTTCAACGTCGTCTGCACCGAACACATGGACATTATTGGGTAAGGGGAGTTTCTCTGCCCCTGCTCCCAATGGATCATGATTCCCATGGATGACATAACATGGGATTTCAGCGTCTTCGAGCCGCTCGAACTGATCGACGAGGAATTCATTCGCGTAGACGGAGCGCGCTTGTTGATCGTAGAGGTCGCCAGCGACGACGACGAAGTCGACATCCTTGTCGAGTGCGACTTGGATAACTCGACAGAGAGCTTCGTGTGTCGCTCGCTGCAGGCGCTCAGCCAATGATTCAGATGCCGCTTCCACAGCGCGGAGAGGACTTCCGAGATGGAAATCTGCAGTGTGGAGGAACGTGACTCCCATTCAGTGGACTGTTATATGAATCGTATATCAAGTTTCCTGTTTAATACAAATGCTATGAATAGCTCTCCAATTTAACCAACAGGACTAATGCCTTCTGCCCCAATTGTTGGTTAAGTCGTCTCATGTCGTACTCAGAACCAACGATCCCACCCGAGGTTCCCGGAGAGTTAGCGGCCTTACTCGATGAGTGTAATGCGGAAACACTCCGATCTATTGCCAAGTATGCAGATGCACTTGCAGAGTATCAAGAGCGAGAAAAGCGGATCAACGAGGGTGAAGATGAAGAGACTGCTCGAGAACACCCTGAGGATATGCCCGAAGATGTCCCCACCAAAGCGACGCTGACAGAGAAGGAAATCAACGGGAATCGATATTACTACTGGCAGTGGAGAGAAGGTGATAAAATCAAATCCCAATACAAAGGCCCAGTGAATCCGAGCGAGTGAGGATTAACCAACATTTGGTTGATCGCTAGCGCATCTGTTGGTTAATTCTGTGGACTTGTTGTTGCAGGTACCGATATCAATATCTTGCTTTATGATGGGTATCTTCCCCATATTCGGGAGAATCAGGTCTCAATAGATACTCAATTTAGAGCGTAGCTGAAGTGGCCGAGGTTAATCTTAATATTAATGTTCAAATTAGATTTAAGTCGATTGAGTATGTGTCTCCACTATGAGCGACCAATTTACCGAAGCCCTCGATCAAACAGAGGAGGCACAGGAAACCTATGCGAATCAACTCGGGATCAAACCAGAGAAGATTCCGTTTACGGCTGAAACACTTCCTGACGCGGGTATTGCGGTACGCACGAATCAAGATCTGCTCAATGAAGTTGCGAGCCACATCCTGAATCGAGCAGGTCACATCTCGATCATCGATGAACGGGGCGCTGGAAAATCTCACTTCCGCGATCTCGTCTACAATGCTCTTTCAGAGGGTCCTCGAAGCGATGAGTTCCGAGTCGCTCGAATACGGGAAGTCGAGTCTATCACGACACGTCGCTTCTATACGCGTCTTCTTGACGAACTCAGTGAGTACGATGACCTCGAGATTCCAGAGTCGTACCCTCATGCCACAGACGAAGTTCGTCAGCTTGTCGAAGAGGTTGCCGAACAACTCGAATCTCTCAATATCGGGTGTATCATCCAAGTTGACCAACTGGAAGATGCGGCACGGAATACACGAACTTTCGAGCAGCTACTAGCCGCGTTGCAGAGCGTCGGTGACCTCGGAGAAAGTGAACCTGTATTCATTCTCTTCCTGTTCGGAACTGAACGTGCTGGTGATCGAATTGACGAACTACGTGAGACGCTCAGTTCGCGACTCGTCGCAAAGGATCGAACGTTGGAACGGTTCGGATTCGCAGAAACCGAGGAACTCATCGCCAGGTGGCTTGCCTGGGCCCGTGAAGAAGAGTACGATTCTGGATATCCGTCAGACCCCTACACGGCGAATGCTATCGAGACTATCGTCGAGGTCAGTGATGGGACCCCGCGTGATACTCGACAGAAGTGCTATCATGCCTTCCGAGCTGGCGCACAGCAGTTCGCTGCCGAACGAGACGTCGAAATCACGAACGAGACGTTAGACGCATATCTTTAATATTAAGGTTAAGAATAAGGGTGTATGAGCAACGACAATCCATTCGGCGAAGCGATGGATGAGGCATCAGAGGAAAAAGACCGAGAGGACCAGCAACCTGCATCAGACTTCGATACCGAACCCTACTACGACGCGCTCAACACTGGCGTAAAGGACCACACGATAGGCGTCTCCGTGAGCGAAGAGATGCATCAGTTCTGGCGTGAACTCCAGGATACGGACGACGTCGACGTCGACCCTGCCCAGTCCATTCGGAATCATCTCGAAAATCTCGCGCATCGACATCCCGACGTGTTTGAACGAGCAATGCGAAAGCTCGAAATCGATCGCGAGATGTGATCATCAAGTTAACCAACAGAGAATTGATATCCAATCCATTGTTGGTTAACTCACTCACATAATCGAATACAGCTCTTAGATTAGTGGATACGGCTACACTATACCAGTTTCTTCGCAGTCGCGATATCAATCAAATCCACAACGACATCGTCAATTCGGCTATCCTCACCGAGGATGTCGAGGGTAGCTTCGAGATCTGTTTTCAGCTCGAACCGGCGACGAATGAGTCAGAGTTTACACTTCGATGCCGGGGTGTCAGACGCATAGCTTACACTTCGATGACGGGGGAGGCGGAGACCGTGTCGAAGAACAGACACTCAGATTCGCACGAAGTTGAGGCGAACCTCATTACACATCGATGGCGGGGGGCCTCTTATCAAATGTACTTCGGTGACGGTTCTATCACAGAGAGCGTGAAACAGGATATTACGGGGATAGGTTAGTTATATCGCCCGAATAAACATCGACGGGGGTGAATCTTTTTAACGCTCCGGCGTACACTAAGCGTATGACCGGTAGTGATCAAGACGGGACGGATCAATCTCTCCTTGGTGAAGGAACGCATTCTAGAGTTGACGAAGAACAAATAGAAACTGCTCATGAAGAAGCTGTCGGAGACACGGTGCCGGACCAAGATAAAGTAACTACTGAAGACAGTACTCAGCGATCGATCCGGGACATGCTCGACGATGAGGGGGAGACATCAGTCTTCGTCAATCGAGACCTTGTCGAGCCAGACACAATCATCGATGAGGAGCGAATCGTCGGTCGTGACGATCAACTTGAATCTGTTGTCTCATTTCTGAAGCCGACACTCCAAGGAAATCGCCCCCCGAATATGCTGTTATACGGTCCTGCTGGGACAGGGAAATCACTCATCATCGGGGCAGTCACACAACAAATTATCGAGCTCTGTCAATCGAAGGGCAAACGCTTCGGTGTAGTTGATATCAACTGCCAGCCGATCAACACCCTCGACCAAGCAGTCTTCGAGCTCGTCCAGACCGTTGCGAAGGACGTCGACGCGAAGATCGGCGTACCTGAAACAGGCGTATCGACGAAGCAGAAATATCGACGACTGTATAAACTTATCAACGAGCACTATGACTCGGTCATTTTCATCCTCGACGAGATTGACCTCTTGGTCGGCCGGCGAGCAAACGACGAACCTGCCTATTCAAAACTGCTCTACCAGCTGTCACGAGCGAGTAATACAAACGAAATCGAAGGGCAGGTATCAGTTGCTGCACTGACGAATGACCCGAAGTTTATGGAGGACATCGACGGTCGTGCCGAGAGTTCATTTAATCCGCGAGATGTCTATTTCCCAGATTATGATGCGAATCAATTACGCCAGATACTCGAAAATCGTCGTGATGCCTTTCGGTCTGATGCATTAACTGACGACGTATTACCCCTCGTATCGGCATTTGCAGCACAGAGTCATGGGGACGCACGAAAAGCGATTGACTTGTTTCGCGGTGCCGGTGATCTCGCGGATGAACGTGGTGACGAGAAGGTTCGCGAAGACCATGTCCGCGAATCCCAGGAGGAAATTGACAAGGATCGGTCATTAAAACTTGTTGAGGGACTAACGACCCAAAAAAAGATCTCACTTTACGCGACAGCCTCTGTTGCGCATTTCTCGAATTGGTCAGGGAGTTCCGTTCCGAGTCCAGTTGGATTCAGGGTCTATCAATGGATTACCGAAGAAATAGATGCTGACCAAATGACCCGCGAGACATACGTCAAGTATGTCAAAGAACTCTCCACGTATGGTCTGATCTCGTCCTCCCGGAAGAGTCGAGGGCGTGGTGGCGGAATGTACATGGAGTTCACCTTCACAGGAGATCCCGCAGCAATGATGAACCGGATTGTCGATGATACTCGAATGGAAGCAGTTTCCGATCAAGAAGAACTCCTCCGAACTGTCATCAACTCACAGTTAAAGAAGTTCCATAATCAGTGAGTTAGCGGTGGGCCACGCAGAGGAACTTCTCGATCCCCCACCCCCCGTCTTCGATGTGTAAACTTGGATCCAATCCGATAAGGACACATCTCAAGGTCAGCAAAGTGTTACTGGCACAATCAATGAGTGAAAAATCAGGGGCGTTATCAAGCTTCCTCAAGAACTGCGACAGAAGACTGCATCCCAATGTTCTCGTGAACACCCTCCCCCCGTCATCGAAGTGTAAACGGCAGAAAGAGGTGAAGGTCGAAGATCGGGATGTGAGGTTGTATCGGCATCAGAGGACACAAGAACGGAGATATCGCAACAAACAACCATTGTGACGGTCTCGATGAGAAGAGAAACTACGCTCAGTTCGTCGGAGTTGATTTCTTCCTCACCTTGCTATCAGGTCTATTGCGGATATGGTTATTACGCTTACTATATAAAACCTTGCCAGACTAGAGACAACCATGAATTAGAACGTGAATCTACTGTTTGAGACCGCCTCTACTGTGTATACCTCCTTTTTCGTCGTTTTTCGCTCTTCTCACGTTCTGCCCCCACTCCTCTCGCAGGGTTTTACACATCGATGACGGGGGGGGAGTGTGGGGAGGTCGAGTCTTACCCGCAGGATACCCTCACTGGCAAGCCGGCATCGACTGCACTTACTGATATCTTCAATAGTCGCTTCTTCTCACTGTCCGATGACGCTTACCGTCGCTACGATCAAGGACCTTCCAGATAAGTTCGCTGTATCATCCCTCACTACTCGATGATAATCCTTGTCTGCTTTTCAATTGCAATATCGTATCTCTTTTTCATGAGTGTCGGCTAACATCGGCTCAGCTGTTAACCCCGCGACTTTAGGTGCGGGAGGAGGTCAATTGCAACCCTAAGTCTCAATAGTTACTCGGTAGAGTCTTTT
This sequence comes from Natrinema zhouii, assembly GCF_013456555.2. Classification (GTDB taxonomy): domain Archaea; phylum Halobacteriota; class Halobacteria; order Halobacteriales; family Natrialbaceae; genus Natrinema; species Natrinema zhouii. The sequence goes on from NZ_CP084884.1 coordinate 348,874, forward strand.
GGATCGACGGGTGCGATGTACTTGTTCTTCCAGGAATTCCCCTCGCGCCACTGCCAGTAGTAATATTTGTAGCCGGGTTTCGTTTCCTTGACCGTGATGTACGCACCACTGGTGGCTACTCCCTCATAGTCAGTGGGATCGGTCGAAATCCCCCGTTCTTCGAGGGTGGTTTGTTCATCGTCAGTGATTGAGTCACGTTCTCGAGTTTCAGTGACTTCACGCTCGCGTTCGGAGCGTTTCCAGTGGGCAAGTTGGTCAGCATATGTACTCACTTGGTCGAGGCGGTCGGGTGGTTGGCGTTCGAGTGGCTCGCGGAGGGTCTTTGGAAGATCGGGAGGTTCTGGTTTCTCTGCGGTCATCCCGGTTCTGCGTTACCCCACAGCGCGTAGAATTATATACATTGTGGGGTAACGCCCTTGCCATTTGTCCAGGTAACTATATATGATCGGACACAAACTGTCGGATTATATGCGTCGTCGGGGAGTCCTCACTAGGTCAAGCGCCGCTTTCACCGGGACCGGGGTAGCTGGGTGTCTTGGTTCGGACACTGACAAAAGCGTGCTCAAGGGGGTTACTGAGGTCGGCTGGGTTCTCGAGATCACAGTATCGGTAGTCGAGCACGACTTTGGCGAGCTGCAAGCGAGGGTCGATATCGAATGAGTACACTCGAGGCCCAGATTGAGTCACGCTACGACGATCCTGATGCGTATTCAGGGAATCGTCCGCCAGACTGGGAAGCCCGCCGAAAAATGGTATACCGCCATGACAACTGGACATGCCAAGCGTGCGGTCGACAAAGCGGCCCGCATGCGGGTGACGAGGGGGTTCGGCTCCACGCCCACCACATCGTTCCGTTGTCGAAGGGTGGATCGAACCGGCTGTCGAATCTGGAAACACTGTGTGAACCATGCCACCAGACCCAACACGACCACGATATCTTTACTGGCGACTGGGTCGGTGATGGCCCGCGCGTGTATACGGTTGGGTCACTGCGAGCAACTGCACGCGGGATTTTTGCTGCGCTGGTAATCGCTCTGTGGATCGTCCTCGTTGCTCGGCTGATCGCGCTCTCCGGAGGATATCCCCCGATGACAGTGGGGAGAGAGACTGTACTCCTGGTAGGAGCGACGCTTCTGGGAAGTGTGGTAATCATTTCAAAACCACTCCTCGTCACGAGTGTACTGGGAATCGTGGCCGCTACGATAACGGCATTTGCCTGGGCCGACTTTGGATTGAGCCCCGAAGTCGGACTCATTGGGGCGATTGCGTGGCCGCCAGTCGTCCTCGGAGCATGGGCAATTGCCTGTGGCTATATACAGTGATCGGTTTACTTGTATCCATACCTGCACCTATGATTAAATCTAAATACTAGCACCTAAGAGAGCGAGTATGGCACGCAAAACGAAAGGTGCCCGAGTCCTGACCGTCCTGTTCGCATTCATTGCAACTACTGGGATAGCTGCTGCCCAGCAGAGCGAGATCAACAATTCCTTGTCGGAGATTGAGTCATTCGTCGCAACAACGCTCGGCCAGATCGGTGTCATCGTCTTTCTCGTGGGTGCCGCTGCCTGGTTCGTCTCCCGCAAACATGCCGACCGTGCCCAGTGGGGCTGGCGAGGGATGTGGGGCGGCGCTGGGATGATCGTCCTCTCAGTTAGCTACAACGTGTTCGTGACGCTCTTCGAAAACCTCGCCCCGGGGATGGTTACACCCTGGATCGCCTTCTAAGTAGCACAGCTAATAGAATCACGACTTACCCCCAATCGACCCCCTTTCACCCCACCACGAATGGATGGCCAACGATTGTCGCTTGTACTGCTGCTCGTTGTCTCCTTGGCTCTTTCAATTAGTGGTGCAGCGACGATGTCCACCGCGGAGACGACGGCCAACGACACAGACGTCTTCATCTCCGATAAACCGGATCCCGAAGCTGGCTCAGTCCCACCGTTCGTACTCCCAGACCTCGAGGACGTCGATGAAGAAGAGAATATCTCGGTAGCAGAGCTGAGTCAGACCCGCGATTTCTCCTATTCGACGACCCAACCCCCGTATCAGGTCGGCCCGGATCAGCAGACACTGCAAGAGTACCGCCTTGAGCAACTCGAATCGATCGAGCGCAACGAGTCGACGAGTCTCTGGTTCCCAGACTCGGAACGCTCGAACGGCACGCTCGTAACGGACGCTCACGTAACGATCCTTGGAACCGAAGAAGGGACCCAGACCCGTCTCGAGTCGAAGGCGGATGACCAAGAGGACAACGAGAGTGAGTTATTGTTGGTACCGCGTGACGGGACGGTCTACACCCACCTTGATTATTCGACTCGTATCCCGGAGGGGACCTGCACTACGACCAATGAGACCCGGACCTGCCTCAACGTCACACTCCTCGATCAAGAAACCGATCGGACACTTGAGATTGGGTCCCAATCCTGGAGTGGCGATCCAGAGACGCCCCACCAGCTCGACTACGCGGACGCGAATGCGAGCGGGGCGACAACGCTGGAGGTGGAAGCGACGATCACCTCGAGGCTTGCAGTCCAGGAAACCACCTACGTCCGTGAGGGGACTGACTGGATGCTGTCGAATACAACCGACAATGAGACACTCGAGCTCTCCCACACGGTCCAAGACGAGGCTCCCGTTGTCGTCACGACGAACCAAGAGCTGTCGATCGAGCAGACGATAATCGAATCAGACGACGGCATTGACCGGCTCATCCTCGAGTTCGATGGCCCGGAGACGCTCCATGACCGTCGGCTCTGGAGTACTGCGACGTTCGAAGAAGGCGCTGGCAAGATCGAGAATATCTGGGGCGTCTACTCACAGCGCCAGTATGAGACCGCCACGCAGGGTCATCGGCCAGGTGATGAGCTACCGATTTCGCCGGATCAAATCGAGTCCGAAACGACGGTACCAGTGCTCAACGCCGCATCGTCGGGAGTGTCGACAGGGAATGAGACGCTCAAGCAACAACCAGCGCCAGCGACCCAACAGGAAACCGTTCCGTTCCCGAACACCCTCGAGAAGCAACTCGTCGCACAGCGAGAGGACCCCACGCTTGAGGGAGAACCAACCAACCTCGTAAACCCACCAGAACTAGCTAGTTCGAATAGCTTCAGCTTCGCATCCGAGCCAGCACCACACGATGAGGACGTCAATCTCTCCTCGGTCGAACCGCGTGGACAGACGACGCTCACCATTACAAACGCAGAGCAGCCGATCACAGAGGTTCGCGACATCCACGGCGATCCAATACCGGTATCGACACAGACTGTCCAAGAGCGCGCCGCTCAACTCGAAACGGAGATCCTCAACGACACGCACACAGAGTTCCACCTTTTCGTGGAAGATACCGGCGAGGCGCTTGGCAACAAGACACTCTGGCTCCACGGTGCTGCCCAGGGACAGGTTACGACCGACTCGGACGGAACCGCAGTCGTCGAACGGAGTGACCTCTACGTGAGGGCTTCGTTTACGGGCGAGACCGATCCAGCGGAAGAGGTGTACTACAGTCCAGTTGAGACGCAGGCCACATTCCAGCCAGAGGCGTTCAACATTTACCAGCTACTGATGAGCTTCACTGGAGCGTTCGTCTCGATCATTGCCTTCGTGATTTTGTACATTCCGTTCGCGTACATGCGGGGTGCAAACAAATGACCGTTCGAACTCGATCCAGTACAGTGTGGGTGCACACCCACTCCACAGCTTCCGCGCTGACGGCCACAACAGAGACCCTGCCAAACCAATGACCATTCCCAGACTGCCCGTTCCGATCAAAGGCATCACCAAAAGCGTCGACCCCACGATACTGGGGTCGGTCCAGAAGAGTTTCCCCGTCCTTCTAGGTGATCCCGCCATCACCGTCGCGTTCGTCAGTGATTGGATCGCCGACTTCTTCATCTACATTTTGACTGGGATCCTGGGATTCATCACTACCCTCGTTGCGGGCGGGATGGAGTCGTTCATCATCTTCGATAGTCCCTATAATGATCCGGCAATGCAGGGTGCCTTTGAGCACAATCTGACAATTTTCCCTCAACTGCTGGTGATCGTCTTCATGGCTGGGATCGCCTCCGCTCCGTTCTCCGATCAGCGGGAAGTGACGAACTTCATGCTGGTCTGGAAAACGTTGAAGGTAATCATCTTCGTCGCCGTCGGCCGTCAGATCATGCACTTTGGTCTTCTTCTGACAAACGCGATAATCCTGCACATTTACACCGACGACTACGGTGACGCGTTCGGCCCCGAAGTGCTCGAGGCTGGATTTGAAGGGGCAGCTTCGCTGGGTGCGGGGGCCATCATCGGTGGGATCATAATCAACTTGGTCTCCGTCGCAGGCATCCTGCTCGCGCTCGGAGTCTTTGTGTTCCGAGAGTTCCTCTTCCACGCGACATTCATCTTACTCCCTGTTCTTGGGGCCATGTTGTACCTGGATTTCGGTCCACTCCGCCACAGCTCGGCGATCGCGAAAACGCTCTTGCGAGCGACAGCGTACATGCTGCTTGCAGGGATCGTGATGGCGGGGCTACTCCAAACAGGTGCGGCAGCCGTCGGCGCGTATTCGGATGTCGCCGTCCAGGGTGAGGAAATGACTGAGGCAGAGTTTGGCGAACTCATCGAAGCAATGCTCTTCTGGCTGATCGGACTGCTCGCCCCTGCCCTCGTCGGCCTCAAAGCTGCCGCGATGGCAGGGATGTCGCCGAGAGGTCTCGGCCGTCGGAGTGCAAAGAGCAGTTCGAAGTCGCAAGCTCAGAGCTCTTCAACGAACCAGTCGGGTGGAAAATCGCGACGTACTGCACTGATGGAACAGGCGAGGTACGGAGGGGCGAGAGGGGCCAAGTGGGGCGACAGTTTAACGGGTGGAAGGGGGAGCAGTGCTGCCAGCAGCGTGGGATCACGCGTCGGCCAAACGAAAGCAGCAGTTGGGAGTGCAGCCGCATCGAAAACCCCACGCGCTGCCAGTGTAGGCAAAAAATTAGGCTCTGGTGCAAAAAAAGGTGGAAAGCGCGCAGCTTCGGACGTGAAAGCTGGAGTCTCCTACGGACCTCGAAATCTTCACGAATCCCCGACCGAGTGGGCGGCGGCCGGGTTGGAACGCTATCGGGAAAACCCCGTTATCGACACGTCCACTCAACAATCGACCAGTGGTGGCGCAGTCGAAGCCAGCACCAACGCTGCCGACACATCGCCAGACCCGGAATCGAGTCAACAGACACTGGATAAATACGACAACAAGAATAACTAACGGAAGATGGACAGAGCATCTCCACCCAAGAGTGTCCTAAAGAAAGTCGTTGTCGGCAGCATTTCTTTGAGTCTCTTTACTGCGAACTATGTAGCTGCTCCACTGGGAATCGTTCGTCTTGTTGCGTATTTTTCCAACCCGATTGTAGCGCTACTCGCAATCCCTGCTATTTGGATGGTTCCCACGTTTACTGCAGAGCTTTTGACTGCTGGTATCTACCCTCTTTATGACGAGGAGGAACATGCGGATCGTATCTGGGTGGTTGGAACTTTCATTGGAACAGCGATATTGACAGCAGTGTGGTTCCTACCTGTCTGGGAGACTAACTGGCCCACCCTCGAAAGCATCCTTGCACCGCTCCGAGTCTCTTCTATGTTTGAAAACTCTTGGTATATGGGAGCCAGCTGGCTTGCGTGTGTTCCACTGATGCTATCTATGGGTATTGGAGCTGTCACAGAAACTATCGAAGAGAAAAACTCGACGGGAGAAGTGGAGCAGACGGACGCAGTGGACGCGGCTGCTCAGAGAGAGAAAACCGAGACCAAACACAAGAAGACGCCTCACCCCAGCAATGGAGCGACTCAAGAGCAACCCATTCCCTCCCAACTCCAATATGGCTGGCAGTCTGCGCCCGACACAGGATTTGCGGACGTTGGTGGGATGGAGTCACTCAAAACGGAGGTTGAGCGCTCGGTGATCCGTCCGTTGACCCGGCTGGATGCCGCATACGAACGCTTCAACATCTCCCCACCGAACGGCATTCTCTTCTACGGTCCTCCAGGGACAGGTAAGACGCTGTTCGCTCGAGCCATTGCTGGCGAACTCGGCCACCCGTATCTCGAACTCTCGGCAGGCGATATCAAATCGCGCTGGGTCAATGAATCCACCGAGCAGGTCAACCGACTGTTCGCGGAGGCCGCACAGTTCGATCGGTGTGTGATCTTCATCGACGAGATCGACGCGCTGCTTGCCTCCCGTGAAAGCGACGTCAATCGCGAGCACACCCAGGTCGTCAACGAGTTCCTCGCTCACCTGGACGCCGACGATCCGAATTACCTCGTGATCGCAGCTACGAACCGCGCTGAACTCCTTGATGAGGCGGCCACTCGTCGGGGTCGCTTTGACCAGCAGTACGAACTCGGACTTCCAGATCGCGACGCTCGAGAGGCCATTTTCCGCGTCCGGCTCGACGAGCTGCCGACGGACCTTGACAACAACGCATATAGGAAGATGGCCGAGCAGACAGAAGGGGTCAGTAGCGCAGATATCGCTGGGATTGTCGACGACGCCGCGATGCGCGCCGCCGAACGCGACGCTGACGAACTCACGCTCGAGGATCTCCACATGTCACTCCCAGACCAACCAGACCAACGGTCTTGAGACCGTGCCCAGCAAGGGTAGGCGGGATCGCAATATCGTTCAAAATATGCGCTTCATTGGAACATCAAAGTTGGGAGTAACTTTTAACTAGATATCCATAAGACGTACAGATTGCCTATGGAAACATTCCCTATCGCAGGGCGTGTCGTTAATACGAAGTTGGTTTTCGGGTTGACCGCCCGAGAAGCTGGCGAGGTTCTCGTGGTTCCATTCCTGGCTATGGGTATCGCCCAAAGCCTCGGCTTCACTGGGACACTGTTCCTGGGTGCCGGCGGGATCGGACTCGCCATCGGCATCCTCACCCTACTGGTTTCCCCTGCTGGCCAACGACCCATCAGCTACGCCCGTGCCGCCGCCGAGTACCATCTCGGGTCGAACGAGTACCACAACCGGAGAACGCGACCCGAACTAGAGACACCCGTCGCCCAGGATGTCGTCTACGTTCGGCAGGCTGGCCTCGATATCGAGACGATCGAAGCCGAGCAGGAAGCGGAAGCCGACAGACGGTGATCGACAATGGGAACTGCACCCACCGACGAGACAGCCTCTGGATCACACGAAGAGGATGAGGAGCCCGTTGTCCAGCCGACTGCCAGCAGTGACCACACGCCGCCTACACCCGAGTCCGACCTCGAGGTCCTACGAGCACTCGACAAATTCCTTGACGATATCGACACGGACCTCCCAACCGCTCGAGAGCGCTCCCGAGCGCGTGATCACTTCGACCTCAAGGATCGCCTTGGTGGATCGACAACGACCCAGGAGACACTCAGCTTCGACTACGTCCGGGAGGATGGCATCGCCGTCGACGGAGACAGCTATATCGGCCTCTTGAAAGTCCATCCGCAGAACTGGCTCTCGCTCAGTGAACAGGCCAGACACGACACGATGAGCGCGTATATGTCCTTCCTGATGTCGCTTGAGTTCAGCGTGGCTGTCCCCTGCTACCCGAAAACGTTCGACCTTACGGGGCATCTCGAGCGCTTCTACACGGCATCATCGAGTACGACTACTCGAGAGGAGACGCCGATCCTCCAGTATGGACGGAAGTTCTACATCCAGTGGGCGAGCGACCGGATCAGAGACGCCGACCTCAAACAACGCGATTTCTACATCGTCACCCGTGTCGACGCCGATCAAGTCCACAAGAATCTCGACACGGGAAGCGTTCTGAGCCAGCTTGGCGATCTCCCGCTTATCGGCGCTGCCTGCTCACGAGTGCTCGCCTATACGCCATTCGGCAATTCGCACGAGGATGCACGAACTGAACTCTGCATTCGCGAAGTGAGACAGCGACAGCGCCGGATTATAAACAAGCTCGGCCGGACGGAGGTCTCGATCGACCAGATAACCGACCGTCAAGAAACCATGGAGATCCTGTACCACTACTACAACCATGTCGACCCGCAGTTCGAGAAGTTCAATCAAGCGACCAAAACGGAGGGTGAGTACTGATGGGCCTCCTCTCAGGGCTTCGTTCTCGTCTTACCCCGGGTAGTAAGCACACGCTCAAGGAGATCGATGACGAGACGTTCGACCGGGCAGCAGCGATCGTCGAGGCTAACGGCGATGACCTTACCAAGGAAAACATCCGCGAGCAAGCCGAGCATCTCCTCGAACTCGAGGAGGTAGACGAAGGTGAGTTCCGACTGGGTGTCGTCCAGGACAACACCGAACAGTCGCTTGCCGACCGGGATATTATCGCCCCACGAAAGCTGAAAGAGGTCTCCAACTTCTTCGAATCGGGGTACATGATTCGAAACGACAAGTTCGTCCGTACGTTGACGATTCACGGCTACCCCGAACGCGTCCCCTTGGGCTGGCTCGATGAACTGTATACGACGAACGATCACGTTCGGGTCACTCAACACATCCAGCCACGCGATACCGGCTCCGTCCTCCGTAAGTTGCAGAAACGCCTTACCCAGTTACGGGCTCGCCTCCACAAGAAACACGAGAAGAGCCAGACCGACACCCACGAGGAGGAGGCCGACCGCGACATGGTCCAGGAGCTCATCTGGGACATCATCCTCGGGGAGACGAAGCTGTTTGACTTCGCGATCTACATCGAAGTGGTTGCCGACACCGAACAGGAGCTCAACGAGGCAACCGAACGCGTCGTTGATTCGCTCAGTACCGCGAACGCGGAAGCAGTCCCCCTCGAGAAACGTCAAGTCGAATCACAGGATGCGCTTGGCCCCCTTGGTGACGATCCGATCAAGTCGACCCAGTTGATGCAGGAGACCGCCATCGGCACGATGTTTCCGTTCATTGAGCCGGTGATTACCGATTCCGAGGGAATCTTCTATGGGTTTGACACAACGGATACACCCGTAATCCTGGACAGATACGAGCTCTCCTCGTACTCGAAAGCAATCGCCGGCACAATGGGTTCCGGAAAGACGTTCGCCGAGAAACACGAGATGTACCATCGGTTGATGATGGACCCCGAGATCGAGATGCTGGTTCTCGATCCGCTTGGAGACTTCGTCGACTTCGCGAACGATCTTGGTGGGCAAGTGATCCGCTTCGGCGGCGATAACACAGTCAACCCCCTCGAGATCCAGCGGGGTATCGACGACGCTGTGGACGATCCATTTAAGAAGAAATTGCGCTCGGTGATGGAGCTGTTTCGCATCCATTTCTCGGCGGTGGCCGAGCAGTCGTTAAGCAAGGAACAGGAGGGAATCCTGCGGCGAGCGGTCCGACTTGCCTACCTCCAGTACGGTATCACGGAAGAGACAGCGACCCACGAGAACACGAGCCCGACGATCGAGGACCTCCTTGACATCCTCGCAGAAATCGCCGACGGTGGCCTGCCATCGGAATTCCTGGAACTCCACGAGGATGCGAACGACGAGCGAGTGTGGCCCGAGATTGACCAGCTCGAGACACGATTTCGGGATGGCGACGAGCAGTACGCTTACCAATTATTGCTTGGTCTCGAGGCGTTCCAGAAGGGCGGCGAGAACGACAATCTGACCGGCCGGACGAACGTCGAACTCGACAACCGTTTAGTCGTCATCGACATGTCGATGTTTGCCGACACGGGGCAAGCACCACTGTTTATGCACGTGATGTTCGACTGGATCTACCAGCGAGCGGCCAGCGATCACGACCGCCGGACGCAGGTGACGATCGACGAGGCACACTACCTGTTGCGGCGGGAGGCGACGACAGACATGATCGATCTGTTCATCAGACACAGTCGTCATTTCAACACGGCAATCACGCTTATCTCCCAGACTGTCGATGAGTTCGTCGCCCAGTCGGACGGCCAGTCCAAGGAGGCCGCCGAGAAAGCGCGCAACGTATACAATCTCTGTGATATCAAGCAAATCTTTCACCACGAGTCGGTCAGCGACGAGATGATCGACTTTCACGACCTTAACCCTTCCGAGCAAACGTTCCTTACGACGGCCCAGAC
>NZ_CP084885.1 GCF_013456555.2 Natrinema zhouii
TCGGCCATCTTCCTGTATGCGTTGTTGTCAAGATCCGTCGGCAGCTCGTCGAGCCGGACGCGGAAAATGGCCTCTCGAGCGTCGCGATCTGGAAGGCCGAGTTCGTACTGCTGGTCAAAGCGACCTCGACGAGTAGCTGCGTCATCAAGGAGTTCAGCGCGGTTTGTAGCTGCGAGGACGAGGTAATTCGGATCGTCGGCGTCGAGATGTGCGAGGAACTCGTTGACGACCTGGGTGTGCTCGCGATTGACGTCGCTTTCACGGGAGGCAAGCAGCGCGTCGATCTCGTCGATGAAGATCACACACCGATCGAACTGTTGGGCCTCCGTGAACAGTCGGTTGACCTGCGCAGTGGATTCATTGATCCAGCGCGATTTGATATCGCCCGCCGAGAGCTCGAGATACGGGTGGCCGAGTTCGCCAGCAATGGCTCGAGCGAACAGCGTCTTGCCCGTCCCGGGTGGGCCGTAGAAGAGGATCCCGTTCGGTGGGGAGATGTTGAAGCGTTCGTAGGCGTCATCGAGTCGAGTCAGTGGTCGGATTACCGAGCGCTCGACCTCTGTTTTGAGTGGCTCCATCCCACCAACGTCCGCAAATCTTGTGTCGGGCGCAGACTGCCAGCCGTATTGGAGTTGGGAGGGCATGGGTTGCTCTTGAGTCGCTCCATTGCTGGAGTGAGGCGTCTTCTTGTGTTTGGTCTCGGCTTTCTCTCTCTGGGCAGTCGCGTCCACTGCGTCTATCTGTTCCCCATCTCCTGTCGAGGTTTTCTCATCAAGAATATTTGAAACAGATCCGATACTTGCAGATAACATCAGTGGGACACACGCAAGCCAACTGGCTCCCATGTACCAAGAGCTTTCAAACATGGCAGATACTCGAAGAGGTGCAAAGATGCTTGCGAGAGTGGGCCAGCTATTTTCCCAGGCGGGGAGAAACCACACTGCTGTCAATATCGCTGTACCAACGAAGCTTCCAAACAGCCATATCCAATCTGCATGTACCTCTTCGTCATGAAGTGGGTAGATACCAGCAGTCAAGAACCCCGCAGTCAAGGAGGGAACCATCCAAATAGCAGGTATTGCGAGTAGCGCTACAAGCGGGTCAGAAAAATACGCAACAACCCAAATAATTCCCAGTGGAGCAACTACATAATTCGCAGTGAATAGACTCAAAGTGGAAGTAATAACAACAGACATTTTCAGGACACTCCTGAGTTGAGGTGCTCTATCCATCTTCCTTATTATTATTGGTTGGTAGGCTCGCCCTCCAGTCGTCCAGTGTCTGTTGACTCGATTCCGGGTCTGGCGATGTGTCGGCGGCGTTGGTGCTGGCTTCGACTGCCCCGCCACTCGTCGATTGTTGAGTCGACGTGTCGATAACAGGGTTCTCCCGATATCGTTCCAACCCGGCCGCCGCCCACTCGGTCGGGGATTCGTGAAGATTTCGAGGTCCGTAGGAGACTCCAGCTTTCACGTCCGAAACTGCGCGCTTTCCACCTTTTTTTGCACCAGACCCTAATTCTTTGCCTACACTGGCAGCGCTGTCCGGGACTTTCGACGAAGCTGTACTCCCAATTGCTGCTTTCGTTTGGCCTACGCGTGATCCCATTCTGCCGGCAGCACTGCTCGCCCTTCCACCTGTCTTTCTGTCGCCCCATCTGGCACTTCTCGCTCCTCCGTACCTCGCCTGCTCCATCAGTGCAGTACGTCGCGATTTCCCACCTGACTGGGCCGTTGAAGAGTTCTGAGCTTGCGACTTCGAGCTGCTCTTTGCACTCCGACCGAGGCCTCTCGGAGACATTCCAGCCATCATGGCCGCTTTCAGCCCGACGGCCGCGGGGGCGACCAGCCCGATCAGCCAGAAGAGCATTGCTTCGATAAGTTCGCCAAACTCTGCCTCAGTTGCTTGCTCGCCCTGGACAGCGACATCCGAATACGCCCCGACGGCTGCCGCACCTGTCTGCAACAGCCCGGCCATCACGATTCCTGCGAGCAGCATGTACGCTGTCGCCCGCAAGAGCGTTTTCGCGATCGCCGAGCTGTGGCGAAGTGGACCGAAATCCAGGTACAACATGGCCCCCAGAATCGGGAGCAAAATGAACGTCGCGTGGAACAAGAACTCGCGAAACACAAAGACCCCGAGCGCGAGCAAGATACCCGCGACGGAGACCAAGCTGATGATGATCCCACCGATGATGGCACCAGCGCCCAGCGCGGCTGTCCCGCCGAATCCAGCCTCGAGAATCTTTGGGCCGAACGCAGCGCCATAATCATCGGCATAGACATGCAGAATAATCGCATTCGTCAAAAGGAGACTAAAGTGCATGATCTGGCGGGCAACGGCCACGAAGATGATCACCTTCAACGTTTTCCAGACCAGCATGAAATTCGTCACCTCACGTCGGTCGGCAAACGGCTTGGAGGCAATCCCAGCCATGAAGACGATCACCAGCAGTTGAGGGAAGATATCCAGATTGTGCTGGAAGGCACCCTGCATCGTCGGATCATTATAGGGGCTGTCAAAGATGATGAACGAACGAATGCCGTTCGCAATGAGGCTACTGATGAACCCAATGATTCCAGACAGTATGTAGGTGAAAAAATCGGAGACCCAGCCGGAGATAAACGCGACGGTGAGGGGGACGCCGTCAACTGGAAGGAAAGCACTGCTCTTCTGGGCTAACACCAGTATCGTGGGGTCAACGCTTTCTGTGATGCTTGTGATCGAAACGGGCAATCTGAATCCGGTCATGAGTTGGATGGGATCTCTGTTATGGGCGTGGCTGCCGTAGAGGGGCTGTTCAGTCTCACTGTGCTGGATCGAGTTCGAACAGTCATTTGTTTGCACCTCTCAGATACGCGAACGGAATGTACAAGATCACAAATGCGATGATCGAGACGAACGCCCCAGTGAAGCTCATCAGTAGCTGGTAGATGTTGAACGCCTCTGGCTGGAACGTGACCTGGGCCTCAGCTGGACTGTAGTACACCTCTTCCGCTGGATCAGTCTCGCCCGTGAACGAAGCCGTCACGTAGAGGTCACGCCGTTCGACGACTGCGGTTCCATCCGAGTCGGTCGTCACCTGTCCCTGGGCAGCCCCGTGGAGCCAGAGTGTCTCGTTGCCAAGCGCTTCGCCGGTCTCCCCCTCGAACAGGTGGAGCTCTGCGTGCGTGTCGTTGAGGATCGCCGTCTCGAGTTGGGCGTCGCGCTCTTGGACAGTCTGTGTCGACACCGGGATTGGATCGCCATGGATATCGCGAACCTCGGTGATCGGCTGTTCTGCGTTTGTAATGGTGAGCGTCATCTGTCCATGCGGTTCGACCGAGGAGAGATTGACGTCCTCATCGAGCGATGCAGGTTCGGATGCGAAGCTGAAGCTGTTCGAACTAGCTAGTTCTGGTGGGTTCGCGATGCTGGTATTCTGTTCTCCATCAAGTGTGGGCCGATCTCGCTGTGCGGCGAGTTGCTTCTCGAGGACGTTCGGGAACGGAACGGTCTCCTGTTGGGTCGCTGGCGCTGGAAGTTGTTGCTCGAGCGTCTCATTCCCTGTCGACACTCCCGACGATGCGTCGTTGAGCACTGGTACCGTCGTATTGGACTCATTTTGATCCGGCGAGATTGGTAGCTCATCACCTGGCCGATGACCCCGCGTGGCGGTCTCGTACTGGCGCTGTGAGTAGACGCCCCAGATATTCTCGATCTTGCCAGCGCTTTCTTCGAACGTCGCAGTACTCCAGAGCCGACGGTCATGGAGCGTCTCCGGGCCATCGAACTCGAGGATGAGCCGGTCGATGCCGTCGTCTGATTCGATTATCGTCTGCTCGATCGACAGCTCTTGGTTCGTCGTGACGACAACGGGAGCCTCGTCTTGGACCGTGTGGGAGAGTTCGAGCGTCTCATTGTCGGTTGTATTCGACAGCACCCAGTCAGTCCCCTCACGGACGTAGGTGGTCTCCTGGACTGCAAGCCTCGAGGTGATCGTCGCTTCCACCTCCATCGTTGTCGCCCCGCTCGCGTTCGCGTCCGCGTAGTCGAGCTGGTGAGGCCTCTCTGGATCGCCACTCCAGGATTGGTTCCCAATCTCGAGTGTCCGATCGGTTTCTTGATCGAGGAGTGTGACGTTGAGGCAGGTCCGGGTCTGGTCGGTCGTGACGCAGGTCCCCTTCGGGATGCGAGTCGCATAATCGGCGTGGGTGTAGACCGTCCCGTCACGCGGTACCAACAATAACTCACTCTCATTCCCGTACTGATCTCCTGCGTCCGACTCCAGACGGGTTTGTGTCCCCTCTGCTGTCCCAAGGATCGTTACGTGAGCATCCGTTACGAGCGTGCCGTTCGAGCGTTCCGAGTCTGGGAACCAGAGACTTGTCGACTCGTTGCGCTCGATCGACTCGAGTTGCTCGAGGCGGTACTCTTGCAGTGTCTGCTGATCCGGGCCGACCTGATACGGGGGTTGGGTCGTCGAATAGTGGAAATCGCGTATTTGACTCAGCTCCGCTACCGAGATATTCTCTTCTTCATCGACTTCCTCGAGGTCTGGGAGCACGAACGGTGGGACTGAGCCAGTCTCGGGATCCGGTTTATCGGAGATGAAGATGTCTGTTTCGTTGGCCGTTGTCTCCGCGGTGGACATCGTCGCTGCACCGCTAATTGAAAGTGTCAGGGTGACAACTAGGAGCAGTACAAGCGATAATCGTTGGCCATCCATTCGTGGGTGTGGGGGTGGAAGGGGATCGATTGAGGGGTAAGTCGTGATTCTGTTGAATGTGTTACTTAGAAGGCGATCCAGGGGATGACCATTCCCGGGGCGAGGTTTTCGAAGAGCGACACGAACACGTTGTAGCTGACCGAGAGGATGATCATGCCTGCACCGCCCCACATACCTCGCCAGCCCCACTGGGCACGGTCGGCATGTTTACGGGAGACGAACCAGGCAGCGGCACCAACGAGAAAGACGATGATGCCGATCTGGCCGAGTGTCGTTGCGACGAATAACTCAATCTCCGACAGCGAGTTGTTGATCTCGCTCTGCTGGGCAGCAGCAACTCCGGTTGTTGCGATGAATGCAAACAGGCCGGTCAGGACTTTGGCTCCTTTCGTTCTGTATGCCATGCTCAGGTCTCTTAGCTACTAGTATTTATATTTAATCCTAGATGTGGGGGTGGGTACAAGTCGGAAGGTCACTGAATGTAGTCACAGGCAATAGCCCATGCACCGAGGATGACTGGCGGCCACACGATCGCCCCAATGAGTCCGAATTCGGGGCTCAATCCAAAGTCGGTCCAGGCAACCGCCGTCATCACAGCGGCCACGATTCCCAGTACACTCGTGACGAGAAGTGGTTTCGAGACGACCACCAGACTACCCAGCAGTGTCGCTCCCACCAGGAGGGCAGCCTCAATCTCCATTGCCATCGGAGCAGATCCTGCGGAGAGAGCAATTCCCCGACCCACGAGGACGGCCCACAGAGCGATTGCCAGCGCTGCAAAAATCCCGCGTGCAGTCGCTCGCAGTGGCCCAACTGTATACACGTGCGGGCCATCACCGACCCAGTCACCGGTAAAGATATCGTGGTCGTGATGCCCCTGGTGGCATGGTTCACACAGTGTTTCCAGATTCGACAGCCGGTTTGAACCACCCTCCGCCAGCGGAGCGATATGGTGGGCGTGGAGCCGAACCCCCTCGTCACCAGCATGCGGACCGCTTTGTCGACCGCACGCTTGACATGTCCAGTCGTCGTGTCGGTAAACCGTCTTTCGACGGGCTTCCCAGTCTGGCGGACGATCCCCCGAATACGTGTCGGGATCGTCGTAGCGTGAGTTGATCTGTCTCTCGAGTGTGCTCATTCGATATCGATCCTCGCTTTCAACTTGAGTGATGATTTCCTAACTGGACATATATAGATATTTGGGTGAAGTGAGTGACCGATACAGGAGGACCGTGATCTCAACGGGGAGCCTCCAAACGGACCCTTCCGTGGACAGATGACGGCCACCGAATTACGTCCGGATCGGTCCCTGGATTAGACCGACGACGGACCGATCGAGCGGTATACGAGCTAGTAGCGGTACGTTGATTACAACCGCGTGCTGTGTGTATTGTTTTACTCGTGTTTGATGGATGAGGGCTCACGCCCGGTTGGATGGGTCGGGGACACGGTCACCCGTGGACGTCAGATGTCCCGTCAGCATCGTCTTTCTGTGCTGTCTCCCCAGGGATCTCGACTTCGTCCATGATCTTCACACGACGTTCTTTGCTGGTCACGCCACTGCGACCGCTCTTGGTCTTGGTAATCACGATCCGATCTTTCGTGAGGTCCTTCATTGCGCCGATCGTACGAGTGACGAGCTTCTTTGCGTAGGAGTCGTCGACTGCACCACGGCCGAGCTCTCGGCGGATCCAGTGTTTCATCTCGCCGGCGTCGATGTACTCACGGACACCCTTGCAGCCCTTCTTCCAGGGGTTGTCGACCTCGCTGTCTCGAGCCTGCCAGAGGAGCGCTGCAAGATAGTCGCCCTTGGTCTTGGCTGTCCGATCGAGCATGTCGTCGTCCATCTGGGCGAGCTGCTGAATCGGAAGGAGATCGCCGTGGGCGAGCGTCGTCGCACCGCCACGACCGACGGGATCCTCGCTCTCGGGCATGCGGAGGTAGGTCTTGCCGTCCTCCTTGGAGATCTTCTCGAGGCGGCCGTCGACGACGTCGACGCTGTACTCACCTTCGCCCTTGTCGCCTTTCGGAATATTCTCCTCGAGGAGGTGCGCGCCTTTCTCGAGTTCGCGCCCCTGTAGCTCTTTGAGCCGGTCGGTGTTTGTGCTGGACTTGTTCAGTGCCCCGATTGCGATGCCTTGGACACGTTCTTGCTCGGTCTCGAGTTCGTTGATCCACTCGTCTTTCTTTTCGTCCGCTTTTCGGAGTTCTTTAACTTGATCCTCGAGTTCGTCGATCCGCTCGTCTCTCTTCTTGTTCGCTTTTCGGAGTTCCTTGTTCTCGGTCTCGACTGTGGAGACGCGAGCGCGGAGTCGGTGTAGTTCTTGACCCAGCTCGTGGTTGGTCGGTGCATCCGTCGGTGTTTTCGTTGACATTGTGTTTGGATCGTATGCGGTCGGTTATCGGGCAGTACGTCTACTCGACACCAAACGCTCCTCCGACGAGATTGCGGGCTATTCCCATGGTACGGAACAGCGCAACCGCTAATCAAGCGGAAAGCTTATGTCACCGGACAACCCAAGAGAAAGTAGCTCATCCCTTTCTCTTGCGGTTATCTGCGATGAGCCGCTGGTGTGTTGTGCGTTGTGTTCTGTCTTTCCCCTAGTCGCTGGTCTGTGGGCTTATTAACCTCTTCGGTAAATTACGACGCTCTCTGCGGATTGTCTGACGCTCGTCAGACGATCTTCCTCGTTGTAGTCGCGTCGATCGATACATTGTTGAGTGGAGTACATTATTGACCGTTTTCTTGTGGTTCACTAGTCTGTTAGTGGCTATCCTCTTAACCTTTATGCGGGATATCCCGTACTCAATAACGCTATATCACGCATGATTTTAACGAACCGGATAGTTAAACCGTCTGAACGTGAATGCCAGCAGTGTGTTCAGCCGAGTATCTTGGTTGCGCCCAGTGGATGTTGCAATCCTAGAGGTGGTTGGACCTCCTCTGCGGCTGGAGCTAAATCGCGGTGCAATAGCTAGAAACATTGACTATTCCCCCGATTATGTCGGGAAACGTGCAAATTTGCTTGTATCCTGCGGATTATTGCACATTGACGAGGATGGTGGCCCGTTTTACTTAATCTCTGACACAGGGGAGAATGTACTGAATCGTGACATTTCTCCAGACGATCTCGAAGAACTGGGGCCTGAGGAAAGTTAAGTTGGAGAAGACAAACGCAACCCACTCGCTCATCTCGGTTCGTCCAAGCCAGAAATCACGAACGAAAACCAGATCGGTCACTCATCGACGATTGTCGCCTCTTCCGGCGGTGCGATCTCGAATCTCGTCGATTGAGTCCGCGACATCCCTTGTCTGGACGTCTTGGTATGCCTCGTGTGTTGTCTCGATCGACTTATGACGGAGCGCCTCCTGTGCGTCTTCTGATCGACCGCTCGAGTAGAGATCACGACCGAGCGCTCGTCGGACGCCGTGCAGCATGAGATAGTCGTAGTCGCCACTCGGGTCGATTCCAGCCTCTTTCGTGAGCCGTTTCATCAATCGGCGGACTCCCACTTTCGTGATCGAGGGCAGTGGATCGTCGTTTTCTCGGTGGAGACGCTCGAGGACGGTCGTTTTCGACTCCTCATCCCTCGAGCGCTCGCGCATAGGGGTTTATTGACATAGTAACATGGTCTATATGCAGGGGGCACGTAGACATCATATTCAACCCCTGCAGAGGAGGATTTAGCTATGTCGGTTATCCCTTTCCCGACGTAGCATTTCAGTTGTTCTGTTGAATCGCCAGACAGTATCGGGGTAAATCCGGATATCTGGGGATCGCTCTTGGATAGAGGATTGTTGGTCAGTTCTCAGCCGTAGCTGGAAGTCGTAGCGGGCAAGGGTGACGTAACCTAGCGTAACTTCTGAAGGTATCCACTAAGGTGATCGCCGATCCAAGAGGTTGCGAAACTCAGCTGAGTCGTGAATTGCTCGAAGAGATCAGTGAGGAGAGCGCGGTATTCTGCCGCGCTCTCCACAATCAACGGCGATGCTTCCCATTTGAGGCACTTCTAGACCTGTTCGATCGGGTTGAGATCCGGTGAGCCAACTGGGAGAAACACAAGGTCAATGCCGAGTTGATTGGCTCGTTTGCGTGTATACTCGCACACATGTGACGAGAAGTTATTCAACACGAGCAGAATCCGCTGTAGTCAGGTGTTCGGAATGTGCATCAGCGAGCGATGAGTGTCAATTTACTACACCGGTGAATGAAGTGAAAAATTAGAGCTGCCTGTTCAAGTCAGCACTCGAAGGCCGCCATCGTTCATTCCTGGCATAATCTACTCGAAGATAGAATGGCTAAGCAGAGATATCTCTCATGAGTCGGCGTTCCGCCGCCGCGGAACGCCTACGTCACAGGTATCTCCTTGCGGACGATATTCAGGAATGTCCGCGCAGGCACGCGTGGTTTCAGTCGCTGGTCAATGTCGAGGCTGACCTGCACCAGCAGGTCAACGAGCAACCACATATCGTAGAGAATAACCGCAAAGCCGAAGTAGAACACTCGAACGGCGGTGTTTCGAGAAGTCGTCCACGCGAGGAAGTCCTTGATCGACTTGTAGCTGTTCTCTATTCCCCATCGGCGGGCGTACCGCCGCATCACGCGGCGGGTACGCCCCCGCGCCTTCTTTGTCGCGTCATTTACCGAGAGGTTCGTCACGAACGTCACCGTTGCACCTTCCTTCCGATCTGAGGGAACCCCGACCAGCGTCGGGGTGACCGTTACACTGCCACCCACGATGGTTCCTTCCATCTCGTGATTCTGTTTGACGCCGACGTCGTGGTCCATGTCCTGTACAAACCGCTTGACAGGGTCATCCAAGGATTTTCGGATGAGATAGAAGAGGCCCGCCTCTTCGACTGCGTGGATCACGCCGACGCCGTCGAATTCGGCGTCGGCGTAGACCGTCCCGATCGAAACATGGTCACTCGTAATTTCGAGCAGTTGCTCAACGAGAACTTGCCGAGGGATGTAGCCGCGTAGCGGCCGCATCCCGAGCGTGAACTTCACTTCTTCCCCACCGATCGAGACGGTCGCCATTTTGTAGCACCACGAGTACGATTTGCTCGGTGGTGCACCTGTACTCATCTGGAACTCGTCACGATCACCGTAGTAGGCGATATAGGTGATATCGATCGCCACATCGACGTGGCGATCGATCGAGTAGTATTGCTCAGCAGCCCACATCATCGTTCCAATCGCTCCGTTGACCATCGAGGCGATCTCCATCGCCTCGAGTTGCTTGATGTAGTGGAGATGCGTATCACCGTCAGGACCGCCGTTTTCGCGGGTTGTTTCCTCGTCGAAGATCCGGCTTCCTTGGTTGGCAGCAGTCCCGGTCAATCCGAGGTAGCTCT
Organism: Natrinema zhouii; assembly: GCF_013456555.2. GTDB lineage: Archaea > Halobacteriota > Halobacteria > Halobacteriales > Natrialbaceae > Natrinema > Natrinema zhouii. The sequence goes on from NZ_CP084885.1 coordinate 10,068, forward strand.
GGAGATCGAGGAACGCGGTATCGTCATACCGCGTTCCGTCGTCCGGTCGATCGAGGTCAATCGCCGGAAACACGATCTGACAGAGGGCCTCCGTGACGTCCTTTGCTTTGCCTGTGACGTAGCGTTGTTCCGAGCGGTTGGAAAGGTCGCTCTTGTCCTCAGGGTTAAGCGCGCGCAGTCCGAGCGGGTTGCCCAGTTCGTGGGCAACCGCGAGGATACATTCAGCAGATGTTCGGATGAAGGCTTGAAGCCGGTTCGAGAACCGGTCGCGCCAAGCGCGACCGAGTGGTCCGACCTGGTGCGGTTTTGTCCCCAGCGAACTGGTCGGGATCAAGGCCGAGCGTGCTGGCACGCTCGGCAGTCGCGAGGTAGTCGTGGAGCTCTGTCGTCGTGAAGCCGGCGAGCTCCTTGCAATAGAACGCCCGTACCATCGATTCGTAGCCGTAGCGAGCGTTCCATTCGGTTTTCCCAGCTTCGTAGACTGCAGTCTCACTGAAGTCAAACCCACGGACCACGGTCAGGAGGTCCGTGTCTTTGTGAATCAATTCCTCGGCCTGTTGTTCGAGTCTGCTGATCGCAGACTCGAACTCGGATGTCGTTTGAGACATCCCTTTACAGTCGGCAAGCAATCGGAGTCAGTCACCCGTCTCGTGCACAGAATCTGTCGTTCGGGGCTCCTGACTAGCTACTACGACCGTCAGAGACCACATCAAGCTCTTACCAGAAAGACACCATCTCAAGTAACCTATAACTAGACAATGCCCATTTGTTGATAATTTCACACATACGTTGGTACTTATATAGCATAAGAATAATTAATAATTAGAATATGATCTTCGACGTTATCATAGGGACTGATATACTCATGGGAAATTCACTTGCTTTATCAATAATACACTTAAATTAACCTACCTGCGCAACCCGGAGAGACCGATTAGAATATCTGCCTTCGCCTCATGAGATATGTTTAGTGGCTATGTGCAAGGTCGAGCGGATCATCGAAAAACATGACCTTTCAGGCTTAAATGAGGAGATTCGGCGCCAGCACGGTAATGGTACTAGCCTTCGTAGATTAGAAAAACTAATAAACACACGTATTCTCGAACGGGCTTTGATGGATGCAGAAGTGGCCCTTGTTGGAGATACTGAAAGTATCTACCATATCCTCAAGGAGGACGAGAGCACCCCTGGACGAAAAGCAGAGATCCGCTCACAGCTCAAACAGGCTGGCCCGCCAGCAAGTGATGTTGAAGACGACTTCATTTCCCACCAGACTGTGAAGCGCCATCTACAAAATTGCCTCGGGATGGATACAAAACGTCAGGCGCAAATCACCCTTGACAGCGCTAAAGACACGATTGAATGGACCCAATCTCGTAATCAATCTGTGATCGAGAACACGCTCAACCGGCTTCACAATGCCGGACTCATTAAAGCTAGTGACCTTGATGTGACGCAATCGATCAGGGTAACCTGTGAAAACACAGGGAACACGTTCCATCTGTGGGATTTCCTGAAGCGTGGCGGGTGTGATTGTAACCGTTCATCAGACGACGCTCCGTGAATCTGTTGTCGATACCTGATTAGGGCTCCTACTGCGTCTCATCTTTAGACATCTCAATTCTGCTTTCTACCGTCGTCCGTTGTGACTAAGTGACTGCAACCAATCTATTGAATCCTCAAAAACCATGCCACAACACACGAACGCCACGCCCGCAACAGTATCCGTCCGGAACATCGGTGGGATCAACAGATGTGAAATGGAGTTTGGTTCTGGTGTGACCGTACTCACCGGCCAGAATGCGACGAATCGAACCTCACTGCTTAGTGCGATTGCCGGTGCACTCGGTGGTTCTACCGCCTCACTGAAAAGTGATACCGAGGAGGGAAACGTCCAGCTCGAATTTAACGGTGAGACCTATACGCGTCATTATTACCGGCAGTCCGACGGAACGGTCGTCGCTGAAGGCGACCCTTATACTGACGATCCTATCCCCGTTGATCTGTTTGCATGTCTTCTTGAGGACAATCCAGCTCGTCGTGCTGTCGAACGGGGGGACGATCTCCGTGATGTCCTCATGCGGCCTGTCGATACTGATCACATCCAAGAACGTGTTCAGGAACTCGAACACGAACGCAATCAAGTCAGTGCCCGACTCGAAGAAATCGAGCGTAAACGTGATCGACTCCCTGGACTCGAAGAACACCGCACCGCACTTGAGGCTGATCTTGAAGATACCACGGAAGAACTCGAGACCCTTCGTGAGCAGGTAGCCGACCAGGAGGTTGACGTCGAAACGGCTAGTGCTGCGGAAGAACTCTTGAATGAACTTGAATCTCGTCGACAGGCTCTCACACGAATCCGCGACCAGATCGAAACCCAGCAATCGACTCTCAAAGCATTACGGGAGGAGCGTGCGGAGATTTCTGATGAGGTCAAGCAGATCGATGAGCGGGACGCAGACCATGAGGGTCTCGAACAGAAACTTGATCGGTTACAGGACCATGAACACGAACTGCAGAACTCAATCAATGACCTCTCTGCACTCGTAGAGTTTAACGAGGAACTGATTGACTCGCCCAATGTACTCACTAGCGAGGAGCAGTCTGAACAAGATACGGCGGCCGAACTTGATCCCATGTCGACTACGGTCAAATGCTGGACCTGTGGGAATCACGTCGAACGGCGAGCAATCGATACTCAACTGACTGAACTGCGAAATGTAATCAAAGACAAACGTACTAAGCGGCGGGAAATTCAAACCCAAATCACAGAAGCCCGCGAGAAACTCAAGGACATTCGCTCACGGGAAGAGAGACAGCACGAACTCAAAGAACGACTTGATGAAATCGATCGACAAATACAGCGCCGTGAGCAGCAGGTTGATGACCTTGAAGAGAAGGCCTCCAACATCCAAACGGAAATCCGCAAATTAGAGAAGGAGGTTACACAGACTGAAGATCTCCGTGAAAGCAAGCTAGTTGAGCAGTACGAGCAGCTCTCTGAGCTTGAATATGAACGGGGACAGATTGAGCAAGAACTAACCGACGTTGAAGACCAAATTCGCGAACTTGCAGCATTAACTGACGAGCGTGAGCAACTCAAAGCCCAGCGGTCGCAACTACAGGAAGAACTCGAATCGTTGCGAACGCGTATTGAGGACTTAGAACGCGATGCTGTTGACGCGTTCAATGAACACATGGCCGAAGTACTGTCACTATTAGAGTACAAGAATATTGAACGGATCTGGATTGAGCGGAAAGCCTTGGATGGTGGACCAGAAGGAAGCTTCGAGTTACACGTAGTGCGGTCAACTGAGGATGGCGCAGTATACGAAGATACGATTAATCATCTAAGCGAAAGTGAACGTGAAGTGACTGGGCTTCTAGTTGCGCTTGCGGGCTATCTAGTTCATGATGTATACGAGAGGGTTCCAGTGATACTACTGGATTCGCTCGAAGCGATAGATGCCGAGCGAATCAGTCGGTTAATTGACTACTTGGCTGAGTTTGCGCCGTATCTCATCGTCGCACTGCTTGAGGAAGATGCTCAAGAACTCAACAACGTCTATACAGAGATATCAGCTGACGCATTTGGATCGTAACGAACCAAATCTTTGAAAGTAAACCAAAACCTTTGTCCCGATCCCCATTACTGATAGGGATGGACGACCCACTGTTTAAGTATGACGTCAGACCAACTCATCAGGATTGCCTTGGCGGTCTCTGGACTTGTAGGGGTCGTGGCAATAGGGTTAGCGATATTGGCCTACTTTCGATTCCGCCACACAAGCTATCGCCGTTTGTTACAGCCGTTAGTTTGCGTTCCAATAATCTTCATGCTCGCACACGGGCTCGTGCTACTGTGGCCGAATCATCCACCGGTCGTGGATTTGCTTGAGCCACTTGCGTTTACAGGACTAGGTATCGGCGTGGTTCGCCTTATCCAACTTCACCCGCGTATAAACGAAGCTACAGGTGGTGATTGAAGATGATTATTGGACTCATAGAACTCTATGAAGTAGTAATCGGTGTGGGAGTGGTGATGGGTATCACGTTCCTGCTATACTCGGGCGACTTCGTTGTTATCCACCGACAATTCTTGAGATTAATTGCTCTCGGGTCCGGTATTACAGTTATAAGCAAGATTACATTCCTCGTTTATTGGCCAGCAGGCATCCAGATTACACATCTACTGTTCATGCTGTTCCTCACAGCTGGACTATACTCGCTTGTTGTGGGATATCCCACCGAGAAGGAGCAGTGGTTCCGTGCGCTTTTCCCTCGGTAGTCGTGCGGCATTCTGAGTAAGATCAATTCACACGGCTTTCAAGCACCTGATACGGGACGTCGATACGGTTGATTCAGGTACTCTCTAAGGCAGTGAATCGAGACGATTACCAGTCAGCGTACTTAGAAAAATTGATGCATCGGTATCGGTGAAACGGGCGAGTTGAGAGGACATATTCGCCGCTTCCCGATTCAGCTGCTCATAATTCTAGTGAAGACGGCATCTGACAAGCGTCTAAATCTAGCCGGTAGATGTATACAGCATACGATACATTCGTTTCTTAGCTGAGCTGGTGAATCGCCTCGGAGTCAAGTCCCGAGGCTTCCTGATCCAATGACGCGCTTTGCAGACACCGAAGTGGTGTCCGTAGGGAACGCAGTCTCCACAGGCGTGGATTGGGGCCATTCCAGCCCTCGTTCAGAAAAGCCGTGTTGCAGAACGTTCATCGCCGCGTTCGCATCACGGTCACACTCGAACTCACAACTCGGACACGGGTGTTCTCTAACCCAGATAGGTCTCGCCGTTTCCACATCACACGACGCATACTCCTTCGTCGTCCCAGCGGCTTCGACTTGAACGACGTGCGTGCTGTACAGGTCGCCCCTGTATTCGAGGAGCGTGATGAACTGTTGCCATGCAGTGTCCTGCTTATTACGGGCGTTGTGTGACTGCCCCAGCATCCTATTCACGTCCAAGTCTTCGACGAACACGGCATCGTATTCACGAACGAGCCACGTCGTTATCTTATGCTGGTAGTCCAGCGCCTTCCGACGAATGTGACGCTTCACCACTTCCCTGCGTTGTTTCTCCCAGTTGTTCGACCCATTCTCTTTGCGGGAGAGTTTCCGTTGCTCACGGCGAAGCCGTTCATACTCGTCTTCGAGGGCGAGCCAATCCACGGTCGTACCGTCACTGGTGTGGATGTAGTTCAGGATACCGAGATCAATACCAACGCTGTTACTCGCGTCGAGCGAGTCGAGTGCGGGTTTCTCGGGAAGATCGGCATCGTCGGTTTCGAGTCCGAAGGAGACGAACCAGTCGCCAGTCGTCTCTTTCTTGACGGTGACTTCTTTGGTGTCTGGTTCGTCGGGGATTTCGCAGTGGTAACAGATGTTTATATCTCTGATTTTGGAGAGTCAGAGCGTTGCAGTGCGGCCATTCGTATTTTTGAGTTCGAAGCGGTCTGTGAGTACGTCATACTCTGAAACTCCTGTGGGGACTTCCACTTTTGCATCCCGACCCTGCGACCGTTTTCTTTCTGCTTAGAGAGGTTTGAGAGACTCTAGTAGAACCGTGTGTCGGTTCGCTAGAGGGCTTTCTGAACCTCTTTGAACACCACGAACCGCTCTTTCCAGTCAGTGAGGTGGTCGTGATGCTTGTACGCCGACCCGATGTTGTCGGAGTCCTCCCGAAGGTGGGTGTTCCCGTAGTGCGTGAAGTTGTACGCTTGGCGATGAATGTCGATGTGGCGTTCCAGTTCAACCGCTACCTCTTGTGTCGGGTATGCGGGGTAGTGGTGACTGTACTCCATCGCTATCTGCTGGTTTAGGATGTGTTTGCTTAATAGTTTGTATCCCTACCTATCGGATTCAACCCCGGGGCATTCTCCTAGACCGCTTGTAAACCAGCCGGTCAGCGGGACCTCCTATTCCATTATCAAAAGTCAGGTGTGAGTTGAAAAAGTGCGACGAAACCGACTAGCTCAATTATTCCTCGTCAAAAACGCTATACACTGCTACCCCAGATTCGGTGTTATCGATGTTCTCTTCAAGGCCGACTTCGATCACACGGGCCCACGTCCCGTCCGCTGGAACGTTCCACATTTCGTCCATGCAGTAGCAGTTCAAAACGAGACCTGAACCTATTCCATATGGTTGCCCTTCGGGCCGCTCTGCACCGAACGTTAGACCCTCATCGCTCTGCACTGCGATTGCCATTGTCCGGCTCTCACCTGGTTCAAGCTCAACCGAGTACAGCGTGGTTTTGCCAGCATCAACAGTGGGTAGCTTCTCTACCGAGTCGTCAACGAGGTCCACGTCGGACAGTTCGGTAGTCTCGTAACTGTCGGTATCGCTAATCGACGCGTCCGGATCCGGTTCGTACAGTTCGCTCGTTATCGGAAGGTGGTCCTCGGCAAACCCGATCCCTAACGCGACTGTTCCGTCTTCGGAGTCCGTTTGTTCGGCGAAGGTTTGACGAAGGGATTCGATATCCAAGTTGTTTATTCCGGAGTTATTTGAATTATTCGAACCATCGTGATTGTCCAAATATTCCTGGGTATCAGGATTATCATCGCCCAGCTCTGTGCATCCCGCCATTCCGACGACGAGTGCCCCAGCTGCGGCTTGGATGAAGCTTCTCCGCCTGCGGCCAAAGTCAGGACTATTCCTCACATATCTATCCGATTTCTCGAAGATAAAAATAGTGTCTATTTGATCTCTCGAAGATGAACGTAGACCTCCCCCCGATCTCCTCAAGTGCCTGGAGGTTCGCCAGGTGAATTGATGCATCCTCTAGATCCTCGAGATTCTTCTTGATCTAGTCCTTGACAAAGTCGATCAGGTCCGTTCGACCCACGAGAATTGTGGAATAGCCGATCACTTGCCATAGCCGAACTGCGTGCTTCTGAAGCAGGTGATATATGGGCATATAGAACTCCACATCATCGGACATAACCCCGCTCTTAAGATGCCATTCGGTTGCTGTGTAGCCTGCCGGCGTTGAGGTAGTTATTCAGTCTCTAGTAGTAATGGGATATTTTAAAGAAGATATATAATAAATTTTATAAAGTCAGTAATATTACATAAATGGAGCATTTGTTTGCCAAACTGATCGGCTATAGAATCGGAACAATCTATTAGAAGGGCTTCATTGAATCCGCAGAGGGCAGCGGGTTTCACTGTTTGACGACTTGTTCGACGTTGTAAACGGCAGCAGTGAGAGCGATTTCACGAAACTGACGGTACCATGCTCGCGCTCGGACGGCGGAGCCGTACGAGCGCTTGATCACCGAGTTCACGGTCTCACAGATCGACCGCTGGTTGTAGAGATCGTCGTCGATCCGCGCGTTGTGCGCGTGATCGTAGGGTGCGAAGACGCGGTGTTTAATCAGCGGTCTCACGCCGTCAGCACGGAGTTCTTCGCGGAAGCTCATGTCGTCATAGCCTTTGTCAGCGGCGAGTGTGAGCAGGTCGCCGGCGTTCCGCCGGACGACCTGCGGGCCGATCTTCGTCCCGTTTGGCCACTTCGCACTACAGTGTACGTCGATCACCGCGCCCTGCGCGGTATCGACGAGAAACGTCGCCTGTATCGTCCGTACGTCTCGATCGCACCGTTTGAGGTAGTGGCTCGACGCCTGTTGGCGGTCGAAATAGGTGGCGTCGATGGCGGCGTGACCGGACTGATCGAGCAGCTCCGACGAGAGTCGGAGCAGCTCTCTCCAGATCCGCATCGGTGCTCGATCAAACGACTTGCACAGTGCGGATGGACCGGGGAACTCGCCGCGCTCGAGAACGAGCGCGGCTCGGACCCGCTCCATCTCCTCGGCCCAATCGAGGACTTCGACGAGTGTCGCTTCCATGTGAACCCGAAGAAAGTGCAAGACTGCGTGCTTCCAGCCGGCAACTCCGTTGCCGGCAGGATGGCTGATCTGCATCACTGCTGCATCAGTAAGTTTTCGTGCTATCGAGACAGCCTGTTTGACGAAGCGGAAGAGAATCTTCTGCACAAAGACGCCTCTTCCGCTTCACCTCAATCGTTCTGACGACTTACCCCGATGCCGTCCGTGGATTCAATAGAACCATTAGAAGGGATAGAAAAAACAGGAGTAGATTACACCATTCTGATCAGGTCGAATGTCATTGGATATCATATGTGGGGAATGAGATGGCCTATATGGGATGGTCCAGCGGCCCGTCAGGACAGGAAAAAGTGACTTGAAACACCTAATTGCGGCGAACATCTACCGGTTATCGACACTGGTCGCGAGAAGATTATCACGATTTGTGAGGAGAAGCAACCCCTCATGTCGTATGAATAACTCCAGAGCGAGTTCGCCGATCTCTGATGCAGCTATGGAATACTCCAGTCCGATCACGAAGATCTCCTCGAGGACTACGAACAACCCTGCCCAGACCACGAGATGTTCAAAGAGATTGACTCGATCTGACGTCCGAACTGCGCTCCATGATGGTGCCCGTTCCAGTCAACCCTGACGATGTCGGCCGGTGTACCGTCCGTGAACGTTGGTCAGGTCAGTTGCTGGATGATATCAAACTGATTGTATAACTCTATATAGGATGTCGACACATTGGCCACGCTACTCGACCGGTTAGAGAATTTATGAGCTAACTAGTCAGCGTAAACTCGAGAGTAGCCGAGAACGATGTCATTGAGAACCATGTCCATTATCATCTGGTACTTTGGTCTAATAAGGGGATCTACGTTCGTGGCAGTGGTGGACGAAAGATCATCACCAAGTTCGATCTTGCGTTTATTTTTCGGAGGCACCGTAGTCGACATATACAGCCGGCATACTCGCTGATTCAGGAGCGTTAACGCTATTCCAACCGGGATTGCAGATGCTCTGAAACTTGCCGTAAAGTTTGGATCATCTCACACTGATACCAGTTTATAATTATGTAACTTGTCATGATTACCGTTGCCTCCTCAACACTCTCAGTTTGACTCGCGGTTCAAGCATAGATTTTACTCGTACTCCTGATCGTGATATGAATGGGATTCTTACTGATCTGCATCACTAGCCAGAAGTAACAAAAACAAGTCGCTCTGGTATACCTGAACCTCCGAGTTCATCGTCATAGATGCGGATCATCATGATGCCGGTCTCTGATGTGACCGTCCCGACTTCAATTGCCTTTTCCTCACTGCCGATTCTGGTGAGTGAAAAACTGTTCCGAGGCGCCCAAGTATGGCAGTCCGACGGTCTCGTCCAGTGAGACGAAATCACTCTGTTCGTAGCTCTGACGTTAACGATGCTGGCAGATTGTTACAGTAGATCTAATGTAACAGACGCAAAATTCGACTACTTAAGCTTTAGATCCCCTTTTTTGGGTAGGTAACCAACCGCAGTACTGTACAAAGAAAGGTAGATTAAAGTTTAATTGTATTTTATATGTTTAATACTAGTGATACCCCATCAAAGCTGACGTCGCCTCTGAGAATAGCCGTTTATAAAGTTTTTCACCACAATGCAGCGGGCAGCGAGGACGGCCCGATGTACTGTGAGGGCTATTTCTACAAATCAGCTGCCAAACAGCGGTTTCGATAATAACAGCCGACCGAACATGCCTTATCCGACAGTAGAGATGCCATTGTGTCGGCGTTCGGTAAAATAGGTTCACCTAGTTGGCCGTTAAACCGGCAAGGCTCGAGAATACGTTCAGATCATCTGGGTGTACTGTGACCGGGAGTTCAACCATGTTTACATATATCGAGACATCCAAAGACCTCGATATCGAACCACTGTTTGTGCAGCCAAGACACGTGGCATTGGGCAGCGGATTAACGTCATGAGCTGAGATGTCCGTTATCGTCTACAGCATGATACATTGATTTGCTGCCGGCCGGATGACAGTTAATCTCATCGTCGCGTTCTCTATTGCACGCGAGAAGATAACCACCTCTACCGATCAATGACAAGTGAGCTTGATGCTGGCGCTAAGGTCGCGAACCCACTGCCTGAAGCGTCCCTCCGTCACCGCGGCATCGAAAGCTCGTAGCGTCTTTTCGACGATCACCGTTATGTTCTCTGCCTGGCCGTGGACGCGCGAATCCTCGCCCCGGTCGGGTCCTTCGGTGTACAAGCTCCAGTCAGATACCTGGTCTACTTGGCGGTGACGGACGTTGAGCCGGCAGATCTGGACGGCGAGCGATTCACGCGGGCGGACCGACAAACAGTGAACGAGTGAGGTGAAACCGCCCCTGTGGGCGCGTCATCGGCAAGTTTATTAACATTGGAAATTCTGTTAATAACCAATGAGTAACGAACGAGTTGGCGGTGTCCGAACACTCTCAGAGCAGATGGAGCGAGTTTCAACGATCGGTATCACCGGGGTCGTGGCGTTCGTCACGCTCTCTGCCGCCGGTATCGCGATGGATGTGGGGAAAGTGTTCGTCATCTCGTGGGTGGCCTTCGCGGCCATGGCGCTGGGGGCGTGGCTCGGCGGACGGGCGGACGCCACCAACGCTCACCGTCTGGTCTGGGGCTATGGACTTGCCAGTGGAGCGATGATTACGAGCGCTGCAATATTCCTGCTTCCGCAGGCGATGGGACTCGGTCAAGCCGCTGGCTCTCCGCGTCTGGGTGGCATCGGCGTCGCAGCCGGCATCGCCGTCGGCTATAGCGCCCACACCATCAGCCACCGACTGACCCACCTCGACGTCTCCTTCGACGTCTCGGCAGTCGAAATCACGGCTCACGCGCTCTCGGCGGGGTTGATCATCGGACTAGTCTACGGATCGATGCCAGAACTCGGCCTGTTGCTGGGCCTCGCCATCATCTCGCACAAGGGGCCGGCGGGCTACGCTGCTGCTCGTCGTCTCACGCGTGCAAACAAGTCGCCCTCGGCGCTGCTCCTGCCGGCCGCTGGGGTCGGCATCGCGGCTATCCCGGCGTCACTTCTGTCGTTGTCGGACGTGCCAGCGGTCAACGCCGTCGTCTTCGGCTTCGCGGCGGGCATCTTCCTTCACGTGGCAATGGACTTTCTGCCCAACTGTGAGGCTGGGAGCGAGATCGACGAGGTGGTCTCGCTACAGGAGGACGCCCACCACCTGCTCGACGAACTTCGGACCCATGCCGTGGGTTCGACCGCCCTCGGCGTTGTCGCCGTCGTCGCGGCGTGGGCGCTGCTCTAATTCAGGACTCCTGTTCTATCATCGACCCATGCACTCGTTGCCCTGGTTGGTGTCGTCCCGTGGTTCGGGGCAGCCAGTATAATTCTTCTCTTGGGCGAAGCTTAACCGAACACGGATACTGAGAACAACCTATCCAGGTAGCGCTCTGCGTCACCCTTCTCGCTCCGCTTCACAGTGATGACTCCCCCGATCAACAATCACTCTCCTGAGAATGTAATATCATTATCCGATGGTTATTAGAGGGGTACCAAAGCCCGTATATGGGAAACCGCATAAAATAAACAGACAGCCAACAGGAGAGGTCGACCTCGAATAAAACCTGCCTACTCCAGCACGTCGGCGTTGCGTTTGTGGCCATCTTCTTGACGTACGTGTTCTGGAGGAGTCGGATGCAGTAGAACTCTGAGATGCGACTCTGGCGCGCTATGGGAGATACCGCCCTTATCCTGCTCGCGGTTGCGCTTGTTATCGGTCCTCTCACTGTGCTTTGGCAACGGAAAGCACCGTTCGTGAGGTGGCAACGTGCGTTTGGCGTCTGGTTTGCACTCATGGCCACCATCTACGGGTATCTCGTGTGGGATGGATGGGCGCGGTGGTCCGTGAGGCGTCTCCTCGGGTTCGAGGATCTCTCCAAAATGAGCGTCGAGCAAATGATCCTAACAGATCCAGGGTTCGGTCTCGCCAATCTCATAGGCATCGTTGCACTCTTCTGGGCCCTCATCCTTGCCGCCATCTCGTCCGACCGACCCGTGCACGCACTGGGCCAGCGCCAATGGAAGCACGTCCAACGGTATGCGTACGTAGTGTTCTATCTCGTCAGCCCCCACGCCGGGTACTTCCTGTTCCTCCACTACGAACTCAGCCTCCACAGCCTCGTCTCCCAGACGGAGGTCCCGGACCTGAACTGGTTCCGTTTCTGGTTCTTGGCGATCGCAGCCCTCATCTTCACGCTCCAGTAGGCCGCGTTCGGAAAATGGGTTCAGCGACGCCGTCACACTCACGACTAAGCCGTTAAGGGGTACTTCTAGAGGCTTCAGTCTGCTCTGCGACTGGTGTATATCTGACTATCAGAATCACCCTTTTGATATTAGGATACTCGATATTGATTACGTCGCGTTCGTAATCACAGCACGTTTCTGTATCGATTGATCGAGAAATCCGACATCTCTAACACCGTGTTTCCCGTTGATGGATATGGTTATCTAGCTGCCTTCTCTCGAGTAGAGTTGAGCGGTCAACTTGACTACGTCGATCGAAACCTGATCGAAAACTGTCCCGGTTCGACGTAATAAGGCTACTGAGCAAGCAAGGCGCCGAAGATACTGTTGAATAGAATTCTGAGCCAGTGACCACAGTCTGACCGCCGAGAAGACAATCTCAAACTGTCCCCATCTTCACATTTCTCTGTCGTTTAAGGCTGAGACTGTAGAGTAGAGAGAGCCGCCGCTTACAGCGGCGGCGATCTCACAGGCGTGAGGCGAACTCATCTGTACGAGCGCAATGATTGGTTCCACCGTGTTCAGATCACGCGGATCGCTTCCGGCACGCCACCCCATAGCGGGTGGCAGTGCCGGAACCACTCGACCAGCACGTAGCCAATTAACGGACAGAACAACTCGAACAAGACGCCGTTCACCGATTGTGAGTGAAAGCTCTCGATGTTCGTATACTACTTTAGCTCATGAAACAGAATCTCGATTAGTGTCCGAAGCGTGTAGATGTTTATCATGTCCACAGGATCGTATTCCTTCGGAGATAGCGTCGTAAGATACGCTATCTCCTCTCCATCCACGTCCTCAAACACGATCCGCCGAAATGTTTCGCCAGTCTCGGCGAGTTTAATTAGGTCGTCGCGTACGTGTCGCGTACGTGTCGCGTCCCTGCCTCGTCAGTGATGTCGATATCCTGGAACGAGTCCAGGACATCGACCCGAGAATCTGACTGCAATAAACACACAAAGTCCTCTTCGCGCTCTTTCAGCGCACAGAAGCGGTCATAGTCGAAATAACCACGGTCGAACACACGAATTGGCGAGTCGAGGTCTGCGCAGACCTCGACATCGCCCTGGAGATGGTCGAACTGAGTTGGTTCGCGTGTTTTGCCTGCTGTGACGGACACGCCAAGCAGCCTCTTGGCGTGTCCGTCCACACGTGCAGCGAGGGTGAATTTGAGGCCACGGCCGCCTAGCTCAATCTCATCAATGACTTTCCAGTCATGCAGTTCACTCGAAATAGCGACTGACCTAGTGAGAGCGAGATTTGTTCCGTCGAGAGCGACAATTGCTCGATCGAGCCATTTGAGCCGTTTGCGTTGAACACTGCGTTGGTGATACAGTTGTGGCAAATGGAGCAGCTCCAAGAGACACGAACGACCGCACAGTAGTCGCGGCCGTTCGTTCGCCGGGAAAAGGTCGATGCAGCCATTTCCTCGAGCTGGTCATGCGTGGCTGTCTTCTCGGCAAGTTCAGTGAGCGAGTCAGACGGATTGATTCCCTCGAAGACGCCGACCTTGAGATGGTTCTCAAAATCGCGCTTATTCGTGTAGGTGCCGATATCGAACTGCTTGGCGATGAACTCGTTGTCCGATCGATTGGCGGTTGTGTCACGTCGGGGATGCCATCCGTAGCGTTTACACCTGGAAGCCCCATTCAGCAGCATCGTCTTGACTCTCAGCATCTGATCTGTCACACACTGATCCGAGATGCCCCCTACTCCCAGCTACTAAGGCAGCACTGCTTGTTGTAAGTGCACCGAATGATTGCCATGTACTATATGTACTTATCCAAAGTACCCAGGCTGCATTGTGAAAAATAAAATAGGGCCTTTACTTAGTCGTTGGCTTCGCCCTGCTCCACTCTGAGGCGACTCTTTCGTTACACTCAGTCGTCGGCTTCGCCCTTTTCGATCGGCGCGTTGACGAGGTTGCCCCACTCGGTCCAGGACCCGTCGTAGTTGACGGTGTCCTCGTAGCCGAGCAGTTCGTGCAGGGCGAACCAGGCGACGGAGGACCGCTCGCCGATGCGGCAGTAGGCGACGGTCGTTTCGTCGCCGTCGATGCCCTCGTCGGCGTAGAGCTCCTCGAGCTCTTCGGGATCCTTGAAGGTGCCGTCGTCGTTGGTTACAGCAGCCCACGAGATATTCTTCGCGCCGGGAATGTGGCCGCCGCGCTGGGCGGTCTCCTGGAGTCCCGGGGGCGCGAGGACTTCACCGGAGTACTCCTCGGGCGAGCGAACGTCGACGAGGGGAACGCCGCGCTCGATCGCGTTTTCGACGTCCTCTCGGTACGCGCGGATGCTCTCGCGCGGACCGGCGGCGTCGTACTCGGTTTCTGAGAAGTCGGGCTCCTCGTCCGTGGTCGGATAGTCGTTCTCGAGCCAGTATTCGCGGCCGCCGTCGAGCAGGTAGACCTCGTCGTGGCCGTAGTACTTGAACTGCCAGTAGGTGTAGGCGGCGAACCAGTTGGAGTTGTCGCCGTAGAGGACGACCGTGTCGTCCTCGCTGATGCCGTGGCTGCCGAGCAGCTCTTCGAACTCCTCCTTGTCGAGGATGTCTCGCTGGGTCTGGTCCTGGAGTTGGGTCTCCCAGTTGAACCCGATCGCGCCGGGGGCGTGCTCTTCCTCGTAGGCCTCCGTGTCGACATCGACCTCCACGAGTCGGAGATCGGAGTCGTCGTCCTGGAAGTCGTTGAGGCGCTCCTCGACCCAGTCGGCCGTAATGAGTACGTCATTAGCGTACTTCGAATCACTCATTTCAGGGGCACCTCATTCTTGATATGTTCTCTATTGGGGTGAGTCTCTTCATACATCTTCATTCGCACTCCCATAGAGAGGTTATCGAGATTTATTTCTGTCGGTGTGAACAGTCGCGTGAGAAGAGGTTTTAGCGCCTTTAGCTTCTTCTAACCGTTTTTCGGTTAATTAACCGTTCATAGTTGTCTCATACGGGAGGTAGCTGGTATCCACTTCAGCTGTTATAAACATACCAGTGTGACAAATCCTCAGTCACTACTTCTATTACGTGTTCACAGTGGACGGGATGGTGGTCAAAGTTGCTACCATTGAACAGTCATACACAACCATGTTGTAGCACGATTTTTCGAATCGACAGGTCGAAAAACGACTTGAAGAGCTTGAGAGGGGACCACGAGCGCTCGGCAACCAAAGTATCTTAGATTAGAATCTGCGTGTTTACCGGTTGATCAAAGAGGTAACGGCCATCACTGGCGTTCCCGCTGTGCTGAATACTTTGTTCTACCATGTTAAATAGCGATCTACTTGCCTGATATCATGGGTTAGAAGGACGAAGTCGAGGAAATCGATTCTGATCTATGGAAGTCGATCTCCTTGACTTCGTTGAGCAGTGTCGCCACCTAGCCAAACAAGCGTTGGGGAAGCACGCGGGCGAGCCCGCCAGCGGCGGGTTCGCCCGCTGGGTCCATGTCGTCCTGCACTGTCTTCGGCTCGAAGAAGACCACAGCTACCGCGAAACGCCAAATCGGCTGAAGTACATGGCCGAGATTTGTGACGTACCCGGCTTAGATCGGGACGATCTGCCAGAGTACACGACGATCTACAAATCGTCCGACCGCCTGAAAATGTGGGTATGGCGGGCGTTGCTGCGCATTTCAGCGCAGCAACACCCGCAGTCTGGGCACGGCTCTCGACAGCACGTTCTTCGATCGCCGCTCAGCCTCCTCGTACTACCGCCAGCGGTCTAGAAGCGACGTGTAGACGCTGAAAGTGACGACATTAACTGATGTAGAATCGCTCGCTGTTCTTGACGTGCATATCTCAGCACGGTGGAAACACAGTACGAAGACTGGGCCGCAAGTCGTCCGCCGGAACACAGACGACCTGCTGTCCGTCTCGGCTGACAAAGCCTTCCACAACTGGCACACCAAGTTCGAATTCTACGCGCTCGGTGTTGAACCGTTCATCTTATAACGTGGATCGAGATCACTCACGGTAGGACATAATGCGCTTATCCGGGCAAAAGACTATTCACAGCGCTGGATGGCCGAAACTTCCTACTCGACGACGAAGCGCTCGCTCGGCGACGCCGTGCGAGCGCTGGGCTGGTATCGACAGTTTCGTGAGATCGTCCTCATGTTCGCCATCGCCAATATAGAACCGCCCTGTGAGCCACTCTAACCGTGATTCAGAAGCTATTCAACACGGAGATAGCAAGGATAATCTGCTACTGCTGAGCGCAAAACAAAAGATTGTTGTTGGAGGCTTTTAGTATATCTGTCTATGGAGGTATTACTTATCGGAATTGATGCTGGCTCTCTTCCTATATTCGATCGGCTCTCGGAAGAGAACGTCATTCCGAATTTAAGCGAACTGGTTGACAGTGGTGTCACCACTCAGCTTGAATCCCAGATCCCACCTTGGACGCCGAGTGCGTGGCCGTCAATGTTCACCGGTGTAAATCCAGGAAAACACGGCGTATATGGCTTCACTGGCTTCGACGGATATGATTTTCACGTCGTAACAGGGGCGGACGTTCGTGCGCACCGCATCTGGACGTTACTCGATCGACACAACCACTCAAGCGTGATCGTCAACGTTCCGGTCACACACCCGCCGGATGAGATCGATGGAGCAATCATACCGGGGTTCATCGGGCCTGAAGATCCGCCGTGTCACCCTGCAGGGATTCTTGATGAGATTCGCGAGGCGATTGGCGACTACCGCGTCTATCCCAATTATACGCGTGGCGATGACAGCATCCCGGATGCTAAAAAAATGGAAGAGTACTGCACGCTCATTCAGATGCGTGGGGAAGCCTTCACCTATCTCGCTGATCAGTTCGAACCGGACTTTGGCTTCGTCCAATTTCAGAAAACTGATACGGTCTTCCACGAGTTCGACGGCGATTGGAACAAGGTCGAGACCGTCTACGAAGAGACCGACAAACAAATCGGTGCAATCCTCGAAGCATGTGATCCCAAGTGCGTGTTTGTCGCCAGTGACCATGGTATGGGTCGCTACGAAAAACCCGAGTTTCGTGTCAATGCGTTCCTCGAGGATGCAGGTTATCTCGAGACAACCAAAGGTGGGAAGGGGATGCCAACGTGGAACCTCATGCGCGACGATCTCCGGCAGGGTGAACAGGCCCACGAATGGGAACCTGGGACTATTGAGCGTCTTGCAGCCGCACTAGCGAACGTCGGGCTCACGACCCACAGAATCGGTGTTGTTCTCAAGCAACTCGGTCTCGCCGACCTAGCGAAGCGTTATGTGCCGACTGGTGTTGTTCGAACCGGTAATGAGCAGGTTGATTTCCCTGCGTCAACAGCGTACATGCGATCACGTACTGAACTCGGCGTCCGTATAAATGTCGAAGGACGTGACCCCTCAGGCGTTGTTTCCGAAGCGGCATATGAGTCGGTCCGTGAGGAACTCATTGAGGACCTCGCGTCGGTGACTGCACCAGATGGTGAGCCAGTGTTTGAGACAGTTGCCTCCAGTGACGAGTATTACGACGGTCCCTTTACCGATCGTGCCGTAGACATCGTCACAATCCCGAACGACTTCCAGCACTTTCTCTCGGCCCAGCCTACAGACGAATACTTCTCTGAGACCACCGAGCCCTGGAACCACAAACGGAACGGCGTGTTGCTCGCAATTGGGAAAGGAATCGATGGCGGTCCACTCGAGGGTGCCCACCTCTACGACGTAACCCCAACAATCCTGGCCGCACTCGGGGTTCCAGCTGGCGATCATATGGATGGTAATGTGCTTCCGATTGTCGAGGAAAGCGGGATCGAAACATATCCCGCTTACGACACCCAAAAGGGTGATAAGGTCGATGACACCGTTGAAAGTCGACTTGAAGATCTCGGATATGTGGAGTGATCCATATGACCACATACTTCACCCTCCACCATCCATATCGAATCGATCCGCAACCAGCACTACTGACGATTATGACGGAATGGTCACGAACTGTAGCTAAATCTATCAGATACCACTAATGCCATCAAAATACGTCCTCTCATTTAAACCTGCAATCGGGCTGTATGGTCAGCACGATCCGAGTGCTGCTATCTTCGCCAATGGAGAACTCCAGTACGCCATTGAAGAAGAACGATTGACTCGTAACAAACATGCACCAGACACATTCCCGCGACGAGCGATCGAGGCCTGTCTGGAGTACGAGGGAATCAATCTTTCAGACGTCTCGAAGGTCATCCTCCCCTATAATCCGAAGCTCCGCAGGAAGATTATTGGCCACTACCTGCGGGATACACTTCGCATCGACAGCCATCTTCGGAAGCTTTCACACCTCCAGAATGTCGTCGAGGACCAGGTTATTGCGCAGTTCCTGCCAACACATGCAGTCGAAGCGCGACTCGAACAGCTCGGAACGCCGGTACCACCGATCGAGTGTCGATCCCATCACGCGTGTCACGCAGTAAGTGCATTCCATCCGTCACAGTTCGATGAAGCACTCGTACTTACCGTTGACGCAAAAGGTGAGTACGACTCGACGGTCGTCTGGCACGGAACACCAGACCACCTTGAGCGGCTCCATACCTATGAACACCCCAACAGCTGGGGACTGTTCTACGCGGTGATTACGGAATACCTTGGTTACCGTATGTTCAACGGCGAAGGGAAGGTAATGGGGCTGGCACCCTACGGGACAGAGAATCACAAGATCGAACGTACGCTCCGTGACGTCATCGACACTGGCGTTGACTACGACGTCACCGCGCTCACCCGGCGCTGGGGTACGGAGTACGGTATCAAGAAGCTCGAGGAGCTGTTCGACCGGCCGCGCTCGAACACTACTGAGGAGTTCGACCAGTTCGAGAAAGACCTAGCCTACACTACACAGAAGCTCCTCGAAGAATCAGTGACCGATATCGCCCAGACCTACTGCGAAGAACTCGGAACTGGAAACGTTGGGCTCGCCGGTGGGGTCGTCCTCAACTGCAAACTCAACAAGGCGATAATGGAATTGCCGGTTGTCGACGATGTGTTCATTCAGCCAGTTGCCAACGACGCGGGATTAGCCCTGGGTGGCGGCTGGATTGACCGTCGTCCGAAAGAAGTCGACCCAATGGAGACAGTATACACGGGCCCTGAGTTCACGACTGACAAGATCTCTCCCCTTCTTGAGGAAACGAAAGTTGAGTACGGCAAACCAGACGATCTTGAACAAACTGTTGCAGAACTGCTCGCCGATGGTGCGCTAGTAGGGTGGTTTCAGGGACGTCTCGAGTTTGGGCCGCGAGCACTCGGAAACCGGAGTATCCTGGCGGACCCGCGCACAGCTGACTCGCGCGATCGGGTCAACAAATTCGTCAAACACCGTGAAGAGTGGCGACCGTTCGCACCGTCATTGCTCGAAGAGGCCGCTTCTGAGTACTTCGAGAACGCCACATCTGCCCCATACATGATTCGGACATTCGATGTTCGTCCGGAGAAGCAAGACGAGATCGAGGCAGTACTCCACCCGGCCGACGCTACCACACGCCCGCAGACGGTCCATGCCGATCAGAACTCACGATACTACCGTTTGATCGATGAGTTCGAAGAGATCACCGGTGTCCCGGTCCTGCTGAACACCTCGTTTAATGACCATGCCGAACCGATCGTGGCCACACCAGCTGAAGCGCTGAAAGCCTTCCATGGGATGGGCCTAGACGTCCTCGTTCTCGAAGATTTAGTGGTGACTAAGCCCAAATCGAGGTATTCACTGGATAGCGAAGCTATCACAAAGACGACCTGAGACTAATATACAGGTCTGATGTGCTTAGAGGGCCTATTCAGACTGGTTAGTTCTTGCCCTGATAGTTTCTTACGTGTTTCGACTATGCTACCTGTGGGCTAGTCCCTGTGAGCCATCATGCTTTCTCTGCTATCACGGAAAACTCTACGATGAGTCAAACGAACTATCTAATGCCAAGTTGACAGTGGACCGTCTACATCAGAGCTGAAGACGATAACGAGTCCACGCGACTATAATGGTATTGGATAAGATAGGGTTATTTGATTGCATTTATGAGGCCTCTGCAGAGGTTTCTAGGAATTTTATTCGTCAGGCAATATGATGGTCCCTATTGGTAAGTGGTTCTTGAAGGAGTTGAGTAACCATCCACCGTGGCCTGTGAAACAGGAGTGACGCGTAATCATGATCTCGGTGTGATTGTTATTATTCACGAAGCTGCTTCTCCCAGAGGGGCTCGAACTCGTCTTCGGAGAGATCACCCTGTTCATAGGCGAGACCTAGTCCCTGAAGCCTCGGTCTTCCGCCTCTACCGATCTGTTACTGCCCACAAAGCTTCGGCGTAGAAGATAGCCTACTCCAGTGGTGACGGCGATCCAACTGAGCGTCAGTAGCAGACTCTAGAGCGGGGAGAACCCGAACACTATCCAGCTTCCTCATCCCATAATCTCTATCAGCAGTATCAGGAGGATGGTCAGTACTGTAACGGTGAGTAGTGAAATCCGGGACTCACGGTTTGTTGTGGGCCTTATAACCGTGCTATCACACGATATTGTTGGTTCACTGACTAAATAAATGCATCGTTGACTGGATATCACTGGGAGCCTGGTGGAACTACTTCAGACTTAGAGGGTAATTCATCTATCAATCTGTCCTCATTGGAGTCATCAATAGCGTCACAGGACATTGCGTACTTCGACGAGACATAGCCAACCGAGAATACCGTACATGATCGCTCAGTCAGCAGTCTCAAGTCTGAGTATTATGTATGGCTGGTCGAGTGTATCGACAGCTGCTTTGAGGCTGCTCAAGCCTGTGAGTGGTGTGTCGACGAGTGCAAGCAGTTTGAAGGTCTATACTGCTGTCCTGCGAAAGTGTGCTGACTCCTGCCGAAACGGAATAAGATCTGTTAGTAATTACTGTGGTCGTAATCACTACTCTCGTTGTTTATGCGTTATTAGCTTCAAGCGTCCAATCGCCAGTGGCCTCAATATTAATCCAAACGGTCTCACCTGCCTTGTATGACCTTGAATTGTCGAACTCACCGATTTGGCTAACGATTTGTTCTTTGCTTCCATCTGCACCGTAACCGTCGACGACGAATTTCCCATCGCCATTGTGTGTTAGGGTAAGGGAAACGTCCTTCTCTGTCCACAGCGGACCGACGAATGACGACCCTGTGCCAGAAGCCTCGGCCGGTAGCTCTTCAAGGTCGTCACCGTGAACCTCGGGTTGAGAGAGATCGATCGACCATGTATCGCCCGCGTCAACGTTAAGCCGGTATGTTCCTTCCTCAACGGTTATGATGGACTCGCCAGTAGTATTACCGGCAGTGTTCATCAACATCTCGTTTCTTCCGCTACCACTGTCCGCCGCTACTTCGACAACGAACTCCGAGTCGCCATTATGAGAGAATTCTCCGATGAGAACGCCGTCATCAAGGTCGAATGCTGTAGATTCATCCGATCCAGATCCATCAAACTCGCGAGATTGGCCCGCTTCAAGTATGACTCCGTCCGGACGTTCTGTGTTCACATCCTGGCCGCTGGTGTTACTCTCAAACGTTCTGTCGACAAGGTCAGAAGGAGTGATCACGTCGAGACCACGGAGCTCAATATGAGTAAGCAGCGCCTCGAAATCATTAAGTGATATTCTGTTCTCATTGACATTCACATCGGACTCCTCAACGATTCGCGGAACGCGGATCACAGTGAGCAGGTTGTATTGATCAGCGAGATTGATATGACGGCGAACACCATTATGGAGAGCAGGGCCCCAGATCAACGGAATCATGTGTATCCCAGTTGGCGGCACACCGACCGTACCAGAACCGGACAGGAACGCTGACTCATGGACATCCCTAACGACGTCATGAGTTGTTGAATCCATCCGATCATCTGGGACGAATAAGTGCCGCGACCCGTCGGTAAAGCCGTTGTTCTCGAGCGTTTCTTGGACGTCCTCGAGGACCCGACGCTGTCGGTTCTCAGGTTGTTCAGGGAGTGCTGTACTCACCTGGGGGTATGAGCAGATGTCCCAGCTGCGGTCCTGCAGATCCTGCAGTTCCTCGACATCCATTCGACCATTGTCGCCAATCTGACTGGGACTGACCGGGACCGCAGCAGACCAGCCGCGCTCCTCTAGCATCTCCGCCGCGATATCATAGTGTGAGTCATAACCGCCATAGAGTGCGAGGATTGCTTTGCCGTTGTCAACCGACTCAGTTCGGCGAAGATCGTCAACCAACATTTTGGTCGGTCCGCCCTCTGGACCGTCCGCGACGATGTTTAGTCCGGTGACATTCGACAAATCCGGCTCATCATCTGGCTTATGTTCGTATCCGCAATCGAGACGGAACCAGTCGTCATAATCGTCTGGCACTATTCGGACGTGGGTAAGACGCTCGCTCCGATTCGGTGCAATGAATTCAACGATGATTCGGTTTACTGATTCAGGCTTGACTGCCAGTGAGGTATCCCATTCCTCAAAATTGAGACTGTCAGAGAAGCGAAGGCCCATTCCAGCCTCTCCCCCGTTACTCTCAATGACCGCCGCTTGCGATCCAGTCCGTGCCTCATCAGGTGCAGCCGAGATTTCGCCGGTACGGGGGTACCACTCATTGAGATTTTCGAAGTCCGAGAGCAATTCGCCCTCCTCGATAGCAGGCCAGCGTATCGAGGCATCATCCGTTTTTTTCCCACCATTATCGTTTCCGGAGGTATTGCCTCCTTCTCCAGACTCGTCTTCCGACAGAAAGTCTAGACAACCTGCGAGTGAGGTTGACGTTGCGCCGAGTGCAGCAAGCATCCATCGTCGAGATTGTCCACAATCTGTGTTGTCTTCGTAATTCATTCCGTTAGGCGTACCCGTGCCATTCCACCTACTTCTTAATAGACGTACTAAACTATCTGTTTCCGCTAGGTCCCCTTAACGCCAGACCTTTATCGAATTGATAAAGCCGAGCCAACAGTAGTTGAGGGCCATTAAATAATAATTATGATTATATGTGGCTATATCGCGCTGTCTAGTTCTCAGTCCTCGTCCCCAATTTTACTCCGTGTTTTAGAGATTTCGCAGGCTTTCATCCCAGTAATGCCTTGAAGCTGTTACACCAGCTCTCTTGTAACGCACATCACCACTCTCAATGCTAAAATTTATATGCAGTGAAAAATCCTGGTCTGCTTTAGCAAAGGCTACAAGCGGACCATCTAGTTAGGCCAGTTTGGAAGTGAGCCGGCCGTAAAGTTGGTTTGGAATGATGCTCGCTTGCTTATCGAGTGTTGCGCGACGGAATTGGGGATTTTTGGAACGTGAGCTGATGTCATCTATTTCTAACAGAAGAGGTCACTCAGAGGGCGTAATCAGGGGGCAATTATCTACTGAAAAATTTATATAGGTATGGAATCACCCTCGAGTATGCTCTTCTGGGTTCATGCTGCGGTCGCCTATCTGCTCTACCGGGGAGCTCTTACTGTATCTACGAAAAAACGCCCCAGCGGAACTACCATCCTCGCACTCACTATTGGGACGCTGCTGCCCGATATTATCGACAAACCACTTTCCTTTATGTTCCAGTCCCTCCCAAGTAGATCGCTCGCCCATTCTCTTTTCACTACGGTTCTCGTGATCGGGACCGTCTTCTATGTGCTACAGCAGGTCAATAGAACGGCCGTGAGCGTAGCGTACATCTTCGGATATCTTTCCCATCTTGGAGCAGATCTCGTAGACTCACTCTTTGTCCCCCAAGAAACGGTTGTGTTTCTGCTATGGCCACTCGTCACCGACTACCATCACATTGGGACTGTGGGTGAGTTAGTCGGGTTAGTTAGGCCGACACCGTACGTTCTTACGCAGATGCTTGTGACGGGACTTGCAGTTGTCGTATGGATGTCCGATGGCAAACCGGGATATGCGCCGACACAGAATCAGTAATTAAGCCGGTTGAGTCTATCCTCCCCTCTCCGACAACGATAGTTACTCAATGATGACCGCTCCGACCATCCCGTTCTCTTTATGTAGAAGACAAAAACATCGGTGCGTACCTTCAACATCTAAGTACAGATGAAGAGCGCCGCGATGCTCACTCAAGTTCGACATCAGGACCGAACATCACAGCAACTCCGACCATCAAAGAAATGGTAACGAGGCGTCCGTATTCTTCCGAATACGTTTCAGGAAAGATCTCGTCCGCGATAACGAAGATCATCCCGCCCGCCGCGAATCCCATTCCATAGGGAAGTATTGGTGCCGCGACCGTGACCGCCCATGCACCGAAGACGGCCAGCGGAATCTCGACAAATCCAGCGCGGATTCCCGCGATCATAGCGTACCACTTTCCACCCATCCCTGCGCTGACCGCCGAAAACTCCAACGTACACGAATTTTCCGCCCCCCTGAAGCCCGAATACATGAGGGATCGCGAATATCATGCTCGCGAGAATGATCGCTCGCCACGTCGAAAACGACTCACGGAGCAACCCCTGAATCAGCCCGCGGTACAGTAACTCCTCGCCGGGACCGACAACGAGGAACGAGAGTGGCACCAGTAATAGGAACACTATCGGCACCTGTTTTGCAGTTTCGACAATTCCGCTACGTGCGGTATCCAGCCCAACGAACGCAATCACAACGTCGAGTACACGCAACGTGACGAGGAGTGCGACGAAACCGACGGTTGCTACTCCGATTTCTCGGAGAGATGGTATACGAATGCGGACGAATCCGACCTCAGCTCCCCGTCTCCAAAGGAAGATGAGCGCAATCCCCCCGAATGCAATACCTTGAAGCAGTACGGTGCTCAATCCAAGCTGCAGTGCCGGACGCTCCGAGACCGCTATGCCAATGCCTGCAAGAGTCTATGTGACAACCAGTAGCAGGACTGTCCCGACGGCGAAGCCACCGAGTGCAAGTCCAATTAGTACGGCCCTGAGCTGCTGTCGTGGGTCGGTCACGAGTTGAATGCACCTCCGTCTGACCCCTGTGTGTGGTTCGGGTCGCTAGCATCAACGTGTTGTTCAAGTATCTTCACACGAGTCGCTAAGGCGAGGAACGTCGCCGTAAGTGTCAAGATCAACGCTGCAGCCGCTGCGAGATCGTGTGCTCGCAGCGAGTGGTCGAGAGTTCCGTTGACGAGTTCAGCTCGCAAGAATGTGTGATGGAACTCGCCGACGAGCGGGGCGAAGTAGTCCACCACGTCGTTGAACCCGTACCAGACCGTGGCCACAGCAACTCCCCCGACCGGGAAGTTCGCGTAGCGGTAGATCACGAACGCCTGGAGGACCATCGCGAGATGACTGAAGATCAAGAACCAGTAGAGCCAGGATTCGATGCCACCGGGATCATTAAGGACGAGTTGGACGAACGGGGTCCAGAGGCTGAGTTTAACATTCCCATAGAACGCCAGCGCGTTGAGCCACTCCTGGTTGTAACCAGTCTTCCAGGCCCCGAGACTGAGCGCCATGAACAGTGTCGCACCAGGGCTGTCAGGCACAAACGGCCACATTACGAGGGGTGTCTGTGCGAGTTGAAAGCGGTAGTACCAGAAGCCGAACGCGGTTCCCACGAGATTGATCGCGACGATACCCCACGCATACCGGAGTGCGAGCTCCTCAATACGCAGCGGGAGCGGTGCGAGGTAGCCGGGAAGACGAACAGGGGTTGATGTGGTCATGCGAGTTATTTCCCCCAAATGGATCACATTCCGGAGTTAGTGTTGTGTCGACGCGTCATGATAACACCGCTGATCAGCATCAGGACGGCGAGTGCAACCATCCCGAGGTCCCAGCCCATCCCGGCAGTCGTAGAACCCATACTATCGCTCATCCCATTACCCATGCTACCATCCATACCGCCTTGTATCCCACCATCCATGCCCCAGTTCATGCTTCCGGTGGCACCGACGAGAGCCTGATTAAGCAACATCAGCAGCGAGTAGCCAATCATCAGCGGCCCGCTCGCGTTCCCGAGCTGATTCGCATAGGGCGTCAACAGGACGACACCGTGAACGATCACGACGATGCCGAGGGCGGCCATAAGCAGCCCGCTGTTCGATCCCATCATCCCGCTACCACTAGTCGTCGAGACGAGCGAGTATAGACCGGAGACGAGTGCGATTGCTGCGCTGTACTGCCGCATTGTCGTTGTGGTTTCCGTTGTCGTGTTCATCGTTAGACCCCGAGCATCATTCGGAGCGACCCTCTGACTCCCATCGGTAGCCCGATGGCCCCAATGAAGAACGCCACGAGCCACCACCAGGTACGGTTCAGCTCTTCCTTTGCATCAGCGAGATACCACACAATCCCCAGTGTAACAAGTAACTTGAGGACGAACGTCGATCCCGAGAAGCCGGTCGCTTGATAGACGAGATTCGTCACGACAAGCTTCGGCGAGTAGCCCAGGAAGGTGACGCCGATGAGGTTCTGTGCTGCGTCCCACATTTGTCCAAAGACGGCCAGCAGTAACAAGGGATGACGGAGATTCGCGACATCGATTATCCCTGCACTCCAGTAATACAGGGCGGTCACGCTGACGGCAATCCCTGTTGTTGCGGCTGGAACCCACGGATGAAGGGGGGCTGACGACGTTATTCCATACAGGAGTGCCCAGCTGATAGCACCAACCGCCCATACAGTCCCGACCGCGCCGACCAGCATTGGAATCGAGACGAGGCCCCTGTCACAGGCCACAGCTCCGACGCCGAGCGCGAGGACGGTGACGGCAGTGACGACGAAGTAGATAGACGGCGTGATGAATAGGACGGCATACTCTCCGAGCAGCCCGATATCCTCAAGTGCCCGCATTGCGCCGCCGGCGACGATGATCGGGGCGAATCCGTAGGCTAACCGGGCGTCGAACGAGACGTTCAGGTGGTCGAGATACGCGCGCAGCCCGGGCAGACTATACCCAACCGCCACGAGGTACGTTACCGTGTTCACCGGGTTGTACCCCCGGGCGGCGCGAATCCCTTCGTGTGTCACAGGTTGACCGGCGGCGTCGGCGACGACCGGCCCCCACAAATACTGCCAGACGAAGCGATCGTAGACGAGCGTGGGGAAAGCAAGTAGTGCCGCGCTAATGAGCACTAAGGGGCCGAAAAGATACAGCATCCACCACTCACGGGAGCCGGTTTCGGGGAGGACCGTCTCGATCCGTCGAGTGAGTGTGGTACTCACGACTCGATCACCTCGATTCGCCACGTCGTGCTCTTCGAGCGCGCCCACTGCTCCAGCGACACGCCGACGAGGTCGTCCTGCAGTTGGCTGAGATACTGCGCGACGGCTTTGGGTGACGCGTCGAGATCGTGAACGATCTCACGAGCCCGGAGATACGTCGGTTCAGTATCGGCTGTTTCGACCAGATATGCGCGAACCGTTTGTCGGCTTATATTAGACATGATACGTCGGCCCTTGGCGTTTAGCGCAGTCGGCCTAGCAGTTCGTAGTCATAGTCGGGCGTGTACCGGCGGAACAGCAGGCTGTTCGACAGCACGGACACCGACGAGAACGCCATCGCCGCCGCGGCCAACACCGGCTGTAGGAGGCCGAGCGATGCTAGCGGAATCAGCGAGGTGTTGTACGCCAACGCCCAGACGAGATTCTGCTTGATCTTCTGGAGCGTCGCGTCCGAGATACGGATGGCTTTCACCACGTCGAGCGGATCGTCACGCATCAGCGTCACGTCCGCGGCTTCGATGGCGACGTCCGTCCCGGAGCCGATTGCCGTCCCGACGTGCGCGACTGCGAGGGCCGGCGCGTCGTTGACACCGTCGCCGACCATCATGGCTTGCCGCCCTTCGTTCTGAATGTTCTCGACTGCATTGGACTTGTCCTCGGGGAGGACCTCTGCCCGGACGTTGCTCGGGTCGATACCCACCTGCTCGGCGACCGCGCGAGCGGTTCGCTCGTTGTCGCCAGTGATCATCATCACGTCGACACCCCGCTCCTGAAGAGCCGTTACAGCCTGTTTGGAGCTTTCCTTCACAGTGTCGGCATCCGCGACGACACCCACGAGTTCGCCATCGTAGGCGACGAGCATCGCAGTCTTGCCCTCGTTCTCGAGGCGTTCCATCGTCTCCTCGGCGGGAGAGGGGTCGATGCCATTGTCCCGCAGCAGCTTACGATTCCCGACGAGGACTTCGCTGTCACTAACTGTCGCTCGAATCCCGTGGCCCGGGACGTTCTCGAACTCGTCGGGCTCGGTCACGTCCAGACCACGCTCTTCGGCGCCCTCGACGATTGCTTGAGCGAGCGGGTGCTCACTCCCGCTCTCAGCTGTCGCTGCCAGTCGAAGCACGTCGTCCTCGGAAAGGCGGTCGCGGGCAGTGAGTTGTCCACCATCTGACGTCGGCTCGCCGCCGTCAGTCACTGCATTCCCATCGCTATCGAAGACGACCATGTCAGTTAGCTCCATTTCGCCTTCGGTGAGCGTCCCCGTCTTGTCGAAGATCACGGTGCCGACGTCCTTCGCTCGCTCGAGGACGTCGCCGCCCTTGAACAGGACCCCGTTCTGTGCACCGATGGTCGTTCCAACCATCGTCGCGGCGGGCGTCGCCAACCCCAGTGCGCAGGGACAGGCGATGAGAACGGCGGACGCGAACACGATAATTGTGAACTCGAAGACGGAGACGGACCCACCGGCCGGGGCCGGCCCACCGGCGACCTGGCCCCACAGCGGAAGCCAGTCGACGAAGCCCGCCAGCGCCTCGGGGAAGAGGAACCAGATAGTTCCCCACAGGAGTGCGTTGGCGATGACCGCGGGGACGAAGTACGCCGAGATCCGGTCGGCGAGATTCTGAATCTCTGGCTGACGGGACTGCGCTTCCTTGACAGTCTGGACGATCTGCTTGAGCGCCGTGTCTTCGCCCACTTTCGTCGCCTCGACGACGAGGACACCGTTCTCGCTGATCGTCGACCCGACGACCTCGTCGCCCTCACCTTTTTCGACGGGGACGGACTCGCCAGTAACCATCGACTCGTCGACGGCGGACTGGCCGTCGACGACGACTCCGTCGGTCGGGATCTTCTCACCCGGGCGGACTTTCATTCGATCACTGACTGTAACTTCTTCGAGCGGGACTTCCTCCTCGTTCCCTTCATCGTCGACGACCGTGGCCGTCTCGGCTTCCATCTCGAGGAGCTTCCGAAGGGCGTCGCTGGCCTGGCCCTTCGAGCGGGCTTCGAGGTAATTCCCAAGCGTGATGAACACCAGGATGAGCGCGGCCGTGTCGAAGTACAGGCCGCCAGCGATGAGGCCGACCAGGACGACCACGCTGTAGAGGTACGCCGTGGACGACCCCAGAGCAATGAGGACGTCCATGTTGGCCCGCTTGTTCTTCACGAGCGCCTTGTAGGAGTTATTATAGAACTGCCAACCGAGAACCGCCTGTACAGGCGTTGCGAGGAGGAACTCTACCCACCCGAACTCGATGCCGAAGATAGCTTCTGGCAGAACCCCACCCCCGAGCAGGTAGCGCTCGACGATGAAGAACACGAGGGGGACCGAGAGTACCGCACCGAATACCGTCAACCGGAGTTGCTTGCGGATTTCGGCCTGTCGGGCGGCGTCCCGACGCTGCTGGTCGGACTCTTCACTGTTGTCGTCCTCGCGAACGGGCGTGTAGCCTGCGTCCTCGATAGCGTCGTAGAGGGCGTCCCGGGAGACATCCACCGGGTTGTATTCGACTTGTGCTTCGTCCGTCGCGTAGTTCGCCTCTACGCTGATTACACCGGGGACCCGTTCGAGGGCGTCCTCGTTGGTCTCGGCGCAGTTTGCGCACGTCATGTCTGAGATGCCGATCGAGACCGTGGCGCGCTCGGCGTGATAGCCGGCGTCGTCAATCGCTTCGTAAATCTCGGCAAGCGACACCTCCTCCGGATCGTACTCTACGGATCCCTCATCCGTAGCGAAGTTGATATTCGCCTCCGTGACGTCGTCGAGATTCTCCAGAGCGTCGGTTATCGTCTGTGAGCAGTTTGCGCAGCTCATGCCCTGGATTTCTAGGTGGGTGGTTTGCCGGCTCATTATTCTACAATACGGGGTCTTCCTTTACCCACTTTTCTGGCAGATATCCAAAGTCAAAGAAGTTGTAAACTCTAGAATCTAAAGTGATTAGACCCCCTCTTCGAGCTAATCGTACCGGTCCTGGAATCTAGTTTGGCAGGACGGGCAACAGAAGTGATATACTTGTCCGTCGATACGCGCCGACCGCCCCTCGTTGTCAACGGTGTTACTGCATTCGGCGCACGTAAGAGCGAACTCAGTACCGTCGAGTGACGGCCGCCACTCGGCGATGTCCATTAGTGTGACGGTGTAGTCAACGCCATCAGTCCCAAGCAGTTCATCAAGCCATCGACGAACGTTCTGGACCTGGGCACGGGCGTAGAACCAGACGCCGCCATCAGCAGTTACGAATACGTGTTCGACAGCCTCTGTGTTTCCGATTCGGTCTTTGAGGTCATTAACCTTGCTCGCTCCCGACACCTGAACGAATACCGGGATAACGGCGTGGAGTTGGGAACGGTCCACGTCGATGGTGAATCGATTAATTATGCCTACTTCTTGGAACCGAGTAACTCGATCTGAAACCGCCGGACCCGAGAGTCCGATTGCTTTACCGATGTCGCTAAATGGACGCCGAGCGTTCTCTCCGAGAAGCGTGAGAATCTCCATGTCGGTTTCATCGAGATCTCTCATACACCAAGATCTGCCGTCGAAGCTAATACACTACCGGATATCACTTTCGTATCTTAGGCTCATTTCGGCTCTAGCTTTGCAATAGAAGCAGAAACCGACAAAGAGTAGTCGCTCGTATGTAGATCTGTATGAGTGAGACAATCGCTGTAAAGGGAATGACCTGCGAGCACTGTGAGCAGACCGTTGAGGAGGCACTTGAGGACATCGAAGGGGTGACGAGTGCTACAGCTGATCGCGATGCTGAGTCAGCAGCTGTAGAGGGAAGCGCAGACGTGGACAAGGTCGTCAATGCCGTTAACGACGCTGGATACGATGCATCAGCCTGAGATTCCCTAGCAACAACCGTAAAGTACCCACATAGATGGTTGTAGTGATACTCATAGAGTACCCGTATTTGTTGTCACCGTTGCAGGGACGATGACAGGTATCCTAGTGCGTGGAGGTACCACCCCACTTTAGCGATCGGCCTCTCAAACTTACCAAGATAGTCTACCAATGTCTAGCCTATTATCTTCGTATTTTACACCTTTATACGTTTGTGATGGTAAGTAATTTCAACTCTTCCACAAGCAACACCACTGAAGTTATAGACCGTGTGACGGCATACATCAGAGATGAAGTTCTATGTCACAGGAAAAGCCTAAACAGGACGCTCCAGAAGATGTCGCGGAGCGAATAGAGGGGGCAGAGTGGTACTCCTACCTCGCAAAGGTAGGATTTGTAATCATTCTTGTTGCATTCCTCAGCGCGTTAGTCGGCGTTCTTCCAAGTAATCTAAACAGCGTATCAGCGGCAGTAAATGCAATTCTGTTACCGCTAATATTTGTTGGGATAGGATTCTTACTCCTCAGAATCGCCATTCACCTCCACCTTCTTCATCTTAATCTCGTGCGTCAAATTCAGAAGAGAATGGAAGAGTCAGATGGAGAGGACGACACTAAGGAGTAAAATGAAAAAACAGTGGAAAAATCAGATGTGCTGTTTTAACGGATACAGAGAAGATAAAAATCCACGCTAAGTGTTAGTCTGCGGGTTGTCCCTGCCCGGTGTTGACATACCGGGAAGACTTGGTACTGAGAGGTCAACCCGCCGGAGTAACTGCGCGTTGATAGCGACGATTACTGTACTGAGCGACATGAGTAGCGCTCCAACTGCAGGCGAGAGAAGAATCCCAATTGGTGCCAGCACGCCAGCCGCCAGCGGAATAGCGAACACGTTATACCCCGCCGCCCACACAATATTCTCCTGCATCTTTCGGTAACTTGCCTTGCTCAGCTTCACCAGGCGAACGACGTCCATCGGGTTGTTCTGGACAAGGATAACGTCGGCCGACTGGACCGCGACGTCGGTGCCGCTCCCGATAGCGATTCCAACGTCTGATCGTGTCAGCGCCGGCGCGTCATTTACGCCGTCGCCAACCATCCCCACGAGTTTGCCCTGATCCTGGAGTTCCTGCACTTTCTTGTCCTTGTCCCCAGGAAGGACCTCCGCGAACACAGTGTCAATACCCAGTTCGTCGGCGACGGCGTTAGCGACGTCCTGGGAGTCCCCGGTGAGCATCGCTACCTCGACGTCGAGGTCGTGCAGGGCGTCGACGACACGGTAGCTCTCCTCGCGAATCACGTCTGCCATCGCGAACGCGGCAATCAACTCCCCCTCGCGAACGAGGTACACCACGGTCTGGGCGTTCTGGCCAGCTTCGTCAGCGAAGCGCTGGAGATGATCGGGAACATCCCTATCGAGTTGGGTAAGTAGATTCGGGCCGCCGACGTACACCTCGTTTCCGTCGACGTTCGCTCGGACGCCCCTGCCCTTGATTGCCTCGAAGCCGGTCGCGTTAGGAGCGGTGAGATCTCGCTCTTCGGCGGCCTCGCGAATGGCTCGTGCAATCATGTGTTCGGAGTCGCTCTCGACGGCCGCCGCCAGTGTGAGCGCCTCGTCCTCGTCGACGCCGTCGACGGTCGCCATGTCGACGACGCCGTGTTCGCCTTCAGTGAGGGTCCCCGTCTTGTCGAAGATGATGGCGTCCAGATTCCGTGCGTCCTCCATCGCGATGCGGTCGCGCACGAGCATCCCGTTTCGAGCGGCGAGTGACGTGTTGATGGCGACGACCAGCGGGATTGCGAGTCCGAGCGCGTGCGGGCAGGCGATGACGAGCACCGTGACCACACGCTCGATAACCGTTGCGTTGAACGAGACTGCGATAGTCCACGCGATTGCTGTCACGACTGCCGCCGCGAGGGCGACATAGAACAGCCAGCCGGCAGCGCGGTCGGCCAACACTTGCGTTTGAGACTTACTCTGTTGGGCTTCGTCGACGAGTCGCATGATGCCTGCGAGCGTCGTCTCCTCGCCTGTCGCACCGACGTGAACGCGGAGACTACCGTCGCCGTTGATGGTCCCGCCGATGACCTCATCGCCGGGTTCCTTCGAGACCGGTTTCGACTCGCCGGTGATCATCGACTCCTCGACGTCCGAGTCACCCTCTTCAACGATGCCGTCAGCAGGGACACTCGCACCTGGCCGGACGAGTACGAGGTCGCCCTCGGAGAGTTCACTAACGGGGACTTCCTCCGTCTCTCCGTCGTCAGTGATCCGCTCGGCGGTATCAGGCATCAGCTTCGCCAGTTCGTCGACGGCGCTCGAGGCACGCCGCACGGATCGCATCTCAATCCAGTGGCCCAGCAGCATGATGTCGATGAGCGTCACGAGCTCCCAGAAGAACGCCGATTGTGTGGGGAAGACAACGCTCGCGAGGCTATAGACGAACGCGACGCTGATCGCCATCGAAATCAGCGTCATCATCCCGGGTGACCGGTCTTTCAGCTCCGGAATCGCCATCTGGAGGAACGGAACCCCACCGTACGCAAAGACGATTACCGCGAATACAGGGTTGATCCATTCACTACCCGGGAACGCTGGGACAGAGAACCCGAGCCACTCCTGCAACATTTCGCTGTACAGGAGGACTGGAATCGAAAGGAGTGTCGAGACGAAGAAGCGCCGGCGGAACATCTGCTCGTGCCCTTCGTGCATTCCCCCGTGGTCGCCGTGATCGTGTCCCTCATCTCCGTGATCCATGTGGTCCTCGGAGCGTTCACGCAGTTCCTGCTCGGCCTCATCTGCGTCCTCGGCTTCCTCCTCAAGTAGTGACTGCTCGGTCCGAGAGACCTCCTCATTGGAGCCGGCATCACTTTCAGGATTATGGTCGTGGTGGTTACCGCCAGCGGGTGGTTGATCCGATGATTTCTCGGTGTCTTTTGAGTGATCGTGGTCGTCCATAGATTGACCTCTTAGGCGCTAGTTTGACCGGGAGAGAGTTGGGTGTGTCGGTAATTCGGATCCCGTTGAGCGGGCTACCTTCTTACGCTATGTCGGGATACAAAACCGACAATACTCCATCATTCACTACCCTGGGAGGGCCATTCTCGTTCGTCAGATTCTATGAGACCGAGCAGTGTTCGTCGCCGCTCATCTATGTCTGCAAGCGCTGCGGTAAACTCCTCGTCAGAGACGGTCGGAAGTTCATTTTCTCGAAGTGTATCGAGGTTTGGTGACGGTGGGGAGCGATCAGCAGGCTTGATGAAAGAATTCTGGAGCGTTTCTAGATAGCTCTCGACACTCGATCGGGCGTTTTTAAGAATCGTGTTACTCGGATGAGACTGATTGAAGAGCCCAAACTTGAGAAGTGACAGTGTCTCGTCGAGGATTGTAACGCTCACGATCGCTGATTGGACGGGTTGTTTGCTGTGAAAGTAATGGAGAATTGGATACGCCTTGTGATTCGACGTAAGCATGTTCAGTTGAGTAGTAAAGGTGTTCAAGGGTAGCTCAAGCCCCTCAAACTCTTCGCCATTCCAACTCGTGAGAAGAATCTCAGTGCCATGCTCACCCAGTCCACTCACACCACTGGCGAAAGACCGTTTTTGTGTGACTGCACTCAGAACATTGAGAATATACGTAACACTGAGTGTGATAAAGAGCATCCCGCTCCCCGTCGCGAGAGTCGTCATAATCTGCCAGACCCCTTCTTGCGGGGCAAAATCTCCGTTCCCTAGTGTGAAGATTGCGTATCCAGATAAATAGAACCAGTCTGACAGGAAACAGGATCTCGGTTCACGGTATCGATAATCGAGCTCTCACCACTCGCAAAGATGAACACCCACCCATAGTAGTATAATCCACGTCGATAGGCCAACAGTGAGAATTATCGGTCCTAAGAGAGTAAGAACTCGTGAATTTTGCTCCCCGAACTGCCGTAACACTCGCTATGTCCCTGCCATCAACAGGGAGGTCAGTGGTCCAGCGCCTCCCTCAACCCAGAGTGTCGTCCAGAAGAGATCAACAATGACACTGGCAAGCGGAATTATACCGACTACAAGAAGTAATGGTTCCATCAGTATTCACCTGCTGAGCAGAATCGGTAAATGTCTCGCTTCTGAAACGGTCTCATCCGAGGGGTTATCCCTGAATCACCTTGGTCCGTGATTAGTTGATTATTTATCAAATTTCAGTCTCCTCCTTTGGAGAATAGTGCTTCCACAGGCTCTATCACCAGTATCCCACTTACCATATCTGGGACAACGGAATTAGTTACACTAGCTCGTACATTTCCCAGGAAAGTTCCCTTAGAATCAGTAATATGATTCTTAGTCCGGCTACTCTTCATCACCCTTCCAGGTAACGGTCCGGCCCCACGTCGTCGCCTTGCCCCAGAGGCCGGAGCGCATACATTCCAGTTCGACAATCTGGGAGTTGTCGACGAACAGATTGATCTCTGGCCCGAAGTTCTTGACGTACCACTCGAACATCTCGGGGCCGGGCGCCTCGAAGACGAGGTTCTCGATGCCGAGCCCGTTCGCGATCTGGTAGGCCACGTCGGTCCGCCACTCGTTGACCTCCTCGGTGATACCTTCCGCCTCGACCATCAGGAGATCTGCGCCCGCCTCCAGGTGGCGCTTCCCCTCCTCGATCGCCTGCTCGGGGTCCTGTTGGCCCTGCTCCTCGAGGACATCCGGGTCCGTCGCGCCGCCGGCGCCGAACTGGACGTTGATCTCGGGCTTCGGGTCGATCTCGTAATCCTCTGCAACGATCTCTGTCATCCGCACCATGTCGTCCGTCCCGATGGCCAAGAACCCGCTGGAGAGCTCTACGATGTCAAATCCGAGCCGCTCAGCCTCCTCAAAGTATTGCTCGACCTTGTCGTTGTCGCGGATCAGGACGTTCTCGACGTAGCCGCCGGTCGAGACCTTGACGTCGTACTCGTGACAGACCTCGATCAGCTCCGTCACCGCCTCCTCGGGCATCAGCGCGAAGGACCCGCCGCTGAACTTGTAGATGTCGACGTATTGCCCCATTGTCTCCAGGAGGTCACGCAGCTCGCGTGGGCCCATCGGGTCGTAGTACGGCCCACGGATTTCCGTGATTCCTTTCTCTCTGGGCTTCTCCTCGCGCTCATTGTGGTGTAGGAACTCGAACGTACGGTCTACCATAATCCGGTAATGGATTCGGTCTCCATGTCCTTAGTGAGTGGGGGGGCGGCCAGTTCGATCTGCGCTTGAGGGGCGCCATCTGCCGCAGACCGAGGAACAGGAACAGCCTATCTGGCTCTATTTAGTGAGCCATGCCAAACCCTATGCCAGCAGGGTGACGAAATCGTTGACGGTGTGCGACTCCAGGTCTCTAACCGTTGCAACGATCTTGTCCCGACGATCCTCGTCGAGTCTGATACCGGCTGTATCGTGAAATTTCGTCTCGATCTGATCCCAGTTCATTGAATTCGTCGGATGGCCTTGGAAGGCGTCCTTCTCGACCACGTGGGTAGTGCCGTCCTCGAGTTCGACCGTCACGCGAGCGGGCATCTCTCCAGCTTCGAA
This sequence comes from Natrinema zhouii, assembly GCF_013456555.2. GTDB lineage: Archaea > Halobacteriota > Halobacteria > Halobacteriales > Natrialbaceae > Natrinema > Natrinema zhouii. Next base: position 46,760 of record NZ_CP084885.1, read on the forward strand.
CCGTTCCGTAAATGCCTCCTCCTCCTCGACGGTGACGTGCCGGAGGAGGTACTGGACGTCATCTCGGGTGATGCGTTCCGGCTCGTACTGGGCGTTACCCATTTCACGGTCGAGGAGTGCTGCTGCCAGCATGTACGGGAGTGAGTGGTCGGCCTGGGCCTTCGTCTCGACCGTATGGCGATCACCCTCACCGCCACCGATAATGAGCTTCGCACCGGCGAACGTTTCTAAATCAATGAGTTCCACGTCACTCCCATCGAGGTCCTCCTGCTCTGCCAGTTCGATAATCCCTTCAACGGCAGACTGGGCGTACGTTTCAGCGACGTATCGCTTCGTCATGACGTCATGGACGCGCGTGCAACCTGGGTCAAGGTCGACCTCGAACTCACCGCTGATGGTCTGCTTCCAGCCCTTCTGCCCCTCGAAGAGGTTCTTGGGCCCCTCCATACCGTCACTGGCCAACAGGGCCGCGTAAACGGCGTTGCGGGCGGCATTGGCCGACGCGATGCCCTTCCACTCGTTGATGCCGCCGGTGCGGGTTACGCGGAGAGCGTTGTGGGCGGTCCCGGCGATGCCGATGGCATCCCGGGTCGTCTCAACGTCAAGATCGAGTACCTTTGCAACGCCGCACGCAGCCGAGATGACCGTGTGGGTCACGTGGTCCCATCCCTTATCACGGACTGGGACGTTCCAGGCGAACTCGCCTTGGACCTCATAGGCCACACCGATTCCTTCCAAGAGTTCCTCGCCAGAGGCATCAACGGCCTCGGCAGCAGCGACGACAGTTCCGATGTTGTCGCTTGGGTGGGGCGTCTCGCCGGGCGCGAGAAAGGAGTCCATGAAGTCGAGATAGCGCGTCAACGCAGTATTGTGCATCGCGGCACCGACTGGCGATGAAGACTCACTACGTCCCCAGAGTGTACAGTAGTCGCCAGGATTGGCTCGCTGCACCGTCTGGTGGACGACCTCTACCGGCTCTGCTCCAAGGGCATTGATCCCGATTCCGACCGAGTCGAGTACTCGCTTTTTCAGTTCCTCCTGCGTGTCCTCGGAGAACTCCTCGGTGGAGACCTCTTGAACAAACTTGGCAAGTTCCTCAGTTGTCGTCATATCCCTGGGTACGGTTGCTCGCCGGAAACCTCCTTTGCCCAGCGCCTTTACGGGGGACGCTGGGACACCGTTATATCCCATGTCACCGTTGAAATCTTATGATTCGGCGTTTCTGTGAGTGGAACAGATATTGAATAGGTGCATCTACCGATTGATTGTTCTCAGTAGACAATGTCGCAGGAGTGGGCTTCAACACAGTCACGAAGGAGGTCTACACCGCAACTACTGAGCAGGTCGTTGAGCTCATTTCTGCTGTATGGACTCCACGCCTAGGTACTCTGAGAGAGGGAGTAAGTCCGACTGAGTTAGTTCGAACGCATCGACGTCGTTGTGATCCGTCACGTTCGACATCTGTAACGCACGAGCCTCTTTCCTGCTTACCGCTCCCCTCGTCATTCACAGGGAAGTGAATCGGAGAGTGATATGTCGCCGACGAGAATCACCCCGCATGTCTCCTCTCCTTGGAGTCCACAGTAATACTCATAAATCCCTTCTTGATCAAATGCGTAGACGGCGCTGTCACCGGGTCGAAGAGTCTGTGTGCGGAACTGCCACTGATCTGCGACGTCATGAAATTGCACACTATCAACGACGTGGTCGGCCGACCCAGTGTTTTTCCAGACGACCGTCGTCCCCGGTGCTACCGTCTTCCGAACCGGATCGAACGCCTCATCCTCCATTTCAACGGTTGCTCGCCCCATATAGGAGAGATGGGCCTCAGATTTATTGACGCTGCGATTGTGCTATAGGACCTCGCAGGGAAGGCTATTGACGAGTCGAAGAAGAACGCGACGACCGTGCTAGCCGCGCCGATCGATGACAATTAGGACCGCGATTAACCCAACTTGGACGAGTTTATCCGTGGCACTCACCCATGTGATTTGATCGAAATGAGTCGCAAGGTAGTAGACCGCCTGTACCGCCGTAAATGGAATCCCGAGCCTGACGATGGTTTGACGTCGAATGTCAACGACGACAGCTATGATCCCGATAGCGAAACCAATCCCAGCAATGAACAATGCGGGCGAACCTTTCTCGATCCCTAACCATAGGTGGACCACTCCGGTGATGGCAGCCAAGAGCAGGCCGATCAGATACAACGGCGTGAGTGATAGAAGTTGATTTGACGATGATTTGCTATTGAATTCAGTCGTCGACATTACCGCCATTACTAAGATTCAGCACTTAAAATTGTTGTATTGAGATTACTAGCTCGCTCCGTTCTCGGTCCCAATTGCTCTTTGAGGGGTTCAAAATCGCTGGCTTCGAGGTCTGAAGATCGCTTACGGTCCCTTTTCTATCATACCTATATATAATTAGACAACAATGTAGCCGCAGGCTTGAACGAGCACCTCCCCGCGGCGAGCATCGTGCAGAGCAAGGCAGTCATATTGTATTTTTTATATCAATCCCGGCGTCCTCTGAGAGCCGTTGGAGAATCGACCGTACTCCATCGTTGTTATCGACGGCGGCCGTACGTCCTCCTCGTCTATGAAATGATAGTGGACAATCCTGGGACTATCCATGTCATGGCTCTCGCTTCGACTATGACGACTCAGTCCGCGATGGGCTGCAAACAGCCCTCTCTCGGAGCGTGAATCTGAGGAGTAGCCCAAACATGCAAAGGCGGCAGGACACTAGGGAGACCATGGCCACTGAAACCGTCGACGGGTACGTTATAGACGTCGGATGCGTCCGGAAGAACGCTCGCGATGAGCTCCTTGAGAAGGCCCGAACGCACTCACGAGAGTGTGCACTAATGGGCCACTGCGTCGAGAGTGGCTATGGTATCGTGACCGACGACGATCGGTTGACTATTCTGGACTCAGAGGCGACCCCGAAAATAGTGAACATCGTGGAGGAAAGCGATACGGAGGAAGGGATACGACTCCGCGTCCAGAGAGAGGAGCAGGACGGGTCGATGGAAACGACCAGTATCGAGGAGATCAGCTAGGTAGTAGCTCAAGACCCAGACTGGTCGACGGCTGAGTTCTGATATGGACTGCTGTCAGTCATTTCCGGCGCAACCCCGAACCGTCTTGGGGTTGCACCGGTAAATCGTTACAGCAGACCGTATGACTGTATCTGCCTCACCAGAAGACGATGTATTCAGGTACACTTTCAATTCCGGACAGCGTTGGCCGACTCGATTTACAGACAGCACTCGAGAGCGCCCAGTCATTTCTCTTGCACCACGTTGATGGGGAGATGTACGAGGGGACAACTGCGTCTGGTGGTGACTACTGATACTACAGGTCGTTGAGGATGACCTTCTCTTCGCACGGCAGCAATCAGGTCAGTTAGAGTGGCAAGCAACAACGGACACGGCTGGCCTTCTTCGTCACCGACTCAGACTTAACGACGATCCCGACGAAATCTTTGCCAGTTTCCCTGAGAATTCCACGCTCGAAAAAGCCAGACGCCGGTACTCTGGTCTCCGAGTAGTTCGTGATCCGTTCTTCCCCTGTCTCGTCTCGTTTATTTGCTCAGCACGAATGCCAGTCAAACGGATTCACGCCCTTCAGAGTAATCCTGCACAGGAGTTCGGCAGTGCCGTCCACGTTGACGGTTCCACGTACTACGCGTTTCCATACCCCGAGGAGTTGGTAGCGGCATCGGAAAACGAACTCCGAGGTTTCGGTCTAGGGTTCCGTGCACCATATGTTAAACAGACGTCTCAGTGGTTTTAGAGGGTAATATCACGGGGACATCCCTGCGCGGCAGATCGTACGAGAAGGTCCACGAAGAGCTTCAATCGTTCCCCGGAGTCGGTCCCAAAATAGTAGACTATGTTTCGCTGTTTGCATTTGGCCACCTCCAGGGAGTCCCAATCGATACGTGGACATGGCGACTTATTGAGTGCTACTTCCCCGATGACGCGGCGGACTCATATGACGCCACAGCTCTAGCATTTCGAGATCGGTTGGTGAGTATACGAGTTACGCCCAAACTTATCTCGACCACTATGAGCGCCCTAGGAGATAGGAGCACCTCCTCATGTAGAATGTAGTCCAAAAACCCCTTCTATTTCTTATTACAAGTGTGGTCTTGTTCTCAATCTCCTATGTCCTTGTTTCGATTGTGGCATTTACACTCACTCAGAGAACCACATAGTAAGAATGCATACCTACTGTGCAGTCGGTCATCTCTTAGCCTGAACGCTCAGTGTAGGTGAATTCCTCAATAACCACAGGAGAATGCAATGGCTGAATTTGAGTGAGTTCTTCCCAACGCTTTATTCCTGGGGATAGTAAACAGGTTCAAATGACTGATGGTGAACAAGACGAACATCAGTGGGAAATGAAAGGTGTTGGACATGGCGGTGGCAGTAATAGAACTATCGTTGGGTTCCAATGTATGAACTGCGGAAAAGCGAAGATTGAACAGTTTGGACTCAGCAAGAGTGGGGTGATCTACGACGGCTACCCTGAACCATCTAAACAGACCGACTCCGACAACTAGACCCACTCCCATAGAATCTACCTTGCAGACATACCGCCTCGTTCTATAACAAATGCGGCGATCACCATGCCAATTATCCTTTTACTATCGTCAGTCCCTCCGACGCCTCCTTGACGGTAACTACTGTTGTTAGTTTACTCTCTGTCTCTTTCTCCATAGGTATCTGTATATCTTCGGAACACATTTCCGATAATAGAGAAGCACGACAGCCAGAATAAATAGAACAGTAGCGATCTCATAGCCATAGATCCCTAATAGTAGAGACAATGAGGAACCACTAGCTCCACTAAACAGCACGGGGGCAAGTAATGGACCAACACAAGCAGGACATGCTGCAATCCCGACAATGCCGCCAACTGCCGATCGTGCGAAGTCAAGCAACGCATCGTAAACTAGGTATGATAGTGTAACTAGACCAATGGTCTGGTATGGAACGAGCGTCAGTGTGATCCACTCTCCTGTATAAATAAGGACGGGACTCCAACCTAGTGATCGACCCCACGTAATCCCAATCCCGTTGGGTCCAGTTACCTGCGCAAGGTACTGAACATTGGGTCCGAGGATACCGGTGAGATAGAGCAGGATTAGTAGATATATCGCAGAAACAGCAGCAGCGAGTATTCGAAAGAGACGCTGTGCTGGTGCAGGCCGAGTATGCCAGATAACCCATATAGAGACGGTAGTCCAGACGAATGGGATAAAAAAGTGAGTGAGCCGACTCCCCACCTCCCCGGTTCTGAATGCAAATGAAAGTCCTGCGATCAATTGAACAGCGAATAGTAGATTGAACCAAGTTCCTCTTACAAGAAGCCGTCTGATATGAGTGTTATTAAACCTCGTTGTTGCCATATGTAATTAAATGAATGGGGCGTGATTTCTGTGCGATTCCACTAGTTACTGGGAACGTGTGGGAGGAAAAGGATACTGGATCAGTAGAGCCAGATCAAGGATTATGTATCTCAGAAGGGGGAGGAGTTCTATACGTAATATACGGATGCTGAATTATACCATTTATTCCATGGATCGTCAGCGATTCTATAATCGTCTGGGAGATATCCATAGGAGCAGTCACCGTCTGCATGACGGCATCCTGTGATGTAATCCCTGCCAAAAGACACGATCTCTTTTTAGAGCTGTATACCTGAAAATAATAAGGTCACGATTCTAAACCTAAGCTAGACGAGCTACACGCAAACGTCATCTGACCCAGACAATGTAGCTGATCATCTACATGATGTCGATGTTCTACGGTTGACTACTCTCAGCGGTTGTCCGTTCTCGTTCTGTACTACTGGCAGCGTACACGTTGTAAGCAGCGAAGCTCGCAACAATGACGCCGACGATGACATCGCTCCACAGTAATACACCACCGACACCGAAGACGAACGGGGCGATGATGAGCCAGAGGCCAAGCAACGCGTTGAGTGTGGCGGCGCCTGTACTTACAGACTGCTGGTTCGCTGCCCTGTAATAGTTGTAGCCACCGATAACAACGATCGAAGCACCAACGATCACGTCATTCCAGAGATCTCCTGTCGGAGCCTCGAATATAAACGGTGCTACGATTAACCAGAGGCCGAGTAGGCTGTTGAGTCCTGCGAGCCATTTGGTTGTCGTGTTTTTGGTTGTCGTACTCATTATCTATCGTGTGTGGTCGTTCAGTGATTGCGTCGTCAATTAATGCTATACGGCTGGTGACCGATACTGGCAATTCTCGTCGGTGTTGCATCGCGCAACAATCACATCACGAGGAATCGCCATCGCATCTCATCGCTACGGTTGGAACCCACTTTGTTATCCAGAACCATGCAACGAACGGAAAAACGGTGAGGTTAGACCCTCCTATAATCAGACTTGTTTCTCAATAATAAGCGGATAACTGACAATCAGTGAGTTACAGTAATACCAGTTATACCCTTACAAGGAGGATTGGTGAGGACGAAATCTTAGATCGACTTTGATGAGTCCCCCGTGTCCGTTTTGCCCCTATATCGGCAACCTCTTAGCTAATCATATTTTAATGGTGATTCCGGCTATTGTCGGTGTCCCTGTACTGAGAACCCAGTAACTGCAGTGTAGAAGATATTCGAAGGACACCAAGTGGAGAGGTCGATCTACGTAATGTGAGCACCAGTAGCCTCATCACGATGCCTGCTGAAAGATGTGTATGTTTCAGCGGATCGCAGCTAAGCTCTCGTCTACACAGTCAACACCTCCACAGTTAGTATACGATGATACGTGCAATTTCTGTACGTTGGCAGCTGCGTTCGCCGTCAGGCACAGTAACATTGAATCTACCGGCTTTTCGGAGTTGACTCCCACACAACGAGCTCGTCTCCCGCCATGCTATGAGGCCTGTGCACACCTGCTTACCGACGACGCAGTGTACTTTTGTGGACGAGCTATGGAGGAAACGCTCGTCCAGATCTATCCCGTTCTTGATTCACTGTTCACAGTCGCTCGTCGCCTTCCGTACTACCCATGGACCCGTGAAGCGATCTACCACTATATTTCGAAGTATCGTGGGCTGACTGGCTAAATTCTCTGCCCTGGGCTTTAATACCGTTCTTCACGTGTTGCTATAAGGAGTTTACTATGACATCTGTCACCGAAATGGGTGTGATCGGACTGGGAACGATTGGCGGGAACCTTTCAAAACAGGCTGTTGAAAGAGGAATCCGAGTCGTTGGAAAGAAACACTCAAGCGACAAACCGGAGCTACGAGAGAAGGGAGTCGAACTCGTTGAAGAGTACGATGCATTCGTTGATGAACTTGCCCAACCGCGAGTGGTCTACATGTCAGTTCCGGCCGGTGACATAGTCGATAGAGTTCTCGACGAACTTATGCCACGACTTGACGACGGTGATGTAGTCATGGACGGAGGGAATTCCTTTTTCAGGGACTCGATAAGACGCGCAGCAAAACTAGACGAGCATGGCATTCACTTCCTCGACTGTGGCACGAGCGGTGGGTCAGAAGGTGCAAGACACGGAGCTTGCTTCATGGTCGGTGGCAACAAAGAAGGCATTGAGATAGCCGAACCGCTCCTCGAGGAACTCTCCGTTGACGGTGGATACGTTCACACTGGCACGTCCGGAAGTGGCCATTTCGTAAAATTAGTTCATAACGGCATTGAGTTTGGGATGCTTCAGGCGATCGGAGAGGGCGCCGAACTGCTGGAGGACAGCGACTTCGAGCTGGAGTTGGACGAAGTCTTCCACAATTGGTCGAATGGGTCCGTCATTCGTGGCTGGCTCGTCGATTTGATGAACCAACAACTCAACGAACAGAAGTTCGAAGATGTTCCAAACTATGTTGAGGATACTGGCGAGGTCAACTGGCTCGTTCAAGAGGCGGTCAAGAACGAGACGCCGATTCCAGTGATCTCTCAATCAGTGATGGAACTTTTCAAGTCTCGAGGAGGACAGAACAACACGTATCGGGCGATCGCTCTCATGCGACACGGCTTTGGCGATCATCCATTCGGGAGTGACGAAGACATTGCCGAAGAACGCCGGACGAGCCAGGTCGAAAATCGTTCAAGAAAGCATCTTGAAGAGGAAGTTAACGATGGAGACCTCCTCTAGGAGGGAAATCAATGGCAAAAGAATTCGAGTGTCCCAGGGATAGTTGTACATTCACCGATTGGGCAGATGACGAAGCAACGGTCATCGAGACGGCCCAAGATCACCTCGAAGATCATGGTATTTCCATGAGCACAGACGAGATCCGCAACCATATCCAAGTTATACCATCCCCTCGTCGGATCAAGAGCAGTGCAAGCGGCGTAATGGATGAGCGACGAAGGCGTGCTGGAAAACGTGCAGCAGAGGTTATCGAGGACGGCATGGATGTGGGGCTTGGAACAGGGAGTACTACGGCCTGGGCGATCGCCGAACTCGGACAACGAGTCGCTGATGGTCTCGATATTTGTGGTGTGGCTACATCGATCCAGTCACATGAACTCGCTAAGGAGGCAGGTATTCCGCTCGTCAATCTCGATGAGTTGACTGCACTTGATATAGCAATTGACGGGGCCGACCAGTATTCTATCCAACATCCGCACGTAGTGAAAGGTGGCGGTGCATCACACGCCCGTGAGAAGGTAATCGATACTGCCGCCGAGCAGTTCATTATTGCAACCGATGAAACCAAGGCGGCTGACCCGCTCGATCATTCCATTCCCCTCTCCGTGCTGTCCGAGTCTCGCACGCTTGCTGCAGAGTGGGTGCGGAATCAAGGAGGTGAACCAAAACTTCGGTACGCAGAGGCGAAAGACGGCCCGCTCTTTACAGCGAATGGGAATCCCGTGCTTGACTGTGATTTGGGTCACTCGAACATCCAGAAGATTGTGCTGTCCAATTGGCATCGATCCCTGGTGCACAGGAACATGGGTTATTTGTTAATATGGTTGATGAGCTGTATATCGGTACCGATGATGGTGTTGAACAACAGCAGTTCTAGGTGTTAATCCACTCTCTACTCAGCTATCTCTATGATGCAAGTGCGTGCTGTACATTTACAGAGGTCCTCTGCGTACTGAATACATGGACGTACTCATCACCGGTGGAGATGGATTCGTTGGTCAGCACCTTTGCTCAGAACTTATTGAACGCGGTCATGACGTTACTTCCCTCTCACGAACACCTGATCCATCGGTCTTACCAGACGAGGTGATGTTGACCCAAGGAGATGTTACTGACTATGACTCCATTGAGGATGCATTTGAAGGAAAAGACGTCGTGCTGAATCTCGCGGCTCTCCCCCCGCTACACCAACCACCACGAGAAACCAGCCATGACAGCGTTTGCATCGGCGGCTCAATCAATGCCGTTGAAGCCGCTGAAGAACACGGTGTCACCAAGTTCATCGAAATGAGTTCACTGGGGGCAGATCCGAACGGAGAGATTGCATACTGGCGAACACAAGGGCTCGGTGAAGAGGTCGTTCGGTATTCAGATCTCGATTGGGTTGTTTTTCGACCGTCATTCATTTTCGGTGAGGGAAGTGAGACGTTCACATTTATTAAACAACACACGACGCCATATGTAACAGTCCTCCCTGACGGCGGGAAAACGCCGAAATTTCAGCCGATATGGGTCGGAGATTGTGTCAAAATGTTCGCAGACGGAGTCGAAAGTGACGATCACGTTGGCGAGATATACGAACTCGCGGGGCCAGAAGTGCTGACATTCGAGGAGGTAACTCGGTTACTGTATAAGACCGACGGAAAATCAGTAGAAATCATTCCTGTGCCGATGCTGATAGCAGCGATTACACTATACGCTCTAGATCCGATTCCACAAATCCCACTAGGTATCAACCAGGCACGTGCGCTACAGTTGACAAACGTAGCGGACCAGAACGATATTGGCGTATTTGGATTTGACAAATCTGATTTAACAGGGCTTTCAACATATCTTGCTAGAAAGCAGAAGAGATCCAAGCAACAACAGATGGTAGCTAGTCCCCCCTAATTTATTAGTTTGATTGATAATAAAATAACAAACATATGAAAAAGAGCAAGTCTACAGCAGCAATTATTGGGGGATCAGTTACTGGACTTGCAGCAGCGACAAGACTGAACAATTTAGATGCCATCTCTCAAGTAACTATCTATGAACGTCAGAAATACGATGAGAAGCGAGTGGATTGCGGAGAGGCGATAAACGATACAACATTGATTCCGCTCGAGAAGACGCCTGAAAATGGCTTTGTAAACAATATTGACGGATTCCAGCTCCGTGTTTATGAGAGCACTTACCGGCGACTTGAGGCCTACCCATTAGCTACGTCGAGCCTGAGATGTGACCCTGGATATATCTGTGAGCGAGATGCTGTCGAACGCCAGTGGGCAAATAATCTTGCGTCGAGCGGCGTTGAACTCCGTACCGGACGATCCGTCTCGCCTGCCGAATACGCAGATATCGTGGAGACATACGATTACATCATCGATGCGTCGGGTCAGCCCTCCCTGACTCTCAAATCAAAGGGGAAAACGGAAGAATACACGGGCGATATGGTCGCACTCAATGCGACGGTCGAGGGTGATTTCTCAGCGTATCTGAACCGTCCGCGCATCTTTTTCGAGGGATATGTCGGCTACGCCTGGTCGTTCCCGAAGTCGGAACACCACGCAAACGTCGGAATCGGATGGGCAGGTGATCAGCGCCCAGACGATTATTTTGACGCGCTTAAATCCGCTGCCAAGCGGAACGGGTTTCCAGTCCCAGAACGAGAGCAAGTGAACATCGCCACCATACCAAAAGGTCCAAGCCTCAATCCCGCTAATGTATACGTTCCTGAGGAGAACGTGTTTCTCGTCGGTGACGCGGCTGGAATCGCCAATCGATATCAGGGTGAGGGAATCTGTCAGGGAATTAGATCAGCCTATCTCCTCACTGAGCTCATCGCAGTTGGGAATGAGTCTTCGTATCCACGAGAGCTGTATAAACTGATGAAGTCAGAGTACCGTCTCGCTCATCTAATGCGAGGTGCATGGGTGGAACACGAAGATCCAGAGTTATTGGCGGCTATCACAGAGGCGCTCGCCGGGCTAACGATCGACGAAATTACCCGACAGCCAACAACGGTGATCAGACACGTCCTGAGTCAACCGATGACAGCGGCCAAACTCATATCCAATACTGGAATGATTAAGCGACTCTACGATTCCTACACTGACTCGTGGGAATACGCTATTACGCATAGCTCATGACGTTACGTGATACCATTGAATATTCGGTCGTAGTCTTGTGGGACTACTGGTCCATCAAGGAGGGGGTCGTCTGTCTCGTGCATCCACGTACTAAGCTTCGACAGCAGTTCCGTGCGAACCTGAGCGTACGCCTCATCGTCAGCCACATTCTCTCGTTCATAGCGGTCTAATTTGAGGTCATAGAGTTCCTCGTACACCCGCGACGGTCGGCCGTAACGTCCGCGGACCTCACGCCCGGCGAGGCTCGCATAGACATCGTTTGGTAGGAAGGTTCGTGGGAGGTGCCAGAAGCGTCTAATATACTTGAATCGATCCGTCCTGACCGTACGAACTGGGTTATACTGGTCATGCCATGTGATCTCAGCAAAGATTTCGTCGCGAGGGTAGTACGTCATATCGGCATCGAAAATCGGTATGAGACTCTGGCCATCGACCTGGTCCGGTACTTCATCGGCTATGAGATCAAGAATGGTTGGCAGAATATCAACATTACTCACCAGATGTTCTGGGGCCATACCTGCGTCAATCAGTGTCGGGTACCACATTAGTAAGCAACCCTCGATACCGGGATCGTAGCACGTCCCCTTTGTCCGCGGAAAAGCAATGCCATGTTCCGTGGTAAACAACATAAGCGTCTCATCGTCAAGACCAGCCGATTCAATGGCATCAAGGATCGTCCCCACAGCGTCATCGATAGCGTACACCATCCCACGTATTGCTGCCAGATCTTCGCGAACACCTGGCTTGTCTGGGAGAAACGAGGGGATTCCGATACTATCTGGATCGTCTCCATCATACCGATCACCAAACCCATAGAGTACGTCACCCTCGTCCTCGTCTTCTTCCGTCTCGAGGCGGTGTGCCTCGAAAAATCCGACTGATGCAAAGAACGGCGACTTTAGGTCCGCGTTCAGGAACGACGCGACCGTATCTGCGACATCCCTCGCACGGTTAATCGAATGGATTTCAGGAGAGACGTCCGGGGAAAGGGATCCTGCCGTATGCGTCTCATCGTAGCCGAGGTCATTCGGTGTTTCGGAGATGTGTTGAAGTCCAAATAGATGTGTCTCATAGCCGTGCTCGGAGAGCCGATACGGTAGCGTACGTTCGACGTCAAGTTCCCATTCGGTGTAGGCTAATCCTAGAAGTCCATGCCGATGCGGATAGAGTCCAGTAAAGAGGCTACCACGACTTGGGGAACACTGCGGTGCGGCCGTGAAGTGATTCGTAAATCTTGCTCCCTCTTCAGCCAATCGATCAACATTCGGTGTTGTAATGTTGACATCGTAACAGCCTAGGTACTGCCCGAGGTCATGGCAATGTACGAGGATGATATTCGGTGGTGACGCCATTGTTTAATTTACAACGGCAACACCGATATATCCTGATGGCACTAGTAAAGAATCGAATGGGCGGTTACGGTCTCGATTATTATAAAATAAATATTATATATTTATCTAATTATAGTGTTATATTACATTATATATTGGGCACCAGAACTACTTACAATCCTCATAGGAGATCAGCGGTGCTACAAGTATGACCGAGCAAAATCAACCGACGGTATTAGACACTGGCCTTTGGACGGTGGCGACTGGCCTTGCCTTCCGATCATCTCGGAGTACGCTGTCTTTGCCAGAGTCAACAATACCGTCCTTGTACCCGTTTAGATTACAGGAAATGACTCCGTACTTACACAACTGATCATTGAAATTACATCCGACGCATACGAGGGCAGTGGGTCAGAGGTTATGTTCATAACAGCTATTAGGTCCGTTCCAACCTCCACTATAGCCTTGGATCACCCCGAAAGGGAAAAGTTACTGCGACAAATATACGCTCTATTCTGATTAGATAGTAACCAGTACTCTTCAATAAGTCTTAGCCATAGATTCTGTCAGAAGACTTCTTCGCCATGGTTCTCAAACCGCTGTGGGTATTGAACCTATTTTTCTAATAAGGGTTTCAACCACTCTAATAAGCAGAATGACGCGATTATACTCTAGATAAGGAAAAGATAGTAGGCATACCGCCATCTTGGCGACAACGATGACCGACGGACTATCTCGACGGGCCGTACTGAGTACAATTAGTGGTGCGATCGTTATCGGGACCGCTGGTTGTCTAACTGAGAGCGACCAGCAAGGGAGTGACAATGATCAGGGCAATAATATTAGTGATGGTAATGTGGGGAATAATAGCCACAATGACGAAGGAGATACTCACGAAGCAGAAGGTGAGGCTACTAGTGGAGCCGAAGTTACAATGGTGACGAACGACTCTGGGACACACTTTGAACCTCACGTTGTCCGAATTGAGCCCGGGGAGTCAGTCACATGGAACCTAAAGAGCGGGTCCCACACCACAACCGCATATGCATCGGCGAACGACAAGCCTCAGCGGATTCCTGATGGTTCTGAGGCATGGGATAGCGGAAAGATCACTGAAGAGGGTGAAACATTTGAACATACCTTTGAAACTGAGGGTATCTATGACTACTACTGTAGCCCACATGAGAATACGGGAATGCTGGGGAGCATTGTCGTTGGTGATCCAAAACTCAATAACCAACCGGGTATGGGAGAACCTCAATCTAGCCTACCCGATGAAGCACAAGAGAAGATTCACGAACTAAACGAGATGGTCCAGAGTGGCGGTGACAGTGGACAAAGTGATCACGAGGACAGCCACTGACAGTATGTAACCGTCTCAGGTAACAAGCCTTCCCCAGCATAAATTTGGCTACTTTTATAAATATCACTACCTCCACCCGCGGGATCAACCTACTCATATTAGTCAGAGAAGATAACACGCTGACCGAGAACTAGGCTCACAATTGCCGCTACGAGGACAGCAAGTATAGTAAGTGTTCGCCGATGAATTGATGCCCAGAGCTGATAGCTCTGATCACGTGCCTGCTTGTCGAATGGGCCGCGTGCGCCGTAATCGCCCGCCATTGGCTCGTTGAGATTGTGGTCTCGGTCGGTATCGGCCGGCTCATCGGTCAACTGAGAGTTGTAGCCACCACTAGCGAGGTAGTTGTCAAGCCGTCGCGGAATCAGTCGGTTGCCGAGGATCGCTTTCACTGTCGACCGGCCGACCCACAACTCATCTTTGTCATGGTCAACGGTCCAGCAGATTGCTCGAGCAGCGACGTCAGGCTGGTAGATTGGCGGTACTGGTTGGGGTTTCTGTGGCAACCGGTTCTTTGTCCACTCGAACTGCGGAGTGTTCATCGCAGGCATCTGCACCATCGATAGCTGTACGTTGGAGTCGTCGTGGAACAGTTCCGTCCGTACAGATTCAGTAAAGCCCTGTATCGCGTGTTTCGCGCCGCAGTAGGCCGACTGTAGCGGTATGCCGCGATATGCGAGTGCCGAGCCGACCTGTACGATCGTTCCCGCATCACGGGGGCGCATCTGCTTGAGTGCGGCCTGTGTGCCATAGACATATCCCAAATACGTAACCTCGGTAACACGGCGATAGTCGTCGGCAGTCATCTCCGCCGCCGGCGAGAACACCGACACCATCGCATTGTTTATCCAGATGTCAATCGGCCCAAACTCGTTCTCGACGGTTTCGGCCGCAGCCTCAACTTCGTCAGGATTAGCGACATCTGTTGAGATGACAATTGCCTCACCACCGGCCTGTTGAACGTCCTTGCGTGCACCTTCAAGGCCATCCTCGCTCCGAGCAAGGAGACCAACTTTTGCACCGCGCTCGCCGAATGCGCGAGCAGTGGATCGCCCAACACCGGCCGATGCGCCCGTGACGACGACGACTTCTGAGTCAGTGTGTCTAGACATGACTAACTACTGAGGGGGTTTAGTCGATTGATCGTCTCGAGGGTGGCATAGCGCTCCCAGCCACTGTAGCGGTCCGCAATCGGTCCACGTGGGACGCTGAGAAGTATCACAAGTATGCCAGCGACGACGGCGTTGATTGCGGCAATCATTGGGACACCATCGAACAGCCATGGAGCGACAATAATCCACATCGCAAGTGGAATGTTGAGGAACCTGACTGCTCTAGCGGGTTCACCAGTCGCAATCACGGTGAACGAGACCACTAATGAGCCGACGAGGTGGCTACTGTCAGCCATGAGTCCTGTCGTCCCGAAGAGGGTCGGTGAAAGCATAAGCCAGACGCCAATTACCATCGCGGCGAGCAGCGTCCACGGGATCGAGACGCCCCAGAACGGCTCACTGACCGGCGAGTCGCCGATCGGCCGCGTCGACGTCTCGTCGACGCCAGATTCATCTTCGGAGATCGTTCCACCCATCCAAAAGGCGGTCCAGAGGGTGTCGCCCTGGCGCATCCGCCGGACGAGATACTGGCCCATTGCGACGACCTCATCGACCGTCAGTGAGATCATCCACAACATGCCAAATGCAGACAGCAAACAGAGAGTACACCATGTCCCGACTAAGATTGGCTGGGAGATAACTAATAGTACTTGGATAAATCCAAGTGGGATCACGACAACGCCGAAGAAGGTGACCATCCAAGGCATCGTTCGCCAGCGCCGCCGGTCACCCATAAACCCCATAAGAGCCTCGACCGCGTAGGCCACTGCACCGAGGCCAGCGTCGGAAACGGGAAAAGCCTTAGAGACATTTGATGTGAGGATCTGTTCAGTACCCGAACCGTACAGCGGGTCCCAGGCCGCGTCGATGTACCCGAGCTGGTAGGCGGCCATGTACCACGAGGCAAAGAAGCCAAACACACCGAGTACAATCAGTGGTGCACGCTGTGCGCCCGTCGATGGATTGTATGACCACCCCGGCGGGACAGGTGGCCCCTCCATCTCTGAGCGCATTACGATAAGAATCGAGAACGTGATCACCATAATTCCGACGAGGGAGTTATTGGCGTAGGCAGTCGCGGTCGGCGCCCAGAACGCAATTGGCGAGAACAACAGCCAAAGGCCGACGAAGCCATTAGCGTAGTTAGCATAGCCACTCTCTCGATAAATCGTAAGGCCAGCCAGTGTAATGAGGAAGAATCCACTGATAATGCTGTTCCACCGCATTAATCCGCTCTCGTAGCCCAGCGTTGGCGTACTCGCAATTAACCAGAATCCTAGTGAAACAATAGCATACTGTGGCCACACTTCCTTCGTAGGATGGGTGAGCATCATCTCGCCCGGCCGCATTGATCCGTCATCGTCACCATCCTGCCCATCGTCAGCATTTTCGGCCTGACTATCACTACTGCCGTCATGCTGTTCGCCATCTCCAGCTCTCGAATGCCGCTCACGCGCGTCGGTAGTCATGGCATCCTGTTCTCTGTTCGGGTCATCTTGTCTCTCGTTGTCGGTCATTGGGTACCTCGTTGCTTGTTGTCGTTCGACTGACGAACGATCCCCTTGTTCAGGCCGTTTTGCTCGATTGACTCGTCACGCCCGAGCGGTGCTAGCTTGCTGTCCGATCCGTCTGCGTCGGCGAGATAGAGTACACTGTTGATAAGTCCGATGTGGCTGTACGCCTGTGGGAAGTTACCAAGCTGTTCGCCAGTGTCGGGATCAACGGCCTCAGCTAGTAGGC
This sequence comes from Natrinema zhouii, assembly GCF_013456555.2. Taxonomy (GTDB): domain Archaea; phylum Halobacteriota; class Halobacteria; order Halobacteriales; family Natrialbaceae; genus Natrinema; species Natrinema zhouii. The sequence continues at coordinate 63,597 of NZ_CP084885.1, forward strand.
CAAGTGGACTAGTATACTCGAGGACGGACTCAAGATGGTTGATTGCCTCATCGGTCCGTCCCGCGAGCGTGAGAGCTGTGACGAGCCAGAACGAGCAGACGATGAACGGACTTGCCTCGCCTGGGAGTCCATCGTCGCCCTCATACCGCTGAACCAGTCCATCGTCAGTCACCAGTCGGTTGATCGTCGCATCAATAGTTCCCTGAACGCGCGGATCGTCGGGAGGAAGAAAACCAACGACGGGAATAAGTAAATTGGCCGCATCGAGCGCCTCATCGTCGCTGAACGACTGCACGAAACTGTTTGCAGAGTCGCTGAACCCCTGCTCGAGGGTCGCCTCTCGAACGTCTTCACAGCACGTCCTCCAGCGCTCGAGCGGGGCCGACACATGGTCGCCAGCAGCCTCTGCGAGCTTAATCCCGCGGTCTAGCGCCACCCAGCACATCACTTTCGAATAGACGTACTGCTGGGGGTCGTCCCGGGCCTCCCAGATACTGGCGTCGGCCTCGTCCCAGCCTTCACAAACGTAGTCGATGAGATCGCACATAACTTCCCAGTCGTCGGCTGTTATTGACCCACCGTATCGAATACTCTCGTAAATCGCGAGGATTAGCTCACCATAAACATCGAGTTGGTGCTGTTCCCGGGCTGCATTACCGATACGAACAGGGGAAGATCCCCGGTATCCCTCAAGATGGTCGAGAACGAATTCTTCGAAATCACCACCACCATGGAGACCATAGACCGGTGGGAGTGCTGCAGGGTCGTGGTTCTGGCAGTGGTCGAGACAAAGCTGGAAATATGAGGTGGCCTCCTCGAGGTGGCCTAGTTCGGACAGGGCTCGAACGGTAAAGGCCGCGTCACGAATCCAGTTAAACCGGTAGTCCCAGTTGCGTACACCGCCGAGGTCTTCCGGTAGCGAGGTAGTCGGGGCTGCACACACCGCACCCGTCTCCCGGTGAATCAAGAGTTTGAGGACCAGCAATGACCGTACGGCCAGGTCGTGCCATTGGCCACCGATAGGAGAATCTATTTCGTCACAGTCGGGGGCCCACGCCTGCCAGTAGTCAACAGTCTCCTCGAGCGTCGCCTGGTGGCGCGACGGCTTGAGGGAGATTTCCTTGCCGTATCCAAGGATCAGCCAGTGCGTCTCATCAGCCTCGAGCGTCACCGTGGTGAACACACCGTGTCCGTCGGTCACTGGATCAAGCGAAATGTCGCTTGAAAGGAAAGCTCGTTCATCGGTACCAGTCGCGATGATACCGTTAGCCGTCGACTCGATTGCGGGCACGTCTCGCGCATAGTCAAAGCGTGGTTTAAACGTAATCTCAAATTCGAATGGGCCATTGTTGCAGTCCAGTTTCCGATAGACGGCGGGTGGTAGGTCATCCGATCCAGTTACCCCGGAGATGGGCATGAAGTCTGTCACCGTCGCGCTACCGCTAGCGGTCTTGAAGGCTGTCTCGAGGATGTTAGTCCGGTTGCGATACTGCTGGACCGATTCGAACGACTGCGCCGGCTGTATGGCGAAGTGGCCGCCACGGTCGGCATCTAACAACGCAGCGAAGACGCTCGGTGACTCGACGTGTGGAAGCGGGCACCAGTCAATGGAGCCGTCACTACCGACTAAAGCGACCGTATTCCCGTCACCAATCGCGCCGTATTCTTCGAGGTGTTTATACTCCATGATCAGGTATCCCTGTTATCGTTTCGTGCACAGATCGCTCGCCAATTGTCGGTTGACTCGTTAATGTTGCCGAGCCATGTTCCCTATTCGGCAGTCACACGAAAGGGCGGGGCACGGCCGGCAGCGGATGCGACGTATGCGTTGTAGCTTCCGAAACTCGCCATGATGGTCCCACAGATGACATCATTCCACAACGATAGACCCTCGAGGCCAAGGACAAACGGCGCAACGACAAGCCAGAGTCCGAGAATCGTTACGAACCCCGCGCCGTTCGCGCTAACAGGTCGTCGTCTGTTGGCTCTAGCATAGTTATAGCCAGCAACGAGGGCGATCGCGGTTCCGACAAGGACGTCATTCCAGCGACCTACCGCCGGCGCGCCGAAAACGAACGGGGCCGCGATCAGCCAACAGCCAAGCACACCGTTTCCGCCGGCGGTGAGTTTCGTCAGCATGTTCATACTCCAGTGCTCGTGTTCGACTTGATCAGGAGCAGTTAGCGCGTGTAACTACAAATCGTGGTGAACGAGAACCTCAGGCTGAGGCCATGTTTCGACAGGTCTCTGCGCACTTTCGAAGGACATCTGCACAGACCTGACAGTGCTCATCATCGTGCTGCTCACACTCGTCTGCACACTCCTCACACGCATCAGCAGTGATGGCAGCAATATCTGTTCGGTAACCAGAGTCGCGAGCCATGAATCGCGCATGCAGAGTGACTAAGTCTGCGACGTCCCGACAAAGTCGGAGGCACTCGGCCATCTCCTCGCCTTGGCCAGCACACTCATCAGCGCACCATTCACAGGCCTGAGCACACTCTAGGCAGCTGTCGATACACTCTTGCATCTCCTCATTCTCGCTCACGTGGTCAATCTCGGTTAGTGCCATTGCAGTCGAGTAGACAGTGTAGACCCATTTTGTTATCCATACCCCATGACAAATAGGCGAAATAGTGAGGGACGAAACTCTACGTGGGAACTGCAGTATGCATAATTGGTGAGGTCCTGGTAATAGTCTATTACCTCCCGTCTATATCATCTAGCCCAACTATTATTTTCCAACTGAATACGATATATAATAGTAATAATATAACACCATCATATTAGCCTTGAAGGATTCGTATGACGGTTAAATAGCAGGCTAGAGCTTGATGTGTAGAAGACATGGAGGTCACAGTATGCCTCATTCCATCGTTCATCTCCTTAGCATCCCCTTCATAATCGTTGCGAGTGCGGGTGCTGGGATATTCGCGCTCCTCTCATGGGGTATCTTCCGGAGGTCCCCCTTCGGGACGGCGATTGCCCTCCTTTCGTTTGGGATGATTATACTAACGGTCTATCACGTGATGCTATTCACCACTGAAGTAGAGCCACTAGTCCCTCATGTACTCCGAAGTGCAGTAAACACAATTATTGCAATTTTTATTGGCCTACTCATATTACGTCATCACCAACTCCAGAATAATCAAATGACAGGTGAAGAGCCATGGATGGAGTAGTTTCCTTCGTCTGGTATAATCTAGTGATCGGGATCATAGTCGCCATTGAACTCTGCTACTTTCTCTATCTTGAGACATCGGTAACGGCATACCGTCAATTCGTCCTCACCACCGTAGGTGGGTTAGTTCTCGCAGTGGTCGGGGGACCGATCACTGAATTGATGGCGCCATCTCTGGTCCACTTTGTCCATGGGATCGCTGCACTGTTGGTGATCCTCGGTCTCTACAATCCCGTAACAAATGATCTCCGGTCTGCAGAGTGGTCACAGGTACTACTGAGTGAACCGTCTCAAGTCCGCCATCCGGCCGAGTGGATGACACCAATGGACGACGAAATTCTCAATGTATTCTACAACACCAATTTGGTTCTAACGCCCTCGATTATCGCATTCAACATCGGTTTCAGTCAGAAGGAGGTCAACCGTCGTCTAACCGAATTAGAGGCACATGGGCTCGCCAAGAGGGTAGAACGAGGAAAATATAAGCTAACACAACACGGCGAGCAATACCTCTGTGGGCAACTCTATAGGTCCACCTCAAGGATAGACGAGGAGAGTGGAATTCCGTGATAGAACTATATACCCTATATGTATACCTTGTTTATATATATATATTAGAACATCATTTTTATAGATAGGTATACTAACCCGTAGCAAGAGCCACCGAGTGCACCAGTACTTGCTGCCGAAGTCGGGTTTCAAGATCATCCCTTCGGGTGAGTTCCGCGAACTCGTTGTATACGTTTGCCATTTGGAACTCGCGGATGCGCCTTCACGGTTATCCTAGTTCATCGATAGAACAAGAGCAAGTTCAGTCTAATTTTTAAGGAAATCAATTTATATGGCGTCGCTCCATCTCATAGCGGAGTTATCAGGTATAGTCGAGGAAGATACCCCTAGTTACTTCTCGTCTTGGGAGGGCCACTGCCGTGCATCGGAGTTCGCGAGACCAAGTAACACTCGTCGACGTTTGCTCAACTTATCAAAAGATGAGGCGAATTCATTATCAGACACAGTTGGGATACCTTTCTCGCGGAGGATATCTAGATTACGTGTAGAAGGAGTATGTGCAGCAGGTTCAACAAAGGTATGTTGAAGTGTTTCAAGGTAATTTTGGACGCCTGTACGTGCACTCTTAACGATGATTTTGTCAGGTTGATCTTGTTCTGGGACCCCAAACTGGAGAATGGTTAACATTTCGTCAAATATAATAATACTGATTACCGGTGCCTTATTATCCTGTTGGCTATGAAAATAATGAAGAACAGGGTATGCCTTATGGTTCGTCGTAAGGGTATTGAGCTGTGTTGTAAGCGTATTTAGCGGTAGTTCAAGTCCTCGAAATTTTTCTCCATCCCAGCTAGTTTGGATGATCTCTTCACTTGTTGTACCGAGTCCCCTTACATTGCTGGCAAACGAACGTTTTTGTGTGACAGCATCAAGAACTGAAAGCATATATGTAATGGCCAATGTGACGAAGAGTAGTCCACTGGCTGTCATAATTACCGTCAACATCTGCCACACCCCCTTTCGTGGAGCGAAATCACCAATTCCTAACGTAAATATCGTGTACCCAGTGAAATAGATCCGGTCATACCAAGAGATCGGTCCCCGATTAAGAGTATCAATGAGGGCACTCTCAGAACTAGCAAAAATAAGGGTCCATGCGCTCCAAAGAAGTATAATCCATACTATGAGACCAAGAGCGAGAATTAACGGTCCTGAGAGACTAAGTAGTCGGGAATTTCTTTTTCCAATTCTACGTAGAAGTCGCCACGTCCCCTCCATCACCAGTGATGTAATTGGACCTGCGCCTTCCGCAATCCAGAGCGTCGTCCATAGGAGATCTCCAGTAACACTAATAAGAAGGACAATACCAAGGACAAGATAAATCACATTCATTATTTCCCCATATTATATAAATTAGTAATCAACTGATGGCTATTATTGCTGTCAAAATCCATCTAAAGCGGTCCCCTTACTCCTTCTTTTGTCCTCAGCTATGATCACATGTCTGCTTTCAATATAATGGATTGGTAGGATCCATCCTTAGGACTGTATGAAAGACTAGATTATGAGCTACTCATAGGTAGTATTTCTTCCATTTCTATGTTAAATATGACAGGGGGTTGCAGAAATAGATGACCGCAGGTGATTAGCGGTTTAGGCGCTCATCATATTTCGACAGCTTTCAGCACAGTCCCGTAGCGCGTCCGCACACACCTGACAGTGTTCTGCGTCATGGCGCTCACATTCTTCGGCGCATTCCTCGCACGCACCGGCACAGGCTTCGGCAAGTTCTGCGCTGTAATTCGAATTTCGGGCCATGAAACGTGCATGCAAGCTGTCCCGTTTCGAGTATTTAAATCCGATGTCAGGCCGTCATGTTCGGCCTGATGACCGAAACGGTTCATACCCTGACACAGCGTTCTTCTGACCAGAATCTCAGCGGAGGGAGTTGTCAGTCAGCCACGACTGCAAGCGAATTTTACTCGCTGCTCGACGAAGTCGACAGCGAGTTCATCGCCGAGAAGTTCGATATCGGCACCTACACGAACAAGCACGACTTTGAGAACCATCTCAAGGTCGGCGTCTTCGAGGGCATCAATCCGTCTGACTCGCTCGCTGAACTTGCAGAGAAAACAGCCACACATGATCAGCTCGAGGAAATGGCTGCATCAACGTTCTCCCGGCGAACGAACGACCGCGACTACCGCGCGGTCGTTCGTCTCTTCTTCGAGCTACTCCATTCGCCCCAGCTGTATCACCAACGCAGTGTTCAGCGCAAGCGGCTCGAATGGCTCGATCGAGCAGTTGTCGCTCTCGACGGAACAAATCTCGCTCTCACCAGGTCGGTCGCTGTTCCAAGTGAACTGCATGACAGCGAAGCCATTGATGAGATTAAGCCAGGTGACCGTGGCCTCAAATTCAACTTCGCTGCACGTGTGGACGGACACGCCAAGCAGCCTCTTGGCGTGTCTGTCACAGCGGGCGAAACACGCGAACCAACTCAGTTCGACCATCTCCAAGGCGATGTCGAGGTCTTCGCAGACCTCGACTCGCCAATTCGCGTGTTCGACCGTGGCTATCTCGACTATGACCGTTTCTGTGCGCTGAAAGAGCGTGAAGAGGACTTCGTGTGTTTGTTGCAGTCAGATTCTCGGGTCGATGTCCTGGAGCGAATCCAGGACATTGACATCACTGACGAAGCAGGGACACGACACGTACGCGACGACTTGATTGAACTGGCCGAGACCAGCGAAACGTTTCGGCGGATCGTATTTGAAGACGTGGACGGAGAGGAGATAGCGTATCTAACGACGCTATCTCCGGAGAAGTACGATCCTGTGGACGTGATGAACATCTACACGCTTCGGACGTTAATCGAGATTCTGTTTCGTGAGCTAAAGCAGTATACGAACATCGAGAACTTCCATTCACAATCGGTAAACGGCGTGTTGTTCGAGTTGTTCTGTACGCTGATTGGTTACGTGCTGGTCGAGTGGTTCCGGCACTGCCACCCACTTCGGGGTGGCGTGCCGGAAGCAGTCCGTCTCATTCGTACACGCTGGAACAAGTCGCTTCCCGTGTACGGGTGAATCATCTGATAACGCCGTGAGAGCGCCGCCGCAGGAGCGGCGGCACTCTCCAGACAGGTGATTACCAGGCTATTGAGGCTGAGTCTGGACGATTGCGGCTGGTAGATTACGTCTTCATCCCTTTGAACTGCTTTGCGATCTGACAGACCATAGTCTCTTGCGTTGTTGCTTGCTCGGTAACCTTATCACGTCGAAACGGGACAGCATGCAAGGTGGTGAGATCGGCCACGTCCCGACAGAGTCGTAGACACTCGGCCATCTCCTCGCCTTGGCCAGCGCATTCGTCAGCACACCACTCGCACGCTTGAGCAGCTTCAAAACAGTTATCAATACACTCTGCCATCTCCTTATTCTCGCTCACGTGGTCAATTTGAGTTAGTGCCATCGAGTGTAGACAATGTGAGGTCATGGCATAAAACAGAGGCCAGAATACGCAACTTGGGTTAATACCATCAATATTTTTTCATATAATAATGAAGAGCGAGGTAGTCTATTGAATAATCTATCTCATAATTATATTTATAATAGTAATGTATATATAATATATACGTACTAAAAAATATATAAATTGGATATTACTAATATAGTATATAATGTAGAACGGATCTCAGTGTACTCGCGCTCATTCGGTTTTGATCTCACTGAGAGTAATGTCGATATTAGCCGATCTTTCAGCTGAGCGTGCCCAATTAAATCAGCTATGATATGACGGAGAACACAGAGGACCACGCTACTAGTTCAGCGCTCTTTTCTACTAGCCAAACATAAGTACTAGGCTAGTCTAAATCCAGTATGTGGAACACAGCATATCTGCTGCACTTGATACGAACTAGACGTAGCTGCACTGGTGGAGGCCATCTGACCGTACTAACACACTCACCGTTATACCGTAGCTATTCAGAATCATTGGAGGATACTGAATGACGATTGAAGAGCTGTTTGTTGAGCTGGTCGGAACAGACCCAGTGGTTCAGGGGCTCGCTGGTGGGCTTGTCATTGCATTTTTCAACTTCGTCGGCGCATCGGTCGTCCTCATCTGGCGAAACCCGACCGAAAAACGGCTTGACGCCGCGCTTGGATTCGCTGCCGGGGTCATGCTCTCAGCGAGTTTTACGAGCTTGCTTCTCCCCGGCATTGAGTTCGCGTCCGAACCAGGATACCGCGCGCTCCAACTCGGCGGCGTCGCGCTTGCAGGTGTCGTTCCCGTACTCGTCGGATTCTTCCTGGGCGTCGCAGTCCTCGATCGCGGTGAACGGTGGATCCAATACATCGGTCCCGTGATCAGTAGTCGACTTGTCCCCGATTCAGAAACGCAGACTGACGGCGGGGGGGATAGTCACGGGCACGCCCACTTCGCTGGATCGACAACCACTGAATCCGGTTCAGTGAACGCCCGTGTGATGTCCGTCCTGCTGTTTACGGTTGCCATCACGCTGCATAATATGCCGGAAGGACTCGCGGTCGGGGTCGGCTTCGGGAGCGGTGATGTTTCAGGGGGTATCGCGCTCATGCTCGCGATCGGGATTCAGAACATCCCGGAAGGACTCGCAGTCTCGGTCGCGGCAATTAACGCTGGTCTCGGCCGTCGCTGGTACGCGGCGGTCGCAGGCATTCGCGCTGGCCTCGTCGAGATCCCACTCGCGCTCTTCGGCGCGTGGGCCGTCACAGTTGCTGCTCCACTACTGCCGTACGCGATGGGGTTCGCTGCTGGCGGGATGCTCTACGTCATCGGCGACGAAATCATCCCTGCAACGCACTCACGCGGCTACGAACGAGTCGCAACACTCGGGCTGATGATCGGCGCGGCGCTCATGCTCACGCTCGACGTGGTGCTCGCATAGCCTTATAGCGGAAAGTTACTCCGTCTAATTTGTCTCATCACTACGCGTGCTCGGTCCGTTCAAGAAGCGTGTTCTGAGACAACTAAGCAAGAGGAGCTCAGCAGACCGCAAGCGATCGAATCCCTGCTGCCACTGTTCCTGCCTTGATCCACGTTCCGTCCCCGTCACAGCTGATGAGTCGGCCATCGTTCGTCCCCGCCAGCACACGCCCGTCGACGACAGTCCACGCGAGAACAACCTCAGCTAGTCCTCCGGGATAGGAGACGGTCTCAATCGTTTCGCCGGAATCCGTCGACTCCACCAGTATCGCATCAGCACCATCCTCTCCGCTCTACGTCCCTGGCGAACTTCGTGCCGCCGCTGCATACAATCGCCCATCAACTGCGTAAGCCTCGCGGGAGTACCGATGATTAAATTTGGTGTCGAAACGCGTCCACGATTGCCCGGCATCGCACGTTCGGTAGAGCCCGTCGGCACACGAGGCGACGTACTTGTCTCGCCTCAAGGATGAACACGTGATGGATGTCATCGTGAACGCCGTTGCGACGCTCGGTCCACATCTCGCCTTAATCCTCGCTCACATGGACACCGCCGACCTCAACGCCGGCAATCACGCGGTCGGGCGTATCCGGATGCACGCCAAGACTCCGCATGTGACTTCGTTGCACCGCGCTATGTGAGCGTTCTGCACCTAATTACGCTGTACTACTTTCTAGAAATAAATACACATCTGGTCGCATGAAAGCGATGCAATCAGCGTGTAAATCGTTTCAATGACTACTATAGAATCGTTGTTGTTTCTCGAAGTGAACAATCGGTCTGATGGAGGCGGACGGCGAACACTCTGACGGGCGGCGCCGTTAGCATATTCTCCTAAGATTCTTCTAAATTCAAGTCATTTCTATCGCTGAGTAGACCTATGAGAATCTTGACTGGTTAACTCAATTATCTCCTATCTATTAAATTATGATTATGGCATATTTGATAATCCTCGTGACATATACATAAATAACCATAACTAGCGCTAGTAACCTAAACAATGGTTGAAAAAGCAGGCTCGCTACTAATAACCCATGCTATCAAATATATGGCTGGAATCCATGACACAAAATGAAGATCAGTATGAAACAGTAGATGATAACCTGTTCCGCAGATCGGTTCTGAAGACAGGTATGCTCACTTCTAGTGGGCTTGCCCTAGGACTATCTGGAGCAACGCCTGTTAGCGCTGGGGAGGAGAGTACTGGAGCTAAGGACACTCAAGATCTGAATTTGGCAGATGTTTCTTATCTGCAATTATTGGCATATCATCATCGAAGTGCTATTCAAATGGGTGAAATGGCCCTTGAGCGGGTCGAGCATCAGGAATTACACGAATTCCTAGAAATGTCTATACAAAAGCAAACTGAAGGAATACAGAGAATAAAAGACATTCTCTCAGACGCTGGAATTGATCCCGGAGAGGCGCTAGACATTAACCTTGACGATATTCGAGTACTAGTCACGGCGATCCCAGGAGAACCAAAGCCAAATGAACTTGCATACCTAGAATCATTGGAGGGTGAAGAGTTTGATTTGCGGTTTTTGGAGGTTTTCCCTTACCATCACCATGGGGCAATTCAGATGTCAAAGGAAGTCATGAAAGAATGTGGATCCACTGAAGTTGAAAAACTAGCTAACAACACTATCGAAACACAATTAGAGGGTATTACTCAAATGTACCAATGGTATCTTGAATGGATCTGACTGCCATTAATTGGTAATCCCGAATATTTAACTCTCTAAGACACTGTCTAGTTTTGCACTTCCTCGACTGGTGTTTTTCGTCGAGAGCTTAATACGATTTTTGCTGATTGTAGTAATATACGAACTGTTCAAGCCACTCGCGGACGCTCGCCCGACTGCCCACCCATGAGTTATGGAAGCGGTCGACACGCATTTTGAGGGTGTGAAACCACTTTTCGATCTGTCCCATTTCGGGTATTAAATCCGACGTGGGTCCGTCAGACCGGAGTGATGAAAACACAAATCGAACGTCCGATCGAAAGCACCTCCCCGCCAACCGTCGGGGCTACCTTTTACTCGCTGCTCGGCGCAGTCGACATGAGTCCATCGCCGACGACTTCGAAATCGGCACTATACCGCCAAACACGACTTTGATAACCACCTCAAAGTTGCCATCTTCGAGGGAGTCGACCCATCCGATTCGCTTGACAAGCTCGCTGAGAAAACTGATACCCACGATCAGGTGGCGTTCATGGCTGGTTCTACCTTCTCTCGATTGACGAACAACCGCGACTACCGTGCGGTCGTTCGTCTCTTCTTCGAGCTGCTTCATTCATCGCAACTCTACCATCAACGCGGTGTCCAACGCAAACGCCTCGACTGGCTAGAGTGAGCCGTTGTGGCGACTGATGCTACGAATCTTCCGCTCACTTGATTGATCAATATCCCAAGCGAGAGCCATGAAATTGAGATTCTACGTGTGATTTAGCCGGGTGAGAATGGCCTTCACCTCAATCTAGCTGCACGTGTTGACGGCGACACCAAGCACCCGCTTGGCGTCACGGTCACGCCAGGCGTAATGTGGGAGCTAACACAGTTCGATCATCTTCAGAGCGATGTTGAGGTCTTTGCAGACCTCGACTCGCCAATTCACGCGTTCGACCGCGGCTACCTCGATTACGAGCGGTTCTGCTCACTCAAAGAGCGTGGCAAGGACTTCATCTGTCTGCTCCAGATGGACGCACGCGTCGACGTCTTGGGAACGTACTACAGTAAGAGTCTGAGCTTCGTTATGAGCTGAAAGTACTGGTTTGATATTAGTCCATTAGAAAGTACGTTGTACCATGACCGAGTCCACGGAGACGATTGAGATTGAGAACGTGGTTGCGTCGACGGGGATCGACCAGGAACTCAATCTCGAACAGTTAGGAGAGGATCTAGATAGTGTGAAATACGACCCCGAGCAATTCCCTGGACTCGTGTATCGGACTCAAGATCCGAACGCCACTGCCCTCATTTTCCGGTCGGGGAAAATTGTCTCTACCGGGGCCAATAGTGGAGAAGCTGTTCATGAGTCGCTGACCATCGTTTTCGCTGCGCTGCGAGAGCTCGGAATCGCAGTCACGGAATCAGCTACGATTGAGATTCAAAACATCGTCGGCAGTGTTGACTTCGGACATCAGCTTAACCTCAACGCAATCGCAATCGGGCTTGGCCTCGAAAGTGTCGAGTACGAACCGGAACAATTCCCTGGTCTGGTGTATCGACTCGAGGAACCGTCGGCTGTTGCGTTGCTCTTCGGGAGTGGAAAAGCCGTGATCACTGGAGCAAAAAGAATCGAGGATATCACACAGACAACGGAGGCCGTTGAAGCGCGACTCACGGATCTCGGCTTGTTCGGGTAACAGTAAATAATAGCATGGTTTCTCTAGAAGAACTCGTGAAACTCGGGGTAAGTACAGGCCAACGACTTACCGACTGATACGAATGACGGACAGCTTGAAATCGTCGAATTCCCGTATCACGTCAAGAAACTCGTTCGGATCAACTGGCTTTTCCATGACTGCATCTTCATCCGCATCGTGGTCGAGGTCGCGCGATTTGATGAGGTCTTCGTCCATTCCAGACAGAACGATGACGGGAACGTCGTCCAGTTCGGGATGATGTTTGATTTCGTGCAAGACATCTTCCCCATCCACGCGCGGTAAGTTGAGGTCTAATAGGACGATATCCGGACGAGGGGCGTCCTCATATTTGTCTTGACGGTGAATAAAGTCCAGTGCGGCTTGGCCATCGGTCATGGTATGGAGCTGGTTGTTGATCTGGCCGTCACTGAAGGCCTCTTCGAGAAGACGTACATCCCCCGGATTGTCTTCAATTAGTAATATTTGCGCCTCATTTGTGGGTGAAGGGCAGCGTTCCATAACCAATCATATTAGTGTGAAGGTATAAGTGTCTCGGCTGGTAGGGGATATATCCGTATCTCTAGTGATCAGTCGTTACATATCAAAATGAGACCTTTTCATCAGAGCAAATAGAATATCACAGATACTTCTCTTCCCATTCTCGACGCTGTTCAATCATATTGAGTCGTAACCGATTTCATTCGCCATATTCATTCGTCTGCCCGGTAAATATAAATATTTTGACGTACCGAAACGCTATTGCTACGTTGAAGGGTTACTGTCGGGATTGACCAACTCGACCTACGAGCCTTACAGCCCGAAGTTGAGGACGATGAACATCAACACGGTCACAAACATGAACGCCACCTTGTCCTCTGGTGATTCGAGACTGTTCTTAACCCAATCACCGACCAATTCGATGTTTCTTCGGGGGTATCGCGATTGTCCATACTCGTACTTTAGCTAATTCACGGGATAACTCAACCCTGCCAAATAGTCTTTATTACGTATCATTCTCGAACCCGCTCAAGCACAGCCCCAGCCGTCTCGTCCCCAACTCCATACACGTCCTCCAACCGGCCCCGGTCCCCGGGCACGGCCTCTGAATAGTGTCACTCACCTTCTCCTCACAACCCTGCATCGGACGGCCCAATAACTTTCCTTGTTACCGTCCCACATTATGTTGATCTGCCATTGACGCGTTACTGGCACACCAGGCAGATCACGCAGTGAACCGTGCGCCAACCAATCCCCCGAGACCCTTGGGCTGAACCCTCGGCTGTCTACGACCTATACAGGGGGCAAACGCAGCCGTCACTCTCACTGCGTTTGTCCTTTCGAGAACCAGGATGAAAAACGTATCATGCAGGTAGTGACAGCGCTGTTCTGACGACGGCTATCCGTCCCGAACCCTATCCAATACAGCCCTAGCCGTCTCGTCCCCAACTCCATACACGCTCTCCAGTCGCGTCCGTTCGCTCCCTCGAAGCTCGCCCAGACTGTCGAACTCCCGGGCAATCGCCTTCGAGGTCGCCGGCCCGTCCCTGTACTCGACAGGCCAAGCGTTATCCGATTCCTCGGTACAGTATCACACGGTCTGCCCGAAAAACCGATGACTGGGACTTCACGGGCAGATCATGCCGTGACCGACTCGGCGCTCGCCAGTGGCGGTGAGTGCTCGCATTGAACCACTGAACCTAACCATCCGATTGCCTGTTCAAGCCAGGGACAAGCGCATTCACCTCGGTATACGTTTGTCCCATTCCCTGTAGTCGTGAAAAGTCCCAGCGGGATGATCCAGCGATCGGCCCCTCGTCTAAGGGCAGTTGTCGCCATCTTAGTCCCCTTCACCGGGGACAGCCTCCCTCGTACTCGTGTACTCCCTCACGATTACCTTCGAGGACAGCTCCATACAATTCCGATGACGAATGACGATACTACTGATGTCCAAAGTTAATGAACGCAGTACAGCTAGACAGCCAGTTACGCCGGATCAGTCGCGAACATTCGCGAGCCCTGCGGATGTCTCGACTTATCACGCTCGTAGACCAGCCGCTCAGAACTGACATTGTGGCCGCCCGCGACACAGGGCCACGTCAACCACGCCATCCCCTACTCTATCCTTGATATAGATCAGCGAGCTGCGCCCCTCAAGTCGTTCGAGTGGCGCTTTACTATAGCCACTTCGGAGGGTGTCATAGAACAGTTACCATACCAGAGAGCAAGGTGAACGCTGAGGTGGATGTGTTCAGCGCCCCTGCAAAATACTCCTTCGGTAGAGACGTTCTTCAATATCGTGGAGACAGAGACGCTAGCGTTGTTTGAGTATCTCTCCTTCGAGTTTCTTGAAGAGTTCGACGTGTTCGCCCCGGCGAAGACGGGGCGAACACGAGACCACAAACCATCCGAGATGATGCGTGGCTTCATTCATTGCTACTACCGCAACATCTATGGAATTCGTCCCGTCGAACGAGAGCTTCGAAACACGGTCGTCTGGCTCAGCTGTGGCTTCGATCGACCGCCGTCGAGAGACGCGGTCGATCGCTTTCTCACTGATCTTGGACACGTCGTTGACGAGATCTTTGACCATCTCGTCGAGCAGGCCGCCTACCGCGGCCTGCTCGACCTAACCTACTGCATCGATTCGACCGACGTGAGAACGATGCCCGCCGATCAAGATGCGTCGAAATGCTACGATCCAACCGCTGAAGAATACTACTACGGTTATGGCTGTACGATCGTCTCGACCGGACAAAAGATCCCTATCGCCGCGGAATTCACCAAGAGCAAACAAGCGCCAGAAGAGACGGCGATGCGCGTCACACGTGACGCGCTCGCCGTCGAACAGCCAATCTGGATGATCTGCCGTGTTGAATAGATGCTGAGTCATGGTTAGAGCGACTCACACAGCGGTTCAATGTTGATGAGGGCGAACATCAAGACGATCTCACGGAACTGTCGATACCAGCGAAGCGCTCGCACGGCATCGCCGAGCGAGCGCTTCGTTGTTGAGTATGAGGTTTCAGCCATCCAGCGCTGAGAGTAGCCTTTTGCCCGGATGAGTGCGTTATGTCCTACCGTGAGCGGTCTCGATCCACGCTGTAAAATGAGTGGATCGACACCGAGCGCGTAGAACTCATATTTTGTGACCCAGTTGTGGAACGCTTTGTCCGCCGCGACGGACAGCAGGTCGTCCGCGTTCCGGCGGACGACCTGCGGCCCGGTCTTCGTATCGTGTTTCCACCGGGCCGAGATATGGACGTCAAGAATAGCAAGGGACTCCCTGTCGGTTAATGTCGTCACTTTCAGCGTTTGAACGGTACTTCCCGACCGCTGGCGGTAGTACGATGAGGCTGAACGACGGTCGAAGAACGTGCTGTCGAGTGCTGCGTGGCCAGACTGCGGGTGTTGCTGCGCGGAAACGCGCAGCAACGCCCGCCATACCCACATTTTCAGCCGGTCGAACGACTTGTAGATCGTCGTGTACTCCGGCAGATCGTCCCGATCTAGGCCGAGTATATCACGAATCTCAGTCATGTACTCCAGTCGATTCGGCGTTTCGCGGTAGCTATGGCCCTCTTCGAGCCGAAAACAGTGCAGTACGACATGGACCCAGCGGGCGAACCCGCCGCTGGCGGGCTCGCCCGCGTGCTTCCCCAACGCTTGTTTGGCTAGGTGGCGACACTGCTCAACGAAGTCGAGGAGATCGACTTCCATGGACAGAGTTGATTTCTTCGACTTCACCTTTCTAACCCGCGATATCAACCGATTAGATCGCTATTCAACACGGCAGTTTCTGCAGTAATCAGGAGGGTGACGCTGTTCCAGCGACAGAAACATATCTATTACGAGTGGTTCAAGGACGGTCCACTCGAGCGCGGTGCAGACAAATCTACAAAGCAGGTCACTGTTGCTGTTCGGCAGTGTGTTTGTCGCTGCAATGGATGCTATCTGACGGTCGGGATAGCACACATAATCAGAACTGTTCCTCGGGGGATTTCCTGTGGTGAGGAGTCCTACGATGATTTTCCACTTTTATGTTCACTTGAGTACGATAGTCATTGAGTTAAAATCTCGCACACAGACTCCACTTTCTAAACGCTCACTTCGCATACGTAGTTGCCGTTCAGTACAGAGCAAGGAGTTGCCGCTGCGGTTGGATCGCAAGGAATGCACCCGCGAGCGACCACCGGGAGCGAGCGGCCTTTTTAGCATAGATTTTTGCGCCGAGCGGTTCCGAGCGAAGCGAGGAATCCCGAGGCGCAAAAAGGTACGTCTGCAAGTGTAGTGAATGAATAGTTCGATTCAGATCGAGTGAAAAGAACGACATGCGGATCGTTCTATGACACCCACTAATGACGACAATTGACCCTGAAACGCTTCGGGAACAATTAGAGAACGGAGAGGATGTGTGCGTGGTTGATATTCGGCCAGAAGAGGACTATGAGGGGGACTATATCGAAGGAGTACAAATCGCCCAATTCGAGAGGCTCTCCTTTCGGGAGATGTCGGCACCGCAATTGCTGAGTTGGATGACCTGCCAGACGATGAAGAACTCGTCACGGTCTGTGACACGGGTGTTGCCTCGACAGAGACAGCACGGCTGCTCAAGATCAAGGCCGAGACGCAAATGCCCTTGATGGTGGTTTAAACGCATGGAAATGTGAACAGAAATAACCGATAAGTTTGCACTTGTAATGAGTAAATTGCTGTCTTTTGCTTCTAGACAAACGATTGCTCTATACTGCGCTTCGCGCTTCTTTCCCAGGGAAGTCATAAGCAAGCGATTGGTTTGTAGGAAACTATCTTCCGAACCTCTGGCCGGTCGCACAGGAAATTTCGTATATCTATATACAGTTTATGCATATTTCGGGAGTTTCAACCAAGATTCTGTGTTGTCTGGTTGTCCAGACCAGACAACCGTACACCACAAACACTAAGAGAGCTAACTGTATTGCTCTATCCACCGAAACCCATGCCCTTAGAATCGCCACCAGACGCAGCGAACGGCCTTCTTCGCCGCTCCAGCGCCACCCAGCGGGGGAAATATAAATGACGCCGAAGAACGTATCCAAGAATATGAGCAACGAGACCGCGCACGAGACGCTGCCGGCTGATGCCCACTCCAATGCAGCGACGGCGTTCGTCGACCGCGCGCGGTCCCAGCACGGCGACGAGATTGTCGAGCTATACGTTTTCGGCTCGACCGTTCGCGGCGAAGCCCACGGACGCGCGAGCGACGTCGACGTCCTCATCGTCCTCCCGGACGGTCCCGACCGAGACGCTATCGCCGACTCCCTCCGCGACATCGCGTACGACGTGATGCTCGAGTATGGGCCGCTCGTTGAACTCCACATTCTGGACGAGCCGACGTTCGAGCGCCACCGGCAAGAGGGGAACCCGTTCGTTCGGAACGTCCTCAACGAGGGACGCTCGTATGCCTAACGACGAGGCGCCCAGTGAATCCGCGGTCGAAGATCAACTCCGACAAGCACGCCAGGCGCTCTCGGATGCCGAAGGAGCACGGAACGCGGAACTCTCCGACGCGGTCGTCATCAACCGGCTGTACTACGCCTGCTTCCACGCTGCACAAGCTGCCCTCTACGACCGAGGGCACGACCCCACGACTCATGGCGGCGTTCTCACCCTATTCGGGTCCGAAATCGTCACTGAGGGCGACGCATCGCGCACGGACGGCCGCTTCCTAAACGACCTTGGGGAACTCCGCCAGCAGGCCGACTACGGCTACGGAACTATCGACGAAAACGTCGATGCGCTCCACTCGCGAACCCAGCAACTCGTCTCCGATATGGAAGCCCTCTGCACCTTGTCCGACTAACGATGCCGAACTACGCCCGCTTCAACGGCCTCGACGACTTCGAGACGTACTACCGCGAGGAAATCGCGCCCGCGCTCCGCGCCGATCCGGACGACAACACCGATCCCAATAGTGAGACTCCCACGTACGCGTGGCTCAAGCGCAACTTCTCGGGGTTCGTCGAACGCCTCCGTCGCGACCACGGCCTCTCCCCCGGCGACTTCTACGACGCCGTCGGCCTCCCGCCGAATCCCGACGACACGGACGATGCATGGGGAATCTGCCACGAACCAACTATTCGAGGACTCGAAGACTATCTCGAAGAACTCGAGCGCGACCGCGGTCGGGCCGAGACCACGGTCGGCCCCCGGCGCTCCAGACTGAAAACCTATGTCACCACCTACTATGAGGTCAACGAGACGGGTGACCTCCTCACGCCGCTGCTGGACGAGACTGCGAAGCCGGACGAGATCGCGCGCGTCCGGGACACGTTCCGTATCCTTGACGAGGAGCTGGGCACACTTGTCTCGAAAAAGAAGTACGTCTCGGCAGTGAAGAACTGGTATACGTTCCTCGAAGAGATGGGGCGCGGGATCTACAACCCCGCCGAGAACCTCCTGAATCGCTTCGGGTGGGACGAAGATCCACTCTACGACCATCCCGCCCTTGCCCGTGAGGACCTCGCGGCGCTGCTCGACGCCGGCGACGACGACGAGCGCTACCTCCTGCTCGCGCTCGCCGGGTGGGGACTCCGGCCCGTGGAGGCGTGTGAACTCCACGTGAACCAGCTGGTGTTCGACCCCAACGACGGCGACATCCCCTACATTGAGTTCGAGGCCGGGCAGCGAAAAAACGCTCGCCGTACCCGGAATACGGTCGAACTCCTAGTCGGCGTCGACGCCATCCGTGACCGCATCGATGTCCTCGGCGACAATGACGACTGGACGGGCTATCTTCTTCCCGGGCAGTCGATCGGGAGCCCCATATCGACGGAGACAGCGCGGCGGTGGTTCCGCGACCTCGGAGAGCGTGCTGGCGTCCAGATTGCCGGCGGCCACCCGCTCCCGAAGATGGGACGACGCACGTGGTATCGACTCTACCGCCAGCAGCGCCCGAACATCGAGGCTGGAACAGCGGCCGTCGCAGCCGCGCAGGGAAGCCGTGACGCGTCAGTGTCCGAGCGGAACTATCTTGACGAGCGTACCCGCCGACAGGCCCGCACTGATGCAATGCGTGACCTGGTGCAGGGCGAACTCGCGGACATCTTCGACGAACGCTTCTAACTGTTCCCTCTAAAACTCTGGATCCATCACAACGTCTAACTCTCACCGAATTCTGGGGGCAACTGAATTAGAGAGAGGGAACATGACACATAATCGGTTATTTTGTCCGCATTACTTACATAATCACAAGCATATCTAAATACCCCTAGTTCGGTGAAATACGTACGTTATAGGTCGTGAGACGGCAGAATACCATGAAATGGACTATGTGACACTATATTAATCCCTGGCCCTGGGAATTGAGACTGCACCCGCTATAGAGAGGCCAGAATGCGTGGTTTCGAAGGGTTAGTCAGTCGCGGCAGCCTCAAAGATGTCCCCGATCGGGAGTTCGTATTCGAAATTCTACCGTAACTACGTTCACTCGAATTTCAAGAGAGTGCTGTAGCTGGTCATCGCGGCTCCTGATCGGTTACGGGACCGACGTCAACCGATTCCAGTCTGCTTCTTCAACAGCGTGAGCGTGTTATCTGCAGTCACCATCAGTGACTGATCGTATTCACCAGTCAGGTCAACTTGCATGGGCAAATCAACCGCTCGCCAGACCGAATACAGCAAGCACGCAAACGCGAAGTAAAAGAACCGTAGCACGAAGTTCTTCGATGTCGTCGCGGCCATGAACTGTTTCACGCTCTTGTAGCCACTCTCAATCTCCCAGCAGTACCCGTACTCCTCGAGGAAACTACCACCCCGGTTCGATATGAACACCGAGTACTGCCGATAGTCGGTGTGTTCAGAATCTTCTTTCCGCCGATAGATGAGCGTGGTCTCGTGCCACTCGTCGTTGCCGAGATGGAGTTTACGGTCATTCTCGTAACGGTCTCTCCCCTACTCGAACAACCGTTTCGCTTACGCCTTCTCGCTGGTGTGCATCCGCTTGGGAACGACGTAAGAGAGTCCTCGCTGACTAATCTCCTCCAGGATGTGCTGACTGTCGAACTCCCGATCCATCACACGTTATCGACATGAACGAGGTCCTCTGCCGAGTCCAGCAAGTCCTCGACGATCTCCAAGCGGCTGTCGCCTTTTCGAACTGGCCTCGCGTCAAGGATGAGCGGCACGGCGTTTCCGACCAGCTGAATCGTCGCCCACTGGTATGCGGACTCGTCGGTCTTCTCCTTCGTTCCGATGATCTCGTCCTTGTGACCCGTGCGGTCACTTGTGAACGGATCTGCTTCGGTCGTGTCAATCTCGACGATTCCTGCCCGGTGGAATGCATCTGATTCCGACGTCCGGTTGATCAAGCGCTGAATCGCCGCCTGGTACATCTCGCGGATTTCATCGACCGAGAGATCTCGAATATGCTCCCGATGGGTGTGGCCGAGTGGAGTCCGTTCGCGTCGGGACTCGTGAACGAAGCTCCGTGCACCCTCATTCGCAGCGAGACCGTCACGTAATCCAAGATAGGTCTGCAAATCCCAGAAGGCGTTCTCGTGAATCTCACAGCTGGCGCCACGGTCGAACGAGAATGCAGGATAGGCAATTCGACCGACATGGTCACTAATCTCCTCGGCTCGATCAAGTACCGTCTGTTCGCCAATCGTTGACTCTTGCTCTGTCTCGGAGCGTGATAGTGTGTTCAACGGTTCTCGCGGGATTGAAACACCTGTTGATCTACCTGGATCAGGATCGTCCTCGTGCCCTTTTCGACGGTATCTCTGAGATCAGCGGTGAATCGGCGGTGCCAGCTCCGCCACAGAGTCGACTGATCGGGCACAGAGTCGAGCCCGAGTTTCCGACACAGTGACGTGTGCTGTTGGAGATACTCGACGAGGGCTATTTCGTGGTTCCAGTTGTAGAGTTCTTTAAGCAAAAACACCCGGAAGAGCAGAGATATCTAATATCGCGTTGCACTGGAATACCGGTCGTGAGGCCGGAAATCGACGTACAACAGTGGGTAATTACAAACGGACTTCTCAACCGACTCGTGGGCATCGTGGTTAAACCAGGCGGCAGCAACAGTTTGGGTATCTGCTTTGAGTCCATTAAGCGAACTCTGGTCGTACAGCGGTGTCGAGTCATAGACGGGCCACTCGGAGTAGGTCGTCTGTGCGATGGTCCGAAAGACAGTGCGTTGAGATGCGTGCATCGACGTCATCAGGTATCCTGATCGCTAGTGCGGGTGCGTGTATCACGCTGCTGTGCCAGCACCGAACAGCGTCGAATACAGAAGCCATACGTTCAACACGACAATGAGGCCGATAACGATCGCGAGTGCATAGGTTGTCTTGGTTCGGTTCGTGAAACTCCCCATGATGTCCTCCTGGTAGGTGAACCAGAGCAGGGGGATGAGCACGAAGGGGAGTTCGAAGCTCAGCGCGACCTGTGAGGCGACGAGGACACTCGTCGGGTCGAACCCTGCGAGTACCACTGCAAGACTTGGGACCAGGGTCACCGAGCGGCGGATCCAGACGTTCACGTTGAGATCAAGAAAGCCGTCCATGACAGTTTGGCCAGCCATGGTCGCGACCAGTGATGATGACAGCCCGGCGGCAATGAGCGCGATGCCGAATGCGAGGCTCGAATTCGCCCCGAAGACCGTTTGAAGAGTAACGTATGCCTCGGTGAGTGTTTCAATACCTGTGCCCTGCAACGATGCAGCGGCCACGACGAGCATGGCAACATTCACGAACATCGCGCCAAACAGTGCGAGCGTCGTGTCGATGCTTTCTAGCTGGAAGTGGCGCCGATGAATACTTACCGAATCGCCGTTCTCCTCGACGAGCTGTGTGCGGCGATCCTGGACAAGTTTCGGGTGGAGATAAACGCTGTGGGGCATGACCGTTGCACCGAGAATCCCGATTGCAATGAACAGCGCTGTCTGATTCGGGATGGACGGCGTCAGCCCGGCAGCGATCTGGCCGGCGGTCGGTTGCGCAAGGACCATCTCGAAGACGAACGCGAGCGAGATCACCCCGACGAGTGCCATGATCATGAACTCGACCCAGCGAAATCCGCGCCGATAGGCAGTCCGAACGCCGAGCAAGGCGAATGAACTGATGCCGGCGAGCATGGCCCCAGCCGCCAGCGGGAGCTGGAAGATGAGACTGAATCCGATCGCAGCCCCGATGATCTCGGCCATATCAGTGGCGATCATTGCGAGTTCGGCGGCGGCCCAGAGCGGCCAGACGAGAGGTTTGGGCAACCGTTCTCGACAGAGCTGTGCGACGCCCTTGCCCGTCGCAATGCCGAGTTTGGCAGCGATGATCTGGATGCCGATAGCCATCAGGCTCGCGAGGACGATCACCCAGAGTAGGGCCGTCCCGAACTTCGCGCCGCCGGAGATGTTCGTGGCCCAGTTCCCGGGATCCATATACGCGACGCTAATGAGAAAGCCCGGCCCAAGATAATACAGGAGTTCCCGTAGTGATGGGCGGCCGGTTGAATTCTCAGTTTTGTCTGATTCAGTCCGCGCCATTTCTCTGGCGGAGGTTTAGACATTACTAATGAAATATCTGACGATGGAAATATTAGATTTAGCCTAATCTAATCCATTCTGGTGTCGTTCAAGATGATGGAGGAGACACTTCACCGCTTGGACGGGCGCGAATATACCTGGCGACATCGTTTGGAAGAGAGAGAGTCGTCTCCGAAGAGTCAGAATGGATGGTGATCATCCCAATGGGCGTGACTTCTTCGATGGTGAGTGATATCCCTGGTCTAATTCCCTGTTCATCGAGGTATCGAAGAACTCCGGTGTCTTGCGTGCGTACTTGTTGAATAACAACTGCGTCATTCTCATCGAAGTCAGTAAGAACAGATCCCGGTGGATCTTCGACAGTGTCTGAATCAGTGCTCGGAATTGGATCACCGTGGGGGTCGACCTGCGGTTCGTTAAGTTGTGTGTCGATTCTGTCGATGAACATCTCGCTCACGTGGTGTTCCAATTGGTCAGCCTCGTCGTGCACCTCGCTCCAATCGTAGCCGAGTTCTTCAGTAAGATAGGTCTCAAGCAGACGGTGATGGCGAATCACCTCAAGGGCGACGGATTTGCCCGTTGGAGTGAGTTCTACACCCTTGTAGGCCTCGTGGTTGGCCAGGTCCTTCTCGGCCAGTTTCTTCACCATACTCGTGACGGTCGGTGGCTTGACGTCTAGGTGTGAAGCAATAGCCGCTGTTTTGACCCTTCCATCACTCTCGGCCTGGATAATGTAGATGGATTTGAGATAATCCTCCATGACAGCACTCAGCATCTGTAATACTGGATTAGACTCGGCTAACTCATATATTTGTTCGTAACATAGGTCGAATTGGACCCCTTTCAGTTGGATGGCCAACCGCCGTTGACTCAACAAATAGAAAGAAGGAACAGGAATGGAGCGGGCATATTTTTTACAACTATAAAATATACTTATGATACAATCAATAATTTTAGGAAATACGACGATGTACACTAGGCATTGAGAACACCAGCCTCAACTCTGGCTGGCGCATAGAGGTCCATCGCGTTCCGACTGGAAAAGCAGCAGATCAAGTAGCTGTTTTGGCTAACCACTCGGTCTGCCAGTGAAAAGTTCTATACTGTAGGCCGGAAGTTTTGATACGCCAGCGAAATAGTCGCCGATATGGCCAAGGAAGGGAACAAGATTCCCGACCTCACGAAACGTCGAGTCCGCGAGCAACTCGCGGACGAGACAGATCCGAAGGCGATCAAACGTCTCACCGCTGCTCGCGAGTATCTCGAAGGGCTCTCTCCGGCCGATATTGAAGACAAATACGGATGGGACCGTCACACTGTCTACAACTGGTTGAATCGCTTTGAAGAGCGCGGCTTCGACGCCGCGCTCTACGATAAATCTCGTCCTGGACGTCCTTCCGAGCTCAGCGACAAACAGTCCGAGGAGTTCACTGCTGTACTCCATGATCCCCCTGAAGAAGTTGGATACGACGATCCAGCGTGGAGTACAGCTCTCGCCCAGCAATACCTCAGTGAGGTGTTCGACATCGCCTTCTCCCGCCGTCACACTCGCCGACTCATGCACAAGGCCGGGGTCTCGCCGAAGAGACCCCGGCCGGAGCCGGCCTCTGCCGATGAAGGCGAACGTGAGGAGTTCGAAGAGACGGTCGAAAAAAAGTAGGCCGCCGTGACGAGGACACCACGGTCGTCACGATCGACCAGACGCGGAAAGCGGTTGGAGCAGATCTCTACGCGGCATGGTATCCGGTTGGCGAGAGGCCGACCGTGGGCGTGTCGGCCTCTCGCGAGGGAGTGAACCTGCTGGGAGCAGTCACTGAGTACGGGGAGACGTCGGTGCTGGAGTGTGGCGGATCGTTCACCGGTGAGGTGACGATCCGCTTTCTGGAGCATCTCCAAGCGGAGTTCGGCGAAAAGCTGGTTGTACTGTTGGACCAGGCGACGTACTTCACCGCTGAGGCGGTGAAGGACTTTGCCGCCGATGAACCGATCGAGCTGGTCTATTTCCCGACTGGGTCGCCGGATCTGAACCCAACCGAAGAATACTGGCGACGACTCAAACTCGCCTTAGCAAACCGCTACTTCGGCAGTTGTGCCGAAATACGATCAGCAGTCTGGACAGCACTCGAATCAATTAGTCCACCAGGTGTCTATCAATACCTCTGTCTTTGAGTATAAATATCGAGATTATGCTATGAGCCGAGATCGTAGGGACATGCGGGTTTGTAACAACCAGAAGAAGAGAACCACAATATATTGAGAAGGTTCGTAGCTTTTGTTTCGCTACGTCGAATGATTCGACGAGACTGTGCTCTTCGAGGTAGCGGTACGACCACTCGGCGTCGGTCTGTCGGCAGCGTAACGCGCCGACCAGCGCATCGAACTCGACGGTGTTCTCACCGACTGGTTTCTCGTACCGGACAATCCGCCCCTCGTAGATGTTCGCCACGTCATTATCGAACTCCCTGATGTAGCCGGCGTTGGTGAGAAGAGCGTCGTATTCATCGAGTGATATCTCTGGTAGAACCATGTCGACATCGGTGGTGAACCGCGCCTGGAAGGCAGATACTGCCCATCCGACGACGAGCACGTATGGCAGGCCGGCATCCTGTATTGCACGATGCGTATCAATCAGTTCGGTTTGGCGTTCGGGGAGGCTCATGGGTGAATCGTTTTTCAGTCCGCAGTCATCCGGTCGTGGTGGCTCGCGTCGATATCCATGTCGTACTCCTCGGTAATGATCTCTAACGCTGGTTCGTAGGCCGGCCGATTATCCATCATCTGCTCGACCGTCTCATCCAATGGGATGACCGGTTACCGTCGATCCACTCTGTTTCAATGCCGCCTGCGGTGGGGAACAAGACGTAATAGATATCTCCCTCGACGTTGCTGGCATCGGGGCGTTCGTCGATCGTGGTGTCGATCCCGTATTGTTCGAAGAACGTGATCCAGCGGTCGACATCTTGATCGTGAACGTCGATGAACACGGGATAATCGTCATGGCTGCGCGCGATTTGATAGCCGCCGTGTGTCCAGACGTAGGCCGCGTCGATTTCCGTGTGCGCGAACTCCATCCCTGCAAAGTGAGGAATGATATAGGCGTCCTCCTGCGAGATACGGTCGCAGCGGTACAGTGCGCCCATCATTTCATTATAGTGGCGGCGCATCTCGTAATCGACGATGTGAATACCATCATCAGTATTTGAGATGATTTCTGCATCAGCCAACCGCTCGATCCAGTCGTATATCTACGAGTACGAGATATCGACCTTCTCCGCAATTCGGTTGATAGAATCCCCACGCTGTGCTGCCAAGACGATTTTCGCAGCGGTGGGATCCATGAACTCCGTCATCGACATGATACGCTCTTAGTTATCTCTATCGAGATAGGAACACAAAAGCGCTCTACATATGACCAGCTAGACCTAAGTTTCGTACAAAGGATGTTAAGTCCGGCAGACACCGACGTTGGGCCTCACTACCTGTTCGAATAGCTCTCAAAATGATGAACCCGAGTTAGAGCGCTCGCGGATCGCTATCGACAATGCTGGCAAACGCGACGTTCTCCTGGACTTGTTCGATTTCGACAGTCGGCTCGTCACCAGGCTGGGCGCCAGGTACGATCACGACGTATCCGCGTTCGACTTTCGCAATGCCGTCGCCTTGATCACCGACCGTCTCGATCGTCACGTCCCAAATCTCGCCTTCATCGACGGGTGGTCCCGACGGGGCTTGGTTCGCGTTTTGCCGAGAATGAGTATCCTGTGAATCCTGCTGATTCGTTGACTCAGCAGAGGATGGAGCTCCAAGGATTGCTACGCGATACGTCTCGTCGGCAGTGAGAGCCTCCTGATCAATTTCATTCGAAGGGACTTCGATGATGTATGCCCCGTTTCGTTGTAGAAGAGGGGCACTAAACAGGGAGCGAAGTGAGTCAGGAATTTCGACCATACGGGGGTATGAATCTCCGTGAACTAATCGATGACTCTTTAGATCAAGAGGGTGAGATTCACGGATTCCTACGAACTTTAGCTCCCTCACTCGTCCTCAGTCGGTTCTTCCCAAGGGATATCCCGTTTGTGACAACTTCAAACTTCGAGTTATCATCATCCTCCATTGCACTGAGTCCTCGCTGCACAAGGGTATGGACTTAGCCAGCCGACTCCGGGAAGAAAAACTGGTCATCTTCGGCGTCTGCACGGATCTCCATCGTCACATAGTAGTTGTCACCGGCTTCGGATCCAGAATATAACTATCGAACCAGCCATGACGATTGCACCGATTATTAGCCTGACTGTCGTGGGTGACAGCAGAGAATAGCCTGCGTCCGTGATGAAAGGAGTTAGAATGAAGCCGCCAGCGTACCCGCCGACGGTGAGGTATCCAGCGGCAAGGAGACGGACGAACCACTGTTCAACAATCGTATGCGAGCGGTGGTCTGGGTCTTCATTAGGTCGGGGATCAATGATTTCCGGGTCGGGTTTTTCCCGCTTGAGATATCGCCATTCATCGAGATACATTCGGACAGGGAGGGCAGACTCTATTTGGTTGAGAATAGCATATCGGGCCTTGTTCAGCCGGCGATAGGACTGTAAACTCTGGTACCAGAAGTAGCAGATCAGACTGCCAAATCCAGAGGCGAACACAACGATAGCAGCACTCGTAGCCGTCAAATTTCCGCGGGCAAGAGCGAAGAGCCCGGCCAGTATCGACGTCAAAATCAAGCCGAAAAACCGGTTCATCTGAACCCGTTGATTCGCGGTCTCGATTGCCACTTCGCCATAGTGGATGTATTGATCCATCAATCGATCCGTCTCCTCGTCGTTCAGGTTCGTTAACGGTCCATCCTCAACGGTTTCGGACTCGGCCGGTTCGGCTGGATCCCCATCAGGAATCTCTTCGGAGTGTTCCGGCTCCGTTTCAGGCGTGTCTTTGTCCTCAGTATTCTCGCCAGAATCGGCATTATTCAACTCACTCTCGCCTTTAGACTTGTCAGCTGGTTCAGGCATGTTCCGCTAAGGCCTCGACGAGTGATGCTTTGCGCCATCCTGAGAGTAGTGAGACGTAGAAACGGTTTGTACGTAGATGCCGTTCGGAGACCGCCATTACGCTCTCCGTGTAGTACGTGTACTGATCGATGAGCGTCTCATCACGCTCTGGACGTCTGGGTGAGAATCGAGTACTGTCATCCTCCTGTGTTGGGCCGTGCTCGTCCGAGGGTGTATCACCCATGCTTCGCGATAGCATCCACGATAGATTGCTGCCGCCAACCGACAATCTCATCCGCTGCCTCCGTCACCACTGCCGGAAGCCGCTCGTTCCCGTTCGGTCGCACACCGATGATGGGCTTCTCGAAATGGTCAGCTATCTCAATCTCTTCCTCGATCCACTCGCTGTGCGAGACGTACATCCCAGCGACGACGACTACCACATTTGTCTGCCCAACCTGCTGGTAGAGCTGCTGACGAAGATCATTCGTGTCTTCGAACTCCATCGGATCGTCCTCTGGGACGCTGAAGTTCTGCCAGTTCAGTTGATTTTCATCATCAAGGAACTTCTCGATGCGTTCACGCTGCTCGGAGTATTTCCACGAGTGGCTCACAAACACCCGGTACGGCCGATCTTCTAGAGGGAGACGCGGCCGTGTCGATGTGCCAGTCTCATCTGTCGTGGAGCCAGATGAAACCAGGCCGCCAAGTCCCTGAGCGCCCTTGTACGTGAAATAGCCTGCTACGATGGCAGCGATAATGAGTTCCGGGGCGTCGTGCCAGAGATAGCGAAGTGAGTCGTCATGCGGATCATGATCAACTTGTCCACCTTTCCAGTCTGCATACCCAGCGAGGAAATCTTTTCCGGGATCGACGACGTCGGAATTTTGCTGGTCTGCGGTTGGAACTGATGTCGTATTGGAGCCGTCAGTAGTATCCTCGAACAGACCAGCAAACGGATCGTCTTCCCCGTTTGATTTGACAAGGGCATTCACGTCAAGGCTTCCTGTAGGGCTTTGCACCTCGACGGTCGGGACGTTGGTGACAGGATCGTTTTCGTTGGGTGTCACAGGCGATACATCGCAATTTGGGTATTTAAACCCAAGGGGGTTTTTACTATTTAGGAGAGTTTATGTCTCCCTTGGTTTTCGGAAAGAAATTAACTCGGGTTTCAGCGGAATTTCCGCCAGAGATGCGATATTTAGCCGGTGACCAGTTATTGGGATCTGCTTTCCGGAAACGACCCGGTCACGT
Source organism: Natrinema zhouii (assembly GCF_013456555.2). Taxonomy (GTDB): domain Archaea; phylum Halobacteriota; class Halobacteria; order Halobacteriales; family Natrialbaceae; genus Natrinema; species Natrinema zhouii. The sequence continues at coordinate 92,385 of NZ_CP084885.1, forward strand.
ATTTATGGCCTGACGTAGAACCCCTCCGTTACTAACATCATGTTATGCAATGCTCGTGCCCTTCGTGCCGGGGTCATTCCCCGAGAAGTCGAGCATCGCGACTAGGAAGTCAACCACCTCTCCAGCGTTCTCGAACCCATCACCAACGGCGAACCTGCCGACACCGCCATCGTCGACGACGAGTACTACAGACGTCGGGACAGGAGTGATGGCTGAGGGCGTGACGACGTCGCTCACTGCAAATCCCCTCCTCGATGCGTGGACAGCGACTGGCGCCGGAGGGCGGTAACGATGGGACGAACGAACTCGACATATCGGGATGCACTGCGGGCTATCGAGGAGCGCTGGGCGGACTTCCGGCGAGCACTCTACCGTCGCGACCAACCCCGCTTCGACCAGCTGTTCGCGTACGCTCGCGAACACGCCGACGCCAGCGGGCTGTTGAACCACCAGAACCCGCTACTTCCGGCCCTCCTCAGCATCGATTTCGAACAGGAGACCAGGCTCGATGCACACGAAGAGCGCCTCGACGATCTCGAGGATGAACTCAACGCACTACGTGAGCGGTACGATGAGAGGGACGATAAGCCACAGCCAGCTGACGACTGATACCGATGCCGTTCAAAATCGACTTCCTCGACGACCACGTCCTCGAATGGGAGGTGACGACCGACGGCACCGTGGCCACTGAGCGCCGGGACTACACACTGCGGCTCTACGTTGCACCACGCCCGCCAGAGACTGACGTCGATCTCTCTGAATTCCAAGCGTTCTATGAGCGTCATCCGGACGTCGTCGCGACCGAGTTCGTCGACCGTCGTTCTGGGTTTCGTCGTGACCTGGAGCGGGTCCTTGCGATCGATGTTACACACGTCGACCGGGTGACGGCGCTCGCCAGCCAGACACGCCAGCTCTCGGGATATTCCATCGGCGGTGTCGCCTGTTTCAACGTGGGCTTCTCGCGGGAGTTCCGTTACTGTATGGAGAATGATGTTGAGCCAACACCGGCGAGCAAGCTGTCGACGCTCCGCCTCAGTATCCCGGTGACCGAGACGAACAGTGACACCTACGCCGAACTTGGCGTGAACGGCGAGACCGTCACGGGATCTCCTCACGGCGGTCCAAGACGTGATCGACACCCTCGACCCGGATATCGTCATACTCTCGACGAGCGAGATCATGCCGACGCTCTACGGGATGGCTCGCGACGCCGGCGTCGACGGCTTCATGCTGAGTCGGTGGTCCGACATCGACTACCAACAACTTGCGAGTCAGTCGACGTATTCGAGCTACGGTCGCGTCGGACACTCTCCGGCCCGCTACAACGTGCTGGGCCGTGCTATCATCGACGAGTCGAACACGTCCTTCTTCGGTGAGACGAACCTTGAGGGAGTTTTCGACCTCGTCTCGCGGTCGAAAAGTCAGCCCAGGAGTTCGCGTGGGCATCGATCGGGAACGTCCTCATTGCCATCCAGATTTGCGAAGTACACGAACGCAATGTGCTGACGCCGTGGAACTCCTGGTGTCACGAGTCCTACAAGACGATGGGAACACTCCACGATGCCGACCCGTGGTGGGTTTACCTTCGCGCCCGAAGTAGGGCTACACGAGGACGTCTACGAACTCGACTTCTCCAGTCTCTACCCGAACATCATCTGCACGCAGAACGTGTCGCCCGACGTCATTCGGTGTGACTGTCACAGTGATCGCGCAGACGTTCCCGACCTCAGCTACTCGATTTGCGACGGGCGGGGTTACCTCGTCGACGTCCTCCAACCGCTGGTTGACACTCGCGATGAGATCAAGGCCGGCATTCATCGCGAACAGCAGCGCGACGATCTTGACCAAGACCGTCTTGACAAACTCGAGGGGCGGTCGGCCGCGCTGAAGTGAATTCTCGTCGCGTGCTTTGGGTATCAGGGATTTAGTAACGCGAAATTCGGCGAATCGAGTGCCACGAAGCAATCAACGCGTTTGCTCGGGAGATCCTGCTGACTGCGAAACAGCGGTTGGAAGCAGGTACAGGGTGTCATAGAAAAGTTCCCATACCCTCACTGTGACTACCTGACAAACGGTAAGTACAGACCACGGACTGAACGTCTCCCAAATACTCCCAGTAGCCATATCTGTCTCGAACTCCAGTTTACTATGTGAACGATTCTAGCGGATCAGATGATCTACCCAGTGGCGAAGCCGATCTTCTAATTGAACGGGACGAGACGTACCAGCACGATCGATACGGTCTCGTCGAGGTCTCCGATATCTGGAAAGGTGTCCACGAAGTCGATTCGGCGCGCAATATGAATCAAAAGAACACGATCATCGTCCGATTCTCGGCCGAAGAAAAAGGAGAAACAGTGGACGAAATCACCGACACACTGAATGAGTTTCTCGAGGCAATCGAATAACGGACCACGACCCCTCTAGAATTTGTTATATCGATCAATTCGCAAGTGTAGTGAACGGATAGTTCGCTCCAGATTGCGTGAAAAGAACGTCATGCAGATCGTTCTATGACACCCTCAGCAGGTAGGTTGCGCGTCGTCCACGAGATCGTCGACTCGATCTAGGTGACGCCCGACCCGGATAGTCGTTAGCCGCTGAGATTACGGAGACCGTCGAGATCCGTCTCGAATATGAAGCCGAGTACGAGTGGGTGGCGTTCCTGCCCCAGCGCGAGAGCGACGCCGGCGCGTTGACGAAGTATTTCGGGAAGTCGCGGGCGAGGCTGAGTTCAAGATACGCGGCATCGAAGCCCGGCAGCGGTCCACGCCCGAGTTCATTGAAGATGTCCAGCGGGAGTGCCTCGACCACCTCGACACAACCCAGTCTCCAAAGGCGGTCTTCGGCTGTCTCGAACGTGCAATCTTGAAGTACCATGCCGGTGAGGTGGCGATGGAACGACTCGTCGAACGGAATCTCGTCTCCGAACCACTCGAAGGATATACACAGAACACGCAGAACGTGGCGGCGCTAAAACGTGTTCGCGACCAGGACCTCGCGGTCCATCCCGGTCAGGATATTGAGTACGTGGTCGTCGACGACGAGAAATCTTCGCGGGACCGCGTCGACCTCGCCCACGAGGCGGTCGAGACGTACGATCCGTCGTACTACGAGACGCAACTCGTTCGCGCTGTCGAGAGTATTCTCTCACCGCTTGGATGGGATCGGACGGACATTTGTCGGGAACTCGCCGAGACACGAGCTATATCTGACGGCATTCACAGCTGTCCAGAACGAGTGATTTGCCCTCAGAAGTCGCTAGCGGTTCCACTGCATTCTCCATAGTATTGGTGACACGAACTCCCAGAGGGCCACCCCTATCGATTTGTTGTGTGAGACCACTAGTCTGTGCGGACCCACCCCTATCGACTTGTTCTTTCCAGCGACGAAACTGAATCGTCGACAACACCCTTGCCCCTATCGGTTTGTTCGAGGGAGGTGCTACTGATTGAGCTGTGCGTTCACGACGGTACGGAGCTCGTCGTCGTGGATGTCGTCCAGCCGCGAATCTTCCCGGAGCGTCTCGATTATGGTCTGCGGGTTCTCGCCAAACGTGAACTCGAGGTAGCTACCTGAGTGTGGCCCCTGGCTCTTCCGCTCTGTCTCGACCAGCGAATACGTCGTGAGCTCTTTCATCTTATTCACGTATGTCTCCTGGTGGTACTGATCCGAATCGAGGGTGCCTGTCAGGTACTGATACACTCGGTATCCGTGCGGGCTTTTCGCTGCACCAGTGCCCGTTTCACACGCAACAGCCGCAGTCGCGAAGAGACAGTGCTTTTTCTGCGTGCTAATCCCACGAGTAACCTCTAATACGCGGTTCTTCTCAACCTTATCTTGGCCCTCTCGAACGTGCTCCTCACGAACTTCGTCTGCACCTGTTTTTTCTGCGATCGATCCTGCTGTTCGCATCAGGTCGATCGCCTTCCGTGCGTCCCCATTGGTTTGCGCGGCGAATGCTGCTGCGAGAGGGATGACGTCCTCGCTGAGTGCATCCTCGTGGAAGGCATCTTCTCGAGCCCGGAGAATCTCCCGGAGTTGGTTGGCGTCGTAGTCGCTGAAGTGAACGTCTTCAGGCGTAAACGAACTGAGAGCACGACTTCCCACGCTATCCATCATCTTCGTATCGTTAGTGATGGCGGTCACGGAGATCTGGGCGGTGATCTCGTCGGTGCTTCCGGCGCGAGAGAGTTGATAGAGAAGACGGGAGAAGGCTGGCTCATCCTTATCCCGGCGACCGACAAGCATATCGAGTTCATCGAGGATGAATACGACTGTATCATAGTGTTCGTTGATGAGACGGTAGAGTTCGCGCCATTTCTTCTTATTTGGGACGCCGTGCTCTGGGACATCGACAGTCGTTCCGATATCGTTCGCCACTTTTCGGGCAAGCTCGTAGACGGCTGCGCCGAGGGTCCCGATGTTCTGACAGTTCATCTGGATGACGCCAAACTGGATATCACGGCTTTCGCAGAGGTCGACGATGTTCTCACAAACGGCATTGATGATGAGAGATTTCCCGGTCCCAGACGGACCATAGAGGAGGAGATTCGGCGGCCGCTCGTTACTAATTGCAACACGAAGATGTTGGGTGATATCGGTGAGCTGGGTATCACGGCCGACGATACGTTCCTCGTCGACTATCTCGTTTGGTTCGAGGAGAGAGCGGTTCTTGATGAGACTCGCAGCTTCCTCCTGCTCGAGGATGAGATCTTTAATAGAACCCGTGGACTCGGGGGTTTCCTCAGGACCAGGATCCGTGGGCATACCCCACCCCACTCTATCAGGATACTAAAAGATTCCCCTGTCGATTTCTTTTCTACCGGTATGACGTTCAGAGACAGGATATCAGAGAGTTTCACTGCTGTCCTCCTTGACCTCCGACGATTTGTTAGGAACTCTTCGTCTAGGCTGCTTCATAAGGAATACAGCACACCCTCCCACCCCTATCGATTTGTTCCAACTACAAAGGAAGGGGAGGGGAGCTCGGTCCTTGAACGGGTTGTTGTGGCACCTATCTCACAATTAACGTAGAATCAAGAGATGCTTCCACTGTTCTCTTTCTTCTTTCTAGTTCTAGTTACTAGCTAGCTAGAAGAACGCACCTCTATCGATTTGTTCTAACTATGCTCTGTCGCCCCATTTCCTTCTATACGGACATTAAAGTCACTGACTGAGGAATCAAGGTACGAAGAGTAGTCTTGTACAGTTTGTTATCACTTCCTCTCCCAGGTTTACTACTCTACTCTCACCCCTATCGATTTGTTCACTACCTCTGTACCCTGTCGAATACAGTAGCAATCGAACTAATAAAGACTGGAGTAACCGAGGGTCCCAATTCTGATAAGCCATATTCTCGTGGATTTCCTGTAATCGATCCTTCCCTCCCCACCCTTTCTCGCCAGAACAAATCGATAGGGGTGGGTGTGTAGTTCTGTAGATACTGTCGCAATAGATGCAGCCAGTCACGCGTAGGGCTAGCTCTATTTTTCAATTTCGGTATTTTCTCTATTGATTCAATAATCATCTTCTGCAGATAACTTCTCTCTGAACAAATCAATAGAGGTGACCCTTCGCATGCAGATGGTTTCATTGAACAAGTCGATAGGGGCGCGTCTCTTCGACGTCTAGATCGGAGTTAAATTTTTCAGCTCCTGTATTCGGATCCGGATCTACATTCTCCGCCCTGTTGAAGAACCGACGGAAACGTGGGGTGTGAGTAACCGATTCGTCTCTACATCGTTATTCTTGAGACCACTCACGAGAGCCTCGGTACACTCGACGAGATCGTCCTCAGTCGTCCACCGACAGAGACGGTTAGCATCGTCAAGCATCTCGAAGATTGCCGTCTGCATTCCGCTATATGGGTTGTCGATCTCGATGCCCATGTCGAACGTGTCCGCATCCAACGTGTCGTACTCGCGTTTGAACACATGGGACGTCGCGAAATACTCCTCGAGAGCCGTGAAGTAGCCTTGCTCGACGAGGGAGCCGCCCTGAGAGTGTTCGGCGACACCCACAATGACATCCGTGTAGTCCGCGAGTAGCCGGGATTTGAGGTAGGTGTTCGTCCACTCACTCCGAATGTCGATCACTAGGAACGCGTATGCACCGGGACTCCGATTGAGGCGATCTTTTACTAGCTGGAGACGACGGATTTCAGGTCGCCCGTAGCTGCCGAGAACGAAGTACGAACTCTCAGCTGAGAATATCGGCGTGAGCTCCGCAATACTCTATTTGAGGGCTTTGTACTCTTCTGGCGTGAGTGAGGCCTCGTGAAGATACTCGTCAGCTTTCTCGGCGAATTCGTCGACAGTGACCGAATCCTCACTCATCTGACCGAGCGTTCTCCCACACCCTGCTTCAATGTAGCGACCACATTGTTAACCGTATCGCTTCAAACTAATTCGTATTTAAGCGAAACGCTTTTGCACGCACTACCCGAACAACGAGGTAATGAGTACCTCCGACCACACGCCAAGCGGCCTAGAGTCCATTCGGGCGCGGCTTAACGTCGTCACCCAGTTGACGCGGTTCTCGCTCCTCCAGGATATCCTCGGGCATCCGTCGGAATTACCGACGCTCAAGGAACTCGACTACGTCAACCCCAGCAAGAGCCAGACGACGATTCGCCAGCACCTCCAACAGCTCGTCGACGCCGGCATCGTCGAGGAAGTGCTCTTGCCGAAGGATCGCCGGCAAAACGATCTGCCGTACAAGTTTTACGGGATCAGTGATGACGGTCGACAGTTCCTCAAGGAACACAAACTGCTCCGAGCACAGGACACACTCCGCAACATCTACGACCAGGTTGAGAAGACCAACGAAATCAAACGGTACGAGACTGCGCTACGGCCCAAGCACTGACGCCTTCCTGATTTCATTTCGCAGAGGGGGTGTTACCTGAACTACCGACATCCCGAATTTTGATGCTATCTAATCTATTTGTCCGGATTGATTGGGCCTTTGTATTTTGACGTGACACTATCGTCTTCCCGCCACTGCCAGTAGTAGTAGCGGTTGTCGTTGATCTCCTTTATCGTGATTGTAGCCTTCAAGGGGACATTGTTTGGGAGATCCTCCGGTCGCTCCTCGATCTGTTCTTCCTCGTCCTGTTCGGCCAGTCGGACTTCGCGTTCGCGATGTTCGGCGAGCCCCTCGCGTACTGGGCGATATGCTGGAGCACCTCTGGTGATTGCTCATCGAGCATCTCCACTACGTCGTCGGGGATTTCTTGCGGTGGGGAATAGGACATAGATCACTGGTGTGTTAACCAACACTGGTGCTAGAATCTTAGTGCTGTTGGTTAACTCGGGTCGCTCTTATCACTACTTCTGCGGTTCAGCGGCGGTACTATCTCTGTTCCTGCCCTGTAGATCTATATGAACAGTGTCTCGTTCGGTATACGAACTCCAAAAACCGCCATCCGACGGTTTCTTGCTCCCCTTCGGGGCGCGTTCATGACGCGCCCCGATGGGTCAACGTGGTCACGGGCAGCAAACACGTGGAATGTCGCTCCAGCGTATGTTGGAGGCCTGATCCGTCCGGGCAGTCACAAGACTCTCCGAGGGATCGGCAAACGGCTCGCGATCAATGAACACCGTGTTCGACGGTTCATTAGCGAAAGTCCGTGGGAACACGAATCTGTTCAGGAGTATCTCAATCAACAGATCCCAGAGACGATCACATCGCCAGCGGCGATGCTGATCGCCGATGATGTTGACATCCTCAAACAGGGTCATCATAGTGTGGGTGTCAAGCGTCAGTACGCCGGATCAATTGGGAAGATTGCTTCTTGTCAGGTCGGCGTTGACCTCGTGGCGGCGGTTCCGGGCGAGGCCCGGAACGCCGACCAAATCACGTGGCCGCTTGGATTCGAGTTGTATCTTCCCCGCAAGTGGATTGAAGATGATGAGTTTGGAGACCGGCGACAGCAGTGTGATGTCCCTGAAGATGTTGATTTTCGGACAAAGCCGGAGATCGCAGTTGATCTTCTCTCACGGGCGCGGAAAGCGTCGGTCCCCCACGCCTGCGTGGGGGCCGACTCGGGGTATGGAAAGTATCTCTCATTCCGTACTCAGCTCCGGGAATGGAACGAACCCTACATCCTCGGTGTCAGCCCCAAAGATCTACCCGTTATTCCAGAATCAACGCGGATCGAGGAGCCCGGTCGGGGGTCGGGCCGCGGCCGACCCCCGTCCGAGCCACGATATTCTGAGAATGTAATCCCTCAGTCCCCAGTAGAGATCAGTGCTGACCTTGATGACGAACACTGGAGTGAGGTATCGTGGGCAGAAGGAACGAAAGAACCGCTTTCCGGGCGGTTCTTTCGAACACGTGTTCGTGTTGTAAAGAGCGTGGCAAAGCGGCGTGTCTCGGACGAAACCGGATGGCTTCTGTTGGAAGATGGCGAAGACAAATTGCGGGCGTGGCTGTGCTGGGGTGTAGATGAGTGGAGTTTAGAGGAGTTAGTGAGATACGCCCACCTCCGGTGGGCGATCGAACGATTCCACGAAGACGCCAAGCAGGTACTGGGATTGGATCAATTCGAAGGCCGTACGTGGAAAGGATGGCATCACCATGTGACGATTGTCTTACTTACACATGCGTTCATTACATCCGAGCGGGCCGCGCGAGGCGCGGCCGCTCGGCTCCCTTCATTTCCCGAAGTTGCCCGAGAACTTGTCTACGAGATGGCTACACAGATTGCAGAACACGAAGGACTGACACGAGAGAAAGCGAGAGATCTCGGCGCTGCCATGGTGAGGGGGTTGACTGACTGGTGATCAACCGCAGAAGTAGTGTTATGTAGAGTTGCGGAACGCCCCACAGTTACACTGTGATGGCTGATCTCAAGAGAATGTGTCTCAGCCAGCATTCGGGAAGATGCTGCAACAGCTCGTTGATCTTGGAGTGATTGAACTGCAGACGAAGCCGCTCGATTTGATCATCGAGCGGCGACTCAAGAAATTCTGGGAGCAGGCTCCGTGTCCAGAATGCGATGATCCAAGCATCCAAACATGGCTGTCATCGAATCGTGTTATCTGCCGAAGCTGCGGGTTCAAGCCGGTTTACACTTATGGAACACCGTTTCACGAGAAGCACCTTTCCAGTGGTGAGGTGCTTCTCGCGTTCATCCTCTATGCCGACACGCTGTTGAGTATCTAGAAAATTGCGACACTGCTCGATCGAGCGTACAAGACCGTCTACTACGCCATTCGAGAGGTCGAAGCCGCGGTTCAGCGAGGCTTCCCGATCGTCTGGAACCAGTTCCAACAGAAAATCGACGGACCAGTACAAATCGATGAATCTAGCAGCGTCTGTTCAGGATACAAAGACCAAGACCCGACGAGACAATGATTATGTTGGTTAACGTGGGCGCTTTCTTCTGGTCTTCTTGTAATCCAGCTGCCTACCACGATGAGAACCTGTTTCTCGGCCCCCCCTTCTCTAACTGTATTGCACCGGTATCATTGCTACCGTAATGGTCTTGCCGCCGGAGCGTGTAGCACCCAGATATGGAGCGAAAAACGATTGCGGTCACCGGGATGTCCTGCGACGGCTGTGAGCAGAACGTCGAGAACGCGCTCAAAACTGTCGAGGGTGTCACTCGCGTCGAGGCCGACCACGAGGGAGATTCTGTAGAGTTCGTTGTCGACGAGGACACCGCAGACGACGACCTCACTACAGCGATTCGAGATGCTGGCTACAACGTCACGGCCTAGACGGTTGCCTCATCCTCCTGTCCGATTGCTGTGTTTTCCCCATCAACGGTGAAGTCGGTGTTGACGCCCTCGCCGGCGAGTAGTTGGCCACCGAAACTGTTGGCGAGGACGGCCGTTACTGACAGTACCATCGCGATCATCGCGAACACCGGATGGACCAGTCCGGTCGTCGCAGCGGCGACGCCGACCCCGTTGAACGTGAACGCCGCTAGCAGGTTCTGACGCGTCTTCCGGTAGCTTTCCGTCCCGATTTCGTAGGCATCCATCACACCGCCGAGGCGGTCGCCCATCAGGACAATATCTGCGCTCTCGATAGCGATGTCGGTGCCTGCACCGATGGCGATCCCAATATCGGCTTGCGTGAGGGCAGGCGCGTCGTTGATCCCGTCACCAACCATCGCTACACGATGCCCTTCATCCTGGAGACGGCCGATCTCGTCACGCTTCTCGTCCGGCAGGACGTCGGCCATTACCTGGCCGATGCCTACCTCAGCCGCGACCGTCTCGGCGGTGCGCTCGTTGTCTCCGGTGATCATTACTGGGGTAATCCCCGCATCGATCATCCGCTCGATTGTCGCTGCGGCGTCGGCCTTGATCTCGTCACCGATTCCGACGAGGCCGACGAGAGTACCATTACGAGCGATGCCCGATACAGTGAGGCCCCGATGCTGGAGGCGCTCAATCTCGTCGGTGGCCGCTGAGAGATCAATGCCCTCTGTCGTAAGCCAGTCTGGTTTGCCGACCCGCACATCATCCCCGTCGACTGTCGCCGTCACGCCCTTGCCGGTCACCGACTCGAACGACTCGGGATCGATGTACTCGATGCTCCGGTCGTCGGCGTCCTCGAGGATGGCGTCGGCGAGGGGATGTTCGCTGAACGCCTCCGCGCTTGCCGCCGTCGCGACCACGTTTTCCTCGGTCTGCTCAAGCGCAACAACCTCGGAGACCGCCGGCGTTCCGACCGTGATCGTCCCGGTTTTATCGAGGACGACGTGGTCGACGTCAGGGAAGATCTGGAAGGCATCGCCGCTGCGCATCAGGATGCCCAGGTTCGCGGCCTTGCCGCCGCCGCGAATCAGGGCCAGCGGTGTCGCCATGCCGAGCGCACACGGATACCCAAGGACGAGGACCGCGAGCGCGGCGAAGGCTCCGGTTTGCACCTGTAGGCCGGTGCCGAGGAATGTTCCGGGAACGACTGTCGGAATGGTCACCCAGAACAGGAACGAGAGGACGGCGATCGTCAGCACGCCGGGGACGAAGTACTTGAGGACGCGGTCGGCGAGCTGGATAATACCCGGCTTCATCGCACGGGCTTGCTCGATTTCGCGGGCCACCTGATTCAGGAACGCATCCTCGCCGGTGGCGGTTACTTCCACCAGGAGCGTCCCGGTCTCGTTGATGCTCCCGCCGATCACCTCATCACCCAACTGTTTCTCTTCGGGGATGGACTCGCCAGTCGCAACCGACTCGTCGACGGTCGATTCCCCATCGACGACCGCGCCGTCGATGGGGATTGTCTCGCCGGGTTTGACGCGGACGCGGTCACCGACTTCGAGGTCGTCGATAGCGACTTCTTTGACAGCACCGTCGTCGCGCGGATCGCCTTGCTCCCCGCTCGACTGTTCCGAGGCGCTTCGCGCCTCGCTCTCGGTGACGCGATGGGCGGTGTCTGGTCGAAGGTCAAGCAGACTCTGTACTGCCTGTGATGCCCGCGTTCGGACGAGAAGGCTGGTGTATTCTGAGAGGATATGATAGGTGGTGATGAAGACGGAGACGGCGAAGAAGTGGACGGTCGGGAACTTGGGGAAGACGAACAGGCCGAGAAAGCCCCCAAAGAGGCCAGCGAACGCACCGGCCTCCAGCAGGACGTGCTGGTTGAAAATGCACCTTCGAAGGCTGTTGTACGCCTTCTCGAGGATGTAACGGCCAGGGCCGAGCATCGTGCCGAGTGCGAGGCCGAGGGTCACGAGATCCATCGCGAGCGATGTCGATTCGAACCGTCCCATCACAAAGATCATCCATAGCATCAATCCGGCGGTACCGATGGATGCGCCGCCGGCGAGCAGGAGTCGACGTTTCCCGTTGGTGAGCTCTGCCTGTTGTTCCTCGAATCGCTTCTCTTTGTCCGGGTCGCGGATCGTGTACCCGAGGTCGCGGAGCGTATCCTTCAGTTCAACCTCGCTCAGCGTCTCGTCATCGTAGTGGACGAGCACCTCTTCGTGGGCGAGGCTGACGTCGACATCTTCGACGCCGTCGGTTCGGCTGTATGCCTTCTTGATACTCTCGGCGCAGAACGAGCAGGACATCCCCCCGACGTTGAATTGTTTCTGTGTCGTTCCCATCGTGGTAGTAGGTTACTGCGTGACGCTGAAAACCGTTACGACGAACATTATAGCGGTAACCCATACGTTACACTATTGCTGGATGAATGGCGTTACTCTTACTGACGTCGTGCATCTATACATCCTCAAGAAAATGGCTCTGCTCGAATCTGACGTGCCGATCCGTGAGGTTGTGACTACGGATCCGGAGAAGGCGAAAGCGCTGGAGAACAACGTACGAGCAAAGATCATCGATATGCTCACTGAAAAGGAGATGACCATCGAGGAGATTCACGACGAGCTGGACCGTCGCGGCGAGGAGAAGGCCGAGACGACGGTGCGCCATCACGTAAACGTCCTGAAGGATGCGGGGATGGTCGAAATAGCGCGACTGGAGGAAGCTGGCGGTGGCACGCGAAAATACTACAAATCGAACACCCGCATTTTCTCCTATGACCTCCCAGGGGACGCTGAGGAGACGCTCGCTGGGGCGCAGGAAACAGCGACAGCGGAGCTAACGAACCTCATAGAGACGCTCTATGAAGAGCACGGCGACGACATCGAAGCGGTTGCACGGGAGATGAAGCCGTGCGAGTACTGTGCAACACAGCACTACGAGGAGTTCGTCATCCGGGAATTGCTGAACTGCGCGCTCATCGACCTAACAGAGGGTGAAACGCTGGAGGCGCTACGTCCTGACTTAGAACAAGCCGACGATGAATCCGAGTCCCATGACGACGAGGACGGTCGCTGAGAACAGCGGCAGATACGGTGTATACTGCTTGACCTCTTCCTCGTATTCCTGATAGCCGGCGATGAGCAGCATCGTCAACCCCACGATACCGACGATGACCGTCAGCGCATACGCGGCCATCAGTTCGAGACAGTACATCGAACCGGCACAGAGACCGATAATTTCAAACTCCTCCTCGTGGGCAAACCCAAGAACGAATGCAAACCAGGCAATCCCGAACAGTCCGCGGTCGGCTTCATCGCTTGCCACAGTCCCGTGCTCGTGCGAATGCCCACCGATTCCGCCAAGCCGTTTTTTCACCCGTGTAACGAGTCCGTCCGAAGACTGCTCATGCGTCGGAGACGTGGCGTGGTCGTGGTGGACCGAGTGAGTGTCATCGTGTTCGTGGTGGTTGTGGGAGTGTCCGTGTGCGTACTCTCGAATCCCGAGTCCGATGAGTAAGACACCCGCGACGATACTTACCGGTCCGCCAATGTAGAATCCGCCGAGGATGGAGATCGGCTCGTTTACCTGGGTCAACTGGAAGTACGATTTCGCGTAGAAGAACACGCCGACCATCGCCAGACTGCTGATGAGGTGTCCGATACCGATGAGGGAGCTGGCGGCGAACCCGTAGAGCCACTTGTTGGATTGATCGAGCGCATAGCTCGCAGCGACTGGCCATCCGTGTCCGGGTTCGATGCCGTGCACGAACCCGAGCGCAATCGCGCCGACCAATAGTGGAAACGCCTCGCCATGTAGCATTCACCTTTTCCTCTATCGCCGTGCTGTATAGCGATTGTTAAGAGTGAAACGGGAATTCCGTAATAATCGAGGGCTCAAGACAGCAGGGAACCAACTGGGGAGTATGCGAACGAGCTTGAACGTGTCTGAGGACATTCTCGACGAGTTCGACGAGACGTGGCAAGCTGAGGGACTAGACTCTCGCTCGCGGGCGATTCGTGAAGCGATGCAGGAATATATCGAAGGGCATTCACAACTCGAAGAGGTCTCGGGCGAGGTCGTCGCCGTTCTGGCCTTCGATTACCAGCATCACGAGGTGATTCATGACCTTCATTCTGCCCAGCATCAGTTCCAGGACGTGATCGAGACGATGAGCCACACCCACCAGGGCGACTGGTGTTTGGAGACGGTCTTTTGTCACGGCGATGCTGCGCGGGTACGGGAACTCGTGTATCGGCTCCGTGATTTTGACGGAGTCGGTCGGGTGAAAACGATGTTACTCCGATCAGCCACATGACCTTCCCGGGTACCATACTACCCATAGATGGGTAGATCTAGTCTCTCAGGAGGGTTTATGAACGCCACCGGCGGCGGAGTTGATGCTCTCAGGGAGTGTGGGGTGGATGTGCATCGTGTTCGCGATTTGTTCGGCGGTCGCGCCGAGTTCGATGGCGAGGACGAGTTCGTGGGCGATTTCGGCACCTTGTTCGCCGACGACGTGCGCGCCGAGTAGTTCGTCGGTGTCGGCGTCCGTGACGAGTTTGACGAAGCCTTCGGTTTCGCCGAGTGCCTTCGGCTTGCCCTGGTCAGCGAAGTCCTGGTGGCCGATGCCCACCTCGTACCCTTCGTCTCGAGCTTCTTGTTCGGTGAGCCCGACGTGGCCGACTTGCGGGTCGGTGAACACTGCCCACGGGACGGTTCGGCCCTCGGTACTGATCTCTTCGTCTTTCGCGAGGTGGCGATACAGCAGGTCTGCGTCGTCGCGAGCGGAGTGGGTGAACATCGGTGGCCCACTCACGTCGCCGATGGCGTAGACGCCATCAGCAGTGGTTCTGAAGCTGTCATCGGTTTCGACGAACCCGCGGCCGTCCAGCGACACGCTGATATCTTCGAGCCGAAGGCCGTCCGTATTCGGTGTACGGCCCGCGGCGAGGGCAATGTCCGAGACGGTGACGGAGACGGCGCCGTCGGCATCTGCGTCGACACGGGTGCCGTCGTCGGTCTCCGTAAGTGTCGTAACAGGTGCATCGGTCTGTACTGTGATTCCTTCGTCTTCGAAGGCGGTCTCGATGACGTCGCTCACCTCTGAATCCTCCTTGGGAAGGAGGCGGTCGCTACGCTGGAAGATGGTGACATCCACACCGAACCGGCTGTACATCTGGGCGTACTCACAGCCAACGTAGCCACCACCAACGACGGCCAGCGATTCGGGAACCGCGTCAAGCTCCAGTAGATCAGTGCTGTCGTGAACATCGACGTCCTCAAGACCCTCAATTGGCGGTCTCGTCGGTCGGGCGCCCGTGTTGATGACGATGTTTTCAGCGGAGAGGGTTCGGTCGGCGACCTGGAGTTCGTGTTGCGACGCGAAGACGCCGTGGCCTTCGATGAAGTCGATATTCTCGTTGCTCTCGACGTTCTCGTAGGCCCCCTCGCGGATGCTCTCGACGATGTCATCCTTCCGTTCGACAATCGCTTCCATGTCTGCCTCGATGGCGCCGTCGATATCGATACCGAACTCTTCGCTCCGGCGAGCGAGGTTCGCGACTTCCGCACTCCGGATCATCGTCTTCGTCGGGATACACCCACGATTGAGACACGTCCCGCCGAGGAGATCTTCCTCGACGAGTGCTGTCTCCATCCCTGAATACGCACATTTCATCGCGACTGGGAGGCCAGCCATCCCGCCACCGAGGACGAGCAGGTCGTAGTCGTACCCGTTATTCATCGGTCGGGCCCCCGTTCTGAGTGGTGTAGTCGTCGGCCGTTCGTTCTTGGTTGGGACGTAATGCGGAAATCATTGTGTTCACGAATTCGGTCATAAGTTGGATAATGCTAGTGAGGTGGTGATTCTATTCGACGCAGCAGCTCATCGTCGATGTGTCGCGCCGGAACGCCTGACAGGCGTGTTTGAACGCTTCGCTGAACGTCGGGAACGGGTGGACGGTGTCGATGATATCGTCGACGGTCAGCCCGAATTTCACCGCCAGCGTCGCTTCCATGATCATGTCGGCAGCCCGAGGACCGACCATGTGGACGCCGACGATCTCGTCGGTCTCGTGGTGTTTGACGACCTGGACGAGCCCGTCTGTGTTCTTGACTGCTTTCGCTCGGGGAACGTCTTCCATCTGGATGGTCCGACACGAACAGGTTCCGTGCTTGTCCATGTACTCCAGTTCGGTCGTCCCGACAGCGGCGACCTCGGGGTCAGTGAACACGACTGCTGGAACCGTATCGTAGTCGATGCTGACGCTCTCGTTGTCTTCTCGCGGGCTCCGCCCGCTTGAACGGCCCGAGGAGCGTAGCTCCGCGCTGCCGAAGGCGTTCTTGACGGCGTGGTTGCCTTCTTTGGCGGCGACGGTTTCCAGTTCGGGTTCGCCGATCACGTCGCCGGCGGCGTACACGTCTGGGTTCGTCGTCTGGAAGTGCTCGTCGACGTGGATGGTCCCATCGTCGTTTGTTTTGACCCCGACCCTCTCCAAACCGATCCTCTCGCTGTTCGGCTGGACGCCAGTCGCGACGAACAGCGCATCCGCGGTGACCGTTAGCTCGTGGCCGTCGACGGCTGTCTCGACGGCCACGCCAGTCTGTAGCGCGTCGACGCCGCCGTCAGTTGCTGGCGCGCGGACGCGCTGGAAGTCGTTGCTGATGATCACCTCAATTCCCTCTTCTTCGAAGGCGCGCTGCATCTCACGGCCGAGCTGGCTTTCCATCCCCGAGAGGACGCGCTCGGAGCGCTGGAGGATGGTCACGTCGACGCCGACACGGTGGAGGATCTGGCCCCACTCAAGCGAGATGTAGCCGCCGCCGATGATCACGATGCTCTCGGGGAGGTCACGCTCCTCGAGGATGGTTTCGCTCGTGTAGTAATCGATGTCGTCGAGGCCGTCGGTGGGTGGTTCCCACGGTAAACTCCCGGTTGCGACAAGCGCTTTCTCCCCGGTGATGCGTGCCCCTTCGTCGGGGCCGTCGACGACGTCGATGGTCGCGTCGTCACCGGACTGTGTCCGGTTGCCCGAGGGACCTCGTCCCTCGCTGTCGACCAACTGACCATAGCCCTCGTAGATGTCGGTCTCGAAGTGGTCGGCGACATCCACGTAGTTCGTCTGCCGGAATCGCTCAACGAGGGTGTCGGTCCCGTCTAGTGCAGTCGCCCAGTCAACAGCTGGTTCGTCGTCACTGCACTGGACGGCGTCGAACGGGTTGTCCCGGGACGCGAAAGCGCTCTCGCTAACCGCCAGTAGGTGCTTGCTAGGGACACAGCCGATGTTCACGCAAGTGCCGCCGATCGGCAGGCCCGTATTCACCATCGCCGTCGACAACTCCTGGCGGCTCGCTTCGGTAATCGCGGCGAACGACGCTGCACCACCGCCGAGAATCACGAGGTCATACGAATGGGCGTCTTCCATCGTATCCGAAGATAGGAACACGAAGTAATTATACTCCAGAGTCCGAAGCTATGGAGTAGGTTGGAGGCCGCAAAGCTATGACAGACACAACATCATCCCCGCCAACGTGCGACGTAGACGGAACGTGCTACTGTCCACTGACTGGCGTCATTAGCACACTCAGTCGGAAGTACGCGATGCAACTGGTCAGCATCATCGGCGCTCACGACTCGCTCCGGTTCGCGGAGATCGAGGACCATCTCTCGAGTGCGAGTACGTCTACGATCTCGAAGCGGCTCGATGAGTTCGAGGAGGCAGGGCTCGTTTCGCGGACGCAGTACAATGAAATTCCCCCGCGTGTGGAATATGCGCTGACTGATGAGGGGGATGAGGTTCGAATGAGACTGGATCCACTCCTCGAGTGGGCAACGACGGAAAATTGAGCTATGCTGTCTATCGGAGCGCTGGAGTCTCAGAAAAGTCCCAAGTTGGAAGTTGAGAGGTGGATACCCACGTCAGCTCATTGTGTTCTGCAACCGTTCCCGAAGTACGTTCTCACGCTCCTCGAACTGGTCGACTTTCACCTGCAAATCATCGCTGCCCGTTCGATACGCTGGTGATTCACCCTTGGTATCGCGCTTCTATTGGTTCGATCTGTCCTGCGTGGACGAGACTGCCTCTGAGTCTGCATCCTTGTGAAGAAGATCGACGAGCGCGAATTGCGCGCAGGCAGCGAACGAACACTTCTCATTAGAACACCAGACATCAGCGTAGGCGATATCGGTGTATTCACCTGCGTAGACGGGTTTGCCGATGCCAAGTTGGAATCGCAGTCGTTGCGGGGGCAGAGCGGCTCGATACGCGTAAACGAGGGCATGTCGTCCATGAATTCCACTTCAGTAGGGAGAATAATTTGGCGTGATATCGTCGGTCAGGACACTGCTCTCGACGGCATTGATCTCGCCGCCCTCAAGGTCGACGATTCGATAGACAGCGTCACCGATCCACTCGCAGTGGACGCTGGAACACATTGTACTCGCGTAGGCACCATTCTCAGTGTCTAGGTGGACGCTCAGGAGGTCGAGTTCCTCGCTACAGAGTGGACACTCCGCTGGGACCTGCGCGTAGCGGTAGCCCGTTCCGACCGTGATGTTGTCCTGGTCTACCTGGACGCCGTGATGCTCCACGAGCCGACCTCGGACCGCTGCGCTGAGATCATCGAGGAGTGTATGGCGCACATCCTTGTCGTTGGGGAGCTCAGTGCCGTCGACGGTGATCATCAGCCGGTACGCTATCGTCTGGGTTGTATCGTCCATTCTAATTACCTCTCAGGGCACGTTCGGTCGCGCCCGCACCCCTCTCGGGGCGAGAAAAAATCACCGGTCATAAGTAGCATAACCAATGATAATAGTGAAACGTCCCCTGTTGGTTACTTCAGTCAAAATCTTTCGACCATCACAATGTACTCGTGATGCATGTCGGAACGCCGGTCAGAGAGCAAGTCTCAATTTATAAGACAAATTGGGAATCGTCGATTACTCCACCTCGTCAGTGGGTTCCTCTGCCCACGCTCGAGAAACTAACATAAATGCGATACTAAGCATTGTTGTATCTTTCAGGAGGTGGATCTCTCGGATAGTCGACTTACTGTCGATTGTGTAGAGGGAACTATACTTGTCGCGTCATACTCCCGTCTCGGAACGTCCTCGGCAAGAAGTATACGAAGCGAATGCTTGGTCGTGACCATTAATTTAAAGTAATTCCTGAAATTTCGAGGTATTTGACTTTGGCCATCGCTCACTAGTTCCGGTCCATATTGCCGAACTATGCCCTTGTGGGTAGGCAGTAGCTTTACTGAACTTCCGCGCGTAATAGGCTAGCATGAATCAATCAGCCCAGCTTGAACTAACCCCGCCCGACGAAGACGCTATAGATGTCGAGAACGGCTCGATTTTCTTCGTTGGCACTGCCACGGTGATCATCCGCTACGCAGGATTCACGATTCTGACGGATCCAAACTTTCTCCACGCGGGGGATCACGTCCATCTCGGGTACGGCATCACCGCAGAGCGCCAGACCAACCCAGCGATTGATATCGAAGAGATACCTCCGGAGGTAGACTTCGTCCTCCTCTCGCACTACCATGGCGATCATTTCGATCATCTTGTCCAAGAGAAGCTCGATAAAGATCTCCCAATCATAACAACGCCCCATGCCGTTGAGAAAATTGCGGACAAAGACTTTCACGAGACGTATCCGCTGGATACGTGGGACACGATAACCATTTCTAAGGGTACTTCCGAGCTTGATATTACGTCGATGCCCGGTAGACATGGCCCGCCTGTTGTCGAAAAGGCAATGCCACCCGTCATGGGAAGCATGCTGGAATTCAAGCCTGAAGGGGACAATACTGCCCTCCAGTTCTATATTACGGGAGACACCCTCATGTACGATAAACTGAAGGAGATTCCAGAACGCTATCCGGAGATCGATCTCGCACTGCTGCATCTGGGGGGAACCGAAATCCTTGGCGTCCTCTTGACGATGGATGCAGAACAAGGTGTTGAAGCTGTTGAACTGTTCGATGCAGACACCTCAATCCCAGTCCATTACAATGACTACGAGGTCTTCCACTCACCGCTCTCCGACTTCAAGGAGGTAGTTGCTGAGGCGGGCCTCGAAGAGCAAGTTGCATACTTGGATCATGGCGAAACCTATCAGTTCACGGTGCCAGTAGATCGGCTCGGCTGAGAAGATAAATTCATCGATGAATAGCCGCCTCTCCTTTGGTTATTCTACTCATGGGAGCATTCCTAGAGGGAAATCGCTTGGCTGAGGAAATAGAACCCAAAGGCAAAGACTATCACGGCCGACACGATCTGTGAAATCGCGTGTATTCGGTCACTCTTTCCCTTAGCAAGCGCGAAAAACGCGCCTGTGCCTGCGCCGATGAGAGCCATTGTAACCGTAATCGCGGCTGCGTATGCGAGCACCGCCAGTGCCACTATTTCTTGATTGGTATCCGTGACGATAATGGAGATAAACGCGATCATGCTGAGCGGTGGTGATAAGGTAAACAATGCGCCGACAATACTGACTTCCAGATACTCCGCAATCGTATGTTCATGTGTGTGTGAAGGAAGTGAAGACGATCTGTGCTGCTTGCTCGAAATAGGCAGATGCAGATGAAAGTGAGCGTGATTGTTGCCATCGTCCGAATGGCTGTGTTCATGTTTATGAATGAACGTTCGGATCCCAACGACGCCTAATACCCCACTTAAGAGGATTAAGACCAACCCAAGGACGATCGATCCAACTGATTCGATCACGGGTGGGAATGTCGTCTGTCCGAGCAGGAAATATGCAATGATAATCCAGAGGATGACGAGGAATACATGGCCAACAGCGAAGCACATTCCGACGATTGCTGAGAGCTTCGAGCTCTCGGCTTCACTCGTTAGCGAGGCAATCCCCGCTGCATGATCTGGTTCGATTCCATGGGTAACCCCGAGGACGCTAGCTGTGAGGAGGATCGCTGATGTAGTTGTTAGATCCATCTATAGCAATACTATCAACATCGATTATTCTTAATGCCCAACTGTATTATATATCCAACCATAGAGGTCTTATCAATCCTGGAATCAATGTGCTCTGAAAGTTCTTAACTGTCATTTCTTCCGCGATAATCACTTTACACTCTACATGGCGATAAAGTTGGGTGGATGATGTTATACAGATACGAAATTATCTGAAGAACCGCTCGTTTGTTCTTGAAAATAGAAAACAGTGTTGAGTGTCTAGATCCATTGCTTCTCTTATTGGGACGGTTAGATCTCAGGGCCGTAGATGATTGCTGAGCGGCTTTCGTAACCGCAATCCCGACATTTGAACCACCATTGTACCTTCGCTCCGTCGGCACTCTTCTGGTCGACGACGACGTCGTCGTTTGGACACTCTGGACAGGGTAGGTCAGGCTGGGGGCGCTTTCGGAGTTCGCCGCGAAGCGATTTTGCTTTCTTCGTCATGAATCCACGTGACCACACCGGATAGCCGTCGACGAGAATCGCGGCTCGCCATGTGTGAACGTATGAGTTTGGCGCCCGGTGAAGCACCGCGTGCGCGTTGGTCTCTGTATCCCGATACGCTAGCTTCGGGGTACAGCTCTCACGCGTCCAATTTTTGATTCGTGGCATGTATACTAGTATCTCCGCGTTCGGGAGGCCCGCAGTCGCTTGATTCGTGTATTGACTGGTTTCACGAGTCGATATTGCGCTCCTCACCAATGATTAACCAACACAGCCAGTCAAACGAACTGACTGTTGGTTCTCCTCGAAGAGACAGCGGTCGGCCGCGTTGTCGCCGGCAAGCGTCTGCTGATCCTCGTCAGTATCGGCGAAGAGGGTCGACTGGTCACCCTCGGATGATTGTTCTACCTATGGACGATCGTCGACACCGAACTCACTCGCCTCCGGCCGGTCGAGCCGCGAATCACGGTCGCGATGATCCACGTCCGCACCGAAGTCCTCAAGCGAGGTTTCGACATTCGTCTCGGTGACTTCGAGCTGGCCACCCTCGCCGAACGCGGTCTGCTGTTGAATCTCGATCTCTGGTCGAACGCTCATCTATATTGAGCCTCCACCCAATGGAGGCCCCGAAAAACTGCCCACAAGCGTCGGCTTAGTCCTCCTGTGAGCGGATATCGCTGGCTCGGTGTTCGAGACGCCGAAGGATTTGGACTCGCTGCTGGTGGGCGTTCTCGTAGGCGACGCAGGCTCGCAGCGTTTCCATGTCGTTGATCGTCACGATGCCGGCGTTGATGAGTTGCGTATTCGCTGGTTCGAGACGCTGTTCTGGTGACAGACCGCTCGATACCGTGAGCTGCTCTGACGAGTTACTCACTGAGTGTCGCCTCCGCTCCTACTGAGGCGACGAAAAAACAGCGCCGTACTGAGAGTGTTAGAGTAGTTCAGGTACCCTCGTTTCGCGTCGTGTGGTGATTATTGCTCCGAGTCGGCCTTGATCGCAGTGAGAACGCAGAACACTGAGAACACTGTATGGGCCACGTTCGACCAGACATCCAGAGCGAACCCGCCGATCATGTGAACACCGCGCTCAAATCCAAACTCTTCCCAGCCGATAGCAGCAAATGCGCCGAAAAAGAGCGTGCCGAACCCCATGTACTGGCGAGCAGCCTCGGGGTCCCGGCTAGCTCGCAAGCCGAGCCAACCAACCAGTATGTGTAACACTGAATGGCGTCCGTTGATGGCGAACTCGCCAAGAAACAGCCCGGGTTCGAGGTTCACGAGGCCGTCGTCATCATTACCCCAGACTGCAGGACCGACGAACCCGAGTATCCCGACAGAGAGCATGAACGCGCCGAACCTCCGAACGATAGTTTGAATCTCGGACGACTGTCTCCCCTCCGTCTGCCGTGCTTCGCCATGGAGCGTACCTGTCCCAGACATACGATTCCGTGTTCGCCGCCAATACGGGAATAGCTTCGGGGAAGAACATCGATACTCATTTCAGATCGGGTTCGCTGCGGACGTCCTACGAGGGACTGATCTCGAATCAGTTCTCAGCAGCGTTCAATTGAAGACCGAGAAAACCGTTATTTATGCAGTAATAGCGGTCTACGAGAGAGTACTACACCATGCCGGATTCATCTAATCATAAAAGCACTGTCCGCGAGGAATTCACAAAACAAGCCACTGCTTACGCGGCAAACGCCTCACTCACTGACCCCGAAAAAGTGGACGCTTGATCCAAGCAACTGATGCGTCCCCCGACGCACGCGTCCTTGAGGTCGCGACGGGACCCGGCCACGTTGCGCTTGGGTTCGCTGACGTATACGATGAGGTCGTTGGGGTCGATCTAATGGAAGCACCGCTCGCAATAGCCGAGCAAACGAGACGAGAGCGTGGTATACCGAATGTTCACTTCCAGAAAAGTGACGCTGAAATGCTGCCGTTCGACGACAATACGTTCGATATTGTGGTTTGCCGTCTCGCGTTTCACCATTTCGAAGATCCGTCACGGGTTCTTCAGCAGATGGCGCGAGTGTGCCGTCCAGACGGTACTGTCGGTGTCGCTGATCTCGTTGTGAGTGAATATCCCGAACGGGGAAACTACCAAAACCGATTTGAACAACTCAGAGACCTCTCAAACGTGCGTGCTCTCTCGCTGAGCGGTCTGATAGAGCTGTTTACTGAGAACGGGGTAGAGGTCCACAATGTGAAGACGGGGGTCCTCATACCAGAAGTAGAACAGTGGCTCGGTAATGCACAAACACCGGACTCCCGAGCTGACGAGGTTCGGGAGCTGATCAAAGAGGATGCAAACGAGAATCTAAGCAGAGCTCGCCCGTTTTGGCAGGATGGTGAGCTACACTTTGTCCAACGCACAGCCATCATCATTGGTCGCCGATTAGAGAAGACAGTACACGACGCTACATAGGATGCGCAGAACCAGCATTCATCGTCCAATATAGAGGTTAGGGCGTTCTAGAGACGGTTTCGATTACGAGTAGCGTTGTTCGCTTGCTTCGATTTGGGTGATGACGTCAGCGATTTCGTTACCGTTCTCAGTGAGGACGTAACTGACCGTTGGTAGCGTCGCTGTTTCATCCACTACTCGAACGACGACGTCCTCCTTCTGAAGGCTCTTCAACCGCGTCGAGAGTACTCGCTGGCAGCCCCTCGATAGTGCTTTTGGCCTGACTGAACTGTGCGTCCCTGCAGGCAAGTGATCGGTGGATGTGGAATGTCCACTTACAGCCGAGGACTTCCCAAATGCCGCTCCACTCGGTCGGTTCTGGAAGGCTTGACTCTGTAATTTTTCAGGGGTGATCGAGAGGTTGAACGACCGTCTGTGCCGGTCATCGTCAGTTCGACTTCGAGAGGACAGTCTGATACGCCTCAAGCGTCCGATCGATGTCGTCCTCAGTGCGCGAAGCTAACGAACTGGCTCTCGAACTGATTCGGCGTGAGCAACACGTCTCGGTCGGCCATCGCCGGTCAGAAGATCCGTTTCCACCGATCGGTTTCGCCGGCTGCGACGTCCGCACCAGTTTTCGGGCACAGTTCGAACCGTGGACAGTCCGGCCGCTGTTTACAGCCGGCCGAACAGTGGTCGACCATCGTCTCGGGCTCGTCATGTGTGAACAGTAGCTTGAACATCGAATCCGTTCCCGCGACGGTGTATTCCGGAGCGTGCTCCTCGACGATATCCTGGAGGCCGGCTCGGAGTCGTTCGCTGAGATCGTTGATGTGCATATAGACGTCGTGGTCCTTTGCGAACTGTAGGGTTTCGAGGCCGGCGACCATCGTTACCAGATGTCCGTTGAACGTCCCGGATTCGAAGACATCGCCCGTCGGCGTGAACGCCTGCATGACCTCGGCACGGCCACCGATTGCTCCGACCGGGAATCCGCCGCCGATAATCTTCGCAAACATCGTGAGATCCGGTTCGATGTCGTACTTGCCCTGCGCCCACTGCAGGCCGCCAACCCGGAATCCGGTGATGATCTCGTCGAAGATCAGTAGCGAACCATAGTCGTCACGCTCACGGAGCGTCTCGTGATAGCCCTCGACCGACAGCACGATTCCGTGATTCCCCAGAGCTAGCTCGGTGAGGACTGCTGCAATCTCCGAGCCGTGGCGCTCGAAGATATCGGGGATCGCGTCCTCGTCGTTGAACGGGACTGGGATTGTCTCCTCGGCGAACGCGGACGGAACACCAGCACTACTCGGTTCCCGTTCATCTACGTCGCCGTCGACGAGGAACGATTCATGGCCGCCGTGGTAGCCTCCTGCATCACGACAATTTTGTCGCAGTCGGTATGCCACCGAGCGAGTCGGGCGGCCGCAGCAGTCGCCTCTGTGCCGGAATTCACGAACCGGAGTCGGTCGACACTATCGACGTGGTCGATGATGAACTCGGCGAGTTCGACCTCGACCTCGGTCGGGATGCCGTACATCGGTCCGTCGGTGTCGCCGACGTGGGCACCGTCACCATGGTCGACGAACGCTGACGTTGGTCGTGGATCAGCCCGAACTGGCGAGTTGACGCCGCCGACGAGCGACTCAAGTGCTCGATCGTATAGCCGAGATGTAGAATCGGCACCGTAGCTATCGGTCATTCTGTATTCATTGTTGCCTCTCGACCCACAATTGAGTGGCAATACCGGCGACCGGTCATTGTAGCGTTCGTTCTCGAAGTACCGCGAGGCTGGAACGCGACTCGAATGAGGCCGAAAAACACGGGAGATTCGGGCGGTCTGAAGCGGTTCGGCTACTCACCAGTCCCCTTTAGGGAAGTACGGCTGGGTCCAGAGACTCACTTGCATAGTGACGCTCTTATACTATTCCTGTTTCGGGTATTTAGAGCCACCTCAGTAGACCCCGATGTCAGAACGATACATCCGGTGAATCTGAGCGAGAAATGGTTTGCTGAGATCGAGGTTAGTGCGGTGACCGACTGCAGCGCAGGATTCTCTGGTAGGTGGCCCGGAGCCGCCGCTCTGAGCGGCGGCAAACGCGTTGGCTCCAACGGAAGCTACCCGTACTCACCGAGTGGTCGGTTCCAATAGTTGCGGATCACTCGGAACGTCCGCGACATTCCGCCGCGGACTGGATACTGTCGTCGATAGTAGTCGGCGAGGATGTACGCGAGAAACGTGCAATACAACTCGAAGAGGACGCCGTTCAGTGTCGTATTGTGGAATTTCTGGATGTCCGTGTACTGTTTCAGTTTGCGGAACATGATCTCGATCAGCCACCGTACTCCGTAGATCAGCGCGATCTCTAAGGCATCGAATTCATCGGGAGACAGGGTCGTGAGGTAGATCTCGTCGTCATCATCTTCGTGCATAATGCTGACTTTTCGATACTCCCGTCTCACGGTTCCCAGTTCGATGTATTCGTCAGTAACTTGTACTTCCTCGCCATCCGGCTGTGCGTGTTCGAAGTCGTGGATTCGTTCCACGACTTCGTGTTTCGCATTGTCTTTGAGAGGCGTGACAAAGTCCATGTCTTCGTTCTTCATGCCAGCGAACCGTCCATAGTGGACGTAGCCCTTGTCGAAGACGAAGATCACTGAGTCGAGGTCCTCGTGGACCTCGACGTCACCGACGAGGACAGGAAACGCGTCTGACTCGGGATAGCTCGCTCGGGTGACGAACGCAGCGCAGCGGTGCCTCTCGTCGACGTTCTCGAGGATTACCTCTCGGACAAGGGGAAGGGACGCGACGGCGAGAGCGGACAGTACCGACGACACGCTGAACGCGAGGTGAATCGTCTCATCGAATTTTTCGCGGAAGATCATTCGTCGTCATCGGTGACGTTTGAGGAGCTGTCCATGGGTGATCTCCGTGAGTACGCCCGGTATCTCTCTCGGCAGGGCTGGACCGAGGGCACGGTACAGAATTACTACGCTCACGTCTCTGAATTTTGCGGCTGGGCAGCTCGCGAAGGTTATCTTTCGGGGAACATCGCCCAGCGACGCCGGGCAAAAGAGCTACTTCCCGAGGACACGGGCCGGAAGAGTGGAGAACAACAGGCCTGGTCGGCCGAGCATCGAGCGAGTCTCCTGGAATACGTAAACAAACAGACACACGATGCCATCAACGTCGTCGCGGAGGACCGCCAAGGTACGATCAAGGCGACTCGTGATCGGGCACTCGTCTACGTCCTTTGCTTCACGGGGGTCCGCGGCGCCGAGGTCCTGGCCGACGGAAAAGACGATCGACGCGGACGTGATGGCCTGCGGTGGTCGGATGTCTCTTTCGAGGACAACAACATCCAGGTGCTCGGAAAGACGGGGAAATGGGATGACCGGCCTCTGCCGGACCCTGCTGTTCCTCCATTGGAGCGGCTGAAGAGCGTCACAGACATATCCAGCGAGGAGTCGCCCGGTGTTCCCGACCCTGGACTACCCGACACTGGTGAAGACGTTCGCCCAGAGGATGACTGCCCGAGGATATGAACCCGCTGAAGTCGAATCTATCCGCAAAGAGAAAGTGAATGACGGCGTGGCGTCACCTCTCGAACTGCATAGTAACTCTGGTATCGAACCGCCCGCGTTAACGACACACGGAGCTCGCGAGGTCTTGAAACGGCTCACAGCGGACGCAGGCATCGACCTCGACGATAAACACGGGTATCTAGCCCCTCACGGCGCTCGTCGTGGTGTCGGTGAAGTGCTCGTCCGGGCGTACGGACACGCTGAGGCAGCGCGGTACTTAGACAACTCCGAAAAG
The DNA here is from genome assembly GCF_013456555.2 of Natrinema zhouii. GTDB lineage: Archaea > Halobacteriota > Halobacteria > Halobacteriales > Natrialbaceae > Natrinema > Natrinema zhouii. The sequence goes on from NZ_CP084885.1 coordinate 119,774, forward strand.
ATCGTTCGCGAACATTACTCGCACATCGAAGCGGGCGAGTTGGCCGAACGCGCTGAAGTCGCTTTCGCCGAACATGATCAAGAACTGCGGGGTCAACACGACGCCAGCGACGAGTCAAATTCCCACCCGGTCGACGAGTAACTCAGCCGGTGCTGCTACTGCTATATACCGATTTGTCGCAGTCGCACTTCCGAAGATGATCCTATGAGACGGATGAGACCGCGAATATCGACGCTTGCGGGTTATTTGTCCAGATATTCGATCCCCCACTCACGAAGTTTCTCAGCGACGAGTTCGGGGTGTTCCTGTGCGACTACCATCGCAGCTTCGCGAGCATCGCCTTTGTAAACTGGGCCACCGACGAGGTCTTGCAGATTGTTCAGGAACGCCTCTTCATCCTCTTTGACAAAGGGACGAACCTCGAGTAGCAGTTGCTTCGTCCGGTCCGCGTTCACCGACGCACCGCGCATCTGCCGTTGCACGAGGTAGGGAAGGTCATCTATATCGAAATCGCCCGACTGTGCTTGTGCCGCCGCCTGTGATTGGGTCTCGCCCTGTGGTATTTCCTCCGAGGGAGATGGAGTCTCTGTGGTTGGGTCGGATTCCGTCTGTGTGTCGGGTTGCGTCTCTGCATCTCCTGATCTCTCCTCCGTCTCGGGTTCGGACGCATCGGTGTCATCCGTCTCGTCGGGCTCCTCGTCAGACTCCTCGTCGAAATCGAGACTCCCAGTTCCCTTCTTCAATCCCGTCATTAAGACATCACCTCCGTATCCTCAATCTTGAGCTCCGGCTCTTGGGGTGGTTCAACGCCGAACTCATCGGTGAGATAGCTGGCAATATCGAGAATGGTCTCGAGTGTCTCGACTTCGCGCTCGCGGAGGCGACGGGTTCCCGCTTCCCCGTTGTGCCACGCTTCCTCGACGACTTTGAACGCCGTTCCTTGGGCATCCCACATCTCGTCCATCATACTTTGTCGTTCGCTAATCGTCGCAGCGATACCGTATTCATCTTCCATTTCTTCGATGTAGCGGGTGTGTGTGCTGGTTGTACCAGCTCCCGAGAGAATGACTGCGGCGACGCCGACATCGATACCAAGGTTCTTGCTCATACTCTCTAAGAGTCCTGCGAGCCCCTCGAGGCTCTTGTTGCCCTTCCCGGCGGGTTTACTGGGCGCAACGAGAGTACGAGTGGCATAGATAGCGTTATACAACATAATCTCAGCGCGCGCGTTCGGATCAATGATGACTACGTCATAGTCGTCTTGGACGTTGTTCTCCTCCCAGAGGACGTTATAGAGTTGCTCGTAGCGGTTGAATTCGTCACCCATATTCTCCTCGAAACGTTCACGTTGGAGGAGAAGCTCGGTGAACTCCTCGAGCATATCGTGCGCTGGGAGGACGTCGACTCCCTCATCGGTGCTGCGAATTAGGTTCTCGAAGTCACCGCCTGGTCGTCCGAGGACGTGTCGGACGAGATTGTCAGCATCGGGATCGTCACGACCCACCTCAACATCGAAGAGGTAGGTGAGATTGGCGGCCTGGTGGTCGAGGTCGATGACGAGGACATCGAAGCCCTGTCGAGCGTGAGCCTCGGCAAGGTTCGCTGTCCACGTAGTTTTGTGGATTCCCCCCGATTCCGAGTAGATGGTATAGGTGATGGGCATATGTTCTCCAGATCGTTCGTCCGCATAATAAAGGTGTGTCAGACATATGGCTAACTCATTCGTCTAATCCATTCACCTAATCTATCTACCTAATCAATAAGCCCATTTAATCCCCCTAACATATATGATAATGATTCCAGTGAATTCAGCCACCCACAAGGAAGCGTACATTTGGATTATTCATCCGCATTAGTTTAACACATTATGTGAATAAGAAGCGCATATAGACGCTAAGACTGGGTTCACGTAGTATTTCACCGTAGATCATCGTCCAGACGTAATATTAGGCATATAGATTAGGTGTATGGATTGTGTACATGAGTTCGATTTGTATATTAGAACAGCCTCGCAAGCAGCGAAAATGCAGGCCAGAAAGAGCGCTTCATCCTCCTGCGATGACAAAAGGGATACCCACTCCAAGTGTTTAATCAGTAGCTCTTCCGCACACCAGAAAGGCAGAAATATCGGATACGGCTACTAATCAGCAGTCTCTGTCGGTTCTTCCCAAGGGGTATCTCGCTTATGAACTACTGCGAGCTTTGAGTCGTCATCGTCTTCCATCACACTGAGTCCCCACTGAACGAGCATATGCCCTGCCCAGCGGATTCTAGGAACGAAAATTGATCGTCCTCCGCGTCTACGCGGAGCTCCAGTAGTGAAGATACAATCTAAACCTGGTATCCGCCCCGATCGGCCACCACACCGTACCGATTTGACCATCGATCTGTTCGTCCCACTGCGCCGCTAATTCACGAAGATCGTCGACGAGCTCCTCACCTGAAGCACGAAGGCGAAGAGATGGTTCCCTGTCACGTTCCAGTTCGTCAATCACCTCTCAAAGAATTGGCTCAGACTCCACGGCAGTCGCGGAGGTCTGATCCCCTTCGAGAAGCTGTTCTAATGCGCTGAGTTCCTCGCGACGGGCAGCAACAGCATATGCCACGTTGTACTCCTCATCTGGGAAAATTTTGCGCTGCGCTGGCTGCTGCGGCTGATGCACGGAATCGCTGGTGGATAAACTAAATAAGGTCTCGAAGAGGGCTCATATTGGTCGTCCGAAAGGCATCTATAAGTATTTCGTGCCGACGTCACCTGACACCTCGACTCAAATAGTTAGGACGTCCCAGATAAACCGCGTACTGCTATATGCAGGGAGTGGCGGTGTAGTCACAACTTCGGGATCTCAAGTTCTACAAACCACCATACAGCTGACACCCGTTACGATCGTCCTCAGAGAAGCTGTTTGAAAAAGAAACTATTCTTCGTCTTCCGAGGCAACAGCGCTCATAGCGTCCATTCCTTGCTGAATCGGATGCTCTTCGTAGAGCTCCTCGCTTCGCAGAAACCCATCTGAGAGGATGTTATCTTCCATACCGCTCTCGTAGACAACCCTCCAGCCGTGACCTGCTTCGTAGGTCACGGCTGTCACCCAGTCGTAGCCAATGAACATCGCAGTGTCCATAACCATCCCGTGTTCCGGATCAAATTTCGTCGTCTGAGGCATTATTGACTGGATGCTCTCGTGTCGTTCGAGTGAGTCACGCTCAGTATCCTTGAGTGGGCGGTCTGGAAGCGATTCAACAAGGGATCCATCTTGAGCCATACTCCAAGTAGCTCTTGGCACGTAAATAACCGTTCGGCGTGGGTCCAATGTGGTGCCCTAATGGGGAGTCTCTCCTTCGGTTTCAGTATCTGGACTGACTGTTAATGGCATCTAACATCACTCCTGCAGTTGACGACGATGTCCCCGCTTTGGCGGGGGCGATCGTCATCCACGCCAAGAAAGTCTGTGAAACAGCTGATCATCTCTGGCGTGTACTTGGAAACGTCTCGATTCCCGTGGATGGACTAACTGACACTCGACAACAGCACAAAGTCTCGTTCGGAACCGAGTCAATGGCACGAGTCTACATCTACCAGACGATCTACGACCTCGCCCAAAGCGAGGTCGCAGATCGGCTTGAGAACCGTCCAGCACTGCTGAAACAGCTAGGTTTGAACAAGGTGCCGACTCAGCAGAATCTCTCATACGCTTGGAACCAATTCAGCGAGCAGACCAAGACCACGCTTGAGGCCGCTGCGAAGGGAATAGCTCGTGAAGCCCGTGATCACGACGTTATTTCGGAGGCACTCATTCCAATTAACCTGGATGAAAAGGAAGCAAGCGACGGTAAATCCGATTCGACAGTGTCTCGCGCACACGTGCGCGAGCACGGGAGTAAGGTCGTCGAACTCGCTCGCCGACACGGCTTCGCCGAGTTCGACTCCGATAGAGCCGACAACAGGGTCTATGAGGACGAACAGATCCTTGATCTGTTCTCCAACGCATGCCTCACGCAGGGGAGCGCTCATTCAGAAGGAGAAGCTGGCTGGTTTCTTGAGGAGAATGAAATCTGTGACGACTCGACGTTTCTCCGAGTAATCAAGCAGTTTGCGACGCCATCTGACGAGGAAGTAACGTGCTCCGTTCAGGAGTTGCAGATCGAGGATATCGTCGCGTTCACCGAGCTGTACCGAGAGGCTGTGATGGCCTCGTTCAACGCAGCGACCGAAAACATCCTCAAGACGATTCGTCACGAGGACCCATTCGACGACCGCCACGTCGTGGCGGCCGTCGACTTCACACACGTTCCCTACCACGTCTGGCCGTGGATCGACAAGGACGAGAAAATCCCGAAAGCAGAGTATCCGCCGATGGTCAGCGGGTACAAAGAAGACGGTGAAATCAAGCACGGGTATACGTTCGCGACGATCACGATCGTCGGGAACGATGTCCCAATCATCCTGGGTATCGAGCCGGTGAAGGAACGCTCTGCGTGGGAACCAGAAGACGCGCCAGCCGATTCGAAGGCGGATGTGGTTGACGTACTGCTGGACACAGCCCAGCAGTACGTCGATCTCGACGAAGTGCTCCTAGACCGGGGATTCTACAGTAACGAGGTGTACGCAACGATTCACGACCGCGGGCTTGTGTACATGACGCCAGTGCCGAAGTACGAAGACGATTACGAGGCGATCGGGAAAATCAAGAGCAAAGAAGGAGTTGACGCCGCTGTCAAGAACGATGTTCCGTTCGCCATTGATGGCGAACTCCACCACACCGCAGAGTTCCTGTACGTACCAGCGACTGATGAGGAAGCTGAAGGAAGCTATGCCGTGTTCGTGACCAACCGTGATCACGTCGCTCCCGACGAGATCATGCACGTCACCAACAGCTACAGCCGACGCTGGGATATCGAAAATCAGTACAAGTCGGTGAAAGCGTTTCTTCCCAAGACGTCCTCGAAGGACTACCGTGTTCGGTTGTTCAGCTTCACGTTCGCAGCATTGTTGTACAATCTCTGGAGGCTTACCGATTACTTGGTGAAGCTCGGAACAGACCGCGAGATCAGGTCGCCGCCGGTCGTGACCGCCAGGACATTCGTCCGGGCGGTCAGTCAATCTCTCCGACAGGTGGCTAAGCGGAAAGCACTCGGTGTCGCTCGCCTGCAGCAAGCCGCAGGACTCGCGTTCTATCTCCTAAATCGCGTGTTGGACGCTGCTCGGCACATCTTGCTTAGCGAACCAAGGATTGCGACATAGGATTCGAGAGAGTTCTACTCGGATTTTATTTGATTCCTCCGAAGCTCGTTTGTAGACGCTCTACATCCCAGAAACGTGTGTAGTTGCGAATAGCCCCGAAGTTGTGCATGGAATCTAGGCCAGTTCCCTCCTCTCGGCTGGTCAACGTCCGGGATCGCCGATTACGCCGGCGCCAGAAGCTGACCAATCAGGAAATTCCGAGAAACACCACGCAAACGATGGCGAAAAGGGAGATATGGTCTGAGATACCTCTACCGACGAGCGAACCCGCTGGGCGACTGCTACAGGAGTGCGCTCACCCGCCGGTCGAGGAAGCCGCGGAACCGCGTGGCCGTTATCCGGGGCTTCGACCGCACCTCTCCCTCCATCGAGACCTGCACGAGAAAGTCCACCAGCAACCACATATTGTAGAGGAGAACGGCGAACCCGAAGTGGAACAATCTGACCTCGAACTCCTTCGAGGTCGTCCATGCGGCGAACTCCTTGATCTTCTTGTACGTGTTCTCGATGCCGCCTCGGTTCTGATACCACTTGATCCGCCGCTTCGCCGATCTGTGGGAACCGGTGAAAAAGCGGCTCAACACGACCCACACGGCGTACGGAGCATCGGACAGTGCCAACTCACTCACCGGCTCCTACAGCCTCCTGTTCGACCGGAACGACCGCCTACCCGGCTTGTTCGAGGAACGCGATGAGTACGCGTGGTACCGCGACAGGCCGTACGATCCGTTCGAGGACTCGGGGAGCGCCGCCGCCCGCTACCGCGGGGGTGACCTCCTCCCCGTCTTGGAACATAACCTCGCCGATGTCCACCGCACGTGGGAACTTGGCGAACTCGTCCGCGAATTCGTCTCCTCGAAAGACATCTCAGAAAAGAAGCTTTGAGGCAAACTAGGTCTGCGAATCGTTCGTTGAGGGCTCGTCGTCGGTCTCTGACGCCCATTCGAGCAGCGGTTCGAGTCGCTCGCGCACTTCGTGACCCTCCTCCGTCAGCGCATACTCCACGCGCGGCGGAATCTCGTTGTACTGTGTCCGCGAAACCAGTCCTGCCTCCTCGGACTCGTCTAATCGCTTCGAGATCGTCGAGGTGCTGGCACTCGCGAGGTGATCTTCGATCTCGGCGAAGCGAAGCGAGTCGTGGGCGCCGATGATGCTGACCAACTGCATCGCGTACTTTCGACTGAGCGTGTTGATCACGCCCGTCAGTGGACAGTAACACGTCCCGTCCACGTCGCACGTCGGCTCCGGTGAGGAAGTAGCGTCTGCCATTACTTTGAGGCCTCCAACCTACTCCATAGCTTTGGACTCCACAATATAATAACTTCGCGTCACAAACTATAGGCGAACATGACGACTTCCCGCTCGTATGACCTCGTGATCCTCGGCGGCGGTGCAGCGGCCTTCGCGGCCATCACGGAGGCCGACCAGCGCGGCCTCTCGACCGCGATGGTGAACACCGGACTGCCACTCGGCGGGACGTGCGTGAACGTCGGCTGTGTGCCGAGCAAGCACCTCCCCGAAGTGAGAAATGACGTTCGTTCGGCCCCGAAGACCGACCGTGAACCGCCGTACGGTACTGCAATCCGCCGGCGCCGGAAACGAGGCATATATAGTTCTTGATGACTTCGGAAGTGGTTGTAGCAGGCGGTGTAGGCAGTCAGACCAGTACTCGGAACTGGCTGATTGCCGTTGCTAGTTTCGTGAAACTGTCCAATCCGCATAGTGAAGGTCTGAAAGAGATTTTTGACAGCATCGAGCTTGGGGGAGTTGAGGTCTCTAGAGAGACCCGTTCAAGCATGGGTGGTCAGATTATCTATACAAACAATGAGGAATTCTGTGTATCAGACTTATTCTTTTTCTTTTAATTCTCTTAAAAACTCGGCAGCTGGATCGGTTTCCGATGCTCTGAAAGTTATGCATGGAGCATGACTTTGAGTCAGTATTGATCGCCACATAGAGCACACCTTCTTGTCCTCTTCGAATTGCGCCTATTTTCATTCACAGCTACTCGGTTAAGTTCGGTTGTGAAGTTTTCTTCATGGGAATCACCGTATGGCTGTATCCCGTACTACCCGCCTGTCTGTTTCATTCAACTCCAAACCAGGCAAATAGATCGCCGCACTCTGACAGGGAGGTTGTCGATGTATTGGCCGTGCCTGCCGGCCTGGCTGGTTAGGTTGGCAAGCTCTTTCCCTCAAAATCCCTCATTTTCGGGCGCTAACGGATCTAATGAGTTTCAAACGGTTGCCTCTGATCCGGCTGATTAATATTTGAAAATCTATCTGTAGGTAAATTCCCGGATCATGGGAATCCACCGCTTGCTTATGTTTCTGGTTTGCTGAGTGGTTAACTGATGGAACTTTCGCGTCGAAAACTGCTACTGAGTGGTACGGGAGCCACAAACCTTGTTGCAATTGCTGGTTGTACAAGCAATGATAATGGAGGTACGAATGGTGAGGAAAATCACGATGACCATGCAGATCGTAATGGCGGCAGTGAGGTAGAGAGTGATTTCACACCGATTGACCGGTCAATTGAGGGCCTATCTGATACCCAGGCAACGGAGGAGGTTCGCCTCGAGGATGGCGACACCTACACGCTTAACGCTGAAGTCGTACGGCATGATCCAGGCATTGGTAACGAGATTGCCATGTACGCTTACAACGGACAGATCCCGGGTCCAACGCTACGCGTGCCACAGGGGGCAGAAATTGATATAGCAGTCGTGAATAATTTGCCGTACGAGACCACTGTCCACTGGCATGGGCTCCGCCTAGATATAGAAAATGATGGCGTTCCGGATATGACGCAGGACCCCATCGACCCTGATGAAACGTTTGAATATACAGTAGAATTTCCCGACGAGGGCGTCTTTTGGTATCATCCGCACTTACGTGAGGATCTGCAGCAGAATCTCGGGCTGCGCGGAGCGATCATCGTCGAAGGTCCGCGCGAGGATGAAGAGGAATGGCCGCATGAGGAGATTGTCACCTTGAGTGATCTGAAAATAGTTGATGATGATGTATATCCGCTATGGGAAGAATCTGTCAACCATGCTATGATGGGACGGTTCGGAAACCGCCTGCTCACAAATGGAGCAAACGAATGGTCCACCGAAGCAGATTCCGGTGAGCGCGTTCGGCTACACTTGTTGAATGTCGCTAATGCTCGTCCCTTCCAAATAAGCGCAAAAGGGGCCGATCGAATGGAACTTATCGGACTGGATGGGGGATTCCTTCCTAAGCCGGATGACGTCTCTGGGGTACTCCTTTCTCCATCTGAACGGGCAACAGTAGACATCTTGATGCCCGAAGAAGGTGACGTTCGCCTCGTAAACACAACCCCTCATGGAGAGAACGAGCTCGGCTTGCTCGAGTCCACAGGCACCGAAAGAGTGGATACACTGGATGCGCCGATGGAACCACATCAGCGCGCTGAAGAGGACCTTGCCGAGGCGTTTGCTAAGTCAGGAGAGCCAGTAGACATCACGTGGGAGCTTGACATCAAGATAGACCACGAACTCCATGAGATGATGGACATGGACGATATGGACCATGAAGACATGGATGACATGGACCATGAAGACGGTCCACCACCGATCGAGTGGGAAGACGATATGGAGGATATAAACGAAATAAGCACAAACGAACTGGTTACGCACATCATCAGAGACCAAGAGACTGGCAACGAGAACATGGATATTGAACCTGTGTTTGACTACGACAGCTTCGGACGTATCAAGATCAAGAATCTCCCTGATACCGAACATCCCATGCAACATCCGATCCACCTTCATGGTGTCCACTTCCTGGTAGACACGATCGACGGAGAACCGAACCCACATCCTTCTTGGAAGGATACAGTGCATGTGTCGGCCGGGAGCGAGGTCGTAATTACGGTTCCTATGTCGAATCCTGGGGCCTGGCTAGCTCATTGCCACATTAATGAGCACTTGGAGGCCGACATGAAAGCTACATTCACTGTAAAAGATCCCTGATCACTGTTGTAGCCTCAAAATTCCAATTCAAGTACCTAAAGTACCGGGTTTCAAATACTCGCGGTAAGATTTCACAGATTGCCTGACTTGTAGGCCCGATAATATTAATGACAAGACATTCGCACCATTTGGAGTACAGGACAGAAGGATGTCAGTCTTGTACTGTTCTTTTGTATATAGTGTATGACAGTATCAATATGAATCCGGTTATTGTAAGAAGTAGTATAGTTGAACTGGAGATCTGTGCGGTATCGATGCTGAGTGACTGTGCAACTGCGCCGATGTATACGAAGCCGATCACCTAAGGGATCCCTCCGACAAACATCCCGATTAGATATGAGTGGAACCGAACGCCCGCAATCCCTGCCACATAGACAACGATATCAGTCGGTAAAGGCGTTAATCGTGCACAAATTTCCCCTTGTGTTTGACCCGTAATCTGGAAAAATCAGTCGCATATAACACTTGTTTCCTTAACCAGTCCATTATTTGTTTTGGAAGATGTTCCAACAATATATATTGGGAGAACAGTCACGAGCCCACCGATCAACCCAATAATCATCCCTGTTCGAAATCCGTATAGGAATCCAATAGCGGTCGGGAATAGACCATGAGGCCAGCCAAAGAAAGGACGGAGTAGATAGCCTAGGAAAATCAGGAAGAGAAACCATGGCGAATTGGAGGCCTCATTAAGGATAGTAAGAGCATGAGAATCCGAAAATACAAAGTTCGCTGAAAGGACACTTCCCAAAAGTACGACTCCTAGGATATCCCGTTTTGTGAGTAACCATACGCCTTCATCCTTGTTTCTCCACCAAGAATCCATGGTTAGGTTATACTAACTCTTGCTGAAATTCGTATGGACGAGTGATCTTGTCAGTCATAGTTGGTTCCGCTCAGTATAAAGCAAGTACATGATTATCATAAAACCAATAGCTAAGAACAGGCTTTCCACCAAGACCTAAATTTTGAGTGACATATAGAAGAGCTGATTAGCAATTCCTGCGAGAAGCGCTCCGGAAGTAATTGTCCCAAAGCCTAGAGACAGGACACGAAGTGACGATACACCAGCCCGTCGATATGCTTTATACGCGATAAACGTCACGCTACCGCCAAGGAGTAGAATGAGCGTTTTGAGCGAAATGATGGCGGTATCGAACATCATACTCATAATTCTTCCCCCATCTTCGACCACATGTCAGCAAGACGTTCGTCTACGCGGCATGCTGGTCGGTCGATTGCGACCGAAAATTCCTCGTCATCATCTACTGATATGGTGACATCGGTCACGTCACGCTCGTATTGTGTGATTCGCCCTCCCCCGGGATGAACTTCAATGAGTTCGCGAACCATCCGTCTTTAGTTAGGAGACGAATCGCGTGACGGCGGTGGCTTATCGAGGTATGCTTGCGGAAGGAACGAGGAGGCGGCAAGTGTGCAACAAGACGCCTCCTCATCTCGAATTATGCGTCGGCTCACTACACTGTTTCCCTCCGAGTTCCTCGAAGGGCACGCCGAGGAACTCGGCGTGGTCGAACGCGACCGCAAGCTCCAGATTCCTGTCTTCGTCTGGGCATTCGTGTTCGGCTTCGCCGCAGGCGAGAGCCGAACACTCACTGGGTTCAGACGGAGCTACAACGCTACAGCGGATGAAACGATCTCTCCTGGCGGATTCTATCAGCGACTGACGCCCTCGCTCGCGGAATATCTCCGCGACCTCGTCGAGGTCGCGCTCGACGAGGTCGCTGTCCCGGATACAGTTGATGCAGATTTCGACCGGTTCCGTGACGTGATGGTCGCTGACGGGACGATCCTGCGGTTACATCAGTTTCTCGCTGATGCGTACGAACCACGGAAAGGGGAGCAGGGTGGAGCGCGGCTCCACCTGCTCCACAACGTCATTCCACCAGAACGCTGGGCGGCGACCTTCCGGTCGCACGCCCAGCTCATCCTTCACGAACTCGGTGAACACCTCGGCTACTCTCCGCCACCGTTGCTGGAACGGTTGATCGACGACGCTCAGAAGATACACCAACAACGACCGATACTCTAAGAGAGGCTCGCTACCGCTACATAACCGAGGACTGGGGCCTAACTAATACTGATGGCTAAAAGTTCATGTATCTCTAGATACGGGGAATAGTATGGCGACGTTGGAGGACGTCTCTGTCGAAGACCTCCGCCAGATCTTGGCGGAGGTCGATGATGCTGATGCGACAAAGCGGCTCATGGCCGCGATCACCTACAAAGAGATAGAAGATCTAACGCAAGCAGAAGCTGCCACACTCTATGGATTTTCCAGCAGCTGGGCCTCGAAATGGTTCAACCGACTCGAACGGCTCGCCGACGAGCCGTTCGAGGAGGTCGTCTACGACAAACCACGAGAGGGCAGACCATCCGAACTCTCTGACGGCGAGCACGAGCAGTTTGTTGAGGTACTTCACGAGCCTCCCGAAGACGTTGGATACGACGCGCCCGCGTGGTCTGTTTCACTAGCGCGTCACTATCTCTCCGAAGAATTCGGTGTTGAGTACTGCGAACGCCATGTCCGACGACTGATGTCCGAGGCCGGGCTGTCCTGGAAGACAGCTCGGCCGGAGTTCCACAAGTCCGACGAACGAGCCCAAGAGGCCTGGGAAGACAGGTTCAAAAAAAGCGCGACAACTTGGACGACGAATACACGATTCTGACCATCGATCAGACGCGACAGGTGCTCTCGACGCTGATCTACGCGTGGTTTCCAGAAGGGGAGCGCCCGTCACTCCCGGTGACGGGCGCGTGGGACAGCATCAAACTCCTCGGGGCAGCCAGCGATGGCGGCGAGACGTTCTTTCTCCCGTGTGAAGAGAATTTCAACAGCGACACCACAATCCGGTTGCTCGACGCTCTCCGAACCGAGTTCGGCGAGAAAATCTGCGTTGTCTTAGATAATGCCTCCTATTTTACGGCGAACAAGGTGCAGGAATTCGCCGAAGGAACTCCGATCGAACTGTGTTACCTTCCACGGGGTTCAGCTCTGGTGAACCCCGTGGAAGAGTGCTGGCGACGACTCAATCAAGCACTCGGCAACCGCTTGTTCAACACGCTGGATGAACTTCAGGAGGCTGTACTGACCGCGCTTAACGACATCGAACCGCCGAATGTCTTTACGTACTTATGTCCTTGAGTATTAACCGGTCTTTGAGCCACGGACCTGTGTCAAACTCTGTGCTGTCGTGTGCTTTTTCGTCAGTGACGCTGAACCGGTCGATCGTCTGATCGGAGATGAAGTCAAGTACTGGATCGATACTTGGGGTGCACAAGTCCTACGATCAAATAAAAGCGGATTAGGTCCTGACTTGACAGACCCTATCGTTGGAGAAGCCATAGAGACCCTCGACCTCCTCGTCAATACCTCAACCGGGATCACACATCCATCCGATCGATCCACCTGCATCGAGATATTCAAAACACTTCACAACGAGGACATACGCTTTGACCCTGATGCAATCTGCTGTGTTGAATAGCGATCTAACCAGCTGATATCATGAGGTAGAAGGATGAAGCAGAGGAAATCAGCTCTTGTCCATGGAGGTCGATCTCCTCGCCTTCCTGGACGTGCCGGTCGAACTCCTCCTGCCACGTCCGGTAGCCCGCCACGCGGGTTGCCTTGGGACACTGGCGCTTGGTGAGGAGCGTGTTTCGATACGAGTAGTCATGGAAGCGACTCTGGATGTTTAGCCACTCCTAGAACTTTGCGCTGGCCTGCGCGTCGTCGACGCCGGCGACGAGCTCGTTGATCCACTGTTCGATGGTGCTGTTCATCTCGTCGGATCGTGTGTCGGTCTGATCGAAGGAGACCGACGAATCACTGGTCGTAGCCATAGTGTTCACCGAATCGAGTCCACGGCGACTGCGGCCGTTCAGAACGCGCTGCACCCCTCAAGGGCGTACAAAAAACACATCCGTACACCGCAATTGACGATTCAGCTACTCTGCAATGGGAATACTCGCAGTACTGCTACTGGTTAGTCACCGATGGGAACTTACGCCTGCTACCACCATCTCTACAAAATGGGAGGGCCTGGGTTGATGGATGTCGGCACTGGTTGCCTCTCAGCAAATTTATGACCGCGTTCTCGAAACAGTGGGTCCAGCACAATCAAGTCGGCATCTACGCCGTTGGGGTCGTCCTCGCAATTGCTGTCGGCCTCGGCCTCCCGAGCGCGAGTTCGGTTCTGGAACCGCTCATCAACCCCGTGCTCGCGGTGCTGTTGTACGTGACGTTCCTCGAGATCCCGTTCGTCCGGATTCGGCGCGCGTTCCGGAACGGCCGGTTCATGGCTGTGGCACTCGGCATGAACTTCGTAGTCGTCCCGGTTGTCGTGTTCGGGCTCACGCGGTTCCTCCCGCAGGAGCCAGTCATCCTCGTCGGGGTGTTCATGGTGTTGTTGACGCCGTGCATCGACTATGTCATCACGTTCACCGAACTCGCGGGCGGTGACGCCGAGCAGATCACGGCCGCGACGCCGGCGCTGATGCTTATCCAGCTACTGTTGCTCCCGCTGTATCTCTGGTTGTTTATGGGCCAGCAGGTGGCCGAGTTCATCGAGGCTGGGCCGTTCATCGAGGCGTTCGTTATTATCATCGCGCTGCCGCTGACGCTCGCGTGGGTGACCGAATACTGGGCGGAACGGTCCGAGCGGGGCGCCCAGTGGCAGGACACGATGGGTTGGTTGCCGGTCCCGATGATGGGAGCGACGCTGTTCGTCGTCATCGCCTCCCAGCTGCCGCGCGTGCAGGATTCGATTGGACAGATCGCGTCGGTTGTCCCCGTCTATGTGGCGTTCCTCGTCATTATGCCACTGCTCGGACGGCTAGTAGCCGGACTACTGGGGATGGATGCCGGAGAGAGTCGAGCGCTCGTGTTCACCTCCGTAACGCGAAACTCCCTGGTTATTCTCCCGCTGGCGCTCGCGCTCCCGTCTGGCTACGCGCTCGCACCAGCGGTCGTGGTCACCCAGACGCTCGTCGAACTAACGGGGATGGTTGTCCTCACGCGAGTCGTCCCGGCCTGGTTGATTCCGGATTCGCCCGACCAGTTCCTCGATCTCGATGTCGGCCGGAGTGATTGAGTCACGGTCGAATTCAGATCGCAGGCTTGAGTCACCGGAGTTCGTGGGGTTCGTCAGCGAAGCCGACCGTGACGAGGTACTCGAGGAACTCGTCGAACTGTTCGACGTCGCTTGACGTGTCGGTCGCAAGGTGACGCGCCCATTCGATGGCCCACCGGAAGGCGGGATCCGTTCCGCCCTTCCCATGGATGTACCACCAGCGAGCCGCTTTGAGAACGACCAGCGGATTCGTCGGTGGATGCTCGCCGGCAAGCCCACGGGTGATCGACTCGATTTCGTCGGGAACGTCGGTGGGATCGACGTCGCCTGATTGCGTGTTCGCGATATCGACCGGAATGTCGTCAATTGAGACGTTGTCGGTACTTTGTTGTTGACTCACAGGAAATTACCTCTGGATGAGGACTCTCGATGGAGCCCTCGCCCTTTCTGGGGGCGCGAAAAACCGCTCGCGGCGTCACGCTTACGGGACATAGACGCTCTGCTCGCCGGTGATTTCCTCGAGGTTGTTCCAGTGACGGTGGCTGAATAGCACTCGTAGCTGCAGTACCCACAGACAGCGCCGGTATCGTATTTGGCGACGTAGGGGCCACGGCGGGTTCGCCAAACGTTCGTCCCGCACTCGGCACAGGCGGCCTGCTCGAGATCTGCTGGACTCGGTCCCTCGTACTCGATGTCCAGTACTGGGGCCGACGTATCTCGAGGCCGTTGCGAACGGCGACGATCGGGCTGACGACCTGGTCGACGTCATCGACCACTATCTGACGACGGACCTCGAAGTGAATCTGGCGATCTACTACGCCGATATCGGCACCGAGTTTGAACCGGCGAGACTCGGCTCGAAAGGAGAGTTCTAACGACCGACGGACTGATTCCACTCGAGTACCACTACTCGCGCATGTCCCAGTCCCGAACCCAACGCTTTCGTGGCCAATCGCCGCCTGATCACGAGCCCAGCTGGCAGGTCTCGACCGTTGCCCGCCGGACGACCAATCGTTCCGGGTCGGCAGTCTGTGCCGTCACAGGCGCGACCGTCGCGCTCGATAGCGAGCACTATCTTGTGACGCTTCGCAAGCCCACCGACTCGCCGACCTGACCACCGGAGATCGATCATCTGGCCGTTCGTGAGGGTGCGCTCGACGGACTGGACGATGTTGATTCACGTATCGTCAAACTCACCTTCTGAGATCATCGGCCATGACTGAGCCGAAAGACGAAGAGTTAGTCATCTACGCAATCTACGATGGTCTAGACGACAGGGAGCTGCATCCCAAGGAGGAATGGTGCATTGATTTCTGTTAACATTTGCTGGAATCGGTCACTTATACTCAAATAGCTGGATCATCCCAGTTTCCATATGGTAGCTGTTGTGGCAGTGGAAGAACCAGTCGCCAGGGTTATCAGCAACGAAATCTAGCGTCTGCTGGCCCATATGTCCTGGTACCGTCACGGTGTCTTGAAGCGCACCGTCGACGACGAAGTGGTGGCCGTGGAGGTGCATCGGGTGGCGCATCGGACTGTGGTTGACCACGTGCAGTCGGACGTGCTCACCCTCCTTGATACGGATCGGATCCACGTTGGGGTACGCCTGTCCGTTAATCGTCCACTCATCACTGTCGCCCATCATTCCGCCAGTGGATAGGTTGAGATCGATCCGCCGGTCTGGAGTACCGTCGATCCGATCGAGCGGAGAGACAGCAGTGAGGTCACCATACTCCAACTGTCTCATCCCGACCGATTCGTACCGCGGATCGTCGGCGGTAGAGCCGTTGTATCGAAGGACAGCGCGTCCCGCAGGCATCCTATCGTCGAGCGGGTGAGCTCGGATCTCCCACCTCCCCGATCGGTTAGCTTCAATTACGGCGTCGAAGCGTTCGCCCATACCGATGTCGAACGTGTCGACCGTGACGGGCTCGACCGCTTGGCCGTCCGCGTGCGTGATCTGCATCGCATGGCCTCCGATGCTAACGCGATAGGTCGTGGCTGATCCCGCGTTGAGGAACCGTAGGCGAATTCGCTCGCCGGCCTCAACGGATACCACGTGTGGATCGCTTGGGAGCTTACCATTCACGAGTGTCCCGTCATATTCAGGGCTACCTGGAAAGCTGCCCATCATTCCGCGGTCGACCGACCGCACTGCCGGCTCACTGGTGAGATATTCGTCGAGGATGACCATGTGATCGCGGTCGTATTCGACGTGCGGTTCGTCCTCCTCGACGATCAGCGGTCCGAGCAAGCCACGTTCTAGTTGGAATCCGACATGGCTGTGATACCAATGGGTGCCGGTGGGCGCCGCGTCGAACTCATAGACGAACTCCTCGTCTGGCCCGATTGCTGGCTGCGTAATTCCTGGCACGCCGTCCATAGCGTTCGATCCGAACTGTCTCATCCCATGCCAGTGGATAGTTGTCTCTGCTGATAGCTCGTTGTGAACGGTGATCCGGACACGCTCACCCTCTCGGACGCGCAGTTCTGGGCCCGGGTACTGGCCGTCATAGAGCCACGTCTCGATGGTCTCGCTTGGTGCCACCTCGATCTCGCCTCTCGTAACGGTCAAATGATGCTTTCGATCCGGATTTCCGTACTCTGGTTCGGGATATGATTGTTCCCCGTCCAATATGGATCGAGGATTGTCAGATCCGTCAGCACCAAGATAACGCCTCGCGACGTAGCCGCCACCGCTGAGTCCAGTAGCGAGCGCGAGCCCCGCTCCAACAACGGTCCGTCGAGTGACGCGCCGTGTGCTGTCGCTAGGCGAGTTCGGCGAATTAGTCATTGCTTGGCAGGCTCAAGCCCGTTCTCGGTGGTGACAGTAACCGTTCCAAGGAAGGCTCTACTTGGCGGCCCGATGTCTCCTTCATTCCTCGGTTTCCCCTGTTTTTGGCGCTTCTGTTTTGCGTACTTTTCCCTGTCAATCTCGCCGCACACGTACCATTTGTCAAGAATCCCCTCTGGGATCCTACTCGTAAGGTTACTGTTGATCCCGCCAGCCATGCCGCCACTCAACGAGCTGAAGAGCTGGAAATACATCTAGTACAGCCCACCGGCGAAGGAAAGCGAGATAAGTCGTTTTTCGCCGTCCATTGTATTCATATCGAGGGCCTCCTGGCCGATTATCAGTTTACTTACTCGACCAAACAGCGTCGTCTGAAAGACTGTAACCATGAGTAGTCCTATGATCGCCGTATTTAACCGGATTTCCATTTAGAAACCAAAATGCCTCGTCAGCGGAGGCTTGCTGTCGATTAGGCGTTCTCGCGGAACATTTCATACTTCTCCTCAAAATCCGCTTCACACCGCTCACAACAGAGGTGATAGAGCGTTCCGTCGATCCGAGTCGCTACGCCGTTCTCACTGACAACCTGGTTGCCACACATGGCGCACTCGACAGAAAACTCGACATCGTGGATCGACGTGTCCGTGCTTGTGTTGGCCAAAAGCTTTACCTCGTACTTCGAGTACTGCGATTCCGAGATCGTCTCAGCGACGAGCTCATGAACCTGGTTCGGTCGGCAAGTTGCGAGCACGATCGCGTGTGAATCGGCCGTGGTGTAGACTGTGTGGATACTTTCCTGCTGCTCGAACGCGCGAGCGACATCGTCCACCGAAGACGCAAATGTATCCACGTCAATCAGCACCGACACGCCCTCGTGGAGGATCGAGCGGTCGAGATCGAGCGTGAACCCGCGGATAATGCCCAGTTCACAGAGGCGCTCGACACGGTTGGTCACCGTCGGCTGGGATACATCTACCCGCTCGGCGATCTCGCTATACGGCCGGCGGGCGTCCTCGTGAAGGAACCGCAGGATTTGAACGTCAACTTCGTCAAGGCCGCGCATATCCAGTATTCGTCCTGAACCCGAATAGGTGTTGAGGATATCTGCCGGAATATATTTGGGTCCATTAATATATTTAGACAGAATTTTGGATCTATAATAGAAATTGGAAAGACTCCCCTCCCCCTCCATAGATACCACTGCCAAGAGTAGTAAGGACAGTTCTCGCTACTTCCGACTATAGTAACCACTAGAATTTTCCGCCCATAGATTGTTGCTGTTTGTAATGGACCATCTCGACGAGATCCCCCTCGAAGAACTTCACGACGCACTCGACAACGTTGAGGGAAAGAAGCCGACACAACGGCTGATGGCGGCAATTGCGTACAAAAACGGCGTCACACAGACCGAACTTGCCGAGTGGCATGGCACCGGCCGACGAACAATCTACAGCTGGCTCAAGCGACTCAACACTGACGAGTCGCTTGAGCAGGCCGTTACTGATGCTCACCGATCTGGGAGAAAACGAAAGCTCTCAGAAAAAGAGCAACAGGAGTTCCAAGAGACTGTCCACGAATCTCCCGAAGAAGTTGGAGTTGACGCGCCGGCGTGGACACCGGCGCTCGTCCAGCAGTATCTCGAGGAAACCTACGATGTCGAGTACTCAATCCCGAGTTGTCGGCGGTTGCTCAAAGAAGCGGGATTGAGCTATCAAAAACCACGTCGTACAGCCGCCGAAGCTGATGCTGAGGAGCAAGACAGATTCCGCGAGGAACTCAAAAAAAAAAAGCGGCGGAAGATGGACGCCACAGTAGTCTGTCTCGATCAAACCAAGAAATCTGTGCAAGTTGAGCCGCGTGCCGCGTGGTTTCCGTGCGGCACGCGGCCGTCCGTCAAATTGTCTGGACAACGCGACTGGACGTGTTTGTTGGACGCGATCACCGAGGACGGTGACTGCTTTTTCTCCCGGTTCGAAGAGTACGTCACCGCCGAACACGCAAAACATTTCATTCTCGCATTATGCAAAGAGTTCGAAGACGATTTGATTATCGTGCTAGATGGTGCGCCGTACTTCCAGGCGTCGGCCGTCACGGACCTAGCGGTCCGCGACGACCTCGACTTTGTCACGTTACCGGCGTACTCTCCTGAGCTAAATCCGGTCGAGGAGTGCTGGAGACAACTCCAGGCGGATCTTAGCAATCGGTTCTTTGATTCACTTACTGAACTCACAACAGCAATTGACACCGCTCTTGACCAACTCTCTATTCCTATAGTGAGCAATTACTTCTAATGTCTACTATAGCTGGTCACCGCTTTCGGAGGTGACTCGAACCGCTTCGGGTAGCGAGGGCCACTTGTCGGCCAGTTGTGTGGCGGGCTTCGTATCGAGGTCGGTGATCAGCTGGCAGTCGTCGACCGCTGGATCCCTGTCTGCCTTCGTGAGGAGCGTGGCCGCAGCAGCACCCTTCGCGACAGCGGCGTAGAACGTCGACGCCTCGACGAGCAGATGGACGACATGGAGTAGTGTCCACTCAGTAGACGGGGTAGAACTCTCGTCACTGGTTCCATCCAGATGATTCGAGAGGCAGAACCGGCACTTCGTTTGGGTAGTGGGAATGGAAGCGCCACAAGAGGAACACTCCTTCTGTGTCGATCTCGTTCGGTTTGGATACGATTCGAGTCTTCCCCCTCTCTGTCGCTCTACTTGCTCAGCGTTCTCCCGTCCAGAAAGCCGGTCGTCGGGAACGCGAGTCGCTTCGCCAAGTGGTCGTAGCTCCTCTAAATCAGAGTAGTAGTCAGTCATCTCTTGCGGATGGCTTCCTCCGTAATGCTATTTGAACTCATGCTCTCCCTCTTCACGAGATCACTGTGACGACCACAGTGTCTCTATGCGTTGCTCTATTGCCGTGAGGACGGTGGAGTATACTTCGAGTGGATGGAGCGACGGGAGTTCGAGGTCAGTGATTTCGGTGGCAGACGGTGGCCTGTGGAAGTGTAACCGGGTGTTGTGCGTGTTCGGGTGCCGGTCCCAGCGACACTCCCAAAGTTCCCCGTCCTCGTGTTCTTCGACGTAGTGGACTGAGAAATCGCCAGTCGTGAACCACCGAATGTCGAGACGAGGCGCATTCACTGAGTCCGGGTATCGTCCAGCGTCGAGCAGTCCACGAAGCAGTCGAGGTTCGTAGGAATCCGGGTCAAACGCAGTCTCCGCCACGAGTGAATCCGACGAAAGGTGTCGCTCCAGCAGGCGCAGTGTCTGTCGATCCGGTGGGCCTGTCGAGTGTGGCGCCGAATCCTTCGGTGGCTGGCTCATTTACGCCGGAATCAGATGCCCGTCGTTCTGGGAAAGCTGGCGAGCAAGTTCGTACAGCCTGATATCCCGAATCACACCCTGCCACTCGCTGACTGCGGTCATCCGCTCGTGAATAGTTTCGTGACTATCGTGATCAAACACGTTGACGGCCGTTGGGTCCCTCGTTTCGAACCGGGCTTCGTATTCCGTCCGCTGCGCTTCAAGCGCCTCCACGCGGTCGATGATCTTTTCGACAGAGAGCTCGGTTGCGATTCGACTGGCGTCCTGCCATTCGAGATACCCCTTGTTTCGTTCGTATGTTGCTGGGCGGCTGTCTCTATCGGCTCGAGCGATACCCATCTCCGCTAAGCGGTCGAGGTGCTTTTTCGCGGCGTTTGAAGAGCAGTCCGCAAGCTCCGCGATCTCGGTGTACGCAGTCGGAGACGTAATTCCGAGAACGACATTGTAGACACGACCGAACGTGTCTGTTCTCGTCTGCCACCGTCGCTGGGTATCGTCGGACTCTGGGGCCGGATCGAACTCGGTCACACCTAGCTGTAGGTGGACAATCTCAATATATCTTCGGATCCATCAAATATATGAAAGTACGTGCTGTGTTGGGCCACTGGAAGGGCAGAATCCGTCTTGTTCAAGCACGCAGCATTGCAACTGCCTTTCCGACCTGCCGGACGTGTTCACTCCGCTCCAGATCCAACTCCTCGGCGAGATAGTCAACCGTCTCTGTGAGCGTTATGGTTGAGTACCTCCTCACTCAATGTATGAAGCTGATGCCGTTGAGACTACCTCTCAAACTGCGTTGAGTTCGTCTCTCCGGGCACGAACTGTCACAGCTGATATCCCTGCAGCAGCCGCAACCCTCTGCTGTGTGAGTGATCTGCCGTGTTCCTGTGCAGCTTTGTATATGCAGGCCGCTGCGACGCCACTCGGGCGACATCCGTTAGAAATAGCTGTTTCTCGGTGTTGCTTCGAGAGTGCCATTGCTCGATGCCGTATGGCGTCTGAAATGTCGAGTTCTGACGCGAGGCGGGGCATAAATTCGCTAGGGCGAACAGGCTGAGTCGGCAGTCCAAGTTCTGTGTTCAGCGTCTTGTACGCATTCGTGACTCTCGATTGTTCAACGCGTGCCGCGTCGACGACGGCGTCAAGTAACCGCGAATGGCCGTTACACCGGCAGGCCCCGTAGACGCTTGCTGCCGCTATCGCCTCGATTGATCGGCCTCGAAGCAGGTCTTCGGTTTGAGCGCTCCGGAACAGTTGACACGCCTGGTCACGAACCGAATATGAGAGCTCGAGAACGCTCGCGATTCTTCGAACTTCACCCAGACCGTGTGCGAGATTTCGCTCGGCTTTCGATTGGAATCGCCCACGAGTCTGCTCACGCCGCATTCTGGATAGCCGCTGCCGCTCCCGTCCAGAGAGCTCGTTACCGTTCGCATCTTTCTTGCGACCAATCTCGGTCGACAGCCCTCGGTTATGGCGTGCCGCTGTAAGTGGAGCACCCGTCCGCTTTCGCTGGTCCTGATCGTGAGTTCTCCATTCAGGGCCGTGGTCAATCCGTTGCTCGTCAATAACGAGCCCACAGTCCTCACAGATTGTTTCGACCGAGTTGGTAGTAACCCAGCCATCGCACTCGGGACATGAGTTCGTGCTGGAGTTCGTCTGTACGTCCTCGTCGAAACTCGTTTCGTAGATATCTCTAGTTGCCATGATACTCACGAGGGGACCACGCGGATTGTGCCTCTCGGAGTGCCCCTCGCCCACCACGGGGCAAATAAACACCCAGCGGTGCGAGCCGGCGCAGTGCGATTCTGTGGCGAAAGCCCGGCGGCTCTGTGAGCCGCCCGGAACGTGGAGGTTGGGTGGGGCGGCGGGAAGCGGGTGAACGGGCATCAGAAAAAATGAAAGCCACGTTAGCCGACTATTCCCACCACCGACCACGCTCGGGGAATAGCACGGTGCTCCACCCGGTCAGGGCCACTGAGACGCGCCCCTGATACCAGTTCCGCACCGCCCCGTTAATCCGCACGCGCTCGCCCTCTTCGATCCATGGTTGATTCGATTTCTCCCAGACAGTCACCTTCGTTCGCCCGCTTTCGTCTTCGATGAGTCCGACTTGCTGAATTGCCGGCGAGTCGCTCTCCCACAACTGCGTCACCGTACCTTCGATGCTCACCTCTTTGCGATTGACGTCCTCGAGCATCCCGATGGGAACCACCTGTCCCGGCGCCGTCTGTAACTCCTCGAACACCCCGACGACTGCACTCGTCAGGTCTTTCCCACCGACTACGGCTTCACCCAGCCGCCGACCAATCGCCGCTCGTGACCAGCCATCCAGCTTCTCGGCCAGCCGCATCGACTGCTTATTCACCGCCGCCAACTGCTCCTGCGTGAGTTCTGAACGAGGATCGTCTCGCTCTGGATCCGCCCACGGGTCCACGCTCGCCGCCCGGTTCTGGAACTCTGCACGCCGCCCAGCACTCCGCTTCGCTGCGATATCTCGCGTCCGCTTCTCCCGACCTTCTTGCGTCCCCATCTCCGCCTGGGCACTGATGCGCTCTAGCTCGGCCTCCCGCGCCCGAATGCGCTCTTCCTGTTCGAGGATCGCACCGTAGATTCGTTCTTCACTGGTGTCGACCATCCCATCCGGGTGGTTGGCATCGACCTTGGCCTGCACCTCCATCTGCACCGTCGCCTGGAACTCCGGCGTCTCATCGACGACCTCGAAGCCCTCTTCATCGACCTCCGCTTCGTCCGCTTTTTCGAATGCCTGTTCATTGACCGAAACTACTTCACTGGTAACGTTCTTACTTGACATTGCAGAACCTTGAAGGCGCTCACTCGGCGTCTTCTTCCGACACCACGACTCTCCAGCCGTGGCTGTCCACAACGACCAACTCAACCATCTCGCGCCTTCGCGAGCGCCCCTGGGCGCGAGCGAGAGCGCGCCCGAGGAGGCCACCCATCCAGCACCGCGTGCCGACCTGCCCGGAGCGAGCGCCCAGCGGAGTATGCCCGTTCGTGTCCGGCCCGGACTGCGGGTTCGTGCCCAAGGCGACTATCGCCGAGAACGCGCGCCGCGGTGTGGCGCGCGACAGCGCAGGCGGCACAAAGCCTTGGAACGCGAAAGCCCGCGAGGGGCGCAACCGACGGGGATACCCGCTGGCGCGAAGGCACATACATTTTAGCCCGGCAGCCAGCCCGCCACTGCAGGCAGGCAGCCCGGAATGGTCGGTCGCGAGCGACGCGGAGGGCGGCAGCGGCGAGCGGGGCGTGCCATAACAAAGGACCTGTTCAACTGGGTTCGACGCTCAGCGACACAGCCAACATCCTGGTGGACTCAGAAAGGGCGCGGCCGTCTCGGTCGTCCCCCGACCCCGCTAGCACTGCAGGCACGAGGAGCGAAGCGGCGGTCGTGGGATGCCGAGCGTCCGCGGGCTTTCAGGGACAGTCTCGGATGCCGACCGCGATTCTACTACTGGTCCGCTGAGCAGGGCTCTTCGTCGATCAGGACGTCGACGCTTTCCGGCGTCACCGCGAGCCGAATTCCTTCCACCGTGAACTGTACTTCGACGTCCCCACTCGACGAGTGCAGGATCTGCTCGAGTGCCTCGACGTCGACGGTATCGTACAACTGATACTCGTCCCGATCCAGCCCACATGCTTCGAGCGTCTCGATGATATCGACCAAGAGGTCAGACAATGCACTAGGCCCACTTGTTGGAGAGCGATCCATCGTAACGTCTGGCCCTTAGGATGGACGGCGTTTAAAGGATAGGAAGACAGCTGTAGTTGCTTATAGATTACGTAGTTGACTTAGCGCGTGTGAGATAGCGTCGGCGCAACTACAAGCGATTATGCGCTTTGATGCCGACTGGATGTCACGCGCCGATGATCGCATTCTGGAGCATCTCGCTGAAGAAGGTCCTGATACTCCTAAGGAAATGGCAGACAGCGACCGTGTCCGGTTCTCCCGGCAACACATCAATGCTCGCTGCAAGACGCTGGTCACCTACGGGCTCCTCGTCCACCTCGGCAACGGCGTCTACGACATTACCCGTGAAGGGAAGCAGTATCTCGACGGTGAACTTGACGCTCGCGATCTCAAGGCCGAATGAACTCAGCTGGCGACAAACCTCGGTCGACGAATGACCGGTCGCCAGTCACGAACCTCCGCATACGGTTCCTTAAAAGCAGGCGTGCTCACTCGTTCTCGAGTGCTGCGTAGATCTCCGCGTGGCGGCGTCCGTCAAGCTTGCCCATCTCGAGGGCGATCTCGTGACGTTCGGCGTCGCTCTTGGCCGCCTGATACCGCTCGTATAGCTGGCGAACCTCGTCGTCGACCGCCGTCGAGGAATCGGTGCTGGACGCCATCTTTCTGCTGAACATACTCAGTGTGTCCCTTTATCAGTTGCGACGAGCGCACGCACGGAAGTAGATGACCGCGGTGTCTGTGTCGACCGCGGCTTCGTCGGTTGCGAAACGGTGCAAGAGGGTTCGAATTTCATCACCGTAGTCGAACGTGTATCCGTTCAACATATAGAAGACGACCACCGTACGGAGTGCTGTTCGCTTGTTCCCGTCGACGAACGGATGCTCCGCAATGAGCAGTCGCATCAGATGGGCCGCTTTTTCGTGAATCGTCTCAGGAACCTCTCCGAAGAACCCCTCTGAGATGTACTGCAGCACGGATGCAATCACTTTCTCTGACCGAACTCCTGGTTCCGTGATGTCGCCTTCTGCCACGATCTGTTCGTGGAGATCGAGAATGAGCTCGACAGAGGGATACGCGACGTCGTCAGTCACATCCCTAACTTTCTCACGCTACTCGTTAACCGTTTCTCAAACGTCGAGCTCAGTCCTCTTTGTCATCGACAGCGTGCAGTGCCCAATCCTCGAGATCCTCTCTGCCGAACCGGTCGTTCGCTGTCCGCGTACTTTCGTGGAACTCGGCCATCTCGACACCCTATTCGGCAGCGCCAGGAGCTTCGATGTCGGCAACTGACCCACCTGCGTCCTCGATTTCGAAGTACTGGTAAACGATCGGCCGGAGCGCCTGCAGGACGGTCTCCGCGGCCGGCGGCGAAATGTCGAGATCCTGGGCCATCAGACGGTGGATGACCTTACCACGTTCGCGGGCGATCGCGTAGGTGAGCGCCGTCGCGAGGCCGGCAATGCCGTGACGATCGACGTACGTATCGATATCGTCGTCAGTTTGGCGCCGGCCGACCGCGTCGATCAGCGCCGGCGTAATCGTGTATTCGCGGTCGCCGGCGGCTGCAGTTACCGCCAGTTCGATTTTCCGAGCGACGTACCGTCGGGGCTGTTCGTCACGGGTGACCTCGATGACGCCGGCGTTGACGAGCCGATTGACATAGGTATACGCTGACCCCTCCACAAGCTTGGATCGTCTATGACTTCTTGGACGGTCTCCTCGCCTTCGCGAGCAAGGGATGCGTATAGCTACTTGACTTCGCACGTTAGACGAACATGCCGTCGATCTGGCGCATTAGCTCGTCGATGCTGCGGTACGGACTGGTCAGTGCCCACGAGAGAAGATTCTGAACGCTTTCACGAAAGGATCGTTTGACGTCGTTTCGGAGTGAACTCGCGTGTCCGAGAATCGTTCCAAGGGCGCTATGTGCACACCGAACTTGAGGAGACTGTAGGCCAGCATCAGCAGGTGCCAGTGCCTAGTACTCAAGATAACTTTTGCAAGTCAAGGAACTGCTTGATCCAGTTTCCAGCGAAGCTCACACGGTCAGTCACTTTTTCGAAGACAGTACTGACGAGAGCGCGGAACTCCTCCGCGCTCTCGACGATTAACGGTGAAATTTCCCACTTCAGACTCTTCCAAACCGATTCAATTGGGTTGAGATCCGGCGATCCAACCGGTAAGAACACGAAATCGATACCGAGCTGGGACGCTCGCTTGCGCGTATACTCGCACGTGTGTGAGAAGAGATTGTCCAAGACGAGCAGAATCCGCTTGCCGGGATTCTGCTCGCGGATTGCTTCGAGACACTCGCAAATTCGTTCTTTTGTCTGATCTTCGGGAAACGAAACAACGCTCTCGCCGTTGAGTGCATAGAAGCCGACCGCTGGTTCATCGATTCGAACCAGCGGTCGCTCGATATGTGGGTTATCGACGTACCACATCCGACGCGAATTATCCCACGGTTGGGGATGTGACGCGTCGAAGAATCCAACAACAGTTCCGCCATCTGTACAAATATCGTCGTCAAGTTCCCAGCCACCGGCTTCGTCGGCTTCGTGTTTGTTGTGAGGCTGGTTGTCGTCCTCGTCGAGCGCCTCATCAAGGCGCTCGTCGAGGATCTCTTCAGCGTTATCAGGCCGTGACGGGCGCTTTGTCCGTGGAATTGAGTACGAAAGCCCGAGTTCACGGAGGAACGTGCTCAGATAATCTGGATGATACTCAACGTCGAATTCCGTGTTGAGGAGATGCTGTATTTCCTGTTGTTTCCATGGTTGGCCCTCACGAAGGAGTTCGAGAAGCTCTTCCTGGTCATCTTCGCCGAGCTTCGGGGGGCGTCCGTCCCCGAAGTTCGGCGTCAGTTGACCGAGACCGCCCTCATTCCACCGGCGACCCCACCGACTTCCGGTCGATTCAGACTTCCCAACCCGGTTTGCTGCCTCCTCAAGCGTGTCGCCTTCATAGAGATTCTTTACGAAGGTAAGACGGCGGACAACCTTCGGATCGTCCGCCTCGGCCAGGAGTTGATCAAGCTCTTCATCAGAAAGATGGCGAACAACGTCCTTTCGACGATCGCCGCTCACTGTGTCGATTATCTCCCTCCAGCCCCAAAACTTCTCTCACGTACTACGACTGGCACCTGCAGCGTGCCGTAACTCGCAGTCGCCAAAACCAAGGTCCTGCTTGGTGTCCCTGAAGAACGCCTCTACTCGCCATCTCATCGCGTACAACTCGATGAGATGGCTTGCCGGTGCGTCGATTTTGTTCGACACGATATACTTCACGCTCGGTTCCTCGTCTTCATCGCTTGATTCTTTCTCAGTGATCAGGAGCTTCACTTCTCCAAGACGACCGACATCAAGTTTCTGTGTCCAGATGTGGTAGATGTCGCCGTTAACGGTTCGTGGGGCTGTGTCGATGCGCTGGCTGAGCGCATCGACACGGATTCGGTCACCGCCATAGCTGACGCGTGTATCACTCTTGACGGCTGAAACCCATTCCTTCCCATACTCTTCGAGATGGGTGACGAACTCCTCGGTACTATAGAACATATCAAAGAGATAGGTGTCCCGGCGGACACCTATCTCGATGAGTTCGTCAACGAGTTCGATAGCGAGTTCAACGCGGCGTTTGTCGTTTTTCTTGTAGAGGCGAAAGCCTAGTGGGTAGGTGGTTTTCTCGTCGGCGTAGAGTGCGTAGACGATGTTCTGTCCCCAGATGTAGCTGTGGATACCGTGGTCGTAGTATTTCCCTGCGTGAGGGATTTTCTTGCCCGTTTTGTGCGTGAAGGTGTCGTCGATGATGACGACACCTTCACTGCTCCATCTCGTGTCATCGGCTTGTTGGAGCAGCGCGAGGCGTTCTCTGTTGAGCTGATCTTCGTCCCAGTCATACTCGGTGAGGAACTTGTTCAAAGCACGTTCGCTCTTGGCCGGGAGAACGATGTTCGAGATGCCTTGAACGGTCTTGTTGCTGGCCGCAACAAGACCTGTCACGTAGGTTTTGGCGTGGTGTTTCTGCCGCGTCGAGAAACACTCGAATTGGTCGATTGGTTCAGTACACGATAGGAACGACGTTATCGGCAGCATCCACCTTTCACACGCTCTATACGAGCTCTAACGATATAACGTGCGAAGTCAAGTAGCTAGGCAAGCTGTGGCTCCTTGAGGAGGGCCGCGACCGAGAGGAAGTCGCGGATGATGTCTCCGTTGGCTCGGTTCGATGCGCGTGACATAGCGCTTCTTGACTACCGTTGTCATGGAACTCCAAACCGATTTGGGGTCAGTCCGCCGGCGTAGCAACGAGGTGCTCCTCGAGATCGCGCGTCCAGTATGTGGCTGGCCCGCCGGGAGAACAGCGGGCACAGAGCTGAAGCGGACCTTCGAGGTGACCGAGTCCCACGCGGAACCGCGTCAGCGCCGCGAGCGCGACGATCGACTTGTGACTCCGGTCGTTCGGAACTGTAAGTTCGATATCCACCTACGGGCCCCTCTAATAGTCTAACGAGGACATCGGAACCACCTTGTTCTACGGCATTCCGGACTACACTTCGTCGGCTAAGTAGTTGAATGCGCGAAGTGTATTCTGCCCTTCTTCAGTCAGGCTCACGTACTTCTGTCGACCGACCTCTTCGATTTCCACGTACTCTCGCTCTTGTAGTGCGTTCAGAATATGCGAATCAAGCAATCGGTATTTGCCCTTGATGTTGTCCGACTCGTACGTCTGGATAAACGGTAGGCCCACGTCTTCACTGAATTCGATGAGCTCTTTTTTCGAGGCACTCCCCTGTTCGTCGAGGTAGGCGAGAATTGCGATATGCTGTGGTGACGGTCCTTCGATGGGATACGCTGGCATTTCATCGATACCCGCAACGCCGTAGCTGACCGGTTCTGTTGGCGGTTGCTCCCTCTCTGGACCATACCGCTCTGCACGGACATAGTAGGGGGTCGCGCCGGTCGCCATGCAAGCAATCATGCCCGCAATCGCGGTGACTTTACTCCCTGTTGCGAGGTTTACGTACACTTCATCACCACGGTAGTCGGTGATGGTTTCGGCAATCTCCCCGAGACTAGCATAGAGCTCGAAAATATCGCAAGTACGGTCCACGACCTCAAGTGCAGCCCCCTCGAGTTTCTGTCGGACCTCCTGGTGGTACGCTGGCTTGGTATCCGCTGGCCCATCGTGATTGAGGAGAACCACGACATCCGCGTTGAGTTCGAGTGGCGGTCCCACGACCCGGTCTCGTTCGTATCCGAGCGGAATAATATGTACGCGATTTGGAACAATCATCGGTCTTCCTTACCGTATCTATAGTTACGATAGAACGTAACTATTGTGATGGATGGTAGAGTAACGTAAGTACGGATTCTCTCTCGATAATGCTTAACCCAATGGCGTTCTCACGTCCGCGTACATGCCCCCTGAATTGACGTTCACGGTCCAATCTCCGAAGGGAAACAGTGACGAATTTACCTTCGACCAGAACAAGAAGGTCGGCGTGGCGGCTAAAGAAGTGGCCGACACGTTTGACTACCAGAACGCGAACAACCCGACGTTCTTCCGCACCGAGGACGGCGAGCGCGAAGAACTCCAGCGCAACCGAACACTCGTGAGCTACGACCTCGACAGCACGACCGTCATCCTCAGCGACAGCGGGAAAGGCGCGAGTGAATGAAACGGCGGGTCAGTGAAGTGCTCCTCCGCGACGAGACGACAACCATCCAAAATCGGGCGGAGCAATTCGGCTGGACAGTCTCTCCAGAGTTCGACCAGTTGCTGCTCACGGTAGAGCTGACCGCCAGCGACGATGAACCGTACGTCATCGAGTTCGAGTGCACTGACTATGACCAAGCCCCGCCACGAATCGAGATGCTTGATCCTGAGACGTGTGAATCTGGAACACCACGGGCGTTCTTCGATGACCGCGGAGGTAGCCGTTCACTCCTCTGGCAGAATGGGCCGGGAATCTGCCACGCATTCAACCGGAAGTTCTATCTCGAAATTGATCAGGTGCACAACGATTGGAACCCGCAAACGATCTCTCGGTGGAAGGATGAGGCAGGGTTCCACCGGACGATCAGTGGATTCCTTCTCCTCGTCGAGCAGCGACTCCATAATGACCATTACCAGGGGCGATTTTCAGAATGACAGGGTTCTTTGAACGACTTCGCCGACTCCTGGGCCGAGACCAATCGCATGCGATTGGCGGTGAACCGGACCAGCAAGCCGACCGCCGGACGTATCCGACCGTTCTCGTTCCGAAAAGAGTCTGCGAAGCGACATGCGACGGACTACGAAGTCACTCACCCGTGTATGAAGACCACGAGGGTGTCGTCTACTGGGCCGGAATAGAACTTGGCGAGCCCACTCCCGAGTGGTTGCTCGTAACGAGCTGTATCGTTCCTGAAGCCTCGACCGGACCAGGACATTTCGAAGTCTCGGGGCTCGCGAACATGCGAGTGACAGAGGCCGTGCACGAGCATGATATCGGCGTTTTCGCGACCGTCCATAGTCATCCCGGGACTAGCACCATCCATTCGGGGACCGACGAGGACGAGGCCTTCTTCCCGTACGACGGCTCTTACTCCATCGTCGTCCCCGAGTACGCGGACGAAGGCATGCTACCGCTGGCGTCCTGTGGCATTTATCGCTACGAGACAGACCAATTCCGCCGTCTCAATACGTCCGAGATTGACGAGGACTTCACTGTGCTCTCGGCGCCCACCTACATCGATACACGCCCATGACACCCGACCTTTCCTGTACTCGTGAGAAGTTTTATGCTCGCCGGGATGACCGGACCGAGCAACTTGTCGATACCGCGGATTATCAGACAGCGCCCGTATTGATCACTGTCGCCGACGATGCCGCAGCGACACTCGCCGGACAGGTAATGACGCTCACTGCCTGCAACATCACGAGCCGGTTCAACCACAACATCGACGTTATTGTTTCCGATGTTGCCCTCGAGACGGCAGTACAGCACGCTGACTATCCGACAACACTTGCAGCCAGGGCATGGGCCGAGATGGCTGCTGCAGATCCGTTCGGTACGGTTCGCGTTCGCGATGCACCGGCAGATGATGATGCGTACGAGGCTGTGCTGGCAATCGGGAACGCTCCAACACCGACCGAGCCGACGATTCGGATCGCGGCGTGTGGCTGGAGCGCCCGTATCCAGCGGAACGCGGCTATCGAGGAATTCTCCGACTCTTCGTCGAACCCGATCGGTCCGGCGGCTGCTGCGTGTTTCGGCGTGGGCGAGTTGTTTAAAGCGCTCATCGGGCGGCCGGCACACCAACAGCCGGATGCCTTCTCGTTCGATGCGTTCAGCCTGACACCGAACCCAGACGGGTCACTTCATACGGTGGAGCCCCGGCTTCCATCAGCCGTGGACCTCGGGATGGTCGAACTGGCGGGCGTGGGATCCATCGGGTCGGCCCTGCTCTATGTACTCGCCATGCTTCCTGTGCAGGCGGAGCTTGCGCTCATCGATCACGACGTCGTCGAATTTGAGAACCTGAATCGGTCACCGATCTTTACTGCTGCAGACGCAGATGTAGGTGATCGGACGAAGGTTGCGGTTGGTGAACAGTACCTCGCGGCGCACGATGGGATCTCGGTGCAAGCCTTCCCAGAACGATATGGGGCAACACAAGCGCAGGACAGTCTCTATCCCGATATCGTCCTTCCGGAGGTCGACGATGACCGTGCTCGTGAGGACATCCAGTACAGTCGCCCACCGTTGATGATTGAAACGACGACGAATGGGACGGCAGTAAACGTCCGGCGGCAGATTCCGATCCAGGAAGCGTGCTTGCTGTGTCACTTCCCGCCGGATGAAACATCGTATTCGCCGGCCTGCGCGATGGCTGACGTGGACGCTCCGGGAGTTACTGATGAAGATGAGAATGGTGCCGATAGTGGGGATGCAGCGTTACCGTTTGTATCCTGTCTTGCGGGGGTTCTACTCGCGGGTGAACTTGTGAAAACACAGTACGATGATTATCCCTCTGTAGAGAGCTTCGTAGAGGTGGAGATGTTCACGAACTTCGACGTACCGATGCCACGGTACGAGAAGGGACGCGAGGATAATTGCCCTTTCTGTTCATATCGCGATGACGGGCAGTACAGAGACCTCATCAAGGGGACACGGTTTTTCTCCTTGACTCAATAACGGAGAACAGAATCTCGAGAAAGCAGTCGACGCAGATAGCCACATTCTTCTCGTAACGGTCCTCCTCCGAGTGAATCCGGAACGAGTGATCGTTCGCTGTGTTGGCTGAGTCCTGGTAGAGAGATCTTGGCGGGTCTTCACCGTCGTTGACGGCTCCGGATTCTCTCCCGTCAGTGGTGGGTCAGCGGGATCCGGGTCATTGTCGCTCGCTGTCGTAGCCGCCTTTTGTGTTGACGATTCAGGAGACTTGGTGGTCTGCTTTGAACCGGCCGGCTGCGTCGATGTCGATGTCGTGAAGTCGGGGGATAGACTTGGCGAAGAGGGTTCGGTAGTGGGCTGAGGACGCCGGGCAGACGGTGACGATACAGCTGCACATGCAACCACCACCACGCCAACGAAGGCGATTACGACCCCGTACCAGATACCAGGTGGAGAACGCAGGCCGTCCACAAACAGAAGGGCTGCCCTGCCACCAATCACGAACAAGCCACCAAGACAGCCAACCACCGTTATTTCCTTACAGTACGTCAAATATGCCTAAATGATTGCTCCCAGCACTTCTCATCTCATATGTCTAGACTGAGAAATCTAAGTTGAAATAGAGTTTTTATGCATTTCACCGTTCGTTTAACATATTATATTCACCGGAACTGTACAAAGCCCTGTCGAAAACTGTGAATCGATTCCGCAACTGACGAAAGGGCGACCCTGAGAGTCCTACCGAATGCGGCTGTAAATACCTGTTCTGGATTCCAGTCGGTGGTGAGACCGTCTCCCACTACTCAATATCAGGGTCTCAACTGCCGAACATCGGTTTGTCCTACTCATACCCGACGTTACTCTATCGAGTTCAATCGTCACTATCACCCTCTTGCTCACCGCCTCTGTCAAGCTACTGAGGACACTGGATAGTCGCGCGTAATTCGCTACTTGTGCCAGTGCGAAGCCGTCACCGGTACAGTAGCTACTCGATATACTGTGATTCCCACGCTCGTCGGTCCTTGATAGCTTCTTCGCCGTCTTCCGTGATTGTGTAATAGTTTGTTCGCCTATCGAGCTGCCCTTTTTCGACGAGGCCCTTGTTGACGACGGTATCGAGATTCGGATACAGCCGGCCGTGATTGATCTCGTCACTGTAGTACTGCTCGATCTCTTCTTTCACGTCCTGACCAGACGGTTGGTTAGCACCAGCGATCACGTATAGCAGGTCTCGTTGGAACCCTGTGAGATCATCCATGTTGTGGCAATTCAATCGTTCTAATGTTTGTTACCAGATCCATACATGGCTGTATGTCAACGCTAGAGGCTCTCTCTTTATAAGTTAGCCGGAGAGGCTTACAGAGTGTTCAGCCTGTGTGTTTACCTATATGCTATGGAGATCGGTCTCTCATGCGGACTCCTAACTTCCGAATGTATCTCCAAGAACTCATAGCATCTCCAACAGGGAATACAATTAAGCAGTATCGTATTGAGCATTATATATGCGGGTGAAGTGATACATGTATCTGGCCGATGACCCTCGTCCCCCGCTCCCCGAGTGGATCATTGAGGCATACGCTGTTCTTTCTGCTGAGATATCGAACTCGAACACCGAAGACAGCAACCAGCAGGTCCCGTCAATCGATCGAGATCGGGCGATCGATATCCTTTGCACAACTGACCAACTGACACTCGAGCCAGCGGATGCAGAGCATGCAATCACACGGCTCCTCGAGCGCGGGTATTTTTACGAAGTCGGCGCTGAACTCCGCGTGACTCTCCCATCTGCGGAGTGAAGATGTTGCTCCGTCACTTGGATTCGGAGAGGAAGCCGCTCACGTACTGGTCTTCCCACTTGCGACGGGCTTCGAGTTCACGGTGGCCGCGAGCCGTGATCGTATAGTAGTTCGTTCGGCGGTCGAGTTCACCCTTCTCAACGAGGCCTTTGTCGACGATCTCGTCGAGGTTCGGATAGAGCCGCCCGTGGTGTATCTCCTTCTCGTAGTACTCCTCGAGTTCGTCTTTGATTGCGAGGCCATGTGGCTCATCCTGGTCGGCGATCACGTACAACAGGTCACGCTGAAACGCAGTGAGATCGTACATATCCGAATGTGTGTATATTGGCTGATGAAGGTTCTGGGATCATCCTTTGGATCTGTTGGTTAGCATCCGTTGCCCTATGCAGAACTGCAGAAGAGGACATAAACTGGGGAGAGACAGGGATCTACCACCGACGAGCGGCTACGCTACAGACGATGACTTAACCCCCACCATTG
Organism: Natrinema zhouii; assembly: GCF_013456555.2. Lineage (GTDB taxonomy): Archaea > Halobacteriota > Halobacteria > Halobacteriales > Natrialbaceae > Natrinema > Natrinema zhouii. The sequence continues at coordinate 154,360 of NZ_CP084885.1, forward strand.
TGGTGCTCAGAATCGAGCCGAGCATACGCGTCTGCAGTGGCGCGTAGTTCGGTGAGTGAGCTGTTGAGCGTCAGTGGCTCGGGAAGTTGTTCGTCGATCTTTCTTAGCGTCTGTTCGGCCTTAAGGAGTGCCTCATGCAGATCGTCGACGGGGATCTGACCACCATCCACGGCGCCACGTTCTGGGTGATACCCCTGATCACCGTCCTCCGGGTCGGGAACCGGATCGTCGATACCGAGAACTCGGTCAAACTCAGGGACGTCCTGTGGATCGGGCTCGTCTGGCGTCATCGCTCGAGCACCTCGACATCAGGATTCGCACCGGCTGGACCAGCGACCGCTTTTGCACGCTCGAGTTCGCAGCACTCTCGCTGGGCCTGCCGTTCGAGGGCAGCTGCCCGACGACAGCGGTCGATTCTCTCGTCGACGTCATCGTCGTCATCGAACGTAAAACGCTTACCACGGTGGTCTATCTGCTCGAGCATCAGGATGAAGCCTCCTGAGCCGCGTCTCGAGCGTCCGCCTGCAGATGGTCGTATCGGACCGCACAGCTGTCCGAGCAGAACCGGCCAGCGTATCCTGCCTGATCGCGAGTGAGTGCTGAACAGTTCGGCATTCGGCATGCGTTGCGGTTGGTCATCTGGCGATACCTCGCTTCAGGAATTGAGTTGTCTCCGCGTCTGGCGACGCTGTTTCTCCATCAGTTGCTCGCATGGGATTCTGCGGCAGGCTTCGGTCGAGCCCCCGCACCCCTCTGGGGGCAACAAACCATCTCGAGCGAACGACCAGTTCAACTCACAGTGTATCAGGAGATAGTCGCACGATTTCTTTATTCAGAATAATTCCTGAAACCGAATCGGGGCGATTCGATAACTACAGTTGCGAACTGAGCATGCTCGTGAAAAATAGAGGTTCGGCTGGATGGGACTGAGTGGAGTCCTACGCTGAGGCCATATCTCGGCAGGAATCGGCGCACTCGCGAAGCACGTCGGCACAGACCTGACAGTGTTCCTCGTCATGCTGTTCACACTCGTCTGCGCACTCCTCACAGGCCTCGGCACACGTCTCTGCGAGATCGCTGCTGTAACCGGAATTGCGCGCCATAAAGCGGGCGTGCATCGTCGTGAGGTCGGCGACATCTCGACAGAGGCGAAGACACTTGGCCATCTCTTCGCCCTCTCCGGCGCACTCGTCGGCGCACCACTCACACGCTTGAGCGGCTTCGAAACAGTTGTCGATGCACTCTGCCATCTGGTCGTTCTCGCCGACGTGGTCGATTTGAGTTAACGCCATCACTCACTGTTCCAGCAACTACGATGTAAAACGGGGGCTGGAATAGGCAACCATTCACTGAACACCCTGTACTGAACGCGATTTTCCTGACCAACTCTGAATAAAGAAATCGTATGCCCAACTATTGTTATCGATTGAACGTTCCATCCGGAGCGGGGGTGATCCCAGTTCGGACCTCGAGATCAACACGTCTGAGATGCTTGCACCCACCAGTGGGCTGGCGTTGTTCACAATCCGGGCAGGTACACGTCTCTGCCTCGGCATCGACCATATAGGTGTTCCCGCTCTCGCTGACAACCTTGTAGATGGAACCCACCCTGGCGAACCGGACGTCCATATCTTCGCTCAATGCACGCCGGGTTCGTGGATCCTCGATCGAGTAGCCACCGGCCTCGAGCGGAGTCGGTGGATCTGGTATCTCACAGTGGTCGATGAACTCGCTACGACGATTTCGTTCTTGACCGCAGTTCCGGCAGCGCCAGTACCGCGTGTGGTACTCAAAACCATCAGTGAGGTCGATCTTGTACGGTGTTGGCTCCGTGCCTGGCAGCCACTCGTCGATGGCGACGAGTTCGTGCCTGTTCAGTCGAGTAACGTCGCCGGAATAACGTCGCTCTCGGTCACTGGTGTCGTTGCAGTCATGTTGGTGGTCTTGGTGTTGTTCGCGATGGATCGGTCGATCTGTACTCATGGGTACTCTCGAGGCACTCATCGTTGCGCCTCACCCATCAGGCGCGAAAAAACGGCTTCGAGAGCGGGTTGTCGGTGGAGGAAAGCAATTTCTGACTGGAATGAGTAGCCTCCGTTCCTTCAGATTCGCTCCTCAAGTGATCAGGTCCAGACGGCAAGTCCTTCGTCGAGGACTCGAGTTGGGGCACCCAGATAGTGCCGATCGACGCGCCGGAAGCGGCCGGCCTCGAATCGGGGGATGTATCTCATCCAGAACTGGCGGCTGTCGTTCGCCGGCTACCAGGACGATCACTGGCGTGTCGAACACGCAGAAGAGCAGTTCCCCGATCTCAGCGGGATTTGGATGGGTCAGTAGGACGGTTCCAACATACTTGGAATCGGAGCAGGGTTGATATAGGACAGGACGAACATATTCACTGTCGCGTTCCCACCGCGCGACACGATCCAATCAGCACCCAACCCCACTGATCCAGTTTCCGTGCCGCCAGGCGGCCATCCCCCTGTGCCTATCCGGGCGGCATTTTGAGGTCTTCTCAAGGTGATCAAACGCCGAGCGATAGCTATCCTATCTCGAGTGCGTCGACGGCCTCGGCGGGCTTGATGTCGTAATCGACGAGGTGGCTCGCTGTGAGCTGCCATGCGTGTTTCGCGAGCTCGGGATCAGCTTGCTCGTAGTGGACGCTAAACTCGGTCAGTGCGACGGCGATCAAGAAATCTTCGTGTCTATCGGTAAGGGACATCGCTGGCGTTGGCCGCGGCTGCGTATATAAATTCACGCCTCACAGAAACGCCGGCCAGTGGCCAGCGTTAGAGCCCCCATCCCCTTTGTGATGTGCCTCTGAGGGTGGGTCCGAGACCGGTGTGCTTGACAAGTTGGCTATTGACTTGACATCGGAACACGATCCGATCCCGGAAGGCGAGGTACTGATGTCTTGGAATGGACTAGCTGTGGGTAACCGACTTGGTCCTCTTCCCTCGCCATCATCACCTTGTGCCCGTTCTCGAGTAACTCTATTGGCTGTATAGGTCGATAAAATCGATGTTACTGGCGGATGAACGTTAGAGAAGCCCTGTTTACTTGTCAGCTGGTCCGTCGCTGTCGTCCTCATCCAAGTGCCATTCTTCTTAGGCGATGTCGGTAGCCGGCCAGTCCTTCCGATGATACTCTCCGGAGTGTACGGTGTTGACGTGCTCGAGGAGCGCAGCTGCGCCCCCGGCCGTAAAGTCGCAGCCGTCGGGCGATGAACGCTCGTAGATCCGAATGCTGGAATGGCCGTCTGAGTCAGTCATCCTTGAGTAGTTCGTCGCGGGCCTGCTTGAGGTCTTGGAACCACTCAGACGCCCCACCGGTAACGGGGCGGCCCTTGAGGTCCCGTAGAATCGAGCGTGAAACTGATATGTCCAATTCGGTAACTACAGATGCATATGTATCGGTGACTGCTTCAGGTATCTGCTCTAGGCATCCACGAACGGAGTAAAAGCGCGATTCCCTGAGCTTTCTCTTCCGGATCGTACTACATGCAACCGTTCACTCAGGAGACTATCTGCTTCAGTTCTCAAGCCGATTCGTCACTGCAGGTTTCAACTTAGTTACTTGATTCTCTTCGAGGAGTTAATTCATCACTTGCGGTTGGAGATCTGCCGGGGAATAGCGACAACATAATCAGACCCGTCGACCGAGACGACAGAGATACTTCCTTCGACAGGGAGCATCGAACCAGTACGTGTCGTAATTTCGTTTTCCAATTGGACTCCGTTTTCGTCACGCACTCTCCGAACGAACGTCTGCCATCCGTCAGGCTCTGAGAAGGTCGTCTGGCAGTCGAAGATGGTCATGTCCAACACCTCATCTTTGCTGTACCCCAGCCAGTCACAGACTGTCTGGTTGACGCCTTCGATCTGACCCGTCTCTGGATCAATGAGGAACAGACCGTCGTGGGCTCTATCGATGAGGGAACGGAATTGGACATCTCCTATCGCATTATTTTCGTCTTCTGACGTGTGAGTCATAGCGCACTCGGCAATTCTGGGTCGGCGATAAAGGTCGTTGGGTAAGTTTTTCCTCTACACTGAGCGATTGGTGGTGTAGAAACTATCAGAGGTTAAGGATTCCAACAGAGCCAATCTACGGATTCGTGAGGATCCGTACATCGGACTGCGTGACGAGGACACGAAACTCTCCGACCGAGAATCTAATCTCGAGGTCATCGTTTGCCGAGTCCACGAGTTGCTCGAGTGCTTTGACGTCGATCATCCGTTGCAGTTGGTACTCGTCACGACCGAGTCCCTCCGTTTCGAGCGCGTCGACGATTTCGAAGAGGAGGTGTCGATCACTCATCTGTGATCACCTCGTCGACGACATCGACAATCTCCGCAGCCGTCGAACTGATCCGCTCGAGCCGTTCGAAGATTGTTTCTGGCTCATCGCCTTGCCAGGCAGCCAGATAGAACGCCGAACCGCTTGTATCCAGTCCGAAGTATCGCCCGACGATGTAACCGACTGCTTCAGCCTCGAGTTCACGTTTCGAGCGTTCAGTCTCGTTATTGATGTCACCGTGCAAGCGTGCGTGGGCGTATTCGTGGACGACCGTCACAGCGAGGTCGGCGGTGTTCTCACGATCCCGGACCTCGATTAGTGGTTGTTCCACAGGAGTGCGATACTGACAGACGCCTTTGGCGTCGCCGTGAGGCCACTCCAGTTTGGAAACGACTTCCACATGCACTTCGAGCGATGAAGCCGCCTCGAGAAGTGCTGGCAGGAGTTCGTCAGCGTCCCCCGTCGCTTCGGTCTCGAGTTCGGGGAGTGGCTCTCCCTCTGTCTGAGAAATGTCGAACACTGGCGCTGGTCGAAAGCCAACAAGTCCTTTCGACCAGTCTTCGGGTGATGTTTCGTCGTATTCACAATTACTTTGATTGTGGTACGACGGTGAATTTTCGCATTCAGGGCACTGCTTTGCGATGATTGGTGCCCAGATCCAGATCGCACTCTCGCCTTCTTTCACATGCCGGTTGAATTCGTTTTGCCACGTTCGGTAGCCGGCGACGCGAGTTGCGTGCGGACATTGGCGTGTGATCAGCAGCGTATTTCGGTAGGAGTAGTCGTGGAAGTGACTCTGCACATCGAGCCACTCCTGGAACTGCTCACTCGAGACTGCATCGTTAACTTCCTCGACGAGGCCCTCGACCCAGGTTTCCATCGTGCTGTGCATCTCGTCACGTCTGGTGTCCGAGTCGTCGAAGGACACCTGCGAACAGTCGCTCGTAGTCATTGTTCTCGACGACGGACGCTCAATTCAGAGAACGCCCCTCGCCGCTCAGGGGGAGAAAAAATAAACTCAAGTCAGTGTTTGAGTAGGTCTCGTTGCGCTCCCCTCACTGGTTCTCTCCTAGAAACTCAGATTTTGATCCCGAGTAGTTCGTCTCGACGGCTGCGAAGTGTATTCGGCGAGGTTCCTGCGACATCAGCGATCTGCTTCGTAGAATCGCTAGACGAAGCTCGATTTCGGTGTGTTCACTGACCTAGCCGCCAGTCAGAAACCGAGAGCCGACGGTCGTTTCTACGGATATCTAACCGTTCGACGAAGATTGTAACGGCACATTTCAGCACCAGCTCCCGGAATTCGAGGTGTCAGCTTCGCGCACGCACGGCGGAGCCGAGCGTGCGCTTGATGCGTGAGAAGCCGGTTTCAACATCCACCGACGGTTATACCAGCGACTATTCAGCCGGACGTTGTGCGCTTTATCGAGCGAGGAGTAGATGCTTGATCGACGGGCGGATGCCATCGACACGGAGTTCGTCGCGGAACGGCTTCCCGTCGTAGATGTGTATATCGATATTACGTGCTTTTAAGGCTCGAGTTACTACCTGTTAACAATGAGACCATCAGACGATAGTGGTTTTGCAGTCATTTCTACCGCTACTCGATTTCTGCGTTACCGTGCTCTTCGATTGGTGATGCGATTATGATGCCATGGGGGCATCTCGCCTTCGGCTATGTTCTGTATTCACTTGGCCATCGTTTTGTGACACGTAAGCCGCCAGCCGGATTTGGAGTCGTTCTCGCAATAGTGATCGGCACTCAGTTGCCGGATGTCATAGATAAAACGCTCTCATGGGGACTCCATCTCTTTCCACAAGGCTATTCGATCGCCCACTCCATACTCGTTGCTGTCCCCGTTGGGCTGCTTATTCTCGGTGTAACAGCTTTCAGAAGCCGGGATATCGGTATCGCATTTGTCCTGGGATACTGGTCGCATCTTCTTGGTGATGCGATGCTCGCCGTTCCAAAACGTGGTGTTTCACCGGGCGATCGGCTTCTCTGGCCAATCGTTACGCTTCCGCCGTACCGAGGCGAACCAACATTGTTTGGACAAATTGGGAGAATCTTCAGGACATTCTTCAACGAGATGCTGACTATCGAACATTTTGTCTTTCTCGCTATTTACATGGTACCGTACCTACTGGTATTCTTGCTCTGGATAATTGATGGCTTGCCTGGCGTCGCGTTTCTTTGGCGAAAAGAGAACCACCAGTGAGGGTATCAGCGCACTATTCGCACGCCCCCAAAGAGATCGAAGTTGGAGAGACAGAGCATTGCCATACTAGAGGATGTCATAGAATCAGTCTCATACCGTGATGACCATACTTTCCTGATTGTCTCCCCGTTCGTAATTGGTGAGAACAACGACGGACCCCAGGATAGAGCAAGGTAGACCTGCGCTCATGCGTGGACGCGGCCTCGGGCGCGGAGCGTCTCGAGGCCGCAGTCCCTGCCGGTGTCATTTGTTCTACCTGTGTTCGGCAGTTGTACGTCTTGTCTAAGACCGATTGCTTCAGCTGAGATAGAAACGGAGTAATCATGGAAATTCTCCGAAATCATCGACAGCTACTCTAATTTTGGATCTTCAGAGAAGAGACATCAATTCTGAAGTCCCATAGAATTGACCCATTCTTGATATCGGTTTCGAATCGTGTCAGAAGTCGCGTGAGCAACGTCGGCGACGGCTTTCGCTCGTTCCTTGAGGAAGAGGACTCTGCGCTACCGCTTCAATTGTTTCAAACGCGCGTGTATTCGTCTCACAGATACTTCTGGGCAAAGTACATCGGTGCACCAGAGTAATTCGTCGACCACGTGTAGCGAGAACAGAGAGCGAGGGCTTCGGTTTTCGAATATCCAAGAACAGGATCTTTCAGTGTGCCGCTGAACCGACACTCCCGTTCGATTCTGCAAACGCGATATCAATTTCAAGACCGTCGTAGGCCAGTTTCGGTCTCTTTGCCTGACCAAGTCCGCCGTTTTTAAACTCAATGACACCGATGTTTTCAAGCTCGGAAGGGTTCCAATGGACTTGCTTGTAGTCTCGCTCCACCAGGTCAGCGACTTCGCGGATGCTCTCGGGCTGGTGTTTGGAGATTGCTTCCAACAGTTCTAGGTACTGTGTAGTAATTGTATTGAGTCAATAGTGCGCAATCAGGGAGACTACATAGCCCCGCTCCCTTCTATCCAATGGCACGTGTTTATTAGCTAAGCTGATCACAACTACTGCGTTCAGCGGTGCTATTCAAAAATGCTGCTTGGAGTAGATATATTAGTTCTACAGTAATCGTCACTCCAATCCACATGGCGACCGCGATCGTCGTAACAAGATAAGAGTCAGCCGGGTCAAATACATCGACCAGCTGATGGAGCCAGAAAAGATTCCCCATTGTCGAGTTATGGATCACCTCTGTCCCACCAACGTAGGTTGGTGCAATCTTGTAGGCGTCTGGAACTAACGCAAACACACCTCCCAGTAAAATGAGTGTACGGGAGATCTGTACGCGGCCAGGGAAAAGGGCAACCAGAACGGTCATTCCAGTTGCACCGATAGCGAAGTGTGTAAGAGCTTGTGACATCCAGATATACTCCGGCAACTCTCCATTTTAGTACATACAGGGTACTCCCCGTGAAAACCTCTCTGCCGATATGGTAGGCTCATTAAATACAATTAGATTCTGTGCGGATAGCGTTCAAGTAGTACTACTCCTAGTGGACGATCCAGTAAATCTGTACCCAGTTAGGGAACTGATAAATAAGGACGATTCTTGGCAGCGGAGTGCTCCCCTCCTCGTGTCTGCCGTGAGACTCGCTACGTAACCGGGTAGGAACTTACTGAATGGCCACTAGGTTTGTCGCGCCGTAGATTTCGGCCCGAGTAGGCCATGGCGCGTCATTACTCCCGGTTATGTTGCGTCGACGGTGAGGTGAGTTCGTGCTCACTCCGTCTCTGTTCGCTGAGAAGGCGTGTCAGCGTCGATTTGATCCGTACGGGACCCGGCACATTTCGGAATGTGAGGTCTTCGGTACTCGTCCCGGCGGTGTATACGCGCACATCGCCGAATGAGAGTACCCGCTCGAGGATCGTTTGCTCGTAGGCAGTGTTCTGGACGCGATCGAGACGGATCTGGGTAACGTCTCGGGAGATGAGCCCGTGTTTGACGTAGATCTCTTCGTCGGTGATCACGTACAGCAGCCGCAGCCACTCTAAATACGTCTTCCCGACGATCACCGCGCCGACCACAGTGAGTACGAGCGGGAGGTATCCAACCCACGCCGGCAGCGCTTGCCCGGCAAGCACTGACAGTAGGATCACTGTGCCAACGATCCCACCGAGTGCGAAGAGCAGGCCACCGATGATCGAGAACAAGATCGTGAATCGCGACGGCCGCCCCGACCACTGCACTTCTTCTTCCTCTGTTAAATGGAGCCAGTTTGCGTCTTCGACGTTCTCTCGTGGTTGCACCAGCGCTTTCAGCGTCATTGTGTTTCACGCTCTGTGGATATGTATGGATCCGTCTGCCAGTCGAGGACGCCACGTCGGCGTGCCCAGTGCTGTCTCCGTTTTTGTATTATCATGTGTGATTTTCTCTCTTCTGGGATCTTATCTATACCTATATTCAGTACCTCACAAAGCCGGTTAGTTAGAATGTCTGCTTGCTGAAGATGTGTCCAAGCACCAGCAGCAAGCAGACAGTGAAATCCACGAAGACCAGCTCCTTAACTTCCTCGTCAACCGACTTGACGAGGAAGTTTCTCTGAACCTCGCCAACAACGCTGAAATCGATGCAGAGGACATCTACGAGGTCCTCGTCGGCGCAACCGCCGACGGGACCTCGATCTCGACGCTATGCAACTCCAGTGAAGACTCGCCATCGGCGAACACGATCCTCTACCACCTGCGGACGAAGTTCGAGCCGGAACAGCTCGAACGAGTCGCTAACACACTCCTTCGGCAGGATGTCGTCGAACTGCTCCCCGAGCAGGTGGAGGTCTGCGCAGACCTCCACCTGCGTCCCTACTACGGTGACGAAGACAACACAGACGCTCTCTACCACTCGGAAGCGAAGCGTGGAACCACTTCGTTCCACGCCTACGCTACACTCTACGCGCGTGTGAAGAACAAACGCTACACGCTGGCGGTGCGCCGTCTCGAAGACGGCGACACCGCCAGCAGCGTCCTCGCTGAGTTCCTCGGTGTTCTCGACGGCCTTGACACCGAAGTCAAGGCCGTCTACCTTGATCGCGGATTCTACGACAGCAAGTGTCTCACGCTGCTCCAGGCGCATAACTACGCCTACGTTGTCCCGATCATCCGGTGGGGTGAGGCGATTCAGCAGGAACTCTCGGAAGGGTGGAGTCGCATCATTCAACACGACTTGACAGGGAAACTCGACGGTCACAGCTGGACCGTCGAGTTTCCCGTCTACATCGACTGTATGTACCTGAACGGACGATATGACGAGTACGGCGTGGCGCGTCACGGCTACGCCGCTGACGCGCCGTTCATCGAGACACCACGCGACGCTCGATACCACCACAGCAAACGCTTCGGTATTGAGTCGAGCTATCGCTTGTCCGAGCAAGCGATAGCGACGACAACGACGCGAGACGCGACGGTCAGACTGCTGTACGTCGTAGTGAGTCTGCTGCTACAGAACGTTTGGCGGTATCTGCACTACGAATACGTGGCGACGCCCCGCCGAGGCGGGCGTCGCCTCTGGTGGTGGCCATACAAGGAGTTCGTCAACATGGTTCGCCGGGCTGCGTGGACGGCCCTCGCGGTGCGTCGGGTCGTCCCCGCAAACCGGCCACCTGACGACCGGTTCCACCGGTAGTCACTGACCGGGGACGCCGCCTTGTGAGTGGCTACGCTGTCGCGTCGGCGGCTGACCGCCGCCGACAGCGACAGCTCCGTCTTCGATTAGCGTTGTTCAACCGCTATCGACGACTCATCACGACAGAACAGGTGACTCAGGTCAGGCTAACTGGCGATGCTTTGTGAGGTACTGATATTTGTAATGACGATCTCCCCATCTCCAGGGCGATACTCACCGTTCGATCACTGACTCGCTCATTCTGACTCACCCTGTTCTGCCTCCCTCGTCTTCGCTACACGATCGAGTTCTCGTTCGAGCGTATCGATTAGCTTTTGGGCCGTGTTGCTAATCCGCCCCAGCCGGTCAGAGATCGCCTCGGGATCGTCCCCCTGCCACGCGGCGAGGTAGAATGCTGATCCACTCATATCCAGCTCGAAGTAGCGCCCCACGACGTACGCAACGGCTTCGGCTTCCAGTTCGCGTTTTGACCGCTCATGACGATCCTCAATATCAAAGTGCAACAAGGCGTGGGTGAACTCGTGGATGAGTGTCCCAGCGAGATCCGCTTGGTTGTCTCGATCTTTTACTTCGACTCGCGGGCGCATGGTCATTGGACAGCGTTGTTTGCAGACTCCTTTCGCTTCCCCGTAGTTCCACTCGTCAGAGGAGACAATCTGTGCGTCGACGTCCAACTGCTCTGCACTCTCGAGGAGGGCCGGCACCAGATTACTGGCATCACCATATGCTTCGGTTTCGAGATCAGGAAGCGGCTCTCCGTCGGTCTGCGAGACATCGAAGACAGCGGTCGGTTTGAACCCGACAAGCCCTTTCGACCACTCTTCGGGCTGCGTCTCGTCGTATTCACACTCACTATTTTCGTGGTACGACGGGGAGTTTCCGCATTCGGGGCACTGTTTCGTGATGATCGGTGCCCAGATCCAGATTGCGCTCTCGCCTTCCTGGACGTAGCGCTCGAACTCGTTTGCCCACGTGTTGTACCCTGCAACGCGGGTTGCGTGGGGACACTGCTGTTTGATGAGGAGCGTATTTCGGTAGGAGTAGTCGTGGAAGTGGCTCTGTACGTCGAGCCAGGCTTTGAACTCCTCACTGGCCGCAGCATCGTCGACGAGGTCGGTAAGGTCGTCAACCCACGTTTTGATCGTACTGTTCATCTCGTCGCTGCGCGTCTCGGTGTCGGTGAACGAAGCTGCTCGCTCTGTGGTCACTGCCATTGGAATCACTTGTGTTGACGCTCTCGCCTGCTCGAAAGCGCCTCACCCCTCTCAGGGGCACAACAACACCACTCTCATCGCACACCTGATTTCGAGTGAAAACTGGCTCACGGCGGGATGAAAACGCTCTGTTCATCGACGATCTCCTCGAGTCGATTCTGCGACCGATGATCGAAGTAACAGTCGTACGAGCAGTACCCGCAGATCTCACCAGTATCGTACTCGGCTACGAACGGGCCACGATCGGTTGTCCAGACATTTGCTCCACAGGCTGCACACGCCGCGCTTGAGAGGTCGCTCGGTGTTGGTCCCTCGTACTCGAGGGTGATGTTCTCGTCGTGGAGTCGTGTCTCCGGCCAAATTCCCTGGGTCTCCCAAAAGGATTTGATCCGACCTAGGCTGTGCCGAACTAGCTTTCGGACAGTGACGTGATCGGCGTCACGTCCGCTGTCGTCCCAGCCGTCGGCTGACCAGAACTCGCCGAATTGGGCTCCACGATGCAAGCCGTTCCAATCGAGCCCCACGATGTCTGCCGGTGGATCGCCGGAGAGCGTTGGCCGAGTGAGTGCCTCGATCGCGTTTACCTGCTTTCGCGGACTGCCACCGAGGATGTGGACTCGTCGGCCACGCCAGTCTGCCGGATCTGAAAACTCGTGTGCGAGTTGGTCGGAGTACCCACGCGGGTAGCCGAGCACGATATCCTCCGGAATTGCGTCGATTGCCTCGCGGCACTTCGGCACGATCACGAGTTCGGACTCGGGATAGCTTGCCTGAAGGTCGCGTGCAGCGCGAACGTACTCGTGTGCCTCATCCATGGAGTAAGCATCACCGAGGACGCCAACGCGAGGCTCGTACTCTCTGAAGCGCTCGAGATATCGCTCGAGGTCGGGATTGCGAAAGTCGTTGTCGAGCATCCCGACTGGCAACTCGAGCGTCCCGTACTGTGTATGCTGGTAGGAGCAATCCTCACGAAACCCAGTCACGTAGCCGAGGGAGAGTGCGTCGATCGCGAACGGGACTCGATGGAGAAAGGCGACGTAGTCAGCCTGGCGAGCGGCTCGAATCTCGGTGGCACTGTCGGCACTGATCGCTGTCGGGTGTGCTGAGTGTAACATGAAATGGAGTGCTGGAACCCGCGTTGGGCGCTCTGTCCGTTACCCCACAAATCAGGAGAGACCGCGCGGACGTGGGGTAACTACGACTTGAGTGATGACGCCTGAAACGCGAGTCTCCTCACTTCTGAGGGGAGGTGTAACAACAGAACCGCTTGCGAGGTGTCGATCAATGGGACGCCCAGCCGAAGAAGAGCCAGACATCGCCGTGTTTGCCTTTCATCCCGTGCTGTTCGCGATAGCGCTTGGCGGCCGCCGTACCCGAGCAGTTGATCGCTCCGGCGGGACCCCACTTCTGGCAGATTCGTTCGTCTCTGCCCTCTAGGTTAGCTGGTGCGCTAGAGTAGTGGGGATCGTCGGGGAGAAGCTCACAGGCTCGCTCGAACGCGGCGGCTCCGGTCTCGAACGACTCTCCACCGAGAACTTCCGTTGGAAGCTCGATACTGGCTGTCTCGTTCCCCATCGGATGGCGGCGGAAATCTTGAGCATCTTCCACTCCCCGTTATCGAAGTGTACCTCCAGGAGAGGGTGGTCAGAGCCGGATCTTGCACCGTCCGTACTCGGTTTGCCTTGCCAGACGACGAACGGTGCGTCTTCGGGCCGGAACTCTTCGGATATTTCTCTCCTTCCAGGGTAATTCCGCCCCGTTGATGGCACCACCGATAGTGGCTATATAAAGTCAGATTATTCGTCACTTATCCGGGAGTAGTTGTTAATGACTTGGTAGAGGAACACAGCTCCCGTCCCCCAGTGTCCGAAAAAGAATGCGATAATCACTCCAAAAACAGCAATCATGGCTAAGTGGCCGGGTGAGATCCGTGCACTGGTTTCGTGAGCAATTGAGTTAGCGATGTTCCACCAACTCCTGTACACGTCGCGAGCAGTATCAGGATCAGCGTTACTGACCTGCTCAATCGCTTTTGCTCCTTCATCCTCGAATCTTTCTCGGTCTTTCAGTTCCTGCGCTCTCGGTTCGTGAAACTCGAGATCGTGAAATTGGGATCCGAGTTTTTGGTCCCCTTGTATCGCTGTCGGCATCTTGGCAGCTGCTGTAAGGTCAGCAGCCATTTCATCAGTGATTCCAGCATGTTCCTCTTTGAAGAGTGCAAGCGTATCCGCAAGTGATTCCTCGAACTCCGCCATGGGTTTGAGACTACCCAGAAGAGATTGAGTGAACTCTTCTGACATTTGTTTTGAGGCAATTGCCGTGAAATCATCAATTGTATTGGTCATGGACGGCATTGTAGCGATGGTAGTAGCAAACTCCTCAGTGATACTGGTAAACGGCATAAAATCCTCGCTATCAAACATCTTGGCGTAAGGGTAGAACGAATTATCGGGAACCGATTGGTCTAAGTCTACCTCGTCCAGCATTCCTGTACGGATATATGAGCCAACAAATGCACGAATATCGTCCCTGACCTCGTCTACTGATCGGTCTTCTTCTTCACTCAGCTCTTCGACACCTTCTCCCCCGTAAAACTTCCTTCCGACTGTGGCGGCCAAGTTACCCACACTTTCTTCCGGTTTAGTGCAGATACAGGTATACAGTGACAGGAGACGCTGCGTTTCTGCTGCCTCAATGCCTAATTTGCCACAAACAATGGTAGTTGCATCTGCGGGTGTCTCAACGTTGCTATCACGATAAATTTGGCCAACTTCTCGTACCTGTACACATTCTCTATAAGAAATTTGGTTGATGTTTTGGTTGCGACGCTTCTCTAAATGGTCGCGAAGCGAATCTGAGGGGCTAATTTCGTCATCATCGTTACCAGGCATGGATCTTGTATAGCAAGGGATAGTGGACGGTTTTAACCGTTCCTCTTCCAACATCATTGTGGTGCCTCACATTCAAACCGCCCGAAAATATGCCGTGTTGAATAGCGATCGAATCAGTCGAGATTACGGGTTAGAAGGGTGAAGACGAGGAAATCAGTTCTTGATTATGGAAGTTGATCTCCTCGACTTTGTTCAGGAGTGTAAGCGGTTAGCCAAACAAGGTTGGGGAAGCACGCAGGCGAGCCCGCCATAGTACCTCAGAGAACTTCTTAAATACAGGTGCCGTGAAATCGTCCTCATGTTCGCAATCACCAACATAGAACCGCTCTGTGAGCCGCTCTAACCATGACTCAGCACCTATTCAACACGGCAGGTAATTCAAGGCCATCGGCGTATCACCCGCTTGTGGAACGGTACAGGCACCGCTCGCACTCGAGAAACTGCTCACCCTCTTCAGTGAATCGACCAGCCAACACCGCTGCCTCGCAGCGGGGACACGGATCACCATGGGTGTATTCGCCTTTGACTGGCGGATCGGGAGTCGCTGCGGCTAGCGCGAGTATGCGTGTTCTTGGGTCTGGATATGTGACCTGTCGTCCGCCGTTGTGGGTGCTCTCGGAAGGGTCAGTCATTACTCTCACCGGGTGAACCGAAGAGGAACTGTGCGCTGGCGTCCTCGCCCGTCAGCGTCAGCTGGTCGTCGGCCGTCTCCGCGAACAGCGATGTCTGGTCGGTATTGTCGCCCTCCGAGTATCGAACTTCGACGCGATCGTCGACACCGAACTCGCTGGCCACGGGGCGATCGAGTCGTGTTTCGACCTCGCGATGGCTGACGTCAGCACCGAAATCCTCGAGAGAGGTCGCAACGCTTTCTTCGGTCGGTTCGAGTCCGCCGTCAGCGGTGAACGCTGTCTGCTGTTGGATCGTGATCTCGGGTCGATCTGTCATCTGTAAAACCCTCCTCCCCTCTCGAGGGTGCAAACAACACTCTCAAATCTTCGCAGGCGTCGCAATCGGTGGACCAGTCACGACTCCTCACGAAGTTTTTCAGCTCGCTGGGCTAGCAGTTTGAGGATCGGAAGGCGTTGTTGGTGCTTGTTTTCGTAGGCGACACACGCCTGCAGTGTCTCCATGTCGGTGATCGTCGCGACTCCCGCATCAATGATCCGGGGATTCGACGACTCGAGGCGCTGCTGGGGCGTCAGTGGCTCGTCAGTCTGGTCGGTATCTAACATTGTGGGATCCTCTCACCCCTTGAGGAGAGAAACAACACCACCAACTGCTTACGTTGGTGTGGTATCAGTCGATCCAACGGTTGATTCTTTTCTGAAATTATTCAGTCTCATGGAATTCACTATATCCGGGAGAGGTAGCCATTTGGATGATCTCGAACGTATATTTGGTTTGTGGCTTCCACTCTGGATTAATATACTTTGCAACAGAACTGACCACGGGTTCATCGTGCTGCCGCATTTCCTGATATAGCTCTTCTTGTGAGCGGGGCTTGATGTATTCTGACATTTTTCCCCACCGATCACAGGCTGGGAACTCTCCAGGGCTCATTTCCTGAAACACCCCTTCTTCGATTAGGAGGGCCTCAAGACCGTGAATCACATTATCGGCAGGATGGTGAAGCCTGCTATCCTCGATATAGTGTGCGTCTAAGAGTTCTTGCGGATACTCTTCATCAGAGACGTTCACGTCGTCCATGACTCGTGTTGGTGTTTTAGAGTGATAATCATTCTCGATTGTTGATCTTCCCCCACGCAGGTCACGTCTCCAGGAGCTCGAGCTCGAGTAACCGTGTCTGAACCGTCTCAATCGCTGCTTCTGCGTCTGTCGGGTGTTCACCACCTGTAATCACGAGTTTGCCGCTGCCGAACAGTAAGGCGACGACATCCGGCTCGTCCAATCGATAGACCAACCCCGGGAATTGTTCTGGTTCGTACTCGACTGCTTCTAACCCAAGGCCGATCGCGATCGCATTAAGATTGAGGCGAGTGCCGAAATCACCACTCGTTACGATATTTTGGACCGTCACCTCTGGGTCAGCTGGCACCGCAATGCCTAACGACCGAAACTTTTCGACCGTGATCCGGACTGCCTCTTCGAGATTATCAATTGATGAGGCACCAGTACAGACGAGTTTGCCCGATCGAAAGAGCAGCGACGCTGCCTTCGGATCGGTCGTTCGATAAACCAACCCCGGAAATTGCTCTGGGTCGTATGAGACGTCTTCGAGATCGTCAGCAAGGGTTTCGAGATTGAGTTCCTGCTCAAGGTGCCGTGTTGAATAGCGATCTAATCGGCTGATATCGCGGGTTAGAAGGGCGAAGCCGAGGAAATCGATTCTGACCTATGGAAGTCGATCTCCTCGACTTCGTTGAGCAGTGTCGACACCTAGCCAAACAAGCGTTGGGGAAGCACGCGGGCGAGCCCGCCAGCGGCGGGTTCGCCCGCTGGGTGCACGTCGTTCTGCACTGTTTCCGACTCGAAGACGGCCACAGCTACCGTGAAACGCCGAATCGGCTGAAGTACATGACCGAGATTCGTGACGTGCTCGGCTTAGACCGAGACGATCTTCCTGAGTTCACCACGATCTACAAATCGTTCGACCGTCTCAAAATGTGGGTATGGCGGGCGTTGCTGCGCGTTTCAGCGCAGCAACACCCGCAGTCTGGTCACGCAGCTCTCGACAGTACGTTCTTCGACCGCCGCTCAGCCTCCTCGTACTACCGCCAGCGGTCTGGAAGCGACGTGCAGACGCTGAAAGTGACGACATTAACCGATATAGAATCACTCGCTGTTCTCGATGTGCATATCTCAGCACGATGGAAACACGATACGAAGACTGGGCCGCAGGTCGTCCGCCGGAACGCGGACGACCTGCTGTCCGTCTCGGCTGACAAAGCCTTCCACAACTGGCACACCAAGTACGAATTCTATGCGCTCGGTGTCGAACCGCTCATCTTACAACGTGGATCGAGACCACTCACGGTAGGACATAACGCGCTCATCCGGGCAAAAGGCTACTCACAGCGCTGGATGGCCGAAACTTCCTACTCAACGACGAAGCGCTCGCACGGCGACGCCGTGCGAGCGCTGGGCTGGTATCGACAGTTTCGTGAGATCGTCCTCATGTTCGCCATCGTCAATATAGAACCGCTCTGTGAGCCACTCTAACCGTGATTCAGCAGCTATTCAACACGGCAGCAATATAGAATCTGCAATTCTGTTGTATTCATAACACCTCGAAACATCCATAAGGAGCTATTGCATTGGGTGTTCCAATGGAAGAGTTGCGATGAGTGGGGATCTGTTCGTCATCGATGACAATCCGGGGGATATTCGGTTCATTGAGGAGGCACTCTTCGTCTCAGAACTGACCCCGACTATCCATACTGTGAATACCAAGGATGAGGCACTTGATATCATCCATCAGCGAAACGAGTACAAGGATACACCCCGCCCGGATGTGGTGCTGCTCGATTGGCGGCTCTCTCAGACGACCGGCAAAGAGATATTGGACGTTGCTAAGTCAGTCACTCCACCCCTCCCTGTCGTCGTAATGACAAGCTCGGAACCAGAAATGCAGTCCGAGAATGCACCGGTATCACGGGCAGACCAAATCATCGAGAAGCCAACAGATCCCGAGATGTACGTTGAACTGCTCCGACCATACCTCACCGCTCAATAAGCATGTGTAGTGAGCATTTATTTCACAGTAAAATACATATGAAGAATAGGATTTCAACAGAGTCAATCGAAACTAAGACAGAGTCTACAGTCCGCACGACTCACTGCTGATCGAGCGTTCGTGGTTCAGGTGGCACGAACGAGCAGCATCTTCTCGGTGAGTTTGACGTCATACTCACCGACTGAGAACGCGACCGACACCGATTCGCCGGTTGTGACGAGACGATCGAGCGCCTCAGGGTCGATCGTGTCGGACAAGACGATCCCGTGGGTTGGTCCCAACTCGGTTGACGGGCAGTTTTCGAGACTTGCGATCGCTTCGATAATTGCAATGCTCGGCGGCGTTTCCGACCACGCGTATTCAAGTTGCCTAGTTTCCATGATTCACCTCCTCCGCTAGCCCGGCCCCTGCTCCTGAAAATCTCGCGCGCTGGGTTCGGCAGTTCGGACAAGCGTGGAGCGTTCCGGTGTTGTCCGCAAATACCCGCTTGTACTGTTCTGTGACGTGCGCGCCACAGTTCGAACACTCAGGCATCATCAGGCCTCCACAGCCGTATGTTCGTACATGGCACGCGTCGTCTCGAGTTCAGCGATTGCATCTGCGAGAGTCAACGGCTCGGCCAGGTGCTCCTCGAGCGTTCGCAGATCGGCCAGCACTGCTTCGAGTTCGGCCTGCACCCTCTCGTCAGGCCAGCTGTCGACGGATTCACTCATCGCGACTCACGCTCCGGGCAGCCAGGCGCATGCGACAGGTTGTCCCGTCCACCGAGTTCGACCAGCAGCTCGCGTTCGCAGTACGTACATCGGACGTACGCCTTCCCGCCCTGTTCCGGCGGTTCGACATGCCGCGTGTACGTCGATTTCTCGGACTCACTCTGAGTAGCCTCGGCGGCTACGGTTCCGCCGTCGGGAACCACCTGCTCTGTACGAGCAGTCACCTCGGCTTCCGCACGCAGGCGCAGTTTTCGGCCCGTGTCAGTTTCGTAATATTCGGATCGCTGTACCACTCGATCGATGGTTCTGAACTGGTTCATCGGTTCAAACCCTCCACCCCTCTCAAGGGTGGAACAACACTACGTGCTGTCACGGTCGAATCGGTCGCTGTGGAGCCTGCGATGGAGGGAGTCCAAGGAACCGAACCTCACGTCTCGCCTCCGCTCGGATCCACACGTGTGATTTGTCCGACCTTTCCGTGGGTGCCCGCCAGTACCAGCGAAACGTGCTCGAGCATCGAGATATCGGCCACAATCGTGTTCCCATCCTTCTGGAGGACGACGACGCCGCTGTCGTGGAGCCAGACAGAGACGCCGATGCCCCAATGATGCCATCGACCCGGTGAGAGCGCTCTCGACGGGAGTGAGAGACTCTCGTCACCGCGATCGATCGCCGCCTGCATGCCCTGACGAAGCGCCCACACTTGCGATTCGGTGAGCGTGTCCTCGGGTGCGTCAATCTCGTCGACGTACGTCAGCAGATCGGCCACCATCACGTCTCACCTCCGATGATCCGATCGACCTCATCCAGTTCACGCGCTTCAGCGGCCTCGTCCTCATATCCCACGTCGGTGGCATAGCGCTCGAGGAGGGCCACGGCTCCATCGTCGTCCGTGGCTGCTCGTTCGAACAACTTCTCAAGGGCGGTGACGACCACCCGATCGGCGACCTGGCGGCCAGCATCAGCTGCTTCACTTTCGATGCGACCAAGTCGTGACTCGGGATACGCGTAGGTTTTCGAGGGCCTGGACTTCAGATTTGAACAGTAGACGACATCGAACACGCGATCGTCATTGGTTGTGTCGAATCGTGAGTTCCCATAGTTATCTAACAGATTGTAGTTGTTCACTTCGGACCACTCGGCTACCGTCTGTCCAGTATCGGTGACCACGTGCACTGGCCGCCCCTGTGCAAGATCCAAGCAGACGTCACCAAGTTTGATCGACTGTTCGCTCATCGGCTCACCTCGTCGTCACTGAGAGTGCGAGCAAGCGTTGCGGCCTGCTGTTCAATCGGCTCGTGGTGGGCGTGTCTGACGTTCAGGAGCGCAAGGTGCGCTCCAAGCCCCCACAACTCTGCCCGGTGCAGCTCGTCAGCAAACTCCGTGAGAACGTCGTCAGTTGTCTGGCGACCATCGGTGAGACCGTTGATCCGAGCTGCAATCTGATGAGGGATCGTATCTCGACAAGAAGGATCTCGTCCTGTGTAGTCGGCCATCGTCTCGACGAGTCCCGCAAATGCCTCAACACGTCCGTCGACCGTGATGTCCCACTCTTCAAGGTCATCCTCGTCGACGGCATACGTCACAGCGTCGGGTTCCTGTCTCTCGAGGAGAGCCTCGAGAGCCGCTCGCTTCCAGCTGCGGTAATCGCGGAAGCTCCAGAACGTGGCGAACTCTTCGAGCGTTTCGATCGAGTACTCGATCGAGATGTCGGCGCGAATACGCTCGGTCGTCTCGGCACTATAATCAGTGATCCGGGTGACCGGCCCACTGGCAGTCGCGAGGAACCGTCGTGGAAGCGGCGTCGTGCAGTCGGTTGACTGCTCGTTATCGGGTGTTTCCGTTGGTTGTGCTGCTGTCTCGTCTGCTCGTGACATCTGTGATACCCTCCATCCCTCTCGAGGGTGCAACAACACCACGTGCGGTATGTTCGTGCGGATGCCGGTCGACTCTGACAGAGTTACCCCACGATTTAGAGTCATCTCTGCCCGTGGGGTAACTTACGGCACTGATGGATTCTCTGTGCCCTGCAACCCGCAGGCCTCGAGTTCGCAAATCCGCTGTGCGTTACGTACAGCCTCGAGAACAGACGTTCGGATCGCGACTGCAACCCGGTGTTTGCACGCGCCCTGGTAGTGTTCGTCTGCTGGACACGGACAGCTGTGCGGCAAGCCGTCCTCGATCGTGACCAGATACTCGTGATCCTCGGGATTTGCATGGCTGGCGTTGCGAACGAGGACGCCCTGCGCGACAAGTTCGAACTCGAAGGCTTCGTACTGGGCGCGCCGGAGCGTCCGCTGGGTCGGTTCAAGTCGCTCGATCGGATGTGCTGATGATGATGTAGACATGGTCAGGTGTAACTACCGCTAGACTGGTCAATCATCTCGAATTACGCGCTCTCGCAGTCGGAGCAGATCAGTTGAACGTCAAGATCACAGGCAGTTTCACAGCTCTGGGTCGGAACAAGTCCGAACTTCCCGCAGTAGTCACAGCTCGTGTTAGTGTACTCAGGCGCGTCGAATACGTCAAAGCGAGAATGCTCAACGGAAGAATCAGGTTCGGTGGTGAACTCAACGGCTAGTGGGTTTGTGATCCTGCTGGCAGTTTGCATCGTCTTTGATCCCTCTACCCCCTTCAGGGAGCGAACAACGCCACCGGCTGAGCGCTCTTCGCGAGGCTTTCAATTCAGACGATCGGCTTTGGTCCCCGCGACAAGAGTGCGACCTCGCCGCTCTTTCACTCGTCGTTCGTCAACAGGTCGTATTACTCCCCGAGATCACTGCAGACGGTTTCTGCGACCTCGAGGATGACTCGAGCGTTGAGACTTCAGCTTCGACCGATCCCCAGTCTGGATTTATGTTTGGGTAGACGGACACTTAGTACGTGCCAGTGAAGCGATCGTGCCAGCTTGCCGATGGCTGGTACGACGTCGTGGATGCGATCGTCACTTCTACTCTCGAGGCTACGGACTGCACATCTTTCAAGCACGTCTGCTACCCGTGCGAGGGTGCGACGTGGTGGAACCCCGTGGCAGTGCTCACCGGCTTGCTCGAGAGCGAACAAGAGCGCGAGCGGGGTGAGTAGCGGTGTCACAAGTCGAGACGACGCCGCACGAAATTGAGGGCCGCTGGAAGTGGCCCGACTGGGGCCGCGGACCCTACGACGCGCTGTCATCAGTGATACTCGGGCCGCCCTTCGAGGGCTGCCTCGAGATCGACAGCGAGCCCTGGCACTTGGAGGTCCACTACAGCAAGTCCGAGTTCGCACCGCGACTGTCGGATAGGATTAACGTCGAACGGCTCTACGAGTGGGATATCGTGGGCCGTGGGCGAGGCGAGCAGAAGGCGTCGTACAACATCGGCCCGCGGTTTCCGAACATGCGCCACTGGGAAAGCGGCGAGCGGCTACAGCTCCCCTGGGAGAACCAAGTCGGCGAGGTCAACGGCGTCGACGTCGAGATCCACACGAGCAACATCGAACCCGACCGCGGTCTCGAGCTCCTGTCGAAGTTCTTCGCGGCTGTTTGATCACGCCAGCGAGCGGGTTCACCCAGATTCGAGATGAAGAGGTTTTGGTGTGCACAGCCGTTTCCTCCTCACTCCTTTCGAAAAGTAGCCTCGATAAGCCGCCGCTGTCACGCGATCTGTCTCCTAACTAAAGACGGATGGTCGCAGATCCACCCCCAGACACTCTAACTGGAACTTGGAAGGATTGATGGTCTTGCTGTTTAAACACTAACAGCAACTATGGATGGGACTAGCGCATTGGAAACACCTGGGTGTTCAATACCGTTCTCAAATCATGGTGGTTCTAAGAGATGATATCGAAATCAAAAACGGTTGCAGCCTTGCTTGCCATCTTTTTGGGTTCGTTTGGCGCTCACCGGTTCTATCTGCGGTCATACGGTTGGGGTATCCTCTACTTTTTATTTTTCTGGACGCTGATTCCTGGCCTGATTGGGTTTGTGGAGGGGGTGAGGTACTTATTGATGGACGAGAGTAAATTCACTGCTAAATATACTGAAGAGTCCGCATCGGTAAATGAAGCAAAACCGAGTGAGACTTCGTCAGAGTCAGAACGTCGAAGCGGAAATACCTCGGCTGATTTCACTATGGAGGTGTCCATCGGTAGTGGGGGGAGTGGTTCAGTAGGGTCGCAACTCGACGAGGAAGAGATGTGTGATCAGTCTTCGAAAGCGTGGGTTCCGCCGGGAGATGAGGTCTCAATTAATGGGTATGAGATCCCTGGGGGGATGGTTTACGTTGGGACGGGACTAAGTTCGGTTGATGGGTTTCACGGAGTAGATGCGTGTTTGATCGATCCGACGCTTGACGTTGATGCTAGTACGTCTGATCCGGATGGGACTCGAATGTCGTATTGGCCGTCGTATTCGGATATTGATTCGGGTTGTCGAGCGACGTATCTTGAGTGGTTGGCAAATGGTCGGCGTGATCCCGACATTGATATCGGGTACGTGTTCCTGTTTTTCTATGGTCTCGAACGACGGGTGCTCTTTGATGCACAGCATTCGAGTCAGGCGCGTTCTGAGATTCCAGACATCCTTGCCGAGGTGGAGGAGTTGCTGGAAGTCTATGGTAATGAGAGTTCCTTCCCGGGGTACGCAACGCGGTTTTTGAACGCGGTGCGCGCTAAATACGACCCTGAGTCACTTACGGAGATTTCTCATACGAGCCGGGGCCGAGAGATTCCATTAGGGAAACGAGTGAGGATTGGTCGCCAGATAGTCGACGAGGAACCGCTTGATCCTGAAGTTGCGTTTGAGTGGTTTGAACAATCGTCGAACACGTATCTGCGGACGCCAGGGCAGCGGTGCGAGGATGAGTTCAAGTTACTCTTCTTTACAAAGTACGAAGAACGCTTTGGGAAGGGATTGCTCGAGGATCTCGATACAGCACCTCTCACAGTTAGCTACGGGTCTGCCAGTCGTTCACTGCCAGACTTAGGGGAAATTGAGATTGATGGTCTGCCGGATATTTCTGCCCTGTCGGAGCCACTAGAAGCGATGCAAGAGTTGGCAAATGAGTGTTGCGATGAGTTAGACGCGTACTCTCGATACGTTGGGCGAGCTGATGACCGAGACAGTCTAGAAGCATTATCATTCCTCCCCAAATCGCTTCTCGACCATTACCAATCTGAATCACTGACCGACTGTATTCAAGCGATCGAAAACGAGTTAGGTGAGTCAGAGATGGTCGAGACGGACCTCGATCTGTTACTTGAACATTTGCCTGTCGACTCGAGTGGAGATGTTCGGAAACGTGATCTGCGTCGACTCGCAAATCTGCTTGAGAAACTTGAGTTTGGTGTAGAGCCTGACACCCGGTTTTCTGCCCCGTCCCGCGGATGGGGTGATCCTGCAGTGATTTACCAGCTGCCGCCCGGATCGAGTGCTGAGACATCTGCGGTTTCAGAAGGTATTAGACTCATTCAGAAACTCGCTATCAAAGTTGTGCTCGCAAACGATGAAGTGGCACCTGAGCAAACGGAGTACCTCGCAGAAAACCTCGGGTCATTCCTCGAACTGGGTGAATCTGACCGAATGCGACTGGAGGCGCATCGTCGCTGGCTCATTCTTGATTCGCCGACTCTGCACGGTGTCCGGCAACGTGCTGAGGATCTTCCAGACGAGCAAAAACCACGAATTGCGAAGTTTCTAACTGCTCTTGCGTGTTCAGATGGGAATATCGATTCAGATGAGATCCAGGAGTTGTCGAAGATCTATCCGGTGTTGGGTTTAGATGAAGAGATGGTTCACACGCATATCCATGAGCTTCAGACGAAGCCGCCCGAAGCGGATGATGAGCCAGTAACCATACAAAAGCCGGACTCCGCTAGTAAGCACTATGAGATTCCTGAATCGGAGACAGCGGAGGAACCGCAGACGTCGGAAATCGAATTAGATCAGGATCGAGTGAAAAGGACTCTCGAAGAAAGTCAAGAGGTGAGTGCATTCCTCGCCGACATTTTCGAGGACGAAGAGGAAGAGGATGCGCAGCAGGGGTCCCAGCCACTAGAGGATCAATCTCCTGATCCAGAGTCGGGTTCTACGGACAGCAAGGTAGAGCCGTTAGATGAGGATCACCGCCGGTTCCTCACTGCCCTCTCGCAGAAGCAGCAGTGGGATCGAGAGGAGGTTGAAGAGTTGGCTCGTGAACAAGGGTTGTTCCCCGGGGCGGCAATGGAAGTGATAAATGACTATGCATTCGAACTGGTCGAAACACCCGTTATTGAAGGAGTTGATGAGATAATGGTTAATGAAGAAGTATCCGAGGAGATCTTAGAATGAGCGACGATAAGTCAGACCTTGAAGCAGCAACGATTCGGGCCCGTGACCGTGATGCAATTGTTCAGTCCCTCCAAGCGGGTCTCGTGCCCCGGCGTGGCTTGCAACATATCCAAGTCGGGCGTGCGAAAGAGGTGAAGGCCGTAACTGAAGACTTAGATCGAATTGCTGACGGGGGGTCCGCAGTTCGGTTTATCATTGGCGAGTACGGGTCAGGAAAGACGTTTTTCCTCAATTTGATGCGGACAATTGCGTTGGAGAAACGGCTCGTCACGGCGCATGCAGATTTAACACCGGATCGGCGCTTCCGGTCAACGTCAGGGCATGGTCGTGCGCTTTACCAACAGTTAGCTCAAAACCTTTCGACTCGCGCAACACCGGACGGTGGAGCACTTCGAGGTATTGTTGAGCGATTCATCGCGGAGGCCAATCGTGAAGCGACCAATCAAGATGTCCCGACTGAGGAGATTATCCGGGATCGGTTAGACGAGCTTTCAGAACTTGTTGCGGGGTATGCGTTCACAGACATCGTCGCTCTGTATTGGGAAGGACATCAGGAGAACGATGAGGAGCTGCAACATGCAGCGTTACGGTGGTTGCGTGGTGAATACGACACGAAAACAGAAGCACGAAAGGTTCTGGATAAACGCGTTCCGATTATTGACGATTCGAACTGGTATGAGATGACGAAGCTGATGGCTCGATTCGTTGATTTGGCAGGTTATGAGGGACTGTTGATCAATCTTGACGAGATGGTGAACCTCTACAAACTGTCTCACACGGGGGCACGAAAAAGCAATTATGAGAAAGTGCTATCGATCGTGAATGACGGGATGCAAGGCCAAACGGTCGGTCTCGGCTTTCTCTTTGCGGGAACACCGGATTTCCTCACCGATACAAAACGCGGGTTATACAGTTATGACGCGTTGAAAACGAGGTTGTCTGAAAGCACGTTCGCTTCAGATGAGCTTGTCGACATGAGTGGGCCTGTCATCCGTCTCTCCAGTCTAACACAGGAGGATATGTTCGTGCTCCTCCAGAAGCTTCGTCATATTCACGCCGGAGGGAATCCTGATAACTACGTTATCCCGGATGAAGCAGTAGAGACGTTCATGCGTCATTGTAATGAACAAATCGGAGCCGCGTACTTCCAGACTCCTCGAAACACGATCAAAGAGTTCCTCAGTTTCCTCGCTATCTTAGAGCAGAATCCCGAGGTTTCGTGGGAAGAACTGATCGGGGATATCCAGGTTGAGTCAGAGGGGATTGAACCATCTCAAGCCGAGGAATCAGAATCTGCTGGGAACGACGAGGGTGATGATCTTGCCAACTTCAAACTCTAGTGATGATGAAGACACGTCTCGCCAGACGAAGTCCTTTGAGCTTCTTCACAAGTCGATGCAGCGATGGGTTTGGAAGCAAGGCTGGGATACTCTTCGCCCAATTCAGGAACAAGCGATCCCTGTCGTTTTAGACGGTGACTCGGACGTTATTTTGTCGGCACCCACCGCGTCAGGAAAAACCGAAGCTGCGTTCCTACCGATCCTCTCAGACATTACGGTTCAGCGTGAATCGTCTCAGAGCCCCAGTTCGGGGTTCGACGTCGTGTATATTTCTCCGTTAAAAGCACTGATCAACGACCAGTATGACCGACTCCAAGAGCTCTGTGATTCTTGTGATCTACCTGTTCACCGGTGGCATGGAGACATCTCTTCGAGCAAAAAACACAAAGCTCTCGACGAGCCGAACGGGATTCTCCTAATCACCCCAGAGTCAGTGGAGGCGCTGTTTCTTCGTCGACCATCGGTGTTCCATCAAGCGTTACAGAACGTCTCTTACGTCGTAGTTGATGAAGTACATGCGTTCATCGGGACACCCAGAGGAAAACAGGTTCAGTCACTTCTGCATCGTATTGAGAGAGCCAAAGGCGAGTGGTTTCCGCGTATTGCGCTTTCTGCCACGATCGGGGATCATGAGATGACTGCAGAGTTCCTGCGTCCGAAAGCAGGATCTAAAGTCGAGATTATTGACCCTGATAGTGATCGACAGGAAATCCGGCTTCTAGTAAAAGGGTACGAGAATAAGAACAGTGGAAGTAACGAGGAAGACGAGGAAGAACCCTCAGGAACAATTGTTGATATTGCTGAGCAGATCTTCACAACCCTCCGTGGGCAGGACAATCTTGTCTTTGCAAATCGCCGAATGGATGTCGAACTCTATACTGATCTGCTGAAGCGAGTCTCGGAGGAGAGGGGCGTTCCCAACGAATTCTACGCGCACCACGGGAGTCTGTCCAAAGAGATTCGAGAAGAAAGCGAACGACTGCTGAAAAACTCGAACGCTCCTGCAACGGTTATCTGTACCAGTACGCTCGAATTAGGAATCGATATCGGATGGATGGACAGTATCGGTCAAATCGGATCACCACCATCCGTTTCCAGTATGCGGCAACGATTAGGTCGATCTGGACGGGAAGATAACCCTGCAGTCTTGCGAGTGTATATTCAAGAGCCAGAGATTACTGATTCGACGCCACTTGAGGACACACTACGCCCTGAACTCGTTCAGACGATTGCGATGGTGGACTTATTAATTGAGAAGTGGTACGAGCCACCGAACCTCAATGCGCTGGAACTTTCGACGTTGATTCAACAACTTCTCTCGCTTGTCGCTGAGCATGGTGGGATCAAAACGGAGACTGCCTACCGTATTTTGTGTCAAACGGGGCCGTTTGATAAAATCGCGATTTCTCAATTCAAATCGTTGCTACGGGGGCTCGCAGACAAGGAGTTACTTAGTCAAGCGGGAGACGGGGATCTCATAATGGGGTTGACCGGTGAGAAGGTCACCCGGCACTATGATTTCT
Source organism: Natrinema zhouii (assembly GCF_013456555.2). Classification (GTDB taxonomy): domain Archaea; phylum Halobacteriota; class Halobacteria; order Halobacteriales; family Natrialbaceae; genus Natrinema; species Natrinema zhouii. The sequence goes on from NZ_CP084885.1 coordinate 182,182, forward strand.
ATGCCGCGTTCTGGAGTCCGGATGAGTACCGTCTCGTCTCTAATGAGAAAACGATTGGGATGCTCCCCGTCACGAGTCCCTTGATAGACGGTAAATTGCTGATATTTGGCGGCCAGCGTTGGGAAGTTGAGTCGGTTGATCAAGAGAAGCAAATCGCGTTCTTGAAACCAGCTCCTGGAGGAAATGTTCCGAAGTTTGGAGGTGAAGGAGCGCTCGTTCATACTCACGTTCGTGAAGAAATGTTTACTACATACACCAGCACGGAGATTCCGAGATACTTGGATACGGAGGCAGTGAATTTGCTTGAAGAAGGTCGAATGCACTTTGAACGGCTAGACCTAGAGAACCAAAATCTGATTCAACAGGGAGAGCACACGATTCTGTTCGTTTGGGCTGGTGACCGTATCGTGAATACGATACATCTGCTTCTCGCAAAGAGAGGCTATCAAGCATCAAAGGTGGGTATGACGTTACAGGTCCGGAATTGCCAGTCTCTGGAGCTGTTAGAGGAGCTTTGTGAAATAGCGTCGTTACAGCCTCCTGAACCAGCTAAGTTAGCGGAGACCGTCGAGAACAAGATCATCGATAAGCACGACCGATACTTGCCAAAAGAACTCCTAAATTCGAATTATGCGTCTAATCGGTTGGATATTGAAGGTGCGTTGAATCAGGTCAAAGAGATTGTGAGCAGGAACTAATTTTTCTCAGAGTCATCGGCTTCATACAGATCTCGCCTTTTGAGATTGCTCAATGTTCTAATAAACGTTGTAGATGATAGTTCCCTGCTCACTTCCACTTTTGTTGACTGGTATTTAATAGTTGGTAGCAAAGACATAGCTATGAACTAGCAAAATGGGGATTAACAGGTTCCAGATAGGTACCTAACCATCACCATCAACAAAATATGCTCACACTAACACATATCGCCGATACACACCTTGGCCATCGACAGTACGGGTTGAAACAACGAGAGGACGACATGGTATCAACCTCGCGTTCTGCGCTCCAAGAAATGACCAACGAGCGCAGGACGGACGCGGTGCTGTTACCAGGTGATTTGTTCCACTCCCGGGATCTGCGTCCGAAGGTTCTCCATCAAACCGAGCAGGAACTTGACCGAGTGCCGGATGACGTGCCGGTGTTAGTGTCTCGGGGAAACCACGACGAGAACCTGACGCCACGTGACGTGACGTGGTTGAATTACCTGCATCAGCGCGGTCAAGTCGTGTTTCTGAAGGGTGATCTGGACGCTGATCCAGAAACTGCTCGGTTCGAACCGTACGACCCGGAGGATCCAGGCGATCACGCCGGGTTTTACGACATCAATGTCGAGAGATTCGATGGTCCGGTTCGCGTGTTCGGGCTACAGTGGCGCGGCGCGAAGACCGGGCAGGCCCTCCAGCAGGTAGCGAACGGCATTCAAGCCACGAACGACGAGTACGGTGAGCCGACGTGGACCGTGTTGCTGGCGCATTTCGGGATTGAAGACGAGGTGCCGACGCTCGGGGGGACAGTAACCCATGCCGAGCTACGAGACTTGAAGGACGTCGTGGATTATCTGGCACTCGGGCACATTCACAAGCGGTACGAGTCTGGTGAGTGGATATACAATCCTGGGTCGCCGGAAGCTCATAATACGCGGGAAGGGCGGGCTGAGTGGGAGCACGGCTACTACTCGGTCGCGCTCGACAACGGGTCAGCCGAGGCGGACAATGACGCGGTCGGTTTCGATGTGGAGCATCATTTGACGAAGCGACGGCCGTACTACCGGATTGAATTCGATGTTACCGCGTATGAGTCTCCGGGCGATCTCGAAACCGCGTTTCAGAACCATGTCCGGGACGAGCAGGCTGCGATGACAGAGTACTGCAGTCAGGACGAGTTCACGGCACGAGGCGAACCGCGAGAACCGATTATCGACCTTCGGTTCACGGGGACGTTGCAGTTTAGCCGTGGGGATTTCCGGTCGGATGAACTTGCGGCGTGGGTGGAAGACGCGTACGACGCGTTGTACGTGCAGGTAAATACAGGGATTCGGACGGCGAACGTGCAGCAACTCCTATCGGAGATCGACGAGGACGAGGTGTTCAAGGATGGGCAGTTGAACACGGCTGCGTTAGAGCACCGCGTCTTCGAGACGATTGCGAAGGAATCGATCTACGATGACCACGCAGCCGACGTCGCTGACGTATTGGGGAACGCTCATCAGATGGCGCAGGCTGACGAAGCCGTCGAGGATATTCGTGACTCCGTGAGTTCAGCGCGGCACAAGTTGTTCCCGGAACTGACAGACGACGTCGTGCTGGACATTGAAGAAGATCCGTTCGCTGATGCTGAAGCGGGCGAGAATACGTCTGGTGACACGACGGGCGACGACGAAGCAGACGTAGAGACAGAGGCAGGGAAGGTGGTGGAACAATGAGAATCACGGAGGTTGCGCTGGAAGACATCAAATCGTACGAGGACCGGACTGTCGTACCGATCGAAGGCGGCGTGACAGCGATTCTCGGTGAGAACGGCGCAGGGAAATCGACGATTCAAGAGGCCATCGGATTCGCATTATTCGACTCGCTCCCATTCAACAACAAGGAGTTCGTGCGTGAAGGCGCGAGTTCCGGAACTGTCGAGGTCACGTTCGAACAGGACACGCAGCGTGGGACGGAACGGTACAGAGTTATTCGGTCGGTCGGCCGGTCGAAGTACGGCGTGCACCGGTATGATCCCGATGCTGACGAGTGGGTCGATCAGGATATCGATTCCAAGAAACAGTTGGTGGAGTGGGTGTGCGCGCGCTTCGATGTTGAAGATGGAGACGAGCTCAGCAGTCTCTGGAGTTCCAGTATCGGAGTGCCCCAAACACGGTTCCTGTCGGACTTCTCGCAAACACCTCGGAATCGCAAAGCGACGTTCGATGCGCTCCTGAACTTGAACGCGTACGAGGGGTCATGGGAGACGCTCAAGGACGTGCCGGACGCGATTGAGAACCAGCAGCAGGATCTCCGCAGGGACATTGATACGCTCACTGGCGAGGTACAGGGTCTGCCGGACGAGCGGGCGGAAGCGGAGTCGTTGGCCGACAACGTTGAGGCAATTGAAGCGCGAATCGAACGGAAAACCGGCGAGTTGTCGGAGAAGGAGGCGGAGTACGAGCAACTGGAAGCCGTTGAAGAGAAAATCGACTGCATTAACCAGGAAGCCGACTCGCTGGAAGGGGACATCGGCTCGACAGAGAGCAATTTGGAGACGGCTAAAGAGGAACTCGCGGCCGCCGAAGAAGCACAGGAGAAGTGCGAGGCGAACCGTGAGGAGTACCGTCGGTACAAGGAGGCACGCGAGCGGCGGGACGAATTAGAGGAACAGGAGGTCGAACGGGACACACTCGTCGAGGAACGAAATAAACAGGAAGACACAATCCAGGCGATCCGATTCGAGGTCGAACAACTGGAAGACGACCTAGAAGAACTGGAGGCGGCTCGAGAGAGCTTGGGGATGCGTGAAGAAGAGAAGGAGCGGTATGAGGAACTCGATGAACGCATTGAGTCGCTGAAAGACAGCGAGGACGACGTAGAGGCATTCGAGGAGGAAATCGAGCAATTGATAGAGGGGATCGAATCGAAGGAGCACGAAATCGAGGCGAAAGAGGAGACGATTGCGGAGATAGAGGACGAGTGGGAAGCGACGACGGATCCGGAAGCGCTCTCCGATGAGATCAACGACCAGGAGGCGAGCCGAAAGCAACTGGAGAGCGAGCGTGAGCGGCTTGAAGAACAGTTGGACAGGTTGCATGACACGGATGTTGATGCGCCGTGCCCGACGTGTGACCGTCCGTTAAAAGAGGATCACCGGTCAAAGACGATCGAGCAGCGTGAAGCCCGGATCGAGGAAATCGAGACGGAACGCGAGGAACTCGCCGAGGAACTTGATGCATTGCGTGAGCGGCGTGACACGGCGAGGGAGGTCAAGCAGCGCGTTGATAAGCGCCCTGTTCACCGGGACAAAATCGAGTCGCTGGAAGATGAGATCGAAGACCTGCGTGCCGAGAAGGAAGAGACGGAGGCGAAGTTAGCGGACTTGGAAGACGAATTGGCGGATCTTCCGGACCTCGAAGCCGAGCGAGACGACCTAGAGGAAACGTACGACGAGTACCAGACTGCTGAATTCCGAGTTAAGGAGCATACTAATGTCCCCGATGAATTGGAGGCAAAACGGGCCGAACTAGAGGAAGAACAGTCTGTGCTGGCGGAGTTCGAAGACGAGTTGGAAGCGTTCGAGGGCTTGGATAAGAAGTTGACGGAGGTCAAAGAAACGCTGAACGAGACGGAGTCGGCATATCAGACGTATATCAAGCACGAGCAGCAGGCGTCACAGGTGGAGGACCGGCGGGAGAGAGTCGAAGACCTGGAGAACGAGCTTGCGGATCTCGAAATGGATCTCGAAGAGACGGAGGCAGAACTGGAGGAGACGAAAGCGTCGTTCGATGAAGAACGATTCGAGACGCTGGAATCAGATATCGAGGATCTCAAGGAGGAACTGGCAGGTGATCGGCGGTCATTAGAGCATAAGAAGGGGTACCTGGAGGAGGTTCGTGATACTATCGAGGAGTTGGAGACGAAGCTAGAGGAGCGTCAAGAGAAATTCCAGCAGGTGAAGGAACTGAAAGCGGACCAGCAGTTCGCCAACTGGGTTCGGGAGAATGTCCGGGAGGCCGGGCCGAAGATGCGCGAGATCATCACTGATCGGATTGGATCCCGGGCGAATGAGTTGTTCCGGTCGATTCGCGGCGCGTCGGCCGAGATGCTGGAGTGGACGAGCGATTACGAGATAATCGTACACGATGCGGATGTCCGAAAGTCGTTTTCGACGCTGAGTGGCGGGGAGAAGATGGCGGCTGCACTTGCGGTGCGACTGGCGATTCTCGAACAGTTAGCATCTGTGGGAATCGCGTTCTTGGACGAACCAACGGCGAACCTCGACCGACAAAAGAAACGGAATCTCGTCACCCAGCTCAAACAACTGGATAGCTTCGAGCAACTCACGGTCATTAGTCACGACCAGACATTCGATTCGATGACTGACTACACGATCACCATCGAGAAAGACCGGCAGACCTCGGAGGTGTCGGTCAATTAATGCCGCTCGATAAACGCGGCGTCGCGTCTGAATTGGAGACGAACGTTGATACGATTAAAACGTATCTCGAAGACGATACGGGGATCGTGGAACGATATCAAGACGCGTTTCAGCGGCTACCCAGCGAGTGGACAAGTGCTGAAATTCGAGCCTCGCTCCAGGACGCGTCATACCCAGGGGCATATCCGACAGACGAGTTCGATGATGTGGACAGTCTCATCATCCCGTACCCAGAGAGTGACGGGTGGGAGAATCACGAGGAGGTCAACGAGTGGGCGCGCAATATTATTCGTGACGTGCCGGTGATGGCTGTCGATGGGTCACAACTCCCGCCGACAACGCAATTCAACGTCCCGCTCGCGTACATCCAAGCGGCATGGGCAGTCAACCATCATCACGCCGAGGGACGGCTTGACCGCGGCGTTGACGGGCGACTCTTGACGCCTGACGAGGTCACACAAGAATCAGAGGACGGTGACTACCGATTCGTTGATTCCCAACTCGTGGGGCATCACCGGTTCGAACACGAAGGACGGCTACTCATCGACCAACTCTCGGACTTAGCTGACGCGCGTGATGCAGGCAATATCGCCCATACACCAGTCGTATTCTATGACGGGCCGTTGATCGCGTCGTTTGCGAATCCGTTGAAGCCGGAGACTCGAGAGCGGTACATCTCGACACTGAGTCGAGTTATTGCAGTGAGTCAGCACCACGAGATCCCACTAGTCGGATACGTCGCAGGGTCGAGTGCGACTGAACTCGTGAAGATGACGCGACTCCTGTTGCGCGAGGAGTTCGAGACTGACCGCGTCATTCCGGATGCGCACGTCCTGACGGAGTTGATGAGCCCGTGGGGCGATACGACGATCCCGTTCATCTCGAAGCGTGACGGGAGCATCGACGCGTTGCAGACAATGTACGACGGGGAAGCGTACGAATTCCGCGATGACATCTTGTTCTCGTACCTGAACGTGCCGCCAGGCGCTGGACTCGACCGGATCGAATTCCCCGGGTGGCTGTGCCGCAGTCCCGGTCCCGACGGGTATGATTCGATGTACAAGTACACCGTCGACATTGTGCGGGCAGAAGCAGGCATCGGACGTGGTTATCCAGAAATCCTGCAACAGGCCGATAGCGACGCTGTATTAGACCATCAAGACCGCCAACAGTTCCAGCGCGTCGTCCAACGCTGGGCTGAATCGAACGACGTGCCGCTGGAATGGGACGCTAAAGCACTAAGCAAGGAACTTCGACGACGATGATTCACCACCACACCCCACACACACCAGCAGGATGCACCGCTCGACGACCAGACAATAGTACGGAGACGGAGCTATGACAGACACACCAACTAACGAAGACAGTCCAGATCTCGATTCGTGCGTTCGGATTGGCAGCATCGTATCATCGAACAGCCACTTAGATTACGTCGTCGAGGTGTACAAGGAACGGGACTGTGATTGTCCACCGGAACTTCACGAGCGCGAGTTCGGGCAACCAGTCTTCATCAAGAAAACCGTCGACGGAACCGAGTACGCGGTTATGGGCGTGATTTATGACACGCAGTTAGTCGATCCTGACCAGGGACGGACCGGGCCGCGATTAGCGCAGGACGATCAAGCTCAATTCACGCCGGGATACATCGAAGAGCGTACCACGCTCGCTGGTGTGGCGCTTCTCGGTACCGCAGTCGTCACCGAGGATGGGGCAATACAGGAGCCAACGCATCAAATGCCGCGGTGGACGTTAGAAGTCGAGGATACCGTCTTCCACTGTCCGGATCAGGTCACGGTTTCCTTCCATACCGTCGACGACCAAATTCAGTTGGCGTACATGGATCGGCTCTTGGATATTGCTGGTGACCTCGGGTCGGAGGTCATTGTTGCACTGATTGACCGGTTACGAGGGATGCTCCCGGATGACGATCCAAACCAGCGAGTACTAGATGTGGTTGAACAGAACGTGCAGTGGCAAGCGCGTGAACAGCGAGGGGTGGTCTAATGGTAGACCGATCAGACGTGGTCGGAACCGTCGCTGGACCGGGTGAAGATCCGAACGAATTCGTGTTCGTGACTCCGTCAAACAAGTCGATCAAGACGGGTGAGTTCATTACGTACACTGTCTCGGTTGAAGGTGAGCCACGATCGGTGTTCGCTCGCGTGACGAACCGTGAACTGATTCGGGGGCTTCCTGAAGGGTTCCTTGCGGATCCGGAGGTCGGGCCGGAGACAGTCGCGACAACACTCGGTGTGCCGACTGATGATACTGAGTTGTACCGGTTGACAGCAACGGTCATCGGTTACTACGACACGAATATGACGACGTTCGCTAATCCTCGCCAGCTGCCTGACCCGGGGACACCACTGTCGATCGCACCGCATCAACAACTCGAAACCGTATTGCCGAACCTCGGCTGTGAAACTGACAGCACGGATGTCACAACACTTGACGGAGTCGCGCACGTCGGCTGGCTGTTGAATCGACCAGCAGAGGCGACAAATCTACACATTCCGATTGAAGAATTCGCTTCGACACATCTAGCGATTCTCGCATCAACCGGAAGCGGGAAATCCTACACAGCGTCGGTCTTGATCGAGGAGATGATGCGTCCGAGCTCGCGTGCATCACTACTCGTGTTTGACCCACACGGTGAGTACGATACACTGGCGGAAATGCAGGGCGAAGGGGCGTTTCAAGATCCAGATGGATATGAACCAGATGTCGTCTACTACGATCCAGAGCGGCTTCAGGTTCGGATTTCTGAGTTAGAAATCGGCGATGTCATGGCGGTGTTGGATAACCCGAGTAACCGAATGCAAGATCGCCTCTCGACGGCGTGGCGATCGATGCAGAACCGTGAAAGCCGGACGTGGGGGATCGATGCACTTATTGCGGAAATGGAAGCCGAGTTCGGGGCTGATGACGCAAGTGTCGGCGCATTAGAGTGGCGGCTCCGCCGATCGATCGAGCGGAATGATCTCTTCCATCCCGAAGAGAACGTGCCACTGGATGAAATTGTGGACCCAGGACAGTGTACTGTTCTTCAGATGGACACGTTGGATCGGCGGGATCAGCAACTTATTACGACCGTTCTTCTGCGGCGAATGTATCGAGAGCGACTCGGTGACGTGCGGAACCGGGATTCAGATATCGAGCATCCGATTTTCGCCTTGTTCGAAGAAGGGCACCGGTTTGCTCCAGCCTCCGGTGAAGCCCCATCGTTAGGGATCATGCGAACGATTACGTCTGAAGGCCGTAAGTTCGGATTCGGACTCGGGATTATCAGTCAACGCCCGTCGAAAATCGATCAAGACGTTCTGTCGCAGTGCGGAACGCAGATTTCGATGCAGATCAAGAATCCGAGTGACCAGGATGCGATCAAAAACTCCGTGGAGGCCGCTGGCGAAGACGTGCTTCGAGAGTTGCCCGGTTTAACACCAGGGCAAGCAGTCGTGTCTGGTGACGCAATGAACACGCCGGCACTGATCCAGGTTCGACAGCGACGCACACCACACGGTGCTGGAAGCCGGCCAGTCATCGAGGAATGGCGCGAAGCATACGACGAACGGCAACGAGAGCCGACACAGTCCGAATCTGCTGATTTCGGGGAGGGAGACTCGACTGGCGTTCAGAGTCTCGATTAATGTGATCTGGCTGTGAGCGAGAATCACGCTTTTGAGGGCGCAACGATCTGCTGAGAAAGTAACTGTCTGCCAGCGGTCACAGAGATTCTATTGTTGTGAGGGTGTCATAGAAGTCTTCTCACACCGAGATCATGGTACTTCCTGGATTGTCTCCACATTCATAGTTGGTGATCGAAACGTCGAATCGATGCAATAGGTCAAGTCGAGCAGGCCGCGGCGGACGGCCTGCTCAACGAGGTGGTCGAAGGTTTCGTCAACGACGTGTTTGGGATCGGTGAGAAAGCGACCGACCGCGTCTCTCGACGGCGGTCGATCAAAGCCACAACTGAGCCAGACAACTGTGTTCTGAAGCTCTCGTTCAGCGGGGCGGATGCCGTAGATGTCTTTGTAGTAACAATGGAGGAAGCCATGCATCGTCTCTGGGAAAACGCGAGACAATCTGTCGCCTACTCGCCATCCTCGCAACAGGCTTCGATGTCCGTGTCATCGCAACCGGACGGACCCACCACTGGCTCGCCCAGCATCACCGCGAAGATCTCCCCGCCATGAGCCAGTGGCGAGAGACACACCGCCCTGCTGGGGACCGCGTCGACGACGTCCTCGAGGCGTTGGACCCCGATAGCCGAAAGGTCGAACTCCTCGACAGCTCGAGGATGAACCCGCCCAGACACTCTCTCGGCACGCACTCCGGGCGATACATGACGTCGATCGGAGTCGGGTCTCGCAACTGCTAGTCTCCGAAACGAACTCGCTCACTGAGCTCGGCCTGGTCGCAGAGTTTGGACCAGCCGATGATCGAACTGTCGAGTTGCTGGAGGCTGGCCGATAGCTACTCGCCACATTGGACGCCCAACGCGGTCGGCAACAGGAACTGTCGGAGACCGTGATCGACACCGGAACATCCTCCCAACAGTGTAACCCCGCGCACACGAGAGGCAGGGTGTAACCGTAGCGGTGAGGACAGCAATCCCTACCGGACGGCCTACCTCGACCGTCCAGGGCATGCCGCCGCCGCTGGCTGTGGAGAGGACGGCGACATTACCCTTGTTGAGGCCCCGTTCGAGGACCGTACGGATGGTCCTGACCATACTCGATACGTGAGTTTCGACGGTGATCGCGAGGAGGTCGTAGTTGCCGTTCGGGCGAGTGAGCCCCTGCAGTATGTGGTGAGTCTCGCGACAGCGTTAGCCTCGCCGCAGTTGCTCAACTGAGTGCTCACCGACAACCGTCTCGAGTCATTAGAAGATCCGCCGGAAATCCTGCGAGACGCTCGCTGTATCGGTGGCTCTCCGACGAAGCACTCGAGGATCCCAAAACGCTTCGTGAGGCGTTCATCGAGTGGGGGACCGACCTCAAGAACCTCACTGCGAAACTCTCCACCGGTGAGTACGAGGATCGCAACCGCTTCCGCAGCGAGATTATGCGCTCCGCTCACGGGCTTGCTGGCTCGATCATCCATCTGTTCGATGCCCTCGAAATCGATATCGTTCGAGAGCTTCGCGTCCCGTCGGGACTCGAGACCGATTCGCTAGACGAACTCGCAACCTCGATCAGTATTTTGGCCGCGATTCAGGGGAAATACGGTGTGTTTGCCTCGTACCGGCAGCTGTTCGAGTCTCGCGAGGAAAAGCGTCGCACCGCACTCACACCAACTGTTGATGCAGATGACCCGCTGGGGACTCTCATTGGCTCTCTCGTCGTTCGCGGTGAGGATATCCACCGACTTCACCCATACCTTGAGGAAGCGCTTGAGAGGCCAGCAGCGGTCGCTGATGAGGCTCCCGAATTTGCTGTCCTTGTCTCCCTCTCGACGGTCGATCGAACGGGCTACGCGATGGCTGCGACGCGGATCCTGCAGACCAAGAACCTTCGACCAACTCGAGACAGTATCTCGTTACTACAGGCGTTAGTCAGCTCACCGTACGCTGCTGCTCAAGCACTACACCAACTCGCCGGCGAAGACGAGAGCCAAGAGCTCCGGCCAGACGAGCTCCGCTACGCGTTGGGAACGCTCGAACCCAAGCAGTTGCTCGCCGATCTTCCACTGACAGTTGGCCGAATCATTCAAACGCTTCTCACAGCCGAAAGCTGCCTGTCACAGCGTGACCTCGCCGACCGAGCGGGCGTCTCAGCACGGACCATCCGGAACTATCGCAACCGGCTCGAGGCGTTCGATCTCATCCGGGTTGACGAGACTAGATACCGCCTAGCTCTACCGTTCCAGACTACTTCCGAACGCCGCGATCCCGTTGTTCCAACTGTCCTCGAGGAGAACCAGACAATCCTCGACGCCGCCGACGCATTGCTCGAGACAATCCTCCCGCCAGAGCGATACAGTGATCCCGACGACCCACTAGGCAGCGTACTGTTCTGGCCGCCGGACCCCCAGCGATTACTCAATCGCCAGCGAGTTGGTCCGTGGCTGCGATTAGCAGCTGCGCTCACAGCAAGAGGATCTACCGGGAACAATCAGGCCGTGCAGATGGACCCACCGCTCGAACAGCAAACGCTTTCTTAGACAACTCCGTAGGATTTACTAGCTGTTGTTCTTCCGGTTGGGGACGCCGTAATCGATGTGGACTTCTGGTACGCTCGGTGATTCAGATGCAGGGGTTCCGTTCCAATCGAGAACATGCACGTTCGCCAGTTCTCCAGAAAACCGGAACCGTTGGACTCCGGTTTCGATCGTCCCCTCGACAGCATGTTCCGAGACCACTGTGGGTTTCTCGAGCGAGTTAGTCTCAACTGGTTCGATATCGCCATCGACGCTAATTTCGTAGTTGGATGGCACTCCACGACCGATCACTGTAACGATATTTGTCATCGTTCTCTCACTTGGCATACAGTGGGAGACTCAATTTTGCCAGTATAAGCCTTTTTATTGACAAAATGGTCGGAATTTCCAACGCTCTCGAACGAACGAATATGGGTTGCACTACAACTCGACGTACTGATCTTCCCACTCTCGTCTATCTTGGATCGCTTGCTCTCCTGCGTCGTTGATCGCGTAGTAGTTCGTCCGTCGGTCGAGTTCCCCCTTCTCGACCAACTCCTTGTTGACAAGCGTGTCGAGGTTTGGGTACAGCCGGCCGTGATTGATCTCGCTCTCATAGTATTCCTCTATCTCCTCCTTGACATCTTGGCCGGATGGGCGGTCGGCACCTGTGATCACGTACAGGAGGTCCCGTTGGAAGCCGGTGAGGTCATCCATCTCACGTGAGTATTCAACGATGCTGCATTTGACTTCTTTTCACAGAGAATTATATGTTTCAGCGCTGTGAAAGTAGAATATTGTGCTCTGTTGGATGTATTTTATACTCAATCAAACGGTGGAAACTGTAGCGGAGGCTGATTCGAGGGTATCATAGAACGATCCGCATGGCGTTCTTTTCACCGAATCTGGAGCGAACTATCCGTTCACTACACGTGCGTACTGATTGATCTGAAGGGTACTGTGGAGAGGAACTTCAGGCCAGTATCTTATTGAAGTTACACACCTGAGGACAGGTATGGTCGGTACAGGTACCCTTATTATCGCAATTACGTTCGTCGTCGCAATGGTGCTGACTTTTGGTATGCTGCTGCGGTTGTTGAAAAACGCTGATGGCCTGTGAACAGTGACTCACCTGTACTGACCGATCACCGGTTCTCGTAGATTGGGTCTTTCCAAATACCACATTCGCGCCCTGTATTTAGCAGTCCTGCCGAAAACTATCACCAATTGAGGGTTTCAACAAGGCCAAAAAACGAGTATCTCTGCCAAGGAGCAACAGATCTAGACAGAGATTTTCTTCATGCAGACCTCAGTAGAGCCCAGATTTTCACAGGTACAATCCTCTTCTTCTATAAACGCCATATCTTTCCAGCTATCATCTTTAGACAGTCCATCCAACACGTCAAGATCACTTTCCGTGATGAACTCACCTACCTCCGCAATAATCCGTTCAGCAAACTCACGGACAGCTTGGACAATCCCCTGATCGATTTTGACAACTATGTTCTTCACCAAATATGCAAACAACCTCAGACCGGCTATTTCACGCATATACCCGAGTACAAAGGTTTTTGCAGGCTTGACCACTGCACGCGACACCTGCCGTACAACACCCCATTTCAAGAATATAATCTGAACCGCTAAACCCGCAACACTGGACAAGAACGCTTCCACTTTCTCAGCGGATTCCTCCTCGTTACTATCAAGATCAGCATGAGCCAGGTCACACGCATTCTCTGCGACCGCAACTGCTGAAGCAACAATCGGAACCATCGTAGAGCCCCACTTCACCAGTCTATTAAACCGGTCTACAATATCGACTGGGAAACCTGCCTGATAACGGTTATTAGCAAGTTGAAGAACATCTTCGATGAACTCTCCGTACTCTTCCACCTGATCAATATCGTCTTCTAACACCTCCACCGGCTCGCTACTGACTTCATTGGCACCGGTCGATTCACAAACTTCTTGAGCAAACTTTTGAGCATCACTCATCGTCTGTTCGGGCGAGTCCGGTTGTCCCGAAAACCATCCCTGAAAGGCTTGAACAGCTTCTGATTGAGCGGTTTCAAACGAGTGATCCAATACTCGAACCCTTGTTTTGATATCCATCTCGGAGACGCTTCGATCCGGATCTATACTCACATATTCCCCGCCTACAGCGTTGCTACCGTCGATAGCCAGTAAAAAATCTCTATCCGGGAGAAGATACCGAGCGTACTTGGTGTCTCCAGGCTCAATCTCTACAACGTCTCCAGACACTCCATCTCTATCGTACTGTTCAAGATTTGTTGTGCAGCTCAACTCGATACCAAGCGGCTCCCAGCAATTTTCGAGCTTGAGTGCGTCTTCAAATTTGCTTCTGCTATTTTCTGGGATTAGAGCAAGGCTCGCTTCCTTGTCGTCCGAAAGGATTGAATCGGAGGTGTCAATCTCGCATTCAAGAACGTGGCATTTGCCGTATCGAATACTGTTGTCTTCCGGTTCAGGAGGTACGATCTCTGTAGTCCAGTGGGGCTGTTCCTCGGTCAATTCTAACGTGCTATGCCATTCATCGACAGTATGTTCCTCGGAAAGCGTGTGGTCTTCTGCCGCCAGCGCTTCTGGTTTGGATGGTCCTTCATTTGATTCTTCTACATCGTTTTCCGCCTCTTCGGATTCATTCCCTGTGGGGGAGTCGTTGTCTTCGAGATTTGTGTCTTGTCCGGAGCAGCCCGCAACTGTTACAATGCTCAGAGAAGATCCGGCTTTGAGAAGGTTTCGTCTGTCTATTTGGATTTCTCCCATTTACCGATAGAAAATCAATCACATGGACAAAAGATTTTCTTCAACTAGAGAATTTCTCCCTATGATCTATTAGAGCTTCAAGTGTGATCTGATGGGCTCGAAGGCTCACATTCAAAATATCCGATAATAAATATATCCCATGGGACGCCTTCTATAACACTCTGTTTTCGAACTCACTCAAATATCAGGTCATTTATGACACTCTTCACGAATGAGAGTAACCAATGAGCGTCCGATTCCTCCATACAGCAGATCTGCATTTAGGAAGCCAACTCAAGACACAGCATCGGCAGGCGACTGAATCGATCAAGACACTCAATTCTGCTATTTACACCGCTATCGAACGGCTGTTCGATACCGCGATCGACGAGGACGTCGACTTCGTGGTCATCGCCGGCGACCTTTACGATGAAGACTCCCGGAGTGTCAAGGCTAATGCATTCTTGAAAGAACAGTTCGATCGGCTTGCGGATCGAGATATCCCTGCGTACGTCACCTACGGGAATCACGACCCAGTCGGCAGTGCAACGACGTATGTCGATCTGCCGGACAACGTCTACGAGTTTGACCACGAGGAACCTGATGAGTTCCACTATCCTAACGAGGATTCGCCAGAAGCTCGGATCTGGGGGCAGTCCTACCGTGATCGCCATGAAAGTCGGTCGATGTACCACCGGTTTACGCCCGCTGACGATCGGATCCCGAACATCGGCGTCCTCCATACAGGCCTGAACCCCGATGGCCGCCGGTACGTGCCAGTCGCACGTAGCGACCTCGAGAGCAAGGACAGTATCCACTACTGGGCGCTCGGACACATCCACGACCCACGAATCTACGAGAACGAACAGCCGGTCGCCTACTCGGGTGTCCCACAGGGTCGCCAAATCACAGAACCAGGGCTCGGCGGTGGCTATCTTGTTGAACTCGATGCTGACGGCGACTACGAGATCGAGTTTGTACCAACGAGTCCAGTCGTCTGGCGAACCGTCGATGTCGACGTAGGGAACGACGACATCGCTTCGATCCCAGACATCGAGCGCCGGATCGAACAAAGGCTTGAGGAGTTTTCAGCGCCGACCGATCTGTTCGATGGCAACACCGTAACCGTTCGCGATCCTGACTGGGGTATTGACGGTTACGTTTGCCGATGGAAACTGACCGGAAACGGGCCGGTTCACGAGACGCTATCGAACGACGAAGAGGCAATCCATGAACTCACTCGACGGCTCAGAGATGGCTTACCATCGCGGCGGCCGTTCGTCTGGACTGAGGCCGTTCGGGATGAGACTGGACCTCCAATCCCATCCATCGACGACCTCTGTGGCAGCGATCGGGTGATCAACGAGTACCTCGAACTCGTCGGCGAACCCGATGGAGAGGAAGCCCGCGACCAATACCGAGACGAAGTCGGCATGGTTTGGGAGGCGGTGAAGGACCACGAAGACGGACGACCGGACGAACTGTCACTCACAGATGATCGACTCGACGACCTCATCGAGCGCGCACAAGAGCGTGTGCTCGAGGAGTTAGCACGTCGGAGGGCAACATAATATGCATCTAAACGAACTCCGAATCGACGATTTCGGCTGTTTCAGAAACGCACGGCTCGACAATCTCGACGACAGTCTTGTCGTCATCGGCGGCCCACAACGAGCCGGAAAGACGACGTTCATGCAGGCACTGCGGCAGTTCCGTGACGGTGTCAGTCAAAGCGACGGCCTCCCACCAGCGACTGACGAGTATCGGATTGACGCCGAGATCACACACGACGGGCAGCAGTACCGATACGTACTAAGTGGGCATTCGTCACCGTCCGTCTCCCCGATTAGTGACGGACCGGAGATTGACATCAACGATATCTTCGGACCCGTCACGGAACGCCAGTACAAGAACCTCTATACGATTAGCCTCGACGAACTTCGGCGGCTCCCACCGGGGATCGACGATTCGGAAGATCTGGCTCGCGTCCTGCTCGGTGGGGCATACGGTGATATCGCTGAAATCCCGGAGATCGAGGAGTCGTTCAACGATCAAGCCCATACAATTGGACTCTCGAAGGGGAATCCCAACACCAAAACGTCCCGACTCAACGACCCATACCAGACGATTCGAGAGGGGATCGAAGCCCGAAAAGAGGCGAGTCAGCAGGTCAATGAGTACAGATCAGTAACGGAGAAACTCGAAGACAAACGCACTGAACAAGCCGAAATCGATGAGAAAATTGCTCACAGACAGCAAACACGTGATCGGCTGAACGTTCTCAAGGAACTTTTCGATCCGCTTCAGCAACTTGAGACGCTGAACGCACGGCTCGAAGATGTCGATCTCGATGCGATCGACGAATTCCCGACTCACCTGACTGATCGACTCGAACACTTCGAGGAAGAATTCGAGACGGCCACAGCAGACTTCGCTGAAGCACGTCAGGAGTTCGATCAGGAAGCCACGATCGATACGACCGACGACTATGACGACTGGCTCCTCGAACACGAGACGGAAATCGACGCCCAAACGAATGATCGGAAGTTGTTGGCTAAGACTGCCGAGGAACTCACCAAGCGTGAAGAGGATCTCGAGACGAAAAAGCAGGATATCAAGCGTAAAATATCGTCCTTACACTCCAAATGGGACGGTTCGTTCACCCACATCGACGAGATAGAAACCAGCACTGTCGATACAGCGCGAGTTGCTGATCTTGCGTCGACGATTGGGGGGCTTCAGAGTGAACGTTCTGAGTTAAAGACCTCCATCGAATCAGCGCGGACGCGAAAGCAGGAATTCGAGTCAGAACTCGAGGAGATGGAGGAAGAACACGAGGAAACCAGAGAGATCACCGTTCCGAAGCGAAAGCCAGCGATCGTCGCAGGAATCGCGCTTGCTGTCGGGACGGGCGTCGGATTTGTGGCCACACCTATCGCTGGCGGGATCGTTGGACTCGTCGTCCTCGCAGTCGGTCTCTATGCAATTGATTCGACGGTGACTGTCGAAACGACTGTCGATGCTGATCCGTATCGTGAAGTCAAAGGCCAGGTAACGACGCTCAAAGGCGATATTCAGGCGGATTCGGAGCGACTTGCAGAACTCGACGACGAGCTCGAAGATACGCAGGCGGAGTTCACTGAACTCGTTACAGAGTTGGGTCTTCCGGAATCGCTCCCGGTAAGCGAGCTTCCCGAGTTTTACGAGCAGATTGTCGAACTCGACGACGAAATCGCAGCTTATCGCGAGAAGCGGACCGAATGGGAAGAAGACAAAGAGCAATTCGCCGCCGACCTCGAAGAAGTCGCGACACTGCTCGAGGATATGACCGACGTTTCATGGGCAACTGAAGAGCCGCTGAAAGATGCCGACAAAGTGTTGGATACGCTCGAAACGGTTGCCACCGATCTCGAACTGGCACGGGATGTTCGACGTACCGAACGCGAGCGCACTGAGTGTCTCGAGGACATCGATGCCGTTCTGACCGAATGGGATGAAGACCGGTCGGTCGGCCTGGCTACTGATGACGAGGAAATTCTCCAGCACATCCAGGCGTTCAATGACGAGGCCGAGCGGATCAACGAACTCGAGGATACAGTCGAGGAACGTGACCAAGTCGAAACGCAAGTTATCACTCGGCTCGAGAACGAGTCGGCCCGAGATGCGTTTGAGCCGCTTCGAGAGGACGACGAGCCGTGGATCGATGTCGTTCGCAACGCTGCTACGAAGTATGCTGACACTGACGCGATTGCAGACGAGATTCGCGAGCAAAACACGCAGATAAAAGAATTGAAAGAGCGACGCAGTGAGCTACGAGAAGCCTGTATCGAACTCAAGCAGCGACAGGACGACTTAGCCTCCGAAGATGACCTCCAAGAGGCCCGCGCCCAGATCGACGGGGGTCGAGTCGAATTCGAACGCCTCGGCGAAGCATATGCGATTAACCGGATTGCCGAGACGATGGTCAGACAGCTTCACGAACGATTGATGGAAGACGTTGTCCACTCGCTCGTCGACGACGCAAGTACGATTTTCAGCGAGATCACACAGGAGTACGAAGGCATTGAACTGGAGGGCGATGTCCAGAATCTCGAGTTCCGGGCCCTTCGAGACGAGAAGCCTGCCCACGGCATTGGAGAACTGAGTCGGGCGACTGCCGAACAACTCTTCCTTGCTGTTCGGCTGGCACGGATTCGACAAACCGACGTGTCGCTCCCCGTCGTTCTGGATGATGCTGCTACCAACTTCGATCCAAACCACATGAGTCGCGTATTCGATGTCGTCGACGAGCTAACAGCGACGAATCAGGTGTTCTTCCTCACGTGTCATCCACAGTGCGTCCGAATCACGGCATCTAACGACTGCGCTGCACAGTACTGGTCGCTCAACAGCGGGCAGTTTACCCAGCGTGAAACTGCAGATACACTCGAGCAGCAACTTTCCGCTGACTAGCAAGTTATCCTCCTTCTTGTCGAGAAGGAACATCCTTCGGCATGCCGTGCAATATCTCTTAAATAGAATAATTGTACGTCATCGCGCTCGGGTACAGCCTCTCAGATCCAACATCAACGAAGCAGTGGTGTCATTAACCAACGGAGTACCGTGTTCTTCATCGGGCGTTGGTTAAGGGTGTTGAAAAGGATGATAATACTCATCTTCCAGAACGGTACTGTTCGGAGTCGCATTTCTCGATCAAATTATTTGAGGGCGTTCTTGCTAACCCAGAATAGAAAGCACGATTTCCAAAATCGGGAGTTCTATTGTAAGGAGATGCGACTAGGTGTATGGAGCAATTCGTTGATCGGGAAGTGAACTCGATCAACTCACGGACTGCTACGAGTCCGAGACGGCAGACTTCGTTGTGGTCTACGGACGATGTCGTCTGGGGAAAAGCGAACTGGTCCGTCAGCCCATTTCTGATCGGGATGATGTTCTCTACTATCAATCAGTCGAGTCATCGAACAAAACCAGCTCGAGCAGTTCGTGGACACAGCGACTGCACAGTTCCCCTCGCTGCGAAACGTTCGTCGGGACTAGGAAGCACTCCTCGAAGCACTCGGTGACCAGGACGCTGTTGTCGTCAGCCACCGACGCAACAGTGTAGCCACTCACAAGGCGGCGTCCCCAGTCAGTGACTACCGGTGGCACCGGTCGTCAGGTGGCCGGTTTGTGGGGACGGCCTGACGCACCGCGAGGGCCGTCCACGCAGCCCTACTTTCGGGACCTTGCTGTGGAGCGTTGTCGTACTCGGTCTCTAGGACGGATCAACACGTTACTCAACCCTGGCTCCTGTGACCATTGTCTACCCAATATACTTTTGATGGCAGACTGAGAAGTCCGGAAATAGAACGAGACCCCACAATGGCGGAGCTTCCAGACTCATTGTCAGCGACAGAAACCTACTGTATCGAAGCCCTCCTCGAGGCAAAACCGTTCGACGAGATCAACGGAACCCAACGTGCCTTTTTCGAACAGGGCGGCCTTGAGGAGTCGAATACACTCTTGGCCGCTGAGACTGGCAACGGCAAAACGTTCTGTGCTGAGGCTGTCGTCAAACGGGCGCTCGAGCGAGGACAGACCGTCGGCTATCTCGTCCCGAGCGTTCAGCTGACGAACGGAAAGTACAGCAGTCTCAACAAGTGGATCGATACAGACCGATATACGCTGACAAACGCGACGTGGGGCGATGAAGCCGGCTACCAGTATGCCGATGTGATCGTCGCGACGTTTGATTCGCACTTCGAAGCTGCAATCCGTGGTGTTGATTCACGGATCGACGTCCTCGTCTATGACGATTTCCACGAATTGTACTCAGATTTTCGGGGGCCAACCATCGAGAAAAGTCTCGCGATGGCCATGGATCGGGATGTCGAAATCTGTGCGATGTCGGCGACGATCGGCAACCCCGACGAAATCGCCCAATGGCTGGATGCCGAATTAATCATCAGCCCTGAAGACCGTGGTGTGCCCATCGTCGAGCGACCACTCGAGAAGAGTGGGAACAAAACCTACGGCGAATTCATCGCCGACCACATGGCCAAGCGGGCCGATGAAGCGCCGTTTATGATCTTTAACTTCACGACGGATCACACTCGCTCGCGAGCGGTCCAGATTGCCTCTCATTCAGGTTTCAAACGTCCGGAGACCAACTACCGGGAGAAAATCGGGAATGCGATTGACACGACGCTGACAGACACACATCAGGATCTGATCAAGTGTCTGGAACAGGGCGTCGGGTTTCACTATTCGGCACTCGAGAACGACATCAAACAGATCGTAGAAAAGGGTATCAAAAACGGTGAAATTCAGGCAATTTCGTGTACCACGACGCTCGCCTACGGCTTTGACAGTCCCGTCCAGGCAGTGATCGTTGCCGATCTCACCCGGTTTGGGAACTTCGTTGGGCGGTGGGAGTATATCCAGTGGATCGGACGTGCTGGGCGTGACTCTGAGATGGAGGAAGCCTACGCCTACCCGATTTACAGTCGCGAAGACGCTGCTGATGTCTTCCAGTTCGATACCCCGGTTGAGGAAAAGTCACTCGAGTCGATCGGCTCGCATTTCGGCCATCCGAAAGGCTTGGACTCAGACGCTGACTATACGACGAATCTCGAGAGTGCAAAGACGAACCTCGAATGGCTTCTGATCGAGTTAGTCCAGAACGGGTGGGACTCCGTCGACGCTCTGGTCGGGTTTGTCTCGTCGACCTTGTACGGCCACTACACGCTCCGGGACCGACTCACGCTTGGGGAGAACCCGATGATCGGCAGCGAAGTACAGGGCGGTCGTGACGAAATCGCCGACCGGGTTCGTGACGTACTCACCGAACTCGTCGAGAATGGCTTCATCGAGATGGTCTCAGAGTCGATGCTTGCAACCACCGATCTTGGGACAGCTGCGTTCGAGTACGATCACGCAACACGAATTGACTGTCCGCCCGTCGCCATCAAATCGTTGGTCGAAACACTGGAAGCGACTGCCCCAACTGATCCAGAGACAATCGTCGCTGAATTGGCCGAGATGTTCTACCAGTGTAATCTCGGCGAGACGGTTACTGACGATGAGAGTCCAGAGTTTCTCGAACTCCTCGAGCGCCATGATCTGGGAACCGATGAGGCCGGCGTCACAGCAGGTGTGATGTGTTGGCTCTGGGCCGAAGGGATCGACGTCGAACTAATTCAGTTAACACTCGATATCGATGTTTCACACGTCTCGCGGACCGGGAGTCAATTGGCAGAGGCGATTCGACCGCTTGCCGAACTGTACACAGCAACGTCGCATACGCCACCACAGTGGCTAGAGACGATGGCCCGACAGATGGATGCCGGCATCACTGCTGAAGACCTCCATCTTACGAGTTTCCAGGGCATTGCTCGAGGGCGAGTAATCATCCTCGACGATCGAATCCGAAACGCCTGGCAAAACTTTGGTGAGGGGACCGATACTATCGATTTGTCACATCCGACGATCGAGAAGTTAGCGGTCCAGTATGAAAACTCAGTTCGCTTCGAACAACGGCTTATCAGCAACGCCGAGGGTATCGGTTCACAAACCGCTCCAACAGTCGTCCAAGCAATCGAAGACTGGATCGGTGGCGATACAACGGTGCCAGCCCGACCGCCGTTCACCGCATCTGGACGGGAGTTCCTCGAAGCGTTCGGCGGCGAAAAACAAACTCGTACAGATGGAAGTGACTCAACGACAGCTATCGAACGGGGACAGACCTCGATTGGCTCGGAGCCACGACCGACGTCACTTGATGATTTCTGAGACGGTCTTTTATCCTGCTGTCACCAAGCCTTACTTGGTTTCTTCAGAGAACGTGATTGGCTGGATGGAGAATTTCGACCGCGTACTCATTGACAGTCTCGATGAAGAGGGGGGTCTTCGAGGAAAGAATAGGTACTTGGTATAGGTGGTACCACGGGCCAAGAGCGTACATAGGACTCCCGGTGATGTATTGATATCACTAGAAGAAGTAGAAGAGAAGGCAAGCATGCCGTGTCCAAAGTGCTTCCCGGAATCGGACGAGGCAGAGAGGTTCGTCGTGACGGATATACCGGGAGGAGGCACACGGTCTGAACCAAAAGACCCTGGCAGGGAGGGTGACCGATAGGTGAATCATGGACAGAAAAACCATCAAAGAGGCGTTAGAAGCAGAGGCCAACGAACGAATCGAGTGCCCGGTTTGCGGTGATGAGATTCCTGCTTTCGAACTGGCTACTGACCACGCCCATTCGAAGGAACTCCTGAAACTATCCTGAGGCTTCTAAATCGTCCATGATCTGTGGGTCCAAACGACGACTCTTACGGTGAAGGTAGTGGCAAACTGCGAGAAACCATCTTTCGATATGGTTCCGAGAAGGATACGAGAAGACAGGCGAATGGGAAGGACACGACGTGGTGGAATGGACTGGAAAGGAATTGTATGAGTATTGGGAGTGGGACGACTGCTATTGTTCTCCTGACCAATAGTCTTATTGTATTGGTCGATGTACCAATGGGCGAGGATGGCCTCACTGACCGACGACGACCTCGATGGCGTGAGCGAAGGGAGGAAGTACTCCAACGGGACCGTCGTCCGTGTGTTTTGCATGCGGACAGACCGCGACGCGTACCCGTCTGGGTGGGCCTACAAGCTCCACTACGGCGCGACGGAGCCGGATCCACCCCGCACACTTGACGATGGGACGATTCGTCGGTACGACAATTCGCACGAGGACACGAAAGGGCACGAACTGCACGTCGCACCGGACCCCGACCCAGACATAATCACGTTCCCCGGAATGGTCGAACTCTGGGAACGATTCTGGATCGAGATCCCGAAATCCGAGTTCGAGGTCAAGTGAAGCCATCACACCACGGTGATTCCCATGAACGATACTACGCCGCCGCTGCATCCGATGGAGCGCGAACAGCTTCGGGCCGAATCAACCCTCGTCGTGACCGTAAAGTCGTCCAGTGAGTTCCACGATGATGTTACCGACGGTATCGAGGCGCTTGAGCGGGGCGATTCGGTGGATTCCACGCCGATGCTCTCGTTTACCAGCTACGACGACCTCATGGAGACACTGACGCCGCGCGTCCTCGATCTCATCGAGGCCATCCGCCGGGAAGAGCCAGCCAGCATCAACGAGACCGCACGGGTCGTTGACCGGGATGTGAAGAATGTCCACGAGGAACTCAGTCGGCTCGCCCAGCTGGGCATCATCTTCTTCGAGGAAGACGGCCAGAGTAAGCGCCCAGTCGTCTGGTTCGACGAACTCGTCATCAACCTCCCCTTCGATCCAGAGACTGGCGACACGGCAGCTGCCGCACCGTAGTTCCGACTGGTGGTGTGTTAATCGATAGGGAGCTCGGAGGTCGGTTGGCTATTGACGTTGGAACGAACTCCGAGCGGCGGGTGTCTATGGATGTCTCAGAGACAACCAGTGAGCGAGAACAGTGACACTGGAGACGCTTACGAACTTGACGACTCGTAGCTGAGCCGAAGCCGCACTCCTTTTATCGTCTCACCTATCTTTGCCCCTATGCGAACTATGCCTCTTCCTAAACTACTGTCGTAGCCAGCGCGTGGGCGCGAGGCTATCGAGATGGCAATTGTTGAGATGGGTGCTCGTATTTCGTGTGGTCAAGGTGGATTTCCTCGTTCGAAGGGGTGGTGTGGTCGTTCATGGGAGGCGTTCTGAGTGACTGTTTGAGATTTCGGTTTGGATGGTACTCTCCCTTCACTCATTCTTTACTCTCCTTTTGTCATACATACATAAAGTGGAAGTGTTTCACCCAGAAAATCACATAGAGAATCATGTCATTTGCGGTAACTCCTACACCTGTACTGAACGGTAACTACAGATGCGAATTGATCGCCGAGGTTCCTACCAGTTTCAGATGTTGTCCGGTGAGTCATGTAGAATACAAGTCGAGAATGAGTCACTGGTCAATCACTGTCTGATGAGGATTGGGATTAGTAGTATGACTGTGATCATATGGAACGCGAAAATCACTTCTGAGCCATCAAGCGTCTATGATAGAGTTCAGATCTTCAAACAATGCCTCAAATCGGTCCAGTGTATCTTCTGCTATTTCCTCCTTGAACTTATCCCGATTCTTTTGGAAGTGCTTGGCCGGTTTATTGTGTTCAAACACACTTCCATTAATCTGCTTCTCTTCGAAGAACCATTCTAAACGACGTGCTATTCTCGGGTTCTGATTCTGAATATGGGAAAGATCTACTTCATCAGGAGCGTTTTGAGCCATTCTGAGCTCAGGCAAATAGGCATCATTAACGAGAGAGATGTAGAATTCTTCTGAGAACATATCTTCCGTATCAGCGTTGCTATTCGCTGTGTACTCAGTGATTAGTTTGACGTTGTCAAGATCAAGTTGTCCACGGCTCTCGATGTTCTCGAGACGTTGCTGTATCCTAGTGTCGTCATCAAGCAGGACGCCGATATCCAAGTCATTAGCTCCAAACATGGAAACGAAGGTTGGCACATTATCCGCTCCATCAACTGGCACTGGTGTCCATTGGTGACTGAGGGATGTTCTCTCTTGCTCGTCAAGTATTTCCGACATGAGCTGCAGATAGATCATATCCGACTTTCCTTCGACTAACAGGACTTGTGGTCCGATCAGCAGTGTTTGAATTAGGTCGTAACCCAGAGCGGCCTGTAATGGGAAGATGGTGTCGCTGTCAGTTCCAAGGATATCCTCAGAAATCTTCGTACCTTCCCCTTGTTGGTACTGGACGAGTCTTGCTCGGTCCATGTTTCGAGGTTCCAGCATGAAAGGTGAGTGTGTGGTATAGATTACAGAGTGTACCGGTGCTAAGCGCTCGTTGATGAACCGAAGGAAATCATTCTGAGCCTTTGCATGTAGGTTAAGACCGGGTTCATCGAGGAGCAGAATAAGATCGTCGCTATCATCTTTCATATCAGAAAAGTATGCAAGAAATGAGAAGAACCAGATGAAGCCCTTTGAACGCTTGTCGAATGGCAGTGTAACCCTGTCCCGTTCGCTGCGTATCCTAACATAGAGAACATAATTTTGCTTGTTCTGCTGGTTGTTTTGCTCTTGAATATCTCTATCAAATTCAACTTGTAGATCGTCGCTTTGACTCCAATACTCGAATACTTGGTCTGTAATGTAGTTTGCCGCAGCTTCGAGTTCTGCCTTTCTGCTTTCGTATCTACTAATATTTCTTATATCATTTATATCCAATTCTGCGACCGAGAGTAAAGATAAGAAGGTTTGGTCTGATTCCGATAAGTTGTTTTTATTTTGTTTTCGACGGATCTTATCAATGTTGATATCCCCTTCCATAATCGAGTAGTCATCGAAGTAGAGGAAGGAAGGCACAGAATCTTTTAAATAATCTGTCCCAATTCGCTTGTCAAACCCCTCTTTGAGGATATCCTGTACTTCAGACACAATGTCACTGATTGAGTCATCAGAAGATGTAGACTCCTGTACTTTGGTTTCTAGGTCTTCGAATGATTCGGCTTTCTGTAGTTTAGCCTCTGTTTTATTGTGGAACTCGAACTGGTTTACAAGGTATTCTACGGCCTCACTTTCGTTAATATCGAATCTCCACGTTGTCTCGTTTTTATAATTCTTTGTTAGAACCGCAGTTGATGATTCTAAGATATTATCGGTGAATTGTTCCTGAATAGGTATGATTTCTTTCTTTGATAGTTCAAATTTAGCACTGGCTACTGGGTCAGGATCCTGGTCGTGGCGCTGCTTATATTGGGTGAGTCGGGTTCGTGGGTATTCCTCAACGTGATCGTATTGGCCCGTGTTATCGACCGGATTGAGCCTATGGATGGCTTCGAGAAATGCTGTTTTTCCGGATTCGTTTTTGCCGACGAAGCAGGTGACTTGGTCGAAGTCCACCCATTCGGAGTCCTCGATACTCTTGTAGTTTTGAACCCGGAGTTGCTGCAGTTCCATGAAACTATTAGATGTTGTAGATGATGGTGTATAAATGATGTGTACATCTAAGACTGTGGTCTTGTTGGATACATTCTCTGCCCAGCACGCCATTTTTGACAACTATCGGAGAGATAGATGGCCGCTCCGGTAACGTCTTCGTCTGTACTGAACGGCACTACATATGCGAACCTAACGCAATTGTTTCCATCAGCTAATAGAGGTCTTTGAGAAGCTGTGCTGAATAGACAGCACAAGTGTACAAATAGTGGGTTGAAATCTACCCTATTATACTCTTTTATGGGCTGTGTTGAATCACTAGACGGCGACGGAATGGTTCGCTAAATCGAAGGTCTTGAAGCGGGAGGCTTCAGTTGTTCATGTCCCAAATCTCCCGCTTCATTGGGCCAGTTGTGCCGATTGCTCAAAACGTTACTGGCGATGGAGACGAATCCGCCGCCCCAAAAGGTGGCGGCGGATTCACCGACTATGCTCTCGTTTCCCTGCATTGTCTGCGGATTTACCTTTCGTGAGGGGCGAACAACGCCACAATCGCGTCGAACTGAGCAGTCACTCGAGCGGTCTCGTCTCTGCCTTCTCTGTTGCTGTGGGTGTGGTCCGACTGGACGGCTTTGTAATGCTCTCTGAGCCGTGCCAGCGGTGGCGCGCGATGAATGCGCGCTTCAGCGCGCAGAACGTGCGAGGGACGAGCGATGCGACCACAGGGAGCGAAGCGAGGAGGCTGGGGAGGCGCGAGCGAAGCGAGCGTGTGGTCGGACACACAAAAAAGAGAGCTGGTTCGCCTACTCCTGGGTCCACCACCGCCCGCGTTCTGGGAACTCGAGGCGGCTCCAGCCGGTCACAGCCAGGCTGCATCGCTCGTTGTGCCAGTTCTTCGCCGCGTTCCTGATCCGCACCGTCTCTCCCTCACTCACTGTTGTCTGGTAGGAGTTCTCCCAGATCGTGAACTTCATCTTCTCGGTCTCATCCGCGATCAGCCCAACCTGGCTGATCGACGGCTGCGAGGGCTCCCACAGTTTGATGATCTCGCCTTCCACGTCCACTTCGCCTGCCTCCACCTCCGGCACGTCTGCGATGTCTACGATCGTTCCCGACTCCGCTTTCACTTCGTCCATCTCCTCGAGGGTTGCGTCGATCATCGACGTCCCGTCCGCCACCTTCTCCGCCAGTCCACGGCTCACTGCCGCCCGGCTTGGACCCCCACGCACCGTCTCTGTGATTCGCACCGATTGTTTGTTGACCGCCGCCAACTGCTCTTGCTCCAGCTCCGAACGGGGGTCCACCCGTTCAACCCGCCGCTCTCGACGCTGCTCGACCACAACTTCTCGCGTCCGCTTCTCTCGCCCCTCTTGCCGTCCAAACGTCGCCTTTGCGCTGATCAACTCGAGCTCCTCCTCTCGAGCCCGAATTCGCTCTTCCTGTGCCAGTGGCAGGTGACCGAACTCGTTCTCTTCGCGTCCAACCACTGTCTCCGGGTGGTTCGTCTCGACTTTCGTATTGACCTCCTGATCAACCGACGCCGCGAACTCCGGCGTTTCGTCCACGATGTCCTCCGCGAACGAATCTTCCACGTCGACGCCCACGTCCGTCTTCTCCGCAGCCGCCTCTTGGTTGACACTCGATTCATCCGAAGCTTTATCATCTCGGAAGTTCGTAGAACTCATTGCTTAACCTCGAAGGCGCTACCCACCGCGTCTTCACCTCAACTCTTCTGAGTCCCAACTGTGTTCATCTCCTGCAACCGCTCTCGCTCGCGCCTTCAGGTCCCCTGAGGCGCGAGTAGAGCGGGACACTATCCCCACCAGCCAGCACCGCGCGCCGGGAGTGACCGGAGCGAGCGGCCAGCGCATTCCCCGTTCGCCGCGACGCAACGACGTCCGTCGCGGTCGGCTTTGCCGAGGTCCGCAGGACCCGGACGGGTGAAGCGCTGGCGTCGAAACCAGAGCCCGGCAGCACAGCGACCACCGGGAGCGAGCAGCCCGGAATGGTCGGTCGCGAGCGACGCGGAGGGAGGGAAGGCGAGCGGGGCGTGCCGTCTCGTTCACACCAGTCGAGGGGTAGCTACAGCATCCCCACCTTCAGCTCAGCCTGGTGGGCTTCGAAAGGGCGAGGTCGACTCGGTCGTCCCCCGCCGACGCAAGCACCGCAACGACCGAGCGTAGCGAGGGAGTGAGGCGCGCAGCGAGGCGCGGGATGCCGAGCGGCCGAGGGCTTTCGGTGGGAGTGTACTCCGCTCACCTCTCTTTTCGAGTCATCTCCTCAACGACGTCGTCTCCCTCACAACCACCCCTCTACCTTCCTCTCTCCGTCACAATCTTCCCCTCATCCTGCCCTACGTAGCCCAAGACACTCACGCATCTACCCGTACTTCCCGCAACATCGTAATCGTCTCTCCCCACGTACCAGTGTACCACCTCCTGCGTCTTCCTCGCCTCGCGTGTTCTGCCTTCTCGAGTTTCCCGGTGACCACCGATATCGAACTCGCCGGTCATCCACGTCCTCGATAGCGTGGCGTCCGAGACAATGCGCCGGAGAGCCCGCCACCGGAGGATCCTCCGTTTTCACTCGAGACGTGTTCTTTTTAATAAGTTTTCACTCACGAGTAAGATAGTTTAGGTTTCAGTAATACGGCAATAGAACCCGCCTTTCCCTCGGGCCGATGGATCCGTGTTTCGCTCGAGTTGGACGTGCTCGCCCCGTCAGATCTGCTTCAACTGTCCAACACTCGGACTGCTGTCTCGATTGTCACCCACGAATACCGCTGTTCCAGCTGTCCAACACCCGGATCGCTCTTGAGTAGTAAGACCACCAGACTGAGAGGGACCAACCTTACACACTGGGGGAAAGCCCGGCAGCACAGCGAGCTCGAAGAGAGCGAGCGAGCAGCCCGGAACCTGGAGGAGGGCGGGTGATCGTGGGAGGGCGGTGCTGTGCGGTGCGGTCCTCCTCTGCTCGCTGCTCCATACCCACCTCACTCCACTACTCTCATCCTTCCACTATCTCAAACCGCACCGATTCCCTACCTTCTGTACGGCTTCCGCATCCACGACTTCATCGAACTGCCCCATGCTCGCAGCTGTACTCGGATCGCTCGCCGCAGATCCTGCCGTAGCACCGCCACTTCCGTATAGTACGATCGCGCACTCCTCGGTAATTCATGGAACCGTTCCTGACACTCGAGACACGTGTACTCGAACTCAGCTCGGACTCTGTTCTGGTGCCCCTCGAGTTCACCCCCTTCGCTGTAGTGGAACTCCTCGTACACGAGCTTCTTCGAGACGAATTTCCGACCATCACACCGCGGGCACTGGTTCATCATCAGCGGCTCGTCCGATCCCTGCCTCGAGACAGTACCCGGTCTCATCGATGCTGCCCCGGCCGGTTCACCCTCACTGCTCTCCTCACTATCCTCGGCTGAACTCTCGGCTTCGTCCACTGTGGTATCAGCTTGGTCTGCCTCCGATTCGTCTTCCTCATCTAGCGCTGCTCCTTCTCGAACCCAGTCGTCGAATTCCTCGCTCAGGATCTGGTCGTCGTCCTCTGCCTCTTCCGTCTGGTGTTGGTCAGTCCAGCTCATATCCCGACTCACCCCTCTCAGGTGGGTGAACAACACTGCCGTCGCGATCACCTAGCCTGACGTCTTCCCTGCCACTCTACGTACACCACCATCACGATCATCTACCCTGATGTCCTCCTAGCTGCTCTTCACTCACCACCGCCCTCGAGTCCCACCTCACCGTCGACGTCCTCGCCCACGGCCACATCCCTCCCCTCGAGGAGAGCAACCCACACTGTACCACCTCCCCTCCAGGTCCACTCTATCCCTATCCTCGAGCTCTCTCCCAAATTCCCCGTCACGGCCTGACTCCTAGCTTGTACGTTCCTTCAGCTCTCACCTCTCCTCAGCTTCATCTCCAGTCCCCTGCTCCAGTCCTCTGCCCCTCTACTCCGATCACCACACACCACCCTGTTCTCCGTCCTTCACTCGTTCTCCAGACCTCCCTCTCTTTTCTCCCTCTCGCCTCGAGCACCATCCTCTCTCTACTTCTCCCCACCCTCTTCTTTCTCTATTGGTCCCTCACATTCTGCTCTCTTCTCAACTTTCTCTCACATCTATTACCTTGTCTCACACCCCGTCCCCTCCCACCTCTCTACCGCTCTCCACTCTCCCACTGATCGTGTTCTGAAAATGCTTCTCACTCCTCTCTCATTCCCCTTCCGACTACCCCCTTGTTACTGCCCCTGCCTTCCACCCGTTCTACACCCAACTCAATCCCTCCATTCTCGAGTCGTGAACACACCTCCAGACCGAACCTCCAGTTTCTGATACATACACCTCCCCTTGCCCTCTGAACCCTCCACGTCTCACTACCCGTCGCGCACACCTCTGTTTCTGCACAAACCCCCATTCCTTTGGACGATTTTTCGTCATTCACGACCGGATTTAAGCCCTCAAATAGTTTTAAATCCCCGTTGCGCATATCTAAGGCCGTAACAATACGCGCAACGAGCAAAGGTTTCAAGCACGAAAGTCAAAAAACGCGCAACGAGGGGTTTCAGCCACCCAACCCAGCCGATTCTGGATTTCAATGTTCAAATTGAGGAACGACAGAAGAGACAGTTAGATATCACATTCTTAGAAGGATATCCCTTATCCGCTGATTTCTCCATCAGCAAGGCTCAGATAATGCGCAACGGGATATTATCTCCTAGATAATAGTTGTAATTAATATATACAAGATATCATATTGGTTGAGTAGAATAGCACCAAATCCGGTTTTTAGATCTTCTGTATAGTTGCGAAAGAAATGGCCTAAAGAGAGGGTTGAATCCGAGGTGAGTTTTCTCTATATTAAATGGGGTCGGTTTCCTCGAGTTGGTCGTACATGTCGTCGGGGAATGGGAGGCTGCCATAGATTGAGTAGGGACACTGCTCTTTGCCGATACAGTACCGTTGCATATCGTCATTATTACAATTCATTGGCAGGGGTGTATTCCCCTCGGATCCAATGCCACGATCGCCCCGCCTGGCTTCGTACTTGATCTGGTAGGCAGAGATCTCTGGATCGAACCACGGCCACCGACTGAACAGGTCTTTGAGTTCATCAGTGATCGCGTCGACGGGCTTCTCGCGATACTGCGGAAGCCACATCACCATCCGAACGAGATTGAAGAGGTCTTTTCGGACTGGCTTTTCCTCTTGGAGCCGTTCGTCGAGTGCTGCCAGACAAGGTAATTCAAACAGGTCTTCGAGTTCCGTGATTTCAAGTGGGCGCGATCCACCGCCCGAGTGGCCGATGCGATACGTATTGACGCGGTCACTCCGATCGATCGTCACCGACCGATGTGACGTAGAATTAGCGAGTGTTTTTGCGACACTACGGTGGTTGGACAGTTGCCCCAACTGAGCTTTCTCACCCTCGTTCTCTGGTTCGTATGCCTCGAGCGCGTCGGACAACTCCTGAGCAGTATGAAACTCGCCGATCTGAGTCTGGGGTGACGCTCGCACCGCATTTTGGAGCAGTCGGACGATCTGCTCGCCTTGATCCCAGTTTTTCCACACCTTCTCGTACTGGCCGATCTCGAGGGCGTAGTCAGTCCGTTCGGTGATCGCCGTCTCATGCTCTTGGAGCCACTCGCGTTGTGGCTCACCGAGTTCGCCTTCTTGGACTGTCTGTAACCGGCCAAAACACCGCTTTGCGTACGATCGATAGGTGTCATGGAGGTGGTCGAGCGGAACGTAGAGATGGTTGTTCTTGACCTGCGTTCGAATCTCGCCCGTCTCATCGCTACTTGTGGCTTCGGTGGATGCTCGCGCGAGACACTTTCGAGAGGCAGCCGCCATTGGGATTTCCACGTAGAGATCGGACTCATTTTCGGCAGTCTCCTCCTCGTCGAATTCGGGCATCGGTTTGACGCCCGTACAGACGCGACCCGGGTGAGGACCGTCCTGACTGGGGCCTTTCGCGTAGAGGACCTCAGCAATATCCTGATACAGAGTCGGATCGTCGTACTCATGTACAAGTGCGAGGAGATTGGTCGCGAACAGCTCGCGGATGTTATGAAGGACTTGATTCCGACGAGACGGCGTGTCTTCGAAGCGAGGTTGTTCGCTCACGCAAACTGTACTGAGAGTAGCCAACAATACGAGCGTGGCAGGTTCGTCGACGAATGGGTACTCGAGCGGACGGTTGCGCTGGGAGCTCTTGAACGCAGCAGTCCCAAACTGTTCGAGATCCGAAAGCAGCGTCTCTCGGTCTGGCGTATTATCGACGACGTAGCGGTCGTACCCGCGGGTGAACAGTCGAACGATCTCGTTATCGGTGTAGTTGGTTGGGATCGCTGCAGCGAGGTAGGCATCTCGGTCAGTCTCTCGTGGGTCAATCATGGGTGAGTTCACGCTCGGTTTCAAGGAACTGTGGGCGAGCTTCCGTTCGCGGATCGAACGCTGGGCTCGCGATCGGTTGGACGACACGGCAGACCTCTGCGTGCAACGAGTAGGGCACGCGAAGCAGGCGACTTCGGTCGGCAGTCACAACGGGATCAATCGGAATCTCGAAGCGCTCGAGCAAGAGGTCGTTCAGCACTTCTCGACTTTTCTCGTCGTACCCGTATTCAAGATCCTCATCAAGCAGGTAGACGTGGACGCCTTGACCAGAGTAGACAACCATCGTCTCCTCGGCAGCAAACACATCCGTGAAGATCTCGCGCGTTTCGAAGCCATACTCGATCGCACGGTTGATATCGTCGAACGAGTAGGGATACCCCCTCGGATCGGCGTCACGAATCTTGGATTCGGCGAGCAACGCGTCGTCACGACTCGCATCCGTTGATTGGATCTCGAGGTCGGTCTCGTCAAGCTCGCGTTCAGCGCGTGCTGTCGCGATGTCTTTCGCATCGATATCGACTGCGAGGACCCACGGTCGGTCCCAGTTGTCTAACCCGTAGTAGACGCCATCCGAAATCGGATCACTCTTCTCGATCAGATCGGGATCAGCCAACGCGTACTCACTCCCCTGGAACGGGTCACACCGTGCAGGAGATTGGATGAACGAGACGAGTTCTTCGAAGTTGCTGAAGTTCTGTGCAATCGGCTCTCCATCTGAGGTGGTACGCCACGTCGGCCGTCGAATGAAGTCTCGGTCAGGTCGCTTCTCTTTGCGGATGGGATGGCGCTCGCGGAAGCTGATCCCGAACTCTTTCGGTGCCGTTGGTGTGATGAACGGCGGTAACTGATCTACATACTCGGGGAACTCCTCGGTATAGTACGCATAGACCTCGCCACGGGTTGCCTGTCGCCAGGTCATAAGGGTCTACCACCGGTGAGTTCGAATGTCATGTCGATCTTCATTATGTAACCTCGTTT
Organism: Natrinema zhouii; assembly: GCF_013456555.2. Taxonomy (GTDB): domain Archaea; phylum Halobacteriota; class Halobacteria; order Halobacteriales; family Natrialbaceae; genus Natrinema; species Natrinema zhouii. Next base: position 215,537 of record NZ_CP084885.1, read on the forward strand.
AAGTCAGCTTCCTGAAGGTGTGGATAGTCGTCATTCCATCGGCCTCGAATCCTTCAACTGTCTCCTGGAGAAGTGAAAATGAGTTAGCTGTTCGACCGCTCACATTCTCAGGAAGACGTTCTGCATCGGCGAGCACATTCACGATCTCGCCAGCGTCGTCACGTGATGGGAATGCCCACACGGCATCCGCGTCGACCGCAGCCATCTTCTCGTAGTCACTCACAACTGCTTCCGCGTTATTTGACGTCATCTCCACTTCGCCAACCCACACGGGTTCGTTGCCGTCGTCGAACGCGGCAACGTCGAACACCGTCTCCGAGGACTGCTGATAGTATCGCTCCACTCGATCAACCTCTTCGAAAGTCTCGAGCCAGCACACCAGGAGTTCGACTCCAACTTTGTGTGGCGTCTTCTCTCCAAGATCACCAATCCCCGGTTGGGCGGTGACTGTCTCATCCAGAAGCTCTCGGCCAGCGGGCAGGACCGTATAGTACGGTCGTCGGTCTACTTTCTCTCTCTCAAGCAGCTCGAGTTCGATCAACACGTCAACGTCAACCCCATCAAGGTCCTCTTGCAACTCCTCCATCCCTTCCAACAGCGTGTAATCCGGGAGGTCACGATTCATCGCGTCGAGGACGCGTTTGAGGAAGATCGCGTCGTCTCGTGAGAGCCCCCGCCGCCGGAGTTCACGGTCCGAGACTGGACATTCCTCTTCGTCCGTGGATGGATCAAAGAAGGCGGCTCCATTTGCAACGTCAACTGGATCGTCGTCGGTAGTCTCCGCGTCACTGCTGTTGTGATCGATCTCGCTGACGTCTGTCTCAGCTGTGAGATCGCTGTCGTCTCGATCATCGTACTGATCGTCGGTCCCATCGTCAGGACTGGTCTTCTCGAGCGGTTGCTGGCCGTCTGCGTCCTCGCTCTCTTCGTCGAACTCCACCGTCACTTCACTCTCATCTTCGTCCAGCGCCGACGGCGCGCCAGCCCGCCGATCTGTGTCGCTCCAATTCGACCACTCCATCGCGTCCTCGTGGGACGGTACGTACAACCCGTATTCGTCCTCAGTCCGCTCGAGTACTTCCGGCAGAAGCTCTTCGTCGAACTGTTGTTGTTCGGCCGCCGTCAACGGCTCGTCGCTTTCTGGGTGCCCGCTTATGATCGGGGGCGAGTGCAGAGTCAACGGCGCTGGTCGCTCCTCACCGAATCCAGGGGAAACGAGTTTCGTGAACCACTCGCCCGCTGCCATCCGGTTGTTCCGATTCCGGACATCCTCCACAGACAACTCGTCGTGCGTGAACGTCTTCGCGAACCGATCCTTCATCGAGATATCACCAATCAGTTTCGTATGCACCTCTGTCAGCAGTTCCTCGTATGCACCGGTCCCATTGTGGTACTTCTTGACCTGCTCGGGATACTGCATGATGAACCCGAGGCTCAGTCCCGACGATCGACCCTGAGGGAGCAGTTGATCGGCGACCAGTTCAGTCGCGACGAACGGTGCAGCCTCTTCCATGATGACGTTGACCACGTTCTCAGGGTTCGTCCGCCGCCGTCGTTGGATCGAGTGCCACAGATCACTCAACATCACTGTGGTGAACCCACGCTGGGCGTCGAGCGTGAGATCGCCGAGGTCGAACAGGATCGTGACATCTTCATCAAGGAAGTCACTGAAGTCGAAGTGGGTCTCCTGCTGGTGGAAGCCGTAGAGATCGTCTCCGGTGGATTCGGCTTCGCGCCCGGGTTTGTGTCGAAGCATCCAGTGAAGGTGGCGATCCTCTTTCAGTTTGTTCAGCCGGTTCATCACCGCCCCCATCGTCGTGGCGAACTGGTTCTCGTCCTTGGCGAACTGCGCGGCGAGTGAGTCGTGGATGTCGGCGTTGATCTCCGAAACCTCCGGCAGCTCCTGATGATGGTGCATTCGCGTCGCGGCCTCGACGAGATCATCCAACCCGAAGACGTCGTCACCGTGTTTCGGATCGAACAACGCTTGGATCAGGAACGTCAGAATTTCGTTCGCCACGAACGCCCGTTCGTACTTCTCCGCTCCCATGATCATCCGCATCAGCTCGTGGAAGTGATCGGTTTTCTCCTTGACTGCCGTCTCTCGATCGTTCCCCTCGAGCGCTGATCGAATATCGAAGAACGAGATGGCTGGCAGTGTTCCTGGCTCGCGGAAGTAGTACACGTCGTCGAGATTCCCGAATTTCTTGTAGTGGGCCATCAGGTAGTTCTTACACATGTTGTCACCTTTCGGGGCGAAGAGGACGTTCGGCCCTGGTGTCGTCTCGGCGAGTGAGCGCAACATGTGGTACGTGACTTGGCTTTTCCCAGAGCCAGTCGCGCCACAAAGTAACCAGTGGCGCGACTGACGGTTTGGTGGTAACCGAAGCGGGCCCTCGACAGCACTGTTGGCATCCTGACCGAGGACCATCCCCGTGGTATACTGACGGCGTTGGGCGGTGTCCAACCCGGGAAGGGTCGTGCGGCTTTCGGGATTCGCGTGCGTCTCTTTGACCGCCTCGTCGGTGAGATGCTCGGTACTGGGGACGATGACCATGTTGCAGAGTTCGGCGGGATCGAGATGGAGGTCGGGTTCGGAGCGGCTCACCCGCCCACCAGCGACGACCTCTCCCTCGAGAAACCGATTGAAACAGCGTCGCGACTGCTTGCGCCGGCTGCGCTCAAGAACTCCTTTCTCGTGGAGGGTTTCGCTCTCGAGTTTGTAGTAGTCACCCGCAAGCGGATCGAACACGGTACTTAGGTTCCGGAGGTCGTGTTCGATTTCGGATGTGTCGCTCAGAGACGAGTTCGTAGGGACAGTCACCGCCCGCAGGTTGGTCGTGAACGTATGTCCCCAGTCTTCGTTTTTGACTTCGTCGATGCGCTTAGATCGAGATTCACTGAGTGACTCTGACCGCGATGAGGACGACTCGGTGTTCTTTGGACCGCGTACAAACTCTTGAAAGGCCACGGCGATTTCACCAGCCAACGTATCGCGTCCCTGTTCGATTTCGTCGATGTGGTATTCACCCTCTTTCGTCAGATCCGGCTCGCCTTCGAACGCGGCCTGGAAGACGATCGGGTGATCCGTGCTTGCAAAATGATCGATCAGCACGGTCAGCGGCGCGTGTGAGCTCGCCTTCGACCGATCGTCCTCACCCATCTGCCCATCGAACTTCTTGATCGCCGCCATCGGATCTCCACTGCCGGTCCACCGCAACCCATATGGTTCAACTTCATCCGGATGTGGCCGAGCGAGTACTCCCTCACCAGTATCGACTGGCGTCTCGAGGGAGAACGTGAGCGACCCTGGATCGCGGTTTTCTGCGTTCTCTTTCGCACGGAGTGCATCGAGGTCAACACTCGGGAGTTGCGTGCCGAGTGGGAGATTGGAATCGGACTCCTCCGTACTGATGCTCTCGTCGGCAGTGTCCTCTGTAGTGATCCGCTCACCCATGGCCGTTGCTCCTCCGTCAGCAACGGTCGGGTTGGAACCCTGGACACGAACGAGCGCCTCGACTTCAGCCAGTGTACACTGGAGTGTCCCGTTCTCGAGAGCGGTTTCAAACTCGTCGTACGAGTACTGCTGTGGAGTGGTGAGCTTCTCCGCAAAGTCAACAGTCACACGCTCGATTTCCACGGAGTCGGGGTAGGCCGAGTTGAGCCGGTCATAGAGCGTGGACAGGTGTTGCTCGCAAGTGTAGTAGAATTCGATCGGCGAATCCGTCCCGTCGCTGTAAATCACAAACTCGAACGTGAGCGGGTCGGGATCCGAAAGCGGGTTGAGCTGTTGCCACCACGATAGCCCACCTCGTCGGACGTCGTGCAAGGGGCGGATCTGGTTGATGACTTCCCGTGGCGGTCGCTCGCCCGTCGATGGAACAACGCGGATATACTCTTGAGTGCGCTCGAGCGGCGAGCTAGCGGACGCCTCAAGCTCGAGCACTCGTTCGTGAAGCTCTGTTGGGTCCTCGATCGCCCAGCACTGGATTTCGGGCGACGTGTGGTCGAACGTACTGAACGTGACAGTGCCATACGACAGCAGCTGGCCGATGAGCGACTGCTGAAAAGTGGTGTCGACGACACGGTCGAGCGGGAGTTTCGTGAACCCATCTCCACGAATTCCCCGCGTGCGGACGTAGAGTTTCTTCGACGTGAGGACGTACGTCGTGCGAAGCGCCCGAACAATCGGACGCACACCGATCGCGATGCCTGTCAGACCAACCAGAATGGGGACAGCACTCAGCCACCAGAGTGGAATCTCGGCAGTGATGAGTGCTGTCTCGAGCGTGTAGGGCTCGAGTCCGACGAGCGACGGTCCTGTTGTGACCCCGGCGATGCTCTCGGTCGCAAGAGCGAGCGCGACCGCCACGAAGCCGAGTGCGACCAAATACGTCCGAAATCCGCCTCGAAACAGTGGTGTGCCGGTCCACTGCACGTCCAGGTCGGAGACCTGCTTCATTTGCTCGTCCTCTCCAACGATCCACTCGAGCGACTCAGAGTCGCTGTTGGGGGTGCTCTCGGTTTTCTCAGTCGTCTGCATCGGTTGTCACCTCCGTGGTCGAAGAAGCGTCACCACTCGCGGTCTCCGGTTCACACATCGTGCTGGCAGCATCAGCCCACTCATCAAGCAGCGTGAGCGGGATCGACGTCTCCTCTGAAAGAGACTCAATATCTGCCACAGCGAGCTCGCCAACCGTTTCGACACCTGCGTCGGCGAGATACCCTGCGTACGTCTCGCCGACTCCAGTGATCGTGGAGAGATCGTCACCTCGATCTTCTGCCGCTTCAGCACGCGAATCCTCCGCTCCCTTCTCATGCGGTTCCTCCGCTCCCTCATCTGCAGCTGCTGTCGCTCCTTGACTGGCCTCAACAGTCTCACTAACGTCTCTTTCGTGATATTCGGTCTCCACATCGGCTCGCTCCCGATCGGCGTGCTCGACGACCGTCTCATCGGTCTCGAGCTCCTTGTCGATCTCATCCAAATCCACCTCCTCGAGCACCGACTCCGGAATCTCGTACTCATCGAGTCGGTCCTCTGCGGCAAGGAATCCGGCGTCGTCGGCGTCGATATACCGGTTCTCGGCGAGATACTCCCACGGATCGAGGTCATCGTCGAGGACGCTGACTTCGTAGTTGTTCACGTGGAGTGCGAGTGGTTTCGACCACTCATTGACTTCGAGCAGAAACTCCGAGTAGCCCCCGTCTTCGCCAGTCTGGGCCGTCGTCAGGAACGTTTGCTCCGAGGGGGTGAGGTCGTGGAAGTCGATCATCTCGTTGCTGACCGACTCGTGGTGGAAGATTTGCTTGATATCACAGAGATTGTACACGTTGCGTGCTTTCTCGGCGGCCTCCTTGGTCTGGTCGTCCGACTGGGCGATAAACTCATCAACAGTCTGAGAAATAAGCGTGATTGCAGTATTGAAGTGGCGACTGTGCCGGATGAATAGATCGATCATATCTGTCGTCGCCTCCCGCCGCAACAGGTAGTGCGCCTCGTCGATCGTCACCTGGGTCCGGCGGTCGTGATCGCTGGCCGCTCGCTGGTAGATCCAGTCGAACATCACGTGCATAAACAGTGGTGCCTGCCCCGTGTCGGAGAACATCGACATGTCGATCACGACTAAGCGATTGTCGAGTTCGACGTTCGTCCGGCCGGTCAGATTGTCGTTCTCGCCGCCTTTCTGGAACGCCTCGAGACCCAGCAGCAATTGGTAAGCGTACTGCTCGTCGCCATCCCGAAATCGTGTCTCGAGCTGGTCAATCTCGGGCCATACCCGCTCGTCGTTCGCATCCTCGTGCAGTTCCAGGAATTCTGATGGCAGGCCACCGTCGGCGATTTCCGCGAGGATATCAAGGAGATCCTTGATCGTCGGGCTTGTGTTCTCGTGGGTCGTCGTCTCTTCCGTGATGCCGTACTGGAGGTAGGCGAGTCGGACCGCTCGCCGCAGGATTCCCTCCTGTTCCTTGCTCAACGACTGTTCGGCCACCGCCGAGAAATGGATGCGAAATAGCTCCATCACCGAGCGCAATTTCTTCTTAAACGGGTCATCCACAGCGTCATCGATACCGCGCTGGATCTCGAGGGGGTTGACTGTGTTATCGCCGCCGAAGCGGATCACTTGCCCACCAAGATCGTTCGCGAAGTCGACGAAGTCTGCAAGCGGATCGAGAACCAGCATCTCGATCTCGGGGTCCATCATCAACCGATGGTACATCTCGTGTTTCTCGGCGAACGTCTTTCCGGAGCCCATTGTGCCGGCGATTGCTTTCGAGTACGAGGAGAGCTCGTATCTGTCGAGGATTACGGGTGTATCAGTCGCGTCAAATCCATAGAAGATCCCCTCAGGATCGGTGATCACTGGCTCGATAAACGGAAACATCGTGCCGATAGCAGTCTCCTGCATCAACTGAGTCGACTTGATCGAATCGTCACCGAGCGGGCCGAGTGCGTCCTGTGATTCGACCTGGCGCTTCTCGAGGGGGACTGCTTCTGCGTTCGCGGTACTGAGCGAATCGACGACGCGTTCGGTTGCCTCGTTGAGCTCCTGTTCGGTGTCGGCGACCACTTCGATGTAGATCGCAAAGTCGAACAGCTTCGTTTCCCCGAGGATGATATCCCAGATGAGATCCTGGACCATGTCGCGGTCGGCCTCCTCTTCGTGGGTGTCGGTCTGGCTCTTCTCGTGTTTCTTGTGGAGGCGAGCCCGGAGCTGGGTGAGGCGTTTCTGCAACTTGCGGAGAACCGACCCAGTATCGCGTGGCTGGATGTGTTGGGTGACCCGAACGTGATCATTCGTCGTATACAGTTCATCGAGCCAGCCTAAGGGAACGCGTTCGGGGTAACCGTGGATCGTCAGCGTACGGACGAACTTGTCGTTGCGGATCATATACCCCGATTCGAAGAAGTTGGAGACCTCTTTCAGCTTTCGTGGGGCGATGATATCCCGGTCGGCAAGCGACTGTTCGGTGTCGTCCTGGACGACCCCCAGTCGGAACTCACCCTCGTCGACCTCCTCGAGTTCGAGGAGATGCTCGGCTTGCTCCCGGATGTTTTCCTTGGTGAGGTCGTCGCCGTTGGCCTCGACGATCGATGCTGCCCGGTCGAACGTCTCGTCATCGATCTCCTTGAGCGTGTGCTTACTACCCGTAAGACGCGAACGAAGCCCTGAGAGGAAACCCATCAGTACTCACCCTCCGTTTTGGTCGCTTGGTTGAACTGCTCGAACTGCGGATCAACGTGGTTGTAGTAGTGGTACAGGATTTCCATGGTTTCCTGACGGTCGGTTACCTGGTCGATCGAGACCTCTGTCCGGCCGAGTTTGTTCGTAATCCGGCGCTGTCGCTGTTTCACTTCCCGAATGCAAAGCTCAGTTCGTGCGTCCTCGTGCGAATCGCCGAACGGCGTATGGGCGAGCACTCGCGAGCAGGCAGCGCCGATGAGCGGAAGGTTGCCAAGCTGGCTCAGAACGCTTCCCGTGTCGAGATTCTTGTGGACCTGGTCGGCGTCGACGCGGGTGACGATGTAGAAATCGCGTTGTTTGAGGTCGGCGTCTCTGATCCGGTCGCTCGCCCACTGGATATAGAACTTCCGTCCGTACTGGAGGATCGGCGTCTCTTCTCGGGTAGTCGTACTCGACGATGCTGTGTAGAAGCGCTCGAGATGCCCCGTAAGGTCGAATGTTTTCGGGTAGCAGGGGACGGCCACACTAAACTCGAGCGACATCAGGAAGGACATGTACGCGCTCATCGTGTTGTGTCTGGCCTCCTCACTCAGCGAGAGCCAGTTCTGCGGATGGACTTTCAAGAGGCCGATGTAGCTGTCACCGTCGACGGCGATGCCATCCTCCCGAACGTAGTCGAAGCTGAGCGTTTCCTGGGCCGTTGTCGATCCACCAAGGCGATCCTTGAGGTCGAAGTGATCGCGCGCTCGGGAGCGCTCTCGAGCGGTTGGGAGGTCCGTGTCGATATCGTCAAGGAATTTGTCGAGTGCTTGCAGCACCTCGAGGTCGGACTCGGGTGTGGGCGGCGTGTGGTCACTGCTGGCAGTCGGCTGGACAACAGGCTCCTCGTCCTCATCGTGTGATTCTGGGGTTGTTTCGGCGGCTGACTCGTCGACCTCTTCGTGTTCGTCCGACTCCGTTTCAGTAGCTGTCTCGTCGGTAGGTACAGTTCCCATCGTCGATCACCGTCCGTCGGCGTCCGCTTCCAGTTCGGCTTCGACCGTTCCGATGTCGAGACCATCTTGCCGAACGGAAACGACGTCCTGGACGACGGGCGTCTCTGGTTCAGGTCGCGTTCTCCGGTTGTGGTACTCGTTCGAGCCGAGATGGTACTCGGCGGCGGCACGGGCGTAGCTGATCGGTCGTTGGCCGGCGGGAGAAACCAGCAGGATGAGGATACCGATGGCGAGTCCAATCCCACCGGCACCCAGGAACAGTGTCCCAGTGAAGCCGAGGCTTTGGGCAATACCCATGGCCAGGAACGGAACCACGAGAACCTCGCCAGCTTCTCGAGCGGTCAACCCGAAAACCAACTTTGTATTAACGACACGCCCTGCGATCGGGAATTTTTCCATATACAATTTGCGCTTCTTAGGTAAACCTAGTTAAAAGTTCCCCTAAATTGAGATTCTCCCCGAAGCGACGACGACCCCCAGATCCTCTTCGTCTCTACCTCTTGCTGGGGCACGGTCTCAAGACTGGTGGTCTGGTTGCTCTGGGAGCGACATGTGGAGATCCTCGAGCGTGAGTTCATCAGCGTCGCGTTCGGCGGCGCGCATCGCGGCGTCGTCGACAACCCCAGCGATATCTGCGCTACTGACCCCTTCTGTCTGG